>NZ_SHNN01000001.1 GCF_026262625.1 Candidatus Litorirhabdus singularis
CATGATCCAGCACCAGGAAGTCGATGCCGCCACCGCCGTAGAGCGTGTCTTGCCCTGCCTCACCTTCCAGACGGTCACCGTCCGCACCACCCCATAGGGTGTCGTTGCCCGCGCCACCGCGCAGATCATCCTGGCCGCTGCCGCCGAAGATAACGTCGTGGCCACCGCCCGCGACTACGACATCGTTGCCGCTGCCGGCGTCTATAGTGTCAATGCCTGCTCCCGAAGTGATCGTGTCGCGGCCAGCACCGCCCCAGATCGCATTGTTGCCGCCGGCAATCGATATAACGTCAGCTCCGGACTGGCCGTGGACTTCACTGTTGCCGATGCCAACGGTGATCGTATCATCGCCGCCCGGACCGGTGCTCTGTCCGGGCCCGTCGTCACCGAAGATGAGCTGATCGCCGCTGCCGACTGTGATCTGGTCATTGCCGGCACCGCCAAAGACGGCCTGGGTTCCCGCGCCGACGTTGATCTCGTCATTGCCGGCTTCACCGTACACGGTGAAATTACCACTCGCGGCAACAATGCTGTCGTGACCCGCCTGACCGTGAATCTCGCTATTGCCAGCACCGACAGTAATAGTGTCCGCGTCACCCGCTCCGGTGTTTTCACCTGGCTTATCGTCGCCCCAGATGAAATGGTTACCGTTACCGGCGACGATCGTATCCGCGCCGGCGCCGCCGTAGACCCTGGTACCAAGAGTCGCGTTGGCGCTGTAAATCTCATCATTGCCGGCTTCGCCCCAGATCTCGCTGTTGCCTGCGGCGACAGTGATCACATCGTCGTCAGTCCCGCCGCGGATCATGCTGTTACCGACCCCGGTGGTGATGGTGTCGATACCCGATCCGCCGTACACCACCTGGTTTCCTGCCCCGAGGTTGATGTCGTCATTGCCGGCTTCACCGTAGACGGTGAAATTGCCATTCGCGGCAACAATGCTGTCGTGACCCGCCTGACCGTGAATCTCGCTATTGCCAGCACCCACAGTAATAGTGTCCGCGTCACCCGCTCCGGTGTTTTCACCTGGCTTATCGTCGCCCCAGATGAAATGGTTGCCGCTGCCGGCGACGATCGTATCCGCACCGGCGCCGCCGTAGACCCTGGTACCGAGGGTCGCATCAGCGCTGTAAATCTCATCATTGCCGGCTTCGCCCCAGATCTCGCTGTTGCCTGCGGCGACAGTGATCACATCGTCTTCAGTCCCGCCGTGGATCACGCTGTTGCCGACACCCGTGGTGATGGTGTCGATACCCGATCCGCCGTGCACAACCTGGTTGCCCGCGCCGAGACGAATGGTGTCATCGCCCTCGTCCCCGAAGACGGTATACGCTCCGTCAACCAGGCTGACATGTCCATCAACCGACGACGAAATGACGTCGTTGCCGGCCTGGCCGTGAACCTCGCTGGCCCCGGTTCCGAACGTAATATCATCAGCGTCGCCAGTGCCCGTGTTTGCACCCGGCTCGTCGTCGCCCCAGATCAGATGATTGCCGCTGCCGGCAACGATCGTATCCGCACCGGCGCCACCGGAGATGCTGCTGCCCGCCGTCGCATTGCCGACAGTAATCGCATCGTCGCCGCCGCCGCCGAATACGTTTAGATCGCCGTTGCTCGCCAGGAAAACGTCGTTGCCGCCACCCAGATCGAACGTGAACTGGGTACCTGTCGTCTGCTGGAGGGCAACCATATCGGCAATCGTCAACGAGTCAACTCCTGCACCAAGCTTGAGGTTGACCATCTCCATCGCCTGGTAGGTGAACCCGCCGGTGATGCCCAGCCCGGAAATTTGCGTCGCAGACAGGGTGCCCGTGCTTGACGCATTGTTGCCCACATCAGACACATTGAGCGTGTCGACACCAAGATCTCCGCCCTGCAGAGTAAGCGAGCCGTTAAGCTCGCCAAGGCTGCTTTCACCTTCGGCACTGATCGAGCCCACGTTGAATGTGTTGGAGCCAGCGCCGCCGATCACGGTCGTATTCACGCCGGACGGAGTGCTGAGCACGGCGATTGTATCTGCCCCGGCACCGGCATCGAGCGTGATCTCGTCGCCACCCGACAATGGCCCGATCTCAAAAATATCGACGTTAACCACACCCGCCCTTGCGACTCGATAAGTATCGATCTCGAAAGTATTGGTCGTGCCATCACTGGCAGCGGTCACACGAGAAACCTTGGCAACCGAAACCTCATAGTTTTCGGCTGCGCTGGTGCCATTAACGGTTACGGTATCCCGCACGCTGTCACTGCCAAGATTCAGGTTGAGCTGACTCAGCTCAGTCCCCGTGAGGTCATTTACGATGAACGAATCCGCGCCACCGCGGCCTTCTATAGTGACGCTTTCCACGGTATATGCGGTCAGAGCGCCCGCACCGATACTGACCTCCAGACCGGCGCCAACGGCGCCAACGACAAACTGCTCCGCGCCGTTCGCGCCTTCGATGCTCAGTGAGTCCTGACCACCCTGGCCGTAGAAGGCCAAATCGATTCCGTCGCCGACAGACCAGATGAAACGATCGTCGTCGGCACCGCCTTCGATGGTATCCCGACCTGCGCCGCCGATGATGACGTCAGTGCCACTGCCGCCAAACAGCAGGTCGTTGCCGCTGCCGCCGGAGAGCTGATCGGCACCGGCATCGCCGTAGGCGGTTACAATCCCTGTTCCCTGACTGATCAAGGTATCGGCGCCACCACCAAAGTGAACCTCTAGCGGCGAGCGGACCCCTTGCGCGATCTGCAAATAATCGTCACCGGAACCCATGTCCTCAATCAAGATGCTGGCAACGTTATCAAAAGTCTGCGATACGCCGAACATTGTGACCTTTACTTTTTCGCCGGTCTGCGACGCAAACCCGACGCGTTCGATCAGGACATGTTCGTTCTCTTCGTCACCCAGTAAGTTGCGCTGTGCGCGTAGCGCCGGAGATCCGACGTTAAGCGTCAACACGCCGCTTTCATCAACCTGGCCGAGAACAACCGGGTTTTCGGGCGGCGTGAGCGCTAGCGTGCCCACGCTGAAGGTATAACTTTTAAGCTCGATGTTAGGGTAGTAAATACGGACGCTACCCAGGAAGCCGAGGTCTACAACAGAGCTGTCAATAAAAGGTACCGGCACCGTACCAACACTCACAAGGATATCGCCGGAGGCGGAATTATAGCTAACACCAACGTCCACTGAGGGAAGCCCGATATAGAAGATTTCAGCACTAACACTAAGGCTGCCTGCGATATTGAGAACCTTCGGTCCCGTTCCACCCGACGATTTCCCGTTGCTATCGAGAAGACTCACAAGCAGGTGCGCAGTGCCGCTAATATTGAAGCCGTCTGGACCCAGTGTCAGGCCGCCATCGATAATAAATTCGAATTCCCCTTCCGTGGAAATGAATGCGCTACCGCTAACGCTACCTATACTCAGAAATTCACCGGACAGCTTGATTTGCAGGCTGGATACGTCAGCGCTCAGCAGCACGTAACCGGACACATCGAGCGTAACCAGTGACAGCAGGTCAAGACTGCCCTCCATGAATAGCAGCCCGTAGGTATAGCCGGGAGTAGACGCATCCAGCGTCCAGGCCTGCCCGTTGATCAGACTCTGCAGATCGGCCTCGGCAACCGCATCTGGCGAGGCAGGAGCTGCCCGGGGAATGATTACCGTGAGGCCACTGGGCCGACTTGGATCCGAGGCACCGCCTGGAATCTCGAAGGTAACATCTTCACCCGTTGTGTTAACGATAAACACAAACTGCCCACTGAGAGTGAGCACGCTTCCCAGGTCGCCACCGCCCAGATTACCGTCCAGAGTCAACAGCAAGTTCGCGGCAAGACCGTCACCCCGAATTGCCAGGAAACCGAATACTTTAAACGTCATGAAGGCGCTGCCGGCCGGACCGATGCTCATTGACGCGGGCAGTAATTCTCCATTCACTTCCTTAAACACCGCGATGTTGAAGCCTTGTCCGGCCGATAACTCGAACACGGCGACGCCTTCGATCTGGAAGGCCGACTCGCCCGGTGCAAAGATTTGGTTATTGTTGAAGTCGATGCGGAAATCAATACTGCCGTCCAGTCGGATAGCGAACGACTCGGCGGGCAGAGCGATGCTGACAGGGGTGTTATCGACATTCAAAAGAACAATGTCTGGCTTTATCTCAGCGGTGGTATTGATGCGTAACAGGGCTTCAGCGTTGGCATAGAGTCCGAATGATTCCAGGAATTCAAAGTTGGTCGTGAGCAGCGCGGCGCCCCATATGTTGAAGTCAGGTATTCCGGGTCCGTCATCCAAGGTCATGATGAACAGGCCATTCGCAACGCCTAGTTCGCCAAAATTGACCTCACTCAGCGCCATATCGAAGGCAAAGTCGATGCGTGCATCAGCAGCGCCAGCAAAAGTGACATCAAGCATAGCCGAACCGGTCAGCGACAAAGTTGTCACCGATGGGACATTCAAATCGACACCCCCGTTAACGGATATGCGCAGACCGTCCCCGAGATCTTTCTGGTTGGCGACCTTGAGAACTGAGTCTGACCAGTAACCGCCAAGGTCCGCACCGACGCCGGTTTGATTCAGGGCCAGGCTGTCATCCGTGTCTGCGACATAGGCATCGCTCAGGGGTTTAGCAATATCCGCATCGATATCGATATGGCCATCGACTACGCTGTAGCGGGAGACCTGGCGACTACCGTCTGCGGTGATGACCACATTTACCAGCACGCGATCGCCGTCGTCAACATCGCTGATGATGCCATCGCCATTGATATCCAGCAGGCCATCAATGACAAGGAAGCCGGCGAAACTGGCGTCATCCTCGTCATTTATAATATTGTTGCCATCGACATCGACCCCGCCAGCAACGATCGCCCGCGTGAACCCGAACCCTTCCCCCCAGAAAGCGGGGTCCGCTCCGATGACGGCAACATCCCCGGCATCGCCGCTGACAACGCTATCCCCGTCAACATCAATATATCCGTCGATAACGGCATAAGGGACGACTAGCTGGGAGCCATCTACACCGACCACAAAGTTGAAGATTTCGCCGTCATCGGCGGCGTCGATCGTCCCGTTCTTGTCGATGTCTAACAGACCAGCAATGACGGGAACTACACCCAGCGCGCCATCATCCAGAGCGCTGATGATGCCGTCGTGATTAAGATCAACACGCCCTTCCAAAACCGATGCCCCGATCACAAAGGAGACCGCACCCGGTGTGACGCCCGGAACACCCGGTGTGACAGCTGAGACGATGAAGGTGCCATCGATAGAGTCCGGACCAGAGCCTGCTACGACAATCGAGTCGCCTACTGAAAAGCCAGTATTTACGTCAGTACTGTCAAGCGTGAAGGTCACTTCCCATGGACCACTGCCGCCGGATAGGTCAGCGATATTCGCTGCCGTTACATTCGTGCCTATACCCGAGGGGAAATCCGAGGCTGCATCGACCGCCTGCGGCACACTATTGATGAGTGTTTCAAAAGTGACATCGGCATAGATGACCATCAGCGGGTCGACGCCGAGGGCCTCCTCAGGCAGGTCAGCCAGGAACAGCATGGAAGCCGCACCAGTATCGAAGTTACTGAGGTCTGCATATACCTTGGCTGATAACTCGACCGTGTTCCCTAGAATCATGGTGCCGTTCAGGAGCAGCTCGAGGCCCAAATCGTCGCCCGTTACCTTGACGCCAAGCAACAGATCTGTATCAAATTTTACCACGTCGTTACTCGTGCGCGGCGCGAAATCAAGTGTCGCACCGGCTTCGATAACAAAAGATCCGAACAGTGCCTCCCAGATATTGTCTGTGCCGGCCTGATTGGCTACCTGCTGATCCAATTGCGCCTCCCACTCTGCCAGGCTCAGTCCCTGGGTAGAATTGAAGCCGGGATCGCGCAGATCGAACGGGTCAGAGATGCTGATCTTCTTGACCTCAATATTGCCACCCAGGGTGTAGGCGAGGGGGTTAGTCTCAGAGCCATTGGCACCGGTGAGATAGGTAATGACGTCCTCGTCTACCGACTCAACGATGAAGTTCTGCTCGCCGCTATTGAGATCAGTATCATCCGCATTAACGATTCGAAATGCATCGCCTTGTCGAAGGGTGTGATCTGGTACTGTCAGGGTAATTCTGACCGGCGCCCCAGGATCGCCAGAGTTGACTGCCGAATTGAAGCCACCTTCTGTATTAACCTTGAGCGGCGCGCGTACCTGCAGGTCCTCGATCGTGGAGCTAAACCTCATCCCGCCGCGTAGCTCTGTGATTGTCAGGCCCGAGGTAGCGTCAAGAAGGATTTTAGTGTCAGAGTAAAGGAAGAATTGCGAAGGCCCATTCTCGCTGACGACATAGCTGACGCCGATTTTTATTGCTCCCTTCTTCTTCTGACCGACTTTTATTACATCTTTGAGAGGTCCCTCAGGGTCTTCCCCGTTGATCTCAAGAAACCCCCTGATCGCCAGATAGGACACCGTTTCTACTGTTTCATTGGTATCCGTCGTGACTACACCGTCACTGTCGAGCCCGACCTCCTTATAGATAAAGCCGCCACCAATTTTGCCCATCTTCGGAATTAGTATCTTGAAGCCCCCGGAAATCCCGGTGATATCTTCGATCGCCGATCGTGCGTAAGAGACATCACCCGATAAATCGTCTCCTAGCGGGGCGATCGGGTATAGGAAATTCAAGTCAATGTCGGAGACGCCCTCGGCCAATCGATCCATGTTGAAGACAACGCTATTAGAGCCTTCAAATAAAACGGCCTTGGAAAGCAATTCATTGGTGCTTTCACTGCCGGTATCAATGCCAATGAAAGTCGTATCCATTCTGAGCGCGCTGTTCGAGTCGTCTTCACGGAAATCGGCAAACTCAAGCTTCAAAAACTCGACCTCGGTCACCAGCCAGCTCAAGGAAGGCCAGATAGCGGCCTCATTGATCGCATCGAAGTTAAGTGTGCTGCTACCGTTACCGAGCTGGATGGTGCCGGACACCGCATTAAGATCAAGATCATCCGTCTCATCCGTATCATCCAATGCAATGACGCTACCACCCGTCCAGGAATCGGCACTTCCCGGATCGAAGCTGTAAGAGACCAGAACATGGTGCTCACCACCCTCAACATAAAACCCTGCGACCGTTATCGTCTTGCCGTCAGCTGGGTCCGTGTCATCAAAGCCGGCCTCGTTTGAGTGTATAACCAGTATTTCATCACCGACATTCAGGTCGCCCCCCAGACTTTTGACCGTCAAGTCCACCAGGTAGGTGCCGTCAGCGACATTAATAGTTTCGGTAACTAGTCCCAGCCCCGCTATATCCAATTCTTCGGTGACCCCTGGGCCACCGGCAATCACCCGGTTGACAGATTGAATGTGTGTTGCAGCGGTAAACTTATCGTCGGTAATAACGATGTTAGGACCGCCGGGGAGCAATATGCCTACTTCGGACTCCACCAGGACCTCGCCAGTCCAGCCGCTGGGCGTGTGAACCAGCTCCGAGAAAGTCAACGTCAGAGCCTCGAGCTGGAGATCGACTCCCCCGCTCAGCGTCGCCCCGACAGTGACGATGTTCGGAATGTCTCCCGCACTGGTAGTGAAGATGGCATTGTTGCCTGTCGGCGGATTGGCTGGGTCAAAGCGGTTGAGAATGCCGGTGATGACGTCATTGAGGGTGGCACCATTGGCCAGAATCGTGTCGTCCTCACCCGGCAGGTGGCGCTCCCCTGACCCCAGCTGGTTAACCATCAGGCCAGCCACGCCAGCAGCGCCGTGTTCAAATCCGAGTACGTGGCCAATCTCGTGCATCACAACGGTGAGCAAGTCGATGCCTGCCGGCGCAGCTCCGCCAAACTCGGAATCATCTGACGGAGTCGTGTCGATGAACCAACCAAAGTCGTCAGCGGTGGCATCGATAGTGATCGTGTTACCGACAGCCTGCGCCAGTGCATCACCAGCCAGATCTGCCACCAGGAATGTGACCGTAGATAGGTCCTCACCGGTCGGGATCAGCCCGGAATCAGTCCAGCGCTGGATGGCCTCCGTAACGATGGCCGCTAGTCTTGGGTCAGTGGGCTCTTCCGTAAGCACAGTCGTGGAGACTGACGCCGGATCAGGGGTGCCAGTACTCAGCAGATAGTCTGCCACATTCTGGTGCAGGTGTTCCTGGGTGCTTGCAGAGCTATATTGTGTGGCGGCCCGCAATGAGCCGGGGGCGAGTGTTGTCTTGATAGCGGCGTTAACGGTGGCGCCGTCGCGCGCAAGTGTGTACGCACGGTCATCGGCAACCGGCGGGGCACGCGGCATGTTTACAGCAGCGGGCGGTGCGCGCGACTGCGCGTCATCTGACGGCGGAGCGCGCGGCGTCGCATCATCAGAAGTGGCTGCTTCAAGTACCGTTTCGTCATAAAGTGCAGACACAACCGGCCCTCTCTGGGCTGTGTCAGATACGTCGGGTTCTCTAACTGTTTGAATTCCTTCACTTACTGGCGGGGCCCGTGGCGAAGCATCATCCCCGCCCTCAGCAATAACGGTTACATTACTTTCCATAACCTGGAAGCCCTGATGCGAGCCGGCCTCCCCGCTTTTAACGGTCTTGCTGTTGCTCTTACGCAACTCGCTGCGCGTGGAACGATTCGATTCCTGCATGCGATGGCTGGCGGCGACCACGCCAATAGCCACGCCAGATGCGCCATCACTGACCCCGGCATTATTCTGAAGCCCGGTTGCCAGAGCGCCCCTATCCAGCACCTGCTGCACTGGATCTGAAGGGCTGTCGCCCGGCGTCGCACCATTATTGCCCACTGCGACCTGCACGCCTTGAGCCGGTGTCGGGGTATATTTAGCCTGCAATTGACCAATTTCAAAGGCATCACCAGCAGTCTCGCCAATGGCAGCCGAACCCTGAGCGCCCGGCATTGCCATCTCTGAATGCTCTACATTCGCTGCTGACGGCCAATTATCTGAAGCCCCACTTACGGCAACCGTGACTGGATCGGCCATCACATGCGCATGGCCGGTTGCGGCCTGCTGTTCCTGCGAGGTTACCTGCTCCTGCAACAGATACTGCATCAGCTGCTGCTTGTTTTGCTCTGCATTCGAACCAGCGGGAGCAGCAGCTGCGTGACTTTCATCCACACCCGCCTTTTCCTGCTCAAGCAGGACGTCAAGCGACCAGCCGTGACCGGCGGCCGTAACATCAATATAAATGACGTCACCCCGGATCTCGGCGATCACGCCATCAGCCAGATCAGCCACTTGAAAGCTGATGTCCGCCAGCCTCTCGGCAAGCGCGCTGTCGGTTGTTGATAATACCTCAATAGCCTTGTCGAGGAAGCCGTTCAGCTGCTCACTCGAAAGCGAATCGGTAACAGCGGTGACACCGCCGTTGGTTTGGCTACCTTCCTGCTCAGAACCATCAGCAGATGTTCGCAAGAGGTCATCAGCCGTTACGGCATGACCCGGCTCCTGACCAGCGAGGCTGGTCACCAGTGAGAGCAGGTCAACCTCGCCGGTGTCGCTGAGGCGCAGCTGTGATGCTGCTTCATTTACTTCGACATGATTCTCGGGGCCGGCCCAGTCAGTTGGCCACGCAACAGTCTGTACGCCATTAGCCGATTCATCAGAACCGTTACCGACCATGATTTCGGTGTCAGCAGCAAGATCAATTTCCTGGATTATAACGGAGAGCTGTTCGGCGTCACTGGCACTGCCATCGTCGGCAACCCAGCGCGCCAGTTCTGCCAACACCGGATCACCGGAGAGCAGTAAACGGGGCTCAAGGGATTCCAGACGAAACATACTGTCTCGCCCTTGCTCACTTTCGGCCGGAACCCCCGTGTCGGGGTGATGACCGTCGGTCTTGGCTTTTTTAAGCCATTCCCACACTGGCGTCTCCCCAGACGTTGAACCTACTTGTTTGCATATACTTTACGAATACGATCCTGTTTGCACTCACCACCCAGGAACGCCCGAGGTATAGAACGACAGCTTTATTTCCTATTTAGTGACTGGACCTCTGCCGAGGAATTTATCCAGCCGTCTTGTTCTTGGATGAAAACGATTATTCAGCAGACCGTGGCCGAGCCTGCGTGCAGAGACTATATACCTGCTCTAACTTGAACAGCAAGCAACAATCCGTATTGGCGTCAGGTGCTTGTTTGCTGGACCCTGTCAGACCTCAGCCAAAGTCAGAACCACTTAAAAACCTGACCCTGTTATCCTGCTCAAAATGCCGAAAAACCTCATCCGATATCATAAAGCAATATTCGTGCCACAGCTTATAAATCAATGACTTAACTGATCATGGCTGAGCAGAAAGCCAGCGTGTGTATAGTTTTCTGACAGCTGCCCGTGTCGCATCAAAGGTGGCGACGGCAAGCTGATTACTGGCTGGCATGTAAAGCGCTGAGCGCAACACTTGCTGAGTCATGAATGCTGCTCCGCCGCAGCCACAGTCTGCCCTGCGCGTCGTCCAAAGAAGGTTGCGTCACCAACCGACATACCACTGGCATAGCCCTTGGCAGTGCGCGGCAGGCCTGCGGTGGTGCGACCCGCAGCATATAGGCCTGGAATGATATCGCCTTGCGCGGTCAACACTTCGCCGGACACTCTCGTCTCCAACCCACCCAGAGTAAACATCAAATAACCCGGGTTCTCCCCCAGCGGGTACTTCACTTCTTGCGGGCAATAGCTGACCAGTGCGAACGGGCCTTTAGCAATCGGCTTCACCCAGTTGGATTCCTTCTGGAACAAAGGATCTTCACCCCGCGCCGCGTGCTCGTTGTAATAGGTTACGGTCGCCTGCAGCGAGCCTACTGGTAAACCTGCTTCCGCCTCTACCTCGGCAATCGTATCGCCGGTGCCGGCAATCCGCAGCCGCTCCATATAATGCGACAGCTCGAAGTCTTCATTCTGCACCAGCATGTAAATCTCATGATTATCCTGCAGCCCAGCGTAATGACCCAGCCGCGCCAGGTAGGTATCTTCATTGATAAACCGCTGACCGCGGCCATTGACCAGAATGCCATAAGTCAGCTTTGCCGGTGGATAGAAAGCAAAACTCAAAAAACATTCATTCATGTTAATCGCATTGGCACCAGCGGCGATCCCCATCTGGATTCCGTCACCCAGATCCCATTGGTTACCGTAAGGCTCGCCCAGACCGATCACATGCGGCGCATGCTTTTCAATCATCTGTCGATTCATCACAAAGCCACCGGCAGTTAGGATCACGCCGCGAGTCGCTTTAATATAACGCTCTTCGCCATCAATTTTTGCAGCGACTCCGCGCACCCTGCCCTCATCATCCTGCAGTAGTCCGACCACGCGGGCGTCGGACTGAATGATGGCACCCGCTTCTTCCACATGACGCATCAGCGCCTGCATGAATATCCTGCCACCCTCATCACCTTCTTTTGAAGGCACATGACCACGCGGAATCGGCGTCGCAATTTTGTTAAAAGGATGAGCGCGCTCGTTACCAGTAAACAGCAGCGACTCGTCAGTGAACGGCACTACGGTACGGTCCATGATCGCTTCGCGCTTGTAGGGAACGCCCAGTGATTCCGCCCAGTCAAAATGCGCTGCCGCACCTTCTACATACGTGCGAATCTTTTCCGCATCGCCGTGGGCACCAAAACACTCGGTGATATAGGCGAGCATGTTCTCAGTGGTGTCTTCCATACCCAACGCTTTGTGGATGGCTGTGCCGCCACTACCACCGAGGTACATTTCACAGCTCGACATCTGGGTAGCACCACCACCACCGCTGGCCCGCTCCAGCACCAACACATCCGCTCCGGCTCGCCTGGCTTCTAACGCCGCAGCAGCACCGGCACCGCCGTAGCCACAAATAACCACTTCGGTGCTGAGATAAAAGTCACTAATGGTTTCGTAACGCCGCAGCCACGGCCTGACGGTTGTTGGTGCCATAGTCGTTTACCCTTTTATTGTCGTTACTGTATCAGTCGACGCAAAGCTGACGCAGAGCCTGCGCAGCTGTTAGCGCACTCGTATTTTGGGTTCCGGTTGCCCACGCCGCATGCGCGACAGAAACTCATTCAACGGCGCCGGCTCTGCGACCTCAGGTTCGCCATCACCCGGCGCAGTCGCCCAAAACTCTTTCCAGCTGGGCCACAAGTCGTGAAAAGCGCCCGCATAGCTCTCGCGATCCGGCCAGCGCATTTTGTCTTCGCCCACCGGCGGCTTATTCAGGTCTGTGGCGTACCAGTAGCAAGGCAAGCGCCTGCGAAAAAACCAACGCCCGTCTACACGCTCATAATCGTCCCAGTACAGCATCTGCATAATCACCCACTCGGTGCTGCCATCGGCACAGGGGGTTTCATGTTCATTTTTGGAATACAGCACGCCATGGGCATGATCGGGATCATCAAACTCAATGATATGGTTGCCCACGTGATGAGAAGTCCCGGTGAACTGCAGACGCAAAGTATCATCCAGCCAGTGCTTCAAATGCGCCCGCCCGACATGCTCGCGACTGACACGAATATCAGCGGCAAACAGGCCAACGTGAGCATCCAGATCGCGCATATCCAGAGACAGGGAATACTTGGCAACCAGTTGGCGAATCTCATCCAGCGACTCGAGCCGGTCTATGCGCGCCAGTAAGGGTTCATCTGACATCATTACTCCTCCCAATCCGCGGTGCCAGCATTGAGCTCCACCGCACGGCCACCGTCAACATTCAGTTCCACGCCGGTAATATAGGACGCTTCATCACTGGCCAAAAACAGTATCGCATTGGCCGCTTCAGCGGGTTCTCCAATGCGGCCCAGAGGCACTGAGCGCCCCGTGGCTTCCTGCCCCGCCGCATCCGGAATAGCTGTGGTCGTAGCGGGCGTCAGCATAATACCAATCACTATGGCATTAACTCTCACCCCCTCGTGAGCCCACTCGATGGCCGCGTTGCGGGTCAGACTTTGCAGGGCCGCCTTGGCCGCGCTGTAACCGGCGACGCCGGGAGTGGCCAGGTCGGCGCAGACTGAAGAAACATTAACAACTGCACCGCCATTGGCGGCCAGTTGTGCATGACACTCGCGCATCAGCAGCATGGGCGCATCCACCGCGATGGCGAAACTTTGGCGCCAACTGGCCAGGTCGTGATCCGCCAGCATGCCTGGCACCAAGGCGTTGGCGTTATTAACCAGAATATCGAGCCGCCCAAAGGTCTTTACGGTGCTCGCCACCAATTCTTTGACAGCGGGCTCATCGGTGACGTCCAGACATACCGCTAACGCCTGCCCACCTGATTCCTCAATTTCATTAACAATGGCGGCCATTAATTGCTCGCTGCGAGCACACAGCACAACCGCACAGCCTTCCGCCGCAAACCGCCGCGCGGTGGCCTCTCCAACACCGGAGCTGGCACCGGTAATAATGGCTACTTTGCCCTGTAATCTTTCCGCCATGACGTGCACTCCCCAACAAAGCCAACACTATAGCCAATAGTGACGGTCGACTACACCGCAGACGGGAGGCAGCAGCAAGGATTCAGGGCGTGGTGGACGCATTTAAACCAGTGCACCCGGAACTGCGCGCTAGGCGTCAGATAACGTTGTCCAACTGCAAGTGCTGGTCGATCTCAGCCAGCACTCTGGCGCTATCTTCGTCAACCAGGATGGCGTTAAATCCCAGCGCCTGAGCCGCCGCAACATTGGCTGGATGATCATCCAGAAACAGGCTCTGCCGGGCAGAGACATCACCCATGCGCTGCAAGGCCAACTCAAAGATTGCAGGGTTGGGTTTGCGCACGCCCTCAAAGCTTGAGTCAATCACCTGCTCAAACAACTCATCGACAGGGAACAGGCTACGCCAGCCATCGCTGAACTCACGCACATTATTGGTGATAATCGCCAGACCGAAGTCCCGCTGCTGCAACTGCACTACTTTGTCCACCAGCTCAGTGCGCAGGCCGCCGTCCCGCGGCAAGCTGCCAAACACTTCATACAGATCAACCTCAAACCCCTGCAGCTGGCCTAACGCAATAATCTCCTCTCGGCAGGATTCCAGGCTCATTTCGCCGCGCTCCAGTCGATGCCAGGGATGATCACCATCGATGTGATAGGAGCCAAACATGATCTCGGCGAACTGGCCGGGAGCCGCACCGCGCTGAATACCAAAATCGTCCACCACAGAAAATGGCGAGAAAGTGAACACGCCACCAAAATCAAAAAATACGGTTTGTATCGTCATAGTTCTCGCACGTAGTCCAGTTGTCCGTCACTCATAATACAACGATGGCGGGGTCCGGCCAGCGCCGGATCAGCATCTGCATAACCCGTATCGCCCTGATACAGGAAGTGGAAGGCGCCATCGAGTTCAGTGATACAGGGTTCATAGACCCAGGGCTCCTGCGCCGAGAGCGACTCAGTCAATGTCTGACACTCCGCATAGGGCAGCAATTCCAAAAGGGTGACATAGGTCGGCGGCATCAACCGCAGCTCCCCAGATCGAAGTTCGCTAATAGCGTCCTGCGGCCGCACCCAGCGATGGTGGGATATCTCCCCGCCATCGACAAGCACATCCTGATTATCATTGAGCACCGCTGCAAAGAACCAGGTCGCAAAGCGCTTCTTCGCCTGCTCTGGTGTGGTCCAGTGCGAGAGATAGAAAAGCTGCTCGGGGGCGACGATTAAACCCGCCTCCTCCTCAGTTTCACGAATAGCGGCATTCAGCGCAGCCTGATCGCTATCCGCGCCATCTTCACGGTCCACGGGATCTACTCGGCCGCCGGGGAAAACCCACATGCCGCCCATATGCTGTACTTGCTCGCTGCGGCAAACCATCAGCACCTCTACACCATCATCGCCATCGCGAACCAGTATCACGGTTGCTGCCGGGTGCGCAGTCGTGGGAGTCTGCTCCAGCATAAGGTTACGACCCCTGACTTTGCATGGCATCGGGCTCCGAGATGGGAAGCGGCCATTCAGTGACCCGGCGCTCGCCATCAGGGCCGATGGCGGTGATAAACAAGTCTTGCATTTTCACAGCCCGACCGTCTGCGGAGCGCAGCTCAAGTGGCGCAACCTCCTCACCGGTTTCACGATCGCGCACTACAATAAAGCGTTGCTCAGGTGTGCACTGCCACTCCTCACTCCACTGCATCATGGCTATCATAACCGGCATTAAGGCCTCACCCTTGGCGGTCAACTGATAAGCACAGCGCTTGCCACCCTCGCGCAGCGGAATACGCTCTATCACCCCCGCATCGGTCAGGGTACGCAACCTTTCTGTGAGGATATTGCGGGATATGCCAAGACCATCACGCAACTGCTCAAAGCGGCGCACGCCACCCCCGAAAAAAAAGTCGCGCACAATCAGCATACTCCACCACTCACCAATTACATCTAACGCCTGCGCAAGCGTGCAGTGCATATCACCGAATGATTTTTTCACCATAATTCTGAAATCCGCATTGAAGGTTCTGTTAGCCCTGTTATTCAGGTCACGATACCGGAATTTCCAGCTCAACACAAAATTAGTTGCATTAAGGGACTTTTAAGTATTATAGTTTCATTAAGAGACTAGTTCTCTTATAAAACTTTTATTGGGAGATTCATCATGAAAACACTTATAGCCTTACCGTTAATTATTGCGGCACACAGCGCAACCGCCGGAATCGTGCCGGACGCCAATGCCTTCGCCGCTTGCGAAGCACGTTTCGAGCGTGTCAACCGCGATCAAGAACTGGGACTGGAGCGAGCCGCGACGCATCGCGCGCCTGGTGAGTCCAGCAACAGCTATCGCTACTACTTCAATGCTTACAGTGGGGAAGATAACTGGCGGGTTGAGTGCCATGCCAGTCGTGTCGGGAAAATCCGTGAGTTTGCGGTTGAGCCGGGCTCATGGGTATTCGAAGCCTCGCTCAGCGAGAGTGTCGCGGGTTATTAGTGCGCTAACGCAGCCTACTTCAACACTACTGACCACCATTGCCCGGAGACGGGCAATGGTGCTTTGGTGACTGTCACGGCGTAAATGCAGCCTATAAGATTTGCGAATCAGGCCGGGAAAAACCGACTGATAGTATCAATGACGCAGGCGGGGCGCTCACTAGCTTCTATCTCCACGGTAATTCTGACCACCACTTGCACGCCCCCTTTAACTGCCTCAGCACTGAGCACCTCACCGCCTCCACGCACGCGACTGCCAACCGGCACCGGCGCCGGAAAGCGCACCTTCTCGCAGCCGTAATTCACGCCCATGGAGACATTGTGCACTTCCATAATCTGCGGCAAGAACAAGTTGGCCAGAGACAGGGTCAGATACCCATGAGCAATGGTGGCGCCGAAGGGGCCATCCTTGGCTTTTTCGGGATCAACATGAATCCACTGGTGATCGCCGGTAGCTTCGGCAAACTGGTCGATACGCTGCTGTTCTATCTGCAACCAGTCGCTATAACCCAAGTGCTGTCCGACCGCGCTTAGCAGGTCATCTGGCTTGTCAAACACTGTAGTCATCGCATTTTCCTGTTACGAAGTATTTTGATGGCACATACTAACTGACGACTGAGCTCGTTGCATCAATCTAGTCATAGATAACCTTCGCTCTGACTGGCTGACATTGGGTTCAAAAGGCATTATCCTGACCAAAAACAACAACAAAAATATTAAAGGAAGACCTCCATGCTAGAAAATCTTGATATCCCTGCACTCGTTAACACCTACGTAGTGCCCTACGCGATTAACATCGTGATGGCAGTGGCCATTTACTACGTTGGTAAGATTGTCGTCGGCATCGTCATTGGTGTGGTCGGCAAATTGCTGAACCGCGCTGAGATGGAGCCCATGCTGGTAACATTTGTGAGCAATCTTCTGCGCTGGATTTTGCTGCTATTCGTCATCATTGCTGCCCTCGGTCAACTCGGAATCGAAACCACTTCACTGGTTGCACTGCTAGGCGCCGCCGGACTGGCCATCGGCCTGTCTCTGCAGGGCTCGTTGCAGAACTTTGCTTCCGGTGTAATGCTGATGGTATTCCGCCCCTTCAAGAGTGGTGACTTTGTTGAAGCTGCTGGCACCTCTGGCATCATCGAAGCCATAGGTATTTTCACAACCACCATGCGTACCGGCGATAACAAAGAAGTCATTATCCCGAACGGCGGCATTTACGGCGGCAACATCATCAACTACTCGGCCCGCGACACCCGTCGTGTCGACATGGTGTTCGGCTGCTCCTATGACGCCGATGTGCGTGAAGTCAAAGCCCTGCTGGAGAAAATTCTCAGTGAGGATGACCGCATTCTTGCCGATCCAGCGTATACCGTTGCCGTGGGTGAACTGGCTGATTCCAGTGTCAACTTCATAACCCGCCCCTGGGTTAACTCGGCCGACTACTGGGCCGTACTGTGGGACACCACTGAGCGAGTCAAAATTGAATTTGACGCAGCTAACATTGGCATTCCGTTCCCGCAGATGGATGTACATATAGAAAAAGACGACTGATATGGAGCAGCTCAGCGGTCAGGACGCCATGTTCCTGCATGCAGAGCTGGACGGACTCCCCCAGCATATTGGGGGCGTCAGTATCTACGACCAATCCACCGCGCCGGACGGCGTGGTGCGATTCAAACAAATTCTGGCTTTACTGGAATCACGCCTGCCCCTTTCTCCAATCTTCCGCCGCAAGTTGCAGACCGTACCTATGGGTCTGGATCGGCCCTATTGGATCGACGACCCCAATTTTAACCTCGAATATCATGTACGCCACATCGCCCTGCCCAAACCAGGCGACTGGCGACAGCTATGCATTCTAGTGTCGCGACTGCATTCGCAACCCCTGCCACGTGACCGCCCGCTATGGGAAATGTACGTCATAGAAGGTCTTAAAAACGTTGAAGGCTTGCCGCATAACTGCTTCGCCCTTTTAATAAAGGTGCATCACGCGGCCATGGACGGTGCCACCGGCGCGCAGTTCATGAACGTCATTCACGACCTGGACCCGAAACCCAAAGAATACGCAGTGCCGGCTACCCACTGGACTGGCGAAAAAATCAGCCAGCGGGAACTGCTCACGCGCGCTTATATTAACGCCTGGCGCAAACCGGCAGAAACCTGGAAGTTGGCCAAGAGCATTATCCCCGCCGTGCGACGCATTCAAGCGGGCAAGGAGAATCAGGATTTCGAGGCGCTTGACCACAAACAAGTCACTCGCTTTCAGGGCAAAATTTCCCGCCACCGTGTGGTTGAAGCGCGCAAGTTCGACTTCGAGAAAATTCGCGCCATCAAGAACTCAGAACCAGGCGCCACTGTGAATGACGTAATGCTGACCATTGTCGCCGGGGCACTGCGCCGCTACCTGCAGGATAAGGACGAGCTCCCCGATGAGACCTTAGTCACCGGTTGCCCTATTGACGTGCGCAGCGATGACGAACGCGCCGACGGCGGCAATATGGTGGGCTTTATGAATGTAGCTTTACATACCGAGATAGCGGACCCACTTGAGCGCCTGATTGCAGTGCACAAAGCTACCAAGGGTTCCAAGGCCTATGCTCAGGCGCTGGGGCCACGAATTGCGATGGATATTACTGATGTGGTGCCGGGCAATGTGCTCTCCGTAGCCCTGCGCGCAGCCTCAGCCACCGGCGTGGCAGAAGCCACTGTCATTCAAAATACCATTGTCACCAACGTTCCGGGAGCCCCGTTCCAGCTGTTTTTATGCGGCGCCGAATTGGTCGACTCGATCAGCCTGGGACCGCTGCTGCCCAATGTTGGGCTGTTCCACATTGTGTACAGCGCGGTGCAGAACAAACAGGGTACGATTACGCTGTCCTTTACCGCTTGCCGCAAGATGCTTCCAGACCCGGCCTTCTACGCCGACTGCCTGCAGCAATCTTACGACGAGCTGTGCCAGGCTACACTCGGCCACTGAGCTTTTATTGCAACGCACGGGGACTGGCGCCAACCGCCTGATCCCAGCTAATATCACCCCCCCTATCTGATTCCTATAATGACGAGGACACTATGAGAGCAGCCGTGCTTGAAAACCCTGGCCAACCGCTGAAGATTTATGATGATGTAGACATTATCGAACCACGCACTGGCGAAGTTAGAGTCAACGTCAAATATTGCGGTTTGTGCCACTCGGATCTCAGCATCGCCAACGGCACCATGCCCACCGGTGAAAATCCGATTATTCTTGGACATGAAGCGGCAGGTATTGTCGACAGCGTAGGGCCGGGGGTCACCAACCTGAAGCCCGGCGACCATGTGGTACTGACACCAACACCACCCTGTGGCCAGTGCTACTACTGCCAGCGCAACCAACATAGCCTGTGCGTAAACAGTATGAACATAATGACTAATACGCTCGCCGATGGCACTACCGGCCTGT
Organism: Candidatus Litorirhabdus singularis; assembly: GCF_026262625.1. Classification (GTDB taxonomy): domain Bacteria; phylum Pseudomonadota; class Gammaproteobacteria; order Pseudomonadales; family Halieaceae; genus Litorirhabdus; species Litorirhabdus singularis. The sequence continues at coordinate 19,325 of NZ_SHNN01000001.1, forward strand.
CACGCAATGGCGCAACGCTAATGCGCGGCCTGGGCGTGGGAGCCTTGGCTGAGTATGTTATTACCCCGGCCACGGGCGCCATCAAAGTCGACAACGACGTGCCACTGGAGACTGTCTGCGTGATTGGCTGCGCCCTCCAGACCGGCGTCGGTGCAGTGCTCAATACCGCTGAAGTTGAAGCCGGGGCCACTGTGTTGGTGATGGGCGCTGGCGGCATAGGCATCTCTACCATACAAGGTGCGGTACTCGCCGGTGCTGCCATGATCGTGGTGTCAGACCCGGTTGCTGAGCGCCGCGCCGCTGCGCTGGAGTTCGGTGCTACACATGCGTTCGACCCAATCAGCGAGGACTTGGTAGCCCGCTGTTTTGAGCTAACCGGCGGCATAGGCATGGACTATGCGTTTGAAACCGCAGGAGTCGCAGCCCTGATTGAGCAGGGCATCAACGCTACACGTATGGGTGGCAAAATAGTCTGCGTAGGCGCGCCTCCGGTTGAAGATCCTATCAGTATTCCCAGTGCCGTCATCTTCGCTATCTCAGAGAAAAAACTCTGTGGTTGCCTGCTCGGCAGCAGCAATAGCCTGCACGAAATTCCCCGCCTGATCAGGCTGTGGAAAGCCGGCAAGCTCAATCTTGAAGATATGATCACTGCTCGGCGTCCGCTTTCGGAAGTCAACGAAGGCCTTGCCGATCTGGCGGCCGGCAAGGGTATTCGCACCGTTCTCGAAATCTAACAGGCGCCGCTTACAGGCGAAAGGCCTGTACGGCGGCTCTGGCCGCCGCAGCTCTTACAAGAATGAGTATTTTTATGGATTTTGAGCTCACTTAGAGACGCAAAGTCCGACAATCGCGACACATTGAAGCGATTATCCGCGCCCACACCGCTCCGGCTGCCCTTCCCCAAGGTCGGACGCATGTCACGTATTACGCAAATTTAATCAAAAAATGGTCAATAGCCGCAAAATTATCAACAGCTTGCAGTCTATGCAGCTCGTCATCGCTGTATAATCTCTGGCCGTTCCACCATCAGTTTCAGACGAAAGGTATTAGCGTGGCTTCCAGCGCCGTGAGAAAATTTCTGCCAGTGCTCCTCCTGCTTGGCTCCGTAGCCGTCACCGCTGTGCTGATCGCCAATCGTCCGCAAACCGTTATGGCACCACCACCAGAACGAGCCGCACTGGTCGATGTGGCAGAAGTTGTACTGCAAGACCTGCGCATTGAGGTTCAGGCACAGGGTACGGTGCAGCCGCATCGCGAAACCACGCTAGTACCCGAAGTGAGTGGTAAAATTATTTACGTAGCACCCAACCTTGAAGCCGGTAACTATGTCGCCGCTGATGAAGTACTGCTGCGCATCGACGACCGCGACTATCAGGCTCATCTGCTGCGGGCGAAGGCGGCAGTAGCTTCCGCTCAAAGCAACTTGGCGCAGGAGCGCGGACGCGCCGAAGTCGCCTTTAAGGAATGGAAGAAGCTACCCAAGAGCACCCAGCGCAGCCAACAGGCGACTGACCTTTATCTGCGCAAGCCTCAGACGGAGCAGGCCGAGGCAGAGCTGTTGTCAGCTCAAGCAGATATGCAAAGAGCCGCGGACGACCTCGACCGCACCGTCATTCGCGCACCCTACGACAGCCTGGTGAAAGAAAAACAGGCGGATCTGGGCCAGTACGTCAGCCCAGGGACCTCACTCGCAGCCGTCTTCTCCGTGGATTACGCAGAGGTGCGTCTGGCTATCCCGCAAAGCAAATTGAACTACCTCGAGCTCCCCGGGGTCACTGGCTACGATGTAGCCAGCGCACCAGTCGTAGATCTGTATACCGACGTAGCTGGAGAAGTGAGTCACTGGCCGGCACGCCTACAGAGAACCGAGGGGGTATTTGATGAACGCTCCCGGGTCTTATTTACTGTGGCCAGGGTAGACGACCCTTACGCACTTGGCTTGGGCGACCACAAGCCCCTGCGAGTGGGAAGCTTCGTCAAAGCCAATATCCAGGGCAAGCTGATGCAGAATCTGGTGGTACTACCGCGCTTCGTCTTGCGCGCAGGTAACAACATCTGGGTTATCGACAAAGAAATGACGCTGCGTAATCGCAAAGTGCAGACGCTGCGCACCGAGGGTCGAGACATTTATGTCAGTGAAGGTCTGCAGAATGGCGACCTTGTCTGCCTCACCACTATCAGTGCGGCCCTACCGGGCATGAAGGTACGCATCAATGATCGCCGCAGCACGCTCCTGCGCCAGGACTCGGCCATGGAGGCCGCAGGCGCACCGGACAGCGATACCAACCAGGCTAGCGACGATAAGAACGGGGCTGACCAAACCTCCGCAGCAACCAGCAGCGACGGTAGCAAAGCCGCATGAGAAATAAGCAACGTAGCGGCATCATCGCCTGGTTTGCCACCAACCCGGTCGCGGCCAACCTGCTAATGCTGGTCATTATTGTCATAGGTCTGTACACCGGATTAACCATCAAACGATCGATGATGCCGGAGTTCACCATCGACATGGTGCAGATCACCATGGCTTATCCTGGGGCGGCACCAGAAGAAGTCGAAAAGGGGATTGTCCTCAAGATCGAGGAGTCCCTGTCTGATCTCGAGGGCATCGAGCGCATCCAATCTGAGGCCATGGAGTCGCTGGCTCACGTTTATGTCGAGCCGGACAACGAAGACGATGTGATGGAGTTGATGAATAACATCAAGACTCGCATCGATGCTATTGCACATTTCCCCGAGGGCGCCGAAAAGCCCATCGTCGGGCGCATAGAAATCCCCTTTAACGCCTTGACCATCCAGATTTGGGGCGACCTTGACGAACGCAGTATGAAGGAGCTTGCCGAGGAAATACGCCTGGAGCTGATCGCCGACGAAAACATCTCGTCGGTTGATATCTGGGGCGGCCGCGACTTTGAAATAGCGGTAGAGATTTCCGAAGAACGCCTGCGTGAGTATCATCTGACACTCGGCCAGGTGGCCAATATAATCGCGACTTCTTCCATCGACCTGCCCGGCGGCTCTGTGCGCACCGAGAATGGCGATATCATGCTGCGCACGCAGGGCCAAGCCTATGAACAGGGTGATTTTGAGACCATCGTCCTAAAGACGTTTCCCGACGGCACGCGGCTAACGCTTGGCGAAATTGCCAACATCAACGACGGCTTCACCGATACCACCGGATTCGCTGTGTTCAATGGTAAGTATTCTATTGGCCTGCCTATTATGGCCATGGGGGAGCACGATATTCTCAAAGCAGCGACCGCAGCTCATGAGTACGTCGAGCGCAAGAATGCCCGATTGCCTGAGGGTGTCCAACTGACCATTTGGCAGGATAGCAGTTACTACCTGAACCAACGTCTTGGCATGATGATGAAAAACCTGGGCATGGGCGCCATCGTCGTATTTCTGGTGTTGGCCCTATTTCTGGATATCAAACTGGCATTCTGGGTGATGGTGGGTATTCCCATCTGCTTCCTCGGTTCCATAGCGTTGTTTGGCTCACCGTTGATCGGCGGCACCCTCAACATTATCAGCGTGTTTGGCTTTATTCTGGTGCTGGGTATCGTCGTGGATGATGCCATCATTATAGGCGAGAGCGCGTTCAGCGAACAGGAGGCCAAAGGTCACAGTGTTGACGCGATAATCTCAGGTGTACATAAGGTCGCCACACCTGCCACCTTCGGGGTACTCACCACCATAGTCGCCTTCATGCCAACCCTGTTCATAGAAGGCGGTATCGGAAATTTCGGCGAAGCCATCGGTTGGGTCGTGATCTTCTGCCTGGCATTTTCACTGGTTGAATCAAAATGGATTCTGCCGGCACACCTGGCGCACACCAAGCCAGCCACCTCAAAGTGGCTGAAGTCGGTTAACCAGCTGCAGGCCTCCGTCAACCGCCAGCTCAAGCATTTTATCCACACCAAGTACCGCCCATTGGTGGAGAAATCCATCGACAACCGCTACATGACAGTGTCTATTTTCCTGAGTATGCTCATTCTGACGATAGGCTTGCTGGCCGGAGGCCAGGTGCGCTTTGTTATGGCTCCTGAAATGGAAGGCGAGTTCATTGATGTAGAGCTACGCATGGCCGAGGGCACGCCGCAGTCACGTACATTGGAAGCTGTGGGACTGGTATCTGCGGCCATCATAGAAGTCGAGGCAGACTGGCAGGCAGAGACCGGCAGCACTGACAAGCTGGTACAAAACACCTTTGCGTATGGCCGTGGTCTGATCAACGCCAGCATGGTGGTAGAACTTACCAGAGCCGAAAACCGCAGCCTGGGCACCACCCAGATTATGCGACTCTGGCGTGACAAGGTTGGCGAGATAGCTGGCGCTGAGGTATTGTCCTTTTCCAGTGAAGACGGCCCCTCCTTCGGCGCCGATATTTCATTGGACCTGACACACTCCGACTGGAAGGTGCTGCAGGCCGCCTCGGAGGACCTGGAAACCAAACTCAAGACCTACGACGGCCTGTATGATATTCAAAGTAGCGCCAGTGTGGTCGCCGACGAATTCCACATTGACATACTGCCGCAAGCAGAGGCACTGGGCATTACCCGTTACGACCTGGGGACACAAATTCGACATGCTTTTCATGGCGCAGAAGCGCAACGTATTCAGCGCGGCACCCACGAAATAAAAGTCATGGTACGCTACCCCAGAGAGGACCGCCGCACCACGGCGAGCCTCGACAGCATGTTCATCCGCACTCCGGAGGGTATAGCAGTCCCGTTTAATTCAGTGGCGAGCCTGGAGGTCAAACCCGGCCTAAGCCGCACCACGCATATCGGGTTTCAACGGGCTGTGGAGGTCACCGCGGAAGCAGAGTCCGATCGGGTTGAGCCCGGCAAAATCACCAACGAAATCGTGCGGACCTTCCTGCCGGAATTGACGAAAAAGTATCCCGGCCTGGGCTTCAAAATGTCGGGGATGTCGGAAGAAGAGAACAAGATGATTCGCAGTATGAGCATTGGGTTTTCAATGGCACTGTTTGGCATCTACGCGCTGCTCGCCATACCCACCAAATCTTATCTGCAGCCACTGATTATCATGGGCGTGATTCCCTTTGGCATCATTGGCGCCGTAATCGGCCACATGATTACCGGTTACGCCGTAGGCATGATGTCGCTGCTGGGCATTATTGCGCTATCAGGAGTGGTTGTTAACGACTCTCTGATCATGGTGGACTACGTAAATAAGGCGCGCGCACGTGGCACAGAAACTCGCAAAGCCGTGATTGAAGCCGGCAGCTTCCGTTTCCGAGCCATTCTACTGACCTCGCTGACCACCTTTTTTGGATTGGTACCTATTCTGCTGGAGAAAAGTGTGCAGGCTCAGGTGATTGTGCCTATGGCGATTTCGCTGGCCTTTGGCATCGTATTCGCCACCGTCATTACCCTGCTACTGGTGCCCTGCCTGTACATGATTCTGCAAGATCTGGGGCATCTCACACGCCCTGAAAGACGCGCTCGCCCCCGCATCAAAGACTCGGGGCTACAGCTGTTTCCGCCATCCGCTCAAAAGTAGGGAATAAACACCAGCGCCGCGACCAGCACGGCAACGCCGGCGCAGATTAAAACTCCGGCTGCAGCAACATCTTTGGCCTTGCCGACAAGTGGATGCTGCTCGGGAACGGTAGCGTCAGCCAGATATTCTAGCGCGCTATTCATTGCCTCAGACAGCCATACCAGCGCCACCGTCAGCAACAGTATTACCCACTCCAGTCGCGAGACTTCAAAATTCCATCCCGCTGCCGCAACCACCAACGTCGCCGCCACATGGATGCGCGCATTGTGTTGCTCACGCACCAATGTTGCCAAACCCTGAAACGCGTAGCCAAAACTACGCACCCGGGCCAGCAGCGAAAAGGGCTCATTCACGGGACATATACCGCCCTTCCTGAGTATTGATTCGAACCCGCTCACCAGATTCCAGATACTCAGGAACCTGCACCACCAGACCGCTGGCGAACGTCGCTGGCTTACTGCGTGCGGATGCCGAGGCACCTTTTATCGCCGGGGCGCACTCGGTAATTTCCAGAACCACTGACTGCGGCAGCTCGATGGCAATAATTTCGCCCTCTACCAACAAGCCCATAATGCCTTCCAGGCCATCAGTAATGTACTGCACCTGATCACCAAGCATATCTTCAGCCAGCGTATACTGACTGTAGTCCTCTGCATCCATGAATACGTAAAATTCGCCGTCCATATAGGAGTACTGCACCCGCCGCCGCTCCAGCGCGATATCTTCCAGCATATCCTCGCCCTTGAAAGTCTCGTCGAGCTTCTGCTTAGTCTGGGCGTGGTTAAAGCGCACCTTATACAACGTGTTAGCGCCGCGGCTACTGGGCGCCTTGATATCGATGTTATTGACGATGTAGGGGTGCCCATTAATGGCCACCACACTGCCGCGTTTCAGATCACTTGCTTTAGGCATACTTATAGCACCACGCAAAGGTCGCAGCGTACATACAATGCCGCCGGATCGTTGAATTCAGCCAGACGACTCAAGCCGTCGCGCAGGGGAGCGGCAATACGTGCCAGCCCCTGCTGCCAACCAGCCGTGTCACCAAAGCCCCATACTCGGACCTGCTCACGCAGTTGCCGCAAAAAGGTCTCTTGTGGAGTTAGCGGCGTTGCGATCTGCAGGATTTCATAATCTGCCATCTGCGCCAACCGCGCCGCCGACACGATAGCATCATCGAGACCACCGAGTTCATCTACCAGTCCGAGCTCAAGTGCGTCATAGCCACTCCAGACTCGACCTCCCGCAACCGCATCTACATCTTCCAGACTCATGCTGCGACCATCTGCTACTAAATTGATAAATCGCGAATAGAGATTATCGACATTCGCCTGCACGCCCTGCGCCAACTGTGGATTCAAGGGTCGGTCTATACGGAAGGCTCCTGCCAACTCCGTGGTGCCGACCCCATCGACATAAACCCCCAGGCGATTAAATAGCTTCTCAGCTGTTGGGAAAGCAGCAAAGACCCCAATAGAACCAGTGATAGTAGTCGCTGTTGCCCAGACCTCGTCAGCGGGCATGGCTATCCAGTAGCCACCAGAGGCGGCTACGCTGCCCATTGAAACCACCAGCGGCTTGTCCGACGCCTCCACCTCCAACAGTTTCTGACGGATCACTTCAGAGGCAAAAACGCTGCCACCCCCACTGTCGACCCGAAGCACAATTGCCTTGACAGAATCTTTCTTCAGCGCCTGATCAATCAAAGCCGACAACGACTCACCGCCAATAGAGCCGGCGGGCTGCTCACCGTTCTGGATAGCACCGCTGGCAGTTATAACTCCCACACTATCACCACTGAAACCGGGCGGAATGATGGGCCGTTTCTGCGCCAGATAACGCCCAAAACCTACCCCTTGATAATACCCCTCATCATTTCGCGCGCCCACGTGCTCGGCGATAATCGAGTCCGACTCGTCCCAGTTGACCAATTCATCAACCAAACCCTGTGCAAGAGCCAGCTGCGCCGGATCGCCGCCGGCGCCCGCAAGCGCCGAGGCGTAATTATCGATGCCATTTTGCAGAGCACCGGGCTCCAGCCCACGGCGTTCCTCTACTGTCTTGGTATAGGTCTCCCACAAGCGTTCCAGCCAACGTCGCGACAACTCTTTTTCATGTGCCGACATATCGTTGCGGGTAAAAGGCTCGACAAAGGACTTGTAGTCGCCGGCCCGAAATACGTGCATCGACAGCGACATCTTTTCCAGCAAATCTTTGAAGTACATTTGATAATTGCTAAAGCCCTGTAAATCGATACCGCCAAAGGGATGCAGCAGTACGGTATCAGCCTGCGATGCCAGCAGGTATTGGCCCTGTGAGTAATAGTCGCCACGGGCAATCACGGGTTTGCCGCTGCTGCGGAAATATTCGATGGCGGTAAGAATTTCACTGCTCTTGGAGATACCCACTGACAGCAGCTGATCCAGCTCCAGCACTAATGCTGTGATAGCTGGATCCTCTTTGGCGTAAACAATGGCATCCACTACATCACGCAGTAGCACCTCTTGTTCAGCTGGCAAAGGCTCAGCAAAAAGTAGTGTGAAAGGATCAGTGTAGGCCCGCTCCTCAACGATACTGCCGACGGGATTCACCACCAAGGCGGCGGTTTCGGGCAGTGCTTCAGGCGCGCTATCGCGAAAAGCCATAACAATAACGACCAGCAACAACAAGAATATCAAGTTCGCCAATATCTGCCGCAAGCGAGTCAGCAGACTCCAGATCACCAGCAACAAACGTTTTATCAAACCTGGTTTTTTACTCATCAGACATAATCCCTTTCAATTCCTGAGCTCGCCAGCGCACATACAGCATCGCAGACAGGAACAGGCTAACCACACTCACCAGGCTCGACACAGCCAAGACGTCACCTGGTATCGTAAACAATTTAAGTACCGCACCCACAAAATATAGCAAGCTGACAAAACAGAGCCAGATGTAACTGCGCAGCGAATCTTTGATCATACTGGGCACAAACATCAATAGCGGCAGTATTCGCGCCGCCCATACAATCCATGGCGCTTGCTCCAACACAGATGCCATGACCTGTACCAGTAACAACACCAGCAAGCTGGCAGCTACTATGCCACGGCTGACCGCCACTCGCGATTTTCTCATACCTTATACCTGCTGCGACTCGACCACTGTGCGACGCGGGTGCCAAGGGCGCGGCACAGTTCGAGTTCTGTTGTATCCGGAGCGCGGTCGGCGTTGGCACCGGCCACATGCGAGGCGCCATAGGGCGTACCACCGCCGGTGGTCGTCATCAATCCACGCTCACTGTAGGGTAGCCCTACCATTACCATCCCATGGTGCAGCAGGGGTAACATCATAGAGAGCAAGGTCGACTCCTGCCCACCATGAAGACTGGCTGAAGAGGTAAACACACCGGCTGGCTTATCAATCATAGCGCCGCTCAACCATAGCCCGGAGGTCTGATCGATAAAATATTTAAGCGGCGCTGCCATGTTACCAAAACGGGTCGGGCTACCCAGCACCACGCCACTGCAATCGGCAAGGTCATCCAACTCAGCATACAAAGGTCCACTGTCTGGCACATCGGCAATACTGGCCTCTGTGTCCGCCGAGATCGGCGGTACCGTGCGCAGACGCGCCTCCATACCGGTCACTTGCTCTACCCCACGCGCAACGTGGCTAGCCATAGCTGCGGTACTGCCGTGACGAGAATAATAAAGTACGAGCACAAATCCGGATGACGACATCAGTTGAGCAACGCCAGCACATTCTCGGGCGGCCGCCCCAATACCGCGCGCTCACCGGCTATGACAATGGGCCGCTCTATAAGCTTGGGATGCGCCACCATGGCAGCAATCAGTTGCGTATCGGTCAACCCTGTATCCGCCAGGTTGTTGTCGCGGTAAGCGTCCTCACCTTTGCGTAATAGTTCACGCGGAGGCATGCCCAACTTGGCGATGACAGCCTTGAGCTCGCTGGCATTCGGCGTCGCCGTTAAATATTCTACGATGTCGGGAGTGACGCCGTTCTCTTCGAGCAGCGCCAGCGTCTGTCTCGATTTAGAGCAGCGCGGATTGTGGTAAATGGTGAATTGGCTCATTGGCCGACTCCTGAGTAATCGGGTAACTTGGCAAGCGCCCGATTATAGCAGAGCTGGCCCTGCACTCAGTATCACAAACATGCCATAATCAGGGACTATGCCGATTAATCCCACACAATTTCTACCGTTTCTGAAGTACGTCTACGAACGCTTTTTTGACGACCAGTGCATGCGCTCTGCAGCCGCTCTCACTTACATGAGCCTTTTCGCGCTGGTTCCACTGATGACTGTCATGTATGCCATGGTGTCAGCGATACCGACTTTTCAGGGGGTAGGCGAGCAAGTCCAGGCCTTCATGTTTGACAATCTGGTGCCCAGCGCCGGCGCAGAAATAGAGAACTACCTGAGTGACTTCTCACGCCAGACCCGAAATTTGACGGGTGTCGGCATCGGTTTCCTTATCGTTACGGCAGTATTGATGCTGCGCAATATAGAAAGCGCCTTCAATATAATCTGGCGCAGCCGCGCGAATCGAAGCACGATTGCCAGCTTTTTACTGTATTGGGCAGTGCTAAGCCTGGGCCCGGTATTTATCGGCCTGGCGCTGGGTATCAGCACGTATCTGACCTCCGCTGCCGTGCTGTTTGAGGACTTTGATCTAATAGGCATCACCGCGGCACTGCTCAAGCTGGCGCCGGTATTGCTCACAGGCGCGGCATTTACATTGATCTATGCGGCAGTGCCCAATACTCCGGTACCCATTAAGCATGCTCTCATTGGCGGCCTTTTAACGGCAATCGTATTCAATGTGGCCCGCAGCCTGTTTACCAAACTGGTGGTTGGCTCTAGTTATACCGTGATTTATGGCGCCTTTGCGGCCTTTCCACTGTTCCTGTTGTGGATCTACGTATCCTGGAATATTGTCCTTGGCGGAGGCATTATCGTGCACTCTCTGAGTTCATTTCAGAGCGAACAATCCAGCCGCAAGCCGCTACTACTCAAGGCATTGTCAGTGTTACACCTGTTCTGGCAACGACAACAGGCGGGTGTCAGCATTAGCGAGATATCCCTACTCAAGCTGGCCAGCCCTGATACACGGGGATTGGACAGTGACACCTGGGCCGTACTGCGCGATATTTTCCTGTCCAGAAATCTTATCTGTATCGACGAGAAGGGTAAGTTCCTGCTCAGCAGAGACCTGCATGAGGTACCACTGTGGCAGCTCAAGGAATGGGTAAATACCGAACTGCCGCTGGAAGGGCTCACCGCCGAGGAAGACAGCGGCTGGCAGAGCCAAGCCATGTCACTGCTGCAGGGGCAGCGCAAGCACCAGCGCGAACTCATGCAAACCAACCTTGCAGATTTATTTACTCAATGAAACTCGGACTTACTATCATCCTGACGGCACTGTTGGTCAGCTGCAGCCCGCCACCTCCCGCTGGCACTGGCCAACTGCTGGAAAATGGCCGCTGGAAGCTGATCAACTACTGGGCCACCTGGTGCAACCCCTGTCGTGAGGAAATGCCGGAGCTGAACGCCTTCGTGCATGAGCAGCGCGGACAGCTGGATGGCTACGCAGTGAACTTCGATGGTGTTACTGGTACCGAACTCGTGGTTCAGGCTACTGACCTGAACATAGAATTCACATTGCTGGAGGACGACCCTGCCGCCGAGTTGGGTTATGCTCGCCCAAGCGTTTTACCGACCACTTTATTGATCGACCCCGCAGGCGAGATCAGGGCCCGATTACTCGGCCCACAGACCGCTGCAAGCCTGCTTGAGGCCATGAAATAGGGCACTGCTGCTATGCTCACACTGCACCACTCCTGCCTCTGCTATCAAAAAGTACCGCGGAAACAAGCGGGCATCAGAATTCGAATCAGGACCGCACTGTGAAACTGAATTTTGTCGAGCGGAGCAGCACCGACATGCTCACCAGAGCCGATGAATTTTATCGACTCATGAAGACTCGACGCAGCGTCCGCGGCTTTTCCTCCAGCCCTATACCTCCGCAAGTACTTGAGTCGTGCCTGATGACAGCAGGCACCGCACCCAGCGGGGCCAATCGCCAGCCCTGGCATTTTGCGGTGGTTGACAACCCCGCCATAAAACAGGAGATCCGTCTGGGCGCAGAAGCAGAGGAGCGCGAATTCTATCAACGCCGCGCACCTTCGGAATGGCTGGATGCGCTGGCACCACTGGGGACCGACGAGCACAAGCCATTTCTGGAGACAGCCGCTTGTCTGATTGTTATCTTTGGACAGAAGTTCGATGTCGACAACAGGGGCGACAAACACAAGAACTACTACGTCCCTGAATCGGTAGGCATTGCTACCGGCATGCTCATCACTGCGCTGCATAACGCCGGCCTGGCCACTCTCACTCATACGCCCAGCCCGATGAAGTTTCTTAACAACATCCTGCAACGACCAAGCACCGAAAAACCGGCGATGATACTGGTTGTGGGTTATCCGGAAGCTGACACCGAAGTTCCCGACATTACTCGTAAAACACTAGATCAAATTGCCAGCTTTCATAATGGCGCCTGAGCGCTATCTGACAACTTACCAAGGAGCATAATAATGACCGACAATATTGAAGAAAAAGTCGCCAGCGGCGCGAGCTGGGAAGAATTCTGAGACAGCCTCAAAACGCTGGGCCAGCAGATTACCCGTCCGGACACACCCACCGACGGCTTCAACCGCGCCGAAGGCTTTCGTTATTTGACCCGACTGCTGCGCAACGGTCTGGAGTCGACAATAGAAGGCGGCAGTGCCGAATACCCGGCGCTGCGCAGCTTGGGCAATATGGTCAAAATGGGTGCTGACAATCCCGACAACTTGTATCAGGGTGCCAGCATTAATGGCGACTACGAATACCGTATCAGTGGCAACCGCGGGTCGGTATTTTATCTGGGCTTCAGCTCTATATCAGGAGGCTACGGCACAGATGGCACGATGATCACCGATGGCTTTCTTGATCATACACAGTTAAAAACCGAGGCAGATGGCAGTTTCGAGATCATTCTGAGCAAGCAAGAACAAAGCGGCAACTGGCTGCCGATGACAGATAAGACACGCTCCATCAATATTCGCCAGACCTTCCTTGATCGCAGCACCGAGCGCCCAGCACAACTGCAGATAGAGCGTATCAATATCGAAGGCACGCCACCACCTTACTCCGCCCAGCAGCTGGATCGCGACCTCAACCGGGTCAGCAAGTACCTGCACGGTACCGTTAACCTGTTCGCGGACTGGTCCAACAGTTTCGGGCCCGACAGCAACACCCTGCCGCCTGCCGACCAGGCGTACTGCCAGTCGATTGGCGGAGATCCCAATATTTTCTACTTCCACTCCTACTGGGAGCTGGCGGCGGATGAGGCTCTGGTGATTACCGCCAAGCGCATACCCGAATGTCAGACCTGGAACTTTCAGCTCGACAATTACTGGATGGAGTCACTCGATTACCGCTATCACAACATCACGGTAAACAAACACACGGCCAACTACGAGGAAGACGGCAGCGTCACTCTTTATGTGACCCATAATGATCCCGGCGTACGCAACTGGATTGATACTGCAGGCCACCTCAACGGCACTATGTGCTGGCGCTGGATCGGGACTGATGACCATCCTGAGTTGGAAACCAAAGTCATTAAGATTGCGGATATTCCCACCAGCTAAGACAAGGTGGTGTATCGAAATTAACGCAAAAAAAAGCCCCGCCTGCGACGCAGACGGGGCTTGATTCTAATACCAGAAAGGTCCGCTTAGAAGGCTACGGTCAGATCCAGTCCATAGCTGCGAGGCTTGTTGAACTGATGTCCCGCCGTCGACAGGTCATAGACCTCTTCTGCTTCGTCAGTGAGGTTCTTGCCCCACAATGCCACCTTAACCTCGGTGCTGCCCAACTCTACACCCGTCAGCGCGATACGGCCGTTGACCAGGCCCAGCGCAGGAACCGGTAGACCCAGTCCGGGCTGCGAGAACACTTCATCCCGATAAACGTAGTTCACGTGAAAGTCCAACGAACCAAAGCTCAGCGGAAACGAGTGATCAAGCGAAACACTCAAGGCTGTTTCAGGCGCATAGGGAATAAATGTGCTGTCCGAAATGTCCTCGCCACGACGGTCGGTCGCACTCGCAGGTGGACCACCCAGCAGGAAGCTCTGATCAGGTACAACTACACCATCAAGTTCCCAGTCCAGATAGGTGTAGTTGAATGTAATCATTGTGTTCTCGGTAACCAGCGCCGTCACATCAAGTTCTACACCATTGATCTCAGCTTCACCGGCGTTGAATACCTCAACAAAAGAGGCATACAACGGTGGCTGACCGGAAATAGTTAACAACAGGTCGTCGTAGTCAGAGCGGAACACCGCCGCGTTAACGCGCAAACGACCATCGGCAAACTCAGACTTCAAGCCCAGCTCATAGGTGGTGTTTTCTTCTTGATCAAAGGTCTGCGAGAAATCCAGAGACCGCTCTGCAGAACCACCTGCACGATAGCCAGTAGCTACCCGAACATAAGTATTCACGGTATCACTGAGCGCAAAGTCCAATGTCACATTGTAATCCCAGTGACTGTAATCATCTTTGTTAGCACCGGCCCCAAAATTGATACTGGGGTTTTCAGGATCGAGTGTGCGCACGGCTTCACGATCGTCCTCGGTATAACGCGTACCCAGCGTGATGCCAAGCCGGTCGTCCATTCCAGCGGGACGGAAAGTACCTTGCAAGAACGCTGCAGTGGACTCCAGCTCAGTTTCGATCATGGCACCACCCATATTGGTTCCACCCAGGAACAAACCCGTGGACGCACCCGGCTCTGCCAGAGCATCAAGTATTCCAGGGAACGCACCATTGGTGTACTGAGTCTCAGCCTTGCTACCTTCTTCCTTAAAGTAGTACAGGCCAGCGATATAACTGAGCTGATTGTCAAAGGCATTACCCAACAATTGAAACTCTTGACTGAAGGCTTCAGTTTCCCAGTCCAAATCAGTGGCAAAGAAGAGGGTGTCTGACCAGTTCTGAATGCTGGTCTCTTCCATTTCACGATAACCGGTGATCGATTTTACGGTCAGGTTTTCGCTGAGATCCCAGTTCAATGTCAGATTATGACCGCTCTGCTCATTGCGGCTTTCAGGCAGAACATACGCATACGCTGTATTACCCAGAACCTGATTGGTGGTTTCCTCTTGACGATTATCCGACTGTGACTGGTAGTACGCCGGCGTAGCGTCAGCCTCGGAAAAGTCATAGCTGTAGTCTGCCGTGAAATTGTCGGTGACGTCCCAAGTGGCAGCCACACGATAACCCATCTGCTCCTTGGCGTAGAAATCATTACCTGGCTGTCCGGCCAGATCGTTAGGCCCCTTATTCTCTACCCAACCATCTTCTTCGGAGCCAGCGGCACTGATCTTGGCGCGGAAGGTATCGGTAATGGGAATATCTAATGACGCAGAAAGACGCTTCAGGCCAAAGTTACCGCCACCGACCATGACCCTACCACCAAACTCTTCAGCTGGCTTTTTGGTAATGAAGTTGACGGAACCGGCAGATGAGTTGCGACCAAACAGCGTGCCCTGCGGACCGCGCAGAATTTCGACACGCTCCAGGTCAAGCACATCGAGAATAGCGCCAGAAGTACGCGCTATATAAACATTGTCTACGTAAACGCCAACTGGATTATCAATAGTCAGCGTCTGTGAATCAGTGTTACCAAAACCGCGCAGGAACAAGGCAATATTGGTGGTACTGGTGGGGAAGTCATAGGCTTGCAGGCTAGGAGTCTGCACCGTCAGATCTGTGAGGTTCTGTACGCCAAGATTCTCCAGTGCCTCAGCACTGTAGGCGCTAACCGCTACCGGAGTGTCCTGCAGTGATTGCTCACGCTTGGTCGCTGTCACTACGATCTCTTCCAACGCTGCCTGCGCAGCAACACTGCCAGCCAGCAAAATTGCCGCCACCAGCGGCTTGCGAATATAACTACCTACCATTTCTGTCTTCTCCATAATTGTCATTAACACGCACCAGAGCACGGCATGCTGCCGCCCCGAAAAATGCGCGACTATTATGGCTTAACTCATTGAATTTGTTGGTATCGTTGGCAATACCGCTCGAGATTTCTGAGCGGTATTAATACCTAAAACCAAGTTTTCTATGTCGCTGCGAGGCTAGCGCAGCGGGTGTAGTTTAACCTGCAGCTCTGAGTAGCCTTTGACGAAAGAAGAAGCAATACGCACCGGCTCGCCCATCACCTCCACTCTATCAAAGCGCTGCATGATCTCTTCCCACAGTATCCGTAGTTGCAGTTCTGCCAGGTGACTGCCCATGCAGCGATGAATACCGTAGCCAAAGGACAAGTGCTTACGCACCTGGGGACGATCAATGATCAGCTGGTCCGGGTTCTCGAACACAGACTCGTCACGATTACCCGACACATACCACATCACCACCTTGTCACCAGCCTTGATGTGCTTACCTCCCAGCATCGTATCGACGGTCGCACGGCGACGCATATGCGCCAGCGGCGTCTGCCAGCGAATCACCTCAGAAACCATTGACGGAATCAGCTTTGGATTGGCACGCAGCTTGTCGTACTCAGCGGGGAACTGGTTGAGTGCCAGCACACCGCCGGTCATTGAATTACGCGTGGTGTCGTTGCCGCCGACAATTAGCAGCACCAGGTTGCCCAGATATTCCAGCGGCTGCATATCGCGAGTGGCCTCGCCATGCGCCAGCATGGATATCATGTCGTTACCGGGCTCTCCATTGACTCGCTGGTTCCAGAGCTCGGTGAAATACTCCAGACATTCAATTAGCTCGGCGCGACGTTGTTCTTCAGTATCAACAATCCCAAACCCCGGAATAGCCGTTGCCACGTCGGACCACCGCGTTAGCTTGCTACGCTCCTCAAACGGAAAATCAAACAGCGTCGCCAACATCATTGTAGTTAACTCAATCGATACCTTATCTACCCAGTTAAACGTCTCACCGACGGGTAGGGAATCGAGTACACCGCAAGTACGCTCGCGGATCAATTCAGCAAAGTTGGGCAGATTGCGGGAGCCGACGACGGGATTAACAGCCGCGCGCTGCTCACTGTGGCGCGGCTGATCCATGGCTATGAACATAGGCAATGTAAAATCTTCATCCATCGCACGAATGGTAATACCCGGCTCTGAGGAATAAACGTCATGTGACGTGTCTACCTGCATAATGTCTTCGTAACGCGTGACAGACCAATAGGGGCCATATTCACTGTTGGCGCAATAATGGACCGGGTCTTCTTTGCGCAGGCGCTCAAAATAGGGCCAAAAACTGTCCGCTGCGAACAGCTCAGGCAGCGAAACATCCATGTCTTCAAGGGGTATTTCCCAAGCATTCGGCTGGCTGGTTTGACTCACAAGGTTGTCCTCATTTTTGCGGTTACCCATACTATAATCCAGCTGGGCATTTATACCAAAACTCACCATATCGATGCCACGCCCGAGATCAGTGGTTAGCTGGGGCTACCTGAATCATCAAGCTGAAAGCCGTCGCTACCCATTAGCAGCCGATGCCGTGGCCCTGGCGTAGTCGCATCACCCGATTCATAGCCCGCATCGCCTTCCCACATAGCCACCAGGTCATCGCCCTCTTGCCCAATATGAGTTGCGTAATAGCGTGGTTCCGCCGTGCCCAACTCTGTGAGCGCGGTCTCCGGGTCTGAGTATTGGGACAAATAGTGCAGGCTTACGTAGGTAGGAGGCGCCAACTCTATATCCCCGCGCTGATGGCTAGCCAATGCGGCGGCGGGAGTCATCCATTGACTGTCCGTGATTTCTCCCTGGTCGATGACCACTTCTGCAGGCGGAGCGGTGGTGACAAAAAACCAGGTGGCAAAGCGGCGATTCCCCAATGGCGGCGGCGTCCAGTGTGAGAACCATTCCAGGTCTTCCGCGCGCAGCTCCAACTGCGCCTCCTCCATTGCCTCGCGCACGGCCGCAATCCGCGCGCGTTCATCCATCGGCAAATCTTCGTGCCCATCCTCGGGATCAATGCGACCTCCCGGGAACACCCACATACCGCCGAAAGCCAGCTTTGAATTTTTGCGCAGCATCAGCGTCTCGAAACCGTCCGGACTGGGCCGCAGCAACACCACCGTGGCCGCTGGCACCAACTCCTGACTACCTTCGCCCGTTCCCGACAACCGTTTCGAAAAATCCTTGATCTTGTCACTGGCCATAATTTGCCTCTCTGGTGAGCTGGCAAGTTAGCATGTAGAGGTCACGGATACATCCATCACCTGGACATCCTGCGCCAATTGCGCAAAGCCGCGGCAGAGCTGGCCCCAGCATTGCCAATGCTATTTTTGCTGCCAGCGGCCAGCGCCTGCGAGAACTGCCGCTGAACCGACATCTACGCCGGTAGTTGCAAGCGCTGCAGGCAGGATTGACCTGAAACAGGACAACCTGCCTGGAAATTACCTACAATGTGAGGAACGGAGACATCCAGCATCACCGCTAAGACTCCCACTTATTTCCTGCCATTCAGAGGGCTCACTATGACGAACTCAGTGCAAATTGATTACTACTCCGATGTGCTGTGCGTGTGGGCCTGGATCGCCGAACGGCGGCTGTCGGAAGTAGAAAAGGAATGGGGTGAAAAGGTGACTATTCGCCATCACTTCATGGATATCTTCAGCGACAGTCACACGAAAATCCCCCAGCAGTGGGCCGATCGCAATAGCTGGTCAGGGTTTGCACAGCATGTGCGGGAGTCGGCGGCACCTTACGAACACGCCGAGGTGAACGCCAGGATATGGCAGAGTGTGCGCCCCAGCACCTCTGCCAACGCTCACCTGCTGCTGAAGGCGGCGCAGCTCGAGCTGGGAGAGAACCCTGCACAGCAGCTGGCCTGGGCCTTTCGTGAGGCATTTTTTATGCACGCTCAGGACATCGGCAGACTCGACGTGTTGCAATCCATTTGTGATGACAGCAACGTCGATTACCAGAGCCTGCAGCAGCATCTCAACACTGGCACTGCCATGGCCGCACTGCTGAGCGACCATAAGCTAAGCCAGCAGCAGGGGCTCAAAGGCAGCCCTTCCTGGGTGATGAACAATGATCGCCAAACCCTCTATGGCAATGTCGGCTACCGTATTATCTCTGCCAATATCGAGGAAGTTTTACGCACGCCTTATACCGAGGCAAGTTGGTGCTAGTAGCAGCTCTGGTTTAACTATCTAAGACCCGGGCTCTGGTGTCTGCCAAGCGCGGCGATTATGCTGACGCCAGTACCTGAGTACAACACAAACCCATGAGGCAACACCGATGTCAAACATACTGGTCATAAGCTCCGACTGCCATGCAGGCGCTCTACCGGACACCTACAAAGACTATATGCCCCAACAGTTTCATGCAGCTGCAGATGCGTGGTGGCTGAACTATGCGCGCGAGATGATGCAACGCATGGGAACGTTTTTTGACCAAGAGGCTGCGGAAGAGTTTGCCAGCAAAGCCGGCGAGCAGGGCTCGGGTAAGTTCCAAAAGGACGCCATGAGTGCCGCCATGAGCGCCAGCGATGACGATTTACGCGCTTTTCTGGCAGACCCAGACAGCATTATCGCCCCCCGACGGGGTGAGTATGATGCCGCCGTGCGACTGCAGGAGCTGGAAGACGATGGTATTGCCGGTGAGGTGATATTTCCACAAATGGCTCCCTTCGGAGCTGGCTTGATGCAATACCGTCACCCGATTTCCGCTGAGCAAAATCTCGCCGGCAATCAGGCCTATAACCGCTGGCTGGGAGATTTATGCAAGAGCAATCCTGGACGTCACGCGGGCGTGGCTATTGTCAACGTCGATGACATTGAAACCACAGTGCGAGAGATTCGCGAAGCCCATGCGATGGGCCTGTTCGGGGGCGTGCTGCTGCCGACCAGTACCGGTGATAACCCCTTCTATCACCACTACAACCATTACGCGCCACTGTGGTCGGTTTGCGAAGAGCTCAATATGCCCATTCACACCCATTCTGGCTGGTCACCGGACTACGGTGATTCTCCCGCAGCGACACCTATGTTCATCAGCGAAGTCGATATGTGGGCACACCGCCCGTTTACCGCGATGCTCTGGTCCGGCGTGTTCGAACGCCACCCCGGCCTCAAGCTGGTCCTCACCGAAACCGGATGCTCCTGGATTCTGGAGACTCTGCGCACGCTCGAGTTCAAATCCAACAACCCAATTTTTGCGCACTTCACCAAAGACATGAGCCTGACCCCGTCTGAGTACTTTCAGCGCAACTGCTACATTGGAGCCTCTTTCTTACCCAGGCATGAGGTCGGCGATCGCCATCGTATTGGGGTAGACAAGCTTATGTGGGGCTCAGACTATCCACACATGGAAGGCACCTGGCCCAACACCATGGAAAAACTACAGGAGACTTTCTTCGATGTGCCCGAAGCGGAGATCCGCACCATGCTGGGCGAGACAGCGCTAGACGTCTTTGGCTTCGACGCCAAAGACATGCGTGCTATCGCCGACCGTATTGGCCCCGCAGTACAGGACATTACCGGTGGCAGTCAAAGCGCCGCCTGACCAGCTCAGCGATTCTGGTAACGATTGAGGTCGAACAAGCCCGCCTCCAGTGGCTGCCGCTCGCGATACACACGGTGCATGCGGTCACTGACATGCCAGAAATAACTGGCGTTGCGACGCACTCCATAGCGCGCCATCAGTGCTGAAAAATCGGCCTCACTGCTCAAGCCAGCCACAGCAGCCACAAACCGCGGCAACTCCAGCTCGTTAACCTGAAAGAAAACGTTGGGGTAATAGCCGACAAAGCCGCGCACCACCGTCAGATAATCTTCCTCGGGCAGACGCTGCTTATTCTCACGAAAAGGGTCGGTAATATTGGAGTGACCGATATTACGAATCAGGGTATAGACCCGGTCGCTGCTATCTGCCGTCAGAACATCCACAAACGCTATATCTGGCATATAGCTAAAAGCAACACCTGCGCTATTCTGCAGCGGTGTAAACGCAGGCTCATCAACCTGATAACGCTGGGCGTCGGCCCCGGGAATGCTGCTGCGTAAGCGTAACAACAACTCTGATTTCGGGTCCTCGGTGGCATACTCGACATCGGTCTCCCGATTGAACCAGGCGCGACGCCCCAGCACGTAGTTCTTGGTATGCTCAGGTGCATCCCGATACCAGAAGTCGCGAAGTTCGAGCCGGTCCTTTTCTGGCAGCAGAATCAGAAAATTGTATTCGCCCTCCATGCGCAAGAAATCCATATACAAGCGTGTTTCTAATTGATGTCCAGCATGACCAAACACATCAAAACCCGCGACCAGCAGGTAGTGGATTCTCTCCAGCAGAGAGTAGCTGATAACCCAAGCCGTTTTCGGCACCTGACCGACCATGCCTTTATGCACTGAGGCGCTATCGAAGTGTCTGAATATCGTAAGCGCCGCATTCTCATTGTGCCCATCACCGTCCCAGATCAGGCCGGTATCTAACTTGAACTGCCCCTTGTCTGATAACGCTTCAAGATAATCGGACTTGGCTTCCAGGTAGCGCCTCTGACTGCGCGCGTACTGCCGCCAATGCACCATTGTGGTCAACGCGCTCTTGTCCGTCACAGGCAGGCGCATATTGTCGCGCTCGACCGTCAAAAAGGCATTGTCCTGCTCAGGGTCCTCAATATCAGGGTCAACGAAAACCACCCAAAAATGGTCATCAATCACATTCAGTGCTACCTGACCGCGACAGACGGGACCCTTGATGTAGCCCATGATGGTGTACTGCGCTTCATCCAGCATAAAGCGATAGCGCGCCTGCACCGGTAACGCCGCGAATGCCTTGAATGGATTGTTGACGGTTGCCCGGTCGTAGTCGGGTAATTCAGTGACGGCGTAGTCGGGCTCAATAAACAACTCTCGCCAGCGCTGCATCCGCGCCGGATCAAGCGCGTAGGGCATATGCCGTTTAGTCAGCACGCTGAGTGATTGACGCTGCAAGCGATACCAAAACGGTTTATCTCCCGGTGAATCGTAGGGGCGTCGAGTGGCAATAAGCCTGATGGGCTGCCCTGGAGGTGTTGAGGAGCGCACTAATGCAAAATACCCGGGAATATCAGTGCCCGGAAAGTGCAGCGCAGCAATATACAAGTGCTCGTACATATAGCGAGCCATCAGCTGCTGCTTGAGTGTTACGCCATTAAAAAATGCTTCCCAGCGCGCTAACTCTGCTTGTTCCTGTGAACCGGGTGCAGGCACTGCGACGCTCGGAGCACCCTCCTGCAGCCATTTGACCAAGTGTTCCTGCTCATCGCTGTTCAGGCCAGGTAATCCATAGGGCATTCCCCAGAGCGGACGCTCGGCGACGTAGCGATCCATCTGGTCCGGCTTTGGACACTGTTGATCACGATCCAATCCAAAGTCGAAGCTGTCGGGCAGCAGCCCTTCAGCAGGCAGCGGATGATCTGCCTTTAGTTGCAGCAGACGCAGCATTTGTCCGGCGGCGGGGTCGTCAGTGTCCAGCACCGGATAAAAACCCTTGGCGCGCCACTGTTCATCATTCTGTCCATCGACCAGCAAACGAGTAGGGGCGGCGGTACGTAAACGAGTACCAGAGTAGACTTTATCCTTGTGCGCACCCCGCGCCAGCCCCCTAAAAGCATCGAGTTTTAATTGGCAGGGTGCGTCATAACAGCCGTGGCATACCATGCAGCGCTGCTCAACCAAGGGCTTGATATGAGCAGGGTAGTCGAGCTCGGCATGCGCCGGCAGCCACCACAGAAACGCGCAAACGCAAAGCAGCAAAGAAGGCCTGGTGAATAAAAAAATGGAGTTGCGGGGTCTGTGCGTTTGCATAGCGCAACTGTAACGGGATACCGCCAAAAAAGACAATTCGCCACCGCTGCAACGGCGGCGCCCGACCACTGCGGCAAACCAATACAAAGCAACTGCAAGCACTGCGCAGGCGACCCACCAGCTTGTACAATAACCTGTGGCAGAGTAATCTTTGCGATTCAAGACACCCTAATCTGTAAGGATACCCCTATGCTTAGTTCATTTAAGGCAACCCCCGTCAGCAGCGCTCGCGCAGCTCTGGTCATGTTGCTGACTGCCTGTTTGCTTACCGTTGTCGGTTGTGGCAGTACCAAGGTCATTAACTCCGACAAGACCCTCGTGGTGCGCGACTCTGTTTACAACATCTCCAATGTCAGTGTTTTCAAGTCAACCTCCGAAGCTGTGATGGACGACGCTGACAATATTGACTTATACGGCGCTGACAAAAAGCGCATCAACGCCCTGTTAAAAGAGCACGATTCACTGTTTGTGAGGCAGACACTGCAACTGGATGATCTGGATATTGTGTATCAGGCCAAAAGCATCGACAGCTGGCGTGATTACAGCAAGCTTGCCAAGAAGTTTGAGACTGCCAACAAGGAATTGCGTAAATTCCTGGCGGATTCCAAGAAAATGCAGCTGGAACTCTAAGGTGTGACTCGCGGCGTGCGCCCTGTGCACGCCGCGGCCGTACAACCATGACCTGGAACTAGTCACCCATGAAGACAACCGTGGCCAGCGCAGACTAACTCTTCAGCTACACCAGATTGCCCGGGTCCAGAAGCTCTTGCAGGCGGTCTATACCGAGATCCGTCATCTCCTGCGCCACATCGAGAATATCACGGCCCTCCTGATACGCGCGCTTGGCAATTTCCGCGGCCCCGGTGTAGCCAATCTCACGATTGAGAGCCGTCACCAATACCGGGTTGCGCGCCAGGTTGGCAGCCAGATTTTCCTCACGAACCTCAAAATCGGCGACGCAGCGCTGCGTCAGGGCGCTGCAGCTGCTGCTCAATAACTGAATACTCTGCAATAGGTTATAAGCGATTACTGGCAGCATTACGTTCAGCTGAAAATTGCCCGATTGGCCGGCAATCGCGATCGTCGCATCATTGCCCATCACCTGGGCCGCGGCCATCGCCACCGCCTCCGGAATCACCGGATTGACCTTACCAGGCATAATACTGCTACCGGGCTGCAGTGGCTGCAGGCTGATTTCGCCCAACCCTGCCAGCGGACCACTGTTCATCCAGCGCAGATCATTGGCAATCTTCATCAGTGCCACCGCTAATGTGCGCAGCTGTCCAGACAGCGCAACTACGGTGTCCTGGCTGGCCAGCGCCGCAAAATAGTTGTCCGCGGCACCGAACTGACAACCACTCAGGCGACTGAGATGCGCACAAAAAGCCCCCGCAAAACCTGGGTCGGCGTTTATGCCTGTGCCCACCGCTGTGCCGCCCTGGGCGAGCTTACGCAACGGCCTGCGGCAGTCGTCGATACGTTCAGCGGCGGCTTCCAGCTGCGCACGCCAGCCGGATATCTCTTGGCCCAGCGTCACCGGCATCGCGTCCATCAGATGGGTGCGCCCGGTTTTTACAATATCTGCCAGCTCTGCTTCACGCACGGCCAGGGCAGCGACCAGCGCCCGCAGCGCGGGCATCAGCGACTCGACTAACGCCAGTTCTGCGCTAACATGAATAGCCGTGGGAATGACATCATTACTGCTCTGGCTGCAATTGACGTGATCATTGGGGTGTACGCCCGTGCCGAGCAGTGCACTGGCCAGCGCCGCAATCACTTCGTTGGCATTCATATTGGTACTGGTACCAGATCCAGTCTGGAACACGTCCACGGGAAACTGTGCATCATGCACGCCCGTTGCAACTGCTGTGGAAGCCTCAATAATAGCGGCAGCGATACCTGGTTCGAGCACACCTGAGTCAGCATTTGCCGAAGCAGCTGCGGCTTTGATCAAGCCCAGGCTGCGAATAAAGGCAGCCGGCATCGACAACCCACTAAAGGGGAAGTTTTCCACCGCGCGCTGAGTCTGCGCGCCATACAATGCATCAACCGGCACGGCTATCTCACCCAGACTATCTTTCTCGATTCGCGATTCAGTCATGTCACACCCGCGCTCAATAGGTTCTCAGTCAGTTCCGCTCATGCGATTAAGGACGTACGTCAGCACACCGCCGGCCCGGTAATAATCGACCTCTACCGCCGTATCGAGCCTGGATTGCAACTTGATCTGACGGCTCTCGCCATTCGGATAGTGCACTAGCGCAGACAATATCTGTTTGGCGCTCAGCTCTCCGTCCAGGTCCAGAATGTCAAAGCTCTCATCACCGCTGAGCTGCAAAGACTGGCGGCTGTCACCGGGCATAAACTGCAGCGGCAATACCCCCATACCGACGAGGTTGGAGCGATGAATGCGCTCAAAGCTCTCCACAATAACCGCCTTTACACCCAGCAAGAGCGTGCCCTTGGCAGCCCAGTCGCGGCTGGATCCAGTACCGTATTCACTCCCTGCCACAATGACTGTGCTGCGCCCCTGCTGCAGGTAAGTCATAGCCGCATCGTAAATAAATTGGGGGTCAGACTCCCCTTGCATGCGCGTATACCCGCCCTCTAACTGCGGCGTCATTTCATTGCGGATACGGATATTGCCAAAGGTCCCGCGCATCATAATTTCATGGTTACCGCGGCGTGAGCCATAGGAATTGAAGTCCTTCTCGGCCACACCGGCATCACGCAGAAACTGCGCCGCCGGGCTGTCCAACGGAATCGATCCGGCGGGGGAAATATGATCGGTGGTCACCGAATCGCCTAGCATCGCCAGCATCGGCGCTGCAAGGATGTTGCCACGATTGCCGCTGTACATGGGATCAAAAAACGGCGGCAGCTGAATGTAAGTGGAATCTGGTTCGAAGTCATAGGTAGAACCATCACTGCTATCAATCGCGTTCCAGTTGCCGTCGCCAGCGAACACCGCAGCATACTCGCGCTTGAACATTTCGTTATCGATGCTTTGCATGATCCCGGCAATTTCAGTGTTGCTGGGCCAGATGTCTCTGAGGTAAACCGGCTGACCCTTGCTATCTTCACCCAGCGGTTCTTCAGCCAAGTTAATACGTGTGGTCCCCGCCAGAGCATAAGCAACAACCAGCGGCGGCGATGCCAGCCAGTTGGCCTGTACCAGCGGATGTATACGACCCTCGAAATTGCGATTGCCTGATAATACCGAGCTCACAACCAAATCATTCGCCTGAATAGTGTCCTCCACCGCCGCCGGCAGTGGACCGGAGTTGCCAATGCAGGTGGTGCAGCCATATCCCACCAGATTAAAGCCAAGCCCATCAAGGGAATCCTGCAGCCCGGCCTTCTCCAGATACTCGGTAACTACCTTGGAACCAGGGGCCAATGAGGTCTTAACCCAAGGCTTGCGCTGCAGACCCAATGCCAGCGCTTTCTGCGCAACCAGTCCAGCACCGATCATCACCGCCGGGTTGGATGTATTGGTACACGAGGTGATAGCCGCAATCACCGCATCCCCGTGGTGCATGCCCTGCTCTTCTCCAGCCAGCGGATACTCCGCATCCATCTGCTGCGCCTTGCCTTCTAACTCAATAAACTGATCGATGGCGGCTTTCAGAGAACGCACCGGCACCCGGTCCTGAGGCCGCCGTGGGCCAGCCAGGTTAGGCTCTACCGTGGTCATATCCAGATGCAAGGTGGCGGCAAAATCTGGCACCTGATAGTTTTCATCTCGCCACATACCCTGAGCCTTACAGTAGGCCTCGACGAGAGCAATAGTGTCCTCATCGCGACCACTCAGGCGCAGATAGGTAATAGTTTGCGCATCTACCGGGAAGAAGCCGCAAGTAGCGCCATATTCCGGCGCCATGTTGGCAATGGTGGCGCGATCAGCCAGCGGCAGTTGGTCGAGTCCCTGGCCAAAGAACTCTACAAACTTACCCACCACCCCATGCTCACGCAGCATCTCTACCACCCTCAACACCAAATCCGTGGCGGTAATGCCTTCCTGTAACTGCCCGCTGAGTTCAAAACCCACCACGTCGGGAATCACCATCGAGATGGGTTGACCCAACATAGCCGCTTCCGCCTCAATACCGCCGACACCCCAGCCGAGCACGCCCAGTCCGTTGATCATGGTGGTATGACTGTCAGTGCCTACCAACGTGTCGGGGTAAGCCAACAGACCGGTCTCAGTTTCGCGGTGCCAGACGGCACGCGCCAGATACTCAAGATTGACCTGGTGACAGATACCGGTACCCGGTGGCACCACGCGGAAATTATCAAACGCGCCCTGCCCCCATTTTAGAAATTGATAACGCTCCAGGTTACGCTGCATTTCCATCGCAACATTCTCGCCAAACGCACTTTCACTGGCAAAGCTGTCGATACTGACTGAGTGGTCAATAACCAGATCAACCGGTAGCAAGGGGTTAATGGTTTCCGGGTCAATGCCGCGCTCCACAAGAGCAGCGCGCATGGCAGAAAGGTCGACCACTGCCGGCACCCCGGTAAAATCCTGCATCAAAACGCGGGCTGGATGGTAGGCAATCTCCTGATCGCTGCCACGACCGCCGCTAGCCGCCAGCGCCGCTATATCTTCGCGGCTGCAGGCGAAGCCATCTTCATGGCGTAGCAGATTCTCTAGCAGAATCTTGCTCGACACAGGCAGTCGCGCGACGTCGGTCCGGTCAGCAAACTCACCGCCATTGACGGCATAATAGCGGTAGCTATCGCTGCCCACCGTGAGCGCAGATTCAGTACCAAAAGAGTTGTCTGGGGAGTCCATTGCAGCTTATCACCTAATATTTGCTAGCACTAAAAGAGCGCGGCCTTAGTTATTGTAGTGTAAAGCCCAAAGCCTGGCACTGTTCATCCAAAGCCTCATTCTGTGCGTATCTCCGTTATGGATGACACAAAAACAGACTACGTCAAGAATCCCAATCCTCAGGGCAAGGGCACTGTTGCCATGCTCGCGGACTGGGATGCCCTCCGGCCCCAACTACCGGCAGTCAAGACTCCCACAGACATTCTGCGGGACTACTGCCTGTCCGCGCTGGTGCTGGCAGCAAAATTCAGTTTTCGCCCGGTACTGGGCAAAATCTATTATCTCTACCATGACCAGAGCCAATGGAAATTGTCGCTGGTGGCGCCGTCAGAGTGGGGGGATCGCCTACCGGGTCACTTCGTAGCGGCCTGTGAACTGCAGACCGATATGACCTGGAAGCTGGATTTTGCAGAATTGGAAAAGGACAGCTCCGCCGCAGCGGCACTATTACGATTTGTAGACGGCTTTACCGACACGCTGGCCAACCAAACCAATCTGGTTGATGAGCTGCCTTTCTATTCCAGTAGTCTTCCCTACTACCAGCGCATGCTCGCCACGGGGTTGTCTGTATCTCTAAGTTTCTCTATTGGAAAAACTTCTCCCGCGGCGTTATTGCAGGCGCGCACCGCTCTCTTGCCCAGCGGGCGCTAGTTGCCACATCGGCAACGCCTGCCCGCTGAAGGACCCCGCCACTAGTTAATGGTCGGAGGCGGGTATGCATCCAGTGCCAAAGGCACCTCTAAAGTATTATCTGCTTCTCTAACGGGTTGCCCGACCATTTCATCGTAGGCCGAGGTTTGACGCAGGCTCAGCTTGGCTAGCGGTAACAAGCGCAGAGCTTCGCGCACCTGCTCCAGGGCGTGACGGCGAAACACCTTGCCGTCATTCTCACTCAGCAGGTAATCATGTCCATCGATTTTTACCGTCACCTGGTACAGCGCCATATCCAGCGAGTGCACCACCATAACCAGTGGCTGGGCGCGACGCTGCAGGTCGTTAAAGCTAAGCTTCATGCTGGTTCTCGTACTATTTAGGTTATCTTACTGAACTGTACGCAGCAGCGTGCGCCGAGGTTCACATGATGCGCCATCAACTCTCATCTCCCGTCTGGGCAAGCACGCGGCGCTGCTCCTGATACTGCAGCACGAAGCTATAGATAACCGGTAATACCAGCAGATTCAGTAGGGTGACCGTGAGCATTCCGCCCAGCATGGGCGCGGCGATACGGTGGGTGACGTCGGACCCAGTGCCACTGCCCAGCATGATGGGGATTAGTCCCGCCATTGTGGATAGCGCCGTCATCGCCACCGGCCGCACCCGTGTGGATGTCCCCGCCAACACCGCGGCACACACCTCATCCGGGGTCAGGCGCCTGACGCTGGTTCGTCGGCACCTGGCTACCTCTGCATCTATAAAACTCAGCACCAGCACCCCAATCTCTGCCGCCATCCCCGCCAAGGCGATGAACCCAACCCCTACCGCCACCGACAGATTGTAGTCATTGATGGCAACCAGCCAGATACCGCCGATCAGCCCAAACGGTATCGAGAGCATCACCAGCAACGGCTCTGTGATATTTCTGAAATTAAAGTAGAGCAGCAAGAAAACCATAAACAGCGTGGCCGGGACTACAATCGACAGACGTTTTGCGGCGCGCTCCATATACTCAAACTGGCCGGACCAGACCAGCGTATACCCGGGGGGTATATCAACTTGCTGCCTGACGAGCTCGCTGGCTTTGGCGACATAACCGCCGATATCCGAGCTTGAAATATCAACGGTTATCCAGGCATTGGGCCGCGCATCTTCACTTTTAATAACCGCAGGACCACGGCGATAAGTAATATCAGAGACCATCGCCAACGGGATTTGCGCTCCGGTAGGCGTTGCTATCAGCACTCGCTGGAGCGACTCCAGATTGTCACGTAATTCACGCGGGTAGCGCAGATTAACCGGATAGCGCTCCAGACCCTCTACTGTCTCGGTGATATTCATGCCGCCTATGGCGGTCTGGATAACATCCTGCACGGCACCGATGGTCAGGCCATAGCGGGCAGCGTTGTCACGCTGAATGTCGAAGTCGAGGTAGTAACCGCCCACCGTGCGATCACCAAACGCCGACGTGGTTTCGGGTAGGGTTTGCAGTACCTGCTCTATGTCCTGCGATAGTTCCTGCAACACGTTCAGGTCGGGCCCCGATACCTTGATTCCTACCGGGGTTTTGATGCCCGTCGACAGCATATCAATGCGGGTTTTTATCGGCATTGTCCAGGTATTGGCAAGTCCTGGAAATTGAATGGCCTGGTCCATCTCATTCATTAATTCACGCGTGGTTTTACCCGGGTCCGGCCACTCAGCCCTGGGTTTCAGGCGCACGGTGGTCTCGAACATCGACAGCGGCGCGGAGTCAGTGGCCGTCTCGGCCCGACCGGCCTTGCCAAATACCTGATGCACCTCGGGAAAGGTGGCCAGGATCTTGTCGGTTTGTTGCAGTAGCTCCCTCGCCTTGGTAATCGAGAGCCCCGGGAACGTGGTGGGCATATACAGTATATCGCCCTCATCCAGCGGCGGCATAAACTCACTCCCCAGCCTGGAATAGGGATAGTAGGTCAACGCCAGTACTACCAGCGCGCAAAAAACGGTCAAGCGTCGCCAGCGCATGGCAGCTCCCAGCAGCGGCCGGTGCACGCCGTGCAGGGCACGATTCAGGGGATTGGCGCGCTCCGCAACGATCTTGCCGCGCAGTAAATAACCCATCAACACCGGAATCAGGGTGACCGCAAGAATTGCCGAGGCCGCCATGGCATAAGTGGCGGTAAAGGCCAGCGGACTGAACAGCCGCCCCTCCTGGGCCTGCATGGTAAATATAGGCACAAACGATACGGTGATGATCAGCAGCGAGAAGAACAGTGCCGGCCCCACTTCACGACAGGCTTCGCCAATAGTGTGCCAGCGCTCAGCGCTGGTCAGCTCAACACCCTTCTGCTCACGCGCCAACGCCAGGCGGCGGTGGCCATTCTCGACCATAACAATGGCGCCATCGACCATGGCCCCGATCGTAATAGCAATTCCACCCAGGGACATGATGTTGGCGTTCAGTCCCTGCACCCGCATAACAATGAATGCCATCAGTATGCCCAGTGGCAGCGTGACAATGACCACGAACGCAGAACGTGCGTGCAGCAAAAACAGAATAACCACCAGGCTGACTATAGCCAGCTCCTGCAGCAGTGAGGTTGTCAGGCTGTTAACCGCACGCTCAATGAGATCACCACGGTCATACACTGGCACAATTTCCACGCCTGCAGGCAGACCGGCCTTCAACTCCTCCAGTTTCGCGCGGACGCCCTTGATCGTCGCCAACGCGTTTTCACCGTAGCGCATGACAATGACGCCGCCGGCCACTTCACCCTCACCATTGAGCTCCACCAGGCCACGGCGCAGCTCCGGACCCAGCTGGACGCTCGCCACATCCTGCAGCCGCACCGGAGTCCCCTGCGCATCAACTGCCACAGGAATACTTTTCAGGTCAGCTATGGAACGGATATACCCACGACCCCTGACCATATACTCGGTCTCTGCCATTTCAATCAGGCGACCGCCCACGTCTTTATTGGACATTTGTATCGCGGTTTTAACCTTGCCCAGAGGAATGCCGTAGCGCAGCAGCGCATTGGGGTCGACCTCTACCTGATACTGCTTGACGAAGCCCCCGACCGAGGCGACTTCGGCAACCCCCTTAACGGTCTGCAGGGGATAGCGTAAATACCAGTCCTGTAAAGAGCGCAGCTCGGCAAGATCATGCTGACCGCTTTTATCCACCAGGGCATATTCATAGATCCAGCCGACGCCGGTTGCATCGGGTCCCAGGGCGGGCGTAACCCCGGCAGGCAGGCGTCCACTGACGTAGTTGAGCGACTCCAGCACGCGCGAGCGCGCCCAGTACATATCGGTATGGTCCTCAAAAATAATGTACACGAATGAGAGCCCAAAGAAGGAGTACCCGCGCACCACCTGCGTATGCGGCAGGGCCAACATAGCAGTCGTCAGTGGATAGGTGACCTGGTCCTCCACCACTTGTGGTGCCTGGCCCGGGTAGCGGGTAAAGATAATCACCTGCACATCGGACAGGTCAGGTATGGCGTCCAGCGGCACGCTCCTAAGAGCATAAAGGCCCGCTAGCCCGATAATAATGGCGGCCACAAGCACCATAAAACGCTCGCGCAATGAGGCATTGATAATGGCCCTAATCATGATTGTGGCCACCATCGCCGTCTTGCATGGAGCCCATCATCTTCGCCGTGGCCTCGCGCAGCTTTGACTCCGAGTCCAGCAGGAACTGGGCCGAGGTAACGACTTCCTCGCCGGCGCTTAGGCCTTCGATAACCTCTACCCGACCATTGGACTCAATTCCCAGCACGACGCTGCGCGGCTCAAACTTACCCGGCTCCCTGACGACAAAAATCAGCGGCCTTACACCAGAACGCACCACTGCTTCGGCTGGCACAACCAAGGCGTTACTGCGGGCATCTGAAAAAATTGCGATAGCGGCGAACATATCGGGACGCAGTAACAAATCCTCATTATCAAAGATGAGCCGCACTTTGGTGGTCCGGGTTTTTTCCTCCGCGTAGGGGTAAATATAGGAAAGCTCACCAACAAAGGTTTTACCCGGTACCGAGGCAAGCGTCATCTCGACGCTATCGCCAACCTTGACCCAGGGAATTTCGTTTTCATAAATATCAGCCAGGACCCACACCTGATGCAGGTCAGCCAGCATATAAATTTCTGTCTGGGGTGTCACATACTGGCCCGGTCTGGCGCCAATGTGCAGCACTGTGCCAGCCGCGGGCGAGTGCACATGCAGTTGTTTTTTTATCGCGTGGGACTGCTCCAGCTCGAGAATTTGATGCTCTGGCACATCCAGAAACTGCAGGCGCTCGCGGGAGCTACGCACCAACTCTCTGGCGCCCTCGCGAATCTCTGCAAACGCGCTATCCTGCAGCGCCGCCAGGTTGTTAAGTGCCAGCAAATACTCCTCTTGCGTGGCCACCAGTATGGGTGAATAGATGCTCAGCAAAATGTCGTCCTTTGCAACGGACTCACCGGTCTTGTCTACTCGCATTGCCTCGATCCAGCCCTGTACTTTCAGGTGCAGCCTCGTCATGCGCTCTTCGCTGAATTCCACCCGCCCCACGGTGCGCACCGTGCGACTGATAGACTCCGTCATAGCGATAGCAGTACGTACCCCAATGTTCTGTACCACCACCGGGTCAATGCTCACCGTACCCGCGACCTCCCTGATATCTGTCTCTGCATACACCGGCACATAGTCCATACCCATAGAATCCTGCATCGGTGTGGGTGATGTCACCGCCGGGTTCATCGGATTACGATAGAACAGCGGCTCGGCCTGCTCCGGCACCGCTGACAGCGGCTCGGCCTTTTGCTGCGCGAACCAGTAGCCCCCTGCCAGACCGATAGCCAGCATCAAGGCGCCCGTTATAAGACTTGCCTTACTCATAAAGATCACCCTGCCCTACCGCAGCTTCCAGACGCGCCAGCGCCTGTCTCGCTTCACTCAGAGCCTTCCAGTATTGAAGTTCGTAATTAAACAGCGTCATCTGACTGCGCAGCAGATTCAGAAAATCGACTTCGCTGACCTGATAGGCTGCCAACATTGATTGCACGGTTAGTTGTGCCTGCGGAATAATGCCTGTGGCAAACAATTCAAATTGCCGTCGCGATCTGCGGTAGTCGGTTACCGATGCCGAAATGGCCGCCCGCACTGCCCCCTTCTCGTCAATCAACTGATAGCGGCTCCGCGCCAGTTCAGTGGTGCGTTGGGAAACAGCTTTCGATTGCTTACTGCCGCTGTAGAGCGGAATCTGTGCGCCCAGCATCACTGAAAAAAGGTCCGCCCGTGACCCGCCCACCGAGGCCGGGTTGTCACCGTCCCTGGCACCGTAGACAACGCCAAGGCGTAAGTCCGGGTAGCGATCTTTCTCTGCCAGCTCCAGTCTCGATCGCGCCGCCTCGATATGGGTCGCGCGCTGTTTAAGGGTGGGCCGGTACATCTCCGCAGCCTCATACAGTGCCATTTCATCTCGCAACGCGGGCATGCTCAGTGGAACTTTTACCGGAATATCAAAGCGTTCGGCTGCCGGCCTGTCGAGCAGGGTATTGAGGGCTATGGCCTGGTGCTGGCGCAGGGCCTCCAGCTGTATGCCCTGATCCATAAGCCTGGACAGCTCCAGTTGCGCCAGCAAGATATCCTGCTGCAGGCCCTTACCGGTTTCGTACTTGGTTTTGGCGACCGCAATAAACTGGCGCAGCAGGGTCTGGTTCTTGTTCAGCGTATCGAGTGCGCGATCCAGGTAGTACACCTGCCACCACCTGGCTTTGACGTTCTGCACCAGCTGTATGCGCATTTCATCCACCGAATGCCCGGCGGCCATGGCATCAAAGGCTGCAGCTTCTTCATGCAGTCCACGCTTGCCCGGAAACGGAAACACCTGACTGATACCAACCTGCAGCTGCGTCATCGCCTCTTGATCACGGTCCCAGCTATCGGTGGGAAAATTCATGGCATTCAGATTCAGCATCGGGTCAGGTAGCGCACCAACCTGACTGGGCACCGCAAGCAGGGCCTCATAGCGCAACTGCATTGCCATAAGACTCGGGTTGTCTGCCAGTGCCTGCTCGACCGCCGTCTGCTCTGTCAGCAGCCCGGTAGCGCCTTGCGCAGTAGCACCGGTAGTGGCGCTGCCAAGGCAAAATGCTATGGAGACAAACGCCAACAGACGATACTGATATCTATGGTCTGAACTGACACAGCAGCGCCGGACCAACGTCATAATCTTATTCACTACACGCCTCACTCTGCCTGGTTGGCAGTAGGTTCCGGGCCGACGTGTGCCTGTGTTTATGACCCATCACAGGTCATGGCTACAGTCCGCAGGGACAAGCTGGACATCGGAACGAGGTGACAATAACCGGCTACCAGGGCAACCGGTCTGACTTCGAACGCTCAGGCGTTATTACACCTGAGCCAGGGGGGGTTAAGCGTGTTTGGGAGGGTGAAAAATACGCGCAGCAACAGCGTGCCGAGAGCCTTCAATAGCAGCTACTAGCGGCGCAGCTGCGGTGCGGTGGGGAATAAGCGCTGGCTGGCCCAGGATTGCCGCCGCGCCCAGAGAGCATGCGGAGGCGCAGGCACCATTGGCACAATCACCCTCACAATCTGCGCAATGCCCAGGCGCCTCAAGCTCAGCCACAGGTTCATGACACGGTGCTGTAGAGTCCTGATCGGCAGCCATAGCGGCGTGATGAGCGCTGGAAATCGCCGTATCTGCTGTTGTGGGAAGCGAAGAGGAATCGATATCCGCTGCAAAATCAGGCATAGCATACGCCAGGGACTGAAAAACCAACCCCAGAATCAGCAACGACATGCCTAACACGCGAATCATAACCTTTACCTCTCATACCCATAAAAGCATAGATCCAGTAATTCTGGCAAGCGGCCAGGCTCAGACTTGTGACAGAGCTACTGCGCTTCCCACACCGGAAACACTTTATCCGGCGCACAGGTTTCCTCGACTATCCACTTGCACATACGCCGCAGTGGCTCAATCGCGTCCTGTGGCATAGCGACAGAGGGTGAGCAGGCATAGCCCAGCGACGTCAAACGCTGGGCGCCATACAGCGGCAGCAGATCGCGTAGTTCTTCCTTCAAGCTATCCGGGTAAATTCCTACGGTCTGCGTGTAGGCGTTAACCGCGCGGGTGACTGCGTCAATGGAATCTACTGGGACTAGATTTGCGACCCGTCCCGAGAGCATGGGTGAATAGTCTACCGGCTCATCAAACTGCGACACGATGACTGCACCTTCGAGATCCTCGCCGCCGATAATACGATAGAAGGTATCGTCCAAGCGGGTAGCGTCCATGTACTCCGCCAGTTCACGATCAAAGGTCTTTGGCTTGGTCGAGATGTAGTCCGGCATCGCCATTAGCTTGGCGTAGATCAATTCACCCAAGCGGTTAATATTGTCGATACCGGCAGCATCGGTGCCGCTGAGTACGTAAATCACGCGCGCGCTGGCGCAGGCCTCTTGATTGGCTACCCCGATATCACAGGCGGCGCGAGCAGCGACTTCGTGCAGGGTCGCCTCACTGGCAAATGCTTCAGCGCCAATGATAGTCGTGCTGCGCTTTGGGTCCAGTGAGATCAACTCCAGACCCGGCTGAATAAACTGGGTGATGTGCTTGACCGAAGCGAAGCCACCCCAGGCCACAATTTTTTCGATATGCTCAGGACGATACAACGTACTTTCCAGCTGCGTATCACCGCCTTTCCAGTAAGCCACAGTCAGGTGCCGGGTGATGGGATGGTCTGGGGCAATATCATGCAGCGTGCGCACAATGGCCATGGCCGTCAGCGGGTCATTGCTGGGCGCTTTGATGATGGCGTCACTACGGGTAATCACATTGCGAATAATCGTCACCGCACTGACCAGGCCGCCATTCCCCGCAGGAATATGCAGCGCGCGTGCGCCCATGGCGCGAATGCGTAGCTGCCTGCCATCATGCAGCGTCTGTTCAACCCAGCCTTCCAGATAATCAATACCAATCCGCTGCTCGGCAATTTCCCTGACTGCATCGCGACTGAACGCCGACGGCAACATCACATAGCTGGCCTTGAGCATAGCAGCGGGATAGTTTGACGCCGCCAGTCCAGCCGCAAACGCTTCTTGTACATGAGCGTTAGTCTCAAAATCCAGTGCCTGCCCCAACTGCTCCAGCACATCGAGAATTTCCTCAAAGGACACCTGGTACAGATCGGCCATGTCACCCGGATTGCGCAGTGGCAACTGCTCTGCATACTGATGTATATCCGGCGCCCGAAAGGTGGCACTGCCACCACGACCGCCAAATTCAACCCAGTTGTCTTCAATCAGCTGGCCGCGAATAAACAGCGGCACGCTAAAGTCGGCCTGGTCGTTGCTCATACCTCGAACTCTTTCATGAACTCGATAGCCTCGTTTTGTACCTGCTGGGTAGCCGAACAACTGATGCGGTCGTCTTCAATACCTTCCTTCTCGCTGTAGCGCATAATATCGTGATGGATGTGAACACTGTTGAGCCCACACTCACAGGGCGTACTCCAGTCGATGGTAATTTCATCGCCAGAGATGATTCCCCCCCAGTGACTCTCGTTGAAAACATCATAGAAAGCGGCACGTCCGGTTACCACGCCTTCGCGGGGCAAGGGTTCTGAGGTCTCCGGGTCCAGCAGGAACGGAATAATCCAGGGCTGCACATGGTAATGGCCCTTCTCACAGGCCCAATGAAAGGCGCTGATCTCTGACATGCCATAACCCTCCTGAATAGTATCCACACCCAGGAAATCCTTGATCACTTCCATAAAGTTATCGGGCAGCTCAAAGCCCTTGGTGCCGCCACCGGTCAGGATGGCAGAATCCGGGGCAAAGCCGGCTTTGAAACCCTGCTCTAAACCATTGCGCGCCATGTCATACATCAGTGGGTAGGCGCTGGTCATGAATATTTTTTTACCCGCCAGCTGTCGGGTAATGGTGTCGAAGAAAGCCGCCATTTCTGCCGGCCGCCGCGCCTGCATGGCTTCAAACTCATCCTTGCGGGCCAACAGTTTCGGGTCGATTTCCAGTCGATCCAGTTCACCGCGGGAGGCGGCCGCACGCAGCTTGCTGGCCAAAAACATCAGGTCGGTATCAATAGGGTCGTTATACAGTGCATGAAAGCGGCTCTCATCGCCGCCGGTGAATTCGGTCTTGATCATTTGCCCTACACGAAGGTGGCCAAGCTTACCTTTG
This sequence comes from Candidatus Litorirhabdus singularis, assembly GCF_026262625.1. Lineage (GTDB taxonomy): Bacteria > Pseudomonadota > Gammaproteobacteria > Pseudomonadales > Halieaceae > Litorirhabdus > Litorirhabdus singularis. The sequence goes on from NZ_SHNN01000001.1 coordinate 56,420, forward strand.
TAGTGATTGGGCCAGATTACATCGACGACGGGGTTGAGCTGCTTCGCGGTGGGCTCCTCGCCAAAATTCTGAAACAGGAACATTTTCCACAGCTGCATGTTGTAGCGTGCACCGCGTTTGGATTTGGGGATCAGCGAGATGGTGCCGGTAGTACCCGAGGAGGTGATTACCTCCAGCGGCGTTTCCGCATCGAGTCTATCGATCCACTCGTCCACGCTGCCGCAGTCGGAGACATCCAGCTGCGAGAGGTCGTAGCTGGTCTGCTTGTCCAGCCATTTGGTCATCAGGTCAAAACGCTTTTTATCGAGCAGTGCCGCCGGATAGGACTTGAACGCAGTGTGCGGAAAGAACAGCGGCACGACATCGTTGAATTCTCGCAACTCGCTCACACCCAGGCGATCGGCGAGAGTGCGCAATACTTCGACCGACTCATAATGCTCCTGAAAGCGGGTCGCCATGGCGCTGCGCTGCATCGCCTCCAGCTCGGTCCGATCTATCATATGCATTTGGGTAATGGATTGGTTAAACAGCGCAATGGGGTCGTCCATCAGCTGCCTGGCGCGAGCTTCAAGTTGATCTGACATCATCAAGGCCTCCGTTATTTTTATAGCCTGATATCAGAGTAATCCGCGCCTCCGGTAAATACCAGAGACCTTGGCGCCTCAAAACATACCCTGTATTTCAGTTGGCCAGCATTTAATCCATCTGATTAAAGTTACACTGACCCCATTTTACGATTCCGCTTACACGGCGATTTCGCTTAGAATGCGCGAACTATAGTCCCACCGGTAGAATCTTGAGTCGCCGCAGGCCTGAAGCCACACCAGGATTGTTTAGAGGTATTTATTGCTATGTTTTCAGAGTTAGAACCACGACCAGCCGACCCGATTTTGGGACTTTCGGTGAAATTCAAGGCCGACACTAATCCCAACAAAATCGACCTTGGCGCCGGCATCTACAAAGACGAGGCCGGGCACACACCTGTATTGGCCTGTGTGAAAGCCGCTGAGAAGCACCGCTTTGAAAACGAGACCAGCAAGGCCTACATTAATTCGGCGGGGTCAGCCTTGTTCAATGAGAAAATCACGGCGTTGAATTTTGGCGATCACAAGGTTGTTCGCGAGAATCGCGTGCGCACGATCTCCGCCCCGGGCGGTACTGGCGCTCTGCGTATTGCAGGGGAGTTTATCCGCAGCTGTAACCCCGCAGCCTCTATCTGGGTGAGCAATCCGACCTGGGCCAACCATCAGGGCGTGTTCAGCGCCGCAGGGCTGCAGGTAAAGACCTACCCCTACTATGATTATGAAAACAAGTGCCTCGATTTTACCGGCATGCTCACTGCGCTGAAGCAGGTACCGGCGGGCGATGCAGTGCTGCTGCATGCCTGCTGCCATAACCCCAGCGGCATGGATTTAGACCAGGAGCAGTGGCAGCAATTGGCAGAGCTGGCTCGGGATATCGGCTTTTTGCCCGTTATTGACATGGCCTACCAGGGCTTTGCCAGCGGCCTCGACGAGGATGCCTATGGCCTGAGATTAATGGCAGACACGGTAGAGGAGATGATCCTGTGTAGCTCCTGTTCAAAGAATTTTGGTCTATACCGCGAGCGCATCGGCGCCTGCTCAGTTATTGGAGCAAGTGCCGCGTCAGCCGATATTATTAGCTCGGCGCTATTACCAGTGGTGCGGGTCAATTATTCCATGCCACCGGCACACGGCGCGGCCATCGTGGAAACGATATTGAGTTCTGCAGAACTTACCAGCCAGTGGCATATAGAACTCAAGGAGATGCGCGACCGTATCGGAAGTATGCGTCAACTACTGGTGGATACACTGGTGGCTAATGGCGTAACCCGTGATTTCAGTTTCATCACGGCGCAACAAGGCATGTTTTCCTTCCTCGGTATAAGCAAAGAGCAGGTTCAGCGCCTACAGGATGAATTCGGTATCTATATGGTTAATTCAAGCCGTATCAGCCTGGCTGCCATTGCACCTGGTAATGTCGATTATCTGGCGCAGTCGATTGCCAAAGTGCTTTGATGGCCTAAAGTATTTTCGCGGCGCTGACGATGACCCCATCCGTGTCAGCATACAGGTAATCGCCGCCGCGAAAATCTACACCGCCAAAAGATAGCGGGATATTGAGTTCGCCGCTGGTAACCGGAATATATTTCCGCGGGCAGGTTCCCAGAGCGTACAACACCACCGGAATGTCCTTGATCTGGTAGGTGTCTCGTATGTAGCCGTTAACAATAATTCCCGCATAGTTGTTCCTATGCGCAAATTTCATCAGGTTCTCGCCGACAACCGCATAATAGGCTTCAGCCACGTCAACCACGACCACTTTGCCCTCGCCATCGACGTCTCTGAGTAATGCAACAAGATCGGCGTTGTTTCTGTCCAGTTTGATGGTGACGATTTCACCCTGGCATATGCCGGTACCGCCATAATGGCTAAAGCCCGGTCCCAGAACACTTACTCTGTCACTATACTCATCACAGAAATCCGCCGTAAAATTGGCCATGCTTTTCCCCCACCCATGAATATTTGCGCCGGAATTTTAGCACTGGGGCATCGTTTTTACATAAACTTTTGATATCATTGCATTTATCAGCACACCAGACAGCACCATCGTGATCAAATCCAGAAGATTCCGGCGCGACACCCGGAGCATCTCGACCTAAACTGCGATTGTTGCAGGCACATGAACAGGCCGGCCAAGAGACTTCTGCATAATTTGGCGCGGCACACACGCCCATGGAAGGCGTACACCATTTATCAGGCGCAATACATATGAAGGTAGTAACAGGCGTAGTGGGTAACGACATCCACGTGGTCGCCAATCGGCTCATCGATCTCTCGCTGCGGGCCAGAGGGTATGACGTGTTCAATCTGGGGGTAAACACGCACCTGGAGGAGTTTTTCGATGCAGTTGTAGAAACTGGCGCAGAGGTGCTGATGATTTCTTCCCTCAATGGTGAAGCCGAGGGCTGGGGTCGGGAGGTCAAGCTGCTGAAGGCGAGGTATAAGACCATTGATGACCTTATCATGATGATTGGCGGCAACCTTGTAGTGGGAAGCGGGAACTCCGAGGAAATCGTCGCCCGCTACGAAAACTATGGCTTTGATCTGGTGTGTCACCAGGTCGATCTGAATACCGGGCTTGATTTGCTGCAAGCACTATTGAAAGAGAGAAACATCACATGAGCTTGCTGCAGGAAGAACGGGAAATAATCCTTGGTAATGAGTATGTTGACACCTTTGATTTTGCAGAGGTAACAGAATTCGTCACCAATGCCAGCAAAGAGCTGTTTATTTCTCATCACTTCAAGAAAAAGGGCAAGATGCTGGTTCAGCCCAGAGGAGGCTTTCCCACATATAAACAGCAGTACGCACTGTACGAGTTTTTCGTGGATGCCAATGTCGACGTGCTGCCGCTTACGATTGATTCCAATACCCGGCTGAATGACTACGCAACAGCAAAAAAAATGCTTCGCCTGAGCGAAGAGAATGACATGGACATGCTCAACGGCTATCCCTTGATAAGCCATGGCTATCGAACAACCCGCGGCATGATCACCCATTTTAACAAGCCAGTAAGTTTACGGCACGGCACCCCCGACGCCCGATTGCTGATCGAGACGGCTATCGCCTCCGGCATCTTCGAAATAGAGGGCGGGCCTATTACCTACCTTTTACCCTATTCAAAGAACTTCCCACTGGACAAGGCCTTTCTGTACTGGAAATACGTTGAGCGGGTGTGCGCCAATTACTCCGAACTCAATGAACCGATAAACCGCGAATCCTTTGGCCCGCTGACGGCGACTCTGGTGCCACCGTCCATCACCATCGTCATCCAGCTATTGGAGATGCTTCTTTCGCTGGAGGAAGGGGTTAAATCGTTCTCTGTTTCTTTTTCACAACAGGGCTCAATGACCCAGGATATTGTCACCGGCACGGTCCTGAAAAAACTGGCCAAAGATTACGCTGCGCAAATTGACTGCGCCGATGCCAGCATCCACCTGGTTTATCACCAGTGGATGGGGGCTTTCCCCACCAACAAGGATTTTGCCGAACAACTGATCAACCTCTCTACCGTCATAGCATCGATGGTAGGCGCAGACAAAATTATCACCAAAACTCGGGAAGAGGCCACTGGCATCCCGACCAAAGAGGCCAATGCAAAAACGGTTGCCGATACCCAGTACTGCCTGAGAATTCTCAATGGGCTGCCAAACGTCGTTGACGAAGAAGAAGAAGAAATACTGACCCTGGAGGTTAACGCCATTATGGAGGCGGTCTTTAACGACCCGGCCGACACCCTGTGGCGCAAAGTCTTCAACTGCATAAAAAGTGGCATTATCGACGTACCGTTTTCGCCCCATATTATCAACCGCAATGAAATGATAACCATCAGGGATGACAGCAAAAACATCCGTATTATTGAAAGAGGGAACGTGCCAATTCCAGATCGGTGCTACGCCTATGAAAGAGCCCAATGTGACTTGAGCAAAGATACCACCGGTATCGTCAATGACATCATTCACGATATAGGGATTATGCAATGAGTCATACCGGTGACAAGCTGCTGATTGACGTCGGCAGCACCTATTTCAAAGTGTCTACACCCGACACCATCGAACAGTACTTCCGGGATTTCAGCAAGGACATACTGGACGATTTGATGGACCGCTGCGGCGATGTCATCAGTGTCTATGACAAGAGTGATGTGTATATTTGCTCCTCCGCCAATGGCGGTTTAAGCACCCTGATCATTGGTGTTACCAATTCTTTCTCGCTGAAGTATGCAACCAATATTGCCTTCAACTCCGGCATCAACATCATCGACACTATTCTGTATCAGGACATAGAAGAGCATTCACTGCCCAGCGATCTTATTGATGTGGTGATTATCGTTGGCGGCGTTGACACCCACGCCAACTTATTTGCCCAGCCCCTCTATCACTATCTGGGTCAGCTCAACTGCTCCAACATCGTTTTTGTCGGTAGTAGCCAGGATGCTCCGCAGATACGGGACAATATCGAAAATGTGGCCATACTGCCTACTATAGTCGACGAGAAGCTGCATATAGTGGAGGAACACCTCAAGGAATATCTAACCAATCTTTACCAGCAGGACATTGAGGGCAAGGAAGACATCAAGAATCTGTACGACATCACCAGCAATCAGATATTTGCAACACCCTATATCGTCAACCGGGCACTACCGCTGATCAATGCCCGCTATTCCGTCGCTGATCCCTTTATCCTTCTCGATATTGGTGGTGCCACGACCGATATTCACTATTCCAAAGACCTGGTTGATGACAACATGGTAACAGAGAATGAGTACGACAGGCTGGTCTTCAAGCGGCTGGGTGTCTACAAATCAAGGCAGTCGTTGATTCTTGCGGCGCAGAACAATGAATTTGTCTACGAACTGCTGATGCACTTGAAAGTCACCGAAAACATACTGGTTGAACAGAGTGAGAAGGCGACGAAGATATTGATGCAACTCGCCATATTCCTGGTGCTCTGCAAGATGTCGCACTACCAAAAAAGCTACATCAATCTCAAACTACTAGCGATCAACTCGATTATGTTAACCGGGGGTATTACCAAGGTGTTAACAATAGAAGAAATTGAAGTGATCATTGCGTTTTTCTACAAAAAAATTCTGACCTCAGATCACAATCCAGTAGCCATCCTGGATACTAACTATGATATCTGGACTCTGGGGGCAATGGGGGAATAGCCATGTCGATAAATTGTATACGGACTCTGCTGGAAGACGCCGAGAAAAGTCACCGTGATAAACCCGCCTTGATTTATAACGCACAAAGCCTGACTTATGCGCAGCTTTTTGAAAAAGTGAATCAGGTGGCCTTATACCTGACTGAACTGGGCCTGCCGAAAAACTCACGTATCGGAGTCTATTCCAACAAGAGTATCGAGCAGGTAGTCGCCCTGCTGGGAATTTTGTCTACAGACTATATCCTGGTGCCGCTGACCAGGCTGCTAAAACCCGAGCAAGTCGAATACATCATTAACGACTGTGACATCAAATGCATTATCACTGACAAGATCAAGCTTGAGAGCATCGAGGAAATTGATTTTGACGGCCACGTAATCTCATACGAAGCTGCCGGCAAAGGTGTGCCTTCCTTTGAAGAAATTTTCAAGTACTACAACAAACCCTATACCTGCGACATAAGCGGCCACAGTAATGCAGTAATCACCTACTCTTTCGGCCTGACCGGAACCCCCAAGGGCATTGTTATATCGCATCGAAACCTGATCGACTCTGCCCGGGTTGTGTCCCAGTACTTACAGCTTGAAGAAGACGACATTATTTCAGGTCTGCTTATTTTCAATCTGGATTATGGCCTCAACCAGATTTTTTGCACACTTTATAAAAGAGCCACCCTGGCTCTGCACAGACCTATTCTTCCCGAGGATTTCTTCAATCACGTTATCAACGACAAGGTCACGGTAATACCACTGATGCCGATAAATTTGTCGCAAATATTCGATGATGACGCCAAGAGAAGGCCCAGCGCAGAACTGTTTGATAACGTTAAAACCATTACCTCATCCGGCGGCAACGTAACCGCGAAGATGATCAAGGACTGCAAAGAGACTTTTCAAAAAGCCCAGTTCTACTCAATGCATGGGCTCACAGAGGCCTTCCGCTCTACCTACCTCGATCCATCACAGGTACAAATCCGACCGGACTCAATCGGCAAGGCAATACCTGATGTTGAGCTATATGTTATCAATGAGGACGGCGACGAGTGTGCCGTACGTGAAGTCGGCGAACTGATTCATCGCGGCGGCTATATCTATCGCGGCTTCTGGAACGCACCGGAACAAAACAAACTGCGCTTCAAGTCTGTAGACATTCTTAAGAACATCGTCAACCTGGAGGGGCAGTTGACTGATGAAATCGTTGTCGCCTCAGGTGATTATGTCTACAAGGATGAAGAGGGTTATTTCTACTTCGTATCCCGACACGATGACATGATTAAAACCAGGGGCTTCAGGGTCTCCCCCTACGAAATAGAATCCGTGGTCCGCAAGAACATTCCGCAGATCGACCAGTGTGCGGTTTTTTCTATCGATAATGAACTCATAGAAGAAGAGATAGTATTGGTTTACTCAGCCAGCCACAAAATAACTGAACAGGAAATTCTGTTTGAGCTTAAAAAGCATCTGGCCTCTTATATGATTCCCAGCAAGGTGGTCTACAAGAAGTCTCTGCCGCTGGTGCAAAGCGACAAGAACCAGGTCAACAAGGACGAACTGAAACGTGAACTGACCGACTAGCGCGGGTGTTCTATAAAAGGATCACCACGTTGAACATCACCAATCACCATACATAACCGTTCTTCCGAAAATGTGGTTTATTTTCCTTATCATCACTAATATCTGGATACGGATAAATACAGACAGCAGTTCGAGGAAATATCCAGTGACTCTCCCACCCGTTAGACGAGTGACGAGATTTACTCCGGCACTTTCCTCCGACCACATAATTTACGACCCCATAATTTATTTCTGTAAGTTCGCGTTGCCTCAGTAGGCCGAAGGTTCAAGCCCTTCTGGGCCCACCAAATTTTATTATAAATCATAGAGTTATAACTGCTTAGAGCATCCGACTATGGGTATGGACTCATAGACATAAAGTCGGTGGGTGTATGACCGTAGGCTCAGTGGTTGGTTCTTCATCTATACTGTTTAGACAGCCCGGACAGCGCAAGGAGGCGCGATCGGTATGCTGTCGGATGGCAAGGATGCCGTTGGTGACGCCAACTATGAGCGACACCGACCCGAGCAGACACTGCTCTACCAGCTCGTTGAAGCACACAACCCGACCCTAATCGAGCAGTTGGGGCAGCAAGGCAAGTGTTTGCCTGAACATGTCCGCCGGGAATTCGAAGACTACCTCAAGTGCGGCCGCCTGGAACATGGATTCCTTCGGGTGCGCTGTGACAAGTGCCATTTCGAGCGGCTCGTGGCATTTTCCTGTAAAAGGCGTGGATTCTGTCCCAGCTGTGGAGCCCGCCGCATGGCCGAGACAGCGACCCTTCTCTCTGATGAAGTTTTTCCCGATGTACCGCTTCGTCAGTGGGTCATAAGTTTTCCCTTTCCGTTAAGGTATCTATTCGCCGCTCATCACCAGGCAATGGGTAAAGTCCTAGGAATCGTTTATCGGGCGATTTCGACCCACCTGGTACACAAGGCTGGGTATCAACTCAAAGATGGCGCCACCGGTGCGGTCACGCTGATCCAGCGTTTTGGCAGCGCCTTGAACCTGAATATTCACTTTCACGTCCTGTTCCTTTGGGAAGGATTCCAGGTCAACAGCATTCAATCAGCAGGGACGCCACTGAGGAATTCGTTGGTATAGCGTCCGGAGCGCCCTACCGGTTCGTGCCAGGTTTCTAAGATGAGCGAAAAAGATTTACAAGACCAACTAAGCGAGTACTCACCGCAGGCACTGCGCGAGTCTGCTAACGCGCGTCGTCTTCCACCATTTCAGGATCCGAGACTATTTTCTGGACGACCAGTTACTTTCGACACCCCATTAATACTTCTTATACTCCTGACCCCTGTTTGCGTAGCGCCAGCCAATGACTTCACGTTAACTTGTCAGTACCCCAGCGGGGGGCGCGCGCAGGCCTTGTAGTATGGCGATGGGTACCACGACGGCAGACAGGGCAGCTGCCCAGATACCCTTGATAGTGGCGTAGGCAACAGGAGACAAAGCTTCTACGCCGAGCAGCGCCAGTAGTCCCAGCAGCAGGGGTGCGGCGAGTGCTGCACCCAACACTCCCATCCACGGGGCAGCCAGCCAGGGGTTATAGGGTAGCAGCCAGGCCAGAGCCAGGCCCTCGGTGCCTGTGGGTATGATCTCTTCTTTGTTTCGTTTGCGCCTAAATAACCCGATAAATATGGCGCCCAGGATCGCGGAAAGGATAAAGCCCGTGATTATCAGGTCCTTGCCATAACCATGCTCACCCCAGGTGCTGATCTCGGTCAGGCTGTGCAGGGTGCCATAGGCTATGGCGGCATTGAGTACCAAATTGATCACGATGTTCTTTTTGGTTTCGCTGCGAATGTGATCTTGTACGGATAGCAGCGAGCTATTTTCATTCATGTCTTTCACCACAACTATTCAGGACCCGATGATAGTAGAGTGCGAGCCACGGGTGAACCAGATAGATTCGCGCATAACACTTATTAACCAAACCCTGCCTGCCGTAGAAAATGAGCAATCTCCTCCGGGTCATCATCCAGATTGAAGCTGCGTCCCAGGTCAAGGTCACTGCCATTGCGGTCGGTGATAGCAATGGCACCCGCTTCATGTACCGGACGGCCATCGAACAGAGCGCGAAATACCGGCTCCCAGCCTATCCAGTCCTCGAATTTGCCGCGGCATATCTTTGCCCGGGAGTTCATCACCAACCCCATGGTGCTGGTCCAGTCCTGAACCAGATCCGACAACGCCTCGCTCCCCAGTTTCACCGTAGCGGCGTCAGCGGCCTGCCCCCTCGACAATGCGCAGGGCGCCACCTTGCTCAACCAGGGTGATACTGCGGCCGTCCACGTCGAAGCTGAGAGATGGCAGGTTCTTGTAGTCCAGACCCCTGGCGGCGAGTTCAGCATTGCGCGGCAGGGCCGCCGGGATCAATGCATCAAAGATGTCATCCCGGTTAAGGTCCTTGCGCTCACAGTGACGTCTGGTACGACAATCGATAGACATAGGTTAACTGGCCTCAGGAGTATGAAAAAGCATAGCATCGGCGCTTTCTATCGACTTAATACCCAACGTCGGGGACAAAAAGGCTGTGGCACACTAACATGGCAGAAATCGCGAATGAGCCATAACCAACCATGTCACCAGTTTTCCGCATCACCACCCATCTGTTGCTTGTTGCCACGCTGCTCGCCTGCGACAGCAAACCCGAGACTGCCCCGGCCACGGAGCCGCTCGAAATTATTGCCAGAACCCCGGCATTCGCAGGCGATGACCAGCGCCAGCCCTGTCGCGATTCACACCCGGACAAGCGGGCTTTCTTTGGCGCACTGCATATCCATACCAGCTTATCTTTCGACGCCTGGGTTTTTGACAACGACAATGGACCCGAGTCGGCCTATGCCTTTGCCCGTGGAGAACCCATATTCAGTGGTCCGGAACAGGTACGCCTGCAGATCGACCGGCCCCTGGATTTCGCCGCGGTAACCGATCACGCGGAACAGTTCGGACAGATCGGCATCTGCACTGACCCGGCACAGGAAGACTACAACCACCAGGTATGCCACACCATCAGGGGCGAAGTATGGTGGGCTGCACTGTTGCCCGACAACCTGTCGCGCCTGGGCCGCATATTTTCCAGCGGGGGTGTCGGCCCCACGGCGGTGTCTGTGGAAGAAATCTGTCCCGGGGATCCAACCTGTACAGTTCAGGGCGGACCTGTCTGGGAGCGTATCCAACGTGCCGCGGAACAGTCTTACGACCGCAGCGCCGACTGCGAATTCACTTCCTTCGTGGGTTATGAATATTCCCTGACCACTCCTGATGGGGGGAACAACATGCACCGCAACGTGCTGTTTCGCTCTGCAGAAGTACTGAATCTTCCGGTAAGCGCCCGCCTGGCGAAGCGACCCCTGGAGCTATGGCGACATCTCGAGGCAGCCTGTAACGGCGCCGACAATGGCTGTCAGGCACTGGCTATTCCCCACAACAGCAATGTCTCATCGGGAGAGATGTTTGCACCGCAGTATGCGGATGTCGAGTCTATTGAGCAACAGACTGAAATCGCCAGTTTGCGCCGTCGAACCGAGCCCCTGGTTGAAATCTACCAGAGCAAGGGGGATTCGGAATGCCGCAATGGCCTGTACCGAGTCGGCGGTGCCCCCGACGAGTTCTGCGACTTTGAAAAACTCCGTCATGAGTCTGAGGGCCTGGAAGATTGTGGTGATGCGATTGGTGACAAAGGGTTTGCAATGACTGGCTGCGTCTCGCGCCGCAACTTTATCCGCTACGTTCTGACGGAAGGTCTTGAGCAGCGTGCGCGCCTGGGAGTCAATCCCTTCGAGCTGGGGATCATAGCCGCTAGCGATACCCATGACTCCAACGGCGGTGACGTGGACGAGTATGACAACCGCTCTGGCCTGGTGCTCACCGATACGCCCGAGGAACGCCTGCAACCGGAGACCGTCCTGCCTGGTGGCGTTGCCTCGGTACGCCAGGCGCGATTCAGCCCCGGCGGTCTGGCGGGTGTATTTGCCGAGCAGAACACCCGGGAAGACTTATTCGATGCCATGCAACGCCGGGAAGCCTTTGGCACCTCCGGCCCTCGCATCGTGCCGCGATTCTTCGCCGCTAACGCCTTGCCAGATTCGCTCTGCGACTCTACCGATATGATTGCCAGGGCTTACGCAGCCGGTGTTCCCATGGGCAGCACGCTGACCTCATCAGCGAACTCCGTATCTCCTGATTTTCTGGTAGCGGCCACTGCTGACAACGGCACCACAGAACATCCCGGCGGATTGTTGCAAAGGCTGCAGGTTATCAAGGGCTGGGTGGATGAAAACGGCATAATGCAGCAGAAGGTCTTCGACGTGGCCGGTACGCCGGACAATGGTGCTACGGTGGATGTCGGCAGCTGTCAGCCACGTGGTGAGGGCTTTAGAAGTTTATGCACTGTGTGGCAGGACCCGGGTTTTTCCGACAGCCAGCACGCCGTCTATTACGCCCGTGTGCTGGAGAATCCCAGTTGTCGCTGGAACACCTATCAATGCAACGCGTTCCCCGCTGACGAGCGCCCGCCGACCTGCGATGACCCTGCCTACCCGAAAACTATCCAGGAGCGCGCCTGGACCTCGCCCATCTGGTATGCCCGCCAATAGCTTGGTTATACAGGGCATAAGTGCTGGCGTGTTTATTCTATTAATCAACACCCCATCGTGGGTTAACCTGTCTTCATCACATAGCTCGGTTGGAGTTTGATGGAAAGTATCGAAATCAGCCCTATAGCCGCCTACGCACTCCTGGCCATGATGCTCTATGGTATTGGAGAAATGCTGTGGCTAACACTGATAAGCCGCCAGGTCAGCTTCCGTCATGATTTCTGGCAGCCACTCAGGAACGCGATAGCCGTCACCCCGCTCAGCTCATTGATCCCGCTGTTTGGAACCGGTTTCATGGCATTGGCTGGCCACTCGCTCGCCCCGATATCCCTGGAGCACAGCTGGTACATGTGGATTATTGGCCTGCTGATCTATGAATTCTGGTATTGGGTGCAGCATTTTCTGGCCCACAAAGTACGCCTGCTGTGGTGTTTGCATTCACCCCACCACGCCCCCGACAACATCAGCATGGTGGTGGGATACAACCATCACCTGCTGGAAGTACCCTACATGGCGTTCTTCCTCGGCTTCATGCCGGCGGTATGCGGAGTCCCCGTTGAAATTATCATTGCTATCAATGTGATCGACGCATTCTGGGGCAGTCTGTTGCATATAAGCCCGCGGGTGGTAAGCAAACGCTACGGTCCGCTTGAACACTTCCTGCAAACCCCCTCCTACCACCGGGTACACCACGCAAAGAACCCCATGTATATGGACACCAACTACAACTCAATGACCCTGTTCTGGGACTGGGCCATGGGCACGCTACAGCCACTGCGTGACGAGGAACCAGTACAGTACGGAATTACCCGTGACGTAGATGTAGAGAGCTGGCGCGACGTACAGTTGGGCGAAATGGCCCTGTTGTGGCGCGACATCCAACAGGCACCGGGGTTAGGAAACAAGCTCAGATATATGCTGATGCCACCGGGTTGGTCACACACGGGCAACCACAATATGGCCAGCACCCAGAAGCAGGCTTTAACTGCCCAGTAGTTACTTGGAGCTTTCCGCGCTGGCAGGGTCCGCGCCCACCGCTGTTAGTTGCGCCTTTGATCCAGTCAGCATCTGCCACCAGGCTTTCAAGGGCCCTACCTGGGCTTCCCAAACGGTATCAATTTTCTCTCCGGAAGAAAGACCCGTGGGCGGGTACTCATCTACCGCCGGATGGTAGTAGCTGCCAAACACTTTATCGAACAAAGGCAGCCATATGGCGAAGTTGGTATCCTGGTGTTGTGGCAGCCTGGAATGATGAATCCAGTGGTACTGCGGAGTCGAAAAATAGGGCAGCAATCTGTGCAGCCAATCGTAGCGAACGTTGGCGTGAATGAAAAAGTCCCAGACCGGTGGCAGCAGGCCGGCGACCAGAATTGCCAGCATAGTTTGTGGCGGCGAAGACAGATCGAAGATCAGCCCCACGCTCAGGCCGCGGATGAGTGCCTGGCCCGCCAGCTCCAGGAAATGTGACCGGTAGATAGACGTGGTGTTCAGAGTTTCGTCACTGTGATGGAGCTTATGCAGTTCCCACAGAAATGGCAGCTTATGTTGCAGCCGATGCCACCAGTAGTACCAGAAGTCTGCAAGAAAGCACGAAACAAACAGCAGAACCAGGGCATTCAACGCCAGGTCGATGGCCGGCACACCCAGTCCAATGTCGATAGCCGGATAAGCGAACACAGGCGCACCGATACTCTGCGCCACAAACAAGCTGAACGCGACAACCAGGGCCGAAAATGCCGGTGTGATCAACCAGTTAGAAAAGGTGATCTTCCAGTTAAACCAGAAATGTGAGCCACGAATATCGCTATTCACTGGAGACAGTTTCTCCAGCAAAAGAAACACCGGCCATGTCACCAGCAACAAACCGTAGGCATAACACAACATAATGAACGCGGGAAGAAGCTGATCGAGATACGCAGAAACCATCTGCACTAACCTCCAACGGGGATATTTCAAAGGCGCAGTTAATATAAGCGATTACTAACTTGATCAATTAGCCGAATTTGGTATGGCTACTATGCTTTACAGACCTGCCACCTTAACGATGCCAATGCGCTGGAAGGTCCATCGGTAACGAGTGCTGCGACTATGAAAACTCAGGCATAGCTGTAAGTTCAGACTGCGCTAATTACCAAGGCGCCAACTGGTTTAGCATAGAGTCTGAACCAATACGAGGACGTCCACAAGTGATTACAGAAGACGCAGTCATCTCCGACGAGGTAACCATCAACGCACCGGTGGAGCTGGTCTGGGATATCCTCCTGGACTTCGACGCCTACGGGGAGTGGAACAGTTTCTGTCCCACAGCGCTCAATACGTCGCTGGAACTGGGTGCCGCAGTAGACATGATGGTGAACCTCGGCGACTCACTGTCCAACCAGGTGGAGTACATCTCCCGGGTGGAGCCTCTCAAGTGCATCGCCTGGGCCATGGCCAACAAACCAGAAGACCCGGTACATGCCCAGCGCAGCCAGAATCTCAAATCACTGGACGCTAAAAGTTGCACCTACCAGACCATCGATGAATTCAGCGGTCCGGGAAAAACCGAGATGATGACCCACTTCGCTCCGATGGTGGAGGCTGGCTTCAACCGCTGTGCCTACGACCTGAAGGCGCGCGCCGAACAACTGTACTCCAGCACTGATTAGCGAACTGCGGTATCTCTGGGGGTGTACCAGACAGGCGAGGTGTAGGCTCGCTCCTGCACAAATTTGGGTGCGCCAGCCGGTACCGGTTCATCAAATCTCACCGCGTCGTAGTTTGTCCAACGCGGTGTTGGAATCTCCAGCACTCGCGCGTAGTAAGCGGCGTGCTGGCCGGGGTCAAAGTCCGGATCCTGCCACACGGTGGCCAACTCCACAGCGCCAATGTTGTTGCGATATTCCGCCTTGCGCTCATCAATTGTTGTTCCAACCGACGCCAGGCGATTGTCCCGGATAGTGCGCCCGGCTGAGGCCGCCACATTGTATATTCGCTCGTGCGTTACGCCTTCAGGGTCGACCCAGGCCTTGATTATCTGCACCCGGTCAAGGTTGGCGCCCTGCGGGTCCTTCATGGCGGAGACCATGAATCGCGGGGCATCGACCTCTGGTCTGAAGACCAGTTCCCCTCCCATGGGAACACCGTGTTGATAGCCGAACTCGACAAAAGCAGCGCGCTGCTCATCGCCAGGCTCAAACTCCCAACCGGCAAACAGACGAACTGCGATTCGGGGACCGGTGGTTGCATAGGTTTCGCGTCGACGGATCGCATCGAACAAGGCGTCGCGCGTATTTTCGCGCGCCCAGACCGCGGCGTAGCCGGAACTACTGAGCATCCAGTTGAATACCGGCGATTCAAGCTCGCCGGTTGTAAAGGGTCTGGCCATCCGGCCACGCTCAGGTTCATTGCCTGACTGCTTGCCGAAGAAATTGTCCTCCGCTGCGGTGGCCAGCGAGGTATGTGAGTCAGTGCTGCCAATCATGCCAAACTTGAATGGATTTGCGCCGAGACTCTGCTGCAGTGCCAGCCCATTGCGCAGCGCCTGCCGCGCATATTCATGCTTGAGCATCTCCGATGTCTTCGCAGCACTGGCAAACAGGTTGAACTGGTCCCAGTTCTCGAAGTCGGCAAATTCATCATCCGGCGAGAGGTAGGGGTGCGTCTCACCATCACCCTTGATCTGCGTGACCTCGATAATCGGCTCCCAACGTGCACGTCGCCGCGCATAGTCGCGATCGATGGGCTCACCGGCCAGCGTCTCCTCAGCGAACATCAGTCCATTGCTCAAATTGCCATTGTGAGGTATAGCCAGAACCGCACCACCGGTTGTTGCTTCATACTCAGCCATGTATTGCCATAGGGCTTCGGGATCACCACTGTCCATCGAGGTAAACGGCAACACGCTGGAGGTCCGATCTGAACCGTCACGGAACATGACATTGCGGTGCAGGTTGTTGCCATCCGGTGTGGAGGTCCATTCATAACCGATAAAGGCGGTGAACAAACCGGGTTCGTTGAACGCGTCAGCAACAGCACCTACTTCTTTCCACAACGCCCGCTGCACCGGAGCCTCCAACTCCAGACCCCGTAAAGAGTGCAGATAATCCAGGGTAACGCCGTGGGCCTCATCGACGTAGTCTTCGGGATTTTGCACCTGGCCAAGGCCCATGGCGAGGATCGCAAAGTCCTTTAGGACGAGAAAGTCTTCTCCACTGTCTATGTACCTGATCATGTGCTGGCCGAAGCGTGTGTTCAATAACACTGGCGAGCGCTGGTAGAGCTTGGGCATAACACCGAGAAATGCGCCGTGGTCGGCCACCATCAGGAAGTCCAGGGGCTGCGCCAGTCGCGCCCTTACCCCAGTCTGGCTGGTCAGGGTCTCGCCGCGGGCAAATCGGTAGGCCTGCTCAGGCCCCAACGTTCGGTTTCCCATACTGAACGCATCGGTGGAGAGATTGGTATGTACATGGGTGTCACCCCAGAACACTCTACGCGGAATGTCCTGATGTACCGCCGGGGAATATTCGGCGGCTTGGGCAAGGGAGCACAAGGCGAGCGCCAGCGCCAGACAGGTAGTGCCAGGCCATCTGCCAGCACCCATCACTGACTGGTTGCAATCAAGTCTGCGGGTTTCTCGATACCCAGGCGGTGGTAGTACTTCTCGGGAATGTTTGCAGGGTCTTTGTAGATATAAACCTTGCACGGAGAAATGCCCACGTCCTCCGGCGGATCAACAATAAACAGCGGCACACCGGTACGCAGTGCCGTGGTCAATTCCATGGAGGGTTCATGACAGCAGTAGATAGGGAACTCCCGCCGGCCATAGGTCAGCGCACTCTGGTCTGTGACAATGGCATTGTCACGTGGCTTGTCGTAATGGCCCTCGCGAATCAGCCGCGCGCCGCTGGGGCAGGGGTCTGGCATGAAAGTGACCTTGTGGTCGTCTTCGGTGACCGTAAAGGGCAGCATATGGCAGCGGGTAAACTGCATGATATTTTCAACTTTCTCGCGGAAAGACAGGTTGCCGTCGCCATCCATGCCTTCCGTGCGCATAACCTGGGAGAACACCCAGTTCAGCTCCGCTTCTCCGAACTGCCGGTAGGCAATACTGAGCAGGGCCACCACCCTGGACATCATACTGTCGTGCAGTGCCAGGGCATCGACCCGGAGCGCTTGAGCATCAGCCACCAGCTGCACGCCTTTACCTTGTTCATTCAGCGCTAGCAGTGCATCGACGCGCGTATTCCAATCAGCGGCCACACCCTCGGTAGCACAGCGTCTCTCAGGGGCGATTTCGTAATCTTCTACGGATTGCAACGCCTGCTCCGCGATCTCCGCGCTGCCCAGCTTCTCAATGCAGCCCAGGATATTGCGCTCCCAACCGCTGTAGCTGAAAAACATGGTCATCAGTTCGACCCTGAACCGTTCCACCAGCCACGTAATTTCTGTTGTGTCGGCGTTGTCACAGGCCTCCCCGATGAGATCGACAGTCAGACGACCAGCATTGGCCAGCTCCTGCTCACTAAATTCGCGGTTTGAAACAGTCATCAGAACACCCGGTAGCGACGCTGCACATGCGCCTGTCGCACCGCGATCTCATCACGCCGCTGCTGCGGCGTCAGGCGCGGCATGTCCGCCGGGATATAGTCCTCCACCTGATCGAGCCGAATCTTCTCTGCCCGGATCGTTGGGAAATCCTCCTCAGCGGGCATCTCGGCATAGGCCCAGCGGTGCGAGAGAAAGCCCTTGGGCAGCCCGGTGGTGTCCAGCCAGTTCTGTACACCGGGGTCCTTGTGGGCAATGATCCAGCGTTGTACACCATCCTCACCCATGAACATCTGGTGCAGGTTGAGGCTGCTCTGGTGATTGGCATAGTCCGGCGATTCACCCCACAGGTTGCCCAGGTGCACACTGACGTACAGCGGGTCGCCAGTGTAGGTAGCTTCAACGTAAAGCGCTTCATAATCCTGCAAGTGATACATACCACCGGCATAGACGTTGGTGCTCATTCCACCACCGGTATCACTGGAGGCAGCATTTGGCTTGTTGTACCCATTCTCCTGGTAAAAGTACCGGCCATCCTCCGGGCCACCGTGGCTGCCGAAAACGTTGAGCACCTTGTCATAAAAATCCAGCCAGAACGCCATCTGCCCGTTGAGTATCGAACCCATCTCGCGCAACTCTGAGGCGGCCCGCTCCGGGGTCAATGGCTCCGGGTGCCCGCCCTCGCGATCGAGGTTGGTAATGCTGAGATGTATAGCTTCCTCGTTCTCCCAGTCATAAAACAACTGGCGACCGCTGATAAACGTAGCGTAGCGGTCCGCGCCCTCCGGGTCCCTTTTGTTGGGGCCTTTCACCGTGCAGAGAAAGTTGCCCGTATAGCCTTCAGGTTTCTCAGGGCCGAGTAACAGTTCAAACTCACCGTTATCATCGATGACCAAACTGGAGGTATCCAGGGTGCCAAAACCTGTCCGAAAGCCCGGCACCAATTCGCGCAGGTCACCGGTGTCCCCGGACATAGGTCCATTGGCAGTTTCAAAGATGAAGTACTGGGGCGCATAAGGCCCCTGTGCCGGTCGTGGCAACCCCTTCCAGTGACTGAAATCCGCCGCCTTGCCCTTGATCAGGTAGCGATTACGACCATCAATCGGTGCGTAAAAGTAAATCGCGTCGGCATTCTCAATGGTCGACTTGTTAAAAATCGACAGGGCGTTGCGAAAGGCAGGGAACTCCGGGTCAGCATGAAACGTGCGCTCTATGGCGTGGTGCACAAACCCCATCAGATAGCGGTAGCCCTCCGCCAGGATCCGTGGAGATGGCTCCGGTGCAAAGCGATCGGGGCTTTCTATAATGTCCCGCGCATCCTGCAACTTGTCGATCAGATCGTCCCAGGCTTCCCGCAACTGGGCACTGTCCCTGCTTAAATCACCGCTATCACTCATGTTCTTACACCCTCTGGTTTGTCTTTCTAACCGGCAACGGAGCCGCCGTCCACGGACAGGATTGCACCATTGGCAAACCTGGCCTCTGCCGATGCCAGGAAGCAAATGCTGGCCGCCATATCTTCCGGTTCTGCCATTTCGTCGAGCAGGCTGGTCCGCGCAATCAATCCCATGTCGATATTGTCATCGAGCTGAAATCCCTGTAGAAAAGCCGTCTTGGTCCCACCTGGGCAAACCGCATTAACGCGCACCCCCTGCCTTCCAAATTCCAGCGCCAGTGTGCGGGTCAGCCCCAGCAGCGCATGCTTGGAGGCGACGTAACTGCTCATATACGCCTGCCCCTGCAAACCCGCAGTGGATATCACGTTAATGATCACGCCGCGACTTTCCACCAGGTGAGGCATTGCCGCCTGGCTGAGATAAAAGGGTCCGTTGGCATTCACTGCCATGGCCAACGCCCAACCTTCATCGGTCTCCTCTCCCAGGGCTCGTATACCGCCAACCCCGGCGACGTTGCACAGCACATCAATGCCTCCCCAGCGCGCAGAAACATCCGCAATAGCGCTGCGACAGGCATCGCCGCTGGTCACGTCCAGGCGGGCGGCGACGGCCTCATCACTGCCTCGTTCCATTTTTCTGACGGTCGCTTCCACCCCGTCCTGGTCGAGATCTACACAGTAGACCCTGGCGCCCTCGGCGGCGAAGCGCAGCGCTGTCGCCCGCCCCATACCAGAGGCAGCGCCGCTGACAAAGACGCGCTTGTTTTCAAACCTGTTGTTCATGTATTACTCCGGAAAATTGCAGGGGACTACAGTGTGTGCGGATTCACCATGACACCACCATCCACGTTCAGTGAATGCCCGGTGACAAAAGATGACCGTTCAGAACAGAGGTAAACCACCGCATCGGCTATTTCTTCCGGCTGGCCAAACCGGCGCATGGCATGAGTACCTACGGTGTGTTCCCTGGCCCCCGGCACGGTATCAATATAGTTGGCCAGCGCCCGGGTCAGTATGGCACCCGGATTAATCGCATTGACACGAATGCCCTGCTGCGCATATTCCGCCGCCGCGGTGCGCGTCAGCGCAATAACACCACCTTTGGCTGCACTATAGGGAGATTGCAGCGCCTCACCGCGCACCCCGGACAAGGAAGCGATATTCACAATCGCCCCGCCACCCGAAGACAACATCGCTGGTATCTCGTATTTCATGCTCAACCAGACACCCTTCAAGGTAATACTCTGGCAGCGGTCCCAGCTTTCTTCAGTGACATCCGGGACCCGGTTGAAACCGCCGCCACCCGCTGCATTATTACAGGCACAGTCCAGACGGCCGTAGTGCGAAATCACCGCGTCCACCATCTGCGCAACGGCGGACTCACTGGAGACATCGGTCTCCAGTGCCAAGGCGTCACCGCCTTCTGCACGAATCAGTTCAACGGTTTCCTCAGCAGCACCCAGGCGGATATCCGCCACGGCTACCCGGGCACCATCGCGCGCGAACATCTGGGCCGTGGCGCGGCCAATACCGTCACCGCCACCCGTCACCAGACCAACCTTATCTTTGAGCAGCATAACTGACCCTTCTATCCCTGTTGTTCCCAGTAAACAATGGGTGGTTCACCGGGGCGATTCTGACGCGCTGAGCGTCGCTCACGTTCAGCGTCATCAAACATGCTCTTGAATACCAACTCGCGCTCGCCTAGAGTTTCACTGTACTCCCAGACCCGCTCATAGCCGATATGCTGGTAGCGCCATTGGCCATCGATCTTGATGTATTCATCCCAATAGATGCCATTGCCGCGAACTTTCATATTGTGATCGAGAATATGCACCGTATCGTCCATGTACCACACACCTGTCGCAGTGGTCTCACTGGTAATCTCTATCTCGGGGTGATGACCATGGTGTTGGTGCAGTATCCGCGGGTTGGAGAGACTATCGGTTAGAAACCCGAGAATCGCGGCGCGCCCCTGGTAGGTGTGCCGTCCACTATCGTAAGAAGAGGTCGCATCCTCGGCGAAACACGCCTCCATCGCCTGGAACTGCTTGCAGTCCAGGTAACGAAAATAGCGGTATTTGAGTTTCTTTATCTCTTCTGCTTCTTCCAGTCGATTCATCGCTCGGGTCTCCGGTGTGTTGTCAGGTTAGAATTCATCAGACTGCGAGATCATAGCTGGCGAGGTAGCGCGCAAAACGGTCCTGCACCTGGTTCTCTGTAAGCCCAAAATCGGCCAACTGATAATCGTGGCTGCCGTGCTTGCCCCGGGGATGATCGACAACATACTGACTGATGCTGTCCCGTGTCTCCGCCGGACATCGGATCGCTAAAGATTCATAGATATCTTCCACAACCGCCACACTGTCTTCGATGAAATCGTTGTAGTTCACATCAACGATTCTCGAACTGTCCAGCCGCGCACGCGAGTCCATACTCTGGTCCATCTGCATAGCCAGGTGCTCCAGCACCCGCCGCCCCATATCATGCGGGTCTGTCCGGGATTGTTCCGGTACAACCGTCATCATCATGCTGCAGTAGGACCCCACGACCTCCAGCGGGTTGCGGTGGGTTATCACGATTCCCGCGTCGGGGTGCTCAGACAGAATTATATCAAGGTGGCAAACATGGGAGGGGGTCTTCAGCAACCAGCTCTCTCCCGGTCGCTGCCACTGCAGCAGTCTCAGCAGATTGGCGTGATAGGCATACTGGTAGCCGCGTTCCACCCCCCGGTAGAATTCAGCATAGGGTTCCAGGAAGATTTCAAAACCGTAGGCCGCATCCTCAAAGGTGTGATTGGTCAGGAATATACATTCCTCCGCCGAATCGGCACCCATAAAATGGATTTTCTTGAAGTCCGATGATTCATTCATCGCGTCGTAGTATTTTTTTACCCGCAGGTAGCGCGGGTCCTCTTGTCCCGGCGCCAAACCTTCGAGAGGTGACGGATTATGGGCCTCCCAGAGTTTCAACGATCGCCAGGCGGGGTCAACAGAAAGGACATTGAGCAGCGCCGAGGTTCCGGTCCGGGGCAGGCCTGTCAGAAAAAGCGGCTGTGAAATGGTCTGTTCCAGTGCCTCCGGGTGGCGCTTGAAGGCATCTTCTATTTGCAAACGACTGACCAGCAGTTCCAACATCCGGCGTCGCAGTTTGCCTTGCGCCTCGGTGGTGAAGTTGTTGCTCGAATAGGTATCCAGCAACGCGGCCAGCCCCAGCTTGAAGCGTTCATCGCCAAAGTCCGTCAGCCCGGCGATCTGCATCGCTTCTTCAAGTAACTGCTTCACTTGGATGAGTCCTCCTGCTGCCCCTGGCCACTGTGGATCACTGCGATTTCACGTATCAAAGGGTGATCATCTTACACAGCCCAATCGCCCAAACTAGGCGATAAACGCTATAGCACCTATGAATTCGCCACTGCCCGGCAGCGCCTGGACCATTCTTGCAGTCTATAGCTGCTAAACGTCAATACAGCTTCCGATTCATAGCCGCGTTGGCGACAATGGTGACCATAAATCGATCCAGCTTGAGTACACGACAGGGGAATCACGTGGATGAGCAAAAACGCACGGTTCTGATCACCGGCGCCGGCCAGGGAATGGGGCTGGTGGTGGCCCAGCGGATGGCTGAGCTGGGCCACAAGGTGTTGATCAATGACATCGACCCAGCCAGGGCCACGGCGGCTGCAGAGCAAATCACGAAGGCAGGAGGTGACTCATGTCCCCTGGCCTTCGATATCACCAAAACGGAGGTTGTGCAGGACCAGGTTGGCAGCTACGAGGCGGCCAACGACCCGATCGATATATTGATCAATAACGCAGGAAATGCCGGCACCCAGGACACCCACCAGATCGCCTTCAAGGACATGCCCCCGGAGGAGTGGGATATATACCTCAAGGTCAACCTGTACGGCGTGCTCAACTGCACCCACGCGGTGCTGAACGGGATGTGCGAACGCGGCTGGGGCAGAATCATTACCATTTCCTCGGAAGCAGGGCGCGCCGGACTGGACATCAATGTTTCTGTGTACGGCGCCGCCAAGGCAGGTGCCGCACACCTGATGCGCCACATTGCCCGCGAAGTGGGGCCCAGCGGCGTTACCGCAAATGTGCTCTCCCTCGGCTTGATGGACAACGTGCCCGAGGAATTCGCTGGCCCCATCATCAAAACCATACCCATGCGTCGCCTCGGCAGTGGCCACGATGTCGCTTCAGCAGTGGAATACCTGGTCTCGGAGCAAGCTTCGTGGGTGACCGGCCAAACCCTGCCTATCAATGGCGGCTCTTATGCCATCTGAGGCCGTATCTGAGGCCGTCCGGCTGTTTCCGCAACAGGTGTGTTTCGTGGTCGCCGACGTAGCTGCGGCGGTGGCATATGCAGAGTCCCTGTTGGGCTGGGGACCCTTTCACACCTTCCAGGCTGATGTCGCCGAAGCCAGCTACCGCGAGTGGCGCGGGCGCAAGGTGACCGATGTCGCACTGGGCATGGCTGGTAGCGTACAGGTCGAGTTTCTCCATGTGCACCAGGGGCATGACACCACCGCCGACTATCAGGCGCAATACGGCAGCGGCTTCCAGCACATAGGCACCTATTGCGAGGACCTCGCAGGCGCCACCGCCCGGATGAATAACCTGGGCGCCTCCATAAACGAGGAAAACGAGTATCCCGGCATCAAGTTCGCCTTCGTCAATGCGCCCACCGGGCCGGGCATGTTCGAACTGCTGCAACCGACACAGGCACTACAGGAAAACAAGGGCATTAGCGACAGCGCACAGGCAGTTGCCGCCCAAGAGCCAAAGCCGGCCATAGATCGCGCCACCATTGTCACCGCTGACATGGACACTGCACTTGCCTTCTACACTGCGGCATTCCGCTGGACGGAAACGGAGGCTCAGGAGGACACCCTGCTGTGGGGAGACAAGCGCCATCCGGTCCTCAGGCATATCGCCCGTGCCGGTAAGCTGGAACTCGAGTTGATACAACCACTCTCGGACAGCGCCAACCCCTACACTGAACACCTAGTACGCGGCGATCATGGACTGGTCCATGCCGGCGGCCCAGCTGATTTTTCGCCACCCGGTGAGCCAGCCGGGGAGGGCTCTTGGGAAAAGAATGACGAGCACTTTGCGTTCCATGACTGGCCCGGCGGGCCTCGCTCGCTGCAAATTCGCCAGTCCCCGTAATCAAACCTGCGGAGAGAACATGTTTCTCTATTTCGACCTCAGCTATTACTTCAACATGCTGCGCCGCATCTGGCACAAAAAACACTGGCCGGGTCGCAACGCCTTGTTACTGAGACTGATTCTGGTAGTACCCCTGCTCTACCTGGTTCACTCGGTGTTCTTCTTCCTCGACAAAATCCTCTTCCCAGGGCTGTGGTTCCAGAAAATTGAGAAGCCCATTTTTATCGTCGGCCACGCGCGCAGTGGCACCACGCTTCTCTCACGACTGCTCGCCTACGATGCCGATCGCTTCAGTTTCTTCCTGTACTGGGAGATGTTCTTTCCCTCGCTGCTGGAGAAGAAAATTATTCGCGGTCTTGGCGTCATCGACCGGGCTCTGCTGAACAGCTTTTTCTTCAAGCGCATCCAGGCCTGGGATGACAAGACCTTTGGGCCCTACCGCCATATCCACAACATGGGTCTGTGGGTTCCCGAGGAAGATGACTTCGTTATGAATGTCACTTTCTTTGCAGCGTACTGGCAACTCGCCGCCCCGGTTATGGACATCAATGACATGTTCTACCTGGACCGAAAACCGGAGAAACTGCGCCGGCGGGTTATGGGCACCTTCAAGGAGTGCGTACGCCGGCAACTGTATCTCTGCGGTGGCGACAAGATACACCTCTCCAAGAACCCGGTGTATTCAGGCCGGGTGGCCAGCATTATCGAGGCATTTCCCGACGCGCGAATTCTGATCAACATTCGCGATCCCCTGGAATGCGTACCCAGTAACATGAAACTGATGGAGGGCAATTACCTCGGCAAGGGCTGGCAGTCGGAGGACTACGCCGAGTCCCTGCGCATACTTGAGACCATGTCTTACGACTGCTATCGCATGCCCCGGGAAGTACTCTCCAGAAAAACCCGGACACCACACATGGTTGTGGACTACAGGGACCTGGTCGCGGAACCTTTGAACACGATCGAGTCGATCTACAACAAGCTGGAATTACCTCTCTGCGAAGCCTACCGCGAGCAGCTGCAGGAACGGGACAGCAAGGCGCGCGAGCACAAAACAACGCACAGCTACAGCGCCGAGGAATACGGCATCGATACCCAGCGAATGCTGGCAGAGCTGGAGGATTTCTACCAAGAATTTCAGTGGCCGCGTCCCGACCAGAGTTCAGCGGCTTAAGGAGAAGACATGTCAACGCCCGGTAGACCCCTGCGGGGGATAAAAGTTGTCGACCTGACATCCGTGATCTCAGGGCCCTACTGCACCATGCTGATGGGTGATCAGGGTGCAGAAGTGATCAAGGTCGAGCGTCCCGGTGTCGGTGATTTTTCGCGTCACCTGTTAACCTCCAGGAACGGCCTGAGTGCCCTGTTCGCCAACCTAAATCGCAACAAGAAGTCGGTCGCATTAAACCTCGATATCGAGGCAGGCAAGCAGGCTTTGATACGGCTGGCGGCGGAGGCTGACGTGCTGGTAGAAAACTTCAGACCCGGGGTTATGCAAAAGCTCGGGCTGGATTACCCACGCATCAAGACGATCAACCCACAACTGATCTACGTCTCGATCAACGGTTTCGGCAGCAATGGGCCGCGGGCCAGCGAGCCCGCCTACGATACCATTCTGCAGGCAATGATAGGAATGATCGAGCAGCAGCGGGCGCCCGATACGGGTGAGGTCGACCTGATCAGGACAGCCCTGTGCGACAAGGTCACCGGCATCACCGCGACCCAGTCGATCTGTGCGGCCCTGTACGAGCGGGAAAAGTGGAACAGCGGTGGTTGTCGCATGGAACTGGCCATGCTCGATGCCTGCCTGTCATTCTTCTGGCCAGACGGCATGACCAACCAGACCTTTATCGGCGAGGGGGTCGATCTGCAGCGACGTCTTTCGGAGTCTTCCCGTCTGTTCCCTACCGCAGACGGCCACTTGGTCCTGAGCGCTGTACAGCCCAAGGAAATTGAAGGCCTGTGCCGCGCGCTGAATGCGTCGAGCCTGCTGAGTGAGCCAAGGTTTGCCACAACAGAGCTACGGGTTAAGAACTTTCCCGACTGGGAACAGTGTATTCTCGAGCATGTTCGGCAATTTACCAGCAATGAACTGGTACCCCGGCTTAAATCCGAAGGTGTACCTCACGCCCGGGTCCAGGAGAGTCACGCCGTTCCCCAGGATTCACAGGTACTGGCGAGGGAGTTGATCAGCGAGCAAGAGCACCCCCGCTCCGGCCTCTATCGCAGCGTGCGTCACCCGGCTGTGGTCAACGGCAACCTGGGTGGCCATAAGCCTACAGCCCCCCCTGCGCTGGGCGAGCATACCCGTGAAGTCTTCGCTGCATTGGGCTACCAACAAGAACATATTGACGCTCTAATCGCGGGCTAGGTTCGACCACAGGTTTGCACGCAATTAGCTGATGGCGGCCTCTATCTTCACGTGACCAAAAAAAAGGGCCCGCTCGGCGGGCCCTTTTGCTAATTACTCTGATCGACTAGAAGTCGAAGCGCACATCCACACCGTAGCGGCGCGGCGGTGCCATCCCCTTCACAACATGGCCCAGGTTAGCGGTCTCACCAACACCACCATCGGTGTACTCCTCGTCCGCCAGGTTTTTACCCCAGGCGGCAATAGAAAAACTGTCATTGACCTGCCAGTTCACCCGCGCGTTAAACACGGTAAAGCTGTCGGTGGTTGAGGCCTCCCGCGCCAGTGGGTTATCCCAGGTGGCTGCGTCAAATCCCCAGTAGATCTCGTCGCGATAAAAGGCATCCGCGCGCACCGACCAATCGCCCATTCCCGTCTGCCAGTCGTACTGAATACCCAGGCTGAAAGAGGTTTCCGGCAGCGAGGGCAATGCCTCATCAGAGCGATCCAGAATAACTGGCTCACCGGTTTCAGGATCAATGACGAAATCGTCAAATTCATCAAATTTGCCATCGGCATAGCTACCGGTGATATTGATCAACCAGCCATCGGCGGGAATAATCGCCAGCTCCAATTCCGCGCCCTTGATCTTGGAAGCGCCCGCGTTGGTGACACCTTGCAAGGTGCCGATAGAGTTTGGATCGGGATCCGGGCGCGCCACAAACAGCTGCATTTCATCGTATTCCATGGAAAAGAATGCGGCGTTGAGACGCAGGCGATTATCGAAGGCATCCAGTTTGAAACCGATCTCGATACTGTCGATCTCCTCCTCTTCGAAGGGAACCAACTCGCCGACATTAAAGTCAGAGAAGCCGCCTGCCTTGTAGCCGACCGTATAGCTGGCGTACATCATCAGGCCGTTGAGGCTATCCGACAGCGCCTCCTGGGGAATCGAGTACGCGGCACTGACCATCGGCGTGGTACTGTCAAAGGTCTTGTCAGTCTCTAGCCTGGTGGTATCCCCCAGCGCAAGCGGCAATGCAGACTCGGCCTCATTAAAAAACGTATCGTAGGTCATCAGCACGACTGATCCGGGGATAATAATGGCGCCTGGTACATCGGCATAGGCATCCCAGGGGAGCGCCGCATCGGTGCGCTGGGTTTCCAGCTCGCGCTCTTCGCTGCCGTAGCGAACGCCCGCAGTCAGTTCAAAGTTGTCGGTAATATCCCAGCTCCACTGGGTGAAGACCGCCAGGGTACTATTCTTGGCATCCTGGCCCTGTTCGTTGTAATTGGTCAGCGCTGCGACCAGCCCTGGCGGCAGGCCATCAGCGATGCTGGACGCCCAGATACCATCCACCCCATTCCAGGTGGATGACAGCCCGGTATCCGACTCATCCTCCATGTAGTAAACGCCCAGAGTGTAGCGCAGGGAACCCTCTGCAAAGTCGCCGCTGAGCTGAAATTCCTGGCTCACCTGCGTGGACTCCCCATCCTCAAGCGAGCGCTGCCCTGAGGGAAAGCCGGCATAGGTATTGGTGTAGTTGATATTAGGGGTTTCCTGGGTCCGCCAGGCGGTAATACTCCTCAAGGTATGGTCGTCGTTGATATCCCAGGATAGGTTGACCGAGGCCATGTGCGCCTCCAGTTCAAACTTGCGATCGGGGTCATAGTAGGTGGCGATACCATCACTGGCACGCTCACAAAAATCAGGCATCAGGTCCAACCCGGTCGCTGGCGTAATCAGCCCGGCGCCGGGGATAGCTGCGTCGCGGTTGGTCACTACGCAGTCACCCATAGCCAGCAGGTTCTCATCAATCTTGTTATAAAAGTAACTGAAATCAGCGGTAAATCTGTCCGATGCCAACCAGCGTGCCTGCAGCAGGGCGCCCTGCCTGTTTTCATCGGAAAGCTCAGTCCCATGCACCGGGTCCTGTCCGTAGCCATCGGCCTCGACACTGGTGAGCGTAAGCTTGGTCAGGAAACTGTCACCCAGTGGCACATCAATGGAACCCTGCAAGTTGAGCCGGTTGTCATTGCCCACGGTGGCCTGGATATAGCCACCCAATTCTTCCTGTGGTTTGACCGTAGTGACGACCAGGGCACCGCCTGTCGTATTCTTGCCAAACAGCGTGCCCTGAGGACCGCGCAGCACCTGCACAGACTGGATCTCGGCAAGGTCCATCAGCTGACCATGGGGCTTGAGAATAAACACATCATCAATGTAAACGCCCACACTGAGCTCGGTCACGTTGGTTGCACCACGGGCGGGCCCTACCCCGCGAATATAGATATTGGCATCTCTGGAGGGGCGCGAAATCTGCAGATTCGGCACCATCTCGGTGATATCAGCGAGGTTGGTCACACCGGCGTCCATCAGGTCGTCGCCACTGAAGGCCGAGACCGCCAGGGGCGCGTCCTGCAGGGATTCCGTGCGTCGCCGCGCGGTAACCATCACTTCCTCCAACACCAGGCTACTCTCGGCATACACCGCCGGAATGGCTGGCGGGAGACAGCTTGCCGCCATAAGAAAGGTTGATGCAGCTTCTCTTTTATTTAACTTAATCATCAGCTTACCTCGTTATTCTGATTTATATTATCAGGCGGCTTTGAGTTTCAATTTACGCGGTATCACCCGTCACACTATAAGCGTCCATTACCCAGACGCGTTAGCGCATTCACCTTGAAGTGCTATAGAACCAGCGAATAGTTTCGCGACTGATTCACCCTGCCTTGAGTTCGGGCATCAAATCCGCCAGTGCGGCAATGGTTGTATCGATGTCTTCATCGCTGTGTGCGGTGGAGACAAAAAACTTTTCCTGACCTTTCAGTATTCCCCGATCCAACAGCAGATCCTGTAGCTTGAACTGGCGCTTCCAGTCATAGCCCAGGGAACTGCGGTGATCGATCACATCCTGGTCGATAAACCAGGGTTGAAAGGCCGTTGCCTCACCCAGCACACGGGCGGGAATATCTGCCGCCAGCAATAATTCCTGTAGCGCTTTACGAAGTCGCTCGCCTTTGGCATTAACCGCCTCGTAGACTCCGGGCTGGCGCAATTCGCCAATCAGTGCACTCGCCACCGCGCAACTCATCACATTGCCACTGTAGGTGCCGGTCAGGCGAACATGCCGGCCCGATTCAACGCCGGCACGCCCCGCCAGGGCCATGATGTCTTCGCGGCCGCCGACGAACCCAAAGGGCAGCCCGCCAGAAATAGCCTTGGCGCCAGCACAGAGGTCCGGTACTACCCCGTAATACTCCTGGGCGCCCCCCAGGGCGAGACGAAAACCGGTAACAACCTCGTCAAACACCAGGGGAATATCCAGTTCATGGGTAAGCTCACGCAGCCCCTCGAGGAAACCCGGTGCGGGGACAAACGTGCGGCACAGGGGCTCCACCATCACGCAACCCAGCTCGTCTGCATGGCGGCGAATAATCTCTTCCGTAGTCTGCAGGTCGTTGAAGGGCGCGATAAGCACATCCTCAGCGGTGTTGGCGGTGATACCGGAAGAGTTGCTGACGGCCTGGGGAAAATCCGCGACCTTCGTGGTCCACTGGGCACTCATCAAGGCGTGGTCGTGCATGCCGTGGTAGGCCCCTTCGAATTTCAATAACTTGTCTCTGCCGCGATAAGCACGCGCCAGGCGCAGGGCATATAAGGTTGCCTCCGAACCGGAATTGTGAAAACTGACTTTCTCCGCACAAGGCACCACCTCCGCAATCAGGGCCGCCAGCTCGATCGCAGCATCATTGGTCAACAGGAAGGAGTTGCCAGCGGCCAGCCGCGATTGCACGGCTTCCACCATAGCCGGATGAGAATGGCCGAGGAACATGGGGCCCGAACCCAGCAGGTAGTCAATATAGTGGTTGCCGCTGACGTCCCAGACCCGGGAGCCCCGACCACCGGCTATCACCATGCTGTATTCGGGGTTGATCGATGCCGAACGGATACCACAGGCGAGGTGCTGGTCTGACTGTGCCAGCAGCTGTTTTTCCTGTGCAGTAGACGGTTTACGGGTATAGGAAGCTGTCATGACCCCTCCTGATCCAGGCGCACATCAATGGCCTTCAGGTAAGTTGAAAATCGCTCGTGAACCTGCGCCGGCGAAGTTTTATAGCCGGACACTCCGCTGTGGCGGTGTTTGCCATGCTTGTGCCGCGGGTGATCAAGGTGCCAGCTGGTCATACCCTGCTCGGCGGCCTCGGTCCACTCGATGCCCAGATGGGTGTAGGCTTTCTTCATCTGCTGTACCGGTTCAGCAACAAACTCGTCAAAATGCACATCAACAAACTGCGCGTCGGGGTACTGCTTGCGCACCTCTACCGCACGGGCCGTAGCATCGGCCCAGACCTCCATTTGCTCATGAAACAGGTCTTCCCGGTCCAGGGTCTCCGGACGCACTGACATGGCGCGATTAGTGGCATTCATATTGGTATAGGAAGATAACACCGACGCCGGGTCCCGGTGGGTCCAGATAATACGGGCATCGGGATACACCTTGAGGAACGACTTAAGGTGTTTCAGATGTACCGGGTACTTGATGGTCCAGGGTTTTTCAGGTTCATTGCAGGCAATCAACTGCAGCAGTTTGCGGTGCTGTTTATAGGTCGGCACCATATCGCAATGCTCATACCATTCGTTGTAGAGCGGTACCCGGGAACAGATTTGCCAGTATTCGTCAGTGAAAGTCTGCGCCATGAGGTGTGCACACTCATCGGGAATATCAGCGGCGTTAAAATGCATCGCCTTGGTTTCCGGCACCCTGGAATAAAGGTGATCGAGACGCGCCTGGCAGGCGACAAAGTCCGGATGCTCCGCCCAGGCTTCACGTGGCGGACGCGGCTGCGGGTATTCGCTCATCCAGTATTGCAAATGCTGCCGGTTCGGGTCTCCACCGGCGAGATGCTGCATCGCCGTACTGCCGGTACGCACCATACCCGTGATGACCAGGGGTTTTTCAATATTGATATCCAGTACCCCTGGATTGTGTTTAAAACGCTGCTCCGCTTTCAGGCGCTGTTCCAGCACGAACAGCAACTTCAAGGCGTAGCCGACAGGCACCTGCAGATCAGATTCCTCATCTTGCTGCTCAAGTAACTTATTGAGCCCAATCAGGTAGGATTGATCTTCACCGAAATCCGTCAGCCCGGTATTTTCAATCGCCGTCTCATGCAGCGGCTCGATCCAATCAATGAACTTTGCGCAGGGTTTAAGCCGCGCCATTAAATTCTGCATACGATAAGGTCCCGATCAAATCTCTCAGGCGACCTATGTTCACATAGGCGCCGCCGACCCCGGAATGTCGCCCAAGGAAGTACTGCTATAAAAAAATTGGCGTATTCGACAAGCGGGTACCGCTGTCCAAGGGAACGCCCTAGCATCCCGCAGCCGCCGCGCCAGCTTTGCGCCCAAAATAGGTCGCATCCCCGATGGACATGCCCGAGGCATAGCCCGCCCCCCAGCGTGGTAAACCACAGGTCGTGCGCCCCGCCGCAAACAGTCCAGCAATGGCCTCACCCTCCGCGTTAAGCACTTCACCATCCAGGCTTGTGTCCAGTCCACCAAAGGTGAAGGCTGGGAACCAGGCACCGCCGCCCATGGAGAAATCAAAGGCCGCATAGGGTGGCTGATCCAGTGGCTTGAGGTACGGAGGACGTTTGTGAAACAGCGGGTCTTGGCCCGCCGCTGCATGCTCGTTGAAGAAAGCCAGGGTGTGAGCCAGCATTCCCGGCGGCAATGCCAGCTCGGCTTCCAACTCCTCAATGGTTTCACCCACGGCTGCAACGCTGTAACCGCCAAGGGGCGGCTTCTCCATGGCCTCGAAATTGCGACTATCAATGACCATGTAGAACTTTTCGTCCGGAGCCGCAAACATCTCCTCGCCCAAACGCCCATGATAGACATCCTCGGCCACCACCCGCTGCCCCTTGCCGTTGACCAGGATCCCTTCAACCATACAGGAGGGCGGGTAGAAGGGCAGTGACACAAAACCTTCGTGCATATTGATCGCGCAGCCACCTGCGCCCTGGCCAATGCGAATACCCATCCCGGTATCATTGGGGTTACCCAGCGGAAAGTTACTGAGCAACAGTCGCGGGGCGTGCTGCGCCAACATCTCGCGATTCATGATGAAGCCACCGGCGCACAGCACGACGCCGCCACGCGCATGAATACAGCGTTCCTCCCCGTCGATGCGGACAACAAGCCCAACTACACGACCCTGCTCATCGACAATAGAGGTCAGTGCACGGGCTTCATACAGGACCCATGCACCCTTTCGCTCCGCCGAGGCAATCAGTGTATCCATCAACAGGGCGCCACCGCCCTCTCCCTTCGCCTTGCCCTTGTGACCGCGGGGTGCCGGCCGGGCCTGTTCATCGTAGGGGTAGCAGGTTTCATTGCCGGAATAGATCAGCCCCTCGTCGCCATGGGTGTTATTGAGCTTGGCCTTGACGTACTCGGGCTTGAATTCCAGACCCTGTTCCACCAGCCAATCGAAATGCGCCAGGTTGTTGTCCACGTATTCCCGGACTCGCGCCTCATCGGCACTGGGACCGCTGGCCAGCATCAGGTACTGGAACATGTCCTCCAGCCTATCTTCGATACCGCAGGCCTTCTGGGTCGGCGTACCACCACCGAAATAGATCTGACCACCGGCCAGCGCTGTGGTGCCGCCGCCGGCGCTGGCCGCTTCGACCACCACCACCTCGGCGCCGGCGTCTCTGGCAGTAATCGCTGCGCTGGCGCCGGCAGCACCGAGACCGACAATAAGCACGTCGGTTTCCAGGTGCCAGGATTCGACCGACTCGCGTCGCAGCGGCCGACTCGGAGAGACTTTACTGCTCACAGCTTCTGCTCAGGCCGCACGGTCATCGTGCGCACCTTCCTCGACCAGGCGACGCATACCCTCGCGCCAGTCAATGCGGGTTTCACCAACCAGTTCATGCATAAAAGTGGTGTCGCAGGGCGAGCCAGGGATCATCTGATCGGAGTAAACGAACTTGGGTTCTACACCCAGCAGGCCACTCATGTACTCGCACCATTCTTCAGCGGATACCGTCTGGCTGCCGCACCAGTTCACCACCGGGGGGGGCGACGCAGCGTGATCAAGCAACTCCAGCATCTTGCTGAAGTAATCTTCTTCGTGGATCGGGTTGTAAAAGTTCGGTTTGTCCGGGTACAGGTAAATAGGCTCCCCTTTGCGCATGGCGTCCAGGTGCAAAACAGGCAATCCGCCGTTCTGACCATAGGATACGTTCATTCGCGCTATCACCGCAGGAATGCCAAACTGCTCTGAGGTAAATTTCACCACAGCCTCGGCAGCCACCTTGGAGAAGGCATAGGTAGGACAGAACCCACGCATACTGTCTCCCAATGGATCGGTCTCCTTCAACGGGTGCGCGCCCTGAGGTTGGTACACGGAGCAGGTGGAGCTGAAGAAAAACGCTTTGACCCGTGCAAAGCGATGCATCAGCTTTCCGGTACCCACCGCGTTGACCCGGATCGCCTCCTCGAAGTCCTCGCTACCCGGCACCTGGTAGGTCGCAAAGTGCAGTACGTAATCGTAATCATCATCCAGGTGGCTGAGATCGTCGCTGGCGTAATCCGCCTTGATGCAGGTAGCACCAATAGCTTCCAGCTTATCCATACTGCCCGGCGAACCAAAACGCGCCATCGTGTGCACAGTATTGTCGGGAGCCAGGCGGCTGACAATAAAATGGGCGAGTTGGCCGGTTGCCCCGGTCACCAGAATTTTGCTGTTGTGTAACTGCATGAGACTCTCTTGCGCAGAAAAAGCCCCAGTATAGGCCGGCCAGTTACAAACAATTAGCCGGTGGCGCATATAGCAGCCATTGCGATATCACCCAAATAGCACAGGGTCTCTACCTATAGGTGCTATAAATCGCGCGGCCTGTACAGCGAGCGCGCGCTCTCCTAGCATGGTCGCTGTTCATACAGGACGCATCCACCTATATTGCGAGACAACGACAACACCATGATCAGAAACCTGATATTGGCAATAACAACCGCGTTGCTACTTGTGCTGGCCGCCGCCTGGCTGGTGGGCTCTGCCGCATTCTTCGATGAGCAACCAGCAGCCGAACCCGTCGCCAGCATCAAATCACCAAACCGGAGCCCTCAGGTGCAAGCCCCCTCTCGCGGCAATGCAGAAAGGACCCTGCTGTTCGGCGACCTGCATGTTCACACCAGCTATTCGATCGACGCTGCGCTAACCGACACTCCAGCCTCCAAGGCTACACCCTATACAACTCCCGCCGACGCCTGCGACTTTGCGCGCTACTGTGCGGCACTGGACTTCTGGAGCATCAACGACCATGCAGAGGGCCTGACACCCTGGCAATGGCAGGCCACGGGGCAGGCGTTGAGAAACTGCCAGGCCGCCACGGATGCGCACAACCCGGACATGGTCTCATTCCTCGGTTGGGAATGGACGCAAGGGAGCCCGGAGGGGCAACCAGGCAATCACTATGGCCACAAGAATGTGATATTTCGCGAACTGACAACCGAGCGCACACCGAGTCGCCCTATTGCCTCCGGGGAGAGCAACACCTTCAGACAGTTGGCTCTGCAGCCCGTCTTGCTCCGTGGCTTGGCGTGGATGGCCATGAGCGGATTGCAGTTGGAGGAGTATCAGTCTCTCGCCAGCCACGTACAAACACTGGCAGAGATGGCCCCCTGCCCCGCCGGCGATGTGAGGGAGCTACCTGGCGGCTGCTACGAATCTGCGGAGACACCCGCACAGCTGTTCGCCAAGCTCGACCAGTGGGGCTTCGACGCACTGGTGATCCCTCATGGCATGGCCTGGGGAAATACCAATCCACCCGGCGCGGATTTCGCCGTGCAAATTGAACAGCACAACACCAAGTATCAGCGGCTGCTGGAGGTCTACTCTGGCCACGGCAACTCCGAAGTCTTCCGCGACATTGCCCAGCCCCTGCGCAATGCCGACATCTGCCCGGCACCAGCGAACGGTTATGTCCCCTGTTGCTGGCGTGCCGGAGAAATCATCAGCGAACGCTGTCTGGCCACAGGCAGCAATTCAACTGACTGTGAACAACGAGCGGCAACTACGCGACAAATGTACCTGGATAACATGGGGGTACACAGTCAGTTCAGTCGCGCCAGGGATGTTGTCACCGACACCCACCCCAATGACTGGGGCAGCTGTGACCAGCTTGTGGGCGAATTTCAACCGTCGTACTACTACCAGCCGCTGCAGTCCGCACAGTATTCATTGACCCTGGGCGGCACGGGGAAGCGCTTTCGTCCTGGCTTTATCGCCTCCACGGATATCCATAGCGCACGGGCGGGGGCTACCTATAAAGAACAGCAGCGCATCTATTTTACTGATGTGAAAGAGAAAGCCTCTGCCCCCACCATTCCGGATCCGGCCAGGCCAGGCATGGCGCAGCCAGTGCCCCCCAGCCCCTGGTCCCCGTTTCCGGATTCAGAGGACCTTTCTAACGCTTTCTATTACTCCGGTGGTCTGGTTGCCCTGTACAGCGAGGGTCGCAGCAGGGATGCTATCTGGGATGCTCTCTATCGGCGCGAAGTATACGGCACCTCTGGGCCGCGGATTGGCCTGATGTTCGAGATGATGGCCACCGATGGCAACTGGTATCCCATGGGTACTGAACACCAGACAATCGCGAACCCGCGCTTTCGGGTGCGCGGAACGGGCAGCCTGAAGCAACGCCCGGGCTGTCCGGAATCGGTCTCCCTGGCGCTGGGTGCAGACCGTATGCAGACATTATGTCGCGGCGAGTGCTTTTACCCGGACGACGATGCCTGGTCGGTTACACGCCTGGAACTGGTGCGAATACTGCCACAGCAGCAGGGTGATACCAGCACCGCTGCGCTGATCGAAGACCCCTGGATGACCTATGAGTGTCCACCAGAGAGTCGCACCTGTGAAGCAGAGTTCGTCGATAACTCGTTTTCCGAACTCCAACGGGAGGCGCTGTACTACGCGCGAGTCATCCAGGAAGCCACCCCCGCGATACAAGGTGATCCTTTGCGTTGTGAATTTGATGAGGCCGGTAACTGCGAGGCTGCGAGACTGTGCATGGGTGGGGGGAGCAAAGAAGATTGTCTGGAAATGACCGAACAGCGCGCCTGGTCATCCCCCATTTACATCGATTACGGTGGACTGGAAAAGTCGCTCAGCCCGCACCTAACTGCTCAGTGAACACGCTCAACATGCCTTCACCATTGCGAGTGATAGCCTCCTCCAAGGGCATCGCCCGCAGTTCGGCAACATCGTCCCGGCTCTTGGGCCAGGTCAGCCAACCGGCATAGGTGCCCAGTGCCGAGATGGATTCCTCGATACACTCCTCGACGGTTTGTATGCCAGCATCACCCCAGATCGTGGGATTCTTCGCCAGATAACCCTCGGTGGCAGTCTGGTCGGGCTTGACCACCAGTACATCAACCTGGGTGTTCTTCAATTCAAACCACAGCGACTCGGTCAGAATACTGATGAATGACTTTGTGGCACAGTACATGGCGAAGTAAGGCATGGCAATCTCCCCGGTACGGGAGGACACATTGATGATGGCGCCACGATCGCGCTCGCGCATCTGCCGGCCAAAATGACTGCTCAGCTGGGCTACGATCTCCACGTTCACATAGACCTGCTTACTGATATTGCCCGAGCTCAGGTCCAGGAAGGGCGCCGGTTTACTGAAGGCAACATTATTAACCAGGAAGCCGATTTCCAGATCTTTAACTGCCTCAAAAATTTGTTCTATCGCGCCACCCTGGGTCATATCCAGTGCCAGCGTTCTGGTTTGAACGCCGAACTCCTCCCTCAATTCCAGGGCGGTGGCGTCGAGGATTTCCTGTCGGCGAGCGGTGAGTACGACATCGAAGCCCTCCGCGGCAAGACGCCGCGCAAATCCCTTGCCGATACCTTGTGAGCCACCGGTAACCAGCGCCCAGCCGCCGTATTTTTCGCAAAGTGTTCCCATAGCTGATACTCCACTGGCATCTGCGAAAGCCAATTCGGGGTGAATAAACGTGAAGCACTATGCTATGCAGTGCTGGCTCCACTGCCTATGCCGCCTGACGCATAACACCCATAGCTTTTTTTCTGAATTCAATGGGCATCACTGCTATTCCCCGAATGATGTTCCAGCCCGGAGGGGAGACACCTACCATGCCTACAATCACCACAACACAGGGGAAGGCAGATGACATACCGGGTAATCCAATGGGCCACCGGAGGCGTTGGCAAAGCGGCCATCGAAGCGGTTCTCGATCATCCACAGCTGGAACTGGTCGGCTGCTGGGTTCACAGTGAGGCCAAACACGGCATGGATGTCGGCGAAATTATTGGCACCGGACCAATGGGCGTTGTCGCAACTTCCAACAAGGCCGATATTCTCGCACTTGATGCCGACTGCGTGGTTTACACACCCCTGTTCCCCAACGAACAGGAAGTGATCGACCTACTCAGTTCGGGAAAATCAGTAGTGACCTCTGTCGGCTGGGTCTATCCCTTCGACGCCCTCGATACTCAGCCACTGGATGCAGCGTGTAAAACGGGTAACTCGGCCCTGCACGGCACCGGGATACACCCAGGGGGGATGACCGAACGATTTCCCCTGACCCTGTCGGCGCTGACCCGCGGCATCACCCACGTGCGCATCGATGAGTATTCCGATATCAGGACCTACGGCGCGCCGGACGTGGTGCGCGACATGATGCTGTTCGGTCACACGCCTGAAGCCGCCCGTCAGAGTCCGATGGTCAAGTTCATGGGTACCGGGTTTATGCAGTCTATCGACATGGTGGCCCACGAACTTGGATTCAAACTGGACGCTGACAAGCGCACCATCCACGACATCTCAGTGGCCACCGCTGCTATTGATTCACCCATCGGCATCATCGAGCCTGGTCAAGTTGCCGGGCAGAAATTCACTTGGGAAGGACTGGTCAACGGAGAAGCTGTGATATCCGCATCTGTGTGCTGGTTAATGGGCGAGGAACACCTGGAGGAAGGCTGGGGTTTTGGCCCCGAAGGTCCGCGCTACGAGATTGCCATCCAGGGAGACCCGGACATGAGCATGACCGTTCACGGCTGCCATCCGGCCAGCGTCGAAGCCGGCCTGCTGCGTAACGAGGGGGTTGTAGTAACTGCCTTGCACTGTGTCAGCGCTATCCCCTATGTCTGCGCCGCCGGCCCGGGCATCAAGTCATATCTCGACCTGCCACTCATCAGCGGTCGCGCCGCGCCGCACTTTCAGGAGTAATCAGCATGATACTGGATCGTTTCAAACTCACAGACAAAGTTGCCATTGTAACCGGCGCCGGCAAGGGCATTGGACGCGGTACCGCGATAGCCTTCGCCGAGGCGGGCGCCCATGTTGTGTGTGCCGCACGCACCCTGGCAGACATTGAATCAACCGTTGCGGAAATCGAGAAACTCGGTCGCCGTGCACTGGCGGTGCAATGCGATGTGATGCAGACCGAGAACCTTGATCGCCTGGTGGAGTCGGCCATGGAAACCTTCGGGCGCATCGACATCCTGGTCAACAATACCGGGGGTACCATGCCTTGCCCCGCTATGGATACAACAGAAGAGTTTTTCGAGGAAGCCCTGCGTTTCAATGTCACTACGGCCTTCCTGCTCAGTCAGAAGGTCGCCCGCAAGATGGTGGAGAACGATAACACCGGTGCCATTGTCAATATTTCCTCACGCTCCGCCGACATGGTGCAAACTTCCTTCGTCGCCTACGGTGCTGCCAAGGCTGCGATGAACATGATGACCCGCAATATGGCTCCGGAATTCGCACCCCGGATACGCGTCAACGCAATCAGTGTGGGGGGCGTGGCGACCGATTCCCTCAAGGTCGTACTGCAAAACGAAGCCGCGGAGAAACAGTTCAATGACGGAGTCCCTATGAATCGCCCCGGGGACGTTGAAGATATCGCCGCTGCAGCGTTGTTTCTCGCATCACCGGCAGCGGCATGGGTTACCGGGAAGGTATTCCAGGTGGACGGCGGGGTCACAGCGCCGGCAATCTGGGTACCAACGCCACCGGTCTAGGCCGGGAACCACGGCCGTACAATTATCGCTGCAGAGCCAGCCGGGGATACGTGGCGTCCATGTGTTCTATGAGCAGATCCAGGCACTCCCGTGCCAGGCTGGTCAAATAAGCCCGCCGGTACAGGGCAGTTACCGGGACACTGTGAAGCTCGTCCTCGATGACAATTTTCTGCAGGGTTCCCCGCTTCACGCTGGCCTGGGTCAGATGGTCCGAGAGGAACAGTACGCCCATCCCGGCCTCGGCGAAGGCGATAAGGCTGGAGCCATCATTGCTGGTCAGCTCCCAGCTCCAGGTCTGGTAGGGTACGTCGGCCACAGTTTTTTCCAGCCAGGGGTTGGACAGGTCGAGTCGGGTGCCGATACACCGGTGATTCTCACCGATTTCAGCGATCGATTTCGGTGTACCGTGTTGGGCCAGATACTCCGGGGAAGCATAGAACCCAAGGGGGATATCACCCAGCGGACGCGCGGACATATTACTCTCAGCGCCTTCTCCCTCGCGGATAAACAGGTCATATTCCAACTCAAAACTACGCTGGTAGTACCCCGAGGGAGTGGTGTCTTCTATCTGAAGATAAAATCGTGCATCCGGATGGGAAACCAGCAGCTTGTCCAGAACCGGCGGCAGAATACTGGTTGCCAGCGCCGGTGAGGTAGCGATGCGCAAGCGAGATTCATCAGTGCTGGAGATATGCCGGATCTCGTGCTCGGTAGCCTGTACCAGAGCATCGATCTCCTTAGCCCGCTCGTAGTAGCGCTCACCCGCTGAGGTCAACACCAGCTTTCTGGTACTGCGCTTGAACAGCTTACTACCCAGCCTCTCTTCCAGGCGATCAACCTGTTTGCTGACCGTGGGTTGAGTGATCCCCAGCTTTTCAGCCGCCTTGCTGAAACTGCCTTGCTCAACAATGGTGATATAGAGTTTGTAATTGTCCACAGGACGCTCCGTGAGCACACTCGGGGATGAAGCTGCATTATAGCGAAAAACAATCGCAGCTGGTGAAAGTAAATAAAGTAAAGGCAACACCGGGCTGGTTGAGTTCTATAGCACCTATGCCGCGTTTGCACTAGGCAAGCGAGCCCAACGATCTATGCTAGGAAACATGCATCTGTCCATCTAGAACCCAGCCTGAGGCTCAGCTCCATGCGCACATCCGTCCTGATCTTCTCCGCCCCCCTGCTAATGGCACTACTCTGCAGCACCAATGCCAATGCAGAAGCGCGCCTGACCGTGCACACCGACCAAACAGGCCCGGTCATTGAAAGAAACGTCTACGGCCACTTTATCGAACATCTGGGCCGGGCCATCTATGACGGCATCTGGGTCGGGGAGGAGTCAGATATTCCCAACACACGGGGTTGGCGCAATGATGTGGTCGAGGCGCTTAAGGCAATCCGGGTGCCGGTTCTGCGCTGGCCTGGCGGCTGTTTCGCTGACACCTATCACTGGCGCGACGGCATCGGCCCGAGGGATCAACGACCATCGCGGGTGAATATCCTGTGGGGAGAAATACAGGAGTCCAATGCGGTCGGCACCCACGAGTACTTTGACCTGGTCGAACAACTGGGCGCTGAGGCCTACGTTAACGGCAACCTGGGTACCGGCACCCCCCGCGAGATGGCCGATTGGGTGGAGTACATGACCAGCAGCAGCCCCTATGGGCTGGCTAGCGAGCGCATCGCCAACGGCCGGGAGAAGCCGTTCAAGCTGCACCATTTCGGCATCGGCAACGAGTCCTGGGGCTGCGGCGGCGGCATGTCACCGGAGTATTATACCTCTCTCTACAAGCACTACAGCACATTTCTGCGCACTCCCTGGACCTATCCCATCCAGACTCAATGGATAGCCAGCGGCGGGCACGGCTATGGTGACGACGTCAACGCGGGCGGCATGACCGAATGGACCGACTACCTGACCGAGAATATCGAGCCCGACTTCCTGCTGGGTTTCAATGCGGTGAGCTTTCACTACTACACACACCCACAGGGTACAGCCCTATCAGAAAAAAAAGGGCCCGCCTCGGGTTTTCCCGAGACACAGTGGATCTCCACGCTGGCGCGAACCCTGTTGATGGATGGCTATCTGGAGGCCAATCGTAAAGTGCTGGATCGCAACGACCCGGACAACAGTGTCGCCTTCTACGTCGATGAATGGGGTAGCTGGTATGACCCCACTCCAGATACCAACCCAGCCTTCCTGGAACAGGCGACCACCCTGCGCGATGCGCTGGTAACAGGCCTCAACTTCCACATCTTTCATCGCCATGCGGACAGGGTAACAATGACCAGCCCTGCCCAGATGGTGAACGTGCTGCAAGCCCCGGTGATCACCCGCGGCAATGACATGGTACTGACGCCAACTTACTACGCCTACAAAATGCATGTGCCGTTTCAGGGAGCCACACGCCTGGATATGCAACTGAAAAAAGTTCCAAAGTATTCTCACGCCGGGCAAAGTATACCCGCGCTGAGCGCCACCGCCGCGGTCAGCGAAGACCACGGCGTAGTTATCGGTTTGATCAACACCGATCCTCACCAAAGCCACACCCTGAGACTGAACCTCACCGGCTCAAAAAGTGAAAGTGAATGGCTGGGAGAAGTGTTAACGGCAAAAACTATGGATGCTTACAACACGTTCTCTGAACCCCAGGTAATCACACCGCGAACCGTCGACATCGACCTGCAAGCAACAAATTCAGTGATCACTGTCCCTGCAAAATCGATGATGGTGATCCGGCAGAAATAAGGTGCTAAAAGGGGTATCGACGGTTTTGACAAGTTAACTTTTTGAGATCACAGGAATCTATCCTCAGATCTCAAACTACCGCCCTACTCCAATCAGCGAGCGCACCCATCCTGAGATCACGATAATGCTGAGCACCGACCTTGTGCCGGCCGAAATTGAAGAGATTGGAGACCGCAGCATGCGCACCCAGAAATCTCTGAGCCTGCCTAACTGTGGAGCCCACCGCATGGCCGAGACAGCGACCCTTCTCTCTGATGAAGTTTTTCCCGATGTACCGCTTCGTCAGTGGGTCATAAGTTTTCCCTTTCCGTTAAGGTATCTATTCGCCGCTCATCACCAGGCAATGGGTAAAGTCCTAGGAATCGTTTATCGGGCGATTTCGACCCACCTGGTACACAAGGCTGGGTA
This sequence comes from Candidatus Litorirhabdus singularis, assembly GCF_026262625.1. GTDB lineage: Bacteria > Pseudomonadota > Gammaproteobacteria > Pseudomonadales > Halieaceae > Litorirhabdus > Litorirhabdus singularis. Next base: position 99,017 of record NZ_SHNN01000001.1, read on the forward strand.
TCAACTCAAAGATGGCGCCACCGGTGCGGTCACGCTGATCCAGCGTTTTGGCAGCGCCTTGAACCTGAATATTCACTTTCACGTCCTGTTCCTTTGGGAAGGATTCCAGGTCAACAGCATTCAATCAGCAGGGACGCCACTGAGGAATTCGTTGGTATAGCGTCCGGAGCGCCGTACCGGTTCGTGCCAGGTTTCTAAGATGAGCGAAAAAGATTTACAAGACCAACTAAGCGAGTACTCACCGCAGGCACTGCGCGAGTCTGCTAACGCGCGTCGTCTTCCACCATTTCAGGATCCGAGACTATTTGCTGGACGACCAGTTACTTTCGACACCCCATTAATACTTCTTATACTCGGATCTGATGTCTTTATTTACTATACCTTTCTTCATCTGGGCCTCAGTGTATCGCTAGGTCTAGCGACTGGTCTTTTTTTTTGTGCCCGCCAATCGCACTCCCGGCCCTGCAGCACAGCTGCACGGCCCTCTTATATGATTCCCAGCAAGGTGGTCTACAAGAAGTCTCTGCCGCTGGTGCAAAGCGACAAGAACCAGGTCAACAAGGACGAACTGAAACGTGAACTGACCGACTAGCGCGGGTGTTCTATAAATCGTGCACGGTCAATTGACGATCCGGGGTACTGGCAACTTAACGGGGCTATTCAAAAGGATCAAAGCATCCGACTCACCTGGTCACATTTTGTCGAACGGTGCGGCCGGCGCTCCGGGTCCGCTTCAGACGACCCAACCATATAAACAAAAAAGGCCGCCCTGAAGCGAGGGGGTGCGTACCTCTGTGCTGGATTGATGATTGCGGCCTAGGGGCCGCGATCACCCTACGGGCGTCCTCGCGCTGTGCGCTGCGGGCGTCCAAACTCGCCTGCGAGGCGAGTTTGTCGAAGGTCTGGTTCTTTCCGCAACAACCCGCTATATAAACAATAAAGGCCGCCCTGGAGGGCAGCCTTTATTGTTTATATGGTGGGCCGTGCTGGATTGATGATTGCGGCCTAGGGGCCGCGATCACCCTACGGGCGTCCTCGCGCTGTGCGCTGCGGGCGTCCAAACTCGCCTGCGAGGCGAGTTTGTCGAAGGTCTGGTTCTTTCCGCAACAACCCGCTATATAAACAATAAAGGCCGCCCTGGAGGGCAGCCTTTATTGTTTATATGGTGGGCCGTGCTGGATTGATGATTGCGGCCTAGGGGCCGCGATCACCCTACGGGCGTCCTCGCGCTGTGCGCTGCGGGCGTCCAAACTCGCCTGCGAGGCGAGTTTGTCGAAGGTCTGGTTCTTTCCGCAACAACCCGCTATATAAACAATAAAGGCCGCCCTGAAGGGCAGCCTTTATTGTTTATATGGTGGGCCGTGCTGGATTCGAACCAGCGACCAATTGGTTAAAAGCCAACTGCTCTACCAACTGAGCTAACGGCCCCAGAAGGAGGTGCGTATAGTACGGATTTGCGGGGAAAACTCAAGGGTTTGGCTGGGGTTTTTTATAGCGTATCGCGTACTAAATCAGCGACTTAGGGGTTTGGGCATGCACTTAATTGGCAATATAACGGGTCGGGTCTGCCACGCCGGCATCAATAAAGCCCTGCCGCCGCAATCGGCAGCTGTCGCAGACACCGCAGGCCAGCCCTTCTGAAGTAGCCTGGTAGCAGGACACGGTGAGGCTATAATCCACCCCCAGTCCAATGCCAACCTCTATGATTTCACCTTTACCCATGCGCATCAGCGGGGTCTCCACGCGCAGCGGCTGACCCTCTACGCCGGCTTTGGTGGCCAGATTTGCCAGCGTTTCGAAGGCGCTGATAAATTCGGGACGGCAATCGGGATATCCGGAGTAATCGACGGCATTGACGCCAATATGGATACTCTGGGCACCCAATACTTCCGCCCAACCCAAGGCGATAGATAGAAATACGGTATTGCGGGCTGGCACATAGGTTATCGGTATACCCTCAGTGGCCTGCTCGGGGACAGCGATTGCCTCATCGGTGAGAGCTGAACCGCCAATGCTATCCAGATTGAGGTGCACCACCTTGTGCTCCCGCACCCCCATGGCTCGTGACACGTGCTCAGCAGCCACCAGCTCCGAACGATGGCGCTGGCCGTAATCAAATGACAGGGTGTAGCAGTCGTAGCCAGCGGCTTGCGCCATGGCTACCACGGTAGTTGAGTCGAGCCCACCGGATACCAGTATCACGGCTTTGTTTTCAGTGGCCACCATCAGCGCCCGGGCTCGTCGGACCAAAGTAGTTTGTGTAACTGCAGCTGAAAGCGTACCGGCAAATTATCGGCCACAATCCAGTCCGCCAGCGCGGTGTGATCTATCTGGCCAAAGCTGGGTGATATCAGCACATCGCCGGCCCGCTCAGTCAGGTTGTACTCATCAATCTTGAAGCGTGCCCACTCGTAGTCAGCCCGATCACAGATAACAAACTTGACCTGATCGTTCCCATCCAGCAGCGGCATATTGGCATAGTCATTGCGCCCGGCCTCCCCCGAACCCGGTGTTTTCAGGTCCAAGACCTTGACTACTCTGGGGTCAACAGCAGCCACTGGCATAGCGCCGCTGGTTTCCAAGGACACCTCATAGCCCTCATCACACAGGGCTGTCAGCAACGACAGGCAATTGGGCTGGGCCAGCGGTTCGCCACCGGTCACGCAGACATAGCGCGGCTTGTATTCAGCCACCTGCTCTACAATAGCCGCCAGTGTGCGCAACTCGCCGCCGTAAAAGGCATATTCGGTATCGCAGTAATGGCAGCGTAAAGGGCAGCCCGTCAGGCGCACGAATACGGTGGGCAGGCCCGCGCTGCGGGTTTCACCCTGCAGGGAATAAAAGATTTCGGTAATTCGCAGCGTGTCATCACGCCGCTGACTTGTAGCAGGCACTCGGAGTACCTCAGAAATTTTCGGCGAGGAAATCCTTCGCCAGTTTTACGGCCGAGCTATCGCTATCGCCGAACTCAGCGATCACCCGCTCCAGATACTCACGCGACTTGGCGGAGTTACCCTTAAGAAAGTAAACCTTACCCAGCTTATACAGTGCGTCGGGTACCTTGCTGTTATCGGGGTATTCACGCAGCAGCAGTGTAAACGCCTGACGCGACGCTTCCAGATCCTGCGGTGTTATGACCAAATACAACTCACCCAGCCAATAGTGCGCGTTCGCCGCATAACGACCGTCGGGGTAGCTCTGCAAAAAAGTGTCAAAGGCGGCTATAGCATCATCAAAGCGCTGACTGCGCACCAGCCCGTAGGCAGCTTTGTAGGCTTCGGTTTCGCCAGGTATCTCGGTAACCGAGGGCTTGGCGGCAACCGCAGTAGCAGCCACCACTTTGCTCGCATCAGGACTGGTTGCTACCGCCCCTGCGCCCAGGCGCTTATCGAGGTCAAGGTAGCGCTCCAAGCTCTGCTGCTTGAGTTGCCGTAACTGATGCCCCTGCTCTTCAACCTGACCGCGTAAGTTCATGACTTCCTGCTGCAAAAGCTGCAGCTGATACATCAACTCACCCAGGTTTTGACCGCTTTGCTGCTCTGCTGGAGAGGCCGAGACAGGAGCCGCTGCAACCGGCGCAGCGGGTTCGGACGGTGTTACCGGTGCCGGTTGGCTAACCTCAGCGCTGGCCGCAGCCTTGCGCTCAGCTTCCAGGTCAATATAGTCCTGAGACAGCACCGGACTGGCAGCAAGCGCCAGCCCGACCAACAGGGTCAGGCGCGGTAACATCGTTTACTTACTTGATTTCGACGCGGCGATTCTGCGACCAGGAACCTTCACTGCTACCGCTGGAAGCTGGACGTTCTTCGCCATAGCTTACCGACTCAATACGGTAGCCGGCAACGCCACTGGCAGCCATATAGCTGGCTACGGCCTTGGCGCGACGCTCACCCAGAGCCATGTTGTACTCGCGGGTACCACGCTCATCGGTGTGTCCTTCCAGACGAATAGAGTCACCGTTGGTCTTGGCCAGAGCGATATGGGCGTCCAGAATGTCTTGAGCTGCAGGACGCAGGGTAGCGCTGTCAAACTCAAAGTAGAGTACGTTGCCCGCTGCAGAGGCGGCGTCTTCTATTGCTTGCTGCATCATGCTCGCCTTATTGGCAGCTTCAGCTTCAGCTTGCTCTGCCGCGGCTTCAGCGGCAGCTTGTTCAGCAGCGGCTGCAGCAGCAGCGTCCGCCTCACTAGTGTCTGTACTGGCACAACCTACCATCCAGACCAGTGCGAAAATGATTGAGAGTGCCTTACTGGCGACAGGTAACTGCTTCATAGCTTGCCATTCCTATTCAATGATAAAAATTGCTCTGGTACCCCGAGCAAGGGTTAGTCCAAATACGGTGACCATGCGGGCTCCCGCACGTCTCCCTCACGGGAAGGCAGCCTGAATCGCACACCACCGTCAACCGACACCGCAGCCAGTATACCCCGACCGTTGCGCTTAGTGGCGTACAATACCATAGAGCCATTGGGCGCGACACTGGGAGATTCATCTAATGCGGTCGAGGTCAGTATACTCAATTGGTCTCGTTCGAGGTCCTGTACTGCAATATGAAAGTTGCCATCCGCCCGGTGCACCATAACCATGGTACGGCCGTCGGCGGCAATCGAGGCACGTGCATTCCAGGAGCCTTCATAGGTCATGCGTTCGGTATCCCCAGTGGCGATATCAAGCCGGTAGATCTGCGGCTTGCCACCGCGGTCCGAGGTAAACACCAGCGAGAGTCCGTCTGGCATCCAGGACGGCTCGGTTTCAATGGCAAAATGACGGGTTAGTCGCCTGAACTGGCGGCTGGCCAGGTCCAACAGGTACAAATCCGGACTGCCGTCCTTGGATAACACCATTGCCATCGAGTTGCCATCCGGCGACCAGGCCGGAGCACCGTTCAGGCCTTTGAAATTGGTTAACTGCTGCTTTTCGCCGGTAACCAGGTTGTGCATATAGATAGCCGGACGCGTGGTTTCAAAGGAAACGTAGGCTATACGCTTGCCGTCTGGCGCCCAGCTGGGGCTCAGAATGGGTTGCGTGGATCGCGTGACCTCTTTGTCACGCACACCATCGGCATCAGCCACCATCAGCCGATAAACATCTTCGCCACCCTCGCGATTAACTGCCACATACAGAATACGGGTCGCGAAGGCGCCGCGAATTCCGGTCAGCTGCTGATAGACTTTGTCGCTGACCCGGTGGGCCAACATTCTCAGTTCAGCTACCGGGCCGGATTCGCTGGCGGCTATAATGCGCGTTTGTCGAAATACGTCAAATAACTCGTACTCGACCGTCACAGTTGCTTCGCCGCTGACTCGCCCAATCAACAGGTATTCTGTATTAGTAGTCCGCCAATCGCGATAAAACACCTCGTCTTCACGGGTCGGCAGGTTCAGCATGTCGTTGTTGGATACGGGCGCAAACTGACCGCTGCGCATCAAGTCACCCTGAATAACATCCGCTACGTCTTCGGGTGCTGCGCCAAAACCGCTCCAGGCGAAAGGCACTACCGCTATGGCAGTTGGATTATCCCGTCCTGAGGTAATCTCTATCACCAGCTCTGCACGGGCCTGGGCGACCAGCAATAAAAAGGCCAGCATGGTAAACAGCAGTTGTTTCATCAGTAACGTAAATCCTCAGGTTTAAATAGCAGTCTAAACTGGCGAAAGCTGCGTTCAAAAATACGGGGCGGCATCTGCTGCAGCTCCTCAAAACGACCTGCCTTTTGCACCGCATTGACGGCTGAGCGGTCAAATGCCATGTGGCCACTGCTGCGCGCTATGGTCACGCTCACCACTTCTCCGGTCGGTACCAGCTGAATAATCAACTCCGCCTCCATTCCGTTGCGGGCACTGGGTGGGCGGCTCCAATTATTTTGCACAGTCTGGCTGATAAGGCTCACGTAGCTGGACGCTATATCTCGGTCACTGGCCTCTTCCAACAGCACATCCTCTGCCGCCAGAGCTTGACTCAGCTCATCACGAGCAGCGGCCCTGCGCTCTTCCGCGCTGGGCTGAGCAGGTTGGGGCACCACCACAGGCTCAGGTTTGGGAGCGACCTTGGGCACAGGCTTGGGCTTCGACTTAACTGTTGCGGCTTTGGGCTTGGCCACCGGCTTACTGGCGACTACCCGCTTGGCGGGTGGTGCAGCGGCCTTTTTAACTTTTTTCGGCTTCAGCATTTCCGCATCAATCAAGCGAGCCTGAATATGTTTGGGAACCAACACCGTTGGCTCGGTAACTTGACTGCGACTACTCCAGTTCATCGTCATCACTACGATAAGCAGAGCATGCAACACCAGCGTGGCCACTAGTGGGCGCCAGACAATCACCGAGCGTGGGATCAACGTCGACACAAGGCCCTTCCTGCAGGCAGAGTACTCACGGCGAGTCCGTCACCAAGCCAACACTGGGTGCGCCAGCCTCCTGCAGTGCCGACATCAGCAGCACCACTTCACCATAGGGAACAGCGCGATCGCCCCATACCATGACAGGCTTGGTTGGATTGCGGCGCATAACCACACCCACCCGCTGTTTGACCGTGGCCAGACTCAAAGTCTGCTCCGGCTCTCCGCCTACATTGAGAAACAGCTCTCCGGCAGCATTAATTGACACAATGAGGGGCTCCGGATCCTGATTTTCCACCGGGTCGCTGGCCGCCTCGGGAAGATCTACTTTAACGCCCTGCATCAATAACGGCGCTGTCACCATAAAAATGATCAACAACACCAACATCACATCAATGTAGGGCACCACATTAATCTCGGCGATCGGGCGGTGCTTGTTACGTGGGCGTGACACTGATCAGGCCTGCTTGGCCTTGGCAGACTCGCGAGCCGCCAGCGCGTATGTCTGACGTACCAGAATACTGGAGAACTCGTCGGCAAAAACGTCATAACGCCCAACTGTCACATCCACCTTGGCGGCAAACCGGTTATACGCGATTACCGCAGGTATCGCCGCAAACAGTCCCATGGCAGTAGCTATCAGCGCCTCTGAAATGCCGGGCGCAACAGTCGCCAAAGTGGCCTGCGTAGAATTGGCCAGCCCGCGGAATGAATGCATAATGCCCCAGACAGTACCAAACAGACCGATATAAGGGCTGGTAGACCCTACCGTTGCCAGAAATGGCAGGTGCTGTTCCAGTTTTTCCTCTTCCCGCGACTGGGCAATACGCATCGCCCGCCGCGCGCCGTCCATCACCGTATCGGTATCCACACCGCCCTGCTTGATCAAGCGCGAAAATTCCTTGAAGCCGGCCCGAAATATATTCTCCATGCCCAGGGTTTCACCCGCCGCTGCACGCTCATTGCCCTCGTTGTAGATGGCCGCCAGGTCGGTGCCCGACCAAAACAGCTCTTCAAACTCCAGCATCTCGGCACGCACATGGCGAAAATAAATAATGCGCTGAATAATCATAAACCAGGACGCTACTGAGGCTGCCAGCAACAGAGCCATAACCGCCTGCACGGTGATGCTGGCGTTCAGCACCAGGTCAATCAGGCTTAATTGTTCTTCCAAGCTATTACTCCCTGTTTTTCAAGCAGTGCTCAAGGCGCTGCGTATTGCCGCCGGCACTCGGGTCGGACGGGTATTATCACGACGCACACTGACAATATTCACCTGCGCCTGCGCCAGCGACTCAGCGCCGCGCAATACCGCCTGCTCAAACACGATATTGGCGGCACCCACTTCAATAACTCGTGCTGTCGCCTGCAGTTCATCGTCCAGACGCGCTGGCAACTGGTAGTTTATCTGCACATCGCGCACCACAAACATCAGATTCAGATTAAACACGTAATCTTTGCCAAAACCCTGTTCACGCATAAACTCAGTTCGGGCGCGCTCCATGTATTTGAGATAATTGACGTAGTAAACGATTCCACCGGCATCTGTGTCTTCAATGTAGACCCGCAATGGCCAGGAAAATTCCGCCTCAGTCATTCTCATCGCCACCCAGATTCAAATCCAGGTTGGCGGGCTCATCGCCGCGCTGCCAAGGCAGTCCGAAGTGCAGATAGGCCGTGCGAGTAGCCATACGGCCACGTGGCGTGCGCATCATATAGCCCTGTTGAATCAAAAACGGCTCCAGCACATCTTCAATAGTACCGCGCTCTTCTGAAATTGCGGCTGCCAGGCTATCTACGCCTACCGGTCCACCGTCAAACTTCTCTATCAGCGCCAAAAGCAAACGCCGGTCCAGGTGATCAAAACCCAATTGATCGACGCTCAGCATATCCAGCGCGCGCTCAGCAATGACGCCGCTAATAGTCCCGTCGCCTTTTACCTCGGCATAATCGCGCACTCGCCGCAGCAGGCGGTTGGCAATACGCGGGGTTCCACGCGCCCGCTGCGCTATCTCTACTGCGCCCTCCAACTCAACGGCGATCCCTAGAATACTGCCAGCCCGAGTGACAATATCGGTCAGCTCGGCAACGCTGTAGAACTCCAGTCGCTGCACAATACCAAAACGGTCGCGCAGCGGTGACGTCAACAGACCGGCACGAGTGGTTGCCCCCACCAGCGTAAACGGCGGTAAATCCAGCTTGATGCTGCGCGCTGCCGGGCCTTCACCAATCATGATATCCAGCTGATAGTCTTCCATGGCCGGATACAGTATTTCTTCGACAAACGGGCTCAGGCGGTGAATTTCGTCGATAAACAGAATATCGCCCGCTTCCAGGTTGGTCATCAACGCCGCAATATCGCCGGCTTTTTCCAATACCGGGCCCGACGTGCTTTTCAGGTCGCCGCCCATTTCGTGGGCGATAATATGCGCCAGCGTGGTCTTGCCGAGTCCAGGGGGGCCGAAAATAAGAGTATGATCCAGCGGCTCACCGCGGCCACGTGCGGCCTCAACAAAAATGGACATTTGCTCACGCACTACGGGCTGGCCCACGTATTCACTGAGCGCTCGAGGACGCAAGGCGCGATCGACAACCTCTTCCTTGTTGCCCGTTTCCTCGGCGGCCACCAGACGGTCGGTTTCTATCATTTGCCACGCACCATCGATTGCAAAGCCCTGCGAATCAACTCTTCACTGCGCTCAATGCTGTCGTCGTTGGCAGCGGCAACGGCGCGACTGGCCTCCGCCGGTTTGTAACCCAGCGCCACCAGGGCACTTTCAGCCTCGGCCAGCATATCGCGATCGCTGGCAGCCGCTGTGGTCGCAGCGGTAGGCTCTGCCAACTCCAGCATCCAGTCCTTGAGTCGATCGCGCATTTCGATCAGTAAGCGCTCGGCCGTCTTTTTGCCCACTCCGGGCAATTTCACCAGAGTAGAAATATCGTCTCGCTGCACAGTGCGCACAAAAGAGTCGGCATCCATGCCAGATAGAATGCCCAGCGCCAACTTTGGTCCAACACCTGATACTTTGATCAAGCTGCGGAACAGATGCCGGTCACGTTCGCTGCTGAAGCCATACAGCAGCTGCGCATCCTCGCGCACCACAAAATGGGTGAACAGTGTCAGCGCGGTACCGGTGACTGGCAACTCGTACAGCGTCGTCATTGGCACCTGAATTTCATAGCCAACCCCGCCGACATCCAGCAATATTTCGGGGGGTTGCTTCTCCAGCAATGTACCGCTGATTCTTCCTATCATATGTGCTTCCAGTGGGTGCTGCTTATCTGGCCCGGCCACGACGACTAGTGCGGGCACCTGCCAACTTAATCATACTCTGATGTGTGTGGGCATGACACAAAGCCACGGCCAATGCATCGGCGGCATCTTCCGGTGGCACCGTGGGCAATTTCAGTAGCGACTTAACCATATGTTGCACCTGAGCTTTGTCCGCCGCTCCGGTACCCACTACAGCCTGTTTGATCGACTTGGCAGCGTACTCAAATACCGGCAGATCAGCATTAACCGCTGCAACAATAGCGGCACCTCGGGCCTGCCCCAGTTTGATGGCCGCTTTGGGGTCGCGCGCCATAAACACTTCTTCTATCGCAAATTCCTGCGGCGCATATTCAGCGATGATTTCGCTGACATTATCAAAAATGATCTTTAGCCGCGCCGGTAGCGACTCGCGGGGCAAACGGATGATACCGCTGGTTACGTACTCGGCGCGGCTGCCCTGCTGGTTGATAATACCGAAGCCAGTTTTCTGTGAGCCGGGATCAATGCCCAGAATAAGTGTCATGCGGTGTCCACCAGCGCCTGCCGTGGTCACATTATGACCCAGGCGGCAGGGTTCAGCCCAGCGCTTCCAGCACCTCGTCGGGTATTTCGACGTTGGTGTACACGTTTTGCACGTCGTCCAGGTCTTCCAGCGCGTCAATCAGGCCGAGAATTTTCTCGGCACCGCCGACATCGACCGGCACTGTAGTGCTGGCAATCATGGTCACTTCACTTTCTTCGCATTCCAGCCCAGCCTCATCCAGTGAGGACTTGACCGCTGCCAGATCCTCCCACGGAGTCAGCACTTCCAGCGAGCCGTCGTCATGGCTCTCGACATCCTCGGCGCCGGCTTCCAGTGCCGCTTCCATAATCTGCTCTTCATCGACACCCGGAGCAAAGCTGATCTGGCCACGACGCTCAAACAGGTAGGCAACAGAACCATCGGTACCCAGATTGCCGCCACGTTTACTAAAGGCGTGCCGCACTTCGGCCACGGTGCGATTGCGATTGTCGGTCATCACCTCGATCAGAACCGCAATACCGCCGGGGGCATAACCCTCATAGGTCAGCTCCTCCATGTCGTCCGCTTCATTGGTACCAGCGCCACGGGCAATCGCCCGCTCAACGGTATCGCGGGTCATATTCGCGCCCAGTGCTTTATCTACCGCAGCGCGCAGGCGCGGATTATCTTCCGGCAGCGGACCGCCCTGCTTGGCTGCCACCACCAGTTCGCGAATCAGTTTGGTGAACATTTTGCCGCGCTTGGCGTCCTGAGCCGCCTTGCGGTGCTTGATATTGGCCCATTTACTGTGTCCTGCCATTACCTTACCCCTCTTCAGCCTTATCGGCGGCTGCCGGTGCTTCGCGCAAACGGATATTCAGTTCACGCAGCTGCGCCGAGTCAACCACGCCAGGTGCCTCAGTCATCACGCAGGCGGCACTCTGGGTTTTGGGAAACGCTATCACGTCCCTAATTGAAGCCGAGCCTGTCATCAGCATGACCAGACGGTCGAGCCCAAAAGCCAGTCCACCGTGCGGCGGCGCTCCGTACTTCAGTGCATCCAGCAAGAAGCCAAACTTTTCCTGCGCCTCTGCCGGTGCGATAGCCAAAATATCAAACACCGCCTCCTGCATACTACGCTGATGAATACGGATTGAACCGCCACCAAGCTCAGTACCGTTGAGTACCATGTCGTAGGCCCTGGACAAAGCCGTGGCCGGGTTAGCTTTGAGCTCTTCCACGCTGCACGAGGGAGCCGTAAACGGATGATGCAATGGTGTCAGGTTGCCCTGCGAATCAGGTTCAAACATGGGGAAGTCCACCACCCACAGAGGCGCCCAGCCGTCAGCGATAAGTCCTTGGTCTTCACCCAGCTTGACACGCAGCGCGCCTAGCGACTCGTTAACAATGGCAGTTTTGTCGGCGCCAAAGAAAATGATATCACCATCGGCGGCTTCCAGACGCTGCATCAACTGGGTGACAATCTCCTCAGGCATGAATTTGAGAATGGGCGATTGCAGCCCCTCAACACCAGCGGCAATGTCATTGACCTTGATCCAGGCCAGGCCACGCGCGCCGTACACCGAAACAAACTTGGTATAAGCGTCAATTTCCTTGCGACTGATACCGCTGCCACCTGTTACTTTCAGAGCGGCAACGCGCCCATCAGGGTCAGTAGCGGGGCCATGAAACACCTTAAATTCTACCTGCGCCATCAGATCGTCGACGCTTACCAACTCCAGGGGAATGCGCAGATCAGGCTTATCGGAGCCAAATCGCTCCATCGCTTCGGCGTAGGTCATGTGCGGAAAGGCGGGCAGCTGGACATCCAGCACCTGATCAAACAAACCCACTATCATGCGCTCGGTAATCTCCATAATCGCGGCTTCATCCAGAAATGCCGTTTCAATGTCGATTTGGGTGAACTCCGGCTGACGGTCGGCACGCAGGTCTTCGTCGCGAAAACACTTGGCAATCTGATAGTAGCGATCAAAGCCCGACACCATGAGTAGCTGCTTGAACAGCTGCGGCGACTGCGGCAACGCAAAGAATTGTCCGGGGTGGGTGCGGCTGGGAACCAGGTAATCGCGCGCGCCCTCAGGCGTGGCGCGGGTCAGAATAGGCGTCTCAATGTCCAGAAAGCCTTCCGCGTCGAGAAAGTTGCGTACCGCAGTGGTGATTTTTGAGCGCTGAATAAAGCGCTGCTGCATCTCATTCCGACGCAGATCCATGTACCGGTAACGCAGACGCACGTCCTCGCCTACCGAGGTATGCTCGTCAAGCTGGAATGGCGGTGTTTCGGCGGCGTTGAGTATTTCCAACTCCTTACCCAGTACTTCGATCTGGCCAGTAGCCATAGTCGGGTTTACCGTTCCCTCGCCGCGCGCACGAACGCGTCCGGTCACCCGCAGCACATATTCGCTACGCACCCGATCGGCGGCCTCAAAATGCTCTTCGGTATCGGGATCAAACACCACCTGAACAATGCCCTGGCGGTCCCGCATATCAAGGAAAATAACCCCGCCATGGTCGCGACGCCGGTCTACCCACCCGCAAAGCGTAACGGTTTCATCAATCTGGTCGGTAGTCAGAGCGCCACAATAATGACTGCGCATAATAAAAAGCCTTTGGTTGCTAATGGTGCGGAGGAGTCAGCCCGCCGCTTTTGAATCACCCGACTTGCCACCGGATGAGGAGCCAGAGTCGGCCTTCTTACCGGCCGCAGGCGCACTGCCGCCCGCAGAATCGCCGCCAGAGTCACCAGCAAGGTTCTTTTTGTTGCCGGTTTTAAAATCGGTCTCGTACCAGCCGCCGCCTTTGAGGCGAAACGCCGCCGCTGACACTTTTTTGTTAAGCGCCGCGGCGCCACAGGCAGGGCACTCCAGCAAAGGATCATCACTGATCTTCTGCAGAGCCTCCAGCGAGTGCTGGCAGGACTGGCACTGATATTCATATATCGGCATGTTCACCCGCTCCTATTTTGGACCATTAGCACGAACGCAAGGCCCAAGGATTTCGAAAGGCGCGAATTTTAGCGCAAAATGTCAGGCGCAGGTAGCCTTAAAAAGACACAGGCTCAGTAGCCTGACGATAGAGGTAGGGGTGACATGACCAGACTCACTGGCCGAAAGGGGGAAAGCATGCACACCGCCTCTTCCCAGAGGCAGTGTGATTCTAAGCCTTTAAGAGCTGGCGAACTCTTTCATTTTCTTCAGAGGACGAACCTTTACAGCGATGCTGGCAGGCTTGGCCTTAAAGACAGTGGCTTCACCCGTGAAAGGGTTGATGCCCTTACGCGCTTTCTTCGCAGGCTTCTTCACTGTGGTGATTTTCATCATTCCAGGAATGGTGAACTCGCCAATGCCACGCTTTTTGATGCTGCGCTCGATCAGGGTGTCCATTTCATCCATCACCGAGGCGACCTGCTTTTTGGTCAGTCCAGTGTTGTCAGAAATAGATGCCACGATCTGGCTTTTGGTCATTTTGGTGCTGATAGCCGGAGCCTTCTTCACCGGGGCTGCCTTTTTTGCTACTGCCTTCTTCTTGGCTGGAGCTGCCTTTTTCTTGGCTGGAGCTGCCTTCTTCTTAGTTGCTGCTTTTTTTGTGGCCATGTAAGTGTGCCCTTCCTTTCTAGTCTGAAAAACGTCACCACGCGCCCGCCAACCAGTTTCGGTTGACGTACAAGACTCGTAGCACCCGGCCACAAGGTATAATCCATGAAACGCTGCAATACAAGTGATTTACGGCGAATTGGCAAAAATAGTGCCAATAAACCACTAGAAACATAGTGCCAGCGGCGTAGGCGCTGAATTATTACCCTTAAAATATAGACTCACCTGTACCCACAACGACAAAAAAACGTAGAATGGCGGGCTATCTGATACAACGGAATACAACATGCGCGCCAGTAAATTTTTAATTGCTACGGTGAAGGAAACACCTTCCGACGCCGAGGTTATCAGCCATCAACTCATGCTGCGCGCTGGGCTGATTCGAAAACTGGCGGCAGGACTCTACACCTGGCTGCCCATGGGCCTGCGCGTGTTGCGTAAAGTCGAGGCGGTGGTCCGCGAGGAAATGAACAACGCGGGAAGCCAGGAGGTCTCAATGCCTGTAGTGCAGCCGGCTGAACTGTGGCAAGAATCAGGCCGCTGGCATGAGTACGGCGCAGAATTGCTGCGCATCCGTGATCGCCACCAACGCGACTTCTGCCTGGGACCTACCCACGAAGAAGTTATCACCGACCTGGTACGCAACGAAATCAAAAGTTATAAGCAGCTGCCCTGCAGCTTCTACCAGATACAGACCAAGTTCCGCGATGAAATCAGACCGCGCTTTGGGATTATGCGAGCCCGCGAGTTTCTGATGAAAGATGCCTACTCTTTTCACTTGAACCAGGAGTCTCTGCAGCAAACCTACGAAGAAATGCACGCTGCCTACACTCAAATCTTTACCCGCCTGGGCTTGGATTTCAGGCCTGTAATAGCTGACTCCGGCAGCATAGGCGGCAACGCTTCACAGGAATTCCATGTGCTGGCCGACTCAGGAGAGGATGCTATCGCCTTCAGCGATAGCAGCGACTACGCCGCCAATATCGAAATGGCAGAAGCACTAGCACCTGCGTCCGAAGCACCTGCAGCGGCTGAGGCCATGACGGAAGTGGCCACACCTAATGCCCACACCATCGAAGAAGTGTGTGCTCAGCTACAGCTGGCCGCCGAGCAGACGCTGAAAACGCTGATTGTCAAAGGCGACTCGGAGGAGCAGCCACTAATAGCGCTGACCGTCCGCGGCGATCACCAGTTGAACGAACTCAAAGCTGAAAAACTGGACGGCGTGGCAGCACCACTGGAGTTTGCCGAAGAGGCGGCCATTGTTGCCGCAACCGCCTGTGGCACCGGCTCGCTGGGCCCGGTCAACCTAAACCTGCCCTGTTACACGGACCGCAGTGCTGCCTGCCTGTCTGACTTTACCTGTGGCGCCAACCGCGACGGGTTTCACCTGCGTGGAGTTAACTGGAGTCGCGATGCTAGCGTCGGCAAAGTCGCCGATATCCGTAACGTTGAGGCTGGCGATCCCAGCCCCGATGGTAACGGCACACTGGTCATTAAACGCGGTATAGAAGTCGGCCATATATTTCAGCTGGGCAAAAAATACAGCCAGGCCCTCAACGCCCAGGTACTCAATGAACAGGGCAAAACCGAGACGGTCAGCATGGGCTGTTACGGTATTGGCGTCAGCCGAGTGGTGGCCGCCGCCATCGAGCAGAACCACGATGACAATGGCATTATCTGGCCAGCGGGAATTGCCCCATTCCAGATCGCTATCGTGCCCCTGAACATGCATAAGTCAGAGGCCGTCGCGAGCTGCGCCGAAAAACTCTACGCAGAGCTGAGCGCCGCGGGCATCGAGGTGTTGCTGGACGACCGTAATGAGCGCCCGGGGGTAAAATTTGCCGATATGGAGCTCATCGGGATACCTCATCGAGTGGTGATTGGCGACCGCGCCCTTGCCGAACAAAAAATTGAGTACAAAGGGCGCCGCGATAGCGAGCCAACGTTGGTTGACCAAACCGCGATACTCAGTTTCCTGACCGAGAGATTAAACGCCTAGGTATGCGTGCTAGCAACCTAGGTTTCATCTGCGGCCTGCTACTGTGTGTCGGCAGTGTCCAGAGCGTGGCACAACCCCATGACACTCAGGAATACGAACAACTGCGGCAATTCCTGCAGCAGAGTATCGCCGACTCGGAAAGCTTTGAAGACCGCTTCGACGCCGAGGTTTGGCTACTCGACATGTCCAACCGGTTGCAGCAGTACGTCAAAGACCCCGAGCAACGCCTGCAACTGTTGCAGGAGGTCCATCGCTACGCCAGCCAGAGCCAGCTACCGCCAGAATTGGTACTTGCCGTGATTGAAGTGGAGAGCCATTTCGACCGCTTTGCCGTATCGCGTGTGGGCGCCCAGGGCATGATGCAGGTGATGCCATTCTGGAAAGACGAAATTGGCCGTCCGGAGGACAACCTGACCCTTACCAGCACCAATCTCTCCTACGGCTGTCGCATCCTGCAGTTTTATATCAAACGCGAGAAAGGCAACTTAACGCGTGCACTGGCGGCTTATAATGGAAGCCTCGGCAGCACCCGTTACAGTGACAAAGTCGAAGCGGCCTGGCGCCGCAACTGGCGCGGCCCAAACCTCGACTGGGAGTAGCTGTAAGCTACACCCCCATACTGGATAAAGCCGACATAAGGCGCCGCGCAATCCCGGTCATAGTCGGATGGTCGGTCTCGAACGCAGAAATTACCGCATCCACAGCATCCACAACTTCCTGCGGCTCCTGCTCTACGGGCTCACCACTGAGGTGCTGCTCCATGCTGGCTACCAAGTTCAGTAGCCGACTGCGCTCTGCGCTTTCCAATGGCAAATTTTCGATCTCCATCGCCAGGTCAACCAGGTCTTTTGCTACTTTATCTTTGTCCACTACCTTATCCCTTTTTGAATAGCTCTATCGGTATTCCCCAGGCGATTGCCCGGTCCACTTTTTAAACGAACGATGAAATGCACTGGGGTCACTGAAACCCACCCGCTCGGCCACATCGCTCACAGTCATACGCGCCCTACTTAACAATGATATCGCGATATCGCGGCGCGCGTTATCTTTGATGCGCTGGTAAGAGGTACCCTCTTTCTCCAAGCGCCGGCGCAGGGTTCGCGCCGACATATTCAACATACCGGTTAACTCTTCAAAGCTGGGTAAATCGCCTCCCAGGTCATCACCCAACAAGCCGCGAATACGCGTTGTTATGGACACTTCACTAGCGATGGGGCTGATAACCACGTGATAGGGCGCCACCCGCAAAAAATCTTCTACGTCAGCTTCAGTTCTCAGCAACGGCGCATCCAGGTGACGGGCACTAAAGGTCACCGCATTGCAATCACTGTCAAAGTCCACCGGGCAGTGAAAAAAGTGCCGCAGTGGCACCAGACTGCCGGGCTCCGGACCGACACAGGTCGCCGACACAATGTCGATGTACTGCCCGGTCATCCAACCACAGACGCGCATCCACATGGCCATACCGCACAACACGCCAGACTGCTGGGGCGGATGCTGCGGGTCCGCCGCAGAGAAGTAACGCAGACTTACTGTTCGCGCAGAGCTATCTGTTACCAACTCATGCACACGAACCTCCCCGCGACGCTCGCGGCAGCTGGCGTTGAATTCAATAGCACGCTCCATCGCCGTACCCAGATTGGCGCAATGTAGCAGCGAGAATAACAACAGACGGGTACTGCCCCAAGGCGTTTTACAGTCTCCCACCGCGCCGCCCGATTCATCGTTCAGCGCCTGAAACAACGCCATGCACAGGCGGCTGTATTGCTCGACCGAAATAAACACCTGGGGCTCTGCAGACTCCTGTAGCGGATTCCAGGGGAAGCCCGCCTGACGCAACAAGGCGCTGACGTCCAGCTTGGCATTATTCGCCTGCACCAATAGCGCCCTGACAAAACTCAGGGGCACCGGTTCATTCAGTTTGTACGCTTCTGTTTTTGCCATGGCAGCAGGTCAAGTACCGGTGTTACTCGGCACCATCGAAAAAGTCCTTGAACCCACTGCGCGCATGGCGGCCAATAACGATATTCTCCAATGTCCCCATACCCACTCGCTCCCCCATAGTGGCGCGCACCACCTGATGCACATGCAAGTTTTGATATTCCAACGGATCCATGGCCCCCAGATCCCACTCCTCACGCGCAGTTTCCAGCTCACCTTTCCAAAAAGCGTGCCCCCATTCAGCATGGTTATAGCCCACGCCCAGCATCTGAAAACGCAATAACGGCTCCAGCGCAATGTCATATTCAGTACCGTTGGCATCAACCATATGCACCTGTGCGCTGGCAGCGCGACGGGTGCCCTTTTCCCACACGATGGTGTGCTCAACCTGCGTCATTTCTATCAGGCCAGGGTCTTCACCGCGCGGGATATCGGCGGGGTCGACATACAGCGGCAGCAAATCAGCGCTGACCTGAGTGGGCCGGCCTTCGCGGTCTTCAAAGGTACCCATCTGAGTACAAAAGTCGCCAAAATTGATCGGATTCCAACACCAGTAGACACCCGGGTCGCCGCTTAACAGTCCCGGCGCTCCGCCCTGAGGTTCGCCCACAGGGCGCACGCCCCAGGACTTATCACGCGTGCCGAAAGCACGGCTAACCTCAAAGCGCTGCCCATCAATTTCAAAGTGTCCTTCCCAGTAGCCCATCTGGGTGAAACGCGAGTTATGCATAATCAGGTGCCCATCGTCATACATGATATTGGGCGGTTCTTCATGAGGAATGCTAGCGGCGGTAAAGAGCAGATCACAAGCAATATTGTGCTCATTGGGGGCAAGCCGCACACGGATCTGGCGCATCGGTTCTATTACCGTTACGGCAAGTGGCCCTACCTGAGTATCAGCCCTCTCATGAGGGGCTCTTCTGGAGCCGTGAAACGCATACTGACGGCCGCCGGTGGAGACGCTGAAATGGCCGTCCATCACATGTCTATTGGGGTAGAGCCCGAAACCAACCTCGAAAATATAAGTCCCTTCCGCGTCCATGCCGTTAAACCAATAGCGATCATAAAAATTCCTGTCACTCTGGGACGGTTGTGCAATGGGTGCCGCGGTTTGGTGAATACAATAATCGTCAAAATTGGTAATCAAGTTTGTTTCCTCCTGCGCAGCCAAAGCCTGTAGCGTCGGCAAATAAATTCGGACAAAGTTTACGGTAAATCTGCACCTCACATTATACTCTCATGGGTCGCCAGGCGACTAATAACGAGCGTGATCGCTTGAGCACGGCAAGTGAGCAGGGAAACACCATGAGCAAGGGCAATACACAGCCGGCAGCAACGCTGCTGGTGGCGGGCGCAATAGTCGGGATACTACTGGCGTCAACTGGCGTTCTCGAATCCAACCCCAACACCCCGGCCAAAGAGGTGTTAGCGCAGGTTAACAATGAACGTATCGATAAAGCCGAATATCTAGCCTATCTGGACCTACTCGCACGCGACAAGCGCAACGCCATGACCAGCGCCGATCGACGTCACCTCCTGGACCGTCTGATCGAAGAAAAACTGCTGCTGCAACGCGCCGTGGAGATAGGCGTTCCTTTTAGCGACCCCACTGTGCGCAAGACTATCATCAACGCAATGATTGCGACGGTGACCAGTGATAGCGCCAGCGCCGCCGTCGATACAGAGCAGCTAATGCGTTTCTATCAACAAAATCAGACCTATTTTGCGCAACCGATGCGGGCTCAAGTCAGGCGGATGGTGTTCCGGGGCGAGCAGGCGCAAGCGCGATCCAGCGCTGCCGAGCAGGCGCTGCTCAATGGTCAGGACTGGCAGCGGGTGCAGCACAAAATGGCAGACACCGATATCCTGGCACTTCCCTCAAGCCCCTTACCCGTCAGTAAACTGCGCGGCTATCTCGGCCCAACACTAGCCGACGCAGCGCTGGAGCTGGCACCGGGGGCGATCAGCGCGCCCCTTACTGAGCAGGCCGGTTTCACTATTCTTCAGCTAATTGACCTGCAGGCTGGACCGGCGCCGCCGCTGGCACAAGTGGAGGAGCGAGTGCTGCGCGAATACCAGCGTCGGGCCGCTGATCAGGCCCTGAGAGACTACCTGAACGATTTACGCGGCGGCGCCGACGTCAGCATTGATGAAGCTTTTCTAGAGCAGTTGGACCGGCTGGACGCCACGATTGAATAAGTTCTGGCGCCATATTGTAACACTGGCGGTGCTGACTCTGGCCCTGTGGTCTGCGGGAACGACTGCCGACCCCCAATCCAAATCCTACTCAAACTGGCAGGTGGACGCTACCTCACTGCGCGGTTCCTTTACCATCGCCACGCGTGAAGTCACACGCCTGTCCGCCAGGCAGGGAAATTCCGACCTGGAACAAGCGCTGCTGGAGCACCTTGATGCCAGTATTCGGATGGACGACGGCGGAGTTCGCTGTGAACGCAGCGCGCTGCAACAGGAGCGTGCTCAGCCTGGCTATATGAGAGTGACGCTGAACTGGTCCTGTGCCGCGACTTCGGCGCCAGGCTCCAAGCCCGCTACGCTGCAATTACGCATAGAGGCGCTGCAAGCAGCAGCGCCCAGCCATATCCATTTTGCGCGTTTCAAATTGGCCAACGGCACTGGATTTGAGCGCCTGTATAGTCGCCGCCAGCCCGTCCATTCCATTCCCGTAGCCACTGCTTCCAACGAGGTAGCGCCGCCAATAGCCACACAGAGCACCTTTCTGACCTACATCAGTTTTGGTTTCGAGCATATCCTGATTGGCCTGGATCATATCGCCTTTCTACTGACGCTATTGCTGCTGGCGCAGCGCCTGCGCGATGTTCTCTACATTGTCACCGGCTTCACTCTGGGCCACAGTCTTACGCTCAGCCTCAGCGTGCTGGGCTACGTTACACCCGACATTATGGTGGTGGAGGCTCTGATTGGTTTTACCATCGCCATGGTGGCGATAGAGAATGTGGTGGTTGAACGTCAGCTGCATCAAAGCGCCGCCTATCTGCTAGGTTTGGTATTGCTAGTGCTAGCGGGACTTGGGGCATGGCTAGACTGGCCGGCGCCGGCATGGAGCCTGGCCGGCCTGTCCCTGTTTTGCTGGTGCTACCTGATGCTCAGCCATAGCGCATCACGCGCACGCCAGTTACGCCCGGCTGTCACCACGCTATTTGGACTGATTCACGGCTTCGGTTTTGCCAGCGTGCTGCAGGAGGTGGGGCTACCCCAGCAAGCACTGATACCTGCTCTGTTCGGGTTCAATCTGGGAGTAGAACTGGGACAGATCGCTATTGTCTTGATACTCAGCGGCAGCGGTGTCCTGTTGCACCGCATGCTTGGCCGACCATGGCCAACACTGTCGCTAATAGCCAATACTGCGCTGTGCAGCCTGGGAACCTATTGGTTTGTACAACGCCTGTATTTCTGACGGAACCAGTGTTTGCGAGTCACCAATGCCCTTCGATGCTTGTGACCAGGCCATAGCGAGGCTATGCTTGCCAGCATCTGCCGACCACTGGACTAAGCGTGGGTCTTAACAACGTTCTCCTCATAAGCGAACTTCCCGCCGACTTCTACACGCTGACGGCGGCGCTTGAGCGCGCGCGACCCGAACGCTTTCAAACCCGCACGGTCAATACCAGCGAGCAACCCGTTGACGCGCTACTTGACCCGGACAATGACGCCATCATTCTCGCCTTCACTCTGGAAACCGAGTACCTACTACGGCTCGCGCAAAAAAAGCAATTACTGACACCCATCATTGTCATGCTAGATCAAACGGCCGAGGTTCAGATAGAAAAATTAAAGCAGGCCGGCGCCATTGATTACGTGGTACGCGGCCTGATCAACGATGACATGCTGCATCGTATTCTCGACTACGCGATTGCCCTGAAAGACGCGCGCCAGGAGCAACGGGTACTCTTGAGTGAACAGGAGCGCTTGCGGGATGCAGCCAATACTGCGCGCGCCCAGGTAGCTGCAGCCGGAGGCTCAATAGCGCCGGAGCGAGAACAACCACGAGAGGCGATCAGTAAATCGACGCCAGCTGGCCAACAACAGCGGGTAGCGGCGGCCGTCACCCGCACCGTGGCGCCACAAGCGCCCCCCCTCGCGGTCGCGCAATCAGCCAGCCAGACGCCAAAGCAGCGCTTTGCAGGTGGGGTGGGGCCAATGCTGGGAGCCTCGGCTGCTTTTGTACTGCTAACCCTGGGAATTATCCTGTTCAACCAACGACTGATAAGTGATGATCGCATGAGCCAGCTTGAGGCCAACAGCAAGATGTTGGTTACCGAGTTTGCCGAGCTCAAGACTGAGTTGGCGGCGGCAGAACGTGAATTAGCTGTGGCGCTGCAAAATCATGACGACAAGCGAATAGCCGAACCTGCGCCGATAAAACCTGCAACGAACCCCCTTGGCAGCGACAGCGACCTGGCCTCCAGCATTCCGACAAAAATCGCAGCGGAGCCGCCAACACTGCTGCCTTTGGAGTCTGCCGCGATGACAGTCATTTCACCACCGGTGACTGCAGTATTAAGCAATCCTCCCTCACCTCAGCCATCACCAGATGGTGGAGCCACCAGCACAGTGACTCCCGCGGTCACGACCGAGCAATCCTGGTTTATCAATTTGGGCAGCTTCAGCAACGAAACTGCGGCCTTAAAAGTAGCAGCACGCATCACAGACTTCCCCTGGCCCAGTCAAATCAGTGCAATAAGCCGCGGGGAACGCAAGCTCTACCGGGTGCGCATCGTCAACCTGCCCTCACAAGCGGCAGCGGTGGAAGCTGCCGCTGCCTACCGCCGCGAATACGGCGGCGATGCACCCTGGATCGGCAACTAGATCAGCTCAGCGGCCGTTGCGTCCAGAGCTGCCCGGGCCTTATCGATCAATTCATCAATTTGCGCGTGAGTTGCTACCAGCGGCGGCGCGACAATCATGGTATCGCCAACGGCCCGCATCACCAGCCCGGCTGCCATACTGTTATCACGACACCGCGCCCCGCTACTGCCATCCCCGTCAAATCGGGCTCTGGAGGCTTTATCTGATACCAACTCCAGCGCAGCCAGAAAGCCAGCGCCACGAGTTTCTCCGACTAACGGGTGCTCAGCAAGCTCAGCCCAACGCCGCTGTAGGTAGGGTCCGCTGCTGTCGCGAACGGTGGTGACAATATTCTGTTCTTGCAAAATATCCAGCGTTGCCAGGGCCGCGGCACAGGCTGCAGGGTGTCCTGAGTAGGTATAACCATGGGCAAATTCACCGCCGTCGGTTTTCAAAACATCAGCACAGCGGTCGCTGACCAAGACCCCTCCCAACGGCTGATAACCATTGGTGACGGCTTTCGCAAACGGCATCAAATCAGCACTGACAGAAAAATAGTCTGCACCAAACCATTCACCGGTGCGCCCAAAACCACAGATCACCTCATCGGTGATCAGCAAAATATCGTGGGCGCGACAGATGCGCTCAATCTCGGGCCAATAGCTGGCTGGAGGCACAATCACCCCGCCGGCAC
Organism: Candidatus Litorirhabdus singularis; assembly: GCF_026262625.1. Taxonomy (GTDB): domain Bacteria; phylum Pseudomonadota; class Gammaproteobacteria; order Pseudomonadales; family Halieaceae; genus Litorirhabdus; species Litorirhabdus singularis. The sequence continues at coordinate 122,200 of NZ_SHNN01000001.1, forward strand.
CTTGAATCGGCTCGGCGATAAAAGCCGCGACATTCTCAGCACCCAGCTCATCGATTTTGAGCTCCAGCGAGCGTGCAGCCTGCAAGCCAAACGCCTCTGGCTCCATGTCGCCCCCTTCATCAAACCAGTAGGGCTGGTCGACGTGGTGCACATAGCTGAGGGTTTCAAATTGCTGGTGCATAAACCCCATACCACCGAGGCTCGCACCGGCGATCGTCGAACCGTGATAAGCGTTGCGTCGACTGATAACCAGCCGCTTGGAAGGCTTACCCGCCAGATCCCAATAGCGGCGCAGCAGGCGCAGACATGTATCATTAGCCTCGGAGCCGGAGCTGGTAAAAAACACATTGTTCATATGTTTGGGCGCCACTTCGGCCAATCGCTGTGACAGCTCGATTACGGGCGGATGGGCGCACTGAAAAAAACTGTTGTAATAGGGTAGTTCCTGCAACTGCGCATAGACTGCTGCGGCAATGCTTTGCTGGCCGTAACCGAGACTGCAGCACCACAGGCCCGACATACCATCAAGGATCTGCCGGCCTTCATTATCGTAGATATAAATGCCTTCAGCGCGGCTGATAATTTGACTACCCTGCTGCCCCAATGCCTTAAAATCACTAAAGGGATGCAGGTAGTGACGCTGATCAAGTTGCTGCCAGTCGCTACTGGAACGGGTAGTCCGTGAACTCACGATAGCTGCCTCCTATAATGTGATGACATTTGGCGGAAGCAGTGTCACTAACGGCTGCTACTGCCTTTGCAAGATGACTGGGTAAATCCTGTTGATTGACTTTCAGCCTGCGGCTGCCCATGATTGTGACATAGATCTCCCCCTAACAATAAAGTCGTAACCAATCCCATATGGCCAACGCTCAAACACTGCACCAATGGAATCAGGATATCGCCAAGGCCATCGCAGCAATGGGGAGCGACCAGTTTTTCCCCATGCTGATCAAAGCCATCGCCAACCGTGTACCGGTCTTTTATCCTCAAATCTGGCTATATCACACCGACCTGCCGCCACAGTGTATCTACCATGAGATTCCAGAAAACGCTCGCTATGCACAGATTGACCAATACCTTGAGGGCCCCTACCGCGAAGATCCCTTTTATGAGATTTCACTGAATCAGCCACGCGGGCGTTTCTACCGATTGGAAGAGGTTACCGACGGCTTACTGGAGCAAAGTCACTACTACGATTACTACTATGGCGATACGGGCACCGTAGATGAAGTTGTGTACTTATCAACTTTACCCAGTGGCAGCGTCATCAATATCAGTCTGATGCGCCTGCTGGGGAAGGGCACCTTTGGCAGCGACGAGCTAGACACACTGCGCGCTCTGTCTGCACCTGTGGCAGAGCTGCTTCGCGGCCACAGCCAAATGGCGGATTTCAGCAGTCGTTATCTGCTGGAGCCTGATATCGATGGCGTTATCGACCATGCATTCCAGGCTTTTGGATCATCCATTCTTTCACCCCGAGAAAAGAGCGTACTGGAACTGATGCTGCGCGGCTACAGCACACCCGCCTCCGCTGACAAGCTCAATATTGCCGTTGAGACTCTGCGCCGACACCGCAAGAGTATTTACCGAAAGCTGGATGTCAGCTCGCAAACCGATTTGTTTTCGCTATTCATTAATTCCCTGTCTTATCTTGGCGCAGCTGGAGTGGGTGACCCTCTTAGCGTTTATCTGTCGCCGCCAACTCAGGGCAACGTCAACCTGGTAGAGTTCTAAGCCGTATGATGTCAGGACCAGCCGTGGTATTTCAGGCTAACGAATACTGACCCATGTGGGGCATTGAGCCACACCGTCACTTACACCAAAGTGCGCAATTACCAGTGGAGAAGGACTTTTGAGGACCATATGTCAGTAGAGGCAGACTGGTTTCTCCGGGCCCATCCAGATATCACAACGATAGAAGCCCTGCTGCCGGACTGCAACGGGGTTATGCGCGGCAAGTGGTTGCCGAGGCACAAGCTGGCCAAGGTTTATCAGGGCGAATTCAAGCTGCCTGTAACCGCGCTCAGCTTGGATATTTGGGGCAGGGATGTAGAGGAACTGGTATTTGAATCAGGCGATGCTGATGGAATTTGCCGCCCATTGGAAGGCACTCTGCACCCTACTCCCTGGGCCGGAGTCAATCACGGGCAGGTCATGCTGTCGCTGTACAATACGGATGATTCACCCTACCTCGGCGATCCTCGCCATGTGCTCAGAAAGGTACTCAACCGATGCCACAATGCTGGCTGGCGACCGGTTGTTGCTGCCGAGCTAGAGTTCAGCCTGGTCACTTACAATGTGGACGGCATCCGTCATTCCTGCCCAATGCCGGCGGGACAAGGTCCGATAGGTGGCAACACCTATGGCGTTGACGTACTCCAAACCCACTCTAAGTTACTGGAAGACATTCGCGTTGCCTGTGAACTTCAGGAGCTGCCCTTCGACGGTATCGTGAAGGAATCGGCGCCGTCCCAGTACGAAATCAACATGCAGCACGTTGACAACCCGGTGCTCGCCGCGGATCAGATCCAATTGATGAAACGAGTGGTCAAGGGTGTCGCCGCCAGCCACGGTCTGATCGCCAGCTTTATGGCAAAGCCGTTCGAAAACGAAGCCGGCAATGGCATGCACGTTCACTGCAGCCTACTCGATGACCGCGGCGACAATCTGTTTGACAGTGGCACGCCTGAAGGCACGCCTATGCTGCATCATGCGATCGCCGGCTGCATGGAGTATATGTCGGAGTCCATGGCCATATTCGCACCCAACTACAACTCTTATCGTCGTTTCCAACCCGGAGCTCATGCTCCCATCGCGCCCTCCTGGGGCTACGAAAACCGCACGGTGTCAGTGCGGGTGCCGGCCGGGAAAAATGCCTCGCGCCGACTTGAGCAGCGAGTTGCAGGTGCCGACGCCAACCCTTACTTGCTGTTCGCCGTGCTGCTGTCGGCAATTGCCGATGGGATCGAGCAGCAACTCGACCCGGGTGAAGCCGTCACTGGCGACGGCTACAAGGATCCGCAGAACATCCTGCCGCTTTACCTCCCAGAGTCAATTCGGCTATTTGAAGAATCCGACTTTATTCAGCGCAATATGGGAAGCGAGATACAGCGTATTTATGCTCTGACTAAATGGCAGGAGAACGCCGAGTTTCGCTCCAAAGTCACGGAACTGGAGTACCGCTCCTACCTGGAGAAACTCTAACTACCCCACCCAGGCTCTTCAGGGCCGCTATTATGCGCCCGCCTTAATCGTTATAATCGAAGGATCATGTACCGAACCTTCAAAATTTTCGGCCTGCTGTCGCTGGCTATCATGGCATCCAGCACCGGGCTGTTCCGCAGTGCCAGCGCTGAGGCCTTGGCGCCGCTTGCCGTTTGCGACCTCCGAGACCAGCAGCCCGCCGCAGCGATGGCCCAACCATCGATGGACGGATCGCAGATCCGTCTCGCCAATTGGAATATTCAAAAAGCCAGCCAACAAGGTTGGCGTCACGATTTGCGCCTGCTGGGTGAAGATATCGACCTGCTGCTGCTGCAAGAAGCGGTGCTGGAACGAGAACTCGAAACCACTATCGACAACGCTGACCTGCATGCGGTATTTGCTCCTGGCTATGCTACTGACGATGAGCGCACCGGGGTAATGACGTTGAGCCGAACACCACCGATCAGTGAGTGCCTACTATCTCACCAGGAACCGTGGTTACTTACCCCCAAAGCAACCGGCATCAGCACTTATCGTATCAGCGGAAGCACCCAGCCATTGCTGGTTATCAATCTGCATGCGGTCAATTTCACCTTTGGTACCAGCGCTCTAGACCAACAGCTCAGTGATGCCACCGGAGTCATCAGACAGCATCAGGGTCCGGTTATATTTTCCGGCGACTTCAACACTTGGAGTGCAGCACGCCTGCTCCTGCTCACCTCGCTTATGGAGCAGTTGGGGCTGGCAGCGCTGGACTACAATGACGATCAACGTAAGCTGGTGTTCGGTCTGCCGCTAGACCATATTTTTGTGCGCGGCCTGAGGGTGGTAAGCAGCGGCACGCGCGCCGTCACTTCCTCGGATCACAATCCTATTTTTGCGACTTTCGCCGTCGATTCATGAACAAATACTGCCTCGCCATCGGCGCACTGCTGCTCACTGCAACGGGTATGACCCTGGCCGCGGATGACGATACAGAGCGAGAAGTCGCACACTTGATCGAATTTGTTGCCGCCAGTGGCTGCGATTTCAATCGCAATGGCAGCCAACACGACTCAGCGGATGCCGCTGAGCACTTACAGTTGAAGTACCGGCGCGGCAAACGCTGGGTGGATACGGCCGAGCAGTTTATCGACCGCCTGGCCAGCAGTAGTAGCTTAAGCAAGAAGCCCTATACCATCACCTGTGCTGGCAAAGACAGCACCGCCGCCAGCTGGCTGCATGCCGAGCTGGCAAGCTATCGCGCCAACACAGTCAGCGAGACTGTCGCACCCGGCACCACAGGCAACGGCCTTTAATAACCCCGCTCTATACCCACCACTGATAACAATGGTTCACCGGCAACATAGCGGCGCAGGTTTTCACCCACCAGCGCCCAGATGCGCTGCCAGGTCTCAGCACTAAGCGCCGCCACATGTGGCGTCACAATAATACGCGGGGTAGACCAGATCGGGTGGTCGGCAGGTAACGGCTCCGGGTCCACCACGTCAAGTGCGGCTCCGGCTATTTGCTGGGTTTTCACTGCCGTTATGAGATCCGCCGTAACAGTGCTTTGGCCGCGCCCGACGCTGACAAAGTAAGCCGTCGGCTTCATGGCCGCAAAAAACTCCTTATTGAACATGCCGCGGGTGGCATCAGTGAGTGGCGCAGCATTGACCACGATATCTGCTTTTTTTGCCAAATGGATCGCTTCGTGCCCAAGACCGACATACTCTATGTAGTCAGGGCCCTCGCGCCGACTGCCGCGGGTCGCCAACACTTTCATTCCCAGCGCATGGGCACGCTGCGCAACCTGAGAGCCGATGCCACCAAGGCCAACTACAAGCATGGTCCGCCCGGAAAGCTCGCCGAAAGACATCAAAGAGGGCGCCGCTTGCATATCCCAGCGGGATTCCGCCTGGGCCCCCTGAAACAGATCAAGCCCTCGCACCAGGCCGTAGGTTAGCGCCATGGTGTGGTCAGCGATGGTAGGGCTGCTGAGACGCTGGCCGTTGGTCAGCACCATACCGCCCTGCATAGCTGGCAGTGAAACGCAGTTCTCCACGCCGGCGAAATAAGACTGCACCCAATGCAGACTGTCCGCCGCTTCAAGAATGCTGCGTTCGCAAAACCCAAATAGTGCCTGGGCCCCGTCAATATTGGCCACGGCATCTTCTACTGTGGTCACCGCCACCAGTTCTACATCCGGGGTCAGCGGCTGCAGCATCGCAGCCACATCCTGCCCAAAGAAGCTCCGCACCAGAATCTTATCCGGAACCTTCCAGCCCGGCATATCCCGACTGGCCATCGTCGATTCCCGCAAACCCAGTCCCTCAAGGTTTTCTGGTAGTTCCTGCGCCTGAACCGGCACAATTACCAGTAGGCCTAAGAGTATCCAATTCCAACGCATCACCTTGAGTCTCCTTATCAGCTGCTATCTGTGTAATTTAATGAACGCTGCCACGAGCAACGCGACGGTCTGCAAAAGCCCACTGCGTTGCTGTAAGTCAGGCCTGGCAACGCTCTCGCTGCTACCTGCAAGCAGGAGCCGCACTGTTACTGTTCATCAAGTCAAGGTATCATTAACGTCTGTTCGCTAATACTGTTTTTCACGTTTCCCGATCATCTGAGGTTCTCCTGCAATGACTGCAGCTTCTACACGTCCGCCGCTAATGCCTGTCAACGTGGCTATTTTTGTAATGTTGCCCCTGCTGGCTTTGGTGGCTGTCCCCTGGTGGGGTTTTAGCCATGGCTATGATGGCTGGCAGTGGCTATTGGCAGTTGTTTTCCTCTATTTAAACGGGCTCTCCATTACCGGTGGCTACCATCGTTTGTGGGCGCACCGTGCGTATCGCGCCCGCACCCCGCTAAAAGTTTTCTATGCCCTATGGGGCGCCGGAGCCCTGCAAAACAGCATACTGATCTGGGCTTCTGACCACCGCCGCCATCACCGGCACGTTGACGACGATGAGCGCGACCCCTACTCCGCCGGGCGCGGCCTGTGGTTTTCTCACATGGGCTGGATGCTGCGCGACTACCAGACCAACAAGCAAGAGTTTGGCAATGCCGCCGACCTGCTCAGCGACCCGGTAGTCATGTGGCAACACCGCCACTATCTGACACTCGTGCTAACTATGAATATCGGACTGCCGCTTGCCATTGGCTGGTGGCATGGTGACATCATTGGCTGCCTGCTGCTGATCGGCTTGCTACGACTAATCGTTAATCACCATGTCACCTTTTTCATCAACTCGCTGGCACATTTTTGGGGCCGCCGCCCTTACACCGAGACTAACTCCGCCCGCGACAATACCGTACTGGCGCTCCTGACCTACGGCGAGGGCTATCACAACTACCACCACATCTTTCAGACGGATTACCGTAACGGCGTGCGCTGGTACCAGTGGGATCCAACCAAGTGGATGATCAGTACCTGCGCCTGGCTAGGCCTGGCCAGCAACCTAAAACGCGTACCGGACTTTAAGATTCAGCGCGCCCTGCTGGCCATGCAATTGCAGCGAGCCCGCGACGAGCTGGAGAAAATCGACGCAGCGGCGCCACTGCGCGATATTCTGGAGCGGGAACTGCAGCTGTTTGCCGAGTCGGTAAACCGCTGGCGACAGCTGCAGAGCGAACGCTATGAGCGCACTGTGGGAGAGTTAGAGGGCGCTTTGGAAGAACGCAAAAAAGTCCTGCAGGAGAAATGGGAGCATGCCACCATTCGCACCCACCTCAAGGAACTTGAGTACTCTCTAAAAATGCAGCGTAAGCGGGTCGATATATTGATGCTGCAGCTGCAAATGCAGGCAGCCTAAAGCCAGCGGGCGCCTTTGCGATAACCACTTTACGGTGATCTGGGTGCCAAGCGCAGACGTAACTAAAAGCCTTAGTGAGGAATAGACCATGACTACCAGCGTACACGACTTCAGTTGCTCCACTGCCTCGGGCAGCGAGCGCTCCCTCGCCGAGTTTAGCGGCAAAGTTCTGCTCATCGTCAACACGGCGTCCAAGTGCGGCTTTACGCCGCAGTTTGAGGGTTTAGAAGAGCTCTACGAGAAGTACAAAGACCAGGGGCTGGAAATACTCGGCTTTCCCTGCAACCAGTTCGGTAAGCAAGACCCCGGCAGCAATGACGAAATCACCGAGTTTTGTCAGCTGAACTACGGCGTCAGCTTCCCCATGTTTGGCAAAATAGAAGTCAACGGCGGAGCCGCCGATCCGCTCTATCAACACCTCAAGAAGGAGGCTCCTGGAGCACTGGGCACCAAGGGTATCAAGTGGAATTTCACCAAATTCCTGTGCGACAGCTCGGGCAATGTGGTCAAGCGCTTTGCGCCAGCCACCACCCCTGCCCAGCTGGAAGACGAGATCAAGGAACTACTAGCGTCCTAATTGCGTTGCGCGGGCACTAGTGCTCGCGCGTGGCCAGAAACTGGACATCGGGCCAGCGCTCTTCCATCAGCGCGAGATTGACCCGGCTTGGCGCCAGATACGTGAGGTGGCCACCGCCATCAATAGATAACTGGTCCTCCGCCTTGGTACGAAACTCTTCCAGCTTGCGCTCGTCCTCACAATATACCCAGCGCGCCGTGTAGACACTGATCGGCTCGTACAGGGCATCGACTTTATATTCATCCTTGAGTCGATAGGACACCACATCAAACTGCAGCTGACCCACGGCACCCACGATCAGATCCGAGTTCCGCAAGGGGGCAAACACCTGAGTTGAACCCTCTTCCGACAACTGCTGCAAGCCTTTTTGCAGCTGCTTGGACTTCAGTGGATCGGCCAAGCGTATACGCCGAAACAGCTCGGGAGCAAAATGCGGTATGCCGGTAAACTGCAGATCTTCACCTTCGGTAAAGGTATCGCCAATCTGAATAGTGCCGTGATTGTGCAAGCCGATAATATCGCCAGACACAGCTTCTTCGACCAATGCTCTCTCGCCGGCCTTGAAGGTAACGGCATCGGCAATTCGCACTTCTTTAGCGGTACGCACATGCCGCATTTTCATGCCCTTGATATAGCGGCCTGAACACACTCGCATAAAGGCAATCCTGTCGCGGTGACGCGGGTCCATATTGGCCTGTATCTTGAACACGAACCCCGAAAAGGGCTCTTCTTCTGCCGCAACTTCACGCACGTTAGTCGGCCGGGGCAGTGGCCCCGGCGCCCACTTCACGAAATCATCCAGCATCTCGCGTACACCAAAATTACCCAGCGCAGTGCCAAAAAAGACTGGCGTCAGGGTCCCGGCCCGATAGGCTTCCAGGTCGAACTCATGACTGGCGCCGCGCACCAGCTCAATCTCTTCCAAAAAGTCGTCATAGTAGGGGCCAATCAAATCGCGCGCTTGATCTGACTCCAAGCCTTTGAGGCGCACGTCGTCCGAAAGCGTATGACCCTGGCCGCGGGTGAATATATGTAGCTCATCGGTGTAAAGGTTATAGACACCCTTGAACTCTTTACCCATCCCCACCGGCCAATTGACCGGCGCGGCGCGGATATTAAGTACCTCTTCTATCTCGTCCAACAAATCCACCGGATCGCGAATATCCCGATCCATTTTGTTCACGAAACTGATAATCGGGGTATCACGCAGACGGCATACGTTCATTAACTTAATGGTGCGCGCTTCTACGCCTTTGGCGCCGTCGATCACCATCAGTGCCGAATCTACAGCAGTGAGTGTGCGATAAGTGTCCTCAGAGAAATCCTCGTGCCCGGGCGTATCCAGCAGATTGACTGTGCGCTCACGATAGGGGAACTGCATTACCGACGAAGTCACCGAGATACCCCGTTCCTGCTCCATACTCATCCAGTCGGAGGTGGCGTGAGGCCCGCGTTTGCCCTTGACGCTACCAGCAATCTGAATCGCATTACCCAACAGCAACAGTTTTTCTGTGATGGTAGTTTTGCCCGCATCCGGGTGCGAGATAATGGCGAAGGTACGGCGCTCTGCGACCTCGCTGCTCAATTGTGACATCGAAACTCAGGCTCTACGGAAAGAGCGCGGATTATACGCCGATTAACCGTGTCGCGCGCAATAACGGTGCCACCGGAGTGCGATATAATACGACCGTGAACAAATCGCTTACCACTACCTACTCAGCCTCGCACAGTAACTTGCGCAGCTTGCTCATCATCCGCAGCCTGGTGTTGCTGTGTCAGTCTGCGCTGCTGTTCTTTCTGGCCGGGCAAGACATCAGTGGTAGTGCGCATAGCGGAATGCTATTGATCACTGTGGCGCTGGCCGTTATCACGCTACTCAGCTTCTGGCGCCTACGTCGCGATTGGCCGGTCGGTGATCAGGAGTATTTTGCGCAGTTGACGCTGGACGCTGTGGGCTTAACCGCATTTTTATATTTGAGCGGCGGCGCCAATAACCCCTTTGTTTCTTACTATTTGGTGCCGCTGGTCATCGCTGCGGCGATCTTGCCACGCACCTACACCTGGCTACTGGCGGTCATTAGCGTGGGTGCTTATAGCGCCCTACTCTATTTCTACCTACCACTACCCCTGTTTTCGCCACATGCCCATGGCGCCGTCGGCCTGTTCAACGTGCACATTGCCGGTATGTGGATCATGTTTATGCTATCGGTGGGGCTCATAACCTACTTTGTGGTCGGCATGGCTGCCACCCTGCGCCGCCAGGAACAGGCGACTGTGGAACAGCGCGAAGATCAGCTGCGTAATGAGCAGATTCTCGGCGTTGCCAGTCTGGCCGCAGGCACTGCCCACGAACTCGCCACACCGCTTGCCACTATGTCGGTCTTGCTGGAGGAACTAATGGAAACCGCAGCGACTGTCACTGACCAATCGGATTACCAGGTCTTGCAGGATCAGGTGCAGCGCTGCAAAGGCATCCTCGACCGTCTCTCCCAGACTGCGCGCATGACCGAGGCCGGTGAACTGCAGACAGTCAGTGCCGACCAGTACCTGCAGCAGACTTATGAACAATGGCTGGTGCAACGCCCTGAAGTCACAGCTCGGTTAAGCGCGTACTCATCCGGTCCAGCGCCACCCCTGAGGGTAGATCCCACGTTGAGTCAGGCCATTGAGAATCTGTTGAACAATGCCGCCAACGCCAATCCTTGCGATATTCAGATAGAGATACGCTGGGATGAACAGAAGGTGAGTATTGCTATTCTGGACCACGGTCCTGGCATACCGGCCGATATCATTAACCAACTTGGGCGTCCGGTGGTCAGCGCCACCGGCTCGGGGCTGGGCTTGGGATTACTGCTGAGTCACGCCACAGTCAATCGTTATGGCGGCAGCATTGAACTGCGCAACCGCACCACCCGCGGCACCTGCGCCACACTCACTCTGCCGGTACCAGAACATGACTAACTCCGACGCGACCATTCGCGACATACTGCTGGTCGATGACGACGAGGCTTTCACCGCTGTGATGGCCCGAGGCATGCAACGTCAGGGGTTTGATGTGGCAGTAGCGCACAACAGTGTGCAGGCCAATGAGCTCGCGCTAACGCGGCAGCCCTCGCATATTCTACTGGACCTGAATTTACCGGGGGCTTCAGGACTGCTGGCGCTGCCAGAGTTACTGCGCAATGCGCCGAACGCCAGCATTGTCATCCTCACCGGGTACTCCAGCATCGCCACTGCGGTGGAGGCCATGAAACTGGGCGCCACCAACTACCTATGTAAGCCAGCCACCGTAATCGAAGTCCTCGCCGCATTCGAAGGCCAAAACACTCCTGCGCGCAGTATCGTTCCAGCGGCACCGCTGTCGGTGGAGCGTCTGGAATGGGAACACATACAAAAAATACTGCAGCAACACGAGGGTAATATTTCGGCAACCGCCAAAGCGCTGGGCATGCATCGGCGCACACTACAACGTAAGCTTCAGAAAAGACCTGTCAGGCAATAGTTCCAATGGCCGAGTCGTTACCGGCAGAGCCGCTGCCGTCGAGCCCTGCCACCAGCTCTGCTAATAAAGCATCTCCAACGGCGTCAATGTCTAGGGTGCTTGCTGAGCCCAGTTGACGACTCACCGAGGTCACCTGCAACCCTTCATGTCCGCAGGGGTTGATACGCGAAAAGGGCTCCAGGTCCATATCTACGTTCAGGGCCAGTCCGTGGTAGGAACAGCCGCGACGCACCCGCAGGCCCAGGGAGGCGATTTTCTGACCGTCAACATAAACGCCCGGAGCATCGCGGCGCGGCGCGGCGGCTATGCCAAATTGCGCTAGTACACTAACAATGCTGTGCTCAATCAGGTCCACCAGGTCACGCACCCCCAGGTTATGCCGACGAATATCCACCAGCATATACACCAGCCACTGCCCGGGGCCGTGATAGGTAACTTGACCGCCCCGATCAACCTGGACCACTGGAATATCACCCGGCGCCAGCACATGCTCAGCTTTACCGGCCTGGCCCTGAGTAAAAACCGGCGCGTGTTGCAGCAGCCAGAGCTCGTCTTCGGTGCTGGCATCGCGCTGGTCGGTGAAATCTTTCATGGCCTGCCAGGTGGACTGGTAATCCACCAGGCCCAGCTTGCGGATACGCATTTAGATAACCATTTGTACCAGGCCAGTGGCCATCAAATCGCCGTGCAGCGCATCCAGCTGGGGTTTGCCAGTGGCCACGATGGTTATGGTCAGCGCCGTAAAAGTACCCTTACCGCTGTCGCGACTGCGAACAGCATCGCGATCAAAACCCGGAGCATGCCGCTCAAACACGGCCAGAATCTCGACTTCGAATTCCTCAACGCTGCGTCCCAGAACCTTTATCGGGTAATCACAGGGGAATTCAATCTTGGGGGGTTCCTGCTCGGTCATCACTAGATATCCAGAAAGCCGGTAATGAACATAACAATGCTGTCCCAGAGTCTGGCGAAAAAACCCGCCTCAGCAATGTCCTGCAAAGCAATCAGAGGCGTCTCCACCAACTCCTCCCCATCCAGACTAACGCGCAATATGCCATAGGCAGTGCCTTTACTGATCGGTGCGACTATCGTCTCGTCAAGCTCCATGACCGCTTTGAGGTCTTCACTGCGCCCGCGCGGCAGCGTTAAATAGATCTGCTCGCCGACACCCAGGTTGAGTTCTTCCTGTAGTCCTTTCCAAACCCGGGTGGCGGTAATCTGTTGCCCAGTTTCATACAATGCATGTGTTTCAAAATAGCGAAAGCCATAGTTCAGCAACTTGCGCGACTCACTTTCCCGGGTACGCTTACTGTCGGTTCCAAGCACCACCGAAATCAAGCGCATACCATCACGCTTGGCGGAAGCAACCAGGCAATATCCCGCTTCCGAGGTATAACCGGTTTTAAGACCATCCACCGACGGATCCTCCACCAATAACCGGTTGCGGTTGTACTGAGGTATACCGTTGTAGGTAAATTCGCGTTCTTTGTAAAGCTTGTAGTCCTCGGGATAATCCTTAATCAGCGCATTGGCCAGACGCGCCAGATCATACGCCGTGGTGTAGTGGTCAGGATCAGGCAGACCATGGGAATTAACAAAGTGGCTGCCATGCATACCCAATTCTGCCGCATGGCCGTTCATAACATCGGCAAAAGCAGACTCCGTACCAGCCAGATGCTCGGCGATCGCAACGGTCGCATCATTACCAGAAGACACCACAATACCTCGATGCAGGTCCGCCAGCTTGACCTCCTTGCCCACCTCAATCCACATCAGCGAGGAGCCCGCGAAAACCGGGTTCTGCGCCCAGCTGTTCTCACTCACCAGCACCTTATCTTCCTTACTGACCCTGCCCTCCGCCAGCTCATGTGATAACACATAGCTGGTCATCAGTTTTGTCAGACTAGCGGGTGGCAAGCGCTGGTCAGCGTTTTGGGCAACCAGCACCTTACCGCTGTCGGCATCTATCAAGACATAGGCCGCTGCTGCCACTTGCGGTGGCGATGGCACCACGGGGGCTGCCATTGTGGCTAGTGAAAACGCTGTCAGCAGCGTGGCAAAAAGGCTTCGAATCATGAAAGTTTCAGGCTTTATAGAGAGGGAATAGAGGCATCATGGTAACGCATACCAGACGCAATCCAAAGTCAGCCACGCTTACTCTGGCATCAAACGCGTATTGGCATAGCCCAATGATTCCAGCTCGGCATGCAGTTGCTGCAAGCGTTCAAAATCATCCAACGGACCCACCCGGACTCGGTGCACCATGCGCTCGCCGACCTGTGTAGCGCTAGTAGCAACCGGGGACTCGACCTGACTGCGTAATACACGTTCCATCCGCGATGCCGCCTCAGGATCACTAAACGAAGCGACCTGCACGTAGCGATAGAGGCTGGCGTTAGGGTCCCCGCGCAAATCAACGACACCCGCCACGGTTATTGTTTCGACCTCTACCGCTGCCGTACCCTGTTCGGCAAAGCCCAGCTTCACAGCGGCGCCATAGGAAAGATCTATGATGCGGTTCTCATGAAACGGCCCCCGATCATTGACCCGCACAACAATAGCGCGCCCATTTTCCAGGTTTGTGACTCTGGCAAACGAAGGTATTGGCAGTGTGCGGTGCGCCGCGGTTGCCGCAAAGGTATCAAATACTTCACCGTTGGCTGTCAGGCGCCCATGGAACTTACTGCCATACCAGGAAGCGCGGCCACGTTGAAGGTAACCAACGGGGCTGTCGAGCACCGTATATTCCTGCCCCAACACCCGGTAGGGACTGCTGTTACCGGCGTCGCGCAGCGGTTCAGGCTGCGGCTCGGCGTCCACCACTTCGGCGGCAGTGATGCTGCGCTGTGGCTTACCGTCTGCAATATCAGGGGGCTGACTGCTACAGCCGACCAGCAGGCACCCTGCAACCAGCAGCAGGGCACGCACGCTGCTCATAACGCCGACTGCGCGTGGGCCAGCTCCTGACTCAGCTGATACACGCTCATGGCGTACATTGCGCTGTGGTTGTAGCGAGTAATGACATAAAAATTATGCAGACCGAGCCAGTGCTCAAGCCCCTCGCTGCCTTCAAATTCCATGGCAGTCGCCATCGCATCTGCTGGAACAGCTCCCGCCGGCGTATAACCTGCCGCAGCGAAGTCCGCCACTGTGAGCTTGGGCTTGAGGCCGTCATTCGCCAGCTCTGGCTGGTAGTTTTGGCTCACCGTAGCCGCCATGGTCACCGTTTCGCCGCTGCGCCAACCGTGACGCTTGAAATAATTGGCAACGCTACCAATCGCGTCGACCGGATTGTTCCAGATATCGATGACATCATCGCCATCAAAGTCCACCGCATATGCGCGGTAGGAGCTGGGCATAAATTGCCCGTAGCCCATGGCTCCGGCATAAGAGCCCAACATTTCTGCCGCCGGCATAGATTGTTCACGCGTCAATATCAGGTAGTGCTTCAGTTCCTTGCTAAAAAACGAAGACCGCGGTGGATAGTCAAACGCCAGCGTAGACAGTGCATCGATGACTCTGAAGCTACCCATATTTTCACCATAGCGAGTCTCCACGCCGATTACCGCGGTGATCATCTCCGCGGGGACACCAAACTCGGCTTCAGCGCGCTCCAGAGTGGCGCGGTGGCGCTGGTAAAAGTCCAACCCCTTGGCAGTACGTTTGCTGGTGACAAATATCTGTCGATACTCGTGCCAAGGCTTGGTCTTCTCAGCGGGTCGCGCGATCGCCTTGAGAATACTGTCCTTGCGTTCGGCCTGACCGAACACTTCCAACAGCGCGTCGCGCTCAAAGCCCTCTTCGGCGACCAGTTCGTCGATCATCTGCAGGGTCAGGGTATTGTCCGCATAGCCATCCGCCCAGGCGCTGGCAGTGCCCAATCCGGCCAACATTACACTCAAAAATAATTTATACAATTTTGCTCTCAACTCCATAACTTTCTATTTTGACACCATTGCGGGGGCAACGGTTCCCAGCTTACTACACCACTAGACGTCTCTGGGTGCTGATGGCCATCAGTACACCAAATCCCGCCAACAATGTCACCAATGATGTGCCCCCGGCGCTGACCAGCGGCAGTGGCACTCCAACCACCGGCAGCAAACCTGACACCATGCCCATATTGACGAAAATATAGACAAAAAATGTCAGGGTAATACTGCCCGCCACCAGACGCGAGAAACTGTCCTGAGCGCGCAAACCAATCCACAATCCGCGCAACAGGATCAGCAGATATATTGCCAGCAACACTAACACCCCGCGCAGCCCGAACTCTTCTGCCAATACCGCGATAATGAAATCGGTGTGACTCTCAGGCAAAAAATCCAGCTGCGACTGCGTTCCATTGAGCCAGCCTTTGCCGGACCAGCCACCGGAACCAATGGCGGTTTTCGACTGAATAATGTTCCAGCCAGCACCCAGTTTGTCACTTTCGGGGTTGAGCAGGGTAAGAATCCGCTGACGCTGATAATCATGGAGCAGAAACAGCCAAGCCGGCCAGGCAGATGCGATAGTAAGCGCAATAGCCCCGAGAATATAGCGCCAGCCCAGACCTGACATAAACAGGGCAAACAAACCCGACATAGCAATTAATAGCGCTGTACCAAGGTCTGGCTGGAGAATCACCAGAGCGGCGGGCACGCCCAGCAACCCAAGACCGGCAAACACGTGCCACAGGCGCGGCGGCAATACCCGCGCCGACAAAAACCAGGCCACCGACATAGGCACCAGCAGCTTCATAATTTCCGACGGTTGAAATCTGAAGCCACCCAGACTGAGCCAGCGCTGCGCGCCCTTGGCATCTGCTCCGGCAACAATAACCATCACCAGCATGACCAGGCCCACCAGATAGCCCAGCGGGGTCAGACGTCGATAACGCTGCAGGTCAATCTGGGCTGCGACCAGCATGGCGATAAAGCCCAACACCAGATATCGCCCCTGCCGCACCACGACGCCCATCTCCTGACCACTGGCAGAGTACAGCACCACCAGACCGAACAGACTCAGCACCGACAGCAACAACAGCAAAACAAAATCCACGTGCAGACGTTGTGACAGTTGCGGGCGGCGCGCCAGGTCCGCCGAAGCCTCGGGCATCTGTCTGACGTAATCACCCACCGCTCACAGCCTCATCAGCTGCCAGCCAGGCATCCATCACCGCCCGCGCTATTGGCGCCGCCACCGTTGATCCGCCGCCGCCATTTTCCACCACCACCGCCACCGCAATCTGCGGCGCTTCGAAGGGCGCATAGGCAATAAACAGTCCATGGTCACGATGGCGCTCAACCAACTCATCAGCATCGTACTCTGCGTCTTGGGCGATACCGACCACCTGCGCGGTACCACTCTTGCCAGCCATTATGTAATCGGCGCCCCGCGCTGCAGCGCGGGCTGAGCCATGTTTACCGTGAAAGACCGCGTACATAGCATCCTGAACTACTGTCCAGTCATCCGCCTTGGCTTCAAACTGAGTGGGTGCCTCACGTGCGACAGGAATTCCACCCACCGCACTGAGCATCTGTGGCCGATAGTGTTGACCTCTGGAAGCCAACATGGATGTGGCTACTGCCAGTTGCAGCGGTGTTGCCAGCAGATGACCCTGGCCAATGCCCACGTTAACCGTCTCACCCGCATACCAGGGCTCATTGCGCATATCCCGCTTCCACTGTCGCGATGGCAGGATGCCGCGGCGCTCGTGGGTGGTATCAATACCACTGGCAACACCAAACCCAAAAGGCGCCGTATAGTCGTGCAGGCGCTCGATGCCCATACGGTGCGCAAGGTCATAAAAATACACATCGCAGGATTCTTCAATCGCCTGCCGCAGGTCAACTGCGGCCCCATGCCCACCGCCCCGCACACGCAGCGTCCAATCACGAAAGCGACGAGTTTGCCCGGGCAGAGTGAACCAGCCGGGATCTGCAATTTTGGTCTCCGCAGTCACCAGGCCATAACTCAGCCCGGCCAGGCCAAAAATCGGCTTCACCGTCGAACCCGGCGGATACTGCCCCTGAATAGCGCGATTGAACAGCGGTAAATCCAGGGACTCGCGCAGCGCACTGTAATCGCGGGTGCTAATGCCGTTGACGAACAGGTTGGTATCGAAGCCGGGCGTACTGACCAAGGCCAGCACACCACCGGTATTGGGGTCCAGAGCGACGACCGCACCGCGACGACCGTTCAACGCTTCGTAGGCGGTGCGCTGTAAACCGATATCCAGTGACAAGGTGATATCAGCACCAGGCACCGGGTCCGTGCGTTCCAAAACCCTCAGCACACGGCCCAGGGCATTGGTCTCAACGTTCTGATAGCCGACCTGGCCGTGCAGCAGTTCCTCGTAGTACTTTTCAATGCCGATTTTGCCGACGTGATTAGTACCACGGTAGTTGACCTCGTCCAGCTCAGCTTCTTCCGCTTGATTGATTCTGCCCACATAGCCCAACGCATGCGAAAACAGCGCGCCCTGCGGGTAGTAACGCACCAGGGTAGCCTCTACCACCACACCGGGCAGGACAAAGCGGTTGACGGCAAGTTGTGAACGCTCGGACTCATCCAGACGAAAGCGCAGTGGCACGGCTTCATAAGGGCGCCGGCGGCCCTTGCGCTGCATGAATTTCTCAATATCAGCGCCGGAAATATCCAGCATGCCTTGCAGACGCGCCAGGGTTTCTTCCAAATCTGGCGTGCGCTCTATGACCAGCGATAAGACGAAACTGGGACGATTTTCTGCCAGTAGCACGCCGTTACGATCATAAATCAGGCCACGTTTGGGCGGCAGCGGCTGCAGCTGCAGACGATTGCGATCGGACTCGGTCTGGTAAATTTTGTGTTGGGTAATCTGCAGCGAAAAATAGCGCACCAGCAATAACGACAGTAGCGATACCACTAGCAGCAACACAAGCCCGGTACGGGCCCGAAAGATGCGTGCTTCGTAAGACTGGTCTTTAAGTGCCTGAGCCGCCATATCAGGCCCGGTGATACGGATGATTGTTATTGATCGACCACGCCCGATAAAGCTGTTCGATCAACAGGACGCGAACCAACGGATGCGGCAATGTCAGTGGTGACAGCGACCAGCGCAGATCTGCGCGGGCCAGCAGGTCTGCGGCAATACCCTCAGGCCCACCGATGATCAGGCTGTAGTTCTGGGCTGACATCTGCCAGTCGGCCAGCTGTCCAGCCAGTTGTTCCGTCGACCACTGGCGACCGCTAATATCCAGCGCAATAATGCGATCACGGTCGGGGATAGCCCGTAATATGGCTTCGGCTTCTACCGCCTTGGCCCGCGCCGGCGGCAGATCCTTGCCACGTCCGGCCAGCGGTATCTCACGAATATCCAGGCGAATCTCACGCGGCAGCCGTTTGCTGTACTCATCCATACCCTGCTCTACCCAGCCAGGCATGCGGGTACCAACGGCAATCAGCGTCAATCGCACCGCAGGCTATTCTTCCGCCGCTACTGGCGGTGCCGGCGGCGCTGACCAGAGTCGCTCCAGGTCATAAAACTCTCGGGTGGCCGGTAGCATCACGTGCACTACCACGTCACCAAAATCCACCAGCACCCATTCGGAGCCATCCTGACCCTCAATACCGATCGGCCGACAACCCGCCGCTTTACCGGCGTCCATGACATTGTTTGCCAGCGATTTGACGTGTCGGTTTGAGGTGCCACTGGCTACCACAAGGTAGTCCATCACATCAGTCAATTCGCTAACATCAAGACTGACTATCTGCATACCCTTAAGGTCGTCGAGCGCCTCAATCACCACATCTTTCAACTCTACGGATTCCATACTGCTCCTGTTTACGTTTGCGCGGCTTGATTATAGCCATAAAGACCGGCTGACCTGATACGCGACCATACTGGATCGGGCAGCAAATAACGCGGTGAACGTCCGGCGGCAATCAGCTCGCGGATTTCCGTCGATGATATATCCAATGGCCGCAACTGCAACAGGTGAACGTTGCCGGCGGGCCGCCCAAGCAGTTCATCTACCTGCTCACACAGCAACGGCTGCAACCAGTCTGCGACCGCGCCGGAGCTGGGAAAATGCCAACCCGGGCGCGCGATCACCACTAGATGGGCATAGTCCGTTAACAACTGCCACTGATGCCAGTCAGCAAGACCCAGTAGAGCGTCGGCGCCCATCACCAGACAAAGACTGGTCTCGGGCCCAACTTCTTGCCGCAATTCACGGATACTGTCTACGCTATACGATGGGCCGGCCCGCAATGTTTCGCGGTCATCGCAAGCCAGCCCCGGCTCTCCGGCCACCGCCAGTCGTACCATCTCCAATCGCTCGGCGATGGAACAATCGGGTGCCGAGCGGTGCGGCGGCCGGGCTGAAGGCATCAGCCGCACCTCCGCCAGACCAAGACGCTCACGAATCTCTAGCGCCGAGCGCAGATGACCGTAATGGATAGGGTTAAAGGTACCGCCAAAGATGCCTATCGGCCCACTGCTCACTGACGTATTTGCCCGTCACCCAGCACCACGTATTTTTGCGAGGTCAGGCCGTGCAGCCCAACCGGGCCACGGGCGTGCAGCTTATCCGTGGAGATGCCAATCTCAGCACCCAACCCATACTCAAAACCATCGGCAAACCGGGTCGACGTATTGACCATAACCGAGCTTGAGTCAACCTCACGCAAGAAGCGCATGGCAGAACCATGATGGGTAGTGACTATCGCATCGGTATGCTGTGAACCGTAGCGGGCGATATGCTCCAGCGCCGCATCAAGGCTCGCGACTACTTTCACCGCCAGCACCGGTGCCAGATACTCTTCGGCCCAGTCGGCCGCAGTGGCCACCACTGCCTCGGGAATAATTTTGCGGGTCGCCTCGCAACCACGCAGCTCAACACCGGCGCTAACATACTGCTCAGCCAACAGCGGCAATACCTGCGCCGCTACAGCCTCATGCACCAAAAGTGTCTCCATGGTGTTACAGGTACCATAGCGCTGGGTCTTGGCGTTGACGGCAATCGCCAACGCCTGCTCCAGGTCAGCGTGACTATCTATATATACATGACATACCCCGTCGAGGTGCTTGATAACCGGCACCTTGGCGTCACGACTGATCCGCTCTATCAAGCCCTTGCCACCACGCGGCACAATCACATCGACAAATTCGGGCATAGTGATCAATGCACCCACGGCGGCACGGTCGGTGGTCGCTACCACCTGAACGGCACTCGGCGGTAACCCTGCCGTCGCCAGTCCTCGCACGATGCAGGCCGCGATCGCCTGATTACTCTCAATCGCCTCGGAACCTCCGCGCAATATCGTGGCGTTGCCGCTCTTCAGGCACAGGCTGGCCGCCTCCACTGTTACATTGGGACGACTCTCGTAGATGATACCGATAACTCCCAGCGGTACCCGCATCTTGCCGACCTGAATACCGCTGGGCATGTTGTCCATATCGGTAATACTGCCCACAGGATCCGGTAACGCTGCGACCTGCTGCAAGCCCTCAAGCATTGCGTCAATGCGCTGCGGATTCAGCTCGAGGCGATCCAGCAATGCGGCATCAAGACCATTGGCGCGACCGCGCTCAAGGTCTGCGGCATTAGCCGCTGCCAACGCCGGGCGCGAGCTATCCAGCTCATCGTGAATTGCCAGCAAGGCGGCATTTTTAGCAGCTGTGGTCGCTGACGCAGTCAACCTGGAGGCCGCGCGCGCTTGCGCGCCGATTTCGCGCATTGTGGTTTCGATGTCCATTGCCATAGTCCCGGTCTAACCTCCCGACAGCCGGCCATTATACCTGAACCAGCTACCTTTGCTGCGCTTTGTATCGGCACTTTTGCCAGCCTTGGCGACAGTTAACGCTGCCGACCGCAAATTTACACCAATCTTATTGACAATCATTCTCATTAGCATTAACGTCTAGCCTGTTGTTCACAAAAGTCAGCCATTCGTTATGTATGTTTGCATTTGTAAAGGCATTACCGACACCCAGATTCGCGCCGCCGTGGAAGACGGGGCCCACTCTCTGCGCGATGTGCGAAACACCCTGGGCGTAGCCAGCCAGTGTGGTAAATGCGGCATTCTCACGCGCCAGATCGTGCGCGAGACACTGCTGGACGAGGGTAACAACGATCAACTGTTCTATGCGGTAACCTGAGTATCGCAATTGATCAGGCTCTCAAGGCTAATCAATAGTAAGAATACTTCTTATTCCCATTCTCTTTTATCGTTTTAAATCAATCACTTAGACTTGACTTCCTGCGGCGTCCGCTGGCATACTTCGCGCCTTAATCAAGGAGATAAATTATGCGCGGCGACGCCAAAGTTATTGAATTTCTGAATAAGGTGCTGGGCAACGAACTAGTCGCCATCAATCAGTATTTTCTGCATGCGAAGATGTACCAGGACTGGGGCTTCAAGGAACTGGGCGCTCACGAGTACCACGAATCTATCGATGAGATGAAGCATGCTGACAAATTGACCGAGCGCATATTGTTCCTCGAAGGTCTGCCCAATTTTCAGGAACTGGGTCGACTGATGATCGGTGAAAACGTTCAGGAAATGCTGCGATGCGACCTCAAGCTGGAGATGATCGCACATGTGGATCTCAAGGATGCGATTGCCTACTGCGAGTCTATCGGCGATTACGTGTCACGCGATCTGTTTGCCGACATTCTAAGCTCCGAAGAGGAGCACATCGACTGGCTGGAAACCCAGCTCAGCCTGATCGAGAACCTGGGCCTGCAAAACTACATGCAAACGGCCATCACCAGCGCCGGCTAGGCTTTAAGACCAACGCGCGGTGCACAGATCCAGAAAGGTCTGGGCACCCGCGGACAACACCGCATCCTTGCGGTAGAACAGGCCAACGCTGCGCGCAATGCGCGAAAACGGCAAGCCCTCTACGACCAGTAAATCAGCGCTTAGCGGCTCCTTGGCCAACACCATGTCGCTGACATACCCAACACCGTATCCGGCGGCCAACAATTCCAGACGCAGGGTAATGCTGCGCACTTCCCAGACCCGGCTGAAACGATCACGAATGCGCTGCATGGCTGGGCGTTCCAACGGATCATCAACGTAAGAAGCCACCAGCGGTACCTGCGGCAATACGACCTCCGGATCATCCTGTAGCTGCTCAGCAAACGGATGATGACGCGAAACCACCAGGGTGCGCACCTCGTCAAACAGCGGCTGGCAATCAAAAGCCGGCATGTGCGTCTGGAAAGGTCCCATCCCAATTTCCACTGCACCGGCAACCACCGCCTGAATAATTTGCCGCGAGGGGTATTCCTCGATTTGCAGGCGGGCAAACGGATTCTGCTCACAGTACTTTTTCAGCAGCTCCGGAGCGTGATAGCGATTAATGGCGCTATTAACCGCCAGCGATAACTTGGCGGACTGGCCGCGCTTGATATCGCCCAGATCATTGACCAGCAGCTCCTCCTCCCGCGCCATGTGCTGCGCGTAAGTAAGAATACGCAACCCGGCCTCGGTCACTTCCAGCGGCTTACGCTGCAATAGTTTTTGCCCCAACTTACGCTCTAGCCCGGCAATGGCCTGGGAAACGGCAGACTGGCTGATATGCAGCTTCTCCGCCGCACGCTTGAAGCCATTCATTTCAATGACCGCCGCCAGCACTCGCATCTCCTGAGTTTCAAGCCGCATCTTGTATTCCTCACTAATCAGTCACCGGTATTATAAGCAATTCTAATCAATATATTAATTTTTTTATCTTAACTTATTCTCTGCACTCACTATAATTGCCAAAAATTCACACTCAAGGAGTCATCCAATGCCAACCATTGATACCGGTCTTGAAGGAGTTGTTGTGGGCAGTACGGCCATCTCTCATGTCGAAGGCGAACTGGGAAGATTGTCCTATCGCGGCTATGACATTGCTGATCTCGCTGAACGCAGCTTTCTGCAAGTGGTTTGGCTGTTGCTGTTTGACGCCATCCCCAGCGCCCAGCAGGAACAGCAGCTGGCGCAGTTTCTGGCGGCTCATCGCAGTCTGTCCGACAACGAACAAGCCCTGCTGGCAGCAATCCCCACCGGCACCCACCCCATGCTAATGCTGCAGGGAATGGTGCCGCTGTTAGAGCTGCAACCGCGTGAAACCATGACACTGCCAACGACGTCCGCAGATGCGCTTGAGGGGCTGATCATCGCCGCTCGCCTGCCGTTGCTAATCGCCAGCTATTACCGTCGCGAGCAAGGTTTATCCTGGCCGCTTAACAGTCATGCCAGTGAACCTCACCGCGCGTTTTTGCAGGCGCTGCATGGCGACAATCCAACGGCTTTGCAGGTAGAAGCCCTGGATACCGCTCAAATTCTGCAAATGGAGCACAGCTACAATGCTGGCACATTTGCCGGCCGCGTGGCGCTAAGCACCCAGGCTCCTATCGCCTCAAGCATATCGGCGTCACTAGGGACCCTGTTTGGCAAACTCCACGGTGGCGCTGATCAGGCTGCTTTGGAAGCCGCGCTGGCAGCTGGCAACCCCCAACAAGCCGCGACCTACGTGCGCGAGTGTCTGGCCAAAGGTGAGCGAATCATGGGCATGGGGCACCGCGAGTATCGTACCGTAGACCCTCGCGCCGGCTTACTGAAACCGCTGGCACGGCGCCTGTGCGCAGGCACCGACAGTGCCAATGTACTGGCCACTCTCGAGGCAATCGAGGCCGCCTGTGTAGAGCAACTGGAAAAGCCAGGGCGTCCGATTCGGGCCAACGTGGAATTCTATAAAGGCGCCGTGTTCAGTGCACTGGGAATCCCTCCTCGCTATTTTACCGCCCTGTTTGCCATGGGCCGTGTCTACGGCTACATCGCTCACGCGCTGGAGTTCAGGCCTGAAGCGCGCCTGATTCGGCCTCGCGCGCACTATGAAGGGCGCCTACCGAACAACGATCAGGCCGCCTGATGGCAGCACATCACAATCAGGGGCTGCGCGTACCGCCTCAAAAGCGGTAGCGCACTCCTGCCAGCACGGTGCGCGGCTTTTGCCCACGGGCACCGGCCTTGGGCTGGCGACCAATGATGTCACCGTCGTTGTCGCTCAAGTTGTCGACATTCACATAAAAGCGAGCGCGATCGCGCCAATCGTAGAACACCGACAGGTCTAGAGAGTAGTAAGCATCTATCTGCTCATATTCACCGCAGGCGGCTGAAGCACAGGTTTCGTCAAAATAGGCCAGGCGCAGGTTACTGCCAACGCCATTATCCAGCACCATGCCAGCACTCAGTGCCAACTGATGCTCAGGCAGGTCCGGCAGTTTATCTCCCGCCTCGACCTCTCCCCAGACTGAACTTCCCACAAAGCTGGTTTTGAACTCAGCATCGGTGTAAGTGTAAGTCAGGCCCATTGGGAATTGCGCGGCCGCGGTACCCAGAGTATAAGATGCCTGCACCTCAAGGCCTTTGATCTCTGCTTCACCGCCGTTTTCAGTATCACCCGCCTCACAGGGTTCCGACCCGGCACCGCCGGAATTAGAGCAAATACCGACAATATTGTCGTAGTCGCTAAAAAAGCCAATAACCTCTGCACTCAGAGCACCCTCATTGAAACGAAAACCAGCCTCATAGTTGGTTGCCGTTTCGGGGTCACTGCCTTCACTGGAGGTCGGTGAGTGGCCCTCATAAACGCCTGCGAGCAGCTGCCAGCGATCACTGGCGTCGTAGGTGACACCCAAGCCGGGCAGTAACTCGGAGTTTTTGACGTCATTAATGTCGTAGTTCTCATAGCGCAGGCCGGGCTTGATATTCCACGCACCGAACGCCAGATTGTCACTGGCATACAGGGAGTAAGCCTTGGACTTTTTCTCAGACTCCCCGGCCTCGCCCAATTCCACCAGGTCAAAGTTACCCCCCAGTCCCTGAAAATAAGTATCTACCGGTTGCTGGCGGAATTCTTCATCCCGATGAATACGCCCTCCCACAGCCAGCGTATGCGTCATCGAACCGGCATCGAAGTCGCCAATGAAACGAGTTTGTACGCCCTTGGATTCGTAGTCGCGATTATTGTTTTTGACGTAAACATCGGCCTGGGCTGCACCGTGCAAAACGTTGCGAGCAAAGTTTGAGTCGTAGTCGCCGTAGTCCGACGTCATGCCATCGCAACTACCGCCATTGGCGCAGGTAATCACCTCGTCAATGCCCTCGCCGTCAATCTTGTCGGTCTTGTACCAGTTGCGAGAAAAGTCAGCGTAATAACCGGTGGTGGTCAACCGGGCATTCTCACTGAACTCTATCAAGTGCGTCAACGAGCCGGCCTTGCGCTCAAAGTTCATCACGTCCTGGCGGCTGAGTCCGTAGCGCTGAGTGGGTGCTACCGCAAAGTCAGCCTCGGTTAGGCCGACATAGGTTTGTTCTGACTGCTCTTCACTGTACTGCAGCTTCATCTCCAACTGCTGATAAAAGCGTGCGCCCCCAGCGCTGTTGTATCTCAGCTTAGCGGCCAAATCATCTTTGTCGAAGCCAGTGTCGTTGTTAGTGAACTGGACACTGGAAAAGCCATCACTACCTGCCGTGTGGCCTTCAACAAGATACCCCCACTGCTCAGAGGAAGCACCATAACTGGCATGCAAACGGTAGGTCTGATCTTCACCGTACTCAAGGTTGACTTCGCCGCTTGCCTGCTCCGGAATCGGCGTACTAATCACGTTTATCGCGCCGCCGATGGTGTAGGGACCGTTTTCTATCGCCGCTGCACCTTTCAGGACTTCCACGCCGACCACTCGGCCGGTGGCTGGAAAGTAATAGGCAGAAGACGCGGTGTAAGGCGCGGGCGCGATCAACACACCGTCTTCCATCAAAGTAATTTTGCTGCTGCGATCACCGTAAGTACCGCGAATACTAATGTTAGGCCGCAGACCGTAACCCTCTTCGGTGCGAGTATAGACTCCCGGCACATCCGCTAAAATCCGTTGGATATCCGTGTATTCAAATTTGGCCAGGTCATCGGCATTTAACACCGTACCCGAGCCAGCCAAACGACTGGCATCATCTTTGGTACCAATAATCGTGACAGTTTCCATCACCTCGGTACCCGCACCAACCTGCAAACTTAATAGCGACAGCCCCAATGCCGACAACACGCCATACTTATTACTCACCACTTATACCCCCAAACCAACCATGAACAGCGAGGTCTCCGCCTCGCCTTCAAATTCGATGGAGGAGAGCGTAATGTAAATGAGATTGATTATCAATAACTTTTGGGTTGTTGAAAAATATTGGGGAATAGAACCAAGTCCAAGCCCAACCACCAACCCGCGGGCAAAAAAAAACCCGCCATCATGGCGGGCTCATTGCTCACACTGCGGCTGACTACTCGGTAGCTTCACCCTCGGCAGCGCTGCTGACGGTGTCTTTCAGTAGCGGCTGCAGCTCACCGGATTCGTGCATCTCAGTGATGATGTCGCAGCCGCCAATCAACTCACCGCCGACCCATAACTGGGGGAACGTCGGCCAGTTGGCATAAGCAGGCAGATGTTCGCGGATCTCAGGATTACTCAGTACATCAACATAAGCGAAACGCTCACCACAGGCCATCAGCGCCTGCGACGTACGGGCTGAAAAACCACACTGCGGCTGGTTAGGCGAACCCTTCATGTACAAAATGACCGGGTTGTTTTCAATTTGTTCTTTAATGCTGTCGAGAATTTCCATTGCCACTACTATGTTCAGTCAAAAATTGGACGCAGATTATAACCCGAGTTCCCAAAAAATACCCGACTATTTTAGTCGCGTATTAGCCGGGACGCGCGTTGCCATAACCCCCACAACCCTATATCATTCCGCTTTTGGGGGCAGCTGTAGCTGCCTTTTTGCGTTTTGAGGAAGACGGTAATGGCGACGACTAACGATACTGCGTCCACAGCGATAATGAACACCTACGGCAGACTGCCGGTTACCTTCACCCATGGTGAAGGCATCTACCTGTATGCAGATGATGGCCGCCGCTACTTCGACGCTATTGCCGGGATCGGGGTTAACTCCCTGGGCCACGCGCATCCTGCTGTTACCCGCGCTATTACCGAGCAGGCCGGTAAGTTGATACACACCTCTAACCTGTACCACATCGAGCTGCAGCAGCAGCTGGCGGAGAAGCTGACCCGTGCCGCCGGCATGGAGACCTGCTTCTTTGGTAACTCGGGAGCCGAGGCTAATGAGGCAGCGATCAAACTGGCGCGGCTCTACGGGCACCAAAAAGGGGTTAAGAAGCCCGCTGTGATCGTCATGGAAAACTCCTTTCACGGGCGCACCATGGCGACCCTGAGCGCTACCGGTAACCGCAAGATACAGGCCGGGTTTGAGCCACTGGTGCAAGGTTTCGTGCGCGCGCCTTACGACAACATAGAAGCGCTGACCAACATCGCTGAAAACAATGCCGACGTGGTCGCCATTCTGGTGGAGCCCATACAGGGGGAAGGCGGTGTCAGGGTTCCTGCCGACGGCTACTTAAGCGAGCTGCGTCAGTTATGCGATGCGCGCGGCTGGCTGCTGATGCTTGATGAAGTGCAGTCCGGCAACTGTCGTAGCGGTCACTGGTTTGCCTGTCAGGGAGAAGACGTTACACCCGATGTGCTGACCACCGCCAAGGCGCTGGCCAATGGCGTGCCCATTGGTGCCTGCCTGGCTAGCGGCCCAGCCGCTTCAGTGCTGGCGCCAGGCAATCACGGTTCTACTTATGGCGGCAATCCGTTGGCCTGCGCCGCAGCACTGGCGGTGATGGAAACCATGGCCAGCGAGCAACTGGCGCAACGGGCCGGCACGCTAGGCAGCCAAATACGGGAACAGTTCGCACAGCAATTGGCCGACGTTGATCTGGTCATTGATATTCGCGGCCGTGGGCTGATGCTGGGCATTGAACTTAGCGTACCCTGCCCTGAGCTCGTTAGCATGGCTCTGAACAGCGGCTATCTGATCAATGTCACCGCTGGTAGCACCGTGCGACTGCTGCCGCCGCTGATCATGTCCGATGCCCAGGCAGCAGAGTTGGTCACAGCCATCAGCGGTCTGATCCGTGAATTCGCCGCGCAACACGTCACAGCTGCAGCTAGCTAGCGTTCAACCGGAGGCCCTTATGACTGTCAGACACTTTCGCTCCATGCTGGACCTCAGCAGCGCCGAGCTGGACACCCTGATCGATCGCGCCAGCGCGATGAAGCAGGAGCTGCGGGCGGGCCAGAATCATACTGCTGCCAGCGGCAAGGTCATGGCGATGATTTTTGAAAAATCATCGACCCGCACCCGGGTATCGTTTGAAGCCGGCATGTCCCAGCTCGGCGGTCACGCCATGTTTCTTTCACCCCAGGACACACAGCTTGGCCGCGGCGAACCCGTTGAAGACAGCGCCCGGGTGATTTCGTCGATGGTAGACGTCGTCATGATCCGAACTTTTGGTCACGATATCGTCGAACGCTTCGCCGAGTACTCCTCGGTGCCGGTTATCAATGCGCTGAGCGATAGCTTTCACCCCTGCCAGCTACTGGCTGATATGCAGACATACCGCGAACATCGGGGCAGCATTCAGGGCCGGAAGGTCACCTGGGTCGGCGATGGCAACAATATGTGCCACTCTTATATTAACGCCGCGCGCCAATTCGATTTTGAGCTGACCGTTGCCTGCCCACAGGGGTTTGATCCAGATCCTGAACTGGTCGCGGCTAACGCCGAGCGCGTTACTATTATTCGCGATCCCGAGCTGGCCGCCAAAGGCAGCGACCTGTTGGTGACCGATGTGTTCGCCTCAATGGGGCAGGAGCAGGAACAGGAGCAGCGACTCAAGCAATTTGCCGGCTACCAGCTTAACGAAACCCTGTTGGCCTGCGCGCACCCAGATGCACTCTACATGCATTGCCTGCCCGCTCACCGCGGCGAAGAAATTAGCGCCAGCTTAATGGATCGCCCCGACACAGTTATCTGGGAGGAAGCAGAAAACCGTCTGCACGCGCAGAAGGCACTGCTGGAATTCCTGCTGGACGCACACACCAAATAACCAAAACTACTGTGAGATTTTGTTCTTAGAACAAAATAGTAGAACAGCCTTCCTTCGTCAGTAATTAGGCCCAAATCGATAGCGCCCTTGCCCGACAAGGGCTGGCGGGTTAGTAGTCACAGACATAAAATTTTGCCCACAAGTTATCCACAGAAAAACCCCAATCTATCTACCTTGCATTCAGGGGTAAAGCGCATTATCTTGTACTCCAGCTCCCCAACACCCCCAACATGTAGGGTAATTGCCTGTTTTAGAACAGGCAATTACCCTGGCGATTAGAGGGATCAGGGAGCTTGTACAGGGAAATACCGCCGTTGGTGCCCATCGCCAGCTAGTCACAGGCAGTTTTTAGCTGTGCTGGTAGCTGTTGCCTGTATCAGGCGCGGACATTGACGCGGAAAGTAGCGTTATTTGATGAGAGCAAAAATAAGGCTCAAAAGCCACATCCGGAGTAGAGATGCAAATAGAAACAAACCCAACCGCAGCTGCCACTGAAGCACCTGCCAGCGCGGGGTCAGTGACCCCTTCAGCTAATATAACCGCGACCGCACCCGGTCAAATACGGGTCATTAAACGCAATGGCACCGTAGTACCTTATGACGACAGTAAGATTTCTGTTGCGATTACCAAGGCGTTTCTGGCTGTCGAGGGTGGCACTGCAGCAGCCTCCTCGCGCATCCATGAGACCGTTGCAAAACTGACCGAGATGGTATCGACCACCTTCAAACGTCGCATGCCTTCCGGCGGCACTATTCATATTGAAGATATTCAAGATCAGGTAGAACTGTCACTGATGCGCTCCGGAGAGCACAAGATCGCCAGAGATTATGTCATCTACCGCGAGCAACAGTCACAAAAGCGCGCCGAGAAAAACGCTGATACCGACACCAGCTCGACCTACAGCATTGAAGTCACTATGGCTGACGGCCGCAGAATGCCGCTGGACATCCAGCGTATTCACACCATCGTTGGTGAAGCCTGCGCCGGGCTCGCCGATGTCAGCGATAGCGACATAATTAGTGAAGCGCTGAAGAACCTGTATAACGGTGTCTCCCAGGAGGAAGTCAGCACTTCTCTGGTGATTACCGCCCGCACCATGATCGAAAAGGACCCCAACTATTCTTACGTCGCAGCTCGACTGCTGTTGGATAACCTGCGTGCAGAAGGCCTGAACTTCATGGGTGTTGCCGAGAGCGCCACCCAACAGGACATGTCGACCTACTATCCGCAGGCCCTGTCAGCGTATATCGCGCGTGGCGTAGAGCTCGAACTGCTGTCACCGACGCTACAGTCTTACGACCTGAAAATGCTGGGCGACGCCCTGCTGCCAGAGCGAGACTTGCAGTTCACCTATCTGGGCCTGCAGACCCTCTACGACCGCTACTTTATCCACAGTGATGAGGTGCGCTTTGAGCTGCCGCAGATTTTCTTCATGCGGGTTGCGATGGGCCTTGCCACCGAGGAAGTCAACAAGAACGAACGTGCCATTGAGTTCTACCAATTGCTTTCTTCGTTCGATTACATGAGCTCTACACCGACGCTGTTTAACGCAGGCACCCTGCGCCCACAGCTATCTTCCTGCTACCTGACCACAGTACCTGATGATCTGCATGGTATTTACGGCGCTATTCAGGACAACGCTATGCTGTCCAAGTTCGCCGGTGGTCTGGGTAATGACTGGACGCCAGTGCGCGCTCTGGGCGCCTATATTAAGGGCACCAATGGCAAGTCACAGGGCGTAGTACCGTTCCTCAAAGTGGTCAACGATACCGCCGTCGCGGTCAACCAGGGCGGCAAGCGCAAGGGCGCTGTGTGCTCTTACCTCGAAACTTGGCACATGGATATCGAGGAATTTGTCGAGCTGCGTAAGAACACCGGTGACGACCGTCGCCGTACCCACGACATGAACACGGCCAACTGGATTCCTGACCTGTTCATGAAACGTGTTTTCGATGGCGGCAACTGGACTTTGTTCTCACCCAACGATGTACCCGATTTGCACGACCTTTATGGCAACGCCTTCGAAGAGCGTTATGAGCACTATGAAACTCTAGCGGCCAATGGCGAATTAAAGCTGTTCAAGACCATGCCTGCGGAAAATCTGTGGCGCAAGATGCTGGGCATGTTGTTTGAGACGGGTCACCCCTGGGTAACCTTCAAGGACCCTTGCAACCTGCGTTCACCGCAGCAGCACACCGGGGTGATTCACTCATCCAATCTGTGTACCGAAATTACGCTGAACACCAGCGCTGATGAAATCGCCGTGTGTAACCTGGGCTCGGTCAATCTGGCCCTGCACGTGGACGAGAATGGCCTGAATCTGGACAAGCTGCGCAAGACCATACGCACCGCAGTCCGTATGCTCGATAACGTTATCGACATTAACTACTATTCAGTACCTCAGGCACGCCGGTCAAACCTGCGTCATCGCCCGGTTGGAATGGGTCTGATGGGGTTCCAGGATGCACTGTACAAGCAGCATCTGGCCTATGGCTCGGATGCGGCGGTAACCTTTGCCGACACCTCTATGGAAGCGATCAGCTACTACGCTATCGAAGCTTCCAGCGAGCTGGCTGAGGAACGCGGCAGCTACTCAACTTTCGAAGGCTCCCTGTGGAGTAAAGGCGTACTGCCGATCGATTCACTGGATCACCTGGTTAAAGAGCGCGGCGCCGACTACATCGAAGTAGATAGCAGCCAGACTCTGGACTGGGACAGTCTGCGAGAAACGGTTAAGAGCCGCGGCATGCGTAACTCCAATGTCATGGCAATCGCGCCTACCGCAACTATTGCCAATATCACTGGCGTGTCCCAGTCGATTGAACCGACTTATCAGAACCTGTACGTCAAATCCAATCTCTCGGGCGAATTTACCGTGGTTAACCCCTACCTGATCAGTGACCTCAAGGCACGCGGATTGTGGGATAGCGTGATGGCCAACGATCTCAAGTACTACGACGGCAGCGTACAGCAGATAGACCGTGTACCTGATGACCTGAAAACCATATACGCCACCGCGTTTGAAGTAGAGCCGCGCTGGTTGGTTGATGCGGCCAGCAGACGGCAGAAGTGGATAGATCAGGCGCAGTCTCTGAACCTGTATATCAACAACGCCAGTGGCAAGAAGCTCGATATCACCTACCGCATGGCATGGTTCAGAGGTCTGAAGACGACCTATTATCTGCGCTCTCTGGCTGCCACTGGTACCGAGAAATCGACGATCTCTACCAGTTCGCTGAATGCGGTTTCTTCCAGTGCTGCAGAGCCCGGACCGGCACCCGTGCCAGACGCCTGCTCCCTGGATGATCCTGATTGCGATGCCTGCCAGTAATTGGCAGGCCTTGGCCAGCACTTTACTGACAATAAGACTGCACTTAAAACATAAGCACCAGTACCGAAAAGCAGAGGAACATAGATGTTAAGTTGGGATGAATATGACGCGGACGAAACCACCGCAGCCAAGCCGGCAGCGCCGGTTGTTAATGCCGCAGTGGCGACTGCCGCAGTGGAGACTACCGCAGCAACTACGCCAGTTGCAGCTGTAGAGACGACTGCCCCAGTGCAGACTGCCGCCGTAGCCGTAACGCCGGATGCAGCCGCCGCGACTGAAGAGGTATCAGCGGAAGCAGCAGCCGAAGCACTAGCTGCTGCTAATAA
The DNA here is from genome assembly GCF_026262625.1 of Candidatus Litorirhabdus singularis. Classification (GTDB taxonomy): domain Bacteria; phylum Pseudomonadota; class Gammaproteobacteria; order Pseudomonadales; family Halieaceae; genus Litorirhabdus; species Litorirhabdus singularis. The sequence goes on from NZ_SHNN01000001.1 coordinate 154,905, forward strand.
GGCCATCGAAGCGTTAGATCTGGCGCGCGGCCTGGAAGAACTTGATATGGGCGCCGAACGCGTCTCAGTCGACGAGAAGGCGATGATCAATTGCCGTGCCGATCTCAACCAGTTGGTACCTTTCAAGTATGACTGGGCGTGGCAGAAGTATCTGGATGGTTGCGCCAACCACTGGATGCCGCAAGAAATTAACATGACCGCTGATGTCGCGACCTGGAAGTCTAACGAAGGCCTGTCCGATGATGAGCGCCGCATCATATTGCGCAGCCTGGGCTATTTTTCCACCGCTGACTCACTAGTCGCCAACAATCTGGTGCTGGCAATTTATCGCCATATTACCAACCCTGAGTGTCGCCAGTACCTGTTGCGACAGGCGTTTGAAGAAGCCATTCATACCCATGCCTACCAGTACTGTATTGAGTCTCTGGGTATGGATGAGGGTGCCGTTTTCAATATGTACCGGGAAGTACCTTCGGTCGCGAAAAAAGCAGCCTGGAGCCTGAGCCATACGCATGACTTGAATGACCCCACGTTCGAGACCGGCACTTTGGAAGCAGATCAGACGCTACTGCGTAATCTGATCGGTTTTTACGCCGTCACAGAAGGCATTTTCTTCTACTGTGGCTTCACCCAGATCTTGTCAATGGGACGCCGCAACAAGATGACCGGCGTAGCAGAACAGTTCCAATACATTCTGCGTGATGAGTCTATGCACTTGAATTTTGGCATCGACGTTATCAACCAGATCAAGCTCGAAAATCCGCACCTGTGGACAGAAGAGTTTAAGCAGGAGTCGATCCAGATGATTCTGGAAGGCACCCAGTTAGAGATCGAATACGCACGCGACACCATGCCTCGCGGTGTGCTGGGCATGAATGCGGCGATGATGGAAGAGTACCTGCAGTACATTGCCAACCGACGCCTGTCCCAGTTGGGCTTGCCGGAGCAATTTGCCGGAGTGCAAAACCCGTTCCCATGGATGTCAGAAATCATGGACTTGCGTAAGGAGAAGAACTTCTTCGAAACCCGGGTACTTGAATACCAGACTGGTGGCGCACTGAGCTGGAGCTAGCTGGCGCGGCTGTGTAACAGCCCGCGCCTCCAAAACAAACGTCTGCAACAAACGTCTGCAACAAACGTCTGCAACAACAGTCTGCAACAACAGGGCCATAAGATGGACAAAGACAAGAAAGCTAGCACAGACAACGAGACCATCCTGATGGCGCTGGACCAGATCAGCCAGACCATCGACGTGATGACCAGTGTTGTGGGTCGCCTGCGCAATCATTTGCAGGACCAGGAGACCACCCGCCGCAGCGACAGCAGCAGCGCCGTGGTTGCCGCTGAGGGCAGCAGTACCGTCCACTAGGATTAAAGCTCTAATGGCTCCGACACCACACCTGTCGGGGCCAGTTTTACCTCTCCCGAACGTCAGGGCGCTTCTAGCCCCACTCCCTTATCAGATAACAAGCGGTCAATATCCGCCAACAAGTGCTCCAGCTTTGCGCTGGCTATCCCCGTGTCACGAAAAACCTCTACAGCCATGGGGGCGACTCCAGAGGCGCTGGGGAGCGCCTGTCCTGATTCAATCAATTGCCGCAGCCTCGGCAAAAATATAAATTGCAGCCACTGCTCCAGCCTCAAACTGTCCATAGCAAAAGGCTCTGTGCTGGCCAGCGCAGCCGCTTTCGGTGCTTCGGCCTGCCAGAGTTCAAGCATCCGCAGCTGCGCCTCTACGTCCATCAATAGGGAGGCAACAGCATCGTGCAGCTGCATGTTGTCAGGCAATCTCGCGCTTGAAAGCGGGTAGCGAGTCCAGAATGGCCTTGCCGTAGCGACGCGTGACCAGACGTCGGTCCAATATGGTCACAACTCCGCTGTCCTGCTCGGTGCGCAATAAGCGGCCACTGGCCTGCACCAGCTTGAGTGCCGCGTCAGGCACACTCAACTCCATAAAGGAGTTGCCGCCGCGCGCTTCCACCCATTCTGCCAGGGCTGACTCCAATGGCGTATCCGGCACTGCAAACGGAATCTTTGCGATAATCACATGCGAGCAATAGTCACCCGGCAGGTCGACGCCCTCGGCAAAACTGGCGAGACCAAAAATGATACTACTGCGGCCTTGATCGATAGCCTCCCGATGCCGGCGCAGGGTTTCCTGCTTGCTGTAATCTCCCTGTACCAAGATGGTCTTTGCCCACCCACCAGCCAGCCCTTCGTAGACTTCATGCATCTGCCGACGCGAAGAAAATAGCACCAGCGTGCCGGGAAACTCGACAAACAAATCTGGCATTAGCGCTATCAAGGCCTCGGTGTGGGCGGCAGGATCACTGGGATCACAGGCCATTGCGGGCACCCGCAAAGTAGCATTGGAATAGTCAAAGGGGCTTGGCACTACCTTGAACACACTGTCCTCAGGAGCCCCTGAGTGCAGAATAAAGCGCTCAAATGAGTTCAGGGCTGTCATTGTCGCCGAAGTCGCCACCACCGCCGCAGCGCGGTCCCAGAGGTGCTCACGCAGGATGTCTGCCGCCAGAATAGGGCTACTGCGTAATTCATAGCTTATGCCCTGGCCAGCCTCGATCAGGTTTATCCAGCGCGCATGCGGCGGATCCTCCATCGCGGCATCGACGTCATATTCCTGCCATAAGGCCAAGCTGCCCTCGGCCCGGCTCAACATAGCGCCAAATACGGTATACCAGTTCTCGGCGTCGGCCTTTTCCAGTCCGGTGACGTCGCCGTCCATACCGTCTTCCATGGCCCGCTCCAGACGTTGCAGCTGCGCCAGTAACTTCTGGTATAGCGCCACCAGCGTCCCAGCCACCTGACGTAATGGGTCCGGCACCACTCCTTCCGGAAACCGATAATGTTGGCGATCGGCGAAACCACTAAGCTGCTCGGGGTCTATCAACTCATCGAGCAGCTGCCCGGCCTGCTCGAGAGCTCCACCGACGTCTTCAAACAGCCGCGGAAGATTGTCCAGCACTGACGTGACGCTGGTACAACTGGCCAGCGACGCGCCCTGCCGTAATTGTTTGCGGCACTCCTCGGTCCATTGCACGCTGGCAGTAACGCGGCAATAACCGGAGAAGTGATTCAAGGCCTTATCTGCCAGATGATGCCCTTCATCAAATACGTAGACAGTTTCCTCAGGAGCAGAAAGGATCGCGCCACCACCCAGCGCCAGATCCGATAACACCAGGTCGTGATTGGTGACAATTACATCCGCATTCTGCAGCGCATCGCGAGCCCGATAAAAACTGCATTGCCCGATATTGGGGCAGCGTCTGCCACTGCACTGACGATGATCAGTGGTCGCACCAAACCAAACGTCCTCTGGTATCTCGGTATCCCAGTTATCGCGATCACCGTCCCACTCGCCGCGCCCGAGGGCGTCCAGCATGGCATTGTAATAAGGCAGCGCCGCCGCCGAATCAGCTTGATCAAATTCGTCCGGATAAAGCGGAATCAATGACTGCTCCTGCGCGCTGCCGGCAAGCTCTTTGTCCAGCCGTGACAGACACACATAGCGCCGCCGCCCCTTGGCCAGCACAAAGTCGAAATCTAACCCGCTGTGCTTACGAATGTCGGGCAAATCCTTATTAACAAACTGCTCCTGCAAAGCTATCGTGGCCGTCGAAACCACCAATTTCTTGCCCAAAGCCAGTGCTACCGGAATGGCGGCAACCGCGTAGGCTATGGTCTTACCGGTGCCAGTCCCCGCCTCAACAACACACACCGCTGACCCCGATGCTGTCGGATCATCCATGCGCGCCAACGCCTTGGCCACCTCGGCCACCATCTGACGCTGACCCCAGCGCGGACTCAGCGATTTCTGCTCAATCAGGCGGAAGTAGGCATCACGAATTTGCTGCTTGGTCAGATCATCCAGCAAGTAGTTTCAAGCCTCCGCCGCCAACTGGCTGACCACGGCATTGGCATATATAGCCAGCGCATAGGGGCGTTGATCTTCAGGTATTGCCTGCATCCGCCGATTGAATTCAGCTTCATCACAACTGCCTGCAGCAGCAGCTCCCTGCGGCAGCGCCGCATCATCACCGTGCAGAGCACGATAAGCATAGATATTGGTGCCGTGCAGCACATAGTTTGCACATATCTGGCGATCAATCTCCGCGGCAACCGCGTCAGCATTGTCATAATCGCCCTTCAACGGCGTGCCAAAAGCCACGTGCACCTGCCCTTTATTGCCAGCAATACCCTTGGCGATACTTTCCACGTCTTCGTGCTCGGCTTTCTCGTAGCTGCCACTGCTCGCCACGGCGGCCAGCTCGCGGGCCTTAGCCTCATCACAGGGATCAAGCTCGTAAGAAATAGTGACCGGCACTATATTGAGCCCGCCGATATACTCTGAGAATGACTCATTGGCTTTATCCTGACTCATCGCCAACATTTTAATAATAGCGGGTTCAGTGCGATCCACACCGTCCTTGGCACGTCCTTCGCGCTGGGCTATCCATATGGGTGCCTGCTCTTCTAACAGCGAATGTCGAATATAGGCTGACAAATCCCGGTAAGCTTTGAGAATCTGGCGTGGACCACGTACAGAGCGCCTGACGATGAAGCTCTTGTTGAGACGCATCAGGTCAGAGACATAGGGCTTGGTCAGCAAATTGTCCCCGATCGCGATCCGCACCGTATTGTGACCGCTGCTCCACAGCGCATAGTTGGTAAAAGCCGGGTCCATCGCAATATCGCGATGATTGCTCATGAACAGGAAGGGTTGGCCGGGATCAAGTTGGTCCAGACCTGAAACACTGAACCCGGCGGTGGTATCGCTAATCATACGATCCATATAGCCTTCGATCACCGCCTGCATCGCAGTAACGCTGGCAACTCCCTTGAGCTGTCGCCGCAGCTGCCAGCCTACCAGCCGCCGTAACAGGCCCGGCAGCACCCCACTCAATCGCTTGAAGCGAAAGCGGGTCAATGCCCCAAGAAATTCGGGATCGGCCAACAGGCGCTCGAGCACTGCGGCTACTTCAGAGTCGTTATAGGGCCGAATCTCTGCAAAGGGGTCCATTGCTCAACGTCGTCCTCGATGAAAGGCGCACACCATAACCAAAAGCCCGACTTTAGTCATCAGCCAGTGGCCTAATGAATTGCTCCGCAAACTGCTCCATCTGCTCACGCTTGGCGGCAAGCGAAGACTGCCAGCCACAGGTAAAAGCAAACGGCGCGTTAACACCGGCAGTCATACCCAGGTCTTGCAGGCGCTGATAAGTGGCAATCGTTGCCGGTTCCGACAAACCGATCACCGTTTCGAAAGGCTCGTGCTCGCGACCCGCCTCGCGCCTTAGCTGCTGCAATTGCGCCAATAGCGGCGGCACCTCGTCTACGGTATTGCCGTTGCCGATCCAACCGTCGGCAATCCGCGCTGTGCGTCGCAGGGCCACCGGGCTGGAGCCGCCCAGATAAATCGGCACCGATGCTGTGGGAGCCGGCAGAATTCGCAAACTATCGAAGGCAATATGGCGTCCCTGATACTCAGTCCAGTCACCCGTCCAGAGCTGACGCAGCACTTCCAAGCACTCATCGTAACGCTGCCCACGAGTACTGAAGTCGATACCATAGGCATCAAATTCATCCTTCATCCAACCCACCCCGGCGCCCAGAATGAACCGATTGTCGGACATCAAAGCCAGCGTTCCCGTCGCTTTCGCCACTTCAATCGGATTTCGCAGCGGCAGGATATACACCGAGGTAGAAAACATCAGTCGCTCGGTCACCGCCGCCATTTGGGCCAGACTCACCCAAGTGTCAGGGTACTCACTGTCACTGGGCATCGGCGGCTTACCGTCGGCTGCATAGGGGTAAGGGGACGATACTGTCTGCGGAAAAAAAGCGTGGTCGGCATTCATCACGCCATAAAACCCAAGCTCCTCTGCGTAACGGGCGATCTCACGGTAATGTGAGGTCTCAGCCCAGGTCACCATCTGCCAAAATTTCATGCCCGCTCCTTGTCGTAGTTGCCCGCTTTGGTGTGCGCATGGCAGCCAGTATTGTGCGGGACTTGTCACTCCTGATACAAGCCAACATACTATGGTCACTATCAGGAGCCCGAATGAGTAATACGTACCGATTAATCGCCACATGTCCGGACAATACCGGCATTATTGCTGCCGTCACGGGCTTCCTCGCCAGCCAGGGCGGTTGGGTACTGGCAGCCAACCAATACTCCGACCCGGGCAGTGATTGCTTTTTTATGCGCTACGAAATTCGCGCCGATTCACTGGATTTATCCCTGCCACAACTGCGTGAGGCGTTTGCCCCATTGGCTGAGCAATTCGGTATGCACTGGGCGATTCATGACGCCAGTGTCCGCAAACGCGTGGTACTGATGGCGAGTAAACTGGCCCACTGCCTGTCTGACCTGCTCTATCGCTGGCGCAGCGGTGAGATGGACTTTGATATCGTGGGGGTCATCTCCAACCACGATGATCTGCGCGATTATGTTGAGTGGCATGACATTCCCTACCATTACGTGCCCGTACCGGCGTCGGATAAAGCCGCGGCCTTTGCCCGCACCACGGCGGTTCTGGCCGAGGCTGCGCCCGATCTGATTGTGCTGGCCCGTTATATGCAGATACTGCCGCCGGAGCTATGCTCAACTTACCCCAACCGCATTATCAACATTCACCATTCGTCATTACCCGCCTTCGTTGGCGCCAAACCTTACCATCAGGCCTATGAACGCGGCGTCAAATTGATCGGGGCCACCTGCCACTATGTGACCGAGGACCTGGACGCAGGGCCCATTATTGAACAAGACGTCGCCCGCATCAGCCATCATAATTCGGTGGCCGAGATGGTGCGCCTCGGCAAGGACGTAGAGCGCAATGTGCTGGCCACCGGCGTACGCTATCACTTGGAGGACCGAGTGCTGATTCATGGTAATAAAACTATTGTGTTCGCCTGAGCGAGGCATGCTATTCTTGCGCCCCTGAAAATCCATCCATGCCACAGGAGTAACCATGGACGCTACATCTGCTCTACTAATGACCCTAGGCGCCGCCATTTTACTCGGCAGCTGGGTGCTACTGCTGATCGAAAGCTCACGCGAAGATTTTACCTGGGGCTTGTGCACTTTATTACTGCCACCGCTTTCGTACGTGTATGCCCTGTTTCGTCTCGACAAGGCCGGCGAGTCAATCGCGCTGGCAGTGGTCGGTTCTGTGTTGGTGCTAGCCTCTTTCTGAGGCTACACCGGCGGTAACGCCACCTATAGCGCTTTTGTTAACGAAGTTTAATCTTTTTAAAAAACCCTCAAAAAATGCCATTAACTCATAGTAATCAATGGCTTAAGTATACCCCCCCATACTGAAAGGAGTCCTCCTTGGCGCTCCACTGCAACTGTCCTGCAGTGGGCACTGGCAATGTAGGAAACACCCAATATAATGGCCGCGCTCCATAGTTGAAGCATCCATTTTTGAGGCATTTTTTTCATGAAAACTTTATTTAAAGTTGTAACAACCAGCGTCTTGCTGGGTCTTTCCCTAAACGCGATGGCGGCCAAGCCAACCAGCATAGTCTTTGAGTCAAACGGCACAGGTGCTGATGGCAAAGAGTATTCCAACTATCAGGTTAAATGCTCCAACGGCAAGAACTACCCGCTAACTGCCTGGGACAACCGCAAGAAATGGTGTGTCGGTGACGAAACTTCTGAAGCCTGCGAGAAAAAGCAGATCAAGGCAGCTAAAAAGGCCTGTAAAGGAAAATAGCAGCGCGACACCCTGGGCGGCGGCCCGTTTCTGAGTCGCCGCTACCCCCGCCCCGCGCGCCGGAGTCATTCCAGATAGCGCTGCTGCAGAAACTCTCGACGCTCGCCATCGAGCAATAGATACTGGTCCAGATAATCGTCAACGCTGGTAAATTCAGCGGCGATGGCATCCAGTGCTGCCTGCAAATACTGCGGGTGCACCTCCAAAACTGGCAGCAGCGCCTCCGCCTCAATGTCCATACCGTACTTCTGCTGCAATCGAGCCACTTCTATGGCGGGGTCAAAGTACTTTGCCGTGAGCATATAGTCTTCAAGTACTGTTTCCTGAGGTACTCCCAAAGCCAGCAGAATCAGGGCAGCCGCAAACCCGGTACGATCTTTACCAGCGGCACAATGAAATAGCATCCTGACGTCATCCGCACCAAGCAACAATTCAAACATTTGACGATAGGCCTGACTTTGCATTAACGCAAAGTCGCGATTAATATCCCGCATGAAGTCGAACATCGCCTCACGATCAGCTTGCCAGTGAGAGGCTGCTTCGCTGAAAAAACTGGCGCTGCTGCCGGGCGAAATTGGCAGACTGACGACTTGTGGGCCTGGCTGCGGCAGCTGACTGGGATCATTGGCCTGTTCTTCTTCACGCCTGAAATCACACACCAGATCCAGCTGTAGAGCGGCCAGCTGACGCTGGTCATCCTGCTGCAGATCGCTCAACTGACCGGAGCGGAATAGATAACCCCACTTGACGCGGCGCCCGTCAGCCGCGGCGTAACCACCTAGATCACGAAAATTAGGGGTGCCCTGCAACGCGAGTCGACGCACGGGCTGCTCAGTGTCCATAGTCATAACAAAAATTGTCCAATATCGATGCTGCGTGATCCACTGATGGCGCTACTCTATCCCTGATTCAAGGGCCAGATGCGCGAGCTTGAGTATGAGTTCGAGCTGCTTATCCAGCGCCTCTGGGCTAAAAGGGTCTTCTCCCAGCAGATCGCGATACATAGGTGCCATTGTCACATAGGACATGACCATATTATTCAACGCCATAACGGCCCACGGCTGCAGCTCCTTGCCACCCAGTACCGAGACCACCTCGGTCGGCCGGTTAACATCAAACATAGGGCTGAATAATCGCTCTATCAGCTGATTGGTCTGAGGCCCACCCGAAAGTGCCGCGTGCTGCAGCAAGCGCGCCAAATTGGGGCGCTCATGATGCATTCGAACGATAGTCTCCAGCCAGTCAAAAATCCGCTGACGAGTGAGTACACCGCTATCGAGTTCAGCCAGCGGCGCACTAAAGACCTCTAGCAGCCGCTCCAGCACAGCGCTATATAGCGCCTCTTTATTGCGAAAGTGGTTATAGAGGCTGGGCGAACGAATGCCTACCGCATCGGCGACTTCACCAAGAGAGGTGGCCGCGTAGCCTTTTTCAGCAAACAGGTCCTCAGCGGCATCCAGTATTCGCTCGGCAGTGGTACGTGAATCTAGGTTAGCTAACTCTGACATCAGGGAATAATAACTAATAGTTGTTAGCCCCGCCAGCGGAGAATTTCTTTCCCTATACTTTTCAACAGCTTAGACAATATCGGGGCGATTTTAACCAAACATACATTGATACCGCGCGAGCAATAAGGCTGCCGCTGAAACCCTGGCGGGTATTATCCATGCCCCGCTACCGGGACTTTCGGCAGCCTCGCAGAGACTGCGCAACGGCGCTACCTGCCACCTTCGGTTGACAAGGTAGGTCTAAATGTGAATAATCGCGCCTCCTGAATTTTTGACTCTTACACACTGAGGTAATAACGTTGGCCAACTCACCGCAAGCCAAAAAACGCGCCCGCCAAGGCGAAAAACGTCGCAACCACAACGCAAGTCTGCGTTCACTGGTCCGCACCGTTATCAAGAAAGTGGTAGCTGCTATTGAATCTGGCGACGCAGAAGCCGCTGGCGCAGCTTACGCCGCTGCCGTGCCTGTCATCGATCGCATGGCTGACAAAGGCATCTTGCACAAGAACAAGGCCGCGCGCCATAAGAGCCGTCTCAACGCTCAGGTAAAAGCACTCTCAGCCTAAGGGTTGTCAGTACCGCAGCAAAAGCCGGCTTAGACGCCGGCTTTTTTGTGCCTGCGGATCAGGGGACCTACTGGCCCGGCCCGCTCAGTACCAGATTGTCCCGGTGCACCAGTTCCGGCTCACCTTGATAACCCAGTAGACTTTCGATTTGCTCAGAACCGTGACCCATGATGCGCCGCGCTTCTTCAGAGCCATAATTAACCAACCCTCTAGCCACCTCATTGCCCTGAGGATCCACGCACAGGACCACGTCGCCACGGGCAAAGCTACCTTCGACTGCGACCACGCCGACCGCCAACAGGCTCTTGCCGGACTCACAGAGCACTCGAACCGCACCCGCATCCAGAACCAGGCTGCCACTGCCACGCATCAAACCAGCCAACCATTGCTTGCGCGCTGCCAGCGGAGCTTTACCTGCACGCAGCCAGGTACCCTGCTCGCTGCCACTGGCAATCTGGGAGATCACACCGGCAACCCCTCCATGCACGATCACAGTGTCAGTACCGGAACGCGCTGCCAATCGAGCAGCCCTCACTTTGGTCAGCATGCCACCACGCCCCAGCACACCACCACCCCCCGCGACAGCTTCCAACTCCTGCTCATCTGCGTAAGCCTCGCTGATCAGTTTGGCATCAGGATTAGAGCGCGGATCGGCATCAAACAGGCCCTGCTGATCCGTCAGGATCAGCAGTACATCAGCATCAATTAAATTAGCGACCAGCGCGGCCAGGGTGTCGTTATCACCGAAGCGAATCTCGTCGGTAACCACGGTATCGTTCTCATTAACGACGGGCACCACACCAAGCTCAAGCAGCGTCGTCAGGGTACTGCGAGCGTTCAGGTACCGGTCCCTGGCAGATATATCGTCATGACCCAGCAATACCTGAGCCGTGTGCATACTGTATTGTTGAAAGGCCGACTCGTAGGTCTGTACCAGGCTCATTTGCCCCACCGCGGCGGCCGCCTGCAGCTCATGTAAGGCATGCGGGCGCTGGCTCCAGCCTAGTCGCACCATGCCTGCTGCTACCGCACCACTGGACACCAGCACCACCTCGCGCCCCTCCTGCCTGAGCGCGGCCAGTTGCGCCACCATGGCGGCAATCAGTTGCCGATCCAGGCCACGGCCAGCGTCCGTCAGCAGGGCACTGCCCACCTTGACCACCCAGCGTTTGGCCCCGGCAAACTCTGCTCGCGATGTCAGCTCAAGGGACATACTCTACTTCTACATCAAGTTCGTCATCGTCGTCATCAGCTTCATCATCGGCCTGTTCTTGCTCGCGCTCAGCGCGGCGAGTAAGACGCAACTCATCAATTCGATCGCGAGCCTCCTGCTGCATTCGGTTTTGGTGTTCCTGCTCTGCTGCTGCGGCCTCGGGATCGGCAATCTCAATCTCACGACGCTGTTCCAGATGCACCATCAGGTCCTGACAGAGCAGCTGGGTACCCTCCCCGCTGATCGCAGAAATTTCATATACCGGACCTTGCCAGTCCAGGGCGTCTATTACCTGCTGGCGCCGCTCAGCCAGAGTTTCCGCATCCAGCAAGTCTATCTTATTAAGAATTAACCAACGCTCGCGTTGCTCCAGAGCCGGGCTGAAGCGCTCCAGTTCGGCAACAATAGTTGCAGCCGCCTCGGCCGGTGAACTGCCGTCGACCGGCTCCATATCAACCAGATGCAACAAAACGCGATTACGCGTCAGGTGGCGCAGAAAGCGCACACCCAAACCTGCGCCCTCGGATGCGCCCTCGATAAGACCGGGGATATCGGCAACCACAAAACTGCGGTGAGCCTGCACCTTGACCACGCCTAAATTGGGAACCAACGTGGTAAAGGGGTAGTCGGCCACCTTGGGGCGGGCTGCAGATACGGCGCGAATAAAAGTAGATTTTCCGGCATTGGGCAAACCGAGCAGTCCAATGTCAGCGAGTACCTTAAGCTCCAGCTTCAGGGTTCGCTGCTCTCCCTCACTGCCTGGCGAGGTCTGACGTGGGGCGCGATTAGTGCTGGACTTGAAACGCGTATTGCCCAAACCGTGCCAGCCACCGCGGGCCACCATCAATTGCTGACCAGCCACCGATAAGTCACCCAGTATTTCATCACTGTCCAAATCCAGCACGGTGGTACCGATCGGCACTTTCAGAACCAGATCCTCCCCGCCCTGGCCGGTCATATTCTTGCCGCGGCCACCCTCGCCGTTTTCCGCCGGATAGTGTCGCTTGAAGCGATAGTCGACCATAGTGTTCATGGAATCATCGGCCTCCAACAGCACACTGCCGCCGTCACCGCCGTCACCGCCGTCGGGGCCGCCTTTGGCAATGTACTTTTCGCGGCGGAAGCTTAGGCAGCCATTGCCGCCTTTACCCGCCTGTACCGTGATTGTCGCTTCATCTACAAACTTCATGATTCACTTGTCCTTGCGGAACATATTACTCCAGTTTGACCTGCTGAGAGTATCAGGTGGCAATAACTGACAATAGTAACCGACAATATTAGCCGGCGCTGGTAAAGGCCCATAGCAGCTTGGCGCAGCCAAAAAAAAGCCCCGTCCGTGGACGAGGCCTTTTCAGAGTTCTGGCGCGAACCGGATCAGGCGCTAGTGACCTGCACAAACTTCCGATTGTTGGGGCCGCGGGTGATGAACTCTACTTTGCCTGGCGCTGTCGCAAACAAAGTATGGTCCTTACCACAACCGACATTGTCACCTGCGTGAAAGCGCGTACCGCGCTGCCGTACAATAATGTTGCCAGATTTCACGACTTCGCCACCGAAGCGCTTTACACCGAGGCGTTTAGCTTCTGAATCGCGACCGTTACGAGTACTACCACCTGCTTTCTTGTGAGCCATAACTTATCTCCTGTTAGCCGCTTATACCGGTAATCCGGACTTCCGTGTACCACTGGCGATGTCCCGCCTGCTTACGATAGTGCTTACGACGGTTGAATTTAATGATGGTTACTTTCTTGTGACGACCATGGGCGACCACCTCTGCGGTGACCTTGCCACCCTCGACAAGTGGCTTACCAATACGAATGTCTTCACCTTCGCCAACCAACAACACCTTGTCAAAATCTATGTTGTCGCCGGTTGCGGCTTCAATTTTTTCCAGCTTGAGCGTTTCACCCTCAATCACACGGTGCTGCTTACCACCGCTTTCTATAACTGCGTACATAGTCTAACTCCATCAAGTTCGCCCGCTCGCGACTGGTTTCAGACCCCTGACAAAGGCCAAGGGGGCAGAGCGTGGCACTCAAAAAAGACCCACTGCCAAAGCACAGTCGGGTCGAGGGCGGCGATTGTACTGAAATCACCCTTCGCAGGCAAGGTTTATTTCCCTACTTACAAGGACTTACGGGACTGCCGTCGAGCGCGCCCATTGACACCAACATGACCAACCCCTAGCATCCCTGACGCCTCCTTAAATACACTGAAGATGCCGTTAAAACGCCCAATATGTTAGATATCCGCCAACCTGTAATCGAAGAACTGGAGGCAGTCGACCGCCTCATCGTTGAGAATCTGCAATCCGACGTCGACCTGGTAGAAAATATCGGCCATTACATTGTCGACGCCGGAGGCAAACGACTACGCCCCCTGTTAGCGCTACTGGCCGCAAAGTGCGCGGGGCCGGTGCAGAATTCAATACCTGCCAGCGCCAATTCAACGGCAATGTTCGCGGCGGTGATAGAGTTTATTCACACCGCCACGCTACTCCACGATGACGTGGTAGATCTGTCCGCCCTGCGACGTGGCCGCCCTACCGCCAACGCCGAATTTGGCAACGCGTCCAGCGTATTGGTCGGCGACTTTCTCTATACCCGCGCATTTCAACTGTTGGTCGAACTCGGCGACATGGCCATCATGCGCGATATGGCCGCGACTACCAATACCATAGCCGCTGGCGAGGTACTGCAACTGGTGCGCGCGGGTGACCCGGATACCACCGAGGCACAGTATATGGAAGTGATTACGCGCAAGACCGCTATCTTGTTTGCCTCCGCCTGCTACGGCGCCGGCGTGATCACGCAGCAGTCCGAACCGGTTCTGGAGGCTCTTAAACAGTTTGGTCTCAACACCGGTATTGCGTTCCAGATTTTTGACGACGTATTGGACTATACCGGCGACCCCGCAGAAATGGGCAAGAACGTCGGCGATGATCTCAGTGAGGGTAAGCCCACACTGCCGCTAATACATGTCCTCACCACCGGCAACGAGACGCAGCGCAGGTTGGTACAGCATGCCATACGCGCCAAAACCAGTGAAAATATCGATGCCATTATGGTCGCTGTTAATGACTGTGGCGCCCTGGAGTACGCCGGCAAAGTTGCCGCTGACTACCAACAGTTGGCACTGGACGCTCTCCAGGTACTACCGCAAAACCCGAGCCGCGATGCGATGGCAGAAATTGCCCGCCTCGCCACCCGCCGCACCAGCTAACATTGCCTGCATTGCTAAACTGAGAGCGATAACTATGACAACAACTGATCTCCCCTGGCCCAGCAATACAGCACTGCGCGCACACGCCAAACGCCATGAACAGTTACAGGTCAGTGAGTTACTCAGCGCTGACCGGGGCCGACCCGCGGACTTTCATTGTCACGCCGCCGGGATAGATCTCGACTACTCGCGTCAGTTACTGGATGTACCCGCCCGTGAGGCCCTGATTGCGCTGGTGGCTGAGACGGACCTGGCCAGTGCCCGCGAGGCGATGTTCGAGGGCGCCAGTATTAACCACACTGAGCAACGCGCCGTGTTGCATACTCTGTTGCGCGCCCAGACTCCACCATCAGGGCTAACCACAGAATTTGCAGAGATACAGCAATGCCTGCAGGATCAACAAGCTTGGGTCGACGCGGTCAATAGCGGGCAGCACCGCGGCTTTGAAGACCAACCTATGACCGACATCGTCAACATTGGCATCGGCGGTTCGGACCTTGGTCCGCGCATGGTGGTACAGGCATTAACTCCCTACCACCAGCAGCTACAGGTGCACTTCTGCGCTAATATCGATCCTGCTGATCTTGACACCACGCTGAGCACATTGAATCCAGCGACCACGCTGTTCATCATTTGCTCCAAGACCTTTAGCACTGAAGAGACACTGCAGAATGCTGCCGCCGCTCGGCGCTGGCTACTGGCAGCTGCTCCCGACCCAAGCGCCGTGGCGCAACACTTTCTGGCAGTCAGCACCAATCTTGACGCGGTTGCGGAATTTGGCATTCCCGCCGACAACGTGCTGCCACTATGGAACTGGGTCGGCGGTCGCTATTCGCTGTGGTCTGCCGTTGGCTGGAGTATCGCCTTTGCTATTGGCAATGCCGGTTTCAAGCAGCTACTGGCTGGTGCCCAAGCCATGGATGAGCATTTTAGAAATACGCCTGCGGCCGACAACATGCCGATCATTATGAGCTTATTGGAGCTCTGGTCGGTCAATTATCAGGGTGGCAGTAATCAGGCAGTGATTCCATACGACCATCATTTGGGCCGACTTCCCGCATTCCTGCAGCAGCTGTCCATGGAAAGCAACGGCAAGCGTGTCACCAACGATGGCACAACAGTAGGCTACGCCACCGCGCCGGTGTTGTGGGGAGAAGAGGGTAGCAACGGACAACACTCGTTCCATCAGCTACTGCATCAAGGCACGCTCCTGTGCCCGGTAGATTTCATCCTGCCGCTGACCAGTCACAGTGACGACAAGGACCGTCATCGACGCCTGGTTGCACACTGCATAGCGCAGGGTCAGGCACTTACCCAGGGGCGTGACTTGCAGGCCTCGGAAGACTCACTAATACAACGGGGAACGCCACAAGATGAAGCCAAAGTACTGGCGCCGCATCTGGTAATACCAGGCAATCGGTCCTGCAGTACCTTGACCTGTCAGCAGTTGACACCCCACGCTTTGGGCGCACTGATCGCTTTGTATGAACACAAAACGTTTTGCAGCGGCCACCTATGGCAAATCAATGCTTTTGATCAATGGGGTGTAGAGCTCGGTAAGGAATTGAGCGCCAACGTGTCTGAGGCGATGCAGGGTGGCACTTCCTCAGGCGCGCTGGATACGGCGGCGCAGGCGCTATTAGAGCGCTGGCAACAGCCCTAGCTGGCCATCATCGCCAGCAACTCCTCGGTTTTCGCCTTCATCAACGCTTCGTCAGCGCGGGTTTCGACATTGAGGCGCACCACCGGTTCGGTGTTAGACATACGCAGATTAAAGCGCCACTCAGCGAAGGTCATGCTCAAACCGTCGGTATGATCGACGCTCTCGGCACTGTCCGCATAGTGGGCTTCGGCCTTTGCCAGCACACTGGCTGGATCGGCAATTTCACGATTAATTTCACCACTGCAGGGATACGCCTGCATACGCTCCTCCACCATCTGCGCCAGCGATTGGCCACGCTCACAAATGAGCCCCGCCACCAGTAGCCAGGGGATCATGCCACTATCGCAGAAAGCAAAATCGCGAAAATAGTGGTGCGCGCTCATCTCGCCACCATAGACAGCATTCTCTTTGCGCATACGCTCTTTGATAAACGCGTGCCCGGTCTTGCTTTGAATCGGGGTGCCGCCAAGGCCGCTGACAATGTCTTCTGTGTTCCAGGTCAACCGCGGGTCATGCACCACGCTGGCACCGGGATTGCGGCGCAAAAATGCTTCGGCCAGTAGACCCACCAGGTAATAACCTTCAATGAAATTACCCTGCGCATCGAAGAAAAAACAGCGATCAAAATCACCATCCCAGGCAATACCGAGATCGGCATTATGTTCTCGCACAGCCGCAATCGTCGGCGCCCGGTTTTCCTCTAATAGCGGGTTGGGAACGCCGTGAGGAAAGTTACCGTCAGGCTCATGATGGAGTTTGATAAACTCGAACGGCAGGCTTGCTTCGATTCTGTCTATAACATCACCGGCGCCGCCATTACCCGCATTAACGACTAACTTTAGCGGTCGCAATGCTGCCACATCGACGTAGGATAAAAGGTGATCTATGTAAGCCGCACCCGTATCCAGCGGCTGATAATCGCCACGCTCAAGCGCCGCACCAAAGTCATTAGCCTCTGCCAGCGCCTTAATGTCCAGCAAGCCACTGTCACCACTAATAGGCTCCGAGCCCGTGCGCACAAATTTCATGCCGTTGTAATCTTTGGGGTTGTGACTGGCAGTCACGACAATGCCGCCATCCATCTTGGCATGCGAAGTCGCGAAGTAGATTTCTTCAGTGCCACAGCGGCCAATATCAAAAACATCCACCCCCTCGTCGCGCAAGCCATTGACCAACGCCGCCTTAATTTCTTCACTGGTGAGCCGAATATCGTGACCTACCACGACATGACGCGGCTTGATCACCTGCGCAAAAGCGCGCCCAATACGGTAGGCCACATCTTCGTTGAGCTGGTCAGGAATGCGACCACGTACGTCATAGGCTTTGAAACAAGTAAGTTCCATTAAGATGGCTCCGAATAAATGTTTTCGTAGACGTAATTGGTGGCCTCCACAAAGCCGGGAACACTACCACAATCAAAACGCCGACCTTTGAATTTGTATGCCATAACGCAACCCGTCTTGGCCTGTTGCAGCAGCGCATCTGTAATTTGTACTTCGCCATTCTTGCCCGGAGGCGTGGCGCGAAGAATATCGAAGATGTCCGGGGTAAGAATATAACGACCAATAATAGCCAGATTCGAAGGCGCATCTTCAGGTTTTGGCTTCTCCACCATATCGTCGACACGATACAGGCCATCTTTGAGAGCCACACCAGCGATCACACCATATTTATGGGTCTCTTCCGGGGGCACTTCCTGAATCGCGACGATACTGCAACGAAACTGCTTATAGAGTGCGGTCATCTGCCGGAGCACACCATCGCCATCCTCGTTGAAGCACAAGTCATCTGATAGCACCACGCCAAATGGCTCATTGCCAATCAGCGGCTCTCCCGTCAGGATGGCGTGGCCAAGGCCTTTCATCTCGCGCTGCCGGACCATGGTGAACACACCCTCATCGAGCACGTCTCGAATACTGTCGAGATACGCTTCCTTGCCAGTACCAGCAATCTGATGTTCCAACTCATAGCTGATATCAAAGTGGTCCGTAATGGCGCGCTTACCGCGGCCAGTCACAAAGGAGATGGTATTCATGCCCGCTTCGATGGCCTCCTCAACCCCGTACTGAACCAGCGGCTTGTTGACCACCGGCAGCATTTCCTTGGGCATGCTCTTGGTCGCCGGCAGAAATCGGGTTCCATATCCCGCAACGGGAAAAAGGCATTTCTTTATCATCACTCAGTCCTTATTGGCAAAATTTTAGCAATTCGTTTAACCGTCGCTGCGGCCGTAAACATCTTCATAGCGCACAATATCGTCTTCGCCCAAATAGCTACCGGACTGCACTTCGATCAGCTCCAGCGGGATTCTTCCCGGGTTGGCGAGCCGGTGTTTGTGTCCCAGCGGAATATAGGTCGATTCATCTTCGGCAAGCACAAACACTTTGTCTTCGCAGGTAACTTCCGCGGTGCCGTTTACCACAATCCAGTGTTCGGCACGATGATGGTGCTTTTGCAAAGACAGCTTTTGACCGGGATCAACCACAATACGCTTGACCTGAAAGCGATCACTGCTAATCAGTGATTCATAGGAACCCCAGGGCCGAAACACGCGTGCATGCAGAGTCACCTCACTGCGCTTCTGGCTCCTCAAAGCAGTCACAAGATTTTTAACGTCTTGCACGTTATGTCGATTGGCGATCAGCACCGCATCGGTCGTATCAACCACGACCAGGTCATCAACCCCGGTGGCGGCCAGTAGCCGCGACTCGCTGCGCAAATAGTTGTTGTGGCAATTATCTATCAGCACGTCACCCTGTATCACGTTGCCATCAGCATCGCGCTCGCCAACCTCCCAAAGCGCGGACCAGGCACCGACATCGCTCCATCCACAGTCCAGCGCAATCACAGCGCCGCGGCTGGTCTTCTCCATAACCGCATAGTCAATAGAATCACTGGGACAGGCTGCAAAGGCGGCCTGATCCAGACGAACAAAGTCCAGATCATTGCCGGACAGCTCTAGCGCCGTACGACAGGCGCTGAGCATTTCAGGTGCAAATTGCTCAAGCTCATCAAGATAATCCTGCGCACCCAGCAAAAACATACCGCTGTTCCACAGGTACTCGCCACTCGCTAAATATGTCTGTGCAGTCTCGGCATCGGGTTTCTCCACAAACCGATCAATCGCAGATGCTCCGCCTGGCAGGCTCTCGCCTTTGCGAATATAGCCATATCCGGTTTCAGGCTCTGTAGGAACCACGCCAAAAGTCACAAGTTTGCCCGCGGCTGCAACCGGCAACGCCAGCTGTACCGCAGCCACAAAGGCCTCCACATCGGTGATCAGGTGATCAGCAGGCAGCACCAGCAACACTGCCTCCGGGTCTGACTGCAGCGCCTGCAACGCGGCAACGGCCACCGCTGGCGCCGTATTACGTCCCACCGGCTCCAGTACAATATCGGCATCGGCTGCACCCAGGCTGCGCAATTGCTCTGCAACAATAAAGCGATGCTCTTCATTGCAGACAACCACTGGCGCACTGGCCGACAAATCTGCCAACCGCTGAAGGGTGTCAACCAGCATCGAGTTATCACTCGCAAGCGGCAGAAACTGCTTGGGATAGGCTTCACGAGACACGGGCCATAATCGACTGCCAACGCCGCCCGACAGCAAAACTGGTTTGAGCATACATTTCCTTACTTCTGTAGAGAGCGCAGCTGACATACAATAGACGGAAGCTACCTCATAATGGGTCGCCAGAATAGCAAACTACCAGAACAGTTCACACTGGACATGCTTACTCCAGGCACTAGAATGTGACGCCTCTCACAACCTGATGGGATTATTAATGACTGCACAGAATTCATATAACAAAGACGAGTTGATTGCCTGCGGCCTGGGCGAACTGTTTGGCCCGGGTAATGCGCGCCTTCCCATCGATAATATGTTGATGATGGATCGTATCACCACCATCAACTCAGACGGCGGCGAAGCCGGCAAAGGCCAAATCATCGCAGAGCTGGACATCAATCCGGAGCTGTGGTTTTTTGACTGCCACTTTCGCGGCGACCCGGTCATGCCCGGTTGTCTGGGACTGGACGCCATGTGGCAAATTGTCGGTTTCTTCCTGGGCTGGCGTGGTAATCCTGGACGTGGACGCGCCCTGGGTTGCGGTGAGGTCAAGTTCACCGGTCAGATTCTTCCTACTGCCAAAAAGGTCGTTTACAACATCGAGATGAAAAGAGTGATCGAGCGCAAGCTGGTCATGGGCATCGGCGATGGCAGCGTCTCTGTCGACGGCAAAGAAATTTATACCGCTAAGGACCTGCGCGTAGGTCTGTTCCAGTCAACTGAAGGCTTCTGAGGTAACTAATATGACACGAAGAGTCGTGGTAACCGGTAGGGGCGTGGTTTCGTGCCTGGGAACAGATGTATCGAGTGTGCGCCAGTCGCTGTATGACGGAAAGTCAGGTATCAGCTTTCAACAGGACCAGGTCGATGCTGGAATGCGCAGCCATGTTGCCGGCTCAGTGGATATAGACCTGAGCGAGCATATCGATCGCAAGCAGTTGCGCTTTATGGGCCCTGCTGCTGCTTACGCCTATATTGCCATGGCGCAGGCGATTGCCGAGTCTGGCCTTGATGACGACGACATCTCCAACGTTCGTACTGGCATTATTGCCGGCTCTGGCGGCGGCTCTTCCGCCAACCAGGTAGAGGCCGCTGACATCATGCGTGAGCGCGGACTGCGTCGCGTCGGACCCTACCGGGTAACTCAGACCATGGGCAGCACGGTCTCTGCATGTCTGGCAACACCCTTCAAAATCAAAGGCGTGAATTACTCGATTTCATCCGCCTGTTCCACCAGTGCCCATTGCATCGGCGCCGGCATGGAGCAGATACAACTTGGCAAGCAGGACATCGTGTTCGCCGGCGGTGGTGAAGAGTGCCATTGGACCACCAGCTGCCTGTTTGACGCCATGGGCGCCTTATCCACACAGTACAACGACACCCCTGAACGGGCTTCTCGAGCTTACGACGCTGACCGCGATGGCTTTGTTATCGCCGGCGGCGGCGGCATGCTGGTACTCGAAGAGCTGGAGCATGCGCAGGCTCGAGGCGCCACAATCTATGCTGAATTAGTAGGTTATGCGGCCACCTCTGATGGCTACGACATGGTATCCCCTTCTGGCGAAGGCGCGATGCGCTGCATGCAGCAGGCCATGTCCACTGTCGACGGCGCTATCGATTACATCAATGCTCACGGCACCAGCACGCCGGCCGGGGATATGCAGGAACTTAAAGCAGTGAAAGAAGCCTTCGCTGGCGGCACCGTGCCACTGGTAGGTTCAACCAAGTCTCTCTCCGGACACTCACTGGGCGCAGCGGGAGTTCAAGAGGCAATCTACTCACTGCTGATGATGGAAGGTGATTTCGTCGCGGCTTCAGCCAATATCGACAACCTGGACCCTGAAGCTGACGGCATGCCCATTGCCATCGAACGTAAGGACAATGCCAACTTACAGCGCGTTATGTCGAACAGCTTTGGCTTCGGCGGCACCAACGCCTCGCTGGTATTTCAGCGCTTTAGCTGATCGAGTAACAAAACGGTCACCGGATCACCCTGCTGCAAGGTTGTGTCCTCGGGGATAACCGCCAGCGCATTAGCCCAGCTGGCGGAACTCAACACACCCGAACTCTGGTTCGGGTGTCGGGTCGCTACCAGTTGCCCGTCACGCACTTCTACTCTGACCCGCAGATACTCGCGTCGCCCCCCTGCGCGCCCAATGGCAAAGTCGGCCTGAGCCTGCAAAGGCAGCGGCGCTTCAACCTGCGCACCCTGCCTGGCCTGCAACCAGGGCTTGACCACTAGCATGAAGGTGACAAAAACAGCCGCCGGATTGCCCGGTAAGCCAAAAAAGGCGCTGCCTCCAATGCGACCATAAGCCAGCGGCTTACCCGGCTTGATGCGCAACTTCCACAGCTCCAGTTTACCCAGTCGCTCCACTTGCTTGCGCACATGATCTTCTTCACCGACTGAAACCCCGCCGGTGGTGATAACACAATCCGCTAAAGAGCTGGCTTGCTCCAGTGCGGCCGCCGTTGCCTCAGGTGTATCTGCGACAATGCCCTGATCCACAACCACAAAGCCCAGTTGCTCCAGCAAGCCGCGCAGCGTAAAACGATTACTGTTGTAGATCTGGCCTGAACGCAACTCCGCAGCACCCGGATTCACCAGCTCATCACCGGTCGATAAAATTGCTACTCGTAGCTGTCGCCGCACCGCTACCTGAGCACATCCGACTGACGCCAGAACGCCCAGATCTTCGGGGCCCAACAGCCGTCCCGCGGGCAGCACGCCGGCACCCTCGG
This sequence comes from Candidatus Litorirhabdus singularis, assembly GCF_026262625.1. Classification (GTDB taxonomy): domain Bacteria; phylum Pseudomonadota; class Gammaproteobacteria; order Pseudomonadales; family Halieaceae; genus Litorirhabdus; species Litorirhabdus singularis. Next base: position 177,126 of record NZ_SHNN01000001.1, read on the forward strand.
GTATGTCCTGTCCCCGCGGCCGCACATTCTCACCGGCAGTCACCGCTTGCAGCACCTGCAGGGTGTCACCCTCGACCGCGCAATTTTCCTGCATGGCCACACAGTCGGCACCGGGCGGCATTGGCGCGCCGGTAAATATGCGCGCTGCACAACCAGGGCTCACTAAGGAACCGACCGAACCTGCCGGGATACGCTGAGTCACTTGCAGCGGCGCAGCGCAGTCAACGCTGCGCAAGGCATAACCATCCATCGCGCTGTTGTCATCCAGAGGCACCGCTACCGCAGCATCAACAGATTCTGCCAGCACTCGTCCCCGCGCGTGCTCCAACGCCAACTGCTCGACTTCGGCAACCGGGACTGTGCCCTCCAGTAATAACGCCAGAGCATCTTCTAGTGAGGTCAAACCAGACATAGGCTATCAGGATTCGCGTTGCTGGCGGGTGCGCAGCACACCGACAAAATTACAGGGACGGTGAGTGCTGTCCAACTGGTCCCGGAGAATCCCGTCCCACGCCGTGCGGCAAGCGCCGGTCGAACCCGGAATGCAAAAGATAACCGTGTTATTGGCCAGCCCACCGACGGCGCGGGACTGCACCGTGGATGATGCAATTTCCTGCCACGACAGCATGCGGAAAATTTCGCCGTAGCCATCGATACGCTTATCGAACAAGGGCTCAACCGCCTCAGGCGTGCTGTCGCGACCGGAGAAGCCGGTACCACCGGTTACCAGCACCGCATCCACGCCGGCATCGGCGATCCATCGCGAAATAACCGCACGAATCTGATAAATATCATCTTTGACGATCTGCTTGTCCGCCAATACATGCGTAGCCTCCTGCAGTGACTCAACCAGATACCCCCCGGAGGTGTCGTCGGCTTCAGTGCGGGTATCAGATACGGTCAACACCGCGATATGCAGTGGCTGCGCCACCGTGTCAGTTGCCTTTGCCAAGTGTCTGCTCCTCTGAATCCTTAGTGGCGAAATACTCTCCAACGTGTGCCGCTACATTAGCTCGCCAAGGTTGCTGCTTGATCGCGAAAGTGTTGCGAATATGATTACAATCGAGCTCACGCAAGCACGGCTGTTCCGGCTCACTCAGCTCTTGTATCTGGCCTGAATCCAGACCCCTGTATTGCGACGCTGCCGCCAGCAACACTTCAGCAAACTCAAAGCAATTAGTCACATCAGGGCTGCAGTAGTGATACACGCCCCAAGGCTGCATGCCGCAGCTGAGCTGATCAATGATTCCAGAAATAACCCGGGTAGCGTCTTCCACCGGAATCGGGCAGCCTTGATACTCCCGGCTGAGGCTGAGCACCGCACCCTCGTCCAATTGTCGCAAAAAATGAGTCGTCACATTAATGCCATAGGGAGCGAACACCGGACCCAGACGCAGGATTACGTGCTCCTCGCAGTTATCGCGAACTTCCTGCTCGGCCTCAACCAGGAACTCGGCGATAGTCGAGTGTCCATCGGGGTGGTCAGCTTCCCGGTAGGGACGCTGGGCACTGCCAGAAAACACCCGGGCGCAGGACAAATGCATAAAAGGTGCCTTAAGGCCTCGACTCGCAGACGCCAGCCAGCGCGTGCGGTCGATATCGATTTCATGAACCTTGATACCGCCATCTGCTGCAGATTGCAGCCTGCAATCTATCGCCATATCGCAGGCACTGCGGCGCAGCACTTTTTTGGCCTGACGCTCACTTTTCCAGCGGCAATCGGCTTTCAGCAAGCCTACAAACTGACGCTCGCGGGCTGTAAAAAATTCCTTCAGGCCGCGGCCGATGGGGGTATCGACCCCAATGATGAGAACTCGCATTAGCCCATAATCCTATGGGCGCCAGACACTATTGCGAATTTCCCGCGAGCACACTTAAAACGGAATATCGTCGTCAAATTCGGCGAAGTTTTCCGCGGGTGCGGGTGCCGCCTGCATTGGCGCAGACTGGGGGGCGGATTGAGGAGCGGATTGGGGAGCACCCTGCGCTGGCGGCTGTTGCTGCCCGCCGCGATTCTGCTGCGGGGCCTGACCTTGCTGGGGTGCCTGCGAATAGCCACCGTCATCGGGGTATCCGCCGCCCTGCCCCTGACCACCGGCGCGACTATCCAGCATTTGCAGCTCTGCGGCTACAATTTCGGTGCTGTACTTGTCCTGGCCAGACTGATCCTGCCACTTACGGGTACGCAGCGAGCCCTCGACATAGACCTTGGAGCCCTTTTTCAGATACTCACCAGCGATCTCAGCCAAGCGGTTGAAGAACACCACCCGATGCCATTCGGTACGCTCCTGCTGCTGGCCGGTCTGTTTGTCCTTCCAGCTCTCAGAAGTGGCAATGGATATGTTGGTTACCGCGCCCCCGGAAGGCATATAACGGGTTTCGGGATCATTGCCAAGATTGCCCACCAGTATGACTTTATTGATTCCACGCGCCATGCGCTTATCCTCTCTCGTGTTAGCAGAAAACTATAGCAACCCCGCACTGCAAATGCGACATCTGGAACGACTAATGTGCCAGCAAAGTCCGTACACCTCGGCACCCCAAACGCCTTCGGGAATAAGATTTCGGTTCCTGCAGGCGCGCAGCCCAATATCTGCGCACTAACCACCAGCCCTACAAAATTGGCAATCGGCACGCCGAATTTCTTGCGCCAGTCGGCTACTCTGATAATAGTCGCTGCGGGTTGTAAAGCCGCCAGTAGACGGTTCAAGCAATAGAATTTTCCCCGGATGGGACGCTGCTGCCCGGGTATACCAGATGGCCTCAAATTGGGTACGGGTCAACAGCCGATTACCCCAGGACGGATCAGCCAGCCAGACCGCACCGTTAGCATCGATTCCACGCAGCACCGAAAAGTGATCCTGGCCACGCACACTCAGGTAGAGCAGCACTGGACGCGCCAACTGCTGCAATTGGGCAAAGCTCAGCGCGTAGCCGGCAGCCTGCAGTCCATAGTCGACGCGCACCAGAGTCGCCAGATCTGCGAACGAGGTGCGCCCCTGATGCAGCGGCAGGCGCTGCAACAACGCCTGCTCGGAGGTTTCAATACCGAAGTAGCCTTGCAGCAACGTTGCCAAAGATGCGGCGCCACAGGAGTAATCAAAATCCTGCTTATGGACACCGCGATCGCGCAGAGAGCGCCAATCCTGCAGCGGTAATGAACCCCGAATCGCACCCTGCCCGTCCAGCCAGGCCATGCCCTGAGCAGGCGCGAGTATAGCCAACAAAAAGCCCCAAATAAACCGCTTCACGTGCGCCACCAGCGCCAAGCATCAGGGCCCAGCAGGTTAATATTGAACAGAACCAGCAGTAAGATCAGGCTGGCGCTGCCAACCAACAGGGCGATGACGCGCTGGAACCAATAAGCCCCCACAACGCAACTGCGCCGCACCCGAGTCAACGCCAACCACCAGAGCCCGGTCCACAGCAGCCACAGATGACTCAACGTAACAGCCAGCTGCAACGGCAGAGGCTGCGATGCCTGCAACTGCCAGAATAGCGCTGCCAAACCCCCATCTTGCACAGCCGCATAGGCCGGCCAGGCCAGCAGTAACCCGATACCAGCCGGACACAGCCAGCACTGAAGGTGATTGAGCCCGCAGGACAACAGCAGCAATACCAGTAGGCCGGTGCCACATAGGCCAACTGCAACCACAAGACTATTACGCAGCAACATAGGCTGCTGCCACCAGACCATCCGGGTCAGCACATTGGAACCGTAGACAGTCATAACCGGCTCGCCAGCATGGCGGGAAAACATTTCCCGGTAGGCATAGGGACCTTCGGCCAAGTAGACACCGGGTGCTACCTCGGTGGCGGGCCGGCCGTTACTAACATACTGCCCTGCCACAGAGCGCACCTGAATCTGCTGCGGTGGACGCACCAGATCGAATAATGCCTCTGGCGACCGCAGCGCGCGCTTTTGAGTTATATAGTCACCCTCCGGTACTAGCGTGTGGGGCAAACTCACGACTCTCGGAAAGTGATAGGGAGCAACCCATTCACGGACAAATCGAGCCAACAAACCCGGAGCACTCAGTAGCTGCGGCGACGCCTGCTGCGCACCTTCAACGCCGGCCCTGCTACCAGCAACTACCGCAAACATGGCCAAATCATGCTGCGGAGCCAACAGCAAGTGCGCGTTGAAGCCGGCTGTCGCGCCGTTGTGCATATACAGACTAATGGTGGGCGTCTGTTGGGCGATATCAAAGAGAATCCCATAGCCGTTGGCCGCGGGGTGGTTACGAAATCGCAGTTGCAGCAGTTGCTCAACCGCGGCAGAACTGAGTACGCGTGTACCGTCCAATTCCCCACCGCGCAGCAACATGCGCATGAAGCGACCCATATCTGCGGCGCTGGACACCGCTCCCATAGAGAGCGCCATGAACGGGCTATAGGCCCTCAACGGCTGTGCCAATAAACCCCCACCTCCCACCAACAGATAGTAACTGTGGGCCAGCTCCACGCTCGGCCCTGAGCCCTGCAGACGCGTCGACTGCATTCCAAGTGGGGTAAACAATTGAGTCCTCAGATAGTCTCCCAGGGACAGTCCGCTGACCTGCTCAACCAACAAGCCAAGCAGGGCACCACCTGTATTAGAGTACACCGCCCATTGCCCCGCAGGCCGCACATAAGGCGGTAGCAGAGGTAAGACATCAGCCGCACCAAGCTGGCGCCCGCCAGCCAAACTTTTCTCGCGGGTGTACAACCCGTACTGCCAGTAATCGAATCCCGCGGTGTGAGTAACCAGATGTTCGATGGTGACCTCCCGCCCCGCGTTGGGTGACAGTTGGATGTCATGCAAGTAGCGATTGACCGGGTCCTGCAAAGATTCGATCTGCCCGCTTGCCAACAACTGCGCCAGAGCCACAGCCGTAAACAATTTGGTGATCGAGCTGATGCGATAAGCCGAAGTCGCTGCCTGCGCAGGCGCCCCCGTCACAGGATCGGCAAAGCCGACAGCTCGCTGCGATAAGACAGTGTCCGCACTAACGATAGTGGCAGCGGCAGACACCGACGGGCCTGCCGCCGGCCCGCCCAGCTGCTGCCGTAACCATTCATCATAGTTGGCGGCTGCGGTAACCGATGGAGACCAATACAGTAGCAGGGGCAGCGCTATACACAGCAGTTCGCAACAGCGCCGGGCGGCTGACTGCCCGGCACTTGCAGACGTCATAGAGCGCATAGTCGCCGCCTAAAAGTACTGGTAATGCTCCTCGCCAGCACCCGCACTGACTTCATTCAAACCCCATACTTGCGGATAAGCTTGCGGGAATGGCGTACCCCACCCCAGCGTAACCGCACCTGCCACACTGGATATTTCAGCCCCATAAATTGCCCCGGGCTGCGGTAGCTGGCTCTGGTCAAAACCATAATTCACCGGCGGTTGCTGCTGGAGCGGTAATAGCGGCGTGGGGCGCACAGGCACCGCGACCGAGGTAACCGGCTCTTCGGCAAACGCCATGGCGGTAGTCACTGCCAAACTCACCCCTCCAGCGACCACAATCGCCGTTACACTGCCAGACATACCGGCAGCAATACCGATGCCTGCTACAGCGGTACCACCCGCACTAACGTAGGCTACCTCAGCTAAGTTAACCTCCCCCGTTTCCTGATGCTGTTCTATCGCATTACTAATACCAAAGCCCGCTCCGCCCACGAGGCTCCAGAACAGCGCTCCGAAGTTGACTAAATCTCCCTCCGTAGCCGCCATTTCTGCCGGCGACAAATCCTGTAATTGCAAGCCTGCCAACACGGGATCTGAAGGTGTCTTATCCTCCTGTACCGCGTGTGCCAGGGCAGTTGAAACAGTCAGCGATGCTGCCAGTAAATATCCGATTGACCTATCCATGTGTCATTCCTCTTGCTTGTGATGGGCATCCTGCCCCTTGGGTTGTCCACGGCGCTTACGAAATAGCCGCTCGATATCAGAATCCGTTATCCAGCCCCGTCGTCGCGCCAGCGGCAGCACCAGCATCGAGATCACAACGACGAAGGCGATGGGTATCGTGTTGTAAAATAATTCCTCTAGCAAAGGACCGGGGTCAGGCTCCAGCACCCGATCGATCAGGGTACCCAGAAGAATGGCAGGCACCGCCGAGGCGAGTGCGAGTACTCGCCGCTCGGTGAGCCACAGCCAACCGAAAAACATCGGAAAGAAAGCGATAACAGAATACATAAGAGAACACTCCTGCTAGTTACCAAGCTACCTGGATGGGCTTACGGTGATCTATCAAGTTTGCGTTGCAGCCCGCGGCGATCATCAAAGCTATACACCACATTGATACTCATGCTGGCGCCGGCACTGTCGGTCACTGCAAACTCACCATTGAAGCTAACCGTCACGTCTTCTGACCAATTGTAGCCCAAGCCCAACAAGACGCTGGTGCGCGAACGGTCCAGGGTCAACTGGCTGCCCTGTACCTGCACTCCCTGCCGCCACTCCCATTCCAGGCCTCCCGTGAGGGTAACCAGATGATTGATGGCGAAGGCGGTTTGCGGGCTGATTACCACACTATGTCCGGGCTCCACGCTGAGCCCCTGCTGCTGGTAGTCAGACCGGTAGTCGAAGCGGACAACCGCAGACAGTAACAAGGGGTCAATGCTGCGATAAGTGGTCAAGCCGATATTGGCGCTGCTCGCATAACGCAACTGCTGCGCAGAATCAGCCGGGTTCTCAATCAGATCGAAGGCCGCAAAGCCCAGTAGCGCAGGGGTTGTGTTGTCGGCGGAAAACTGAATATTGGCACCGGCGACGACCCGGTTCCAATCCGTGTTGGCATCAACTTGCAGCCCCTGGTCATTTTGCGTGCGCGCCTGCGAGTAGTAACCATAAACCCGGGTGAAGAGTTCAGTACGGGCGGTCAAACCGTAGCGCAGACCGAGACTGGCCACCGCGACATCGGTACTCTGCGCGTAGCCAGCACCTGGGGCCGAGTACTCTTGGTTACTATAATCAATTCCTGCTTCAAGCCGATAGCGGTGATGGGCGGTGAACAGATCATCGACACTGAGCGGCAAATCTGCCTGCAGCGGACCGCAGTAGGCGACCGCCAACAGTAAAGCCTGTCGAGGCTGGCATCTCATATCAGAGTCCCAGTGCCATCTGCGGGCGCGTCGGCACTACCGCCGCTCGCAGGCGTGGACTGAGCCAAACTAGCCAGTAGGTTACCGCCAGCAGGACAGCCGTGAAGACATCCCATAGATAGTGTTGCTTCATCGTCAGCACGCTAAGCGCCATCAGCCCCCAGTGCAGCCACAACAGACGGCGCAGCAACGGCGAGAACAGGCGCAACTGCTGTACCGCCAGCATAATCAGCAAGGGCTGTGATACATGCAGACTGGGCCAGGCGTTATATTCACCGTCAATGGCAAACAAGCCCTCACAACCTGCCCGCAACCAATGGGGCAAATGCGCGCTGTCTAGCGCTGTCAGTGCCTGCACGCGGAGTTCAACCGGAGTTGGCGCGAGCAGAAAAATTACACAGGAGACCAATGTGGTCAACTGCAGGGCCTGATGCATGGCTGCGTAGTAGGCCTCATTCCTGTAGGGCTCGCGCAGCAACGCTTTGGGCAGAAAGTAAAAACTGATGAAAGACAGGTACAGCGGCAGACTGCCCGGCAGAAAGGGTATCTCCCAGTCCCAATGGGTCGCGACGGGAATGCTCCACCAGCGCGGAGCGCCCAGGGTCACGTTAATCCAATTACAGACCTCATACCCGAGGATCATGCAAAAGAAGGCCGGTGGCAGTAATGGCAGGCGCAGATATAGTGGGCGCCAATGCCGCAGCCACAGGCGGGCCGCTCTGGAGATAAAATCACGCATCTACTTCCCTGTATCAACGTGTGAATGTCGTACTAAAGTTAGTTCAGGTGTGCCCCAGCGACAAGCAGAGCTTGCCATCAAAAATGGCCAATGTGGCCAGGTTCAGCGGCACTGCGACGCTAGACTGTGAGCCCCGCCACCAAATCGTGGTCAAACTCGGTCTCATCAACCTTCAGATAAATAGTCCGAGTATCGCTAATCAACAGCACTTCGGCCACGCCCGCTGCCTGTCGCAGCTGGCTGACCCTGTCCAGCCAGCGCTCCTCGTCGGCCGGAAACTCGACCACAATATTAGCCAGGTTGCGTGGCGGCTGTAGCCGCAGCGCCACCAGTAACCAGAGCCCTACAACCAGAGCGCAAACCACAAACACCCCACTCTGGCCAAAAGTCTGCAGCGCCCAGCCTCCGGTTACTCCGCCGGCAAAAGCGCCCAGAAACTGACTGCTGGAATAAACACCCAACGCCGTGCCCTTACCGCCTGCATAAACGGTTTTACTGATCAAAGAAGGCAGCGTGGCCTCGAGATAATTAAAGCCGACAAAAAACAGCAGCAAAGCCAGATAAACTAACCAGGCGTTACCATTAAGGGCGAACATCAACTGCGACAAGCCGACGCCGACCACCGCCAACATAAAGGCCTGCTTCAGACGCCCATAGCGTTCTGCCAGTAGCATTAAAGGCAGCATTCCCAGCACCGACAGTAACAAGGTGGGCAGGTAAACCAGCCAGTGCCGCTCAGATGCCACCTGCAGATTGTTCTCCAGCACCAGCGGCAACACCACAAAGCCCGCCATCAGAATAAAGTGCAGGGCAAACACACTGAAATTCAACCGTGCCAATCGTCGGTCGACGATACTGCGCATCAGTAGTGCCGGCACTGCCCCGGCCTCCCGGTGCTGGGTTTTGATCTGGGTCGGCACCGGCACGATTGTGCAGACAATCACTATGCCCAGCAGCGCGAGCCCCGCAGTGACGTAAAATACCACCGCAATACCGCCAAAACCTGCCAACAACGGGCCCACTATCAGGGCGACCGCGAAAGAAGCACCAATACTGATCCCCACTAGCGCCATGGCCTTGGTACGTTGTTCGTCGCTGGTACTGTCAGCGACCAGCGCCATCACCGTGCTCGCAATGGCACCGGCGCCCTGTATCAGGCGTCCGCCGATCAAACCATAAATACTATCGGCCTGGGCGGCCACAATACTGCCAATTCCAAACAGTACCAGTCCAAAGACAATGACCGGACGGCGTCCGATACGGTCCGATACCAGGCCGAATGGAATCTGCAGCACAGCTTGCGCCAAGCCATAGGCACCCAACGCCACCCCAATCAGCAGCGGCGTGCTAGCGCTGAAACTATCGCTATACAGCGCCAGCAGCGGCAACACCATGAACAAACCCAGCATACGGAAGCTATATAGCCCGGCCAGCGCCGCCACAGTGCGACGCTCCAGAGGCGTCATGGGGTTTTTGGTAATCACAGCAAACAGACCGACGGATGACAAATATAGGGGCGCGAATAGTAACAGCTTCGACTGTCAGACTCACCCCGACCGACACAGTAACCGGACAAAAGCATAAACAACCCTAAATAAACCCGCTTCGGCTTTGCCTATACACAAGCTGGCGACTTATACTTTCCTGTTTGGCGTTGGCATTATCACTATGGACACTATTCAAGTCCGTGGGGCACGCACCCACAACCTGAAGAACATCGATCTGGACATTCCACGCGACAAACTCGTGGTCATCACCGGACTGTCCGGCTCGGGCAAATCATCACTGGCTTTTGATACTCTCTACGCCGAGGGTCAGCGCCGCTACGTGGAGTCTCTATCCACCTACGCGCGCCAATTCCTGTCCATGATGGAGAAGCCTGACGTCGATCATATCGAAGGTCTGTCACCGGCCATCTCTATCGAGCAGAAGTCGACGTCGCATAACCCGCGCTCAACCGTGGGCACTATTACCGAGATCTATGACTATCTACGCCTGTTGTACGCTCGCATTGGCGACCCGCAGTGCCCTGACCACGGCGTTACACTGCAGGCGCAGACCGTCAGTCAGATGGTCGACGCCGTACTTGGCATGACCGAGGGCAGCAAATTAATGCTGTTGGCCCCAGTGATTCGTGAACGCAAGGGTGAGCACCTGCATGTGTTAGACGAATTGCGCGCTTCCGGCTTTGTGCGTGCCCGAATCGACGGCATTGTCACCGACCTGGACGACACCCCGGAACTGGACAAGAAAAAGAAACACACTATTGAGGTTGTTGTAGACCGTTTTAAAGTGCGCCCTGACCTCGGTATACGGCTGGCAGAATCCTTCGAAACCGCGCTGCAGCTGACGGACGGAATAGCGGCCGTAAGCTATATGGACGGCGACGGTGAAGAAGTTCTATTTTCCGCCCGGTTCGCCTGCCCCAAATGCGGCCACAGCATCAGTGAACTGGAACCCAAATTGTTCTCGTTCAATAACCCGGCAGGTGCCTGCCACGGTTGTGACGGTCTGGGGGTTAAACAGTATTTTGACGCAGAACGCATCGTCCAACACCCCGAGTCTAGCGTCGCCGAAGGCGCCATACGGGGTTGGGATCGTCGCAACGTCTACTACTTTCATATGCTGCGCTCCCTTTCAGAGCATTATAGTTTTGATATCGACAGCCCGTTTGAAAAGCTATCCAAACAGAACCAGCAGGTGATCCTCCACGGTAGTGGCAAAGAGGAAATCTGTTTTTCCTACATCAATGATCGGGGCGACGTGTTCCAGCGCACCCACGCGTTTGAAGGCATTCTGCCCAATATGGAGCGCAGATACCGCGACACTGAATCACAGTCGGTGCGCGAGGAGTTAACTCGATTCATCAGCACCCAGCACTGCCCCGATTGCAACGGTACCCGCCTCTGTCGCGATGCCCGCCACGTGCTGGTAGATGGTCGCACCCTGCCCAGCATCACTACGCTGCCGGTTGGCGAAGCGCAGGACTACTTTGACAATCTGGCACTAACCGGACGCAAGGGTGAGATCGCCGACAAGATTCTCAAGGAACTGCGCGCCCGTTATCGCTTTCTGGTGGATGTGGGGCTGAATTACCTAACCCTGAACCGCAGCGCCGAAACTCTGTCTGGCGGTGAAGCACAACGTATTCGTCTGGCTTCACAAATCGGTGCGGGACTGGTCGGGGTGATGTACATCCTTGATGAACCCTCCATCGGTCTGCATCAACGCGATAATTCACGGCTTTTACGTACACTGACGCATCTGCGCGACCTGGGTAATACGGTATTGGTCGTTGAGCACGATGAAGACGCCATTCGCAGCGCCGATCACGTCATCGACATCGGCCCGGGCGCTGGCATTCGCGGCGGAGAAATCGTGGCGCAGGGTGACTACAAGGCCATTGTCGCCAACCCGGACTCTTTGACAGGTGCCTACCTCTCAGGCAGGCGCCGCATCGAAGTGCCAACCCAGCGTAACCCCTTCGACAAGAAAAAGTTGCTGCAGCTTAAAGGTGCCACTGGCAACAACTTACAAGGAGTCGACCTACAGATTCCGGTGGGTCTGATGACCTGCATCACCGGGGTCTCTGGCAGCGGCAAGTCGACGTTGATTAACGCGACCCTATATCCACTGGCCGCTACTGAATTAAATGGTGCTACTACGCTCACGGCAGCGCCGCACAAAGCGATCAAGGGACTGGAGCATGTCGACAAATGCATCGATATCGACCAAAGTCCTATTGGCCGCACACCGCGCTCTAATCCAGCCACCTATACTGGCATCTTTACCTCGATAAGAGACTTGTTCGCGGGTACACAAGAAGCCCGTTCCCGCGGCTATAAACCCGGTCGCTTCAGTTTCAACGTCAAAGGCGGCCGCTGTGAAGCCTGTCAGGGTGATGGTGTCACCAAAGTAGAGATGCATTTTCTGCCAGATATTTATGTGCCTTGCGATGTCTGCAAGGGCAAGCGGTACAACCGCGAGACACTGGAAATACTGTATAAGGGCAGGAATATTCACGAAGTGCTGGATATGACGGTTGAGAACGCGCTGGAATTCTTCGAACCGGTACCCGCTATCGCCAAAAAACTGCAAACACTGATGGACGTTGGCCTTACCTACGTACGACTAGGCCAGTCCGCCACCACCTTATCCGGGGGTGAGGCACAGCGGGTGAAATTGTCCCGCGAGCTTTCAAAACGCGATACCGGAAAGACTCTGTACATTTTGGACGAGCCCACCACCGGGTTACATTTCGAGGACATCAAACAACTGCTCGCAGTCCTGCATCGCCTAAGAGACCAAGGCAACACCATGATTATTATCGAGCACAACCTGGATGTGATCAAAACCGCTGACTGGATCGTCGATCTGGGACCTGAAGGCGGCAGTGGTGGTGGCGAGATCATTGCCACCGGCACCCCTGAGCAAGTCGGCGAAGTCGCTGGCTCTTATACCGGACAGTTCCTCAAGCCGGTTCTAGTCGCCGCTAAAGCGAGATCGTCTAAAGAGAAGGCTGCCTAGAAAACAGACAGGCACAAAAAAGCCGGGGCAAGCCCGGCTTCTTTCAAGACCCAAAGGTCTTAATCCTCGTCGTCCTCGACAATATCCACCTGCGGACGATCCACCAGCTCGACATAGGCCATAGGCGCTTTGTCGCCGGTACGGTAGCCGCACTTCATGATACGGATATAGCCACCTGGACGCTCCTGGTAGCGCGGACCCAGCTCAGTAAAGAGCTTGCCTACAGCCGCCTTGTCGCGCAGCCGGTCAAACGCCAAACGACGATTAGCAACACTGTCCACCTTGGACAAGGTGATCAGGGGCTCTGCCACTCGGCGCAATTCTTTAGCCTTGGGCACAGTAGTCTTAATCAACTCATGCTCTACCAGCGAGGTAGCCATATTGCGAAACATCGCCTTACGGTGAGAGCTGTTCCGGTTTAACTGACGTCCACTTTGACGATGGCGCATTTTCCTGTCCTTTACTTCAGTGCTATCTCAGCACAATAACTTGGGGATACCGAGTACTGGCGATTAAACGCTCAGTACCCGATCATCATTCTTAAGACTGGCGGGCGGCCAGTTATCCAAACGCATACCAAGCGACAAACCACGCGAGGCCAGTACGTCCTTGATCTCAGTCAGGGACTTCTTGCCAAGGTTAGGCGTCTTCAGCAGCTCTACTTCGGTACGCTGAACGAGATCGCCGATGTAGTAAATATTTTCCGCCTTCAGGCAGTTAGCTGAGCGAACGGTGAGCTCGAGGTCGTCGACCGGACGCAGCAGAATCGGATCAACTTCGTCTTCTTCAACCGCAGCTTCTTCCAGACGCTCACTTTCAAGGTCAACAAATACAGCCAACTGCTGCTGCAAGATAGTCGCTGCGCGACGAATCGCCTCTTCAGGATCTATAGTACCGTTGGTTTCCAGATCCAGAACCAGCTTGTCGAGGTCAGTACGCTGCTCTACACGAGCCGCTTCCACCACATATGACACGCGATTTACCGGACTGTAAGTAGCATCTAACTGCAGACGTCCGATAGAGCGAGTCTCTTCTTCGGGATTGTGACGACTATCAGCCGGCGAATAGCCACGGCCACGCGCAACGGTTAATGTCATGTTGATTTCAGCCGCACCATTGAGGTGACAGATGACATATTCGGGGTTACGAATTTCGACTTCGTGATCAACCTGAATATCACCCGCGGTTACAACACCTGGGCCCTTCTTGCTGAGCGTCAAGACCGCTGAGTCTTTGCCGTCCATAACCAGGGCAACACCCTTGAGATTCAGCAGAATCTCAATGACGTCTTCCTGAACGCCTTCGATAGCGCTGTATTCGTGCAAAACACCTTCAATTTCGACTTCGGTGATTGCGCAACCGGGCATCGAAGACAGCAGAATGCGACGCAGCGCATTGCCCAGAGTGTGGCCAAAACCGCGCTCCAGTGGCTCCAGTGTTACCTGGGCACGTGAATCGCTAACCGCATTAACATTGATGAGACGAGGCGTCAAAAATTCGTTAACTGCAACTTGCATAGGAGTACCTGTATATACGTTGATCCGTAGGATGGATTACTTCGAGTACAACTCGACGATCAGGTTTTCATTGATCTCAGAGGTCAGATCGGCACGCTCGGGATACGCTTTGAACGTACCCTCTACCTTGTCGTTATTAACCTCAATCCACTCGGGTTCGCCACGCTGGGCTGCCAGTGCAAGAGCCGACTGCACACGCAGCTGCTTCTTGGACTTTTCGCGCAGCGAAATGATATCGCCCGGGTTCACCTGGTAAGAAGCGATGTTAACGCTCACGCCGTTAACCAGGATAGCGCGGTGAGATACCAGCTGACGCGACTCAGCGCGAGTGGCGCCAAAGCCCATGCGATAAACGACGTTATCCAGACGTGATTCCAGCAGGCGCAAAAGGTTTTCACCAGTCGCTCCACGCTGTCTTGCTGCTTCTTTATAGTAGTTACGGAACTGCTTTTCCAGCACGCCGTAGATGCGACGTACTTTCTGCTTCTCGCGCAACTGTACGCCGTAATCAGACAGACGACCGCGACGGGCGCCATGCTGACCAGGTGCGTTTTCTGCCTTACACTTACTCTCCAGTGAGCGCACACCACTTTTCAGGAACAGATCCGTTCCTTCGCGACGCGCGAGCTTGCACTTGGGTCCAATATATCTAGCCATAGTCTTGTCCTGCCTGCTCTATACGCGACGTTTTTTCGGGGGGCGACAACCGTTATGCGGTACCGGTGTCACGTCAGTAATATTGCCAATCTTGTAGCCGCAGTTGTTAAGTGCGCGAACCGCAGACTCGCGGCCTGGGCCGGGGCCCTTGACCTGCACGTCCAGATTCTGCAAACCGTATTCCTTGGCCGCTTCACCAGCGCGTTCGGCTGCTACCTGCGCAGCAAACGGGGTGCTCTTACGCGAACCACGGAAGCCAGAGCCACCGGCGGTTGCCCAACTCAGAGTGTTACCCTGACGATCGGTTATGGTGATGATGGTGTTGTTGAAAGAGGCATGTACATGCGCAATGCCGTCAACAACGGTCTTGGTAATCTTTTTACGAGTGCCTTTGGCACCTGGCTTAGCCATAGTTACTTCCTGTTTTAATATCAACACTGCACTTAGGTGCAGCTACACTAAAAATAATTCGTTCTTTCTATAGGTTAGTGATTTAGCGTCACTGACTCCTCTACAAGGCAGATGCCCTGAGCGGTTTTATAGATTACCGACGAATTGGCTTGCGCGGCCCCTTACGGGTACGAGCATTGGTTTTGGTACGCTGACCACGCAGCGGCAAACCGCGACGATGGCGCAGACCACGGTTACAGCCCAGATCCATCAATCGCTTGATGTTCATGGACAATTCACGACGTAAATCGCCTTCCACAGTCAGCTTGCCAACTTCTGTACGCAGCGCGTCCATTTCTACTTCAGTCAGTTCCCCGATCTTGGTATCTTCACCGACCTTAGTCGCGGCACACAGACTACGCGCCTGAGTACGGCCTACACCGTAGATGTAGGTCAGTGAAATCACAGCATGCTTGTGATCAGGTATATTGACACCGGCTATACGAGCCATTAACACTCTCCATTTACTATCACTGCCTTGCGGCGACCTGTTGCCAACGCAACTGGTAACTTCACTAGCCCATCATCCTTACTGCAGACGAGGGTGCGACGCGAAAGGCGCAGCATTCTAGCGATACAAGACACAAAAATCAACTTCGGAAAAATCCGCAGCCTGTTAACCCTGACGCTGCTTATGACGGGGCTCTACGCTACATATCACGCGAACCACACCTTTACGGCGAACAATTTTACAGTTTCTGCACATCTTCTTTACGGAAGCACGTACTTTCATCAGTCTTACTCCAATCACCGGACGCGTCCGGATCCTCCAATATTCTTCAAGTTGGCCTTCTTCATGACCGACTCATACTGTTGTGACATCAAGTGACTTTGCACCTGAGCCATAAAGTCCATAACCACCACGACCACAATCAGTAGTGAGGTGCCGCCCAGGTAAAAGGGCACGTTCCAAAACACCACCAGAAACTGTGGCAGCAAACACACCAGCGCGATGTAAGCGGAACCGAACACAGTAAGACGGGTCAACACGCCGTCAATATACGTAGCTGTTTGCGGACCCGGGCGAATACCCGGTACAAACGCACCCGAGCGCTTCAGGTTGTCCGCAACTTCTTCCGGGTTGAACATCAACGCGGTGTAGAAGAAGCAGAAGAAGACAATCAATACGGTAAACAGCAAGATATTCAATGGCTGACCGGGGCCAATTGCCAGCGCTACTTCCTGTAGCCACTCAGATCCACCGTCGCCACTGCTACCGAACCACTGCGCGATGGAGGCAGGGAAGAGCAAAATACTGCTGGCAAAAATCGCCGGGATAACGCCCGCCATATTAACCTTCAGCGGCAGATGGCTACTTTGCGCCTGATACTGCCGACGGCCCTGCTGTCGCTTGGCGTAGTTAACCGTAATACGACGCTGACCACGCTCAATAAAGATGATCATGTAGATAACGGCAATTGCCAGTACCAATATAAACAGCAATACCAGAATGTTAAGTTCACCTTGCCGCGCAGATTCCAGCGACTGGCCAATGGCTGACGGTAATCCCGCAACAATACCTGCAAAGATCAGTAACGATATTCCGTTGCCTACGCCCTTCTCGGTTATCTGCTCGCCCAGCCACATCATGAAAACGGCACCAGTAACTAACGATACAATCGCGATGATAAAGAACAGCGGGGTTACGCTGTAAGCCATACCCTGATTTGCCATACCAACAGACATACCCGTGGCCTGAACAATAGCCAACACGACTGTGAGGTAACGCGTGTACTGACTGATCTTACGCCGGCCCGACTCGCCTTCTTTTTTCAGCTGCTCCAGCTGAGGCGTCACGGCAGACATCAGCTGCATAATAATAGACGCTGATATATAGGGCATGATGCCCAGCGCCAGAATACTCATACGCTCCAGCGCACCGCCACTGAACATATTCGCCAAACCCAGGATGGTGCCCTGATTCTGATCAAACAGCGCGGCAATCTGAGCGGGGTTTATGCCTGGCACCGGAATATGGGTGCCTATGCGATACACAATGATCGCCATCAGAACAAAGCGAAGGCGAGCAAACAGCTCGCCTAGTCCTGCGGTATTAACCCCGGCTGGAAGAGGACGTCCCATTTAGTCTTCGACCTTGCCGCCAGCTTTCTCTATGGCCTCACGGGCGCCCTTGGTGATGGCAATTCCCTGCAGGCTCACAGCCTTTGTCACTTCACCGGACAAGAATACGCGTGCTCGCAGCACGTCATCCTTGACCACATCAGCGCGTTTCAGCGCATCCAGATCGATGACGTCGGCGTCCACACAATTCAACTCGGACAAGCGCACTTGCGCTGTAGTACGAGCCATGCGCGAAGTAAAACCATACTTCGGCAGACGCTTTTGCAAGGGCATCTGACCGCCCTCAAAACCCGGACGAATCGAACCACCGGAGCGTGCCTTCTGTCCTTTATGACCGCGACCACAGGTCTTACCTGTACCACTGCCTATACCACGACCTACGCGCTTGGAATCCTTGCGTGCGCCGGGAGCAGGACTGAGGGTATTTAAACGTAATGTCTCACTCATAGTCCTTAATCCTCAACTCGTATCAGGTAATGAACTTTATTGATCATGCCGCGCACAGAGGGAGTGTCCTCCACCTCGACGGTGTGACCGATACGACGCAAACCCAACCCTGCAACACATGCCTTATGATTTTTCAGGCGCCCGTGCGAGCTGCGTACTTGCGTGACTTTAACTGTAGCTTTTGCCATGACTTAACCAATCCTGGTCTGAATAATTCAAACAGTCTTAATTCAAAATTTCTTCGACAGTCTTACCGCGCTTGGCAGCAACACCTTCGGGCGAGACCATGGTCTGCAGACCCTTAAAAGTAGCCCGTACCACGTTTACCGGGTTGGTAGAGCCGTAACACTTGGCCAGTACGTTATGTACTCCGGCGATTTCCAATACCGCTCGCATCGCACCACCAGCAATAACGCCGGTACCTTCAGACGCTGGCTGCATATATATCTTTGATGCACCGTGGTTAGCTTTAATCGGGTACTGAATCGTGCCGCTGTCCAGCTGAACCTGGATCATGTTGCGACGCGCGTTCTCCATAGCCTTCTGAATGGCGACAGGCACTTCACGCGCTTTACCGCGACCGTAACCAACCTTGCCATTGCCGTCACCTACCACACACAGGGCAGTGAAACCGAATATACGTCCACCTTTGACAACCTTGGCGACACGGTTAACCTGAACCAGCTTCTCTTGCAGGCCTTCGGAATTGTCGTCTTTCTTGCGATCGTTGTAAGCCATAGTGGTAAACCCTAGAATTCCAATCCATTTTCACGAGCAGCGTCGGCCAGTGCCTTGACCCTACCGTGATACTTGAAGCCAGAGCGGTCAAATGCCACGCTCTCGATGCCAGCGGCCTTGGCACGCTCGGCAACCAACTTACCTACTTCCGCCGCAGCGCCTACGTTGCCGGTGCTGCCACCGCGCAAGCTGCTGTCCAACGTAGAGGCACTAGCCAATACGCGGTCTCCGCTAGGAGCCAGAACCTGCGCATAAATATGGCGAGGCGTACGGTGCACACTCAGGCGATTAACACCCAGATCACGAATCTTAGCTCGTGCACGCCGTGCTCGGCGCAGTCTTGAATCATTTTTAGCGCTCATAACTATACCTACTTCTTCTTGGCTTCCTTACGACGGACGTACTCATCCGCGTAGCGAACACCTTTGCCCTTATAAGGCTCCGGCGGACGGAAGGCGCGAATTTCTGCCGCTGCCTGGCCCACGGCCTGCTTGTCTATACCTTTTACTATAATTTCAGTCTGACTCGGTGTCTCCGCAGACAACCCTTCTGGCAACTCGTATACAACCGGATGCGAGAAACCCAGGGACAGGTTCAACGACTTACCCTGCGAAGCCACACGATAACCAACGCCGTTGAGAACCAGCTTCTTCTCCCAGCCTTCACTAACGCCTAACACCATGTTATTAACCAGCGCACGAGTGGTGCCGGACATAGCGATGCCTTTCTTGTTGCGGGCTGCGAAAGTCAAAGAACCTTCTTCTTGCTTGATCTCAACATCCTGATGGACGGTCAAATCAAGCGAACCTTTACCACCCTTTATGGAGAAAGCCTGGCCGTCAATTTTGACTTCCACTCCCTTAGGCAGGTTTACTGGACTACTTGCGACTCTGGACATAGTGAACGCTCTTCAAAAAATTCTTGATTCTAAAATACGGTGCAAAGTACTTCGCCGCCGATACCAGCTTCACGAGCTGCACGATCTGTCATCACACCTTTACTGGTAGATATAATGGCGACACCAAGTCCACTGCGGACACTAGGCAAATCACCTTTACCAGAATAAGAGCGCAAACCAGGTCGGCTAGCACGGTCAATTTCTGCAATAACCGGCTTCCCTTCAAAGTACTTCAGTTCTACACGAATAGTGGGCTTGCCTGCGCTTTCAACACTAGCGTAATCGGCAATATAACCTTCGTCCTTTAACACAGCACATACAGCTGCTTTAACATTTGCCGCCGGAAAGTCTACGGTGGGCTTGCCCGCCATCTGCGCATTGCGAATTCGGGTCAGCATATCTGCCAGGGGATCTTGCATGGTCATAATTCGTTACTCTTCTCTCAACTTTTGGCTCTGAAACAACTCAGGGCTAATTACCAGCTGGCCTTGACCAGACCGGGCACATCACCGCGCATTGCTGCTTCACGCAACTTATTACGGCACAGACCAAACTTACGATAAACACCATGTGGGCGGCCGGTAATCTGGCACCGAGCACGCTGGCGCACTGGGCTAGCATCGCGAGGCAGTTTCTGAAACTTGACCTGCGCATCCCACTTTTCTTCATCACTTGCGTCAACGCTACTCAGAATTGCTTTCAACTCTGCGCGCTTAGCTGCAAATTTTGCCACGGTACGCGTCCGTTTGTGCTCACGCGCTATCATCGATTTCTTAGCCATCTGTATCGAGCCTCTTTTTACTAGCTTCTGAGCGGGAAGTTGAATGCACGCATCAGTGCGCGACCTTCATCATCCGTTCTAGCTGTCGTAGTAATCGTAATATCCAGTCCGCGCAGTGCATCTACCTTGTCGTAATCGATCTCAGGAAAGATGATTTGCTCGGTAACGCCCATCGCAAAGTTGCCACGGCCGTCGAAAGACTTGGGGCTAATGCCGCGAAAGTCACGAATACGCGGAATAGCTATACTGATCAAGCGCTCCAGGAATTCGTACATACGCTCGCCACGCATAGTTACTTTGCAGCCTATCGGCCAGCCTTCACGTACCTTAAATCCGGCAATAGAACGACGAGCAAGGGTAACGACGGGCTTTTGTCCGGCGATGCTTTGCATATCGCCTACCGCGTTTTCCAGTACTTTTTTGTCGCCCAGCGCTTCACCAACACCCATGTTCAAGGTGATCTTGGTGATACGAGGAATTTCCATCACGTTCTTCAGACCCAGCTCTTCTAACAGCTTGGGTGCGAGTTCGCTTTTGTATACTTCTTTCAGAGTCGCCATTTTTCCGTCGTCCGCTTATGCGTCTATCGCTTCGCCAGTAGATTTAAAGATACGCACCTTGGTATCGCCATCAACACGAAAGCCAACACGATCCGCCTTACTGCTCTCCGGGTTGAAGATCGCCACATTAGAGACCTGAATCGGCGCCTCTTGTTCGACAATCCCACCGGGAACTCCCATTTGTGGGTTGGGCTTGGTGTGCTTCTTAACCATATTGACACCGGATACCAACAACTTATTGTTGTCGAGTACCTTCTGTACTTTGCCGCGCTTACCCTTGTCCTTACCGGCCAGGATAATCACTTCATCATCACGCTTAATCTTGAACATTTCTCTTCCTCTCTCTGATCTGTGCCGGACTTACAGTACTTCCGGCGCCAGAGAAATAATCTTCATAAACTGTTCACCGCGCAGCTCGCGAGTAACCGGCCCAAAAATACGGGTGCCGACGGGTGCATTCTGTGCGTTAAGCAATACTGCTGCATTATCATCAAACTTGATGAGCGAGCCATCTTGGCGACGCACACCCTTACGAGTCCGCACGACAACAGCAGTCATTACCTGACCTTTCTTAACTTTACCGCGTGGGATAGCTTCCTTGACGGTAACCTTTATCAGGTCTCCGACGCGCGCATACCGACGCTTGGAGCCGCCCAACACCTTGATGCACATAACGCGGCGTGCACCGCTGTTGTCAGCTACATCCAAATACGACTGTGTTTGAATCATGGTCTACTCCAACCTTTAAGCACTTATACCTGGACGGCGCTTTCTTCGATGTTCAGCAACTTCCAGCTTTTCAGCTTGGAAATTGGACGCGATTCCTGAACGGTTACCAAATCACCAACTCCACACTCATTTTTCTCATCGTGAGCATGAATCTTTGATGAACGAGTGATGTACTTACCGTAGACCGGGTGCTTTACCCGACGCTCAATAAGAACACTAACGGTCTTGTCCATCTTGTTGCTGACAACACGACCAGTCACTGTACGACCTGTAGTTTCGTTTGCTGACATTATTCTGTACCTGCTTTCTGTGTGAGCACAGTCTTGACCCGCGCGATGTCGCGCTGATTCTCTTGCAACAAGTGCGACTGACCCAGCTGGCCTGTGGACTTCTGCATGCGCAGCTTGAACTGCTGTTCACGCAAGGTCAGAAGTGCCTTATTCAGGTCCTCAACAGACTTTTCACGCAATTCGCTAGCTTTCATCACATCACCGACCGTTTAACAAATGCTGTTTCTACCGGAATCTTGGCCGACGCCAGAGCAAAGGCTTCACGCGCCAATTCCTCTGTTACGCCCTGTACTTCATAGAGTACTTTGCCAGGCTGAACCTGAGCGACCCAATATTCCACGTTTCCCTTACCTTTACCCTGCCTGACTTCAAGCGGCTTGGTGGTTATTGGCTTATCGGGGAAAACCCGAATCCAAATTTTTCCACCACGCTTAATGTGACGGGTCATCGCACGACGAGCGGCTTCGATCTGCCGCGCAGTAATACGACCACGCCCTACCGCCTTCAAGCCATACTCGCCAAAGCTGACCTTGCTGCCGCGTTGTGCCAGACCACGATTACGGCCTTTGTGCATCTTGCGAAATTTTGTACGCTTAGGTTGAAGCATCTGCGTAGCCCTTAATTAGTTGCTGTCTTCTTGGCAGAAGCATCGGCCTGCTCATCGCCGCCGATTACTTCGCCCTTGAATATCCATACCTTGACACCCAGGATGCCGTAGGTAGTCGCCGCCTCAAAGGTGGCGTAATCGATGTCGGCGCGCAGTGTGTGCAACGGCACCCGACCTTCTCTATACCATTCAGACCGCGCAATCTCTGCTCCGCCCAAACGACCGCCAATTTGCACCTTTATACCCTGTGCACCCTGACGCATAGCATTTTGTACAACACGCTTCATCGC
This sequence comes from Candidatus Litorirhabdus singularis, assembly GCF_026262625.1. Taxonomy (GTDB): domain Bacteria; phylum Pseudomonadota; class Gammaproteobacteria; order Pseudomonadales; family Halieaceae; genus Litorirhabdus; species Litorirhabdus singularis. Next base: position 199,524 of record NZ_SHNN01000001.1, read on the forward strand.
GCGTCGAAACATAACCCGACGCTCGAGCTGCTGAGCAACGTTCTGTGCTACCAGCCGCGCATCCAGATCAGGCTTACGAATTTCCTCGATATTGATGTGCACGGGCACACCCATTTTCTCGGTCAAAATCTTACGCAGCTTGTCGACATCCTCGCCCTTGCGGCCGATCACGATACCGGGGCGCGCCGTGTGAATGGTAATGCGCGCGGTCTGTGCAGGGCGTTCAATAACGATACGGCTCACGGACGCGTGGTCCAGGGCTTTTTCGATATACGCACGCACTTCCAGATCGGTAATCAGGTTTTTGGCGTAACTCCGGCTATCCGCATACCACACCGAAGTGTGCTCTTTTACGATTCCTAAACGGATACCTGTTGGATGTACTTTCTGACCCATGTTGGTCGTCTCCTAGACTCAGCTTTCGCCGTCTGCAACTTTTACGGTGATATGACAGCTACGCTTTAATATACGATCAGCGCGACCCTTGGCACGGGGGCGCAAGCGCTTCATGGTCATACCCTCATCCACGAAGATAGTCGAAACTTTAAGCTCATCGACATCTGCACCTTCGTTGTTCTCGGCATTAGCTATCGCCGAGTCCAGCACCTTCTTGACGATCTGCGCAGCTTTCTTGTTGCTGAACGACAGCACATCCAAAGCCTCTTCAACACCCTTGCCTCGCACTTGGTCAGCGACCAAACGGACTTTCTGTGCTGAGATCTGCGCACCTTTCAATCTTGCTGCAACTTCCATCACTAAACCTCTATCTCAAACCAGCACTAACGTGCTTTCTTGTCTGCTGTGTGCCCGCGATAGGTGCGAGTGGCAGCAAATTCGCCCAACTTGTGTCCGACCATGTCTTCGCTGACTGATACGGGTATATGTTGACGCCCGTTATGAACAGCAATGGTCAAACCCACCATGTCGGGTGAAATCATGGAACGACGCGACCAGGTCTTGATGGGGCGACGATCGTTAGCTTCTACGGCTGCCTCGACTTTTTTCATCAAGTGCAGATCGATAAATGGACCTTTTTTAAGTGAACGCGGCACAGTCTATTCCTCTATTATCCGGTCTTACTTCTTACCACGGGGACGAACAATCAAATTGCCAGTCCGCTTATTCTTACGAGTCTTATAGCCTTTAGTAGGCGTACCCCAAGGCGATACCGGGTGACGACCACCAGAGGTACGACCTTCACCACCACCATGTGGGTGATCTACCGGGTTCATCGCAACACCACGAACCGTGGGACGAACACCGCGCCAGCGCGCTGCGCCAGCCTTACCCAATTTACGTAGGCTATGCTCACTGTTGCTGACTTCGCCCATGGTGGCACGGCACTCAGACAACACCTTACGCATCTCACCTGAACGTAAACGCACAGTCGCGTACTGACCTTCACGAGCCACCAATTGAACCGATGCGCCGGCGCTACGTGCAATTTGCGCACCCTTGCCAGGCTTAAGCTCAATACAATGAATCACACTACCAACCGGGATATTACGCAGCGGCAGTGTATTACCTGTCTTGATCGGCGCCATCTGACCTGACTGCAGGATATCTCCAGCAGACACACCGCGAGGAGCGATAATGTAACGGCGCTCACCGTCACTGTACTTCAACAGTGCTATGTGTGCGGTACGGTTAGGATCATATTCCAGACGCTCAACCTCAGCAGGAATACCATCTTTGTTACGCTTGAAATCTATAATCCGGTAATGCTGTTTGTGACCACCACCGATATGACGGGTAGTGATACGACCATTGTTGTTGCGGCCGCCATTGCGGGTCTGCTTTTCAAGTAACGGCTTATACGGCTCGCCCTTGTGCAGCTCCTCATTGACAACGCTAACAACAAAGCGGCGCCCTGGAGAAGTTGGTTTTCTTTTAACAATTGCCATCTTAAACCTGCTCCTTACTCAGCCACGGCAAAGTCGATGTCTTGACCTTGCTCTAGCCGTACATAGGCTTTTTTCCAGGTGGGACGTGAAGAAAAGCCATAGCGATTACGCTTAACCTTGCCTTTAACTTTCAACGTCTGCACATTCTCAACCTTGACCTTGAACAATTGCTCAACGGCCTTTTTAACTTCCAGCTTGGTAGCGTCAATAGCCACCCGAAAGACATACTGGTTGTTCAGGTCTGCGACAATCGCTGCTTTCTCAGAGACGTGCGGACCTTCCAGCACCTGAAATACGCGCTCCTGGTTCATCCCAACATCTCCTCAATCTTTTTCAGTGCGTCAACCGTGACCACGACCTTGTCGTAGGCGATCAAGCTAACAGGATCAACACCGTCAACATCACGTACGTCTACTTTGTGCAGGTTGCGTGATGCCAGATAGAGATTCTCGTCTATCTCGGCAGATACAATCAGCACGCTATCCAGTCCGTAGTCAGCCAACTGCTTGACCAACAACTTGGTCTTGGGCTCTTCAACAGCCAGGCTTTCAACTACTACCAATCGTTCTTGGCGAGCAAGCTCGGATACAATCGAACGCAGCGCCGCGCGGTACATCTTGCGGTTAACCTTCTGACTATGATCCTGCGGCTGCGCGGCAAACGTTACGCCACCTGAACGCCAGATGGGCGAACGGATGGTGCCGGCACGAGCTCGGCCTGTACCTTTTTGACGCCAGGGCTTCTTACCACCACCCCGGACAGCCGCGCGATTTTTCTGTGCACGCGTACCCTGACGAGCCCCTGCCATGTAGGCAGTAACAACCTGGTGAACCAGGTCCTCGTTGTATTCACGCGCGAAGGCAACATCTGATACAGATACTTTTCCAGCATCAGCGTTGCCAGGCTTCACAATACTCAATTCCACGTTTGAGACCCCCTAAACCTTATGCTTTGACCGCGGGACGTATGATCACGTCTCCGCCTGGAGCGCCGGGGACGGCTCCCTTAATGAGCAACAAGTTGCGCTCACTGTCGACCCGGACAACCTGCAGCCCCTGAGTCGTAACGTTCGCCGACCCCATATGTCCTGCCATTTTCTTGCCTTTCCAGACCCGACCCGGTGTCTGGCACTGCCCGATAGAACCGGGAGCACGGTGCGACAATGAGTTGCCGTGGGTAGCGTCCTGCATGGTGAAGTTCCAGCGCTTGATAGCACCCTGGAAGCCCTTGCCCTTGGATTTTCCCGCTACATCAACCATTTGGCCATCTTCGAAATTGGCCACGGTGATTTCAGAACCAACCTCAGGAGCTTCTTCTGAAGCGTCCAAGCGGAATTCCCAAAGACCGGAACCGGCCTCGACTCCTGCCTTGGCAAAATGTCCTGCTGCTGATTTGCTGACGCGACTGGGGCGGCGTGAACCTGCTGTCACCTGAATTGCGCGATAGCCATCGCTATCTGCGTCTTTGACCTGCGTAACGCGATTGGGTTGAACCTCAATCACAGTTACCGGAATTGATGCGCCGTCTTCGGTAAAAACACGAGTCATACCGGACTTACGGCCGACTAAACCAATAGTCATGTTGCTATCCTCTCAGTGTACGGGGCTTAACCCTCTATGGCCGCTCATTTCTGAGCGTTACACACTCCCGGGTGCCACTTTTCCGGGAGTTTGTCTAATTTTTTTTAACCTAAACTAATTTGTACTTCGACACCTGCCGCCAAATCCAATTTCATCAAAGCGTCCACAGTCTTCTCAGTGGGCTCTACGATATCCAGGAGACGCTTGTGTGTACGAATTTCGTACTGGTCACGCGCATCTTTGTTGACGTGTGGAGAAACCAGAATGGTGTAACGCTCTTTACGAGTAGGCAAAGGAATAGGACCTTTAACCTGCGCACCGGTACGCCGGGCCGTTTCAACAATCTCCTGAGTAGACGTATCTATCAGGCGATGATCGAATGCTTTCAAGCGGATACGGATACGTTGACTCTGCATTTGATCGAACTCCAACCATGTCTTCAAAAGCCGGGGGGACGCATAGGTACCCCCCGAAAAAGGAAGGCGAATTCTAGTGGGGAGTCAGGGTAGTGTCAACCTACAATTGGAACTAATTTAGGGGGTTATGCCAGTATCTGTTCGGCCGCCGGCTGCAAGCCAAGCGGCCAGCACCTGAGAATCCAGCTCCATCACCCCGTTACCCTGCTGCGAAGCCGCAAAGCTGGCGCCTTGCCGGGACTCACCGAGGCGGGCATAGGCCGCCAACATATGCAGAATGCGATAATTCCAGAAACCCGCTACGTCGTAGCGATAATCTACTAACAGCCTACCCAGGCGCAGGATTTCTTTGTCATCGCGCGCCGAAACCGCTTGAAAGAAACCAAACGTGGCCTGTAAGTGCGGCTCCAGTTGGGAATAACAGGTGCTGCCTAGCAACGCGTTCCAGAACGGGGTGATCTGATCAGGCTCACCGTATACTGACGTAACGTCCGACAGCCACACCGCATCGCCCAGCCAGCCATCCTCAACCATCTGCGGATTACATCGATACAATAGTCTACTGACACTAACCGCAGCTTCGTAAGCCAGCCGCGACTGCTCAGGATCAACATCCGCCCCTAACTGTAACCCATTGCGAAACAGGTCACTGACAACCCTGGCCTCAGCGGCCCGGCGCGGCACGACATGCGAGGGCGCGGCGCTTTGCTCCCTCAATACCCGTCGCTGGCGGTCTTTATCGACCAGCAGCCAAATCCGATTTAGTCGCTGCAGCTGCGCTTCACCGCGGTCCAAAAACCGAGCCCGCTCTGCATGCTGGTCTACATAGGGCTGGTAATCGGAGTTCTCAGGAAATGAAGTCCCGCTCAGCAAAGGCCGCAGCATGCTCGCGTCGACCAATAAGCGACTTTCCAGGTCAGCCCTATTATTGACACCGATTCTAGCCAGCTCCTGCTGTAACTCCGGGCTGGCAACTATGTCCCCGGGGCGCGGCAGGCGGCCCTCGCTGACACCCATGATAATAAGGTCTGAATCTGCGCCCAGATAAACCGCATAGTCATCAAATGCGGCAGCAAAAGCCTTGAACACGCTAAAGGCCAGTTCCAGATCAAACTCATAAAGCTGCAGCCACTGGGTATAGATACCACCGGGGTTGAGATACTTTTTCACCTCTTGGTAATGTTCGTGGGAGAATAACCCGGCCACACCGCTCACCCAGGGGTTACTCGGCTCAGATACAATCAGGTCGTAGTGCTGCTGACGCACACTGAAAAAAGTACGCGCATCTTCTATATGCACCTGACTTCGCGGATCTGTATAGGCGCGCTCCACCGGGGCGCCGAACAACCGGGCACCGGCGACCATCGCTGGCTCAATCTCTATAGTATCAACGCGCTCCAATGGCTCCGATCCCAGCAGGGTATGGGTACTCATGCCCGAACCAAAGCCAATCACTGCGGCGGTGCGCGCGGCTGGCAGCAATGACAGCGGTAAAGCAGCCAGTAACTTCATGGTTTCTTCATCGCCATCAACTGGATTAGGCGCCGGACTTATCGAGGCGTCGGTTTTGCCATTGGTGGCAATCGACATATAACCGTCGACATCTTTAATGACCGCTATTGAGGCGGTGCGGCCGTCACGGTGAAACACCACCTTAGTATCGGCGGGATACAGCAGCCCCGTGCGATACACACTGGAAGCCATACGCAGAGTGTCAAAAGAACTGAAAACAAATACCACCGATAGACCGACCGCACCCGCCACTAAAGTCACCAGCACACGTTGCGATGAGCCTGTACTCAACATTAACCAGAGCGCCAAGCCCACATCGATGCAAGCACCTAACAGTAGCGTCGTGCGTAAACCCAGCAAGGGCAGCAAGACTAATGCCGCCAGACCAACCCCCACTATTGCGCCCAGAGTATTCAGTGCATAAACATGACCGCTGGCGCGCTCTCCATAACCACTGTGTCCCAGGGTCGCAGTGACAATCGGCAAGGTCATCCCGGCACAGATGGTGGCGGGCAACATCACCAGCATCGCCAGCGCGAAGCTCGCCAGCTTGTAAGCCACATAGCCCTGCTCATTACGGGCCAAGCCCTGCATCATATGAGCCATCAAATCGAACAACTGGTTGTAGAACAGCAAGGTCGCCGCTGCCAACAGGCCCATCAGCAGTTGAATCCATGCCAAAGTTACCAACGGCTCACGCAGGTGATCAATACGGCGGCGGATCCACCAACCACCCAGGGCCAAGCCCAGAATAAAGCTGGCCAGCATCAACTCAAAAGCGTTGGTAGCGCTGCCTAGCACCATAGTCAGCATCCGAATCCAGACTATTTCGTAGATGAAGGAGGCAAGGCCGGTCAAGGCCGCACAAGCCAGCAGAATTCGGTAAACACGCCTGGAATCATCACCCTCAAAAACAGGCAGCGGCGGCGATACCGGCACGGCGGCAACCACGGGGGCCGTGCAAAAAACCAGTAGCGCCACCGCCAGCGCTACGCCGATATTGAGAAGACCCGCTAATTGCACCGTGCCGGGCAGACCCAAGAGCTTAATAAGCACCATGCCACTGGCCAGTACGCCGACCGCGGCACCAAAACTGTTGCCGGCGTACAGCAACCCAAGCCACTCGCCGCGGCGCTCTGGCGAGCGCTCTATGACACCTTCAGCCATCAGCGGAAAGGTGGTTCCCAACAGAATCGACGGCGGCAATATCAGCAACACGCCCGCCAGCCACTTAAACAACAGCGCCAGCGTCTCAGAACCTGCTGCCGGCAGCACCACCTCAAAGGCAAGGCTGAGGAGCTGCACAAAGGCCTCATGAAAGAGCAGCGCATAGACCCCTATCGCCGCTTCGGCTGCCGCATACAACAGCAGCAGTCGGCGCCCTGAACCACTCAGTGTTGCAGCCCACCATGAACCCAAAGCCAACCCCCCCATAAAAGTGGCGAGCACCAGCGCCTGCGCATAAGCAGCATGACCCAGAAATAACTTCAGGTAATGAGTCCAGATAGACTGATAGATCAAGCCGGAAAAACCGGAAACCACAAAGATAATGGCCAGCAGCGGAATCACCCAGCGTTCGGGGAGTTTGTTCACAGCCTGGAGTCTAGCAATTGTGGACCCGGTTGGGTCTGCTGAGTAAGCACGGCATTGTCGGGGGTCCAGTCACGGCGGGGCATACCAAACTGTATTACAGAACCGTTCAGCGGGAAAGAGCACAGGATGATTGATGGACCGAGATGTCTGTGCTGATACAAAAAACCCCAGCCTGGGCTGGGGTTTTGAGGTGCTTCTGATGCAGTGATTGGGCTTGGAGTGCGATTCTGGTCGAATCAATTCGACCACCCGATCACTGCGACCCTCGATATTACTCGATGATCTTCGCTACAACACCAGCGCCAACAGTACGACCGCCTTCACGAATCGCAAAACGCAGGCCTTCTTCCATTGCAATCGGCGCAATCAACGTCGCTACCATTTGCACGTTGTCGCCAGGCATAACCATCTCAACACCTTCAGGCAATTCACACGCACCAGTTACATCCGTAGTACGGAAGTAAAACTGCGGACGATAGCCCTTGAAGAACGGTGTATGACGACCACCTTCGTCTTTCGACAGAATGTAGACTTCTGCCTCAAACTTGGTGTGCGGGTTAACACTGCCAGGCTTGGCCAGTACTTGACCACGCTCAACGTCTTCACGCTTGGTACCACGCAGCAGAACACCAACGTTCTCGCCAGCACGGCCTTCGTCAAGCAGCTTACGGAACATCTCAACACCGGTACAGGTAGTCTTCTGAGTGTCACGGATACCGATAATCTCGATTTCCTCACCAACCTTCACAATGCCACGCTCAACACGACCGGTTACAACCGTACCGCGACCAGAGATTGAGAACACGTCCTCAACCGGCATCAGGAACGGCTGATCAATCGCACGCTCAGGCTGCGGAATGTAAGCATCCAGAGTTTCAAGCAATGTCTTAACAGCTGTAGTGCCCAGCTCGTTAGTATCTTCGCCATTCAACGCCATCAGCGCTGAACCACAGATGATCGGAGTGTCGTCACCCGGGAACTCGTACATATCGAGCAGCTCACGCAGCTCCATCTCGACCAGCTCTTTCATCTCTTCGTATTCTTCTGACTCAGCACCGCCGCAATCTTCAGCCAGCAGGTCAGCCTTGTTCAGGAACACGACAATGTAAGGTACGCCAACCTGACGTGACAGCAGGATGTGCTCACGGGTCTGCGGCATAGGGCCGTCAGTCGCGCCACATACCAGAATAGCGCCGTCCATCTGCGCAGCACCGGTGATCATGTTCTTCACATAATCCGCGTGCCCAGGGCAATCAACGTGAGCGTAGTGACGATCAGGCGTCTCGTACTCAACGTGAGAAGTCGCAATAGTAATACCGCGCTCTCTTTCTTCAGGCGCATTATCAATACCATCAAATGCAACCATTTCTCCGCCCCAGACTTCCGCACAAACGCGGGTAAGCGCTGCAGTCAGGGTGGTTTTACCGTGGTCAACGTGACCAATGGTGCCCACATTCAAGTGAGGCTTGCTACGTTCAAATTGTGCTTTTGCCATCTTAAGTCACCTTAACTAATTAACTGTTCTTGGAAATAATTTCTTGTGCGATATTGCTTGGAGCCTCAGCGTACTTGTTGAACTCCATGGTGTAGGTCGCCCGACCCTGGGTTGCAGAGCGCAGATCTGTGGCATAACCGAACATCTCGGCCAAGGGCACATCAGCCGTCACGACTTTACCCATTGGGCTTTCAGTCATGCCGCCTATGATGCCACGACGACGGTTAAGATCACCCACCACGTCACCCATATTCAATTCTGGTGTTACCACCTCCACCGCCATTACCGGCTCGAGTAACACAGCGCCACCGACCTGGGCCAACTGCTTACACGCCAGTGAGCCTGCAATCTTGAACGCCATTTCATTGGAGTCGACGTCGTGGAAGGAGCCATCATAGAGCGTCGCTTTCAGGCCCAGCAGCGGATAGCCAGCCAACACACCGTTTTGCATTTGCTCTTCGATGCCCTTGGAAACGGCCGGGATGTATTCACGCGGCACGGTACCACCGACGATCTCGTTCACAAACTCTAGACCTTCGGCGTTCTCGTCTTCGGCAGGCTCAAACTTAACCCAGACATGACCGTACTGGCCACGTCCGCCCGACTGACGCACAAACTTGCCTTCAATCTCAGATATATTGCGTATAGCTTCGCGGTAAGCAACCTGCGGCTTACCTATGTTGGCCTCGACGCTGAACTCACGCCGCATTCGGTCAACCAGAATATCGAGGTGCAACTCCCCCATTCCGGAGATAATCGTCTGCCCGGTCTCTTCATCGGTCTTGACCCGAAAAGAGGGATCTTCCTGCGCCAGCTTACCTAGCGCAATACCCATCTTCTCCTGGTCTGCCTGCGAACGCGGCTCAACTGCCACGGAAATAACGGGCTCTGGAAACTCCATTCGCTCCAGCACAATCGGCTTGTCAATCGAGCACAAGGTATCGCCGGTGGTCACGTCTTTAAGACCCACGGCGGCGGCAATATCACCCGCCAGTACTTCTTTGATTTCTTCACGGTTATTCGAATGCATCTGTACCATGCGCCCAACCCGTTCTTTCTTTTGCTTGACCGAGTTATAAACCGCTGTACCGCCTTCCAGCTTGCCGGAGTAAACCCGGAAGAAAGTCAGCGTACCCACAAACGGGTCGGTTGCAATCTTGAACGCTAATGCGGCAAACGGGGCGTCATCTTCAGCCAGCCGAGTATCAATGGTCTCGCCATCATCCAGAGTGCCTTCGATCGCCTTAACTTCTTGCGGCGACGGCATGTAGTCAATGACCGCATCCAACATGGCCTGCACACCCTTATTCTTGAAGGCTGAGCCGCCCAATACCGGGATAATCTCATTGGCCAGAGTACGGGCGCGAATGCCGGACTTGATTTCTTCTTCTGACAGCTCCTCACCTTCGAGGTACTTGTTCATCAGTTCATCGTTGGCTTCCGCAGCCGCCTCCACCATGTTTTCACGCATGCTGGCACAGATATCCAACAGATCTTCCGGAATTTCCTGGTAGTCGAAGGTCATGCCCATATCATCTTCGTTCCAGATGATGGCCTTGTTCTTCACCAGATCAACGACGCCCCTGAAGTTCTCTTCAGCACCAATCGTCATCTGCAGCGGTACCGGGTCAGCACCCAGACGTTCGCGTAGCTGCTCAACCACCATGTCGAAATCAGCGCCAGCACGATCCATTTTGTTGACGAACACCATGCGCGGCACTTCATACTTATTGGCTTGACGCCAAACGGTCTCGGTCTGCGGTTGCACGCCCGATGACCCACACAGAACCACTACGGCTCCATCCAGGACGCGCAGAGAGCGCTCTACTTCAATCGTAAAATCAACGTGCCCGGGAGTATCAATAATATTGATGCGGTGCTGCTCGAATTGCTGCTGCATTCCCGACCAGAAACAGGTGGTGGCAGCAGAAGTAATGGTAATACCACGCTCCTGCTCCTGTTCCATCCAGTCCATGGTGGCGGCGCCATCATGAACCTCACCTATCTTGTGCGAAAGGCCCGTGTAAAACAGCACGCGCTCAGTGGTAGTGGTTTTACCCGCATCCACATGAGCGCAAATCCCGATATTACGATATCGGTCAATGGGTGTTTTACGAGCCACAGTACCTTCCCTATCGTGAGCGCTTTAGAAGCGGTAGTGCGAGAAGGCCCGGTTGGCTTCAGCCATGCGATGCACGTCTTCACGTTTCTTGACTGCATTACCCTTGCCCTGAGAGGCATCGATAATTTCACCAGCCAGGCGCTGACGCATGGATTTTTCACCGCGGTTACGTGCGTAATCTACCAACCAGCGCATGGCCAAAGCCATACGACGAGATGGGCGCACTTCAACAGGCACCTGGTAGGTAGCACCACCCACACGGCGAGACTTAACTTCAACCATCGGCGCAATGTTCTCGAGCGCTGCGTCGAATGCCTCAATGGGATCGCCAGAAAGCTTTTCTTTGACCTGGTCTAGTGCGCCGTAAACAATGCTCTCTGCTACGGACTTCTTACCACTGACCATGACGTGGTTCATGAACTTTGCCAATGTCACGTTGCCATATTTGGGATCTGGCAATACCTCGCGTTTGGCGACTACTCTTCTTCTGGGCATATTAGCCTCTCTTCTGTCTTCAGGTGATCCGGATACCAACCTGCCACATAAGCGGGGGAGGCAGCGTTCCGGCCTTACTTTTTTGGTTCTTCTGCTATAAAGCTATAACGGTGTTACTTAGGACGTTTGGCGCCATACTTAGAGCGTGCTTGCTTACGCGAAGACACACCAGAAGTATCCAGACTGCCACGTACAGTGTGATAACGCACACCAGGCAAGTCTTTGACACGACCACCACGAATCAGAACCACACTGTGCTCCTGCAGGTTGTGACCTTCACCACCGATGTACGAAGAAACTTCGTAACCGTTGGTCAGGCGCACCCGGCAGACTTTACGCAAAGCTGAGTTAGGCTTCTTGGGAGTAGTCGTGTACACGCGAGTACATACACCACGGCGCTGCGGGCAGCTTTGCAGGGCAGGTACGTCACTTTTCACTACGTTACGCTTCCTAGGCTTACGAACCAACTGGTTAATCGTTGCCATTAAATAGAAACTCCATTACTAGTTTTCAGGCCGCAAGGCGGCACCCTCAAAATGAGGGAGGCGGCATTCTATAGACGCCCCAGCTTACAGTCAAGCTATTCCCTTACCGCTTAACCCACTGTAACCCTATGTCTAGCCTGATCTGGCGATACTAACGCCACTATAAAAGTTGCCTGAAGTAGCAACCAGATGAAAAAAGGCCCACCGCTAAGGATGAGCCCTTTGGACGCGGGGGCGGTAAACCCTCGCGGTATATCAACGGCCTTCTACTGCAGGCCGAAGCGCTAGAAGTGACTAGCTGTCGGCTCGCAGCGCTTCGGTCAGAGCCGCTTCGATTTCCTGCACGCTCACCGTACCTTCCTCAGAAGTTCTGGTAGCCTTCTTGCGCTTGCGCTCGGCGTGATAGGTAAGACCGGTACCCGCTGGTATCAGACGACCTACAACCACGTTCTCCTTCAAGCCACGCAGACGATCGCGCTTGCCAGTAACTGCCGCTTCCGTCAGTACGCGGGTAGTCTCCTGGAAAGATGCCGCTGAGATAAAGCTCTCAGTAGCCAGCGAAGCCTTGGTGATACCCAGCAAGTCACGCTGACCTTTTGCCGAAATCAGACCTTCAGCCAGCAGTCGCTCATTCTCAACCAGGAAGGTCGTGTGCTCTACCTGCTCACCTTTAATCAGCGTGGAGTCACCGGAAGCTGTGATAGTTACTTTGCGCAACATCTGGCGCACGATAACCTCAATATGCTTGTCGTTGATCTTCACACCCTGCAGGCGATACACGTCCTGAATCTCGTTGACGATGTACTTGGCCAGTTCCTCGATACCCTTGAGTCGCAAAATATCGTGCGGGCTCGGCGGGCCTTCTGAAACCACTTCACCCTTCTCGACTTGCTCACCTTCAAACACTGACAGGTTACGCCACTTCGGAATCAGTGCTTCGTAGTGATCACTGCCGTCAGCCAAGGTTGATCCATCGGTGGGAGTAATAACCAGTCGACGCTTGCCCTTGGTCTCTTTACCGAAGCTAACGGTACCGGAGATTTCCGCCAAGATGGCAGGCTCCTTCGGCTTACGCGCTTCAAACAGGTCAGCAACACGCGGCAGACCACCCGTGATATCACGAGTCTTGGAACCTTCCTGCGGAATCCGTGCAATCACGTCACCAATACCGATCTCGGCACCATCTTCCATGCTGATAATCGCATTAGCAGGCAGGAAGTAGTGTGCCGGCACATTGGTATCAGCCAGGCACAGTTCCTTACCTTTCGCATCCATCAGGCTCACAGCAGGACGCATGTCCTTACCAGCCGCGGGACGCTCAGCCGGGTCAATCACCGAAATGCTGGACAGACCGGTCAGTTCGTCAGTCTGGCGGCGGATAGTAATACCCTCCTCCATACCGGAGAACTTCACGATGCCCGCCACTTCAGTAATGATGGGGTGAGTGTGCGGATCCCAGGAAGCAACTACAGCACCAGCGTCTACCTGTGTGTTATCCGCTACTCGGATAGTCGCACCGTAAGGCAGCTTGTAGCGCTCACGCTCACGACCACGGGCATCAACCATCGCCAGTTCGCCAGAGCGCGACACTGCAACCAGGTTGCCATCGGTGCGCGAAACAAACTTGAGGTTGTGCAGGCGCAAAGTACCGTCTGCCTTAACGGCAATATTATCAACGGCAGTATTCCGCGAAGCGGCGCCACCAATGTGGAAGGTACGCATAGTAAGCTGAGTACCCGGCTCACCAATTGACTGAGCTGCAACGACGCCAACGGCCTCGCCCATATTAACTCTGTGTCCACGAGCCAGGTCGCGTCCGTAACAGGTAGAGCAAATGCCATGACGAGTTTCGCAAGTAATCGGCGAACGCACTTCAATTTCATCGATACCCATTTCTTCCAGACGGGCAATCCACAGCTCGTCCAGCATGGTACCAGCGGTAACGGCAAACTCATCTTCTGAGCCAGGACGCAGTACATCGCGACACACGATACGACCCAACACCCGATCACCCAGTGATTCGATGATGTCTCCACCTTCAATTACCGGTGTCATCAACAGGCCGTGATCGGTACCACAGTCTTCTTCTGTCACTACCAGATCCTGGGCAACATCCACCAGACGACGAGTCAGGTAACCGGAGTTAGCCGTCTTCAATGCAGTATCAGCCAGACCCTTACGAGCTCCGTGAGTAGAGATAAAGTACTGAAGTACGTTCAAACCCTCACGGAAGTTGGCGGTAATAGGCGTCTCAATGATCGAGCCGTCTGGCTTGGCCATCAGACCACGCATACCCGCCAGCTGACGAATCTGGGCGGGCGAACCCCGCGCGCCAGAGTCTGCGTAAATATAAACCGCGTTAAAGGAATCCTGTTGCACGGTTTCACCGTCGCTATTAACAACATCTTCCTTGCTCAGGCCTTCCATCATCGCTTTCGACACCAAGTCATTAGCGCGCGACCAGATATCGATAACCTTGTTGTACTTCTCACCCTGAGTTACCAGACCGGAAGCATACTGATCTTCGATCTCCTTAACTTCAGAGTCCGCCTCACCAATGATGCGAGCCTTGGCTGTTGGGATTTCGAAGTCGTTGACACCGATAGAAGCACCTGACTTGGTTGAGTACTCATAACCTGTGTACATCAAACGGTCAGCGAAAATTACCGTCGCTTTCAGGCCTACCAAACGGTAGCACTGGTTGATCAAACGCGAGATCGCTTTCTTGGTCATGTTCTGGTTGATCAGATCATAGCCGAGGCCTTCCGGCACAACTTCCCACAACAGTGCACGCCCGACCGTGGTTTCCTTGATCGAGGTGGATGCGTTTTGATCGCCTTCTTCGGTAATGATGTTCTCAAACACACGCACTTTAATACGAGCCTGCAAGTGACAATGGCCAGCTGCGTAAGCGCGATGCACTTCAGTAACATCGGCGAAAATCATGCCTTCGCCCTTGGCATTCACACGCTCACGGGTCATGTAGTAGAGACCCAGTACCACGTCCTGAGATGGCACAATAATCGGCTCGCCACTGGCGGGAGACAGAATATTGTTGGTAGACATCATCAGGGCACGCGCTTCAAGCTGCGCTTCAATGGTCAACGGTACGTGTACCGCCATCTGGTCACCGTCAAAGTCGGCGTTGTAGGCAGCGCAGACCAGTGGGTGTAACTGAATCGCCTTACCTTCAATCAATACCGGCTCAAACGCCTGGATGCCAAGACGGTGCAAAGTAGGTGCGCGGTTAAGCAGTACCGGGTGCTCGCGAATGACTTCTGCGAGAATGTCCCAAACTTCTGGCGGCTCGCGCTCGACCATCTTCTTGGCGGCCTTGATTGTTGTGGCCAGGCCACGCAATTCCAGCTTGCCGAAAATGAACGGCTTAAACAGTTCCAGTGCCATTTTCTTAGGCAGTCCACACTGGTGCAGACGCAGAGTCGGTCCAACCACGATGACGGAACGACCTGAGTAGTCAACTCGCTTACCCAGCAGGTTCTGACGGAAACGACCCTGCTTACCCTTGATCATATCGGCAAGAGATTTCAGCGGACGCTTGTTAGAGCCAGTGATAGCACGACCACGACGACCGTTATCGAGCAACGCATCAACCGATTCCTGCAGCATGCGCTTTTCGTTGCGCACAATAATATCCGGCGCGTTCAGGTCCAGCAGACGCTTGAGACGGTTATTACGGTTAATAACGCGGCGGTACAGATCATTCAGGTCAGAAGTCGCAAAGCGGCCTCCGTCCAGCGGTACCAGCGGACGCAAATCGGGCGGCAGCACCGGCAGTGCGTTAAGCACCATCCACTCGGGCTTGTTGCCAGAAGACGCGAACGCCTCCATCAGCTTCAGGCGCTTGGACAACTTCTTGATCTTGGTCTCAGAGCTGGTCGCTGGAATTTCTTCGCGCAAACGAGCAACTTCCTGCTCGAGATCCAGCTGTATCATCAGCTCCTGGACCGCTTCGGCACCCATCTTGGCGGAAAACTCATCGCCAAATTCTTCCATCGACTCGTAATACTGCTCATCGGTCAGCAGTTGGCCGTGCTCCAGGGTAGTCATACCCGGGTCCACAACCACATACGATTCAAAATACAGCACGCGTTCGATATCACGCAGGGTCATGTCGAGCAGAAGACCGATACGTGAAGGCAGTGATTTCAGGAACCAAATGTGAGCAACCGGACTGGCCAGCTCAATGTGTCCCATACGCTCACGGCGCACTTTTGCCAAGGCAACTTCAACGCCACACTTTTCGCAGATCACTCCGCGATGCTTGAGGCGCTTATACTTGCCACACAGGCATTCGTAATCTTTTACCGGGCCAAAAATCTTGGCGCAAAACAGTCCATCACGCTCTGGTTTAAAAGTCCGGTAGTTAATGGTCTCAGGCTTTTTGACTTCACCAAAAGACCAGGACCGAATCATTTCCGGCGATGCGAGGCCAATGCGAATGGCGTCGAACTCTTCATTCTGTCCCTGGGACTTGAGTAGGTTAAGTAAGTCTTTCAAGGCTATTCCTCCACGAGGTTTTTATGCCAAGGGCTGCAAAGCAACCCTATTCGAATCCAAAAAATGTTTGTTACTCTTGTTCCAACTCGATATCAATACCGAGAGAACGTATTTCCTTAACCAACACATTGAAGGACTCGGGCATTCCCGGTTCCATGCGATGATCCCCATCGACAATATTCTTGTACATCTTGGTCCGGCCTGCCACATCGTCCGACTTGACGGTCAGCATTTCCTGCAAGGTGTAAGCCGCACCGTATGCTTCCAGTGCCCACACTTCCATCTCACCAAAACGCTGGCCTCCAAACTGCGCCTTACCACCCAGCGGCTGCTGAGTAACCAGACTGTAGGAGCCGGTTGAACGGGCATGCATCTTGTCATCCACCAAGTGGTTCAGCTTCAGCATATACATGTAACCGACCGTGACATCGCGATCAAACTGGTCACCGGTACGGCCATCGTACAAAGTGAACTGGCCGCTTTCTGGCATATCTGCAAGTTCCAGTAAGTCCTTGATTGAGGACTCAGCGGCGCCGTCAAATACTGGTGTCGCCATAGGCACACCACCGCGCAGGTTCTGCGCCAACTCAAGCACCTCGATATCGCTCAGACCCTTGATGTCTTCCTTGTGTCCAACACCACTGTTATAGATCTGCTCAAGGAACTTCCGCATCTCTCCAACTTTGCGCTGCTCGACCATCATGGCATCAATCTTTTCGCCAAGACCCTTGGCAGCCATTCCCAGGTGAGTTTCCAACACCTGTCCGACGTTCATGCGCGAAGGTACGCCCAGCGGGTTCAGCACGATATCAACCGGCTCTCCCTTCTCGTCATAGGGCATATCCTCAACCGGCATAATGACAGAGATGACACCCTTGTTACCGTGACGTCCAGCCATTTTGTCACCAGGCTGAATACGACGCTTAATAGCCAGATAAACCTTAACAATCTTGAGTACGCCAGGAGCCAGGTCATCGCCACTTTGCAGCTTGCTCTTCTTGTCCTCAAACTTCTCGTCCAGGTATTCACGCTGCGACTCAAGCTGAGTCTGCGCTGCCACCAGCGATTCATTAGTACTAGAGTCAACTTTAAGCTTGAACCACTGCTCGCGCTCAAGTTCAGCAAGCACCTCAGCTGTCAGCACGGTGCCCTTGGACAAGCCGGCTCCGCTAACAGACTTCTTGCCGTCCAGAATACTGACCAGACGAGCAAACATAGCTTCCTCGAAAATCCGGTACTCTTCGTTCAGATCTTTGCGATACTGGTCCAGCTGATGTTTTTCAATCTGCAGGGCACGCGCGTCTTTCTCAAGACCGTCGCGGGTAAATACCTGCACATCGATAACCGTACCTTTAGTGCTGGTCGGCACGCGCTGTGATGTATCTTTAACATCCGACGCTTTCTCACCAAAAATGGCCCGCAGCAGCTTTTCTTCCGGAGTCAGCTGGGTTTCACCTTTCGGCGTCACCTTGCCCACCAGAATATCGCCAGCATCAACCTCGGCTCCGATATAGACGATACCGGACTCATCCAGCTTGGCCAGCGCAGACTCGCCCACATTGGGGATATCCGCAGTAACTTCTTCAGGCCCCAACTTGGTGTCGCGAGCAATACAAGTGAGCTCTTGAATATGAATCGTAGTGAAGCGATCCTCTTTCACGACGCGCTCTGATACCAGAATCGAGTCCTCAAAGTTGTAACCGTTCCAAGGCATAAATGCGATACGCATATTCTGCCCCAGTGCCAGCTCACCCAGATCTACGGAGGGCCCATCTGCGAGAATATCGCCACGCTGAATGGTATCGCCTTCGCGCACAATCGAGCGCTGGTTAATACAGGTATTCTGGTTAGAACGGGTGTACTTGGTCAGATTGTAGATATCAACCGGCGCCTGATCATTATCAACCTCTTCAAGATTGACACGTACCACGATTCGACTGGCATCGACGCTGTCGACAACCCCTGCGCGATGAGCTACCACACAGACACCGGAATCCCGGGCCACGTGACGCTCCATACCCGTACCTACCAGCGGCTTATCAGCACGCAAGGTTGGTACAGCCTGACGCTGCATGTTAGAGCCCATCAGAGCGCGGTTAGCGTCATCGTGCTCCAGGAATGGAATCAGCGACGCAGCAACCGATACAACCTGGCGCGGCGACACATCCATGTAATCAACATCCGCTGGCGGCTTGACCGTAAATTCGTTCATGTGACGAACGGCAACCAGATCTTCAACCAGCTGGTTCTTCTTATCCATCTCAGCCGAAGCCTGAGCGATAACGTGCCCGCCTTCGTTAATGGCAGACAAGTATTCGATGTCGTCAGTGACTATGCCGTCAACCACTTTGCGATAGGGGCTTTCAAGAAAGCCATAATCGTTGGTGCGTGCATAAGTAGCCAGAGAGTTAATCAAACCAATGTTTGGACCTTCAGGAGTCTCAATCGGACATACGCGACCATAGTGAGTCGGGTGTACGTCACGAACTTCAAAACCGGCACGTTCACGGGTCAGACCACCTGGTCCTAGCGCAGAAACACGACGCTTGTGAGTCACTTCCGACAGTGGATTGTTTTGGTCCATAAACTGAGACAGCTGGCTGGAGCCAAAGAATTCTTTGACTGCGGCGGCAACCGGCTTGGCGTTAATAAGGTCCTGAGGCATCAGGCCTTCACTTTCCGCCATGGACAAACGTTCCTTAACAGCGCGCTCTACCCGCACCAGACCCACGCGGAACTGGTTCTCGGCCATTTCACCGACCGAACGCACGCGACGGTTACCGAGGTGATCAATAT
This sequence comes from Candidatus Litorirhabdus singularis, assembly GCF_026262625.1. GTDB lineage: Bacteria > Pseudomonadota > Gammaproteobacteria > Pseudomonadales > Halieaceae > Litorirhabdus > Litorirhabdus singularis. Next base: position 218,440 of record NZ_SHNN01000001.1, read on the forward strand.
CATCGACCACGCCTTTACCGTTACGAATATTAATCAGCGTTTTGAGCACTTCTACAATATCTTCACGATCAAGAATACCGCTACCGGTAGACTCTTGACGACCCAGGCGGCGGTTGAACTTCATACGACCAACAGCGGACAGATCGTAACGGTCAGCGGAGAAGAACAGGTTCTGGAACAGATTCTCAGCCGACTCTTTAGTCGGCGGCTCACCAGGACGCATCATGCGGTAGATTTCTACCAGCGCCTCGAGCTCGTTATTGGTGGAATCAACACGGAGGGTATCAGAGATAAACGGTCCGCAATCCAGCTCATTGGTAAACAGGGTTTCCAGCTTGGTAACACCAGCTTCAATCATCTGTGCCAATACTTCTTCCGTTAACTCAGTGTTACAAGCAAACAGTATTTCACCGGTCTTCTCGTCCACGACATTCTTGGCCAGGGAGCGCCCCAGCACGTAGTCATTAGGCACGATCAGCTCGGTAATATTAGCTTCTTCTAATTGGCGAATATGCCGCGCAGTGATACGACGACCAGTCTCGACAACAAGTTTACGCCCAATCTTGATATCAAAGCTGGACACTTCTCCACGCAGACGCTCGGGGATCAGCGTCATCGTGTGCTCGCCTTGGGGGTCGATGTTGAATTCGTTCACATCGTAGAACATCTCCAGAATTTCTTCTGAGCTGTAACCCAGAGCACGCATAAGAATAGTCGCAGGCAATTTGCGGCGACGGTCAATACGTACATAAACCATGTCCTTGGGGTCAAACTCAAAGTCCAACCAGGAACCACGGTAGGGAATCACACGAGCAGAATAAAGCAGCTTGCCAGATGAGTGAGTTTTGCCACGGTCGTGGTCAAAAAATACACCCGGGGAACGGTGTAGCTGAGATACGATAACACGCTCGGTACCGTTGATGACAAAGGTGCCGTTGTCAGTCATGAGAGGAATCTCTCCCATGTAGACTTCTTGCTCCTTGATATCCTTAATCGTTTTGTTAGCCGAATCCTTATCGTAAATGATCAGCCGTACTTTAACGCGAAGTGCTACGGAATAAGTGACACCGCGAAGCTGACATTCATTGACGTCAAAAACGGGGGTGCCCAGAGCGTAATCCACATACTCAAGAGCCGCACTACCGCTGTAGCTGACAATCGGGAATACAGATTTAAATGCGGCATGCAAACCGTGCTCACCACGTTGGTCTAGCGGAGTGCCCACCTGCGTAAATTTGCGATAGGAGTCGAGCTGGATAGCCAGCAGATAAGGCACCTCCATGACCGAAGTCATGACGCCAAAATCCTTACGAATTCGTTTTTTCTCAGTGTACGAGTATGTCATCTGTACTCCCCAGCACGTGTCCTAAAAGGCCACAAAAACATGTGACCTGTTCCCTCCCAGCGGAGGATTTAACTGTCCACGTCGATGATTATCGACCGGACATTATATCGAATCTTTTAAGCGGCAAAAGGCCGGTGGTTAATACCACCAGCCTTCGGCACGTCTTAACAGCTAATGCTGAACAACAGGGCTTACTTAAGCTCTGCTGAACCGCCAGCTTCTACCAACTGCTTGAGGACGTCTTCTGCTTCGTCCTTGGATACGCCTTCCTTAATTGCAGAAGGTGCACCGTCAACCAGTCCCTTGGCTTCTTTCAGGCCAAGACCGGTAACCGCACGAACAACCTTAATGACGTTCACTTTCTTCTCACCAGCAGAAGTCAGCATTACGTCAAATTCAGTCTGCTCTTCAGCAGCAGCAGCGGCTTCGCCGCCAGCAGCTGGAGCGGCAGCAACAGCTGCAGCAGCGGTAACACCGAACTTTTCTTCCATTGCTTCGATGAGCGCAACGATATCCATTACGCTCATTTCTGCGATTGCATCTAATATTTCGTCTTTAGACAGAGCCATGACCCTAATCTCCTGTTTACTTAGCTAAATTTTCAGACTGCTTACGCTGCCTGCTCTTTCTGATCGCGAACAGCTGCTACTGTACGTACCAGCTTGCTGGGAACTGCGTTCATTGTTTGTACCAGCTTGGTAGCCGGCGCAAGGATGACACTCATCAACATCGAGAGTCCTTGATCACGCGTCGGCAGTTTGGCCAATACATCCAATTGTTCAGCGCCCAGTAACTGACCACTAACCGCTAGTGCTTTCACCTCGAACTCATCGTTCGATTTGGCAAAATCTTTAAAAAGTCTTGCCGCTGCGCCAGGATCTTCCATAGAAAATCCGAACAGGGAAGGACCGGTGAGTGTCTCAGAGACACACTCGTATTCGGTACCCTCAAATGCGCGCCTGGCCAGAGTGTTCCGCACTACGCGGAGCATAATCTGGTTTTCGCGAGCATCCCTGCGCAGTGCAGTCATCTCATCCACGGTACAGCCACGTGCATCGGCTATAACCAGTGAAAGTGCACTGGAGGCAGTCTCGTTAACGTCAGCAACGATCGCTTTCTTGTCTTCGAGTCCAATTGCCACTGGAATTACTCCAAATTGGTTAAAATTCGTAACATCTGACCACTTACAGGCTCAGGGTTGACAGCAGTTATGGGTAAGCTGCTGCGCCCCTGCGACCGTTATGTCGCCGGACACTACGTCCATCTGCGTAGGTTGGCATACCCACCGGGCAGCCTGATTAAGCTTTCGCACCTACGGTCTTTGATGGTCTTTAGCTAAGTCGACTCTGGGGCCTGTAGGCCACCGTATGTCTTGCCAGTCCAAAGACCTCAAAGATGATTGGAGTCACCGGTAAGTGACGGCCCAACCACGTGTTTCGCATCCTGCGAAACAACTTGAGAAGAAGCCCCTTGTGGGGGCTTCCCGATCAAATTTCCAATGAAGACTGGTCGATTGCCAGACCGGGACCCATAGTCGTAGACAGGGTCACTTTCTTCATATAAACGCCTTTAGAAGCTGCAGGCTTGCCCTTAATCAGGTCAGCCAGTACCGCCTCAAGGTTTTCCTTGATGGCGTTCACTTCAAAATCTATCTTACCGATACCGCCGTGGACGATACCGTTCTTGTCAGTACGATACCGAACCTGTCCAGCCTTGGCATTTTTCACCGCGGTTTCAACATCCGGGGTTACGGTGCCAGTTTTGGGGTTAGGCATCAGGCCACGCGGGCCCAAAATCTGACCCAACTGACCTACTACGCGCATAGCGTCGGGTGACGCAATAACCACATCAAAGTCCATCTCGCCAGCTTTGACCTTGTCCGCCAACTCTTCCATACCCACCAGCTCGGCGCCTGCAGCTGTCGCCTTTTCTGCATTTTCACCAGAGGTGAATACGGCAACGCGTACATGACTTCCGGTACCGTGCGGCAATGTAGTTGCTCCGCGCACACCCTGATCAGATTTCTTGGCATCAACGCCCAGGTTTACAGCAATTTCCAGAGTTTCGTTGAACTTGGCTCCAGTCATTTCTTTCAGCAAGCTAACGGCTTCATCCAGCGGGTATTGCTTGGCCGGGTCCACTTTTTCTTTGTTAGCGCGCATGCGCTTCGACAGCTTAGCCATTAGATGACTCCCTCTGTGTCAATACCGGCGGAGCGAGCGCTACCGGCGATGGTACGTACCGCTGCGTCCATATCAGCCGCAGTCAGGTCTGGCCATTTGGCCGTTGCTACTTCTTCCAACTGAGCGCGAGTCACTTTGCCCACTTTCTTGGTATTGGGAGTTCCGGAACCACTCTTAATGCCAGCCGCTTTTTGCAACAAAACCGAGGCGGGCGGAGTCTTACGGATAAAAGTGAAGCTGCGATCGGAATAAACGGTGATAACCACAGGAATCGGCAGACCCGGTTCCATGCCTTGGGTTTCAGCGTTAAACGCCTTGCAGAAATCCATGATATTCACACCGTGCTGACCCAATGCTGGGCCGACAGGCGGACTCGGGTTAGCCTGACCAGCAGGCACCTGCAGCTTGATATAAGCCTGAATCTTCTGAGCCATTGCTCTTTCTCCTTGGGTGCAAACGCCGTACTACTCTTGCGAGGGTCGGGCTCCCCTGTTGTTGACGGCACCAATGTGCCGCTTTGCGTTCAACTGTCTCAGCAGGCCGTGACCATGCTGTGAACAGCTACTAAATTTTTAGGCCTTTTCTACCTGACCAAATTCGAGCTCTACCGGTGTCGAGCGACCAAAGATCAGCACGGCAACCTGTAAACGACTCTTCTCGTAGTTAACTTCTTCGACAACCCCGTTGAAGTCATTAAAGGGACCGTCAACAACGCGCACCATCTCGCCTGGCTCAAACAGAGTCTTGGGTCTGGGAGCTTCAACACCCTCCTCAACACGCTGCAGTATCGCATTGGCCTCAGCCTCAGTGATCGGCGCCGGCTGGTCTGCTGTACCACCAATAAAACCCATGACTCGAGGTGTATCTTTCACCAAGTGCCAAGTGTCATCGTCCAATTCCATCTGCACCAGTACGTATCCGGGGAAAAACTTGCGCTCACTGCGCCGCTTTTGCCCACCACGCATCTCTACCACTTCTTCGGTAGGCACCAGAACATCACCAAAGCGATCTCCCATGGAGTGCAGTTCGACCCGCTCCTGGAGAGCAGTGGCCACTTTCTTTTCATAACCGGAGTAGGCGTGTACGACATACCAGCGCATTGACATTCGATACCTTCCTTACACCTATCCAATAACCAACGACACCAGCCAACCAAGCAGGGAATCTAAACCCCACAAAAGCAGTGCCGTCAAAAGAACGAAACCCAAAACGATAAAGGTGGTCTGCACGGTTTCTTGCCGTGTAGGCCACACTACCTTACGAATCTCAGTACGTGACTCTCGCGTCAGCACCCAAAATGCAGCGCCATGACTGGTCTGTAGCGCTATAAAAGCACCCACCAAACCCAGCGCCAGCAATGCCAGCACACGGTACAACAAGGATTCATCAGCGAAATAGCTGTTTCCATAGACGCCAACACCAACCAAGATGGCGACAACTACCCACTTGGCTGTATCCAGACTGCTACTTTTTGCTTCAGCGTTCATTCGCTATCACTACCTCTGGGCCTTTCACTAAACAACCCGCCATATATATGGCAGGCCAGGAGGGAATCGAACCCCCAACCTGCGGTTTTGGAGACCGCTGCTCTGCCAATTGAGCTACTGGCCTAACATTCTTTCGATCGAATCATTTCGACCCCACAACCACCTTCCAGCAGGGCCTCCACATACAACCACAACCCACTTCCTTCTTAGACGACGAAGCCGAGCTACGCTCGGCTGGACTTGGAAGAGGCTTCAACTGTCGTACCACCGGAACACTGTTCCGGCGAGATTGCCTTTGTTCTTTTGGTCGGATGGACTCGACCCTGTAACGCTTCTATCTGATGACCGAGAGGTCGAATCAATCCGACCACCCGATCGCTGCGACCCTCGATATTACTCGATGATCTTCGCTACAACACCAGCGCCAACAGTACGACCGCCTTCACGAATCGCAAAACGCAGGCCTTCTTCCATTGCAATCGGCGCAATCAACGTCGCTACCATTTGCACGTTGTCGCCAGGCATAACCATCTCAACACCTTCAGGCAATTCACACGCACCAGTTACATCCGTAGTACGGAAGTAAAACTGCGGACGATAGCCCTTGAAGAACGGTGTATGACGACCACCTTCGTCTTTCGACAGAATGTAGACTTCTGCCTCAAACTTGGTGTGCGGGTTAACACTGCCAGGCTTGGCCAGTACTTGACCACGCTCAACGTCTTCACGCTTGGTACCACGCAGCAGAACACCAACGTTCTCGCCAGCACGGCCTTCGTCAAGCAGCTTACGGAACATCTCAACACCGGTACAGGTAGTCTTCTGAGTGTCACGGATACCGATAATCTCGATTTCCTCACCAACCTTCACAATGCCACGCTCAACACGACCGGTTACAACCGTACCGCGACCAGAGATTGAGAACACGTCCTCAACCGGCATCAGGAACGGCTGATCAATCGCACGCTCAGGCTGCGGAATGTAAGCATCCAGAGTTTCAAGCAATGTCTTAACAGCTGTAGTGCCCAGCTCGTTAGTATCGTCGCCATTCAACGCCATCAGCGCTGAACCACAGATGATCGGAGTGTCGTCACCCGGGAACTCGTACATATCGAGCAGCTCACGCAGCTCCATCTCAACCAGCTCTTTCATCTCTTCGTATTCTTCTGACTCAGCGCCGCCGCAATCTTCAGCCAGCAGGTCAGCCTTGTTCAGGAACACGACAATGTAAGGTACGCCAACCTGACGTGACAGCAGGATGTGCTCACGGGTCTGCGGCATAGGGCCGTCAGTCGCGCCACATACCAGAATAGCGCCGTCCATCTGCGCAGCACCGGTGATCATGTTCTTCACATAATCCGCGTGTCCAGGGCAATCAACGTGAGCGTAGTGACGATCAGGCGTCTCGTACTCAACGTGAGAAGTCGCAATAGTAATACCGCGCTCTCTTTCTTCAGGCGCATTATCAATACCATCAAATGCAACCATTTCTCCGCCCCAGACTTCCGCACAAACGCGGGTAAGCGCTGCAGTCAGGGTGGTTTTACCGTGGTCAACGTGACCAATGGTGCCCACATTCAAGTGAGGCTTGCTACGTTCAAATTGCGCTTTTGCCATTTTGACAGTCTCCTACGCTCGCTTGCAGCTAATTCGAAATCCGAATTCTAGCCACGTTGTTAAAACTTTCTCTCTAACCACTTGCTTCGCACCCGCGAAAAAAGTGGAGCTCATAACCGGATTTGAACCGGTGACCTCTTCCTTACCAAGGAAGTGCTCTACCGACTGAGCTATATGAGCACTCAATTCGTTGGAGCGGGTAGCGGGGATCGAACCCGCATCATCAGCTTGGAAGGCTGAGGTTCTACCGTTGAACTATACCCGCCACGTTCCCAAAACTAATGGTGGAGGGGGGTGGATTCGAACCACCGAAGCTTACGCGTCAGATTTACAGTCTGATCCCTTTGGCCACTCGGGAACCCCTCCGAAAGGCGGCGTATTGTCCTTAAGCCCCCCTCCTTTGTCAACCGCTGTTGGCAATTAAATTGGGTCGACCAGCAGAATCCAAACGCCAGCCCCTGAGCCGCATAATCTCTGGCTTTGCGCGAGTTTGCCAGAAGCCAACAAGGCCTCACAATGACCCAACCAGAAACCATAGCCGTGCAACACCTGAGTAATCAGGGCGTTATAACTACAGAATATTGATGAACGAGGCCGTTATTCCGATGTTTTATGTCCAAATGCTGCCAGTAGGGCAGCTCAGGGTCGAAACCCAAAACTGACCGGAGTGGTCAGCGTCTGCAGCCGCGGCTGGATATCTTCCACCCACTGACACAACATCGGCCGGGTCTCACGCGGATCAATCAGATCATTCACAGCAAACGACTCCGCGGCGGGGTAAGGCGAGCGAGCTGAAGCCAACTGATCTTCCAATTCTTTGCGCTTTTGCTCCGGATTATCTGCCGCGGCAATAACACGGCGGAACGCAACGGCGACCCCACCTTCCACTGGCAGCGCGCCACTCGCCACCGATGGCCAGCTAAGGACATAGTTATCTGGCGCGAAATGAGCTGTGGTGGCGACGCCAAATGACTTATGCACCATCACGCTCGCCCAGGGCACCTGGGATGCCGCCGCTGCCAGGCAAGTTGCCATTCCGTAGCGAATGGTACCGGCACGCTCTGCCTCAGGCCCAATCATAAACCCGGGCTCATCAATGAAAGTGACAATCGGAATATGGAAACTGTCACAGGTCTCTATGAAGCGACGGGTCTTCTCAGCTCCGTCTGCGCTCATGGCGCCGGCAAAGAAGCGACAATCGTTCGCTAAAATACCCACGCTCTGCCCGTTCAAACGGGCATAACCGGTAATCAGACTGGGCCCATAGCTGGCGGAATACTCAAAAAAACTGTCCTGGTCTACCACACCTGCTATCAACTCATGCATATCGAAGGTCGCGCGACGGTCCCGGGGTACCAGCGACAACAGGGCGTTTTCACAACGGTCTACCGGGTCAGAGCAGGGCGTTCGAGGAGCGCTCTGCCACGCATGCTGGGGGAAGAAGCTGAGAAATGTGCGAATCTGCCTGAGCGCGTCGTATTCATCCACTGCCACATTGTCCACCACACCAGATAACAGATGCACCGCTGGTCCGCCCAACTCCTGCTTACTGAGACTCACACCCAGCGCTCGCTCCACCACCGCCGGCCCGGCGATCAGCACCTGCGCCGTCTCCTGCGTCATGACACGAAAATGTGAGGCTACCAACCGGGCGGCCGGCAGCCCCGCCACCGGACCCAACGCCGCCGACGCAATCGGCACTTTGCTCATAGCCTCAGCAATAATCTGCAGCCGAGGCTGCAGATGCGGCGGCTCACCTACCGTACGCGGCTGCTTTGGGTCGCCTCCGCCACCAGCCACACTGCCGCCGCCACCTTCCATAAGCCTTACCAGCGGGGCGCGCATATCAATGGCAAGATGCTCCGCATAAACGCTCTTACGATAACCAGCCGCATTAGGGGAACCCCCTTTGAGGGTAAAATCTTCACCCCCCACTACCACCGGGCGACCATTAATGGCGCCGGCACCCAATATGTAATTGGCAGGATCAAAATTCGCCACTTCGCCATCATCATCGAGCGTCGCTGCTCCGGCCATCGCTCCCTGCTCGCGAAAACTGTTCTCATCCAGCAACGCGGCAATCCGCTCACGCAGGGTTAATTTACCCAGCTCATGATGTCGGGCAATAGCTTCTGGCCCACCCAGAGCGCGAGCCAAGCGCCGCCGCTTGTTGATTTCGTCGACCTCTTTTTGCCAACTCATTGCTCGATCTCCTGTGGGGCTATATTCAGCAAAAGCTGGCCGCTGGCGATGATGTCGCCAGCACTGACTGCAACCGCCACTACTTGCCCGCCGACCGCTGCCTGCAAAGTACTTTCCATTTTCATGGACTCAATTACCACCAAAGCATCGCCACGCTCAACCTCCTGTCCGGCACCCACCAGCACTTCCAGAACTTGCCCCGGGCCATGACTGACACAAGCGCCGTCGGCAGCAGCGGCAGACGCGCTGCCAACCGCAAAAACCGCCTCCAGTCGCAGCGCACCGACGTCGGGTAGAAATACCCACATCGACTCTCCTGCCTGCACCACCTGTAGCCGATGACGGCTGCCATTTATCTCTAACAACAAGCCGTCGGCAGCAGCCTCAACCGCATGGGTGACCAACAATTCAGCGTCGGCAAACTGATAAACGCCAGCCTCCAGCCATTGCCATGCCACAACCTCCAGCCCCGCATCCGTGCGCCAATGACTCTGTCGTTGCAGTTGAAACCCACCCGGCCAGGGGCGCCTGTCTGCAGCCGGAGGATCGCGTCGAAAACGCCAGACGGTAGCGGCCGCCAGCAGCAGCTGTCGACTGGCCAAATCAAGCTCCGCAGCTGCCAACAATTCTGGCATCTGCTCCTCCACTACTGCCACCTGTAACCGCCCCGGATCGCCCCATGTTGGCGACGCCAATAGAGCACCAAGGAAAGCTTGATTAGTCTCTACGCCGGGTAGCCAAAGCCCTGCCAATGAGCGTTGTAGCAACGCCGTTGCCTGCGTTCGCTCAGGGCGATGCACGATCAATTTGCACAACAGACCGTCATAGTAGTGACTGACATTGACCCCGGCAGCAACCCCGCTATCCACCCGCAGACCAGCGCGCTGCTCACTGCTGAAAGCCAACACGGTGCCCGTACAGGGCGCAAAGTCTTGCCGTGGCCGCTCGGCATAAACCCGCGCCTCAATGGCATGCCCGTGGCAGTGAATATCAGCCTGTTCTAGCGCCAGAGGCTCGCCGCGAGCGACCCTGAGTTGCTGTTCCACAAGGTCAATGCCTGTAACCGCCTCTGTCACGCCATGCTCAACCTGCAACCGGGTATTCATTTCCAGCAAGTAGAAATCATCACCACTAACCAGAAACTCTACCGTCCCCACGCCCTGATAATCCACCGCCGCGGCCAATGCTAACGCGGCCCCCTGCAGGCGCCGCCGTAAATCATCACTCAGCTCTGGTGCCGGCGCCTCCTCTATCAACTTCTGACGACGTCTTTGCAGCGAACAGTCACGGTCGTACAAATGCACCAGGTTACCGTGCTGATCACCCAGCACCTGCACCTCGACATGACGCGCCCCCGTCAGTAATCGTTCCACCAGTAACTCTGAACTGCCAAATTGCCGCTTTGCCTGCTCCTGAGCGGCACCAATCTGAGCGCTTAAATCAGCGCTAGCGTGTATCTCGCGCATACCAATACCGCCGCCGCCAGCTGCAGCTTTCAGCAACAGCGGCAGCCCCAGCTCTTCAATATCGGCCAGCGCCGCGGCATCTGGCGCCTGCGGTAACGCCCGGGCTGGCACCACGGGCACTCCGTGTGCCAACGCCAATTCACGGGCACTAATTTTACTAGACATCGCCCGCATAGCCGCCACCGGCGGGCCGATCCATATCAAACCAGCCGCCAGCACGCGTTCAGCAAACTCTGGATTTTCCGATAACAATCCATAGCCTGGATGGACCGCATCCGCCCCGGTGGCAGCCGCAGCGGCCAAAATATTATCGATGTTCAGATAGGAATCTTCCAACGCCGCTGGGCCGATACAATGGCCTTGATCAGCCGCCTGCACATGCGGACTATCGCGATCGATTTCGGAGTAAACCGCGACACTAGCCAACTCCATAAGGCGGCAGCTCTTGACAATACGGAGCGCAATTTCACCGCGGTTGGCAATCAGTATCTTTTCCATATTCAAGCTGGACACTCAGGCGTTGAGGAGCCGCCTAGGTTACCATTAAGGTTCACCATTAAAAGCCCTGCGCGGACTAAGCTCGCAGCGGACAACAATGTATTCACAGCAGTTTTGCCAGCCAACGCACGGCGGAGTAACCTGAACATATGATCACCTGCAAGCGATATAGCCAATGAACCCCGTCTCCCATACGACGGAGGTCCGACTGCTTAAATGGGCAACTGCCGCGGCAGTGCTGACGGCCACCATACTCATTATGGCCAAGCTAGGGGCCTACATGGCCACCGAATCAGTGAGCTTGCTAGCCTCATTGATCGACTCCTTGATGGACGGCGGCGCCTCTTTGCTGAACCTGTTCGCCGTTCGTTACGCCCTCACACCGCCCGATGCAGAGCACCGCTTCGGCCACGGCAAGGCAGAGTCACTGGCAGGCCTGGCGCAAGCGGTATTTATCGGCGGTTCCGGTATTTTTCTGATCGTTGAAGCGATACAGCGGTTAATTAATCCCCAGCCACTGGAGCAGATTGGAGTTGGCATAGCGGTGATGTCATTTTCGATTGTGCTGACATCTGTGCTAGTGATATTTCAACGCTACGTCATCAAGCGCACGCATTCCACCGCCATCAAGGCAGACTCCTTTCATTACGCCACTGACATTGTCAGCAATGGGGCCATCGTGCTTGCCCTACTCATAGCCCAAATGGGCTGGTTCGGCATCGATCCCGCACTGGCGCTTATCATCGCGGTCTGGGTGCTCTACTGTGCCTGGAAAATTGCCAACGAAGCCCTGCAGGATTTACTGGATCGTGAGCTACCCACCCCACAACGGGATCAGATCATCAGCGCCGCCTGCGCCCACCCAAGCGTCCACGGGGTGCACGACCTGCGCACACGGGTATCCGGGCGCATGCGTTTTATTCAACTGCACATAGAGCTGGATGACTTTTTACCACTGCATCAAGCACATGTGATTGCAGACCAGGTGGAGGCCGCCATTCTCGAAGTGATGCCAGGTAGCGACGTAGTGATTCACCAGGACCCACTCAGCATCAACGATGAAAGGCAGGCTGAGTTTGACCTCTGAAGCTCACTGCGACTGTCACCGCTACGGCGATACATGGGGCCGACTGATATGCCAGTCAAAATAGCATGATAGGCAAGTTGATAGCCGCACTGATCCTGATACCGCTGCTGCTCCTCACAGCCAGTCTGACCATACTTCAGCTAAGCCCTGGCTGGCTGTTCAACCCGGCTCTGTCTGCCAGCGGACTACGCGCCGAGTATAGCGCCCTGAAACTGGACTTGATCAGCGGACACCTTGCTACTCGAGACCTGAGAATAGTGGAAAAGCGCGATGGTAAACCACTCTTGGACGTTGGGGCTTTTGACCTGACAATCCTGTGGCGCGAATTGCTTAGCATGGACAATAGCCGTGCGGTGTTAACCGCCAATGCGATCGAGCTATATCTGATCAGCGAGCCAACGGCTAACGTCAGCGAGGAACCCGGTATGCTCCCCGCCGATCTCTCGAGCTATCAGGGGCTGGTGCCAGGTAATATCGACATCAGCCAGCTAACCATCCATTGGGGCAGCCCTGAACAGGTAAATACTACAACCCTGACTACGCTATCAACGCAAGCGCTTGCTGACGGACAAGGCTTGGTGCTGGAGGTGACCGGGCAACAACTGGATATCCCGATCGAGATAACTGCCCGCCTGGATAACCCGCAGCTACTAGCCGACAATACCCGAAAATTCAGCTTCTCATTGCTTGCGCGAGCACCCACTCAGGCAGCCCAATTACAGCTTGATGGCGCCATTAGCGTTGCCTCCGGGAGCATTGATTACGATGCTGACATTGATTTCTCGCTCGCTAATAGCGCCACCCTGCTTGAACTGCTGGCGATGGAGTTTGACTTGCAGGGCACTACGTCCCTGCAGGGCCACTTGCGCGGCGACCTCCACCAATTGGCGCTTACTCGGGCAGACTTCAAGCTGGAGCACGCCGAACACTATACGGTTACTGCCGGCGGCGATCTCAATTATGCGTTTGCAGCAGTGCCGGAATTCGATCTATCGCTACAAGCCTCACTTGCCGATATAACATGGCTTGAGCAATTCAGTGAGGCGACACTGCCGCCGCTGGGCAGCACCCATGCCGGCGTTGCACTCACCGGTCCGCTCGATGATTTGCTGCTCAACGATATCTCATTGAACTCAGACGACGGTGCAGGTTTTACCATCGCAGCCCAGGGACAGCTCTATCTCAACCGCTTATTGGCCGGTGATTTTGGCGCCGACAGCAATCTGTCGCTGCGCATCGCGGCACCCGAGCTGCGACCTTTGGAGCCATGGCTAGGCACACTCCCTATCGACCCGGGCAACTGGACTCTGGAGGCGCAGCTACTCACCAACGATGGATTACTTGCGCTGCGTGAACTGCACCTGCACAGCGGCGACGCAGACAAGCTTGAGCTTACTTTAAGCGGGTCGGTTGGAGACCTCTCGGGAGTACTCGACGGAAAGGTTCAGGACATTAAAAAAATTGAGCTGGTTGCAGCTATAAACTCAGCCCACAGTAACACCCTGACCGACCTGATCGACATCGGCGAGCAGGAAATTCCAGAAGTTGGCCCGGTGGCTGCCAGCGCTGTAATTTCCGGGACGACGGCCCGGCTTTTGGTCACGGCGCTTGATGTCAAAGCGGGGCGCACAGCCGACACGCAACTATCAGTGTCCGATGGCTTTCTCTCCATGATTCCGCTGCCAGAGTTCAGCCTACTGGAACTTACGCTGCCACTGGCCGCATCACTTTCAAGCACGAGCGAGCTGGCGGGCATCATTGATGACGTGGTTGCGGACCTGGGCGCGGTTGAAGTTAATGCCGTTTTGCAGCAAGACCCCAATGGCATGCAACTCAATAAACTGGCGCTACGCTTACACCGCAACAATCGCACCCTGCTGACCGTGCAAGGCTCCATCGCGAACCTCGAAACGCTGGCGGGCTTCAACATTGAGGGTTCTCTCAGCGGCCTGGAAACAAACCGCCTTATCGAATCTATACTGGATCAGGACTTCCCCCAGTTTCAGGCCGGGAGTTTATATGGACAGTTCAGCCTGGCCTACAATTCCGGAAGCCTGCACATTGAGAATCTGGATATACATAACCAAGGGGCGCCAAAAGTAGAGTTTCGCATCCGCGGCGAGGCTCAGTTTGATGATCAGGTCAGCGCCATCGATATGCGCCTGGACACCAATATCACCGATACAGTCTTGTTAGAACAGCTCAATGGCGTAACTGTGCAACGCGTGCGGACCGCCATTGATGTCGCTAGCAACAACAACAATATTGAACTGAAAGGATCGCTGACCGTCGGCGAAAGCGTTATCACCTCGGACCTGCAGCTGGCTGTAGACAATATGAAATTGACGCAACTCAATGGCAGCCTATCTTCACCAGAGCTGCTGCTGCGCGACTTTGGCCTGGATCAGGCTCTTGAGAAGTATGCCGAGGCCGACAGCGACAAGATGGATACGGCGAAGCCGCCGAAAAGCGGCTTTGACCCGCAACAACCGCTACCGCTGCACCTACTGCCAGACACGGAGATCGACATTAACATCAGCGTCGCCGAGATCAACGGTAAAGAGCCACTGGCCAAGAACTTCAAGGCCCATATCACAGCTGCAAACCAACGTTGGGCTATCGAATCATCCCAAGTCAATTTGAGCAACGGCTTCGTTGAGCTAGCGGCGGCACTCGAGACCGCAGGGGTCGAACCCATTTGGAGCGTCAACGGTTTGGTTAATGATCTAAAACTGCGGCCACTCATAGAAGAATTCGGCGGCGGCACTAATGTGCGCGGCGACGCCCATGCGATACTCGACATTCAGGTTAAGGGCGACACCCCCGCAAAAATGCCAGCAACATTAGGAGGTACCGGGGGGTTCGCGCTAGAGGATCTGCGCATCAAAGGCGCTGCTTACGACCAGCTGGCCACCGACACCGTGGCCTGGTTCCTGACCGGCGGAGTACTCAGCGAGGAGACGCATTTTAGTTGCTTGCTCGGGGAATTTGACTTCGGCGAGGGCATTGCCAAAAGTAGAGTTATCTTCGCCGAGTCCGAGCATTTGATTGCGGGTGGGAAAGTCAGCCTCGACCTGAACACCATGATGACCAAAATCAGCATCACACCTCGCTCTAAACGACGCAGATTTCAGATACCGGGCACGCTTGAAATCACTGGTCCACTGAACGACCTGAGTATTTCAACATCCCCCATCAGCACTGGCGTAGACACCTACGTGCAGGCAATAACCCTTGCACCCAATGTGGCAATCAAAATCTTTGACAGGACTGCGCGATTCCTGAGCGACAGCGACGATAAAGCTGTAGAAAAGGAACCTGACCTTTGCCAGCAAGCTATTGCTGCCGTCCGCTAGCGCGCTACAACAGCAGTGATAATAGCCACTAACACAAATGAGGAACTCACATGATTGATCATATCGGCATCAAAGTCTCAGATATGTCACGCAGCAGAGCTTTCTATACCGCGGCTCTGGCTCCGCTGGGGTATTCGTTACTGATGGATCACGGCATATCCGGCGCCGGCTTTGGACAAGCCATGAAACCCGACTTCTGGCTTCAATCCGGTACCCGCAGCGGACCTATACACCTGGCGTTTGCCAGCGAGGACCGTGCGGTAGTGGACGCCTTCTACCATGCAGCCATGGCGGCAGGCGCCACCGACAACGGCGCCCCCAACCCAAGACCAGAGTATCACCCCAATTACTACGGCGCCTTTGTGCTAGACCCGGATGGCAATAACCTGGAAGTGGTCTGTCACTCGGCACCATAAGCGATGGCGTTTTAGGGATAGACCCTACTCGCGGCGCTATGCTCCGACAGACGATAACGAACGAGACCCCAAAGGGTAAAAACAGTATTCTTCGAAAAATGGAGCTGGCGACACGAATCGAACGCGCGACCTGCTGATTACAAATCAGCTGCTCTACCAACTGAGCTACGCCAGCCCTGAGCAGAACAGACCCGCTGGAGGAGTCCCGTTCAAAGCGGGCGCAATTCTAGACAATGTGCTATCGGTATGCAATCAGTTGCGGATGTATTTTTGTTCGGAGCTGTCGAACTGCCAATGAGTACACAGTTGCGGGGGGCAATCAGGGTACTGCGCAAGGACAGGAAGTCGCTGGGATGAACGCTTAGCCGATGAAAGGGGGATTCTCATATTCTGCTGGCTTAGCTTCTCTTGCGCTTGATCGCACCAAGACCAAGCAGTGCTGAACCGAACAGCCATGCTGCGGCTGGGAGCGGAACCTCTGGCACTGAAACGATATAGCTCCCATAAGGCTGAATGTTGGCCAGAGTGTCGCTTATAGTGATCACTCCATTGGTTTCGTACACAGTAGGTCCCCAATCAGTTTGGTATGCACCCAGAGCCGAGTGGCCGGGACCGCTAACGGTCGCTGTTATGCCTGAGACACCATAGGGATAATCCCAGGCTGCGTATATATTCCAGGTGTTGCCCAACTGGGTCGCAGCTGTTTGTACATTGGCATCCCAATCCGGTACCGATGTGGCGGCGCCAGTTGATAGATCGATATCGAATTTTAGCCAAAGGTCTTCAACTTCGGCATCGGTGGCGTATCGAAAACCTTCAAACTGACCGCCAATTCTAAACTCATGGGTAACGGCATCAAAAGTCGCTCCATAGGTCGCGGTAAGATTAAGCCAGTTAAGGCCAGTTTCCGTATCGTGGGTAATAAGGTTATCCCCAGTACTTTGCCAGTCTTTACTGACTAACGCGGCATTGGAGCTGATGGATATTGCAGCGAGAACGAGTGTAATAAGAAAATGTCTCATTAGTGCTCCATTGGCTAGCTGATTTCCAGTTGCAAAAATCAAGCATAATTTGGGCCAGATGTAGCAAATGCTTGATATAAAACGCTTTTCTAATTTCTTCTCAGGTGGGAAACGTGCGGAGTGTAAAATAATCTGACACTTTCATGAGGATTGTTTGACCAAGGCTGAAATAGGAGTGTTACTCAAACTGTCGGCTTTCGCCTAAAGGCAGGCATCGCGACATCTTGTGATCTGTCCGATGCAAGTTCTCGTATTGCCGACATGGGCTCTGAACCTATTTAAATGGGCTCTGACCCCTTATTTATGATCCCTTATTTAGGTGGGTCCACCATCTTTAAGGTTTTTCGCTGTGTTAGTGAGACAACTGATCTATTCGCTTACAGATTCGCTGGTGTAGCTCCGGAGTTGCATCTGCGGCGAACGTAATCAGCATGCCGATCAGCGCCTGTTGCCGGTACTCCGCCAAATCAATGTAGCCACTGACCCAGTCCTGCCTCGCGAGTCGCTGGGAACCAAATAACTGTTGAGCCAACCAGCGGCTGTCCACGCGGCCCAGCCGATATCCGTGCTCAAGGGCACGATCACAGAGTCGCTCTGCTACCTTGATGGACTTTCGGAATACACCATCATTCATTTCATGCTCAAAGAGCCCGAGGCGCTCTCCTCCCAGGAACGCCGCCCTGTAGAACACTTCGTCGGACCCGTAGAGCGACAGGAGGCTATCGAGGAACGCCTCTGATGCATCTATGGGGTCCACCAGCTCGGGCTCAGCAAGCACTTCATCAATGCGATCGACGAGTCCGCGGAACAGCGCGAGAACGATATCGTTCTTTTTCCCTAGCAGGTTGTGCACGGTCGGGATGGTAACTCCGGATCGCTCGGCCATTTTGCTGATAGTAAGGGCGTCAAACCCCTCCTCGGCGATCAGGCTCCTGGCGACCGAGAGTATTTTCTCCCTGCGACGTTCCTTATTTGCCTGCCGTGTTGCCTGCCCCTTAGCAGCCACAATGTTCCCCTGGTAATCTGATCGACTAGATATTGACACATAATTTTACTATTAGTAAAATTTTACTATCAGTAAAATATGAAAAGCAATTACGGCTACTACTCGAGCGGACGATGCGTTGATGAAACGACCAGACTACATGGATTCAATTGAAGCGTGTGCGGCACATTATGGTGATGATGCCCAGGCAATGCGGACGTATCTGCTCACCGGGCATGAACGCGCAATGCAGCTGGACAATCGGGGGCCCATCTCCTTCGACAGCAACAGAAAGCTCGACTCTCGGATTGTGGAGGCCTACAAGACGTACGGGTTTTACGTTTTCACCGGCGTTCTAAAAGCTGAAGAACTCCAAGACATTGAACAAGATCTCGAAGCCCTCAAAAAGCGGTTCCCAGTTGGCCCCGGGGGAAAGTTTGCAGCCAATGGTGCACCCGCACTTGGCGCTGACTGCACAGCACCGACACTGGTCTGGTCAAAGCCTCTGGGCGATCCCCTGGGCGGCTCAACATTAGCCAATGGTAGGCATCAGGTAAAGCTTCACGAACCTAAAGCCGCAGACGACGCGCCCGAGATGGCGCCCTTCATTCTGCTTGGCTCCCTACAGTTCTCCGAAACCTGCCTGCGGGTTTACGGACACCCGCAGTTATTGAAGGTTGCCGAAGAGATCAATGGAAAAGACTTCGCACCCTTCAATGAAACGCTGTTCATCAAGGAGCCCGGTATCGGTGCCGCAGTATCGTGGCATCAGGACGGCACAACTCATTGGGACAGCGAAGACTTTGATCAAGATATTCATGGTTTCAACTTTATGGCCCAGGTCTATGGAAGCACTGCCGTGAACGGCGTCTGGGTTCTTCCGGGGAGTCATAAAATCGGAAAAATAGACATCACAGAACTGGTCAGAGAGTCAGGTAGCGAGCGCATCAAGGGAACAGTCCCTCTCGTCTGCGGAGCCGGCGACGTGATCATGTGCAATCGCCAACTTGTTCACGGGTCCTTCGCCAACACAGGTTTCGAGCCCCGTATCACGGTCAATATGGGCTTCCACCGGCGAAGCTCGGTTCTTAATGTGATGGGTGCTGGCACCCACAACGATGCGCAAGTTTTCGACGACGCAGTCATCGCGAAGCGTTCTGAGGTTATTGGCTACGCCATCGACGCGCGAAGGCAACGTTTTCCCCACGAAGCGCCCTATGAGTATCAGCCGTTCCTCGAGCAAGGACTGGACTACAAATGGAAAGCAGAAGCAAAGGCCGTCTTGCACGACTATAACGCCCTTGATTTGAGCATCTAAAGCCGACCAGATAAGAACATAGTTATCCAAGGACGACGCCGTAAGCGGGTCAATGCACCTGCCCTTAAACTATCCAAACACGAGCTGCTAATGTCAGAATCCGTAGGCGTTCTCGCCATGCACCCGCAAATGCACAACTTGTTCCCCAAACCGCCACGGCGCTGGCGCTGGATTACTGGTGAAGGAGATGTCAACGACATCATTGATGAACACGGTAGCGAGGTGGAGGTTGTTCTCTCAGCCAGCATTGAGAAACTGGACAAGGACATGCTGTCGCGTTTTCCCAGATTGAGGATGATTGCCTCGATCTCGGCGGGCTTCAGCAATATTGACCTCGAAGAATGCCGCTCGCGTGATATCGCGGTAACCAATGCGCCAGGTCTCAATTCTGGCGATGTCGCTGACCTGGCGGCTACAATCCTGACAAGCCTGCTATTACGCTTACCTCAATCGCAGTCGTACATTCTGAACGACCAATGGGTCGCACCGGCCGGCCCTCTGCGCCACTCACTTCGAAATACGCCTGTGGGCATCGTGGGCCTTGGCTCAATTGGTCAGGAGGTTGTGAAGCGATTGACGCCTTTTGGGCTGGACCTGAAATGGTGGGGGCCCAGAGCGAAACCGGACGCAGTCATTCCCTATATCGACACCCTCGAAGAGCTGGCTGATCAGTGCCTCGGGCTGGTCATCTGCTGCCGACCGGACGCGTCAAACAGACACCTGATCAATCAAAACATTCTCGATCGACTTGGACCAGACGGTGTACTTGTAAATGTATCGCGAGGCAGCGTCGTCGATGAAACCGCATTGATCGACGCACTCAAATCACGTCGATTCGGCGCTGCGGGGCTCGATGTATTCGACCCCGAACCAACCAGCAGCGATCATTGGTCCGACGTTCCAAACGTGATCCTGACCCCTCATCAGGGCGGCTCGACCTACGAAACGCTGTTCGCACAAGCGCAGGTCGCACAATCCAATATTGAGAGTTTCCTCGACGGCAAGCCACTGCAAACGAGTGTGCTCTAGGCTGGAGGAATAGTCGCGCAGGCCACGCAATAAACGATGTCGCGGCAAGAAGTCACGCTAGCGCACACTGGATTGCTCCCCGAGTGTTATTTCTTAATCCCCGGTCGCACGCAGATCTCGCTCGCGCTGCCTGCAACCCCCAGCTGCATAGTGCGACAGCGGTCTGGGAGGGGGGCGAGGGAGAGGCTGATAGTTGGTACGGAAGCGTTTTGAATAGGGGTGGCCAGCTGACCAGCAAAGCAGTGAGCGGGTCCGCTTTCGCCTATTTTGAGACATTAGATACTCAAATCACAGGCATAAAAAAGTCCACCGAAGTGGGCTTGCATCAGGAGTTCTGTTTACGCTTTCTTGCGCTTAGACCAGCCAAGGCCGGCGAGCCCGAGGCCGAACAGGGCGAGGGTTGTTGGCAGCGGGATATATGTAGCGTTGGCCGGCCCCCATCTTAGGTCGATCAACCCACCGTCTGAGGCTGGGAAGCCGCAGCCGGCGAACTTACAGAATGCGTTCGTGGGGTCTGCATCCACGATGCCGGAACCCAAGCCAAAGAGAGCCGCCCCGGTATCGGTGAACGCATCCCCAGAACCACTCACTGTTGTGCCACCAAGCCAATAAGTGGCGTTAGCGAGAAGTGTAAAGGCGTCTATTGAGACAAAACGCCAAGCGTCCTGGAGAAATGCGGACGTGCCCGACCCGACGGTTACACTTCTTTCCAGTGTGGTGCTGCTGCTCCAAAGCTCCACGGTATGAGCAATAGTTAAGCCATCACCGCCCGCATCTTCGAAACCCAGATAATTGATAAGGACATCGCTACCGCCAACTGTAAATTTTGTTCCAACAACACCGGTGAAATTATCCCTGGCCCCTGCTGACGTTCCGTCGTAGGTCAGCACCGTGGCCTGAGCGGAGCTGAAGAATCCAGCAACGGCGAGAGTTATAATGACTCTCACCCAATTCCGGGAAATTATGGATTTATTATTCATTTTCAATACTCCGATTCGAAATCATTTCGTATACCCAGATGGGCTTGATCGGGCTAACGTTACACTGGCAGTCAGCTCTTGCTAAACCTTGGCACCACGCTTTCGGCGATTTATCCCCAGGCTGATCAAACCCAACCCGAGCAGGGTTAGGGTTGTCGGCGCAGGTACGGGGGCGGCATCGCGTACGAACCACGCGCCAATATCATTACGAGTGTATGTTGTCGGGTTATTGTCATCGGCACGCGCGGTGTCCCCATATCTATGGACGGCCTCATCGTAAAGAGTAGCGTGATATGCGTGTGCTGCTCCGTTAGGGTAGTCAGGGGTCATACTAACGGTGGAAACCCATCCCCCAAGGGCGCGTCCACGAACACTCATACCAGCTGGGCGAAAATCTGAAAGGAACATAGGTGCCCATGTCGAATCCATCTCCGACAATCTGTAAAAATCGTGATTAGAAGCATTTTCTGCGGGGATAGGTTCAGTCGTATATATCTCGAATAACGCGAGGACTTGATCGAGGGATGCCCACGTCCAACCATCGAGGGAGTAGCCCCTAATCTCACTGGTGCTTGAACAGTCGCCGTTAGGGCATTGATCATTTACTTCTCCCCAGCTGACATACCCGAACAGAGCGGCCTGCGCCCACTCCTGATTGCCGACGACGACGGTGTCAGTAATGGGATTGGGAATGGGTATCGCGTGGGCTGGTAAGACAGAAGCTAAGATAGATAACAGGAATGCGCAGCGTAGTAATTTTATTTCTCATCCTTGAGTTAATAGTTCTCTTTTATGTAAAGCAAAATGTATGCCAATAAATAAAACTTAAATAAAAACAAAGGTTTATTACTTTTATACTAGACACCTAAATCGAAAGTCTAAAAAAACCTGACACTTATAGCCCCTAGTTATATGTGGTTATTCACATAACGTCGCATGTGAGGTGAAAGCGGACACCAGGCTGCGCCAATACAGCTCCAAAAGATCGTCCCACTGTCCAGCACGGGCGGGCTTTGCTATGGTTGCCGCCGATCATCCTCTTCACCATTAAACTATAAGGCTGACGGCGCGCCTGCGGCGCAATACCCTGACAATGCTTTTCAATTCATATCAATTTATCGCGTTTTTCCTGCCAATCGCCCTGATCGGCTATTACTACGCGGCCGACAATCGGCAGCTACGGCTGGGTTGGCTACTGCTGACGTCGCTTTGCTTTTACGCCTACTGGGACTGGCGGTTTTTGCCGCTGTTGCTAGCTTCAATAATCATTAACTGGCTACTTTCGCGCCGCATTGGCTTCAATAGTCCACGCCTGCTCGTATCTTTTGGAATTGGCTTCAACCTGCTCTTAATTGGCGTCTTTAAATATCTGGATTTTCTGGGCTCATCACTTGCCTATGCGGCAGACACTGCATACACGCCTATTGGATTAATCCTGCCTCTGGGCATCAGCTTTTTCACATTTCAGCAAATATCCTATCTGCTGGATAAAAGCAGAAATCAGGCGCCCGACTACTCACTGCTGGACTACGCGGTCTACGTCAGCTTCTTCCCACAGCTGATCGCCGGACCGATTGTGCGCCACAGCGAAATCATTCCCCAGTACCACAAGTCACCTCGGCGCCCTGACATCTATCACCATATCGGTGCGGGGCTTGTCTTGTTTGCTCTGGGGCTGGCCAAAAAGACTCTGATTGCAGACGAACTGGCAACCACCGCAACCCCCCTGTTCGACCTCGCAAGTGCAGGCCAAACCCTGTCCTTGGGTGAAGCCTGGAGTGGCGCCTTTACCTACTCCCTGCAACTGTATTATGACTTTTCCGGTTACTCCGATATGGCCATCGGACTGGGACTGATGTTTGGCTTGCAGTTCCCGGTCAATTTCAACGCGCCCTACCGAGCCACAGACATTCGTGACTTCTGGCGGCGCTGGCACATGACACTGTCACGGTTTCTGCGCGACTACCTGTATATCGCCATGGGTGGCAACAAGCACGGACAAACTCGACTGCTGTGCGCACTACTGGTAACCATGCTCTTGGGCGGACTTTGGCACGGGGCTGGCTGGACCTTTGTAATCTGGGGCGGGCTGCATGGACTTGCTCTGGTCGTGCATCGGGGCTGGAGTAGCAAGGTAACCATGCCCTCTTGGCTGGGCTGGATTATGCTGGCCCTGTTTTTGGCTTTTACCTGGGTACTGTTTCGCGCGCCTGATCTGACCACTGCCGTCGCCATCTGGCAGTCCATGCTGGGCTTAAACGGCTTTGATATTCAACGACTGGATTCATCGACTCTCAACTTCTGCGCCGCCGTCTTCCTGTTGGCCATCTTCGGTCCCACCAGCCAGAAATTGATAACTTACTCTTTGCGGCCACGCCGCATTTACGCGGTGATGACTTCACTGTTTATCTTTTATCTAACGCTGAATATTGCAAACGATGGTTATACCGAGTTCCTCTACTTCCAGTTCTGAGGCTGCCCTGTGGCGCCGCTTCGTTTCGCTCTCGCTGGCCACGCTGGTGGGCTTGGCCGCAGTCAGTTATGGCTTTGTGCTGCTTATGGACCCCTACGACAGCCTGCCGTTTTCGCTGCCTATCGACAGAGTTCAAGTAGCCGATCAGCAACGCCTTTTCTACCCGGCGCTAGCGCGTCGCGACAACTTTGACAGTGCCGTCATCGGCAACTCCAATATACGTTTGCTGCGCCCCGACCTACTGAATGATGCCACCGGCGGCCGCTGGGTCAATTTGGCGATTAACGCCGCCTCATCCTGGGAGCAGGAGCAGGTATTCAATCTATTTCTGTCACACCACCCACAGCCTCAACACATTCTAATTGGCATGGACTATCTGTGGTGTTACCAGCGCTACGCCGACCGCAAGTTCGTCGGCGCCACCCGCGAGCAGGACTTTCCCGCCTGGCTCTTCGACGAAGTCGCTGCCAATAATCTACCGCCGCTGAACCTGGGCAGTATCGAGCATAGCTGGCTCTTACTGCTGCATATTGCGGGCATCAAAACAGCGGAATTTGGCAGCAATGGCTACACGGTATTCACCGACCCGGATGAAGAATACGATGTGACCGAAGCACGGCGTGAGATCTACGGCAGCGGTAAACCCAAACCCATAGTCCCGGTTACGCCCCCGATAGCTCTGACAAAAGAGCAACGTAGCGCCCTGAATATACCAGCCCTGGAACGCCTACAACGGATGCTGGAAAAATTGCCCGACAGCACCAGCACCACACTCATGTTTGTGCCCTATCACAGCTATTATCAGGCGCGGCCGGGATCTCGACAAGCAGCACTCTGGAACGAATGCAAAGCCCGAGTCAGTGCCATTGCCACACATCGCGGCAACACACGGGTACTGGATTACATGTTACAAACCGATATTACTGCCAAAGACAGCAACTACTGGGACTACAAGCACTACCGAGTTTCTGTAGGAAACATCATCTCACGGGAAATTGGCAGTGCTATCAATGCCAAACCGCCCACCGGTAACTACAAGGTCCTGGTCACCGCCAAACACCAGCACCCATAGAAGTCATGCATCAGTGCTAACCAAGCACAGGTATGGCCATGCAGGAGCCCGCGTCAGCCTCAGTTAACCGCCGGGCACTCTATTTTTTGGGCCACTGCGGCAGGCAATTGAGTGATCACCGCGCTCTCACGCAGCGCGACCAATCCAGTTTCTGTCAACCTCAGCCAGTGGCTTTGCCTTGTCTCTTTAGGTCGTAAATAGACCTCTACTTGATAGCCCTCTTCACGCAGAGGCTCCGCCACTTTAAGGGCACTGGACTCCAATGAATACAGACCCAGAGACAGGTTGCCGTCCAACGGGCCACCGCTAATAACGTAACTGTCGACGCCACGAGCCGACAGATTCAACTGCAGTCTCTGCAGCTTGGATATACTGTCTGAGCCAAGATAAACCCAATAATCGGCACTGACTACAATGTCTTCGGTACGCTGCGTGGGCGTCAGGCCCTGTGCACTCAAGGCTGTCACAACCTGCTGTAGCTGATATTCATCCAGAGGACCGTACTCCCAACACTGCGCCGGTGCTGGCGCTGCTTCCACCAGCGCGGGGACTGACTCAGACTCTGGCGGCTCAGCTGGCTCAGCTGGCTCAGCAAAATAAACTGCAGAAACAGTAATTTCCTGCAGCACTCCCGCACCCACTGCCAGCAGATCATCAGCAACTTCGGTAGCGTCGGAAATAATCGGAGCAACTTCCTCTACACCGATCGGCCTTGCGGTAACCACGATATCCTGCAGTACGCTGGGCGCCAACGCTGCGTCACCTGGCGGAGTCTGCTCAAACTCACCGGCCACCGACTGCTCATCGTCTATCGGCGCCGGCAGCTCGAAGGTAGAGCCCTCGGTTACTGCCGGACCAACAATAGCCCGACGCATTGCGGCGACTTTCGTAGGCGGTAATTCAGACACCAGCACCAATGTATCAATACCAGACGCGGCCTGTAATGGCGCAGATGGTGCCGGGCGGGTAGTCAGCGCGCCGAACCAGAAAGCCGCCGCGTTGGCGACTACCAGCAGTAGCAAGACCCAGATCCAGGCAGCGCGGCTCAAGCCGATGCTCCCAGTCCGGACTCAGCGCCCAGCAGTAGCAGCCCATCCAGCACTAAATCTACCTCTACAGTGCCACCCAGCCCCAGACACGCGCATAGCAGAGCACCATTGCCGCCACTGAACACCAGTTCACAGTCGCCGCTAACCTGCTCCAGTGCCAACCGTATTGCTCCCGCCTGAGATAACAGCAAACCATTGTATACCGCGGCCTCTGTTGAACGCCCCGGCTCCAGGCGATCGCGCGGCGCAGTGCCAAAACGAACCCTATCTGTGTCACTCAACAATGCCCGCTCCATAGAATCCATGCCGGGCAAAATATAACCGCCGAGATGTTGTCCTGATGCTGCCACAAAATCGATAGTCAGGGCACTGCCAGCATCGATGACCGCAACCTGCTGCCGCCGCGAATGCCACGCCCCCAACATTGCCAGCCAGCGATCCACTCCCATGCGCCCAGGCTCAACATAGCTATTCTGTAAACCCAGTACCTGTGCGCTGGACTCAGCAAACCAGGGCGTCAGCCCCCAACGCTGCTGACAGGCTTGTCCCAGCTCCGTCGCTATCGACTCACCGGCAACGCTGGCGACCCAGACGGCGGCGGGCGTTATCGACGTGGGTATCGTCTCTAACAGCATCGCAATTTCTGCACGCGGATGATCGCCGCGCTCCAGCATTTCAGGGCCATTGCCAAAGCGCCACTTTACGCGAGTATTGCCAATATCAATCTGCAGTATCACGAGGCAGGCCTCAAGCTTACCTCACCACCGTGAATCGCTCGCACGCTGCCCGCTACCTCTAACAATAGCGCGCCGCTGGTATCGATACCTCTGGCGGTGCCAGCTAGTCGACTATCGCCGCTGGTGACAATGACCGGGCTATCGGCGTGCGCATCCAGCGCCATCCAGGGTTCACGCCAGGGCGTAAAACCCTGCTCTGCAAAGCGTGGCAGCAAGGGTAGTAATTCATTGAGCAGGGCACTCAGTAGCTGGTTACGACCAACGCTGCCAGTGGCGGCTGCAGTCACATCCGTCCAGGCCTGATCAATCTCCGCTGCCGCCAGCTCAGGCATACGCACGTTCAAGCCAACACCCACCACCACCTGACAGCTACCCGCCGCATCCCCGACCATCTCAATCAGGATACCGCCGAGCTTGGCGCCGCCGTGCAGCAGATCGTTTGGCCACTTCAATGCTACGTCAGCAACGCCACAGCGATCTAGCGCAGACGCCACCGCCACCCCCACCGCAAGACTCAGGCCTTCCAGCGCTGCTGCACCACCGGCAAACTCCCAGGCCAGTGACAAATAGATATTACTGGCAAACGGGCTCACCCAACTGCGTCCACGCCGACCGCGCCCCGCGGTCTGTTGCTCAGCCGTGCACACCAGCCCAGACCCCGGGCCCGCCTGCAGCCGCCGTAGCAGCTCAGCATTGGTGGAATCTATTGCGGTTACAATCTGCAGCTCGCGCAATAGTGCCAGAGTTTCAGGTTCCAACGCAGCGCGAATCTGCGCGTCATCTAGCAATTCTATGCCGCCAGCAATGCGGTAGCCCTTGCCACGGACAGACTCAGCCGTCAGACCCAGCGCCTGCAGTTTGCCCAATTGCTTCCATACAGCCGTGCGACTGATTCCCAGTCGATCTGCCAACTCCTGTCCGGAGTGAAATTCACCATCCGCCAATAGCGCCAGCGCTTCTGTCTTTGCCATGCAATCGTTCCCATTGCCGATGCGGCGCATGATACCAAAGAAAGAACCGCTAACGCTGCTGCCATTAAGCACTGCTCACCAACGTGGATTCCCGACGCAGCCTTGTTACACTCTGTCGGGCTTACGCCAAACCGGGAGAAACCACCATGAGTCTTAGCGAGTCTGCACTGCAAGCGGCCGCCCAAAAGCTGATCAACGCGCATCAGCAGGCGTCTATCGACAACGAGTGGACCTTTTTTGTTGACGAGCTATACGCCAAAGAGTGCGTCTACACCTGTGAATACGCGGGCACCATGCGGGTGGTGGCCGACGGCATCGACCAAATTAAAGCCACTCATTATGGGCGTGATATGCAAAAGGGCTGGGAGGGTTGGACCTTTCCTTACGAAGGGGTCTACGTGGGCGCAGACAATCAAGTGATCACCCACTGGCTCAACCGGGGGCCGGGCAAGAAGGACGATGGCAGCTATTATCAGACTCCCGGCCTGTCTTTTCTGACCTTTAATGCCGAGGGAAAAATTGAGCGCCAGTTCGATATGTTTGATTTGGCGCACCAAATGCTGCTGTGTGATGAGCTCGAGGACGCAGGGCTACTGTCTGCCGAGCTGAAACAAAACTGGGTACTGCCGATGAAACAAAAGCTACAACAGCAACTGGCGCGCAATACCAGCTAAACCCTACCCCTGTTTCGTGCGGGCAGTTTTGCAGCGCGGCAGCCAACTGACTCAAAGCGCACGACCTAGTAGCTTTCGCGGCATTCTTATGCCCCCATGCTGCCGCCTTAAGTTGACGTTAACGTAAACGTTACTTATAGTTCCCCCAAATACGCTCAGGCAGCCTGCATGGCAAAACGTTTCTACAGCATCTCAGAGTTAGCGCGGGAGTTTGATATCACCACCCGTACTATCCGCTTCTATGAAGAAAAAGGCCTGCTGCAGCCCCAGCGGCAGGGCCAGCAACGTCGCTACAGCGAAAGCGATCGGGTGCGCCTGACTCTGATACTGCGCGGCAAGCGTATTGGCCTGTCACTGCAGGAAAGCCAGAAATTCATTGCCATGTACGACCCCGCCCACGGCAATATCGACCAGTTACAGTCGCTACTCACCGAGGTCAATCAACGCCGGCAGCAATTACATCAGCAAATGCAGGACCTGAAAGCCATGCTCACTGAGCTAGATGACGTCCAGAGCCGCTGTCAACAAGCCCTTCAACATGCACAACAGCAGGAAACCATGTCATGAATACCCCCTACCCCACTCTCAACTTTGGCCTTGGCGAAGAAATCGATATGCTGCGCGACGCCGTGTACCAGTTGTGCGCATCCGAACTGGCGCCGCGTGCTCAGCAGATCGACAAAGACAATGCCTTTCCCATGGATATGTGGCGCAAGTTTGGCGACATGGGCCTGCTAGGCGTCACCGTTGAGGAAGAATACGGCGGCAGCGGCATGGGTTACCTGGCCCACAGCGTCGCCATGGAAGAAATCAGCCGCGCCTCGGCGTCGGTGGGATTGTCCTATGGCGCTCACTCCAACCTGTGTGTCAACCAGATTCGCAAGAATGGTAGCGAGGCGCAGAAACACCAGTATCTGCCCAAGCTGTGCAGCGGCGAACATATTGGCGCCCTGGCCATGTCCGAGCCCAATGCCGGCTCCGATGTGGTTAGCATGAAGTTGCACGCGCAAAAACAAGGCGACGTCTACGTGCTCAATGGCTCCAAGATGTGGATCACCAATGGTCCGGATGCCCATACTTATGTCATCTACGCCAAAACTGACGTCGACGCCGGCGCCAAAGGCATAACGGCTTTTATCGTCGAGCGTGACTATCCCGGGTTTAGCCGCGGCCCCAAGTTAGACAAGCTGGGAATGCGCGGCTCCAACACCTGCGAACTGATCTTTGAAAACTGTGAGGTGCCCGCTGCCAACATACTCGGGCAGGAGGGTTCGGGGGTGCGCGTATTAATGTCCGGCCTCGACTTTGAGCGCACCGTCTTATCTGGCGGCCCGGTCGGCATCATGCAAGCCTGCCTGGACGTAGTAATACCCTATCTGCATGACCGCGAGCAATTTGGTCAGAGCATCGGTGAGTTTCAGCTGATGCAGGGCAAACTGGCCGATATGTACACCGAGCTCAATGCCTGCCGCGCCTACCTGTATGCGGTAGCCGCCGCCTGTGACCGCGGCGAAGCCAGCCGCAAAGACGCCGCCGCTATTATTCTGTTCGCCGCTGAAAAGGCTACTCTCATGGCATCGCAAGCTATTCAGGCGCTGGGTGGCAACGGCTATATCAATGACTACGCCACTGGCCGTCTACTGCGCGACGCCAAGCTGTATGAGATCGGCGCCGGCACCTCGGAAATTCGCCGTATGCTGATTGGCCGTGAATTGTTCAAGGAAACCGCGTGAGGCAACCGCAATGAGTGTACTGACCAGCAAGATCAATAGCCGTGATGCTGACTTCGAAGCCAATCGCGAGCACATGCAAACGCAAGTCAAAGACTTGCGGCGGCTGATCGACAAGATCAAACTCGGCGGCGGCGAGAAGTACCAAAAGCGCCACCAGGCCCGCGGCAAACTACTACCGCGCGAGCGCCTCGACGGTCTACTGGATCCAGGCTCGCCATTTCTGGAGTTTTCGCAGCTGGCAGCGCACGAGGTTTACGACGACGAGGTTCCCGCCGCCGGCATCATCACTGGCATCGGCCGCGTCAGTGGCCAGGAGTGCATGATTTTCATTAACGATGCCACCGTGAAAGGCGGCACTTACTATCCCCTCACGGTCAAAAAGCAGGGCCGGGCCCAAACTATCGCTCAAGAGAACAACCTGCCCTGTATTTATCTGGTGGATTCCGGCGGCGCATTCTTGCCCTTGCAGGCCGATGTTTTCCCGGACCGCGAACATTTTGGCCATGCCTTTTTTAATCAGGCGCGCATGTCAGCTCAGGGCATTCCACAGATCGCTGCGGTTATGGGCTCTTGCACCGCCGGCGGTGCTTACCTGCCTGCCATGGCCGATGAGTCTATTATCGTCAAAGAGCAGGGCACCATTTTCCTGGCGGGACCGCCGCTGGTGAAAGCGGCCACCGGCGAGATTGTCAGCGCCGAAGATCTCGGCGGTGCCGACGTTCACTGCCGCACCTCAGGCGTGACCGACCACTATGCCAACAACGATCATCACGCCCTGCAACTGGTGCGGCAATCCATCAGCCGGCTCAACCGGGTCAAACCGCAGCAACTGGACATCAAGCCCAGCCGCGAGCCACTGCTGCCAATCGAAGATATTTACGGCGTGGTACCCAAAGACACGCGCCAGCCCTACGACGTGCGCGAGGTCATCGCGCGGCTGGTAGACGGCTCGGAGCTGGACGAGTTCAAAGCGCTGTATGGCACCACTCTGGTGTGCGGCTTTGCCCGACTTCACGGCTACCCCATCGGTATCGTTGCCAACAACGGCATTCTGTTCGGGGAGTCAGCGGAGAAAGGCGCGCACTTCATCGAACTGTGCGCCCAGCGCAAGATCCCGCTGTTGTTCCTGCAAAATATCACCGGCTTCATGGTGGGCCAGCAATACGAGGCCGGCGGTATCGCCAAGCACGGTGCCAAAATGGTTCACGCCGTCGCCTGCGCTGAGGTACCCAAGCTCACAGTGTTAATCGGCGGTTCCTTTGGCGCCGGCAACTACGGCATGTGCGGCCGCGCCTACGACCCACGTTTTTTATTCATGTGGCCCAACGCACGCATTTCGGTGATGGGCGGCGAACAGGCCGCCGGCGTGCTGGCGACCATCCGCCGCGACCAGATCGAAGCCAGCGGTGACCAGTGGAGCGCTGAAGACGAAGCCGCCTTCAAACAACCTATTCAAGATAGCTACGAAACCCAGGGCCACCCCTACTTCGCCTCTGCCCGGCTCTGGGACGATGGCGTCATCGACCCCGCCGACACGCGCATGGTACTGGGCCTGGCCCTGTCCGCTGCCCTCAATCAAACTATCGCCGAGACCAAATTCGGCGTGTTCAGGATGTAATCGTCATGACCGACAGTAGTGTAAGTATCACCACCGACGAGCGCGGCGTGGCCATCGTGCAGCTTAACCGCGCCGCCAAGCACAATGCCTTCGACGACGAGGTTATCGCCGAGCTGGACATCGCCTTTGAGGCCATTGCCGCCCAACAAGATCTGCGCGCGGTGGTACTAGCCTCCGCCGGCAAGAGTTTTTCCGCCGGCGCCGATCTCGGCTGGATGCAACGCATGGCCAACTACAGCCATGAAGAGAATCTGCAGGACGCCCGCGCCTTAGCTGAGATGTTACGCAAACTCAAGCATCTGCCTCAACCCACCCTGGCCCGGGTGCAAGGCGCCAGCTATGGCGGCGGTGTCGGGCTGGTCAGCTGCTGTGACCTGGCCATCGGCACACCCCACGCCAGCTTTTGCCTGTCAGAGGTCAAAATTGGACTGCTGCCAGCAACCATTGCCCCCTACGTCATTGCCGCCATCGGTCAGCGCGCTACCTTGCGCTACTCAGTGACCGCTGAAGTCATGAGCGCTGCCACCGCACTGGAGCTGGGTTTGCTCAGCAGTGTAGTGGCAGCGGAGGAATTGGACGCCGCTGTAGAGGCCATGCTCGATTCTCTGCTGGCCAACGGCCCCGCCGCCATGCAGGCCGCCAAGCAACTGATGAATGAGCTCGCTGGCCGCGCCATAGACGCCGACCTGATAGAAACCACCTGTAAGGCCATCGCCGATATTCGCGTATCGGCCGAGGGGCAAGATGGTTTGCAGGCTTTTTTGAATAAACAAACACCGAACTGGAGACAGGATCGTGTTTAAAAAAATACTCATCGCC
Organism: Candidatus Litorirhabdus singularis; assembly: GCF_026262625.1. Lineage (GTDB taxonomy): Bacteria > Pseudomonadota > Gammaproteobacteria > Pseudomonadales > Halieaceae > Litorirhabdus > Litorirhabdus singularis. The sequence continues at coordinate 250,577 of NZ_SHNN01000001.1, forward strand.
AATCGCGGCGAAATCGCTTGCCGGGTCATGCGCACTGCGCACCGCCTGGGCATTGCCACCGTAGCCGTTTATTCCGATGCTGACGCCAACGCCTTGCACGTGACGATGGCCGATGAAGCAGTGCACATTGGGCCGGCTCCAGCGCGCGAGTCCTATTTATGTGCAGACAAGGTCATCGCCGCTGCCCAGCGCACTGGCGCCGAGGCGATTCACCCCGGCTATGGCTTTTTGTCAGAGAACGCGGATTTTTGCCGTGCCTGCGCCCAGGCCAATATTGTTTTCATTGGGCCACCCACCGCCGCTATTGAGGCTATGGGTTCAAAGTCGGCCGCCAAAACTATTATGGCAAAAGCACAAGTGCCACTGGTGCCCGGCTACCACGGCGACGATCAGTCGCCAGCACTGCTCAAACAGGCCGCCGAGGACATGGGCTACCCGGTGCTGCTCAAGGCAGTCGCCGGTGGCGGCGGCAAAGGTATGCGTCAGGTCTGGTCAGCCGATCAATTTGACGAAGAGCTAGCGGCTGCGCAGCGCGAGTCACTGAGCAGCTTCGGCAACAGCGACATGCTGGTAGAGAAGTACCTGACCCAGCCGCGACACGTGGAAATTCAAGTATTTTGCGACAGCCACGGCGGCGGCATTTACCTGGCCGAACGTGACTGCTCGGTGCAGCGACGCCACCAGAAGGTCATTGAGGAAGCGCCGGCACCGAACCTGCCGGCATCACTGCGCGTGGCCATGGGTGAGGCCGCCGTGCAGGCCGCCAGCGCCATCGACTACTGCGGCGCAGGTACCGTCGAGTTCTTGCTGGATACCGACGGCTCCTTTTATTTTATGGAAATGAACACCCGCCTGCAGGTGGAACACCCGGTCACTGAAATGGTTACCGGCCTGGATCTGGTGGAATGGCAACTGCGCATTGCCGCCGGTGAGCCGCTGCCACTGCAACAGGCCCAGGTGCAGGTCAACGGCCACGCCTTTGAAGCACGCATTTATGCCGAGGACCCGGCGCAGGACTTTATGCCTGCCACCGGTTTATTGGGCTTTCTGCAAACCCCGGTCGAGACCGATGTGGTGCGCGTGGACACCGGCGTGCGCCAGGGCGACGAAGTCAGTATTTACTACGACCCCATGATCGCCAAGCTAATAGTCTGGGGTGAAAACCGTCAGCAGGCACTGCAACGCCTGGCACTGGCCTTGACCCAATACCGTATCGCCGGACTCACGACCAATATCGATTTCTTATACAACCTGGCCACCAGCGCACCGTTTCAGGCCATAGAGCTGGATACCGGCTTTATCGAACGCCACCAGACCTTGCTGTTACAACCGCCTGCCGGTGACCCGGAAGAACAGCTGGGGCTGGCTGCGCTTTACATCCTGCTGGACCGCGAACGCGTTGCTCAGGCAAGTGCCAACCAGAGCGCCGACCCCAGTTCACCGTGGCACAGTACCGGTGGCTGGCGCATGAACGAGCCACATCTGCAGGCACTGGCACTGACTTATGCCGGTGAGACCTGGCTGATCAGCGCCGAACAAGTGCGCAACAGCAGCGGTAGCAGCTATAACCTGAGTTTCGAAAGCGGCAATCGTCTCAACGTCAGCGGCCAACTCAACGGCGATGAGCTCAGTGCCAATAGCGACGGCTTCAAACAGAAATTGGTGGTTGCGGAGCACGACGGTCTATTTTCAGCCTACGGCAGCAGCGGCGCCTTTCAGTTTGCAACCGCACTGCCAGACACCGGCGAAGCTGATGCCGGTGGCCCAGGCGGTAACCCGCGCGCACCCATGAACGGCCGCATTGTCGCTCTGCTAGCAGAAGTGGGCAGCGCGGTGGCAGCAGATGCTCCGCTGCTGGTGATGGAAGCCATGAAAATGGAATACACCATTCGCGCCAGCAGCGCCGGCAGCGTAACCGCGTTTTACTACCAACCCGGTGAACTGGTCGATGGCGCCGCCGAACTGCTCAACTTCGAGCCAGAGGCATAGGTCTGTGCATCACTCATTACCAGACAAGGTACGGATTGTAGAAGTGGGCGCGCGCGATGGCCTGCAGAATGAACAAGCCACTGTTCCCGTGCCAGTGCGCATTGAACTGATCCAACAGCTGGCGGACGCCGGTTTGAGTGCCATTGAAGCCGGCAGCTTTGTTAACCCCAAGTGGATTCCGCAAATGGCGGCCAGCGAGGACGTCTTCGCCGGCCTGCAGAAACGACCGAACACACAATACGCCGCCCTCACCCCCAATCTGCAAGGTTTTGAGCGGGCGCTGGCGGCAGGCGCTGATGAGGTCGCCGTGTTCGCTGCAGCCTCCGAGGCCTTCAGCCAAAAGAACATCAACTGCTCTATCAGTGAGAGCCTGAAAAGATTCGAACCGGTGATGATTGCCGCAGCCAAGGCCGGCATTCCGGTGCGAGGCTACACCTCCTGCGTGCTGGGCTGTCCCTATGAGGGCGAGTCGGATCCGCAAATTGTACTGCAGGTTACCCGCGCCCTGCTCGATATGGGCTGCTACGAAGTCTCGCTGGGCGACACCATCGGCACCGGCACAGCCGGCTCCATGACTACGCTGCTGGAGGTGCTGCTAGCAGAACTACCCGCCGCCAGTTTGGCCGTGCACTGCCACGACACCTATGGCCAGGCACTGGCCAATATTCTGGTGGCACTGCAACTGGGCATTGCGACAGTGGACGCTTCGGTCGCCGGCCTCGGTGGCTGTCCCTATGCTAAAGGCGCGACCGGGAATGTGGCGACAGAAGACGTGGTTTACCTATTGCAGGGCCTGGGTATCGACTGTGGAGTGGACCTCGAGCGCTTGATTGCTGCCGGACAATTTATTTCTCAGCACCTGCAGCGCAGTAATCAGTCACGGGTCGCTCAAGCGCTGCTGAATCGGGCCGGATAAGACGGTAAACAAGCAAAAATTGCGGCGCCGACAAGAATGATCAAAATGCTCCGCAGGGCCCGTAAAATGGCGGCCTCGCCCGAAAAAACCCTACCTTGACGCAAAGTGTGACCAAGTTCCGGTTAGTGTCAGCTATTTTTACAGAGCCCTTTAACCAGCATGGGTAAATGCTCGATCAACCGCGTCTTTGCTGGTTTCTCCATTATTGGCACGCTAGTTGCTACATCTCTATCACTTAATGAAAAATAGCACTTATTGGAGCAGGACGATGAAAAAATTAAAGACATTGATGGCAGGTTTGGCGATCGCCGTAAGCGCCACCACCGCACAGGCGGGCTTGCTAATCGTAGACATTGCTGGCTGGGGGACTGGCCCCGCTGATCCCAACTCTGCTCAGTATAACCTTGGTGTTGGTACCCTGATAACCGGGGCGTCCTACGAGGGTCTCGCGTTTGAATCCAGCGATAACGCCTACAACGATGAGCTATTGCTTTCACTCAACGACAGCAGTGCTTATGTATCATTTTGGGATGTCAATGTTGCAGGTACTGGAAACGTCCAGGGGCCGTTCGGTCAAGTAAGCGCACCCTTCGCCAACCCCGGATATTTGGGCGGGCCCTTCACCCTTACTACTGGCCTCCTGTGGGTGGAAGTGTACACAGAGGGTGATGCCAGCCTCCAGTCCATAAGTGAAGGTTTCCTCAACATCCAGTACGAGACTGCACAGGTTCCGGTTCCCGCTACCCTGGCCCTGTTTGGTCTCGGCTTACTCGGCCTCGGCTTCTCACGCCGCAAAGCCTGATCTTAACCGCTCTACTTCTAAAGCCCGCTTCGGCGGGCTTTTTTGTGGGTACCTGTTACGCCGCCAGCGCTGGCGCAAAAGCCATGACCTGTGTACATTCCCCTTCTTAAGTCGTTACCCATAGAGACCCCGGTGCCAGTAGCCGCTACCCGCCGCGCACGTGACCTCGCCGCCGCCCTGATGCTCTGTGGCGGCGTACTTAATATCGCCCAGCTGTGGCTGTTCCCGCTGGGCGGCACCACCATAGTCGCATCCGTCTTTGGCCTGATGTACCTGCTGGTTTTTTTAGGACTAGCCGGACAATCGCGGTTTACGCTGTGGTTGGCGGTGCTGATTCCAGGACTCGGCGTGGTGGCGGGCGTTGCCCGCTACGTGTCACCGGCCCCTGCCGAAATCGCGCTGGTCAATGTTGCCCTGAACCTGACGGTGATCATTATTTGCGCCGGCATTTTAATACGCACGCGTCATGTGCAGATGGACTAGGCCTTGAGTTTCGCCCGCTACCACGCGGCGCTGAGCGGCCTGTATCTGGCGCTACTGCTGGCATCCGGCACAGTAACCGGCGCCGACAAAGTCGTCACCTACCGCTACGACATCGTTGCCAGCTACCCTCACGATCGCGGCGCGTTTACCCAAGGCCTGCTGTTCAGCAAGGGTAAGCTCTATGAAAGCACCGGCAAATACGGCAGTTCCAGCTTGCGCGAAGTCGAGCTGGCCAGTGGCCTGGTTTTACGCCGACAACTGCTGGCGCAGAAGGACTTTGGCGAGGGCTTGGCGCTGATAGACAAGACCCTGGTGCAACTCACCTGGACCAGCGGCCACGGCTACCTGTGGGACATAGACAGCTTCGAACCACGCGGCAAGATGCCCTTACTTTATAACAAACCGAGCCGCGGCAAAGATCCACAGCCCTGGGGACTGTGTTTCGACGGCGAACGCCTGATTTTGAGTGATGGCAGCGAGCATTTGTTCATGCTGGACCCGCATTCCTTTCAACCACTGGGAAAAACCACAGTCACCCTGCGTGGCCGACCCCTGCGGCGACTCAATGAGCTGGAATGCATCGATGGCAAGGTCTACGCCAATATCTGGTATAGCGATCAGATCGCCATCATCAATCCCGATACGGGTCAGGTGGAGGGGCTGGTCGATCTCTCCACCCTCTATCCACTCCAGCGGCGGCGGTCGCGACACGATGTACTCAATGGCATCGCCTGGGACTCTGCAGAAAAACGCCTGTTTATTACTGGTAAGCATTGGCCGAAACTGTACCATATAGAATTGCGAGCACCCGCTGACTAACTATGCTTGATCCAGCCATTATCCTCTGCGCCCTGATTTCCGGCTTGCTGATGCGCGCACTCGGCCAACCCGCCTTACTCGGCTATCTCGCCGCCGGTTTCGTGTTGCATGAAATGGGCATCCAGGGTGAGTCGATGTTGACGGCGATCTCCGAAATCGGCATCACCCTACTGCTGTTCAGTATTGGCCTCAAACTGAATCCGCGCGACCTGCTCCAAACACGCGTCTGGGGCACCGCGGTCATTCACATGGCCGCTCTGCAATGCCTGTTTGCCGGAATGATCTGGCTCTGCGGACAAGCCCTGCCGCAGCTGGGGTTGGACCTAACCGGCACGCTGATTCTGGCTTTTGCCCTGACCTTTTCCAGCACGGTATTTGTGATTCAGGTACTACAGGAACGCGGTGAAATGGCGTCGCGTCACGCCAAGCTTGCCATTGGCATACTGATTATTCAGGATATCGCCGCGGTGGTGTTTCTGGGTTTCTCCGCGGGCAAAGTACCGCAGCTGAGCGCGCTGTTATTGCTACTGCTATTCCCGGCTCGACCGCTGATCATTCGCCTGCTGAGCCTGGCCGGGCACGGCGAGCTGTTCACGCTGTGCGGCCTGGCCATGGCCATATTGGGCGCGCAGATGTTTGAACTGGTAGGCATCAAGGGCGACCTCGGCGCACTCGTACTCGGCACTATTCTGGCTGGCGACCAGAAAGCCAAAGAGCTGGCCAAGAATCTGCTGTATTTCAAAGATCTGTTCCTGGTGGGATTTTTCCTCAGCATCGGCCTTTCCGGCTGGCCCGATCCGACCTTACTGTGGTTGGCAATAGCGCTGGGCCTACTCGCGCTACTAAAACCGCCCCTGTATTTCCTGTTGATGACGCGCTTTCACACCCCGCCACGCACCGCAGTGCTGAGTTCTCTGGCCCTGTCCAATTACAGCGAATTCGGCCTGATCGTGGTCGCAGTCGCAGCCACAGCCGGCTGGCTAGACCCCCAATGGACCGCGGCGCTGTCCATTACCATAGCTGTGTCCTTTGTACTCTCGACTCCCTTCAACACACACGCCCACGCGCTTTACCAGCGTTGGCGCAAATCGCTGACGAAACACCAGAGCGCAAACCTTCGCGCCAGTATGACGCCTCTCAACAACACCCGCATTCTGGTGCTGGGGATGGGCAACATCGGCACCGGCGCCTATAACGCCATGATGGAACGCCACGGCAGCTGTGTGGTCGGCGTCGATGACAACGACCAGAAACTCCAGCAGCATCTGGCCGACGGCCGCCGCGTGGTCGCGGCTGACGCCAGTGACCCTGACTTTTGGGGCCGGATAGACAAAGCCAACCTGGAACTGGTGATGATGGCGCTGACCAACCATGCGGAAAACAAACTGGTGGGCAAGCTGCTGCGCGAACTCGGCTATACCGGCCCTATCACTGCAGTGGTGCGGTTTGCTGAAGAAACCAAGGAGTTAGAGGAACAGGGTATATCAACCTTTAACCTGTTCGCAGAAGCGGGCTCCGGCTTTGCCGGTCATGCTGACGCACAATTGCCCGACGCGGAAGCCGATCCAGCAGGTACCAGGGAAGGCACCGACCTGAGGCAGAACTTCCCACGTCCTGACGTCACAAAAAACTAGTACAACGTCCGTCCACGGAGACCCGTAATGAAAAAAATTGTATTCCTGTTCGTCCTCGCCTTGCTGAGCAGCGTCGGCGTAATCGGCTATTCCATCGCCACCGGCATGCAAAAAGCCGCCAGTGATGACCCACGGGTCTGGGAGGATGATATTGCCGCTCTGGAGTCCAGCTGGGCCGATGCGCCCACAGGCGGCATTGTCTTTGTCGGCAGCAGTTCCATTAGACTGTGGCACACACTGGAAGCCGACATGGCTCCGCTGCCGGTGATACAGCAGGGATTCGGCGGTGCCAGAGTCAATGATGTGGCGCACTACCTGGAGCGTCTGGTATTGGCCTACGAACCCGCTAGCGTGGTCATCTTTATCGGCACCAATGACATCAATGTCAGCGACAACCCCGCCAGCGCTGTGCCTATCATTAGCAGCACCGTGGAAAACATCGTCGATCGCATTCTGCTGCAGGACGCTAACACGCAGATCTACTATATCGCTATCACCCCCACTATCATGTCCTGGGACAAATGGACTGAAGTGCAGGCGGCCAACGCCGCGGTGCGGGCAATGTGCCAAATAGGCAGCCGCTGCGAATTCATCGCCACTGCCGATTTATTCCTCGACGCAGCGGGTGAACCCAACAAGAAGCTGTATCAGTTTGATGGGCTGCACCTGAGTACAGAAGGTTACGAGCTGTGGACCAGGCGTATCAAACCCCTATTAGAGATGCGCTAGTCGCGCATCGCCTCGGAAATCTTTTTGTCTGTCTTGTACTGACTGAGCGCATAGACGGACCAGATAGCTGCCGGTATCCAACCGATCAAGGAAATCTGCAGCAGCAGACAGATGATGCCGGCAAAAGGCCGGCCGATAGTGAAAAACTGCAACCAGGGCAGTAACAGGGCGAGTAACAGACGCATAAATATTCCTTACTAAGAGGCTTGCATACTTTCAATAAAGGCATCGGACTGGGCAATAGATTTACGCATTTCTGCAATCAGCGCCGTGATGTCCTTGTCGATCTTACCAAATTCAACTTTCAGTGAAGCCACAGCGCTGGCATTCAGATTATGCTTCAGATATAGCACGTTATCTTTTAGCGCAGCCAACACCGGGTCCATACGTGCCTCAGACTTCTTTAGCGATTTTAACAAACCGTTGTAACGACTCTGAGTCTCGCGCAGCTTGCGCTTGCTATCTGCCTTGAAGGTAGCGTTGGTGTACTCTTCGATTTCTTCTTCCCATTCATCAAATAGCGCCTCGGCAACATCCTCAATAGCGGCAATACGCGAGCTGACCTCTTCTGCCGCATCGACGGAGTCTTCATATTCGTCGTTGAGATCTTCATACACGTCCTGCAAATCACCACCGTCAAAATCAATCAGCGCCAGCAGCTGCTCCTGCGCCGACTGAAACTGTTCTTCGGCATCAGCCTGCGAGTCGCGCGCATTTTCCACCCGATCGACCAGAATATCGCGCTTGTGGACGCCGACTTTCTCAGCGGCTTCGTAGTAGGCCGACTGACAGGCCACCAGCAAAAACGCGGTAGCAATTAACAATCCCAGCTTCTTCATGACACTCTCCTCAAAATAGCGCCCTATCCTAGCGCAACACCGGCCACAGACAAACCTATAGTGAGGGCCGATTTCAGCTAGGCGGCGGCTGCCGTCGGGGCTATATTGACCGCTATGCCCCTTCCAGACCCGGACCAGCTTGACCCAGCCATCTGCCGCCAGGCACACCTGTCCCGTGACCCGCGCTTTGACGGTCAGTTCTTTTTGGCGGTCACCAGCACCGGTATATACTGCCGTCCGATCTGCCCGGCGAGGACCGCCAAAGAGGACAACGTGCGCTACTTTGCCTCCGCGGCAGCGGCAGCTCAGGGTGGCTTTCGGCCCTGCCTGCGCTGTCGCCCAGAGTCAGCACCGCTAAGTCCGGCCTGGCGCGGTACCAGTACCACACTGCAAAGGGCCCTGAAGCTGATCGCCCAAGGCGCGCTCAACCAACAATCGGTCGCTGAGCTCAGCGCCAGACTTGGCATTGGCGAACGGTATTTGCGCAAACTATTTAGCCAGCAGCTGGGCGTTTCTCCCGCTGCTATTGCGCGCACCCAGCGACTGCACTTTGCACAAAAATTATTGAAGGAAACCGGTCTCAGCATCAGCGAGATTGCCTTCGCCAGTGGCTTTGGCAGCCTGCGCAGCTGTAATGCCGCATTTCGGCAACAACTGGACTGCACCCCCGGTAGCCTGCGTCGAACTGGCGAACGCGACGCTGCGGCAAGCCTAAAACTTGAACTCAGCTTTCGCCCACCTTATGACTGGGCCGGCGTACTGGCATTTTTTGGTCGCCACGCCGTCGCTGGCATTGAAACCGTAGACGACAACAGCTACTGCAGAAAATTTGTCTCCGATGGCCGCGTCTGCAGCTTAAGGGTATCCCTGCATCCGCGCCGTAACCTGCTGCTACTTGAGCCGGGCGCTGCCGCGGCACAGGATCTGATGCCACTGGTAGCCCGCATCAGGCGCATGTTCGACCTGGATGCCAGTCCCGCTGATGTGGCCCAGACACTGGCCGCTTCACCACGTCTGTCGCAACTGGCTTGCCGCTTTCCTGGACTACGTTGCCCAGGACATTGGTCCCTGTTTGAAGCAGCGGTTCGCGGCGTGGTGGGCCAGCAGATCAGTGTCAGTGCAGCGCGCGGAGTACTGGCGAAACTGGTGCGAGCCGCGGCGCCCGATGGCGCGGCTATCTTTCCAACCCCCGCGCAAATACTCGCCTTAAGCGATGCCCAGTTGCCAATGCCCGTGAAACGCAAAGCGACACTGCGGGCCGTCTGTACTTACTTCACTGATCGCGATCCTGATGACGACACAGATCCACGCCCCCAACTGCTGACTATCCCGGGCATCGGCCCCTGGACCGTCGGTATGTTGGGAATAAGAGGTCTGGGTGACCCGGATGTGTTTCCCGATGGCGACCTGATACTGCGTCGCGCTTACGATCCCGCAGGCAGGCTGAATCTGCGCGAACTGCGTGCAGAGCTGGAAAGCTGCAAACCCTGGCGCTCCTATGCCGCCAATCTACTGTGGAGGAGTCTCTCCCATGATCCGGTTTCAAACTAGTCAATCACCGCTGGGTGAACTGCGTCTGGTATCCGATGGCAATGCCATCACCAGCATCGAATTCCCAGGGCAACACGGCGAAGGCGGAGTGCCACAGGCCGACGCCATTCTGGAACGCTGTCAGCGACAGTTGCAGGAGTACTTTGAGGGCCAACGACAGGTTTTTGAACTGCCGCTGGCCCCCGCTGGAACCGAGTTTCAGCATCAGGTATGGACTATGTTGAGCCGTATTCCCTACGGCGAGTTACGTAGTTACCGCGATATCGCGATCGCCTGTAACAGGCCCAGGGCTATGCGCGCGGTAGGGGCCGCCAATGGCCGTAATCCAATACCCATTATTGTGCCCTGCCATCGTGTCATCGGCAGCAACGGCAAACTGACCGGCTATGCGGGGGGTCTGCCGGCAAAGCAGCTGTTACTGAAACTGGAAGGGGTTAGCGGTTAGCCCTCAGCAAGACTGGCGTGCAACGTACGTATCCAATTCTCCTGGTTGATAAAACCCTTACCCCAGTCGGCCCAGACCGCAGTCAAACCTTGCTCCAGCATTTGCTCCAGACTCAACCCCTGCGCCGCCAGTGCCTGCACCTCAGCGCGGGTGGCACGCATCATGTCGTGATAACGCATCAGGTCTGCACGAGTTGCCGTCTTGCCGCCATGGCCCGGCACAATCACGGTTTTGTCGTCAGTGCGCGCCAATATCGCCTCGATATTGCGGATATAGCTGGTCACTGCGCCGCCGGAATCATAGTCAACAAAAGGAAAGGAGTCTTTAAAGAACAGATCGCCCATATGTACCACATTGGCTCGGGCAAAAAACACCACGCTGTCACCATCGGTATGACCGCGTGCGTAATGACGTAATTCAACGGTGTCGGCGTTGACATGCAGCGCCATCACATTGGCGTAGGTCACCGTCGGCCACGCCTGTGGCGGTGACGGTGGCGTGTCACGACCAAAAAACTCACTGCGCTGGGTTGTCGACATTCGCAGCCTGACATTGTCCTGCGCAACCACCGTGGCTCCGGCTGCACGCCAGAAGTCATTGTTACCCGTGTGGTCACCATGCCAGTGCGTATTAATAACATAATCCGGCGCTTCAGCCCCCAGCTTGGCCAATGCATCGCGGTAGATAGGGCCTAGTCCCGCATAGTCGTTATCAATCAACAACACGCCATCCGGGCCCACGGATGCCAGCACATTGCCGCCTTTGCCCTGCAGTAAATACAGCTGGGGCGTTAGTTGAGTAGTGACAACCGTAACGCTATCGGCAGCATACGCCGGACTAAAACCCAGCAACAAAGCCCACAGCAGCAGCCCGCGGAGAGATGATTTCATAGTGGAACCTCTTTAACTAGGCATCAAGGTCGGGGATAAGATCGTCCTTGAGCAATTCAATAGCATCCTTGATCAGCAGTTTCTTTTTCTTTAACCGCTGTAACTGCAACTGATCCAGGTAGGCAAATTCGTAGAGTTCTGCGATTCTGAGATCGAGATTTCGGTGCTCATGCTGCAAGCGCAAAATTCTCGCCGCCAGCGACAATTGCGCCGGAGCCTCGTCTTCGAAGTCATTATCATCGGGGGGGAGCATATCATTCACAACGCAGGTATAGCCTAAACCGTTTAATGGGGCAACAGTCACCGACTATACTGCAGTGGGCAACTTCTTTTTGATCAACCAACAAGGATAGTAAACCATGGCCATAGACTTTTCATTTAATCCTGAAGTGGAAGCGGTAAGACATCGGGTCAAGATATTCATGAAAGACGTGGTAGCTCCGCGCTGGGCCAAGGTTGAAGCGGCCGACAACGACCGCAAAGAGCTTATCAGTGCCATCCTGGAGCTGCGCCCGCAGGCTCAGGAGCAGGGCCTGTGGATGCCGCATATGCCGGAAGAATGGGGCGGCATGGGCCTGACCCCGACAGCACTGGCAGCCGTTTCAGCGGAGGCGGCAAAGGTTGGCATTGGCCCCTATATCATGAATTGTCAGGCACCCGACGAAGGCAATATGCATACTTTGCTGCATTTTGGCACCGAGGAACAGAAGGAGAACTATCTACGACCACTGTGCGAAGGCACCACGCGCTCCTGCTTTTCCATGACCGAACCCGAAGTCGCAGGCTCTGATCCGACCCTGCTGCAGACCCGCGCCGAGCTCGACGGTGATGAATGGGTCATCAACGGTCACAAATGGTTTACCTCCGGGGCACGCGGCGCCAGCTTCGCTATTGTCATCGCCAAGACCGACCCGGACGCCGAAATCCCGCAGGCTCGAAATACGGCGTTCATCGTTCCCACTGACAGCCCCGGGTTTGAACTGGTGCGCGATATAGAAACCATGTCTGGCGGTCACAATCACTGCGAAATCCTTTACAAGGATGTGCGGGTGCCCAAAAACGCCATTCTCGGAGAGCGCGGCGGCGGCCACAAATTGGGTCAGGTCCGCCTGGGGCCAGCGCGTCTGGCGCATTGCATGCGCTGGATAGGCCAAATAGAAACCGCCCTGGAGATGCTGGTAGAGCGCGCGCAAACCCGTTACGCCCATGGCTCCCTGCTGTCTGAAAAACAGGGTATTCAGTGGATGATGGCTGACAGCGCCCGCGAGCTGTACGCGGCCAAACTCATGGTTTTGCATTGCGCCTATAAGATTGAGAATGGCATGGAGTTCAAGCAGGAAGTCTCTATGGCCAAGCACCATGTAGCCAACACGCTGTGGCAGGTAGTTGATCGCGCCATGCAGGTGTACGGCGCCCTGGGTTACTCAACCGATACTCCGCTGGCCGGCATGATGCAGCAAGCGCGCTGGTCAAGACTGGCTGATGGTGCCGATGAAGTGCACCAGATGCGCACCGCCGATTTACTGATGCAGGCCTACAACGCTACCGGTTCAGTTAACACCGGGGTGGGCGCGCTGCCGATCTAACAGGCTTGCCCACAACGGCTGCTGCGGGTCCGCCACCGCGACAAAATTGGGGCTGAACAAGCTGTCACGGGCGTTATAGTCGAGGGGGCGACCATTGAGGTCCACCACCGCCCCACCGGCGGCCTCTACCAGCGCCTGACCGGCGCCGGTATCCCATTCACAACAGGGCGAAAAACGCGGGTAGCAATCGCCCTCGCCGGTGGCCAGCTGCACAAACTTCAGCGCACTGCCGGCGTAACTGCGTCGCGCCTGATAACCCTCAGACTCTATATTAGCCAAATAGTAGTCCAGCGCAGCATCGCGGTGACGGCGGCTGGTGAGCACATCCACGGGCTGCGAGGCCTGCAGTGGGCGAGTTCGTAACGGTCGCCACTGATCTTCACTCCAGCACCATGCTCCAGCTCCCGCCGCTCCAAAATAAACAGTGCCAGCAACGGGCACAGCGACCACGCCCAGCACCGCTGTATGGGCCTCTACCAGCGCGATATTAACGGTGAATTCATCGGTACGGGACAGAAATTCTTTAGTACCGTCAAGCGGATCCACCAACCAGTAGCGCGACCACTGGCGCCGCTGGGCCTGAATATCCTCAGCGGACTCCTCTGACAGCACCGGCAAACCGAAGTCGGCCAGCCCCTCAAGCAAAATATCGTGCGCTGCCATATCCGCCGCCGTCAGCGGTGAGGCGTCGTCCTTAACAGAATGGTCCGCGGCGCTATCAGAGTGGTAATGCTGCATAATAGCGGCGGCGGCCAGCTGGCATAGCTGACGCAGCGGTTCCGCAAATTCATGGTCTGGAACAGGTAATGACACAGAAGCTACTCAAGCGCTGACAAAGAACGCATACTATACCATCCGGCGCATAACACGGCGCTGGGCCAAGCAGGCAACGCGGCGAACAAGACAGGCTTAATGATCAACTGGGACTCCATAGATACCGTCTTTCTGGATATGGACGGCACACTACTCGACCTGCAGTTCGACAACTACTTCTGGCTCCAGCATCTGCCGCGCCGCTTTGCCGAGATTCACCAACGTGATGAAGCCGAGGCTCTTGCCCATGTGCATGAACGTATCGGCCAGGTCCACGGAACGCTGAACTGGTATTGCGTAGACTACTGGTCCGAGCAGTTACAGGTAGATGTGGCAGCACTCAAGCGCGAGATCCAGCATATGATCGCCATCCGGCCGCATGTCGAGGAGTTTTTGCGCAGACTACACCAGAGCCCTAGGAAGGTCCTGTTGGTAACCAATGCACACCGCAAGGGTCTGGATATCAAACTCGCCTGCACCGGCATAGGGCGCTGGTTTGATGGCATTGTTGTCTCGCACGACCTGCGCGTTCCCAAAGAGGACCCCCAGTTCTGGCATTGCCTGCATGCTCGCCACCCATTCCAGTCAGGCTCGACCCTGCTCATCGACGATAATGAGACGGTACTGCAGTCGGCCCAGGACTACGGGATTGGCCATCTGATGACGCTGCTACAGCCCGATAGCAGCCTACAGAAACGAATCGATACGCATTTCCCGGGGATTCATCACTTTGACGAAATTATGCCCGAGGCATAGACCATGAACACCACCGACAAACTCAGGCTCGACAAATGGCTATGGGCTGCCCGCTTCTTCAAGACCCGCAGCCTGGCCAAGGCGGCGGTGGAAGGTGGCAAGGTGCAGCTGGCTGGCAATCGCGTCAAAGTCAGCAAGGAAATCAGCGTTGGCGATACGCTCAGTGTTCGTCAGGGCTGGGATCTGCGCGAGGTCACCGTACTCGGCCTCAGTCCCCAGCGACGCGGCGCTGCCGAAGCCCAACTGCTGTATGTGGAAAGCGAAGACAGCATCGCCAAACGCGAGGCTGAAGCACAGGCGCGCAAGGCCGCCGGTGGCGCACTGAACCGCCCAGACCAGCGGCCGAACAAAAAGCAGCGCCGACACATTCACCAATTCAAGAGAGAGCAGTAATGTCAGTAACCGCGGATGTGGCCAGCAAGTTTGTATTTGAAGAAGCCGATATACGCGGTGAAATCATTCACCTGGATCAATCCAGTGCGGAGATACTCGAGCTCCACCAATACCCCCCCGCAGTAGCCAGGCTATTGGGCGAGTTTCTCGCTGCCGTCGTCCTGCTCAGCACCACCATCAAGTTTGACGGCCGGATGATTCTGCAAGCCCAGGGCAGCGGTGAAATCCCACTGCTTATGGCGGAGTGCAATAGTGAGCTTGAGATTCGCGGTATCGCACGCGGCGCGGCGGAAGCCAGCGGCCAGGATTTCGCCAGCTTGCTGCCAGGTGGCACACTCGCCATCACCATCGAGCCACGCAATGGTCAGCGTTACCAGGGCATCGTGCCGCTTGAAGGCGGCAACCTGGCAGCATGTCTGGAACACTACTTTGAAAACTCTGAACAGCTGGCTACGCGTCTCTGGCTAACCTGTGATGGCAGCAGTGCCGGCGGCCTTTTGCTGCAGCAGCTTCCCGCCCAGCTGGTCAGCGACACGACCCAGCGCAGTCAACAGTGGGAACATGTTTACATTCTTGCCGACACGGTCATGGACCAGGAATTACTGCGCTCAGGCCAGGAACTATTACTGGCGCATTTGTTTCCCGAAGATCCGATAAAGTTGTTGCCGCAGCGCTCGGTCAAGTTCCAGTGCAGCTGCTCTGAGCAGCGCTGCCTGGACGCGCTCGCCTCACTAGGCTCTGTAGAGCTGGAAGAGCTGTTTGCAGAGCAAGAAATCATCACCATGGATTGCGAATTCTGCAACCAGCAATATGGCTTTAAAGCCAGTGATTTAGCGGCATCCGAGGACAATGACCCGGCCCGGAGTCAGCACTGATACTATAAGTTTTACTTATAATGAAAATTTCCTCTCTTATCTTCGCTTTCCACAGCGTTTCTGACATAATGCGCGCCTCTAAACCGACTGCAAATGGCTCGCGATTACCTCCTGAAAATCGAATAGCCGCCATGACTAACAGGATCAAATAATGAGCACAGTGCCTGCAAAAGCAAACGAACTGACTGACCTCAACACCGCCAATCTGGTGGAGGAATCCCTGAGCCGGGGCGAGGGTCAGCTGACTGATACTGGCGCCTTGTTGGTTACCACTGGTAAGCGCACCGGGCGCTCTCCGGCAGATCGCTTCATCGTTCGCGAAGCCAGCACTGCCGACAGCATTGATTGGGGCGCAGTCAACCGACCTTTTGATGGCGATAAATTCGACGCCTTGTGGGCACGCGTAGAAACTCATCTGGCCGGCCGTGACCGCTTCGTCAATCACCTGCATGTCGGCGAGCACATTGAACACTATCTGCCCGTACGCGTGGTTACTGAAACCGCTTGGCAGTCTCTGTTTGGACACAATATGTTCATCCGTCCACCGAACTACAATCCCAAAACCAAGCCCGAGTGGACGATTTACAACGCTGCCAACTTCGTCTGCGAGCCTGAGCGCGATGGCACCAACTCAGAAGGCGTAGTCATCATCAATTTCGCTCAGCGCCGGGTGCTGCTCGCCGGTATGCGCTATGCCGGTGAAATGAAGAAGGCCATGTTCTCAGTACAGAACTTCCTGCTGCCAGAGAAGGATGTCATGTCTATGCACTGTTCTGCCAATGTTGGTGAGGACGGCGATACAACCTTGTTTTTCGGCCTCTCTGGCACGGGTAAAACCACGCTGTCAGCTGACCCGGAACGTTATTTGATTGGTGATGATGAGCACGGCTGGTCAAAAGGAGCTGTGTTTAATATCGAGGGCGGCTGCTACGCCAAAACTATCGACCTGAGCCAAAAGAATGAGCCCATTATCTGGGACGCTATTCGCTTTGGCGCCATCGTCGAAAACGTGGTGGTTGATGAGCAAAGACATGCGGACTACTGCGATACCAGCCTCACAGAGAATGGCCGCTGCTGTTACCCACTGGAGCATGTCGAGAAACGCGTCATCGAGAATGCTGCGGGTGAACCCAAGACGGTTATTTTTCTGACCTGCGACGTCACTGGCACCCTGCCGCCAGTGTCCATCCTGTCTAAAGAAGCCGCTGCTTTTCACTTCCTCAGTGGCTATACGGCAAAGGTCGGTTCTACGGAGTTGGGGGCAGAAGCTGGTATTAACCCCACTTTCTCAACCTGCTTTGGCGCGCCTTTCATGCCCCGCCCGGCCGGTGATTATGCCGAGTTGCTGATGAAGCGTATCGAAGAGTTTGGCAGTCAAGTCTACCTGATCAACACCGGCTGGACCGGTGGCTCCGGCGCTCCCGGCGGCACCGGCTCAAGATTTCCTATTCCGGTGACCCGCGCCGTTGTCAGCGCTGCCCAAAGTGGCCAACTGCAACAGGCACCCAGCGCACACCTGGATGTGCTCAACCTCGACTTCCCCACCGAGATACCTGGCATTGATCCCAAATTCCTTGATCCGCGCAGCGGCTGGGAAAACGAAGCTGTGTATAACGAGCAGGCGTCGAAGCTGGCTGGTTTGTTTCAGGAAAACATCAAGAACTTTGAGGTTGGCGACGGCATCGTGGCTGCTGGCCCGAAAGCCTAAGCCGGCCCTGCGGCTGTCAGCGGCCGGGGCCTAAGCCTCGGCCTTGTGACCAGCTTCTCCCCGCAGCCGCTGCTGCACTTTTTCCCCGAACAGATATAGTGCCGGGACTAGCACCAGCGTCACGCCGGTCGCCAACAGCACGCCAAATGCCAGCGAAATAATCATCGGCTGCAAGAATGCCGCCTGCGGACTATCTTCCAGCATCATCGGCAGCAACCCGATAAACGTAGTCAGAGACGTTAGAATAATCGGCCGAAAACGATCCTGCGCGCCCTGCAACAGCGAATCCAGCACGCTATGGCCGGTGGCACGCAACTGATTCACTCGATCGATAAGCACCAGGTTATCGTTCACTACCACCCCCGAGCAGGCCAAAACACCCAGCAGCGACATCATGCTTACTCTTTCGTCCAGCAGCATGTGGCCTAGAATAGCCCCCATAATGCCAAACGGCACGGCAGTAAGAATCAACAACGGCTGCCAGTAGGATCGAAAAGGAATGGCCATAAGCCCGTAGATAATCAGCATCGCCATCAGCATGTATTTAAAGAAGGCCACTGAGAACTCCTGCTCCTCCTGCAATTCGCCATCGAGCTCCATAGTTAGGTCGGGGTAGAGGCTACGCCATTCAGGCAAACGTTCGCGCAAAATGGTGTCGACTATTTCGCGCGGTGCGCTCGTGCCCGGCGCCACCTCTGCACTCACCTCCATGGTGCGCTTGCGCTGCAGTCGCTCGATGGTCTGGTAGCCCGGGACGTAACGCACCTGAGCCACCACATCAAATGGCACTTCGCGACCATCGGGTGTGCGAATCCGCATTTGCCGCAGATTTTCGGTCGCCACTCGCTCCTGCTCCGGGTAGCGCACCATGACTTTGACATCTTCTTTAGCGCGCGGAATGCGCTGAGCTTCGGCACCATGAAAAGCGCGACGAACCTGCAGCGCGAGGTCAGCCAAGGTAATGCCCAGATTCTCTGCCGCGGGCTTCAAACCCAATTCAATTTCCTGCCGCGGCGACTGCATGGTGTTGGCGACATTGAATACGCCCGGGTAGGACTCCAGCTCAGCCTGCAGCAAGTCTCCCGCCTGCTCCAGTACGGTCAGCTCCGACGCCGCTACCACCAGCACAATCGGCTTGCCGACCTCATTAAAGGTATAGTCCAGTTTGAAGTCCTTCACTGTCGGCAGCTCGCCGATTTCATCGCGCCATAGCTCAGCAACAGCGGCGGCATCAACCCCCACATTATTGACCTCCAGTAGCACTCGCACCCGATTATCCTCACTGCGGGCGTTAATGTGGCCCACAACATGGCCGGGCACTTCCGCGTCTGGGTCACTATTGAGACTCTCACGAAGGCGGATCGCGGCAGCTTCCACCTGATCCATGACGGTCAGCGTCTCCTGAAACGGGCCGCCTTCCTCCAACTCGATTTTGGCGTAAACCCAATCTGAGGTCATGCTGGGAAAAAACCCTGCCTGCATCCAACCACCGGCGTAGATCGCCAGACTTAACACCAGGCCCATAAAAAACACGGATAGCGTCAGTAAGTTGGCATTCAGACAGCGCGCCAGGAAGGGACGATAGACCTTGGCCGCAAACGCCGGCAGTGAGTCTGCACAACGCTCACGCAGAAGTTCCAGTCGCGCCAATAGCACGTTACGCGGCGGCTTTACCGGCGGCATATGTGCCAGGTGTGCGGGCAGTATTAACAGACATTCAATCAACGAAAAGGTCAGTGCCAAAATCACCACGGTGGGTATATCGCCAGCAATATTTGCCATATCACCTGGGAAAAAATACATCGGCACAAAAAAGATCATGGTCGATATCACGGCAAACATGACAGGTTTCATGACCCCGACAGCACCATTAACCGCACCGATATCACCGCCATCACCGCGACTCTGATGGGCGTAGATGGATTCACCCACGATGATGGCGTCGTCCACCACAATCCCCAAAATCAGAATAAAGGAGAACAAAGACACCATATTCAAAGACACGCTGGCATATTGCAGCAACCACAGACATCCCAAAAAGGCTACCGAGATGCCAACACAGACCCACAGCGCCAACAGTGGACGCAGAAACACCAGCAATACCAGAAACACCAGCGCGAGCCCGCCAAGGCCATTGGTCAGCAGGGTTTCCACCCGATAACGAAACGGGTCGGTCTGATTGCGCCACATCTGCAACTCTACGCCAGGCGGCAGACGCCGCTCGACATCCTCCAGCCACTGCCGCACAGAATGGTCGGTCTTGAGCACATTGGGACTGGAGGTGACGAAAACTTCCAGATCCAAAGACGGTTTGTCATTGAAGCGGTTGCGCAGGTCGACATCGGCAAAACCGTCTATGACGGTAGCAACATCGCTAAGGAGAATCCGCGTGCCGTCACGTTTACCGACAATCACAATATCTTCAAAGTCTGACTGCGCGTAAGCCTGACCGCGGGTTTGCACCTGAATGTCACCACCCTGGCTTTTGATAGAACCCGCCGGCAGATTCAACGAAGAGCCTCGGATCGCCTGCACCACGTCTTCAAAGCGCAGGCCGTAACGACGCAGAGTCAGCTCCGACACTTCCACCGCCACTTCGTAGGGCCGCGGTGTTAGTAGTTCCACCACGGAGACATCCGGGCGAGTTGCCAAATCATCGCGCAACTCTTCACCCAGACTCTTCAGGTTGGCTTCGCCGATATCACCGGCCAGGGTGATCGTCATCATTTCGTGACGATGCGCCAGCTGCGCCACAATAGGGCGCTCGGCCTCTGCTGGGAAGGTAGTAATCGAATCGACACGGGTTTTTATGTCAGCGGTCAGGCGACCCATATCGTATCCGGATTCGGCCTCGATCCAAACACTACCGCTGCCCTGACTGGCGCTGGAGCGAATTTCTTTGACGCCATTCAGATCATGCACGGCCTCTTCAATGCGTATACAAATCTGCTCCTCAACCTCGCGCGGCCCGGCTCCGGGATAAGGCAGGGTGACGGTCACAACGTCCATCTGAAAATCGGGAAAATATTGCTTATCGAGGGCGGGAACGCCGGTAAGACCGCCGATCAGTATCAGCACCATCAACAAATTGGCGGCAATCGGATTACGGACAAACCACGCAATAATACCCCGCATCAGGGCTGCGCCTCCGCTACTTCCAAGGCCTTTGAGACCGTCACCGCCATGCCATCAATCGCCAACGGCAGTGGTGATACCACCACCCGCGCTCCTGCGGCCAAGCCTTGCACCCACAACTGCTGCAAATCGCTTTTCAAAACCCGTACCGGATGAGTGCGAATACGGTCTCCGCTTTCCACTAACAGCACGCTGCCATCATTACGTAACGCCTGGCGCGGCAGTACGCTGACGTCGCGTATCACACGCCCGGAGATTTCCGCGGCCACAAACAGACCGATGCCCAGTGGCGGACGCGAGCTGCCCTCGGCACGGGAAAACGGACTCTCTACTTCAACCACCGCATAAACCACTCTACTGTCGACATCAATACTGGCATCGGTGCGAACCAGGTATCCCTGCCAAAGCCATTGCTGATCGGCAAAGCGCGCCGAAAGCGCAACCGGAACCCGTTTGTCCCCAAGCATCGAGTGATCCTGATAATTTAACGGCAAATCCAGCAGACCTACTTGACGATCGGTTAGCGGCAAGCGCACCTCCACCACGTCAGTGGCGTAGACCCGGGCTACCGTGGTTCCCGGCGTAATGTATTGCCCTATGTCGACATGCTTTTCACGAATACGACCATTAAATGGCGCCGACAGAGAGGTTCTTTCCAAGTCGAGCTGGGCTTGTCCAAGCTCGGCACGCGCCGCATCCAACGCCGCTTCCAAACCGCTTAGCTGGGGTTTGCGCAAAAACAGGTCATTGGCTTCACTATTGCCCAGGTCGCGCCACTCGCGCGCCGCCTGCCGAGCCCGACCTTTCTCTACTGAAACCATTTGCGCAGCATCAGCTACTCGCGCCCGCGCCCGGCGCAATGCAAACTCGTAGTCTGCATCCTCCACTTTAATCAGTTCGCTGTTGGCATCAAAAAAACCGCCCACAGCAAAATCATCGGCCACCGACTGCACCCGCCCTGCGACCTGGCTAACGATATTGATTTCTCGCCGCGGTTGCACAGTGCCCTGACTATTGACCGGCAGGGCAATATCACTGAGCTGGGCACTGACCACAGTAACCAGCGGAGCTGAAACCGGCTGGGCTGCCAAGGGCGCCGGCTTTGGCTTGCCTACCAATAAGGCGTAGCTGCCAAGCAAACCGGCGACAATAACCACAGCGGGAAGAATTCGTTTTACAGGCAGTGCCATCTATACTCCAGGACGTTCAACTGGCCACCACAATAGAGCTTTTTCCGTGACAGTATGACTACTGATTCTACTGCGCGGCTGGTGGCACGGCCAGCGTAGATTCCAAGCCGGCACCTCACAATGGCAACAGCGACTGCCAGCCGCCTCCAATACAGAGGCAGGTCGTGGCGAAGTTAGTATGCCTATTCTAATTTTTAACATCACAATAGGCTCCATGTGACATTTGACGTCCATTCCATACTAGGTCTCTAGTCGCGCGCAGAGTACTGCGTGCACACCATTTTCGGGGCGCTATGCGCCCTTTTTTTATACCTGCAAGCATACCCGCAGCAAAGTGGCCGGTAGTAACAGCGCAGCACAACTGGTGTATCATAGGCCTGCAGCCCGAGCGAGGAACACACATGTCTGACGATAAGAGCAACGTATCTGACAAGGCCAGCGAGATCGCCAAAAATATTTGGTTAGCCGGCCTGGGAGCCTACGGTAAAGCTTTTGATGAAGCCCAGGATCGACTCGACAAAGCCAGCAAAGAGCCACCCCGTTTATTTAAGGACCTGGTCAAGAAAGGCGAAGAGCTTGAGGGCGAAGTGCGTGGTTCTATCGCGACGATCCGGAAGTCACGCACCAGCTCCGTGGAAGAGCGTATCAAAAAGGTTCGCGAGAACTTCCACCTGAATTTGGGCGGGCGCCAGGACGAACTGAAGGAGATCCACTCACGACTGGATCAGATGGACGCCAAGCTGGATGCCCTGACTGCGGCTCTGACGCCAGCCACCCCCGCTAAAAAGCCACGTCGCAAGGCAGCACCCGCGAAGAAGACACCCGTTCGCAAAAAAGGCTGATTCAGCTATGCCGCTTGCCAACATCGCTGCATAACGCATGAAAACACGAGACCGGATACTCCACACCAGCCTCATCCTCTTTAATGAAGAGGGTGAAGCCGGGACCACCACCGTAGACATAGCCAACGAGCTGGATATCAGCCCCGGCAACCTGTACTACCACTTCAAAGGCAAGGACAGCATTTTGGCCGAACTGTTCGGTCAGTATGAGCAAAGTCTGGGAGAAATTTTGGCGGCACCGGTGGCCGGCCAACTCAGCGTAGAGGACAATTGGTACTACCTGTACGTAGTCTTCGAAGAAATGTACAACTACCGTTTTCTCTACCACAACCTCAATAATCTTATAGAGCGCTACCCCGACTTTCAGAAACGCTTCCGCCGCATGATGCGCATGAAAGCCGATGCGGTAAAAGCGGTATGGGAGGCGCTGAGTCAGGATGCCAAGGTGAACGCCAGCAGCGCAGAGGTAGCGGCACTGGTTGATAATATGGTGTTACTGCTGACCTATTGGCTGACCTTTTCCGAGCTGCGCAACGAAAGCCGTGACCCCTCACTGATTATTCATCAGGGTGTGCACCAACTGCTGAGCATGATTGCACCGTATTTGGGGGACCAACAAAAGGCGTTCTACCAGCAGGTGCAGCGCATGCTGCAAACTCAGACGCGCTCTATCACAAGTGCGGCTTCCTGAATAACACGGCATCGGCGGCCACCTGTTCCAGCTCGGCACCGACTTTGAGTGACCACCAGCGCCAGGTTTGCTGCGAAAAAAAACAGATATGGGTGGCATCGGAAATATAGTGCCAGCGGGCAAAAGCCTGCTGATCAACCACCAGTTTAGTCATCACACCCAACACCCCTCCGGGGCGCAGCAGGCTCCACAAACGGTCTAACTGCAAACCCGGCGCCGCCAGATGTTCAACAACTTCGGTGGCGGTTATAAAGTCATAGTCGACTGACAGCACCGCTGTATCCGGAAAATAATAGGGATCGTAAACCGACACTGTGTGTCCTGCTTCTCGCAGCATCTGCACCAGCGCGGGCCCGGGACCACAACCAAAATCCAGCCCCAGCGCCGACCTGCCGCCCAGTTGTGTCAGTAAGGGCGCAGCCAATCGCGACAGGAAACGCCTATAGCCGGGGTCGTCAGGACTGTTTTCATGCAAGTCATAAACGGCTTTTTCGGCCGCAGCATCCAAGTGCCACACCGGAGGTACATACACCAGAGCGCAAACCGGGCAGCGCAGGTACTCGCGGCGCCTGTCGCGGTGAAAGCTGCTGCCACGACCATATCCACACAAAGGACATGGGCAAGAACTATCCACAACGAGTATTTATCCAGTCTATAATCAGCCACCGCGGTATTAAGCCGCGCCCCCTCAAACCAAGCACTATTACTGAACGGAGATTAACATGACAATTCAAGTAGGCGACAAGGTACCCAGCTGCACCCTCAAGACCATGGGCGAAAAGGGACCCGAAGATATCTCAACGGACGCTATCTTTGGCGGTAAAAAAGTAGTGCTGTTTGCGGTCCCAGGCGCCTTCACGCCCGGCTGTTCCATGACCCACCTGCCAGGTTTTGTTGTCAACGCCGACAAAATAAAGGCCATGGGCGTCGATACCATCGTCTGCATGGCAGTGAATGATGCCTTTGTTATGGGCGCTTGGGGTGATGCTCAGAATGCCTCAGAACTCTTAATGCTGGCAGACGGCAACGGAGAATTGACCGGCGCGCTGGGGCTGGAACTGGACGGTAGTGGCTTTGGTCTGGGTAGTCGCAGCCAACGTTTCGCTCTGGTGGCAGAGGATGGTGTCATCAGCCACCTGCATATTGAAGCCGGCGCCGGCGTGGACGTCAGCTCTGCGGAATCCATTATGGCGGTATTGTAGTCATTGCTTGGGCGGCCCTCAAAGGGCCGCCTTCTACCCCCCTATGTTTCCCGAAAAAGTAGCCTACTAGCCAAGCTTAGCGCCTGAACTGAGACCTGTGTCGCATTCGACTGTCCGCAAATGGGCTACCATATCGAAATGCCCCACCTCCTTACCCATAAACCAAGCCTTAGACCGCCCCAGCAAATGTTGGGCATGACCTTGGTCGAATTGCTGCTGGCAATGTTCGTTATTTCACTGGTCTCCATGGTGGGACTGCCGGCCTATCAGGATTATCAGGTACGCAACCGCATAGCGCAGGATCTGGACGTTGCCGACAATGCCAAAGCCGGTATCGCGGAATACTTTGAGGAACATGGCACGCTGCCCAACAACGCTGCCGACGCCGGTATGGACGACCTTCAGGCCGGCAACTTCCGCCTTTACCTCGGCGGTCATGGGGATTATAAGGCGACCTTGGCCGTGGTCTACGATACCGATCAATTACCGCAGTTAAACGGCAAGGACACACTGCTGTTCAAATCAGAAGAACGCAACGGGAAACTGATATGGAGCTGCAAGGATGGCGGCGATCTGCCTGCCAAGTACCGCCCGGAAGCCTGCCGCTAGAGTTTCAGCCAAGTCGCCAGAAACACCAGCCGGCGATACACACCACAGCGATAAGATTCAACACAAAGCCCTCTCTGGCCATGCGCTCGATGGCGATGCGGCCGCTACCGTAAACCACACTATTAGGCGCTGTAGCTACCGGCAGCATAAACGCGCAACTGGCAGTCATTGCCGCTGGCACCATCAGCACCTCAGGTGAAATACCTGCAGCTAGCGCCGCCGCCGCCAGGATCGGCATCAGCAAAGTGGCACTGGCCGTATTACTGGTGGTCTCGGTCATGAAAGTGACGACCAGACAAATCAGGCCAATCAACAGCCACAGCGGCAAATAGGCCATTGAACCCAGCCAATCGCCTAACAACACGCTCAGTCCTGAGCTGACAAACGCCTTGGCCAGACAAATTCCACCGGCAAACAACAGCAACACGCCCCAGGGAATTGTCACTGCGCGCTCCCAGTCCAACAGGCGACTGCCCTTACCATCGGGCACCAGGAACATAAGCACCACTGCCAACATCGCCACCGAGGCATCGTTGGCGGTAGGCAGGTTTAACCAGCCACTCCAACCGCCAAAGGGTTCACTGCGAGTGACCCAGGCCAGCGCGGTTAACCCAAAAACAATCATCACCCGACGCTCCGCGATGTGCCACTTACCCACCTCGGGCAACTGCAAACCGCCGCCGCCGGTTAAACCGCGGGTCAGCCATAAACCAATAATCGGCAGCAGCAACACCACCACGGGGACCGCCCAGCCCATCCACTGGCTGAAGCTGATCTGCTCTCCGGTCGTCTCGGTGTAAATCTGCATAAAAACCAGATTGGGTGGCGTACCAATCGGCGTGCCAATGCCGCCCACGCTGGCCGCGTATGCAACCCCCAACAGCAGTGGCTGCGCCAATCGATTATCGTCATCACGGGTTTGCTCAATCACTGCCATCGCCACCGGCAATAGCATCAGGGTTGTTGCGGTATTGGAGATCCACATACTCAATACAGCGGCAGCTGCCATAAAACCAAATACCAGGCGGCGGTCACTATCACCGCCAAATAGCCGCACCATACTCAGGGCAATACGCCGGTGCGCACCACTGTGCTCCATCGCCCGCGACAGGATAAAACCGCCCAGCAGCAACAGGATCAAGGGGCTCCCATAAGCCTGACCCACCTCAGCCGGGGTCAGAACCCCCAGCAGCGGCAGCAACGCCAGTGGCAGCAGCGAAGTAACCGGTATAGGCACAGGTTCGAAAACCCACCAGACAATGCACCACAGCGTCACCAGCACGGTGATCGCGATGGCCATAGAAAGGCCTTGGCCAACCAACATCCAGGCTACCAGAGCGCCCAACGCCGGCCCTATCACCAACGCCAAGTGTTTGTATGTGTCACTACTCATAAATACGCCGCGGAGGTCCTGCTGATGTTAACCGGATAATTAGACACCAGTTTAACTAGTGACGGGGGGTTGTTCACAGTAAAATGGCATAATGAATCAAATTTCTGAAGCCCTGATTGACCAATTCGGACGTACCGTAGATTACGTCCGTATCTCTGTCACCGACCGCTGCGATTTCCGCTGTGTCTATTGTATGGCGGAGGACATGACCTTTGTGCCCCGCGCGCAGGTCCTCAGTTTGGAAGAGATTTATCAGGTCGCACGCAGCTTTACCGAGCTCGGCGTCAAGCGCATCCGGCTCACCGGCGGCGAACCTCTGGTCAGACGCAATGTCATCTCATTAGTGCAGCGTATCGGTAAACTCCCTGGTCTGGAGGAATTACTGCTAACCACCAACGGTTCTCAGCTGGAGAAAATGGCACCGGCACTACGCGACGCTGGCGTGACCCGCATGAATGTCAGCGTCGATAGTCTGGACGCCGATAAGTTTCGGCGGATTACCCGTACCGGCGATCTGGACCAAGTGATTCGTGGCTTGGATGCCGCCGTAGCCGCCGGTTTTGAGCGTATTAAACTCAATGCCGTGATACTCAAGGGCCGCAACGAAGACGAAATTCTGGATTTGGTCGATTTCGCCCAACAGCGTAATTTTGATATTTCCTTTATTGAAGAAATGCCGCTGGGGCTCATTGATGAGCATAATCGCGAATTGAGCTTTTGCTCCAGTGACGAAGTGCATGAAATTGTTGCCAGCCGCTATGCACTCACAGCATCAGACGCCACCACCGGCGGCCCATCGGTTTACCACAACGTCGCCGGGAGCAGCGCTCGCGTCGGCTTCATTTCGCCCCACAGCCATAACTTCTGCCATCTATGCAATCGTGTAAGAGTCACCGTAGAGGGACGCCTGCTGCTATGTCTGGGCAATGAGCACTCTATGGATCTACGCGAGTTACTGCGCGCGGAAGATTTCAGCGACGAAAAACTGCGGCAGGCGATTATCCAGGCGATGGACCTGAAACCGGAAAAACATCATTTTGACCTCGGCGGTGAGCCGGAGATTTTGCGCTTTATGAATATGACTGGAGGCTAACCAGCCCCCGGCACGTCGGTGAATCAGCTATAATGCCGCGCCCTGCCTACCCGCTTTAAAAGGACAGCTTGTGAATACCCTGGATTTCCCACAACTAGACTCTATCGAGGCCATTGAACAGGGCTTCGAGAAGTTTGGCTATATCTGTAGCCATGAAATTGCCACTGCGGTTTTCCTGGCGTTCAAGCTTCGCAAGCCGATTTTGGTGGAAGGACCTCCCGGTGTCGGTAAAACTGAACTGGCGAAAACAACCTCAATGTTACTTGATGTACCGTTGGTCAGGCTGCAATGTTATGAAGGCCTCGACGAGTCCAAGGCCTTGTATGAATGGAAGTACGGCAAGCAACTGCTCTACACCCAGGTGCTCAAGGAAAAGCTGGGTGACCTGCTGCAAGGAGCCACTGGTTTGGCCGAGTCAGTGGAGCGGCTGCATCAATTCGGCGACATTTTTTATTCCGAGGATTTTTTGGAGCCACGCCCACTGCTCAAGGCGATGTATCTTGAGGAGGGCTCAATACTGTTGATCGATGAAGTAGACAAATCGGACTATGAGTTCGAATCACTGCTGCTGGAAATTCTATCAGACTACCAAGTCTCAATCCCTGAGATCGGCACCGTTAAGGCCAAGACAGCGCCCATGGTTTTCCTCACCAGCAACAATACACGCGATATATCAGACGCGCTGAAGCGACGCTGCCTGCACCTGTACATTCCGTTTCCGACCACCGAATTGGAAGAACGCATAGTGCGCGCCCGAGTTCCCGAAATCGAGGAAGACCTGCGTCATCAGTTGGTAGAATTTGTACATTCACTGCGCCAGATGGACCTGAAAAAGCTACCCGCCATTAGTGAGACCATCGACTGGGCGCGCAGCCTGTTGCTATTGCATACAGACCAGCTGGATGAAGAGCTTATTCGCAGTACACTGATGGTTCTGCTCAAATTTCAGGAAGATATCGAAGCGGCCACTCCAGAAATCAAGTCACTGCTGGACTAGTCCAGGCGCCACAAGAAGAAGGAGCACATGAATTCCAAGCTGATCAGTTTCATCAACGTGCTGCGAACGCATGATGTGAGAATATCTCCCGCTGAGACCCTTGATGCGATGGAGGTGATGTCCATTATTGGCTATCGCAGTCGCGGCGACCTGAGAACCGGCCTGTCGCAGGCGCTCGCCAAAACTGCCGAAGAAAAAGCAACTTTCGTGCAGTGTTTTGATCGTTTTTTTGAGTATGAGCTGCCGGACGCTGCTAATAAAGAAGACACCGCAGACGCGGACAACGACGCGGCGGAAGCAGCTCAGGGCGAAACGGATCCAGGGCAAGAGTCGGCAGAGCAGGACGGTGCAGCTGGCAAACCGGCTCTGGATCTTGCCGGCGAGATGGCCGCTGACTCAGAACTCGCAGCGCATCTGGACACCCCGTTGATGGAGATGTTGCTCAACGACGACCGCAACGAACTCAGTCTGGCGATTGCCCAGGCGGCAGACCAGGTCGGCCTGGCACAGATCCAGATGTTCACACAGAAAGGCCAATACACGCGCAAGATTCTGGATGCCATGGGTGAGGAACAGATTCGTCACGCGGTAATTGAGCTGGAACGACAAGGCAGCCCAGCGCTGAATGAACTACAAACCTACCGCGATCGGCTGCGCGAGCTAGTGCGCGACCACGTTGAGCGCGAGTATCTGATTCAGGCTGAAGGCAAGAATAAGCAGTTCATGGACGATATTCTCGCCAAAACCAAACTCAACAATATTGAACACCACTACCTGCACCGGGTACATGATTTGGTGCGCAAGATGGCCAAACGCCTGGCGGCGCGTCACTCCCGCAGGCGCCAGATCTACAAACGTGGCCAGCTCAATATGGCCAAGACGATTCGTCGTGGCATCGCCAATGACGGCGTTATGTTCGACGTTTACTGGAAGTCGGTCAAGAAAGACCGCCCCAAGATTCTGGCTGTCTGCGATGTCAGTGGCTCGGTGGCGGCCTACGCCAAGTTTCTCTTGATGTTCCTCTACAGTCTGTACGATATTTTGCCCGGAGTTCGCAGCTTCGCCTTCTCCAGTCATCTAGGCGAAGTCAGCGACCTGTTTGCCCAGCACCCGCTAGAGAAAGCCATAGAATTGGTAAACTGGAAGTACGGAGGCGCCACAGATTACGGTGGCAGCTTGCTGGATTTCGCCGCGTTGGCCATGAATGATATCGACAGCAACACTACCGTTATTATTCTAGGGGACGCTCGCAACAACAACGGCGACGCCAAGCTGGAGGTCATGCAAAGCATTTATCAGCGTGCCAAAAAAGTTATCTGGCTGAACCCAGAGTCACGTAAAATGTGGGGCACTGGCGATTCAGAAATGAATCGCTATATGAGCGCGGTGCATTATGCGGCGGAGTGCAGCAGCTTACAGCACCTGGAACGAATCGTAGATGAACTGCTGCGCAGCAATCGCTAAGTAACATCATGGTATTATCGAACCGCATTACAACCAAGGCTCAAATCTAACTATGGCATACTACTGCTATGACTGCAGTTTCAGAGGCAAAAAACGCGGCAAAAATGGCCACTGCCCGGCCTGTGATTCTCCCAATTTTAGAGCCGAGAAAGCTGACAAGCAGGAAGAGAAGAACAAGAATCCGGCCTGGCGCCTGGTTCTACTTGTTGCGCTATGGGCTTACCTGATCGGACATATTGCGTGGAAACTCAATAACTGATGACACCGATACCCACCAGCCCCGGCCGTATCATGCAGCACTTGCTGCAGAAGTATCCGCGCAGCACTGAGCCCGATACCGAAACAGATACTGCAACTGTCACCGAACAGGAGTTACTGGACGTTCTACTGACGCTCGGTACCTCAGTCGAGCCCAACGCACCGCTGCGCGCAATAGCTTCAGCTGCACTGCCTGACTCAAACGCACTGGCCGCAGACCAGAGCGCCATTCTTGACTGGCTCGATGCTACATTTGCATCGCTGTCCGCTACACCGCTACTAGACCCCGCTCTGGAATCACGCATTCAGAGCATGCGGTCAGCCTTGGCTGCGCTGGCTATCAGCGAGCGCGATTTCCTGCTCATCGGCAAGCATCCTGTTCACAAGATGCTCGATACGATTTACGAACGCGGCATCGGCTGGCATTCAGGGCTTGAACGCGCCGGCAGAGTTGTCACCGAGAAACTTGATGATATTGAAGCTGCGTTGCATAGCCAGCTCACCAAGCAACCACGCGACCTCGCCCAGCTCAATACTGAATTGAATGAATTTTTTGAGCGTGAAGCCAACGCCTTTAGCCGGATGCGTGAGCGGATCATCGCCACCGAGCAGGGCCGCCTAAAGGCCACTAGTGCACGTACTAGCGTCGCCGATGCTCTCAATGAACTGATGCTGGGCGCTCAGTTTCCAGCCGCAGTGCGCGATTTCCTGCACGGCCCCTGGTTTGATTCCATGCAACTAACCTTAATCAAGCATGGAGGCGACAGCGATCTATGGCACCGCATGTTGAAAATCACCGAAACTCTGGTGTGGACGGTACAGCCATCCGAGGCCATTTCCGACGCCCGACGTCAGCGACTCTACAAAATCATTCCACAGCTACCCCGAGAGCTGAAAGAGCTGCTGGTCAGTCTCGACAACAGTGTTGGCGAAAAAGAGCGTGTGATCGCTCAAATCGAGGAAGTGCACTTCCAGATTTTGCGTAAGCAGCCCCTGGAGCGACTGGAACCGGAGCCGATTTTGAACGGCCCGACAAAAATCAGAACAAGGGTCGCAGAGCAGTTGGTAGAGCAGGTACTGCCGCTGGAAGAGGGGCAGTGGTTCACAATAAATTCTGAACAGGGCGATCAGAGTCGCATCTGTCTGGCGCTGAAGCTCAACGAATACCAACAGATGCTGTTTGTTAATCGGGCCGGCGCCAAGGTGATGCAAAAAACCTTCGAGGAGTTCAGTTATCTTATGTCCAGCGGCGTCGCTGAGACACTACCGAAGCGCGCCGGTTTCAGCACGACATTGCATGCCTGCGCCGGTCTTGAACAGGCCATTGAGAACGAAGACGTCGCCTACAGGAAACCGCGCAAGGCTGTCATTTTCCGTCCTCATACCAAAGCTCCGTCTGCAGCCATGCCAGCGCCTGAGCCAGTGCCAGCGCCTGAGCCAGCGCCTGAGCCAGTGCCTGAAGAAATAGCAGAGCCGAGTATTGCAGCCGCTACCGAACCGGAACAGACAGAAGCTATAGGGCTCACGGCCACCAACCTCACAGAGCAGACGCCGGGACTTTCCGAACCAGCTGACCCCGGTGATACAGAGTCGACAACACTTACCGAGCCACTTGAAAAGACGCCTGACGAACCGGCCGGTATTGAGATTGAAGTATTGGAAGAGCCCCCAGCTGCACAGGAAAAAGCAGAGGCCGTTGCCAGCAAAGACTTGCCCATCGGCAGCTGGATCAAGTTTCATGATACAGACGGTAAACCGGCCAAACTGGCGGTGCGCGTAGAGAGCCTGGACAAATTTATTTTTGTTGACGGCCGTGGTGTAAAAAAACGCGAGTTCAAGGCCGTGCAGCTGCAGCTACTACTGGATTCAGGACGGGCTGAAATTCTGAGCACAACCCCAAATTTCGCTGATACCGTCAGCACTATTGTTAAAGACTTCCGCAGCACTGATAGTGAGGAGAGTTAGATCATGAGCCTTGAAAAGCGTCAGTGGCAGCGTCTCGAAGAGCACAGCACCGTCTTTATCGAAACCCTGTGCGCCGGCGAGCAAACGCTACAGCCGACCGAGATAGTGATTTGCTCGTCTGTGGAAGTGTCTACAACCGGGGTCAGAGTTTGCGTTGATGACGCACTACAGACCGGCTCGATCCTGCAGCTTGGTGTGCAACTGCACGGAGCAGAGCAACCTTTATATCTGGTCGGAGAAGTGCGCTGGTGCGCTGCAGATCCACAGCGCAGCGGCAGCTACACTGTAGGCTTCGAACTAATAGAAAGCGACGGCACCGATTATCTGGCCTGGTGCAATATGGTCAGCTCAGTTCACTAAGCGGTTATTCCTCGATAGACTCTAGACTAAAGCCCATATCATCGTCAGCGTCTTCACCACCCATAGCACCGCCCTCTTTCTCAAACTTGATCCTGAGTCGCACATTGTTGGCTGAGTCTGCGTTCTTCAACGCCTCCTCTTCGGTAATTCGTCCTTCTTTCCAGAGCTTGAAAACCGCACTGTCAAAAGTCTGCATACCGATATTCTCGGACTTCTCCATGATCTCCTTGATGCTTTCAAACTCACCACGGAGCACCATTTCAGAAATGGTCGGAGTACCGAGCATAATTTCGATGGCGGCACAGCGTTTGCCATCTACAGTAGGAATCAATCGCTGCGACACGAAGCAACGAATATTGCTCGACAAATCCATGAGCAACTGCGGGCGACGCTCTTCAGGGAAAAAGTTAATAATGCGGTCCAGTGCCTGGTTCGCGTTATTAGCGTGGAGCGTAGAAATCGCCAGGTGACCGGTTTCGGCGAAGGCCAAGGCGTGCTCCATCGTTTCACGGTCGCGAATCTCACCAATAAGTATCACATCGGGGGCCTGGCGCAAGGTGTTCTTCAGCGCGGCGTGCCAACTACGCGTGTCCACCCCCACTTCACGCTGATTAACGATAGATTTCTTGTGTTTGTGTACGTACTCAACCGGGTCTTCGATGGTAATAATGTGGCCGCCGCTATTACTGTTACGGTAGTCAATCAGTGCTGCGAGTGAGGTCGATTTACCGGAGCCCGTACCACCCACAAACAAGACCAGACCGCGTTTGGTCATCATCACTTCAGGCAAAATTTCGGGCAGGCGGAGATCTTTCCAGAACGGAATTTCGGTAACAATATTACGTGCCACGATGCCAACTTCATTACGTTGCACGAAAATGTTGACGCGGAAACGCCCAATGCCAGCAATCGATATCGCCAGATTCATCTCTAGCTCGCGCTCGAACTCTTCGCGCTGGGTAGGATCCATTATCTCGTAGGCGATAGCCTTGATTTCACCCGGACCCATCATATCCGGAGCAATGGGCTTGAGTACCCCTTGAAACTTGCCGCAGGGCGGCGCTCCCGTGGATAGATACAAATCAGAACCATCCTTGCTGGACAGAATTTCCAGCCAGGGAGTAATTCGCATGTTCTTTTCTTCAGCCATCGTTATTAGCGCACCGTGATTGTAATTTTCTCTGAGATAACCGGCCGCTCATGAGGAATATGCAAAAAGTTTCCCATCAGTAGCTGCAGCGTGTGTGTTCCGGGATCGAGTTCCAACAGTGTCTCAGTCTGGCCGCCACCATAGTGTCGCAGTTGATCGCTTGCAGGCATCGACGCATCCATTGGCGGCAAAGTCTCAAGGTCTATCAACAGGTGGTGATGCCCAGTGCCATTGATATTCACTCCGGCCGGTGCCACGCCCATATTGCTGAGACCAAAACGTACCCGCACCGGGCTGCTAACCACAGCACCATTGGCTGGGCTAATAAAGTAAACACTGGCATCATCAGGAGCGACCGAGCGCTGCTGCGCAAAAGCACCAGATGATCCTGCAACTGCGAACACCATCAGCAGTAAACAACTTAATAAACGCATAGCTTGAACACCGGATTTGAAGAGCCATAAAGTTAAGCCCACTTTATCAGCTTCTGATGCGGGTTCACATGCCATCTTTTGTGAGCAGCATTGCAAAATCAGGTGTTTAGGGCGCCACAATCGGTGAAAAACACCGTCAAACAGCTATTTGTTGCAGGCATTCCCGCAACGCTCGACTCTGCCAGAAACAGCAAAGCAGACTCTTTTAAAACCTGCACGACTTTTGCATACTGTCTTGCTTCCAACAAAATGCTAACAGGACCTACACGTGAAAGACGAACGCCCAACGCCATTGCTGGAAAACCCTCAGCTCACACAACAGAAACTGGCGGCCTGGTTCAGCCAGCGTAAAGGTACCCAGGTTAAGGTTTCAGAATTCCATATTCCTGAGGCCACCGGCATGTCCAACGTGACACTGCTGTTTGATATTCATTGGCAGGAGGGCGGTATCACACTAACAGAGCCCTGCGTCGGCCGACTGCAACCGGAAATAGAACGTCCTGTATTTCCAGCCTATGATCTGAGCCTGCAATACCGCGTCATGAAAACCCTGAACGAGAACACTGACATCCCAGCACCAGATATGCGCGGCCTTGAAATGGATACCTCGATACTCGGCGTACCCTTTTACATCATGAAAAAAACCGAGGGACGTATACCCACGGATATGCCTCCTTACAACATGGACGGCTGGATGATGCATGAGACCAGCCTGCAGCAGCGCGAAAACCTATGGTTTGCAGGCATCGACACCATGGCTCGTTTTCATAAACTGGATCATGAATCGCTGGGCTTCGCCGATATGAATCAGCCCGAGTTAGGTGACACACCGTTGCAGCAACAGCTCTCCTACTGGGAAAACTACCTGGAATGGGGCATGGAGGGACGGGGTCACCCACTGGCGCAGTCCGCACTGCAGTGGCTGCGGGACAATCAGCCCAGCAACGAAATTACCAAGCTGTGCTGGGGAGACTCACGACTCGCCAACCTCATTTTTACCGAGGACTGCTCAGCGGTAGCCGCTGTACTGGACTGGGAAATGGCGGTACTGGGTAACCCCATGCAGGATCTCGCCTGGTACTGCTATATCGACAGCTCTTTTGCAGATGGCCTGGGACTCGAGCGACTTGAAGGGCTGCCCAGCTATGCAGCAACGGTTGAGCGCTGGCATTCGGTAACCGGTTATCCCGTTGATGATTACGACTACTATCGGCTGTTCGCTGCCATGCGCTACGGCCTGATACTGTCACGTATTATGGTGGCACAAGATCAGGAGTCGGAAATTCACAGCAACTTCGCCTGCCAACTGCTGCAACGCACTCTGCAGGAAGTGGCTGCTATTGGCTGAACAGCGGCGCAACAACGGGCGGCCAAGCTGGACAGGACTGCAGTCTTGTAATCGAACTGACAATACCCGTACACTTGCCGACCTCGCCAAACCCGCACCAGGGGACTAGCATTGACAGCAACACTTGAAAGGCGTCTGGCCGAGTTGACCGACGGCGCACAGGTCTCATCTCTAACCGGCATTCAGCGCGGCCTCGAAAAAGAGAGCCTGCGCATTAACAGCGCCGGCAAATTGGCTCAGACACCGCACCCCGTCGAGCTGGGTGCAGCGCTGACCCATCCCTACATCACCACGGACTATTCGGAAGCGCTGCTAGAGTTTATTACTCCCGTCAGCACGAGCATCTCCGCTACGCTGGAGACTCTCGAGACTATTCACCGTTATACCTACGCCCATATTGACGATGAATTACTGTGGGGCGCGAGTATGCCCTGCATCCTGGAAGGCGACGCCAGCATACCGGTCGCCGACTACGGCACCTCCAACGTCGGCACCATGAAAACGGTATACCGGCTAGGACTTGGGCATCGCTACGGCCGATTGATGCAGACTATAGCCGGCATTCACTACAACTTTTCCATGCCCGACGCTTACTGGGCCGACGCTCAGCGCGCCGATGACAACAGTGAACCACTGCAGGACTACATCAGTAATCGCTACTTGGGACTGATACGCAACTTTCAACGCCACTCGTGGCTGCTGATCTATCTATTCGGAGCATCACCGGCGGTTTGTAAGAGTTTTCTGCGCGGTAATGCTGAGCATAACCTGGAAGCGTTTGATGAACAGGGAAAGAGTATGCACCTGCCCTGGGCCACGTCACTGCGTATGGGCGACCTCGGCTACCAAAGCAACGCTCAGCGCGACCTGGAAGTCTGCTACAACAACCTGCACAAATACATCGATGACCTGTGCAATGCCATCACCCGCAATCATCCAGCCTATGAAACAATAGGTGTGGGTACCCCTGAAGCCAGAAAGCAACTCAATACTGGTTTGCTACAAATCGAAAACGAGTTCTATTCGTCGATTCGCCCGAAGCGTGTCGCCGCTTCGGGAGAAACCTCGCTGGGTGCCCTGCGGCGCGGTGGCATAGAGTATATTGAAGTACGCTGTATTGATGTAAACCCCTATTGCAGCGTCGGCATAGACGCTGCCCAAATTCGTTTTCTGGATATTTTTCTGCTCTACTGCCTACTCGAGGACAGTCCGGCCTGTGAAGCTCCCGAGCGACAACTGCAAGCAGAGAACATTCGTCGGGTGGTAAATCGCGGCCGTGAACCGGGTCTTTTGCTACAAACCAATGCCGGTGACACCAGCTTGCAAGACTTGGCCAAGCAACTGCTAACGGACATGCAGAGTATTGCCACAAGCCTGGATCAGGCGCACCAGAGCAGTGACTACAGCGCGACGCTGACAGACCAGCGGGGTAAGGTCGTAGATAGCACCAAGACACCTTCAGCCATGTTGCTAGAGGAGATGAAGGAGCGCGAGCTGCCCTTCTTCCGCCTCGCCATGAGTTATAGCGAAAACTGGGCCAAGGCATTTCGGAGTAATCCTCTGGAGGCCGAGGCAGCTGAAGTTTTTGCTAAGGCAGCGCGAGATTCCCTCGCCCGCCAAACCGAAATCGAAGCCACTGACAGCGTCGACTTCAATACCTACGTGCAGAATTACTACGAGCAATATAAGACTCTGGCCAAGAGCTGAGCCGAAGGCCTATGAATTACCTCGCCCATTTTCATCTCGCCTGGCCAGATGAACAACTGGTACTGGGTGGTCTGGAAGGCGATTTTTATCGGGGCCTGCTGCGCGGCGATTTACCGGAGCGTCTGGAAGCGGGCATCGCGCTGCACCGAGCCATTGATGCTTACACTGATTCCCACCATGCTGTAGCAGAATTGAGACGGCAGTTCCCCAGCTCACTGCGACGCTTCGCCGGCATTCTCATTGATCTGAGCTTTGACCACAGTCTCAGCCAGCATTGGGCACGCTACAGTGCACTGCCGCTGCAGGAGTTTAACCAACAGGTAGTGCAAATACTGGCTAGCAATCTCGCCCTGCTCTCTACAGATGCTGCCGCCATGGCACAACGAATCGAACAATATGACATTCTGTCACTCTACCAGCACTGGGAGACGGTACCACGCAGTGCTGCCCGCATTGGCGAACGCTTTGCGCGCGAAAACCCGTTTCTGGAAATTGATGACATTCTGCGCGAACTGCAGCCCGCCATTGACCGGACATTCCTGGCCTTTTATCCCGATTTAGTAGAGTTTAGCCGTCAGCAAAGACTCTGATACCATCGGCAGACGAATTCTTTCCAGTGAGGCAATATGCAAGAATCTTTCACGGACAATAAGGCGCGCTGGGGCGCAGTCGAGGTGTTGCTACAAAAGTGGCTGCGTGAGCGCCGCGAGATTCTGGTCAATTATGCGTTACTCGCTGCACGCTTCAGCGAAAATACCGCGGCCCAAGAGGAACAGCAGGACACCCTGCGTGAGCTCTGCCAATTGCTGGTGGATTATGTTTCGGTCGGACACTTCGAGGTGTTTCACGAACTGTTGTGTGAAGCTGAGGCATTCGCGGACGGCAGCAATAAGCTCGCCAGCGACATCATTCCCAGCATTGGTGACACCACTGAGGTGATTCTCGGATTTGAAGAGAAGTATGCCCTTATGGAGCCCAGTCGCGGCGGTTACACCGAGGATTTATCGCTACTGGGAGAAATACTGGAGCGCAGGTTTGAGTTGGAAGACCGCCTGATTGTCGGCCTTCACCAAACCCATGCCCGCGCTGCAAGCAACAGCTAATGACTTACTCTGCTGCGGGTGCTTCAATACCGATCAGCTCGACATCAAAAATGAGTGTCGAGTTAGGACCAATAGGCCCGCCACCGGATACGCCATAGGCAAGCTCAGCCGGGATAAATAGCTGCCACTTGCTGCCTACAGACATCAGTTGCAAGGCTTCGGTCCAGCCAGGTATGACCTGAGTGACGCCAAACTTGACGGTCTGGTTACGAGAATAAGAGCTATCAAACTCGGTACCATCGAGCAGTGTCCCGCGGTAGTGCACTTCTACTGTATCGGCTGCACTGGGGCTTACACCATCACCGGCCTGCAGCTCGCGATATTGCAAGCCACTATCCAGTACTACCACACCTTCAGCCTGAGCATTGTCAGCCAAAAATGCCATGCCTTGTTCTGCATTGACCATCGCAACTTGCTGCATTTCGATTTCACGCTGCTGATTACTGGACTCCTGATAAGTTTGCAGCTCAGTCATCATTTCTTCCTGGGTCATCAGGCCTGGTGAGCCGTTCAACGCGTCCTTGACGCCGGCTACGAAAGCGGGCACATCCACAGGAACGCCGTCACTCTTAAAGCGCTGTCCCAGGTTAAAGGCCAGACCGTAGCTCAAACGCTGCTCGACGGTCTCAAGTACCACCGGCTGCTCAACAACCTCTGCTTCCTGAGCCGGTTGGTTACAGGCAGTCAAAAGTAATGCTGCGACCGCTAGCATCGCGTAATTCAGTTTCTTCATAGTTAGTTCCAGATTAGTCAATGGGATTAGGCTAGAGCTCGGCACCCATGCGGCGGCGATGCGCTTCCTCCAGCTGTTGCTCAAGCGCCTCGCGCGAAACAGCGCCGGGTACGTTTTGCAAGGGCACTATCTTACTATCCATAGGCGTCTGAGCACCAGACCCGTTGTCGCTACTGGCGGGCTGTATGCGGTTGGATATAACGGGCAGCGCGCGCGGCGCCACTTGGTCGTCATCGGCTGGTGCCTGATCGGAAAAATGCCAGACCCCTTGCTGATCCTGCCACCGGTAATACGGGTCCGAGTCGGCTTCCAAGCCAGGCAATGTTTGCCCTGCTGACACGACTCCATCTGGCTCATCCCGGAATATCTCGATATCAGGGATTTCTAAACCTGCCAAACCCAAGCTTTCCAAGGTCGGCAGGCGCCAGCCTTTGGGATCCAACCAGTCCGAGGGCTGCATCACCGGCGTGCCATCGGGCCCAGGCACTACCATCGGTAATACTAATAACAGCATTACCAATACCAGCATCAAACGGGTGAACAGCTTCAGTCGCACTCCAAACTAGCTCCAATATTCTCCTGCAGAACCTGCAGCATCTTCCACAAAGATTGCTCGGTAGCTGAATCAAGTGCAGCATAGCGGCAGTAGGCTCTAGCATTCGCCGCACTATGATCTTGCGACGAAACAGGCTCGCCGATCGAGCTAGCTTTGAATATAAGTGTTTGCTGAAACCGTTCGGCCTCCAGCTCCGCCGTCAGCAGGTTCTCTCGCAGAGCGGCTTGATCAGGTTCTTTAGGCAAACCCTGACGCACCATGCGTAATGGCAGTATCACTTGTTGACGCCATGGCTCGACCAAAGTCTGCAGCTGTTCCAGGTCAGCCAAATCTATTGGCACTCCCTGCGCTGACCGCCAGCCTACCCAGAGCACCATATTGACGTCACAGTCGTGTTGCTCCTGAAGTTGCAGGCAAAACGATGCAACATCAGCCACTGTCCAGGCCAACTGGCTAAAACGCCAAAATGGATTAGTCTCCTGCATGTGGGTAAGATTCGCGTCCATGATTATATTGCGTAATATTAGTTTAAGACGCGGCAGCAAAACACTGCTAAATAACGTCGAATTAACTATCCAGCCCGGCCAACGCATTGCGCTTACCGGCGCCAACGGCTGCGGAAAATCCAGTCTATTCGCGCTACTGCAAGGTGAACTGGGCGCGGACACCGGTGCTATTGAAGGGCTGGACTCAATGCGCATGGCGAGTATGGCCCAGGAAGTCAGCGCCACCAGCGAAAACGCCCGCGACTATCTGATTGGCGGCAATACCGAAGTATTTGCGCTACGCCAGCAATTGCAGGCAGCTGAACAGGCGGAGGATTTTGCCCGGGTCGGGCAGATTCACAACGAGCTGGAAGCCTGCGATGGTTATGACGTAGAGCGTCAGGCCGATCTGTTGCTGGCGGGCCTGGGTTTTGCAACCGACGACAGCGCGCGATCGGTGAAAGATTTTTCCGGCGGCTGGCGCATTCGTCTTAACCTGGGTAGAGCGCTGATGTGCCCGTCAGACATCTTGCTACTGGACGAACCCACCAACCACCTCGACCTCGATGCCACCGTCTGGCTACAGCAGTGGCTGGTAGCCTACCGCGGCACTCTGATCATGGTCTCGCACGACCGCGACTTTATCGACGCCACCTGTCAGCAGATTGTGCATATGGAGCAGCAGGGACTGCAGCTCTATAAAGGTAATTATTCAGCGTTTGAGCGACAACGGGCGGAACGGCTGGCCAATCAACAGGCTACCTATGCTCGTCAGCAACAACGCGTCTCTGAAATCGACGACTTTGTCCGCCGCTTCCGCTACAAAGCCACCAAAGCCAAACAGGCGCAGAGTCGGCTCAAAGAGCTGGAGCGCATGCAGCTGATTGCTCCTGCCCATATCGACTCACCCTTTAGATTCCGTTTTCCAGAGGCCGCGCGCGCCAGCGACCCCATGTTGAAACTGGACAAAGCCAGGCTGGGTCACGGCGACACAGTGGTGCTTAGCCAGGTCGATCTGGTGCTACGACCCGGTAGCCGTATCGGCTTGTTGGGCCGCAACGGCGCTGGCAAATCGACTTTGCTCAAGTCACTAACAGGGGTTTTGCCGCTACTGGCCGGAGAGCGTTTCACCGGTCCCCACTGCAGTATTGGCTATTTCGACCAGCAACAATTGGAAGCTCTTGACCTGCAAGCCAGCGCGGCGCTGCACTTACAGCGGGCACGCCCGCAGGCGCGGGAACAGGAAGTACTAGACTTTATTGGCGGCTTCGATTTTCGTGGTGACAACGCCACCAAACCTATTGCGCCTTTTTCAGGCGGTGAAAAGGCCAGGCTAGCGCTGGCATTAATTGTGTGGCAACAGCCTAACTTACTCATACTCGATGAACCCACCAACCACCTCGATATGGAAATGCGTCATGCCCTGACCATGGCGCTGCAGGAGTACACCGGCGCCGTAGTGCTGGTCACACACGATCGTCATCTGCTGCGTAATACCGTAGAGGAGCTACTGCTGGTGCACGACGGCGGCGTGGATGTATACGAGGATGACGTAGCCGCTTACGAAAAGTGGATCCTGCAGCAGAACCCGGATGCCCGACCCCAGCAACGTGAAATGCACGCCGCGCCGGTGACTGAAACCGCCGCCACCAGGAAGCAACAGCGCAAGGAATCCGCGGAGCAGAGGGAGAAACTCAAACCGCTGCGTAGCGCTATAGCGCGCGCGGAAACACAGATGGACAAAGCCTCGACGGCGCTGGCGGCAATCGAAGCACGTCTGTCGGAACCCAGCCTTTATGAAGAGTCGAACAAGGCGGAGCTGGCTGACCTGGTCTGGGAGCAGGGTAAACTGCGCAACGAGGCGGAACAGCTAGAGGAGAGCTGGTTAGAGTTTCACCAGGAGTTGGAAGACCTGGAGCAAAGTACGGTCTAGACGCTAGTTAAGCTGCGCTGCCTGGAGATTTCCTCACTCTGAAATTCCACCGAGCACATGAATACTGGCACTGCAGTCATCGCCAGCTGCTGCCATATCCAGCTTTTGCTGCCGTGTTAATTGCTTGATCTCTGCCTCTCGACGCTGGGCGGCACTGCGGTCGCTACAGGGCTGTTGCCAAACCAACACCGATGGGCGCCGACCACGCGTGTAGCGGGCACCGCCGACCAACTCTCCGTTGTGCTGCCGAAGCCGGCGCAAGGGGTCGGTCGCTACACCCGTATAGAAACTACCGTCAGCGCAGCGCAACAGATAAACCCACCAGCCACCAGCACTGTCTGCCGAAGCCGTCATTGAGCAGGCCTCAGCGCCTGCGCCAGGTATGAAAATGCTCTACCCACTGCAGCAAGCGCTCGGGTTTGTGGGCCTTACGCCACTCACTGGCGGCAAATTTGTTGGCCTCGGCCAATGTTGGGTAGACGTGCACAGTACCCAGTATTTTGTTCAGACCAAGACCATGCTTCATCGCCAAAACGTACTCGGCCAGCAGCTCAGCAGCGTGATAGCCCACAATAGTGACTCCCAGTATTTTGTCCTTACCGGGCGGTGTCAGCACTTTTACAAAGCCGTGACCTTCGCCATCAGCAATGGCGCGATCCAGATCATCAATGTCGTAGCGGGTCACCTCGACCTTAATCCCCTGGGCATTGGCATCGGCTTCATTCAGGCCCACTCTGGCGACTTCGGGAGAAGTAAAGGTCGCCCAGGGCACCACCGAGTAGTCAACCTCGAAGCGCTTATAGCCTCCAAACAGGCAATTGACGGTGGCAAACCAGGCCTGATGACTGGCCATATGAGTAAATTGATAGGGACCGGCCACATCACCGGCGGCGTATACACCTGGCACCGTGGTGCAAAGATACTCGTCAACTTCCAGCGTACCGGTATCGCTCAGCCCAACTCCCAGCTCTTCCAACCCCATACCCTCAACATTGGCGCGCCGCCCCAAAGCTACCAACACCCGATCGTAACTGACGCTGACGCGATCGCCGGCGTAGTCAAATTCGGCGCTGCAGCCACTTTCATCTTGAGCGAACTGCACGGCGCGGTGATTGACCAGCACACTGACACCACATGCCTGCAACGCCTCATGCACCAGCGCCGAGACCTCAGAGTCTTCGCGCGGTAACACCTGCGGCGCCATATCTACCAATGTCACCGCACTGCCCAAGCTGGCAAAACTCTGCGCCAATTCACAACCAATCGGTCCCGCGCCCATAACCAACAGACGCTGCGGTAGCTCAGTTAGCCCCCATATAGTGTCCGAGGTTAGATAGTCCTGCTCGGCCAACCCTGGTATCGGCGGCACCAGCGGCCGCGCACCGCTGGCGATAATGATATTGCGCGCACTGCGCACTTCATCACCAATTTTGACTTCCCAGGGTGAGATCAAACGTGCCTCGCCAGCAATGCAGTTAACCCCCAGCGAGGTAAAACGCTCCACCGAATCATGCGGCTCTATGCGCGCAATAACCGATTTCACCCGCTGCATGACTTCGGGGAATTCTACCGCCACCTGCACAGGTGCCAGCCCAAACTCAGGGGCACGGCGCATATACTCGGCGATACGCGCACTGCGAATCAGCGCCTTGCTCGGCACACAACCGGTATTGAGGCAGTCTCCGCCCATCTTGTCCCGCTCCACCAGGGACACCTTGGCCTTCACCGTTGCCGCTATTAACGCTGCCACCAGCCCCGCCGAACCAGCTCCGATCACCAGCACGTTGTCATCAAACACCTTGGGGCGCTTGAACTTGCCTAGAATGCGGCGACTGCGCACCCAGACCAGCACGCGCTGCGCCAGCAAGGGAAAAAGACCCAGCAGCACAAAACTGCCGATTAACCCAGGTGACAGAATCCCTTCCAGACCCTCCAACTGGCCCAGCTGGGTGCCGGCATTAACAAACACAGCAGTTGCCGGCAGCATGCCAAGTTGACTCACCCAGTAGAAGCGACGCAACGAAATTGGCAACAATCCCATCACCAGGTTAATCACGAAAAACGGGAACAGCGGCACCAGCCTCAGGCCAAACAGATACAAGGCGCCCTCACGGGCGAAACCGGCGTTGACCGACTTCAACGGCTCCTGAAACCGGCCCTGCACCCAGTCACGCAGCAGAATCCTTGCTACCAGACAGGCCAGAGTGGCGCCAATACTGCTGGCAAAGGAGACCAGCAACAATCCATACCAAAAACCAAACAGCGCGCCACCGGCCAGCGTCATAACGGCGGCACCG
Organism: Candidatus Litorirhabdus singularis; assembly: GCF_026262625.1. Lineage (GTDB taxonomy): Bacteria > Pseudomonadota > Gammaproteobacteria > Pseudomonadales > Halieaceae > Litorirhabdus > Litorirhabdus singularis. Next base: position 294,750 of record NZ_SHNN01000001.1, read on the forward strand.
GGCAGTGACAGAGCGGTCACCGCGATATACACCAGCATATAGAGCAAGCCAGCCAGCAGCGGATTGGCAGCGTAGAACTCTGCCAGACTGTCGAGTTGCTGCTGCAGGTTGTCTACCTGCAGGAATCTGCCCAGATCAAGCGCAAACCAGGCTCCGATGCCCAGTACCAATACCAAGAACGTGATTTTTTGCTTCGTGTTCAATACCCATCTCCCTTGCTGTGTCGCCGCCAGATGTTATACCAATTCCAACTAAGTTGATGACAAAAAACTCTAGCGTCAGCTCTCCTTCGCACTTGTGCGTCTCCGGCACAGTGGTATTATTCTGCCCTCAAACCACGCAACGCTTGCTGGCGGCATGAGCCAGTTATGGAGAACACGATGAGCGAACACATCCAGCACGTTTCTGATGACAGTTTTGATAAAGACGTACTCAATGCCGATATCCCCGTACTGGTAGATTTCTGGGCCGAGTGGTGTGGTCCCTGCAAAATGATCGCGCCCGTATTGAGCGAGATTGCCGATGAGTACGCTGGCCGACTCAAAGTCTGTAAAGTAGACGTAGATGCAAACCCAGAAATTCCGCCAAAATTTGGCATTCGCGGCATTCCTACCTTAATCCTGTTCAAGGACGGCAATGCTGAAGCAACAAAAGTTGGCGCCTTGTCGAAGACCCAACTCATGGAATTTGTCAACGAATCGATCTAGTCAAATTTGCCGGGGGCTATAGACGCCCCCCCATACCCGTGCTACATTTCTGTTGCTGCCCTATTCTTTTGCAGCCTAAAACCCAATAACAAGCAACCAGAACCTCGCATATCATCATCGCGGGGCACTCACGGAAGCCGTTATAAACCTGAAGCCGTTGTAAAACTTAAGTCGTTATCAGCCATCCGTCGCTCTCCATTTGCGCACTGGCCGCAAGCGGCTGAAACCCCCGGCATCAATTCCGATTCCATATCGCGCAGTAACATTCCAAATAGCGCACCCCAACTTCTGAGATAACTTCTTATACTTCCTATGAATCTGACTGACCTAAAAACAAAATCAACCCAGGAACTCATCGACATTGCCAAGGAAATTGGCATCGACAATGTCGGGCGTACTCGTAAACAAGATATCATTTTCAATATCCTGAAGCGTCACGCTAAAAGTGGTGAGGATATCTATGGCGATGGCGTGCTGGAGATACTTCAGGACGGCTTCGGCTTCCTGCGCTCCGCCGAAGGCTCATATCTGGCCGGACCGGACGATATTTATGTTTCACCCAGTCAGATAAGACGCTTTAACTTGCGCACCGGTGACACGGTTACTGGAAAGATTCGACCCCCGAAAGACAGTGAGCGCTATTTTGCCCTGCTCAAGGTCGATGAGGTCAACTTTGATAAGCCGGAAAACTCCAAGCACAAGATTCTGTTCGAAAACCTGACACCCCTGTTTCCCAACAAGCGCCTGCAATTGGAAAAAGGTAATGGCAGTACAGAAGATCTCACGGGTCGCATCATTGATCTGGTCGCACCCATCGGCAAAGGCCAGCGCGGTCTGCTGGTAGCACCGCCGAAAGCCGGTAAAACTATCATGATGCAGAATATCGCCCAGGCGATTATCAGCAATAACCCCGAATGCGATGTAATTGTGTTGTTGATCGATGAGCGTCCGGAAGAAGTCACCGAGATGCAACGTTCGGTAGGTGCCCAGGGCGCTGAAGTGGTTGCGTCAACCTTCGATGAGCCTCCTTCGCGCCATGTTCAGGTAGCCGATATGGTCATCGAGAAGGCCAAGCGACTGGTAGAACATAAGCGCGATGTGATTATTCTGCTCGACTCTATTACCCGTCTGGCCAGAGCCTACAACACGGTCATCCCAAGTTCTGGCAAAGTCCTTACCGGTGGCGTCGACGCCCATGCACTGGAACGTCCCAAGCGCTTTTTCGGCGCGGCAAGAAATATTGAAGAAGGCGGCAGTCTGTCGATTATTGCAACAGCCCTGGTGGATACTGGCTCCAAGATGGACGAAGTGATCTACGAGGAGTTCAAAGGCACCGGTAATATGGAGCTGCATCTGGACCGCAAGATTTCGGAGAAACGAATTTACCCCTCAATCAATATTCGTCGCTCCGGCACCCGTCGCGAAGACCTGTTGACCGGTGAAGATGAATTGCAGCGCATGTGGATTCTGCGCAAGTTGTTACATGGTATGGAAGACACCGCAGCCGTTGAGTTCCTGCTCGACAAGTTACGTGGTTCCAAGACCAACGAAGAATTCTTCCTCTCAATGAAACGTAAGTGAAGTATAAAGACCTACGAGAATTCATTCAGCACCTGGAAGCACGCGGTGAGCTAAAGCGGATCACGGTTGAGGTAGACCCTTACCTTGAAATGACCGAAATCTGTGACCGCACCCTTAAGCAGGGTGGCCCAGCGCTGCTGTTTGAAAATCCGCGCGGCTACAACACACCGGTACTGGCCAACCTGTTCGGCACTGAACTGCGGGTAGCCTTGGGCATGGGCCAGGAAAGTCTGACCGCATTACGTGAGGTCGGCGAACTGCTGGCCTATCTGCGCCAGCCCGACCCGCCCAAGGGGTTACGTGATGCCTGGGACAAGATGCCCGTACTGAAACAAGTACTGAACATGGCGCCCAAGCTTCTCAACAACGCTCCCTGCCAACATCATGTGAAGCAAGGCGACGACGTTGACCTGACTACCCTACCTATTCAAACCTGTTGGCCAGGTGACGCAGGCCCACTGGTCACTTGGCCTCTGGTGATTACCCGCGGACCCAACAAAGAACGCCAGAATCTTGGCATTTACCGGATGCAACTGCTGGGCAAGAACAAGCTCATCATGCGCTGGTTGTCACACCGTGGCGGCGCACTGGATTATCGGGAATGGCAGCAGACCAATCCCGGCGAGCGCTATCCGGTTGCGGTGGCACTGGGCGCCGACCCAGCGACTACCCTGGGCGCAGTTACCCCGGTCCCGGATGGCATCTCAGAATACGCCTTTGCCGGGCTACTGCGCGGCGCTAAAACAGAACTGGTACGCTGCTACTCCCCAGCGTGTCGCGAGCATGATCTGCAAGTACCGGCAACGGCGGAATATATACTGGAAGGCTACCTGGAGCCCGGCGAAGAGGCCGAGGAAGGTCCGTTTGGTGATCACACCGGCTACTATAACGAAGTAGACAAGTTTCCCGTTTTTACAGTGGATACCATTACCCACCGTGAAAACCCCATCTATCACAGCACCTACACCGGCCGGCCGCCGGATGAACCTTCTATTCTGGGTCTAGCACTGAACGAAGTGTTTATCCCGATCCTGCAGAAGCAGTTTCCGGAAATCGTCGATTTTTATCTGCCGCCGGAGGGCTGCTCCTATCGACTAGCAGTCATCACCATGCGTAAAGAGTACCCGGGGCATGCCAAACGCGTGATGATGGGAGCCTGGTCATTCCTGCGCCAATTCATGTATACCAAATTCCTCATCGTGACGGATGATGACGTCAACGCCCGCAACTGGGACGATGTAATCTGGGCAATGACCACGCGCATGGACCCACAGCGGGACTGTGTGATGATTGAAAACACACCTATCGACTATCTCGACTTTGCCTCACCCGTATCAGGGCTGGGATCCAAGATTGGCATGGACGCGACCAATAAATGGCCCGGTGAAACCACCCGCGAGTGGGGTGAACCTATCGCGCAGGATCCTGCCGTCAAGCAACACATTGACGACATCTGGGCACAACTTGGTATCGATTGATGGTAGTCTCTAGCGCAAAACCGGTTAGAGCATTCAGCAGCACGGGACCCCAGCACCAGCCATGAGAACATCCACCCGCTATAGCGTACTCTTTTTCACAGTCCTGCTGGTGATATACCTGCTGGCACTGGACGACATTGCCAAGCCGCTGTTCGAGCGCCAGGCCAGTGCCATGTATGGTGCCGAAGTCAGCATTGATCGCATGAAGATATCACCCTTCGTTGGCAAGGTGACCTTGTTTGATTTGCAGGTCGCAGATCGCACTAACCCCTGGCGCAATCTGGCAAGCGCCGAACGTACCTACTTTGATATCGACATGTTAAAGCTCGCCAAGGATGAGTTAGAACTGGATTCGTTGGTCATCGACGGCTTCGTAGTCTTCGCGCCGCGTACTACCGAGGCAGAGATTTTAAGACCGCTGCTGGCCGCCGAGAGCGACTTGGCAAGATCTACCCTGCCAGACCCGCAGACCGACAATCTCGATCAGCTGACAGCCAGATATCAGGCTGCTTTTGAGGCTGACCTGCAGCAATTGCGACAGACCTTTATTGTCGCCGAGGGAAAATGGCTGCAGGCTATCGCCAGCTTGCCTGATGGCGCCACCCTGAATGCCTACCAGAGCCAGTTGGAAGCGCTACCCCGAGCCTCGGATGGGAGCCTCACGGACCCGGCCGCAGTCATGCAGGCAAGATCCATACACGCGGAGATTGCTGCTGAACTGGCCCGAGTGGAGGAGTTGCGAGCGGATTTCATAGGCGAAGTCGAAGCACTCTCAATGTTGCTTGATAAGGCTCCGGAGCTGGCAGCAACGCACACGCAGCGTCTGCTCAGTGATCGTGGCATGAATACAGAGCAAGTCGCCAGACTGGCCAATCAATTGCTGCGCGGTGACCTCACCGGCGTGCTCCAACAAGTGCTGGCCCCGATTGCTTTCTCCAACGCGGGCAGCATCACTGAGACCGGCGTAATGCCTATCTACATTGCCAATGCCACTATCAACGGACCGCTGCTGCCATCCGCCAAAAACTCACAGGTACAGGGCACCTTGCAAGATTTCGTGTGGCCACTGCAGTTGGCCAGCAAGCCGGCAACGCTGACCCTGTCGGGTACCGGCGCCGGCGGCGGCAGCCTGCAATTACGAGCCCAGGTAGACCACAGCGACCAGACCGACGATACCGTCAGTGTGGAAATTGTAGACCTGATGTTGAGAGACATGAGACTGGAAGGCAACCCACAGCTGGATATAGTCATGCAGCGGGCTCGAGCTTCCATCAGCGGCACACTAACCGCGCGCGGCGAAGTGCTCAGCGGCGAAATAGTACAACGCTATACAGAGGCCGATCTGACCACCAGTCTCGCCGATGATGCGGGTGAGGCGGCGCAACTGATTGCAGCCATTTTAGACTCTACCGATGCTTTCGCTATGCGACTGAGCTTTGCCGGTACCGTTACCTCTCCACAGATCAGGTTTACGTCAGATATGGATACGCGCGTGGAACAGGCGATCAGCGAACGCCTGAAGAGTCAGATAAGTGAGTTCAGCGAGCAATTGGGTCAGCGCTTTCGCAGCGAAGTGGGACCTGAAATAGATAGCGCCAGAGACCGGATAGAACAGCTGCAGAAGCTGGATGCCGCGCTGCAACTCAGCCTGCAGCGGCTTGGCGAGCTACAGGATTAACGGCCCGCGGCTGCTTTACTCAGCCTAGGTCTGGCCAGCAGAGGGCTGCGGCAAGTCTGGCAGGGAGTAATGCCGGAGCAACCCATTTCGATACTCTTGCGCACTTTTTTCACGCATTCCCAGGCTAAATAACAAGCGCGCCAGCTCGGCATTACCTTCGGCTGTTGGGCGCGAGCCCTGCGCCTTTTCAAAATATTCTCTTGCCTGACCCCAAAGCTTATTTGACAGCGCCAAGCGGCCCAGGCACAGCAACAGATCGGCATCATTAGGGTGCTTTTTCAACCAGCCCTCTGCTACCGCCAGTCGCTTGCCTGCATCTTTCCCGGGTAGGATAACGCCATACAGTCGCACCAGCTCAGCGTTCCACTGTTGTTTCAGGGTGCGACGCAGCAGTTTTTCAATGGACACAGTGGCACCAGCGGTCATTGCCCTATCGCAGTAGGCCGCGACAAAGCCGGCGTCGGCACGCACCGACTCGGAACACCCGTTCCATACTTGCTCCAGTGCTGCCACATCAGAGTCAGCATCCTGCAGCAAACCGGTGCACGTGGCCAGATCCAAAACCTGCCGCTGCGGCTCATCGAACAGTTCAAACTTACGCACCTCAGCCATCAATGGTTGCAGCTTCTGCCAGTCACCCAATACGTGCAGCGCGCGCACTAACATACCTAGAATGCGAGTATCTTTGGGGTAGGCCAGACGCAAGCCCTCCAGCACCTGGGCCGCGGCAGCGGTCTGCCCGGAATCCAGTAAGAGTTCGGCGCGCGATATACCCACCGCTTTGGTGGCTTTAGCGTCAATACGTTCGGCGGCCGCCAGATAGCGCTCAGCCTTATCGTTTTCGCCATTGGCCCGGCTCGCGCGTGCTGCCAACAGGTAGTTTACCGCTGGGCTGTCAGAGTCTTCTGCCGCGCGCACCAGTTCGCGACTGGCCCGCGCCCAATTGCCTTCCATGTAGTTAATCAGCCCAAATCCGGTAAGCCGACGACCCCGGGCCAAACGTCTATCGCCCAGCCACAAAGACAAATAGCCGCGGCTGGCCATCAGTCGCCGCAACAAACGCAGCAGGCCATACACCGCAAAATTGAGCAGCAGCAGCAGGAACAGCCCGACCCAGATACTGGTCTCCAGCGTGAAATTTTCATAGGACAGCAATACGTAGCCGGGGTCGGACTCGATCAAAGCCACCAACCCGACGCCGCCCAGCAGAGCGATAATGACCCAGAGGAACATGCGCCGCATGACTCAGCTTCCCCCTGAGGCGAGATGGCGAGTATTTATCACGGTTTTGACTGCCATCATTGAAGTGCTGATATCCGGATAACTGCGGGTCACCGTCACCCCCGCCAAGGCCTCCAACTCAGTATCCAGCGCCGCTACACCGGCAGTATCCTGATTGAAAAACTCCGCCAGCCAAAAGCGACAATTGGTAAGACTCTGCTGATACAACTGCTGGTTACCAGACAACAACGCTGCCCGTGATTGCTCCAGCAACATGCGCAGATTCTGCCTGACCAGTTGCTCCCACTGCGGGCCCATCATGGGTTCGTAGGGCGTATCACGCCGGTTAATCACAATATAGCGCGAGAGTTTCGAACCCGCCGAATCGACTCCCTGTTGCAGTCGCTGCTGCCAATCGCCGCTGGGAGCAGGCCCGGTGGTCAGCGCATCCTGCTCCGGTAGTTCGAACAAGCGCAAAGCGTCGATCTGTCCCACCAGTGCCTGTAAACGCAGCCAGGTTCCTTCCACATCGACTGCCGGTACGGCACGCAGTGCGGCCAGATCGGCGGCGATGGCGGCGCGCACTGACAGCAGGTCTGCAGAATCCAGTTCCAGCAATATCTGGTCAGCACTCTGCAGCAAGGCTTTGGCGCTGCGTACATCTGCCGCCATTATGATGCGCTGATTGGCTAACCGCAGCAGATACTCCGACTCGGCCAACATCCAGTCTGAACGATCCGTAGTCGCATACTCCAGCAAGCGCTCACGTTGATTGTTCTGGCCATCCTGCAATGCCGCAAAACGCTGCTCATAATCAGCTGTGCTTTGTTCCAGCTGCCGTTGCAGCCGTTGTTGCTGGGCCGAAAGGTTCTCGCCTATCTCTCGCTGCTGCACCGCCGCCGACTGCTGCAACGCCGCCAGTTGATTTTGTAACCGGTTCAAGTCAGCCGTAAGGTCGGCTGTTGGTTCCAACAGCTGCCCCTGATAGAACATCCAGCCGCTGCCACCCGCAGCAGCAAGCGCCAGCAACAGTGCTACTACCGCAAGCAGCACTGCAGCACCTGATTTACGCGCAGGTGCGGCTTCTAGCGTAGGTACGGTCGTCGCAACAGCAGGCTCGTCCAACCGTGTGCTCGGCTCATCCGACTCTACGATGGTCGTCGCGATATCACTTTCTTCGGTGTCCGCAGCAGCGGACTGATTCGCTTCCGACAGTGCCTCATCTTCTGAAGCATCTGCAGAGTCAGCGGCATCGGTACGCTCGTTGTCAGGTTTTTTATCTGTTTCTTCCACTTTTAACCTCTCCGGCCAGCCGTTGCGCCAGCGCCTCCAGCATCGCTCCGTCGGTAGCGTTCCCGGCCACCTCAATATTGGTAAACCCCAGTTCACCAGCCAACCCGGCAACTCGCTGCCCAGGCACCACCAACAGACTGTCCAGTCCGCCCTGTGCAGCGCCTCTGTTCAGCAATGACACCATATTGTGCAAAGATTCGCCACTATTGACCAACATCGCCAGCGGGCGCGGCTCCCCCAAGAGTTGCTGCAGCTCAACATCGGTATACCAAAAGGGCAAGCGCCGATACACCGGCAGTGTAGTTACCGCCGCCCCGCGCGCCTGCAATTGCTGCTGCAAATGCTCACGCCCACCTTCGCCCTTCACAATGAGCACGCGCTCCCCGTGACTGTTCGCCAAACCAGGCAGCGCCAATAGGCCTTCACTGGTCATGGCCTCAAGCGGATACGCCGCGGTCACTCCGTAGCTCTGCAATAAACCCGCTGATGCTGCCCCGACACAGTAACAGCTCAGCTCTGCCGGCAGCTCAGACCAACGCTGATTGATACGGTCCATACCCACCCGCACGGCATTCGCGCTAACAAAGATGAGGTGACTAAAACTAGCCAGTTGTTCCAGCGCTTGCTGCGCCTCGTAGGATAGGGTTTGCAACGCCTCTATAACCAGCAGCGGCATTTCCCTTGGCTCCAGACCTAGTGCTTTGACTCCCGCGCAAAGAGCTTCATTTTGCCCCTGCGGGCGAGTCACTAAAACCGTAGGGAAACTCACACGTCACGCAGGATGTCTGCGGCACCCTGTTCAAGCAATTGCTCAGCCACTTGCAGGCCCAACTGCTCAGCATCTGCAGCTGTCGCATAACCTTCCGCCCGCAAAATTTCGCTTCCATCACTGCGACCCACCAGTGCTCGCAGCCAGATTTGATCACTCTCGCCGGCAACATACTGCGCAAAACTGGCAATAGGAACCGAGCAGCCGCCCTGCAGGCGGGTATTCACCGCCCGCTCAGCAATCACACAATGGGCACTGGCGTGGTGATGCAAGGGCGCCAGCAGTGCAGCGGTGGCGGTATCTGCGCTGCGCAATTCAATGCCCACGGCGCCCTGGCCACCAGCAGGTAGCGAAAAGTCCAACGGCAGGCGCTGACGGATACGTTCAGCCATCTGCAGTCGCAACAGGCCAGCCGATGCCAAAATAATGGCATCATATTCATTTTCATCCAGCTTGCGCAGCCGGGTATTGACGTTGCCGCGCAAAAACTTCACCTGCAGATCAGCGCGACTGGCGCGCAGCTGGCACTCCCGGCGCAGGCTTGATGTACCCACCACGGAGCCCGCGGGCAGTTCATCGATACTGGCGTAACGGTTACTGACGAAAGCGTCTGAGGGATCTTCACGTTCACAAATGACAGCCAACTCGAGCCCGGCAGGGAACTCCATCGGTACGTCTTTCATTGAATGCACCGCAATATCGGCACGACCTTCAAGCAAAGCTGTTTCCAGCTCCTTGACGAACAGACCCTTACCGCCGACCTTCGCCAACGGCAAATCCAGTATTTGGTCCCCGCGTGAAGTCATGCCCAATAGCTTCACCTGCAATCCCGGGTGCGCCGCCTCCAATCGGGCTTTAACATACTCGGCCTGCCACAGCGCCAACTGACTCTCACGGGTAGCTATTATCACGGTGTTAGACATTCTTCTTTGAGGTAACCTGAGCTGCGGGGAAACAGCCGTCATTCTACGGCAGCAGACCCTGAATGTCGCATCCCTGTGATGACCTTAACGCGTCCGCAAACGTTCCTTAACGCTAGCCAGGTGACGCCGGCTAACCTGCGGTGCGATAGCGCTATCCGCCAGTTGCACGTGCCAGCCCTGATTGGAGTCACGGCGCAGACCCAACACATGCTCAACCGCCACCAGTGCATTGCGATGCACCCGCAGCAATCGCTCACCAAACTCCTGTTCCAGCTCCTTCAGCGAATCTGGTATCAGCAGCTCCCCCCCGGTGTGATGCACCGTCACGTACTTGTCTCCGGCTATAAGGCAACGCACATCCTCTAACGGCACCATGTCTACACCACGATAAGAGGCAGCACTGATATGAGTTCGCCGCCCTTCGGCATTGGCCAGGGCATTCAACTGCAGACGATTAATACGGCTCGCACTTTCAATGGCTTCCGCCAGCTGTTCTTCCCGCACCGGTTTCAGTAAATAGGCTACGGCATGCTGCTGCAGAGCATCCAGTGCATAGCGGTCATAGGCGGTGCAAAAAATAATCGCGGGAGGCTGCTCTAACGCCTGCACTCGCCGGGCCACCTCTATGCCGTCAAGTCCCGGCATCCGAATGTCCAGTAGCAGCAGATCGGGTGTCTCGGAGCCAACGCACTCCAGCGCCTCAGTGCCGGTTGCAGCTTCGCTGAGAGTGGCCTCCGGTACCAGTTTGCGCAATAGCCTGAGCAAACGCTCGCGCGCCAGCAATTCATCATCCACCACCAGTATTTTCATGACCCGCCCCGCGCCGGCCACGCCAGTGTCACCTTGTGAAAAGAGGTCGAACGCTCAATATCGACGCTGGCATTATTTCCATACAGGACCGCCAGGCGCTGTCGTATATTGTCCAGCGCCATACTGTGGCCTGTTTGATGACCAGCACCTTGGTCAGCACCCGCAGGCGGAAGTGGGTTGCACACTACCACCCGTAACTGATCGCCACTGCGTCCCAGGGCTATTTCCACACAGCCTCCCTCGGGCAGGCGCGCTACACCATGGTAGACCGCATTTTCCACCAATGGCTGCAGAATAAGCGTTGGCATAAGCTGGGAGAGCAGCCCCTCGTCCACCTGCCAGTCGACGCGCAAACGATCACCCAGCCGAAGCTGTTCTATATCCAGATACAAGCGGCACAGGCGCAGCTCATCGGCGACACTGGTATCTTCGTTATCTTCCATCAAGCTAGCGCGAAACAGCTCTGAAAGATTCTCAACCGCTTTTTCAGCCTGCTGCGGACGCGATTCAATGAGGCTGGCAATACTGTTCATGCTATTGAACAGAAAATGGGGTCTGATGCGCGCTCGCAGAGCCTCTAGCCGAGCACCCAGTTCCGCCTGCTCCTGCAAGCGTACTTCCTGCTGCAAAAAGAAGTAGCGCAGCGTCACGCCGCCAATCACCAACGCCATCAGTTGATTGCGCACCACCCACCAACCATCCAGCATCGAGTAATCAATCGCCATCAGAAGATTGCGCGCAACCAGGCTGCACAGCACAGTAACGCATTGAATGATCGCCATACTGACCAACACCCCTGTCAGTAATTGCAGACGACCCAGGCTTTTGCGTGCTGCACACAACACAGCTGCGCACAACAGCACGATCCACTGCACAAACAGCGACGCAAGCGCCAACCCGGTCCAATCAAAGCTGGGTAGCTGGCTATCTCCCAGCACATACACCACCACCAGCAACTGTGCCAGGATGACCATAACAATGACCGACTCGGCACTGCACAGGTTGGGAATGTAGAAGTCGCGAGGTGATTCAACCCGCGTTTGCCCTGCGACCATGGGAAAAAGCCCCTTATTAGCGTCTCTGCTCAAATACTTAGCTGGTATACTTGCACTCTTAACCCTACTCAGCAAGCTCGGAGAGCCATACGTCAATGAGTAACAAGGATCAAACCAGTAAGCTCTGGGGTGGTCGCTTCAGTGAAGCCACCGACCAGTTTGTGCAGCGTTTTACCGCCTCGGTCAACTTTGACCAGCGTATGGCGCCTCAGGATATCCAGGGCTCACTGGCGCACGCCGCCATGCTGCATGGCATCGGTGTACTCAACGATCAGGAGCTGCAGGACATCGAGTCTGGCCTCGCCACTATTTTGGACGAAGTGAACGCGGGAACCTTCGCCTGGTCCGTGGCGCTGGAAGACGTACACATGAACATTGAAGCGCGACTGACTGAACTGATTGGAGTTGCAGGCAAAAAACTACATACCGGCCGCTCACGTAACGATCAGGTGGCTACCGATATCAGGCTGTACCTGCGCGCCGCGATCGACACCATCAGTCTGGAAATTGATCGGCTGCAGCAGGGCATCATTGATCTTGCCGAAACTCAGGCCGATACACTGATGCCCGGTTTTACGCACCTGCAAACCGCACAGCCGGTTGTCTTTGGCCATCACCTACTGGCCTGGAACGAGATGCTGCAGCGCGACTATGGACGCTTGCAGGACTGCCGTAGCCGACTTAATCAGTCGCCGCTGGGCGCAGCCGCTCTGGCAGGCACCACCTACCCTATAGACCGCGAGCAAACTGCGGCTGCGCTGGGATTCGACAAACCCACAGAGAACTCTTTGGACTCGGTATCGGACCGGGATTTCGCTATCGAATTCTGCAGTTTCGCCGCCCTGTTGCTAACCCACATGTCACGTATTTCCGAGGAATTGGTGCTGTGGACTTCGGCACAGTTTAACTTTATTGAGCTGCCAGACCGGTTTTGTACCGGCTCTTCTATCATGCCTCAGAAGAAAAACCCGGACGTTCCCGAGTTGGTCCGCGGCAAAGTCGGCCGCGTCAACGGTCACCTGGTCTCTTTGTTAACGCTGATGAAAAGCCAACCACTGGCCTACAACAAGGACAATCAGGAGGACAAAGAGCCCCTGTTCGACACAATCGATACGGTACTGGACTGCGTGCGCGCTTTCGCCGATATGATTCCGGCTATCATTCCGCAGAAAGATGTCATGCGCGAGGCCGCGCTGCGTGGATTTTCCACTGCGACCGATCTGGCAGATTACCTGGTCCGCGGCGGGCTGCCGTTTCGGGACGCACACGAGGTGGTGGGCATGGCAGTGGGACACGGGGTGGACACAGGCCTTGATCTGGCAGAGATGACTCTGGAGACACTACAGGGCTTCTGCCCCGATATTAGGGAAGACGTTTTTGAGGTTCTGACGCTGGAAGGCTCGGTAGCGGCTCGAGACCACCTTGGCGGCACCGCACCAGCGCAAGTCAGGGCGGCAGCAGAACGCGCGCGGGAAAAAGTGGCCTCACGCAGCCGCTAACGGCGGCTGTTACCCCTAACTGTTAACTACCGCTATTCATTCTTAGGTGGCGGTTAAAAACTGAATTCAACCCCAGCCTGCTCACGCATCTGCGTTGTCACAAACTCGCTGAACAAATCGCCGCTGCGGGTGCAGCGCCAGTCGCCGGCCGCCTCATCGTAGCTAAAGTGGTAACCGCCGCTGCGCGCCGCCACCCACAATTGGTGATTACCCAATTGTCGGCTAAACACCATGCTGGTGTCATTTTCAAAGGTTACCGTCAGCACACCACCGCTGGTTTCATAGTCGAGCTCGTCCGCCATTACGTCCAGAGCAAGCTCCAGCGTTTCCAGAGTCGACTCTACGCGACTGTTGAACTCAGATTCCTGCATGGGATTAACCGTCTGACCAAAAGACCGTCATCATAATGCCGCCTCGCGCGCGATACCACACAAAGGTATAATGCCCGCCGAATTCGGGGACCCACAATGCGCCTGCTACTAATTACTATCATACTGTGTATCGGACTAGCCGCTTGCGGCCAGATGGGCCCCCTATACATCCCGCAGGACGAAACGATGGCGCCAACGGCATCAGAGCCAGAGCCCACCGCAGACCCTGCCGCCCCCTCCACTGAATAGCGCAGCCTGCTGATGAATGACTTTACTTACCGCGACGGTGCACTGCACGCCGAAAATATTGCCCTCACCAAAATAGCTGAGGAGTTCGGCACGCCCGCCTATATTTACTCGCGAGCCTGCCTGGAACGCAATTTCCTCGCCTACCAACAGGCGTTAGACGGCGCCGACCACCTAATCTGCTATGCAGTGAAGGCAAACAGTAATCTGGCCGTTCTGGACACACTGGCGCGACTCGGCGCGGGCTTCGATATTGTCTCTATTGGCGAGTTGCAGCGAGTGCTGCAAGCCGGCGGAGATCCTGACAAAATCGTCTATTCAGGAGTCGCCAAAACCGCAACCGACATGCGCCAGGCACTGGCTGCCGGCATTCACTGTTTTAACGTAGAGTCGACGCCAGAACTAGAGATGCTCAATGAAGTGGCGGGGGAAATGCAGCGCAAGGCGCCGGTTTCCCTGCGTATTAATCCGGATGTAGATGCCCGCACCCACCCCTATATTTCCACCGGCTTGCGTGAAAACAAATTCGGCATTGCCATGGAGGAGGCCTTCGAGATCTATCAGCGTGCGGCGCAACTGCCACACCTGGAAGTGTTGGGCGTCGACTGCCACATAGGTTCGCAGCTAACCGAGATCAGCCCGTTTATCGACGCGCTGCAGCGCTTACTGACGCTAATTGACCAACTAGCGGAAGCAGGGGTGACTATTCGCCACCTCGACTTGGGTGGCGGGCTGGGCGTGCGCTATCGCGATGAACAGCCACCGGAAATTTCCGACTACATAGCAGCGCTGCGCTCCGAAGTGGGTGACCGCCCACTGCAACTACTATTTGAACCCGGTCGCTCGATAACCGCCAATGCCGGCGTCTTACTGACCACAGTCAACATCATCAAGCACAACAGCGTCAATAACTTCGCTATAGTCGATGCTGCTATGAACGACATGATTCGGCCGGCGCTCTATCAGGCATGGCTCGATATCGTCCCAATCAGTGAGGCGGGTAGCGGCGAGACAGCGCAATATGACGTGGTCGGACCCGTCTGTGAGACGGGTGATTTTCTCGGCAAAGAACGACATTTGGCCATTGCTGCTGGCGATCTGCTGGCGATCAAAGGCGCCGGCGCCTATGGTTTCACCATGAGCTCCAACTACAACAGCCGCACACGCGCCCCAGAAATAATGGTCGACGGTGATCAGTGCTATCTGGTGCGGGAGCGCGAAACCCTTGCCGACCTGTGGCGCGGTGAACACTTACTACCGGCGCCGAAATAACCTGACCAGACGGCTCTCTGTAGCGATCCAGCAAGCCTCCGCCCTGCTCCACTGGTACTTTGTCGCGCGAGAATATCGCCGAAACGGTGATACAATCGTCGCCAGAAACCGCCTCAGTTATCCGCCACCACAACCTGACGCGCATTTAAATCGACATAACGACCCATTAGCGCGGTAAAACCAAACTATAGCGGTCACGGAGGGGTTGGGTTTTGGCTAAGCCATACCCACACACAAAGAGCAGTCATGATTCTCAATTTCACCAAAATGCATGGCCTTGGCAATGACTTCGTTGTACTTGATCTGGTAACCCAGCATTTCAATCTGCGACCGCGCCATATTCGCAAGCTGGCCGACCGCCGCTTTGGTATTGGCTGTGATCAAGTACTAGTCGTAGAGCCACCGCAAGATCCGGACGTCGATTTTCGCTATCGCATTTACAACGCCGATGGCGATGAAGTAGAGCAGTGCGGCAACGGCGCCCGCTGCTTTGCCAGATTCGTGCGCGCCCGACGCCTCACCAACAAGCACAGCATCTCGGTAGAGACATCCGCCGGGATCATTCACTTGCGGGTTATTTCAGACAATCAGATTGAAGTCGACATGGGGCAGCCGGTATTAACGCCACAGGACATTCCTTTTCGCGCCGAGCAGCAGGCTCCCAGCTATGAGCTGCTGGTGGACGGTCAAAGTCTGTCTATTGGAGCCGTCTCTATGGGCAACCCCCATGCCGTCACTCGAGTCGATAATACCGACACTGCGGCGGTTGCACAGCTGGGTCCCCTGATTGAGCAACACCCTGATTTTCCGCGTAAGGTTAATGCCGGCTTTATGCAAGTTGTGTCACGCGGAGAGATCAATCTGCGTGTTTATGAGCGCGGAGTTGGCGAAACTCTCGCCTGCGGCACCGGCGCCTGCGCGGCCGTTGTGGCCGGCAATGTGCAAGGACTGCTCGACAACCACGTGAAGGTCAACCTACCCGGCGGTAGCCTAGAAATTGAATGGGCAGGCGCGGGTCATCCGGTTATTATGACCGGGCCAGCCACCACAGTATTTGAAGGAAGTGTGCGTCTATGAGTAATACTCAACCACAACCCCAGAGCGACGAGCTCGATGATGAAAGCGTGCGCGAATATCTGAAACAGCATGAAGACTTTTTCGAGCGCCACCCGGACATGCTCGACTATCTGCACATAAGCCACGGCTCCGGCTCGGCCGTATCACTGGTGGAGAAACAGGTCAGTGTACTGCGGGAGCGCAATATTGAAATGCGCAAACGAAACAATAATCTCACCAACCATGCCCGCACCAACGATAGTTTGTTCGCGAATACCCGCACGCTGGTGGTTGCCTTGTTGGAAGCAAAATCCAGAGCAGAACTGGCCGCTGCCTTCAATCACGCGATGAAAAACGATTTTGAGGTTGAGTACACCAGCTTTATCTTGTTTGGCGATCCCGCCGACAGCAGCGAGGGGTGCCGCATAGAATCAAGCGACAGCGCCAACATCGAAATCGGCTCAATGCTGAAAAACGGCAAAGCGACCTGCGGTACGCTTCGTAGAGAGGAGCTGAGCTACTTGTTTCCTGCAGCCGACAGTATCGGTTCGGCCGCAGTAATGCCTCTGGTGGCACAGACTGAACTTGGCGTTATTGCCGTCGGCAACAGTAATCCCAGCTACTACACCTCTAACATGGGCACTATGTTCCTCAATCACGTCGCCGAGGTGTTGGTCCGACTGCTACCCAAACTGGAAAGTAGTATCAGTGGCTGAGCCACTGGCGCAGCAGATCGCGGAGTTTTTATCCTATCTTCGCGATGCCCGCCAGTTGTCCAAGCACACTCTGAGTAACTACGGCCGCGACTTGCGCCGGCTGACAGGTTTTTGCGAAGAGCAACAACTCCAGAGCGCCATCAACATAGACAGTGCTGCCGTGCGCCGCTACTCCAGCGATCTACACCGTCGCGGCCTGGCCAGCGCTTCCATAGCGCGCAACCTGTCTGCCGTTCGCAGCCTGTTCAGCTATCTGGGGCGCGCGCATGGACTGGAGCACAATCCCGCCATAGGCGTGCAGGCACCGAAACGACCACGGCGCCTGCCCAAAACTTTGGACGCCGACCAAGTCACGCAACTACTGGCGGAGAATGGCGACGACCCCACCGCGCTGCGCGATCAGGCCATGGCGGAACTATTCTATTCTTCCGGCTTGCGTCTGGCCGAGTTAGCCGCGCTGGACATTAACGACATCGATCTTAACGAGGGTATGGTAACCGTCACCGGCAAGGGCAATAAAACCCGTAAGCTGCCTGTGGGGGGGCCGGCTCTGGCAGCTATCCGACGCTGGCTGGAATTGCGGCCCAAGCTGGACACTGAAGAAGCGGTGTTCACCAGTAATCGTGGACGCCGTATTAGCCACCGCAACATTCAGGCCCGGCTACAGCAATTAGGCCGCGGTAACGCGATGCAGCAAGACGTTCACCCGCACATGCTGCGCCACAGTTTTGCCAGTCATATGCTGGAATCGAGTGGTGACCTCAGGGCAGTGCAAGAGCTGCTCGGACATGCCAATATCTCGACCACACAAGTCTATACCCATCTGGACTTTCAACACTTGGCCAACGTCTATGACAAAGCCCACCCTCGCGCCCGCAAACGCCGCACGGACACCGACTGAAACATGCCCGCATCACCCATCAAACTGATTACCTTTGATCTGGACAACACCCTGTGGGACGTTGAGCCAGCACTGCTGCGCGCGGAACAGGCCCAGTACTTATGGCTGCAACAACATCGCCCGGCAGTAACGCGCAAGTTCAACCCTCAGGCCATGCGCGACTTCCGGGTCACTCACTACAAGCAACACCCTGAGCTGGCCCATCAGATAAGCGCCATCAGGATTAGTGCGGTGCAAGCCATGCTGCTGGCAGCTGGCTACGACAGTGACAACGCAAATGCCGGTGCTCAGGCGGCCTTCGATGTTTTTATGGAACTGCGCCACCAGGTGCAACCTTACGAGCAGGCGCTCGATGTGCTGCAGCAACTGTCCAAGGAGTACCAACTGGGCGCGCTGACTAACGGCAATGCTGACATATTCAAACTGGAACTGGGCGACTGCTTTGACTTTTCGTTCAGCGCCGAGCAAGTAGACGCCAGCAAACCGCTACCAGACATGTTTCATGCAGCCATGAGTGCTGCCCAGGTAGACAACCATCAGGTAGTTCATGTGGGGGATAATCCGCATCACGACATTTACGGTGCCAAACAGGTTGGCTTATTTACCGTATGGATGAACTCCGGCGACTGGCGCTGGCCTCGAGGCGAACCGGCTGACGAGGAAATCTCCAAACTGCAGCAATTACCAGACGCTATTCGCCGCATCGAAGCCAAGCTCGCCTGAGTAACGGCTGGACCCGCCAGGAACAAGTAGCTGACCCCTGACTAACGCGCATAAAAAACGGCGCGAACCGTCACCCAGTCTCGCGCCGTTTTTGTTACGCAGCAATGCAGGTCAGATGGCGTCTTCGCCAGTCTCTCCGGTGCGAATACGAATAACCTGTTCCAGTGAACTGACAAATATTTTGCCGTCGCCAATTTTGCCAGTACTGGCGGACTTGGTGATAGCATCAATCGCCGCGTCTACCTGACCGTCCGCAACTGCAATCTCCAGTTTGACCTTAGGCAAAAAATCCACCACATACTCAGCACCGCGATACAGCTCTGTGTGCCCTTTTTGACGCCCAAAACCCTTAACTTCGGTGGCGGTAATACCCTGTACCCCCATTTCCGACAGCGCGGTACGCACGTCATCCATCTTGAAAGGCTTAATGACTGCCGTAATCATTTTCATTGGTTATGCTCCTGGGGCGAAGATTCAGACGCTCCATTATCGTGGCTTTGCGCAGAATCGCAAGTAGCGCTGCGTACGCCTGAAAAAAGATAAAAAAAAAGGGGGCCCAAAGGGCCCCCAAAGACACGCATAACAATGCGCCCGCAAGCTATTTGGCAGTGATGAACTCCGGGTATGCTTCCATACCACATTCGGAGAGATCGACGCCTTCGTACTCTTCTTCCTCGCTGACACGGATTCCCATGACAACTTTCAAAATACCCCAGGTCACCAGGCTCGCACCAAATACCCATACAAAGATGGTAAGCGCGCCTACGATCTGACCGGTGAAGGATGAATCGCTATTAGTAACCGGTACCAACATCAGTCCCAGCAAACCGACCACTCCGTGAACTGAGATAGCACCAACCGGGTCATCAAGTTTCAGCTTATCCAGCATCAGGATTGAGAAGACAACCAGGGTACCGCCAGCGGCACCAAACAAGGTCGCCTGCAAGGCAGTAGGTGTTGAAGGCTCAGCGGTGATGGCGACCAGTCCGGCCAGAGCGCCGTTAAGTGCCATGGTCAAATCTGCCTTGCCAAACTTCAGCTGCGCAACAACCAATGCAGCAATCAAGCCACCGGCCGCAGCAGCATTGGTGTTCATAAACACAACCGCTACCGAGTTAGCGCTCTCTACGCTGGCAGTTGCCAGTACCGAGCCACCGTTAAAGCCGAACCAACCGAGCCAGAGGATAAAGGTACCCAAAGTCGCCAGCGGCAGGTTAGCACCGGGAATGGCGCGAATCGATCCGTCGGCACCGTATTTGCCTTTACGAGCACCCAGCAGCAGCACACCAGCCAGAGCAGCAGATGCGCCCGCCATGTGAACAATACCGGAGCCAGCAAAGTCAGAGAAGCCAAGGTCGCCAAGCGTGTACAGACCGAATACCGCATCGCCGTTCCAAGTCCAGGAACCTTGCAGTGGGTAGATGAGACCAGTCATCACTACGGCGAAGGCCAAGAACGCCCACAGCTTCATACGTTCCGCAACCGCGCCTGACACAATCGACATCGCAGTAGCAACAAACACTACCTGGAAGTAGAAGTCAGCCGAAGGGGCATAGGTTGCAGGCTCTTCAGCGCCAGCGACACCGTCACCGGTGATCCCGGACAGCAGGAAGTCGCCGCCATACATAATCATGTAACCGCAAACCATGTACATCGTGCAGGAGATCGCAAACAGTGCGACGTTTTTAGTCAATATCTCAGTGGTGTTTTTGGACCGTACCAGGCCCGCTTCGAGCATGGCAAAGCCTGCTGCCATCCACATAACCAGTGCACCGCAGATCAGGAAGTAGAACGTATCCAGAGCGTACTGTAATTCAAAAATTTGATTTTCCATGGGAGTATCTCTCTTCTGTCAGTGGGCTAGATCGCTTCTTCGCCGGTTTCACCGGTACGAATGCGAATGATCTGCTCCAGGGGCGCTACAAAGATTTTGCCGTCACCGATTTTTCCGGTATTGGCAGATTTGGTAATCGCTTCCAACGTCGCGTCAACGACACTGTCGGCTACCGCTATCTCTATTTTTACCTTGGGTAGAAAGTCCACAACGTATTCAGCACCACGGTAGAGTTCAGTGTGGCCCTTCTGCCGACCAAAACCTTTAACTTCCGTGACGGTAATACCTTGTACACCTATCTCGGAAAGGGCCTCTCGCACATCATCGAGTTTGAATGGCTTAACTACAGCCGTAATTAATTTCATAGTATTCTCCTGAGAGTGGGTCGGCTGAAAGCTCAGCCGACCCGCTAGTACAAGGTTGGTTTACATGCTTTTGCTGATGGTGAAGACGGCTTGCGCGTCGCCCCAGGAAGTACCGAAGACCTCGTCTTCATCCAAGTCAGTACCTACAGCCGCCAGACTAAGGTCAACACCCATCACTGACACACCAACACCCACTGAGTAGTCCCAGTAAGAATCAGCGCCATCAGAAAGGAAGCCTTCTTCATCAAAAGAGTTGTAACCAGCGTGCAGGGACAATGTCCAGATTTCCGCAAAACCCAGCTCATAGCCACCGGCAACATAGTAGAACTTGCCAGTCTCGGCGTAGTAGTCAGGCGAGTAAGCGAATGACAGGCTCAAATCATTCCAGGACAAACCAGCAGCAACCTCATAGTAGTCACCTTCGAGGCCATCATCGCCAGGGTAGGCGTAGTAAAGTGCGGCAATGTCATAGCCGAAGCCGCTGTCGCCGAAACTACCAGCAAAACCAGCGTAGACGTCGAGTTCCAGGCTGCCGTCAAGGCCGCCATCGGCGTCATTGACGTCAAAATCAACTGAAGAGCCCCAGGTACCGAGATAAAAGCCGGACTCGTGCTCGTAGTCAAAACCGCCCTGTACGGCAATTGACTCGTCTGACTGCGAGATACCGCGGAACTTGTAGTCTGAAGTCAGCGCAATGTTACCGCTAATTTCGGCGAAAGAGGCGCTGGCGCCCAGGGTTAAAACGGATGCTACCGCAAATGGCATTACTTTTTTAAAACTCATTTTCAATCTCCTTGGGTGTAAGTAATTTAGAGCTTGTTGAGCCAGCCTGGCTACGGGCACATCGGCGCGGCAATAACAAAGTCTGCCCAACCTAATGCAGCGACCGTGCCAATTTTGATAAACTCTTTAATTTCAACAACTTATAACAATATTGCTTATCTCAGCCGTAATCGCCAGATGATCATCGCACCAAATTGGAGCACTTTTTCGCACCATAATGGTTCGCGACCACCCCTGGTGCAGCAGACAGGTGCAGCACGCTCGCGCATCCCACCATCACTGTCCTGACGCCCTCCATTCAGTTAGACTCACTCCATGGCAATCAAACCTCCTCCCTTCAGTGACGTCGCCCGCCAACTCGGAAACTTGTTGGGGGACAATGGCGGCATCAAAGACGAAGTAGACCGCACAATGCGCGGCCTGGTGCAGTCCGGTCTGGCTAAAATGGATATGGTGAGCCGCGACGAGTTTGACGCCCAGACCGCCGTTCTGGCGCGCACCCGCACCCGGGTAGAAGAGCTGGAACGTCAACTTGAGGCGCTATTGCAACAGCGGCAAGACGACTAACCCTGCAGCGCAAAAACAGCGACGGAGCCGGGCATCCCTGCAGATGCCAAAGCAGATATGTCAAAACACCTCATATACAACGCCAGTAGCGCCGCCGGTCTGGGCCACGTTCTCACGGCTGTTGCTGTCTACGCTGATTATGCCCGCCAAACCGGACGCCGCTTTCATCTTACCTGTCGCACCTGGAACCTGCGGATTGACAACAGCCTGGACGTTGACCCAATTTTCGCCGAGTTGTTTGAGCTGGAAACGGAAGGCACAGACTCTATTCAATTGTCTGAACGCATTAGCAACGCGGCGATAAACGATAGTAATTCTCTTCTGCTGGTAGGCGTGGGAAATAAGGACATTGTGAACAGCTTCCCTGAGCATGAGCGACTGCATGCGCATGAAATGACACATATGCGCGAGTTCCGACCGCTGCTGGAGAACACCATAGATCACGCTGCGGATTGCATTATCATTCAAACCGTTTCACCCTTTAGCTCTCTGCGTAAAGACTTTCCATTCTTCGACCTCTATCCAGCACCAGCCAGGCTATCTGATTCGCTGCTGCATGAGGCACTCAGTGGGGTCGCGCTGGAACGCCACGTTGGAGTGCATATTCGCCATGGGAATGGTGAGTTCCTGCACGGTCGCAGCGAATACGGCACCGATGAATTTCAGCAGATGGTGAGCAAAATCATGCGCACTGCGCTAGACATTGCTGCCGAGCGCAATCTCGACATAATTGCGTTCAGTGATAACGCTCCGTTGCTAGAACAGCTCCATGCGGAGTACGGCGTGAAATTTGTTACCCATAAAATGCGCCCCGACAAAGTCTGGAAAGATCACTTGCAGGCGCTGGAGCAACAAGAGCGAGCCCAAGCAATCAGCACTATGCTGCGAGATTTTTATGCCCTGACACAATGTGCAAACGTGGTCTGTGGCAGTAGCCTTTTTACCACTGCAGCGTACATTTTTTCTAAGCATCGAGCGTTTACGAAGGTAGTTTCATAACAGCTAGAGAGACGCGCCATTGGGTTTGCGGCTGTCCAATACTCCTGGAGGAATAACCCCTGATATTTCTTGCTTTGCATCCCATCCTGCGCCACGGTTAACGCACTACTACACAGGACAAAACTATGACAGATACTTCAAACGAGGAAGGCTCCATCAGCGTAGAACAGCGTGGTCACATACTGTTGATTGGGCTCAATCGTCCCGCTAAGTACAACGGCTATACGCCAACGATGGCAAAGCAACTGCTTGAGGCTTACACGCGTCTGGACGAGAGCGACGACCTGTTCGTGGGGGTACTCTTCGGCCACGGAGACCACTTTACCGCCGGCCTCGATCTGCCCAAGTGGACTGGACGCATGGAGAGCGAGAGCGACCCAGACGCAAGTGCAGAACCGCGAGTTGACCCAATAGCGTTGGGTCGCGCCTGCCGTAAACCCATTGTTACCGCAGTGCAGGGAATCACCTTTACCTTTGGCATCGAAATCGCCTTGGCGGGTGACATTGTCATTGCCGCGGACAATTGCCGCTTCTCCCAGTTAGAGCCAGCCCGCGGCATTCACGCGACGGGTGGCGCAACCATCCGCTTCGTACAGCGCGGCGGCTGGGGCAATGCTATGTACCATCTGCTGACCAGCGACGAATTCGATGCTCAGGAGGCCTATCGAATCGGCTTCGTCCAGGAAGTGGTTCCGGCTGGAACACAATTGGAGCGGGCAATCGAGATTGCAGAAGTCATAGCGGCACAAGCGCCCCTGGCCGTTCAAGCAACCAAGGCCGCCTCAAGACGCTTCGTCGAAGAGGGCTTTGCAGCCGCCGTACGCGAACTTGGCCCGACGCAGCGCAGACTCTTGGCGAGTGAAGACGCCAAAGAAGGCGTCCAGTCATTCATCGAGCGGCGCACGGCGGTATTCAAAGGGGTTTAGGCGCGTTTGCCTTAGGGGGCCTGCATCATATTCGTTACGATCGCATGCGCCGTACCCGACATTCCAAATGCCCCGGCCAGCAAGACGAATAATCCGGCAGCTACCCCGACGCTGAACTACACTGCTACTAGACACGCTAGGTAGTGTGTATCTGGCGTCAGCCGCTCCCCGCGGATCTGGCCCAACAACAGGATGTTAACCAGGCTCAAGGATGGGCGGTTATGACTCTATCGACTGTACTCAGCCGTGCCCAGCACGGCATCGACGCTCCACTGGTGCGCGTCGAAACCCATATTTCCAATGGCTTGCCGGCTTTCTCCATTGTTGGATTGCCCGCAGCAGCCGTGCGCGAAAGCAAGGACCGGGTGCGCAGCGCGATCATGAACTGCCATCTCGAATGGCCGGACCAGCGTCTGACGGTGAACCTGTCGCCGGCTGACCTGCCCAAAGACGGTGGCCGCTATGATCTACCGATTGCTCTGGGCATTCTGATTGCCAGCGGCCAGATACCAGAGGCGGCCGTCGCCGACGGTGAATTCCTGGGAGAGCTCTCGCTAACCGGCACATTACAAGCCGTGTCCGGCACCATCAGCGCAGCGGTGGCCGCTAGCGCCGCAGGACATAGGCTGTTTCTGCCTGATGCCAATGCTTTGAATGCGACTGCCGTACCGCAGTCGCAGATCATGCCTTGCAACAACCTACTGCAGGTCAGCGCCCACCTGCTGGGTAACCTGCCTATGAAGCCGGCGATTGCAGCTCCAGCCTTGATGACAACCCCCTACCCTGACCTCGCCGATGTGCGTGGTCAGGCCCAAGGCAAGCGTGCATTGGAAGTGGCTGCGGCCGGGGGCCACAATCTGCTTTACTGCGGCCCGCCCGGCACTGGGAAGACCATGCTCGCGAGTCGGCTGCCGGGGATATTGCCAGCGCTACCCGCCACCGAAGCGCTGGAAGTACTAATGATCATGAGCGCTGCCAACCCTTTGCTCGACCCGGCTGTGTGCCAACAACGACCCTTCCGGGCACCCCATCACAGCGCCTCCGCCAAGGCTTTGGTGGGGGGCGGCAGCCGACCCCGCCCCGGCGAAATTTCCATGGCCCATCGTGGGGTGTTGTTTCTGGATGAACTACCTGAATTTTCGCGCTCTGTACTGGAGCAGTTACGGGAGCCTCTTGAATCTGGCTACATAACCATATCCCGGGTACAAAGCCAGCTCAGTTTTCCAGCCCGCTGTCAGTTGGTAGCCGCTATGAACCCCTGCCCCTGCGGTTACGAAGGCGATCCACGCCACCCCTGTCGCTGCACTCCTGATCAGATAAGACGCTATCGCCAGCGCTTATCGGCACCGCTGCTGGACCGTATTGATATTCTGTTAACCCTGCCGCGTACTCCCGCCAGCGAGTTAATGCTGGCACCCACCTCTGAGGAAAGCTCCGCCCAGGTACGACAGCGAGTCAGCGCGGCCAGAGAAATACAGATTGCGCGGGCAGGCGTCATCAACAGCCAGCTCGACAGTGCGGCGCTGCTCCGTCACTGCCCACTTACCCCTGCGGATAGCGGTCTATTGGCAAAAGCACTAGACGACCTCGGGCTGTCCGCACGCGCCTATCATCGAATTCTCAAACTGAGCCGCACCGTTGCCGATCTCGCAGGCGCAGAGCAGATTGCACGTGAGCACCTGTTGGAGGGCATGAGCTATCGTCAGTTACAGTTACATCAGGACAGCTGAGTGCACTCTCGCAGGTACTCGGCATAGCATCTTTGGATTGAGCTGGACCAGTACCTCAAACCACTCTCACCTACGGCGGTTGTAACGCAACCCTGGTGGGTCGACGACTGGAACAAAACCCCCGCATTCGCTAGACTAATGACCATTAGTTTAACGCCAACAAAATGCTCGCGCGCAGCGTCGAGCGAGGTATGAATCATGAGCACTTGCCCTTTCGCCAACTTGGTAGACCCCGACACATATGCTCAGGGTATGCCTTATAACGACCTGAAAGCGATTCGCGACGCGGGCCCTCTGGTGAAAATAGACGACCCCATCACCGGCATCCCCTACTGGGTGGTCACGCGCCAACACGAGCTGGACGCCATCTGCAAAAACCCCAAAGTCTTTTCTTCCGCCGAGCGTTCGCCGTTTCCGATGGAGCACGAGGACTGGCTAATTACCGATGTTCACCAGAAAACAATCATCGGCATGGACCCGCCTGAACACCAGTTGGTGCGGCGCATTGTTCGCAACGCCTTTACCCCCAAAAATGTCGACTCCTATGAGCCCAGCTTCCGTGAACATGCCAAGCGTATTGTGGATGCTGTAGCCCAACGGGGTGAATGTGAGTTTGTCGAAGAAGTCGCCGCCGAGCTGCCGTTGATTGCTATCCTGGAGTTGTTGGGTGTACCGCTGGAGGACCGCAAGAAGTTCTTCGACTGGACCAATACCATGATTTTTGCGGACGACCCGGATATGTCGATTGATGAGATGGCGGGCAATATTGCCTCGGCAGAGGTCATCGCCTACGCCATGGGTCTGGCGGCGAAACACCATGCCAACCCCACTGACAGTTTGCTGGGCGCACTGCTTGATGGCGAGGTCAAAGGCCGTAAGATCAGCGAAGAAGAATTTGGCTGGATGTTTATCCTGATTCTGGTGGGCGGCAACGAGTCAACCCGAACCGTGATTGCGCAAGGCATGCGCCTGTTGATTGAAAACCCGGATCAGCTTCAGTATCTGGCGGAAAACCCCGACAAGATCTCTGATGCCTGCGAGGAGATACTGCGCTACAACACCGCCTTTATACAAATGCGTCGCACTGCCATGGAAGATATCGAACTATCTGGCGTAAAGATCAGCAAAGGGGACAAGATTCTACTGCACTATCACACCATCAATCATGACGAGCAGACCTTTGGTGAAGACGCCATGGTGTTTGACGTGCGTCGCGCTGAGCGTATGCCCGACCTTTACAACCAGCACCGCTCCTTTGGTATTGGCCAGCACTTTTGTATCGGCTCACACCTGGCGCGGCTGGAATTACGCCTCATGATGGAAGAGGTCATACCCCGTCTGCAGAATGCAAAATTCGCCGCTGAACCGCAGTTTGTGCGCTCCTTCTTCGTCAATGCGATGAAGGAAATGAAAATCACCTTCGACCCCCAACAATAAAGCAAGGGCTGCCCTACAAACAACCCGACAACCTGCTAGAATCCCACCCCCTTTAGCAGCGTTGTACCCGTGAACAAACTCAACCCCCGCCAACATGAGGCCATGAAATACATCGATGGCCCACTGCTAGTACTGGCCGGAGCCGGCAGTGGCAAGACCAGCGTTATCACTCGCAAAATCGCCTATCTGATCCAAAAATGCGGCATCAAGGGCGAGCACATCGCCGCTGTCACTTTTACCAACAAGGCGGCGCGGGAAATGCGTGAACGGGTTGGCAAGCTGGTGTCTGGCGAAGCCGCCGAAGGCTTGCTGGTCAGCACTTTCCACCAACTGGGCCTGCGCATCATTCGCGAGGAGCGCAAAACCCTGGAGCTGCGCGCCGGCTTTTCGATTTTCGATAATCAGGACAGCAATACCCTGATCCGCGACATTCTGATTCAGGACCACGGCGCCGAAGGCGATCAGGCCCAAGTCATCCAGAACCAGATTTCCAACTGGAAGAATGACGGCCTGCTGCCCGATAAGGCCATCGCACTGGCCACCGGCCCCGCCCAGATGCTGTGCGCGCAAGCCTACAAACGCTATAACCGGGCCCTGCGTGCCTACAATGCGCTGGACTTTGATGATCTGATTATGCTGCCCGGCATACTGTTTACCAACTATCCCGATATTCTGGAAAAGTGGCAGAACCGCATTCACTACCTACTGGTAGACGAGTATCAGGACACCAACATCAGCCAATATGAGCTGGTGAAGCAATTAGTAGGCCTGCGTGGCGGACTGACTGCCGTTGGCGACGACGATCAGTCTATCTACGCCTGGCGCGGCGCGCGTCCAGAAAATCTGGAGCAACTGCGGGAAGACTTCCCTGGGCTAAAAGTCGTGATGCTGGAGCAGAACTACCGCTCCACCCGACGTATTCTAAAGGCCGCCAATACCTTGATAGCCAACAATGATCACGTGTTTGAGAAACAACTGTGGAGTGAACTCGGCTTTGGTGACCCTCTACGCGTAATCAGGTGCACCGACGAAACTTCCGAGGTAGAACAGGTCGTGGCAGAAATCCTCGATCATCGCCTGCGCAAACGCACCCGACTGGGTGAATATGCAGTTCTCTATCGTGGTAATCACCAGGCGCGACTGCTGGAGCTGGCGCTACAACAGCAGCAAGTTCCCTACCAGATGAGCGG
This sequence comes from Candidatus Litorirhabdus singularis, assembly GCF_026262625.1. Taxonomy (GTDB): domain Bacteria; phylum Pseudomonadota; class Gammaproteobacteria; order Pseudomonadales; family Halieaceae; genus Litorirhabdus; species Litorirhabdus singularis. The sequence goes on from NZ_SHNN01000001.1 coordinate 322,880, forward strand.
CGGACAGTCATTCTTTGCCCGCAACGAGGTCAAGGACATCATGGCCTATCTGCGACTGGTCATTAACGCCGATGACGACAACGCTTTTCTGCGTATTGCCAATGTACCGCGCCGCAAGCTGGGTACAGCAACTCTGGAGGCGCTGGGCGAGTGCGCCCGCAAATCAGGAACCAGCATGCTACGGGCCGCCGCCAGCAGCCACGCGGACGTGCCCGAGGCGGGCCGCAAGCGCTTGCGAGAATTTAGCGACTGGCTCGATCAGACTCGGCAACGCTGCCGCAGCGGCAATTCCATTAGTGGAATACGCCAGATGTTGAGAGATATTCAGTACGATCATTGGCTGGACAGCATTAGCTCCAGCGAAGATGTCGCTGAGCGACGCATGGGTAACGTCGACTTTCTGGTCGATAGTCTGCAGCGGGTCATCAATGACGATGGCGTCGATATAGAGGAAGCGATTTCAAAGCTGGTATTGCGCGATCTGATGGAACAACAGGAAGAAGACCGCGCCGCCGATGACAGCGTACAGCTAATGACACTGCATGCTTCCAAGGGCCTGGAATATCCCCATGTGTTTATCATTGGGATGGAAGAAAACCTGCTGCCACACCGGGTCAGCGTAGAGGAAGACAACATCGCCGAAGAGCGCCGGCTCGCCTATGTCGGCATCACCCGCGCCCAACAGAGCCTGACCATGACCATGGCGGCAAAGCGACGCCAGTTTGGTGAGGTGATTGATTGTGAGCCCAGCCGCTTCATAGAGGAGCTGCCAGCCGATGATCTGCAATGGCAAGGCGGGCTGGAAGAAGACGCCGAAGTCGCAAAGGAACGCGCCAATGAAACCCTGGCCGGGCTGCGCGACTTACTCGGCTAGTGTTCGCTGTTTAAATACCAAACAACAACGCCAGATTATAAACGCCAACCGCCAGTATGTAAGCCGCAATACCGTAGGCGGCAAACATCTTCAGCGCCAGTGTGTTGGAGCGCGACTCTTTACCGAGAATCGCCATGGTCGAGACACACATCAATGCAATGGCGAAGAACACCAGCAGCGCCAGACCAGAGCCGACGCTCAGGCCGCTGGCCTGAATCTGCTCTACCAGCGGCACCATGTTTTCATCGGCGCCTTCTATGCCAAACATGGTACCCAGCGTACCTACAAATACTTCGCGCGCCAGGAACGAGGTGAGTACAGCAACCCCGTAGCGCCAGTCCAGACCCAGCGGTGCAAATATCGGCTCTACCACATGTCCGATGCTACCCAACCAGGAGGCGGACAAATCGGCACCATGATTGGGGAAGTAACCCAGCACCCAGATAACCACCGTCACGGCAAAAATGATTTTCCCCGCTTTGGTAACAAAGTGCTTGGAGCGGTTCCAGGAGTTGCGCAGTAATGGCTTTAGCCCTGGCACCCGATACGGAGGCATTTCCAGCACAAAGGGCAGGTCGTTATATTGATCGGGGCTATTACGTGAGACCAAGCCAGTAACCAGCAGCGCGCACGCCATGCCAAAGAAATAGATCAGAAACATGGCCAAACCCTGCAGGCCGACCAAACCACCGAGCGCGGTTGTCTGTGGGATAAAGGCAGCGATCAGCAGAGTATAGACCGGTAATCGCGCCGAGCAGGGCATCAGCGGAATCGCCATATAGGTCAGTAAACGTTTCTTCGGTGAGTCGATGGATCGCGCCGCGTAGATCGCTGGAATCGCGCAGGCCACCCCCGACAGCATGGGAATAAAGCTCTTCCCGGTAAGCCCAAACACCTTCAGGGGCCGGTGACAAATCAGTGCGGCACGCGCCATATAGCCAGAGTCCTCCAGCAGCCCAATAATAAATGTCAGTACAAATATCTGCGGTACAAAGACCAGAAACGCACCGATACCGCTGAACAGTGCGTCTGCGGTGAAGTCACTGGCAGTCTGGTTGGAGATAGCCGGCACAATCACATCCGATAGCGCAGCCAGCCCCGTCTCCACTGCATCCATGGCCGGCGCAGACCAGGTGAAAATTGATTGGAACAGGAGGTACATAATCCCAAAAAAAGCAAAGCCACCCAGTGTGGAATGCAGGAAGAAGCTGTCAAGCCGCGCCTGGGACTTAATCAGAATGTCGCCGCGCGGCCCAAACCTTGTTGCCAATTGGTGGGCATTCCCACGCAGTAGTTCATCGGGGGTCTCCGCCAGCCCAGCATCAATGCCGCCTTTTGGATTGTCTATATTATGCCGCAGGTGCTTCAGTAGGTTATCAATACCCGTGCCTTTACGCGCTGAAATCGGGATGATCGGCGCGTGAATGGCGTGACTAAGTCCCGCCAGATCGACCTCAATTTTGTGGCGTGTCAGCACGTCCATCATATTGGCCAACACCACTACCTGCTTGCCGTGGCGCTCACATTCGCGAATCACTTGAAGGGTAAAATACAGGCTCTTTTCCATGCGAGTAGCGTCGATCAGACACAGCACCTGAGTGACATCGGCATCGTCTAGCGCACGACGAAAATGCTCAACCGCCACTTCCTCCTCGCCTGAAATAGGTTGCAACGAATAAGTGCCGGGGAAATCTACCAGTGTCGTATCAGGTATCTCCTGCAGCTTGCCAGAGCCTACATCAACTGTGATACCAGGGAAGTTGGCAACCTTTTGGGATAGACCCGTAAGTCGGTTAAACAGCAGGCTTTTACCTGAGTTGGGACTGCCAACCAGAATGATTCTACTCATAGCTTAAGTCGCGTCCGTGCCTAGCAGAGACACCCGAATATGACTCGCCACTTCATCATCCAGCGAGAACATGGTATTGCTGACACGATAGACCTTGGGCGCACTCAGCGCAGGGGCCTGTAAACACGTTACGACCTCTCCCGGGTGAAAGCCCAGCTCCATCATGCGCACACGATAGTTTTCGGCCAAAGCCTTATCGTAGCTTTCAATGCGGCAGCGCTGACCAGCGCCCAGCGACCAGAGTGAACAAACTGTGGTATTCAAGACATATCCTTGCGACCGCCAACACAGACAGTATTGGCAGCATACGGAAAACAGCGGTAGATACTATTTTAAATGGTAATAAGAATCAATCTTGTTTGTCTGTTGTGGACTCACCAAAGCCAAGTCCAGCCTTGAGCCGCTCACGCGTAGCCTGCACTATGACGTAAAAGCCAGGAATAAAGAATGTCCCGACAACCAGCGCGGCGAGCATTCCGGCCAGCACCGTGATACCCAGCGAACGCTGTCCAAACATGCCAGCACCGCTGGCCATGACCAGCGGCAGAATACCCAGGATAAACGAGACCGCTGTCATGCACACTGCGCGAAACCGCACACTGGCAGCCTCTGCCGCGGCCTCAGCAATAGGTAAACCGCCCTGCTCACGTCGTTGTCGGGCAAACTCAACGATGAGAATCGCATTTTTCGCCGCCATACCAATGAGCAGCACCAGACCAATTTGGGCATACAAATTAAGTTCTATACCCGCCACAAACAGCCCACCAATGGCGCCTGCCAAAGCCATAGGCACTACCAGTATAATCGCCAAAGGAATCGACCAACTCTCATACTGCGCCACCAGAAACAGATAGATAAATATGAGCGCCAGCACAAACGCCATAATCGCGGCACTACCGGCCTGCTTTTCCTGATACGCCATACCTGTCCACTCTACCCGATAACCTGCAGGCAGGTTCAAAGCAGCCACATCCTCCAGCAGGTCCATGCCCTGCCCGCTGCTGTAGCCCTGAGCGGGACTACCGCGGACCAGAGCCGAACGATACAGGTTATAGCGTTCAGACAAATCTGGGCCCAGTATCGGACGGGTACTGACCAGCGTGGATAACGGAATCATTTCACTACTGGTAGACCGCACATAGAACTGCTCCAGATCATCCAGGTCGGAACGAAACGGTGATTCTGCCTGCATAATCACCTGATAGGTCTGGCCAAACTGATTGAAGTCATTGATATAAAGTGAGCCCATTTGTGCCTGCAGCGTATTGAAAATTTCTGACAGTGGCACCCCCAAGTTCTTCGCCTTGACCCGATCTATATCGATAAAATACTGCGGCACATTGGCGCGATAGGTACTGAACACACCGCTAAGCCCGGGCGTCTGATTGGCTTCTACCAACAAGTTATTGAGTACGCTACTGAGCTCCGCAGGGCTGCGACTAAGCGTATCTTGCAGCACCAACTCCAGGCCCCCTACCCCACCCACACCGGGCACGGCGGGTGGCGCAATCGCAAACACCTGGGCTTCTGGCACCACGTTAAACGCCAATTTGTTGATCTTCTGGGTAATCGAAAACACCAGATCCTGCGGGTCGGTTCGTTCATCCCAGTGCTTGAGCACCACAAACAGCGTGCCGCCGTTACTGGCCGCTGCACCGGTCAACACCGAATAGCCAGTGATCGCGGTAATAGTTTCAACGCGCGGGTCCTCACCCAACAGCTCTGCAACCTTATCCATAGCCTCTTTGGTACGGTTAAGTGAAGAGGCGTCGGGCAACTGTAAGTTGACGAAAAAGGCACCCTTGTCTTCAGCGGGAACAAATCCGGTAGGTGTGGTTAAAACGCCAGCGGCAAGCGCTGCCAGCACTCCAAGGTAGATAAGCGAAACCAGCACTAACTTACGCAGCACCCACTGCACGCCAACGTTGTAGCGGCTGGTCGTGCGCTCAAACAGCGCCAGAAACTTGCGGTACCAGCCCGCGTCCTGCTGCTGACCTGGACGCAGCAACAGCCGACAGAGGGCTGGGCTCAAGGTCAGCGCATTCAGCGAAGAAAAGCACACCGCCACACAAATAGTGACCGAAAACTGACGATACATTTCACCAGTAATACCGGGTAAAAACGCGACCGGTAAAAACACCGCCAGTAACACCAACGTGGTGGAGATAATCGCACCGCCTACTTCTTGCATTGTTATCAGGGCCGCATCGGCAGAGGACAGCGTAGGGTCCTCGCGCATGTGACGGTCACAGTTTTCGATGACCAATATCGCGTCATCTACCACAATACCGATCGCAAGTATCAAGCCAAATAGCGTCACCGTATTAATGCTCATCCCCATGACCAGCAACACCGCAAAGCTGGCAATCAATGACACCGGTATAGCAATGGTTGGAATTAGCGTGGCGCGCCAGTTACCCAGGAACAGGAAGGTAATGGCAATCACCAGAGCCACCGCCTGAAACAGCGACACCATCACCTGACGCACGGCCGTTTCCACATAGCGGGTGGTGTCATAGCCGACACTGTATTCCAGGTCATCAGGGAAGTAGACGGCCAGTTCTGCCAAGGCCTTATCAGCCTGATTGCCGGCGTCCAGCGCATTAGCACCGGGCAGCGTATAAAGAGAAATATTCACGGCGGCCTTGCCGTTCAACTCACCAATCACACCATACTGCGCCTGCCCCAACTCTACCCGGGCTACATCGCGCAGATAAATAGCGGAGCCATCCGCACGTGCCCGCAGCACTACCGCAGCAAACTCCTCCGGGTCCTGCAGTCGACCTTTAGTTTGCAGGGTGTATTCGGTCTGCAAATTACCCTCAAATGGCGGCGCCCCCACCTTACCCGCTGCGACCTGGACGTTCTGTTCGCGCAGCGCATTGAGCACGTCATTAGTGGTAATGGACAAGCGCGCCATGCGATTTGGGTCCAGCCACAGGCGCATTGAATAAGCGGCCTCGCCCAGAATATTGGCCTTGGATATACCCTGCACCCGGGCCAGATTGCTCTGCACGTTAATCTTCAGATAATTGGAAATAAATTTGTAGTCGAGCGTGTCGTTGGGAGAATAAAAGCTGATGATTTTAAGCATATCTGGCGACTGACGATCAATCTCTAAACCTTGCGCGCGCACCTCTGCAGGTAACTTTGGCTCGGCTAATTTTACCCGGTTCTGCACCCGCACCAGCGACATATCCGGGTCTGCGCCAACCTCGAAGGTAACCGTCAAGTTGTAGCTGCCGTCATTGGCGCTCTTGGACGACATATAAATCATGTCCTCCACACCGTTAACGGCGTCTTCAATAGGAATACCCACCGTCTGCTCCACAACTTCTGCAGAGGCACCGGCATAGCGGCCACTGATAACAATGTTCGGCGGCGCTATAGCCGGGTATTCAGCGACCGGCAATTGCTCAATGGCGATCAGGCCACCCAGGGTCAATACAATCGATATCACCAGGGCAAATTTGGGGCGATTGATAAAGAAAGCGCTGAACACCGTCTTATTCCTGATTCTTCAAGGCCAGAGACCGGCTCTTCACCCGCAACCCGGGGCGCACCTGCTGCAGACCACGAACAATGATCTGCTCGCCTTCGTCCACGCCTTCTTTCACGACTACCTTCTCATCAATTCGTTCGCCCAGCGCCACGTTACGGCGCCGCACCATGCTATCGGCATCGACCGCGAGGGCGAAGCTGCCCTGCTGGTCAACCTGCACCGCTGCCTGCGGAATAAAGATCGCCTCTACCAGATTGGTTTGTTCCAGGATCACCCGCACATACTGCCCGGGCACCAGCAGTCCACCGGGGTTGGGGATGATGGCGCGCGCCTCCAGGGTACCGGTTTCTTCAGATATTCGATTGGCAAAATAATCGATACGACCGACATGTGGGTAAAACACTCGATTAGTCAGCTCCAGCGACACTTCCAGATCGCTGGTATCCATGGTGTGAAGATTTTTGGTGGCGCCCAGACGATTAGACATGGCCATCACCAGTACGTTTTCAGAAATCTGGAACAGTGCCTGAATCGGATCGATGCTTACCAGGGTGGTTAAGGTTCCGGACGTGGGCCCGATGAGGTCGCCTGGACTGTGCACGCTGCGACCGATGCGGCCCGATATCGGCGCCAGAATTCGGGTAAAGCCGAGATTAACTTCCGCCGTTTTCAGCTGTGCCTGCGCGCCGGCAATACTGGCGTCAGCCTCCAGCTTCTGAGCGTTGAGCTTATCCATCTCTGATGCAGAGATGGCGCCCTTGGGCAGCAACTCACGGCCACGGTTATAATTCAGGTTAGCCACCGCCTGTGCAGCATTGGCCTTGGCCAAGTCAGCTTTGGCGCGCGCCATTTGCGCCTCGTACTCGGCCGGGTCTATCTCGTAGAGCAGGTCTCCAGCGGCCACCATTTGGCCCTCTCGAAATGCACGCGACGTCATATAGCCGTCCACCCGGGCCTGAATCATCACGTCTTCCCGGGCGTGCAAGCGACCTACGAAAGAAGTCTTGGGCTGGTAGGGTTCTAACACTGCCTCATCCACCACCACTTCAACCATCTGTGGCAGAGGTAGTTCCTGGCCACAGGCGCTAATCCACAGTAAAAGAGACAAAAGGCAGAAACGAAATGGGCGCATAGCGAGGAGTCCTAAGTGAGAAACAGACTCTAACAGAGCACTGACAACGATAATAGCGGTCGTCAATTGTCAGCAGGCAAAAAAAATGCCGCTAATAAAGCGGCATTGCGACTTGACTCATGATGACTGTTATTGGCTGCCATCCACCATGAAGTCGACCGCCGCGCGGACTTCTTCGTCAGAGCAACTCATGCAGCCACCTTTGGCAATCATGCCGACACCAAAACCATTGATGCCGCTGTCATAAAGGGCGTCAGGGCCCTTGGCAATGCGATCGGCCCAGGCCGTGACATCACCCCGCATCGGCGCGCCGCCAGCACCCGTGGAATGACAGGCCATGCAGGCAGCGTTATACACGTCTTCGCCGGAACGAGGACCAGAGCTGGCAGCGACGGCTACCGCGCCGCAATCGTTGTCGCCCTGCAGGCAGACTTTGCCCACCGGCTTGATGCGGTCTTCAATTTCCATGCGTTGCTTTTCACTCAGGGCCATGGCGGACAGACTAAACATCACTGCCAGGGTACAAATAGCCAGAGTTTTCAGTGACTTGATCACGGTTCTTCCTCTTCGGGGCGGGTCAGGGTCGCGCATTATAGCCACTTATGGCGCCCGCGGAAACTCGATCTCCACTAGCATTTGGACAAACTCGTGCCTAAGATCAACATCCGCCCAAATAATGCGAGCTCGTGATGAAACTGTACACCTGTGATCCTGCACCCAACGCCCAGCGCTTAGCGCTTTTTCTGACCTACAAAGGCATCGAGCTGGACACCACTCAGGTTGACCTGGCTAACGGAGAGCAATTGGGCGATGCCTACCGTGCCATCAACCCATATTGCACAGTTCCCGCCCTAATTCTGGATGATGGCACCCTGTTCACCGAAGTTGTAGGCATGGCCACCTATCTCGACCAGATTTTCCCGGATAAACCACTGATGGGTACTGACCCGGTACAACGCGCACAAGTGATGCAATGGGATCACCGCATTTTTATGATGATGACCAGCCCGACCGCTGACATCCTGCGCAATAGCAAGGAAAACTGGAAGGATCGCGCAATACCAGGCCCCCTAAACATCCCACAACTACCAGACCTGGTGCAGCGTGGCCGCGATCGGCTGACCGCCTTTTATCCGATTATGGAGGCGCACCTGGCAGAGAATGCCTATGTGGCAGGTGATAGCGTGACCTTCGCAGACATTGACCTGTTCACCGCCTGCGGCTTCTGCCGCTGGGTCAAGCAGGGCATTCCTGATGAATGCACCCACATGCAAGCCTGGTATGACAAAGTGAGCGCGGAGCTGGTCGGATAAATCCGACCTCCTAAACGCATTCTCTCCACCTGTAGGGCAGACTTTATTCTGCCGTTCAGGAAAACTATTTGGTGCGGGACAGCATGTACTTGGCTACAGCCAAACGAGTTTCGGGGTCGAGATAGTTTTGCGGCGGCATCTCAGGGTAGTCAGGACGCTTCTTGATAGGCGCATTAATGTACTCGGCCAGACCTTCCGGATTGTCCATGTAGAGGGCTTGAATTATCTGCACCGGCGGGCCAATCATGCGGCCGGTGTAAGTATGGCAGCCGGCACAAATTCCAAGGTAGGCTATTTGACCACGATCTTCGGGAGCGATCTGTCGCGGCGCCACATCGGCCAGCAGATAATTACCAATAGGGTACGTATTGGCAAAATCACACTCGGCAAAATCATCCGTACCCACAGTCACATAACGGTGCCGATTGATAATGCAGCTATCTTTGGTCGGGCCAATTACCAGAATATCCGGGTTACCGGTTTTCAACTCGGTAAGCATAATCGCTTTAACTGCATCAATCGTCTCGTAGCCGTTGTTCATCATCACGTTGTTCAGAATTTTCAGGCCGTCTGAATTAGGATCGGCATCCGGATCCACAGTGACATTGGTTAACTGCGCCGCAGAGTTGTGATCCACCGAGATAATACCGATGGTCTTGTTACCGGTAATAATATTGCCTTCGATCACCACATCATCAGCTGCCATCACCATAATGCCGGTGCCCGCAGGAATACCACCCACCGTAGAACCCGGCGCACCGAAGTTCGGCGTGTTGTTATTGTGTACCCAGTTATTACGAATAATCACATCGTAGGTGGTTTTGATGGGTAGACCCGGCGTGATAAACGCCAAAATGCCACCGGTGTTGTCATGTACGTAGTTGCTCTCAACAATCGCGTGGCGGGAGTTTTCAATTTCAATACCCGCAACCGAATCAAACACGTGGTTGAAGGCGACATGCACGTTATCGCTCATCCCCACATAGATAGCCGCATCTTCAATCCCGGAAATCACGTTGTGCTCTATGACGCCGTTTTTACCCAACTGCGGGAAAATACCGTAAACACCGGTATCTACGATGATATTGTCGCGAATCTCATAGTTGTTGCCGGCCTGGCTCATAATCGCATTACCCTTGTAACGGGTAATATAGAAGCCCTCGACCACAATATTGTTACCTGAAAAAAGAATGGCGTCGTTGAGAGTTCCCTTGCCATCCAGCACCGGGCGCTCACTCCCCACCACCATGCCCAGCAGGCGAATACCGTCTTTATCGATATACACCGTTTCACTGTAATCGCCCGGCATAACCCGAATAGTGGTGCCCGGCTCAGCGGCCTTAACCGCATCCTGAATCAATTGCCCCGGCTCAACGGTTACCACCACATCTGACTGCGGCGGACCGGCCACGAACTTGCTGGAGCCGCTGGTTACCAGACTGCCTGCTGCAGCCCCTTCGCTAGAATCCGAATCACTGGAAGGCGCGGCACCGGTATAACCAGCGCCATCGCTATTAGCCGTCACAACAACCGGGGCATCGTTACCGGCGGCCCCCAAATAGATGCCGATCGCGAAGGCAAAAACCAGACCGGCGATAGCGAGTAGTTTATTCATGATAATTCACCTGTTGTAGTCTTATGGGTATGGGTAAACGAGCAGTGGCGAGCTCTGCCGCAGCAAACCCCGCTGGATTATCTATGGGCGGCAGCCCTGAGGGCAACCGCTTCGGAATGCGTGGTTTGAATGCTTCATCGGTCAACGTGCCAAGAAAATCGACTACCCGATCCATTTCATCGCTGGTCAGGTTAGGCTCCCAAATATGCCAGTGCAGGTGCATGGAGACACCTTCGGGCACGGCGTGGCCACGCCCCTTATTGTAAAACTCAACCGTATCACGCAGTGACTCAAATCGTCCCGAATGCATATAGGGAGCAGTCTGCGTAATGTTGCGCAAGGATGGGACTTTGAAGCCACCTTTTAATTTGGCGGCATTGAACACAGCTTCGGCACCAATATCCAGTGGCAAGCCGTCAGGTTCCGGCGCACCAATCACAGCAATCTGTTGGTTGGTAAATAGCGGCGGCGTATGACATTCAGCGCAGCGTGCAACAAACGAGCGAAATACGTTGAGGCCCTCAATCTCCGGCGCGGTCAGGGCTGCGTGATAACCCTGGGCGTAACGGTCATAGCGGCTATTCAAAGAAATCAACGAAGTCTGGAAGGCCGTCAACGACATATAAATCTGACCCAAACTGATTTCATCCAGTTCACCACGGGGAAAAGCCTGACGAAACATCTGCTGATAGATCTCATTATCGCTCAGCGTCGCCAGCAGCTGCTGCGGCGTATTGGCCATTTCTTCGGCTGAGAACAGCGGCCCCTGGGCTTGCTCTTCCAGCGACTCGGCGCGACCATCCCAAAACAGGCGCTGCAGAAAAGCCACGTTCCATAAGCTGGGTGCGGCGCGGGTCATTTCGTGGCCACCCTTGCCCATAGAGCGCGCCATCCCGTCGCTAAAGCCCTTGTCGGGATGATGACAACTGGCGCAAGACATACTGCCATCGCCCGACAATGCCGGATCAAAAAACAGAAAACGACCCAGATCAATTTGCTCGGGTGTGAAGCCATCGCGATGTGGCGGCAACGAGGTTTGCGTGCCGCCAACTCCCTTATCTTGCAGGGAGTCGTAGAACTGATACATATTGACCAATTCACAAGTGCCCTGCACAGTTTTCTTGAAACTGGGCGGGCAATGGTCGCTGAGCACAAACTCGTCCGCCGGACTCGCTGCGGCTACAGCCGGCAGCAGGAACAGTGTCAGTAACGAGAAGGCCAGTAACCGCAGCATAAAAACTACTGCGCTGAGCCCTGGCTGACAATGAAGGCCAGCACATCAGCAACAGCCTTATCGTCTGGCAATACCGTGGCCATCATCTTCATCTGCCGACCATAGCGATCATCGGCGTGGTTTCCGCGGATACCGGCCGCATAATTCTGTAACTGCCGAGCCAGATACTGACGATCCAAGCCTGCCAGTCGCGGTGAATTTAAAGCCGGATTACCCTGTGCCTGCGCACCGTGACAGGCACCGCAATAGGCGTTGTACTGATTCTCCCCATTGCGCATATCCGCCTCCAGCGTCTCGGTAGAAACCGCAGCCGGGAGACTCGCCAGATATGCAGCCACGGCTGTGACGGCCTCATCGCTGGCCAAAGTACCGGCCATACCACGCATCTGGGCGCCAAAAGTATCTCCAGGCGCTGCGCCGCGTATACCCGACTTGAAATGGTTCAATTGACGCGCGAGATAGTCGGCGTCCTGACCCGCCAGCGCGGGCGAATTCATGGCTGCTCTACCCTCCCCGGCAGCCCCATGACAGGAAGCACAGATACCGTATGCGACTTTGCCCGCGGCCAGATCCTGGGCCGTGGCAAGTTGGCTCATCAACACGCCTAACATTAAAATAATCAGTTTCATAAATCCTATCCCTGTTTCTAGCAGCCTGTAAGTGGTGATCGAAATAGACCGCACGAACCCTCACCCGTCATCGCTCCAAGTGTAGCCGTTGGGTGCCATTTGAACGGAAACGGACAGCGATTTCTGCGCAATTGTAAGAATCCGTCAGATTTTGCGTCGATTTTTGAGAAAAATACTGAGAACTGCTTATTTTTTGAGCGATTTTCGATAGGCGGTAGGAGTCATACCACGGGTATCTTTGAACGCCTTATTAAAGGAACTCAGCGAACGAAACCCCGCATCCATGGCAATAGTCAGCACCGGCAGGCTCTCGGCGGCGGGATCACCGAGGCGTTGTGCGGCCTCGGCAACACGGAAGCTGTTGAGAAAATCATTGAAGTTGCGGTAACCCAGCCCCGCATTAATAGCCTGCCGCAAACGGTATTGCGGCACCGCCAGGCGCTCAGCCAGTTGACCCGTAGTCAGGCTCATTTCACGGTAAACCTGTGCCTCATCCATCAACCGCTGCAATCTGGACATCAGTTCCGGATCTGGCGCCGACTCATGCGCCATCACGGCAGCATCCGCCGGCACCGGCGTCGACGTCTGATCACTCGGCATCAGCATCGGTACGCGCGCGCCAGAACGAAACAGCCCAGCCGGCTTATACTGCAATAACAACACGTTCATTCCCAGCAACACCGGTCCCAAAGGCAGGTACTGGGCCAGCGCAAACCACTGTTCACCATCAAACAGCCACTCACGCATCAGAATCATGGCGAACAGGTAACTGCCATTGATCGCCACAAACCACCAGCGTAGCCGGCGCCTTGACTCGACCAGATCGACCTGCCAGAACTCGGCGACTACCCACAAAGTGAGCCCCAACAGCACAAACTCCAGTAATTGTGGCAGCGTAAAAAATAGATAAAGCCAACCATCGGAGACCTCGGCCAGCTGGCCCAGCACCGGCAGCAATACCGTGATGACCACTAGACCCACTTGCCAGCCGCGCAGCCGGAAATGGTCATCGAAAACGTAGGCGCTGAACAACCAGAACAGCCCTGGCACCCCCGTGGACAGCGCGCTGGAAAAGCCGGACCAGGGTAACGGCAGCAGTGGCGTCAGCAAAAAGCAGGTCACTGCCAGCATCAGCAACACGAACAGGGTCTCACCCACCCCCCGTTCGCCCCGCAGCCCAACCAATATCATACTCAGGCAGACCTGAGACAGGCCAAAGGCAAGCGCAAAGATCAACAGCGTATCCATACTCAGAAATACCACGCCAGCTGGGCAAAAATCGACGCCCCCTGACTCAAGCGCTGACCCTCAACAGCGGTTTCGATACCGCCATACTCGGTGCCTGCGCCACCCACTGGCAGATTGAGCGCCGCCAGCAGCTGCCAGTTCTGACTTAAGCTCCAGGTACCCACCAACTGCGCCAAAAAAGACTGGTCGGCCAGATTAACAAAAGCCGTAGGTGCCAACGTCAGCAGCGGCGTCACTTCAATTAACACAGTGCCAGCAACATAGTGGCGGCCCAGCGTGAACAACTCACCTCGCGCCAAGCGCAACAGTAAATCGGGATTACTCTGCAAATCCTCGGTACTGTATTCACCTTCGGGCTGACCAAAACCGTTGTAAAAATATTCCACCACGCCGGACATATTCCTACCCCATCCAACCCAGGAATAAGAAAGATTGGCCACTGCGCTCCAGTATTCGTCCAGATCAGTTTCGGTGAACGTGACATCACCGCGCAACACCGCACCACCCAGCGGCAAGCTGCCGCCTATGCCGACAATCATGTCGTCGTAATGCTCGGCCAGTAACAGGTCGTACTCGGCGTCTCCGCTAAAGCCGTGGTATTTAACCGATGTGGAATTGACCGCTTGGTCGAGATCGCCCTGTTCGTCTCTTCGCACCACGTACACCGCCTGAAGGTCGTCACCGTTATCACGCAGATACTGGGTATAGGCCATATCATCGCCAGACTTGTATTCTTTATCCACGGCGGCAGGATCAAACGGGTTAAAGATGTCCACGGGGTTATAGAGCAGGCCATTGCCCCAGCTAATCGCCTGTCGACCCACCCGCGCTACCCATTTTTCACCGCGCCAGGATAGCGCCAGCCGGTCAAGGCGGTGGGAGATGACATAGTCATTACCTTCGCTGAGTACGGCGGTCAGGTCCATCAGACGCCGGTCGTCATTCTGCACACCGCCGGGGCCGGGGAGCAGTGTGGAAACGTCACGCACCAGAGTCAGACTATCGCCCGCCTGCCCAATCAGCTGATAATCGGCGTTGACACCCCATTGCCCGCGCTGAGCCTTGAAATTGAGGCGCAGATCACCGCCCTGATCAAAGGCCGGGCTATCGATCGCATTAAGAAACACGCTGTCATCGGGAATGTCAGCAACGCCTAAGCGCAGTTTGGTATGACCTCCCTCTAATACGGAATCCGCCTGCGACGGGGCCGCAACGAATAACAGCATCAACAGTGACAGACGCGTCCACCGCACTCAGCTCGGCTCCGCAGCCGCTGCAGGTTCCTGTAAGTCGTCGCCCACTATCTGGCCGTCTACCATACGTATCAAACGTCGGCAGTAAGCCATGACGCGAGTGTCGTGGGTAGCAATAATAAAAGTGATATTGCGAGTCTGATTAAGCTCGATAAATAGATCCATTAATTGCGCGGAGGTTTTACTATCGAGATTGGCTGTGGGCTCATCGGCCAGCACCAAGGCTGGTTCGCTGACGATCGCCCGGGCTACCGCCACGCGCTGCTGCTGCCCACCGGAAAGTTGTGCCGGCAAGCGTTGCTCCATACCAGCTAGCCCCACTTCAGCTAGAATCGCCATGGCCTTGTCCCGACGTTGACCCGCGGGCACCCCTTGCACCTGCATCACAAACTCTACGTTCTCCAGGGCAGACAACACCGGTATCAAGTTATACGCCTGAAACACAAAGCCGATACTGTGCAGGCGCATCTCTGCCAACTCGGTCTTACTCATCTGGTCTACCCGCAGCTCGCCAATACTGATCGAACCACTATCGGGCTGGTCAAGACCGCCGATAGCATTCAGCAACGTGGTCTTGCCCGAGCCAGAGGGTCCCGACAGACACAGAAAGGAACCTCTTTCGATCTCCAGACTGACTTTATCAAGGCCGGTAATCGTGGTGTCGCCCTGGCTAAAGGTTTTGCAAAGATCCTTACAACTGACAGATGCCATAACGAGCCTCAGTTTTTATTCAGTGCAGTAATAGGGTCAAACCGCGAAGCCCGCCAGGCGGGCAGCAGGGTCGACAGCAGCCCCAGTACCAGCACCACCACAGAGGACAGCAACATATCGTTGATATGCAGCACCGGGTACAAGGTTGTCGCCATACCAGCCATTTCCGCCGCATCGGCAATGCCGGAAAGATCGATGCCCGATTGCAGAGGCAGAATAGAAAGCACTGCAAGACCGTTACCCAGCAACAAACCAATACTCAGTAGAATCAGACCTTCCAGCAGTATCTGCGAGAGGATAGTAGCTGGCCGCATGCCCAGCGCCAGCATCAGGCCAATTTCCCGAATCCGCTCGAACACTGCCATAACCATGGTATTAACCAAACCAAAAGACAACACCACAAAGATTATGACGGCCAGTATCACCACAAAGCCATCCTGTATATTGACGGCCATCTCCAGATAGCCGTCGAGCTCACGCCAGTCCTTTACTTGATAGTCTGCTGTCAACGCCGCACGCAGCTCGGGTAGCCATGCGCCAAGGTCACGGTAACCGTTACCCACTATCGCGATTTCTGACACTTCAGGGCCCATCTTCAACATTGCCTGCACCACCGCGCGACCGGCGTAAACGAAACGCTCCTCCTGCGCATCGGTGTCAGCTTCATAAACGCCGACAATCCGAAAGCCGCGCTCAGCCACTTCGTTGTCCGGGTCCTGCGACATCAGCACAACCCGCCGACCGGAGACTGTTTCCAACTTTTCTAACAAGCTCGCGCCAACCACCAGGCCCGTATCGTCAACCGATTCAAGAAAGCGCCCACTGAGCAGATCAGTGGAATCAAAACCCACCCCCAGTTCCTGCGCAGGATCCACACCTAACAGAATCACACCGCGATTATCCCGTTCGCTAGAAATAATCGCCGGCACCCGCACTCGGGCACTCCAGGCTTCGATGTCCGGATTTTCCAGCGCCTGCTGCGCCGCGGGGGAAAGTGCCGCAATGCTGTTAACCACACTGGGGTCATCCAGATAGTCACGGTGGTGCACCTGGGCATGTCCCGGCAGCATAGTAATGCCGGTGTCGACCATGCCATCGATCATGCCGCGCATCATGGCATTCATAAAAATCATTGCCCATACACCGATGACAATCGCCGCCAGAATAATCAGCGTGCGGCGATGATTGCGCCATAAATTACGCCAGGCCAAGGTAGTAATAGCGCTCAACGGCAAACTCACTACACAGCCCTCATCGCTTCGATAGGGTGCATTCGCTGTAACTTGAGTGCCGGATAAATGGCCGCCAACATGCCCCCGATAAAGACAGTGCCCGGGCCCCAAAACAGACTCAACAGCGAGGCTTGAGGATACATATATTCATCCATATTGTACTTGGCCGCCGCTTCCGCCATGCCAGCAAACGTAAACCCGGTATGGGCAAACCAGGCCACCAGCAAGTAGCCAATAAAAATTCCGATAAACATCCCCAGCAGCGACATGATCAAGGTTTCCAGCAACACCAGACGTCCAAGTCGACCCGGCTTGATACCCAGCGCCAACATAATCCCGAACTCACGGGTGCGCTCCAGTACCGACATTAGCTGGGTATTCATAACACTGAGCGAGACCACGATAATCAGGATGCCGTACATAAACCAGGCACTGACCATGTCTGACATGATGGCCTGACGCAGACCGGGCTGCAGGGCATCCCAGTCATGCACCGCCAATTGGAATTGCGCCAGCAACTGTTTTTTCGACAGCAGAGTCTCTACCTGCGATTTTCGCGCTGGCACCTGATTCAAATCGGGGAACTCAAACACCAGAGCATGAGCCTGGTCCGGCATACTGAAAATTGACTGAAATGTGCCCAGCGGGAGCTGGGCGATACTGCGATCGGCATCAGGCAAACCGGTATCCAGTATGCCCACCACCGTCGCCAACCCGGCGGCAAAAGAGCCGTCGGCGCCGCTCCCCAACAAAGTAATCTCATCGCCAAGCTGCACTTGCAGATTTCGCGCCAGTACCCGCCCCAGAACAATTTCTTCCGCATTGCTGTCACTGAGCCAGCGGCCCTCTCCCAATAAACCAGGCAAGCTGGACACCAGCGGCTCATAGGCCGGTTCAACCCCGATCAGCTGAATGCCAAAGGAACGCTCCTGGCTGGAGGCCAAGGCAAAGCCCTGAGCACGCTGCGTGATACTTTCAATACCCAACTGCTCGCGCAGCATAGCGGTTATCGCGCTGGACCCGGCTATGGTTTCGCGCATGCGCGGCTCATCCAGATAGCCCTCACGCTGCACCTGCATCTGTCCACTGAAAGCGCGCAGGCTGTTCTCGATCATGGTGTCGTACATACCTAACTGCAATGAGATCAGAAACACCAACAGCACGTTGGTAAAGATCATCGCCGCTATCGTCAGCCAGGTGCGGCGCCCATTGCGCCACAGATTGCGCCACGCCATGGTCAGTGTGACATTCACTGCCGCGGGTTTCGCAGGCTCGATAGGGTAAACAGGTTACCGGGCAAATCGATATCAAATTCAATGGCGCCGATAGTTACCTGGGTCCATTCATCCGGTGTCGCGGTTTCGCTCATGCGCATCACGGTGGCCACCGTACGACCGGAGATTGACTTTATTTCCAGAGTGTCCATGGCTTTCACCAATACGTCCGCCTGATCCCAGAATTCCTGGCGCAGCATCACGAAGTCGTCACGAATCACCACCACCTCCTTACCCCAGACCACAGCAGCATCTTCATGGGGGATGGCTTCGATAACATAAATGGCGTGTCCGTCCTGCTCCCGCGTCTCCACCAGTCGGTGCTCGTATTGTTCAAGCAGGTCCGTGGCCTTATTGATGTCCTTATTGGAAAAGTCACTGCCCATCCAACTCTGATTCATCATTGATGAGGGAACTTTGATAATGCGATTGATGCGGGGCGTATAGCTCCACATATTATTGTCTTTCAACAGGGTACCATTGCCGGCATCTTTGGCTGGACCAGTAACTCGCATCAAGGAATTTTTTGAGCCTTCGGTCCAACCCACCATCGACATAGTGCGTTCCCAGTCGGGGCGGTGGATAGTCATGGTGTTTTCGACATAAGAGGTTGAACCGCGCCAATGGTCCATAGCGAGTCGGATCAGTTCTTTGGCGTCGGTTGCCTGCGCCGCTGCCCAAGACGATTGCAATAACAACACCAGCGCCAGAATGACGCGTTGGATGTTCATAGCCCATACCCTCCTGCGGCCTGCATCAGCCAAAATGCTAACACCGCTTGCTTTGTCAGACCATCCTCGCGCTCAGCCATTATTTTCTCCTGCTTTTTGTGACTCCCGTCACAGTATAAAAATGTCTCCTATACAAGCCGGCGCAGCTGCACTAAAACTTAACTATGCATTGGGTGTGCAGGCGTGCTTTGACAGCCGCCATCTTTGGCCCGGGCCCCCCGCCCGGGCCTTTTTTTGAACGCTACTCGGCAGAGTCAGTTTCCAAAGGCGGCGCTGTAATATCATCATTTTGGCGGCGACGGATATACCACAGTAAATTCAACGCGCTGCTGGTGCTTTGATAACCCTCGATATAGAAACGTTCGGTCATACGGTAACGAGCACTGAACGCAGTGCCGGGCTCAAACATGCTGTAACCATACTTCAGATAGAGGTTGGGGCCAAAATAGCCACTGACCTGCGCCTCCTGACCCCGCTCACCCATTTCAGTCCCCACAGCAAAGCCCTGAATACCAAACTGCTCTGCGGCTTTACCCAGCTGCTGATTGGCACCCGCCAGACCCATAGCGACGGCCGCCTGTGTCGCTGCGCCATCGGTCGATGTGCCATCGGAATCCATGCGTCTACCCGTGATGAGGTAATGCATACGCTCTTGCTCTGACATTGCCTCCGAGCTGAACAATTGTACTCTGGGGTCTGCCAGCGGGCCGTCGACCAACACACCGACTATCGCATCGCCGGCGCTCTGGTGACGTTGGGCGCGCAAGCGCAGGTACGGCTCATCCAATGGACCGCTGAATTCCAGGCGACCCTCGTCTACCAACAAGTCTTGGCCGTAAGCGCGCCAGTGACCATCTGCGACTCTAATACTGCCTCTGGCTGACAGCGCACCACCCGCCGCTTTTTCCAACAAAGCCGAGCCGAACAGACGTCCTATCAACCCATACCCTTTAAAGCGCACCTCATCACCCAGACTCACTGTAATAGCAGCAGAGAATGGTGCCCCTGAGTCCTCACGTAGTTGCTCACCCACTATTTGCGTGTCCGCAGATACATTCACAACCTGCGGGCCACCACTGATATGGGATAAATCAACCAGCCCGCTGGGAATGAAAATATCGCCCTCCAGATGAGTGCGCTGTGCAGAGGCCGATAGCGTCAAGTCTGGCACCAGCTGCAGGGTCACGCCCGGCAGTGGTGCTATGCTCAGAGATTCTGCCACCAGACGCAACTGTGCCTGCCAATCGTCAGTGCGCCAGTCAATAGATCCACTGAGTTGCGCCGGCCCGCCCTCGGCAGCAACCTGCCCTTGCAGCTGAGCCTGTTGACCCTGTAAATCCAGCTGCAGCAGTGAGGTGGCAAACAAGCCGGTCTGGCCGATAATGCCCAAACGGGCATCAATAACACGGGCCGCGCCTGTCACCCAAAGCCCCTCATCTCGACGACTGGCGCGCACCTCAAGGTTCAGTGTCCCGGCCAGTTGCCCTAACTCAGGATACAATTGCAGCAGGGGTGCCATATCTATCGCTTCACCGCGTACGGTCAGTGCGCCGCGCTCCACCAACTCGACGCTGCCCTCCAACTCGCCAAAGTCAGCAACCCGTGCTTGCCAGTTAAGCGTCTGCGTGGACGCGCTACTGCCCGCCAGTTGCAGACGCACATCCGCATTACCGGACAAACTGGCGGTACCGGGTATGACACTGTCAAACCATGTCAACGGCAGCTTGCCCAGCGCCACTTGCAACTCCGAACGGTCGCCGGCAGAAAAGGTAAAAGCCTCGGTCAAACACAGCCTGAGGTCTGGAGCAGACTGTTCCTGAAAGCAAACCGGCGGCACGGTCAATCGCCCCTTGTGCCACTGCAGCATACTGGTGGGAGCCTGCTGCAAATGCCATGCCGAAGCCACCGACCAGTTGCTTGCGGGCAGAATTGTCCTCGCCCGCACACAGCGAAGGTCCAGGGGTTCATCAAACGAGTCCCATTGCAGCTCACACTGCAGTTCCAACTCAGCGCCGGCTAGCTCCCCTATCGCCACATCATGTGCATTCGCTCTGAGCGTCAAGCTATAGCCCGAGCCAGCCACTTCCAGCGAACCCTGCGCATTGGCCTTACCCACCAACGGTAAATACCCAGACAGATCAGGCGCAGACAGCAACCATTCCAATCCGCCATCTGTGGGACTGCCTTGTAGCGAGAGAGTAGTTGAAGCCTGCGCCGCCGAGTGGAGTGGTGAGCCACTGCTTGGCGTGTGCGTAATCTCTACACGCTGTAAACGGAGCGCTTGATTGTCGCCCCAAAGCACCTCTCCGCTCACCTGCAACGGATATTGCTGTATCTGTAGCTCGCCGCGTTCAAGCCAAATATGGCCATCACGCAAGCGCGCCAAGGCCATCACCGGCACATCTCCGAGCGCACTTTCAGATACCACACCTTCCAGCTCCAGAGTCAGCGATTCAGTATCTCCACTGACATCCGCAGTCAGCGACTGCACCGCCAGTGTGTTGTCACCCACGGTGTAACTGAAGGGCTGCTGCGCTTCGATCCGGGCTTGCAGCGGCAAGCCGGAGGCCAACGCGGCCACTGTTCCGTTCACATGCAACGGCAAGCCTTCTACTTCATTGGTCTCAAAACC
The DNA here is from genome assembly GCF_026262625.1 of Candidatus Litorirhabdus singularis. Classification (GTDB taxonomy): domain Bacteria; phylum Pseudomonadota; class Gammaproteobacteria; order Pseudomonadales; family Halieaceae; genus Litorirhabdus; species Litorirhabdus singularis. Next base: position 344,109 of record NZ_SHNN01000001.1, read on the forward strand.
CAGCTCTCGCACCGTTCCCGACAGCTGCACGCGCAGTGGTTGCTGCAAAGCCTGTAGGGCTGCAGTCAGGCTCACTGCCAACGGATAGTCCTGAGTAAATCGCACGTCGCCCTGCGCCTGCAACTGGTTACCCTGCAGCTCTAACTGTAATTTTTGGAACTCTAATTGATTCTGACGCAGGTGCACATTGCGCCCGCTGATCGCTTCCAGCAACAACGTCTCACCCACAGCCCCAGGCACCACCAGCTGTCCGAGTTCGAACATGCTGACCGTTACCGCTAGCGGACTACTAAACACCGGTAAATCCAATGCTTTAAAGCTGGGCTCCGCTTTGTTGACTACCTCAATGCGGCCTACTTTCAGCGAGGTCAGACAAACCCTCGTTGCCAATAAACAGGCCGGTCGCCAGGACAGCGTCACATCCGTGGCCTGCACTGCCCAATCGTCCTCGCGCCACGCTACCTGACTGAGCTGCAACCCACTCGCGAGGCTGCCCGATGTTATGTCCAACTGCAATTGCGGCAACCACCGATTCGCCTGATCCGCGAGCCAACGGCTACCGCTCTCACTGCCACCCAACCACCACGCCGTCCCTACCAGAATCAGTCCGGGTACAAGCACCATCAAAGCCAAAAATAGCAGGGCCCTCCAAAAGGCAGACTTTTTGGGAATGGGTGTAGCAGCACTCATATCAAAGGGCCAAGATAGAAATGCAACTGGAAACCATCATATTCAGGATCATCCACCGGCACGGCGATATCAATTCCCACGGCGCCAACCGGTGTTTTCCAGCGCACGCCCAGCCCGGCACCCGTGCGCAAAGGTTCGTCATCGTAGATAAACGCCTTGCCGCTATCGACAAAACCGACGATAGCCCAGTTGGGTTTGAAATCGTATTGGTATTCTAGCGTCGAAGTTATCAGCTTATCAGCACCGGTCAGCGCTCCCTGCGGATCACGCGGTGAAATACTCTCAAACGAGAAGCCACGGATACTGCCCTGACCGCCGGCAAAAAAACGTTTGGAGGCCGGCACCTGGCTCAGCTCTGCGGCAAATATTTTGCCTACCTCGGCGCGACCCAGCAGCGAATGACGCTTCGATAAACGATAGAGATAGGCGCCGTTAACTGAACCGCGCAAGAAGTCGGTGTCTGACCCCAACGCCTCCGCGCTACCCAGCAAATTGATACCGTAGCGGTAACCATTGCCTTCGTCAGCAGGCAGTACTAACCGGGTCCAGGTTGCCAGGGGCAAGATATAGGTCGTGCTTTTTTCCGATGCACTACCTTGCTCATAGACCTCGTATTCAAGGTTTACACCCAGAGAGCGCTTGCTGGTGCGCAGATCATGCTGCCAGATGACACCGGTCTTGGTAAGACTACTGAGGGTGTCTTCATTGTCCTTACGCTGCCAGGCGACAACCCATTCCAAATACTCTTCGCGGGGATGGTCCCAGGGAATAGTGTAACGGGTACTGATATTCTGCACCGGCTTGGAGAGCTTGGAGTTTAACGACAAACCGTGCCCACGGCCGTTAACAATAGGCTTATCCCAGTTAAAAACCACCTGCGTACCAGTGTCCGTTGCCACCCCCAGACCAATGGTATAGCGGTCCTTAGGCTCATCCTGCAAATAAGCCCGCAACAGCATAGTGCGACTATCAATATCGGAGGCAACGCGCACATCGGCACTGACAAAGTACCCGGTGTCCAACAGCTGGTATTGCAGGTCCCGCAGCATATTGGGCTGATACCAACCGCCCGCCTCCATATTGAGAAGCTTGTAGATGACATCATGGTCTATACGAGTACCGACAAACTCAACCCCGCCTAGCCGGAAACGATCCCCTGTATCAGCGCTCAGTTCGACCTGAGCGGTGCCAGCATTCGGATCCACCAGTAATACCTGCCGGGTCAACTCAGCCAGCGGGTAACCCTGCTGCTGCGCAGTTCTGACCAACTGTTCCTTGTATGCCTCATAGACGCCATGATTTAGCGCGGTCACATCTAAAAACGGATGTTCCGTCAACAGCTTCAAAATCACCGGGTCCTCAGCGCCCTCGCCTGTCAATTGCAGTCGTGGCGCAGCCCAGTACAACGGCTCCCCCGCTTGCACCACTACCCTCAACGTGCCTTCGTGCACCTGCAAGTCATGGGTAGAATGGTAGTAGCCAAGCGCTTGCGCTGCATCCTCTACCATCTTGCGAATGCGCACCCGGTAATGGCCGCCAGCCAGATCTGTCGCGGTGATACCTGCCAGAGTAGCGCTGATATTCTCAGCCAGGGCCTGCGGAGCGCCCTCCACTGCCACCCGAGCAGGCTCGGCGGCTACAAGCTGTGCCGACAGCGCGCTGACAAAGGCAAGCAGAAAACCTAGTTGTCGGACATTAGTCAGGATGTGTTGTGTCTCCGCGTCAAACCAGGGACGGTCCCGGGCAACACTAGTTTAACTGATGACCCACAATGAAGGCAGGCAATAAACACCCATTGCCGCTACAATCAAAACAGGCACTTGAACGGAATTGTGTGCCATGTAAAGGATCCGACCTGGCAGTTTCCCAGCGGCGCAGAGCACCAGAAAATGACACTCCTGATCACCTGGATACTCGACAACCTGCAGCTCTTGATTGCCGGGATATACGTGGGCATGTCCACCGCCGTCACTATCCATGCGATTTTGTGGAAACGCGACACCAAAGCCGCTGTCGGCTGGATCGGCCTGGCCTGGCTATCACCTTTCATCGGTTCGTTTAGCTATTACCTGTTTGGCATCAATCGCATACAGCGGCGCGCGGTAGAGCTCAGTACCCGCAAAGCATGGCGTGGCGCGCAGCGCTTACACCTGACGGATCAGGAAACCGTCCAGAAGGAGTTATTTCTGGCGCACCCGCAGGCTGGCAGCATGATTCAACTGTCCCGGCATTTATCGCGGCGTTACATTCTGCCTGGAAATTCTATTCTACCGCTGGTCAACGGCGATGAAGCCTACCCCAAAATGCTCGCCGCCATCGCCAGCGCCAAAAAGTCAGTCTCGCTGCAAAGCTACATCTTTGACAACGATGCCATTGGCATACAGTTTGTAACGGCTCTGGCGGAGGCGCAAAAACGCGGTGTAGCAGTGCGCGTAATGGTTGACGGTGTGGGCGTGCGCTACAGCAAGAGCCCCAATATTCTCAAGCCACTGCGCGATGCCGGCCTCAAGCATGCCCTATTCTTGCCCACCCGCATTCCACGCCTGCCAAACACCGCCAACCTGCGCAATCACCGCAAAATCATGGTGGTCGATGGCGTGCATGGCTTCACCGGCGGCACCAACATACGCGCCGGCCATTGCCTGAACATCGGCGTCAAGTCACCCGCCCAATGCCTTCACTTTTCGCTGACCGGGCCGGTTGCCAGTCATCTGCAGCAGACCTTCGCCGTAGACTGGGCCTTCGCCACTGGCGAATCACTGCAGGGAGAAGCGTGGTTTCAGAACAACGAACGCTGCGGTGACTCCTGGGCTCGCGGCATCAATCACGGCCCCGATGAAGACTTTGAGAAACTCAGTGATCTACTGGTAGGCGCGCTCAGCATGGCACGTGAGTCGGTGCACATTATTACTCCCTACTTTCTGCCTCCCGCCGCGCTTACTCAGGTACTGGCGGTCACGGCAATGCGCGGCGTTGAGGTAAACATTCTGCTGCCATCACGCAACAACATCCGGATTATGGACTGGGCGACTCAAGCAGAAATAGGCCCACTGCTGGAAAAGGGCTGCAACATTATCGTGACACCAGAACCATTTGATCACACCAAACTGCTAGTGGTTGACGATGCCTGGTCACTGATTGGTTCCACCAACTGGGACCAGCGCAGCCTGCGCCTGAACTTTGAGTTCAATGTGGAATGCTACGATCGCGATCTGGCAATGCAACTGAAGACAATTTTTACCGATAAAGCCGCCAACGGCCGCCAGCTGAGGTTAAGTGACATCAACGATCGGTCGCTGGCGGTCAAATTTCGCGACGGCGCAGCACGCCTTTGGGCGCCGTATCTCTAGCGCACTGACAGTGCTCGGGCATGGACTCATAGCAGCAACCTAGGTATTATCCGCCTCCTTCCCTAGCTCACCTAGTGAGAATGCTGCCCTTCGGAGGCAGCGGAATGGAAGTGCTATTAGTAGATTGATCAATGCGCCTGTAGCTCAGCTGGATAGAGTATCGGCCTCCGAAGCCGAGGGTCGCGCGTTCGAATCGCGCCAGGCGCACCATTTCCTCAAACACCACACCCGCTTAATTGTTAACCGGGTAATCGAGATTAACTCGATTGCCCAGATGTAATCGCGCGCAGGCGAGATTGCATAAATGTTGAACAGCGACATTCCGTTGGCTTCGCCGGGAGTATAATGAACCGCGTCATTTCTTATATCGTCTTGTTTGCCTTGATCGTCACTGCCTACTTTGTTTTGGTGGAGATTCCTGCTCAGCTCAGATTTGCGCCACGGACTGCGCTTGAGACATCGCCTGCTGATCTTGGGGTGGTCTATGAGAACTTTCAATTGTCCCCCACCGACACAGACATCACGCTGCACGGCTGGTGGATGCCTGCCACCAGGCCGCTGGCAACGTTACTGTTTCTGCATGGCGGAAGTTCCAACCGGGATAGCCGCTTCTTCGAAGGTCTGGAGTTCTATCAGGCAATGGTTGAGCAAGGTGTTTCCGTTGCGGCCATTGATCTGCGTAACCATGGTGACTCTGATAGTGACGACCAAGGCATTCAGTTTGGACGCACCGAGCACTACGATGCCCAAGCCCTCGTGGATTGGGCAAAGCAGCAACAGCTAACGCAGCCTGTCGTCTTAATGGGTATTTCTATGGGAGGTGCCACCGCCATCAGGGCTATTCATGAGGGCGCCGATGTCGATGGCCTGATTCTATTAGACAGCTTGCTGAACACGCAGGACGCCATCAAACGCGCAATTTGGACGCAAAGCGGTCTGCCACATACCCTGATGGCACCCAGTGCCTGGGCGGCTGTGCGGTTCTATGGTTTTCCAGACGGTCACGAGCAGCCGCTAGCGCTGGCGACAAATCTCGACCTACCCATATTGGTCATCCAGGACCCACAGGACCCGGTGACGCGCGCCATTTATGCCAAATCGCTGACGGCGCAGAACGCTCAGGCCAGGCTTTGGCTGGCACCAGAGGCGCCCGCTGACCACCCCGAGCTCGCCTCCAAAGGACGATGGGGGAGCCACGTCGCCGCTTTTGTTCTTCATCCGCAGGAGACAGTGGCTCAGATTATGGGTTTTGTGCAAACGCTCGCAGAAAAGTAGCGCTGTGACTCGAGACATTTACTATTCGTAATACCTCTATGGCCCCGCCCTGGCCTCTTTCCACTCGGCGTCTATCCCTACCGCTCTCAACCAGACTGCCGGGATGCCTGAATGCCTCGAATAACAAAATGGATAAAGGCCAGCCACAGGCACACGTAGGCCAGTGTGTATCCCCAGGGCGCCAGGAAATAGCCTAGCCCAATGCCTATAACAGGCAACATCGCCAGCCAGTGGCCCGGCACCCAGGCGTCCTGACGCCATGAGATCCAAATGGCGCTGACCGCAGACAGGATCATCAAGCCGGCAAAAAAGGGTAGCGCCCAGCTGTAAAAATACATGAGGCCACCCAGTATCAGCGCAATGATCCCGGCGCTGGAGTGGACTATCGCGCCAATATCGAGTTTGGATTCAGAGATCTTTTCCACAGTCATTGGAATGGGTTCCTGTCAAATCGCCGGAAGATGCATTATTGCTGAAAACGCCTCAACATGCCCTCGAGCCCGTTAAGTTTAACTTCATAGATTAACGCCAGCTGCGCGCCTAATTTTCCCGCCGGGAAGCCCTTACCGTGATACCACACCAGGTAGGGCTCGGGGAGGTCGAGTAACTGGCGCCCCTTGTATTTGCCATAAGGCATCAGCTGGTTGATGGCCTCTATCAGGTCTTTGTTCTCCATAGTTTACTACTACCCTCCCCGGCGAGTTACCGATACTACTGACACGCAAGTGGTGTGCACAACAGCAATGAACATCTATGCGCTAATTCTTCAGCTGCGCAGCGGAAGATACCAGTCACCCGCGCAGAATCGCCAACGCGCAAGCTAACGGCTGGCGCCCCGTTTACTTGTGATCGCACGGCATAGTTTGCTAGCCTGCCCACCCTAACGCAGACTGACGACGGATCCTTTTATGGAAAATATGGCGACAGGTGGCTGCTTGTGTGGCGGCTACAGTTATAAATTTGACCAGACACAGGTCATTTCAGCCCACCATTGCCATTGCAAGGACTGCCAGAAGATGACCGGTAGTGGCAAAGCTACCATTATCATACTGCCGACCGCACTGCTTGAGTCCCGCGGTGATATCAAGTTCTATACGGTGACTGGCACGGATGGTGGTCATGTAAGCCGGGGATTTTGCCCGGAGTGTGGCTGCCAGATGATCAGTTACGTTGAGGAAAGCCCGGGTCTGCGATTTATAAAGGCAGGGTCACTGAATGACAGCAGCTGGGTCAAGATCGACTCCAGTTTCTGGAGCCACTCCGCCGAAGACTGGTCACCGGTCGACCCACGCTGCCCAGCCTCTGAGAAGAACCCGGAGATGGGCTAGGCCCAGCCTTAGCGCGGCGCAACTGACCGCAAGCTGAAGACTTTGAGATGCTGCTGCCAACCCCTGTTGCGGACGAATCAGGAGAGGGCTAACCGGGGTTGCTGGCCGTCACTAGCCAGCATTGGCCCTGTAGCTCCACATAGCCATCAACATAGCTGCCTGCAATCGCCGCTCGAACAGATTCCCTGACCGCAGACCTAACCGCGTCTGGTTGATTCACCAGCCCGCTTGATACAGGCCCCATCTCCATAAAAAACTCTACCGATTTATCCAGAGAGCTACCGTTCCCCATCCTCATGTTCGGTTGCGTGGGCTCAAACTCGATATTGGTAAAACCGGCGGCTTGCAAAAATTCACTGACATAGTCGGTATCGGCAAAAGCAAACGGACCGGGAGCCCTCGGCTCTGCAGGCTCGGGCGCGGGCAGGTGCTCTCTTGCAGCTTGCATAGGAACCATTATCCAGTCGTTTTGCTCTGCCGGACCCCAACACATAAACGCCAGTCTGCCACCGGGTTTCAAAGCCCCGCGCATATTGGCGAATGCGGTAGCGGGGTCGGCAAAGAACATCACGCCGAATCGGGAAAAGAGCAAATCAAAAACCGCGGGGGTAAAGTCATGACTGCTAGCGTCAGCCAGTTCAAACGAACAATTGCCATCCAGCTCTGCCGGAAGTTGCGCGCGCTTTGCATTGGCAGTAACCAGCATAGGAGCAGAAATATCGACACCGACAACGCGGCCGGTTGCGCCAACAGCGACAGCCAGCTCAAGCGTGGTATCGCCGCAGCCACAACCGATATCGAGAACCGCTTCCCCGGTATCAGGCGCGGCCAACGCGATAGCCTCGGCGCCCAGCGGCCTCAGCATCAAGCTCATCTGGTCATCGCGCTCGCTCCAGTGACTGCCAGCCTCCCCATTCCAGAATTCTATTTGCTGGGCATTGGGGCCGCTTACCTCAATTTTATCCATATGACTCGTCACTCCACGCTGGCTTCCGATTGAATACTTATAGTTGACCCATGCAACGCTCGCTGTCCACAGTACTCTTGGCATCAGAGTATCGCTCAGCCTTGAGCCGCTACCAAACTGGATGTGGTGTCATCAAAAAATTGTGTCTATCGACTGGGTTTTTTCACACTCTTACAATGCCCACAATTGGAATTGTCGAGGAAAGTGCCTCCCACAAGAGGCGACTTTGGCGTTCTAACCTGACAGCCGGCATAGCATGATTTACTGGCATTGTACTCGGCCATCTGCCGGTCATAGTCACTGTCGTACTTCTTTTCATGCTGTTTAACTATGTCTCGATCCGTTGTTTTTGAGCTGCGCGTGGACCGACTACTGCTCTCCATCGACTGCCTGGAACTACTCATTGCGGAATTGCGCTGTTCGGCTTCAGCAATCTCCGCCGCCGTTGGCTGCCGTATATTGACCTCAACATTGTCAGCTTTTTCCTGATACTGCTCAGGCACGCGGTCGCCAAAATGAGTCTTGCCGTTTTCATCAACCCACTTGAATATTTCGGCCTGGCAGGGCAGTGCCAGAACTATAAGGAGAAGAAACCATTTCATGATCGCGATCCTGGAAACAGCTGTTCCGTTAAAAGCGTCTTACCACTTTACTGGACTGCACAGGGTTTGCCAGACATCTAATAGTGTAAATTTTTAACGCTGAGCCGCGGCGATTGTTGCAGTAATGCCCGGGGATCATCAGCTACCTCTTCTGCCAATCTCTCGGAATGGCGCGGCATGCTTTCATGCGCCGTCTCTCCGCATCTCGATGGGTTAATCAGGCTTACCCGTTACGTGACGTTTTCACAACAAGCTATGCGATACGATATTTGCTCACTTGGGTGTCTTCCTTCCCCTGGTCTGCATAGTTGTCGTCAACGCGGTTCTGTATAAACTCTCTCCAGCTGAACGGGCGGTAGTGCGGTTGCCCTAGCGCCAACTGGGGGTGTGGTTCGATGATGGCATCGCGAGCGGGATGGTAGAAGTACGGCGTACTCATTCGAGCGCGCTCTGTCATGGGTAGCACGCGGTGCACGGCGGCCTTGTAGATGTCGTTACTCCAGGCCTGCACGGAGTCGCCGAGGTTCACAATGATAGTTCCCTCGCGTGGCGGCACATCGATCCAGCCGTGATCTGTGGAGAGAGTCTGTAGCCCGCCAGTGTCGTCCTGTACCAACAGTGTCACGAGACCGGGGTCTGTGTGATGGTGAAGCGCCATATCTCCCAGCTCCGTGTTGATCGCCTGCTCTTCTCCACTGAGGGGGTCGTCTACCGGGTAATAGTTCAGGCGAGCGGTGCTGGTATCCGGGTCACCGCACATGGGCTCCGCGTCTATGCCCAGCGCTCGATGTAGCAGCGCCATGACCTGCACCGCTACTGTGCCCATGGCTTCGTGGTAGTCGCTCATGCCCTGGCGGAACGCCGCCATTTCTTCGGGCCACTGGTTGTATCCAGACTCGTCAGTCAACGGGCGGGTAAAATCGAACACCTGCTTAAGGTCGCGCTTGCGCTTGGTGAGCTCCCGATCAAAGTAGCCCAACGGCTTTTCCGCCGTGCGCTCAATCTTACGCAGCTCGGAGCGCGGCCGGGAGAAGAAGTCGCTCGCCTGCTGCCACATTCGTCCGATGGCGTCATCGGCGCCATGCCCGGACACCAGAAAGAAGCCGTGATCCCTGCAGGCCGCATCCAAGGCTGCTATTTGCCCTGGCTCGTCTACCGCACGTAAGTCGATAATAGGTACCTTTTTCATTCTCTGTTTTCTCCCTGCGCTTAGTGCCAGCTTAGCATCAACCGGCTACCAAAAATGTTTTTGCTTGCTCAGCAATAATTTAGCACCCGCGGTTCACTGCCTGAACCCTCTCATGCGCCGGAGAACAGTTTTATAGAACTGATAACGTGCGAAAGCCGGGATATGGCGCTATGCTCAGTTGATAATAAAAACTGGAGAACGGGTATGCTACTGCACCACTTTATGGAATTTTTTGGCCGCGAAACCGCTAGCAACCCCTGTATTGAAATGGGTGCTAGAAAGCTCGATTACAGCGCAGCAAACGCACACTGCAACCGCATGGCGCACGCCTTCGGCAGCAAAAGTCTCGGCAAGGGCGATCGTCTGGCCTGGATCGGCAAGAACAGTATTGATTTTGCGCTGCTATTTTTTGCCGCCTCAAAGGTCGGTGTGGTACCTACTCCACTTAACTATCGCCTGGCGCCGCCCGAGTGGGCGTATATTCTCAACGATTGCACGGCGCGCGTGCTGGTAGCAGAAGCAGAGTTCTGCGCCGGCATCGACAAGGTTCGTGACCAACTGCAGAACATAGAGCACTTTATTTGCCTGGATGGGGATATCGAAGGCTGGGAGAATTATGAAAACTGGCTAAAGGGGCAAGCGGAGCATAACCCGGAGCATGATATAAGACCGGAAGATGAGCTGTATCAAATGTACACCTCCGGCACCACGGGGCTACCCAAGGGCGCCGTGCTAACCCAATACGCAATAGAGACCAACACTCGAGTTATTTCACTGATGTTTGATATGCGTATAAGTGATACGCGAACAGTAATCCCGTTGCCTTTTTATCACGCAGCGGCGGGCATCAGTATTAAATGTGTGGTTTCCGCCGGCGGCAGTATCATTGTGCACCGCGAGTTTGACCCGGTGGCAGTTGTCGACAGCATAGAGAATGAAGGCGTCACCAACGCCACCCTGGTGCCGGCAATGATTCAGGCCTGCCTGGTGGCAGTTCCGGATATCAACCAAAGGGACTTTCCTCTTCTACGCACCATGGCTTACGGCGCCAGTCCCATTGCAGAAGAAACACTGAAGCAAGCGATGAAAGTATTTGGTTGCAAGTTCCAGCAGGTTTTCGGTATGACCGAGACCACTGCCTGCGCCACACAGTTATCTCACGCTGCCCACCAGCGCGCCATAAACGGTGAGCCGCATTTGCTGCTGTCTTGCGGCAGAGCCGCCGCAGGAACCCAGGTGCGCATTGTCGACGCGAATTTGCAGGAGGTTCCTGTGGGCACCGTCGGCGAAATAGCGGTTAAAGGACCCCAGGTTATGTTGCAGTACTGGAACCTGCCTGAGGCAACCGCAAAGACATTGGTTGATGGCTGGCTTTATACCGGCGATGCCGCGCGCATGGATGCAGAGGGTTTTATTTATATTCAGGATCGCATTAAGGACATGATTGTCAGCGGCGGCGAGAACATCTACCCCAAAGAAGTAGAAAACGCGCTGTTTGATCACCCGGATATTATCGATGCCGCGGTCATCGGCATACCCGATGAAAAATACGGCGAAGCCATTCTGGCCTTTGTGCAAACTCGCGATGGCGGTGCGCTGGATAAAGATGCGCTGATCGCGTTCTGCCGCGAACGACTGGCGGGCTACAAAGTGCCCAGGGCCTTTGAGTTTATCGAGTTGGTACCTCGCAATGCATCCGGCAAAATATTGAAAAAGGACCTGCGCGAGCCCTACTGGGCTGGCGTGGAGAGAAGAGTGGGTTAGTGCCAACTTCCTCGTTGTGGGCTTGTATTCTTGGTGATTGCATATCAATCCGAATACGGAGATCGGCGCCCTACGACTTCTCAAAACCACGCCAATGTTGGCAACGACCGGTGCCGGGTTCGCAGCGGAAAATGCGGTCAGTGCAGAACTCGACGATGAATGGGTGCTGGAAACTTCCTACAAGCTTCAGCTCACGCCAAACTTCACATTAACCCCAGACCTGCAACTATTAATCAACCCAGCCCGCGACCAGCATCACAACCAACTCTGGATAGCGGGACTACGCGCCGTATTTACCATTTGAATGTAAACTCGCACCAGCGCTACTCCAGAATCAACATAAGTCTCGTTGTAAAACCCTGGCTGGTTCCCTGCTCGCCGAAACGGTCGAGCTCTATGTAGCGGTAGTTTACATTGAAGTTGAAATACGGCGTCAACCACCAGTTCAAACCCAGCGACCAGACATCCATCTCCCCGGCATCCAGCCCAGCAGGATCAGGCACCTCACTCATGTCTAGCGTGCTAAAGCGGGTACTGACTTCCCAGGCACCCCAGCCGTTCTGCTTCACCGAACGGGCTACCGCAATTGGCCTGAAAGTACCGGTGCGCTTGTTGTAGTCTCTTACTTCGCCCGTCAGTATCCACGAGGCGGTAACGTGATAACCATCAATACTGGAATCTCCCAGCACGGGGTCATCAAGATCCGTACGCGCATATTCACCATGCAACCAGAAAGGTCCGGAGCGCAGGGACGCCTCCGCCTGGTAAGTCATCATGCCGTCGACATCAAAAAAATCGCTGGCAACATAGTCGGGTGCTTGATTGATTTCTGGACCTGTCTGCGTCACAAACCCTTCCTTGCCGTCTGAGTCACGCAACCCTAGCCCCAGATGCAGTAGCGTGCTCTCATTGGCCGACTGCACCGGCACCCACGTGGCGCGGCCTACCAACTGTGTGGAATTGTCATCGAATGAACTGGGTTGATCCTTATCCAGCCAATTATTGAACGCCCCTCCCGCTAGCGTCATGCGATCATTCAACAACGTGCCCGCCATAACAACCCCCACATTTCTCGACGGCAGCAGCGCATCTGATACAGCTGCACGTTCGCCCAAGGGGCCATGACCGAGTGCCATCAAGCGCTCCATCGAAATAGGCTCTTTCTGCTTACCTATACTAAAACTGGTTTTGTCCCAGAGCGGAATATCCAGACGCAAATCAAACAGCGTATAGTCATCTGACTCAATAGAGTCAAAGCCCTGGTCAAACGCGTGAGTGGCTCCAAATACAGTCCACACCCAGGGCTTTGGAAAATTCAAAGTGCCTACGCCGCCGAATCTCAAGCCTCTTATTTCGCCTCCTTCAAAACTCTTGAGGTCGCCTACCTGAGAGCGGCTCTCGCCGTCCTGATTCGTCCAACTCTGTCTATCAAGCACGATCGCACCAGTAAAAATCCCTGACACATACTTGGTATTAAACTTGTTCCAGCGGCGATCATCCCTATAGTTCAAAGGCACGGCCAGAGGAGGTGCCGTGTAGGCGAGCCAACCCGCTTGCTTGCGCTCACGCTCGGCCGGCGATTCGTCCGTTATAGGCCGTAGTGTATTTTTCAAAACAGTGCCGTCATGAATAGCAAAAAGAGTATGTGTCTTGGTGTCGAGCAACAGTTCTACGTTCTCAGAAGGGTCGCCATCCAGCACCAGAAAGCTGGCAGGCTCTCCAAGCTTCAAGTTGCCCATCACAGTGCCCTCGCGCGCATCAAAAACGCTATCAGCGGCATCGAGTGGAATAGTGTCTTGAGTAATGATATTGAGTTCAGATGACTTGATCAGAACGTTGACAACAACTTTTTCCTTCTCACCTTCCTGCCCTAGAAGCGTGATATTTCTGATCAGAATAGTGTTTTCCGATTGTGCCATGGCAGGCCAAACCAACCCGACAGACAGGAATAGGGACATTAGGTACTGTCGCAAGAACTTGGTGTTGTTCACAAAGCTAATCCTTATACCGGCGGAGGAAGTTGGAACATGACATCAAGGTCGCGCAGCGTATTCATTACGCGCCGACCTCCACACTGCGATGACACCGAGCAAAAGTCAAAGCTTACGCCCGCGTAAACCGCAACCAACCAGAATGAGTATTTAGTTGGATTCGCAAAACATAAAACCGCTTGAGCAATGCAAGCCGCAAGCAGGAAATCATTTAGAGTGCGAATCGTCCTCGTAAAGACCAAACATAAACGTTACTCGCATCCTGGTTGAGGGCAGGATCCTTCAGATACTGAAAATCTAATGTGAGCGCCAGCTTTTTCGTCGTCTGCCAGCGATAGAACATTTCAGCCGTGTACTGATCATCAAGGCCGGATCCAAAAGACTCCTCATTCACTTCACCCCAGTTTACAGCGGCGCCGAACAAGTTACCCGGCACGGAAGTTGAAGAGTCTGGTTGGTAACCGAAACCGAGACTCACGCTCTTCTGCAGCAGCGAGCCACTTTCATCGGTATAGCCCGCGCGGATGAAAGGCATGAACTGATTATTGTAATAACGGGACCAGGAGAAGTTTGCCCCCCAACCCTCGGGTGCACCCACTTCCTCGCGAGCATCAGCCTGCCAAAAGGCAATATGGACATTGTCCAAAGCAATGCGTGAATGAGAACTGGTATGGCCTATTTCAACACTGTAGAAATACTCGTTATCACCAAAAAAAGTATCAAACCCTTCACTGATGTCGGTGGGGTCAGAGTTGCGGTCTACCACGCTACCAATCACATACACATTGTTATCAAACAAGTGTCCGGCAGCCACGCCCATTGCTGCATCATTGGGCAGATCTGTTGCCGCTGCGCCCGTTGAAAATGTGAGGTTCATAAAGTGTAGCCAGGGACTGGCCATACCGTAGACGTCAAAGAAATCTGTGGCATCGAGAAAGCCGCCGAGCACCACCGTGCGCCCACTATTGAGACTTTGGCGCCAATAAAGGTTGGTGAAACGGGTTTCCTGGTCACTGAACGGCGGCGCGGTCAGGCCAGCATAGCCGACGCTACCGAGATAGAACTCACTGGGCGCCAGATCACTATATCCGTGCCGATGCTCCAGCTTGTAGACCAGGCCGCCAGAAGTCGATTCACCATCACCGGTAAGGTTCCAGCTGCCGTAAAACCGCAACATGCCGCCACTGGCAGAATCATCTGCCCCTGGTAAGGATTCACTGGCACCCACCGTAACCGCAGAGTAATCCATGCCAAGGCTGAAGCCATGTTCCTCTTTCATTCGGGCCTGCCATTGCTCCAGAGGCCCAAAAACCTCGCCACTGTAGAATTCGCCCTTTTCTGTACGATCAGTCTCGATGATCTGCTCTACTGAATCTGGCCCACCGAAGCCAGGCCGACCTTCCGACTGCGCTACGGGGCTTAACGCTAACAGAACCGCTAAAAACGCCGCCTTCAGTGTAGTTCTCATTGTTTTCTGTCCGTAAATATTGATGACGAGCGTTTCAGCTCACTTTAACTGATGTCCTGTTATGGACTTGCGGTGGTTCCTGGAAACATTAAGTACGCCTGTAACACCGAGTCAAAGAACTCTAGCTCAACTACTGAAACATACGCGCAAAGACGTTTTCCACCACAGGGGTGACATTGATGCCGAACATCCTTTGCGGGCCAAAGGCGTCGGGCTGGTCAACATAGTAGTTTATCTCAGCACCTAACTTCCAGGGACGACCAATAGTTTCTCCCCAGGCTTTCAACTCTGCGGTGCCGTCCGCATAGTATCTGGCGGTGGCTGAAACGCTTGCCGGCAGTGACCCCTCCATAACGGCATCGGACATCAAGGCGCGTAGCTTGTTCTCGCCGGTATAAGGCTCCCAGGTCTGAGCCAACGCCAGCGAATTAACAATGCAAGCGCCTACCAGCAAGCAGGCCGATAGGATGCGAGAATGGTCACTGCTCATTGTTCGCTCTCAACCTACAAAGTGTTTTTATGGATAACGCCGTCCTTCATAATCAGCACAATACCTACGGGGCTATCCGGTGGTGTTGGCGCGTCGAACCACTTGGGATGTGCGCCGATAACAGACAGGTCTTCAAGCGGATTGCCGTCGATGAGCAGAATATCGGCATAGGCGCCCTCTTCAATAACACCCAGCTTGCCATCAGGGTATGGGTTCATAAAATCTCCGGTCATTGCGGCGATTTCACCACCGACTGAAGTCATAGCTACCAGCGCGGTGTGGTTGTCAAAGAAATCTCCATTGAGAAACTGTTCATGGTGAATCTGCTTATTGCATGATTCCACTGACCCAACGCAGTCGGTGTGAAAACCGCGCTTAGCCGGGCAGCTACGCATATTGTCCAGGTAATCTTCGAAGGCGAGCTGCGCCGTTTTAGCCTTACGGAAACTAGCTGGTACATTTTTGACCGCAGGAATATCCAGAAGGCCCGGAATAAATGCGGTCAGGTTTGTAGTGATATACGCCCCCTTTTTTTCCATCAACTTGCCTATTTTGCAGTCATACATAAAGCCGTGTTCAAGCGATTTTACGCCCGCCTCAAGCGCCGCGACCATCGCCTCGCGCTTGTAGGAGTGAGCCATAACATAGGTGCCGTATTGCTCGGCGACTTCTACCGCGGCGCTGATTTCATCAGACGTGCGACCATCCATCTGCCAGGGGTCAAATGCCGAAACTACGCCCCCTGACTGCATCACCTTCAGTTGAGAGGCCCCCATTCGGAAGTTGTTCCTGGCAACCTTTAGCACCTCATCACGACCATCGGCTTCAACGGCCATGTTCAAACGCGACATGTTTGAACTCTCCCCAATCGGCGCGGTGTAATTAGCAAAGTCGGCGTGACCACCACGGCCACCAATGAACGCGGCAGAGGGATAGTAACGGGGACCGGAAATCATGCCGCTGTTAATCGCTCGTTGCAGGCCGGCATTGCCGCCCCCGGCATCACGAACGGTGGTGAAGCCCTGGTTCAAGTACATTTCAGCCATCTTCGTGCCATGAATAGCGAAGTCTTCCCAGGTCGTCATGCTCTCCATCGCCGGCAACGAAGGACCCATAAGCATCAGGTGAGCGTGGTTCTCGATCATTCCTGGCATCAAGGTCCGACCCTCACCATCGATGACGGTAGCCTCTCCTGCTGAAATGCTGGACTTGGAAATCGTCTTGATCATGTTCGCTTCAACCAATACGTTCATGTTCGGCGACAGTTTACGGCTCTTACCGTCAAATATAGTGACGTTGTTGAACAAGACCTGAGCCAGCTTACTCTCTTCTGCAGTGGCCGCACCGGCTAACATAGCGACACTAGTAATCATGGTCACTGCCGTCAAAAGCTTCCTGGTTCGTCCGTAGAGGTTTTCAATCATCATTGTTCTCCGCATCGCTAGGGCGACTACAAATTAAGAGGCATATTTGACGCTTATCCTAATCGAACGCGCCCTTGCTGTTGCTATAACTTTGCATAATTGTAATCATATTTGATAGGGAAGAAGCTAAAGGGAAAGTCCTGTGCGGCAAAATCAGTACTCCATCCAAATAATGCGCCCCGCACTGTTGTTGCCATTCGTACTCGCGATGGATAAGCACAAAATGGATACGGATATTCTACTGGAACAGCACAGGTTGACCCGAAGCAGTGTTATGAATGACACAGGGATGATTTCCGCCCAACAAGTTCACCCTTTTTTACGCAGCGCAACCGATGCGTCTGGCGACCCTGGCTTTTGTTGGCGTGTCGGATGGCAACTTGACCACAACCAGTATCCCATGTTCTCGGAACAGCTCGCACGAGGTCTGTCGCTGGCAGAACTTCTCACTGAGATGGCGCTGTCGGCAGAAAATCTCGCCTCCGCCAGCCGCTTTGAATTACAAATTCCAGGCGCCTATGCCAGCTTTACCGAGCTGCGACTTTATAAATCAAACCCTTCTCCCCACACAGACGCATTCTTTTTTGGCGCGCTCTCGTCACTCCTGAAGGGCTTTGTGAAGCAACACTGGGACCAGACAGAAGTCTCCGCCGAGCTGGCCGATTTAAGCGCCGTTCCCCACGATACCGGCAGCAAGTTGGTGCAGACCCAATTGCCCAGTAAGTGCACAATTAGCTTTCCAACAATTTGGCTGCTTCCTAAAGGTAGCTCATCCCATTTTGCTAAGCCCAATAGCGTTGAGTTTGAAACGGCCGGGCGTCTGGTAGAGTTTCTTAGATCGGCGCTGCATCCATATCTGGATACGCCTGGCATGACAGCTGAAGCAGCGGCCAATAGGATCGATAGCCCGCTTAGGGAAATAAACGAGAGCCTCAAGCCCCGTAGCACAACGTTGGCTCAACTACTTGATGATTGGCGTCTGCAGCAAGCCTGCCGAAAACTCAGAAACACTGACTTGAGTGTTGCCGATGTAGGCTCCGCTGTGGGCTACCCCGACCCTACCAGTTTCAGTCGTGCGTTCCGGCGGTGGACTGGGATGTCTCCACGAGACTACAGAAACTCTAGCCTGTGAATATCGTCAAAGCTGAAGACAACGTGATATTCGGCCGCATATCGAGAAATATCCTTCGAGATACCCAAGTCTTTTACTAATTTGCGCTATCCTGAGTAGAAGTAGCGCACGTTCCTTACACATAATTCAATAAAGGATTTACCCATGGTGACAAGTAAACAATTTGGAACCAGGCTCTGCGGCCTGTGTCTGCTATTACTCAGCTCTGCGGCTTTCGCCGCAGATAAACCCAACATCCTCATCATCTGGGGTGACGATATTGGCCAGTTCAACGTCAGCTCTTACAACATGGGAATGATGGGCTACAAGACGCCTAATATCGACCGTATCGCAGCCGAGGGCGCTGTGTTCACCGATTGGTATGGCCAACAGAGCTGCACCGCCGGACGCGCCGCGTTCATCACGGGCCAGTCACCGATGCGCACCGGTCTCACCAAGGTAGGGCTTCCTGGCGCCCCAGAAGGCATGCAGAAAGAGGACCCCACCATTGCCACGCTGCTGAAAGAGCAGGGCTATACAACGGGTCAGTTCGGCAAAAACCACCTCGGAGACAGGGATGAGATGCTGCCCACTGCTCATGGTTTCGATGAGTTTTTCGGCAACCTTTACCACCTGAACGCAGAGGAGGAACCAGAGCTTCCCGACTACCCCAAAGATCCAGAATTCGCCAAGCAATTTGGGCCACGCGGAGTCATTCACAGCTTTGCCGACGGCAAGATCGACGATACCGGTCCGCTGACCAAGAAGCGCATGGAAACCGTCGACGAGGAAGTCACTGCCAGAGCGCTGAAGTTTATGGACAAGGCAGTCGCCGACGACAAGCCTTTTTTCGTCTGGTGGAACAGCACCCGCATGCACGTGTGGACGCACCTCAAGCCTGAGTCTGAAGGCAAGACCGGACTCGGCGTCTATGCCGACGGCATGGTTGAACATGACGGCCACGTCGGTCAATTGCTGGCGAAGCTTGACGAGCTCGGCATAGCCGACAACACCATTGTTATGTACTCAACCGACAACGGTGCAGAAGTGTTTACCTGGCCAGACGGCGGCAGCACCATGTTCGCCGGTGAAAAGGCCACACAGTGGGAAGGCGGTTTTCGGGTGCCGACTCACATGCGCTGGCCTGGCGTGATCGAGCCCGGTACGGTCAACAACGAAATTGCTTCACACGAAGATATGTTCAGCACACTGCTTGCTGCGGCTGGCAATCCCAATGTGAAAGAAGAGTTGCTGAAGGGTAAGCGGGTCGGTGGCAAGAAGTACAAAGTCCACCTCGACGGCTACAACCTGTTGCCTGCACTAAAGGGCGAAGCCGAGTGGCCGCGCGAAGAGTTCCTCTACTGGACTGACGACGGCAACGTTGCTGCCCTGCGCTTCAATAACTGGAAGATCACCTTCCTGCGTCAAAACGCACACGGAATGGACGTCTGGCAAGCGCCTTACGAGCAACTGCGCATGCCCATGATAGGCAACCTGCGTAGCGATCCTTTTGAGCGCGCCCATCACGAAGCCATCGGCTACGGCAAGTGGCAGTTCGAACATATGTTCATGTTCGCCCCAGCGGGTGCCTACGTTGGTAAATGGCTACAGAGCTTTCGCGATTTTCCACCGCGCCAGAAACCCGGCAGCTTCAACCTTGATAACGTCATGGAATCAATAGAAAAGGGTTCCGGCGACAAGTAATACCCTCTAGCGACCCCTTCGGGGGTCGTTAACTTTCCCCTACAAGACTTTGAATGCGGCTACTGCTGCTCACTGACTAATTCATCCGCGTCGCCATCAGAGGCCGACTTATTCCTACTCATAAAGCGGTTGAGATCCTCAAGAATAATGTAACCTGAAGGCACAACCAGTAGCGTCACTACGGTTGCGAACGCCACGCCAAACGCCAACGAGACAGCCATTGGTACCAGGAACTGTGCCTGCACACTGGTGTTGAACATCAGCGGCAACAAACCGACGAACGTAGTCAATGCCGTCAACACAATGGGCCTGCAGCGCGACTGCGCCGCCATCAGTACTGCATCATGAAAATGTACGCCCTGTTTGCGGCTTTGATTAATCTGATGTACCAGCACCAGACTTGAGTTAACGACTACGCCTGAGGCTGCAATAAAGCCCATAATCGAGGGCATAGCGAGGCCGGCTACCAAACCAAAGTTCTTCATGATCACGTGCCCCCAGATGGCCCCGACGAAGGCAAACGGAATCACGCTCATAATAATCAGCGGTTGAACGTAAGAGCGCAGCGGCACCGCCAACAACGCAAAAATCACGAACAGGGCAATACCGAACATGGGCACCAGTTTGCCAATTGCCTCGCCCTGCTCTGCCTGCTCGCCCTCCAGGCTATAGGTAATGCGAGGATACTCGCGCATAATTTCTTCTATGAACCCCGCCCCAAGATCCGCAATCACCTCATTAGCCGTAATCTGGGAGCGATCTACATCTGCCACCACGCTCACAACACGCTGCCGATCCGCTCGGCGAATAGTTGAATAACCACGCCCCAACTCGGCACTCGCAACCGTCCGAAACGGGACTTCGGCGCCCTCAGGCGTGCGGATACGCATGTCCTCGAGAGTAGCCAACGACCTGCGCTCGGCGTCGGTATAACGCACCATCACTCGCACATCATCGCGTCCACGTTGGATACGCTGGGCCTCCTCACCGTAAAACGCCTGCCGTACCTGCCGCGCCAGAGTCTCTAATGACAGACCCAAAGCCTCACCCGAAGGTCGCACATCAAGCTTTAACTCCTGCTTACCTGAGCGAAATGAATCAGTGATATCGATCACCCCCGGGTAGGTTCCGAGTTGCTCGCGCAACTTGGCGGCAACGATACGCAAATCCTCCACATTGGCGCCCGCCAGCTGGATATCAATGGCATTGCCAGCGGTAAAAAACGCCGTGCTGAACTTGAGCTCGACCGCGTCGGGAATAGGGCCTGCAAGCTCGCGCCAACGATTAGCGACGGTGCGAGTGTCAATGCTCCGCGACTGGCTAGGCGTTAGCTGTAAGGTGACTTCACCGAGATGACCACCGCCACCCACTGCACCGCCGCCAGCACTGCTGGGCTGACTACCTACCGCTGACAGGATGTGCGTTACCGGAGAAGCCGCAGGAAATTCGTTATCCAGCTCTAGCTGCAGTAGCTGAGCAGTTTTTTCCAGATGCAGCACCGCCGCATCTGTAACCGCTACCGGAGTGCCCAATGGCATCGTCAGTGCGGCAATGGCCTGGTCCGACTCCAGTGGCGGGAAAAAGGAAAAAGGCAGACGACCACTTCCTAGAATGCCTACCGCCGATAAAAAAGCCACCATCGCCAGCGCAATCACTACATAACGAGCTGCAACCGCACGCTCCACCACGCCGCGGAAAGTAACACTGATAAATAACTCTATGCGGGCTGAAATCTGCTGCTGAAAACTCACTAGCAACGCAGCGACACGCTGCGCGACGCCCGCCAAGTGCAGCAAGTAAAGCAGCACCATAATGAGCACAGCAAGTCCTATATAGCTGCGTACATCCCATGAAAATTCAAGCAGCGCGATAGCGACAATCGGGATCATCAACAGGCCTACTTCACTGGACGGACTCCCGGACTTACTGTGCCCCAAGTGCGAAGGCAGAATCAGCTGAGATTCAATCAATGAAAAGGCCAGGCAACACATCACCACGGTCGCCACTACACCAAATATCTGCCCAAAACTACCCGGGCCCAACAGCAGAGGCGTAAACGTAGCCACGGTTGTCAGCACGCCAAAGATCACCGGCAAGGAAACCTGTTGAGTGCCAAGCACGGCGCCCTCCAGCAGATCGCCTGTTTCCTGCTGCACTGAGTGCACTTTTTCACCCACGACAATGGCATCATCCACCAGGATGCCCAGTACCAGAATGAAGCCGAACAGGGAAATAGCATCGATAGACAGGCCGAGGATATAGATGGCAAAGATTGCGCCCAGGAACGCCACTGGCACACCCACACTGACCCAGAACGCCAGCCGCGGCCGCAGAAACAGCGCCAGCACAATCAGCACCATCAAAAAGCCCTGACGGGCGCTATCCAATAGTGTCTCGAGACGGTCTTGCAACAGCTTGGAGCCGTCATTCCAAACCGTCAATTCAACACCTTCAGGGAGCCGACTTGCAGAGGTATCGAGATAGTCCTGCACCGTCCGAGTGATATCCATGATGTCCTGATTACCGATTCGAGACACGCGTATGAGCGCTGCTGGCCTGCCATCAAAACGCAGCATCTGGTCGGTGTCGGCAAAACCATCAACAATGGTGGCGACATCTCTTAGGTACAGGCGGGTACCATCAGGCGCGGTACGTATAATCAGTTGCTCGAAATCGCGGCCCCAATAAGCCTGCCCCTGGGTGCGCAACAATATCTCGCCGCCGATAGTTTTGATGGAGCCGCCGGGAAGATCGAGTGAACGACTGCGAACGGCGCCTGCAACGTCGTCAAAGCTAAGCCCGTGGCGACGCAGTGAGGCCTCTGAGACTTCAATGGAAATTTCATAGGGCCGAGTATTGCTCAACTCAACCTGTGTGACCCCGGGTAGCTTGGCTATATCGTCACGCACCTGCTCGCCAATCACCTTAAGAGTTCGCTCTTCCGCCGGTCCGATCACGGCAATATCCAGCACCGTGCGCACAATACTAACCAGGTTTACAATCGGTTTTTCGGTCTCTACCGGGAATGTATCAATGGCATCGACCCGGTTTTTGACATCATCCAGAGCCTTGCCGGTGTCGGCATCTTCAAGCAACTCCACGGATACCGAGCACAGGCCCTCATTGGCATTGGAAGTGATGGTCTTAATACCCTCGACACCTTCCAGTTCTTCTTCAATGCGAATGCAGACACCCTGCTCTACCTCTTCAGGCGCGGCGCCCAAATACGGTACTGAGATAGAAATAACAGGTACATCGATATCGGGAAATGACTTCTGCGGCATGTTTGCCACAGCCACTAGCCCAGACAGAACAATAAGCCCCAGCAGCAAGTTGGCCGCTACCGGATTGTGAGCGAACCAGGCTATGGCACCCTTCATAAAGACTGATCACTATTGTCCAAGGGTTCTGCGCCGACCATGCGCACAGTCATCCCTTCTATCGCAGTGTCCAGTGACGAGATACAGACTCGGTCACCCGCTACCAGACCACTGTCTATATAGGCCAGTTCGCCGACCGTACGCATGACTGAGACCGACCGAAACTGCAGGCGGCTATCGCTATCCACCACCAACACCCGGTCGTTCTGGCGCACGGCGGAGCGAGGCAGCACCGCAACATTTTGCGCCAGACGGCCATGTATTTCAGCATTCACAAACAATCCCACTGCCAGTGGCGCCCGGCCCGCCACCCGCGCATAAGGAGCGTCAACGCGCGCCACCAGATGAATCATCCGGGTCAGCGGGTCAATCTCACCTTCGGTCCTCACAATCTGTGCAGGCCAATGATGCTCCTCACCGGCAAACCGTGCACTAATAGTCACTTTAGTCGCCGCTAATGTAGAGACTTCCCCGACTACCGGCACCAGGGGTAAATCAAGGATCGCCAACTCCGCGTCGTTAATCGGTAAGCGCACTTCGGCATAGTCAGTGGCATAGAGTACAGCGATAGCATTGCCACGATTCACGAACTGGCCAATATCGACACGCTCGCTGCGCACACGGCCCTCAAAGGGGGCCAAAAATCGGGTACGTGTTAGGTCACGTTCGGCCCGCGCCAATTGCGCTTGCGAGGAACGCAACGTAGCCTCGGCGATGCGCAGCCTGTTCGTCGCATCATCCTGCTGTGACACGCTGGTTAGCTGCCGCTCACTGAGACTATCCAAACGACTAGAATTGCCCTGTGCATTAGCCAAGTCACTTTCTGCCTGCACAAGATTCGCCTTGGCTTGCTCCAACGCCAGCTCATAGTCCAATGGATCAATTCGCAGTAATTCCTCGCCCGCCGCAAAAAATCCGCCCGAGACCAAATTGGGATTGACGCTAATAACACGCCCCGCCACTTCCGCCACGAGTTCACTTTCGGTGCGCGGTGCTACGGTTCCGTGCGTCAATGAAGACAGTTCCACGTCCTCCAGCGTCACAACCTGCACCCGCACCAGCGGGATCAGGGCCTGAACGGGCTGGGGGCTCAAGGTGGGCCCCGTCGCTAACAGCAGTGCAGCCAACCCAAAGCCGGCCATTACGATAACGGTGGGTACAACCAGGCGTTTCAAGATTTATGCTCCTGTAATGACCAGTATCTGGTCGATCGTGTGGTGTCGCCAAAAGGTTTGAATAAGGGAAGACTGATTGCGGGGCTACGTGGCTAATTACGCGGTAAACCTGGCTTTAGATCTATCAGGAACCTGGATTTAGCATAGGGGTGCCGCTTTTTTGAGGTTCAGTAGCTGCGAATCCCTAGGGTCTGGTTGCGGGCCGAAAATTGAAGCTCAGCTTCACGAAGCCATTGCTGGAGAAATCCAGATCGGGCTCTTCCACATCGCCATTAACTAACCTCAGGCCACGTAAACCCCCTATACCTGCATCTGCACCCAGCCAAAAGTTACCAAACACGCGGTACTCAGCGCCAAGACCAAGGTCCCAGGCATCTAGATTTACCCCCACTTCGCCCTCCTCCACATCCAGTGACCAGGAGGCACCTGAGGGAGCAGCACCAAGCCGGAACATAATATCGCGGTTAGGTGCGTAAATCACTGCTGGCCAAGGCATGATAGCGCTCAGGGTCCAGCGTTCATTGATCGCCCAGGATGCGCCAAGATACGGTATGTAAAAGTTGTCACCGGAACCCACATCAGCATATGCGCCAAACGCCCACCACAGCGTCTCACTGCTGACATAACGGGCAAAGGCACCACCCAGATATTGCCAGCTCCAGTCGCTATTATCCAAGTCACTGTCGTGGCCCAGCGGCATCACAAATGCCGCCAGCTGCCAGTCAGGGTTTTGCTGACGCATCCAGCCCATCGGCAAGCCAATACTCGCGACGCTGATGTCATTGCGATCATCGTCTTTAACATCAAACTCTGACCAACTCATATAGGCTCCCGCAAACACCGCATCGCGCTTGCCCAACAAGAATGGTATCGCCACCATAGTGGAAAAGCGCTGCACATCGTAGGTTAGTTCCTGGCCGGCGGATGACTCCACGTCTACGTCACCGTAAGATGCGCCACTGACAAATCCTAGCGGCGGAAATGGGGCATTGGAAATCGTTCGTTGAAATTCGAACTCACTGTCCTCAAAACCGTTAATAGTGCGTTGCACAAAACCGCCTGGCGATTCTTCCTCAGCCTGCAAGGGAACTGCGACTGTAAGGCACAGAAGACCCGTCATCATCAGCTGACGGGGACTGAAGATGGGTATCATCGACGTCGGCCTTGACGCATGCCGGAACGGTTCATTTCATGGCGCGTACCGCGCTGACGCGCATCATAGGATCGATTCAGCTCATTGCGATTGATCTGCTGGCGATTGTGGTCGGGCATTTGCTGGGCCCGCGACTGCACCTTTGCTGCCTGCTGAGTACTAACATTTGCAGCCTTGTCACGCGCCACGTTGGCTTTATCAGATTGCCACTGACCGTTACTGCGCTGCTCCCACTCCGAGCCGTTGCGACGCGCCACATTCCCACTGCGGTCCGCAAACACATCGTTAGCACGCGTAGGGGCAGGACGTGCGCGCTTAAGCTCGCTGCGCGCTAGAGCGTTATCAGCGTTCCGCGCACGGTTACCTTCACGATTATAGATATTGGGCCGCTGCGCATTACCGCGGTCGCCCAGTTCCCGATTGACCCGATCACGATTGCCAATATTGACCGAATTACCAATATTAATATCGCCCGTATTAATGACTACCGGGCGGCGATATCCGCCCCCATACCAACCGCCGCGATGATAGGGACTGTTCCAACCACCGCCAAAGCTCATACCCAGGGTGAGAAAGCCATTACTCCAGGTCACCCCAAAGTTCCAACCGGTCCAGGGGTTATAGCCCACATGCAAACCCCAGGTAGGCGGACGCGGATAGTAATAGGCGCCGTAGTAAGGCGGGTAATACCAGCCGGTGCCATACACCGGCACGCCGTAATAAGGGTATGACCACATATATCCGGGTGTGTAGCCCACGTAAACGATTTCCGGAGTCGACTCATAGACCTTCACATAGGTCGTGTTGTAGACCGGAGAGCTAGGGGGAATCTTACCAATTTCATCATCCGGAATAGTATCGGCTACCACCCACGGTCCCTTGGCCATAGTCGCTGTAAACCAGACGCCTTCATCGACCGCATAGTAACGGCCATTGATTGCCAACACCTGAGAGCCCGTATTAACCGCATAGGAAACCTCGGTGCCCTTAATCTTTTCGAACTTGGGTTCGCCGTCATAGCTCACCGTCAGACTGGCTTCATCGCGTTTGATCGCCGTGGTCTGGGGTATGGCGGCATCGAGCATCGCCTGCTCTGCCTCCTCAGTGCCAGCCACAGAAGTTCGCAGCCCGCCTATGTCTGATGCGGGCGGAATATCGCTGAAGCTGACGGGCAATTCATCGGCTCGTACAAATGTCCACGGGCCCTTCTGACTTTTGGAACGGTACCAACGGCCCGACAACAGCACATACATATTTCCGGTTTCTAATTCACGTAACCAGGGAGTCTCGGTATTGCTGACATAAAGCAGGGCACCGCCAGACAACGCTGTCCATTCTGCTTTGCCATTGGTCGCGATAAGCTCAGTGGCTTCGGTTGCCACCACGACTTTATCAACCTTAATACTCTCGCCTGCTTCAGCAGTATCCTCTGGCATCATTTGCAGCAGGTCTGCTGGCGGCTTCGCGTTGGGCTGCCAGGGGCCTAAAGGATCGCTGGAGCTAAACCACTGCGCGCCGCTGCCCATCCAGCTTTGCCCCTTTTTCTTGTCGCGCACAACCAGAAACGGGGTATTCAATGCACGCTCGTAACTGCTGCCCTCGATCGCCGAAAAATGTGGCTTACCATCAAACATCAACAACAGCGCCAGCTCATCAGAGAATATAATAACCGGCGGATCCGTCTTCAACTGTTCCAGGCTGCGCTGCTCAACTTCGGCGGTGCTAAGGCTCGCGGTCAAGCGCTCCAGGGAAAAACTAAGCCCGGCTTCTGGCATGGCAGCTTCCACTACCGCGGTAAAGCGTTGCTCCTGGGCATCGGTAGACTCCGGCCAACCCACTTTAGTCACTTTGATGTCACGCACCAACGCGGTGCCCGCACCGCGATCGGTATCAACGCGGGCGTCAAACCACATCACGCCAAAGATCGGATGATCAACCTCTTCAACTTCAATCGATATGGCCGCACGGCTTTTTAGCACGTTGCCCTGCAGCGACTCGGGCTGCGGCTGGTAGATAACAATGACACCATCTTTAATGCTAACTTCCTGCGGCCACTCCAGCGCCTGCGCTGACACAGACAGCAGCGCGAGCACCACTAGGGCGGCTAAAGGTGCATAGTGCTTGCTATCGAATAACCGCATCGGGTTAACTCCGTCTGTTACCAACTGTTGATGAGACCGGCAGAATACCCTTGCATAGCCGCTAAATAAACAGCCAGCGACGACAACGGGATTCTCAGGACGCCGGTGAGTACCAGATGGGCGAAGTATATGCCCGCTCCTGAGTCTTGAGTTTCACGCTGGCATCTGCTGGCGCCTTGAGACGGACATGGTCATAGACCGTCCAACGCGACTTAGCGGTAGGCAAACCTTGAAAAGGCAATAACGTGTACTTACTTAGTTTATTCATCACGGGTTACTTTGGAAGCAAGAGGATATTGGACAGGTCTACCTTGGAATATACAGCTGAGTCCGATGAATGGATTTTCTCGAGCCAATATGAGTGCACTAGCTACCTTTACTGCGGCTCATTATAGTAGCGTCTGTAATTCCTGAGACTAAGAGAGGTGATACTCCATGCCCAAGCACATACGCACTAGCAGTCTCATGCTGGCGACCCTTTCATTGCTGGCCGGTACGGCACTGGCAGAGGTGACACAGAACAAGGAGCGTAACCTCTACTTTGGTGAAACTCACATGCACACCGCTTATTCGCTGGACGCCTTCATTGGCGGCACCCGACAGACACCCTCCGATGCCTACCGCGCTGCCAAAGGAGAGACCGTCATCGTCAATGGGCAGCCACACAAGGTTCGCCGGCCACTGGACTTTGCTGCAGTGACCGACCATGCCGAGTATCTCGGCGAAATGTATAGCGCACTCAACGCCGACGCGCCGGGACACGACAACCCCTTGATACAGCAACTGCTGGGTCTCCAAGACATCAAACAGCGAGAACAGTGGTTCTTCAAATATGTGATCAGCAATAACCGTGGCGACGAACCAGGCCATACCGACTTTTACGCTGGCGTCGAAACCGAGAAGAGCGGCTGGCAGATTTCTGTGGATGCCGCCGAGGCACATTATCAGCCCGGTGTCTTCACTACGCTGGTCGCCTACGAATGGAGCGCCGCACCCAAGGGGGGCAACCTCCACCGCAACGTCATTTTTCGCGGCGACAGCTTCCCTGAAAAACCTATGAGTTATATCGATATAAATCGCGAAGAGGGTTTGTGGCGCTGGCTACAGGAGTTGGAACAAGAGGGCATCCGAGGGCTGGCGATTCCGCACAACTCCAACGCCAGCAAAGGCATGATGTTCCCGGATCAGGATTCCAGCGGCGACCCCATCGACCTTGAATACGCTCAAATGCGGGAGCACTTCGAGCGCGCCATCGAAATGATGCAAGTGAAAGGTAATTCAGAGGTGCACCGCCAGTTTTGGGCCGCTGATGAATTCTCTGATTTCGAAAATGCCGACTCTATCCAAAACAGCAGCGGCAGGACCTTTGCCAAGGGTAACTTCGTAAGGAGCGGTATTACCAAAGGCCTGGCATTTCAACAGCAGCTAGGCGTAAACCCGTTCAAGCTAGGCTTTACCGGTGGCACCGACAGTCACAATGGCATGATGAGCGACGTCGATGAGGACAACTTTGTAGGTGCGCACGGTCCTGAAGACGGCTCGGTAAAGGCGCGACGCGAAGGCAGCGTTACCGGCTGGATCGATAGCAAAGATCTCAGCATAGGCTCGCTTACCGCTGTCTGGGCAACCGGCAACACTCGCGAGGCGATCTGGGATGCAATGCACGCCCGTGAGACCTATGCCACATCGGGCCCACGCATGGCGCTGCGCTTTTTTGGCGGCTGGCGTTACGCCGATGATATCCACACCCGCGCCGACGTGGTCAAGAAGGCCTATCGTGGTGGCGTACCCATGGGCGGCAGCATGCAAGACGCACCCCGCGGTAAAGCGCCACGCTTCGTAGTCATGGCAAACAAGGACGCCTTGGGCGCCAATCTGGACAGAATTCAGATCGTCAAAGGTTGGGTGGACGCCTCCGGCGAGCTCCACGACCAGGTATTTGATGTGGTCTGGGCGGGTGTTCGCGAGCCGACTGGAAGCGGCAAGCTACCGGCGCTCGGTAATACCGTAGATCTCGCCACAGCGACCTACCGCAATACGATAGGCTCCGCCCAATTGGCGACCGTCTGGCAGGATCCCGAGTTCGATCCAGAGATTCCAGCCCTGTACTATGCCCGCGTAATAGAGATACCAACGCCTCGCTGGACTACCTACGACGCCGTGCGCGCCGGTCTACCCCTGCTTGCAGACGTGCCCGCGACCATTCAGGAGCGCGCCTGGTCGTCACCTATCTGGTACACGCCGTAGCTCATCAACAGAAACTCAATATCGGTCTGCCGCAATGAGTCTCGCTATCGAAGCCAGGTTCTATCATGCATACTCCCCAACCTGATTCAGGCAACCCGGAGAGAGTGAATATGGGACCCGGTACAGACCTTACCGCCGGCGTACTCGGCGGACTCGGCCCTGAAGCCACCGTAGATTTTATGGCCAAGGTCATCGCTGCGACTGATGCCAGCTGCGATCAGGACCACATTCGCCTGTTGATCGATCACAACCCAAAAGTTCCCAATCGCAACCAGGCATTAGCAGGCGAGACGCCCAGCGTGGGGCCTGAGCTGGCTGCCATGGCACAACGACTGGAGCAAGCCGGGGCCGACTTTCTGGTCATGGTATGCAATACCGCCCACGCCTACAGCGACGATATTCGCGCGGCGATCAGTATCCCCTTCGTCAGTATTATTGATGTCGTCATGGATGAACTGTCAACTCACTCTGCGTCGAGGGTGGGCATTATGGCGGCTCAGGGTTGCCTGCAGGCGCAGCTTTATCAGCAGGCGCTGATTCAGGCGAATTGTGAACCCGTGGTGTGGAGTGACGCTGAACTGGCCACATTCATGGAACTGGTCTACCGCATAAAAGCCGGCGAGCGCGACGCCGATATCAGCAGCGCTATAGAAAAACTGGCAGCCAGCCTTGCCTTCTCAGGCGCCGATTTGCTGATTTCAGGCTGCACTGAGATACCGTTGTTCATGGGTGCGGACAACAGTCCTCTGCCCCTACTATCATCCACCGACCTGCTGGTCGCCCGCACTATAGCGCTGGCCCGGCAACAACTTCCCTTAACGAGCTGACTATGCATTTATCACGATTCCCCCGAATTAACCTTGCCCACCTGCCGACACCACTGGAGCTCATGCCACGACTGACCGCACACCTGGGCGGCCCGCAAATCTACGTAAAGCGAGATGACTGCACCGGCCTGGCCAGCGGCGGCAACAAAACTCGCAAGCTGGAGTTTCTGATGGCTGACGCCGTAGCACAAGGCGCCGACACCATCATCACTCAGGGCGCAGTACAGTCCAATCATGCCCGACAAACCGCAGCAGCGGCTGCCAAGGTCGGTATAGCCTGCGAGCTTCTGTTTGAGAACCGGGTGCAGGAACCCAGCGCGGACTACCTGAACTCCGGCAACGTGCTGCTGGACCGCATGTACGGCGCCAAAATCCACCAGCATCCCAAGGCCACTGACATGAACGCGGCAATGGCAGAGCACGCTGAAAAGCTGAGCGCCACAGGCCGTAAGCCTTACATTATTCCGGGCGGCGGCTCTAACCCTATCGGCGCTCTGGGCTACGTCAACTGTGCCATGGAGTTGCTGCAGCAGGCCAATGACCGAAGCCTGCGTGTCGATCACCTGATTCACGCCACGGGCAGCGCCGGCACTCAGGCTGGCTTGGTTGTCGGGCTGCGCGCAACCCATTCAGGTATTCCCGTACTGGGCATTGGCGTCAACGCGGCCCAGCAAGCGCAGGAAGAAAAAGTCTATGACCTGGCCGTGGCCACTGCCGACTACATAGGTGCCAGCGGCTGTGTACGTCGTGAAGACGTGGTCGCCAACTGTGATTATGTCGGCCCAGGCTACGGCATAGCTACCGATGGCATGCGCGAGGCGCTCTTGCTGTTGGCACAACTGGAGGGCCTGCTATTTGATCCTGTATACAGCGGCAAGGGACTGGCAGGCATGATTGACCTCATCAGGCAGGGGCAGTTTGGCCCCGATGAGAATATTGTATTCCTGCATACAGGCGGATCCGTCGGCCTGTTTGGTTATCTGGACGAGCTATTGCCGCCCCCTGGGCAATGATTCTGGCCGTAATACTCACGCACAAAAAAGCCGGCATATAGCCGGCTTTTTCACAGTAACGCTAAGCTTAACCAGCAGCTTTGCGCTCCTTAACTTCAGCAATTACAGTTTCTGACACGGTCTGCGGACACGGCAGGTAGTGCGAGAATTCCATAGAGAACTGACCGCGACCAGAAGTCATGGTACGCAAATGGCCAATATAGCCAAACATTTCTGATAACGGCACATCCGCCTTAATCCGCACGCCGGTAGGACCCGCGTCCTGATCTTTGATCATGCCGCGACGACGGTTCAAATCACCAATAACATCACCAACGTGATCGTCCGGAGTGAACACGTCCACCTTCATGATCGGCTCAATCAACTGCGGAGAAGCTTTTGGCATGGACTGGCGGTAGGCGCCTCTTGCCGCCAATTCAAAGGCGATAGCCGATGAGTCAACCGCGTGAAAACCACCATCGTAGAGCTCGATCTCGACATCCAGTACCGGGAAGCCAGCGACAGGGCCTTCAGCCATCATGCCCCTGAAACCCTTCTCAATAGCCGGGAAGAATTCCTTGGGAACGTTACCGCCGACAACTTTCGAGGTGAAAGCATAACCGGTGCCGGGCTCGCCTGGCTTGATACGGTAGTCGATTTTACCGAACTGACCGGAACCACCAGACTGCTTCTTGTGCGTGTAGGAATCGTCGATTTCCATGGTGATAGTTTCGCGGTAGGCAACCTGAGGCTTACCTACATTCAACTCAACACCGTAGGTACGCTTGAGAATATCGACCTTAACGTCCAGGTGTAGCTCGCCCATGCCTTTAAGGATGGTCTCGCCGGAATCCTCATCGGTTTCGACGCGGAAGGAAGGATCTTCAGCAACCATTTTACCAATGGCGATACCCATCTTCTCAGCGCCCGCTTTGTCCTTGGGAGCAACCGCAATCGAAATTACCGGCTCCGGGAACACCATGGCTTCCAGCGTACAGGGGTGCTTGGGATCACACAGGGTGTGGCCGGTCTGCACATTCTTCATACCCACGATAGCGATAATGTCGCCAGCCTGAGCTTTTTCCAACTCATTACGATCGTTCGCGTGCATCTCAACCATACGGCCAATACGCTCGCTCTTGCCCGTGTAGGAATTAAGAATAGTGTCGCCGCGGTTCAGGGTACCGGAATAAATACGCACAAAAGTCAGTGCACCAAAGCGGTCATCCATGATCTTGAACGCCAGCGCGCGCAAAGGCTCATCAACAGATACAAGCGCTACTTCACCGGTAGCCTCACCTTCTTCATCAGTCAGTGGCTGGGGATCGACTTCTGTAGGTGTCGGCAAGTAATCGACAACCGCGTCCAGTATCAACTGTACGCCCTTGTCCTTGAACGCCGAACCACAGTAGGTAGGGAAGAAGTCCAGCTTGCGGGTGCCTTCGCGAATGCAGTGCTTGATTTGATCTATTGAAGGCTCGTTACCGTCGAGGTAAGCCTCCATGATGTCGTCATCCTGCTCGACCGCCTTTTCAATCAGCTTTTCACGCCACTCTTCTACCAGATCCACCATGTCTTCGGGGACATCGGTAATATCAAACTTCTCGGGGTTACCCGGATCAGGCCAGACGTGGGCTTTACGGGTCAGCAGATCGACCACGCCGATGAAGTCATCTTCCACGCCAATAGGCAGCACCATAACCAGCGGGTTGGCAGCCAGTACGTTCTCTACCTGATCAACAACGCGCAGGAAGTCAGCGCCGACGCGGTCGAGCTTGTTAACAAAAATAATACGCGCTACTTCAGATTCGTTAGCGTAACGCCAGTTGGTCTCTGACTGTGGCTCAACGCCGCCAGAACCACAGAACACACCCACGCCGCCGTCGAGTACTTTCAGCGAACGGTACACTTCGATAGTAAAGTCAACGTGTCCGGGGGTATCAATGATGTTCAGGCGATGGTCCTTCCAGAAACAGGTGGTCGCTGCAGACTGAATGGTGATGCCGCGCTCTTGCTCCTGCTCCATGAAATCTGTGGTTGCTGCACCATCGTGCACTTCACCGGTCTTGTGAATCTTACCGGTGAGCTTCAGGATACGCTCAGTGGTGGTGGTCTTGCCGGCGTCAACGTGGGCAAAGATACCTATATTTCTGTACAGCGATAAGTCAGACATTGTGCTTCTCAATCGTTTGGTGACTGGGGAAAAAAAGAGGGCGCGAGTGTACACGAAAATGAGCGCTTCGGGGAGGGTGTAAATACAGCTATTTTCACGCGCGCCTCAGGGCTGATTCAGAGACCGCCAGTAAGCGGCCTCTGATTGAAGGGACTGTGCCTGGCTGCGGAATAATCTTAACATTATCAGAGACTTAAGATAGGAGAAGCTGCAGCGACCACTAAATCCTTATTTTTTTTGTGGTTAAATAGTGTGCAACAGGCATACCAGAGACGGGATTATTCACAGAATCAGACAGCCTTTTGGCGCCAGCGGGAAAGTTTTATCGGCATCAGGTTCAGAAATCTCCGCAGCGCCCCAGACAGGCCCTATAATCGTCACCCACCGATAGCCAACCCCGGCGTAACAGCTGCCAACAAATCCTATACAAAGGAGTGATTCCACCGACATGACAAACTATCTCACCGACAAAGTAATCATTGTTACCGGCGCTGCCGCCGGTTTTGGCAAGCTGGTTAGCGAGAGAGCCGCTGCGATGGGCGCCAAAATCGTCGCATCAGACATCGACTCAGCGGGGCTTGATACGCTGATCGCTGAATTGACCACTGCCGGTCACGCCGCTGTGGGTGTGCAAGCCGACGTTAGTGACCGCCAGCAGATGAAGGAGTTGGCGGCCGCAGCAGTCTCAACTTTTGGCCGCATCGACATTTTGCTCAACAATGCCGGCATTATGCCGCTGGCCTTCTACGCGGATCACGCCGACGCAGCGGCGGCCTGGGACAAATGTATTGATATCAACTTCCGCGGCGTGCTCAACGGCATCACCGCCGTCCATGATCAAATGCTGGAGCAGGGCCGGGGTCATGTCATTAATATGTCTTCTATCTATGGCAACGCGCCGGTGGCTGGCGCTGGCGTCTATGGCGCCACCAAAGCGGCAGTCAACTTTTTGTCAGAGTCGCTAAGAGTCGAATCCCAGGGCAAGATCAAGGTCACCATCATGAAACCGACCGGTGTCCCGGGTACCGCCTTGGGTGCGGGTATCATTAACCCGGCCGCTCTGGCAGGTATTCTGGGCGCTAACTATGAGGGCTACCTGGAGAAGTTTATAGCGATGCTAGGTGGTGAGTTGGACGAGACCTCTACCAATCCGGAAAGCATCGGTTATTTTGCGCTTGCGCCGGAGTTCGTGGCGGACCAGATTCTTTACGCCATGAATCAACCCTGGGGCGTCTCTATCGGCGAGCTTACCGTGCGCTCAGCCGGGGAGTCTTACGTCATTTAGCAACGCCAGTCGGGTTGGCACTGTCGTCTTGTACCGGCAAGCCCAACCCAGCTACCAGAGCGTGCATATCCAGGCGGGCGGGACCTCCTACAATCCGCTCTGCCGCATTGCGTTTACGGCCCCTGAGCATATACCGGTAAACCGTCCACTGAATGCGCTTGCTGCGCAAAAATTCGCCGGGCTTCTCGAGCAGGTGAAAGGTTCGCATGACGCCGCGCACCACATGCACATCATGTTTGACGGCAGCGCCCAGTGCATCGCCAAAGGCCAGCGCGAACCACTTCTTGAAAGAGCGCGGTTGATGCAGTAACCGTCCCTCGTAAGCCGCTACCGCGCGTTTAATGCCGGCGCGGTCTTCATCCAGACTACTTTTAAAGATGGGCCGAATCTGTTCCTCAGTGCGCGTTGCAAACTCTGTCGCCCGCTGCGCCGAATCATCACTGCCGGCAATCACCTCCGCCAGAATGTGCGCATGCTGCATGCCAATGCTGCAGCCACGGCCGTAGAGCGGATTGGTTCTTATGGCAGCATCGCCCACCGCGAAGAAATTCAGCGCTACCGGGCGTCCCTCTGACACATAATGGCGCCACACTGCCTGAATACCAGCCATCCCAAAGGGTTCTGTAGTCGGGTTCATGTGCGCAGGCTCTAACCAAGGTGCTATGCCCGGAATACTGCGGGCAATGGCATCGAAACCTTCACCAAAACGCACCGCATGGCGCAGCTCAGTCTCCGCCAATGGCAGACAAAGAATCACCGCAAAATTGCCATCATCACCGGGGAAAACACCATACTTAAGATAAGCCAAATCACCAGCAGCGGGTTCTTCACCATGCCGGGGCGGCTCCTCGCAGCCCGGATTGAGCCGGTAGTGCCGGGTAAAATAAACGATCTCGGCATCGTCGCGGGTTTCTTCCACATCGACATCCAGAGCTTTGAACCAGCGAGGAAAACGACTACCACGACCGCTGGCGTCTATCACAATATCAGCCGCAAACGTGTTCTGCTGGCCTCCCTGACTATATTCCAGGCCGCGCAGTACCAACAGACCATCAGCAGCTTCATCACTGATAAAGCCCAGTACCGTGGTATCGCTGAGAACAGTCACATTGGTCAGACGCTGCACATAACGCCGCAGCACAGTTTCAACGATGGCGCGTCGACACATGAGTATCCATAGCTTTTCGTCACCGGGCTGGGGCTGATACTGCGGCAGCAATTCCGGCCTGAGCATATCAATCAGGTCAATGCGCCGGGCGCCGGCCTGATAGAGCTCCTCCAGCAGGTCAGGGTAGTGATCTTGCAGTAGGTTACACATCAAACCTAAAAACGCGTGAGGATGACGAAACTGCGCCGCGCCGCGTCGCTGCCAGTGATAAAAGGCATGATCACCGCTGCCATCAGGCAGAGTTTCGTCACGCTCAAATATGGTCACGCTGTGGCCTTGCTGTGCCAGAGCCAGACTGACACACAGACCGCAAATACCAGCGCCCGCTATAGCTACCCTTTCCACTTGAGCTGGAGACTCGACCATTAACTAAGCGACCTCTTTTAAGAACCTGAGTAATATCTCATTGACCGCAGCGGGGGCTTCCTGCTGGGTCCAGTGCCCCGCACCGGGTATCAATTCATTGATACGCAAATCAGTCACATACTTGGGCATGTCTTCTAGCGCCGCCGCCGCCATCATAATCACCCCGTCTTTATCTCCGGCGGCAAACATAGCGGGTTGCTCGATGATGGTCGGCAGATCAGCGGTAAGCTCCCAGGTCAAATTCAGATTTCGATAATAGTTTAGTGGCCCACGAAATCCGCTGCGGGTGAATTCCTCGACATAAAAATCAAGGTCCTGGGGCGTTATCCAGTCGTGCAGCACACCCGGGTCGTGCAGACCGGTGAACATATCATCGTCGGGCCCCTTGGTCGGCAGCGACTCTAAATCCACGTGCGCCGATGCCAGATGCAAAAATTTGCGCAGCGCCACGATAATATCAGCCTCGAATTCAGCCTCGGCAACTCCCGGCTCCTGAAAATAGAGCTGGTAGAAGAACTGTCCCTTGAATATTTCCTTGAGCATATCCAGCGGCGGCACTCCACCGCGCGGCGCATACGGCACGGACAAGGCCCCTACCGCGCTAACCTGGGCGGGATAATGTGCCGCGCAGCTCCATGCAGTGGGCGCACCCCAGTCGTGGCCGATGACCACTGCCGTCTCGTAACCCAGCGCCGCAATCAAACCAATAATGTCCTTCACCACTTCGACCTGGTTGTAGGCGCTCACAGCCTGCGGCTTATCGCTCTTGCCGTAGCCACGCATATCCGGCGCGACCACGTGATAACCGGCCTGTGCCAGCGGCTCGAACTG
This sequence comes from Candidatus Litorirhabdus singularis, assembly GCF_026262625.1. Lineage (GTDB taxonomy): Bacteria > Pseudomonadota > Gammaproteobacteria > Pseudomonadales > Halieaceae > Litorirhabdus > Litorirhabdus singularis. The sequence goes on from NZ_SHNN01000001.1 coordinate 381,200, forward strand.
ATGCCGCCAAGAGTACCAGGACTCCGGAAAACCGTGCAGCAACAATACCAGCGGGCCTTCGCCCTGTTCAGCGATGTTGAGTTCTATACCGTTGGTGGCAACGCGCCGTTGTGCAATCCCTGTCATAGAGCCTGTACCGGACCCGGCAGCACTGCGCCTTCCTTCGCGGGCGTATAACCACTGTCCTGCTGGTAGCTGACTGCACCGCCAATTATCACAGTGTCTATGCCAACAGCATCACGCACATATCGGTAGCCATCACCCGGCACGTCCTGCTTAAAGTACTCGGGACCACGGTCGATGGTGCCCGCATCAAAAATAGTAATGTCGGCAACGTAACCGGTTTGCAGCAACCCGCGCTCGGGTATACCCCAGATCAACGCCGTGTCCTGAGTGATTTTCTTGACCGCCTGCTCGAGCGTCAAGGCCCCGCTGTCACGCACGAATTGGCGAAACAGATGCCCGGTGTCACCGAAGGTGGAGAATGACAATATATGAGCACCCCCATCACTGGCGCCAATATGCACGTGGGGGTGGGCCAACAACTCACCGACCTTGGCAACATCATTGTGGCCCATGTCGGCCGCCAGAAAGTGCGCCTGCAGGTCCTCTTCCAGCGACAAATCGATCATCACATCAATCGGGGTACTGCCGCGTAGCTCCGCTATCTCTTCCAGTGTCTTACCCACCAGAGCCTGATTGGCCTCGGTGCTGACCTGGCGTAGCCGCAAACGCGCCCATACAGAAGCCATTGACGCCGCCTCCGCGATCAGTTGCGCACGGGTATCGGCATCGGACAGCGCGGCGATCACATCTTCACGGCTGCCAAAACGGATAATGCCATACCAGCTGGGTAGCCTTATAAAGAGCAAGCTGGGCACTTCCAGACAAAAACTGATATCGACAGGCCGAGTCTGCACCTGCAGCCAGACTCGCGCGCCCCGCTCAAACTGGTGATCAATTCTCGCCATAATACGGTCGACACCGTCAAAGTCACCGGCATTCACAAACAACGGCGACAGCGTGGTGGGAATACCGTGCTTTAGTGACAACTCCGCCAATTGATCGATGCGAGCAATGGTCAGGTCAGTGTCGTAAAACTCATGTACGATTTGAACAATACGCCCGAATTCGCCCAGTGTGGCACACAGGGCATCCAGCTCTTCGGTACTGGCATAGCGACAGGGTACCGGCTGCATTTTTTCATCAAAGTCGACAAAGCTGGTGGACATACCCACCGCACCGGCCTCCAGGCAGCTGCGCAACAAGTCCTGCATCTGCTCGCACTCGGCCGCAGTGGCGGCCCGCTGATCTGCTGCAGCGCCCATTACCCATAAGCGCAGCGCGCTATGGCCGACCAGTGGTGCGACATTAATACTGAGATCGCTCTGGATGCGCTGCAAGAACTCATCGAAGGTTTCCCAGTTCCACACCACGCCCTTTTCGAAAGCGATGATCGGCATTTCCTCAATTTGATTAAACATGCCCACCAATTTCATGCGGTGCTCAGCGCGCAGCGGCGCCAGCGACAGCGAGCAGTTGCCCGGCACTATGGTGGTCACACCATGTTCTATGCTCGGTTTGGCATAACCGTCCCACAGTAACTGGGCATCAAAGTGAGTGTGCGGATCAATAAACCCCGGCGACACAATTTTGCCCTCAGCATCAATAACGCGCTCGGCGGCGGCATCAACTCTACCTATCTGTACAATTCTGCCAGCCTTTATCGCAATATCGCCGACAAAGCCGGGCATACCTGAGCCGTCTACGATACGGCCATTTTTGATCACTATATCCAACATGATTATTGCTCTCGCTCGTTATGAGTATTATGAGATTCAATCAGGGCTGCCTGTACCTTCTGCCAGCCCTGCCCTTCCAATTGTTCCAGTGTAGTGGCGTTGCAACTGCGCATTAACAGCTCCGCAGCCACCGCTCCTAGCGGCACATCGCTGGTACCACCGTTGCTGTAGCGAATATTCACGACTAACTCAGCATGACCCTCGTGCGCTGCGGCGACTCTTGCACCGTTAATAACAGCACCTGCAATAACAGCCACTGGCCTATGCGGCCTGTGGCGGCTCAAGAAATATAACGTCGCTGGGGAGTATGGGATTATGCTCGTGAGGCGACCCCGGCGCTGCTGGCGGCCGCATGAAGACGTGCAAATTCCAGCTCTGTAGCTGGCCAACGGCTTCTTCGCCGCCACCGCCCAGTTCGCGCTCGGCTATAATTTCCCAGCTATCACCTGCGCTGGGGAACAATGATTTTCTCGGTATCGATGACATGTTTTATTATCCTTAAGATCGAAACAGAAGACAGACAAGTTAACCGATTATGCGCTGAATGTAGAGTCGCTGCGGCTAACCGTTTCAATCGCCAACAGGGCGATAGCGCAGAATAACGCGGGTTCCTGCGGCGTACTGCTCCATAAAGCGCTCCTCCCACCCAGGCCATTCCTCGGGGTAACGCTCGGCAAAGCTAGTCATCAGGCGCTGATAGGTGGCAGGGGCACTATCGACGGACACCTGTGCCAGAAACTCCGGTGCATTGCGATAGCGGCCCAGTGACCGCCACACCGGCCCGTAGTCGCCGACCCAAATGCGCGCCTGCTGCAGACCCTGCCGCTGAGCTGTGGCCTTCCAGGTTGTGGTTTCGCTGCAAATAATCACGTCACCACCGTCGACAAAAAACCAGACCTCTCCGTGGCAGCGACTTTCCTCACCATCGGATTTAAGTGGCGAGATATACACTAAAGGGCTCTCTGCCAAAGCCGCTTTGCCAGCAGCCGACACTTGATAGGCGCTGGCCAACCGCGGCAGAGCAGCAGCAGCTACCAGGGCCGCGGAAGTTTGTAATAGCTGACGTCGCGTAATAGGCTTCATGGTCTTGGTCCCTGACTGATTGAGACCCGAGTATAGTCCAGACCTGCAGAAACCTCAGCGCCCGCGGTCTACCAAGGCCTCACTGGGATCAGCGCGTTTCATCTGGTTAATACAGCGGTCTGTGCCGCCACAGTGCTTTCACGCCAGGCTCGCGGCGAGACACCAAGCCACTGTCGAAAAGCACGCCGAAAAGCAGAGGCATCGCTGAAACCTAACTGCGCCGCAATCTCAGCAATCGCCAGTTCTGTTCTCAGCAGCAGCTGCTCGGCATTATCACGCAGGCAGCGTTCACGTATCTCGCGAAACGAGGTACCGGCCGCCGCCAGATGACGCCGAAAAGTCGACAAAGGTATACCCAGGCTGGCGGCCAAGGCCGCTTGGCCAGGCACGGCTTCACTCTGCCTGATCGCCGCATGCAGCAGCGCCGCGACCTGTTGCGGCAAACTGTTAGCGGTAAATTCAAAAACGCCACAGGGAAACACGGCAAAGAACTCCGCAAAGTCGCCCTGGCTGCGAACTACAGGCAGCTCCAGTGCGCTGCGGTCAAACACCAGGGTGTAGCGTGTGCCTCCGGCCAACACCGGCGCGCGGAACAATTTCAAAAAAGCGATAACGTCATCGCGTTGAATAGCGCCGATACCAACCTGGCGCAACGGCAATTCAACCCCGGTTAGCCACTGAAACAGCTGTTGGAAGGCAAACAGGCCCGTGATATCCACCAGGCTACTGGCAGTGGTGGTGGCAGGACGTAATGAGTCTAGATAGAAGGTTGCGCTATCACCCTCCTCACGCAACCCGGTGCGTCCGGCGCGCGGGTCCAGCATGGCGCAAAAGCTCTCACAGATCGCTATCGCTTCGGCCAGATTAACGGCTGACAGCGTGCTGCGGCACATTAGCTCAACCTCGCCACGGGACATGGGCGAGTGCTCAGCGGCACCGGCAACCTGCGCCTCCAGCAGCTGCACCACGTCAAGATAATAGCGAGTGAACTCGGGTAAGGATTGAATCCGGGCAGCCGGACTATGCAAACCCATACCGGCCAGTTCCTGTTCCAGCAGCTGCACCAAGGGCGCAAAGGCCGTCTGCTGGACCTCGCTAAGCCCCATGGGCTGATTGTTCAACATGTCGCCAGCTCCCATCAAACGCCATAAGCAGCATGATAGATTTGGACACTTATGTCACTGTTATCGGTCACTTTAGTCCTATTGGTAGGTCTAGTTGCAGATTATGGTATCCATCCACTATCAGCGACTGGACCCAAAGACATGGCACAACACGACAAAAAAGCGATCGTAATCGGCGCCGGCATGGCGGGTATTCTGGCCGGCATCAAATTGAAAGAAGCGGGTTTCGCCGAGGTAGCGATCTACGAAAAGGCCGACCGCATCGGCGGCACCTGGCGCGAGAACACCTACCCGGGGCTCACCTGCGACGTGCCCTCCCACCACTACACGTACACCTTTGAACGCAACCCTGACTGGACCCGGCACCTGTCTCCAGGGGCAGAGATACAGGCCTATTTTGAGCATGTGGTGAAAAAATATGATTTGGAGGAATTACTACACTTTAACCAGCAGGCCACCAGTGCCGAGTTTATCGACGGTCGCTGGCAGCTAACCTTCAGCGATGGACACACCGACAGCGCCGACATTCTGATTGCCGCCACCGGGGTATTACACAAACCCAGATTTCCCGATATCGAAGGGCTTGGCAGTTTCCAGGGAGATTGCTTCCATAGCGCCCGCTGGGACCACAGTGTGTCCGTTGAAGGCAAGCGCATTGGCGTCATCGGCAATGGCTCAACCGGGGTGCAGATTATCTCCGCTTTGGCTGGCACCGCCGCCAAAATCGAACACTACGTGCGTCACCCACAGTGGATCATGCCAGTAGAGAACGGGCACTTTTCTGCGGCCGAGCGCGCCTCCTTTCAGGACCCTGAAGTACTGCATGAGGCAATGCAGTTTGAGATCTACAACAGCGGTGTTGAGCGCTACACCATGGCGATCGTTGATATGGAGTCCGAAGGCGCGCGGGAAATGGGCGATATCTGCCGCAACAATCTGGAACAGAGCGTCAGCGACCCCGAACTACGCGAACGACTGCGCCCGGACCACGCACCGCTGTGCTACCGGCTGATTTTTTCACCCGACTACTATCAGGCCATCCAACACCCGAATGCTGCGCTGGTCACAGAAGGCATAGAACGCATCGAGGCCAACGGCATTCGCACCCGCGACGGTGAACTTCATGAGCTGGACATTATTGTGCTGGCGACGGGTTTTCACCCTGACACCTTCATGCGCCCAATGAGTTTCAAGGGTCGCAATGGCGCCAACCTCGACACCCTGTGGGCGGACGGCCCCAGAGCTCACCTGGCGGTCACGCTGCCGGAATTCCCCAACTTCTTCATGCTCAACGGCCCCAACGGTCCTGTAGGCAACTTCTCGCTGATCGATATTGCTGAACACCAGTGGAGCTATATCGCTCAGTTTATCGACAAGCTGGTGACCGGCGAGGCTGACGAAATTTCTCCCAGCATTAGCGCCATGCAGCGCTTTGAAACAGAACGTGAGGCCGCAGCGAAAGAGACCGTATGGTTCAAAGGTGGCTGCAACAGTTGGTATCTGGACCATAGGGGCATACCCGCCAGCTGGCCCTGGACCTATTCCCGCTTTGTACAGGAAATGTCAGCACCGGTCTGGCAGGACTTTGAATGCGTTAAACGCAGCGCCTAGCGCACGGTGGCAGACCCGCCTGACTCAGGCGGGACTCATCAGCGCCTCGGCAACTTGCGCCAGTACGCCATCGCAATCCCCGGCGATTTTTAACTGTGCGATAGCATCAGCACGCGTCTCACCCCGATTCAGCAGCGCCAGCGGTTTGCCCAGCTGCGCTGCCAGTCGACAGAAGCGAAAGCTCGAAAATACCGTCAATGAAGAGCCTACCGCCAGCACCCCATCTGCCGCGGTAATCGCGTCATTGATTTGCGCGACTCGCTGTTTGGGAACCGTACCACCAAAAAACACCACATCTGGCATCAGCACGCCGCCGCAAGCTTCACAGGCCGGCACCTTGAACTGGTCGACCACATGCGCGGCTACATCCGCATCGCCATCTGGCAACAAAGCCCCTGGCTGGCGGGAAACATTCGGGTTGAAGCGTTCCAGTTGCGCTTGCAACGCTTCGCGGTGGACCTGCGCCTCACAACTCAGGCAGCGCACATTATCCAGCCGCCCGTGCAAATCAACCACCTCGCGATGACCGGCACGCTGGTGCAACCGATCCACATTCTGCGTCACCAACAGGTCAATGAAGCCAGCCTGCTCCAGCTGCACCAGAGACCTATGACCCGCACCCGGCTGTGAATTACGTACCGCCGGCCAACCCGCCAGGCTGCGACTCCAGTAGCGCTGTCGTACCTGCGCACTATCAATAAATTCCTGATGTTTAATCGGATCGCTGCGCAGCCAGTTACCCTGATCATCACGGTAGGTGGGTATGCCACTGCGAACAGACATCCCTGCTCCGGTGATTACCACCAGACGCCGATTCTGCCGTATAAAATGGGTTAGCTCTGCAACCAAACTCAAATACCTATCGCTTAATCAACTGTTGCAGTCTATACGTCCGCGATCGCCCAGCGGACCGCAGCACTCAGGCGACAAAGCGCCCTTCGTTATAATCACTGATAGCCTGCTCGATTTCCGCTTGAGTATTCATCACAAAGGGCCCGTACTGAGCTATCGGCTCCCGCAGCGGTGTTGCCGCCAACAACAGGGCGCGAGCACCCTCTCCAGAAGCCCTGACAGCCAGCGCATCGCCGCGGTGATAAATGCCCAGCTGACCGGCCTGCAACTCGGTGGTGGAGCCTTCAAACACTAACAATAGCACCGTCTGTGTGGGGTCCACCTTTAGTTCCCAGCTGGCGCCCGCCTGGAGATCTACGTCGAGATAGGTTGCACGCGTGGTGTTTTCTGCAACGGGCCCCGTCACCACTGTAACCCCACGGGGAACCGCGCCCGCGATCACTTTAATACGACTACCGCCGCCCAGCTCAAGCACCGGAATCTGATCGCTGGCGTATTCCTGATAGGCGGCAGGCTGCATCTTTTCAGACGCTGGCAAATTCAGCCACAACTGGAACCCATGCAAGAGGCCCTCAGTTTGCTCTGGCATCTCTGAATGGATCACACCGGCACCCGCGGTCATCCACTGCACTCCGCCGCTACTGATAACGCCCTCATTGCCCAGATGATCACGGTGACGCATGGCGCCATCGAGCATATAGGTAATGGTTTCAAAGCCGCGATGTGGATGCGACGGAAAGCCGCCAATGTAGTCGGCTCCGTCCTCAGAATTCATTTCATCCAGCAACAGGAATGGATCCAGTTGCGCATTGACATCACGACCGGCAATACGCCGAATTTTGACACCGTCACCGTCTGCAGTGTCACGAGCGTTGATCACACGTTGCAAGCTTCTGTACTGAGTCATTTTCAGTTCCCCTCAAGCGGCACTAGTGGCTGCACTGGCTAACAACGCCCGCTCATGCGGGCGTGAAAAATCGATTTCCTGTCCCAATGGAATCACACCGGTCGGGTTAATAGTCTTATGGCTGCCGTAGTAGTGCTGCTTGATATACGGCAAATCTACCGTGGCCGCGATACCCGGCTGCTGGAACAGGTCACGGACATACCCCGACAGATTGGGGTAATCCTCTATCCGCTGGCGGTTGGTCTTGAAGTGGCCAAAGTAAACCGGGTCAAAACGCAGCAAGGTCGTGAACAGGCGCCAATCGGCCTCGGTAATATGGTCACCGGTCAAATAGCGCCGGGTTTCCAGGCGCTGCTCAAGCTCGTCCAAAGCGGTAAACAGTTCACCATAGGCGGTGGCGTAAGCCTCCTGTGAGGTGGCGAAGCCAGCTCGGTACACCCCGTTGTTGATAGTGGGGTAAATCAGCTCATTCAGGGCGTCGATCTCCGCACGCAGCTCGATCGGATAATAATCGCTGGTATTGCCGGTAACCCCGTTAAAGGCGCTGTTGAACATGCGGATAATTTCGGCAGATTCGTTGCTGACTATGGTCTCTCTCTGTTTGTCCCACAGTACCGGCACGGTGACGCGACTGGTGAGGCCGGGCCGGGCTTTGTTGTAGAGTTCAAACAGCTTGTCCATCCCGTAAAGGTGATCGGGGTATTCCTCCGAAAAGGTCCAGCCCTGGTCGAGCATCAACGCGTCTACCACCGACACTGATATGATGTCGGACAGACCCTTCAGCTCACGCAAGATCAGGGTGCGGTGCGCCCAGGGGCAAGCCAACGAGACATATAGGTGGTAACGACCAGCTTCCGCCTTAAAACCAGCTGCTCCGCTGGGGCCGGCACTACCATCAGCAGTTATCCAGTTGCGGAAAAGGCTGTCCTGGCGCTTGAACTCGCCCTGATTAGCCTCAGTCTCATACCATTGATCTGCCCATTTTCCATCGACTAACAAGCCCATTTAAACCTCCAATTTTCATAAAATTCAAATAATTTAATTCAATGGGGTTAGTATATTCTTGCCCCCAGATATAAATAGCGGTAATTTTAGTTCGTTTAGTTCAAATATTTTGATGTATGAATCCACGCCTGACATTAGACGCCCTTGAGGTTATTGACGCCATTGACCGCAAAGGCAGTTATGCCGCAGCCGCCGCTGTGCTCAACCGGGTGCCGTCTGCAATTTCCTATACGGTACAGAAGCTGGAACAGGACCTCGGCGTTACCCTATTCCAAAAGGAGGGCCGTCGCGCCGTATTGACCGCTGCCGGTCAACACCTGGTTGAGCAGGGTCGTCACCTGCTGGGTGCGGCTGACGACCTGGCTCTGGGCACACGCCAAATAGCGACCGGCTGGGAACCACGCCTGCGCATTGCTATCGACACTATTGTGCCCATGCAATACATCCTGCCGCTGGTGGCGCAACTACACGCGGAGCAGCCGACCATTGAGGTCAGACTCACGAGTGAGGTTCTGGCTGGCACATGGGAGGCGTTAATCGAAAATCGCGTCGACCTGATTGTCGGCGGCATTGGCGACGTTCCCGGACATAAAGGTATTCGCTGTGAGCCTTGGCGGCAGCTGGAACATGTTTTCGTCGCTGCAGCGCAACACCCTCTGTGCCAACAACCGCAGCCGATCAGTCTCGAAACAGTGCAGCAACACCGGGCCGTAATCGTCAGCGATACATCCCGCAATGTCTCCCCGCTTTCACGCGGCCTACTCAGCCAGCAGAGTGCGCTTTACGTTCCCTCTATGGCCGCCAAAATTGAAGCCCATCGCCAGGGCCTGGGTGTCGGCTATGTACCTCGGGAGCAGGTCGCTGACGATCTAGCCCGCGGCCGGCTCCGAGAACTGCGGCTGACTGAACCCAGAGCGGCAGAGCCCATCATGCTGGGCTGGAAAATCGGTAACCGTGGTCAAGCCCTGAAGTTTGTGCTGGAGCGCCTGCGAACTCAAGATTGAGAGCCGGCTCACCCCTCCGCCAACTCTTCACTCGCCTGCATCAGCTTGGGGTCTTCCCGGAGTTTACTCAGAGCAGTTTTCTCCACCTGACGCACCCATTCACGACTCACAGACAACTGCTCTGCCATCTGGGCCAGCGTTAGCGTTTCATAACCATCGAGACCCCAGCGGCCGCGGATAATCTTCTGCTCCAGCTCGGTGAGCTGCGCAAGCCGCTTGCCAATAAGCCGGTTCAGCATCTGCTGTTCCGCAAGAGCTACGGGTACCTCGGATGTAGGGTCTGGCAGCATAGCCTCGAGAGAACCCTCACTATCATCGAACACGGGCTCATCCATGGACACAGTCATATTGGTCAACTGCCGCAGACGTACAACATTCTTGATGCTCATCTGCGCCAACTTGGCGAGCGTCTCCAGGCCCGGTTCCACTCCGTTGTTCTCGCGATAGTCCATGCGTACCCGGTGCAGGTGATTGACCTCCTGCTGCACATGAGCGGGATATTTGATCAAACTACCATTGCCGGCACAGGCGCGCTGGATGTACTGATTAATCCAGTTGTAGGCGTAGGTGGTGAAACGAAACCCGGTGCGATAGTCATATTTTTCCGCAGCACGCACCAAGCCTGCCATACCGTTTTGCACCAGATCTGCCAGCGCGACCGACCGCTGCTGGTTATCGCGCGCCAATTTAACGGCCAGGCGCGTGTTATGTACCACCAGACGGTCACGGCAAGAGAGATAACGCATTACCGAAAAGTGCAGATTGCAGGCCAGCTTGCTATCCACACGAGCCGGTAGTGAACGCCATTGCGGCAACCAGAGCTGTAATGCATCTGCGGTAGGGTCATTCAATTGAAAGCCCAGCTGACGCAGCATGATAACGCCGACACCAACCGTCAGCGTCGCAGGCCACTCTAACCCCTCCAAGGCAGAAAAATACTGCGCCGGCGGGTGTTCCGCGCGCAAAGTCGCAGCACAGGAATCCACCAGAGCCGCCTTCTCACCACCAGTCAGAATGTCTACCAGGTCGCGGCGCAACTGGAAAAAAATGGCTCTGGATTCAAAGTCCTCAACGGTAGGTGGCTTCGTCTGCACATTTTCACAAAGCTCAGCAATCAGGTCGCGACTGGCTTTATCTGCAGTCATCAGCCGCTGACAGCTGCGCAACGCCGCCCACTTTCGTACATCCGCATCACGTTCTTCGACTGCACTCAGTAGCGGGTATTCACATGCGCGATCCATAATCACACCGATGTTTTCGGGCTCTCTGTGAGCTGGTGTAATTTGCATAACCTTCTCCTTTTCATGTTTATCACCCTTACATACGTAAACCTGTGGCGGGGTAGTCTTGTGCAGAACGCCAATAGGGCAACAGGGTATGGACACTAGCTGGACGTGAAAACAGAACTTTGTATCGTAGTCCGGCACGACTCAGCGCTCTGGTTTCATGGGCAAGTACCTTGGCGGATTGCTCCGAACACCCAGACCCCCCGTCTTCGGCGCAGCGACACCCTGGCAGAAAGCTCATCATGCATTCCTTCAGAAGGTTGCTGTCCGCACTCATGGCCACCTTTGTTGCAGCTTCTGCAAGCGCGCTTCACACCGGAGGCGAAACCAGGCTCGACCTCGCAACAGAAGAACGACGTTCAAATTTCCAACGATTTTGCTCCAGCCCGGAGAAAACTATCGGCAACACACGGTGCAGCGCTTTAGCGTGCTCTGACCAACCAGCAGCAGCCACAAAACGAATTGCTGCCAAGCGTGAAAAATACAATTGATTTTTATGCTCCGGTGCCGCAGAAAGCCTCCCGCGACCCACCAGGAAAGTGGCGCAGACAACGACCACCTCTATAACTTAGCCTGGCGCAATCGTGCTGTTACCAAATTTCAATACCGCTTCAAAGGCCACCGATCGCTCAATATAGATCGCACAAGATGACCAATTTCAAGGCCAGAGTCTCCAGACGATTATTGCGGTGCAGACGGGTGCTTGACACAAACATCAGCCGTTTAAAGAAGCTGGCCATACCATGACTGTCATTGAGTACAGCGAGCGTTGACCGCATTTGAGGGTCAATCTCGGGATAAGTTGCCATAAAGTGATTGGCTTGTAACAGTGACTCCAAGCCGGCATCGCGATCACCTAGGCGCGCCACCAGCCCTCTTAGCCGGTTATACAACCTCGATAATCCAGGTTCACGTGGGGTCGCCGTATTCGCATGCTGGCGGTAACGGATATGAGGCACTGCATCATAAACCAGTGCTCCGCTGCTGGCGGCGCAGAGGTACAGCCACCAGTCGTGCATAATCATTAGCGCGGGGTCACCGCGCAGAAATTCAGCACGCAACGCGTTACCAAATACGCAGGTGCAGCCAATCGCAGAATTCTCGACAAGAGCATTCAAAATACCCGGCGCGCGCGGTATGTCGCTATCATACAGATGCTGGTTATTGGCATTGACGCAGCTCAGTCTGGCAAAATAGAGTGTCGCATCGGGCCGCTCTGCGGCCAGCAAAGCCCGCATGGCAACTTCCAGCTTGTGGCTATCCCATATATCATCTTGGTCACAAAATGCGTAGACGCCAGTAGTATCCTCCACGCACTCAAGTAAACTGTAAAAACTGGCCTGAACGCCGATATTGGACCCCAATTGGAGACTGATACGCTCATCTCCAGCCGCATGCGCTTGAAGAATATTCACCGTGGAGTCGGTTGAGCCATCGTCGCGAATATGCAACTGCAGCGGTGAGTAGGATTGCCTCAAAACGCTTAGCAGCAGTTCCTCAAGGTAAGTCTCTCCATTGTAAGTGGACAGCAGTATATGCAGCGTGGGGTTGCTCATCAGCAAACAGTACCAGATGGCACAGATATTACTATATGCTGGATCACATGCAGCGATCCGATGAAGTCATACAGCAGGCTTAACAGCCTGGTGATTTAAGGCGATAGAATCTCTATAAGTATGGATGACAGTCAGCACAATCGCAGAATCACCAAAAACATAGCGTGGAACTTCGTCGGCATTTGTTCGCCGCTGGTACTCGCCCTAATCACCATCCCACAGCTGATAGAGCTATCGCGTAGCGCAGATACTTTGTGTTGGTGTATTCATTAACGCCTTTGGGCATATAGCTCAAGCACTGCTACAGGGGTCAGGGGGCCCGGACATCACCGCAAAAGTACATGTTGCAGAATTGATTATCTACATACCCTACCTCTGGTATTTTACCAGCGCCTGCGGGATTGAGGGGCAGCCTATGCTAGGAGTATTCGAGTACTGATCAGCATCAGCGTATTGATGTTCCTCGCCAACAAATGCTTAAGTGGCACCACAAAGTCAAGATACCAGGATTCAAACACCGTGGGCTTAAAAGAAAAACTCAGTAACAAGCTGATCCGTGAAGACTGCGGCATCTGGCGCTTACGCGTCACAGCTCGTTTGCGTACTCACATGGTAGTCCCGCCGAACACTATTTACTGCTTGTATTCGAGCGCAAGATTGACCTGTCTTCCTCCTCACTGGACTTAAAGCAGTGCATTAAGGATTGGCCCGGTGAATACCACTTGTCCAAAAAAACGCGCGCAGCTACTCTCCGGTTTCGATTTTGATCCGGCCTTAAAGTTACTGGAAGTGGGCTGCGGCTGCGGTGCTATCACCCTCCATCTGGCAGAAAATATGGAAGGCGGAAATGAGCTGCGCAAGGCTCCGGATATGTCCGCAATGGTGCAGCAGATATACGGCGAGGAGGCCTATCAATTAGTGCTTGAGGGGTGCCGCCGTTTGACTCGGATTGATTGTTAGCCCGGGCCCACTGTACCTTTGCGCCCCTGTGCTCGCATACGTTCACGCCAGCCGCTGCAAAATACCTTTCACCACGCGATCAGAGTTTCTGCCATCGCGGAAGGCAACCGAATAGTCCTTAACAGGACCCGGACTGCCGGCTTCACCACTGCGAATAGCCTCGGTCATCGCAGGTAATTGTGAAACCAGATCATGCCACCCGGCTATTCGATAATCACTGGTGAAATCCTCAAAGTTTACGTAAAGCTGGCGATCCCCCGTTAGGTAGCTCTGCAGATCAAGCGTCAGAAAGTAGATCGACTTGTCGAGTAGGGCAAAGTCGAATATCAGGCTGGAAAAGTCAGTAAGCAGGCAGTCGTATTTATTTACAACGCTGCTGAGCTCAGGTGTTTGTTCCAATTGAATAAACTGGCAGCTCTCAAGGGCGGCTATGGTTTCGGCGGAATACTCGTTAACCGGATGAAGGCGAAGGCTCAGCACGGTGTTTAGAGCACGTAACTTTTCTTCAAGAATGGCAAGTGACCCAATAAAGTCACCGAAGAAGTCGAATGTGCTGCCGACACCATTACGGAAAGTGGGTGCATAAATAATGCTCAAGCTGGAGCTGTCTGAATATTTCCTTTTTTCAAAACCTTTAAGCATAAGGTCGCTTCTTGGCTCTCCAGTGATGAGGATCTTGCCCTTATCGAGATTGAAGGCTGAAGCATAAATTTTTGCGGCAGGCTCCGAGCTGGCAATAAACAGGTCATTCCGTTGCAGCTTGATTCGAAAAACGCGTATCAGAATAAAATCTGAAATAGACATCTGACTCATAGCGTCATCAGCGCCTATTCGCTTAATGGGTGTGCCATGCCATACATTGACTTTTAGCGTGCTACTTGAAATGCAATGACCAAAAAATTCTGAGGAGGCGGAATGCGTATAGACCGCTACTGCCGCGCGAAGCTGATAATAAATTCCCCTAAAGGAAAGATAATAGTAGGCATCAATGTCACGTTGTCTCAGCTCTTTTACCAGTGACTTTGCTTTGGATATCCATTTGATATCAATGCCAGAGTGTTCTGACTGCATGTGCTCAAACAGAGCGGCAGCATTGTCCGAGTAACGCGCCCCCATCCAGGCGCCAAAAACCCACAGGTTGTTATCCTTCGGCCAAATGATTGATAAGACGTAGAGCGGTGCCAACAGGAGATTTTTCAGTACGCGGAATAAGCCTCGAATTGCCTTCATGCGCGACGCCGCTCATATTCAAGGGCTAAAGTGTATCGCAGCCGATAGAGGAGAACGAAGCTCTCCGTGACGAGTACGCTTAGAACAAGGCTTGTAGCAGTTATTTCGTAGAAGAGGTAGACCAACGATAGAAGAGCCACATGGAATAGAGCCGCTAGCAGTATGCTTTTGTTGGCAAGCCGATTTTCTCCCAGTGCGACCAGATATGGATAGCCGAGAAAAGAACCAATAAGGTTGACCAGGAATATCAGCAAAAAGATGTCAAATATCTCTGATGAAGCACTAAAGCTCTCGGAGGTAACCAGGTTTACAAAGACAGGGTACAGCAGGTGCGCGAAGGGGATGATCAGTATCGCTGCACCGACACTCAATGCCAGTGCGTTAAAGAATACACGGTAGTTTCGCTGACTTGCCATGTAGGGATAGACCGAAAAATAAATGGGATGGAAAATACCCTGTAGAGCCTTGTAGATCTGTTCGGCAATCGCATAAGCGCCAACTGAACCAATGCCCGCAAAAACACCAAGAAGCAGAGTGTTCATGCCAGTATAAGTCAACGATGCCAGACGAGAAACGAAATAGCTGAGACCGCAACGCGCTGTGACGTAAATATGCCGGAGCCGCACTACTGGAAAATACCCGGCGTGCATAGCAATCAAAAGGCTGGCAACTCCAGCCAGGCCAGTGGTAAAGCCCTGAATCAACAGCGCTGTTACAACGTCCTCGCTCGATTTTACTAAAAGAAAAATCATAGCCACTAACAATATTTTGCTGGATATCATGACAACCGCGATAGGTTTCATTTTTTCCAACCCCTGGAAAAACCAATTGAGCAAGAGAATATTGGTGAAGACCGGGAACAATGCGTAAAGCACTTCACTCTGATATTCCGCGAACCGATCGACGGTCAGCGTGGCGCAGAAAATTAATATCGAATAGGCAATGAACAGCAGCAGTTTACAGGTGAGTACACTGCCCAGGTTGATTGCCAATATGGTGGGGTACTTGCGATAACGCGCAACGCGCTCGGTGGCCGAGAGATAAAACCCGTAGTCCGTAATAACGTTACCGACGACTGCGACACCTAGAGCAAATGCCAAGATTGAATAGGATGCGTAGCCCAGGTTTTTGGTTAGCACGCTCAGTGTTATTAGGGGTACAAGGTAATTGACTACTTGCACAAAAAATAGCGTCGAGGAATTTTTGAATAACCTGTGCCTTAGTAAACTGCTCAGGTTCTGATTTGATAGCATTGCGATTACTTTGTTGTTATTCGATTCTTGCGTGCTACGTTCACTGCACCTATTTTCTAAGGTCTGCCAAAGTCTTATTGATGAGCGTAGAGGATGTTGTTTGAGTGTATGGGAAGTAAATTATTTTCACTTCAAGCTCTTTGAAACGCGCCTCCAGCTCCTCCCATTTCGCTGATTGATGCCAGTCGTCACCCACAAACATGTAGTTGAATTTGTAGTGCTGCCAAGCGTCCAGTTTCTCGCCGGTAGTTTGTGCCGTAGCTACGTCGACATACTTTATGCTGCTGACGACTTCAAGGCGCTCATTGAAAGGTATAACCGGCGACTTGTTCTTTGTCGCCCTTACCAGCTCGTCGGTGCTAACGCCGACGATGAGCCGGTCACACATTGCGCGGGCATTTTTCAGGACGCGTACATGCCCAATGTGAAAAAGATCAAAGACTCCTGAGGTATATCCTATGATCATAGCTATGAAACTCCAGCTTCAATATGTGCGTCTGCGAATATATTTGATTTGAGCTCGCTCCAGTTTTCGCCCACTACACGGCTCATGTTGTAGTCTAACCATCGGTCCATCATGTTTTCATTTGATCCGGGTAGAACATCCTCAAGATCGACGGGAAAACCTACCTTCTCTCGCTCTACCAATTGTCGTGGCAGTCGTGTTCCATAAATCTGTTTGAGGGGCGCCTTGATAATACCGTCTTTCATTCGAAAGGATAGGGGGGCTCCCGACATATACTCCACCAGTCGATGGTCGACAAAGGGTACTCTTGCCTCTACGGCGCACATCATTGTGCTATTGTCCAAACGCCTCAGCAGCCCGTGAAGGTGTGATGTCTGCATAAAGGCGGAAACGATATCCAAACATGATTCGCGTGACCTGTAGGGCTCACTGGCGTAAGCAACAATCTCAAGGTCGCTGTGGCTTCCGTAACTATAATGGGCGTCAAATTGTGCAACGTCCCAGGCCGAGCTGTTCGCCCACCGGTAGATTCTGTCATAGCCCGAAAACGCCTCATCGGCACCTTCTCCGCTTAGCACAACGGTATTCTCTCGTTTAACACGCTGGGTCATTTTATAAATCATGACCTCGTTGGGCACCGATAGAGGCTCGCGCCTTATATCGATAAGGTGCTCAGCCGCCTCCAGATACTCTTCTTTGCTGACCACCAATTCGTCGTGCTCCGTCCCTAAATGGTTGGCTGCCATGCGGGCCCATTCGAACTCGTTATTTGTTGCTGAACCGACGGTCCAGGTGAAACGGTTTTTGGTCAAAAGAGTGATAATCGTGCTGTCCAACCCACCGCTAAGATAGCTGCCGAGAGGGACATCAGCTATACAGCGGTAGTCCACGGCACTCCCAATTAGCGATTCAATCTCATCAAGGTGCCAATGCTCGCGGGTGGGTTGCTCGGGAAGTCGCCAGTATTCTACAACCTTTCCGTTCAGATAATAGTGGCCGGCAGGAAACATACTGATGTTCTTATGTATCGTATGTCCATTGAAGAACGTGCGCAGCTTCAAATATTGTCGTATACCCAGTGAATCGAATTCTTGTTGCGGGGCAAGTGTGAGTACCGCGGCAATTTCAGAGGCGAAAATCAGCCTGTTTTTTGCCTGGTAATGATAGAGGGGCTTTATACCCAGTCTGTCGCGGGCAGCGAAAACGTCAGTGGTCTGGGTGTTATAGATAACGAAAGCAAACATGCCATTGAGGTGCTCGAGCATCGCTGGGCCCAGCTTGATGTAAAGCTCTAATAACACCTCTGTGTCAGATTCAGTTCGGCAGTTTAACTGGAAGTCTTTACGTAGCTCTTTGAAGTTGTATATTTCGCCGTTAAAGATCAACACGTGGTTGCCGTCGCCAGATACAAAAGGCTGATTACTTCTGGCCAGGGTGTCTTGTATGCTCAGCCGATTGTGGCCCATCGCTACGCCGGCATCGTTAAACCATGTGCCCTGATAGTCTGGGCCGCGATGGGACATACTATCGAGCGCGTCCTGGAAAGCGTTACGTGATTGATTGGTGCCGGAGCTAAACAGGATGCCGCACATAGTTGCTCTTAGGTTTTCCCAGATAGTGTTTTGTGGATGACGTGTAGCTTAGATAGGAAAGCTCGTGTGCATATTAACAAGCTTGATTGTGGACCGCTATTTTTTGGGCTCATTTTGGGATATTGCCAGGCTGATAGTTGCAGCTCCTCAGGGCTGCGCTGTTCACGTTTGCCGGGGGCTTCAGCCAAAGGCAGCAGGTGGTTTCAGTAGCCGGTGTCTACAAGCTTGGTTTGTTGTTTAAGTGGCTGATATTATTAGCTTATTTGGCGGCGGAGCTAGATTGGTTGTTTGCGTTGCCTTCGATCACGATGCGAAAGCCGATATCAGGCAGCCGTCAGGTCCAGCTTCAAGGGATTAACCCGCGGTTGGTCGCCATTGAGGTGTTGATGCTAAAAATTTGATCTTATCATCTGTTTAGGAGTGCTGGAGTACTCAGCGCTGTTCGTCGAGGAAGACGATCCCTACCAACATGTATTGAAGTACTTCAGCGACTTGCTCTCTTCGGACGGTTGTGTGGTTATCGCGATTGAGAACCAGTTTGGCTTAAAGTATTTTTCCTCCTCGCATGAGGACCACCTGAAAGTCAGGTTGGAAGGTATTGAAGGTTATCCGGTGTATGCAGACAGGGTAAGAACCTTTGGCCGGACTGAACTGTAACGACTACTGAGCGAGGACTTTCCAAGCATAGAGCTCTGTTACCCTTACCCGCATTACAAAATTCCAGCCGCGGTATTGTCGGAGGATATGCTTAACTCGGGTCATGCCGCCGAATTGGTCGCGAATTTCAGATCGCGAGATTACTACGGTCCAATACCAAGGCTATTTGAAGAGACACTGGCTACTCACTACATACGCGCTTGCTGCTAAGTAGTCTGGCGTCAGGAAGCGGAGCTTTAGTACTGCCCGGCGTAAAACATACCAACGGCATCCGCGATAAAGCGCGCTCTATCGCGAACCAAGACAGCACTGCGGTGCTAAATCACCAGACAACATTGACAACTTTGCTGCTAGCCAAACTAAAGTATCGGTAGGCCGGCGCGAACTGCCTTCATCTCCGCGAATGCACAGCTACTACCTGTTCAGGGATTTACCGCCCAACGGTAATAATACGATTGATTTTTGCGCTCCGGTACAGCAAAATGCTGCCCCCGAGTTATTCTGACATTTAGTTTTTCTCGGAAAGCGCGACTTCTATCTCCTCGGTGGTATCAGAAAACGGAATATCAGTCGCAAAACGCTCTGTTTTCGCAATGCATCACACTATAAACCACACAGGAAGCACTGAATGTTAACTACGAAAAATCTGGAAAAACTGATCGAACTCGAAGAAACCCTGCGATCAGAATATCAGGTCCAACTGGACGCCAAAGATGCTGAAATTGCAGCCAAGTCTGCAGAAGTCGCCCAGCAAGTTCAGGAGAAAGAAGACAAGCTGGCTATTATTGCCAAGCAGTTAGAACAAATTACCACTCTGTCTGCAGACGCCACCACCAACAAGCGCACGGAGCAACTCAATCGCGAGCTGAACCAGCGCTGCGAGAATTTGCACGAAGAAGCGGCTACTCAGAAAAAACGCATAAAGGCCCTGCAAAACGACCTGTCTGCTGAACGCACCGAGCTGAAGGCGCTTAAGCAGTATGATCCAGCCAAAATGAAGAAAAACCTGGACGCCAGCAAGCGCAAAATGGCTGAGAAAGCCAAGGCTACTGACCTACTGCAGAAGTCACTCAACCAGACCAAAACAGAAAAAGCTGACCTGCAGCGTCAGGTTAAAGAGCTGGAAGCCAAGGTTGAGGAGCTTGAGAAAGCAGCTCCAGAAGCAGAAGTGGAAGTGGAATCTGTCGAAGAAGCGGCGGCCTAAACTCAGCTCCGCTAAAAGCTCTCCCCTGCGCTCACGCGCAGGCGGCCTGCACCAAACCCCACCTGTGTTTAAAGCGACTCAGTTGCATTTATCGTCAAACCGTACAAACTGATCTGGTCTCCATCCACGACCAGAGATAATCGCATGGTTGCAGGGCCCTCCTTACCAGTCACCCGCAGAGAATAATGTAACTGGTAATACTGTTCGCCGCCTTTCTCACCCAGCTTCATTGAATTTTGAAAGGCGCTCTCCTCAATGTCACCGAATAACTGACGCAGTTTCTCCAACTGACTTTCTAGTTGGTCGCCACTTATTTTAACCTTGGCCTGCTGGTTGAACAGCGTGTACAGCCCAGCGTGATCACCACGGTTGTATAAATTGGTGACGCGGTCACCCCAGCGCCGCGCCAGCCCATTGTCAAAACCAGATACAGACTCAGCAGCGACCGTCGATTGACGACCGGCCAGACTCGCAGTCAAAGCCAGATTTAGCAGACCTATTAACAGAATGACGCCCAGCAGTACGTTAGTCATCTTATTCACAAAGTTACGGCTCCTCAATCAAGTGCGCACTGCAGCGCAGTCCGGCAGGAATACTATTGTCTTTGTTACTCATAGACAGCTGTACGCGGAAGGTTCCGCTGGCGGGATCTATCAATGGATCAACGGTTGAGACGCTAGCCTCGCGCGGCTGCTGCAGGGCTGATTGGGCAACAATATTTAGCTTCTGCCCAACCGCAATTCTACCGAAATACTCGGCGGGAAGAAGTAAGTCCACGTGCAGCGGATCTAGCGTGGCCAAACGCAGCACCGGGTCCACATTGACGTACTCACCCACATCCAGCAGGCGGTCTACCACAACCCCGTTTATAGGGCTGTATACCTCTCGCAAAGCCAGCTCTTCTTCCGCCAGCCGCAACTCCATCTGCGCCAACAACAGATCAGTCTCTACCTCATCGCGTTCATGGATAGACAGCAGATCGTCCGCGTACAACTCCTCGTTTCTTTTTGACGCGCGGCTGGCAAAATCAGCTCTCACCCGCGTCAGCTCAAC
Organism: Candidatus Litorirhabdus singularis; assembly: GCF_026262625.1. Taxonomy (GTDB): domain Bacteria; phylum Pseudomonadota; class Gammaproteobacteria; order Pseudomonadales; family Halieaceae; genus Litorirhabdus; species Litorirhabdus singularis. The sequence continues at coordinate 401,845 of NZ_SHNN01000001.1, forward strand.
CTTGGCTTTTTCTACACCGGCGCGCAGCTTAAACAATGTCTCTCCCACCTTGACCTGATCACCACGGCGAATATCAACAACTTCCAGCACACCCGGGACCGGTGAACTCACTTCTACTTTCTTGCTCGGCTGTAGCATGCAGCCCAGAGTCGCCAGGGTCAGGTCGCCCTGTGCCTGTGCCTGCGCCGCGCCAGCGATCAGAACCGCCGCCGTCATGGCCCTGCACGCAAAAAACTGTCTGGTTCTCAAAGATTATCTCCTGCAAAGGCCATCGTCCGCTGACGCTGGGTATCCAACTTGATGAGCTGCATACGCTGCCGATGATGCATTGCTTCAATTTTTTTCTGACAACGCTGCTGAACCGCCCAACCCAACCAGCGGGGTACGCCGGCCCCGGAGGCATTAAGGGATTTGATAGTACCCAACAGCAACGGTCCCGCCATGCGCAGTACCAGCCTATCCTCCAGCGACAGGATCTGGCTCACCGTTCCGGGATCTCCCTGTCGCGCACAGCGCCCTTCCAGCTGGCGATCAATGCGCGATGAGTCCTGCAGCTCGGTGATAATAACATGCAAACCACCGGCAGCCCGCGTTGCCTTGGCTAACTTGATGTCGGTGCCGCGCCCAGCCATGCTGGTGGCGACCATAACAGCGCCAGGTTGCCCGGCGTCGGCTACGATCTCGGCCTCTTCTTTATCCTGGCGGGCATTAAGCACCTTGTGTGCAATTTGGTGCTGGTGCAAAACCTCGCTGATTTTCTCAGAGGACTCCACCGAGTTGGTACCAATCAATACCGCCTGGCCCTGCTCGATCAAATCACTGACTACCTCTGCCACACGCGCCCACTTCAGCTGCTGGGTCTCGTAGACCTCGCGCACGCTACGTTGCCTGCGACTGGCTTTCAGCAGCGGAATATTCTGGCTGCGCAAGCGATAGACATCGAGCAGCTCAGAGGCAAGCTCACGACCGGTGCCGGTCATTCCGCAGAGGTGGTGATACTTGCGAAAGAAATTCTGGTAGCTGATCTCGGCATCCGTCTCGCGCGGCTTGGTCAGCTCAATGCCCTCTTTCATCTCAATCATCTGCTGCAGACCCTGCCCCCAACTCCTACCCGGCATCACCCGCCCGGTATAGGGATCAACAATCTGCAGGGCACCCTCTTCATCAACGATATAATCTTTGTCGAGGTGATAAACATGCAGAGCCGCCAACGCCTGCTTGACCAAAGGATCACGATAAAAAGAACTACGCCAGATACCGTCGAGGTCCTTACAGATACTGAGCAGTAATTCCTGGCCTCGTTTGCTCATGTGAATGGCCGAGGTTTCATCCTGCTCAAAATGCGTATCTTTTTTGAACTGCCTACCTATCGCCATGGCGGTATTCAATAAATCTTCTTCCCGCTGCCCGAACTTCTCCTCGCCGGAGATAATCAGCGGCGTGCGCGCTTCATCTACCAGCACACTGTCGGCCTCATCAACAATCGCAAAGTGCAATCCGCGCAGCATCAAGCGTTCAGCCCAGGCGGTGTCGCGAGTTAGCAATGCGGCCTGCAGCACCCGCGAGTTTTCCCGGCCATCCAGCACCAACCGATCCTTGAGAAAATCAAACGTCAGTTCTTTGTTGCAGCAATAGCAGATATCACTGCCATAAGCCTCACGCCGCTCAGCAAGCTCGACATCATGCGTAATGATACCTACCGTCAAACCCAGCGCATGATAAAGCGGTATCATTTCTTCAGCATCACGTTCCGCCAGATAGTCATTCACTGTGACCACATGTACGGGTATCCCCGCCAAAGCAGCTGTCGAGCTGGCGAGCGTAGCCGCCAGGGTCTTACCTTCTCCCGTCGCCATCTCGCCGACGCAGCCCCTCAGCAATGCCAGCGACAACCGTATCTGAGTGTGGTGATGGCGCATGCCCAGAGCGCGACCGCTCATCTCACGCACTACTGCAAACGCCTCAATAATTGTGGTCCGGGTAATCCCCTGCAGACGCAGCTCAGTGCGCACTCTGTGCAGGGCATCCTCTAACTCCCCTTCGGTGAGCGCCTCAAGCGCATCACAGCGGCGCAAAACCGCGCGCACGATACGCTCATCGGCACGTAAAATAAGATGGTAAAGCTGGCGCATTTTTTCACGGCTGCGCGCCAGAAAAACATCCAGCCAGTTATCCACCAGCCAGGTTCTTTCATTACGCAAACCCGCCACGCTGGGCTTTCTGGCGGCAAACTCAGACATTAAAGTACTGCAAAAATGTGCGCCTGATCAGCCGGTAGGTGCGATAGGCCAGCGCTTCGGGTGGGTGTTCAAATTTCACCAGAATGCGCTCCTCTACGCGACTGGAAGGCAAACTGTCGAAACGAATATCGACCAAAAAATAGCGCTGTACCGTACGCGGCTCAGACTCGGAGGGATTGACGATTATGCTGCCACCGCCGGCCTCGGACAGTACCTGGCTAACCAGCTCTTTGGAAGCGGAGGGGAAAATCGTCCAGCTAGCAGGCTCTATTTCTTCCTGCAGTCGCGCCGCCTTAAGGACCTTGACGCGATCAACACTATCGCGCAACAGCTTGATATCCGACTCTGGCACCATACCCAATACCTTCGCGTGGGAGTCGTCAATAATGTGGCCGACCAGAGAACCCCTGGACAAAAACCGCCCAGGCAGATCCGCGGCATCCGTAACCCACCAGACACCGGGGGATTCAGCGTAGATATTCAGCGCGGCTAGCTGCACCTCATTGGCTGCAATCTCGTCTTGCAGGCGCGCCAGTTCCTGGTCATAAATACTGATCTGTACCGGATCAAACCAGGCCCCCTGCCTCTGCGCTGCTGCCTCAGTATGCTGGTGTCGCAAAATCTCATGATTTGCCTGCAGCCGCTGGTTGCTGCAGCTGACCAATAGTTCACCTGCCACCACTTGCGTCCCGGCCGCTGCGTGCACGGTTTCAATAAAGCAATTTTCCCCCGCTAGCACGCGGCGCTCGTCGTCCATCTGCACGACCCCTTCCACCGAGGTCGACAACGGCACGGGCACCATACCAAACAGCACAACAAAGGCCGCAAATACCAGAGGTATCATAATCTTCGGACTACGAGTGCCGGTGCCGGAATCACCCTCGCGCCACGCTTTGGCTATCATTTTGAGATTGGGCCAGATCATAGTGCCGGTGACCGACCAGGCCGCCAGCAACACGCCGACAACAAAATACTTCTGCGCCACAAACAGAAAAATGGTCACCATCAGGAACATTCGATAGATGAACGAGCCCAGACCATAGGCAAACAACCAACCCGCCTCACGGCGGTCGTAGGCGGGCGAGTCATGGCCTTTGACGCCAAACAGCACGCGTTTGCTCAACCAGCCCCAGTACTGGTTGGAGCGCTGGGCCAGGTTGGGGATCTCCAGAAAATCTCCCAACACATAATAGCCGTCAAATCTCAGTAGCGGATTGCCGTTAACCAGTATGGTGGATACGCCGGCGATAAAAATAATATTGAAGGCGATGGACTTGACCAGGCCGGGCCCGGCATTGATCCAGATAAGCATGGCCAGCGACGCAATCACCAGCTCGACAATGATACCCGCCATCCCTACCAGCATGCGCTGCTTGCGGTCAGCCACGGCACCAGTAGCTGAGGCGTCCACGTAGGGCATTGGAATCAACACCAGCAGCATGATTCCCAGTTCGTGGACCTCTCCGCCATTACGTTTAACGCAATAGCCATGGCCCAGTTCATGCAGCAATTTGATGATGGGGTAAATCATCCACATCAAAACCAGATTATCCGCGGCGAGCACGCGGTCGGTGATGTTGCGCGTCAATTCGTCCCAGTGCTGTCCTACCAGAAACAGCATGGTAATCAGCAGCGCACACAGCAGTACCAAAGAAACCCGGGAAAATACCGGCCGTACGTATTTTTGCGTGGCCAGCAGAAAACGCTCAGGGTCGATCAGGGGTATCTGCACCGAGAGCGGAGATTTCAATTTTCCCATCCAGCGTTTGCGCTTGGCTTCACTGCCGCGCTCAAACAGCTCACCCACATCGCCGCTGATATCCATACGCACGATGTTGCCCTGGTACAGGCTCGCCAGCAGTTGCAGCATTTCTTCGTGAGTGGGCATCTCCTCACCCAGTCGCTGTGAGGCGAGATCCCACAGTTGATCAACACTGCGTTCGCCATTCATCAGCCCCACCAGCAAGTAGGACTGCGGTGACAGACGTCTTATCTGGCCGGTGATGTGATCTTCCAGCAGGTACCAGCGCTTACCGCGGTAGCGATGCGCATGCACGGTAACATGGTCCCGGACTCGGGGTTTGAGACTGGCGATTCTGTACCAGTCACGTGAAAACAGCGTGGAACTCATCTCAGCGACCGCCTAATGGGCACAGACACCGGGTTAACCCCAGAAGCGCCAGATCTGCATGCGCAACCAGTCCCTGACCCCACGAGTCCAGATACTGATAAGCAGGCGTTCATCAATGGTGACCTTCGCCACACCCTCAAGGCCCACCCGGAGTGATTCAACATCACCGGTAATCTGCGCCTCTACCCGATACACGGTAGCGCCATCGCGCACTTCAGCTACCGGATTGATGCGCGTAATTACAAAGCTGAACTCCGTATCAGGTAACGCCGACAGCACCAGCCTGCCAGGCTGCCCGGCCTCAACGTCATTGATTCTGAACTCATCCACGTAAAGCGCCAGCCGATACTCACCACTGGGAGACAACTCAAACAGCACATCGCCCTGGCGCACTACAGAACCTATGCGCTGACTCAAGTCACCTGAGACCAGCAATGCATCAAAGGGAGCAACCATGGTGGCCTGGCTTATCTGGTAATCGAGCAGTTCCAGTTCAGCCGCAGCGCGATCCATTTGCGCCTTGGCAATCTGCACCTGCGCGCGCTCCTGGCGCGCCAGTGCATCTTCGTACTGCCGCCTCGATGTGGCCTGCTGGCTGGTCCAACTCATACGCTGTAAGCGCAGTTCCCGCGTCTCCAACTCTGCCAGCAGTGCACCGGCGCTGACCTTATCACCCGCCCTGAAACTGGCACTTTGCAGGTACCCCTCGAACGGCACCACGATGGCTCGCAGCTCCGCGCCCTCCAGTACCGCCTCGGTACCCAGGTTATAGTCGCCGGGCATGAAGGTGAAAAACAAAGTGACCGCCACCAGCGCCAGCAGCACCAATTTGCGTACCAGGTAGCCTGGGCCTAACAGCCGTGAGGTTTGATTACGCAGGCTGCGCCCAACATAAGAATAAAGCGGCAGGCTCGACTGTCTTTTTTCCTCCAGCACCACGCCCACGTAGTTGGCTAAAGCATCACCCAGCACCTGTTCCTGCTCGGTGAAGGGATCATCCAGGCCACGCTCGAACAGCACCGCGCCGTAGCAAAGTTCCTTATCGACCAGCGGCACGGTTAACAGGGTGCGGCGTCCGGCGGCATCGGCCAGGCGGGCGTGAGCAAGACTGATAGAGTTATGTGATTCTGGCGCCGGCCACAAGATTGCCTGCTGCTGGTCTACCGCCTCCTGCATGGCGGCGGCCGTATGTTTGACCAACTCATGTTTTTTGCTGTGGCCGCTGCTATCGGACTGGGAATGGATGTGAATCTCACCGCCACGCACAAAACCCAGCACCACCCGCTCGGCGTTAAGATGACGACCAATCAGGTTAACAAAACGCAGTGCAGCATGATCAAAGTCGCGCTCGCCCAACACATTGGCAATGCTGTCGATAACAACTTGCTGACGTTCGTTCTGATGACCCAGACCGTCCAATGTAGTGCGGCTCAGGCCCAGTTCAAGCCAACCGCTGCAGTATTCCACAGCGGCCAGCACGCGCTGCAAACTGGCTTCGTCGGCCCCGGTAAATAAAACCGTGACTACAGCGCGCAGGCGCTCATTGATAAATATCGGATAACTACCCAGGTGATTGGCGCCATCATCCAACGGTGACAGCAAGGGCGTCTGCTTCTCCAGCGTGGTCGCCGCGGCATCCTGCAGCAGCTGATCGTAACCGGTTTCCTGCGGCCATAACGCGCGCGCGTGAAACTGCCCGGCCCCGCTATCATCGGTCACCACCAAAGCAGCAGCTACTCCGGGCAACTGCTCACACAGCCAGACCAGCCAAACGTAATGCCAATGCTCGTCGGTGGTCTGCAGCAATCGATCGAGCCGCTCCAACGAATCGGGCAATACTATCGCGCCGTTATCGTCGGTGAATATTCGCTCGCTGGTTGTCATGGCTGATGACTAATTTCAGGGCAGACGGCCCGCCATAGGGCAGGCCGCGCTGCACAATTACTTTGGCTGCTCGGTCTCGCCAAGGTTGCCAAAACGCTTTTCATATTCTTCTACCACACTGTTTAACAGGCGCGACAAACGCTTGGCGGCATAGGGGCTGACAATGACACGATCAGAAAGCTCAATAGCCACTTCTTTCTGGCCACTGCGCCAAGCCTGGTTAGTACCAAACAGCAGGGTGACCTCTTCCTGTGTGCTGGACACATTGCATACATTCGCATACACGCTGCGCATCTTGCTATCGTCCCAACGGATGGTGGGTGTGCCTGTATTGCCACTTTTACTTTTTTCGTCTGCCATTTTACTTCCTTAAGCTATTAATATTTCGGTTACCCTACACATAATCATCGCCGAGCTGGCTACGACACTAGTCCCGTAGCCACAGTTTAAATCGGCTGTGCTGCTGAGCGCGGCGCAATTTCACCAAATCACCCTGTATCGATTCGCCAGCATCCCTGATGCCGCTAACCTGCCAGCCTCGTCTGCGCGAGACCTTTGCTGCCAACAGCAGGCTTGCTGCAAGAGAAGAATCGGAATAGTCACCGGTCATGGCCGCGCGCACTGCTTGCGCGTTTTGCGTGGCATTGGCTGCGCCAGTTTCGCCGCCAGCCGGTTGCCCGCTACTGGCGCCTGAGGTGGGCGCATTATCAGGCAATTCCTCGGGTGATTCAATTTCTTCCGGATCATCCACGACATTGCCATCACCACCGCGCATATTAGCCAACGGCGCCAGCGGTAGATTCAACAGAAACTCCTGCAGCTCTGCATCGGATAAACGCGACAGCTCTTCACCGTTCAGCAATGGCGTCAAGCTCAGGGCGCGGTCAGTGCGATCAACCGATCGCTCTGAAACTGCGTAGTCGAAAACCACACCCGCACTACCGTTAACACCCGCCAAAGGATCGTCTTCATCATAGAGATCGAACAGGCTACCGGATATCGCTTCCAAACCGGTGGGGTCAGAGGCCACCAACAGCACTTCGAACAGCGAGTTATCAAGAATGCGAGCATAGTTACCGACAATCACATCATCGCTGAAATCACCGTCGAACAGGTCTCTACCGGCGCCACCCACCAGAATATTCTGGCCGGGACCGCCACGCAGGGTATCGTCGCCGCCCAGCAAAGGCTCTGTAGATTGCATATCCCTGATACCCTCAGCAGACACCTCGATCCTGACAAAGTCACCAAACAAGGCGTCGTTGCCTGCATCGCCCTCCAGGGTATCGCCGCCATTACCACCGAGCAGCATATCGTTACCTGTGCCGCCCGAGACCTGATCATTACCAAAACCACTGACGGTGGTAACAAAGCTACGCAGCTCTCCAGTCTCAAATCGGAACTCGCCAGTATCACCGAGTATCCAGTCAGAGTCATCGCCACCCACAATAGTATCGTCGCCATCACCGCCGATACCCAGATTATTACCTTTGCCAAGTGACAGCTGGTCCTTACCAGTACTACCAACTGCCGCGGAGATACTCTCCAGCAGACCATTGCGCCAGATGATTTCACCGCTGTCACCAAGCACCGCGTCATTGCCGTCACCGGTAGTGACACGATCATCACCGCCGCCAGCCACGACAATCGAATCACCGCCGCGGACAGTAATGATATCGTCACCCGGCGTCGCCGCCGTAGACACCAGCGATGCCAGCACGCCGTTAACATAGGTCAGCGTGCCGCCGTCGCCGAGCACCACGTCCTTGCCAGTGCCGGTCGTTATGGTGTCGCCACCGGTGGCTCCTACCACCACGTTATCGCCGTTGCCGCTATCGAGCGTGTCTGCAGCGCCGTTGACCAGATCCGTCACTGCCAGATATTCGATAACACCTGCCGCCGAGTACTCGATCAGGCCGTTATCACCGATAATATGATCCACACCGTCGCCGGTGGTGACCTTATCGCTGCCGGCTCCCGCCAGGATCACATTGTCGCCAGCAGCAATGGTGATGACATCGTCACCACCTGCAACCGCCGTAGATTCTGCCCGGGTCAAGACTCCGGCCGTATAAGCCAGCGTGCCACCATCACCCAGCACCGCATCACTACCCGTGCCGGTATCAATCTCATCACCACCAGCACCACCGGCCACAACATTGTCGCCGTCGCCGGCCACAATCGTGTCCATCGCGCCGTTATAGAGATCGGTGACCTCAACGGTTTCGATCACACCTGAATCGGAGTAGGTGATCACACCGTTGTCGCCGAGGATATGATCCACTCCGTCGCCGGTGGTCACTTCATCGGTCCCGGCCCCGGCCAGTATCACGTTGTCGCCATCGAGCGCTGTAATCACATCAGCGCCACCTTCGGGCGCCGTTGAGTCAGCAAGAGTGAGCACTCCATCGGTATAGATCAGAGTGCCACCATCACCGAGGATCTGGTGATCCCCTTCACCGACATCAATCTCATCACCACCGGCACCGCCAGCAATGCCTTTATCTCCGTCGCCAGTGAGAATGATATCGCGGGCGCCGTTGTCGAGGTCAGTGACCTCAACGCTTTCGATCACACCCGCATCGGAGTAAGTGATGACACCGTTGTCGCCCAGGATATAATCCACACCGTCGCCGGTAGTGACTTCGTCAGTTCCGGCTCCCGCCAGAATCACATTGTCGCCATCAAGGGCGGTGATGATATCGTCACCACCTTCAGCAGCCGCGGATTCGGCGCGGGTCAAGACTCCGGCGGTATACGCCAGCGTGCCACCATCACCCAGCACCACATCACTGCCCGTGCCGGTATCAATCTCATCACCACCAGCACCACCGGCCACAACATTGTCGCCGTCGCCGGCCACAATCGTGTCCATCGCGCCGTTATCGAGATCGGTGACCTCAACGCTTTCGATCACACCCGCATCGGAGTAAGTGATGACACCGTTGTCGCCCAGGATAAGGTTCGCGCCGTTGCCAACAGTGATAGCGTCGCTACCGGCCCCGCCGATAATGACATTGTCACCGTCCGCTGCAGTGACAGTATCGTCACCGCCCTCATCGTCGCTGCTGCGCAAACGGATGAGCACCCCGTTGAGGTAATCGGCCTGGCCATGGTCAGCAAGTATCACATTATTGCCGTTACTCGTATCAATACGGTCGTTGCCCAAGCCGCCAATAATTATATTATCGTCAGCCATGTCAGAGATAATGTCGCGTTCGTCAGCGCTAGACGCACTGGCGACAGTCGCAGCCAATAACCTACCGTTTCCATCTCGCAGGCCAGCCGCCACCAGGCTATTGCCGGCGGCGTCCAGTACGTCGCCGTCATCGCCGAACAGAATATCCCTGCCCAGCCCACCGTCTATGGTGTCCGTCCCGCCCAGACCGCGGATCAGGTCATCACCGGCATCACCAAACAGGACATCGTTACCTTCGTTACCAAAAATGAGGTCGTTACCATCATCCCCGTGAATAGTATCTAAACCTTTATTGCCCTCTATAACGTCATCACCCCGGCCACCGAAAATCGTGTCATCACCTCCGTTGCCAAAAATGGTATCACTATCATCGCCACCATCAATAAGATCGCCAGATTCAGAGCCGTAGATGAAATCTTCGCCCTTATTGCCCAACAGCTCGACACCAAATAATGCAGCTGTGGCATCCAGAATATCGCCATCGTCCTCGCCGTCCAGCGTCAGGCTGCCCCCTGCAACAGGCGTGAAGGCACCTACTGTCATTTGATCAGCACCTTTGCCTCCACGAACGACTGTCGTGGTATCCGCCAGTAAGCCGTTCACAGTGACTTCATCTTCGCCTTCACCCAGATTAATCTCGAAGGGATCCGAAGTGGTGTCTCCTGCCAGATAGATATCTCCGGTCGCAACACCCGAAATATATTCATAAGTTCTACCACCGAGTTCAATAATATCGACAGTGACAGAATCAGCTACCAGCGAACCCGAATCATCAATAGAAATGGTATTGGCGCCCTCCCCGGCGTCAATAACCAGGGAAGCAATAACGCCCGAAGCTTCATTGTTTTCATCACCGATAACAACGTCATCCGCGCCGGCTCCGGTATTAATGGTGACGCGCGCAGCCTGCTGGCCTAGCGTATCGCGTATCTCTACATCATCGTTCTCCTGACCCAGATTGATCTCCAGAGATTCCAGGTCCTCATAGCCCACGTGAATACCTGCTGTACTGCCCCAGGTGAAAGAGGTCACTTTTATTGAATTACTTTCCTCAACAACCTGCAGAACAGCATTTTTGGATGGTAGCTGTTCATAAGGCTCTGGCGGTATATAAGGCACAAATTCAGAGTTATCCTTATCTTCCTGCCGCTCGAAGCTAACCTCATAGGTTTCAAGGTAAGTTTCAAGGCGCCTTGCCATGCCCCCGCCAACAAAGGATTCCGCCGCATTTTGACCGCGTTCCTGAGTGAGCACATCAACGGTTACCTGGCCCAGAGCCTTCAGCACGAAAAACTTTGCGCTGATGCTGTCCTTGTAGCCATCGTATTCAGCTTTGGAGGCGGCATTCGCTAATCCCGCTGCGACCGCAGTCTCGTCGTAGAGCGTATATAAAGCATCCAGATCGTCTCGATCAATGTTGGCTGCATCGACACGCTCTTTTGCGCGCTGCTTCTTCTCACCAAGATTGAGGATCAGTGCCTCCGCCGCGACGTAACGTTCATCATAGCGGTACTGCAACTGGATGGTCTCTGTATACCACCAGTAGTCAACAGGCTTGGTATATTCAAGCCTTAGCTTCGGAACCAGTTCGTTCCGAGCCTTCACCGCGTCGGCATAGGCGGCATCAAACAAGCCCTGCTGAATGATATTGATCAGCACCGGACGCAAAATATCGCGATCGTCAGCTTGCAGTGACTTAGCCATCGCAGTGAAGCGAGTCTCCGCCGTAAGCGAATCAATATAATCCGGATTGTTCTCAACGAAAAAGGCCAGGTTCTTCTGCACCTCGAGGAAATCTTCGGCGAAATCCTCAAGATCAAAGCCATCCTCTATTGCGGTGACAAATGCGCCAAAACGATCCGCGTATATATTGATGTTGTTGACTTCCCTAATGGCATCTACCGCGGCCGTGGAAAGCTCTCCTGCTAAATAGCGGTCGCTGTACGCCGCGAAATTCTCCACGAGAAGATCGGCCGTTTTATAAGTTCCCAGAGCAGCTGTATACCCCGCAGAGGTGTATTGGGCTTTCAGTGTTTCGTAATCATCACTGCTGCTACCTGAAGCTTCTATTGCCGACTCATGGGTAGCAATATCGCCCATGAGGTCTTTAAGGTCAGCTAGCAATTCTGACAAGCCATTCTCAGTGCTAGCTGCAAGGTCAGCGTATACCGCAGATTTTACAAAGGCCGCTTCCGCACCCAAATCCTTATCCGCTAACGTCTTGTTTTCCGGATTCAGCGCGTCTATCAGTGAAGATAGCTCATCAATGACCGCGGTAAGTTCTACCTGGGTAATATCACCATCTCTAGCATTTTCGACTGCCGAGGCCAGATCGAGAATCTGCTGATGATAGTCGGTGGCGAAAGCAGCGCCCGGGGCCAACGCATCTACCTTGGCCTTAATTTCAGGGGACAGGGACACCGCGTCCAGATTCACAAGGGGATTTGACAAACCCAGATCAAAATTCAAATCTACCTCTGAGATCTTTTTGATCAGGTTAGGATCCCGCCAATTCCCCGGAGAGTCGAACTCAAAGCCCCTAATACCCTTATCATTCTTGTAGGTCGTGTAAATTGCATTTAGGTTATCTATATCCAAACCATCTCGTTTTTGTAACAAGGTGGAAAAAATAGGTGATGTACCTGTGTATTCAGCCTTGGCCTGGTCGTATATTTGCCCCAACGCATAAAGATAGTTGCGCACAACGGAATCGTATCCAGTCTCCTTCTCGATCTCATTAACCAAATATAATTCTATTTTGTCCTCTGGGTCTAAAAATCCGCCGTTGATTCTTTGTGTTTTGTTGCTGAACGAATTTTTTATTAGCTGCTCCAAAGACCCGTCTACAAAATCCTTGATGCTGCCCGCTACCTGATTGCGACTCGTAGGGTCAGAAACACCCAAAAAGGAGAAAAACGCTTTCATTGCATCGTTTACTCCTTCGCCGCTATTGGTAGTGTTGGCATCCCTCCAACTAACCCAGCTTGCCAGGTTTGAGAAGAACCCTTCTACCCGCGTTATACCCTCCACCAGACCATCTGTGAAGCTGCCACTAGCACTGGCCGAGCTATCGGTAATCTGTCTGTAATTTGGTACGGCCGATGAAACGGCATCGCCAATGGCGCCGAAGAAACTTCCTACAGAATCGACCTTTCTGGTCTCGAACGTCCAATAAAGTTCAACGTCATATTCAGTGTATTTCTGCTCAGCACGTAATCCCGAATCACTCAGCGTTTGGAGAATCTGGTTGGCTATGGAGTTAGCTTCAACCCCGTCACCTTCATAATACCTGGCGCGAACATAGAGTTTGACCTGGTTCTCCAGAAGCTCTCGGTCTTTCTCCCTCAGTAACGTCTCTGTCTCTGCAATAGATGCATCAAGCTTAGCGCCTAAAGTAGACACCACATCATCGAGTCGACCCAACAACGAATCAGCTACTTCCGTTACCAGCGTGTTCAGAGTCGCCAGTTCCATATCCAAAGCAAGCTGCCCCACGGCAACAGACTCCACCTTCAGGGCTTCAGCAAGCGCCAAGTTTTCGGCGTCTGTAATCCCGGTTAAGCCGAGAATATTCGTCAGGCTATTCAGCTCTTCAAAGCTGGTGGTGTGTTGCAGCCAATTCTGGTTAACGAGGAAATCTTTGCCGATGTCGCTGTTGGAATCATCAACAATGATCTGATCATTACCCTGATCGCCAAACAAATAGACACTAGACCCAATACTATCCAGGACACCCATATCACCGACCTGAATAATGTCGTCGCCAAAGCCACCATGAACAACCGTCTGGGCCGCTGTGCGCTCAATGAATATCTTGTCTTCATCCGAGCTTCCCTCAACATTGAGGATGCCATGAAATAGTCCATTATTAATAACAAGCTTCTCTTCCAACACTCCTTCGCTGACCTTGATCGTCGCTTCATTTACATTAGCAAAGTAAAGCAGACTGTCACTCGTATCCGCCGCCAAAGTGCTATAGAAACTCCGGTCTATTACAGGGCCATACACCACCGAGTTCGCAGCAATGGTGATATCGACAGGATTGGCGGTAGCAAACGTTATCGCTTGTAAATCGCGAGCCGTAGCACTAACACCATTAGCGATGTATGCCTTATCAATATGTGTCGCCACAAAACCAACATTATTGTTTTCGCTGTCTTTCACAGAGATAAGCTCATAAAGGTTTTGCGTGCCTGTATCGACAGTATTCCACTCCAGCGTAAGGCTGGCCGCCTCTGCGAACGAATTTAGCTGCATATAGATGGATTCTGCGGAACTTGTAGTGCTATCTAGTTCATAGTAAACAGTCCCGGCTTCCATCGTCAGCATTGCCGTTTCAGCTCCAACTAATGCGGCCAAACTCTGAATAAACGAGTTATCTACATCGCGATCATAGTCGCTCAAATAGTCTTCGGCCTGAGAGTAGAGAGCCTCTTGTATAGATTCAATTACAGCAGTCCTTGTAGCAATCAGTGAAGGTGAATCGTCGGCTGAATTCTGTGCTGATAGCGGGTCTAAGGCCCAGCCCACTAAATCACCGATGCCGGTTGAAACCAATGCAAGCGCGTCTCGATCAAAACTGGGGATTACTGCATTTGCTGCAACCGTAATATCTATAGGATTAACGGTATTGAACGCAACCGACAGCAGATCGAAATAAGTAGTGCTCGTAGTGCTGGTGCTAGACTCAAAGAACTCAAACTCGCGATTCACTGCTGAAAATTGAATATCATTACCGTCCTGTTTAATGGAGACCAGCTGGTACAAGGTGTCACTGCGGGTTGGATCGGGGTGCTCTTCTTCAACCCACTCCAGAACAAGCCCTACTTCTGCGGCGAACTCAGTTAGCTGGTCGTATACTGACTTAACCGTAGTAACCGTAATAGAATCCAGGTCAGGAGCTGTTTTACTGACGCCGTTATCGAGGTATACCGTCTCACTATATGTGGCATCGAAGCTAACATCATTGCCATCCAGATCCTTAATAGATACTAGCTCATAAAGAGTTTCTACAGGTGTTTCGACACTATCCCATTCCAGTGTAAACCCTTCGTTAGCGGCATAGTTTTCCAACTGCGTATAGACAGGGACGGGGCTACTGGCATCAGACTCAAAACTGGAAGTACTGTTCAGTTTGGGCTGTATCGAGTAATAGCTAAGATCAGCGCCCATATTCAAATTAACCGGTGGCTGACCATCCTGAAGTTCTGCAAGCTGCTGAATCAGGCCCGAATCATAGTAGCGATCAAAAAAGCGGATGTACTCCTCAGCTTGGGCATAGATACTCGCTTGTATTTCAATCGCAATCGGAGAATCATTAGTTAAAGCCCAATCAGTTAGATCACCCTCGCCGCTACCTGCAGTAACTAGTGAAAGACTGCTGCGATTAAAACTTAGATTCTTTTTCTTCAATTCGGTATCAGCTAAGACCAAACCACTACCACCCAGTTGGTGATCAAAAATAACCTCATCATGCAGCCCGGTACCAGCATCGATAATGACCGGCGACTTAAACGCAGCAATATCATAAGAAGCATTCATCATCTCCCGACGAGTGCGGGCAGGCTGCTCAACAACAAACGGCAATATGGCGCCTGTACGCAATACATCAAAAAATGGCAGGCCATCAATTTCTTCAACTTCTACATAATTACCGTTCGAATCCCGGTAGACATAAAATTTCTCAACGTAAGAGTAATATTGGTTAAAACCCGCCGGGAATCTCAGATCGAAGGTTTGCGCTTCTCCTCCGACATAGACAGTATCGCTACCTGTGCCAGTTTTGACATAGAAGTCACCGATAGTGCCCATGTCAACTCCATAGAGATAGACGGTGTCATCACCCCCACCCGTCAAAAGCTGGATGCGCTCTATATTTACTAAATCTTCTAACTTAACACCGGCGCCATAGACCACTTGCTTGCCATCTTGATCGACATATACATAAAAAGTGTCGCTTAGCGCTGTACCGACAATGGCGACAGCATCAAAGCCGGCACCACCATCAATATTGATACTGGCATTTTCGACATACACAAGCGTATCAATATCAACTTCACGAGTATCAACAACCCCTTCATCAGCTGCACCCGGGTTTAAGGTGGCACTGACATTTGCCGTACTGGAGGCAACCGTGGAAAGCACTTTCTCTTCATCTTGTGTTAACAACGCCTTAATAAAGAAGGTATCGTCACCGTTATCACCAAACAGATTAATTTCGGCAATATTATGGTTTACTTCAAAATAGTCATTGCCTTCACCACCAAAGAAATTGGTATTCGGAAAACTAACACCGTCGGTAATTTGAGTAACGATAGTAATAATCTGTCCTTCAGCTAAAACCTCATCCGTATCTACCACCGAGCCGATAAAAAACTGATCGTTGCCTTCGCCACCAAAGACATCAATGCGCGCAGACGTGCTATCTGAGATGAAGGTATCGTTGCCCTTGCCGCCAAACACCACCACAGACTCTACCGACCCATAGTTAATAACCTGAAAATTCAGACCGACCTTAATCTGAGTATCCTTAACTTCAAGCAGTGCTTCTTCATCATCCGTATTAGTTGATGAATAGTCACTGGTCGAATCAAAATGTCCTATAATCAGTCCGTCACCCAAGCCTAATTCACTATCAAAGACTCCGAATTCGCGCCACCTATCGTCGATAAGTTTGCGATTTGGATCTTCGCTAGCGTCATAGACAGTATCCAGTTGAATGGTGTCATCACCAGAGCTGCCAATAAATGTCAAACTATCTAATCCGGTGTTCCCGCTGTCCTTAATATTTAGAAATTGCTGGCCTGAGGAGGAGGCTGCCAATTCCATAAAGTAACTATCGCCACCAGAAGCACCATCAATCTCACCACTATCAGACCAATTGAAAATTTCAAATCGGTTTGCCGCATCAAAACCTGTCAACTTTGTGGATTCAAAAATATCGCCAAAACTTTCTACTTCGTTGCCGTACTGGAACTGCAATGATGAATCATCAATACGAAGTGAGGTATTCGACAGCCAAAAATAGGCATCTCGCGCTTCGATAAGCGTGTCAACATCGACGTAAGCGGGCACATCAAGAGCCTCGCCCGTGGCGGGGTCAATACTCGTCTTGGTATCAACATTGGCATCGTCAAGGATGTCCAGCTCATAAAACTCGTCTGTACCTGCATTTCCCGTAATATTGTCCGAGCCGGCACCACCGATAATAATGTCGTGATACCTGGAACCCAGGATGGTGTCGTGGTCATCTCCACCCAGCAAACGGAAATCGTAGACCACCTGATCATCGTTGCTTAGCCCTGGCTTTTCGCCAATGCTGGAAGCATCTATGGTGTCATCACCGCCCAAGGCTTGCAGCGTAAAGCGGTCATAATCGAGCTCCAGACCGCCAAAAGACAGTTTCATTGCCACAGTGTTTGTCGCAGCGTCTATGCGTTGAGCCTGGAGCAACTGCGTGGTTGATACTTCACCGTCATCAAACGGCGATAATAACGGCGAACGAAGTGAAGACAAGACATAGTTGTCCTGAACTTCGCGCCCATAAACATTGACTACATCCAGCAGATTATCGTCTATCTCTACTTGCACCTCTCCGAGCTTTTTGGTGATCGTGACAGTATTAAGGTCAGCGCTCCAAACCTCTCCGGTAGTCCCCGCAGGAATACCGTTTTCGTCAACAACTAGCGCATCTGTATTCAAAGTGATGGTTCTGACGCCACCGGTTTCACCATAAATACCTTTTAGTACGAAGGTATTGGCCACCGGGGCAGTTTCATCACGCTCCCAAACTCGCACCTCATTTTTTTCGTTCGTTACTGTGACCGTATTGCGGTCAGCACTCCAAACCTGCTCTGGCTCGCCCTCGGGCACACCCGCATCGTCGATTACCAACGCGGAAGCATCAAAAACACTGCTGCCACGAACTTCTGCCACACCGTCAGTGCTCACCAGCTGGAAAGTACCCGGTTCAGCCAAGCCCGTGTTATCGCGCTGCCAAACAGCAGTACTGCCGTTTGCCGCAACCGTGGTCACGGTATTCAGATCAGCACTCCATATCTCGTAGGCCGTCGAAGCCGGGAAACCGTTGGCATCAATAGCCAACTCAGTGTCATCCAAAACAATCGTGCTCGGGCTAACTAACGCGCCGTCTACACTCACTAAATCGAAGGTGTTAACGGCTCGCTGCCAAGTTTCAATTTTGCCGTCGAGACCCGTGACAGTGATGGTATTCCTGTCTGCACTCCAAATAGTATTCGGGTCAGCCGTTGAAAACGCATCTTCCGGCACAATTTGACCACCAACAGCAACGTCTCCATCAACGTTGGTTAGTTCGAAAGAAAGACTCGAAAGCCGCTGCCATATCTTGACCTGACCGTCATCGGAAGTAGTCTGTACCGTGTCGCGATCCGCACTCCATATCTGTCCTTCGATACCATCAACATAGCCTCTATTGTCGATCGTCAGACCCGTATAATCCAGGATAATGCGCTCAAAGTTAGTCGCGGTGCCAAAAGTGCTAACCAGATCAAAGGTGTTGGCAACGGTTGCAGCTGCATCTCGCTCCCAAACTCTGGAAGTGCCACGCTCATCAGTAATCGTGACGGTGTTACGGTCAGCACTCCAGCGCTGACCTAAAACTCCTTGAGGAATACCCGCCTCATCAATTATGAGACCAGTGTCGTCTATATAACGCGTCTTAATACTGACAATTTCATCGTCTACACTAGCCAACTCAAAGGTACCATCAGCGGCAGACCCGTCAGTTACCCTGCGCCAAACACTTTTAGTACTAATATCATCGTATCGATAGTCGCGGCTGACATTGGCGCCGACCTCGGTGAGCCCGGTGGTCTCAAGATCATAAATGTCAACGATATCCTTACCGCCAGCGGTATCGATATTGATGCCTTCCATATTGATCAAGCTAAAAGTGAACACCGCACCATCGCGCGTCCAGCTCAGATCTGCGCGATCGCTGTCCGTAGCATTCGTTTCAAGTTTAACGACATCGTCGCTGCCAGCATTGGCAACCCGCATGAAAGCGATTTCACCTTCTTCTGTCGGCTCGATACGGTCGTAGTTATAGCCGTCAACATTAACGAGGTCTCCCTCTCCCCCACCGTCCCACAACAAATCGCTGCCGTCACCCACATTCCACTGCAGAAGGTCATCCCCGCCCTGAGCGTAAATAGTATCGCTGTCCAAACCTCCCTTGATGCTGTCATCGCCGGCACCTGCTTCGATAAAGTCATCACCAGCGCCACCGCTAATAACATCATCATAGTCCGAACCGTAAATGTGATCGACGCCATCACCGCCAACAATAGCGTCATAAAATGCACGATCGAGCCCTGCGTCCGCTGGATTAGGGGTCGCCGTAGTCTCTATTCCATTTTGTTGATATCCATAAATAGTATCCGCGCCTCCCATGCCATAGAGGCGGTCACTGCCTGCGCCGCCCTCGATATAGTCAACGCCTGCATTACCAACGATAGTATCAGCGCCATCTTCACCGTACAGGAACGATGATGTATACAGAGCATCGACACCCTCCTTACTGGATATAGTGATCGAGTCGTCGTTGTCGCCCGCATAAACTTCTATAGAATCAAACGCATTATCATTGGCGATAATAGTGTCATTACCTTTTCCTGATCGCACCACCACGCTGCCCGTCAGCGCAACTCCGGCTTTGGAATTAATCGCAATCCGGTCAGCGCCATCACCCGTCTCGACAATAAGAATTTTGTCGCCAAGGCCTGTTAGCCGGAAATCATCGATTGCACTGTCATCAATGCCCGGATTACTAATGGCATTGACTTGATCAATTTCACTCGCCAGATAAACAGCAACAACGCCCTTCGCCTGAACTACAATAAAGTCTTCTTCATCTGCAAGAGCAAGAAGATTGCGTCCGTTAGAATCTGAAATCAGGAAGTTGTCACTGCTGCCCTGATTTTTCAACGAGTCAACATAGACATCCAGAATATTCGCACCTGTATCGTAATCATATTCTCTTAAGTCTTCTTCTGTTGCTTCGAGTAGCACAGCGCGATCCAGCTTGTCGACGCGAGAGACCTGATAAGAACCCCCCGCCAAGAAATCCAGAACTTCGACGTTATCAACAGTGGTAACGGTGGTAATAACGTCCGCATCGTCGATATCGCAGGTATATTCAAAGGTTTCAATAACCTCATTGATAAAACGCTCGCTCCAATCTATCGAGAACAGGCCAAGGTCTACTTCCAGGTACGCTTCAAGAAATGCAGTAAGTACGCCTGACATATCAAACAAACACTCCGGACCATGAGCAAGGCGACCCAGAATCTCATCACCATAAAATTTGCCGTCGCCAATAAATCTCCCATCAACTGCCTTGGCTTGATCATTTAGGTCAAAACCGATGGTGGCATTTAGACCACCTCTAACACCGGCTTCCGCTGCCCCCAAATCAATCTTGGCACCGGCACCAACTTCGAGCGATAGAATTACCTCAGGATTATCATAATCAGGATCATTTGGGTCACTCACATTCTCCAGTCCGTGATCATCCAAATAAAAGCCGTTGAATATATTTCCAATTGACTCAATAGCGTAGTCATCATCGGCCCATTCGTTAAAGCCCCTGGTATCAAAGCCAAAATCAAAATTGGTGATGGCGCCTATCTCTCCATACAGGAAACCTTGCAGCGGCCCAAAGATCGGGAAAGCGATTTCCGCCAAAAATTCAAGGTCGAGATCAGGCAGGTCGTAATAGAACAGGTCAACATTTTTACCCGTTAGCAAGCCCAAGACAGACATGGGATCTTCCAGAATCGGAATACTGAATGCCTTACCCTTGGTGGCCGCACTGGCGCCCCTGGGTCCAGTCTTGGATCCAAACTCATCGTTACCACCGGTGGGGCCCGAGACGAGGCTACTCAAATCAACGCCATCCTCACTGACGGTGACGCCACCGACCGAGCTCATTTCTGAGCCCGCGACATCATCTTCTGTGATTTCACCACCAGCAACCATATCGCCGGTAAGATTAAAGGTGCCGAAGTTAATACCTTCGCTGGTATTAAAGTCCTTCATTTTCAAGACAAACTCAATCGTCGAATCGAGAACTTCGAGCACTTTCTTTGCTGTATCAACGGTTTGACTGGGAAGCCGGATCCGCGCTAGGTCCAAAAGCGTAAATTGCGCTACGCCAAGATCCAACTCAAAGGTCAGCAAATCAACGACCGGTTTGAGCGGTTCAACGATGTCACCCAACACTTCAATGGTATCCCCAAGGAAACCATCTAAAACGGAACCGACATCAAGCGTTACATTCTCGAAGATCACTTCCGGCGCGCCAAAATCGACCGTAAATCCGCTATCGGTAGACAAACTGATTTCACCCAGATCATGGGTGTAGTGGAGAATGGTTGAAATACCTGGCAGAGCTTCACCGGCCGTGGTGTCAACCACAATGCCAAAATCCATATCTACGCCAATATTGGCGAGTACTGCCAGCTCAATTCCTTCGATACCTCCGGTCGACAACGTCCAGCGTCCATCCTGATTGGCATCAATAAGGTCAAGACCCAAATGGCCAGATATATGGCTGCCGACGATGTCATCTTCGCCATCCCCATCGAGATCGCCAATATTCAAGGCACTGTCATTAACGTCCTCAAGCTCTACGGCCAAAAACCCTAATGTAGCGCCCAGAGTAGAGCCCGATTTAATACCAGCGAGAATATCAAGACTGATTTCTTCACCGGCAACATTAACGCCAGAGGTATCAACAAACGCACCGACCTCGACAGTAGTACTGTCCAGCACACCGAGACCCAAGCCAAAACCCATCAGATAATCGATATGCGCCAAAAGTGTAGCGTCGGTCTCGAGGCTGAGACCTGGCATACCCGCAGAAAAGTCTATGTTCTGCGCACCTGAAACCAGCGTGCCGCCGAACATCAGATTGAACGTTACTAAACCATCCGGCAGGAATATCAACTGGATATCATCGGCCGTGTGATCAACCCTGTTCAGTATTTCAGAATCAATGTTTCCCGATTCATCGTATCGAAAAGCACCGTACTCATCCAAAACCGGCACCCTGAAAGCGAACAATTCGCTGTCTCCACCTTCATTAAGCGCAAGAAAGGCGGTGTACAATTCGTCGCGCAACAAGCTCAGCACACTGTCGAAAACAGATTCCCGGTCGGCCCAGGTTGTCTGCAACGTGTAGCCAATGCTCGGCGCTTCGCCAGCGTCAGGCGCAGCGTAAGTACCGCTCGGGGAAGCCGCGCCAAGGATATTGGTTCGCAGTCCGTAGAATGCGTTTGCCAGATCATCAAACGCCTCTCCACCAACCAGAGGTAGCTCAATTGCGTCTATTGAACTGGCCACACCATCTATGCCATCAAAAAATCCATCCAGCGCAGCCAACATGTTTTCTGGTTTGTCGAAATAGGCTATGAAAGCCTGTACCAGATCAAAATCGAGACTGATGCTGGGAAGAATAAATTCATAATTTGTCTGAAACTCAAGGTTCTCATTGAGTGAAAAGCCAGCATCCAGGTGCAGCGTGTGGTCATCCACGCCATCAGCATTGCGGTCAGTGTCAAAGCCACCCAGAGGCATTGATTCAAGCGGGAAGTACATGGGCAGATCTGTCTGGGCACTGCCAAACAACTCGGCCTGGAAGGCTCCGCCCAGTTCGCCGATATCAAGAATACCGTCACCGTCAGCATCAGCTTCCGGATCACCCAGATTGGCATAGAACCCAAGATTCAGACCGGCCGAGCCATCAATAATGGTCAAGCCCAAAGGAGGCAGGTCCACACCGGCAATAGAAGGCAGGTTAATGGCCAGGGTCGCATCAATATCGGGCAGGTAGCCCGAGACACCGGCCGATATCCCCGTATCCTGGTCGACGAACAGCTGTGGTTCGAATACGTTGCCAAGGTCAAACCCAAAGCCAATGTGCAGGTCAGCCTCAACATTCAGTTCTATTTGCGAGTCAAGTTGGATATCGAGCACTTCATCGAGCTCAAGGTCTATGCCCAGCCATTCGGCAAGGTCAAGATCATCAATATCAAGATTTAGGTCGTAGGCGAGTATGTCGTTTATGCCATCTGCGACGCCATCACCATCGACCCCGGTATCTGTATTGGGCGGTACCAGATACTCCAGATCGAAATCAAAAGTGAAGGCCGAATTGGCATAACTCATTGTGATGAGCTCAACGTCACTTGCCAAACCAAAGAAGGTACGCAGCTGGCTATTGAGCTGTTCTTCCAGCTCGCCGATATTGCGAGCGGTATCGCGTACAGTGCTGATTGCATCTCTTATACCCGCAGCAATGCTGACAGCACCATCGCCCAACACATCGGCAACACTCAAGCCGATCAATGGAACGTCATCGTATAAACTGCCGTCCCGCACCCGGTACTGGCTCAGCCCAACAATCCCGGCAGCGGCAGTAGCAGCATTAGTAACTGCTGTATTATCTTGGGGCGTAGCGTCGACGTCATCCAGCTGGAAAGTCTCGATTTCCGCATAGGCAGTAACCGTGAACACATCTATTATCCGCGCGCTTTGCGGGCCGCTTTCCACGCCGAGGAGCTGACTACCTGCACCGTCTTGCCACGCATAAACACGAGCGCTACCACCAGACTCAAGATCAATAACCTGACTCAGCTGTTCACCGTCAGTTCCCAGCACAGCTGTATAAAGAGCCTGCTCATCATTGTCATAAAGACTGACTGATTCAGCACTACCCCAACGCTCCTCATACACTGTCAGAGCATTGTCTGCCTCGCTTGCGAGCACAACCCTGTCCTGGCCGACCATACCGTCTACCAGGGTTTCGAGTGTTTCAAGAATCATGTCGAGCGAGATACTGCCAAATTCAACGAGACTGCTCATATCGGTGAATTTCAGTGTCGCTGGAATAGAAGCCAGCAACGAAGTTAATGAAGCGCCAGGCTGGAGCAGCGCACTTGAGGCAGAAATAAAACCAACGCCGTCGCTTATACCATCCAGAGCGCCACTCCAAGACACGGGCAGCACTACTTCATAGCGTGTACCCTCGCCCAACTCTGGCAATCCAATCAAGCTACCGGTCGTATCACTGACCAGATCGCTATAGCTTAATTTGCCATCGACGTTCATCCCGGCTGAGGCGTCCAGCGAAATAAGCGCATCATTTACAGCCAGACCGAATGGGCCCAAACTAACACCGAAGTCTACCGTCTTGACTAAAAGTCCATCAGCAACAGTCGACGCAACTTCTTCGTTGACGGTAATGGTTGTGGTGTCGCTATAGACGTTGTAAACAACGCTTTTTACGCTATATAAGTTGTCGTTTTCAGTTGAACCCGCAACAGAAAACCTGTCTCCCTCCTGGAACAGGCCAGTCGTAGAAATGGCGCCCGCTGTCGAAGGCACAAATTCATGATTTCCGGCGATAGTGAAGCTACCCTCCGGACCATCGGTGGCATCGATTATGGCCTGCTGCTCTTCTCCAAAATTGACGTGGGCATCAAGAGCCGGATCAAGAACATAGAACTCCCCATCGTTATCCAAACCAAAGGAAAAATTCAGCATCACATCAGCATTCAATGCCAGCGGCCTCGACTGAGTGGCTTCCAAGCCAAGATCAAAGGGCAGCTCTATCCCGTAGGCTGAGAAGTCGAGTTCCAAACTGGCAAGATCAAGGTCTAAGGCTTCACTGTAGCTTGCCAGTGTTATGGCAGCGCTGTAGCCCTGCGAGCTGGCATCGCGGGTGACCGAGATTGAATCATCACCCTGCAGGGCATTTAGCAAATCATTCGGGTTAGCCGCATCGCCAGCGCTATCAAAGTAGCCGTTGACGGTAGTGGAAAATTCGCTAACTTTACCTTGAATGACCGAGCCATACTGGCCGAAGCCACCCAGAATATCTTTCAGGTTTTTATCGACCAGGGGGATTGTAATGTCTGACAAATAGCTATCGAGCCGCGTACCAAAATTGGTACTCCAATCAGCAAGCGCGTTCAGGCCATTGACCAGTTTATCCTGTGAAGAGAGTGCGTTTGCATTTTCCGTCGAGGGATTAAGGCGCATACCAGCAGCTAATGTCGTATTCATCAGATCCGGCGTTACTTCAGATTCCGGGTGTGTAATACCCATCACATGACCCAGCTCATGCATCAACACGGTCATCAGATCGACGCCAGCGGGAGGCGTAACCGCTGCAAACTCAGTATCATCAAAGGGGGTCGCACCAATATACCACCCCGCCCCGGCTGCATTATCATCCAATGTTACCGTATAGGTATCCGTGTCGGCATCATAGGTACTGCCCGCCAACTGCCCCGACTCACCCGCGACAGCAGCAACAATATACTGAATATTGAAAGGCACACTCGTACCGTTGGGTAGTACCTGATTCCAGCGGCTAATCGCTTCATCAAGAACGGCATTAATGTCGCTGGCCCCTGCCGCTGTGATTGTAGCCGGCTCAGTTACAGTTGCAGGTGCAGTTGCCAGAGTAGCCGCTGCTGACGCCTGTAAAGCCAGAGACTGTGTATCTGCTGGTTGTAATGCAGGCACCGTCGTCGCCAGCAAGGTCCCCTCTCTTGCCTTCGGTACCAGTTGAAAAAATTCACCAATCGAGTCCTCTGTGGTTTTAGGAACAATAATCGTGAAATCCCCTTTGGCCACAACCTTGTTGGCCTTGCCATCCTCACTGGTCCAGCTATATTCGACCCAGCCATCAGCTAATGTCTTACCGTAACGGGGGACCGTGAGCTCGGAGAAATCCAGTACATCCGCCCCTCCCATGCCATAAACAACATCGCTACCGCTGTTATCGCTAAACGAAAAGGTGTTAGCGCCGTCATCCCCAATCAATACATCATCACCGTTACCGCTGACGATATTCTGGATATTCTTCAGCGACGCCACGTCGGCCAAACCCACGCCGTAGGGGCTGACAATATAGTTGGGGATGGCTTGCCCGCTAGTGAAAGTGATATCAAAGGAGCCGACTTGCCCAGCAACTGCTGTTACATCTGCAACCGGGCTTCCAAGATCTTCCAGCGCTGTCTTTACGTCATCTGCTGATGCGTCCCAGGGCAGCACAACAGAATCAAAGCCAGTATTCGTAGCAATAGATATAGTGAATGATCCCTCCGTGCCATCAATCACCAACCGTTGGCCGCGGCTATTCTCCAAAAATGCTACGGAACCCACCGCTCCCGCTGCCGACTCGACACTCAGTGCTAGCGCAGCTTCGACTGGCGTTATCGTGATAACGCCATTTTCATCGGTAGTTACGGAGTAAGATTCAGGAGCGATAGCATCCAGCGTCGATTGAACCTGCGCAGCATCCGCATCAAATCTCAAGGCTGTCGAGCTGAGCGTACCGTTATTCGAGGAGAGGGAATAGTAGCCACTATCGGCATTAACGGTTAACACACCGTCACCATCAATGGCCCCAGTTGTAGGTACACCCCCGCTTTGCAATCCGGGTGACAGGTTAACGCTTAACGCCGTTGGGCCCTGGTATACAATATGAAACAGTGCGCCGGTCTTGCCAATCGCTACCTCGTATATCTTATCGAGCGCATCGAGCGCAGCAGTTAAATCACTTACCGTCGCATCCCAGGCAATGGGTGCTGTTGTTTCAGCACCCACAGTGATCGAATAAAAGCCACTGGTTGCCTGCACGTCTAGATCGACGACCGATTGCATGCCTGCTGTCCCGGGTACTTCTGCATTTAGCAGACGTTCTGGGCGCACAAAACTTTGCACCGGATTTGAAACTGAATTTTGTGCCTTTAGAACAGGCATTGAACCCGGCGCGCTGGGAGTGATCTTTATGCTGTAGCCGCGATCAAGCTTGGTCACAGCGGCCGCAGCAATGGAATCGAATTTCTCCAATGCAGCTTTAACATCAGCTGCCGTTGCATTGATATTTAGGTCAGTAGTGGTACCCGTCTCCTCCGTGCTGGAATCATCAGTGAGGATAAATTTACTGGGAAACACCTGATTTAAAGTGAGCAGGTATATATCCCCCGCACCACTGGTATTAACTGCCGCTCCTATTTGCAGGTCGACAGTAAGATCAGAAGGGCGATCAAGATCTCTATTATCGGGATCTACAATCAGGTCGCCAAATGCGACAGTATTGCTACTGCTCTTCTTGTTCGGATCGGAGGGCTCATCCAAGCCCAGATTAACGTTACCCAAACCCCGCTGTGTTCCGTCGACGGTGTCAAAACCGCCCTGGCCAATGGTAAATATATTGTCCTCGCTATTACCAATAAGGATATCGTTCCCTCTGGACCCGATAACATGCTGAAGATTTGACACGCCATTATTGATCGGAGACAGATCGCCATTGCCTAACGGAATGATGTTGCTTAAACCGGCCGCTCGGCCACCCAATACGCCGGAAGCCTTGCCATATTCCACTACGCGACCTTCATAGTCGCCAATAATCGGGACACTAAACGGCGGTATCACCTGATACTCAATGCCCGCCGTGCCATTCACATTCACACTACCGGTGTAGTCGCTGTAATCCAGTATCAACTGACCGATCTGAACGTAGGTGATTACCCCGTCTAACCGCGCATCGCCATGGAATCTGACGGTGCTCTTATTTTCGCCCAGCATCAGGTTCTCAATGCCAGTCGCAATAATGTAGTTGGCACCGAACTCGGAGCTACTGCCAAATGTGGTGCCTGTAAGAGCCGTATTTCTAACAGTAATTAAATTGGCGCCAACACTAACCGAGGGAACCCCTGCGCCAAATGTGGAGAGCTCCTTATTCCAACGATCGACATTATCTGACGTCACGCTCCAGATATCGACAATGGTGTCACCAGAGTCCACCTTCCTTAAATCAAGCGTGTCGTAGCCAAAATTGAATGGGTCTACCCCTAGAACATTGAAAGTTGGCAGCTCAAAAACAGCCGCCGCGCCCCAGATACCACTGAAGGCATAGGTATCACCACCCGTTAAACCGGATAGCAGATGCACACCCGGCGCAAATGTCTGCTCACCAAGTCGGAGCTTGCCGCTGATTAATGAAGAGGTAACGGTGTTGGACAAAAATTTCGCTACGGACTTGCTGGTATCAGACCCACCGAGTTTACTAGCTGCCGACTCTGCAAGCTGACTGATTAAATTACCGCCTACGGTAAAGACGTTCTGTCCCAAAGAAGTGACGCCCGGAGACGCCACGGACGCAGACGCCTTTGCCAGCAGTGCCTCCTGGTAACCCAGCGAAGAACCCAGCAGGAGATTCACACCCGGGCCATAGGTGACGTTAGACATATTTTGCAAAATGCCGGTGAACCCGGTTTTAGCGCCCTCGCTGAACGGATTGCCCTTTTGGGCAATCTGGGAAAAATCGCCCTCCACCAGAGCAGTCATCACATCGTGCTTACGAACATCGCCATAGCGCACATACCAGCTATCTGCTCCGCTGGCATTAACTACGCGAAAGTCGGGGGGAAGATTGGAGTTAGCCGCATCTAACGCCGCTCTGATAGCAACTCTGGTATTCTCCTGTGACGGCCCGATATCAATGCCTTGCGTAATAACGCCATTGAAATTCAGCTGGAACTCGCTGACCGCGGGTTTGTTGCGAATGATCTTTTGTATCTCAGCTCTGGCCGCAGAACCATTATCGACGGTCAAGACAACTGCCTTGGCACCAGGAGCATCAGGTAGGGTTTTGGCCAAATTGCTAGAGTCAATTTCTAGCAAGGGCACTCCCATGCCCGCAGGGTCGACAAATTCGACCCGGAATGGAGAGCCAGGAGTTCCATCGCCAGTCACATTGACGGCGTTGATATTAGACAGGCCTTCCAGAGCAGCATCGATGCGACTTGAAGTAATTGGTGTGTCTAATGTGACAGTTGCTTTTTTCCCGCCGTAGCTGATTTCAAAACTACCGCTATCCGCGCCATTGAGATGGAAGGTCTGGATCATATTAACGGACTCTGTACCCGCCTCTATAACTCCAGTGGCATCAATGCTGACGCTATCACGATAGACGTTAACCTTACCAACGTTTGCAACGATGGCAGCGGTTGGTTTCGTGAGGTTGACGACATTATCGACCATCAACCTGGATACCTCACCCTGCACCTTAGCTGCAGCAAAGGTAATAACAAGGCCCGTTGTCGCATTACCCTCAACCGTCACACCAGCATCACCGAGCTTATCGTCTGCATTTAGTAAATCGGCAACGTGAGTTCTTAGCGTATCGCCGGTGTTATTTGTTACATTCACCGTCACTTTGCCGGCTAGACTCGCCAGCCCAGCCCGCTTGATTTCATAATTAAGATCAAACGTACCTGCGGTCGCGCCGTCCAGTATCAGCCTCTGCACCTGCGCCTTGTTGGTTGCATATTCTGGGTCGGCGGGATCTGCAGCTGCAGCTGCGATGACCACTGGCCCAGCGGAAGGGTCTTGCTCTCGGGCCTCTGCAGTAGCCTTAACATCAGTGACATCCAGTTTTACATTGGACGTGAATGCGATTTTGAACTTATTGTCTCCACGGTTCTCAACGCCAACCAACCGGAATGGCAACGTATTTACCTTGATCAGACTGGCGAGTTCAGATTCAAGCATATCCTCTGTCCAGTCGACTTTGGCTAAAGCCATTGTCGAAACAACGCCTCCTTGCACGGTCGTCAATTGCAACTGGTACTTCTCAACCAAAAGCGGATTTGGATTTGATCCAGCATCGGACAAAGCGCCCAGGTCCAGTATCAACTCCATACCGTTAAGGTCACTGTCAGGGTTGATCTCTTCGACCTCTGGGCTCACGAGAATAGCCAGCGGATCTACTTCAGCGAAGGTCAATGCCGCGTAATCAACACCCGGTGTCGTGAAAAGAATATCCCATTCACCGGGCTTTTCTCCTACACCTACTCTGACAAGGTTCGGCTGTCCGGCGACCCTG
The DNA here is from genome assembly GCF_026262625.1 of Candidatus Litorirhabdus singularis. Taxonomy (GTDB): domain Bacteria; phylum Pseudomonadota; class Gammaproteobacteria; order Pseudomonadales; family Halieaceae; genus Litorirhabdus; species Litorirhabdus singularis. Next base: position 431,244 of record NZ_SHNN01000001.1, read on the forward strand.
CCAAGCGCGGTGTCGAGTGCCGACTCTATCGCCTGTGCAACCTGCGCGGTGGTTTGACCTTTCAGGGCAATTTCAGCCGTTTTAGCGATCGCTTCCTCAGTAGCAGTTGCTGCAGCTTGCAAGGTAAATGAACCAAAATTTGCATCGGGAATAACCAGTCGTTGAATCTCATTACCAATACGAGCGTCGGCCACTTTATAAACGCCGACACTGCCCTGCGAAAAATTGGCAAGATTTGTATACAGCGGACTCGATGGCTGTGAACCGGAAAAGTCCACAGTATTGATCGTGCGGATATTGGGCAAATCAAGCTGGACCGCCTGCAATAGCACATTGATATCGGCAAGCGCCGTCAACGGCCTGAACCCCTTTTGCCCAATGAGGCTACCGGCAAAGCTGGTGCTACCGTCTATCGCAAATGTGTTGTTATTCAGACCGCCAAGCACGGTGGTATTGGCATCCACATGACTGATCACCACTTTGTCATAGGTGACCTTACCCCAGTAAGCATTCCACGCGTCGGTAACAAGTGAGTTGGCAAAAAATTGCGGCAGCGCATATTCTTTCTGGACTGTCAGCTGAGTATGACCCAAAGAGCCATTGGTAGTCGTGGTGATTATCGGCGTACCACCAACACCAGATGTAGCAACCAGTTGTTCGATATCTTTTGGTGCACTGAAGATTATGTCAAAAGTGCCGTCTACCTTGGTCTTCTTTACTGTGGCCTCACCTGCGCCCAACATGCCATCGATGGCATTCTGGATAGCACTGAGCGCAGCGGCGTTCGTTACTCCAGCTACACTAATCGCAGTGCTAGACTGCTCATCGCCTTTTTGCCTTTCCGTTATGGCTGCCACGCCGCCAGTCGGGTTGGTGGCGGTCATTAAAAGTTTGTCGCCATTTTCTGCAAACGTCACATCAAAGGCTTTGCTGTTGCCTTCAACGGAATTGACCACATAGCCGTCTGGTGGTGCCAGACCTGCCTTCGCATTCAACGCAGTCTCAATTGCAGAGCGCGTTGCTTCTGCATTGACCGAGCCATCAGCGTTGCTGACGATCACAATATTTTCTGTCGTAAGGTTATTGGTGTTAGCACCAGCCGCCTGGAAAGAGAGTGTAAAGCTTCCTGACGGGCTGCCATTCAGCAGCAAACGCTGCACCTCTTTCACTCCATAGTTCAAGGTAAAGGAGCTTGCCCCGTTCAGAGCCAACTTTTGCACCTCATTGGTGAAATCAACCTGCTCAAACTTGAACTCCATCGCCGCGCTGACATTGGAGAAGTCGAGCATGAGCGCGTGACCATTTGCCGCCGCGACGCTGGTATCGATATTCAATGCACCAAGATCTCTAAAATCATCAGGCAAGAGCGCCACCTTGGCAAGCTCACCCAGACTATTGAGGATGGTGTTGCCAAAGGTGAAGGTGTTGTCCGCATTGGCGGCGGCAATCGTTTCGATTCTGCGCAGACCACCACCTTTACTGCCATCATCAAGGGTGCCAATGACAGCGGAGACATCTGCATTGCCAGCCTTGACCAATTTATCTGCAATGACCGTCATCTCTGCGATATTGGTCTCACCAGGCTTGACGAAATGTATATCGAAACTTTGGCTATTGGCCGTGCCGCTGCCTGTCACTTCTACGATGTAATTGAGCGTTCCGGAGCCGATGATCCCAGTTAACTGGTTTAAAAATCCGGCTGGTTTAATCTTGTCCAGTGCTTCCTTGATAGCGTCTGCGGTTAGCGTCGGATCCGTACTATAAGTAATTTCCTCTGATGACTTGCCACCAAAGTGCAGCGTAAACGTGCCGCTGCCGGCATTATTGATCGTCAACTGTTGAATCTCATCGCTTTGCTGACCGTCCTGCAAGCCATCAACTGACGGTGCACGTGCCAAACTATTTCCCGCCGCAGGCGCGGTCAGTGTCACATTGTCGGTGTTTCCAGCTGGACGATTAAACTCAATTCTGAACAAATTGGGAGCAATCTGATTAACCGCACTGGTGAAGCCCGCAGGCAATTTTGCATCGAGCGCAGCCTGGATATTAAGCGCCGTCTGATCGAGGCTGGCCGGATCAATGCTTATAGCACCTGTGGCTCCACCAGGCAGGCTTGTTTGTAAGGTGAAAGTGCCCGAAGCGGCTGTACCGAGATTCAGGTCCCAAGCGGGATTGTTAGCTGCATCTCCAACCTGCGCCTGCTCCAGGACCGGCGCATCATAGGCCAGAGATACCGGAGTGATAGTCATTTTCTCTAGATTGGTTTTGCCGGGCTGCAAAAATTCCACTTCGAACGTGCTGGCACCTGTAACTGACACTCTCACGTCTGTAAAAAACTCACCCGATGACCCGATTAGTTTTCCTTTCAATGCACTCTTGATGAAACCTGCCGTAGCCGAATCGGTTGCCCCAACGGTTATTGGAGGAGTTGTTGTGAAATCCAACCCATTTTCAGGATCCGACATTGTCAAAGAAAATTCACCGCCTGGCTTGGCGCCGGCAAGATAAATCTGCTGAATCTCGTTAAAACTACCTGAGCGCGTTACCGTCGCCGTATCCGACCCGGCATCGAAATCCACACCGATATCACCAAAGCCGGTAACGTAGCCACCAGGCCCCTTTTTCGGCTCGGTGATACCAGCAGTACCGTTGCCTGCTACTAAGCTTCCTTTGCTCAATACATAATGCATCGGCTGATCGACGGCCGTAAAATCCAGGGTATCTGTGCCGCCGCCCTTGAATTCATTAATGACGTCCTGACCCCAGCCGTTGTTGAAGATGTAGGTATCATCCCCAGCACCACCGGTTAAGCGGTCATTGTCGGCTCCAGCAATCAAAACATCATTGCCACCACCACCATCCAACGTGTCCATACCACCGCCACCCATCAGGATGTCGTCATCGGCGCCGCCCTCCAGCACATCGACATTTGTGCCACCCTGTAAAGTGTCGTTGCCCGAGCCGCCGACCAGCTTATCGGTGCCGTCTCCGCCGGCCAGAAAATCATTGCCCGCACCCCCACTCAATACATCGCCAGTGGTATTGCCGATCAACAAATCCTTGCCTGAGCCACCTTGAAGAGCACCGGCTTTCTGTGGATCTGTGGTGCCGACGAAGAGCAGGTCGTTGGTTGCACCACCGGTGGCCGTGGTAGCAGCCACTGCGGTGGAAACAGAAATGACGCTAGTGATTTTATCAATACCACCAACGGCATTAGCTGATTTACCTTTTGTTTTCTCTACCAGGTCTTTACTGACTGCAACACCCTCAAGCTGTGTCGCATCGACTGTCATGATAGGAATATCCCCCGGGGCGCTGAACTCAATCTCCCAGCTGGTGTTATCTACTTTGCTCGTAACAGCGAAAAGACCCGCGCCTGTAAATGCGTCCAATGCGGCCTGTATATTCTTGGTAGTGTTTGCCGGTTCGTCTGCGTCAAAAACAACCTCTCCCGTTTTCGCAGCACCAAGTCCCAGCACAAAACTACCACTGACTGCACCTGTAAGATCGAGCGTTTGCACTTCCTTTTCCGCGAGCGTAGTAACAGCCGGGCCTGCAGCTGCAATTTGATCTGCTGCGGCTTTAAGATTCAGGCCGGTCGCGCTCATCAGCTCCTGATCTACTGCGACCGACTGCGCCCCGCTATAGCTCGAATAGTCCAGCACTACCCGTTTGTCCGCTGCCACACCTACCGCAGAAGTGATGGCGCCCTGCAAGGCCTCGTCACTCAAAATCTTGTATGTATTATTGCCTTTGCCGCCGACGATATTGAAAATGCCAGTTGCAACAAGTTTGTAACTAATGGTTTTTTCTGCATCGACCGGGTCAGGAACAGTCGCATTAACCGTCACGGATCCGTTGGCACCCAGCTCAAACACAAGGTCGTGGGTCACGTTAGAGAAGTTCAGCTCGCCCGACTTAGGCACAACACTCTGAACTGGTGGGTTATTTGGCGGTAGTGGATTTAACCCTGAATCATCGACGACAAAGCTGTTACCCGCCAGACCCTGCCCCCAGTTGTCGTGGAAAAAATATTGATTGTCTCCCGAACTACCTTTGATCTTTTCCAGAAACTGGGCATCAACCAATTTGTTGCTATTTGGATTCGTCGTATCGACAACCTGCACACCATTCTTACCTTCAACAGCACCCTCTCCTGAAGGATAAACATCTACCCGCAGGTCCCTGGATACATTTGAAAAATCCAGCTCATCGCTGCCTGCATTTTGCTGGCCGGCAGCTATTGCCTTAGAATCATCAGCATTGTCGATGACCGCATCGTTGCCCCAGTCGTTGCTCTTGAATACGTAAAGGTCATTGCCCTGACCACCTATCAGAGTTTGGGTATTCGCTCCAGCAAGAATGACATCATCACCTGCTCCGGTATTGACTTCCATTGGGCTCTGGTCAGTCACTATAACTTCCTGCCTCCCCCCTGCAGAGGTAATAGCAACAACGTCGTCGGCACTAAAACCCATCAATTTGCCGATGTATTGAATGCTGCCGCCTTGTGCATCGTAAATTGCTTCGATCTCACCTGATGCATCTTTTTTGTAGTCGAGCGTTAGTTTGCCTTCAAAACCGTCGCCCTTTTTCAAGACTTTAATTAAAGCGTTCTCGCCTATAACTAAATCAATATTGTTCTGGTCAAGGCTCTTGCCAACGGTTAGTGACCCCATCTGGCCATTGCTCAATAATGTGATCGCTAAAGAGCCATTTTGATCTAGCCAGTCAAATGGATTGGCGCCTTTTAGCCCACCTCCATATCCTGTGGTTCGTTTATTGATTGCTAACTGCAGATCGCTAACAGATGAAACATCGACAGAAGCTACCTCCTCCTCCAATAGCAGCTGCACTTTTTTGGCGTTGTTACCTAGCTTCAGGGTTAACTCCTCCGCCTTTACGCTGAAGACATAAGTCGAACTAGCGCCTACCGCGACACCGGTAACACCATTTATTTCCTGCAACAGTATTTTTGATTTCTCTATATCTGTGGCGTGTTTAGACACGGTTAGCTGAATATGCTTGTTAGCCAAACCGGTCACATCGAAGATAGAGATAGCCCCGTTCACTTCAAATTCACCGGCCGCAGTAGGAACGGTCGTAATAACCCCGTTACTGGCCGCCAATAAACCTTGGTAACGCGGCTCATTGGCAGCAAACGCAAGGTCTTCTGAGGTCATGAAATCAAGCGTTTCGGTGACAAAACCCGACTCAGTTTCCAGCACCCAGTCACCACCAATAAAGCGGTTGCCAGTAGCATCGTTAGAGGCGGCGATATCGGCCTCAGTGACGCCCGCCAGACGGTCAACAAAGCTGATCCCGACTTCGCCCTCGGCCACATTACAACCGTAAATAAGAATATCGCCGTCACTCTTGAGCGCACGGCCCCAGCTTTCCAGCTGCTGGCGATAACGGTCCAGGCTGCTATTGGTAACACTGGCTGTACCGAGACGGACTAACCCCGCGGCGCCGTGAGAGAGCACGTGCAGCGCTGAAATATCTTCATAGGCAGCCAATACATCAGTCAGTTGATTGACACCATCGGCCTCACCATTCAACAGGATGACAGTAACCCGCTCGGCACCGGTGCGCGCGGTTAATGCTTCCGGCAAATCGGCGACAGCAAACTCATCACTTACATCGGTTTCAGCATCTGCAGCCGCAACCGGCGCACCTAGCCAATCGGCAATCAATACCTCGCCATCGGCGGTAGCCTGAGTACGGAACTCCAGCTCTTCGGCGGCATCACCCATGAAGGTGGCCAGCAATTCTTTGTAATCATCAACCGAACGATCCACGACCAGCACCTGATGCCCGTTCAGTTGCTGTACCAGATGGATAGCGGCCAGATTATCGCTGGCAACGGCTGCGACTTCTTCTTCTGTCGCTACTTCATCGGTTTCCCCGTCAGTGGCAACTTCTGCGGACTCTGGCGCCGCTGCGGCCTCAAGTTCAGCGTCAGTTAATGCCGCGGGTTGCTCTGCGTCAGCTTCAGAATCAGCTTCCGGGTTAACGTCTACCAGACCCAGCGGGTCAGACTCGTGCTGGCGCACCAGCTCCAGGCCCTGGGCATTAGCCGCATCGGCCAGCCCCGCATCCACTAGTTGCTCCACCACCAGCTCTTCATTCAGCAGTTCTGCGCTCAGCGCCAGCGGCGCGGCATCGGCCGACAGCAGGTAGCGGTTTTCGAGCTGCTCAACCAGGTAGGTGTTGCGACGCCGCGCGCCGGTAGCACGTTGGTTCCACATGTACTGCCGTAGTGAGCGCATTTTGGCGTAGCGCGATTGCAGCATCCGATAGAGAGTTCTGGGCATCATTCTTCCTCGCTGGTCGACGCAACTGACGCGTCCAACCAAGTTAATCTCCGGCAAGCCATCAGAGGGCTAGCCGGTTTACACGTTCCTGCGTATTGCACTAATTTTCGCACGACCAAACCGACAACTGCTCAGAGAGCAGCGGGCTCGGCGGCAGGGACTTGCAACCAGCTGTTGACCAGGGCCAGGTCATCCGGCTGCAGGTCACCAACGGCGAACTTCAACTTCAGGGTATTGAGCACGTAGTCGTAGCGCGCCTTGGTCAAGGCTTGACGGACCTGCGACAAATCATTCTGGGCGTCGAGGACATTGAGCAGACTATTTCTGCCAGTGCGATAACCGGACTCACGGGCTTGCAGCAAGCGCTCCTGAGCTTTAACCGACTGCTCTAAGGCCCCTATCTGCACGATAGCGGTGTGAATGCGGTTGTACGCATCCTGGGTCTCGCGTTCGACCATACGGCGCTTGTCATTCAGGGTTTCCAGCACGCTGTAACGCTTTTGCGATGCCTGGCGCACCTGGGAGGAGGTCAAACCACCTGAATACAATGGCAAGTTCATGCGCACGGCCACATCGGCGGTCTCTATCTCGCTGCCGCCACCGTACACAGAACCGTCGGTGTCGGTGTTCAAAGCGTTAACCACCAGCTCAAAGGTCGGGTAATGGCCGCCCTTCAGCACTTTGATTTCTTGCTGAGCCACATCCAGCTCCAGCATCATCGACTGAATCTCAAGGCTGCGCTCGTTTGCCATGGTGATCCACTCGGCACTACTGTCCGGCTGCGGCTTTTCCAACGGCACATCAGTACGCAACACCAACAATTGCTGCGGGATAACACCCACCACTTCGCGCAAGGCATACTGGCTGTCTGCCAGCCGGCTCTCTAACTCAAATTCCTTGGCCACCGCATTCAGTGAACGCGCCCGCGCGTCTTCCACATCCACCCGCTTGCCAAGGCCGCTCTTGAGTTTGCCCTCGGCGAGCTTGAGGTGACGATTCATAGCGGTTTTTTCGGCCTGCACGGTCAGCAGCTGGTCACCGCGCTCCAGCACCAAAAAGTAGTTTTCCGCCAGCCGCAGCATAAGCTCCTGACGGGCCAGGCCAAACTCAACCTCCGCCTTGTCGACGCTGACCTTGGACTGCGAGTAGCGCTTCCAGCGTGAATAATCAAACACCGACTGGGTTATCTTGAAGCCGTTGGTCGTGGTGGCGTAATCGGAGGCGCCGCGATCAAACACCTCGTTGTCAGAGCTGATAATGTCCTGGTCGGTGTTTTTGTACTCGTACTCGTAGGAGAGGTTGGGCAGCAACTGCGACCGGCTTTGCTTGATCGCCTCTTTGTTGGCTTCGTAGTTGTACTTCGCTGACAAAAACTTGCCGTCGGTGGTTTCGGCAACGCTCCATAATGTTAGTAAGTCCTCACTCCATGAGGGCTGGGACAGCAGGGTTAATGCCGCTACCCCCCCAGCGAATGCTCGTTTGGAAAAAGCTTTTCTTACCGAACTGATCACAAACATAAACTAGCTTCCATTCGTTTATTGATTACCCGTAAAAGATAGGCCACAGCCATCGTTTAGGCAAACAAAATCGTCCTCAGGAGGCACTGGTTCTCACTTTATTCACGATGGACTTGCAGGAAGTAAGTGTCTTGGTGTCATCAGGCTGAAAAACAGGTTAATGCAGGCGTACGAGGCTACTGCAGGCCGCGCCAAACGGAAATCAGCGCTGCACTGGAATAGGGGCTCAGCTGCGAGATAACAGGGTGCTTTAACTCCTTGGGGACCCTATGCCCGCAGGTGGGCTGGCACAATCATTTAGTATGATCTAAATATTCAACCGCAGCTGACAGTAGTAGCCTGCAGAATCCCTGCTTTTAGCGCGGCTGCGCCATCAGTTGCTGCATAATTTCGCGCTGATACGTAAAGCGCCAGGAATACTCCGCAAAGTCACTCACCGGCAAATAAAACGCGGTGCGAACTTCCAGTCGCGGGGGCGGGTCAATGCTCCCCGAATCGACATCATGTGCACAACGATAAAGATGAAAACCAGTATCAAAAACGGTCAACAGTTCCCTTGGCTGCAGGCTCAGGCCGGTTTCTTCCCAGGTTTCGCGGAAGGCGGTGCAACGCGGGGTTTCATCGTTGAGGCTGGATCCGCCGGGCACGCTAACGTGACCATTCATACCCTGTACCAGTAACAAACCCGCCGCTGTCGCAGCGAAACAACCGGCGCTGGGCGCCGGCTCAGCTTGCTCGGCCAGCTCAACAACAGGGCAGGGTGGCGCTTCCACCGCACAGGCTGAGAAGCCTGCGCCAGACAACAACAAGCATACCCTCAGCAGTGCCGCTCCGCAGCGCCCTGGAACTTGCTCCTGCCTATATTTGCTCATTGCCAAATGCCAAAAACCGGTCTCGTTAGTGCAGTGGAAAGCGCACTGGGCAAGGCCGGACAAAACCAAAGTATTAGTTATTACACAGAATCTGCATCTTCATCTTGGCCACTTCAACCTGCTCCGCAGTAGTCGCATTGATCAACTCCTGCTTGGCCATATCGCACTCCTGAGCCTCCTCTTGGAATTCAGGCTCCAGCTCTGCTACCGCCTGTGCCGCTTTCGGCTCGCACATGCTGGGATCACCGCGCCGCACATTGGCGCCATTACCCGTTTCTTCAACGGTAACGCAATCACCCACCTTGATCTGAGTCTGGTCCGTGACCACCGTAATAGCGCTGCCCTCACCCGTACGGATCACATACTGCATACCACTACGATCACCTTGGGCACTACTCGACACAGCACCGCCAGCAGTGGCACCTAACAGGGCCCCACCAGCTTGCTTGGCGCTTGATTTGTTCCGGGTTGCTGCCCACCCCAGGGCACCGCCCACCAGAGCACCTTTGCGCGCCTCAGACTGAAGCTCCACCCTCTGGGCCTGCTCTACCACACCGACGGTGATTTTTGCACTTTGACCACTTTTCTGGGCCACTGCTGCCGGCCCACTAACCAGGCTAATACCAATTGCGGCGAGAATAATAATGCGTTTCATACGGAAGTCCCCATTCGTTTTGATAAATACCGGAGCATCTTACGCCGCCAGCACTGGCTAGTATAGATTGCAGGAAAAAGGCGCTGCCGCAGAAAGCGTCAAAGGCGGCAGTTTCTGCGTAAAAATGCCACGGACACAACTCAGAGGGACTACTGCAGCGTTTTGAAAAATACTTTAGAGTTGCGCTGCAAGTTGTACAGCGACTGCCTGGCCGACGGCAGGGAGTCCGGCGTACTCTCCACAAAACCCTGCTCAAGAAACCAATGCGCGGTTTGCGTAGTCAAGACAAACACCCGCGCCAAACCCAGCCGGCGCGCTTCATTCTCCAGCGCCACCAACAGGCGCTGCCCACGTTCACCACCACGGTAGTCCGGGTGCGATACGATACAGGCTATCTCGCCACAGCCGTCCTCACTGAACGGGTATAGGGCCGCACAAGCAATAGTTCTGCCATCGCGCTCCAACAATCGAAACTGACCGATTTCTGATTCCAGCAACTCACGCGAGCGCTTAACCAGCACGCCCTCCTGTTCCAGCGGCTGAATCAATTCCAAAATCCCACCTACGTCATCAATGCTGGCGGTGCGTAACAGTTCGTACTCATCCTCGGCAATCAAGGTGCCACTGCCATCATGAGTAAAAAGCTCCTGCAATAACGCGCAATCGTCCTGATAGCTGACGATCTGGCAACGCTTTACGCCACCCAGACAGGCGCGTCTCGCAGCATCCAGCAGCGCAGCTTGATCGGCATCAGGAATGGACAGTTCACTGGCCGCACCCACAGAACACTGGCGCACCAGCTCACCGTCAGCGTCCAGCAAGCCTTCGGCAGCACCAAACAACACCAGCTTGTCAGCGCCAATTGCAGCCGCACAGTGCATGGCAACATCTTCCAGTGCCAAACTGAAAATTTCACCGGTGGGCGAGTAGCCCAGCGGCGACTGCAGCACAATCGAACCATCTTGCAACTGTTGCTGGATACCGGTGCTGTCAATACGCCGCACCTCACCGGTGTGGTGAAAATCGATGCCGTCGCGAACCCCAATGGGCTTAGCGGTCACAAAATTTCCTGAACACACGCGCATGCGTGAGCCCTGCATAGGAGAGTTAGGCAGTCCCATAGACAATAGAGCTTCTATCTGCGACCGCAACGATCCGGCAGCATCTTTAACATGCTCAAGCGCCGCGCTATCGGTAATCCGCAGCCCGTTGTGAAAGCTACTGGACAATCCCGCCTGCTGCAGACGCTCATCAATTTGCGGCCGCGCGCCATGCACTACCACCAGACGCACACCGAGGCTGTTCAATAGCGCCAGATCATGAATGATATTGGGAAAGTTTTCATGACGCGCAGCATCGCCTCCCAGCATCAGCACAAAGGTTTTACCCCGGTGTGCATTGATGTAGGGTGCGGTGTTCCTTAGCCAGCGTATGTAGTCACGCCCGGGAGTGGTCACAATCGGATCCAAGTCATTGAAAAATTTGAAGTTGTTAAGGGTACCTAAAGCCAGCAGATTTGCCTAATGGCAATAATGCACAGCACTGCCCCACACCCCCACTAAGTTAGACCCGTGCTCAGTCGGGCAATGCATACGCCACCAGGCTGTCGCCTAATCGCGTGCCCGCAGTACCATGCCCACCGGCGGCGATCACGATAAATTGACGCTGCCGACCCTGGGCATCGGTTACCGCATAGCTCATAGGTGTGGCCTGCCCACCCGCCGGCAAGCGCGCTTTCCACAACTCGGCACCGCTGCGGATATCGAAGGCGCGAATATAGTCATCCATCGCAGCGCCAATAAACACCAGACCGGACTGGGTCAGCAACGGCCCGCCGAGGTTGGGCACACCCAGCTTCCACGGCACCGGCGCCGGTACCAAGTCCCGCACGGTTCCCAACGGCACATCCCAAAGAATCTCTCCCGCGTCCAGGTCAATGGCTACCAATTTGCCCCAGGGAGGCGGGCTACAGGGCAGGCCCAGTGGCGATACCAGCATCTTGCGCCACATACCGTAAGGGGTGCCGCTCTGCGCGCTAATTTCCCCCGCGTTGTCCCGGCGCACCTCGGCAAATTTAGCACGTTTGATGAGTCGCACCACCCAGGCCACATCCATAACATTGGCAATAGCAATACGCCGCTGCGGGTCAATGCCAATGCCACCCCAGTTAGAGCCGCCTGCATTACCGGGATACATTAAGGTCCAGGCTTCCGTGGGCGGGGTATACATGCCCTCAAAACGCAATGACTCCAGCTCCCGACGACACCAACCGCGATCCCACGGGGTCAGACCCCAGGCATCGGCGGGCTGCAGCGAGATCGGTACCAGCGGTGGCGGCTTGAGCGGAAAGGGCTGGGTTGGGGACAACGTGTCGCCGGCAATGTTCACCTGCGGCACTGGTTTCTCGACAACCGGGAACAGCGGCTCGCCGGTTTCTCTGTGCAGCACAAAAAGAAATCCCATCTTGGTCGCCTGCACCAGTGCCGGCACCGACTCGCCAGCACGTTGCAGTTCAACCAGCGCCGGCTGCGCCGGAGTGTCAAAATCCCAATGATCGTTGTGCACCATCTGGTAATTCCAAACCACCTCACCGGTACTGCCGCGCAGCGCAACTACCGAGCTACCGTAATAGTCCAGCGCCAGTGCCGCTGGACGGTAATAATCTGGCGAGGGATTGCCGGTTGGCACAAACACCAGATCACGACTGGCATCGACACTGATAGGCGCCCACACATTGGGCGTCCCTTTCACATATCCGTGCTCGGTCATCTGCGCCGGAGCCGGATGGTAATTGGGCGGAGCCAGGTCCCAGCTCCACAGCAACTCACCGCTGCGAGCATTAAAGGCTCGCACCACGCCGGAAGGGGCATTAATACGTGCATTGTCACCAACCGCGCCGCCGACGATCACGGCGTCACCAATCACCGCAGGCGGCGAGGTATGCGAGTATTCGCCGTACCAGTTGACGTCACCAACGCCGTCAGCCAGATCCACCTCGCCGTCAACGCCGAAACCTCTGCAGCGTTGGCCGGTCTCTGCGTCCAGCGCAATCAAACGCGAATCCAGAGTAGCCATAAAAAGGCGGGCATCACAAAAACCGGGCTCTGCCTCCGCAGGCGCCTCCCACCAGGCCAGACCGCGACATACCAGCTGATTCGCAAAATCACCACTGGTGTCGAGTTGCGGGTCATACTTCCAGCGCTCCTGCCCACTAACCGGATTTAGGGCAATTACGCGGTTAAACGGAGTGCACAGGAACAGGGTCCCGTTCATCAGCAGCGGTGTGTTTTGGAATGCGCTGGTGGCGGGCATATCTCCCTTGCCATCAGAGACATCGCCGGTGCGGTACTCCCAGGCGCGAACCAAACTGCCAACATTGTCGACGTTAATGTCGTTTAGTGCAGCGTAATGTTGAGCCTTGGCACCGCCGTAATCGGGCCAGGTGGTGGTATTGTCTGCGCTAGCGCTGAGCTTTTTTAAGTAGCTTGGCGGCGTGTCACCGCAGCTGCTTAACAAGAACAACGCCGGTAACAGAACACAAATGAATAGTCGTGGAGCTGGTGTGCGCATCATCCCGTACTCTGACAAAGCCTGACTCATTATCAGCCTCCACAGTAAGTCTGACCAGCCCCCTGACGCCACACCGCAGCTCCGTCACAACGGTGGCATTGGCGGTAGCGGGCGGCATCTGCTAACTTCAATGGTATGCCGTATGGCGGCGACCAGCATGAGGAAGACGATTTGCCCTTTACCCCAGCGATTATGGAAGAAATGAACCTGCTACTGCAGTTTGATAGCGCCTCTCTAGAGCGCGGCATCAAGGTTCACTCGGACGCACGACCCGAAGTCATAGAGGCTTGCCAAAGTCTGCACACGAAGGGTCTGGTCAGCAACGACGATGGCGGTTACCTGACTAACGCAGGAATCGAGGCCCAAACCCACGCGCAGGCACTCAGCGGAATGCTACGACCCGAAGCGGCCGCGGTCAGCGAACACTGAAGCATTGATGGCAGAATAAACCCGACCAGGACATCAAATTGCTGTGTAAGAGGAATACTGCCGTTTACTCAGTCGCCTCGGTAATCCGCTAACAAACCGGTACGGCATGCTACTTGTAATACCTCGCCTCAAATCTATAATCAGAGGTGGCTGATAAATGCAGTCCCATCTGGAGATAAACTATGTCCGTCGACACCCACTTACGTGAGTACCCCGCGGTAAAACGCGCTTATGGCAGCGTCGCCGCGTTTGACGATGCCCCGCAGTGGATCTACGAGCTGGACAACCCCTATCTACACGGTGCTTGCGCGCCCACCTTGAACGAGATGGAAGTGGAAAACCTGGAGATCACCGGGCAGCTGCCAGCGGATCTGCAAGGTGCCTATTTTCGCAACGGGCCCAACCCGGTGCACCAGCCAAAAAACCGCTTTCACCCTTTTGATGGCGATGGCATGGTCCATGGCGTCTATTTTCGTGATGGCAAAGTCAGTTACCGCAACCGCTATATCCAGACCGCGGCACTTAAGCAGGAACAAGCAGAGGACCGTTCCGTGTCGCCGGGCGTTATGGGGCCCTTCGACTACAGCGTGTCACCCTTTGGCATCAAGGACACGGCCAACACCGATATCCTCTGGTACGCCGGAGATCTTATGGCCCTGTGGTATAACGCCGGCCATCCGTATCGGCTCGACAGCCAAACTCTGGCCACCCAAGGCCATTTTCAGCTCGATGGCAGGGCTCAGCTGCGCCTTTCTGCCCATTCCAAAACCGACTGGCAAACTGGAGAATTGTTGTTCTTCGACTACGGCGACGAACCGCCTTATATGACCTATGGCGTGGCGTCGCCCGACGGTCGCCTGCTGCACGAGGTAGCTATCGACCTGCCCGGCCCGCGCCTGCCACACGATATTGGTTTTACCAGCAACTACACGGTGCTGCACGACCTGCCCTTTTTCCACGACATGGAGGTACTGCGCAAGCACAAATACCGCGTGCTGACTTTTCATAAAGACATACCCACTCGCTTCGGAATTATTCCGCGCTTTGGCAGCGGCGATCAGATACGGTGGTTTGAGTGCGAGCCCTGCTACATCCTCCACGTTAGCAACTGCTGGGAAGACGGCGACTGGATCGTAATGGATGGCTGCCGCTCTACCAATCCAATGCCCGGTGCGCAGGCGGCCGATGGCGAACTAGCCAGTATGCTGGCCTATATGCGTTTGGAAGCAAACGCCTATCGCTGGCGCTTTAACTTGCGCACCGGTGAGGTGCGCGAAGGCGACATCGATGATCTGAACACCGAGTTCAATAAGTCCAACCCAATATTTCAAGGGGTCAAAAGTCAGTACAGCTACCACCAGCGTATACCGCTATTGCATGAAGGCGGCCATACCCTGCGCTTTACGGCGCTAGTGAAATACAATAATGAGAATGGCAGTCGCCAGCAGTGGGATTATGGCCCCGGCGTATTTGGCAGTGAAGCTGTGTTTGCACCCAAGCCAGGGGCTGATCGCAACTCGGCTGAAGATGACGGCTATGTGGTCACTCTGGTTACCGACTCCAATAATTGGCAGTCAGATTGCCTGGTATTTGATGCTAGTGATATCGAGCAAGGTCCAATAGCCCGGGTGCGCCTCCCCCAGCGGGTGTCGCATGGGTTTCACGCCACCTGGGCGTCGGGAGAAGATCTATTCAATCACCGGGCAGACGCTGAAAGTTAAACGTCGCCCTCTTCCGCTTCACGCAGCCTTTCCTGGCGTTTTGCCTCCTCTTCCATAACTGACTTGATCTCTAGCATCAGCGTATCGACGTCGGCAGTCGTCTCGTCGGAGACAAAATCGCCGGTAAGCACAGTATCAGCAGTTAACTTACCGTCCTCATACAGACTCCAGAGCTCAGCCGCGTAGTTAGTCTTTAGCAGTTCAGGAGCATACTGACCGTAGTATTGGGTCATATTGTTAATATCACGCTCCAGCATAGACTCAGCGTGATTGTTAGCCGCCGCGTCGACTGCCTGCGGCAAGTCAATAATGACTGGCCCATAGGCATCAACCAGCACATTAAACTCTGACAAATCTCCGTGTACCACGCCTGCATCCAGCATCTTAACCACGTAGCCCATCATCACCGCATGATCTTCAAGCGCCTGTTCGCGGGTCAACGCCACATCATTCAGACGCGGCGCAACCTCACCGTGATCGTCAGTCACCAGCTCCATCAGCAAGACGCCGTCAAAGCAGCCGAACGGCTTGGGCACGCGCACGCCGGCTCGTTCAAGTCGATACAAGGCATCGACTTCGGCATTGTGCCAAGCCTCCTCCTGTTGCTTGCGACCAAACTTGGAGCGTTTTTCCATGGCCCGTTGGCGACGGCTATTGCGTACCTTACGACCTTCCTGATATTCGACCGCCTGTTTGAAGCTGCGCTGAGCGGCATCTTTGTAGACCTTGGCACACCGCACTTCATCGCCACAGCGCACCACATAAACCGTGGCCTCCTTGCCGCTCATAAGCTGGCGCAGAACTTCGTCAACTAACCCGTCTTCTACTAGTGGTCGAATTTTTGCGGGGGTTTTCATTTAAGTTGCCAGCCCCAAAAGCATTCCGCACGACTATCCTGAACAGAGTCAATTGCGGAATTTTGATTGTGACGGAGCATATCCATTTTCCTTAAGGGAGACGTCAGCAGTGTACACGGGAACGCGGCACAGAACAGCCAACGCACCACGCTGATGGGCTTCAGATTCAGGCGTTAACTGGCAATCTGTCAAAAATTTGTGATAAGAGACACACCCTTAAACAACTTAACAGCTCTTTACCAGTTGCTTTGCTAAAGTGGTCCCATCGCACTCTGTACCAGGAGACTCCAATGTCTTTTTTTCAAAACAACAAGAACCCGCTACGCTGGCTGACAGCAGCGGCGCTGCTGACGTTGCTACCTGCCTGCGGCAGCGGTGACTCGGGTGGTTTTTTTGGTGAGCCTGAGGATCCTCAAATTGCGGTAGTGTCGTCTCCAACTGAAGAGGACGGCATTGATATCACCAATGCAATTTTAGAGGCGACCAGTGGTGACTGCGCAGACTACGAGGAGCTTTATGTCGCCGAGGTTTTGGACCTCCAGACAGCCGTCAGCTTCAACGCCTTTTTAGAGTTGACCACGACCACCAATAACTGCAGATTTTCCTCTAACAATATCCCCAACCACTTTTTCAACGACGCATCCGCGGCGTTCGCTACCCAGGTCGCCGTCATTGCACGTGACCTGCAGATCACTCGCTTTCCCACGGCAGCTGTAGCCCCAACACCACTTAGCCAGCAAAGCTACGACGCTGTGATGCTCAATGGTGTGGTGCTGGATATCCTCTCTGCTGGTTGTTATAACCCCAGTGATGCGATGGCCGACCAAGACGGCAACACCCCTATAGGCTGCTCGATCAACGACCCCTGGCTGCTGGACCCAATGTCAGATTTGACCAATTTCGGCACCGATATGAATAACGCACATACGCAACCAGACGGCTCCTACCACTATCATGGCAACCCCAATGCGTTGTTTGACGACTCTCCAGGGCCCAATGGCTCACCTGTCATAGGCTTTGCCGCAGATGGGTTCCCCATATTTGGCTCCTACTTTTTTGACATCGACAGCGGCGCCGTCCGTAAAGCCATATCCGGTTATACACTGATACCCGGCGCCCGCCCCCAAACCGCCGCTGACCCCGGTGGGAACTATGACGGCACCTACATTGATGACTATGAGTTTACCGACAGTGGTGATCTCGACAGCTGCAACGGTATGACGGTAGATGGCCAATACGGGTACTACGTCACCGACACCTACCCCTGGGTGATCAACTGCTTTACGGGTACGCCAGACTCCTCATTCGCTAAGTAGCCCAACCTCCAATAGCAACCGACACTGGCCAAAGCTGCAGACTTGTTCTACCTTGGGCTATACCCCGAATAAGAAGGTTGCTGTTATGAAAGCTGTTGTCGTCGATGCTATTAACGAATTTTCCGTCCAGGAAGTCAGTCTGGATGCACCCAAGACGGGCGAAGTTATGGTCGCTATAAAAGCGACCGGTATCTGTCGCTCTGACCTGTCAGTCATCAACGGCACCATTCCCATGGAACTACCGGCAGTGATCGGCCATGAAGGCGCGGGCATCGTTCAGGAAGTGGGTCCCGGTGTAGAGAACGTAGAAGTCGGCGACCACGTGGTGCTGTCATTTATTCCCAACTGCGGAACCTGTTTCTACTGCGAGCACGAACAGGCCAATCTGTGTTCCGCCAAAGATAACGCCAACGGCTTTATGCTCGACGGTACCGCACGAGTGAAACGTGATGGGGAAGATCTGCGGGTGATGACACTATTGGGCTGCATGGCGGAGCGCTGCGTTGCACCCGCGATCAGCTGCGTCAAGATTGATAAAGATATACCACTGGCGGCGGCAGCGCTGATTGGCTGCGGCGTTATGACCGGAGTAGGCGCCGTATTGAACACGGCACAGGTGGAGGCAGGCTCGACCGTAGCGGTATTCGGTTGCGGCGGCATTGGCTTATCCATTATTCAGGGCGCGCGCATCGCCGGAGCCAAACAAGTTATCGCCGTAGATACCATGGACAGCAAGCTGGAAATGGCACCCGGATTTGGCGCCACTCATGTGGTCAAGGGTGAAGATGCCCAGGAATTCATTCTTGAGCATACCGAACAACGTGGCGCTGACTACTGCTTTGAAGCTGTTGGCATTGGCGCACTGATGCAACAGGCTGAGGCAGCTACTCGCCCGGGCGGCACTTGCACAGTGGTTGGCGTGGGCAACATGGAAGACCAATTTGTTCTCAATCCGTTTACCCTGCCTCTTTTTGGCAAGCGCGTATTGGGGTCAATGTACGGCGGCTGCAACCCCAAACGGGACTTCCCCCGCCTGCTCGATTTCTATCGCACCGGTAAGCTGGATCTGGACGGCATGATCACCAAAACCTATAGCATTGACGAGGCGCCGCAAGCCTTTGCCGACCTGCGCTCAGGCTTGAACGCGCGCGGCGTCATTGTCTACGACTAGCCAAAATCAAAGCCGCTGTAGCCGGCAGCGGCTACCTCGTCGCAATACTCAACATATTGGTTATAACCAACGCAGGGTGAAAAAACCTGCGGCTTACCTTCAATATTTGCACCTCGGTACCAGGAATTACAGCGTGTATAGAGGGTTGTCTCTGCCATAGCTGCCACGTATTCCATCCAGACTGTCTGCTGATCTGCCTGCGCCTCAACACATTCATGCTCATGCTCGCGCATATACTTCAGCAAATCGGTAATCCACTCTACGTTCTGCTCTATCGACTGCAGCATATTCGAAAGCACGGAAGGGCTGCCAGGACCTGTAATCATAAAGAGATTGGGAAATCCCGCGGTTTGCACTCCCAATAGGGTTGCCGGACCATACTGCCACACATCACTCAACCGCTGCCCGCTAGCGCCGCGAATATCGACGCGGTCCAGTGCCCCTGTCATGGCGTCGAATCCGGTCGCAAACACCAACGCGTCCAAGGGATACTCTGCATCGCTGGTGCGCAGTCCCTTTTCTGTTATCGACTCTATAGGCGCCGCATTGATATCCACCAGGGAGACATTGGGACGGTTGTAGGTCTCGTAATAACCGGTGTCTGCACACAAGCGCTTACACCCAATGATCGCATCCGGACACAATCTCTCAGCAACTTCCGGGTCGTGCACTAAGTCGCGAATTTTAGTGCGCACAAACTCCTGAGCTATCGCGTTCGCGCCAGTATCCAATTGCATATCACCAAAAGCTCGCGCAAAGAACAATCCCCCAATGCGCCAGTAATTCTCCAAATGCATCTGCTGTTCACTGGGACTGAGGCAGCTGGCAAAACCGGCGTTAGCGGGCATACGAGCGCCGAATATATAGCCGCTGTCACGACTGCGCTGCCGGAAGGCGGGGTAGTCGGCTTTAACCGCTTCGCGTAATTGTGGATCAAGTGGTTCGTTACGGGCTGGCACTGTATAGCTGGCAGAACGCTGAAACACTGTCAGCTGTTGCGCCTGCTCCGCGATCAGTGGAATCGACTGAATACCCGAGGAGCCGGTGCCTATGACTCCCACCCGCTGGCCGCTAAAATCCACCGGCTGATGTGGCCATTCACCAGTATAGAAAATCTCTCCAGCAAATGACTCCAGCCCTGGTACGTCGGGCTTAATGGGCACCGACAGGCAACCGGTGGCGAACACACAGAACTGGCTGTGATATTGCTGCCCTGCAGTGTCGGTCAGAGTCCAGTGCGGCTCCTCAGCGTCGTAATGCGCCGATGCAATACGGCAGTCAAACTGGATATCTCGTCGCAAGTCAAAACGGTCGGCCACATGATTGGCATATTTCAGGATTTCTGGTTGCGCAGCGTAGCGCTCTGTCCAGTCCCACTCCTGCACCAGCTCCGGAGAAAATTCGTAGGCGTATTCGACGCTTTCAACGTCACAGCGGGCTCCCGGGTAGCGATTCCAATACCAGGTACCCCCCACATCGTCACCAACCTCAAATACTCGCGCCGAGAAACCCGCCAAGCGCAGGCGATGCAGCATATACATGCCGGCGAAGCCCGCCCCAATGATCAGGACGTCAAACCGTTCAGCATCTCGGGACATCCTTGCCCTCCTTATGAACTACCTGCCACCGACGCAACAGCGGATGCATCCCGACAACACAGGCAATCCAACAGAGACAACCCGGTCACACGCATACTGCCAATCACATAGGTCAGGCCAATGGTGCCATCGAAGGCCACCAGCGCGTACTCCCAGGTCTCTGACAGACCATTGGGGACCGCATAGATGACAGCGCTAACGGCGGTCAGCCGCACCAGCCCCTGCCAGAATATGACTGGATAGCGAGCCTGTATATTCTTAGACGCCCACATCAGGCAGGCCGCCGCCATCATCAGGAACATACCCAACGTCATGAGAGCCACAAACTGCCCCGGTTGCGGATCAGCCAAGGCACCAGCCCAGGTAGCACCGCCCACAACAAAGTCCAATGCCCCGGTCCAAAATACGAATTTCTGCAACATGACGATTCGCTTTATAATTATTGTTGTGACCTAGACTAACTCCACGCTCCGTTTTACACCAGCGACATGTATACACTGGCCAAATGGTTTTCAGGCTTGCGAGCAGCACTGTTGTTAGCGCGAAATATCGCCTCAGGCGTATTCAGGCTGATTAGGTCAGTCGATTGGCTTGGCAAGGTCGGTAACCCGACGCAGCGCGAAACGAGTACCGAGCGGACCCAATAGCTCGAAGATAACGGTACTGGCAATGACTATCGGCAGTATCATGTCGTACTCTGGAAAAGTGTGCACCGCAACGATTGCCATGGCCATAGCCACCCCTGCCTGCGGCAGCATAGCTGGCCCCATCCACCTTACCGGAATCACCCGAGTCCAGGCCGGGATGCCCGCCAGCCAAGCGCCCAGTAGCCTTCCAGCAACGCGCAGCAGAATATAGGCCACCCCGGTCAGCCCAATTGTGGTCAAGTCAGAAAGCTCCAACAGTGCCCCGGACAATACGAAAAACAGAATAGCAAAAGGCCACTCAATGTCCTCCAAGGCGCGGAATGGCCGCCGGTGGTGCCGCGCCAGGTTGGCAACGGTAATACCCAGCGTGACACACGCCAACAGGTAGGAGACCTGAAGCCATTCAGCCAGGCCAACGCAGAGAAATACACCACCAAGCGCCTCCACCAGCAGTGGCTTGTCGCCATGAAGCCGTCCACTGGCATAGGCCATTGGCACGCCCAGGATAATTCCCAGCAGCAGCGCACCACCTAAATCCCACAGCCCCGCTTGCAAGGGCAAAAAACCACCGCCGTCGCCGCTTAACAAGTGCACCAGCACCACGCTAAGGCTAAAGACAATCAGCCCCCAGGCATCATCGATTGCAACTACCCCCTGCAGCAACTCACCGAAAGTGGATTCCGTCTCAAACTCTTCGACCACATCGTTGGTGGCGGCTGGATCAGTCGCCGTGGCAATAGCTGCGAACAACAGTGCCAGAGACAGATCAAGGCCCAATATGTAAAGCCCCAGTGCAACGATTGCATAGGTGACTAATACCTGCAGCAGAGAAACCCAGGCCACCAGCGCGCCAAGCCGCTTGATGCGCTGCCGTGTCAGGTGTCCGCCCAGCAAAAAGCCGATCATACCTAACGCCATAACGGCTACCAACGAATACCACTGCTCAAAATCCTCCGGCAGCCACTGCAAGCCAGAAGGGCCCACAGCAATACCAAACAAAATCAACAGCGTCACCCGCGGTAAACGCGTGCGTCGGCCGATCGATTCCAGCGCCAGGCTAGCCAGCAGTACGCCACCCAAAGGCAGCAAAATGGAAGTTTCAATAGCCATTTAGGCGAAGCAAACCTGACTCAAAATCTTAGTCTCACTGCGCTGCATGGCATCATCGTTTATGTTCCGGGCTGTGAAAATCAGTATGACAACCTGAATCCCAGGCCTCAGGCTGATTGCCATGGGCGGGAATACCTCCCGCATCCTTCAGCATTCTTGCCAGGTGCAGACAGTTCCAGACCAGAAAGGTCGTGTTGCGGTTGGTGAAGTCATTCTCTGGACCGCCAGAACCTGCGTCCATATAGGAAGGCCCGGGACCCGCCTCGCCCATCCACCCGGCATCCGCCTGTGGCGGCACGGTATAGCCGATGTGCGACAAGGAAAACAGAATATTCATCGCGCAATGCTTCACTCCGTCTTCGTTACCCGTAATCAGCGTTGCCCCAACCTTACCGTAGTCACGGTATTGGCCCTTGTCATTGAAATTGTGGGTGTAGCCGTACATGCGTTCCAGCACGCGGTTGCACACTGAGCTTTTTTCGCCCAGCCAGACCGAGGTACCGACTATTAATATGTCGCAGGCATCAATCTTAGCCTGAATAGCAGGCCATTCGTCACGGGTGTAGCCATCAATGCCGGTGTAATCCTGCGCCAGTCCGGCGGGAATTTCATGATCTACCGGGCGCAATATCTCAGTACGCACGCCATTGGCCTGAAAGATACCCTCGGCGACTTTAAGCAGACCTTCAGTATGGGACAGATTGGGTGAGCGCGTTAACGTGCAATTCAGCATCAGCGCGCTGAGGTCATCGTAGCGGGCAGGAGGATTTGTGCACTGCTGATCAGTGATTTTATTCAGCTGGTCGGTCATAGGGCAAACTCCGAGTGAGTATCATGCATCTGCAGCGCATGCGGATTTAGAGGAATACCTAACTAAGTATAGATGGCATGAGTGATCCATTGCGTACAAATTTTAACACTATGCGTTTGCCAGCAAAGGAGGACGCAGTGCGCCTCAATGTGAACGGCTTTCACAATGCCCAGTACTGCGGTGACTGGGCCGTGGATACCTCCGGCGCTGGCTACATCAGCTTTGTTGGAAGCAGGAAACCCGCAAGTTCACGCTGCACTGCCGCCGCCTGATCGTAATGCAACATATGTCCCGCGCCCGCAATCACCACCCGCTGTACATCGCTAAACAAGGCCTGCCGGCGCTGCCACTCCTGCTCGTACCAGTCTTCGTCATTAAAAACCTCAGGCGCCAGATTACGCCAGAATTCCAGGCCCAGCTCTCCGCCTACCAACAACACGGGGCAGCGCACCTGACTGGCAACCTGCTCGGTCTCCACTTCTGAATAGGTCTGGAAGATCAGATCAATGGCCGGGTCAAAACACCAACGCAGGCCTCCATCTTCATGCGGTTCAACCGCATTCTCGGCGATCAAGCGGGAAAATTCTGGATCAAGGTCCGGGTTATTGCGCTGAAACCGATCCACTGCCTGCGCTACATCTTTCAGCTGCCTGACCCGGCTGCGCGTATCCAACGCACTATCCACGGCACGCCGCAAGCTGGCAGCCAACTGTCGACCGCCCAACTCGCGCTGTGGCCGCGGCGGCCCCATGGCGTCCATTAGCACCAGGCGCATGATCTGCTGAGGATAAGCTGCCGCGTAACGAATGGCGATATGCCCACTCAAGCTGTGCGCAACCAACACCAGTTCCTGCAACTCCAGCGCGTTAATTACGGCTCGCAGATCTGCCACCATGGCAAAAATAGAATAGTTGCCAGGCTTCTCACTGCGACCATGACCACGCAGATCAAGGCCAAATATGTGGAAATCCTGCAATAGATTGGCCACAGCGGGCAACATACCCAGCGCATGATCATGGGTGCCATGTAACAACAACAGTGCTGGTTTGGCAGGATCGCCCATCTCTACCACCGACAACTCACAGTTTGCCCCTGCCAGTTGCCTCCGTTTAAACTCAATCATGTCAGTTCCTGCTACAAAATAATAAAGGCGCTTTTTTATGGCCATTGCTGGCTGCGCATAATAGCATCGGTGAGCACTACAATTCGGTTGCCGGCGTCTGCAATGCCAGCAACCCAGCCCCACGATCTGGAGTAAAGCATGACAGCATTTTCAGCCGCCCTGGTCCAATCACAGCCCGATGAAATCGCCTTGGCCGACGCTAACAGCCAATATTCATGGCGGGAGTTGGACGACACTGTGAACCGCCTGGTCAATGGGATTTTGGCGTTAGATCTGGGCCCAGAGCGCCGCATCGCCGTGTTCGCGGAGAATTCTGCAAGAGCAGCGCTGGCGCATATCGGTGGCTTGCTTGCAGGTGCATCAGTAGTGCCGATAAGCTTCCATCTTACCGCTGATGAAGTCGCGTATATTCTGGATGATGCCGGCGTTAGCGTGGTATTCGTTGACGAGGCGACCTGTGAGCGCGGTTTGCAGGCCGCAGCCGCATCCAAAGCTCATACCGTGATCGGCTGGAGCGGCGAGCAGGCCAAACCAGGCTATCTTGACTGGGACCGCTGGCTGGCTGGCAATGCCGCCACCGAGCCGCCCACAGACATGCCCCCGCTACCCAACTTACTGTATACCTCGGGCACCACCGGGCGCCCCAAAGGCACGCCACTGCCCCCCAATACATTTGCTGGAGGCAGCAACATCATCGAACACCTTGAACTTATGGCAGCCAATGCCTTTGTTCCTGAGGGTACTCAACTCATGGTCGGACCCATGTATCACACCGGCCCACTGGGGTCGGTACGAGCTCTGGTTTATGGCAGACCACTGGTTATACTGGGTCGGTTTGACGCCGAGGCTACCCTGCACGCCATCGACAAGTACCGGGTCCGATTTACCATCATGGTACCCACGCATTTTGTTCGCATGCTGGCATTACCGCAGGAGGTTCGTGACCGCTACGATCTGAGCTGCCTGGAGCGCATCGCACACACCGGGGCAAAATGTCCTGTGGATGTAAAAAGGGCGATGATCGAATGGGTAGGACCGGTCCTGTTCGAAGCCTATGGCGCGAGCGAGGTAGGCGTCACAAACTCCATTACCTCTGAGGAGTGGCTGCTACACCCAGGCTCGGTAGGCATGGCCGTGGAACCCTTCGAAGCGCTAATTCTGGACGACGATGACCAGCCGTTACCCGCCAATCAGGAGGGACGCCTGTACTTTCGCGATCACAGCGGCCGCGGCGTGGTGTACCACAACGCACCCGAAAAAACCGCGGCAGCACATATCGCGCCCGGCGTGTTTACGCTGGGAGAGATCGGCTATGTGGATAACGATGGCTACGTGTACATCACCGATCGTTTCAGCGACATGGTGGTGTCGGGCGGGGTCAACATTTACCCGGCCGAATCGGAGCAGATACTGGTCAATCACCCGGCAGTCTCTGACGTTGCCTGCATCGGCATACCCAATCCGGAAATGGGCGAAGAACTGCGCGCGCTGGTCATACTGCACAATCCAGACGTCGAACCAGACACGACAGAACTACTGGATTATTGCCGAGAGCGATTGTCCCACTACAAATGCCCACGGACTTTAGAGTACGTGAGTGACTTGGGACGTAATACCATGGGCAAGATCAACAAACGGCAACTGAAAGCTGCCTATTGGGCTTGAATCACATTAAAATCGCTAAGGGACGAGTCTTCAGCGGGTGTAGTTCAATGGTAGAACTGGAGCTTCCCAAGCTTCCGATACGGGTTCGATCCCCGTCACCCGCTCCAACTTAGCAGCCCTGCTTTCGACTCCAATACGGTTATCGCTAGTCCAATACAGGCGCCCTGCACCAGCATCAGCTGCAGCGCTATTCAACCAAACATCAGCAAAATGCGCGATCGCGAACCTATCGAAAATGCTGACCTACTCTCTGGTTTGCCCATAGCTCTCCCAATAGGTTACCTGCTGTGGCGGTTTTCTGCTGGCACGTCGCAAGGTAGCTTGCTTGAGATAGCCCACCGGTAACATCACCATTTGCATCACCCCGTTGGGTATATCCAATATCTCCGCTACCTCAGCCTGGCGACTGGCCAACAGTGACGTCCAGGTGGCACCGATGCCTCGCGCCCGCAGCGCCAACATCAAGGACCAGGCCGCGGGCAGCACCGAACCGAACAAACCGACCTGACCCGCTAACTC
Organism: Candidatus Litorirhabdus singularis; assembly: GCF_026262625.1. Taxonomy (GTDB): domain Bacteria; phylum Pseudomonadota; class Gammaproteobacteria; order Pseudomonadales; family Halieaceae; genus Litorirhabdus; species Litorirhabdus singularis. The sequence continues at coordinate 457,142 of NZ_SHNN01000001.1, forward strand.
GCTTGCTGGCGCAGCACCGCTGTAACAGACAAACACCAGCGCAGGCATTTCATGCAAACGGTCCATCAGGGACTGCTGAGTGGGTTTCACCTGCAGTGAAAGCTCGCTCTGTAATGTGCCCATCACATCTCGATAAACCTCAGCGATACGCTGCTTACTATGCGCCTCTGTCACCACAATAAAGCGCCAACTCTCACCACCCAGACCTAGAGGAGCCTGTGTCGCGATGTCAATACAGTCCAGCAAAACTCTGGGTTCTATAGGACGCTCAAAGTCCAGTTTGCGACGCACTGAGCGGGCACTGCTAAGTACCCGGTCGACACTCTCAAGGTCCAACCAACTGTCATCACTATCATCACGTTTCGAATATTCGGGCATAGCAGTCTCCGGCCACTGGGGACCCATTAATTGGGGCGCAAAGTTCAGAATTCAGGGTTGATAGCCTGAGTACCAGGACGATGGGCATTCCGTCTGGCACTACGCCGTTCACCACTTCCCGCTCCGCCTTTGTCGGATCAACATAATCGCACCAGTGCTCTGCTCCACGCTTATGGTAGCTCGAGACGAGCAGGTCCAGTGAATCACGGATAAAGCGTGTGACACGGATATCCTCAAACCTATCGAGATCAAGTCAGTGGCCGCTGAGTAAAGTTATTCGATACTGACTACATTCGCGCCTCTGACACAGGCCCAAGAATACTCCGCTGCGGGCTTGGCTGTCACCCTGCGCTTCAGCATGCTGGCAGCTATGCAGCGCGCTCGGGGCAAGTTTCCACGCAGGGCGATAAGCGAAGAAGTTCTGTTAGACTGCCTGCATGCGCACAGGTCAAGTCAGTCAAACAGCACTCAAGGTCGCTGCCACCATGGTTACCCTGGCACAGCAGCCGCGCTGGCATCGCAAGCTGCCCGCGGATCTGCCGGAGCTTAGCGAAAGGCTGATATTGGCGGCCGGAGAACCCCTCTATTCTCCAACCCTGATGCGTATCACCAAGCGTCGCTGGGCTGTCAATTTTTCAAAGCTGGCAGAGTTTGCTCAGCCGGGCATCTTTTACGGACTCGGCGCACGCAAAATATTCATGAATGAGAAAGTGCTGGCAGCGCTGGCTGCAGGAGCAACTCAGGTGCTGGTGATTGGAGCCGGCTTTGACACGCTGTGTCTGCGTCTGGCGCAACATCACCCCGAGATTAACTTCTTTGAAATCGACCACCCTGATACCGCTAGAGCCAAGCGACGCGGTGTCGAGCGCGAAGGCTGCCCATGCAACCTGCAATTGATCAGTGCCGATCTGGCAACAGTTTCTCTGGACCAAGTACTGAGTGAAACCCAACAATGGAACTCGCAGGCCACCACAGCAGCTGTTGCCGAGGGTCTTCTTTATTATCTGCCGGCAACCGCGGTGCGAGAACTTTTTAAGCATTTACACGGCACCACCGGAGCCGACAGTCAGGTGGCATTCTCTCATATCGTTCGTTTTAACCACCTCCGACTGGCACGGGTTGCGCTGGATATCGCTGGGGAACCGTGGCTTTCTGCAGCCAGCGTAACTGAGCTACCCAGGTATCTGGGGCCAGGCTGGAAAGTTATCGCCACGGACGCCGGCCGAGGTCGTGATTTGGAGGGATTTGCGGTGGTACAGAAAGCCTGAATCGTCGCCCAGTGCTCTACCCGAGATCTGCAGAAGGTAGCTCATTCAGGGCGCAGCAATCGGATAACGCAGCAGTAATGAACCTAATGCGCGCTTGAGTACATCCAGATGCTGTTCATAGTGACGCCAGTGTTCAAGGCCATGGCTGAACAAGGGTTGTCGCACCTGAACTGCACTCGGCGTGAGAACCGCACGCTCGGTTTCGTAAAAACGCAGGCACTGCTGTTCAAATGCCAAACCACAATAGTCCAAGACTCGCCTAATTTGATGTTCAGCGTCGGCGACCAAATCTTCATACTGCACCCGCAACACTCGGCCTGGCAGCACATCATCCCAGTGATCCATGAGCCTGACATAATTTCTATAATAGTGGCCGCTGGATTTCAGGTCGTAGCTAAAGGTTTGTCCCCGCGCAAATAGTTGCTTGTACCCAGCAAAACAAGCCGCCATGGGATGGCGCCGCATATCGATAATCCGTGCATTCGGCAAAATCAAATGAATCAGCCCTATGTGCAGAAAGTTGTTGGGCATTTTGTCAATAAAGAACGGGCTTCCATTGCGCTTAAGACCTGTAGACGCGATATATCTGCGGCCCAGCTGCAGCCTCTTTTCCGTGCTCAGCTGACTGAGAATCTCCGGGTAAAGACCCGCATAACTTTTGCGCCGCTTAGCTCCCAGCTCGGCCGACAGGTTAATAATGTTCGGCAGCTCTGTGGTTCCATCAACCTGCGAATGGCTGGCAAGTATCTGCTCAAGCAAGGTAGAACCTGCGCGCGGAAGTCCCACAATAAATATGGGATCAGGAGCGGCGCAGCCTGCGCCCGCACTCTGCGCAAAGAATTCTCGCGTGCAGATTCTGATCTGTCGTCCAGTGTTTAGCCGATTTCTTTCTGCACTAAACGGCTGCTGCATTCGACGGATCGAGTTACCACGCTTATAAAACCTGAACGACTCTTCGTAGTCACCTCGATCTTCCAACGCTTTCCCCAAAGCAAAGCCCAAATAGGACTGGTTCTCCGCATTTCCTCGCGAGCAATTGATTCTAGTTCGGATGGCACGGATTTCTGCGTCGCTAAAGCGATAGGTCTTAAGGTTCGCCAGACTCCAGTAGGCCTCTCCTGTATCAGGCTGCAGGTCTATTGCCCGTCGGTAGGCCGCCACCGCATCATCAAGTCGGCCAACAATTTTCAAGGTGTGGCCATAGCGCAACTGGGCTATCGGCGAGTCGCCCAAACCAGCCTGATCATAGATAGCCAGCGCCTCGCAGTACTTGCCGCTGCGCACTAAAACCGAGCACTTGTGCATCAAACAATGGTGATTGCTGGCATCGTGCAATAACAGTTTATTTGCCTGCTCAAGTTCGTTTTCCAAAGGCCGTTTACGCGGCGATACTGAAGCCAGTGCGGGGGCCACGCAGCAGTCCGGCGACTTATTCCGTAACCAGTCTGGCGTCAAGCTGGGTTCGAATCCGCGCTAGTTTGTCCCTACTCATGCGCACTTTCAGTGCATACCTCCAGGCGACCAAACCCATTAGCGCTGTGCCTCCGGCGCTGGTCAAACCCATGGTAAAAAGTACAGGCTCAGCCACCGAACCGGGCGCTGCGCCGCTCGACAGACCGGAAATATCAATAATGATCCCGGCCAAAAACGTGCCCACCCCCGTAGTAGCCTTGAGCACAAAGGCAGAGGCCGCAAAAAAGACACCTTCCTGCCGCAGTCCTGTATCGAGCTCCTGCTCATCCAGAATATCCGCCAGTAATGAAGCCCCCAGCACTTGTAGCCCGATCACCAGAAATACCGCGACATAGAGGTTAATGCACTGCAACAAATACAACGCTAGCGTACCGTTGTCAGGTGCTATGCCCAGCAGCCGGGCTCCAACGAGCCAGATCGCATTGACCGCAAACGCCAGGCAAATAACGCTAATTAAACGAGGCTTATCCCAACTGCGTCCCAGCCGACGTAAAACCACTAGAGCGGTGATGGTCGCGAACAGCGTCGGCAGCGCCAAACCCGCCAATTGGTCAGTCGTGAACTCCCAAAAGTAGGTGCCTATGTAAAGACTCATCGCCACATACACGCCGGCGCAAATACCAAAAGCCAACTTGGTGCCGATAGTCCGGCGAAAGTTCAAATTATCAAAGGCGCCGCGCAGATCAAGCAATGGCTGAACAAGTTTAAACGGCTCGGTTTGAATAGGCGCCTGCGGCAACAGAGGTATTGTGGTACGGGTACCCCAGACACAGAGCAGGCCGGTCACCAGTGCCAGCGCCGTGGAGAGGACACCGTAATGCCAGTAGTTTTCGGCCACCAAACGTCCATCCGTTCCTCCCTCCGCAACGAAGATCAAACTGTAGGCGATCGCCGGCAGACTTAGCCCGCCGAGCCAGGCCACACTGACTCTCGCCGTAGCTAAGGAGGTTCGCTCATCGTAGTCCGCCGACATTTCCGCACCCATCGCCTGGTAGGGAATGAAATAGAGCGTTAAGAACGTGCGCAAGAGAATAGAGACCGTTAGCAGCCAGGCAAATACCTGCCATTCGCTCAGTGCGGGGGGCGGGTTAAACAGAAACAAAAACAGAATCGCCGTCGGAACAGTGCCGACGGCCATTAGCAAATGACGCCGCCCCCAGCGTGAGTGCACCCGGTCAGACCAACTCCCCACCATCGGATCGCTAACCGCATCCCAACTCATCGCGAGCAGCATTGCCAGCCCGGAAAGGGTTCCGCTCAGACCTAATACCTGAGTGTAATAAAATACGACGAAAGTGCCGAAAGCGGTATCCTTAACGGCATAAGGAACGTTGCCTAGCGCGTAGCTCCATTTTTCAAGGGTCGTCAGTTGACGCATATCTTATTATCCAGACCTCGGGAGATTGGTACAGGAAACATCCGGCCAAAAACTGGACGGCTCCAGCTTATAACTGATGGATCACGGCAAGCCAATTCCTCACAATCAATTAGCGCACCCCAGAGACTATAGTGAAACAAAAAACTTAACTAGCTAAAACGGTAGGCCAGGCATGGGGTAGCGACCCCATTAACTGCGGTCCAATAGCTGGCTGCTAACACCCGGTAACAGTATGGCAGGACTTGAAACAACCCATAGCAGTCTTGCGCGTGACCATTGAGTGCCTGAATGACTTAGGCCCTGGCAGTGTCTCCGGAGGTCTGGCACGCGCGGAGTTATTTTTCGGGTTTACTATAACGGCAAGAGATGCCCTGTGAGCAAACTGGTTTATAGATTGCTATTCGCTCTCGCCCGGGTCGCGGCACCTGTATCAGAGTAATTGTTACCTCTCAATAGACGCTTGCATTACAATCATTGATCTATCGCCAGTCGCAGCCAAGCTGTTGCGTAAAGTACCCATGACGTGGCCAAACCGAAACTACAGGAGAAACCGATGACTGAAGCGGAAGAGACACACAAACTGGTCACGGACTATATCGAGATGATGTGCGCGAGTGATGTAGACGGTATCATTGCTCTGTTCGCCGCAAACGCGACAGCCGAAGACCCTGTCGGTGGTGATGTTCAAAACGGCAAGCAGGCTATTGAAGCCTTTTACGCCAAAAATGCACCGCTGCTGCAAGTAGAGTTATGCGGGCCCATTTGTGTCGCTGGCAACTCCGTTGCGTTTCCGATTTTAGCGGAGCTCAGCATGGGTGGCAGCAAAAGCTATCTGAACGCTATCGACACTTTTGAGTTTGGTGAAGACGGTAAAATCGTCCGCATGCGAGCTTTTTGGAACCCCGCCGAAATGCGCCCTCAGCGTTAGAGCCAAGGCTCATCCAATGGAGAGTAATATGTCAGCAACAGATGAAAATCAGGCCAACAAGGCCGTGGTCGAGAAAATGTGGCGCGCAATGGGAGAAATGGACTGGGAGACGCTCAAAAGCTGCATGCACCCTGACATCCATTATCAGGATGTACCCACCGATGACCCAGGTTCCACAGGGCCGGAAAACTGTGTCAAGCGCCTGTCGATAGCCTTCAATCACCTGTCACTGCAGGAGCAGGTCACACATCACATTGCAGCCGATGGTGACGTGGTATTTCTGGACCACACCGAGACCTGGACTTTCAAGACCGGGGAAAAAGCTTCACACACCTTCGCCACCATGCACGAAATGAAAGACGGTAAGGTGTATCGGTGGAGTGACTATTGGGACGTGAACAAATTCGTCGGTCAGTTTCCGGACTGGTTCCTGGAGGAAATGATGAAGAGCACAGCCGAGGATTTCACAGACTAGGCCAGACGTGGGTGCGGACTTGGAGGGGTGGGGGTGATCGGATCATGGTTTGCGAACGTAAAAATACTACTTAAACCGCTTTAAGGCCCACTCCCTATGCTCTTCAAACGGCTGCTTCTGCCACCCCTGCTACTGCTAATGAGCGCGTGCTCACAAGTCCAGATCGAACAACACACCGATCTGCAGCCCGCTATGCAGCTGGAGCAGTTTTTTAGCGGCCAGATGACAGCACATGGTGTGGTTAAAGATCGCAGCGGCAAAATTATTCGCACCTTCAATGCCGACATAGCTGCAAGCTGGGATGCCGGGGTAGGTACCCTCGACGAGGATTTTATCTTCGATGATGGTGAATTGCAGAAGCGAATATGGACCCTCACGCCACAAGCTGATGGCAGTTATACTGGTAGTGCTGGAGACGTGGTCGGCGATGGCCAGCTAATGGTCGCTGGTAATAGCGTGTTTCTTGACTACGTACTTCGCATACCCTACAAAGATGGCACTATAGATGTGCGCGTCGATGATCGCATGTACCTGGTTACCGACGACATCCTGCTCAATGAATCAAGAATGCTAAAATTTGGCGTTCAGGTCGGCAGTCTACTGCTGGTCATCATCCGTCAGCCTGCAGAGGCAACAGAAGGGCTAACACCATGACCACTACTTACCGCGGCGCCTGGAAAGAGGCTGAAGTCGCTGAATTCCTCCAGCAAAGCAGCTTTCCGATTCGGCTTGCAAGTGTCGGTGCCGATGGTTTTCCGCGCGTCGTTTCGCTGTGGTTTCGTCACCAGCAGGACCAAATTTTATGTGTATCTCATCGCGACTCGCACCTCATCAAGATACTTAGTGCCAACCCGCGGGTAGGCTTCGAGGTAGCGCCTAACGAGCCACCTTACTATGGCGTCAGGGGTCAGGCACTAGTCAGTCTGGAGCCACTGGGAGACAAATCAACACTGCATGAATTGCTCAGCCGTTACCTGGGCGGCAGCGATTCAGGTCTGGGACAATGGCTGCTAGATCGCAGCGATGAGGAATTGTTAATAACCCTCAAGCCTTCGCGCATCTACAGTTGGGACTACCGAGAGCGAATGGCAGAAGCAGTATGAAGATTTCCAGCACCACGTTCAATGTATCAGGACTATTGCGAGCCATCGCCATTGTTGCGTTGACAGGAGCCACCAGCATGGCAAACAGTATCGAAGAGCCTGCCTACCAAATGCTATATAAACTGGGCGACGTAGAGCTACGTGAATATGAGCCTGCAATCCAGGCCATCACGGTGTTGCCTGACAATAGTGGGACTAACGCCGGCTTTCGCCGTCTGGCAGGATTCATCTTTGGCGGCAACAGCTCCGGCGAGTCAATTGCCATGACGGCTCCCGTACAGGAAACATTGGGCAGCACCAAAACCACGATGGCTTTCACCATGCCCAGCGCCTACAACATGGAGCAGTTACCGGAACCGAGCGACCAGAGCGTGACGCTGGTAAAGGTTCCCGGTCGAACCGCCGCCGTGATCAGTTTCTCTGGCTGGGCCACCGCCGGCAAAATCAGGAAGTACACCCAGCAGCTGCGCGATGCGCTAGAGCAACAGTCGATTGCCATTGCCGGTGACATGACACTGAATCAATACAATCCACCGTGGACGCCACCGTTTCAGCGCCGCAACGAAATAATGGTAGATATTGCGCTATCTCCACTGAGTCAAGGCGACAGTAACTAAGCAAAACGTCCCCGCTCCACTTCGGCATGTTTAGCGGATTCTGCTACGCCGCCTGCTGCCAATGGATGCGCCCAAAGAGCTGCCAACTCCCTCTCATAAGCCGCGTGCAAGCGCACCGCAGCGAGCCTTATATCGCCAAGCTCGGAGAACTGCACAGGCGGCAGTATAGACACATTAATAGTCGCCGAACGCAGCAACAGGCCGCCCTTGGGCAGAGTATCTGCCACGTTATGAAGTACCACCGGGATCAAAGGCACTCGCATTTTACGCGCCAAGTAGAATGCCCCATGCTTGAACTCCAACAGTTCGCCGGTGGCACTGCGGGTTCCCTCCGGGGCAATGACAATACTCTTCCCTGCATCGAGCACCTCGCGCGCCTGGACCAGACACGCCGATTGATTATTGGCATTCCGATCTACAAATATTGCTCCGTGGGCTCGCAGCAGCGGACCCAATACTGGATTACTAGCCAACTCCTGCTTCACCATCGGCACCACGTCGTGACGCAGCAGATGCGCCAGCACCACTGAGTCCATATAGCTCTGGTGATTGAAGGTGAAAATCGCGGGGCGTTCTGCCTCCAGGTACTCTGCACCTTTAACGTCAAATTCGAGGCCAGCACTGGCTGCACCCAGATCCGCCAGGGTAACCATCATGCGGTTGCTGGCACTGCGGCCAGACCTCGAAAAAAGCCATGCTGCCGCCCCTGCTGCGGCGGCCGACAACAGGGTATTTCCCATCAGAGCGGTGCGCAGCAAGCTTTCCAGATCGCCTTTACCACGGCTGCAAAAGCTCAGCACCGGCCAACCCCGCTGAGTAGCAACCGACAGCAGTGCCTCGGATGGATTAGTTGCGATGGGATATCCCACCTGTTTGAGCAACGGCAAATCATCGTAAGAATCAGAATAGAACCAGCTCTGCGCCAACCTGGCGCCATGGCGGCGCGAATACTTCCGAGCCGCCATTACCTTGCCTTCGCCATAACATAGTGGACCTACCAGTTCTCCAGTCAGATGGTCATCCCTTATTTCCAGTCGCGTGCAGAGGAAATCGTCAACCCCGAGCGCCTGCGCAACCTGAGCCACCTGAAATTGAGTCGCCGCAGAAACGATAACCACCTTGTGGCCCAGCTCCTGGTGCAGAGCGACCAGTTCCCGCGCCTCACGATAGATATTCGCGGCCACACTACGTGCAAAGGCTTTGTCTGCCAGTTCCTGCAGCTCACGGGCCTCAATACCGGCGATGCCGCCAAGGAACGATTTGTAAACACTGGAGTAATTACGGCCACCGCCGCGACGATCATAATGCGCCAGAAACTCCACCGCCATTCTGACCGTGTCAGAACGACGCGACAAAACACCCTCACGTAACAGCGCCCATATCGAATGTCCAAGAATCAGCGTTTTATCCATATCGAAGAAAGCGACCACCGGCTCGCCATGATCCGGCAACGCTAACAATCGCTGCCTATGCTCTACCAATGCTTTAACTGCACTCACTGTTAAACCCCCTTGAACTGAAGCCCTGCCTCAGACGCATCAATGTTAGTTGGCTATCTGTTCGCTGATAGAAGCAGCTCACCACTACTGTGTCTGATCCAGCAAAATGTGTGCCAGAACTGAGGCAAACTACTCAGCCCTATATACCTAGCATATAGACACAAAGTTAACGGGATATGACACTGGCGTCGTAATGCAACATGCACTGAACTGGCCCGCAGGCGGATTGAGCGCACCTTTATGCAGCAAAGTGCACTGCGCGCGGACTTCAGTGCAGTTATCGTGCGTTACGTAATAGCTGCGCTAGACTATGCTGACAGCGAGCCTGCAGCTCACTGCTGTCATTGCGATAGCAAAATAACAATAAGAGGGAACCGGCACACCATGCGCGACTTCTATAGATTTTTCTCAAGTCTTAGGCAGCCTCTCTTAATCGCTGTATTTTCTGCGTTTATCTTACCGGGTTGTAGTTCCGAAACCCCGCCGGCGCTAGAGCGCAGCCGGCAGATGCCGGAGTGGTTCGAGGATGCCAAGCTGGGCATCTTTATCCACTGGGGGCTGCCATCGGTTCCAGCCTATGCGGCTGGTGAAGCTTTTGAGCCCGGGGAACTCGAGCGTCAGGTGCTACTGGGACGGGGCAGCTATGAAATACCTTACGCCGAGTGGTATTTGTTCTCACTGCAAGACCGCAACGGCAAGACCCGCGCCTGGCACAATGAGCACTGGGGTGAAAACTCTCCCTATCAGGCATTCAAGCCGATTTATGAACAACGGGTTGCCGACAACTGGAAGCCGGCGGAATGGGCACAGTTATTCTCGGACTTTGGCGCTCGCTACGTAGTGCTCGTCTCCAAGCATCATGACGGCTATACCCTATGGCCGAGTGCGGTTCCCAATCCGCATCAGGACAACTGGTTCAACAAGCAGGACATTGTTGGCGAGCTGGCAGACGCCGTGCGTGCCAAGGGTATGAAGTACGGCCTCTATTACTCTACCGGCCTGGACTGGACTTTCGAACTGTCAGCAGACGGTGACTTTTTTACCAATTTCCTAAAGTCCGCTCCGCAGGGGCAGGACTACGGTGACTACACTAACGGCCACCTACGCGAACTTATCACCAATTACAGACCCGCTGTGATCTGGGCTGATATTGGCTATCCGTCACGGGGTGATCGCGACGCTTTGTTACTAGATTACTTTGAGCAGGTACCGGATGGTGTCATCAATGACCGCTGGGAGGCGTTTGATTTTCTGGGTCGCGTGGCCGCCTGGCCTGGGGGCGCCTGGCTACTGAAGAAGCTCGCGGTCTGGAGCGTTCAGAGGGAAACCGACCCATTACAGGACGTGGCCACCCGCTTCGGATTCAAAACCAGTGAATACGCTAACCTGCCAGGCATCGCCCCCTTTAAGTGGGAATCAACTCGCGGCCTTGGTGGCTCCTTTGGCTTCCAGCAGTTGGAAACTGCCGCTGACATGCTCTCGGGGGAAGCTCTGGTGCACTACGTCATCGATACCGTCTCCAAAAATGGCAACGTGTTGATCAACGTTGGCCCGGACAGCTATGGCCAGATTCCCAGCATTCAACAACGCCCGCTGCTGGAGCTGGGGGGCTGGCTCAAGATCAATGGTGAGGCCATCTACGGCACCCGACCTTGGGACATATTTGGCGGCCTCACTGCAGAGGGACAGTCACTGCGCTATACCCGCAAGGACAACACACTGTATGCCATGCTGCTGGCAGCCCCCACCGGGAAGATCACTTTGACTGAAGTATTACCGGAGGTGAGCGCCGTCGAACTATTAGGGTACGGCGCCGTGGACTACAAAAAAGTCACCACTGGTCTGCAGATTCAACTGCCCGCTGAGGCGCTGCCGCTGCAACCGGCCTATACTTTTGCTTTCACCATCGAGTAAGCAACGCCAACCTTAAAGGACAACGCGCTATGTCAGCACCGGACAAGAAGGCTCTACTAAACTGGGCAACCCAGTATCCGCTCCTGTGGAATGCGGGCAACAAACAAGCGTGGATTGATAGCTATCGCACCGTTTGCCCTGGCGACAATGTCACCATGCTGGACCCGGTTGGGACACCCGAAAAAACGGGCTTTCGCCATAGCTGCGAAGACTCATGGGACTTATTCCAGCCGCGCGTTCGCTTCAAAATACAAGAAGGTACGTTATTCGTCTGCGGCAATGAGGTGGCCTGGTGTCTGGAAAACCATTTTGACGGACCTGACGGACCGCAGGTGCAGTACAGCATCGAGACTTATCGCTTTGGGGAAGACGGCTCATTGGAAATTCGCACCTACTACCGGGTACCCACCCACGGCAATGAAGCGATTGGTGATATATTCAAAGAGTATTTGCCAGAAAACGAATCTGGTCTTTAGTATCGCCAAGAGAGCTCACTGCTGCTCCAACGCCAGCAACTCGCTCACCGTCAAAAACCGATAACCGTCAGCACGCAGTGCCACTATTAGCGCGCGTGTTGCCGCCACAGTTGCAGCTCGGCTGTCCTGCGCATCCGGGTCGGCAACATCCGCATGACCGTCGTGCAACAGGACAATGGCGCCCGGCTTAATATCCGCAAGGATTGCGTCTGTGATCAGTCCGGCATCCTTCTCGCTCCAATCGCTGCCATGCACACCCATGGCAATAGAGCGCAACTCAAGCTTCTTTAAGGCATTTGTCAGCCCAATGCCTTGCAAACCATAAGGGGGCCTGAATAAATGGGGCAGGTAGCCCAGAGCCGACTCCAATGCGCGATTGGTACGTTGCAGCTCTTCGACATAAGCAGCACTGCCCAGCGCCAACATCGGTCGATGATAAAAACTGTGGTTTCCAACTTCATGGCCCGCCGCTGCTACCGCACGCACCAGCTCCGGAAAGGCTTCCGCATTGGCTCCCTTCATAAAGAAGGTCGCACTGACCTGGGCAGACTCCAGCTCCCGCAATAAGGCCTGTGTATGCGGCGGGTTGGGGCCATCATCAAAAGTGAGCGCCACAACTTTTTCGCCCACCTGCGGCCAAATAGCTACATCGCGATAGCTCCAGACGGCTGCCAGCACTAGTATCACCAAGGCAACAGTAAAACCTATACCAAGTCTTATCAGCACCTTAACTCACCCCTCATAAGACAATCCGGAATCATCGACTGACCAATAGTCCAGTAAAATTAGGGTTCCGATTCCGCAGGCGCCTTGGCCGAGCCCTGCTCAACCGCCTTTAAGCGCCGCAAAGGTCGAGCAAGCATGGCACACCATGCCACCAGCGGTCCGCTCTGCGCAGCCCAAACGGTTTCGATTTTTTCACCGCTAGCCAGGCCCGTGGGCGGATACTCATCAACCGTCGGCTTATAATAACTGCCAAACAGCACGTCATAGAGCGGCAACCAGATAGCAAAATTCTTATCCTGATGCTGCGGTAATTTCGAATGGTGTACCCAATGGTATTGAGGCGTGGAGAAAAACGGCAAAAATCGATGCAGTGCATCGATCCTGACGTTGGCATGAATGAAGTAATCCCAAAGCACTAACAACAGGCCGCCTGCCACAATCGCCAACACGGTTTGCGGTGCCTGGGCCGGATCAAATACCAGACCCACAGAAAGACCACGAAAAAGTGCCTGCCCTGCTGATTCGGTAAAATGTGACCGATAGATGGTGGTCGTATTAAGGTTTTCATCACTGTGGTGCAGCTTATGCATCTCCCACAGGAAAGGAATTTGATGTTGGGCACGATGCCACCAGTAATAGGAGAAATCGCCAAGCAAACACGCCGTGAAAAAAATGACAGTGCCTTGCATCAACGTATCCAGCAACGGCAGACCCACACCCAGCCCTGACGTATTCAAGTTTAGTCTGGGCAAATCCAGCCCCAGTGCCAAGGCCGCCGTTGCGACAATCACCATGCTTGATATCAGCGGCGACAACACCAGGTTACTCGCCGTAATCCGCCAGTTCAGCCAGAAATTGGCCAGCGGCGTGCGCGGGACCACAGGCGTTATTTTCTCAAGTAGCAGAAACAGTGGCCAACTCAGTACCAGGCTCATATAGGCATAGCCAAGCACCACATAGACCTGAGGTATCTTGGCCAGATAATCCGCCCACAAAGCCGCCATAGCCATCGTCCTGCTTATTCACCTGACTCAAAGGTAACGTAATAGTGTGGCCTCGACAAACGACGCTCGATATCCAAACCCACACTAATGTGCGGCGCTGCACAGTTTTTGAGGAAGTTTTTGTAGGGCCTTACAAGGGCCGGTAACGTCGGCCGCGTTTGATTTGCTGGCTCTATCTTCACCTGAACCGCAGTGTCGGATAACTTTACACTCTGTGATTTATGATAAAGGGATTTGTTAATTTTATTATATTTTTCATGTACTTAAGATTTTGGCACACAAACTGCAAAGACTGATGAAACAGACAATAAGCTGCTTCGAAGAGACCTAACAGGAGCGGCAAAACGGGATTAAGAAAATGCAGTTTTTGCAGGACAGTTTGACCAAAAAAATTCGACGCGCGCTACTTCCCCTGGCTCTGCTACTGACAGCTCAGGCTCAGGCTGGCCTGATCGTAGACGAAGGTCTTCTCGACATCGACATTCTTGGTGGCCAGCTACTGGTTGTGGATACCGGGACTGTAACCGCTACCTTCCTTGGCAGTGATGCCGGCTATTTCAACACTTTGTTTCTGGCCACTCCAAACTCCGGAACTCCGACCGCCATATTCAACAAGAATACGTCTGCTGGCAGCACGGCGAATCTGGGCAGCTTTGATGCAGGCACTGAATTAATTTTTCGCTTGTTCGTTAGAAACACTGGCAACAACTTCTACACGGGCGATATCAACCGTAATCCCGACCAGCTGGCTCATGCCAAAGCGACTACAAGCTTGGTAAACGGCGGCTACATAACCCGCGTAGGCTTTGAAGATCTTTGGGGCGGCGGCGATGAGGATTATAACGACTTTGAGTTTCTGCTCAGTAACGTGGTTGATCCACCGAGTCCCCCAACGCAGGTATCTGAGCCTCCGCTACTGCCGCTGGTAGCCTTGGGTATGCTGGGCGTGTACTGGAAGCGCCGCAAAGTCGCCTGAGGCAGGCTTAATGCGGCTTATTAATCGACCTGCGGGAGACCAGTCGCGCTCCCGGTCCCCGCTCCCACCAATTATCAAACCTGATCAGCAAGGGCGGTAGAAACAACAAATCCAGCAACAGCGCCACGACAATAATGGGCGTTAGCATCAATGCCACATTCTGATAATAGAAAGTGCTGGATAGCACCAGCACAAACGTACTTATCGCCAGCGCCAAAGTCGTAATCGTAATCGCCGGACCCGCCTTATCCAGGGAATAACCCGCCGCATCCTCTGGACTCAGTTTATCCCTGCGCCCACGTATGTATTTACTGAGGATGTGCACAGAGTCATCGACCACCAGCCCTATGCTGATAGAAAACAGCATCAGAATGTAGGGACTCAGCTCGCCATTAAGTACACCCCACACACCAAACACGATAGTCGCCGGGAACAGATTGGGCATGGTACTGAGTAAACCATAGCGCAAACTGCGCAGCCCAATCGCCAGCGTTATCGTAATCAAGAGAAAGCTCAGGGCGAAGCCCTGCAGCAGCTCGATCGAAATCGAGCGATCAAGCCGCGCAAACAGAATGCTATTATCACCGTGTCGAACGGTATAGCCAGGGTTCATATTGTCGGCAATCCAGGTCTCGATACGCGTGTTGAAATTCAGCAGCTGCAGATTACTCAGGTTAGAGGTACCAATCACCAGCCGAATGGCTGAGTAGTCCGGGTTAAAAATGGGCTCGAGGTTAGGTTCAATCTCCTGCACCAATTGGTAGCCGACCAAATAGTCGATAATCTGTAATTGATCGTCCGGTAACACGTCCCACGCTAGATCATCATCGTGTTCGGCACGGTTCAGGGTCTTGAGCATATCTGTGTAGCTGGTAACAAAGCTGGCTTCCGGTTGCGCCTCCAGCCACAGGGAAAATTCCTCCACATCGGCCAGAAAACCGGGCTGGGTAATGCCGTAGTATTCACCGCTGTGAATACTGTAGACCAGACTTTGGTCGTTACCGATTTTCTCTGACAGGGCTTTAAGCACAATGTGGAAATCCGAATCTTTATCAATAAAGCTATAGCGGTTGAAATCGACCCGGTTCAGCGGTAACAAAGCCAGCGTCACTACGATCAACAGCAGACCCCACAGGAACAAACGGTTACCGTGATTAAGTACCGCACGCCGCACCGCTGCGATAAACCCATCCACGCCCAACGGCTTGGCCACCTTGTTGACAGGTAGCAGAAGAATCAGCGCAGGTAGCAAGGTCAGACTCAGCAGATAGGCCCAGACAACCCCAACCGCCACCACATTACCGAAGCCGTAAATGCCCGGTGACGAACAATAGTTGAGACTGAGGAAACCTATGACGGTGGTCACAGAGGCTAACGTGACCGGTTGTATATTGATCATCAGGCTTTCGCGCATAGCTTCAAGCCGTCCTAGCGAGCGGTGCAACCCCTGCACATAAATCGACACAATATGCACACCATCCGCAACCGCAATCAGCACCACCACCAACGGACCCATCGTCGAAATCTGGTTAAATGGCACCTTTAGCCAGCCCATAGTGCCCACCGTCATCACCACGGACACCACAGCAACAACCAGTATGGAAAGGGAGAACGACAGGGAGCGCAGGCAAAACCAGAGCAGCAAAATGGAGATGGACACCACGAGTGGCATCAAATAGCTGCGATCCTTGAGTTGGGCATTATGACTGTCGAGTTCGAACAGCACGTTACCCAACACATAGATTGCGACACCAGGATACTCCGCGCGCAGAGAGTCTCGCAATGCTACTACCGACTCAGCAATGCCAAGGCGGGTCGACTTTTCATCATCGACAGCTTTGAACTTGATCATCGCCAGCGCCATATCACCCTTTGGCGCCAGCAGGCTCTTGACCAGATCCTCATCCGCCAGGGCGATGTCACGGATGGCGTCGAGCTGCGTCTGATCAATGTCATCAAGCTCGGGAATCAGATAGTCACGGTCATGACGTTTAGCGTCCACGGCATTAAGGCGGCGATTCAACAGCGAACCCACCGAGACTGCGGACTCAACTTCGGTATAGCGATTGGTCAGCGCATCCATCGCCGCAACGGCCTGCATCCCGAACACATCACCCTCGCGCGCCTCGAAGGCGAACAAAACACCGGTGCTGGGCGGAAAATCTTCGCGCACCTGATCGACCTCGGCGCGATAGGGATCACTCTCACTGAGAATAGCCGTGAAGCCGTTATCACTGGTTACCGCCGGTATGCCCCAACCCAACGCCGCCGTAATCAGCAGGGTAAGCATAGCGAGCAGGTACCGTTTACCTATAAGTTGGTCTACCAGTGACTGCATTTATTACTCCGGGTAACTTGAGAAAGCGTTATACCACACTCGCCGCATTAATCACGCGTGCCGGGTAATGACTGGCTCAAATGCCAGCGATAATATGCTAGGGTTTGTGCTCGTATTGTACGGTGGGTACCTGCCATGAAAATAGTTCGCCTCTTGCTACTGGCTAGCGCCAGCTTCTGTTTCAGCTTGTCCGCTTACAGCGCGCCGGATACCAGCGTCGCAGACTTCGCACTACTCGACCATCTGGGCAAATTTCATCGCCTTAGCTACTACGGTGACCAGCGTGCCATCGTCATGCTGGTGCAGACCAACAATGATGCCGCAGCGCGTCAGTCTGCCTCTGATCTCGAGCTACTGCGTGCGGACTTTGAGCAGCTTGACGTTGTATTTTTCATGCTTAATCCCAGTGCAGCTGACGATCGCCATAGCATTGCCGCAGAAGCCAAAAGCCAGGGGTACACATTGCCTATTCTGGTTGACGAATCACAGCTGGTCGCCGAGTCACTGGGCGTGAGCCAGACCGGCGAGGTTCTGGTAATAGATCCAGCAACCATGCAAACGGTGTATCAGGGCCGCGGCGGTGAAGCCGGCAATGACGTGCGCAAGGCACTGGAAGCACTGCTGGACGGCGGCAAACCGCTGGCCGGGCAATCGGTTAGTACCGGCATGGCCATTGAGTACACCAGCAGTGCCGGCCGTACACCGGACACTATTTCATACCGTGACGATATCGCTCCAATCCTGACCGAGAACTGTGTGTCCTGTCACCATGACGGCGGTATTGGACCTTGGTCTATGTCCAGTCACGCCATGGTTCAGGGCTGGTCGAAAATGATGCGCGAAGTGGTTATGACGCGCCGCATGCCGCCCGGCCAGATCGACCACCATGTCGGCAAACCTATCGCCGATATGGCCGGCCTCACCACGCGTGAGCAACAACTTCTGATTCACTGGATTGATGCCGGTGCGCCAGCGGATGCTAACGGCGAAGACCCACTGGCCAAGCTGACCTTTACCGAACAGCACTTTACAATGGGTGAGCCCGACATAATTCTCAAGGTGCCCGCCCAGTCGATACCCGCCACCGGTGTTATTGACTACCGCTACGTGCCGGTGCAGCTCAACCTTGATCGCGATGTCTGGGTGCGAGCTATGGAAACCGTACCCGGCGACCGGCAGGTGCTGCACCATGTGATTGCATACGTTTCCAGCCCCGCCGACAAGTCGGCTCGCGGAGAAGACAGTACTTCGCGCGACAACAGCCTGGGTGGCTTTGCCCCGGGACGGCAGCCCGATGCCTTCCGCGATAACAGCGGTAAACTGCTGCGCAAAGGCTCCAACCTGCTCCTGCAAATGCATTACACGACTTCCGGCAAAGCCACCGTGGATGAAACCGAGATCGGCCTTTACCTCTATGATAAGCCACCCCAGTACGTCATGTCTGGCGGGGTGGCAGGGCTGCGCCGCTTCATGATTCCGCCGCACACCAAAGAATATCCGATGCGCGGCGAGCAGTTGGTAGAGCACGATGCCTGGCTCTACTCCTTGATGCCGCACATGCATTATCGCGGCAAATATATGAGCTATATTGCCGAGTACCCCGACGGCAGCTCCGAGGTTCTGCTCTCGGTGCCAAATTACGAGTTCAACTGGCAATTTAATTACCAACTCAAAGAGCCCCACTTCTTACCTGCTGGCACCCGCCTGGTGACTCGCGGCGCTATGGATAACTCCGACCGTAACCCTTACAACCCGGACCCATCCAAGCCGGTACATTTTGGTTTACAAACCAAACACGAGATGTTTTTTGGGTTCAATACGCTGCGTTATGACGGTGATACACCGGGCAATCGGGTTACCTTCAGTGATGAAAAAACAGCTCAGGCCAAGTCCAAAAAAGCACCTGGCGTTGCGGGGCTTTAACCGAAGTCACTTGGGAGGATAAAGATTACGGCACTGCCGCCAGTTGCGGCAGCGCTGCCAGCAATGTTTTGGTATAGGGATGTTGAGGGTTAGCATAAACTGCTTCCACCGCGCCAGACTCAACCAATTTTCCCGCCCGCATCACCAGCACCCGGTCACACAGCTTGCGCACGACCGCCAGGTCATGAGAGATAAACAGCATTGACAGGTTGTGCTGCTCAACTAACGCCAGCAGAAGCTCTAGAATTTGGCTCTGAATAGTGACATCAAGCGCCGATACCGGCTCATCGGCGACAATAAATTCAGGTCGTGTGGCAATCGCACGGCCGATAGCAATGCGCTGGCGCTGACCGCCGGAAAACTCATGCGGGTATTTGCGGATGCCGGCGCGGGCCAAACCGACATCGTCCATCAGCTGCAACACCTGCGCCATTGCTGAACCCCGCACTGCCAGTCCGTGGTGTAGCAGCGGCTCGGCCAGGCATTCGTAGACTGTCATGCGCGGATTCAAGGAGGCATAGGGGTCCTGAAAAATCATCTGCATGCGCCGCCGCATCTGCTGCATTTGATAACGCTTGAGTTGGCTGAGATTTACCCCGTCAAATTCAACCAGTCCCGCCGTCTGCGGCAGCAATTGTAAAACAGAACGTCCGGTAGTCGACTTGCCGGAACCGGATTCGCCGACCAGCCCGACTATCTCCCCACGCCGTACCTCAAAGCTGACATCATCTACCGCTTTGTTAGGCGCTGCCTCAGCACCGAAAAACGATCCACCGGAACCGGCAAACCACGTGCTCAACTGACTGACCCGCAGCAGCGCCGGAGCTACCTCAGTCGCGGTTTTCTGCTTGGCACCACGCGGCACTGCCGCCAACAGGTCACGAGTATATTGCTGCTGCGGTCGCTGTAATACTTCACTACACGATCCCGCCTCAACCACCTGTCCCTGATGCATAACCAGCACCCGGTCGGCTATTTCTGCCACAACCGCCAAATCATGACTGATAAAAATCACGGTCAGCTGACGTTGCTGCTGAATGCGCTTTAACAACTGCAGAATTTGCGCTTGCACGGTAACATCAAGCGCCGTCGTCGGCTCGTCGGCAATCAGCAGGCGCGGCTCTGCAATCAGCGCCATGGCAATCATAACCCGCTGCCGCATACCGCCCGAAAGCTGATGCGGGTAGTCACTGATGCGCGTCTGTGGTCGATCAATGCCGACTTCCTTTAGCGCGACAACAGCCTTCTGCAGCGCTTCACGACGACCACAGCCGTGGTGCAACTGTAGCGGTTCGATCAGCTGGCTGCCAATCGACAGATAGGGATTGAGGCTGGTCATAGGGTCCTGAAAGACCATGGCAATCTCGCTACCTCTGACCTTCCGCAACTCGCGCTCGCTCAGCCGCAGTAAGTCCAGCTCATTGAAAAGAGCAGTGCCCGCTTCGATACTGGCGGGCGGACGCGGCAATAATTGCAGCAGGCTGTAGCAGGTTACTGACTTGCCGGAGCCAGATTCACCGACGATAGCCAGTGTCTCACCTTCGGTCACGCTGAAACTGACGTTATCGACCGCAGTCACCTGACCATAGCGCGACCGGAAACTGACCGTCAGGCCTTCGACCTCAAGCAGCGCCATCAGCTACCACCCCGCCCCGAGGCCGACTGTGGATCGAGTGCATCGCGCAGGCCATCCCCCAGAAAATTAAGTGCAAACAAGGTGAGGGTCAGCGCCAGTCCCGGATAAACAAGCAACCAGGGAAACTCCTCCATCGTCTCCACTCCATAGGAGATTAACAGCCCCCAGGAGCTCTGTGGAGGCTGCACCCCCAGCCCCAGAAAACTCAGGAACGCCTCCAGCAACATGACACTGGGAATCGTCAGCGTGGTGTAAACAATCACAGGGCCCAACGTATTGGGTATTACGTGACGACGAATAATAGTCCAGGGCCCCAGCCCCATCGACACTGCCGCTTCCACGAATTCCTGCCGCCGAATATTTTGCACCTGGCCACGCACAATACGAGCCATGGTCAACCACTCTACTGCGCCTATAGCGATAAACAGCAGCAGCATGCTCTGCCCGAAAATGACTAACAGCAGAATGATGAAGATCATAAAAGGCAGCGCGTAGAGAATATCCACAAACCGCATCATCACCGCGTCGACCCGACCCCCGACGTAGCCGGCAACAGCCCCATAGAGCACGCCAATCAACAGGGCAACAGCGGTAGCGACAAAGCCGACCAGCAGCGACACTCTGCCGCCATACATGATGCGCGTGAGCATATCCCGACCCAGCACATCGGTGCCCAACCAATGCGCGGCGGAAGGCCCGGAGGCCCCCAACGCAAGCCGCTGTTCCTCATAGGCATAGGGAGCCAGTAGCGGCGTCAGCAGGGCCACGACAACAATCACACTCAGGAAGATCAGACCCGCCAGTGCCGCTCGGTTACGCCGCAGGCGCCACCAGGCATCACCCCACAGGGAACTGCTCTGCTGAGCATCGACCGGCAGCGCCACACTCATGTGCCAGAGCCTTTGCGGAGCGCCAGTCGCAACCGCGGGTTAAGCCAGGTTGCCAGAATATCCGAGAGCAGGTTAAACAGCACAATAGCCACTGAGAAAAAAATGGTCGTTCCCATAATCATGGTGTAATCGCGATTGAACGCTGCCTGTACATAGAAACGTCCCAGGCCGGGAATTTGAAAAATCGTCTCAACCACAAAAGAGCCCGCCAGCAAACCGGCGAAGGCGGGACCCAGAAATGCAATCACTGGCATCAACGCGCCGCGCAAAGCATGACGACTGACAATGCGCCACTCAGCCAAACCCTTGGCACGTGCGGTGCGAATATAATCCTGCGACATCACCTCCAGCAAACCGGCCCGACTCAGGCGCGCGATATAAGCTGCATAAGCCGCACCCAAAGTCAGCGAAGGCAATACCTTGTCACCGGGCAGATCACCCCAGCCGGAAATCGGTAACCACTCCAGACGCATCCCAAATACCAGGACCAGCAACGGACCCAACAGAAACGCTGGCATACAAATGCCCAGCATAGCGATAGTCATCGGCACATAGTCCTGCCCGGTATTGGGACGCAGGCCCGCCAATAAACCCGCGCAAAGACCAATGCCGACTGCCACCAACAACGCATACAGCCCCAGTTCTGCGGTGGCCGGTAGGCCACCAAAAATCATCTCGTTAACGCTGCGGCCCGGATACTTATAGGAAGGCCCGAAGTCGCCCCGGGCCAGATCGGTCATGTAGGCCGCGTATTGCTGCCACACGCTCTGATCCAATTGGTAACGCTCATTGAGTGCTTTGATTACCTGCGGCGATACCGCACGATCGGCGCTGAAGGGGCCACCCGGCGCCGCACGCACCAGAAAGAAGGTGGCGGTAATCACTACCAGCAAGACCGGAATGGCCTGCAGCAGGCGACTGGCAATAAATCGCATCACGGCGCAGCCGGCTCCGCTTGCAGATAAATGTGCTTAAAATTTGGATTATTCAACAGGTTACCCGGCAAGCCTTTGACGCTCGGATGCACCAGGTGAATGCTCACATAGTGATAAATAGGAATGATCGGCATGGCATCGAGCAGAATCGATTCCGCCTCACCTAGAATGGCATAGCGTTGCTCGACAGAGCCGGCGCTGGGCGCCTCATCCGACACCAGTCGCTCGTAATCCGGATCACTCCAGCCCGTGCGGTTGTTGCCGCCATCAGCGATCCACATATCGAGAAAACTGTTGGGGTCCACGTAATCACCGATCCAGGCGGCGCGAGCAATCTGAAAATTGCCGTTGGCCTGAGTGTCCAGATAGACCTTCCAGTCCTGATTGCGAATAGTGACATCAATATTCAGGGCCTGCTTCCACATCTGCTGAATGGCCACGGCGATTTTTCGATGTTGTTCGAATGTGTTGTACAGAATATCCACTGGCGGAAACCCGGCCCCGTCAGGATAACCCGCCGCCGCCAGCAGCTCGCGCGCCGCCAACACGTCATAGCGCAAATCGCTACTGGCCGTATAACCCAATGTATCGGGCGGGGTGATTGAATACGCGGGTTGCTGGCCGCCACGCAACACATGCTCAACGATGGCCTCGCGATCCACCGTCATTGCCAACGCCTTGCGCACGCGCACATCGGCCAGGTGCGGTAAGCGAGTATTAAAGCGGTAAAAGTAGGTTCCCAGGTACGGCGCTATGCGCAAACTATCCGGCTGTTGCTCACGGTAAAAGTCCAACTTCCCGACCGGCACCTCGCTGGTACGGTGCAACTGGCCCGCGCGAAACATACGCTCCTCAGTGGTGAGGTTTTCGGTAGGGAAGTAATGGATGCCACTAAGTCTGACGTTTTCTGCGTCCCAGTACAGCAGGTTTTTTTCCACGATCACCTTTTTGTTCAGGTCCCATTGGCGCAGCGCAAAAGGCCCATTGCCGACATAGTTGCCAGCCCGCGTCCACACGGTACCCGCCTCGCCTATGCTGCCAAATTTTTCAATGGTGGCGCGGTGCACCGGGAACATGGAGTAGTGATCCAATAACTGCAGAAAATACGGCGTGGGATTGTCGAGGGTGACTTGCAGAGTCAGATCATCCAGCGCCTTCACACCCACCGCAGAAAAATCCGTGAGCTCGCCCGTGGCATACGCCTGCGCGTTAACAATGGGATTAAACATATAAGCGTAGGCGTTGCCCAACTTCGGGGTCAGTGCTCGCATCCACGACCAGACAAAGTCGTGTGCGGTCAATCGGTCGCCATTAGACCAGCGCGCGCTGGCGCGAATAGTAAAGGTGTAAACGCGACCATCTGCACTCAACCGCCAACGCTCTGCCACCGCCGGCTGCGGTTGCAGCGTGGCGGCATCCTTTTGTACCAGTCCTTCCAGCAGAGCAATGAGGATGTAGTGCTCTGGAACTCCGGTAACGATATGCGGATCCAGCTCTTGAGGTTCAGCACCATTGCCCCAGTAGAGAATGCCCTCACGATTGCCACTGGCAACATTGCTTTCTCCACTGCCGCAGCCGCCAGCGACTATAACCGTGCACAGCAGGCACAGTAGTACCCCAACGCGGACGCTTTTGTTAAATCTCGAGCCACGGTTAATTTTCTGCATTAGGGCGATGGCACCAGCCGCACAATCTGACCACCTTCAGAGTGTTCCAACAGCAGATAGATCATGCCGTCAGCGCCAGTTTCGATATCGCGGATACGCGCCAGACTATCGATCAATACTTCGTAGCCCACCACTTTATCGCCCTCCAACTCCACCCGGTAAAGCTGAGTGGCCTTCAATGAGCCCAACAAAGCATGACCGCGCCAGCCGGGAAAGGCATCACCTTCATAAAATATGAAGCTGGATACCGCCGGAGCTGGCGTCAAATCAAGCACAGGTTGTTCTATGTCGTTGATATCAAAGTCGATGCCCAGCCAGTCACCGTAGTGGATAGATGAGCCGTCATAATTCAGGCCGCGTGACGTCAGCGGCCAGCCGTAGTTCCGCCCAGGCAATAGCAGGTTTAGCTCATCACCGCCGCGCGGCCCCATCTCGGTAGACCAGATCTGGCCGCTTCGCGTATTGAACTCCAGCCCCTGAGGACTGCGATGGCCGTAAGTCCAGATGCTGGGAAAAGCTCCCTTCATCGCCACGAACGGATTGTCGGCTGGAATCCGGCCATCGTCATGCACCCGATGAATTTTGCCCGCCGGCTTTTCCAGATTCTGCACGCTATCAAAATTGCTACTGCCTTTAACACCGACACTGATATACAGATAGCCGTCGTCATCGAAAGCAAGGCGCCCGCCGGCGCCGACATCGGGCACGATAGAGTAGTGATCAGGGCCTGGCGCCCAGATAACTTCCTCGTCAATCCAGGCGCCATCGCGAATGCGACCGCGCACCACTCGATTCACGCTCTTATGAATCAGGCTGCAGTCGGGACAGCGCTGGGTATGATGCAGATAGACCCAGCCGTTGTTGGCATAGTCAGGGTGCAACGCTACATCGAGCAGCCAACCATGACCCCACACCAACACTTGCTCAAATCCATCATCGTACGCCAGCGGAGTGCCGGTAATTAACGCCGAAACAGCACCGTCTGCAGATACCTGCCGCAGACCCTGCGTTTTTTCGGTAACCAGAAACCCACCCTCAGGCAGCGGCGCCAGGGAAAATGGCAACGGATCCAGCTGATTAGTGATTACTTCAATACGAAAGTCATGCAAGTTACTGCCAACAACCCCTTCAGGCAGCGTCAAAGCGCCGCCGGTTTTAAAGTCGGTGAACAACCGCTCTACCCTGCGCTCGGCAATATAAATGGCGAGTCCGCGTATCTCTTCTGCGGACAGTTGCGGTGACCAACCCTGCATAGTGGTGCCGGCAACGCCACCAGCGATCAAGGCTTCCAACGCGATAACCGTATCTCCGTGCAGTAGCTCAGTATCGATCAAGGCTGGCCCCCGCTCTGCCACACCTTGCAATTCAGCACCGTGGCAGGAACTGCAATGCTCCTCATAGTCGGCCACAAATGGGTCGACTAATCCGCCATTGCTCAGCAGCCTGAACAGCGCAATGGAAACGGCGGCAAGCAGGAGTATTACAAACAGGATTTTTTTCACGGCAGATTTCCGGATGTTGTCATTGTGTTGCCACGGGCGTTTGAGCATAAGCAGCCACCGGTGAAAAATCCATGCATTTCAGCGCTTTGTCTCGGCAGAAAGGCACCGCATACCAATGCACTGCAAGGAAATTGTGCTTGCACTACATAAAAATCAAGTTATCCTGTTTTTTTAATAACCTGCCAGCGAGAAATTACCATGACTGAATTATCTACCAACTACGATGATGTCAAACAGTACCGACTGGAGCCAGAGCGCGAGCAAGAACTGCTAAAAACTGGCGGCGAATGTACTTTCATCTGGGCCAACAAGTCCGGCCACCCCATGGGTGTCACCACTGCCTATGTAGCACTCGACGGTAAAATCTGGATGACAGCAACCCGCGAGCGCGTGCGCATCAAGGCTATCGCCCGCGACGGTCGCTCAGCGATTGTCATCTCCAGTAAGGGAGCCCCAATGGGCGGCGGCAAGACCGTCACTTATAAGGGCAACACCGTGATCCACGATGACCAGAAGACCAAGACCTGGTTTTACAATATCCTGGCCGCTGGCATGGCACAGAACTCCGAAACCGACCCAGACAATAACTTTACTTCGGGCCTGGACCCGGCCATGTTTGTGCGCTTCCTGGATACACCGGAACGCATCGTGCTGGAGTTCACCTCGGAAATGTCGATCCCGTTTGACGGCGACAAAATGGCCGCTGGAACCGCTAACGCCTACGCTGAGTTCGCCGCTGCCGACGCCGAAAACAAGTAGCTTCCGCTCAGGCAGCAATGCCCGCCGCGCTATGCTGCGGCATCACTCGCGGCACAAGCTGATTCAGGCGTGCCGCAGCACGCTGCCTACTTAAAGTCAGCAGCACTATGGCGTTCGATCACCTGTTGCTCTTCGGGACCCCAGGCGCGATTCACCCGTCGACCCAGAGCGACCGCGGGCCGCGCTTCTATCTGTTGTGCCCAGCGTGTCACGTTGGCATAAGAGGTCACGTCCAGAAACTCCTGAGCCTCGTAAATATCGTGCAGCACCAAAGCGCCGTACCAAGAATAGTTGGCCATATCCGCAATCGTATATTCATCGCCAACCAGAAACTCACGCGCAGCCAAGTTTTGATCCAGTACATCCAGCTGACGTTTTACCTCCATCGCATAACGATTAATCGGGTATTCGTATTTCTCTGGAGCATAGGCATAGAAATGCCCAAAGCCACCGCCCAAAAACGGCGCGCTGCCCATTTGCCAAAACAACCATGACATGCATTCCGCCCGGTCCGCACCGGCAGTCGGCAAGAAGGCGCCGAACTTCTCTGCCAGATACACCATTATGGCACCCGACTCAAATACCCGGGTTGCCGGCGTGGTGCTGCGGTCCAAAAGTGCCGGAATTTTTGAATTCGGATTGACCTCAACAAAGCCACTGCCAAACTGATCCCCATCGCCAATGTTAACCAGCCAGGCATCGTACTCGGCTTCTTTAATGCCCAGAGCCAGTAACTCCTCCAGCAGTATGGTCACCTTGACGCCGTTGGGCGTGCCCAGAGAATACAACTGCAGGTCGTGCTCACCCACGGGCAGTGGCTTGTCATGGGTTGCGCCTGCTACAGGGCGATTAATATTGGCAAACTTACCACCACTCTCGCTATCCCAACTCCAGACGCGGGGGGGAACATAAGCTGATGAATCACTCATAGTGAAGTCCAGTTAAAAAAAGAAGCGCTGAGTGTACGAGATTCTGCCGCAGACACAAACTCCGCCGCTGTTGAATTAGACTCGGCTTCCCGGCGCTCATCACCTAAACTAAAGCCAATAGTCAGACTGCCACGCAACGCAGCCAAAGAAGGAACACTAGATGCCTCCGCACGACAACGGCTAGCGCACACCCAGCATCGGTGCCGCGACGCCGCTGCCTGATAGTGGCGACCAGCGCAGCGCATCAGAGCGATTCAGCGACCCATGGACCTCGCTGAATCTAAATTCGGCACTGGTGTAAGAGGCTGGACCGGCCGCGTTGGCATGCGCAGAGACGATGGTAAGGTAGCATTCCAAACAGACAAACAGCCTATAGCTATGGGGCAATCGCATGAGCAAACAGTTTACTCACCTGGCCAGCCCGGGTCAGATCGGCAAGTTAACGCTGAAAAACCGAATGCTGGTCAGCGCGATGGGCGTCAACCTCGCCGAAAAAGACGGCACCTGTGGCGATCGAATCATCGACTATCATGAACGTCAGGCCCGCGGCGGCGCGGGGCTCATCGTTTTGGGCGT
Organism: Candidatus Litorirhabdus singularis; assembly: GCF_026262625.1. Taxonomy (GTDB): domain Bacteria; phylum Pseudomonadota; class Gammaproteobacteria; order Pseudomonadales; family Halieaceae; genus Litorirhabdus; species Litorirhabdus singularis. The sequence goes on from NZ_SHNN01000001.1 coordinate 484,512, forward strand.
TACCGGCGTGGCCTGGCCCAGCGGTGGTAATTTACCGCTCCAGGTAGCTATCTCAGACGATCGTTTTATGCCCGGTTTGCAGCGTCTGGCAGACGCGGTACACCAGCATGGTGCCAAGCTCGCCAGCCAACTGCATCATGGCGGCATGGTCGCCGTACAGGACAGCAAGGAAGGTCGTCCACTGTGGGTGCCGTCGTATCCTGCCAAAGGCAACAGCGATCTGTTTGACAGCATGCTGGAAACCGAATTTTCGGCCTTTATGGACCCAGATGCACCTCCCATTGAACTGCATGTAATGACGCAGGAAGATATTGATACTCTAATCGCCCAATTTGCTGCAGCGGCAGAGCGCTCAAAACGCGCAGGTCTGGATGGCTGCGAAATTCATGGCGGCCACGGGTATATTATCTCTGAATTCCTGTCACCCATGACCAATCAGCGTGACGACAACTATGGCGGCAGCCTGGAAAATCGTGCGCGCTTGCTCTTGGAGATTATCACCGCTATACGTGCCGCAGTAGGGCCGGATTTTCCATTATGGGTGAAGCTGGACTCCGAGGAATTTGGTCAGTCGGAAGGCATCTCTTTGGCAGACGCCAGAGCCACCGCCATTATGGTTGAAGCCGCTGGCGTAGACGCGATCACCGTCACCGCCTACCACGACACCGGTCGTGGTGCGTTGCACTCAGAGTCCAACATTCCACACGTACCCGAGCGCATGGTCGCCAACGCTATCGCCATCAAAAACAGTGTTGGTATTCCGGTGATCGCCTCTGGTCGGATTGAGCCGTCGGCAGCCAACCGCCATATCAGTCAGGGCCACTTCGATTTTTTGGGCATGGGCCGCAAACTGCTGGCGGACCCCGACCTGCCGAACAAGGTCTGCGCCGATACCCCGGAGCAGATTCGTCCCTGTGTCTACTGCTACTGCTGCGTCAGTCAAATTTACGTGTTGCAACCGGTTAAGTGTGCGGTCAACCCCGAAACAGCGTACGAGAAATCTCGAGAGCTGGTGCTCGCCAGCGACAGCAATCGGCATTTCGCGGTTATCGGCGGCGGCCCTGCCGGCATGGAAGTAGCGCACCGCTTGTCCGCTCGTGGCTTCCGGGTAACCCTGATTGAAAGCGGCGATCGTCTCGGTGGCACACTGCAGTTTGCCAGTATTGCCTATCCGCCCAACCAGCGCTTACTGGACTGGTTGCGCCTGCAGACCCGACAGTCCAACACCGAGGTGTTACTGAACACGCGCGCGGATACGGCGCTGTTGAAACGGCTGGGCGTCGATGAAGTGATTGTCGCAACCGGCGCTCAGCGCGATATGCCGGATATAGACGGCAGCGAGCAGGACTTTGTGTTTAGCGGCGATGAGATGAGAGCTCTGGTGCTAGGCGAAAAACACCCCAACCTGCCGCGTAAAACTTCCAGCCTGACGCGACTGCTGGTCAATGCCGGCGTCGCCACAGGGGTGACCAAAAACAGCTGGCTGGTGCGTCAGGCTAGCAAAGTGTGGCTACCTTTGGGCAAGGAAATAACTATTATTGGCGCCGAACTGGTCGGCCTCGAGCTGGCCGAGTTTCTGGCCGAGCGCGGTCGTAAAGTAACCGTTATCGAACCCTCGTCGCGCGCCGGTAAGGGCCTCTATCTGGTAAGACGTATGCGCTTACTCGCTGAGTTGGACGAATTAGGCGTAGTGATCATCAAAAACGCCAAAGATATTGCCATCGCCGACCATCAGGTCAGTTATATCAATTACCGCGGCCAACAGCGGCACCTGGAAACCGATCACGTGATCGTAGCTCAGGGCGCAACCGGGAATACAGAGCTCGCTGAGCAGCTAGAAAGCGCAGGGTTTACCACCCACACCATTGGCGACTGCAACGGCGTGGGCTATATCGAAGGCGCCATAGAATCGGCCGCTGAATTGGCGGTACAGCTGGGCTAATTGTTAACCGAAGAAGAGCAACATTATGGGTATCTATGCAGTAACCGGAAGTGCCAGCGGCATAGGGCGCGCGGTAACAGAACAACTAAAGGCGCAAGGCCATGAGGTTATCGGGGTCGATCTGCGCGATGCCGACATCACTGTCGACTTATCCGACCCCGCGCAGTGCCAGCAGGCTGCGGCCCGCATCACCGAGCGTGCCCAAGGCAGCCTTGACGGACTGGTGCCCTGCGCTGGAGTAGGCCCTGAGACAGCGCGCATTGAGTTGATTCCACTCATCAACTATTTCTCCACTATTGATTTGGTCATGGCGCTGCGGCCGGCGCTGGCCGCATGCCACGGCGCGGTGGTACTGATCAGCTCCAACTCTGCACAAATGATGACCTATGATCAAGATTATGTAGAGGCACTGCTCGCCGACGACCGCGAACTGGCCGTGACGCGGATCAAAGCCCTGGATGGGCAAACCGCCTACGGCGGTGGTAAACACGCACTCGCGCGCTGGATGCGAACCAATAATGCCGAGTTTGCCAGTAGCGGCATCCGCATGAACGCCGTCGCCCCTGGCTACACCGAAACCGCAATGACCGAAGCCGGCCGCAACGACCCGGTCTACGGCGACGCTATCCGCGAGTTTGTCCAGTCCATACCCATCGGTCGGCCGGGCTTACCAGAAGATCAGGCCAACGCCATCAGTTTCCTGCTCAGTGAAAAAGCCAGCTTTATCTCAGGGTCTGTATTGTTTGTCGATGGCGGCCACGATGCTGTATTTCGCAATAACAGCTTCTAAGCAAGGCGCCGCGATCTGAACCATTGCAAGAGGCCAGCGCGGGGTTGCGGCTTAACTGGTTCAGGCCCACAATAAAGTTTCAGCGAGATACCAACATAAAAATAAAGGTAGCGAGCCATGAAACTAGGGAAGATTTTCAAACCGGGTCGAATCATTTTGGCGAGCAGCTGCCTGACGTTAGTACCCACTCTGCCAGCTTCAGCGCAAGACAGCTCGGGAGTGCTGGAAGAGCTTCTCGTCACCGCCCGTAAGCAAGAGCAGAATTTGCAGGATGTCTCAGTGGCGGTCTCACTGCTGAGCGGCAAAGCGCTGGCTGAGGCTCACCTGCAAAACGCAGGGGAATTAAGCACGCTGATACCAACCCTGAACCTGCAGGATAGCTCAGATCCCAGTACCTCCTCATTCAATATCCGTGGCATCGGCACCCGCACCTTCAGCTCTGGTGTTGAGCCCAGCGTTTCAACCATGCTCGATGGTGTGGTAATGGCGCGCTCCGGCATGTCCTTTATCGACCTGATTGACGTCCAAAGGGTAGAAGTTCTGCGCGGGCCGCAAGGTACCCTCTATGGTAAGAATGCCTCCGGTGGCGTTGTACACATTATTACCCGCGATCCCACTGAAGAGTGGAGCGGCACTGTCGCAGCAACCGCTATTGAGCAGGACGAGTATCGACTGGATGGCACCGTATCGGGACCACTGTCAGACACAATCGGCCTGCGTCTAACCGGGTCGGCAGTGGATGATGATGGTTGGGCCAGCAACGCCTTCACTGGAGAAAACGTAAACAACCGCGAGAGCTGGAGTCTGCGCGGCAAATTGGCCTGGGACATCAACGACAGCTGGGACTTACTGTGGAGCAGCGATATCAGCGACAGCGAATGCAACTGCACGGCGCTGAGTCTGCGCTCTATTATGGAATCCCGAGCTCAAGATGCTCTGATCGCCGAACAGCTACCTGTGGTGGCGAGTGACAGCAATCAGGACGTTAACAACGACGAGCAGACAATCAGCAATACGGAGGCGCAGGGCCACTCATTGACCGTAAACTGGGCGCCCAGTGAGCGCTATGTCGTTACCTCTATCACCGCCTGGCGCGGGTGGAAGAGCGAATCCATTGTTGATCTTGACCGCCGCCCCAGCAATCCACTGCAACTGAGTTTTCCGGAAATACCCAGCACCGATCTGGAGCAGTTTTCACAAGAGCTACGCGTTGCATCAAGCGGGCTGGACTGGGGTTCATTTGTAGTGGGTGCATTCTACTTTGATCAGACTATTGATACTGGCAACGTCACCACGACAGCATTGTTTGAACCCTTTCTTCCCGCCACTACCCGCACCACTGAGACCAGTGTCGACAGTGAAAACTATGCTCTGTTCGGCGAGGTCACATTCAGTCTCAACGAGCAGTGGGCACTGACGCTGGGCGCTCGCTACACCCGCGACAAACTCAGCTACGCCACTGACCAGCAGGGCACCGATAATCTGGTCTTCCCACCGGAGGTCACCACCGCCTACGACGTTGATGAAGACAACTTCTCTCCCAAGGTGGCACTGCAATGGGACATCAACGACAGACATATGACCTATGTCAGCTATACCATGGGCTACAAAGGGCCAGCCTTTGACCTGGCCAGCGCGGTTGGCCGAGAGGCCGTCGACCCGGAGACCAGTGATGCCTTTGAGCTGGGCTGGAAATCGACCTGGGCTGATGGTCGACTGGCACTAAACGTAGCGGCGTTTCATGCCACTTACGAAGATTTTCAGGTCGAGTCCTACGTCGATGACGACCTCGGGGGCCTGTTGCCCGCTGGGATTCGGTTGGTCAACGCCGCTGAAGTTTCCACCCAGGGTATCGAGATAGATATTATCAGCCAACCGCTGGATGGCTGGACGTTAACTGCCGGCTTCGCCTGGACTGATGCCAGCATCGATGATTTCCCCAGCGCCCCCTGTGGTGCCGGACAGCAATTTCGCGACGAGTGTCCTGACGGTTTTCAGGACCTCTCTGGCGCCACCTTACCGACCACCCCCGAATACCGGTTGACGCTGGCCACCAGCTATTTGTGGGAGCTGGAGAATCTGCCCTTCAACATGATTTTCGCCGGTAATTTGCGCGCGCAGGACGAGGTGCAGTATGGCATTGCGCAAGACCCGTTTACGGTGCAAGACGCCTACACCATTGTCGACCTCAGTGCAGCCATTGCCGGTAAACAGACCCGCTACAAAGTCACCGGGTTTATCAAAAACGTGTTTGACGAGGACTTCGCCAGTATTATCTTTGGCAATCCGGCGGCGTTATCGCCCCATGCCTATGTGCAATTGGTGCCCAAATATGCGCGTCGTACCGCCGGCGTAGAGTTGCGCTATGACTTCTGAGACAGCGACAGCAGCTTAGCTGAGCAGCACAACGCTGCGGCCGGTAGTTTTCTTGTCGGCGAAGTCCTGCACCGCCTGTGGCAGCTTGTCGAAGCCGCAGGTCTGGCCTACGATGGCTCGAATACGTCCGGCCTGATAGCGTACAATAATCTCTGCATGGATAGACTGCCCCAGCTCGGCGGAAGCAAAGTTCCAACCCATGCCCTGCTTGAGAAAGTCCGAGGTAGCAGGATCCGCATAGGCCAGCAACACTCCGCACAATTTGATATTACTCAGCGCCACACGCCGGGGCACGATAAACGGTTGATCGGCAACCGCCTTGTTCGAAGCGAAGCCCATCATCAAATACCGACCGTTATAAGCGGTGCAGGCCATAGAGGCCTCCATCACTGACTCACCAATATTGTCGAAAACCACTTCTACTCCACGTTGCCCGGTGGCCTCCAGAACCTGCGCTGACCAATCTTCAGCCTTGTAATCCAGCGCCAGTTCAGCACCCAACTCGAGGCAAAAGTCGCGCTTCTCCTGCGTACCCGCGGTCGCTATTACACGCGCACCTGCATCGCAGGCCAATTGAATCGCGGCCGAGCCAGAGCCACCCGCGGCAGCGTGAATCAGTACGGTTTCACCGGCCTTTAGCTCAGCTCGATCGAACAAACCCAGCCAGGCCAAATGGAAGGGAAAATACAGCGCAGCAGCATCGGGGAGCGGAATATCAGCTGGCATCTCGAATGCCGATACCGTCGGACAAATAGCATACTCAGCGAAGCCTCCATGGGCGCCGCCGGGCATCGCGACAACCCGCTTACCAAGCCATTCCTCCGCGCCTTCACCGCAGGCCTCTACTGTACCCAGTACTTCCATTCCGGCGGCATAAGGCAGCTCTGGCTCCACCATCATATTGCCACCCATGACCCGCTCCAGATCATTGAGATTTAGCGGAATCGCCTCAACTTTCACGCGTAGTTCACCCGCGTTGGGTTCAGGAATATCCACTTCGTCCAATTGCAAAGCTTGCAAGGGTGCTCCATAGGCTTGTGTGCGCCAGGTCTTCATCTACTGTCTCCTTAGCTTCGTCAGGCCGCGATTAATATCAGATCGCGTAATGCACGTTACAACAATGGAGCTTGCCGCGCACGGACTTCGACGGCCTCCGCAATGTATACAGGTGACATGTACAGGGCCGGTAAAGCAGTCTAGTATTTGCAGTCATCGCAAAACTTCCCCACTGCTAACAAAAACAAAAGGAACCCCAGATGCTCGATTACCTGATAAAGGACGCCACCATCGTTGATGGCAGTGGCGCAGCACCTTTCACTGGCGACATCGGCATTGCAGACGGAAAAATAACCGCCGTTGGCAAGGTCAATGATAGCGCCAAGGAAACTATCGATGCGCAGGGCGCTCACGCCACCCCCGGTTGGGTGGATGTACACACCCACTTTGATGGTCAGGTTAGTTGGGATGACAAAATGGACCCGTCGGCCAGCCACGGTGTAACCAGCGTGGTCATGGGCAACTGCGGCGTTGGATTTGCGCCAGCGCCACCGGGTGGCGAGCAGCGCCTGATAGAACTCATGGAGGGCGTAGAAGACATTCCCGGCACCGCGCTCTACGAAGGCATCGAGTGGGGTCGCTGGGAAACCTTTCCTGAGTACCTCGACTACATCGCCGGCCGCAAGTATGCACTGGACATCGGTACCCAGATTCCCCACAGCGCCGTGCGCAATTACGTTATGGGCGAGCGAGCTCTGCTGCACGAGGATGCCACCGCTGAGGATCTGGCTGCAATGCAGCAGATAGTCGCCGAAGGTTTACAGGCTGGAGCGCTGGGTTTCTCTACCTCGCGCACCGCCGGCCATCGCGCGGTTACCGGTGAAGCCATTCCCGGTACCTTCGCCGAGAAAGCCGAATTAATGGCAATAGCGGAGGCCATGCGGTCCGTCAACAAAGGCGTCTTTCAGGCAGTTCCCGCCGGCGTGGTGGGCGAATTGGCCGGACCGGAAAAGTACACCACAGAGCAGGAGGTAGAGCTGTTTGCCGAAGTCGCCCGCGCCAGCGGCCGCAACTGCACATTTACGCTCGCCCAGAATGGTGATCGCCCGGATCAATGGCGCAACTGCCTGGAAATCATTCATAAAGCTAATGCTTCGGGTTTGAATATGCGCGCTCAGATTGCTACCCGGCCCATTGGCTTCGTCACCAGCCTCAAGTCCTACCACATGTTTAGTCGGCGCAAGACCTACCTGGATCTCGAGCATCTGCCGTTTGACCAATTACTGGCACAGCTACACCAGCCGGAGGTCAAAGCCGCCATTCTTACCGACGATGACATAGTGCCGGACCAACCCGGCAGTATGCAGCATCTCTACGGCCTGATGGGTATGACAGCTGCCATGATGTTTCCCATCGAACAGCCCATCAACTATGAGCCAGAAGTCTCGGCTAATATCGGCTCATTGGCGGCGCTGGCAGGTCGTGAAGTCAACGAATTCATGTACGACTTCCTGATTGGCAACGGTGGCAACAACTTTGCCATCTTGTTAGGGGCCAATTTTGTCGACGGCAACTTCGATGTTATTCATGAAATGATCACCCACCCGGACACCATTATCGGGCTCAGTGATGCCGGCGCCCACGTTAACCTGATCTTTGATGCCGTCGGCCCCACCTACCAGCTCACCCACTGGGTGAGAGATCGTAGCCGCGGCCCCAAGCTCCCCATCGAGCTTATCGTGCACAAGCAAACCGGCGCCAATGCAGCCTTGTTCGGCATGCACGACCGGGGGCTGCTGGCACCAGGGCTGCGCGCTGACATTAACCTGTTTGATTTGCAGGCGCTGAGTCTGGGTGAATTGCGCGTGCACAATGATCTGCCCGCTGGCGGTAGCCGCATACTGCAATCTGCCAAAGGCTATTTGAACACTTTCGTTGCCGGCGTCAAAACCCGTGAGAACGACCAAGACACTGGCGCCCGACCCGGCCGCCTTATTCGCGGCTAGGAGCAGCCAAACATGTCAGTACTCGAAACTTTCAAACTCACCGGCAAGGTTGCGGTGGTAACCGGCGGCGGCAAAGGCATAGGTCGCGGTATAGCCCTGGCGCTAGCTGAGGCCGGCGCTGATGTGGCTATTGCGGCGCGCAACGGCGACGACCTTGCAGCCGTGGCCAAAGAAATTGAGCAACGCGGACAGCGCGCCCTGGCCGTGGTCACCGATGTCACTAATATCGCAGCGGTACAGCAACTGGCGGAGCGCACAACTGCAGAACTCGGTCGCCCCGATATCTGGGTCAATAACGCCGGCGGATTACCAGACGCAACTCCACGCTACTTGAGCCGCACCTCTGAGGCCAACTGGGACGCGCAGATAGACCTCAACCTCAAAGCTGTCTGGAGCGGCGCCGTGTGTGCGGCCAAAGCCATGGGCGCAGAGGCGGGAGTAATCATCAATATTTCATCCCGCACTGCGTACGGCGCACAACCGAAAAATGGTCCCTATGCAGCCTCTAAAGCCGCCACCAACAGCCTGACCAAAACCTTATCGGCAGAACTGGCGCCCAATATTCGTGTCAATGCAATCGCTCCCGGGCCAGTGCCGACCCAGAATTTTTACGAAAGCACCGGCACCAGTGCAGAACAGATACCGCAAATGGAAGCCTCAATGAGGATACCTCTGGGCCGCGTTGGCAGCGTCGAAGACATTGGTGCTGCTGTGGTGTTTATGGCATCACCTGCCGCCTCATGGATTACCGGACAATGCTTGTATGTGGACGGAGGGATGTAACGCACATAGGCGATAAGCCCGGTACCGGATACAGTACGTTGATCACAAAATCAGGGGTGTCATCTTGCATCGCTTATTACGCGTGATATTTTAAGGTGATCAATATCAAAGTTGGTTTAGTTTAAAGTGCAAACGCTACTATTAAGCATGAGTGCAGGCGGCGACTGATGCTGCGCTTTTTTACAATCGGCAGGACCATTGCGATCTTTTTGGGGTTGTTGTTTTTGGTGGGTGCTGCTGGCTTGACCTTGTTTTTGGTAGATCAAAAACGGACTACCCTGCATGATCAAGCGGTTGAGGGCGCAGTCTGGTTGTCGCAGTCCGGCATTCAGCAGCAACTTGCCATTCAATTTGGCGATCAGAAAGTCATGCAAGAGTTTCTGCAACGCTTCCTGAACCGACCACTGATAGCCTCAGCGGCCATTTTCACCGCTCAGGGTAAGCTGATAGAGAGTCGTGATAGAAGCGGTGAAACCGGCGGCTCAGTAGCGGCATTCTCTCGCGTCAGGGGCATCTCCAACGTACAAGATATTGTTGAGCAAACATTGCCAGATGAGCTCACCGGCAAACCCTTTCTCAACCTTTCAATACCCGTATTTTCTTACGCCAACCCCATGCTCTATGGTGCGGATAAGGACGTTTTCGTCCGCGAGCTAGCGCAAGCCCGCAATCAGGGCGCACAGCATGTGCTGGGCTACTATCAGCTGGGTATCGACCTGAGCAGCCTGGAAAACGAATTGCTGGAATACACCTGGCGCGTAGGACTGACCTGCCTTGGCTTCTCCTTGCTGGCGTGCATTATCCTGGTATTGATTACCCGTAAGATCAGCGCACCGCTGTCGAATCTGGCGCAACTGGCCAGCGACATCAGCGCCGGGCGACTCGACCGCAGTTTTAAGGCTCGTGGCACCGGTGAAGTCTACAAGATCGGAGCCATGCTCAACATGGTGCTGGCCGAACTCAATTCTTATAAAACCCGCATGGACGTCGACAACAACCTGCTCAGCATGAAGGTTGAAGAACGCACCGCTCAGCTTTCAAAGCGTAACGATGAATTGAACAAGGCCGTCGCACAGGTTACCCGCACCAAAAATCGCCTGCGCCAGTTGGCTTACTATGACAGCCTGACATCACTGCCTAACCGGCAGCTATTCTCAGAACAGCTGCAGTTACTACTCAATATCGCCAAACGCGACAACATCAAGATCGCGCTGCTATTTCTGGATCTGGACAATTTCAAACGCATTAACGACTCACTCGGGCACAATGCCGGCGATGCGCTGTTGCGTGAAGTGGCCGCTCGCCTGTCCGGCTGTATTCGCGAGAGCGATCTGATCTCGCAGTATTTCGATAACGAGTCGCGCATTGACATTTCAAGACTGGGCGGCGACGAATTTACGGTGGTGCTGCACAAGCTTGAGGAGAAGGGCATAGCTGGCGTAGTTGCCGAACGTTTGCTCGATGCACTGCAAACACCGATGATTATCGAAGGCCATGAAATAGTCATCACGCCCAGCATCGGTATTGCCGTAGCGCCAGACGATGCGGATAGCGTAGAGGGCCTGCTGAAAATGGCAGACACCGCTATGTATCATGCCAAGACCACCGGCAAGAACGGCTATCGATTTTACTCAAGCGCCATGCGCGGTACCGGAGTCGGCCGCTTGAAGCTGGAAGCAGAACTGCGCAAAGCCATCGATCAACAGGATATGGTTCTTCATTACCAGCCACAGGTAGATGCCAGAACTGGGGAAATACTGGGGGCCGAGGCGTTGGTCCGCTGGAATCACGCTGAGCATGGAATCATCTACCCGGACCGTTTTATACCGCTCGCCGAGGAGATGGGCCTGATCGTCCAGCTAGGAGCATGGACTCTGCTCGAAGCCTGCCGCCACAGTATACAGATGCGTGATCTGGGCTTGAAGCTACCCAAGGTATCGGTCAACGTTTCCAGCCTGCAGTTCAATGCGGCCTTTATTGAAATGGTGGAACAGGTTCTGAAAGAAACCGGCATGGAGCCGCAGTACCTGGAGCTGGAGTTGACCGAAGGCGTCATCATGAGCAATGCCCGCAGCTCAACCGAAGCACTACTGCAGCTGAAGAATTTGGGCGTGTCGCTATCAGTAGACGATTTTGGTACCGGCTATTCATCCCTCAGCTACCTCAGTCGCTTTCCACTGGACGAGCTCAAGATCGATCGCAGCTTCGTGATCGATTACAACAAAAGCACCAATGGCGCGAAGCTGGTCAGCGCCATCATCGCCATGGGGAAAAGCCTCAACCTGTGCACAGTGGCCGAAGGCGTCGATCATAACGATCAGTTTCGCTTTCTATCGGCGCAGGGCATCGATGTCATTCAGGGCTACCTGTTCAGCAAACCCAAGCCCAGAGACGAATTCATGTTGCTCCTGAAAAGTAATCCCTACCCGCAGCAAATTAAGGAAATACTGAGTCAGCAGGATTGATAGCCACGCTCTCTATTTGATATCAACCCATAACGCCCAAGCCGGCAGCAGCGTCATTCCCATAGCGCGAACGCGACAACGTGGTATTGTCCTAAAAAAGGGGTAGTAGCTTATGGAATTGAAAGAAAAAGTAGCCGTAATTACTGGCGGCAGCGGCGGAATTGGCCGAGCAATGGCAGAGGCCTTTCTAACCGAGGGCGCCCGCGCCGTCATATTGCTGGATCTCGACTTGAGTAGCGTGCAGGCAGCCGCCACCGCCTTGGGTTGTGAAGGGCAGGCCTGCAACGTAACCGACGAGGAGCAATTGTCCGGCGTCATTGACGATATCCTGCAACGCCACGGACAAATAGACCTGTTCTGCTCAAATGCCGGGTCAGCGTCACCGGGCGTACTCACCGACGCCGCGAACGAAGACTGGCAGCAACAGTGGGATTTACACGTCATGGCTCATCTGTACGCGGCACGAGCGGTGCTACCGGGCATGATTGAGCGCGGTCAGGGTTATCTACTCAACACTGCCTCAGCAGCCGGTTTACTGGCCGCCATCGGCTCAGGACCCTATACCGTGAGCAAAGCCGCAGCCGTAAAGCTGGCAGAATTTCTGGCCATAACCCATGGCGATGACGGTATTGGGGTCTCGGTACTGTGTCCGCAGGGTGTCAACACGGCCATGGCACCAGCCAGTCTGGGCGACGGCCAGACCGATGGCATTATTGAAGCCAGCGAGTTGGCGGCAACTGTGGTGGAAGCGCTGCGTGAAGAGCGCTTTCACGTGCTACCCCACCCTGAGGTGGCCGACTACGTGCGCCGCAAAGGCGAAGATGTAGACCGCTGGTTGCGTGGTATGCGCCGTCTACGCGCCCGCTCTCAGGAGTAAGTCAGTCCCCGATACTGCTACCACAGGGCTAGACTTGTGGCCCACAGCAGTCTAATTTACCCACCCTATTGGCAGCAGCCCGAACTAAAGCGAAGAGGCACACCATGAATATTGATTTTTCCCCTGAAGAACAGGCGTTCCGCGATGAAGTGCACGCGTTCCTGCAGGACGAACTACCGCAAGATATTAGCGAGCGAGTAAAACTGGGCCTGCATCTTGAAAAAGAAGATTACGTACGCTGGCAAAAGATTCTCAATCAGCGCGGCTGGGTAGCACCCAATTGGCCCGTGGAGTACGGCGGCACTGGCTGGAGCTCGACCCAAAAATATATCTGGGAGAACGAACGCACCATGGCCGGGGCACCTGAGGTGATAGCGTTTGGTACCAAAATGGTGGCGCCGGTTATTTATACCTTCGGTACCGATGAGCAAAAAGAACAGTTTCTACCAGACATCTTGGCCAGCAATGTGTGGTGGTGTCAGGGCTATTCTGAGCCGAATTCCGGTTCCGACCTCGCCTCACTGCGCACCAGCGCCGTGCGCGATGGCGATGATTACATCGTCAATGGCACCAAGACCTGGACAACATTAGGACAATATGCCGACTGGATGTTTTGTCTGGTGCGCACCGGCGGACCCGAGGTCAAAAATCAGCAGGCAATTTCATTCTTGCTTATCGATATGACCACCCCCGGCATTACAGTTTCACCTATCTACCTGCTAGACGGCACTCGCGAAGTTAACGAAATACATTTTGAAAATGTACGGGTACCGGTCAGCAACCGCATCGGTGAGGAGAACGAGGGCTGGACCTACGCCAAGGTTCTGCTCACGCACGAGCGCACCGGTACCGCCAACGTTGCCAATTCCAAGAGTCGTCTGGCCAGCCTGAAAGAGCGCGCAGCCCAGTCACCACTGGCCACCGACCCTATCTGGCAGCAAAAAGTTGCCGATGCCGAAATAGAATTGCTGGCACTCGAATATACAGAATTGCGCACTCTGGCGGCAGTCAGCACCGGCAAGGCGCCAGGCCCTGAGTCCTCTATTCTCAAACTAATTGGCACCGAAGTGCTGCAGGCGATCGACGAATTGAATGTGGAACTGGCAGGTTATTACGGTTCGGCATTCGTGCCAGAGCAGTTTGAACCGGACTATAACGATATCATGATTGGCCCGGACCAGACCGCAAACAGTGCGCCGACCTATTTCAATCACCGCAAGACCACTATCTACGGTGGCAGCAACGAGATTCAGACCAACATCATCTGCAAGGCCATCCTGGGTCTGTAACGGAGAATTAGCATGGACTTTTCATACAACGAAGAACAGCAGATGCTGAAAGACAGTGTCGGTAAGTTTGTCAGCCAGGACTACGACTGGGACAGTCGGCGTGCCATCGTGGACAGCGACAGCGGTTATAGCAGCGCGCACTGGAAGCTGTTTGCGGATTTGGGCTGGCTCACGGTCCCATTTCTGGAAGCCGACGGCGGTCTGGGTGGCAGCGCCGTAGACCTGATAGTAGTGATGGAAGAAATGGGTAAAGGACTGGTGGTAGAGCCGTTTATGGCCAACACCGTGCTAGCCGGTGGCCTGCTGTCTGCACTGGCGGACAGCGGTCAGAAAGAAGCGCTGCTGGCGCCCTTGATGGCCGGCGAACTGCAGCTCGCGCTGGCCTTTGCCGAAACCGAAAACCGCTACGAGCTAAACCAGATTGCCTGTGGCGGTGAGATTAACGGCGACACGCTGGTCATCAACGGCCACAAATCGATGGTCCTGAATGGCGGTGTTGCCCAGCAGCTATTGGTTGCTATACGCACCTCCGGTAAGCCAGGAGATGACAGCGGTATCAGTATCGCGCTGGTGGACGCCAGTGCAGCCGGTGTAAATCGTAAGGAATATACCACTGTGGATGGTCAACGAGCCGCTGACATCTGGTTTGAAAGTGTCTCGATTCCGGTAACTGCGCTAGTCGGAGCAGACGGCGGCGCTTTGTCAGCACTGCAAGCCACCATTGACCGTGCTGCCTTGGCGGTGTGTGCAGAAGCAGTCGGCGCCATGCAGGTATCGCTGACCAAAACCGTGGAATACAGTAAAATACGCAAGCAGTTTGGCGTTAGCCTGTCGACGTTTCAGGCGCTGCAGCACCGTATGGCACGCATGTTCATGGAAGTTGAGCAGGCTAAATCGATTTTGCTGATGGCTGCCATGGCTATGGATCATGCCGGTGGTTATGCCCCGCGTGAGCTGTCGGCCGCCAAAAGCCGCATCGGCAAAGCCGCTCGCAAGGTCTCCCAGGAGTCAGTGCAAATACACGGCGGTATTGGGGTTACCGATGACTTGGATGTGGGCCACTATTTTAAGCGGCTGACCAGTATCCAGTATCTGTTTGGCAGTACCGATTGGCACACCCGGCGCTTCGCCGCTGCCTGATGGCGAACACTGAGCAGCGGGCGCGGATAGCGCGCCGCGCCGCTTTAGTGCATAAAAGCACCGCCACTGACACTCACCATCTGCCCGGTAATGTAGCCGGAGCGTTCTGATGCCAGGAACAACGCCAGCCAGGCAATGTCTTCAGGACGCCCCAGACGTGGGATCGGCAGTCCGCTCATGTTGTAAAGCGTGCCGTCCGCCAGCGCCTTTTCCATTTCCTCCGGCCTGCCCATAGTTTCAAAACCAAAGCGATTCCAGAAGCTGCCGGGACCGACGTCCTCAGCATTTTCAGGAACAATCCAGCCAGGGCAAATATTGTTCACACGCACGCCCTTTTTAGCCCATTCAAAGGCCAATGATTTGCTGAAAGAGTTAACGAAGCCTTTTACCCCTCCGTAATGCACGATATTGGCAGCGGCCTCACCCAGCAGCGAGGAGTTGGAAGAAATATTGATGACCGAGCCGCTGCTACGGCCCAACATATCTTTAGCCACCGCCTGACAACAATTCACCACGCCGTCAATATTCAACGCGATCTCCCACTTGCGCCCGGCTTCATCAAAATCCTCAAAATCAGACGGGTGTGCGACGCCACCGGCGTTATTCACCAGCACATCGACCGGACCAAAAGCCTCATTACACTCGGTAACCATAGCATCGACGGAGGCACGGTCGGTTACATCGCAGGCAATCGGCAAAACCTTGCCAGCAAAGCCCTGCGACTCTGCATCTAGCGCAATGTTCTGCCCGGTTTCAACATCACGTGAAGCACTTACTACATTGAGCCCCTCGCGGGCGAACTCCATCACCAGACCACGACCGATACCACCGCTGCCTCCAGTTACAATCGCTGTCTTGCCAGCTAGTTCCAAATCCATCGTTTTCTCCTTGCGTCTTATCGTGAGTCGATTTGAGCGTGACTACTGAGGTGTTGCCAGTAGCGCATGCACAGCGCCGTCCACGGGAACCACTGCACCATTGATAAAGCTGGCTCGCGCTGAAGCCAGGAAAACTGCCACGTCGGCTATTTCCTCAGGGCGACCCAGACGACCGCTTGGCTGGGCATCGTTATAGGCGTCGACACCGCCAGGCAAAGTTTCTAGCCAGGCTCGCAGGCCGGGAGTATCCATCGCACCGGGCGAGATCGCATTGGCGCGAATCCCCTGTTGTCCGTATTCAATTGCCACGCTGCGCATCAAACTGATCACCGCCGCCTTGGCACTGCCATAAACCGCAAGGCCGGCTACCGCACCCAGCCCCGCGCCTGAGGCGGTTGAGGCGGTTGAGAGTATGCATCCTGCGCCGGCAGGCACCATGACTCGCAACGCCGCCATAGTCCCGTAGTAAACCGAGTCGAAATTCAACGCCATCAGGCGCCGATATTCAGCGTGGTCAATATCCAGCATAGGGGTCGGAAAAGCGCCGCCGGCATTGTTAAACATCACATCCAGACTGCCGTAGGTTGTAACCGCCAGCTCTATCAGGGCATCAACCTGAACAGGGTCTGTCATATCACCGACACCCACCGTCGCCTGACCACCCCCCGCAACTATCTCACGTACCACCGTAGCCGCGTCGTCAGCCTTGATGTCATTGACGATAACCGCAGCACCTGCAGCAGCAAACGCGCGAGCGCTAGCAGCGCCAATACCACCTCCGGCACCGGTTACCACAACGCTCTTGCCACGGTAAGGCAGTTCTATCGCATCACTCATACCGGGGACTCCCTCTTGATTTGCGTGATTAGATAATCCGCTTCAGCGGTCAGTAGTGCGCGGCTGTAAAACCCCGGGTTGTGCAATGCGGCGGCACTGATACCGGTGGTCATATTAACGATACGGCGCGCCTGCACCTGGGTATCACTGCCAACAGATAGCTCACCGGCTTGCACAGCCACCTTAATATCCTGCTCAAAAGACATGATGGCGCGGCCAAAGCGTCGGCGCTGGCGTTGGCGCAGCTGCGGCTGAATGGCCGCCAAACTCCAGAATACCAGGCGCACTTTCCATTCATCACGCTCAGCTGATGTCATCGGTAGGGTCGCCAATATGCGCTGTCGCAAAGCTGCCAGGCCTTGCAGACCAGCGGTTGCCTTGGTGGCCCGCACTTCGTATCGATGATTCGCCGAGTCCAGTGCTGCACTGATCAACTGCTCTTTGTCATCAAAGTAGTGCTCAACTACACCCTTGGAATAGCCGCTGGCTTGAGCGATTTCACGAATAGTCGCCGCCTCCAATCCTCGCGCGGCAATCACCTGGGCCGCGACTGCACTCAGCTCGGCGCGACGTTCGCTATGATCTACAATCTTTGGCATGCAACAAGTTTTCTAATGACCAAACCGACGCAAAATACCCAGACGCCGCCCCTCTAACTGCAGGCGCCGTTGTTCGGCGTTAATGGAACGGGCTCCTGCGGGTAGAAAACCCGCTAACTCTGTGGCTGGCATTTGGGCTACCTCGGGCGCCGGATAATGCTCCGCCCCCATCCAACGCACGGTGATATAGCCTTCCACATGACCAGAGGGGTCCAGCCAATTCGGATGCCCCGGGTCGGTATGTGAAACCACCAGCAGCAGTTCCCCGTTGTCTTCGAGTTGAGCATGGTGACAGTTGGTACTGCACAGTCGGTATCGGTAATCCATGGTTTCCCACCAGTAGTTACCAAACTCCACCGCCCAGTAATCTGCAGCAGGCGGAATGACTCGCACCACCAGCACTTCGTCTACCGGCAACTGCCAATAGCAGATCAACGGCTCACCTCCGGGCGTGGCATCAATCGCGTTGTCGTCCAACTGGCGATAAGACAGGAAGTGGTTCGGCTGAGCTTTCCATTTGTCCAGCATATCGGCCCAATACCACGTCGACTCGCGCACCCACGCTGCGGCATCGCGCAAACCCTGCTGCAAGCGGGCTGGAGTGAGAACCGGATCGTGTTGCAGCGGATTGAGCCGATCAATGCGAGCATCCATGGGTTGTTCGTTTTCCCAGTCTGCAAAGAATTGGCGGAAGGTGACCCGCCAGGCACCCGGGCGGGTCTGGATCCAGTTGCCAGGATGCTCATCGGGGCTGAGAACAATCTCAAAACTGCCATCTGCATCGACGACAATATCCTTATCGATGAGATTACCAATGACCGCACCGCCCCAGGGGGTGGCTCCGTCCTCGAGTACGGTCACCGCAAAAAAACGCGCCGTGCCGCGCTGACCGGTAATACGATAGGTATGCTCACCGTTAATCGGCGCCCCTACATAGAGTGCATCCGTATTGTCCCCGCCCTGCTTACGAACCGGGTCAAAGTAATGCATGAGCTCCGGAAAGTCGGGGTCGTTATTATCCAAATGAAACTGCAGCGCCAGACTGACATTACGCGCCAGCAACCGCAGCCCCTTGGCTCGGTCAATATCGTGAACCGGTGTGGTATCGCGAAATACCAGCCCACCGGCCTCCTTGAGCTGGTCACAAAAATCGTCCCAGCTGGCTTTCAGTTGGGGGTCATTGGGGTTGTCGCCATACATAGTCGCTACACCTGAATCTTGAGACGCGACACATAATATGCCATACGTCCTAAATAAATCAACGCACTGGCTACAACCAGTATCGACGGCGTATGATGAAAAAGATCAGTTGCGGGCGCCTTAGCCTTTTGGCAGCATCACTTCTCAATGACCAGCCTGTTCAGCCGAAGCGGGTGCAATTAAACTCGCGCGGCTCGATTACCTGTGCGCCGACTATGGAAAATCCGGGAGTACTGAGTTTATTGAGCCCTGATAGAAGACTATCGCAGCGCGCGGAGACTCAAAGTAATTTATCAATACGACTGGCCAGCTCAAAATCGCGCTCGGACAATCCGCCCACGTCGTGGGTGGTCAAATGAATGGCAACCCGGTTGTACACATTCGACCACTCCGGATGGTGATTCATGGTCTCTGCTAACAGCGCGACCCGGCTCATAAATCCGAAAGCCTCGATAAAGTCTGCGAACACAAACTGCCTGAATATCTTGTCTTCCTGCAGCTCCCAACCCGCTGCCACTGACATTTTTTCTGCGACCTCAGCGGCCGCCAATTTCTTTGCAAACATAAACCTGCTCCCGCAACTATGCGCCCAGTGTATCAGCGTCGACACTCACGCATCCGCCAAAACCTCATCTAATCAGCTGCCCAGTTGAAGTCGATCGATCGACGCCAGCACATCCCTGGCCAGCGAGTCCGTCAGAAAGTACTGCACATCGCTCAGTTCAATAGCGCCCGAGCGCAGGGTTTTGAGCGGCACACGCGCGCCTTGATTCAGTTCTGACCCGCCAGAATCAATGCTGCGCGCTGGGCAGCCAGCGCGAATAATTCAGGGTTACCGCGCTGCCAGGTCACATCCAACTGGCACTTACTAATGCGCCAGCCACGCGGAGTACGCACCAGTGAGTTAGTGTAATAGCCACCGAGAGTGACGAAATTTTCAGCGCTGGTATCAAGATAGATATGTTCAGCCACCATATAAGAGACACAGGTTGCCATATCCCCCGCGATGCTATGCACATGATTAGAACTATTGTGCTGGGTGACGTCAAACCCCGGCAGCAGTCCGCGCACCTGCAATACCCACTCATCGACCGCAAGTCGCTCCGGCTCGCCGCCCGAAAAAGAAGAAAAATCAATATCAACGGTATCGGTAAAGCAGTCACGATATAAGGCCCAGTCGCGTCGATCCGCTCCGGTTGCGTACTGCACTACCACGTCACTAATGGCCAGTCGATCAGTCACTCGACGCAGTTCT
Organism: Candidatus Litorirhabdus singularis; assembly: GCF_026262625.1. Lineage (GTDB taxonomy): Bacteria > Pseudomonadota > Gammaproteobacteria > Pseudomonadales > Halieaceae > Litorirhabdus > Litorirhabdus singularis. The sequence goes on from NZ_SHNN01000001.1 coordinate 503,945, forward strand.
TCAGCCTCAGCCATACTATTACCCAGTCGCCCCATTCGCTGGTATTCAAACATAAACCGGCTGGAGCAAGCCACTCAATATATGGAGGGCTTTGGCGGTATACTGTGTTTAATCGCCCGCGTGTCGCATGCAGACCACTGCCGGCACCGTTATTAACTGGACAGCGTCGCCACAGACCAAGTCATTCCCAACGCAGTGGAGTATAGCCATGGATTTTTCCGGATTTAACTGGCCTGAAGTGTTGTTGGCAGCACTCTCGGCCCTCGCCCTGGGTGCGCTTTGGTACGGGCCATTATTGGGCAAAAGGTGGCAGGCTCTCAACCAGCTCAGCGACGAGCAAATCAGCCACGCCAATATGAAGCTGATCTTTGCCGCCGCCTTTGTGCTCAACCTGTTTCTCGCTCTGTTCCTGTCACTTTTTATAGAAATAGCCATGATGATGGGCTCGGGTGCTGCTGCAGGGGCAGCCTTCGGGGTTTTTCTGGGCCTGGTTTTTGTGGCGCCAACATTTGGTGTCAATTATCTATTTGCACGAAGACCACTGCAGCTTTACTTGATAGACGCAGGTTACCAACTACTGCAACTGGCGCTGATGGGTGCCATTCTGGGAGCCTGGGTCTGAACACCTGCCACCACAAGGAGAATAAGAATGCAGCGAAGAGCCGTCATCCGCTATGCAGTGGGGGCCATCCTGCCGGGACTGGCAGGTATCAATCTGACCGCATGTCAGCAGGGTTTGGAGGAGTCCACGGCCATGAATATTAACCACCCCGAGACCTCGGCAACGGCAGACTTTCCGCTATCGCTCGCGCAATGGTCGCTGCATCGAGCTCTGTGGGCTGGCGATCTTGATCATTTAGATTTTGCAGCAACCGCTCGCCGCCTCGATATCGGTGCGGTGGAATACGTAAACCAATTTTTTGCAGACAAGGCCGAAGATGCTGCCTATCTAGAGCAGATGAATGGACGCGCTGTGGACCATGATATTCGCCAGTTACTGATCATGGTTGACGGCGAAGGTAACCTCGCTGGAGACGACACAAAGGAGCGCCAGCTGGCAATCAGCAATCACCACAAATGGGTACACGCGGCAGCACGTCTTGGCTGTCACTCAATCCGTGTCAACGCCGCCGGTAAGGGTGATGCCGAAGACGTAGCGAAGCGCGCTGTCGACAGTCTCACCCAGCTAGCAAGCTACGCCGCGCAGGAAAACATCAATATTCTGGTGGAGAACCACGGCGGTCACTCCTCCAGCGGGGCCTGGCTGGCAGGCGTTATGGCAGCAGTGAACCTGCCTAATTGCGGCACTTTGCCCGATTTTGGCAACTTCACTATGGCCATGTTCCCGCCGCGTAAATATGATCGTTACCTGGGCGTCGAGGAGTTAATGCCCTGGGCGATGGGCGTGAGCGCTAAAACTTATGACTTTGATAGCCAGGGCGAGGAAACAACGATCGACATTGCACGCATGCTCGGTATCGTTAAAGCGTCAGGCTTTAAAGGTCATATTGGCATCGAGTATGAGGGCTCTCGGCTTAGCGAAGAGGCCGGGATAAGAGCTACCCGCGATCTGCTATTACGCAACCTAACTGAGGTGCAAAAACCGGCACACTGATCTTAGTGCTGCTGAGCCTTTAGACACTACTGATAACACCGGTAAAACGGTCATAAAAAAAGCACCCATGGGATACAAAACTATGTTCGCTACAACCAGAACCTATCTTCGCAGGTCGGCAGTCTGTGCAACGCTGCCGTTACTAACAATATGGCTAGCGCCAACTGCCTATGCCAGTGACTGGTCCACATTAGTTAGCGACGGCAAGGCCAGCGTCGACTTTCGCTACCGCTTCGAGTTTGTAAACCAGGATGGGTTCGATAAGGACGCCGAGGCATCGACACTGCGCTCGCGTTTGACCCTCGAAAGCGCTGAAGTATCTGGCATTTCACTACTGATGGAATTTGACAATGTAACCTCGATCGGTGGGGACGATTACAATTCAACCGAGAACGGCAATACTCAATACCCGGTGGTAGCCGATCCAGAGGGAACCGACTTCAATCAGTTCTGGGCCCGCTACACCATGGAACAGGCCAGCGGCACGCTAGGACGACAACGGATTCTGCACGGCACGCAGCGCTTTGTCGGCGGAGTCGCCTGGCGCCAGAATGAACAAACCTACGATAGCTTCAGAGTCCTGTGGGAGCCACTACAGGGGCTTGATTTCGACTACAGCTTTGTCAATCAGGTCAACCGTATCTTTGGGCCCAACGACGGCGCTAACCCCGCCGAGCTGGAAGGCAAGACTCATCTATTACGGCTGGATTACGCATTCGCAGAAAAGCACCAACTGACTGGCTACTACTACCATCTGGATTTTGACGACATCGCCTTTTATGCGCCTGACAAATCTGTCAACCTCTCCAGTGCGACCATGGGCGCCGAATACAGTGGCAGCTGGCGTTGGCTTGCGTTCAACGCCGCCTGCGCGCGCCAGGAAGACGCCGGCGACAGCCAGCTCAACTATCAGGCGGAGTACTACCGGGCTGAGCTAGGCGGCAACTGGGAGCGACTTAACGCCAAACTCGGGTACGAGGTTCTGGCCGGTGACAATGGCGTTGGATTTGCCACACCACTGGCTACCCTGCATATGTTTCAGGGTTGGGCAGACCAGTTTCTCAGTACACCTGGAGACGGTATAGAGGATATTTACCTGCAGCTGAATGGTAAAGCCGGACCGGTAAAACTCATGGCGGTTTACCATGACTTTGCCGCAGAGTCCTCCAGCGAGGACTTCGGTACCGAGCTAAACTTATCGGCTACATGGCCCGTCAATGACAACTTTACCACGCAGCTAACATACGCCGGGTTTGACAGCGATAGCGAGCGCTTTAGCGATGTCGACAAGGTATGGCTAACCTTGCAATTGAAGTTGTAGCCACATCCTTTACCGACGAAATAACCTGGTGAGGTTGCAGTGACAGGACCCGCAATACCGTCAAGGTTCTGCCCATGACCCCCTTGCGCATCTGGCTTAGCGGCTGCTTTGGCGCAGTGCTATTGCTAATCGGGGTCGCTGTATTCTTGATACGCATGCATCACGCAGGGCCCTATGCCATGCCCGCAGGGGGCAATCTCCTGGCAGGCATTATGGCACTGGTGGCTGGCGGCTTAATGCTATCGCCCCTGGCTCGTAAACAGGGCCGCGCATCGCTGCTGAACTGGCTGATTTTGCTAGCCAGCCCAATCATCCTGTTTTTCGCGCTCTACGCAACCCTTGCGGAGCTCGAAGAAGTGGTTGTGATCGAAGCCCGCGACAACGGCGGCCAGCCAGCTTACTTGCGACTGTGGGTGGTAGACCATAAAGACGCTGTCTGGGTGATCATGCCGGGCGCCAAATCAGATCACTACCAGCTCGAGAAAGGACCGGTGATACTCATGCGCGACGGCCGCAAACGCTGCGTCGTTGCTACCCGCAGTGATAATCTGGACAACGTTAACGAGATCGTACGGGGCCGTCATGAAAAATATTTCGTGCAACGTCTCGCTGAAGGCATCGGTTTATTTTCCGAGCAGGCCACTCCCGCAACCGCGGCACTGCGTCTGGATCCCTGTGGCTGAGTCAGCGTGGGCGCTAAGGCCTCTTACGCGCTACGGAGCCAGCCAGAAGAGTGGAAAAATTTTAACTTGCTTTAGTTACCGTCTTCCAAAATAAAATTGACATGTTATAGTCATCCCGATGTCGTCTGCACCTGCCAAAGCCAAATTCCTTAGGTTAGTCTACCCGTTGCTGGTAGCGGCTATGTTGCTGGTGCCTGCGCTAGAGGCCAGTCATCAACACAATTTTGATTCAGATGTCATCGAATGCCTGCATTGCCAAACCGGAAGCCCTGGCATTACCACTGCACAGGCACCGGCGCCCTCACCCGAGGTAGCGAGTATAAGCGGCATTTTGAGCCGCGCGGCGGAAGCTCCCACTGCCGGATTTTTTGACATTCATGTACGCGGCCCACCCCGGAAACACTGCTAAAAACAAACACCCTGTTTTTCAGTCTTTCTGGAGCTTCTCATGCGTATACAATATTTAGCGTTGACGCTGGCATTTGCCGCGTCACCCACACTTAGCAACAGCACCGCTATCGAGCACGTCCTCGTATCGGTCCCAATTCATAAAAAATCAGCTGAAACGGCTCTCCCGGTGACAGTAATGTCCGGCGAGGAGTTGCGACGCGGAGCCACCGCCACCATTGGTGAGACACTGTCCAACACGCCAGGTCTAGCGAACGCTTCGTTTGGGCCCGCGGTAGGGCAACCCGTTATACGTGGCCAACAGGGCGCTCGCGTAACTGTTTTACAGAACGGCACCAGCAGCGCAGACGTTGCCAATACCAGTGCTGACCACGCCATAGCGGTAGAGCCACTGCTAGCGGATAGCATCGAAATATTGCGCGGTCCAGCCACCCTGCTTTACGGCGGTGGTGCTATTGGCGGCGTAGTTAACGTGATCGACAACCGCATTCCAACTACCGCCCTGGACTCAACTTCCGGCGGCATAGAATACCGGCGCGACAGCGCCAGTGACCTCAACAACATCAGCGCCCGCCTCGAAACCGGCAACGGTGACTATGCGTTACACGCCAGTGGGCTGTACCGACGCTGGAACGATCTGGAAATTCCAGGCAGCGCCATCAATCTGGAAAATAGCACTGATCCAGAAGCGGCCGAGGAAACAAGCTACGGCCATGTCACCAATACTGACGGCGAAACCATGAACTTTAATCTGGGAGGTGCCAGGCACTTTGATAATGGTTTTATTGGTCTTGCAGTCAGTCGCCTCGAAAATGAATACGGTATACCGCCTGGTGCACACGGTGAGCACGAGCACGAAGATGAGCACGAAGATGAGCACGAAGATGAGCACGAAGACGGTGAAGAAGAAGGTCCAGAACAGATCCGACTGGATGTTGAACAAACCCGCTACGATGCAGCGCTGCACCTACACGAGCCGATCGGCGGACTGGAAGTAGTACGAGGGTTTTTAACCTATACCGATTACCAGCACTTGGAAATCGAGGGCAATGGTGAAGTAGGTACACGCTTTGACAACGAAACCTGGGAGGCACGACTGGAAATTGTACATGCGCCAATAGCCAACTTTCACGGCGTGATAGGGATGCAGCTCAAAGAGAATGAGTTCAGTGCCCTGGGTGAAGAAGCATTCGTTCCGCCCACCGATAGCAACGGACTCGGGTTGTTCCTGCTGGAAGACTACCACACTGAAAACTGGACCTTTGAAGCCGGTCTGCGCTACGACTATGAACAACGCAAACCACAATCTGAGTCTGCGCCCAATCGCAGCTTTAACAGTTACAGCGCTTCTGCCAGCGCGCTCTGGAATATCGCGCCTAGCTGGAGTATTGGCTTGGGGGTTTCCAGCAGTGAGCGGGCACCCGTCACCGAAGAGCTATATTCCAACGTTGAAGCGATGACGCCCGAGCAATTCGTCGTACACGCCGCCACCGGCGCTATAGAAGTGGGCGACCCAAGTCTGGATCAGGAAACGTCACGTAATGTGGACTTAAGTCTTCACTGGCAGGGAGACCTAGCCTATATGAATCTGACTTTTTTCTACAACGACTTCCAGGACTATATTGCGCTGTCCAATACTGGACAGGAAATCTACGAGACCCGGGTGTTGGCGTATGCTCAGGATGATGCGGTATTTAAAGGCGCCGAGATTGACAGCGAATTCGCCCTCGGCTCGCTAGCGGGCGGCAGCGTCGCCCTAGGCTTGGGCGCTGACGTCGTGCGCGGAAAAATGGATCAACTGGGTGATGTTGCGCGCCTGCCGCCAATGCGAGTTCGCGGTGAATTGAACTGGGACAACGACTCGCTGCGTCTGTACCTGCGGGGGCTGCGTGCGGCTGATCAGGACCGGCCGGGTGCCAATGAAACGGATACCAAGGGCTATACTCGCTGGGACGCGGGTGCCGATTATCGACTGGGTTTCCAAGACTCCACGGATGTTGTGCTATTTGTGCAATTCAACAATATCACTGATGAAGAAATTCGGTTGTCCACATCGTTCTTGCGTGATTTTTCTCCCGAAGCCGGGAGAGCCGTGAAAGCCGGGGTACGAGTGACCTTTTAGAGCCCCGGTGCGAGGCGTTTAACGCTGCGCAAGAGCCTGGCCAGTAAACCTGGACGGGCTCTTGACAGCAGTAACTGTAGGTAAGCAACACGACAGAACGATTATTGGTGCTCCAAAAGCCGCCTAACTGCGTACCTAACAGGTAACCCATGGTAAGAGTCCACACAATGAACGCTCCTGTAATTGATTCACGTCCCCTTTATGGTATCGGCACCGTCGCAAGACTTTCGCGGCTTAAGCCAGATACGCTTAGAATCTGGGAGCGACGTTACGGCCTGGGGGCCAGCCAAAAAACCGAAAGCGGCCGTCGTCTGTATACGCAGACAGATCTTGATCACCTACAGATTGTCAGCAGACTGGTCGACAATGGCTTCCGTATTGGCGAGATCGCTACTCTGGAGCGCAAGACTCTGGCTGCACTTGCAGATGCGGAGGGCGTGTCGCAAAAACACCTGGATGCAAACGGCAGCCGCTACCGCTATCTATTCGCCGGTGAAACTCTGTGCCAATGGCTGGATCAACACCCCGGATGCCTGTCGCGTCTGGACTCCCTGTTAATGCGCGCGCCCATGGAATCGCTTCTCGAAAATATAGACCCCTCCAGCTCGGAGATAGACGCCCTTGTGCTAGAAACACCGCGCCTGGGAAGCACCCAGCTGCAAATGCTGGAATCACTGCGGCAGCGTTTTAGCACGCTGTCAATAACGGTGCTATGCAGTAACTGTAGCAAGAACACCACATCCCACCTGGCTGATATGGACATTCGCGTGGTTGAGGAGAAACTGGACACCCAGCGTTTCGCGTCCATCCTACGTGACATTCAGTGCCAGTTAGAAACTGCAGAGGGCAGTGCTGACACCGGCGACCTGGTGAGCACACAGCCAATCCTCTTCGACACTGCCGCACTGCAGAGCATTGCCGTTGCACCCAGCCATCTTGAATGTGCCTGCAGCCAGCATCTGGCCAATATCATTCAGGCTCTGCAGGAATTTGAAGCCTACACCCGCGACTGCGAAGTGAATAACTGGAACGACGCAGCGGCTCACTCCTGTATATATGCCTACACCAACCAGGCCCGCTGGTTGATGGAGAAATCACTCGGCATAGCCCTCGAGGAGTCTAAAACCGCGTCCCACTAAGGCGAAATCTGGATCAACAGAGCCTTGCGATGAGCTTGTAGCATGGCCTTCCTGGCACCACCATGGGCACACACCAGTTCTCGAAACTGTGACGTGCAGCCTATGCTGCTACTGTCTGAAACAGGCATTGCCTGCTAAAATTGCCCTATGAAAGACGTTTTCACCAGGCTTGTGCGGCAAAAGTGTGCAACCGGTGCTGAGTAAGACGATGCACAACGACGGCATTGCCGGCTTTGACGCACGCAGTCATCTGCAGCTCTGGGAAGACACCTACATACGTGTGGTATGCCTGGTTTTTCTGGGGGCTGCCTTGCTCCTTCTGACACCCCTACTGCCCCCCAAATGGGTTGAAGGTTCCGCCTATTACCTGACGAACACCACTTTTCTAGTGTTAATGCTGGTGGGTATACAACAACGCCTTAAACTCGTCACTGATAGCTCGGAGCGACATTTTTGGAAAGCCCTGACCTTCGCTTTCTGCTGCTGGCTGCTCACTCTGGCGGTGGGCCCGCTAGCGGATAGCACTCTGGCATCCAATTCATTGACACAGGTTCTACTGACGAATCTACCCTTCATTGCCTTCTACGCGGCTCTGGTCACCGCGCTAGGGATACATCCCCATGGCAAGCGCGACGCTTTCACTTACCCACTGAGAAGCCTGGAATGGGCCGGCACATTTATTATTTTCTTTGGAGCGCTGGCATACTTTCTGATAATACCAGGAGCCTGGAGTGGACATGGCTCCTCCTTACGCTCTTCATCGCTGGCACTGTTCGTGGCGCTCGATTTGTACTGTTTGGTCAGGCTTTGGTATCTAATGCGCACCAGCATCAATAGCCAATGGAAGATGGTCTATAACTGGCTATTTATCGGCGTTGTTATCTGGACCATTGGCGACCTACTTTACGCGCTTATGTACGAGGAAATACTGACTGATCCGGGCGAAGGCACGTTACTGGACTTGATTTGGCCGGCGGCCTTCATTGCCGTGCTGATCGCAACTCGCCCCGCTCTAGTTCCTCAAACCAAATCAGAAACGGCTCAGAGCTTCAGAGAGCCTCTGGGAATGGGCCCTTTGGTGCTGTATGCACTGGCGCCCTTGGCGCTGCACACCGCACTCTATCTGATCGGCGATCCTGAACCGGAATTACGCACCTTGCGCGAAGTACTCGTACTGGGGATTACCATCATAGTCGGAGGTATGACTCTGGTTTATCACCGACTGCTGCAAGTCGAAAATCGGCGCCTTTCCAATGTTGAATCGACCTCCCGCGAAGAACTGTTGCATCTGGCATTTCACGATGAGCTGACCGGACTACCCAATCGGAATCTGTTCAGGGATCGCTTAAGCATGGCCATCGCCGATAGCGTTCGCAACCAAACCGCTTGCGGCGTGCTGTTTTGCGACCTTGATCAATTCAAGGTCATCAACGATTCACTTGGGCATGAGGCCGGCGATCAGACTCTGATTGCCACCGCTAGGCGCCTACAGAAAGCAGTGCGAAAACGCGACACAGTGGCGCGGCTAGGTGGCGATGAATTTGCCGTAATCATTCAAGGCATGAAACGCCCCATGGACGCCGCTTATCTGGCGGAGAAACTGCTACGCACCATTAGCGAACCGGTGATTGTCGGCAAGAAAACCCATGTACTGACCGCCAGCATCGGGCTGGCAGTATTTCCAGATGACGGTGCCGACGAGGAAATGTTGCTGAAACATGCCGACACCGCTATGTACCAAGCCAAGCTGCATGGTCGCAATACATATCGCCTGTTCACACAGGCGATGAATGAAGCCGCAGAGGAAAGGCTGGCGATTGAGCAGGGGCTCAGAACCGGTTTAATGCAGGACGGCTTCACGATTTTCTATCAGCCCATCACGTCGCTGGCGAGTGACACAATAACAGCCTATGAAGCGCTGCTGCGCTGGAATCATCCAGAACGCGGCTACGTTTCTCCCGTAAATTTTATTGATGTCGCAGAGCAAACCGGCCTTATCGTCCCTATCGGACGTTGGGTGCTTGAATCAGCCTGCATCTGGGCGGCGCAACTCCCCCCGGAAGCGGGCCCAGATGTGACCATCTCGGTGAACATGTCACCACGCCAGTTCCGTGATCCCGACCTCGCCGACATGGTCTCCTCTGTGCTCAAGCGCACCGGTCTGGCACCGACACGCCTACAACTCGAGATTACCGAATCAATGGTGCTCTCCATTGAGTCTACGGCGGTAACCTTACGCGCACTGCGCGCGCTGGGCATAAAAATTGCTATCGATGACTTTGGCACCGGCTACGCCGCGCTCAGCAGATTGCAGGACCTGCCTGTAGATGTGATAAAGATAGACCAGTCATTCGTGCGGGGACTGACCGTTGATTCAGTCAGCGAAACCATCGTCAGGGCCATTGTCAGCATGGCCAGGGTACTGGATTTTTACGTCGTGGCCGAAGGTGTGGAGACCGCAGCAGAACTCGACATCATCCGCGAGTCACAATGCCATGCGGTACAGGGTTACTACCTCGGGAAGCCGCAACCAGCCGAACTGCTGAGTTTCGGGCCATCAGCCTCTAAGTAGCTGGCCCAGGCGCGACAACTGACTGGCACCTCCACCTGCATCAAGCTCCAGCCGCTTGGACCACAAAAAGTAACGGTGTACCGGATAATCGATATCGGCTCCCATGCCGCCATGCATATGCTGGCATGCGTAGGCAATACGCTGACCACCTCGGCACGCCCACCATTTCGCTATAGCCGCCTGCTCGGCGCAGGGCAACGCTTCACTGAGACGCCAGGTCGCTTCTATAAACGTTGAATCCATAGCCTGCAGGTCAATGTAACAATCTGCCGCGCGCTGAGCGATAGCCTGAAAGGAACCAATGGGGCGCCCAAACTGCTCTCGCTCGCTGACGTATGCCGCAGTAATCGTCAGCGCTTCACGTGATACTCCCAACTGCAACGCCGCCAGCGCGACCGCACTAACCGACTGAATCCAGTCCAACATCAGCTGCCCGTCGGCCAGATTTCCCAGCTGCTGATCAGCAGCAACCGCAACATCCTGTAGAGTCAGGGTGGCTTCGAATTCCCGGGTAGTCGTTCGTTGGGAAGTGACAGTGACGCCATCAGCCTGCAGGTCAACGATAAACAGGCCAACATCGCCGGCATCGCTGCGTGCTGATACCAACGCATGGCGCGCCAGATGTGCCGCGCGCACGGCAACTTTGGTCCCCGTAAGCAGCCAGCCATCCGCCTGCCTGCAGGCCACTGTGCTCGGAATTCCGTCAGCGCTGGCGCCAGCCTCAGCATAAGCACCCGTCATGATTAGTTCGCCGCTAGCCAGACCCGGCAACAGCTGTCGCTGTTGCACCTCACTGCCAAAAGCCACCAGGGGCGCAGCCGCCATTGCCAGGCTCGCAAAAACAGGTACCAGAGCGGTGCGAGCGCCCTGCTGCTCCAGCACCAGATTCAATTCGGTGAGGCCAAACCCGCTACCGCCATGGGTCTCCGGAATGGCAACACCCAATAAGCCAGCGGCGCCAAGATCACGCCACAACTCACGATCAAAACAGTCGGAGCCTGCCTCGACCTGCTTCAGCCGCTCTATCGTTACTGTGTCGGAAAAAATTTGACGCGCCAAATCCCTGACCGACTCCTGGTCTTCACTGTACGAAAAATCCATGCTGCCTCCAGGGCCTAACGGACTGGCCGGGGCATGCCCAGACCAAACATGGCAATCAGCTCGCGCTGAACCTCGTTGACACCGCCACCAAAGGTGAGGACGGTGACAGATTTATATTCCTTATCCAGCTTGCCCTGCAGCACGGCACCGGGTGAGCCTTGCTCCAACAAACCTTCACTGCCTACAACCTCGAGCAAGAGCTGCAATACGCGTACCGTATTTTCTGAGCAAAACACCTTCACTGCCGAGGCCGGCGCTGGCTGCAGGGGAGCGCGGTCCGCGTCCCATGCCATCCGCCAGTTCATTAACTTCATAGCGGCAAGCAGAGCTTGTGCTTCAGCGAGATTGGCGTTCACCCAGGGTTCATCAATCAGCCGAATGCCGTCCGCACCGCGCGGCTCACGAGCATAGGCAACCACCTCATCCAACAGACGCAGCGCCGACAGCGCCATCGCTCCCAGCCCTACGCGCTCGTGATTGAGCTGATTGGTAATCAGCTTCCAACCCTGATTCAGCTCGCCTACCAGTTGCGACCGGTGCACGCGAACATTGTCGTAGTGGCTGACATAAGTCTTATGACCGTCGAGAATATGGATCGGTGAGCAAGAAAACCCGGGGTCACTGGTAGGCACAATCAATATGCTGATGCCCTTATGCTTGGAGGCATCGGGATCCGTGCGCACAGCCAGCCAAATATAGTCTGCCTCTTCCGCACTGGTGGTGAATATTTTGTTGCCATTGATCACAAAATGATCGCCAACAAGCTCTGCGCGCGTGCTTAGTGCAGCCAGATCAGTGCCTGCGCCAGGCTCAGTGTAACCAATCGCAAAATGGACTTGGCCCTTGAGTATCGCCGGCAGAAACTCCTGCTTGTGGGACTCGCTGCCATAGTCCATAAGACAGGGACCGACAGTATTCAGTGTGACAAAAGGCATGGGAGCATTAACTTGCTTGGCCTCATCAACAAACATCTGTTGCTCTATGGCGCTAAACCCGCCGCCGCCAACCTCGCGCGGCCAACCGACACCCAACCAACCATCCTCACCCATTTGCCGTACCACCGAATGCGCGACACGATAATCGGTCTCGGCAGCTATCCGCTGCTGCGTCTCAGCGGGCAACAAATCAGCGAAGTACGCGCGGATCTCCTCCCGCATGGCCTTCTGCTTTGGCGTATAGTCAATGTGCATAATCATTCTCTAACCAACGAACTGACACTACTGTTACACACTCACCAAAGCGCGGCCACCATGGTGGGCAGAATGTCATCTCTAGTTCAATTATCGGGAATCTGTAGCGCTCAATACCAGCACTGGTGTTCCCAAAACTCCATTTTGCTCAGCGCCATGCGCGCATATGGTGTATCGTTAAAGGACTTGGGAGTGTACATATGAAATCATACATTATTGCTGGGTTGCTGCTGCTACCACTATTGACGACTGCTGCCATAGCCGCAGAAAAACAGCCACGCTGGATGTCTCCAGAAGCAGGCTTTATCGATCCCGAAACTGATACCCGCGTCGAGCAGGTCAGCCCCGAACAAGGTGATGGCAGCTATCAGCTGACGCTTTCAATGCCACGTGTCGACAAAGAAATTGAAGAGGTTCTGGTGATAGGACAAAGCCCAGACAAGCCCGGCCAGCCCTCACCGGTCAAATTCGATTTAACCAACGATCTCGATGGCGGGCGCAGCGGCATTATTTTGTATTTGGGCGAGAAGCGAGACTTTGCCGTGCATATCAACTACGAAGACGGTAGTCGCCTGCGGCTACCCGCCACCGCCAGTAATCCCGGCGCGGCGCTGAAAATCAAACCCTGATCAGCAGCCCTTTAGCGGAATAATATTGCCGGCCCTACTCGGCGATGGTCACGCCTCCGTCTATCACCAACGCCTGCCCCGTCATAAACGCTCCTGCAGGCGAGGCCAAAAACACCGCAGCACCAGCAATCTCATCGGGCATGCCTATTCGCAACAACGGTGCACCGCTGGTCGCGGCCTTGAGTATGTCGGGGTTATCCCACAAAGCTCGGGCAAAATTGGTCTTGATCAACCCGGGCGCAATCGCATTGGCGCGGATATTGTGCCCGCCATATTCAACCGCCAAATTCCTCGCCATTTGGAAGTCTGCCGCTTTTGACAGTCCGTAAGCGCCCAGATTGCGAGAGCCCTTGATTCCGCCAATCGAAGAGACAATCGTTATGGTGCCATCGCGACGCTCGACCATCTGCGGTAACACCATATTAGCCAGCCACAGGTTGGATTTGATATTCACACTCATTATTTTGTCAAAGGCGTCATCAGGTATGTCCGCTGAGGAACCGAAAAAAGGATTCACAGCGGCGTTACAGACCAGAGCATCGATACGACCCCATTTTTCCAGTGTTTTGGCCACCAAATTCTGGAGCTCTTCCTTGTTTGATATATTACAGGGGATAGCCACGGCAACCTCTGCCTGGCAACTATCATTGATACTCGCAGCCACCTCATCACACAGATCGGCCTTGCGGCTGGAGACCACCACTTTGGCGCCATGCTCTGCCATGCGCTCAGCAATAGCTTTACCGATGCCCTTGGTAGATCCGGTCACCAGTGCGACCTTGGAGCTCATATCAAATAGGTTGTTCATGGCAAATCCTCTGGCGTAGTCAGATAGAAATCACGACCCACTAAATGGTCGTTGTAAACGGGGGGAGTACCTGCGCATAAAGCTCAAGCAGAACCGGGGCAGTAGCAAGATCAATCGATTGTCGCAGCAGGCCCGTCAGGCGGCACGCAAATATCCGCCGCGGCGCAGACGTCGACTGTAGCGCGCCATCTTCAAGCCCAGGCCAAGCTTGCGCCAGAACGATGCCTCTGTTGCGGTTTCCAGCAAGTCCTGAGGCAACACACTGCGATAATGTTCTATCGCATACTTTTGGCGAAGCGCAGGTATATCAGTCGCCCATTCCTGCTCCCACTCGATATCCATCATCACCGGCGTTTGCCGTCCGTGCTGCCAGGCTTCCATCATCAGCTGCATAAGGATTGGAAAAGCGCGCGGCTGCGAGGCATGGCTCATCATCGCTCCCACGCCCAAGAACATAGCGGAATAGTTGTGTCCGAATTGAGCTAATTGAAACGCTGAGATGGCAATTTCATGGGAACCACTGGTGCTATAACCGGCGACAAGATGCCAGACATCATGCATCTGCAGAATGCGCACATTCAGGTACTGCAGTGCCTGCGGCAATTCACCCAGCTGAATGGCCTCACGATCGAGAACCTCCAGGTCATAGCCGTTATCGACAACCATTCGATAGAGAGTACGTCCGAGACTGCCTTCGGGGTTTGCAGCCAGAACATCGATATCAGTCCGACCGGGTACTGCGTTAATGAGCGCTGCAGCGGCGCCCGGATGCGCCCGCGCTGCGTTTTCACTAATCTGCTCCATACTCGGATGCAGTGCGCCGGCTAAGGCAGCAACTGCAACTGTGATTGAAATAGCATCATAATCCTGGCCATCAACCACGGTCCAGAACGCCTCCCAGAAACTATCCTCCAGCGGAGCGACCTCCAGGTCCGCGGGCAGCGGCGCAACGTCGCCATTACCCAGCCAGCTGTTGGCAATAGTGTCGTAGATCGCAGTAGTCGCTGCAGGGCATGCGTAGGCCGCCCATGCCATCGCGGCCGTAATAACCTCGCGCCCCTCGAACCGACCCTGCTTGGCGAGTACCACCGCCGCCGCCAGCGCCTGCATATCCGGTTGCACGACTAGTTGCTGAAACTTAGCTCTGTCTAGCATCTTGCGCCTCCATCATCTGTAGCAGGAACCCGCAGGTCCCGCGCTTTCTTATTCTAGACTGGATTTATCTCTGCTGCACCCAGACATCCTCCTACCACATCAGGTCATCCGGCACCTTGTAATCGGCGTACGGATCATCGTCAGCGGGCTCGGCACTATCTGCGACCGCGTTCTGAACAACAATCGCCGACTCAGCACGCTGCCTGATTTTGTCGGCAACGGCAGCAGGAATGATTTCATAACCCTCTCCCAACCGCGCTATAGCCAGCACCCCGTTGGCCAACTGAGTCTGCATCTTGTCGCTGACATACAACTTCTTAATATGCTTACCATCAGCAAAATTGTAAGAAATCTCGGCCCCGTGACGCGCCACTCGATTCAGCTCAATGAGTTGACGTACCTGCGCCGCCACGGCCTTAAGCTCGGCGGCGGCATTTTGCTCGCGGGATAACTCGCGGCTGCGATTGGCCTTTTCAACCAGCGCCTGCTCAGCAAGGTCACGACTGGAATCCGCCTGCTGCTGCGGACTTCGTTGCTGCAAGTTGTCGGCTTTTTGCTTGGCCTTTTTCGCCTGACGTAGTTTTTTCTTATCGGCCAGGCCAGCCTTAAGGAGTTGATCTTGAAGTGAGCTCACTGGTCTGGCACCTATCGATTTGCTGTGCGATTGAATTCTCGCCGGCCACTCCGGCTAGTGACAGTCAGTCTAGCATCAGGGCTGCCTCCAAGACCAACGCACCTATGCCAATCAATCGTCGACAGTCCAGTATCGCTGGCAATCTCAACGCGTCGGCCGCCAGAAGATACCCACATATATTCCGTTAACCAAACAGAGTGTTGCGGGCTCTCTCAGTAATTTCCAATACCGCAGGGTGCTTCAGCTTACGTTCAGCAGAGATGGCATAGTAACGCTCGTTCAGGCCTTCTGCGGAAGCGATGCGACGTGCCTCATAAGTATGCTCAATCTCGTCGGCAATCGCATCGGGCGCAGCAAACAAAGAATTTCCCGCTTCGCTGAACGCCTTCATCAATGCGCTATCATCAAACTCCGCCAAAATCTGCGGCACCACATTGTGACTGGCAAACCAGTCGTCAAGACTACGGCGCAGTGCCCCGGAAGAGACCGGCAGTAACATCGGGGCACGATCCAGTGATTTCGGGAAATCGCGAGTGTACTTTCGAGCAATGCTCTTGTGAGCAAAGAAGGATATACCGCTCTCTCCTAGTAAATGGCTGTAGGCCTTGACGTTGATGCCGGACGGTACCGGGCGGTCAGAGAGCACTAGATCGAGCCGGTGCACGGACAGGTCTGCCAGCATTGAATCGAGGTCACCCCCCCAACACACCATGCGCACAGGTGTCTCCATCGACATGGCCGGCTCTAGCGTTCGAAAGGCAATCAGTTTGGGAATAGAGTTCACAATGCCGACGTTAAGCGTGGTGGGGCGATCGTGCTCTTCACTACGTACTCGCTGCGCCAACTCGCCGCCGAGAGAGAAGATTTCTTCCACGTAAGGCATCACCGAATGTCCGGTATCCGTTAATGCCAGATTACGACCCACTCGTCGAAATAGCGGCTTGCCTATGCTTGCTTCCAACTGTTTGATCTGCCCACTGATTGTCTGCGGCGTCAGATGCAGAAATTCAGACGCCTTGGCGATACTGCCTTCCCGGGCCACGGTCCAAAAATACAGTAAGTGGTTATAGTTGAGGTGTCGCGCGCGGGATGACTCCCATGAACTGTCATCACTCATTACATCGTTCCCTGTATCAAATTGCCAATATTGGCGTGCTGGCACTAGCCAAAATCAGCCAGCCACATCGTGTTTTAACTGGATTACCGTTTTGTCGTTCATGACCAAGCTCCAAATACCAATGCTTCACTCAGTGAAACACCAATTCAAAAAAAGTCCAATAACTCGAACGCTTCGCATTGAGCGGGATTAAAAGTCGATAAATACGATTATTCATAAATTCGATAATATCTTACTTATACGCCATAATATTCGAATTGTACGAGCTTTAGATATCTATATTCTGTTCCTGTCGTCACTAGATCTTATACAGCGGAGCAACAGGCATGAAAGCAACATCAGACCGGCGTAGAAGTATCGATACATCCTCTTTACTCGGTGCACGCACCGCCGACGTCGTAACCCTGCTACTGCTAGTATTGACCGGCATTGGAACTTTGGCATGAACCATAATGCTGACGCTCAGAGAAGGGCTCTCGCAGGGGGCTCTGTGAGTACCATAAACAAAGCCAGAATCGGTATCATCGGCTGCGGCCAGTTGGGCCTATACCTTTGCGACGCCGCAGCGAAATTGGGCCTACACACCTGCATCGTGGCTGAGTCAGCTGATTCACCTGCTGGCTTCAAGGCCGATCAGGTGATTCTGGCACCCTTGATTGATAGCGACACTATCGAAGAGTTAATCGAAGCCTCTGACGTTATCTCCTTCGAAAAAGAAGACATACCTAATCATGTGTTGCAGCAACTCGCCGCGGCGCAACGCCAGGGGCGGGTTAAGGTTCACCCGGATCCTGAAACCTTGTTCATGCTTAAAGACAAGGGTCTCCAGAAAACCTGGCTACAGCAAAACGGCTTCCCAACACTACCCGGCCAATTTACCTGCGGTCCTGCAGATGCGCAGCGCCGTGCCCATCAATGTGGCTTCCCCCTGGTCCAAAAGCTGCGCTGCGGCGGCTACGACGGTCGCGGTGTGCAAATTATTAATTCAGCAGAGCAGATTGATCAGCTGTGGCTGGAACCCAGCGTGCTCGAGCCCAAACTGGAGTCATTTACCGAGTTAGCTGTGATCGGCATGCGCGATCAGCATGGCACCATCAGCTGCTACCCTGCCATGGCGATGGATTTTGATCATGAACTGAATACTCTCAAGCAAGTGTTGGCACCCGCCAATATTCCCGACAGCCTGACAGAGCGCGCCGAAGCAACCGTTAATCGGGTGCTGGACGCGATGCAGGAAGTTGGTGTCTTTGCCTTCGAGTTCTTCCTCACCGCTGAAGATGAGCTGATCATCAACGAGATATCACCCAGAGTCCATAATTCAGGCCACCTGACTATGGACGCCTGCACAGTGTCACAATACGAGCAACACATCAGGGCAGTAGCCGGACTACCATTGGCACCGTTAGGCTCGCTGCGGCCCTCGGCCATGGTCAACATACTCTACGAAAACCGTATCGACGAAGCCTGCCCGTATCGTCCGGTCAGTTACTTACGCAGCGAGGATTCTGCCGCCGTTCACTGGTACGGCAAGTCTACTGGCCGCTTTGGCCGTAAAATGGGTCATATTACTGCCACGGCTGACAGCATCAGCGCGGCCGCATGGCAGGCTAGCCGCGCACTCGAGGGACTGCCGGGAAAATCTGGGGAGTACGCAGCGTAATGGGTAAAGTTGGGATTATTATGGGCAGTCAATCTGACATGCCCACTATGCAAGCGAGCACTGATATTCTGGACCAGCTGCAAGTAGACTGGGAAATGGAAATAGTCAGCGCTCACCGCACCCCGGAGCGCCTGCACGAGTATGCGAGCACTGCCGAAGCGCGTGGACTGGACGTGATTATTGCCGGGGCTGGTGGTGCAGCTCACCTACCGGGAATGGCTGCCTCACTGTCAGTACTGCCAGTTATTGGCGTGCCTATCAGTGCCACTTGCCTGAAGGGTGAAGATGCACTGTTATCCATCGTGCAAATGCCCAGGGGTATCCCGGTTGCTACGGTTGCGATCGACAATTCAACCAACGCCGGCATTCTGGCGGCTCAGATACTGTCGGTCGCTGACCCTGCGCTGCGCATCAGACTCCATGAGTACAAGCAGTCCCTGGCCGCGGCCGTGGCGACCAATAAGACCTCTAGCAAAGAAGTATCCAAACTTTGATTGATACTTTTCTCTCCAATCTAAGCTCGCCCCCGCTGCTATTCTTCTTTCTCGGTGCACTAGCAGTTGCTGCTCGCTCCGATCTGGAAATCCCCAACCAGATAGCCAAATTCCTATCGCTTTACCTGCTCTTCGCGATCGGCTTCAAAGGCGGGGTGGCACTGGCAGTAGCCCCCTTTGACACTCAGATAGTGTTGACTCTGGGAGCCGCTATGGTGCTTTCCGCGGTCGTACCGTTGTACACCTTTATGTTCCTGCGTAACCGTATCCCCATCGCCGATGCGGCAGCAATCGCTGCGACTTATGGCTCGGTAAGTGCGGTCACATTTGTAACAGCGACCAGCTACCTTGACGTCAGTGGCATTAGCTGGGGCGGCCACATGGTCGCCGCGATGGCCTTAATGGAGTCACCAGCCATCATTGTCGGCCTGCTGCTTTACCGGAAATATGCTCTTACAGACGGCGACGATGACGACAGCTTCAGCTGGAGCCAATTGTTGCGCGAAGCCTGCCTCAACGGCTCCATCTTCCTCATTGTCGGTAGCTTGATCATCGGCTGGATAACGGGTCCTGCAGGCATGTCCCAGATCAGCAGTTTCATTCAGGATCTGTTCCTCGGGGTTCTCTGCCTGTTCCTACTGGACATGGGTATCGTGGCAGCCAGACGCATCAAGGACTTGCGCAACGCTGGAAGCAAAGCCATGAGCATTTTAATTACCATGGCGCTGGTGCTGCCACTGCTCAATGCCATGCTCGGCTTGGGTATTGCCAGCGCGCTGGACCTTGATGAAGGCGACGCCTTACTGCTGATCGTACTAGCCGCCAGTGCGTCTTATATCGCCGTACCCGCTGCGATGCGTCTGGTACTGCCGCAAGCCAATCCAGGTAGCTACTTACCGATGTCGCTGGCCATTACCTTCCCTCTCAATATACTGGTCGGCATACCTCTCTACCATGCCCTGGTAAGGTGGACGCTATGAAACAATGCACTAGAATCGAAATCGTTGTTGAGCAATCTGTCTCTGGTCAAGTGATTGACCTGCTGCATAAAGTGGGGGCCCCCGGATATACACTGATACCTGATATCCGTGGTGAGGGCGACCGTGGTACCCGCCGAGGCGACGAATTGGCGGGTGACTCCAGTAACTGCCTGTTTATTATTGCCTGCGACGACGACACAATCATCGAGTCGCTCAAAGCGGGCCTCCGACCCTTACTATCGCGCAGTGGCGGAGTATGCCTGCTTTCTGCAGCCGAGTGGCTACGCCACTAATAGCTGGCCCCGCACAAAAGGGCTTACCCCCACTCGCCCAAATCCCCTAAACTGTACTGCATAATCTGTGCGGTTAGGCACGCGGTCTCCGCTGAGCCGAAACCGCAACATCAATCAGAATCAGGGAGTCTTTATGATCATCGTTGTCGCAGCCATCAGCTTTGCCAACCAGGAAGATCGCGATCTTGCGGTCACCAACAGCACCGCCGTGCAATTGGCGACACGCGAACAGGAACCGGGCTGCCACGCTTACTGCTTTGCTGCAGATCCAGCTGTCGCAACTCGCATTCAGGTTTATGAATTATGGCAAGACAGCGCCTCGCTGGCAGCTCACTTCGATCACCCTAATTATCAACGCATGGTAGAAGTACTCTCGGAGAGCGGATTTCTGGAAAGTGCCAACCGCGCCTATCTCGCTGAACGCGACGAGTCAGTCTATGGTCCCAACGGCGAGAAAAAATTGGCATTCTTTCAAGACTGAATATTCATCAGGCCTGGCCACCACCTACGCGGTCAACAGGGCCGCAGGTGTGATACACAATTTGTAGACATTAGCCGGCGCGGCCGGCAATTAGCTCACTGCCAATGAGTCCGGCTCAGATGCTAAAGTGACCGACTATGAAAGCTATGCGATTGCATTCTCTGGGCGATGTAAGTCCAACATCTACTCCACTGCAACTGGCTGAGGTGGCAACTCCTGAGCCACAGGGGCGTGAGGTGCTACTGAAGATAAGTGCCTGTGGCGTCTGCCACACCGAGCTCGATGAAATCGAAGGCCGCACTCCGCCGCCATACCTGCCGGTCATTCCAGGCCATCAGGTGATTGGCGAAGTAGTCGCCAGAGCAGACAATGCCCAATTGCATCAATGCGGCCAACGAGTAGGGGTCGGATGGATTGGCGGCGCCTGCGGTACCTGCAAGCTGTGCCGAGGCGGGCTGGAAAATCTTTGCGCGGACTTTCTGGCGACCGGACGCGACATCAATGGTGGTTACGCCGATTACATGGTGATCGACGAGACCATGGCTCACCCAATACCGGATGATATAAGCGATGTTGCCGCTGCGCCCATGCTCTGCGCTGGCGCTATAGGCTATCGCTCACTAAAACTGAGCGGACTACAAAACGGTCAGCCACTGGGACTGACCGGATTCGGAGGATCCGCCCACCTTGTGTTGCAAATGGTGCGCCACCAATATCCTGACTCTCCGATCTACGTTTTCGCCAGGCGCCCTGAAGAACAGCAGTTTGCCCTGGAACTGGGCGCAGCCTGGGCCGGTAACACCACTGATCAGGCCCCGGCGCTAATGGCGGCCATTATCGATACCACCCCGGCCTGGCTACCCGTGGTAGCGGCCATGAACCAACTGGCTCCTGGCGGGCGCCTGGTCATCAATGCCATACGCAAAGAGGACGCCGATAAACAACAGCTGGCAAGCTTGCAGTACGCTGAGCATTTATGGATGGAAAAGAGTATCAAATCAGTTGCCAACGTAACGCGCGCAGACATCAGCGAATTTCTGGCGCTGGCCAGTACGCTGGCGCTGGCGCCCGAGGTCACCTGCTATTCACTGCAAGACGCCAATCAAGCACTGGTCGACCTCAAGCACCAGCATGTACGCGGTGGCAAAGTGCTGCTGATGCAATAATCCGGCACTGCTAATCCCACCAGGGTTGATCGAGGTCAGTGGCAACAAGGGTGGGCTAGCGCTATCTTGGAGGCAGGACTGAGAAACGGGAAAAGGCCATTATGCGACGAATTGATCTGGCAGATGCTGGCTTCCTGTATGCGGAACGCCGCGAAACACCGATGCACGTGGGTGGTGTCAATCTCTATACTTTGCCGCCGGGTGTCAGTGAAAGAGAATTTGTCGAAGCTCTGGAGATAGGTTCGATCAGCGCCGGCGAAATGCGTGCACCCTTCGGCGAGTTTGTCGCCACTGGCAGAGCCGGGCCGCTGGGGCCTCTGTCATGGGAGCTGGATCAGAACTTTGATGTCGACTACCACGTGCGCCATTCGGCCCTGCCCAGACCCGGCCGCTATCGCGAATTATTTGAGCTGGTTTCACGACTGCACAGCACCCTGCTGGATCGCAGCCGTCCGCTATGGGAAATGCACCTGATTGAAGGTCTGAGCAAGCGCCAGTTCGCGGTCTATATGAAGATGCATCATGCAGCCATTGATGGGGTGGGTTCAATGCAACTAACCCAGGGTATTTGCTCGCCAGACCCGGACTTTTATACCAATGATCTGCCGATGTCACAGAGTGCTTATGATCGTTTTTTGGGCTCTATCCCGAATAAACCATCGCGCCGCGTAGTACCCAAAGATCAGGAACTGCGGAATGTAGCCGAAGCACTTAAGCAGCAATTTGATACCTCAACCCATCTGTTCAGCGCACTGCGCCGCTTCGGTGGCGCCTTCTTTGGCCGCAGCGGCAATCTGGCAGTACCCTGGCACAACGTACCGGCAACCTCGATCAACACCAAAGTCACCGGGGGGCGACGATTTGTAGCGCAGTCCTGGGAATTCGCGCGCATCAAAGCCGTCTGCAAGGCGATGGACGGAACCGTCAATGATATTGTACTGGCCATGTGCTCAGGCGCCCTGCGGCGCTACCTGGAAAGTCGCAATGAATTACCGGAACATTCACTGAAAGCTATGGCACCAGTATCACTGCGCGACAAAAACGACTATGGCGCTGGTAACGCAGTTGGCTTTATCACCGCTGACCTGGCGACCAATATCGCCAACCCTGAACACAGGGTGCGGGCCATTCAGAAATCGATGGCGGCGGGCAAGGAATTATTGAAGGGCATGACCCCGCGCGAAGCCAGCATTTTTTTCCAATTGACTCAGGTCCCAGCCCTGCTCACATCGATATTGGGCCTGGCTGCACAATTTCCCGCGTTCAGCACAGTCATCTCCAACGTGCCGGGACCGCGCGAGCAGCTGTACTGGAATGGCGCGCGCCTGGATGGAATTTACCCCGCATCCATTATCATCGATGGCTTCGCCATGAATATCACGCTGGTCAGTTATCATCAGAGTCTGGACTTCGGCATCGTCGCCTGCCGTCGTTCACTGCCTCAGATTCAGCGTATGATCGATCACCTGGAGGACGCACTGACGGAGCTTGAGGATGTTGCCGGACTCGCCAAACCCGTCCGCAAGCGACGCAGCAATAGCGTCAGTAAAAAAGCTACTACAGGCAGCAAGCCCAAAGCGTCTGCCGCCAAAAAACGTGGCAAGAGCCGCGGTAAAACCGCTTAAACTCAATTCGGTCTCACCATAAAACGCCTATCGAGACGCCAGCGGAATAGAGTACAAAGGTCAGCAGGGCCAGCGGTTGCACCGGTTTCTGGCGATGCCAGGTCTCCGGAGCGGCCAGTGTCCATTTACAGACCAACAGCGCTGTCGGTACGGCGGCCAGGCCCAGCATTACACTCAGCGGCAGTGCCATAAGCCAGGGCAGGGAAGCCAGCATACCAAATGCCAGCAGGTATATGACGGGCAAACATCGTGCCGCACGTAGCCGCCCCAAGCGCACCACCAGGTTGCGCTTGCCGGCGCTCACATCGGCCAGATAGTCGGGAAACTCGTTAACCCACAAAAAAGCCGCTATGAGTAACCCCAACGGCAACGACAGCATTATCACCACAGTGCTGAACGACCCGGTCATCACCATAAAAGTTCCCAGCGCGATGATCGGACCATAGCAGAGCAGCACCACCAACTCCCCCAACCCCCGATAGGCCAGCTGCAGCGGCGGACCGTGATATGACCAGGCCAGAACGGCTCCTGCCACGCCCAGCCAGAAAACTGCAGGCTCACGCAGCAATACGATGATCAACCCCAAAGCGAAGCCCACAGCGCCAAATAAACCGGCAATAGCCCAGGTCTCTCCACGGCTCAATAAACCGTCTACCAGCACCCGTTTGCCACCGGAAAAATCAGTGCGGTCTTCTGGTTTAACCGCCAGATCAGTGCCGGAGTCAAAATCAAACACTTCACCCCAGGCGTTTTTGGCCACCTCCAAGGCAAACAAAGCCAGTAAGATCAACAACAACCAACTTAACGAATACCCGGGAGCCCCCCACGCCAAAGCGGCGCCAATGGCCATGGAGGCGACCGAGGTAATACTGATTTTGGGATCGGCCAGTCGCCACAGGCCGGCTAGGAAATTTTGATTCATTGCAGTTCTCTGCTTCTGGCTGCTCAGTAAGCCAACCGTTGCTGCGCCTGATCGACAATCAGCGCTGCGGCTTAATACTCAGATGCACCGCATCCGTTCCCAGCATAATACCGGGTTGATGGCTCATGGTGTTACCCGGGGCATACTCTATAGCTGCTAGCCGCGGTAGCAGGCGCTGCCAGGCAATCTGTTGTTCCAAACGTGAAATACCCGCACCTGGGCAGGTACGCGGACCCTGTGAAAAAGTCAGATGATTGCCCAGTGCTTTGCGCTCCAGATCAATCTGGTAGGGGCATTCATAGCGCTCGGGATCGACATTACCCGCCGCCCAACGCAGGTGCAACAAGGAACCCGCCGGCACCTCAACACCCTGGAACAATTCATCCTGCGTGGTTATACGCGTCGATAAACCCTGGGTGGGGGCGCGTATCCGCATAACCTCTTCGGTAAAGGCGCGAATTTTATCCGGATCCGCCTTAAGTGTGTCGAACAAGCCCGGTGTTTCACACAGTAATTGCGCCTGCTCCGCCAGAGCATACTGGGTGGTTTCCAAACCACCCAGCACCATAAAGTAGACAACCCCCTGTATTTCCGAATCGGTGAGTTGTCGCTGTAACGGTTGGTAAACCACATCGATGAGAAAACTAATCATGTCATCGGCCGGATGCTCGCGCTTGCGCTGAATCTGGTCGCGGACGTATTCTGCGAAACCACGTAGTTCGGCGTTCTGCTGCTCCATCTGTTGCGCATTCAACTCATTGCGGTGACCCTTGCCGTAGACAAAGCTCATGACTTGCGCGGTACCCCATAGAGCCAGCTGTTCGACATCAGCGTCGGGAAAACCAAGCACCCGCGCGGTGACACGCTGGGGCAGTGGCCGCGCGAACTGCGCCACAAAGTCTATTTGTGGTTGCTCAATCCAGCTATCGATTAGCTCATCGACTAACTCGGTAATCATCTCTTGATGACGTCGCGCCCCGGGGCCAACCCAGGGATCAGTGAGCTCCTGACGATGACTGCGCCACAGCTCAGCATTCGGGCGCAACGTAACCAACGACTGCAACGCCAGATTAAAGCCGTCAGTATTGTCCGAGCCCTCTGCTATAAGCGCATCCACCGCTAATGACATGGTCGGCGTGTAGCGTTCAGCATCCTTCACCACGCGCTCAATATCGTTGTATTTACTGAGCACAAAACCGTCAGTACCCGGCACCAGACCTTCACCGGGGAGCCGCAGCACCGGCGCCTGCTCATGCAGCAGCGGATAGGCTTCATACCAGTGCTCCTGTGCACCTTCAGCAAACAGGTCAACGTCTTCATAACCGGCATAGGTTTTCAAAATTCTACCCTCAGTGATTGGCGCTGCAAAACTCCGGCAGTGCCCGGCACGCCGCTTATGATTGGGGCGATCTTATGGCGTATACCAAACCGGCGAAGTGTAAGCCCGCTCCTGCAAAGTGGCTGGACCTTCCTCTGGCAACTCACGTTGCAGAGCAATCGCATCCAACAGTGAATGACGCGGCGTTGGTATCTCCAGCACTCTGACATAGTAGAACGCACGCTGAGTTGGTTCGAAGTCCGGGTCAGTCCATGCGACTGCCAGCGCCGGCATGCCAATGCTATTGCTGTAAGCCCCACTGTCCAGATCTACCGTATTGCCAACCGGCGGCAGCTCGCCACCTGTGTCCAGCGAGCGCGCACCCGACCAAGCTACATTGTAAACCCGCTCCTGTTGCTGGCCCTGAGCGTCGAGCCAACCCTTAACCACTTGAATACGATCGAGGTTGGCACCCTGTGGGTCCATTTCCGCGCGCACTAAGAATGTTGGTCGCTGCTCAGCACCAGCAGCCGAGAGGTTGCCACCCATGGGCACTCCACGCGCATAGCCCAACTCTGCGAAATCTGCGGCCTCAAGATCTGCCACGCCAAAGTCCCAGCCGGCAAAAAGCCTGACTTTCAGTCGCGTACCGGTGGTAGCGTAAGTCTCACGGCGCTGGAAAGCGTCGAATATTTCGTCACGCGTATTCTTGCGACTCCAGACTGCCGCCAGGCCAGACGCCGACATACTCCAACCGTTGGCTCTGCTGCCGCCTATACTATCCTCGCTACGCTTGGTCTCGGGAGTAGAGTCGCGCGCAAATTTCCCCCAGAAGTTATCTTCTTCTGCGGAGGACAAGCCAGAATGTGAATCAGTGGAGCCAATCACGCCAAACTGGTAAGGGTTAACCCCGGTTTTTGCCTCCAGCGCCAGTCCGGTCTTCAGCGCACCGCGCATATAATCGGCCGCCGCTGGCTTATAGGGGCCAGGGTCCTGTTGGATATAGTGGCTATAAGTTTCAAAGTCAGCAAAACCATCGTCGGGGGATACCACCGGGTGGGTTTCTGAGTCGCCCTTAATCTGTGTCACTTCGGACACCGGCTCCCAGCGCATACGACGCTCGGCATAAGCCGCATCAATGGGCTTACCGCGCAGCGAAGTTTCAGCATACATGTAGCCCTTGGATATGTTGGAGTTGTGGGGCATGGCGATAAACCGCGCACCGGTGCGCTCCTGAGTTGCTTCCAGCCAGTCCCAGAGGTCTTCGGGGTATTGGCTTTGATCAGACCCATAGGGGACAAATTGACGGGCAATATTGCCAGCGTCGGGGGTGAAAACGATACGGTGCAAATTGGCGCCGACAGGAATCGAACTCCACTCCCAACCAATCAGGCTGGTGAAATTACCAGGATCATTATGCCGCTCTGCCGCCGCCACTATTTCATGCCAGGCGTTGGTTTCTATCGCGAGCGTGTCGCCAAAAGTACCAGTAGGCATCACATTCACCGGATCCTGCACCGGGTCGCCGCCAAGGTTTGCGGGTTCCTCCGGTAACAGCGAGCTGAATATTTTACTGCCACCTTCGGATGAGATAGCCCGGTTAAGCATGGTGATGGCGAACCAACGTTTCAGGTTCCCCCACACACCAAGGTCCTCAAATTCGGCTTCCTCCAGATTGACAGCGCGTATATAGCCCATCAACTCGGCGTGGTCGGATACCACCAGAAAATCCAGCGGCTGGTGAATCTGTACCCGCGAGCGATTGTAAGGGTGCACTACCGGCAGACCTTTGGCCCAGCGATATGCCATATCCGGGTCACCGGTCATGTTTTTATTGAGATAGGCGTCAAACGAATAGGAGGTGTGCAAGTGAGTATCACCAAACAGCAGTTGATCTGGATTTTGGGCCATCACAGCGGCGGGCAAAACCAACAAGCAGATCAAAGATAATGGGCGCAGGGATCGATACATGACATTGTTCTCTTTATTAGGTCTGGATGAATACTGCTTTCATATTCTTAATCTAGCTGCTTCTGTCACCGGAGTACAGAGCCGGCATTAACTGAAAACCATAGTAACCACGACGCAAGAGCCACTTGCAATGATCACAGAGCTGCCATAAGTTGGGCGGCTTTGAAGGGCTCTTCACTGCGCAGTAGACTGCCGCAACTCATCACTCGGGACTATTATGAATAATTTATTTTCTGTGAAAGACAAAATCGTATTCATCAGCGGTGGATCCCGCGGCATCGGCGAAATGATAGCCGCCGGGTTTCTCGCCAACGGCGCCAAGGTCTATATCAGCTCGCGTAAAGCAGAGGCTTGCGATGCAACCGCGCAGCGCCTGCAGCAGGAATACGGGGGCACCTGCGTCTCGATACCCGCAGACCTGTCGACACTGCCGGGAATAGAAGCGGCAGTTGCCGCCTTTAGTGCCAAAGAAGAAAAGCTGGATGTACTCATCAACAACGCCGGTGCTTCCTGGGGCGCGCCACTGGAAGAATTCCCGGAGCTGGGCTGGGACAAAGTCATGGACGTCAACGTCAAGGGTGTGTTTTTTCTGACCCAGAAAATGCTGCCGCGACTGGAGGCAGCTGCAACTGCTGAAGATCCCAGCCGGGTGATCAATGTCGGCTCCATTGACGGCATCAAGACACCCGCCTTCGATACTTTTTCCTACGGCCCCTCAAAAGCCGCGGTGCATCACCTAACCCGCAATCTGGCCGCCCATCTGACCCGCCGTAACATCATCTGCAACGCGATTGCACCGGGACCGTTTCCGACCTGGATGCTGAGCACAGGCGTCGGCGGTGGCGGCGATACGGATATCGACTGGGATGCCATCGGCCAACACAACCCCCGCGGCCGTGTCGGCACTCCAGAGGATATCGCCGGCTTGGCGATTTTCCTCAGCTCACGCGCTGGGGCCTATACGGTAGGTGAGGTCATTACCTGTGACGGTGGCGCTGTGGCCTGCTCCTGAGCAGGCCAGACATTACCCTGGCGATACCCACTGTGGGGAGCCGGAAGTTAAGGCTCCTGTAATAGCGTCCGCGGCGGCGGACGCAACAGATCGCCTTCATCAAGTCCGGCCAACACCTGCACCATACCCGCTTGGCTCGGCCCCAGTTTGACGAAGCGACGCTCAGCAACCCCATCGCGCTCTACCCAAACCAGGTTCAACTGCCCCAAACTGGCAACCCGCTCTAGCGGGATCCGAATTTGCTGTTCTGAACCGGCAGGGATTTCCAGCCGGGCATACATCCCGGGCAGCATCTGCGCATCGTATTCCAGACGTGCCTTGATCAGGAAAGAGCGTGAGCCGGGTTCAGCGGCAGGAACCAATTCTTCAATCTCGGCGGCAACCGTCCGGCTCAAGGACGGAATCTCCACCCTCATCGCCTGCCCGGCCAGCAGCGTCAACGCCAAGCGCTCACGCACGTGTGCTTCCACCCGCAAGGACATCGGGTTGTATAGCGAAAGCAGCTTGATGCCTGGCACAGCGGTGTCGCCCGGCTCAGCAAAGCGATCGATCACGCGACCGCTGATTGGCGCCCTGATCTCGGCATAGCTCAATGCGGTTTCCGCCTCCTGCAACACCTGCTGCGCCGCCGCCTGATCGGCCAGTAAGGCATCGCGATTAGCCAGCGCCCTGTCAAGATCTGCTTGCGCAATCAGCCCCTGCTGGCGCAAGGATGTAGCGCGCTCGTAGTTCTTGGTCGCCTCGGTCAGGCGCGCCTCAGCGGCCTTGATGGATTCCAGCGCCTGCGCGGTACGAGAGCGTAAATCCGACTGCTCCAACGATATCAACACCTGTCCGCGCTCAACCATATCGCCAGAGCGCACCTCAATATTCTCGATGCGAGCCAGAATCCGCGAGGATATATCAGTGGACTGACGCGCCTCCAGGGTCGCCGGCACGGATTCTGTCAGACTCACTGACTGTGACTCTACGCGCCATAAGTCACTGGTGCTGGCTGACGTTAGGGCAACCGTTGCGGGCTCTATGCGCGAGCTGAACAACCCGGCCATCCACAACACCACCAGCAACAATAGCGCGATGGCAAGCACCGGCACTATCCAGTTTGCAACTCGTTTAGCCATGGCCGATAACCTCCTGCTCGGACTCATCAAACACCAGTTGATACACCACGGGTATGACCAGCAGCGTGAACAGGGTTGAAGAGAAAATACCAAAAATAATTGCCAGCGCCAGACCACTGAACACCGGATCCAGAATGATCACCAGATTGCCCAGCATCGTGGTGCCAGCGGTCAGCAAAACCGGGCGCATACGTACCATGCCCGCCTGCAACAGCGCGTCGCGTAGCGCCAGTCCTCGCGCTCGGGCCTGACCGATAAACTCGACCAGTATCAGTGAATTACGCACCACAATACCGGCCAGGGCAATCATGCCAATCATGGCTGTGGCGGTGAACAGTATTGGCTCCGGAGCTCCTGCCACCTCGCGCTCGCCAATCTGGTTCAACAACCAGAAGCCAGGCATGATGCCAATAATGGTCAATGGAATCGCCGACATGATAATGCCCGACAACGCGGCCGAGCCGGTCTGGATTCGTAATACGGCATAGATGGCCACCAGCGCAAAGGCAAATGCCAAGCCCATATCGCGAAAAACCCGCACGGTTATGTGCCACTCACCTTCCCCGGTCCACACCACCTCAATGGTTTCGGGCAGACTCCAACCATCGCCCCCACCCGGATTCAGAAACGAACGCGAGCGCCAGTCGTTGGCACTGGCGGGCGTCTCATCGCGGTCTGCGACCACATCGGCTATCACCTCAGCGGGAGTGCGTCCGGATAACTCTGCAGTAACGTAGACAACCGGGCGCAGGTCCTTATGCAGTATGACCGGGTCGACGGCCTGATACTCAAACCTGCCCAGCTCACCCACAGCGACCAGCGGTTGCGGCGCCGCGTCTATGCCGCCGCGACTACTTTGCTGCACAATACCGGCGCGCCCCTTGACCATAAGCGCCTGCAGATCAGTAACACTGGCACGCTGATGGGGCGGCAGTTTTAATTCAATGGGCAACGGCTGCGCCTCATCCACCAGGTTGAGGTAGCCGGCCACGTAGCCCTGATTGGCGATAGCGAGATTGAGATTGATATCTTCGGTGGCAATACCCGATAAGGCGGCCTTTTGCTTGTCCGCCACAAACCGCAGTCGCCGCTGCTGCGCTACTTCCACCGAAGAATCTACGTCAACTACGTGGGCTTCACGCGCCAGACGATCGCGCAGCTGCAGCGCAGCAGCGCTAAGCTCCGCGTAGGAGGACAATTCATCACCATAAACTTCGGCCACCAGCGTGCTCATCACCGGCGGCCCGGGTGGCGCCTCCACGACTTTAACGCTGACGCCGTTTTGATTGAGCGGTGCCAGCAGCTCACGCATGCGCAGCACAATCGCATGCGACTGATGCCGGCGCTCGCCCTTGGCGGCCAGAGTGATACGAAGATCGGCCAGGTGTGGCTGCTGACGCGCGTAGTACTGGCGCACCATGCCATTGAAGTCGATGGGCGAAGGCTGCCCCGCAAACACAGCGACGGCACGCAGCTCTGGCAACTGTAATAGTACATTCGTCACTTGCTGTGATTTGGCGGCGGTAGCTTCCAGCGTCGTGCCTTCGGGCATATCAATGACAACCTGGACTTCATTCTTGTTGTCAAACGGCAGCAGCTTCAGCGGCACCAGACGTAGCAGCGGCAGCAATGCCGCCATAATAAACATCACCATGACTAATGCCAGCAGCAACCAGCTGCGACGCCGGTCGCCCAATACGGCACCGAGCAGGCGGGTGTAATAGCCTGCCAGCGCGCCTTCGCCGGCGCCTTCAGTTTGCGGCGGTTGTGCTGTCGGGCCGGTTGCAGAATCGCCGGTCGATTGAATAGTCGGCTTCAGCAATTTACTTGCCAGCCACGGCGTCACCATAAACGCCACCACGGTACTGGCAATGACACTGAGCGGAACATTGAACGCCATGGGCGCCATGTACGGCCCCATCATGCCGGTTATAAATGCCAGCGGCACAAAGGCCAATACGATGGTCAGCGTGGACATCAGCAATGGCACACGGATCTCTGCCATGGCATCAACAATACGATCTTTGGTATCGCCTGCACCGGTGCGCAACTGGCGCTCAATATTGTCGACTCCGGTGATCGGGTCATCTACCACCAGACCCAGCGAGAGAATGAGCGCAAACAATGTCACCCGGTTGATGGTGTAGCCAAAGTACATATCCAGCGCCAGGGTAGCCCCGTAGCAAATAGGAACTGCCAACCCCACCACCAGCGCTGGACGCCAGCCGAGGAAAACACCGATAAAAACAACGACAGTGAATATCGCGAACGCCAGGCTCAGGCTCAGGTTGTTGACCTTGGCGTTGGCGGTTTCGCCGTAATCCCGGAGAACTTCTACATGTATCTCTGGCGGCAGTAACTCGGCGCGCATGAGTTCCAGGGAGCGGTGGACCTGACTAGCAACGGCTACAGCGTTGCTGCCCCTCTGTTTGGCCACGCTAATGCTCACCATAGGATGCTGGCCGGGGTCACTGGCGTACCCGGGATGACCGGGCGCTAGACTCAACCACGTGTAGTTATCGGGTTCGGCAGGGCCGTCAACGACCATCGCCACTTCTTGCAGGTAGACCGGCACCCCATCCACGACGTTAACCACCAAAGCGGCAAGCTCATCTGCTGATTGCAAAAAGTCGCCACTTTCGAGCTGGATCGACTCATTACCCAATGACCAGTCTCCGGCACTTTGCAGGCGGTTTGACAGTTGCAGGGCGGAGACAATATCGGTGGCTGTGGTCTTGCGCGCAGCCAGGCTTTCGGGGCGCAGCAAAATCTGCATCAATCGCGGTCTGCCGCCACTCACATTGACCTCGGAGGCCAGCGGTATGCGCTGTAGCACCGTGGAGATTTCGTCTGCAATTCGGCGCAGGGCAAAATCGTCGTAGCGCGCCGGGGTATCACTCCACAGCCCCAACAGGAGAATCGGCACGTCGTCCACTTCTACCGGACGCATCATCCAATCGCTGACCACGCCAGGTACTTTATCGCGATTTGAATTCAGCTTGTTGTAAGCGTTGAGAATAGAGTCCTCGCGATCCTCCCCCACATAAAAACGCAGAGTCACCACTGCCTGTCCACGCGATGATGCCGAATAAACATGCTCGACACCCGGGATTTGCGCGAGCAACTTTTCCAGCGGCACCACCACCTGACGCTCGACCTGACGCGGACTCAAGCCGGGCGCTGTTACCAGCACATCAACCATTGGCACCACAATCTGCGGCTCTTCTTCACGCGGCGTAAATTGCAGCGCCAGCAAGCCCGCAATCAGGGCAACCAAAAAGATAATCTTTGGAAACGCTCCCTCAAGCCCTGAACGGACCAAACGATCCAGCGGGTTCATGCGCAGAGCACTCCCTCAGTCACAAAAAATGTCGTACAGCACATGCAGCACTCTCTCTACTCTGGCATCTGCCAGGCGATAAAAAATGGACTGCGACTCGCGCCGCGTAGCCACCAGGCCCGCCTCGCGCAATACAGACAAGTGCTGCGATAGTGCAGACTGCGACAAAGGCACCCGCGCATTGAGATCTCCAACGGACATCTCCTCTTCAAGTAGCACACACAAAATCATCAGGCGTTTGCTGTTCCCCAATAACTTGAGGAACTGTTCTGCTTCCTTGGAGCGCTCCGCCATTTTCTCTGGTTCTATTTGCATTATCTGTTCGCTAGTCCGCAGCGGGACCGCACGCCTGATTGGAAATTACCTGAAGTATAGACTTAATATTAGTTTTGTCTACATTAGAGTTTACTTATATAAATGATTAAACTATTCTTTGAATCAAGTCTCACCGAAACACCCTGAGGAGAAACCAGCATGCTCAAAACTATTCCAGAACTCGTTGCCGAAGCCAGCGACGGTCTACGCTGTATTAGCGCGGAAGAGGCATTCCGGGAATGTGGTGGCAATAGCGGCCACGTGATAGACGTGCGCGAGCCCGGCGAAGTTGACCTGCATCCGGTTTCGGGGTCACTGCATATCCCTCGCGGTGTGCTGGAAATGAAAGTGCTTGAATTAAGCCAGGACCCACAGACGCCAATTTACATTCACTGTGCCTCGGGCGTCCGAGCCAGACTGGCAGCAGCGCAGCTCATGCATATGGGTTTCACTCAAGTGGCGGCTATCAGTTGTAACATTGAGCAGGTTAAAGCGGCCTGCGATAATCAGTCTGCCGCTGCCAAGGGTTAAGCGCCGGCGACGACCATACCGTCGCGTATAGAAAGCACGGGCGCAGCCGGCAGCCGGCAACGCGCCCCTACGGGACTTAGGCAATCGCCCGAACGGCGGTCAAATTGGTAGCCATGCCAGGGACAGCTCAGCACGTCCGGGTTAGTCAAATCCGTTGCCAGCGGACCCAGCAGGTGCGGACAAATCGTGGGTACGGCAAGCAGCTGCGAGTCACGCTCGATCAGCTCAAATTCCTGGCGCCGCCACTGAAACCGAAACGGTAAACGCTGGGCTACGGCGGCCTCGGTGCCCAGCACAACCTGCGCATCTGCCGAGCGCCTTTCGTCCAGACGGCGCTGCCGCTCCCGCATCATTGCTTCATCCTCGTCCCACAGCTGCTGGTATACGTCGCGGTAGATTTGCCCCATGCCATCGACTTGATCCGCCGCCACATCAGCCACCAGAAACTCGACCTCTACAGCCGTTGCATCACCCTGAGAACGCAACCCCGTCCAAATCTCCGAAAACTGTTTACCATGGCTGTAGGTTCGAGCAACGTAGCGATCCGACATAACACACAGCTCAATATGCCCGACATGCTCAGCATCGGACCAGCAGCGCCAACCCCATGCACCCGCCTCGTCCAACTCACTAAAACTGAACGAGGTATCATGCAGGTGAGGCAAGTGCTCCCAGTCCAGCACATTCTCCCAAACCCGCTCTATGCTTGCGCCTACCAGACGCGTATAGGTAGCCACAGAAACCAACTCAAGACCATTGGGATTGCGATTCAGTGGGTCAGCTTGCAGCGCAGACATAGATAAGCATCCATCATCGAAGTACTTGTAAGATAAGCCAGCATATCATTCGCCGGCAGCCACTCCGGTAAGATTAAGTTGAGCTGCACCACTCCACTCAAAGTCATCCAGCTGCAGATGCCGCGTCATCTGCCAGTAATCCACGATGCGCCAGGGCAGCAGTGAGAATACGCGCCCGCCGGCGTTACGATAATAACTCTGTAATTTCGGGTGGCTCCAAATCAGCTGCTCGTGTTCGGCATCGACGCGGGCCACAAAGTCCGCCTGCACGTCAGCAAGCACCTCCATGCTGCCCGCATTGCTGTTGAACAATGTCAGCAGGCAATCGACAATATAACGCGCCTGAACCTCGGCCTGAAACATCGCGCTACCGCCGTGACCCAGACCGGTGCTAGGTCCCATCATACAAAACAGGTTGGGGAACCCGGCAACGGTAATACCCAGATGTGCGGTGGGGTTGTCGTGCGCCCACTCGGCGGCCAATTGCCGGCTATCGCGCCCGGTTATATTGAGTCGCGCCGCCATTTTTCCTACCTGAAAGCCGGTCGCCAAAATCACCACGTCAAACTTCTCAACACCACCTGCCGCGGTTGCAATACCACGCGGATGAACCGCGCTGATAGGGTCTGTTTGCAGGGTCACATTAGACTCCAGCAAAGTATCAAACCAGCCATTGTCCAACAGTATGCGCTTTCCGTAAGGCGGGTAATCAGGCACGCATTTATCCAGCAGGTCACTGCGACCCGCCAGTTTCTGCTCTATATGCGCCAACATTTCTTCACGATGTCGATCATTAATCCTGTTCATCGACCGCTGCGGATGTGACCACTGCGGGTCTTTGCGCAAATACGGTAACAAGCCGTCACCATAGCGCCAGAACATAGTGAAGCGCAGCCAGGCGGCATAAAACGGCACGTGATCCAGCAAAGTGCGGGCGGCCTCGTTTATGCTTTCGTGGTAGCGCGGAATAGGTCTGGCCCATTGCGGGGTGCGCTGGAAGATAGTGAGGTGCTCAACCTCGCCAGCAATCGTTGGCACTATCTGCATAGCGGATGCGCCGGTACCGACAACCGCTACGCGCTTGCCGGACAGCTCAAGTCCAGCGGGCCAACGCGAGCTATGAAATAGCGGACCGTCAAAATCTTCCAGTCCCTCAATGGAGGGTAGCGCTGGTAAGTTGAGTTGTCCTACGGCGCTTACCAAAGCACGAGCCCGCAGCGTTTCGCGACCCTGCTGACCACTGACAGTAACGTGCCAGCACTGCTCAGACTCTTCCCAAACAGCCCCCTCGATCGTGCTACTGAAACGGATATGCGGATACAGCCCATTGTTCTGCGCGGTGAGTTGCAGATAATCCTGTATATCCGCTCGCGGCGAGAAAAAACTGCTCCAGGCGAAGCGCGGCCCAAACGAGTAAGAGTAGGCATGATTGGGCGTATCAACACCGCAGCCGGGATAGACATTCTCCCACCAGGTGCCTCCGACCTCAGTATTCTTGTCGAGAATTTGAAATTCAATGCCCGCTTCCAGCAAAAACTTGCCCAGGGCAATTCCACTAACACCGGCGCCGACAATAATCACGGGCAGCAGTTCGCCCGTTAGCGGAGTTCGCAGCGGGGGCAGTTCACGCAAGAGAGGCTCAAAACCCATTTGCTCCAGCATCATAGGTGCGTACTCGGCCGGCACTTCCTCGCCGAGGCAAACGCTCATCATCCGCTGCAACAGAGTCTCATCAGGACGGCTAATTGCCGGCGATATTGCTGCAGCGGTTAGCAGTTCCAACGCCGCCGCCCGCACCTCCTGTTGCAACTGCGGACTAAAGCCGGCGTCCTCATCAGCAATCAGGCGCACATCACGCCTCGGCCGATACGGCTCCTGCAGCCAACGCTCTTCGCCACTGAGGTGATACATCACCATCAATAACACCCGCAAATCTGCCGCCGCCAATGCAGCAGTCAGCTGTTCACGCGTCAGCTTATCTATCTCTCCCACTGTGCCGACCTCCATAACGCCCTACGCCACAACATTGCAGCCTAAAGCCAGTATCGCACAGCATGGGAAGCCTCGGCACTCACGGGAATGGCAAAGAACCACAAAAAAAAGCGCCTTCCCCCGATTGGGGGAAGGCGCTGGAAAGATCACTTGAACGCGATCTGAGCAGCGTTCTAAAGCAGCAAAATTAGCCTACAAAGGCCTTGCGCGGCTCACTGACGCCTTGAGCGTCGGTGCCCTTCAGATAGGCCAACATAGTGTCGGCATCTGACACTTCAAAGGGGTCGGTCGGGCAGAGATCGCCAAAATCTTGCTCAGCAAACATCTTTTCGATAGTGCCGTCGTTAACCAGCATCGAATAACGCCAGGAGCGCATGCCAAAGCCAATGTTAGACTTGTCTACCAGCATACCCATCTTCCGAGTGAATTCGCCGTTGCCATCAGGCAGCAGGAATACATTCTCGTTGCCCTGCTCTTTGCCCCACTTGAACATCACAAACGCATCATTGACTGACACACAGACTATCGCGTCTACACCTTGCTCCTGAAACTCCGCATAGAGCTCCTCGTAGCGAGGCAGATGGTTTGAAGAACAAGTCGGCGTAAATGCACCCGGTAGTGAAAATACCACCACCTTCTTACCAGCAAAAATGTCTTGGCTGGTCAGATCCTGCCAACGGTAAGGATTATCTCCACCAACGGACTCATCTCGAACCCGAGTGTTAAAGACGACGTCCGGAATACGGTTATTAACTATCATGGCAACTCCTTGGTTACTGTAGGTTTCAGGCGGCATACTATAGACATTTATTAAATCGGTAAAATGAATTAAATAGGAATTATTGATCGCTTTAATTGATCAAAAGATGCGACCGATAGTACCGGTTCTGCACCCAAAATAGCGGTGCTATAATCGCGCGCCGCCCATAATGGGCCATTCACAAACAGAGGATCAGATGGAAACCAAAGGGCTACAGAACTTTTTTTGGTCAGTGCGCAGTAATCGCGCCTTCGAAGCCTTTGTTATCGTCGTTATTATCGCCTCCGCGCTGCTGGTAGGCGCAAAGACCTACAATATTTCGGGTAACTGGCGCACTGTTATTTACGTTCTCGACTGGATCATTACCCTGATCTTCCTCACCGAAATAAGCGTCAGATTTCTCGGTGAAAAGCGCAAACTGGACTTTTTCAAGCAAGGCTGGAATATATTTGACACGCTTATTGTGGTCGCCAGTCTGGTGCCGATTGAAGACAGTGACATGGCCTTGGTAGGCAGACTGATCAGAATTTTTCGGGTGCTGCGGCTGATTTCTATTATCCCGGAAATGCGCATATTGATGAACGCGCTGATTAAGGCACTGCCCCAGTTGGGCTATGTGCTGGTGCTGATGTTCATCATCTTCTATATCTATGGCGCCATCGGCAGCATGCTATTTGCAGAGATCAATCCGGCACTGTGGGGCGATATAGCCCGCGCCATGCTCACGCTGTTTCGCGTCATGACATTCGAGGACTGGACCGATGTCATGTACGAAACCATGGTGCTATACCCACTCAGCTGGAGCTATTACCTATCCTTTATCTTCCTGTCCGCCTTCGCCTTCCTCAACATGGTGATCGGCATTGTGGTCAATGTGCTAAAT
The DNA here is from genome assembly GCF_026262625.1 of Candidatus Litorirhabdus singularis. GTDB lineage: Bacteria > Pseudomonadota > Gammaproteobacteria > Pseudomonadales > Halieaceae > Litorirhabdus > Litorirhabdus singularis. The sequence continues at coordinate 542,100 of NZ_SHNN01000001.1, forward strand.
GAGGAAAACGACCGCGTCATGCTGGAAGAGCAGGGCTTAACCAAAGTCAGCCTCAACGAGATCCACACGCAGCTTAATGATATACAAAGCATGCTCGCGCTCGCCGAAGCCAAGCGGAGCAATCAGGAGTAGGCCAGCCGGGGAAAACGCAGCTTATGCAGTAAGGTCTACTACCACTTTTCCCTCTACTTTACCGGCCGCAATATGCTCAATGGCCTTGCGCCCGTCGGCAAAGGAAAACACCTGCTGCATGCCACTTTTGAGATCTCCCCCCGCCCAATGGGAAATGAGATCCTCATGTGCAGCCAACATAAATTCGGGCGAATAGCCCACCGGCATCGCGCCCACCAATGAGATATTGCGGGGCAGGGTTTCGGGCAGGCTTATAAGCGGCCACTCGCCAGAGGCATAGCCGATAATCACAAAGCGGCCCTCGAAGGCGGTTGCCTTGAACCCGGCTCGGCCCGCCTTGCCACCGACTGGATCGAACACCACACTGGCTCCCTGTCCATCGGTCAGTGCCAGCGCTGCCTCGGTAATGTTTTCCTTACGGTGATCAATAACTGCATCGGCACCCAGGCTCTGACAGAAAGCAGCCTTACGCTCACCGCCGGCGACAGCAATCACCTTGGCTCCCTTGGCACGCGCCAGCTGCACAGCGGCAGAACCGGAACTGCCTGATGCACCCAGCACCAGCACAGTATCGTCGGCACTGAGACGGGCGCGCTGCACCAGTCCAATCCACGCAGTGAGGTAGGGGATGAAAAAACCCGCTGCTTCTACACCAGTCATACCATCGGGCACCGGCAGCGCCATGGCCTCAGCCATCAGGCAGTATTCAGCCAGACCGCCATATTGCTGTTGAAATAACGTTGGGCCCATTACTCGCTGACCCAGCAGCGCTGGATCAACGCCATCACCCACTGCAACCACTTTACCGCAGGCTTCCTGTGACGGCGTAAACGGCAGAGGCGGCACCAGCGGATAGTTATTCTGGCACATGAAGACATCGGGTAAGCCCAGGCCAGCAGCTTCTACCTCCAGCTTCACTTGGCCAGGGCCGGCCTCAAAATCGGCAAAATTTTCGTCCAACTCAACCACTTCTCGCGGCTCTCCAAAATTCTTTACTCGCCAACTACGCATGTCTGTGGTGCTCCTGTTTTACTATTCAAAAAATCAAACCACCTAGTGAAGTACTGACAACACCTGTTCAATATAAAAGGGCAGTACTTCCTCCATAGTTTCGCGCTCTACGGCCCGAGACTCGCCCAATCTGACAATCACCAGATCGTATTCCGGCACTACCACAACGTACTGGCCAAGATGGCCACGCAGAGAATAAAAAGCTGGCTCGTTCTCCGTATTTAGCCAAGTCGAAAGCCCGTAGTCAGGTGCGCCGCGCACACTACGCATTGCTTCAACAAACGCAGTGGGCACCAACTGCTGACCCTCCCAGACACCATCTTGCAGCATCAGCTGGCCAAAGCGGGCGAAATTCCGCGCGCTAGTATTGATACAACAAAACGCCAGCTCCATACCCGAGTTGTCCAGATGCCAAAGCCCATCTGCATCCATACCCAGAGGCTGCCATAGTTTTTCACTCAGGTAGCCACTGAGGGTTGCTTCGGGATCGGATTGTTGCAGGGCTCTGGCCAGAGTCGTTGCCAATAATTGGGTTGAAGCACTGGAGTAATAGAAATAGCTCTCCGGGGTTTTACTGAATTCCCCGTCGAGCACAAAGTCGGTCACATCATCACCGTAAACCAGCTTTACGGTCGGGCTCAGCGCGCTGTAATAGCGTTCGTCCCACTCGTAGCCTGAAGTCATAGCCGACAAGGAACCGAGGCTTGCCAGCCGGGCATTAGGATCCTCTGAAAATTCTGGCAACCAATCCAGCAGCGGTTGCTCCAGCCCCTCAACGCGGCCTTCCTCAATAGCTATACCCAGCAGCAGGGTCAGCACTGTCTTGGCCATGGAAAAAGAATTGGTCCTGCTTTCGGCTGTATAGCCCTGTAAGTATTGTTCAGCCACCACTTCACCGCGATGCAACGCCAGAAACGCAATCGCATCATTGTCGCTTAGAAATGTGAGCAGCTCTTCTGGCAACGGTCGCAGACCGCCAGCAGCCTGAGGCCAAGGCTGCACGTTACCCCCCTTGATTACGCGAGTTGCGAAAACCTCATGATCATTGATATTGGCAGTCTCATTGCCTGCCAGATAAGTCCGCTGTAACGCGGTCACCAGGTACTGATTGTCAGTCACCTGTAGCAACCCCAAAGCCACTATGACCACAGCAATCAAGCCGACCAGAATACGTCCAATTTTCATCAATAAACTCCGGGTTCATCCCTGCCATGAAGGCAGGAAATTGCCACAGAGTTTACACCATGAAGCCGGCAACGCGCGCTATGTAGCTACAGGATACGCGGCAAGCCGGTGATCCGTGTGCACATGGGGAATGCTGCGGGGCATTCAGGCAAACGGCCAAGAATGGGAGCTTTCGTGAGTTTGAGTCCACATTACGCTAAATCACCGGCCACAGAATCGGTACCTGTATCACACTTGAGACTAAAGCGGGTTGACCGCATCAAGGCTCGGGAGTGAAATCGGAACCAAGCAGCGATGACTGCCCGGGAATGCCAATCCTGCACTACAGCAGGCAGCGGCGTAGCCAACCAATAAAAGCCAAACAGGGATTATTACGATGAGCAATACAGACAACAAAGAAAATCCAGCACTGAAGCAACGTATCAGCGCTGAAATCGCCAGTCAGGTAGAAGAGTTTCTGCGTAGCGGTGGCAACATAGAAGTCGTCGACAACCACTCGGTGACAGTCGCTGCTATGCCCAAAGGAAGTGTCTGGGACGACAGCAGCACCAGTAATCTGCTGGGTTAAATCTCGGCAACGATTTTCAGGTGACCCAACCGCCACTGAAAGCAAAGCTCTGGCCGACGAAAAAATTCACTTCGCTGGAGGCCAGGAACACGGCGAACTGAGCGTCTTCCTCAGGGGTAGCAAGACGCCCCAATGGAACCTCATTGCGAAGACGACGTTGAAACGCGTCTAGCTCCTGTACTTCGGGTGGAAAGTAAGTCGGGTTATCGACAAAATTCTGGGCAATCAGGTTGATCTGGATATTCTCCGCTGCTACCTCGGCACCGGCCGCTCTGACGTAGGCGATTTGAGCCCCGCGCGCAGCGCTATAAGTAGTTACCTTCGGCATACCTCGCAGGGCGGAGGCACTGCCCATCACCACTATTTTCCCCTCTCCCCGGTCCAGCATCTGCGGCAATAGTGCACGGAATAAGCGCGGCAAGGGATCTACTAAATGCGAAAAAGCGTGTCTCCACTCTTCTTCAGTCACGTCCACAATAGCAGTCCGCGGTGCCGGAATTGCCAGGTTGGCAATTAGCACGTCAACCCGACCGCTGCGCTCTACTAGCGCTTCGGCTGCACCGGGCTCTGCCAAAGTCTCTGGCGCGGCGATAACCTCAGCACCATAAGCGGCAAACCCCTTACACAGTGCGGGCCCCATAAATTCCTCAGACTGAGTGATCAACACCCGCTTGCCCGCCAGACTATCCCCTATCCTATCCATTCAAATTCTCCATTAAAGTCAGTACCTCCAGTATTAGCCGGCACAGTTATTGCGCAGCGAACAAAAGATGCGGCGTCCACATTCGCTGCTGTAATACACAGCACAGACGTCTGGACGTGGTATCTGACGTAAGCTAGTCTCCCGCATCACCCCCAGTCGCGAGCCCCATCATGACCGCTACCTTTATCGACAATGAGCTGGCCACCATCAAGGCCATGTTGCACGATTACCCTGCCGACAAACCAGTAGTAATGCTGAATCTACTCCGCTTTGCCCAGCAAGCCAATTTCAAAGCTACGGATAATGCTGAACCCTGTAGCGGCATGGAAGCCTTTATGCACTATAGCGAGGGTGTAAGCCCGCTCATTGAAAAGGCTGGCGGAGCCGTTATATGGCAAGGGCGCCAGGCAGCTATGCTGATAGGACCCAGCGACAAAAATTGGGAACTTGTAGTGCTAGTGCGTTATCCATCTGCCCGCGCTTTTGTTGAAATGATCAGCTCAGACGCCTATCAGAAAGTGGCCTTCTACCGCAGTGCAGCCTTAGTTGACTCGCGCCTGATAGCCCATCAAGAATTCTAACGCTGATTGAGGCCTAGCTGGCAGCAACGCTAGCGGATTCATCCAGACTCCAACATTGGCGAGTGACCAGGCGCAGAATCGCATACAACAATAGTCCCACCGGACCCACCATCAACGTCGCCAGCAGACACGGCACAACCAACCAGTGGTTGATCCCCAGACGGCGTGAGTCACGCACCTGCCAGGCACCCACAAAAAGATCGAAGGCCAAATAGTGGATCCATCCACCAAGCACTGCCATAGGGCTCTGAAACAACAGCATCACGCCCTGTAGTGAGCCGAATCCGGCGCCCTCGGGACCGGGAGGACCAAAGAACAGTGCCCACATATACGGCACCGCCAACAGCGCGGGTATCCATACCGCATGCACTAGCACTGCAGTAACTCGATGATGGGGAAGTACTAGCAGTAATAGCCAAGCCGGCAGCACGGCATAGTTGGCAATTGCAAAGAGGGTATCCGGACTCATGGGCAAATCTCCATGCTGCGACGCAGCTGTTATCTTATGCCCACCAGCATGGCGCACGCGGGATTTATCCACAAGGTCATCCGCGCAGACTCAAACGGCACAGAGTCAGTGCAAATCAGCGGCCCTGTGCCGACGACTTTATCGGCTTCAGTTCCAGAATGCGGATATTGCGCAACCACACCTTGTCCCAATGATCCTGGAACCCAATGTGACCGCGCATTAGTGTGCCGTAGCGAGGGCGATCAGTAAATTTGCTCTCCGCGTATAACGCCTGCCACTGTGGACTGCCCTGCGTAAAACTAGCGGTGACGCGTCCGTTCAAACGGAACTCAACATCGGCCCCGTTGGCGACGATATGCACCTGATTCCAACTGCCCGCCGCCACCGTAGTATCGTGATCGGGAGCGATCATATCGTAGTACGCACCCGCGCGATGTGTGGGGTTACGCGCATCCCAGTGCCCGGCGTTGTCCAGAATCTGCATCTCATACCCGCTGTGATGAATGCTATCGCCCAGTTCATCACCCCGGATAAAGATACCGCTGTTTCCGGAATCGGCAATACGCCACTCCAGCTTCAACTCAAAATCTCCAAACTGACGCCGCGAAATAATATCGCCACCACCACCAACACGCGCCAAACAGCCATTTTCTATAGCCCAGCCAGGATCCAGAGTCGCCTGTTGATAGCTGCGCCAATGCTCCAGGCTACTGCCATCGAAAAGCAGTTCCCAGCCGGCATCAGCCTCCTGTGCTGTGAGCCCATTGATACACTCTTGCGCTTCTATTATGGGATCATCACCACAACCCATAAGACCGTTAAGACAGCCCAGTAAAAGTGTTCCTTTCAAGCCTAACGTGATTCGCCCCATCGCTTTTTATTCTCCAGGCTGACCAAAAAACATATTGCTCTACAAGCAGATAGTGCCGTAATGCAGTGCCACACTCACCATACCCTTAAATCTCGCTAAGTGGCGCCTTGCATAAGGCATTAATAGACAGCCAGCAAGCGCTCGCTATCGCGCGGCATCAAACACCGGGAATAGGCAGAGGCGCGGCACGATGTCGCACCTTGGGCCACACCTCGTCGGCAAATAGCTGCAGGCCGCGCCAGGCAAACTCAGGGTCCAGGCCACCGAGCAGTGGCGTAAGAATGAAGGTTGAGCAATCGTCCATTGATTCAATCAACGCCACCGCCTGCTCCGGAGTTAATACCTGATAGGCGCCGCTGCGCCGAAGATCATCGACATCAACACCGCCAGCGAAAGGACCCGCCGCTTTACCGTAAGCCTCTATCGTCCACTCCGCGTAGGACTCGACACAATGCACGACATGCGGCGCAATCGTCGCCCACGCCGCTTCTACATCATGTGTGACATAAGTATATATAGGTCCGAGCCGATGGAACTTTTCACCTGGGTCGGACTTGCCCAGGCGCAAACGCTCGGCTCGGTAGACATCCCAGTTCTCGCCATTGGGTGGAAAAAATCCGTCGGCAATATCTGCAGCTCGCTTGGCAACTGCCGGATGCGCGCCGCCCAACAACAGCGGTGGCGTCACCTCGGGTATGGGAGTCACTGTGACTCTGCGGCCCTGATGCTCAAATTCCTCGCCACTCCAGGCCTGACGTAACACGCTGAAGGCATCAAGATACCCCTGCTTACGATCCTCGCGGCGGGTACCAAACATCTGAAATTCGTAGGGTCGATAACCGGCGCCAATAACCACCTGCATACGATTGCCGCTTAACAACTGCAGCACGGCAAGGTCCTCCGCCAATTTTACCGGCTCGTATAGCGGCGCTAACAATACGTTGGGACGGATGGTAACTGAACTTGTTCGTGCCGCTATCGCTCCGGCCACAGCAATTGGCGAAGGCAGGTAGCCATCGGCGCTGGCATGGTGCTCGCCCAGGCTGACGCAATTGAAACCCAATTCATCGGCCCAGCTGAACATGTCCAGTGCTGCCGCATACAATTCACCTGCCGGCGCACCGAATGCAGGTGCTCGAAAATCAAAGCTGATAACAAATTCCATAATAACTATCGTTTCCCGTAACTATCGTTCCCTGTAACTAAAGCTAACCCCCGAGTCACTCGGGCGCTCGATACCAAATGGGTGAGGACCAGGCCCGCTCCTGAATTACCGGAGCATAAAACGCTTGCTGCGCAGGATCGATACAGCACTTCCCGTAAACGTCGCCGCTGGCACCATTCTCTTGCGCCAGTAAAGTGGCCTCAGCCGCCTGTGTCTCACAGCTATTGGCAAACGGGTTCACACCCGCGGCCTGACATTGCAATGTGCTCCAGCGACAGCTTGGATTTTCCAGTAATCGCACATAGTAAAACGCGCTTTCCGTGGACTCGAAGGTCGGGTCCTGCCATACCTGACAAGATTGCTGTATGCCACTACCGACCCGAGCACAGGTGTTCGAATCAACGCCTGAGCCGTTATCGGCAACACCATCAATATCATAGACGCGCTCGTGGGTGACACCATCCGCATCCACCCAGCCCTTAATAATTTGCACTCGCTGTAAATCCGTGCCGGTTGAAGTCAGCGTACCAGCATCTTTGCGCGCACTAACCAGGAAGCGCGGCGCAGAACCGGTAGCAGATAAAGTCACTTCGCCGCCCATGGGAACGCCCTGATCATAGGCGGTGTCAATCATATCGGTCTGCTCGCACAGGTCTGGCGCATAGTCGCCAGCAAAGAAACGTAGCACTGGCCGCGTACCACTGGTGGCGTAGGTCTCCTTACGTCGCAAAGCATCAAAGATGCTGTCACGAGAATTCTCCTGCGCCCAGACCACGGCGTGGCCGCCGGGGTTGGCAAAGAAATGGTCCTGTACGTTGTTGTACTCGGAATCACGCCGCCCTAGATGACCCACATAATTGTCTTCCTCGGCACTGCCAGGCGCGGCACTGTGAGTATCGGTACTACCGATAAAACCCATCACGAAAGGATTGGTGCCCAGCGTGTCGGCCAGAGCCAGGCCGTCCTTCAGTACGTTGCGCACCATATTGCGCCGTGCAAAAGATTCCAGCTCTACCGATGCGGCCCTGTCAGTACGTACCTCACCATGGACAGAGCCAAGCATGTTCAAATTATCCGCCGCAATCTGCTCAAAGTCGCACTGCTCATCTACTGTACCCAGTCCCATGCCTCGCAAACGATCGTAGCGGCACTCCGACGCTCCCTTGTGTTGCACCAATTCCACCACCGGCTCGAAAAACAAACGGTCGGTGAGCTCGGTCGGGGTTTGTGGGTCGCGGAACATCATGCCACCCGCCAGGTTGGGGTTATGCGGTATCGCCATTACGTCACAGCCATTATCGAGCTCAGTGCATCGCTCGCGTAACTGCCGCCAAAGACTGGGAAAACTCTCAAGCCCAGTGTCGTATACGGTCACCGGCTGCTCAGCAACCTTGTCATTACGGAAGATGACATTGCGATGCATATTGTTCTGATCAAAAGCCTCAGTATATTCGTAGGCTACAAAGGTAGTGAACTCACAGTTGGCGCTGCGATCATAATGCTCTTCTGCAGCTTGCTGGACTTTGTCCCAGGTTTCAGTATCCGCTTCCGCACAATCAGATAATGTGCAGGCAAAGGATTCAGCCGGGAGCGCTTCCAACTGGCCACCCAGGTGCGTCCACCAGTTAGCGGCCAATAACTGTAGCCATATATTATTGGCGCGCGTCATGGCGCAATGTGGCCACCAGTAACCCAGCTTGCTGCTATCGAGGGTGCACACATTAACCTGGCCAAAAAATTCTGCATGATCGGTTACCGCGGCAAAATCCAGCGGTCGACCGATGCGGGCGCTGACACTTTGCTCGCCATTGGCGTCGGGCAATACAATGGTGCCGCCGCGGGCATAATCGTAGGCGTCCCAGGGGTCGCGGCGCTGACTGGACAGGTAACTATCAAAGGAATAACTGGTGTGAACGTGTAAGTCCCCAAACAACGGTTGCCGGGTTTCTTGATAGTCGGCACAGGGCTCCCTTTGCTCAGTGCGCTCAAAGGCCTCGCCCGCGATAGGTAATAGCAGTAGCAAGATGGCAGCGCTAGTCTGCAGTTGGTTGGTAATTTTCACAGTAGGCTCCTGTGGCAGCCTACACGCGATGGCGGTGACTGCGCGATTCCCCGATAGAGCAGAGCATAGCCGTCCAATAACCGACAGGCCATAACAATCGAGGCCAACCGGATGGCTAGCGTGGCCCGCACTCGCCCAGTGCCCCAGCCGCCAGTTCGATCGACCGCTGCATATCGGCTACACTATGAGCCTGTTTTAATTAGGAGATGTTGTCATGTTTACCGATATGCGTAATGGCACTGCAGAAGACTGGAAGCACATTGGCCGTGCCCACACCGAATATTTTCGTAAAACCCCCCAGCACCTTATGGATATGTTGAAAAGTCTGGAGCAGGTCACGCTTGGTTTCGCCTGCGACCAGTTGCAGCACAGCCTGATGACCGGCACCCTCGCCAGACGCGACGGCGCTACCGATGAGGAGGTGGCCATCGCCCTGCTCCACGATATTGGCAAGGCGGTCAATATTCCCAATCACGGTGCGATAGGCGCGGAGCTCATGCGTCCTTATGTTTCCGATGATGCCTACCACGCGATCTACAACCACCAGCACTTCCAGGGCAAGTACTACTATGAGTTCGCCGGTGCCAGTCCGACGATGCGCGATGATCACGTTCAAGAGAGTTGGTACCCGCTGGCCGAGAAGTTGGTAGATCGTTGGGATGCACCAGCGTTTGACCCCGATTTCGAGGTGGATAGTCTGGAGTCCTTTGAGCCTTTGCTGAACACTATCTTCGCCATGCCTGCACGCGCCGTCGGCTGAACGAAATTGCGATTGATGCTCTGCTCGCGCCAATCTCAGCAGAGCTCAAACAGGATCAGCCATGCCTGAAGCCTATACCGCACCCCTCATATTCAGTGGACATGAGTGGTTAGTCGACCATGCAGTAATAGTCGACGGCCCACGCATCGACTCGGTAGCCCCGCTCAAGGATTTACCCACGCACGCTAACCTGATCAATCTTGAGCAGGGGATGCTGGTGCCCGGGCTGATCGATTTGCAGGTCAACGGTGGTGGCGGCGCCCTGCTCAACAACAGCCCGGACGCAGGCTGTGTGGCACAGATTTGTAATGCGCATCTTGAACGCGGTACCACCAGTTTGCTGCCTACCCTACTGAGCGACACCCGTTCGGTTACCGAGTCGGCCATTGCAGCCGTAAATAGTTGCGACAATCCTGGGGTTCTCGGTATTCATCTGGAGGGACCACACTTCGCAACCAGTCGTCGCGGCGCGCACGCTGCCGATCGCCTGCGGCCACTGGAAAATGACGATGTTGAAGCGCTCTGCAAGCAGGCGCGGAATTTGCGCACAGTCCTTACGCTGGCACCTGAAACCGCAACGCCGCAACAGATCAGCCAGCTGAGCGCGGCCGGTGTTATGGTCTGCGGCGGGCATAGCGAAGCCACCTTCGAACAAGCAGAAGCGGCCATTGCCGCCGGCTTGCGCGGTTTCACACATTTGTTTAATGCCATGAGCCCGCTAACTGCGCGCAAGCCTGGCATGGTCGGGGCGGCATTGAGTAGCGACACCACATGGGCCGGCATTATCGCCGATGGCCATCATGTGCACCCCGCTGCAATCCTTACCGCGTGGCGCGCCATGGCGCCGGGAAAATTGTTTCTGGTCAGCGATGCCATGACCAGCGCGGCCAGCGCACTCACAAGTTTCCCCCTGTACGGTGCAGAAATTGAGTTGCACAACGGAAGACTGCAAACCTCCGACGGCGTACTCGCCGGCAGCAATATCACGTTACTGGATGCCGTTAGCTATTGCTACCAAACCGTAGGACTGGACCTGGTCGAGTGTCTGCGCATGGCTTCATTATACCCCGCTCAGTTTCTACGCTGTGACGACCACCTCGGCAGACTGGCAGCCAACTGTCGCGCCGACATGCTCCATCTTACTGACGGCTTAGACGTATGCTCTACGTGGCTGGCCGGCAAGCGCCGCACCTAAACCAGAAGAACGCCGACTGCTACCCATCCACCATTGGTGCATGGCCTCAGTAGTGTTATAAAGACAATTAAAAAATCCAGGATACAACGCCAATGAAAACCCTGCGCAAATGCCTCTTAATGTTCCTAGTGCTGTCGCCGGCAGTAGTTATGGCGCAGGCAACGCCGCAAAAAGATGCCAACATAAGAAACATACTCGAGAACGAAGAAAGCAGCGACATCGTAATTCAGCAAAAGGGCGACAAGCTCGATATGTCGACGCCGCTGTCCTCACTGGTGTTTCTGAAGAAGGCGCTGGACGAAGAGGACTTTGCTGTTGCCGGGACTTTTCTTGATATGCGCTATCTGCCGCCGGAGGTAGCCGAGCTGGACACCCGCGACCTGTTGCTGCAATTACGTTATGTCTGGGGTCGCCAGGAAATTCTCGATATCAACACCATCAGCGATAACGTTGAAGGGCATCGGGGAGACGGGCTGCCCGATTATCGCGACCAGATTGGCACTATCGAAACCAGTGACGGAGCCGTACCGGTCTACATGCAAAGGGTACCCGACGGGAAAGGTGGTCGCGTGTGGAAGATATCCAACGCAACCGTGGCCAATATCCCCGAGATGTGGGAGGAACTGGGCTACAGCGCGGGCACGCAGTATCTGGCGGATATTTTACCGAGCTTTCGTATCATGGCGCTGGAGAACTGGCAGGTTGCAATAATCCTGGCGATGTTCGTTTTTGGCTGGCTGGGCGCCACCCTTTTAAGCCTGGGCCTGGAAAAACTTCTGGTGCGGCGCTCAGGCCCATTTATGGACGCCATCAGCCGCTTTCTGCGACTGCAGTTTCGAATTTTCTCTTTCTTCATGATACTAAGACTTGGCGTAGCGGAGCTCGGATTGTCGCGCTACTCCATGGTGGTATTGCAGTCCAGCGGGCTGATTTACATCGGCATCATGGTACTACTGATGGGCTTGATCAACCTGACCAAGGGTTATCAGACCAGACGGCTAACAGACGCCGGCAACGAGCACTATGTTGCACTGCTCAAGCCTCTATCGACGGTAACAAAAATTGTCGTTGTCATTATCATCGGCCTGATCTGGGCAAAAAATGCCGGCTACGATATGTCCACAGTGCTGGCAGGTCTTGGTGTAGGTAGCCTCGCGGTAGCACTCGCGGCCCAGAAAACACTTGAAAACATCATCGGCGCGATCACTATCTACAGCGCCCGACCCATCAAACCCGGTGACTTCTGCCGCTTCGGAACTACCGTCGGCACGGTAGAAGAGATCGGCCTGCGTTCGACCATGATACGCACCCTCAATCGCACATTGGTCAGCATTCCCAACGCGGTGTTCGCTGCCGATGAGGTGGAGAATTTCTCCGAGCGCGATCGTATTCGATATTTCCGCTACCTGCGTCTGGAAATAGCCGACATTGACACATTAAACCGATTATTGGAGCAACTGCGAGATACCTTTCATAACACAGAAAGCGTAAGAGCCGACACCATCAGTATTCGACTGGACGAGATCATCGACAATACCGTTCACATCCGCGTTGATGCCGGCATTGCGACGCAAGACTACCAAGAGTTTCTGAAAGTCGCTGAACAGCTCAACCTGGCAATCATAGGCCTGGTGGCCACCAGTAATATCCGCTTCTCTGGACCAGGGCAGCTTTTACATCTGACTCATGCTGGCGACGACGATAAGGACCCAGTAGAGAAAGTCATGCAGCAAGCGGAACCCGAACCCAACTAGACCGCAAAAGGCGCGCTGCTGTAGAGACGAAACCGCACGTCAATAGTCACCACCAGCCTTTGCAGCGCCGCAACCCGGGCCTTGCCTTCGGCGCTGGCCCGATACAGGTGCGGCGTCATCAACAACAGTTCAGCAATCCGCTCCTGTGGAAGTTCTGCAGTGGTGTAAGTAACCCGGGATTCCTGCTGCAACTGAAAACCAGCCGCCGCATAACTATCCTTGGCATCATCGGCTTTTGCAGTCAGTTGCGGGTAGATTAAACGCCGTAGCTCGAGCAAATGCTCGGTCCCGGCTTCGGCTATTAATAATAGTCCACCAGATTTAAGGACCCGACCAAACTCCGCCAGCTCAGGAAACCCGAACAGGCTAAGTAGCATATCGGCACTGGCATCGCGCAGCGGAATCTGGCGATTACTGGCCACTAACCACGTGGCAGGCACACGCGGGGCTGCGGCTTGCACAGCCCACTTGGAGATATCAAAACCGACAAAGTTGTCGGCAAGGTCTGGCACTGCCTCCAGCAGATGAGCATCGTAATAGCCCTCACCACATCCGGCATCGACCACTGTCGACAGTCCTGATCCAGCTGCTGCGGCTACCCGCGCCAGTTCCGCCGCCAACTGCGCGTAATAGCCGGCGTTAAGAAAATTGCGCCTGGCTGTGATCATAGCCTTGCTGTCACCGGGATCACGAGAACGCTTTTCCTGCGCCAGCAACAAGTTCACATAACCCTGACGCGCCACGTCAAAGCTGTGCCCCTGAGGGCATGCCAGCACGCCAGACTGTAAATCCAGAGTGAGCCCATCTAGCGGACAACAAAGCGCCTCATGCGCCTGAAAGCTCAAAAGGCTGACACCGGGGTGACGGCGCCGATCAACCCGACATCAATACAGCTTGGACAATTCAACAAAAGATTACTCCGCAATTGTGTGCAGTGTAGCCCAGAACGCTGGCTTGCTCGCTTCCTGCTCACGCCTGAATCAGTGCAGATTATTGAACAGCGGCGGCAAACAGCGCGCTATGTTGCCCAGGCACTGCCACAGCAACAAGCTCGCGCTATACTCTGCTGCCAGTCCACACGTTAGGAAGGAACCAAAATGGCAGATTCGGAGCGCCGCGCCCGCGGCTTGGAGATGATCAATAAAGTGTACGCCGGCGATGTCGTAACACCCGATGAGGGGTACGCCTTTACCGATATCATGTTGGAGCAGCTATTCGCTGAAGTATGGTCGCGCGATGTACTGTCTGTGCGCGACCGCCGTCTGCTATTACTGGGTATCATCGCAGAAAAGGGTGAAACCATGACCTTTGGCATTCAAGCCAAAGCAGCGCTGAAAAATGGTGAACTCAATGCCGAAGAACTGCGTGAACTGTTGCTAATGATTGCGCAGTACGCCGGTTATCCTCGAGCGGCTAGCATGCTGGGGCCATTAGAGCAGGCGATAGCCCAGGTCGAAGGCGAAAAGGCTGAGAGCTGATGCAGCGCGTGACGGCCATGTCCTAGCGCCGCGTTATCAAGCCTGAAAACACTCGGCGCAATAGGTGCCAGCGGCACTATGGTGCACTAGAATGGACGATACCCGGCAATACCCCGGGCTGAAGGAGAAAGTTCTATGTCCAGCGCTACCCATGCCGCCATCGAGCAACTGATGACGGAAATGCAAAAGTCGGTCATCGGTCAGGATGCAGTAGCGAGGGCTCTCACTATCGCCCTACTCTGCAATGGCAATGTCATGCTCGAAGGCCTTCCCGGCACAGCCAAAACCCGCTCGATTAAAACCCTGGGGCGAGTGCTGCAGGCCGATTTGGGCCGGGTGCAGTTCACCCCCGACTTACTGCCGTCTGATGTCACCGGTACCGAGGTCTATCAAGAGGTAGCTGGCAAACAAACGCTGACCTTTCAAGAGGGTCCCATTTTCAATAATTTGCTACTGGCCGACGAGATCAACCGCGCGCCCGCCAAGGTCCAGTCGGCACTGCTGGAAGCCATGGAAGAACGTCAGGTGACGGTGGCCGGCAAGACCTATCCGCTGCCTGAGCTATTTATGGTGCTGGCCACCCAGAATCCGATTGAACAGGAAGGCACCTACCCGCTGCCAGAGGCACAGATGGATCGCTTTCTGATGAAAGTCAATATTGATTACCCTGACACCAGCGGAGAGCTCGGCATTGTGCGGTTGGTGCATGGCGAGGAACAAGCTCAGGAGGCTGTACCGGCAAGTATCTCGCAGCAACATATTTTTGAGGCCAGAGAGCAAGTGCGCAACATTCACATCAGCGAAGCGGTAGAGCAATATCTGGTTGACTTGGTCATTGCGACCCGCGAGCCACAGCGCTACTCGGAGGATTTACAACGCTGGATCCAGGTAGGTTGCAGCCCGCGCGCCAGTATCGGCATGCACCGCGCGGCACGTGCCGAGGCCTGGCTGGCGGGTAAAGACTTTGTCGACCCCGATGATGTGCGCAGCGTCATGCACCCGATACTCAGGCATCGACTGATTCTCAGCTACGACGCTTTGGCCGAAGGCATTACCAGCGATCAGGCACTGGATGCTGTGATGGAGCAGGTGGCAGTCAGCTAACGCTCATGTCACAGCCAATCGATGACAGCAAAGATAGCAGCAACGTCTATGTAGACGTGACAGCCTTAAGCAGGCTACATCAGGAGGCGCATGGGTTCTCGTTCCTGCCCCGCCAGCCCCTTAACAGCCTGCTGAGCGGGCGCAAGCGTTCACGGCTGCGTGGTCGCGGGCTGGATTTTGAAGAATTGCGCCACTACCGCCCCGGTGATGATATTCGTAGTATGGACTGGCGTGTCACCAATCGCACCGGCAAACCCCATGTCAGGGTCTATACCGAAGAACGCGACCGCCCGGTGCTGTTGGTGATCGACCAACGCTTATCCATGTTCTTTGGCAGCCAACAGAAAATGAAGTCGGTCAGCGCGGCCGAGCTGGGCGCCGTGGCAGGCTGGCGCGTACTCGAACAGGGCGACCGCGTTGGTGCCATACTGTTCAACGACTCGCAGATACTGCAGATCAAGCCTTCACGCAGCCGCCGCAATCTACTCTCAATTCTGTCCCAACTAGCCTCGATGAACCAACAACTCGCCGTCAGCAGTAAGGTCCCGCCTAATCCTGCCCAGTTAGAAAACGCCATCGCGGTCGCAGAGCGAATGGTAGGACATGATTATCTAGTAGTTATTGTCTCTGACTTTGATGGCTGGAATCAGGCCTCGCTAGCGGCGGTCAAACGGATCAGCCAGCACAACGATTTGATTGCCGGTTTTATCTATGACCCACTGGAGCAGGATATTTCCTCAGCCTCGGATTTAGTGGTCAGTGACGGTCGCTATCAACTGCAACTGGAGCCACACAAGAAATCGCTGGGCGAGCGTTTTGAGGCAACGTTTCAAAACCGCGTCGAGAATCTTCAATTGGAATTACGTCGGCATGGAATGCCCGTCATTCCACTCAACACGGTTACATCCGTTTTCAGCCAGCTGCGCCAGCATCTGGGTCAACGCTGAATGTCAGCGCCGCCACTTCCAGATATTTTTGGCAACTATGCCATCAAGGGCATCAGTGAGATTATCCCCCCTGATGCAATAAGCTGGCTACCCACAGCACCGGCCTGGCGTGTGCTGGCGGCGGCCGCACTACTGTTGCTGCTGTGGCATGCGCTAAAGCGTGCACAACAATGGTGGCGCAATCGTTATCGTCGCGAAGCCTACCGCCAACTGAGTCAGCTGGATACGTCTCATGGAGCGCCCCTGCAGGCCATTGCCGGCCTGCTCAAAGCCACTGCACTGGCAGCGCGCCCGCGCGCCGAAATAGCCCAGCTCAGCGGCAACAGCTGGGTGACATGGCTTAATCAACAGGTCCCGGGCACTTTTAGCGAGCCCAGTGGCGCGCTGTTGGCAAGCACCCAATACCGCGCCCTGGTACCGGATTCAGTACAACTGGAAAACCTTCGGCGTGAATGCCTGGATTGGATCCAGAAACATGAGGGCCGCAGTAATGCTTGAGCTCGCCAGCCCATGGTGGCTACTGCTGCTGCCGGTACCGCTGCTCTTAAGGTTGTTGCCAGCGTTTAAACACACCAGAGACTCCGTCCGCGTGCCTTTCTTTGAAGCGCTACTGGAACTCAACGAGGAACGACCCAAGACCGGCGCGGTTATACCCAACCGTACTCGCATTCAGGGCCTGCTGGTCGTATTTACCTGGGTTTGTCTGGTTCTGGCCGTCGCCAGACCCGAATGGGTTGGCGAGCCCGTAGAGCTCACTAAGTCTGCGCGCGACCTGATGATCGCAGTGGATCTTTCCGGCTCTATGGAAGCGATGGACTTCAGCGCACCTACCCGCACAGGCCAAAACGGCGATGATCCCAAACCGCAGCGACTGAATCGACTGCAGGCGGTCAAGCTGGTGCTGACGGAGCTAGCCCGCCAGCGCGAAGGCGACCGCCTGGGTCTTATCGTGTTTGGCTCTGCACCCTACCTGCAGACACCGTTTACCGAAGATCATACCACCTGGCTGCAGTTGCTAATGGAAACGGAAATCGGCATGGCAGGGCCCAGCACGGTATTCGGAGATGCCATCGGACTATCATTGCATCTGTTTTCACAGAGCACCTCAGACAATAAAGTGCTGATTATTCTTACCGATGGCAATGACACCGGCAGCACTGTACCACCGGTGGATGCCGCCAAGGTTGCAGCGGAACGTGATGTGCGAATCTACAGTATCGCTATCGGCGATCCCGCAACCGTCGGCGAAGAAGCACTGGATGAGGAAACCCTCAAGCGAGTCGCGAGCGAAACCGGGGGCGCCTACTTCCAAGCAGTGGATCAGCAACAACTGGCAAAAGCCTATGCAGATATCGCCACGCTGGAACCAGAATTGTATGAAAGCACCAGCTTTAGGCCGCGCCACAGCGTGCACTACATACCGGTGTCTGCCGCAGTACTGCTCTACCTGATTTACCACCTGACCGCCGCCGCGCTAAGTTATCGACAGGCGAAAACCAGATCTGGCGAGACCAACTATGCAACTTGAACAGTTCATAGAGAATTTTCATTTTCTGCGCCCCGCCTGGCTATTCCTGCTGCTGCCAATTATTGGCATCAGCGCGTTACTGCGACGACAACAGGACGAAACTCGGGGCTGGCAGGCAATCATCGCGCCGCACCTGCTGGAAGCCTTGCGAGTCAGGCAGTATCGCAGTCACTGGTTTAACCCGGCATCCCTGAGCCTGCTGCTGATGGGGCTACTGGTGTTGATCCTGATGGGACCCAGCTGGCAGCAGCAGCCCTCACCGCTGGCGCGCGACGAGGCCGCACTGGTCATCGCATTGGATGTATCCGCGTCGATGGAATACCGCGATGTGCAACCGACGCGTCTAAAACGCGCCAAACAGAAAATATC
Organism: Candidatus Litorirhabdus singularis; assembly: GCF_026262625.1. Lineage (GTDB taxonomy): Bacteria > Pseudomonadota > Gammaproteobacteria > Pseudomonadales > Halieaceae > Litorirhabdus > Litorirhabdus singularis. Next base: position 559,982 of record NZ_SHNN01000001.1, read on the forward strand.
TGACTTGCTGGAACAACGCAGCGGCTCGCGGACGGCACTGATTGCTTATGCAGGCAGCGCGCATACGGTGCTACCACTAACCGATGATGTACAGATCTTGAACCAATACTTAAGCGCCATTGAACCGGACGTGATGCCGCGCGCCGGCAAGTTTGCGGAATACGTATTGCCGCTGTTGACGCAGGTTACCGGGGATGAATCACTCCCAACCACCATACTGCTGCTGACCGATGGCGTATCGAATGAGAGCGTGCAGGCATTTTCGAATTACTTCGACAACAGTCCCTATCAATTGCTGGTCTGGGGCATTGGGGCGGAGACTGCAGCGGAGGAAAGTCCTTACCCGGCGCTGGAAATAACCGCTCTGAAACAGCTGGCGAGTGCCGGCTCCGGGCACTACATCGATTTAACCGTGGACCAAGCAGATGTCAAAAATGTACTGCGCCGGATTGATTCATGGTACGTCATCAGCGATGACGAGGCTGTGCCCTGGCAGGACGGAGGCTACTGGCTGCTCTTCCCTGCACTGGCAATTTTCGCCCTATGGTTTCGCAAGGGCTGGACACTGCAGTGGTGCCTGCCCTGGCTATTGCTCGGCCTGCTGGCACAACCACAACAGGCCGTAGCCAGTGAGCACTGGTTCGCCGACCTGTGGCTGACGCCACAGCAGCAGGGTCGCCTGTTGCTAAAGCGCGGTGATTATCGCGCCGCAGCGCAGCGGTTTAACGATCCCGCCTGGAAAGCACTGGCGTACTACTACGCCGAGGAGTTTACGCTGGCGGCAGAGTATTACTCGCGCATCGACAGTGAGACCGCGCGCTTTAACAGGGCCAACGCTCTGGCCCAGTCGCAGAACTATCTACCGGCAGTGCGGCTTTATCAGGAAATTCTTGATGACAACCCGAGTAATGCCGCGGCACTGCGCAATCGCGATATCGTGCAACAGATTATCGATGCCATTAACCTCATGAGCCAGTCGCAGCAGGAAGAGGCCGGTGAGGGCTCCAAAGAGCTGGGCGAGAGCGACCCCGAGCGCGCCGAAGGTGCCGAACGCATCAGCTTCGAGAAGGCCGAGCTGGTGAGTTACAGCGCTGAGGAAATTCTTCAAGACCCAAAAATTGCTGAGATGTGGATGCGCGGCGTACAGCGCGACCCGGCGCAGTTTCTCGCCATCAAATTCAGCATGCAAGAACAGCCCCCAGCCCCGGCGCAGCTGCCCGCGGCCACGGAGGCCACACCATGATTCGGCTACTGCTAGTGCTGCTCTTATTGGTGTGGCATGGCACAGCGACTGCCAAGTCGCTAGAAGACCTCTTGCAGTCGGGAGAACTCGAGATCAACAGCTGGATTAAACCCAACGCCAGTATTGTCGTCGGACAGGAGTTGGAGCTAACGGTAGAGATCGCAACACAGCGCTGGTTCAGCGGCGGTACGCGGCTCAAGTTACCGGAAGCACCTGGCCTGATAGTGCTGCGCCGGGACCAGTTTGCCAACAACCTCAACCGCACCAAAAACGGCGTCAGCTGGGTTGCACAACGCTGGACCATCCAGCTTTATGCCCAGCGAGAAGGGGAATTTAACGTGCCAGGTATAGAGCTTGAGCTGGCGGTGAATGACGCCAGCGCTGGCATCATCAGGGGCACAACCCGCTCTGAAGCGCTGTCTTTTCAGGCCCTATTGCCTCCCGGCCTTAGCGCTGCTGATCGCTGGGTCGCGGCGCCAAAATTCAGTGTGGAACTCAGCACTGATAGGGACCTGCAGGCATTACTTCCTGGCGACGCCTTCACCGTAGACATACTCATGCAGGCCAGTAACTTCGAAGCGATGATGTTGCCAGTAATAAGCCTGCCTGAACCTGCAGGCCTTGCTGCCTACCCGGAACCACCAGAACTGGAGAACACCAGTAATCGGGGCAATGCAAAGGCCCAGCGCCGGCAACGTATTACTTATGTGGTGGAGAAGCCAGGGCAGTATCAGATAGAGCCGCAGCAGTTGTACTGGTGGGACACCACAAATTCCGAGTTGCGCACATTAGCAACACCTGCGCTGAGTGTGGATGCAGGAGCCGCGCTGACGCCTGCTGAAGCTGCCGCGCTAGAACCTGCTTCGCACAAAACCCGTTGGAGGCCCAATTGGAGTGTCTTACTGGGCCTGCTGACAACGGCAGGGCTGGCTCTCGGTATCTGGCGGGGGCTGCGTTGGTATCAACAATCGAATACGGCGGTCTGGCAACGTGGCCAGCGTGCGCTGCGCCGTGGTGATGCTGCCACCGCGGCACACTGGTTCTATGTTTGGTTGAATCGCTCACGTCCGCAGCGCAACTGGTATAGCCTGCGCCGCAGCGTCCGCGGCGCACAGTCAAAGGACAAGGACAGTGACAACTCTGTTGAACACTTGCTAAACGCTGCCTTCAGCGACACTTCAACAGAATTACCGACAAGCCTGCAACGGGATCGGGCAACCGCGGGTAAGTGGTGGCAGCGCTGGTTGCCGAATGCCGTCAGGCTGCGCCTCAACCCCGATAATAGCGCTGCGGAACAAAAGGCATCTTCGTTACCGTAACCGGCACCTGTTTACCGCGCACATCCACCAAAAGCTGCAGATCAGGCTCAGCAAAACTGGCATCAATCCTTGCCATGGCGATGGGTAGTTCAAGGCTGGGGCTGTAGCACGCTGAGGTCACTACCCCGACTGCCACGCCATCGCTACTTAGCACCTGCTGACCGTCGCGTACTGGACGTCGTCCGGACACAGTCAGGCCCACCCGCTTATAGGTAACGCCTTCGGTCTGCTGCCGAAACATGATCGCGGCGCCAGGAAACCCACCCGGACGCTCTCCGCGGGCGCGACGCGATGGGCTCACCGACCACATCAATCCCGCTTCGACAGGCGTGACTGTAGCATCGAGCTCGTGCCCATAAAGACACAGCCCGGCTTCCAGACGCAACGAATCGCGCGCACCCAGACCTGCCGCAGCCACTGCCGGGTGGTCTAACAACAGCCGGGCGATAGCTTCGACCGCTGCCGCCGGGATAGAAATCTCAAAGCCGTCCTCGCCGGTGTAACCAGAACAAGTAACATAAACTTCGGCGCCGGCGAGATGCGCGGACAGACCTTGCATAAACGGCAGCTGCGCCAGCTCGGGCACATGCGCAGACAGCACCTCTCGTGCCAGCGGTCCCTGCAGGGCCAACAGCCCGTGGTCGGGCAGTAAGCGAAATATCTGCTCAGGCATATGGTCACGCAAATACTGGATATCGGCCTCTTTACAGGCAGCATTGACTACCAGAAAGTACTCCTCATCGCCCCAGCGGGTAATAATCAGATCATCGCGCACCCCGCCGTCGTCGTTGGTCAGCAGCGCATAACTCTGCTTGTGCACAGGCAGCGCCGCCAAATCAACCGGCACCAGGGCTTCCAACGCAGCCGTAGTTCCAGGACCGGAAACCACCAACTGGCCCATATGGGATACATCGAATAGCCCCGCCGCAGTTCGCGTGTGCAGGTGCTCCTTAATAATGCCCGAGGGGTATTGCACCGGCATATCGTAGCCAGCAAAGGGGACCATTTTTGCACCTAGTTCGCGGTGCAGTGAATCAAGCGGGACTTGCAGCAAGGGAGGCTCCAAATGGGATCAGCGAGGAGGGCGCCACTTTATAACTTTGCCCGCCGACCCACAAGCCGATGCTACAATCGGCCGATGGCTAACACAATCAGTCTCATTGGCATGCCCGGTGCCGGCAAAAGCACGGTAGGGGTACTATTGGCCAAAGCACTCGGCCTCAACTTCGTCGACTCCGATCTGCTGCTGCAAGTGCAATACCAAGCCAGCCTGCAGGAAATTCTGGATTGCGAGGGCCATCTGGCACTGCGCGCTAAAGAAGCCGAAGTCTTGCTGAATATGCCCGTGGAAAACAGCCTGATATCAACAGGCGGCAGCGCCGTTTATAGCGAGTCCGCCATGGCAAGACTGCGGCAGGCCGGGCCGGTAGTCTTTGTAGACATATCTCTCGCCACCGTACGCCAGCGCATTGACGACGCCGACAGCCGCGGCATTGCCCGTGCACCAGGACAGGACCTGGCCGCGGTCTACGCAGAGAGGAGACCGCTGTATCACCGTTTTGCCACACATGTCATAGACGGCAACACCGCGGCGGCGACCATCACCGTTAGCGCCATTCTCGATGCTCTGCACGAAAACTGACCCAGAAACATCTCTAACTGCTAGACCAGCAAGCGGCGCGCAGCGCAAACATGTCCCGGACATGTCGCAACGTGTCAAAGCAAGGCGCGACACCACAGCAGAACTGTCGAAACCGCAGATTCACGGCGCTGAAAGTTGGCAACCTTATTGCATTAACCTATTTGAGGGCGCGGCAAAAGCCTCGCTGGTCAGACCGGTGTCGATGCAGCATACGGACGCTACTGCATTGTCAGTGAGCCATCAGGTAGAGCCTGTTCACAGGGAAGTGAGGGCCCGATCGCGATTATCCATGGATGGAATGGCCTTGCCGCGCCCTCTTCAACTCACCACACAAATGCACCCTGCCAGCGCACCACAATGTACGCACACGGTCGCAATATTCACTCTTTTTTTTGATCGTAATGCCCACAATTTTTTGATTTACTAGCCCTGTCCAGCCGCGCCCTCGGCGCTGAAACAGGCTGACTGATTTCCGCGGAGATGAGTATGGGGCAGAGAGAATCCGAATCTAATGAAAATGACGGTGCCGAGGATTTTTTTGATCCAGAGCCAGGCGACGCGGTTGAAGAAATGTTTGCCGCCGATGCGCTAGAGTCAGCTGGCAAAGGCCGCTTGGCTGAATTACGTCGGCGGGCCGAACAGCGGCTGGAAGATAAACGCCTACGCGATGAACTGGACTATCTTGAGACGGACTGGGACGACATCTGACACAGACCCTAACCCTCACAGTGCGCATTCGTCATCAGGTTTGAGCTAGGCGGCAGCCGCGCACAGTAAAGAAGTAGCGGCCGCCACCTCACCGCATCTGTACAAAGAAGCAGACATTGCTATAGTGTTCCCCAGATGAAACTTGGCCCCGCGAAGAGGCTGTAACTGGAGGCAATATAGTGAATCGACCGGTCTGGCTGTTCAGCATGGACTCAGATCAGTTTTGGGCACCGCCGACGACCAATGCCGCGCTTACTTCCTACTTTCGCAAGTACGGCCAGACCAGCGCCACCACCGATATCGAACTGGTTCACTTCCGCGACCATGACGCCCTCGATGCATGGTTACAGCGCTGGCGCGCAGAACTGAGAGAGATCGCAATTGATGCATTGGCAGCAGACCTGCAGCCAATCATTGGATTCAGCTTTTACACCTGGAATGCCGCCGAGTTTCTAGAGCTACTGACAGAACTCAAAACAGATTTGCCGCAATTACTCTGTATCGCCGGTGGGCCGCATGTGCAACAGGCAGAGGATTATTTGGGGCACGATCCCATTGATGTGATTGTGCTTGGCGAAGGGGAGATTACCTTCCAACAATTCCTCGACGCGCCTGGCAGGCAAAGCTGGCCGGAAATTGCAGGCCTGAGCTGGCTGGAAGCCGAAGGCATTAAGAGCAGTGAAAGCCGCGAGCGCTGCAAAACACTCGACGACTTTCCTTCGCCGCTGGATGTGCTCGAACTTTCCAGCCCCGAGGGAGACCCACTCTACGACTCCATTTCCTATGAGACCAGCCGCGGCTGCCCGTTTCGCTGCGCCTTCTGTGAATGGGGCACGGGGGCCATTGGCAGTAAGATGTACCAGTGGTCAATGGAGCGCATCGAGCGCGACTGGCGCCGCATCGTCGATTCAGGCATCAAGGACTTGTGGCTGGCTGATTCAAATTTTGGCGCCCTCAAGCAAGATGCCGATAAGGCCAGGCTGATTACAGAGCTGAAACAGCAGACCGGCCTGCCCCAGTCATTCGCCACCTCCTGGTCCAAGAAGCACAGCCGCCAAGTGCAAGAGATTGCGCTGCTGTTACATCGACATCAGCTATTGCCGCACTATCAACTGGCGCTGCAGACGCTGACGCCAGAGGCTCTGCGCTTGAGCAATCGGCAGAATATGAGCTCCAATCAGTACGAGCCGATTGCCAAACACATGTCTGAGCAGGGCGTGCCGATAGCGGCGGAGCTGATTTGGGGCTTACCGGGTGACAATCTACCCAGCTTCGAAACCAATCTCGACCAACTGTTGGCAACCTTTCCCAATATCAATATTTTTGGCTACACACTGCTGCCGGGGACTGAGTTCTACCGACGTCGTGAGGAATATCAGATAGAGGCAATACCTGTCGCAGGCTATGGCAAAGCGAAAGGTGAATACGTTGTCGGATGTCACAGCTTCAGCCGCGACCAGGGTGAAGAGGGTTACTTCCTGATCACTGCGCACATCTTGCTGGTGCATGGCCATATTCTGCCGCTGACAACGCGCTGGCTAGCGCTGAGCCGAGCAGCGCCGGTGTCGGGTTTGCTACGCAGTATCTTACGAGCGCTATTGCAACACTACGGAAGCGAACTTAAAGACCTCGATAGCAGTGATCGCATGGCTGTCTATGAGGCCAGAAACCAGCTATACCTGGCCGCCCTGAGCGATCACCAACGTTGTTATAAGGTGATCAGCGCGGCCCTGGCCAGTTGGATGGAGACCCACGCCAGCGATCAAGGGGTGGCGCTGCGGGCGCAAAAACTGCTGGCTCTGGATGCGGCTTGCTGTCCGCGTTCCGGGTCAGAGCGACTGGAAACCATCTCCTTTGATTTCGATGCAACAGAGGTAAAGCGTCTGCTGGGAGCAATGGAGCTACCCGAAGCAGATCTGTTTCAGACTCAGGCTCAGCAGCTTTACGTGCAGCATCCCGGTGGAGTGGGCGAGATACTCCACGATGCCGATGGTGGCAGCTGGCTACAGGGCCAGATCATTCCCTCACAACCCCCCGCTGCCCGGGATATTATCGCCAGCAACCAACACAGCGTTATGGTCCATGGCGATTAGGTACGTGCAAATTGGGTCAACGGCGCTTGCGTCCATGCTGGCTTTGCCCTATAAAAGAACGCTAACGGGAGAGCCTTAATGCCAGTCGTAAAACGTTTAGTCAGACCAGTGGAAGTCAATTATATATGCGACGGCTGTAGCCAGGGCATGCTGGAACATGCCGGAGAAATGGATGCACAGAGCGGTGCCCAAGAGCACCGCTGCATGATCTGCGATCATCGACAGACTTTCTTTTGGGAGCGTTACCCGCGTATAGAACATGTAGGTCTGGATGAGGATCTGCTCGAAGAGACCGCACCTTAAGAGACTCAGCCCGCCCCCAGTAATGCCTGTTTAGACTGAGCCAGCTGCGTCGGCAACACCAACCCGCACTCCGTAATTAACGCCGTCACCAATGCCGCGGGTGTGACATCGAAAGCCGGGTTATAAGCGACTGCAGACGCTGTGGTCAGACGCACATCCGCCTCCCTACCGCTGGCATCGATACCGCTAACTTCACGCACCTCGTCCCCATGCCGTTCCTCAATGGGGATATCTGCCCCGGTCGCACAGGCCCAGTCAATGGTCGACACTGGCAGCGCAACATAGAATGGGATGGCGTGAGCACTGGCCGCCAGTGCCTTCATGTAGGTGCCAATTTTATTGCAGACGTCGCCATTAGCAACCGTGCGATCACTGCCGACAATACAGGCATCAACCCGACCGCTTTGCAGCAAATGGCCAGCGGCGTTATCTGCAATAACCGTATGCGCGATTCCCGCCTGCTCCAGCTCCCAGCTGGTCAAATGCAGCCCCTGATTACGCGGCCGCGTTTCGCTGACCCACACATGGACTGGTATGCCGTCCGCATGAGCTGCGTAAATAGGCGCCAGCGCCGTACCCCATTCTATAGCGGCCAGCCAACCAGCATTGCAGTGCGTCATTATTTGCAGGGTGCGACCCGCAGCCAGCGCGGGCAGCCCACGCAGCGCGGTAAGTCCGTGCTCGCCGATACGCTGACAGACTGCTATATCGTCAGCTGCCAACTGCTGCGCCGCTGCCAGTGCCACCCCTGCGCGCCGCGCGGGCGCCACATCAACAACTTCTGCGCGCACTCGCTCCAGAGCCCAGGCCAGGTTAATAGCCGTGGGCCGGGTTTCCAACAAACGCTCAATGGCGTCACCGAGTGCTGCATCTGAGGCATCGGCGGCGAGGCTCAAGGCCAGACCATAGGCTGCGGTAACGCCGATCAACGGCGCTCCGCGCACCTGCATTGAACTGATAGCGGTGCAGAAGTCGTCGAGAGTGCGCAGCGAGACAACGCGCAACTGATGCGGTAGCAAAGTCTGATCTATGATCTGCAGACCAGGACCTTCTGGGCTGTACTGAAGACTACGTTGCATGCGGTTCGCCAATGGCATCCGCCGCCGCGTTGGTTTCCGCTTGCCAGCTAAACACGTTTATCTCAATGAAAATGAATGCGAACAGCCACAGGAAGGCATCCCAAAAATCAATAAAATCACCAGCGAAGCCCCAATACACAGCGGCAAATAACAAGATGGTGTACAACACCGCTTTTACCAGCTTGCTAACAGATATCAGATTTCCCTGCAGTTCATGCTTAAGCTGCAAGCGCACATCCCATTCCAACACCAATACCACGAGTATCCAGGCACTGGCGTTGAGCACGTCGGTCCAGGCCAGCCAGCGGGCAGCGTGCAGCACATCCGCGCTACTCAGTATTGAACCGAGGCCATCCACGCGGGTAACCGGCTGCAGCAAACTGGCACAATTGCTCGCATCCATCGCCACATATTCATCCAGATCAAGCAGGATCGACCAGTCTTGGCTCAATACACTACAAGCCGGCACCGTTAGCTCACTGACCTGATACAACGCCTGCAGTTCCAGCACATAACCGTAGCAGGCATAAACAATGAACACATAGCAGATCAAACGTACCCAGTGCAGGACGCGCTTAAGCCAACCGTGCAAACGCGCATCATCAATAACAGAAGTTTCCAGCTCAAACAGCAATAACAAGACAACCCAGGCTGCAGTATCAATAGTGGCTGAGAACATCTGGATAAGATCACCGCCGGAAAAACCGCTACCGAAGGTATGCTCCATCGCCGCCAGCTCTTCCATCAAAAACACGAAAACGTTAATGCAAAGCAGCAGATAAATCAGATACTTCAGCGCTGAGAACCAGTGCAGCCCACCGACCACATTTGTCTGCACACGATCATTCATGGACGTAACCTCTCAGACATTCAATAACAAGTGCTCGCGCTCCCAGGAACTGATGACGCGGTTGAATTCTTCGAACTCGTCCAGCTTCACCGCTTCATAGGCACTGAGGAAAAGCGCACCAAATATCTCCACCAGCTCCGGTACGTCTTGCAGTTTGCGCAGCCCCTCTTCCAGGCTGCGCGCTACCTCGATGGCGTCCTCGTTAGCCGTACCCAAATGCGGCTCAGTCGGCGACAGCCCCTGATTCATGCCCAAATATCCGCTGGCCAGACTCGCCGCGATGGCAAGATAGGGGTTGGCGTCGGCACCAGGGAATCTATTCTCCACCCGAGTCGCCGCCGCGCTGCTTTGGGGCACCCGGAACGCCGCAGTACGATTATCAAAACCCCAGTTTAAGTTAATGGGGGCAGCCAACTCCGGCGCTAAACGGCGATAGGAGTTCACATTGGGCGCGTAAAAACTGATCAGGTTAGGGGTGAAGGTTTGCAGGCCGGCGATATAGGATCGAAAACGCGCATTTTGCTTGCCGTCGGCATCGACAAATATATTGTCACCGGTGGCAATGTCCACCACGCTCTGATGAATATGCAACGCGCTGCCAGGCTCAGACTGCATAGGCTTAGCCATAAAGGTGGCATAGATCCCGTGCTTGTGGGCGACTTCACGCACAGTGCGCTTGAACGCAAAAACCTGGTCTGCCAGACTCAATGGGTCACCATGCAGAAAATTGACCTCCATCTGCGCCGCGCCGTTTTCATGAATCAGGGTATCGACATCCAGACCCTGCGCTTCGGCGTAATCGTACATATCCTCAATCAGTCTCTCGAACTCATTGACCGCGTCAATACTATAGGACTGACGGGAACTCTCAGCGCGCCCCGACCGGCCCTGCGGCGGTTTCAGCTCTTGGTCGGGGTCTACATTGCGCGCCACCAGATAAAACTCGACTTCCGGGGCGACCACTGCTTGCCAGCCTTCAGCGGTGTACAGCTCTATAACCCTACGCAACACATTACGGGTTGAGAGTGGGTGTGGCTTGCCATCCATGGTATGGCAGTCATGAATAATTGACGCGGTCGGCTCGCGCGCCCAGGGTATCAGGCGGACGGTATCAGGATCCGGCACCAGCACCATATCAGCGTCGGTGGGGGCAACGAAGTCCCAGTGTTCATCACTGTACTCACCGGTCACAGTCTGGATCAGGATACTCTCGGGTAATCGTGGCTCGCCCATTTCAAGAAACTGGGCAGCGGGAATAAACTTACCCCTGGCGTTACCAGTCAGGTCCGGCACCATCGCCTCAACCTCAGTGACGCCGTGCTCTTTTAACCAGCTCTTGATGTCCTTCATATACACTACCAATAGCACGCGAGCGTTGATTATTGCAGAACACCGATCTATCATCCAACTTTAATTCCGAAGCATTGTTCGGCTTTTCTGCAGGAGGCAGGACTTTTGTCAGACCCCATAAACTCATGGTACACCGCCAGTGCAAATCGTGAGCTTAGCTTCCCGACGCTAGACGCTAACGTTGAGGCCGATGTCTGCATTATTGGCGGCGGCTACACCGGCCTGTCTTCTGCAATCCACCTGCGTGAAAAAGGTTACTCCGTCGTTCTGCTTGAGGCCGAGCGCGTGGGCTGGGGAGCTTCAGGCCGCAATGGCGGACACTGCAGCGTTGGCCAACGTAACGATCAGGATGAGCTGGAGGCAAGTGTCGGTAAAGATCACGCACGTCAGCTATGGGGGCTGGGGCTAGAGGCAGTCGATACCGTCTGCGACCTGATCCAACGCCATGACATTCAGTGCGAACTAAAATCGGGCGACCTGCATGTCGCCGCCAAACCCGGTGAAATTGACGCCATGCAGCGTTATGTCGAGAAACTCAACCGTGACTATGACTATCAGGAAGTACGTTACGTAGACAAGACCGAGCTACAGTCCATGAGCAGCACCCGGCGTTACTACGGTGGCTGCCTGGATACACGCGGCCGCCACTTACATCCGCTCAACTATGCCCTGGGCCTGGCTGCTGCTGCAGCCAAACTGGGAGCCAGCATTTACGAGCAAAGTCGCGCCATCAGCTATCGTCAGGGCGAGGGCGTGGAGGTCGAAACTGGCAGTGGAACAGTCAAAGCCAAGTATCTCGTGCTGGGCTGCAATGGCTATCTCGAAAAGTTAGCGCCACTGGCGGCACGCCGCATCATGCCCATCAACAACTACATACTGGCTACAGAACCACTACCAGAAACCACAGCGCGCGCGCTGATTCGTGACGACTGTGCGATGTCCGACAGCTTATTCGTCATCAATTACTGGAAGCTCTCTGCCGACAATCGATTGCTTTTTGGTGGCGGGGAGACTTATACCAAGCGCTTCCCAAAAGACATGAAGACTTTTGTGCGCAAGCACATGCTGGCCACCTACCCGGAACTCGATCAGGTTGCCATCGACTACGCCTGGGGCGGCACGCTGGCGGTAACAGTGAATCGTATGCCATCGTTCGGCCGTATCGGCGCTAACATATTTTACGCTCAGGGTTACTCCGGACACGGCGTACCCATCGCCACCTTGGCCGGCAAGTTGATTAGCGAGGCAGTGGCGGGCACCGCCGAGCGCTTCGACATCATGGCCACGGTACCGACGCCCATATTTCCCGGCGGCACACTACTGCGCTGGCCAGGCTTAGTGCTAGGCATGGCATGGTACGCCATGCTTGACCGGCTCTAGACCATGAGCGAAGAACGCATCGCCCGGCGCAAAAGCCAACTGGGTAAAAAGTGCCAGCCAAAACAGCAGCGCTCGCGCCAGCGCCGCACCGAAATCATGTTGGCCGCAGCAAGCTTGCTGGAAAAAGTAGGCTTTGACGACCTGACCACAACCTTGATCGCTCGGGAGTTGAACATATCTGTAGGGTCGCTGTATCACTACTTTCCTCACAAGCAGGCTATATTGCATGCGATTGGAGAATACTGGCTGGAGGAGTACACCAGCACCATGCAGGAGATCGCCGAGGCAGATTTGGAAATGATGACTGTGACCCAATTCTGCCAGCACTGTGTCGAGCAGTTGCTACAGGTTTACCGCGAGCAACGGGGAGTGCTACCGCTGGTACATGCGATGAATGCCGTGCCCGAGCTACGCGACCTTGACGCTCATCACGACGAGCTGGTGATCGCCTTGCTGGCACCTATGTTCGCTCGCCTGGGTATTAGCGGAGGCCAGCAGGAACACCAACGCCGCGCCCGGCTATGGCTTGAAATGACCCATGCATTGCTATTATCTATCGTACTGCAAACACCTTCTCAGGCGCGCAAATCGCAGACCGACCTGAAGCGTCTTGGCGTCACTCTGCTGAGCGACTAATACCTTATTCTGACGCAGCTGCTACTATCTTTTTAGGCTTAACGCACACAATGGGAACACCGCTATGCGGATAATGATCACCGGTGGTACTGGCTTTGTCGGCTACCACACCGCCACCGCCCTACTGAAGGCCGGCCATGAGCTCTCATTGCTGGTGCGCAGCGAGGACAAAATGCGCCGACTGTTTGGCGATCAGATAGAGCACTTCACACAGGGAGATATTACCGACGAAGCCAGTGTGGCAGCTGCGTTGGCGGGCTGTGACGGCGTGGTCCACGCAGCCGCGATGGTTTCGATTGACCAGCGCGATGCCCAGCTAGTTCGCGACACCAATGTCGGAGGCACCCGCCAGGTGATTGGCGGCGCCATTGCTGCCGGTGTCGAAAACATCATCCACGTATCAAGCGTTACCGCCCTGTATGATCCCGGCGCAGCGTTCCTTAACGAGCACTCGCCTCCCGGCAAGGCCAGTAATGCCTATGGAGCCTCAAAGGTTGAATGCGAAATATACGTTAGGGAACTGCAAGATGCAGGCGCGCCTATCCACATTACTTACCCCGGCTCGATTATCGGCCCCGACGACCCCGCCCTGACAGAGCCTCATCAGGGCCTGAAGACCTACCTCAACGGCCTGGTCCCGGTCATGCCCAGTGGCAATCAATGGGTAGATGTCCGCGATGTCGCCCTGGCTCACCAGCGTTTGCTGGAAGGCACGCTCACATCGGGGCGCTACACACTGGGCGGCCACTTTGTGCCATGGACGCAGCTGGTAGACATCATCTCCGCAATTACCGGTCGCAAGCTCCGCAAAGTACCCGTGCCCGCCAGTGCCATGCGCGGGCTGGGGCGGCTGATGGATAAAGTGAATCAATGGCGTGATACACCGATTGATATTCCAGTAACTTATGAAGCCATGGTCTATGCCACCAACTGGGTGCGCATGGACGACAGCAAGGCGATGGACGAGCTGGACCTGGAGTTTCGCCCGGTGGAGGAAAGTATGTCAGCTGCCATCCGCTGGCTACTGGCAGCCGGACACATCAGTGAACAAGAAGCAGGCATACTGGCCGACTGAACGGAGCTAAAAGAAGGCTCATCCAGATCTGATATTGAAGCGTACACAGACTATAACTTTTTGTTGGAGACCTGCTATGAAATTTGCCTACCACGCCACAATGTGTCCCGCTGACCAATATGAGCCCCTGGTCATAGCCGCTGAGGACGCCGGTTTCGACACCTTCACCTTTCCCGATAGCATCTGTTATCCGCAGGAAGGTTCTGACGTCTATCCCTACAACGACGATGGCAGCCGCGACTTTCTTGACGGGGTACCCTTTCTCGAGCCTTTCGTGGCGATTCCCTATCTAGCCGCGGTTGCTCGTAAAATTCGTTTCACCACCTCCGTGCTCAAGCTGGCCATCCGCCAGCCGGTGATCGTTGCGAAGCAATTATCCAGTCTGGCCGTGATCACCAACAATCGCTTCGGCTTCGGCGTTGGCATCAGCCCTTGGCCCGAAGACTTCCTCGCCTCGCAGATACCCTGGGAAAAACGCGGCAAGCGCATGGACGAGATGATGGAAATCATCAACGGCCTAATGAGTGGCGAGTACTTTGGCTACGACGGTGAAATCTTTCAGGTTGACCCCATCAAACTGTGTCCGGTGCCTACCGTTCACGTGCCGCTGCTGGTCGGAGGCCACGCCAAGCCTGCATTACGACGCGCCGGTCGCCTGGGAGATGGCTGGATAGCCGCCGGAGCGTCAACCGAAGAACTGAAAAGCATGATCGACCAGATTGATGAATTCCGCCGCGAATACCAACGCGATCACCTGCCGTTCGAAAACCATGGCATGACCGCAGAAGCCTTCTCGCTGGAGGGCCTGGAGAAGCTGGCCGGTATCGGTATTACCGAAGTGATCATTGCCTTCCGCAATCCTTATGACAAATCTGCAGATACCCAGACCGTCGAAGAAAAGATAGGCATGATCAACTGGTATGCAGAGAACATCATGCAGCCCTACCGGGAACGCTTTGGCGAATAGCGTATGACTGCCGGCCACGACACGCTCTACTACGACGGCAACTGCGGCCTCTGTAACGCCGAGATGCAGCGACTGCGGGAGGTCAAAGCAGACTCGCTGGAACTGGTAGATATTCACTCCGTAAGCGATGACTGCAACTTACCCGACAGTGATCAGCTACTACAACAGCTGCATCTACAAACCGCCGACGGCGCATTCGTGATTGGCCTGGAAGCGAATATCAGTGCGTGGGAACACACGCCTTACGCCGGTCGTTGGCGACTCTTGCGCCTGCCTGTGGTGCGCCAACTGGCCGAGATTGGCTATGCCCTCTGGGCGCGCTGGCGCTACCGCCGCTTGTACCATAACGCAAACGTATGAACGTACTCATCGTCGGTGGTAGCGGAGGTATTGGGCTGGAGCTTGCCAATGCTATGAGCGCGCGACCTGACGTAGATAACGTGGTTGCCACCTACCGACGCCAAGTTCCAGAACATGCTGCTACCGGCATTGACTGGCTGCAGCTGGACGTCACCAATCAAGACCAACTGGCAGAATGCTGGCCTGCTGAAAAACCGCTGGATTACCTAATTTATGCGGTCGGGCTGCTCCACGACGGTAATACCGGTCCCGAAAAAACCGTGCGCCGCATCGACCCGGATCTGTTCAGCAAAAGTATGCAGATCAACGCGCTACCGGTACTGCTACTGGCGCAAAGCCTACACAAGTCATTCAAGCTCAGCGATTCACCAAAACTGGCAGCAGTTTCAGCCAGAGTTGGCTCAATCGAAGAAAACCGCAGTGGCGGTTGGTACAGCTACCGCTGCTCAAAAGCTGCTCTCAATATGGCGCTGAAAACGCTGGCACTGGAATGGCGGATGGCGATGCCCAAAGGCGCCGTTGCCGCCCTCCACCCGGGCACCACTGACACCGCATTGTCACGGCCGTTTCAGGCCAATGTGCCAACGGAGAAGCTTTTCACTGGCGCTCAGACCGCTGCCTATCTACTCACCGTTATCGACCAGCTAACGCCGGATAACAGCGGCCGTTTCTGGAGCTGGGACGGTACCGAACTGCCCTGGTAGGCTGCTATCTCAGAGGCCAAGCCACCGGAGTTAGGCAAAAGCGCAGTCTTGGCTGATTCTGTGTAAGTTTACTCGCCACCTATATTAACGACCGTATTCATCCTTTATTGCTATCTATTTGACTATTCTTATTCGAGAGTACGGCTAAGACCCCTTCATGCGCGAGTTCGCGATGTGATTGAGCTTCTTGCGATATATTTCCATGCCATGACTCTTCACCGGGGTTAAGAAAGACAGCCGGATCTGCTGCCCCATCCAATAGATACGATCAATAGCCGGCGGGTTACTGAGCAACTTGACGGTATGGAAGCGGCCACTCTTTACATCGGTCAGGTAACGCTGATCACCGAAGTGACGGTAGCCATTCAACTTGTCTAGCAGGGCTTCCAGTTTCTTGAAGAGTTGCGAGGCGACCGGTATAAAACCGGTAATCCAGGCCAGACCCTGCACCAATTTTACGATTAATGACATGATGGCTCCCGGCGGAACTCTGGGCACGATATCGGCGGAGTTGACGACACGGAATACCGGCGTTTTCATGCCACCGAAATATTCGTAGTCGGCAATCCGCGGTGCGCCATAGGTGTAGCAGGCACCGCTGCTGTCATCGGCCAATTCACGGGTCGCCAGCAGCGCCAGCGCGCCACCCAATGAGTGACCAGTAAAAAACAAGGGCAGCGGCTGCCCTTGCTCGTCCATAGCTTCAGGGTCAGCCAATATCTCTTCGATGCGTTGTTCCGCAGTCTTGCCCTTAGCGTCCATGGATACGGTAAAGGCGGAAAGAAAACCTGTGTGGACCTTACCATTACCATAGGGCGTGGGAATCGCATCTGCATCTGTCAGCCAGTCATCGATTTTCTTTTCTGTACCGCGAAACGCCACTACCACATAGGGTGATTCACCAGCCGCGACGCGTCGGCAAACAAAGGCCTGGGTAGTATCGACATTGACCGTACCCAGCAGTTTGAAGTTGGATTGGAGGAGTATCTTCTCCAGAAATTCCCTGCTATCGACGCCTTTGAGCAACAACTCGTCTGCAAACGTGCCCAACAAACGCTGAACTTGTTCCGTGTCCGCGTTGGTCAATTTCAGGAATTTCTGCGCTGCATTAAGCACAGTGCCACCAGTACCCTCGAATTCGTAGTAGGCCAAGGAGGACATCTCTGCCAGTACATAGGCCATTCGATCACTGTAGCCGGGGCGAGACATGGGCGGGGCAAGTAATTTTTCATCTACAAAATATATCGCTTCCCCCTGGCTGACCTGCTTTGGCCTTCGCAGAAAAGAGAGAATACCGCTGCCGACGATAAGGCTGATCAGTGAGGCGATGAATGTAAACGTGGACGGGTTGTTATCGATGAACCCCAGAAGAGGCGCCGCCAGTTCAGTTATTGCCATCGTTCAGTGCTCCGTCGATCAGAATAGTCCCCCAGTATAGGCCATAAGTTTCAGGGCATACTATGACCACAGGTTGTGGTTGGACTGCGCTGGGGCACGGAGTGCGGACCGAGCGATGAGCTTTGCCTACGAGCTGCCCTTAGAAGCGGGGCCGCGTTTAAGCTGTGTCGGTGGCAAGAAGATTCGGCAGCGAAGACTCGGCAAACTGCACAATAGCGTCTCTATCTTCTGGCGAGCGACGCTTCCAGTTAGCCAGCACCAACCCCATTCGCCCGTTCTTCTCGAGGCCAGCGCGGTGCCGATCAATAAACCGCCAATACAAGGCGTTGTAGGGGCAGGCAGCGCTGCCGGTTACCTGTGCGGGGTCGTAGCGACACGCCGCACAATGATTGCCCTGGCGTTTAAGATAACTGCCACTGGCCGCATAGGGCTTACTGGCCATGATGCCGCCATCGGCAAACAGCGCCATACCGGCGGTATTGGGCAACTCGACCCATTCAAAAGCATCGGTATAAACCGCCAGGTACCACTCGCACACTTCCTCCACGTCCAGGCCGGCCAACAGGGCGAAGTTGCCAATCACCATAAGCCGCTGAATATGATGCGCATAGCCCAGCTCCAAGGATTGCTTCAGTGCACGCGACAAACACCGCATATCCGTCTCGCCAGTCCAGAACCAGTCCGGCAAAGGGGTATGTGCATCAAAGTGATTTAGCTTGCCGTAGGCCGGCATGTGTAACCAGTAGATGCCGCGCACATACTCCCGCCAACCCAGCACTTGACGAATGAACCCCTCGGCGGCGGCCAGTTCACATTTACCTGCGCGCCACTGCGCTTCGACCTGCTGGCAGACCTGCAACGGATCCAGCAGACCGATGTTCATGTACATAGAAATAATACTGTGAAACATCCACGGGCTTTCCTCTGCCAGACCATCCTGCCAGGTCCCGAACCGTGCTAACGCATGCTCACAGAACCAGTCCAGTTGCTGCTGGGCAGTGGCGGCATCAGTGGCATAACAGAATTGGGACAAATCCCCGGGGTTATCCGGAAACGCCTCCATTACCTCTGCGATCACCGCAGCGGTAATCTCATCCATTGCCACCACCGGACGCTCGGGCACCGCCTCCGCGGCCCGCCAACCTTTGCGGTTCTCACGATCATAATTCCAGCGCCCACCCTCTGGCTCACCATCGTCCTGCAGCAACAATTGATAGCGCTGGCGCATCAGCCGGTAAAAGTACTCCATGCGCAATTGCTTGCGACCACTGGCCCACTCTGCAAACTCATCGAGCTGACATAAAAAACGCGTATCGGGGTGAATATTGACCGGCAGGCCAATGCTCTCTCCCATCGCTTGCAGGGATTCGAGTACCCGATATTCACCCGGCTCACACACATCAACGGCCGCAAACTCTGCGGTCGCCAGCACAGTCTCGACCGCACTCGACAGGGAGTCGATCGCCTGGGCGTAGCTTAAATAATGCACCGTAAAGCCTTGCTCGCGCAGACTGCCAGCGAACCGCCGCATAGCGGCAAAAATAAGCACCAGCTTATGCCGGTTGTGACGGACGTAGTTGGCCTCTTCTGCCACTTCGGCCAGCAGCACATGATCCTTGCCCGCCACAGCTCCGCGTAATACCGGGTTGTTGTCGGACAACTGGTCACCCAGCACCAGAATCAGACGTGGTTGCGACACGCTGGTGCTTACTGTGGTGCCCACTATTTATCCTCCTGACTAGTCGCCGCAGGCAACCGGCGTTGCCGGGTCCAGGCTCGCAGGCGCTGCAGCCACCTGACGCGGGCGCCCGCTGCCACATTTGCATGTGACTCTGGCTGGCCGTGTTCTCGGTAGTAGGCTTCCCACTCCCAGGCCGTCATGGTGCGGGGCGGTTTTCCCTGGTCCGCCCGACGCAGCGCTTGGCCACGCAAGCTTCTATCGATGATCGGCTCTGATTCACCTAACAGCTCATCTATAAGATCCTGTTTGCGAGCCACTGCGCTAGCTCCCATCAGATAACGTCGTCGGGTGCTGATCCGGTTTGGCATAGGCCATGCGCTGCAAGCGCTCGCCGCGGTGGTAGGTATCCAGCCCGCTGATTGCCACACTACCCAGGGCGTTGATATCGAGGGTGCCATCTGCGGCGACCGCGGCGGCTGGCAGCATCGCCAGAACCACCTCACCAATCACCAGATTGGTGTCATTAATCGCCAGATGATGATGCTCACGCAACTTGAGCCCGAGCCGCACCGGGGCCTCTCCTACGAAAGGCACAGGGAAATCGCTCTCCCAGGATTCCTCCAGGCCCGCTGCGCCGAATTCCGATACATCATGCGGGTAACGCGCGGCTGTCTGGTGAGCAGCCGGCACCATCTCTGTATCGACGTGGTTAAGTGTGTAATATCCGGTCTGAAGAATATTGCGTAACGTGTGCCGCTCCACCGAGTCTGGCCTGATGACAATGGCCAATAAAGGGGGGTGGGAGCCCAGATGTACTACAGAGCTCATGATAGCAACGTTGGTCTGGCCATCGTCACTGCAGGTCGCAACCAGGTTTGCCGGCTTATAGCCGGTGAGTGAGTTTGCCAGCGTAGCCCGAAAACGGCTCTCCATGCTGGCGAAGTCCTCCGCTGTTAAACGCAGATCAGTCATTACAGGCTCCGTGACTGTGGGTATGGCTCAATTCCACCAACTCTACTCTGTATTCACTCATTGCTGTTTCCCTTTGCAGACACTTGTTACGCCGGGATCGGAAGGTTGGATTAAGCTAACTGCCAAACTCCTGCATCACAGAGCTGCCCTTAGCTGGTATCAGAAAGGGCCTCTACCCCTCGAGATTTGACGCCATTATCGCAATAAGGTCTTCGCTGTAGTGATGGGTCAGACAACTGCAAGAGGCACGGACTGGCAGAGAAAAGTCGTCAGCCTTGCGGTTGTTAGATCACGGTCTGGGCTAGATCAGGTCATTTCTGCCGTTCCGTTCTGGAACTATTGATAGAAATTTCTAGTGTGTGACTGCCTCAACAAAACCCCTTAGGTGACATGCTAAGATGTGAAAATCCATGGTTGTTTAACTCGTAAGGAGGTGACCTGAGTCAATGATTGTTGATAACCTTTCAGCCAATCATATTAGAATAATTATATGACTTGAGGGAAGCGCACATGTCCACGCTATCGAAGTACGTAGCAATCTCATTTCTCTGCATAACCAGCACCGTAATGCTTGGTGGCTGCGGAGGCAACAGTGGCATCAGTGGTCATTCAGCAACTGCAGCTCCCACGGCATCACCCAAAGAGAATCCAACGCTACAGCTACCTGGCACGCTAATAATTGTTGGCAACAGCATTATGGCTGGCTGTATGGCCTCTTTACACCAGCCGTATTGTGACTACAGTATGACAACTGCTCATCTCATCGCAGAGCAAGGGCTGCGCGTAGTCAACTTGTCTCGCTCTGGCAACACCATCGCATCAGCCAATGCACAGCGGGTTGATGGCGGGATAAATTTTACTCAAGGAGACGAACGTGGCACTGCAATCTGGATTACCCTGGGTGCGAATGATTTCATCTGGGGGTCGTCTTCAATAGAACAGTATCGAAATCACTACCTCACATTGCTTAATCGTATAGATCGAATTGCAAAGCAAAAAATATTTTGTGCCACCCCATTGATGTCGGGCTTTGACTATGACCACCGTACTTCTTCAGAAGGCACTACCTATGAAGATTATCGTCAGGTAGTCCGAGACATCGCTGGCGAGGGGCAGTGCACTCTCGTAGAAACTTCGCAGTGGTTCACTTCAGCTGAAATTTATGACGAATTCGAGATGCCTGACACATTGCACCTTGGTAAAGACGGCCACATCCACTACGCAAAGCATCTGCTAGAGACTATTCGCGCTGATTATTCGGATTCCTAAAAGGCAACAACTAGACGTTGATTTTGCGATACCAAGAATAAACCGAAGACCGCTCCTTGGCGAAAGCAGACACCAGGGACGTCGGATTACAGGATTGAGCTAACGACCGCTTTCACCTCTATTGCAACATCCAGCCGGCTAACTTCAGACGGTTGGGAGCCAGCTTTGGTGCGTTAAAAGTAGCTTTCGCGAAGTTGGAGGTGGCTCAGAGTGGAGAAGATATACACTGATGGTGCCTGCTATTCAGCCTTCCGGTAGGGCGACCACTGCGAAATATCTGCCGTCCGCTGCTCCGGAGCTATAAATGGATGCATCAGTGGAATCCCGAGAATGAATGGCAGAACTGAGAAGCGAGAGCGGGGGCTAAGTCATTGATTTCATTGGTCGGTGTGAGATGGCTTGAATAGATTCCTTAACTAATTGTTATATATAAGATTTATTATAATTAATTCTACATATACCCCCATATATACCCCCAAGAGCTAAGTGTACTCGTCAGAATGGCAGGAAATAAAAAGCCCGCACATGCAGGCTAGTAGAACGCAGTCTATATCAGGCTTTCTTGCGCTTTGCTGCTCCGATCAATCCAAGTATGGCAGAACCGAATAGCCATGCAGCTGCGGGGATGGGGACTTGGCTTATGGGGAACTGTGTTGAAAGTTCTATATCCATCGACTTCGAGGCGATCGTGTTCTCAAGACCTGAGAACAATAGGCTACTGAATATAAAGTATACTTCCTGCCCTGGAGCGAAAAGATACTGATTAACTGTGGGAGAAAGGGCACTGCAAGCCCCGAATATGGATTCCCCACAGTAGGCTGGTTCGTCCTGTGGTATCTCTCCTACGCCCATAAAATCGTCGCTCCAACGCTCTGCGGCGATAAAAGCAACTTGCTGGCGCTCCCCACCATTAGGGGTCACCAGTACGTCTAAAAATGCGTTTATAGTAGTGAAGTTTTCAACGGTTTCTGGCACTACGAACTTGCCAGCGACAGATGCATACGCATAACCAAAATTCCCGCCGATTCGCCTGAATTCTGTGTAAAGCGAAACATTACCATTGACCCGCGACGCACTGGTCTCGGCGTACGCGTTGAGGAGGCTGCTGCTTACAGGGTCTCTCTCAAACTCGTCGAAGGGGAAAGGATTGTTAGGGTAGCTGTAAATTCGACTATTTGTCTCTACCAACTCCCACTCGATGTCGTAGTTATATGAAAGAGCAGCATTCCCCTGTAACGGCAACACCGCAGCCGCAAGTAAAACCAAAACTGTCTTTGTTATTCTCATTTCTTATGCCTCAAGATTAAAAATTCACGCACTCATCTGCGTCTATCCATCATCTCAACGCAAGATTTATGCCCACTGATACAAATCAACAACTTAGCGCGTTTAGGCTTAGTAGAAAACAGGGATTTGTAAAATATACTGACAAGCGGAGAGCCTTTCCAGCAGGCGATATGAAGTAGATATGTAATGAACGCATCGAGCTTTCACCAATCCATTTCAGCCATTTATCGCTACAACGGTAAAACAGCGGGAATCTCACCTACACTTAAGCTCAGGCATACACCACGGAGGGTTGAACATGCTTGTACTTACACGCTGTACCGGCGAGAAAATGCTGATTGGGGATGACATAGAGGTGACTGTGTCGAAGTTCTATGCTCAGGCTATGCCAACAAAGTTGGCGTCTAGTCTAGGCTATAAGGAATGAGTCGCTCCACGATTATGTACACAACGTAATTTGGTTGAAAGCTGTCTATAGGTTCTTGGTCAAACTTCATGCCTTTATGGTGTACAAACAATGCTTCGTGAAAAGAAGGGGCTAGATACTTATATAGATACTGATCGGTATTTGAGTCACATAGAAATATTGCTCTCGGCAAATGCGTTAGGGTTGTTTCGGTTATAAATCCGGTCGTCCTGAAATTTTCCTTCTGGGCTAGAGCATTGAATTCAAATGATGGATTTGACTCGTCGCCAATCAGAACTTGTGATTCTTCGGTTAACTCGGATTGTCCAATTAGCCTTGTTAAGCCACCAACAACCTGCCCGGATTGGAAGTTAAGCTGCTCCTCCAAAATTTGGTGACTATTAGGAATATTTTTGATGATTTCTCGATACCCAAAGTAAGCTCCGCGATCATTCCAATGGGTGTTGTATCTACCATATATCTGTTCGGATTTGGCTTTCTCCCTGAGCACGCTTCGCAGATCAACAATTCCTTCAGTTTGAAATTCATCGAGCTTCGCTACTATTTGATCTGTAATGGTCGGCCCCACCAGGAAATTGCTTTTGCCCATAAACTGAGGGTAGATTGTATGTTTGTTCGGCACGATAACTAGCAGTAGTTCTATCCCCTGTTCTTGGAGTTGTTCTTTTCTGTGTATATAGCTCGCTGCCCATGCAGTAACTTGTGAAGGCGCGAGGGTTTTGACGCCGCGAGATTCATCTAGAACATCCGAGGTCTTCCTTAGGAACAGCCACCCTTGGGAGCCAATCAAAACTTCCGGCGATATCGATATATCCATTGTGTAGAAAATATTGCCGATAAATCGAATTAAATCTGTTCTAAAAGGAAAGCGATCCGATGTGAACTGATCAAATTGCGACGGCCATCGACGAAGCGTCCAGAATCCTGTGGGTAAGCTGGGAATATTTTGAAGTTCTCGCAGTTCGACTCTCGAGTCGCCGCTCAGACTTGGGTACACAACAGTCAGAAATGCAGGGAAAGATAATAATAAAATAGCCACATATATTCGAATCTTGTACTTCATATTATTTACTATTCAATTTCACTAAAATCGGTAATAGATAAAGGGATTGTGTGTTCCAACTATCAAATATAGAACGCAGGCTAAGAAGATTGCCAAATAGATAGCATTAGTGAGCGACGCGGACTTTAACGCAGGTGGAAAGTCTAGATTAACGTGTAGCGTAGATACGAATGCGCCCACAACTGCCATCACGATATAGCTTGTATTGAATATCTGAAGACCTATATAGGCTGGATTGGCATTCAGCCCAATCATTGCTGCTAGCAGTCCTTGTGTTTGATAGAAAGATTCGCTGCGAAATATAACCCAACTAATGATGACAACGATTAACGTGTAACTATGTAAAATAATTTTGGGGACGTGGATGTTAAATTTTTTGAAAAACCGTTCAGTTATCAAAAAAAGACCGTGGAAACATCCCCAGATAGCAAAGTTCCATGCCGCGCCATGCCACAAACCGCACAGGAAAAAAACTAGAAACAAATTAATATAGGTTGAAATTGCTCCTCGCCTGTTACCGCCAAGTGGAATATATAAGTAGTCGCGAAACCAACTGGACAGTGAAATATGCCATCGCCGCCAAAACTCTGTGATGCTTGTTGATACGTAAGGTCTATTAAAATTAATAGGAAATGAAAATCCAATTATGCGACCTAAACCGATTGCCATTAGTGAATAGCCAGCGAAATCAAAGTAAATTTGGAAGCTGTATGAAATGGCTCCTAGCCAAGAAAGCGCCAGCGAGACTTGAAGTGCATCTAGTGCGAAAACGAAATCAGCGTCTTTCGCGAAAGTATTTGCCAGTAAAACTTTGAACGATAATCCAATCACAAATAGTCGAGCGCCATCGGCTATTGTGCCGTAATTGGTATTTACGCGGTGAAGCTCCTCTTTTATTTGTTCGTAACGAACGATAGGCCCGGCTATTAACTGAGGGAACATTGAAATATATGTGCCTAGATCTAATAGATTTTTCTCATAGCGAAACTTTCCGCGGTAGACATCTATAACATATGACATAGCCTGAAAGGTGTAAAAAGAAATACCTACCGGTAGTGGAAGATCAAGTATAAATTTGGTGTAGCTACTGCTGAAAAGCGGCACAACGCCAAGTGAATCTAGTAGAAAGGATGCGTACTTAAAAAAGGCGAGGAAGCTTAGATTAAGTATCAGTGCTAAGGCAGTCCAATTCTTCTTAGCGCGTTGGGAGTTGGCGACGCCAATTTTCCGTCCTAGATACCAGTTGGAAATAATCGAGCCTACCATCAAAAAAACATATACGGGCTCTCCCCAAGCGTAAAAAATTAGGCTAAAAGCCAGAAGTACTTTGTTTCTATTGTGTTGATGCTTCGGTAAGAAATATGCCGCTAGAAAGAGGGGTATAAAATAGAACAAGAATGTGTTCGAGCTGAAAATCAACGAAGTACCTCCCCATAGTCTCGGACCAAATCAATATGCTTGTTAGATTCAACCGTTCAGAGAAGAGTTTAGTGGGTCAAAAAATTAAGCTTAGATTAAAACCGATTCTACCCCTTTACGGCTGGGTTTCTTCCTGTTTGGTTGTCTATACAGTCAATTTGTGACGAGATCCGCAATTTCGCCTGCTATATCAAGTATTGGTTATTACATCTAGCTAACCTAAACGTCAGTAGGTACTTCTCTTAGAAGCCTTCCTTGCTCAGCCAGCAAGTTCATAATTCTCCGCAACTCGGCAGTGTGCGCCCCAGTCTTAAAGCTGTTCTGCGCCGACCCACTCTTTCCTACCGCGGATCTTGGCCCCGTTGAGGACTCCCAGGGCTTCCAACTCCGTATCAGCTCCGATTGCCGCTGGCGTCTTTCCTCTGTCCACCGCTCGCTCATTGTCCGCCTCGTTTAGTTCGTTTCCGGGATATTTTTTTCTTCTACTGAATCATTGTTGATCTGTTGGTTAACGGCGTTGTTCTGCTGCTTGATGAATATCGCCTTATTCGGGTTCTTCATGTTCGCCAGAGCCTGTATTGTCCGGCGGGACTGGTTCTGCATTTTGAGGGCTAACTCCGCGCATATCTTTATGGAACTTGAGCTATGCTGGTTCTGTAATTGTCCTACCCGTTTCTTAAACTCCAGGTCGAGTAAATAAGCCTGTGACAATAGCAGTCTTGGGTCGTTGGGTCGTTGGGTCGTTGGGTCGTTGGGTCGTTGGGTCGTTGGGTCGTTGGGTCGTTGGGTCGTTGGGTCGTTGGGTCGTTGGGTCGTTGGGGCATTAAATCAGTTATTCGGATACTTTCCCAGCGACAGGCAGAATAATAGCCGCTGCGAGTAATACGCTGCCTTCAGAGTCACATACCGCTTATGACCTCTCCTAGGCGAGGCTGTGTGAAAACGCTGGGCAGTAAAAATGCCAACCAAAAGTAAGATACTTTAGATGTATAACTGCTTTCCCCGTACCTGCTTAGTAGAAACCAAACTGTCTAGCGGTTTGCGGACCGAACCGCTCTGCAAAGGCTTTGTTTATCTTGTCGTCTGCCGCACATAACTGGTTAATCAGCCGCATCCTGGTAGCAGTGCGTATTGGGGGTCTATCACTGTCCTCCAGCTTGGCTGCTACCTTGTGCTTTTGGTGTATCAGGCCATCCAGATCGCCGCACTGTTGGCTATAATAGGGCAGTCGATAGCAATGGCGGCAATAGAAGCCACTCGCGCCCAGCCGCAGCCTGTACCGCCTGTTCTGACAACTGGGACAGGTGAAGTAATGCCGTACCCCACCATAATGGCAGGGTGCCGCTACAACATGAATAGTCTGCCGCATAGGCTCTCCGCCACTGGTGTAGGACAGGTGCAGGTGTGGTTTGCGGTAGGACAGGGAAATACTGTTGCCATTAGTCCAGGTAATGTTGCCCCTGGTTGAGCAGCGAAACCAGCCATCTTTGGCCAAAAGATTGGCATCCAGTGCTAAACAGTCCTCTACGGTCATTTTCATCTCAATCCACCCTAACTAATTTGGCTAACTCAACCAAAACCCACCCCCATTAAAGCTAGGGCGCATCATCGCTCGTGACAAAGCCACTTCCAGGTCTTCGTCCGCCTCGGCAGGCACGGTTATACCAATAGTCTTTTTACCCACAATCACTACCCCTGCATACAGTCCTTAGCCATGTGTTCGCCGCTAATCGTCCGGCGTTTTCTTTCTTGTGTGGAACTGGCTCGTTAGTTGATGCGTCAATCCAGACCGCACGGTAGTTATTCAAGGTCGCAATTCTGGCGCGGCGATCAGTTGGTAGGTGATCCAGAATAAATCTCGCGTCTTCGGGAACAATCTCGCACCCGGTAAGGAAGTCGATAACCTGCGCCGGCTGCCATGTCTTGCTGACCTCGGCTAATAGGGTCTCGCGGTTGGCTTTGATCAGCGCCCGCTGCTCATCCGTGATCGCGTTACCCTGTGGGACTGCCAGCAATTTATCGCCTCTCGGAAATAGCCGGACGCCCTCTGCGCGCAATTTATAAACGATAGAAGTGACGTCCATATTAGAAACACTCCCCTTTTTGGCCTGTTTCAAGTGGTACAGTGGTACAACCCTCGTCTTTACTGGGCTGCGGGGCATTTTCAGGGTGGTACACTATTTCTTCTGTACCACTTTGAGATTGGCTGGAGGCCGCGTATTCACTGGCTTGTACCGTTGTACCACTCTGAACGTACCTAGATAGGGCATCAGAGAACTGAACCAGCTTGTAGCCGCGCTTTTTGACCTCTCCGATTCGGACTTGAACCGGCTTGATATTGAAACGCTTCAGCATGTTGGCTAAACCGTTCTGGGTGATCGGTTTGCCAGTTCGCCCCCACTCAGACCAAGGTCGGTCTGCTTGTTCGCCCAGTGACTTAGTTAGTTCAGCGGAAAATATCTTGCCTCCGTTCTGGCTAAATATTTCCTGAATATCGGTCAGCAGTAGCGCAGTGATTGAATCGTCCTCCGCTTCCGTTACTTGTGTGGCTGCGATGTAGGCTGACTTGCACAAGCTAGGCCATTCGCCTCCGATTGCTTCTGCGATAGCGAACAGTGGCGACCAGTTATCCATAGCGCGGGAATTTTCGATTTCAGGTATCTGAACAGCGGTAAAACTATTGTCCTGTGCGAAGCGCAGTAAGCGGCGTCGAACCTCTGTTTCAGAGTCGAAATGATCTAGGGGCAGTTTGTTAGGTTTCTCGGCACCCTTCGCTCGCCGCATACTGATTCGGATAGACCGGTCTGCAATCGTTTCCGGCACTTCGCCAATGCCGCTCAGAACCATAGGTGTCCATGTGCTGAAACGCTTGGGTTCGTAGTCGTCGCCCTGGGTGCGGATAACAAAAGCTGTTCTACGGGTGTGACCGCTGTTGATGACGCCTCTCATTTCTTCATTGCCTGCGAGGAAGCTATCTACCTCATCAATAATCAGGGTCGGTTGGTAGCCATCAATAATGCGGAACATTGCTGCCGCTGTGATATTTGATGTTATACAGGAGCGGTAGCAGTACGCCTCAAGAGTCTCTAATAAGGTGGACTTGCCGCACCGCTTCTCAGGGCTGTGAATATGCAGCCTCGGGAACACTCGGAACTTGTCCAGCGAATAGCTGCCAATTGCCCATAGCGTGATTGCTACAGAGTCGAGTTCCGGCAGGAAAACGTAGGTGTTGAGCTTTTCTCGAATTTCGTTAGCTAGGTCGAGACCCGATACCGGGTAGCTTACTGGCTCCAGTCTTTCTACAACGTCAACATTGGGCTGTGGCTCTGCCGATTCTGTTTGCGAGACCACTTTCCGCATGTCTCCAACGGTGATGCCCATGCGTTTGGCATAGTCCTTTAATTGCAGCACCTGCTCCAGCGGTTCCAGTTGTTTGAACTCGGCCATAACATCCTTTGCGAGGTCGGATGGCTGCCGTTTTCCGGCAGCGACTTCAGGCTGGGCTATTGATGACGGCACTGGCTCAGGTGGTGTGCCACCGCTGCGAATGAACTCATCTATATCCTTTGCCCCTTCGGTCATGTGCATTTCCTTTATGGGCATTTCCGCACCTCATCGCGCACAATAATTAGTTCCCGCTCGGGATAGATTTTATCCAGCTCCAGTGCCGTGCTATCCAGCTTTGCAATGCCAAACACTGCAACCACCACAACATCGCCAAAGTATTTCCATGTCGCCACGGCATCGGCCCAGCCTTCAGTGATGTATATTGGGATCGCCGTGTTGCGCGTGTTGCCAAGCTGCAAGACGCCTTTGCGTCCGAATGTTTGCTTTGCGCCCTCGACGTTAATGACTTCGACCCCCGTCAGCTCATCACTCCAGGTGCGAAGTGGCAAAACAATACAGTCTGAACCCTTGCCGATTACGCGCCCGCTAGCCCGTGTCCTGCCCGCTCCAGCCGCCCATGTTATTTGCTTACGCTTGGCATAGTCGTGCGCCGCCACAGTGCTATCGGCCCTGTCAGCGCCTTTCCATAGCTCGCAGGCATAGCGGAACGTGCTGCTCTCAGCTTTTGGCTTTGGTTTCGGCTTTTGTCTGGTCACTGGTGCGCGGTTGTCGCCGTATAAGTAGCGCATGGCTTCGGCCAATGTGCCGCCTTTTGCAAACATCACCAGATCAGCAGGGCCACCGCCCATAGACTGTTCATGATCGAACCAGCAAGCATCATCAAGGTTTACAGAAAGACTTCCGCGATTGCCAAAGCGAAGCTCCGACTTGCTCGACAGTTTGGCATTAGGTTCGCCCAGCAGTGCTTGGGCGATTGCTTCAATGCTAATATCCATTGGCATGCTAAAAGGGAACACCGTCACAAGGATCAGTGAAGCCGTCTGAAACTTCTGAGTTTAGGCCGTAGTGCTGCCACAGCTCGTGCCTCCTTTCCTCTGACGGCTTTTTAGCTATGCACGCCTCCATGTGCCGAGCTTTTCTTTCCCACTCGATTACCGGAAGTGCATGCCACCGCTCCACTGCGCTTTCGTAAGAGTAGAATCGCATGTGCAGCTCGCCCTCCTCGATACACTCAACGTGCCAGTAGCGAACTCCCTGCTCGTTAAATAAGTGCTCCAGAGACATGCCTTGCGCTAGGTCTATCTCTTTGCCGATAGCAGGGTTCTCCGATTCGGACACTCCTATCAGCCTGTAGAACGTGCCTGTCTGGCGCTCGATCAGGTATGGCTCGCTCATCAGTTCATTTGGATTTTTCATTTCTACTATCTCCATTGGTTTATTTGGAGATAAAGCTATCTGGCGTTAAAATACGGTTTCCGCACCGCTGCCCTCAGCCCTATCTCACGGGGTTGGGGGTTCTTTTATTCTGCTAGAATTTTCTTCGCAGTGGATCGCGGACGGTACTTCCGATTATTGATTCTGACAGGGGGCGCTATGGTTCCACGACTTTCCCAGCGCCACTCAGTGCTGGTTCGAGATGCAGGGTCGCCCCATAGCTTGACCATTGTTTCTGCAAAGTAATGAGGGTCGATTCGGTCGCGGGTTTTCATACTGCACCCACAACTTTCTGAGAATCCGGTCGGGAATCAGCGATTCGCTGGGCCAGCCACTCGTTTATCTCGCTCTCCAGCCAACCAGAGGCTCTGGGGCCTAATTTTATGGGTTTAGGAAATTTGCCCTGAGCCGCCAGCGCGTGCGCATGGCTTCTGCTGATAGGTACGATTTTGGCCACTTCTGGCCAGCGCAATACAGCGTTGTCGATAGTTGGTTGTAGTGCCATGTCGAGTGTCCTCCTCGGACGTTGTTATAGACATGGCTACTAATTATTCACATATTTTTTGAGTAAACGAGGGAGAGATTTCCCTCCAAAAACTTCCGGAATTTTTCTTACGTAGAATTTTTCCGGTTACCGTCCTTTATTAGAATTTTGATTCCTCAGAGCATAGATAAAGGAATCGCTGGTAAGCATATCCGCCAGCGGTCGTATAGTTTTTCGAATCACTTCACTGGGAGAAATATCAATGTCGTCTGGAAAAAGAACGGTGCCAAGTTGATGCTGAGTAATCGGTATTGCGGCAAATTCACACCACAGCGTTAGATCCAAGTAAGGCAAAACTCGTCGCCGATGCCACCTCTGTCTTTCAGATTTGCCAAATTTCTTACTTGGCACAGTCGCAAGCTGCAATCGTTTTTTTTGTGCTCTTATATATTTTGTAAAATCCTCAAGAAGCCTGTCTTCTGAAGCTCCTATGTCAACAATCGCATGCAGGTGATAGAACTCGTGCCATTCATCACCATACCAATCAATTTTCGAGAGCACCTCGTCAGCATCCCTACGCGAAAGTTTCCAGTATTCTCGTGCCTCTAGAAATGAAGCTGGATGATCATCATATGTCTTTAGAAAATTTTTGAATTGGGCCACATTCTTGTCGCTTTGCATGTCACCCCACAACGACCCCAATGCCCCGACCGACAGCGGGTCAACGGTACTTTTTATATCCCAGGGGTGAAAAATCGTCTCCTCTGGTAGCGACGCTTCTGCATTGAAAGGTGCGCCATTACCAAGTTCATCCAATTCTTCTAGAATTTCTTTGAATCTACGTTCTAGCGCACTAGTCCAATCCAGACCACTCCTGCCTTCTTTTCGCCCTTGCAGGTACCAAATAAGAGAACTCCTTTGCTCCAAAAGGTACGCCCACTGCCAACATTCAAGGTCGCTGGCAAAATCATATTTTTCGAGAGAAAACCAATCAGGCAATTCCAATTGGTGCTTAGAACCGTGCATTGAACACTCCCTAAAGTGCAGTCCTTAAACTAGATACAGCGCCAGACCGTTAAGGGAACGGCTTTTCGCGGGCCATGCTAGGCGCTGCAATTCGAGTGTATCAGCTAGTGAAGCAGCGTCACTTGTTCCAACGCATCTACCTCGTTATTCAGTAAATCTGCCGCCGCTCCTAATCGAGACAAAATACTCTCGGGAATGATCTGTCTCTCTAGTTGAAAAGCAGCAAGTTCCATAATTGCCTCGATCATACTTTGTCTATCAGCGATGGCTGCCTCCATCTCGGTCATAGAGGTATTTTGGGAAATTTCTAGTGGGCTGTCTTTGATCTTTCTCATAGCTCACCCTCCGAATTCTTGAACTGTGCTGTAACCACATTGCTACCGCTTGCTTCGCTCTTGAGTAAATCCAAGTAATCAGCC
This sequence comes from Candidatus Litorirhabdus singularis, assembly GCF_026262625.1. Taxonomy (GTDB): domain Bacteria; phylum Pseudomonadota; class Gammaproteobacteria; order Pseudomonadales; family Halieaceae; genus Litorirhabdus; species Litorirhabdus singularis. The sequence continues at coordinate 591,918 of NZ_SHNN01000001.1, forward strand.
CACCCTTGCATCATTACCCTGCGCTCTTTTAGGTGACTGGTACGGTTGTACGCCCTGCCGTTCGCATCCCTCACCGCATGAGCAAGTTGATGTTCAATATAGTCCACTCGGTAGTGCAGCACCTCATCAAGGATCGTTCGTGCCATCGCCCTGAAGCCATGCGGGGTCATAGTCTCGTTGTCATAACCCATGGTTCGCAGTGCTACCCGTACCCCGTTGTCACTCAGAGGACGGCTGGCACCTCTGGCCGAAGGAAACACATACTTGCCCCGCCCCGTCAGTCTGTGGAGTTCTTTTAGTATGCCGATAGTCTGCGTTGCCAGAGGAACGATGTGTGGTTGCGCCATCTTCATCTTTATCGCTGGAATCTCCCACTGCTCATCCTCCCAGTTAATTTCTTCCCATTCCATGTTCCTTATTTCTCCTGGGCGCTGGAACAAAATGGGCGACAGTTGGAGAGCTGCTTTCACTACAGGCGTTCCCTGAAAGGCATCTATAGCAATCAGTAGTCTGCCTACATCCTTTGGCTCGGTGATAGACGCATAGTGTGTCTTGGTTCTGGATTTGAGTGCGCCTTTCAGGTCGGCGCTGGGGTCGCGTTCAGAAATACCAGCAGCAATAGCGAATCGGAATATCTGGCCTGCGGTCTGTTTAGCACGATGCGCCATATCCACAGCACCGCGCGATTCCACTTTCCTGAGCACCATCAGCAACTCAGGCGGCTCGATGTGGTTTATGGGTCGCTTCCCAAGCGCGGGATAAAGGTCATTCTTCAAAAGACGCTTCGTTCTATCCGTGTAGCTTTCGGACTTTCCTTCCATCTTTGTCCTAAACCAATCCTCGGCCACAGACTCAAATGTATTATCACCTTCGTGCTTGTCGGTTATCTTTTTCTGACGACGAGCGGTGCTTGGGTCTATCTCCCTGTCCAACAAGGCTCGGGCCTCGTCACACTTCTCTCTGGCTCTGGCCAGTGATATTTCTGGATAAACGCCCAGCGCGAGAACTTTCTCCTTGCCTGCATAGCGGTACTTGAGCCGCCAATACTTGGAGCCACTGGGATTAACTAAGAGATACATACCTCTGCCGTCAGCAAGCTTGTAGGGCTTCTGTTTGGCTTTGGCCTCTTTAGCCTGAATAGCTTTGAGCTTCATTGAAACGCCCTCCGTATGGGCTTCAGGAGGCTATTTGGGGGTATCTGTGGCCGTGATGTGGCTGGTACCCCCTCAAATACCCCCGAGGATGGGGGTATGTTGGCATACAGCTTCAGACGTTACAATAATCAGCAGGCAATAAAAAACCCTGTATATCAGGGCTTTTAGGGGATTTCTGCCATTGCCGATAAGGTATTTGGTCGGTGTGAGAGGATTCGAACCTCTGACCCCTTCGTCCCGAACGAAGTGCGCTACCAGGCTGCGCCACACACCGTGAACTGCGCGGAAAGCTACTATACCAGAGGGTTTTAGCTAGTAAACCCCGGCCCATTCGGCCAACAAAAGGCTCATAAAGCTCAGGCCACTCACTACCACAATCAGGAACAACATTAGTCTGATAGGCCGAAATGGTTTGCGTTCCACCGAGTTGAGACCGCTGCTAACAAACGCGTCTACTTTGGCCTGATCTTCTGGGGATAGTCTGGGTTCTTCCATGCGCCTATTCTGCTACCAGCCGGCAGTGATGTCACCTTTCAAACGCAATAAAGGCACACGAAAACCGGACAGATGCCCTGTTAAAGGCTATCGCGGTACTCTGAACAGCTTCGGCGGGGTAAATCGGGCGGCGGCAGCAATACCACCGCCCAGACTAGCTGATCAGAATGAGAACAGCGCCTCGTCCATATCCATCAAGTTGGCAGAGCCAGCCAAAGCACCCTGCTTATGTGACAGAGTACGCGGCAACAAGCGTTCGAAGTAGAAGCGCGCGGTATGAACCTTGGCCTCGTAGAAATCCTTCTCGTCGCTACCTGCTGCCAGCTGCTGTTGCGCCAGCACTGCCATGCGTCCCCAGAAGTAGGCCAAGGTCACGTAACCTGAATACATCAGATAGTCGACCGCTGCCGCACCAGCTTCATCGGGATTGGCCATGGCTGCCTCACCAATCTTCATGGTCAGGTCTACCCAGTCTTTACAGTAGGCTTTCAGTGGGTCAACAAATTCTGCGGCAGCAGGGTCGGTACTGGCATCACAGAACTGTTCAATTTGCTCGGTGAAACCCAACAACAGCTTGCCACCGCTACCCAATACTTTGCGACCGATCAGGTCGAGAGCCTGAATGCCTGTAGTACCTTCATACAGCGTGGCAATGCGAGCGTCGCGCACGATCTGTTCCATGCCCCATTCTTTGATAAAGCCATGGCCACCAAACACCTGTACCCCATAGTTAGCAGATTCAAAACCGGTCTCGGTAATAAAAGCCTTGGCAATCGGCGTCAATAGATCCATAAGGTTCGATGCGGACTTGGCGCGTTCTTCATCACCGTGGGTCTCCACATCTACCAACTGCGCCAGGTAGTAAACAAAGGCGCGACTGCCTTCTGCCAGTGACTTCTGGGTCAGCAGCATACGGCGCACGTCCGGGTGCACAATAATCGGGTCGGCCGGACCATCGGGGTTCTTGGGGCCGCTGATGCTGCGCATGGCGAGACGTTCGCGGGCATAGGCCAGCGCGCCCTGATAGGCCAGCTCACCGTGAGCAACGCCCTGCACGGCGGTACCCAGACGGGCGGTATTCATGAAGGTAAACATACAATTGAGGCCGCGGTTGGGCGGACCAATCAGGTAGCCGGTAGCCTCATCAAAGTTCATTACGCAGGTGGCAGAGGCCTTGATACCCATTTTCTTCTCTATCGAAGCACATTGCAGGCTGTTGCGTTCACCGACATTGCCATCGGCATCGGGCAGAAATTTGGGCACGATGAACAGAGAAATGCCTTTAACGCCCGCCGGTGCATCTGGCAGGCGCGCAAGGACGATATGTACAATGTTTTCGGCCAAATCATGTTCGCCGGCGGAGATGAATATTTTGGTACCGGAGACCTTGTAGCTGCCATCCGCCTGCGGCTCTGCCTTGGTGCGCAGTAGGCCCAGGTCGCTGCCACAATGGGACTCGGTCAGACACATCGTCCCGCTCCACTGGCCACTGACCAGCTTGCCTAGATAATCCTGTTTCTGAGCGTCGCTGCCGTGCTCCATGACGGTACGCACGGCACCCATGCTTAAGCCGGGGTACATCGACCAGGACCAGTTTGCGGTGCCAATCAGCTCGCTATTAACGATGCCCAGAAGTCCAGGCATACCCTGACCTCCCCATTGCTCTGGCGCGCTCAGCGCTGGCCAACCATTATCCACGTATTGCTGGTAAGCGTCTTTGAATCCGGCGGGTGTCACCACGCCCTCCTCACTCCACTGACAGCCTTCTTCATCACCGCTCTCGTTGAGCGGTGCCAATACCTCTTCGCTGAACTTGGACGCCTCTGCAACAATGGCGTTAATCAAGTCGGCGCTAGTATCTTCGAACCCGGGCAGTGTCTTGTAAAACGCTTCCGCGTCTAGTAATTCGTTCAGCACAAAGCTTACGTCGCGCTGCGGCACTGTATAGTTAGGCATGATCTTCCTCTCACTGGTTTACTTGTGCCGGCGCGTTGCGGGTAGCAGACCCGCCATGCCAGGCAAAATGTTAACGGCGAACACATAGTGACTAGGGGGAAACGGCAAGTCAATGGTGAAATCTGGCCGAAATACGGGAGCGCGCTCAGACCGGAAATTCATATTTTCTGTATTTATTGGGATTTGAGGTATGCAAGCGCTAACTTACATACAGGGATTGTCTAAAACGTGACCTAGTTCAACCTGGATATGTCCAGGTTTTCGGCCACCTTATCGAGGTCTAGCGGGGTCAAATGCGGCACTTCACCGAGCAGTGGAGCCGGCAAAAGCTGTTGCAGCGTTGCCAAATTGTCGTCATAAGAATCCATACGGGGGCCCGCACAATTGGCCACCCAGCCAGCCAGCGGCAAGCCGTCGCGGCGCACAGCCTCGGCCGTTAGCAGCGCATGATTGATGCAACCCAGACGCATCGCGACTACCAATATCACTGGTGTCTGCAGTACCACAGCGAGGTCGGCCAGGGTCTCCCGCGGGTTCAGCGGTACGCGCCAGCCACCGGCACCTTCGACCACTACCCAATCGACCTGACTGGACATAACCCCACGACAAAATCCTGCCAGTCGTGCGGCTGACAATTGCCGACCGATCTGCTGCGCGGCAATGTGCGGCGCGATCGCGGGCTGCAATGCCACCGGGTTAATCTGCTCATAACTCAAAGGCTCGGTGATCACCGACTGCAGCATCAAAGCGTCTTCGTTGTGCCCTTGCTCGTCGCAGCCCGCCGCTACTGGCTTGACCGCCGCGGTGCGTAATCCACTGGCCTTGGCCGCCAATAACAGCCCAGCACTGACAACGGTCTTACCGACTTCGGTGTCGGTGCCGGTCACAAAATAAGTCTTAGCCATGCGCGGGGGTAACCTCCAAATAAATGACATCGTAGGTAGCCGGCAAACCGTTATCCCGGCGCTGATCTTCATAGGCCTGGTAAAACGCTTCCAGTCGCCGCCGGCCGGTTAGTCCAGCAGGCCGCGCCGCGTTGACATTGTGCGCACCCAGGCCCTTGAGTTCGCGCAGTAATTCACGCGCATGTTGATACACCATAACTCTGTCCTCCTGCTCGAGACTGAGTATCTGCAGCCCGGCATCTTGCAGCGCCTGCTTTAGATGTGGCACAGGTACAAACTGATTCACGTGAGCATGGCCGTCGACAACTGACCAGGCCTGGCGCAGCTCGCGCAAGGTCTGAGGGCCCAGCGTTGCCAGCAGGCCACGACCGCCAGGCGCCAGCACCCGCGCCAGCTCAGTGCACAGCAGCGGCAAATTTTCGCTCCACTGTATGGCGAGGTTGCTGAATATCAGCTGCAAAGAGCCGGATGCCAGCGGCATATCCTCGGCGTCACCGACCAACCAGGCGGCGCTGCCACTGGACTCCAGGGCCGCGTGACGGGCCATACCCTCGGCCAGATCCATACCTAAATAAGTAGCCTGTGGGCAGCGCTGTTGTAACGCCTGTCGGAAATACCCGGTGCCACAGCCTAGATCCAATACGGTCGCCACCCCCGTGCTGACCTGCGGCAAGTGCCGCTCCAGCAAGGCGTTACCAATATCTCGCTGCAGCCCGGCAACCCCGTCATAACTGGCAGCGGCGCTACCAAAAGAGCGGGCCACCGCTGTCTTGTCGCGTTGGGTTGGCACCACTGGCGGGGCCTTGCAACCCAATACCCCCAGCAAACGAATAATGTCGTCACCCGCGAAGAGCGGCAGCAGGTGATTACAATCCGCGGCCACTTCGACCGCTAACGGTTTAAGGCGCGCCTGCACTGCCGCTGCCGCTGCCATTGGCACCAGGCCATCGTCGGCAGCAAACAGGAACGCCAACGGTACCTCGGGTATCAATTGGGTGTGGTCTAGCGCCCGCAGCAACCGCAGGCCACTGAGCAACGTGGGCATATCGACATCTGCAGCAACGCCACCGCGCAGTTGGCGACAGTGCTGCACAGACGCCTGCTGCTGACTACTGCCAGAAGACTGCAGCAGATCAAACCGACCCAGAGCGCGCTGCCCGCGCTTTTCAACCTGAGCATAGAAGCTCTCAAAATCTGCAGCGGGCATAGCCCAGGGCCAATCTTCGCTTGCCACAAAACTCAGATTGGTGGCTGCGGCCAACACCCCAGCAACCCGCGACGGAGTCCGCCGGGCCAACGCCAGAGCCAGACTGCCACCCAGCGACCAACCCAGATAGTAGGCTCGGTGTGGCGAGCGTTTGAGTATGGCATCCAGCAAACCCGGTAATTCGTAGTCAGCGGCAGGCGAGCGGCCAGTACCCGGCAGATCAATGAGCGTGATATTGGCCAGCGACCGCAGCTGCGGCAACAGCGGTCGCCACATCGCGGCATCCATGCTCCAACCCGACAACAGCACCAATTCTTGCTCAGTGGGTTGATAACAGGCCAGACGCTCGCAATACAGCGGGGGTTTATCAAGCATGGCGTTGCAGGGCATCCAATAAGCGATCAACCTGATCTTCGTTGTGGGCGGCACTCAGGGTAATACGCAGACGCGCGGTGCCGGCGTGAACAGTAGGCGGTCGAATGGCGCTCACCAACACGCCATCGCTACGCAGTTTTTCACTCAACCGCAGCGCCGCGTCGGCGTCGCCAACCAAAAGCGGTTGAATCGGCGACTGCGAGTCCATCAGGGGTAAGCCCAATTGCTCAGCGCCGGCCCGAAACCGGGCAATCAGCTGCTGCAGATGCGGTCGCCGCCAGGCCTCTGTGGTGAGCAATTCCAGACTAACCAGAGTCGCCGCTACCAGCGCCGGGGGGATTGCCGTGGTGTAAATATAGCTGCGGGCAAACTGGATAAGGCCTTCAATCAAGTCCTCATCACCGGCCACAAAAGCACCCCCGGTACCCAGAGCCTTGCCCAACGTACCCATCAGCACGGGAACTTCGCGGGCGCTCAAACCTGCCTGCTCCAAACTGCCGGCTCCATTAGCGCCCAGCACCCCAAAGCCGTGGGCATCATCTACCACCAACAGCGCGCCCTGCTCGGCACAGACAGTTGCCAGCTCACCCAGCGGAGCGCTGTCACCGTCCATACTGAACACGCCATCAGTGGCAACAAGCTTGCCCTCGACATCAGCGCGCTGTTGCAGCAATTGCTTGAGGTGATCGGTGTCGTTGTGACGAAAGCGCTGCAGGCGAGCACCACTGAGCAGTCCACCGTCCAGTAAGGATGCGTGATTCAGGCGATCTTCAAAAACCGCATCGCCGCGCTTGAGCAGCGCCGCCATAATGCCGATATTGGCCATATAGCCACTACTGAAAAGCAGCGCTCGAGGACGCCCGGTAAACTCTGCCAGGGCTTCCTCTAGCTCCTGATGCGGGCCACTGTGGCCCACCACCAGATGCGAGGCACCACTGCCAACGCCGTAGCGTGCAGCGTTTTCCTGCAGGCTGGTGATGACCTGCGGATGATTGGCCAAACCCAGATAATCATTGCTGCAAAAACACAGGAGGCGCTCGGTGCCTATTTGCACTTCGGCGCCCTGAGGTGAGCTCAGAGTCAGGCGCTGACGATACAGTGACTGCTGGCGACGCTCCTGCAAACGCTGTTGCAGACGCAGCTGCAGAGCATTCATCAACCAGCAGCAGCGTCGTAGAAACGCGGGTCCTCATGCTTCATCGCGCGCTGCTCAGGGTTAATACCCAGGCGTCCGAACAGGTCCATATCTTTATTGGCACGAGGATTGGGCGTCGTCAGCAGCTTCTCACCGTAAAAGATGGAATTGGCACCGGCAAAGTAGGCCAGCGCGTGCATCTCTTCGCTCATTTCCTCACGTCCGGCGGACAGTCGCACATGCGATTCGGGCATCATGATGCGGGCGACAGCAATCGTGCGAATAAATTCGATAGGGTCCAGATCTTCTGTGTCGGCCAGCGGCGTACCTTGCACACGCACCAGCATATTGATGGGCACGCTTTCAGGATGCTTGGGCATATTGGCCAGCTGCTGCAGCAACCCGGCGCGGTCCCCAACCGTTTCACCCATACCCACGATACCCCCACTACAAACCTTCATACCGGACTCGCGCACATGATGCAGCGTATCCAGCCGATCCTTGTAGGTGCGGGTGGTAATGATGTCACCGTAGTACTCGGGTGAGGTGTCCAGATTGTGGTTGTAATAGTCCAAACCCGCTTCTGCCAGCTGCTGCGCCTGACTTTCGGTCAGCATGCCCAGCGTCATACAGCTTTCCAGACCCAGCTCCACCACACCCTTGACCATGGCTACCACTTGTTCCATGTCGCGGTCTTTGGGCGAGCGCCAGGCGGCACCCATGCAAAAACGAGTCGCGCCACTTTCTCGCGCGGCGCGTGCCTGTGTCAGCACTTTATCAACTTCCATCAGCTGCTCAACACTGAGGCCGGTTTCAAAGCGGGTGCTCTGCGGGCAGTAGGCACAATCCTCGGGACAGGCGCCCGTCTTGATAGACAGCAGCGTACTCACCTGCACTTCATTGGGGTCAAAATACTGGCGATGTAAGGTCTGCGCCTGAAACAGCAGATCATTAAACGGCAAGGCAAACAGCGCTTCTACTTCCGCGCGCTGCCAATCGTTACGAATCACAGACATGACAAACCTGAACTATAGTAAGGAGGAGCCTCACAGTTTAGCGTGAGCCTAATAGCTGTCAACCCACAAGGATGTGTATGGTTAACAAGTTATGGCGTGCCTGTCTGCGTCACATAGCCCCCTGCGAGTGCCAATTTTGCGGTCAACCCAGTCAGCGTGATGTTGCCCTGTGTAGTAACTGCCAAAGCGACCTGCCTGCCAATCGCGGCGGCTGCCCGATATGCGCAGAGCCACTGGCGCTCTCTGCGCACAACCCGCATCCACAAAGCAGCCTGCAAGCGCAGCCCTGCGGTCGCTGTCAGCAGTCCACACCCCCCTACCAACAGGCGTTGGCACCCTGGCTGTATCGCTATCCGGTGGACGATCTCATCAAACAATTGAAGTATCAGCGTCGGTTAGACCACTTACCGACGCTGGCAGCGCTGCTGCAAAAAGACATCACAGCCAGCCTTGAGCAACATGGCCGACCCGACAGGCTGCTCCCGGTGCCTCTGCACTGGCGTCGCCTGTGGCGACGCGGCTTTAATCAGGCCGAACTGCTGGCGCTGCAATTGACCAAGGACCCGGAGCTCAGGCCCTGGCAGCTCCGAATCGATGCACAGCTGTGTCGCCGCCCCCAACCCACCCCCGCGCTGGAAGGACTGGACCGCGCTGAGCGGGCCCGTTGCATGCGCGCGGCGTTCACTACCCGGGCCCGTATTGACGGCGAGTATGTGGTAATTGTTGATGATGTCATGACGTCAGGCGCCACGGCGACGGCACTCAGTCGGGTGCTACTGGCCCAGGGTGCCCGTCGCGTGGACGTCTGGTGCTGCGCACGCACCGCGGTGCAGTGACAGATGAATAAGCCCTGTCGCCGACATTGTGCAAGAGGTCAGCGATGCCCCATACTTGGCGCCTGATTCATCGCCGAGCACACCATGAAAGTGACACTTTGGTTGCTGCTGGCCATGCTCTGGGCCCAGCCCGGCGCGGCCGCCGACCTGCACATTGCCAGTGCTGCCAATTTTCGGTCGACCCTGGAGCAACTGCTGCAGGATTTTCCGGCCTCCAACCAGGAGATTGCAGTCAGCTATGCCTCTACCGGGGCGCTGTACGCACAGATTCGTCACGGCGCGCCGTTCGATATCCTGCTGGCGGCAGATGTAGCCACCCCCGCACGCCTGGCCAGTGATGGCCTGGCCGAGGCGGCAAGCCGCCGTACCTACGCGCGCGGCCAACTGGCACTGGTTTATCAACCACATTTGGAGGCACTGGCTAAGCAAGGGCCATTGTCTATATTACGTCAGCCGCAACTGACTCTGGCGGTGGCCAATCCACACCTGGCGCCCTACGGCCGGGCCGCCGCCAGTGTGCTGGAAAAACTGCCATCAGCTACCCGCCCACAGGTAATTACCGGCACCAATATTCTGCAGGCCTATCAGCTCTGGTACAGCGGTGGCGCCGATGCGGCGCTCATCGCACGCTCTATGGCACCCGAAAACTACCTACCTATACCCGCGCAATGGCACGAGCCCATCGATCAGCAGGTCATCTTGCTCAATGGCGGCAACGAGAACGCGCTAGCGGCTCGTTTTCTGACGTATCTGGCCAGCGACCGCGCACAAGAGATTATTCTTGCTGACGGTTATCTGGACCCCGGTATTAGCGATGAATGAACTCGGCGTCATTTGGCTAACGATAAAACTGGCCACGGTGACCACGGCGTGGCTGTTAGTGCTGGGCACACCGCTGGCCTGGTGGCTAGCCAACGGGCACAGTCGCTGGCGCACTGCAGTCGAGGCGGTGGTAGCACTGCCGCTGATTCTGCCACCCACGGTGCTGGGCTTTTATCTGCTAATCGCCTTTGCCCCCGACTCGTCGCTGGGCCAGCTGTGGCAGCAACTCACTGGATCACGGCTGGCGTTTAGTTTTAGCGCGTTAGTCATAGGCTCTGTCCTCTATTCCATGCCCTTTGTAGTACAACCGCTGCAGGCCGCGTTTCGACAATTGGACCGCGGGCTACTGGAAGCCGCCGCGGTGCTGGGCGCACCTGCTCGCGATCGCTGGCTGACTATTATCCTGCCCAGCTGTCGTCACAGCTTTATCACGGCGGCCAGCCTCGGCTTCGCCCATACGGTGGGTGAATTCGGCGTCGTACTGATGATCGGCGGCAATATTCCCGGTGAAACCCAGGTCCTGTCAATCGCCCTGTTTGACCGGGTCGAGTCACTGCAGTTTGCGCAGGCTCACGCGCTGGCTGCTGGCCTCATGGCCTTCTCGTTCGTCATGTTATATCTGTTGTATCGACGCGGTGATGGCAACTGGCGTCTGCAGTCATGAGCGAATTGCATCTCAAGCTCCAGCTGCAGCGCAGCAATGGCTTCAACCTGGACCTGGACACGGTGATTCCGCCACGCACCTGCACCGCTGTATACGGGGCCAGTGGCAGCGGCAAGACTACCCTGTTGAACTGCGTCGCTGGGCTGCAGCATCCGGCCGCTGGCAGCACCATTCGTTTCGGCGCTAACACCTGGTTAGACCACAACACTGAGGTAGCCACTCACCAGCGCCAGGTCGGCTACGTTTTTCAGGATGCGAGGCTGTTCCCCTGGCTCAGCGTCAGCGACAATCTCGACTATGCTCTGCGCCGCCGTCATCGTAGCGACGGCCCCAGCCGCGAGCAGGTATGTGACTGGTTACAACTGCAGGAGCTGTTGCCCCAGGAGCCGGCGCAGCTATCTCGCGGCCAGCAACAGCGGGTGGCGATTGCACGCGCACTGCTCAGCGCCCCACAGATACTGCTGCTGGATGAACCACTGGCCAATATCGATCAGGTCAATCGCCGGCAGATTTTGGGGCACCTGCAAACCGTCCAGCGTGAGACCGGTCTGCCGATGCTGTTCGTCAGCCATGATATTGAAGAGGTCACGCGGCTTGCAGACTGGCTAGTGGTGCTAGAAGGTGGGCGCATCAGGGCTCAGGGGCCCACTCTGGATCTATGCTCGCAGCTGGACCTGGCGCTGGCCCATGAAGAACAAGCAGCGGCCATATTGGAAGCAGAAGTCGGCGAACGCGATGCCGAGTTTGGGCTGACCCGACTCAGCTTCGCCGGACAGTCACTGTGGGTAACTGGAGTATCCGCTGCAACCGGGGCACGCATGCGGCTGCGCATCCCCGCCCGCGACGTTAGCCTCTGCCTGCAACCTCCGCAACAGACCAGTATTCTCAATGTACTGCAGGCCCGGGTGACCGCTATCGAAGACTCGCAGTCTGACCGGCTGTTGGTGCAGCTAGAAGCCGCAGGGCAATTACTGCTGGCGCGTCTGACGCGCAAATCAGTGGTCAACCTGAACCTGCAAACCGGACAATTGGTATACGCGCAGATCAAGAGTGTGGCATTGTTGTCGGATGAACCCCACTGATCCGCCGGCACCCAATGCCAGCCACCCTTATGAACGACTCACTCCTGACCTGGTTATAGATGCTGTAGAGAGCGCAGGCTATTTATGCGACGCCCGACTGCTGGCCTTGAACAGCTATGAAAATCGCGTCTATCAGGTGGGTATCGAAGACGATGTACCCATTATCGCGAAATTCTACCGGCCCAACCGCTGGAGTCAGGAACAGATTCTGGAGGAGCATAGTTTTGCTGCGGAGCTGGTCGATGCCGATATATCGCTGGTAGCACCCTTGGCAGAGGCAGATGGTCGCACTCTCCACCACTACCAGGGCTTCAGTTTCGCGCTATTCCGGCGTCAAGGCGGTCACCCGCCAGAACTGGATAACCCGGATAGCCTGCTAGTGCTGGGGCGCACGCTGGGACGTATTCATGCGGTCGGCAGAGCCAGTGAATTTCAACACCGCATCGATATCAGCGTGCAACGCATGGCGGTGGACAGTTATGAATACCTCAGCGAGCACTTTGTCCCGCGCGAACTAATACCCGCTTACACCAGTCTGTGTGAGGATCTGATCACCCGCATCAAGGAGACTTACCAGCCACAGACCCTGATCCGGGTGCACGGCGACTGCCACGTCGGCAACGTACTCTGGCGCGACGATACCGCCCATTTTGTTGACCTGGATGACTGCGTCACAGCCCCGGCGGTACAAGACCTGTGGATGTTTATCAGCGGCGATCGCCAGCAGCAAACGCTGCTGCTGTCAGAGCTGCTCGACGGTTATCAGGAGTTTTGCGACTTTGAACCGCGCCAGTTGGGACTTATAGAATCCCTACGTACTATGCGCATCATGCACTATGCCGCCTGGCTGGGACGACGCTGGGATGACCCGGCGTTTCCGCACAGTTTCACCTGGTTCAACGATGCTCGCTACTGGTCAGATCATATTCTGGAACTGCGCGAACAGATGTCTGCCTTTGACGAGCCACCGCTAACACTTTACTGAGCAATGGCAGCGACTACCTCAATGACAATGGCTCAATCGCGCTGATTGGGGAAAAGCATGGCTCGCAGCCAATTGAAAAACCCATTTTTTGATAACACCATGCGATCCACCGCATCGTAAAACTCAGCCTGTTTAACCGGCTCCGCAAAAAAGTCAGCGCGGGTGGTAAAGCCGCGTTCTGGGTCCAGCTCTTTGACGACCCGCGCGGGGTTGCCCGCGACCACCACATTGGCCGGAACGTCTTTGGTTACGATAGCATTGGCCGCAACCACGCTGTTCTCTCCAATGGTGACACCCTTTAGCACCACGCAGTGATCGCCCAGCCAAACGTTGTTGCCCACATGCACAGGCATTACCCGTTCGCTGCGCTCGGTGCGGTCATAAATTCCGTGCCAGTCACAATCGGTGATGTATACGCTGTTGGCCATCATCACGCTGTCGCCAATGGTGATTTCGTCCGAGGCACTGATCCGCGTACCCGGGCTCATCAGCACATAATCGCCCACAGTAATACTGCCCTGCCCGGGCTCGCGCCCCCATACTCCCAGCTTTACCGGCGTATTGGGCTCTCCAATCAGGGTCACGCATTTGCCGATACGGATATTGGGGCCGTCGATACTGACATGCCAGGGTTTCATAATGGTGTGATGCGGCCCCAACTCATCGCAAGCCGGGCGTAAAAAGTGCTCGGCATACCAGTATCGAAATTTCAGATAGGCTTTTTTGACCCAATAAGGTCGCTGGTCCTGCCGCATAGTCTTCCCGCCAAGTATTAGTGTGCCGCACCGACACCAAGGTGGTATTCGTGCGCGCAGCGACTATGATGGCAGCCTGACCCAGCAACTTCAAACCCGAAACCATGTACGCCAACTCCAGCGCCGTCCATAGCAATCAGACTTTCTGCCACCCGGATTTGGCGCGAACCGTGGCGCGGCATCTCGGTAACAGCAGTCAACGTCCGCTGGCGGCCCATACCCGCGCTGCCTTCGACGCTATCGCTGAACAGGTTAAGGCACACGCCGGGCCGATTATTCTCGATTCTTACTGCGGCACAGGTATGAGCAGCGTATTGCTGGCGCAACAAAACAGTAAGCATTTGATCATCGGCATTGACCAGTCCGAGCACAGACTCAGGCGCAACGACGGCGAGCTTCCGCCCAACTGCCTGCTGGTACGCGCTGATTGCGGTGACTTCTGGCGTATGGCACTAGCCGCGCAATGGAATATTGGTCAGCATTTCCTGCTCTACCCCAACCCATGGCCAAAAAAATCACAACTCAAACGCCGGCTGCATGGGCGCCCTGAATTTTCCACCCTGCTGGCGCTGGGAGGTCGTGTGGAGCTGCGCAGCAATTGGCAAATTTACGTAGAAGAGTTCGGTATGGCGCTAATGATGGCAGGCCAAGTGCCCTGGATCGACCAACCACCGCAGGCCGAACCGTTAACGCTGTTCGAACGCAAATACCGTGACAGCGGTCACCAGCTCTGGCGTTGTCAGTGCAGCTTGAGTCACAATGGCCAGATTACAGGAGAGCAATAACATGGCCACAACGCCCATCGACCCGGTCTGGCAGCGCATACATCGCGAAACCCAACAGGTTGCGCAGCAGGAGCCGCTGCTAGCTTCGTTCTTGCACGCGACCATACTCAATCACAACGACCTCGAGTCGGCCCTGAGCTTTCATCTGGCCAATAAACTCGACAGCCCTACCGTGTCGTCTATGTTACTGCGTGAAATTATCACTCAGGCGTTTGCCTCCTGCACCAATATTGGCAAGTCTATTCGCGACGATCTGCTCGCCATCGAAGAGCGCGACTCAGCCTGCAACCGCCTGGACACGCCTTTCTTGTATTACAAAGGCTTTCATGCGCTACAGATCCACAGGGTAGCTCACTGCCTGTGGGGTTCTGGTCGCGAAGCGCTGGCACTGTTTTTCCAAAATAAAATGTCGGAGGAGTTTGCGGTGGATATTCATCCGGCCGCCCAACTCGGTAGCGGCATTATGCTCGATCACGCCACCGGCCTGGTGATCGGAGCCACTGCCGTGGTTGGGAACAACGTTTCCATCCTGCAGTCGGTGACGCTAGGCGGCACCGGTAAAGAAGAAGGCGACCGCCATCCGAAAGTCGGCAATGGCGTATTGATCAGTGCTGGCGCCAAAATTCTGGGCAACATCCGCATCGGCGATGGTGCCAAAGTGGGTGCAGGCAGTGTAGTCCTCGAAGATGTTCCGCCCCACACCACCGTGGCTGGCGTGCCGGCTAAAGTGGTGGGTACACCCGCCAGCGACCAGCCGGCACTGGAAATGGATCACGCCTTCAGCTGCGACTAGCCGTGATACTGAGGCGAGAGCTCCTGCACAGCATCAACAAAGGCTGCAACATGGTCGGGATTAACCTCAGGTGTCACACCATGGCCAAGGTTGAAGATATGACCAGGTCCACCACCATAGGACTGCAGGATATTACCAACCTCCTGTCGAATCGCCGCCGGTGAGGCGTACAGCATAGTGGGGTCCATATTGCCCTGCAGCGCAACCTGGTCACCCACCCGCGCACGCGCCGCGCCAATATCCGTCGTCCAATCCAACCCCAACGCATCCGCACCGGTTGCAGCCATAGGCTCCAGCCACTGGCCACCATTTTTAGTAAACAGGATCACTGGCACCTGCCGCCCCTCCGCCTCTCGTGGCAGCTGCTCTACTATCTTGCGCATGTAGGACAGCGAAAACTCCTCATAGCCCTGGTGGCTAAGAGCGCCGCCCCAGGTATCAAATATCTGCACGGCCTGAGCTCCCGCTGCAATCTGACAACTCAGGTAGTCAGCAACTGAGTCCGCCAACACATCCAGCAACTGGTGCATCACCTCTGGCTGGTCATAAGCCATGGTCTTAACCTTGCGAAAATCCTTGCTGGAACCGCCTTCAACCATATAAGTGGCCAGGGTCCAGGGGCTGCCAGAGAAACCGATCAAGGGTACAGATCCGTTCAATTCTCGACGAATTGTGCTCACAGCATCCATTACATACCCCAGATCCGCCGCCGAATTAACCACCGACAGCGCCCGCACATCAGCTTCATTGCTAACCACCTTGCGGAATTTCGGGCCTTCACCCTCTTCGAAGTAAAGCCCCTGACCCATAGCGTCGGGAATAGTCAGGATATCGGAAAATAATATGGCAGCATCCATCGGGTAACGCCGCAACGGCTGCAGAGTTACCTCACAGGCCAATTCAGGATTAGTACACAGGTCCATAAATGAACCCGCCTGTGCCCGAGCGGCACGGTATTCAGGCAAATAACGTCCTGCCTGGCGCATCATCCAGACTGGGGTTCGATCTACCGGCTGCCGCATTAAAGCGCGCAGAAAGCGGTCATTTTTCAATTCACTCATAGTATTGGGCCAGACAAGTCGAAGATGGTAGCTGCGGTTCGGCGAGGATTGTACGTGGTTCTTGACATCCCAGCCAACAGCGGTTTTTCCAGTGTGAGGATTTGTGGCAAATTGCCCTTGATTTGTATAGAATTGCCAACCTTTTTTCCGACGTGTAAACAGAGTGCTTTGAATACAGTGATTAGCCAGTAAATCTCCAACACCGCGTTCGCGCTTCTCGCGCGCTCAGAACCAACAACGTAAAGCACTGATAGAAGCCGCTTGCATGGAGCAGCCATAGATGAATGTGAAAGAAAACAAGCCCGCCCTGTCCCGCCCTGGTGCGGTAGGCCTCTACGACCCAGCTAATGAAAAAGACAGCTGCGGCGTCGGCTTTGTAGCAGATATGAAAGGCCGTCCCAGTCACCAGATTGTGATGGAGGCTGATCACGCCCTCCGCCGGATGAACCACCGCGGTGGCTGTGGTTGCGAGGCGAATACCGGTGATGGCTGCGGCATACTGACCGCTATTCCACATAAATTCCTGCAAAAGTCAGCAAAGGCGGCCTTTAACGTCGATCTCCCTGAAAAAGGGCTCTATGCGGTTGGTAATATTTTCCTTCCTCAGGACGCCACTGAGCGCGCTCACTGTAAAGCTACGGTAGAGCAGTTTATTAGCATGCAGGGGCAGACTTTAATCGGCTGGCGCAGTATGGACGTACAGCCAAAGCTGGCAGATGTTGGCCCCACCGCGCTCGCGTCAATGCCCGTCATTGAGCAGCTCTACGTTGGCGCCGCCGAAGGAACATCTGGCGATGACTTCGAGCGCCAGCTTTACATTATTCGCAAAATCAGCACCCGCACCTTGCGCACCGAGCACGAGCTGAATGAAGCGCAGGCCTTCTATATATGCACACTGTCTTCCAAGGTCATTGTTTACAAAGGCATGCTGACCCCGGACCAACTGGTGCCGTTTTACCCCGATCTCGCTGACGAAGACTATGAAGCCCACCTGGCCATGGTGCACAGCCGTTTCAGCACCAATACTTTTCCCTCCTGGGACCGGGCACAACCGAATCGCTTTATGAGTCACAACGGCGAGATCAATACCCGTCAGGGCAACATTAATGCCATGCGCTCACGTCAAGGCGTGGTGAAAAGTGAACTGTTTGGCACCGAAATCAACAAACTGTTTCCGGTCGTTGAACCAGACTGTTCGGACTCGGGTAGTTTCGACAACGTCCTCGAATTCATGCTCATGAATGGCCGCACCCTCCAGGAAGCCATCATGTTAATGGTGCCTGAAGCCTGGCAGAACGATGAAGAGATGTCCGAGGAGAAGCGCAACTTCTACGAGTTCAACTCGACTATGATGGAGCCCTGGGATGGCCCCGCCTCCATTGCCTTTACCGACGGTCACTATATCGGCGCCGTGCTGGACCGCAACGGCCTGCGCCCCAGCCGCTACTACATTACCCACGATGACAAAGTCATTATGGCATCTGAGGTAGGCGTGGTTGAAATCGAACCCTCCAACGTCAAGTTCAAGGGGCGATTGCAGCCGGGCAAAATGTTCCTGCTCGACTTCGACGAAGGCCGACTGATTACCGATGAAGAACTCAAAGGTGGGTACTCCAGCTCGCAACCCTTCGGCGAGTGGCTGAACGACCAACGTATAGACCTCAGCCAACTGCACACTGAAGCAGAGCCCCACGGTTTTGAACCTGAGACGCTGCTGGAACGCATGATGACTTTTGGTTTCACTACCGAGACCATGCAATTCATGCTGCTGCCGCTGGTGCAGGAGCTGCGCGATCCAGTCAGCTCTATGGGTAATGACTCTGCGCTGGCCTGTCTGTCAGACAAGTCGCGCATGATCTACGATTACTTCAAACAGCTGTTTGCTCAGGTTACCAACCCGGCAATCGACTCCATCCGCGAAGAAGTTGTTATGTCGCTGGAGTGTTACATAGGACCCGAGGGCAACCTGCTGGAAGCCACTGCAGAGCATGCGCACCGCATGCGCATCCCACACCCGATTCTGACCAATGAGGAAATGGCAGCTATTCGCCACCTCGACCACCGCGGCTGGCGCTCGCGGGTGATTGATATCACCTACCCCAGACGTGAAGGCAATGCCGGCCTGGAAGCCTCACTGCTGCGCATCTGTGAAGAAGCCTCCCAGGCCATTGCCGACGGTTACAGCCTGATCGTATTGTCCGACCGTGAAATCAGCGCACAGCGGGTGCCGATCAGCACACTGCTGGCCGGTGGCGCCGTGCACCAGCACTTGGTTGCCGGCTCAGAACGCACCAAGATAGGTATTGTGGTTGAAACTGGCGAAGCTCGCGAGGTTCATCATCACTGCATGCTAATTGGCTTCGGCGTGGACGCGATCAACCCTTATTTGGCATTTGAGTCTTTGTGGCAGTCCCAGCGAGACGGTCTGCTGCCTGGCGAAAAATACGATTGTGACGAGAAAATTGTCGCCGCTTATCGCAAAGGTGTCGCCAAAGGCATGCTCAAGGTCATGGCAAAAATGGGTATCTCCACTTTGCAGTCCTACAAGGGCGCCCAGATATTTGAAGCGGTCGGAATCGCCAGCGATGTTATTGAGCGCTGCTTTAAAGGCACACCTAGTCGCGTGGAGGGTGTCAGCTTTGAGGTGTTGGGAGAAGAAGCATTGCGGCGGCATGAAGTCGCCTATCCGTCTGTGCCTGCCCAACGTATTCCGGTACTGGAGAACCCCGGCGACGTGCACTGGCGCGCTCGCGGTGAAAAGCACATGTGGAACCCTCAGACTATTTCTGCGGTTCAGGAAGCTTCACGTAACAACAGCCGCGAAGCCTATGATCGCTTTGTTCAGGCTTCAGACGACGACGCCACTCGCGGTGCCACGCTGCGTGGTTTGATGGGCTTTAGGGAAGGTGCTAACGGCGGTCCAATCGCCATCACCGAAGTAGAGCCTGCCTCCGAAATCGTTAAACGTTTCTGTACCGGCGCCATGAGCTTTGGGTCCATTTCGCCCGAAGCCCACGAAACTCTGGCGGTAGCAATGAACCGCATAGGCGGCAAATCCAACACCGGCGAAGGCGGCGAAGATGCCGCGCGCTTCATACCACTGGCGAACGGCGATTCTAAACGCAGCGCTATCAAGCAGGTGGCCTCTGGTCGTTTTGGCGTGACAGCGCATTATCTGGCCAATGCCGATGAAATCCAGATCAAGATTTCGCAGGGCGCCAAGCCTGGCGAGGGCGGCGAATTACCCGGCGGCAAAGTCGACGACTACATTGCCAAGCTGCGCCATTCAACGCCTGGCGTTGGCCTGATCAGCCCACCACCACATCACGATATCTATTCTATCGAGGATATGGCTCAGCTGATTCACGACCTCAAGAACGCCAATCGCAACGCCCGTATCAGCGTGAAGTTGGTATCAGAGATGGGAGTCGGCACTATTGCCTCTGGCGTGACCAAGGCCAAGGCTGATCATATTGTGATAGCTGGCCATGACGGTGGCACCGGAGCTTCGCCGCTGACTTCAATCAAGCACGCGGGGCTACCCTGGGAGCTTGGTATTTCTGAGACTCACCAGACTCTGGTTATGAACGACCTGCGTTCGCGGGTCGTACTACAAACAGATGGCCAGCTCAAAACCGGCAAAGACGTCGTTGTTGCTGCCTTGCTGGGCGCGGAAGAGTTTGGCTTTGCCACCCTGCCGCTGATCACTTTAGGCTGCATTATGATGCGCAAGTGTCACCTCAACACCTGCCCCGTAGGTATTGCTACGCAAGATCCAGACCTGCGCAAGAAGTTCAACGGTGCGCCAGAAAATGTGGTGAATTACTTCTTCCTGCTAGCCGAAGAAATTCGCGAGCACATGGCACGCCTGGGGTTCCGCACCATTAATGAAATGGTCGGTCGCAGCGATGTACTTGAGACCGCAGCGGCAGCAGAGCACTGGAAGTCCAGTGGCCTCGACTTGAGCTCGATTCTGCGTGTTGCAGAGAAGCCGCACGATCAAGTTGGCACCTACCAGAGCATGGAGCAAGACCACGCACTGGAGCTCGCACTGGACAATGAGATCATTCGTCAGGCTCAGCCAGCGATAGACAGCGGCGAGAAAGTGAGTATCGAGCTGCCTGTGATCAATATCAACCGAGTCGTAGGCACCATGCTATCGCACAAAGTTGCCGATAAGTGGGGCGCTGAAGGACTCCCCGATGACACCATCCACGTCAAGCTCAACGGCTCCGCTGGACAGAGCCTGGGCGCGTTTATGTCACGCGGAATCACTATCGAAGTTGAAGGCGACTGCAACGACTATGTCGGCAAAGGTCTGAGTGGGGGACGTATTGTTGCCTACCCGCCGCACGAGAGCAGCTTCAAAGCTGAGGAAAATATCCTCGTCGGTAATGTGTGCCTATATGGCGCTACCAGCGGAGATGCTTATCTGCGCGGTATTGCCGCCGAGCGTTTCTGCGTGCGTAATAGCGGAGCGCGGGCCGTGGTAGAGGGTATTGGTGATCACGGCTGTGAATACATGACCGGCGGTCGCGTGGTGGTACTGGGCTCGACTGGTCGAAATTTCGCTGCCGGCATGAGCGGTGGTATTGCCTATATCCTCGACCGGGACGGTGATTTCCGTGGCCGCTGCAACATGGGCATGGTTGAGCTGGAAAGTGTCAGCGAGGACGCTGATATTGCTGAACTAAAGACGCTGATAGAGAATCACCTGAATTACACGGGCTCCGACGTTGCCAGGCAGCTGCTGGACGACTGGGACAATAGCCTGAGTCAGTTTGTGAAAGTTATGCCGACTGACTACAAGCGGGTGTTGCGGGAACGGGCAGAAAAGCTGGATAAGCAGGTCGCCTGAATCGCGGGCAATAGAGCGTCCTCGCTGTTGCAGGGCGCGCTTAATGTTTTATAGAGAGATTGTTTAGATATGGGTAACCCAACAGCATTTAAAGAAATTGCCAGGGATGCGGCCAAGTACCGTAATGTCGAAGTACGTCTGCTGGACTATGCCGAGCTCTATACCGACGTTGATGAAGAGAAGCTGAACAGTCAGGCGGCGCGCTGCATGGACTGCGGCATTCCTTTCTGCCAGTCCAATGACGGTTGCCCGGTATCCAATCTCATTCCGGAGTGGAACGATCTGGTTTATAACGACCGCTGGGAAGAAGCCCTCGATCGCTTGCACCACACTAACAACTTTCCTGAGTTTACTGGCCGGGTATGCCCCGCCCCCTGTGAGGGGTCTTGTGTATTGGGCTCGGTAGAGACTCCCGTCACCATCAAGAACATCGAGTACGCTATTGCGGATCGGGGCTTTGCTGAAGGCTGGGTCGTGCCTAACCCACCGCAGACTCGCACCGGCAAAAAAGTCGCGGTAGTTGGTTCCGGTCCCTCTGGTCTGGCCGCTGCCGCTGAGCTCAACAAGTCCGGCCACACAGTGACTGTCTATGAGCGTGCCGATCGTGTCGGTGGTCTGCTGATGTACGGAATTCCCAACATGAAACTGGGTAAAGACGTGGTCGATCGCCGCGTCAACATTCTGCGTGAAGAGGGCATTACTTTTGTCACCAACGCCGATGTCGGTGGCACTGGCGACAACGCCATCCCCTTGGCGCAACTGCGCGAAGATAACGATGCATTGCTGCTGTGCACCGGCGCCACCAATGCCCGTGACCTACCCATCGAAAACCGCCAGCTTAAGGGTATTTACCCCGCCATGGAGTTTCTGCGCGCCAATACTCGCAGCCTGCTGGACTCCAATTTGGAGGATGACAATTACATCTCCGCGAAAGGTAAAAAAGTCATCGTCATCGGTGGTGGAGATACTGGCACAGACTGTATCGGTACTTCTATTCGCCACGGTGCCAGCAACGTCGTCAATTTCGAGCTGCTGCCGGAGCCTCCAGAAGGTCGCGCCGATGGCAATCCTTGGCCGCAGTGGCCAAAAATCATCCGTGTCGACTATGGTCATGAAGAGTCGTCACACAAATATGGCAAAGATCCTCGCGAGTACTGCTTGCTCAGCAAGGGCTTTATCGGCGATGACGACGGCAACCTGACCGGCATCAAAACGGTAGAAGTGGACTGGACCAATGTTGATGGCCGCTTCCAGATGGAAGAAGTCGAAGGCTCAGAGAAAGTCTGGGAGGCTGATCTGATCATGCTGTCCATGGGCTTCCTGGGACCTGAGCAATATGCCGCCGAAGCTGCAGGCATCGATGTCGACGAGCGCTCTAACTATAAGGCTGCTTATGGCGATTTCCGCACCAGTGTCGACGGCGTATTCGCTGCCGGCGATTGCCGGCGCGGGCAATCTCTGGTGGTTTGGGGCATCGACGAAGGCCGACGTGCGGCTGCCGAGGTTAGCAAGTACCTGCGAGACTGACTCACGGCGGGCACAAACCGCCGTGCACAGGTTTTGTCGTGTTAGCGCTGACTATGCGCTAACACTTTCGCGATGTCTGCCAGCGGCGTGTCTGCACGCACCACTGCCTGACCTATGGCATCCAGCAACACTAGCCGTAATGCTCCATCGATCACTTTTTTGTCGCGACCCATCAGTTCCATGAACTGCTCAACAGACATTGACTCTGGCGCTCTAACGGGAAGGCCGCAGCGCAACAGCAGTGCTTCCAGCGCCAAAACTTCGCTCTCCGGTACGCGACCCAGTTGTGAAGATAGCCGGGTGGCAATACTCAGACCCGCTGCCACCGCCTCACCGTGCAACCAGTTGCCATAACCCTGGTCAGTTTCTATAGCGTGGCCAAAGGTATGTCCAAAATTCAGAATTGCGCGCACCCCGCCTTCGCGCTCATCGGCAGCAACAACCTCGGCCTTGTTCACGCAACTACGCTCAATCGCCTCGGCCAGAGAGGCTTCCTCGCGCGCCAGCAGGGCCGGCATATGCTCGTGAAGCCACCGGTAGAAAGGCTCATCGCTTATAAGCCCGTACTTAATGACTTCCGCTAAGCCGGCCGCCAGTTCTCGTTCGGGTAAGGTATGCAAAGTGTCGGTATCGATCAGCACTGCCTGAGGCTGATAGAAAGCTCCTATCATGTTTTTGCCCAGAGTATGGTTGACCCCGGTCTTGCCACCCACGGAGGAATCGACCTGGGACAGCAACGTAGTAGGAATCTGCAGAAAATTGACACCACGCTGATAGGTCGCTGCAGCAAAGCCGACCATATCCCCCACCACGCCGCCCCCCAATGCTATCAGGGTCGTACTGCGGTTGTGTCCCTCCTCCAGAAGACGATCAAAGATGAGCTCCAAGGTCTGCAGGGTCTTGAATTGCTCCCCATCAGGCAGCACGATTTCAGTAATCAGGTCCAGCGGGGGCAAGGCGGCACGGACCGCCTCTGAGTAAAGCGGCGCCACCGTCTCGTTACTGATCAGGGCCACCTGACGCCCACTAATATGTGGGGCCAGCAGTGCACCATCCGCCAGCAGATCGCGGCCAATGTAGATCGGATAACTGCGTTCCCCCAGCTCTACGTGGAGGGTATGCATAACAACACTCATCGCTATTTCCTGTCGTGGGTGGGGGCTAGTCTTCCAGCTCGCGAACAATGCGCTGCGTCAACGTACGAGCGCTACCAGCACCAGTGTCGATAACCAAATCTGCGATTTCACGATACAAGGGGTCACGAGTGGCCATCAGTTCGCGAAGTATAGTCTCTGGGTCACCACCTTGCAGCAGCGGCCGATTACGGTCCTGATTGGTGCGCGCTGCCTGTTGCGCCACTGTAGCATGCAGGTATATCACAAACCCGCGTGCCGCCAAGGCCTGACGATTCTCTGGCCGTAAAACAGCACCTCCGCCGGTGGACACCAGTACGCCTTCAAGTTGGGTCAGTTCTTCGATAACAGCCTGCTCGCGGTCGCGAAAGCCGGACTCTCCTTCAACATCAAATATCCAGGGGATATCGGCACCGGTGCGCTCTTCTATTTCATTGTCGCTATCGATAAACGCCAGCTGTAACTGGCGCGCAAGAAGTTTACCGACCGTAGTCTTCCCTGCCCCCATGGGGCCGACCAGAAAGACCCGGTGTAACTTCGGCATCTATCAGTCGAGCAGTGTGTCAGCAAGAATCCGCGGCGTAATAAAGATCAAGGTTTCAGTCTTGGTCTGCTGCAGGTTGGTATTCTTGAACAATGCGCCCAGGTAGGGAATGTCACCCAGGAAGGGGACCTTGGCAGTCGATTCGATGTCTTCCGTACGGAACACTCCACCCAACACCACGGTTTCTCCATTACCCACTAACACTTGGGTAGTCAGCTGCGTGGTATCAATGGTGGGAATGGTTCCACCCTGGCCACTGGGCACCAGATCACCCACAGAATCCTGATTGATTTTAAGATCGAGCAGGATGCGGTCATCCGGCGTGATATTTGGAATCACATCCAGCGCCAGCACGGCCTCTTTAAAGGAGGTCGTGGTCTCACCGCTGGAAGAAGACTCCTGATAGGGAACTTCAGTACCTGACTTAATGGTCGCCTGCTGCTTGTCGCCGGTAATCACCTTCGGCTGCGATACAACTTCACCACTACCTGCCGCTTCCAAAGCTGACAATTCAGCGGTCAGAAACAGGTCACTGCTAGTGTAGCCGACGGCAAAGCCGCTGGTAGCGCCAGTGACGCCAAGGTCCACCAAAAGCGCCCCGGGGAAGCTCAGCGTCGGGTCCACGCCGTCAGAGATGGCACTGTTAATATCGACGACATTAGCAAGGTCACCTGATACAGAGGTAATATTGTCGCCCCCAACGTTAACGGCGCCGCCGCCCCAGCGAATACCAAGCTCGCGGGAAACATCGGATTGCGCAATAACAATTCTCGCCTCAATCATCACCTGACGAATCGGAATGTC
This sequence comes from Candidatus Litorirhabdus singularis, assembly GCF_026262625.1. Classification (GTDB taxonomy): domain Bacteria; phylum Pseudomonadota; class Gammaproteobacteria; order Pseudomonadales; family Halieaceae; genus Litorirhabdus; species Litorirhabdus singularis. The sequence continues at coordinate 616,810 of NZ_SHNN01000001.1, forward strand.
GACCATATCGATCAAGGTACGAATCTCAGCCAATTTGGCGGCTGTATCGGTCATAATCAACGAGTTGGTGCGGGCATCGACAATCACCGAGCCACGTGAAGATATTAATGTGCCTCCATCAGCGCTACCGGCGTCAAACAGCTGAACGATATCGGCAGCATTGGCATAGCGAATGCGCAAAAACTCCGTCTGTAGAGGCGCCAATTCTGCAATTTGCTTGTTCGCTTCAATTTCCTGTCGCTCGCGCTCGGCTATTTCAGCCGCCGGACCCACCATCAACACATTACCGACCTGACGCTTATCCAGACCCTTCGTTTTCAGCACCAACTCCAGCGCCTGGTCCCAAGGTACATTTTGCAAGCGCAAGGTAATGCGCCCACCGACAGTGTCACTGGCCACCAGGTTAAGCTCGGTAAAATCTGCGATCAGCTGCAATACCGCGCGCACTTCAATATCCTGGAAGTTCAGCGAGAGCTTGTCGCCTACATAAGTGAATTCGTTTTTACGCGCTTCTACCTCGTCCGGCGTCAATGGCTTGACGCTGACGACGTACTGGCTATCTGCCTGGTAAGCCAGGTAGTCGTATTCCCCTGTGGCTTTCATGGAAATCGTGATGCCGCGTTCAGACGGCGCCACGTCCATGCTGGAAACTGGAGTCGCAAAATCAGTCACGTCATAGCGTCGCAAAATATCATCCGCTGCAGTGGTATCCAGAAATTCAATCTTGACCAAACCGCCTTCGCTAAAAACATTAACATCGATATTGGGATCGCTAAGGGTCAACAGAAGACGTCCCTCTCCGCCTTCGCTGCGCTGAAACTCAAGGGCTTCTATCGCTGATACCGCTTGCTCACGGGGTAATACAGGCGCCGCCAGCTTATTCGGGTCTTGAACCTGCTTAAGATAATCGTTGGCGCCCTCATTACCCACTTGAACTATCAGGGAGTTTCCCTCTATGCGCGTCTTGTAAGGTACCAGCTTCACCATATTAACGATCATGCGAGTCCGGTCGCCAGATTCCAGCACCATCACGCCAGTAGCGTTACCGTAAGGCAGCGAGTATTTCTTGCGTTCGAGCGCGCTGGATACGCCTTCAAAGTCCATGGAGATACGCGCTGGCTTTTCAATGGTATAAGCTTTCGCGTCGGGCGGGGTGCCGTCAAAGTCCAGACGAATCTCAAAAATGCTACCAGGCTTTGAGCTGAAGCTAATATCGGTAACCGCAACATCGGCCGCCTGAGCAGCGCTCGCCACCAGTAACAACGCCAAGGTCAGCAATCTCCCGCTGACCGTCTGGAGCATACGCCCAGAACGACGGTTACCTATGAATTTTGATGTCTTGAACATGGCTATCACCAATCGCAATAATATTTAAAGGGAACTAAGTTTGATCGAGCGTGGCCGCTCTACCCAACCGTCGTTTCCGTCTGAAACAATCTCGACAACGGCTATATAGTTTTCCGTCATCTCTACAATTCGACCGTGGTTACGACCCAGATAGTCGCTCATCCGAACCCGGTGCACGCCGCCATCAGGATCCTCTACCAGCGTCCAGTCGGTGCCACCGCGGGACAATGTGCCAACCATTTTTAGAGAGTCGAAGGTAAACTGCTCCAAAAATTCCTTAACCCGATCGTTGTCCGGCTTGACTGAAGATACCGCCTGCAGTTGATTGATCTCACGTATTTCAATCGGTCGATCAAACGGGCTGCGCAGAGTCGTCGCACTATAGGAAAATGCTTTGTAAGCTTTGAAGGGCGGAATAGGCGCAATTACTCCGCCCGGCCGCGCCCGTTTTTCATCCATAAAGGTATCAAGGTCAGCGTATTCGTCGCTGCCGCACCCTACCAAAACAAGGCTGGGCACAACAATCAGAACCACTAACAGCATAGGACGCAACATGCTTAAAACTCCTGGTCCTGATAGCGGTAAGTCTTGGCAGTAATTTGCAATTTCAGCATCGAGCCGCCTTTCCTCTCCTGATTAATGACAAAGTCATGCAGAGTTACAATCCGCGGCAGACCTGCCATCCCGCTAATGAAAGCACCCAGGTCATGGTAAGAGCCGCGTCCTACTATTAGCATTGGCAGCTCGACATAGAATTCGCGGGCCAACTCCGTCTGCAATTTAATGCTTTCGAAATCAAGACCGTTCGCCATACCTTTATTGGTGATGTCTTCCAGCAAACCTGGCACTTCAGTATCACTGGGCAGCTGGCTGATCAATGCGCCAAATGATTCTTCCATTTCTACCATCTGCTGCTTATAAGCTTCAAGGTTAGCGGCCTGAAACGCCTTTTGTTCAAATTCAACGCGCAGTTCCTGCTCAGAGGCTGAGGCAAGCTCAAGACCTCGCTGCAATTCCTGAATGTGGTAGAAGTACCCTAATACCAGCACAGCAACCATCACCAAAACCCAGATAATAGATTTGATGGCAATAGGCATTGAGCCAATATTTTCGAGGTCAACGGAGTTAACATCAAATTCGCGTAGCGACTTGAGAATATCTTCGGCAGCCATAGACTAGCTCTCCTCCTCACCGGCTGACGGCAGCTGCAGCCGCACAGTCATGTCAAAGCGCGTGGCCTGATCACCAAATTCAGGTTCGGCACGAACACCCTCGAGGTTAGGGTCCTTGAACCAGTCAGATGCGTCCAGACGGCGCATGAGACTAGACACCCGGTTGTTAGACTCGGCAATTCCCCGAATAGTAATCACCTGATCTTTGGCCGACACGTTAGTGTAAAAAATACCATCTGGCACAGTACGCACCAGCTGATCCAGTATTCGCACAATAATCGGGCGGTTACCCTGCAGCTCCTGAATAACTTTCATCCGATCCAACAACTGCGTGCGTTTGCGTTGCAGCTCCTTGATCTCTTGTACCTGCGTATTCAGGGCATCAATGTTTTTCTGCAGGTAGGCATTTCGGTCTTTCTGATGCTGAATTTGCCCGCCTATAACAAGGTCAGATATAAATATCAGCAGCATAGCCACTACAGCCACCAAACCCAGTACAGTCAGAAACTCTTTCTTCTGTTCTGCGCGGCGTTCATCACGCCATGGTAGTAGGTTAATTTCAGCCATTGGAGAAGCTCCTCAGCGCCAGCCCGCAAGCTATCATCATTGCCGGCGCATCGCTGCTCAAGGCAACTGCGTTAACTTTGGATGAAATTGCCATATCGGCAAACGGGTTAGCCACCGACGCCGGCGTACCCAGTTTTTCCTGCACCAACTGCGCTACCCCTTCCATCGATGACACGCCGCCAGCAAGAATAATGTAGTCGACGTCATTATATTGGCTGGAAGAAAAGAAGAACTGCAGTGAACGAGCCACCTGCTGAACTATGGCTTCCTTAAAAGGTTGCAGCACCTCCGGCTCATAGTCATCCGGTAAACCGCCCTGCTTCTTTGCCAGTCCTGCTTCTTCTAGCGGCAAGCCGTAACGACGCATAATTTCATCGGTCAGCTGCTTGCCACCAAAAAGCTGCTCCCGCGTGTAAATTGTCCGACCTCCGGTCATCACACTCAGCGTTGTCATGGTAGCGCCAATATCTACCACAGCCACGGTGGCTTCATCTTCTATATTTAACTGCCCTTTGATCAGTCCAAAAGCCCGCTCCATGGCATAAGCTTCGACGTCGACAATTCTAGGCACCAGGTCAGCCGATTCAATCACGTCCACCCGATCATCAATGGTTTCGCGCCGGCAGGCAGCCAGCAGCACTTCGACCTGCTCATCGCCAGCAGCAGAGGCGCCCTGGACATAGAAATCAATCGCGACTTCTTCCAGCGGGTAGGGAATATATTGATCAGCTTCAACTGTCAGCTGAGTTTCCATATCGTCTTCGCTAAGACCCGCCGGCATATCGATAGTCCGCGTGATCACGGAAGAACCGGACACAGCTGCGGCTACCGTTTTCTGCTTGGTTTTGGACTGATTAATGACAATCCTCACTGCGTTGGCAACGCCTTCCATGTCCATGATGCGTTTTTCAACCACAGCCTGGTCCGGTAAAGAGCTCACCGCATAGGATTCCACCCGGAAGCGCTCGCCAGTATGACTTAATTCGAGCAGCTTCACTGTCGTCGAACTAATATCCAGACCCAACACCGGGGCTAATTTTTTTTTGCCGAAGAGACCCAACAAAATATTATTTTCCTATTTGTAACGGTAACTTACGTAATCTTTATGCACTATTACATTAGATAATAGATATAACATAAGCGCAAATATATAAAAATGGTAAAAAAGCATATAATCTGCTTTTCCATCGAGGCGGCCCAATGCCCGGGAGATATAAATGGTTGATATACCTAAGGTTTTATGAAAACAGTGCGCATATTATTTCATCTCGTCCTGCTCGGGCTTTGTGCCGGAATTGTGACCTGTGGCGGTATTTATTTATACCTCAGTCCGCAATTACCAGCCGTCGAACAGCTGCGGGAAATCAAACTTCAGACGCCTATGCGAGTATACACCCGCGAAGGTGATCTTATCGGCCAGTTTGGTGAACAGAAGCGCAATCCATTGCCTTATGATCGAATTCCCCCACAGTTTGTACAGGCACTCTTGGCCGCCGAGGATGATGGCTTTTTCCGTCACGTCGGTATCGACTTTGCCGGACTACTGCGCGCCGCGTCGGAACTGGTGCTGACCGGGGAAAAGGGGTCCGGAGGCTCTACGCTCACCATGCAGGTCGCGCGCAACTATTTTTTGACGCTGGAGCGCACCTTTACGCGTAAGTTCAAGGAAATTTTGCTCTCGCTTGAAATCGAGCGCAGCCTCAGTAAAGAAGAAATTTTCGAACTCTACTTCAACCGCATTTTCCTCGGTCACCGCTCCTATGGCTTTGAGGCCGCAGCTCAGGTCTACTATGGCTCTCATATCGGTGAACTGGACCTGGCGCAGTACGCAATGCTGGCGGGACTGCCCAAAGCACCATCCAGCTATAACCCAATCTCCAACCCACAGCGCGCCAAAGTGCGCCGAGACTGGATTCTGGGCCGTATGGCAGCCCTGGGATATATCACGCCCGAAGAGTATCAGCAGGCCCTTCAACAACCCGTTTCGGCAACACACCACGGTGCCAAACTAGCCTTTAATGCTCCTTACGCCGCTGAAATGGCCCGCAAGGAAATGCTTGACCGGTTCGGGCTGGCGGCCTACAACGATGGCTTTCACGTTTACACGACCATAAGCAGCGAACTGCAGCTCACCGCCAACACCGCCATCGTCAACGGTCTGGTTACCTATGATCAGCGCCACGGTTACCGCGGCCCTGAACAGCAGCTACCGCCGCGGCCAGATACCAACATGCTGCAGCTCTGGCAGACCCGCTTGCAAGAAACCGCCGTTATCGCGGGGTTTGTGCCCGCTATTGTTACCAATCTGGAAGAACAATCCATCGGAATCCTGCTGACGGACGGCACAGAAACACTGTTGCCCTGGGAGCACGGCCCTGCTGAGGCAAGGCCATATCGGTCAGAGAATGCGCGGGGCAGCGCACCCACCATTGCCGCCGATATATGGGCTGTGGGAGACCTGATTCGAGTTGAGATTCGGGAACAAGGCTTGTTTCTGGCACAGATACCAGAAGCACAGGCCGCACTGGTAGCACTGCGACCTGACGACGGCGCCGTGCTAAGCGTAGTGGGAGGACTTGGCTTTGGCAAAAGCAAGTTTAACCGGGCCACTCAGGCAACCCGGCAGCCGGGATCAAATTTCAAACCCTTCATCTACGCCGCCGCGCTAGAGAACGGTTTTACAGCCGCCAGCATCATCAACGACGCGCCAGTGGTCTTTGAAGACGCGGTACTGGAAGACACCTGGCGTCCGGAAAACGACGGTGGCCGCTTTTATGGCCCAACGCGCCTGCGCTGGGCACTGACCAAGTCGCGCAACCTGGTCTCAATTCGCTTGCTGCAGCAACTGGGGATCCGCAAAGCCATCAACTATTCCAGCCGCTTCGGCTTCGATCCGGACGCATTGGCTGCTGATCTGTCTCTGGCTTTGGGCACCCAGGCTATCACCCCCATGCAGCTAGTAGCCGCCTATGCTGCTATAGCCAACGGCGGGTATCGGGTTGAGCCGTACCTGATTGAGCGCATTGAGGACTACCGTCGCGATGAAATTTTTAGGGCCACACCATTGACCGTGTGCCGTGACTGCGAGCAAACAGGCGATGAAAACGCAGTCACAGCCGAAGAGGGGCTTGAAGAAGTCAGCATGGAAGATATCCTCGCGGCAGAAGCACGGCAATTGCCGGCTGCACCTAGAATCATGGACGCCAGAGTCGCCTTTATTCTCGACAGTATTCTTAAAGATGTGGTTACTAAAGGCACCGCACGCCGCGCCAGAGTGCTGGAGCGAACCGACATCGGCGGCAAAACCGGCACTACCAACGGCCCCGTGGATGCCTGGTTTTCCGGTTACAACCCTGATGTAGTGGCCACTACCTGGCTCGGCTTCGACCAGAATCTGCTGTTAGGGAAACGAGAATTTGGTGGTTCTGCAGCACTACCGATATGGATTGATTACATGCGCGTCGCGCTGCGCGACAGTCGCGATCTTCCACGAGAAATCCCACCGGGGATCGTCAATGTGCGCATTGACCCTGAAACCGGACTACTGGCAAAGCCAGGCCAGGCCAAAGCCATGTTCGAATTTTTCCGGGTTGAGCAAGTGCCCACTCGCAGCGCGCCAAATCAGGCTAACGAAGCGGGCTATAAGATACAAAGTGAGAACCTGCAGGAGCAGTTATTCTGAGAGCAGGCGCTGGGCTCAGGTTACCTCTGCGAGATAGAGCCTGGCCCTACTAGCGGCCTAGTTGAGCGGATAATGCTCTGGATAGGGCAGCTGTGCTACACCGCTATCGACTGCGGCCTTTGCCACGGCAGCAGCTACGGAACTCAGCAAACGCGCATCCATCGGCTTGGGAATAATGTACTCAGGGCCATATTCCAATGCGTCCAATTCACAGGCGGCTAAAACCTCAGCGGTAACAGGTTCCTTCGCCAGCGCACTGATCGCGTGAACTGCCGCCACCTTCATCTCTTCATTGATGCAGGTAGCACGCACATCCAGCGCACCGCGGAAGATAAACGGAAAGCCGAGCACGTTGTTTACTTGATTGGGGTAATCCGAGCGCCCGGTCGCCATTATCACGTCAGACCGAGTCTCCAGGGCCAACTCCGGCTTAATCTCGGGATCAGGGTTCGAGCAGGCAAACACCACCGGCCGCTCCGCCATACAAGACAGCATAGCGGCGCTTAGCAAGTTGGAACCGGACAGCCCGACAAACACATCAGCACCCTCGCAGGCATCAGCCAGACTGCGACGGTTGGTCTGATTTGAAAATTCGGCCTTGTATTCATTGACACCTTCGCGGCCTGGATAAATCACTCCGCGCCGGTCCAGCATGAATATGTTTTCGGTGCTGGCACCCAGGTTAACCAGCAGACGCATACAGGCGATTGCCGCAGCCCCGGCACCCAGGCACACAATTTTGGCTTCCGACAGTTGTTTACCAGCGATCTCCAGAGCATTGATCATGCCGGCGGCGGTAACAATGGCAGTGCCATGTTGGTCGTCGTGAAACACGGGGATGTCGCACTGCTCTATTAAAGCCCGCTCTATCTCAAAGCACTCCGGCGCCTTGATATCCTCAAGGTTAATACCGCCATAGGTTCCCGAAATCAGTCGCACAGCATTGATGAACTCGGCGCTATCGGTGGTATCCACCTGCACGTCAACCGAGTCAATATTGGCGAAGCGCTTGAACAAAAGGGCCTTGCCCTCCATCACCGGCTTGCTGGCCAGCGCGCCAAGATTGCCCAAGCCCAGCACAGCAGTGCCATTACTGATAACTGCAACGCTATTGCCCTTGCCAGTATAGCGGTAGGCCGCCAACGGATCGGCTGCAATTTCACGGCACGGCTCAGCCACGCCAGGGCTATATGCAAGCGCCAGATCGTGCTGGGTTTGAGTGGGAGTGGTTAGATTGACACTGGTTTTCCCCGGTGTGGGAAATTCATGATAATCCAGCGCTTCCTGTCTCGGGTCTTCTGACATACCACTAAGCCTTGCTACTTTTTGACGGGGTTAAAAAAAAGCGCCGCTTCCTATAATCAAGCAGGCGCTTTTCCGGGTTCACTGAAAAACTGTTTACCGCTTGGCGCCCCGATTGCCAAAGCGCTTGTTAAAGCGATCGACACGGCCACCGGTATCCAGCACTTTCTGCTTACCGGTAAAGAACGGGTGACACTGCGAGCAAACATCAATATGGATGCTGCTCTCTAGAGTAGAGCGAGTATTAATTTCGTTGCCACAGCTACATGTAGCGGTGATCTCATTGTACTTAGGATGGATATCGGCTTTCATGATCAGGCTCCTGCTGTTAGCGCCGCCACCCGATCTGATGCCGAGTACCGCGCCGTGAGCGGTGAAAAAATAGGCGGGCATATTACCAGACGCAGCGCCAGAAGCAACTGCTTTGTATATTTTGCTAGACTAGCGCGCATGCCAATCCTTCGCCTAGCCATTGCCTGCCCCCTGCGTCAACTGTTCGACTATACGCCGCCGCCGGATCTAAACCCCGACACCCTGGAGCTACTCAAACCGGGTGTGAGGCTGCTGGTACCGTTTGGGCGCCGCCAGGTCACGGCAATTCTGGTGGAAACCGCGGCTGAATCTGCGCTACCTGCCGACAAGCTGCGCGCAGCGGTTCAGTTATTGGATACCGAGCCAGTTTTGACGCAGCCTCTGCTGCAGTTATGCCAATGGGCCGCCACCTATTACAAACATCCTCTGGGAGAAATACTGTTCGCGGCACTGCCCGCACAGCTGCGCCGAGGCACAGAGCACAACCCCGCCGGCACGCGGCAGTGGCGACTCAGTGATGCCGGCAAGGGCCTACCAGCAGGTGCACTGCGGCGTGCGCCGAAACAGGCGCAACTGCTGTCACTGCTGCAGTCACAGCCGGCGCTCTCAGATGCTGAAATTGCCAGTCAGGGAATTTCGCGTGCAGTCCTGCGCCAGCTGGCCGATAAATCCATCATCGAGTCGGTCGATTCGCCGTTGCGGCCGCGCCCGGGGAGCAGCGCTAGCGGCCTGGAGTTAAGCCCGGAACAAAGAACGGCGCTTAGCGCTATTAATAGCCATGCAGCGGGCTTTTCTTGCCATTTACTGGACGGCGTTACCGGCAGCGGCAAGACCGAAGTCTATCTACAGCTGATTGCGCAGGTCGTCGAGGCGGGACGGCAAGCGTTGGTGCTGGTACCAGAGATAGGCCTTACCCCGCAGACACTGAGCCGATTCCGCGAGCGCTTTGACGCAGAAATCGCCGTATTGCATTCCGGCCACACCGACGCGGCACGTCTGAAAGCCTGGGAAGCCGCGCGCAGTGGTCGCGCGCACATAGTGATCGGCACCCGCTCTGCCATATTCACGCCCTTGCTAAAACCTGGCGTAATTATCGTCGACGAAGAACACGACGCCTCCTTTAAGCAGCAGGATGGGTTCCGCTATTCCGCCCGTGACATCGCGGTCAAGCGCGCACAGCTAGAAGAGATTCCAGTGCTACTGGGCAGCGCCACGCCCAGTTTAGAGTCGATGTATAACGCCCAACAGGGCCGCTATCAACATCTGTTTCTGCGCGAACGGGCAGGCGCTGGTGTACTGCCGGAAATCGCCACCCTCGACCTGCGCAAACAACACTTACAGGGCGGCATGTCGGCGGCTCTTTTGGATGCGGTCAGCGCTGAATTGGCGGCAGGTAATCAGGTCCTGCTGTTCCTCAATCGGCGCGGCTATGCACCCACCCTGCAATGTCACGACTGCGGCTATGTCGCCGGCTGCAAACACTGCGACGCACATCTAACCTGGCATCGCGCCGCCGGTCAGCTACGCTGTCACCACTGCGACTGGCGCTGCGCTGTACCCCGCGCCTGTCCAGACTGTCGCAGCAGCCAACTGGCAGCCAGCGGAGTTGGCACTGAACAAACCGAGCAAGTACTGACGAACCTGTTCCCTGCAGTGCCTGTATTCCGGGTCGATCGCGACTCAATGCGCACCAAAGGCGCGCTTGAAGCTGTCACCGAACAAGTCAATCTTGGCAAGCCCTGCCTGTTACTGGGCACCCAGATGTTGACCAAAGGCCATCATTTTCCTGGTATTACTCTGGTCGGATTGCTGGACAGCGACGCAGCCCTGTTCAGCGCCGATTTTCGCGGCCCCGAGCGGATGGGACAACTACTCACTCAAGTTGCCGGTAGAGCCGGCCGTGAAGACAAGACCGGCCGGGTATTGATCCAAACCCACTACCCGGACCATCCGCTGCTGAACGCACTGCTGCAGGGGGGTTACCAGAATTACGCACAACAGCTGCTGGAGGAGCGCCGTCAGGGCGGATTACCCCCCTTCGGACAGTTACTCCTGGTGCGCGCTGACGCACGCAACGCGCAGGCTGCGGAACAATTTCTGAGCGCCCTGCGCCGGCAGCTGGAACAGCGCTACCCCGGCGGCGCCCAGTTGATCGGACCGCTGCCGGCGCCGCTGCAGCGAAAACAAAACCGCTATCGAATGCAACTACTGGCCAGTAGTAGCAACCGCGGCCAGGCTCAGGCTTTGGCGGCAGCACTGATCAGTACCGCAGAGTCTCTACCTGAAGCAAAGTCGGTGCAGTGGTCGCTGGACGTTGACCCACAGGATATGACTTAGAGAGCCCGATTACGGTAGCCTTTAGCTGTATATACGCGGATAATAGCCCGCCCCAGAAAAGAGCCCGGTTGGCACACCAAACAATGAAGCAGCACCTGACAGACCTGATTACAAGCGCCCTGCAAAGCCTGATTGACCAGGGCACGATAACCACCGCCATACCGGCTCAGGTCCAGATCGATCGCACCCGTGATAAAGCTCACGGTGATCTCGCCAGCAACGTTGCACTTACCCTGGGCAAAAACGCAGGCATGAAACCCCGCGACCTGGCCGCCTTGATTTGCGAACACCTGCCAGAGTCAGAACATGTCACGCGCACCGAGATTGCAGGGCCCGGCTTCATCAATTTCTATCTGGGGCAGTCGAGCATTCAGGCTGTGGTCAAACGAATCCTCGAGCAAAGTAGTCAATACGGCACCAACACCGACGGCGCCCAGCGCAAGGTTCAGGTCGAGTTTGTCTCTGCCAACCCCACCGGCCCACTGCACGTCGGCCATGGTCGCGGCGCTGCCGTCGGCGACTGTATCAGCCGACTCCTGGAAAATAGCGGCTGGCAGGTAACGCGCGAGTTTTACTACAACGACGCCGGTAAACAGATCACCAATCTTGCTCTTTCAGTGCAAGCGCGCTGCCACGGGCGCGGACCGGAGCACCCGGACTGGCCCGCTGACGGCTATCGCGGTGACTATATCAACGATGTCGCCACCGACTACATGGCCGCGGCGCGCATTGAAGCCGCCGACAAAAATGTGGTCGGTAAAGCCGATCCTGACGACCTGGAAGCCATTCAAGAGTTTGCGGTAGCCTATCTGCGCCGTGAGCAAGATCTCGACCTGCGCGCTTTCGGGATCGATTTTGACGTCTTCTTTCTAGAGTCCTCGCTTTACCAAAGCGGAGCGGTTGAAACCGCGGTAAAGCGCCTGATAGACGGCGGGTATACCTACGAAGACGGCGGCGCACTGTGGCTGCGAACCACAGACTTTGGTGACGACAAAGACCGGGTTATGCGCAAGAGTGAGGGGGGCTATACCTACTTCGTGCCCGATGTCGCCTACCATTTGAACAAGTGGGAGCGCGGCTTTGAGCGCGTAATCAACGAACAGGGGGCTGATCATCACAGCACCGTGACTCGAGTTCGTGCTGGCTTACAAGCACTGGAACTCGACATCCCGGTGGGCTGGCCAGATTATGTACTGCACCAAATGGTGCTGGTGATGCGCGGCGGCCAAGAGGTCAAGATTTCCAAGCGAGCTGGCAGCTATGTCACCCTGCGCGACCTGATTGACGAGGTGGGCCGCGATGCCACCCGCTATTTCCTCTGTTCCAGAGCTCCCAGTTCGCAGTTGACCTTCGATATTGATCTGGCCCTTAGCCAGAGCAATGATAACCCTGTGTACTACATACAATATGCGCATGCCCGCACCTGCAGTGTCATGCGCAAGCTTGCAGAACAGGGCATGTCCTGGTCTGCCGCTGACAGCCTCTCCCATCTGGAGCTGCTAACCAATGAACACGAAATAGCGCTTCTCAACCGACTCGACCGCTACCCCGAGGTAGCCGCGACGGCCGCCGAGAAATGTGAACCACATGCAGTCGCCACCTATTTGCGCGAACTGGCTGCCGACTTCCACACCTGGTACAACGCCCATAAGATGCTGGTCGAAGAAGCCGATATACGTAACGCCCGTCTAGCACTATCGCAAGCGGTGCGCCAAGTGCTCGCCAATGGTCTGGCCCTGCTCGGCGTGTCCGCGCCAGAGTCAATGTAACTATGCCCCCGCAGGACTTCGCCCGTAAGCGCAACAAAACCGCCACCCGCAAAAAAGCCGGGGCACGCACCAAGACGCCGCGTCCAAGCGTTAGTCCGGTACCGGCCTGGCAGTGGTTTGGCGCCGGCATGATCAGCGGAGTATTTCTGTGCCTACTGCTATGGCTGGCCGGACAACAACCCGAAGTGACCCAGCGGGTCGATGAACTAAGCAAGGCTATCGGTGGCCCTGTGCAGCAGTCGCCGGCCTTCGATTTTTACGAGTTATTGCCCGAACAAACCGTAGAGATCAATGTCGACAAGGCCGATATAGCGGCCGCACGGGTTAACGAAGCGATGGATCGCTATCTGCTGCAGGCGGGCTCCTTCAAGCTGGCCAAAGATGCAGACCGACGCCGTGGCGAGCTTATCCTACTTGGGCTCGACGCCAAGGTAGAAGAAACCAAAGGCGATAACGGACGCTGGTTCAGAGTCTATATCGGACCTTTTGAGTCGCGCTCTCGTCTGGCCAAGGCGCGCAGCCTGACCGCCCAGCAGGGCATCGATACACTGTTACTGAAACGACCAAAACAGGGCTAGCGGCGGGCTTGATTTTGCCCTTTGTGACCCCATACCTGTACTTCTGAGCGGGAGAAAAGCATTGGAACAATACCGGGGTACCACCATATTGTCGGTACGCAGAGGCTCCAGCGTCGTTATCGGCGGCGACGGGCAGGTCTCTATGGGCAATACAGTCATGAAAGGCAATGCCCGCAAGGTACGTCGGCTATATAAAGACAGCGTGTTGGCTGGCTTTGCCGGTGGCACCGCCGATGCGTTTACGCTATTTGAACTGTTCGAAGCGCAGCTGGAGAAACATCAGGGCCACTTGGTGCGTGCGGCAGTCGAGCTGGCCAAGGCCTGGCGGACTGAACGCTCGCTGCGGCGACTGGAGGCATTGCTGGCAGTAGCCGACAAAACCACTTCCCTGATTATAACCGGCAACGGCGATGTCATCGAACCGGAAGACAATCTGATCGCGATTGGCTCTGGCGGCCCTTTTGCTCAGTCAGCCGCCCGCGCCCTGCTCGACAATACCGAGCTTGGCGCCAGAGAGATTGTCGAAAAAGGTCTCGGTATTGCCGCAGACATCTGTATCTATACCAACCACAATCGTACCATTGAGGAGCTGGAAACCAGCTAAAACTGGGGCATCAGCGCCCATAGCAGCCACGGTACCGGATAGCAGGATTATCATGTCGAACATGACACCACGAGAAATTGTCCATGAACTGGACAAACATATTATTGGCCAGAGCGATGCCAAGCGCGCAGTGGCTATTGCATTGCGCAACCGCTGGCGACGTATGCAGCTTAAAGAAGAATTGCGAGCCGAAATTACGCCCAAAAATATTCTGATGATAGGCCCCACCGGCGTCGGTAAGACCGAGATTGCCAGGCGACTGGCCAAACTGGCAAACGCGCCCTTCATCAAGGTAGAAGCCACCAAGTTCACCGAAGTGGGCTATGTTGGTCGGGATGTTGATTCGATCGTCCGCGATCTGGTGGATATGTCTATCAATATGCTGCGTGAGCAGGAAATGGAAAAAGTCAGGTTCAGAGCGGAGGAAGCCGCCGAGGAACGTATCCTCGATGTGCTACTGACCCCACCGCGGGACTCAAACGGCACCACCCGTGAAGACTCTGGTACGCGCCAGATGCTGCGCAAGAAACTGCGCGAGGGCGAACTGGACGATCGTGAAATTGAAGTAGAACTGAGCGCCGCCTCTGCCGGCGTTGAGATCATGGCGCCTCCCGGTATGGAGGAAATGACCAACCAGCTGCAAAGCATGTTCTCCAACCTTTCCGGCCAGCAAAAAAAGACTCGCAAAGTGACCGTCAAAATTGCCTTCGAAAAGTTACGCGAAGAAGAAGCGGCGAAAATGGTCAACGAGGAAGAACTCAAGCAACGAGCCGTCAGCAATGCCGAACAAACTGGCATTGTGTTTATTGACGAATTGGACAAAGTCGCCAAGCGCAGTGAAGGGGCTGGTGCCGATGTCTCCCGCGAAGGGGTCCAGCGAGACCTGCTACCGATGATCGAAGGCTGTACCGTAAGCACCAAGCACGGCATGATTCGAACCGACCACATTCTGTTTATCGCTTCCGGAGCATTTCATCTGGCCAAGCCTTCTGACCTGATTCCCGAACTGCAGGGTCGTCTGCCGATCCGGGTAGAGCTGGCGGCTTTAAGCACCGAGGATTTTCAGCGTATTCTCACTGAACCGGACGCCTCTTTAACTGAGCAATATCAGGCTCTGCTGGCCACCGAGGGACTGCAGCTGGCATTTACCGATGACGGCATTGAGAAAATCGCGCAGACCGCCTGGCACGTCAATGAGAGCACGGAGAATATCGGTGCGAGACGCCTGCATACCGTGATGGAACGGCTGCTGGAGGATGCTTCTTTCAACGCCACCGATAGCAGTATGCAAGACAAGACTCTAAACATCGATGCTGCCTATGTTGATCAACAACTGGGGGAGCTGAGCCAGAACGACGATCTGTCCCGGTTCATTCTCTAGAATATTATGAAGATACCTAGCGCCGTAAAGCTCCACAAAAAGTCCGCCGTGCTCGAACTGCACTATGAAGACGGCAGCGACTTCCAATTGCGCTGTGAGTTACTGCGCGTTTATTCACCGTCAGCGGAAGTCCGCGGCCATGGCAGTGGTCAGGAAGTCCTCCAAACTGGCAAGAAAAATGTCACCATCACAGCGATACAGGCGGTCGGCAATTACGCCCTGCAGCTAACCTTCGATGACGGCCACGATACTGGCCTGTTCAGTTGGGACTATCTGTACGACCTGGGCCTGAATCAGGAAAAATTCTGGCAGGAATACGTGGGCCGACTCCATGCTGCCGGAGCCAGCCGCGATCCTGAGGTTCAGGTGCTGCGCGTAGACCTTTGACAAGCGCCTGACCGGCCTTTCACTTCGCGTTATAATAGCCAAACGTGCAATCAGCGCGGGAGAGATCATGAGCGAAGACAAGCAAACACATTTTGGCTACCAGCAGGTAGAAGAGTCCGAGAAAGCCGGCTTAGTCGCCGGTGTCTTTGACTCTGTAGCGGACAGCTACGATGTCATGAATGACCTCATGTCAGCAGGTATACACCGAGTTTGGAAGCGTTTCACCATCGAAGTCAGTGCAGTGCGTCCGGGCCATCGCGTGCTCGACATCGCCGGCGGCACCGGCGACCTGGCCGCTAAATTCAGTGAGCTAGTGGGTGCAGACGGCGAGGTAGTACTGGCCGACATCAATGACTCGATGCTGCGTGTCGGGCGTGACAAATTGTTGGATCGCGGTTATCACGGCAATATCAGTTACGTGCAGGCGGATGCTCAAACCCTGCCCTTCCCGGACAACCACTTCGACATCATCACCATCGCCTTTGGTCTGCGCAACGTCACTCACAAGGACGTCGCGCTGCAGTCGATGCTGCGCATACTGAAGCCGGGTGGACGCTTGCTGGTACTGGAATTTTCCAAACCAGAAAGTCAGCTGCTCAGCCGCGCCTACGATACCTATTCCTTCAAGGTCCTGCCTATGCTCGGCAAGCTGGTAGCCGGTGATAGTGAAAGCTACCAGTACCTGGCGGAGTCCATCCGCATGCACCCGGATCAGGAAACACTTAAGCAGATGATGGAAGAAGCTGGGTTCTCCCGTTGCGAGTTTTTCAATATGACCGGCGGTATTGTCGCCCTGCACCGCGGTATCAAGGCCTGAAATGAGCGGCCCGGACCCCACGCTGCACACCGCGGCCATCGCCGCACTGGAACAGGCGCTTAAACGCGCACTGGCCCTGGATCCACGCAGCGCGGAACGACTAAAACCGCTGAGCGGCCATGTTTTTCACATCTGCTGCACCCAGCCCGAGCTTGACCTGTTTCTGCTGGTGGATGTCGGCGGTATCAGGCTGATGGGTTACTGGGACGGCGAGATAACCACCGCCGTCACCGGTACGGCCCGAGATTTTGCCGATCTGGCAACCACCAGCGACCCCGCTGCCGCTTTGATTAACGGCGACCTTTCACTGCAGGGTGACAGCGCCCCTTTGATTCAACTGCAAGGTGCCCTGGCCGGGCTCGACCTGGACTGGGAAGCACCGCTGGTACAGGCATTTGGAGATGTCGTGGGCCACCAGCTCGCCGAAGGCCTGCGCGGTCTGCTGGGCTGGGGACAGCAAGCCTCACGCAGTTTCATACGGCAACTGCAGGAGTTTATCCAGGAGGAAGCTCGGCTGGCTCCTCCACGCCAAGAGGTCGAGGACTTTTTCAGTGACCTCGAAGAGCTAAATCTGCGTGTCGATAGACTGCAGGCGCGGCTGCGCAAAGCCGCCGGGCAACGCTAACATGTCCAGGCCGAGTCGGCTCTACCGCATCTTGTCTGTGTTCAGTCGCTACCGTCTGGATAGTTTTATAGAGCAGGACCGCCTACCAACCAGCCTGCGCATAGCACTGCGTTGTGCCCCCTGGCGGCTGTTACCTCAAGCCCAGCAGGAGCGTGGCATACGCCTGCGAATGGCGCTGGAAGAGCTGGGTCCGGTATTCATCAAATTTGGACAAATGCTGTCCACCCGTCGCGATTTACTGCCCACCGATATTGCCGATGAGCTGGCAAAACTGCAGGACGACGTGCCGCCGTTTGACCCAGAGCAGGCCACCGCTATTATCGAGCAGGCTCTGGGCGCACCAGTAGACGAGGTGTTTGCGGCATTTGAAACGCAACCTCTGGCCTCGGCTTCAGTCGCCCAGGTTCATTCCGCGCGCCTGCACAGCGGCGAAGACGTGGTAGTCAAGGTGGTACGACCCGGCATCGACAAAGTCATCCGCCAGGATTTGGCACTGCTGTTCACGCTCGCGCGCTTGATACAACGCTACTTCCCTGATGGACATAGGCTACGCCCGGTAGAAGTGGTGGCTGATTATGAAATCACCATACTCGATGAGCTCGACCTGCAGCGCGAAGCCGCCAATGCCTCGCAATTACGGCGCAACTTTATAGACAGCAACCTGCTCTATATACCCGAGGTGCACTGGGACTATACCCGCAACAATGTTTACGTTATGGAGCGCATCAGCGGTATTCCCGTCACCGACCTTGAGACACTGCGGGCGCGCGGCACCGACCTCAAACTGCTGGCAGAACGCGGCGTAGAGATATTTTTCACGCAGGTGTTTCGCGACAGCTTTTTCCATGCCGACATGCATCCCGGTAATATTTTTGTCGATGCCAGTGACCCCGCAGACCCGCGCTATATCGGCATAGACTGCGCGATCATCGGCACTCTCAGTGACAGCGATCAGTACTATCTGGCCCGCAACCTGCTGGCGATTTTTCAGCGCGACTATCGCGAATGCGCTCAGCTTCACGTGGAATGCGGCTGGGTACCGCCCACCACCAAAGCGCACGAATTTGAATCTGCACTGCGCGCCGTGTGTGAGCCGGTGTTCGAAAAGCCGATTGCCGAGATTTCGTTCGGCCAACTACTTATTTACCTGTTTCAAACGGCTCGCCGCTTCAATATGGAGGTTCAGCCCTCACTGGTATTGCTACAAAAAACTCTGCTCAACATTGAAGGGCTGGGGCGCCAGCTATATCCGCAGCTCGACCTGTGGACTACCGCGCAGCCGTTTCTGGAAAAATGGGTGGAACAACGCTATTCACCGCAGGGCATCTTTGACCGGCTGCGCCGTCATGCACCGGGCTGGCTGGAGCAGTTGCCGCAACTGCCAGAAGCCATGTTTGAAAACCTGCAACATACGCGCAATCTGGATCAACAGTCTGAGATGCAAAAGCAACAACTGCAGCGCCTTCAGCAGCAGGTACAGCGCGAAGACAGCCAGCGAAAGCGGCTGGTTTTAGCCATGCTGCTGTTCGGCGGTGCTGCCGCCACGGCATTCCCCGAGGGCCTACAGCAAGTCAGCCAGTGGCCGCTAGCCAGTTGGGGGCTAATCGGTATCGGCCTCTACCTGCTCTGGCCACGGCGCCAGCCCTAAGCACGACTCTTATGCCGCTGCTGCGACTGTGCGATAATAGCCGGCTTGAAAAGGACACAGTATGAGTCAACAATCACAGTTTTTGGACGAGGTAAAATGGAATCAGGACGGCCTGGTGCCAGCTATCGCCCAGGATTCTGAGAACGGCGAAGTACTGATGCTGGCCTGGATGAACCGCGAAGCGCTGGACTGTACGCTAATAGAAGGCAGGGCTATTTATTGGTCACGCTCCAGGCAGAAGCTTTGGCGCAAAGGTGAAGAATCCGGCAATGTACAGGAGTTGGAAGATATCCGGCTCGATTGCGACGGTGACACCGTGTTACTGAAAGTGCGCCAGCTCGGCGGCATCGCCTGTCATACCGGCCGTCGACACTGTTTCTACCGGCGTCTGCAGCAAGGTGTGTGGCAGGTCACAGATGCGGTAATCAAAGAGCCCTCTGACATGTACGGGCAACCCGATGAGTGACATACTGCAACAATTAAGCGCTGTGCTAAAACAGCGCAAACTGGAAGATGCCGACGAGTCCTATGTAGCCAGCCTACATCGTGGGGGCCTCAAAAAGATTCTGGAGAAAGTCGGTGAAGAGAGCACTGAGGTCATTATTGCCGCAATGGACACGGCGAGCAGTGCGCAGCGTGAGGATGTCATAAAGGAAACCGCTGACCTCTGGTTTCATAGTTTGGTCATGCTCTCACACCTGGATATAGAACATGGCGAAGTACTGGCAGAACTGGAGCGACGCTTTGGCCTGTCAGGAATAGAGGAAAAGGCCAACCGGCAGACCTCGGACAATTAGGTAGTAAGGAGAAAATTATGGGTATTGGCGGAATAAGTGTTTGGCAACTTTTAATCATACTGGCCATCGTTGTCATGTTATTTGGCACCAAGCGGCTACGTAATATGGGTGGCGACCTCGGCGCCGCAGTGAAGGGCTTTCGCTCGTCCGTAAACGCGGAGGATGACGAAAAAGAGACGGAAGATGAAACTGCTAAAGTTGAGAACGGTGACGACAAGCCGCACACTCCCTAGGCGCAGTACCTTTTATGTTTGATATCGGCTTTGCCGAACTACTGCTAGTCAGCATTGTCGGTCTACTGATACTGGGACCGGAAAGACTGCCGGGAGCTATTCGCACCGGCAGCCTCTGGCTGCGTAAATTTCGCCGCAGCTTCAATGATATTCGCGCTGAAATTGAGCGCGAACTCAATACCGAAGAAATAAAGAAAGACATGCACAACAACGCGATTATGAAAAGTCTCAAGTCGGCAGAGAAAGATCTGCGCGGAGCGCTAGGCGATACGCCTTACGATGTAAGTGATATCAAGCCCCCTGCGAACCAAGGCGACAGCGACAAAACCCAGTCATGAGCACCACGGAAGACGCTAACGATAAGCCACAGCCACTGTTGGCGCACCTGACCGAGCTTCGCGACCGGCTGCTGCGCAGCATTCTCGCGGTGTTAGTGATGTTCTGCAGTCTGTTTTACTTTGCCAACGACATCTACACCTATGTCTCCAAGCCACTGCGAGATATTCTCCCTCCCGACGCCAGCATGATTGCCACCGAAGTGGCATCTCCGTTCCTAACCCCCTTTAAACTGACCATGGTAGCCGCGCTCTTCCTTGCTATGCCCTATGTCCTGTATCAGCTGTGGTCCTTCGTAGCGCCGGGCATGTATCGCAATGAGAAGAAACTGGCCATACCGCTGCTGGTGTCCAGCGTACTGTTGTTTTATGCCGGTGCCGCGTTCGCGTATTACGCCGTCTTCCCATTGGTGTTTGGATTTTTTACCAGCGTGGGTCCAGCGGATATCACCATAATGACCGACATCAACCGCTACCTGGATTTTGTCCTCAAGCTGTTCTTTGCCTTTGGGCTCGCCTTCGAAATACCTATCGCGGCGGTTATCATGATCCGCGTGGGCATCACCACCGCTGACAATCTGGCCAGCAAGCGGGCCTATATCATTGTTGGCTGCTTCATCATGGGCATGCTGTTAACGCCGCCGGACATCATTTCGCAGGCGATGCTCGCTATCCCCATGTGGATTCTGTTCGAGCTGGGCATCGTTTTTGGGCGCTTGGTCACCCCTGACCCCAACAAAACACCCGAATAGCTAGAGCTACATCCAATAGCGCAACAGATACCACAACCAGGAAATTATACTCGGGCGCCGCAGCAGCTCGCCGCGGACTTCCTTAGCACCTGCCATATCGCTGGCGACCACTTGCTGCAGCTCAGCCACGGCGTCCGGGTTACGGATCACCAGGTCCAACTCAAGGTCGTGTAGCGTGCTGCGATAATTGAGGTTGCTGCTGCCGAGAATCATCACCCCATCAACCAACATCGCCTTGGCATGTAAGACGCCAGACTGATACTGAAAAACCCGGGCTCCCGCCAGCAAGAGCTCACGATAATAGTGTGAGCTCAGGCCCGGAAACACCGCAACATCCGAATTGGCCGGCAGCAGAATTCTCACGTCCGCACCCGATCGCGCGGCTTTTAGCAACGACCTTCGCAAGCGTGCTGTAGGGGCGAAGTAGGCGCTTACTATCCAGACATATCCCGTGGCCGAGGCCACACTGTTAGTCACAAAGGCATTTTTCAGTCGCCGAGCGCGGCGACTATGATTACTGAGGAAGTGGGTCAAAAACCCACGTTGCAGGTGCGCAGGCTGAGACTCCCAATGCGCAGTAAACGCGTCTGCCAAAGCCGTTACCCCAGCCCCGCTGACATGCAAAGCGTAGTCGCGCCAGCCTTCACCTCCGGCCGCCACTGCCAGATGCTCACGGCAAATATTCTGACTCCCTATCCAGGCGTGCCGGGCATCCACGAGGCACAGCTTACGGTGGTTTCTGCGATTCACATTGAGCACGAAACTCAACCATTTAGTGAACCAGCCGCCGCGCGCCAACGACCATTGATAGGCGCCGGTCAGCCAGGGTAACGGGTGATAGATGCGCACCTGGGCGCCGGCATTACTCAACTCACTGGCAATCGTCGCGGCAGTCGCCGCACAACCAACACCATCAAGCAATACATGCACCTGCACACCCCGTCTCGCTGCCCGTGCCAGTGCCTCTAAAAAATCAGAACCGACAATATCTAGCTCAAAAATGTAGTACTCGAAGTCAATCCGCTCGCTAGCGCTGTCGATAGCCGCGAGCAAGTTTGCATACAAGACCGCACTGTCCAGCACCAGTCGTGACGACTGCCAGGCGCGTTGCAGGTGTTCATGCGAGCTCATAACTCTACCGATAGCATTCACTTCGCAACTTGTAAAGCTGGTAAGCTACCAAGCTAATCTTTAATAGCATCAGGACACCAATGACCGAGCCAGCCAAAGGCACGCGCAAGCTTTCAACCTTGTTGCAGTTAGTGCAATTCCTGAGCCCGTACAAAGGCACAATGATAGCCGCCGCCGTCGCCCTGATTTTCACTGCGGCTATTACTCTGTCAGTCGGTCAGGGTATTCGCATTATTATTGACGAAGGCTTCGCCAGCGGCTCACAGCAGCAACTAAACCGCGCGGTCGTAATATTACTGACGCTTAGTTTTTTGATGGCCATAGGCACCTTTATACGTTTCTATCTGGTGTCCTGGCTTGGCGAGCGGGTCAGTGCCGACATGCGCAGCGCGGTTTTTTCCAACATTATCAAGCTACATCCCAGCTTTTTCGAGGATAACCGCAGCGGCGAGATCATGTCGCGACTGACTACCGATACAACCTTGCTACAAACAATCATTGGCTCATCGCTATCCATGGCCCTGCGCAGCAGCCTGACCCTGGTGGGAGCGATGGTCATGCTGCTGGTAACTAATCTCAAGTTAACTGGCATGGTGCTGGCCTGCGTGCCGTTGGTGCTGATGCCGATCATTCTCTACGGCAGGCGCGTCAGAAACCTGTCCAATGCGAGCCAGGATTCCATCGCCCATGTCGGCAGCTATGCCGGAGAGATCATTCAAAATCTGAAAACAGTACAGAGCTATACCCGCGAAGACTTTGAAACCAAAGCCTTTGATGTCGAAGTAGAAAACGCTTTTTTGATCGCGCGACGCCGCATAAGGCAGCGCGCCGTACTGATGGCAGTTGTCATACTGCTGGTTTTCGGTGGCCTCTCGGCGATGTTCTGGGTGGGCGGCAACGATGTCATTAACGGCACCATGAGCGGCGGCGAGTTGGCTGCTTTTGTCTTCTACGCCATCATGGTCGCCACGGCAGTGGCTACCATTTCTGAAGTTTGGGGCGAGCTCATGCGAGCTGCAGGCGCCACCGACCGATTGCTGGATTTGCTGCATGAAGACAGCCTCATTGTTGAGCAACAAGATCAGATACTGCCGCTGCAGGGCGCTGCGCGACTGCACATTGCCGGGGTGTCATTCAGCTATCCCTCAAGGCCTGAGGAATTGGCCCTTAAGGATCTTGAACTGGATGTCGAAGAAGGCAAGAGCCTGGCCCTGGTCGGACCTTCTGGTGCGGGAAAATCCACGGTTTTCGAACTCTTGCAACGCTTCTACGATCCGCAACAGGGACGCATATTATTAGGCGGCCAGGATATTCGCGCGCTGCCCAGCCGCCAGTTACGCCAGAGTCTTGCGGTAGTACCGCAGGCACCAGCTATGTTCACAGCCGACGTCGCTTACAATATCGGCTACGGTAAACCCGATGCCACCGAGGCGGAAATCATCGCCGCTGCCAAAGCCGCTCATGCTGACGAATTTATCCGTCGTCTTCCCCAGGGCTATCAAAGCCACCTTGGCGAACAGGGCGTGCGCCTCTCTGGCGGGCAACGCCAACGCATCGCTATTGCCCGCGCCATTCTCAAAGATCCGAATATCCTGTTACTCGACGAGGCTACCAGCGCGCTGGATGCGGAAAGTGAATATCAGGTACAGCTGGCGCTGGAAGAATTGATGCATAACCGCACTACCATTATTATTGCTCATCGCCTGTCGACCATTCTCCACGCTGACCAAATAGCGGTCATGGAACATGGGCAGGTAGTAGCGCGCGGCACCCACCAAAGTCTGCTCGCTAGCTCAGACTTATATCAGCGCCTGGCCAGATTGCAGTTTCAGGACGAAGCGGTCGCCTGAATCAGGGCAACAGCCTCAACAAGGGCAATGACAAAGCGGCTAGGGCGCAACCGGCGCCGTGCCGGCGAAAAAGCGCCGCGGGTTATCAACCAGCATGGTATCAATCTGGCTTTGACTTACGCCCGCTGCGAGTAGCTGCGGAATAATATGATCATGAAAGTGGGTGGGATTAAAAATTGTCTCACCCATCCCGGCACTTACTGCCGCAGGAATGGGCTCGCCGCGCCAGCACCACACCGAATCATGAGATACCACGATTTGTTGCTGCCATTGCTTATTCAGTAGCGCTGCCAGCGACCTGACCCGCTCTGCATCCGGGTACACAACATCAATACCAAAGCGATCAAAGCCCAAATAAGAGCCCTTCTCCAGCAGATTCACGTGATAGTCATGGTCCGCCGTGCCGCAACTATGCCCGATAATAATCTTGTGCGCGGGCACCCCGGCGGCAACGAGCAGGCGTTGCTGCTCGTCACCCATGGTGCCGGAATCAGTGTGGGTTGTAATCGGCGCGCCGGTGGCATTACTGGCCAGTGCCGCGGCCTGCAAAATGTCTCGCTCATAGTCGGTTACTACGCCTTTACCGCTGGCCACCTTGATGATGCCAGCTTTGATATCCGTAGCCCCTATCCCCACGGTAAGCTCGTGAATAAACAGCTCCGCCATCGCGTCGACAACGGGGCCGAACTGGCCTCGAAAATGCCAGTAGGGCTTACCACCCTCCTCTTCTTTGTATAGCCCTGTCGCACAGATGATATTAAAACCGGTAGCGGCTGATAGCTCGGCGGAGAATTCAACATCCCGACCGAGATCATTCGGACAGGGATCGAGCATGGACTGCACACCACGGGACTGCATTTGCTGAATTCGGTCAGTTGCAACGGCGAGCATTTCTTCACGCCGCGGTCCGGGACGCAGGCTATCGGCCTCCCAGCCAGGATAGCCGATCATGACGTGCTCATGCATGAGCGTCACGCCCAGCTCATCAATGCCGATGGGGCCCGTTACGGTATTGAGCAAGCCCGAGCTTGTGTTTGCAGTGTTCATGATTGCTACCTTCTAACCGTGATAGCAGGCAGTGTAGCGGCGGGATAGGCTCAGGGCCAATCTGGGCCAAGCCCAGACTGGCCGCCTAACTCAGACCTAATGCAGGGTTTGATCCCCTTTGCGACCGGCGCCCTCGCGCCGTCCAAACTGTAAACGCTGGCGCATGCCGCGGTTGACCTCTACCAAATCATCCCCGGTATCACGCAGCAGCTGCCCGCAGTCCCGAAGAAAGCCAAAATAGTGCCCGGTGTTGGCCATCGCACAGCGCAGCGGCACCAGCACCAGACCACCCTGCTCACGCGCCTCCTCAACAATACTGATATTCTCGGCCAGGGCTTCCTCGAAGTGATCCCGAGCTGCGGCCTTACCGCTATCGAGCGCTATATTAATAACTTCCAGGCCCTCCAGCATCGCCTCCACGCCAATCCACTCACCAACAGCGACGTCCTCTGCGCCCTCGCGCAGCGCACGTCGAGCTGATCGCGCCAGTTTGCGGTACTCACGCGCAACCCGGGTGCCAAAGACCGGGTCTGCCACCGGCGCCAACAAATCCTCAGACTCCAGTTCGGCCCAGTCAGCATCACTTAACAGGCGCTCGATATGAGGAAAGATAATTTTCTCTTCTCCGCTCATATGCCGGTATAGCGCGGCTACATATTCATGCCCGTGCGCCACAATATCTTTCGCAGGCTTAGTACCGCTGCGCCAGTTCTGAATCGCCGCCAGCGTGTCGCTCCCGACTTTCGCCAGATAGTCATGGTCGCGCTCCAGGGTATCGACGCTGTCGGCCAAGCCGGGATCCAGTTGCGCCGCGCGCTGATAGACCATATCTTCCCGCGGATGATGGTATTGATCAGGAAACGAACTCATATACTGCATCAACTCATACAGCACATGCGCATCGACCGGTTCGTCATGTTCCAGCGCCGTCAATTGCTCAGTCAGCAACTTCATGAGGGTCGCCATATAACGATGTTCAGCATACAACGTTGCCAGCACCGGATGGCGATCGGGCTGGGCATCGCTGTCACTGGTGACAGCTTCCCAGGCTTCGCGGCTATATGCCGTGGACTGCGTACGGGCCATTAAAATCTCCTAGAAGTTCAACATATTGGAGCATGCACCCTAACCACTCCCAGCACATTGATCCAAAGCAACAAGCCCCCGTAAAATAAAGAAACCCTTCTGGAGAGTATATTATGCCGTTGTTGAAAATAGTCCCTTTTATTGCCCTGTGCGCCCTGCTCGGTGCGTGCTCGAATGGCAACAATGGGACCCCGAATTCTGCTCTGGCCTACAGCGCCGAGATTCGTCGCACCGATTACGGCATCCCGCATATCAAAGCAGATGACTGGGGCGGACTTGGCTACGGCTACGGCTATGCCTACGCCCAGGACAACTTCTGTATTACCATGCGCGAAATCGTTTTCAGCCGCAGCCGCTCCGCGGAGCTGTTGGGCGATAATGGCGGCAGCGCCGATTCCGACTTTTTGTTCCGCTACCTTTACGGCAGCAAGGAAGAATTCCAGGCGACTTTTTTTGATCCACTACCCGATTACGTCAAAGAGTTGACGGCCGGCATGGCTGCGGGCATGAACCGCTATCTCGCTGAGACCGGAGTGGAAAACCTGCCCGAGGGCGACCTGGGCTGCCGCGATGCCAGCTGGGTATCAGAGATCGATGCGGTTGACCTGCTAATGTACCAGGGGCGCGAGACCTTCCGGGGCAGCTCCAACCAGGGCACCTTGCGCCGCGCTATCCTCGACACCGCCGGGCCAGATGCGCAGGTAGTAGCGAGAAAAATCATGCCCTCAGCACAGCAACTAGCCGCAATAGGGCCATCACTACGCCAGTTTGCCGCCGAAATCAGCCCGGAAGTGCGTGGCAGCAACGGCATCGCCATGGGCCGCGATGTCACCCAGAACGGCTATGGCATGCTGCTGGGTAATCCACACCAGCCCTGGCAAAGAGCGGGCAGCTGGTACCAGGCGCACCTGACCATACCGGGGGTTTACGATGTGGCAGGCGCCAGCCTCACTGGTTATCCATTCATCGGCATCGGCTTCAACAAGGATGTCGCCTGGACGCATACGGTTTCTCCGGCTAATCGCTTCAGCCTTTACGAACTGACCCTGAATCCTGAAAATCCGCTACAGTATGACTATGACGGAGAGTGGCGCGATATCGTCCCGGAGGACGTAGAGATCCAGGCCATGCTGTCAGATGGCAGCCTTGAGACCCGCACCCACACTTTCTATACCTCGCAGTACGGGCCGATTGTTAACCTGAAAGGCGTCGATTCGCTGTTTGACGGCTGGCCGCTGTTCAACGGGACGAGCCTGATTGCCCTGCGCGACGCCAACCTGACCACCGGCCCAAGGGGTATTCCGCTGTGGATTACCAAAGGCCAGGCAACCAACCTCGACGAGTATATCGAGGCGCTGGGCATCATCGGCAACCCCGTGTTTCACGATCTCGCGGCAGACCGCAGCGGCGAGGCCTTTTATGGTGAGATATCCTCGATCCCCTTTATCACCCAGTCCCAGCTGGATGATTGTGTCGATGGCATTGGCGCCTTGCTGGCAGCAGCAACTTCCAACGTGATTGTGGGCCTGGATGGCTCGCGCTCCGAGTGTGAATGGGGCACCGACCCGGAGGCACCGGAGGGGTCCAATCTATATGGCGCCAGTTCACTACCGCAGCTGCGCACCACCAATTATGTGGCCAACAGCAATAACAGCTATTGGCTGAGTAATCCGGAAATGCCCATTACCGGCTTCCCGGTTATCATGGGGCCGGTGGGCCATGAGAACTTACAGCAGTTCTCCCGTACCCGTATCGGGCTCGTTATGATTCGCGAACGCATAGCCGGTACTGATGGTTTCAGCGCAGAACCCGGCTTTACGCTGGAGACACTGCAGCAGTTGATGTATTCCAACCGGGTGTATATCGCCGAGCTGGTGCTGGACGATGTACTGACTATCTGCGATTTGCTGGATCCACCCGCTGACGCCGACGAAACCCGGGCCGTGCAGGCCTGCGCTGTGCTGGCCAGCTGGGACCGCAAAGCCAACGTCGACAGTCGTGGCGTGCAGGTTTTTAATGAATTCTGGCGCGCTGTGCGCAGCGCCACCAAGGTTGGCTTTCAGGGCGTGGTGGACGACCAGGATTTCTGGGACGTCGACTTCACCCCGGCTGACGCGGTGAGCACACCGGCGGGTATCGATCTGACTCTGAGTACCAACCACGACCTGGTGATTGCGGCCCTGAGTCAGGCAGTGCAGCGCCTGGAAGATGCTAATGTCGCCCTGGATGCGCCCTGGGGTGAAGTCCAGGTCGCGGTCAAGAACAGCGAGCGCATAGCCATTCACGGTGGCTCCGGCGACATCGGAATCTACGGGGCAATTGGCGTCGGGCTCAGTGAGGGCGGGTACGTCAACCCCGGCGGCGGCAACTCGTATATCCAGACGGTTACCTTTGATGAGAGCGACTGTCCGATCGCTGATGTAATACTGGTGCCGTCAAACTCGACCGATCCCGAATCACCCCATTTCGCCGACCAAACCCGCCTGTATTCCAACAAAGAATGGGTACGCTTCCCCTTCTGCGAGCAGGAAATCGAAGCCGCACAGGTTGGTGAAACGCTGGAGATATCTGAGGCGAAGTAAGCCTGCAGTCAGGCTGCGGGACAGCCGGTATCGAACGCGCCTGCCGAGGGGCTTCGAGGTCGCATCCGGAGTGTGGAGCGTCAAGCCGCGCTTAAGCTGCCCCCGGCTGGCGGAGCTGTCCGGCCCACCCTGTCCGAGTCCCGGAGCGCTGGCGGGCCTTGCCCGCCAGCGCGCAGGTCGAGTTGTGCGCCGGCCGCCAGTCGGGGGCAGCTTGCGGCAGCTCCACACTCCGGATGCGACCTCGAAGCCCCGTCCCGCACGATTATCTCTTTATCACAGCCAAATCCCGGGTAAAAAAAAGCCGGCATACGCCGGCTTCTTCACTGTGCTCACCGGGCTAGCTGAACTCACGCACCAGACCACCAATAGACTCCTTGGCATCGCCAAACAGCATGCGGGTGTTGTCTTTGTAGAACAGGGGATTCTCGATACCGGCAAAACCTGACGCCATCGACCGCTTGAGGACAAACACCGTCCGTGCCTGGTCAACATTGATCACGGGCATACCGTAAATAGGGCTAGACTCGTTCTCCCGCGCAGCGGGGTTAACCACGTCATTAGCACCGATAACGATACACACATCAACCGATTCCATGCGCGGATTGATCTCGTCCATTTCCAGCAGCTGGTCATAGGGCACATCGGCCTCTGCCAGCAACACGTTCATGTGACCAGGCATACGACCGGCCACCGGGTGGATACCGTAGTTAACCTCAGCCCCGTTCTCTTCCAGCAGTTCCTGCAACTCCTTGACCACATGCTGAGCCTGAGCGACCGCCATGCCGTAACCCGGCACAATCACCACATTCGAGGCAGCCTCAAGTACGTAATAGGCGTCGTCGACACTAATCGGCTTGATCTCACCCTCAACCACAGAAGTCTCGGTACTCACCGAGCCGAAGCCTGAGAACAATACGTTGGACAGGGAGCGATTCATTGCCTTACACATAATCTGCGTCAGGATAATGCCACTGGCACCAACCAATGCGCCCGCTACAATCAAAATATTGTTGCTAACCGCAAAACCGGCCGCACAGGCAGCCAGTCCGGAGTAACTGTTCAGCAGCGAGATAACCACCGGCATATCGGCACCGCCGATCGGAATCACTGCCATCACGCCAAATACCAGCGCCAGGCCAATGACCAGATACAACCACTGCGGATTAGCAGGCTCCATACAGAACATCGTCGCCGCAGCAATAATTCCCAGCACAATCAAGCTGTTAACAACCTGTTGCCCCTTGAACATTACCGCCCCACTACCCAGCTTTTCACTCAGCTTGCCGTAGGCTATGAGACTACCGGTAAAGGTCAGGCCACCGATCAGGATCGACAACACAATGGTGACTAGTGTGAAAGTACCTGCGCCCGGGGATATCGCCGCCCAGCCCACCAGCAAACTGGCCATACCACCAGAGCCATTGAACAGCGCCACCATTTCTGGCATCGATGTCATTTCTACCAAACGCGCAGCTGCAGCGCCGATCACCGCACCAATGGCAAAGCCAATCAGTATCCACTGATATTCGACGATACCCTGGTCCAGCAATGCCGCAATGATGGCAACTAGCATAGCCACCGCGGACAGCATATTGCCACGTCGTGCAGTAGCGGGTGAACCCAGCTGCTTGAGCCCGAAAATAAACAGGGCGGCTGAGACTATGTAGGCGTATTGAATTGCACTATCCAACATGACTAGCTCCCCTTCTTCTTGAACATGGCCAGCATACGGTCAGTTACCATATAGCCACCCACTACGTTAATCGTCGCCAGAGCTACCGCTCCGGCACCCAGCCAGTTCGCCAAGTCCTGCTGGCCATTACCAGCAAGACCAATTGCACCAACCACGGTAATACCGGAAATCGCGTTAGCGCCAGACATCAGCGGCGTATGCAGGGTAGCGGGGACTTTATTGATCAATTCAAAGCCGAGGAAGATCGTCAGCACAAGAATAAAGGTCAGGAAAACTTCAGCAGGTATCATATCAGGCACCCCCCTCGATAATGTTCTTGATGGTTTCATGCACCAACTCACCGCCGTGGGTGATGATACAGCCGGGAAGGATGTCGCCCTCGAAATCTACCTTGAAAACGTTGCCTTCTGTGTCCCAGTTGTCTTCCACCAGGCTAAACAGATTGGAGGCATACATCTGGCTGGCATCGCGGCAAACCTCGTTCGCCAGGTTGCCCATGCCGACCACGGTGACGCCATTTATGTCGACGACCTCGTTAGCGACAGAGCCTTCGACATTGCCACCACTCTCGGCCGCCATATCGACAACCACTGAGCCTGGCGCCATGCCTTCAACCATATCGCGAGTCACAATCACCGGGGCCTTGCGGCCGAACACCTGAGCGGTGGTAATAACCACATCAGAATCAGCAATCGTAGCTTTTTGCGCTTCACGCTGAGTAGCAATCTGCTCGGGGGTCAATTCCTTGGCATAGCCATCTGCAGTCTGGCCGGTTTCACCCAGATCGATCTCCAGGAACTTCGCACCCAAAGACTGCACTTGCTCTGCTACTACCGCGCGCGTATCGAAGGCCGTCACTCTGGCCCCGAGTCGCTTAGCGGTAGCGATAGCCTGCAGCCCCGCTACACCGGCACCAATAATGAAGACCTTGGCGGGCTTCAACGTTCCGGCGGGCGTCATCATCATGGGAAAGATGCGCGGCAGATGTTGAGCTGCCAGCATCACCATGACGTAGCCCGCCAGGTTAGCCTGCGAGCTAAGCGCATCCATTTTTTGGCTGCGGGTAGAGCGCGGAATCATTTCCATGCTAATCGCAGTCACACCTTGAGCCTTGAGCGCATTGACCAACTCATGCTCGTTGAACGGGTCCAGAAAGCTAATGTGAACGCTGCCTGATTTCAGCTGAGACACTTCTGCCAACTCTGGCTTGCGAATACGCAAAACCACGTCCGCAGCACCGAGCAGCGCGGCGCGGTCATTGCTCACCTCTGCACCTGCCTCCACATATTCAGCATCGGTAAACCCGGAACCCAGGCCCATACCAGCTTCAAAAGCCACGGTGGCCCCAAGCCGACACAGCTTTTTAGCCACCTCAGGAATTATTGGCACCCGGTTCTCGCCCGGATGTGTTTCGCGCGGGATTGCTATACGCATGCTTCTACCTACCCGTTATCAATTCATTTGTTAGTATTTACTGAGCGGCCGCGGGCAGCCACTTAAATAACCGCGATACTGTATCACATGGTTATAGAAATGATTGCTATAGCGCCCATTCACGACGTGAATAGAGGGGCAAAAAAAACCACCCAATGGGTGGTTTAAAAACTATGGGTGCCGGGCAATTCAGATCAATGTGCCTGAAGGCTCAAAAACGGGTTTAAAGCACGGTAATTCCAGCCAGTAAATTTGATCGGAGCATCCAGCACGCCAATACAGATGCAGTCCTCGGACTTGGCTGCCGTTGGCGTGTGTTCATGTTCGGCATCGCGCATCAGAAAGTCACCGCGCTGATAGATACCTTCTTCGTCAGAAAAACTACCTTCCAGCACCAGCGTAAGTTCAGTGCCCTTGTGTGTATGCCGCGGAATCGTGCGGCCAGCCTTGATATGATAAAGCGCAAATTCGTTCTCAACGTCACCCGTGTGCAATCTGCTGATCTGCAGCCCGGAGTTGATACGATCCCACTCTAGATCCTTATATCCGCCTTTCATTAGGCGGCGCATCAGAGCAGGTGATTCGTCTGTCGCGGTGGTCTTGGCCTCATAAGTTAATGGTGCGGGCTCATCCAGGCGTGACATCACACTGTCGAGGAGACTTGCATCCACCTCACATGGGGCCAACCGCTCAAACAGCATACCGCCCATTTGTTGCAACTTGCGGGACTCGCGCTGACAGGTACTGCAATAATTAAGGTGCAGCGAGACGCAGGCAGACTGGGCCAAAGGCAAGCTACCGGCACTAAATTCATTGAGCATTCTGGAATCGGGGTGATAATTAATCATGACGCTATTTCTCTACCTGTATCTGTAATTTTTGCATGGCAAGCCTGACCCGTGATTTCACGGTTCCGAGCGGTATATCCAGCTCTTGAGCTACCTCTGAGTGTGACTTGCCTTCCATATAAACTTTGGCCAGTATTTGCGCCTGCTCGTGGGGCAGGGTCTTCAATAGTTCCTTCACCTGTAAAGCGTTGCGACGCTCCTGGACGGCGATAAAAGGCGCGTCACCGGTGTCTTCTTCCCAGATATCTTCCGCATTTAACGGCGTATCAAATTTTCGTAAGCGGCGGAACATATCCGTGCGGCTGTTTCGTGCAATCGTATATATCCAGGTACTGGCCGCCGCTTTTTGCGGGTTGTAAGCACTCGCCTTCTGCCAGACCTTGATCATGACCTCTTGCACCAGCTCCTCAGCGTTCGCTATCGACACTGCTGAGCCGTTCATGGAAAACGCCTTTACCAGAGGGGCAAAATGAGCAAACAGCCGCTCGAACGACGCCCGACACTGCGTCTGACCAATTTGCTGCAGGCAAATGCTCCACTCATCGTTACGACTGCCATTTTCGTCTACTTGTATCTGACCTTGCATCTTGCTGTCATCCTCAGGCGGTTCATCAGGCACGCTCAGCGCTCCCCTTTCCGTTATAGTGAATACGGCTCTACTTGGCCATCGGATCACCTGAATCGGGTCTCACCACCGAAACCCGAATGATCCGCTATCAGGCGGAGTCCGTAAACAGCATACTATAGAGACGATCAGGTACATCGACCATGAAAATTGCGATTATTGGCTCCGGTATTTCGGGACTGAGCTGCGCCTACTACCTGCACCGCCAACACGAGGTGCACGTCTTTGAGTCTGACCAGCGCATTGGCGGACACACAGCCACCGTTGACGTTGCGATGGGCGGGCGTCGATTCGCAGTCGACACCGGGTTCATCGTCTATAATGATTGGACCTATCCTAACTTTATCGCGCTCATGGACGAATTAGGGGTATCACGGAAACCCACTACAATGAGCTTTGGCGTCAGCGACTCTGCAACCGGCCTTGAATACGCTGGTTCCAGTCTCAACAGCCTGTTTGCGCAACGACGCAACCTGCTATCGCCTCGCTTCTGGAAAATGATCTGGGGTATTTTGCGCTTCAACAAAAAGGCCCAGCGCGACCTTGACTCGGGAGCCGCCAGCCAAGACCTCAGCCTGGGCGATTATCTGGTTAGAGAGGGTTATAGTGAAGGCTTTATCAACCATTATTTAATTCCAATGGGTTCTGCGATATGGTCAGCTGATACCCCGGTGATGTTCAACTTCCCCCTACAGTTTTTCATCCGATTTTTCCGCAACCACGGGCTGCTGCAAATATTCAATCGGCCCCAGTGGCGTGTCATTGAGGGCGGCTCCCGGGAATATCTGGCGCCACTGTGCCAGGGCTTTGAACACAATATCCACACCGACAGCGACATTACCGGCGTATGGCGCCACGAGAACCACGTTGAGATAGAGGTGAACGGAAAGCGAGAGCAATTCGAACACGTTGTTTTCGCCTGCCACAGCGACCAAGCTTTGGCGCTGCTGCGAGATCCCGCAGCAGCGGAAACCGATATCCTCGGCCAACTGCCCTACCAGGACAACGAGGTGATACTGCACACCGATGTGCGCCTGCTGCCGCAGGATCGTCGCTGCTGGTCAGCCTGGAACTATCAGCTCGGGCTCGATAGCCAGCGCGCCACCGTTACCTACAACATGAATATGCTGCAGGGGCTGGACGCACCAGAGACATTTTGCGTCACACTGAACAATACCGCAGCAATCAACCCCTATTTGATCCTCGGCCGCTTTAATTATGCACACCCGGTATTCACTTTGGAGGGTATGCAGGCTCAGGAACGCTGGGAAGAGATCAACCATGAGCGCACCTGGTTCTGCGGCGCTTACTGGCGTAATGGCTTCCACGAAGACGGCGTGTTTTCGGGTAAGCGAGTAGCCGACGCCTTGGCCAAACTCGGCGCGCAGCAACCACATGGCAGGCTGAGAAGCGCTGCATGAATAGCGCCATTTACGAGGGCTGGGTGCGCCACCGCCGAGTCAGCCCCCGTCAGCATGACTTCACCTACAAGGTGTTCATGCCCTACCTTCGCCTTGATGAGATGCCAGAGCTATTTCAAAAGACCCGGGCCTGGGGCACTGGGCGCTGGACGCCAGCGCAGTTTCGTCGCAGTGATTTTTTGGGCGACCCTAACCTACCGCTGGAACAGGAAGCGCGGCGGGTGGTGCGCGAGAGCACTGGCGAAGAGACGAAAGGGCCCATTTATCTGTTGGCCAATATGCGCTATTTCGGCTACTACATGAACCCGATCTGCTGTTACTACTGCTTCAAGGAGGACGGAGAAACTTTGGACTACGTCATAGCTGAAGTGAACAACACGCCCTGGGATCAGCGTCACAGCTACGTACTACCCGCCGGAAAAGGACGCTGGCTACGGCATAGTTTTGCCAAAGATTTCCACGTTTCACCGTTCCACCCCATGGACATGCAATACCAATGGCACAGCAATACGCCAGGCCGTAAACTGGTACTGCACATGGCCAATTCGCAACACGGAGAGACTGTGTTTGACGCCACATTGTCAATGAACCGGCATCCAGCGACAGCGGAGAACCTGAACCGGTTCCTGCGCTCCTACCCCCTGATGACGGCCAAGGTTGGCGCCGCTATATATTGGCAGGCGCTGCGGCTGTGGTGGAAAGGCGTGCCCTTCCACCCCCACCCACAGTCTCAAGTATGAACACGTTTATTATTACACCCATGCAGAACAGGAATTTTTGCACCCATGAATGACATCAGCGTAAGCAGGATCCGCCTACCGCAACTGCGCGGTAACTTGCTGGGCATCAACTTTGCCCGCCGCACCCTGCTCAATATTCTAGAACGACTGGCAATAGGCACCCTTACCATCTATGACGGTGAGGAAACCCTGCGCTTCGGCGATTTTGACCAGCCCGCACACATGCCTCACGCCCAGGTCAGGGTCAACAATCAGGAAGTGTATCGCCGAGTATTAATGGGCGGCTCCATGGGTTCTGGAGAGTCTTACATACTCGGGCATTGGAGTTCACCCGACCTGACCGAGGTCATTCGACTGTTCACCGCCAATATGTCTGTATTGGAAAACATGGATCAGCAGAAATCGCTGCCGACCCGGATCGCGCTGAAGCTGGCACACCTGCTCAAGAACAACACACTGACCGGGTCGCGTAAAAACATTGCCGCACACTATGATCTTGGCAATGACTTCTTTGAGCTATTCCTCGACCCCACCATGATGTACTCAGCCGCTGTCTTTCCAGACCCAGAGGCGACGCTAGAAGCAGCCTCGGAGCACAAGCTGGATTTGTTATGCCAACAGCTGGAGCTGCAGCCGGAAGATCACTTGCTGGAAATTGGCACTGGCTGGGGAGGCATGGCGGTGCATGCCGCTCGCCACTACGGCTGTAAGGTGACCACAACCACCATCTCCAGAGAGCAATACGAGTACTCCGTGCAGCGGGTACGGCGTGAAGGGCTGGAACAGCAAGTCACTGTGCTGTGCGAAGACTACCGTGACCTGACCGGTGAATTCGACAAACTGGTCTCCGTTGAAATGATTGAGGCGGTGGGCCACCAGTTTTATCAAAACTATTTCAGCAAATGCAGTTCGCTGCTCAAACCGCAAGGTTTGATGGTGATTCAAGCCATTACTATCGCGGACCAGCGCTATGAAGCTGCCAAACGCTCAGTGGACTTTATCCAGCGTTATATCTTCCCAGGCGGGTGCCTGCCTTCAGTGGCCGTCATTGGTCAGCACATCGCGCAGGACACGGACATGCAAGTCACTCACTTGCGAGACATCACCGAGCACTACGCAGATACTCTTGCGCAATGGCGTGAGAGCTTTTTTGCGCAGCTGGAGACGGTGAAGGCCCAAGGTTTCGATGACGAATTCGTACGGATGTGGGAGTTCTATCTGTGCTACTGCGAAGGCGGCTTCCGCGAGCGAGTGATCTCCACGGTGCAGCTCACTTTCGCCAAACCCCGCTATAGGGTCGGCTAGTATGGGCAAAGGTTTGCTCAATGGGATGATCTTTAACGTCAGCTGGTTAGTGTTGCTGTTGACGCACTCCAACGTAGTCGCGCCCTTGCTCGTCATCGCCCACCTGGCGTTACACCGCGTCCTTTTTTTGCAACAACAACGTGAATGGCTACTGATAGCACTGATAACTGCGGGAGGCCTGCTGCTGGATCAATTAATCTTCGCCGCCTCCATTCTGACAGTAGACGATACCCGGGGCTGGCCGCCACTCTGGCTAGGTTGCCTGTGGCCAATTTTTGCGACCACCCTCAATCACGTCTTCAAAGCCTTGCAGCAGCACCTGCTATTGGCATCTCTGCTCGGCGCTGTGGGAGGCACTGGCAGCTATATCGCCGGTGTCGGCATGACCAGCGTCAGCTTTGGCACGCCAATATGGAGCCCGCTGGCGATCGCTCTGATATGGGCCATCCTGATGCCCCTAATGTGTATCGCTGCCGGCCGCTTGATGGCCCCAGAGGGTTCAAATGATACCGCGATTGCCTGAAACTCTGTGGCTGGTGGCCATGTTTGTCATCACTGCGACGCAGCCAGCTTACGCAACAAAAGTTATTGGCGAGGCCAGAGACTTGAGCAGCGGAGAGTTGCTCTACAAAGAACTCCACCGCTGTGATGACGATGGTATCCTCTGTTCAATCGCCTACGTCAATGAAGGCGGGGACGTGATCGCCAAAAAAACCATGGACTACAGTCGTGGTGCTATCGCTCCAGTGCTGCAAGTCAACGACTATCGCTTTGATCGCGAGGTGGTGATAGACGCTGAGGCCGAAGCGGGTCTGGTGATCGACGCAGGATTCGACAATTTTATCCGTAACAACTGGCAAGTGCTCGAAAGCAGCCGCAAGATTCGCTTCAACTTCCTCATCCCAGGGCGCGATAGTCCGCTGAAAATGGAAGCACACCAAGCTGTGCCGGAAGATTGTGAGGCCAATACCTTGTGTCTGGTAGTCGCCCTCGACAATTGGCTACTCGCCGCAATTACAGATCCTATTCTCCTCACTTATTCACGCGACAATCGCCGCTTACTGCGCTATCGCGGCATCAGCAATCTCGCTAGCAATGATGGCAAATCGCAGGTGGTCGATATCCGCTACACCTACACGCCAGTCACAGAATAACGCGCCTCAATCCAACTCGTAATCCCACCAGGGAGGCAGCAACCGCCTGTAAGCTGGCTGACGGTAGCGACTGTCGATGAGCAGTGCCTGACCTTGATCGTTAGAAGTACGAATTACCCGGCCCAAGGCCTGACTGACCTTTTGCATACCAGGATACACAAACGCGTGCTCAAAACCGTCGCCCACGGTGGCCTGATAGTAATCCTGCAAGGTACGCGTATCCTGGTTTAGCTGGGGCATGCCAACACCAACCACCACCACGCTGCACAAGTCATCTCCCGGCAAATCGATACCTTCGCCAAACACCCCGCCCAGGATACAAAATGCTGCGATCGTCGACTCCTCACGTAAACGCCGCAACAGCTCATCGCGCACGGCATCGTCCTGCTCAGGCGATTGCACAATCACCTCACGTCTGGACAAGTGCGCATCCAGCAACATCAGCGTGGCATTCATATAGGCGTAGGATGGAAAGTACACAATACAATTCCCCGCTACGTCTCGTAACCACTGGGCAATAGTGTCCGCCAATCTCGGCAGGCTCTGCTCGCGTTGCTGATAACGGGTATCTATGCCGGTATTAATGCGCACCCGAAACTGCTGCTGGGTAAACGGTGAGGGCAATGCTTGATAGACCGCTGCAGTGTCGAAGCCAAGTGACTTGAGCAACCACATCGGCGGGTTCGCAGTGGCGGTAAACGCAGTGACCGAACACGGTCGCTGCTGCCGCTGGGCCAGCAGCCGCGATGGATCAAGACAATTAAGGCGCACACTAAGACTCTGCTTAGCGGCACTGCGCCGGCGCATTTCGAAACGAAAATCGGGTCCAAAGTTCTCCGCTACTCGCAGCCACTGCAGCGTATCGAAATAGAAATCACGCAGCTCTGCGCGACGTTGCAGCAGCTGCGGATCAGCACCCATCGCCTCTGCCACAGCCATTACCAGCCTTTGCAAACTGTTCAACAGCGGTGCAGGGATCTCATTGGCAGTGTCGAATTCTGACTCCTGCCAGGCCTGCTTTTGTAATTCCAGCAAAGCCCGGTTGCAATTATTAAGGGCCTTAACCACCGCAGTCGGAGCGTCCTTGCGCACCGCCAGCAGACGCTTCTTATGCAATTCCGCTGCGTACATATTACGCGCCCTGGCGGGTAGATTATGCGCTTCGTCGAGCACGATCGACCATTGCCGCGAGCCGTACTCGAGTGGCGCGCCCAGACCACCCAGCAAACTGTAAAAGTAGTGGATATCAGCAACGCAAAAGTCGGCCCAGGGCAATAGGTCGCTCGCCAGCTGATAGGGACAAACACTGTGCTCACGCGCCAGACCTTCGATACGATCGCGGGTCAATAACTGCGCATCGCCCACAGCAGCGCTACGCGCTGCAGGCAACCGGTCATAGTAGCCAGCGGCAAATTCGCAATCATCACCATGACAGGCCTTGCCCGGACTAAAACAGACTCGATCTTTGGCGGTCACCGATACAGCAATTAGTTGCAGGCCCTGCGCCTGCATCGATGCAAGCGTCTGCTCTGCGGCACGCCGGCCCACCGTTTTCGCCGTGACGAAAGCGACCACATCATGTTTGCCTCGTGCAATAGCTTTCAGCGCCGGGAAAATCACTGCCGCCGTCTTGCCAATACCGGTGGGCGCCTGCAACAACAGCTGCCCCTGTTGATCGACGCATTTATAGACCAACTCGGCCATCTCACGCTGGCCAGCGCGATATTCGGCATGGGGAAACTCTAGATCATTGATACTGGCGTCGCGCTGCTGGCGTGACTGATGCAACTGGCTCAACCAGACAGTATAGTCCGCCAGCGTTTGTTCCAGAAAGCCCAAGGCCGACTCACGGCTATGCTCTACTGTTATCAGAGTTTCTTCGTTAGTGTCGATATTAAAGTAACAAACCCGCACCTTTAGCTGCTGTCGCTGTGGCTCGGCCATGCAAATCAATCCGGCGTAAAGCAACGCCTGCGCAGCGTGCAACTGCTGCACCAGTAAGGGTATCTCAGCCACCGCAACGCGGCAGGTCTTGATCTCTTCAACGCAGCCAAGCAGTGCGTCGTAACCATCGGCACGGCCACTCACTCGGAGGCTGAATGCTTCGCCACTGAACACTTGCTCCACCGGGTGCTCAGCCTGGTAAGCACCAACGCGCCGCTGGTAGACCTGCTGATGCCCTTCAATACCTTCTATTGCAGTAGGCGAAGGGGTAAAGCGATAGTCTATATCTCCCTGCCGGTGGCAAAACTCTGCCAGCTCGCGCACCGCCACCCGATACTCATGCATCGTGCCAGCTCACCCATGCTA
Source organism: Candidatus Litorirhabdus singularis (assembly GCF_026262625.1). Classification (GTDB taxonomy): domain Bacteria; phylum Pseudomonadota; class Gammaproteobacteria; order Pseudomonadales; family Halieaceae; genus Litorirhabdus; species Litorirhabdus singularis. Next base: position 656,681 of record NZ_SHNN01000001.1, read on the forward strand.
CTTTCACCGGAATGTCCTGCTCGCTAAAGTAACGCAACCAGCGCTTTTGGTTTAACTGCAACTGGTCTCCCGGCCCCTTGACCTCGATCATGCAGTAGCCGTGTTCTGGGTCCAGTGCCAATAGATCAGGCAAACCACTGCGGTTGGCCTGAGGATCAAACAGTATCCGCCGCCACATGGCGATCAGATGAGTCACTGGAATGATTTGCGCGGCTGTCGCAATCATCTCACGCTCTATGCCGCGCCAACTCACCCATCTATTGCTGATGCCAAAATGTGCGTCGTAACTGGCTAGCAACACGGCGGCTAAATCTGCCTGCGCCAACTCGTCCAGGCGCGCGTCTATAGCGCTGCGTCGCGTGCGATAAAACGTTCCACTGTACATATCCAAGGGCGCCGACTGAAACGGATTTACGAAAGCCCCGGCCACTTCGGCAAATATCTGTTCCCATAAGGCCAGCCCAAACAGGGCATTCACCATTGAATTTTCAACATGGCCGACCCATTGCCAGTGTTGACGATAATGGGCCGCCGCCGCTTCCTCAACGCGCCGCTCAGTAGGCGCTAACACTAATCTTTCACTGATCGGTACGGGTGGCTTCAGCAACGTTACTGCGGCGCCATTCTTGCGCGCCAACTGCACCGACTTGCGCCGTTGGAAATCCATTTCGGCTTCACACCAGGGGTCCATCGCCATGCTATCGCAGAGCTCCAGTGCCTGCTCTAACTCACCCTGAGATTCCAGCAGGCGCACGCTGCGCTCTCGTGCCGGATGCATATGGCTGCCCGCATAGGCGCGCAAAGCGGCTGCGGGTTGCTGATAGCGCTCCAACTGCCGGCCCAGCCTATTGCGCAACTTATCCCAGCGTTGCTGCTGTGGGGTATGGCTGGAACGTGTCACTGGCAGCAGCGCGACCAAAGCTACCATAGCCTCAACATCATCCTGCTCCAGCAAGTTATAAAATTGTTCCCGTAGTACAGCAGCTTGCAGGTATTCATCTACCTGAGCCCTGCTCGCAAACAGGCGGTAGCGTCGGTCCAGGGCGTAGCTTTCATAGCTGGCAACCCCAAGATCACTGAGCACAAAGTCCGTCAGGCTCTGCCGGCGATTGCCAAAAAACAACAGCTGCAGCACCTCAACCACTGCTGGTCCATGCACCTCTATCACGGAGTGTGTATACCAGTCCTGCCAGCGCCGGTTGACCTCCTCGGAATCCAGCGCCAATTGCAGCAACTGCTCAGCCAACTCCGGCTTGCGCAGTTTACGGGCGTCAGGGGCCAGAATATCTGCAAACAGCTGCAGCAGTTCACCTTTCAAACAAAGCTCCAGCAATAACTCCAGTCCCGGGTCAGCGGTAAAACTGACCAGACCCCTGCTCGCCAATTGCTCCAGCGGAACGGTCAGATTCTCAGTCAACTCCGGATAATTCAGCTTTTCAGGACGAAACCAGGTGCCGCGCCTGGATGTCAGTCGCACAAAGAGCCCACGCGCAGCATCTTCACACGCGCGAAAATCTTGCAAAAACTGTAGCTCCTGCGCAGTCAGTAAATCACCATACTGCGCCTCTACGGTGTCGCAAAGGACCTCAAAATTGTGCAAATAGTAGAGCGGGTGAAGCTCTACCGGCGCCATGTCACTCACGTTAAAAACTCCGCCTGGCATCGCGCAGCTCACCCGACAGACAGGCCAGCAAGGCATGAAATAGAGAGGAAAATATCGGCGCGAGACTCATAGCGCACAAATTCTACTGTAGCGCCTGTTGCTGTACCATCACTGGAGACCGCCGATTGCCTCCGCTGACCAGGATTCCCATTATAAAAGGCATGTTATGCACAAACCACTGACCCTGACCACAGCGCTGGCGCCCCTGGTTTTACTAGTCAGTTTGCTGGCCTTGTCGGTATTGCTGTTTGGCGCGGATTCTTCCTACGGTGCCAATCAGGTAGCACTCCTGTTCAGCGCCGCGTTTACTGGCCTGGTGGGACTGCACCGTGGGCTCAGCTGGCGCGACATTGAGCAAGGTATACAGGACGCTATCAGCATGTGCGTTGCCCCACTGTTGATTCTTATGGCAGTCGGAATGCTGATCGGCGCCTGGATTTTGGCGGGGACCATACCGGCGCTGATTTATTACGGGGTAGAGATACTTAACCCGACCTATTTCTATGCCGCCAGCGCTCTTATTTGCGCCATTATCGCCACCAGTATCGGCTCTTCATGGACCGTCGCTGGGACCATGGGTATCGGCCTCATGGCGATTGCCGGCAGCTTCGGCCTGTCGCCAGCCATCGCTGCTGGCGCCATCATATCGGGGGCCTACTTCGGCGATAAGCTGTCTCCGCTTTCCGATACCACCAATCTGGCAGCCGCCGTAACGGGCGTTGACCTGTTCAGTCATATTCGCCACATGCTTTGGACCACGGTACCGAGTTTCGCTATCGCACTGATCATATTCAGCCTGATCGGCGGCGAAGCAGCCACTCCGCCCAGCGAGATCGCCGAGCTGCGCCAAAATATGACCGAGCAATTCAATCTTGGCCTGCATCTACTGCTGCCTCTGCTGATAATGCTAGGCTTGGCCTGGCGCAGAGTTGCGGCATTGCCTGCCATATTAATCAGCACCCTCATGGGAGTGTCATTTGCGCTGTTGTTTCAACCGCAGGCTGTCATGGCATTGGCCGGCGATGCACACGGGCTATCGACACCCCTGTTAAAACTCAAAGGCGTCTGGATCAGCCTGTTCAGCGGGTTCACCTCCAGCAGCTCCAGCCCCTTCCTTGACCAGCTGCTGTCCAAAGGTGGCATGGCCAGCATGCTCAATACCGTGTCCTTGATCATCTGCGCCATGGCAATGGGTGGCACCCTGCAACGCGTTGGCATTCTCGAATACCTGGTCAATGCTGCGCTCAAACGGGCACACAGCAAGGGCGCTCTGATTGCCACTACCGTCGCCACCTGCACCACCACCAACCTGATGACTGCCGATCAATTTATCGCCATATCTATACCGGGCACCATGTACCGAGCAGAATTTGATCGCCGCGGAATATCCCGGCTCGATCTGTCACGCACGCTGGAGGATTCTGCCACGCTGACCTCTGCTTTAGTGCCCTGGAATACCTGTGGAGCCTATATGGCGGCGACGCTAGGAGTGGCAACTCTAAGCTACGCGCCTTTCGCATTTTTTAACTACCTGTGCCCGCTAATCGCCATCATTTATGGCTATGCCGGCATAGGCCAAAAGTTGGCAGACACTGCCGGACCGCAAGGATCTAGAGCATGAGCACGATCAAATGGGATTTCGACAAACCCTTTACTCATCAATTCACAGTACAGCACGGCGACATAGACGGGCTCAAGCACACAAACAATACCGTCTATGTGAAGTGGTGCGAGCAGACCGCCTGGGCTCATTCAGTCTCTCTTGGGCTTGATCTCGACAGCTATCAAAGGCTGGACCGGGCTATGGTAATCGCACGCAGTGAATTCGACTATTTGGCGGCCAGCAAGCTCGGTGACAGCGTTACCGCCGCCACCTGGATCGTCAACTGGGACGGCAAACTCAGCATGCACCGACACTTTCAAATAGTCCGTGACAGCGATCAGAAAACCCTGTTGCGCAGTAAGGTCAAGTTCGTCTGCATTGCCTTGAGCAGCGGCCGACCCTGTCGCCTGCCAGAGGAGTTTCGCGACAGCTACGGCGCTGTTGTCCTAAATCCACCGCCCGGCCGCAGCTAATCAGTCAAGCCTGCGCCCACGGAAACGTCAGCACCTTATCAATATCATCCATTTCCAGTTGCAACATTAACAACCGATCAAGCCCCAGCGCTATTCCACTACAATCCGGTAAGCCTGCCTCCAGAGCCGCCAGCAGGCGCTGATCAATTGGCCGCTGAGCACTGCTTAAAGCCGGGTGCTGTAAATCTTTCTGGAAGCGTCGCAACAACTCTTCAGGATCGGCTAACTCGCAGTATGCGTTGGCCAACTCCAGACCGCCGCCGTAGACTTCAAAACGGTCACTGACGACGATGCCGTCGCGCTCGCAGAGCCGAGCCAGGGCACATTGGCTAGCAGGATAATCGTATACCACCAACAGCGTGGTGGCACTGAGCCGGGGTTCAATAACGTGTGTCATCAGCAAGCTCAGCCAGTCATCCCGGTCAGCGCTTACAAAGTTGGTTTCCACATGCAGCGCAGCCAGGTGCTGAAGTTGCTCCAGACTGGCTTGATGCGGCTCGACCCCCAAGTGATCAAGGAACAACTGACGATAGCTGATACGTTCCCAGCTCCAACCCGGCAACAGAGGGCGCAATAAATCCTCGACCTCTTGCATCAGGTCGGTGCTGGCAAAACCAGGCCGATACCACTCCAGCATGCTGAATTCAGGATTGTGACGCGAGCCTGCCTCTGCGCCACGAAAGGCTTTACATATTTGGAATATTGGCCCGCTGCCAGCGGCCAACAAGCGCTTCATCGCGTACTCTGGTGATGTCTGCAAATAGCGGCTGGCAGCAGTCAGCACCTGCACGCTGGGGTCAGTTACCGGCGCCGCACACAGCAGCGGTGTTTCTACCTCCAGCACCTCACGCTCGGCAAAAAACTGACGTACCGCAGACAGCAGTGCTGCCCGAGCACGCATAACATCGAGATCAGCGGTCGGTCGCCAATCCGGATCCATCAATCAGGCTTTTCCGCGCCCAACATACTCACCGGTGCGGGTATCGATGCGCACGATATCGTCAGTACTTAAAAAAAGCGGTACTTTGACAATCGCGCCAGTGACTAATGTAGCCGGCTTGCTGCCACCGCTGGCAGTATCACCCTTGAGACCGGGGTCTGTCTCAGCGATTGCCAGCTCAACAAAATTGGGCGCGGTGACGCTCAGGGGAGCGTCGTTATATAGCGTGACCTCACAGCGGTCCTGCTCTTTGAGCCATTTTGCGGTCTCACCAACAGCGGTCTCATCAGCCTGATACTGCTCGTAGGTCTCGGGTTCCATAAAGTGCCAGAATTCACCATCGGTATACAAATACTCCATGGTCCGATCCATCACATCAGCAGCCTCAAGCGAGTCCCCCGACTTAAATGTGCGCTCCCACACCCGTCCAGTGCGCAAGTTTTTCAACCTGACTCGAGCGAAAGCCTGGCCCTTGCCCGGCTTCACAAACTCATTTTCGACAATACTGCAGGGATCTCCCTCCAGCATTACTTTTAATCCGGATTTAAACTCGCCGGTGGATATGGCCATCTTGGTCTCTCGGTCGTCTTCAACAGGGCGCTATGATACCGCTTGTCCCGGGCAATGGCACTCATCGAAAAAAGTAGCCATCACTGCCAAACTTCTCAATTTTTATCCCGAACACCGGCAGCGAACAAAATCGTGAAAATTTGGGACACGCCACAAAACTGAGAAAAAGCATGATACAGTCGTCCTAATCGGTTGAATTTTAAGCTATAGTGAGTTCAATAACTTCTGTGAAAACCGATAAAAGTGTACTTCGAATAAAGAGACCGAATAACGAAGCGCGAGTACTATGAGTAATAGCGAACCCATTAAGTTACGTATCCCGCGGCAAGATCTTGCGGAATTCACCGTGTTCGGACTGACCGCTGAGCAGGCCGAACGTTGGGTCGAAACACTGCCTATTACCAATACAGTGCTGGTTACCCAGCAACTGCGTGATGCCATTGGCGAACTCAATCGTACCAACCTGCGCCCCGATTTGCGCTTTCAAATTCTTGAGACCTTACGCCCCACGGCCGACATGGTCTTGACCGCTATGCGCCACTACTATCTTAACCAACCGGTGCTGCTTCCTGAAGAACCGCGTAAGGCCAGTCGCCTGGCGCGCAGCCTGCTCGAGATTCTGGCCACCGGTTACACGATTAGCGCGATTCATACTATTCAGCAGCGCGAGTCACTGGCTGGCGTTAATCCGGCAAAACTGGTTTGCCAGGCAATACACCGGGCGATAACCACCGCCAGCATGAAGCTACTGCTGTCTTACCAACTTTACCAGCCGGTCGAACTCAACGCGTGGACAGAGCTGCATCAGCTTTACATGCTGTCGGAGCGCCAACAACTGACTAGCCAGATTGTCGGCGACAACCTGTTCGGTGATGGCAGCATTGCTGAGACTTATCTGCGCGGGCTGATGCTGGGCTGCTGCAAGCCCAATCAATTACGACAAAGAGACCTTTCAGGCGTATTCAAAGGCCTGCGTGACTGGGTCCGCCATACAGAATTACTCAACCCGGGTCAGGGCAATGGTTTGTTTCTGGTCGATTTGGCTAGCGACTACCCGCCAATATACAGCTCGCTATACAGCGATGTACCAGGGCCCAACTGTCGCCTGATCAATACTGACAGCCTGGTCAAGCATCTGGACAGCGTTAGTGAAGATGCTGGCGATCGCGCCATTGTATTCGACAAGGACAATGCGGTTTCCCCCAACGTACTCGATCACATCATCACCGCCTGGGGCGTGATGAGTAAGCGTAATTTCGCCAGAGCATCGGCACAAGACAAACTGTGGGTATCGGTTGGTCTGAGTAACACACACTATTATGTCTCCGGCGGTATCGATTTCGACGAAATGATTGCCGGAGCTACTGCGACACCTGCTGGCAACAATCCGTTTGACGACAGCAATCAGCCCCATGAGAAAGATGTGTGGGATAGTGCTTTCGCCAATGAAGATGATGAGGCCGAGGTCATTGATCTCAGTGATCTGGAATTTCATCTGCGTGAGGCAAAAATTCCTGCAGATACAGGTGAGCGTCACCCTGTATTCCCAGCACGCATGACCAACGTCAGCCCCGGCGGTTATTGCCTGGAATGGTCTGCCGAAATTCCCAGCCATGTCAAAACCGGTGATGTCATTTCCGTGCGCGAAGTCGACAACAGTGCCTGGAGCATTGCGGTGATTCGCTGGGTAAGTCAGGTGCGAGAAGACACTACCCTGCTTGGCGTCGAGCTGCTGAGCCCGCGAGCCGAACCTTGCGCAGCACGCATCCAACACAAAACAGGTGAAGACGGCGAGCTCATGCGAGCCCTGTTGTTACCCGAGATCAAGTTGGTTGGTCAGCCCTATACGCTGGTCACACCCCGCGCAGGCTTCAAAGAGCGCCAGAAGGTGACTCTGATTCGCAACGGCGAGGAATCCTACATCCAGCTGTTCAAAAAGGTAGCCTCAACAGCCGCTTACAATCAGTTTGAGTTCCGCTATATTCAGCATCTGGAAGAGGTCGCAATGCGCGATCGGGGCGACATCATTAACACCCAGTTCGAGTCTTTCTGGAACAATATCTAACCGACGCAAGTGGTCTGGCGCCAGCTCATCACGGCCCACCGTTACAACTTATCGCTCAAGTCTGACTGATGGCGATCGCTGATCCCCAGCAAGTATAAAATACCGTCCAGACCCAAGGTAGAAATTGAATGCCCCGCACTTTGTTTTACCAGCGGCTTGGCGCGAAAAGCGATACCAAGCCCGGCAATACTCAGCATGGGTAAATCATTGGCACCATCTCCCACACTGATCACCTGCTGCAGATCAATGCCTTCACGCTTGGCAATATCGCGCAGCAGCTCGGCCTTACGCTGGCCATCGACCACCTGCCCGGTAACCCGGCCGGTCACTTTGCCTTCAATAATTTCCAGTTCATTGGCATAAACATAGTCAATGCCAAACATTTGCTGCAAGCGTTCACCGAAGTAAGTAAAGCCGCCGGATAAAATGGCAGTGCGATAACCCAGTGATTTTAAAGTATCAATGAGTAGGCTGGCGCCTTCGGTTACCGGCAAGCGCGCTGCAACCTTGGCCAAAACTGATTCATCCAGACCTTTGAGCAATGCGACCCGGCGGCGGAAGCTCTCGGTAAAGTCTAACTCACCGCGCATCGCGGCTTCGGTAATGGCGGCGACCTCCTCACCAACGCCGGCTTCCTTGGCCAGTTCGTCAATCACCTCGGCCTCAATCAGGGTAGAGTCCATATCAAAGGCGACCAGGCGCCTGTTTCGCCGATACTTATTGTCTTCCTGAAACGCGATATCAATATCGAGTTCACTGGCAAGCTCCAACAGGTCCTGACGAAACTGTTGCGGACTATCGACATTCCCGCGCACCGAAAACTCCACACAGGCTTTGTCGAGCCGGGTCTCACTACCCAGCGGAATGCGCCCTGAAAGCCGATTGATGCTATCAATATTCAGCTCGGCAGCCGCAATGATAGATGTGATTCGGGAGATATGGCGCGCCGTGATCTTACGCGCCAGCAGAGTAACAATATAACGTGGGCGCCCCTGTCCGGACACCCATTGGCCGTAGCTGTCTTCGGTGATCGGGGTAAAGCGCACCTGCATACCTAACTCGTAGGTACGAAACAGTATGTCCTTAAGCACCGAAGAGTGTGACTGGGATTCCGGCATCTCCACCAAAACGCCCAGCGATAAGGTGTCATGAATTACCGCCTGCCCTATATCCAGCACATTGACATCAAAGCCGGCCAGGATATCGGTGACAGAAGCTGTCAATCCGGGTTTGTCTTCACCGGAGATATTTATCAGCAAAACTTCCTTCAAGGTATGACTCTCAGGGGGAAAGCGCCTATTCTACCTGTTGCCTAAGGCACAAACTACTTGGACATTAACTCAAATGGGTACACTTTTTGGCAACCTGGGCCTAACCCAGAGACTGGCTGTTATCAGCGGCGGCGCCTGCCTGCTGGTAGCGCTGTGCCTGACTGTGGTCGCCACCCTGTCGAGCCGCTATATCGTCGAGCAACAACAGGCCAGCCACGCCACTGAGTTAGCGAAAAAGCTGGCCGACCTCGCCGCCGGCGAACTGGCGGAAGGTAATTTGATCGGGCTGGAAGTGGTTTTGCAACGTCATTTAACACAGAATAATCTGGCTGGGATCAGCGTTTACGACATCGAGGGCCGCGAGATTGGCAACGCCGGCGTGAGACAATCCGGCGACGCGGTTTTTTATGAAGTGCCACTCTCGATAGACAAGGATCTCGCCGGCACCTTGCGAGTGGCGGTGCTACCAGGACAAGCGCTACGGGACCAGAAGAGCCTGGCACTGGGGCTCGTTCTGCTGGCGATTTTGCTGAGTCTGTTCGTCGCCGCTCTGAGCGCACAATGGGCGCAAAGGCCAGTGGCTCGATTGCGTAATGTGATTGATCAATTACAGACCGATCTGGCACTACCTGAAACCGGAGAGCCGATAGACGAGCTGACAGAACTTGAACTCAGTGTCGCACGACTGCCGATAGAACTGTTGCGCAGAGGTCAGGAACCAGACCCGGATGCTACCCACTTCGATAGCGCTGGGCTGCTCTATATCCGCTTGAACAGTCTGGAGAGTTATGTCGATACGCTCGATGAAACCTCGCTGCATCATCACACACTGGCGCAACAGCACTTGTTACAAAGCGTGGGCCAGATTTACGGCGGCGATCTTGATGTTAGTCGCCAATTTGGACTGTTAATGAGCTTTGGCGGTGAACATGCAGAGGGCGGCCCTATGCTGCGCGCTCTGTGCAGTGGCTGGCTGGTACAGCAACTCGCGCAGGCGCTGCAGCCGCGCTCCAATTTGCAACTAACGCTGTCGATGGCTTGCGCCAGCAGCGAAGCCGGACCAAGCAGTCGCAGCGACATCTATCCAGGACTTTACTACCAACATCTGGTCGATGAGTTGGCTGATATGACAGCGCACAGCAGCGATCAAATTCAGGTACACACTTCAGTTAACGCCGCGGACCTTGGCGATAACGTGGAAGTGGAAATCACCTCCGGAGGAGGTTATCTCAACGGATTTTCCGCGCCGGTGCTGGAACGTTTGCAACGTCAGCTGCAATTGCTGCTGCGCCAGCTAGAGCGGAACCAGCCTTAGCTCTCAGCGACAGGCTTGCGCTGTACTTCCACTGCATCCACTTTTTGAAAACCACGCGGCAGCTTGTTACCTCGCCGGCCCCGTTCGCCCATATAGTGCTCCAGCTCTGAAAACTTCAGATTAAGGTGGCGCTTGCCCGCGTAGATAACCAGACTGTCGACGTCTTTCATAACCTGTACCGACAACAGGAACTCCTCACGCGCGACTACTCTGGCGCCAGGTATGCTCAACATTTTGTTACCCTTGCCGCGGGCCAGTTGCGGTAAATCCGCCAGCGGAAATAGCAAGAGTCGACCCTCGTTGCTCACCGCCACCACATAAGAAGTGTCGACGTCAGTAATCGAAGCCGGCTGCAACACCTTGCTTCCCTTGGGCAAAGACAAAGCCACCTTACCCGCCCGGTTTTTGGTTTGCAGGTCTTGAATCTTGGCCACAAAACCATAGCCGGCATCACTGGCCAACAAATACAAGGTATCATCGACGCCGGTCATGATGCCCTCAAAGCTGGCACCCGACGGAGGATTGATGCGGCCGGTAACCGGTTCACCCTGACCACGGGCAGAGGGCAGATTATGTGTCGCCACGGTATAGGCGCGCCCGGTTGAGTCTAGAATCACTATCGGCATATTAGTGCGACCCGACACCGACATTTTGTAACTATCACCCGATTTGTAGCTAAGCGCCTCGGGGTCAATGTCATGCCCTTTGGCCGCTCGAATCCAGCCTTTATCTGACATCACCACCGTGATCGGATCAGTGGTCAACAGCTCCATCTCAGTGAAGGCGCGCGCTTCTTCGCGCTCAGCCAAGGGCGAACGACGTTCGTCACCAAACTCGTCAGCTACGGCAATCAACTCTTTCTTGATCAGGGTTTTCAAGCGTGCTTCAGAGCCCAGTGTTTTCTGCAACTGATCGCGCTCGGCGGCAAGTTCGTCCTGCTCACCACGAATACGGGTTTCTTCAAGCTTGGCCAGATTACGCAGTTTTAACTCGAGAATAGCTTCCGCTTGCACATCGCTGATTTGGAACCTCTCCATCAGCGCTGGCTTGGGCTTGTCCTCGGTACGAATAATGTGAATAACTTCATCGATATTCAGGAACGCTGCCAGATAACCATCGAGTATATGCAGGCGACGCATTACCTTTTCAAGTCTGTATTCAAGGCGCCTGCGCACGGTGGAGGTGCGGAATTTTAGCCATTCCTTGAGAATCCGATCCAGTCCGCGCACGCCCGGTTGCCCGTTAGTGCCAATCATATTCAGATTGACGCGGTAGGTGCGCTCCAGGTCAGTGCTGGCAAACAGGTGGCTCATCAGCGACTCTAGATCGACGCGGTTCGAGCGTGGAATAATGACCAGACGAGTCGGGTTTTCATGGTCAGATTCATCGCGTAAATCAGCAACCATTGGCAGCTTTTTCGCCTGCATCTGGGCCGCTATCTGCTCCAGTACCCGTGATCCCGATACCTGATGCGGCAACGCAGTTACCACAATATCTCCAGACTCAGCGCCCCACACCGCGCGCATGCGCAATCCACCGCGGCCACTCTCGTACATCGCGATAATATCTTCTCGCGGCGTGATGATCTCAGCATCGGTAGGAAAATCTGGTGCAATCACATGTTCGCACAGGTCGCGCACCGTGGACTTCGGCTGCTCCAACATGCGGATGGTAGCAGTGACGACCTCACGGAGGTTATGTGGAGGGATATCTGTGGCCATGCCCACGGCAATGCCGGTGGTGCCGTTCAGTAATATATTGGGTACCCGCGCCGGCAGTACTGAGGGCTCCTCTAAGGTGCCATCGAAATTCTGCACCCAGCCAACGGTGCCCTGACCCAGCTCTGATAACAGCACATCAGCATAGGCCGTAAGCCGGGACTCGGTATAACGCATTGCGGCAAAGGACTTAGGGTCATCCGGGGAACCCCAGTTGCCCTGACCGTCTACCAGTGGATACCGATAGCTGAAATTTTGCGCCATCAGCACCATAGCTTCATAAGCGGCGCTGTCGCCATGGGGATGAAACTTACCGATCACATCGCCGACGGTACGCGCCGACTTCTTGAATTTTGCTGAGGCCTTCAGGCCCAACTCACTCATGGCGTAAACGATCCGCCTTTGCACTGGCTTCAAGCCGTCGCCTATATTGGGCAGGGCGCGATCCAGAATGACATACATGGAATAATCCAGATACGCCTTCTCTGCATAGCTTTTCAACGATATCTGTTCGATACCGTCATCATCAATTTCTATGGTGTCTGTCATGCCGGGACTCGTAGGTACTAATAGCTACTAATTAGACGCACCTGCCGTAACCGCAGTCACAGTAGGCCGGGCGGGATTGCGCAACGCGCTCAGTTCATATAGCTGCCGCGCAGCCCCACCAGTTGTTCATTCAAATTGACGATAGAGTTCGCCATATCGACCAAAAGGTCGTGGATAGTGGCCGGATTGCTCTTGATGAGTTCGGCAAACTGATCTTTGGGTACTTTAACCACTGAGCAGCGACTCTTGGCAACAACCGTGGCGGTACGATCAGCATTGGTCAATACGGCCATTGCACCGAATATTTCACCCTCTTCAATGCCTCCAACCGTGACTCCGTCGACCACAACTTCAGCGGTACCCTCGGCCAGGTTGAACACGTAATCTGCCTTGTCACCCTGGCGGATCATCACATCGCCCGGGTTATATATCTCGTAGCCTGGCGTCGCAAAGCTGTCTTCCTCAGTCAGTGCCGCCGCCAGACGCACCTGCATGCCCGCGTGGGTGATCAACAGCCGTGTCCATAGCTTGGTGGCCGCTGGATCGTTGAAAATTCTGCGCATAAACTCGAGCGCAGAATAACCCAGCAGATTGGCGCCATTTTCACTGCCATAGGTGACCGAGACCTCGGGGTCATGCGTGCCCGCAACATCAGGCAAAATCAGATCGCCCTCATCTAGCAAGTATACGATCCGTGCGCGGTAGCGTGCACTCAGCGAGCCGGACTCAACAAAATACATCTTGTCCGCGTCCATACCCGACAATGCCGCATCATCCGTCGCATCAAGGGTGATCCGCTCAGGCGAAATATCGAGAATGTCGAGCAGGCCCGACACCAGCCGCTTATACTGCTGGTTGAGAATAAAGAAATCTTGCGCGAGTTCAGCGTTCGCCAACATCGGGCAACCCCTCATACCTATTATTAGTGTTCTGTCCAGCAACGTGGACCCTGACAGACATAGTAGCAAGTTATCGCCTCTGTGCGATATCCACGCCGGAAATAAATCCTAGTGCTACCAACCTTTCACTATTCCACGTACCATGCGGTTTTTCGGTAATTTTCACATATTCTATGCAAATCTCTGACCGCTGCGTGGTGAGCTTCCACTACACCCTAAAAAACTCTGACGGCGAGGCGATAGAAACCTCACAGGACGCCGACCCCAGTGCTTACCTGCACGGTGCTAATAACATCATTCGGGGGCTGGAACAGGCTATGGTGGGTCATGAGGCAGGCGATACCTTTAGCGTCGACCTCGAGCCAGCTACCGCCTACGGAAACCGCCAGCCAGATTTGCAGCAGCGGGTGCCGATCAAACACTTGGTATTCAAGGGCAAACTCAAGGCCGGCATGGTCGTGCAGCTGAATACCGACAAGGGCGCCCGCAGCGTTACCGTGGTCAAAGCCGGTCGCCATAGCGCCGATATAGACTCCAATCACCCGCTGGCGGGCCAGAGCCTGAGCTTCGACATAGAAATTGTCGAGGTTCGCGCCGCGTCCGAGGAAGAAGTCAGCCATGGTCATGCCCATGGCGTAGGCGGGCATCACCACTGATATGGACCCGACCGCTATCACCTGGCATTGTCAGCCGTTTTCCGCTCTGGAGAACAGACTGCTATATCAGTTGCTACAACTGCGGCAGGCCATTTTTGTAGTGGAGCAAAATTGCCCTTACCCCGATCTCGACAACCTGGACCCGCACTGCGACCACTTGTTTGCCCTTAATCAGGATGAGCCGGTGGCCTATGCCCGCTGCCTGCCACCAGGGCTGACCGGGGAGCAAAGTTCCATTGGTAGAGTTTTGGTGCAGGCCCAGCTGCGCCGCTTACAGCTGGGCGGCGAGCTAATGCGCCGCGCTATCGCGCACAATTTTGCGCAGTGGCCCGGGCACTCTATTCGTATTGGAGCACAGGCCTATCTGGAAGAGTTCTACCGGCATTTGGGTTTCACTTCGGAACAGGATCATTACATGGAAGACGGCATTTTACACATACACATGCAGCTCACTACAACAGGCGAACCTCACTGATGAAAATACTCGCTAAACTCCTGATCGGGTTGCTCGCGGTTGGCATACTGGGCCTGGTCGGTGTCATCCTGTTTGCTCCCGGCATTCATATCAGTAGCCTCAGTATGATTCTAAACGTCGCTACCGGCAGCGGCACCAAAACCTCTTCTGATGCGTTACTGGAGCGATTGCGCGTAGCCGACGGCTTTAGCGTCAGTGTCTACGCCCGCGGCCTGGAGAACCCCCGCGCCATGGCGATGTCGGAATCAGGCCAGCTGCTCATAACCAGCCCCCGCAGCGGCAGTATCCTGCGGCTAGAAGACACCAATGACGATCTTGCGGCTGATAACAGTAGCGTTTTAATTGATGGCTTAACGCGCCCTTACGGTATCGCCCTGCACAATGGCTATCTATATATCGGAGAGTCCAACCAGATTGGGCGCATCAGCTTTGACAGTGAAACCACTACCGTCAGCGGCGACTACGAAGTGATAATTCCTGACCTCGGAGATAGCGGCAACCACTGGACTAAAACCATCCGTTTCGGTCCTGAGGGAAATCTGTACGTGGCCATGGGGTCGACCTGCAACGTTTGCGTGGAAGCCGACCAGCGTCGCGCCACGATAATGCGCTTCGACGCCGACGGCGGTCAGGGGGAGATTTTTGCCAGCGGCTTACGTAACAGTGTGGGGATGGATTTTGCACCCTGGGATGGCGCCTTGTACGCCACTGACAACGGTCGCGATATGTTGGGAGATGACTACCCTCCCTGCGAACTCAATTTGGTCAAGGACGGGGGATTTTACGGCTGGCCATACCTGAATGGGGACAACGATCCGGATCCCGACTTCGGCCACGAGCGTCTGGATTTGCAGGCACGCGCCATTCCCCCGGTGCTGCACTTTCCCGCTCACAATGCCCCGCTAGGCATTCATTTTGTTAACAGCGATAGTGCCGGCTGGGAGCGCAGCGCGCTGGTAGCCCTGCATGGATCCTGGAACCGCAGTGAGCCGGACGGCTACAAAGTGGTTGCCCTTAAGTGGGACGCTGCCGGCACAGTCAGCTCAGAAGATTTTCTGTGGGGCTTTGAGGAAGACGGCGACATTATTGGTCGGCCGGTGGAAATAGTCGCCGATGGCCGTGGAGGTTTCTTTATCTCTGACGATTATTCAGGCTCTGTCTATCGCGTCAGCCAAGGTAGCCAGGCAGTAGCTGCAGCGCTAACCGTGGCTCCTACTCATGCTCAGACCAAAGTGGTTACCGATCCCCAGCTAGCCGCCGCCGGTGCAGCACTCTACGCTGCGTTGCCCTGCGCCAGTTGCCACAGCGACAGCGTAGCTACGCCGGTTTCGCTTGATCAAGTACCGCAGCGCTATAACTTGACGACACTGGCAGATTACTTCCTGGCACCAACACCCCCCATGCCGCGCTATGAGCTAACGACCGAGCAGCGCACCCAACTGGCGCATTACCTGTTCAGTCAGGCGCAACTTCCAGCAGAAAAGTAACCGGACCGTCGTTAGTCAGTGATACCTGCATGTCAGCGCCGAAAACACCGGCGCTGACCACAGGGTGCAGTTCACGCAGTAAGTCCAGCAACTGAACGTAAAGCACCTCCGCTTCCGCAGGCGGCATAGCCGCACTGAAGCTGGGCCGTAAGCCCTTGCGGGTCGAGGCGGCGAGGGTGAACTGCGACACCAGCAACACACCGCCAGAGACATCTCTCACACTGAGATTCATGCGCTCTTGTGCATCGGGGAAAACCCGGTAGTCGAGCAGCTTATCCAGCAGGCGCCTACCGTTGGCCAGTGAATCACCTTGCTCCAGACCGAGCAGCACCAATAGACCGGTATCGATACTGCCGACTGGTTTGGCATCAACCTCGACGCTGGCGCGGCTGACCCTTTGCAGCAATGCTTTCATTTATTGAAGGCTACTACAGCTTAATAAAGTGGCGCAGCCTAGAGGCGACCGGCCTTGCGGCGTTCATGCTCCAGCAGCAACTTCTTACGCAGACGAATACTGACTGGGGTCACTTCCACCAGCTCGTCATCTTCAATATATTCCAGCGCCTGCTCCAGGGTATGCCTGACCGGCGGCGTCAATACGATATTTTCGTCAGTGCCTGACGCCCGGACATTGGTAAGCTGCTTGGCCTTGGTTGGATTGACCGTGAGGTCGTTGCCGCGGCTGTGCTGACCAATAATCTGCCCTTCATACACATCCAGATTGGGTTCAATGAACAAACGACCCCGTTCCTGCAGGTTGAACAGCGAGTAACCCAGGCTTTTACCCTTAACCAGCGACACCAGTACACCGTTGGTGCGCTTGATGGGATCGGCATTTTTTACCGGACCATAGTGATCGAAAACGTGGGTGAGAATACCGCTGCCTGAAGAAAGTGTCAGGAACAGTGACCGAAAACCGATCAACCCGCGCGCCGGAATAATAAACTCCATGCGTACCCGACCCATACCATCGGGCACCATATTCTTGATCTCAGCACGACGCCGGCCCAGTTCTTCCATCAATGCGCCCTGGTGTTTCTCTTCGCAATCTACCAGTAGCTGCTCATAGGGCTCCTCTACCTTGCCATCGACCACGCGCTGAATAACCTCAGCCCGTGATACCCCCAGCTCAAAACCCTCACGTCGCATATTTTCTATCAATACCGACAAGTGCAGTTCACCACGGCCCGACACCAGAAACTTATCAGGGGAGTCACCCGATTCAACGCGCAGTGCCACATTGTGAATGAGTTCGCGCTCCAACCGTTCACGGATATTACGTGAGGTGACGTATTTACCTTCCTTGCCTGAAAACGGAGAGTCGTTAACCTGGAACGTCATACTCACAGTGGGCTCATCAACGCTCAGCTCAGGCAGTGCCTCAACATGAGCCGGATCACACAGCGTGTCGGAAATATTCAATGCATCAATGCCGGTTATACAAACGATATCGCCGGCCTCAGCGCCAGTCACGTCAACCCGCTCCAGCCCCATGTAACCCATGACTTGCAGCACGCGACCATTGCGCGTGGCGCCATCACGACCCACCACGGTGACCTGAGTGTTGGGAGACAGGGTACCGCGAGTAATGCGACCAACCCCAATAACACCCACATAGCTAGAATAGTCGAGTGCCGAAATCTGCATTTGCAGGGGGCCATCGCGGTTCACATCAGGTGCGGGGACCTTTTCTATCACCGATTCAAACAGCGGCGTCATGTCGTTCGCCATCTCTTCATGGTCTAGCCCGGAAATCCCCTCAAGGGCTGAGGCAAAAATAATAGGGAAGTCCAACTGCTCATCGGTCGCTCCCAGCTTGTCAAACAGGTCAAACACCTGATCCACAACCCAGTCAGGCCGGGCACCAGGACGGTCGACTTTATTGACGACGACAATCGGGTTCAAGCCCTGCTCAAACGCCTTAGAGGTGACAAACCGAGTCTGCGGCATCGGACCGTCGACGGCGTCGACTAGCAGCAGCACGCTGTCCACCATCGACAGGACACGCTCTACTTCACCGCCAAAATCAGCGTGTCCGGGGGTATCGACGATGTTGATGCGATAGTCGCCCCAGGTAATGGCCGTATTCTTGGCTAAAATGGTAATGCCGCGCTCACGCTCCTGATCATTGGAGTCCATAACCCGTTCGGTAGAGCTGTCGCGCCGCTCAAGGGTGCCCGATTGTTGCAGCAGGCAGTCGACCAAGGTGGTCTTGCCATGGTCTACGTGGGCAATAATCGCGATATTGCGGAGATTTTCAATCATGACAGTGTGTTATCCGTTCGCGTCAATATTGGGACCAGGTGACCTTATCCGAAGAGGGTCGACCGAGCCCAGTGACACGGGTTGATGGGTGGCCAAAGGGCGCGCATTGTACAGTAAAGCCGCCCCGGTAAACAGACCACATGTAATTACCGCACAATAGGGCCTGTAACTGTCAGTTTTCCAATGCGGAAACACCTTGTCCGTCGCCGACCGCAACCATAAGGGCACGCGCACTACTCATCCTCTGTATGCCTAAAGGAAACTGATCACGACGGTGATTTCAGCCAAATACTTGACAATATAGGTGATAGCGGCCATAACACCCCCTCTGCTTTAAGGGCTTATTTTCTGGCGCCCACCCATAGCAGTGCATCAAAAAAGAGCACATCTGCACCAAAAAAGGGCACTTGAGCGATTCGACTCGCTTTGCCCGGCTTTAACGCTAATCAGAACAAAGACTTAGCTTCAGAGCTTTATTGGCACAGGTTTTGCTAAAGATGGGGAGCCCTCTGGGCTTCTAGATCATGACTTTCGTGCCCGCAGGCGTCGGCAGTCCGCTACTCAATAACTGACCACTGGCCAGACCAGTACGATTACATCCGATGGAGGATTTACAATGTCAGAGAAAACTCTGGGCTTGATAAAAGAAAATGAAGTGCGCTGGGTAGACCTTCGCTTTACCGATACTAGCGGCAAAGAGCAGCACGTAACCATTCCTAGCAAAGAAGTCAGCGAAGACTTTTTTGAGGCGGGTAAAATGTTTGACGGGTCCTCCATCTCAGGTTGGAAGGGTATTAACGAGTCCGACATGATCTTGATGCCCGACGACAGCGCCTCTGTGCTTGACCCCTTTACCGACGATCCCACTATTATCGTACGCTGCGATGTCGTCGAGCCTACCACCATGCAGGGCTACGAGCGCGATCCGCGTTCAGTTGCTCGTCGTGCTGAGGAATACCTGACGTCTACCGGTATCGGTGATACTGCGTTTTTCGGTAACGAGCCTGAGTTTTTCGTCTTTGATGACGTGAAATGGCATGCGGATATCTCCGGCGCCGGCTACTCCATTAATTCTGAAGAAGCCTCCTGGGCGTCTAGCCAGTCATTTGACGATGGTAATATTGGCCACCGTCCCGGCGTTAAGGGCGGCTACTTCCCGGTTCCTCCGGTCGATAGCCTGCACGATATTCGCGCCGCTATGTGCTCTGCGATGGAGCAAATGGGCCTGGATATTGAAGTACATCACCACGAGGTTGGCACTGCTGGCCAGTGTGAGATTGGCGTGCGCTTTGACACCCTCATCGCAAAAGCCGACCAAACACAGATTCTGAAGTACTGCGTACACAATGTTGCACACGCTTACGGCAAGACGGCCACTTTCATGCCCAAGCCACTGGTTGGCGATAACGGCAGTGGTATGCACGTGCACCAATCTATTGCCAAAGACGGTGAAAACACCTTTGCGGGTGACAGCTATGCAGGACTGTCTGAAACTGCACTGTACTATATCGGCGGTATCATCAAGCACGCACGGGCCCTGAATGCTTTCACCAATGCATCCACTAACAGCTACAAGCGTCTGGTTCCGGGCTTCGAAGCGCCCGTCATGCTGGCTTATTCCGCACGTAACCGGTCTGCGTCCATACGCATACCTTACGAACCCAACCCCCGTGGCAAGCGCATCGAAGTGCGTTTCCCGGATCCCACGTCTAACCCGTACCTGGGCTTTGCTGCCATGCTGATGGCAGGTATCGATGGCATTCAGAACAAGATCCACCCTGGCGATGCGGCCGATAAAGACCTGTACGACCTGCCCGCAGAGGAAGCCCTGGCTATTCCGACGGTTTGTTCCAGCCTGGAACAGGCGCTGGATGCTCTGGATGCGGATCGCGACTTCCTGACGGCTGGTGGTGTCTTCACCAACGACATGATCGATGGTTACATCGAACTCAAGCGTGGCGAAGTTGAGCTTCTGAACATGACCACGCATCCGGTCGAGTTCGATATGTATTACTCTCTGTAGTTCTAAATAGCGTTCTAGAACAAGCTTCACAATAGTACGCCGCAAAACCCGCCGATTGGCGGGTTTTGTCGTTTTGAGGTAATGTGGCAGACCTGTTATGGAGAAACTGAAGCATGCCGCGCCTGCTACTCTTACTGTTATTACTCAGCCCACTATTGGCCACTGCACAAGTCTATAAGCACGTTGATCAAGACGGTAACGTCACGTTCAGCGACATACCTGCGCCTGGTTCAGAAAAGATAGATGTGCCGGTTAGCAATACCGTGGCAGCTCCGCCCGTAGTTAGTCGTCCCCAGGAGGAACCTGCCGACGCCCTGGTGAGCTATCAGGTGGCCATTTCGAGCCCCGAGCCCGAGGCTGTAATTCCGCGCGGGCCGGGCAATTTCAGTGTTACCGTCACGGTTTCACCCGCGCCAGACACATCCATGCAATTACAACTATTCATGGACGGCGATGCCTACGGTGCACCACAAAGCCAACTACAGTGGAACCTGACCAACGTGCCCCGCGGCACCCATCAGGTGCAAGTAGCTATCGTCGACAGCGAAGGTGAAACCCTGGCCCAGTCAGACCCCATTACTGTTTATGTGCGAAGACCGTCGAAAAACTTTTAGCGGGCTTTAGCCGTACTCCTCAAAGCTGGACATCACCCCTCTGCTAGTGCACCATAATAGTGCACCGATTCAGCAGGGCTGCACCCCATAACCGCTTGAGAACAGAAAACGCCTTCAGGGCGCCGTTTTCGAGCAATATGAGTAAGCACTTACTTACTTCAAAAGCCCGAAATCACAGTAAATCGCCTTTTTTTCGTGCGTAACAACAAGTCTGGCGCTATTTTTGCTTAGAGTGCATGGTAATGACGAAATACTCTCCGACAAATACTGACGTGGGTGCACCTTCCAACCCATTGCCGCAGTCCGTCCTCGATACGCTGAGCACGGCAATTATTCTGGTGGATACCCAGATGCAGGTGCGCTACCTCAACGCCTCCGCCCAGATGCTGCTGGAAATCAGTGCCGGCCGCGCGCTCCAGGCCCCGTTGGCACAATTACTGCCCGACAATCCGCAGCTGCATGAGGAACTGGGTACCGCCATGCGCGACAGCAGCCCTCATACTAACCGGGGGTTACATTTAAAACTGGCTAGCGGGCACGAGCTCAATGTCGACCTGATGGTGACACCCTTTGATGATGAGAGCGGCGATTACGTTGGCCTGCTGCTGGAGTTGCAGGTAGTTGACCGCCTGCTGCGGATCAGCCGTGAAGAAGGCCTGCTGTCTTCGCAGCAGTCGAGCCGGGCCATGATTCGTGGCCTCGCGCATGAAATCAAGAACCCGTTGGGTGGTGTACGTGGCGCCGCGCAACTGCTTGCCCGAGAGCTTGAGGATCCGGCGCTGGAAGAGTACACCCAGATTATCATCGCCGAATCGGATCGCCTGCGTGATCTGGTCGACACCATGCTCGGGCCCAATCAGCGACCACAGCCAAGGATGATCAATGTGCATGCAGTACTGGAGCATGTGCGCAGCTTATTAGAGGCAGAGGTAGGCGACAGTATTATCGTGACCCGCGACTACGACCCCAGCCTGCCCGATATTTGTGCAGATCGGGCCCAGTTGGTGCAGGCGCTTTTAAACATTGTACGCAACGCCATGCAGGCGACAGCTGCCAATGCGGGTCCGCGCAGGATTAACCTGAGTACGCGCATCCAGCGCCAGTTCACTATCGGCACCAAGCGACATCGCCTTGTGTGCCGGGTTGATATCGAAGACAACGGGCCCGGAATTCCAGAAGAGCTGGAAAACTCGATTTTTGTGCCGATGGTAAGCGGTAAGAGCGACGGCACCGGACTCGGCCTGTCGATCAGCCAGTCAATCATTAACCAACACGACGGCATCATTGAGTGCCAGACCGAACCGGGTCGTACCATTTTTTCTATCTACATACCTTTGGGAAACAAACATGCCGATGAATAATAGTGTCTGGGTGGTAGACGATGATAAGTCCATACGCTGGGTGCTGGAACGCGCTCTCAGCCAGGCCGATCTGAACGTCCAAAGCTTCGAGCAAGCAGAAGACCTTCTGCTGCAGCTAGAGCACGAATTACCCGACGCCATCATTAGTGACATTCGCATGCCCGGTATGGACGGACTCGGACTACTGTCCCGAGTCCACGAGCAGTACCCCGACCTGCCGGTGATTATCACTACCGCGCACTCAGATCTGGAGAGCGCCGTCGCCTCCTACCAAAAAGGTGCGTTTGAATATCTCCCCAAACCCTTCGATATTGATGAGGTAGTCGCTGTCGCAGGACGCGCCCTGGCGCAGGCACAGGAGCGGTCTGGCATCAGCCCCAGTCCAGAGCTACCGGAGGCCACCGAGATCATCGGTGAAGCACCGGCTATGCAGGAAGTCTTTCGCGCCATCGGCCGTCTCGCCCACTCCAGTATTACCGTACTCATAAACGGCGAGTCAGGCACCGGCAAGGAGCTGGTTGCCAGAGCCCTGCACCGGCATAGCCCGCGCTCCGACGCACCGTTTATCGCCCTGAATATGGCGGCTATACCCCGTGACTTGATGGAGTCAGAGCTATTTGGCCATGAAAAAGGTGCATTTACCGGAGCCAACACGCAGCGCCGCGGGCGGTTTGAGCAGGCTGACGGTGGCACCCTGTTCCTCGACGAGATTGGCGATATGCCAGCGGAGACGCAAACCCGCTTGCTGAGGGTTCTAGCTGACGGCGAGTTTTACCGGGTCGGCGGCCATACCCCTATTCAGGTGGACGTGCGGATCATCGCCGCAACACACCAGAACCTGGAACAGTTGGTGCAGCAACACAGCTTCCGTGAAGACTTGTTCCATCGACTTAACGTGATTCGCATCCACATCCCCTGTCTGTCGGAAAGGCGTGAAGATATTCCCAAACTGATGCAGCATTTTTTCCAACAGGCCGGTGAGGAACTGAACGTAGAACCCAAGATCCTGCTACCGGAGACACAAGCATACCTGTGTCAGCTGGAATGGCCCGGCAACGTCAGACAACTTGAAAACACCTGCCGCTGGATTACCGTCATGGCATCCGGACGCGAAGTGCACCTGAGCGACCTGCCACCAGAGCTGGGTCAGGTCACCGAAGCTCAGACCATAACGCCAGCAACAAGCTGGCAGGATGCGCTGCGCGTCTGGGCTAGCGAGCGCCTCGCCAACGGTGAGCATCACCTACTGGAAAACGCGTTGCCTGAATTTGAGCAGGTCATGATTGAGGCGGCGCTGCAGCAAAGTCACGGGCGCAAGCGCGACGCCGCGGTGCTGCTGGGCTGGGGCCGAAATACGCTAACCCGCAAAATGAAAGAACTGGACATGCGCTAAGCGCGCCCGACAGTGTTTCAACTAGCTCTTTACCAGCCGGAAATTCCACCCAACACCGGCAATATTATTAGACTGTGCGCCAACACAGGCACGCCGCTGCACCTGATAAAACCGTTGGGGTTCGAGATGGACGACAAGCGTCTGCGCCGCGCGGGTCTGGATTATTCAGAATGGGCCAGCGTGCAGATGCACGACTCCTGGACCGAGTTCAAGACCAGCATAGGCAACCGTGGCAAGATTTATGCAGCGACTACCAAAGCCACGCAGGCTCACAGTGATGTGCAGTACACCGCAGATGATATTTTTCTGTTCGGTCCTGAAACTCGCGGCCTGCCTGGCGAAATTCTTACCGAATTGGGGCTGCAGCAGTGTATTCGTATACCCATGATGGCGCATAGCCGCAGCCTGAACTTATCGAACAGTGCCGCGGTGGTGCTACTAGAAGCGTGGCGCCAGCACGATTTTGCCGGCGCCGGGAACAGCGTTTAGTGCTTCGATTCTGACTCTTCGCCGCCAGCTTCGGCCGCCTTGGCCTGGGCTTGTTGTACCGCTTGCTGGAACAAAGCATCAAAATTGACCGGGGCCAGCATCAGCGCCGGGAAGGTGCCTTTAACCGCAATACTATCAATAGTTTCACGCACGTAAGGAAACAGCATATTGGGGCATACTGTTGCCAATATACGGCGTAAATCATCGCCCTCAATTCCTTGAATCAAGAAGATTCCGGCCTGATGTACTTCAATCAGGAAAGCGGTCTTCTCGTCCACAGTGGCAGTAACGGTGATCGTCAAAACTACTTCGTAATCGTTACCGGAAACCAGGTTGCTCTTGGTATTCAGGTCCACGTTCATTTTCGGCTTCCATTCCTGCCGAAATACTTCAGGGGCAGCGGGCGACTCAAACGACAAATCGCGTAAATAAACCCTTTGCATGACAAACTGCTGCTGTGGCGCCTGCGCCTGCTCAGTTCCAGTGACTTCTTCTTCTGCCATAACCTTTTCCCGTTAACGTTGTATTGTAGAAGCTGAATGCAGCAAGGTATCAAGTTCACCCTGTCGCTCCAGCAAGTAAAGATCATCGAACCCACCGACGTGGGTTTCGCCTACCCAAATCTGGGGCACCGTGCGCTGACCGCTAGCCGCCATCATGGTTTGGCGCAGCTCTGGATTAGCATCGACGACAAGGTCTTCATAGACCACGCCCTTGGAGTCCAGCAACTGTCGTGCCCGGATGCAGTAGGGACAATAACGCGTGGTATACATGGTAACCGCAGGTTGTGTCATCACTTCACCAGCGGCAACTGCAAATTGCCCCACTCCATCATTCCTCCCGTCATGCGATAGACTTTGGTGTAGCCTGCCGCACCCAATTTTTTACCCGCCGCCCCAGATTGTTGTCCCAGCTTGCACACCAGAATCACCGGGCGCTCGCGGTAGCTCTCTAGCTCAGCGATACGCTGGTCTAGCTTGGCCGAGGGAATATTCAGAGCCTCTACAATATGGCCGCGCTCATAATCAGCGCTGTCACGCAGATCTAAAAACAGCCCGTCCTCTGCATTGACCATATTAATGGCCTGCTGCGGTGACAGGCTCTTGCCCGACTTGCGGGACTCGTGATTCAGCAGCAAGCCGACGGCCACCGCCAGTGCGGCAACCGTAATCCACTGTTGCGACAAAAATTCCAGGAACAAAGCCATCTGTGTCAGTACCGAGTCGTGGGGGCAGACCTGCTGACCCTCAAAAAGGCGGCAAGTATACAGTGTCTTGGTGCCAGTGAAAACGCACCCAACCGTGAACTTAACGTCGATACAGGTTAGAATCGCCTGCTTGTTAAGCCACACAGCTGCGCACCGTATCCATGAACGACACTTCCAAGCATACCGTTTTACTGGTTATTCTCGATGGCTGGGGTTACCGCGAAGAAACCCGCGATAACGCCATAGCCAATGCCAACACCCCGGTCTGGGACCGCTGGTGGCAACAGCGGCCACACACGCTGTTGTCAGGCTCCGGGCTCGATGTGGGGCTGCCTGACGGTCAAATGGGCAATTCCGAAGTAGGCCATATGAGCCTGGGTGCGGGACGCGTGGTGTACCAAAACATGACCCGTATCGACGCTGCTATCAACGATGGTAGCTTCAACGAAAACACCGCCTACAACAGCGCCATTGACCAGGCTATCGACAATGGCGGCGCTGTGCATATATTCGGCCTGCTCTCGGAAGGCGGCGTTCACAGTCATCAACGCCACATTCAGGCAGCCATAGCACTGGCACATCAGCGCGGCGCCACTAAAGTCTATCTGCACGCCTTCCTGGATGGGCGCGATACCCCTCCGCGCAGCGCTCTGCCATGCATTGCCGCCATGGAGTCACAGTTTGCCGAGCTGGGCTGCGGCCGGGTAGCCTCTATTATAGGGCGCTACTATGCCATGGACCGGGACAATCGCTGGGAGCGCGTTGAGCAGGCCTGGGACCTACTGACCAACGGTACCGCCCCCTATAAGGCCGCCAGTGCCAGTGCTGGCCTGGAGCAGGCCTACCAGCGCGGTGAGAATGACGAATTTGTCAAAGCCACGATTATAGCAGGCAGCGATGAAACAGCTGCAACGGTGGAAGATGGCGACTGCGTGCTGTTCATGAATTTTCGCGCGGATCGCGCCAGGCAATTAACACGCGCCTTTGTGGAGGATGGTTTCACCCAGTTTGAGCGCAAAAAACAGCCTAAGTTGGCAGATTTTGTAATGACAACGGAATATGCCGCCGACCTGGATGCCAGCTGCGCCTACCCGCCCTCCAGCTTGACCAATGTTTTACCTGACGTTCTCTCACAGAGCGGCAAAACCCAGCTGCGCATAGCTGAAACTGAAAAATACGCCCATGTCACTTTCTTCTTCAGCGGTGGTCGCGAACAGGAGTATGCGGGAGAAACTCGCATTTTGGTGCCATCTCCAGATGTCGCCACCTATGATTTACAGCCGGAAATGAGCGCACCGGAACTCACCGACAAGCTGATAGCAGCGGTCGAGTCACAGCAGTATGACCTCATCGTGTGTAATTACGCCAACGGCGATATGGTCGGCCATACGGGCAACTATAACGCTGCAATGGCCGCCGTCGAGGCCCTCGATACCTGCCTTGGGCGGTTGGAAAAAGCACTGCTGACGAGTGGCAGCGAAGCCTTGATTACCGCCGA
Source organism: Candidatus Litorirhabdus singularis (assembly GCF_026262625.1). GTDB lineage: Bacteria > Pseudomonadota > Gammaproteobacteria > Pseudomonadales > Halieaceae > Litorirhabdus > Litorirhabdus singularis. Next base: position 683,215 of record NZ_SHNN01000001.1, read on the forward strand.
CCACGGTAACTGCGAACAAATGATCGACTACGATTCGGGACAGAACCATACCCAGCATACGACCGAGCTGGTACCCCTTGTATATGTGGGCAATCGCGATGCAAGCTTCAATGGTGCACCCGGTGTACTGGCCGATGTAGCTCCCAGTCTGCTGCAACTGCTGAAGGTCCCGCAGCCGTCAGAAATGACCGGCAAACAGCTGCTCACGTTGGCCTGATGCCGACGCCATCGCGCCTTTGCAGTCTGGCTGGCGCCGCGCTGCTGGCGCTGGCTCTACTAAACCCGCCCGCCTTGGCCGATGAAGAATCCGATGCCCGGGAAAAACTGGGACAACTGGAACAAGCTATCGAGCAGCTCAATGTGCAGCTGCAACAGGATCTTCGCACCCGCGGCTCGCTGCAGGATGCCTTGCAAGTGTCTGAACGCAGCATTGCCCGCCTACAATCCGATATCCAGCGCACCAGAAGCGAGCTGAAACAAACCACCAATCGACTCGCCGCGCTGCAACTGCAGCGCGGCGACCTGGAAATCGCTCGCGGCGAGCAGGAACAGCTAATTCGGCGCGAACTGAAAACCGCCTACCAGATGGGCCGTCAAGGCCAGCTCAAAATACTGCTCAATCAAGAACAACCCGACACGCTGGCCCGCAACATGGCCTACTACGAATACTTCTACCGGGCGCGCAAGGAACACATCGCGAGCTATCTGGAGACCATAGAGCGCATCAACCAATTGGAACCGGAGATAGCGAGCACCGCAGAGCGGCTGGCTGCCACCCAAAAGATGCTCGACCAGCAGCGCGGCGATCTGCTACTCGGTCAGCGCCAGCGCGAGCAAGACCTGGCTTCGCTCAACGCTGGCATTCAGTCAAAAGACGCTCAGCTACAGAAGCTGAATGCCGACAGGAGCCAGCTAGAGCAATTGCTGGAGGTCATTGAAGCGGCGGTAGCGGATCTGGACACACCAGCAAGCTACCAGGGCTTTGCCGAGCTCAAGGGTCAACTGATCTGGCCTATTACCGGTAAACCACAAAATCGCTTCGGCAGTAGTCGCAGCGGCAGCCTGCGCTGGCAGGGCCTAATGATTCCTGCCCCAGAGGGCAGCCCGGTCAGCGCCATACATTACGGGCGGGTGGTATTCGCGGACTGGTTTCGCGGCTCCGGGCTACTGCTTATTATTGATCATGGAGACGGTTACATGAGCCTTTATGCGCACAACCAGACGCTATTACGCGATGTCGGCGAATGGGTAGCACCGGGCGCTGAAATCGCCACCGTGGGCAACAGCGGTGGGCGTCAGCAGGCCGCTCTATACTTTGAAATTCGCCAACAGGGTAAACCGACCAATCCCGGCCCCTGGCTGCGCGATGGCTAAACCCACCCGTTTCGCACAGATCCTGCCTGGCCTTACCCCGGATAATTAACACCTATAATGTAGCGATCATGACCAGAAACAGCGGCCTCGGTCACATCACCATCGCAGCCAACTAGGGTACACTGTGAAGACTCGCACAAGGGTTCCACCGCATGACACTAGTTTCATTACTCATCCGGCGCACGGCGCTGGTTTTGCTGGCCAGCGCCAGCCTGCATAGTCTGCCTTTAAGCGCGGCGGCAGATACCTCGCCCGAAGCCGATGCTGGCAGCCTGCCGTTGGATGAATTACGCACCTTCGCAGATGTTTTCAACCAGATTCGAGTCGCCTACGTCGAAGAGATCGATGACAAAACACTACTCGAGCATGCTATTCGGGGCATGTTAGTCGGGCTGGACCCGCATTCCGCCTATCTTAGTGCAGACGACTTTGAAGACCTGCAAACCAATACCAGTGGCGAATTCAGCGGGCTCGGCCTGGAAGTCGGCATGGAAAACGGCTACGTGAAAGTTGTCTCGCCCATTGACGACACACCGGCACAACGCGCCGGACTCGAAAGCGGCGATATTATTCTCAAGCTCGACAACCAACCTGTGAAAGGTATGTCACTGAATCAAGCGATAGACCTGATGCGGGGCCCTACGGGTTCCAGTATAGAACTGACTATCGCCCGTGAGGGCCTCAATAAACCCTTCAGTGTCACCTTGGTTCGCGACCTCATACCTCTGCTTAGTGTGCGCCAGCGCTGGCTGGAGCCCGGTTACGCCTACGTCAGGATCGCACAGTTTCAGAAAAATACCGGCGAAGACGTCGGCAAGGCACTGGAAAAGCTCCAGCAAGAGCAGGCCCTCAAGGGCATAGTGCTGGACTTGCGCAACAACCCGGGCGGTGTGTTGCGCGCCAGCGTTACCGTAGCCGACCATTTTCTTGATGGCGGCACCGTGGTCTATACCGAGGGCCGCCTCGATGATGCACAGACGCGCTATAACGCTACGCCCAATGACACCACCAGCGGCGCACCGATTGTGGTATTGATCAATGGCGGCTCGGCATCGGCCTCAGAAATCGTCGCCGGCGCGCTGCAGGATCATCGGCGGGCAGTCATCATGGGCACCGAAAGTTTTGGTAAGGGCTCAGTACAAACTATTTTGCCGCTCAGCGAAGAGCGTGCCATCAAGCTGACCACCGCTCTCTACTTCACCCCCAATGGTCGTTCGATTCAGGCGCAGGGCATCACTCCTGATATTGAGGTGGAAAGAGCCAAGGTCACCGCTTATGAAAATCTGCCACCACGTGTCTCAGAGGCCGACCTGGCCGGGCGCCTGGACAATGCCAATGACAAGTCCGAAGACGACTCCGAAACAGCGGACAAGACTCCGCCCAAACGCACACTCAATGCGCTGTTAAGTCGAGACAATCAACTCTATGAAGCGCTTACACTGCTCAAGGGTTTACATATTCTGGGCTTCAACAACACCGACACCAAAACCCTGTAGCGCCACTTGCGAACCACCTGTATCCAAAGGCTGTTACTAGCCCTGATGTTGGCCGTAACGCTCCCGGGCGTTGCCGAGACACCAGCCGTTGTGCAGTTGGTGTTAATCATCGACGACGTCGGCAATCATCGGCAGCGCGATCTGCGTGCTCTGCAACTACCCGGCCGCATTAATCTAGCTATTTTGCCACACACCAGCAACGCCACTACCATTGCCAATATGGCGAGCGCAGCAGGCAAAGAAGTCCTACTGCACGCTCCCATGAGTACGGTAGACAATCACCATCTGGGTCCCGGCGCACTCACCAGCGCCATGACTGAGCTGGACTTCAGGGCCACGCTGGCAGAGTCTCTGCGCAGTACGCCGCACGTGCGCGGCGTCAGCAATCATATGGGTAGTGCTCTGACTGAACAGGTTGAACCCATGAGCTGGCTAATGGAAGAACTGGACGCGCGAGGTCTGTATTTCGTGGATAGCCGCACCAGTGTTAATACCGTAGCGGCGGCTACCGCCAGGCAACACCGCATACCGGTGCTGTCACGTCAGGTCTTTCTCGATAATGATCGCAGCCCCGAGGCTATTGCCGAGCGCTTCGAGGAATTCTTGCGTCGCGGACGGGAACAAGGCATCGCCGTCGCGATAGGCCATCCTCACAGCAACACACTGGACTACCTGCAACAGGTACTGCCGGAACTTGAAGCACGTGGCTATCAGCTACTGTGGATCTCAGAGGCCCTGCATACTGAACGTTACAACTATAGTCGCTTACCCTCTAATGAGAATCACACTGAGCAACCGTAAGCTATAGCCGCACCTCGATACCACGCTCAGCCATGTAACGCTTCGCCTCGGGTACCGAATATTCACCAAAATGGAAAATGCTGGCGGCTAGCACTGCGTCGGCGCCGCCCTTGGTGACGCCTTCTACCAGATGGTCAAGACTACCCACCCCACCAGAAGCGATAACCGGTATTGAAACAGCGTCAGTAATGGCCCGGGTAACGCCTAATTCAAAGCCGTTACGGGTGCCATCACGATCCATGCTGGTCAGCAATATTTCGCCAGCCCCCAGTGCCGCCATTTTTTTTGCCCAGGCCACCGCATCAATACCCGTTGGCTTGCGCCCGCCGTGGGTAAATATCTCCCAGCGCGGCGCGCCATCCACGTCATCTACCCGCTTGGCGTCTATGGCGACCACGATACACTGCGAGCCAAAACGTTCAGCGGCTTGCTGCACCAGCTCGGGATTGTGAATAGCGGCTGTGTTAATACTGACCTTATCGGCACCGGCGTTAAGCATCTGACGGATATCTTCAAGCTTGCGAATGCCCCCGCCTACCGTCAGCGGAATAAATACTTCGCGGGCGATTTGCTCCACCGTATGCACGGTGGTATCGCGGCCTTCATGGCTGGCAGTAATATCGAGAAAGGTTATCTCATCGGCGCCCTGCTCGTTATACCGCTTGGCAATTTCCACCGGGTCACCCGCATCACGGATATCGACGAAGTTAACACCCTTAACCACCCGCCCAGCTTCAACATCCAGGCACGGAATAATACGTTTTGCCAGCCCCATCAGGTCAGGCCGCCGGCCGCCATCGACCAGGTATCTGCCATCGACTGGGCTTCGGTCAGGTCGAGCGTTCCTTCGTATATCGCGCGACCGGTGATCGCCCCAAAGATGCCATCGCTGGCATGTGCGGCGAGACCACGAACGTCATTAATGGTGGTTATGCCGCCGGAGGCAATAACTGGAATAGAAGAGGCTTTAGCCATGGCCAGAGTGGCCTCAACATTCACACCCTGCATCATGCCATCGCGCGCTATGTCGGTATAAATAATGGCGCTGACTCCATCGCCTTCAAAACGCTCGGCAAGATCCGTCGCCTTAAAATGCGATACCTCAGCCCAGCCATCGGTGGCCACGTTGCCATCTTTGGCATCCAACCCGACGATAATCCGATCCGGAAACGCCTTACAGGCCTCGGCCACAAAGCGTGGCTCCTTGACGGCTTTGGTGCCCAGAATCACGTAACTGACTCCGGCCTTAAGATACTTTTCAATAGTCGCCAGATCACGCACACCACCGCCAATCTGGATCGGTAGGTCCGGGAACGCCTGTGCTATGGCATTGACCACATCGCCGTTAACTGGCTCACCGGCAAACGCGCCATTGAGGTCTACCAAATGCAAACGCCTGGCCCCGGCATCTACCCACTTGCGAGCCATGGCAACCGGGTCCTCGGAAAACACCGTAGACTCGTTCATCAGACCCTGCCGCAGGCGCACACAGTGGCCATCTTTTAAATCTATCGCGGGAATGATCAACATGGTTCTACCCTTCCTTGCCCGTCCAGGACACAAAATTCTTTAGTAACTGCAATCCAGCAGTATGACTCTTCTCTGGGTGAAACTGCACGGCGAACAAATTGTCACGCGCCAGAGCTGCATCAATGGACACCCCATAGTCTGCAGTAGCGGCTACCAGTTCACGTTGCTGTGCATGTACATAATAGCTGTGCACAAAATAAAAACGAGTGTCTTGTTCAATGCCAAACCATAGCGGGTGCTCACTAGTTTGGTGCACCTGATTCCAGCCCATATGCGGAACTTTCAATCTTTCTCCGTCAGCAGCAAGCAGGGGATCACCAAAAAACTGCACTCGACCGGGCACAATATCCAGACAATCGACTCCGCCATTTTCTTCGCTGTGGCTCATTAACGCCTGTAATCCGACGCAAATTGCCAACACCGGACGGTGTTGTTCTTGCAGCGCAGCGATCAGCATTTCATCGCAGTGCAGCCGCTTGATTTCGGACATGCAGTCGCGCATCGCGCCCACTCCAGGGAAAACTACCCGATCGGCGTCTCGGATTACATTGTGGTCATGGGTAACCACCACGTGAGCACCGCCCACGTGCTGCAGGGCACTCTCCACAGAATGCAAATTGCCCATGCCATAGTCAATAACGGCAATAACGTCAGTGGTCATGCAAATACCCTTCCGGCTATGGTAACAAATGTAGCGAGTGTCGTGAGCTTATAGAACGCCCTTGGTAGACGGCATCTGACCAGCCATCCGCGGGTCTGCAGACAGGGCCATACGCAGGGCACGGCCAAACGCCTTAAACACAGTTTCGGCCTGATGGTGTGTATTCTCACCGCGCAGATTGTCCACATGCAGAGTCACCTGAGCATGATTGATAAAGCCCTGAAAGAACTCATGGAACAAGTCGACATCAAAGCCGCCTACCTGGCCACGGGTAAAAGGCACGTGGAACTCCAGACCGGGACGACCGGAAAAATCAATTACTACGCGAGACAAAGCCTCGTCCAGCGGCACGTAAGCGTGGCCATAACGAACAATACCAGTTTTATCACCCAGCGCCTGCGCCACCGCCAGACCCAGCGTAATACCGATATCTTCCACGGTGTGGTGGTCATCAATATGCAGGTCCCCCACGGCCTTGACGCTAATGTCGATAAGACCATGGCGAGCAATCTGATCCATCATATGCTCAAGGAACGGAATACCGGTATCAAACTCCACTGCACCCGTGCCGTCGAGGTTAACGCTCACGGTTATCTGGGTCTCGAGGGTGTCACGAGTCACTGTTGCCGTACGCTCGGCCATGCCTATCTCCAATCAGATTCCCTCCGGGCGGAGGAAACCGCTGCATTATAGAAGAATCAGCCCACCAATTCACCGCCCCCTTACAGTACAATTCACACGTTCAAAATACAGGAAGTAGTGTCATCAAACATACCGATTCAACCAGTTTTCAACAGCGCGTGCTCAGCTGGTTCGACGACTATGGCCGCAAGGACCTGCCGTGGCAGCAGGACATCAACCCCTACCGGGTTTGGGTATCGGAGATTATGCTGCAACAAACCCAGGTCAGCACCGTTATCCCCTACTTCCATCGCTTTATGGAGTCGCTGCCAACCGTTGCCGAGCTTGCCGCTGCTGAAGAAGATACCGTATTGCACCTGTGGACGGGGCTGGGCTACTACGCCCGCGCGCGCAATCTGCACAAAGCAGCAAAAATGGTCGTTAATGAGTGCAGCGGCAAGTTTCCCGATACCGTTGCGGAGCTCTGCGAACTGCCCGGCATCGGCCGCTCTACCGCTGGCGCTATTCGCAGCATAGCCTTCCGCCAACCGGCCGCCATACTGGATGGCAACGTCAAACGCGTGCTGGCCAGACACGGTGCCATCGCCGGCTGGCCCGGCAAAACCCCGGTTCTCAAAAATCTGTGGGAAGCCGCCGAGCACTATGCACCCTCTCACCGGGTCGCCGACTATAGCCAGGCCATGATGGACCTGGGTGCAACCTTGTGCACCCGCAGCCAACCCGGCTGCGACCTGTGCCCGCTGCAGCAAGACTGCCAGGCACATAGCAACAGCACCCAGACTGACTACCCGGGGCGGAAGCCCAGTAAAAAGACTCCCGTCAAAACCACGGCGATGCTGATGATCTGCAGCCCTGACGGCGACGTCTATCTGGCAAAACGACCGCCTACTGGTATCTGGGGCAGCCTGTGGAGCTTTCCTGAAGTCAGCGAGACCGACCCCGAGACCGCCGCAGAATATTGCCTGGACATCTTTGGCATACCGCCCAAGGAAATTACCCAGTGGCAGGTTTACCGTCACACCTTCAGCCACTACCACCTGGATATCACGCCAACGCAGGTAATTTTGCCGCAGGCGCCCAACACCATCATGGAAGCCGGACGACAGCTCTGGTATAACAGCGACCAACCGCAATCTGTTGGTCTGGCCGCACCCGTCGGTCGCCTGCTGGACCAACTACACCAACTGAGGTAGAACCATGTCACGCACCGTGTTTTGCAAGAAGTATCAGGCCGATATGCCAGGCCTGGAGAAGCCACCTTATCCAGGCCCCAAGGGTCAGGAAATTTTTGAACACGTCAGCGCACAGGCTTGGCAAGACTGGCAGGCACACCAGACCATGCTGATCAACGAAAAGCAGCTCAATATGATTGATGCCGAGTCGCGTAAATACCTACAACAGGAAATGGATAAGTTCATGGCCGGTGAAGACTACGATCAGGCCGAGGGTTACGTACCACCCAGCGCGTAGTCTGACTTGACTCCCTTTGCGGGAGCGGGTTTAATACGCGCCTCTCGCGCCCTGCGGGACCTGCAAGATACGCCCGGGTAGCTCAGTCGGTAGAGCAGTGGATTGAAAATCCTCGTGTCGGTGGTTCGATTCCGCCCCCGGGCACCATTATTCAGAAAGTCTAAAACCTCAAAATAATCCCCGTCGGTGACCAACGTGGCCCGGTTATTCCACCCCCGGGCACCATTATCTAAAACGCCCAAAACTTCAAAATAATCCCCGTCGGTGACCAACGTGGCCCGTTTATTCCGCCCCCGGGCACCATTATCTAAAAAGTCTAAAACCTCAAAATAATCCCCGTCGGTGACCAACGTGGCCCGGTTATTCCACCCCCGGGCACCATTATCTAAAACGCCCAAAACTTCAAAATAATCCCCGTCGGTGACCAACGTGGCCCGGTTATTCCGCCCCCGGGCACCATTATCTAAAAAACCCAATACCTCAAAGTCTTCCTACGGGAGTAACGAGCCGACTATTTAACTTCCTAGAACTCAAAAAATCGATATCGGGAGGAAAAACCTCAATAAATTATTGGCCATAAGCGGTAATATCAGCCTCCAATTAAGGCGCGTTAGCGATAACTTAAACAAAGGAGATAGTGAATCGTGGCAATGAATTTTGGCGATCTGTACGACTACGTTGATGAGCAGCTGAGTCCCGATACCGTAGTCCTGATCGAAGAGGATGAAGAGGGTACCGGCCGCGTGTTTACCTCAGGTCAGATGCGCGACAGCAGCAATAATCTCGCTCGACAGCTCATTGCTATGGGTGGCGAGCCGGGGGACAAAGTTGCGATTTATTCCAAAAATCGTGCGGAGTATATTCAGGCATTGATTGCAGTTTTTAAGGCGCGTCTGGTACATGTGAATGTCAATTTCCGTTACGGGCCTCAGGAATTGCAGTACCTGCTAGAAAACAGCGACGCGCGATTCGTGGTGTTCGAATCTGACTACGCGGATAATGTGAATGCTATTCGTCCCCAGCTTCCTCTGGTAAAGCAATTCATTGAAATTTGTGATGAAGACAAGCCTGCCTTTGATTGGGCTGCCTCATTCAATGAACTGAGTGAAACAGGCAGCGGCGAAAAATTACAGATAGAAAGATCACCCGAAGATCAGATCTTCCTCTATACCGGAGGTACCACTGGCATGCCCAAGGCGGCGATGTGGGAGCAATATAACTTATGGAATATGATCGGCGTAAACCAAAAAAATCCCGAGATGCCGTCACCACAGTTGCCGGAAGAATTGGCACTCAGGCCAGAAGGTGGCGGCGCCAACGCTCTGGTCATAATGCCTCTGATGCACGGGGCTGGCCTGTATACCGTGATCAACGCTCTGGGCTACGGCAATACGTGTGTGTTATTGCGCACTCGTAGTTTTGATGCCGGCGTCGCCTTACGATGTATTGAAAAACATGGCATAGCGGCGATCACTATTGCCGGTGACGCATTTGCTCAACCTATCATCAAGGCCATGGATGTGGCGCAAGGTGCGTTCAGCCTGGCAAGCCTGAGGTTTGTCATTTCCAGCGCAATGATTTTTAGCCCCCACAACAAAAAGGCGTTACTTAAGCACTGTCCCGAAATCACGATCGTAGACAATATGGCCTCGTCCGAGTCATCAACATCTGCCTATGCCCGCTCTAACAGCGATTCTTCGCTTGAGGACGGCGCAGTGAAAATGCAGCTAGCTCCCAATGCCAAGGTGTTTACTAAAGATTTAAAGGAGGTGCAGGCTGGCAGTGGTGAGACTGGCTTTCTGGCTATCTCCGGCACTTTGCCGCTGGGCTATTACAAAGATGAACAGAAAACGGCAGAGACATTTATCACAGTCGATGGACTGCGTTACTCCATTCCAGGCGATTGGGTAGAGTTACATGCAGATAGCAGCCTGACATTCCTGGGCCGTGGCAATGTGTGTATTAACTCTGCTGGTGAGAAAATCTATCCCGATGAAATTGAGGCGACATTGAAGTCTCACGATTTAGTGGATGATTGCCTGGTGGTAGGCGTTCCCGACGAGAGATGGGGGCAGGCAGTAACGGCAGTTGTGCAATTAGCCGCTGACAGGCAAGTGGAGGCTGATACTTTGCGGGAACATGTTCGCCAGTTCGTAGCAGGTTATAAAGTTCCCAAACATGTTTTGTACGTGGACAAAGTGTTTCGTGGGGCAAATGGCAAAGCCGACTATCAGGCCACCAAGGCGCTTGCGGAGAAGGAACTGTCCTGATTTGCGAGGGCAGAGCGCCTTAGGTCAGCTTAACTGTGGGTAAGCCCAGCTCGGTTCCTACGCAGTGGCAACAGTAACCGCAGGCTACCAAGCGCCCTGAGAGGCTAACGGGCAGTACTGTGACTCGTGTCGTGCATGAATTCTTATACGCTTATTCCTGGCCCATTATTCTTCCATCAATTTTGGGAGATTAACTGGGCGATACTCTACTAACAACATAGACGGCATGTGGCGCCCAACTGCGTCACAATTAGCTAGAACCCTAATGTCTGCTTTCGCCTACAAGCAGTCGTTAGAGTATAAGGAGTTCATCGGCTTTATGAGCAAAAGCAAACGGCCCCCGAAGGAGCCGCTGCGCTTGATGACTATCTCCGTCGCTGGAGGCGTTGGACGACAGCAGGCTTGAAAGGACTAAACCTTGGCACCACGCTTTCGGCGATTCATCCACAGGCTGACCAAACCCAACCCGAGCAGGGTTAGGGTTGCCGGCGCTGGTACCGACTCCGCATCGCGCACGAAGTATGCTCCCGCGCTTCCAAATGGTTCATCCAGCAGTGTTGTCTTATATGCCGTAGCGAAAACCGCCGCCTCAGCTCCCGGGTCAAGCAATTCGGTGATATTAACCTCCGGTGAAAACGCCGCAGGGGGTGTAAGACAACCAGCCGCGCTTAACGGGTCGCAATCACGGGATGACGTCCACCCGTAAAGATATCTGGTATCATCATCTTGGCTGATGGGTGTAAAATCGCCAAAAAAACGCGCGGCTAACCCTACGGCCGTGGCAAGCGAAAACCGATCAATCGAGGGAGCCGCACTGCTAAGGCCCGTGTACGTATTAAACAACTCCTGCACCGTCTGCACTGATGCCCAAGACCAACCCTCAAGGGAGTAACCTTTAACTTCACTGGTCCTAGTACAGACGCCCTCAGGGCATTGTGTATTTATCGTGTTCCAGGTGACGCTTGTGAACAAATTAACCTGCGCCCACTCTTGATTGCCGACGACTACGGTGTCTGTTATGGGTATCGCATGGGCTGGTAAGACAGAAGCTAAGATTGATAACAGGAAAGCGCAGCGCAGTAATTTCATTTCTCATCCTTGCATTAATAGTTCTCTTTTGTGTGAGGCAAAATGTATGCCAATAAAAAACTTAAATAAAAACATAGGCTTAGTACTTGTATACTAGACACCTAAATCGAAAGTGTAAAAAAACCTGACACTTATAACCCCTAGTTATATGTGGTTATTCACATAACGTCGCATGTGAGGTGAAAGCGGTCGTTGCGCCAGCTTTGGTACGTGAAAACGCTCCATAACAACGGTTTATATAGGATTAGACACTAATAGTCCGCAGTTCTAAGTGTAAAGTTTTCTGACAAAGCGGAAATGTCGCATAAGAGGTGTTAGCAGACATGGTCAGAATGACTGCTTTCGCCTAACAGCGGACATTAGAAACCTCAAATTTCAGGCAAAATAAAACCCGCTCTGTGGCGGGCTGTCAGGCAGCGGGCCTAATTCTATGAATGCTGTTTGCGTCTTGACCAGCCAAGGCCAGCGAGTCCCAAGCCGAATAGGGCGAGAGTAGCGGGCGCTGGAACTGGTGAGGAAGAATCAATTCGTATTCCATAGTTGTTCAATACGCCGATCCAGCCCACACCGTCAAAAGTTCCGGGACCGCCACTGACAGCCCCGACCCAGTAATTGGTCCCTGCAATAAAGGTATTTACGCCGGACAAGGCTTCCGTTCTAACTTCACTTACCTGAGGGCCGGTGTTAGGGGCATTGAGCAAAACAGACTCTATCAAAGTACCCTTAGTACCAGCGGTGTCGTTATACAGATTAAAAGTTATTGTAGGTGAGCCGAAACGAAGTAAGTTAGCAGCTAAGCTGGTTGCCGTACCGGTTCCTGTGGCGGTGAATTGATAGCTAATTTCATTGGTTCGAACTATGGTACCGGTGCTTTTAAAGAGGTCGATATTGTCGAATATGATTGTCGCGTTTGCCGCTCCAGCCCATACCGTAATCGCTAATATCGCCAGCATTCTAGTAAATACTTTCATGTTAGTTTCACCCTTAGACTTATATAATCTTTAATTCGTTATCTAAGGGCAAGCAATATTCATACCACCCTAATGATTACTACGCCTCCCGCTCTTCGAGCCTTTAATATAATCTGAAGTTGTAAAGAATCCTGACACAATAACCCTATAGAATAAAGGGCTGTTAGCATCTGGTAAGGCTGCTATGAGGTGAAAGCGGACGCTACGTCACTCTTGGAATCCAAGTAGGCCTAACGTCGGCTTTCGCCTATTTTGAGAGGTTATAGCTATTGTAGTAGGCTACACGTCTACTGTCGGTCTTTCACTTCTGGCGAGAAAGGGGTGGTGAAAGGGGTTCTAGCCCTTTTCCGGTATTGCCGAAATTAGCTCTGACCCCATATTCCTGGAGGCTCTATGTATACCAAGCTTATGGTTACCATCGCGTTGGCTGCGTTTTTTTCAACCACGGTTCAAGCCGAGCCGTTCTTCGCCCAAAGGGTGCTTCAAGGTGTCACTTTCCAGGTAGAGAGTCCCCATGACAGCTCGATCAATCAGGTGATCGTTCGCGCCAATATGTCCGGAGATTCCTTGGGGCAGATGCAAGCAGAGGCTGATGGCACCATCACCAATGTCGAGATCGAGGATCTCAACGCGGATGGCTACCCTGAAATTTACATCTACGTTAATTCGGCGGGCAGCGGCTCCTATGGGTCGCTGATCGCATACGCGTCCAACCGGAATAAATCTCTGAGCGAGGTTTATCTTCCATCGATAGAAGACAGCCCGGAGATTTCGCGGGGGTACATGGGCCATGATGAATTCTTCGTTGGTGAGGGAACTTTTGTGCGCCGCTTTCCCCTCTACCAGAATGGCGACACCAACTCCAAGTCAACTGGCGGCACGCGGCAGATCCAGTACAAACTGTTGGCCGGGGAGGCAGGATGGATTTTGCGTCAGGACCGGGTCGTGGAATTTTGATTCGACATTATCGACAACTGGATTTTCCACGCACCTATTTTCGAGTGAGGGAATCACCAGTTACCACATCAGTGATGCCCGGGTTTGGTTTAACAAGCGGCGGTTATACCAGCCGCCGCACGATTCAGATCGACATAGCCGTGAAGTTCGGCGCGCTCTAAGAGTACATATTGGAGTCCACCCAGGCTCAAAACAGACCCCTGCCAGGAAACTCAAACGCGGGCTACCCCTCCGTCAGGCGTTATACTTACTGCAGTGCTATAGTTGCAAAGAGATTAGCAGAGCCGCCACTGCGGCCTGCTGCATACTGTAAGTTGAGGCGCGATCACTATGGGTGGATCATCCCAAGAACTGTATGATTCGGCAAAGCCATCACCGACGGATACTAGGGAAAATGTAAAATTGCTGGGTTGTATCACTTGCGACGGCCCGGTTGCCTCCACGGCCAGCCAATGTAACGCCTGTGGTTCTCCGCTGTCCGGTAAAGAATTGAAATACATCGCGCGGCATAAGCCAGGCCCGGATATTCAGGGCATGCTCAAATGGTGGGGAATATGGAGCCTCGGAATTTTTGCTCTTGGAGGTTTTACTTTCAGCGTAGCGCCCACTTTGGCAATTATCGCAGTCAGTATGGTGTATCTGATAAGAATACTCCGCGCTTACTAAGCTGCCTGCGGTGTAACCACGCTCTGATACGAGACTACGGTGACGGGCACACCAGCGGCGACGACGCGATGGGTTGTTCACTAACGCATATATTCTCGCGTATTTTCACCCGTATAGCTTCGCAAGGGTCTGCGCTCGCCAGCACCCGGTTGTACATGCTTTCTCCCAAGATAGACATACCCACCGTCATATAGGCAGCCCAGCTCCTGAACAGCAAGCTGCCGGTATTGGGAACTATCTGCGGATGGCTCAACGGACCCTGAACGCTGACCGTATTGGAAAACGCGTTTCCAATCGAGATTCCCATTCCCTCCCGGCTTCTGGAGCGGAAGCTGGCCTTGATCTGCTCTCTACCAAGATCAACTTCCATTTTACCCAACAGGTTGGCAGAGCGCGTGCGAGCTGCATAACCATAGGGTGTTATACCTACACCGTCTTTGAAGGTTCCCAGGGTAATAGCACAATTTAACTTTGGGGCTCTATGCTTGGCGCTCGGGATCAACCCTTTGACCAGGCTGCCAGCAACATCGGCCGTCAGAAAACCGATGCGGCCAAAATTGAAGGGCCCCTGACCCAACTCCAAATAGACCAGACCGTCAAGATTAGCCGCCAATGCAGCGGCATTGTCACCCTCACTGCGTAATTCAAAGTAGCCGCTTTGCGGATAACTCTGCTTCGCGCCGGTTTTGTACACGTCCTTGAAGCGCGCCAGGAGGCTAGCCTGAGGGGGATGCTGCACGCCGGCGTAGCGAACTTCCAGCAAGGCTTCACCACCATTAAGCGCTCCCACGCCAGCGTCAAATGACAGCGTGCCATCACGTAGGTTGGCCGCATAGGTTACATCCCGGGCAGTACCGGCCTGGCTGCGGATATGCTCCAGTGAGCCGTATAGCTTCACATTGAAACGACTCAGCAGGCTCAGATCATAGGGATCAGGGCGAAACACCGTGGTGCCCGAGGCCATACCTTTTGCATCACTGGAGTTCAACTGTCGATAAGGCGCGCTCAGTAATTCACGGACGGCTTCGGTAGTCGCGCGGGTAGCTTCCTGCAATAACGAGAGCTGCGCAGGTGGTTCAGCAGGTACCTTTACGACGCTCTCCCAAGGCTCAAGATTCAGCGTACCGGCTACCAGATTCAAGTCAATTTCTGCAGGATCGCCCCGGGTATAACTCAGCTCTCCACGCAGGTCACTGCCCGCCCAGACAAAGGCGCCAAGGTTGACGTCAACGCCATCGGCGCGGCGCGTAATATCCGCCTCAACATAACGCCGCTCATCCAACTGTTGACGCTTATTCGCCGCGGATTCAAGTCGCAGCTGAACCTGCAGATCGTTAACCAGATCTGTGAGGCTGCGACCGTGACTGGCGATTTTCAATCCACCCTGCAAGAGAGGATTCGGGAGATCTGGGTTTGGCTGCAGCAAGCCTTCGAGTACTAACCCCTTAAAGTCAGCTGACGCATTCAACGCGGTTTCCTCTGCATGCCAGTCGAGTTGCGCCTGACTGCTTACCTGGGCCCCTTCGTAATCAAAGTCGAGTTTGCTCACCCGAAACGCGTCTCTTTCGGCGTCAATGGTCATTGCAAGGTCGTGAACTTCAATACCACCGTATGTCACTTTTCCGGCATCAAGTGAAATCCTCGAAGCGCCCAGTTCGCGCAAAAAATCCAGTGGATCAGACTGCGGGTCAGAGGCTGGCAGAGAGTCAATCACTGGTCCGAGGTCAAGCTGGCTCGACCGCAACCCAGCGATTAGCCAGGGCGTTCTGTTGGCCTGCATGCTGATATCGCCGGTAACGTCCTGACTCAGCGAGGCGATTCTTAGCTCCGATATCTTTACACCAATAATACGGCTACTCCCAAGAATCAAACTAGCATGGCCCGCGAGCCCTATCTCGCTGTCAGTTGCTTCGTTCCTACTCCAACCATTTTCTGGAAGTAGTTTAACCGACAGATCTGCAGAGCCACGCATGGCCGTAAATATATCCTCCAGACCTTCGCCTGTACTGGTGAACTCAAGCGACCCATTGGTACGACTGTCCAAGCCATACCCGTCCTGACCGAAAGTACGGTCCAGGTTGAGGTTCCGAAGTAGAATATCGAGTTTGACCTGAATGGGCTGGGCAGGCTGGTTTTCCCAGCTCAGCAGCATATCCAACTCACCGCCGGTGTGGCCCTGAAGTTCAGCTTCAAGTTTACCTCCGGCAGCATCGCGAACCACCTTTATGCTGCTGCCAGCAAGATCCGCAATCGGAATTTTTATCGCTTCGAGCTCAATATCCCAATTCAGGTCAACGCCAGGATAACGCAGTAGAAACGCCGGCATGGCGACTCCTACTTGAGTGTCATCATCGGATGGGTTGAACATAAAACTGAGATCCAGCCCTCCTCCGCGCAGCGTAGTGTGAAGCCTACGATCACCCCCGCCGGCAAACTCCAGTCGCCCGAAGATGGCTGCGCTGCCTACTTCCAGCTGCAACGGCTGCAATACCAGTGACTTGGGACTGCGATCCAGTTGCGCTTTAAATAGCAGCGGAGTCCGCGTCTCCCCGAGGTGAAAGCCGGCCAGAGCAAACGCACCCTCTAGATCATCGACTAACGCACCCCAGCTACTACCTCGTCCGCTGACGCTGGCCGTACCCTCCTGCCATAACCATTGTGCATTCAAACGACTGGGTAGCAGACCCTTACCGTCTTCAGACGCAGTCAGCCGAGCTTCAAGCTCTAAGCTCAAACCCTGATCAAGATTGTGCAACCCGCCAGACCAGTTCAACACTCCACCCGGTCCGTGACTGATGGCAGATTCTACCTGCAGTCCACTCTCACCCGAGCTGAAAATTACCCTGTTATCAGTCAATGCGTCTCCGCTAATGGTCAGGCTGGAGATTTCCAGAATCGCCTGATGGCGGGGTAGAGCCAACTGAGGCACAGGCTTGAGTAGTTTTTCTTCCAGTGAGCTTGCTTCGCCTGTACCCATAAGGAAAGCGTAAAACTGCTGCAATGGCTCTGGATCCAAACGCTCGACCTTGGTCACCGAGCGCTGTGGTACCTCCCAGGGTGTGTCACTAAAGGCGGACAACTGCACCTGCATTTTGGCAAGGCGGCCGCTCGCCTTCACTGCGTAGCCTTGTTCAGGCACAGGCGCCAGACTAAAACCAATATCCGCTCCGTCGACCCCCATAACTTGAGGTAGCAGTTTCAGGCGGCCTTCAATATCAGTCAGCTGCAGCAGGGCGGGCAAGGACGTAATATCGGCTTCAATACGTAAATCGCCGCCAGGGCGCGGGCTGGTCCAGTACAGACTGGCGCCCCCATCAGGCTGTCGACGCCAGCCGACCTGCATGATTGGCCAGGCCTTATCATCCGCTGTCACATAGCGTCCCTGAGCCAGATCAAGCCGATTGGGTAACCACGGCTCCAGAAACTGATAAGCGTCGGGCGACGTATCCTGCTGTTGCCAACGCGAAGGCTTCACGGAGAGATCATCAACCGCAACCTCAATCAGGCGTATCTCGCCACGCAGCAGTTTCGCCCAGCTCAATCCTACTCTGACTGCAGTGGCATCGATCAGCGGGTCTTTGGGGTCGCCTAAAAGCACTCTGGCAGTACTGGCATTAAAACCAATGAGATCAACATCGATTTTCTCAATACTTACCGGTAGCCCCAAAATAGGAGTCAATCGACCCGCCAATTCGTAATCCAAAATCCCTCCGACAATGCGCTGGGCACTGGCGATCAGGACAATCAGTAAGAACAGCGAACTGCCGATGATGAGGAAGCGCTTCAGGGGTTGCTGTCTCAATAGGGGATTTTAAGCCAGCTTAGCAGACAGTGACGCCAGCCGAAATCATCAATGGCTCTGCTCGTGGCAGCGCCGAACTGTGACCAGCAAGGTAGGCATTGACGACCGTCTATATGTCCACTATTCTAGACATATGGATATAAATAACGCCGTCTCACTATTTGCCGCTCTGTCACAGGAAACCCGACTGCAAGCATTTCGCTTGCTGGTAAAAGCCGGGCTCCAGGGAATGCCCGCCGGCGCCCTCAGCGAGAAGCTGGGCACTCCGCACAATACTCTGTCCTTTCACCTGAACCAGTTATCTAGCTGCGGCATTATCAGCTCTCGCCGCGAAGGACGATCGATTATTTACACGGCAAATTTTGAAGTGATGCACGGCTTGATCGGCTTTATGGTTAAGGACTGCTGCAGTGAGGACTTCGCCAGTATCCAACAGGACCAGGCCAGCGGCTGTTCTATTATCGAGTTGGACAATTGCTGCCAACCAACCGAGACATGAAGGGGAATACCATGAAGAGAATGCATATTCACGTCGGCGTTGAAAGCCTCAACCAGGGGGTTACCTTTTACAGCGCCCTGTTTGGCGCAGAACCTACCACTATCAAGGACGATTACGCCAAGTGGATGCTGGAAGATCCGCGTGTCAATTTCGCGATCTCAACTCGGGGCGACTCAACCGGTGTCGATCATCTCGGTATACAGGTGGACGATGATGCTGAATTGGATGGTGTTCGCGAGCGACTGAAAACAGCCGATGTCGCCTTGTTCGATGAGGGCGAGACGGTGTGCTGTTACGCCCGCTCAGAAAAGTCATGGGTTGAAGATCCCGCCGGTGTTGCCTGGGAGACCTTCAAGACTATGGAACAGGCCGAGTTTTTCGGCCAGGTTGACGCCAGCACGGACGGCGCCTGCTGCGCGCCACAAGAGTCCCCAAAAGCCGCTGAAAAGGCGATTACAAGCGGCGGTTGCTGCTAATGTTAACGGTATTGGTATTGTGCACCGGCAACTCCTGTCGCTCGGTAATGGCTGAAGCTCTCATCAATCATTTGGGTAAGGGCCGCTATCAAGCCTTTAGCGCCGGCAGTCACCCGGCCGGTTACGTGCACCCCGGGTCACTGCAAACCCTGACCCGTCACGGCATCGCCTTCGATGAGCCATACAGTAAGTCCTGGAATGATGTTCTGGAGCAGCCGTTCGATATCGTTATCACCGTATGCGATGAGGCTGCCAACGAGACTTGCCCCGTGTTTTTGGGCGACTGTAAAAAACTGCATTGGAGCACGCCGGACCCCGCTCACGTTGACGGCAGTGCAAGCGAGATAGACGCGGCTTTCGATCAGGCCTTTGACATGCTGCAACAGCGCATTAAGAGCGAGCTACTATGACCTCCGATAACACTTCGCCAATGGGATTGTTCGAACGTTACCTGTCGCTGTGGGTAGGGCTGTGCATCGCCGGCGGCGTGGTACTGGGCCTGCTTTGGCCTGGGCTGTTCACGGTGATCGCCGACATAGAATACGCCAGCGTAAACCTGGTGGTAGCCGTATTCATCTGGGTCATGATTTACCCGATGATGATCAATGTGGACTTTGCTTCACTGAAAGATGTTGGCAAAAAACCCAAGGGGCTATGCATAACCCTGGTGGTCAACTGGCTGATCAAACCGTTTACCATGGCCGGGCTGGGCATACTGTTTTTCGAGGTCTTGTTTGCCGGACTGGTGGCTCCGGAAACCGCCAAAGAATACATCGCAGGCATGATATTACTGGGCGTGGCTCCGTGCACCGCAATGGTATTTGTCTGGAGCCAGCTGGTGCGTGGCGATGCCAACTACACCCTGGTACAGGTATCTATCAACGATATTATTATGGTTTTCGCATTTGCACCGCTGGCGGCACTGCTACTGGGCGTCACCGATATCATAGTGCCCTGGGAAACGCTGCTGCTGTCAGTGATGCTGTATGTAGTCATTCCACTGGCTGCCGGGGCTTTCACGCGCAAGCTGCTGAACGGGTCCGGCACCACGGAACGCATCGATGAGTTCACCCGGAAAATAAAACCGGCTTCGGTGATGGGTCTGTTGGCGACCGTGGTTTTACTGTTTGGATTTCAGGCACAAACCATTGTTGAGAAACCACTGGTGATCGTCCTCATTGCCATACCCCTGTTGATACAAAGCTATGGCATATTTGCGGTTGCCTATGGCTGGGCCTATCTATGGCGGGTACCGTTCAGCACCGCCGCGCCAGCCGCCTTGATTGGTACTTCCAACTTTTTTGAGCTGGCGGTGGCGGTAGCTATCAGCCTGTTTGGACTCAACTCTGGTGCGGCTCTAGCCACGGTCGTTGGGGTGCTAGTGGAAGTACCTGTGATGTTATCGCTGGTAGCGCTGGCCAACGGCACCCGCCATTGGTTCGACAGTCGCACAGGCCAATAGACCGGGCACCGCTAGGACTCAGGTTCCGGCGGCGTTAGCCGCTGGTTCAGATAAGACACGCCCAGCAGGCACAGCCCCATGAACGAGGCTGTTCTTAGCAAGCCTTCCAGCCCCGACATATCCCACAGGAACAGTTTCGCTACAACCAGACACACCAGTACAACAAGAACAATCGCTACTGCAAAAAATTCCACGCCAGAATCCCCGGTGCCAGCTAGGGAGCATACCTATTCATGCGCTGCCTGAAGTGACTAACTTGCCGTCAACACAATCGGTACTGGACCCAACGCTTTAAGGACTGCTCATACCGAAGCGCTGATGCATCAGCGTCATACTCAGCACGCGATTCAACAAGTTATCCAATAGCGCTTGCTGCTCAAACGGCAGGTCGGGCATAGCGGCAAACGCCTTGCGCACGGCAGCGGGATCAAACACCGGTTGATCCTCCAGCGCCTTGCTATGAAATGTATCAGCGTACAACTGATACAGCCCGTCATTGTCACTGGCCTTAGCGGGCGGCGTTGCAAAGGGATGCTTCTCGCGGTTGTAGACCTCTTCAATGATCACATCCCGAGCAGCCTCGCGCAGAACGTGTTTTTCGCGCATGCCCTTTATTTTCATGTGAATAGGCATATGCGCACTAAACTCCGCCACCCGAGTATCCAGAAACGGTACCCGGCCCTCAATGGAGTGTGCCATTTCCATGCGGTCACTGAGGAAGGTGAGAATAAAATTGGGTAGATGAATACGCGACCAGGAATACAACCCTTGATTGAGCGGGTCACGGCCGCTCATTTGACTGGCAACCGGCAGCCGCGCCAGACTCATGGCGTAGGGATTAATGCCGGCAACCCTGGCCGTCAGATCGGCACTGAACAGCTCTCGGGTTTTGTCACCCATGCCGGCAAATATCTCCATCCAGGACGGCACAAAACCCAGTTGCCGTTCTACCAGATCCAACTCAGCACAGCGCGCACCCTCATTACCCACCAAAGCGGGCACTGCCTTATTGCTCTCGCGCATTTCCGCCAACAATCGCTGCACCGTGGCTGGGTCCTGACTTTCACTGTTGTAGAGCAACAGATCGCGGCGAAACGGCACGTAGCCGCCCAACATTTCATCGGCGCCCTCGCCGGTAAACACCACTTTTATGCCGGCGTCACGCACCGCACGGCTAAGCAGGTATTTGGCCACACCATGACCATTAACAAACGGCGTCTCTGCATGCCATACCGCATCACTGTAGTAATCGGCCAGGTCATTGGCACCAACTGGCACCGGATTATAATTGGCTCCACATAATTTCGCCTGCTGCTCAGCCAGCGCACTTTCGTCAAACAGAGCGTCGTCAAACGCCAGGGTAAACGCTCGAATCGGTTTCGTTGCCATGGTCTGAGCCAGGCCCAGTACTGCACAAGAATCAATACCACCACTAAGATAGGAGGCCACTTCAACATCAGCCACCATGCGCTCAGATATGGCATCACTCAAAACTTCGCGAAAGCCCGCTACTACTTCCTCATCACTGCGCGAGTCAGTCGCCAGCTCCTCCGCGGTAGGGAAATCCATATCCCAGTACGGGTACAGCGAAACTTGACCATTCTGAGCCACCGCATAATGACCTGGCGGTACCGTGTAAATACCCTGAAACAGACTATGGCTGTGCGGCCGCACCAGGTAAGACTCCTGCAGCAAAGCCTGCGGGCACCAGCGCGCCGGCACACCCAATTCCAACAACGCTTTGATCTCAGAGGCAAAAAACACTTCGCCGTTATGCACGGCGTAATACAGGGGGTTAATTCCGAAGCGGTCACGGATGGCAATCATGGCGCGGTTGCGCTGATCCGCAATTAACACCGCATACTCACCGCGCAAGTGCTGACACATGTTCATACCTTCGCGCAGGTATAGGTGTAACGCGATCTCACTGTCGGAGTCGGTCTTGAATTGACAGCCCTCGCGTTGCAAATTTTCGCGGATTTTGCGGTAACCGTAGAACTCGCCGTTGACCACCATTTGCACATTGCCATCGTGATCCGACAGCGGCTGCGATCCATTGTCGAGACCAATAATGGAAAGCCGGGTATGACCCAGAAAACTGGCTCCGTCCTCGGCTATCCAACGACCCCGCGAATCAGGGCCACGATGATGCAGGCTTTCCAGCGCCGCTTCCAATCGGCCCGACTCCAAGGTGCCGCGCAAGGTACCGCCAACTATTCCACACATAGCTCGTCTTCCTGAAATACCAGCAGATAGTGTAGACCATTGCCGTCGACGTGCATCAACCGAGCCGTGCTGGCTTCCGCGACCATCATGGCCACGACTGCAGTTATCGTCGGTGTAAACTTCCTCGGACTGGCCAGCCCAGCTGATTACCGCAGTGTATTCCGGCATTGATCTGCCTGCTGTAAGATCACCCCAATAGACACAACACATATTGTTTGAACAGCTTAACACCGGCGCATTGCTGGCTGAATGACCTCTCGTATCCTAAAAGGACCACCCAATGATCAAGTCACTGTATCGCGCGCTTCCCGTTACACTGGTAATGCTGACCGGCACGCACCTGCCCGGGGCGGCAGCCGACGAGCTTACAGATGCCTCCATGGCCTTATGCGAAAAAGTCCGTAGCTGTGTCATGGCCGAGATGGGCGGTCAGATCAGCCCCCAGATACAGGCCATGCTTGAACCAACTCTTGACCAGATGTGCGAAACCATGAAAAACCAGGTCACCCAGGTGCCTGCAGATCACGAGATGTATCAACCGGCGCTGGAATGCCTGCAAAGCCTTGAGAAAATCTCTTGCGCCACTATGACCAGCGGCGAAGACTTCATCACAGAGCCGTGCCGAAAATACGAAGATCGGGGTAAGCAGGCGCTCGGTATCGAGTAAGCGGCCAGCTTAGTCTGCTACCGCCTCAAAGGAGTCGAAACCATAGGGATCATGAGCGCCAATGCTCATGTTCTCGAACATACCCCAGGTAACATCACCGGTGCTGGTCTCAAACCGCACCAGCGTTTCGTAGAGCGGCCCCAACTCATTGCGTGCCTCTGGCGTACTCACGTCAAACTCCAAGGCCTCCAGCTTCAGTTCGCCGTGGTACTGACCGTGAGTCCAGTCTGGCTTGGGGAAATAACCAGTGCCCGCCGCCAGGTAAGCACAGCTAAGCGCCTGCGCTTTGACCGTTATCGGCACGCCCTGATCGTCCTCAAAATACAGCTCCGCCGTTTCCAGCTCACGGGTGCCACTTCTGTACTTAATGGCGTGGCGTGGCTTGCCCATTTGATGCACGGCCCCACCACGCTCAAAACTGTCTATCTTGACGCACTCTTCCACCGTAATCTGACCATCGGCATCCTCTTCAATGAACACCTTCATCTGGTAATCATCAAACTGCAAGGGTGCCCACATATGAAAGAAACCGTACTTCTGGGTGTACTGATTGATATTGATACCCAGCGGCTCGGACTCACCGACCGGACGAATACCCCAGGAATGGTCGCGCACACCCAGATAATCATCATAACCAATCTCGATGGCTTCACCTTTGACGCTGAGACTACCCTGCCACCGGCCCATTTGCGTGTAGCGCGAGGTATCCATGGTGATACGAGCACCCTTGCGCATTACCGTGCGCGGCTCTTCTACCGCCGGTGCGGTGCCGTCAAAGACCAGGTCAAAGGCAATGTCGTGCTCGTTATCCTCACAATAGATGCGCAGTGTCTTCAGACCTTCCAGCACTTCAACACCAAACGGCCCCACCGTGGTATCTGATCGGTCGCTGCCCAACTCACGTGAGCAGCGCAGCACATGTTGGGTGCCCTTATAGACAATACAGACAAACGCATCGGTAGTACCGAGATTGGGATACTGACCAATACTGAATACGACAAACAGATCACCTGACTTTGGATGCAGGTTAAAGTAATAGCGGTCATAGAAATTGCGATCACTGGTCGCAACCTGATCAAAGGTCTCCGGAGTCTGGTGCGCCAGAGTTTCATCCATCGGACTTATGGGCATATCAATTTCCTTGTCGGTAGTTGTGCTTGACGCTGACGGTATAGAGTACGGATATTTACTGCAAATTGATCGAGCGCGGCAGCCGAACCACGAGCAGAATGGTGAAAGCTGCCACCCTGTCAGTATAGTTAAACCGAAGACGCGCCCCGCCGGCCTGCAAGCCAAGACCCAGCGGTAAGGTTAGACGCATTATCTGCCATACTGACCATCCGTCCCCATGCAGATAACGCCATGAAGCCTTTCACAAGACTACTGCTGAGCCTTGCTTTGCTCAATACAGCCTCAGCACTTTACGCCAGCCCGGCTGCGCCAATTTCAACCGAGCAGTTTGATCAATGGCTGCAGCAAGTGTCCAACAATGGCCGCTGGGGCAGCGCTGACGAACTGGGCACGTTGAATCTGATACAGCCAGCGCAGCGCAAGGCGGCCGCTGTATTGGTGCGCGATGGCATCAGTATTTCCCTATCGCTGCCGCTGAACAAACACGGCGACGCTGTGAACACCTTGCCGTTTGAGCACAAACTGAAAGTGGAGTTATTTGGCAGTCAGGTGGTGGCCAGCGATCGCTACTCTATTGAATACCACGGCGCTGCCCACTCACACATGGACGGCCTGCCGCATGTTCTCAGCAAGGGCAAAATGTATAACGGTTTTCCCGCCTCAGACTTACAGCCAAGCGGCGCCCTGCACCTGGGCATTGAGAATGCCCATGCGGGTATTGTCTCGCGCGGCGTGCTGGTAGACATGGCCTGGTTCAAGGGCGTCGATTACCTGAGCGCAGGGACAGCTATCACCATAAGCGACCTCGAAGCCTGGGAGCGTCGCACCCGCATAACGTTGGGCAGCGGCGATGTATTGCTGTTGCGCACCGGGCGCTGGGAGCAGGTGCGCCAAAGCGGCAGCGCTATAACACTGGCATCGGCGCCGGGCCTGCACGCCTCGGTGGCAACCTGGCTGCATGCACGTGGTGTGGCCGTACTGGGCAGTGATGTAGTAGCTGATGTCATGCCTTCAGGCATGGCCGATCGCGCAATTCCGCTGCACGAACTGGCACTGGCAGCCATGGGTATGCCACTGCTGGACAACCTCGATCTGGACGCGGCTGCCGACTATGCCCGCCAGCAAGGGCGCTGGACCTTTATGTTTGTCGGCGCACCGCTGCGTATTCCTGGTGGCACCGGCTCGCCACTGAACCCGCTGGCAATATTCTAACCAGCCTTGCTAGCGGTGGTTTCCAGCTGCGTAGACGGCGCACGGGTACTCCACCAGATAACCCACAACAGCACCACCTGAATCACCAGCCGAACGCTGAGCATCATTTCAGGCACATCCGGAAATAGTTCCGGGTGCAGCCACATATGCACATTGGCGGGCGTCACCGCCAGCACCAGCAGTATCAGACAGTTGCCTGCCAGCTGACGCCAGCGCGGCAACAAAATACCCAGCGCGCCGAGAATCTCGAACACCCCGGAGATATAAACAATCTCCAGGTGCCAGCCGATCCAGGGCGGCATAATGGCAACAAAAAAATCTGCATTGGTAAAATGCTGTATGCCGCCGCCCATAAACCACAGGAAAACCACCGCCAACCCCAAATACTGCCACCTGAACCAGCTAAACATTCGCAACCCCCTAATGACTTTCTGCTATAAATTGCTGTAAATCCAGCACCACTTGCGCCAACAAGCCTGGCTGATCTTCCTGCACAAAATGCCCGGCACCGGATATTTCGCGCGATAAATGTTGGGCTTTTTTCGGCAGGCGTGACTGAAACACCGCCTCCCAGGCCTTGGTCGATGGGTCAGAATCACTGAACGCAGTCACGCACGGAATGTCGAGCTGCTCCAGTATTGACCAAGCCGCGCGATTCTCGGCAATACCAGGCATAGTCTCGCTCAGTGGAATCAATGGCGGAAATGCCAGTGCCGCCGCTTTGTAGCTGGCATCGGGAAACGGGGCATCGTACCCGGCGATAACGTCATCATCCAGTGATGTCACGCAGACACCGTCGACAATCGCCGCCACCGGCATATCTTTCATATCGCGCACCGTTGCCGCCCAGTTCCGCACCAACTCGCCGGGCCAATCAGCAATACCCAAGGGCGGCAGTTGCGCATTGGGTAACAAGGTATTGGCAACAATAAGTCCGCTGAAACGATCCGGCATCTGGCTCAGCGTACGCAGCCCAATCGGGCCGCCCCAGTCCTGACACAGCAATGTAATTTGTTGGAGCTCGAGCTGCTCTACCAACGTCTGCATGCAATCGACAAAGAACTGGTAGCTGTAGTCAGTGACGTGCAGCAATTTGTCCGATTTGCCAAAACCAATATGGTCTGGCGCTACCACGCGATAACCAGCGGCACTCACTGCTGCGATAACCCTACGGTAGCCAAAGGACCAGCTGGGTTCACCGTGTAGCATCAACACCACCGGCGCTGCGCGCGGCCCGATGTCCACATAATGCATGCGCAATTCGTCATAATCTGGGTGGCTAACCACGGCGTAATTTTCTGCAAACGGATAGTCCGGCAGATTGGCAAAGCGTTCCTGTGGTGTTCGCAGCGGAGTCAACATAGATCAGGTTCCCCTCAACGGACTGTCCGCGGGGTCCAGCAGTGTGAGTTTTTCAAACAGGTTGGCGGCCAAAATCCGTGCCGCTTGAGATCATCCAGCACTTCGTCACGGCTGCTAAAGTAATTGTGTACTACCTGCATAGGGCCCGGTTGCAACGCCATGCTCATCTCCCAGAATTTTGCATAGTTAGTATTACCTCATAGGACCAAAGATTAGCACAGCTCACCCCCACCTACGCATCACTCGGCAGGCGCGCAGCCAAGACGCTGGTATTCCCTGGCATCAAACAGCTCATAGCCTCGCCAAGGCGAGCGAAACAGGTTTATGAACATGGCGCAACGCTCAGCAACGTCCGCAAACCCCGCATCGGCCAACAGGCGATCAGTAAAATGTGACACTTCCAGACGCCCGGGTGACATGCGGATGCCACCATCCGTGTCAGTATCCAGAAACAGCACGCCACCTTCATCTGCTTGCCACGCCTGCCAGACTGGCTGCGCCTGATCCTGACCACCGCCCGGGTCACCGTTGCGTGCAAACTCGGCCCAGTAGCCCATCATGGCGGCAGAGAGTGTTTCACGGCCGGTCCGGTTAAAGGGGTTAAAGAACCAGGGTATAGGGTTGATGCGTTCGAAGTCGCCCAACACAAACGGTATCTCCATGCCATGAGCAGCACCTAAGGCCGTGCTCCAGTCAACCAGCAGCATGTTGCCGCCCTCATCCCAATCAAAACGATAGGCGAAGACCGGCGCGCCGGCGTTGCTGGCGATTACGTTGGCGGGGCTATCTACCGCCGCCAAGCGCCAACCGTCACTGAGGTAGGCTGTCACACGATCGAAGTTAGCCTGATCAGTTATCCGCGGTATCAAACCCCAGCGCAGCTCGCTGAATTCAGAGTTCATTGCTGCAAACAGTTTTTGCTCATCGCGGTTGGCGCCGGTGATCAAAGGCACATTGTTGTAACGCTTAGGGTCGGCAAAAACCTCCAGCAACGAATCTGCAGGCAGTACCACACCGTCGCGAAAGGTCTGAGGAACAGAATAACTACCTGCGCGTGCGCCAATATCAGTCAGCAGTTCTTGTGGACTGCGCGCGCGCAGAAATTCTGCCAAAGCGCCGACGCCCATAGTCTCATGCACCGCTTTCGCTGACTCTCGATCACTGGCCAACCCCGCCTGCTGTAGCAATGAGACCACGCGTTCGCCAGAGCTGTTGCGGTGACCTGGGCTGGCTTCATCCCGGTAGTTCTCTGCCTCGGTCAGCGCCTGAGTGGCGATAGATCCGCTTTGCACAATGGCGCGGTGAAACAACCCCTGCGCCAGCGGGCTGGCCATCAGTGCATAGACATTGCGGCCACCCGCCGATTCACCAAACACCGTGACATTCTCAGAGTCGCCGCCAAAAGTCTCGATATTGCGCTGCACCCATTGCAGCGCTGCCACCATGTCAAGCAGGGCAAAGTTGCCTGAAGCTTCTTCCGGGCTAGAGGCACTCGCGCCCAGAGCCGGGTGACTGAACCAACCCAAAAAGCCCAGGCGATAATTGATGCTCACCACAATCACCTGCTGGCTGCCAGCCAGATGGCTCGCGGGATACCCCGCGGCGGTGCCGGCCGTATTGCTGCCGCCATGTATCCACAGCATCACCGGCAGCCTGGTGCCTGCATTCAGGGCGTCTCGCGGCGCCCACACGTTCAGGTACAGACAATCTTCACTGCCAATGATATCGCCAGCCACACCAGTGTCTCGCGTCATAAAACTCCAGGGCTGGATGCAGGCAGCACCAAACTTCACGGTATCGCGCGTGCCCTCCCAGGCTGGAATGGCGCCGGGCGCCCGCCAGCGGTCAGCCCCTACTGGGGGCGCCGCGTAGGGTATGCCCAGCCAGGCATAGACATCATGGCGGTCGGCAAATCCCATGATTGTGCCGCTATCCAACAGCCGCTCTGAAGCCGGCTCAACATAGACCGACTCGGAGCGATCATCTCCAAGCAAAAACCATGCAACGAGCACAATGACCATGGCCAGCAAAATTTTCTTCAGCATTAAAGCTTCTCTCCGACGCGGTTCTAGCCCTTTGGAAAGCGACCGCAAATATTATTGTTATGCGCAACCTGCACGCTGCAGACCAGATATACCAGTGGCACAACAATTCCGCAAACAGGGAAGCTGAGGTAGAATGCCGCCATCAGGCAACCTGGCGAGCGAATCCCGATCAAAACACTGACTTTACAACCCATTCAGAAGGTCGCAGGTGAAGTTACCCTTCCCGGCTCCAAGAGCCTGTCCAACCGCATTTTACTACTGGCGGCATTGGCTACAGGCACCACGCAAATCGACAACTTACTCTACAGTGACGACATACGGCACATGCTGAATGCGCTGCAGGCATTAGGGGTAGAGTTTCAGCTGAGCAACAACAACACCTGCTGCACGGTGACCGGCAACGGCGGCGCGCTAAACACGGCCACACCAGCAGAGCTCTTTTTAGGCAACGCCGGCACCGCCATGCGCCCCCTTACCGCAGCATTGTGCCTGGGAGCAGGGGAATTTAACTTACTCGGCGAACCGCGCATGTACGAGCGCCCGATTGGCGATCTCGTCGATTGTCTGCGCACGGCTGGCGCGGATATCAGCTATGGTGGCACCGAAGGCTATCCGCCACTGCACATAAGAGGCAGCGGCCTGACGGGCGGCAGAGTGAGCATTCGTGGCAATATTTCCAGCCAGTTCCTTACCGCCATGCTGATGGCGGCACCCTTGGCGCAAGGCGATCTGGTAATAGCTGTCGACGGTGAACTGGTCTCCAAGCCCTATATTGATATCACTCTGGACATCATGGCCCGTTTTGGGGTCACGGTGGAGAACAGCCATTACCAACAGTTCACCGTGCGCGGCAATCAGACTTACCAATCGCCGGGCACTATTATGGTAGAAGGCGACGCCTCTTCTGCCTCTTACTTTCTCGCCGCAGCGGCCATCGGCGGTGGTCAGGTTAAGGTCAACGGCACGGGCACGGCCAGCGTACAGGGCGACGCCCGCTTTGCCGAAGTGCTGGAACTGATGGGCGCAAACGTGAGCTGGGCCGCCAATAGCATTACCGTAGAACGCGGCGAACTGCGTGGTGTAGACGTGGACCTGAACCATATACCCGACGCCGCAATGACCATTGCCACCACGGCGCTGTTCGCCCAGGGTCCCACTACCATCCGCAATATTTATAACTGGCGTGTTAAAGAAACCGACCGTCTCAGCGCGATGGCGACCGAGCTGCGCAAAGTGGGTGCTGAGGTCGTTGAAGGCGATGATTTTATTACCGTGGAGCCACCCGCCAACATTCAATCCGCAGCGATAGACACCTATGACGATCACCGCATGGCGATGTGCTTTTCGCTAGCGGCCATGGGCGACAGTCCTATTACCATCAACGATCCTGACTGCACCTCAAAGACGTTTCCCAATTACTTCGAGCTTTTCGCCAGTATCTGCCAGCCGTATCGGGGCTAAGCCAGCAGCACTAGATTATCCCGTCGAGGCCCCGCGCGCTCGATAGAGCGATGGATCTATTTTGGCTAACATCTGCGGCTGAGCAGATACCTCCAGGCCAAGAAATTCAACGAGCTCTGCCACTATTACCTCCGGGGCATGCATTAAACCCGCGTGAGATATCTGCAGGGTCGGCACCGATTGGCGCAGCAAGCATTCGAGAGCAAAACCGTTGTGGCGCTCAAACTGCTCACGCAGCTTATCCTCAGACTGGGCATCGGCAGACTGGCCCAGTCGGGTCAACATTGTTGTTTGCGAAGCGATCAATTCATCCAGCTCACGCTGCATAAAGATCACCTTGTACTGCCAGCCCTGCGGTAAGTGCGGTAACAACGGCGAGACCACTTTCAGCGACTTACCACAGGCATCCTGTAGCCAGTTGTTAGACTTGGCCAGCCCCTTGACCCGTTCCAGCTCGAGATAACCTCTGGGGTTATTTTCATCCGCTGCCCTGGCGGCATCTGTCAGCGCCGGTAGGCCCGCCGCCTGCAACATCTGCATCATCAGCGAAGTACCAGAGCGAGGCAGCCCTGAAACCACGTAGATAGTTTGATCACCGTCACTCGCAGGGCGCACCACGCCATTGTCGAGATCACCCAATCTTGGCTCCAACTCAGACACTGGCATTTCCGGCAGTGCAGTAGCGTAGTCAATGGCAGAATAGTCCGGCAGCTGCGGTGCCACGCGCTCCTCGCGCCGCTGCCGCTGCAGTTGTTCTAAATCTCGCGCATGCTGTAAGTGGTCAGCCGCCAACCCACTGTCTGCCAGTGCCTCACTGTAAAGGCCAGCCAGTCGGCGGTGAGCCTGTGCATAATTGGGGTTCAGCTCCAGCGCCCTTGCATAGGCCTCGCGTGCCAAATCCCAGGCGCCGGCGCGTGCCTCACAGACACCCAACACATAATGGGCGGGCGCCAGATGATACTTGAGAGCCAACGCTTTGCCTGCCTCCTCCCGCGCACGCTCATACTGTTCCAGGCCGAGATAAGTCTGGGCCAGACCCAGCACTGCGCCGGAGTCATGCGGATCAAGTGCCAGCACTGCCTCGTACGCCGCTAGCGCTTTTCGATAACGGCGTAGCCGCCGATAACATTCGCCCAACTGATAGTGATAACCAGCAGCCCCAGACTGGCGTTCCCCGGCCAGCTTAAGTAACGCCAGTGCTGCTTTATCATCGCCACGGGCAACCGCGACCCAGCCATCCATATAGTCCAAGGCACTCACATTGCCGCGGGCAATGGAGCGCAGCTTCTTGATCACGCGCTGTTCTTCTAAGGTGAACAACTTCTCTGCCGGGCTCTGCTTATCGTGCTCAGCAACCGCACCAGTTGGCTCCCTGGCTTTGGCCAAATCATCCATCAGCGCCCGGTGCTGCTCGCGCCGCTCCCTGGCATCAGCCGCAATGTCCGTCAACCGCTCGCGGCAAACAGTTGCCGCCTGCAACCAGCGCTGCCGAATATCAGCCACTGTGTCAGCCAATTCCTCGACATGACCCAAGGCCTGCAGACACATGGCCAACTGAATGCCAAACCGAAACTCCAGTGGCTGGGCCTCGTAAAGGGTAACCAGCAGAGGTATGGCGTCACCAAAGCGCTGCGCATTCATGAAAGAGCGCGCCAAATTGTAGTTATTTTCAGTGCGGGCCGCGGCGGCCGCTTGCGCAGCGTCATCTCCGGGGCGATCGATATACCCCAAAGCCACCAGTTGCTCGAGCGCTTCACTTGCCTCCTCAACTGCCAAGCCTGTACCAGGCGGATGCTCACCGGACGCACCGGGCACATCATCCCAGCTGGGCACGGTCGTTGCGCTGACCGATTGCTGATAGATATCCAGTAGCGGCCTGCCGTCCATATCCTCTCCCACCGGCAGATCAAAAAGGCTCAATATGGTAGGCGTCACATCCAGCAAATTGGCTCCATGAATCAACACATCCTTGCGGATGCCAGGACCATGCACCAAAAATACGCCATGTTCACGGTGCTCTACCGCTGGGCCCGCAGGCTCATTGGGCAGCACTCGCCGCCGCAGGTGATCCGGATGAAACCCATGATCAGACACCAGCATCACCGTGCAATCCGGGCCCGCCTGCTCACACAACGTGCCCAGCATCATGTCGTGAAAAATATAGGTGGTGGTCACCACACTCTGGTAGATGTCGAAATCTTCCTGCGTAACCCAGTCCAGCTTGGGCGGGTGATAACGCATAAACCCATGGCCCATATGGTCAATGGCGTCGAGGTAAACCGCGGTAAAATCCCAGGGCTCCGCCTGCATCAAGTGAGTCACGCAGTTCTGCAGCGACGCACATTCCGAAATATTCTTGATAATGCTTTGCAAACGACTATCGTTTTGCTGATCGATGCGCTCTCCCAGCGGCACAAAGGCGCGCACCTGTTCGGCGCTAATATCAGCCGGATGCACTCTCAGCCCGGCGACGGTATCCAGCATTTGCGGCGGATGCACATGTCGCGCGGCCAGCGGCCACTCGCGATCCTGGGGATTTGCCGATCCCGTGTCGGCATAGTGGTTACTGACCATCACACCGTTGATCGGCTCCACCGGGCTGCTGGGCCACCAACCAACAACATTACTGCGCAACTCATTCTGACTGAGAATATTCCAGATTGCCTTGGTGGTGCGTGCAAGACTGGTTACCGGCTGCACCCCCTTGTCATCGGGTAAAGGCTCGGTAAAGCCGAGCACGCCATGGTTGAACGGACGCTTGCCGGTCGCAATAGAAGTCCACAGCATCGGTGACAAAATAGGTGACAAGGTCATCAGGTCACCGCTGACACCACCTTCCACCAACCGCTGCAAGTTCGGCATCAGGCCGGCATCCATAAGCGGGCCAATCAGCTTCCAGTCGGCGGCATCCCAGCCCACCAATAATAGCTTTCTACGCATTACTCACCTTGTCTCGTCGCTGGTCCAGCACCGCATAATACACGCACCTCAGCAGTCTACCCCAGCTGACGTGCGTGGTTAGTGAACCGGTTCAAACTATGAACGGCCAATACAGCAAAGGCTGTGTCAGCAACCACCGTCAACCGCGCCGACGGAGTGTCAGAAATTTTTACAATGGGGCGCTGGCAGCCGAGAGGCCTCCACCTATACGGTTGTATTTAAACGATAAATTTTTCGCTGGCGCGAGACTTGCATGACGTAGTAGCTTACGCTGCAGTGACTTACGATGTGGTGAATTACACTGCAATGACCGTAAGCGAGAGAGTGAGGAGTTTTAACCATGAGCGATTATAAGGTCGGTACCGCTATTGCAACGTTTGGCGTTGCCACCGCAAGTCTATACATGACGCCATCGGCGGAAGCCGCTGTGATAGACCTCACACCCAATCCCGCCTCGATTACACAAGGCTCCACTAGCTCGGCCGGTACGCTGGTAGAATTGGGCATACCCGGCGGTAATGCGGACCTGTTCCAATACAATGGACTGATAGCAGGTGATGGAGACCCCATCAACTTCAATGCTTTCACTGCCGGTAGTTTCAGCATATCTGGCAGCAACTACGTGTATGACATAGCCGGCTTCAGGACAGTTTCTGTCGGCGGCACTGTCAGTGTCAACGACTCCTTTGCTATTTCCAGGGGCCGTCGCGAGGGAATTCGGTACTGGGGCTTTCTGACCCGCGACAATAATGTCGGCTGGTTCAAGGTTGATTTGGGCACCGATTCCGACAACACCATCCGCTACCTGGATGGTGCCTGGGAAGACACCGAAGACTCGATCAGGGTCGGTGAAGTGCCATTGCCAGCCAGTCTGCCACTGCTGGCGTCCGCCTTGGGCTTACTGGCCGCGGGTGCAACTCGCAAACGCACCAAGACCGCCGCCAACGTCTAACGCAGTTGCCGTGCGCCGCGTATCGGGGGTAAATCTGACAACGTAACAATACCCGGCCGCGCACTGCAGACAGCCGGAATAGCATTGACGATCCAGTTGGCCGCCGTGGCATTACCGCCACCAGCAGCGCCAGGCTCAAAATGATCCTCAGCGTGCACGCTGACATGTAGATCCGGGTTGCCGCTAATCACCACCTGATGACAACCACGCCCCTCGGCAGGATAAGGCCAGTCCGGCGCACATTCGTCATCGATACGTGTGACGTGCTCTATCACATAGCGCACCTCAGTTGCGGTATGGCCAATAATCTCAAATCGGAACGCTCCCTGGGTGCCCTCTTCAAAGGTACCCATACCATCGACCTCAATAGTGCGCAGTAACGGCCTGCGTTCTACTTTGACCTCTACCTGCGTCACTGACTGGCCGAGTTCATCGCCCACCACGCGCAACATAGGTGCCCACACCATCTCTATAGCAAAGTCATGCAGCATCAGCGGGAGGTCTTCTAAGGAACCACCAAAGCCAATGACATCACGCACCACCTGGGGCTGGTCGTACAAGGCGTAATTGAAAATTTCCCGACAGCGAATTTCACTAATATCGGCCACTGCACCACTGAGCATAATCGGCAGCGCATCCATCGCCCAACCAGGATCTATTCCCGACACCAACAGCGAGGCGCCACTGGCCGCGCAGGCAGACTCCACTGGAGCGGTAACTTCTGCCGCTACCGAGCCCGGATGAAGGAAAGAATAAAACGATGTCGAAACCACGTTGATGCCAGCCGCCAGACAGGCATTGAGGTCTGCCATAGCCTCCTCTGGACGTATATCCGCGGTCGCCGTGTAAATAACGGCATCGGCACCAACAGCAATCGCCGCCTTATAATCATCGGTAGCCAGTACACCAGTCTCTGGCAAGCCGGCCAGCGTACCTGCATCTTTCCCTACCTTGGCGGGGTTGCTGACGATCACTGCCACCAGCTCCAACTCACTGTGCGATTGCACGGCACGCAACGCTGGCCTGCCCACGTTGCCTGTACCCCAAACGATCACTTTCAGACTCATACGCTATTCGCTCCCTTCTATTTGTTCTGTGCCATTGTCCACCCACGCAAACCGCGGCTGCAAGCTGCCATCGTGCTGTACCTGCTCCACAAACATCGCAAGCGGACGCACCCACAATTTTCCTTCACCGTATAAAGGTCGGTAAACCACCAGCTCTTCTTCAGTTTCACTGTGCCTGGCCACATCAATCACCTGATAATAAGGCCCTTTATAATGCCGATAACGGCCCGGCTTAAGCTCCATAACTGCGCACTCCTGTTACTCTGCGACTAAAAACGGGCCGGCTGGCCCCGCTTCTGCAATTTCACCAATGCGGCAGACAGCGGTATAGCCAGCGCCGCGTAAAGCTACCAACAGCTGCTCAACAGCCTCGGATTTGACCGCCAGCAACAGACCGCCACTGGTCTGGGGGTCGAACAGCGCCAGTGCCTCTGGCCGGGTATCAACCAGCAATTCAGGCGCTATTGAGGCGGCGCAGCCGGCCAGATTACCGGGCTGCAGCGTACTGGTAATACCAGCATTGAATACCTGCTTGAGCCCCTCCAGTAGCGGTAAACTGGCAATATCGAGGCGCATCTGCAAGGCCGGTGATCCCGACTCCGGTAACATCTCCAGCAAATGGCCCGCCAGACCAAAGCCGGTAATGTCGGTAGCCGCCGTGACCGCGTGTTCACTCGCGATCAACGCCGCGCCACGATTGCTGAGTAACATACTGTCCAGCGCCTGCTCAATCCAACGCCCATCGGCCACACCCTGCTGCTGCGCAGCAAAAAGCGCGCCCGTACCCAGCGCCTTGCACAGCACCAGCTGATCACCCGGGGCCAGACCCTGCTTGGGCAACAGCTGGCCGGTATCCAGACCATTCACGGTCAGGCCCAGATTCAACTCTGGGCCCTCCAGCGTATGGCCGCCCAGCAAACGACAGTCGGCGGCCTCAAGTTCAAACAGCACGCCCGACAACAATTGCGATAAATCTCTTTGCTGAATGGCGGGACCGGCGTAGGGCAATGTCAGACTGCATAGTGCTGAATGTGGCTGCGCTGCCATGGCATACAAGTCACTCAGCGCATGTAGCGCAGCAATCCGACCCATCAACCAGGGGTCGGCAACCAATTCGCGCAGGATATCCACGCTCTGAAAGATCCTGGCACCGGTTGGCACTTCCAGCAATGCGGCATCTTCGCGCAGCTGCTCAACGGCAACTGCCTGTGGGTAGCGCGCTGCCAGTTCCCCCAGAGCACCGCGTAATAATGCTGCCGGCAATTTGGCGCCACAGCCACCGCAATGCATCGGGGCGTCAGCCGCGGCTGATGGCTTTGGCATTATTGGCTTGGCTGCGCTGAAGCGCTGCATAAAGCTGCGATCGATATGATCTTTCCAGCGCCACACCCAGCTGCCGCTGACACTCAGCCAGCTGCGGTCAGCTACCGCGCTGCGCTCACCAAGCGCCAACAGGGATAGAAAACGTTGCTGCGGCCGGTAATTGCGCAGCGGTTTTTCTTGCAGGCTAGCCAGCAAGTTATGCGCTAATACCGGCGCCTGCCTTACCGCGAAAACACCTGCCTTGGGACGCGGATGGTCAGTCTGCGTGGCCACATCTCCGGCGGCAAACAGCTGCGGGTGGTCTTCCACCTGCAACGAATTCAACACCCGCAAAAAGCCATCAGATGTGCAGGGCAGACCGCTTTGCGTTAACCAGGGAGCCGCCACGGCACCAGTACACCAGAACAAAGCATCAAAGCCATAGCTGGCGCCAGCGCTGGTATGCAGCATGGCAGCATCAACCTGGGTAACCCGCTCCTGCTCCGTCACTGCAATGCCGCTGCGCTGACATGCCTGATAGACAGCGGCGCGGGCGCGGCTATTGTATTCCCGCAATAAAGACCCGGACGCCAGCAGTCGAATTTCAACATCGCGGTTATCAATGCAATGCCGCATGGCTAAAGCGATCTCGACGCTGCCGGCGCCGCCGCCTACCACCACAACCTGAAACCGCTGACCTTGCGGAAGGGCTGCAATGCGGTCACGCACCTGCAGCCAACGCTGATAAAACCCGGCCACCGGTTTAACCGCAGTCGCATGCTCACGCGCCCCGCTGACATCAGACCAACCCGGCTGCGCGCCAATGTCGACGGAAAGCACATCAAACGACAGTGGCGGACGTTGTTCAAACAATACTGTGCGCGCCTGGTAATCAATACCTGTTGCCGCCGCACGCACAAAGCGCACACCCAAACGGTCACATAACTGGCCTAAATCTATATGGGTGTCGGCAAAGCTATAGTGGCCGCTGATCAGGCCCGGCAGCATCCCGGAGTATGGGGTAAAACTCTCTGGGCTGACCAGGGTCAGGCGGGTTTCTGCCGGCGCTTTCATAGCCAGCATCAATAGCGCGAGAGCGTGGCTATGGCCACCGCCCAGTAATACCAAATCCTGTTCCCGCAACGCCTGGTTCACTGCGCGACCAGCATCGTACGCGCCTGCTCGGTAATTTCCTGACGCGACCCACGGGCCATTATCTGCCCGTCACGCCGTTCCAGCTGATAGTCATACATCGGGTCATAGTATTTGACCAACAAATGTCGAATCCAGCCTTGGTGGTGCGAGGTCGCGTTATCGCGGTCCTGGGCAGTAAACGCTGCCTCCATCTCTGCTCTTAGCTCTACGTGCGCCGCGCCCCCCAGCCTTTTGCGAATACGGTCTAGCCCCTCCAGCAAATACTGTTGGTGCAGCTGAGTGCCCTCTGCGCCCCAGCGCTCTCGGTAGCGGCGGCCAAGATCAATCACGTAATCTTCTTCTACCACGGCAATACGTGATTCAACAGACTCTTCTACCACTAGCAGTGGCGCCTGTGTCATTACCTCACGTAAAGCCTCCGGCAGCGCGCAGCGACCAATCAGATGACCCTCATCTTCCAACACCAAAGTATGCTCGCCACGTTCCTGGGCGCGCATAAGCGCAATACCCACCGCATTCTCAAAGTCGATTTGGCTGGGTTGTGGTTCCGGCAACTGCCCAAAGGTAGAGCCGCGGTGATGCGCAAGCCCCTCCAAATCAACGGCGTCTGGCAGCGCTTCTATAACTCGGGTCTTGCCGCTGCCGGTTCTGCCCGCAACCAGAACTGTACGCATCGCCGCCAATGAGTGCGGCAATTCATCGACCAGATAGCGACGTACCGCCTTATAACCACCCAGCACCAGCGGATATTCCAGCCCCGCTTCATGCAACCAGCGCTGCACAGTTTGGGAGCGTAAACCCCCACGAAAACAATATAAATAACCCTCAGGATGAGCGGTGGCAAAGGCCTGCCAGGCGGCTAGGCGCTGCGCCTTGAGTTCATCGGCAACCAGCTCTTCACCCAGGGCTATCGCCGCCTGCTGGCCGGCCTGTTTGTACCTGATGCCAACCAGATGGCGCTCGTTGTCATCCATTAGCGGCAGATTAACCGCACCTGGAAACGCGCCTCGAGCAAACTCTACGGGGGCCCGGGTATCCAGCAGGGGAGTGCCCGCCAATAGCAGCGCCCGATAATCATCGGTATCGTCTCTCTCAGCCACAGGGTTTAACAACCATTGAGGTTATAAATCATAGCGGCCGCTCGCACTTTCGTCACAAGTCGTTGCTGCATGGGACTGCATCGCGTCGTCTCCGTTATTGAAGGCCTACCATTTAAGAGCAGCGGAGCGAGCATGACAAGTCATGGCCTTATAGTCAGACGCTGAGCCAGCACCGGCTATTCGGCAGCCTCGCCACCAAACAGGTCGATAACCCGATCCTGCAGTTCGGTGATCACGTCTGACATCAGGGCAAAATCAGCATCAATCCGAGCCGCCGGATCAGCGTCCTGCAAGTCTTCGTTCTCCGCCACCAACTCATCGGCGAAGCGCAGTCGGCGTAAACACATGTCCTCGGACAGTACCAACTGCAGTTTTTCATCCCACTGCAGAGCCAGCTTCACCACCTGCTTACCGGCATCCAGATGCACATCGACTTCGTCGCCGTCCAGTTCAACGCCCTTGCAGCGCACCACGCCACCCTCTTCGCTGGGCTCGCGCATTTCAACTTCACGCGCAAGGGCAAAATCTTCAGGAATAGACCGATGCTGCAACCAGCCGGTCATCACCGCGGCCGGGGCGTGATTGACCTGCGGTAGTAACAGCGGCAAGGTGCCAACCGATTCGCGTAGCAGGTTGATCAATTCTTCAGCACGCGCGGCGCTGGAGCTATCGACAAAAAGCCAGTTGGCGCGGGTATCAATATACGCGTAGATCATGACCGAACGCGAAAACGCCCGCGGCAAACAGTCCTGAATGATCTCGTCCTTCATTCCTAAGCGCTCTTTGCGGTAGACCTTGCGGCCCTCTGCCTGCTCTATTTCCTCAACTTTCTCCGCCAATTGCTCGCGCACCACGGTGGACGGCAACAGCTTCTCTTCACGCCGGGCGCACAACAGCAAACGACCACCCCCTGCCAACACCAGACTTTCACTGGAGCTGCCCAAAGGCGACACCCAGCCTATAGCCAGCGGTTGGGTTTTACCGCAGGGCGTGTAGGTATGTGACTGCAGCAATTCATGCAATTGCTCCGCAGTCAGGGTAAAGGGGCTTGTGAGGCGGTAGGCGCGAACGTTCTTGAACCACATAGTATTTTCACAGTCAGGTTGTGCGTAAGGGTCGGCGATTGTACCTTAGCCTCGGGCTATTACCAGACATCGCTGCATCGGCGTGGTTGCCCCAGCGCAGCGCAGCTTCTAAGATGTGCTGGATTGCTATAGCCCGTTATCCTGACAGGCCAGGGCACCCGTACAGAACAGGAAATTCTCCATGCAATATCTACACACCATGATTCGCGCCAGCGACCTTGATGCCACTCTGAGCTTTTACTGCGAGCAACTGGGACTAGCGGAGGTCAACCGCTACGACAGTGAGGCGGGACGCTTTACATTGGTTTTTCTGGCGGCACCCGCTGACCTCGATACGGCAACCGAGCATAACCGCCCCTGTATCGAAATCACCCACAACTGGGATCCTGAAGAGTACGACGGCGGACGTAACTTCGGACACCTGGCCTTTAGTGTCGACAATATCTATGACACCTGCCAGCGCTTGCAGGATGCTGGGGTCACTATTAACCGGCCGCCTCGCGATGGACACATGGCTTTTGTACGCTCCCCCGATGGTATTTCCATAGAGCTGCTGCAGGCTGGCCCCGCACTAGCCGCCACTGAGCCCTGGGCATCTATGGCCAATACCGGAGAATGGTGAGAAACCGATATGAGCAGCGAAAATTTGATAGCTACGCCATTGACGGCCGCCTTGGGGGCAGAAGTCACCGGTATCGATTTGACACAAAACATTTCAACCGAGCTTTACCAAGCCTTACGTAAAGCGTTGGTAGAACATCAGGTGTTGTTTTTTCGCGATCAGAATATCGAACCGAAACATCAAAGGGCGCTGGCGCAGCTGTTTGGCCCGCTGCAAACGCACCCCGCTTACGGCACGGTGCCCGGTCTGCCAGAAGTGACTATTCTGGAAAGTACCGCCCAGACTCCCAGTAAAATAGAGCAATGGCATACGGATATGACATTCCGGGCGCATCCGCCCATGGGTACCATACTGCGCTCGCGGGTAGTCCCCGAGCAAGGCGGCGACACTTTATGGGCCAGCATGAGTGCCGCCTACGACGCGCTGTCACCAGCGCTGCAGAAGTTTCTCCAGCCCCTGACCGCGGCACACGATTTCCGGCATGGATTCCGCGAAAGCCTGGCTGAGCCGGGGGGTGAGGTGCGCTTGGCGCAGGCGATCACCGAAAATCCACCGGTGATACATCCGGTTATTCGCAAGCATCCAGAGAGCGGCAAGCGACTGATTTTCGTTAATGAATTGTTCACTACACATATCCGAGAACTAGCGCTCGCGGAAAGCGATCACATACTGGCTCTACTGTTTGAGCACATTCGATCACCGGAGTTCTGCTGCCGCTTCCAGTGGAGCGAAAACGCGGTGGCATTCTGGGACAATCGCAGTACCCAACACAAACCTATAAACGATTATTTCCCGGCGCACCGCCTCATGGAGCGAGTGACTATTGATGGTGACATGCCCTACTAACGGCGGCCAGATCTGATGTCAGGCCACAGCCTCGCTACCCGCCTCAGCTACCTGCTAGCGGCCTGCATAGCGGGCATGGCGCTGTTAACCACTCTCGTCGACTATCAGCTGTCGCGGCGAGTTATTCTGGAACAGGTGGCCGCCGACACCAGCCGTATCATCAACGATACCCGCTATGATCTTGACGCCCAACTGCGCGGTGTTGAGCAAGCTACCCGGCTATTCGCCCAACTACTCGCCCGACAACAATACGCGCCCGACGAAATCAAACAGCAGCTGCGCATTATGGTGGAGAGTCGCACCGATATCTTTGGTGGTGCGGTGGCAGTGGCACCGGCCTATACCGCCGACTACGCCGGGTTTGCACCCTATTACTATCGCCCGCCATCCGGTCCTCTGACTTATCTGAACCTTGCTGAGAGCATGTCCAATTACAGCGACCAGCCATGGTTCAAGGATACGGCGAATACGGGTAGACCACATTGGAGCGAGCCTTACTACGACGCCGGTGGCGGCGAAACTCTAATGGCGACCTATTCGGTACCACTGTATAGAGCGGACACCAACGGGCGCTCACTTATCGGAGTAGTCACCACAGATCTCGCCTTGACCAGTCTTAGCAGCCAACTAGAAGGGCTGCAGTTGGGTGAAGCCGGGTTTGCGCTGCTACTCAGCCGCCGCGGCATGATCATTGCCGGCCCCGCCAACGCCCTGCTGATGCAACCACTGCTCAATATGTTGCCTGCAGGACAAGACCCGCAGGTCTGGCAGACCCTGCTGGATTCTGCTGCAAACGCTATGCCCAACAGTAGCCCGGTGCCCTGCATCCGCCAGGATGGCGACTGTCTGGTCCATATGACGCCACTCGCCACCACCGGGTGGCCATTGGGTGTGTACTATTCTGAAACCGAAATGCTGGCGCCGCTACGCAGTCTATTGCTACGGATGGCATTGTCTGAGCTTGCCTCTTTGATGCTGGTACTGGTGTTGGTTCACTTTTTAAGCCGGCAATTGACACGTCCATTGGCTGCACTGGTATCAGTTACCGACAATATTGCCAGAGGCTACCTCGACGCACCTCTGCCACGAACTCCGCGTGACGACGAAGTAGGCCGGCTGGTACGCAGCTTTGCTGCTATGCAGAGAAATCTGCGCGAACATATAGCCAAATTGCAGCGCGAAACCGCCAGCCGCAATCGTTTGGAGGGCGAGTTAGACGCAGCCCGCGACATCCAGTACGCCATGATTCCGGACGCAGGCAGCACTCGCGTCTATCGGGAGCGTGTGTCGCTATGGGCAGAGCTACGGCCTGCCCGCTCCGTTGGTGGAGATTTTTACTGGTACCGCTTGGCCGGTCAGCAGCTGCTGATTGTGGTGGGCGATGTTTCTGATAAGGGGGTTCCCGCAGCCCTTTTCATGTCCCGTGCCATAACACTGTTACAGCAACACGCAGCAACTGCCAGCGACCCGAGTCTGCTAATGGCAGCCCTCAATGATGAGCTCTGCGAGGGCAACGACAATTGTATGTTCGTGACCCTGTTTTGCGGCATCATCGATCTGGATTCGCTGGTATTGCGCTTTGCCAGTGGCGGGCATACCCCCGCGAGTTTGGTGCGCGAAGGGCAGAGCATTAGCCTTGATCAAGACACCGGCCCAGCGCTGGGGCTACAAGACGAACAGGATTTTCCAATCAATGAGGTGCAACTAAAGGCCACCGACCGGCTGGTGGTATTTACGGATGGCATTGATGAAGCTTTCAACCCGGCCAAAGAGCAGCTGGGCCTGGATCGCTTCAATCAGCTGCTGGGCGACGGCTACGCGCAGGTAATCGAGCAAGCTGGCGCTGAGGCTTTAATGGCGGTAGAACGGCATGCCGACGGTGAAGCCCAGTCTGATGACATCACTTTGCTGCTACTCGACTTAATGCCCGCCAAGACGAAAGATGCGTGCTATCAAATACCCGCGCCGGCAGCTGCAAAAACCTCCACTGAGGTCACCCCTGTTGCGGACGGTACCATAGGCCCACTGCTGGACTGGCTGCAAGCACAGACTGCAGGACCTTTGTCCGACGCCGCCCAGGGCGAGTTAATGCTGGTTACTGAGGAAGCCGTAACCAACGCGATTAGATACGGGCGCTTGGCTGACGACAGCGCTATTGCGATCTCTCTGGTTGTGTTTCCCGACTACCTGCTCATACAGATCAGCGACCCGGGTATTGCTTTCAACCCACTGGAAGAAGCAAAGGGTGCCGAATTGGGGCTGGAGACAGCGGCTGCCCCGATTGGGGGGCTTGGTGTACACTTACTGAAAACCCTAACCGACCACCAAAGCTATCAACGTCAGGCCGACCGCAATATACTGCGCCTGACAAAAACATTGCCCTCAGCGGAAGAAAAACATGGAATTGACCACTCACATTGATCTTGACGCAGACAAGTCGCTGGCGCGGGTTGCGCTTATCGGCAGCCTCAACACCGACACTGCCCCGGGCTTCGCCCTGCGACTGGACGAGGCAATAGCTGCAGAAATGGATCTTACCGTACTGGATATGGCGGAACTGGACTACATCAGCTCTGCTGGCCTGCGCGTCATTTTCAAAGCCGCCAAACAAATCAAAGGCGCCGAGCGTAAATTGGCAGCGGCTAACCGCAAGCCCCATATCGACAAGGTTTTTGAGATTCTCAAAGCGCTGCCCGACATTGCGGTGTTTGCGGACGACAGCGAAATGGATGAATATCTAACCGCCATGCAGGACCAAGTGCGCGACGAATAGCTCAAGCGCGCAGAAAGTTAAGTATCCAGCGCGCTACCCGACCCCGATCCAATGGCAGTGACAGGGACGCCATGCCACCGCGGTAATTGTCTTCGCCGATAATGTCACGACGAATATTCAGTAAATTTTCCGAGTAGGCCGGCACAAATTCAGGGTGCCCCTGAAACGTCAGTATGTGATCACCTATCTGACACACCGCATTTTCACAGAATTCACTGCCTGCCAATATTTTGGCCTCCGGCGGTAACTGGGTTACCTGATCTTGATGGCTCACTAACAAACGAAATTCCATAGCATCATCATCAGACCAGTTCGGTCGCGCGCTGAAGGTCGCCGCGTGCACGCCCACCCCCCAGCCCTTACTGGATTTTTCCGTTGCGCCGCCCAGCGCCTGAGCAACCAACTGATGACCAAAACAGATGCCAACCAACTTTCTTCGCTCCTGATGCAGCCGCTGCACCAGCTGCTGCAGCTGGTGTATCCACGGCTTATCTTCATACACGCTGGATTTGCTGCCGGTAATCAGCCAGCCAT
Organism: Candidatus Litorirhabdus singularis; assembly: GCF_026262625.1. Classification (GTDB taxonomy): domain Bacteria; phylum Pseudomonadota; class Gammaproteobacteria; order Pseudomonadales; family Halieaceae; genus Litorirhabdus; species Litorirhabdus singularis. The sequence goes on from NZ_SHNN01000001.1 coordinate 727,861, forward strand.
CGGCTACATCCAGTTGCTGCGGAAACTCACCAGCCTCCACATCGAAAACAATGAACTCCAGCTCCGGGTCGACTGCGCGCAATAGTTGCTGAAACATACCCGGATATTCGCCAAATTCATCCACTAATTCGGCTCTTACTGAGTCTGTTTTGAGAATACCGATTTTCATGCAGGGCTCCGTGCTTGTAGAATGAGACATGTTAATAAAAAACGACGCCGGTATCGACGCGGCAATCAACGACGCCTTCGCACCTATTGCCGAGGCCATGTCCAGCTTCATCTTCTATAGCGTAAGCATCGGCGGCACTGAGGTACCGCTGATCGTCGTCTGGCTGATTGGCGGCGCCCTGTTCTTCACGGTTTATTTGGGCTTTCTCAATGTGCGCGGGCTGGGCCACGGCATCAGTCTGCTGCGCGGCAGCAAAAAAAGCGAGCAGCATGACGGCGAGGTTAGCCATTTTCAGGCCCTGGCAACGGCTGTATCGGGTACCGTCGGTATCGGCAACATTGGCGGGGTCGCGATCGTCATCAGCATTGGTGGCCCGGGTGCGACTTTCTGGCTGATGTTGGCGGGCTTTCTGGGCATGTCCACCAAGCTCGCAGAATGTATTGCCGGCGTAAAGTATCGACGGGTGAACCCCGATGGCACTATCTCTGGCGGCCCCATGTACTATCTTGAAGCGATACTGCGTGAGCGCGGCATGGCTCCAATCGCCAAGGCAATGGGCGGCTTTTACGCGCTGGCGATTGTCATAGGCTGCCTGGGTATCGGCAATATGTTCCAGTCCAATCAGGCATTTAGCCAGTTTCTGGTGGCTACCGGTGGCGAGGGAAGTCCTTTCACTGACAAAGGCTGGGCCTTTGGTCTGGCAATGGCGGCCGTGGTGGGCGTGGTCATTATTGGCGGACTGCGCTCGATCGCTGCGGTGACCAGTCGCATGGTGCCGTTTATGGCACTCGCCTACGTCATTGGCGCCATCACCATTATTTTTCTCAACGCGGAGCGCCTACCCTGGGCAATTGGAGCCATCTTCAGCGAAGCCTTCAATCCGCAGGCTATGTCCGGGGGTGCCGTTGGCGTCATGATTTTGGGCTTTCAGCGCGCAGTATTTTCCAATGAAGCAGGTATCGGCAGTGCTGCTATAGCACACTCAGCGGTGCGCACCGACCAACCGGCGACGGAGGGCTATGTCGCACTCATGGAGCCGTTCATCGACACAGTGATTATCTGCACTCTGACGGCTCTGGTCATACTCACCACCATTTACGAGCCAAGCCTGGCCGGGTCCGGCATTCAGGGCATTGAGATGACCTCACGCGCGTTTGCCAGCACGCTGTCCTGGTCAACCTTGCCACTGTCAGTCATCGCCATGTTATTTGCCTTCAGTACCATGATCTCGTGGTCTTACTATGGGCTCAAAGGCTGGACCTATCTGCTCGGCGAAGGCCGGATCAAAGAGTTGGTGTTCAAGGCTATGTTCTGTGTCTTTGTCGCGCTTGGCTGTACCGTCCAGTTGGGCGCCGTGTTGGAGTTTTCAGACGCCATGGTATTTGTCATTGCAGTGCCGAACCTCATTGGTCTCTACCTGCTGGCGCCCACCATCAAGCGCGAACTCAAGTCCTATCAACAACACCTGAAAACACAAGCTGCGGCCGAGCGCAGCTGATGTATTAACCACGGGAAATATTAAGCCCATGAGCGCAACGATTCGAATCGCCGACCTCGCCAACCCGGTTCTATCCGACACCCAACGCATGGCGCTGGACTACGGTGACAGCCTACAGCTTGAGTTCACTGAATCTGCGGTGCTGGGGCAGGCTATAGCCACAGCCGGGGTCGATGATTTTGGTGATGATGGTTTTCGCGAGCGGTTAGGACTACTGCTGAATGAATGGGATAGCGATGCCCAACTTACCGGTATTGGTAGACTCACGCTGCACAACAAGCTGGTGCAACACGCCACCTCGCGATTGCTGATACAAGACATGCTGCACAAGCATCCGGAGATTCACGAGGTAGAAATACGTGAGCCAGTGATTGTCGCCGGCCTGCCGCGCTCGGGCACCACCCATCTGCTGAACCTAATGGCTGCCGACACCCGCTTTCGATCACTGCCATTATGGGAGTCCTACGAGCCGGTGCCGCGCCCGGGCGAAGCCGGTCATCCGCGCGGCCCCGCGGACCCACGCTGGCAGCGCTGCGAAGAAGCCTGGCAGGGCATGCAGATGAGTACCCCTTATCTGGCCGCCATGCACCCTATGGAGCCCGATCATATTCACGAGGAGCTGGAGCTAATGGGACCGGATTTCGCCTCCTACAACTACGAGTGGCTGGCCCCTTCACCGCGCTGGCGTGACCATTATCTCAGCCATGACCAAACCCCACACTACGAATATATGAAAACCGTTCTTAAGCTCCTGCAATGGCAATGTGGCCCGAATCGCTGGGTGCTGAAGTGCCCGCAACACATGGAGCAGCTGCCGGTGCTGCAAAAAGTCTTCCCCGACGCCACCATCGCTATCACCCACCGCGATCCGGTAGCCGTGATTCAATCTGCCATTACCATGCTGGGCTATGGCCAGCGTCTGAACCGCAAAAATGTAGACCTGCCTGCCCTGCTGGAATATTGGAGCGACAGGATTGAAACCCTTCTGCGCGCCTGCGTTCGCGACCGTGACAGCCTGGATAGTGCGCGCACTGTCGATGTGCCCTTTGACAAGTTTATGGCCGATGATATTGGCATGGTTGGCAACATCTACGCTTGCGCTGGTATCCCTTTCACGGCTCAGGCTCGGGCCGAGCTGGAGGCCTTTATGGCCGCTCATCCGCGCGGCAAAGAAGGCCGCATCGTTTACGACCTGGAGGGTGATTTTGGGGTCAAACCAGAGCAGCTGCGCGAGCGCTTCGACTTCTATTTCGAACGTTTTCCCGCTGCGCGCCCGCGCTGAGCCACCACCGTTGCCGCCCCTGATCGCCACAGGCACGATTTACGCTGTGGGCGGCGTCGAACCGCGACTGGGCCAACGCCCTATGCCTTATCTTGGACATGCCTCGCAGATACGTTAAGGTAGCCCGACCCGACTCATCTGGATCTGATTTTGTCTGCACGTTTCTCTGATTTCTGCCTCGCCCTGGCCGCGGCACTGGCGCTCTGTGCAATACCGGCTCTCGCCTCTACCGTACAGCAAGTCGACAACCCGGAGTTTGCCGGTACACCGGCTTGCGCCGGTTGCCACGCTGAAGAACACAGCGCCTGGACCGGCTCTCACCATGACCTGGCCATGCAGGTGGCCAACGAGGCTACCGTACTCGGGGATTTTGACAATGCCAGCTTTTTGTATAACGGCATCACAACTCGGTTCAGCCGTCGCGATGATAGCTTCTGGGTGACCACCGACGGGGCGGACGGCAAGCTGCAAGATTTTAAAGTGGATTATGTGTTTGGTGTCTACCCGCTGCAACAAATACTGCTGGAATTGCCCGGCGGTCGTCTGCAGGCGCTCAGTATCGCCTGGGACAGCCGCAGCGCGGAAGGCGGCGGACAGCGCTGGTATCACCTGCACGCCGATGAAGCGATTGATGCCAGTGACCCGCTGCACTGGACCGGCCCCTACTATAACTGGAACGCCCGCTGCGCCGAATGCCACAGTACTGACCTGCAGAAAAACTATAATCCCGCAGATCAGAGCTACCAAACCACCTGGGTAGAAATTAATGTTGGCTGCGAAGCCTGCCACGGTCCCGGCGCCAAACACGTAGATCTCGCACGCACAGGCAAATTGGGTGCAGCTAGCAATGGCGGCTTTGGTGTGTTTTTGGCTGAGCGCGGTGAATGGGCGTTCGCAGAGAACGAGAGTATTGCCAAGCGCCGGCAGCCAATGGACTATTCCAGGCAGGTGGAGAGCTGCGGACGCTGCCACTCACGGCGCGGCAGTTTTGGGCACTACAACTACGGTAAGCGCCTGCTGGATAATCACCGTCTGTCGCTGCTAGAAGATCCGCTCTACCATGCAGACGGCCAGATTCTTGACGAGGTCTACGTCTATGGCTCCTTCGTGCAGAGCAAGATGCACCAACAGGGCGTCGTCTGCAGCAATTGCCATGAGCCGCATAGCAATGAGCTGCGCGCAGACGGCAATGATGTCTGCGCTCAATGTCATGTGCCTACGGTTTACGATAGCGAGCAACATCACCATCATGCGCCCGAATCGAGCGGCGCGCAGTGCGCCAACTGTCACATGCCAGAGACAACGTATATGGGCGTTGACCCGCGTCGTGATCACAGCATGCGTATTCCCCGACCTGACCTGAGCGTCGTTATTCAAACACCCAATGCCTGCAACATGTGCCATCAGGACCAGAGTGCAGACTGGGCATTGAACAGCCTGCGCGACTGGGGTGTCACTTTTAGCGATACCACCGAGCACCCGGCACGGGCCATGCATCAGGCACGGCGCAGCGATGCCCGCGCCGTACCGCAACTGCAACAGCTGGTTGCAGACAGCAGTTTACCCACAATTCTTCGCGCTACCGCCATGGTAGAACTGGGTAGCTTTGCCGGACGCGAGGCCTACGACGAAGCGATACGCCTGCTGCAGTCGCCAGACCCTCTATTGCGCGTCAGCGCGGTGAGAACTTTGGAATTTTTGCCCAGCCAGCAACGCTGGCAGCTTCTTAGTCCGCTAGTGGCAGACCCCATCAAAGCGGTGCGACTGGAGGTTGCACGTGTAGTTTCCCCCATGCGGGTGGAGTTACTGGAGCCCAGTGAAGCAGCTGCATTGCAGGCTTTGTACAAGGAGTATCTAGCCAGTCTGGATGAAAACTCAGACATGCCAGGCGCTGTCCTCAACAAGGCTACGTTCTTCACAGCCCAGCAACGCTGGAAGCAGGCTCAGGCCGCCTACGAACTTGCACTGCAACTGAACCCGCAATTACTGCCTGCTCTGCTCAACCTGGCGGACCTGCACCGAGCCTTTGGCCGCGAGGCAGAAGCTCGCGTAACGTTGCAAAGAGCGCTGGGCATCGCTCAGGATCAACCCCACGTACATCAGGCCATGGGCTTATTAGAGAGTCGAGCCGGTAATCGCGATGCGGCCTTGTCGCATTTACGCAAAGCCGCGGAACTTGAAAAGAACGGCGTCCGCCATCGCTATGTTTATGCCATTGCCCTACATGACTACGGCCAGCCGACGCTAGCTATCAAGGAGTTACAGGCACTGCAACGTAATGCACCTGAGAACGCCGATGTGTTGCTCGCACTGGTCAACTATCTGCAGGAAGTAGGTCGCAACGATGAGGGGCGCCGCTACGCCGGTAAACTTCTTGAACTGTTTCCCGATAACGAAGATTTCCAACGACTCTATAACAACCTCTGATAGAGCTAACTAACCTAATATAAGCTACAGAGTTGAATTCGGTCTGGCGACCAAATACGACGACGCCTCATAATTTCAAGATCTTCCAAGCCAAAAAAAAGCCCACTCCAAAAGAGCGGGCCTTCACACTGCACACTAAGGTGCTAGAAGTAGAACCGGTCAGCTCTGATGTCCTTGCACTGTACACTGAGTCATCAACGATTGAGACTCCTCTATTGTAAGTTGCCTACTGTTACTCATCTCAAGTCCATCCAGCGAGAATGGCCCCACAGAAACCCGATGCAGCGCTAACACTTCGTTTTGGAAAAAACCAAACATGCGCTTAACCTGGTGATACTTACCTTCAACAAGTGAGAGCCGGGCAGAGAACTTGGATATGATTTCTAAACTTGCCGGCAGAGTAGTCATGTTTTCATAAGCAAAGTAGATGCCCTGTTTAAACGCTGCAACATATTCGTCAGTTATTGGCTGCGCCAAAGTAACCTCATATGTTTTGGAGAGCTTGGTTTCAGGCAGGCTTATCTTGCGCGACCAAGCTCCATCGTTGGTCAATAGCACCAGCCCTGTAGTATTGAAATCGAGGCGTCCAACAATGTGCAATTGATCTTTTTGAGGGTGCTGAATCAGGTCAAGCACAGTGGGATGCTTGAGATCTTTAGTCGCGCTAACAACTCCACGCGGCTTATTCAGCATCATGTAGACCGGCTGCTCATGTTGCAAGGAGATGCCATCCAGCTCTACATGAGTGAATTGCGCCACTTTTTGTTGAATTGAGTGAGCTAGATGTCCGTCTAAAAGGATTCGTTTCTGCGCAATTAAAAACCGGGTGTCTGACAGCGAGAAATCGCTGTTCTGGCTAATAAATCGATCGAGGCGGCTGGTCCTGGGCTTCATGGAATACGTTCACTTAACCAAAACCCTGATCCCCTAACACGGCACTATCAAAAACCACCTGAACAGATTCTTACAGCCGGCGGCAAAGACGCCGCGCTGCATGGGTTTATCGGCTCCCTTCAAATACCCAAATTTCTAGTAAGAACCTCAGCAGATTCTATAATTCGATTGGTCCGATAAAGCTCAGGATGCTTTTCGCTGTCATCGTATCCTACGGGTTCTCCGGCACCAGTGTTTACAAACCACGAATTCTCCGGTGTACGATCACCCAGCAGCTTCTTTAGTTCGGGCGCTTTAATACCCAGAGCTTTAGCGGCTGCATTATACGTACAGCGAGTCTTAACCTTGTTCAGGTAGTCTCGGATAATAGTAATTTTGTCCTGCATAAAAAGGTAATTCCTAAAAAGTTAACGTCGTAGTGACGTGACAAACACACCAGAGCTTAATACTGCATGATCCTCTGAGGTGGCTTTTGGTAAACCAATACTTAGCATACACGGGTTCCGCACCTGCCTCTTCTGCCAGTCTACCAAATTCGGCTTCATCCACTACCATACGCGCTTCAGATTGGCGGCTCAACCGGCAGCAGGAACCCGTTTTGAGTGTATCTGGCTGTCACTGTACCGATTTGAGTAGGTCAGCGAGCTTTAATAGCGTCGATTATGGGGTCGAATGTAAGCTAGCTTGGCGGTATTAGCCGAGAAAAACTGGCTAATACGTTCGCCAAATTACACAAGGGTAGCTTCATCAACTGCTTCATTGTTGTCGTTCACAAAAACCAGAGTAGGTGTGAATGTAGCGTTTTCTTCAGCATCAAGTTGACAATATGCCATGATAATAACCTTGTCATCTACCTCCGCCAGTCTTGCACAGGCGCCGTTCAGGCATATTCCACCAGCGCCACTTTCGCCAGTGATGACGTAAGTCTCAAATCGTTGTCCATTGGTAATGTTGACGACTTGAACCTTTTCGTACTCTTGAATGCCGCTTGCTGTCAATAAATCGCTGTCTATAGTAATGCTGCCAACATAATTTAGATTGGCATCGGTTACAGTTGCTCGATGAATTTTGGCCTTCAGTTTTTCAATTAGCATATTTTCCTCATTTAGAATTCCGCATAACCCCAAAGCCGTTATGCCTTACATGATGTTCTACCGTGAAGAAAGCTCAGACCCATTTCGTCAGGTTCCCGTGACAATCGACAGCTTTCGCTAGGTTCAAACCGTAAATCGGCGCTGATTGTAAAACCTGTTGATATAAGAACACAATGACGTTGTTGACTCATGCAATCCAGCAATTACCAGCGCAGTAAGCGTAGTGCTCTTCGCCATATTGAGGGGTGGCTCCTATACAGAAGATTCAGCTTCCGGCTGCTGAGGCTTTTTCGGATTCTCCGCAACAAAGTAAACCTCGGGCATTAACGCAGTACCAAGCGCTGTAAATGGGCTGGAAGACACCTTAAGAGGATGGAAGTAACCGCCCAGGATTTCTCTAAAGCGGCGGAAATCGAAGCCCATGTGCTCAAAGTAATAGCTAAATCCAGGCGCTATTTCATGCGTGGGCCGAGTTTTTGGCGGGCGCCAAAGAAAAGCACTAACGACGTTTTTCAGGCTAGCATCAAAACCACCATATCGGCGTGACATTCTGAAAATTCCTTTATACAGCGCCGGAATTCCAACTTCCACAGGAACGCCTATAACAATTTTCCCATCTGGTTTTAACAGATCACAAATTGTTTCGAGCGCCTCGCTGGTCTGCGCTGGCGGGAGATGCTCAAAGACTTCGAGGCAGAACACAACATCAACCGTTCCACTTGTAACCTTCCGTATATCATCACAGAATTCGACTGACGCTAACGTTGCCAAGTTTTCTCGGGCTTCGGATAGCAGGCTCGGCATCGGTTCGTAACAAATTAGCTTTGTGTTCTGGTAGTGGCCTGCCAACAGCTTACACAGTTCACCGTTACCAGAACCAAAATCACAGATGGTGTCTGGTGTTGACCGCGACTGACCACATAATTGCACTGCCGAAACCAGCCGTTGCTCTTGTAGCCAACGTTTGATCGGATTTTTGTCTCTGAAGGTAAGATCGGCGTAAGACATCAGCTATTTACGTACCCATTCAGTATGGAAGACTAGCGATTGCGCCGCCGTCCACTACCATCTCCGCGCCCGTAATAAACTGACTGTCCGTGCTAGCAAGAAAAACGACCATATCACCAATATCATCCGGGTTGCCGATAATGCCCAGCGGTGTTTTCTGCTCAATCTGGTTCGTAATCGCTGCCGCTTGATCTCCAGCCGCTTCAAACAATGCGTCCAACATAGGAGTCTGGATGATACCTGGATGTATTGAATTACAACGAATTTTGAACTCGCCATTTTCTACAGCCACGGTTTTTGTCAAAAGAGCCACGGCCGCCTTTGAAGATCCATAGGCGCCGTTACCGGCTTGCCCTCGCTGCCCAGAAACGGAGGATAAGTTGATTATCGAGCCTCCGCCCGAGTCTGGATTAGCCCGCATAGCTTGAACACCATGCTTGCAACCCAAAAAACAGCCAGTGAGATTGATATCAATCACACGGCGAAAGTCCTCGAGGGAAGTTTCATCGACCCTGGAAGAATGGAAGATTCCAGCATTGTTAACCAGTATATCCAACCTGCCATATTGAGCGACAACATTATCCATTAACGCCCTCCACTGATCCTCCTCTCCCACATCGTGCTGATAGAACTTGGCCCCATATTTGGTAGCAGTTTCAGCACCTCTTGCCGCATTGGTATCACACAGCAGCACTAGGGCCCCTTCTCGAGTCAGCCCCTTTACTGCCGCTTCTCCCAACCCTTGCGCACCGCCTGTGACGATAGCGACCTTACCTTCAACCCGCGCCATTTATAGGCCCCCATTGTCGTTTTGATTCATTGACCTGACAGATTCCGAAAAAGTCACTGATGCTAGATTTAGAAAACCTGCCCCCATGCAAACTAAGGCGGGCAAAAATAGCACGTGTTCCCACATGGCAACAGCCGTTGAGTTAGAATTTCCATAGGTCAAACCAAACAACGCCAAACCTATTGCCATGGAAAAGGCACTGACCCCGGTTAGACATTCAGTGATTCCGGCATTTTTCATCAATTAGATCCTCTCCATATTTCCCAGGACCCGACGTGGCCAAAACGAAGCCTATCTGACTAGAACGGACAAATACACTGACCGTGGATAATTTCTCCACTGGTGGGGTGCTTAAAATATAAGTCACTAGCGTGCAGTTGCAGGCGCGCTGACATTTTCTCACTATAATCATTTTTGTAAAGATCACATCCAAGGATAGGGTGACCCATAGTCTGGCTATGAATACGTAGCTGGTGTGTACGCCCCGTGAGAGGCGTAAATTCAACCAAGCTCCGGCGCGGGCTCTCCAGTCGGCGCAATACAGTGTACTCAGTGATGGCTGCCTTGCCGGTTACGTTACAAATTTTTACCCTGGGAAAAAGATCTGCGTCTTTTGCTATGGCTGCGCTAACCCGGCCCCGCTCGTCGGCAAGCCAGCCGCAAAGAATCGCCCTATAACGTTTTTTGACGGTACGCGCCTGAAACTGCCTGTTCAGATGTTGCGAAGACGCAGCATTCAGGCCGACCACCATAATACCTGATGTCCCAAAATCTAATCGATGTGGTAGCTTTGCCTCCGAAAAAGCCGCGGTGACCCCCTTCTGGCCGTTTACCAAACGGTGGTGCACCGAATCCCGGTTCAGCGGGTTTTTGCCCGACAAACTAAGCAGGCCGCTGGGTTTATTGATCAGTAAGATGTCGTCGTCCTGATACAAAATCTCGACAAGATCATCACACGCTGGTGCCACGAAGGCGTCAACTATGCTTGATTTGGTCGAGCGGGCGCTATGTCCGGTCAAATCACTCATTGCTCGTTACTCTAGATGTCTATCCGCCGCTCGAAGATGAATTCATTAACGAGATATGAAACCTCATGCTCCGTACCGGGATGAAGTGCTAGCGGCGAAGGCGATTGCATAAGGAACCAGCCATCCTGCAACGCGGCTAATCCACTTACATAGGGAGGCTCTTCGTCTGGAAGCTGCGGACCATCGCCATCGGTGCCATCGTGAAAGGCCCAACCAATAGTTTCTGTGTCCAGAGCACCTTCAGCAAGCCAGAGATACAGAACTTGTTGTCGCTTTGTCACTAGCTAGACTCCTCTATAAGGCGCACACGCTGCTCGATCCGCGTATGGTAATAGTCAACGTCAAAACCGGGGTCGTTGCTCAAGTAGCGCCAGACTAGCGCGCGCTGCATCTGTTCGTAGCGCGCCTCATGCCCCTTTTGCCAAGGCTGCAGCGAGCGCAGAATCTGAGCAACGCTGTCATGGCGCATTCTTGCGAAGGTGTGGTCACTGGAGTCATTGTGGATATCATCGAAATCTTCCATATTCCACTGTCTGACCTGCGAGACACGCGGGTTGAGTCGAATTTTGTACATCCAGCGATCAACATCGCTGGGGTTAGGTTGACCGGCGTGCCATAGACCATGATGAAAAACCATCAAGGTACCCGCCTCTCCGCTGAACTGCTGCTCTCCCAGCAAGTGTTGATAGCGGCCCACGCCCTCGGCCCTCGTACGACGCAAATGGGTAGCTGGCACGAAGCGTGTGCCGCCAGCGCCGGGCGCAACGTCCTGGGGAAAATAAAATAACTGAATGTCGAAGCTTGGGTCGGCACTGTCCACCACAGCGTCAACATGCAGGTGCTGTTTATATTCACTGCCGGCCTGCAGCCGGTGTACAAAGTCATGGTCAAACAGCGGGTTGGGCCCAACCAGTGATTCGACAATACCTAGCACCTCCGGCAGATTCAGCAATTGCCCGAGAAAGGACTGCGGCGGGTAGCACTCGGATAAAGGCGTCAGGCTTGCAGGTAGTTGGAGTCCACCAGCCTCTGGAGGTTGTCCAACAATCTGCAGAATCTTATTCGACTCAAGCAGCGAAAATTCCCTGATGATGTTCTGGTTAATCTCGCTCGGAATCAATTTATCAAAACGCAGGTAACCGTCGGCGACGAAACGAGCCATCTCCTGCGTTGTTAATTTGTGGTTGGATACTGGCATAGCATTGGCCTTTACCTATTTTTCAATTTGCTATCGATCTGCAGGATGATTGGCACCATCGCAGGTTGGAATATACAGTATTGTTAGTAGGTTTATGCTCTCCAAGCACGCTACGTTGAAACCATATTGCGCCGGTTTCGACCTGCGTGGATGGTGAGTATAAACGCCACAATGGCAGCAATTGCCATTGTGTACTCACGGAATTTATAGAGCGCTTCAAGTGGGCGTCTGGATAGAAAGTTTCGCTACCCTAAAGTCGCTGTGTTGGCATTCGCCAGAATTTTTGATAGACAGCGGCGTACTGCCGCTTCGCATAGTCCTGTAGATTCCCTATCTTTAAGTTTTACGCGCAATCATGAAAACATCGATATCTTTCAGTCCGTGATGCCACTGACTCTCAATGGTAAAACCAGCATTTTTAACCTCGCTCGCCAACTCGGATTCCGTCAGCACAAAGACGTCAGGCATAAGACCGAGAGCTTTTCCTAGTGGTAACAACAGGGTAATAAAGCGTAGGTAAGAACTGCCCAGGCAGCCTGTGCTGCTAACAAAAATACCCCCAGGCTTAAGAATTCTCGCCACCTCAGTGAGCACCGAGTGCCTGTCTGGCAATAAATGAATAACATTTAGACCCAGAACAGCATCCAAACTGGCAGTCTCTGCGTTGAAATCAGTTAAAGTTCCACGAGTGAATGTAATGTTATCAACATTTGACTCGCGGGCTCTTTGGCGACCAATCTCAAGCATATTCTCAGAGATATCTATCGCATCAATGTGAAGTACTTCTGGCGCGTGATGAACTGCTGTGGAACCTGTTCCGCAACCAAATTCCAAAACTCGCATGTCTGGAGCGAAATGTTTTTGTGTTTCTGTGAGTTTCCTCTGATAAGTTTCCTCATCGGAAACCGGGCTCGCGGCATACCCTTGCGCCTTTTTGTCCCAAAACTTGTCGGATTCACTCATATCAACCTCTATTGGTATCTACTGTATTGTAGATTGCGGTGTCACAGGATTATCACTCATAGCACAAGGCCGAGCGCGACAATGGCCGCAGCTAATGGGCAATAATGTCGTCGGTACAAATGATATTGGCGTTGAGCACCTGCATTGCCGCCAAAGCGTTTTCGTGCAAGCTTGCATCTAACGTAGCACACGCATCATCAACTACGAACACTGTATATCCCAGGTCAAGCGCTACCCTTGCTGTATTCTCAACGCAAGCATGGGTGAGGACACCAACGATGACAACTTGCTCTACTCCCTTTTCGAGCAGAAACCCATCGAGTGGGGTGTTGATAAACGCGCCACTTCTGGATTTTTGTAGGAGTAACTCGTCTTTCTGTGGCTTGAAGGCAATAGTTAAAGACGCGGCGCGGTAATCTGTGTGAGTTCTGCGTCTTGTTATAGCTAGGATGGATATATTGCATAGCCACCTTTTAGCCCGCCTTGCAAAATATTATCCCCACAGAACAATGAGAATACGTTGCCTTGCTATATGGCTGATACACGACTATTTCCTACCCTCTGCCAATGAAGATACCAGCTCACTTGCGCTTGTCTCATAACTTCCCGGCACTAGACCGTGCACAAATGCCATTAACGCCGCTTTGAGGCAACGAAGGCTGTAGTTGAAAGCCACGGATTGATGCTCAAAATAGTCTTCGCCGACTTCTTCCAGATGCGATTTACTTGATTCGAACATTTTTTATCTCCGGAAGTGCTTTGATTCTTTCCAAAGCACGCTTTAGGCGTGATAACTCGTTTGCTTCTCCGTGCTCCATATCTACCACAATAGTAACCTTGTCACTTAGCGTCTCCCGCGGAATCTCTTCGTACGCGTCCCATTGCTTTAGCTCTATTTGTCCTACCTGCCCAAATTCTTTTAGTGTTTCAATAATAGCCGCAATAGTTGATTGCGCTTCCGGGCTTTCTGAGGATACATCGCTCGCGAAAACCGCAAAGTCGGTGAATCCTTTTGTCAGCAAGGAAATTATCCCAGTAGCCTTTTATAACTCCTCAGGCAACCGTTCCCAGGATCACCAGGAGACCAGTAATCAATAGCACTCCGACTTGAGTATTCTTTGCCTCACTCATCGCCTCTTCACTCCTATGATCTGCAAACGGATGCTGCTGAAGCCAGCGTTATAGGCGCGAGCTTGCGAGCGGCCCTATTAACGCTCTTGTTATGCGCGTCCCCACCTACACAATCCCCAACCTGCACACAAAGCCAGAGTCGCTACACCGAAGGTAAACACATTCAAGTCCAGCCCTATAATGGTATGGCCAATACCTCCTTCATGATCCGATAGCGCACCGCCATACAACCCGATAGTTAAGCCACTTAGAAAAAAGGAACCGTAAACAATGGCGCCAAGTACTCCCGCGAGGTTTTCACTAAATTGAGAATCTACCTTACGAAACCAAAGTAGATAGAGGGCTAGCAGGCCGACACTAGAAGCAAGCCCCAAAAGCCAAACCGTATGCACTCGTGCATGGGGCATCCATCCAGGGTGAAAAACATGGGTATCGGTAGCAAGATCAGCTAGAGGTGGGATGAACGTGAAAACCGCTATTGCCAGTGTCATCAATATTTTTCCGAGCGTGTTCACACTCATAGTCTCACCTCTTCAGCCGGCACACATCAAACCTAAAGCAGCAGCGCGCTAACGCGTCCAGCCGCGGGGTGGCATTGCTGCCTTGACCTGTTATGCAATTTTGGATGGGGCGAGTAATTCTCATAGAATTTCACCCGTTGCGAGCCACTGGGCACGTTCACTACTGAGCTCTTTTATAGCAAGAGGCTCATACTTAGAAGCCTCCTCTGCGCTTAGGACATTAGGCCAACGACCGTTCGTTCCTCTATGAATGAAAGTTTTTGCACCTCCCTCCCAAAACGGCCACCAGGGATGACCATTTTTATCGAGCCAGTTATGGTAGTTATGACTTATCGATGATGGTGACATTTTCGCCACTTCCACTCCTTCATCGCCATTGAACAATAGCTGAGAAATCATCTGCTGCAACCAGGCTGTACCCGATTTGGCATAAGTTGAAACGACAATATCGTCGTCTCAAAATTTTGGTCGTTCCAGATTGTGGAATCAAAATGATGATTTTGAAACTCTCGGAGTGTGACTGGCGCGCGCAGTGTGCTTGGCCTTGTTATGTTTTTTTGCACAGCATCACTGTGTTTCGTGATCCTGACGACCTCTTCTTAGGATCGTGGAAAGTGTCAACTATCTCAAATCCCGCTTTTCGCATCATCCCGGCTGAGGCCACATTGTCTTCATGCCGCTCAATGTAAACAGAATCACACCCATCTCTGCTTGCCAGAGATACTGCTTCCAACAAAAGATCGCACCCTAAACCTTTGCCGCTGTGTCTGGCGCTTACGACAACATCGTTGATGTATGCAGTTTGCGCCAGCAACGAGTATTTCTCCACCTTACCAGAACAAGCTCCTCGAAAAATGAGCACCGAAAAGCCCACTATGCGATCACCCTCTGCAAGAACAGCAATGGCTTTCTCCTCCTTGATTAGACTGAACTGGTGATCAATGCTCTCGTGCGTCAGGTAATTCCATTCGTTGGGGCCTTCTTCCAATAAGAGTGCCCGCATATCTTTGAAATCAACGTCGTTCAGTTTTCTCGAGTGTACCTTCAATCTCCTCGCACCCTGCACACAGCTCGCCTTGTTATGTTCAGTCACTCTGCCAACAAGCCTGCGTTCATTCGAACCAGCCCTGCTGAAGTCGATATCTGTTGCATGAACATTTCTATCTCAGCGTCACTGCCTGGATCAAAAGACAAAATCCCAGCTTTTGGAGAGGATGGCATTCGGATCTCGCTGGTAAAGATATAAGCGGTCTTACCTTCAACCAAAACGCTCATGTCTGTAAACGCGCCATAAGGTTTGCCCACTATTTGCGCACACATGACGCGACCAACGTACGCGTTACCACCCGAATCCAACGGAAACTTCTCAGGGCCGTTGTAAAGCACATCCGTGCAAGCGGACCTAGCTATTCTGAAAATAGACTTAATGTACTTCTTGGAGGATTGTTTTTTGGGAAGCTCGAGTTTCTGCTTTACAAGAAGCCATTTCGCACTTTCGATGTCTTCACCCTCACGCACCCACTCCTTTAAGTAGTTTTCTGCATCATATTGATGCGTGACTAGCTGCCAGTCGTATTCTGAAGGTAAAGACACTGACTCACTTTCTGAGTCTTGCGCATTAGCTTGTGCCACTACAAAAATAAACAAAGCAATCAGTGCTCCGAATTTACGCATTACTTCACTCCTGTCTATTACGTTCAGCGCAAAGGAGCATATTTATGCGCTTCCTGTCACGCCGCTTGTTAGGCATCACCTACGAGGCCAACGTCATCAGCCGAGATCATCGACTGCACCAGAATGTTAAATCGGGGACTGAAGTGGTTTCGACTTGCTTTCCAGTGCTCCAACAGTCCTTGATCTGCACCAATAACCATCGTGAAATACGCAAGTTGTCCTAGCCAGATTTCTTCATCCAACGCGTCACTTAGAAATTGGAAATGAATAAACTGCCATTGCCGTAGTACGTTTACGTAGAAAACCCTGAGTCTGAACTCTTCATTTTCTGTGAGCACTGCGCGTGTTCGACCCTTGATAAGCAAACCAGAAAAATCTGCATCTCCAGCAATTAACATTTCTATGTCTGCGAAGCTGGTATTGAAATTGCTCGCAGCTTCCAGTTGAGTAGCAACTGTATTCTGCTTAAGTTCATAAGCAAGAAACACAATGCCCGCAAGCACCCCAATATTTGCGACCAGAATGAGCCACTTATTGACAGTATCAAGCTTCATGCAATTTTCCCTCTTAAACCTAACGTCTCAAGCAGAGGCGCGCGTTAGCGCGTCCAGCGACGAAGTGGCTTTGCTGCATCGACCTGTTAAGCATTGGTCGTATAGAAACATATTTTATTTTTGTCTAAATCTCTTGCGTAAGCCGAATGCATATTAGAGCGTATTCCAGGCTCTCCTTCAGATATACCTCCCAAATCAAGAGTTTTTTTATGTAATCGATTAACCTCTTCAATAGAATCGACATGAAAGCCAAGCATAGTGCCATTTCCGTTTGATGCTGGGTTTTCGTCGAACGGCTCTGCTACGGAAAACATAAAGTCTTCGTTACCCCATAGCGCCATTCGTCCTTCCTCGTTAATTTTATTTAACCCAGACCCATCAAATAATTCATCATAAAACGCCACTGCCTTCTCTTTATTATTTGTTCCAAATACGAAATAGTTCATTTTCATGGTAAATACTCTAGATAACTAGGAGGCTTAACGCCGCGGTAAACGGCGGCGCTTTAACGACGTCCGTTAGAGGCCGGACCGGAAGAAATTTCAACGCCTTGTTATGCGTCGCCATAGAATGCCTCATGGAAAGAGAATTGACCCTGAGCAACACCAGATGATAACTGTTTTAGCATAAAAAACTCAGCTGGCTCATTCGAAGGCGCATTTTCTGGCGCCAACTGAAACCCGAATTTCTTATAGTACGCAGGATTACCCGTGAGAATGCAGCCGAGCGCGTTCATACTTTTTAGTTGGGCCAGGCCATTTTCGATCAAAGCACGCCCTACGCCTTTGCATTGCCGCTCTGGAATAACAGATACAGGACCCAACGCAAACCACGGGCATGAGCCATCGCTTGTCGTTGCTGGAGAGAATGCAATGTGGCCAACGACCTCTTCTTCAATGACCGCAATCAAAGACAGCGTTAGCGCATTCGCGGATCTTAGGCGATCAATGACGTCCTGCTCATCTCCGCCAGCGTAAGGCATGCCACGGAACGCACTGACAGTAATTGAACGAATAGAGTCGCAGTCAGCCGCACATTCTTTACGTATAAGCAGTTCAATCATCGCTACTCATGACTCCGCGGTAAAAGGCCAGCCGTGCAGTGGCGAGTCCAACGGAACGTTGAAGGCGTGGCGCGATTTTTCATCGCCTTGTTACTCATTTTTGTGCCTCTCAAATTGAGGATAGCTATCGATAATTTCGTACCATGACGCTTTTGATGCCGAGAATATGTGATATTTGTTCTCACAGATAAAAGGAGTTTCCACGGAGCCTATTCGTAGACGCTTGATATGGGGTAGATCCTTTCGTGCACTGTACAGAGGACTGCCGCAATTCGAACAAAATGCCCTTACCTTGTTCTCGTTGGACTCCAACTCCCTGATAAATTCCTTACCCGATATTTCCAATTTATCTGCGTCAATAGGACTATTCGTGGCAAAGGCGCCTCCTTGAGCTTGCCGGCACTGCGAACAATGGCAGATTGCAATCTCACAGATATCACCATGATAGGTGTAACGGACTTTGCCACACAAACAGCCACCCTGAATCATTCGAACTCCCGATGTGATGCATAACGCCGGAGTTCAACAGCAGATTTGCAGCGCGCAGTTTTTGGGCAGGCAAAAAGTGTGACCTGTGAATATGTCCGCTGCAACGATTTGTTAGGTGTTGTTACTTGCATCGTCTTTGTGACCCTTAAATACAAACACGATCGTAGCGATGGTACCTAATATCCATACTGCGGTTCTGAGCACGACTATGGCTAGAACTACTTTACTTTCTGAAGATACACCTAAATTTAGGTCAAACTGTTGTGAAAACTGCACGGCACCCAAGAGCATCAAATATAAAAGCACGGACACAGCTGTATAGAGAGTTGCGATCATATACTGAAGTGATCTGGCCAGGCGGTGCCCTGCAAGGTACGAGGCAATAATAACGGCAAATGTAATCGTTATCCAAAGTTCGAACTGCGCGTTGACGCCACCAGTCACTACATCATAAAGCTGGATTAGTTCCTCATTGGTCAGTTCTTCATGCATATGGATAGCCTCCTAGCGCAAAACGAACTGGAGGCGTAGCCCTCCGGTTCCGTGCCTTGTTATCGGGTATTCCACCATGCCCGCCTAGCTATCCACACCAAGAAAGCCAGGAGCTTCTGTATTAGCGACGCTATCAATCGACGCTATAAACGCTTTTGTGAACATCGAGTTTCCCTTATCCGTCTCCCAGGCTTCTGCCATGACCGGGTTGTTTAGGATAGCCTTGGCATATCCTCTTCGAAGCTCCCACACCTCCGCATCAAGAATACCGGATGAATAAAGTGCAAATTGTGCCTCCATCCTCTGAAACCAGCCCCTGCAAAAACGATGTGCCAGATACTTCTCATAGGCAGACAACTCACCTGGGTCAGAAAGCACCTTGTATATAAGCTCGCTGACGGTGCCTCCGTTTCCCAGTATTTCATTTACCTCCACAAATGAAACCTGAGCATCCCACACTGCCCTAGACCTCATGACTCGGACATTGTCTCGAGTTTGAATTGCGAGATAGGCGAGCGTTATTAGTACGGCCAGCGCACCAATCACCTCGGCGAAAGCAATAATCGCGTCCCAGTTCATACCGGTCCCTCTCGCAGCTTCGCTGTGACTTCCCAGAACCCGTAACAGCGCATTAGACGTTGGGGTGGCGTGATAAGAAACGTCAGAGTGACGCATAACTTGTCACCCTCTGATGTAACCTTTGGTTGACCAATGCCACGCATACCGCCTTCCCCCCCCTCTTCGCTGACCACAACCATACTCGCCAAAATTTATCGGCTCTACTGTCTACGGGGCTGGCGCCTCCATAATCGGCGTTGGGCTAAGGCACTTCAGCCAGCGCGCCTTTCTGCTCCAGCCAGCTCTTACGGTCACCGGCGCGCTTTTTGGCCAACAGCATATCCAGCATCCCATTGGTGTCATCACCAGATTCCAGTGATAGTCGCACCAGACGTCGGGTGTCCGGGTCCATGGTGGTTTCACGTAGCTGCGGTGGGTTCATTTCGCCCAGGCCTTTAAAGCGCTGGACGTTGACCTTGCCGCGCTTTTTCTCGGCCTCAATGCGGTCCAGTACTCCCTGTTTCTCGCCTTCGTCTAGCGCGTAGTAAACTTCTTGCCCAACATCAATACGATACAGCGGCGGCATGGCAACAAACACATGACCAGCGGTCACTAGCGGTCTAAAGTGGCGCACGAACAAAGCACAGATCAAAGTCGCAATATGCAGTCCATCGGAATCCGCATCGGCGAGAATGCACACTTTGCCGTAGCGCAGGCCACTAAGGTCATCGCTGGCTGGATCAACTCCTAGCGCCACAGAAATATTGTGTACTTCCTGCGAGGCGAGAATTTCCTGTGAGTCTACTTCCCAAGTATTGAGAATCTTGCCACGCAGCGGCAGTATCGCCTGAAATTCCCGGTCGCGCGCCTGTTTGGCCGAGCCGCCGGCGGAGTCCCCTTCCACCAGAAAAAGCTCGCCACGGCTGGTGTCTTGACCCGAGCAGTCGGCCAGCTTTCCTGGCAGCGCGGGCCCGGATGTAATCCGCTTGCGCTCTACTTTTTTGGCTGAGCGCAATCTTGTCTGGGCGCGGTTGATGCAAAGTTCGGCAATCGATTCGGCTTCTTCTGTGTGCTGATTCAGCCACAGGCTGAAAGCGTCCTTGGAGACGCCCGAAACAAAGGCAGCCGCTTCACGGGACGACAGGCGTTCTTTAGTCTGGCCTGAAAACTGGGGGTCCTCAAGTTTGGATGACAACACGTAGGCGCAGCGATCCCAGATATCGTCCGGCGTCAGCTTGACTCCACGTGGCAGCAAATTGCGGATTTCACAAAAGTCGCGCATGGCATCTAACAGGCCCGTTCGCAAACCGTTAACGTGGGTTCCACCCTGAGCAGTAGGTATAAGGTTCACGTAGCTTTCTGCGATAACCTCGCCACCCTCAGGCATCCATTGGATGGCCCATTCCACAGCCTCGGTGCTGCCACTGAAGCTGCCGACAAAGGGATGCTCTGGCACCACTGGAAAATCGATGGTGGCGTCCATCAAGTAGTCGGTCAGGCCGTCTTCGTAGTACCACTCCTCAGTCTCATTCTTGGCTTCGTCCTTGAACTTGACCCGCAACTTGGGACACAAAACGGCCTTAGCACGTAGCACATGCTTGAGCCGTGGTACTGAAAAATTGATGGAGTCGAAATACTTGGGATTTGGGGTAAATTTGACGGCTGTGCCGGTATTGCGCTGACCGCAGCTATCGATGACCGCTAGCGGAGTGGCGGTTTCGCCGTCGTTAAATTCCATGCGGTAAACGCTGCCGCCGCGGCGAATGGTGACTTCAAGGCTGCTGGACAGTGCATTGACGACTGACACGCCGACACCGTGGAGGCCGCCGCTAAATTGATAGTTCTTGTTGGAAAATTTGCCACCCGCGTGCAGAGTGGTGAGGATAACTTCTACGCCGGGTTTTTTCTGCTCCGGGTGCAGATCAACCGGCATCCCGCGACCATTATCGACGGCGGTCAGTGAGCCATCCTTGTGTAATACGACGCTGATTTCGTCAGCATGCCCTGCCAGCGCCTCGTCGACGCTGTTGTCGATGATTTCCTGCGCCAGATGGTTGGGTCGGGTGGTGTCGGTGTACATACCCGGTCGCTTGCGCACTGGTTCAAGGCCGGTGAGGACCTCGATATCTTCGGCGTTGTATTGGCTCATGCGTGTCGTTTTTCTCTTTGGGTGTGTTGGCCGGTGTGGCTTGGCGTGACCGGTATTCTGGCCGAATGAATTCGACCCCACAAGGGTTGTGGGGTATTTGGTCGAATGAATTGGGGGCCACAGGGGTTGTGGGTGACTTGGTCGAATGAATTCGACCCCACAAGTGGTGCGGGGGCCTGGGCTTATGCGTAGCCGGTGGAGTTCAGGTCAATGCCAAAGTCGACCCCGGTGACTCGGGAGACGCCGGTATCTATGGTGCCGTCGGGGTGCAGGTCTAGCCAGCGGTAACCGGGTGATTGACCGTCAACCCGGAATTCTTCGCTGAACTGGGCGAACTGGATGCACGATGATGGGGTCGACATCAGACGTACGCCATTACGTTCGGTATCAATATGCTGGTGCACATGCCCCCAAAGGACACCGCGGACAGCGGCGCAGCTATCTATGATGGCAAAGAAGTCGGCGGAATCAGCTACCAACTGCTCGTCGATCCAGGCCGAGCCGACTTTAACGGGCTGATGATGTAAGCAAACCAGTACCTGCAGGTTGTTGGCCTGAGCATCGGCCAGGCAACTTTGCAGCCAATCCAGCTCTGCCTGACCCAAATGGCCACCGACTTTGCCGGGCATTTGCGAGTCGAGCAGCACTATCTGCCAGTTGCCGGCATAGACAACCCGCACCAGGGCACCCTTATGCCCCAGCTCCTCTATCATGGCGCCGCGCTCATCATGGTTGCCCACCAGCCAGACACTGTCATCGGCCAGTTGCGCAAAGTAGTCACGCGCGCGCTGGTAGGCCCGGCGACTGCCATGGTCCGAAATATCCCCAGTGCCAAGGACCAGGTCGATCTGCTCGCGCTCGCTCTTTACCAAAGCCAACACATGCTGCAGTGTAAAATCGGTATCCAGGCCCAGCAGAGTACCGCCCTCACTCTCATTGAGGTGGGTATCAGTGACCTGCACCACACGCAGTACCGGTGACGCCACTTCCAGATCCAGCCGCTCCAGACTCATGAAACGTCGTCTGCTCCCCCGGCGAGCCCGGTCAGCAGCTCAGCGCTGTGACCTTGTGCCAGACAATGCGCGAACCACTCGGCCAGAAACTGGTTGAGCTGCGCTTTTTCATCCCGCGCCAACATGCCGGGATTAGGGTATTCGTAACGTGGGGCTATCTGCCGTTGTGATTGAAAAGCCGACACCTCGACCATTTTGGCATCATGGTAAGCGCGTAGCTCAAATCGCGCCGAAAGCAGCCAGGGTTCAGCAGCAGCGGGCTGATCAATTTTGAATAGGGTGGTATAACGACAGCGCTCTATAACGTCCAGCCGCACCCTTTGCCCACCGTTGAGCAAAAAATCACGGGTATTGGTCGTCTCGTAGTCCGGAAACAGCTGCAGCAGGCGCCGGTAGTTACTCTCACAGGTAGCGTGCAACCCGGACAAATCCACCGAATAGCGTTCTCGCTTCTGTTTCAAGCTCTTGAATATCTGGCTCACCCGCTTACTGCCTCTTATGCCGCCGCCCATACCCTTGCCAGCTGGCTACAGAGAATCGTACGGTTTGCTTTAAAATGAGTGCGAAAGTGTAGCATCTTGGAGATTCTAAAATCCGGACATATTCCATGTTTTCAGAAGGTCGGGCTACACGGTATGATAGGCGCGAAGCTTGAACTACACCTGAACCCCACATAATCAAAATGCCCCAAAGGTCTTCCTTTATGAAATCAGTTGCGCCGGTATTCCTAGCCTGCCTTTACCTCTCGTTTACTGCCGGCTCTCAGGCAGACACCTTGCAGGAAATATATGAGCTGGCGCTGGAAAATGATGCTCAGCTACGCGCGGAAGAAGCCGTGTATCTCGCCAACAAAGAATCGATAAATCTCGGCCGCGCCGCGCTGCTGCCTCAGATTAACGCCAACTACGACTACACCAATACTGACCGTGACACTGACGCTGAATCTATTGATTTCAACGAAGACTCGGGTGCCTTTGAGCCCATCAATACTTTTACCAATATCGATGCCGACCGCGAAGGTTACGAGGTTTCACTGAATCAGGCTATTTTTGACCTGCCCGCGTGGTTCAGCTTTCAGTCAGGCAAGGAACAAAGCCGTGAGGCAGAGGCCATTTTCGCCTCCGATCAACAAAATTTGATCGTCCGGGTGGTCGGGACTTACCTGGGCGTATTGCGCGCCCAAGATAACCTGCTCGCCTCAGAAGCGCGGGAAACCGCCTTCAAACGGCAGCTGGAGCAGACCCAGCAACGTTTTGAGGTAGGTCTTATCGCTATCACCGACGTGCATGAATCTCAGGCGGCCTATGACCTGGCCCGCGTTGACCGTATCGTCGACGAAAATGACGTCAATGTTGCGCTGGAAGAACTGTCGGTACTGACGGGCCGTTATCACTCCAATCTTCACCTACTGTCGCCAGATTTCAAGGTAAGCCCGCCGGTACCGGCAGATCGGTCCGAATGGGTTGATTTTGCGCTGGAGAACAATTTTCAACTGGCAGCAGCGCGCTATAGCGAAGAAGCCGCGCGCCAGGCCGCCAAAGCCAATAAGATGGAACACATGCCTAAGGTCAGTGGCAGCTTGGGCTATTCAGACTATGAAACCGACGGTGACCTGACCCGCAACCCAACCTCACTGTTTGATTTGTCACCCAATCAACAGGAAGAACAGCAAGTTATCCAGCTGCGGGTTGATTTGCCCCTTTACAGTGGTGGTGCTATCAGCGCCCAGCGCCGTCGCGCGGCGCAAAACTATAACGCCAGCAGAGAGCAACGTATCAACCTGATGCGCAATACGGTTACCAATGCACGCTCCCTGCATATGACCGTGATGAGTGACGTATCGCGGGTATCCGCGCGCCAGCTCAGCATCACCTCATCGCAGAGTGCGCTTGACGCTACTACCGCCGGCTACGAAGTCGGCACACGTAATATCGTCGATGTACTGGATGCTCAAAACATACTGTTTGCAGCGCAACGGGATTACGCCAATGCGCGCTACGACTACATCACCAATATCCTGCTGCTCAAACAGCAAGCGGGCCTGCTTAGCCCTGAGGATATATTACGCCTGGAAGAATTCCTGATTGCGCCGTCGGCACCCACAGCGACACGCCGCACTGATTCACCCTATCCCGAAGAAGCCGCTAATTAAGCCTGTGACTCCGCGCGGCCGCACCAGTGGCGGTCGCTCTACTACCCCAATGGCCAAACAATCCCATGAGTTTCAATAGCCCCATAGACCTGAGCCTGCTCAAAGGCTTCCTCGCCGATGATGAGGCCAACGCACTCTACGAGGCCGCTGTGGGTGCCAGCTCCCTGGGACCGGTACTGGAGATAGGCAGCTACTGTGGCAAATCTACCATTTGCCTGGGATTGGCCTGCCAACCGCGTGGCAGCACCGTGTTTGCACTCGACCACCATCGCGGTTCAGAAGAGCATCAGCTGGGAGAATTTTTCCACGACCCCGAGTTGTATAACGAGTCAGAACAGGTGTTTGATACCTTTACCGAGTTCCGTCGCAATATCAGCGCCGCCGGGCTCAACGATACCGTGCTGCCAGTGGTGGCCTCTTCAGAGCTGGCTGCAAGACACTGGAACACGCCGCTGGGTATGGTGTTTATCGACGGCGGACACAGCCTCGATGCCGCGCTAACCGACTACCGCTGTTGGGCTGGGCATGTGTTGCAGAATGGGATACTGGCCATTCATGACGTATTCCCGGATGCCGCAAAAGGTGGCCAGGCACCCTACGCCATATACCGCATGGCGCTGGCTTCGGGCTTATTCACTGAAATCGAGCGCGTCAATACGTTGGCGCTTTTGCGTAGACTTTAGATTAGGCAGCTCAGGCCGGCTGCAGCTTTTGGCTGGCGTTGAGCTCTGACTCCAATAACTGCACCTGCTGAAACAACTTCGCCGCCGGGCTATATTCTGTCAACGCATCAGCCGCCAGCAAAATAGCGCCAGCCGTCCAGGTTGGCTTCTCATCCGGCCACATAATATCCAGCACAAACTGATGACCGGTCCAATAAGAGCCGTCATCCAGGCGCCACTGATGTAACCAGCTATATAACTGAACTGCACGCGCGTGGTCACCGGCTGCCAGCAGAGCCATCACTAATTCACAGCTCTCGGCTATCGTTACCCAGGGCTCGTCCGAGACACAACGACAGCCCATACCTTCCTCAACAAATTCGTCCCAGCGCTCTGCAATACGCTCACGCGCCGCCGCTTTAGACAATACGCCGGTCAAAACCGGATAAAACCAGTCCATAGAATAACGGGCCTTGCTCTCCCAGGTGCGGTCAAAGCGCTCTGGCTTATTACGCAGGGCATCTCCCAACAATGCCCGCGACTGCAGCCACTCCGGGCGCTCTTCACCCAAGGTAAGCGCAATATTGTGCGCGCATTCCAGGCTCTTATAGATAGAAGAACAACCGGTTACCAATGCATCTTCACGGGCGCTGCCATCGGCACTGACGGACCAGTGAATATCACCGTGCTCAGTTTGCAGGTACAGCACAAAGCCTATTGCCTTCTCTACTGTCGGCCAGAGCTCTTGCAGAAACGCCATATCCTCGGTAATCAGGTAGTGGTGCCAAACACCGGTAGCCACGTAAGCCACAAAGTTGGTTTCCCTGCGTTCCCCATTATCAATCTCTACACCGCGATAACCGGCCCACCAGCTGCCGTCATCCAGCTGGGTCTGTGCCAGCCAGCGGTAGGCGGCAACAGCGGCGTCGTATTCGCCGCCGATAGACAACCCCATTGCCGCTTCTACATGATCCCAGGGGTCACTGTGTCCACCCTCAAACCAGGGGATTTCCCCACTGGGCTGCTGCGTCTGCAGAATAAACTCTACCGTCGGCCGCAAAAATTCATGGGGGAACAGTCCTCGACTCAAGTACAAACCAGACATCTAGCTGACTCCCTTACGGAAATACATGACCACACTCTTCCCCATTAACGGATTAAGCAAACGTTCTGCCGTGCGCGTCAGCCACGGTTGCTCCATCAAATCCCACACCAACAGTCGATGATACTGACGCACCAGCCAATTGCTGTCCTTACTGTCCCAGAACAGGCACTGCAACCACCAGAATGGCGCATGCAGAGCGTGCGCCCAATGACGATAATAATAGCTCAAGCCCAAGGCTTCTATTTGCGCACGCAGTTCACGACTGCGGAAAATGCGTAAATGGCCGCCCGGCACCTCGTGATAAGCCGTACTGAAAGACCAGCAAATCTGCTCCGGCCAGCGCCGTGGCACCGACGCACAAAACAGACCACCGGGCTTGAGCACACGCTCTATCTCCAGCAATGCTGCCGTGTAGTCGGGTATATGCTCCAGCACCTCGGAACAAATAACCTTGTCAAAAGTGTTATCGGCAAACGGCAAGGCCAACGCGTTGGCCGATGACAAGCCAAAACTCTTGGCCGCATTATCGGGCTCAGCAAAGTCCTGATACTTGTCGCGCGTGGTACAAAGATCGTCCACGCTGAGGTCTACACCGAAGGAATGCACATTGGCATGCACATACGCTGAAATGACGTGGCGACCCTCACCACAGCCCAGATCGAGTACGCAATCGCCTGCGTGCAGCGGGAGGTGACGAAAATCAACGGTCTGCATGTTCGAGCACCTGATAGTAATAATGGGTCAAGCGCCGCGCATTCACATGCCAGCAAAACTTGTCGAGTATGCGCTGACGCCCCAGCAGACCCAGTCGCTCACGACCAGTGTCGTCATCGAGCAGCGCGGCAATGGCGTCGGCCAGCGCATGGCTGTCTCGCACTGGTACCAGCACACCAGCATCACCGACCACCTCGGGCAGTGCCCCGCCATCGGTAGATACCGTGGGTACACCGCACGCCATGGCTTCGCCAGCAGGCAGGCCAAAGCCTTCATAGATAGAAGGGCAAATTGCCACCGTTGCCTCAGCGTAAAAACGCACCAGGTCTGGCGTGCTAATGCCGCTGACAAAACGTACTTTGTCTATAAGCCCAAGCTTTTTCAGCAGGTTCTCGGTATCACCACCAGCACGTGGTTTACCCACTACCAGCAGTTCGAGCTCGGGGTAATGCTTTAGCAAACGAGCGTACGCCAGCAACAGATAACGCAGGCCTTTCAGCGGTTGGTCGGCGGAGGCAATAGTCATCAGCCGGTTGGGTAACCGCTGTACATCGGACATGGGCCTGAAGACTTCGGTATCGATGCCATTATAAACCAGACTGATACCCGCCGGTTGAATGCCAAAGTCCTGGGCAATATCTTGCCGCGATTGCTCAGACACCGTAACAATATGATGCAATCGCTGTACCACACGTTTTTGCATATACAAAAACGAGTGCCAGCGTCTGATCAGCACTCGCTGCCACCAGGTATTAGCGGCCTTGAGGGCAATGCGCAAATCGCTGGTAATGGGATGATGAATAGTAGTGACCAGCGGCAGGTCGGAGGCCTGTATTTTCAACATACCCCAGCTCAGGCTCTGGTTGTCATGCACAATGTCATACTCTGAGCCATGGACACGAAAGTACTTCACCGCGCGTCGACCAAACGTGTAGGGCTCAGAAAATCCGCCGGTCAGCTTGCTCAGCCACTCAATGATATTGGTCAAAGAACGCAGGTGGTGCCAGCGCAGCGACAGCAGGCCGTTGGCAAACAGGTCAAGGCTGGGCAACTGTATCAGGCGTACGCGGGGGTCGAGATGGGGGTAAGGAGGCCCGGATATCACATCTACCGAGTGTCCCGCCTCCACCAGCGCCTTGCTAAGATAATTAATATAGACACCCTGGCCGCCACCAAAAGGCGCGCTGCGATAACCCAGCAGGGCGATTCGTAACGGCCGAATCGGCATCTGCTCATCGAGCGGATGCACCTCGGAGCGGGTTCCGTCCAGCGCTGTGACCAGGGGTTGCTCTGCTTGCATGACTCGACGGCGCCATACGGCGCACATTCTCCGTTGCATAAATGGGTATTTCAGGTGCCGATTGGTCAGCTAGCGTCCACTTGCCAGAGCACACCCAAAAAAAGGGGCTAAATTTTAATCAGCTAGGCGCAAAAAAGCCACCCCTTCATCATTACGTGAATTTCAGGTTCTAATTCGTAAGTTATTGTTATTTCGGCTTATAATGCGGCCACCCGAACCCGATAGCGATTTCTTTATGGCTGGCACCGACCCAAATTTACCCTATAAGGGCATAATACTCGCCGGCGGCTCCGGCTCGCGGCTCCACCCCCTGACTAGTACGGTCAGCAAACAAATGATGCCGGTGTACGACAAACCGATGATCTACTACCCTCTGGCAACACTGATGCTGGCGGGTATTCGCGACATTCTGATCATAACCACACCCCGCGACCAGGCGTCTTTTGTCGACCTACTGGGCGACGGCAGTCGTTGGGGCATGAACCTGCAATATGAGGTACAGCACGAGCCAGAGGGCTTGGCACAGGCCTTTCATATTGGCGCCGACTTTGTCGGCAAGCACCCGGTCAGTCTGGTATTGGGTGACAACATTTTTTATGGCGGCGGCTTGTCCAAAAAGCTCGCTAACGCCAGTGAACGCAAACAGGGTGCCTCGGTCTTTGCTTATTACGTACAAGACCCCGAACGTTACGGTGTGGTCAGTTTTGACGATGCTGGGCGCGCCATCGATATTGAAGAAAAACCCACCGCGCCAAAATCACACTACGCCGTAACCGGACTTTATTTCTACGACAATGACGTACTCGACATCGCCAAGGACATCAAGCCGTCACCGCGCGGCGAACTGGAGATCACCGACGTCAATTTAGCCTACCTGAAACGCGGCGACCTCCGCGTTGAAGTATTGAGCCGCGGCACCGCCTGGCTTGATACAGGCACTCACAATTCACTGCTGGACGCCGGCAATTTTATTCGTGTGGTCGAAGAGCGTCAGGGTCTGAAGATTGCCTGCCCAGAAGAGGTGGCCTATCGCAAGGGGTTTATCGACGAGGAGCAACTGCTGGCGCTGGCCAAGCCCCTCATGAAAAGTGGCTACGGTGTATACCTGAGCCGATTACCCATGGATACGGAAGTTGTTTTCGATGATATTTGAGCAAACGCCGCTAGCCGACGTCATTGTGGTGCGCCCCCGAGTATTTGGCGACGAGCGCGGTTTTTTTATGGAAAGCTGGAACCAGCAAACCTGCGCCGAAGCCGGCTACGACTGGACGTTTGTGCAAGACAATCAGAGTCGCTCAAGTCAGGGTATTCTGCGCGGCATGCATTTTCAGACTGAGCAAAGTCAGGGCAAGCTGGTGCGAGTCACCCAGGGTAGAGTGTTCGATGCAGTGGTCGACCTGCGGCGCAGCTCGCCCTCATTCGGGCAGTGGTTTGGTATTGAATTGAATGCCACAGAGCACACCATGCTGTACATGCCGCCGGGCTGCGCCCATGGCTTTTATGTACAGAGTGAAAGCGCTGATTTTTTATACAAGACCACCGACTACTATCACCCCCAGTCTGAAGTCTGTCTGGCCTGGGACGACCCCTCGGTGGGTATAGAGTGGCCTTTGGTTGAAGACCAGCCACCGCAGGTATCTGCCAAGGATGCGACCGGACTCAGCTGGGAGCAACTGCCGTACTACGATTAGTACTGGCACTGCTCAGCCAAGCGGCTCACTGCACCAACAGCGGTCGCCACCAGTCCTCGTTATCCAGATACCAATGCAGAGTCGCTTCGAGTCCACTTTCAAAACTGTGGTGTGGCTCATAGCCAAGCTCAGCCATGATGCGCGACGCGTCGATCGCGTAACGGCGGTCATGCCCGGCACGGTCGGTGACGTACTCAATCAGGTCACTGGACTTGCCGCCATTAACGGCCGGCGAGGCCGGGAAACGACTCAGGCTATCGCTGCGCTGCGCCAGCAGCGCGTCCATGCGCTCACACAGCAAGTGCAGTATGTCGATATTGGTCCACTCGTTATTACCACCAATATTATAGGTTTCGCCTATACGGCCGCCATTGAGTACCAACTCAATACCACGGCAATGATCCTCCACATGCAACCAGTCGCGAATATTTTTGCCGTCGCCATAAACCGGCAACGGCAGGCCACGTAAGATATTGGTCAAGCACAGCGGAATCAGTTTCTCGGGGAAATGCCAGGGCCCGTAATTATTCGAGCAATTGCTGGTGGTAACCTGCAAGCCAAACGTATGCAGATACGAACGCACCAGGTGGTCCGACGCTGCTTTACTGGCCGAATAGGGCGAATTGGGTTCGTACTTTTGTTCTTCATGAAAGCCAGGCGCATCCGGACTCAGCGAGCCATAAACTTCATCCGTAGAGACATGATGGAAACGGTGCTCGATGTCCTGCGCCAGCCATACCGCGCGCGCGGCCTCCAGCAAGCTGTAGGTACCCACCACATTGGTTTGAATAAAGGCCCCAGGGCCAGTGATAGAACGGTCGACATGGCTCTCAGCCGCAAAGTGGACAATGGTATCCAGCTGTCGCTCCCGCAACAGTGATTCAACCAAGGCCTGATCGCAGATATCACCATGCACGAAGCTGAAACCCGGGTGCGATTCTACTGCTGCCAAATTGGCGCGATTGCCCGCGTAGGTCAACGCATCCAGCACCACAACCTTATCTTGCGGGTATTGACCCAGCCAGTAATGCACAAAATTAGAGCCAATAAAGCCGGCACCGCCGGTAACCAAGAGAGCCTTACTCATAGTTCACCCATTTCAGCCAACATGTTGCGCAGTTGTATGCGCCAATCAGTGCCTTGCATGTCCAGCATTCGATGACTGCGGCTGCAATCAAGCACACTATAGGCCGGGCGCACCGCAGGCGTCGGATACTCACTGGTGCTGATGGCTGCGATAGCTGCCTGCTTTTTCAGTAAGCCCAGCGCCAAAGCTTCTTCCTGAATGGCGCAGGCAAATTCATACCAACTGCAGCTGCCATTGTCAGTCCAATGGTAAATACCATGTGCCTCGGGATGATCGCAAAGACGCCATAAAGCAGCTGCCAATCCTACCGTCCAGGTAGGGCTGCCCTGCTGATCTGCAACCACAGACAGGGCATCGCGTTCAGCCATCAGACGCAACATGGTTTTCACAAAATTAGAGCCGTCGCCGCTGTACAGCCAGGATGTGCGTACCACCGCAGATCCCAGCGGCAGCAACTCCTGCAGGCGATTCTCTCCGGCCAGCTTACTGTGACCGTACATGCCCAATGGTCGCGGCTCGTGATCCGGACAATAAGGTTTGGTGGCGCTGCCATCAAACACAAAATCGGTGGAAACATGAATCACCCGGGTACCGGTCAGCTGTGCCGCACGGCCAAGATTCGCAACGCCCTCGCCATTAATTTCCAAAGCCTGGTCGGGATCAGTTTCCGCCCCATCGACGGCGGTGTAAGCCGCACAATTAATCACCACGTCGGGCTGGTGTTCACGCAGGCAGGCTAGCACTTGATCACGCTGGGTGATATCAAGATCAACGCGCGACAGCGCAACCATTTCAACCGCATCGGGGCAGGTTCGCAGTAGTGCCTGTCCCAACTGCCCCTGAGCACCTGTAATTAGAGCTTTCATGCCTACCTGTACCCTTTCATTTTCAAATCGGCGCTCGCCACTCGCTGTGCTCGTCAGAGCCTCGCACCGCAGCAAAATAGGCTGCCTGCAACTTTTCAGTCAACGGACCACGTTTACCGTCACCAATGCGACGACCGTCCAATTCACGGATCGGCAGAACCTCAGCGGCGGTACCGGTGAAAAAAGCTTCATCTGCGATGTAAACCGTATCGCGGGTGATACGTTTTTCTTCAATGCTATAGCCCATTTCTGCGGCCAGTGTAAAAATGGTGCTGCGGGTTATGCCATCAAGACAGGAGGTCAGCTCCGGCGTATACAGGCAGCCGTCACGCACCATGAAGAAATTTTCTCCACTGCCCTCGGCCACGTAGCCTTCGTTATCCAACAACAGCGCCTCTTCACAGCCGCTATCCAGCGCCTCACGCAATGCCAGCATGGAATTGATGTAATGGCCGTTGGCCTTGGCTTTGCACATCGAAATATTCACATGGTGACGCGTATAAGACGAAGTGCGGACCTTGATGCCACGCTCCAAAGCTTCCGGCTCCATGTAAGAGGGCCACTCCCAGGCAGCAACCATAACGTGGGTACGCAAGTTATCAGCGCGCAGCCCCATACCCTCTGAACCGTAAAAGCACATGGGCCGCAGGTATCCTTCATCAAGACCATTCTCGCGCACTACTGCGCGCTGCGCCTCATTGATCACCTCTTTTTCAAAAGGCATGTCCATACGCAGAATATGCGCGGATCTGAACAGGCGGTCGGTATGTTCCTTGAGTCTGAAAATACAGGTGCCATCAGATTCCGTTTTGTAAGCTCGTACGCCTTCAAACACACCTAAACCGTAGTGAAATGTGTGGGTCAGTACATGCACCTTCGCATCTCGCCAC
The DNA here is from genome assembly GCF_026262625.1 of Candidatus Litorirhabdus singularis. Classification (GTDB taxonomy): domain Bacteria; phylum Pseudomonadota; class Gammaproteobacteria; order Pseudomonadales; family Halieaceae; genus Litorirhabdus; species Litorirhabdus singularis. Next base: position 760,323 of record NZ_SHNN01000001.1, read on the forward strand.
GGCACTAGCTCGCCGTCCAGCCAGATCACGCCATCCCGATCGGCCATTGTCATAATTCTGCTCCTACTAGAAGTTGATTCCATTTGCGCGTAACCGCCGCAATTTCCGTTTTAAACTGCCCGGCCTCTACTTCGCCAGGACTTTGCTGCAGCGCCAACTGATGCGCAGCTGACCGAAGGGCGATGTATGCCCGGGTCAAAGCTGTACTTTCCTCAGGGGTGAACAAACCCACGTGCTGCAAGTTTTCCAGTATGCGCACATTGTCTGTCCAGGCTGTAAGCTCGGGCGACTGCCGCGACCACGCCAGAACCGCATATTGCACCATAAATTCAATGTCTACGATACCTCCAAGGCCCTGTTTGAGGTGAAACAGATCGCTTGGTTCAAGACTGGTAGGCAGTAAATGTTCACGCATTTTTTCGCGCATGCTAACGACTTCAGAGGCCAGGGTTGCCTGCGGTCGAGGGCGACATAGAATCTCGGCCCGCAGCGACACAAAACGCTGTGCCAAATCTGCGTCGCCAGCCACCGCACGCGCGCGCACCAAAGCCTGCTGTTCCCAGGTCCATGCCGATTCGCGCAGGTAGTCGCCATAGCCTTTGAATGAGGTCACTAACATGCCCGAGTTACCATCTGGCCGCAGGCGCATGTCGACTTCGTATAACTGTCCCATGGCGGTACGGGTATCCAGCATCTGTATAACGCGCTGACCCAGGCGAGTGTAGAACACGGCATTGTCCAGCGGACGTGGCCCATCGGTGCTACCCCCGGCAATCGCATCGTAGACAAACACCAGGTCCAGATCAGAGCCGTGCCCCAATTCCAGACCGCCCAACTTGCCGTAACCCAACACCAGAAAACCGCTACCGTCACCCTCCTGACGCGGCCTACCGTGGCGCGAGGTAAGGTCGTGCCACGCCACGGCCACAGCTTGCTCGAGAATCGCCTCGGCAAGAAAAGTCAGGCGATCACTGACCTGCATCAACGGCAGGCGGCCTGACACTTCCCCGGCTGCAATATGCAGCATTTGGGAGGCCTTGAAATAACGCAGCGCTTCCATCTGGGCTTCAAGATCATCCTGAGGCAGACGCGCGACCTGCATCTGCAAGGCATCACGCAACTCGTCGCGACCCGGCTGACCATACAATGTGCGCTCATCCAGCAACTCGTCTAACAGTACCGGTTGCCGCGTCAATAATTCTGCTATCCAGGGGCTGGCCGCACACAGACTGACTAACACCTGCAACGCGGCCGGATTCTCTAACAACAACACCAGATAAGCGCTGCGCCGGGCTACCGACTGCACCAACGGCAACAGTCGTTGCAACGCCAGATCTGCAAACTCATGCTGACCACAGGCCTGCAGCAAGTCTGGCATAAAACGGTCCAGACGCTCGCGGCCCTCGGCTTGCAGATAACGTAAGCGACTGCTGTCACGCAGCTCCTGCAAGAGGTTTGCCGTGGCATCACCATCATGAAACCCGATTTCGCGCAGCGCGTCGGCCTGCAGATGGTCCGGCCACACCGGCACACTGGCCGGCGCTTCTTCAACACTACCGGGGTCAGCGATGAGATTGGCAAAGTGAAAACTGACCCGCTGTCGATGACTGTCGAGCTGCGTCATAAAGCTCGCCCAGTCACCAAATCCCAGCGCTATCAGCAGCGCCTCACGTGCCTCATCGGTACTCGGCAGTTCCTGTATCTGCCGGTCATCGTAGCCTTGCACTCCATGCTCAACATCGCGCAGAAACAGGTAGGCCTGTTGCAGCTCAAGCACCGCCGCCGCCGGCAGGCAGCCATCGTCAGCGCAGGCATCCAACACCGGCAATAGCTCCCGCTGCTGCAGGGCCGCGTTCCGGCCACCACGAATAAGCTGAAAACACTGCGCAATAAATTCCACCTCACGAATACCGCCCGGGCCCAGTTTGACGTCCTGCTGCAACCCGCGGCGGCGCATTTCAGCACTGATCATCGACTTCATATCGCGCAGAGCATCGATAACCCCAAAATCAATGTAGCGCCGGTAAACAAACGGGCGCAGGCACGCCTCGAGTTCGCGACGGTGCTCTGCAGGTCCAGTGATAATGCGCGCCTTGATCATGGCATAACGTTCCCACTCACGGCCCTGGTCCTGGTAGTACTCCTCCAGCGCGCTGAAATTCATGACCAGTGCGCCGCTATCGCCATAGGGCCGCAAACGCATATCCACACGGAATACAAATCCGTACGCCGTAATCTGGTCCAGTGCAGTGATCAGACGCTGGCCCAGTTTGATAAAAAACTCCTGATTACTGAGACTGCGCCTCCCGCCGCTGGTTTTGCCCTGCTCGGGATAGGTAAATATGAGGTCAATATCGGATGACAAATTAAGTTCGCGTGCACCCAACTTACCCATCGCCAGAATCAGCAGTTGCTGTACCTGACCGGACTCATCCAGCGGCTCGCCGTATTCGGTCGCCAGCTCACGATGCAACCATTCTGACGCCTGCGCCAAACACGCTTCCGCCAACAACGACATATCGCGGGTCGTTTCCATCGTGGCCGCGGCCCGGGTAAAGTCGCGCCACAAGATGCGCAAAATTTCACGCTGGCGAAACTGCCTTAAACGTATGCCCAGGTCATCTCGAGAATCACACCCCGCCAGCAAAGTCGTCAGCTTGGCTTCCAGGTCTTGCTCCTCATAGCGCTTTTGCAAATCGCCGCTGTCTTGCAGCGCAACGACCATGGCCGTCTGCTGCTGACACAGGCGTTGAGCAAACTTGCTCGCCGCCAGTACCTGCTGCCACTGCCGCGCCAACACCGAGTCAGTTATCCCGGGCAATTTAAACATGGCGGCTAAGCGTTGTACGCCGGAGCTACGCGCATCACTTCCTCGATGGTCGTCTCGCCGTTGGCAACCCGGGTGGCGCCGCTGAGACGAAGGGTTCGCATGCCTTCATGCATGGCCAGTTTACGCATCGCATCGGTATCAGTGTGGGCCTGCACCACCTCCTGTATACCCTGCGACATAACCAACACTTCGTAAATACCCTGACGCCCCACGTAACCCGTATCACGGCATTCACTACAGCCTACTGGCTGGCAGATTTGCGCCGGCACCTTGACCTTCCAGGGCGCCGTCAGCTCGCGCCAAGCGTCGGCATCGGCAGCCACGGGAGTTTTGCAGGACGGACACAATATACGCACCAGACGCTGGGCCATAACCCCGCGCACGGTCGCCTTGATCAAATAGGGAGCAACACCCAGCTCCAGCAAGCGCGTAACCGCGTTGGGAGCATCATTAGTGTGCAGCGTTGAAATCACCAGGTGACCGGTCAAGGCCGCCTGTACCGCCATTTCTGCGGTTTCCAAGTCTCGAATCTCGCCAATCATGACGATGTCCGGGTCTTGCCGCATCAATGCTCTGATCCCGGTGGCAAAATCCAGGTCTATCTGATGGTTGACCTGCATCTGATTAAAAGCACCCTCCACCATTTCGATAGGGTCTTCAATGGTGCACACGTTGACCTCAGGCGTGGCCAACTGGCGCAGCGTTGAATACAAGGTGGTCGTTTTACCCGAACCAGTAGGCCCGGTTACCAGCACGATACCGTGACCCATAGCATTCATGGCACGCCAACGTCGCAAATCCTCATTAGCAAGGCCCAGATCCTCAAAGCTCTTCTTGAGCACCTCGGGATCAAAAATCCGCATGACCAGCTTCTCGCCAAAGGCGGTCGGCAGTGTCGACAGTCGCAGCTCAACTTCGTTGCCCTCTGGCGAACGGGTTTTCAGGCGACCATCCTGTGGGCGACGTTTTTCAGCCACATCCATACGCCCCAGAATCTTGAAACGACTGCTGACTGCCGCCGCTACCTGTTGCGGCAGCTCGTAAACGCTGTAGAGCACGCCATCAATGCGGAACCTGACATTACCCACCTCGCGTCGCGGCTCAATGTGAATATCACTGGCACGCTGTTCAAAGGCGTACTGAAGCAGCCAGTCTACAATGCTGACAATATGCTGATCGTTGGCATCAGGCTCTTTCATTGAACCCAACTCAAGCATCTGCTCGAGATTGGTTACCCCTGCGGCAGCCGAGGTTGGGCCACCCTTGGCATGGGCGCCACGCACCGACTTGGCCATGGTGTAAAACTCAGCCGTGTGCCGGGTAATGTCGCGTGGATCTGCCAATACCCGTCGAATCGGTTTGCGCAGCACATGCTCTAGTTGGCCTTCCCAACTCTTGATCCAGGGCTCACCGCTGGCAATCACTACTTCATTGTCAGAGACTTCTACCGCCAAAATTTTGTGCCGTTGAGCAAAAGCCAGGCTCATCACGTCGGCAATACTGGTAACATTTATTTTCAGAGGGTCGATAGAGAAAAAACCCTGACCGGCCTCTTTACCCAGCCACAGTAACAACTGCTCCATCGTCAGCCGCTGGGCACTGCGTTCATCAACAATTTTTTGCTCCGCCAGAAATACCAGCGGGTGCACCGAGCCCGGATTAACGCCCCGCAGCCGCCGCGCTGCGGCCTCGCTGATAACACCACCCGCCTCCAGCTGATGCACGAGGCCCGCTAGATCAAGCTTACGTTCGGGCGTCGAATTTTCTAAACTGATACTCATCGCTGACCCATATCCTGTCCTGACAATCTACTCCATAGATGCTAGCACAGACGCTCTCAGATCGGCGGCGCCGCTTTCCGTTTCGGGATATGTGTCACTTTAGTCAAATCCCGCCTATACTTCGCAAAAAATACCACCTCACTACCGCTAAACCGTACTGGGATATCTGCATGACTATCATCGCTGAACACGGGCAATTGCTCCTCATACTTGCCTGCTGCTTCGGGTTTTTTATGGCTTGGGGCGTCGGTGCCAACGACGTTGCAAACGCCATGGGCACCTCAGTGGGCTCTCGCGCCCTTACCGTGAAGCAAGCCATCATGATTGCGATTGTATTCGAGTTTGCTGGCGCCTATCTGGCCGGGGGCGAGGTTACCGGCACCATCCGCAAGGGCATCATTGACCCCTCGGTAATGGAAGGCCACCCTGAGCTTCTGGTTTTCGGCATGCTATCGGCCTTGCTGGCGGCGGGCACCTGGCTGCTCATCGCCAGTATGAAGGGCTGGCCGGTTTCAACCACCCACTCCATTGTCGGCGCCATCGTTGGCTTTGCCGCGGTTGGCATCTCTCCAGATGTGGTGAACTGGGGCAAAGTTGGTTCAATTGCAGCCAGCTGGGTGGTATCGCCGCTGTTAGCGGGCACTATTTCCTTCCTGCTGTTTATGAGCGTACAAAAGCTGATTCTCGACAGCGATGACCCCTTCCGGCAGGCCAAGCGCTACATACCGGTCTACATGTGGATAGTCGGTTTTATGATCTCCATGGTAACCCTGGTTAAGGGGCTAAAACATGTAGGCGTAGAGATCGATCTCGGGCTGGGCTCCAATTTTGCCAACGCGGTGCCACTGAGCGCCGTCATTGGCCTCTGCGTTGCCCTGCTTGGCTCGCTGCTGCTGCGGCGGGTGTCCGACGACCCGGGCACAGAGCACCGGTTTGATAATGTCGAGCGAGTATTCGCCATTCTCATGGTCTTCACTGCCTGCGCCATGGCCTTCGCGCACGGCTCCAACGATGTAGCCAACGCTGTCGGCCCGCTGGCAGCCATTGCGAGCACCATTGAAAGTGGCGGCGAAATTGCGGCGAAGTCCTCCCTGCCCTGGTGGATACTGTTGCTAGGTGGCACCGGTATTGTGGTCGGGCTGGCGACTTATGGCTTCAAGGTCATGGCGACTATCGGCAAGAAAATAACTGAACTCACCCCCAGCCGCGGTTTTGCCGCTGAGCTGGGAGCGGCATCTACGGTCGTTCTCGCATCGGCTTCCGGACTGCCTATCTCTACCACACATACCCTGGTAGGCGCGGTTCTGGGCGTGGGTCTGGCGCGCGGTATCGCAGCGCTCAACCTACGTATCATCGGCACTATTCTGGCATCATGGCTAATCACACTCCCAGCTGGCGCGGGTCTATCGATCATATTCTTCTTCTGCTTCAAGGGTTACTTCATGTAACGCAGGATTTTAAAAAGCCCCGCAGTAACCTACACTGACCCCATGTTGAAACTTCCCTCGACGCTAGACCAGCTGCACCAGCTGGTCAGCCTGCATTCCGTAAGCTCTACCCAGCCTGGTCTGGATCAGGGCAATCGTGCGGTGATAGACACTCTGGCAAGCTGGTTGACGGATCTGGGCTTTAGCATTGAAATTCAGGAACTGAACGCAGACGGCAGCAAAGCCAATCTGATCGCCACGCTTGGCAGCGGCCCCGGTGGCCTGGTGCTGGCCGGGCATACCGACACCGTGCCCTTTGATGAAGAACTGTGGCAGTTTGATCCGCTTGCCATCACTGAGCGCGACGGCAAGCTGTACGGCCTTGGCAGTACCGATATGAAAGGCTTCTTTCCGCTGATTATTGCCGCCGCCAGCGACTTCGCCGACACCGCGCTCAAGCAACCACTGATTATTCTGGCCACCGCTGACGAAGAAAGCTCCATGGCCGGCGCCAAAGCACTGGCGGCTGCGGGTCACCCGCGCGCCAGGCAGGCGATTATCGGTGAACCCACCGGACTGCGACCGATTCGACTGCACAAGGGCATCATCATGGAAGCGGTGAGTATCTTGGGTAATTCCGGTCATTCATCCGACCCCAGCCTGGGCAATAATGCATTGGATGGCCTGCATCAGGTCTTGGGAGAATTGATGCAATACCGGGAAACGCTACAGCAGCGTTTTCAGCATTCGATGTTCGATGTTCAGTATCCGACGCTGAACTTTGGCTGCGTACACGGTGGCGACAATCCCAACCGGATCTGCGGCAGTACTGAGCTGCACTTTGACGTGCGAGCAACGCCCGGCTGCAGCAATGAACTGGTGCGAAACGAAATCCGCCAGCTGATGGACCGCGTCGCCAGCTCCAGCGGCCTGCAGATCAGTGTGGAATCATTAATCACCGGTGCCGAGGCGTTCGAGCAGAGTGCGGAATGTGAATTGGTGCAACTGGCAGAAAAGCTGACCGGGCACACGGGTGGAGCTGTTGCGTTTGCCACTGAGGCGCCATACCTACAGCAACTTGGGATGGACACCATTATTCTCGGACCCGGCTCAATCGATCGCGCCCATCAACCCGATGAATATATCGAGCTGGATCAATTCACACCCTGCATCGATCTACTGCGGCAATTCATTCGCCATTTCTGCGTTTAAGCGCCGCTGACGACTGGGCTTGTGGGCACTGGTCTTTGCTCAGCTCGATTATCTTAACGATTGGCGGTCAGGACTTTTCTCGAGCGATGAGCTTGTTCAGGTCACGTTTGAAGCCGCCGAGCTCTTTACGCACCCGCCGATCTTGCTTGTCGTTGCGAGAATCAATCACCGCCGCCAGCACTTGGTAGATAACCTGTTCGTTGTGCACGTTTGCAGCCACATATTCCTCCGACTGGTGTGACTCACGCTGATCCAGAATATCTCTAGCGCGCTGCTGCCAGCCTGGCTCACGCTCCAGCAGCTCCTCAGTCTGGGCCAACCACTTCCGGCGCTGCTGTAACCATGCCTCATCAAAGCGATGCATGTCCGCCGCAGCCTCTTGCAGTAGCTGTTTCTGCTCTGGCTGCAGTTTGCCCATAAAACTCTTAAGACCGTCCTCAAAATTCTCGAAAGTCTGCTCACGAAACTCGGCGTCCGTGCGACCCAGGTACTCCTCCTCGAGGTCTGCCTGCTCTTCATAAAGCTCGCCCATAAAGTCCGCCAGCTGGGCATCGCTCATTTGCTCCCCAAGAGTGAACGCCAGGTCCAGGCTGCGTTCCTCCAGCCGCGTATAAGCCACCAGTAGTTCGTCAGTCCAGGCTTTAATCACAGCTGAATCTACCGGTTGATCCAGGTCCGACTCAATACCTTCCAGAATTATCAGATAGCTCTGAAGCTCTTCTTCACGATGCCACTGCAGCAGGGGCTGTAATTCTTGTTTCAGAGACTTTTTTTGGTCTCGGGTCAGATTGACGTAATCCCCCATATACCAGGGAATCAGCCAGTCCAACTGATTATAGACAAAAGCATTGCTGCAGCTTGTCAAAAGCAGGCATAAGCATACCGGCAGTAACCTTTTCAAAACCACTCGCCAACCTCCTCCAGTTACAGACGTTACGTTTGGCACCCGCAGCTGGATTAGCACCTCAGACATGGCGACCCTGCACAGCGCCAGGAGTAGCAATAACCACTCGATTGCGCCCCTCCGCCTTGGCCTGATACAGCGCGCGGTCACACTGACTCAGCCAGTGATCAATGCTCTTCGCCTGAGTCACATCGCAGACTCCAATGCTCACCGTAGTCTCAAGAGTAGGCGCCACATCAGCGGCAAGCACCGCGGTCCTGATATCCTCGGCAACTTGAATCGCATCCGCCTCACCCGTTTCCAGCAGCAAAGCCACGAATTCTTCTCCGCCATAGCGAAATACAGCATCTTTTTGCCGCGTGCGATCGCAAATAATATCAACAATGCTACACAGAACACGGTCGCCCGCATCATGTCCCAAGCTGTCGTTAACATCTTTAAAGTAATCAACGTCTAACAGCAACAGCGTTGCCGGCCGCCCTTCACTGCGCCAAATCTTGAAAGCTTTGCGCGCCTCTCGCTGCAGATGACGGCGGTTAAAAGCCCCCGTCAATGGGTCGGTGATCGCCAGTTCACTGAGTCGACGAGACTGCTCCGAAACCGCAAACATTAACCAGGCACTGATCAACCAGGTGTGCACCATGCTCATACAAACTATAATGGCGGTACTGCTGTCAAAGCGCATAAACACAAAAGGCGTCACCACCACGCCAACCAATATACCGAGCCAGACCGAAACACGCGTCTTTAGCAATACTGGCAGCGCCACTAGCAGCGGGTAAATCCAGTAAAGGTTGTAGCTAAGACCATAGGCCAGAGACAGCAGCACCAAAAACAGAGTCATTAATAAGACCGTTGGTGGTGACAGAAACGGCTCACGGTCTCGCGCCAACAAAACGATATTAAACAGAAACAATGCCAGCAGAAAGAGCCCGGCGAAGGCAGGGATATAGTGTCCGGCGTAGAAATTATGCGCATCAATGGGGGCCAGCATCACCGCGATCGCCATCAACACGTAACGGTAGGCGACCCTACGGTTGTTCACCATCACTTGCTCAAAACGATCGCCGTCAAATTCGCGCCGTCGCTGGAAGCCCTGCAATGAAAAAACCGTCAGAAAGGGTCGCTTCAGCCATTGCAGCCAAGCGCTGGACGGAGGGGACGCACTCATCGTTTGCCGGGGCTGACGCTACAGTAATTGCTCGTAGTTGCCCCCCTGGTCACTGCAATCGCCCTATCTGAGCCGGCGCCAACGGCACAGTGCCCGAGGTTTCGCTATTAAAGCCATTCCAGAAATGCCCCGGTCATACCACCCAATAGCAGCGCCAATGTCGCCAGACTACCAATGATAAACCCCGGTGCCCGGCGTCCAGGATCAGCGACGTAACCACGTGCATACATAATCCGCCCTATCAAAAACACCACCCCCAATGCTGCGGCTATTTCCGCGCTCAGGTAATAGGCAAATATCCACAGCGAAGGAAAGAATATGACCAATTGCTCCAGCGTATTTTGCTGAACTCGAAAAACTCTCTCAAATTTTTCATTGCCCACGATCGCTGGAGCAGAGATGCCCGTTTCCGTGCGAACCTTGCCAACCATGATGGCGAGATAGAAATACTCAAGTGCCACCAACAGCGTTACTAAAGCTACAGCTTCCATTATTATCTCCGCTGATAATCAGACTGCATTATAAGCACAGCCGGCCGCCCAGTTATAGCGGGGGATGCGCCCTTCTATTCAAGGATAATCGAGACCGTCGCGAGCAAACAACATCTCGATATTGCGAAAACTCTTAAATTCCAGGTGATTGCCACTGGGGTCCTTTACAAAAAGCGTCATTTGCTCTCCCCTGCGTCCTGCAAATCGAGCTGTCGGTGCTATCACAAATTCCACGCCGCGCTCGCGCAGCCGATCGACCAGCGGCATAAAATCAGCCCAGGGTAATACCGGGCCAAAATGCGCCGCTGGCACCGTTTCACCATCAACCGGGTTGGTAGCCACTGAGGACATCTGCTCCGGGCTTACCAGGTGCACGACCAACTGATGACCCCAAAAATTAAAATCGACCCATCGCTCCGAACTACGCCCCTCAGCACAGCCCAGCAGCTCGCCGTAAAAGTGGCGGGACTGCTCCAAAGAGGTTACTGGCAGTGCCAGATGAAAGGGCTGACATTGATTCATAGTGTTCACCAGGGCAGATTATCGAAGTCGACATTACCACCACTCACGAGCACCCCCACCCGGCGGCCGCGAAAACGTTCGGGATGCTCCAGCACGGCAGCAAAACTAACCGCCCCAGAAGGCTCAGTCACGGTTTTCAGGCGGCTCCATTGCAACTGCATGGCTTCCACAATGCTCTGCTCAGTGACGGTAAGAATAGTATCGACATGGCGCTGGATAATCGGAAAGTTAAGTACGCCCAGACCAGCGCGCAAACCATCCGCTATCGTCTGCGGATTATCTTGCGGAATCAGGCGGCCCAGACCAAAGGAACGAAAAGCGTCATCCGCGCCGGCCGGTTCAGCACCAACCACCTCTATCGACGGCCGCAGTGACTTAGCCGCCAAAGCTAATCCCGATAGCAAGCCGCCGCCGCCAACTGGAGCCACCACCACATCAAGCTCGGCTATTTGCTCCAATAATTCCAACATCACCGTACCTTGACCCGCAATAACCCGCGCATCGTTATACGGATGCACTACGCCGGCGCCAGTTTTTGCCACCACCTGCTCCAGCATGGCTTCACGCGCTGGCAGGTTGGACTCGCATTTGATAATCGACCCACCGTACGCCGCTACCGCCTCCTGCTTGGCGCCTACCGCATTTTCCGGCATTACAATATGAGCGCCGATACCTCGGCTCGCGGCAGCCATGGCCAGCGCAGCGCCATGATTACCCGACGAATGCGTTGCAACGCCGGCGGCAAGGTCAGCCTCTGCCAGGGAATAGACCGCATTGGAGGCACCGCGCGCCTTGAAGGCGCCGGCCTTTTGAAGGTTTTCGCACTTAAAGTACAAGTCCGAGCCACAGTGTTCATTGAGCCGTGAGCTGGTCAGCACCGGGGTGCGGTGCACCAGGCCAGCAATACGCTCTGCCGCGGCCTCAATATCGGAAAATTCTACAGCCAATGTTGTTTCGCCCATGTTTCCTGCTCACTCCTGTTGCGGAACAAGCCAGTTGTCCACGCTGGAACTGGCTTGTGCGGGACATATGGTACTAAACTGTGGCCGTGACCACCTTACTAATCAGCCATCAGGACTGCCAGCGACACGTAATGCTGGACAATCACCCCGAGAGCCCAGAGCGTCTGGCCAGTATTGAGCAGGCGCTGGAGCAAACCACATGGGCGAACCAGCTGCTGCGTCGCAAAGCAGGTGAGATTGACGCCGAACTGTTCGCCGGAGTGCATCCGCGCCACTACATTGATCGATTGGCGGAATTACGGCCGGGCGAGGGCATCGCCCGCATCGACCCTGACACCTCTATAAATCGCCACAGCCTGCGCGCCGCAAGACTCGCTGCCGGGGCTGCGATTGAAGCCGTGGAACAAGTGATCGCCGGCACGGCTGACAATGCATTTTGCGCGGTGCGCCCGCCCGGACACCACGCAGAAGCGGCGGCGGGCATGGGGTTTTGCATCTTCAATAACGTCGCACTGGCCGCCGAGCGTGCGCTCAATCTGGGAGTGGAAAGAGTCGCGATCCTGGACTTTGACGTGCATCACGGCAACGGTACGGTGCAAATCTTTCAGGACCGGCCGGAAGTACTGGTATGCAGCAGTTTCCAATTCCCGTTTTATCCTGGCCGCTATGATCAGCTAGAACGACCTAATATTGTACTAACACCCCTGTCAGAACAGACCGCCGGCGCAGCCTTTAGGCTGCAAGTAGAGGCTGACTGGTCGCGCGCTCTGGCCGCACACAGACCAGAGTTGATACTGGTTTCTGCCGGCTTTGACGCCCACCGCGAGGACCCGCTTGGCGGTCTGTGTCTGGAAGACGCAGACTACCGCTGGTTGACCTGCTTCATTAAAGACCTGGCACAGCGTTACTGCGCTGGCCGCATGGTGTCGACGCTGGAAGGCGGTTATAACCTGGACGCGCTCGGTCGCTGTGTCGCAGTCCATTTAGAGGAATTGTTGCAATGAAATTCGACCGTACTGACCGTCGCATCCTGCAGGAGATGCAAAGCAACGGTCGTATCACCAACCTGGAACTGGCAGATGCAGTAGGACTGTCGCCGACACCCTGCTCACGCCGAGTCAAACGACTACAGGACTCGGGCATTATAGAGCGTCATGTCACCCTACTTAACCAATCGGCACTAGGCCTCAAGTTAACCGCTATTATTGGCATCACCATGGACCGTCACACACCGGAACGCTTCGAGAATTTCGAAACAGCGGTACGCGACTTTCACGAAGTTATCGAGTGCAGCGTTGTGACCGGCCAGTCCGCCGATTACCTGTTGCGTGCTGTAGTACCCGACATGGAGTACTACGAGGCGTTCCTATTGGGCAAGCTGACTCGTATTGAAGGTGTTACTGGTGTGCACTCCAGTTTCGTTTTGCGACGAGTTATAAGCCGTACCGAGTTACCCCTCGACCACATTAGCGGCGGGAGCTGAATATCATGCCTGGAGTTTCCGTACGCCAACTTCTGCTGTTGGCACTGATAGGGTTTTGCGCCAGCTGCAGTGAGATGCCCCAGCAACCCAACCCGCTACCTCAACGCGAGGCCGGCAGCTGGCTGTCAGAGATAGAAGCACAACGGCGTGCCGCGAGCGTTTCCAACCTCAGCTATACGCTGGCTATTACTCTGGAAGCTACGCCGACCCGCTTCGCCGGCGAGGCCATTTTGGAGTTTGACTATCAGGCCAGTGGTGCCCCGCTCACTATAGATTTTCATGACGGCCAGATACACCAGTTGACGGTAAACGGCGAGGAGACAAAGTTCTCCTACAACGGCGCATTCATCAGCCTGAATGAGCGCTATCTGCGTGCGGGCAGCAATCGCCTGACGATCACTTATGACCATGCTTACAGCCGCGATGGCACTGGCCTCTACCGCTATCAGGACCCGCTCGACGACGCGATCTACCTGTATACCAATCTCGAGCCCTGGGGCGCCAACCGGGTGTTTCCGCACTTTGACCAGCCTGACCTTAAAGCCAGCTTCACATTGCAGGTAACCGCACCGGCCGAATGGCTGGTGGTCAGCAGCGTGCGGGAGTCGAATATCAACGCCAGCGGCGAACAACGCATATGGCAGTTTCCGACCAGCGCGATAATGAGTTCCTATGTTTTCTCTTTGCATGCGGGCGATTATCGAGTTTGGGAAGACGCGGATTTTCGCTACCCCTTGCGGCTGTTGGCCCGTCAGTCTCAGGCAGAGTATATCGACCCCGAGCTCTGGTTTGATTACACCCGCCGTGGCTTTGACTTTTTTGACGACTATTTTAAGTTCCCCTACCCGTTTCTCAAGTACGACCAGTTGCTGGTGCCGGACTTTAACCATGGCGCCATGGAGAACATCGGCGCCGTCACCTTCAGTGAACGTTTCATCCATCGCACCGAGCCGACACTGCTGCGGAAGCAGTCGTTGGCCAAGACTATCTACCATGAAATGGCGCATATGTGGTTTGGCGACCTGACGACCATGGTTTGGTGGAATGGCCTCTGGCTGAATGAAAGCTTCGCCTCTTTAATGGCCTATTTAGCACTGGAGCCGCAGCCAGAGTTCGACGGTGCCGGACTGGACTTTTTGCTGGGCTTCAAGCAATGGGCTTACGCCGAGGACCAGTTGGTTACCACTCACCCAATAGACTTGCCGGTGGCAGATACCGCCGTAGCCGAAAACATTTTTGACGGCATCACCTACGGCAAAGGTGCAGCATCGCTCAAACAATTGCACGCACGGCTGGGCGCTGAAGTATTCCAGCGCGGCGTCAGCGACTATCTGGCCGCCAACGCCTATGGAAATACCACTCTGGAAGATTTTATGAGCAGCTTGTCTGCCGCCGCCGCAACACCGCTGGATGAATGGACCGACCAGTGGTTGCGCCAACCCGGCCTGAACTCGGTTGAAGCCAGATTGCAATGCCGCGGCGGTAAGATCCGCTCTCTGGAGTTAATCCAATCGGCACCCACAGAGCACCCGGTACTGCGCGAACATCAGTTAGAGGTTGCGCTGTATGACAAGCGCGCCGGAAAGCTGGAGCTGCGCCAAAGTATTCCTGTCTTGCTGCGCTCCCAGCGCACCAGTGTTGCCAGCGTCAATGGAGAAGACTGTCCGGATCTGGTCTATCCAAACTATCGCGACCTGGCCTATATCAAGGTCAATCTAGACTCACGCTCACTGAATGTGGTCCGCCATCATATTAATACTGTCGCGCAGCCGCTGCAGCGCGCGATGTTATGGCAGGACCTATGGGCCATGGTTCAGGACCGTCGCCTGTCGCTGGCGCAGTACCTGCAAATTGTCGAGGCCAACCTGGCTGGTGAATCCAATCTACGTCTGGTCGGCAGTATTCTCGGCACCGTTGCCCGCAGTTATGCCTGGCTGGAAATAATGCCCGGTGGCTATGAGGAACATCAGCGCAGTGCCCGCGTTCTGGAACCATTGATGTGGCGCGCTGTACAAAGGGAGCGCGGTGACGCCCGCAAAACCTGGCTTGATGGTTATATTCGAGCTGCCAGCAACGCTAAGGCGCTAGACCGTCTGCGCAGCCTATTGGAAGAACCCGGCGTTGACGGCGTTGAGCTAGATCAGGACCGGCGCTGGAATGCCTTGCGTCAGTTGGCGGGATACCGTTGTTCCGGCTGCAAGCAGCTAATCGAACAGGAAAGTCGCCGCGACAATTCTGACAACGGTCAGCGGCGTTATCTGGCTGCACAGGTGGCGCTGGCTCCACGCAGCGAAAAAGCCACGTGGCGGGAGCAGGCGCTGCGCGTCGACGACAACTATCGCCTCAACCACAGCCGCATCATCCTGCAGAATCTGCATCCAGCTCCACAGCGGCACGAAATGTCAGCCGCGCTTCTGCTCACTGAGCTTGAGCACCTGGACCAATCTCGAGACCAGCAATTTATGCGCTACCTGTCGCCCTATCTGATTCCTACCAACTGCTCGCAGCAAAACGCCAAGGCCCTGGTCGCATTCCTCAGCCAGAAACAGCCCTTAAGCCCGGCTTTAGATACACAACTGCGTAAAACAGCGCAGCTGGAACAACGCTGTGCGGATATCGCAGACACCTTCAGACAGCAACAGTTGCAGCGCTAGGCACTGGTTGTCAGGGTTTAGTCACGCAGGTATCATCGCCCTCCTTACTACAGACTATTAGTTAATAGGAGAACGTATGAGCGAGTCCATGCAGGGGAAAGTTGCGCTGGTCACCGGCGGAGCCAGTGGTATGGGGCAAATATACGCCCGTCGCCTGGCAGCACAGGGTGCCACAGTTGCCATCTTCGACCTCAATGAAGAGGGCATGGCTGAGACCGCCGCCACCGACAATATCACCGCCTTTCGTTGCGATATTTCCAGCCAGTCCGATATTCAAGCGCGAATAGCCGAAGTAGAGGCAGCGCTGGGCCCGGTAGACCTGCTGGTCCACGCCGCAGCCCTGATGCCCGCGCACGCGCTGGCGGACCACAGCGTGGAGAAAGTTGAGTTTCTGTTCCAGGTCAACTTCTTCGGCACTATTTATATGATCAAAACGCTATTGCCCAAGATGATGGAGCGTGACTCCGGCACTATGGTCCTGTTCGGCTCTATTGCCGGCTATGCCTTTGTGCCGAAAATGGGCGCCTATTGCGCCACCAAGGCAGCCGTTAACACCTACGTAGAATGCCTACAGAACGAGATTCGGGCCACCAGCGCGGTCAAGATTCACCTGGTCTGCCCACCCGCGGTAAACACCGCGCTGATTGAACAGACCATCAGTACGGATACTCCCGGCAGCATTCTGCAGGCACAGAGCAGCGGTCGCCTGGCCGATCCGGAGAAAATGATTGATGCCATCGAGAAAGGCCTGGCCAAAGGCAAAGATGTCATCTATCCCGGCGAAGCCCGCCTGCTCCAGATCTGGAAAATCCTGTTTCCCAAGCTGTGGTGGAAGACCGTACTGCAGTTCGAGAAGTAAGCCCGACAAAGCTCGCGGCGCGACCGCGCCGCGGTCATGGATGTGCTAGCATCGCGCACCCATGACGCACTCATCCCCTATAAAGCAATCTCCCGGCCTACTGGTTCTGCTGGCCTCTTTGGTCGCCCTGGGACCGCTCACTATCGATATGTACCTACCGGCATTGCCCGGTATGGTCGATGACTTTGCTACCGATAACGCCCGCGTACAGCTCACAATCAGTAGTTTCCTGCTCGGTTTTGCCCTGTTCCATCTGGTATGCGGACCGCTGGCGGATCGCTATGGGCGCAAACCGGTTCTGATCGGTGGCGTTGCTCTGTTCATCGCTGCCTCATTTGCCTGCGCCCAGGCTGCCACTATCAATGAATTGATCATGTGGCGCTTTGTCCAGGGTATCGGGGCCTGTGTAGGGCCGACCCTGGGTCGTGCCATCGCCCGTGATGTCTTTGGACCTATGGGCGCCGCTAAGGCACTGGCCTATATCGCCATGATTATGGCGCTGGCTCCGGCGATAGCTCCCACCGTGGGTGGACTGATGCTGGAATGGTGGACATGGTCGGCCATTTTCTACCTGCTGGCCCTGTATTCTCTGATATCCATTATTTTTGTGATTCTAAAACTGCCCGAATCGCTTCCGATCCAGCAATCACTGCACCCGCGCAGAATTGCCGGCAATTATTTGGAGTTATTACGTCACCGCAGGTTTATGGCGACCACCTGCGCCAGCTCCCTACTCTATGCGGGCATGGTCTGCTTTCTATCCGGCTCCAGTTTTATTTTCGTCGACATGATGGGTGTACCGACGCGCTATTTTGGACTGCTGTTCCTGCCCACCGTAGCCGGCTATATGGCAGGCAATGCCTTTAGCACGCGGTTGATCCACGGCAACAAGCCCGAACAGGTGATGTGGCTTGGTGCCAGAATCGGTTTCACAGCTGCGGTCTTGATGTGGTCCGCCAATGCCTTGGCGCCAGCGCCAGCCAGTATCATAGTGCCCATGGCGCTATTCTCGATGTCGTTGGGCATCATGTTGCCACATGCCATGGCCGCGGCTTTGCGCCCCTTCCCACATATGGCAGGCACCGCGTCAGCCTTAATGGGCTTTATTCAGATGGGCCTGTCATCGGTAGCGGGTGCGCTGGTCGGCGCACTACTGATCGACAGTGCAGCCCCCATGACCTACGTCATCATGGCTACCAGCGGCCTGTCACTATTACTGATCTGGCGTCTGCTCAAGACCTCATGAGATACTGCCGCAGTTAATTGAGCACCGGAGTATGGAATTGTGAAACAAGCCGCGAACGTGACCCAGCTGATTGGCAATACGCCGCTGTTACGGCTGCGCCAGGCTTCCGAGATGACCGGGTGCGAAATCTATGGCAAAGCCGAATTTCTCAACCCTGGTGGTTCCGTCAAAGACCGCACCGCACTGGGCATCATTGAAGACGCGGTGGCCAGGCAACAGCTCGAACCGGGTGGTTGCATTGTGGAAGGTACTGCCGGGAATACCGGCATCGGACTAACACTATTGGCCAATGCGCTGGGCTACAAAAGTGTCGTGGTCATGCCGATGACCCAGAGTAAGGAGAAAATTGACACGCTGGAACTACTGGGCGCCGAACTGCATCTGGTGCCTGCGGCCTCCTACGCCGATGAAGGACACTACGTGCATACCGCACGCCGACTGGCGGAGAAACTAGCGGGTAAACATCCCCAGGGTGCCGTGTGGGCACGTCAATTTGATAACCTCGCCAACATGGAAGTGCATGCGCGCACAACGGGCGAGGAGATATGGCAGCAAACCGACGGTAAAGTCGACGGCTTCATCTGCGCGGTGGGTACCGGAGGCACCCTCTCTGGCGTTTCCAACAATCTCAAAGAACATAACCCGGACATAGCCATTGGCGTCGCCGACCCCGACGGAGCCTCTCTCTTCGAGTACTACAATAACGGCGCGCTCAAGGCCGAAGGCACCTCTATCATGGAAGGTATCGGTATCAATCATATTACCGACAACCTCGCCGCAGCTCGCGTTGATCACGCGTTTAGGGTTAGCGACGCCGAAGCCTTGCCCTACGTATTTGACCTGCTCCAGCAGGAGGGACTGTGTTTAGGCGGTTCCAGTGGCATCAATATTGCCGGTGCCGTCCAACTGGCTAAAAAACTGGGACCCGGACACACCATCGTCACCATTCTGTGTGACTACGGACAGCGCTATCAGAGCAAACTCTTCAACCCGGTGTTCCTGCGTAACAAGGGACTACCAACGCCGCAATGGCTCGAAATCTAGGCCAATTCCGCGGACTCCGGGCCTGAAACCCGCGCATAAAAAAGGGCCGCTAAGCGGCCCCTTCTAACCAACACCACTCTCACTACTGACGCGCAGCGCGTTCCTTGGCAATAAGATAGTCAGCTATTTTCAGCATACCCGCCTGACTGCCGGCTTTGCCGGTGGTGACGCGGTATTTGCCCGCAACCAACAGCTCCGGAGTGCCACTGACTTTAGCGCTTCGAGCGCGCGATTCTGCCTGCTGCATCTGACTATTAATACCGAAAGAATTAAACGTATTGGTGAAATCCTTCGCCGCCACGCCATTGGCTGCAAACAGCGCGGCTATGTCTCCCTCGGCACGCAGCGGATTACGGTCAACGTTCATAGCAGCGAACATCGCCGGATGAATCGTATCAAATACGTTCAGTGCCAGCGCCGTGTAGTAGGCCTTGGCATGCAAGTCCATAGGCGGCCGCCAGACGGCAGGCGAACCAACAAAATCAACATCATCGGCCAGGGTTTTCTTCCAGCGAGTCAGCAGTGGTTCAAAATTGTAACAATGTCCACAGCCGTACCAGAAAAATTCTAATACCTCGATTTTGGCAGGGTCACGACCTCGCAACTCAGGACTGACCAGGTCGTAGTGCTCTCCCTCCTGATAAGCGACATCCTGAGCACAGGCAGCCAGAGGCACCAGCAGAATCAAACTCAGCGACAGTAGCAAATTTCTCACAGTAACTTCTCCAGCTCTAGTAAAGACCAGTGATATAACTCGCAACCGAGTCTATTTCCTTGTCGCTCATGCGACTAGCAATATCTCGCATAATCCGGCTATCGCCATCATTGGTACGCGCATTCGGGTCTTCTTCGAGGGTGTTTTCAGCACCGCTGCGAAAACTCCGCAGTTGGTCAGCAATATACTCCGCGTGCTGCCCTGCCAGTGATGGGAAACCAGCCGGAGCCAGACCATTGCCACGCGGCAAGTGACATGCCACACAGGCGGCTACGCCACGAGCGCTATTACCCGCACGATAGATCTTTTCGCCGATAGCAATCTTGTCCGGGTCTGCCTGACCACCGGTGATTGTCTGGCTCGAAAACCAGGCAGCGATATCTGCCATATCCTCGTCGCTCATATTGTCCAGCTGTCCGGCCATAGTCGGCACGGGACGGGCCTCAGACTTGATGTCATGGAGCTGCTTGATCAGATATTTTTCGTTCTGACCCGCTAGTTTGGGCCACATTGGCACCTCGCTATTGCCATCAGCACCGTGACACGCCGAGCAGGACAGAGACTTATCTTTACCGGCAGCAGCGTCACCAGCAAAAACAGCGGGTGTGAAGCTCAACAGCAGAGCCAGACTTAAGGTTATCTTATTCATGTAATTTCCAAAGAATTGCAGTTTCAAGGGGCGCTCATCAAACCTATTTGGCCTCAGCCATATACTTAATAAGTGCCTTGTAGTCATCAGCGGAACAGTCAAAACACATACCTTTAGCAGTCATAACACCCATGCCGTTCTGCACGGACATCACTAACGCGTCCATGCCTTTTTCCAACCGTGGAGCCCACTGCGCAGCGTCTCCTGTCTTGGGTGCACCGGCTACTCCAGCCTGGTGGCAGATCTTGCAGCTCTTGTCATAAATCGCAGTAATTTCGTCGGCGACGGCAGCGCCAGTAAACGCTAAGCTCAGGGCTAGCCCCAGTATAAGCTTGTGCATGATTAACTCCTAACGGGTGCGCCCACCAAAGGGGTTGGCGCTAATTGAGGTTATGGACCAGTAAACTGTGGCATTATATACGACATGACCGATGCAAAAAAGCCAACTAAAACAACCGAGGAGCTCAGGCTCGCGCGGCCCCGTTACGATGCTGCAACCTTTCTGACCAGCGCCAGTAAGTTCAGCCAATGCCCACCGGACTCAGGCTGGGAAGTAGCCTTTGCCGGACGCTCCAACGCCGGCAAGTCCAGCGCCATCAATTGCCTTACCGGCAACCGTAAATTGGCGCGTACCTCCAAGACGCCAGGTCGCACCCAGCTGATCAACTTTTTTGAGCTCAGCGAGACCCAGCGGCTGGTCGACCTTCCCGGTTACGGGTTTGCCAAGGTGCCCCTTAAGGTCAAACTGGAATGGACCAAACACCTTGAGGCCTATCTGCAGGAGCGCCAGAGTCTGCGTGGCCTGGTCCTCATGATGGATGTACGGCGTCCGCTACAGGAGTTCGATCAGACTATGTTGGATTGGGCGGTTGCAGCGGAAATGCCCGTCCATATTCTGCTGACCAAGGCCGATAAGTTGAAAAAAGGCCCGGCAAAAAGCACCCTGCTGCAGGTACGGGCGCAACTCGCAGATTATGGCGAGTCAGTCAGCGTACAGTTGTTTTCGGCTCTCAAGCGCAGCGGCCTTGATGAGCTACACAAAGTCCTCAACCACTGGCTGACCGATACCAGCGTCATGGAAGCAGACACAATCGAGTCCTGCTAGCGACGGGCGCTCAGTGCGCCTCATCCCAATTGGCACCGACGCCAACTTCTACCAACAGCGGAATGTCCAGCTCTGCGGCGGCTGACATTTCGCTGGCCAGACGTTCACGCACCAGATCAATCTGGTCATCGGCGACCTCCAGCACTAATTCATCATGCACCTGCATAATCATCCGCGCATCCACTGCACCGGCGTTCAGCCAATCGTCTACTCGCAGCATCGCCAGCTTTATAATATCAGCCGCAGAGCCCTGCATAGGCGCGTTGATAGCGGTACGCTCCGCAGCCTGCACCCGCATTTTATTGCGCGCGTTGATTTCCGGTAGGTAGAGACGACGCCCAAACAGAGTTTCAACATAGCCGGTTTCATGAGCCAGCGCGCGAGTATCATCCATATAGCGCTGGACGCCCGGATAGCGCTCAAAATAAAGATCAATATACTCCTGCGCCTCGTTGCGTCCCAGATGCAGCTGCCGCGCCAGACCAAATGCCGACATGCCGTAGATGAGCCCAAAATTTATCGCCTTGGCCTTACGTCGCTGGTCATCAGAAACCTGTTCCAGCTGCATACCAAATACTTCAGCAGCGGTGGCACGGTGCACATCCAGACCGGCCTTAAACGCCTCAATCAACCCCGGATCCGCCGACAGGTGCGCCATAATGCGCAGCTCAATTTGGGAATAATCGGCGGCCACCACCTGATAACCGGGCGGCGCGATAAAGGCCTGCCTGACACGCCGCCCCTCGGCACTGCGAATGGGAATGTTCTGCAGGTTCGGGTCGCTCGATGACAGGCGCCCGGTCGCAGTCACTGCCTGGTGATAAGAGGTATGGATACGCCCGGTATCCGGATTAATCATTTCCGGCAACTTGTCGGTGTAGGTCGATTTGAGTTTGCTCAGACTGCGATACTCTAACAGCAGCTTGGGCAGTGGGTAGTTCAGCGCCAGCTCCGCCAACACTTCTTCCGCGGTTGATGGTGCACCTTTAGGGGTCTTCTTGATCACCGGCAACTGCAGCTTCTCGAACAGCACTTCACCCAATTGTTTGGGCGAACCCAGATTGAACTCGCCACCGGCCAGCTCATGCACCTCGCGCTCCAGTTCACCCAATCGAGTGCCCAGCTCACCACTTTGCTGCAGCAGAAGCTCTCGAGAAACCAACGCACCGGTGCGCTCTATCTTGGACAGCACCGGTATCAGCGGCCGCTCTATCGTTTCAAATACCCGCACCAGACCCGCGTGTTCCTGCAACTTAGGCCACAAGGCTTGATGCAGGCACAGAGTAATTTCGGCGTCTTCAGCGGCATAGGGACCGGCCTGCTCCACCGCCACCTGATTAAACGTCAGCTGTTTGGCGCCCTTACCGGCTACATCCTCAAAGTGTATGGTGCTGCGCGCCAAATACTTAAGGGCAAGACTGTCCATATCATGGCGACTGCCCGTGGAATCCAGCACATAGGATTCAAGCATGGTGTCATATACCATGCCCCTCAGCGTAATGCCGTGATTCGCCAATACGCTGGCATCGTACTTCAAATTCTGGCCAACCTTGGCTCGCTCCGCATCTTCCAGCAAGGGTCGCAGCTGCTCCAACACCCAGTCGCGGTCGAGCTGCTCAGGCGCGCCAACGTAATCATGCGCCAACGGCACATAAGCGGCGCAGCCGGGCTCTACGGCAAACGACACCCCTACCACCTGCGCCCGCATGTAATTAAGACTGGTGGTCTCCGTATCAAAAGCGAACAGATCGGCTGCCGCCAGCAACTCCAACCACCGCGCAAACTCAGCCTTATCCAGCACCGTCTGGTAATCAGTGTCGACCGCTACTATTTCAACCGGTTCTTCTCCCGTCGCCAGTTCATCAACCCAGGACTTAAACTCCATACGGGTGAACCAGTCTAGCAATTGCTCGCGGTCGGGTTCGCCCGGCACCAGATCTGCCAGCCCTAACTCCAGTTCGACATCAGTTTTAATAGTCGCCAACGTATAGGACAGATAAGCGTTGTCCTTGTCTGCGATTAGTTTGTCTGCCATTTTTTTCGCGCCGCGAAAATCGAGATCAGCCACCTTATCCAGATTGGCATAAATGTCATCCATGCCGCCCAGGCCCTGCAGCAGTGCCAAGGCGGTTTTCTCACCCACTCCTGCCACACCGGGAATGTTATCGACCTTGTCTCCCATCAACGCCAGAAAATCGATGATCAACTCAGGCGGAATACCGAATTTTTCCTGCACCGAGACCGGGTCAAGCTTGGTATCGGTCATGGTGTTGACCAGCGTGGTGTTGTGATCCACTAACTGCGCCATATCCTTGTCTCCAGTGGATATGACAACCGGCTGACCGGCGGCACTGGCAGCAACCGACAAAGTACCGATGACATCATCGGCTTCCACGCCGGGAACGCAGAGAAACGGCAAACCCATCGCTCGCACTATGCCGTGAATAGGCTCAATCTGCTCACGCAGATCATCCGGCATCGGCGGTCGCTGCGCCTTGTACTGCTCAAACATCTCATCGCGAAAGGTTTTGCCTTTAGCGTCAAACACTGCCACCAAAGTGGAATCTGGATAGTCTTTTTGCAGGCGCCGCAGCATGTTAATAACGCCCTTCACCGCACCGGTCGCCTGACCTTTTGAGTTAGTCAGTGAGGGTAATGCATGATATGCCCGATAGAGATAGGAAGAGCCGTCGACGAGAACGAGAGGTGCGCTCATAGTGTTATTAATCCTGGCTACTGCGCTGACAAGAGTCGCGATTAAACCGTATTGAGGGGGCAATTACCACGCACAAAACGCGCGCAAGTGTGGTCGTCTAGTCCCATTCCCATACGGCGCGGATAGAGCGATAAGTAAGTTTCATTTTGGGAAGATCCAGCGGTCCCTTAAAAAAGGCGTGGAAGTCGCCGCGCGGATTGATCAGCACCACGTTGGCACTGTGGTCAATCAGATAGTCTTCACCCTGGCCTGGCACTTTACGAAACGGCGTATTGAGACTGGTGGCAAAACGATGGACCTCCAGAAACTCACCAGTGACCCCAACAAAGTCGGGATTAAAGTAGGGCACATAAGCGGCCAGTTTTTCCACCGAATCGCGCGCTGGATCAACGCTAACCATAATCACTCGTGTGTCTTCAGCTTCAGGCAATCCTGCCAGCGATTCCATAAACGTTGCCAATTGCGCCATGGTAGTAGGGCACACATCGGGACAATAGGTAAAGCCAAAGAAAATCAGCGTCCAGCCGCCCTCAAGGCTAGTTGGGGTAAAAGGCTGACCGAGGTGATCGGTCAACGCGAACTCTGGCAGCATACGCGGCTTTTCAAACAAAAAAGCGCGGTTGATCTTTAATTCTGAGGGTGTCAGCACACGCGGCTGGTTAACCTTATTCACAAATCCGCCAATACTAATGGCGATGAAAATCAAAAGTCCCAGTACGGTCAGCGCGATACCGCGTTTTTGCTTGGCCTGCAGCGTCGATGGTGACTGCGTCATATCAGACCTCCGTGTTGAATGGGAAAAAGATAATGGTCAAGCAACATCACGATAAACAAGAACATCAGGTAAACAATGGAATAGTAGAACGTCTGCATGGGTGCAGTCTCATCGTCCGTAAACATCAACACCAGTGCCCAATAGAGGAAACCAGCGCCGAGAATAATGGCTCCCACCAGGTATAGGGGCCCACTCAACAGCGTGGCAAAAGGCAGCAGCGTGATGGCAAACATAATCAGGGTGTAGAGAAGAATATGCAGCTTGGTAAACGAGACACCGTGAGTGACCGGTAGCATCGGAATATCGACCAAGGCGTATTCTTCACGACGCGCTATGGCCAGCGCCCAGAAATGTGGCGGCGTCCAGGCAAAAATAATTAATACCAGTAACAGCGCATGACCATGCACCTCACCGGTTACCGCCACCCAGCCCAACAGCGGTGGCGCTGCTCCCGCGAGGCCGCCGACCACGATATTCTGCGGCGTGGCGCGTTTTAAAAACAAGGTATAAATGAAAGCATAACCAACCAGCGAGGCCAGCGTCAGCCAGGCGGTCAAGGCATTGACGAAGGTCAGCAGGAGCACCATGCCGAGTAAACCAATAGCCAGCGCAAACAGCGATGCATGCCAGGTGCTTAAACGGCCCTGCGCCAGCGGCCGGTTGCGGGTACGCGCCATGACAATATCAATTTGACTGTCGACCACATGGTTAACCGCAGCAGCAGCGCCAGCACACAAACCAATGCCCAAATTGCCGAATATCAATATATCCAACGGCACCATACCCGGCACCGCCATGAACATGCCAATGACCGATGTCAGCAGCATCAGCGCGACTACCTTGGGCTTGGTCAGCTCAAGATAATCCCGCCAACCGATGCTGGACATTACCTGCTCCATCTACCGCGGACCCACAGTCTGCGTAACTGCTGGTGTCAAATGCGCACCGAATACTGTCAAGGCTCGCGAGGACATCAATCGGTGCGCTGCGCTGTGCGCAGATAAAAATTCAGAGTCACCAGGGTGAGCAACAAAAACGCACCCACCGCGTTGTGGGAGACAGTCACATAAAGCGGGAAGCTGAACCAGATATTACTTAGCCCAAGCATAAACTGGACCACCAAAACTACGCCAATAATCTGACCTTGTCGCACCAGCACCGCTTGACCACTGCGCAGCAAGCGCACAATCAACGCGCCCACGATAGCAAGCGTGAACAGCGCTCCGATCCTGTGCCCCATGTGAATTGCCACCCGGGCATCATTATCCAGGTTGCCGCCGAGGTAGTTGGGGCCTATGCTCTGAGTGAAGTTAAACCCATTGCCCGCATCCATATCCGGCCACCACTGGCCCTGGCAGGTGGGCAAATCGGGGCAGGCAACGTCCGCATAGTTGGAGGTAGTCCAACCACCGAGGGTTATTTGCACGATCACCATCAATAGCCCGGCAATGGCCCAGCTGCGCATAGACTGCAGTTGCTGCCAGCGTCCAGCGGCGATTCGCCAAGGCGAATTGTTCAATCTCAATACCAACAGCCATAGCAGGCTCAAGGTGGTAAACCCGCCCAGCAGATGGGCCGTCACCACTTGCGGCCACAGCTTCAGCGTCACCGTCCACATACCGAACATGCCCTGCAGAATAATGAAGCCAAGCAGAAACAAGGGTAGCTTAAAGGGCTGACCCGGCCGGCGGTTGCGCACCGCAGTGACTACCAGCGCGACAGTAAACACGCCCAGCGATGTAGCCAGATAGCGATGCACCATCTCTGGCCAGGTCTTGTCATGTTCCACCGGGGCGTCAGGAAAAGCCTGTTCCGCTACCTGTACATCCTCACTGGTGGTTGGCCATAAAACATGCCCGTAACAACCGGGCCAGTCCGGACACCCTAGCCCGGCATCCACCAGCCGGGTAAACGCGCCCAGCACGATCACAAAAACAGCGAGCAGTACTGCGAAGCAGGCCAGCTTGAAGGTAGGTTTACGTTGCGAGGAAGTTTCTGTCATCAGCCGCCACTGTTCTTAAGTAAAAATTTCAGATCTGCCATGACTTCTTTACCGTCAGTGCCGCTACGGTAGTACATCATGACCCAGCCCCGGGGATCGACCAGATAATAAGCTGGTAACACGCCATCGGGGCGCACCACGCCCAACTCAAGCTGTTCCGGGCCAGCATTATACAGGACTTTGAGTTTAGGGTGCTCAGCTGCCAGCTCTGCGGCGCGGCGCTCAGCATTGATAGCATCAGGCAGCAAATATAGCCGCTCTATTCGGTTTTGATACTTACCCATAGCGGTATGGATTTGGCGGGTATAGTAAAGCGCCTGTTCGCATTCTGTGGCGCAGAGACTGCCGCCCACAACGAGTATTTTCCAGCTCGGTTCCAGCTCTGACACCGGCGTATACGCTTCACCGCTGGCTAGCTGTAACTGCAGGTCTTGCAACGGCTGGGGCGGATCAAGCAGCTCGCCGCGGTTAGCGGTGCCCATAATCTGTACGATATCTATATCGCCATCGACTACATAAACCCAGAGCCAGGTCGCCATCAAAATCATAGTCACCGGCAAACCCGCTATGAGTAGCAACACCATACGATTGCTTTTTTTCACGTCATTCACTGTGGTCACTCCCGCGCCATAATTCCCAGACATTACTACTGCGTATCAGAAACAGCAGTAATAAGGCTACCGCCATACTGAACCACTGCACCGCGTATGCTGTGTGCTTCTGCGGACTGGTATTAAGCAGCGGCCAATCTATCGTCATTGCCGCCGGGCTCTCTGCCTCCAGTCTCACGGTATAGGGAAACACTGGCTCACCTAAATAGGCTCCAATGGCATCCATATCCAGCGTCAGTAATACCTGCGGACCTTTTTCGGTAAATGCTTCAGCTCCCAGCGTATAGGCGTCTCCGGGTGGTACGTAAACCGTGCCAGTAAGGATCTGCTCACCCGTCACCGGCTCCACCTGCGGGAGCGTCCGGCGCGCCCGATCACCTTCTATCCAGCCCCGATTGACTAACACCAGCTGTCCATTGCCCACCAATCTCAGTGGTGTCAGTAATTCAAAGCCATAGCGGCCGTTGAGCATTCGGTTGTCCAGCAGCAGATCACGCTGCTGAAGAAATTCACCGCGCATAACAACGCGTCGATAGGCCAGTTCAGCAGGCTCTTCACTCACTTGCGCCAGCGGCACTGCAGCGTCGGTCTGACGCAGTGCCCAGGTATCAGCAATGACTACCTTGTCCTCGGCACGCTGTAATTGCCAAAATCCCAGGCTGACAAAAATAGGCACAAACACCAGGACAAATACCGTAGTGCGCCAATCGCCCTGCCAGAGTAGCTTTTTTGAAGTTGCTGTTTGGTTCATGGGCTTGCGCTATAATGCGCGCCTCAATCCGGAGGTAATTACTTTGCTCAAAGTTCTCATCGTTGTACTACTCATTGCGCTGGCAATAAGCCTGTTTAGCGGCTTCTATTTCCTGATGACAGACCAGGGCGACAAGGACAAACGGGGCACGGTAAATTCGTTAGGTGTCAGGGTAACCCTGGCTGCAAGCCTAATGTTGGTGGTGGTCTACGGTGTCGCAACAGGCCAACTGGGGTCTCAAGCACCCTGGGAGCAACCGAAGCCGGTGGCCCCCCAGGACGGAGAATAGTTGCTAGAGAATATAGACCAGCAGGAATAACATCACCCAGACAACATCGACAAAGTGCCAGTACCAACTCGACGCTTCAAAGCCAAAATGGTCATCAGCAGTAAAATGTCCACCCCGTATTGAACGCAACCACTGAATCAGCAGCATGGTCATACCCATGGCCACGTGAAAACCGTGGAAGCCAGTCAACATAAAGAACGTTGATCCATAGATACCTGAATCCAAAGTCAGTCCGTACAGGACATACGCCTCGTGGTACTCCATATACTGCAGGTAGAGAAATCCAAGCGCCAGAAGTACGCTAATACCTAACCAGATGTTAAATTTGCTGCGATTATTGGCGAGCAGTCCGAGGTGCGCGATATGCACGGTCACACTGGAAGACAACAGCAAGAGGGTGTTCCACATAGGCAGCCAATGCCACCAGTGCTCCACTTCGCCGAACGCCATGCTGGTATGGGGGCTGACGAAATCTCCATTATTGGCAATTAATTGTGCGCCAGCTCCACCCACAGCTTCCTGCGGCGTTTGCATCATCGGCCAGCTGTAGTCAAAACCTTCCCACAGCAGATAATTCATAGTGCCGCCCTCGCCTTCACCAGCGAGCCAGGGGCCGACCAGCACACGTACGTAAAACAGCGCGCCAAAAAAGCAGAAGAAAAACATCACTTCAGAGAATATGAACCAGAACATGCCCAACACGTAGGATTTTTTCAGCTGGGCGCTGTTCATGCCCGCCCGGTTTTCTCTAATGGTGGTGCGGAACCACACGAACAACGTAGCCGCGAACCAGAACAGACCGACGATAAAAATCGTCCAGGAATTGGTCTCAGCGCCAGGCTCGCCAAAGGTCATGTCATTGAGGACATTAGCAGCCCCAAAAATACTCAGCACCAGACCAATAGTGGCACTGATTGCCATGCCGCTGCTTTCCGGCACGTAATATTCTTCGTGCCCTGTACTATCTTGAGTGGACATCATTATTCTCCGTTATCGGGTCGCTACCGCGCCCTTTACCATATCGGTTACATCAAAAATCGTATACGACAAAGTGATCGTGCCAATATCGCGCGGCAGGTCCCGGTCGACGATAAACTGCAGCGGCAGCTCCGCGCTCTGTTCACCTTCGAGGGGCTGCTGGTTGAAGCAAAAACACTCTGTCTTATGAAAATACTGGGCCGCTCGCGCTGGCGAAATACTCGGTATGGCTTGCCCCACCATAGCATCTGGCATTGGATTACGCGCCAGAAATACCGTGCTGTTAGCAGCCCCGGGGTTGACCTTCATCATGGTTTCAGAAGGTTCAAATTTCCAGGGCATGCCGTCGTTATTGGTAGCCACAAACTGCACGTTGATTTGCCGTGACTCATCAACCCCCGATTGTACCGCCTCGTAACGACCGCCAGTCTTGCCATTAATTCCCAACGCGTCGCACAGCACATTGTATAAAGGCACCATAACCACAAACACGAAAGCGAACATCGCCACCGCCACAACCACCATTTTGAAGGTTATGTCGAGTGTCGGATTTTCGCTCACTTTCAGCATGGCTAATTACTTGACCTGAGGAGGAACAGCAAAAGTATGGAACGGCGCCGGTGTCGGCACAGTCCATTCCAGGCCTTCAGCACCTTCCCAGACCTTCTCATCACTGATCGGCTGGCCAGCAACAATGGTCGCAATCACATTATACAAGAACAGGATTTGCGAGCCGCCGTAGATGAAGGCGCCAACACTGGACATCATGTTGAAGTCAGTGAACTGCAGGGCATAGTCTGGAATCCGTCGCGGCATGCCGGCCAGACCGACAAAGTGCTGCGGGAAGAACGCCAGGTTGAAGCCAACAAACGAAATCCAGAAGTGGGTTTTACCCATGGTTTCGTTGTACATGCGTCCGCACCACTTGGGCAACCAGTAGTACACAGCAGCAGTCATTGAGAATACCGCTCCTGCCACCATCACGTAGTGAAAGTGCGCAACCACGAAGTAGCTGTCGTGGTACTGGAAGTCACTGGGAGCAATGGACAACATCAACCCGGTGAATCCGCCAATGGTAAACAAGACAACAAAGCCGATAGAGAACAGCATCGGCGTCTCGAAGGTCATCGAACCGCGCCACATCGTGCTAATCCAGTTAAAAACCTTAACCCCGGTAGGCACCGCAATGAGCATGGTGGCATACATAAAGAACAGCTCACCGGACACTGGCATACCAACGGTATACATATGGTGCGCCCAGACAATAAATGACAGGAACGCGATAGACGCTGTCGCGTACACCATCGAGTCATAGCCAAACAGCGGCTTACGCGCAAAGGTAGGAATAATCTGCGAGACCACACCAAAGGCCGGCAAGATGATGATGTAAACCTCAGGGTGACCGAAGAACCAGAAGATATGCTGGAACAGTACCGGATCGCCACCACCGGCCGCTGAGAAGAAGCTGGTACCGAAGTGAATGTCCATCAACATCATGGTGACCAAGCCAGCCAGTACCGGCATCACCGCAATCAAAAGATAGGCAGTAATAAACCAGGTCCATACGAACAACGGCATTTTCATCCAGGTCATGCCAGGAGCACGCAGGTTCCAGACCGTGGCGACGATGTTAATCGACCCCATAATCGAGGACAGTCCCAGAATGTGCACGCCGAAGATGAAAAAGGTCACCGAAGGTGGCGCATAAGTCGTCGACAACGGTGCGTAAAAGGTCCAGCCAAACGCCGGGCCGCCGCCTTCCATGAAGAGTGTAGACGCCAGCAGCAGAAACGCCGGTGGCAGAATCCAGAAGCTCCAGTTGTTCATACGCGGCAGAGCCATGTCCGGAGCCCCGATCATCATCGGGATCATCCAGTTAGCCAGGCCAACAAACGATGGCATGATGGCGCCGAAAACCATGATCAAGCCGTGCATCGTGGTCATCTGGTTGAAAAATTCTGGACGGATAAGCTGCATGCCAGGCTGGAACAACTCGGCGCGAATAATCATCGCAAAAGAGCCGCCCAGAATAAACATGGCGAAGCTGAACCATAGGTACATGGTTCCAATGTCTTTGTGGTTGGTGGCAAAAATCCACCGCTTTAGGCCCTTGGCGGGGCCGTGATGATGATCTCCCATCTCGAAGTCCTCCTATTGGCCTTTCTTGAAGTTGAAAATGTCCAGGGGCTGAACCATATCGCCCATGTTGTTGCCAAAGGCGTTACGCTGGTAGGTAATAACCGCCGCCATATCGACATCGTTAAGCTGGCCCCCAAAGGCCTGCATCGCAGTGCCGGGCACGCCATTTACAACAGAATCAAGATGGCCATTGATTGCACCAGTTACAAGCAGGCTGCCTGCAATTGCTTTACCGACACCGCCTTCACCATTAGCGCCATGACAGGCCAGGCAGGAGCGTTGATAAACGCCCTTGCCACGCTCAGCCAGCTCATCAAGTGTGAATGACTGTGCCATCAACTCTTTGATTTCGGCAGCCTCAGACTGCTTGGTAGCCAGCCAATCGACGTAGTCTGCCTTACTGACCACATGGACAACAATCGGCATAAAGCCGTGTTCCTTGCCGCACAGCTCGGCGCATTGCCCGCGAAAAATACCCACTTGAGTACTCTTGAACCAGGTTTCGTTGATAAAGCCAGGGATCGCGTCCTTCTTGACCGCGAGATCGGGGACCCACCAGGAGTGGATAACGTCATTGGCTGTTACCAGCAGACGCACTTTGGTGTCGACTGGCACTACCAGAGGCTCGTCGACCTCAAGTAAATAGTGCTCGCCTTTGACTTCTTCGTTGTAAATTTCGTCCTGAGGGGTACGCAGATTGCTAAAGAACTTCAGGTTTTCACCGTCTTCCTGCAAATACTCGTACTTCCACTTCCACTGGAAGCCGGTCACCAGAATGTCCATCTCCGCATCGTCGAAATCATATATTTCGATCAGGGTTTTGGTCGCAGGCACAGCCATGGCTAACAAAATCAGGAAAGGGACAACTGTCCAGGCGATTTCAACCTTGGTGCTTTCGTGGAAAGTCGCTGGAACGACCCCCTTGGATTTACGATGCGCAAAGATTGAGTAAAACATCACTCCGAATACCAATACGCCGATGATGACGCAGATCCAGAAGATGATCATATGCAAGTCGTAGATAGAGGCACTGACCTCTGTTACCCCGACCGGCATATTGATTGCATTAACCTTGGAGTCTTGAGCCCACGCCGTCGCTGCCGTCAGTGGCAACAAAGCCGACATCGAACTCAGCGCCAGCGTCAATCGCCGTTTCGCTTTAAAACACATTCCCCGTGTCCCCTTCATTGAAGTTTGAATTTTTGTCCCATTGTCCGCTAACCGGACCCCTGCGTAAATTCCGCATCAGGCCCAGGCCACATACAGGAAGATTCAAGTTTACAGCTGCAAGTTTGCACGCAAGTGCGCTATGCATAACACTGCAAACGCGCCACGATAGCGGCGCGTGAGGAGCGCTGAATTATTTTTTGACGCAGGGTGCGACAAAACGCGGCGATTATACTCGAATTCATGGTAAAGAACACTACAGGAATTACTTTGTTCTATTATCGTAAGTCGCTGATTATAAACGGGGTTTGGGTGACAGTGTTTTGATGCAGGACAAGTTTCCAAGATATGCGGCCTGAGTCGGGACTACAGCGCAAGATATGGGATATTGCCCTACCGGCAATCGTATCCAACATCTCAATTCCCCTGCTCGGACTGGTGGATACTGCCATTCTGGGACATCTGGAGCATACCCGCTATCTTGGGGCAGTCGCCGTGGGTGCCGCGGTGTTGTCATTTCTTTACTGGGGTTTCAGTTTTCTGCGCATGGGAACAACGGGGCTGGTTGCCCGCGCGGTTGGCGCTGGCAACCGCGAGCGGGAACAGGAAGTGTTGCTGCAGTCGCTTATTCTGGCGCTAATCCTGGCACTGCTGGTCATTTTGACACATCGACTATGGTTGACCCTGGGGCTAGGCTGGATGGCGGCTGGACCGGATTTGACGCCCTTGGCAGAAAGTTACGCGCGTATAAGAATTTACAGCGCACCGGCGGTGCTTATGACTTATGCCGTGGTCGGTTGGTTTATCGGGCGCCAGAATATGCGCTGGCCGCTGGTGATTGTGGTCAGCACCAACCTGATCAATGTTGCGCTGGATCTGCTGTTTGTCGTGGTATGGGACTGGAAAAGTGATGGTGCGGCCTACGCCACCGTTGGTGCTGAATACTGCGGCCTGGCGATTGCCGTGCTGGTAATGCTGCGGCAGCAGAAATTTCAGCTCGGGGCTGAGCAGCGCGCCCGCCTGCTACAGTGGCAGCATTACCGGGAGTTACTCAACAGCAACCGCTACCTGTTTATTCGCACCAGCTGTCTGCTCTTCAGTTTTGCCTTTTTCACCTCCCAAAGCGCCAGCTTTGGTGAGGAGCAGCTGGCTGCCAATACCATTATTCTCAACCTGCTGTTGTTTGCCGCCTATGGCCTGGACGGATTCGCCTACGCCGCCGAGGCCCTGTCAGGCAGTGCCGCCGGGGCCGGCAGGCTAGACCTGTTTTATGAAGTGGTATGGGCTTGCAGCGCATGGAGCCTGCTCTCCGCTGCGGCGCTGAGCGCGCTGTTTGGTTGGTTTGGCGGGGAGCTTTTCAGCCTGTTCACCAGTCATCAGGCAGTCGTAATACTGCTATTGGAATATCAGCCCTGGCTGGTGGCACTACCGCTGATCGCCGCGGCATCCTATCTGCTGGACGGCGTATTTATTGGTACTGCCAGAACCCGTTACATGATGTGGACCATGGTTGCTTCGTTGTTGCTGATCTATCTGCCGGCGTGGTACCTGCTACAACCGTGGGGGAATCACGGTTTGTGGGCGGCCTTTTTGTTGTTTAACGGTGCCAGAGGCGTCAGCCTGGGCCTGTGCTACTGGCAGCTCAGTCGGCGTCACGGCTGGCTTGACCCCGCTGGCTAAATCAGCGTTTTGTACTAGGCTAAAGTTTCAGGATTGCAGGTTGATGGCTTATGGGCACTGACACGATCCGGCAGATCATCGCAGGCGCCAAGCGTGAGGAATCTCGCTCCGGCATTTTGCAAAACTATTTTAGCGAACAGCTGCCAGAGTTAAGCCTGCGCTTGCTGCTGCCAGAGACACATCCGGCACAGAGGCTGGTTGGGTTCGTTGAGCAATATATCGATTACGTCCCTGAATTTATAGACAGTGCAACCACCATCAGCAGACGCACCAAGGCTTATGCCTACGCGGCACCCTTTCTGCACATCGCAGAAGACTATTTTCTTACGCCGCCAGATGACTTGAGCCAAGCCAGCGGTTTACTGGCACTACTGGATGAGTCGTTTCTGGCGCAGCGCCTGCTGGAAGAGGTCAACGAACGCCACAATCACCACTTTCACCAGCCACTACTGCCGGTGGATATGATGCGCGCCAATATAATTGTCCACCACCTGATCGGTGATGAACTGGCCAACCGTCTCGATAGCCTGGTTGACCATACGGTAAAAAGACTGGTGGACCGTGAACACCTATTTGAACAACAACGCTACGCGGAGTTCCAACCGCAACAAGCAGCTGCCAACGCCTGGCAAGAGCTACCCTGTCTCAGTAGAAATGCCGATATCGAGCTGCGCCTTACTGCTGAGCTCAGTCTTTCTCAGGCTTAGAGGCGGGGATCAGGGTCACTGGCTCCGCCACCGTGTCCATAATACGCACGGGCGCGTTGACCCGGGTCTTGGGCTCCTCAACTTTGGTGTCTGAAGGGCGTTCGTCAGTGTAGCCACAAGCCACACAATCGCGAGTGTCCGCCTCCATATCCACGCGCAGTTTGTCTTGCTCACCACAGCGGGGGCACACCGCTCCTGCTATAAAACGTTTGACCATTTAGCCTGCCTCCATAGCTTGGCGTAGTTCGGTAATGACGGGCCCCGTCTGGGGCCGCTGCCCCCGCCAGATATAGAACGCCTCCGCCGCCTGTTCCACCAACATTCCCAGACCGTCGGCTATCGCCCAAGCGGTATTTTCCGCGGCCCAGCGCATGAAAACCGTGGGCTCCACTGCATACATCATATCGTAACAGCAGCTGCGCATATTCAGCAGGGAGCCTGGCAGCGGCGGTAAGTCACCGGCCAAACTGGCGCTAGTGGCATTAATGATCAGGTCAAAGTCCTGTGTCTCCAGCAATTCATAGCCACCCCCGCTCAAAGGGCCCTGGGTAGCAAATTTTTGCACCAAATCGTTCGCACGCGCGGCGGTGCGATTAACCACCACCAGCGCTGCAGGCTTTTCCCGCAACAACGGCCCAAGTACGCCGCTGGCGGCACCGCCAGCACCCAGTAACAGCACCCGACGATCGCGCAGAGTCCATCCAAGGTTGGCGATCATATCCCGTACCAGCCCAACACCGTCGGTATTGTCACCGTGACATTGCCCGCCAGTTAGGGGACTCAGGGTATTTACCGCTCCGGCCTGCTCCGCCCCAGAGCTACGTGTCGTGGAGTAGCCATAGGCCTCGTATTTGAAAGGCACAGTAACATTTAGACCGCGCCCCCCGGCGGCAAAAAAATCATCGGCTGCACGCGCAAAGTCGCCGGGTTCAACACAGACACTGCGATACTGGATTTCGTCGCCAAACTGGGCCGCAAACGCTGTGTGAATTTGGGGCGACCGGCTGTGGCGCACTGGATTGCCGAACACGGCGTACTTGTCCAACTCTGTCACGCCGCCAACCAATCACTAGGCTGCAAAAAAACATCGTACAGGCGTGCCTCTGGCGACCCTGGCTCCACCTGATAATCGTACTCCCAACGCACCAACGGCGGCAGTGACATAAGAATGGCTTCGGTGCGTCCATTGGACTGCAACCCAAACAGGGTGCCGCGGTCATAGACCAAATTGAACTCTACATAGCGGCCACGGCGATACAGCTGGAACTGTCGTTCGCGCTCGCCCCAGCTCTCGTCACGGCGCCGTTCCACAATAGGTAAATAGGCGGGCAAGAAAGCATCGCCAACCGACTGCACGTAGGCAAACGTGGTATCAAAATCCCATTCATTCAAGTCATCAAAGAACAGGCCCCCAACACCACGTGGTTCCTGACGATGAGGCAAGTAGAAGTAGTCATCACACCATTGCTTGTGGCGGTCATACACATCCTCACCAAACGGTGCACACGCGGCGGCGGCAACCGTATGCCAATGCTGGCAGTCCTCTTCAAAGCCATAATAGGGGGTTAGATCAAAACCGCCGCCAAACCACCAGACCGGTTCGGCATCAGGTTTCTCGGCAATAAATAAGCGCACGTTGGCGTGTGATGTCGGGATGTAGGGGTTGCGCGGATGTATCACCAGGGACACGCCCATGGCCTGATAACTGCGACCCGCCAATTCCGGACGCTGAGCGGAGGCACTGGCTGGTAGAGAAGCACCCATTACGTGGGAAAAGTTCACACCCGCTTTTTCAAACACCGCGCCATCGGTCAACACTCGGCTGCGGCCGCCACCGCCCTCGGGGCGCTCCCATTCATCGGTCAAAAAGCTGGCAGCGCCATCTGCGGCAGCAAGTCCAGCGCATATCTGGTCCTGTAAATTGAGAAAGTATTCTCTAGGTGCTGTGCTGAAATCTGTAGTCATCTGCTCTACCTGCGTTGAAGTATGGTCCGGTCACACGGGCGGCGGGACGAAGCACAGGGCCGCCACAAATTCCTAACCAGGACGAAAGATACGGTCTGAAGCCAAGTCTCGGATGACTGATGGATTAGCGCTATCGCCCAAGACACCGGGCACCACACCATCCAGTCGCAATCCAAAGTGCTTCACAACCTGAAATAAATGGCGCGCTGGTTGGCTCCCTGCCACATTGGCTGAGGTCGAAACCAAAGGACCCTCTAGCCCATTACATAGCGCCTTAACCGTAGAGTGAGCGCTTACTCTGATGGCGACTGTCCCGTGTTCACCACAGATCCAGTCGGGTACCCGATCATAATGGGGTATCAACCAGGTAACCGGCCCAGGCCAACTTGCGCCCAAGCGCGCAAGATCGGCAGCTGGAAGGTCATGCAGTAACCAGTCAAACTGGCTCATCTGCGCCGCTACCAGAATAAGGCCTTTCTCGACCGGTCTGGCTTTAAGCGCCAGCAGGCGCGTGACCGCGGTTTGATTCCAGAGATCACAACCCAAACCCCAGACCGCCTCAGTAGGATAGGCAATGACTCCGCCAGCGTGGATACACGACAATCCCTGCCGCAACCGGAAGTCCTGCACCGACTGCATTAATCGCGCAACTTTTCCTGTAAAGCAGCGTCTTTAGCCTGCACCGCAGCCGCGTCTGCCGCTCGCGTCTCGCGCAATCGCTGGGCCAAATCACTGTCTGCGGTAGCCATAATCTGTGCCGCGAGATAGCCCGCATTTTTGGCACCAGCGCGACCAATGGCCACACACGCTACCGGAATACCGCCAGGCATCTGCACCGTAGACAGCAATGCATCAAGACCATCCAGTGACGCATCAATGGGCACACCTATAACCGGTTTCACCGTATTAGCCGCCACTGCGCCAGCCAAGTGGGCCGCCATACCTGCGGCCGCAATAAAAACTGCGCAACCACGGGCGTCCGCATCCAAAACATATTCATGGGTTGCCGCCGGGGTGCGGTGGGCAGAAGTTACCTTGGCTTCAAAAGGTATCTGCAACTGGCGCAGGATGGCGAAACTGGCCTCCATGACTGGTAAATCAGAATCTGAACCCATCAATACTGCTACAAATGACTCACTCATTGCTTACTTGCCTCGCTTCCGATTGTGAAGAGCGCGGAATTTAACCCGTTGCTGGCACAGTATCAACCCCGCTTCTAGGTGCGCATGAACTGTCCTGCCTCAACACGCACCATGCCACGCAGTTGCAGCTCCATCAGCGCAGCCAGCATTGTCGGTGTTCCAATGCCCAGCAAATCAGCCAAGGCGTCAGCGCTGACCGGTTCAAAGCCCACCATCGCATAAACCGCTAATAGCTCCGAAGGCAGCTCAACCTTCACATCCTGCTGCAAGGCCTGCTGCGCCTGGAGCAGCATCCCCAGTTCGACAAAAATATCGTCGGCACAGGTCACAAGAGTAGCGCCATCACGCAATAAACTGTTACAACCAGCGCCACCGCCATAGTAAACCGATTGCGGCAAAGCAAACACTTCTCGATTCTGCTCCAATGCAACTCTGGCTGTTATCAGAGAACCGCTGCGCTGCGCCGCCTCCACCACCAACACCCCCAGGCTCAGACCGCTGATAATTCGGTTGCGCTGGGGAAATCGGCTCGGCAACGGCTTGCTACCCGGCAATGCCTCGCTCACCAGAACGCCCCGGCGAATAATCTCTGAAGCCATCGCCTGATGTCGACGGGGATAACAATAGTCGACCCCGGTAGCCATGACTGCAATGGTAATACCGTCGCTATCCAAAGCAGACTGATGAGCGCGGGCGTCAACGCCCAAAGCCAAGCCGCTGACCACCCCCAGATCCTGACGGACCGCAGCAGTCGAAAATTCTGCAGCCGCCCGCAGGCCGGCGCTGCCAGGTTTACGACTACCCACTATCGCCAGCGAAGGGCGCCGCAAATAGTCGGCATTGCCGCGCACATAAAGCAGCGGCGGCGGATCGGGAATCTGGGCGAGTAAACACGGGTAGCCCGGTGCCGTCAGCGGCAGCAGTTCAGCCTCCAGCCGCTGCAACTGCTGATACAGCGCCAAAGCCTGCTTTTGAATTGTAGCGCTGGCCTGTCGGCGTTGATTAGAGGGGTTTATGCCAGCGGCACGCCATTGCTCAGGGCCTGCCTCAAGTATTGCGGCTGGTGAAGCAAAACTCGCCAGTAAGGCTCTCCACAGTGATCGCCTGCCACCGTATAAAAGGTGCAAGGTCAGCCACTGCTGCTGCTCTTCGGATTGCATAGATCATCCTTGATCATTGCGCTGAAATCGTCGGCATCCGTGCCGGGCTAACTATCTCTCAGGGATTGGTTACCCGATCACCTACGGCCAATGGCCGGTCACTACGCATAACAATACCGTAGCTGACTTTTTCAAAGGTGCGAAACACCATTAACAGACCCGCACGCATATCGGGCATACGGATCTTTTCGCGAGTCACGGGATCTTTCACTTCCTCACCAGTCTGGAAAATTGCCAGCACCGTGCCAGCCTCCATACCTTCACGCTCACCCAGGTTAATCGCTACTACATCCATAGTGCCGATTTGGCTAACGCCACCATCAACAGCGATCATAAAAGCATCCGTGTCGGTCTCAGGCGCCCGCGGGTAAAACGTCGCGGTGATGGAACGGGTCTCGTTGGGCAGTAAGCGATCAGCGTTACGAACTTCTTCCGTCACCCGCGTCACTTCCAATTGGTTTATGTCTTCATCGTGAGTCTCTTCCATTACCGCGCTGCCGATATCGACCGCCTGCACACCCAGCACCTCGCCAGTTAGAGGGTCTGAATAGACATCACCGCGCCGAAAGATACCGAAGCCGGTTTCGCCCTCGGGAAACTCACCACGTGCGTAAAATAGGTCACCCGCAGCGCTCAGAAGATGGCGCTTTTCGCCAGCCACTACATAAGGTGCATTCTCCAAGTCTACTGGTTCTACGATGCGATGGCCTGTCAGCCAGGCGCCTATCTGTTCCAACGAGACAGCTGGAATAGCCAATGACAACGGCTCCACTCGCATCGTGGGGGTGAGTTTGACTGTACGCGATGCTTCGCCACGACGCACTCGCAGGCGCGGCTGACCATCCACCCATACCAAATACAGCTGATCACCCGGATAAATCAGGTGGGGATTGTCTACCTGGGGATTTACTTCCCAGATCTCGGGCCATAGCCAAGGGTCGCGCAAATACATATTGGAAATAGCCCAGAGCGTATCCCCTTTCTTGACGATATAAACCTCTGGAGCATTTTCTGCCAGCACCAGTTCGTCTGCCTGCAGAGACATGGGTAGCAGACTGGCCAACAAAAAGTATCCGGCTATTAATAGTTTCTTCATTATTGTTCCCTAAACTCCCTTTCTATCCCCAGGGTGGGCATGTTTTGAACACAACTAGTATAATATAGGCCAGTTTGCTGCCGCTCAAATGGGCAAGCAAGTAATTATGTACATTTATTCGCGCTGTTTTTTGCTGACGACACACCACGACTATGGCTTTACTGGAAATTCTTGAGTTCCCCGACCCCCGCCTGCGCACCAAAGCGCAAGTAGTAACAGAGTTTGATGCGGCCCTGAAAACACTCGTCGAAGATATGTTTGAGACCATGTATGCAGCACCGGGTATTGGTCTTGCGGCTACCCAGGTCAACGTCCACAGGCGCCTGTTGGTGATCGATGTCTCCGAAGAAAAAGACCAACCGCTGGTATTTATCAATCCTGAGGTGACCATCGTTGATCCTGACACGGCGGAGTATGACGAGGGCTGCCTGTCGGTGCCTGGTTTCTATGAAACCGTGGCGCGACCGCAACACATCAACGTAACCGCTCAAGACAGCTCCGGTAAAACGTTTTCCGTGCAACCAGAAGGGTTGCTGGCTGTGTGTATACAGCATGAGATAGACCATCTCGACGGCAAGCTCTTCGTGGACTATTTGTCAGCGCTAAAACGCACCCGCATACGCAGAAAGCTAGAAAAACAGCATCGCCTGGACGCCGGATGAACCTCGATTCGCGTGGCCTGCGCGTAGCTTTTGCAGGCACTCCGGAATTTGCCGCGGCCCATCTACAAGCTCTACTGGAAACCCGGCATTCTGTGGTTGCAGTCTATACTCAGCCTGACCGACCCGCCGGCAGGGGTCGCCGTCTTACGCCAAGTCCAGTAAAAAGCCTCGCCGCTGCGGCCGGCATCGAAGTACGTCAGCCACCCAGCCTCAAAGATCCCATTGCCCAGGCGCAACTGGCCGAGCTGCAGCTAGATGTATTGGTAGTGGTCGCCTACGGGCTGATATTGCCGCAGGCAGTGCTCAACAGTCCACGCTACGGTTGCCTGAATGTACACGGCTCACTGCTACCGCGCTGGCGCGGTGCAGCGCCGATACAACGCGCGATTGAAGCTGGCGATGACAAGTCGGGTATCTGCATTATGGGCATGGAAGCCGGACTTGATACCGGGCCGGTACTGGCAGTGCGTAGCATCGAGTTGGGTGCAGACACCACCGCCGCGGTGTTGCACGATCAACTCATTGAGTT
This sequence comes from Candidatus Litorirhabdus singularis, assembly GCF_026262625.1. Taxonomy (GTDB): domain Bacteria; phylum Pseudomonadota; class Gammaproteobacteria; order Pseudomonadales; family Halieaceae; genus Litorirhabdus; species Litorirhabdus singularis. The sequence goes on from NZ_SHNN01000001.1 coordinate 801,747, forward strand.
GGGCAGCGCTGCCCTGCTGGAGGTGCTCGACGACCTGCCCGCACACCTGGCCAGCGCCATTATCCAGGATGATACGGCAGCCACTTACGCCCACAAAATTACTAAAGCTGAGGCGGCCGTCGATTGGCAGAAGAGCAGCGCCGCGATTCATCACCAGATTTGCGCGTTTAATCCGTTTCCCGTGTGCTGGAGCAACCTTCAGGATGAGCGGGTAAAAATCTGGCAGTCGCAACAGACAACCACGGACTATCCCGCCGGCCACCCGGGTGAGATAGTGGCGCTGGAAAAAGACGCTATCATTGTCGCCTGCGGCAACGGCCATCTGCGACTTTTGCAATTACAATTTCCCGGTGGCAAAAGTCTGCCAAGCTCGCAGCTGCTGTTGTCACGCAGCCAGCTGCTAGCCTGCGGCAACCGGTTTAGCTGATCGTGACTAACACGGCTCGCACCGCTGCCGCGCGGGCTATAGCAGCTACCCTGAGCGGGGCCTCATTGAGTAAAATATTGCCCACGCAGCTGGACACGGTGGCCGCGCGCGAACGCGCGCTGGTGCAACAATTAAGCTATGGCACCTTGCGCAGCTATCACCGGCTGCAGGGCATTCTCGAACAACTGCTTAAAAAACCCCTTAAAAGCAAAGACGACGATATACATGCCCTGCTCCTATGCGGCCTGTACCAACTACTGGAGATGCGTGTTCCCGATCACGCGGCCTTATCGGCAACCGTAGAATCATGCCGGGAACTGGGCAAAAACTGGGCCACCGGTCTGGTCAATGGCGTACTCAGACGCAGCGTAAGAGAGCGCGAGTCACTGCTGGAAAATTTGTCCCCGGCACAACAGGCAAGCCTGCCCCAATGGCTGTTCGAACAAATTCGCAAGGCCTGGCCACAGCAGCTCGCCACTATTATTGCGGCCGCCAATAGCCATCCACCTATGTGCCTGCGGGTTAATCAGCAGCAAGTCTCGACGACGGACTATAAGCTGCAGCTTCACGCTGCCGGGATCAATAGCAGTGTTTGCGCGCTGACAGAAACGGGGCTAAGGCTGGAGACGGCCGTCGACGTTGCATTGTTACCCGGCTTCGCGCAAGGCCATGCCAGTGTGCAGGACGAGGGCGCGCAATTAGCTGCCACCCTATTAAAACCACAACCGGGAGAGCGGGTTCTCGACGCCTGCAGCGCACCGGGCGGCAAGGCCTGTCACTTGCTCGAACAACAGCCACAACTGACTGAGTTGGTAGCGGCTGACAATAGCCCAGAGCGCTTGCACCGCGTCGCAGAAAATTTGCAACGCTTAGCGCTGTCAGCCACCTTGCTGGTAGAGGATGCCAGCAACCCATCCGTTGCACTGGAAGACGCTTCTTTCCAGTCTATTTTGATTGACGCGCCTTGCTCAGGCAGCGGCGTACTAAGGCGGCACCCGGATATCAAGCTGCTGCGACGACCTACCGACATCAAACCACTGGCAGAGCTACAGCTACAAATTCTAACGGCCCTGTGGCCCAAATTGGCAGCCGGCGGCAACTTGCTCTATGTGACTTGTTCAATACTGCCCGCTGAGAATCAACAGGTCGTCGCCAGGTTCCTGCAAGAGCAAAGCGATGCCGAGCACCAACCTTTGCAGACAGCATGGGGGGTTGAATGTGAATTTGGGCGACAACTGCTGCCGCAGGCGGAAGGTGCGGACGGGCTCTACTACGCGCTATTAAGGAAAGCCGGCAGCAGTCACTGACAGCGTGGAATATTACCAGTGCTCTTACAATAGACTGGCTAATTCATTATTGTGGTTGCTGGCGACCATTGCTGAAACTACACAATCATGAAAATCATAATTCTCGGTGCAGGCCAAGTCGGTGGCACGCTTGCCGAGCATCTCGCCATTGAGCAAAACGACATTACCGTTGTCGATAGCAACGCGGAAAAACTGCGCGCGCTGCAGGACAGACTCGATATTCGCACGGTTTTTGGTCACGCCTCGCATCCCAGTACTCTCTATCATGCCGGCGCTGAAGATGCCGACATGCTGATTGCCGTCACCAACAGTGATGAAATCAATATGATGGCCTGTCAGGTTGCCCACACGGTGTACCACACACCAACCAAGATATCGCGCGTGCGCTCACAGCAATATCTGGCCTATACCGATTTGTTTAACAGCGACCACGTGCCGGTGGATGTACTGATCAGTCCCGAGCAATTGGTCACCAAGAGCATCAGTGAGCTAATAGCCAATCCGGGCGCACTGCAAGTACTCGACTTCGCCGATGGGTTGGTCCAATTGGTTGCGGTCAGAGCCTACTATGGGGGCCCATTGGTTGGGCAAGAGCTAAAGGAAATTCGCAAACACATGCCTGACGTCGATACTCGGGTAGCGGCCATTTTCCGACGTGATCATTCGATCATCCCCGAGGGCAACACGGTGGTAGAGGCAGATGACGAAGTGTTCTTTATCGCCGCCAAGAAAAACATTCGAGCGGTCATGGCAGAGCTGCGCCGCGCGGAAAAACCCTACAAGCGGATCATGATTGCAGGCGGCGGCAATATTGGCTCGCGCCTGGCGGAATCGATAGAGGCAGATTACCAGCTAAAGGTCATTGAGCGATCCTACAATCGCTGCCGAGAGCTATCGGAGCAACTTAAACACGCCATTGTCCTCAATGGTAGCGCCAGCGATACCGACCTGCTGGCCTCTGAAAATATCGACAAGACCGACGTCTTTTGCGCGCTGACCAACAATGATGAAGCCAACATCATGATCGCTATGCTGGCCAAACGTATGGGCGCGCGCAAGGTTATTACGCTGATAACGAACCAGGCTTACGTCGATCTATTGCAGGGTGACGAGATAGATATCGCGCTCTCTCCGCAGCAAATTACCATCGGTAGCCTGCTGACACACGTGCGTCGCGGTGATATCTCCAATGTGCACTCGCTACGCCGCGGTGCGGCGGAAGCCATTGAAGTGATCGCGCACGGCGATTCTCGCTCGTCTAAAGTTGTGGGGCGACGACTGGATGAAATAGAACTGCCCGAGGGCGTGACTATTGGTGCTGTCGTCCGCGGTAGCGAGGTGCTCATTGCACACAAACACATCCAAGTGGAAACTGACGACCACGTGATTCTGTTTCTTGTCGATAAGACCAAGGTTAATAAGGTCGAGCGGCTGTTTCAGGTCGGTTTAAGTTTTTTCTAGCGCGCTCTATGCACCCCTCAATCATTCTACGTATTCTTGGCATACTACTGATGCTGTTCAGCTGCATCATGTTAATACCACTGGCCATGGCTCTGCTCAACCACGACGGTGCCGGCGGCGGCTTTCTGACAGCCTTCTTTATCACTCTGATCAGCGGTTTCCTGATGTGGTTGCCGGCGCGCGGCTCCCGCCAGGAACTGCGAGTACGAGATGGATTTCTGATTACCGTTCTGTTCTGGACTGTCCTCGGCGTGTTTGGGGCTTTGCCCTTTGCGCTACTGGACGGCGCCAATCTGTCAGTAACCGACGCCATTTTTGAATCCATTTCCGGATTGACCACTACCGGCGCCACCGTCATCACCGGTCTCGACGATTGGCCCCGTTCACTGCTGCTTTATCGGCAGCTGCTACAGTGGTTGGGCGGTATCGGAATCATTGTTGTCGCAGTTGCGATTCTGCCAATGCTCGGGGTTGGTGGTATGCAGCTGTATCAGGCTGAAACTCCCGGACCCTCCAAAGACAGTAAGCTGACACCACGTATTACGGAGACCGCCAAAGCCCTGTTTCTGGTTTATGTAGCGCTAACCTGTGCCTGTGCACTGGCATACTGGTTTGCCGGCATGACTGGGTTCGATGCTATTTGTCATGCCTTCTCTACCGTTTCCATCGGCGGATTTTCTACCCACGATGCCAGCATGGGTTATTACGAGAGCCCGGCCATTTTCATGGTAGGAAGCTTCTTTATGTTTGTCGCCGCGATCAATTTTGGTCTGCACTTTACCGCCTGGCGCCAGCGCAGCCATTTACCTTATTACAAAGACTCAGAGACGGTATTTTTCGCCGCGGTGCTGACACTCTGTATTACCATCACCTGTCTGATGCTGCTTTATACCCAGACCTACAGCACCTCAGAGAGCCTGGTGCACGGTATCTTTCAGGCGATCTCGATCACCACCACCACAGGCTACGCGACTGCAGATTTTGCCAACTGGCCAAGCTTCCTGCCACTCATGCTGTTGATGTTTTCCTTCATGGGAGGCTGCGCCGGATCTACCGGAGGCGGCATTAAGGCCATGCGCCTGATGCTGATCTACAAACAGGGTCTGCGCGAACTCAAGCAGCTGGTACATCCCAATGCGGTGATTCCACTCAAAATAGGCAATCGTCGCGTAGAAGCCAAAATTATCAGCGCAGTGTGGAGTTTCTTCGCCGTCTATATGGCAGTTTTTATCGTGGTGTTAATCTTGCTGGTCGGAACCGGGTTGGATTTTGAAACCGCTTTTTCCGCTGTGGCCGCCTCGCTAAACAATTTGGGACCTGGTCTTGGCGAAGTATCCAGCCATTATGCCAACGTCAACGACCCGGCCAAATGGATTCTGTGTGCGACGATGCTACTGGGTCGACTTGAAGTATTTACCGTCCTCGTACTATTTACGCCGGCGTTCTGGCGCACATGAGCGCTGCGCAAAAGTGGGATCAACGCTATCGGGATATCACCGCGCCCGGTGCACCCAGCTGGGTACTGACTCATAATCAGCATTTATTGCCAGAGCATGGCAATGCCCTCGATCTGGCCTGCGGTGCCAGCGGCAATGGTTTGTCGCTGGCGCAGCAAGGGCTAACAACATCGGTCTGGGATATTTCGGCAATGGCGCTAAAGCTGCAGCTGCAGTGGGCGCTGGAACAAAAAATCACGCTGCAGACCCTGCAGCGAGACTGTGAAAAACTGCCACCTGAACCGGCCAGCTTTGACGTTATATGTGTAGCTCACTTTTTGCATCGTCCCAGCTGTGCCAATCTGAGCCGGGCTCTAAAGCCGGGCGGCGTGCTTTTTTATCAAACTTTTTGCGCCAACAAGCTAGCAGACTCAGGCCCTTCCAGGGACGACCATCTGCTGCAAGAAAGCGAACTATTGAGCCTATTTTCTGACTTAAAAATACGCTTCTATCGCGAGGACGATCGCTGCGGCGATCTGGATCAAGGCGAGCGTAATCGCGCCTTTCTGGTGGCACAGAAACCACAATAACGTGACCTGTAGCGCGGTTCCCACGCATCGGCTGCGGTATAATGCTGGTATGCTGAAATTTTAGGATGGGAGATATGTCTATGCGATACCTGACCGCGCTGCTATGCAGCATAGCCCTCAGCGCTTGCGCACTGGCTGATGATTCACAACAGCGTTTTGTCAGCGTCACCGGAGAGGGTTTCGTGGAAGCTGTGCCAGACACTTTGACTTTTTCGGTCGTAGCACGCAGCACCGACTCTAGTTTGGAACAAGCGCAGGCTAATACCGCGACTATCATCAATCAGGTACTGGCGGCAGCGCGCAAGACCGGCGTTGCTGAAGACCGCATCGATAGCTCACAGACTCAGGCCCGCCCGGAATACGAATGGCGCAAGCAGGAACGGTACTATCTGGGCCAGACCGTTATCCGTACCGTCAGCTTTCGTTTGACCGATCTCGAGCAGTATCCAGCCCTGTTAACGCGATTGTCTGAGCTAAAACTGAATCAAATCAACTCCCCGCAGCTCAGCCACAGCCAGCAAGAAGCCTTGCAGATGGCGGCGCTCAAGGTGGCTATAGCTGCCGGAAAAAGGAAAGCAACATTGATGGCCAATGAGGTCGGCGCCAGTCTTGGGCAGGCGCTGCAGGTCTCTGAAGGCCGCGCCATGCAGCCACAGCCACGCATGATGATGGCAGAAGCTGCGCGAGCAGATGGTGGTCAGGAGCAGGGTTATAGTTATGCGCTGCAACGTATCAATGCGAGTGTGCAATTGCGCTACGCCCTGAATAGCGCTGACGCGCGCTGATTGCATAGGCCCATGTATTCACGACGCCAACTTCTACAGCAAGCGCTCGCCGCGAGTGCGGGCCTGCTGTCGACCACGGTACTGGGCAGCGCTGCCAATGGCCCTGCGTCGCCACCCGGGTACGGCCCGCTAAAGCCATCAAACGTGCCGGGCTTATTACTCCCTGACGGTTTTACCGGACGCATCGTTGCGCGCTCACAACAGGTGGTACTGCCAGGTAGCGAGTTTGTCTGGCATTCAGCGCCCGACGGAGGGGCCTGCTTTCCAGCCGATAACGGCGGCTGGATTTACGTTAGTAACAGCGAACTGCGCAATAGCCGCGGTGGCGCGAGTTCAATTCGATTCGACCGCGATGGCAATATTGTAGACGCCTATCCGATATTGCGCGGCACCGAGCGCAACTGCGCCGGCGGTGCTACGCCATGGCAGACCTGGTTATCTTGCGAGGAACCCGAGTACGAATTTGAAGGGTTGGTCTACGAGTGTGATCCTTATGGCAAAGTCGCCGCTGAACCAAGGCCCGCTATGGGCTTGTTCTGTCATGAAGCGGTAGCAGTCGACCTGCGTTCCGGCTATCTGTACATGACGGAAGACGTGCCCGATGGATGCCTGTATCGATTTAGGCCAGCACGCTATAGTCGCGGACGCGCCGACCTCGATCACGGTATTCTTGAAGCCGCCTGCGAAACCAGTGACAATCCGCGCGCCATACACTGGCGCGAAGTTCCAGACCCCACGCTTATCAAAGGCACTGCTACCCGCTATCAACTAGACGACGTCATTCGGTTCGCCGGCGGCGAGGGCATTGCCTGGCAGAATGACTCACTGTTTTTTACCACCAAAAATGACAACCGACTCTGGCATTACCGCACCGATACCAATCAATTGACAATTTTGTACTCCGCTCACCGCAAACCTGACGCTGAACTGCGCGGAGTGGACAACGTTACCATTGATGCACTTGGCCAGGTATTAGTCGCAGAAGATGGCGGCAACATGCAAATTGTACTGGTGAACAGCGAGGGCAAAACCGCAGCGCTCATTCAAATTTTAGATCAGGAAGATAGCGAAATGGCTGGCCCTGCATTCAGCCCCAATGGTGACCGTTTCTATTTCAGCTCACAGTGGGGCGCCAGTGGCGGGCTATCAGGTAATGATGGCTTAACCTATGAGGTGACAGGCCCGTTTCGCAGCTAGCTGAAAACTGCGCCTCACGCTGATTTTTTAATTAATTCGTATGCCGCGGTTATTTCTTGTGACTTTTCAGTAGCGATCTTGACCATCGCTTCCGGCACACCGCGTGCGATCAACTTGTCCGGATGATTTTCACTCATCAGCTTACGGTAGGCGCGTTTGACCGTCCGCTCATCGCTATCAGGGGCAACGCCCAAAGCCCGATAAGCATCGCTCAACATATCCGCATCAGCGGACCCGGATTCCCCAAAACTGTGAAAATGACTCTGCGCCTCGATCATTCCCAGCAAATGGTTAAAGGCGACCTGGTCAAAGCCCATCTGCCGTGCGCAGGATTCCATCACTTGGCGCTCATTCCGATCTATCACACCGTCGGCCAACGCCATCGTGATAAGGAACATCAACAGAGTCTGGTTCAACTGACGATGGCCCTGGCTGCGCTCGAGAAAGCTGGCAATGGCCGGTTCTATCTGAAAGTCAGGCTCAGCGCCCTGCTTGAAGTAGTCGATAGCAGCCTGTCTCTGGCTACCCTCTATGCCCAGCTGAGTCATAATATGCTCAGCCTGGGTGATCTCTTCCGGGCTGACTCGGCCATCCGCCTTGGCAATAACCCCGAGCAGGGTAAAACAGGTTTCGGAAAACTGCTGCCTAATCGCGTCTAACTGCTCGGGGGAGGTAAAGGCGATGTTGCGCGCCAATCCACGATCAAAGGCATGCCCGACTAACAGGCCTAATACCAGACCTACCCAGCCCAGCAGCAAAAAACCTAATAATCCGGCAATCAGTTTTCCAAAAAACATGAGGCGTTATTTCTCCAGCGATTCGACATCGCCAGCCACAGCGAGAAGGTCCAATTCAGAGTGCGTATTATGATGTCTAAAGAGAATGTATAATAGTGGGCTTTTTTGCTGTAGCAGGATTACCGGTGACAGATACCACCCCCCAAATAGATACCTTCCAAGGCCTTATACTCGCTTTGCAGCAATACTGGGCGGCTCAGGGCTGTGTGGTGCTGCAACCGCTGGACCTTGAAGTAGGCGCTGGAACCTTTCATCCGGCCACTTTTCTGCGCGCTATCGGACCAGAAAGCTGGAATGCAGCTTACGTTCAGCCCTGTCGCCGTCCCACTGACGGACGCTATGGCGAGAACCCAAACCGACTCCAGCACTACTACCAGTTTCAGGTCATTCTGAAACCTTCGCCAGCCAACTTTCAGGAACTGTACCTACAATCTCTGACCGAATTAGGCATTGACCCCGGCATACACGATATACGTTTTGTCGAAGACAACTGGGAATCACCCACGCTTGGCGCCTGGGGGCTGGGCTGGGAGGTCTGGCTCAACGGTATGGAGGTGACACAATTTACCTACTTCCAACAGGTTGGTGGTCTGGAGTGTTTCCCAGTGTCTGGTGAAATCACCTATGGCCTGGAGCGCATCGCAATGTACCTGCAGGGCGTTGACAGTATCTACGATCTGGTCTGGACCGATGGCCCGGCCGGCAAGGTGACCTATGGCGATGTGTTCCACCAGAACGAAGTTGAAATGTCGCATTTCAATTTTGAAGAGGCAGACGTCGACAATCTGTTTGCCCAGTTCGATCACTGTGAAGCCCAGTGCCAACAACTACTGGATCGTGATGAACCGCTGCCACTGCCAGCCTATGAACTGGTCATGAAGGCTTCGCATGCATTCAATCTGCTGGACGCGCGTCACGCCATCTCAGTCACCGAGCGCCAACGTTTTATTTTGCGCGTGCGCAGTCTGTCCAGAGGCGTTGCTGAGGCCTACTATCAAACACGCCTTAAGCTGGGCTTTCCTCTGGCGACTGAGGAGCTGCGCGCCCAGGCCCTTGATCAGCAGGAGGCAGCATCATGAGCTCCAGTAATCTGCTGATCGAAATAGGCACTGAAGAGTTACCCCCTGGTGCGTTACAAAAATTGCGTGACGCCTTTGCCAAAGGCATCGTCGCGGGGCTGGAGGAACACAGCCTGAACCATGGCAAGCTGCAAAGCTTTGCTTCCCCACGGCGGCTGGCCGTCATGATAGAAGCGGTGCAGGAACAAGCGGCAGACCGCGAGGTTGAAGCATTAGGCCCACCGGCGGACCGTGCCAAAGAAGCCGATGGTAGCTGGTCGAAAGCAGCGCAGGGTTTTGCGCGCAAGAACGGTGTAGAACCGGAGCAACTGCAGGAAATAGAAACCCCCAAGGGTATACGACTAGGCTTTCGCAGCATCGAAGCCGGGCAAAGTGCCGCTGCCTGTTTGGCCGATATCTTCAACCAGAGTGTCAGTCAGTTACCCATTCCCAAACGCATGCGCTGGGGAGCCACACGTACAGAGTTTGTGCGGCCAGTGCATTGGATTGTTATGTTGCTGGGAGACACCGTCATAGAAGCAGAAGTACTCGGCTTTAAATCAGGAAACACCACCCACGGCCATCGGTTTCATAGTCAGGGCGAACTGACCATAACGCAGCCGGAGCAGTACGCTGAGTTATTGCGCTCGCACTATGTCATAGCTGACTTTGATGAACGCCGCGAACTGATACGCAAACAAGTGAATGAACAGGCTGAACTGCACGATGCCGTTGCTGTCATCGATGACGACCTGCTGGATGAAGTCACTGGCCTGGTAGAGTGGCCAGTCGCTCTCACCGGCTCATTTGAAGAACGCTTTTTGCAAGTGCCTGCTGAGGCCTTGGTGTATTCCATGAAAGAGCATCAGAAGTACTTTCATCTGGTCAACACCGATGGACAACTTCTCCCCCGCTTCATAACCATCTCCAATATTGAAAGTAAGGACCCAGCCCAGGTCATCGACGGTAACCAGCGGGTCATTCGGCCGCGGCTGAGCGACGCCGACTTTTTCTTTAACAGCGACAAGAAAATCCCGCTGGCAGATAGAGTCCCCAAACTCGAGAGCATCGTGTTCCAGCAAAAGCTGGGTACGCTGCTGGATAAATCTCGACGCCTGGAAACTTTGGCAGGGCTCATTGCAGACGCCAGCGGCTGTAACCAGGCTCAGGCACAGCGTGCTGCATTGCTTGGCAAAACTGACCTGATTACCGATATGGTCAGCGAGTTTGCCGATATGCAGGGTATCGCAGGACGCTATTACGCTCTTCATGATGGTGAAGACGACGTTGTCGCTGACGCTATCGAACAGCAGTACTGGCCTCGTTTCGCCGGTGATCATTTGCCGGCCAGTGCGGTGGCCTGCTGCGTAGCGCTGGCAGATAGACTGGATACGCTGGTGGGTATTTTTGGCATTGGTCAGGCACCCACTGGCTCACGCGACCCATTTGCACTGCGCCGCGCCAGCTTGGGTGTTTTGAGAATAATGGTTGAGCGAGAGATGCCCCTGGACCTGCGCCAGTTACTGGAGCAGGCCGCGGCTCAGTACCCGGCAGACCTGATTGCCGCCGGCACCGTAGAAGCGGTGCTAGACTATATGCTGGATCGGTTTAGGGCCTGGTATGAAGACGAGAACATACCGGTGCAGGTGTTTATGTCAGTCGCTGCCAGAAAGCTGTCACAACCACTGGATATACACCGCAGGGTGCACGCTGTGCACAGCTTTGCCGCGCTAGCGGAAGCTCAGGCGTTGGCTGCAGCCAATAAGCGAGTTTCCAATATACTAGAGAAGCAAGGCAATGATACCGAAGGATTGAAGGTAAGTGAGGGCTTACTTCAAGAGCCTGCTGAACAAGCATTGGCGGCCGTGATCAAGGCCAAAACTACATCGGTTGCCGCCTTGCTGGACAGCGGAGATTATGCCGCCAGTCTGGCTACATTAGCTGACCTGAGGGAGCCTGTGGACGCCTTCTTTGATCAGGTAATGGTTATGGCAGACGATTTGGAGGTGCGTAATAACCGCCTGCTACTGCTGCAATCATTGCGTGAACTGTTCCTGCAGGTGGCCGATATTTCCCACCTTGTGGTGACTCGCTAGCTGTCACTTAAGGCGCCGAACTCTCGGCGCCAGGCCTCGAACCAACACCGCATATCCTCAGGACTCTGCATCAGTTTCTGCATCTCACCCAGCGCTGTGACGTACGCTGGCTCCTGGGTCAACTCACTTAAAAACCAGCGGCCGAAGCAAGCACGGTGTAGTGCTATCGATACTCGGCCGCCGTGATGAACTGACCGAAAGATTCGCACCAGATAATGATCGCGCGAAACTCATCAACTTCAATAGACCCGGGTATCGACACCACAAAGTTATCAAAGGTACGCACATCAGCAACCTGAACCATGCGTGATTTCAGGCGCAGAAAATCAGCTTCTGTCTCAACAAATTCCGGCGATAGGTAAAGTTTATAATCAGGGCCAGGGGCAAGCTTGCCCATCAATGCGATGCTATTGGCAGTGATCGTCACGGTACCTTCGCCCCAATGCAGCCCATCACTATCACGCAATTCCCGGACGAACTCGGTCACGTAAGTTGCCTCGGCAGCGGCAACTTGAACCTCGGCATCACTGGGTGCTGGTGGCGCGGTCAAAATAGGCAGGGCGTAAATACCCATGGCAAATCCGACAGCAGCGACAACACTGTGCGAAACAATTAGCGCGAGCAAAGCACGTACATTCATTTATCTATCCTAATATCATTGCAACAGTTGGGATATTCGCCGCTGCTGTATTTTCCGACATACTACTCCAGACCCACTCCTTTCAACCACGCTTTTTGAGTACAACAGTTGGGGCAACAGACAATAGGCTGCTAGTACTCTCTTAATCTGCCACCCAATCCGACTGGCGACTGTGTTACAGCTGATGTTACACTTGTAACTACAGGTGTCTAGACGCCATTCTAACTGGCTTTACGTCCATTTGCATTTTTCAGCTCGCGGCCTTCAGAGGAATGACCCATGTCCGACATTCAAACCTTCAGGCGCCGTATTAGCCCAGAGCAACAACAGCGGCGCGAGCTGATACTGGGGCAAGCCACGCTATTGGTGCAGGCGCAGGGACATGAAGTAGCGATGGAGGCGGTAGCAGCTGCCGCTGGAGTTTCGCGCACCACCCTGTATCGGTATTTCACCTCCCGAGAGCACCTGCTCGCTGAAGTAACGCTTCTGCAGGCTCAAAATCTGCTCAATAATTTGATTGTGCTACCACCTGCGGGGCATACCGTAGGTGAAAAGGTACAAGACCTGTGCCAGAGCATCGCTAGTCTCGATAGAGAAAACGCGAGACTGTTGGGCGCGTGTATCCATAACCTCTCTTCGCGGGACCCCGCGGTGCTGGACAGTTTTGCGGCCATAGAAGGGCTTGTCTCGCAAATGTTCACTACCGTATTGCGCCAAAGCGTTCCCAGCCGCTGGCTTAATGTTGAAACTGTCCTGTTTCGCTACCTGTTTGGTAGCCTGGTATTGGCGACAACCGACAAGATCAATTACTCAGCACTGGCAGAAGATATGGCCGCCTTATGCCGGTCTCTGCTTGGTGATGCCTGGTGGGAACCCGCATAAAAGAAAGACAGAGCTTTCGACTCAGTCCAAAGAGCCCGGAATAATCCATCCCGACCACCACGCTGCCGCGGCGCTGGTACCCGGTTCTACCGCACCGACAAAATCTGTATCGTCGAAACTAAAGCCTGAGCCATTATTGACCGCAGTAATGCCCGGTGCAGCAACGACGGCTTCGGAATCAGTAAGCGCGTAAGCGGCATCAAGGCTGACGCCAGTATTGGTGGCTACGCCGGCGTTCAACTCCAGGTCAGCAACACGTTTGTTATAGAAGCCATCGCTACAGTCTCCCAACACATTCACCAAACCCACTGACGAATCCACAACCGTCGAACCATCACCATTTATATCAGCGTCATCAATTCGCACACAACCGACATCGAAATCCTTAACGGCAGTGTTGTATACCGTGGTCGTCAGCGCGCCGCGCAATCGCATACCCGGCTGCGCCCCGGCATCAGATGCTGTGTTGTTATTCACCGCACTACCCAACACCAGCACATTCGCCAGCACCGCTTCGGTCTCTGGAACAAACTCATCATCAGAAGAGTTGGCTTCAATGCCGCGAGGATCATTCGAACCAGTAGGTGCCAGCTTGTCAGGATTTTTACGAATAATGGCGTACTGTACATTGCCCTGGTAGCCCTCGTCGTAATCAATATCGTCATCGTCATTATTAGTCAGTACCGCGTAACGCACATTGACGGTGCCGCCAAACCATTCGATGCCATCATCCAGATTACCGTGCACCTGTATATATTCGATCACTGTGCCATGGCCGACGCCTTGCAGAGTCAGGCCATTGATCTCATTGTTGGGACCAGCCACCAGACCGCCTTCTGCGATACGCACATAGCGCAACATGCCACTGTTGTCGGCGGGATCGTTACCGCCGTAATTGCCGACCACGGTGCCACCTTCACCCGCCACGTTACAGACTGTGCCGGAACCGAAGCATGCCCCAGTTCCACCCTGGCCATATTGCGGAGCAAAGCCCTGAATAATCACCCCGCCCCATTCACCTTCACCGTCGTAATCATCGTCGAGGCTGGAAAAGGTGATAGGACTTGCGGGTGAACCCAGGGCCATTAGTTTGGAGCCACGGGTAACCAGCAACGAACCGTCATCGAATGCTTTCACATCAAGACCGGGACGAACCGTGAGTGTCACACCCTGATCACGTACCAGCTGTACATCACCATCATCGACGACGGTGCGGTTACCCGTACCCACCAATACCTCTCCTGACAGACGCCACTCAACGCCACTCACCAGGGTGTAATCTTCATCTATGGTTCCCGAAATCGTACAGACGCTATTGTCAGCATCACAACTTACAAAGTCCGCTGTCGCCACTGCTTCAGAATCGGCAACCGTTCCCGGCAGCGTCCAACCCTCCCACCAACCGGTAGCAGCGGCGGGATCTACCGCCCCAACGTAGGCGGTCTGATCAAACACAAAACCAGAACCGTTGTTCACTGCCACTATAGTAGGAGCGAATGTAAGTAAGCCCTTACTTTCATTTATAGCTAGTGTATTAGAGTAGGTCAGTGTTAGAAGATCGACATTCTCTTCAGAATCGGCGTTTCGCTTATTGTAGATACCGTCGCGGCAATCGTTGAGAACATTCACCAGTGACACAGTAGACGTGATAACAAGCGTGCCATCTCCGTTGACATCCGCATCATCAATTCGATGACACCCGGCGTCAAATTCGGCGACAGACGTGTTGAACAAACTCACCGTGACCGCACCACGCAGTCGGGTGCCCGGTTGCGCGCCTGCACTTGAACCTGGGTCGTTGTTGAGCTTACTGCCGATAATTGTAACGTTGGCGATTACCGCTTCAGTTTCAGGCACGTATTCGTCGTCGGAGGAATTGGCCTCTATAGCGCGCGGGTCATTGGAGCCGGTCGGGGTATCCTTGTCCTGTGCTTTGCGCACAATCGCGTATTGAATATTGCCCTGATAACCCTCGTCGAAGTCGATATCGTCATCATCGTTACCGGTCAATACCAGGTATCTGGCATCCACCGTGCCACCAAACCACTCAACGCCATCGTCCAGATTGTTATGGACCTGAATATATTCCAACACGGTGCCATGACCGACACCCTGCAAAGTCACACCATTAATTTCGTTATTGGGGCCGGCTACCAACCCGCCCTCGGCCACTCTCACGTAGCGTAAAACACCACTGTTATCAGCCTCGTCATTACCGCCGTAAACCGAAATTTCGGTACCGCCCTCACCCTCTACATTGCAGACCGTACCGTTGCCAAAACACGCACCAGTACCACCGGCACCATACTGCGGAGCGAAGCCCTGAATAATCAGTCCACCCCATTCACCTAAGCCATCGTAGTTATCATCGAGACTACTAAAGGTAATCGGAGCAGATGCGGTTCCGTCAGCCACCAACATCGAACCGCGTGTCACCAGCAATGAGCCAGTGTCAAAAGCGCGAACGTCAGTACCCGCCTCAACCGTTAACGTAACGCCAGCATCACGCAATGCTTGAACGTCTGCATCTGAAGCGACACTCTGATTCCCGCTGCCGACCTGAACAGTGCCATCGAGACGCCACTGCACAGCGGCAAGCAACGTAAAATCCTCGTCGATCTGGCCGGTTAGTGTACCGACAGAACAATCGGCGTTGAAGCTGACGAAGTCTGCTTCCACCACGGCATTACAATCACCGTCGCCGTTTCCATCACCGCCACCATCGCCTCCACCACCTTCGGGCGGCGGTACGATAATTGTTACAGTGTCGCCCTCATCACCGCTGCAGCCTACTAACGTGGTAACAGCGAAAAGGAATGCAAGTAGTAGCCCTTTATGAAACATGATTTTTACCTTGCCTGTTAATAAACTAAAAGAATTCATAGGTGAGTCCAATTTCAAACACAGTGCCCGTCTGAAAACGTTCGATTTGCGTTCCGTTCTGGCTGAAAGCAACGTCCTCGTTGAACAGATTTTTGACTGTGGCATCGACGGAAATGGCCTCTCCAATCAACTTGGAATAGATCAGATCTACCAACATTCTTGCCGATTCGAATTCGGGTCCAGTCTGAGCGCCGCGGGCAATACGAAAGATGCGATCGTCGAAGTAATTCACCAGCAGCGTCAACTTCTGTTCCGTGGGGTAGTGATCGAACCCCAGCTGAAAATTGGCCAGCCATTCAGACTGACCCTGCAGGGCTCTGCCATTGGCAGTTTCGCCTTCAAGCCGCAATGAGTCTTGGGAAAGCTCAACTTCAGAGTCTATGTAGGAAACGTTGCCACCCACCCAAAACACATAGTTGTCGCGGTCGAGAACATTTTTGTTGATGTCCACCTCTACTCCAAACAGGTCCGCAGACTCCTGGTTGCGAAAGGTAATCCCGCGAGCCGCCGAACCCGATGCATCGGGGATTGCCTGCTCTACCGGTTGATCAATCTTCTTAGCGAACACCGCTACTGAGACACTCTCGGTATCTGAGAAGTAGTACTCCAGACGAGCATCAAGATTCTCAATAGTGGAGACCCGCAGATCAGGGTTACCAAAGATTGGGTCATCGGTTTCCGGATCAAAAGACAAGGATTCAGAGCGCTCGATAATCCCCGGATAGGACACCGTCTCGCTCCAGCCAATACGAGCCTGCCACTCATCTGCTGGACGCCAGGTCAGGCTGGCCGCCGGGTACCAGTCATTGAATTCGAGTGCGTTGGAGGCCTCAGCTTCATTGGGGTATTCGAGCTCCTGGGAGAAGTCTTCATAACGGGCACCCAGTCCGAAGCTCCACTGATCGCCAAGCTCGGTATTGGTGTTGATGTAGTAGGCCTGTATTTCTTCTACCGAGTTATAGGAGTCGGTATTGGTGGTATTGGCCGCTAACCGAAAACGGTCCAAAACAAAGTTCTGGTAAGTCAGTACGTCGTTTTCCAGATCCTGGTCAATTCCCAGAGAGATGTCCCTCACATCACCCTGACGGATACCGAAGCGGTACAGACTGACCTCACGATCTTTATCGGACCACAACAGACCGGCTTTTATCTCAGTTACATTGTAATTCCCCCACTGCAGCGGCAGTGTGTAATCAACCGCTACATCAATACTGTCTTCAGTTAACTCTGACCAGCGGCGCTCGAACGCAGAGGTCGACAGATTGCCATTGAAATAGCTGTATTGACGACGATCTGGTTCATCACGGTCAGTCTGGGAATAAGCCATGCGCCAGTCCATTACGTGAGTCGCGGAATCAGTTTCAAATTCATTGGTGCCGGTAACCGCTTGCGAGAAGAACTGGCGCTCTACGTATTGCAGAATCGCTCGGTCGATTACAGTTTCTTCCCGTCCGTCCACACCCTCCTCAAACCGAGTGGTGTGATCTGTAGAACGCAGAAGGCTGGTTTTACTCAAGATCTCATTCGCTGCGCCATACTCGTAGCCCACAACTGCATAGCCATTAACAGCGACGTTTACCTCGGCACGCCGATACTGACCCGTGGTGTCCAACGGGTTAGTCAACTCCGCTACACCCCGATCTGAAGTTTTACGGTCATAGTCCAGTGCCAGGTAGTAGCCCCATTCGTTATCTCCCGCAGCCAGGCGATCGCCAAAGGCCCAGCCAAGACCAAAATCCGGATTCGCGGTTTTTTCCTCAATGTTGTAATCATTCTGGAAGTTGACCGCCAACTGAGCGGCGCCTAATTGCGAGGTACAGCGCACTGGATCGATAGCAGGGTCGCACACCGTCAGGGAAGTGCCGCCGTTGGTTGCTGCCAGTACTCCGCTGGGAAGGTCGCGCAGACCGTTGTCAAAGCCCAACAGTTCGGTTTCACTATGGCGATGACTGAGTACATCATCACCGGTGAAATCAACGTTAACACCCACGTCCCCCGACAGCTTATGCACACGACTATCGGGTAGCCCTTTGGTCACAATTTTGATGGATCCACCGGTGGTCGTGGCCAGTTGATCGGGAGAGTATGACTTTTGAATTTCGATACCGCCCAGAATATTGATGGGAAACAGATCCAGCTGCACATCACGCCGCTGGGGATCGGTGCTCGGCATCAGCAGGCCATTCAGACTAGATGATATATAGCGGCCGTCGAGTCCGCGGACAGTGGCGTATTTGTTATCGGTCACCGCAACACCCACAACCCGGTTCAATGCAGCAGCTACATCGCTGTCACCAAAGCGTTCCAGCTGCGCTACATCGATAGCGTTGGTAATGGTGGTGGCATAACGCTCTACTCCGGCAGCATCATCCGTAGGTTTGAACACGCCTAATACAAACACTTCCTCTATTTGAGTAGACGGCAAGGTGATAGCTTCTGCGGCGGACTGCGCAGCAGAAGGAATGATGCTGATTGCTGGCGCATTCCCGGTCGAACCGGTAAAGGTGACAGTGATCTCGAGATCTTCATCGGTGCCGGAACTGAACTCCAGTGGATAGCTAAGGTCATCATCAGTCAGCATAATAGTGTGTCTGCCAGCCGTGATAGCTGCACTAGCGCTGCCGCCGGAATCTGTCAGGCCCAGTGTCTTCTTATCAAGACTGACGGCTATTCCCCGCAAAGGCGTATCATCCAGAAATACTGTCAGAAACACGTTGGCCGCCACTACCTGTTGCGTAACAAGCGATAACAACAGGCCAACGTAAACTGCAATGCTCTTCATGTAACTTATGCCTTGTGCCAATTATTGAGTCGTTGTGTGCTTGGTTGCGTTTGTGCAACTAAGCCACCTGAGCCAGATTCTCTGACTCGTCTCTTAAAAAGGCATGCTAGACCGGCAAAATGACAGTACTGTTATTGGCAGGTGTCACTTGTGTGACAATCTCACTTAACAAGGCAAGAGCGTTCACAAACTCAAATGCCCTGCGTGAGATGAAAACAGCCACCAAACGAATGAGTCTTTATAGAGCGCTAACGGTCAACGCAAGAATTCGATTGGACTAAAAGGGATAGAGACCTTCGAAACTGAATATGGGGCCTAATGTGTCAAAGAATTTTACACTTCCCAAGATTTAGTCCTGAGTGGTTCTAATGATAGATCGTAACCCTCTGAAATATATAGGTTAATTATAAAGGGCATGATTTGTGCATTAAGAGCATTGATATTGAGAAAATAATTTTCACTTTCGATTACCCGGAGTCACTATGAAATTAATGCGCATTGCCACATCTATAAGTTTGATGGCAACGTTTTCTCTAACCTCCGCTCCTTTGATTGCGGGTCCCATTATGGTCGGCGATGCTATTAAGCTCGATTTTTCGTCGGCAGGTGACGGAGACGGCGGGTCACTGCTCGACTGGAACCAAACTGATAATGGTGTTTCGAACATCGATGCAGGTACCGTCAAACGCCACGGCGACGGTGCCATAATTGATGGAGTGTCCATCAGTTTCGCAGGGGCAGGCAAAGGGGGTGGCTATAACAATGATTCAGCATCAAACGGATGGAACGGACAGGCAGCAGACCCCTATCTTATTGGTGCAGCAAACGACATCTTCTTCGGTCCAGGCGCGCTAACCACGACATTCAATGGGCTGAATCCATCACTGACTTATAGCGTCCGTGTCTATTCCTTAATCGGAGACAATCAGTCCTTTGAAGACATATTCTCCGTTACATTGGCAGGAGCGTTGGAGCAATCGCTAACAAATTCCAGAGCCGATAGGTGGGGCTCAGCAACATTGGAGGCTGGCGGAACTGTATTCAGCGAGGTCCGGCTCAACGGCTTAAATGCAATTGACGTCACAGTAGCAGGATCCACTAGTACTTATTATCCCTTGAACGCTATCGTTGTTGAGGCGGTAGTACCTACGCCGACTATACTCGCCCTTTTTGGCATAGGCCTTGCTGGTCTGGGATGGTCCCGACGCAAAAACGCCTAAATAGATAGTGGCCCAGTAATTGAAAAGCCCGCCATTTGGCGGGCTTTTTTATGTCTACGCTGGTGCTAGATATCCAGGTTAGCCACCGACAAGGCGTTCTCTTCTATAAATTCCCGCCGCGGCTCTACATGATCACCCATTAACGTGGTAAATATCTGGTCAGCGGCAATAGCATCATCAATCGTAACTTTCAGCATACGACGCGACTCCGGATCCATAGTGGTTTCCCACAACTGATCAGGGTTCATTTCACCCAGGCCTTTATAGCGCTGAATGTAATAGCCACGCGCCGCCTCAGCCATCAGCCACTTCAGGGCCTCCGGGAACGATTGGGTTTCCAGAACTTTCTCGCCGCGTTTGATATAGCCTTCAGCTTCTATGAGATTGAAGAGCTTATCGCCAATTTCGCGGATACTGCGGTATTCCGACGAGCCGAAGAATTCGTGTTGATACTCCGTCTCATAATCGACACCGTGCGAAATCAACTTAACCACCGGGTAATACAGATTACGCTCGGCATCGCGACGAACGACAACATCGTAGGCCTTGCCTTTACTCGCTACGCCAGCCAGCAACTGCTTAAGGTCCTCTGCCCAGCTAGTCACAAGAGCTTCATCCTCTAAATGAGCTACGGTCAGAGTCGGCTGCTCAACCATCTGCCATAACACCTCAGCCGAATAGAGCCGAGCCAGACGATCAATAGTCGCGGTAACTTTGCGATACTCGGTAACCAAAGCCTCCAAGGCCTCTCCGCTTATAGGCGGAGCGTCAGGGTTCACGTATAACGCGGCATTCTCTAATGCGCCTTGTGTGAGGTGTCGATCCAGTGCGTCATCATCCTTCAAATACTGATGACTCTTGCCCCGGGCCACCTTATACAGCGGCGGCTGAGCGATAAAAATATGTCCTCGCTCCAACAATTCGCGCATTTGGCGGAAAAAGAAGGTCAACAACAGTGTTCTAATGTGAGAGCCGTCAACATCTGCGTCGGTCATTATGATAATGCTGTGGTATCTCAGCTTATCGGCGTTAAACTCTTCCTTGCCAATACCGCAGCCTAGCGCCGTCACAATGGTACCGACCTCAGCTGATTGCAGCATTTTATCAAAGCGCGCCTTCTCCACATTAAGAATCTTACCCTTAAGCGGCAGAATCGCCTGATACTTACGATTACGGCCCTGCTTGGCTGAACCGCCCGCAGAATCACCCTCTACCAGATAGATCTCAGACAGTGCCGGGTCCTTCTCCTGACAATCCGCCAACTTGCCTGGCAGACCGGCTATATCCAGTGCGCCCTTACGCCGTGTCATTTCTCGCGCTTTTCGCGCCGCTTCCCGTGCCCGGGCAGCGTCCAGCATTTTACCCACTATAGCCTTGGCTTCCTGTGGATTTTCCATCAGGTAATCACCAAAGCTGCGGTTCATTGATTGTTCAACCGCGGTCTTCACCTCAGATGACACCAGCTTGTCCTTGGTCTGTGAAGAAAACTTGGGATCCGGCACTTTGACTGAGATGATTGCCGTCAAACCTTCGCGAGCATCATCACCCGTTGTGGCCACTTTGGCGTTCTTAGTAAAGCCTTCTCGTTCTATATAAGCATTCAGGTTACGCGTCAAAGCTGCCCTAAACCCGGCCAAGTGTGTACCGCCATCGCGCTGCGGAATATTATTGGTATAGCAAAGAATATTTTCCTGGTAAGAATCATTCCACTGCAATGCCACCTCTACACCCATATCGTCCTGCGTCTCCTGAAAATAGAAAGGCTGGCTAACCGCAGACTTATTGAGATTGAGA
Source organism: Candidatus Litorirhabdus singularis (assembly GCF_026262625.1). GTDB lineage: Bacteria > Pseudomonadota > Gammaproteobacteria > Pseudomonadales > Halieaceae > Litorirhabdus > Litorirhabdus singularis. The sequence continues at coordinate 823,102 of NZ_SHNN01000001.1, forward strand.
TAATCCACAAAAGCACGCAGACCACCCTCATAGAAAAACTCTTCGGATTTACCCGAGCGCTCATCTTTAAGCAGTATGGAAACCCCAGAGTTCAGGAAAGCCAGCTCACGCAAACGCTTGGCCAGATAATCGAAGTGAAACTCAATACTGGTAAATGTCTCCGCAGAAGGCTTAAAGCGGACCTCTGTGCCCGAAGCCTCAGTGTCTCCAATAACAGCCAAAGGCGCATCTGGTACGCCATGCCGATATATCTGTTCGTACATTTTACCCTGTCGCCGAATGGTCAATGTGAGTTCTTCGGAAAGCGCATTCACCACTGATACCCCTACACCGTGCAATCCGCCGGAGACTTTGTAGGAGTTGTCGTCAAATTTTCCGCCCGCATGAAGTACCGTCATGATCACTTCCGCCGCTGAGACACCCTCTTCATGCACTTCTGTAGGAATTCCTCGACCATCATCTGATACTGAAACAGATTCATTCGGATGGATAATCACGGTTACCCGTTCACAATGCCCGGCCAACGCCTCATCGATGGAGTTATCAACGAGTTCAAACACCATATGGTGAAGACCAGTACCATCATCGGTATCGCCGATATACATACCGGGGCGCTTGCGAACTGCATCCAGGCCCTTCAGTACCTTAATACTGGACGAATCGTAAATTTGCTCTTCACTCATAGTGATTTATCACTCCGAACTAACTATTAATTTTGTATTCTTGTTCTTGTCTCGTAACCTGCCCTTGTTCCACGTGGAACATCGAGCCCCCAACATCAAGACCCGGCCAACTGGCCAGCAACTCTGCAGGATCTACACAGGTGATAAACACCTGAGCGTTCAATCCACTAAGCACCTCGCAAACAAGCCGACAATGCTCAGCATCCAACTCTGAGGGCAAATCATCTACCAGATAGATGCATGACGTACCCTTCTGGCTCGAGAGAATCTGGCCCTGAGCCAACTTCAAGGCACAGACGACTAACTTTTGTTGGCCCCGAGACAGCATGCTGCCAGCATCATGACCATCACAAACTACACGGATATCCGCCCGTTGAGGGCCTATATGCGTATACCCTTGTTCAATATCCGACGCCAGACTGCTCTCCAGAGCAGCTTGTAGAGTCAACTTCTTGTCCCAACCCCGTCTGTACCTGAGCTCCATAAGGGGTAGCTCCGGCGCCAAACGCTTCAGTAAGCCTGAGAACACTGCTATAAGCTCCGCAAAGTAAGCCTGCCGCCATTCGTCAATCTTCTCGCCCGATTGAACCAACTGCTGCGACCAAGGCTCTAGCTCGCCAGCGCTGATTTTACCATGACGAAGCAAGCTATTGCGCTGTTTTATGCACCTCTGAAACAAAGACCAGGCTTTCTGGTAGCGATGTTCCACGTGGAACACGCCCCAATCCAGAAAGCGCCGGCGTTCTATCGGGCCACCGGTTAGCAACTCGAAGCTCTGCGCATGAAGAATCTGCATCGGCTGCTGCTCAGCGAGCGCAGACACGGTAGTGATCGCGTCACCGTTAACCTTAATCTTCACCGAACCAGTGCGATCGCGGGTGATACCTACCGCAGCATGTCGCCCATTCTTTCCCGCTAGTTCGCCGAAGACCGAGCAGCCCTGCATGCCGTGCTGAATAACCGGCTTAATCTGACTGCTTCGAAAGGAACGGGCCATGCCCAGCAGGTATACGCTTTCCAGAATACTGGTCTTACCACCACCATTCTCACCAAAAAAGACATTCGTTACGCCCAGGTTACGGACGCTGACCTGCTTTAGGTTACGCACCGCTGTAATATCGAGGCGCTTAAGGGCCATTGGTTCTCATGAGAATTTACACTGACCGAGATGAATGATGGGCTTATAGCCGCATTGGCATGACCACATAGAGTGAGTCGCCGTCCTTCGATTCCTCTAGTAGCGCACTGCTGTTACTGTCAGATAGTGACAACTTAATCTGGTCTTCATTGAGCACGCCAAGAACATCCAGCAGATAGCTGACATTAAAGCCTATCTCAAGGCTATCACCCGCATAGTCAACGGAGACAACCTCTTCGGCTTCTTCCTGTTCGGGGTTGTTCGCCAATATCTGCAGGTTCTGATCGGATAGCTGTAACCGAACACCACGATACTTCTCATTAGACAGAATCGCTGTACGGGCAAAGGCCTGGCGCAGATCTAGTCTGGAACCTATCACTATCTTGCTGGGAGCTCGTGGCAACACACGATCGTATTCAGGAAACTTGCCGTCAACCAGCTTTGAGGTAAAGGTAAAGTCGTTTGTAGTGGCGCGCAGGTGGTTGTTACCAATCACCACCGCTACGTCAGCATCTTCATCCTGCAACAGCCGGGCCAGCTCCAAAACACCCTTACGCGGCAGAATGACTTGAGTCTCGGTGTCTACATTAAGCGGCTTTATCAAGGTGCACATAGCCAACCGGTGTCCGTCCGTTGCAACCACACGCAGCTGCTCTGCGGTTAATTCCCAGAGCATGCCATTGAGGTAATATCTAACATCCTGTTGTGCCATAGCAAACGCGGTACGATCAATAAGACGCTTGAGCTCGCCCTGCTTAATCTCAAATTTTTGCGTTCCAATACTGTCTTCCACCCGCGGAAACTCACTGGCGGCCAGTGTTGCCAGCGTAAAACGGCTACGACCTGAGCGGACAATAAGCTTGCCGTCGTCCAGCTTGCATTCGATATCACAGCCTTCCGGTAAGGATTTACAAATATCGACAAATTTGCGCGCCGGGACAGTAATCTCGCCAGACTCACCAGCGGTTGTCAATTGCACACGACCGACCAACTCCACCTCAAGATCAGTACCCGTTAGCGACAGTCGGTCACCGTCAAGTACCAATAATACATTGGCCAGAATCGGTAATGTTTGGCGGCGCTCGACCACACCGGCCACGAGGTTCAAAGGCTTTAACAATGCATCTCTTGCTACTACAAACTTCATCTTCTAGTTTCCAATATCAGGTTATCTGGTTAACTTTTTCACTGCCGCTCAACGTCAACAGTGTCAGGTCGTCAGGGACCGCAAAAAGTTCTTATAGTCTTCACGTATATCTGAATCAGTTTCCCGCAATTCCTTAATCTTTCTGCACGCGTGCAAAACGGTAGTGTGATCACGACCACCAAAACTGTCGCCTATTTCTGGCAAGCTGTGGTTGGTCAACTCCTTTGACAACGCCATAGCTACCTGCCGGGGGCGGGCCACAGAACGGCTGCGGCGCTTGGACATCAGGTCAGCAACCTTAATCTTATAATACTCCGCTACGGTACGCTGAATATTATCCATACTGACCTGTTTATCTTGTAGCGCCAATAGGTCTTTAAGGCTCTCCTTAATCAATGCAACGTCTATAGGTTTCGCCATGAAGTGAGCGCTCGCTATCACCCTCTTCAGCGCACCCTCTAGCTCTCGTACATTAGAGCGAATACGCTGAGCAATAAAAAAGGCCGCGTCATGAGGTAAATCGATACGCGCCTGAGCCGCCTTCTTCATCAAAATGGCTACCCGGGTTTCTAGCTCCGGTGGTTCTACTGCAACCGTCAGACCCCAGCCGAAACGCGACTTGAGGCGCTCTTCCAGTCCGTTAATTTCCTTGGGGTAACGATCACAGGTCAATATCATCTGCTGGCCGCCCTCAAGCAGAGCATTAAAGGTGTGGAAAAACTCTTCCTGAGAACGCTCCTTGCCAGCAAAAAACTGTATGTCATCAATCAACAATGCGTCTACGGAACGGTAATACCGCTTAAAGTCACTAATAGCATTGAGCTGCAGTGCTTTGACCATATCAGCGACAAAGCGCTCCGAATGCAAGTAAACAACTTTCGCCTGCGGATTGTCTTGCAGCAGAGCATTACCTACTGCGTGCATCAAGTGGGTTTTACCCAACCCTACACCACCGTATAAGAACAGTGGATTATATGAACCTCCGGGGTTCTCGGCTACCTGGCCTGCCGCCGCTAATGCCAATTGATTAGACTTACCTTCGACAAAGTTATCGAAGGTGTAGTTCTCAACCAGATAGTTCTGATGCTGAATAGCCCCCTCTACTTCTACTTTACGATGCCCGCCAACCGTTGGCCGAGTATGCATGCCGCGATTTATCATTGCGCCGGAAACCGGTTGGCTAACCACACGCTCGCCGCCATTTTGCCGTGGAGGGCTATCACTACGTGGTGCCAGGCTATGTCCGTTGCGCGGTGTAAAGGCAGCAATTGGCTGCGGTGCTTCATTAAGTGGCTTGCGCGCCTGCACACTACCTATGTCGAGCACCACGTCATAGCCTGTCATCGGATCCAGCTCTCGAACAAGTTCACTGATGCGCTCCAGGAACTTGTCGTTTACCCACTCCTTGACGAAACGGTTGGGTGCCAGCAGATGCAGCTCGTCGCCGTCGGTGGCTGCCTGCAGCGGCCTGATCCAGGTATTAAACTGCTGAGACGGCAGTTCTTCCTGCAAACAATCCATACATTGTTGCCAAACCGGTTCAGACACGTGTATCTCCGTCGGATACCAAAGACAACTCAGATCGCATTACAACCGTCATGACCGGTATAAATTTTAGGTAAGAAATTGGTGTCACTATTTAATTGTTATCTATCAGGCACTCACATTACCCACTATCTATACAGCAGGTAGAGAACACACCAAATGATATAACCCCTGTTTATTATTCTTTCGATTATGTATGGCTTTCGCTTTAGTGGATGCAAAACACGGTACCAACCCAGTTTTTCCACAGATAAATCTGCAATCCAGCTATCACGTGCTCCCCCGGCTCTGAGAATGCAAGTTATCCACAATTAGATAAGAAAGCAAATAAATATTATTATTGTTGTTTTTCAATTACTTATAATCGTGTTTGGCAAGCATACAGGAGTTATATCACACTATTTTGAGCCTACAAAAGGTTGTGGATAAACTGTTAATATGTATTGGAAAAAGTGTGCATTGATAGCAGCAGCCCAGTGTATTCAATGGCTGCCGCCAGATTCGCTGTCGCCACACATCAGGGTGTTTGAGCCACTCGAGCCGATACTAAATGAGTCTAATTAAGCGATTGTATTTGAGGCTCTGTTTCTCTAAAATGAGCGCCCTTTTTGCGTGCCATCGGCCTGCTCTATTTACCTCAGGATTAACTGTCATGAAAAGAACATTTCAACCCAGCGTTTTAAAGCGCAAGCGTACCCACGGATTTCGTTCACGTATGGCAACCAAGAGCGGACGCCACCTGATCAACCGTCGTCGTGCCAAAGGCCGCAAACGCCTTTCTGCCTAATTCCCGATATCCTGGCATCTTCCGGTTCCGGACTAATGGGTGCCAATCGCTTTAGCAGGGAGCTGCGGCTGCTAACTGCCGCTGACTATAAACAGGTCTTTGATCAGTCCCAGCGTAAGGCTTCACATCGTCACTTATTGTTGCTGGCGACCGCCAATGAACTGGATCACTACCGGCTTGGGTTGGTGATAGCTAAAAAAAACGTGAAGCTCGCTGTCCAGCGCAATCGCATTAAGCGATTAGCGAGGGAATTCTTCCGCCATCAGGCCAGATTGACCGGACCTGAAGGCCAACCGCACTTTGATGTTGTATTGTTGACCCGCAGAGGAATAGATGTGTTGGATAATGAAGAAGTATCCACTATATTGCGACAGCAATGGCAGAAGCTAACGGCCACAACATGATACGCAGATTTTTTATTGTTCTGATCAAGGTCTATCGTTTTCTGATAAGCCCTCTACTGGGAGACAGCTGTCGTTTCTATCCCAGCTGTTCCCACTATGCCGAAGAAGCTATCGCCGAGTATGGCGTGCTCAAAGGCAGCTATCTGGCTATACGACGTCTATCAAAATGCCACCCATTACACGAAGGTGGGCTTGACCCTGTGCCACCACCGACATCTGGACAGTAATTATATCTATGGATATTCAGCGTTTATTACTCATCGGCGTCATGGCCACCTTGTCTTTTATGCTGTTGACCGAGTGGGTTAATTTCAAGGCAGAACAGGCACCACCGCCAGCGATAGCGAGCCAGACGCTCAATACCAGCTCACAGCAATCTGTTATGTCAAATGGGAACGCTGCGATGGAAATTCCATCCGCAACCAGTGCACCACAGGTACCCAGCGACGAGCTACCCAGTGTTGTCGCCCTTGAACAAACCACCGAGACTGCCCCCAGCGGCTTTACCGCTTCCGCAAACGACATCATCAGCATCAACACCGATGTATTACAGCTACAAATTGATCTGAGCGGCGGCGACATTATCTATAGCGGACTTACCGAATATCACGCCCGCATCGACACACCTGAAATACCCTTTGTTATGTTGCAACGAGACGAACAGCGTTTGTATGTAGCCCAGAGCGGGCTGGTCGGTGCCAATGGTATTGACGGTCAAACCCGCGCTCGCTTCGTCGCAGCACAACAAAACTATAATCTGGCACTGGACCAGGACAGCTTACAAGTCGATCTTATTTACGCAGAGAACGACGCTGTAACCGTTACCAAGCGCTTCACTCTGTACCGCGGTGAGTATCTGGTTGATATCGAATATCTGATATCCAATAACAGCTCAGCACGCTGGGAAGCCAACCTGTTCGGTCAAATCAAGCGTGACAGCAGTGACGACCCGTCTGCAGACAATTCCAGCGGCATGGGTATGATGCCTTTTCTGGGTACCGCTCTGACTCAACCGGATGAACGCTTCACAAAATTTGATTTTGAAGACATGGCTGAGAGCCCCTTTAAGAAACAGTTGCCCGGCGGCTGGATAGCCATGATCCAGCATTATTTTCTTACTGCATGGATTCCTGACCCCAACCTGACTCACACCTATAGCACCCGTGTTACTCGTAGCGGCTTTAATATTGGTGGCTTTACCAGCCCCGCGTTGGTAATCGACCCGGGCGAGACCGGTGTTGCCAAAGCCAGTTTTTATGTAGGACCTAAAGATCAGTACAAGCTTGCAGAAATCTCTGAATATTTGGACCTCAGCGTCGACTATGGCTGGTTATGGTGGATTGCACAGCCTTTGTTCTGGTTGCTCACCAAGATTCACGGACTGGTAGGCAACTGGGGTGTAGCCATCATATTGCTAACGGTGCTAATCAAGGCAGCATTCTTCCAGCTGTCCGCAACCAGTTATCGCTCGATGGCAAACATGCGTCGCGTTCAACCCAAGATGGTCGAAATCAAAGAACGCTATGGCGAGGACAAACAAAAACAGTCCCAGGCTATGATGGAGCTGTACAAGAAAGAAAAGATAAATCCACTAGGTGGTTGTTTACCCATTTTAGTTCAGATGCCGGTGTTTATTGCCCTGTACTGGACCTTGATGGAAAGTGTAGAGCTGCGTCAGGCACCCTTTTATCTGTGGATTAACGACCTCTCAGTAATGGACCCCTATTTTATATTACCGCTCATCATGGGCGTGAGTATGTGGTTTCAGCAAAAACTTAACCCGCCGCCGCCTGACCCCATGCAGGCCAAAGTTATGCAGTGGATGCCCGTCATTTTCACTTTCTTCTTCCTGTGGTTCCCAGCCGGGCTGGTCCTGTACTGGGTAGCTAACAACCTGCTCTCCATTACCCAGCAATACATTATTACCAAGCAGATAGAAAAAGGCGCCGCAAAGGCCTGATCAAGGAGTGCACTGAAGACTATGTCAGCAGACACTTCAGCCAGCGCTTCTATTGAAGGCACCTCTATTGAAGGCGATAGCATAGCCGCTATCGCCACTGCGCCTGGGCGCGGCGGCATTGGTATTGTTAGAGTGTCGGGCCCCGCTGTTAACTCCATCGCCAACGCCATCTGTCGCGCTGAACTGACACCGCGCATGGCTCACTACGGTGCTTTCTACCTGCCCGACGAACAAGAACCTCTAGACCAGGGCATTGCCTTATACTTTCCAGGGCCTAACTCGTTTACCGGTGAAGACGTGCTGGAATTACAGGGTCACGGAGGTCCTGTTGTTCTCGATTTGTTACTACAAGCTTGTTGCAGTGCCGGCGCCCGACCTGCCAGACCCGGAGAGTTCTCTGAGCGCGCTTTCCTTAACAACAAAATAGACCTGACCCAGGCTGAGGCTATTGCTGATCTAATTAATAGCACTACGGTGGCCGCTGCGCGCAGCGCCAATCGATCGTTGCAAGGTGCCTTCTCCACTGAGATTGATCAGCTGGTACGTTTAGTCACCGGGCTAAGAATCTACGTAGAAGCGGCTATAGATTTCCCTGAAGAGGAAATAGACTTTATCAGCGATGGTAATGTCATTAGCCAACTTGACGACATTATCGAACAGCATCGGCAAGTGCTCGCTAGCGCATCCCAGGGAAGCTTGCTTCAAAACGGTATGAAGCTGGTAATAGCTGGTAAACCCAACGCTGGAAAGTCCAGCTTGCTTAACCAGCTTAGCGGACAGGACAGCGCCATTGTGACACCCATTGAGGGGACTACACGCGACGTTCTGCGCGAACAAATTCAGATTGATGGCATGCCTTTGCATATTGTTGACACTGCGGGATTACGCGACGACGCGGAAACTGTTGAACAAGAAGGCATCCGCCGCGCCTGGCAAGAGATGGAAACAGCAGATCATATTCTACTCATCGTAGACAGTGCTGATCCGACACCCGGAGATAGGTTATTACTAGAACTGCAGGCGAAGCTAGGATCCAAATTGGAACAACTCCCACCATTGACCATCATTCGCAACAAATGTGATCTCAGTGCAGTCACCCCACAGCTCGATAACACTCAGCCAAACCCGGTCATCCATCTAAGTGCCAAGACCGGTGCCGGTATCGATATACTTAAGCAGTATCTGAAGGATAGCGCTGGTTATCACTCTTCAGAGAGCAGTCAGTTCAGTGCTCGACGTCGCCACCTGACTGCTATGCAAGCCGCACTCGACAGTCTGAACCAGGGTCGAGCTCAACTATTGAGCCAGGGCGCTGGCGAATTGCTCGCTGAAGACCTCCGGCTCTGTCAAAACCACCTCAGCACTATCACCGGTAGCTTCAGCAGCGATGATTTACTGGGTGAGATATTCTCCAGCTTTTGCATCGGCAAATAGTTTCAGCACCTTATACACAGGAACTGAACAACTGCTACACAACTGATAAACACATGAGTCCAAAAGACACCCAAGCTGTGCACAACACCTTGATGCACCAGGGTACAAGTCAGTGGATATCAGATAAGCAAAAACGGCCGCGTGAAAAAGGCTGATTTATCCCCAATGGATACACACCTTATCAGCGCTTGATACCGCCCTTTTACGTATGCTTATACTTCCCATAAACCACTGATTTATATAACTAAAAAAGGGTTATCAACAGAAAATGGCTGCCCCTATAATAACAGCTATAATTATCTATATACTTACCTACATACATATATATATTAACTAATATAAATAATAACCAAGAACACCATTGAACAAATTTTGATCAGGAACCGTTCAACCTATATAATGCCCGCCCTTTTTTAGCCCCCACGAGTCACAGCTTATGGATTACCAGATGCGTTACGACGTAATTGTGATTGGCGGTGGTCACGCTGGCACTGAAGCCTGCATGGCAGCTGCACGTATGGGCTGTAAAACTCTACTGTTGACGCACAGTATTGATACCTTGGGGGCAATGTCCTGCAACCCCGCGATTGGCGGTATCGGTAAGAGCCACCTGGTTAAAGAAATTGATGCCTTGGGCGGTGTCATGGCTAAAGCGACCGACCGCGCTGGTATTCAGTTTCGTATCCTGAATTCGCGCAAGGGTCCGGCCGTGCGCGCAACTCGAGCACAGGCTGATCGCGTACTCTATAAAAATGCGGTACGCAGCCTGCTTGAAGCAGAACCCAATCTGCATATATTTCAGCAGGGCGTCGATGATTTGATAGTCAATGGCGAACGCGTTGAAGGTGTCGTCACTCAAATGGGATTGCGGTTTTTAGCACCAACGGTGGTTTTGACTACAGGCACCTTTCTGGGCGGTAAGATTCATATCGGTCTGGATAACCACGCGGGAGGCCGCGCCGGGGATCCGCCTTCAATCGCTTTGGCCGATCGTCTACGTGAAATGCCGTTCAGGGTCGAACGCCTTAAAACGGGGACTCCCCCCCGCATTGATGCCCGCAGTGTTAACTATGATATTTTGCAAGAACAGTGGGGCGATACGCCGCTACCCGTTATGTCATTTTTGGGCGATGTTAGCGAGCATCCGGAACAGCGTTGCTGTTGGATTACCCACACTAACGAGCGAACTCACGATATTGTCCGTCAGGGGCTCGATCGCTCTCCCATGTATACCGGGGTTATCGAAGGTACGGGACCGCGTTATTGTCCTGCGGTGGAAGACAAGATTCACCGTTTTGCTGACAAGACCTCACATCAGGTATTTATTGAACCTGAGGGCCTAACCACCAACGAGCTATACCCCAATGGCATATCCACCAGCCTGCCTTTCGATATCCAGTTTCAGATGGTCCGCTCCATCGTCGGCTTTGAAGCCGCGCATATCACTAGACCCGGTTACGCCATTGAATATGACTTCTTTGACCCCAGAGATCTGCGTTACTCACTTGAAACCAAAGCCGTGTCTGGTTTGTTCTTCGCCGGACAAATTAACGGTACCACTGGGTACGAGGAGGCTGGAGCACAGGGTTTGTTAGCCGGGCTAAATGCAGCGTTGCAGGTGCAGGAGCGTGAAGCCTGGTGTCCACGCCGCGACGAAGCCTACATTGGGGTACTGGTCGACGACTTGATCACTATGGGCACTATGGAGCCCTACCGAATGTTTACCTCCCGCGCGGAATATCGTCTGTTATTGAGAGAAGATAACGCTGACCTGCGTTTGACACCCTTCGGCCGTGAACTTGGACTGGTTGACGATGAACGCTGGGAGCGCTTCAGTCGCAAAAAAGAAAGCATAGCGCTGGAAACCCAACGTTTGACTTCAACCTGGGTACAGCCTGGTTCAGCGCAGGCGCTGCAACTGGAAACCAACCATGACTTATCTCTGAAGCGTGAATACAGCTTGGCAGATTTGTTAAAGCGACCAGAATTACGTTATACCGATCTGGTTATGCCAGACGATCCGGCGCTTGACTCGCAGGTGACAGAACAAGTCCAGATTCAAGCCAAGTATGCGGGTTACATTGATCGTCAAAAACATGAAGTAGATCGTTTGCGACGTTCTGAAAACACCAGTTTACCGCCAGAGCTTGATTACAATGAGATTGAAGGCTTGTCTAACGAGATCAAACTTAAGTTGTCTGAGGGGCGTCCTGAAACTCTCGGTCGTGCATCAAGAATACCAGGCGTAACGCCGGCGGCGGTTTCTCTGCTACTGATTTACCTGAAGAAACGCGGTGCACTGGAACGATTGAGTGCCTGATACTCTGGCGCATGATAGTCCGGCAGCTGGAAAACTGCTGCGGCAGGGTTTGCAAGCCCTGGAAATTGAGGACAGCGACGGTGATCTAGCTACCAAACTGGAACAGTACCTCGAGTTGTTGTTGCGCTGGAACAAGGCCTACAATCTGACAGCTGTGCGCGACGCTGAGGCGATGGTAAGCAGGCATTTTCTCGATAGCCTGGCTTGTGCTCCTTACCTGCGTCCGAACATGCAGCGTGTGTTGGATGTAGGTACTGGGGCAGGATTACCGGGTATTCCGCTGGCGTTATTATTCCCTCAGCGAGAGTTTCATCTGTTGGACAGTAATGGTAAAAAAGCACGATTTTTGTTTCAGGTGAAAACCGAACTCAGCTTGGATAATATATCGGTTCATAATCAACGTGCGGAATCTTTTGTTCCTTCACAGCGTTATGATGCTGTGATATCTCGTGCTTTTGCCTCACTGCAAGATATGGTTGAGTGTTGTCAGCACCTCTGCCTCGATAACGGTTGTTATCTAGCCATGAAAGGTCAATATCCGCAGTCAGAGCTTGCCGCTGTGGCAGATAAGTGCACACTGGTGGCAGCGCACGCTCTGGATGTACCTGGTTTAAACGAACAACGTCATCTTATCGAACTGAGTCCACATAACGACTCGAATGGGGAATACATTGGCTAAAAAGCTGGCTATCGCCAATCAGAAAGGTGGCGTAGGCAAGACCACTACCACTGTCAATCTGGCGGCTTCGCTGGCGGCTACCCGTAAAAAAGTATTGTTAGTTGACCTCGATCCGCAGGGCAATGCGACTATGGGCAGCGGTGTTGATAAATACGACCTGGAACATTCTGTTTACGATATTTTGGTACAGGGCATGTCGGTTGCTCAAGTACGTCAGCGCTCAGAGACCGGAGGGTATGATGTGCTGCCTGCCAATGGTGACGTTACTGCCGCAGAAGTAGAGCTGCTGGCCCTGGAGCACCGCGAGAGACGCTTACTCGAGGCTTTGCTGGTGGCTGAAGATGACTACGATTGGGTACTGATTGATTGTCCACCATCGTTGAATATGCTGACGTTAAATGGCCTGGTGGCCGCCGACAGTGTGCTGATACCTATGCAATGTGAATATTATGCGCTGGAAGGTCTGACCGCGCTGATTGATACCATTGAACAGGTCGCATCCAGTGTTAATCCCGGTTTATTTATCGAAGGTTTGTTGCGGACCATGTACGATCCGAGGAATAGCTTGACGCGTGATGTGTCAGAGCAATTGCGCAGTCATTTTGGCGATCGCGTTTATCGCACGGTAATACCACGCAATGTCAGGCTAGCAGAAGCACCGAGTTTTGGTATGCCGGTGATAGCCTATGACGCTAAATCTCGAGGTGCCCAGGCTTATCTGGCACTGGCCGGGGAAATATTACGCAGAGGAGAGGAAGTCGTAGATCAAGCTGTTGCGACTGGACAAAGCTGATGGCAGGTAAAAAACGTGGATTAGGTAAGGGCCTGGACGCCCTCTTGGGTGGTGGTGGCGCTGATGCATTGTCAGCTACACCCGAAAAAGACAGTGGTGAAAACAACCACAACATGAAAGATATACCGGTGGATTTAATCCAGCGGGGCAAGTATCAACCACGACGCGATATGGACCCGGCTGCGTTGGAAGAACTGGCCGCCTCTATTCGCACACAAGGGGTTATGCAGCCGATAGTAGTGCGGCCTATTGCCGGTGATCGCTATGAAATCATAGCGGGAGAGCGCCGCTGGCGGGCTACCCAATTAGCCGGGCTGGATACTATTCCCGCTGTAGTGCGTGAAGTCCCTGACGAAGCTGCGGTAGTGCTTGCACTGATTGAGAATATTCAACGCGAAGATCTTAACCCGGTTGAGGAGGCTGCTGCGCTGATGCGACTGCAGCAGGAATTTGAGCTGACTCAGCAACAAGTGGCGGATGCAGTCGGCAAAAGTCGTAGTACCGTGACCAACCTGATGCGACTCATGTCGCTGCGCGATGATGTGCGTGTGATGTTAGAGCACGGTGATCTTGAAACGGGTCATGGCAAAGCATTGTTGGGTTTACCTACAGAACAGCAATCAGCTGCCGCAGCTCAGGTGGTCAGCAAGGGTTTATCGGTACGTCAGACTGAAGACATGGTGCGTCGTCTACAAATGGAGACGGGTAAGCCCACCAAGGCGACAGCGCCGTTAGACCCCAATATCACGTCCCTACAGAATGAATTGTCACAGAAACTCGGTGCCAAAGTGCAAATTCAACATACATCCAAGGGCAAAGGTAAGCTGGTACTCAGCTACAATTCTTTAGCTGAGTTGGACGGTATTCTCAAACACATTAAGTAGATTATTTTGGCGTGTACCACAGTATGTAGTGGCCGATTTTCAGGCATCCACTAAATAAGCGATTGTCTCTAAACCTCGTTTCTAAACTGCCGCCAATTGTCCTGAACGTGACGCCAAAATCTGCGCAAATACCGCTATAACAATCTACTTTGAGGTTGAATAGGATCGCCTTAACCCCTATAATTCCGCGCGCCTGAATCGAGGCGCAGCGGGTCTGGAATTACATTCAGAGAGCATGGCTTGAATTTACCCAGACCACCTGTATATCGAATCACCGTAGGTCAGTGTCTTCTCCTGGCGCTGTCATGGTGGTTTGTGCGTTTAGCGGGTTACCCGGTTGTAGCTGATTCAGTGTTTTATGGCGGGTTAATAGCAGTATTACCGCAGGCTTGGTTTGCGTGGCGTGTTTTTCAGTATCGGGGTGCTCGCTCTGCTACTCACATAGCCAGGGCCAGTTACTCTGGTGAAGTTGCCAAGTTTGTACTAACCGTGAGCGGGTTTGCAGCAGTTTTTGCATTGGTCAGGCCGATATCAGGCGGAGCAGTGTTTGCCGGTTACGGTGAGATGTTAGTGATTCAAATAGTGGGATCGTGGTGGCTACTGAAATAGCCGATCCTTGTTGACGGGACTGAGAGTTAGGTTACATGGCAGCTGAAGGTCAGACAGTATCCGAATATATTATTCACCACCTTACGAACCTCACGTACGGGAAGTTGCCGGCTGGGTTTGAACGTATTGGTAGTGATGGACACTCCGAAGTACTAACTGCGGATACATGGACGTTTGCACACGGTGGTGCTGAAGCCGCAGCAATGGGCTTCATGGCCATTCACGTAGACAGCATGATCTGGTCGATTGGCCTGGGTCTGGTGTTTTGCTTCTTGTTCCGCCGTGTTGCGGTTAAAGCCAGCAGCGGCGTTCCTTCCGGGTTTGTGAATATCGCCGAAATGGTCGTCGAGTTTGTCGACAGCAATGTCAAAGATACCTTCCACGGTCGTAACCCTTTAATTGCGCCCCTTGCCCTGACAATCTTTGTCTGGGTATTTCTGATGAACCTCATGGATCTTATACCGGTTGACCTGATTCCCTGGTTACTGATGCTAGCAGGCGTTGAATATCAGAAAATTGTGCCTTCTACCGACGTCAATATCACCATGGGTATGGCAGTTGGCGTGTTCGTGTTGATGATCTACTACTCCATCAAGATCAAAGGCATGGGTTTCGTTAAAGAATTAACCATGAATCCATTCAACCACCCTCTTTTCATCCCCGTAAACTTGTTTATGGAAGTTGTTGGCCTGCTGGCTAAGCCATTTTCACTGGGCCTGCGGTTGTTCGGCAACATGTATGCCGGAGAGATGATATTTATCCTGATTGCCGCCTTGTACGGTGCGGGTGTGATGTGGATGTTGCCAGCGGGTTTACTGCAACTAGGCTGGTCAATATTCCATATTTTGGTAATTACGTTACAAGCTTTCATATTCATGGTGCTGACTGTGGTTTACCTCAGCATGGCTCATGAAGATCATTAACAACCACTTAAACTTTGTTGTATTAACTAGGAGACAACCATGGAATTAATATACGTTGCTGCCGCAATCATGATGGGCCTCGGTGGCCTGGGTGCTGCTATTGGTGTGGGCATTCTCGGCGGTAAATTGCTGGAAGGTTCTGCTCGTCAGCCAGAGCTGGCACCTAAACTGCAGGTGACCTTCTTCCTGGGCGCTGGACTGGTAGACGCGATCCCCATTATTGGTGTTGGTATTGCGATGTACCTGATCTTCGTTGTTGCTGGATAAGCAACCGAACAATCCCTGTGCCACCTTGTCGGTGGCACGACTATGACAGGTATTCTGTGAGGAGCAGGGCGTGAATATAAATCTTACGCTTATTGGTCAAATGCTGGCTTTTGCCGTATTTGTGCTGTTTTGCATGAAGTATGTGTGGCCGCCGATTTTGGCAGCTATGGCAGAACGTGCAGAAAAAATAGCTGACGGCCTGGCGGCCGCGGACCGTGCTAGCCATGATCTGGAATTGGCTCAAGAGAAAGCTGTAGAGCGTCTCAAGGAAGCTAAAACAGAAGCGGCAGGCATTGTTGATTCAGCAAACAAGCGCGCTAATCAACTGGTTGAAGAAGCCAAGCAACAAGCTGTTACTGAGGGTGATCGCCTGAAGGAAGCTGCGCAGGCAGATATTGATCAGGAAGTTAACCGAGCCCGTGAGCAACTGCGCGGACAGGTAGCTGCCCTGGCTTTGGCCGGTGCTGAGAAAGTATTGGGTGCCGAAATCGATCATCAACGCCATTCAGCGTTGGTCGATAAACTGGCAGCAGAGCTGTAAGGCGGTAGGCAATGGCTGAATTAAGCACAATTGCACGCCCCTATGCCCGCGCCGCGTTTGAGTACGCCCGCGATAACAGCGTATTGGCTGCATGGTCTGAGCAACTGTTAATGGCGGCTGCGGTTACCCGTGATGCAACTATGCGTCAGGTACTCAATAACCCCGCAGAAACTGCTGAGCAGCTAGCTACATCGCTGATTGATGTGTGCGGCGACAGTTTGGATGACAACGGTCGCAGCTTCGTCAATATTCTGGCGAGCAACAAGCGGCTGACGCTGCTTCCGCAGATTTCTGTGATGTTCGAACAGTACAAGGCAAATCAGGAACGTACGGTAGAAGTACAGGTGTATTCGGCATTTGAAGTGTCCGAAGAAACTGAACAGACCCTGGTGCAGGTTCTGAAAAACAAATTGGAACGCGATGTCAAAGTCGACACAACTGTCGATGAAAAGCTTTTGGGTGGCGTTCTTATTCGAGCTGGCGATCTCGTGATCGATGGCTCCGTGCGCGGTAGGCTGAATAAGCTTGCCGAAGCAATGAACTCCTAGATTTAGGATAGAGGAAACAAGCATGCAGCAACTGAATCCCTCTGAGATCAGCGACATTATCAAGCAGCGCATCGACCAGCTCGATGTGACTAGTGAAGCCCGTAATGAGGGTACGATAGTGTCGGTGACTGACGGTATTATCCGCATTCACGGTCTTACCGACGTCATGTACGGTGAGATGATTGAATTTGAAGGCGGCCTTTACGGTATGGCGCTTAACCTAGAGCGCGATTCTGTTGGCGCCGTGGTGCTGGGTGACTATCTTGGCTTAACAGAAGGACAGACCTGTCGTTGTACGGGTCGTATTCTGGAAGTGCCTGTCGGTCCAGCACTGCAGGGACGCGTTGTTGATGCCCTGGGTAACCCCATTGACGGTAAGGGCCCAGTGGGCACTACCGAGACTGACGCATTGGAAAAGGTAGCGCCCGGCGTTATCGCTCGTCAGTCAGTAGAACAGCCCGTGCAGATTGGATTGAAAGCAATTGATGCGATGGTGCCGATTGGCCGTGGTCAGCGTGAGCTGATTATTGGCGACCGTCAGATCGGTAAGACGGCTATTGCTGTTGACGCGATCATCAACCAGAAAAACACCGGCATTAAGTGCGTCTACGTTGCAGTTGGCCAGAAGGCTTCCTCTGTAGCCGCTGTGGTGCGTAAATTGGAAGAGCACGGCGCGATGGGTCACACCATTGTGGTCGCAGCTAACGCTTCTGATCCTGCTGCCATGCAGTATCTGGCTCCGTTTGCAGGCTGCACTATGGGTGAGTACTACCGTGATCGCGGCGAAGATGCGCTGATTATTTATGATGATTTAACCAAGCAGGCTTGGGCCTATCGTCAGATCTCACTGTTGCTGAAGCGTCCCCCGGGTCGAGAAGCTTACCCAGGTGACGTATTTTATCTCCACTCACGCTTGCTGGAACGTGCGGCTCGAGTGAATGTTAAATACGTTGAGGACTTTACTAATGGTGAAGTTAAAGGCAAGACAGGTTCATTAACGGCTCTGCCAGTGATTGAGACGCAGGCCGGTGACGTATCAGCTTTCGTACCGACTAACGTGATTTCTATTACAGACGGTCAGATCTTCCTGGAAGCTGACATGTTCAACGCGGGTAACCGACCTTCTATGGATGCGGGTATCTCTGTATCGCGTGTGGGTGGTGCTGCTCAGACCAAGATTGTTAAGAAACTGTCTGGTGGTATTCGTACCGCTCTGGCTCAGTATCGCGAGCTGGCGGCTTTCTCTCAGTTTGCTTCAGACCTGGATGATGCCACCAAGGCACAGCTGGATCATGGCGAGCGCATTACCGAGCTTATGAAACAGGCTCAGTACGCTCCACAGAGTATCGCCGAGATGGGCGTTGTACTGTACGCCGCTAACGAAGGTCATCTGCAGGACGTAGAAGTCGAGAAAGTGCTTAGTTTTGAATCTGCACTCTTGTCTTACATGCACGCTGAGCATGGCGACCTGATGAACAAAATCGTTGAAAGCGGTGACTACAACGACGAGATAGAAGCGACCTTCAAAAGCGCGATCGAGAAATTCAAGTCTACACAGACCTGGTAAAACGCAATGGCAGCTGGAAAGGAAATTCGCACACAGATCACGAGTATTAAAAGTACTCAGAAGATCACCAGTGCAATGGAAATGGTCGCCGCAAGTAAAATGCGTCGTGCCCAGGAACGTATGCAAGTAGGCAAGCCCTACGCTACTCGCATGCGATCAGTGGTTGGTCACATAGCCAACGCTAATCCTGAGCACAAGCATATGTTTATGCAGCAGCGCGAAGTGCGGCGGGTAGGTTACATCCTGGTTTCGACTGATCGCGGTTTGTGTGGTGGCTTAAACACTAACTTGTTTAAAGCCACGATTAACTCGATGAAGGACTGGCATGATGCCAATATCGAGATTGACCTGTCGTTGATTGGCGCCAAGGCTGCCGCTTTTTTTGGTAGCTACGGTGGCAATGTTGTGGCGGCGGTGCGTGATATAGGTGAAGACCCGGCGATCGGTGATCTGATTGGTGGCGTAAAAGCCATGCTCGATGCCTACGCCGATGGCAAGATCGACAAGTTGTTTCTGGTAAGTAATGAATTTGTAAATACCATGACGCAAAACCCTCAGGTTGAGCAGCTATTACCGCTAGAGCCAGAGGACAACACCGAAATGAAGCATCACTGGGATTACATCTACGAGCCCGATGCTAAAGAATTACTGGAAGGTCTGCTGACGCGCTATATCGAGTCGCAGGTATACCAGGCGGTAGTGGAAAATGGTGCCTGTGAGCAGGCTTCGCGAATGCTGGCAATGAAGAACGCTACCGACAATGCCGGCGACCTGATTGATGACTTGCAGTTGATTTACAACAAAGCCCGTCAAGCAGCGATTACCCAGGAACTTTCTGAGATTGTCAGCGGCGCCGCTGCAATCAGCAATTAACGAGGATACAAACATGAGCAGCGGACGTATCGTACAAATTATTGGCGCGGTTATTGATGTGGAATTCCCACGTGATGCCGTGCCCCAGGTATACGATGCACTGAAGGTGCCCGAGAAAGATTTGACCCTGGAAGTCCAGCAGCAGTTAGGTGACGGCGTTGTCCGCACTATTGCCATGGGAGCTTCTGAGGGTGTTAGCCGTGGACTGTCAGTGGAAAACACCAACGCCCCTATATCAGTACCAGTAGGTATTGAAACGCTGGGCCGTATTATGGATGTACTCGGCAACCCAATCGATGAGTGTGGACCGATTGGTGAGAAAGAGCGCATGGCTATTCACCGTAAAGCACCTAGCTACGAAGAGCTGGCGGCTTCAGATGAATTGCTGGAAACCGGTATTAAGGTAATCGACCTGGTTTGTCCTTTCGCCAAAGGCGGCAAGGTTGGCCTGTTTGGTGGAGCCGGTGTTGGTAAGACCGTCAACATGATGGAGCTGATCAACAACATCGCTACCGAACACTCCGGCTTGTCAGTATTTGCCGGTGTTGGTGAGCGTACTCGTGAAGGTAATGACTTCTACTACGAGATGCAGGAATCAAAAGTTGTTGATGTGGAGAACTTCTCCAATTCAAAAGTGGCCATGGTTTATGGTCAGATGAACGAGCCACCTGGAAACCGCCTGCGTGTAGCGCTTACCGGTTTGACCATGGCTGAAAAATTCCGTGACGAAGGCCGTGACGTTTTGCTGTTTGTAGACAACATTTATCGTTACACCCTGGCGGGAACTGAAGTATCAGCGCTATTGGGCCGTATGCCTTCTGCGGTGGGTTACCAGCCTACATTGGCCCTGGAAATGGGTGAGTTGCAGGAGCGTATTACGTCTACCAAGACTGGCTCAATTACGTCTATTCAGGCGGTATACGTACCAGCGGATGACTTGACTGACCCCTCGCCTGCTACCACTTTTGCTCACTTGGACTCTACCGTTGTATTGAGTCGTGACATTGCCGCTAAAGGTATTTACCCGGCGGTTGATCCACTGGATTCTACCTCGCGTCAGCTCGATCCACTGATTATTGGTACCGAGCACTACGACACAGCTCGTGGCGTGCAGTCTGTACTGCAGCGTTATAAAGAGCTGAAAGACATTATCGCTATTCTGGGTATGGACGAACTGTCTGAGGAAGACAAGCAGACAGTAAGTCGCGCGCGTAAGATCGAGCGTTTCCTGTCACAGCCTTTCCACGTGGCAGAGATTTTCACTGGCTCTCCCGGTAAGTACGTGTCTCTGAAAGAGACTATCGCCGGTTTCCAGGGAATTCTCAGCGGCGAATACGATCACCTGCCTGAGCAGGCGTTCTACATGGTTGGCGGTATTGAAGAAGCTGTCGAGAAAGCCAAGTCGCTGTAACGCAGCTGCTTAGAGAGGTATACATCTATGGCTATGACCATACATTGTGACATCGTAAGCGCCGAGCAGGAGATCTTCTCTGGCTTGGTGGAGATGCTTGTCGCAACCGGCAGCCTTGGTGAACTGGGTATCAGCTACGGTCACGCGCCGTTGCTGACCAGCCTGATACCAGGTCCTGTGCGGATTATTACTCAGAACGGCGAAGAGGAAATCTTCTACGTTTCGGGTGGTTTTCTGGAGATTCAGCCAGGTATTGTTTCTATTCTCGCCGATACAGCGATTCGCGCTGACGACGTAGATGAAGCGGCTGCTGAAGAGGCTCGTCAGGCTGCAGAGCAGGCATTGGCCAACCAGTCCGGTGAGTTCGACTATGGCCGAGCGTCTTCGCAGTTGGCGGAAGCTGCTGCACAGCTGCTTACTATTCAAAAGATTCGCCGCAAAGCCGGCAAGTAACCAACAGCACGACTATCAGGGGGCTACTGCTTGGCAGTAGCCCCCTTTTTATTGAGCGCGATGAAAACCCGGCCTATCTCTTTGATCTTTATCACTTATTAGCACGCCGTGTTAAAGAAAAGGTGAGCGAAATAGATGGGCTGGTAGCACCGCTCGGGGTGTATCTACGTTAAGAAGCTTATGCTCACTTTCTAACACTCGGCTTTTGTTGTAGATTTAAGGTAGGTTGAAATCGCCAAAACGCATTTACAGCACCTGCGTATTATCTCGCCCCGCAGGTGGGATACGCTCTTAGGCGCTACGTGGGAGTGAATATGAATTGGGAAGCCATTGGCGCTCTAGCGGATTCTGTTGGTGTTATCGTAGTCATCGTTACTTTGATTTATCTGACTATCCAACTTCGCCAGAACACGAAAGCAATTAAACATTCCACTGACAGGGGAGTTTTCGATGATGCGAACAAATGGATGTTCACCCTAATCGAAAATCCTGAGATAGCGGAGCTCTACGTTTCCGGGATGCAAGACGAGAAACTAACTTCAAGCGAAAAACTCCGGTTCAGCCTTCTACTAAATACGCTATTCGTTCATTGGAATCATGCTTTCGAGACGGGCGCGTTTGAAATCGTGAACAATTCACAAATCAAAGGAGTTTTGTCTCGTCCTGGTGGTGCAGCGTATTGGAATCGAACACTGGTGAGCGAATCTATCTCTCTTAGCGATGGTTTTATTGCACACGTAAATGCTCTTGATAATGAACTTAAGAGAGTTGAGAGTTGAGACGTAAGGCTTAATGACTGGAAGATGTTATGGCGGTGGCCATCAGTATGAAGTTGAAAAGCGCATAGGGTCAATGTGGTAAACCTTTACATAGCTGGCCTTCTGATCGCTGGAGCCATCGCTAAAGCCAATGAAAATCGATGTGCTTAAACTCGGGTCAACGCTGTAGTTGAGGCAAAATGGGAAGCTAGTATGGGATCAGATTCAAAACTGAAACAGTTGCTCGGCCTCACTGCTTGGCTGCTTGTTTGCTTTGCCGCGTCAGCTATTGGTGCGGTCGCTTCTATTCAGGCCAAATCCTTTTACGCAGATTTGGTGCAGCCCGCATGGGCGCCACCAGCCTGGGTTTTTGGGCCGATGTGGACTTTGCTGTATGCGATGATGGCAATTTCGGCCTGGCTGGTCTGGCGTTCCGGGGGGTTACGTTATCATCGCTTTGCTTTTTCACTGTTCTTTGCGCAACTGATATTAAATGGTCTTTGGAGTTGGCTCTTCTTTGCCTGGCACCTGGGCGCGCTGGCGTTTTTGGACATTGTATTGCTCTGGCTCCTTATTGCCGCGACCATTGTGTGTTTCTGGCGTGTGCGTCCTGTAGCTGGAGGACTACTGGTACCCTACTTACTGTGGGTAAGCTTCGCGGCGGCTCTCAACTTTTCTTTGTGGCAGCTAAACGCAGAACTATTGGGTTAGTTTTGGGAGAACAGCGATATCACGGAATACCCTTTGCGGGGCCTTTTTTTCCATTGGTGTATAGGAGCTGGCCGATAGTTGGCATCCCTGTTTGGTATCACAGTGCTAAAGCTGTGTGGTGCTCCGTTTTTAAGTTAGATTAGAGACCTATGGCATAGGGCCTTGGCCGCAGGTCCAGGCACCGCAAAAATTTTGGAGACACTAGTGATCATAACGAATACTGAAGAAATTCCCGGCAAGGTGATTCTCGACTGCCATGGGATAGTATCCGGCAGTACTGTGCGCGCTAAGCACGTAGGACGTGACATTATGGCGGGTCTGAAGAATATTGTTGGCGGTGAACTGGTCGGCTACACCGAGCTATTGATTGAAGCTCGCGAGGAGGCTCACCAGCGTATGCAGGAACAGGCGGTGCAGTTGGGTGCGAACGCCATCGTCAATGTACGATTCTCTACCTCATCGGTAGCTGCCGGTGCATCCGAGATTTACATTTACGGCACTGCGGTCACGGTAGAGTAAGCCGCCATGATAGATCTCTATATTCTGCTGGCGCTGGTAGTAACCGGCTATGTTGTCGGACAGTTTTTGGAAAAACGTCACTACCGCTCCATCTATGAGCGTGAGGCTGAATTGGTCGCTATACCGACCACATCCAGTAAGCGTCCTATCGGGCCGATACCTGACCAGGTACGTGCGCAGTTGGTTGAGGGGGCCTGTGTTATTTCGGTAGATTACTTTAAGCGTTTTGTGGCGGGCCTGCGGCAGATTTTTGGTGGCAATGTGCGCAGTTACGAAACGCTGGTAGACCGCTCTCGTCGCGAGGCGATCTTGCGGCTTAAGGAGAGCTGCGCGAACGCTGACCAGATTATTAATTTGCGTATAGAAACCTCCTCTATAACCAAGGGTAAGCGCGGTCAGGTAGGTGCCATCGAAATACACGCTTATGCGACGGCCCTGTATTTTTATAGCCAATGAAGTACACCCCGCGCCTGCCGGAGCGCAACAGTAACGTTTCACACGAGCATCCGCTGCGCGAGTTCTTGGTCCTGGTGACAGGTACTGTGGCGTTGTTTGCGGTGATTTTTATTGGCATGGGATTGTTGGTTGATATCGCAGTGCGCTATATCGACCCCGAGCTGGAAGCTACCTTGTTCAGCAGTTTCGAGAGCAACGACGTCCTCGTTCTTAATGAACAGGAGCAGGCGTTGCAGCTACTAATGGACCAGTTGAGTAGCTGTATGGAGATTGGTTACCCGGTTGATATTCGCATTGAAGCCTCACCCCACGCCAATGCCTACGCTATGCCGGGCGGTGTCGTTGTGGTTCATTCGGCGCTGCTTGAGCAGATAAAAACCGAGAACGGTTTGGCCTTTGTCCTGGCGCATGAACTGGCTCACTACCAAAATCGAGATCATTTGAGGGGTATGGGTCGGTCGGTTGTATTGCTGGCGACTTCGGTTGTATTAACCGGCGCGGGCTCTGATGTATCTTCCCTGCTGACGCCGGTGTTTGGCGCGGAGATAGCACAGCACTCTCAATCTCGTGAAAGCGGGGCGGATGCTAGCGCACTGGGGGCCCTGCAATGCCATTATGGTCACGTCGGTGGTGCTACAGAATTCTTTGCTCTGATAGCTGAAACCGGGGCCGCCGCAGATTGGTATCTGGCGCATTATTTCGCCAGTCATCCGCAAGCGCTGCAGCGTATTGATGACGTCAATCAAACAGCTATCAGCGAGGGCTACCAGAAGGGTGAGCTCCAGGATTTGCCATCAGCACTGCGGCTTTGACTATTTAGACAAGCTTCCCATGCCGGACGTATCGATACCTTTGACCGCATCTTTGGCCATTGCATCGCCATCTGTAGCTTCAGCTATTCGCGCAGAGGAATATGCCTGAGCCGCCGCATTGCCGGCTTGCGCGGCCTGTAGCTGCAATCGTTTGCCCTCAGTCTCCCCCGCGAGCCAGCCAGTTTGATAGTCAGCCTCGGTTTGGTAGCGGCTCTCGTCGCGAATAAAGTGTTCAAAAGCATTACCAGCCTCATAAATTCCGCTGTGACGCCCGTCATGGAAGCCCTCTATGTACGCGGTGCTGCGACCCTGATCAGTCAATTGGCTAGGTGCTGTGATGTCCAATCTGCGAACCCGGTCGCGTTATCAAGGTTGCTACCTACCGAGCTCTGACATTTAATGTCAGGTGAATTAATCTCTGATCTATTGCCTACAGGAAACTGCTATGTCTCTGGAAGTTGTGATTCTTGCCGCCGGGCAGGGCACGCGGATGAAATCGGGTCTACCCAAGGTACTGCACGCAGTGGCTGGAAGACCGATGCTGCAACATGTAGTTGATTCAGCGCAGGCGCTGTCGCCGTTGGCCTGTCATGTGGTGGTTGGCCATGGCGGTGACAAAGTGCGTGAACAGCTAGAGCAACCCGGCGTGCAATGGGTGGAGCAGACCGAGCAGTTGGGCACCGGGCATGCGGTTCTGCAGGCACTGCCTGATTTGGCCGATGACAGTATTGTTTTGGTGTTATACGGCGATGTACCTTTGATCACCAGCGCGACCCTGCAGACCATGGTTGCAGCGGCCAGTAAGGGACCAGCATTACTGACAGCAATGATGGCAGATTCCGGCGGTTATGGCCGAGTTGTTCGTGATGACACCGGCGCTTTTGTTGCGGTTGTAGAGGACAAGGACGCCAGCCCGGAGCAGAAACTGATTAAGGAAATAAACAGCGGTGTGCTGGCAGCTCCTGCGGCACAGTTACGAGAGTGGCTGCCCGCCGTTGGCAATAACAATAGTCAGGGTGAGTACTATTTGCCAGATATTTTGTCACTCGCCGTGAGTCAGGGCATTACGGTGGCAACTTGCCAGGCAACCAGTGAACTCGAGATTCTCGGGGTTAATGACCGCGTGCAATTGAATCAGGTCGAACGCGAGTATCAACAGCGGCAGGCGCAGGCCTTGATGTTGTCTGGCGTAACTTTGGCTGATGCCGGGCGCATCGATGTGCGTGGTACGCTCTCTTGTGGCAGTGATGTGTTTATTGACGCCAACGCTGTTTTTATAGGCGACGTCAGTCTGGGCAGCAATGTGCAGATAGGCGCTAACTGTGTGTTGATTAATACCAGCGTTGATGACGGCAGTGAAATATTGCCCTTCTCGCATCTGGAGCAAGCCAGCGTTGGTAAGCATTGTGCCGTTGGGCCCTACGCACGTCTGCGCCCCGCTGCGGTATTGGCTGAGGGCGCCAAAATTGGAAATTTTGTTGAGGTGAAAAAGTCCACTATCGGCAAGGGCAGCAAGGTTAATCACCTGACCTATATTGGTGACTGTGAAATGGGTGTCGGCGTGAATGTAGGGGCTGGAACCATTACCTGCAATTATGATGGCGCTAACAAATACGTCACTACCATTGGCGATGGCGCTTTTGTGGGCTCAAATTCTACCTTGGTAGCGCCGCTGACTATTGCTGAGAATGGCTTTGTAGGTGCCGGTTCGGCCATCACTCGTGAAGTAGGTTCAGATCAGCTGGCAGTTTCGCGCGCTAAACAGCGCAATATCGACGGCTGGAAGCGTCCCAGCAAAGACTAGCTAACGGGCCCCACCTTCGCAGTCTCCGCGGGCTGTTTGCGCACTTCATCCATAGCCCGCGTCAACAGTTCTATGAAAATTCGGAAGCTATCGTCGGCGGCCAGTTTTTCTTTAATCAGTGATTCAAAGGCTTCCAACTCGAGTTGTTGCAGCTCCGCCAACAGGGGTTCCGGCGGTTCTTGCATGGCGCGCATACGTATCGCAAAAATGCGTGTGTAAAACTTGTCGATTCGGTCCTTCTTGCGATGCGCGTGCCAGCGCGTTAGCGCTACCATCCCGGTTAACACCAAAAAAACCAGGTAGACCACCAGATTGATTGACTCCGCATAGCGCTCCAGCATGGAGGGTTCGTCGCGCGCCAAGTATCGCCTGGCGCCAGAATGCAGCGGGAAGTTAAGCTCCAGTGGATTGAAATCCCCGCGAATGCCGGCAAACACTTCCGGCGCGATAGTGGCGAAGCGCGGTTTTTGCTCCAGCAGGGTGCGGGTGAGTTCATAGATCACACCTTCTGGCACCGCCTTATTGGTAGCCAGAATGGCATCCACCGCGACGGTATAAATGGCCACTTCGTTACCGGGCAGATCGTAAGTGCGCGCTGGAATTACTTTCGAGTGCATCTGCGGCATCATATAGCTGATGGCTTGCGACGACATAGCGCGGCCTTCATTGTCCTGACGTAATGAAAACAGCTTGTAGCCAGGCCTGAACCAGCTCGGTTGAGCTGGGCTGATTGGCCCGAAGTGGACCACCACGTCTGGCTCCTGGCCATCCAGGTTTGTAATTAGCTTATAGTCTGTCTCTTGCAGTCGTTGCCGCTTCGCAACCAGCTTAATGAAGGCTTGACCGGCCAGCGAATGCTCACCGACATAGATGATCTTGTTCATTAATGGCTGCTCAGCGTGCGATATATCAACGCCATCGCGCACTAGCAGATGCAGAACGCTTTCATGCATCGGCAAAATAGCTCGCATACCTGATTGGAATGGCGTGCTGTTTTCCACCAGCGCGAGCTCCACCAGACCTTCGGTAAGGGCCTCGAACTCGCCCACATCTGACGTCAGCGATACCGGCGTTATCCGCACCGCTGATTGTTGTTTAAAGATGTCTTGTAGCGCCTCCATATGGGTGTCGCCGTAGCGCGCAGCGAAGATGCTAAGTTCGGTGGGTTCGCGGCTGCAACCAGATAGCCCTGCTATAAGTGTTGTCAGCAGTAGCAATGTTAGGGCTGCCCTGGTTGCACTCACGAGTGATTTGGCCACGCTCTTTGTCCCTGATACGGTCATTGTTCAGTCCGCAGCGATTGTAAGCCACGGTTAAGGCGGCTCAGGTGGCGGTTGATATCCGGGCCCTTCATTTTCGATACACCTACCGCCAGAATGTCGATGATAGCCAGGTGGGCAATTCGCGATGGCAGCGGTGTGTAGCTTTCGGCCGGGTCCTGGTCTACGTCGATATAAATGGGAATTGAGCACTGGGCGGCTACGGGAGTGCTACTGGGTGCGAGCCCAATAGTGACTGCCCCCGCCTCCTTGACCATGGCCATGGCGTCCAGCAGCGCTTTGCTGCGACCACTTTGGCTGATTGCCACCACCACGTCTTTTTCGCTGAGTGACATGGCAGACATGGTTTGAATATGTGGGTCAGAATAGGCAGCGCTAGAAATTTGTAACCTGAAAAACTTGTGCTGGGCGTCAACTGCCACCGAGCTGGAGGCGCCAAAGCCATAAAACTCCACTCTTCTGGCTTTGCACAGTGCCGCTACCGCAAGCTCTATAGCTGCTGTGTCCAGACTGTCGCGGACGTTCTCCAGAGTGTGCAGGGTCGACTCAAATACCTTCAGCGTATAGTCCCTGGCGCTGTCGAGTTCGCTGAGCTGAAAGGCTTCTACACTAGGCGTCGACTGGGTCAGGGCCTGAGCCAAATCCAGCTTGAACGACTGAAAACCGTCACAGCCTATAGCGCGGCAAAATCTTATGACGGTGGGTTCGCTCACAGTGGCGGCTGCGGCAAGATCAACAATACGCATATGAATGACGCCATCAGCGTGGCTGAGAATGAACTCGCCGACCTTGCGTTCGGACGGGCTCAGCGCGTCTAGCCGCGTGGCGATTTGCTTGAGAATAGTTTTATGCTGCACAAAGCCTAGTTTATACACTCCGGTGTGCAAAAGGTAATGCGCGGGTGATAGTGAGTTGGATAGAATGGGGGATGGACGTAACCGCTATTCTAGACCCCCTTAATTCCGCTCAACGCGATGCCGTAGCTTGCGAGAGCCAGAACCTGCTAGTGCTGGCCGGTGCTGGCAGTGGTAAAACCAGAGTACTGGTGCATCGTATAGCATGGCTTATTCAGGCGCAGGGCCTGTCTCCCTTCTCTATTCTGGCGGTGACCTTCACCAACAAGGCCGCTAGAGAGATGCGCCTGCGCATTGAGGAGATGTTGCATATTGGCACCCATGGTATGTGGGTTGGCACATTCCATGGTCTGGCGCATCGTTTGCTAAAGTCACACTGGAAAGAGGCCCGGTTGCCGCAGAATTTCCAGATACTGGATTCTGATGATCAGCTGCGGCTGGTAAAGCGCATTTGCCGCCAGCTTGAATTGGATGAGAGTCGTTGGCCGGCGCGTCAGGCCCTGTCGTATATCAATAGCCAGAAAGATGAAGGTTTGCGAGCAGCTCACATAGAGGCGCCCGGTCACGACCCCTATCTGCAAACCATGCTACGAATTTATCACGCCTATGAGGCGGCCTGTGAGCGCGGGGGCCTGGTGGACTTTGCTGAACTGCTGCTGCGCGCCCATGAACTTTGGCTCAAGAATCCAAGTCTGTTAGAGCACTATCAACAGCGCTTTCGGCACATACTGGTGGACGAATTTCAGGATACCAATACCATTCAATATGCCTGGTTGCGAGTACTGGCGGGTGATACGGTGCCGATTGTTGCGGTAGGTGATGATGACCAGTCGATTTACGGGTGGCGCGGGGCGCGGATTGAAAACATTCAGCGTTTCAGCGATGACTTTGCTGATACTCGTACCGTGCGTCTGGAGCAGAATTATCGTTCCACCAGTACCATTTTGCGTGCTGCCAATGCGGTCATTACCAACAATTTTGGGCGTCTGGGTAAAGAACTCTGGACCGACGGTGAAGAGGGTGATCCGATCACACTTTATGCCGGGTTTAATGAGCAGGATGAGGCGCGTTTTATTGTCGAGCGCATAGAAGATTGGATTAAGGACGGCCAGTTGCGTGCCGACGCGGCCATACTTTATCGCTCCAATGCCCAGTCCAGAGTGCTGGAGGAGGCTTTGATACGCGAGGCCGTGCCGTATCGAATCTATGGCGGACAGCGGTTTTACGAGCGTTTGGAAATCAAAAATGCGCTGGCTTATATGCGTCTGCTGGTAAATCGCGGGGATGACGCGGCACTGGAGCGGGTGATTAACACGCCGCCCCGCGGTATCGGCGGCAAGACGGTCGACCTGGTGCGTGAAGTAGCGCGTGAGCGCGAATTGCCCATGTGGCAGGCTATTGCCTGTGTGCAGGAGGACAAAATGCTGCCCAAGCGGGCACTGACAGCGCTGGAGGGGTTTTGTGTGCTGGTCAACGAGCTCGATTCCGCGTCCGTGGAGCTGACTCTGGACGAACTGGCCGATCATGTGATCAGTGAGTCAGGGCTGGTAGCGTTTTATAAGAAGGAGAAAGGCGAGCGCGGTCAGGCACGCATCGAAAACCTCGAAGAACTGGTTACGGCCGCCAAGCAGTTTGCGCCGCAAGATCAGGAACTCTCCCCGCTGCAAGAGCTGCTGGACAATGCGGCGCTGGACGCCGGCGATGCTCAGGCCGATGCGCATGAAGACAGCGTGCAGCTGATGACACTGCACTCAGCAAAGGGGCTGGAATTTCCGCTGGTGTTTCTGGCTGGTATGGAAGAAAACCTGTTTCCGCATCGCATGTCGATTGAAGAACCCGGACGTTTGGAGGAAGAGCGGCGCCTATGCTACGTGGGTATTACCCGCGCAATGCAGCAATTGGTGATCAGTTATGCTGAGTCGAGACGTCTGCATGGCAGTGAAAGCTATAATCCCCCGTCGCGATTCATTCGTGAAATACCGCATGATCTGATGCAGGAAGTGCGTCTGCATACCACTATCAGTCGGCCTCCTAGCTTGGCACAGGCGGCGGTGCCCGATACCGACCTGGCACTGGGTCAGCGGGTTTTTCATCAAGTTTTTGGTGAGGGCATGGTGCTCAACTTTGAAGGTCGTGGTGGTAATGCCCGGGTAGAAGTTAATTTCGACAATGAAGGCAGCAAGTGGTTGGTCGTGCAGTATGCCAACTTACAGGCCATGTAGTTCAGTCAAAGTGCCCCAAAGGAAGCTGTTATGCCCGCAACTAAATTAGAAACCCGCCTGTCGCCACTGATTATTCTGGTGCTGCTGTTATTGCTGGTATTGAGCACGATAGCGCTGGTGGTGGAAAAAAGCGGCAGCCGGGAAGCAAGCGGCTTTATTGTTGATCATTCAGCTACCACCCAGACCCGGGTTTGGAAGATGGTGACTACCTGGCCGAAGAACTTTCCCGGACTGGGGCTGGCGGCGGAAAATTTCTCCCGCATGGTGGACGAGATGAGCGGCGGCAGACTGACCGTGCACGTTTATGGAGCCGGTGAGATAGTGCCGGCCTTTGGCGTCTTCGATGCAGTTTCTCAGGGTGTGGCTGAGCTGGGTCACGGCGGTGCCTACTATTGGACTGGGAAGATTCCCTCTGCGGTATTTTTTACCTCAGTGCCATTTGGGTTTACCGCGCAAGAAATTAATGGCTGGTTGCACCACGGCGGTGGACTGGAGCTGTGGCAAGAGGCCTATGCTCCCTTCAACTTGATACCGATGGCAGGCGGTAATACCGGGGTGCAGATGGGCGGTTGGTTTAACAAGGAGATCAACTCGGTAGACGACCTGAAAGGGCTGAAAATGCGTATGCCCGGTATCGGCGGTGAAGTGCTGAATCGGGCGGGTGGCACTGCAGTGACCTTACCTGGGGGTGAACTGTATACCTCGTTGCAGACCGGAGTGATCGACGCGACGGAGTGGGTGGGGCCCTATAATGACTTGGCTATGGGTCTGCATGAGGTCGCCAAGTACTACTACTACCCGGGTTGGCATGAGACCGGCTCTAATCTGGAAATTATCGTCAACAAGACAGCGTATGAATCTCTACCTGCTGATTTGCAGGCTATTGTTACCTATGCGGCGCGTGCCACCAGTCAGGAAATGCTTGATGAATACACCGCACGGAACAATTCCGCGTTACAACAGCTGATAGAGGAACATGGGGTCGAACTGCGACGTTTTCCAGATGATGTCATCATAAAGCTGCATGAATCCTCAGAGTCTGCGCTGGAGGATCTCGCCGCCAGCGATCCACTAGCCGGTAGGGTCTATGCGTCGTTTAAAGATTTTTTGGAGAACGTGACGGCTTATCATCATATCTCCGAGCAAGCCTATATCAATGCGCGCGACCTCAAAGACAGTGCGCCGGACTAGCTCGGATACTTAACCAACGGCGCGGGTTCGGCCGTTTTCATCGATAGCCACAAACACAAACTCGCCCTCGGTGACTTTTAAGGGCTCGCCGTCATGCTTTGAGTTAATCCATACTTCTACCATTATTCGGGTAGAGCTGCGACCTACTTCCAGAATGTCCGTGTAGCAAGTGACCACCGCACCGACATGTACCGGAGTCAGGAACGCCATTCCGTCGATGGCCACAGTGGCGACTCTGCCACCGGCAATCTCGGCGGCGGCAATGCCACCGGCAAGGTCCATCTGTGACAGTAGCCAGCCGCCAAATATATCGCCATTGGCATTGGTATCCCGTGGCATGGCAATAGTCTGTAGCGACAAATCGCCTTGCGGAATGGGTGTGCTGTCGATGTCATTCATAGCAATGCCTGGTTTTAAACTATTATTTGAGTGCCGCCGGTAGCCAGGTCGCAATTTCGGGCCATACGACCAGCATGCTTAGCACTAGCAGCTGAATGATTATAAAGGGTATAACCCCGCGGTAGATAGCGCTGGTGGGCAAATCTGGAGGCGCTACCCCGCGCAGGTAGAACAGCGCAAAGCCAAACGGTGGAGTGAGGAAAGAGGTCTGCAGGTTCACGGCTATCATAATGCCCAGCCAGATCGGGTCGATACCCATGGCCAGCAGAATAGGCCCTACAATGGGCACCACCACAAAGGTGATTTCGATGAAATCAAGAATGAAACCGAGCAAAAAGATGACCAGCATGACTACAAGGGTGGCGCCCATGGCACCGCCGGGCATGTTATGGAAGTAGTGCTGGATCAGCTCTTCACCGCCAAAGCCTCTGAATACCAGGGAAAAAACCGCGGCACCTACCAGAATCATAAATACCATGGAGGTGACCTGCAGGGTGCTCATGAGGATTTCGTGCAGGCGTTCAAAGTTGAGCTGACGCTTGCTCAGTGCCAGTACCAGTGAGCCAACGGCGCCAACGCCCGCGGCTTCTGTGGGGGTCGCAGCGCCGCTGAGAATTGAGCCAAGGACCGCAAAAATCAGCATCAACGGCGGCAGTAAGCCCTTGCACAACTCCAGCATGCTGATACCCGCCTCTTCTTCAGCGGCAGGGGCATCTTCGGGGCGCAACCAGGCGACACCTATTACATAGACCAGATAGAGAAAAACCAGTATTAAGCCGGGAAATAGCGCGCCAACAAAAAGATCACCGACCGATACGGTTTTGGGATTGAAAATATCCATACTTAGCTGGGCGCGTTGATAAGCATTGGAGAGAATGTCGCCGAGCAGCACCAGTGCTATAGAGGGTGGGATTATCTGGCCCAGAGTGCCGGTGGCGCAAATGGTGCCAGCGGCCAAAGCCGGGTCATAGCCGCGCTTGAGCATGGTAGGCAGTGAAAGTACGCCCATGGTGACCACGGTGGCGCCCACAATACCGGTGCTGGCTGCGAGCAGCATACCTACCAGTACCACCGAAATACCCAGCCCACCTTTTACGCCGGCAAACAAGCGCGACATGTTACTCAGTAGTTCCTCGGCGATGCGGGATTTCTCCAGCACCACGCCCATGAATATAAACAGCGGGACTGCTATCAGTGTCACGTTAGTCATGGTGCCAAACAGGCGTCCGGGCAGAGCACCCAGGAAAGATGGATCAAAGTTACCGAACAGAATACCTCCGGCGGCAAACAGCAGCGCCACCCCAGCCAGAGTGAACGCTACCGGATAGCCCAACATCAGTACGCCGCAAACGGTGATGAACATATAGATTGAAGTGTAGTTTTCGGTCATGCGCTGTCTTCGTCCACCAATAGCGTGAGCGCGTTGCGGAGTAGCTCGGCGAAGCCCTGAAATAGCAGATTAATGGCCATTAGCGGGATGATACTTTTAAGCAGGAACACCGCCGGTATGCCGCCGGGGTCCACCGAACTCTCTCGAACAGCCCAGCTTTCAGTGACAAAACGCCAGCTAATACCCAGAATAATCAGGCACAGTGGCATCAGAAAGACGATCGCACCAAAGCTGTTAACCCAGGCTCGGCTGCGATCGCTAAAGCTCCGGTAAAAAATATCTACTCTGACATGGCCGCCGCTTCGCAAGGTATAGGCCGCCCCCAACATGAACAAAGTCGCATGCATGTAAGTGACAGACTCCTGCAGCGCTATTGAACCGATACCAAAGCCATAGCGTAGTATCACTACAATACCGGTGGCGAGTGCCATAGCCAGGCACAACCAGGCCAACAGGGCACCGAAGCGGTCGGTGACGTTGTCGATGATCCGAATCAGGATTTTAACGGTGGAGATCACCAGCTAGAGTCTTTTTGATTATTGTCGAGACGGGTATTATAGCCCTGCAAACCGGCTTTAACCCACCCGCAGTATTAATCAGGAAGCGCCTTATCATGTTAGTTGTTCTGTCTCCGGCCAAAACCCTCGATTACGAAACCCCCCCGACGACTCGCAAGTCAACGCTGCCGGAGTTTTTGCCCCGCAGCAGTGAGTTAGTGGAGGACGCTAGACACCTCGCGCCTGACGCCATCAGAGAGCTTATGGGCGTCAGCGCTAATCTGGCTGAACTCAACCACCAGCGCTTTATGGACTGGGGCGAGCCGTTTAATCTCGAAAATGCCAAGCAATCGATACTGGCATTCAAAGGGGATGTTTATACGGGTCTGGAGGCGGAAACCTTATCGCGTGCCGAGCTCGATTTTGCCCAGAAGCACCTGCGTATTCTCTCCGGGCTCTATGGCGTGCTGCGTCCGCTCGATCTGATGCAGCCCTATCGGCTGGAAATGGGTTTGAAATTTGCCAATCGCGGCGGCAAAAACCTGTATGAGTTCTGGGGCGATGACATTACCGAACACCTGAATGCTCAGCTCAAGAAGATGAAGTCGTCGGTGTTGGTTAATCTGGCGTCTAATGAGTACTTCAAGTCCGTTCGGGCCAAGCAGTTGAGTGCTGAAATTATTACTCCGCAGTTCAAGGAGTTGAAGAATGGCAAATACAAAATAATCAGCTTCTTTGCCAAGAAGGCCCGTGGCCAAATGGCCCGGTACATCATCGATAAACAGCTGGATGATGTCAGTGGTATCAAGAAGTTCAAGGTCGACGGCTACAAGTACAATGCCGCCGAATCGTCGGCTCGCGATTGGGTTTTTACCCGCGCGCAATAGTCTACCTATGCTGCATCCCAGTCAGCGGCCTTTTTCACAGGCCTGTGAGAACAACAAGCGACCCATACTGCAACTGTTGTCAGCGTGGCTGCGAACGGATGATACGGTGCTGGAAATCGGCAGTGGTACCGGGCAGCACCTGCGCTTTTTCGCGGAGCAGCTACCGCAGGTAAACTGGCAGCCCAGTGATATGACTGCCAACCTGACCGCTGTGCGCAGTTGGTGTGATGATTACGAGGGTCGTAACCTGCTGCCGGTGGAGGAATTGGACGTGCGCGATAACCCGTGGCCTGTTGCCATTCCGTCAGCGGTGTATAGCGCCAATACTTTGCATATTATGGGCTGGTCCAGCGTGGTAGATCTGTTTAAGGCTCTGGGCCGGGGTGCTCCGCCTGACAGTTTGTTGTTCATTTATGGCCCGTTTAATTATGCGGGGTCATATACCAGTGAGAGTAATGCGCGTTTTGATCAATGGCTGCTGGAGCGTGATGCTAACAGTGCCATCCGTGACTTTGAAGCGGTTGGCGAGCTGGCGACGGCGGCGGGCTACAGCTTACTGGATGATGTGGCCATGCCGGCTAACAACCGATTTTTGGTGTGGCGGCAACAACCTGCGGCAGCCGCTTAATCACCAGGCTTTACTCTGTCTGTTTAAAAGGCAGAAACGTCGCCGCCTGATCGATATATTGCTCGGTGTGCTCTTGCTCTCGACGCGTAAAATCGGCAATGGCAGCAGCGAAGCCGGGGTCGGCAATCCAGTGATTTGACCAGGTTTTTATCGGCGTAAAGCCACGCTGGATCTTGTGTTCACCTTGGGCGCCAGGGTCAAAGCGTTGCAGCCCCTGGGCAATACAATAATCTATGCCCTGGTAGTAACAGGCTTCAAAGTGCAGGCAGTCAAGCTCCTGCTCACAGCCCCAGTAGCGGCCGAAAAGGGTGTTACTTGAACGAAAATACAGTGCGCCCGCCACCGGTTGCTGATGTTGATAGGCCAGCACCATCACGCAATGCTCGCCTATGGCGTCACCAAGGCCGAGGAAAAATTCTTTGTTGAGGTAACCTCCATGACCACTGCGTTTGGCATAGGTCATTTGGTAAAAGAAGTGAAACTTCTCCCAGTCGGCAGAGCTGATCTCAGCCCCCGTCAGTGTGCGTAGCTCTATGTCCTGCTCTGCGACCGCACGGCGTTCGCGGCGCAGGCTTTTACGTTTGCGACTGTTGAAGGTGCCGAGGAATTCATCAAAATTGGTATAGCCTTGATTGAACCAGTGAAATTGGCTGCCGGTGCGCAACGCCATGCCGCTGGCTTCCAATACTTGCGCAGCTTCTTCATCCGGGAACAGGACATGCCAAGAAGAGGCCTCCTGTTGTTCCGCCATTTGCTTAACGGCTTGTAGCAGCAGCGGGTATATCTCTGCTGCAGATTCGCCCTCGGCCAAACACAGCCGCGGCCCGGTGGCGGGGGTGAAGGGAACCGCGGTGACCAGCTTGGGGTAATAATCGCGACCATTGCGATGCCAGGCATCGGCCCAGCTCCAGTCGAAAACGTACTCACCGTAAGAGTGGCTTTTCAGGTAAAGCGGCATCAAGGCTATCAGCTGCTCGCCCCGAAACAGGGTCAGATGCAGCGGTACCCACCCCGATTCACGGTCGGTGCAGCCGCTGGTTTCCAGCAGCAGCAAGTACTCATGCCGCAGGAAGGGGTAATCGATGCCTGCCAGTTGGTTCCACTGTGCTGCAGGTATTTCGCTGATACTGGCGATAAAACGCGCTTCTATGGCCTCCGTAACAACCTTCGTTTCATCCACCCTGGCGCATCCAATAATCTGTAGCTACACCAGCAAATAGTACTAGACCGACGTAGTTATTGTTGAGGAACGCCTTAAAGCAAAGCTCTGGCTTGCGGTCTTTGATCAGGTATTGTTGATAGCCAAACAATGCTGCAACTGCCAGCAGGCTCAGGTTGAACGCCATGCCGAGGTCAAAGCGCTGCCCCATCATCAGCAGTGCAAGCAAGGTTAGCCCCTGCAGAATGCCGATCATCAGCTTGTCCATATCAGCAAACAGGATGGCAGTGGACTTAATACCTATCTTGATGTCATCGGCGCGATCTACCATGGCGTACTGAGTGTCGTATGCGACGGTCCACAACAGATTGGCGGTGAATAGCAGCCATAGCTCTGGGGGTAATGAATTTCCGGCGGCGGTGAACGCCATCGGTATGCCCCAAGAGAAGGCCGCGCCCAGCACGACCTGCGGCAGATGGGTATGGCGCTTCATAAAGGGGTACAGCCCGGCTAATAGCAGGGCGCCAAATGACAGCAGTATCGTGAGGGTGTTGGTCAGCAGAACTAAGCCGAATGACAGTAGCACGAGTGTGCCGCAGAGAATGACGGCTTCGTTGACACCGACATGACCAACGACTAGCGGTCGTGTCCGGGTGCGAGAGACGGCACCGTCCAGGTCTCGATCAGCAAGATCATTGGCGATACAGCCTGCTGAGCGCATCAGCCAGGTGCCCAGTATAAAGATTACCAGTAGATCGACATACGGAATGCCACCGGACGCTATCCACAGTGCGCATAGCGTGGGCCACAGCAATAGCAGGCTACCAATGGGTCTGTCGAAACGGATGAGCGTAAGCCAGACGCGAATCCGTGGGGGTTTTTGGCTCATGGCGTTTTAGTCAACTCGGTGCGAGAGTAGCTTACACGCTTCCACGTCCGACACCTACCCTGATTGTTGCAGCGACTGTTGCTGCCAGCGACAAAATGGCTGCAGGAAAACCTCACTCACCAGCAGCGACTTATTGTGTAAGCGAAAGCAAGAGCGTCGCGCCCAGGCGCTTTCGCGCTGCTGCAGCTGCGCCGGTATGTAGGTATGGTTGCCGGCTAACAGAGCCAGCTGAAAAGGACTGCGACCGAGCTTTGGATGACGAAATATTAGCGCGCCCAGCGACTGCTGATTGAGCCGGCGTAGATGCCTAAGCGGGCCGTCCAGGGTTGCGGCGGGGATCACGCTGCGCGCAAACACCCAGGGTTGTTGGTGGCAGAGTAAGGTGACTTCGCGCACCAGGGCCAGTTGTCGTGTGGCCATGTTAAGGGCGCGGCGCTCTGATGGCATCGGGATACGCCAAGACTGTTGCAGCCGACATACCTCGAAGTCGCCGTTGCTGGCAGCTATTAGTGAGCTGGTGAGTGAGCCCTCGTCCAGCAGCCAGCTGCGCACCTGTGCCAGTCGCAGTGGCAGCATGGTTTGCTGGTCTTGCCAGTGGGGGTCGGGGCTGGAAGTCAGGTTTAACACAGGCCGCAGATTGTGCCACAGGCCGGTTTCAAATACAGTGCAGCGGGATAAAATCTCGCTCTGTTGGAGGGATTAAGCGCTTGCACAATTTTTACACAACATTATAGTGTTGCCTCGCCAAATTTTTCTATAGTTAGTAAGTACTTACGGCACTGCAGCTGCCTGAATTGCAGGCCTAGTGACAGTGTCTAAGCAAGAGAGAATCGATCATGAGCAAGTGGGAATGTATTGTCTGTGGACTGGTATATGACGAGGCCAAAGGTTGGCCTGATGACGGCATTGCGGCCGGCACCAAATGGGAAGACGTGCCAGAAGACTGGCTGTGCCCCGACTGTGGTGTTGGCAAGGAAGACTTTGAGCTGATTGAAGAGGCCCCGGTAGAGCAGGTACCGCATCATGAAGAACCGGTGGCGGACACCGTTCACGCCCCCGTGGTCATTCTGGGTACTGGCTTGGCTGGCTACGGTTTGGCCAAAGAGTTTCGCAAGCATGACAGCGAGACACCACTGATTCTGATTACCTCTGATGATGGACGTTCGTATTCCAAGCCGATGCTGTCCACCGGTTATACCCGGGATCAGGACGCCGATGCCTTGGCGCAGTTGGACGCCGGCGGTATGGGCCGCCAGCTCAAGGCTAGTGTCTGGGCCATGACTAACGTCAATGCGATCGACACCGAAAACCAGCTGATCAAGGTCGGCGATGCCCAGACCGCTATTCACTATGGCAAGTTGGTATTGAGTGTGGGCGCAGATGTTATTCGTCCCCCCATCGAAGGGGATGCACTGGAGTATGTGTATTCGGTCAATGATCTGTTGGACTACGATGATTTCCGCAAGGCCGTTGCCAAGAACGACGTCAAACGCGTCTGTGTTATTGGCGCTGGCCTGATCGGTTGTGAATTTACCAATGACCTGCTCAACGGTGGTTTCGAAGTTGAGACGGTAGACCCACTGGGTTACTGCCTGCCAACGCTGTTGCCAGAGCCGGCTGGAAAGGCGGTGCAACGCGGGCTCGAGGAGAAAGGCGCCAAGTTTCACTTTGGTCCGCTGGTCAAAGCCGTAAACAAAGCAGAAAAAGGTGTCATCGTTACCCTGGATAACGGTCAGACCATTGCTGCAGATATGGTTGTTTCCGGCGTTGGTGTGCGGCCTCGCGTGGACCTCGCCAAGCAGGCGGGTATTGCTACCAATCGTGGCATTGTGACCAATCGCTTGTTGGAAACCAGTGCGGCTAACGTTTACGCGCTGGGCGACTGTGCCGAAGTAGCAGGGCATGTCATGGTTTATGTTGCACCTCTGATGGCAGCCGCGCGAGCATTGGGTAAGACTCTGGCTGGCGACGCTACTGATGTGGTCTATCCGGCCATGCCAGTGACCATCAAGACGCCAGCCTGTCCGGTGGTAGTGTCTCCTGTCGCGCCGGGTACCGAGGGCGAGTGGCAGATACAAGAAGATGGCAATAACGTGCACGCTGAGTTTCGTAATGCGGCGGGAGACCTGCTTGGTTTCGCGCTGACCGGCGAGGCGACCAAGGACAAGATGACCCTGCAGAAACTACTGCCGGCTATTCTTGACTGAAGCAGAACGTCTGACCCGACGCTGGCTCGATGAATGTGTGCTGGCGCTGGGTCTGTGCCCGTTTGCGGCGCCAGTATTGCGTGACACGTCTCTGCGAATAACGGTTTGCGAAGCGTCTAATGCGGCGCAGCAGCTGCGCCAATTCGAGCAGGAGCTGGCATTGTTGCAGCGGGTGCCGGAGGCTGAGGTGTCCACCACCTTGCTGGTGTATGACACCGGTCTGGAAGACTTTATGCTATTTCTGGAGCGGCTCGAGCAATGTCAGATCCGGTTGCAGCGAGCCGGCCTCGAGGGTGTCATCCAACTCGCCAGTTTTCATCCGCATTACCTGTTTGCCGGAGAACCGGAGCAGGCCTTGTCGCATTACACTAACCGCAGTCCGCGGCCTACTATTCACCTTTTACGCGAAAACATGCTCAGTAAGGCGATCGAGCGCTACCCAGACACTCAGGATATTCCGGTGAACAATATGGCGTTGCTGGAGGAGATGGGTGCGGAGCAGGTCGAGGAGCTGTGGCAGCGGGTTGGCGTAACGCGACCGCCAGATTAGACGCTGGCGAAGCGCTCGGCACTGCCCAGCCAACGCCGCACCAGCTGATCGGCGACTCGAGCGTCGGACTCTGCCAGTTCGCGGGCGAGTTGCTGCACGGTTGGCAACAAATCCGCATGCAGTGAGATATCGGCGACCCTAAACTCCATAATTCCGGTTTGGCGAGTGCCCAGTACTTCGCCGGGCCCGCGCAGTTCCATATCCCGCTCAGCAATGTAAAACCCGTCATTGCTCTCGCGCATAGCACTTAGACGTGACTTACTGGTCTTGCCTAAGGGAGTTTGGTAGAGCAGCACGCAATGGCTGGCTTCAGTGCCGCGGCCGACCCTGCCGCGCAATTGGTGTAGTTGCGCCAGCCCAAGCCGTTCAGGGTTTTCGATAATCATCAGGCTGGCATTGGGCACATCGACACCGACCTCGATTACTGTCGTAGCAACCAGTAGCTGCACCTGGCCGGCCTTAAAAGCGGCCATGACCCCGGCTTTCTCAGCGGGCTTAAGGCGACCGTGAACCAAGCCTATAGGAATCTCGGGGAGGGCTTCGCGCAGTTCGGCACAGGCTACTTCAGCCGCCTGTGCCTGCAGCGCATCGGACTCTTCAATCAAGGTGCATACCCAGTACACCTGACGCCCCTGAGCTGCCGCAGCGGCGACGCGTTCTACTACTTGATCGCGGCGGCTACTATCGATCAGGAGGGTCTGCACCGGTTGGCGGCCAGGGGGAAGCTCATCAATAATGGAGCAGTCCAGATCGGCATAGGCAACCATTGCCAGCGTGCGTGGAATGGGGGTCGCCGTCATCACCAGCTGATGCGGGCGTCCGATCTGAGCATTGCCCTTCTCTGACAGCAGCAGCCGTTGGTGGACGCCAAAACGGTGTTGTTCGTCGACGATGACCAGTCCGAGCCCGGCAAAGGCAACATCCTGCTGGAACAGGGCGTGGGTACCCACTACTAGCGCTGCCGAGCCGTCGGCTAATTGTTCCAGTGTTGCGGCGCGGGCTTTTCCCTTTAGCCTCCCGGTTAACCAAACCAGCTTGATACCCAGAGGTTCAAACCATTGTTGAAACCCCTGCCAGTGTTGTTCTGCCAGTATTTCAGTCGGTGCCATAATCGCCACTTGATAGCCGCTGCGAATCGCCTGCAGCGCTGCGCAGGCGGCAACCACCGTCTTACCGGAACCAACGTCGCCCTGTACCAGCCGCAGCATGGGTAGGCCGCTGGTTAGATCTTCGGCTATCTCCGCACTGACACGTTGCTGCGCTGCGGTCAGATTAAAACCCAGTCCCGCGGTGAATTCATTCAGTGCTGTGCGGTCGGTATTCATTATTGGGGCGCCCACAGCGCGCTGTTGTCGACGTAGCTTTTCCAGCGACAGGTTATGTGCCACTAATTCCTCCAGCGCCAACCGCAGCTGCGCTGGGTGGCGGCCGTCGCGAATCAATTGTTGCGGTGCGTCCGGGGGTGGGTTGTGCAGATAGCTCAGCGCTTCGTGCAAGGCCATGCTACTGCTGGTAGCGGGCAGCAGCTCTGGTAAGGCACCGTGCGCCAGTGTTTGTAGCGCCTGCCCACACAGCTTGCGCCAGGTTGCCTGCGTTAAACCGGCACTGGTCGGATAGATCGGCGTCAGGCTGGTAGCCACAGGGTCGGGCTGATCACTATCGAGCTGAGTGTACTCGGGGTGATACATTTCCAGCCCGGAAGCTCCGCGCCGGACTTCGCCGTAGCATCGCAACCGCGTGCCCGGGCTCAGGTTATTTTTCTGGGCGCCGGAAAAGTGGAAGAAGCGTAGAGTGATACTACCGGTGCCGTCCTGCATCTTGCACACTAACGAGCGGCGGCGACCGAAGCTGACATCGGCCAGTCTGACCTCGCCTTCGATAACCGCGTCCGAGCCGGCCGCCAGTGCTCCCATAGGCGTGATGCGGGTGCGATCCTGGTAACGCAGAGGCAGGTGAAACAGTAAGTCCTGAACCTGTTCGATACCCAACGCGGCGAGTTTTTCAGCCATGCGCGGGCCCACGCCACGTAAATTGGCGACTGGGCTGGTAACTAATTGTTGTGCTGATTTGGGCATGCTGGATAGTTGGTTGGTGGAAGTGAGCCATGCTGATTAAGTGGGCGTATAGTTGTACCAGTGAGTGAGATCAAAATGAAGTCAAAAAAATTATTGCTACTCGGTTGTGGTGATCTTGGAACTGCGTTGGGTTTGCAAATGCACGCCGCTGGTTATGAGATAGCCGCAGTGCGGCGTCATGTGGACCAACTACCGTCGGTGTTCTCGGCTTCGTCTCTGGATTATTCAGACCCGTCACAGCAATCGCGTTTACGCGAGCTGGCGGTGGGTAATGCCGTTATGACTCCGGTGCCTGCCAGCTATGATGCCGCCGGCTACCAAAAAGGCTATGTCGATGCCGTCAGCAACCTGTTGGCGGCGTGGCAAGATCTGCCATCGCAACAGCTGTTGTTTGTCTCCAGTACCCGTGTTTATGGCGACTGCGAGGGGCGCTGGGTTGATGAAGAGTCGCCTCTTGAACTCAGTGGTTTTGCGGCCGCGGCGATCGGTGCGGCCGAGCAGCTATTGTTGGACAGCCATCATCAGGTATCCCTGATTCGGTTTGCGGGTATCTATGGGCGCTTGCCCAGCCGCTTGTTGGAGCGAATCGCGCGTGGAGAGGTTAATACTGACCCCGAGTCCGCCTATAGTAATCGGATTCATCGGGATGACTGCGTTGGTTTTTTGGCCCATCTACTCAGTTTGGCTGCGCAGGGCCAACAGTTGGCAGATTGTTATACGGGTGTAGATGACCTGCCCTGCCGGCTGTCTGAGATTGAGACCTGGCTGGCTGGCGAAATGGGAGTAGCGGCTTTGCGCGAGCCGCCTACGTCAACCCGAACCGGTAGTAAGCGCTGTGGTAACCAGCGCTTAAAGGATTCCGGTTACCAACTAATGTACCCGGATTATCGCAGTGGTTATTCTGAAGTACTGCAGCGGCGTGCTGAGTTTTAGCGCAGCAGCTTAGCCCTGCACGCTGGAACCCAAAGTTAGAACTACGCAGCCATAATCATTTCAATCTCGATAGCCACTGCCTTGGGTAGTGCAGCCACCTGTACGCAGGCACGGGCCGGGTAGGGTTCCTGAAAGTAGCGCTTCATCACTTCATTGACCGCGGCAAAATCCGCCATATCGGTTAAAGAGATATTGATTTTAATGGCCTTGGCGAGGCCCCCGCCGGCCGCGTCTGCAATAGCGGCCAGGTTTTTAAATACCTGCTCTGATTGCTCCGTTATGCCACCCGATACAACCTCCATGGACTCGGGGTCCAGAGGAATCTGACCTGATACCCAAATGGTATTGCCGACTTTGACGGCTTGTGAGTAGGGCCCGATAGCCGCCGGTGCGGCGGGTGTTGAAATAATACTGCGGTTGCTCATGTGATGCTCCTGCGCCGGTTCTCAATGCCGGACTCGATTGACTTTGTGGACTTCCTTGAGGGTACGGATACGTTTCATGATACGGGCCAGGTGAACACGGTTCTGCACACCCATTTCAAGGTCGACATAGCTGAACTGATAGTCCTTGTCTTCACTACTGATCTTAAGAATGTTGACGTCCATGCTGTTGATTCTGGTGGCCAGCACGGCAATCATGCCGCGTCGATTCTCCAGCTCGACGCGCAGGGTGACGTTAAACTCGCCCTCAACCTGTTCATCCCAGCGCAATGGAACCAGTTTTTCGGTATTACCACGCAGCTCTGCCAGGTTGTGGCAACCATCGCGATGCACCACCATGCCCCGTTCTGAGCTGATGTAGCCGGCGATGGCATCACCTGGTATGGGGTGGCAGCATTTGGCGTAGCTGACCATAAAGCCCTCGGTACCACGAATGGCGACCGGCTCAGCACTGAAGCTACTACCTTCCTCGGTACCTTCGTCGGGATGTTGGCCCAGCAGATGCTGTGCGGTGATGGTGGGGACCCTGTTGCCCTGTGCGATGTCTTCCAGAAGCTGGTCGAGGCCTTCATATTCGCCCCGCTGAAGATAGCCTTGCAGGCGCTCGGGGTCGACTGTATCCAGGCTGCCTTTCAGGGCGCCCAGTGCCTTGTCCAGCATACGCTGACCGAGCGCGATCGAGTCCTCCCGGGTCTGGTGCTTCAGAAAATGGCGAATATTGGTGCGCGCCTTGGCCGTTACCGCGTAGTTGAACCAGGATGGATTGGGCCGCGCTCCCGGTGCGGTTAGAATCTCTACGGTCTGGCCGCTT
Organism: Candidatus Litorirhabdus singularis; assembly: GCF_026262625.1. Taxonomy (GTDB): domain Bacteria; phylum Pseudomonadota; class Gammaproteobacteria; order Pseudomonadales; family Halieaceae; genus Litorirhabdus; species Litorirhabdus singularis. The sequence continues at coordinate 867,543 of NZ_SHNN01000001.1, forward strand.
TGCAGAGGCTCAGATAAGGGCGCCAGGCGACGATTAATCCGGCACGCCACGCAGCTGTTGCCCACGTCGGTATGTACCGCGTAGGCAAAATCGACTGCGGTGGCTCCGCGGGGCAGCTCCATAATGTTGCCCTTTGGGCTGAACACGTAGACTTCGTCGGGGAACAGGTCGATTTTGACGCTTTCTATGAACTCCAGGGAATTGCCCGCGCGTTGCTGCATTTCCAGTAGCCCCTGCACCCACTGGCGGGCGCGGGCGTGGCTGGCCCCGTTGACACCCTCACTGGATTTGTACAGCCAGTGCGCGGCGATGCCATTGTTGGCCATGTCTTCCATTTCGCGAGTTCTGATCTGTATTTCGATGGGCACACCGTGCATGCCCATCAAAACCGTGTGCAGTGACTGGTAACCATTGGCCTTGGGGATGGCGATGTAGTCCTTGAATTCACCGGGCACAGGCTTGTAGAGATTGTGCACGCAGCCCAGCACTCGATAGCAGCTGTCCACCGAGTCAACAATGATACGAAAGGCAAAAATATCCATGATTTCGGAGAAACTTTTGCGTTTTGATTTCATCTTCTGGTAGATGCTATGCAGGTGTTTTTCGCGGCCGACCACTTCTGCCGCGTGGCCTTCCTGAATCAGGTAGGCCTGGACCTGCTGACCAATTTGTTCGACCAATTCCTTACGGTTACCCCGCGCCTTGCGCAGTGCAATCTTGATGCGTTCGAAGCGCATCGGGTGCATGGCGCCAAAGCCCAGATCTTCAAACTCCATACGCACGTTGTTCATCCCCAGGCGCAGCGCGATGGGGGCGTACATTTCCAGAGTTTCCTTGGCAATCCGGCGCCGCTTTTCCGGTTGCAGAACGCCCAAGGTACGCATGTTGTGAAGGCGATCGGCCAGCTTGACCAAAATGACACGGATATCTTTGGCCATCGCCAGCGCCATTTTCTGGAAGTTCTCGGCCTGCTTTTCCGCCTGTGAGCTGAACTCGATTTGGGTCAGTTTGCTGACGCCGTCTACTAATTCCGCCACGGTAGACCCAAATTGCTGGTCTATGGCTGATTTGTCGATACCGGTGTCTTCAATCACGTCGTGCAGCATGGCCGCCATCAGGCTCTGATGGTCCATGTGCATGTCGGCAAGAATACGTGCCACCGCTAGCGGGTGGGTGACATAGGGCTCGCCGCTGCGACGGAACTGGCCATGATGGGCCTGCTCGGCGAAATAATAGGCACGTTTGACCAGATTGGACTGGTCGGCGCTGAGGTAGCTACTGAGATTTTCGCTGAGAGAGTCGATGGCTTGCATTGAGTAGCTCGACCCCCTCGAGCGTGAACGGGTGCGCTGGCGTTAGAGAGGCTGTGGTTCTGCCGCGCTGGTAGAAGCTTCCATGGCGACGATCATTTCTTCCTCGGCATTGATTTCTTCTTCGCGAACCAGAATATCGGCGTTGACGTGACCACCGGCAATTTCGCGCAGGGCCAATACGGTCGGCTTATCAGCCTCCTCCGCTACCATGGGCTCTTTGCCGCCAGTTGCGAGCTGACGTGCTCTTTTGCTGGCAACCATAACCAGTTCAAAGCGGTTGGCGACGTTTTCCAGACAATCTTCTACGGTAACTCGAGCCATTTTCTATTCCTGTGTTCTAACAAAGGTCGCTGCGCTGGCCTTGTGAGACCGGCGCAAATGACCAAAAACCGTGGGTCGGGCGATACCTCTGCCCGAGAGAACCGACAATTATAACAAAAACACGGTCTTAGGACAGTAAATCCTGCAGCAAACTTTTCCAACGGTGCGCCTGCACGCCCACACGCAGGCGATGGCACTCAAGAATACAGCGTAATTCCTGTAAGGCGCGGTCGAATTGGTCGTTGATAACTACAAAATCAGCGTGGTCAAAATGAGAAATTTCGTCCACCGCTTCCGCCATGCGCCGCTCAATAACGCTGGCATCGTCCTGACCGCGCTTTTGCAGTCGCTGCTGCAGTTCGGCGCGTGACGGTGGCAGGATAAAAATGGCGACAGCGTCGGGTCGCAGCCGTTTGATTTGTGCAGCGCCCTGCCAGTCAATTTCCAAAATCACATCCAGACCCTGCTGTAGCTGGCTTTCCACCCATTGCGCCGACGTCCCATAGCTGTTGCCGAACACAGTGGCATGTTCAAGAAATGCATTGCGCTTGAGCATTTCGGCAAACGCGGCGTGGGTCAGAAAATGGTAGTTCACCCCATCCTGTTCCCCGGGCCGCATCGGGCGGGTGGTGTGCGAGATCGACACCTGAACGTGCTCTGAGCCCTGAGTGAGGGCCTCCACCAGGCTGGTCTTGCCGGCGCCGCTGGGGGCGGAAACGGTATATAGCGTGCCGATTGTGCTCATGTTTGCGATTTACTCCAGGTTCTGAATTTGCTCGCGCATTTGCTCGATAAGAACCTTTAATTCTACCGCGTTTTGAGTCGTACTGCTGGCAATTGACTTGGATGAGAGGGTGTTTGCTTCGCGATTCAGCTCCTGCATCAGAAAGTCAAGACGGCGCCCGCAGGGGCCGCCTTGCTCAAGCACTCGCCCCACCTCCTCGACATGGACATCAAGACGATCCAATTCTTCCTCGACGTCTGCTTTGCTAGCTATGAGAACCAGCTCCTGCTCTAGCCGCTGGGGTTCCAGCTCAAGGTTGATATCCTGCAGCCTCTTCTCGATTCGCTGTTGCTGCTGTAGCAGCAGCTGAGGCATTAGCTCGCGGGTTAGCGCTACCTGCTCACCGACAGCATTAAGTCGTTGGCGAATCGATGCTGCCAGCTGCGTGCCTTCACGGAGGCGATTGTCAATCAGGGTCTGCAGCGCTGCTTTCATAACCTTGTCGGCCAGAGCCAGCACTTCGTCTTCATCGCCACTCTCACCGGCGTTGTCTAACACACCTGGCCAGGCCAGTATTTGCAGGGCCGTCGCCGGCTGCAGGTTGTCCATCAGTGCTTCGACCTGGGCGACGGCGCCATTGAGATGTTGCAACTGCTGCAGATTGACGCTGATTTCCGTTGAGTTGTTGGCTTCTGCTTGCCAGCGTACCTGGCACTCTACTTTGCCCCTAGCCAGATCTTTGCGCAGGATGTCGCGCCATTTATTCTCCAGCGCCCGCAGTTGATCTGGTAGTTTAAAATAACAATCCAGATAGCGATGATTAACCGACCGTAACTCAACAACTAGCGAGCCCTGGGAGCATTCACCGCGCTCGCGCGCAAATGCTGTCATACTTTTGATCATTCACAAATCCTGTCTGGGCAATTATTTGGCCGCTGTTTAGCGGTTCCGATTCTAGCAGTACACTGGTTTGACGTATAATCACCGCCCTTCCTCAGCCAGTGATAGAGAAATCATGACCAGACCTAGCGGCCGCGCGCCACAGCAACTACGCGAAATCAGTTTTACCCGAGAATTCACCCGTCACGCAGAGGGCTCGGTTTTGGTGTCTTTTGGCGACACCCGGGTAATCTGCACCGCCAGTGCTGAAGCCGGCGTGCCGCGCTTTATGCGCGGTCAGGGCCGCGGCTGGGTAACTGCTGAATATGGCATGTTGCCGCGTTCAACCGACAGCCGCATGGGCCGTGAAGCAGCCCGTGGCAAACAGGGTGGTCGCACGGTTGAAATCCAGCGTTTGATTGGGCGCTCACTGCGCGCCGCGCTGGATTTAGACAAATTGGGTGAAAATACCATTACCCTGGACTGTGATGTGATTCAGGCGGATGGCGGTACCCGTACCGCTTCCATTACCGGCGCGTGTGTTGCTTTGGTTGATGCTATTGCCAGTCTGCAGGCCAAGGGTCTGGTTAAACAGAATCCGTTGCGAGCCATGGTAGCTGCTGTTTCCGTAGGCATTGTCGACGGTCAACCCGTGTTGGATCTGGACTATCCAGAGGACTCCAGTGCTGACACGGATATGAATGTGATTATGGCCGACGGCGGTGAGTTTATTGAAATTCAGGGCACCGCTGAGGGCGCTACGTTCTCCCGAACGGAGTTGGACTCTATGTTGGCGCTGGCCGAATCTGGCATCAACGAGCTCATCACCCTGCAAAAAGCCGTTTTGGCACAGGGCTGATCGGCGCTGCTACTCAGACCGGCTCAATATCATAGTCCATGATGATCGGAGCATGCCGGGAAAATTCCTGGCTCTTATAGATCGCTCCGTATTCAACCTGGTATTTCAAGCCTTTGGAAATCAGGTGATAGTCGCTACGCCAGCCATTGCTGGCGCGGTCACCGTCTGGCCAATAGCTGAATTCGTCCTGATCTGAGTTAATCTCACGAAACGCGTCCACGTAGCCCAGCTCCAGCACTTCATCCAGCCACTGCCTTTCTTCCGGCAGAAATCCGCTGTGATTACTATTACTATCGGTGTCCTGCACATCCGCAGCGGTGTGTGCCAGGTTCCAGCCGCCGCAAATGATGAACTCGCGGCGCTTGTTGCGGACCTTACCGAGGTGCGCTTGCAACAGGTTCAGGAACTCTGCCTTACGGGCCGCTTCATCACTGCCCGGCTCGCCGCCCTCAGGTACCACAATGCAGCCGATACTGATATTGCTGTAATCGGCCTGGATGTAGCGCCCTTCCATATCAAAGTCGGTGAAGCCCAGCCCGGTCATGATGGCTTTGGGTAGCGTTTTGCAGTAGATCGCTACCCCATTGATCTTGCCGTCAACGTGGTCGTAGAAGTAGGCATTATAATCTGACGGGAAAAAGGTATCGGCCTGCAGGTCATATTCGCTGCAATGCAAATCCTGCACGCACACAAAATCTGCATCCTGATCGCGCATCCATTGGTAAAATCCTTTATCAGCAGCACTTTTTATGCCGTCAGCGCTGAAACTGATGATCCTCATTTCTGGCTCCTTGAATGAAGAGCTTGTAAGACAAGCAGCGACGATAGTCTAGCGAAGTGGTCGCGCGAAGCGTTCGTGATCGTTACAATTATGATGTGCTGGTCTGAACGCCGCGTACAGTGTGACTTTATACAGCATTCCGGCGATACAGGAAACTGTAGCCTGACTCCTACATCCCATAATTGCGGAACATTATGAAGCCTTATCAACAATCTTTTATTGAGCTGGCGCAGTCGGTAGACGCGCTAAAATTTGGTGAATTTACCCTCAAATCGGGGCGTATCAGCCCCTATTTCTTTAATGCCGGTGCGTTTTGTACGGGTGCCTCTCTGGCAGCGATCGGTCAGTGCTATGCCGCTGCTATCGTTGAATCCGGCGTTCAGTTTGATGTTCTGCTGGGCCCGGCGTACAAAGGAATTCCGCTGGCGGCCACGGTGGCAGTCGCACTGTCGCGTGACCATGGCATAGATATCCCGTATGCGTATAACCGCAAAGAGGCTAAAGCACATGGCGAGGGGGGTGTTATGGTGGGCGCTCCGTTGGAGGGCCGTGTGTTGGTGATTGATGACGTCATCACGGCTGGCACGGCGATTCGGGAGGTTATGCAGATTATTGCTGAGCACGGCGCTAGTTGCGCGGGCGTGGCAATTGGGCTGGACCGACAGGAGCGGGGTAGTGGGGAACTCTCAGCGATTCAGGAGCTCAAAAAAGAACACGATTTGCACGTGATCAATATTATTAGCCTGGGGGATTTAATCGAATATCTGCAGGCCTCGGGTGATTCTGTGAGTACCTTGGTCGCAGAAATGGAAAGCTACCGAGCAAAATACGGTATTTCCTGATAGCTTACTTTAGTAAGCAACTCAAAAACATAGGGTGTAATGGGCGAACTAAACACATTGACGGGGCTTTTCCGCTCTCGGCGCCGGGCGCTGCCGGTATTGCTGGCGGTTTTGTCTGTGCTGCCGACTCTGTCCTACGCATCGGGTTACATCTATCGCTATCTCGACGACAATGGCAATGTGGTCGTCGGACATAGCATACCCGCTGAATACGTAGATAACGGCTACGAAATGCTGAATTCAGATTATAGCGTATACAAGGAGTTTGCCCCTGCTCCGACGGCGGAGGAGATTGCCAGCCGCACGGAAGCGCAAAAAGCGCGGATTGTTGCTGAGCGAGAAGCGGAGCGACTACAACAGTGGGACGAATCATTGCTATTAAGGTATAGCAGTATCGAGGATATTGAGGCCGCACGTGAGCGAGCTCTCAGTGAATTGCAAATTCGTATCAGTATCCTCAAGGGCAATGTTCGCTCGCTGAAAGCGCAGGTAGAGAACAATCAGACCCGGGCCGCCGATGTAGAACGCCGCGGTGGCGAAGTGCCAGAGGAAATTCTTTCTGCGATAGACGCCCTGCGTTACGAAATTGATGAAGCGGAAAAAAATATCATCGAACGCAGTCGTGAGAAAGAAGAAGTTTACGCTGGCTTTGAGCGTGATATTGGTCGTTTCGAGCAGTTGTTGGAGAAAGTAGAGATACGCAGGCGCTATAGCCGCTCGGCTTTAGAGTAACTGCGCTAGCCCGAATAGCCGGCCTGGTTTGGGTTGGCAGCTACCGGTGTTTGCTTGAAGAAATCGTGGCTCAGTTGTTGCCATTGCTCTGGCCAGTTTTCGGTCGGCGGACGCTGAAAGCCGCTGCGAACAAACTGTGATATACGACCTTCCGCGGCAGCCAGTAGTAAAGTGGCTGCACTGTTAACCGGCAATCGTGGGCGCAGACCCTCGCGAATTTCTGCCTCGCGCAGCACTTGCTTGAGCTGTGCTTCAAAACGATCAAACAGTTGCGCGACTCTAGCGTGCAGTCGCTCCGTCTCTCCTGCCAGCGCGTCGCCGGTGAGGATCCGGGTTATACCGGGATTGCGTTCGGTAAACCCCAGCAATAAGCCCAGCATTTTTTCGCAGCGGCTGAGGGCGTGTGGGTCTTCGGCCAAAATGACCTTGATGCGGGAAAACAGGGTTTCTTCAATAAATTCAATCAGCCCTTCGAACATCTTGGATTTGCTCGGGAAGTGGCGATAAAGAGCCGCCTCAGACACCCCGACTTGGGCAGCTAATTTGGCGGTGGTTATACGTTCACCTGGGCTGGCTTCCAGCATCTGCGCCAATGCTTCTAGAATTTGCTGGCGGCGCTGGGATTTTCTCGGCGACATGGGGGACTCGCTAAACGGGAACGGCCATGCTAACGAGAACACCGCAGGGCTGCAATATAAAAGCCTAAGCAGTTAGACGGTTTTCGTCTAATTAGCTGCGATTTGTGATCAGTGTCCCGACTCCGCGGTCGGTGAATACCTCTAGCAGTACCGCATGAGGAACTCGTCCGTCGATAATATGCGAGCTGGCAACACCGCCTTTTACCGCATCCAATGCGCAGCTGATCTTGGGCAGCATACCGCCGTAAATGGTGCCATCGGCGATCAACTCGTCTACCTGGGCGGTGCTTAGCCCGGTCAGTATCTTGCCATCTTTGTTCAGCAGGCCTTCAACGTTGGTTAATAACATCAGCTTTTCGGCCTGCAGTACCTCGGCCAGCTTGCCAGCGACGAGATCGGCATTGATATTGTAGGAGCTACCGTCTTTGCCTACACCGATAGGTGCTATGACAGGAATGAAGTTGCTGCTGCGCATCATATTGAGGACTTCAACGTCGATTTTTTCAACTTCACCAACGTGGCCAATATCAATAATTTCGGGCGCCTGAAGACCCGGGGAGTCGCGCGTTACCTTAAGTTTACGAGCCCTGATCATCTGGCCGTCTTTGCCGGTGACGCCAATGGCTTTGCCGCCGTTGCGATTAATAGCCGACACGATTTCTTTGTTGACGCTGGCGCCCAGAACCATTTCTACGACGTCCATGGTGGCGCTGTCAGTGACCCGCATGCCGTCAACAAACGTCGACTTAATGCCTAGCTTCTCGAGCAGTTGTCCTATCTGGGGACCGCCGCCGTGGACTACTATCGGGTTAACACCGACCGCCTTCAGCAGCACGATGTCGCGGGCAAAGCTCTCCTGCAAGTTGGGGTCTATCATGGCATTGCCGCCGTATTTTACGACGATAGTTTTGCCGGCAAAGCGCTGGATATAGGGCAATGCTTCGGTAAGCACCTTAGCAATATTATCCGGCGTATCCAGATCTAGTGACATAGACAGTTCCCAGTGCAAAAAGCGGAGTCTAGCCGCAGACTCAGGTTTCTCAAAATTTGGTTTCGATGTTGGCCACGGCTTTTAGCTGTTCGCTAAATTGGTTTTTGATTCGCTCCAGCCCTTCGATGTCTTCGGCTTCAAAGCGAGCGGTCAGTGCGGGTCCGGTATTGGACGCTCGTAACAGGCCCCAGCCATCGCTGTAATCGACGCGTACTCCGTCAAGTGTGTTGATCTTTCCGGGGCTGAAGTTGCCCTGCTCGGCCAGCGCACTAACGATATTGAATTTGTCAGCATCACTGACCGGTAGTTTGATTTCCGGGGTATTTTGGGTGTTGGGGAAGTCGGCCAACAGCGGTGTCAGACCTTGATCTGAGGCGCTGATGATCTCAGCCAGACGACAGGCTGAGTACATGCCGTCATCAAAACCAAACCAGCGCTCGCCGAAAAAGATATGGCCGGAAAACTCACCGCCAAGCAGTGCACCTGTCTCTTGCATTTTCTCTTTCATGAAGGCGTGACCGGTCTTCCACAGGATGGGTCGGCCACCATAGCGACTCACCAGCTGGATAAGGTGGCGGCTGCATTTAACGTCAAAGATGACATCTGCACCGGGGTTACGAGAAACAATGTCCTGGGCAAAAATCATAAGAAGCTTGTCGGTGCGAATAATCTCGCCCTCCGCCGAAACCACCGCTAGCCGATCACCATCACCATCGAAGGCAACGCCGATATCAGCGCCTTCAGCTACTACGCGCTGGCATAAGTCCCGCAGATTGCTCTCATCCGAGGTGTCCGGGTGGTGATTGGGAAAGTTGCCGTCTACCTCGCAGTACATGGGCACAACTTCGCAGCCCAGTTCTGTGAGCAGCTGCGGTGCTACCGCGCCAGCTATACCATTGCCGGCGTCGATGACTACTTTCAGCGATACGGCAATCGCCATATCGCCGACTATGGTGTCGATATAGTCAGCGACGATATCCTGTTTCAGCAGGCGGCCTTTGCCAGTGCTGAAATCACCGCTGGAGATACGTTCGCGCAGTGCCTGTATTTTTTCACCGGCGAAGGGTTTGCCGTCCATGACAATCTTGAGGCCATTGTCTTCAATAGGGTTGTGACTACCGGTTACCATGATGCCCGTGCGGCTTTCCAGAGCATGAGTTGCGTAGTAAAGAACCGGCGTGGGGACCGCGCCGATATCAATCACGTCGCGACCGGTGGCGGCCAGAGCTTTGCCCAGCGCCGATTTGATTCGAGGGCTGGAGAGCCGGCCATCGCAGGCGATAATAACGGACTGTTGACCTTGTTCGCCAGCCAGCGAGCCCAGCGCCGAACCAATCTTCTCGACCATCTCGTCGTCGAGCTCTTCGTCGGCATTACCACGAATATCGTAAGCGCGAAAAATATGGGAGGGAATGCCATCATCAACTAACACCGGCTCCGGTTCGGGCTCAGGTGCAGGCTCGGTGTCCAGATCCAGCGTTTCCAGCTCTTCATCAATCATGCTCGTGTTTTGGAACATGGGGGCCGCCAGATGGCCATCGGCTAGCGTCGGCTCTTTGGGTGGCGGTGTTGCTGCACCAGGGCTATTTGTTGACTGGGATGTAGGCCGTTGCAGCGAGCGCCTCAGCATTTTGGCAATCGGCAGCAGCTCCGGAACCGACAACATAAGTGCGCCTTTCTTCCTGGCGGAAGTCACTATTAGCTCGACTTCCTTGGTCAACGCTTTGCGGTAATGCAGGCGCAACAGCAACATGCCGCAAACCAGCGCCAACAAGGCGATAGCCGCCATGATGGCCGGGATTATAGTGGCCGGTGTATAGGCCGCTACCAGCGCCTTGGAGGGAGTAAAGGACAGCTGCCACAGCCCGTCGTTAAGATCGACAGTGGCGCTCTTATCCGTGATCTTGCCGGATCCGGCAGCGGCGATTTCATCGGCTCGCTCGTAATTACCCTGGCGGTAAAGTTGTAGCAGCGCGCTGCGGCCCGCATCCACTCCTGCAGCAGCCAGTACTTCTGACAATAATGTGTTGTCGATGGTAGCCATGAGCACAGCACTGGCGTCTTGCGTACCCGAATTGACGACTTGCTCAGCCAGTGAAGTCAGCCAGCGCTCTTCAAATTTGTAGGATTCGGGGGCGGTATCTTCACCTTTTGCGGTCCGTCGCAGTAGATCGACTTCTATGTGATTGCGCAGGCCCTGATTGTCGTCAGCCAGTCCAGCAGTACCCATGGCGTCCAGTCGAATCAATCGCAATGAGACCGCACCTGGGAAGTAAGCCAGCATTTGCTGCTCTATTGCCGTTATCGCTGCGGGCTCATTGATATCAAGCACTGAAACGGCAAGCGGCGTCGCAGCGGCTGTTTTCAAACGTTTATCAAGCCGTGAGAAAAATTGTCGAATACCAGCTGATTGTTGTTCAGCGTGAGTTTCTGACAGCAGCGTTATTTGTTGGCTTTGTACCGCGCTTTCGCGAATCAGTAGCAGATAGGCGAATACCAGTAGCAGTGGGATCAGCATGACTGCCATTGCCACCAGCCAGGTCTTTTGAAAAACGTCGCTATGCGCGGCAATATCCTGAATGGGTTCAGCAGTGCCAGGTTGTGCATCTTGCTTTTTCTTGAACATGTTCGGTTACGCCTTTGAGTCAGCGCTAATCATACCGGACTGCCGCCGTTTGAGGATGCAAAAAAATTACACAACGGTAGCCAAATATTGCTCCGCGATAAGCGCGACAAGCTGTCGCCCTAATTGTTGTTTGGAGGCAAGACCAAGCTCCTGGTAATAGTCAGTCCCAATCACCACGACGGCGTTGTTCTCGCTGTTAAAGCCTGCTGCGGTGTCTGAGACATCGTTGGCGATGATCAGGTCCAGCTTTTTGGCCTCCAGCTTGCCCTGGGCGTAGGCCGCTACATCCTGTGTCTCCGCGGCAAAACCTACGGTGAACGGTCGCTCTGGGTGGTTGGCCACGGCGCTGACGATATCCGGATTGCGGACCATCTCCAGTTGCAGAGTGTCAGCCGATTTCTTGAGTTTCTGCCCCAGCGCCTCAGCGGGGCGATAATCTGCGACCGCTGCGCAGGCTATAAAGATATCGCAATCAGCGACTGCAGCCAGACTGGCGTCATGCATCTGTTGTGCTGTTACCACGTCGGTGCGTTGGACGTGATCGGGGGTATCGAGATTAACCGGACCGCTGATTAGCGTCGTGCGCGCGCCAGCGTCGGCTGCTGCCCGGGCTAGCGCAAAGCCCATTTTACCTGAGCTGTGGTTGCTGATGTAGCGCACCGGATCGATAGCTTCGCGGGTCGGACCGGCGGTAATAACGATGCTGATACCGTCCAGCACGTCAGAGTCGAACAGCGCTGAAGTGCGCTGGGCAATTGCCGCGGGCTCCTCCATGCGACCTGGGCCAACATCGCCGCAAGCCTGTGTTCCCTCGGCCGGCCCCACAAGCTGAAACCCCCGTTCCTGCAGTAAATTGAGATTGGCGGTTGTAGCTGGGTCTCGCCACATCGCCTGATTCATTGCCGGCGCCAGCAACTTTGGTCCGGTGTTGGCCAGGCAGACGGTGGTTAGCAGGTCGTCGGCAGCGCCACTGGCCAGTCGCGCCATGCAGTTGGCGGTGGCAGGCGCGATTAGTATCACATCGGCCCATCTTGCCAGCTCTATATGGCCCATACCGGCTTCCGCCTCGGCGTCCAATAAGTGCTGATGTACCGGGTTGCCGGACAGAGCCTGTAGCGTCAATGGCGTAATGAACTCAGTTGCCCCAGCGGTCATGATGACTCTTACCGTTGCCCCCAGCTCCTGCAGGTCGCGCACCAATTGCGCAGATTTGTAGGCGGCAATGCCTCCACTAATACCCAGCAACACGTTACGATTGAACAATTGTCCCATTGGCTCGACCAGACCGGAAATTCCACGAATAAGCGGGCACGATACCACTCGCGCACAGGTTTTGACATAAGGCTCACAGACTCAGGGAGGAGCATGATGAGCGTTTCCCAATGGCCCGCCGGTGAAGGCCCGCGGGAGAAGCTTATCCTGCGTGGACCGCAGGCCTTGTCGGACGCAGAGCTGCTGGCGATATTGCTGGGTACCGGCAGCGGCGGTTGCAATGCGGTGGTTCTGGCAGGGAAGCTATTGCAGCGCTTTGGCAGTCTGCATGGCATTATTGCCGCCAGCTCTGACGAGTTGGGTCGCGAAGTCGGAATGGGTCCTGCCAAGTGTGCGCGACTGCAGGCGTCGATAGAGCTGGCGCGGCGACTGGCGCTGGAGGCCTTGCAGCGCGGCGCGGTCATCACCAGCCCGGAGCATACCCGACAATTTCTCAGCTGCCACCTGGCAACGGTGGGCCGTGAGATATTTTGCTGCCTGTTTTTGGACAGCCAACACGCGCTGATTCGCTGCGAGGACCTTTTTCTGGGTACTTTGGATGGCGCCGCGGTATACCCTCGCGAAGTGGTGCGGCGCGCGCTGGAGTTGGGCTGTGCGGCGGTAATTTTCGCGCATAACCACCCCTCGGGGGTGGCAGAGCCCAGCCAGGCTGACCGGCGCATCACCGACCGCCTGCAGGCGGCATTGAATCTGGTAGATATTCGGGTGCTGGATCACGTCATAATCGGCCGTGGGCAGCAGTATTCGTTTGCCGAGGCGGGTCTGTTGTAAGCGTGCTCGGACGCCGCTGGCCAGCCCGGTTTTGGTTTAATACTTGCCTATGGGGGGTCCTTCTGGTATAAAGTCGCGCTCCGTTTAGCGGGCACCCTTAGTAACACTGGGTAACACCAAGGAAAACCGGGTGTCCGGCAATTATTGATTAGATTTCCCAGAGTGGGAGCGAGACCATCATGGCCAGAGTATGTCAGGTAACCGGTAAGCGTCCGGTAACTGGAAATAATGTTTCCCATGCAAAGAACCGCACCAGACGCCGTTTTTTGCCTAACTTACACAACCACCGTTTCTGGGTAGAATCCCAAAAGCGTTTTGTCAGCTTGCGCGTATCCAGCAAGGGTATGCGTATTATTGACAAGAAAGGGATCGAACAGGTTCTTACCGATATTCGTGAACGCGGCGGCAAGGTTTAAGCGGCGCGTCCGCAAGGAGTACTGATATGAGAGAAAAAGTTAAAATGGTGTCGTCTGCGGGAACCGGGCACTACTACACCACTGACAAGAACAAGCGCGCCACCCCCGATAAGCTGGAAATGAAGAAGTATGATCCGGTAGTTCGTAAGCACGTGCTGTATAAAGAGTCCAAGATCAAGTAATGACTGATCTGGATTGCCGAAACCCCGCGCTGCGGGGTTTTTTGTGTCTGCCATCCAGGCATGATCGATCGTTAATAGTGTTGCCAGTCTAAGTCTATGCCCGAGCTCCCAGAAGTCGAAACCACCCGCTGCGGCGTCGCTCCCTACGCTGAAGGCTATCGGGTTGAAAAGGTTGTCGTGCGCGACCGACGTCTGCGCTGGCCGGTGCCAATGGAGCTCGACACCCAGTTGCCCGGCTCTACCATCGGAGAGATTCAGCGGCGCGGCAAATACCTGCTGTTTGCTACCGATACTGGCACCTTGATTGTGCACCTGGGCATGTCGGGCTCGCTGCGGGTGTTGACTGAAGCGCAGCAGCCCGCCCGTCATGACCACGTGGATATCGTGCTGTCGAATAACTGTTTGTTGCGCTATAACGACCCGCGGCGCTTTGGTTGTATGTTGTGGACGCTGGGCGATCCCTCAGAGCACTCGTTATTGAGTCATCTGGGTCCGGAGCCTTTGTTGGAGGATTTCACCGCCAACTACCTCCACCAGCGCTCCCGTGGCCGCAAAGCTTCGATAAAGACCTTCATCATGGATAGTCAGGTGGTGGTGGGCGTTGGCAATATCTATGCCAATGAAGCGCTCTACCGCGCCGGGATAAGTCCACTGCGGGCAGCCGGGCGAATATCGCTGCAAAGGTATGAGTTATTGGTTGCGGCGATTAAAAGTGTGTTGGGGTCGGCCATCAAGCAAGGCGGCACGACCCTGCGGGATTTCGTTGGCGGCGATGGCCAGCCAGGCTATTTCAAACAGCAGCTGGCAGTTTATGATCGCGGCGGACAGCCCTGCCGCAGCTGCGGCCGCGAGTTGCGCGAAGTTAGGCTGGGGCAGCGCTCTACGGTGTATTGCACGGTATGCCAGCGTTGAGCGCAGGGGCTCGCTAGCTGAATTTTACAGTAAGCGCGGTGTGCACCGGGGTCGGTACAAAGTGTGTAATATCACCACCCATTGATGCTATTTCACGTACCAACGACGACGATATATAGGAAAGGTCGACGGAGGGCGTCAAAAACACCGACTCGAATTCCGGATACATGGCGCGATTCATATTCGCGAGTTGAAACTCGTACTCAAAGTCCGTAACCGTTCTCAGGCCTCTTAACACGCAACGCGCATCGTGGCTTTTGGCAAAATCTGTCAGCAGATTGCTGAACCCGCAGACTTCAATATTATTGAGGTGCGACAGCGATTGTTCACACAGATCGATACGATCGTCTAGCGTGAACAATGGGGTCTTCTTCTCGCTGTAGGCTATGGCAACTACAACCTGGTCAAACATTTTTGCCGCCCGCTCCACCAGATCGACATGGCCATTGGTGATTGGGTCGAAGGTGCCGGGGTAGATGATTTTGTTCATAGTGGATCTCGTGTGATTTTGGGGCATGCTAAACAAATTACGAGTCGCGCACAAACAGCTGGTAACGGACCTCGCCTGCTTGCTTATCTCGGCGTTGCCGCCAATTTTCAGGCACTACTGGCGCGGGCTCCCTGCGTCCCGACTCCACATAAATACTGGCATGGGGGCTCAACCATAAGGTTGACTCCAGCGCCGTGCAGGTGGGGGTCAAGAGGTTTTTTGCAAACGGCGGGTCGAGGAACACGATATCGAAAGGCTGGGGCGGTGGATGCCGCAGGAACGCCTCTGCGGTCAGTGTTTGACAATTTGCACTGGAACATTCGAGGGTGGTGAGGTGTTCAGTGATAGCGCGGCAATTGGCCCGCGCACTATCGACAAAGGTGCAACTGGCGGCGCCGCGTGACAACGCTTCCAGCCCCAGCGCTCCGCTGCCGGCGAATAAGTCCAGGCATCGGGCATCTCTAATATCTGTAGCGAGCCAATTGAACAGGGTCTCACGAACCCGGTCCGGTGTTGGTCGCAGGCCCTCTGCGTCAGGAAATGCCAGCTTGCGGCCGCGCCACTGACCGCCAATAATTCGTAGTGTGCGTTGTTGTGTCTGCTTGCTGGCGGCCATTACCGTGCGTAACCCATAGGTGGTAGGATACGCCCTTTTAACGTGTTCCCAACATGAAATTTTTTCGTCGCAAGAAAACCGTCGCTGCTAATGCGGAAGTTACCGATGAGGTATCCACGCCGCCCTCGGCTGAGGTGGATGCGGCCGCGGCTGAGACTGTGCCAGATGCGCAGGCGTTGCCTGAAACACGTGTCGCGGCGGAACCTGTTGCTGTGTCTGCCCATGAGCCTAGTCCCGACGTTGAGCCAGAATCCAAGCCTGAACTCGCAGCAGAATTAGCACCAGCGTCAGAACTGGCAGCAGCCCAAGAACCAGCGCTAGAGCCAGAGCCCAAGGCGGGCAGCGGTATGTTCGCGCGTTTGAAGCGGGGCCTGAGTCGCACTAGCGATCAGCTCAGCAGCGGCCTGGGTAATCTGTTTCTTGGCCGCAAAGAAATTGATGCGGACTTGTTGGAAGACCTCGAATCCGAATTGTTGATGGCAGATGTGGGTATGGAGGCGACCGTGGAAATTGTCGGTCGTTTAGCTGAGCGAGTGTCGCGTAAAGAGTTGGCCGATGCCGGCGCGCTTTACCGAAGCTTGCAGGATGAGCTGGCCAGTTTGCTGCATGCCGTGGAACAGCCGCTGATAATTGATACCAGCAAAAAGCCTTATGTGATTTTAATGGTGGGCGTGAATGGGGTTGGCAAAACCACCACCATTGGCAAATTGGCACGCAGCTTTCAAAGCCAGGGCTTGTCGGTCATGCTCGCTGCCGGTGATACCTTTCGCGCAGCGGCCGTTGAGCAACTGCAGGTGTGGGGTGAACGCAATCAGGTGCCGGTAGTGGCCCAGCACACGGGTGCCGACAGTGCTTCGGTCATTTTTGATGCGGTGCAGTCAGCACAGGCCCGTAATGTCGATGTACTGATTGCCGACACTGCCGGTCGTATGCACAACAAAGACAATTTGATGGACGAGCTGAAAAAGGTGGTAAGAGTCATCGGCAAGCTCGATGACACCGCCCCCCACGAGGTGATGCTGGTGCTTGATGCAGGCACCGGCCAGAATGCACTGGCCCAGGCCGAACACTTTGGTAAGGCCGTAGGCGTCAGTGGAATAACCCTGTCAAAGCTCGACGGGACCGCCAAAGGCGGTATTATTTTTGCTATCGCCCGCAAATTGGCGCTGCCGATACGCTTTATTGGCGTGGGCGAAGCAGTCGAAGATTTGCGACCCTTTGTTGCGGCTGAATTTGTCAGCGCCATCTTCCCGGAAAGCGAACAGCAATGATTACCTTTGACCGGGTCTCCAAGCGTTACCCGGAGGGGCACGATGCCTTGCGTGAAGTCAGTTTTCACGTCGAGAGGAATGAGATGGTTTTCCTGACCGGTCATAGCGGTGCCGGTAAAAGTACCTTGCTGAAGCTGATTATGCTGATGGAGCGTCCCAGTCGTGGTCAGGTACTGATTAACGACCAGAATTTGAAGGATGTATCACGCCGTAAAATCCCGCATCTGCGCCGGCAGATAGGCGTGGTATTTCAGAATCACCAATTGCTGTTCGATCGCTCTATTTTCGCCAACGTTGCCTTGCCTTTGGAAATTGCTGGCTACCAGCATCGAGAAATTGGGCGCCGGGTGCGCGCGGCGCTGGATAAAGTTGGCTTGCTGGAACGGGAAGGGGACTTGCCTGTGACCCTCTCCGGGGGAGAACAACAGCGGGTAGGTATCGCCCGCGCCGTCGTCAACAAACCTCAGGTCCTGCTGGCCGATGAGCCCACCGGTAATCTTGATCCGGCGCTGTCATCTGAAATTATGCACCTGTTTGAGGCTTTCAATCAGGTTGGGGTGACGGTACTGGTCGCCAGTCATGATCTGTCCCTAATCTCGAGAATGCAGCATCGCATCATGACCCTGCGCGGCGGTAATCTGATCGTGGGGGCGTCAGAACCGTGAAACGCCGGCAAACGGCAGAGCGCCGCGATGGTGCCAGCCAGAGTCGTACCGCATGGCATGCGGTGCTGCGCTCCTGGGTATTGCATCACCAGTTATCTGCCACCGATAGTCTGCACCGCTTGCTAGGGAACCCGGTATCGAGCCTGATGACCTGGTTTGTTATTGGTATTGCTCTGGCGATGCCGGTCGGTATGTTCGTGGCACTGGAGAATGTGCGCAGTGTCAGTGCCGATTGGGACAGCCCGGCCCAGGTATCTTTGTTCCTGCGGCCGGAAATTACGCTGGAAGCGGCGCAGCTGCTGGAACAGTCGCTGTTACAACGGCCTGATGTAGGCGCTACCAGGCTCATTACCCGGCAGGCAGCGCTTGAAGAGTTTCAACAATTAAGCGGCTTTGGTGATGTATTGGCCAACCTGGACGATAATCCGCTGCCTAATCTGGTGGTGGTCAGCCCTCCGGACGGTGGCCTCGATGGGGCGGCTGCCGAGGCCATGTTAGCGGGGCTGCAAGCGCTGCCCGAAGTAGAGAATGCCATTTTGGACATGGAGTGGGTGCAACGACTCAATTCGCTGATGCAGCTGAGCCGACGTTTGGTCGTGTCTTTGGGTGCGCTGTTGTCCTTGGGCGTGTTACTGGTGATCGGTAATACTATCCGGTTGGCCATCGAAAACCGCCGTCAGGAGATTGTTATCGTCAAACTGGTGGGCGGCAGTGACCCCTTTGTACGACGTCCGTTTTTGTACACTGGTATTTGGTATGGGTTTGGTGGAGCTCTGGCGTCCTGGCTAATTATTGCGGTTACGCTGGGCTGGCTGCGTGGGCCGCTGTCCTCACTGGCAGTGCTCTATCAAAGTGAATTCAGGCTGCAGGGTTTGGGTATGGAAGGCGGGTTGGCGCTGCTGTTGCTAGGTGGCAGCCTCGGCCTACTGGGCTCCTGGCTTGCAGTGGCGCGGCATTTGAGAGCGATAGAGCCAGACTAAGGCACTGATAAGTATAGATTTTTAGGATTTCTCCAAACCGGAATGGAACTATTCTGTGATTAGCACTCTAATTAGAAGAGTGCTAGAATTGCTGTCCACAAGGGGAGATGAATATGACTACGAGTTTACAGCCTGTCGATCAACTGGTACCCGGCGCCAATCTGGCGGCGTATGTGCAGTCGGTCAGCAGTATCCCGCTGCTCACCCCCGAGCAAGAGCGAGAGCTGGCAGAAGACTTGTACTATAACGGCAATCTTGAGGCAGCGCGGCAGCTGGTTATGTCACATCTGCGTTTCGTGGTGCATATCGCCAGAAGCTATAGCGGCTATGGGCTGGCTGAAGCCGACCTGATCCAGGAAGGTAACGTTGGCTTGATGAAGGCGGTCAAGCGCTTTGATCCCGAGCACGGTGTGCGTCTGGTGTCGTTTGCTGTGCATTGGATCAAGGCTGAGATGCACGAATATATTCTGCGTAACTGGCGCATTGTGAAAGTGGCTACCACCAAGGCTCAGCGTAAGTTGTTTTTCAATCTGCGCGGCAAAAAGAGCCGTTTGGGTTGGCTGTCGCAGAGCGAAGCGGAAGCCGTAGCCGCTGATCTTGGCGTGAATGTTCAGGAAGTGCAGCGCATGGAAGGCCGCTTGAGTGCTCATGATCTGACCTATGATGGCCCCGCCGACAGCGATGACGAAGATGCCTGGCAGGCGCCAGCCAATTATCTTGAGGATCAGCGTCTTGATCCGGCCACTCTGTTGGAAAATGCCGACTGGCAGCAAGACAGCGAAAGCCGCTTGCATGCCGCGCTGGCAGAGCTGGATGAGCGCAGCAAGGATATTCTGGCGCAGCGCTGGCTGACGGAAAAAAAGTCCACATTGCATGAGCTGGCAGCTAAGTACGAAGTGAGTGCTGAGCGTATCCGGCAGCTTGAACAAAGTGCAATGAAGAAACTCAGGACGTTTATCGAGGCCTGAGGAAGCTTCCCTTGGGACGATTATTCATTATGCTCGCTGCCAGCAGTGGATTACTGGCAGTGGCGTTTGGTGCCTTCGGCGCCCATGCCCTGAAAGGGCGTCTGGATAACTATGCGCTGGGTGTCTACCAGACCGCTGTTGATTACCATATTACTCATAGTTTGGCCTTACTGGCCGTTGGTTTGATGTGTCTGTGGTACCCGCAGGCGAGCTTGTTGCGCCTCAGTGGTATAGCCTTTGCTGTGGGCATTCTGATATTTTCCGGCACGCTTTATGTGTTGGCTCTGAGCGGCCTCAAATGGCTGGGAGCGGTGACCCCTTTGGGCGGACTCGCCTTAATGTTGGGCTGGGGCGCGCTGGCTGTAGCGGCTTGGCGTTTGCCCGCACAGTGAGCGAAAAACACCGTCCTATTCGAAGCTTTGTCCTGCGCGGAGGTCGTATGACAGCCGCCCAGCAGCGCGCTCTCGATGACAATTGGGGCCGCTGGGGTTTGGAGGCAGCTGCGGGTCAGCTGGCGCCGGAGCAGGCTTTCGGTCGCAGCGCACCACTGGTACTGGAAATTGGCTTCGGTATGGGCCTATCCCTGCTGGAGCAGGCCGCGAGCCAGCCCCAAACCAATTATGTTGGCATCGAGGTGCACCCGCCGGGTGTCGGTAAATTGATGCAGGAAATGGTCGCTGCCGGTGTCGACAATATTCGCGTCTATCGCGACGATGCTGTGGTCATACTCAGGGAGTGCATCGCTGATCAGTCTCTGGATGGTGTGCAGATTTTCTTTCCGGATCCGTGGCACAAAAAGCGTCATCATAAGCGACGCCTGATTCAGCCCGATTTCATTGCTATGCTGCGGGACAAGTTGGTACCGGGAGGGTTTCTTCACGTGGCCACTGACTGGGAAAACTACGCGGAGTATGCGTTGGAAGTGTTGTCAGCTGATCCGGTGCTGGAAAATACGGCTGCCGATGGCACCTATATAGAACGTCCGCGCGAGCGTCCACTGACCAAGTTTGAAGCCCGCGGGGAGCGGCTTGGGCATGGGGTTTGGGATTTGATGTTTCGCGTTCCCGACTAAGCGGGTTACTCAAAGAACTCGCCGACCACCGTATCCAGAAAACGCATGCCGAGCCGAGTTGTTCGCAAATAGCCGCCCTCTTTTTCCAATAATTCCCGACGCAGCAGGTCATCTATGCGCGGCTGCAGCTGTTGAATGTCCTGACCGGTGCGCGGGCCGAAGTCAGCCAGTGCAAACCCGTGTATCAGACGCAGATTATTGAGCATGAATTCGGCGCCTAAATCGGCGCGATCAAGTTGGCGCCGTTGCGCTTGGAAGTTGTCACTGCAACGCAGGTAATCGGCCGGCGCCCGGGTGCGTGAATAGCGGGTGACCGTTTGCTGATCGAGATCGGTAAGTTTGGCATGCGCCCCCGCGCCGATGCCCAGATAGTCACCGAAACCCCAGTAATTCATATTGTGACGACTATAGCTGCCGTCGCGTGCGTAGGCCGAGACCTCGTAATGTTGATAGCCGGCGTTTGCCAGGCGGTCTTCACCGGCATCCTGGATATCTGCCAGCGCTTCTTCCTCCGGCAATAATGGTGGGTGGCTGTAAAACCTGGTGTTGGGTTCTATGGTCAGTTGATACCAGGACAGGTGATCGGGGTTGAGACCAATCGCAGTGTCCAGGTCCGCGAGCGCGCTGTCCGCATCTTGATCCGGCAGACCGTGCATCAGGTCCAGATTGATGCGGTTTATCCCCGCTTGGCGCGCCAGCCCGACGGCAGCCAATGCCTGTTGGCTGTCGTGTACTCTACCCAGAGTCTGCAGGTGCGCATTATTGAAGCTCTGCACGCCAATGGAGAGGCGGTTGATACCGGCCTCGGCAAAGCCTGCGAATTTCTCCGCCTCGGCGGAGCCGGGATTAGCCTCAAGCGTAATCTCGATGTCTTCAGACCAGGCGACTCGGTCAGCGACACCCTTGAGCAGCTCCGCGATAGCAGTCGCACTGAACAAGCTGGGGGTACCGCCGCCGAAGAAGATCGATGTTAGCGGGCGACTCTGTACCAGAGGCAGGTCCTGCTCAAGGTCATGCAGTAGCTGCTGGACATAGTCTGCCTCGGGAATCGCGCTGGCCGACTCATGCGAATTGAAATCACAGTAGGGGCATTTACGGATGCACCAGGGAATATGGATATAGAGGCTAAGGGGCGGCAGCTGCAGTGCCGTCACGTATACTCCCGGTGTAGCTCTGCCAGCAGCAATTGCATGGCCTTACCACGGTGGCTGAGCTGATTTTTGAGCGCTCTGGGCAACTCCGCACTGGTGCAGCCTTGCTCATCGAGAAAAAACAGCGGGTCGTAACCGAAGCCCTGCTCACCGCTGGGTTGTTCAATAATGCGACCTTCCCAGCTGCCTTCGCAGATGATCGGTTGAGGGTCCTGCCAGTGACGCACGTAAACCAGTACGCAGCGGAAGCGCGCGCTGCGTTGTGAGTCTGGCAGCCCCGCCAGCGCCTCCAGTAATTTAAAATTGTTGTCTTTATCCGTGGCAGATTCACCGGCATAGCGTGCCGAGAAAATACCAGGGGCACCGTCAAGGGCGTCAACCTCCAGACCTGAATCATCGGCAATGGCCGGTAAGCCGGTGTGATGGGCGGCATTGTGGGCTTTCAGCAGTGCATTGCCGACAAAACTGTCCTCCGTTTCCGCGGCCTCCGGGGTGTCGAATACTGATTGCGGCAAGACTTCGCACTGCCACTGCGTTAGTAGCTCGGCAAATTCCTTGAGCTTACCCTTGTTGCCGCTGGCTAAGACGATTTTCGCCGGGGCGGGGCTATTGCTCTTCATAGACTTTTTGCTGAAACCGAAATTCGTAAGAGCGGGTGGCGCCCTCCGGCGCAAAGGTCACTTCAAAAAAGCGCAGTTCTTCGTCGCTGAACTTGAACTGTCCAATGTAATAAATTGCGTCGCCTTCACGCACTTCGCTGAATTCAAAAAACTGGTTCTGGAACAGGTCCCAGGTACGACCTTCCAGTTTGGCGCTGCGTGCACGCGTCGTGCCATCATCCAGGTGCTCGCGTATAGCCAGATTGAGAATGGCACGCTCCTCACCGCGAACGATTTGATACTGGCTGGCTACCTTGGGCTCCAGAAACGTACTGTTGACCACGGTGTAATGCAGTTCGTAAGGACCGAAGCGCTCAGACTGTTGTGCCTGTAGCGGTAGGTTGACGGCTAAAACCAGCAGGCCCGTCAGCAGTAGCTTAACGCGCAATATGGTAGATCGCGGTGCTGGCAAACAAGTTGGGCCAGCGGTCGGCCGCCCACTGCGCGCCCGACTGTTGCGTGACCATGTCGCGTTGGAGAATGCGTATACCTTTTTCAGAGCAGAGAAGTTCAAAGTCCTGGACCGTGCAGAAGTGAATATTGGGGGTATCGTACCAGTTGTGGGGCATAAACTTCGATACCGGCATGCGACCGTGGGAGGCCAGATACCAGCGGCAGCTCCAGTGGCCGAAATTGGGGAAAGTGACTATGCACTGCTGACCAATACGCAGCATCTCATCGATGACCAAGTCAGGGTAATGTAGCACTTGCAGCGCATGGGCCATAACCACCGTATCAAAACTGTGGTCCGGAAAGTTGGACAAACCGCGGTCCATGTCCTGCTCAATGATATTCAGACCGCGCGCGATAGCGTCGCTGATATTGTCGTGGTCGATCTCCAGACCGACACCGATGACGTTGCGCTCTTGCTGCAACTGAGAGAGAAACTCGCCATCGCCGCAGCCAAGGTCCAATACTCTGGACCCGGGTTCTATCCATTGTTTTATATGATTCAGGTCGAGGCGCATTACTGAGCTCCCACCCGCTTCATATAGGCGTGGAATACATCGAGGTAGCGCGGAATAGGCAACAGAAAGGCGTCGTGGCCCTGATCAGCTTCAATGTTTGAATAGGTCACCGGCTTGCCTGCCGCCAACAGGGCGTCGACGATTTCACGTGAACGTTCTGGTGAAAAGCGCCAGTCGCTGCTGAAGGAAATCACCAGGAAACTGGCCTGGCAATCGGCGAATGCACGCGCCGGGTCGTCACCGTAGTCACGCGCCAGATCGAACCAGTCCAGCGCGCGGGTCATTAAAATATAGGTGTTGGCATCAAAACTATGGGAGAACGCATTGCCCTGATGGCGCAGGTAGCTCTCTACCTGGAACTCGACCTCACCGCTGGCATTGTCGCTAAAATCGCCAGATCGCAGGTCGCGCCCAAATTTGTCGGCCATGGCGTCGTCAGATAGATAGGTGATGTGCCCGACCATACGGGCGATCGCCAAGCCCTGGCTGGGTATAGTCTTGTGTTGCAGGTAATGACCCTCGTAGAAATCCGGGTCGGAGGTTATTGCCTGCCGTGCGATTTCGTTAAAGGCGATGTTCTGTGCGCTAAGCTTGAGTGCGGCTGCAATGACTATGCAGTGCGCTACGCGCTGCGGGTAAAGCAGCGACCAGCGCATGGCCTGCATTCCTCCCAGGCTGCCTCCTATCACGGCGGCCCAACATTCAATGCCAAGCCGGTCGGCCAACAGTGCCTGACTGTTGACCCAATCACGGGCGCGCATCGGCGGGAAATCGGGGCCGTATTCATTGCCGGTCTCCGGATTGATACTGCGCGGGCCGGTAGACCCATGGCAACCGCCCAGATTATTCAGGCTGACAACAAAGAAGCGATCGGTATCGATTGGTTTACCTGGCCCGATGCAGGCATCCCACCAGCCGGGTTTGTCGTCCTCTTCGCTGTGGTAGCCAGCGGCGTGATGATGCCCGCTGAGCGCGTGACAAATCAGTATGGCATTGCTGGCAGCGGCATTGAGCGTGCCATATGACTCATAGACCAGCTCAAACTCGGGCAGGCGGCGACCGCAGGCGAGCATGAGTCCTTCGCTGAAGTGCTCGCGCTGTGGCGTGACCACGCCAATACTAGCCTCTGCGGTGTCCGCCAACGTTAGAGTCCAATAGCCAGTGCGGGATGCAGGCCGACGCTATAAGCCACGTTGCGTAATACTATCTGCAGTATGTTGATGAGGATGAATACCGCGATCGGAGAAAAATCCAGTCCGCCCATGGGGGGTATCAGGCGTCGCACCGGCGCCATGACAGGTTCGGTGATTTGATGCAGCAGCGATACCAGCGGATGCTGTGATCCAGGTGCGACCCAGCTGACAATGATCATGCCAAGCAGGGCGAAAAAGTAGAACTGCACCAGCAAGGCGGCAATCGCAACCAGAGCCCAGAGCAGTATCAGCAGCGGATTGGGCCAGCCAGCGCCAAGCAGCATCAGCATGGCCGCCATGCCTGTGACCTGCACTAATATCAGCAGCACCAGACTGGCCGTGTCGAGACCGGCCACGCTGGGGAAGATCTTGCGCAGCGGCAGGATCATTGGGTTGGTGACTTTAACTAAAAACTGGCATATGGGATTGTAAAAATCCGCGCGCACCGCCTGCAGCAGGAATCGCAGCAGCGCTGCAAATAGCAGCAGGGTCAGTACCGTCTGGATCAGATAGATAGCTATTTCGTTCGCGGCATTCATGATTCTTCACGTCCCATTTCAATAGAGCGATTCAGTGCGGCCTGCATAGCGCTGGCAACGACGCCGCGCAGGTCGGATTCGGCAAAACTGTCAAGTGCCGCAGCCGTGGTGCCTCCGGGGCTGGTTACCCGACGCCTTAGTTCATCCAGTTCCACGTCACCTTCGGCGGCCATGCGTGCTGCGCCTAAAGCAGTTTGAACGGTAAGTGCTCGACTTAACTCTGGCTTCAGCCCCATGCTGGTCCCGGCTGCCGTCATGGCTTCCATAAACAGGAAGAAGTAGGCGGGCCCGCTGCCGGACAGCGCTGTTACCGCATCCAGCAAGTTCTCATCCCTGACCCAGTGAGCGTCACCCACTGCGCTGAGTATTGTCTCGGCGTGGTTTCTCTGCGGCTGGCTGGTGTGTTCGTTGGCGAACATAGCGGTAGCTCCGCACTGTAGCAGGGCTGGGGTATTGGGCATACACCTGACGATTGCCGCAGTCATGCCCAGCTGTTGCTGCAAGGCGCTGACGGTAATGCCGGCAGCAATAGAGATCACTACGGGGTTGTGCTGTTGCAGGCTAGGCGCTAGCGCTCGCGTCACCGCTGGCATGATTTGCGGTTTGACGGCCAGAATGACCACGTTGGCATCGGCTACCGCCGTCGCGTTGTCGGCGCTGGTGCTTACCCCGTAGGTTTCGCTTAAACGCTGCAGGGCTTCGGGGTAGGGATCGCTGGCGCAGAGATTGCCAGCAGGCATGCCCTGGTTGAGCAGGCCGCCAATGATGCTGCTGGCCATGTTTCCGGCGCCGATAAAAGCGATCTTGAGGTCATTCACTGATGCTATCCCACTTCATTTGAGAGCGTGCAGAGTATACACGCCGTGAGGTGCAGGTTTCATCCTATACGCGGCCCAAATATATCAGTGCCAATGCGCACGATGGTGGCTCCCTCGAAGATGGCTGCCTCTAGATCCGCTGACATGCCCATAGAAAGCGTATCCAGTTGCGGATGTTGCCGTTGCAGAATTTCGAACTCGCGGCGCAGGTCGGCGAACGGCTGGCGTTGTTGCGCACCTGTCAGGCCGCTGCGGGGTATCGCCATCAAACCCCTGAGCTGTAGCCGCGGCAGTGCTGCTACTGTTGCAGCGAGTTCGGCTAATTCCTCGACCGCAACGCCGGCCTTGCTGTCTTCGCCGCTGATATTGACCTGCAGGCATACTTGCAGAGGTGGCAGCTGCGGTGGTCGTTGTTCACTGAGCCGGCGGGCGATTTTTGCGCGGTCGACGCTGTGCACCCAGCTGAAATTCTCTGCTACCGCGCGGGTCTTGTTGGATTGCAGCGGCCCGATAAAGTGCCAGCACAGCGGCAGGTCCGCCAGCGCCTCGATTTTCTGCAGAGCATCCTGCAGGTAGTTTTCACCAAAATCCCGGGCACCCGCCTGCCAGGCTTCGCGAACCGCCGCCGCGGGCTGTGTTTTGGATACGGCTAAAAGCGTGATTTCTGCGGCATCGCGGTCACATTTTTGGGCAGAGGCGCGTATTCTGGCGCTAACCTTTGCTATATTCTGTTGGTAGGATGTGGAATTCATAACAAAGCGCCAGATAGTGGTGCACGCCATTATACGCAAAGACACAGGTCAGATGTCGCGCAGGCGTAAACGGGGAAATTATGGACATTACTGAATTACTGGCTTTTAGTGCCAAGCAGGGCGCTTCTGACTTGCACCTGTCGGCGGGCTTGCCGCCCATGATCAGAGTGGACGGTGATGTGCGCCGGATTAACTTGCCACCCATGAGTCACAAAGAAGTTCACGATCTTATTTACGAGATCATGAATGATAAGCAACGCAAAGATTTTGAGGAATTTCTGGAGACGGACTTTTCTTTTGAAGTGCCCGGGATTGCCCGTTTCCGGGTTAACGCTTTCAATCACAACCGTGGCGCAGGCGGTGTATTTCGTACTATTCCCTCCAAAGTGCTATCGATGGAAGACCTTGGCATGGGGCAGGTATTCAGAGACATTTCGATGATGCCACGAGGCCTGGTGCTGGTAACCGGACCCACGGGTTCAGGTAAGTCGACGACTCTGGCGGCGATGGTTGATTTTATTAATGATCATAAGTACGAGCATATTCTCACTGTTGAAGATCCGATCGAATTTGTTCACGAAAGCAAGAAGTGTCTGGTTAACCAGCGTGAGGTCCACCGCGATACGCTGGGCTTTGCTGAAGCATTGCGATCGGCACTGCGAGAAGACCCCGATATTATTCTGGTGGGTGAGATGCGTGACCTTGAAACCATCCGCCTGGCGCTGACCGCGGCTGAAACGGGTCACTTGGTATTCGGCACTTTGCACACGACCTCCGCGGCCAAGACTATCGACCGGGTTGTCGACGTATTTCCCGCCGCTGAAAAAGCTATGGTTCGCTCTATGCTTTCAGAATCCTTGCAGGCTGTGGTCTCACAGACGCTGCTCAAGCGAGTCGGCGGTGGTAGGATCGCTGCCCATGAGATCATGCGCGGCACGCCGGCAATCAGGAACCTGATTCGAGAAGACAAAATTGCGCAGATGTATTCAGCGATTCAGACCGGCGGCTCTATCGGGATGCAGACACTTGACCAATGTTTGGAGAATTTGCTTGAAAAGCGTGTGATAACCCGTGAGGGTGCCAGGGAAAAAGCCAAGATCCCAGAAAACTTCTAAGCCAGGAGCGCCACAATCCATGGAGGTCGAAAAACTACTGAAGTATATGGTCGACCGAGAGGCTTCTGACGCCTTTATCACCGTCGGCGTGCCGCCGAGCCTGAAGATTAATGGTGAACTGAAAGCCGTATCGGAAAGCGCGTTAAGTGAAGCGCAAGCACGTGCCGCCGTGATATCGGTTATGACTGCCGCGCAGCGAGCAGAATTTGATACTCACCACGAATGCAATTTTGCTCTGCAGCTCGATGGCATCGGGCGTTTTCGCGCGAGTGCGTTCTACCAGCGTAACCAGTGTGGCATGGTTTTACGCCGTATTCAGGAGCAAATCCCAACCTTTAGTGAACTTGACCTGCCCCCGGTAATGCTTGATCTGGCGATGGCGAAGCGCGGACTGGTCATTTTTGTCGGCGCCACCGGAACCGGTAAGTCCACTTCGCTGGCTGCCATGATTGGGCATCGAAATCTGCATGGCAGTGGTCATATCGTTACGATTGAAGACCCGATTGAGTTTGTGCACCGACACCGCGGCTGCATTGTGACCCAGCGTGAAGTCGGTATCGATACCGACAGCTTTGATGTGGCGCTCAAGAATACCCTGCGTCAGGCCCCCGATGTGATTATGATTGGAGAAGTGCGCAGTCGCGAGACCATGGAAAAGGCGATTACCTTTGCCGAGACCGGGCACCTGTGCCTATGCACCTTGCACGCTAACAATGCTAACCAGGCACTGGATAGAATCCAGCACTTTTTCCCGACCGATCGTCAGCAGCAGGTGTGGATGGACTTGAGCCTGAATTTACGCGGTATTGTGGCGCAGCAGCTGATTCCCAAGCGCGATGGCAGCGGCCGTGCGGCGATTATTGAAGTGATGCTGAATTCGCCCCTGATGTCTGAACGGATTCGCAAGGGCGAAGTGCACCTGATGAAAGAGCTGATGGCCAAGTCTAAAGAGGCCGGTATGCAGACCTTTGATCAGGCGCTTTTTGTGGCGGTCAAAGCCGGCAAAATCTCAGCCGAGGATGCGCTGTTGTACGCGGATTCCGCCAATGAGCTGCGTTTGATGATGAAGCTGGATGGCAGTGATCCGCAGTTATCCAGCGACGCGCCAAATCTGACTTTTGACGATAGCGGTCTTGGTACTCGGAAGAATCTTTTTACTTAGCCTGCAGCTTCGTTTAGCCAGGTTTCGAGTATCAGGGCGGCAGCCATAGCGTCTGCGGGGCTCGCCTTGTAGTCCCCGCGATGGCCCATTTCGCGCAAGCGCTGTTTGGCATCAAAGCTGCTAAGGCGTTCGTCCACCAGAGCCACCGGAATATCGAAGCGACCGTGCAAACGGTTCGAGAATTTCCTGGCGCGGGTACACAGCTCGCTCTCGCTTCCATCCATGTTCAAGGGCAAGCCTATCAATAGTAGCTGCGGCTGCCACTGTGACAGTAACTCGCCAGTCTGCTCCCAGTTAGGTATGCCATCACGCGCCTTGAGAGTGGTCAGCGGTTGCGCTGTTGCCGTCACCCGATTACCGATGGCCACTCCTATGTGCACCAGCCCATAGTCAAAAGCCATAATTGATTCCGGCGAGTCGCTGCTCAAGCGTGACCTGCTTCACCGGACAACAGGTTAAGATCGATGCCCAGACCGGCGGCCGCGGCTATTGCCCGGTTTTGGTAGGGCGTATCAAATATTATGGCGCTGTCTGCCGGTAGCGTTAGCCAGCTGTTTTCCAGAATTTCATGTTCGAGCTGACCCGCGCTCCAGCCCGCGTAGCCCAGAGTAATGACGGCGTTTTCAAGACCGTCGTCAGCCGCCAAAGCGGCCAGTATATCTCGCGAGGTGGTGAGATGAATGTGGTCTGTTACTGCCACCGAAGAGTCCCATTGCCGCTCTGTCGGTTGGTGTAAAACAAACCCTCGATCTGGTTTTACCGGGCCCCCTGCCAACACTGGTACATCGCCCCATTGGCCGTATGCGTCAAGTTCCAGGTGCTTGAGAACATCTCCAACACTGAGGTCAAGCGGGTGGTTGATTACCAACCCCATGGCGCCCTGCTCATTGTGCTCGCAAATATAGGTGATGCTGTGGGAGAACATGGCATCGGTCAGGCCCGGCATGGCCAGCAGAAAATGATTGCGCAGCGAGCTGAATGTAGTGTCGTTGTTTTCGTGAGCGGGCATAACGAGCTAGTGGCTCCGGTTGATAGCTGACAAACGGATCAGCCCTGCTCAGAGCTTAACTGATTTTGTTTGAATTTCCATGTCCTGATAATCTCCAGACGATCCACATTTTTTCGCAGCTCTGGTGGAAACGGATCATACGGCGCAGCCATTCGAACAATGCGTATGGCTGCTTCGTCCAGTACGGCGTGTCCGGAGGAAGACAAGACCTCAATGTTTTCAATGGTACCGTCGTAGCGTATCGCCACCATGAGTCGCAGATCTCCGTAAATACCGTAACGCCTTGAGGCGACCGGGTAGTAGCGGTTACCGATGGCCTCTACTTTGCTACGCCAGCTATGCAGGTAGGCTGCATCTTCCGCCTGTTTTGCTGACAGTGAAGTCAGCCTGCGCACGCGCGGACGTTCGGCAAACTCTTGCTGTTGCTGGTCGAGCCTGGCTTCCAGACTGGCAATACTGTGACTTAACTCGCGCAGCAGCGGGTCGGTGCCGGGGGCATCCAGTGGTTCTGGCTCCGCCTCCTCCGGCTTGCGCCAGATGCTGGCATCGGCAGCTCCAGTGGTGGTCACTGTCAGTTCCTCCTGCTTACTCTCTGGCTTGAGCCGGGCGCTGGCAGAGGTTTGTTGAATCTGGTTGTCGGAAAAGTCGGCCAACCGGCGCGTGGTGATTTCCGCCTGCTCTGCCAATGTCCCACTGCCTTCCTGGTTGGCTTGAGCAATAAATCGCGCGTCATCGGGGGCCTGGCTACTTTGGTAGCGAGCCAGAGTGACTTCCAATTGTGGCGACACCGGCGCCTGGTCCGACGCCGCAAAACCTACCCCTAGAATCACTATGACGTGAAGACTCAGCGCCAGGAAAGCGAAAAAGCCTAATGCCTCGCTGCCGGTGGACGGATTGCTGAGTGTCGCCACGCGGGGTCGCCCTAACGCGATGCCAGATGGGCGCTGATGCTGTCCATTAGCTGGCCACCAATATCGAGGCCCTGCGCCCTGTCAATCTCTCGAATGCAGGTAGGGCTGGTCACGTTGATTTCGGTCAGGTATTCCCCGATCACGTCCAGGCCGACGAAAATCAGACCCTTTTCACGCAGCGCTGGCCCTACTTGCTCTGCTATCCAGCGATCGCGGTCGGTTAGTGGCTGTGCCACGCCCTGGCCGCCGGCCGCCAAATTTCCGCGCAGCTCACCCGCCAATGGCACCCGTGCCAGACAATAGGGTATGGGGGTGCCGTCAATCATCAGGATGCGCTTGTCACCGTTGATGATCTCTGGGATATACCGTTGCGCCATAATGGTTGTGGTGCCGTAATTAGTCAGTGTTTCCAGAATCACGCTGAGGTTAGCGTCATCCGGCTTAACCCGAAAAATAGCTGAGCCACCCATGCCGTCCAGCGGTTTGTAGATGACATCCTCGTGGGTGGCGTAAAAATCCTTGAGACGGTCGTTGTCGGCACTGACCAGTACCGGCGGACAGCACTGCGGGAACTGAGTGGCAAACACCTTTTCATTGCAGTCGCGCAGACTCTGGCAGCGATTGACGATAAGCGTGCCCTGACGTTCAGCCTGTTCGAGTATATAGGTGCTGTAAATGTATTCGTTGTCGAAGGGGGGGTCCTTGCGCATCAGGATGACGTCCAGACTTGCCAGTTCTGCGACCGCTGGTTCGCCCAGCGTGAACCAGGCTTGCGGATCGCGTGCCACGGATAGCGGCGCCAGTTTGGCCATGCCAATACCCTGATCCAGGAACAGGTCTGACTGCTCCATGTAATGGAGCTCCCAGCCGCGATCTTGCGCGGCCCATAGCATAGCCATGGTGGTGTCTTTCATGTAGCTGAGTTGGCTGATGGGGTCCATGACGACCCCGAGTTTGATACTCATAATACTGTTGCTGCCAGTGGCTGAAGTGGCCCTAACTTACGCAACTGCTGGCATTGGTGCAAGCTGTGCAGCTGTGCGAATGACGGGCTAGGGAAAACCGCTATGGTACCCTAGAATAGTGTGAGTTTATCCTGTGAGAATAGCGTTATGACCTTGTCCGGTTTTTATCTAGGCTTGTCCATTTTCAATGGTATCGCCGTATTGTGTGCGCTGATTCAGGCGCGTCGACTCTACTTTATGTTACCCGTCTATTTCATGCTGGCTTGGCCGGTGGGGGAAATGGCATTTATTTTGTTGGGCTTTCAGGTCGCTACTACGGTCGTGGTGGGGTTTTTCGGTGGTCTCGTTAGCGCCGGTGGTCAGCTGGGCCTGTTGCTGTTCGCCTTGTCCTGGATGGGCATGCTCTATCTGCACCGCCAGTCTATGGACAGTGCAGGAGTATTTTCACGGGCGCTGGCGACGGGGCTTGGCAATGACTACCGGCAGCAGATACCGGCACCGCGGCGGGCAGTGTTACGCGACCACATAGAATCCGCCGAGTGGACCCGGCCTTTTAAAATGCCGCGCCCGGGAGTAGTCACCCATCGGAACTTGTCATACGGCGATGCTGGAGAGCGCAATTTGCTCGATGTCTATCAACCAGCCGTGCCGCGGGAGGGGGGGTTTCCCATCTTGTTGCAGGTACATGGTGGGGCCTGGATGATCGGTAACAAGCAGCAACAGGCATTGCCGCTTATGTATCATTTGGCTCAAAGAGGGTGGCTCTGCGTCACCATCAATTATCGACTGAGCCCTAAGCACGCCTTTCCCGAGCACATCATTGATGTGAAAAAAGCTATTGCCTGGATTCGTGAGCACGCGATGGAGTACGGTGGTAACGCCGGGTTTCTGGCTATAACCGGTGGCTCAGCCGGTGGGCACTTGTCTTCTTTGGCGGCGTTAACGCCCAATAAGCCAGAATGGCAGCCCGGATTTGAAGATGTTGATACTTCTGTTGATGCGGCGGTGCCGATTTACGGAGTTTATGATTTTACCGACCGCGACAATATACGCGGTGATATGGCCATGGAAAGTACCTTAAGCAAGCACGTCATGCAGACGCGTCTGGCCGAAGATCGCGAGAGTTGGGAGGACGCCTCACCGTTGTCGCATGTTTCTGATCAGGCGCCGCCTATGTTTGTTTTGCAGGGCACCCATGACTCACTGGTGTGGGTAGAGGAAGCGCGTAATTTTGTGGCGCAAATGCAGTCTCATTCCAATAACGCGGTGGTTTATGCGGAGTTGCCCGGTGCCCAGCATGCGTATGAAATATTCCACTCAGTGCGCACCGATTATACGGTTAATGCGGTGACTGATTTCCTTGAGTGGAGCTACGCCCAGCACGAAGTCAAAGGCTAGTTTTTAGGGCTATATGTCGATCACTTTACCGCGGTTGAGAATCGTTAGCGGGTCCAAGGTGGTTTTGAGCGCGCGCATCAACGCTATTTCACTGTCGCTGCGGCAGGCTGCGAGCCACGCTTTTTTCTCTTCGCCGATGCCATGCTCGGCGGAAATGGAGCCATGGAATTCCTTCAGTGGACCGTAGATGCCTTCATCAAGGCATGCTTTGATAGTTTCGTCATAGCCACCCACAGACGCGCAAAAGTGCAGGTTTCCATCACCGACGTGCCCAAATACATAAAAGTGCCCGTCGGGGAAGTCTTGTTCCCAGGCGGCGAGAACACGTTGTCGATAAACGTCCATATCAGCGATGGGTACGCTGACATCAAACAGATAGGGTTGCCCGAAGCGAAATACCTGCTCGACATTATCGCGCAGTGCCCATAGCTCGGCTGCCTCCTGCTTGGTCTGAGCGATCACCGCGTCGAC
Source organism: Candidatus Litorirhabdus singularis (assembly GCF_026262625.1). Classification (GTDB taxonomy): domain Bacteria; phylum Pseudomonadota; class Gammaproteobacteria; order Pseudomonadales; family Halieaceae; genus Litorirhabdus; species Litorirhabdus singularis. The sequence goes on from NZ_SHNN01000001.1 coordinate 900,975, forward strand.
AATCGTGCCCTGCTCCAGGAGGTCACCCAGTACATCTTCAAATTGCGCTTTGTCACGCGATGGATCGCTGCCCAGGGTATCAAGCAAAACATAGAGCGGATAGTCTCCCAGCGGAGCTCTGCAGCCAGACTCGGCGTCAGACACCAGGGTATAGAAGTCGGGCCACATCACTTCGAAGGCGGACAAAGTGCCACCGAAGGCTGCATCCAGATGGTTGAGAATCTGGGTAACTGCAGCAAAATCAGGGCAGGCGACCAGTGCCACCTGATGCGAAGCCGGTGCTGGCTGCAGGCGCAGGATAACTCGGGTAATAACGCCCAATGTGCCCTCGCTGCCAACGAACATTTGTTTGATATCGTAGCCAGCATTGTTCTTCAGCATTTTGGTCATGGAAGAGACCACGCTGCCATCGGCGAGCACAACTTCCAGCCCCAGCAACTGGCTGCGCGCCATACCATAACGCAGTACCCGGTTGCCGCCGGCGTTGGTTGCCATGTTGCCGCCTATGGTGCACGAGCCTCTGGCGCCCAGATCCAGCGGGAATAACAAATCGGCGGCGGCCGACGCGTCCTGAATCGCCTGTAATGGAACGCCGGCTTGAGCCGTCAGGGTGCGACCCGTGCGGTCCAATTCTTCAATCTGATTCATCCGTTCCAGCGACAGGACTATTTCATCAGGCTGGGTGAGAGCGCCGCCAACCAGTCCGGTCAGCCCGCCGTGAGTCACAATCGGTTGCTGATGCTGATGGCAAAGAGCTAGCACCTGACTGACTTCTGCGGTTGAACGGGGTCGTAGAATGGCTGCCGCGGCGATGGTATCGGGTCGCCAGATGCCGGCAGAGCGCCCGCTGACATCGGTGCCACGCAAGACCCCACCGGGGCTAAGGGTGTGTTCCAGTTGGTCCAGCAAGCCCGATAAATCGATGTGCGTCATAACGCTATTTCCTGCCAACGACGAACGACACCTGACAGCTTAGCGCGCGCGGACCAATTTTGCAGTGGTTGTTGCCGTGGCGGTTAGTACCCCGTCGTCATTGAAGAGCTCTCCACTCATGAAGCCGATGCTGCGCCCGACTTTGAGAAGTTTACCGGTGGCGTTGAAAACGCCAGCGCGTGACGGCTCCAGAAAGGTGGTTTTGATTTCCAGTGAGGCGATGTTAAGAATGTTGTCTTCCAGCGCAAATGCCGCATGTGACATGGCCGCGTCAAGCATCGCGGTGACAAAGCCGCCCTGTACGATGTCGCCGGAATGACAGTAGTCGGTACTGATGTCAAAACGGATGGTGCAGTTTAGTGCAGTGGTGTCAGCTGCCGTTATCTCTGCCCCCATTAAATTAAGAAAGTGGGGTTTGTTGGCATTGAGTCGGGCCAGGGTTTCGGAGTTGCTCACAGACTGAGTTCCTTCTTCAGTAGTTACTTAGTTCATATCACCCCAGCGGGCCTGCAGAATAGCCAACGCCGCTAATGGGGCAGTTTCGGTTCGCAAGACTCGTGTACCCAGCGCCAGTGGCAGAAAGCCGTAGCGTTCACTGGCCTGGATCTCGGTCTCGGTGAGGCCACCTTCGGGGCCAATCAGTAGCGCGACACTGCTCGGTGCTGGACTTTCCAGCGCACTGTTTTCGCTGCGGTGGTGCAAAACCAGTTTCAGCTGGGCAGTACTGGTGTCGGCCCAGTCCGCAAGGGTTAGTATCTTGCCAATGTCAGGGACTCGGTTGCGCCCGCACTGCTCACAGGCACTGCGCGCTATTTGGCGCCAGTGTAGTATTTTCTTGTCGGCGCGGTCCTGTTTCAATCGCACTTCACAGCGCTCACTGGTCAGCGGCGTCATCGACTGTACGCCTAGCTCGGTGGCTTTCTGGACTACCCAGTCCATGCGCTCGCCGCGAGACATGACAATGCCCAGATGGACCTGCAAGGGCGACTCTGCTTCGCGAGGGTTGTACTCAGTGGGGATAACGGTCACCCGCTTGCGGTCGCTGCTGTCTATAACCGCCAGAAACTCGCCACCGCTGCCATTAAACAGGGTTATCGTTGCGCCGGATTGTAAGCGCAGTGCGCCGCTGACATGACGTGCCGCAGCTGATTCCAGCTCCACCGTTGCACCCACAGCCAACGCTTGGTCGGTATGAATTCTCGGTGTCGTCAAGACTACCCCAGGCCCAGGTTATGGTAGATCTGCGTAGTCGGTTCGACCTGGTTCATGGTGTAGAAGTGAATGCCTGGACAGCCGTTGTCGAGCAGTGTTTGGCACATCTGGGTAACCACTTCGATACCAAACAGGCGAATGCTTTCCGCATCGCCTTGATAACTCTCCAGCTTTTTGCACATCCAGCGTGGTATTTCGGCACCGCAATTGCGCGAGAAACGGGCCAGATTTTCATAATTGGTTATGGGCATAACGCCGGCATAGATCGGTTGTTCGATACCGGCTGCCTGACACTGCTCGAGAAAATAGAAGTAGGCTTCCAGGTTATAAAAATACTGGGTTATAGCGTGATTGGCACCGGCATCGAACTTCAGTTTCAGGAAGTTAACGTCACTCTGGTAAGACTCCGCCTGCGGATGGATCTCCGGATAGGCCGCCACCGCAATGTCAAAGTAATCACCATGGCGCTCACGCACGAACTCTACCAGCTCGTTCGCATAAACCAGCCGTGCACTGCCCATGCCGGAAGGCATATCACCGCGCAGGGCAACCAGGCGTTTGACGCCCAGGTTGCGATACTCGTCCAGAAGTGCGCCGATGGCTTCTTCCCCGTCGCCACCGAAGCTGAGGTGAGGTGCTATATCGATACCTTCAGCGGTTATGGCGCGGACAATGTCCAGGGTATTGTCGCGTGTAGAACCACCCGCTCCGTAAGTGCAGGAAAAAAACTCCGGACCCAGTTGGTTCAGGGCCGGTGCCGTTTCCTGTAGCAGTTTGTCCCTCCCCGCCGGGGTTTTCGGCGGGAAGAACTCAAAACTGATCATCGGTTTGGTCTGGCTCATGCTGCTCTGCTGCCTCAGTACTTATAAGATTCCGGCTTGTAAGGGCCAGCGACCTTAACGTTTATGTACTTGGCCTGCTCGTCAGTGAGACGCGTCAACACTCCACCAAAGCCATTGACCATGTGCGCGGCAACTTCTTCGTCCAATTGCTTGGGCAGCACTTCGACGCTGAGAGCGGATGGCTTCATGTTGTCTTCCAGGTCGGCAAACTTGCGCTCATAGAGGAAGATCTGTGCCAGCACCTGATTGGCGAAGGAGCCATCCATGATTCTTGATGGGTGACCCGTTGCGTTGCCGAGATTAACCAAGCGGCCCTCTGACAGCAGGATCAGGTGGTCTTTGCTGGCGCGATCACGGTAGATAGTGTGGACCTGCGGCTTGACCTCTTCCCACTCCCAGTTATCACGCATGTAAGCGGTATCAATTTCGTTGTCGAAGTGACCGATGTTGCAGACCACGGCGCCATTCTTCAAGGCTTTGAGAACCTGACTGTCACAGACGTTGAAGTTACCGGTGCAGGTAACCAACAGGTCGATATTGCTCAACAGTTCTGCATTGGCGCCATCGGCAACGTTGCCATTGTAGTAGGGAGACACTACTTCAAAGCCATCCATACAGGCTTGCATAGCACAGATCGGATCGATTTCTGAAATACGTACGATCATACCTTCCTGACGCAGCGACTGGGCTGAGCCCTTGCCGACATCACCGTAGCCAATACACAGGGCTTTCTTACCTGACAGCAGGTGGTCAGTGGCACGTTTGATGGCGTCATTGAGGCTGTGTCGGCAGCCGTACTTGTTGTCGTTTTTGGACTTGGTGACCGAATCATTCACATTGATGGCGGGTATCTTCAGGCTACCCTCTTCGAGCATCTCCAGCAGACGGTGAACGCCAGTAGTTGTTTCCTCGGTAACACCGTGGATATTGTCCAGCATCTCCGGGTACTTCTCGTGCAGCATACCGGTCAGGTCGCCGCCATCATCGAGCACCATATTGCAGGCCCAGGGCGTGCCATCCCGGAGGATAGTCTGTTCGATGCACCACTCATATTCTTCTTCAGTCTCTCCCTTCCAGGCGAAAACCGGTGTGCCGGCTGCGGCAATAGCGGCGGCGGCGTGATCCTGGGTGGAAAAAATATTGCAGGACGACCAACGCACGTCGGCGCCCAGTTCTGTCAGGGTTTCAATCAATACGGCAGTCTGAATGGTCATATGAATGCAGCCGATGATGTTGGCGCCCTCCAGCGGTTGGCTGTCGCGATACTTGTCGCGCATGGCCATCAGCGCAGGCATTTCAGTTTCAGCGATTTCAATTTCGCGACGGCCCCAGCTCGCCAGTGCGATATCGGCTACCTTGAAATCTTCAGTAGTGTTCAGTTGCTCAGCAGTACTCATTTTCTAGTCCTTTGGTTGTTGCCGGATACATATCCGGTCGTTTCTGTGCGTTAGTGCGCCGGCTTATGCTGGCGTCACTGTTGTTTCAGACAGCAGCCTTTAAGGCCGCCGCTTTGTCGGTGTTTTCCCAAGTGAAATCGGCCAGCTCGCGACCAAAGTGGCCGTAGGCAGCTGTTTGACGATAAATCGGCCGCTTCAGGTCGAGCATAGCGACCAGCCCGGCCGGGCGCAGTTCAAAGTGCTCGCGCACCAGATCAACAATGATGTCGTCAGAGACGTGGCCGGTGCCAAAGGTGTTGATGGAGATAGACGTGGGCTCTGCCACTCCAATCGCATAGGACACCTGAATTTCGCAGCGATCAGCGAGGCCGGCGGCGACGATATTTTTGGCAACATAACGGCCGGCGTAAGCCGCAGAACGGTCAACCTTGGACGGGTCCTTGCCAGAGAATGCGCCACCACCGTGACGTGCCATACCGCCATAGGTGTCGACGATGATCTTGCGTCCGGTCAGACCGCAATCGCCGACCGGGCCACCGATAATGAACTGGCCGGTGGGGTTAATGTGATAAAGCGTGTCCGCGTGCAGCCACTCTGCCGGCAATACGGGTGCAATCACGTGTTCCTTGATCGCTGCCTGCAGGTCTTTCAGGCTAATATCTTCATCGTGCTGGGTGGACAGTACCACTGCGTCGATAGCGACCGGCTTGCCGTTTTCATAGCGCAACGTTACCTGGCTCTTGGCATCCGGGCGCAGCCACGGCAGTGTTCCATTCTTGCGCAGCTCTGCCTGGCGCTCGACCAAACGGTGCGAGTAGTAAATAGGGGCTGGCATCAAGACGTCAGTTTCATTGGTGGCATAACCGAACATCAGGCCCTGATCGCCGGCGCCCTGCTCTTTGTCGTCAGCTTCGTCGACACCCATAGCGATATCGCTGGATTGCTCTCCGATAGCGTTGAGAACTGCGCAGGTAGCGCCGTCAAAGCCGACGGTTGAACTGTCGTAGCCAATATCGAGAATGGTTTGACGGACGATTTCTTCCAATTTGATGTGCAGACCCTTGGTAACTTCGCCGGCCACTACTGCCATACCGGTCTTGACCATGGTTTCTACCGCAACTCGGGCATTGGGATCCTGTTCCAGATAGGCGTCCAGGATCGCATCCGAAATTTGGTCAGCCATTTTGTCAGGGTGACCCTCGGAGACTGACTCCGAAGTAAAGACTGCATATTCACTCATACTATTGGTCCTTTTCTAGAAATTATTACGAGTGGCCGAACAGGCGCACCTGAGTTTGGAATCCATTACGTTGCGCCAGATACTCGCTGGCAATTTCGCGCAGCCCGGCTTGCTCTGCCCATGCCCCAAGATCGGTGGGCTCAAAGCCTAACCAGACATCGCCACAGCTTTCTCGGGCCCAAGCCTGATCGTGGCTGCACAAATCGGTGATTAAAAGCACCCCTTTGGGTGCCAGGCAGGCCGCCAGATCTCTGAATATAGCGGCCGGAGACGGGGTGTGATGCAGCACCATATTGACAACAATACAGTCAGCCTGGATACCGCGATGGGCGGCGTCACTGGTGTCGCCGTCGATGAACTCAATATTGCTCAGGCCACCAGCGGCGGCTGTTACGCGCGCCTGCTCCAGCATTTCCGGTGCACTATCCAGCGCGATGACCCGCTCGAACTGTGGTGCCAAATGAGCCAGAAAGGCGCCGTCACCGGGGCCTACCTCTAGCGCCAGCTGATGGTTTCGCAGGGGCGCATCACTAATAAGCTGGGCTACCGTTTCAGCGTATTGCCCGTAGCTAGCTATGAGGTCTTGCTGGGCTCGAAACTTTTCGGCATTTTGTTGGAAGAAGACCTGAGACAGCTGTTGGCGCTGGATCTGTAGTTCCTGCAACCGCTGTTCAAGCTCTTCGGGTAGCGGCAGTTGATTGATGCATTCCAGTAATTGGTGCTGCAGGTCGTTTAATTCCGGCAGTCGAGCCAGCGGTGCGCGCCGGTAAAAAATCGTATTGCCCTCGCGCTGCCTGACCACGGCGCCGGCGTTGGCGAGTACTTTCAGGTGGTGGCTGAGCGCCGGTTGGCGCATCTGAAAGACGCTACAGAGCTCTAGCACGGCAAAGGAATCCTGGCGCAGCACGCGCAGTATTTGCAGGCGCAGTGGATCGCCGGCTGCCTTACAGAGGTGCGCCAGATCGCTGGCAGCAGAAGCTTCTATAGTGGCAGAAGGGTCTGCTGATGTGGGCTCGATAGCTAACATGGCCGCGCAGTGTAGCAGAAGCGCAATCTATATCAAAATAAATTGATATAGATGTTTTTGGCCGTCTGAATCGCTTCAACAAGCTCGCCAGCTTCGATATTTGTGAAAAATATCGTCAGTTGATTGCTGTTACCACCCTGTTACGCGAAAATGGCGCTCCACTTTCCCAGCCCCCCCTGCAACAGGAGCAGCTCATGCCGTCCCGAACAGAACTAGCCAATGCCATCCGTGCGCTTAGTATGGACGCGGTTCAACAGGCCAACAGCGGACACCCTGGCGCACCCATGGGTATGGCAGATATTGCCGAGGTGCTGTGGAATGATTTTCTGCAGCACAACCCAGGTAACCCGGACTGGCCCAATCGCGATCGTTTTGTGTTGTCTAACGGGCACGGCTCGATGTTGATTTATTCGCTGCTGCATTTGAGCGGGTATGACTTGCCGATGGCGGAACTGAAGAACTTTCGCAAGTTGCACAGCAAAACCCCTGGCCACCCAGAGTATGGCTATGCACCCGGTGTAGAAACCACCACCGGCCCGCTAGGTCAGGGTATTGCCAATGCGGTGGGCATGGCGTTGGCGGAAAAAGTGTTGGCGGCACAGTTTAACCGGCCCGGACACGAAGTTGTGGATCACCATACCTATGCCTTTACCGGTGACGGCTGCCTCATGGAAGGCATTTCGCATGAAGTCTGTTCGCTGGCGGGAACACTTGGACTGGGCAAGCTGGTTTTGTTTTACGACGACAATGGCATTTCAATTGATGGTGAAGTCGAAGGTTGGTTCACCGACGATACCCCGGCGCGCTTTGCCGCCTATGGCTGGCAGGTGCTGGCGAATGTGGATGGACACGACCCTGAGGCACTGACTGGCGCCATTGAAGCCGCGCGTGCGAATGACGCACAGCCAACGTTAATTTGCTGCAAGACTATTATTGGGAAAGGCTCACCCAATAAGCAGGGTACCGAGGCGGTGCACGGTGCGGCGCTGGGAGCAGAAGAAGTGGCGGCAACCCGGCAGGCGCTAGGTTGGACGCATGCGCCTTTTGAAGTGCCCGATGATATTTATGCTGGCTGGAATGCTGCTGAGCGCGGAGCTGCGCTTGAGGCGCAATGGGAGCAGCGCATGACGGCCTATGCGGCTGCGGAGCCAACCTTGGCGGCTGAACTGAAGCGCCGCCTGGCAGGTGATTTGCCCGCTGATTTTGTTGAGCAAGCTGATGCTTACATCCAGCAATGCCAGACCGATGCCGCGACTATCGCCAGTCGTAAAGCCTCGCAAAATTCGCTCAATGCCTATGGGCCACTGTTGCCGGAATTGTTGGGAGGATCAGCCGATCTTGCTGGTTCTAACCTGACACTGTGGAGCGACAGCGTTGGCGTCACTGCAGCAGCGCCTGGCGGTAACTACATCTATTACGGCGTGCGTGAATTTGGCATGTCCGCCATTATGAACGGTATTACCCTGCACGGCGGTTTCAAGGCCTATGGCGCTACCTTCCTCATGTTTATGGAGTACGCGCGTAATGCAGTGCGGATGGCGGCCTTGATGAAGCAACCCGCAATCTTTGTCTATACCCACGATTCTATCGGTTTGGGTGAAGACGGCCCAACGCACCAGCCGGTAGAGCAGTTAACCAGCCTGCGCTCAACCCCCAATCTTAATACCTGGCGGCCCTGTGATGCGGTAGAGTCCGCGGTGAGTTGGAAATCAGCTATAACCCGCAGTGACGGCCCTTCAGCCCTGATCTTTTCACGTCAGGCGTTGCCGCACCAGGCGCGTGATGGCCAGCAGCTTGACGATATCAGTCGTGGTGCCTATGTGCTCAGTGACGCTGACGGTGAACCCGAACTGATTCTGATAGCGACTGGATCAGAAGTAGGTCTGGCCATGGATGCTGCAACGGCACTGCGCGACAACGGTCGGCAGGTACGCGTTGTGTCTATGCCTTGCGCAGAAGTGTTTTGTGCTCAGGATGCTGCCTATCGTGAGGCGGTGCTGCCCAGTCAAGTACTGGCGCGGGTGGCTATTGAAGCTGCACACGAAGATTATTGGTATAAGTTTGTCGGGCTTGATGGTCGCGTGGTGGGTATGAGTACCTTCGGGGAGTCAGCGCCCGCGGGTGATCTTTTCGCCCACTTTGGCTTCTCTGTTGCTGCGGTGGTTGAGACCGCCGAAGACATTCTGCTGTAACGGCGACTGCGAGTAAGCAACGATGGCTAGACTGGCTATTAACGGCTACGGCCGTATTGGTCGCAGCGTATTGCGGGCTCTATTTGAGCGCGACGAAGAGGCGGCGTTAAGCGTGGTGGCGGTTAACGAACTGGCCGACAGTAAGACCGCTCTGCACCTGACTCGCTATGACTCCACCCACGGTCGCTTTCCGGGGTCGGTGGAAGCTACCGCCGGGGGTATGAATGTCAACGGCAGTCATATCGAGTTATTGAGTCATGCGGATCCGGGAGATTTACCCTGGGCCGAATTAGGCGTGGACCTGGTGCTGGAATGTACGGGTGCATTTGATGACCGTCGCACCGCAGAAAAACACCTGCAGAGGGGCGCCGGCCGCGTCCTTTTCTCGCAGCCTGCGCGGGCGGATGTAGACCTCACGGTGGTCTACGGCGTCAACCAGAGCGAGCTGTTGTCTACCCACAGTATTGTGTCGGCGGCATCCTGTACCACCAATGGAGTGGTGCCGGTTATTGATGCCTTGGACCGCGCCTTTAGTATCAAGACCGGAACCATAACTACCATTCATTCGGCCATGAACGACCAACCGGTGCTGGATGCCTATCACCACACGGATTTGCGCAAGACACGCGCGGCCGGGCAGTCGATTATCCCGGTAGATACTGCGCTGGCGCTAGGTATTGAGAGGATTTTGCCGCGCTTCGGTGGCCGGTTTACCGCCCAGGCGCTGCGAGTTCCAACGCTCAATGTGTCCGCCATGGACTTAACGGTGTTGGTTGACAAGCCAGTCACCGAGGCGGAGGTCAATCTCCTGTTGCAGCAGTCCGCGCTAGGAGAGTATTGCGGTGTATTGGGGTATACCGAGGAGCCTTTAGCGTCCTGTGACTTTAATCACGACCCACATTCAAGCACCATAGATGCCAGCCAGACGCGAGTTAGCGGTCAGCATTTGGTAAAAGTGCTGGTCTGGTTCGACAACGAATGGGGCTATGCCAATCGCATGCTGGATATCAGCAGGCATTGGCTGGCACTGTAGAACACTTTTTCTTAACCGACGGACGGAGATCACCACTATGGGCGTTAAAGTATTGCGGATGGATGAGCTGTCATTAGCGGGCCAGCGAGTATTGATTCGTGAAGATCTTAACGTACCGCTAAAGGCTGGCGCCATCACTAGTGATGCTCGTATTGTGGCGGCCCTGCCGACCATTAAACAGGCGTTGAGCGCGGGAGCGTCAGTTATCCTGATGTCGCATCTAGGGCGGCCCGTGGAAGGCGAATTTGCCCAAGAGTTCTCAATGGCGCCAGTAGCTGATTACCTGACTGCTGCGCTGCAGCAACCGGTGGCTCTGGTTCGCGATTGGCGCGAGGAGTTTACTGTGGCCGCCGGAGAGGTGGTAATACTGGAGAATGTCCGCTTCAACGTTGGTGAAAAAGCCGACGCAGATGAGCTGGCACAGGCCTATGCCAGCCTCTGCGATATCTTTGTGATGGATGCTTTTGGTACGGCACACCGGGCTCAAGCGTCGACGCATGGCGTTGCCAAATTTGCCCCCACGGCATGTGCCGGGCCTCTACTGTGTGCGGAACTGGAAGCGTTGGAGCAAGCACTTGCTAACCCTGAAAAGCCTATGGTTGCTATTGTCGGAGGCTCCAAGGTGTCTACAAAGCTGACAGTGCTAGAGGCCTTGGTGGATAAGGTAGACCAACTGATTGTGGGAGGCGGCATTGCTAATACCTTCCTCGCGGCGGCGGGTTATCCGGTGGGGGGTTCTCTGTGCGAGCATGAGTTGCTGGACCAGGCTCGCGACTTGATGAGTAAAACCTCTATACCACTGCCCGTTGATGTGGTCACCGGCCTGGAGTTTTCCGAGAACGCCACAGCAACCTTAAAGTCTGTGGAGGAGGTCACGGATCAGGACATGATTTTTGACATAGGGCCGCAGAGCGCGGAGGCTGTGACTGCGATCTTGCGCGACGCCAAGACCATTCTCTGGAATGGACCCGTAGGCGTGTTTGAGTTTGATCAGTTTGGGGGTGGTACCGAGGCACTGAGCCGGGCGATAGCGGCTAGCGATGGTTTTTCGCTAGCCGGGGGTGGTGACACTTTGGCGGCAATTGACAAATATGGCATAGCCGATAAGGTTTCTTATATTTCTACCGGTGGCGGTGCCTTTCTGGAGTTTGTGGAGGGCAAGGTTTTGCCCGCCGTGGCCATGCTGGAGCAACGGGCACAAGACTGAATGGGTCAGCGCATTGGTTGGGTCCGCTAGTCGGACAGCGACGTTAATTAAGACCGTGTCCGCAGTGGCCGGCTAACAACAGACAGGGACAAAACATGGCACTAATCAGTATGCGGCAGTTGTTGGACCATGCGGCCGAGCATGGCTACGGCGTACCCGCTTTCAATGTGAATAACCTGGAGCAGACCCGGGCCATCATGGAGGCGGCTGACCAGACCAATAGCCCAGTGATCATGCAGGCCTCAGCCGGTGCGCGCAAATACGCGGGCGCGCCGTTTCTGCGGCACATGATTGAGGCGGCCATTGAAGAGTTTCCGCATATTCCGGTGGTGATGCACCAGGATCACGGTGTCAGTCCGGCGGTTTGCCAGCGCTCTATTCAGCTGGGTTTTTCATCGGTGATGATGGATGGCTCCCTGGGTGAAGATGGCAAGACGCCTATGGACTATGACTACAACGTCAAGGTGACCCGCCTCGCAGTAGATATGGCGCACGCCTGTGGTGTATCGGTAGAAGGCGAGCTCGGCTGCCTCGGCTCGCTGGAAACCGGTGAAGCTGGCGAAGAAGATGGGATTGGCGCCGAGGGCATACTGACACAGGAGCAGATGCTCACCGACCCTGAGGAAGCCGCGCGCTTTGTCGCTGAAACTGATGTCGATGCGCTGGCTATCGCCTGTGGTACCAGTCATGGCGCCTACAAATTTACCCGCCCACCTACCGGAGATATTCTGGCCATGGACCGAATTCGGGCCATCCATGAACGTATTCCGAATACCCATTTGGTGATGCACGGTTCATCTTCAGTACCGCAGGAGTGGCTAGCTATAATCAATGAGTTTGGTGGTGAGATTCCGGAAACCTATGGTGTACCGGTAGAGCAGATTCAGGAAGGTATTCGTCATGGTGTGCGCAAGATCAATGTCGATACCGATTTGCGTCTGGCTTCTACGGGGGCCGTGCGACGCTTTCTGGCGCAGAACACGTCCGAATTCGACCCACGCAAGTATCTCGCCGCGACGATGGTTGCTATGAAGGACATCTGTATTGCCCGTTATGAGGCTTTTGGCACCGCTGGTAATGCCGACAAGATCACAGCATTGTCACTAGAGGCAATGACCGGGCGCTATAGCTCCGGGGAGTTGACCCAAATCGTCAAGTGAGCGCTATGATTAGCGTGGAGCGGTTAGCGGCAGTGGCTGCTGATTTGCGCCCGATCAATCTCGGCGCCGGTCCGTTGTCGTCAGAAGAGCGTGCCTATCTGGCGGCTTATAATATTGATTTTCAATCTGAATTTGCAGGGCTAACACATGCTCTGGGTTATCTTGACGCTGCGCGACAGCGTCTTGCCGTACACATTCTTACGGTGCCTGCAGCAAAGGGCAACCTGCTGCTGGTGCACGGCTATTTTGATCATGTGGGGTTGTTTGGGCATCTGATCCGGTTTGGGTTGGAGCGGGGTTACAATGTGGTCGCTTTCGACCTCCCCGGTCATGGTTTGTCCACCGGCGCGGCCGCCGTTATTGAGGACTTTGGTGATTATGCCGAGGCCTTGCAGGCAGTGCAGACTGCCGCTATCGAAGCGTTGCCGGGGGATTGGTATGTGATTGCACAGAGCACCGGTGGAGCGGCGGTATTAGAAAGCCTGGTCCAGGGCTGGCGGCAGGCGCGGGCGATCGCTCTGCTGGCGCCCTTGGTGCGACCAGTGGGTTGGTACTGGGTGCAACCGGCACACGCGGTATTGCGGCATTTTCGGAAGTCGCTGTCGCGTAAGTTTGCTCAGAATTCCAATGATCCGGTATTCCTCGAATTTTTGCGCAACGACCCGCTTCAGGCTCGGCAATTGTCCCTGGTTTGGATCGGCGCGCTGCGACGCTGGCTGCATACTTTGCCGCGCAGTTTGCCTTGCCAAATACCGATTTTGGTATTGCAGGGTGACAACGATGAGACCGTCGATGGTCCCTTTAATACCGCTTATATAGAACGCATGATCGATAATGTTGAGTTGCAAGTGCTGCCGGGAGCGCGCCATCAACTGGCCAACGAGAGCGCTTCAATACGTCAACAGATAGGCGCCCGGCTGGATCAATTTTTCAGCAACTATCCGTTATCGTCGTAGCTTTCGTCAGTCAAAAAAAAAGCCCTCCTGGGAGGGCCTTTTTGTAGCGCCACGCGGCTACCAGGTCGGTTTCTGCCAGAGATAGCTAAAAGCGCTCCCTCGGCATAGTCTGTTAGGGGTCAGAAATCATACTTGATTGAGACACCCACTGTGCGAGGCTGAGTGTAAACGCCCAGGGAGGTAAACATTCCGGGGCCTACAATTTGGTCTCTACGATTCTGCAATTTCATTTCATCGAATAAGTTGGTGGCATACAACTGACCGGAAATATTGTTGAAGGTCAGCCCAAAGTTGAGATCAGCCAATACGTACTCGTCGACTGTGGTGTTCACGTTGTTTTCGGAATCGCTGAAACTGGTATCCATCTTTCCCACATAGCGCAGTCCGCCGCCCAAGGTAGCGTCCAGACCACCCAGCATAAACGCGTAGGAAGCTCTCAATGATGCAGTGGCTTCCGGAATATTGGGGTGCTGGTCTCCCGATACAGCTCCAAGAAATGCATCGTCGCCATCCAATTCATTGTCGTTCCAGGAAATGCCTGCAGTGATATCCAGCCCGTCCAGCGGAGACATAACCGCCTGTGCATCCAAGCCATAAGCTTTGAGAGTGCCATCGTAATTGGCATTGCCCGAAGTGCCGAAGGCGGTGATGATGGTCTGGAAATCCTTGAACTCGCTATACCAGAGCGCGAGATCATAACGGAACAAGCTGCTGCCGGATTCACCTTTGATGCCTGCCTCGTAGCTCCAGACTTCATCGGAGTCCAGTTCACAGCCATTGTTGATGAGCCCCACGGTGTTTGAGCAGTCATTGGGATCGACATCGGGGTCTTCCTCTGCCTCTGGGCTTACCACAGGTATGCTGGCAGACGCTGGACGATAACCGCTGGCGATACTTCCATAGAACATATTGTTCTCATTGAAACGATACCGGGCAGCCAGAGAGTAAGTGGCTACCGTGTCATCGTTGTTCCCGAATGATGTCGTGCCAGGGTCAGTTAATGCCCCATCCTGAGTGAGCTCGAGTTCTGATTCATGATTGCTGATGCGTGCGCCCAGGGAGATATCGAAGTCCGGGCTGACGAAATAGGTGATGTTGCCGTAAACCGCATACTCGGTATATTCGCTGGGGAAATTGACGAAACCAGTGACCTGATCGGGCACCGGATCTGGCATTAGCGTTTGGCTCTCAGCGGTTTCCTCGTCGGCGTAGTAAAAGCCTGCCAGCCACTCCAGGGAGTCACTCTGTGGTGAGGTCAGGCGCAGCTCTTGAATATACTTCTTTGAATCGGACGCCAGATCCAGACCGACCCGCTCGGTTGTGCCTGGCGGAAGTCCCAGTGCTCCGTCCACCACGAACGGTGGCAGGCTGCTTGAGATATCTGAGAAGCTGGTAAAGTTATACTCAATGAGGCTACTGACAGACGTCAGGGTTGCCCAGTTCCATTCATAGTTAATCGTCAATGCGTAGTTGTCGTACTCGACTTTGTTGAAACCGGGCTGGGATGAAGTCTGGAAATCACCATACAGGGGATCGTCAGAGTCGGGCCCCTCAAGCTCGATTCTCGCTCTTGCGTCGTACTCATTTTCGTCGTGCAGCACCTTCAGTTTGAGGTCGCCGCGATCAGAGAAACGATAGAGCATATCGATCGCATAGCCTTTACGCTCTGTTTCGTTGATTCCATCTTGCAGCACTGCTCCGGTGTCCGGATCAATCCAATCCACGTAGCCTTCGTTATTTTGGGAGAAGCCTGACAGGGTGAGCCCCAGCGTATCTTTGATAATCGGTACACTGATACTGCCATTGTAGAGTTGGTTCAGGCCTCCGTTCTCCGTATCAGAAAGGTTGGCGCCAACGCTGCCACGCATTTCCTCGAGCGCAGGCTCGCGAGTGATGTAGCGTACAACACCGCCAACCGCGACAGATCCATACAGGGTGCCCTGTGGTCCTTTTACCATCTCTACACGCTCAACGTCGCCCAGCAGGCCGTCGTAGTAAAGCTCTGCGCCGCTGGCATAGGGGGTATTAGTACTCATGGGAACGTCATCGACGTAAATACCCACCACCGGGGTGTTGCCCGCTTGGGGAATACCTCGGATGCCAATGCTGCCTTGGCCAATCACCCCCCGATCGATAAAAGAGACACCGGGCGTGTACTCAATCATATCGCGAAGGGTACCGAGTCCAATCTCTGTGAAATCATCCGGTGAGAAGGCAATAATAGAGCCCGCTATGTCTTGAATAGCCTCTTCACGCCGAGTGGCTGTAACGATGACTTCCTCCAGCGCGGCTGATGGATCCACATCCTGTGCTTGGACCGACGGTATTGCCGTCAGTGCACCGGCTATTGCGAGGGAGAGTGCAGTTTGCCGGTACGCCGGGCGTAGGTAATTAAAGTGTCCCGAATTCATGGTCTTGTCCCTAGTAATTTTCAATGACTGGTATTGCCCTGACTGCCCTAGCCCACCTGATTTAAGCAGGGTAGACCAAGTGCTCGTCCTTTAATGTGAACTATTCACTGTTGGGCTGAATATTAGTATATAAATCAGGCATTAACAGGCAAGACTTAATGTTTGATACAAATAGTGTGAGATAAGCCACAGTTATTCTGCTGCAGTTGACGATTGTCGGCATCGATGTCGCAAAACTTGATCTATAGCTCCGGTAAGTGGGCATTCACTAACCCTGATATCGATGAATTTCGGTGCTGAGTAGACGTTCAGAAGTGTATTAGAAGCGCTGGCTAAGCTTGGCATACCAATAACGGCCACGAATATCATGGGTGCGGCCGTCGAAGTTGTCGTTAAAGGCTGAGGCGGCAAAGGGCGGCTCTGAATCCAGCAGATTGTCGACGCCTACGGCCATACGCAGTCCATGGAGAACATCAAACAGATAACTGGCCTGAACGTCATGCACCAGCCAGTTGCGAACCACACGACTGGTGGTGGTGTTCGGAACGACCTCTTTGAGACTGCTTACAAAATGCAGGTCGTAGCTGCCACGCCAACGCTGCCGCGCCCATTGCATCCCGATGTTACCTTTCCATTTGGGCAGTGCACCGGCGCCTTCTGCCTGTGGATCGCGAAAGCTACCGGACAGGTTAACGGTTGGGGCATCGGCATCCAGCTGGAGGGTGTACTCGTCCATATAGGCTACATTGAGCCCTGTTGAGAGCTGCCCCCAGTCGCGTTTGGGCAATCGATAGTTGAGACCAAAGTCGATACCCTGCACGCGACGTTCACCCACGTTAACTTTGGTTGCTGTCACTTGCTGCAGATTGCCGCGCTGGTCGCGCACCACATTGTCTTCGAACTCGCCGAACTGCGCATTCTGGCTGAGGATAAATTGGGCGCTTGAGTCCACTACTTGAGAGGTCTCAATATCGAAGTAGTCGGCAGTGGCATTGAATCCCGGCGCGTTACCAGGGGTCCAGACAATACCAATGCCATAGCTACGTGATTTCTCCGGATTCAGCTCGGGATTGCCGCTGGTAATCGTCAGGTACTGGTAGCGGCCCGGGTCTGCTTGTTGTGCGCAGCCGGGCAGAGTACCCACGTTCTCTGGCAGTATGCAGGGATCGAACAGCATCGCGTGAGCTTCGGTCGCGCCAGAGTAGAGTTCACTGAGGCTAGGAGCCCGGAAGCCCTGTGCATGGGTAGCGCGCAGCAGCAGGGCGGGGCTGAGTTGAAAGCGCAGGCCGTATTTGGGATTCGTAATATCGCCAAAGTCGCTATAGCGTGAATAGCGCACAGCGATTTCGAGGTCGAGCTTGATCTGCTTGTCTGCGGACTGCCAAACTGGAGTGATGCTCTCGCCATAGATCTCGGTAATATTGCGACGACCTTGAGTGGGAGTGAGATTATCCGTGCCAATGATAGCCATATTCGCCAGCAACCCGTCCGGCTTCTTGCTGGTATTTTCATCGCGGTATTCCATGCCGATAGCAAAATCGATGGTGCCGGAAGGCAGTTCAACCAGTTTGCGCGCCGCGGTGAAACTCAAGCTACCCAGACTGCTCTCTCCGTCGACATTGCTGTTGACCGCCAGAAAGCCCAGCTGTTCTGCGTCGACGCTGCCTGCAGCGCCAAATAGATTAATAGGTACGCAGTTATCGATAGCAGAGCCCTGACAGTTGGCGGCCGGGCCGATGCCTCGCTGGAGATTGCTGGCATTAATAAGGCCGCGGGATCGCTCGCGTGCCTGACTCTTGCTCCAGCTATAGCTTAATTCCCAGTCCCAGCCACCATGCAGTCCCTGCAGTATTGCAGCAAGTCGCTCTACCTCGGAGCTATTGTCCTGGCGTCTGGCGCCCAGTTCGGTAAAACGACGACGCAAATCAGTGATGGGTTCGCCAAACGGGTTGTAGATGTTGTCGGCAGCCACTTCCAACGGTATTTGCTCGAAGCCCGTAAATACTGGTGTTGGCGCGAGATTCGCCTGTGACTGTGTCTCTGTGTAACTTCCCTCCAGAGTGCCGGTCAGACTTTCGCTAAAATCAAAGCTGGCGGTTGCATAGATATATTTTCGCTCGGACGGCACCAGTGAGCTGGTGTAGATCGGATAGTCAAAACGGTCTTCGGTGCTAGCTTCACGGTAGGTGTTGCTGGCGGCATCGCGAATAACCACGCTGCCGTCGGAGCGGGTTACCCTGGCTGCGGGTGTAGCGGTAGAGCGGCGATCGTTGCCGCCGCGGCTGCGACTGTCTGCAGAAGCAGACAGAGGGCGTTCTCGTGATTGTATTTCGCCCTCACTGAAATAGGAGGCGGTCATGAAAAAGGAGCCACTGTTAAAGCCGGTACCGTACTGAAACGTGGTAGTGACTGCCTCGCCATCGCCCTGCTCGGCGGTGCCGTAATATTGCTCGAGCATGGCGCCATAAAAGTCGCGTTTCATAATGATGTTGACAATGCCTGCTATGGCATCAGAGCCGTAGATTGCCGAGGCGCCGTCCTTAAGTACTTCGATGCGGTCGACGGCGGCTGGCGCTATGGAGTTGAGGTCGACCGACTCACCACCGAGCCCGTCATTGGCTACGCGTCGACCGTTGATGAGCACCAGCGTGCTGGACGCCGGCAGCCCGCGCAGAGTGGCGGTGGCAGTGCCGTTGCCGCCATTGCTGATGGCCGTGCTGGTAGGGTTGCCTGACACTGCGGGCAGGCGCCGCAACAACTGGCCTAGTGTTTGCGCCCCACTGAGCTCGATGTCCGGCGCGGAGATCATATCCACCGGCGCGGACCCCTGCAGGTGGTCGCGTTTGATACGGGAGCCCGTAACCTGACTGCCGTATACGTAGAGCTCCTCAATACCTGGAACGTAAAGGGGGTTGCGAATCAGCAGTTCAGCTTCTGCGGGGCAGCTATCGGTGAGCTCGCAGCGGGCGTCATAAACAGCAATGATGCGGTCGTCGACTAGCCGATAATCAAGATCAGTATTCTCGAGTAACTTTGCCAGTGCCGTATCAACGTCCATGGCACCAGTGAATCCGCCGCTCTGAATGTTACGGGTTAGATGGTCCGGAAAAACAATTGCCAGGCCGCTCTGATGACTGAACTGAATCAGGGCTTGGGACAGGGCCAATTGGTCACTGATTCGGAACTGGAACTGGGGCTCCGCGCTGTGGCTGGGCGCAGCGATGAGTATGGAGGTTAGTAACAGGCACGTCAGCCAGAGCCTCCCAGCGTTCTGGCCGTGTGCTGATCGATTCAAGGTTGTGGTGATGCTTATATTTGTCTGCTCCACGGACGCGCCGGACCTCATTGAGACAGGGCGCCGCTCGCAGGCGGTCATAAGACAACCCCTTCATAGGGGTTTATAGCTTATAGGGGAGTCTTGATCAATAGAATGCTTGAGTCCTCTAGCTCAACGCCTTGCACGCCGATGCTATGTTCCAGGGCCTTGAGGATCACCTCGGGCTGATCAATAGGAAAGATGCCCGACACAGTCGTCTGTGCCAGCGAGGCGTCTGAAACGATGATGCGAGCACCATGGTAGCGCGCCAATTCGGCCACCAATTGGCCCAGAGGCATAGCTTGGGCGACGATGTTGCCGTCGCGCCAGGCCAGTACGGTGCTGGCTTGTGTCTGTGCCGGGCGCCGCAGGCCATTGTCATCGGTTGCTACTGATTGGTTGGCATACAGTAGCTCGGTGGCCGGCGCTCGAGCGCCCGTGTTACCCAGCTCTGTAACACGCACGACGCCACTGGCCACGGTAATATGGCTAGACTCGCTGCCCCGCATAATATTGAAAGCGGTGCCCAGCACGCGGACTTCAGCGCTGCCTATATCAACGATGAAGGGCCTGGCGGTATTGTGATATACCTCAAAGAACACTTCGCCGCGCTCGAGTTTGACGCGGCGTTCCGAGTCGAGGTATTCCACCTGCAAACGACTATTGGTATTGAGCGTCATCACCGACCCGTCGGCCAGCTCTACGGATTTACGCTCGCCGAGCTGCGTGCTGAAGTAGGTGGGCTCAGTTGGACTCGTTAGCCACTGTGGTGCGGTGAAAAGAGCGAACACGAAACAGGCGGCCAACGCCAATGCCCCCAGCGTGCGTTGGCGGCGACCGACAAGCTGGCGCGGTGGATTGACTGGCATATGTTGGGTTACGCCGAGATCGTCCCAGAGTTCAAGCATGTTATCCATAGCGGTGGTATGCGCCGGATTGGCGGCGAGCCAAAGTGCGAATTGTTGCTGGTCCTGTTCGCTGACGTTGTCGGCGCGCAGTCTTACCAGCCAGCTAGCGGCCTGCTCTTCCATGCGTTCTGCAAAGGGATCAATGGTGTTTTTATTATCTGTGTTCACTTACAACTCTGTCAGGTGGAGGGAAGTTTTACTTCCGCTTTTGATAATAAACGAAGCCGGGACGATTTCCCTCAAGTATTTCATGGCCGTTTTATCACTGCTGCAGGGTTGCCAGCGCCATCCTGCCGGGCCAAAGCAGCGCGGCAATGCTTGAGTGCCTGCAAAATATACTTTTCCACGCTCGATACAGAGACGTCCAATTCGCGGGCTATTGCAGTGTAGGACAAACCAGAATTACGACTGAGCAAAAAAGCCTGGCGACATTTGAGAGGCAGCTCGTCAATGGAGGCGTAAATTAGCGCCAGCCGCTCCCGGGCAGCGAGGATTTTCTCAGGTGAGGCTCCGCTAGCGTTAGGGTCCTGGCTACCGGCCTCCTCTCCCTGACCTTCCTCAGATTTCAAAAAGCGATAATGCAGCGTGCGTCGGCGCAAATGATCCACGGCCAGATTGGAGGCAACCTGAAACAGGAAGGCGCGCGCATTATCCAATGTCTCAGGCTGTTGTAATCGGTAAATGCGGAGATAGGCTTCCTGCGCGATTTCAGCCGCATCCGATGGGTTGTCGAGCTTGCGGGTCAGAAAGCGCTCTAGCGAGTTGCCATGATCGGCTATCAGGTCGCTGACAAATTGTTGTTTCAGCTTGTTCATCTACGCGCAGCCGGCAGGGGTTCAGAAGCGGGCCGGACAGGGGGTGCATGGGCGCTCCATCCGGGACCGGTCCAGTGTGACAGAGCAGGGCTCATTCTGCACGTCATCGGATGCGTCATATCCCTGTGCAAATCCGCTAGTCTAGAACAACATGCGGGTGCGCAGCGTACCCTCGATGGCTGTTAGCTTGGACAGTGCCATTTCGCTGTATTCTGCAGCGATATCGATAACTACGTAGCCAATATTCTCGTTGGTTTGCAGGTACTGACCGGTGATGTTGATATTGTTGTCGCTAAACACCTTGTTGATGGCGCTCATGATTCCCGGCCGGTTGCGATGTATGTGCAACAGGCGATGGCTGTCTGGATGCTCCGGTAATGCCACCTGAGGAAAGTTAACGGCTGATGTGGTGGTACCGTTATCACTGTAGTGAGCGAGTTTTTCCGCCACCTCCATACCGATATTTTCCTGAGCTTCCTGGGTGCTGCCGCCAATATGCGGGGTCAGAAAGGTGTTATGGAAGGCCCTTAACGGCGACAGGAATTCATCGTCGTTGGAGCGCGGCTCCACCGGGAACACGTCTATTCCGGCGCCACCGACATGGCCGCTGTCGAGGGCTGCAGCCAGTGCGTCAATATCGACAACGGTGCCCCGTGAGGCGTTGATCAGAATCGCGCCTGCGGGCATTTGGGCCAGCTCGGCGCTACCGATCATGTTGCGAGTGGCAGCCGTTTCCGGCACATGGAGGCTGACGACATCAGATTGTGCCAGTAATTGGTTCAGGCTGGGCACAGGGCGTGCATTGCCCAGCGGCAGTTTGTTACTGACATCATGGTAGCTGACCTGCATACCCAGCCCCTCGGCGAGTACGCCAAGCTGCATACCAATATTGCCGTAGCCAACGATGCCGAGTTTCTTGCCGCGAATCTCGAAGGACTTGTTGGCACTCTTCTGCCAAATACCCTGATGTGCCAGTGCATTTTTTTCCGCTATGCCACGCAGTAGCAAGATGGCTTCGGCCAGGACCAGCTCCGCTACGCTGCGAGTATTTGAAAATGGGGCGTTGAATACCACGATGCCGCGAGTTGTGGCAGCTTGCAGATCAACCTGATTGGTGCCGATACAAAAACAGCCAATTGCGATTAGCTTTTCGGCGCAGTCCAGAACTTCATCAGTTAACTGGCTGCGAGAACGAATACCCACAAAATGAGCGTCGGCAATGGCCCGCTTCAATTCCTCCGTAGGTAACGCCTTCGGGTGAGTTTCGATATTCGTATAACCGGCCCGGCGCAACGTATCGATAGCAGACTCATGCACCCCCTCCAGTAACAGAAACTTGATTTTGGCCTTGTCTAAAGAGGTCTTTTGCATGATGGTCGCTACTGAAGTGGGGTATGGCTGGATTTGCGGGCGCGTATGATAGCATATGCGGCCGCGCCGTTAATGCGGCAATAATCCGGATTTTTGGTGGAGGTTTTCAGGTGACATTGGCCCCTGATTTGTTGGATAAATTGAGCCGGATAGTCGGCGCAAATAAACTGCTGATGGACGCTGAGGCTCACGTTCAATACGGTCGTGACTGGACCCGGGTGGAGACACCCTCCCCCGCCGCCGTCGCGTTGCCCGGCAGTATTGAGCAGGTGCAGGCGCTGGTGCAGCTGGCAAATGCTGAAGGGCTGGCGATTGTGCCGTCAGGCGGGCGCACCGGGCTCAGTGGCGGTGCGGTGGCGGCTCGCGGTGAGCTGGTGGTGGCGCTGGATAACCTCAATCAGATTGGCGCCTTTAATTCGATTGACCGCAGTGTGGTCTGTGGCGCTGGCGTGATCACCGAACAATTACAGCAATTTGCCGAGGATCAGGGCCTGCACTACCCGGTGGATTTTGCTTCCAGTGGCTCCAGCCAGATCGGCGGCAATGTGGCTACCAATGCGGGCGGTATCAAGGTGATTCGCTACGGCATGACGCGGGACTGGGTAGTCGGTTTGAAGGTGGTTACAGGCACCGGTGAGCTATTGGAGCTTAATGCCGGCTTGATCAAAAACAACGCCGGTTATGACCTGCGGCACCTGATGATCGGCTCAGAAGGTACGCTGGGTATCATTGTCGAAGTCACTATACGCCTGTGTCGGGCGCCCACTGATCTTGCCGTGATGGTGTTGGGGGTTCCCGATATGCCATCGATTATGTCCACGCTGGCTGAGTTTCGACAGCAAATGGAGCTGACGGCCTTTGAGTTCTTTTCTGAGCCAGCGTTACAAAAAGTCGTTGCTCATCAGGATCTGCAGCGTCCGTTTGATGAACCCTGCGCCTACTATGCTTTGCTGGAGTTTGAGCAAACCTCGGGCTCTGAGATGGATCAGGCCATGGCGCTATTTGAGCACTGCCTGGAGCAGGGCTGGGTGCTCGACGGCGTGGTCAGCCAAAGCGTGGCTCAGGCTCGCAACCTGTGGCGACTGCGGGAAGATATCTCAGAGACGATTGCGCGTTGGGCGCCCTACAAAAATGACCTGTCGGTGGTGGTTTCCAAAGTACCCGAGTTTCTGACTGCGGTTGAGGCACTGGTCAACGCCGCCTACCCGGACTTTGAGATCATCTGGTACGGGCATATTGGAGATGGCAACGTACATTTGAATATCCTCAAGCCGGAATCATTGAGCATCGCTGATTTTGCCGAGCAATGCGGCGAGGTAAGCAAAGGCGTATTTGAGATCGTCCGCGAGCACCGCGGTAGCGTTTCTGCTGAGCATGGCGTGGGCGTTTTGAAAAAGCCCTACCTGCCCTACTCGCGGTCGCCGCTTGAGATTGAGCTGATGCGCGCGATCAAGCGCAGTTTCGACCCCAATGGGGTGCTTAACCCAGGCAAAATCTTCGATCTCTAGGCGGGACTGGCGTGCAGAGTTTGTACGCCGTCCTTACCACCTAGCAGCAGGACATCTGCTGGCCGCTGCGCAAACAGGCCGTTGGTAACGACGCCGACAATCGCGTTGATCTGCGCTTCAGTCGTCAAAGGCTGGGGAATAGGGAAGTTATAAACATCCAGAATCACGTTACCGTTGTCTGTAACCACGCCGTCGCGATACACCGGATCGCCGCCCAATTTTACTAATTCTCTGGCCACGTGGCTGCGCGCCATGGGTATGACCTCGACCGGCAGAGGAAATGCACCCAGGTGGCGCACCAGTTTGCTGTCGTCACAGATGCAGACAAATTCGTCTGCCACCGCCGCGACAATCTTTTCGCGGGTCAGAGCAGCGCCGCCGCCCTTGATAAGCTGTAGATGCGCGTTGGTTTCGTCGGCGCCGTCGACGTAGACGTCGACGCGGTCCACGGCATTGAGTTCGTAGACAGGTATACCCTGTTCACGCAGGCGCTCAGCTGACGCTTCAGAACTGGCTACAGTGCCATAGATAGCGCCTTTGTGTGCCGCCAGTCCATCGATAAACAGGTTGGCCGTTGAGCCGGTACCAATGCCGATAACACTGTTGCGTTCCAGTTTGGACATGACGTAGTCGACAGCCGCGTTGGCGACGAGTTGCTTGAGCTGATCCTGATCCACTGGCTTATCCGTATCGTTGCGGGGTGCGCGATCATTATAGGCGCTAGCGGGGTGCGGATGACAGGGTTCTGGCTGCAAACTGGGCAAGCTTCAAGTACTATGGCGCGCTTGCCACCCCTGGGGTTGGAGCTGGGACCATGCCAAAAAACTACATCAAGAAAATACTGGAGGCGCGCGTCTACGATGTCGCGCGTGAGACTCCGATTGATCATGCCCGACTATTGTCAGCGCGGCTGGATAATAACGTGCTGCTCAAGCGTGAGGACCTGCAACCGGTATTTTCCTTTAAGCTGCGCGGTGCTTACAACAAGATGTATAGCCTTACTGACGAAGAGCGCGCTCGCGGTGTTATCTGCGCCTCTGCGGGCAACCACGCCCAGGGCCTGGCACTGGCAGCGCGGCATATGGATGTTAAAGCCACTATTGTCATGCCTCGCACTACCCCCAAAATTAAAGTTGATGGCGTTCGCTCACATCAGGCCAAAGTCCTATTGATCGGCGATACTTTTGATGAGGCTGCAGCGCACGCGCAAAAGCTGGTCGCGGAGAAGGGACTGGTCTACGTGCACCCCTATGATGACCCCGAGGTGATTGCTGGCCAAGGTACCATTGGGGTGGAGATCATGCGTCAGCACCCTGACCCTATCGATGCCATCTTTGTTCCGGTCGGCGGTGGTGGTTTGCTGGCTGGCATAGCAGCCTACGTCAAATACGTGCGTCCGGAAGTCAAGATAATCGGTGTAGAGCCCGAAGACGCCGCCTGCCTGCAGGCCGCCATGGCCAAGGGGCGCCGAGTGACCCTGCCCCAGGTCGGTCTGTTTGCCGATGGCGTTGCGGTAGCGACTATCGGTAAGGAGCCGTTCCGCATCATTCGCCAGCTCGTGGACGAGGTGATCACCGCCAGCACCGATGAAATGTGCGCCGCCATCAAAGATATTTTTGAGGACACCCGCAGCATTGCTGAGCCAGCCGGTGCGCTGGCCCTGGCCGGGCTGAAAAAATACGTCGCCAATGGTGGCGTCACTGGACAGACACTGATTGCTATAGCCAGTGGTGCCAACACCAACTTTGATCGGCTGCGCTATATCTCCGAGCGTACCGAGATCGGAGAAAAGCGCGAGGCCGTGCTCAGTGTCATGATTCCTGAGCGCCCGGGTAGCTTCAAGCGCTTCTGCAGCGCGATGGGCAAGCGTGGTATCACCGAGTTTAATTATCGCTATGCTGAGGGCGGCGAGGCCCATATTTTTGTCGGTCTGCAGATCGCTGAAGGCAGTGAGGATCGGGCCGAAGTGGTTGCTGCCCTGCAAGCCAAAGGCTATCCGGTGGTCGACCTCACCGACAACGAAATGGCCAAGTTACATATCCGCCATATGGTCGGTGGCCCAGCGCCTGCGAGCATCACAGATGAGTTGGTTTATCGGGTGGAATTTCCGGAGCGCCCTGGTGCCTTGCTAAACTTCCTGACCCATTTGGGTCAACGCTGGAATATCTCCATGTTTCACTACCGTAATCACGGTGCAGCCTATGGCCGAGTGTTGCTGGGATTACAGGCTAAAGCCTCGGAGCGCAGAGAAATAGAGGCGGTGCTTGATAGTATCCACTATCGCTATAGTGAAGAGACGGCTAACCCTGCCTACGAGATTTATTTGAGTTAGCGCTAACTTAGTAGCTTGATTTTTCTTCACGAGGGACTACAATCAGATTTTGTGGCATATTACCAAAAATTGCTGTTGAGTTTTTGAGTGCTAGATAAAATGTGGCCTGGAGCAGTTGTCAGGTGTTTTTACCGGGCTTACCGGATAAGAGTAGAAACCGTGAAGAGAAAACCTGATTTGATGTTAGTACTATTGGCCGTGTTTGGTATCAGCATGGTCATCACCCTGATGTTACCGACCAGCGCCACGCGCTCGGTAGCAGCACCTGCGTCACCGTTACAGGCCGGTCTGCTGGCTGAGACTGAAGTCCGGTTCCGTTAGCGGCGGCTGCCGCACATCCAGAGTTCGCAGTCCGTTACTACAGCGTCCAACTGCCTGTCATGAGGTAGTGTTGGCAGAGTCTCAACCTGTTGAAAACTATGTGCCAGCCCCAACAACGTGGGTCTTTGTCGGCGCAGTCTGTCATCTGCGAAACAACGGTCATAGAAGCCACCTCCCATTCCAAGGCGCTCTCCCTGGCGCGTAAAGCCTACCAATGGCGTCAACACCAGATCCATTTCAAGGCTCGGGTAGCTTGGTGACGCGGGCAGTGGTTCCAGAAAATTGAAGCCACCACGGCGCAATTTGTCTCCTCGGCTATAGCGCCGAAACGTCATCTGGCCAGCGTGGGTAACGGGTAAGTAGACCTGTTTGCCCAGGCGCCAGCAAAGACGGATGCTGGGGGTGCAGTCAGTTTCTCCATCGGATGCCAAGTAGCAGGCGACATGCCGGGCACGGCGAAACAGTGAATGGTACAAAAGGTGGTGGGCAACAGCCTGTGCGGTGGCGGCTTGCTGCACAGATGACAGAGCGCGGCGTTGGGCTCGTAGCTGACGACGTAACGGCCGCTTCTGGAGTTGACCCGGCGGCGCTTGGTTGTCTTTGCTGTTATAGCTTGATGCGGTCACAGGCGTGAATTCTGATATAAATGGATCCCCAGAGTACCGCTGACGGCGGCGCCCTTGAACCCGATGGTTCAAGGCGGTGGTTGCTGCACTGAATTAGGCTTCCCGCAATGCGGACATGCACATCATCAGCGACTAGTAACCACCTAGGTAACAATTATCGGGTAGAGAACTAGCCGTCTGGCAAATACACCAGGTATCCGCTGTTAGTATAACGGAACTGACTGACGTGGGCTAACTGATCTCCAATTGACGCAAGGAATAGAGAGCTTCGTCTATTTTTGCGGTCAGACTGGATAGTTCTGCCAAGGGTAGCTCAGCGTGAGACGGTGCTCTGTCGACCTCTTCCTGCTCTGAAGCCTGTAATAGTTCATGGCTGATATTCAATCCGGCCATGACCGCTATGCGCTCCAGCCCAATAACCTTGCCGTTTTCACGGATGGTGCGCATCTGTTTGTCCAGGTAGGACGCCGAAACCCGCAGCTCTGCCTCTTGCTCCGGCGGGCAGGCTACCTGATAGTCCTTATCGAGAATGCTGACAGTAACAGTGCTTATCTTGCTCACGAGTCTTGCTCCATCGCCTTCAGGCGGCTTATTATCGCCTCGACCTTGGTTTTGGCCAGTTCATTCTTATCGATAAGGTTTTGCCGTTCCTTCGACCAGGAGTTGGCATTGGCTTTGAGGGAAGCATTTTCTCGATTCAGATCGGCGCAGAGCTCGATCAGGGTATCGATTTTTTCTTCCAGGAGCTGTAGTTGTGAATCTGGCATTGGGGTTAACTTATGTATTTGTCCAATGCCCGTTACTATAGAGGCGATATTGTCACAGGTCAATGCTGACTTATTCATTAATATCAATAACCTACATTACTTTCCCATAAATAGGTGCAAGTTAAGGCCCGCTAGCGGCCGAGGTTTGCCAACCGCGCTGGACTAAAACTATGCCCGATAGCTATTTTGACCACGAGCAAGCACTGGACTTTGATGACTACGCTAACCAGTTACTGGAACAGGGTCTGCAGGAGTCGCCAGCTCATTTGCACGGCGGAATCTGTGGCCTGCTGGTCGCCGCACCGCTGGAGCCTGATCATTGTCTGGCCGCGTTGTGCCAGGCGCTGCAACTGGATATACGCGGTGAGTTGGCGGGGTCCAGCCTGCAACTTATTCTGGCAACGACTAAGGCGATGGCCGATGATCAATTTGAGTTCCATCTGTTTCTACCCGACGATGAAACGGAGATAGAGCAACGTATTAACGCGCTGGCAGATTGGTGTCGCGGATTTTTGGCTGGCTATGCGATGGCGGTCACTGATCCCGGTGCCGATGGTCTGGGCGATGAAGTGGCTGAGATCCTGAAGGATGTTTCGGCGATTGCGGAAGTGGGCATGGATAACGAAATTGACGATGAAGAGGCGGAGAGCAGTTATTTTGAACTCACAGAATTCCTGCGCTTTGCGACGCTGAACCTGGCTCAGGACGCCCTGCAGATGGACGAGGCCGAGTAGTGTCCGCTGCCGACACCTGCGATGTCGCCATTGTTGGCGGGGGTATGGTTGGCGTGAGTCTGGCTCTGGCTCTGGCGCAAACGTGGCCGCAGAAGCGGCGCATTGTGCTACTGGAAAGCTTTCCTTTGCCTGGCGCCACGCCTGATTTCGCTGCGGGCTATAGCCCTTCGTTTGATGCGCGTTCGACGGCTTTGTCCTACAGCAGCTGCCTTATTTACCAGGAGTTGGGTATTTGGGAGCAGTTGCTTCAGCGTGCCTGCCCTATCGCGCGTATCCATGTTTCCGATCGCGGTCGCTTTGGACATGCCTTATTGCAAGCGCAGGAGTGCGACTGGCCAGCCTTGGGTTATGTCATAGAAAACGCCTGGTTGGGTAATATTCTTATTCAGTGCCTGCATGAGCAGGGGCGAGTCGAGTTGATTAGCCCGGCGACAGTAACCGGTGCCAAAATTGACGATGCAGGTATGGCATTGGAATTGGCCAACGGTGAGCGCTTGCAGACGCAGTTACTGATTGTGGCTGATGGCGCGCAATCGGGCCTGCGTGAGGCGCTGGGCATTGATACCGATACCCGCCGCTATGATCAACATGCGGTGGTTGCCAATATAGGGCATGCCCTGCCGCATGGGGGTTGTGCCTGGGAACGGTTTACCCGCAATGGCCCGCTGGCACTGTTGCCTTTGCTCCCTGACGCCGCAGCACCGCATCGCAGTGCCTTGGTGTGGACCTTGCCGCCGCTTGAAGCAGAGCGCATGGCAGCGGCCAGCGAAGTGGATTTTTTGCAGTCTTTGCAGCAGGCCTTCGGTTACCGCCTGGGCCGCTTGCAACGGTTGGGGGAGCGCGCGTCTTATCCGCTCAATCTGGTGCAGGCTAAAGAGCAGGTGCGCAGTGGCCTGGTTGTGATTGGCAATGCTGCTCACGCCTTGCATCCTGTGGCTGGTCAGGGCTTCAATCTGGCGCTGCGTGACGTGGCGCGGTTGGTTGATGTGCTGGGTGACGCCGAAGTGCGGGGCGAGGACTTTGCAGCCCTGACAGTATTGCAGCGCTATGCCAACGCGCAGCGCCGCGACCAGCAGCGCACGGTGGAGTTCAGCGACCGTTTACCAGCGTTGTTTATGCGTCATGAAACCGCCTTGGGCGCGCTGCGCGATGTGGGGCTGATAGGTCTTGATCTGATACCTGCACTGCGCCGTGAATTTGTTCAACAAACAGCCGGCACCGCCGCCAGCGCGGAGTATCGTCGTGTCCAACCCTGATTATGATGTGGTCATTGTCGGTGCCGGTATTGCCGGCTCAGCGCTGGCCTGCGCCCTGCTTGAAACGGACTTGCGGGTGGGGCTGGTGGAAGCCAGTCCGCTGTCTACCGAGGCTCCTACGCCGGTCGTCGAGGTCAACGATTTTGACCGCCGGGTAAGTGCGATCACGCCCCTGTCTCAAGCGCTACTACAGAAGCTAAACGTATGGCCTATGGTCCTTGAAATGGGGGTAAGCGCTTACCAACATATGCGGGTTTGGGACGGGGATGGTACTGCCAGCCTGAATTTTTCTGCCACTGAGCTCGACGTGCCGGTGCTGGGTCACATCATTGAAAATCGGGTGCTGACAGCGGCCTTGGCACAGCGCGTGTTGAGTAGCGGTAGCGTGAATGTGTTGGCGCCCCAGCGGGTGGTGGGTTATGAAGCCCTGCCCCGGGGCGCACGAGTAGAGTTGGCCGACGGCACGGCACTCAGCACCCGCTTGTTGGTGGCCGCTGATGGGGCCTTGTCGGGCGTGCGCGAGCTGGCGGATATGCCGACCCGTGAATGGGACTATGGCCATCATGCGATTGTGTGCACGGTAGAGGTCGAGCGTCCGCATCAGAATACCGCATGGCAGCGCTTTAGCAGCACTGGGCCACTTGCGTTCCTGCCGTTGTCATCGCAATCGGGGCGTCACTACTGCTCCATTGTATGGTCGCAGCAGAATGAAATTGCAGAGGAGTTGCTGGC
The DNA here is from genome assembly GCF_026262625.1 of Candidatus Litorirhabdus singularis. Classification (GTDB taxonomy): domain Bacteria; phylum Pseudomonadota; class Gammaproteobacteria; order Pseudomonadales; family Halieaceae; genus Litorirhabdus; species Litorirhabdus singularis. The sequence continues at coordinate 931,271 of NZ_SHNN01000001.1, forward strand.
ACTAGACGATGTCGCCTTTACGCAGGCTTTGGGTGATGCGATTGAATGGCGTCTGGGACAGATAATGGCACTCTCTGCGCGCGCTGGATTTCCGCTGCGCCAGCGCCATGCCATTGATTATGTGCAACCAGGACTGGCCTTGATAGGTGATGCTGCGCATACCATTCACCCATTGGCAGGCCAGGGCATCAATCTGGGGCTGCAGGATGTCAGCGTGCTGGCCGAGGAAATCATGCGTGGGGTGCAGCTGGGCATGGACCCGGGTGAGTTGGCTTTGTTGGCGCGTTACCAACGTCGCCGCAAGGGGGAAAACTTGTTGATGATGGCTGCTATGGACGGCTTCAAGCATGTGTTTGAACAACAGGCTTTGCCGCTTCGCTGGCTGCGCAATACCGGCATGCGACTGGTGGGTCAAGCCGTGCCATTGAAGCAGCAGTTGATGCGCCACGCCATGGGTATCCGCTGAGTTTCCGCGGGCTAAGCCAGCGCAAAGATATCAAAGTGCGGCAGGATTGTTTTTCCCAAGCGGGGGAGTAGAATTGTGCGGCTTTCTCCATTACCGACTATAGGGACTCTCCAATGAGCCAGACACCAGCAGAATTAAAATACGCCAGCAGCCACGAATGGGTGCGGCGGGAGGAAGACGGGTCTATCACCGTTGGCATTAGCGACCATGCCCAGGACGCGCTGGGCGACGTGGTGTTTGTTGAGTTGCCTGACTTGGGTGCGCAGCTGGCAGCCAGTGATGAGGCGGGTGTGGTTGAGTCCGTGAAAGCGGCTTCAGATGTTTATGCGCCGGTCAGCGGCGAAGTTATTGCTGTTAACGAGGTGCTGGAAGACGCTCCCGAGACGGTAAACTCCGATCCCTATAATGACGGCTGGTTCTATAGGCTGCAGCCGTCTGATGCCAGCGAATACGAGAAATTACTTTCCGCGGAAGAATACGACGCGCAGTGTGCTGAAGAATCCTGAACTGTGGTTGCGCAAGGGCGCTGATCGGCGCCTGCGCGGCGGCCATCAGTGGATCTATAGCAACGAGATAGACAGCAAGCGCAGTAACCTTTCCAGCTTTAGCGCCGGTGATCAGGTGGTGGTCAAAGCCGCCGGGGGTGAGATCTTGGCCACTGCGTTGATGGAGCCTCAGTCATTAATCTGTGCGCGGGTATTTGCAGAGGGCGAACGCCACTACGATCTTGAACTGCTGTGCGAGCGGTTGCAGCAGGCACAAGACTTACGCCGCTCGCTGTTTACTGAAGATTATTACCGTATGGTTTATGGCGACAGTGACCGTTTGTCTGGCATTGTAGTTGATCGCTTCGCAGACTATTTGGTACTGCAACTCAATACAGCGGGTGTCGAACGCTATCAGGCACTGCTGGTCGAAGCTTTGGTGGCAGTCTGCCAGCCGCGCGGTATTTTGTTGCGCGCCGACAGCCGCAGTCGTCGGGAGTTGGGCCTGGAACAGCGTACGGAAGTTGTCTATGGAGAAGTCCCCGAACAAGTGCCTCTGATTGAAAATGGGGTCGAGTTCATGGCTCCGATTATGACCGGTCAGAAAACGGGATGGTTCTATGATCACCGTGATAACCGCGCCACTCTGCGGCGTTATGTGCAAGAGTCTGAATCACGGGTACTGGATACGTACAGCTATGTGGGTGGCTGGGGCGTGCAGGCAGCGGCCTTTGGTGCGGCTGAGGTGGTCTGTGTCGACAGCTCTGCAGCCGCTCTGGAGGCGGTTGCTGAAAATGCCCGTTGCAATGGCGTGTCTGACCGGGTCAGCGTACTGCAGGGGCAGGCGACAGTGGTTATGGAGCAGCTAATTGCTGCCGGTGAACGCTTTGATATCGTGATTCTGGACCCGCCGGCGTTTGTGCAGCGGCGTCGGGATCTGGGTAAAGGTCGCAAGGCTTATCGTCGTATTAATGAGTTGGCCATGCAATTGCTGCAACCGGGGGGTTTACTGGTTTCCGCTTCTTGTTCCATGCAGCTTGAGCTCTCTGACCTGTTGCTAGAGCTGCAATCTGCGGCGCGGCGCACCGGGCACTTTGTGCAGGTGCTGGAAACCGGGCATCAGGGAAGAGACCACCCCCAGCATCCGGCGATACCAGAGACCGCCTATCTGAAAGCGGTGTTTGCCCGGGTTAATCCCGTAAGCTGATAATCGGCCATCCCTGCGCCTGGGCGTGGGCGCTCAGACGCTCGTCCGGGTCTACCGCAACTGCGTGATCAACTTCTGCCAGCAGTGGTATGTCGTTGTGGGAATCACTGTAAAACCAGCTTCCGGTTAGAGATTCGCCAGTGTCCTCAAGCCACTCCCGCAAGCGAGTGACTTTGCCGACGCCGTAACTGGGGGTGCCAACCGGAGCCCCTGTGTAATGTCCGTCTACAATTTCTGCATCGCAGGCAATCAGTTCATCAATGCCCAGACGCTGTGCGATGGGTTCTGTTATATAACGGTTGGTGGCGGTGATAATGAGTAACCGGTCGCCCTGGCGCCGATGTTTTTCAACCAGGGCAGTGGCCTTGGGCAATAGCATGGGCTCAATTTTGGTGCGCATGAAGTCTTCATGCCAACGCTGAGCCGTGGCCTTGCTTTGGCCAGCCAACGGGGACAGAGCGTGCCGTAAGTAGGCGTCTATATCCAGCTCGCCGGCCTGATAATCCGCGTAAAAAGCGTCATTACGCGCGCTGAACCCGGCAGCTTCAACCAGACCGGATTCGCAGGCAAACTCGCCAAAGGCGTGGTCGCTATCACCCCCCAGCAGGGTGTTGTCCAGATCAAATATAGCCAGTGTCATGCGTTGCCTCTTACGTTTTAGTTCGCTATCGAGAGCCGTGTGCTCGATACGGAAAAAGCACCCTCTGATTGTCGCCAATTGGTCCACTGACCAAAAGTGTGGAACAATAGCAGGTTCGTCGCCAAATAAAACGCGGTTAAAAGAAGAGTGATAGACGCAGACGGATTCAGACCCAATGTTGGCATTATGCTGGCCAATCAGCACGGGCAATTATTGTGGGCACGGCGCATCGGTCAGGATGCCTGGCAGTTCCCCCAGGGCGGCATCAATCATGGTGAGTCGCCAGAGCAGGCTCTGTACCGTGAATTGGAGGAGGAAGTCGGTCTGCAAGCCGATTCAGTTGAGGTTCTGGCTTGCACCAAAGGTTGGCTGCGTTATCGGCTGCCGCAGCGGTTTATTCGCAAGAGCCAGAAGCCAGTGTGTATTGGGCAGAAGCAGAAATGGTTTTTGCTAAAGATGCTGGCGGATGACAGTGCAGTGTGTGTCGATGCCAATGCCAAGCCAGAATTTGATCACTGGCGCTGGGTCAGTTATTGGTACCCGCTGAGTCAGGTAATCCCTTTTAAGCGCGATGTATATCGCAGGGCGCTGCGTGAACTCGCAGCCCCCTGTGGCAAGATTCACCGACAGAACAGCTAGGAGACGCTCACTTTGCTTGAAATCTTGCGCAATATTGTCCAGGAGGTTAACACCGCCGAAACCCTGCCGGCAGCTCTGGAGATTATTGTGCAGCGGGTGCGCGACGCGATGGGGACCGAGGTGTGTACTGTGTACATGCATGACCCTGAGACTAACCGCTTTGTGTTTGAGGCCACTGAAGGGTTGAACAAGTCCCTGGTGGGCAAAATTAGTATGGCTGCTGGCGAAGGGCTGGTCGGCCGCGTCGCCGAGCGCGAAGAACCCTTGAATCTAGAAGTTGCCACCGCTCATCGGAGCTTTCGCTTGCTGGAAGGTATCGGAGAAGAACCTTTTAGTGCCTTTCTCGGCGTGCCGATCATCCATCGGCGCGAGGTGCTGGGCGTGCTGGTGGTGCAGCAGCAGGAAAAGCGTCGCTTTGATGAAAGCGATGAAGCTTTTCTGGTTACGATGTCGGCGCAGTTGGCCGGGGTGATTGCGCATGCTCGGGTTACCGGTGCCGTCAGTGGCGCCAATAGCGGTGCTGGCGCTGGCGGCGTGCCCACCAAAATTGCCGGTATCGCCGGGGCGCCTGGTATCGCTATAGGGCGTGCCGTAGTGGTATCGCCGGTAGCCGATTTGTACGCCGTGCCGCAGCGCCGGGCGCAGGACCGACGTGCAGAATTACGCGCTTTTAAACTGGCTTTGCGGTCGGTTCGCAAAGACATTGAGCAGGTTGCGGAAAAGCTGGGCACTCAGCTGAACCCGGAAGAGCACGCATTATTCGATGTCTATCTGCGGATTCTGGATGACGCCACCATAGGAACCGAAGTCGCCTCGCGAATCAAGGCCGGGCAATGGGCTCAAGGCGCGCTCAGCGAGGTCATGATTCAGCATATCAAGCACTTTGAACGCATGGAACAGAGCTATCTGCGTGAGCGAGCGGTGGATGTTAAGGACCTGGGTACGCGAGTACTGGCGTATTTACAGTCCACAGATACCGAGCGGCAGGAGTTTCCCGAGGCGTCCATTTTAGTGGGCGAAGAATTGACCGCTTCGGTGCTGGGAGAAATTCCGCGGGAGAAATTGGTCGGCATTATTTCGGTCAAAGGTTCGGGCAATTCCCACGTTGCAATTTTGGCGCGGGCGATGGGCGTGCCCACCGTAATGGGGGCAGTAGACTTACCCTATACCCGCTTGGAAGACCAGGAATTGATCATCGACGGCTATTACGGTGAAGTTCACATGAATCCGGATGCTGCGATTCGCAGGCGTTTCGCCGGTATATTGGCGGATGATCAGGCGATATCGGAGGAGCTGGAGTCATTGCGCGACGTAGCTTGTGAGACCACCGACGGTAAACGGTTACCGTTGTGGGTTAATACCGGGCTGATGGCTGATGTAGCGCGTTCGCTGGATCAGGGCGCTGAAGGAGTGGGTCTATACCGCACCGAAGTACCCTTCTTGCTGCGCGAACGTTTTCCCAGTGAGGAAGAGCAGCGCCAGATTTACCGCAGCCAACTAGAGGCCTTTGCGCCGTTGCCGGTGACCATGCGCACCTTGGACATTGGTGGCGACAAAGCCCTGCCCTACTTTCCCATAGAGGAAGAAAACCCGTTTTTAGGCTGGCGCGGTATCCGGGTCACCCTGGACCACCCGGAGATTTTTCTGGTGCAGGTACGGGCTATGCTTAAGGCTAGCGAGGGCTTGGATAATTTACGCATCATGTTGCCGATGATCAGTAACGTTGCGGAGCTGGATGAGGCGATGGAGTTTATCCGGCGCGCCTATCGTGAAGTACTGGAAGAGGGCAGTGTGGTGAAGATGCCCCCGGTTGGCGTTATGGTAGAGGTGCCTGCGGCAGTATATCAAGCGCGAGCGCTAGCCCGAAAAGTAGACTTCCTTTCGGTGGGCAGTAATGACCTTACTCAATATCTGTTGGCGGTCGACCGCAATAACGCTCGCGTCGCGGACCTATATCATGCCTATCATCCGGCGGTTCTACAGGCATTGCAGGCAGTGGCTGACGCGGCCCATGCGGAGGGCAAACTGGTGGGTATTTGCGGAGAGCTCGCCGGCGACCCGGGCGCTGCGGTGCTGCTGCTAGCGATGGGTTATGACGTGCTCTCGATGAACGCCACCAATTTGACGCGGGTCAAGAAAGCTATTCGCAACCTTAATATGGAAACCGCTCGGACGGCGTTGGCTCAGGCGATGTTGCTGGAAAGCTCCGATGAGGTGCATGAGCATCTGGCCGGCGTGCTGGCAGAAAACGGCTTGCAGAGCTTTATTCACCCGCGGTTGGATTAATACAGAAAGCTCGTTGTTGCAGGCGGGTGCCGCCGTGACCGTAATTTTGCTCCCGAAACCGGATTATTCCGCTGCGTTCTATCGACAGCGTTGAGGTAGCGCGAGTGCCATAATCCGGTGCCACAATAAACTGCGCCGATAACAAGCGCTCAAGCTCCAACCCGACTCCGGTCTCAGGCAGCCTGTCGTCGGGCTCGACCTCAGCGCTGCTTACCGCTCTAGACAGTTCGTCATGACTGATAAAATCCTGTGTCAGCACACTTTGTAGCTCTGAGATACCGCGAGTCTGCTTTGGCCAGGGGGTGTCGAGCAGCGCATTGCTGAGACTGTATAGCCCAGGCGGTAAGCAGCGTACTTTATGTTCCAGATTAGAGTAGTAGTACAGCTCTTCGCCGTCGCCTAAAATCAGGTTAAAGCCGGCATAACTGCCAGCGTCCATTGCCAGTTGTTGCAGATAGTCTTCTGCACGTGTGGTGCCGCTGAGAAAGTCCAGCGTCAGCATGCCGCGTGAGCGCGGCTTGTCAGGGGTAGTGGGCGGGTTCCGATGATTAGTGATGGCGGCGAAGCGGCCTCCGCGCGTAATACCCAGCCAGGTGCCTCCGGCGACCAGATCACGGCCGGCCAGCAACTGCTGATGCTGCGGCCAGAATCCGGCGTTGGCGGTTTCACGCTGATAGTGCTCATCGCGATTGGCGGCGACCAGTAGTGGGTAGCGATGATGCTGCTGATGAGCAAAAATAATCAGGCACATGAGGGCTACTGAGGTCCTGTTGATTGTTTATCGGTGTCGGCTGGCCGATAATACACGCTTTCCCGTAACAAACATCCGCGAGCTCAATATGCTGACTTATCCGCAGATCGATCCGGTGGCTATTGCAGTCGGACCGGTGCAGGTGCACTGGTACGGGCTGAGTTATCTGGTCGGCCTTGGTTTTGCTTGGTGGTTGGCGGTGCGGCGTACGTCGCAGCCCTGGTCGGTGCTAAAGCGCGAGCAGGTTGACGACATGATCTTCTACTCCGCGTTAGGCGTGGTGCTGGGAGGTCGCTTGGGCTATAGCCTGTTTTACGGCGGCGACCGGCTGGTCCAGGATCCGACCTGGATACTCCGTGTATGGGAGGGAGGTATGTCCTTTCATGGCGGTGCGCTAGGGGTCATTCTTGCCAACTTTCTCTATGCCCGCTCACAGCGGATCGATTTTGGCGGGCTTATGGATTTTGTGGCGCCGCTGGTTCCAGTGGGGCTGGGGTTGGGCAGATTGGGAAACTTTATTGGTCAGGAGCTATGGGGCCGACCGACTACCGTACCCTGGGCGATGGTGTTCCCTGCCGATAAACTACAGTTAACTCGTCACCCCAGTCAGCTGTATCAGTTTGCGCTGGAAGGCGTGTTGTTATTCTGTTTGTTGTACTGGTTTTCTTCCAAAAAACGGCCACGCCTGACGATATGTGGTTTGGGCTTACTGGGCTATGGCGTGGTGCGGTTTATGGTGGAATTTACCCGCCAGCCAGACGGCCATATCGGCTTTGATGCCTTTGGCTGGATGACCCGAGGCCAGCTATTGAGCTTGCCAATGATAGCGTTGGGTATTTATCTTATTGTTAGCGGTTACAGAAAGCAGCGCGCCGCCGCTCACTGATATCAGGACACAGACCCCCCATGCAGCAATACCTCGATCTGCTTCAGCACATTATTGATACTGGTGTCGACAAATCCGACCGCACCGGTACTGGCACCCGCAGCGTGTTTGGTCACCAGATGCGCTTCGATCTAAAGGCCGGTTTTCCCATGTTAACCACCAAGAAATTGCACCTGAAATCGATTGTGCATGAGCTGCTATGGTTCCTGTCAGGAGATACCAATATTGCCTATCTCAAAGCCAATGGCGTGCGCATCTGGGATGACTGGGCGGACGCCGATGGTGAGTTGGGTCCGGTTTATGGCCATCAGTGGCGCTCCTGGCCAGCCCCGGACGGCGGCACTATCGATCAGATCACCAAGCTGGTTGAGCAGATCAAGAGCAACCCCGATTCACGTCGACACATAGTCAGTGCCTGGAATGTCGCCGAGGTGGACAATATGGCGCTGCCCCCCTGTCATAGTTTGTTCCAGTTTTATGTAGCAGACGGGCGCCTTTCCTGTCAGCTCTATCAGCGCAGTGCTGATGTATTCTTGGGGGTGCCCTTCAATATTGCGTCCTATGCACTGCTGACTCTAATGGTGGCACAAGTCTGCGATCTCGAACCCGGTGATTTTGTGCATACTTTTGGTGATGTCCATCTTTACAATAATCACTTTGAGCAGGCTCACCTGCAATTGCAGCGCTCACCCACCGCGCTGCCGCGTATGGCTATCAATCCAGAGATACGGGATATTTTCGGGTTTCGGTTTGAGGATTTCGAATTACTGGATTATGAGCCGCAAGCGCATATAGCCGCTCCGGTAGCGGTGTAGCTGCAGATGCACCTCGCGTTGATCGCAGCTGTGGCGGATAACGGGGTTATTGGTAGCAACAATGCTCTGCCCTGGCATTTGCCGGAAGACCTGCGCTACTTCAAGCGCTCCACCATGGGCAAACCTATTGTTATGGGGCGACTGACTTACGAGTCCATCGGCAGGCCATTGCCCGGCCGTACGAACATTGTTGTCAGTCGCGAGGCCGGGTTAAAAATAGATGGCGTGCAGGTCGCAGGCGATCTTCCAGCTGCATTGGAGCTAGGTAAAGTCGCCGCAGCCAAGGCCGGCGTTGATGAGTTGGTGGTGATTGGGGGAGCACAAATTTACGCACTGGCGTTGCCGCTGGCGCAGCGCCTTTATCTAACCGAGGTGCATGCAGACGTGTCAGGTGACGTGTTTTTTCCTGCCTGGGATCGAACGCAGTGGCAGGAGTTAGAGCGCGAGCCTCATCAAGCTGGCGATGCCAATCCCTATGATTACAGTTTTGTGGTCTACGAGCGCCGTAGCTAGCGCAGACTTACCGATAGAATGTTACCGAAGCTCCATGAGCACGTGACGTTTGTTACCAATTTACACATGTAGTTACGCAAGCCCTTTCCCCTCTGCCATTTCGTTGCTTAATTCCAGTTAATGTTATTAAATCGTTCTCCCTTTGTTTGCTGACTCTCATTTTTCCACTATAAATAAAGAAGAGTTCTAATAAACACTGCTCACAAGTGACATTCTGTTGGTTATAGGAAACGCACATCAATGAATATGCATCGATTAAAAACGGTAGTGATCGCTGCGGCGGTAGTGGCTGGCTCAGTAATGGGTTTTGCTTCTGTCTCGCAGGCCGATGAAACCCTGAATGCCATCCTCAAGGTTGGCGAGACTAAAAACGTGGCCGCGGCTAAATCGCAGGTTAAAATCGACAAGCTGGCTGACGAGACCCGTTCGCTGCTGACCGACTATAAGACGGTTAACAAGCAGATTGATGGGCTCAAGGTTTACAACGCGCGTTTGCAAAAGCAGATTGATAATCAGCTGCGCCGTATTGCTGATATCGAAAATTCAATTTCTCAGGTAACAGTTATCCAGCGTCAGATGACACCGTTGGTCATTCGTATGATTGACGGGCTGGAAAAATTTGTTGCTCTCGATGTGCCGTTCCACATGGGCGAGCGTGAGAAGCGAATCGCTTTCTTACGAGGCAATCTTGATCGCTCTGACGTGAGCGTGGCTGAGAAATTTCGTCAGGTACTAGAGGCTTACAAAATTGAGAGTGAGTATGGTCGTAAGATCGATGCTTACAAAGGTAGTGTAGAGATTGACGGCGTGGAGCGTGATGTGAACTTCTTCCGCGTTGGTCGCATCGCCCTGCTCTATCAAACCACTGATACCGAAGTAGCCGGCGCCTGGGACCAGAGCAGCCGCAGCTGGGTAGAACTTGATAACGGGGAATATCGCAACGCCATCATGAAAGGCCTGCGGATAGCTCGTAAGGAGGCATCAATTGATGTCTTGAACTTGCCGATTGCTGCTCCGGAGGTCAAATAATGAGTATCAAAATGATTAAGGTCGCCGTCGCCGGTGCACTGCTGGCCTTCACTGCCACGGCTACCGTTGCGCAAGAGGCAAAGAGCCTCGATGAGCTACTGGAATTCGTCAAGCAGGGACAAATTACTGAAGCGCGTGAAAATCGTTCACGCGAGCAAGCGTTTACAAATGCTAAGGCCGACCAAAAGCGGTTGTTGGAACAGGCCAAGGCAGAGCGTGCCCGGCAGGAACGCATCAGTGCCGAGTTGGAAAAATTGTTTGAAGAGAACGAATTGCTTGTTGCCGACAAGCAGAAGCAGTTGAAGGAGCGCCTGGGTACATTGGCCGAACTGTTTGGACACCTGACTTCAACGGCGGGTGATGCGATAACTAACTTTGAAACTTCACTGACTAGCGCGCAGTTCCCGAATCGCGGTGAATTTCTGACGCAGCTGATCGAGAAGATGAGTGGCAGTGATCAATTGCCCAGTATTGAGGAAATTGAACGCGTCTGGTTTGAGCTGCAGCGTGAAATGACTGAATCTGGTCGCGTGGTAGCGTTTGAAGCAGAATTGGCCAAGCCCAATGGTGACAAGATCCAGGGCACAGTCGTTCGGATCGGTACTTTCAATATTATTTCTGAAGAAGGGCGTTATTTGCAGTACGTGCCTGAGAAAGGCACCCTGGAAGAACTATCACGTCAGCCTTCAGGACCCTATCTGTCTTGGGCGGCCAAGTTGGCAGCGTCTGCTGGTGGTGAAGGCCTGCAGAAGTTTGGTGTAGACCCTACCGGTCCTACTGGTGGTTCTTATCTGGCGGCGTTAATCAACAGCCCGAATCTGGAAGAGCGTTGGCATCAAGGTGGCTACGTGGGTTATGCGATTACCGCGGTGGGTGCGGTTGCATTTCTGATTGCTATCTGGCGTCTGCTGGCCTTGGCAATGATGAGCTCCCGGGTCACCTCGCAGCTGAAGAGCAGCACGGCCAATACCAACAACCCACTGGGACGCGTACTGAAAGTACATGAAGACAATCCCAGCATGGATCCTGAGACGCTGGAGCTGAAACTGAGTGAAGCGATTCTAAAAGAGACTCCGTCTATTGAGAATTCGTTGACCCTGTTGAAGATTATTTCAGCGGTTGCCCCGCTGATGGGTCTGCTCGGTACGGTAACCGGTATGATTATTACCTTCCAGGCGATCACCATCTTTGGTGCTGGCGATCCTAAGGCCATGGCCGGCGGTATCTCTGGTGCGTTGGTAACAACGGTTCTGGGTCTGCTGGTAGCTATTCCCACGGTATTGCTCCACACGATAGTGAACGGACGCGCTCAGCGCATCATTCATATCTTGAACGAGCAGTCGACCGGCATCATTGCCGAGCACACCGAGGCGAACCTGAGGTCGTAATATGTTCTGGTTTGACAACGCTTTGGAGGCCGTTGCCCGCTTCATGGATATGGGCGGCAACGTACTCTGGCTGATTGCTCTACTGCTGTTTTGTATGTGGGCGCTGATCTTCGAGCGAGCTTGGTACTTTTATGCCGGCTGGCGGGCAGATGCAGCGAAAGCTATCCAGCAGTGGGAATCCCGTGGCGAACGCAAGTCTTGGGCGGCCCACCAGATTAGGCTAAAGCTGATCTCGGAAGCTCAGATTCAGATTAATCAGTATCTGCCAGTGATCAAGACCATGGTCGCCTTGTGTCCGCTATTGGGGCTGTTGGGAACTGTGACCGGTATGATCGAAGTATTTAACATTATGGCGGTCACCGGTGGTGGCGATGCCAAATCAATGGCGGGCGGTGTCTCACGTGCAACCATCCCGACGATGGCGGGCATGGTAGCAGCGCTATCGGGGGTATTTGCCAACACTTATATCGCCCGAACTGCGGCGCGAGAAAGCACCTTTCTCAAAGACAACTTAACAACGGATCATTAAGAGGGCTGCCATGCGCGGACAACCTAACAAGACGGCGGACGAAGAAGCTCAGATTGACTTGACCCCCATGCTCGACGTGGTGTTCATCATGCTGATTTTCTTTATTGTGACAGCCTCTTTCATTAAAGAAGCGGGCGTAGAAGTGAACCGACCGGAAGCTTCGACGTCTAACCCCAAAGAGAATGTAAATATTCTGATTGCGGTAACTGCGAATGATGAAATATGGATGGATGGGCGACGTATTGATGTACGCGCCGTGCGCGCTAACGTGGAACGGCTGCATGCCGAGAACCCGAAGGGCGCAGTGGTTATTCAGGCGGATAACACATCTACTACAGAAACAGTGGTGGCAGTACTCGACGCTTCTCGCGAAGCAGGTGTGCTGGACGTCTCTTTGGCGACGGAAGACAATTAAACGCGTATGAACAACAACTTTGTCAGGCTTTTTATCGGTGCCGTATTCGCTGTTCCTGTAGCGGGTGGATTGTTCTTTATTATGCAATATCTTATCTCCTCTGCTGATCTTAAGCTGGACGAAGACAAGATTCGTAAAGTAGCGGATATTCATATGCCTGAGCGTGATATTGATACCAATGTCGCTGAGGCCAAGCCGGACAAGCCGGATGATCCCGATGAGCCGCCGCCCGATCTGGACACTCCAGACCTCGATATGGATATGAACCTGGAAGCCGTTAACATGGCACCTGCGGGTAAGATGAACGTGGCTATTCAGGGTACAGGTGGCTTGAGCGCATCAGATGGAGAGTATCTGCCGATCGTGAAAGTGGCGCCTATTTACCCCCGTCGCGCTCAGTCACGAGGTATCGAAGGGTATTGCATCATTGAGTACGTTGTTACCAAGAGCGGTTCTATACGTGATCCCGTTGCGGTTGATTGTCAGCCTTCCGGTATTTTTAATAAGGCTTCTTTGAAGGCCTCCTTAAAATTCAAGTATAAGCCCCGCGTGGTTGACGGTGAAGCCATTGAAGTGGCTGGTGTACAGAACAAGTTTACCTACGAGTTGGAAAAATAGGTCGGTACGCGTTTTATGAAAGCATTGATATTTCAATCGGTAGTGCGACGTCTTACCTCTGCGACTTTGCTGGCAGCTCCGCTGCTGACGTTACAGGTAGCGTTGGTTCAGGTTCAAGCTGATCTGGGGTACGCCAGTTTTTCTGCTGCACAGGCACAGGATGCTGAGAAAAAACCTCAGCAGGAAACACGGCGCACGCCAGCGTTGCGGAACAAAGTCTATGAGCAGCTATCGGAAGCCCAGGTATTTCTGGAAGCCAAGCAGTACGATGAAGCTCTTGAAGTACTGCGCGACATGGAAGAGCAGTCTGGTAAGAAAGCGCTCAACAGCTACGAGTTAGCCAACTTATATAACCTGTTTGCTTTTGTATATTATTCCAGAGAAGACTATAACGGCGCCTTGCGTGCCTATAGTAAAGTGGTTGCGCAGCCAGATATTCCGCTGGCTATGGAGATCAACACTCGCTATACCATCGCTCAATTGTATTTCGTGCAAGAAGATTGGCGCAAAGGCATCAGCGCGCTTCTGGAATGGTTTAAGGTCGCCGATGCACCCAGTGCCCAAGCGTACATACTGCTCGGTCAAGGGTATTATCAGCTTAAGGATTACGACAACTCACTGAAGAACACTTTAACAGCAGTGAATATGTACAAGGATAAGGGCAAGGTGCCTAAGGAACAGTGGTATAGCCTGCTCCGGTTCTTGTACTTTGAGAATAACGATTTGCCCAACACCATCGATGTGTTGGAAGAGATGTTGGTGCACTACCCCAAAAAGCAGTATTGGGTCCAGCTGTCTCATATGTATAGCGAAGTAAAGCAGGAGAGCAAGCAGCTCGCCGCCATGGAAGCAGTTTACGTGCAGAACCTGTTGGACAAGGATCGTGAGCAAGTGACTATGGCTTACCTGTACTTGAACGCTGACGTGCCTTACAAGGCGGCCAGGGTGCTGGACAAGGGTATCAAGGATAAGACTGTAGAAGACTCCTCCAAAACGTTAGAGATTCTGGGGAATGCGTGGCGCCAGGCGCAAGAAGTTGAGAAGTCGATACCGGTTATGGAGCAGGCCGCATCGAAGAGCGAAAAGGGTGAACTGTATGTGCGCCTGGGTAATGTCTATCTCGATAATGACGAGTTCAAAAAGGCGATAACCGCTATCGAAAAAGGATTGAACCGGGGTGGTGTGAAGCGTCCCGATAGTGCTCGCTTGGTGCTGGGTATGGCGGCATTCAACAATAAGCAATACAGCAAAGCGCGTAAGGCGTTTGAAACTGCGGCCAAGGATAAGCGCTCCAAGAAATATGCAGATCAGTGGCTGAAGTACATGGCTAACGAACTGGAACGGCAACGTAGCCTGGCTGAGGATGTCTAAGCTTTGTATGGCATTATGTGGAGGGAGCTGCGGCTCCCTTTTTTGTCTCTGTGGCGTATGCGGTAAAGCCTAATGAAGAAGCTCAAGAATGAAACTGAACTGTTGCGGGAAGCGCTGCGCATAGGTGCGGTTTATGCACAGAAGCGCGGCGCTGGAGAATTTGAGGCTGCAGACTCAGCGCATGATAAAGTCACATTTTTGTACCGCTTGTTGGTCCGCGACAAGCTCATACAGCCATTGGCCAAGGATCAGGTGAGCGACCCCAATATGAAGCACAAGCTTGCACTTTGGATGTCGCGCCAGTTGCCGGATGACCACCCGCTGAACAAAACGTGATTAGAGCCGGGTTTTGCCCTTTAGCTTGAATCGACACTTGCCATGACCGGCAGCGACATCGGCCAGGAACTTTTGGCGCTCGCAGGCATCGAATCTCCTATAGCCTCCGTTTAGTATGACCCCTCGAATGATGTGGCTGGCACGTGCCCCCAAAGCCGTTGAATTTTGGGAAGCGGCTTTCAAAACAAATTATCAGAAAAGGACGATAACTATGAGATCTAGCGCTACTGTATTGATGATGACATTACTGGTGTCGCTTCCTGGTTTTGCCGACGAGGCGGCCGGCGTCGCGGCTGAGGCGGTAAAGGATGAAATGGTCGAGGCCAAGAAGTCCAAGTTCAAGGACGCCTGGGTGCATCCTGATGCCGATTTCACCCGCTATAACCAACTCATGTTTGCCCCGACGGCTGATTGGGAGTTTCGTGACGTGGGCCAAGGGAAAACTAGCCGGACCAATACCTACAGCACCAATTCCAAGAATCAGTATGGCATTCGTGAAGAAGATCGCGAGAAGTTCAAGCAGACGGTAAGTGAATCCTTCTTGAAAGAAATGCAGCGCAGCAAAAAATTTGCAATAGTGGATACTGCGGGACCAACTACGATTCTGATCAAGGCTGCCGTGGTGGATATAGTGTCAAACGTACCACCGGAATATGTCGGGCGCTCAGAAGTTTATCTGGCGAGCACAGGTGAAGCCACACTGGTATTGGAGCTGCTGGACTCCGAGACCGGCGCGGTATTGGCCTACGTAGAGGATCGTCGCAAAATCCAGCCCGCCGGTAGCAGTGGCTCGCTTAATAGCTTCTCCATGCCATCTAATTCCGTGACCGTATGGTCGGACATTAAACGTTGGGCACGTAGCGGAGCCAGCCGTCTGCGCTCTTCCCTGGAAAAAGCGCAGAAAGGCTAAGGTTCACCGGGCAAATTACTGGAGCGCGACGCCTGCTGCGCCGAGCAATCCAGGGTTTGGTTCGACGATAACAGCGATGGCTACTTGCTCGAGCGTAGCGCGCATTGCCCCTTTGTCGGCGAAGCGCTGGCGAAAACTGGATTGCTGCAAATAGTCTACAAAGCGCGGCAGAATGCCACCGGCCAGATAGCAGCCGCCATAACAACCGCTGGATACCGCGAAATTGCCAGCCGCTGAGCCCAATAACCCGCAAAAGGTATCCAATGCTTGATTACACAGCGGGTCAGTTCCGGCCACTGCATGTTCACTAATCTGGTGTGGAGCAAAAGCCTCTGGTCTCTGGCCTTTGACCTGCGCCAGAGCGAGGTACAGCCGTTGTAAGCCAGGTCCGGATAGGAGTAATTCAGCATAGACCTCGCCGGCCTCGGCCTGCAAAACGCTAAACAACTCCAGCTCCAGTGCTGTGGCAGGGCTTAGACCTGCGTGTCCGGGTTCGCAGGCTACCACCTCAGCCCCTTTGCGGAACAATGCGCCGCCAAGGCCGGTTCCCGGACCTATCGCGATAAGATCGTGTTTTGCAAAGGTCAGTCCCGGTGTGAGCGATACCAATTGTGATGGCTGTAGACTGGGGAGCGAGTGGGCAATGGCTTCAAAGTCGTTGATCAGTCTCAGCTGGCTGAATCCGAATTGCTGCACCAATTCGCGACAGGAAAACTTCCAGTCGGCATTAGTCATGTCGACCCAGTCGCCATCAATAATGGCGGCGATAGCGAAGCAGGCACTTTCGGGATGCTCATGTACATTGTTGAGATAAGACTCAATAGCATCGGAAAAATTGGGATATTCCACACAGTTACGAGTTTGCATGTCTCTGAGTTCGCCCCGCTCTTCGTCGTATAGTGCGAGACGCACGTTAGTACCGCCGACGTCGGCGACCAGCCGCAAGCTCACAGTAGCTGCTCCGTTCCCGGTGTTAGGTTGGTTATCACGGCGCCGACCGTTGCTTAACGAACCAGGGCGCTGGCGCCCTGCTCGGCGACGGAGCTATGATCACGCATGACCTGAAACAGCTCTCTGCCCCAGCCAGTCTGGTTATGAGTCAGGTCGGGCATGGTTACCTTTCTGGCGGCCAGAGTTGCGTCGTCAACTAGCACACGCAGTATTCCTGCATCGGCATCGAGCTCTATCATATCGCCCTGCTCGATGGCGGCTATTGCACCGCCGGCGGCGGCCTCGGGGCTCATATGTATGGCCGCCGGCACTTTGCCAGAAGCCCCAGACATCCGTCCATCGGTGACTAGTGCCACCTTGAAGCCTTTGTCCTGAAGCACTGCCAGATAGGGTGTTAGTTTGTGTAACTCTGGCATACCGTTGGCATTGGGGCCCTGATAGCGGACCACGGCGACGAAATCTCGATCCAACTCACCGGCTTCAAAGGCGCGATACAAGTCCGGTTGCTCATGAAAAATGATCGCCGGTGCGGTAATTTTTCGGTGGGCCTCGGCGACGGCTGAGACCTTGATCACTGAGCGGCCGATGTTGCCTTTTAGAAGCTGCATGCCACCGTGTGTTTGGAAAGGGTCCTTGGCACTGCGCACTATTGTACTGTCGGCCAGAGCTGGATCTGGCGCCTGCCAGATCAACTTGTCGTCCTTCATAACCGGTTTTTGGGTATAACTCCGGGGTCCATCGCCGGCGCTAGTGAGTACATCGGCATGCATGAAGCCGCCATCAAGTAATTCGCGGATAACCCAAGCACTGCCTCCAGCTGCGTGAAAGTGATTTACGTCTGCGGTGCCATTGGGGTAAATGCGTGTTAGCAAAGGCGTGGCATCCGACAAGTCGGCGTAGTCCTGCCAATCGATTTGTATACCCGCTGCTGCTGCAATAGCAACCCAGTGAATAGCATGATTGGTGGAACCGCCGGTAGCTAGGAGGGTTACCAACGCATTGACGATACAACGCTCATCCACAACCTGGGAAAGCGGACGGTAGTCGTTGCCCAATGCGGTTATTTTGGTGATCTGCTCGGCAGCTGCGACCGTTAGTGCAGGACGCAGATCACCGGCAGGAGGTTCAAAGGCAGCGCCTGGAATGTGCAGGCCCATGGCCTCCATCAGCATTTGGTTACTATTGGCGGTACCGAAGAAGGTACAGGTGCCAGGACTATGATAAGCGGCACTTTCGGCGTCCAAAAGGGTTTCTGATGAAACCTCGCCCTTGGCATAGCGTTGTCTTACCGCGGCCTTGTCGGCATTGCTGAGCCCAGTGGGCATTGGCCCGGCCGGGACAAAAAGAAAGGGCAGGTGACCGAAACTCAAAGCGCCTATGAGCATTCCCGGTACTATCTTGTCACAGACGCCCAGACAAATAGCGCCATCAAACATATTGTGACTGAGCGCGATTGCCGTAGCTGCGGCAATGATATCGCGGCTAAACAGGCTTAGCTCCATACCGGTATCGCCCTGGGTTACGCCGTCGCACATCGCCGGGACACCACCGGCAAACTGTGCAGTGGAACCCATTTTGCGCACTGCGTCTTTGATCAGGTTCGGGTAGGTCTCCAGCGGCTGATGTGCTGAGAGCATGTCATTGTAGGCGGAGACTATGGCGATGTTGGCGCTTTCGGTGAGTCGTAGGGTTTGTTTGTCGTCGGTTTGGCAGGCGGCATAGCCATGGGCCAGATTGCTGCAAGAAAGCTGACCTCGTTGCGGGCCCTTACTGCGCATCCGTTCGCATTTTTCCAGGTAGGCCGCGCGGCTCTCAAGGCTGCGCTCAATAATGCGTTCGGTAACCTTGGTTACTGCGTCTATTGTCATGTCAGGGTGCCCAAAATATAGTGATATGTGAGTGTGCCGCTTCTATCAGAGTCCGAATGGGTAGACTGGTAGTGGCTGAATCATTCATCGCCTCCTGCAACACGCGATACTTTTCCTCGCCTTCGATGTGTAATACCAATTGCTGGCTGGCACAGAGGGTCTGCAAACCAAAAGTCTCACGTGCTTCGGGTTGGCTGGGCGGTGTCATGGTATAAACAGGCTGGTCCCCGTTCAGGGCCGACTTCAGCTCGGGCGCGTCAGGAAACAACGATGCCGTATGGCCGTCATTCCCCATACCCAACAGTGTTATATCGGCAAAGGGCTTTGTGTCCCAGGTTTGGGCTGCCTCGCTGAGGCTTAAAAATGCTGCGGCTGCTGCTTTCTCTTGCAACAACTCTTGTTGCACCATGCTGGCGTTGCAGCGCGGATGGTCTGCGGGTACGAGTCGCTCATCCGCAAGACACACCGACACGTTCTGCCAGTCGAAGGTTGTCTTTGCCAATTGATGAAACAGCGGTATTGGGGTGCTGCCCCCGGAGACGATAAGCCGACCGGTGCCGCGCTGCTTGATGCCACCTTCCAGTTGTTCGCAGATGAGTGCTGACAGTGCGTCATGCAGTGCCTGGCGGGAGTCGAACTCGCGTAGATTATTCATGCCAGCTGCGACCATCGCGCTCGATCAAACTGGTAGCCGATGACGGGCCCATACTGCCGGCCTTATAGAGCTTGGGCTTCTTGCCGTTCTGCTCCCAGCTTTCAACGATGGTATCGGCCCAGCGCCAGGCATTTTCCACTTCGTCTCTGCGCATGAACAACGTTTGGTCGTTGTTGATCACGTCCAGTAGTAGGCGCTCATAGGCATCGTTGCTGCGGCCTATCGACTTTTGTTTACCCGTCAGATCCAGCGCAGTAGGTTGCAGTGACATACCTGACCCCAACCCCGGCTGTTTGCTCATGGCATACAGAGTCACGTTTTCTTCCGGCTGTAGGCGCATAACCAGCTGATTACGTAATTCCTCATTGCTGTTATAGGGGAATATGGAGTGGACCTGCGGCTTGAACTCAATCACGATCTCAGAGAACTGTTGGGCCAAGCGCTTGCCTGTGCGCAGATAGAACGGTACTCCGGACCAGCGCCAATTAACGACTTCTGCTTTCAGTGCCACGTAGGTCTCGGTAAGAGCACAGTCATGATATTCCTCCTGATCAAGGAAACCCGGTACGGCCTCACCATCCATCTGTCCGGCGGCATACTGCCCGCGTACGGTGTCTTCGCGCACGCGATGTTTGTCCATACCCTGCAGACTGGTGAGTACTTTGACCTTTTCATCGCGAATCGCATCCGCGTCGAGGTTGTTTGGTGGCTCCATGGCAACCAGACAGAGAATTTGTAACAGGTGATTTTGCACCATGTCGCGCAAGGCGCCGACTTCTGCATAGTAGCTGCCTCGGCCTTCTACCCCTAGGCTTTCTGCGACAGTGATCTGTACGCTGTCGATATAGTGATGGCTCCACAGGTGCGAGAACATGGGGTTGCCAAAGCGCAGTGCGATGAGGTTCTGAACAGTTTCCTTGCCCAGGTAATGATCGATACGGAAAGTGGCGAGCTCGTCAAATACTTCAGCCACAGCGCTGTTGATTTCCTGGCAGGACTCCAGATCCTGACCCAGCGGCTTTTCCAGTACCACGCGCGAGTTTTCTGTGAGCACCCCGCTGCTTTGTAAGTTACTGCAGATTGCACCGTACAACGACGGCAGTGTTGCGAGGTAGTAGATGCAGGGGCGCCGCTGAAGATTGAAATCTGCCAGGGCTTGGTAGCCGCTAGCTGTGTTGGCATCTACGGTGACAAATTCCAGCCGAGCAGAAAAAGTGGCCCAGACCTCTTCGTCCCAATCTTCGTCAGGCAGGTACTTCTGCAGCTGCTCTGCGACTAAATCGCGGTACTGGGGCGAATTGAACTCTGCCCTGCTGGCTCCGATGATGTGCTCTAGCTGGTCGAGCAAATTCGCCGCTTCCAGGTAATACAGCGCTGGTAGCAATTTACGTAGTGCCAGATCGCCATTACCGCCAAAAATCACCAGATCATGGCGTTGTCGTTGTTCTGTCATAGCTGAGTGTGCTCCCAGGGTACGAATCGGTAGCGATTGAAGAGCTTGTAGTTATCCGCTAGATTGTGAGTCGCCGTGCGGGTTTTAGCAAGCGCCTGGTCGTTAGCAAGGACTTATGCTGCGTTTAAGCGAATTAGGGGGCGTTGCAAGGGTGGAAACCGGTCCATAGTAGGCCCTTGTGAGCGCCGCAGCCTGCACTGTCACATAGCTAATAAAAATAAGGGTATACCATGACCAGCAGTTCGGTAGATCGTAAGAAACTGTATTACGTAGGCAATTTGTCGATTTTTATGATTGGGTTGGGCTTTGCCGTGCGCGCCAATATTGCTCCCAACCTGCAGACTGATATCTACGACAAAATCGATCTGGCGAATTCAGCGTCCATGGTTGGGGAAGCCTTGGGCATTACCTTCACCGGCTTTGCTCTGACCTTATTGTTCGGCAGCGCATTAGTTGATGTGGTGGGTATGAAGCGCATGCTGCTATTGTCTGCATTGGGATATATCGCTGGCTCAGCTGGCTTATTGATGGCGGCGCTCAATCCCACAGGTGCGTCGGTTGAGACTATGGTTCTGGTCAGCCTGTTGTTGACCGGTCTGGGCTGGGGCGCAGTCGAGGCCGCGGCCAACCCTATGGTTGCCGCGCTCTATCCGGAGGAAAAAACGCATCGTCTGAATATCCTTCACGCCTGGTGGCCTGCCGGTATTGTGGTGGGCGGCCTGCTAGGGGTAGCGATTACTGCACTCGGTTTACCGTGGCAGTTGAACATGTTCGTATTGATGTTGCCGGCTCTGGTATTGGCCTGGATGGTGGCTAGCTCGGTGTTCCCGGTCACTGAGCGGGTTGCCGCCGGAGTCAGTTACACCGGCATGATTATGGAGCTACTGAAACGTCCGCTGTTTTGGGTATTTTGGTGCTGCATGTATTTAACGGCGACAGCCGAGCTGGCGCCGGGCCAGTGGGTGAATATTTCGCTGTCCAATATTGTTGGTATGCAGGGCATTTTGTTATTGGTTTACGTCAGCGCTTTGATGTTTATCATGCGCCATTTCGCGGGTCCTATCGTCGCCCGTATTTCCTCGGTGGGATTGCTGTTTGTCGGTTGTCTGGCAGCTGGCATTGGTTTGTATCTGCTGAGTATCTCCACTTCGCCCATTGCTGCATTTGCGGCGGCCACGGTGTGGGGTGCAGGCATCGCCTTCATCTGGCCAACGATGCTGGCAATTGCCTCTGAGCGTTTTCCCAAGGGTGGGGCTGTGGCTATGGGGCTGATGGGTTTTGCCGGTGGTATGGCAATTCAGTTTGTGCTGCCGCGCATGGGCGCTATTTTCGACAACGCGAAAGCCGAGGCAGCTGGTGGCGCTGATAAGCTGGCGGGACTGTCGCCAGAGGCAATGGCAGAGGTGTTGCGTTACGCGTCGGTAGAATCATTCCAGGCAGTTGCTGTTGTACCGCTGCTACTGCTACCGGTGTTCGGCGCAATCTGGCTCTATGATCGCTCTCGCGGTACCGGCGGCGCCGAAGTTATAACACAAGGCCCCGGCTAAGTATTGCACGGGAGACGGATTACACCTTAAGTTCTTACAAACAACGCAAAGGAGAGTTTCGCGAGTGTCGCAAACCCAACCGGGCCCCTGATCTAGCAGACTATATCTTCAATGCCCGGTTTTTTAGCCGGGGCTTACAGGCCTGATTAGGGTCATCAATTTGTTCAGGGTTTGATATGTCGCCAATCTCGGTTGGTTGAATGCAGGCGCGAGTTTTTAGGGTGGGCTGCAGTGCGAACGGGTTTAGCTGGACACTTTACGCAGTTTCCAGCGGTCTCCGTCTTCGCGGTCCTCAGTATACCGGTACTCGACTTTAGCGCCGGGTTTGGCTGAGGTAATGTCAGAGCCTGCAGGTTGCTTGAAGTCTAGCTTTTCACCTTTGCGGATATGGCAGTTGGCACCGTCTTCGGCTGCCTTGTAGGAATGGAATGCGACGTAGACCTTGTTGCTGTCGGACTGCTGTTTTTTGACCGTACCCTCGAGTACGCAGTCCCGGTTTGTCTCGGCACTTGCGCCCGCGGCCATCAGTGTGGTGATCAAGCCAGCCATCAGCGTAATCGTTATTTTCACAGGTTACCTCTCTGTCGTTTCACAACGAACCGTTTATTGTTTAAACCTTAAGCACGATGTTACTCCGCTTCACCCATTTGTTACATAACCGTCATAAAAAGTTCATATAAGGGGTTTAGCGAAAATTTTGGGGGGTCTGGCTGAGGCTGTCACGTCGCGGTAACAAACCTGTCATAGAGGGTCGCTAAGGTTCGCCCTATATGATTTAGTTAGGGTTGGTTATGGTGCGCTTAATCACTTTTGCAGTGTTAGCTGGCGGTCTGACATTTTCGATGCAGGTGCGTTCGCTGGCAATGGGCCCCGCAGAGTTTGCCGCTTCGGGCAAGCTGGCATGCGTACTCGCAGAGGAATCGCTGGGATATGTCTCCAAGACTGAGTACGGTAATCTTACCGAGCAGGTGCTGGAAGGTTTTGATCAGCAGGAGAGTGATGCCATTTACGCCAAGGCACTGGGCTATTACGACGGGCTTATGTTCGGTATCCCGGCCGGCGACCAGGAGCGGGTGTATTCGCGGCTGCGCAATTTTGTCAGCAGTAAAGCCTGCGCATTTTCTGCCCCGGTTAACGTGCTGATATGAATGAGGGCCTGGCTTAGCCAAGCCCTCGTTCCGTCAGCTGGCCATTTCCGCCAACAGCGCATTCAGCGTTGGGCTGGCGCGCATGACTTCTTTTACCATGTCGCGTTCGGCGTGATAGTAGCCTTCGATTTTCGCGGGCACGCCTTGTATCTCGGCTAATTCACCCAGTACCTGAGTCTCATTGTTTGCGAGTTTCTCTGCAAAAGGTGCAAACTTGGCCGCTAACGCTGCGTCCTCTGTCTGAGCTGCAAGCTCCTGTGCCCAGTACATACCGAGGAAGAAATGACTGCCACGGTTATCCAGTTCACCGGTCTTGCGTGAAGGCGATTTGTTGTTCTCCAGTAGCTTGCCGGTAGCCTTGTCCAACGTGCTGGCCAGCAGTTGAATGCTGGCGTTGCCCTGCTTCATACCCATATCTTCCAGTGAAACCGCCAGTGCCAGAAATTCACCCAGTGAATCCCAGCGCAGATGGTTCTCTTCCAGAATCTGTTGAACGTGCTTGGGTGCTGAACCACCTGCGCCCGTTTCATACATTCCGCCGCCGTTCAGCATGGGTACTATCGACAACATCTTGGCTGAGGTGCCGAGTTCAATAATCGGGAACAGGTCGGTGAGGTAATCGCGAAGTACGTTGCCAGTTACCGAAATGGTATCCAGGCCGCGTACCATGCGCTCCATGGAAAGCCTGATAGCTTCCACGTAGCCCAGTAGTCTTATATCCAGACCTTCGGTGTCGTGCTCTTGCAGATAGGCAGTCACCTTCTTGCTGAGCTCACGGTCGTGGGCGCGCTCAGGATCAAGCCAGAATACGGCCGGGGTAGCGGAATTGCGTGAGCGGCTTACTGCGAGTTTGACCCAGTCACGAATAGCGACGTCTTTGGTTTGGCAGGCACGCCAGATGTCACCAGCGTTAACGCTGTGTTGCATGAGCACGCTACCGTCACTGTCGACGACGCGCATGGTGCCCGCAGTATTCAGTTCAAAGGTTTTGTCATGCGAGCCATATTCTTCGGCTTTCTTGGCCATTAGCCCCACATTTGGCACAGTGCCTATGGTAGTAGGGTCGAAGGCACCATTGGTTTTACAGAAGTTGATAACTTCCTGGTAGATCTTCGCGTAGGTGCTCTCAGGCATGACCGCTTTGGTGTCCTTGAGCTTGCCATCCGGGCCCCACATCTGGCCCGAGCTGCGAATCATGGCTGGCATGGAGGCGTCGACAATAACGTCGCTAGGCACGTGCAGGTTCGAAATACCCTTCACTGAATCAACCATCGCCAGTTCCGGGCGTGCGGCGTAGCAGGCCTGGATGTCCTCTTCAATTTCTTCACGCTGCGAGCGCGGCAGGTCGGCAATCTTGTCGTAGACACTGCCCAGTCCATTGTTAACGTTGACGCCCAGTTTTTTGAGCAGTTCGCCATGCTTGGCAAACAGGTCTTTGTAAAACACTTTAACCGCGTGGCCGAAAACGATGGGGTGTGACACCTTCATCATGGTGGCCTTAACGTGGAGTGACCACATGACGCCGGTTTGCTTGGCATCTTCCATGCTGGCTTCAAAAAACTCTTCCAGCTGATCACCACTCATGAACATGGCATCAAGAACTTCTCCGGCTTCCAGTGCCAGTTCCTTTTTCAGCGTCACGGTGCCGTCTGGGGCGACAAACTCGATGCGCACATCGGTAGCCGAGTCCATGGTGACGGATTGCTCGCTGGAGAAAAAATCACCGCCGCGCATATAGTCGGCGTGGGTGCGCGAAGCTTTACTCCATTCGCCCATGGAATGGGGGAATTTACGGGCAAAGGCTTTTACTGCCGCCGGAGCACGACGGTCAGAGTTGCCCTCGCGCAATACCGGGTTGACGGCGCTGCCCAAAGTCTTGGCGTAGCGGGCGCTGATATCCAACTCTTCTTCAGTTTGGGGGTTTTCCGGGAAATCAGGGATGTCATAGCCCTGGCCCTGCAGCTCGGTGATGCACTCTTGCAGCTGCGGCTCCGAGGCACTGATATTAGGCAACTTGACGATATTGGCGTCCGGGTCCTGAGTCAGCTCGCCAAGGAAGGCCAGACCGTCTACCACTTGTTGCTCTGGCTTGAGTCTGTCATTGAATGCTGAGAGTACCCGGCCAGCCAGTGAAATATCGCTGATCTTGACGTCAATACCGGCACTGCCAGTGAACACGCGCACGATGGGCAGCAGTGAGCAGGTGGCGAGCGAGGGTGCTTCGTCGGTTAGGGTGTAGTAGATGGTATTGGCGTTATTACTCAAGGCATTCACCGTTGTTGTTGTGTTGGTTAAAAATTTGGAGCGCTATTGTAGCTGAAAGCAACCCGAATGCGGGAGTGCGCCCAGGGAAAAGTCTTTTAAATTCAATGCGGTGTAGTTGTACAAACTGAACCGGGGCTGGTTTCGGGCGCCCAGGGAGCTGGCTGGTGTTCACTGTGAGGCAGAATTTGTTCCGCCTGCTGTAGGGCTAAAATGTCCTGTGGGGGGTGCTGGGTATGGTCGAATAAATTCGACGCGGCCAGCCAGACCCCACAGGGCGAGTGCTCTACCAGCGGAAGCGAACCTCAGCGCCAAAGCGACGCTGGTAGTTCAGCGGCACACTATGGATATAGCCGTTGGGCAGAAACTGCGAGATGTTGGAGCCAATGCCGCTGACGTGCCATTCGTCGGTCGCGTTCTTCACGTAGACCGTCGCTTCCCAGCGCGCATCCCGGTCGGCCAGTTTGGCTGAGAGGTCCAGCGTGCCGTAGCCATCCTGCCAGGTGAACTCGTCCTGGGACAGACTGTACAGCACATCATCCTGGGCTTTGTAGGTACCCTGCAGGATCAGGTCAAAGCTGGTTGGTAGCTCCCAGTTATACTGTGCGGTAAGCGCGACTTTCCAGTCTGGTGAATGGGGCATGACGCCGCCCGACAGATCTTGGGTGCCATCCGGGCACTCCCCCCTGAATGTCTGGCCAAAGCTGCAATTGCCGCCCCGGTAGTCGGTGATCTCGGCATCGATAAAGGCGAAACCACCGTAAAGGCGAAAGTTATCGGTGACGAGTGCGGTAAAGTCGACTTCCAGACCTTTGGTTTCCACTTCGCCAGCATTAACCAGTAAAAAGCTGCCGGGTTGGTCATCGGGGTCACAGCCGGGGTTGTCGGGTGCGCAGCCGGGGTCGCCGTCAGGATCAAAGAAGGCCTGGCCCTGGAAGTTCTCAAACTCGGTCATGAACAGGGCGGCATTGAGGATTAAGCGGTTATCGAACCAGACGCTTTTCATGCCCAGCTCATAGGCGTCTGAGGTTTCCGGATCGACCGGCTCCAGCGTGGTGGGGTCGGTGCCGAAGGTGACGTCATACGCGGGACCTTTATAGCCCTGGCTGTAGCTGGCATATAGCATAGCGTCATCGTTGAAGCTCCACTCCAGGGCGAGCTTACCGGACAGGTCATCATTGTCGGTTTCTCCTGGCGTGGGTTCTACCGGAGCCGGAATGCCTACGGCTAAGCCCTCGCGGGTGCGGCCAAACACATATTTCAGGTCGTCCTGGGTATAGCGTGCGCCCAGGACCATACGCCAGGCATCGTTAAAGCTGTAGTTGATTTCGCCGAAGGCGGCCCAGTTGGTGGTGTCCACGGCAAAAGTAGAAATTCCTACTCCCGGGAGGCCTGGCGCAAACTCAAAACTGCGCCTGAATTGACGGCTGACCTTCTGGTCAAAGTAATACAAACCCACCACGTAATTGAGTCGGTCGCTGGCGGGTGAGGCCAGGCGCAGCTCCTGGGTGAATTGCTCTTGTTCGGTGCCGCCGTCCTGGTCAAAGCCGAGAGGGGTCGTCGGGCGATTGTCATTGTCGATACTGGCGGCGACGGAAAATTCACGATAAGCGGTAATTGAGGTCAGTGTGAACTCGCCAATATCCCAGTTGACCTCCAGTGCGTGGCCCCAGGACTCCCAGTCGGTGTAGTTCTCTGAATTGACGTTGGTTTCGATGTTTTCCTCGCCCACCTGCACCGGGTCTATTTCGTCGAGGATGCCTTGTATCTGCGCATCGTTGCCATTAAAGGGCTCCAGGCTGCGAATAGTCGATACTGTGCAATTACAGTCGAGGTCACTATAGTCGCTGCTCCACTTGATTTGCACAGTGTCGCTGACGTCCCAGCGCAATTTGCCGCGCACGCTGTAATCCTTGGAATTATTGAGGTCTTCGCCGTCGTAGTAGTTCTTGATCCAGCCGTCCACGTCTGAGCCGGAGGCGGAAAGCCGGAAACCCAAATTGTCGGTAATCGGCCCTGCGATCGTAGCACCGGCCCGGTATTCGTTATTTTCAGCGGCGCCCGCCATTACCTCGCCGGAAAATTCCTCAGTCGGGTCCTTGGTAATGATATGCAAAACACCGGCGCTGGCATTTTTACCAAACAGCGTGCCCTGGGGGCCGCGCAGTACTTCAACTCGTTCTACATCCAGCAGTTGCATAAAGGCCTGGCCAGAGCGGCCCATGACCACACCATCGAGCATGGTGGAAACACTGGGCTCAACCCCGGTGCTGAAACTCTGGGTGCCGATACCGCGAATATTGAACGAGCTCTGGCGCGGGTTGGAGCCCTGTTGGAAGGTTAACGATGGCACTAGTTGCACCAGGTCTTCCGAGGTGTAGATCTGTGCCTCGGCAATTGCTGTATCGGTCAGCGCGGTCACCGCGACTGACACATCCTGCAGACTTTGCTCGCGCTTGCGGGCGGTGACAATCACTTCTTCCAGCGCCATTCTTTCCTGGGCTACGGCTTGCGGCATAGTGATAGGTAGGGATACAAAGATGGCGGGCAGAAGTGCCCGACTGGTGACGGATAGTTTCATACGGTTACCCCTGAAAGTATTATTATAGTTTGCGGCAGTGTAGTGGTTTGCCGAATGAAATAGTAGGTCTGGGTGGTCCTCTAAAACAGCCGGCGGTTTAATTTTCTTGGCTCTCCAAAAGTTCCGTTACCGATCTTGCGATCGCACCATAGTGGCTACCAGCGCGCCGGGTACCCGCGCGTATCCACGTGGATAAACCCGCCGTGGCGACGGTTAGGCTTATAACGGCCAATGCCGCTCGGCAAAACACTCCCTGGGGAGTTATCTCTGAGCTGTTCTACCAGTGCAAAAAACAGCTCCATATCCTTGCCGTCATAAGCACCATCGAGGTTCAGGTCATCCATTCTGCCGTTGAGGTCCTGGTCTATGTAGATGTCGGCGGCGTCACCATAAATGTGTCGGCTATAGGTCACGTTGCCAATTTTTCGATTATACCAAGGGGTGCGATAGCCGCTGATGAAGCCGAAGGTAGCGACAGAAAAGCCCTGTGAGTTGACGTGCTGCAGCACATCTTCCAGCAATACCAGCAAGTTTTCTCGCAATACCAGATACTTGGGGAAACCCGCTTCCTGCTTGCATAGAAATTGCGCCAGTGTGAAATGGGGAGTCAATTGAGTGGCCATGTTGGCTTCGGTGACTTCGATAAAGCCTGTTGGTTGCGCGTAGTAGGTGGCCTTGCCCTGACGCGGTTGCGGGTATTCTCCTACGCGGTAGCCATTGAGCATGCCGTCTCTCAGATTCGCAAAAGGCGTCAGCACTATGATATTAATTTGGCTGGCAGCCGCACCAGATTCGCTGCTCAGATGCATCGGGTAAATACCGGGTGCTGCTGGCGCTCGCACTTGCAGCAGCTGTCCGGTTTGTTGCCTGACCTGCTGTATGCTCATACCCGGTGCCTCGACCCGCATTGACTGCTCAGTGTTTACTGCAATAGTAATCTCCTCTTCTGGCGTCAGGAACAGACTGAAGATCGCCAGATCGACCTCCAGCCCTCGCGCTGTGATAGGGATAGGGGCAATGGCGCTGGCGCTGGCTGGGGTTAGCAGGATGAGGATGACCAGATAACGGCTTGGCAGAGGGCGCATTCAGATGTTTTTCCAAACAGGCGGAGCATTGAGGCGCTTGATGACCGCGGGGTCGCGATTATAGATGTCAGGATTAAACTTGATGCGACCGCTGGCAGTCGGGCTAGCGGTCCAATACATCAGCAGCACATCGATCGGTTCTGGTAAGTGAATGACTTGCAGTTCAGCGCTGTCGACCGCGGCCTGAATAGCCGCTGGCTCCCATGTGCCTCCTAGTAACCGGTCGGCGAACTCGAGTGGGTTTTCAACCCGAACACAACCTGCGCTGAAAGCCCGGCTGGTGCGCTGAAATAGCTCGCGGTTTGGCGTGTCGTGGAGGTAAATCGCATGACGGTTCGGAAACATAAATTTGATCGTGCCCAGCGCATTTTTGGGGCCAGGTTGCTGCACCACGCGGTAGGGAAAGCGAGCAGCACTGACCTGGTCCCAAGGAATCAGATCTGTGGGTACTTCGTTACCGTCACGGTCATAGAGTAAGAAGTTGTTGTCCCGCGCGTAAGCAGGGTCTGTCGCAAATTTGTGGAACAGACTGCGCCGAATGATGCTGGCAGGGACTGTCCAGGTCGGATTGACCACCAGGTACTTGATTTGGGCCTTAAACATGGGCGTTTCGGTGGTCACCTTTCCTGCCACTACCTCAGTGCGCCAGCTCACCTGATTGTTTTCAATATAATAAAGTTCGAAGCCGGGGATATTGACCACGACGAAATCACTGTTAACGTCATCCTGTATCCACCGGATCCGGTCCATATTGATACGAATCTGCTGAACTCTTGCCGCTGCCGGAATATTAAGCTCTTGATAGCTTTTTGCGCCGACAATACCGTCGGCATCCAACCCATGCATGGCCTGAAACTGTGCCACCGCCTTTTGTAATCGTGAGCCGAAAAACTCCGGCTTGCTCAGCGTCATATCCGGGTGAAACTCTAGTTGGACTAATCGATTTCGCAGTGCCGCAACGGCGGCTCCTGAATCGCCTGGTCTTAACACGGTGTGCGTGGATAACGGCGGCGCCTCTCCGCCAGCAGCCTTCGCCCGGTAGAACGCCAGGCTGTCTCGCAGTTGCTGATAAAACCAACTACCTGGCGGCAGATTGCGCAAAATGCTGACAGCTGTTTTGTTCTCTATGGCTGCGTTGAGATTTTGCACAATATTCTCTGGCAGGAAATCCCGGCGTGAGTAATTCCAGGCGTATTCCACAGGCTCAGGATTGACCTTGCCCTCCAGCATGTGGCGCGCGTATAGCAGCACTGCGTCGGACAGTAAAACGTCAAAGGAAGCTAATGCGCGTCCGTCAGGTGGTTCCGGCCCGCTCAGCTGATCAGCCATTTCCAGTAAATGATCGTAGTGATAGTCGTTTGGATCAAGGCCCTCCAAATAGCTGTCGCGCAGTAAACCGAGGATATCCAGAGTGACTTGTTGATCAGCCCAGGCAGGGCGGTAATCTCTGCTTTCATACAACAGTGACAGCACCGACTGGGTCTCTATGGAAACCGAGTGAAAGTGCTCTCGCTGGCCGGATAACATCTCGTCCATAATTACTTCGATCTCAGCGCTGGAGCTACTAGGGTCGAGCGCAGAAGCGTGGAGAGCGAATACAGTAGTAGCAAGCGCCAAGCTGAGTTGAATCAAATAGTTTTTCATGGGGGTGTCCGTAGCTGACTGTTCACATAGCGTAGTCTATACTAACGGAGTTACCCGTATTTAGCTCAGCGAGCGTCCGAGTCCGACTTTACAGGGCAGCTCAGAGCTCACCTTTATTGCCGCTATTAGGCTCCGGTGGGCTCACTAATTCTTCAGTCAATTAGCTTTTGAGAAGCAACTAGCAAGGAATTACCTATGAAACCTTTTTATGCACTCATCGCGGCCCTGCTTATTGGTATAGCGCCGCCTTCTTTTGCCCAGCAGATGTCCGAGTTGGCCTGTGCTGACTTCAAGCCATCGCCTGAGGCGCTGGAGCGTTTCCCCGATCTCATCGGCGCCTGTGAAGCTATTGTTGAAAGAGAGGGAGAACTGTACGGCAAGTTCACCGCTGAGGTTCGCCGCGTCAGGGGCTCCACAGCGACGCTTTATCTGCCCGCAACGGATCATACGTTTAAGGTGTCTCCGGATTCTGCGGCCAGGGTTTTGGTCGAGGGTCGCAAGACTCGGGTGCGGGACCTGGTGCGCGGACAGGAAATACGTATTTACCTGGCGGTTAGTGAGTTTGCAAAACCCGATATTGAAGAAGTTATATTGGTCACAGAGAGCAATATCCTGGTGACTACTGAGATTGAGCCGGCGCCTATGTTGCCCAAGACCGCCAGCTT
The DNA here is from genome assembly GCF_026262625.1 of Candidatus Litorirhabdus singularis. GTDB lineage: Bacteria > Pseudomonadota > Gammaproteobacteria > Pseudomonadales > Halieaceae > Litorirhabdus > Litorirhabdus singularis. The sequence goes on from NZ_SHNN01000001.1 coordinate 962,414, forward strand.
ATTGCCGACCATAGGTTTGGCCGGTCTGGTGTTTTTGGGTGCAGCTTTGTTGTTCCGTCGGCAGCGCCTGACCAACAGCGGCAACACTTTGCTGGGGCTGGCAGTGCTTTCTCTCTCGCTGGCTGGCGTTTCTCCGGCGGTTGAGGCGGACTCGCATGTTGCCGTTAAGCCTGCCCGTATTACTACCAGTGTGATCAGAACCGCTGCGATTGTCGAAGCGGTGGATATGGAAATGCGCCAACTAAAATTAATTGATGCGTCTGGCCGTCGTTTTACCACCAAGGTGGGTGATGAGGTGATCAACTTTGATCAGATTCAACCTCGTGATCGAATTGTGATGGAATATCTCGACTCCGTCGCCATTGTCGTTACCCCCAAGGGAACGCCGGAGGCGGCACAGGGTGTAGCTGTTGAAGTGGCTGCTGAGGGTGAAAAACCGTCGATTAGTACGGTAGAGACCTTTATGGTTAAGGCCGATGTGCTGAAACTGAACCTGACCAAGCGTCAGGCTACCCTGCAGTACGAGGATGGCAGCGTGGAGACTATTCACGTCTCCAGCGACGTGCCGATGGAATTAGTCGAGGTAGGTGACGAAGTGCGCATTCGGGTGACGCATGCGCTGGCAGTATCGGTACGCAAAGTCGGGGCTGAGTGAGGGTCCACCGTACGCACTGCCAAGGTTGAAAGTAGAACCTTAGCGAATCGATTCCTCTGGCAATTCGCCGCGGATGCCTTGATCGACTGGCATAACGTCAGGGTCGGCGCCCGTGGCATTTAGCAGCGTTGCCAGCGCTGCGCGCATCTCTGTCAGCTGCGCGGCTGAGTCTGGATCTTGCGCCAAATTACGAGATTCGCCAGGATCAGCAGCCATTTGATAGAGCTCTTCCATATGCCGCAGTGGCCCATTGTCGCCGTGGGGGTAGGCGACGTATTTCCAATCTCCGCGGCGAATACCGCGCACGTTGGGGGTGTAGGGAAACTGAGTTTCGTAGTTGTATTCATACAGCCAAGCATCCCGCCAAACGGTCGTTGTACCGCTGACCAGCCCCGCCCAAGAGCGCCCCTGTATATTCGCCATCTGCTGGTTAATAGCCATCTCTATCAGGGATGGCGCTACATCCAGGCTAAGTACGTGCTCACTAACAACAGTTCCCGGGGAAATCTTAGTGGGGTAACGCACCACTAATGGCACTCGAATACTGGCCTCATGCATGGTGCGTTTGTCGATCATGCCATGCTCGCCGAACAGAAAACCATTGTCGGATGCGAATACAAATATGGTGTTGTCCAGTTCGCCGCTGCGCTCCAGCGCTGCGTATATGCGGCCCACGGAATCATCTACCGAGTTGATGGTGGCGACATAGCTGCGCACAAATTGCTCGAAGTCGACTACCGCCTGCGGACGGTCGTCGGGGAAGTTGTCCCGAAAGCCATAGAGCGGTCCGTAGATGCCGTGCCAGGTGGGCAGCCGCTCGCGGATCCAGGCTGGCTTGTCATCCAGCTGGAAGCTGCTCGCCGGATAGGGGTAAGGCACATCGTCGTAGCGATTGGCGTAACGCGGCTCCGGTACAAAGGGTCCGTGCGGTGCCTTGTGTCCAACTAACAGTGCAAAGGGCTGTTCGGTGGGCCGCTGCGCCAGCCAGTCCAGCGCCATGTCGGTGACGCGGTCGGTATAGTAGCCGGCCACGGTTTTGCGCTCGCCGTTGACGTTGAAAACCGTATCGTAGTACTTGCCCTGGCCCTTATGGGTGACCCAGTAGTCAAAGCCGGGCCGACGACTGTCGTCGTCTTCACCCATGTGCCATTTGCCGATATAGGCCGTGGTGTAACCAGCTTTCTGCAGCAGCAGCGGAAAGCTCTGTAGCTGATGTGGATAGTCGGTGAAGTTGTTGTAGACGCCGTGGGTATGGGTATAGGTTCCGGATAGAAAAGAGGCCCGGCTCGGTGAGCACAATGAGGTGGTGACAAACATATTGTCAAAGCGCGCGCCTTCGGTGGCGAGGCGGTCTATATGTGGGGTTTGTATTCCCAGCAGGGAGTTGGGGTGGTAGCCGACGGCGTCTGCGCGCTGGTCATCGGTCAGTATGAAGACCACATTGGGCGGCGCTGCGATTGTCGCGTGCGCCAGCAGCGAAAAAAAAATAATGAGTATCCATTGCATGGTCTTACTCCAGCCCCCGTGGTTGCGATTGCTATGCGCCTGATTGCGCCATAGCTTCATGCCGCAGCGGTACGCATAATGAGTCCACAGCAGCCTACCATAGTAGAGACAATGTGATCGATTTCAGCCAGACTAAGCTGACGTCGCTGCCGACCAAGTCTGGATAATAATGAAAAAAGTTATAACTATCGCCATTACAGCGGCATTTTTTTTACTGCTAGCAGCCTGGTGGTACCTGCAGCGGCCGCCGCTGGCACAGGTGCTGGTGTTCAGCAAAACGGCTGAGTATCGTCATGATTCCATAGCGGCGGGCATTGCCGCGCTCACCGAAGTGGCGGGCGAGCATCGCATCGCGGTGGTGGCCACTGAAGACGCCGAGATTTTCAGCCAAACAGAGTTGCAGCAATTTCAGGCAGTGGTGTTCCTCAACACCACTGGCATGGTGCTGGCGCGGCCGCAGCAGGAAGCTCTGGAACGCTATATTCAGGCTGGCGGCGGCTTTGTCGGCATTCACGCCGCCGCCGATACCCATTGGAAAGCCAATGACTGGCCCTGGTATACGCGGCTGCTGGGGGCGGCCTTCCTGAGCCACCCCAGTGACCCCTCCAATGTCCAGAGCGGTCTCTTGCAGGTGGCTGACAGCGACAGTGAGCTGACCGCCATGTTTCCCGCCGCCTTCGAATTTACCGATGAGTGGTATGACTACCAGCGGCTTAGCGACAAGATCTCGGTATTGCTGCGCATCGATGAGAATACCTACCAGGGCGGCAGAATGGGCGCCGAACATCCCGTGGCCTGGTATCAGAACTTTGATGGTGGGCGTTCTTTTTACACCAACTTTGGTCACCGCCCGGAGAGCTTCTCAGACCCTGCCGTGCGCGAGCATCTGTGGGCTGGCCTCGCCTGGGCAATGGGTGATGGGCAGCTGGATTACAGCAAAGCGCGCCCGGAGAGCTGGCGAATGAAGCGGGTGATCCTGGATTCCGGGCTCAATGAGCCTATGGCGATGGCCTTCACACCCGCCAGTGAGCTCTATTTTATCCAGCGCCGGGGCGAGTTGCTGCGTTACGACCCGCAGCTGCAGCGGTCCGTCGAGGTGGCCCGCTTCGAGGTAACCGATGAGGGCGAATATGGGCTGATCGGTTTTACCTTTGACCCGGATTACAGCAGTAATCAATGGCTGTATATATTCAGGAATGTGCTGGTAGCCGAAGGTGCTGCGTACCGCCTGTCGCGCTATCGTCTGGCAGAGGACGGCGTTGAGCATGCCAGTGAGCAGGTAATTCTGGAGATACCGACCGAAGCCGGGCGGCAGAATCACACCGGCGGTACCCTGGTGTTCGGGCCGCAGGGGAACCTCTGGATCAGTACCGGCGATACCACCAACCCCCATGAGTCAGGCGGTTTCAGCCCCCATGATGACCGGCCCGGGCGTGCGGTTTTTGACGCCGCACGCAGTGCCGGTAATACCAAGGACCTGCGTGGCAAGATTCTCAGGATCAGCATCAACAGTGACGGTAGTTACGGCACCCCCGAGGATAACCTGTTTACTGACGCCGCCAACGGCCGCCCGGAAATATTCGCCATGGGGCTGCGCAACCCCTTTCGCTTTGATGTGGACAGCCGCACCGGGATCTTATACTGGGGTGAGGTTGGTCCTGACAGCCGTGACTACAGTGGTGAGCGTGGCCCCTGGGGCTACGATGAATTCAACCGCACCAATAAAGCGGGTAATTTTGGTTGGCCGTTTGTGATCGGCTACAACGAGCCTTATGCCTACTATGACTTTGGCAGCGCCGAGAGCGATGGCATGGTCGATCCCGCCGCTCCGCAAAACCGCTCACGCAACAATACCGGGGCCAGGGTTTTGCCCCCTGCGCAGCCCGCCTGGATGCGCTATCCCTATACCCTGGAGGAGGGTTTACCGGAGCTGGGTGAAGGTGGCCGCTCTGCCATGGCCGGCCAGGTTTACTACCATGACGACTACCCTCCCAACCCACTCAAGTTGCCTCCCTACTATGACGGCAAACTGTTTATCTACGAATGGGTGCGGCACTGGGTGCAGGCGGTTAGCATGGATGATGACGGCGGCGTGCGTAAGATAGAGCCACTGCTTGAGCCCGGTATTTACTCGGCGCCCATTCACCTGAAATTTGCCCCCGACGGCTCGCTGTACGTGCTCGAGTACGGCAGCGCCTGGTTTTCCCCCAACGATGATGCCTACCTGAGTCGTATCGAGTATTACGGTGATGATAATCCGCCGCCGGTTGTCCTTGCCAGTGCGGACGAGCGGGTGGGCGCGGTGCCTTTCTCCACTACACTGCGGGGCTCGCAGAGCTTTGACCGCAACGGGTCTTACGAAAGCTTAAGTTTCTCCTGGGACCAGCTGAAAAATGGTCGGGTCGTGCAGCATATCGCAGATACCGCCGATGCTTCATTTAGCGCCGATACGGCAGGCGACTACCAGCTGCAGTTAACGGTAACCGACGCCGATGGTGTCTCCAGTGAAAGCGGCGTGCTGTTGCAGGTTGGCAATGATCGCCCGCAGATTGACATCGCCTTCAGTAACGGCAACGGTTCGGTCTTTTGGGACGATGTGAGCGTCGATTACCAGGTAACGGTTACCGACACCGAGGATGGCAGCACACGCGACGGTGGTATTGCTGACGAGCGGGTGCGGGTGAGCGTGGAGTACGTACCCCAGGGTAAGGATATAGCCAATGCAGAGCTGGGCCACCAGGCCATTGCCGGGCCTGATGGCTGGCAGGAAATTGAAGCCAGTGATTGTCTCTCCTGCCATATGTTGGATGCGGCGTCAGTAGGTCCAAGCTTTAATGAGCTGCGCTCGCACTACGCGGGTAAAGCTGGTGCGGTGAGCGCCTTGGCTGAGAAAATACAACAGGGAGGTCAGGGCGTTTGGGGTGATTACGCGATGCCCGGGCATCCGCAGCTGTCAGTGGCGCAGACCAGCGCTATGGCGGAATGGATAATGGAGCGAGGGCAAGCGCAGGCTGCCGCCGGTTTGCCCCTGTCCGGGACCTTGAACTTTGAGCGCCACCAGAATGATTCGTTGGCGAATGATATGGTGGGTAAGCTCTATACGGGTCGCTATTTGCTGATGGCTAGCTACGAAGATCGTGGCGCTGTTGGAGCCCGCACCGCGCGCGCTGCTGTCACTCGAGTACTAATGCCACCGGTCGTGGACCCGACCGCGGCCGACGCCCGCAGCGATGCCATTATGCAGATACCAGTTCCAATGGAGGGCTCGGAAGACGTAACACTGGCCCTGTATCTGAGTCGCGAAGGGCAGCCTGCCTACCTGTTATTCGAGGATTTTGATCTCAGTGAGATACGCAGCGTAAAACTAGGAATTGCCACCAGTAGTCTGATTACCAGTGGCGGTAGCCTGAACCTGCGACTCGGGTCGCCCGACGGGCGCACTATTGGCACGCACCACATTGAAAATAAAAATTTGGGTATGCCAGAAACGTTGGATTATTACGGTTACGATGTCAGTGATATCGAGGGCCGCTTTGATGTTTATCTGACGACTGATCCGGCTGGTGGCGAAGCCGCTAAACCGGAATTTATACTCGGCACGATTGAATTTGTCAGGTGATACTTTAATAAGGATAGGAATGCGTATGCGGGTGTGGAAATGGCTGGGCCTTGGTTTGCTTTTAGTGGTCGTGATCGCGATAGCGATCCCCGTGCTCAAACTGCTGGGTTATGAGCAACTGGACGATGCTGACCGGTTGGCGCAGAAGCAGCAATATCTGCAGTCTTTGTCTGCGAGCTCTAGCACGGCCGCCCAGCGCCCGAATATAGTCATTATATTGCTTGATGATCTGGGCTACGGCGACGTGGGTGCCTATGGAGCGCAATCTATCGCAACACCCCATATAGATTCACTGGCGCAAAATGGCATGCGCTTCAGTCACTACTATTCGCCTTCTCCAGTGTGCTCACCGTCGCGTGCAGCAATGCTGACCGGGCGCTACCCTCCCCGCACCGGGCTCGGTCACGTGGTATTTCCCGAGGGTCATTTTATTTCCAATGCGCAGAAAATTTCTGCCCTTAACACGCGTATTCCAACCGAGGAAATTATGCTCTCGGATGTGCTCAAAGCGGTCGGCTATAACACGGCTATGGTGGGCAAGTGGCATATGGGTGACGTGGCGCCGTCATTGCCGAATGACTTCAGCTTTGACAGCTATTACGGAGGCCTCTATTCCAACGATATGAAACCGTTTCCGCTGTATCGCAATCGTGATATTGAAGAAGCCGCTGAGCTGGATCAGACGCGCATGAATGGCCTATATACGCGTGAAGTGGTTGAATTTGTTGAGTCTCAGGATACGGCCACTCCATTCTTTCTCTACTATGCTCACAATTTCCCGCACGAACCTCTATTCAGTTCGCCGCAACAGTCTGGAAAATCCGAGGCCGGGCTCTACGGTGATGTGGTTGAAGATATTGACCACAGTGTCGGAGAATTACTCGCCGCACTGCAGCGCAAGGGGCTGACGGAAAATACTTTGATCATTTTTACCAGTGATAATGGTCCCTGGTATCAGGGCAGTCCGGGTTTTAATCGAGGCCGCAAGAACCAGACCTGGGAAGGCGGCCAGCGGGTGCCCTTTATCGTGCACTGGCCTGCCAGCGTCGGCGGCAATCAGCTGCGCACTGTACCGATATCCGGGGTGGACCTGTTTCCCACCCTGTTGTCTGTGCTGGACCTGCCCTTGCCGGCTGACCGCATTATCGACGGCGTCGATATTTCTCCGCTCTGGCGCGGTGAGAGTGAGTTGGCCGAACGGCTCATCTATTACTATGGTCAGTCAGGCGCGACATTGGACGCCGTGCGTGATTCCCGCTTCAAGTACCATGGAAGGCGCGGCGTGCGTGCGACCGGTATCACTAAAACTTTGGATCTAAAGGCCCCTATGGGACCCTGGTTATTCGACCTGGCTCAGGATCAGCAGGAGTCCTACGATGTGTCGGCAAAATATCCGCTTGAGATGCAGCGCTTACAGGAAGCATTTGAGGCTCGCGATGCAGAGTTCAGAAACAACCTGCGTGGTTGGTTACCGGTGAAATAAGTCAATGTGCACAGGGGTGCAATGCGTTCAGACCGTGATAGCGAGAGTCCAGGCAATGAGAATATTCATCAGTGTACAAGCGTTTGGGCGCTGCCTCTCGGCGACTGCAGTCGCCGTATTGTTCAGTCTGGGCGCGGCCCCTCTGCTGGCGTCAGCAGAAGTCGCTCGGCCTAATATACTTTTACTGATGGCGGAAGACCTGAGTCCGCGCATTGGCGCTTATGGCGACCCGGTGGCTATAACCCCCAATCTGGATCAGCTGGCGCTTCAAGGGGTGCGCTACACCAATGCCTATACGGCGTCCGGTGTCTGCGCAACGAACCGGGCGGCGACGATTACCGGTATGGCTCAGGAGTCGATGGGGGGGCAGCACATGCGCGCCTACACTCGCGGGCCTGCTCCCTATAGGGCGACGCCGCCGCCGCAGGTAAAGGCCTTTCCTGAACTGTTGCGAGCCGCGGGTTATTACACCTTTACCAGTGTCAAACTTGACTACCAGTTTTCCGGTCCATTGCCCGGTTGGGGACCTAACCCTTTTACCATCTGGGACCGCGCCGAGCGTTCTTCAAAATGGCAGTTGCCGCCCGAGCAGCCATTTTTTGGTTACATGAATTTTGGTTCCACCCATGAGAGCGGCGTATTCCCGCGTTGGGTGTGGCCGCGTTCGATGGCTCACCTGATGGCCCAGATCAGCCACATTATGGCCCACTGGGATACTGAAGATCAGGTGTTTCCAGAAGATGTGGAGGTGCCGCCTTACTACCCCGATACCCTGCCAATGCGCACGGATATTGCCCGCTATTACAACAATATCATCACCATGGATAGCAACGTAGGTGAGGTGTTGCAGCAGTTGGAGCTGGCGGGACTGGCCGATGACACCATTGTGATCTGGACCACCGACCACGGTGACGGTTTGCCCCGGGCTAAACGCGAGCTCTACGATTCCGGCCTGCAGGTACCGTTTATCATTCGGTGGCCGCAAAAGTGGCGACCCCAGGGTGTGGAACCGGGCAGCGTAGAAACACGGATGATCAGTTTTGTTGATTTGGCACCTACAATCCTGTCCCTCGCCGGAGTGCCGATACCCGAGTTTATTCAGGGCCGGGCGTTTGCCGGTCCCGGCGCAGAGGCGCCGCGGCAGTACGTTTTTGCAGCGCGTGACCGCATCGACGAAGTAGCTGACCGCCAGCGCGCGGTGCGTGACAAGCGTTACAAGTACATCAAAAACTATAATCAGCAGGCGGGAGGTTTTCACCTCGGATATCGCGATACTGCCGATGGTATGCGCGAACTTTGGCGTGCACTGGCAGCCGGTGAGCTGAACGCTGAGCAAAGGCAATGGTTTGAGCCAAGGCCGCCGGAGTACTTATTCGATACCCAGAGTGATCCTTTTGAACTGCAGAACCTGGCTGCAGACCCGGCCTATGCCCAGATACTGCAGCGTCTGCGTGATGCCTTAGCCCGCCATAAAGCGACGATCACCGACTATAGTGATAGCAGCGAGGCAGAGATGGCGGAGCGGTTCTGGCCCGGGGGTGAAGAGCCTGTTACCAAAGCGGTTGAGTTCAACCTCATTGGCGATTCCCTGGTATTACAATCGGCGACAACGGGAGCTTCTATCGGTTATCGCCACAACGGGGGTGATTGGCGGCTATATACTGGTCCGCTGAACGCAGCTGCTGCGGACGGTCTTGAGGCCAAAGCAGTGCGTTATGGTTGGGCCGAGAGCGCGGCGAGCAGCCCTCACCGCTAGCAGGGGAATAAGAATGATCAAGAAATTGGCGCTGGGTTTGTTGGCATTGACGGCGGTGACCGCAGGGGGTGTGTGGGTGCTAGGCCTGGGCCCGTTTGGCTCGCACTGGGAATCTGCCCCGGCGACTCCAGGCCCGCGCTTAATGCCGGTCGCACCAAACGTAGCTGCGGCAAACATGTCCCAAGCGGATACAGTCGACCCTGTGCTTGCAGCGGCAAGCAGCGCTGAAATCCTGTTCGGGGATTTTCATGTTCACACCAACTGGTCTATCGACGCGGCTATGTTTGGCCTGCCGATGATGACGGACTCGGAAGTCGTCACGCCCGCTGATGCCTGCGACTTTGCCCGGTATTGCTCGGCGTTGGATTTTTGGAGTATCAATGACCATGCCGAGGGCATGACGCCGCGCAGTTGGCAGGACAGTGTTGACGCCATTCGCGACTGTAATGCTCAGTCTGGTGATCCACAAAATCCGGATATGGTGTCCTTTGTCGGTTGGGAGTGGTCTCAGGGTGCTAATCAGGCAGAGGGCCATTATGGCCACAAGAACGTCATTTTTAGGGAATGGGAGCCGGGTGTGACGCCGTTGCGACCGATTTCCTCTCAGAAAATTCACACCATCGCCAAAATGATGCCAGCACCCGCCTTGGGCGCAATGTCCATCAACAGTGCCTTCTTCCGCTATCAGGATTTCGCCTCTTATGTTCGGGAATCGGTTACTGTGCCGACCTGCCCTGCAGGTGTCAGCGCTGCTGATTTGCCGGCTGACTGCCGCGAGGTAGCGGCCACGCCAGACGTCCTGTATCGCAAGCTCGACGAGCTTGGTTACGATGCGGTAGTCATTCCCCACGGTCTGGCTTGGGGTCGTACCAATCCACGCGACGCTGACTTTGCCAACCAAATGCCGCAGCACAATGCGCGTTATCAGACATTGATTGAAACCTTTTCGGGGCACGGCAATTCGGAAGTATTCGCTGATTTTGAGCGGCGTATCGCCAACCCTGATGGCAGTTACGAGTGCGCAGAGGCGACGGCAGATTTCATTCCCTGCTGCCAACGCGCCGGTGAGCTGATACGCCAGCGCTGCGAGGATCCGCTAGCGGCGGAATGTGAGCAACGCACTGCCGATGCTCGACGTTTTGCCGCTGAGGTACTGGATGACCGCAGCCGTGGCGTAGTTGCGGGCGCATCGCTGGAGGACTGGGGCAATTGTGGTCAGCTACTCAACAGTTTTCTACCTGCCTGGTACTACGTTAATCGGCAGTCGACGCAGTACGCGTTGGCGCTGGGAGATTTCAGTCAGCCAGGAGCCCCGCAGCGGGCTCGATTCGGCATTATGGCCTCTAGCGATGGGCACAAGGCGCGGCCGGGAACTGGCTATAAGCAATTTGACCGCACTATTATGACCGATACCAAAGAGGTGGGTAAATCTGGCGCCAGCCCCGCTCTGGGACTGTTTGGGCTGGGCGGCAACGATGCTGAAGCGTCTTCGGTACTGCCCTTACCCGTTGCCGATAAAAGCTTCTTGAGCGGCATTGGTCGGCGCAATCGGATGGGGTCGTTTTACTACACAGGCGGTTTGATCGCTGTGCACTCAGCGGCCCGCGACCGTGATTCAATCTGGGAGGGTGTCGCCAAAAAACAGGTTTACGGTACGTCCGGCGAGCGTATCTTGCTGTGGTTCGATTTGCTCAATGGTGAGAACGGCGAGGCACCTATGGGCAGCGAAGTATCGATGGCGGATAACCCACGGTTTCGGGTCCGCGCGTTGGGTGCCTTTGTGCAAAAGCCGGGCTGTCCGGCGGATTCGGTGCAGGCATTAGGCGCAGAGCGTGTTGCCAGCCTCTGCCGTGGCGAGTGTTATCATCCGGGTGACCAGCGCAAGCCGATTACCCGAATCGAAGTGGTTCGTATCCGGCCGCAGCAAAGCGCCGGTGAGGCGATTGCGCCGTTGATAGAGGATAGCTGGAAAACATTCCCCTGCCCCGCCGATGGCACCGGTTGCACGGTGGAGTTCAGCGATGATGATTTTGCAGCGGCTCAGCGTGAGACAGTCTACTACGTGCGGGCCATCGCTCAGGCCCAGCCAACTATTAATGGTGATAACTACCGATGCGAGTACAATGGCGCTGGTGAATGTGTAAAAATAAAATTTTGTAGCGGTGAAGCAGCATCAAGGGAAGAGGATTGTTTAGCCCCGGCGGAGCCTCGGGCCTGGTCCTCTCCGGTTTTTATCGAATATAAAGGTTAGTAATCGACCGTGAAAAGACCTGTCAAAATACTTCTGTGGCTGTTGGGTGTGCCTCTGGGTTTGGTTTTACTGGGGGCGCTGGCGTTGTGGTTATGGCAACCTAATATGTTCGGCGAAGCTGAGCTGGATACTGAGCCGCCAGTACTGCCGGATACGATTACCCGCAACGCGGTCTTGGTTTATTCCAAGACTTCCGGGGGTTTTAGACACTCTGAGGCTATAGAAGCGGCAAACGCCATGATTGGTCGTTTTGCCGAAAAGCATGGCTGGGAAGTGTTTTACACTGAAAACGCTGCCATTTTTGAACGCGAGTACCTCGAGAAGTTTGCCGTTGTGATCTGGAACAACGCTACTGGAGCGGCTTTGTCCGCAGATCAGAGACTTCGGTTTCGCACCTGGCTTGAAGGCGGCGGTGGATACGTTGGCTTACACGCTGCCGGTGATGGTTCTCATGCTAATTGGGAGTGGTACACCGAGAAAGTGATCAAGGTGCCTTACAACCAGCACACGCTGTTTCCAGAACATATGCCGCGCGCCACACTTTATTCTGAGAATCGTATGCGTCATCTTGCCGCATCTGGCTTACCAGAGTCCTGGGAGACAGAAGAGGAGTGGTACGCGTTTGAGTATAGCCCGCGAACCCGTGGATCAACGATTCTGGTGCGCGTGGATGAATCCACTTATGAGCCCGGTAAAGCCAGTATGGGGGAAGATCACCCCATGGTCTGGACTCATGGCGCTGGTCTGGGCCGCGTTTTTTATTCGGCCTTTGGTCATACTGAGCAAGCTTATTCTGACCCGATCCTTGAGCCGATGATGGAAAAAGCGGTTATCTGGGCTGGTTGGTATCATCGCCGCAAGCCGATTCAGCTAGCGCCGGGTACGGTGGAATTGCAGTAGCTCTGGGCGTGACCCCACACTACACAAGAACAGCAACTCAGTGAGACAACTATGACCACGACAGGCGGATGCTACTGCGGTCAATTACGCTATGAAGCTGAGGGTGAGCCGGGGTTCAGAGCCCAGTGCCACTGCCGTGAATGTCAGTATATTTCGGGCGGCTCGCCCAATGTGATCATGGGTTTTCCTGACACAGGTTTCAGTTACACCAAAGGTCAACCCAAGGTGTTCGCGCGCGATGATATTGAAGGCCCGGCACGGCGCGAGTTTTGCGGTGACTGCGGGACTCATATTTTGACCCGTGCGGCTTCGGTGAATGATATGGTTATCGTGAAAGTTGGCACCTTGGATGATCCCTCGCTGTTTGGTAAGGCGGACTTTGCGATACAGGTTGCGGACAAGCAGTCATTCCATCATCTGCCCGAAGATGTACCTGCCTTCGACCGCTGGATGGGTTAGCGCTAGCAGGTAAAACCAATAAGCAGATCTGTCTGATTTAGTGCGCGGTTGAAATAGTAATTTGTGCCAGGGTTGGACCGATTTCTGCGTTCAACACCAAATCTGCCAGCGGGTCCAGCTCGGTGGCTTCCCGGTTGAGAATCACCAGTGTCGAACCGTTACGTTGCGCCATAATGGGAAAGCCGGCGGCTGGATACACTACCAGCGAAGAGCCAATGGCGATAAACAAATCACATTGATGAGTCTCTGACTCGGCACGTAGCATCGGTGTCTCGGGCATGGACTGCCCAAATGAAATGGTCGCGGTTTTCACAATGCCGCCGCATTTTGCGCATAGCGGCAGGGATTCATCGAGCATAAATTCCTGCCGAATAGTATCCAGCTCATGGCGTAGTCCGCAGTCAAGACAATGGGCATAGGTCGTATTGCCGTGTAGCTCTATAACCTGTTCGTCAGGCACACCGGCAGCCTGGTGTAAGCCGTCTACATTCTGCGTGATCACACTGCTGACCTTACCGGCCTTTACCCACTCGGCAATGACCTCATGGCCTGTGTTGGGTCGAGCTTGTAGCAGCGTCGGGTCCATATTGAACTTGCGACGCCAGGACTCCCTGCGCATGTCTGCAGAACGGATGAAGTCGCCAAAATCGATGGGTTGGTTCTTACTCCAGAGACCGCCGGGGCTGCGGAAATCTGGAATGCCTGATTCGGTGCTGATTCCCGCGCCCGTAAATACCACGGTTTGCTGACTGTTCTGCAGCAGCGTATTGAGTTGCTCCAGTTGGTCCGGGCTGGCAATCGATGCCATGACTCAGGCGCTGGTAGGCGTTGGCTGTATCGTATGTTGCAGGACTTCCCGATAGCCATGAAATATGTGGGTATGTTCGTAGGCGCCTCTGGCTGTGAGCAGCTGGTGCAATTCACGCAGGCGGTAGCAGGGCACGCTGGCCATGAAGTGATGTTCAAGATGGTAATTGACATAGTTGGGTGCAAAACAGGCACGCTCCCACCAGGTCGGAATGGTGGTGCGCGTATTCAGACGCGGATCGGCGTCAAACAGATCGGGCACCGCGGCGTGCTCAGCAACCTGGCGGATGCGTACTATGAGCATATAGGGGCTGAGAAAGGCAGCCAGCCACAGCAGGTAAAACCAGGGCTGGAATAACACCCCGAGTAAGGTAGCGAATATTCCGCCGATCAATACCTGATGCGCAAACGGCAGCGCTTTGCGGCGCACCTCGGGGTCGTTGGAAAAAATCTCGGTGGCGCGACGTAATACAAACATCAGCAACTTGGAGCCGGTCTGTCCGCTCAGGTCGCGAATCACTTTGCGACGAAAACTGTCAGCCGTAACCGGGTAGGCTTGATAATTGGGCAGGTCGGGGTCTTCTCGGGTGCCAGCCAGTTGGTGATGGTAGCTGTGACCGGCGGCGTACTTGTACATATCCTGCAACGACACATAACCACACAACCACTGCCCCACTAACCGGTTCAGCGACTCATTGGCAAATAGGGTGTGATGGCCGCATTCGTGGACAATAACGGCGAGGCCCAGTTGGCGCCCTGCCAGTAGAATAACTGCCAGCACGATGGTGATAGGGTTGGTCCAGATGTCGACTACGGCAAAGATGGCAAATATCGTGGCCCAGGTAACCGCCACGGTGCGCCAGGCCAGCAGGTTACTGCGACTGGTGAAAAAGCGGATCTCGTCCTTATCCAGATAGTCCTTGATCTTCATTTGTTGTTCCCGGCCCTGATCTGGCTAGCGATAAATGGCGGCTTCACCATAGCTTAGCAACAGGGCTTCTCGTTCAATTTTCTTCAGGCCTTTGACAACCAGGCCATAAGATCTGTCTATCATACGCTCTAGCTCCGGCCTCGGTACAGACCCGTCAAGGAACACCGTGTTCCAGTGTTTCTTGTTCATATGATAGCCAGGAATCACCGCAGTAAAGACATCGCGCAGCATAACCGCCTCGGTGGGGTCGCATTTCAGGTTGATGGCGACGTGCTCGCCCTGATAGCCAAGGGTGGCGAACATACGTTGCTTTATTTTCATCACCGCGGTGTCGGGGCCAAAGGGAAAGTCCTCAAAGGCCTCGGGCTTGCTCAGCAGATAAGTGCGTGCGCTCTGATAGTCCATGCTTTTTGTGCTTGCTTCTCGGTGTGGATACCCGACAATAAATCTATCACAGGCAGGGCTGTAACATACAGACGAGAAGAGACTCGGGAGCAGCATGACGGGATTTTCGCAGTACGATGAATTCGATGGTTTGGGGCTGGCACAGCTCGTGCGCGAGGGTCAGGTGTCCGCACTGGAATTACTTGAGGAGGCTATAAGCCGCACCGAACGGGTTAATGGTCAACTCAATGCGGTGACCTATAAATGTTACGACCTGGCTCGCACTGAAATCTCGCAGGGTCTGTCGCCCGGGGCGTTTGCCGGTGTGCCGTTTCTGCTTAAGGACTTGCATCTGCATATGACAGGCACGCCTACCACCAATGGCAGTGCCATGTGGCGCGGTACGGTTGCCGATCACGACAGTACGCTGGTGCAACGCTATCGCAGCGCCGGGCTGGTGTGCTTCGGCAAGACTAATTCACCTGAACTGGGGTTGATGCCAGTAACAGAGCCGGTTGAATATGGCCCCAGCCGCAACCCCTGGAACACTGATCACACGCCTGGCGGTTCCAGTGGCGGCGCGGGTGCAGCGGTTGCCGCCGGTATTGTGCCCATGGCACATGCCTCAGATGGTGGCGGCTCGATTCGGATTCCGGCTTCCTGCTGTGGGCTGGTAGGCCTCAAGCCCAGCCGTGGCCGTATTCCTTTTGGGCCGGATAAGGCCGAGGGCTGGGGTGGGCAGTCCAGTAGCCATATCGTGAGCCGCAGCGTCAGAGATACCGCTGCCATGCTGGATGCCACTGCGGGCTCTGAAATCGGTGAAGCGTATGCGGCGCCTGCGGCCCCGGACAGCTTTCTTGAAGCTGCGTTGCACTCCCCGGCGCCGCTGCGAATTGCGGTGAGCATGGAAAAATGGGCGATTGGCGATTATGGCGATGAGGCGTTGGCGGGTCTGCAGCAGACCGTGACGCTTTTAGAAGGTCTGGGTCATCGGGTAGAAGAGGCGCGACCAGACTATGACGGTGAAGCGGTAGCGGCATCGCAGTTTAAGATTATCTCCGCCAATACGGCTTTGGCCGTGCGGCAGCGGGCTGCAGAGCTCGGTTGCAGCCTTGAGCAGTTGGCAATGGAAGACGGCACCCGCTTTACGGCAGAGATGGGTCTGGCGGTCAGCGGCGCTGACTATGTGGGCGCCGTGCAGATGAACCAGAACGCGGGACGCATTCTCGGGCGATTTCACCAGCAGTATGATGTTGTGCTGGCGCCTACCTTGTCCCGCCCGCCGGTGCCAGTGGGCTATATAAGTCAGGCGCCTGCCGCAGAATATGCCGATCGTCTATTCCGTTTTATGGGCGATGCCGGACTTTACAACCAGACCGGCCAGCCCTCTATATCGTTGCCTCTGCACTGGAGCAACGCTGGCCTGCCTATGGGCATGATGTTTTCTGCGGCCTACGGTAATGATGCGCTGCTGTTGCAACTGGCAATACAGTTGGAGCAGGCCCAGCCCTGGGCCCAACAGCGCCCTCCTCTGCATGCTGGTGCGATGGTTGCTGGGGCAGGGGTCGCTGACCTATGAGTGAGCAGATTTCCAAGCAGCGTCGTGCCTATTGTCGCAAGCTGTTATTGGCGCATATGATCGCCAACGAACGGCATGACCTGATGAGTCTGGAGACCGCCACCGGCATGCCCAGGCGCACCCTTCAAGACTCGATCAAGGCGATGGTTGATATCGGTATTGACTGTGAGTTCGTGCAGGACGGGCCTAAACATCGACACGGCTATTACCATATTGTCGATTGGGGTGACCATGATAGCGGCTGGATTGAAGCCCACTTGAAGGATTTACAGCAGTGGGTAATCACTGATGCCTGAAACACCCTCCGGCGTTTGCAGGTGAAGACGCGCCTTTACAAGCCACTAGGGTTTCTGTTCCTGGGCCTGGCGATCGTCGGGATTGTATTGCCGATGTTACCGGCAACACCGTTTCTGTTGCTGGCAGCCTGGTTTTTCGCACGCTCTTCAGAGCGCTGGCATAGTTGGTTGCTGGCTAACCCGACGTTTGGACCGCTGATCGATAACTGGGAGCAGCGGCGCTGTGTGACTCGCCGCACCAAGCTGGTGGCAATTGCCAGCATGATCTTCGCCGGCGGTGGCTCTGTGATGTTTGCCTTGGAACATCCCGGTTTACGCCTGGCCACGGTCGTTTTCATGCTGATAGGCGCTGCCGTGGTGCTGAGTATTCGCTCCTGCGAAGAATGCGATTAGGCGCCGCCAGCGATTGTCAGTAATTCTTTGGAGCTTACAGAGACGCGATATTGATCATGACCTTGGCCGCCGCGTCGCGGTCCATGGCTGTTTTTAACGCAGTGTCGAATTCGTCGAGTACGAATTCATGACTGATGAGTACGCTGGTATCCAGGATGCCGCTGCTTAACATTGCTATCACCGCCGGAAATTCATGGGGATACGCCATGGAGCCTATCAGGTGCAGTTCTTTCATCAGCAGGTCTAGCGGGTTAATGGGTATGGGGGCCTTGTGCACCCCGACTACAACAATGCGAGCGCCGGGTCGGGCCAGACTGATGCATTGTTCCAGCACCGCGCCCACGCCAGTTGCCTCTATGATCAGGTCGGTGTCGGCAACTGGCATTCCATAGTGGCTGCTGCCGCCCTGCTGTTCCTGCAGCAGTGGAAGTAGGTGCTGCTGTGGCACCTGACAGGTAGCGTTGGCACCCAATTGCCGAGCCAGATCCAGACGCTGGGCCGACTGGTCCGCCACGAAGATATTGTCGATACCGCGGTAACGCAGCGCCATCACGGTGCACAAGCCGATAGGTCCGGCACCGAATACCAGTACTTTGTCGCCGGCTACTGCCTGGCCCTGATTGATGCCGTGGGTTGCTACCGCCAGAGGTTCTACCAGAGCGCCCTGCTGAAAACTGAGGCTGTCGGGCAGCGGCAGCACCGTGTCAGGGTGTTGGGCGACCGCGGTAACCAACAGCTGTGGCGCAAAACCGCCTTCGGGGCCGCCGTTACCAATGTCTGTGCCATTACTGGTAGGATTAACAACGACTCTTTGGCCTAATTGGAGATGTGAGACGTTGGCGCCACATTGGGCGACAATGCCCGCCAGTTCGTGCCCCAATGGCATAGGTTGGCCGGGTGGCGTCAGGCCACCCATGGCGATATAACCCAGATCACTGCCGCAAATGCCACAGGCTGCCACGTCTATTACGACATCATCTGGTCCCGCCACGGGAACCGGTACCGTGTCGATGCGCACATCATCAACGCCATGAATACGAACCTGGGACATGGTGGGCATGGCAGTTTCTCCAAATAATTCGAAAGTATTAGATGAATCGAAGGCCGGTGCAAGTGTTTGGGCTGTTGATAAATATTAGACCATAGTCCATAAATAGACTATGGTCTTAAAATGGGCCTCAGAGAAACAAAGAAGCGGCGAATAGCAGAGTCGGTGCTGAAGGCTGCGCAACGCCTGTTCCTTGAGCAGGGGGTTGCCGCCACGACGATGCAGGCTATTGCCGGTGACGCCGGTATCTCCCGCGCCAGTCTGTTCAATTATTATCCGGGCAAAGAGGTCATAGTTGCTGCGCTGGCCGCCCGTATGGAGCCGCGTCTGGTGCAATTGGTGCATCACTATCAGAGCAGGACAGCGACGACCGGGGAGTGTATCGACGCCCTGTTTGACCATCTGGCTAAGGTGGTTGGGCCTACGGTGGAACTCACGCGCTTACTGTTCGTGCAGGGCAACGGTGGCGTTGCCTACCCGCAGCTTGCGGCTGCACTGACGGATTTGGTTAGCAACGGGCAGCGCCAAGGCGACGTGCGCAGCGACAAGTCCGCGCCAGCGTTGTCGGAGTTGCTCTACCTGGAGGTAGTGGCCTGCCTGCTTGGTTGGGCATTCACGGAGCAAATGTCGGAGCGGGAGTTATTTCGTCGCCGCGCCGAACTGGTCAAGGCAAACCTGTTAGTCTGACGCGCATCTAATAGGGAGAGAAGTTGTGGCCGCTGCGTTCAATATTGGCAAACTGGGAATCTGGAGCTGGCTCGATAGCAGTTCTTACACTGAGGCTACGGAGTTTGCCGCTGCGACCGAAGCCATGGGTTACACCGCGCTGTGG
Organism: Candidatus Litorirhabdus singularis; assembly: GCF_026262625.1. Taxonomy (GTDB): domain Bacteria; phylum Pseudomonadota; class Gammaproteobacteria; order Pseudomonadales; family Halieaceae; genus Litorirhabdus; species Litorirhabdus singularis. The sequence goes on from NZ_SHNN01000001.1 coordinate 981,313, forward strand.
GTGCCGGAGGCGGTGGGTCGGGATCCTTTTGTGATGTTGGCGCATTTGTCTGCCGCTACCAAAGACCTTTATCTGGCTACTGGCATAGCCAATATCTATGCGCGGGATGCCATGGCGATGAAGTCGGCCCGCCATGCGGTTGACGAACTCAGTGGCGGGCGACTGGTGCTGGGCCTGGGGGTGTCGCACGCGGAGATGGTTAGCGGCTTGCGTCAGCACGAGTATCAGGGACCACTGACCGCCATGCGCGGTTACCTTGAACAGATGGAGCAGGCGCTCTATGTGCCGGCACTACCGCAGCGCTCTGGACCGGTTTTGTTGGGTGCACTGCGTGACCGCATGTTGGGTTTGGCGGCTGCGGCCGCCGATGGTGCACACCCCTATTTCGTGACTCCCGAGCATACCGCGCGGGCCCGAAAAATTCTGGGGCCCGACAAGCTGTTGGCGCCGGAGCAAAAGGTATTAACGATCCGTGAGCCCGGTCCTGCGCGCAGCGTCGCCAGACAGCACATGGCCACCTATCTTGGCCTACCCAACTATCGTAATAATTTGCTTACGCTGGGCTTTGTGGCCGAGGATTTTGAGCACGGTGGTAGCAACCGGCTGGTGGATGCCATTGTCGCCTGGGGTGATGAGCACACGATTATGGCGCGCATCGAAGAGCACTGGCAGGCAGGGGCAGATCATGTCGCTTTGCAGTGTTTGCGCCACGATGGTGAGCCCGGTTTTGAGATGGATACAGTGCGCGCTTTTGCGCCACGTAATGGTGGCTAGGGCACTGGGATCGGAGCCATCAGGAGACCGTGCTGAGTATACTCTCCAGACGTTCGCGTAATGGTCGCCAAAGCTCAGCTGGCAATACCGCGCCACGGTGGGCGATGGTCTGTGCGGCGACTTCGCTGGCAAAGCTGGCCGCTGCTGCCAGGTCCAGACCGCGCAGTCGGGCCGCCAGATAACCGCCGTTAAAGGCATCACCGGCGCCGGTGGTATCGATCACTGTGGTTACTCTGGTAGGGGTCAGTTTTTGCTCCGAACCCTGTTCAAAAAGCAGCATCTGATTGCCGCCATCCTTGAGTACAATTTCCATCTGGCTTAGAGAGCGCAGCTCTGAAGTAAGCGCTAACTTATCTGAAAGGCCACGCAAAATAAGCTCATCTTCTACGCCGGGCAGATAGATGTCGACATGCTCGATGACCTGCTGTTGGGCTGCGGCGGCCTCTGCGGGAGTCTCCCAAAGCGCCGCCCGGTAATTGCTGTCGTAGATGACTTTGCCGCCTCGTTCACGATAAGTAGGCAGCCACGCAACAAGCGTCGACAGGCTTTCGGGTCCGCACAGAGCGAGGCTGATACCGCTCAGATAGAACCACTGCGCGGGCGCCATACTGCTCAATAATTGTTGCAGGGAGGCTGGATCGCTGAGGCAGGCGCGCGCCGCTGACTGGCTGCGCCAATAGCTAAAATAGCGCTCGCCGCTGTCATCGTTGTCGATCAGATAGAGCCCAGGGATTTGTTGGACCCGGCGCTGAATGACGTCGGTATCGATACCCCAACTGCGGGTGCGCTCGATGATGAAATCACTGTGCGGGTCCTGCCCGAGTGCGGTCAGGTATTGGCATTGGCATCCCAGTTGGGCCAGGGCCACGGCTGTATTGTAGGTATCGCCGGCGACACCCAGGTGGTACTGCTGCTCAGACTGGCGGCCAGAGGTGGCCGCCGGACTGAATTCAAGCATGCACTCGCCGAGCAGAGCTATGCTATCAGGGAGCACTTCCGGTCAGGCTCCGGGCTGGTAAAAATGCACGTCCCGCTGTGGGTAAGGGATAGTGATGTTCTCGCGATCAAACGCCAGTTTGACCTCCTCCATCATGCTGAAATGCACGGCCCAGTAATCCTCTGAATTAACCCAGGGACGGACCAGAATATTGACCGAGCTGTCGGCGTGGGCGGAAATGAACACGTCAGCTTCTGGATCCTTAAGGATACGATCGTCGGCTGCTATCACAGTGCGGATCACGGCTTTGGCCTTCAGCAGGTCGTCATCGTAGCTGATACCGAAGGTCAGATCGACACGTCGGGTGGGCTCCGCGAAGACATTCTTGACGCAGCCATTGGAGAGCAGGCCGTTGGGAATGATGACGCGTTGATTATCCAGCGTGCGCATGATGGTATTGAATATCTGAATTTCTTCCACATGGCCAACATAGCCCTGGGCGTCAATAACATCGCCGGCCTTGAACGGACGAAAGAACAGTATTAGCACGCCGCCGGCAAAGTTTGCCAGGCTGCCTTGCAGAGCCAGTCCAATGGCGAGTCCTGCTGCACCCAGTAACGCGATGAGAGACGCCGTCTCTACCCCAACCATAGAGGCGAAAATGATGACCAGAACCACCTTCAGGATGCCGCCGATCAGGCTCTTGATAAAGCCTCTCAGGGTGACCTCTACGCCTGTTTTCTTCATCGAGGCATCGACGGCACTCATGAGTCGGCCTACCAGCCACCAGCCTACCGCCAGTACCACCAACGCTAATAAGAGTTTGGAACCGTAAGTGATTGCCGGTTCTATCAAAGGATCCAGTTTCGTGAGTATTTCTTCCATGTGCCGCAAACCTCGTTTGTTGTAATCTTTAAATGCGCTATTTGACAGTATTCGCCAAGTTTGGGAACCTGCCGTGCCCTGGTCAAGCGCTAATATGCCGGTGCCTCCGGCATCAGGCAAGCCCGGTTTCACTTTAAACGGATACCTAGTCAATGTTCCTATATCGGCTCTTGCTACAGAATCGTTCTGCATCGTTGCGCAATGGTTTGTTCACGGGCGTTGATATTGCATCGCAGACGCAATGTCCGTGCGTCTCTGGCCGACTTTAAATGCAGCGACTTTCCAATCTGGAAATCTCACGCCTGGCTGCCAATGGATTGCTGGCGCCTGGCGCTGCCCGGCGGCGCGCTGAAGTTGGCATGGTGCACTTTGGTATTGGCGCCTTTCATCGCGCGCATCAGGCTCTGTATACCGAGGCGGCCTTACAGCACAGTGGTGGCGACTGGGGTATATGCGGCGTTAGCCTGCGCAGTGCCGCAGTGCGAGACCAGTTGCAGCCGCAGGATGGTTGGTACTGCTCGGTGGAGCGTCTGGGCGCCGAGGTGCAGTATCAATTGGTGGGCGCTGTGCGCGAAGTGTTGGTGGCGCCGGAAGATCCCGGCGCGGTGTTAGAGCGGCTGGCCGACCCGGCGGTTTCAGTAGTGACTTTGACGGTTACCGAGAAGGGCTACTGTCTGGACGGGAAGGGTGTGCTGGATGCCGCCCATCCGGACATCATTGCTGATCTCAACCGCCCGGTCGTCCCCGCCAGCCTGTTTGGCTATCTGTGCGCCGGTCTGGCCTTAAGGCGCCAGCGCGGCGGCGGCGGACTCAGCATTATTTCCTGCGATAACCTGAGTCATAACGGTCGACTGTTGAGTGCGGCGATGCAGATATTCAGCGCTGAGCTCGACCCCGAGCTGGCACGCTGGATAGACGATTACTGCAGCTTTCCCGAGACCATGGTGGATAAGATTGTGCCGGCGACAACGCCAGCGGACCTGGCCGCGGTGGCCGCGCACTTGCAGTGCCATGATGAGGCCACAGTGGTGGGTGAGCCGTTCAGGCAGTGGGTGATTGAGGATAAATTTGCCGGCCCGGTGCCGCCCTGGAACCAGGTGGGAGCACAGTTTGTCAGTGATGTGGCACCGTTTGAGGCCATGAAGCTGCGGCTTCTCAACGCCAGTCATTCCTGTATCGCCTATTTGGGCTGCCTGGCTGGCTGGGACACGGTTGCCGATGCGATGGCGGTGCCAGCCCTGCGTCAGGTAGTAGGTGATCTGATGCAGCTGGAGGTCACTCCCAACCTTGAAGTACCCCCGGGTTTTGACGTAAACCAGTATCAGCAGCAATTACTGGAACGTTTTGCCAATCCATCCCTGCAGCACCGCACAGCACAGATAGCGATGGATGGCTCGCAAAAATTGCCGCAACGGATTATGGCTTCACTGGCGGGGCAGCTGGGCAATGGTGGTTCAATAGAGCGCCTGTGTCTGGTACTTGCCGCCTGGGTTTTGTTCAGCCGAGAGGCGGCGCGCAAGGGTACGCTGGATGATCCGCTGGCGGCAGAACTGGCTGCGCTATATGAGCAGGCGGGGAGCCAGCCCGAAGATTATCTGCGTGCGATTCTTGCCTGGCGATCTCTGGTGCCAGCGGCGCTGGCGAATAATGAGCGGCTGCAGCGTACCTTGCTAGCTCAACTAATCGCACTGCATGCAGATGTTGAAGCCGCGCTGACAGCTACTAATCGAGGCTCCTGATCAGGTCGATTCCAGCAGCCAGTCAGGGGGGATATTGTCCTCAACCAGCTGGGTGATGCTGATACTGATAATACTGTGCTCCGCACCTACTTCGGCGGCAAAGCGAGACTCGCGGCTGCTACGGGCGATCAGTTTGGCTTTTGGAAAGTGGCGGCGTAGCCAAATGGCGGTGCGCAAATTTTCTTCTTCGCGGCCAGTACCCAGTACTACGACGGTATCCTCCCCGGTTAGCGGAACTTTGGAACGCAGCTGTTCCCAGATTTCCGGGTGGGAAATATCGCCTTCAAACAGTTCGCGGCGGTATTCGCCGCTGAAAGCCATTTGTTCATCCGCTACCATCAGTCGGCGGTGCGCATCTTTGTCGATGATCGCCACAGTTTCCATTTCACCGCGGGCATGCTCCTGCAGTTGTTCAAGAATGATTTGTCCAAAGCGCCCGAAGCCGGCCAAAATTACCGTATCGCGTGGCTGGGTTTTGTGAAAGTGGTCGATCAGGTGGTTGTGCACTAGTCCCGAAGCGGCCAGATGATAGGTATTGAAGGTCTGGCACTGTCGCGCCACGCGCGTGCTTGCCATGGCGCGCATGAAGCGCAGGTTTTCGCAGTGAATGACCAGTTTGCCAGCACTGTCTTCAACTCGATTGAGGATAATACTGGCGGCTTCATAATTGCGCAGGCTATCGTTACCCAACAAGAGTATTTTTCTGGCGTGCGCTGGCCGCAGCTGGTCCAGAAAATACTCGTGGGTAATATCCCCCACCGCGACGATGGCGTGATAGCCGTGTTTGAGCTCGTTCTCGATACTGGGATCAATGTGCTTACAGGCAACAATCACGGTCGCCTTGGGCTGGTGTTGGCGTAATACACGCAGATAGCTGAGCGTTAACTCGCCGGCGCCGCCAATAATGATATGGTCCTGAACTCGTCGCAGTGCCCAGCTTTGCGGGGAAAAACCCCTGATCAGGGCATCTATGACAGCCGATGCGGTCAGCAGCGGTGCTCCAAAATAGGCGATCCATAGTAGTAGGCGTCCAATAAATGGGCCGCCTTGTGGAGTGCCAAGGTCAACACCGCCGACCACGAACAAGCTGAGACTGTAGTAACACTGAACCAATAGGCCACCTTGTCCAATGTCGGGGCGCTCGCTGGCGCCCACGCCAAGCTGAAAGCCCAGCAGCGCGCTGCAGAATATCGCCACACCGGCGACCGAGCGCCATCCTGGTCCAGAGGAGGGCTCTGAAATGTTTGCCATGCTAAAATGCCCAGCTGAAGAGGTGGTCAGTTTAGCCGATTGAATGAAGCTTTGCTGACTTTGACGCAGGTTCCGCAGTGTTAAACGGTAGCGTGTCTTTGCCATTACCGAAAATCGAGGTGCGTACTTAATGATACATCCCCAATTGGCGGACGATTGTCATCTGCTGGGTCGCTTTGACTCCTGTCGGGTTTTGCTGCATCGCAACGCCGCTGTGCCCTGGTTTATTCTGGTCCCGGACACGGAACTTGAAGATGTACTTGATCTATCTGCCATTGAGTTGGGTCAGGTGATACGCGAGTGCCAGCACCTTTCGACATTTTTGAAGAGCCAGCTTGGATTTACCAAGGTCAACTTTGCCGGACTGGGCAACGTGGTGCCGCAAATGCACCTGCACGTTATAGGACGCAGTACCAGCGATGCCTGCTGGCCCCAGCCGGTCTGGGGCAATCTGACACAGACTGCAGAATACGCCGCAGATACGCTAAAGCAGTGGGTGCTGATGCTGCAATCTGATTACGGCTTGCAAGATTGCTAAATCTGGCCACTCGGCCGCTGAACTAAACAGAACACGACAGAAGAGGTAATAGATTGTGGACATGGATGATTCAATCAACGTTTATGGTGAAGTGTTGCAAAGCTGCAGTGAGGAGCCAATGACAGGTTTTTTTCGGGACGGTTGTTGCAATACCAATGAGCAGGATGGGGGGTCGCATACGGTCTGCGTGGAAGTCACTGATGAGTTTCTGGAGTACTCGCGGTTTCGCGGTAATGACTTGAGCACGGCGATGCCAGAATTCGGCTTCCCCGGTTTGCAGGCGGGCGACCGCTGGTGCTTGTGCGCGGCACGCTGGCTGGAGGCTCAAGAGCAGGATATGGCGCCACGTGTGTTTATGCAGCGTACCCATATCAAGGCGCTGGATATTATACCGATGGAGCTGCTACGCAAGTTTGCGGTTGATCTTAACTAGCCGGCATTTTCAGAGCACGGTTTACCAAGGCTCTACCCACGGCCTCAGATCTAGCTCATGAGTCCAGGCATTGCGCGGTTGGTTGTGCAGCATCAGGTAGCTGCTGGCGATGGCAGCCGGGTCCAGTAGGCCGTCATCCGGGCGGTCTGCCACCATGTCCGGAAAAGTGGTGCGCACGAACTCGCCGTCTATCGGCCCGTCGACAATAATATGCGCGACATGGATACCCTGTGGGCCCAGTTCCCGGGCCATGCTTTGGGCCAGCGCGCGGGCGCCGTGTTTGGCGGCGGCAAAGGCTGCGAACTGAGCCCCGCCACGCAGCGCTGCGGTAGCGCCGGTAAAAAAGATACTGCCGTTGGCGCGCGGCAACATGCAGCGCGCTGCTTCGCGACCTACCAGAAAGGCGCCAAAGCAATCGGTTTCCCACACCCTGCGAAAGGTACCGGCCGATAGTTCTGTAATAGGTCGCCGCGCGCCGATGGCGGCGTTATAGACCACGACTTCTAATGGCCCCAGGTCGCGCTCAATATCTGCAAAGCACTGTATAACGGCGTCTTCATCACAGGCATCAAGCCCATAAGCGTGCGCTTCCCCGCCGTGGCTTCGAATCGATGCTACCAACTCCTGCAGCTGTTGTTTGTCGCGACGGGCCACGCAAACCCGGTAACCTGCGGTGGCAAAAGTCTGAGCAATGGCGCCGCCGGTGCCGGGTCCGGCGCCGATGATAAGTGCAGTGGCTTTGTGCGTGTTGTCGCTCGCTGGCATGAAGGATATCCGTGTGTCTGGTTTTGGGTTTGGAGTTGTTCCTGTGCTAAGTTCTATCACAGATGCTGCGTCAGCGGCCACACAATAACGATAACAAAGCAGCCCGCATTAGCTTGCTGCACAAGGATCTATCATGACACTTCGCACGTTGCGGGCGCGCCATGTTCCGCTGGATGGAATGATCCACCCCGACTTCAAGGCCGTGGAGTCAGCGTTGCGGCGACAACTGCAAAACGACTCCGGTGGTGCAGCGGTATGTGTCTATCATCATGGCGAATGTGTAGTCGACCTGTGGGGCGGTTACCGCAATGAAGAGCAGGAACTGTGGCAGCGAGATACCATGTCGCCAAGTTTTTCTACGACCAAGGGTGTGGCCGCCACGCTGCTGCATATATTTGCGGATCGCGGGCTGATCGACTACGACGAGCCGGTGGCAACTTATTGGCCCGAGTTTGCGCAGGCCGGTAAAGGCGATATAACCGTGCGACATGTGCTGTCGCACCAGTCCGGGCTTTATCATATTCGGCAAATGATTGACCGCGCTGACCGCATGCTGGACTGGGATCACATGATCGGGGCTATCGAGCGGACTGCGCCGGCACACGCGCCGGGACAGCGCACTGGATATCACGGTCTGACCTTTGGCTTTCTGGTGGGCGAAATTATTCAGCGAGTCTCAGGCAAAAAATTCTCTGCCCTGGTGCAACAGGAGATCGCGCGTCCGCTGGGTCTGGATGGTTTGTATATCGGCGCTCCCAGCCGGGAAATCAAACGCGCCGCGCAGCTGATGATTCCGCAGGGTACCCGGCGCCTGAGCCAGACTTCCTTTGGCAGTAAGTTGGAAGTTCAGGTCAGTAATTTCAGCAAGCTAATGCGTGCGCTGGGCCGGGACTCAGATCTTGCCAGTATTTTTGACGCGCTCGCACCGCGCGGGATCAGCGATTTTGACTTTGGTTCGGTGGCAACGCTGAGTGCAGCGATACCCGCTGCCAATGGCTTGTTCACAGCCCGTTCATTGGCAAAACTCTATGCTCTGTTGGCCAATGACGGGGAGCTCGATGGTAAGCGTCTGTTGTCGGCAGAAACTATTGGGTTGGCGACCACTTTGCAGCAGGGGACGGCGAAGCATTCGGTGATTCCTTTTGACATGCGCTGGCGACTTGGCTATCACGGAGTTGTCACGACCCGCGGAATTCCCCGCAATGCCTTCGGCCATTTCGGCTTTGGCGGTTCCGGGGGCTGGGCCGACCCTGAGCATGGCTTGTCGGTGGCACTGATTGTTAACAGTGGCCTGGGTTCACCCTTTGGCGATATGCGCACGGCCCGCATGGGCGGCGCGGCGCTGGTAGCGGCCAAAATGCGGGACCAGCGCCGGGTGAGATACAGTCTGGCTTGATTAAAAACCGGATGAACTGATTGTTATTTTGGGTCGCTTTTGCTACCGTTTGCGACTACTTTTCGGACACCCAAACTGGGTTTTACAGAGGCAGGTATGGACCTATCACTCAGCGATGAACAGCAGCTACTGAAAGACAGCGTTGGCCGTTTTGTTGCGGACAATTACTCAGTAGATCGTAAGCGTCAATTGCGCGATACCGAGTTGGGTTTTGCCGCCGAGAACTGGCAGCAATTTGCCGAGTTGGGCTGGTTAGCGCTGCCTTTCGCGGAAGAAGACGGTGGCTTCGGCGGGTCTGCGCTGGACGTTGCGGTGATTATGGAAGAGTTTGGCCGCGGTCTTGTGGCGGAACCTTATCTGGTCAATGTCGCACTGTGCGGGCGTTTTCTGGCCAGTGCCAATGCCGAGCAACGTGCTGCCTGGTTACCCGGCCTCATAGAAGGTGAGAGTCAGTGGGCGTTTGCTTATGCTGAACCTCGTGGCCGTTACAATCTGGCCAGTATTGCGGTCAAAGCCGAGGCATCAGAGTCCGGCTATTCGCTGACCGGCAAAAAAGTATCGGTACTTAATGGCCATGCTGCGGATTATCTGTTGGTAAGCGCTCGCACCGCCGGTGACGTGCGTGATCAAAGTGGTATCAGCCTGTTCGTAGTAGCCGCCGATGCAGAGGGAATCACGAGAACTTCTTATCCTCTGGTCGATGGCACTCTGGGCGCGGATATTGAATTCAACGGGGTTGAGGTTTCGGCTCAAGCCATGATTGGCGCACCTGGCGCGGCTTATCCACTGGTAGAAGATGGTATTGCTCAGGCTATCCTGGCGGTGGGTGCGGAGGCACTGGGCGCAATGGATGTTCTATTGGCTCAGACTGTGGAGTACACCAAGACTCGCGAGCAGTTCGGTCAGCCAATCAGCAATTTTCAGGCCTTACAGCATCGCATGGCAGATATGTACCTCGACTGCGAATCACTGCGTTCGCTGCTCTATTACGCCTGCATTGCGCGCGACGAAAACCGTGCCGACAAGCTGCAAGCGGCCTCTGCGCTCAAGGTTAAGGTGGGTGATGCTGGGCGTTTCGTATCGCAACAGGCGGTGCAATTACACGGGGGCATCGGTATGACCGACGAGCTCGGTATCGGTCACTACTTCAAACGTCTGCTGCTATTGAACTCTTTGTTTGGTGACAGCGAGCATCACGTGCAGCGTTATATTGACGCTTGATTAGCCGCCTGCGGCTCGCGGCCTAATGCTGGCCGGCGTCCGTCGATTCCAGCTTCAGACCGCTGAAATCCCCCGCCTCACGCCATTGGCGCAGTAGCTCGAAAAATGCGATCGGCCCTTCTCCGTAAGGTGCCGCCTGTGCCGCCAGCGGATTGGGTTGACCTTCATTGTTGTAGTAACCCGGGGTGCAGGTTTCGCCACCCAATACCGCGCCGTTCATCCCTTTATCGACAATGGTCTGAGTCCATCCCTGTTCTGCTTCGGTGGTGGCTTCCACCCGTTCAATACCGTGCTGCTGTGCGTGGCTGACGATATGGGCGATGTGCACTGCCAGTTCGTCCAACATATGCGGGTAGTTGACGGTAAACCCGCCTTGCATCTGGCTCATGATAAAGCAGTTGGGAAACTCGTTCACGGCCATACCATGCAGCGAGTTTATACCCTCGCTCCACTTGTCGGTCAGCGAGCGTCCCGCGCTGCCTATCATTTCGTAACCGGCGCGGCGCTCATAGCTGGTACCCACCTCAAATCCGGTGGCATAAATGATGCAGTCCACTTCATATTCCTGGCCTGCGGCAACAATGCTGTGTTCATTGATGCGGGTGACGCCTTCGCCGTCGGTGTCGATCAAGGTGACGTTGGCGTTGTTAAAGCTCTGTAGGTACTCATCGTGAAAGCAGGGGCGTTTGCAGAACATGGCGTACCAGGGCTTGAGCTTATCCGCCGTCTCCGGATCGGCGATCAGCTGATTACAGCGGGCCCGAATCTCATTCATTTTCTCGGCGTTTGCCAGTTCCAGGGTCTCTGCCAGACTGCGGCCGCTGGCATCGTTTGCGCCTTCGTGAAGCATGCGCAGGGTTTTGCCAACAATATCGGTCCAGCCGTCATTCACCATATCTTCTGCTTGCGGCACGCCGGATACCAGCGCGTTAAAGTTTTCCATGCGGGCGCGTTGCCAGCCGGGTTCCAGCCCAGCGGCCCACTGCGGGTCCGTGGCGCAGTTGTCGCGCACGTCTATGCCTGAAGGTGTGCGCTGGAATACGAACAGCTGCTGCGCTGTTGCTGCCAGATGGGGCACACACTGCACTGCAGTGGCGCCAGTGCCGATGATGGCGACACGCTTGTCGCGTAACTTATCGAGACCGCCGTCGGCATCGCCGCCCGTGTAGTCATAGTCCCAGCGGCTGGTGTGAAAACTGTGTCCGCGAAAACTTTCTATACCGGGGATACCGGGTAATTTTGGTCGATTTAGCGGGCCGTTGGCCATGGCAATAAAGCGCGCGGCTAGCACATCGCCCCGATCTGTGGTGACCTGCCAGCGGCAGGTACTTTCGTCCCACTGCATTTTGGTGACTTCGGTTTGTAACAACGCGTCATCATACAGTCGATAATGTTTTGCAATCGCGCGCGAGTGGGCAAGTATCTCTGGCGCCTGCGCATATTTCTGGGTGGGGACGTAGTTGAGCTCTTCCAGCAGTGGCAAGTAAACATAGGATTCCACATCGCACTGCGCGCCGGGGTAGCGGTTCCAATACCAGGTGCCGCCGAAGTCACCGCCTTTTTCGACGATAACAATATCTTCCACGCCAGCTTCACGCAGCCTTGCCCCAGCCTGCAGGCCGCCGAAGCCACCGCCGATTAACACTACGTCCACCTGCCTTTTTACGGGATCGCGGCTGAATCCGGGTTTTACATAGGGGTCATCAATGTAGTGTGAAAATTCGCCGTCAACTTCAATGTACTGATCGTTGCCGTCGCCACGCAGCCGCTTGTCGCGCTCGACGCGGTACCTTTCTCGCAGTGCTTCTATCGACGTAGTGTCAGCCACAGTGTCGGTTGCTTGCGTCGGTGCATTCATCGTTTGGGGTCCCTGTATTGTTTTTGGATAGAACCGCTATTGAATATTGCTGTCTGCCTACCTGCCTACCTGCCTACCTGAGTGCTACTTGCGTGACGAGTGACGATGAATCGCCGCGTCCTGGTCTCCGGCATGAAAAATCTCTTCCAGGCGATCACTGAGGTAGTCGATCATGCGGCTCACCCTGGCGTCCTTCTGGCTGACGATCTGCGACACGGCCATGCCCTGCATTAGAAACTGACTGATATCCATCGCCAGTTCATAAAGCTCCCCGCGCTTGGCCCACTCCGGAAACAGGCGCTTGCTGGATTGGGCCACGTTCTCGTCAAAGCGGGCAATCGAATCTTCAAGGATGTACTGGAGCTCCGGGTCAGTGCGGCCGGCCACGCATAACTCATGATAGGCCGTGAACAGGTCTGAGCTGAGATAATTCCAGTAGCCCTGCAGTCCGCGGCGATTGCGTTCGTCCACTGGCAGGGAATGTGCTTCTTCGTCATCTATGGCTTCGTCGATACACTTGGCATACAAATACAGCAGCTTACCGTGCAGATACTCTACAGCGGCCTGAATCAGCTCGGTCTTGGATGGAAAGTGATGCAGCATTGCACCTCGTGAAACCTTGGCCTTGTCGGCGATCTTCGCGGTGGTGGTGCTGGCGTAGCCAATGGTGATGAAGCAGTCCAGTGCGGCATCCAGAATGGTATCCCGGGTCATGGCACTTTTTTGTGCCTGCCAGCCGGTTCGGTCGCGCGCTTTCTTCGTGCCTTTATCGGCGGATTCGGCCATCTTGAGTTCCTTTTAGCGGCCGGCGAGTCTAGCAACAACCGGTGCGAACTGCTCGACCATATTGTTTTCACCGTCGTCCAGTACAGTTATATAGGATATTCCGTAGATCTCGCGTCGCCGTTCCAGTTCTTCACAGATGTAGTCGACGCTGCCGATCAGATTGTGCGGGCCGGCTAGCAAGTCTTCGACAGGCATCCCAAAGGGCTCGGCGATGGCGCTGGCCGTGGCCTGTTGGTGATCGGTTACTACCGTCAGATAAGCACCGATTTCCAGCTCGACTTCGTCCATACGGTCGCCGGCGCCGTCTTTGATCCAGCCAATTTTCTTGGCAGTCTGCGCGGCCATGCCGGACATCATACCGTCGGGCCCCAGAGTCCCGGCGCGGTTGTTGAAGTTGAGGCTGACAATATCAGCTTCACGTCCGGCGATGGTTAACACGCGCTTGCTGCCACCGCCGATCATGATGGGAGGTCGCTCGGGGCGTGCGGGGATGCCGGAAAATCCTTGCCACTTTATATACTCGCCATCTATATCGAGTGCCTCGCCGCCCATAAAGGCCTTGACGCCGCTAATGACTTCTTCAAATTTATCGAGGCGTTGCTGGATACCCATAAAAGGTATGTTGACTGCGTTGTACTCAGCTTCAATCCATCCTGCGCCCAGCCCCAATTCGAGACGACCGTCAGACAGATAGTCCATGGTGGCAGCCTCTTTGGCGAGGATAATCGGGTCTCGGTAATCCATGCAGAATACCCGACAGCCTACTTTGATGGTGGTGGTCATCTCCAGGGCCATGGCAATAGCCGGTACCGCTCCAAGTAGCTGCGGGGGATGACCGGTACTTTCCTGCGCCGGACCCGGGCCGAAAAAATGATCGGCCAGGTGGTAGGCGGAATAACCCAGGTCTTCAGTTTTACGCACCATCTCACGCCAGGCAGCCGGAGACTTTGGGTTAAACGCCTGCAGTGCGAAGCGAAACGGTTTGTGGCTCATGCCGCTTGCTCCTCGCGACGTGTGATCGCTACGGGTATCGCGCTCTGTTGGGTCATGCCCGTATAGCGTTGGGTGTTTTCCAGGTTATCTATCAGCTTATTGGTGTTGGCACCGATTTCACGTACTCGATCATCAGAGTCGTCATCAGGCGCTGCGCCCCAGCTGTGATGCATGGCGATAACGCCGCGCTTGATGCGGTCATTGGCGGCGATGACACCGGCGATACGACCGTGCTCAGATTCTATGTCGACCAGGCAGTCGTCTTCCAGGCCCAGTGCGGTGATGTCATCGGGGTGCATATAGGCGGGGTTGGTGGTGCCCATTTTTTCTTTCAGGGCGGTTAAGTTAAGCCCGGATGAGTTGAGCACGAATTTGCTGCGCGCACAGATCAGACTGTGACTGTAACGAGCGTCGATTTTAGGGCGATTGAGCGCTTCTGCGAAATCCACGTCGAGCCCGTCGGGAAAGAATTCCAGTCGATCGGTGTGGTCTGGGTCTGCCGCGCTGACGGTGATTTTGTGTTCCTCGAAAATGTGTCCACCCGGATTGTCACGCAGCCAGCTCAGCGGTACTTTGGAGCCAGCGGTTATGGCGCTGAGGAGCTCAAACTTGGTGGGCTTCTTGGTATTGCTGATGGGAGTGCCGTAGACACTGACATCCAGGCCCAGACGATTGGCCAGGCCCCAGTATACTTCCCACTCTTCCAGCACATCGTGGTCGGTGCTGATAATGGCCTTGGAGTATTGGCTATAAGGTGCCTCGTACCAGGGGTCAGCTAGCAGGGTCACGTCTTCGCGTTCCAGCGTCAGTTTTGGGGGAAACACGTAATCCGCCATAGCGGTGGTTGCTGACATATAAGGGTCAATGCTTATCAGCAGATCAAGATCTTGCATCGCGCGATGAGCTTTGTCCTGGTTGGCCCATGCCAGCAGTGGGTTACCACCCACGACAATGAGAGCACGTACCTGGCCATCGCCCTCCAGCAGAATTTCGTCAGCGAGCATATTGGTGGGCATCTCCTGAGTCGGGCCCATCATGCCCATCACGGTCAGCTCTCCTAATTCAGGGTTGATACGGGATTTGGCCCCTTGTCCCCATGCCAGTGGCAGGCGCAATGGCTGTGCTTTCTTTTCTGAGGGTGGAGATAGCACCCCGCCGTTTGGCATGGTGTCACCTTCGCGATAGTAGCGACCGCAGAGACTGTTGAGGCTAGCCACCAGGTGTTGAGTCAGATTGGGGTTATTCGACATTTCCGGGCCGGTACCGGTAATAGCAATACCGCGCGGGCCAGCGGCAAAAGTGCGTGCTGCAGTGGCGATAGCATCCGGGGTCAGGTCGGTTCGTGCGGCAACGTAGTCCAGTGTGTAGGGTTGTACCTGAGCCTGCAATTGCTCCAGCCCCTGAGTATATTTGGCACAGAACTCAACGTCATGCAGATTTTCTTCCAGGATCAGCCGAATCATACCCGCGAGCAGAGTGGAGTCCTCACCGGGCTTGATTTGCAGGTGTTGGTCGGAACGGCGGGTCAGCTCCGTCTGTCGGGGGTCTACTGCAATCAGCTTGAGACCGCGTTTCTTGGCCTCGCGCAGTTTTTCAAAGGGGCTCACTGAGGGCACGCCACCGGGGGGTGCGTATTGCGACACCATCGGGTTATTGCCAAATATCAGGGTCACATCTGAGTCGTTAAAGAAGTGGGTGCCAGCTCCCCAGAAGCCGTGACGTGTGCCGCAGAAGACTTTGGCCGGCTGGTCGATAGTGACACTGGAGTAATAAGAGGGAGAGCCCAAGGCGTTATGCCATGCGCGGCTATAGGCCAGCTGACCCGAATTCTGGAACGCATAGGTACCGTTATAGGTGGCTACGGCGCGGGGTCCGTGTTCTTTAATGATGTCCTGCAGTTTGGCAGCCACTTCATCCAGAGCTGTTTCGCTGTCAACGGTGACAAAACCGTCCGCCGTTTTTTTCTGTACGGAGATCAGACGCTCCGGTTGGTACATCTGTTCAACCAATTGCCTGCCCTTGATACAGGTATAGCCGCCATACATCTCGTTGGAGGTATCGGGCTTTACGGCCTTGACCTTGCCGTCTTCAATATCGACGTCCATTGGGCAATAGGCATGGCAATAGCGGCAGAAGGTCTTCTCGGTGGTTATGGTCATGGGCGTCGTCGTCCTGATGCTGGTGAATAGGGGTGTTAATTTGTCGCCGATGGGGGCGCTCAAAAAAACAAGCAGGATTGATTGTATTTTTTGCTATTGGCGGCGTCCAGTGTTATTAATCGTCGCCCTTCAAATCAGGCGCCGGTCTAGCGTGGCGTCGCAGTGGCGCGTAGGCGGTGTTCGCCGCTGACTGATACCTTTAAAATTACCATTTCGCTGGCTTGCATTTGTTGGCCTATGCACCGGATACTTAAAAAAAACAAGCAAGGCTGATTGTAATTTGACAGCGACCTTGCCTGATAGTGGCTGATGTTCCGCAAGCATCAATGGGCAAGCTCAAAAAATTAAAATAATCGCCGGTTTACGGCACTGTAGGAGCGAAGTATGACCAAGCACCCCAAATTTAATCCCTCTCGAATTGTAGCTGGCATGTTAATAGCCGGCGCATCGGCGAGTTTGACCCCTGCTGCCCTGGCGCAGGACGAAGGCGCGGTTCTCGAGGAAGTCATGGTAACCGCGCGGAAGACTGCAGAGTCAATGCAAAGTATCCCCGTCGCCGTGACCGCTTTTAGTGGTGAAACCATTAACGATCTGATTATGCGAGATATTCGTGAATTGGAAGGAATGGTGCCTAACGTGGTAATTGACTCGGTGGCGGTCGCGCCTGGCGCGGCATCGCTCTATATCCGTGGCGTTGGTACCCAGGAAGTCGAGAAGAGTTTTGACCCCGCAGTTGGCGTGGTAATCGATGGTGTGCCCCTGTCATTCGTCAATGGCTCTATGGCTAACACCTATGATTTCCAGAGCATAGAGGTTTTGCGCGGGCCGCAGGGCACTCTCTTTGGCAAGAACACTACGGGTGGTGTGTTCAATATTACCCGCACTCGCCCTACCGGTGAACTCGGGCTCAGCTATGAATTGACCGCCGGCAACGATGGTCGTGAGGACGTCAAGGGGGTTTTCAATTTTCCGCTGGGCAATATGCTAGCCGGTAAAATTGGATACTCAAGCCAGGAAGGTGGAGGTAGCTATAAAAATATTACCCTGGAGAAAGAAGTCGGTAATCGTGATAACCAGGAGGTCACAGCTACCCTTCTGTTCACTCCGGTAGAAAGCTTTGAGGCATTGTTCACCTATACCAACTACAAAGATGAGAACGATGGAATCGGGCTGAAGAATTTGGCTTCCCTGACTGCCGGAGCCCCTGTAAATGATCCTGAACTTGTATGTGCGGCGTTCGGGGCCCTTGGTGGCTGCGCCGGTGATGAAGCTCTGGACGAGTATACGCAGGACTATTTTGAACCGATTGATTTTGAAGCAGATACTTATACGCTGAGAATGGACTGGGAACTCGGTATGGGGACTATCACCTCGATCACCGGTTACCAGGAAACTGACGAATCGGTGCCTACCGACTTTGATGGTTCGCCTGTCCCATTTTTCCATGCGGTTCGTGACCAGGAAGCGGAACAAAAGAGTACTGAACTACGTTTTGCCTCAAATGACTCACTGAGCGAGAATTTTGATTTTGTAACAGGTTTGTTTTGGGCCGAGGACGAGTACGCTCTGATCCAGAACACGGCCATTGCGTTTGGTTCACAGTTGAATCTGGCTAACAATTTTCATGAGAAAGAAGCCTGGGCAATATTTGGTGAGGCACACTACACGTTCGCTGATAAGTGGACGGTAACCGCCGGTGGGCGTTATACCGAGGAAGAGAAAGACTACTCCGGAATCCTGTGGAGTTCTTTTGACGGCGGCGCCAACTTTCTTTTTCAGGAGGAAGCCGGTGGTAAAAAGAAGTGGGATGAAGCGACTTACAAGCTTGGCCTCGATTATGCGCTCAATGACGATGTGCTGACCTATTTCAGTTTCACTCAAGGTTTCCGCTCCGGAGGATTCAATGGTCGCAACTCAAACGAGTCGAATATAGGCCCCTACGATCCTGAATACGTTGATAACTATGAAATTGGTATGAAAGGCGATTTTCTGGATAACACCCTGCGTTTTAACCTGGCCGCGTTCTATGTGGACTACCAGGACAAGCAGGAAGAGGTCATCCAGGAGTATGATGGCGCCTCTGTAACCGTAGTTAACAACGCGGCCACAGTTGAGAGTCAGGGTATTGAAGGCGAGTTGACCTGGGTAGCGACAGAGAATTTCCAGATCAACGCCAACTTTGGCTATCTGGACGCTAGTTACGACGAGTACATTGCCGATCTGAATGGCGATGGTACGGCAACCGACAACAGCCACATTGAGCTGCGGCGTACTCCCGAGTGGACGGCAGGCGTGAGCGGTCTTTATTCAGCGAATATTGGGCCAGGTACGCTGAGTCTGTTTGCCAACTATCGCTATACCGACGAGTATTGGACGGATACATCAAATGACCCCCGTGGTTTGCTGGATGAACGTGCTGTGCTGGATGCGACTATTTCCTACAACTGGGAGTGGGACACAGACAGAAACGTGAAAATCAGTCTTTTTGGTAGGGACCTTACCGATGAACTGGCTTATAACTCTTCGGTTACCATCCCTGGGTTGATATCTTTCTCCTCTATTACCGGTGGTCGTGAGTACGGCATGCAGATTTCAGGCAACTTCTGATTTGCTGAAAACTGGCGCGGGCATTGTCCCGTTAGCCAAACGAGAAAGGGGCCTTGCGGCCCCTTTTTTTATGTCTGAGATTTAGAAATTCACTGGGGCTGAAGGCAGAATAAATACCCAAAGGGCACGATGTTCTGCCCCACAGAGGCTGTGGTGGGTTCTTGTCTATGGGGGGCTGGTCTGTGGCAATTGCTGTGGGGTCGAATTTATTCGACCGATGTGCAGGGAGTCGGTGGTGCAAGGCAGAATAAATTCTGCCCTACAGGGGGGTGTGGCAATTGTTGTGGGGTCGAATTTATTCGACCATTGTGCGGTGCGGGTAAGCCTCAGCCAGTGAAGAATTCACCGCGGGGTACGCCTTGGGGGTCATAAACGGGCTCTTCGTGATCAATACGATACTTGAGGATATCGGTGCCGAGCATTTCATACTTACCCAGCAGCCCGAGCATGTCGGCGTAAAAAGGGCCCTTCAGGTGTGCGTTGAGGTCTTCCGACGAATCCCAGTTTTCGTAAACGTAAACGCGTCCAGGTACGGCCGGGTCGAGGCTCCATACGTAGTGATTGCAACCTTTCTGGTCGCGGGTATCTTTCATCAGCTGAGCGGATTCTTCCAGTGCGGCGGCGGCGTTTTCCGGGCTGAAATCAACGGTTCCGTTAATAATGACTCTCATGGTGTTACTCCTTGGCAGGTCAAAATGGGATGCTCACAGTAGCAAAAGCGACTGCTAAAACAAACAAAGTTGACTGCTTTTTTGCGGGCCGCTACTCTGCCTGTCCTTCACCTGAATGAGATTCGCCATGAGCGCCACTGTTAACCGCCAGTATATTCTTGCCTCACGTCCAAAGGCGCTGCCAACCCCGCAAGAGGTGCCGTTGGTTGAGTCACCAATGCCTGTACCTGCCGAAGGCGAAATCGTCATCCACAACCGCTATATATCGCTCGATCCGGCCATTCGCGGTTGGATGAGTGACGTTCCCAACTACATTGAGCCGATACCTGTGGGTACCAAGGTCTGGGCTACCGGTATTGGCGTGGTGGTTGAGAGCCGCAGCCCTGACTTCGCCGTCGGTGATATTGCGCTGGGCATGAATGCCTGGGAAGACTACACCTGCTGTGATGCTGCAGTAGCTTCTAAAATTGAAGACACAATGGGCTTGCCGCTGACCACTTTTCTCAGCATTCTCGGCGCGACCGGCATGACCTCCTATTTTGGCCTGCTGGATGTGGGTAAGCCGCAAGCCGGCGAGACTCTATTAGTTAGTGGCGCAGCAGGCGCCGTTGGCTCAGTAGTGGGTCAGATTGGCAAACTGATGGGCTGTCGGGTGATTGGTCTGGCGGGTGGTGAAGACAAGTGCCGTCAGGTGGTGGATGAATTTGGTTTTGACGACGTCATTGACTACAAGGCTACTACCGATCTGGCAGTGGCTATTGCCCAGAAGTGTCCAGACGGCGTAGATATTTATTGGGAGAACGTGGGCGGCGATATGCTCGATGCGGTGCTGCTTAATCTCGCTCATCGTGCTCGCATCGTATTCTGTGGCTGGATAGCGACTTACAACGACACCGAGCAGCGCCCGGGACCCAAGAACCTGTGGCAATTACTGGCCAAGAGTGCGCGCTTTGAAGGCTTTGTAATCAAGGACTACGTCGAACAGTTCCCCGAGGGCATTGCTGCCATGGGGCAGTGGCTAGCCGAGGGCAAAATCGTCTATAAAGAGCAGGTGGTTGAGGGTCTGGAAAATACCCTCGACGCGTTTCACATGCTGTTTGACGGCCGTAACACAGGCAAACTGATTGTTAAAATATCAGACTGATCCGACTGTTTTAGAAGCTGTAGGTCAGGTACAGCTGAGCGCCGTCAAACTTGAAGTCATACTCTTCCTTTTTGTCGCCTTGATCATGCTTGAGGTCGACATTGGTGTACTGATAACCGATTCCGCCGCCGAAGTGCTCAGTAAAGCGATACTCTAGCGCGGCCGACAGATAGCTGAAGGACCCTTCATAGTCATCGTAGCTGGCGCTGAGCCAGCCAGCATCAGCTTTGGCAGAGATTCTGTCAGTGAAGGCGTAGATGCCGTACAGCCGAAGGTTTGGGACCGGTGCGAGAAATTCATCGCTCTGACTTTCAAACTCGACCAAGGGTTCATCGTCAAGGCGCAGAGAGCCAGCTAGTCCTGCAGAAAGGTCAAAGGCATGGATACCCAGTCCAATTCCGGCCTCGGAGCGGTCGCTTTTGTGAAACGCGTAGGCAACGTCGATGACATAAGCGTCAGCGGTTAGTTTGGAGCTAAGTTCGGCGCCAGCAACATATTCCTGGCCGTCAAAATTAAAGTCTTCGGTGATAACGACTAGGCCGTCGCTGTCCCAGCGATTAAATGAGAAGTTTAGTGACCATCTTTCGCCAAAGCGCCAGCGAAAACCGGCCCAGGGAGTGTTGGTTGTTTTATCCAGGCCCAGCGTTTCCAGGTCGACAGGTGTTTCCGGCAATGGTGGCCGAGAAACCGTGATATCGCCTGCGAGATCGTTACGCAGGTAGCCTAGTTTGAAGGTAAACTTGTCATCCAGCACCGGGTTAACAGCATCGGCGCTAACCTGTTGCACGGCACCGAGTGCTGCTACAAGCGCTGCACTGCGCAAAGCGATTTTAATCACACCTATTCCCCTTTTGAACATAATGACTTATCAAGGCGCCAAGATAGACGTTTAGCGCTTGAATTACAATTGAGAACAGGCCGTACAAGTGCCGCTTCAGCCGGGATAGGGCTGGTAGGCTGCGCTGTAATCTGCAGGCCCGTGATACATGACATGGTAGCGACGCTCGGCGAATAACCATTGGCCATCTTCCAGTCGATACTTATCGTCGTAAACGCCCAACACCAGTGATGCGTCACCTTCTGTCGGCTTGGTGTGCTCAGTGATATACCAGCGGCCGCTGGCGGTATCGCCATCGACTTTGATGGTGCCGGAGTTCAGCATCATGATGGCGAATTCGAAAGAGCCCATGGCGCCCTGCCAGAGGTTGAATACCTCTTCGCGGCCGCGCACTTCCATGCCCATCAAAAACCACACGCTATCTTCACTCCAGGTAGCCTTCCAGGCATCTCCATCGTAGCGATTGACGGCATCGATATATTCGGCGACCAGATTGCGAATGGCCAATTCTGCAGCGACATCTGACATGGGTTTTGTCCTCTTTCAGCGTGTAAATAAAAAGAAACAGACTATACTGTTTTTTAGATTTTGAGCCTGATACTATGACCGATTCCTCTGTCATAAACAACAATTACAGGAGGCTGAGGCCATGACTTCTGCTACACAGCAGCGACCTATCGCTGACGGTTTATTTACCTGGCCCGCGGGTTCACCAGCTCTGCTGGGCTCACGCTGCCAAACTTGCGACAAGGTCGCTTTTCCCGCGCAGGGCAGCTGTACCGCCTGTTGCTCCACCGATGTAAAGGTAGAAGAGCTTCCAGCTCGCGGTAAACTCTGGACTTACACGATCCAGCGCTTTATGCCGAAATCGCCCTACAACAGTGGCGAGACGCAGGAGACTTTCAAGCCCTATGGGGTTGGCTATGTGGAATTGCCCGGCGCGCTGTGCGTTGAGGGCCGTTTGACCGAAAGCGACCCCGAGAAACTTAAAATAGGGATGGATATGGACGTTATTTTCTACCCTTATCGAAACGAAGCCGATGGCACCGAAGTCATCAGTTTTGCTTTCCAACCCGTTGCCTGAGGAGACTATCGTGGACGTAGCAATAGTAGGAATAGGAATGCATCCGTTTGGCCGGACTCCGGCTCTCACCGGTTTGCAGCAAGGCGCCTATGCGGCGCGTGAAGCACTGAAAGATGCTGGTGCCCAGTGGTCAGACATGCAGTTTGCCTATGGCGGCAGCGCCAGCTCTGGCAGCGCCGACGCTTTGGTCAACGAGTTAGGGCTTACCGGACTGCCTTTCACCAATGTCGCCAATGGTTGCGCTACCGGTGGCAGCTCTTTGATGTCAGCGTATAACGCGGTCAAATCGGGCGAGTTTGATGTGGGCATGGTGGTGGGTTTTGACAAACATGACCGTGGCGCGTTTAACGCCGACCCCAAGGCCTTGGGTTTACCTGAGTGGTACGGCGAAGTCGGCATGATGATGACGACCCAGTTTTTTGCCATG
This sequence comes from Candidatus Litorirhabdus singularis, assembly GCF_026262625.1. GTDB lineage: Bacteria > Pseudomonadota > Gammaproteobacteria > Pseudomonadales > Halieaceae > Litorirhabdus > Litorirhabdus singularis. The sequence continues at coordinate 1,003,819 of NZ_SHNN01000001.1, forward strand.
AAAATCACCAAGTACATGCATGATTTCGGCATTACCAATGATGGCCTGGCGCGGGTGTCTGAAAAAGCCTTTATCAACGGCGCGATGAACCCCAATGCCTGGCGTCGCAACCCCATTGGTCTGGAAGAAATCCAGAACGGTATGATGGTGAGCGATCCGTTGACCAAATATATGTTTTGCTCTCCCTCGGAAGGTGGCGTGGCCTTGATCGTGTGTCGTGCCGATCAGGTGAGCCGCTATACCGACAAGCCCGTATTCATCAAAGGCGCCGCGCTGCGTTCGCGCCGCTATGGTTCTTTCGAAGTGTTCGCTCCCTCGCAGGCGCTGGAACAAGTGCCCGGGCCAACGGTTGATGCCTCAAAAGCCGTCTTTGAAATGGCCGGAATGGGCCCCAAGGATATCGACGTGGCGCAATTGCAGGATACTGAGGCTGGTGCCGAGATAATGCATATGGCAGAAAATGGCTTCTGTGAAGACGGCGAGCAGGAACACATGCTGGCCAATGGAGAGACTCGGGTAGACGGGCGTCTGCCGGTTAATACCGATGGCGGCTGTATCGCCAATGGTGAGCCCATTGGCGCCAGCGGCTTGCGTCAGATTCATGAAAACGTAGTGCAACTGCGCGGCCAGGGTGGCGAGCGTCAGGTGCCGGGTGACCCGAAAGTTGGTTACACCCATGTATACGGTGCTCCCGGCATCAGTGCCGTGACAATTCTTCAGCGCTAGGATAAAGGTGGAAACAGAATATGAATGAAAAAATAAAACTGACACCAGAGCAGATCGCTGCTCGCAACCCTTCCTGGAACTATCAGGACCTGTTGGACGGCGAAGTTAATGCGGTGCCTGACGCGCTGCGCGCCAGTACCGAGCCGTATCTGGGTAGTGATAATATTCCTATTGAGCGCTGGACCTCGCGTGAGTTCTACGACCTCGAGGTTGAAAAAATGTGGAGCAAAACGTGGCAGATGGCGTGCCGCGAGTCGCATATCGCCAACCCCGGCGACTATCATGTCTACGATGTTGCCAAATACTCGATACTGGTTGTGCGCAATGAAGCCGGCGAGATCAAGGCGCATCACAATTCCTGTCTGCACCGAGGTCGCGCACTCAAGCGTGGCACGGGTACCGATGCTAAAGAGTTACGCTGCCCTTATCACGGCTTTACCTGGAGTCTGGATGGTGATTTTGTGGGCGCGCCCTGCCAATGGGATTTTCCCCACGTAGACGAAGACAACTTTGCGCTGCCAGCCGTGAAAACCGCGACCTGGGGTGGCTGGGTGTTTATCAATATGGACCCGGATGCACAGGAGCTGGAAGAGTACATGGGTATTCTGCCGGAGCACTTTAAGCGCTGGCCTGCGGAGCGTCGTTATGTGGCTATGCACGTGCAAAAAGTCATTAACGCCAACTGGAAAGCAGTGGTTGAAGCCTTTATCGAGTCTTATCACGCCCTTGTAACCCACCCGCAGTTGCTGCCTTATCAGGGTATTGAAAACTCGCAGTATGATGTTTGGGGTGACAATGTCAGTCGCACCATTACCAGTTCAGGGACCATTAACCCCAGCCATGAAGACGAGTACACTCAGGCTGACAGTGTGGCTTATATTGCCGGTGCTGATTCCGCGCTGGTGGGTGAGACTGAGGCCGTGACTGAAAGCGGCGACGATATGTTGGCTCGTGATGTTCTGGCGAATAAAAACTACGCAGATTTCAGCGAACAGGCCGGTGAAGACCTGCGTGAATACTCGACAAAAGCCGAGTTGATGGACGCCATTTTGTATCTGCTGTTTCCGAATTTTGCGCCTTGGGCGGGTTATGGCCCGGTACTGACGTATCGGCACCGCCCTAACGGCAACGACCACAAAAGCTGCGTTATGGATATCTTCATTCTCGCTCAGTATCCCGAAGGCGAGGAGCGCCCTGCTGATGCCACCACGGTGCGCTTGGAAGCGGAGCAACCCTTCTCGGACGCAGAGGAAGTTATGGGCGCAGGTCTGGCCCGGGTTTTTGACCAGGATGGTTCCAATTTGCCGCAGGTGCAGCGCGGTATGGAGGCGTCAGCAGCCGGAGAAGTTGTTTTGGGCAACTATCAGGAAGTCCGCATTCGTCAGTTTCACCGGACGCTGGACAAATACCTGAACGCATGACCTCGTTGGCGCCGGATCGGCTAGAGCGGGATGGACCGCTCTGGCGCAACACAACGATTGCTCTGGAGGCCTGGCGTAAAGCAGAAGAAGTGGGTCACCGGGTGGCCATATTTCTTGAGCACGAGCCAGATGCAACCTATGCGTCGCTGGCCCTTGAGGCGCGGCGCCTGATCGTCGGTTTACAGGGTTTAGGCCTGCAGGCTGGCGATGTTATCAGCTTTCAGTTGCCCAATTGGCGCGAGGGCGCGCCCATCGATATCGCCGCTGCTGCGTTGGGGTTGGTGGTGAATCCTATTGTTCCCATCTATCGCGATGCGGAGCTGCGCTACATTCTGAAGGATGCGCGTACCAAGGCGTTCTTTATACCCGAGCAGTATCGCAGTATTAACTACATCAATATGGTGCAGTCACTGCGTGATGAATTACCGGATTTGGAGCACCTTATAACGGTGCGCTCAGAAGCGGAATACGACAATACTATTCGTTATGAGGCCTTGGTCGATTGTGAACCGGTGGCCATTTCGAGCCTGCCGCCCAGCGATCCCAATGCGGTCAAATGCCGTCTCTATACCTCTGGTACTACCGGCTTTCCCAAGGCGGTTTTACACACCCACAATACGCTTAATTATGTGCAGCAGTGCTCTATCCGCCATAGCCAAATCAAATCAGATGACGTCATGGTGATGCCGTCTCCTATTACTCATATCACCGGCTACTCCAGCGGCCTCAACATGAGCTTTATGAGTGAGGGCCGCAGTGCCTTGATGGAGCGCTGGGACGCTGACAAGGCCATCGACTATATTCACCGGGTCAAGGGCACCATGACAGTTGGAGCAACGCCTTTTTTGCAGGAATTGCTGGATGCTGCCGAGCGTCGCGAAGATCGTTTGCCGACTATGCGGCAGTTTTCCTGCGGTGGAGCAGCGGTGCCGCCGCAGTTGATCCGGCGGGCCTATAAGTCGTTGGACAACTGTATTGCCGTGCGCGTGTATGGCAGTACTGAAGTCCCCCTGGTGACCTACGGCTGGCGCGATGATCCGGAACTGGCGGCAACCACTGATGGCCAGTTATATGCCTATGAGATCCAGATTCTAGATGATGATGGCAACCCGGTAGCCGCCGGAGAAGACGGTGAAATTGCGGCGCGTGGAGCGGGCATGTTATTGGGTTATGCTGATCCGCAGCAGAACGCGGAAGCACATACTGCCGATGGGTTTTTCCTGACCGGCGATATAGGACACCTGACCCCTGAAGGCGCAGTACTGATTACTGATCGTAAGAAAGATATCATTATTCGCGGCGGTGAGAATCTGAGCGCGAAGGAAATTGAAGATGCGCTGCATCATCATCCCGCCATTCGTGAGGCGGCTGTCGTGGCGATGCCGCACCCGCGGCTCGGTGAGGGTGTCTGTGCGTTTCTTATCCTCCGCGACTCCGCGACTCCCCCTACCCTGGCAGACATTGTCGAATTTACCGAAGCTCAACAACTGGCCCGGCAGAAAACACCTGAGCGCATTGAAGTGGTTGCTGAGCTGCCGCGCACCCCTAGCGGCAAGGTCCGCAAAGACGTACTGCGGAAGCGGCTGAAAGACGAAATTGACTAGCTAGATCGACTAGAAGGAAGAGAAATAGAGATGACTACTATGAATAGACAGTTTTTACTAAACGCGCGCCCTGTAGGCGATATCAAACAAACCGATTTTAAAATGATCGAAACCGCAATGCCTGAGCCCGGCGCTGATGAAGTGCTGGTGCAGGTGCAGTATTTAGCGGTAGAGCCGGCGATGCGTGGCTGGATGGAAAATCGCGCGGATTATGTAGCGCCACTGGAAATTGGCGATTTGATGCGTGGCTGGGGTGCCGGCAAGGTGATTGAGTCCAACAATGCACGCTATCCGGTGGGCACTATCGTTAGCGGCAGTTTTGGTTGGCAGGAATACGTGGTCAGCGACGGTAAAACGATACCGTTGCAGGCTGTCCCGGAGGGGGTGGAGACACCAGCTTCTATGGGTGTGCTGGGTATAACCGGTATGACCGCTTACTTTGGCATGCTGCATATCGGCAAACCGGTTGCTGGTGATACGGTGCTGGTTTCGGGCGCCGCTGGCGCAACTGGCTCAGTGGCCGGGCAGTTGGCGCGCATCGCTGGTGCGCGTGTGGTTGGCATGGCAGGGACTAAGGAGAAGTGCGATTGGCTGACCGAGGAGCTTGGGTATGACGCGGCGATTAACTATCGCGAAGAGGATGTAGCTGCCGCGGTGAAACAGCATTGCCCCGATGGTATTAACGTGTATTACGACAACGTGGGTGGCGAAATCCTTGATATCGCACTGGCGCGCATTGCAACCAATGCACGAGTGGTCATTTGTGGTGGTATTTCTCGTTATAACCTCACGGGTGAAATCCCTGGTCCGAAAAACTATTTCAATCTGGTTTTTCGCCGCGCGCGCATGGAAGGGTTTATCTGTGGCGACTATGCCAGCCAGTTTGGCGAGGCCGTAGAGGTTCTCTCCGGCTATCTGAAGAGCGGTGAGCTTAAGCATCGCGAAACTATTCTGGATGGGTTTGAGAACACGCCTGAAGCATTAAAGAGCCTCTTCAGCGGCAGCAACATGGGCAAGCAGTTGGTGCGGGTAGCGGACTGATCATGGCCGATCATGGCTATAGTCTGATTCTGGAGCATCCGGCTGATGGCGTGGCGCTGCTGCGCTTCGCCGATGCTGGCCGTGCGAACCAACTGTGCTGGGCTGCTGTGGATGAAATGGCGGACCTGCTGGCTCAGTGTCTTGAGAGCGGGGTCCGGGTGGTAGTTCTGGCGTCCGATCTTGAGGGGCATTGGCTGGAGCATGCCTGGCTCACAGATCTGGACCATGGGCTGGGCGGTGAACCGACAACCAGTAGCGGTAGCGGTTGGTATCGGGTGATGCGTGAGTTGTCTCAGGCGCCATTGGTTTCAATTGCGGCGATTAGTGGCGATACCTGCGGCGGCGGCTGTGAGATTGGTTGGGCCTGTGACCTGCGTATAGCGGAAACTCAGGCACGCTTTGCGCAACCGGAAATAAGGTTGGGCATTCCACCGGGCGTGGGTGGTGTGAGCCGGCTGAGTTCGTTGGTAGGACGTAGCCTGGCATCAGAGATGGTGCTTGGTGGGCGCTGGACCAGCGCGCAGCGGTTGTTTGAGGCGGGCGCGCTGAATCGACTGGTTGATCGCGGTGCTGCTTTGCCGGCCGCTATTGAATGGGCTTCAGAGTTGGCTCAGCTGCCTGCGGCGGCGCTTGCTGCCTGCAAACAGGGCCTGGCAGCGGCACCTGAGCTGCCGCTGAGCGAAGCGCTGACCAATGAGCAGAGCATCTTCCAGCTCACCGCCAGTGACACCCAGAGTCGCGCGCAAATACAGGCCCAGCAACGATTCTATGATGCGGGTGGTACCACAGCAGAGTGCTTTGACGACTCCAACTGAGCCATTTTTGGAACACAGGTTACACTTTTACAGATTGCCCGCTTAGGAAGCTCAAGCGGCCGTTCAATTATGCTAGCCTAGGCCTTATGCGCTGCGGTAATGCCCTGCTTAACTGCCTGCTTCTACAGGTTTTTTTCTGCTCCTTTGTCTGGGCGGAGATAGCTGTGGACGGTGTTCTGGACGAGCCTGAATGGCAATCCGCGCAGTCCTACTCCAATTTCGTCACCACCGAACCGCTTACCAGCGAGCCGGCCAAGTACCATACAGAGGCACTGGTCTACACCAATGCCGAGGGCATTTACGTGGGTTTTCGTAATGCTCAGCCGGCCGAAGCGAAGCGCGTACAGCGTCGCTTTGCCCGCGATGCGTTCATTCTCGCTGACCGCAATATTGTTGGTATTGATTTTGATGGCTCGGGTTTATCCGGCTACGACTTCACTGTTGGCGCCGCGAATACCCGTCAAGATGGCATTTACAATAACGAAAAGAACTACTCGGGTGACTGGGACGGCAACTGGACTTCGCAAACCAGCCAGGACGAGGAATACTGGTATGTAGAGATGTACATCCCCTGGACCGTGGCGCCCATGACCAATCCTGAAGGCGCACAGAAACAGATGAAGTTTTATTTCGGGCGCTATGTGTTCGACGAGTCATTGCGCTTTGCCTGGCCCAATGCCAGCGCCGCGCGGCCGACGTTTCTATCGGACTGGGCGCCGGTCAGTGTCGATCACGTAGCTACCTCTACCCTGGACTTGTTTCCTTACGTTTCAGCGGAGCAGGACCTGGAGGAAAACGATGGTGAGGTGCGGGCCGGTGTTGATGTGGTCTGGCGTCCTAATACCGCCACCCAATTTACCGGCACCATCAATCCGGATTTTGGCCAGGTAGAGGCCGACGATCTGGTGCTGAATTTTTCTGCACTTGAAGTATTTTTCGCGGAGCGGCGTCCGTTCTTTACCGAAAACCAGGCGCTATTTCGCTCTGAGGTGCCTAATGGTGATCGGCTAGTGCACACACGCCGCATTGGAGCCGCTAGCGACGCCGGCGACGAGCCGGTGACCGATATTGATCTGGGCGCCAAGCTTTCCCACTTTGGCGAACGCCTTGATCTGGGTTTTTTCGCAGTCACAGAAGATGATACCGCCGCAAGCGAGGGGCGCGATTACCTGTCCACACGTATCCAGGCGCGTCTGGGCGATGCAGTGGTGGGACACAGTCTCACCTATGCAGATCGTTCTACGTTGTCGCGAAAGGCGCTGGTCAACTCCTTAGATCTGGACTGGCAGTCCGCCGGCGAGCACCGGGTGCGCGGCCAGCTCTTTTATAGTGACGTTGAGCAGGAGGCGAATGAGGTCAATGAAAACACTGCGTTCAATCAGTCCGATGGCGGTGGTTGGGGTCAGTGGAGCTATGCCCCAAACGATGAGTGGCGCAGTAATCTGACCGGCTACTACTACGGTGATGAATTCGAGATGAACGACCTCGGCTTTCTCACACGCAACGACTGGATGCGCGTTGCTGCCGATGTTCGTCACGATGTGAATAGTTACGCGCCCAGCTCAAATCAACTGTCAGGTTGGTATTCCGCCAAGTTGTCGTATGAGGAAAACAACGCTGGCGACACACTGATGCAGGGGCTGGATTTACAACGGCAGTGGGTGCTGCGCAGCACCCGCGAGTTTAGCCTGCAGGTGCATCTGGAGACCTCGGCCTATGATGACCTGATTACCCGTGGCAACGGTTTGTTAAAGCGTGACGCGCAGCAGTCTTTTAGCTTCAGCTACCTGAATCCGCGGGGTAATGATTTTACCTTCCAGCTGCAATATGTTGCGGAGACCAAAGGCACGGACAAATTTTCCCACGAGTTTATAATCAGCCCGCAGTATTATCTGGCTGATACCGTCACGGTGGGTGGTCGTGTGTCGTATACCTGGTTTGAAGAATGGCTGCTGTGGGATTTTGATAGCGAACAGCTCGCCACTTACGAGTCAGAGGTGCTTGATATTGACCTGCGTCTGGATTGGTTTCCCACCAGTCGGCAAGAAGTGCGTGTCAAATTGCAGTGGCTGGGGGTGGAGTCGGATGCTCTGCAGGGCTATGGGCTGGATGACAATGGTCGGCTCGACCCTTCCAGTCGCCCGGTAGCAGACTTCAAACTCAGCGATGTCGCGTTGCAGGTGCGCTACCGCTATGAGATTGCGCCGTTGTCAGAAGTTTTTCTGGTGTATAACCGGGGTGGATTCTGGGATGAGAATGATGCGGGTGTAAGTCCCTGGGGCTTGGCGGAAAACGCCTGGAACAATGTGACACAGCAAACCATAACCGCCAAGATTCGCTATCGTTTTTGAGCGTGGGAGGCCCTGACCGAAACTGGTCAGGGTGGTGTTGATAGCGCAGATCAGGCGATCCGCGCGAGGGTCTGGCTAGGGCAGAGCAGCAATCCAGCTCTTGTCTTCAAACCACTTTTTACGCAGCTTGGCGAGTACACCCATCTTGCCGTAAGTATCCAGATAGTTATCTACCAGGTTAGCAAACTGAGCGTCCTTCTTGGACACTGCTATGCCGAAGGGCTCAATAGACAGCGGTGACTTCAGTGTAGCGAGACCAGCATTGGGGTAGCGCAGTACTGACAGGACACAGATCGGCATATCAGCGACCAGTCCATCAATTTCACCATCAATCACCATTTGTATCGCAGCGTCGTAGTCTTTGACCGCCACCAGAGTGGCTTCAGGTGCCGCAGACTGGATAAACGTCTCGCTGGTAGAGCCAGCCAGCGCAGCCAGTTTGAGCTCTGAGCGGTTGAAATCGTCAGCGCTGGCAGCTTGGGCCAGAACCGAAGATTTAGTCAGGATAGACTTGCCGGACATCATATACGGGCCAACAAACGTGTGATTGCGGGTCCGCTCAGGCGTAATCGCCATGCCAGACATGACCATATCGACCTTGTCTGCGTCCAGCGCGCCCAGCAATTCACCGAAGGGCATGGTGACGATCTCCAGACGTGCACCCATGGCACCAGCCAGTGCTCGTGCAAGGTCAACATCATAGCCAATCGGCTGGCCTGAGCGGCTGTTGGTGTTCATAGGAGGTTGGTTGCCGGACATGCCGACTTTGAGGACTTTAAAATCTATAACGCGGTCGAGAACTGGCGAGTCTGAAGCGGCGAAGCCGGCCGGAGCGACCATAGACAGGACCAGCAGCCCCAGCAGGGAAGCCTTTTTAAAAAGTTTGAACATGGGAATTCCTGTATCGTATTGTTTTTAACGGTTATCGGAATGATAACGGGAAACAGAGTGTAGCTTCCTGCCCGCATAAGTCAAAGTGCAAATACTATAGGGAGTGCTGTTCTCTATCGGTGCATCAACTCTTATACTGCGTCTTCGTTTTATCCCTTTGATGGTAGTTCACGTGTTGGCTGGAAAATTACGACCGATTCTGGTGTTATTGATCTGGCTGCTCAGCCTGGGAGCGTCAGCACTTTGGTTGACCAGCGCCAGGCAGGCCGTTCTGGTAGTTGGCGGTGGTCCTGCCGATAGTGAAAGCTACGCACTCACTACGGTCATTGCCGACACGCTGAATACCAGCCAGAAGCGCTTTACTGTGCAAGTTTTTGATACCGGCGGCTCCGCAGAGAACCTGCGTTTACTGCAGTCGGGACAACTGGACCTGGCCGAAATTCAGGCGGACAGCATTGTGCCTGAAGGCATCGTAGGCGTCGCCAAGCTATACCCCGATGCCTATCACCTGATTGTGCAGCAGAGTTCGTCTATCCAAAACTTTGCCGACCTGGTCGGTCGCCGGGTGGCGATTCCTCCGGCCAGTAGCGGGCAGAACGCGTCGTTCTGGTTTATGGCGGAACATTTTGGTCTTAGTGCGGATCAATTTCTGGCTCTGCCGATGTCGGAACCGGCGGCCAATTTCGCCATGGTCCACGGCCAAGTGGATGCGGTATTTCGGGTCCGCTCACCGGGTAACAAGGTGATCCGCAAGCTTATCGGCGACCATCCGATGCGGCTGGTGTCTATTGACCAATCCGAGGCGCTGGCGCTGCGGCAGCCGGCATTGCAACCGGGGGTCATTCCTCGCGGTTCATACCGTGGTTCGCCCGCACTGCCCGCGGCCGATATGCCAACAGCGGTGCTGGACCGCTTGTTAGTGACCCGCAGCGATATGGATCCGGATGTGATCTACCGCTTTACCAAGGGCATGTTTGATCAGCGTTCGGACCTGCGAGAGAGCAGCCAATTGGCTGGCTTTCTAGGCCCAATTTCCGGCGGTGAAAACAGCGTATTGCCGGTGCACGCCGGGGCTTTGCGCTACTACGACCGCGAAAAGCCCAGCTTTATGCAGTCTAACGTGCGCCTGGTATCGGCGTTGCTGTATACCGTGGCAATTTTGGTGACCAGCCTGTTTGCCCTGAGAGCACATTGGAATCGTATGCGGCGCATTCAAATGGGGGGCTTCAATGCCCGCTTGATGGAGATAGCTCATGCAGCGCGCCATGAGGAAGGTTATGCGGCCTTGGTCGAAGGCAAGCATAAGCTGGTGGATATTCTTTCTGAGGTGGTGGCAGACCTGGATCGCGAACGTGTGAGCCAGGAAGAATTTGAGCACTTTTCCTTTGCCTGGCAGGCGGTTGATGCGTTAGTGCGAGACCGGCTGATGTTGATGGGCCCGATGCCGCATGCGGAACTGCACGCAGGAGTAGTGCGATGAGCTTAACGGGCTCGACATGGAAGTGGCTGCTGGCTTTGTTTACCGTCGTTTTTATAGGCGTGGGTATGGCCTGGAACAAGCATCACATCGATTCGCAGGTGGCACGTGTTGCAGATCGATTGCTGCTGCTGTCGAATTTGCGACGACAGGCGTTGGAATCTTATTTTGCTACGGCGGAGGCAGAGCTACAGTTCTGGAGTCTCAGCGAGCAGTTGATTGGTTGGCAGCGAGAACTCAGTGCGGACTGGCTAACGTATTCACGGTTGGTGGGTGACCCACAGTCGACTCTGCAGGAATTGTATATCTACGGCAATCCTTACCCCTGGGGCCAGCTGCATCAGTTAAACAATGCCTTTGATGGCTCGCGTTACAGTGCTCTGCATGCGCAGCTGCACCCGCTGGCCAAGTTGTTTGTGTTGGAGCGGGGTTACTATGATCTGTTTTTGGTGGGCGCCGAAGGCGATGTTGTCTATTCAGTCGTTAAAGAAAAGGATTTCGCCACCAACCTGATTACCGGCGAGTGGAAGGCGTCCGGTTTGGCGGAAGCATATCGACGCGCTATCGACTACGCGGCTGATGATCGCGTGGTGATCAGTGATATGCAGCCGTATGCACCCAGTAAGGGTGAACCGGCGATATTCATGGCGAAGGCGATGCTCGGTCTGCGTGGTCAGGTTCTGGGGGTGCTGATTCTGCAACTGTCCACCGATAAGATCACCCAGATCATGAATTTTAGCGCCGGAATGGGGGCCACGGGAGAAACCTACCTGGTGGGTCAGGACTTATTGATGCGCTCCAATTCACGCTTCTCGAAGGAATCCAGCATATTACGCACCGCGGTGAATACCGACACCGTGCAGCTGGCGTTGGCGGGGCAACAGGGAGTGGATTTCGCCCTTGATTATCGTGGTGTTGAAGTACTGTCTGCCTATACCAGCACTGCTATCGACCAGTTTCAATGGGCAGTGATGGCAGAAATCGACCGTGAGGAGATCCTGCAGATGGCTGCCGACGAACGGCCAGCGATAGGCGCGATTATGCTGTTTCTGTATGGGCTGTCGCTGTGGTCGGTCTGGTACGGGCGCGGGAGCGGGCTCCCGGACGGAGGCACACAGCTTGTCGATCTTGATTTTGAGGGTGGTGGTGGCGCCGGATCAGACCTTAACGGTTGACCCGGCGCAGCAGGCGTCTAGGCGCCGAGCTTAGCGATTTCCTCGCCCAGTGCCGCTAGAAAGCCAGCACCGACAGCGCCGTCAATGACCCGGTGATCACACGACAGTGTCGCATTAATCATTGTCGCAACGGCGGGGACGCCGTCTTTAACCGCAACGCGGGCTTCGCCCTTACCTAGAGCGAGAATTGCGCCCATCGGTGGGTTAATAATCGCGTTGAAGGTAGAGACGCCGAACATGCCCAGATTAGAGACAGTGAAGCTGCCATTGGATATGTCAGCTTTTTCCAGTTTTCCGCCGCGCGCCTTTTCTGCCAGTACCGCTGTCGCCGCAGAAATTTCCTGAGCGGACAGAGTGTCGGCATTGTAGACCGTAGCCGGAAACAGGCCGTCGTCAGTCGCAATAGCGACAGCGACATTGGCGTGCTTGAACTGGTGGATATTGTCGCCGACCAGGTTGACGTTAACGCGGGGCTCGGCCATTAAGGCTTGGGCCACGCAGTAGACCAGCAGGTCATTAACCGAAACTTTGTCGCCGGCTTCCTTGAGTTTTTGGCGATGGGCCATAAGACCGTCCAGCTCATACTCAATGGTCAGGTAAAAGTGCGGAATATCCTGTTTTGCCTGAGTCAGCCGCTTACCGATGGTCTTGCGAATCGGCGATAACGGAATAATCTCATAGTCATCACTGACATCATCAGGTGCGCCGGCAGAGGCTGCCAGTTCAACATCTTCTTTGGTGATTCTGCCGTTGCGACCGGTGCCGGTGACACTATCGAGGTCGACATTGAGTTCAGCGGCCAAGCGGCGTACTACCGGATTGACCTTTTTTGCGGCTTCACTCATGGGTGCTGAGGCACCCGCTGCAGCTGGTTTTGCAGCCGCTGGCGCGTCTGCTGCAGGACCGGCAAAGTCAGCAATAAAAGCGTCGATGGCCGCGTCGTCTACGTCGGCGGCGGCAATGATGCCGAGCAGGCTGCCCACGGGCATGGTTTCACCTTCTTCCACCAGACGTCGACGCAGCACGCCGTCTACGGGTGCGTCCCAGACATTGACGATCTTGTCCGATTCCATCTCGAACACATCCTCGCCCTTACGCACCGCATCGCCGACGGACTTATTCCAGGTGGAAATAGTCCCTTCTACCATTTCTATGCCCCACTTGGGCACGGCGATGGCGTAGATCTCACTCATGCGGTGACCTCCTTGATGGCAGCGACAATTCTTTCTACCGAGGGAATGTAGGCTGCTTCAAGCTCGGGTGAGAAAGGCGTTGGGCTGTGCGGGGCAGAAACCTGTACCACTGGAGCTTTCAGGGAATGGAACGCCTTGCTGGCGGCCAGTGCTGCGATATCAGTGGTCAAACCACAGCGCGGTGGCGCTTCGTCAACGACTACCAAGCGGCCGGTAGCCTCGATGCTTTCCAGAATAGTTTTGGTATCCAGTGGTGAGGTAGTGCGCGGGTCAATCAGGTCGCAGGTAATACCGCTCTCTTCCAGGCTATCGATTGCCTCTGCGGCTTTGCCCACCATCTGGCCGAAGGCCACGACTGTCACATCATCGCCTTCACGCACCATGGCTGCCTCACCAAACGGAATTTTGTACATCTCGTCGGGTACTTCGCAAGCTACTTGATACAGTGCTTTGGGCTCGAAAAACAGCACCGGATCGTTGTCGGCAATGGCTTGCAGCATCAGGCCCTTGGCATCGTAGGCATTAGATGGCACAACCACCTTGAGGCCGGGGAACGAGGTCATTACCTGGTACATGGCCTGAGAGTGTTGACCCGCGGCGGAAAAACCACCGCCGGCGGCGAATCGAATCACTGCAGGACACTCACTCTTACCGCCAAACATGTAGCGGAACTTGCCCATCTGGTTGACGATCTGGTCCATACACACGCCGATAAAGTCGGCGAACATGATCTCGGCAACCGGACGCATACCCATCAGAGCAGCACCGGCGGCAGCGCCAACGATAGCGGATTCTGAAATAGGGGTATCGATACAGCGCAGGGGGCCAAATTTCTCATAGAGACCGCCGGTTATACCGAATACACCGCCGGTAACGCCGACTTTACCGCTGGGTGCGCCGTTGCAACCGGCGACATCTTCGCCGATAACAAACACTGAATCATCTTCGGCCATGGCCTGGTGCAGCGCCTCATTGATGGCGTCTCGCATAGTTTTTTGTGACATGGTAATAACTCCTAGGCTGCGCCGTAATTGATGTAAACGTCTTCAGTAACCTGATCCGGCGTGGGTCGGGGCGCGGCCTTGGCTTCGGTCACGGAACGATCGATCAACTCCATAACTTCTGCGTCAATGGCGTCTAAATCGCTGGCACTGATTTCGCTCATGTCGGCTGTATTGGTGCGGAAAATCTTCAAGCAATCAGAGTTTTCGCGCAGGTCGTCCAGCTCGCCTTCGGCGCGGTAGTCCTGCGGATCACCTACAAAGTGACCGTGAAAACGACCGGTTTCGGCAAAGATGCCAGCAGGACCGTTACCTTGGCGGCAATGTTCAATGGCCTTGCCTGCGGCTTCGTAGACGTCGAAGAAGTTAGAACCGTCAGCAACAAATACCGGGAAGCCAAAAGCTTCGGTACGCGCTTTGAGGTCGTCACAGCCAACCGCGTAGCTGATGTTGGTGTGTTCTGAGTAGTAGTTGTTCTCGATGACAAATACAGCCGGTACTTTCAGTACCACGGCCAGGTTCATCGCTTCGAAAGTGGTGCCCTGGTTGACTGAACCATCGCCGGCAAACGACACCGCAACGTTGGTGGTGCCACGAATTTTCTGCGCCAGTGCTGCGCCAACCGAAATCGGTGGTCCGCCGCCGACGATGCCATTGGCACCGAGAATGCCGTTCTCAATATCGGCCACGTGCATGCTGCCGCCCTTGCCTTTACAGAGCCCTTCTGAAGAGCCCCACAGTTCTTTCATCATGCCAATGACATCGGCGCCGCGGGCGATACAGTGACCGTGTCCGCGGTGGGTGCTGATGATAGTGTCGCTGCCGGACAGGTGTTCGCAGACACCTACCGCGTTAGCTTCCTGCCCGGTGTACAGGTGCGTGAAGCCGGCAATCTGACCGTTCATGATTTCCGCATGAGCGCGCTCTTCAAACTCGCGGATGGTTTTCATCTGGCGGTACGCCCGCAACAGACTTTCTCTAGATAAGCCCACAATGATTCTCCTGCTTGTTATGTGTTTTGAATGAATCCTGATTGGCGGCTTGCACCGCCGTAATACTGCAAAACCGGGTTACAGCCCCAGCACGCCTTTGGCGATGATGTTGCGTTGTACTTCTTGTGAGCCGCCAAATATCGAGGCGGCACGGCTGTTCAAATATGTCGGCACAACCGGTGCGGCATAGTCGGGACCAATGTCGTCCTGTTTGAAAGGCAGCGCATCATAGCCCAGTACATCGACGGCCAATTCATGGGTGCGCTGTTCAATGTTGACGGACGTCAGCTTGAGAATAGAAGACTCGGCACCGGGCATTTTGCCCTCGGCCATAGCCGACAGAATACGCAGCTCGGTCATTTCCAGTGCTTTGATATCGATTTCGATACGGCCGACGACTTTGCTGAAGGTTTTGTCAGCATTGAAACTGGGGTCTTCGGCTTCCATCTCGGCAATAATAGCTTTCACGTGGTCCAGCTCTGCCAGACGGCGGTGTGCAGTGCTGCCACCACCACGTTCATGTTCCAATAGATACTTGGTGAGCTTCCAGCCTTCGCCTTCAGCGCCAACCAGATTACTGACCGGAACTTCCACATCTTCAAAGAAGACCTGGTTGACCTCGTGATCCATGCCCATGGTAATAATGGGTTCCACGGTAACCCCGGGGCGATCCATTTCTATTAACAGGAAGCTGATGCCCTGTTGCTTGCGGCCGCTGTTATCAGTGCGCACCAGACAAAATATGTGGTTGGCATACTGGGCGTGGGTCTGCCACAGCTTGGAGCCGTTGACCAGATAGTTATCGCCCTGGCGTTCAGCCTTGAGCTTGAGGCTGGCGAGGTCGGAGCCAGAACCGGGTTCTGAGAAACCCTGGCACCAATAGTGCTCGCCGGTCAGCATTTTTGGCAGGTATTCTTGTTTCTGCTCCTCGGTGCCAAAGGCCATGAGCACTGGCGCCAACAGAGCTAGTGACAGCGGGTTGTAGCCCGGTGTGCCGGCACGAGCGCACTCCATGGAAAACACGTACTTTTGAGTGGCCGACCAAGTGGTACCGCCCCATTCCTCTGGCCAACCGGGCACAGCCCAGCCTTTATCGACCAGTATCTTCTGCCATTCCATGGCCGGTGGCGCATCGACAAATACGGTCGGCGTGCGCGCGGTAATACGCTTTAGATGAGGGGGAAAACTCTCATCGAGAAAGCGACGCACCTCGGCCTGAAAGGCGAGGTCCTCTGGGCTAAATTCTAAATCCACTCGTTACTCCGGATAACCGCTTACAGGGTTCCCATAGACCAGCGAAGACCACGGCGCAGTAGCTCGTAGTATTCGTCGGTTTTCCAGGCGCCAAACTCAGGCTCTGGGTACACTTCAATCATGGGCTGCATATCGTAGGCGCCGCGGCAGTGACCCAGGGTCAGGTATAACACTTCGCCTTCGCCGTAGGGGTGAATATACATGCACGGTCGGGGCTCGTCGGACTCCCACTGACTGTCTTCAAAGTCTTCGGTGATGCCGTTGAAGTAAGTGTGCAGCAGTGTTTTCTGTTCGCCATGCAGCACCGACAGGTAGAGCTCGTCATCGACTGTGAAAGTAGGGATACCACTGACCAGCGGATGATCCGGGTCGCTGACTTCAACCTCGTAGGGAGCAATCGGTGGGTGTGACAGGAACTGACTGCCCACCAACTCCATAAAAGGCTCGTTTTCGCGGGGACAACTGACCCGTCCATCTTCCAGAAAGCGCAGAATCGAGTTAGTACCGTGCAGAGCAAACCACTTCTTACCGCCGGCGACTGCGGCACACAGACGTTCAGTCTGTGCGGCCGTTGGAATCACATCGCAGGTATAGGAGATGATGAAGTCTGCTTCGCAAATAGCATCGATGTCGGAATAATCCGGGCCCACCTGGACTTTGAGCCTGGGCTGCTCTGCAATCAGTTTCAGCAGTTCCAGCCGCGCATAGTCGATGTTGTGGTACTTGCCGCCAGCTACCAGGTAGACGTCGAGACGATCGCCTTTTGACATTACAGCTGCACGCGCTTGGTGAAACCGCCGTCGACTACCAGGTTGACCCCGGTAACCCAGCTGCCCGCCGGGCTGGCCAGAAACGCAACGGCATTGGCGACTTCATCGGCAGTACCCATGCGGCCCATAGGCTGATTGGCCAGAGTGCTGTTGTAAATGTCGGGCAGGTTGTTCTGGATAAAGTCCCAGGCGCCGCCTTCGATCATAATTGGGCCAGGAGACACACAGTTGACACGAATGCCGGAGCCGCCCAGCGCCTGTGCCAGACCCTGTGAATGCACAATCAGGGCTGCTTTCATGGCGTTATAGGTCTGTGGTCCAAGGAAGTCTTCGACCGCAGCAGTGGTGCCAATAATAGTGACTGACGCTGCGTCAGAGGCCTGCAGTGAAGGCATTGCTGCTTCAATAGCGCGAGTGGTACCGAGTATGTCTACCTCAAGGTTCGCGCGCCAGCCATTCTCATCCATCTGGCCGCCACCGGCGCTCACATTAGGAATAAGGATATCGATACCGCCCAGCTCTTCAGCTGCGCTGGTGACCCAGCCCTGCAGAGCTTCTTTGTCCGCCACATCTACTGCGGCGCCAATAGCTTTACCGCCGTGACCAGCCAGGGCAGCAACTGCCGAATCTACTTCTTCCTGGTTGCGAGCACAGATGGCTACGTCTGCGCCTTCGGCAGCCAGCAGATTGGCGATAGCGCGTCCGATGCCCTTGGAGCCGCCGGTGATTATTGCCTTTTTGCCTTTCAGTCCCAGATCCATGATGCAACCTCTTTATTGTTGGTTTGAAAAAAAGAATAGCAAAGTTTACCCATATCAATAAAAAAAACAAACAGAATTGACTGTATTTTTTATGTTCGCTAGTGTGACAGCACTTTCCATATATCCACAGAGTAATAAGGGTTATATATGAGCAAGACCGTTAGCGATTACAATTTCTTTGATCCCGAGATCATCGAGTCGCCATTTGACTTTTACGCCGCAGCCCGGCGCGACGCTCCCATCCACCATTTGCCGGACACCAACATCTATTTTGTGAGCCGCTATGAGGATGTGCGCAAGATTCTTAAGGATACCGAGACTTTCTCGAACGAATTTGGCGCGATTCTTAACGAACCCCCCAAGAACCCTGAAGCGGCGGCGGTTTATGCCTCAGGCTATGAAACGGTAGATACCATGCTGACGTTGGACCCGCCCCGGCATCGCGTATACCGCAATCTGGTCAACAAGGTGTTCTCCAATAAGCGCGTGGAAAGCATGCATGATTATATGCTGCAAATGGCCGACCAGCTTATCGACAGCTGGATTGATGACGGTGAGGTGGACTTGCTGACGCGCTTTTGTGTGCCGTTACCGGTTTGGGTCATCGCGGATCAACTGGGCGTGCCGCGCGAAGACCTCGAATTGTTCAAAAAATGGTCAGATGCGTTCGCTTCGCGTCTGAGCCGCTTCGCCGACGCCGATCAGGAACTGGAAGATGCCCGCCTGATCGTGCAATTTCAGCACTATTTTGTCGACATGATCGAGCAGCGCCGCAAGGACCCGCAGGACAATATTATCTCGGATCTGGCCCACGCCCGCATTGATGATGGTCGTGAGCTGACTCACCCGGAAATGCTCAGTATTGTGCAGCAGGTGTTAGTAGCGGGTAATGAAACCTCCACCTCGACCATCGCCGAGGGCGTGTTGTATCTGATTGAAAATCCGGCAGAGTGTGACAAGTTGCGTGCCGACCCCAGTCTGATCCCCAATGCCGTAGAGGAGATTCTGCGTCTGGCCACGCCATCTTGTGGCCTGTGGCGTTTGGTTACCCAGGACACGGAAGTACAAGGCGTACAGATTCCCAAAGATGCCTTAATGATGGTGCGCTTCGCCTCCGCCAACAGGGATGACGAGCATTTTGAAGACGCGGGTAAAATGGATGTCTGTCGGCACAACGCCAGGGATAATCTGTCCTTCGGCCAAGGCGTGCATTTTTGTCTGGGCGCTCAGCTGGCGCGCAAGGAGCTGAACGTGGCATTTGAAAAACTGCTGCAGCGCACTGACAACTGGCGTTTGACTGAGGGTAAGAATAGCCTCAAGCACTGGCCCAACTTGATCCTGCGCGGGTTGGAAGAGCTGCATATTGATTTTGACAAGATCAAGTAGCCCGACATGGACGCCGTAAAGTCGGCTAGACTAGCCTTTGCTTAGACCGAGACAGGGCAGCTTAAGATCCATGGGTACTATTAATTACACCGCAGGCCAGCAACTGCTGGTCACAGCGCGCGGGCATCCTTATGAACGTGATGCCTTCGCGGGTTTGTTTGATCCGCTGGAAGATTTTTCCTGGTCATTGGTGGAGCAGCCTGCTGCCAGCCTTCTATTTACCCCCGCCATGCGCGAGCAATTTGCCGCCTGCGTTTGTTATGACATGCCGGGCATTGATTTTGGGGCGGCCGATGCGCCAGCCCCAGTCGCTCCTGCGCCCGAGTATCAGCAGGGCGTCATGGCGCTGCTGGAAGCCGGCATGGGCTTTGTGTTCATGCATCACCACATTGCCGCCTGGCCCGCCTGGGAGGAGTATGCCGAAGTGGTGGGTGGTCGTTTTCATTACCGGCCGGCCAACCTGCGTGGTCAGCACTGGCCAGATTCTGGCTACCACCATCAGGTAGAGCATGAAATCAGTGTGGTCAACCAGCATCCGGTGACGGCGGGGCTACCGGCCACGTTTACTATGACCGATGAGCTGTATCTGTGTCCGATGTTTGATGACAGCGTGATTCCGCTGCTGACCAGCAACTACGAGTTTACCGACGCTAATTTCTATTCCGCGAGCCAAGCTGTGGCAGGCACCATGTTTAGCCGGGAAGGCTGGAGCCACCCGCCGGGAGCCAATCTGGTCGGTTGGGTGAAGCATTATCGCAACAGTCCTATCGTTTATCTGCAGGGCGGGGATGACCCTACTGCCTATGCGGATGAGAACTATCAGCGATTACTGCATAATGCGATTCGCTGGGTCGCCAGCCCCGAGGCTCATGCCTGGGCGCGGGCGCAGAATAAAAGCTGAATTAGAATAACAACTGAATATAGACTCGAGAAAAATCAGGAGAGCACATGAAAGCGGCAGTATTTAAAGAAGTCGGTAAGCCCATGGTCGTTGAGCAGGTCGCAGACCCCAGCGCTGATGCAGATCAGCTGGTGATCAAGACCGCCTATTGCGGTATCTGCGGTACCGATTTGCATTCAACCCGGGAGGGCGCGGCTACCGTGGCCTGTGATTCTATTCTTGGTCATGAGTTTGTGGGCGAAGTGGTCGAAGTGGGCAAGGCCTTGCAGAAAGACTGGCGCGAAGGTGACCGGGTTTGCTCGCTGCCGTTTTTGTCCTGTGGCCAGTGTGTGGCCTGTGTGACCGGCAGGCCGTTTGAGTGCGCTGGCCTGAAGTGTACCGGCCTTGATGTGCCCGGTGGCTTTGCCGAGTATGTGAAAACCGGCGCTCTGGAGACCATTAAATTGCCCGATCAGTTGGATATGGAGCGCGCCGCGCTGATTGAGCCGCTGGCGGTGGGCCTGCATGCGGTGCGTATTGCTGGTATGAAAGCCGGGCAACGGGTGCTGATTACCGGCGGTGGGCCGGTTGGCCTGGCCGTGGCTCTATGGGCCAGATTCCTCGGGGCCCGCGATGTGGTGGTGTCTGAATTTGCTGCCAAACGTTGTGAGCTGGCGACAGCACTGGGAGCGACTGCAGTGATTAATCCGGCCGGGGATCTCGGCGAGCAGTATAGAGATGCCACCGGCGGTGACCCGGATATGATCTTTGAATGTGTGGGTGCTCCTGGCCTGATCCAGCAGGCGGTGGAAATGGCCCCGCGCCATTGCAAAATTGTTGGCGTCGGCGTTTGTGAGCAGCCCGATACTTTCATGCCGTTTTTGGCCCTGGTCAAGGAACTACAGATGCAGTTTGCCATTGCCTACACCCGCGATGATTTTGAGACGGTTATTGCGATGCTGGCGCAGGGGCGTATCGATGCCTCGCCTATGGTCACTGACATTATTGATCTGGAAGATATGCCCGACGCCTTCGAAGCGCTGCGTAACCCCTCGCACCAATGTAAGGTCCTGACACGATTCTAGACCTGGCTTGAATTCGGCGGTGGCCTTGTACCGCCGCCGACATCAGTTTCCGCACCTGCACTGCGCCTTTGCTTGTTTTGCACTACCCGTGTGCAAAAAACGTCCTTGATACAACGCATAGCGCAATATTCGCCCCGAAAACGCGCTAAGTTCTGGTAATAATTCGCAAAACGCCCGCAAATGGTGCCTATTGCGTAGTTATTGTTGAGGGGATACGTGGATAATCCGTCTGAGTGTCATAGCACGATGATTGGAGGGCTAGTCCGCGAGGATAAAATGCCTTCAAATCAAAAACTTATAAATAGTAACTCACAGGTAGGTATAACAATGTTCCGCAAGCAAACACACCCCAATACAGCACTGCGTCCGCTCACCGCGGCTCTTTTGCTGGCAAGCGCCACTCTGGTGGCCACATCAGTTCAGGCACAGGAGCCGGTCAAGCGCGCTACATCAGCGCTGCTGGAAGAAGTTGTCGTCACCGCCCGTAAGCGCGAAGAAGGCGCACAGGAAGTCCCGCTGGCGGTTAGTGCTTATAACTCCGATCAGATCGAGGCGCTTAAAGTGCGTGATCTCACCAGCTTGGCCGTTGGTATGCCTAACGTGGCACTGGATGAAGTGGGTACTACCAAAGGTACCGCCAACTTCTCTATCCGCGGTCTGGGTATTAACAGCTCTATCCCTTCGATTGACCCGACTGTAGGTGTATTCGTCGATGGTGTTTACCTCGGCGTTAACAACGGCATCATCTTCGACACCTTTGACCTGGCCAGTATTGAAGTACTGCGCGGCCCTCAGGGCATCCTGTTCGGTCGTAACGTGACCGGCGGCGCCATTTTGATGAACAGCAAGCGCCCCACCGATGAGTTTGAGGCCACGGTTCGTGTTGCTGTGGACGCCGGTAAGGATGGCGGCTACAACAGCTATGTGATGGGTTCTGTCGGTGGTCCGCTGAATGACAATATTGCCGCCAAGGTCACCGCTTACTACAACGAAGACCAGGGCTGGTTCACCAATGAGTTCACTGGCAACGACTTCGGCGAACTAGAGCAGAAGATGATCCGTCCCAGCTTCGTCTGGACGCCTAACGATCGCTTCGACATGTATGTGAAGTACGAGTACACCAAGATCTCTGGACAGGGCCCGGCCGCTCAGTCACACACCGGTGGCCCAGTTCTGCAGCCCCGTACCGACCCCAGCGACCCGCTGGTTTACGTGCCTGGTCTGGATGGCACACCGGTCAATTTTGATCGTGATAGCCATGATTTTTCGATCGACGAAGAGGGCTACCAGGATACCAAGACACATTTGGCTTCTTTTGAGTTCAACTACCAGGTGGGTGATAACGGCACCATTACCAATATCTTTGGCTGGCGTGACTCCGAGGCCGATAGCCTGAGCGATATCGACGCGCAGCCGCTGAGCCTGTTCCACGCTCCTGCTAACCTGCGTGCCGAGCAGTGGAGTAACGAGCTGCGTTACAACACGCTCATCGGTAATAACCTCAACCTGACCACCGGTGTCTACTATTTCAAAAACGAGATCGAGTACCATGAACGCCGTAACCTGCTCGGTGCTTTGACGCCGGACGGTTCACCCGCGCTGACCCAGGACGGTGGCGGTGAGTACAACGTGGAAACCGCGGCCATCTTTATCGCTGGTGACTATGATGTTAGCGACAGCCTGACCCTGACCGCTGGCCTGCGCTACACCGAAGAGAAGAAAGACGCCAAGATCGCTTCCTTGATCGCCAACGTCAACTCTCCCTGTAATGTCGTTGAAGGTACCTGCGACTTTGACTTCGAAGATGATGAAGAATGGGAGAGCTGGTCACCGAAAATAGGCCTGACCTGGAACATCAACGATGATGCCCGTATGTATGGTCACTGGACTCGTGGTTTCCGCTCAGGCGGTTATAACCTGCGTAATACTTCGGGTGATTTGGTTAATAACGGGCCTGGACCGTTCGATGAAGAGCAGGTGGACAATTACGAGATCGGCTTCAAGTCTGAGTTTGGCCGCGGTCGTTTGAACGGCGCCGTGTTCTACAACCAGATCGCCGATATGCAGCGTGAAGTGAACCTGGCTGACCCGGTTTCCGGCATTGTGCAGATCATCAAGAATACTGCTGATGCGGATATCTGGGGCGCGGAAATCGATGGTACCTTTGCCGTGACCGACAGCTTCCTGATCCTCGCTTCTGTTGGTTACCTCAAGCCTGAGTACACCGATGTGGCCTTTGACCTCAATGGTGACACTATCGTTGATAGTAATGACGAAGATCTGGACATACCGCGCGCGGCCGAATGGACTTACAGTCTTGGCCTCAGCTGGGATCTGGATGTTGGTAATAACTGGTACATGAATACCCGTGCCAGTTATGCCTATCGCGATGAGTCGGCGTACACCGACAACAATCGCGGCTATATCACCGAACAGGAAATTGTCGATGCTGGTATTGATTTCTACTCCAATGATGGCCATTGGGTAGTCGGTATTTACGGTAAAAACCTGACCGATGAAGTCAAGCATGGCGGTGACACGCAGTTGCCTGAGGACCTTGGTGGCTACCCTCTCGGCGGTACTTTCTCTCCGCTGGCCAAGGGGCGTCATTACGGCGCTGAAGTGACTTACAACTTCTAAAGCTTTTCTGCCCGCAAGCAGGGGTCAGACTTCGGTCTGGCCCTTTTTTTTGCCCGCGATTTATTCGGCTTGCTTGTGGGGCCTGGCCCGCCGGGCAGAATTTATTCTGCCAAGGTTCCGTTCACGTGCCCGGTAGAATCTGTCTACCCTACCGGTTAGCCGTTACTCGTACTGTGCCAAAGGGGTAGAGTTGGAGATGCTCTTTTCCTCATCCGACATCTCTGCCTGAATTTCTTCAAACAGTGGAGTGCTCAAATACCGCTCACCGGTATCCGGCAGCATGCACAGCACTGTGCTTCCCGCCGGCAGGTTCTCACACACCGCCAGCGCACCGGCAAAGGTGGCACCACCGGATACCCCGACAAAGATACCTTCTTTGGTAGCCAACTCCCGCGAGCAACGCAGGGCGTCGGGACCGGCGATTTTTACCACCTCATCAATGTAGCTCGCATCGACCGCATCCTCAGTAATCTTGGAGATGAAATCAGGCGTCCAGCCCTGCATGGGGTGGGGTGTGAAAGAGGCATGACTACTGGCTGGGGCGCCGTGCTCGCGGCGCTCCTGCCGATCGCCGCTGGCCAGCAGTGCTGCGGTCTCGGGTTCGCACACGGCTATTTTTGTATTCGGGCTTTTGGCGCGCAGTACCTTGGCAACGCCCTTTAAGGTGCCGCCGGTGCCGTAACCGGTCACCCAGTAATCCAGCTCACCGTCTGGGAAGTCGCGGACGATCTCCGCGCCGGTGGTGCGCTCGTGCATCGCAGGATTGGCCTCGTTCTCAAATTGGCGGGCCAGGAACCAGCCGTGCTCTGCCGCCAGCTCCTCGGCTTTGTTGTACATGCCGGTGCCTTTCTGGGCAGCCGGGGTCAGCACTACCTTGGCGCCCAGGAAACGCATCAGCCGCCGGCGCTCGACGCTGAACGAGTCAGCCATGGTGACCACCAGCGGATAACCCTTCTGGGCGCAGACCATGGCCAGCCCGATACCGGTGTTGCCACTGGTGGCTTCCACTACAGTTTGACCCGGTTTAAGGGCACCGCTTGCTTCCGCCGCCTCAATGATGCCCAGGGCCAGCCGGTCTTTGACGGAACCCATCGGGTTAAATGATTCAACCTTCACGTAGAGATTAATACCATCCGGAGCCAGGTTGTTGATTCTCACTGAGGGGGTATTGCCGATGGTATCCAGTATGTTCTCGACGCGTGTGCTCATGCTTTGCTCCAGCAATTGGGTAGAAGTGGCGTTATGCGGTAAGAATAGTTGAAATGTTGGAGAAATACGAAATTATGGCTTGGGTGCGGGGCTGAGGTTGTCTGCTGAAGAGAAGTACAGGTTAGAATATGCCATCTGCCTGACTACAAATTCGATACAGGGAAGCCTTGATGACTGCAAAGAGATTACCAATTGGCCTTAACCTGGGTCTCTGGGACCGCATGACAAGCTGGGATGATGCCGTTGAGATTGCCCGGCTTGCCGATGAGTTGGGTTATCACAGTGTGAGTATTCCGGAGTCCTTTGGCCGCGACGGCTTTACCCTGTGCGATAGGCTGTTGGCCGCCACTGAGAATATCCATGTTTGTCTGGGGCTGGCGAACGTGTTCTCGCGCTCACCGGCGGTGCTGGCGCAAACTGCGGCTACTCTGGATGAGCTATCCGGCGGACGCTTTATTTTGGGTTTGGGCAGCAGTACTCCCAATTTGGTGGAAGGCTGGCATGGGCTGCAGTTTAGCCAGCCCCTGCAGCGCACCCGTGAGACCATCGAGATCTGTCACCGCATCTGGGACCAGGATCGCTCCCCCTACGAGGGCGAAATATTTAAGGTCGAGGGCGTGAAATTAAGCTTTGAACCAGTGCGCAAACGCATACCTATTTGGCATGGTGCCTTGCTGGAAAAAAGCCTGCGCCTGTGTGGCGAGAAAAGCGACGGCTGGATACCCAATCTGCTGCCAGTGGAAGGTCTTGCTGCCGGTGCTGAGGCGATAGATCAAGCCGCCAGCGGTGTCGGTCGTGACAGTAGCGAGGTCAGTATTGTCGGTGGCATGCAGTTGCTGGTTGGCGAAGATACTAATGCGCTGCTACAAATGCTCAAATTCGGGGTCGCCGTATACTACGGTCCGGCGACCAGCCCTTATGCCAAAGCCGCGTCTGGGCTGGGTTATGCCGATGATGTTGCGACAGTGCAGGCGGCCTATGCCGAGGGAGGTTCCAAGGCAGCCATAGCAGCGACCAGTGACCGACTGGCACAGTCGGTTGCCATTGTTGGCCCGATTGAGGATTGCCGGAATCGCGTTACTGAATTACTGGACGGTGCAGCAGATGTCATCAATGTGACCATGCCGGGCCCCAACCGCGCTGCTTGCGAACCGATTATGGAAGGCATTATTCCTGATCACCTGAGGTAAAGCCGGCCCAGGCAGTGGTTTAGTCGGCGCAGTTTACGCAGTGCGTGCTTTCCGGAATTGCCTCCAGACGCTGTGCAGAAATCGCCTCACCGCAGTCACCGCAGCGGCCATAGCTACCCTCTTCCAGGCGCTGTAGGGCATCTTTCAGGTGGTTGATGGTGACCTGAGTTTCGCGGGCAATCTCTTCCAGCACGTCGTCGTTCTCGCGCTCAGTGGCTTGCTCAGCGAAGTCGCTGGAAAGAGTTTTGGTGATGTCCTTTTTGACACTGGCGAGACGGTGCTCGAGATCCGCCAGTCTGGTTTCCAGTGATGTTCGATGCTCCGCCTGGCTCATAAGGCCTCTCCTAACTGATCAGTAATAAGGCTCAGTGTAGTTCAGGCACATCTGAGCTGCATGATATGGATCATGGCCGCGATGGTTCGTTGCTATTGAGCTATCTGCGCTGAACGAATACCCGGCTTGAATTATCGGCTATGCTAGAACCACAATAATTCAAGGATAGACCCTATGTTGTTTCGAGTGTTGCGCCGTTGCTGTTTAGCCAGTGTGTTTGTTATCCCTGCCACGGCTATTGCCGGTGATTACTCTCCTTATGTCGATCGCACCGGGCAGGAGCGGGTGTTTTGGGGTGACACCCATTTGCATACACAGTATTCCACTGATGCCGGAATGATAGGGACCACCCTGAAGCCCGAACAGGCCTATCGTTTTGCCATGGGCGAAGAAGTCACTTCCAGCACTGGCTTGCGGGCGCGTTTGCAGCGGCCGTTGGACTTTTTGGTCGTTTCTGACCATGCCGAAAGCCTGGGTCTGCCGATTGCGGTGCAAGAGGCGATGCCGGAACTGTTGGGCAATCCCTGGGGCCGCGAAGTCTATGATCTGGAGCAGAAGGGCGATGGCTACGCCGGCTTTTACAAGTGGGCCATCGATGGCATGTTGCCGGGCGTTGACCCGCTGGGCGTGCCGGCCATCAATGCCAATATCTGGCAGCGCCAGGTGACGGCTGCCGACCAGTACAATCGCCCCGGCTACTTTACCGCCTTGATCGGCTATGAATGGACCACCACCAAAAATGCCAAGAACCTGCATCGGGTCGTTATATTCCGCGATGCGGCAGATAAAGCCGGCCAAATCATCCCGTTCTCTTCTTTCGACTCTAGCGATCCGGAGGATTTATGGTCGTTTCTGGAAGACTACGAGACCAATACGGGTGGTCAGGTGTTGGCGATACCCCACAACGGCAATCTGAGTAATGGCCTGATGTTTGCCCCGGTGCGCCAAAATGGGCAGGCCATGGATGAAACCTATGCCCGCCGTCGTGCGCATTGGGAGCCGCTGACTGAAGTTACCCAGATCAAGGGCGATGGCGAGGCCCACCCGTGGCTCTCGCCAGATGACGAATTTGCCGACTTTGGCACCTGGGACAAAGGTGATATTGGCGGCCGCGAAGCCAAAAGCAATGACATGCTGGAATTTGAATATGCTCGTTCGGCATTGCGTAACGGCCTGAAATACGGCGCTGCCATTGGCGTTAACCCCTTCAAGTTCGGCATGATCGGAGCTTCAGATTCGCATACCGGCCTGGCCGCGACGCGGGAAGAAAACTACTACGGCAAGTTCAGTAAGAGCGAGCCGGCTGCTGGCCGCTGGAAGGAGTACGTGGTGCGTTCGCCCACCGATGACGCCCTGTCACTGGTAGCGTACGAGGAAGTGGCGTCAGGTTTGGCCGGTGTCTGGGCTCAGGAGAATACTCGTGAGGCCCTATTTGATGCCATGCGCCGGCGTGAGGTCTATTCGACCACGGGTACACGCATGGTGGTGCGGCTATTCGGCGGCTGGGAATACGTAGCGGCCGATGTCCAAACACCGGCGATGGCGCAGATCGGTTACCGTAAAGGGGTTCCTATGGGCGCTGATTTGCCGCCGCGGGATGACGCTAAAGCGCCGGTCTTCATGGTCATGGCGGCCAAGGACCCGGATGGGGCCAATCTTGACCGGATTCAGATGATCAAAGGCTGGTTGAATCCAGATGGCCAGACGGCAGAGAAGATTTACGATATTGCGCTCTCCGATGATCGTAGTGAGGGGCAAAACGGTCAAGTACCCGTAGTAGGCAACACCGTGGATGTGGCTGACGCCAGCTACACCAATACAATTGGGGCAGCACAACTGCGTCGCGTCTGGAGTGACCCGGACTTTGACCCCGATCAGCGAGCCTTTTACTACGCCCGTGTGCTGGAGATTCCTACCCCTTCCTGGCAGGCCTACGACACTAAAATCTTTGGCGACGAGTTTCCCGAGTCAGTGCCAATGAGTATTCAGGATCGGGCCTATACTTCACCTATCTGGTATACGCCATAATTTTTGGAACAAGCCCTGGCAACAGGGCCTGCCTCTAGTCGTCGTCAGAGTTGAAGACGCAGTGTTTGGCGTAGTCCGTCGCTTCGTTAGTGCTCCAGTCGCCTTTGGGCTTTTCTGCCATATTATCGCACCAGCGGTCACTGCCAACTTTGGCGCAGCCGGTGAGCAGGAAGACCAGACTTGTGAAGGCAATAAATTTGAGCATGAGAGAGACTCCGGTCAGCAAAGCTGCATCATGGCACACCGCTTTGGCCATGGCGAGGCGGGCTGCATCCAGCCTGTTGCTGGATTATTCAAACTGCTAGCATGGGCGCTAGCTTGAACTAAGGCGGGACCAGCCCGCAGCACCATAAGGGGAGAAACTATTGGACCAGGCTTTCATGCAGTCTTACTACGACACCTATAACAGCGAGAATCCCGATGCGCTGGCCCGCTATTACGCCAGTGATGTTGTGTTTGAAACGGCCCAGGGCACAACACTGGGCGTGGCACCGATTCTAGAGACGTACAGGTACCTGATTTCGGTTTTTCACGACAAAATGACGCCAGATAGCATCACAATCAACGGAGATACTGCCATCGTTCAGATCAGCGACCGGTTTGAAGCCAAGCAGGCACTGGACGATTTTATGGGTCAGAGCTTCGCTCCCGGCGACACGCTGATGCTAAAACTGCGCGGCACCTATCAGTGTCGTGACGGCCAATTCAGCCATATCCGCATCGACCTGCACAACAGCTAGTGGTCGCCACAAGCCAGCCAGCGGCTGATGCTGCAGCCTCCAGTCGCCCTCAGGGTTGGGGACGCATGTTGCTGATAGCGCTACTGCTGCATGTACCACTGTTTGCCTACCCAGTGTTGCGCCTGTGTCACTGGCTGGACCTGAACCTTGGGCTCACCCTGACGCTACTGCTGCCGCTGTTTTTTAGCCAGCTGATTGCGCGTGTTTATCTGCGTCGACATCATGCCCGCTGGGTGCTTTGGTTGCGGCTATTGGCGGACTTGTGGCTGGGCATCAGTCCGGTGGTGCTGGCTCTAGTATTGTTGGCGGAGCTGCCGTTGGCGTTGGGGCTGTTGAGCCCGGTTCTGGGAGCGTGGCTGGTAGTGTCAGTGTCCAGCGTATTATTGCTCTACGCTATGTATAACGCCTTTTCGCCCAGTGTTATTCCAGTAGCGCTGAGTAGCTCCAAGCTGCAGCGACAGCTGCGCTTTGTGCAACTCAGTGATGTTCATATTGGTTCGCGTAGTAGTCGCTTTCTGGGCCGCGTGGTCGATGCAGTTAATCGTCTGGAGCCTGAGTTTGTCTGTATCACGGGGGATTTTATTGATGCCACCGGCATCAGTGAGCAGCAACTATCGGCACTGACTCGATTACAGATGCCGGTGTATTTTTCCATCGGTAATCATGAAAAATACGAAGATTTACCGGAGATTTTGCAGCGGCTGGAAAATCTCGGGGTGATCATTCTGCGCAATCGCGCTGTCAGCACCGCCGATCTGCAGTTCATTGGTATCGATGATATGGATGATCCCTATCAGGTGCGCAAGCAGCTGCCCGCTATAGACATAGACACCAGCAAATATGCGATTTTGTTGTATCATCGGCCCCGTGGTTTGGCCGCTGCCGCCGAGGTGGGTATCGATTTGATGCTCAGCGGGCACACCCACAATGGTCAAATAGTGCCCTTCAACTTTATTGTTGAGCGGGTATTCGCCCGCACCAAGGGCCTGTTTCAGGCCGGCGACACCTGGCTTTATGTGTCGTCTGGTACCGGCACCTGGGGCCCGACTATGCGTTTGGGCACGCGTAGTGAAATTACGCTTTTTGAGGTTGAACCGCAGTCTGTTTAGGGTGCCGTTACCACCACCACTTCAGTAACTATTCAGTAACTATAAGGAAAATGATAATGATCGTAGTGAACGCAAGACTTGAATCCTCCGCCGCTGATATTGAAGCCATGAAAGAGGCGATTGCTACCATGGAGACTGCCAGTCGCGCCGAGTCAGGTTGTCTGGACTACACCTTCAGCGTGGAAGTGAGTGACCCCAACGTGATTAGAATTACTGAAAAGTGGGAAACGATGGATGCGCTGGCTGCGCACTTTAAAGAACCCCACATGGCTGATTTTCAGGCGGCTATGGCAGCTCATCCGCCCAAGGGCATGGACGCTGGCTTTTACGAAGCCACTGATGTTAAACCACCGATGTAATGTTCAGGTTTGGCTCGGGCTGCCGGTTAGCGCATCGCGCCGGCGCTCGATGATCGCTAGTCATACCAGCGCGCAGTTTGATGCTGGCTGCCGCTAGTAACCGGTTAGTCGCCCGACGAGTCCGCTTTGACGGTTTCGCTTTGAGGCTTGCCCAAGTGTCGACAATACTGAGAAGATAAATTGGCCCGATTCGGTGAGGTCATTGGACTCCTGACCCCGGATTGACCATGAATACAACTCCCACGCATTACGATACCGCGCCCGAAGACCGGGTCTCCAATGTCCATAAGGTCATTTACGGCCTAGGTGCTTTCGTCAACAATCTGTTGGCGGCGGCCATTGGTGGTATGGCCATTGTCCTGAATCTGGGGCTGGGTATGAACCCTGCACTTGTCGGCCTGTTGGGCGCGTTACCGCGGCTGATGGACGCGCTGACAGATCCGCTGATGGGTTATATCTCGGACCACACGCGTTCCCGTTGGGGCCGGCGCAGGCCGTATATATTTGCCGGCGCGATTGCCGCTGGCGTCTGTTTCGCGCTGCTTTGGCAGTTGCCTGAGGGCAAAAGCGAAAGCTACTACTTCTGGTTCTTCCTGATTGGTTCGTTGGTGTTTTATCTGGGATACACCATCTTTGCGACCCCTTGGGTAGCGCTCGGTTACGAGCTTACGCCGGACTACCATGAGCGTACGCGCCTGATGGCGGTACAGAACTTCATGGGTCAGTTGGCCTATCTGTTGTCACCCTGGTTCCTGTGGTTTATGCAGGACGAGACCCTGTTCAACGACCTTCGCGACGGCGCCAGTTGGCTGGCGCTGATAATCGCGGTAGCGGTTATCGTGATCGGCGTGATTCCCGCCATATTTCTGCGTGAGCGCTATAGCGATATTGCGGTAGCGGAAAATCTTGAGCCGGAAATAGAAAAGATCAGTGCCTGGGCTAGCTTGCGACACAGCCTCGCGGACTTTGTGCAGGGCTTTATCATTACCCTGAAATTTTCGCCGTTCATGAAGCTGTGTCTGGCAACGTTCATGGTATTCAATGGGTTTATGTTGGTCGCTTCATTCCAGTTTTACGTCATCATTTATTACGTCTTCGGGGGTGATCAGAAATTAGGCGCCGAGTATGCGGGTTGGGCGGGCACGGTGTCAGCCATCGCTACCTTTTGTGTGATTCTACTGGTGAGTGGCCTGGCAACTCGCTATGGCAAGCGCCGTGCCTTCTTTATAACCACCGGTATTTCTATCTTTGGTTACGCCCTTAAATGGTTCTGCTATTCACCGGACTATCCGCTGTTGCTGCTGGTACCGGCGCCCTTTATTGCCTTTGGCCTGGGCGGCTTGTTTACTCTCATGGGCTCCATGATAGCCGATGTCTGTGATCTTGATGAGCTGGCAACCCATGAGCGACGTGAGGGTATGTTTGGCTCGATTTACTGGTGGGTGGTTAAGCTGGGTATGGCGGCGGCTCTGGCTGCCGGTGGCTTCCTTCTCAACGCCACCGGCTTTGATGTGGCCCTGGGCGGAGATCAGGCTGCCAACACCATCTTCTGGATGCGGGTGTGTGATGTGGTGGTGCCGATTATCGCCTCTTGTATCGCTATCTGGGCCATCTTCAGTTATCCCATTACTGAGGCTAAGGCCCATTCAGTGCGATTGGAGCTTGAGGCGCGGCGCGGTAAAGTCGAGTAATGTATCCAGCGGCGATAGCCGCTGCATTGTTCAGGCTTCGAGCCTGAAGTCGGCGCTCATTTCTGTATCGGAGCAACCACCTACCCAGACCCGGAAATCTCCCGGCTCAGTGACCCATTCCATGTGTCGATTACAGAACATGAGGTCGGACCGGCTTAGGCTGAACTCAACACGTATCGACGCGCCCGACTGCAGATAATGTTTCTGGAAGCCTTTCAGTTCTTTCACCGGACGCGTCACGCTGGCGACCAGGTCGCGGATGTACAGTTGCACAATTTCCTCGGCGGCGCATGGGCCGGTATTCTGCAGGGTGACCTGCACCTTAATCTCGTCTGTGGGCAATAACGTAGCCGCTGACAAACTCAGGTCGCGGTATTCAAAACGACTGTAGGAAAGCCCAAAACCGAAGGGAAATAGTGGGGTGAAGCCCGCGTCCAGATAAAACGCGGACATTCCCAGAGAGGTCTGCGGTGCCCGATTATCAATGGCTTCCATGGAGGTAATAGTGTCATGGCTTGGCGGTTTGCCAGTGTTTTTGTGCCCGTAATAGATGGGTATCTGACCCACCACCCTTGGGAACGTGACCGGCAGTTTGGCCGAGGGCGCGCTGACCCCAAACAGCAGGTCTGCGATCGCGGGGCCGGCCATGGTGCCCGGATGCCAGGCGTATAAAATGGCATCAACCTTATCGATGACGTTGCTGAGTGTGAGCGGGCGTCCGGCCATGATGACCAGAGTCAGCGGCTTGCCCAGTTCACTGATTGCTTCGATCAGTTGCACTTGCGCGCCGGGCAGGTTGATATCGGCCCGGCAATGGGCCTCGCCGGACAAGATGGCCTCCTCACCCACAAACATCACCACGCTATCGGCTTGCCGTGCTGCTTCAATCGCCGCGTCGAAGCCGTCAGTGTTGTGTGAGCGTGTGTTTTCTACGCCGCGCGCTGAGTGAATTGTAATAGCGGGTGCAAGCGCTGTTTGCAGTGCCGCAAGCGCGGTGATGGAGTCGGCGGCATCGCCATCAAACACCCAGGTACCCAGTTGCTCGTAACCATCGTCGGCTAGCGGGCCGATAACCGCCAGAGAGGTTATCGTCTCACGCAGCAGAGGCAGTGTGTTATTGGCATTCTTCAGCAGCACACAACTTTTCATCGCGGCTTGTTTTGCCAGCTCGCGGTGATCGTGATTGACAGCTGCAGGGAAGCTGGCGGGATCGCAGTAAGCATTTTCAAACAGTCCGAGTCGAAATTTGGTCGCCAGAATAGGTTCTACCATGGCGTCCAGCTGCGTCTCGCTGATGGCACCCGCGGCCAGCGCCGCGCCCAGATTTCGAGAGTAGACGCCACTGTTCATATCCATATTGATGCCGCTATCGAAAGCGGCGAGAGCCGACTCTGCATCATTGGCGGTCAAACCATGCACGCTCAGTTGCACTATAGAGTCCCAGTCGCTGACGACAAAGCCGCCGAAGCCCCACTCCTTGCGCAGTACTTGCTGCATGAGAAACTCGTTGGCTGTGGCAGGCACGCCGTTTAAATCAGTGAACGAGGCCATCACGGTGACTGCACCGGCGTCCAGCGCTGCCTTAAAAGACGGCAGATAGGTACTGCGCAGCTCAATTTCCGGGATATTGGTGGTGTTGTAGTCGATGCCGCCCTCGACGGCGCCGTAACCAGCGAAGTGTTTGGCACAGGCGGCTATGGCACCAGGCTGACTCAGGTCATCGCCCTGGAAGCCGCGGACCATGGCGGCGCCAAGGTGGCTGCACAAGTAAGGGTCTTCGCTGAGGCTCTCAGCGATGCGGCCCCAGCGCGGATCGCGGCTGACATCCAGCATGGGCGCGAAGGTCCAGTTGACGCCAACGCTGGCAGCTTCAATGGCTGCCACCCGGGCGCACGTTTCGATAAGCTGGGTATCCCAGGCCGCGGCCTGCCCCAGCGGAATCGGAAAGATGGTCCTGAAGCCATGAATGACGTCGCGGCCAATAAGCAAAGGGATACCCAAACGGCTTTCTTCGCAGGCTATGCGTTGCAGCTCGTTGAGCGTATCCATCCGCACTTCATTGATAACCGAGCCAACATTGCCGTCACGTATTTGCTGCTCTAACTCGCTGTAACCGCCATTGACCTGATGCAGCTGGCCTATTTTTTCGGCGCTGGTCATGCGGCCCAACAGTGTTTGTGCGCGCTCCAAGGCAGCAGAGGCTTCTGCATCCTGCGACGGCTGCTGCCTCGCTGCCGCCACTTCGATGTGATTGTCGGTCATCAATGGACTACACCCTTGGATCAGTCGCTAAATAAGGCATCTGCGCTGATGTAAATATCGATGCAGGTAATAGCGCCGCTGCGCTCAAACAATTCCCGGGCGTGTTCTGCCGGTAAAGCCAGTGCGGAGGACTGATAAGCCTCAGCGTTGCTGCGGGTAGCAACCAGCTTGGTCTGTGCTGTATCGACCAGGTGGTAGGACACTGGCACCTGGCACCAGGTGAACACTAGTGACGCTGTCGGCAGCGGCAGATCTTGCCAGTCCCCGGCGACATCCAGGTAACGAAACGATTGCTCCTCGGAGGTGAATTCGCGGCCGCGCAACAGCGACGGATCGAAAGTTACTTCGCCATTAGCAACCCGAACTCCCAGCTCATTGAAGCGGGTGATAACTTCCTCTTTGACCTGACCGGTCATGCCGGGCTGTTGGGCGCCGATATGCGCCGGCGTATGTGAGTATGGGTCGTTGGGAAAGGCACCGTATTCGGCGGGAGATTTGTTGAAGCCAATGCCTTCACGCACTGCGTAATAGAGCTCGCCCAGCTGCTGCAGGGTGGTCGGGTCACAGGCTGACGACTTTGCCGCCATAAACCGTTCCTGAACTGCCAGCAGCAGCTTGGCAACCATATGCCAGTAAATGCTGCCCAGGCCTTCAAAACCGAACATGCCGCCAGAGCGGCCGGTAAAGGATTGGTGACCGAAAACACTTTCATAAAGCTCGCGCAGGGCATTGGCCGCGGTGCTTCCCAGTGTGGGGTAGTGAGCTTGCGCGGACTGCAGCGCCTGGTCCAGCTGGCCAACATTGGTGATTCGCGCATTGAAGCGAAAGTCGCCGCGGGCATCCTGCACAACCAGTGTGGTATCGGTGTTTTTCAACATGTCCTGTACCGTGCTCAGCGACTCCAGCTGCTCGGCAGGAATACGATTTTTCTGCAAGAACCCAACGTTGGGTTTATCCGGGTAAAGGATGAACGATTTCTGGTCGGCTCTATAGAGCGGGCTGGCAAACAGAGTTTGCAGTAGCTGTACCGCTTCTTCAGCTTCGATTGCGCCGCTGCTGAGTGCCGCAACTTGGCCTTCCAGCATTGGGTACAGGGTATCTATGGCGGCACTGCCAGGCGCGATATCCAGCAAGTTATAGGCGTTGTAGAGCCCATCTTCATTGCGGTTACTGGCAATACTATGGTCCACCGCAGCCAATGCGCTGTCCAGCAGTTCGTGAACCAGCCCAATTTCGAGCTGGCGGCTGCCGCTGAAGCCATCCTGGCGGTATACCGTTTCGCGATAGCGGCTTGCGGCTTGACCGAGCTGCTCTAGCAGCGCGTAGCGCTGTTCATTAGTGAACCTGCCACCGGCCAACTGCGGTTGCACCTCGCGCAGCGCAGCGACGGTTTCTTCCAGCCAGGTAAAGACTTCGGCAGATACCACTCCGGCCTGATCGAGCTCCCGCATCAGCGGCTGCAGAAAATGGATGTAGCGGCGGATGTAGTAAAGCGTCACCATCGACAGTCCCTGGCCAACCAGGGCGTTGTTAGCATCGTTCCATTCAGGGCGCTGGGTATTGAGCCAGATGCCGCCGTCCACAACCAGATTACCGAGTTTGCTGAGCAGCGGCAGTAACAGTTTTTCCAGCAGTGTCACCAGATACACTTGACCGGTTTGGTCCAGAATCAATTTGCCATCGGCGCCCAGTTCCTCAACCCGCGACTCAATGGTCAGCGCCAGGTCGGCGTCATAGGTGACGGTACTTTTGGCATTTTCCAGCATGCTCTCGAAGGATTTGAGTCGGTAAGGCACATTCGCGTAGCTGAAACATTGGGTGTGCAGCAACTGCGGCAACGCCTGCGGATGGAATTGTCGAGATAGCTCCAGCAATTTGAGCAGGTAGATGATCTGGTGGTCGCCCCAGTAGCCGATGTAGCTCCAAGGGTCGTCTTCATCTTCGACTTCCCAGTCGATACCAGCTTCGGTAATACGATAGGGGTTGTAGCCATCAATGGTAGAGGCATTAACGAATTTTGCGATAACACCCTCGATGTAGTCGGGGTAGCTGAGCAATAGAGCTTCCCAATTCTGGAAGATGTCGCGCCAGTTGCCCTCATAGGCAAGCAGCGGCTGTTGCTGATCATCCTGCAATTTGATCGTGAAGTGGTTCCAGGGTCGGCTGGGGTCACCATGGCGTCTACCAAAGGTGAGCGGCAGGTACTCCAGCGCGAGCCGATGTGCCTGTGAATCTCCATGCTCAGTGATCTGCGCCAGAAACTGTTGGTAGTTGAGGCTGGCCGGTAGCTGCTTCAGCAGCCCCTGCAGCTGGCCTGCCACTGGCTTGTTAAAGTGTTGGAAATGAGCGTTGATTGCCGCTGTTTCCACCCGGTACTGGTCATTAAAAATGCCGCCGCGCATAACGTTAAAAAGCACGTTGGCGTAATGGTGTGCGGCCAGGTTTTCATTTTGCGTATGCTGCAGACCATCGGCCGCGCCAATGATCCGGTTGAGCACATCAGAGCCGCGCGCAATAGAGTGCGCAACCGCGGCGCTAAGCTGCGCCGGGTCCGCCAGCGCCACCTGTAGCTCGACAACTTCAGCCTGAGTGCGCTCGGTATTGGCTACCAGCTGCCAGCTTTTTTTGGCGCCTGCCTCCAGCACGATATCCGCATTCAGCAGGTAGGCACCACGGATTCCGCGGGTATGACTTTCGTCGCTAAGCCTTTCACCGGCACGAAATGCGTCGAGTTGCTTATTGCTCAACAGCACCCGGGGCTGCTCAAGGCCCAGCGCAAATACCGTCGTGGCGCGCAGTGACTCGCAGGGCTCGGCACGATCGGTGATGGCAGAGTACAGGGTGTAACAGGCCAGCCCGGTCTCGGCATCGACTTCGTTCCATTTGTAAGCATCGACCAGATAGCTGGAATTGGTCTGGGTAAACCGCGGGGTATCGGCGGGCAACAGGTTTTGCAGACCATCAATCAGGGAGATGGCGGTGTCAGCGGTACCCAGCGACTCCAGCTCGCTGCTACGGATAAAACCAAACTCCTCGCTGCTGGCCCACTGGTAGCGAAAAACCAGCGCCAGGTCGTGGTTGATCTCTTCAAAGATCAACTTGTTGCCGTGCCAGTTTTTGTAGAGATTGCGTTGTAACCGATAGCCGCTGCTGCGCTCCGGATTGAACGGTTCCCAGAGCTTAACATCGCCATCGCTGCGCACTCTCAACAGCGTCTTGGGACCGGTTATGGGCACGCTGTCATATATTTTGTCGACAGTAACATAGGGCAACAGAGCGGTATCAGGAGACACGCGCCCGGCGGTCAGTGCGCCATTGGAAGCAACGAACATCCAATGGTCGAAGGCCGAGACCACGCTGATGAAAAACGGGGGCAGCTGATCGACGTTATCGATGCAGTAATAGCGCTCTCCGTCCAATGTTTTCATAGCGCCGGAGACAGCTGGGGTTTGATATGTAGTCACAGGCTTATCCCTGATTGGCAAAAAGTGTTTGCAGCGCAAGCTTCGGCTGGCGGTCTTCGGTCCACAGGCCCCAGTGCTTTTCTGGCTCCAGTGGATCCTCGGAACCCTTCCAGCTTTCGTCAAAGGCTTCAAAGATAAAAGTCAGTATCCCAGCTTCCCGTGACCAGTTCAGCAACTCGCGGCAATAAATGGCCTGTAATTGCTGTGAGGCGTTGTTCGGTTCGATACCGCGGCCGTTGGAGGCTGTAGTCCAGCCAGCTTCGGTGATCACTATGGGTTTATCCGGATTTTTGTCGATAACCGCCTGCAGGTTCTGCTGCGTGAAGGCCATGGCGTGCTCAATCGACTGATACTCCCAGACGGGATAGGTATGTACGGAAATAAAGTCGAGCTCTCTGGCCAGTGGTTCCAGCTTGTTGGTCCAGGGCACGTAGTTTTCGCAAAAAGTCACCGGTTGTGTAATGGCAGACTTCAGCCGCCGTGTTTGTGCTACCAGCCTTTCCACCGGAACCAGGTGGTCGCTCCAGTCAACGCTGGCTTCGTTGCCGATAGAGACGCTGAATACGACATCGGGGTAGCGGAGTGACAATGCAATCAGCCGGTCAATCTCACGATCGTTTGCTATCCGGTTAGAGGCCAGGGTTTCTTCATCGAAATGTGCACCCCAGGGGCAGTTTGGGTTGCTGCTCTCGGCGGTCATATTGGCGCCCAGCATGACTTTGAAATCGAGCTGCTGCTCTTCAATCACTTGCAGCACGGTCTCTGCATGCGCAGTGCAATCGTAAAGACGAAGGAACTTCCAGCGCGGCTGCAGCAGTGCGAGGTCTTCACCTATTTCCAGTGCTGAGGGAAAAATACCGTGTACTGGCGACTGTCCCGCCCGGTAGCCGGAGTAGCAAATGGCATTGCCGCTGTCAGCCCAATTTTTATCATTGTTGTGCATTGTCGTTTCCATACGTTTTAGGCGACAGAGTATTTGGGTATGCCGTCTTTGTCCCAGAGACCCCAGTAGGCACCAACATCACCTTCATCGGCGACCTTCCAGGCCTCATCAAATGCCGCGAAGTAAAAAATATCGATATCGTCTTCTTCCGCCCATTGGTAGGTGTTGAGGAAGTAACGCAGGGCGTTGGATGTTGAGGGTATCGAGCCGCCAAAGGCGGTGCCTATGTTAGGCCAGCCAGTTTCGGTGATGATGACCTTCTTGCCCGCTGCGACTTTCATTGCGCGTCGGTACATGTCTTTCATATACAGTAGCGAATACTCCGCGGCACAGGCTTCCCAAAATGGATAACAGTTGGCCAGCACGACGTCGCAGGCAGCTGTGACATTCGGGTAATCGACGAATTTGTAGTAGGCGTCCACATAGCCGACGGGAACACCCGGGACGGCGGCCTTAACCCGTTCCATATAGTCGATCAGCTGTGTCTCCGACAGCTCATCGCGCAGCAGCACTTCATTGCCAATAGCGATGATATCGGCATCTCCTGCCAGGCCAACGGCAATCGCGTTGGCGATTTCGAGTTCGTTGTTGTCCAGATCGCCGTCCAGCCAGGCGCCTACCAGCGTTTTCATGCCCTGTTGGCGGGCCAGCCCCGGGATCAGCTGATTGCCCTCAGTGCAGGAAAAAGTGCGGATCCACTGCACATGATCGGCGATGATGCTGAGGCGGCTGCTGATCTGATCAGCAGTGATCACGGTGCCAGGGCCCTGGCCTTCCAGGTAGGGGCTAAAGCAAATACCGTGGATGCCAGCTGCCAGGCGTGCCTGGAGCTGTGTGATCAGCTGCTGTTCCGACAGCTGGTCAATGGCGATACCGGCTAGCGCCATACGAGGGTGCTGCCGATAGTCCTGCCGTGGTCGCGACATAGTATTTCCCCTTAAGTGGTCCTGCCGCTACGGCAGACATTGTGCTTGTGCTCTTTGGCACTTTGCGTTGCATTGCTACTGGTGTTGTAGGGCGGTGCTTTTTATATGCAGTCAGTTAGCGTTGCAGACCTTAAGGAATGCGGTCGGTAACACAATAACGCTGAGACAAACGGTTGAGTTGCTGCGACCAAATGGTCTTTGCCGGACTCCCTTTGCTACTTTACGTAGAACGGCGTGTTGGAGTGCGCCGCATTACCCTGACCGTCGTAGGCATAGACGAAGAGGCGATAAGCGCCTTTTTCATCGGGAGCTGTGACCTTGATCTTGGGTGTGCTGGACGTGCCAACGACGCCCTGAACCAGTTCTGGAATGGCCTCAGTATCACCGCCAATTTCCTTGGCGCGACTTTCACGGCGTACTTCCCAGCGGTATTCAATGGTGTCTTTATCGTAGTCAACGATCACAACCTCGGCATCGTAGCTCTTGCCACGCCATAGATAGATGCCCTCGTAGGGGTTTTTGCCGTTCAACTGGATCCGGCTGATGCGCGGCGCCCGGTTGGCGGGCCAGCGTCCGGTCCAGATAAAATGCATCACATCTACTGCCTCGGTGCGGGCGCCGTCTTCGGTAAACATACCGTACCAGGTTGAGGTGCGTTCTTGCTTCTGGCCCCATAGGAACACGTAGTTGCCAATCGCCTGGTCGCCAAAGGGCTCCAGCACCTTCAGGTAACTATCGGCATAGTGCGCAGCTTTTTCCGAACTGGTTTGCTCCACGGGGGCGCCCCACTTGGTTTTATGGACTTCCCAGTGCCCAACGGCCCCCCATTCGGTCACGAAATAGGGCTTCTTGAAGCGAGCTTTCTTAAGGTACTTGGGTAAGTTGGCAAGATCTGCGTAGAGCTGAAAACTGACAAAATCGAGAGCCGGCGCGCGTTCCTGAATGTCTTTCACCGCGCGTTTGTCAAACCCCGCAATGGTCGTTGTCACTGGATGGTTGGGGTCCAGCTCCTTGATCATTTCAGCCACATCATTGACCGCGTCATAGACCTTGGAGTTGGTATAGTCGAAATTAAGCTCGTTGCCGATGAACCAGGTCAGCAGCGCGGGGTGGTCCTTGTTGGCCAGCACGCGGGCGCGAGTTTCTTCCTTCTGCTTGGCCACAGCGACCGGATCATTGTAGTCAAAGCCAACCCGCTCAGGCGCGAACTCCAGACACAGAGATACGGTCAGGCCTAATGCATGGGCGCGATCCAGCAGTTCTTTGGCCGGCAGTGCGCCGTCATCTACCGCCCAGGTGCGAAATGAATTGCCCCCGGAGGCAGCGAACAATTCCAGATCGGCATGATCGATGCCGGCGCCCTTAATAGCGTAGGGCTGGCCATTGCGCAGCAGCTGAAACTTGCCGTCGCGCTCGATAATCTCTACTTTGCTGGGGCCTTCAGCGGCGTTCGCTGGAGCCGTGTTTTCTGTGGCGCTGGTAGCGCCCGCCAGAAAGCTGCCGGCGATGATAAGAGGTGCCAAAATAAGCCATTTCATAAAATTTCTCCTGTATTACTTCGCGGCCGCGAGGCCGGGTACCAGATCCTGTTCTATTTGTTCGAGCGACTTACCGCGGGTTTCCGGTAGCAGCCGCAGTATGATTAGCAGGCCTGCAAATGCAAACATCCCGTAAATCAAAAACGTTGTACTGGTGCCCAGATTGGCCAGCTGCCAGGGAAACAAAAGTTGCACCAGAAAGCTGACGGCAGAATTGATGAAGCCGACGAATGAAATCGCTGCGGCACGCAGGCGGTTGGGGAACAGTTCAGAAAACAGCACCCACATAACCGGACCCAGTGAAATAGCGAAACTGGCGACAAAGCCGATGATGCCGCCAAGTACCAGCATAGGATTCATCTGAATAGCGGCGCTGATCAGCTGCGATTCATGTTGCCGTAACAATTCAGGACTTAATTGGCTGGCCAGTGCCTGCTTGAACGCAATGTCATTGTCGAAAACCACTTCACGCAGGCTCTCCAGGGCAGTGGTGTTCAGGCTTGAACCCAGAGCACTTATAGATTCCGCCGACAGCACGTACGTGGCGGAACCGAAGACCCAGGCCAGTAACAACATGCTGCAGGTGATGCCAGAGACGCCAATTATCAGCAACGGTTTGCGTCCGATCCGATCAATGCACATCAGAGCCACGACAGTGAAGGCAAGATTGGTCAGACCGACGACGACCGCCTGCATAAACGCCGCATCGGTGCCGATTCCCGACTGTTCGAAAATCATTGGAGCATAGAAGAACACCGAGTTAATGCCAGTGATTTGTTGTAACACAGCGACACTAAGGCCGATGGCAAGCACCAGACGCATCGGCTGACTGAAGATACTGCTGAAGGGCAATTGGTTGGCGGCCTCCTGCTGTTCCGTGGCTATGTTGGCCTGGATAGCCGCCATTTCGGTGGGCGCTGCATCTGCGCCATTGGTCTTTGTGAGCACCGCTAGGGCGGGCTCTAAATCTCCGCGCATAATGAGCCAGCGCGGGCTCTCGGGCACCAGTCGCAGGCCCACGAAATACAGGACTGCCGGTACGGCCTCGACCATCAGCATCCAGCGCCAGGGCCATTGCTGTAAGCCCAGCTCTATGGCCCAGGGTGCCGGCGACTGGCTCAGCTGTAATATCAGGTAATTGCTCATGAAGGCAGCGGAAATCCCCAGCACAATATTCAGCTGGTTGAATGACACCAGGCGCCCGCGTTGCTGTGCCGGGGCCATTTCTGCAATGAACATGGGTGCTATAATCAGTGCTGCCCCCACGCCAAACCCGCCCAGCATGCGTGCCAGCACCAGTTCTACAAAGGAGCCTGCCAGGGCGGACCATACAGCCGATACAGCGAACAACAGTGCCGCGGCCTGAAGCACGGGCTTGCGCCCCAGTCGATCGCTAATGGGCCCGGCTACCAGCATGGCGAAGGTAGCCGCCAATGACAAAGATGCCACCGCCCAGCCGAGCTGAATCTTGGTCAACTGAAACTCGACTTCTACAAACGAGACGACTCCGGAGATGACGGATGCATCAAAGCCCATGAGAAAGCCACCGAGAGCGACAATCAGGGCAGTTCTGGCGGTATAGGAAGCAGACTTTGTCATTTGGATGTAGTTACCATACCGGGACGAGGGAGGTTGCTGTTTAGATGAGGAATGACGGCGCTGCATTA
The DNA here is from genome assembly GCF_026262625.1 of Candidatus Litorirhabdus singularis. Taxonomy (GTDB): domain Bacteria; phylum Pseudomonadota; class Gammaproteobacteria; order Pseudomonadales; family Halieaceae; genus Litorirhabdus; species Litorirhabdus singularis. The sequence goes on from NZ_SHNN01000001.1 coordinate 1,046,742, forward strand.
TTGTAGTACAGGTTGGCGGAGTGTACTCTGACCTGTCGGCCCACCTAGGCTTACCGCTAGTATTTGTTGGATAGGAAGTGCCAACAACCCGTAAGCGATCAAGTGGACTGGCAATGCGGTAAAGGGGCGGTCGCGAAACTTTGAGCAGAGGTTTCGAGTCTAATGACGGAAAACCGCTTTGTCGGAAACCTAGTCCCATTTATCGTTTAAAACTGGTGCTGCCGTGGCACTGGTTGTATATGACAGGCATACAAAAAATTTAACAAAACCGCAATCAAGCTGCCCATAGCCGACGTCCGACACTGTAGTGGTAAAAACAGTGGTTAAAGCACGTCCGCAGGCAGGACTCCAAGGGAGAAGAACGTTGTCTATTAACCCATTGAATTTTGTAGCACTAAGAGCTGCAGGCCTGGCAGCCATTCTGGCGATTGCCGGCTGTAGTGAAGGCAACAACAATTCCGCCATCGAAGGCCCGCTGATACCTGCACCAGAACCGACAAGCGCAGACTATGAGCTGGTTTGGAGTGATGAGTTTGATGGCAGTGGCGTCGATGAGGCCAATTGGGAAATAGAGACCGGCGATGGCTCAGATGCCGATGTGGGTCTTCCTGGCTGGGGCAATAATGAGGAACAGTATTACACGGCCAGCAATATCACTGTAGCCGATGGCAATCTGGTCATCGAAGCACGCGAGGGGGACTCTCCCGACGCCGCGTATAATTACACCTCGGGTCGTCTGCGCTCACAGGGCAAAGTAGATTTCACCTTTGGGCGCATCGAAGCCAGCATCAAAGTGCCACCGGGCGTAGGATTGTGGGCGGCTTTCTGGCTGCTGGGCACGGAACCTGGACCCTACGGCGGCTGGGCTGCCAAGGGCGAAATTGATATTCTGGAGTCATTCGGTGGCAACGACCCGTTTGCACAGGGTGCGCTGCATTATGGTATGGGCTTTCCGCAGAATCAGTTTGTGGCGAAGGATTATCGGGATATTGACCCGACCGACGGGTTTCACCAGTACGCGGTCGAGTGGGATGTAGAGCAGGTGCGCTGGTACATTGATGGCGTGCATTATTTTACCGTGCGTGCAGACAGCTACTGGAACTACTACTTCCAGAATGAGAGGGATGGCTTTGCCGCTGGCGGTGAGGCTGCGCCCTTCGACCAGAATCAGCACATCATTATGAATCTGGCGGTGGGCGGTAATCTGCCCGAGGATGATCCTATCTCCTCGGTATTTCCAGCGCAGATGCTGGTGGACTATGTGCGCCTGTATCAATGCCCCATCGATCCCCAGAATACCGGCTTGGGCTGTCAAAATTCCATCGATCCGGTGAATCCCTATATCATCGCCGAAATCGAAGAGGATGATGTATTCACCGCAGGTTACATCCTCTATTTAGACCAGATAGAAACTCTTTTTGCCGATACAGGTGCAGACCGCTTTTTGGGCCTCGACGTGTTCACGGATGGTGGCGCGCTGGTGCTCACCGAAGTAGCCACACCAGACGGCGGAATGGCGCTGGATTTGCGCACTACTGGTGGCGGTAATGTCTCCATCAAGGATTCTGAAGGTGACACCTTTAACGTCTTCGGTGTTGGTGCATCCGATTCATCCGGGTTCTTTGGTGGCGAGATCAGCTTTGATATTAAGGTGATCAGTGGTGCTGACACAGACGCTAACGGAATGCTGCGGGTAAAAATGGACAGCGGTTTTCCTAACACCAGCTTTGTCGAGATTCCGATCAGCGAACTGCCCCAGGATCAGTGGGGGTCGAGATCGGTACCCATCACCGATATCTTGGAAAGCAACCAAGGGGTCGATGGCGGTGACCCAGTCGATATCAGCCAGATAGTGAGCCTGGTGACTTTCGAACCGACCAGCGCGGCCCATATACAGATCAACAATATACAGCTTAAGTGCGGTGCCCCGGATGCATGCGGCATAACCTCTTTTGCCACCGCGACCTTTGATGTGTTTATCGACAGCGTTGACCCGGCCTGGGAACGTGGTATTGGCGCTTATGATTCTCCGGCTGATATAACTTACTACGAAGGTGACACTGGCAATCATGTGACCTGGGAACTTGTGGATACCGGAGAAGCGGGTCACGACATTGTTGTCGAAACCACATTCGATGATTCCGGCGCTAGTGGCTTGGTCTTTATTGGCGGCCCGGAAGACGGTTCGTTGGACTTGTCCGGCTTTTCCGATGGTGAGTTGGTATTTGACGCTCGCTTCATCAGAAACCCCAATGACCTTGCGCTGGTTTACAAGGTCGACGGCCCCGAATTCGCGGGTACTGGCGAGCAGTCTTTGGGTCAACTGGTGTTAAACGAATGGGAGACTTTTAGTATTCCGGTACGGACTCTGGTCACCCAGGGATTGCCGCTAGCGGAAGTGACTGCTGTTGTCCTGATGCCAACCTTTGCTGGCAACGATGCAGTGCTGCAATGGGATAATATGCGCTTTGAACCCACCTCAGCCGGGCCTACAGTTCCGGTCGGCCTGCCGGTCGATTTTGAAACTGAGGGCGCTTTTTATACCTTCAGTGATTTTGGCGGTAGCGCGACCGAGGTGATCGACAACCCGGAACCCGGTGGCATTAATACCAGCGCTAAGGTGGCACGGTTTTTCAAGTTTGAAGGGGAAGTATATGCCGGCTCTACCCTGCTACTGGATACCCCGATTGATTTCGCCGCCTCTGAGCAGATTACTGTGAGTGTGTGGTCGCCGCGACCGGTCGATGTCTTGTTCAAGTTGGAAGGCGCTAATCAAGAGCTGACTGTTTCCCATACTGGCGCCGGCTGGGAGCAGCTGACGTTTGACTTCACGGGTCTGACTGTAGCCGGTGAACTGGCTCTGACCTTTATCTTTGATAACGGCGTGGTCGGTGACGCTGAAGGTGATCCCGATAACTGGACCTTCTATGTCGACGATATTGCGCTGAGGACTTCGGGCGGTACCGGCGGTGATGGCGCCACTGGGTGTGATGCCTGTACGGACTTTGATGACCCCGGCATCACCTATAACTTTATCGATTTTGGCACCCCAACAGGCCCCATGACTGTGTTGACTATGGATCCGCTCGATGCTGGCAATACCGTTGCTAGCACCACTAAGCCTTTGGGTGCTTCGGCTGACTCGGGTACGACGCTGGATTCGGGTACCATTATTTATCCGTTGAGCAGTATCAATAGCAAGATTAGCCTCCGTATTTATTCGCCTACTACCGGTATGCCAGTGCGGCTGCGGCTGCAAGATGCCAGTGATCCTATGCGTTCGGTGGAGAGTGAAGTCGTTACTACAACTTCCGATGCCTGGGAAACTCTGGTGTTTGATTTCAGTGATCCAGTAAGCGGTACGCCAGCACTGAATCCGGGTTATACCTATGATCAGCTGAGTATCTTCTTCAACTTTGGCACGGACGGTAATACTGGCGGTGAGCTGACGACCCTGTGGGATACGATTGAATTTATCGGTGACTCGGGCGGCATCAGGTATAGCGCTGATTTTGAATCGTCGGACATCGGAGCCTCTGAGGTTAGTGATGGCTGGCTTACCTTTGTTCAGGTGTTTGAGAGCGATGGTATTACAGTCGCTTATGTTTATGGTCCGGCGTTTGCAACCCCCAACGGCACTGGCCATATCGCTGCAATAGCACCGAATATGGAGGGTGACGTGGAACAAGGGCTGCAGTACCTGAACTTGTTCAGTGACTACAATAATGCCGACCATGGGGTGGGTCGTTTGATCAACCCGCTCACCTTTCAGCAGCGCACCATTGGCGCTGACGATGGTGCCCTTTATCGTCTGAGCTTTCAGGCCAAGGCGCCGTTCACCGGCGGCATAGCTGCTCCCACCACGGCTCAGGCATTTATCAAGACGCTGGACCCGGAAAATGGGTTTGCGACTACCAGTATTCAGACCTTAGATCTGTCGATGGTCAGCAACAGCGAGTGGGTGAACTACGAGGTTCTGCTGCTGGTTGACGCCGGGGCGTTGGAGGGCCAGATACTGCAGTTCGGTTTTGAGAATACAGCCACTGGCTATAATGACTCGGGTATTTATTACGACAATATTGTGTTTGAGCCTGCTGTAAATACCCCGTTCAGTTATGAGACCGATTTTGAAGCTTCGGACATCGGAGCCTCTGAGGTTGGTGATGGCTGGCTTACCTTTGTTCAGGTGTTTGAGAGCGATGGTATTACAGTCGCTTATGTTTATGGTCCGGCGTTTGAAACCCCCAACGGCACTGGCCATATCGCTGCAATAGCACCGAATATGGAGGGTGACGTGGAACAAGGACTGCAGTACCTGAACTTGTTCAGTGACTACAATAATGCCGACCATGGAGTGGGTCGTTTGATCAACCCGCTCACATTTCAGGAACGCACGATCAGCGCGGGTACTGGCGGGCTCTATCGTTTGAGCTTTCAGGCCAAGGCGCCGTTCACCGGCGGCATAGCTGCTCCCACCACGGCTCAGGCATTTATCAAGACGCTGGACCCCGAAGATGGGTTTTCCACTACCAATCTTGAGGTTGTAGAACTTTCGATGGTCAGCAACAGCGAGTGGGTGAGCTACGAGGTGCTGCTGATGATTGATGCTGATGAATTAGACGGCCAGATCCTGCAGTTCGGCTTTGAGAATACAGCGACTGGCTATAATGACTCGGGTATCTATTACGACAACATCAACTTTGGCTTGGCACCATGAGAACAACGAAAGGGGCGAGTGTGAAAACCATAACAAAAATGAAGGCCAGTTCCATGAGATCAAGCATCGTGTTGGCAATGAGTCTGGCTGCGGTAGCAGTTGTCGCCCAGGAAGATGAGCAGGAGCAGCCTGCAGAGCAGCGGCAGGGCCGTATGCTGGAAGAAATTGTGGTTACCGTGGAGCGGCGCGAGCAAAGCCTGCAGGACTATGCGGGTACTGCTTTTGCCATCTCCGGTGATGACCTCAAGCTGCAGGGTATTCAGAACCTGGCCGACCTGAGTGAGAGTACTCCGGGTCTGCAGATCAATAACAAGCAGGGCAACTTTGAGGTTTGGATTCGCGGTATTGGTTCCTCCAACAATACTGAGTTGGGTGATCCGGCTGCAGCCACGCACTATGACGGTGTCTACCTCCCGCGTCCTACCGGCATTGGTTCCGCTTTTTATGACATTGCACGGGTCGAGGTTAACATGGGGCCGCAGGGTACCTTGCGTGGCCGTAACGCCACGGCCGGTTCGGTCAATATCGTACCCTGGCGTCCAGGCATTGGCGTGTTCGACGCTATGATTGAGGTCGAGGGCGGTAACTACAATAGCAAGATGGTCACTGGTATGGTGAACCTGCCCGTGGGCGATAATTCCGCGTTCCGAATTGCGGCTTATGGCATGGAGCATGACGCCTATTACAACGATGTGGGGCCACTTAGTCAGGATATCGCCGAGGCAGCAGAGAACTCTTCCGCACGTTTGCAGTACCTGTGGGAGCCGAATGACAAAGCCAGCCTGTTACTGGCGTTTGACTACCTCGATGAGAAAGGCAGTGGCTATACCGGCACCAACTACGCCAACCCACTGGGTAACGGTATTGATCCAGAGGATATCAAGGACCCCCGCGATGTTCACGCGCGAGGCCTGGAGCCGCGCAATGATACTGAGCACTGGGGCGCCAAACTGGAGTTCAAGTATGACCTTGGTTTTGCCCAGTTGGAATACACCGGCAGTTTCAGAAGCCTGGACTACAACTTTGAAGCGTCCACGCCGCTGACACCGGATTATCAGGGTGTTACGGAAACTCTGGGGCCATTGGATGAAGCTTACGACAACTGGTCGCGGTTTCAGTTTTTAACTGAGAGCGAGTCTACTATTCATGAATTAAGACTGATCTCCCCGACTGAAGAGCGCTTGTACTACACAGTAGGTCTGTTCTATTTCAAGGAAAACCAGAAGAGCTTTCTCGCTTCAGCCGGTGACCGCGGTACATTTTTTCAGGGCGCTGAGTTTAACCAGCCGGATGTTGTTGGAGAGTCGATTTCTGCCTACGGCGATATGACTTTCGAAATTAATGAGCGCATGCGAATTTCCGCTGGGCTGCGCTATACCTATGATGAAAAGAGTCGACAGGGCGTCAACGGGCGCTACGCGTTTGCGCTGGGTGGCTTTGATGTCACCACCGGCAATGAGTTCGCTTGTTGTATGGGTGCACGTGTGGGTACCGAGGGCTTTGAGTTTGCCGGCTTTGATCGTCAAATTTATGATCCGGATCTCGATGGTAGCGGAGACGTAAGCGGAGACGAATTCCTTGAGTTCTATAATGACGGTATCAAGTCTTATGGAGCACGCGATACCCTCGATGACATTCTCGCCAATGGCATTCAGCCTGGTGGCTCGGCGACCCCGGCACAGTGTACCGATACCATTACAACCGACGGACTCATTTGTCCGGCCGATGGCAATCACTCTTTTGTGGATGTTATTAACCCTAGTACCTCGATCACTGTGCAAGATGGCGAAATGGACGCAGACTTTGTGGATTGGCGTCTCCGGCTGGCTTACGATGTAGGCGAGTCGTCAATGGCCTACGGTCTGGTGTCGACCGGGCATAAGTCCGGCGGCTTCAACGACACCTTCTCTGACCCCGAAGTGGGTATAGATATTTCGCCCACTTATGACACCGAGACGGTGACGCTTTATGAGTTGGGTTGGAAGAGCGAGTTTGACCTGGGTTCAGTACCTACCCGCTTTAACGCGTCAGCTTTTTACTATGATTACGCAGATCAGGTATTCACTTCTTTGCTGTCGGTTGAGCAAGCACTGGACTTCGACTCGGGCGTTCCACCCGACCCCGATGCCATTGATCAATCTGGCGCTCTGGTAGTATCTTTCAGCTATAACGCCGCAGATTCCGAAATTTACGGTATGCAGTTTGATGGCGGATTCGACCTGCCTTACAACTTCAGTTTTGACTACACAGCACTGTGGCTGGAAGCAGAAATTATTGAGGCAGAACCGATTCAGGATTTTCGCTTTCAGGCCGATGTCGCGCCTGACGATGCCGTGTTTCGCTCAATTGATGGCAAGCGCCTGCCGCATACCCCTAAGTATCAGCTCAATATGAAGCTGTCGCAGTGGTTTGCAGTGCCTTGGGGCACGGTAGACTATGTGGTTTCAGCGGGCTGGCGTGATGAACAGTACCTGACTATTTTCAATGGTGAGGACTACGGTCAGCCTGAAGATCCGCGCCAGCGTCTCGACGACAGGGTGCCCGCTTACTGGACGTTTGATGTTGGTATGGGCTACTCGCACGGTGACGGTAACTTGCGTATAGAGGCTTTTGCTAATAATTCCACAGAAGAAGTGAAGAACGCAGCTGTCATCATCACCCAGTTCGACAACACCCGCTTTTACACCCGACCGCGAACTTACGGCGCGCGAGTGAAGTACTTCTTCTGAGGCTCAGTACCACTTTGTGACGGACTTCGCGGAAGCCCGTCATGCTGCCTCGATCAGGGTCTGGATGTGCTAGCATAGCGCCAAACCCTATCGAGACTGCCAGCTATGGTAAGAATCTTGAGTAAGGCGCTTATATACAAGCTCAATCAGAGCACCGAGATACAGTTCTGGCTGGCGCAGTTTTTTGGTTGGTCAGCCTACTCGCTGGTCACCTTTTTTGCGCTCACAGTGTGGGATGACAATGTCACCTGGAGCCATGTTCTGCACATCGCCGTGCAAGCATTACTAGGCATATTGTGTACTTGGCCGCTGCGACCCTTGTTCCGCTGGGCGTTTGGTTTACCTGGGCTGTCGCGGTTGTTGCTGGCAATTAGCGGGCTGTTGGCTCTGAGCTGGGCCTGGACTGCCTCACGCATGACACTGTTCATGTGGATTTCTGGTGAGCGTGGTCTCTGGCAGCAGTTCAATGACTGGTACTTTGGTTCCCTGTTTGTGTTTATCAGCTGGGCGGCGATCTATATAGGCGTGCGCTACTATGGACTGTTGCAGTTGGAGCACGACAAGTTGCTGCGGGCCAAGGCCAGCCGTCGTGAAGAACAGGTAAAACGCCTGCAGGCTGAGGCAGAGAGCCGTGATGCTCAATTACGCATGCTGCGCTACCAGCTTAACCCCCACTTTTTGTTCAACACGCTTAATGCGCTGAACTCACTGGTTCGCGTTGGAGAATCCGAGCAGGCTGCAGCGATGATAGATCAGCTTAGCGGTTTTTTGCGGCATGCTCTGGATGCCGACACGCGTCCGGTAGTGTCGCTGGATGAAGAGCTGTTTATGATTCGGCTCTATCTGGATATTGAGCGCGCCAGATTCCAGGATCGACTGCAGCTGGAATTCAATATCGAGCCCTCTGCGGGTCTCGCTTTGGTGCCCTCTATGATCCTGCAACCGCTAATAGAAAATGCGATGAAGTACGCCATTGCCGATAGCGAGGATGGCGGTATTATTGGTATAGACGCTAGCGTGCAGTCAAATCGCCTGGAGCTCAAGGTGTGGGACACGGGCCCCGGTATGGATACGAAAACTCTCGGGGATGAGCGTGGGATTGGTTTGAGCAATACGCTGAATAGGCTGGAAACGTTATTTGAGAGTGACTACACGTTTGAGGCCCTTGATGTTAACCCCACCGGTTTGTGCATGCGTATGGTGATACCTCTGACTTTTGATACACAACAGATGCTGGAGGCCAAAGTTGGCTAAGCTACGTACTGTCATAGTCGACGATGAGCCGTTGGCGCTAAAATTGCTGGGCTCACTGCTGCGTAATAACAAATATATTGAGGTTGTTGGCGAATGTCGCAATGGCCGCGAGGCAGTAGTCGCTGCCGCCCAGTTGCGCCCTGACTTGCTGATTCTCGATATTCAAATGCCGGGCCTGAACGGCTTTGATGTGATCAAAAAACTACAGTCCGATCTGGTGCCTCTGGTTATTTTTTGTACCGCCTATCAACGTTATGCGATCGACGCCTTTGATCTGCATGTGGTTGACTATGTACTTAAGCCGGTGAATCAGGAGCGGCTCGATCTGGCCCTGCAGAGAGCCGTCGCCAGGTTTGAAAAAGAACTGCCCGGCGAAGACCATAAGGCGCAACTCATCGGTGCGATTGACGATATTACACAACGCGCCAGCGGTCGTCGGCTCGATGAAGAGCCTGGCTCATTGTCGAGTGGTTCCGCCGTCGCTGCGGATCGAAAAATAGCGATTCCCGATGCCGGGAAAATCCTCATGGTTGATGTTGACGATATTGATTGGGTAGACGCCGCAGGCGACTACATGTGTCTGCACATCGACGGGGTTACCCATATATTGCGCAGTACCATGAAAACCCTGAGTGCTCGTCTGGACCAGCAGAAATTCAGACGCATTCACCGCTCTACTATCGTTAACATGGAGCGCATCAGGCAGGTCACCTCGCAACCGCGCGGAGAGTATTTGGTAGAGCTTGATTGCGGTGCTGAGCTTAAGGTCAGTCGAAATTTTCGCGAAGCTATTAAGGAATACCTGCAGGCGCATTGATCGCTGCTAGATGTTCACCCAGGGCATGATGACAAAGTCGATGGCTTCTTCGAACTGCACGATGTGCTTCGGTGTGCTCTCCAAAAATTGCGACCAGTGGGTGTCATCAACAATGCTGACCGACTCGGGGTCAATGCAGTGCGCTTTGGGATAGGCAAGACCGCTATCGTAGAAGGTTCGATCGCAAATTCCGTTGCGCCAGTAGATGTAGTCATTGGCGCTGACCCATTCGGGGTGAATGGCAGCCTGAGTGGTACTGTCAGGTTGTGGATAGCTGGCTTCAAATAGTTTTTTGTCCCGTGAAGCCACTAAGGTCGCAACGGTCTGTGTACTCGTGTCGTGTTCTACCCGACCCTTTTTGGTGATCACGTCAACCGGGTCCATGGAGTATTCGCTGGACTGTGCTTCCAGCACCATATAGCGCCGCGCGCCATCCGCATCCTTTATATAGGTAGAGTACTCTGCGCGCACACCCACCGCGATACCTGTTACTTCATAGACGTTCAGCGTTAGCAAAAAATCTGCTTGTTCGCCCTGCAGGCAGGTCATCGGACAGACTTCAAACTCGGGCGGGAGATTGATATAGCGGATGAAGTCCTCAACCTTGTCGGGTTGGATTCGGAAGTTGTAATAGACTGAGCTGGGCGACGCTTTTACCGTAAAGGGAACCCGTGCCTGAGTATTTCCGAAGGCGATTTTAAAAACGTCTAGCAAGCTGAAGTTGGCGTAGAGATAGCGCTTGAGCAGTTTCCGGCCGGTGCGCGATTGATTGGTATCTGGCAGCATGAGAGCGTCTCTTAAGGTGGCGGCTACTTATGCCAGCTCGCTGCCGCGAACGAGCAGACGATGCTTGACGATGCGCCACTCGTTGTCGCAGCGGCGCATATCGGTGAAGTAGGTAGCCCACAGAGTGAACCGTTCATGTTCGCCCTCCTTGAAATAGTGCAGAGCTTGAACATCACTGCGGGTATAAGCCATATCCCCATCTATGGTGGCCAGCTGGGGTCCCAGCATATGCTGGGTGGAGCTGTATTGTTCCAATGCCGACCAAACGTACTCGACCCAGACAGCTTTGCCCTTGAAGGGGTCGGGCCCAAAGTCTAGCACTTCGACGGTGTCGTCAAAGCAGGACTGGTACATATCCTGATCGCGATCATCGACGCCGGCGGCATAGCGCAGCATCAAGTCCTGCAATGCGATTCGATCTGCCTGCGAATTTGGGTTGGGCATAGTTCTACCTTATTGACTGAAAAGTACTGGTATTTATATCACAGCTTGGCAGGGGGATGGTTGCCCGGTGAGCTTTGTTTTGATTACGCGGCTGTTGGCTGACTTACCATTTACCCATGGTTTTGTCCCTGTTAGGGTAGTATAGATAACTGGTATTAGCGGATGAGAGCATGAATTCAGAAACCAAGAGACGGACATTGGAAGATTGGCCTCAGCAGCAATTACGTGGGCATAAGCTGGAAGGCAGCCGGTACAACTCGAAAGAGTTTTTCGCCCAAGAGTGGGAGCACATGTGGACCAAGGTCTGGCTGCTGCTAGGGCGAGAAGAAGAGATGCCGAATCGCGGTGATTGGCAGCGCGAGGACGTCGGTCCAGAGTCATTTATTATGGTGCGGCAAGAGGATGCCAGTATTCGCGCATATTATAATGTGTGCCAGCACCGCGGTGCGCGTTTGGTGAACGAACCCAAGGGCCACGTGAACCGGTTTGTCTGTCCTTATCACGCCTGGGCATGGACGATTGAGGGCGATCTCAACTTCGCACAGGATTCTGAAGACTTCCCCGAGAACCCCTGCGGTAAGTTGACGCTTGAAGAAGTGCGTTGTGAGTCCTTTGCGGGCTTTGTCTGGATCAATATGGATCCGGATTGCGTGCCGCTGAAAGAATTCCTTGGCCCTGTTTGGGAGGATTGGGAAGGCTATGGCATTGAAAAGTGGAAGCGCTACTTCGCGCGAACTACCACTGTGCCATTCAATTGGAAGGTGATCATGGATAACTTTAACGAGTCTTACCATGTGCCGACAGTGCACCGTGCCACGGGTACGGCTGCAGAAAAGGCGCGTTTCCTGCCGGGTATTGATACCGACTACAAGAACACGCGCTTTGACCTGTCTGATGAAGGCCACAACCGCATGATTATGAGAGGTGGCCATGGCGGAGCCGGGCTTGAGTCGGATGGCAGTATTGGTGAGCCGCTGGCGACTGATATGCGCGACTGGGACCTGAACCCCGACGAATTCACTAAGCGTGGCGAAGAAACGCGTGAAGCGATTCAGGAAGCTAAACGCAGAATCGGTCCAGAGCGCGGCTATGATCACTATGCCAATATGGCCGACGAGCAATTGACCGACGCGCTGCACTACACCTTGTTCCCCAACTTCGCAGTGTCAGTCTGGTCCGACGGGTTCCATTTTCTGCGCGCGCGGCCACATCCCAGCGACCCGGAGCAATGCATTTTCGACAACTGGTGGTATGCCAGTCAGCCTGAAGGTGAGACCGCTCCCGTTCGCACCAACGCCAATGTCGTTGAACGCGACGCCGTGGTCGAGCACGAGGTGTATGAAAAGGGTGAGCTTGATATGGGCGTTACCATAGAGCAGGATCTGGCAATCATGCCGGGTCAGCAGGCCGGGTTTGCTTCGCGCGCCTACAAGGGGGCCTATCTGGCCGGTCAGGAGAGTCGGCTGAGTCGTTATCATGAGCTGATAGATGACTATATTGAAGGACGGCGCCCGCTACCGAAAAAGTAAGAGATCGAGGGTGCCGGTGCTCCCGGCCCAAGTAAACAAAGGATAGTCCGTAACCAACCTTAGCTGCGGCTAATGCCGCTGCTAATGCGGTTACGGGCTTCGTATCCGGGTAAGGCGTTTGCCCTGTCCCGCGGGTTTTAGCCCGGGAGACGACCCATTTGCTGGCCACCAGCGAGATCAATCAGCTGTCCGTTAACGAACCCTGAGGCTTTCTCGTCTGCCAGCCACAATGCTGCCTCTGCCACATCATCGACGGTGCCCATACGACCTGCGGGAATGACTGAGGTGAAGCCGTCGACTAAGCCAGGCACAGCAAACAAGCCGGCAGTCATGTCGGTTTCGATAAGTCCTGCGGCGATGGAGTTAAAGCGAATTTTTTGTTCCGCGTACTCGATAGCCGCAACCTTCAGCGCATAGTCGATGCCGGCGCGTGCGCCTGCATAGATACCCAGGCCTGGTCCGGGCAGTCGAGCTGTCAGCGAGGAGATCGTAATAATGGAGCCACCGTTATCCATAGCGGCCGCTGCATGCTTAAAAATCAGTATTGCGCCCATGAAACTGACCTGCAGGGTCGGCAACATATCCTCGGCGGTGACGTCGGCGATAGGGCCACCGCCCATGCCGCCGGCGCTGTTAACGGCGATATCAACACTGCCGAACTCGGCCTTGGCGGTGCTAAACAGGTTGGCGATTTGGCTTTCATCGGTGACATCACAGGCTACGGCGAGGCCGCCAATTTCAGTGGCAAGTTCTTCCAGTGGTTCTTTGCGCCGTGCCGACACGACAACCTTGGCGCCTGCCGCTGCCAATCTGCGAGCGATACTGGAGCCGAAGTTTTTCTGGCCTGATGCGCCGACGACGACAGCGACTTTTCCGGTAAGTTGTCCCATGCTTATATTCCTTATGTGGTGGTCAGTTTGTCCGCTTCCGCCTGCGCGTAAGCGTTGATGAAGGGGTAATCGGGTTTGCCATTGGGTGCGCGTTGCAAGGACTCGATGGCGAAAATCTGACGGGGTATTTTGTATGGTGCGAGTGTTTTTCCGACATGGGCCTGAGTATCAGCAACATCCAGGTTGTCAGCGGTGAGGTTGGGGCCTTCAACCACGGCTACTACCATTTTACCGAATCTGGGGTGTGGCAAGCCTACTACCAGAGCGTCGGTAATAGTCGGGTGATCGAGTAAGGCGCGCTCGATTTCTACCGTGTAGACTTTTTCGCCTCCGGTATTGATTACAGTACTATCGCGGCCCAGTAGTACCAGCATGCCATCCTCTCGCACTGTGCAACGGTCACCGGTCATGACAAAACGCTGACCGTCGATTTCGACGAAGGTCTCGGCGCTTTTCTCAGGTTGCTTGTAATAGCCGATGGGGCTGAAGCCGCCGGAGTAGGCAATGCCAATAGTATCGCTGCCGGGCACAACTTCTTGCATTTCATCGTCAAACACGCGGGTAGTTGGCATGGGTTTGAACACGCCAGCTTCCGGTGTGGATACGGCAAAGCCCGAAGCTTCCGAGGAACCCAAAGTGTCAAACAGAATCAGGTTGGGCTGGTGTCGCAGCAGACCATTACGATTTTCCTCGCTCAGCGAGGCTCCAGTGGAGACGCACAGAATAATTGACTGCAACAGGTTTTCATCCGCGCGGCGGTCCAGAGCCTCGACCAAGGGGATGGCAAAAGCATCGCCAACCAGCGCCAGTCCGCTGGCCTGGTATTGACGGATCAGGTCCAGCGTAAGATCAGCCTCAAACTTCTCTCCCGGCGCGGTCAACACGGGCACGCCCTGCGCCAGCATCAGTATCGCCATCAGGCTGGCGGCGCCATGCATCAGCGGGCTGAGCGGCATAAAGGGCTTTGCTGCCGGCAGTTTGACGACGTTAACTATGTGTTCTTCGATGGTCTCTGGATGCGCGTCGAGCTGCAGTGCCAACATGGCGTTACCGGTAGAAATCTGTTGCTTGCGCCAGATGTCTTCGTGGCGCCACTGAGTTCCTTTAGGGAGGCCGGTAGTGCCGCCAGTCGCTATAAGAATCAGGTCATCGCTGGAGGTTTTGCGCTCAAAGCCGCTACTATCGTAGTCGTAAAGGTCTTCCATACGCACGGCAAAGTCGTTGCGCAGCGGGCCGCTGCCAACTTCTATAAACCCTACCGTTCCGGTGAGTTGTCCATGAATGGCCGCCACTCGTTCGGCAAACTCAGCATCGTAGACCAGCACCCTGATATCCAGACCATTACTCAGATCGATTAGTTCCTGATCGATATAGCGGTAGTTGACGTTGACATGTGCCATGCCCGCCAGCCCGGCCGCAATAAAGGTTTCCATATAAGCGTTGGAGTTGCGCATGTAGTGGCCAATATGGGCACCCTGCGGCAAGTCGAGACTCTGTAGCCAGCTAGCGACACCACTGCAACGACGAATCACTTCGCGATAGCTGATCACTTCGTCGCCATGGATAAGCGCTGCACGCTCGCCGATGTCGCTGGTGCTGATTTGGTAAACTGCTTCGCTAATATTCCAGGCCATGTTTTTGTTGTGCTCCGGTTCTGTTTTCGCTGGCAGAGGGTGGCTTACGCCAGTTGAAAATTCAGACTTTCACCCTCTGGTGGTGTTACCGACACCGGCTGGCCGATGGGGTCTGTTTCTAGCAGGGCTTGTGCTGTGGCTTGATCATCTTTAGCCGTGGTGGCCACAAAGCGTTCACCCTCTGCGGTATCGCCAATAATAATTGCGTGGGCTCCGCCATCACGGTCAAAGTGCACGGTATACGACACAATGGTGCCCTGGCCGGGGTCTAGACAGATGTCGCGATGTTCCACGCCGCTGTCGCTGACCTTGGTTTCTACGGTAGCCCAGTCAGTACTACTGGGAATCTGGGAGTAAATGCCACTGGCGTGCTTTGACATGACGCCGCCGTTGGCAGTGACCATGATGTAAGCATCGCTTCGATTACGTGCAGCGCTCACGGCCTCGGCGATACCATGCATGCTGTAGTTGTTGCCGGGACCACCAAAATAGGGCAGCCCTCCGGTGAGCGTAAGTGCTCTGCTGCCGTCTGTCGGCAAACCTAAATGATCGGCTACTGCGGTAACGGCGCAGGGGAAGCAGCTGTAGATATCGATGGCATCAATGGCATCAATACTCAGGCCAGCAATTTCCAGCGCCCGGTCGGCTACTCGGCCGGCCATGGGTGACTTACCAGGATCAGGTCGTCGACTGAGTTCCAACTCGGTGCCATCTGCCATGCCATGTAGATACACCCATTGTGACTCGGGTATACCCAACTCACGGGCTTTACCCACAGAGCACAGTATCAGGGCAGCAGCCAGATTGACTCCGTCCTGAGCGATCATGCGCTTGGTGTAAAGATGAGTCATCGCTGGCGCGGCCAAAATATCGGCGGCACTCTGACTGCCGGTAAACTGGGCATAGGGATTGTCGGCGGCGACCTTGCTGAAAGACTCCAGCAGTTGGGCCATCTTTTCCCGGTGCTCGGCGACGCTGCGAGCCGCACTGTGACATTGCGCCTGTTCTATCAGGGCGTAGTAATAGGCGACGTTGTGCAGGCCGTTACTGAGTTCCTGACTGGTGGCGACGGACTCGCCCATCCCGCGATCTTCCAGCGTCTCTTCAAAATGCTCATTCCAGTCGAGTTCGCGGTTATTACGTTCGGCGTGGCGCTGGTTTTTGAGAGCTTCGGAGCCGGCCAGTAGCACCACCTCCCGCTCGCCCAGAGCAATATCTCTGGCCATCTCGATCAGTCTTGACTGTGGCTGGTTGCCGCCGGTTTGCGAGTAAATACGTGCTTTGGGGCTGGCCCCGATGCCCCGTGCTATGGACTCGGGTGGATTATTGCTGCGCCCCCATTTGCAGTTCCAGAGATGCCCCATGTCGGAGAACAGCTTGGTGACGCAAATGGTATCGATGGCCTGGGCGATATCCGGTGCACCGCAGTCCGCGACAGCGTTAGCTGCGGCCTGAATCGCTAAGCCCATGTGCGAGGTATCAGTGGCCTCGCGCTGTGTGAATTGCCCGGCGCCCACCAGTATCGGGGTGGAGTCGGGCAGCGTTTTAGTGTCGGTCACAGTACCAGGTCAGCCACTTCTCGGAGTTGCTGTTTGTCGGTGGTTGATACCAACAGTGTGGTGACGCGGGAATCACGCCAGGCCTGCAGGCGCTCTTTGATGCGCTCCTTGGGGCCGACCAGAGTCATGGCATCTGCCAACTCATCGGGAATGACACGAGCGGCTTCATCGCGCTTGTCTTCGAAGAACAGCTGCTGAATTTTCTCTGCTTCTTCCTCAAAGCCCATACGAATGAACAGATCTTTGTGGAAATTGGTGTTTTTGGCACCCATGCCACCCACGTAAAAGCTCATGAAGTATTTGAACGACAGCAGGGCCGCATCGATATCGTCAGTGACATTCACGGTAACCATCTGATTGATCTGAAAGTCTTTAGGGGCGTTGATGAGCGATTCTTCGTAAACGCTTTCATCGTACGGGTTGTAGAACAGCGGAATCCAGCCGTCCGCGATTTCGGTTGAGAGCGCGATATTCTTGGGACCTTCAGCACCCATAAAAATGGGAATCTCGTTGCGCAGCGGGTGCACAATCGGCTTCAGTGGCTTACCCAGGCCCATGCCATCGTCGCCGGGGTACGGCAGCGGATAGTGGGGTCCAGCGTTGGTGACAGGTCCTTCGCGCTTGAATACCTGACGAATAATATCAATGTACTCGCGAGTCCGTGCCAACGGCTTGGGGAAAGGGCGACCATACCAGCCTTCGACAACTTGCGGACCAGAAACACCCAGCCCCAGATTGAAACGGCCGCCTGACAGGTAATCCAGGCTCAGCGCGTGCATGGCACAGGAGGTAGGTGTGCGACCGGACAATTGCACGACGGCGGTGCCCAGTTGAATCTTGGAGGTCTGTGCGCCAATCCAGCACAGGGGGGTGAAAGCGTCATTGCCCCAGGCTTCTGCCGACCATACTGAATCGTAGCCAAGCTTTTCGGCCTCTTGTGCCATTTCTACAAAGTTGGGGTTGGGTGCTGCGCCCCAGTAACCCTGCGCCAATCCCAGTTTTAAATCGCCCATTGCGACCTCCAGTAGTTTTTTAAGAGATGATTCAATGCAAACGGCCGCCCTGACAGGCGGCCGTTCTGGTTAGTATTAGGTGTTAGATTTTGGTTTGCATCTTGATCGTTTTTTCAGTGTTGGGTCCGTAAGGGGGGCGCATGCCTCCCAACCCGGCCACGTCAATCTTGGCCTGCTTGTAAATAGACTTGGCATGGCTGAAGTTTTTAAAGCCATCATAGCCATGATAGGACCCGGTTCCAGCTGGTCCGACGCCACCAAACGGCAGGTCTTCTTGCATGATGTGCATGATTACGTCATTCAGACACACCCCGCCAGACGTGGTGCGGTCCAGTACGTTGCGCTCTTCCTGGGCATCGCTACCGAAGTAGTAGAGTGCCAGCGGACGCGGGTTGGCGTTGACATACTGGATAGTCTCGTCAAAGTCCTTGTAGGTCTTGATCGGCAGCAGTGGGCCGAAGATTTCTTCCTGCAAAACGCGCATATCATCAGTGGTGTTGTTAATGATGGTGGGTGCAATTTTGTAGGTGCCCTGTTGCTGGCTGAAATCTTCGCCAGCCGGTGCTGTGGAGATGACGTCGCCGCCCTTTTCAGCAGCGTCGGTCAGGTTGTCCTGCAGACGCTGGAAGTGGCGCTCATTGACCATCGAGGTGTATTCCGGATTCTCCAGCATGGTTGGGTACATAGCCGCTACCGCTGTCTTGATTTCGGCAATTATTTCGTCGGCTTTTTCTTCAGGCACCAGCAGGTAGTCGGGTGCCAGGCAGATTTGGCCGGCATTCATAGTTTTGCCCATCATGAAGCGACTGACAGCTGTTTTAACGTCTGCGCTGCGACTGATGATGACCGGTGACTTGCCGCCCAGTTCCAGCGTAACCGGTACCAGATTCTTGGCCGCGGCTGCCATGATATGACGCGCCACCGAGGTTGCTCCGGTGAACAGCATGTGGTCAAACGGCAGTGCGCTGAAGGCCGCTCCTGCCTCGGGTCCGCCAGTAAAGATAGCGACTTCCTTTTCATCCCAGGCATCGGCAACAATCTCCGCCATAACGTCGGAAACCGAAGGGGTAAACTCAGAAGGCTTAATCATGGCGCGGTTGCCAGCGGCGAGCACGTCGGCCAGCGGACCAAAAGTCAGGTTGGCCGGGAAGTTCCAAGGGCTGATGATGCCGACGACACCCAAGGGTTGGTATTCAATACGCGAGCGACCACCTAGCAGACCCAGCGGGAACATGGTTTTGCGTTTTTCAGGCTTCATCCAGGTCTTGACCTGTTTGATGGCACTTTTGAATGGGCTGATGCTGGCTGAGACATCGGTCAGCATGGACAACTGGCGCGGACGGCAGGTGAAATCAGTGCTGAGGGCGTCAACCAGTTTGTCCTGGTATTTGGCGACGGAGTTCATGCCACGACGCATGCGGTCAATGCGTACTTCTACGCTGACATGCCCTTCGGCAAGATAGTCTGCGCGCTGTGCTTCCAGCACCTTCATCATGGCTTCGGTAATCGGGTCATGGCCCGTGGTAATTGTTTCGGGAGCATTCATGCTTTTGTCCTCATGGTATGTTGATACCGGCCTGTAGACCGCGGCTGGCGGCAAGGCAGGTATATAGCCCTATGGGTAACGCAGGTAATAGGTAAGTGTAGTCTAATACGCGGCGCAAATAAAACCGGATGAACGGATTTTTTTATACACAAAAGCGGCGCCTGCCGGGTTATTTGCAGCGGCCCTCGATGGTTTATCCGGGCTTGCCGTCCGGCCGACGGGTGAGTAGTACGCGGGCATAGCAGATCAGGAACCCACAGAACGCCAGCAGCCAGCACAGGGCGGATATGCGCCAGCTCCAGAGTGTAGATGTGGGCAGCAGGATGGGTAGTGCAGCTCGAATAAGGGCAGCTAGTGCAAGCAACACGAAGCTGGTGGTGACCAATTTGGCCGCTTGCAAGGGCCTGCCAGTGTGGCCCAGCGAAACCCGTGTCATCATGGACAGGATCATCCCGGCCATAGCGCCTATAGCCAGCAGATGCATGACACTTTTTGTTGCCACCGGGTCTGGAATGACCAGTGCCAGGGCGGCCAGGCCAACCGGAATGAATAAATAGCTGAGATGCAGAGACCAAAGCAGCGGTTCGGAGCCGCTTTTACAGCCTTGCCAACGGCACAGGCGCATGAAATGGGCGCCAGCAGTAACCAGCAACAGGACTTGTAGCTCGCGGCCGCCCTCCAGCAAGTAGCCGGTGGCAACAGCTGCAACCACGATCAACAGCAGGGCCAGCGACCCAAAATCAAGCCAGGGCAGAATCGGCGGCTGTTCAAAACCCAACCGTCGACTGGTGAAAAAGGGGATGACGCGACCGCCGACGAAGCCAATCAGTAAGATAAACAAGCACAGCATGGCGTAGTGAATATGCAGTGATACTTCGGGCCGGTCATGATTGGCATAGCTCAGCAGGTTGCCCGTGGCGAACAGTGTCAATATTGGGATAAAGGCATAGTTACGTGCCTGTCGCGCGCCGATGATACGGGTTCCCAGCTCCCAGGCTGCGCCGGCGATGAATAAGGTGTCTGCCGCCGCTGCCAGTGTTAAGGCCGAAGGTAGCGGTAGCAACAACAGCAGGCGTGCCGCCAACCAGGTGGCAAAAAGTAGTATGAGCCGGGCCCCGGTGGTGCCCTTGGTGCCAGTCCAGGTGGCTACCGCCGTCAAGGCAAAACCTACCACCACCGGCATGGCAAAACCAAACAGCATTTCGTGGGCATGCCACCAGGCTATGGGAAACTCGGGGCTCCAGCTTACCGCGCCCTCCAAAACCAGAATCCACAGCAGCAGGCTGCCAACGCCTGCGGTAGCGGCGCCTAGAAAGCCTGGTCGGAACGCTAATTGCCACAGGCCCAGGTTGGATTCAGAAGTTGCAGACATGGGTAGATTCCCTGGTGATGCTGCCCGGCGGCGTCGCTTGAGTGCAGCGCTACCCAAACGGCTAACAGCGCGACTATGCCATGTCCCAGCCGGGAAATATAATAGGTGGGCCGTTGGTGCGCGAGTCTTTGTGAAGCACCGGCAACATTTGTGCGGGCGACTGGGTTATAGTTTTCGCTGCCTAATGCGTGAGAGAAATGTATGAGTCTTATTTTTGGACCCTGTGTGCAACAGGGCTACGTGGTTCCCGATATTCAGGTGGCGATGCAGCATTGGCTGGCGCGTGGGGTGGGGCCTTTCTATATCGAGGAACACATTAGTCCACCTGCGGAGTTTGACGGCAAGCCGTTCACGCCGGATATTTCAGCCGCTTTCGCTTACTGTGGCGAGCAGCAGATAGAGCTGGTGCAGCAGCACGATGAACAGGAAACGGTCTATCTCGAATTTCTTCGCCAGCAACCTGCTGGCGGTCTGCAGCACCTGGCGTTCTGGTGCGAGGACGTGCCGCGTGCCATCGTCGAGTTGGGAGAGGCGGGGTTGCGCTATCGGGTGCGTCAGCGCTATGGCGACATGCACGCCTATCTGGACAGTGAAGATGCCCCGGGCATCATGGTGCAGCTGATGGATAGCGGTCCGATGATGGCGGACCTGTTTGCCGTGATTAAACAGGGCGCGGAAACCTGGGATGGGGTAACCGATCCGATCCGCAGCATCGACTGGTCCACCGGCGTGCCGGTGGTGCAGCCCGTAGCCTGATGAATTCGTGGTTGGAGTACTGCAAGGAGCGCTGCGCATGATTGATACTCAGCTATGGCAGCAGGCCGCGGAGGATATTTTCTGGTATCAGGCTCCCTCCCGGGTGCTCGATGACAGCAATCCGCCTTTTTATCGCTGGTATCCGGATGGCGTGACCAATGCCTGTTTCAACGCGCTGGATCTGCAGATAGAGCAGGGTCGTGGTGAGCAGGTGGCGATCATTTACGACAGCCCGGTTACGGCTAGCAAGCAGCAGATTACGTATGCCGAACTGCTGGATCGTGTGGCCCGCTTTGCTGGCGCGCTGGCCGCGCGTGGTGTCAGCAGCGGAGACCGGGTACTTGTTTATATGCCGATGGTGCCGGAAGCGGTGATCGCCATGCTGGCCTGCGCCCGCATCGGCGCTATTCATTCGGTTGTCTTTGGCGGCTTTGCCAGCAATGAACTGGCGGTGCGCATTGATGATGCGAGCCCTAAAGTCATTGTGGCGGCTTCCTGTGGCATCGAGCCGTCGCGCCTAGTCCCCTATAAGCCATTACTGGATGAGGCTATAGAGCTGGCGGATCACAAACCAGAGGCATGCATCATTATGCAGCGGCCTGAGTTGGCGGCGCTGTTACTGCCCGGGCGGGATGTTGACTGGTATGAGGCAGAAGCAGAGGCTGAGCCTGCTGAATGTGTGCCGGTGGCAGCCAACCATCCGCTGTATATCCTCTATACCTCTGGTACCACCGGGCAGCCCAAGGGCGTAGTGCGGGATACCGGAGGCAGTATCGTCGCTCTCAAGTGGAGTATGCCCAATATCTATAATGTCGCGCCCGGGGATGTCTATTGGGCCGCCTCAGATGTGGGCTGGGTGGTAGGCCATTCCTACATTGTTTATGCGCCACTGTTTAATGGCAATACCACGGTTATTTATGAGGGCAAGCCAGTAGGGACACCAGATGCCGGCGCCTTTTGGCGGGTGGTTGAGGAGCATCAGGTCAAAGTGATGTTCACAGCGCCGACGGCATTTCGCGCGATTAAGAAAGAAGACCCGCAGGGTGATCTGCTGGCGAGCTATGACATCAGCAGTCTGCAGTCGCTGTTTCTGGCCGGCGAGCGCTGCGATCCCAACACCCTGAACTGGGCCATGGATAAACTGGGTGTGCCCGTTATCGACCACTGGTGGCAGACAGAAACCGGCTGGCCAATCTGCTCCAATTGTCTGGGGATTGAGTTGTTACCCATTTTGCCTGGTTCCCTCGCCCGCCCGGTGCCTGGCTACAATGTGCAGGTGTTGGATAGCGCCGGGCAGCAGATCACTGATGGCAGCATCGGTTCGCTGGTGGTGGAGTCGCCGTTACCACCGGGTACCTTTATTACCCTGTGGAATGCCGATGACCGTTTTGAGCAAGCCTATTTCAGCAAGTTTCCCGGTTATTATGAGACTGGCGACGCTGGCTTTATCGATGCGGATGGGCATGTCTACGTGATGTCCCGGACCGATGACGTGATCAATGTGGCCGGCCATCGGTTGTCGACCGGTGCGCTGGAAGAAGTGCTAAGCGCCCACCCTGATGTTGCCGAGTGTGCCGTAATTGGCGTAGCGGATGCCATCAAGGGGCAGTTACCGTTGGGTTTGGTGGTACTGAATGCAGGTGTCGTGCGTGATGACACAGAGATAGTCGCCGAGATTGTTGCGTCAGTCCGACAACAGATTGGTCCGGTGGCGGCTTTTCGGCAATGCGCAGTGGTGGAACGGTTACCGAAAACTCGATCGGGTAAGATCCTGCGCGGAACCATGCACAGCATGGCGGACGGTGAGCCCTGGAAGCTGCCAGCTACCATTGATGACCCACTGATTCTCGATGAAATCAGCGTTACGCTGCAAGCTTTGGGTTATCCACCCGGCACTGACGGTCTGTCCTAGTTGCCAGGCGTGTGTCGTTTGATGAAGTCCGAGCCTGACTGTTAGCCGGGTAGAGGAATATTCTTGGCTTCATGGACTTGAGGCTCTGGACTGTCTGTTACCGCCAGCGCAATCACAATGGATTCCTCTTTGGGTGCCAACTCCTGCTCGGCCGTAAACGGGAACACCAGCCCTTTCGGATCGATGACCAGCAGTGGCAGGCGACTGTCGCGGTACTTTGTTTGATACGTGGCCCAGTCGAACTCAGCGCTGAGGCGGGTGCTCTTGACCTCGCTGCCGCTGCCTACCAGGCTGACCAGATCCGTGTAACTGATGTCCTCGCCGAATAGTTTGTTGCCCGTGTAACTGGAAGACACGCGTAGTTTCTCCGGGTTTTTCTGATCGACTTTGGAGACCAGGCTGAAGATACGCTTGGTACCGAAGTCGGCCTGAAAATGCATCGCCGAGACCAGATTAAGATGACGTTGCCGGGACAGCCCAAGCAGCCCGCCAATACCGCTGAGATCAAGATGCATCTCGGCATGTTCTGAAACCGGGTTGCCGTAGTAGGTCTCCAGCCCTTCCATACGCGCCAGCCGAATTTGTTCCCAGTTGGTGTCGGCGATTACACAGCGAAACTCATGGCGTGTCAGTTCCTGTGCCAGCGCTCGAGCAAACGCATTGGCGCCAATAATCAGAAAGCCGCGGGGGGAGGGTTCAGCCACTCCCAAGCCCTTTGCCACAAAACGGGAAGTGGCGCTTTGCAGCACCACCGTGCCGATAATCATGGCAAACGTCAGTGGTAGTAGCAGTGCTGCTTCTGCATAACCTGCGGCCACCAATTTCTCGCCGAAGATGGCGGCAATTGCAGCAGCGACGATGCCTCTTGGCGCTATCCATGCCAACAGCCCGCGTTCTGGCCAGCTGACGTCAAGGCCGATAGTGCTGACCAGGATCTTGGCCGGTCTGGCAATAAACTGCAGCACCAGCAGCAACAATGCCGCCTGTCCCGCGATACTCATCAGTTGCTGCAGGTCTATGCGCGCTGCCAGCACAATAAACAGCATGGATATGAGCAGCAGGCTTAGGTGCTCCTTGAAATTGAGGATGGGGTGAATATCCACCTCGCGTCGATTGGCAAGCCATAGCCCCATCACTGTAACGGCGAGCAGCCCGGATTCATGCATCAGGGCATTAGAGACACTGAATGTAACCAGCACCAGACTGAGTGTGGCGAGATTGTGTAGGTAGTCGGGTAACAGGTTGCGTGACAGCAGCTGTCCTAACAGCCAGCCGGCGCCGATGCCCAGCAAAAGACCTGCGAGCAGGGTTTGCAAAAACAGCCAGGCCACGTGGCCAAGTGCGGTTTGTCCGGCACTGGCAATAATAAACTCATAGGTCATGACCGCTGCGAGTGCGCCGACTGGATCGATGGCGATGCCTTCCCAGCGCAGGATATTGGCGATTTTGGCGGTGGGGCGCACCGACCGGAGCATCGGCACTATGACCGTCGGCCCAGTGACGATAACGATGGCACCGAAGAGAGCGCTGAGCTGCCAGGAAAAACCAAATATCAGGTGCGTCGCAACGGCGACAATCAGCCAGGTTACAGCGGCCCCAATAGTGATCATGCGCTGGACGACCTGGCCTACACCGCGGATTTCGCTGAGGTTAAGAGTCAGACTGCCTTCGAAAAGAATAATGGCGACCGACAGGGAAACCATGGGCATCAGCAGGTCGCCAAACATGGCATCGGGGTCGAGCCAGCCGGTGACGGGGCCAACCACAAAGCCGGTGATGAGTAAAAACAGGATTGCCGGCAGGCGCACCCGCCAGGCCAGCCACTGGCAGAGCGTAGCGGCTAGCAAAACCAGTGAAATAGCGATTCCGATATCTTGCATTTAGGGGTCCAGGTCAGGGCAACGCGACGCAGCGCGGGTAATGATCACTGTCATCATCGGCCACCCGAAGCCTAGCAGAACCCTGCACTGCTGTCTGGCTGGGTCAGCGGCAGCCGGATTGACGCCGCTCACGGTTAAGCAGGTTTGTGCGCAGTTTAGTTGGAGCCGCTAGTCGCTGACTTTCACTACCGCCTTGCCAAAGTTATTGCCGGCGAACAGATCGCTAAAGGCTATGCCGCATTTCTCTACGCCGTCATACACTTGCTCATGAGCTTTGAGTTGGCCGGAAGCGAGCCACTGGGAGAGCTGGTTTCGCGCCTCAGGGTAGCGCTCTAGTTTCATGTGAGTCATGAAGCCCTCCAGCCTGGCGCTTTGCGCTACCAACTGGAACAAATTGCCGGGCCCCTTGCTGTCACCCTGCGCCGTGTAATCGGCGACCGCGCCACAAAAGGGGATGCGTGCGCCTTGAGCTATATGGTTGAGCACTACTTCCAGCAGCGGGCCGCCGACATTGTCAAAGTAGACATCAATGCCATTGGGGCAGGCCTCCGCGAGCTGCGCAGATAAATCGGCTGACTTGTAGTTCAGTGCAACGTCATAGCCCAGCTCAGCGACCAGACGTCGGCATTTTTCATCGCTACCCGCCAGGCCGATGACTCGCGCGCCCATAATTTTGGCGATTTGTCCGGCGATAGAACCTACCGCCCCACCGGCGGCGGAGATCAGTACGGTCTCGCCCGGCTGCGGTTTGCCAATATCGGTTAAGCCGAAATACGCTGACATTCCGGTGTCGCCCAGTACGCCCATGTGATAACTCAGGGGCTGCTCGCTGTCTTCGATGGTGACCAGCCAGTCGGAGTCATCAACGACCGAATACTGCTCCCACGCCAGCCTCGCCATCAGTAAGCGTCCCACCTCGATTTGCGGGTTTTGTGATTCCACGACGCGACCCAGAGTGAGGCCCATTACCGGGTGGTCCAGCGGCATCGCTGGCAATACCTCGTCGCCGGAGTCAGCGTCCATCCAGTTGCGAAACCCGGCATCCAGTGACACGTAGAGGTTTTGCACCAGGGCCTGGCCATCTGTAATGACCGGTATGGGGTTGGTCACGACGGCAAAATCTTCCGGTAGTGGTTTGCCCTGCGGTCTGCGTGCCAGTGTCACCTGAGTGTTGTCCATGCCGTTGCTTCTCTAGAAAAGGGACGCTTAATCTAACATCGGCAGCGGATTTTGGGTATTGCCACCATAGTTGGGGATTTTTTGTGGCTGTGCGACTATTACCGCCCCAAATTCGTGTTAGGAACGAGAGATGCAATTACAGGACAAAGTTGTGGTAATCACCGGTGCGGCGCGTGGGCTGGGCCGTGCTTATGCAGAGGCAATGGCGGCGGAAGGCGCAAGCGTGTATGCCTGTGACGTTAACAGTTGTGATGAAACTGTAGCGGCAATTACCGCGGCGGGGGGCAGTGCGGCCTCAGGCAGCGTGGATATTTCCAGTATGGAGAGCTGCCAGGCCATGGCCGATGGCGCCGTAGCGGCGTTTGGTCGCATTGATGTTCTAGTCAATAACGCTGCCTTATATGGCGGTCTCAAGGGTGGACGCTTTGAGTCCCTCGACGAAGACCAGTGGGACGCGGTAATGAACGTCAACATCAAGGGCGTATGGCAGACCTGTAAGGCCTGCGTTAATCCCTTACGCAAAGCGGGTGGTGGTTCGATTATCAATATAGCCTCATTGGCAGCGGTGTTCGGTATGCCTTACGGTCTCGATTATGTGGCCTCCAAAGCCGCCGTTATCGGCATGACCAGAGGCATGGCTCGCGAGCTGGGAGGTGACAGTATCCGGGTCAATGCGGTAGCACCGTCGGCGGTAATGACCGAGAGCACCAGTGAATTCTTTGGCGAAAAAATGGATAAAGCCAAAGTGGTGATTGCCAAGGGCCAGGTCTTGCAGCGTAACCTTGAGACGCATGATCTGACCGGCACCATTATCTATCTGGCATCGGACAACAGTGCTTTTGTGACCGGCCAGACGCATATGGTCGACGGTGGCTCCTGGTTCTTATAGACGCTACTAACGCGATTTTTCCTATCTTTGGTTGGTCGTAAAAGGGTTCAGGTAGATACGGAGCTCTGAACTGGTAAAGGAGTTAACTACCATGGGTATTATGGTGTTTTCGATGATCGTGCTGCTGACTTTGTTGGTCACGGCTTTGGCGATTTTTGTGTTTCTTGCGCGCTGGCCCGGCCAGACCGCGGCGGCGCGCAATCATCCCTACGCAGACGCCGTGACCGTAGCGGGTTGGGTGGGATTGTTGGCAGGTGGCGTACTCTGGCCGCTAGCGCTGGTGTGGGCTTATTTGACTCCGCCGGCGGAACCACTGTCAGGAGATGGCCAATGATCGTATTTCTGACGCTAATATATGTGGCGATTCTGCTCTTGCTGGTGAAACTCGGCGTGGTGCGGTGGACGCTGTTCTGGAAACTGTCGCCGGCGTTGTGGATGATCATGTTGACGCTGGTGCTGTTTTTACCACTGCAGTTTTATGCGCCATCTGGCCCGATAATAGTGCTGCAACCTACGGTGCAGATTGTGCCTCCGGTGGATGGTCTGGTGGAGAGCGTTGCGGTCAAGCCTAATCAACGGGTGGAGCGCGGTGACACTTTATTTGTTATAGAGCAGGACAAGTATCAGGCGGCGGTGGACCGGCTAGAAGCAGATATACGGCTGACCGGGATTCAATTGGCACAGGCTCAGGAGCTGTTTGCCCGCAATGCGGGGCGTCAGTTTGAGATTGACCGCCGCCAGGCGCAGTTAGACAGCTTGCAGGCCCAATTGCGTGCTGCGCAATGGGATCTCGAGCATACCGTGGTGCGAGCGCCCGGCGCTGGCACGTTGACCGGCAGCGAAGCCCTGCAAGTCGGTGCGCGGGTGGTTTCCATGCCGTTTCAACAGACCATGGCATTTCTGGATGACAAGCGCGTTTTCGCGATGAACGTGCAGCAGATTTATCTGCGGCATATCGAGCCTGGGCAGCCCGCAGAAGTCACTTTTAAAGTGCTGCCCGGAGAAATTTTCTCGGCGACGGTAGAGCTGGTGATTCCGGGCAATGCGCTGGGTCAGGTGGCTCCCACTGGCAGCTTATACACCGCGCTTGCTACTGACCCGATGCCGTTTGGCGTGCGCCTGGTACTGGATGACTCAACGGTGGCTGAGCGCCTGCCAGCCGGAGCTGTTGGCACTGCTGCGATATACAGTGGCAAGATGTCGGCGATCTATATTATCCGTCGCGTGATGATGGGTATGGATGCCTGGCTCAATTTCGTGATTCCTGCCTGATGTCTGTAGGCCCGAGCTGCTGCCCTTTTACAGGGTGACAGGCTCGGGTCGCCAAACGCGGCCTGCCGCTGCCCTCAGTGACATCGTTGTGTTTGTACCAGCCTGGCGCACTAATATGGTGCACTAACCTGTGTGTGCGCCGTAATGAAGCGCGGCCAGATCAATAAGTGATCGCTTTTGTCCGTGAACTGCTGTGAAACAGGGGTAATAACTTGGCACGAAACTTGATAACGAAGCAGGTATGACCAAGAAACGTTCATTGTTGGGGCATTACCCGCTGGTGGTTACCGATCTCGACGGTACTTTACTGGATCGCGAAAGCTATAGTTTTGCAGCGGCCTTGCCGGCGCTGGAGGAACTGCAAAGGCGCGGCATCCCACTGATTCTTAATTCCAGCAAAACCGCCACGGAGATGCTCGAGCTGCAGCGGGCTCTGGGGATCCAGACGCCTTTTATTGCCGAGAACGGCGCGGGTTTATATCGGGTCACCGCGACTGGTGACAGTCAGCTTTGGCACAGCTTTGCCGCACAACGTGAGGTGGTGTTGGGCCACTTGTGTGAGCTGCGCGATGAACATCAGTACCGCTTTAGGGGCTTTGCTGACATGAGTCCTGTCGAGATCAGTGCTTGCACGGGCTTAACGCCGGCCCAGGCAGTTGCTGCGGCAGCGCGGGCGTTCTCAGAGCCACTGCAGTGGCAGGACACTGCCGAGCGATTGCACCTGTTTATGCAACAGATAACAGACGCTGGCTTATACGCGGTGCAAGGTGGGCGTTTTCTCACCGTGACCGGGCCCTGCAACAAAGGCGCGGCGCTGAAGGCCTTGCTGCAAGAACTGGGTGTGCTTGATAGCGCCTATGTTGTAGCGCTTGGTGACAGTCCCAACGACATCGAGCTATTGCAGAGCGCTGATGTTGCCGTAGTGATTCGCTCGGTTCATAGCGAACCGTTGCAGGTGGAAGGGCCGGCGCGGGTAATCCGCAGTCAGGCTGAAGGGCCTTCGGGTTGGCAAGAAGTAATGCAAACACTGCTGGCTGAGCCGGCATTGCAAACAGAGAGGCTTTGAGAATGGCAGATTTCCATCAGAACGGTTTGGTTACAACCTTACACAATCTTTCCCACCGACCGATTGAGGACCTGGAGCGAGAGCTGGTGAGTTTCAGTCAGCAGCGGGCAATGTCGCTGGTGCTACCTTCGCTCTATTCCGAACTGTCTGGGCCGGCGCTGGGCAATATAGTGCAGGAGCTCACCAAGGTGCCGTACCTGGAAGAGATTGTCATCGGGCTGGACCGGGCCGATGAAGCCGAGTATCGCCACGCACTGGAGTACTTCGGCAAACTACCCCAGCATCATCGAATTCTCTGGAACGACGGTCCCAGGCTGCGTGCTATTGATCAGCAGTTGCAGGATTTGGAACTGGCTCCCATGGAAATGGGTAAGGGTAGAAACGTCTGGTATTGCCTGGGTTATGTGCTGGGTTCTGGTCGCAGTAAGTCAGTGGCTTTGCACGACTGTGACATCGTCACTTATCAGAGAGAGTTATTGGCACGGCTGATTTATCCGGTGGCGCATCCCACCTTTAGCTACGCTTTTTGCAAGGGTTACTATGCGCGCGTTGCCACCAATACCATGGGCGGCCGGGTCAGCCGTCTTTGTGTGACACCATTGTTGCGGACTTTGACCAAGGTCTGCGGTTATTCAGAATTCATCGACTATCTGGACAGCTTTCGCTACCCGCTGGCCGGTGAGTTTTCGATGCGCGTGGATGTCATCGATGACCTGCTAATTTCCAGTGACTGGGGACTTGAAATTGGTGTGCTGGCAGAAATGAAACGTAACTACGCTACTAATCGCCTGTGTCAGGTGGACATTGCCGATGTCTATGATCACAAGCATCAGCAATTGTCTGCCGACGATGCCAGCGCCGGTTTATCGAAGATGAGCACGGACATCGCCAAGGCGCTGTTTCGTAAACTCGCGACCAAAGGCGAAGTTTTCTCGACAGAGAAATTCCGCACGATCAAGGCGACCTACTACCGCGTGGCGCTGGATTTTATTGAAAGCTACCACAATGATGCGGTGATCAATGGTCTCGAATACGACCGCCATCTGGAAGAGCAGGCGGTCGAGCTGTTTGCGCAGAACCTGATGGCCGCGGGCGAACAGTTTCTCGAGAACCCGATGGAAAAGCCCTTTATGCCCAGCTGGAATCGGGTGCGCTCGGCAGTGCCCGATATCCTTGAGCAACTGCATGCGGCGGTTGAAGCTGATCACCGGGAGTTTGGTGGCAATGTCGGCTGATACTGGCGATTTACAGCGCCGGGTTAGTGAGCACCTGGCACGAATTTATCCATCCCATGATAGTACGGCGTTGACCCAGCGGGCACTGGCGGCCATGGCGCTGGAGCCCGACGCGCCGGCACCGCAGCCGCATCGCAATCTCTGGGATCAGCGCGATGCGGTGCTAATCACTTATGGAGATTCTATTGTCAGCGAGGGCGAGCGTCCGCTGCGCACCTTGCATCGAGTGCTGGATAAGCACATCGGAGCTGCGGTGAACTCAGTGCATATACTGCCGTTTTTCCCCTACAGCTCCGACGATGGCTTTTCGGTAATCGACTATCTTTCGGTCAATCAGTCACTGGGCGAATGGGAGGATATTACGGCGCTGTCTGAGGACTATCGCTTAATGTCAGACCTGGTGCTGAATCATGCTTCCAGTCGCGGTCACTGGTTTGAAAACTTCAAGCAACGTGAGCACCCGGGAAAAGACTACTTTGCAGAAGCCAATCCGGTTGATGACCTTAGCCAGGTGGTGCGACCGCGCAGTTCGCCGCTGCTGACCCCGGTGCAAACTGCTGAGGGTGTGCGCCATGTTTGGTGTACCTTTAGCCCAGATCAGGTTGATCTCAACTTCGCCAACCCAGAGCTGTTGCTAGAGTTCGTACACATTATTTCCCAGTACCTGGAACGCGGTGTACGACTGTTTCGAATGGACGCGGTGGCTTTCTTGTGGAAGGTGCCGGGAACCCCTTGTGTGCATCTGCCCGAGACCCACGAAATTATTAAGCTCTTGCGAACCCTGATTGAGCACCATACCCCGGATGCGGTCATCATTACCGAAACCAACGTCCCCAACCGCGAGAACCTGACCTACTTTGGCAACGCCAATGAAGCGCATGCGATATACAATTTTTCTTTACCGCCACTGCTGCTGTACACCCTGGTCAGCGGTGACTGTCGTCATCTGAAGACCTGGCTGATGAGTATGCCACCCGCACAGGCGGGTACCGCATACCTGAATTTTCTAGCGTCTCACGACGGTATTGGCTTGCGTCCCCTGGAAGGTCTGTTGAGTCCCCAGGAGCAGGAGCAACTGTTGTCTTGTATGCAACGTTTCGGCGGTAAGGTGTCCATGCGTCAGGCTGCGCTTGACCATCTGAAGCCCTACGAAATCAATATATCTTTGTTCGATGCCATGCAGGGCACCATTGATGGCGGGTCTGATCAGTGGCAGGAACAGCGCTTTATCTGCGCTCACACTATTATGTTGGCGCTGGAGGGGATTCCGGCGCTGTATATACATAGCCTGCTGGCCACCGGTAACGACTATAAGCGACTGGAACATACCGGCCAGAATCGTTCGATCAATCGCCATATCTGGGATGCAGAAATGCTTGAGGCTGAACTGGCCGATGACAACAGTCGCCACCCACGTGTGTTGCGCTCTCTATTGGAGTTGCTGACCCTGCGCCAGCGGCAGACCGCTTTTCACCCCAATGCGACCCAGTTCACCCTGCACCTGGGCACTAGTGTGTTTGCCTTCTGGCGGCAGAGTATCGATCGCCGCCAGAGTATCTTCTGCCTCGCCAATATCACCTCCAAACCACAACGTATGAGCCTGGCGGATATCAATTTGATAGGTACTGACCGCTGGTGGGACCTACTGAGTGGCGATGAGTTCGGTGAGTTAGACGCCGGACTGGAACTAGCACCCTATCAAGTGGCATGGCTGAGTAATCTTGAGGGGGGAGTGGATCAATGAGCGATATTAAAGCACTGGTAGACGGCTTCAGCGGTTTTAGAAACCAATATATGAAGGACAGTAGCGGGCGCTATAAAGGCCTGGCTGACTATGGCCCGCATTCGCGGATACTGGTGATTGCGTGCTGTGACTCACGTGCAGATCCAGCCATTATCACCAACTCCTCGACCGGGGATATGATGGTGATTCGCAATATCGCCAATCTGGTGCCGCCACATTTAGCGGTCAGTGAGTTTCAGGAGACCGACGCGGCGCTGGAATTTGCTTCCTTGTACCTGGAGCTGGAACATATCATTGTGTTGGGGCATTCGCGCTGCGGCGGGGTGCGCAGTCTGTTAACCCGATTAATCGATGACATGGTTCCTGATAGCGCGCTGGACAGTTGGATGAGTGTGGCTGAGCCGGCGGCAAAATCGGTATTGGCAGACATGCCCGACGCCTCTCTGGATGATCAGGCCTGCGCCTGCTCGCGGCGCGCACTGGTGGCGTCGTTGGACAATCTGCGACATTATCCGGGAGTGGCCAAACGTCTCGATGCTGGCCAACTGCAGCTCCATGGTTGGTACTTCAACCTCGCCAGCGGTGAGCTGCAAGCCTGGGACGAGGAAGGGCAGGAGTACGTGGAGTTGGTCTGACGCTAAACCGCAGAGCCTTGTACAGACGCTGGCGGGCTGGCGTACTATATCGCCTATTGCAAGCGCGCCGCTGTGGCGCTGTCTAACCCTTCACAGGAATTCATATGAGCGCCATCCTCTTTGAAAAGCGCGGCCAACAGGCCTGGATTACCCTCAATCGCCCCCAGCACAAAAACATTATGAACGGCGAGATGTTTGTGCAACTGGCTGATGCCTGGCAGGAGGTGCGTGATGACTCTGCGATTAGGGTGGCGGTTGTGACTGCAGCCGGCGATCGTGACTTTTGCTGCGGCGGTGATCTCGGTGAACTGATTCCGCTGTGGACTGGCGCGCGCCAGCCGCAAAATGAGTTAGAGCAGCGCTTGCTGGATGACCCCATGATCCCAGACAAAATTATGCTCAAAGGCGAGCCTCTGTATAAGCCGATAATTGCTGCCATTAATGGCCGCGCGCTGGGTGGAGGCACCGAGTTGTTGCAGGCCACTGATATTCGTATAGCGGCTGACCATGCGCAGTTCGGTCTGCCCGAACCTCGCGCTGGAGTAGTGCCCGGGGCTGGCTCTATGGTGCGGCTGGCGCGACAATTACCCTACGCGCATGCCATGAAGATCTTGTTAGGTGGTGAACCGGTGTCTGCCGCTGAGGCGCTGGCCATGGGTCTGGTGTCTGAAGTAGTGCCGTTGGAGCAACTGCAGGCGCGAGCTGAGCACTATGCCGAGAATGTCTGTCGCCAGGCTCCGCTGGCATTGCAGGCCATCAAACGCACTGCAATCGAAACCCACACTCAGTCCTGGGCTGATGCCTATAGTTTTGAAATGGAGCAGGCGGGAGCGGTGATGATGAGTAAAGACGCCCGCGAAGGGCCGCGCGCGTTCAAGGAAAAACGCGCGCCGGAGTTTCGCGGCGAGTAGTGGGGCTTGGCTGTCAGGCTGTGGTTACGCGTCGGGGTCGTAAATGACCACTGTGCGCGCCAGTTTGTCGTGCCAGCCCTGTTTGCGTTTGTCGAAACCTACCCAGATAAGGCCCAGCAATAGCGGTATCGTCGACACATAGTAGCCAAGGTAGCGGCCGATCAAATGACCGGTATCAGGTTTGCCGCCGGTACGAGCATCGACAATTTTTAGCTTCAATAGCATTTTCCCAGGGGTAGCCGAGCGGTAAACCCAGAACGCAACTGCCGCGACTGCCGGGGCCAGATAGTTTAGCAGCAAGTCCCAGAGCCGGGGCTCGGTTGAGATAGTGGTCCAATAACTACTGCCATAGATGAACGTTAACAAAGGTGCCAGCAACAATATGAAAAGCACCGTGTCTATCAAGCTGGCCGCAACTCGAATCCAGAATCCCGCGTAGCGGGGCTCCTGTGCAGTTTCTGTCACATCTAGTCTCCGGGCAATTCGATAAAAGTCTGACCGGCGCTGTTTGAATTTGCCGCAGCCTTTATAAGCGCGTAAAAATCACGTATCTGCGCACCGTCCTGATACAGCTCAGTCATGTGGCCCAGCTGTGCACTGGTATCAACAAAGGCAAAAGCGAGACCGCCTGCCTCTGCTTGCAGCGCGGTGGTGAAGCCTTGTTGCCGGTAAGCCTTTAACTCAGCGGGCAGGTCGGTAGCAAAGCGTGCCATATGATGCAGGCCCCAATGCTCTGGTGCGTATAAATCTCTAAACGGCGATGGGCCGGGATTATGCTGTTGTACTAACTCCACCATCAGGTCGCCGTATTGACCGTAAGCAGAACTGTGGTCAAGCACCGCCGGCTCGCCGCGATACAGGCAATTTTGCAGCGGTATATGCTCCATCACCAGAAATGGGCCGGCGCCCCAGGTCTTTGCCCAGTATTCTGCTGCGGCATGTACGTCTTCGACGAAATAGGCCGCCTGAACGAAACCACCTGCTTCTATTTTCATCTCAGTTGCTATGACTGCCGTCACACATGGGTTGCCCGGCCGTGGCCTTACAGCCGCAGAAAAACACCTTTTTACTCTCCGTGGCTTCGTACTTTAGTGGCACAAAGTCGCTGCCTTGATGCGAGCCATCACAGAAAGGTTGGCTGGCGCTTTTACCACAGGAACACCAGAAATAGGCTTTGCCTGCTTCTACTTCCACCGCAAAAGGGCTATCGGCTGCTCTAACAGGGTCGCTCATATTCGATTTCCTTATTTTAGAATGTTTGCTGACTGCCGTTGAGTATAGGCCATTGCTTGATTGCCGGCTCAACCCTAGTCTAATAACTTGATGGGCATGCTGGCGCCGTCGGCACCCACACTGAAAACAGCGTCTTTGTATTTTGGCGGTCCGTATTTGGGTACCGCGCCATTACTTAGCCCTAGCGGTTCTTTGGGGATGCCAATAAAATTGGTGTCCATTTTGCCGTTATCATTATTATCGTGATGCACTGAGACGGCGTACTCGCCTGGCTCTACCTCGAAGCTGGTCGTGATAATGCCTTCAACCATGGACTCGCTGATACGCAGCTGTTTGGTGGCAAATACCCTGTCGCTCAGCCAGTCGTCCGGGTTATTGTAAAGCGTAATATTGAGCGCTCCGACGTCGGATTTGATGTCGCTAACAGTGACGGTTAGTTCGGTTGCCCCGCTGCTATTACTCAATAAAAGCGCGCCAAACGCAGCTGTTGCCAATAGACACTTCACTGAACTATCCCCCGAAAATTTCATTACCTGTCTCCCAGCGCAAGACGATCTGCCTGTCGATTTTTGTTGTTGTTGATAAGGCCCTGCGGTGATTCTATCTGTTCTGCTTTGTTGTACAAGTTCTGGCTGAACCAGTGGTTTTTAGGTGGCAAAAAAAACGCCCCTGATGCGGGGCGTTTAAAGTGCTTTTGTATAGGACCTGATGTCCAGATAAGAGCCAGCTAGTCCGCGATAATATCCACCCAGGTGCGGCGTCCGGGGAAGTAGTTGGGGCCTACGGTGATACCGAGGTTCTCGGCACTACCACCAACGATATTGGGCACGCCATCTGTGCTGTCGAGTCCGCCGCCGGTATCTATGCCGTCACCGTAGCGCAACAGGGCTTCAATGGCAGCCAAGGCCTGCAGATCCTGATAGAACTGGTTAGAGCAAAGGCCAGTCAGGTCGCATCGGCTGATTTCTTGATCTACATCGGTGATGCCCAGGTCGTCCAGCAACTCCTGGAACTCCTCCTCATCAATGGTCAGTTCGTCGCGCGCGGCAAGCACATCGGCTACCCAGTCGGTATCGCCATAGCAGGCACCACCGGGATAGTGCCAGAATATTGTCGACTCCCACAGGACGTCGGGGGTGCCCTGGCCGGATGGAATGCCACGCAGCCCACCGAAGATCTCTATGGGCTCTATGCTGCCGGATTCATCGAGGTCCTCCTGCATCGCCACCTGAGTGCCGTCGGTCAGCAGGATTGTCTCGGTATAATCATCCGGAGTCTGGATGATTAAATTGTCCAGTGGATTGCTGCCGCCAGTCAAGGTACTGAGACTGACTGCCTGTGTGACTAGTGATCCGTTACGGTAGCGGCCCTGAGTTACGGCATCCGAACCGTTAACACAGCCCGTATTGGTAGGGTGCAACCCTCCCGCTACGATGGCCATATCGTTAAAGGAGTGGCGCACGGTGCTGCCGTCGCTTGAAGTAGACAGGCCTCCGGCAGTAAAGATCAGCGAATTGCCATTACCGTCGGTGATGTCGCTGCTGCCGTCCCAGTCGTAAAGCGCCTTGTGAATCATGACCTGGTATTCCACCACGTTGTACTGCTCTGTACCCAGTGTCATTACACTGCCTGGTGACAACTCGCCGTTGGCGATAATGATCACAAAGCGGGTGTCCTGTGGAATGAAGGCCGCATCGTCCAGCTCGGCATGACCATTGGCACCCCCAGTGTTAATAGCTAGATAGTCCACGTAAACCTGTTCGGTTTTCTTGTCGTATTCGTGGGTATGTTTGTAGGTTTTACCGCCCACGCCGCCCGTATCTGCTGGCTTGCCTTTTTTGGCCTTGCCCGCCTTGGCATTGTAGTAATCTGTATCAACGTCAACGTGGCCGCCAACAAAGCCGGCGGTACAGTCTTCGGTACAGGGCTGATTGCCGCCCGCTACTGGCGGCACAATGTAGTTGAACAACTGGGTGTCAACCCCCTGACCTATTCTGGCGATTGTCGCCTCGGACATTACACCTGAGGCTTGCTGCCACATGACGGGGATATCATCCGTATCGTCCAGCACCACATCACCATTGCCGTCGATCAGGTCGTCCACAGTCAAGGTAGTCGTCTTGTTGAGATCGAAGATGGGCTTACCGGGGTCACCCCCATCCAGATAGGCGGCTTCGAGCAACCAGTTTTCACGTGTGCCGGGGTTAGTGATAGTGACTTTGAGGCGACCTGCGCGCAGCTGCGGCGGCTGCAATACGCGATAGCCGGCGGGTAGCTCTACTTTCCAACCGTGTTGATTGCTCCAATTTATGGGGCCAGGTTCGGGGGTGAAAGTGCTGACTACTTCCGTGATGGTGCCGGAAGTATACTCGAGGCTTTCGCTGCGCAGCGGTTGCGCCAGCAGCGACTGACTATTCGCCGCTACCGGGGTGCTGCCTGTATCCCAGATGCCGAACAATGCCTGCGTAGCGGTGGTATCCAAGTCAGCATCGGAGAATAATTGGCCAGTGCCGAACATAACAATAAGGCCGGTGCTGGGATGCAGTGTCACATCTGGCGCCAGAGTAATTGGTTGGGTGACGTCTCCGGTATGCAGCGGGGTTCCGTTGTAGGCTACGATCCACAGCGCCGGGTTGGTCTTGCTAAGATCGAACTTCCACATATTGCCATTCAGATCACCCGCGAAGACCACATCTACAGTGCCGTTGCGATCAAGGTCGATAGCTGCCGGGGAGGACAGGCCGTTCTGCGGATTACCGTTACCACGAATACCTGTATTGATGCGTATCACGGCACCATCGGAGAGGCGCACCAGGATCAATTTGGCTCTGGCGTTCACACTGTTATAACCGTTGCCGAATATTGCATAGTACTTGCCATCGTTCAGTTTGCTGATGGTGGCTTTGCCAAAGGAATAGCCGATATCGTCGCCATAGGTGGCATTGTTGGCGTCTAGCTCCCACATCACTTTATCATCACGTGCGCGAACCGAAATGGCGTCCTCTTCCTGCAGATTTGGGTTGGTGATGTCCAGTGCGTACCAGCCCTTGCCCCCTGAGCCCAAGCCGCCAACCAGAACGCTGCGCCAGGCTTCACTGCTACCGCCGGTTTTATCAATGTAGACGTCAGCAACGCTGAGCTGACCGTCGACAAAGTAATGGTGCTCATAAGGCCGTCCAGCGAGTCGATCCAGTTCGCCGATCAGGATTGAGGGGATATAGGCGTAGACTTCTTTGCCAGATGTTGCGGTGCCCGATGTGGCATCAAAAACGTGTAGCATGCCGTCATTGGCCCCGACGTAAACCCGCGGTGGGCGGCTTGCCTTGCTGATGGCCCAAGCGGCGTAGCCGTCAGCGGTAAGTGCGGCGTTGGGTTTCGCGACATAGACCGGTTGTGAATGAATGATGTCACCGAGGAGCGAGTAGCGGGTGCGATAGGCTTCACCTAGCGGGTGTTCATTACGACGATCGCCGCGTACGTAATTTAAGATGGTGCTGGTGACAGCGGTTTCGCCGTCTATTTCCCTATTTCGCGCCTCATCATCGAGGGCGGCTTTTTGGTCGTTGGACAGGTTAGCCCAGCGGAAACCTACCTGCGCGCTGCCGTCATAGGTGATAATCTTGCGAGAGACATCCCAGTAGTTGCTTGACGTGTTCTCAAAACGCCAGTGCGCAGACCAGTTGGTCTGTGGGTTGGCATTGGTTGGAGATAGCCCGGATACATCGACCGTGGTGGTAAGCGCTCCCAAGTTGCTCACTGAGTATTCGATCAGGTCGCCCTGCCAGGCGCCGTTTTCAAACCAGGTGCGGTAGGCCTTGACGTTACCCTTGGACAAGTCCGTATCGGTCAGTGTTAGTGGCGCAACCGAGCCCAGCGGTTGGCGTATTGGATCAAAGCTTGGTGCCGCTGAAACTGTGCCTGCGCCGGCCAGAGCCAGTGCCATTAGCAGTGCGTTGGCACGGTTCAGGCCGCTGCGGGCGGGAGCTGCAGCGGTCAAAAATGGGCGAATGATGCTGTTATCTAGGTCAGTGTTCTCGGCCATGGTTACACTCTCTTGGCGCCTTCACAGCGCGCTAACTTGCTGTATTAAGTCGCGAATGATTCCATTGTGGAATAGCACCCTGTGGCTCGGCATCTAACTACTGAACAGGGTCTTCGCGCACTTGTACTGATGCTGCAATAATCCCACATTTGAAAACCCCGATGTTGAACACGTGTCACAGAATTGGGATAAAAGTGGTGTGTCAAAAATACTGCAAAATCGATATCGCGGACTTATAAAACGCTGGTTTTGTCTGGGCATCCGCCCGCATACATAATGATTGCGGGGACTTTAAGCTCAGGGAGGTATTTTACTACAGGGCCTGAGTTTGCAGGTTACCGTTCATCGGTCTGACCGACGGTTAGTCGGGTTTGCTCTGCTCAATAGAGTTTTTGAGCCAGATTTCGCGCGCTTCGGCGGCACTGACACGCTGCTCCAGCGCCACCTGTTCATCGTCGCTGGCATTTTTGAGCTCGGCTTTCAGTTCCTTCAGCTCTGACTTTGTCGTATCCAGATCGACCTGTAACTGCTCCTGGTTAGTGGCTTCCTCGGCTTTATCGAAGATCCGCTCTTCGGGCACTTCTGTCAGTGTCTGCGGGGTGGAATGCAGCACCGGTTGCGCGGGTATCACTCGTTGTGTGGGGTCCAGAGCGCGCTGATTCATAAAAGAGGGAGACACAATCTCCACGCCGTGCCCGTGCAACATCTCCAGCGCCTTTTTGCGCAAATTGGAGCGCGCGGTGATCAGGTTGCGGGTCTCGGCCAGAAATCCGGCTACGCGGTAGCTGACGGCATGGTCGAGCAGTTCCTGCACCAGCACAAACGGATCTTCCAACCCGGCGGCCTCGGCAGCTTCGGTCAACAACGTTTCTACTTGGGGATAGGGGATATCATAGCCCAGTGACAAATCAGCAGCTATTACCGTGCCGTCGCGGTGTAACACGGTGAGTGGGTTATTGACTAACAGGATGTTGGGCAATGTGGTGATATCGCGCAACTCCGTCTGTATTTTGGTTTGCAGCAAATTGCGCTTAGTGACCCGGCCAAATTCTCCGTTCACCCTAACGTAATCGCCGGTGCGGATAGTGCCGCTGCTTTGCAGCATCAACCCCGCCATGGCGTTGGCGACAAAGGTGGTGGCTGACAGCGCAATCACCGCGGTCAGTATCACCCCCAATAGACTGAGAATCTGTCCTTGGGTTTCGTCGGTGATCGGGAGTAGTACGATCACACCTACCAGGGCGAACGCGGCTAGCACCAGACTGATGAACTGTGCGGTGGTGGATGAGCCGCTGGCCTTGCCCTCACGGCCCCGGCGCAGCACCAGATTGAGCACCGTAATTACCAGGAAAGTAGTAATGGCTATGCCCAGGGCAGGGAACAGGTCTTCAATCAGTTGCAGTACATTTTGCATAACGGAGGCACGTTGAGTTTAGGTTAGTGTAATACCTGCGTCGTCGCTTAGCTATGAGCCTGCCTGCCGGTGCGAGTCGGAATCTGCCTGGCTACTGAGTAATTTCCTAGGCAATTGAATAACTTAGAGTTCCCCTCAATGTGAATATTGCCCATATTTTTCACTGCAAGCCCTGCACGGGTGGGCTACGGTTCACACAAGGTAGTTGTCATAAGCTATATGACAAGGTAGTAGCCGATCTAGCGCAATAAGATAGCGCTTCAATAACAGTCCCGCTAAGGGCTATGCGGTCAGAGTAATCGCAGTGTCAGCTAGCAACGGCTTAATGCTCGACATGTTAAAAAATGAGTTTGTAAGACTCACAACAATGAGAAGAACACCCAATTTTCTGGAGGTAGAGGATGCTTAAGCTACAACACAAACCCATATGTTTGGCGGTCGCAGCGGTTGTCGCAGCGATGGGCCAGCCCGTGCTGGCGCAAGGCGGCGACGAAAAGGTTATTGAAGAAGTTATAACCATTGGTACTCGGAGCTCCAAGCCTCGTTCGGCGACAGATTCGCCGGTTCCGGTTGATGTATTCAGTTCCAGTGATCTTAGTGCCGGCGGTAACTCGGTTGATTTGACCGATAACCTCAAGTCCTTGATCCCTTCTTATACCGCCATACCCGCTACCGGAGACGGCTCGGCGTTTATTCGAGCCACTTCGCTGCGTGGTATGTCTTCAGACCAAACCTTGATTTTGGTTAACGGCA
This sequence comes from Candidatus Litorirhabdus singularis, assembly GCF_026262625.1. Lineage (GTDB taxonomy): Bacteria > Pseudomonadota > Gammaproteobacteria > Pseudomonadales > Halieaceae > Litorirhabdus > Litorirhabdus singularis. Next base: position 1,087,953 of record NZ_SHNN01000001.1, read on the forward strand.
AGCGCCGGCATCGTGCCGCGCTGGTGCAGGATTTGTCCTCGGCCGCAGGTCGGGGTGCCCACGCACCGGATATCGGCATGATTCCCAGCATGGGCGTCAAAAGTGTTGAAGTTCTCAGAGATGGCGCCGCTGCCCAGTATGGTTCTGATGCGATCGCTGGTGTCATCAATTTCCAGATGAAAGATGACTCTGAAGGCGGCGAAGTCATGGTTCAGTACGGCGAATTTTTCGATGACGAGCAGAGCATGAAAATTGGCGCCAACGGTGGTGTTGCGCTAGGCGACAATGGTTTTCTTAACCTGACGCTTGAGCATACCGATAACGATGCGTTGTCGCGCGGTTTTCAGCGTGCCAATGCCCAGTCTGCTATTGACCTCGGTGCTGAAGGCATCGGTGCAGACTCTCCCTTTGGTGATGCACCTCTGGCGCAAAGCTGGGGTCGTCCAGAGACACAGGCTACGCGCTTCTTCTTGAATGCAGGCTTTGATATCAGCGATAGCACTCGACTCTACGCGTTTGGTAACTATGCCGAAGCCGAGGGCCGTTACCGCTTCTTCTTCCGCGAGCCCAACAACCCTGTTGATGGGCTGGATGGTACGTTGCAAAGCCTGGTCGATGACCATGGCTACTCGGGTGATCTGCTGGAGACAGGCTATACACCTTTCCTCGACGGCGAGCAGGAAGACATGAGCCTGGTGTTGGGTATCAAGGGCGAGGCTGGCGCGATCTTTTATGACCTGAGTGCTGCGTATGGTATGAATACGCTGGACTATTTCTTGAATAACACGACCAACCACACGCTAGGCCTTGGCGCCGATGGAGAACCGTTGCAACGGAACTTCCAGGTCGGTGGGTTTGAGCAGGAAGAAACCAACGTCAACGCCGATTTCTCCATGCCCGTCAGCGATACCGTGAACGTTGCGTTTGGCGCGGAATGGCGTGAGGAAACTTTCACCATTAATTCCGGCGAAGAGAACAGTTACATTGGTGCGGGCGCCAGTGGCCTTAGCGGCTTTGAGCCGCAGGACTCGGGCGATTTCTCCCGTGATAACTGGGGTATCTACGCTGATGTGGAATGGGATGTCTCTGACGCCTTCATGATACAGGGTGCTTTGCGCTACGAAGACTTCTCTGACTTTGGTGATACTACCAACGGAAAACTGGCGGCCCGTTGGACACTCTCAGATGCGTTTACACTGCGTGCTGCAGCGTCTACCGGTTTCCATGCGCCAACACCAGGGCAGGCTAATTTGCGTACCACCACCACCACTTTTGACGGCATCACCGGTCAGCAGGTAGAAGAAGGCTTGCTCCCGCCAACGAGTCCTGTTGCCGTGCTTAATGGCGGTCAGCCCTTAACCGAGGAAAAGGCGGTCAACTATAGCTTTGGTTTTACCAGCAATATTGGCGAAAACACCAGCTTAACCGTAGACGCTTACTTGATTGAGGTTGAAGACCGTATTTATCGCACCGGTGATATTCCTGTAGCTGGCGTTCCAGGCGCGGCAATCAGCTTTTACACTAATGCGCTTGATGTTGAATCCAAAGGTATTGATGTGGTCTTAACATCTGGCTGGGACTGGGGCGATTCTGCCAGTACCGACTTGAGCTTTGCCTTTAACTACAATGAGTTTGAGGTAACCGATCAGCAGGCAGTGCAGCGCCCGGGTGGACTGGATCCCATTTTGCCGGTGAATGCGCGCGCGATTGGCAATATCGAGAACAACTATCCTGATCAGCGCTGGGTGCTGACGGCTAATACCTTCTTTGGCGATAACTGGAACTTCCTGATTCGGGCCAACTTCTACGGCGATCACTATGATGAAGCTGGAACAGTCGGCGGTGCGCTGGTTGATGCTGATGATCCGAGTGCGGGTATTGTGCCTGGTTCGGAAAGTCAGAAGATTGGCGAGACCATCTTCATTGATCTGGAGTTGGGCTGGGATGTTACTGACAATGTGCGTCTGACCGCAGGTGGCATGAATATCTTTGATGAATATCCTGATGAAACCAACGCGCCGTTCCGTAATAACCAGAGCGCGGGCTTACCCTACCCGCGTCGTAGTGCAGCGAACTACGAAGGTGGTTCATGGTACCTGCGTGCGGCTTATCGCTGGTAAGGTCAGTTCCGCCTAGGCGGACACGCGTAATAGTAAAAGACCAGCCGGTTTACCGTGCTGGTCTTTTTTTTGATCTGTTGGTGAGTAGAGCTAAGTAGAGCTGAGTAGAGCGCAGTAGAGTGGTTTTGGGTCTGGTACGCAGTAGTGGGGAGTCGTTGGGTTAAGAAGGAAAGACAGGGGTAACTGCAGAAGCCGCCCCGTGCTCTGGTGGCAGGGGGCGGCCTGTTTTAGCGTGTACCCAGAACCACCATCGTATGTCCGGCCACCTGCACCATGCCTTCTTGTTCCAGCACTTTCAGAATGCGGCCTGCCACTTCTCTGGAACAACCGACGATACGGCCTAGCTCTTGGCGTGACACCTTGATTTGCATGCCGTCCGGATGCGTCATCGCGTCGGGCTCTTTACAGAGATCGTAAAGCGCGTTGGTTATGCGCCCCTTGGCATCAACGAAAGCGAGGTCATGCAGTTTCTTGGTGGCGTTGGTCAGCCGGTCGGCCATTTGCGCGCCAATGGCGTAGAGAATTTCTGGAAACTGCTCTTTCACTTCATAAAAGCGCTCGTACGAAATCTCTGCGACCTCACAGTTAGTCTTGGCCTGAATGCTGGCCTCGCGAACTTTGTCGACGCGTTTATAGAGTCCTACCTCCCCAAAGAAGTCTCCTGGATTCACGTAGGTCACGACCATGTCCTGACCCTCTTCGCTTTTGATCACTACTGAGAGAGATCCCTCCAGTACGAAGAAAAACGACTCGCTGGGCTCTCCGGCGCTAACCAGAGTGGTGCGAGATTTGAAAGTGCGGCGCTGGCAATGATCGAGAAAACTCTCGATATTGGGCAGCAAGTTGCGTACACGGGCGTTGATCACAATAAGAAGCCTTTTGTTATATCCCCGTCGGGTAGTGTAAAACGTGAAGCCCCCCAAAAACAGCTCTATTTGGGGTTAGCGGCTACTTCAACGGCTGGTTAGACGTTATTTTTTGTTGCTGGGGCTCAGAAAGGCAATATTAGGCGGCAAGCGTTGAACTCAGTAGACGTTCGGCCCCCATCCGGTTAGCCATAGAAACTAACTTTGCAGGAGCGATTCGGCTTTATATCGAGTACCTCACCGCGCTGGGACTGCGGTGCATCTAGCCGCTGATAATGGTTTACTGGTTATAGTGTGCGGCACTTGTCCGCGTGTAAGTTAATACTTGAGTCTGATGACCCATCCGGCGCCAAGGTCAGGAGGCAGTACCATGGATCTCAAACGCAGCAGTCTCGGTTTAGGCCAGCGCCCGGCTTTGATTCTGGTAGATATGATTAACGGCTTCACCGATTCCGGTTGCCCACTGGGCACTGACTGCCCCGAGGTGGTCGCGGCCAACGTCAGCCTGTTAAGCGCTTTTCGCCAGCTGCAGTTACCCGTGTTTTTTACCACGGTAGTATTTCACGATGAGACTACCGCGAGTGTTTTCCGAGCGCGAGTTGAGGCTCTGAATGTCTTGCAGCCAGGGTCGCACTGGGTTGCGGTCGATACACGGTTGGCTCCTGCAGTAAATGAAGCTGTAGTAGAGAAACAATGGGCCAGCGCCTTCTTCGGCACGGACCTTGACCAACAGTTGCGCGCGGCCGGCGCCGATTCTCTAGTGGTAACGGGTCTCACTACCAGCGGTTGCGTGCGTGCGACCGTGGTTGATGGGCTGCAATTCAATTATCCGGTGGTGGTAGCGGCCGAGGCCGTGGGCGATCGCAACCCGGACGCCCATGCGGCCAATCTATTTGATATGAATGCCAAATATGCGGATGTCTTGCCTTTGGCGGAGGTGCTAGCGAGCCTGCGTCTTGCGCACGAGTCGGCCTGATAGCCTCGCCATGACTGGGGTTTGACCTTTTCGAATCTACCGCACAACGCCTTCGCGGGTAGATTCAACCCGATGTAATCATGATCAAGAGCAAGGTTGTTTCCCACTAGACTGCTATATTTTTGACTGTATCTGCACAGGGGTAATCTATGGCGCTGATGGAACTTACAACCGCACAGCTTTATCGAAACTGTGACCTGACCGCGTCCAGCTTTGGTAATACGGGCGAGCTGGAGCCGTTGCAGCAGCCGCTAGGCCAGTCGCGGGCGTTGGATGCGCTTGAGTTCGGAGTCGATATTCAGCGGCGCGGTTTCAATATATTTGCGTTCGGACCCAGTGGCCTGGGCAAGCACCAGCTGGTGCGCGATGTGCTCGGTAAGCAGAGCACTAATGGCTGGGTCCAATATGATTGGTGCTACGTCAGCAATTTTTCAGACCCGGCCAAGCCGCGTTTGCTGCAGCTGCCGGCTGGAGTTGGCAGCGAACTTGAGGAGGATATGCTGCAGTTGATAGAGGATCTTTTGACGTCTCTTCCCTCTACCTTTCACAGCGAAGAGTATCGCAATCGACTCCAGGATATCGAAGGCGAGATGATGGAGCGCTCCGAAGAAGCTTTCTCGACGTTGGGTGCCCGTGCCCGCGAACGCGATGTTGCGCTGTTACGCACTCCGGCGGGCTACACCCTGGCACCCATTGCTGATGGAGAGGTGATTACTCCGGAGCAGTTTGCCAAACTTAGCGAGGAAGAGCAGACAAAACTGCAGGAAGTTATAGCGGAATTGCAGGTGGATTTGCAGGAGGTGGTGAGCCAGTTACCGATGATTAAGCGGGAAGGCAGCCACCGAATCAAGGATCTGAATCGGGAAATTACTCAGCTGACTGTGGAGCAGTTTATTGCCTGGTTGGACAAAAAGTACGCGGAATATCCATCGATTGTAGATTACCTGACGCAAGTGAAGAATTTTGCGATTGAGAATGCAGAAGAGTTTTTACCCGAGGAGGAGGGCGCGGAAAACGAGCACGTTAAACAGCAGGCCAAGAACTATGCTGCCTTCAGGGTTAATGTGCTGGTGGACAATACTGGAGCTACGGGACAGCCGGTTGTCTATGAGGAGAATCCGACTTACCAGAATCTGATAGGCCGAGTGGAATATGTGTCGCAGATGGGCACTTTACTCACTGACTTCACACTGATTAAACCGGGCTCCTTGCATCGCGCTAACGGCGGCTACCTGATTGTGGAGGCACGGAAGCTACTCAGTCATATGTATGCCTGGGAGGGCCTCAAACAAGCGCTGCGCGCGGGCGAGATCAAAATTGCATCCCTGCAGGAAATACTGAGTATGAACAGCACGGTTTCACTGGAGCCCGAAAGCGTGCCGCTTGAGGTCAAGGTGATCCTGCTGGGTGAGCCGTTTATCTACTATATGATGAATCACTATGATCCCGAGTTCCGGCAGCTTTTTCACGTGGCGGCGGACTTTTCTGCGGACATGCCTTGGCAGGAAGAAAACCTGCTGTTGTTTGCGCGAGCGATAGCCGGTTGTCAGCAGCGCGAGGGGTTATTGCCGATCGACCGTCATGCGGTGCAACTGATCATTGAACAGACTGCGCGCTGGGCGGGGGATACCGAAAAGCTCTCACTGAATCAGGACAATCTCGGATTGCTGCTGGAAGAATCCGACTATTGGTCGCGGCGTAACGGACATGAGGTGATAGGCCGTGATGATGTGATTGCGGCGATAGAAAAACATGACATGCGTCGTAGCAGTTTACGGGAGTTGCTGCAGGAACAAGTGCTACGGGATATTCGCCTGATCGATACCAGTGGCAGCAAAATTGCTCAGATTAATGGCCTGTCGGTATTATCGCAGGGTGACTACAGCATTGGAGCACCGGCCCGCATAACGGCAACGGCGCGGCTTGGCGCTGGAAAAGTTGTGGATATTGAGCGTGAGAGCAAGCTGGGTGGTGAGATTCATAGTAAGGCGGTGATGATCATTTCGGCCTACCTGGCAAGTACCTATGCCAGCGATGGGCCGCTGGCATTATCCGCCAGTCTGGTGTTTGAGCAATCTTACGGCGGAGTGGATGGTGACAGCGCCAGCTGCGCTGAGGTATGCGTACTGTTGTCGGCGATCGCGGCGCTACCACTGGCGCAAAATCTGGCGGTGACTGGTTCGATGAACCAGTTTGGTGAGGTGCAGGCCATCGGTGGTGTTAACGAAAAAATTGAAGGTTTTTTTGATATTTGCGCGGCGCGCGGACTCAGTGGCGATCAAGGCGTGATCATTCCCGCCGCCAATCAGCCTCACCTGATGTTAAAGCCGGCGGTAACAAGTGCGGTTGAGGCGGGTCAATTTCATGTCTATACGGCGTCTCATGTTGAACAAGTGATGGAGAAACTGAGCGGGTTAGCAGCCGGGCGTGAAGCTGACGGCTTTGCAGCAGGCAGCTTCAACCGTCTGGTTTTAGATCGTATCCATGAGTTACAGAACCTGCAGGCCGCTCTGGCCGGACCTGAAAAGAGTCAGAATGGTGATAGAGAAACCAGATAAGCAGACTCGTGAGGATGCCAGCGCTGAGGTTTTGGTGGTGGTGGACACGCACTGCCAATGGTTAGTTCCGGTTGAGTTGGCGGTTACCTTCGCGGCTGCCCGCAGTGCGAGCTTACGCGGAATTTTCGTCGACGATGCGCAATTGCAACGTGTTGCCGAGCTGCCTTTCGCCCGCGAAGTTACTCTGCTTGGCGCACAGCCCAGGGCCTTGGGGCAGAAACAGTTAAGCCGCTCCATGCTCGACGTTTCCCAGCGCTTTCAGCGTTTACTATCAGAGCGCGCGCAACCGTTGGCAGTGGCGTACTCATTCGCCATGGTGAGTGATCGTCAGCAGGCACTCGCCATGGCGCTCTCGCAGGGAGCGGACTTGCTTATCATTGGCCAGCCACGGGTTTTGCCTCTGCCCACGTCTCGACCGTTGCGCGTATTGTTGCTGCCGGCTGCCAGCGGTGATCTGCTGTCAGCGCTGGCAGTGCTGTTAGACCTTGAGCCGGATCGACCTGCCGAAGTGCTGGTGGTCGAAGCACAGCGGGGGGATTCTTGCGGTGAACAACTTGCTTGCCTGCGCCAGCGCTTTGCTTTTATGCACACCCGCGAGGCAGACGCAGAGGCTTTGCACGGTTTGTTGAATGCAACGGGTCAGAACTCCCTGGACTACGTGCTGGTGGCACGGCTGGCTCCGGCAGAGTTGCTGGCACAGGTGTTAAACTTGGCGAGTTGTCCAATCCTGGTTACTGCCTAGTTTCGCCAGAGTTGGCCGCTGAAGTGTCGTTAGCGTGTGGAACAGAGCCGATTAAAAAACTCCGCCAGGTTTTGCATGCATGCAGCGTACCCTGCATCAAAAAGTTATAATGCCGATCATCATAAAATATAAATTAATCAGCCTATTGCCATGGATTCACTGATTGACAGATTTTTCAGCGCTCGTGATATCGATTCGTTCCGCTGTGGAGTATCGACGCTCTGGGACTACATAGGCTGCGATTTACAAAAGCCTGATGTTCAAGACAATGCAATTGCGCGTGGGTGTAAATGCCTGCCTGGCATGCGGCAGCTGGTTCAGGAATTATGATACCACTGGGCCCCAGTATCACCGGAACCCTTGTTACCAGTGATCTTAAGCAGACAGTAAGTGCTTACTGCGATTTTCTATCGACCAGCGTCTATGAAGACACGCAGGTCAGTCCCGAACAGGCAGTGCTGTGGGGTAAGCCCAAGTTGGCCGGCGCCTCCGTGGTGACTTTGGTGTCTCCCAGCGGTTACCCGTGGGTGCGTATTATTGGTCATCCGGAAGTGCTGCCAGCCAAACCCTTTCGCGAACTTGGCTGGATGGCGCTTGAGGTGTTGGTGGCTGACGTGGATGCTCTGGCTGCGCGACTCGCTGGGTCGCAGTTCGAAATTTTTCGTGCCCCGGCCAACCTCGACGATAGTGGTGATGTACGTGCTATGCAGGTTATCGGCCCTGCGGGTGAAGTGTTGTATTTGACCCAGGTCAATGCCGAGATTCCGCCGTTTGAGGTGCCACAGGCGAGCTGTGATGTTGACCGGTTATTTATACCGGTCAGCTGCTGTCTGCGTCGCGACGAGGGGCTGGCTGTTTACCAAAAGCTGGGGGCTAACCAGAGCTGGAGTTTTGATACACGGATCGCCTCGATCAACAAGGCACTGGGCTTGAACCCTGAGATGCGGCACCCGGTGGCCACGGTGCAACTGGCCGGACGAAGTATGGTAGAGATTGATCAGTTGGGGGTGGCTAAACCAAGGCCGCCTAGCGGGGGTGGTTTTCCTGCGGGTATAGCGATGGTCAGCTTTCTGGTCGATGACCTGGATGCCCTGAGTGTTCAGCCAGTATCCCCGCCGCGGACTCTGCCGGGAAAACTTTATCGCGGGCAGCGGGTGATGGTCTGCCGCGGCGCCGGCGGAGAGCTGATCGAACTGATTCAGGCGGTGCAGTGAAGCAAAGGCGCGGATTTAGCTGAAAAACCGCTTGCCTTTAATACTGTACGTATATACAGTTTCTGTGATCGAATTATAACGCACGAGGTGAACTGTGGCCGTAGTAGCAATGTGGAAATGTGACCGGGACGAGGCGATGTTTGACAGTAAGAAAAGCGCTGATGCTCATGACAAAATGCTGGAACTGGCAGAGAACTTTAGCCTGCTTCTGGAAAAACAGATTGAAGGCATTAGCGAGAAAGACGCAGAAAACATTGGACTGCTGTTATCCAGGAACAAGGATATTCTTGTTGCGGCCTGTAGAGGTAAGCCGGAGTCTCTGCTGGATATCGGTAGCGAGCCGGAGCAGGAAGAGTCAAATATTACGCCGCTAACGGCCAAAGCGTAATTACTGTAGCGCAAGGCTCCGGCTGCGGCCGGGTCTGGCGCTAATTGAGCCAGCTGTCCGTGCAATTGGGCGCAGTGGTTGGCGTCTGCTAGCAGCTCCCGCTGGCGACATGGCGCCCGGCTCTACGTCCAAAAAAGGTCGATTCACCGATGGCAGTGCCGCTAGAGTAGCCAGCTCCATCCTGAGCTATGTTTGATGCGCATGCGCCCGCTGCATACAGGCCAATAATCGCATCGCCAGCCTCTGTCATTACCTCGCCCTGCGCGGATACCCGCAGGCCTCCCAGCGTAAAGCCCACGTAAACCGATTCACCCAGTGAACACTGCAGTGCTGCGTAGGGCGCTTCGATCAGCGGCTGCAGCCAATCTGAATGTTTGTGGAATGTGGGATCTTTGCCCTCGGCGGCGTGTGCATTGTAGTCAGCTAGAGTTTGCTGCAATGAGCCCGCTGGTAATCCTAGACCCTGTTCCATGGTGGCGATGTCTTCCCAGGCGTCGATCAGCTCTTGCATCTGGATTTCCGGTCTGCCAAAGCAGGCGTTGTCGGTAATCAGGTAGGCAATGCCATTTGGCTGATCCAGGCAGGCGGTCATGGTGCGAGCGTGGTAGCTGTCTTCATTGATAAAGCGCTGGCCATGAGAGTTGACCAGAATGCCTTTCAGCAGGCTTTCGGGTGGATAGAATGGCGCGGTGATCAGGGCGCCCTCCATATGTGTTGCATAGCCGCCGGCCGCCAGACCCATATTGATTGCGGCACCGTCATCGTTTGGGTTGCCTTGCTTGACCACGCCAGGATGTGCGAGCTTGGGGCAATACTGTTCCAGCATACTTTGATTCATAGCAAACCCGCCTGCTGCCAGCACCACGCCATTGCGGGCCGCCACAAAACGCTCTTCGCCAAAGTGTGTATAGCGTACGCCAGAGATGTGCCCCTGCTCATCGCTAACGAGGTTTGTCACACGGGCATCGAACTGGAACTCGACCTGCAGCTGCTGGGCGGCCTCGTTCAGTTTTCGCATTACCAGGCCTCCGCCCTCGCTGCCGACGTTTTCAACTTTATGCCCCCGCGCTACCGGTTTTGCCTGTTGGCTGAATGGCCAGGCCTTCTCGTTGCCTGACCAGATGAGACATTCGTCGGTGGGCTGCTCATAGTGTTTCCTGCGGTAGAAACCGTCATTGAACGGGACGCCATGATCCACCAGCCAATTAAAATGCTCCACGCTCTGTTCACAGTAGAGGCGGATCTTGTTGAGATCAGGCTCCGGTGTATTGGCGACCAAATAATTGAACATGTCCTCGACCGTGTCTTCGAGACCATTGGCTAGCTGCGGTCGGGTGCCCCCGCCCAGATAGAAATGTCCCGTGGCCATGCAGGTAGTGCCGCTAATGCCGCTCGCCCGTTCCAGCACCAGGACCTTGGCGCCGGCAGCGGCAGCTTCGATTGCCGCGCAGGAACCCGCAGCGCCAAATCCGACAACAATGACGTCACTGCTAGCGTGCCATTGGTTGACCGACTTTGCCTGGATGGTTTGGTAGTCTGTCATAGGGCACCCCCAAGATTACTGTGTGCTAAGGATTTATGCTAAGTGTGCCGTTCCGGCCTCTGGCTGGCAATGACCCCGGTGGTAGGACGCGTCAGTCGGATTTGGCTACCCCCAGCCGGTCAGACCTTCTATACTCGCAATGACACTTATCCCTCAGCGGAGAAAGGCTATGGCAGAACTTTGCTACAACACCATGAACTGGTCACCGTATCTGGTGGCAGAGGGCGCGCCTTCCTTGCCCGCACAAATTACCGCCGCGTCGGCCGCTGGATTTCGTTGGTTCGGGGCTGATGAGGGCTCGATTGGCCGTTACTGTGACCTGGGTGGCAGTGTTGAGGAGCTTGCTGCGCTGATTCTTGCAGCGAATATGCGTACCTATGAATTACCCACGTTAATGCTTGGTGCTCAGCGTGAGCAAAATCGGGCTAGCACAGAGCGACTGGCAGCGCTGGCTGATCAGCTCCAGCCCGAATTCGTACAACTGAATATGGATTCGTTAGTAGACACCTCTGTGATCGAGGATTTGCAGTACGCCGGTGAAGTATTTGGCAAACTGGGTGTGCGCTTGGCCATAGAATACTTGCCTTGGCTGCCGGAGGTACGGAATATTAACGCCACCCGCGACGTGCTTAAGCGAGCGGGGGTTGCCGGCGCTGGTGTGTTGGTGGATTGCTGGCACTTTACCCACAGTGATGACACCTGTGCCGACCTTGAAGCGTTGCCGCTGGATGAGGTGGCCTATGTTCAGTTTAATGACCACCCGGCGCTGATCGGTGATGATTTGCTGATGGAAACTATTACCCGTCGCGCGATGCCTGGTGCCGGTGAGTTTGAACTGGATCGCTTTGCCAGCATATTCCGAAAAAAAGGCTACGGTGGAGTGGTTAGCTGTGAAGTTATATCGCTGGAAGCCCAGACCATGGATGTAGACAGTTACGCCCGGGCGGTGTACCAGAGTAGCAAAACCTACTGGCCAGACTAGAGCTATAGGCTAGCGGGTGATCGGTATCAAAGTGATTTCTACCCGTCGATTGAGTGCCCGCCCGCTGCTGTTTGTGTTGCTTGCCACCGGATAACGGCTACCCACACCGTAGGTTTCTATTCGCTGCGGCAGTATTTCACGGCCCAGCAAATAGCTGCCTACGCTGGCGGCGCGCCGCTCTGAAAGCGGCTGGTTGATGCTGTCTGAACCGGTACTGTCGGTATGCCCGACGATTTCAACGAGGGTTTTCTCAAATTCCTGTAGGACTAGCCCCACTGAATTGAGCACGGGATAAAAATCGGCATTAATGTCGGCCTGATTGCTGGGGAAAGTGATATTGCCGGGCATGTTCAAGACGATATGGTCATCGACCCGGGTAACGCTAACACCAGTGCCGGCGAGTTGTGCGCGCAGTTTGGCTTCCTGCTGGTCCATGTAATAGCCCACGCCACCGCCTGCCAGGGCGCCGATACCAGCACCAATTGCGGCTCGCTTGCGCGCTTCTTTGCTGCCATCGGCGCTGATTGCACCAATCACAGCACCCGCTACCGCGCCGATGGCGGCGCTGGTGGTTGCATTTGATGTCTTCTGTTCGCCGGTATAGGGGTCAACCGTCTGGCAGGCCGATAGAGTCAGCAATACTGCGCTGCAGAGTGCGGTCGTACGAAGGGTCTTTTTCATTCTGGTTGGCTCACTTGTGTTGGCAGCAATAACGGTAGCCAATATACACGATGGAGGCTGAACCAAGCCTGAACAGACTGGTGATTTTTGATTCTAGCGCCAAGGCGTATTGCGTGCTGCGGCTATCGCCTCCCGTGCATGGTTGATTTAAAGTGTGGCTCTGTGGATGATGTTATTGCAACCAAAAAGGAAATGGATATGCGCTATAAACTGTTGGGTAGAAGCGGGCTTCGAGTGTCTGAAATTTGTCTGGGTGCGATGACTTTTGGCTCCGACGAGGGTTGGTGTGCTGATAAATCTGAAAGTCGCGCTATGTTTGATGCCTATGTTGAGGCTGGTGGTAATTTCATAGACACCGCGGACATTTATACTCAGGGTGAAAGCGAAAAATTGGTGGGCGAATTTGTCGCCAGCGATCGTGAGCGCTTCGTAGTGGCGACCAAATACACCAATGCGTTTCCAGGTCGTAACGATGCCAATGTAGCGGGGAATCAGCGCAAAAATCTGCGGCAGTCCCTGGATGCCAGTCTCAAGCGTCTGGATCTCGATTACATTGATGTCTATTGGGTGCATAACTGGGATTTTACGACTCCTGTCGATGAGGTTATGCGAGCGCTGGATGATGCCGTTAGCGCCGGTAAAATTTTATACATTGGCTTGTCCGATGCTCCGGCATGGGTGACTTCGCGTGCCAATACATTGGCGGAGCTGCGCGGCTGGACCCAATTTGTAGGCATGCAGTTGGAGTACTCATTGGTTGAGCGCAGTATTGAACGCGAGCACTTTCCCATGTGCAGGGATATGGATATTGCCATGACGGCCTGGTCACCACTCGCCAGTGGCATGCTCAGCGGTAAGTACACCCGCGGTGGCTCCGAGGCCAAGCGTCTGGATACGCTGGCGTTTCACGATATTGATGATCGCAAGCTGGCCATTGCGCGAGTGGTCGACTCTGTAGCTGATGATATTGGTGTCAGTTCAGCGCAGGTAGCCTTGGCCTGGGTGCGTCAGCGCGGCACTATACCTATCATAGGGGTGCGCACACTGGCTCAGCTACACGATAACCTGGGTAGCTTGTCCGTGACGCTGGGCATTGAGCATTTGGCCCAGTTGGATGCGGTCAGCGCGATCGAGCTGGGGCATCCCTACGACTTCTTCACCAAGGACTTGGTAAAGGCGCTGGGTACAGGTGGTATGGGTGATCTTATCGATAACCATCGTGAGTGCCGATAATCAGAACTGTACGAGAGCCGCTGGACAGAGCCTATGAAAAGACTGTTGATACTGGTACTCGTCATTGCTGTAGTGGCGGCGCTAGCCTGGGGTATCGTTTATCTTGAGGCTATGCGCGAGCAGTCTGCAGAGGCCTCCAGAATTAACAGCAGTCTCATTATTGAAGCAGCTCAGGAAAACGAGGGCAAAGAGGCGGGGCAAGCACCCCGCTAAAGGCCAAGGTGCTCGCGCACAAGCTCAAAGATTTGTGGCTGGGTGATCATAGTGGGTATTTTGCCAACCCCGGTCTGGTTACTGAAGACCGGTATATTGACTCCGGTGTGTTCTTCCATGATGAAGTCATTGGTGGCGTAATTGACGCCCATGATGGTGCCTTCCGGGGTTTTGATGCGGGCCAGACGGCCGCGGGTAAACACCGGCGCGCCGAACGCCGCGAACAGGCTTTCTTCAGGGATCATTTGCGCCGCCTGACCATGGTCGGCGGTGACGATAATGAGTGTGTTGGGGTTGGATTCAGCGAAGGCCAGAGCGCTGTCGAGCACTTCGTTAAGTTGCTCCAGTTCGCCAATAGAGCCACAGGGCTTGCGTTCGTGAGATTGCTTGTCGATAGAGGCAGACTCTACCATCAAAAAGAAACCACTATCATTGCGCAGCCGCGCTAGCGCTATCTCAGTCATGGACTGCATGCTGGGCATACCCGCAAAACCGGGGTTGGGCTCGCAGATCATCGGTTCCGGCATCGTCACACTGCCGATATAGCGGCTGATGTGGTTGGCCCAACTGGGAACAGGTTTTTCCGCCTCGCGGCCACCTTCTCCCTGTAACCGGACCGGCATGGTGCCAGGTGAGAATAGTCCCAGCAGTTTTTGATCGGCTGGAGCTGTTGCCATATCGGCCGCGGCAGTCACAACATGATAACCATTGGCGCTCGCCAGATCACTGACGCTGGTACTGCCGCCCGCACTGTTGACTGCGAAGTGTTTGCTACCGCCGCCCAGCACCACATCGACATTGGAGCGCGCAATCTGTTCTGAAATAGATCCGGCTCCTCCATTCACTGCAAGGTGCTGAGTACAATCGCCGATCTTGATGCCGCTGAATTCGACGTCTTGCATGGCCTCGGGGTTCTCGCAGAAGCGAGCATTAATATGGGCTACAAATGACGCGGGTGTTGCGTCGGTTACGCTGGCGGTGCTCACCAGGCCGGTCTTCATGCCAGCGGCCTCGGCCAGTTCAATAATGGTAGGAATAGGCTGGTCACTGCCGGCAGTTGTGGCGATACGTCCGCGACTGGTAACCTCACCGGTGGCCATCGAGGTGGCGCTGTTGGCTGAGTCGGCCACGTAAACTGCTTGCCCCGATTCATTGACAGTCAGCACCTGAGCTACTCCGCGCATTGGCATTTGGTCGAGGGTAAGCCGGCCCCGCGAACCTACCAGGTAGTTGCGGGCAATCGTTATCTGGTGGTCATCCATACCATCGCCAATGATCAGAATCACATTGGCAGGTTGCTGTGCTGACAAAGTAGCAGCAGCGGTCAGTAGCAGTGTGCTAACCGCAGTGGTCAGAGTTTTCGTCGGTGTGCGCATAATTTTCTCCAGTAGCGGCGAATTATGCGCAGAGCGGGGCGAGTAGTAAACCGTCAGAATGGCAAAGCGCGACGTTCCGGGATTATTGCTGAGTCTGGTTTGAGCTCATACAAAGCCGGACGCGTCGATCCATGCCGTGCCTTCTAGCAGATGGCCACGTTCTTCGTGCTCCAGCCATATCGTGCATTCCAATACCGGCTGCCCGGCGATTTCGGCGTTAGCGGTGACGGTACCGCGGGCAATGACGGTGTCGCCGTCGAGAACAACCTGTGGAAACGTCATGCGAATGCGCTTGATGCACTCAGGTCCAGCCCAGGCGTGCAGCATATTGACCATATAACTTAGCCCCAGAGGCCCCTGGTTAATGGTGCGGTGTCCCAGCCCCATTGGCAGCGCCGCCACGGCGTCCCTGTCCCAGTGCAGAGGGTTGGGGTCACGCAGCAGTGCGGCCATGGTGCGCATCTTCTCGGCACTGACGCTTGGCATAACCCACTCAGGTATCTGATCACCCGGTTGAGGATTCATAGGGTATTCCTTGTGTAGTGCCAAGTGATGGTGGAGCGCGCCACCAACTGTTGACCCTGGCTGACCTCAAAGCAGAACTGTATGCGGTCGTAGGTCTGACCTTGAGTATTGGTATGTCGCTCGGCAGACGTGATTGATGCGGCGATATCATAGGTCACAGATTCCCGCAGGGACTGCAAAAATTCCCAGTCATAGCTTTCTATCTTTATCGAAAGGTCGGATTCCGCCTGCCCCAGAGCAAACATCTCTGCGATGCTGGTCCCTGCTCCCATAATAGGCATGTGAAACAAAGCGATGGGGTGGGCTAGCGCATTGCCCATAAGTTCGGCACCAGTGCATCCAGTCAGCAGGAAATTCTCCCAGGGCTCAATGCGGTACTGGCCACCTTTAAAGGTGTGGCCACGCAGCGCTTCGATTTCAGCGACCGGTGGTATCTGATGTGATGAGCTCATTCTGCTGCGGCAGCCGCTGACATAGCCGCCACTCTGTCGCCATCAAACTTGATGGAAAGCTCTGGAACCAGTTCCAGAATGACACGCAGTGGTGTGTCCAGCATTTCTATTGCGGCTTCGATGCTGGTGGCAGGGTAGCCATTCAGCAGTTCGGCCATGGCCGGGTAGAACCAGTCCTTGGTGGCCTGGTCTTCGTGAATGATGACGCTGCCCTTATAAGTGATGGTTTTGCCGGGGCCCATATCTGTGCCCATACTGGAGACTGTCACAGATACTCTCGGGTCACGCTTGATGGCTTTGATCCGCGCCCGCTGTGAAGTTGCTGTAAGCCAGATGCGGCCATCGTGATAGATGTAGTTCATGATCACACCGATCGGGTGTCCCGCTTTGTTTGTCCACATGAACACGGCTTCTATCTGTTTCTCAAGTAACTCACGCTCACGTTCCGGGGTCAGTTCGTAAATACTGACATCGTCATAGCTGGCCTTGTCTGCGTCACTCATTCTTATTTCCTGTGGGTGTGATCGACCCGCATACTCACAATTTCACCGGTGAGAGTCAATCGGCGACTAACAGTGGTGCTGTTAGAATGCAGGCTATCGCCGTGGTTTGGAGCGGCAATGTTTCTGGATGCTGGCAGATCCGCTATCGCGGCAGCGATGGTCTGCAGCGCCCTACTGGTGAAATAACAGTGCCTGCTGAGGTTCCCGAGACTGAGCTGGTGCAGTATATTGCCGATCTTTGTGACGAGTGGGCGACGCGCTCACACCGTGAAGTCGTGCCGCTAAGGTAAATTTTTATGGAAGAATCTGATACTGAACTGCCTGCGGCTGCAGGGAAGAAAAAAACCACACTATCTCTGGTGCTGGGTAGCGGCGGCGCTCGCGGTATGGCACATATTGGTGTAATTCGTGAGTTGGAGCGCGCGGGGTTTGAGATCGCATCAATCGCCGGCTGTTCCATGGGTGCAGTCGTTGGCGGTGTCTATGCCGCCGGAAAACTGGATGACTTTGAGCGGTGGGTTACGGCGCTCACTTCAAGAGACATGTTGAGAATGCTGGATTTATCCTGGAACGGCAGCGGCTTGGTCAAAGGCGACCGAATTATTGCGGCGCTGACCGAGTTGGTGGGACAGCGTAATATTGAAGATCTGCCCATCCCTTACACCGCCGTTGCAGCAGACGTCAAAAATGAAAAAGAGGTGTGGCTCAACAAGGGATCTCTGTTTGACGCTATACGAGCCTCCATGTCGTTACCGCTATTTTTCACCCCGGTTGAGTACAAGTATGGTCACCTGCTTGATGGAGGTATTCTTAACCCGGTTCCGATTGCGCCCACGTTCAACGACTCCACCGACTTTACCGTGGCGGTTAACCTGGGTGGGCCCAAGATCGCCGAACTACATGAGCCGGTACTGGCGCAAGAACCTGCCGAGGAATCGTCGGCTTTGCGGGAAACGCTGGATAAATTTATTGATACGCTGTCTGCTACCTTTTCAGACAAGGAGGTTGGCCCTGTCACGTCTGGTTTTCTGGCTGTTGCCGATGAGGCCTTCGATGCTATGCAGAGCAGTATCGCGCGACAGAAATTGGCGAGTTATCCGCCCGACGTGCTGATCGAAATAGCGCGGAACCGTTGCGGTACTTGGGAGTTTGATCGCGCCCAAGAGATGATTGAATTAGGTCAGTCGAAGACCCGGGAGTGCCTGAGCAGGGTCGACGTTCTTGGTTCAGTTAGTGGCGGCGTGCATGGTCTTGGTTAGTCTCATGAGGCCATGCTGGGAGGTCATCGACAAGTAGGTCAGTTAGCCGGGGTCTGTCTTTGAGCCAGCGTGTACGCCAGCCAGTATTTATAAATGTTGCTGACATACTGCACTGTTTCGCGGCCTGTAGGTTTCGCCGCTACCACTTCAGCATAGTTGAACCAGATATGGGTGTTTACATCAATTGATCAGCTGATATTCTTTTCTTCTGCGAGCATCTCGGTGGCACCGACTCCCCAGTTTGCGATGACCTTGCTGACTTCACCGGCGCTTGCATCAAGCTCTTGCACAAAAGCCGCTGCCACTACCTTCACCGAACCGGTAAAGCTGGCTGGGGCGAATGGCACGAGTATGACTACTCTGTCATCGGACAGAGTTTCAATAATGTAGACGATATCGCAGCTGCCATCGTCATGCTGCCACAGCCCGCCCTTGAAACCAGCGCCACCCTCAACGCCGATCAATCCGGTAGATAATTGCTTGATGGCGCGGTAGATAGGTAGCTTTCCTAGCGTTGCCGACTCTAGCCAGCGCCCTAGTTTGGCGAGCAGTTCGAGTCGGATCGCAACGCCGAAAATAAATGAAGTTAACAAAATCAGCAATGCGGCTGCGATAGAGGGCTCGCTTAGATGGTCGAAAGTTTGTGCCGGGAATAAGTCTGCAATGGGGATGGCAAGGGCAACGATCAAGCCCAGCACCTCATCCATCAGAACCCAGAATAGAAGAAATGGCAGTACGACTACCAATCCGCCAAGCAGGGAAGTTTTGAAGAAATTTGATAATGTTGTCAGCATTGGGCTTTCCTGTGGGATGTGGGGGCTAGTGAATAGAGCGTGCCGTCGACCCGGTTTAGGTCTGCGTGTCGAAACTGCAACTAAAGTCCATTGTTTAAGAATAGCTTGGTTGTCAGCATATCGCGCGTTTTTAATAGCGGTTGAGAGTTGCGTCTGACAGCGCCATTATTGTATGGCTGTTGGAAGCACTGTGGAATGGGATAGAACATGATTAAAAAAATACTGCTGTTCTTTATCACGCTAGGAGTGGGCCTTTATCTGGGCTATCAATTGCCGCGCGGAGCTGGAGCGGTGTCGGCTTTGATGAATATGGGCGGGCGTGCCAGCGACAACTACGCGGCACTGGAGTCACATCAAGCACTGCTGGAATATGAGGCGGTATTTGCCGCGGCGCGCAAGATGGTGCTAACCGATGCCCGCAGCGAGCAGGAGGCCATTGAGGGTATGCGTTGGCTATTGCGAGTGGTGGCTATGAGCGCCGAGGTGGCGGCTGATGCCAATCCGCGGCAGCCACATTTTCAGCGCATGGATACCTTGGTGCGTAAAGTGGGCGGCGATAACCCTGATGCCGAATATGAGCATGTGACGATCGATGGGCGCTACGACTACCGCATTACCGGTAATGTCGGCAGCGTGCGTTATCTGGGGTTCACCTTTAACGCGGGTCAAGGTATGACGCCGCGCCGCCAATTTGACTATCTTAGCGATCAGACGCTGACGCTGGATGAGCACGGTAATTTCACCATTTTGCTGGCTCAGGACAAGCCGGATGCTGCCGGGGACTGGGTGCAGATGCCAGCGGATGCCTCGGGAATATTAGTGCGCCAGTATATCGCTGATCGCAGTCGCGAAGTGTTGCCCACCCTCCATATCGAAATACTCGGGCCACAACCTGATTACCAGCCTCCCTCAGACGAGGAAGTGGCAGGTGCGATTGTGGGCACCACTTTCGCTTTTCTGAAACTGACTACCCTGCATCGAACCGTGCTACCTGAGCTGCTGAACACCCATAACGAATTTGTGCGCGCTACTTCAGAGAATCTTGGTGGGGCGATTAGCAGTGAGGACAATCTATATATGCTGGCCAGTTATCAATTGGGCGACGACGAGGCATTGATGATTACCGTGCAGCCGCCGCAGACGCGTTACTGGAATTTGGTGGCGGAAACCCGCTGGCACGAAATCTATGATTACTTACATCGGCCAACGTCGCTGACCCTGGAACAGGTTGAGTATGCAGAGGATGGGTCGGTCGAGTTTGTGATTGCTCATGCTGACCCCGGCCATCCCAACTGGATTGATACCAGTGGTCACAATTTTGGCTTTTTAAC
The DNA here is from genome assembly GCF_026262625.1 of Candidatus Litorirhabdus singularis. Lineage (GTDB taxonomy): Bacteria > Pseudomonadota > Gammaproteobacteria > Pseudomonadales > Halieaceae > Litorirhabdus > Litorirhabdus singularis. The sequence continues at coordinate 1,107,709 of NZ_SHNN01000001.1, forward strand.
GCTGCGCTGGCTCGACAGCAAGGAGGATCTGGTGCCACTGCCCCAGACTCGCGTGGTCAAGTGGGCTAGTTTGCAGTCGCGTTAGGCGCTGCAGGCTTGGGTGTGCCGCCTTCAGGCAGTATTTGCTTGGCAAGTAATGGTTTGCGGACTATGGGCCACAGCAGTTCTTCGGCCCAGTGCAGGCGCGGAGAGATAGGCAGGCCAAAGTTTTCCTGACGCGCTCTGGGCCATTTGGCGGTGCCAAATAATACGTCGTAAAAAAACAGCGTGACCGCATAATTGCCATTGGGGTGAGCCTGTTTACTGCCCCATGCATGGTGTGCCTGATGGGTGTCAGGCAGGGTAATTATTTTTTCAATGATGCGCCACGCCGGTTCGGTAGCGGGAAAGCGCTGGCGTAACTGCAGGTCCCAACGGAAGCTGAGGTGTGTACCGACATTCACCAGATAGGTGATCGCCGCTGCTGCCAGAAACTCCTGATACAGCCCGAAGTACATAACAATCGCCCCTACCCAGGTTTGTGGGACGATCATCGGCCAGAACAGGTTGTAGCGATAAATGAGACTGGCATTCATATCCATGCCCGAGTGATGGGTGCGATGCAGCTTCCACATCCAGCGCCATTCATGGGCTGCCCGGTGCACCCAGTAGTGGCAAAATTCATTGAGCAGAAAAATTGCCAGAAACCCAGGCCAGAAAGGCAGCTCGATTAGACGATCGGCCCCGGTAGGAAAAAGACTGCGTGCCAACCAGGCGCCGGCGCTGGCGACGACCACCGAAGTTAGTATGGGTTGCGTGAGTATGGCTGCCAAATTGAACAACATATCGCGCCGGGGACGCTGGGAGTGCTGAATGCGTCCTGCTATAAGCTCAGCGCTGATAGCGGTCAGATAGCCGGCGGCGATGATGCCTAGCATGATGATTTGTGCGGGTTCCATGACTTATTCCTCGCGGCTTTTTAGCTGTCTGCGGGTGGGGCCGGACACCGGGCTTGCCAGGCCGGCGCTGATAAAATCGATCAGGTTTTCAGTGCGCCAGCCCAGCTCTTGATCTGCGTATTCCGGGTCGCCCGCGCGGCGGCGTGCATCCCATAGTGCCAGGCTCTGGTAGAGCTGTGCCGCCATGAGTTCGGTGCGCGCGTAGAAGAGGGGCCGCGGTATATCTGCCAGTGCTGCAGCCATTAGCCGGGACAACTTGCGTGTCGCGGTGGTGTGTTGTGGATTCGCGTGGTGATTTAGCTCGTCATGGCGTTGTGCAGATAACTGGCCAATGAAGCCGACGTAATGGTTGTGCTTGTTGTCGCTGCGTAGTTGCTCAACGAAAGGGATTACCAATGCACCGACAATGGCGCGCAGGTTGTGTGACTGCCCGGCGTCGTGCAGAAAGGTCAATAGTTGTTGACGACGCTCATTAATGGCGGGCAGCCGAAGCTCTAAAATCGCCGCTATGAGCTGACCTTTACTACCAAAGTGGTAGGCCACTGCCGAGTGGTTTTTTTGTCCCGCTGTGCGAGCGATTTCGCGTGTAGATACAGCGTCGACGCCGTGTTCGGCAAATAGCTGCTCGGCGGTTTCCAGTAACGCCAGGGCGGCACCCTGATAGACGGTGGATTCGGTCGCTGTGGTCATCGATTCCTGCATGGGACCATGTTACGCCACCTGTCTTAATAAAGTCAATTGCCTTACTTTAAGTCAACTGTCTTCAGGTGGTGTGAGTGCAACAGGCGTTTCTCGATGATCTGCTTGGAAGCCCGGTAGCGTTAGCCATCGGCGGGCTGAGCTATTCGCTCTCGGCGACTTGCAGCGAGCTATTACCCTCGGTTTGCAGGAGCTCCAGGCTCTGTACCTTGCCCGACATACTGGCCACGCAGGTCGCCCGCCAGCTGATTTTCTCGCCGCTGCCGTCCACCCCGGTGACCTTGAAGTCAATTTGTTTGTTAGGACCACTGCGACTGAATTTTTTGGCGCGAGCGCGGGTGTCTGCGTAGGGCGCCAGGCGAGCATCGTCTCGAAGTTCAGCTTCGCAGCCCTTCAGAGCTTCGGCGCTGCCGGCATGAGACAAGCTGGGCAGGATCGTGAGGCAGGCGCTTAAGCTGAGTGCCGTTAAGGTAGAGTTAAGAATGTTCATGAAGACGTACTCCGAGTTTGTTGAAGACTGGAGATCAGGTTACTCTGTGCACTAAGCCACAGGAATTAGCCATTTATGCAATATATATCTACATTTATGCACAGTTTATGAATTGGGATGATCTGCGCTACGTACTTGCGGTTGTGCGGGAGGGGTCTATGAGTGGCGCCGCCCGGGCTCTGAGCGTGAATCACGCCACTGTAATCAGGCGCGTGCGAGGCCTGGAGCGTGGGCTGGGGGCCTCGTTGTTTGACCGTGACGGGCATCATTATGTGATTTCGCCGGCGGGTGAGGTGGTGTTAGAGGCGGCAGAGCGTATGGAAGCGCAAGCGGCGACGGCTGAACGTTTGATTGCCGGTCAGTCCACCGCGCTGTCTGGTACTGTGCGCATTACGGCTCCCGAGCCTATGGGTACTGAATTCCTATTGCCTGCGGTCCGCGAGTTTAACGGGGATTACCCCGACATTGTGGTTGATATTAGTCTGAGTAGACGCGCCTATGATTTGGGTCGGCGTGAAGCTGATCTGGCTATTCGTGTAACCACTGAACCGCCATTGGATGTGGTTGGGTTCCGGATTACACCGCTGTATTGGGGCATATACGGGCCCGCGGGCTGTGGGCTGCTGGCGGCAGATGTTGAAAAAGTGATTGTTGAGCCCGGCGCCAGTGCCGGGGTGCCAGACTGGGTGCTGCAGTTTCTGCCACAGGCGCGGGTTAGCCTGATGGTCGACGCCGTCGAGTTAGAGGTGGCGGCTATTAAAGCGGGCTATGGCGTGGCCCGGTTGGCCACCCAAATTGGTGATGCCGATCCAGCGCTGGAGCGTCTTGCCGATATGCTGCCGCAGTATCTGGCGGACATCTGGTTACTGACGCACGTGGACGTGCGCAGCAACGCGCGGATTCGGGTATTTCGTGACTTTTTGATCGACTACTTTGAACATAATCACGCCCTCTACCAACCGCGTAATCTGGGTGCCCGCTAGCCATCGCGTTGCACGAGTTCGACGTGGTAGCCATCGGGGTCGATAATAAAGGCAATGCTGACCTTCCATTCCTCCAGTCGCGTTGGCGGCGTAGGGCACTCGCTGCCCCAGGCCAGCGCGGCGTCATAGATAGACTGGATATCGTCGCTGTAGATATAGAATTTATGCAGGGCGCCGTTTCCGTGGTCAATGTCCCCTTGCTGGTCTGCTTTTTGCGCCAGCTGTATAGATGCCGTGGAGTCATCTGAGCCCAGTATCAGCTCTTTGGCCTCCGGTACTTCTATGCGCTGCTGTACCTGCAGACCTAGTACATTGGTGTAGTAATCCTCGCTACGATCCAGATCAGTGACTGATATGCAGAATTGACCGACTTGTGATGCCATTGTCTATGTTTCCCTGGTTTTGGTTTGTATCGAAGCAGCGCGCCTCACCTTAAAGGTTGGCGACGCTGCCCGTTGTATTCCGCTGTATTGGCTCTTTACAGCGCCAGCAGGTTTCTCACGGTCATTGCCACCAGCACCAGCGAGCTGGCCGCAAAGAGGGGAAAGCGCAGCATCACATTGTTTGAGGTAGTTTGAACCAGGGAGTGCACCACGCGGATGGCCACATAGGCCCACGCCAGATTCACCGCAATGCCGTCGGCATTGCCGGCCAGCAGGGTGTAAAACACCAGCGCATAAAAAATGGTGGGTTGTTCGTGGAGGTGATTGAAATTATCTGCGGCTGCGCGAGCGCCTGAGGGCAGAACATCCAGTGATCCTGGGTGCTTGGCATCGCCGGGGTCGATGTTGGCGGCCTGCATGGCGGGAATACGTCGAGCGTACATCAAAAACCATATGACTAGTGACCAGGTGATCAGTGCCAGTGCGGGTGTCAGAATTGCGTTGTCCATGGGCGGCTCCTTAAGGTTGCCTGTTATTGTGAGGCCGCTTATCTGGTGCGGCACGCGCATTGTGGCTCCTGCGGGGCAAAATCTCCAGTGCCCGCCTATTGTCGCAGAAGTCTTATCGCGCGGACTTGGTGTTTGTGAGCTATGCTTGGAGCGAGTTTACTTTTTAGGAGAAAGTTGTGAGTCAATTTCATGATCTGCAAATGACCGGTATAACCGGCGACAGCATAGATTTCAGTCAGTTTAAGGGCCACAAGTGCCTGGTGGTTAATGTCGCCAGCCAGTGAGGACTGACTCCACAGTACGCAGGTCTGCGTACATTACATGAAGACACCGAGGGGCTCGTCGTACTGGGCTTCCCCTGCAACCAATTTGGCGCCCAGGAACCCGGCAGCGACGCTGAGATTCTGGAGTTTGCGCAAAGCAACTATCAGGTGACTTTTCCTATGTTCTCCAAGATTGAGGTGAACGGTGAGGGAGCCTGTGAACTCTACAAGATGCTCACCAGTGCGCTTGCGGATGACGAGGGTAAAGCGGATATTGCCTGGAATTTCGCGAAGTTCATGGTGGACGAAGACGGTGCCGTCGTGGCGCGTTATTCGCCCATGGTGACGCCTGAGGAGATCGCCGCGGAATTGGCGGGTTAGATCGTTGCAAGGCACCCGGTGCGGGTGCCTTGTGCCGCGATTAGAGTAGTCTGTTCAGAGGCTGGAGAAACCCTGACCCGCTTCTGCCAATTTAACCATCAATGGTGCCGGTTCAAAGGTCGCGTCACCCGTTGCCTCGGCATACTTGCGCAGAGTTGCCACTATCTGGTCTAGACCGATGCTGTCCGCATAGTGCATCGGGCCGCCGCGATAAAGCGGCCAGCCGTAGCCGTACACCCACACTACATCGATGTCGCTCGCGCGAATGGCGATGCCTTCTTCGAGAATCTTGGCGCCTTCGTTGATCATCGGGTAAATACAGCGCTCCAGAATTTCCTGGTCGCTGACCACCCGGCGATCAATACCGTCTTTGGCAGAAAACTCGAGGATGATTTTTTCTACCAGAGCAGAGGGGCTGGGAGTTCGATTTTCGTCGTAATCGTAATAGCCTGCCCCCGTCTTCTGCCCGCGTCGGTCCGCTTCACAGAGCATATCCCGAATGGTTGCACCGTTGGAGGCTTGCTTGTTCCAGCCAATATCGAGGCCAGCCAGATCACTCATCTGAAACGCCCCCATGGGCAGCCCAAAATCTACCAGCACTTTGTCTACCTGATGCGGCAGTGCGCCCTCCATGATTAACTGCTGAGCCTGCGCCTGACGTTGAAACAGTATGCGGTTGCCGACAAAGCCAGGGCAGACGCCGACCAGTGCCGCTACCTTGTTGATGCGCTTGGCAAAGGACATAGAGGTTTTGATGACATCTTTGGCGGTGTGATCACCTCGCACAATCTCTAGTAGCTTCATGACGTTAGCCGGCGAGAAAAAGTGCAGGCCAATCACCGATTCAGGGCGCGCGGTGACGGCGGCAATCTGGTTGATGTCCAGTGCTGAGGTATTCGAGGCCAGTATGGCTCCCGCTTTAACAATGCCATCCAGTTTGGTGAAAATTTCTTTTTTCAGATCCAGACTTTCATACACAGCTTCTATTACCAGATCGCAATCTGCCAGATCCTGCATGTCCAGACTGCCGGTGATCAGGCCGCAGCGTGTCTCTACGTCGTCGGCACTGATGCGACCCTTTTTGGCGGTGTTCTCATAGTTCTTGCGAATAATGCCAAGGCCCCGGTCCAGCGCCTCTTGTTGAGTTTCAATAATGATGACGGGGATGCCGACATTGGCCATGTTCATGGAAATGCCGCCGCCCATAGTGCCAGCGCCGATAACGCCCACTTTATTAATGGGTCTCTCAGGCGTATCTCGGGGTACATCGGGAATCTTGGCTGCTTGTCGTTCAGCGAAAAAGAAATACTGCTGGGCGCGTGACTGCGGGCCGCTCATCAATTCCATAAACAGCTTTTGTTCTACAGCAATACCTTCATCGAAAGGTAGGTTGACCGCCGCTTCGATGCAGCGAATATTGTATTCCGGTGCCAGAAACCCGCGAGTTTTGCGCGCAATAGACTTGCGGAATTCATCGAACAGTCCCGGGTTGCCGCGCGCTGATTGAAGCTTGTCATCGCGGTCGCGAATGCGTTGCAGGGGTTGTCCAGAGGCAACCACTTCGTGGGCAAACGCAACGGCGCCGCTGCGCAGGTCGGTATCGACAATCTGCTCTACCAAACCGGTGGCCAGCGCCTCTTCGGCGCCAATCTGGACGCCAGAAGTCATCATTTGCAGGGCTTTTTCTGCGCCTACAACCCTTGGCAACCGTTGGGTGCCGCCAGCACCTGGCAGCAGCCCCAGATTGACTTCGGGCAGGCCGAAGCGTGCGCCGCTGTCACAGACGCGAAAATGGCAACATAGGGCAGTCTCCAGACCACCACCCAGCGCTGTGCCATGGATAGCGGCGACGATGGGCTTGTCGGCATTTTCCATACGGTCCAGAGTCTCGTGCAGGCCGGGCTCCTTGGGCGCGCCTCCAAACTCGGTTATATCTGCCCCGGCAATAAAGGTGCGTCCTGCACATATCAATACAATAGCTTTGACTGCATTATCGGCCAGACACTTTTCCACGCCATCCTTGATGCCTTGCCGCACGCCTTGTGACAGCGCATTGACCGGTGGGTTGTCGATGGTGATAACGGCGATGCCGTCTTCCAGAGTGAGATCGGCCATATCAGTAAGAGCGGTCATTGTAATTCCTCGTTGCCTGTTTGATGGGTGCCCGTTGATTGGCTGCTGCGGGCTTACCGGATTTTAAACGTTGTATTGTAAGCGGTGGAGTATAGTACAGAGACTGTGGTGGCGTTGTCAGCTACCGGGTGCCTGGAGTACTGCTGCAAGCCCTCGCTAACTGATATGATAGCCCGCGATGAGAAAGACGGTGTCCAACCAAGAGGCAAAATTGTATGCATGATTTGGTAATTAGAGGCGGCAAGGTTTACGACGGTACCGGCGCTGAGCCGTTTGCGGCAGATATCGCCATTGATGGCGACAAGATAACGGCAGTTGGCGTAATCAAGGCTACAGGCCGCGAAGAAATTGATGCTACCGGCAAAATCGTGACACCGGGGTTTGTTGATATTCATACCCATTTTGACGGCCAGGTCACCTGGGACCCTCTCTTGGCGCCCTCCAGCTGGCATGGGGTTACCACGATTGTGACCGGTAACTGCGGGGTGGGCTTTGCGCCCTGCAAGCCAGAGCAACGCGATTGGTTAATCGGCCTGATGGAAGGCGTAGAAGACATTCCAGGTACCGCTTTGCACGAGGGTATTGATTGGCAATGGGAGACCTTTCCCGAGTATCTGGATACCTTGGCGCAGAAGCCGATGGCACTTGATGTGGCGACCCAGATACCGCATGGAGCGGTGCGTGCTTATGTTATGGGTCAGCGCGGAGCTGACCACGAAGTTGCCTCGCCCCAGGAAATTGAGCAGATGGCCAGTTTGGTTGGCGAGGCCATTACTGCAGGTGCGCTGGGTTTTACCACTTCGCGTACTGAGAAACACAAAGATTCCAAGGGTATCTTAACGCCGACGATTACCGCCCACGCCGATGAGTTGGTGTCGATCGCCAAAGCGGTGGGCGATACCGGTACCGGCGTTTTGCAGGGCATCTCTGATTTTTATGATTTTGAGTCTGAGTTTGAACTCTTCAAAACTATGTCGCGTGAGTCGGGCCGACCGATCTCACTGACCGTCGAGCAGCAGGATGCGCGGCCTGAATGGTGGACCCAATTGCTTAACGGTATTACTGACGCCCAGGCTGAGGGCGTTGAAATGTACGGACAGGTGCCGCCCCGCGCGACCGGCGTACTACTGGGTTTAACGGCGTCGTTGAATCCGTTTTTGTTACACCCTCCTTTTAAAGAAATAGCGGACAAGCCTCTTTCCGAGCAGGTCGCCGTAATGCGCACCCCGGAGTTCCGCGAGCGCATGCTGGCTTCTGAGCCGGTGGACATTGGCGCACCGCTGTTGCACGAGATTCTGTATAGCTACAACAAACTGTTCCGTCTGGGTGAGCCCGCCAACTACGAGCCCGACCCTGTCGACTCTTTTGGCGAGCGTGCGGCTGCTAGTGATACCACGCCGCAGGCTCTGATTTACGATGCGTTGCTGGAGAAAGATGGCAAGTCGCTGCTCTACCATCCGCTATTCAATTACGAGAACGGTAATCTCGACCACGTAAAAACGATGTTGGAACATCCGTACACCATATCTGGTCTGGGTGATGCAGGCGCTCACTGCGGTGCCTTATGCGATGCGAGCTTTCCCACGACACTGATCCAACACTGGGGCCGCGACCGTGATCGCGGCGGCAGAATACCGCTAGAAAAACTAATTGCTATGCAAACCAGCGAGACCGCCAGACAGGTTGGTCTTGATGATCGTGGTGTACTCAAGCCCGGCTACAAGGCCGATGTAAATATTATCGACTTTGAGCATCTGACCCTGCACGAGCCAGAGATTGTTTATGACCTGCCTGCTAACGGCAAAAGACTGGTGCAGCGCGCCAGTGGCTACGCCGCGACCGTTATTGCCGGCAAGGTGGCGTTTAGAGAAGGTGAATCTACGGGTGAGCTCAACGGCAAGTTGATTCGCGGAGTTCAGACAGCACCTGCTGCCTGAGTTGGTCTTTTGAAGATTTCTTGAAACTATGCGAAAAGGCATAAGGATAGTCGGTCACAGAGGCCACCCCGAAGTTAAGGACGCATTGATAAAATTTGCTCGTTGGCTGCGAACGCATACTGATTTTCCGATTCGTGTGCCGGTATATTTGAGGCCGGAAGCTGAATTGACGAATATGAGGGGCGACAAATGCTCCGCGTCATTTTTTGGGCCTTGGGAACATACCGTAGAGCCCTATATACGAATCGCGACTGGCGGTTATGAGAGTGAAAAAAAGGAGTACGGTAGGGATGACGCCTTGACTGGCTATTTGGTTTCTCTGGCGCATGAAGTGATACATTATCAGCAGTGGGTAGAGAACAATCAGTTGCACCAGCGTGGTGTGGCGGTAAAAGCTGCCAATATGGTAAAAGCCTATGCGCTAACGATAGAGCGGCCATAGAGTTAGAGCGAAGCCAAGTCATGGCGAAACATCACTTACTGATACCTTCAGGGGCTACGCATGGCAAACAGGCTTGAAACCAAAGAGCTTTACGCGTTTCTCGAAATGGGTGCCCGCACAGCGAAAATCGCCTGTGTGAAAAAGGACGGAAGCCCTATTGTTTCGCCGGTATGGTTTGTTCTGGATAATCGCGAACTGGTTTTCACCACCATGAATACCTCACTGAAGTATCGGCTTATCCAGAGAGAGCCAAGAGTATCGGTCTGTGTTGAAAGTGATTCATACCCTTACGGTTTCGCCACAATTCAAGGCACTGCGACTTTGCATAAATTACAGCCAGCCGATTTGCTGAAGTGGACAACGCAAATAGCTTCCAGATATGTACCTGGGGAATTAGTAGAGCAGTTTGGCCGCAGAAACGCCGTTGAAGACGAAGTCCTGGTCAGAGTCAAAGTTGAAAAATTCTTTGCCTTTGAGGGCATAGCAGATTGAACCGATGCTTGGGCGTTTGCAGTTTCAATAGCGACAACTCCAAAATTTTTCATTGCAGGTCGCTGTGACCCACAAAAATACAGTGAACGTTCACACGGTGCGCCGGAGAAATGCAGTGCACCAATTTCCAACTGAGCCATAAAACCAGGGAGCAACAATGAGCACATATCCAAGGACGTTTTCGCACATCGGAATTTCGGTTCCAGATGTAGAGAAAGCTGCGCAATTTTACAGTGAAGTAATGGGTTGGTATCACATCATGGAACCCACTGTTATCACCGAGGAGTCAAATACGCCGATAGGCCAAATGTGTATAGACGTATTCGGCGCTGGTTGGGGTTCTTTCAAAATCGCACACATGTCTACTGGCGACAAAATCGGTGTCGAAATGTTTGAATTCAAGAATAATGAAACGCCAACAGAGTTTGAATATTGGAAGACCAGTACTTTCCACTTTTGCGTGCAGGACCCCGACATTGAAGGCTTGGTGAAAAAGATCGTAGAACATGGCGGCAAGCAGCGCATGCCGATCCGCGAATACTACCCCGGAGAGAAGCCGTATAAGATGTGCTACGTCGAAGACCCATTTGGGCTGATTTTTGAAGTCTATTCGCACAGTTATGAATTGACCTATTCGCAGGGTGCGTATTAGATCGGGAGCACGTTCGTGTAGTAGCACATGTCAGCACAGCGAGAGCCTGTGCTGGCGATTTTTTGAAGTAATTTTGAGCGAGCCAAGCGGAGATCCAACTCATGTCTACCTATTTAATCTGTATCGCACTACTGGGCTTTCTCTGCCTCTCGCTGGGCTTCCACGTGTCCATGGCCCGCGCCAAAGTGGGTGCGATGTATGGTGGCGACGCCGATCCAGATAGCGCGCTTTATAAGGCACAGCGTGCTCACGGTAATACTATCGAATACGCGCCTATTTTGGCGCTACTGATCTTCGCTCTTGGGCAAACCGAGCAAGCGAGCTGGGTGGTGTGGACTATGATGCTAGCCACATTTTTCCGTTATCTGATCGTTGTCGGTATACTTCTGCCGCAGACAATGGCGAAGCCCAATCCAATGCGCTTTTTGGGTGCCTTGGGTACCTATATCAGCGGCCTGGTACTTGTGGCAGCACTGGTTATTCAAGCGACAAGTGGATGATGGGCAGTGTGCATTAGAAGCACCGACTCTCTTCTTGTAGCGCTCCCAAGCGTTACAACTAAAAAGGAATACCAAATGAAAATTGCACATGGCTTTAGTGGCGTACTCATGCTGCTTGCACTCAGCGCTTGTACCTCAACAGGACACACCGTAGACAACCTTGACGGTTTCTTTTCACCTGAGGGGCGAACTGTAACCAGCGCCAGCTATCCCACTGACGAGACGTCGCATCAGATATTGAAGAGCCAGGATAACGTCGGCGTCAATAAATTTGCGCATAAGCCGCAGCTGACTCCCACCGACCAGCAGCCCGTCGTGCGGATGAATCGAGATACTTACTACTCTATGGCTGTGGTTGATGTCTCTAACGGCGCCACAGTAACCATGCCTGAGGTTCCCGAGGGTAAGTACATCTCGGTACAACCAGTAACGGAAGATCACCGCATTCAACCCATGTTCTATGGTGCTGGTACCTTTGAACTGTTCACGCATACCGGTAGTCATCTTTATCTGGTGGTCCGTTTGGACGCTACCTTCACTGAGGCGGAGGCCGCCATGTTGCAAGGTCAGATGCTGGTAAGTGCGCAGAGTGATAATCTGTTTCAGGCGCAACCGGTGAATGAGGATTCTTTCAAGGCGGTAGAAAACGCCCTCAAGGCCAAGATACCTGGGATCACTCAAAGAGACGGTAAAGACGCATTGGTCGGTATGTTCACTGCTCCCACCGACGCCTCTGACGCATTGTTCACTCAAGAGAAGTACGAGGTAGGTGCCGCAATAGGTTGGGGGGGAGCGCAGCAGATCGATAACATTTATGAAGTCTCGGGAAATTACCCAGCAAATATCTGCCACCAGTCGACGTTCACTGATCCGAAGAACAGAGCGTTTTGGTCTATCACTGTCTATAACAAAGCGGGATTCATGTTCAACGATCTCGCTAATCTGAGCTCAAATACGGCGACGCCCAATGCTGACGGTACGTACACCATAAGCTTCGGTTGCGGAGCTGATGCTCCCAACAACATCGAAACTGCCAATGATTCCGGTGTTTTCAACTTGGGTATACGCCATTATCAGCCTAGTGAAATGGTTAGTGTTGAAGGGTTTCGTGTTCTGCCCACAGTTAAAGCGGTGAAATAGCCAGTCTTGCCGCTCGTACTTGTCACGGCTATGCTGCGCAGTGAGTAACGACAATTCAATGAGAGTAAAGTTATGACTAAGAAAATAGATTGGTATTACCACCGCCCCGGATGAACCAGCTGTACCAGATCCGCCAAGTTCTTGGGGGACAACGACATTACTATTACCGAACAAATACCTGCTAGTAAGAAGCTGGCAGAGGCGGATGCGAAAAGCCTGATTAAGGCGGCCAGTAAACTATACGTCGCCAAGGGCAAGAAGCTGAGCGAGTTCAAGCTCGGGGCCAAGCCAGATCCGGAAGCCGTTGCAGCCATGCTTGGACCTACCGGAAACCTGCGTGCGCCAACTATTGTGCGCGGCAAGACGCTGATTGTAGGGTTTAACGAGGAGCTGTTCGCCGAACTGCTCGGCTAAACGGCGCTATGTACAGGTTTTGTGCCGGTCTTGGGCATCTGTTTACTCATGTGACACTGCCCGAGCGGTTCGACCTGGCGCTGGATAGCGGCTTCGATGGGGTCGAACTTACCCTACCTTATGATTATAGCGTCAGCGAAATGGCGTCGATGCGCGAGCATTCCGGCGCCAACGTAGTCGGATTTACCGCTCCTGTGGGAGATTTTATGACCGCTGGCGAAGGGCTTGCCTGCGTGCCTGGCAGACAGCTTGAATTTCGCGAGTCGGTGGGCGTGGCGCTGGAGTATGCCGGCGCGTTGCAGGCGGATTGGGTTCACTTTGTGGTCGGGCGCTGTGGTGACCCCGCGCTCCGAGCGGATTATCTGGATGTGCTAGTCGATAACTTCGACTTTGCGCTGGAGGCCTTTGCCGGTGTAACCACTGGCGTGGTCTTTGAACCTCTAAACCGACGTGATTTCCCCGGCTTTTTAGTGAGCTCCCCGGCGCAGGCGCGTGAGGTCATAGCGCGGGTAAATGGGCCGCTTGGGTGTATCTTCGATACCTTGCATCTGGGTGTCGAGGGTATTGACCCGGCGCGCGAGATTGCCGACCATGCTGCCTGTTTTGCTCACCTTCAACTTGCCGATACACCGGCGCGGCAGACTCCCGGCAGCGGCACTCTGGATTGGGAGGGGTTTTATCAAGCACTGGCTAATAGCGCCTACAATGGCTGGATTGGTGCCGAATATCATCCCGGCAATGAGCATAGTGAAGACCTGGACTGGTTGACCACAGCCAGAAGCATTTTGAACGCCTAAGGAAACTGATATGAATGAAGCACGTATGCCAGTACTGATCGGTGCTGGACAGATTACCGATAAGCGTGACCCTGAAGAGGCGTCTACGCCTGTGGAACTGATGGCAGAAGTGGCACGTCGTGCTGCGGCAGATGCAGGCCCAGGCGAGGCCTTGTTGCAGGCTATTGACGCGATAGCCGCCATCGGTCTCGTGGTGGACAGCCCCGAAGCGACCAGTCCTCTTAAAGGGACGTATACCAATGTCCCACGCACTGTCTGCAATATGTTGGGCATTGACCCGGCGCAGCAGTACTACACCACCTCAGGCGGCAATACCCCTCAATATCTTGTTAACAAGTTTGCCGAGCAAATTGCCAATGGCGAAGCTACTGCGGTGCTGTTAACCGGTGCCGAAGCCCTACAGACTATGATTTCACGCCTGAAAAAGGGCCTGGATCTCGACGCGTGGGCCGATGATCCTGGCGTTCCTGTGCAGATGCTGGGTCAGGCGCGTGATGCGGCTACCCCGCATGAGGTCAGTTTTGGTATTCAGACGCCTTCCGTGTCCTATCCGCTATTTGAGAATGCGTTGCGCGGTAAGTACGGTTTAACGCTAGAGGAACATCAGCATCGTCTGGGTGAGCTTTACGCCAGATTTAACAAGGTGGCTGCCACCAATCCACTGTCGTGGTTTCCCACTGAGCGCAGTGCGGAAGAGATAAGCACGCCCAGTGACAGTAATCGCTATGTCGGTTTTCCGTACACCAAGTACCTGAACTCCATCATTCAGGTTAACCAGGGTGCCGCCGTCATCATGACGTCGGTAGCCAAGGCCCGTGAACTGGGCGTCAGCGATGACCGGATGGTCTACTTGCATGGCTGTGCCGATGCTAATGACATCTGGAACGTGTCGGAGAGAGTCAACTACACCTCCTCGCCGGCGGTGCGCACGATGGGCCAAAAGGCGCTGGCTATGGCGGGTAAGACCATCGCTGACATGGACTTTTTCGATATCTATAGCTGCTTCCCATCGGCGGTACAAATTGCCTGCGATGAGCTGGGTATTGCCCATGACGATTCGCGTGGCCTGACTCTGACCGGAGGTTTGCCTTACTTCGGTGGCCCCGGCAATAACTATGTGATGCATTCTATCGCCCACATGATGGATAGGGTGCGCGCTAACCCGGGTAAGTTTGGTCTACTCAATGCTAATGGCTGGTTCATTACCAAGCACGCGCTGGGTATCTATTCGACTACACCGCTTGCAGCTGATTGGGAGCGGGAAGACCCGGCTGCCTACCAGCAGGCGATTCTGGATGAGTCTCATCCGCCCTTTACCGAGTCTCCCTCAGGCGCGGCGACCGTAGAAACCTATACAGTGCTGCATGGCCGCAAGGGGGTGGAGCGCGGCTTGATTGTCGGTCAACTGGCAGACGGCACCCGTTTTCTGGCGCAGACGCCAGAGGATGCAGAGACACTGCAAAAGCTCAAGGAAGTGGATGCGCTGGGCATGGCTGGGACCGTTAGTCAGGTGGACGGTATCAATACATTCGTGCCCCGATTCGGGTAGTACGGGCCCCCGCGGGGGTGCGAAAGGAGGCTTTTGTGGACTGTTTCTCAGTTCTGGCACTGCGAATATGATGATTAGGGCTGGGACTTCAGCCTGCTTTGGCCGCGCCAGGGGCGCCTGCATAGACTTATATGTAAGCGCTTACATACCTGCATAAGCATATATATAAAGGCTTTCTCTCATTAATTATTCGAGGCGCTAACATTCAGCGGAACCGGCTACTGTCAGCTTCTTACGAGCACTATTCATCAAATGAATAACTAAAATAGACAACATTCTATTAACTAATACTCGATCAGTACTTACACTTGCCGTCCTTAAATTTTGCACTACCGAGGACGACCCATGGCTACTTATAACCAAGACATTGATTCCCTGACTCAGCTGCGCGACGCACAAGGCGATGCCTGGGCTGGCATTAACCCTGAGTACGCAGCACGTATGCGTCAGCAGAACCGCTTTCGCACTGGCCTGGATATTGCCCGTTATACGGCTGATCTGATGCGCCGTGACATGGCTGCCTATGATGGCGACAGCAGCGATTACACCCAATCACTGGGTTGCTGGCACGGCTTTGTAGCCCAACAGATGATGATGGCCGTGAAGCGTCACCAACCGACGACTGCACGCCACTACGTTTACCTCAGTGGCTGGATGGTTGCAGCACTGCGCTCCAAGTTTGGCCCGCTGCCCGACCAGAGCATGCACGAGAAAACCACTGTACCTGAACTGATCGCTGAGATTTACACCTTCCTCAAGCAGGCCGATGCGCGTGAACTGCGCCACCTGTTTAAGGATCTCGACGAAGCTAAAGCCAACGGCGGCGATGTGGCGGCAGTGCAGGCGAAAATTGATAACTTCGAAACGCACGTGGTGCCTATCATTGCCGACATTGATGCCGGTTTTGGTAACGAAGAAGCTACTTACCTGCTGGCCAAGCAAATGATTGAAGCCGGAGCCTGTGCCATTCAAGTAGAAAACCAGGTATCTGATGCCAAGCAGTGTGGTCACCAGGCCGGTAAAGTCACTGTGCCTCACGAAGACTTCCTGGCCAAGATCAACGCGATTCGTTACGCGTTCCTGGAGCTGGGTGTTGAAAACGGCGTTATCGTTGCCCGTACTGACAGCCTGGGTGCCAACCTGACTCAGAAAATCCCGGTATCGCGTCGCCCCGGTGACCTGGCCAGCCAGTACTGTGATTTCCTGAATACTACACCGGTCGAAAATCTTGATGAACTCAAGGACGGCGACATTACTATTCATCAGGACGGCAAATTGGTGCGTCCCAATCGTCTGGAGAACGGCCTCTACGAATTCCGTGAAGGAACCGCAGTCGAGCGAGTTGTATTGGACTGTGTTACCAGCCTTCAGCATGGCGCAGACTTACTGTGGATCGAAACCGAAAAGCCCAATGTGGCGCAGATTGCAGACATGGTGAACCAGGTACGTGAGACAGTGCCCGATGCCAAGCTGGTCTACAACAACTCGCCTTCGTTCAACTGGACGCTTTCATTCCGTGAGCAGGTATTTGCGGAGTGGGTTGCAGCTGGTAAGGACGTTTCTGCTTACCCGGACCCGGCTACACAACCCAAGGGTCTTATGAGCGTTGAGTTCGATAGCTCTGAGCTGGCTGCCGAAGCTGACAAGCTGGTGCAGAACTTCCAGAAAGATGCTTCACGTGAAGCGGGTATTTTCCACCACCTGATCACTCTGCCGACTTATCACACGGCGGCACTGAGCACGGATATTCTTGCTGAAGGCTACTTTGGTGATCTGGGCATGTTGGCTTACGTCCGCGATGTCCAGCGTCAGGAAATCCGTCGTGATCAGGCATCCGTTAAGCACCAGGATCTGGCCGGTTCCAACATCGGTGATGATCACAAGGAGTACTTCTCCGGTGAGAATGCATTGCTTGCTGGTGGTACCGACAACACTATGAATCAGTTCTAAATCACTGATGGATAGCGGCTCCGAATGACAGGAGCTGGGAAATGGGCCTCACGGCCCATTTTTTTTGGCCGCTCTTGCCTGTGCAGCATGAACGTTGATTTTGTCTGTGGGGCCGAATTCATTCGGCCACGCCCAACTTGCAGCCATCTATACAGTAGCGCTGCCTACTCAGTTCGCTAGCTTATATTTTCATGCTACTGTTTAAGCTGTTTACCTGTAACCCAACGGAGTAGTTAAAGGTTTGATTCGCCAGCACTCTGCATCTGCCCCAAGCCTCCTGCCCACTGGATTTATACCGCGTGCAAGTTGCGTATGCTTTCTGTTTCTACTCGCGTACCTGATCTCCGCCACAAGCCTGGCAGATGATCAGGGCGTCCCCAACTATGCTTACTCGGTATTCGTAGGTACCGGGTCCTATAAGATTGATGACCGGACAGTCTATGTGCTGCGCGCTCCGCTGGATTTCAATCTAAGCGAGGCCGAGCCCGAAGCTGGTCGCCGGTTTGGTATGCGCTTATTGATGCCGGTCGCCGTGGGATTGACGCAGTATGAGGATTTCGTTGATATTCCGGAGCTCGATATAGAGGACATACAAAGTATCAGTGTCGTGCCCGGCGTAGAATTTCCGATATGGCTGACTGACGAGTGGACGCTTAGCCCATTTGCGCAGCTGGGCTTCGGCATGGACACAAAATCAGATTCCCGCAGTATTATTTGGGGCTCGGGCGCTCGTGTCCGCTGGGAACCCAGAGATGCTCCTCAGTGGTTAGTCGGTGGAGAATTTCTATGGGCGGGTAATAATCCGAACAATAATCAACCAACCACCGATTTTACGCGCTGGGGTGTGGGTGCCGAATATCGTATTGATACACAGCAACAGCTGTTTGATCGTGAAATCTCCTGGCATTTGCGTGCATTGCTTTGGCAGTACTCAGATGCACTTCGTTTTGAGCCGCCGCTGCAGCTCTTTAAGCTTAACTCAGCGACAGAAGTGGGAGTATCAGTTGGCTTTAGCCGGCCTTTCAATATTTTCGGCTACAAATTTCATCAGGGTGGTATCGGCTATGAGTGGGCTGACGACTTCAAGGCGGTGAAATTTTATACGACGTTTCCTTTCTAACCGTCGGCTGTAAAGCCGGTCAGTCCGGCTTTAGCAATGGCTAGCTTGATGGCTACACGAGTCCTGAGCTAGATGGTCAGACAGATTTTCCCGAAATGCTGCTGCGATTCTTGAAGGCGAAAAGCATCTGCAATCTCGGAGAGGCCAAAACAACGATCAATAACCGGCTTGATGCCGTTGGTTTCCAAAGCGGCAACCATATCCAGCTGGCTTTCTCTTGATCCTACCGTGATGCCGCTGACAACAGCGTTCTTCTGAAACAATTCTGCCGTGGGTACATCGCCAGATATACCAGTCAGC
Source organism: Candidatus Litorirhabdus singularis (assembly GCF_026262625.1). Lineage (GTDB taxonomy): Bacteria > Pseudomonadota > Gammaproteobacteria > Pseudomonadales > Halieaceae > Litorirhabdus > Litorirhabdus singularis. Next base: position 1,125,781 of record NZ_SHNN01000001.1, read on the forward strand.
ACGCCAATCATCGAAATATGACCACCCATTCTTACCGCGCGTATCGACTGTGGCAAGGTGCCGGAGCCGCCAACCTCCACGATCACATCGACGCCACGTCCGCCCGTTATCTCAAGTACCTTGTCGCCCCATGCTGGAGTCTCTTTATAGTTAATGGTCTGGTCTGCACCCAGCTCGCTCAGGCGTTGTAGCTTGGCGTCGCTGGAGGAGGTCGCAATAACGTGACAGCCGGCTGCCTTGGCAAACTGCAGCGCGAACACAGAAACGCCGCCACTGCCTTGCACCAGCACTGAGTCACCGGGTTTGATTTTGGCTTCAACCATTAGCGCGCGCCATGCTGTCAGCGCTGCGCAAGGCAGTGTGGCTGCTGCTTCAAAGCTGTAGCCTTCCGGCATCCGCGTGAAGGCACTGACAGACTTGGTGACAAGCTCCGCGGCAAAGCCATCGGCCATATCGCCCGGCACATCAGTGATTTTCGCAAAGGCATCGGCACGGCCGCTTTCCCAATGGGGAAAGAAGCAACTCATAACTTTGTCGCCGACTGCGAACTCGGTTACCCCGGCTCCCACCGCTTCTACAATGCCCGCACCATCAGACATAGGGATGCGGTCCTGGTCGACAGCGATAAGCCCGATAACCACCGCATAATCATGAAAATTCAGCGAGCTGGCCTTGTTGCGAATCGTGATTTCTCCCGGTCCGGGCGCCGGTGCTTCCGCAGATTCCAGTATCAGGTTGTCGAGGCCGCCGGGCTGTTTGAGGTGAATGGCTTGCATATCTTTATCTCCGCGAAAGTAGCTGTGCACTATAGCTGTATCGCGGGCCCGGTACCAAGTTGTGTTGGTATAGCTGTCTGAACGCCGCCTTATTCGCTGGCTTTGTACCAGATAGGTGAGGACCAGGCGCGCTCCTGCAATGTTTTGGCCAGATCAGGCCTGGGCTCGACGCCTTCGCGCAGTGCGTCCCAGGTGGACCAGCGACAGGTTGGGTTCTCCAGTACCCGCAGGTAGTAGAAAGCCTCCTGCTGAATATCGAAATCCGGATCCCGCCACAGGCTCAATAGTTCGCCGGCGCCCACGCCCTGGCTGATAGAGCAGTCAGCCAGATTGACCTTGGCGCCGTTGCCGGGACAGCGCCCGGTATTTGGGTCCACCTGCCAGCCATCCGAGCATGCGACATCATAAATTTTCTCCACGGCAGCACCGTCTTTGATGTATCCCTTGATGATCTGTGCCCGCTGCAGCAGCGCGCCATTAGGTGCGGCCTGTGCCCAAACTACGAATGCTGGAGTCTGGCCGTCTTTTGCGTCAAGGTCAGCACCCATGCTGACACCTCCCGCATAGGCGATTTGCGCCAGATCCGGGTTTTTCAGTATGTTTTCGTCAAAGTTGTAGCCGGCAAAGAAACGGACTTTGATGCGCGGTCCAGTGGTGGCAAAAGTTTCCTTGCGGCGAAAAGCTGAATAGATGGATTCACGGGTATTCTCTTCAGCCCACACGCCCGCAATCCCTGAAGCACTCCAGGTCTCGAAACCGCCGCCTTGCATGTATTGCTTGCCGTCAATGGTAATCAATGTGTCAGGCGCCAGTAACTTGGCAGCGGTGCGCTGCAAAAACGGCGCGGGTACGGAGCCGCGGCCCACGGGGCTGCCATCCAGAATGCCCGCCTTGCTAAAAAAGGTAGCCTCGTCATCGGTGGTGGCAGCCACGTGCGTATCACTGGCGGCGACGAGTCCAAACTTATAGGGGTTAAGCCCGCCTTTGGCGGCGATGTCCATTCCGTTCAGATAGGCTTCGCGCACATAGCTACCCTGTGGTTGACTGTGCTGTGTGGTGCCGACGCGGTAGGGATAAATCTCGAAATTGGCCCACTCATCGTTTGGAGAAAGCTCAGGGTGAGTGTCCGAGGTTCCCTTAATCTGGGTAATTTCTACCAGCGGTTCATTGCGCATGCGTTGCTCTGCGTAATCATCGTCCAGTGGGTTACCTGCCCAGTCCTCCAGCTTGAACATTTGTCCATTGGATCCATTGGAGTTATGCGGGATAGCAAGACTCTCTATGCCATGCTCGCGAAGTCCATCCATCCAATCCCACAAGCCTTCCGGGTTCTGTGAGTTAAAGCGCGAGAAAGGTACTGCTGGCAGTCTCTCACTGTTCCTGAAAATAACGTTGCGGTGTAGGTTGCCGCGGTCGTTGGAGCTGCTGGTGTATTCGTAGGCCACGAAAGTAGTGAAACGGCCGGGATCATTATGCTGCTCCGCAGCGTCGATCGTGTCCAGCCAGGCGCGCTTCATGATATTCAGGGTCAGCTCGGGATCGATGCTGCCATCGCCAAGGCCTATCAGGGTGCCGGGTATAAATCTGGCGAAGTTACTGACTCTTTGCAACACGCTGGTATCGCCCATGTTGTCTGGTGCATTCAGGTTGTGAATAAGCTCAGCGACCCTGTATTTCGAAAACTCGGTGCTGGTGTCGGCCGCTTCTCGAACCACGCCCAAGAACATGGCATGGTCGGTTACCGCATAGAAATCTAACGGCTGCTCCAGCTTGATTTCATAGCCGCGCGGATGCGTTAACGGCGCGCCCTTGGCATAGCGATAGGCATCGTAGGGAGTTGCGGTGGTACCGAAAGAATAGGCGTCAAAAGAGTATTCGGTGTGCACATGCAGGTCACCAAAGTAGGCATTACGGCTTGGGTTTAATGGTTTGGTGGTGCGGTCAATCAGCTCTCGGTTAACCGGTATTAGCGTATTGGGGGCATCGGGATCACCGCGGCCTACAAAATCGTCAACTTCTTGCGTGATACTGGTGCGTTCACAGCTCGCCGAAGACAGGATAAGTGCAGTGGCAACAACCAGGGCGGCAACATTCGTGTGGCTAATAGGCACAGCGGACTCCGATTAAAATTATTATAGATATAGCATAGACGATTATGGTCGGCCGGGTAAGTCGGAGTCAGTCGGCGTTTCAGTCGCCCCAGCGATATTGCCAGGCAATACCGTAAGTGTTGAAATCATTACCCACCGTAGTTGCCAGTGAGCTGTGAGCGAGAAACTTGATTAGATGTCTGGGGCTAACAGGCCAGACCAGCGTGGCACCGAAGCGGGAGTTTTTCAGCAGGTCGGCGCTGCCAATACCGTCCTTTTTTGTCTTTCCGCCCCAGAAATAATTAGCATCGATGGCCAGCCATACACCTTTTGGGAACAGATGGATTAAGTGTGCCTGCAAAGCATAAATATTATCCTGAGTAAGCTCTCTGTCCACGATAAAATCGTCATTGTCAGTGAACACGGTTACCGAAAAAGCAGCATCAACCGACCAGGTATTCCAGGTATGAGAAGCGCCGATCTCTGGTTTGAAGAACCAACGATTCGCGCCACTATTAATCAGTTTGTCACCGTTGTAGCTGCCCAAAGGTATACCCACCTGGAAGCTTGTGCCAACCACTGTTCCGCGCAAGTCGTTCAGGGTGTACTGTTCGAGTGTGGTCGCGGGCGCCCCGTAAAAATTCCACGCCACGCGTACCTTAGGGTCCAATGAGCCGCAGCGAGAAGCTTCAGCAAAAACCCCGTCAACGAAACCGTCGCCATCAAAACACTGTACCCCAACACTGGCATCAAACTTCGCCAACTGCCCCGCCAATTCAAAAGTGCGCGCGAAGCCTGCTACTGTACTGACTATCTCCACCTGCGCATCATCGAGTGGTACCGAAGGCGCTGCATTCATTTCTCCCTCTGAGTAGGCAGTAGCCACTAGTACAAAGCTCTGATCAATCGGCAGATTGAGATAGTTACGGGGTTCCAGATCCTGGCTGAAGCTGGCGCTAGTCCATGCCAGGCCAATTATGACAACTGCGGTGAAAAGCTGGTTACTCATGGTGTGTTTCAAAACGATAACCCTTTGAATTGCGTTTGCATTGATGTGCCTGCAAAGCGTTACTGGTGTTATCTTAACATTATCTGAGCCACGCGCAGGTGTTGAAATATCACAGTCAGAATGCCCTCCCGACAAAAGATCATACTTCGGGCTGTTACCGGTTAAACTCGCCACTCGGTCTTTAAAAAGTCAGAGCGGAAAAAGGGAATGTTCGTAGCAGGTCATCATTGTAATTTTAGCCTTTGTGCTATGTGCTGCATTGCTTGGTTCTTTGGGCTGCACGGCGATGAGCCTTACTGCGAGACTGTAAGGTGAAAAGAGCGACGTTTGGCGGCCTTGCTGGAGTTTTTTCACTGTCCCTGATTCTAGTGCTGCTGATAGGCACTGGCCTGTTACCACTCAACCTCAGTCTGCTGCGCGGCACTATCGCGGCTCAGGTTTCTGACTTTCTTGGCTTTGAGTTGCAGTTGGATGCTCCCTTGCGTGTCCGGCTGGGTCCACGTGCCAGTTTGACCGTTGGTGGTCTGACGCTCGCTGCGCCTGCTATGAATACCACCGGCCTGATTCGGGCTCAGAATCTGAAGGTTTCTTTGGATACGCGTGCCTTGTTGCGAGGTGAGATTTTGTTGCACAGTGTCAGAGTAGCGCAGCTGCAGTTAGAAATCTGTGAGCTGGGTGAGGTGCAGTCGCCGGTTAGTGAACCCGGTGAGGCCCAGCTGTTGCCGCGATTGGCTTTGGATACTCTGGATGTTGGTGTGGTGTCTCTACTGTGTGCTGGCGAGGAGCCTGACGAAGACTATTGGCCGCGGGATTTGTCTTTGGCAGGTGCTGCAGTCTGGGGAAAGCCGGTTTTGCTGCGGTTGAACGCGGAGATTATGCAGCAATCACTTGGGGTTGAGATTGAGACCACAAACCTGCAAAGTTTATTGGAAGGCCCTGCGTCAGTGCCGTTCAATCTTGCGGCGATACTACAGGCGAAAAATGATCGCTTGGAGCTTCACTTCGATGGCAGTATCAATACGCTGCTGACACTGCCGACCTTGTCGGGTTCTCTGCAGGCATCTGTGCGTGGGGCCGCAGGGCTTTTGGCGCCCTACGAGGTAGAGATTCCGCAGGACTGGGGGCTGGATAATATTGGCCTCATCGGTTCTTTGGAGATTGCCGAACACGGCGTTGCCCTGTCTGATGCCCACCTAGTAATAGATGAGTTAAAGCTGCAGGCAGCTGCTACTCTGGTTCCTGATGATAAGGGCGTGGCCACAACCGTGGCGCTGCAATTCAACGATTTTGATCTCGCTTTCCTTAACCGCTTTATCGACGCTGACCTTGTGCTAACTGGAATCGCCGGCACTATCAGTGCCGATGCTGAGAGCTACGGCGATAGTCTGGCGCTTATTTTGGACGAGCTCAGAATGAACGCGGAGCTAGCCAATGTTCAGGTGGCCTTGGACGGGCAGGCGTTGCCTCTGCAGGTCAATAGCGCCAATGTAGCAATCGGGTTTCACGAACAGGGCCAGCTGGAGTTGCAAGGGAACTGGCTGGACAAGCCTGTCACTGTTTCAGCGCAAACACCACCACTTGTCGATTTGATGAAGCAGGAAGAGTGGCCTTTGAGTCTCGAAATGAACAACGACAATGCGCGTCTAGCACTAACAGGGACTATTTTTGACGCATCTAATGCGCCGCGGATGGCGGGTAGTCTGCAGTTTTTCGCGCAGCGTAGCGGAGACCTTAACGGGTGGTTGGATATAAACCAGGCCAGTGAGCTTGATATCGGTGCAGAAATTTCTTTCGACATCGAACAGAGTTCGCAGCGCATCGAAGTGCATTCTCTGCGACTGGGTCTTTCTGCTCTGCAAGGTAGCCTGCAGCGATGGGTACTCGATGATAAGCCATCACTGGCTTTGAACCTGCAAGCCTCTCTGCTCGATCTGGCGGAACTGCAGCTCCTATTACCGGCACTCGAAACCAGTGCACAGAGCCAGCCGCAACCACTGGAGGCTGGTTCTGCGCCTGCGAACCAAGACCCCCTTGGCTGGCTTGAGGATTTTCTGAAAGGGCCCAAACTGGTTGTGGATCTGGGTATTAAAAGTCTGCTGAATGGAAGCTTCAAGGTGGATGACGTGCAGATGACTGGTACGGTTTTTGCCGGGCGGATTGAGGACGCCAACTTGGAGCTCGAGTACGAGGATGTTGTGCTCGGCGGTAAGCTTGATGCTAATTTTAGCCAGCGCCCGTGGTCACTTGAGTACGACATTGTTGCCGACAATATCGATATTGGCCGGGTACTGGAAAGTTTTGACATTGCCACTGGGGTCCGTGCGCGAGCAAAACGAGCTGAAATTACTATGCAGATGCGAGGGGGTACGGTGGCGGAACTGATTGACAGCGCCAATTACCACGCGTTTGTCTATGAGCTCGACTGGTTGCCGCGCGGGCTGGCAAACGACGACGAAGACAAATTGTTTTTTTCCAAGCTGGAGTTTCTCGGGCAGCCGAACGCGCTCTCGATTTGGCGAGGTACTGCCAATTATCAACAGCTGCCTTTGGACTTTTTATTGCGCGCGCCGCCATTGAAGGAGTTGCTCGACCCTGCTAACGCTGCAGATGTGCAATTCGCTTTGCGAGCTGGCTCGGATGCTATGCTGATCGATGCTCGAATTGCCGCTGGGAGCTCCTCTATTTTGGACATGGAGCTTGATATGTCGGCGGCGACATTAGACCAGCAGCTTGAATCTCTGGATGAGCTTACTGGCCCGCTAGACGCGGTGCGCATGCGAACTCGATTGGAGCTTGAGCGCGGCAATTTGAGGCTCAGTGACATTGACTTGCAGTTGGGAGTAAGTCGTATTTTGGGCAGTGTTACTGTGTTACGGCGTGGGTCACTTACCGAGTTTGATGTGGCACTGGATTCACCACTGCTGGAAACTGAAGATTTAGTAACGCCAATCGCGCTTCTGAGGGGTGGTCGGCTAGCAGATCCCGGGCGAGATCAGCAGCGCGAGCGGAGTAATACTGCAAGTCAGGCTGAGGTTGAGGCTGAGATTGAGGAAGTGCCGCAAACGTCTTCTTCCGAGGCTGTATTTTTCGCTATGTTGAACCGCCGCATCGAAGAAATTACTGCGGAAAATCATCTCAAATTCAATCTTAATATCGATGAGTTGCAAACAGCAGGTGAGCCGCTTGGGCGGGCCAGCGCAGCCATGTTTGTTGATGACACCAAAGTGGAAATTAAGCCGTTTAGTATTGAATTTCCGCAAGGCAGAATCGAGGCGATGTATGTCGCAAAATATCTGGATGATGGAGTGCAATCCAGCCTTAAGGTCGATATAGAGCGCGTTCAGTACGGAGGGCTGTTGCGGCTATTCGATGCGGATTCTGAAGCTGATGGCATGGTTTTTCTGGAGGTGGAGGCTACAGCTGATGGTGAGCACTGGAATGATCTGACTGGCGAAATAGCGGGGCATCTTGATGTGGCACTTTTTCCCAAGGATATAGAGGCTGGATTTCTCGACTTGTGGGCTTCCAATGTGATTTTGGCGCTGCTGCCTTCTAGCGGTGCCGAGAGCAAAAAGAAGATGAATTGCATGGTCTCGCGCTGGACTGCGCAGCAAGGGCTTGTGACCTCCAAGAATTCATTTCTGGATTCGACCGATATTATTGTGAGAGTGCGTGGTGATGTAGATCTGGGTCGGGAGGAGCTCGATTTGCTCGCGGTTCCCCAGGCTAAGACCGAGCGCTTTTTAAGCGTATCTGCGCCTATAGAAGTCAAGGGCGGCTTTGACGACTTCACAGTTGCTCTGGCGCCTGGAAGTTTTTTCATGACCATGACGCGATGGTATTACGGGCTTATTTATGTCCCCTGGAAGTGGCTGACCGGTGATCGGTTTCCCGAAGACGGGATTGAGACCTGCTTTAATGCGATTGACTGGGAGCTTCCAGAGACGATGAAACCTTGATTGATCGCGCAACCTCTATAAGCGGGCCGGGTTTGCTACTGACGATGTCCTTTTGTGTTGCTGCCCAAGCGACCCCCGCGCAGGAACAGGCCGGTTCTGGACCATTTTATGGGCCCAAGGGTATACAGTTCGTGTCAAGCGACGAGGCAACTGATCTGTGGTTGGGCGTCCGCTTGCAAACTCGCTGGTCGAACAGTCGCATAACTCAGGATGCTTTGCCCGCTCCTGTCGAAGAGGAAGATAGCGAGCTTAAGCTTAACCGCGGCAGGATCAAAGGTGGGGGAACTCTGCTAGACCCGCGCCTGGATGTGTATTCCGAAGCTGATTTCACTGATCAGCGTCTGCTGGATCTGCGCATGACCTGGCAGTTTAGTCCGGCGCTTTATCTTCGCTTGGGACAATGGAAAGCGGACTATAACCGTGAGCGAATCGATTCTTCTGGCAAGCAGCAGTTTGTTGAACGCTCCGTGGCTACGCCCTGGTTTACCGTCGACCGTCAGCAAGGGATCGTAGCCTCTGGACGACTGGCAAAGGGCTCCGGTCTGGATAGCAACTATTGGTTTGGCTGGCTGAGCGGTAGTGGCCGGGGCGGTGAGCTTGAAGCCGATAACGGGCTTTGGATGGGCCGTTACCAATGGAATATTGGCGGCAGGAAGCTTGCCTTTAGTCAGAGTGATATCAAACGACACAATCCGGGTGCTGGATCGGTAGCGCTGGGACTAGTGCATGGCAAGAGCAGCTATACCAGCTTTTCGAGTGCGGGTGGCGGACAGTTACCTGGCTTTACCACCTCTAGCCCCGGTCGCTATCGCATAGATCAAGCGATGCTGGAAACAGCCTGGCAGCAGGACGGTTTCTCATGGCAGCAGGAGTTGCATTGGAAGCGTATAGAAGACCGTCAGGATGGTGGCTCGCAGAGTCTGGTTGGGGGCTATGCTCAGGTTGGTTACTTCCCAGGTAGCCGCTGGCAACTGGTTCCAGCGCCGCTCGAGCTGGCGCTGCGCTGCGCTTACGTTGATCCGAACCGTAGCGATGGTGATGACTATGAACGTGAGCTGACTGTGGCCGCCAACTGGTTTTTCAACGGCCATCGTAACAAGCTGACGGCGGATTATTCACATGTGCGACGGCGCGAAGTGCCCGAAAGCGACACTAGCCAACGTCTTCGACTGCAATGGGAGTTTTCGTTCTAAGTGCAGTTGCCAGAGTCGCGGGGAGCGGCAAGAGAGCGGGGCTGTGAGCCAACCCCGTTGTTACATTACTGTATAGGAAACTGCTCGAAAATATCGCCAACCGACTGGTCAACCAGCCCTTCCAAGTTCTTAACATCCTTTTGAGTGATTCTGCCGCTGACGGTACCTTCCCACAGGAGTTTGCGTTTGCTTGTTTCGATCATGTCTATGCTCAAAGTGCCTTCCGTGTATTGTTCAATACGCGTTTCATAGTCCATGCCACCGTAACCGAAGCTGTCATAGTAGCCGCCGCGATACCCGTAATAGCCGCCACTCATGGTAGGCGTTTGGCGCGAACGAATTTTTTCCTGCGAGTGAATGTAGAAATTCATCAATACATCGGGGTTAACCGGGTCGTAGGTTAAACCACGCAGATCAAGCTGCTGGGCGACGGCAACCTTCAGGAAATTGGTTTCCAGTGATTGGTATTTGGCTGTGTCTGTGGCCAATTCTTCCAGAAAGCCATAGGTCTTTATGGTAGAAAAGTCAGTGCCAGGCGCGGTGTTCGAATAGGTGTTTGGTGTTGAAGAGCATCCCGCTAGCAGGGCAGTGATGGTCAAGAGAAAGAATGCAACGATGCCAGATTTTTTAGAATTCACAGATACTTGCCTCAAGTTATGGATGGACGCAAAGTACCCGAGTTTATGTATGCGGGCAAGCGCTATCGTTGTACGCTGATCTGGTAATCTGCCACTCGTGCCGGCTGTTCTAAGTTCATGTTAGTTGAGCGTTTTGTCGGGCCAAAACTTGAACCCATGAATCAGAGCCTGGAGGGCGAAGCCGGAGTCCGTCATCTGGTAGACACGCACGCCTGGCGTGAGTGTGCCGGAAATTTCCTCGCCGGCTTCTACCGCGTCTGTTTCAACCTTCGCGTCGGCCTGTGCTGAATAATCCCAGCCTGACTCAATGAAGTCATCAATGGCTTCTTGAGAGTCGAATATCATCACCGCAGTATAGTCTTTGAGGCCGACACCGAAGCCGGTGCCGGCGCCCACCATCCGCATATAGGTATCACTACCATCGCGATGGTCGCGCAGGATACCGACACCGCGGGCGGTAGAAAAAAGCAGCAGATTGATGCCCGTGTTACTAAAAATGGCGTATCCCTTGGCTGCCAGTAGCACTTCTTCTGCATCGCTGACCTCCTGATAAAGTTTGGTGAGGACATTGAGGCGCATCTGTTTAATCTCCGCGCGGCGCTCGTCCGGTGAAGCGTCCTTACCAAAGGCCGATCCTATTGGGAGTGTCAAACTGAGCATTAATATGAGCAAAAATCTCATGTGCCTACCTTTCTAAAAAAAATGCGCGAGCCATCGTTTTATTGTAGTAGCCATCGCTGAGAGCGCAAGAGACACAAGTGTCGTTTGCTCTGCGTTCGCGGGATGTATGCTGTCGCATAGACTGCTGCACACTGTGTTGCCGAGGGATGCGAAGCGCAACGCCGTTTGGACCTGTTGGTGCCTTAGGTTACACTCGTTGCCGTTCACCGATAAGGTATACCCATGCGTAGATTAGTTCTGCCGCTGTTGCTGTTGGTGTCTTACTCTGCTTTAGCCGCCGATAGTTTTCTTAGCAATTTCATTGATCCAGACGATGGTTGGTTCGATGGAAGCCAGTTTCTGTTGGATTATCCTTATGGTGTACTTCCGGTGCCGGTAGTTATTACTGAACCTGCGGTAGGTGAGGGTTTGGGTTTGGCGGCGGTTTATTTTCATGATGCCGATCCGGCCTGGGATGGCGAAAGAGTCGGCGAAGATGGCCGCCTGCATCCACTCAGTACTTCGGCGGTCGTGGCGGCAGCGACCAACAATGATTCCAAAATAGTGGGTGGCGGGCACTTCGGGCATTACAAGCGCGATACCCTCCGTTACGAGGGTATGGTCGGCGCTGCCGATATCAATCTAAAATTCTATGGCTTGGGTGACGGCGCAGAGAACTCTGGCGGCTTCGGGTTCAATGCTAAGGCACTTTTTGTTAGTCAGCAGCTGGCATTTCGCCTCGGCCGCAGTAATTGGTTTGTCGGCGGTGAATTGCAATACACTGATATGGAGACAAAATTCAAGACCGGCATTGATATTCCTGGTTTAGACACGTTTGATTTTGATTCGACCAATGTCGCTTTAGGCGTATTGGCATTCTATGATTCACTGAGCAACCCCTATACGCCGCACAGTGGCGTGCTGAGTGACGTCAGCTACAAGCGCTACGATGAGAGTCTGGGCGGAGATTTCGACTATAATCTGCTGGACTTAAAAAATCAGGTGCACTTTACCCCGTGGCAGTCGCTGGCAGTCGGGTTGCGCCTGGACGCCAGTTTTCTCAGCGGTGACGCGCCATTTTGGGCTCTACCTTTTATCTCGATGAGGGGTATTCCGGCCCTGCGTTATCAGGGTGAGAACGTGGTAACTGCTGAAGTGCAGGGCGCGTGGTCGCTGCATCCGCGTTGGCAGCTGCTTGGATTTGCCGGTGCCGGACAGGCCACGCAAGACCGTGATAATCTGGGGGACGCGGAAACCCATGTTTCTTATGGCGCGGGATTTCGTTATCTGGCAGTGCGACAGTTGGGCTTGAACATGGGGCTGGATGTGGCCAAGGGGCCCGAGGAAACGGTTTGGTACGTTAGTTTTGGTACTAAATTTATGTGATATTGTAGAAAATTATTTACGTATACAAGTTTACTGGTTGACCGTGGAATCAGTCAGTATGCAAAGGCTGACATCACAGCTGACCGCAAGAATACTTAGATTAATCTAACCAGGAGCTCCCAATGTTTAAACAATCTATTGCCAGAGCGCAGTCCGGAGTATCTTCCGTGAGAAAGCTGACCGCTCTTTTTATCACCGCAATTGCTTTTGCGGCTATCTCAACGCTGTCAGTGCAGTCCGGCGACGCGCCGGAAGTAAGCCATGATGGCCTGCACCTGGATACTGACTCCAAAGTCGCCCTGCTTTACACCAAGCCGGACGCGGACTTTAGCGTTTACGAGCGCTTTTTGATGCTGGATGCTTACGTCGCGTTCAAGAAAAATTGGGAGCGGGACACCAAGGTAGCTGGTCGGCGCATTCCAAAGAAAGATATTGAGAAGATTAAGGTCGAAGCGGCAGAATTGTTGTACGAAACTTTCAGAGAAGAATTGGATGAAGAAGGCGGCTACGAGTTTGTTACCGAAGCCGATGACAATGTAATGATTATGCGCCCAGCGTTGATCGACCTGCAGATTACCGCGCCAGATATAAAATCGGCGGGACGCGTCACACAATACGTTGCATCTGCGGGATCGGCCACGCTGTACCTTGAGTTATATGATTCTGTCAGCGGTGAAATTATTGCCCGTATTGTCGACCGTCGTAATATGCAAGATTACGGTTACGCGCGCTGGGCCAATAGTGTCACCAACCGGGCTGACGCCAAGCGGATGTTCAAGCGCTGGGCTGACCTGTTGCGTCAGGGCATGGACGAGCAGCGCAGCGAGGCTGGACTGCCTCCGATTAAGGCGAAGTAAAAGGTTCTGCTGAGGCGGTTCTGCCGCCTGGCCCTTGTCAGTCTTTGGTATTTTTTATTTAGATTAAGTTGAGCGAAATCAATCCGCGCTTAATTGACATTTTTGCACTATAACGTCGCCGCTCTGAAGCTGCCATACTATAACCTTGAGATTTATCGGAGAGACGATATGTCAGTGTTTAGGGTGATTGACGTTGCGGTAGCTGCTTTGGTTTTCGGTGCGCTGATGGCGTCTCCGGCGCAGGCCGAGCAGGCCGAGCAGGACGACGTCAGCAAGGCGTTGGACTCTACCGCTACGCAGTGGAGCTATCAGTTTGCCTATCAGAGCATGCCTAACTACCATGACGATACGGTAAACGGCGAACCGCGGCCCCAGGGCTCTGACAATTTTGTGCAGGCCAGAATTGTCGCACCGATAAAATTTGACTCCTTCACGCTGCTGCCGCGTTTGACACTACGGCACTATGAAAACAGCAATGGCGACTCAGGTTTCGGCAACACCGAATTGTTTGGCCTGATCATTCCAAAGTCCTGGGACTGGGGTACCGGTCGCATGGGGCTGGGGCCGCTTATCACTGCACCGGGAGACGAGAAGGTTGCCAAGGATGAGTGGGGTTATGGCGCTGCTGGTGCCTGGGTCAATACCTCCGGCAACTGGTTCTATGGCGTGTTGCTGACTCAGTCTTGGCGAGCAGTTGACCCTGAAGCTTTGCCACCCAGTGAATCGGACACCCAGCCGCTGGGAATTGCACCGTTTCTGAACTATCAGTTGGGCAACGGTTGGTTTATTGGTAATGGCGATATGGTCGCGCGTTACGACTGGGATTCCAAAAAGGTGTATTTGCCCATTGGGGTGCGTGTTGGTCGGGTGATAGTGCGACCCAACAGCAGTATCAATATTTATGCGGAGTACCAGACTGCGCTCATATACGACGATTACCCGGGTCCAGCGGTCGAGGACTCAATTCGCATTAACTTTACACTGACAATGCCTGCACTATAGTTAGTGACTACTGTGGGCTCGGTCTGGAGCTGGGCCGAATCTGGGCAGGTCAGTGCCGGGCTACCAACACCTTTGATAACTAAAAGAGGTAAACCTCATGAAACTCCGATTTATTAAGAAAACACTTTGCGCCGCCGCTGTGTTGTTCACGAGTGTGGCCGCCTTAGCTGCCGATAAGCCCAATATTCTGGTTATCTGGGGTGATGACATTGGGGTGCACAATATTAGCGCCTATAACCACGGCGTGATGGGTTACAAGACTCCCAATATTGACCGCATTGCTCGTGAAGGCGCTATGTTCACCGATTCCTATGCGCAACAAAGTTGTACTGCGGGTCGCGCCTCATTTGTTCTCGGTCAGCACCCGTTTCGTACCGGCCTGTTGACGATTGGTATGCCGGGCTCCGAGCACGGAATACCTGAATGGGCGCCCACCATTGCTGACCTGCTAAAGAATCATGGCTACCGCTCTGGCCAGTTTGGTAAAAACCACCTCGGGGACCAAGACCAGCACCTGCCAACCAATCACGGCTTTGACGAATTTTTTGGCAATCTGTATCACCTGAATGCAGAGGAAGAGCCAGAGACCTATTACTACCCGAAAGATCCCGAGTTCCACAAAAAGTATGGCCCGCGTGGTGTACTCCACGCCTATGCGGATGGCAAAGTTGAAGATACCGGCCCGCTAACCCGCAAGCGCATGGAAACTGTTGATCAGGAGTTCCAGGGCGCCGCGGAAAAGTTCATTGAGAATGCGGTGAAAGACGACAAGCCCTTCTTTGTCTGGCTGAATGCCACCAGGATGCACGTGTGGACGCGGTTACAGCCCAAGTATCAGGGCATTACCGGCATTGGTCTGTATCCGGACGGGATGGTTGAGCATGATGATGCGGTTGGCCGCATGCTGGCGCAGTTAGAAGAGCTTGGCATCGAAGACAATACGATTGTTATCTACTCGACCGACAACGGCGCTGAAACCTTCAGTTGGCCAGACGGTGGCATTACGCCGTTTACCGGTGAAAAGGGTACTACCTGGGAAGGCGGGTTTCGCGTCCCCCAGGCGATCCGCTGGCCCGGAGTGATTGAGCCCGGTACCATTTTTAACGATATTATCTCTCATGAAGACTGGCTGCCCACATTGCTGGCCGCCGCCGGTGAGCCCGACATCAAGGAAAAGCTGATGAAGGGCCACCGTGCCAACGGCAAGAAGTTCAAGGTCCATCTGGATGGCTACAACTTTCTGCCTTACTTTCAGGGCAAGGCAGAGGAAGGCCCACGGGAAGAAATCTTCTACTTTGGTCAGGGCGGCGAGCTGAATGCTATTCGCGTGCAGGATTGGAAAATTCACTTTGCGACCATCGATGGCAACATTGCCACCGGAACCCGTCGAGTATCTTCCTGGCCAGTGTTGGTGAACTTACGCGCTGACCCCTATGAGAAAGCGCCGCATGAGGCAGAAATGGGTTATATGCGCTGGTTTGCCGATAACATGTGGACGTTTGTGCCTGCCCAGGCTTACATCAAGGAATTCCTTGATACCATGGACGACTATCCGTTCCAGCCTGGCAGCAGCCTGAGTGCCGCCGATATCAATTACGGTACTTTTCAGAAACAAAAAGCGCTGAATCGTCTGATCGAACTGGAGACGATGTCCCGGCCCAACAACTAGGTCCGCGGTATCTGTTCTTTTAAGCCCGGCCTGTGCCGGGCTTTTTTATGTCCCGGCTAAACCCGCGCCTTGCCAACCACAATGGGCAGGTCAAGATAAGTCTTGATACCCGGTCCGGCCTGACACACAACCGGTATG
Source organism: Candidatus Litorirhabdus singularis (assembly GCF_026262625.1). Classification (GTDB taxonomy): domain Bacteria; phylum Pseudomonadota; class Gammaproteobacteria; order Pseudomonadales; family Halieaceae; genus Litorirhabdus; species Litorirhabdus singularis. Next base: position 1,141,158 of record NZ_SHNN01000001.1, read on the forward strand.
CTGTTGACACAATGCATGGCCGTCGCCACCATGCCGGGGTTGCGTTTTTGCACCTGTGCCCAGTCCATATCGCGGGTCGGGTGGATACCGTGTGTTGTGATATACACGGGAGGATCACCCTCTACTTTCATGGAGAAACATTCGCCTTTTTCTTCAATCGCGCGGCCGTCGAACCAGCCAGATTCAATATTGTCGGTGCCCATATACCAGTTGGTCTCAGCCTTGATCACCGGTTCCCCGTTTACCAGGCCTTGCCAGCGAAAGCGCTGCGCGGCCAGCAGTCCCGGTTCAATAACACCCATGGGGGTGTCGATAGGTGCGGTTGCCAGCGCGATATCGTGGGTTGCCTGCAAGCCCTGGTCCAGGGTAAAGCCCATGGCATCGGCGATCATGTGCACTGACTGTCCAAAGCCGAGCCCCAGAAAATCCAGCATGAAACTGCTTTTGGCTTCCTCGGGTGTTTTACCAAACAGCATAATGTCGTGGAGTACATCAGGTGCCCCGTACGTGCGGCAATCGGAGTACTCTTCGCAGCTAACGTAGGTAACATCACGAGAAAAGCCCGACATAATCAGCGGCCACTTCTCCGTCACTCCGCCGGGGTGTATGCCGGTGCCGTGCAGTGTTGAGTGGCCTGATGCGCAGGCGGTATCCAGTGTGCTGGTATTGAGATGTGCCGGATAGAACCAGCCCAGCGGGGTGACCACGTTGATTCCGGCTTGCAAAAAACGCGCTAACTCTTTCTCGTCCGGCAGCAGTGGGCTATAGAGAATGCAGTCGGGCTTCAAGCCGAGGATAGCTTCAATATCATTGGTGGCTTTGACGCCAGTATCCCAATCCGGGTGCCCGGCGAGCGCACCCGCATCGAGTCCGACCTTTTCCGGGCTGTGCACCCATACCCCTGCCAGCTCCAGGTCGGGGTGAGAAACAATACCTTCGATAGCCGCCCGCCCCAGGTTTCCTGTGGCCCATTGCACAACGCTGTATGTCATAACCTGCTACCTCTATAGCTAACGTGTCTCGTCAGGCCAGCCTGACGATCGGTAAATTTTGAAACTCAGCTCGCCCTATTCTGCTTGGCGTCGCTCGCTTAAGGAAGGCCCTATGCTGATTCCAATTCCGCGGGTTTACCTATCTGTCCGCATGGCTCGATATTGCCACCCTCGCGTGAGGATGGCATGCCCCGGTCGTATGCATTAACGGCAGTCGCGCCCGGTGCGCTAATAAACAAAGTTGTAGCGAAACCCCAGTACCAGGATGTCCGGGCTGGAGCTGCCGTCAGCAAGCTGACCATTGCTCCATTGATATTCCAGGTAGATCATGTCTGCCAGGCGATTGGAGTTAAACTGGTAGTCCAGTGAAATATAGGTGTCGTTGAGGTCAAATGTGCCGGTATAGGCGTTGCCATTGGGTTGCAGCCCGTTGTAAGCGAGCCTGAATCGGTAATCGTCACTCAAGCTGTAGCCCAGGTAAAGCTCGTAACCGCGACTGTCAAAGTACTGTCCCTCGTCGTCGGCTTCCAGATTCTCGGTAACCGAAGCGGTGGCGGCTATGGTCCACAAATTATTATTCCATTGCAGTCCCAGCACAGCGGCGCTGCTGTCGCCGGTTTGTCCGCGCGCTTGCATCTCCGGCGTAACATCGTCGACGCTGGCGTTGTTAAACGCACCGCCCACACTAAAGCCCGCCAGGTTCTTCCATAGCAGGGAGGCGGCGTAGCCGTATTTGTAGTCGACGCTCTGTTCCAGGTCTGGTATTTCGGTGTTCAATTGCCCCTGTAAGCCCCATTGCCACTGACCTTCACCAGAGCGCAGTTGCAACGAATTGGTGGCTCGGCCGGTGCCCGCCGCAGCCCCGTCGGTTCCAGCATTGTAAACACCGTGTGCACGTCCCCCGAGGGAAATCAGGCGGTCGGTCAGCCCGGCAATATCATGGTATACCGACCAGTTCTTGCCGACCTCGACACTCATGCCGTTCCAGCCATAGGACAGATATAAAACGCGCACATCCAGGTTATCGATACTGTTTGAATCGGGACTGATCGCGCCGCTCTCGTCGTCAAAAAAGTTGGCACCGATTTCGATATGTCCGGTAAGCTCCTGCCCGGATTGAGTCTTTTTAACCACGATACCGCCCAGGCGACTGCCAGCGTCCGTGAGCTTTACGGTGTCGTCGGTGAATGTGGTGTTGGCCCTAAAGCTGACATAGCCTTTGAAGGGCAACCGGCGGGTCTGCGTAGCACCGCGTCCAGCATCAGGGGTCTCGGCGATGTCGCTTAGCTGATCCATGTTCGAGGGCTGCATGCCGGCGAGCTCAGCGTTATCCCTGTTGAGGGTGATGACGCGCTCTTCACTACCCTGGCCCGATTGCTCCAGCAGGTCGCGGCGCAGGCCGATCAGTTCCTTATTACCGCGCTGGGAGTCGTTATCTTCGCCCAGCTTCTTATCTCCGGTACGGCAGCGGTAGCTGACGTTGTCGTCATTCGCCAGACCCCGTGTCTCGGCTGCCTCGGAGGCAATTTCATCCTGGTCGCAGACGATTTCTGTATCGTCATTTGAGACTGCTGTGATTTGTTTTGGCGCCTGCTGCTGTGGGCGGTTGGTCTCTAGCGAGACACGGCTAACATCATCGGCGGTAAGCTCTTGCGCGGCGGCAGCATAGGTTAGTAAGTGCTGAGTTAGTATCAGGCAGAGTGCGAGCGCAAAATTCAGGGAGGACATTATAGTAGCCGTGCTTATCGGACTGCAGAGGCGGCCGCGCTGTGATGAGTGGTAATGCCTGTGGTCAAGTGTGATTGCCTCGCGCCTGAATCTTATGAGCTAGTCTAGCATTCTCACTAGGCATGGCCAGCGTCAGGAATGAGGTTTGCCATTACCCTTCGACATGATACTCAGATTCATTAAATCGGCAGTGGCGCCAACCGCGTCTCGTGTCTTCTGGTCAGTTAGGCTCGGCTGGCGGGGCAGAAACCTTGCGCGCCACACGGTACCAGACCACGATTCCCAACCCAGACCACAGCAGCAACATAAACCACTCATGCGGCCAGCTTAGTGCTCCGGGTGAACCCGGCATGAATACCAATAGCAAAGCCAGTGCTAGCACCAGTGCAGTGGTTGCAACTAGCTTGCCATGCCGCACCCTAAACGGACGCTCTAACTCGGGCTCCGTGCGGCGCAGGCGCAAGAAGGCCCAGCACACCAGACAGTTGGTAATCACGAACATGAAGCCGCCGGCGTTGACGAGCCAGATCAGCAGACTGCTGCCAAAGAATGGTGCGATTACGCTCAGCGCTCCGATCGCCAAAATCGCGTTGTGTGGGGTGTGATAGCGCGGGTGAATCTCCGCCAGAAAGGCGGGTAACATGCCCGAAGCTGCCATCGCATAGATGGCGCGGCTGCAACCCAGTACGAAGGCAATCCAACTGGTCATGATGCCGGCGATACCGCCCAGTACCAGAATCTTGCCCATTAAGGGGGAACCCCAAGCTGCGGCATTGGCGTCGGCGGTGGCCATTGTGCTGAGTTCGCGCTGTTCGGGTGACAGGTTCATGCCGACGCCCAGAATCATCAACGCATACCACGCTAGCGCCATCATTACTGATAGCACCAGCAGTTTACCGATCTGTGCCGGCGGCAAATCGATTTCCTCAGCCGACTGCGGGATAACGTCAAAGCCAATGAACATCATAGGCACCAGGATAAGCACGCTGAACACGCCACCGATGCCGTCCCTGAAAAGCGGCTGCATGTTAGTGGTGCTGCCGTTTTCCAAGGTGCCCATGACCAGAGACAGGCCAATGAGCAAAATGACCACGCTGGCAACGCTTTGCACCAGGGCCGTCAGGGCTATACCGCGGATATTGACCACGGTGACCAGCACGGCTGCTGCTGCGCCGATCACAGCAGGAAGTAAGTAAACCTCACCGCCTGCAAACTGCCACAGATAACCCTGCTGTATGTTGGGTATTAGGTACTGCATGGCCTGCGGTAGGGCGACTGCCTCAAAAGTGGGTATGGTTAGATACGCCATTATCAGACACCAGGTACAGATGAACGACGCCTTGCGACCCAGTGCTCTATAAGTGTAAACGTGTTCTCCACCTGCCTTGGGCATAGCTGTCACCAATTCTGCGTACACCAGAGAAACCAACAGCACCTCCAGGCCGGCAAACGCGAACGCGGTTATCGCGCCCATGGTTCCGGCGCGACTGATCCAGGTGCCGGTGAGCAACACCCAGCCCCAGCCAATCATCGCGCCGAACGACAGTAACAACACCTCGCGACGTTGTATTACTCGAATAAAGGGACTCGGTTCAGTCATCGAATAGCTCGTACTGCTGGTCGCTATAGTTTTGCCCGGGTTGCAGGCGCAGGCCCGCTCCCAGCAATCGTACCGGTTTTTGCTCCCGTTGCCAGGCGCTGCGTATTAACCGTTGGTAGTCAGGCAGGCTCTGCCAATGGCTTAAGTCGCCGCTGATAATTTCTTCCTGAGTGGTCTGGGTGAAGGTGTCGAACTTGACCTTCACATAGCGCTTGGTCGGTTGATACTCATTCTCGATCTTGCTGAAGCGGCGGGCCAGTTCCTCCAGCAGGTCTGCTACCGCGGCGACAATGTCGGCTTCATTACTGATATCTTCGGGATAGGTGTGTTCGACACTGATAGATTTGCGTTGGCGGCTGGTCTTGACGCTGCGTTCGTCGTGGCCGTATGCCAGTTCAGCCAGCCGTGGGCCGTATTTACCGAAGTGTTTGGCCAAGGTAGGTACGGGTATGGTTTGTAAATCACCACAGGTAATGACGCCCAGTTTTTGCAGGCGCCTCCCGGTCACCTTGCCGACACCCATGATGCGCGACACGGGCAACTGCTTAACGAATTCAGCTATCTGCTCCGGCGCTATAGTGAAAGTGCCATCGGGCTTGTTCCAATCGCTGGCCACCTTGGCCAGAAACTTGTTGGGCGCCACACCTGCCGAGGCAGTCACTTGCAAGTCTTCGCGAATCCGCTGACGAATCTCGTTGGCAATCAAGGTCGCGCTGCCGTCGTACCGGGTACATTCAGAGACATCCAGAAAAGCCTCGTCGAGCGACAGTGGTTCAATGATATCCGTGTAGTCATGAAAAATGGCATGAAACTGCTTCGATACCTCGCGATAAATTTCGAAACGTGGTTTGACGATAGTCAGCTGCGGGCATAACTGTAAGGCGCGCGCCGATGACATTGCCGAGCGTACGCCAAATTTGCGGGCAGCATAATTACTGGTGGCTATGACGCCACGGCGGTCAGAGTGTCCGCCGACAGCGATGGGCTTGTCGCGGAGGCTGGGGTCGTCGCGCATCTCGACTGAGGCATAAAATGAATCTGCGTCTATGTGAATAATTTTGCGCATGGACGTGGTCTTGCTCTCAGATCTACTGCTGGCGCTGTTGCTGCTGTGCTGCCCAGAGTCCGGCATACACGCCGTCCTTTTCGAGGAGCTCCAAATGGGTGCCTTGTTCTACGATGCGGCCCAGGTTGAGCACGGCAATTTTGTCAGCATCGACAATTGTCGATAGCCGGTGGGCGATGACCAGGCTTGTGTGATCGCGAGAAATTTCTGACAGAGCCGCGAGAATGGCCTGTTCCGACTTGCTGTCAAGGGAGGACGTGGCTTCATCAAAAACCATTATAGGTGGGCGTTTCAATATCGTGCGAGCGATAGAGACCCGCTGTTTTTCGCCACCGGAGAGCTTCAGCCCGCGCTCGCCGACGACGGTTGCGTGGCCTTGTGGTAACTGGCGGATAAACTCGCCGAGGTGGGCGAGTTCGATCGCTTCCATCACTTCGGCATCGCTGGAATCTGGGTTGCCATAACGAATGTTTTCGAAGATGCTGTCGTTAAATAGCACGGTATCTTGAGGTACTACGCCAATGGCTTCGCGCAGGCTGCTCAATGAGACACCGCTGATGTCTTGCCCGTCGATTAGAACACGCCCACCTGCGGGATCGTAAAAACGGAACAGGAGTTTTACCAATGTCGATTTGCCGGCGCCACTGGTGCCTACTACCGCGACCTTCTGTCCTGGCTCGATAGCCAGGTCTACCTCATGCAGAATGCTTCTGTCTTCTCGATAGCTGAAATTGACTTTACTGAACAGGATGCCGCCGCGTTTGACCTGCAGTGGTTTTGCGTCAGGCTGTTCTGTGATCAGTGGTTTTTCCGCCAGTAGATCAAACAAATTCTCTATGTTCGCCAGCGAGCCTTTGATCTCGCGGAACACGAAACCCAAAAAACCCAGGGGCATGAACAATTGCAGCATGAACTGGTTGATGAGAATAAAGTCTCCCGCGGTAATTTCACCAGCGCGCACCTGAAAAGCCGCCAGACCGATCATGCTGGTTTGTGCGACCGCAATGATAAGAGCCTGTCCGCCATTGAGTCCAAACAAGGAGAGTCGATTTTTGCGCCGCGCCAATTCCCAACGCGTTAGCTCGACGTCGTAGCGATCAGCTTCAAAGTTTTCGTTAGTAAAGTATTTGACCGTCTCAAAGTTCATCAGGCTGTCGATGGCGCGCGTATTGCTGGCTGAGTCCGCCTCGTTCATCTCGCGCACAAAACGAGTGCGCCATTCAGTTGCGCGCAAACTAAACACGCCGTAAGCAATAATTGAAGCCAGAGTAATCACGGCAAAGCTGGGCCCGTAACCCCATAAGAGAATTCCGACTACCATGGCAATTTCGAATATTGTGGGTGCAATATTAAAGACGAAAAACCGCATCAGAAAACTGATGCCGGTGGTCCCTCTCTCAATATCCCGGGCCAGGCCGCCGGTGCGCCGGTTGAGGTGAAAGTCCAGATCAAGCGCATGCACGTGGCGAAATACCTTAAGACCAATCCGGTGCATGGCGCGTTCGGTAACACGCCCGAAAATAGTGTCACGCAGCTCGCCAAAAAAGACATTGGAAAAGCGCGCGGCACCGTAGGCTAGTACTAATCCCAGCACGAGAGTGGCCCCAGTTTGCGCCATGGTCTGCCCATCCATCATATCGACCAGATGTTTGAGCAGAAAGGGAATGGTCAGTAACGCGCCCTTTGCCAGAATCAGACAGGCGAGCGCCAGTAGGACCCGGGACTTTGATTCGGCCAGGTAGGGCCATAGATGACTAATGATACGCCAGTTGGCAGTACCCTCTGTGTTGGAGTCAAAGTTACCGTGACGCATAGTTTTAGTGGTTTCCGGTGTTAGCTTTGCGATCTATGCGCCGCATTACAAATTTCATTAAGGGTTTCATGAACACAGCTTTGAGGCGATCGCTGAGCGTGGTGCTGCGACTATTGGCGGCAGAGCCAAAACGCTGCAGATCCAGCTGCTCGCGTATATCAATTGTGGCAATTATGTTGCGTTCGTCGAGTGGAATGCCGGCGGCGTCGGCTATGCGCACCATGCGCTGGAAATTTCCCGCCACCGCTGCAGCGTCTACTAGCACGGCGCTGCCAGCTGCGCTCGCCAGTGCTTCGCGCGCAGTGGTCAGCGCGGCTTCATCACGGCGGGCGAGACTTTCCGCGAACACCATCAGTTCGAGGGCGTATTCAAGGCCACCCGCTGTGGCGCTGCTATCGCCATTTATCATTTGCAGGTTAACGTCGGTCTTGGTCATATCGGCACTCAGACTGAGCATCGTTGCGTGTGAGGTAGTTCAGTAAAAGCACTCGTTGATGGCAGACACTCTGCCGGCAACAAGTTCCATTTGCATACGATTGATGGCCCGACCGTGGTCGCCGCTGAACTGCATCATGCCCGCCATGTCCAAATACTGCCCGGCAGCGACCATGAACCATCCGCGCACGGCATCAGGTACAACGCTGAGCGCACGCAGCACGTTGGCGGTGTGGTCGCCCCATAGATCTGCTTCTTGGCCGGTGGCGCCTTGTGTGGGCAGCATTGGCACGAAACCCGTGCCTCTTATAGCCTGAGCCGGTCGATAGTGATTCGGCTCGCCGGGGTGTGCTGGCGGCAGCGGTTCAGGCGTCAGTCCCAAGCCGCGGTTAAACTCGTCGATGCTGAACACGGTAACGGCAATGCCCAACAACTCGACGTATTTCTCCGGGCGCATCCCGGTCTGTTCCAGAGAGTCTACCCAGTCTTGGGTAATGCGAGCCTGATCAGTGATAATCCGGTGCACCGCATCAACAGTCAGTTCATCCAGTTCACCAGCGTGCGTATGCTGGCCAGCGAAGTTATAGGGCGAAAGCGCCTGCTTACGCTGAGCGCAATATTCACAGCTAGTCGCCTGGCGAACTTCATTGGCTATGGCAACCCGTTCAGTACCGCTCCACCAGTTGCCCGGGTGCGACAACATACTCCAATAGTCTCGATAGACCTGCTGCAGATCTTGCCGGACGGGATAGGGTGAATGTTCGTAGCTAAATGCAGACACGTGCTAAGCTCACGGCAAAATAGAGAGATCAGCTTAAACTCTGAGGGTGAAAAAAACTATGGTTAAAGCAGTGCGTATTCACCAAACCGGTGGTCCTGAAGTGATGCAGTTTGAAACTCTGGAACTGTCTCCACCGGGTCCTGGCATGGTTACGGTCAAGAACCATGCTATTGGGCTTAACTACATTGATACCTATCACCGCAGCGGCCTATATCCACTGCAGCTGCCGACAGGTATTGGTCTCGAAGGGGCCGGGGAGGTGACTGCGGTCGGTGAAGGAACCGACTTGCAGGTAGGTGACCGCGTGGTCTATTTTGCGGCGGGGTTTGGTGCTTATGCGGAGGCTCTCAATTTGCCCGCCGTGCGTTTGGTTAAAGTGCCCGATGGCGTGGATCTGGATGTTGCAGCGGCTGTGGCACTAAAAGGCGGTACGGTTGAATACCTGTTACAACGTACTTACCCCTTGCAGGCCGGTGAGCATTGCCTGTTTCATGCCGCTGCTGGCGGTGTCGGGCTGATTTTTGGCCAATGGGCGGCAAGTATCGGCGCTAATGTAATAGGTACGGTGGGTTCTGATGAGAAGGCTGACCTGGCGCGTAGTCATGGTTATCAGCATGTGATTAATTATCGAACCGAAGACGTAGTCGAGCGCGTGCGTGAGATTACCGCTGGCAGTATGTTGCCAGTGGTTTACGACGGTGTTGGCAAAGATACGTTTGAGATGTCACTGGATTGCTTGCGTCCCCGTGGTTTGATGGTCAGTTTTGGTAATGCGTCAGGCTCGCCAGCGCCGCTCGACCTGCAAACGCTCACCGCCAAGGGCTCTCTATTCATTACCCGTCCCTCACTGATGAGTTACACCGCAGATACTGACGAGATGCGCCAATGCATGGCTGATGTGATGGCCAAGGTCGAAAGTGGGGCTATCACAGTAGATATCAATCAGCGTTATCCTCTGGCGGAAGTACAGCAGGCGCACCGTGATTTGGAAGCGCGTAAAACAACCGGCTCCACGATTCTGGTGCCCTGATGACAACTAGGACAAGGAATAGGCTATGACTAACCTGGAACGCTGGCACGAAGTAGTTGCTGGCAAAGATCCCGATCTGCTCGACCCACTGCTGGCGGATGACTGTGTGTTTCATTCCCCGATTGTGCATACCCCTCAAGAAGGTAAGGCGCTGACCAAGTTGTATTTAGCGGCGGCGATGCAGGTATTGACGGTGGAGGGTTTCGCTTACACCAAGGAAATCGTCGATGGCAATCAGATGGTGCTGGAATTCAGTGTTGAGAATGAAGGCGTTATGATTAATGGGGTTGATATTATAAGCTTTAACAACGCCGGACAGATTGTAGAATTTAAGGTAATGGTGCGGCCGTTGAAAGCGGTTAATTTTTTGCATGCGCAAATGAAGGCGATGCTTGAATCTATGACGGCCGCCAGCTAGTTCTGGTTGTGGAGGTATGACAGTGAGCAACAAGAAAGAAATTAACAGTTTTGGGTGGGCGCACTGGTGCTCGCAACAGCTTCGTTTGCTAATGCTGCTTGTTCTGGCGCTGGTTCTGGTAGCCTGCTCGGCGACCAAGGGTAAAGTGCCGGAGCAAGCCAGTTTGTCAGGTACGGTGACCTATAGGGAGCGCATCGCGCTGCCCCCGGGAGCGCTGGTCACCGTGCAATTACAGGATCAGTCCCTGCAGGATGTGAAGGCGACGGTGCTCGCTGAAACGATCGTTGAGGCGAAGAGTGGACCGCCCTATGCGTTCTCTCTGGATTATTTTCCGCCGCAGATTGTGCCGCGGCGAACCTATGGGCTGAGCGTGCGTATCACCGTAGGCGATCAACTGTGGTTTATTAATGATACCCATATACCCGCCTTTCCCGAGGATGGTAGCGAACACAATATCGTGGTTCGACGGGCGGGCTCGAGCGGGCGTTAGTGGCATGGAGGGGGTGAGCTGATGCTAGATTCTGTAGAGCACTTGCAAATAAGCACTAACGGCATTGAGCTTCATGTTGCCAGTTTGGGCTCCGGGCCGCTGGTCATTATGTGTCATGGATTCCCTGGGCTCTGGTATAGCTGGCGCAAGCAGATGCCGGCGATAGCAGCCGCCGGCTTCCGAGCTTTGGCGGTGGATACCCGTGGCTACGGGCGCAGCGACCGACCGCAGGAATTCAGTGCCTACGACAGTCAGACTCAGGTAGCAGATATCCTCGGCATTCTCGACGTGCTGGGTGAACAGCAGGCAATTTTCATTGGCCAGGATTTTGGTGCACCGCTGGTTTGGAATATCTGCGCGCGGGCGCCGCAGCGAGTTAGGGCCGCGGTTGTGTTTGGAGTGCCTTACGATTTTGAATCGGCGGTGGGAGATAGCCAGGATTCAGAGGTCGAGTTATTGGGCGGCAGTGCGCTGTCACCCAGCGAGCAGTATGCTCTGGTTGCGCAGGACCATTTCTTCCATATGCATTATTTCCAGACTATTGGCCCAGCTGATGCCGAGCTTAACGCGCAGCCACGCGAATTTCTGACGCGACTTTATTGGGCGCTTAGTGCCAAGGGTAATCTTCTCGACTGGCGTAACTACCCGAGTGATGGCACCGGATACCTGGATGTCCTGGAGCCGGCGGGGCAGCCCCTGCCCTGGTCATGGATGAGTGAGGCTGACATGGACTACATTGTTGGCGAGTATACCAGTGCCGGAGCGGAGCTGACTTTTCGCGGAGGTCTAAGTGCTTACCGAGTGCAGGATATCAATTGGCAAATTGCCAAAGGCTATCAGGGCGTCAAGGTTGATGCCCCCGTATTGTTCATGATGGGTGCCGATGACCCGGTGCGCGACATGATGCCGGCTGCCGCCTTCGAGCACATGCGCAGCGGTGTCCCCAATCTTACCGACATTCACTATATAGATAACGCCGGACATTTTGTTATGCAGGAGCAGTCAGAGGCGGTTAATGCTCTTTTGATTCCGTATTTGACGCAGTACCGCTAGTGTTACTGAGGCAGCAGTGGGCGAGCCTAAGAGTGCATATGGCCATGCCGGTCAGAGCAGCAGCCGGTCATCGATAGGGATAAATTTGCTGGCCTGCTCAATCAGCAGATCGGAGGTCAGGCTGGGTACGCCGTAGACTTCACCGGCAGTGTCAAAGCGTTGCTTGATGCGGTGCAGCAAGAAGCCAAAGTCGCCATCGCCAGACAGCAGTACCACGGTATCGCACTCCTGCGCTGCTTCGTAGGCGTCCAGCGCCAAACCTACATCCCAGTCTGCTTTGGTGGTTCCATCCAGCCGCTTCAGCACGGGTTTTAATTTTACCTCAAACCCTATCGCGCGCAGAATGTTCTGAAACTGCATTTGTTTTGAGTCGCCGCGGTGAGTCGCGTAGGCATAGGCGCCTACTAGCTCGCGTCCGTCGTTAACCTCGGCCCAGAATTTGTTGTAATCGAAGTTGCGCTGGTAGGCCTGACGACAGGTGTAGTAGATGTTTTGCACGTCTACGAAGATGCTGATTTTTTCCATAAAAGTTTCCAGTCTGCCTATCACGCGCCGCGCGATGGTCGGCGACAGCGCAAAAAAAAGGGGCCATCCGGCCCCGTATTAAACTCTGGTGGCGCCCGCTCAGAAGCGATAACCCAGGGTTACCCCGTAAGTGCGTGGCTCCATCAATTGGTAGTTGGTATACAGGCCAACCGCGGCATCCTGCAAGTATTGGCCAGTGCGGTTGTCATCGTCTTTGATATTGCGCACATAAACCTCAGCATACCAGTCATCGTCGGCGCTGGTCAGCATCGCATTGGCGTTCCATACGTCCCAGGACTCCAGCTTGTCATTCACGGTGTTGTATATTCGTGCATAGAACTCGTCTTGCCAGTAATACATCAGCATTGTGTCAACGGTCATACCGTTGTTCAGGTTAAAGCTATAAGCCGCCTGCAGGTTAACACTGAATTCCGGGGCGTTGGGCAGGCTGTTGCCCTCGACACTTACCGGGATGCCTGAGCAGCCGGTTGGACACTCTGCGCCAACGTACGTATTGAAGTTACCGCCGGAGCTGATGCCTTCAGTAGTCCCTCTCTGGTTGGGGTCGGCGGGATCAAAGGTCTCGTACTCGCCAAGCTCACTATCCAGCCAGGCCACATTGGCTGTCAGGCGCCAGTTCTCGGTAGGTGCCCAGATGAACTCGCCCTCCATGCCCATAACCTCGGTGTCAATGTTCTCATTAAGCGCGGTCTGGTTGACAATCTTGGCAACCTGCAGGCCCTCATAATCATAGTAAAACCAGGTAAGGTTGGCCTGTAGAGTGTTGTCAAAAAGGCGGGATTTCACACCTAACTCTATCGAGTTGATGTACTCGGGGTCAAAACTCGTTAGCGAGGGATCGCCGCCAAGGTCAGGGTTTAGCAAGTCGTTGTCTGAACTGATCGGATTGAAGCCGCCGCTCTTATAGCTACGCGCCAGCGTGCCGAACCACATGACATCCTCGTTCATGTGATAGTTCATGTTGAACTTACCCGTGGTTTCTTGCCAGTCGTCCTTAAACAGGTCATAACCGCCACCTTCCGCATTGGGGTCGCTTGCAAAACTCAGGTAAATAGTGCGCTGCTGACCTTCTTTTTCTTCATCGGTATAACGCAAGCCGAGGGTCATCTCCAGTTTGTCGGTAATGTCATAGTACAGTTCGCCAAAGATTGCGCTCGTGGTTAGCTCGTATTTGGCAGTGTCATTATGGAAAACGCGTTGATCTTCTGGCGTGCCAAGCGTTGCGCCAACCAGTTCGAGCGCTGCCGAGTATACGTAGAAGGCGGTTGTAGATTCATAGTCGAGATAAAAGCCACCCAGCAGGAAATTCCAGTCGCCGTCAAAATTGGAGGCCAGACGGAACTCCTGGCTCCACTGCTCTGGCGTAGTATAGGAACGGTCATTTGAGGTAGCTCTGTCTGACGTCGTGAACCCATCTGGCCCGGTTGGGTAAGTGACAGTCACAGGCCATGGCTCTGATGCCACGGTCTGGTCATAGTCATTACGGGCATCCAGGGTAGATTCGTGATAGCCGGTTAGTGAAGTCAGCACCATGTTGCCGAAGTCGTGATTAATCTCCAGCGAGACTATGGTTTCATCAGCTTCATATTGCGGTGTGAAGTCCAGATTGGCCTTGCGCGGGTCTGCTGGATTGATGGAGTTGGCGAAGTCGTCCTCTGGGTATGGTGTTTGGGTGATTAACCCAACTAACGGTATCAACTGCCCGGTAATCCCGGCGCCGCCGTGAGTGGTTTCATTGGGAAGACTGCCCGGGAGGCAGCCCAGTATGCCATCATTGTCCTTTTTACAGAGCGTGCCAGCACCACGCATACGATTGCTGTCTTCTTCAAAATAGTTGATCACCAATGTCGCGTCGGTGTTCTCACCCATTTGCAAGGTGGTAGAGGAGCGGATGGCCCACATGCTCCGATCATCAATCTCTTCACCATCGTAAATGTTTTCGACAAACCCGTCGCGCTTGAGTCCAAAGACCGAGAAGCGTTGCCACAGGTTGTCGGTGATCGGGATGTTGAGAGCGCCTTTGACTTTGGTATGGCCGTAGTCACCTAATTGTAATTGCAGGTCGCCGCCGAATTCTTCCGTGGGTTTTTGGCTGATGACGTTGATAACACCACCCGTGGTGTTGCGACCGTAGAGAGTTCCCTGGGGTCCGCGCAGGACTTCGACGCGGGCCGTATCGAAATACTCTGTTTCAAAAATACGGGCGTTGTTCAGGTAAACGCCATTAAAGTGTACGCCGGTGCCGGCATCTGTAAATGAGCCGACCGCGTTGTTACCAATGCCGCGAATAGAGATATTGGCCGTGGTAAAGAAACCTTTGCTCATGAGCATGTTGGGCACGCTCATCTGGATATCCATGTTATTGGTGATTAGACCCGCATCCAGCTCGCCCTGAGTAAAGGCGCTGACCGCTATGGCGGTGTCTTGCAGGGTAGTTTCACGTTTTTCCGCCGTGACGATGACTTCTTCCAGAAAGCCCTCCTGAGCGAAACTGATTTGTGAGTGCACGGCGGCTGCCAGCAGGGTTGAAATAAAAGGAAGGTGACCGTGGTATCGACGCATATTTATATCTCCGACTGTCTATTTATATAATTATTAGAGTCATGTATAGCTGATGCTGGCATAAAACTAACAGACTGCTTGCATCTCGTCTACGCTATTTTTCGGGTGCCGATTTTAGCGGCGCTCAGCGCTCCAGAAACATTGGATATGAGCCCGGGTCGCCGCCATTTAGACGCATCACGCTGCTTCGCTTGCCTGGCTCCAAATCCGCATAATTCACAGTTTCCTTACTTGTTTGTTCGACCCCCGTATTTCATGATTGCGACCGCATTTATAAGAAGAAGTTATAACGAGGTCTCTATATATGAAACATAAGTTCCAAAAGACTCTGCTGGCTGCCAGCCTCGCCTGCATGAGCGTAATCACGGTGCAGGCGCAAATGTTGGAAGAGGTGATTGTGACCGCGCAGAAGCGTGAGCAGAACCTGCAGGATGTGCCCGTAGCTGTTAGTGCTTTTAACAACGAGATGCTGGAGCAAACTGGTGTTCGAGATATGTTCGAGCTGCAGGCCAATGCGCCCAGTTTGCGGGTCGGCCAGACCCAGAGCTCATCTACTGCGACCTTTGGTATTCGGGGTGTGTTTACCAGCTCGCAGAACTTTGGACTGGAATCATCGGTTGGCCTTTATGTTGATGGCGTCTATCGGGCTCGCCAGAGCTCAATGATTAATAACCTGGTTGATATCGGCTCGGTGGAAGTACTGCGCGGCCCTCAGGGCACGCTGTTTGGTCGCAATACCCCGGCTGGTGCGGTTTCTGTCAATAGCGTCAAGCCAGACCATGACGGCAGTGCTTACTTGCAGGTCGAAGGTGGCGATTACAATCTGTTCAGCGCACAGGGTGCAGTCTCTATTAGCGCTATTGAAGATGTGTTGGCATTTCGCCTGACTGGTTTTGGTATGCAGCGCGATGGTTTTGTCAGTGACGTTGCCCTTGGCGATGACAAGATTTATGACCGGGATCGTTGGGGCGGCCGGTTGCAGGCGCTGTGGACGCCAAACGATGACCTGAGTATTCACGTGATTGCCGATATGTCGGAAATCGACGAGGTTTGCTGCGGCAATGGGACCCTAAAGAATAATTTCGAAGCTGATGATGTACCCGGTAAGCTCGGCACAGACACTAACGTGCGTGACAATATCGGCGGCACTGTTTTGCTGGGCGAAGATTTTTATGACTACGACGTAGCCTACAGTTACCTGCCGGTGTCTACCAATGAAGATAAGGGATTAACAGCACAGATCGACTGGCAGGCTGACAACTTTTTGCTGACCAGTATCACTGCTTACCGCGAGTATGAGTCGTTCGATGACGTCGATTCTGATTTTATGGATATCGACGCACTGAAACGCACCAACGAGCAAAGCCAGAAGCAATTTTCTCAGGAATTACGCATCAGTCAGGAATTTGACCGCTTTAACTACGTTGCTGGTCTGTACTATTTTTCTCAGGAGCTCGATACCTATCGTGAGACTATCGTCGGCGTCGATACCGCCGCGTTGGTTGGTTTAGCTGCATTACCCAACTCGTTTATTGGCGGAGATGGCTCCTACGACACAGCGGAGCAGGAGCACACCAGTTACGCAGCCTTTGGTCAGGTCGATTTTAGTATCACCGATGCTTTGGTGCTGACCGCAGGTTTGCGCTGGACCAAAGAAGACAAAGATATGAGCAATACCTTTGTTGATGATGCGCCGCCTGCGTTAGACCCTACGCAGGACAACTGGGGTTTCTACTTGTTCCCTCCACTGGCTCCGCGGGATGACGCCGACGAGGAAATTGATGACGATGAGGTGACGGGTTCGATTAAGCTGAGCTGGTTCGCTACCGATACCATTATGCTTTACGGTTCTTACGGCACTGGCTACAAGGCCGGTGGAACTAACACAGACCGTATTGAGGAGATCATTCCCACAGTGTTTGGTCCGGAGACGTCCGAGTCATACGAGATCGGCATGAAAGCTGAGTTCCCTGATCAGGCTGTGCGTCTGAACGTTGCCCTGCATCGTACCGACACTGAAGATCTGCAGACTGTCTCCTTCCAGGGTACGGCTTTCGCATTGCAAAATGCCGGTATGGTTGAAGCACAAGGATTAGAGGTCGACCTGTTCTGGCAGGCCACCGACTCCTTGGGTTTCACCGTTGCTTACGCCTATAACGATGCTGAATACGCTGACTTCGAGAAAGGCGACTGTCAGATTGCCACTCCATGGCATACAGGCGAGGCGGACCCGGGTGATAACGGTGACGGCTCCTGTGATCGCAGCGGCGGCATGGTATCTGGCAACCCGGAGAATGTGGGCGTAGTGGCTGCTGATTACAAATTTGGCCTCGGCGACAGTGCTTCTGGCTTTATCTATGCCGAGTACGTTTATACCGATGAGCGTATGACTGACGTCAATAATGACCCACTGAAGCTGGATGGGGATTATGCGCTGTTCAATCTTCGTGGCGGAGTGATCTTTGAGAACCTGGATCTGAGCGTTACCGCCTGGGGTCGCAACCTGACCGAAGAGGAATACACTAGCACCATCGCTGACGGTGTCGCGCAGGACGGTAAGTTGAATGCTTACTATTCAGAGCCGCGTACCTGGGGTGTGACTCTGCGCAAGAACTGGTAATCCATATCGCGGGAGCAGACGTCAGTCTGTTCCCGTTTTTCTTGCCGTTCCTTTATGCGACTTTTTCCTCTCGCGATATCCCGCTTTACATTTCTTTGCACAGTTGCTGCATACCTTCACGCCGGTGTTTGCTTCAATAGCACCTCACACCAGAGGAGGTGCTCACTATGAACAAAACTATTTCTGTAATTTTCAGCACATTGCTACTGACCGGCTCGGTACTGGCGACGTCAGTTCTGGCGGACGGCCATCGCAATGGCGGATCTGATCGCATGGCGCGCATGCAACAGCATTTAGGGCTCAGTGACGAGCAAGTCCAGCAAATGCAGGCGATTCGCGATGATGGCGGCAGTCGTGAGGACATGCAGGCGGTGCTGACCGCGGAGCAGCGTGAAAAGATGGAGCAGCATCGTGCCAGTAAAGGTAAGGGGGGTGACCGCCTGGCGCGTATGCAAAAGCACTTGCAGTTAACCGATGATCAGGTCGAGCAGATGCGTGAAATTCGTGCCAACGGCGGCGGTCGTGACGAGATGCAGGCGGTGCTTACTGAAGAGCAGCGCCAGCAGCTAGAGGCGCATCGGCAGGCGCGAGGCAAGCGGGGTGAATCAGAGCCTTCCTGAGTTTTGATTTCAGTCCGCGGCGTTTATGCGCGGGTTTCACTGGGCAAGGTCGAAAATCTCATGCTCTTCGCTCATAAAAATGCGCGAGCGTGAGAAGTCGATAAAGTTTGCTTCGTCTGCTTGCAATTGACGGGCCGCCGCCACGCCCTCGGGGGTGGCAGTGCCCTGTTCGAAGGCGGCCTGATCCTGCCACCAGAGTTCGGTGATACCGTCATAGGGCGCTTCGAGTCCGCGCCCCGCCTGAAATATCGCATTCACCTCCGGGAGTGCGGTGTGACTCTGCACATAGCGGCTTGCACCAATGGCGGCTGCTACAGATTTCACCAGCGGCGCATGGTCCTGTAGCCAGTAGCGGTAAAATTCCGCGGCGTCTAAGTCTTCCCGTTTGCTGATGCAATAAATCAGTTTAATCATCTTGGTTTCTCCGGCAATGGTGTCACTACGCTCACAGTCTGACATGAGCTGCGGGCGAGGGTCTATGTATCCCGGAAAGCTGTGCTAGACTAATCGTAAGAGTTAAGGAGCCAGACATGCGCCAAGGTCTGAAGAAGTTATCCATGAATATTATTATTCTGCCGCAGTTTCGGTGGGATTAGCTGTGCCTAAGGCACGTATCTTAAACCCGCCACCCGGCGGGTTTTTTGTGCCTGCCCAATAGTCCGGGGGCATAGCAGGATTGCAGTAAAATGAAAAAAGTAGCGATATTTGGTAACGCCGGTGGCGGTAAATCAACCTTGAGCCGTGCGCTGGCCCAGCACACCGGGCTGCCATTACATACTCTGGATAAATTGGCCTGGCTGCCCGGCGGCGTTGCCGTGCCGCCAGCAGATTATCGACGAGCTCATTCCCAAATTCTGACTCAGGAGCGTTGGCTCATCGACGGTTATGGCTGCCCGGAGACTTTATGGCAGCGACTGGATGCGGCCGATACGCTGATTCATATCGACTTACCCTTGCCGTTGCATGGCTGGCAGGTAATTAAGCGCTTGCTGAAGGGGCTGTTTTCAGCGCCAGAGGGTTGGCCGGAACGCAGTCCTATGTGGCGCAGCACGCTGAGTAGCTACCGGGTGCTGCTGCCCTGCCGTCGCCTCCTGACGCCGCGCTACCGCGCTTATTGCGAGCAGGCTGCGGCTACCCGTCGCGTCTATCAGTTACGCAGCCGGGCTGAAATAAGGAATTTTCTGGCGACATTGGAACCGGGTTGAGTTGGCTTAGGCTTTGCCCAGTCGCTGTATCAGTCGCGCAATACCAAGCACCAGACAACTGGCCGCCGCCAATGCGACCAGGCCAAACTTGGGCACCGCGCAAAGCAGAGCGAGGGCAGCCCAGTGGTTGCTGGCGCCGTGGCGTAACTGCACCAATAAGGCGTAGTTTTCTGTCAGGTCCAGTGGTATTGCGAATAACACCAGCCAGGCCAGGCCCTGAGCCAGGCGCTGGCTGCGCGGACCCAGTCCGCTCGCCAATAAGGTCAGCGTTAATGCCAGCCAGGTTGGGTATACCAACAGATACAGGTTATCCATGCCCTGCATAAACATAGCCTGTTCCCGCTGCGGTGCCGCCCAAACGGCAAGAATACGGGCGGCTTTGTCGGCATTGCCGGCCAGCTCAAAGGAGACGATGCCCTGGGGGGCTTGTTCGTTAACCAGAGTCTGGTCCAGTGCCAACATCCAGGCCGACAGAGCCAGCAGCACCAGAGTGAGAACCACCAGGAGGCGGGGTAGTGACTTAGGATTTAGCCATAGGAAGGGATGCTGCATGGTTCTAGTGTAGAGCAATCTGCGTCTGCCAAGCTATCACAAATCATGGTCAGAACACTTATCATAGTGTCCATGAACATCGGTGAGAGCGTATACTGGCGCGATGAAAGAATTAGTGACAATCAACGATGTGGGTCCCCGAGACGGACTGCAGAATCAATCCCGCACTCTGGCTCCGGCCGAACGGCTGAGGCTGATAGAAGCGCTGCTGGCAGCCGGTTTGCCCGCTATTGAAGTAGGCAGCTTTGTTTCTCCCAAAGCGGTGCCGGCGATGGCGGGTGCCGCCGAAGTAGTGGCGGGTCTACCGGTCGGTGCTGCGGTCTATTCGGCGCTGATTCCCAATCGAAAAGGCTATGATTTGGCCACTGCCGCTGGCGTCACGCAGGTGGAACTGGTGGTGGCGGCCTCGCAAACGATGAATCGCGAGAATATCAATGCGACCACCGAAGCAGCTATGGCCGGTTGTGAAGATATTGTGACGGCGGCGCAGGCCGACGGTGTTAAGACGCTGGCCTGTATTGCCACCGCCTGGGAGTGTCCGTTTGAGGGTGTGATAGATCAGGACGTGGTACTGGGGCTGGCGCGGGATATGTTTGCTCATGGTGCTGACGAAGTGGTGCTGGCGGATACCATCGGCGCTGCCGACCCTGCTGGCGTCAAGCGGTTGACCCAACTGGCTGCCCAAGAGTTTGGCGCCGATCGCTTAAGCTGTCATTTCCATGATACACGTGGCATGGGAGTGGCCAATGTGGCGGCGGCGCTGGAGTCAGGTATACGCAAGTTTGACGCGTCTATTGGCGGCCTGGGTGGCTGCCCGTTTGCGCCGGGTGCAACCGGTAACGTTGCCACAGAGGATGTAGCGCTTATGCTTGGGCAGATGGGATTTACGACCGGCATTGATCTGGTAAAGCTGGTGGCAGCTGTTGATGTGGTATCCGAACTTGTGGGCCACCCGCAGGGGGGTAACTCTATCCGCTGGTTACGGCGCCAAATTGAGAAAGGTACGCTGTAGGCGTGCTGTGTCGTTAGTGCAGTGATAGGGAACCGCTACACCTCCGCGTATTTAACAGACTAGAATAGACAGACCAAAACTCGAGGAATCAAACAGCATGAGTTATCGATTAGGCGTAGATGTGGGCGGTACTTTCACCGACTTGCTGCTGATTAATGAAGACAGTGGCGAAACCTGGACTGCAAAAGTGCCGTCAACCCCTGAGGACTCCTCCATAGGCGTGCTTAACGGCGTCGCCAGAATTTGCGATGAATCACAGGTTGATCCGCAGGCCATCAAGTTGGTGATGCACGGTACCACCGTTGCAACCAATGCTGTCTTGACCGGACGTGGTGCTCGCGTTGGGCTGGTGACTACCGCAGGTTATGAGCATACCTTACAAGTGGCGCGATCATTTTGTCCGGGCGGCCTGGGAGGTTGGGTTGGTTTCATGAAAGACCCCTTGCTGGCGCCGCTGGAATTGACCATTGGCGCGATTGAGCGCATCGGTGCCGACGGCGTTGTGGTGACAGATTTGGACGAGGTAGCGCTGCGTGAAAGTTTGCAGGCGCTGCATGCCAAAGGGGAAGTGGAAGCGCTGACCATTTGCTTCATCAACTCCTATATCAATGGCGCCCATGAACAGCGGGCTGCCAAGATTGCCCGTGAGATTTTTAGTGATATGCCGATTTCCATCTCCAGCGATGTAGTACCTGAGATGCAGGAGTACGAGCGTACCGAAACCACGGTCGTTAACTCCTATGTGCGTCCTGAGGTAGCCAAGTACGTTGAGAACCTGCAGCGGTCTCTGGCGGATCGACTGGGAGAAGATACCCAACTATCGATACTGCGCTCAGACGGCGGCCTGGCCTCTGGCCGCGGCGCCTCTGAGTCCCCCGTTAATCTCCTGATGTCGGGCCCTGCCGGTGGCGTCGCGGGTGCGATGTATTTTTGTAGTCGAGCCGGGTTCGACAATATTCTGACCTTTGATATGGGCGGCACCTCTACTGACGTGGCACTGATCCAGAATGGCAAAGCCAGAGTGAGGCGTGAAACTATTGTTGGTGATGTGAGGGTTCGTGCTCCCTCCGTGGATGTCCGCACAGTGGGTGCCGGCGGTGGGTCTATAGCGTTTGTGCCGGAGTTGACCAAGGCGCTGCGCGTGGGCCCCGAGTCTGCGGGCGCCGTGCCGGGGCCCGCCTGTTATATGAAGGGGGGTGAGGAGCCAACAGTCTGTGATGCCAACGTGGTATTAGGTTACCTACCTTCCGATGTGCAACTCGGTGGTGCTATGGAAATTAATCGTGCGGCCTCTGAGAAAGCGGTACAGAAGGCGGCGGACGCCATGGGCATTTCACTGGAAGCGGCCGCAGAAGGCATGATTCGAGTCGTTAATGAATCCATGTTTGGCGCGCTGCGGCTTGTCTCGGTAGAGCAGGGCTACGACCCGCGCGATTTTGCGCTGGTTGGCTTTGGTGGTGCGGGGCCTTTGCATGCCAATGCGCTGGGCATTCTGACTGATGCCTGGCCGGTTATTGTGCCGCCGGGACCTGGCGTACTGTGTGCCTACGGTGATGCTACGACTCAGGTCCAGGATGAAGCCACACGTACCTATATCCGTATGGCCGAAGATGTCAGTGATGACCAGTTAGTGGCGGATCTGCTGGAACTGCAGGAGCGTGGTGGTCTGTCGCTGATCGAAGATGGTATACCCAGCAGCGACCATGAAGTCACCTTTCAGGCTGACTTGCGCTACGTGGGACAGGCGTTTCAGATTACCGTGGACTTCACCGAGCAGGAATTGCGCGACAAAGGCCTGGCCCTGCTGACCCAGACCTTTGACGACGAGCACGAACAGCTTTTCACCTTTAAGCTCGGCGACGGCCATGAAATCCTGATGATTCGCGCCGTGGTCAAGGCCCGCACTCGGGCTATTGCTGAGTTTACTCGCGGCGAGGCTGGGGCGACGGTAGAGGACTGCAAGTTACACGACACCAGCTTTTACTACGACGGCGAAACCTATGCCGCTGTTATTTACGACCGCGGCAAGCTGCATGAAGGGCTGACCGTGCCGGGACCGGCGATCGTCAGTGAAATGGACTCCACCACAGTGATCCTGCCCGGCTATGTCGCAGCGGTCGATACCGTGGGCAACCTGCTGATTAACAAGGCTTAGAGGGAAACGTCATGCCAGCTACAATATTGCAAACCAATAGCGACCCTCTCAACAAAGTAGACGTCGAGGGCGTCACTGTAGACATCATCGAGAACGCGCTGCGTAACGCGCGCGAGGAAATGGACGCGGTACTATTTCGCACGGCCATGTCGCCTGGAATCCGTGAGCAGGGCGACTGCTTTCCGATGATTGCCAACGTCGAGGGCAAAATGGTCGTCGGCCAGTTTGGCTCCTTTATTGGTCCGTTTCTGGAAGTGTTCGACGGCGAGATTGAAGAAGGTGACATCATTCTCACCAACGATCCCTATGTCTGTAATGCGGCGGTATCGCACCTGCCAGACTGGCTGGTGTTAAAGCCGGTATTCAAGAATGGGCGACACATAGCCTGGTCAGCGATGTTTGGCCATATGTCAGACAACGGTGGCATGGTGCCGGGTTCTATACCTATTGAAGCCACCAACATTTTTCAGGAAGGCATCCGTATTCCGCCGGTAAAGCTTTACAAGAAAGGCGAGTTACAGAGCGATATTCTCGAGCTGATTTTACACAACGTGCGCACCTCACAATGGAACCGCTTCGATCTGAATGCTTTGGTAGCAGCCTGTAATACTGCTGCCAAACGCGTGTTGGAATTGTCCGACCGGTTTGGAGACGACGTGCTGTATACCACCATGGACACCATGCTGGCGCGTAACCATAAGGCAATGAAGGCGATTATCGAAATGATTGTGCCGGAAGAGCCGCGCAGCTTTACCGACTACCTGTGTGACGATGGCATGGGTATGGGGCCCTACAAAATTCAGTGCAAGCTGTGGCGAGAAGGTTCCAAGGCGATCTTTGATTTTGAGGGTACCGACCCGCAAGCGCAAAGCTCGGTTAACTTCTTTTTAAACGAAGACATGTTCAAAATGTTCTTCGGCTCTTTCACTATTAACGTGGTTGACCCACAGATCGTCTTCAATGACGGCTTCTACGATCTGGTGGATGTACGCATTCCCCAGGGCACCCTGCTGAAACCAAACTACCCGGCGGCATTGTCAGGCCGCACCCATGCTCTGGGCCGTATTTTTGATGTACTAGGTGCTCTGCTCGGTATGGGCGCACCACAGGAGATGCTCAACGCCGCGGGCTTTTCGGACTCACCGCACCTGTTCTATTCCGGATACGACCATCGTGAGGGCAAGGGGAATGAGTGGTTTCAACTGTTCCAGATTGGCTTTGGTGGTATTCCAGGTCGACCGGTTGGCGATGGTCCCGATGGCCACTCGCTGTGGCCGGGTTTCACCAACGTGCCTAACGAGTTTATTGAGTCTTACTTTCCGCTGCGTATCGAGACTTACCAGACAATTATTGACTCTGGTGGCGCCGGCCTGCACCGCGGAGGTAATGGTTTGAGCGTGGCTTACCATTTCCTCTGCGATGGTGAGATTGGTATTCATGATGAGCGCTGGCTGATGTACCCCTGGGGTGTTAACGGGGGTGAAACCGGCATGCGCTCGACCAAGCGGCTGGTGCGAGCAGATGGCAGCGAGGAATGGGTGCCAGCCAAGGTAGAGGGCATCAAGGTCAAGGTGGGTGATGTGCTGTACTTCAATACCTGGGGTGGCGGCGGCTGGGGCGATCCCTATGCCCGTGATCCCGCTCTGGTAATGACTGACGTTGAACGGGGTTTGGTGTCTGTGGAAGGCGCGCGTCGTTACGGCGTGGTGATCAGCAACGGTGCGGTAGATAGCGCGGCCACTGATGCGCTGCGTGCTGAGCTTGTAGCCGAGCGCGGTGACGATATACCGGTATTCAACTTCGGCGGCACCATCGAAGAAATTAAAGCTCGTTGTCTGGAAGAGACACACCTGCCACCGCCGGTCGCGCCGACATTCCGGCAGAGTCAGCCCGGTTAAGGTGAGCTGCCTAAGAAAGCAATATGCACGATAAGAAGGTAGTAATCACCGGTGCGGCGCGCGGCATGAGACGGCGCTGGCCGCCGCGTGATTTACCGTGCCGCTGGTCATGACTTGAGCACAACGTGAAGCTGGGGAGATTGAGTGTGTATAAATTGATAAAGGGACTGCTGCCAGCAGTGGCTCTGGTGCTGTTAAGCGCCTGTGCTGGTTTAAATCCAGGTGGTGATCCGTTTGAGGCCCCATCCATCGAATTGGTCGGCTTCAAGCCGCTTAAATCCGAGGGCATGGAGGCGCGTTTTGGCATTACCCTGCGCGTAGTGAATCCTAATGCGATCCCCTTGGATATCGAGGGCGTTTATTACGAATTGGAAGTCGAGGGCAGCAAGTTGTTGAGTGGTGCCGATTCAGCCCCTATCAGTATTCCGGCCTATGGTGAGGGGCGGGTTGAGCTGGAAGGTGCTGCTAGCATGCTGGGTTCATTGGGCTTTATTCGCAATATGATGGAGCGGCCACCGGAGCAGGAATTGAAGTACGAGTTGAAAACTAAAATTTCAGTAGCACAGTTGCCCAGAGCCATCCGTGTCAACAAAGAAGGCAGTGTTGGTCTGGGTACGAAATCCAGCAGCGCGGCTAACTGATCAGTTTCCAGAGCGCTCGCGCCTGCTCGCAACAGGCCCGCTAAGCCCATGCCAATTCTTTTTGCCACCATATTATTGGACCTGATTGGTTTTGGGATCGTTATTCCCATACTGCCGTTTATGGCTCCTCAATTGGGCGCCGATAAGCTTGATATAGCGCTTCTGATCGTCGTCTACGCTGCGGCCGCTGGTGTCTGCGGTCCATTCTGGGGCCGCCTTTCGGACCGTTTGGGGCGCAAGCCGGTGCTGATTATTTGTCTCTCCGGCGGTGCGCTGTCCTATGTTGGTCTGGCGTTGGCGACTGAGCTGTGGATGATTTACTTGGCTCGTACTTTCGCGGGCTTGGCAGCGGGAAACTTTGGCGTCGCCACCGCGATGATCGCAGACATTACCACGCCGGCCAATCGGGCCAAGGGTATGGGAATGCTGGGTGCGGCATTTGGATTGGGCATGGTGCTGGGTCCGGTGCTCGGCGGCACTCTTGCCGGTAGCGATGGTAGTTTCATGTTGCCCTGTATCGTTGCTGGCACTATGTCTGTGGCCGCGATTATCGCCGCACTGTTCTTTTTGCCCGAGAGTCACGGGCCGCAGCAGCGCGCTGACCATCGGGCACATCATGGCTCGCAGCCCACGTTGTCGCTGCTGGCAATGCTCACGGAAAACGGCAATCGTCTGCTGGTTTTACAGTTCTCGATGCATACTGCCTGTGTCACAGCGATCACCTACCTGTTGCCACTGTGGGTGGGGGATTTACTGGGTTGGGGCGCGCGTGAGGTGGGTATCATTTTCGGTGCTCAAGGCCTGATGATGGCGATATTGCAGGGTTTGCTGGTAGGCCCGCTTTCGCAGTGGATGGGTGAATTACGCTTTTTGAGGACCGGCGTCTGCATCATGTTAGTCGGTCTGATAATGGCGATTTTTGCCACCACCACGGTACCTATGATTGCTGCCTTCTTGATCGCCGCCACCGGCGGGACTTTTACAATGCCCATACTGAACAGCATTGCGACGAAGCGGACACCGGCGATGCTGCGTGGAAGGATGATGGGTACTACCTCTTCCGCTGGTTCCTGGGGGCGGGTCGTTGGCCCGCTGGTCGCAGGGGCGGGGCTCTATTTTTATGGTTACCCGCAGGCGTGGGTGCTGTGTGTCGTGATGGCGCTGTGCTTGGTGTTCTGGGCGTTTTTTCTGGTGCCTGACCTATCTTTAACCAAAAAATAAAATCTGCCGGAGTTTTTTAGGGGGACAAAAAAGGGCCGCTGCAAGACTGCACTAGCACCATAAAGTGCTAATGCAGGCCACAACGGCCCCTGTTTTCGTTCAGTGTCAGCCTTTCTGTTGTGTCGCCACCAACCATACTGCGTGAATTACAGCGGGGAACCAGAAGAGGAAACAAAGCACGATATTGATCCACAAATGCTTGCTTGTGCCCACTTGAAGGAATGCTCCAACCGGTGGAAGCAGGATCGCCAGTATCAGATTGAGAATGCTCATAATGTTATTTTCCTTATTAGCTGCCAGCGGGACGCCAGCCTCCATGGAATCCTACAGGAATTCGGTTAGAAAGTTGAGCCACTGCCAACGGTCCGCCCGCCAGGTTCTCGGCATCCATGATGTACAGAGCACTGGTATCACTGGGCAAATCGGTGACCACTGAGAGTACATAGCCCTGACCTTCGGGAGCATCATCAGACTTGGGTACAAATATAGCCTCGGACGTGAAGGTCGTATCACGCGGACCGAAGGTATAGCGCTCGCTGCTATTGTCGGCCAGATTGAAGCGGCCCAGTTGATTGTACATCCCATCGCCATCGCCATCTGGTGCGGTGAGAAAGCCAACCTTATATTCTTGCATCGCAAAGCGTGGGTCACACTGGGGGAATTCGGAAGGGATAGGGTCTATCTGGTTGCTCACCACGCGCGGATTGGCCTGGTTCATGTCGATGCTCCAGCGGCTCAGGTAAGGCGCAACATCAGGCATCATTTCGCCCTTCGCATTGGGGAACAGCGGCGCATATTCAAACTGACATCCGTCAACGGTAATCACGCCGTCTTTATCGAAGCCATTCATGTAGTGGAACACAAAGAACGGATCGCATTCGACCCAGCGGGTATTGGCAGCATTGCCGCCAACGCGAGGAATAACGGCAATCGAGGCGCCGCGCTCTGGTTCCCAGGCAAACGGGGCTTCGCCGACCATGGCGCGGTCGAGGCTGCCGGTCAGCGGAAACACGGCTACGACAATGTAGTTTTCGGTAACCACGAAGTCGTGGATCATAGCTGAGTATGGCGTTTTGATGCACTCGGAACTGGTGAGTACGCCATTGCGGTCCACCTTGTGTACGGTGAAATCTGACTCAAAAGGCCCGGTGGACATATAGGCAAAGAAAATTAGCTCGCCGGTGCGTGGATCAACCTTGGGATGGGCGGTCATCGCCGTAGTCAGTTTGCCGTTGTAGTCATAGGTCCCGATGGACTCGAGCGTGACCGGGTCGACCTGAAAAGGCTGGTGGCCTTCTTCCAGTATGAGCATTTTGCCGGCATGCCAGACACAGGCGGTATTGGCTAGACCGTCCTTGTCATTGAAAACGAACTCTTCATAGCCTTTTTCGCAGTCGAAAGGGTTCATCGGGTTGATGACGCCACGGCCCACTTCGTTTTCAAGCTTGAATTTGGCGGTCTCTATCCAGCGATTGCGATAGCCCACTTTGCCGTCTTCTATGTGAAAGGCGTGGGTCATTCCGTCACCGGCGAACAGGTGATAGTCGCCGCGGGGAGCAAATTTCACGTTGGGTCCGTTGCGATAGAAGCTACCATTCAGATCCCGTGGCACCTCGCCAGTAATCGGTAGTACCTCGTGGGTATACTCTTGGTCTATCGGGGCGAAACACCCCTCCAAAAAACGATTTTCAGGCATTGCTTCGGTCATGATTCACCTCTTCCCATTATTATGTTGAGCGGCAGTTTGCGGCCATTGAACTGGTGTTTACAGCAGCAACATAGCATTGAATATTAAAGTTTACAATATCAACATCTTGCTAAAAGTGAGGTAGACTGGCCTTCAAAATAACAACGGGTAGACTCAATTGACCGCTGCCAAACCGGCTTATCACCATGGCGACTTGCGCTCTGCATTGCTGCAGGCGGCGCTGGAGGTGATTGACGATACCGGACCCCAGGGCCTGACGATCCGCGAAGTTGCTAGGCGCGCGGGCGTTTCTCACGCTGCGCCCTATCGACACTTTGCCGATAAAGACGATCTCATTTTGGCGGTGGTTGAGCAGGGCTTTGAGCTGATGCATACCAACATGATGGCGGACAAGGCGGCGGCTGGACCTGATCCGCTGGATCAGTTCTCGGCCAGTGGGATGGCCTATCTGCATTTTGCTATGCATTACCCGGCGTATTACCGAGTGATGTTCAGCGGTGACTTACTGTCCAGCAGTGGACAGGATTCGTTGCGTCATACCAGCACCGCGGCATTTGAACAAATGCTGACTGATCTCAAGCTGTGCCAGAGGATGGGTATTTTGCGCGAAGGCGACACTATGTTGCAGGCCGTAGCGATCCTATCAACAGTGCACGGCTTTGTATCGCTGGCCAACGATAACCGTATCAGCCACCTGGTGGGCGCAGAGTATTCTATGCAGGAAATTCAGGATTTTGTATTAGCGGCCATCTTCCAGGGGCTTGCTGTGCAGTAGAGAACTTATCTGATATTTTTATTTAAAGCTTTATCTATAACTATAATCAAGACCGACAGCCCCCCCCGCGGGTTCTGGTCGCCAGGAGAAGCACCATGAAGAGAGAGTTTACGCGAGTAATTGTACTGGGCGGTTTGTTGCCATTGGCCCCGATACTTACGCCATCGGCAGTCGCCGATGAGGTTGTACAATTAGAAGAAGTGATCGTCACTGCGAACCGCCGTGAAGAAAATCTGCAGGAGGTGGCGATCTCCGTATCGGCATTTACTGATGAGTTTTTCAAGAACACGGGCACCACCAATCTGAAGCAGCTCGATCAATACACTCCGAACTTCAAAATTACTCCAGTAACCGATAGTCGCTCTACCTCCATTCGTATTCGCGGTATCGGTTCTGTTGGCAGCAATGCCGGCATCGACCCCAGTGTCGGTGTATTCATAGACGGTGTTTATCAGGGCCGCGCAGGCATGAGTGTCGCTGACCTGATGGATATCCAGCGCGTTGAAGTGCTGCGCGGTCCTCAAGGCACGCTGTATGGCAAGAACACCGCAGCTGGTGCTCTTAATATTATCTCCAAGGCACCTGCCGAGTTGTTTGAGGCCGAAGTAGAGCTGGTTTTGGGTAACTATGAAACTGTGGAAGCGCGCGGCATGGTCAACGTGCCACTGGGAGACAGTGGTCATGCGACACGGCTGTCCGGATATTATGTCGAGAACGGTGGTTTTGACAAAAATACTTACACTGGCAAGGACATTAACATTACCGAGCGTTGGGGTCTCAGATCACGCACTCTGTTCAGCACCGAAAATGCTGGCGATTTCACGTTTAGCCTGGACTATTCAAAGAATACCGGCGATTGCTGTGCGCCAGATATTATCGATTATGTCGGCGATGGCTCGGCTCAGGGCTTGCCGTTTGAAAGGTTGGTAGCGGAAACCGGTGTACCATTACCAGACGTTGTTGACCCCTATGATCGTGAGCTTTACTTCGATACCGAGTTCACCAACGACGTAAAGGTTGGCGGTGTTGCGCTGGAGTGGAGTAAGGAGTTAAACAATGAATATGTGCTGACCTGGATTAATGCCTACCGTGGGTACGAGTCTTTCAGCACGCTTGACGGTGATTTTTCGCATTACGCAGGGGTTAAGTATGAGACGGATGTTGAGCTGTCTCAGGTCTCCAGTGAATTTCGTATAGCCTCTCCGGTGGGTGAGGTTTTTGACTGGCAGATCGGCTTTTACTATTTTGACTCGCAGATGGATACAGAGGGTCAGAACGGCTTTTTACCGCTGTTTGGCAGCAATTTTGCTAACCCGCCATTCCCTGATGGAATCTGGCCTGACGGTGGCATCAACTTCGATACTAATAAGCACGAAACTACCAGCTATGCCACGTTTGGGCAGGCCAACTGGACCTTTGCCGAAGATTGGAAGCTGACCTTCGGCGCACGCTATACCTATGAGGAAAAGTCTCGCAAGGGCACCCAGATTTCCACGCCAGATCCGATTTTTCCTATTGACGCACCGCCCATCGCAGGTCCGGATACGGCCATTGATGAAGATCGGGATGCCGACGATATCTCACCTTCACTCAGTCTAAGTTATTTCGCGGCGCCAGATGTCATGTTGTATGCCAGTGCCAGCCAGGGTTTCAAGTCTGGCGGCTTCAATCAGCTGCGGACCGCGCAAGGTGTGCCGGGTGAATTCGATGATGAGCGCTCGCGTAACTACGAACTGGGCATCAAGAGCTCTTGGTTGGAGCGTCGTCTGCAGGTCAACATGACCGCATTCTTCGTTGATTACGAAGACTTTCAGGCTCAGGGCTTCGATGGCAGCAATATTCTCGTACGCAACGCAGGTACGATGGAGAGTAAAGGTGTTGAATTTGATCTGATTTATGTGCCGAACTCGCTGGCGACTATGGGCATGGCTATTGGCTACAATGACGCAACTTACGGTGAGTTCCCTACCGGTGAATGCACCGCGGCGCAACTGTTCGCAGTGACCGGTGGCTCGCCGCTGGTGCCGGCGGATTGCGTGCAAGACCTTGAAGGTAAGTCTATTGATAATGCGCCCGAGTGGACGGTGAGCAACTTTCTCCAATTGTCCGATGACTTTGGCGACAGTGGCATGAGCTGGATGGCGCGCCTTGAGTACAACTACACCGGCGAACTGTACATGGCTCAGGATCTTGATGAGTCCGTGAAGCGGGATCCGGTGCATATGGTTAATGCCAGGGTAAACCTTTCGGGCGCTAATAAAAAATGGGAAGTAACGCTGTGGGGGCGCAACCTGTTGGATGAGGAATATCATGTGGTTGCCTTTGATATACCCGTAACAGGAGGCTTTGCCGGCATCAATGCACCGCCACTGACCTACGGACTAACCCTGAATTATCGGACCCAGTAATAACCTCCCTTGCGGCTCTATTGTTAACGGGCAAAAGGAGTGAAGCATATGACTGATGCAATAACATTCGATGGCGGCGCTGCTGTTAAAGCAGTCAGCGCTAAATCAGGTTTTTGGTACCATTGGGGGCCTCAAGCCTGGATAGATATGTGGATGTCTAACTCCATGCTGGTAAAAAGGGCGATGCCGATCGTCACTCACAGCTTGCTGCCGATATTACGCTTATCCGGCGACAAGGACGCCATTGATGCCGGTTACAAGGATATCAAGTCACGTCGAGAAACCCTGTACTGGAAAGACTCGCCGCGGGAGAAATGGCGCAAGCGTTATGGCAACTTTGTGCGCGAAGTGGAGTGGGGCCTGCTTGAGTTGCGCAAGTACTACTCTCAAGCTCAGTATGAAGAAATTGTGATTGGTACCTGTGTGTCCACCGCCGAGGAGACTACGGCCGACTTTATCGCCATGATGCAAAGCATGGCGGAGAAGAACGAGGGTAAGACGACGGTTCGCGCAGAGCCCAGCCGCTGGGAAAAATTTCTCTTCGACACTTTTAACCCGGCGGGTTTTCTGACCGGGCCAGCAGAGATGCGAGACATTAATATGGTGGAGGGCAGTATGACCATGTATGTGCCCGACTGCGGCTGGCACACCTGTGCCGCCCAGGCCAGCTTGCCCAACCCTGAGCAACTGCCAGCGGAAGGCTGCCAGTTGATTTGCAAAGGTGCGTTTGAGGCGCTGTTCAACGGTGACAACGGCGGTCTGCGGATGGAGTTTGAGCCCCATCTGCCGGAGACTTCCTGCACTGTGCGCATGCGCTGGAAGTAATCGGAGTAAGCGCGTGAATCTATTGCAGCGTGAGAAAATGCTGGTCCAGCAGTCTCTGGAGCTAAAACAGCTGCGCGCAGAAGTGCAAAAGCTGCAGGCGCAGAATGACAGTATGAGGCAGGGAATGCGGCGGTGTGTGACCTGTGATTACCGATTGCAGGTAACCCGCAATACCTTAGCCTCCAGCCTACGAGAGGAGACGTCATGAGTGCAGTTGAAGTGCCTAATTTTGGTGAGTTATTGGCCCCTTATATCGGCTCTGTGCCGGAACATGCGGTGCCTAATTTTTTAGCTTTGCTGGAGCGTGGAGCGGCAGATCGCTATCGCTACTGGGCCGAACAGCTACCTGATTTTAGCGATGGTTTAAACGTCTGCGCTGCCAGTGAAGACAAAATTGCTGATATCGTTGAGAGCCTGTTTCCTATCGCCGAGGACTTGGCTGCGGAGATCGCAGGGCCGCTGCCTGACGCCCGTCAGGCTTATTACTCGGTATTTGAGCCGTTGACCCTAAAACAGCAGCTGCAGATTCAGGCGGCTGCTGAACTGCAGGGTGCCAAAGCCTGGGAGGCGATGCTGGTCGACGGGATGCCTGCGGCTATGCGTGAGGGCCTCGAGCAATGTATGAAGTTGGAGCGCGAAAGCTCGACCTATCTTTACAGTATTATCGATCAGGTAGGCTAGAGCTTTGAGCCAGACCAATATTCTGCGCCGCCCTCTGGACCTGCTGCTGGTGTTGTTCTTTTCTGTGGCGGTGATTTACGCGCTGTTATTCAGCCTGCCGGAGGGGTTGGGTGTGCCGGTCGCAGCCGATAGCCCCTGGCCGCCGTTGCAGTGGTTATATGACTGGGCGGTGGCGGAAGAGCCCGCCCACCTGGACCCGCCACCGAACCTGATTGCGGCGACATTGTTTGACGGCCTGTTTCAGGCGCCTTTATTGATAGGCGTGATTATCGGTTTGATTGGCCAGCGCAGCTGGCTGCGCCCTTTGGGTCTGTTCTATGCTGGGGCAGCAATGACCAACATGTTTTTTTACTTCACGCAGACCTTTCTGGGGCCGCACCCGCCGCCTAATACGGCCTATTATCTGGTGTTTAACTTGCCATGGTTGTTGGCCCCGGCATTACTGGGTCTGCGGGTTTTGCTAGCCCGCGACCTCTAGTGTGGGCCGCTCCCGAGCATTCCTCGTCAATTTAGTGTAGAATGCTCGGCCCTAAACGATAAGTACAAGACTCTTTATATGGCTTCTCCCAGCAAGCGTCGCGGTCCTGCGGCCCCCCCCCAGACCAGTTTATCTATTGCCGAGCAAACTGCGGCGTTCCTGAAAACCGGTGGTAAAGTCGAAGAAGTGCCGCGTGGTATCAGTGGGCAGCCCGGCGCTACTGCGCGCAAGCACATCACCATCAGCACCAAGTCGCAGTAGCTAACGAACTCCCCGCCTTCAGTCGGGGAGCGCAAACGCTATAATATGGTCGCTGGGCATTTGCCCATAGGCAGCCATGCCAAAATGGCCGCCAGCGGTTATAACCACGTACTGCTTCTGGTTTTTGCCTGAGCGATAGGTCATGGGTGTGGCGTGGCCTCCGGTTGGCAGGGGCGCTTTCCATAGTTCCTCTCCGGTTTCCGTGGCAAACGCCCTCAGGTAACGGTCGGTGCTGCCCGCAATAAAGGTCAATCCGGAGGCAGTTACTGCCGGCCCACCCACATTAGGTGGGCCCTTGATCAGCGACACGGGCCAGGGCGCGATGTGCTCCAGCGTTCCGAGCGCAGTCTCCCAGAGTATCTCTCCACGATTCAGGTCTACTGCAACCAGTGTTCCCCACGGTGGTTCGTTACAGGGTACGCCAAGGGGCGATACTACCGGTGCGATTTCCAGGCAGTAGGGAGTGCCCAGCTGCGGTGAGGCAGCGCTGGCTTCGCTGCATTGTTCGCGTGGCGTTAGCTTGAGGATCGCCGGTATGAAGCGCGAGTTGAGCACGGCGATGTTGCGTTCGGGGTCCAGCGCTGGAGTGCCCCAGTTGTTGCCGCCAAAATCGCTGGGGTAGAACAATGAACCCTGCGTTGATGGCGGGGTAAAAATCCCCTCATTGTACAGCCCGGCCAGCGTATCCCGGCAGGCACTTTTATCCCAGAAAGTGAAGCCCCAGGCATCCTCCGGCCCCAGCCGGGACGGGTGTAATGGCGGTGGTCGGGTCGGGAATGGTTGTGTTGGTGACAGGTACTCACCGGCAACTTCACTACCCTGCGGCACTGGGCGTTCTTCTACCGCAAACAATGGCTCTCCGGTTTCGCGGTTGAGCAGGAACAGGTGGCCCATTTTGGTTGGCTGTGCCAGCGCGGGTATGGTTTCACCGTCACGTTCGAACTCGAACAGCGTAGGCTGAGCCGGAGTATCGTAGTCCCAGATGTCATGGTGGACCATCTGGAAATGCCACACTATCTCACCCGTGCCACCGTTCAGTGCCACTACGGAGCTGGAATAGTAGTCCAAATTATCGCGCAGGCCGCCGTAGAAGTCGGTAGAGGTGTTGCCGGTAGGCAAGAACACCAGATTGCGTTCCGTATCCACTGAAATAATTGACCAGACGTTGCTGCTGCCGCGTTGGTAGACCGGCTCGCCATTGGCATCCAGCTCCGGCGTTTGTCCGGGTGGAATAGGGTCCCAGTGCCAGATTTTTTTGCCAGTGCGAACATCAAAGGCTCGCACCACGCCGCTGGGCATGTCGTTGTGTACGCGGTCCAGTACCATAGCACCCATGATCAACTTGTCGCCGAGAATCGCGCCGGGTGAATGTGCTGAGTATTCATATTCAAGATGTTTGCCGAGTCCGGCTTTCAGATCCACTGTGCCGTCTACGCCAAAGTCTTTGCAGAACTGGCCTGTGGCGCCGTCTACCGCCAGTAGTCGCCCGTCCATGGTCCCCATAAAGATACGGTGAGCGCAGATGCCATCGCTGTTGGCCTCGCCCTGCCAGCTGCTGACGCCACGGCAATTCACCATGACTTCCTTACTGATATCCACTTGCGGGTCAACGCTCCACAGTTCTTCACCGGTGCGCGGATCCAGCGCGAACATGCGGTTGAATGCTGTGCAGCCATAGAGCGTGTCATTGACTAGCAGCGGTGTCAGCTGCCAGCCGCTGCCCATGGCTGGAAATTCGGCGCCATTGGGATAAGCCACAGTGCCGTCGCCAGGCATGCGTACATCGCCGGAGCGATACTCCCAAGCCTGCTCCAGCTGCATGACATTGTCAGCAGTAATTTGCGTGGCGGCGGAGTAGTGACCGCCGCCCTCGTTGGCGCCGTAGCTGGTCCAATCCGCGGTGGGACCCGAGTAGTCGATTTCCTCCGGTTGTCCGCAGCTGGTTAGCAATGCGGTAGCGAGCATCAATGTGAGTATCGAGTAGAAGTTGCGCATGGATAATCCTGTCGGTTGCGGGTTGGCTGCGCTGGGTTATTTTTTCTTATTCGCGGGCCAGATTCTCGATCCGTAGTGTAGAGCGAATTGACGCGCATTGGCATGGGCATCACGCAGCCGGATCGAGCAAATGGCCGCTGGCCTAATATGCTTTACTGCTGGCGCTGAGCCGGACGATCTTAGCGGTAGCCAGTGGGCGAAGTCCTGCTGATGTCTGCTAATGTAGTCAGGTAGAGCATTGAGATAACATTTCAAAAAGTAGCTGCGGAGTTTACGCGAGTTAATGAGCAAGATATTTGTAACCGGTGTACTGCCGGGTGATGCGTTGGAACGTCTTGGGCAGTTCTGCGAGTTGGACACTTGGAGTAGTAGTGAGCCACTGTCGGTAGAGGTTTTGAGTGAGCGCCTGCAGGGCTGCAGCGGCCTGCTTTGTATGCTGACTAACCGCATTAATGCCGCCTTGTTGGATGCCAATCCGCAGTTACGCTGGGTGTCGAGTATGTCGGTGGGCGTCGATCATATCGACCTGCCGGAACTGACCTCTCGAGGTATAGCGGTGGGCAATACTCCAGGGGTTTTGGTAGACACCACGGCGGACCTCACTTTCGCGCTGCTGCTAGCCGCTGCCCGCCGTATTCCCGAGGCAGATAGCTATATCCGCGACGGACGCTGGCGTGCAGACCAGGCCTGGTCGCCAACTATGTTGACAGGTAAGGACGTGTCAGGGGCCACGCTGGGTATTATTGGTCTAGGTGAGATAGGTCAGGCGGTGGCGCGGCGCGCCCAGGGTTTCGGAATGCGCGTACTGGGGTGGACCCGTTCCGGCCGGCAAGTGCCAAGTGTAGAGACTATGGGGCTGGATGAGCTGCTGGCCAATGCCGATTTTGTCAGCGTCAATGTGGCGCTGACTGCTGCCACCCGGGGTTTGCTCGATGCTGAGGCCATCGCCAAGATGAAGCCTGGCGCGGTGCTGGTTAACACGGCTCGTGGCGGTATTGTTGATGAGGCGGCGCTGGCCACAGCGCTAGCTGAAGAGCGTCTCTATGCGGCCGGTATTGATGTCTTTGCGCGTGAGCCAGTAGCTTTGGATAATCCTTTGCTGGCACTGCCCAATGTGGTGGTGGCGCCGCATATTGGCAGCGCATCAAGCGCTACACGCGAGCAAATGGCAGGGCTGGCCGCGGATAACCTGATTGCGGCACTGACCGGTGAGCCCATGCCCCACTGTGTTAATCCCGAGGTCTATCCGCGGCTGTAGTGCTGTGTGCCCGTCTAATCGTGCACGCCGTGCATATTGTTGATGGTGCAGGACATATCCGTGCCGAGGATGAAATAGTCAAAGCTGCGGGTCCTGGCCTGGTTGCGCTCCTGCGGATTGTCGCGGAACTCCAACTTTAGCACGCGGGCGTTAAGGTCAATTTGCAGAGTATCCAGATTGGTGCGGTTGAATACCTCAGGGGCACTGGTTAGCCCGGCCTCATAGCAGGTGACGCTGCATTCTTCACCGGGCTCGCATTGGAGCTGGCGTTGGGCCAGTGCCTGTGGCGCGCTCAGGCAGGCCAATGTGAAAACGGCAGCAACAACTTTTATCACGGTATTCTCTCCTGCAAAAAAATCGATTATTGCCAGGTTACTGTTGTCCAACACCTTAAGGCGCTCAGGCGTCGGGAAGCTGACCGGTCAGTTTGGACAGCAGCGTGCGCGCGCTCGATCTGACGGCATCCTGGCTGCGTGGATTAATGTCGGTAGCAATTTTAGTGACCACACCGCGCCATACCTCATGGCGTTTTTTACCATCATTAATCTGCAGTGCCAGGTTATAAGTCTCGCGGTCAGTGCCCAGGGCAATGGCGTTATCTCGCTCGGCTTGGCTGACATTCATGTTGGGGCGCAGCCCGGCACGGGCACTGACCATGTAGGCATTGTCACCTTTGGCACCTGCGACCAGGCCGGGTGCATAAATGTAGTCGATGGTGAAATCACCGTCCCATTCGAGCAGACGGTAACCCTTGGCTTTTAGCAGGCGGTCCGTCTCCTCACGCACGATCGGATCCAATGTATAAATGGCATCAGCGGAACCCTGAGAGTTGCGAATCGGCTCGGTGCGCCAGGAGTAGGTCTGGTAATTACCTGCACTGAAAGTGTCGACCGGCCAAGTATCCACCTCGGTACTCGCGCAGCCGCCGACGATCAGCAGTGTCAGTACGATAGTGCATTGTTTCCAAACGCTCATGGGTGGTTCTCTCCGGCCAGTTTTTGCGAAAAGGCATGTTATCAGTATGGTCTGCAGGCAGCTAGCGCCGACAGTGCTGAAATAACTTAAGCGACCTGCTAGAATTTTGATGATAATAATTAGTTATTTCTTGGGGTAACCATGATTTCGCGGCAAATGATCCGTACTGACCTGAATTTGTTGGTCGCTTTGCAAGTATTATTGGAGGAGCGCAATGTGACCCGCGCTGCGGAGCGGCTATTTGTATCTCAACCGGCGCTCAGTAAAACCCTGCAGAAACTGCGTGAAGCTTTCGACGATGAATTGTTTACGCGTACCGCTCACGGTCTCATACCAACGCCGCGAGCCGAGGCCCTGGGGCGCGGATTGCCCACGGCGCTTATTAAGCTCGATCAACTGTTGGCCGATGATCAGTTTGATCCCGCGACGTATGAGGGGCACTTTCATATCGCCATTTCACCGTTGTTTGCCGAAGTGTTGCTGCCCGGTTTACTGGCCGAGGTGACCAGTGCTGCGCCGGGCGTCGACGTATTGACGTCGGACGTGACTCCGGAATTTCAGGACCAGCTGAAGCGTGGCGATGTCGACTTTGTGGCCTACGTAGTGGGCACCACCGATAAAGAGATTCATGCAGAGCCGATTAACACGATCAAACCGTTGTGTTACATGCGCGCCAATCACCCGCTGGCAGACAAAAAACTGACCTTGGAGAATATGTTAGAGCACCCTCATGTGCGGCTTTATCTGCCAGGTCTGGCGCGTGAGAACTCTAGCAAGGTAGATGAAATTCTGGCGCAGAAGGGTATGTATCGGCGCGTCGTGCTCGAAACCACTCAGTTCGCTCCGGCCGTGGGGGTGATGCTGCAAACTGACTGTCTTCTCATTGCTAACGCAGGACTGTCGCGCAGCAATCTGTTTGCGGACCACCTCATTGGTAAGGATGTGCCGGTTGATTTGACCCAGATGTTCGATGCGCACGGTCGCTCCGGACGCACCCGGATGGCGTTGTTGCGCCATACCCGCATCTCGAACAGTCCCGCTCACCAGTGGATGCGGCGCCTCATCGTCAAACATCTGTCGGATCCAGACAGCATTGAGGATGCTTGAATTTTGCTGATTTCAGATGCGTAATGCGCTTCGGCCTACTATTCTTATTAATAGCTTAACCAAGGATACACAATAATGAAAAATACCTCCTCGCGGTCTATGCCGCTGCGTACCTTCCTAATGGCAGGCTCGATATCGCTGGTTCTTTTAGCGGGCTGTCAGACCAAAGAGCCGGCAGTTCCTGCAGCGCCCGCTGCCGTCGATAGTGAGCGCTTACTAGGTGCGGCAGCAGAGCCGGCCAACTGGATGTCCCACGGGCGCACCTATGATGAGCAGCGACATAGCACGCTGCAGCAAATCTCTAGTGAAAACGTCGCTGAATTAGGCTTGGCCTGGAGTTTTGACTTGCAGACCGAACGCGGTATTGAGGCCACCTCGCTGGTGGTCGACGGTATTATGTATATGACCTCGGCGTGGAGCATAGTCCATGCTCTGGATGCCCGCACTGGTGCGGTGCTATGGAGCTATGACCCCGAGGTTGCCAAGGACAAACAGCGCCATGGCTGTTGCGATGCGGTGAACCGGGGTGTTGCTGTCTGGCAGGGTCAGGTGTTTGTGGGTGTCTATGACGGCCGTCTGGTGGCGTTGGATGCGGAGACTGGCGCGGTGAACTGGTCGGTGGCCACGGTGGACCCTGAATTGCCCTTTACCATCACCGGCGCACCCAGAGTCATCGATGGAAAAATATTAATAGGCAATGGCGGCGCCGAATTTGGCGTACGCGGGTTCATCAGTGCCTATGCGGTTGCGGATGGAGAGCAATTGTGGCGTTTTTACACCGTGCCAGGAAATCCGGAATTGGGTTTTGAAAACGCCGCTATGGAGATGGCAGCCAAGACCTGGAACGGGAAATGGTGGGAACTTGGCGGTGGCGGTGGCACCGTTTGGGATTCTATGGCCTACGACCCTGAGTTGGACCTGCTGTACATTGGCGTCGGGAATGGCACGCCCTGGAATCAGGAAATTCGCTCGCCCGGTGGCGGTGACAATCTGTTTCTGTCCTCCATTGTTGCCTTGCGTCCCGACAGTGGTGAATACGTTTGGCACTATCAGACCACGCCGGGAGAAACCTGGGATTACACCGCCACCCAGCACATTGTGCTGGCCGATATGGAGCTCGATGGTAAGCCGCGCAAAGTACTGATGCAGGCCCCCAAAAACGGCTTCTTTTACGTGCTGGATCGGACCGATGGCACGCTGTTAAGTGCCAACAACTACATCGACCTGAATTGGGCCACCCATGTCGACATGGAAACCGGTCGCCCGGTAGAAGTTGCCGGTGCTCGTTACCGGGATGAGACGATGATTATCGTGCCCTCCTATCTCGGCGGGCACAACTGGCATCCGATGGCCTACAACCCGGACACAGGTCTGGTATACATTCCCGCACAGGAGTTTGCTGCCGCCTATGCTCAGGCCGCAGATTTTGAGTACCGTCCCGGTGCCGCCAACCTCGGCACCGATGGCGTGATCGGTAGTCTGCCGGATTCCCAAGCGGCACGGGATGCTATTCGCCCGTTGATGCAGGGGCGACTGCTGGCCTGGGATCCGAAAACGCAAAGCGAAGCCTGGCGCGTGGAGCACACAGGTCCCTGGAATGGCGGCGTATTGTCGACGGCGGGCAATCTGGTGTTTCAAGGCACGGCTGACGGCACTTTTGTGGCCTACAGTGCCGACAAGGGAGAAAGTCTGTGGCAGTTTCCGGCTCAAACCGGGATCGTCGCGCCCGCGATCACCTATGCCATTGACGGCGAGCAGTATGTGTCCGTCAATGTCGGTTGGGGTGGCGCCTACGCCTTGGTGTTCGGTGAATACGTGCGCGCGGAGAGTTTACCCAACGTGAGTCGGGTACTGACCTTCAAGCTGGGCGCCGATGGCACGCTGCCGCCGGTGGAGTGGCGGCCGACAGTGGTATTCAACCCGCCGTCACGCAGTGCCAGCGCAGAGCTGGAGGCGCGGGGCTTTGCCCTGTATCAGGACGGCTGTATGGGTTGCCACGGGCTTAATGCGGTATCCGGTTTGCTGATTCCCGATTTGCGCGGTTCGGCCTATTTACATGATGCCGACGGTTGGAATGCGGTAGTCAGAGAAGGCGCGCTGGCCGAGCAGGGCATGGCAGATTTCTCGGCATACTTCGATCGTGAGGAAAGTGAGGCGATCAGGGCCTATGTGATTCAGCAGGCGTGGCGGGGCAAGGAGTTGCGCGCGAAACAATAATTTTGCAAGTAACCAAGGTTGCAAGTAACTAACGTTGGTCAAACGTTAAGGTTTCCAGGCGGCCATGCCACTGTCGCGCATGGCTTGCACGTCATGCTGTATGACTACTGCAAAATCTGGCCGGGCGTCTAACTGCGCCAAATAACGGCGCAAGTCGCCTAACCTCGTGGCGTTCTCAGGCACGATAAAATTGCTGTAGATCCAGGGCTTGGGCTGATCCGCGATGATCGAGTGTTTGTCGTTGCTGATATCGCCGGCCATGACCCAAACCCGTTCTGCTACCTTGGCGAAGTAAATCGTGCTGCCGGGTGTATGGCCGCCGGCGGCTAATGCCAGTACGCCAGGGAACCCAGGAAGTGGCATCAGCAGTGCATCATCCAGAGTGGTCTGCGTGCAGTTGGCGCGGGCTATCGCATCAACCCCGGAGCCGGTGGTGTAATTGCTCTGGGTGCTTTGGATAGGTGTTTGATAGACAGTGGCGGGGGCAGACTGCGCCGCGCAGATACCCGCCAGACCATCGGTATGGTCGCTATGCAGATGCGTGAAGACGATGCCGGTAATAGCGTTGGCCGCATCCCCTAATTGTTCATCCATGGCGCCAAAGGTCTGCGTAGGTTGGGCTTTGAGCAAGGATTCCATCGGTTTGCCAAAGGCTATTGCCTGCGCTGGAGGCATTCCGGTATCAATGAGCAGTGTCTTGCCGCTCTCCCAGCGCAGCAATATACCCGGGTGATCGATCGTGCCGTCTGGCCCTGTTTGGCTGGCAGTGTTCAGATAGTGAATGCTGGTAGGGCCGAGATTGGTTTCAATGGCGGCCAAAAGGA
Organism: Candidatus Litorirhabdus singularis; assembly: GCF_026262625.1. Taxonomy (GTDB): domain Bacteria; phylum Pseudomonadota; class Gammaproteobacteria; order Pseudomonadales; family Halieaceae; genus Litorirhabdus; species Litorirhabdus singularis. Next base: position 1,183,108 of record NZ_SHNN01000001.1, read on the forward strand.
CGTTCATCGCTGGCAGCGGCGGGGTTTCTAACTGCCGTATCTGCCAGTGTGCTGGCAGTAAAATGGCGGCTGGGAGTGCCACTAACAGCACCAGGATGAAGGTGAGCGTGCGCAGCAGCCCGTTCATAAAGAAGCCTCTAGACCTTTATCACCAGCTTGCCGAAGTTATTGCCGGAAAACATTCCCATGAAAGCCTCGGGAGCGTTCTCCAGACCCGTCACCACGTCCTCTTTATAGGTGATTTTGCCAGCAGCCAGCCAGCCGGCGACATCACCAATGAATTCGGGTGCATATTGATAGTGATCGCTGATAATGAAACCGGTCATCTGAATACGTTTGGTCAGAATCAGGCTCTGCAGCAATGACATGCGGTCTGGCCCTGGCGGCAGCTGCTTCTGGTTATAGTGCGCAATCAGCCCGCAGACGGGAATTCGTGCGTAATTGTTAAGTAACGGCATAACCGCTTCCCAGGACGAGCCTCCCACATTTTCAAAATAGACATCGATACCATCGGGGCAGGCTGCGGCTAGCTGTGCTGCCATATCGTCGTCGTAGTGGCTGACGCAGGCGTCATAGCCCAAGGTCTCTACCGCGTACTTACACTTCTCTGCCGCACCGGCAATACCGACCACGCGACAGCCCTTGAGCTTAGCTATCTGGCCGACTACCGAGCCGACTGCGCCAGTGGAGGCAGCCAGTACCACGGTTTCACCGGCTTTAGGTTGGCCCAGCTTGAGCAGGCCGTACCAGGCTGTTAACCCGGGCATACCGAGCACACCCAGTGCGTAGGAAGCCGGGTTGATGCGCGGGTCCAGCAGGCTGACGCCGGTGCCATCACTGACCTCGTAGGACTGCCAGCCCGAATAGGCCATGACACGGTCGCCGACCTTGAACTTGTCGTTCCGCGAAGCCTCAATAATGCCAACCGTGCCGCCCACCATGACGTTGTCGAGCTTTACGCTGGCGGCGTAACCATCGCTGGCATTCATGCGACTACGCATATAAGGGTCCAGTGACAGGTACTCGGTGCGAATCAATATCTGACCCTTGCGTAGCTTTGGAATGTCGGCGCTTTCCAGTCGAAAATTGTCTGCCGTGGGTTTGCCGGAAGGGTGTGAGGCCAGCACGATGCGCTGGTTGCGAGTAGCTTCTGCGGTAAAGCCGAGAGTCGGCGCAAGCGCTGCAGCCCCCAAGCCGAGAGAACCGGTGGTGAGAAAGTTGCGACGTGTTTGCATGGGGAGCTCCGTAGCGGACAGATGGCAATGAGTGAGGCAGGTTATCACTATTTGGTTCAGGCAAGAACCGGGCGCCGCTGGTTTGACAGCGACCTCGCGCCCACACAGAATGCTGGTCTTGCTTTTTCCCGTCAGGAGATCCACCGCATGCAGCCAGATCAGTTCAGTGACATAACCTACGTCAGGGACAGCGCCGGTATTGTCACCCTAACGCTCAATACTCCGCAGCGTAAAAATGCGCTCTCCGGGCTCACCTTTCATGAAATCTGGTGGGCGGCTGAGCACTTTAAGTCCGACGAGGATGCCCATGCCATGATCATTACGGGTGCGCCCGATCCGGACTCTGATGACGCGACCCGTGAGGCGTTCAGCAGTGGTGGTTATTTCAGCCCGGATGCTTTTGAGGGTGTGCCTGAGGCGGTGATGGCAGAGATAGACCTGTCTGACATTGCACAAAAGAAAACCGTGCTGCAGCTGTTTCAATGCGACAAGCCGATTTTTGCCGCGGTTAACGGTCTCGCTATTGGCGGTGCAGTCACCTTGGTATTGGCAGTGGCGGATCAAGTGTATATGTCCGAGCATGCCTGGATGCAGCTGCCGTTTGCCAAGCTCGGTATTGCAGCGGAATTGGGTTCCACATTTTTATTGCCAAGGGTACTGGGTTTCCAAAAAGCCAAGGAGGTGTTTTTCTATCCGGAACGTATCGCGGCGGCGCAAGCTGTGGAGCTGGGCTTGGCGGGTAAGGTGCTGCCGCACGCTGAGTTGCTGGACTACACCCGCGAGCGCGCGCTGCAGTTGATCCCCCCGCGTGGTGCTGGTCTCGCGATTCGCGAAATGAAAAAAGCGATGCATGCACCCCATGTGGAGGCGTTGAGCGAGGCCCTGGATCGGGAAAACACGGCACTCAACACCTTGTTCCGCAGTAAAGATTTCACCGAAGGGTTGAGCGCGCGCATGGAACGCCGAGACGCAGTGTTTATAGGCCAGTAGCTGGACTAACGGCGGATCGAGGCGCGGTAACTGCGGGGTGAAGTGCCGATGGTTTTGCTGAACAGGCGGGAGAAATAGAGCGGGTCATCGTAGCCTAGCGCGCCGGCAACGGCGTTGACGCTGAGGTCGCTGGAGTCCAGCAGCTGGCAGGCGTATTCCATTTTCATATTGAGAAAATGTTTAATCGGCGGGTAGCCGGTCAGGCGTTTGTATTTGCTGGAAAAATGATACTTGGACATGACCGCAACGGCGGCCAGCTGCTCCAGAGTCAGCTGGCCGTCGATGTGCTCGCGCATGAAATCCTGGATCTGCTCCAGATTAAAATTGTGTTGGGTATTGGCTTGCGTAGCGCTAATCTCCAGCGCCATCTCGCTGAACACGTGGCGTAGCTGATTGGCGGCGTTGATAAAGGCCCTGGCACTGTAGCCGGTGCGTCGTACTGACATCAGGCTATTGAAGTTCGCGGTCAATGTGGGGGATAGACCGGCATCGACGACCGGAGTCCCTTCTCGATACCCCAGATATTGAGTGAAGATGCCGGTACTGGCGCCTTGAAAATGCACCCAGTACAGGGTCCATGGGTCGCGGCTGTCTGCCTTATACTGGTGTGGAAGGCCCTGCGGCAGTAACAACACCTGTCCAGGCCGTATCTTGCCCTGCCAGTCATCGGTGGTAAGGCTGCCCTGTCCCGAAACGCAATACATTAGCAGGTTGTCATCATGACGCGTGCGTTGCATACGGTGCCCGGCGGCGCTGGGGTAGTAGCCGATAGCAGTGGGGTAGCAATCTTTAGTCAGTGGGTGACGGGCCAGTTTTTCGATCATGAACGACGGCGTCATAAAGCGAATACCGGACTCGGGCAGGGGCCATTTTGAAGGAGCGCTCATAGCGCAATATAATCCATAAACTTCGCAATTTAGTCAATGTCTACCATACTGAATGCTGGTAACGTGGTCGGCTACCAAAAAAACATGAATCGCAGGAGATAGTGAGATGTCCGCAGAACAGACCCCACAGCAGCAAATGGCTGCCATGATTGAACGCTCGCGCGTGGCCCAGGAACAGATCGCCGATTACACTCAGGAGCAGGTCGACGAACTGATTCGCGCCATGGTTTATGCCGTGGCCCGCGAAGACCGCGCGGAGGAGATTGCTCAGTTCACGGTGGAAGAGACTCAGCTGGGTAACTATGAGGGCAAGTATCTCAAGATTCACCGCAAGACCCGCGCCACACTGATGGATATTATCCACGATAAATCTGTGGGGGTGATCGAGGAAGATCACGAACGCAATATTGTCAAAATTGCCAAGCCGGTGGGCGTCATCGGTGCTCTATCCCCGTCTACCAACCCAGAGGCGACGCCGGTCATCAAGGGCATCTCCGCCATCAAGGGTCGTAATTCCATCATCATAGCGCCGCATCCACGGGCCAAACTGACTAACAAGAAAATCTGCGACTACATGCGCGAGGCACTTGAATTGTGCGGTGCGCCGGCTGATCTGGTACAGGGCATCGAGATTCCGTCGATTGAGCTGACTAATGAACTGATGGCCCAGTGTGATCGCGTGTTGGCGACCGGCGGCGGTGCCATGGTGACGGCAGCGTACTCCAGTGGTACCCCGGCACTGGGTGTCGGCGTTGGTAATGCCTGCATTACAGTGGACGACACCGCTGATCTGGAGGAGACCGCCGAGAAAATCCGCATTTCCAAGACTTTGGATCTGGCTGCATCATGCTCATCAGATAACTCCGTACTGGTCTTCGAATCTATCTTTGATGCGCTGGTTGACAAGCTCAAGCATGAGGGCGGTTATGTTGTTAATGAGGAAGAGAAGCTGAAACTGCAGAACACCCTGTGGCACGATGGTCATCTGAACACCGCAATCGTGGCTCAGCCGGCGCACAAGATTGCTGGCATGGCCGGTATCGAGCTACCCGAAGGCGTACAGTTTTTTATCGTGCCTGAAACCGGTGCGGGTCCGGATTACCCCTTTTCTGGAGAGAAGCTGTCGGTGACCATGACCCTGTACAAGGTCAAGGATATCGATGAAGCGATTAGTCTGACCAATGCGATTCAGGCCTATCAGGGCCAGGGTCACTCTTGCGGCATCTACTCTTACAGCGACGACAACATAATGAAGTTTGCGCACGCGACCAAGACCTCGAGGGTCATGGTGAATCAGCCGCAATCTGCCTCTAACAGCGGCAACCTGTGGAATGGTATGCGCCAGACATTCTCCCTGGGGTGCGGCTCCTGGGGTGGTAATTCAACCAATAACAACATCACCTGGCGTGACCTGATCAATGAGACTTGGGTTTCCAAGCCGTTGGCTGTCACCAAGACGCTTCCTTCCGATGAGGAGTTGTTTGGTGCTGTTATGACCAAGTTCAAGTAAGCCGCTATGGACTTTTCTCTGAGTGATGAGCAGCAGGCTTTTGTCGATAGCGCGCGCGCCTTTTCTGAGGGCGTGTTGGCACCTCAAGCAGCTCACTGGGATGAAACCTCGACCTTCCCCAAAGACGCGTTGCGCGAGGCGGGTGAGCTGGGTTTCATGGGTATGTATACGCCTGAGGAAGCGGGAGGTCTGGCCCTGCCGCGCCTTGACGCCAGCTTGATTGTTGAGGAGCTGGCCAAGGGTTGTACCACCACGGCGGCATTTCTGACTATCCACAATATGGCCACCAGCATGATCGGCAAGTACTGCTCGCAGTCTGTCATTGATGCCTGGTGTCCCGATTTGGTGATGGGCATTAAGCTGGCTTCCTATTGTCTGACCGAGCCCGGCGCCGGATCTGATGCGGCTTCGTTGCGCACAGCAGCGGTGCGCGATGGTGACGACTACGTCGTTAACGGCAGCAAGGTATTTATCTCCGGCGCTGGTGAGACCGATGTGCTGGTGGTGATGCTGCGCACCGGCGCTGCGGGTCCCAAAGGCATTTCCACCTTACTGATACCGGCCGATGCCGAGGGTATCAGCTACGGCAAGAAGGAAGACAAGATGGGTTGGAACGCCCAGCCCACGCGCATGGTTACCTTTGATAATGTGCGTGTGCCGGTGATCAATCGCCTGGGTGAAGAAGGCCAGGGCTTTGCTATCGCGATGGAAGGCCTGGACGGCGGGCGCATTAACATTGCGACCTGTAGTGTCGGTACTGCCCAGCAGGCATTGGAAGAAGCCACTGCCTATGTGCAGGAGCGGCGTCAGTTTGATACCGCGATCAGTGACTTTCAGGCCACCCAGTTCAAGCTCGCCGATATGCTGACCGAGCTGGTTGCCGCCAGGCAAATGGTGCGACTGGCTGCCAGCAAGCTGGATAATCGTGATTCCCAGGCCACTACTTACTGCGCCATGGCCAAGCGCTTTGCCACCGACGTCGGTTTTAACGTCTGCAATGATGCTCTGCAGTTGTTCGGCGGCTATGGCTATATCAAGGAGTACCCGATGGAACGGCATGTGCGCGATACCCGTGTGCATCAGATACTGGAAGGTACCAATGAAATTATGCGGGTCATCGTGTCCCGTCGTCTATTAATGGAAGGGGCCCTGGAGGTCATCAAATGAGTCTGAGTACATCCGAAAAACTGCAAGTAGAAATCAAAGGTCACACGGCGTTGATCACTATCAACAATCCCGCCGCCAACACCTTTGATACCGAAAGCCTGCCGGCGTTGCAGGACCTGATTCAGAAGCTGAATGCCGACCGCACCATCTTTGCTTTGGTGCTGACGGGTTCTGGCGATAAGTTCTTCTCTGCGGGGGCTGATCTCAAGCTGTTTGCCGATGGCAACCCCGATACCGCCCGCGACATGGCGGAGTATTTCGGTAAAGGCTTTGAGTGTCTGGCTGACTTCCGTGGCGTATCCATAGCTGCCATTAATGGCTTTGCCATGGGCGGTGGACTGGAAGTGGCTTTGGCCTGCGATATTCGTATTGCTGAAGAGCAGGCGCAGATGGCATTGCCAGAAGCCAAAGTAGGCTTGCTGCCTTGTGCAGGCGGCACGCAGCGTTTGTCCTGGCTGGTCGGTGAAGGCTGGGCCAAGAAAATGATTCTTTGCGGTGAGCGTATCAAGGCCGATGTTGCTGAGCGTATTGGCTTGGTAGAAGAGGTAGTGGCCAAGGGCGGTGCGCTGGAGCGCGCTCTGGAATTGGCCGAGCAGGTGGGAGACCAGAGTCCCATTTCTGTCACCTACTGCAAAGAGCTGATTGGCATGGCACGTGAAAATGCCATGGGTGAAGCGTTGCCCTATGAGCGGCAAAAATTCGTTGACCTGTTCACCACAGAAGATCAACGCGAGGGCGTGAATGCGTTTCTCGAAAAGCGTAAGCCGCAATGGAAGAACTGCTGATGTCCGAGAGTTCTGTACTGTGCAGTGAGTTACCTGCGGCCGCCGGCAAGGTTGGGCGCATCACACTCAACCTGGAAAGCACACTCAATTCGCTGAACCTGGAAATGGTGAACCTGCTGCAGGCGCAGTTGGACGCCTGGCGTGACGACCCCACTATTGCCGCCGTGTTTATTGATGGCGCTGGTGAGAAGGCCTTTTGTGCCGGTGGCGATGTGCAGGCGCTTTATGCCTCTGCTATAGCCAGTCCTGGCGGTCCCTGCGACTATGCAGAGACGTTCTTTGCGCGTGAATACCGCATGAACTATGACCTGCATACCTACCCCAAGCCTGTTATTTGCTGGGGTCACGGGATTGTTATGGGCGGCGGTTTGGGTGTTATGGCGGGCTGCAGTCATCGCATCGTCACCGAGCGAACCCGCATCGCCATGCCTGAAGTGACTATCGCCCTGTTTCCAGATGTGGGTGGCAGTTGGTTTCTGAATCACATGCCCGGTAATGCCGGGGAGTTCCTGGCTCTGACCGGTGCGTCTATCAATGCCACTGATGCCATCTACACCGGTATCGCTGACCGTTTCATTGGCAGTGAGCACAAGCAGGCTGTCATTGACGCATTATGTAAGCAGGGTTGGTCAGCGAGTAATGAAGAAAATGACGGACTGGTTCGCTCGGTGCTGCGACCGTTTGCCGAGCAGTGCATCGGTACCTGGCCGGCTGGACAGGTAGAGCCGCATATGGCGTCTATTACCGCACTTTGTGATGGCGATAATGTGCATCAGGTTATCGACAATATCACTGGTTTGGAGACGGAAGATCCGTGGCTAGCCAAGGCGCGAGACGGGCTGGCTCATGGTTCCAAGCTGGCCGCCAGCTGGATTCATCGGCAGCTTTGGGAAACCCGGCATGCGTCGCTGCTGGAGGTATTTCAGGCAGAAATTCAGCTGGCGACCACGGTTGTCCGGCACCCGGAGTTTGCCGAGGGCGTGCGAGCTTTGTTGATTGATAAAGATCGCAAGCCAAGCTGGAGTTACGCCGCTTCACGCGACGTACCTGGGAGTGTTCTGGACAGTTTTTTTACCGCGCCATGGGATAGTAATCCGCTGGCAGATTTGAGTCGGGGAGAATAGACATGGCGACAGTAGCCTTTATCGGTCTGGGTAATATGGGCGGCCCTATGGCCATCAATCTGGTTAAAGCAGGCCATGCAGTAACCGTATTCGACTTGGCGCCCCAGGCGCTGGAGCAACTGGCGCAGGCCGGTGCTGCAGTAGCGGAGAGCGCTTTGGCGGCCACGGCTGGTGCTGAGTATGTGATTAGTATGTTGCCCGCGGGCAAACACGTGGCGAGCGTCTATACTGGAGAAGAGGGTTTGCTACAGCAACTGGATAGCTCAGTGACTGTGCTCGACTGCAGCACCATTGATGCTGCTACGGCGCGTCAGGTGGGCGAGGCAGCTGCTGCGATCGGTATCGGGTTTATGGATGCGCCGGTGTCAGGTGGTGTGGCCGCAGCGGCGGCCGGTACGCTGGCCTTTATGTGTGGCGGCGATGCAGCTACTTTTGAAAAAGCCAAGCTGATTTTGGCGGCGATGGGTAAAAATATTTTTCATGCCGGCCCGGCTGGAGCAGGGCAGGTGGCCAAGGGGTGTAACAATATGTTGTTGGCTATTCACATGATTGGTACCACTGAAGCACTGGAGATGGGGGCCCGCAATGGGCTCGATCCGTCGGTGTTGTCAGAGATCATGTTGGCCAGCTCTGGACGTAACTGGTCATTGGAAGTGTATAACCCATACCCCGGTGTGATGGAGGGAGCTCCGGCGAGCAACGATTATCAACCAGGCTTTATGGTTGACCTGATGGTCAAGGATTTGGGACTGGCAATGGAAATAGCCGAACAGTCCGGGGTTGATAACGTCATGGGTAAACTGGCCCAGCAGCGCTACCTGAAGCATCAACAGGACGGCAACGGCGCGGTAGACTTTTCCAGCATCCTGCGGACTATTCAGGACTGATATGGAGCCCGCCGCACAGGTAGCTGCGCTGCTTGATAAGGCGGAATTGCATCAGACGCCCTGCGGCAATGGCGAATTGCGGTGGCAGCAGTGGTCCAGCGGCAGAGCTGGCCCGCCGCTTATTTTATTGCACGGCGGCTATGGCAGTTGGACACACTGGATAGCCAACATTCCCGACCTGGCCGCTTCTCGTAATCTATGGACTGTGGACCTGCCCGGCCTGGGTGATTCAGCTGACATGCGTAAACCCCATGCCACCAGTAACAGTGCCAAAATACTGTTGCGAGGTATAGATAGCCTGCTCGGTGCTGGCAGCGAATTTGATCTGGCCGGCTTCAGCTTTGGCGCTATGGTGGCGGCGCAGCTTGCCATACAGGCAGGCAGTCGCTGCCGTCGTCTGTTGCTCTGTGGGGCAGCAGGATTTGGCCACCTGCATGTACAAGTAGATCTGGAAAAACCACCCCGCGTGGGCAAGGATGCCGAGGAAGCGCGTGGTATTCATGCCAGCAATTTGCGCAGCCTGATGTTCGCTAACACAGAAACTATTGATGAGCTGGCAATTTATGTGCATGGGGAGAATCTCAGCCGTGCACGTATTAACAGCCGGCCGTTGTCCCGTACCGATGAATTGCTCAAATCTCTGCCACAGATCAAGTGTGCTCTGACCTGCGTCTGGGGCTCCCGCGATGCCACTGCCGGGGGTACTGAAAATATCGCCCAGCGGCGCAAACTAATTGAGCAAGCTCAGCCGAATGTCGACTTTCATGTGCTTAACGGCGTCGGTCATTGGGCCATGTACGAGTCTCCCGCTGCGTTCAATGCGCTGCTGACTGATTAACCTCTGGTCTGACTCGCGTGCGCAGTTGAGACAGGCGTTGTGCCTGCCTAATGTGACCGTTATGGTCATTAACCCTCTTCCATCATCAAGCTATGCTGCCTGCTTTACTGCTGCAGGAGTCTAGCGTGTCCTACGTCCTTGTTGATAAACCGCGCCCGCATGTTACTCAGATCACCCTGAATCGGCCGGAGCGCATGAACGCCATGGCGTTTGATCTGATGGTGCCATTTAAAGAAGCCCTGGAAGAAATCAGTTTTGATAACGACACCCGAGTGGTCATTATCACCGGTAGCGGACATGGATTTTGTTCCGGGGCTGATCTTGAGGACCCCGGCTGGATGGATATTTTTGATGGCTTGACCATGCCCGGTATTGCCCGCCGCGCCATGCGAGTGCTAGACGACACCATCAAAGCGATTCATAACATGCACCAACCCGTAATCGGCGCAATCAATGGCGCGGCTATCGGCGGTGGTTTCTGTCTTGCTATGGCCACTGATATACGTCTGGCGTCGGATAGCGCCTACTTCCGTCCCGCTGGCATTAACAACGGCCTCACCTCTGGCGAGCTGGGATTGAGCTATATGCTGCCCCGCGCTATTGGCAGTTCACGGGCGTTCGAAATTATGTTGACCGGCCGCGACGTCAGTGCCGAAGAAGCGCAACGGATTGGTCTGGTGTCGCAAACGGTTGCGGAAGCCGAACTGTTGGATGAGTGTTATAAGGTGGCGGAGCGAATTGCTGGCTTTAGTCAGCTGGGGGTTGAACTGAGCAAGCAGCTGTTGTGGGCCGGCATGGACGCGGGCAGCCTGCAATCACACATGAATCATGAAGGCCATGCGCAGTTGTTTGTGCGCATGACGACACAAAATTTTGAGGAAGCGATCAGGGCCCGCAAGCAGGACCGCAAACCTGATTACAAAGATTGATCGTCGGGTACAGTTTTCGCAAACAGGTTGTCTGCGTTGGCTGTGTTCAGCCTGTCAAAATCAAGCGCGCTGAGATTGAAGTAGATATCGATATCGGAACGCTTGATGTAGTAAGTTTCATCGATCTGAAACAAACGGATTTCGTAGCGTTCGCCGCCCGTTTGAGCCACTAGCGTGGGCGGTGCAGTTGTTTCATGCAGGATGGTCGCGGTTTCCTGACTCACTACGCCTGAGGCTATTAAATTTTCCAGTCCGTTGATCAGCTCATCGACAGCATCGACATTGGCCTCCCTACCAGTGTTCGATTGCCAGCCTGTCGCGCTGCGCTCAAGTGCGTAGTCCAGTCCCTCGACTCGCTCAATATCGTTCAACTGCAGCAGGGTCTGGTCAAACCATTGACCCTGCTGTGCAGGTGCGTCGAAGGCATTAAAAGTGATCGCGTAAATATCGTTACTGTCGGCGCGACGCGCATGCACCTTCCGAAAGCCCGGTGATGTGCCTAGATACAGGGTCGCGACAACCTCATCTCCGGACACCCATTCCAGTTTGCGCTGGTAGTTAGTGGTGGCAACCTCAAAGCGCAGCGCAGCGGCCTCGGTCTGGGCTACCGGCCAGCCCTGTTGCAGGCTGGGCAACTGTTGCAGCAGGGCTGATAGCTTGTCTTCGGCTGCGGGGAGGTAGTGGTATTCTGGTAACACCCAGTCGCCGTCTCTACGCTGGATAACCGTGCTGTTTGCCAGGTCGCTGATGATCAGGCGCTGAATGCTCTCGGGTTCAACAGTCACTACAGCGGTCTGCGCATCATTCTGCAGGGTTTGTTGTTGAGGCCAGAATATCCAGCTGGCAATCAGCAGCTGCACGACTAGCAGAGCAGCCAATAGTTTAATGGAGCGGTTCATGCTGCACCTCCCAGCTCACGCAGGTAGCGGGCCTGACGCGCGCGCCGGCTCCTGTTCTGCAGCAGCGCCAGAATGATGAGTGCGAGCAGGGCGGCGGCGTAATTAGTGTATTCCCAGAAGGCTTGAGTTTGCCGTTCAAGGGGCGGTAGCGTGCGATTGAAATGTGCATTGGAACGAATGCCCAGCAGGCCGCCGTCTTCCAATGACCAGTCTATAGCGTTGGCTATGAGCTCCAGCGGCCCCAGATATTGGCCGCCGGTTAGCGAGCTTATGGTTGTGAGTATGTCGTCGCGCAGAAAGTCATTGGAGGCGATCACCAACAGCCGGGCTGACTCTGGTGAGCGTTCTATGACGCTGGTTATTCTGTCCTCGCTGTCGGCTGGCGCTTGCAAGGGTGAGCTCTGGCCGGCGAAAAAGGATTCAAAGCGCCCGCTGATCAAAGTCGCGAGCAGCTCGCTGTGAGTTGCTCCAGGTGCGGCCCAGCTGCTCATGCCGCTGTCGTCCATACGTGGTAGTACGTTGCTGGAGGGTGATGTCCAGGCCGCGTCGGAACTACTGATAAGTGCTGTCACTTGACGTCCGGCGTTGCGTTCAGTGTCTATAATAATGGGGACCGCCCAGGGCACAGTGACCTGTGGCAACCCTCGGGTTATTGGATGCTCGGCGTTGAGTCCGTTATCTCGTGCGTCAATGAAATACGGATAGTCCACCAGAGCCGCGTCCTGGAACGTATAGCCGCCAACTTGACGTGTCACCGGGACCGGGAATGCGGAGTTCTGCGAGTCCAGCACCATCTCGCTGCCGAGATTAATGCCGTGGTGGCTGAGCCATTCTTGCAGGCCGCTGGGCCGGGGCAGCATGATCATGCTATTGCCACGGGTCTGCGAAATATACGGTGCTGTTGCCAGAATAACGGTGCCGCCACGCATCAAGTACTGGTCCACGGCAAACACCTGTTTGGAGGTAAAATTCTCTGGCGCCACCACTACCAGTAGATCGGTTTCAGCAGCCACCGCGCCGTCAGTCAGGTCTGCCATACGGATGGTGTGGTCCTGCGTAATAGCTTGTTCCAGGTTACGAAACTGCGGTCCCATCATGCCGTACTGGGCCAGGCGTGGGTTCATTTTCGGCGCTGAAAAAGCGACCGTGCGAGTAAAGCCAGTGGCAAAACGCTTGAGACTGGCATCCAGCGCCTGCTCGAAGGTAGCGGGGTCAAAACTTTCGGTGGGAACCTGCACCACCTGGCGCTCATCGGCCACTGTCAGGTAGAAGTAAAACTGGTTTTCATCTAATACCGAGGCGACCATGGGCTTGAACCCCCACTCTTCCTGAATTTGCCGGGCCACCTGGCCACCATTGGCTTCAGGCTCAAGCCAGCGCACGCTGAAGCCTCCACCAGCGCTAACGACTGTCGCCTGCAACTGCTCTTCTATGGCCTGTTTGTAACTGGCCAATTGGGGTGGCAGTAACTCGTCAGCGGACACATAGCCGATAAACTCGATGTCGCTGTCAATGCTCTCGAACAGATTGCCGCCAGCCTGATAGGCATAGAGGACCTGTTTGATCGCCCGAGTGATATTAAATTCGGGATTGCGTAATTGCACATCAATACTAGTGCTGGCGCCGGCCTTCACCTCAACCATTTCACCAAAACCTAATACTTCATGGCTGTCGCCGTACTCTACTAATATGTTGAGGTATGAGTTGACCACCGCCGCTTGATAACGATCAGCGACCTGGAATGGCACTGCTCTGATGCCATACTTCTGGTTGGCTTCGTCCTCTAGTTCGGGGCTATCGGAAGGGTCAATAATTTCGACCCTGACTCGACCCTGGCCTGCTACTTCATACTCCATCAGCAGGTCGCGGAGTTGTGGCACCAGTGGCGCCAGCAGGGGGTGGGTTTTTTCGCTGAAATAGCCGCGCAGCAGCAGTGGTTCCTGTAATTGGCTCAGATAGTTCCGGGTCGGCTCGGAGATGGAATAGAGCTGCCCCTCAGTGACATCCATGCGCCAGCGACTGACCTGGCTCAGCCAGGTGTTGGCAATAATCACGTTGATGACGAACAAGGCAATCAACAAGCGCCAACCACGGTGGCGCCGGGGTGATCCCGTCGCAGCCCAGCGCTCGCGTTCCAGCGTGTAGATATTCAGTGCCAGGAACACAACAATCAGGCTGATGTAATAGAACAGGTCGCGCAGATCGATTACCCCGCGTGTAATCGCATCAAAGCGGGCACCGGTGCCCACAGTCCGCATTAGCTCGGCGCCGCCGGTACCAAAGAAACCGGTCAGCAGGTCGCTGCCGAGCAGGTAGAACAGGCCGCACAAGGCCACGCTACCGATCATGCTGACAATCGGGTTGTCGCTGCGCGCAGACACATACAGGCCAATCGAGATATAGGCCGAGCCCAGCAGCGCTGTGGCCAGGTAGGCCGCAAGCACCGGGCCCCAGTCCAGATCACCCAGCCTCGCCACTGTCAGTGGTAGTGGCAGGGTGATCAATAAAGCCAGTAACAGCAGTGTTACGCAGGCGCGAAACTTACCCAGTACAAAATGGCGCAACGGTACCGGCAGGGTTAGCACATACTCCAACGTGCCAGTGCGGCGTTCTTCGCTCCACATGCGCATGGTGAGTGCGGCGCTGAGGAACACCAGTAAAATTGGCATCCATTCAAACAGCGGGCGCACATCGGCGACGTTGCGAGCGAAAAATGCCTCTCCCCAAAAAAAGATGAACAGGGTCACTGCTGCAAAGCTGCCAAGGAATAACCACGCCACTGGCGAAGAGAAAAAAAGCGTCAGCTCTTTGCTGGCGACGCGTTGCGTATTGGATTCATGCGGCATTAGCGACGCCCCCGGATTGGCTGACCTGGCGAAATACCGTTTCGAGATCCCTTACTTCGGCCGCGATGTGGAATAGCTTGCCGCCCTCACCGAGGATAGCCGCTGCGACCGCGGCGACCTGATTTTCAGCGTCCGCATGGTCTGCCAGGCCGATGCGATAATCCCACCTGTCGGCTACTCCCAGGTCCGTTTGGGTGACTTCTAGTAGTCCGGATAAATTGCCACACAGTGTTTGCACTTTGCTACCGGCCAGATCCGTGCGCAGGCGCAGGTGGCCGCTGTTGCGCAGATCCTGCAGTGATTCATCCAGCGCCAACTGACCCTGGTTAAGGATCAGGGCGCGGTCACAAATGGCGTCGACCTCCTGCATGATGTGGGTTGAGAGAATAATAGTGGCGGTGGCAGCGAGGCCTTTGATCAGATCTCGCATGTGCTGGGTCTGGCCCGGGTCCAGTCCATTGGTGGGCTCATCCAGAATCAACACCTTGGGCGAGCCAAGAATAGCCTGTGCCACTCCCACACGCTGCTTGTAGCCGCGCGAGAGTGTTGAAATGCGGTCGCCCAGGCGTGCCTGCAGTTCAGTGTCGCGAATGGCGCGCTTGAGCGATTGCGTGGCGGCTGCGCCGCGCAGACCTTTGAGCGTAGCGGCGTAGTCGAGATAGTCTGCAACACACATATCGGGGTAGACGGGCAGGTTTTCCGGCAGGTAACCCAACACTTGCTGAACCTCACGAGGCTGCTTTTCGAGGTCGATATTGTCTATTTCAATGCTGCCCCCGGAGGGCTCCAGATAGCCGCTGAGCATTTTCATGATAGTGGTTTTACCGGCGCCGTTGTGGCCCAGCAAGCCGACAATTTGTCCGCCCGGAATGGTAAAGGAAACCTTGTCTACGGCGAGTGCATCGCCGTAGGCACGGGAAACCTGATTGACCTTAATCATTCACGTAACTCCACAATGAGATGGTTGCAGCGCATTCTTTTCAGATTACGCGACAAGTTTCAAACGCTATCAGGGGAAGAAAATAAGCTTGATGATGAAGATCACCAGCACCACGTTGAGTACCTTGCGAATCAACCCCTGACCCTTACTGATTTGTGCCCGTGTGGCAATCCAGCCACCGATCGAGTTGCCCAGCGCTAGCACAGCGCCCAGCAGCCACAGCATCTCTACCCGACTGGCAAACACGACTAAAGCGACGGCAGTGTAACTGGCCACAATAAAGACTTTGTGCATATTAGTGCGCACAAGATCAAAGCCCATGACCCGATGCAGTACCGGCATGATGATAAAGCCGACGCCGAGCTGGATAAAGCCGCCGTAAAATCCTACCCCAACCATAAGCACATGCCCCCACCATAGTTGCTTGCGGGTCGGCGGGCTGCTCACGTGTTCTTGCTTGCCGTTATCAAATGCCATGATAACCATGACACCCAGCATGATCACCGCTACGGTGCGACTGAACCAGACACCTTCTAACTCTGTACCCAGCAGCGCTCCGACCACTGCACCTGGAATGGCGCAGGCAGCCAGTGACAGGCTAAGGCGAAATTCAGAATAGCCGCGGCGGAAGAAGGTGGTTGCGGCGGTAATGTTCTGGGCCAGTATGGCAATTCTGTTAGTGCCGTTGGCGACCGGGCCTGGCACTCCCATGAACAGCATGATGGGCACGGTCAGCAGCGAGCCGCCGCCGGCCATGACGTTGAGGAAACCGGCTGCAACCCCGGCAACCGCCAGTAGCGCTAGTTGCCAGATCTCCACTAGGGGGTCCAGGGTTCTCGCATGGTCACAAACTCTTCTGCAGCCGTGGGGTGAATACCGATAGTGGCATCAAAGTGGCTTTTGGTGGCGCCGGCTTTCATAGCGATAGCAATACCTTGAATAATTTCGCCAGCGTCCGGTCCCAACATATGAACGCCTACCACTCGCTCGCTGGCCGTGTCGACTATCAGCTTCATAAAGCTGCGCTCGTCGCGTCCACTGATAGTGTGCCGCATTGGCTTGAAGCCGGACTTGTATAAGGTGATCTCGCCGAATTCCTGTCTGGCCTCATCCTCAGTAAAGCCCACGGTACCAATATTGGGTTGGCAGAAGACAGCGGTGGCAATGAAGTCATAGTCCACGTCAGTGTTTTGTGGCTGAAACTGGCGGCGTGCAAAAGACATCCCCTCCGCCAAGGCTACCGGCGTTAGCTCCATGCCACCAATCACATCGCCCAGTGCAAAAATGCTGGGTTCATCGGTACGAAATTCGTTATCGACGGAGACGGTACCCGCTGCGGTGAGGCTGACATTGGTATTTTCCAGCCCCAGTCCCTCCAGGTGCGGCTTGCGACCAGTCGCATAGAGGACCTGGTCGACTTCAAGTTGGCTGCCGTCGGTAAGCGTTAGCACCAGACCATCGCTACCGCGCTCAATACTCGTCACGTTGGTATCAAAACGCAGGTCTACACCACTGGCGGCAATTTCATGTGCGGCGTGCTCGCGGATATCTTCGTCAAAGCCGCGCAGAAACAGCGGACCGCGGTATAGCTGGGTAACCTTCGAGCCTAAGCCATTGAAAATGCCGGCAAACTCTACCGCAATATAGCCACCACCGACGATGGCCAGACGTTGCGGAAACTCGTCCAGATCGAAGATTTCATTGGAGGTGAGTGTCAGGTCGCTGCCGGGAAATTCTGGAACATGGGGCCAGCCGCCAGTGGCAATCAGTAGTTTCTCCGCACTGTAGCGGGTGCCGTTAACAACAACGGTATGCGCATCGATAATACTGGCGCGGCCATTGATCACTTCTGCATCAACGCCATTGAGCAAATTGTCATAAATAGCGTTGAGTCGTTTGATCTCCTGCTTCTTGTTGTCTCGCAAGGTAGACCACTGAAACTGCGGCACTGCCGGTTCCCAGCCAAAGCCCCGCGAATCTTCGAAACCACGCCCGTACTCTGACGCGTAGACATAGAGCTTCTTCGGCACGCAGCCGACGTTGACACAAGTGCCGCCCATATAGCGGTCCTCGGCGACGGCGACACGGGCGCCAAAAGCGGCTGCCATGCGAGCAGCGCGGACTCCGCCGCTGCCAGCACCGATCACAAAAAGGTCGTAGTCCCATTCACTCAATGTTCTGCTCCAGCAATAAGTTAGTCAGGTCAGATACGTGAACACGTGCTGACCGCATTGTTGTTTGGTATGGCGTTCGGGTTTGCAGCATACTATGGCAATGACGATCTCAAGTAATAGCCCAATTGCTCCACAAACGAACTATAGCGCATCTGCGATGAATCCTAACCAGCTTATAGCCGAGTTGCGAACTCTTTTGCCGGCAGCAGCGGTGCTCACCGCCACGGAGCAACAACGGCCGTTTGAATGTGATGGCCTCTCCAGCCATACCGGGCTGCCGCTGGTTACCCTGTTGCCAACAACTGTCGCAGAAGTGCAGGCGGTAATGAGACTGTGCCACCGGCTTGGAGTTCCTGTGGTCTGCCGTGGTGCCGGTACCGGGCTGTCTGGTGGCGCCACGCCTTGGGCCGGCGGGGTGTTATTAGTGTTGTCGCGGCTGGACCAGATCCTGTCAATAGATGCACCGGGGCTGACGGCTGTGGTCGAACCTGGGGTGCGCAATTTGGCCGTTTCCGAGGCTGCCGCACCCTGGGGTCTTTACTACGCGCCGGACCCCTCTTCGCAAATTGCCTGCTCGGTTGGCGGCAACGTAGCCGAAAATGCAGGCGGCGTGCATTGCCTGAAATACGGCCTGACTGTGCACAATGTGCTGGCAGTCAAATTGGTGACTGTCAGCGGTGAGTTGGTGGAGATCGGCATAGACAGCGATGGACCCGACTTGCTGGCGTTAGTGATTGGATCTGAAGGGCTGCTGGGGGTGGTGGTCGAAGTCACGGTACGGCTGTTGGTGCTGCCGCCCGCGGTGGATACCCTGCTAGCGGCTTTTGATAGTGTTGAGGCAGCCAGTCAGGCGGTTAGTGCCGTGATTGGCGCGGGCATCATTCCCGCTGGTCTGGAAATGATGGATCGCCTCGCCCTGACCGCTGCCGAGGATTTTGCCGGGGCGGGTTACCCGCGTAACGCTGCTGCGATACTGCTGGTTGAGCTCGACGGCCCTGCCAGCGAAGTAGAACGCGATTTGGAAGAGTGTCAGGCGCTGTTGCTGGCCAGCGGTGCCAGCGGGGTGCAGGTCGCCGCAGATGCTGAGGAACGCGCGCTATTCTGGAAGGGGCGTAAGAACGCTTTTCCTGCAGTAGGCCGGCTATATCCAGACTATTACTGCATGGATGGAACCATCCCTCGCCGCTCGATTGGCGACGTGTTGGGCTTTATCAGCGAGCGCTCTGCGCATCACGATATGCCCGTCGCCAACGTCTTCCATGCCGGCGATGGCAATCTGCATCCGCTGATACTATTTGATGCCAATTGCGAGGGTGAGCTTGAGAAAGCAGAGCTCTTCGGCACTGAGATTCTGGAAAAGTGTATCGCGGTGGGTGGCACCATAACGGGTGAACACGGCGTCGGGCGTGAAAAAATTGACCAGATGGCGAGTCAATTCACTGATGCAGAACTGGCTCAGTTTCGGCGTATAAAGGCTGCCTTTGACCCCGCGGGCCTGCTCAATCCGGGCAAGACAATACCCACGCTCAAACGCTGTCAGGAATATCGGGCGTTGCGACATGAGCACTGATTGCACAGAGCAACTTGCCGCTCAGGTACGTGATGCCCGTGTCAGCGGAGACACTCTGGCGATATGTGGCGCCGGCTCTAAGCCATGGCGTAACCAACTGACTGGGGTGCGCTTGAATATGCTGGAGCATAGCGGCGTGGTTGCTTACGACCCCAGTGAGCTAGTGATTGTGGTACGCGCGGGTACCACTCTGGTAGAGCTGGATCGGTTGCTGGCTGAGCAGGGACAAATGCTGGCGGCGGAACCGCCCAGCTTCGGTGATGCTTCGACAGTCGGTGGTGCCATTGCGCTGGGCTGGTCGGGGTCGCGCCGACCCTTCGGTGGAGCCCTGCGCGATGCAGTGCTGGGAATTCGAATGATCAATGGGCTGGGCGAGGTGCTCAGCTTTGGCGGTCAGGTCATGAAGAATGTTGCCGGCTTTGATGTGGCGCGGCTGATGACCGGTTCCCTGGGGCATCTGGGAGTGATTCTTGAAGCATCCCTGCGGGTTGTGCCGATGCCGCCAGCTGAGGTTACCTTGCGTCTTGAGTGTGATTCGGCAGAGGCGGCTGTTCTCCGCGTGCGGGCGGCGCTGCAGGAAGGTGCGCCGGTAACGGGCGCGAGTTATTGCGCAGGCGTGCAGCGGGTGCGACTAGCCGGCCATGGCACAACACTAGCGATATTGTGCCAGCAATGGCAGGCACAGCAGGAGGATAATAGTTTCTGGGAGCAGCTGCGCCGCGTGCAGGCACCGGCAGGATTTCCAGCCGCCAGCGTCGATGACTGGAATGGGCAGCTTCAGTGGCGCTTTACCGAAGACGGCAATATTGCCAGACAAGCACTTGGCCGCGCGCCGGTGGAGCTCGCTCAGGGCCTCGATTTCAGTAACGCAGATCCAACACTGGCGGCATTGCAGGAACAACTGCGAGTGGCCTTTGATCCGCACGCAATTTTTGAGCAAACCCGATGAAAACCTCGATACCCGCTACTCTGTTGGATACGGCGCAAGGCCAGGAAGCGGAAAGCATACTACGTGCCTGTGTTCACTGTGGTTTTTGTCTCGCTACCTGCCCCACCTATCAGGTGGAGGGCAACGAGCTGGACAGCCCCCGTGGCCGCATTTACCTGATCAAGAATATGTTGGAAGGAGAGCCGGTCACTGCGGTTACCCGTAACCATCTGGATCGCTGCCTGACCTGTCAGGCCTGTGAAACGACCTGCCCCTCGGACGTGAATTATCACCGCTTGCTGGCTATTGGTCGCAGCACTGTGTCGAACTTGGTGCCGCGGCCGCTTTGGCAGCAGTGGTTGCGCAGCGCTCTGGTTCGGGGTTTTGCACAGAGGCGCATGGTCGCATTGCTGCTAAAAATGGGTCGCCCGCTAGCGGGCTTGAGCCCGGCGGCGTTGCGGGCTTATTTGCAGCCGCAGCGCGCCAAAATCAGTCCTCCAGCGGTGGTTGCCGGGTCGCGCTCGGTGATTCTGGTGCAGGGCTGCGTGCAACCGGGGCTGTCCCCAACCACCAATGCTGCGACCAGTTGGGTGCTGGCGCAGCTGGGTATTGGCACGCTCACAGTGGCTACAGAAGTGTGTTGTGGTGCTTTGGCAGCCCACCTTGACGCGGAGGAGCGCGCGGCACAGCAGGCGCGCGCCAATATTGACGCCTGGTGGCCCCACCTTGACGCCGGCGCGGAAGCGATAGTGATGACCGCCACCGGCTGCAGCAATCAGGTTATCGACTACGGTCGTTTGCTGGCCGATGATCCGGAATATGCCGAGCGCGCGGCGGCAGTCACTGAAAAAGTCAGGGATGTGGCACAAATATTACTGGCCGAGGACCTTAGTGCACTGGCGGTTACTAATGCACCGCGAATAAGTTGGCACTGTCCCTGCACCGGCCAGCATGGCCAGTCGCTGGATGCTCCCGTCAAAACTGTGTTGCAGCGGCTTGGGTTTGCGGTGCCTGTGGTTCGTGATTCCCATTTGTGTTGTGGTTCAGCGGGTACCTACTCGCTATTGCAACCGAAGATGGCCAAGGAGCTGCGCCAACGCAAATTGCTCAATCTGGAAAGCAGTGATCCGGAGCAGATAGTGACTGCCAATATTGGCTGTCAGGTGCACTTGGCAGGCGGCACTAACACGCCGGTGGTTCACTGGATCGAACTGCTGGCACGCAGCCTGCAGACTACAATACAAGCTCCAGTGAATTCGGAGCGGAATCATGTTTGAAGGTGAACACCCTGCGCGGCGCGCTTCTTTGTTGTCACGTGAATATGTGCAGACTCAAAACCGCGAAGGTTGGTTGGGACTGTGGTCAGAAGATGCGGTGATTGAAGACCCGATCGGTGTGTCGTATATCGACCCGACCGGGGAAGGACATCGTGGGCCGGCGGCCCGGGCGGCTTTTTACGACAGTTTTATTGCGCCGGCTAGCATTAGTATTGAAATTCACCAGTCCTATGCGGCGGGGCTGGAATGCGCGAATCACATTACCATTACGATTCTCCTGCCTGGTGCAGACGGTAAAAAGGTGCAGCAGCTTGTGCATGGGGTTTTTACCTACCACTGTGATGATGCGGGCAAACTGACCGCTATGCGCGGCTACTGGGATACGGAAGATCCCATTAATGCCATGACCGAGATCGAGGATGGCGCCGCCGACTGAGGGTTTGTTTCCCTCCCGTGATGATGCCGCGTATGGCAGACCGTGATTGACCTCGATCAAGCGATTAACTTTATGTTCCGCTAATTTACTCGCGTCGCTGGCGCCCGCCTGCATTGTGTACTACACCTGAGAGTAGGGTTTGACGTTGCCGCTGTCTGAAGTGCGCCCTTAACAGAGGTTTTGACCGCACCAATGGTGGTATTCGACGGGTCATAGAAGTGAGTACTAACTATTGCTATAGCCAGTGTTTCACCTCGTTAAGTGTCAGCTTTTTTTACACACTAATTGTAGGGACATTGATTTTTCCAGTTTTGTTTTCTTAAGGGTTTGAAAATGAAGTAAAAGTTCTCAACTGGCGCAATTTATGCTTAAAAAGAAAGACCAGACAAAAATATGGAGAAAGTCCGTGTCTCAGCTCGCCCTTGAGGGCAGTAATATTGTTAGCCAAAACAAGACTGTAGTACTCGCTATATTACTAATGGTACTCAGCGCCTGTGACGGCGCTGGCACGGAAGATACAGCCGGGGTAGCCGCACAAGATCAGCCTTCGATCCGTAATGTGCCTGATCCGGCGATGGCGCCTGTGGTGGAGCCTGCGATTGCGCTGGCGACCAAACCCGACGTATTACCCACGCAATTGACACTCGACAAAAACCAGCAACGTATTTTTGTTCCCGATCTCGGCTGGCTGCCGCTCGCCGAATTTTGGGATATTTATGAGAATAATCCGGCGCGCCTCCCGCCGGATTTCGATTACAAGGCCATGCACCAGCTCAAGCTCAGCATGGCGGGGAAGGAACATGATGATGCTAAAGGATTTTCAAACAGCCAATAAGCCCATGAAATCCCTGGCCTACTGGCTGACCTTTCTGATGGCACAGCCGTGGATTCTTGCCGCTGGTGCGCAGGCGGCCTTTCTCGATGAGACCGGCTCGCGCTTGCCAGTGGCGGCTAATGATTCCTATAACTTTGCCGTCGCTGATGTTGATGGGGTCAATGGCCCGGATATTCTAGTTGCCAATCGAGGTCAAAGCCGACTCTTGATTAACGATGGCAACGGTGCCTTCACTGATGAAACTGCCAGCCGCCTGCCGGCCTCATTGCATACGACTCTGGCAGTAGTGCTGGCTGACTTCGATGGTGTTAATGGTCCCGACGCGGTGTTGGTTGGAGACGGCCAAAACCGTATTCTGATCAATGATGGTAGTGGTAACTTTACCGACGAGACCGGCTCACGACTGCCCACCGGTATGCGAGTCAGTGTGGATGTGGCAAGCGTCGATATAGACGCCGATGGTGATGAGGATCTGGTTATCGCCAATAGACGCTCGCGCAACCGTATTCTGGTGAACGATGGTAGCGGCAACTTCAGTGATGAGAGCGCCGCGCGCCTGGCGACCGATTCCGACCTCAGTTATGGCGTTGCCATTGGTGATGCTGACGGCAACGGTTCTGCAGATATCTTTTTTGCCAACTTTGCCGGGCAGAACCGTTTGCACCTGAATAATAATCTGGGTGTGTTCAGCGAAGTTACTGCCGCCAATCTGCCTCAGGTCAAGGGCACAACCGGTGGCGCGGCTTTCGTTGATGTCGACGCTGATGGTGATGCCGATATTGTTACCGCAGAAGGCGGCAATGGCGCTGCCGTATTACTGAATGACGGTGGCGTGTTCAGTGCCGCTGCTGCGCTGCCTGCCTTCAATGAGTTTGCGATAAGAGTGCAGGCGGGCGATATCGATTTTGACGGTTCCCCCGATCTTTTGATAGCGACCATGGGACAAGACCGTCTGCTGCTTAACGATGGCAGCGGGTCTTTTACTGATGCCACTGGTAGCGAAATACCCGCTGATGATCGACGCAGTTTTGGGGCCCGCCTATTGGATGCTGACGCCGATTTCGATCTGGATGCCGTGCTGGCGACGCCGGCGGGGCAAAACCGATATCTGGATAACGCCATTGCGGGGCCGCGCATCATGATTGATGTCTCCCCGGGCTATATTGAGCGAACGGATACGGCAACCATTGAGGTTATCGCGTTTGATGAAGACGGTGTCGCGACGTTGGATGTTTTCGTGATCGAGCCGTCCGCACCAGGTGTCGAAATTCCAGTGATTCTGACCGGTGACACTGGCACCTATGTGCCCGACGAAATTGGCTTACACACGGTGCGGGTGCGCGCCAGTGATGGTGTCAATGCGTCGGCGAAAGAAACCAAATTTCTGGCTCAGGCTAACGATGTCACTAATCCTGATATTAATGTGGTGGTTAACCCGACCTCGGTGACTCAGGGTCAGTCGGCGGATTTCTCCGTTACCGCCAGTGATGACCGCGGTGTCACCGAACTGGAACTGACGGTGGGAGGAGTAGCGGTGCCGTTGGATTCCAGTGGTAATGCCACCTATGCCCCAGCGGCAACTGGTAATCTTGCGGTGGTGGCTACTGCTACGGATGCGGCGGGCAACAGTCAGATGGATAACGCCACACTCGAGGTTCTGCCTGATACCGACAGCCCCTTGGTAACACTGACAGCAACGCCGGGCACTATTGATATTACCAACCCCATCGCCATCACCAGTAGCGCCACAGATACAATTGGTGTCACCAGCTTCTCAGTAGTGGTCAATGGACCGCCCGGGGTTGTACCGGATACCCCTATTACATTGGATGGCTCAGGAGAGGGCAGCTATACGCCCTTTATACCCGGTACCTACACGTTTACCGCCAGCGCCGGGGATGCTGCCGGTAACAGCGACTCTGTGCAGCAGGTGGTCGAGGCGATTGGTATTCCCGACACCGAAGACCCGGTGGTCAGCATCAGTGTTGTGCCGGGTGTTACCGTGCCCGGTGGCAATGTCACAGTCACGGTAAATGCGACCGATAATATCTTTGTACTGTCGCGCACGCTGGAGATCAACGGCGCGCCGATCACGCTGGACGGCAGCAACCAGGTAGTTTTCTCGGCGCCTGTACTGGGTGATTACACGGCAGTTGCCACGGCTGTGGATCCTACCGGCAACACCGGTGGCGACACTCTGGTATTTTCTGCGGTAGACCCCGCCACTGATACTGAAGCCCCGATTGTGGCCATCACTGCGCCCGTGGATGCCGAAGAAGTAGCGGGTGAGGTAGCTATTATAGGTACCGCCACCGACCTCACCCTGGTCAGCTACGAACTGGAAATCAGTCCGGTGGGTGAGAGTAGCTATGTCAGCTTCGCTACCGGTACCACGGTGGTGGAAGACGGGGAGCTGGGTACGCTGGATACCTCGGTGCTCGAAAACGGCCTCTATAACATCCGCCTGACCGCGTTTGATATTAATGGCCTTGGCAGTCAGGTCACAGAGGTCGTCAGTCTTAGTGGCGCCTTCAAGCCCGGGATCTTCACCTACACGTTTGAAGATCTGCGCGTGCCGGTCAGCGGCATAGAAATGGTGATCAATCGCAGCTACGACACCCGCCGTCGCGCCCGCCAGCAGGATTTTGGTAATGGCTGGGATCTGGAAGTTTTGCAAGAGGCGCGCTATGTCAATAATCGGCCACTGGGTGAGGGCTGGACCGGTCTGTCCGGCGGCGGATTCTTTAATTTTCCCTGTGCCGGTGGAGCGCGTGAAGACGAGTTTCATGTCACCGAGGTGCGTTTTTCAGATACCGAGTTTTACCAGTTTTCGATCAAGCCATCCATCGGCGCGGCAATCAGTGGTGGCTTCTGTGAGATCGTGGGTATTAGCTTTATTCAGGTGGGTGGCGTGCCTGGCGCCTCTCTGGCGTCTCTGGATGCAACTCCCTGGTACATGGGGCAGGGAGTTATTTTCAATGAGGATTTTACTGTCTACAACCCCAAGAATGTGCGTCTGACCACCATTGATGAACGCATCTTTGACGTTAACCTGAGTGATGGACTGAAGCGCATTGGCGATAACAACGGTAACTCGGTGTTTATAAACACCAACGGCATTGTGCACAGCAACGGTAAGTCGGTCAGCTTTGTGCGCGACGGGCAGGGCCGCATTACGTCTGTTGTCGATCCAATAGGAAACAGCATCACCTATACCTACGACGCCAGCGGTAATCTCGCCACCTCCACCGATCGTGAAGGTAATACCACCACCTATGAATACCTGGCGGGCAATTACCTGGATCGGATTATTGACCCCGAAGGCAATGTGCCGCTACGTAACGAATACGACGCCACCGGTTTGATGGTGGCGCAGATAGATGCCGCGGGTAATCGCACCGAGATCGACCGTGACCTGGACACTAATATTGAAACGGTGACCGACCGCGATGGTACCGTTAGTGTCCTGGACTATGATGAAAACGGCAACCTGCAGTCGGCCTCGGTGGGGGCCTCCAGTAGCTCCTATACCTACGATGACAACGGCAATAAACTCACCGAGACTGATCCCAACGGCAACGTTACCATCTGGACTTACGACGACAAGAATCGCATGACGTCGCAGGTTGACGCGCTGGGTAATCTCAACACTTACGCCTATACCGCCACCAATCTGGCTTCCATGACGGACCCCCAGGGTAATGTGCTGGCCATGACCTATGACGGCAGCGGTAACGTCACCGCGCAGCGTGATGCCGACGGTAACCTGGTACAGGGTTTTGCCTATGATGCAGACGGCAATATTACCCAGCTGACTGCGGGCGCCGGTGATACCACCATCGCCTACAATGCCGACGGTTTTCCGACTACCATTACAGACCCGGTCGGTCTTGTGCGCACATTCGCCTATGACGCCAATGGCAACCGCTTGAGTGCGGCAGTGGATCGCACCAGTGGTGGTTCCCTGACGCGGGAGACAACCAGCTTTACTTACGACAGCAGTGGCCGCGCGTTGTCTATGACCGACCCGCTGGGTAATACCACCAGTTACACTTACAACGGCAATGGCCAGCGAGCCAGCAAAACTGACGCGCTGGGCCGTGTCACCACTTTTACCTATGACGCGCGCCGTAACCTGCAGACTGTGACCCACCCGGACGGAAAAACCGAGGTCTCAGGTTACGACCTGAAGAACCGGTTGACGGCAAAGACCGACCGTGATGGCCGTACTACCTTTTATAGTTATGACAGTAATGATCGTCTCACTGGAATAACCTTTCCGGATGGCAGCACGGTGGTCAGCGACTACAATGCCGGAGGCAATCTGGTGACTAGCACCGATGGTCTGGGTGAAGCCACAAACTATACCTATGATGATCTGGACCGGTTGCTGACCAAGACTGATCCGTTGGGTAATATCACCACCTATACCTATAGCGCAGATCAAGTCAGCCCGACCACTTTGACCGACCCGCGCGGTAACGCCACGGCGTTCGAGTATGACGGTGCCATGATGTGGACCGAGTATCTGGTCAAAAAGACGCTGCCCGGTGGCGCTGTGCAGGAGCAGACCTGGGGTCCCAATTCGCGCCTGGCCAGCAAGACCGATGCCAATGGCAATGCCAGCAGCTACACCTATGACGACATGGGTAACCTGGCCAGCGTCACCGATGCGCTCGGCAATGTCACCACCTACAGCTATGACGAAGTGGGTAACCGGCTGACCCAGGTTGATGCGCTGGGGCGCACCACCCGGTTCACCTATGACGCCATGGGTCGTATGTTGAGCAAAACCTTGCCGGGCGGCCAGGTATCGACCTGGGCCTACGACGCGGTAGGTAATATGCTTACCGAGGTCGACTATAACGGGGATACCAGCACTTACGTCTACGACAGTATGGATCGCCCAGCCAGCATTACCCGCCCCGGTGGGGTGGTTGAGGACTACACCTATACCGGCACCGGCATGGTCGCCACAGTTGACGACGATAACGGCATCACCAGTTATACCTATGATGGTCTGGACCGGGTCAAGACCGCCGCTACTCCGGACGGTATTACCCTGACCTATAGCTACGATGCTCAGGGCAATCGCACCACGGTAGCGGGGGTCGGCACCACTTCGTTTGCCTATGATGCTGCCGGGCGCATGACCAGCGTGGCAGTGCCGGGTGTGCCTGACCCGCAGGTGACCAGTTACACCTATGATGCTTCTGGCAATATCACCGCCATTGATTACCCCAACGGAACCTCGGCGGCGTTGACCTACAACGGTCGCAACCAGACGCTGAGCGTGACCCACTTTGCGCCCAATGGCGTGACTGAGTTAGCCAGCTATGACTACACCCTGGATAATGTGGGTAACCGTACCCGGGTGATTGACGATATTGGCTTACGTATTGACTACAGCTACGACGCACTGAACCAGCTGGTCGGCGCGGTCGATGACCCTGAGGGTATACCTGCAGTCGCCAGCTACACCTATGATGCAGTGGGTAATATTTCCAGCATTGTGCTGCCTGGTGGTGACAGTGCCATCACCTTTGACGTTAATGATCGTATCCTCACCGCCGGTGGACGCAGTTTCAGCTACGATGCCAACGGCAACCTGCTGGCGATTGATGAGGATGCCATTGCGGCAACCACGGACGATATAACCACCTTTAGCTACGACTCGCAGAATCGCCTGATCGGTCGGGTGGAGGCGGACGGCACGGTCTCCGAGTTTGAGTATGATTACCAGGGTAACCGCATCAGCCGCACGGTAGCTGCAGCGACGACGACTTTTATTTATGACAGTGCGAGGCCAGATGGCATCAACCGCGTGCTGCAGGAGCGCGATGGCGGTGGCTCGGTGACTGCAGATTACTATCTGGGGCATAACCTGCTGGGTATGGACCTGGCTGGTGCCGAGAGCTGGGTGCATACGGATGCGCTGGGCAGTGTGCGGGCCTTGTCCAGCCCCTCCGGCGCGGTTACGGACACCTATCGCTACGATGCCTATGGCAACTTGGTGCTGGCGTCTGGCAGTAGCGCCAACGAATTTGGTTACGCGGGTGAGCGCCGCGACCCTGCCACCGGTTTGTATGATCTGCGCGCGCGCTTCCTTGATCCTGAGGTGGCACGCTTTATCTCGCGTGACCCGTATCCCGGCGATCCCAGGTTGCCGGGCACACTGCACCCTTATCAGTACGTGCTTAACAACCCGCTCAACCGCATTGATCCCAACGGCGACATCGGCATGGTGTCGATTTCGATATCTATAACGATCTCTGTAGGTTTGGCGACCATGGCGGCCTGGCATCTGGTGGGCAAGCCGGCAGTTGAGGCTTACGAAATCATGGTCGAGCTGGCAAAGACGATTCCCAACCTGCCGCTCAATAAGGATGCCACTAGAGATCAGCTGGGAATAACCTCAGATAGTGCCCAGGCAGCCTATGATGAGTGGGATATTACCAAGCTGGTGAACCTTGGTGGCGGCGCTGTTGAGAAAGCCTATGGTGTGACCTATGGAATGGCCAATACCGCTGGCAAGGTGGTGTCATTGATTCACGCAATGAACTCGGCGACGTGGATGCGGTATCTGCCCAAGTACGACGACAAGCCCGCTCATTATGCGGATTGCGGCTTTAACAAATATGTCGCCAAGACCTATGGCTTAGGCCTGGTATTGGGTCTTTCCGCTGCCAAGTTTGCCGGTCCTGCTGCAAGCATTATTAGTATCTATGGAGCTTACTTCCACTTTCTTATGTTGGTCGTGGAAACCGCCGGTGATAGTAAGGCCGAGCCCCAGCCGTTCCCACAAGAGTCCGGGGGTAAGGCATGTCCGAATCTCGCAGAATAACGATAGGTGAGCACATGAATAATCTTGCACAGTTGCTCCCGTCACGCGCGCAGGCTGTCTTGCTGGGTCGCATATTTGGTTTGCTGACGACAGTGCTGCTAGCTCTTTCTGGAGGGTCTTTGCAGTCTGCCACCAATGTCATTGGCAGCGCTGATGGTAGCTTTGAGTCCGGACTGGGTGGCACCACACCGTCTGGTAGTGTTGAACTGGTTGCTAACC
The DNA here is from genome assembly GCF_026262625.1 of Candidatus Litorirhabdus singularis. Lineage (GTDB taxonomy): Bacteria > Pseudomonadota > Gammaproteobacteria > Pseudomonadales > Halieaceae > Litorirhabdus > Litorirhabdus singularis. Next base: position 1,212,428 of record NZ_SHNN01000001.1, read on the forward strand.
TCGGCGCGCTGTCTGCGATTGAGGGTGCGCAGTCGTTGCTGATCAGCAACGCCGGCGACGCTGGCTCTACCACTGCGGATATCGACAGCAGTACGCTGCTGATAGAGAACTTCACCATTGATCCGGCGTATTCGACCCTGCGGCTCAATTACAACTTCCTGACCAACGAACCCGGACCCAGTTTTGCCAATGACGCGTTCACTGTGACGCTCGTTATGGTCACCGATGCCGACGAAGAAGTGGTATTGGCTTCCGATACTTTTGACACTTTTGTCGCAGCGCCCTGGACGGGTTATGCGTTGCAAACTGGCTATCGGACGCTGATCGCGGATGTGTCTGCTGTTAATGACGGCGTCAAGGTGCTGAGCCTGGAACTGCGCGTCGACGATGTCGGCGACGGTCGCCGCGACTCGGCGGTTTTGCTTGACGATATTCGGCTGGTGGAACCCGGTACCCCGGAAGCCCGGGTGCTGGACAATTACATCACGATCGCACCGGGCGAGGCCTTCGTCTTTGACGGCCGTCCCTCTTCAGATGATGTTGGTATTGTCGAGTATAACTGGGACTTCGCTAACGGTTTTACCGGCAGCGGCCCGCTGATCAATATGACCGGCTATACCGAGCAGGGGTTCTTTCAAGGGACACTGACGGTTGTGGACGCCGATGGTAATACCGATACCACCACTTATACGGTGGTGGTGGGTGATATCAACAGCGCGCCTGTGATCACCTCTGTACCTAACCGGGGAGGCTCGCTGGGCGTACCCTATCGCTATCAGGTGCTCGCCACCGATACCGAGGTGGCACTGGGCGATACCTTATCTTACGCGCTCGATACCGCGCCAGCAGGAATGGCCATCGATGAGGTCACTGGGCTGATCACCTGGACGCCGCCGACTGATGCAGGTTTCAGCACGGACGTGACCCTGGTGGTCACGGACAGTTTTGATGAGATGGATACCCAGTCGTTTGCCATCACCATGGGGCCCGATGTTTACGCTGCGATGATTCGCGATGATGGCTGGATTTACACCACCCGCAGCCTCGGTGACGGAACATTCGACAGCTTCCGGCCGCATGATGATATTGGCTCGAATACACGTGGCATCGTGGTTGCCGATTTCGACGGTGATGATGATTTTGATATGGTGGCGGGCGCTACCAGTAATCCCTTTTCAAACCTGTATTACTACGCGCGTGATGCCGGTGAGTTTGATGTTCCGGTGTATCTGGGTCCGATTGGCAGCACTGCCGAAAGCGTTAGCAGTTACACTATGGATATGGCTGCCGAGGATTTCAATAACGATGGCTTGATAGATTTTGTCGTCCAGGGTAATAGCGCCTATACCTTCCTGATGGAAAATACCGGCACTCTGGTCACCGTCGATGAAGCGATATTGAGTACCGATTTTGAAACCGGCACCGATGGCTGGACCTTATCGGGAAATGGAACCACGGTTAGCCGCGACAATACCACTGCTTCCAGCGGCGAATGGTCTATGCGTGCGGTGGCAAGCAGTGCCGGCAGCGATCTTTATTCCCTCATAGATCCCGCTGATTTTATCTTACCTGATGGCTCCACCATGAGCTTTGACTACCGGATTCCTGCGGGGACACCGGTGGGTTTGCTCATTCATGTCAACGGCTACAATTGGATGTCACTCGGTGGTACCGCGAACGCAAGCCCAGGGCCGTACGTGGTTTCGCCTCTGGCGGTCACCCTGATTGATGACGGCGAATGGCATTCTATCGATATTGATATTTATCGCGCTATTCGCGCCGTCACCTCGGCCGGTTACTCAGTGTCGCGGTTTGAATTCTGGAGCAATAACACCGCATCTGCTGGCCAGGAATTCTGGTTCGACAACTTCCGCATCACACGCCCGCGCATGGTCAGCGGCTTCGACGTTAGCACTGTGCCTAGCAGTGGTACGGCCGGACGAGGTATTGACAGTGGTGATGTCGACGACGACGGCAATATGGATGTCGTGCGTGCGCGTTATAGCAGCGGCTATATCCATCTGCACCGCGGAGATGGTGACGGTAACCTGGTATCGGACGGCACCGTAATTGCCGATCCAGGAGTTGACCCTTACGCCGTTGCCTTGGCTGATTTCGACAGCGACGACGTTCCCGATCTTCTCGCCGGCTATGGCAGTAACGGCGACACCTATTTCTACAAAGGCAATGGTGACGGGTCTTTCCAGGCCGGCGTCAAGGCCCTGGATACCAATAACTACGCCTCAATCGCTGCCTACGATTTTAATAACGATGGCTTAATGGATGTAATTGCCTCCAACCACACCTCGCGGCAGCTACTCTATTTCCGTGGTAACGGCGACGCCACCTTTGCTGCTGCAACCCAGGTTGCGGCGTTAGGGAACAACACGCTGGCGGTAGCGGCACCGGCGGGACGCGTGCTGGGGCAACCGTTTGCCGCCGCCGAGCAGACTAAAACCGAAGCCGATGAGGGTGAGGCCATCGATTTTGACGGCGCAGACTCCTTTGATGATGGCTCCATTATCAGCTACGAGTGGAATTTTGGTGATGGCACAACCGCCAGTGGTGTGACCGCGAGCCATGCCTTCACTACAGAGGGCCGTTTTACGGTTACGCTGACGGTGACCGATGACGAGGGCTTTACTGATCGTGTCGGCCTGCAGGTGGTCGTCAACGGTGATGCGCCCTTGGCCGTTGCCAGCGGACCCTATGTGCTGCCGGAAACAGCCGCAATACTGGGTCGTTGGCACGGTGTATTGGATGGACGCGATTCCAGTGATACCGAAGGCGATATCAAGCGCTACGAATGGGATTATGATGACAGTGACGGTATCCAGGTTGATGCGCTTGGTGCCGTGGTGCGCCCCGCCTATGAGTCCGCGGGTGTCTATACTGTCACCCTGACCGTCTATGACCAGACCGAGCAAAGCCATAGCGTCACCACCACCGTTACCGTAGCGTTTGCAGATCCACCGGCAGCTGCTCTGGCCGGTCCGGCGGTGCTGGCTGAGGCCGATGCGTCTTTGGGTCGCTGGGCCGGCTGGTTCAGTGCGGCTGCCAGCAGTGATGACAACGGTATTGCCAGTTGGAGCCTTGACTGGGCCGATGGGGCGAGCGCGACCTTCAGACCGCTGGCCGATGACTTTGATGATGGTAATTTCTCCGGCTGGACTATCAATGGCGGTACCTGGACTGCAGCTGGCGGTGAGTTGGCGCAGACCAATACCGGGGGTGCGTGGCGCTGGGCCCAGGACCTCACTCGCTCCTACTACGACTTCCAGCTGGAAGTAGACTTCCGGGCACTGACCAGCAGTCCGGATGGCTATGTCGGCATAGTATTCCACAACGCCAATACCTCGGCGTCGACCAACAGTTATCTGCTGTACTCGCGCAATAGCTGGGATTTCTGGAGTATCTACGATTGGTCAACCGGTACCACACTCAAGCAAGAAGGCCAGGGTTGGGATGCCGGTATACGCTATCACCTGCGTCTGGTTGTGGTGGGGGACAATGTCAAACTTTACGTCACCCCGGAAGATGGCGTGGAAGTACTGGCTCTCGAATATGAGGCGCCGTCGACGCATCCGTTTGGCGGCGTGGGCTTGTTGGCCAATGCGCAGGACCTGCGCTTTGACAATGTTAAAGTCACGCCACTGGATGACAAGTGGACTGACAATGGTGTGGGCCCGGCCAAGATCGGTCATATCTTCGATACCGCCCAGGATTATGACGTGCAAGTCACCGTCACGGATCACGGTGGGCAGAGCCATACCTCCCAGCTGACTACCATCGCCACTATGGGTGCAGCTCCGGAGGCCGATGTGGGCGGACCCTATGTGCTCAATGAAGCTGACGCGGACTATAGCGCCTGGAACCTGGTGGTCGATGCGACCGGGTCCAGTGATGATAACGCGATTGAACGCTATACCGTTGATTTTGGTGATGGCACCAGCTACACCGCGGGCGTCGGCGATGGCACACGCAGCAGCTATTTTGCGGTGGGCACGGATCTCTATGGCCAGGATGTGGGTGATGGCAACCTGTACCGTATTGTCGCCACGGAAGATAACACCGTGGTCGATGTGGTTAATCTGGACACGGGTGCGGTAATAGGGACCAAGACCCTCAATCGCCTGCAGAGCTGGAACAGCTTTGATCCCGGGACCGGGGTTTACTTCAAGGTAGAAGCATCACATCCGGTGGTAGCCTACCTGACGGATTCGGCTAACCACAGTGCGTTTGTGCCCTCGCTTGACGGCACGCCGGTAGGCCGCGAATTTGTGTTTCACCGCGACGGCAATCAAGGCTTTTTTGTCTACGCTTACGAAGACACCATTATCAGCTTCACCAATAGCAGCGGTACTGTAATTGACTCCTTTGCGCTGCTGGCCGGGCAGTATCGCGCTCCCGCGCTTACCGATACTATCTATCACGTTGTGTCCAGTGGCCGGGTCAGCATGCAAACGGTGGGTGCTAACGGCTATACCACGGTGCCCGCTGCGTCCGGCGATGGCGCCGGACAGTTGTTCCAGTTCGCGACCTACGGCGGTGGCGGTATTGTGGTGATGGCGCATGAGGCCGCCACCATTACGGTACGTGATATGGACACTGATACCGAGCTTTATACGGCGGCGATCGCGGCGGGTGATTTCTGGTTCCAGAACGGGGTAGGCCAGCGGCGCTTGCGACTGGAAAGCGATGCCCTGGTAGAAGTGTGGGCCGGCGATATGGAAGGCGGCACCGACATTCTCAGCCTGGGTGACGACATTTCCTTCGCCGGCGGCATGGATGGCACGGAGTTTGTACTGCACAACCTGCGTGATGGCATAGTCATTTTTGCTCCCAATGATGCCACTGAAATTACCGTTGACGGCGACGTGGTTGGCACCCTGGAGCGCGATCGTTATTTGCGCCTGGCGCCGACAGATTTTGCCTCCGGGTCCGGCGTCCATCGCATCAGCAGCGACAAGCCCATTGTCATTCAGACCCTGGGTCGCGCTAACACCTTTAACGACCTGGGAACGTATCTTGGCGGGGTTAGCCTGCGCCATTGGTACACAGCAACCGGTAGTTATGACCTGACGCTGACGGTGACCGACAACGTCGGCCAGACGTCGACCGCGAGCACCACAGTCGAGGTGATGTTGAACGATCCGCCGGAGTCTGCGTTTGAGGCGCCAGCTGTTGCCGGTGAAGAGTTCGCCGACGGTGGCGTCTGGACCGTGGAATTTGATGCAGGCACCTCAACAGATGATTTTGGCATCGCCAGCTATGACTGGGACTTCGGTGATGGCAGTACCGGTTCTGGCAAGGAAATTTCCCATAGCTATACGGTTCCCGGTACCTACACCACGCGGTTGACTGTCACTGATCATGCCGGCCAGGCGGTCAGCCTGGAGAAGGATCTGGTGGTAGAGTTTGGGGATGGCCCAACCGCGGATACCGGTGGCCCTTATGTGCTGACCGAAGCTGATGCGAGTCGCGGAGTTTGGACCGCGGTGCTGGATGCAAGAGGTTCTTCAGACGACGGTGGAATTTTTGATTACGCCTGGGACCTGGGTACGATTCTGATCGATGACCACAGTGATGGTGTGCTCGATGAGGACATCTGGGTCACTAATGTTGCTACCGAATCTGACGGTTTCCTTAAGTTTAGCGGTGTTAACAGTTGGAATCAGGGCGTCTATAGCGGGGAGTCTTTTCAGCGTGCGGCGGGGGTTGAGATCCTGGGTCAGGTCCGTGATGACAGCGCGGGCTCGCGCTATATGATGTGGGGCGTATTCAAGAGCAGCCCGGCCAGCTTTTCTTACACCCAGATGCCGCACGCGCTCTATTTCAACAATGGGGTGCTGAACATTTATGAGAATGGTAGTAGTCGCGGACAGGTTGGTACCTATTCGCGTGGTGTGCTTTATGATGTTCGCCTTGTTCTTAAACCCGGTGGTGGAGCGGAATACTATATCCGTGAAGCGGGCGCGGGCGACTGGACGGCATTGACCAGCTTTACCTCCGTCAACCCTTCCGATTCACCGCTTAGAGTCGGAGCCAGTCATAACAGAGAAGCCTGGAGTCTCGATAATATGCGGGTAGCGTTAGTTTCGCGCGACCCGGTGACGGAGCAGAGTTACACCGAAACTGGTGTTACCACTGTTGGCCTGACGGTACGCGACAATGCGTTGCAATCCGATTCAACGACTACCACGATTACGGTGGAAGATGGTGAGCCGCCCGTTAGTGATGTTGGTGGCCCCTATGTGGCAGAGGTGGGATCGTTCATTAATTTTAATGGATCCGGGTCCAGCGATGATTATGGTATCCAGACCTTTAGCTGGAAATTTGGTGATACTACCGGTGGTCCTCAGGCGGAGGGAACGCAGACCGCTGATTTGCCCTATGTTGGCAAAGGTCCTAACCCACGGCATTTTTATCAGGCCACCGGGACATATACGGTAGAGCTAGAGGTCACTGATCGTACTTTGAAAACTGATACCGCTAGTACCACCGTTGAGGTGATTGTTGGCGATGCGCCGCAGGCAGGGGTTAGTCCGGTATCAGGTGCGGCGGCTAATGGGCCTCCGGCATACTTTGATGGTCGCAGCTCCAGTGATGATTTTGCGGTAGTGGAATACCGCTGGGACTTTGATGCCGATATAGATTCTGACGGCGACGGTAATCCCACTAACGATATCAATGGAGTCGGCGCAACGCCTTTCCATACTTACGCGAATGCCTCGTCGGCATCAGCATCGACTTTGTTTGCAGATACCTACGACGAAGAAGGCGTGCAGGGATTGACCTGGAATACCAGTGGCGTCACCCAGACTGGCGGCGTGCAATTGCTGACCGGTGCGGGCAGTTGGAGTAACCGATATGCGACTAGCACGACGACCTATGCGCGGGGCAGAATCAGTGTAAGCGCGGAACTAACAGCGCTCGATTCGAACGTAACCATGTGGGGTCTGAAAAAGATCAGCAGCTCGGCCAGTTATGCCCAGATGCCGCATGCGATCTATTTCAACCGTGGCGCGATCGTTATTTATGAGAATGGGTCTAGCCGCGGCAATAAGGGTAGCTACAGCGAGGATGTCAAATACGATGTGCGTATCGACACACTCCCCTCCGGCGCGGTTTACTATTTCCGTGAACACGGTGCTAGTGAGTGGACGGAACTGTACTCATCGACGGTAGGCAGTGATGCTCAGATGCATGTGCATATTACGTCTGCTGGCGGCAATATGGAGATAGACAATACTCGTGTTGAAGATCTCGGCCCCTATGTGGTGACGCTGACGGTTGTTGACGGTGCTGGCCAGACCTCGTCTACGCAGCAGACAGTAGCCGTAGCTGACAATCTGGCGCCAGATGTTATAACTGTGCCGTGGGTGGCTTTTGACCCACTGGTGCCCCATGAGACCTATAATGGGAAGGCAATTCGCCTGAAGGGTATCGTGCGCGATGCTGACCCTGTTTCCTATCAATGGGACTTTGGTGATGGCACTCAGTCTGCGGTGACTCCAGTAAGCAATGCCTTTGACCTGTCCGTGTCGCATATATATCCAGCGGCACCGGCTGGCACTCCATTCACGGCTACGCTTAGTGTCACCGATAGCGTCGGCAATGTGGGCAGCGCAACCTACCTGGTCATTGTTAAACCGAAAAACCTGACCACAGAGATCAATGTCGCGATCGATGAGGGCCTGTGGTATCTCCACCAGACGCAGACGCGGTCCAGTGCGGAAGGCTATACGACCGGTTATTGGGTCAGTAATGCGCGCGCCAGCGCCACGGCCTCGGCGATACAGGCTTTTGAGATTAATGGTCATCTGGAGACGATCGACCACTCTGAGAACCCCTACGCCGAGACAGTGATGCGCGGTTTGCGTCAATTGTTTCGGGATCTGGGCACCGTCGCGATCGCCGTGCAAACCTACGGCGAGCCTGATAGTAACGGCAACGGCATTGGTATCCAGACCGGCGTCAACAATTCCGGTAGTAATCCTATCTATCAGGGCGGCCAGGTTATGGACGCCATCGCTGGCAGTGGCACCCCGTTGGCGCGGGCGATCACTGGAGCGGATGGCATCAAGGGTAGAACCTACTTTGAGATTCTGACGGATATGGCTGATCAGTATGCCTGGGGTCAGACTGAGCAGGGCCAGGGTGGCGCATGGCGTTATTCCTGGAATAGCAGTATCGATAACTCCGCAGCTCAGTGGGGTGCGATCGGGATGCTGGCTTCGCAGGATATCTTTGGTATTCCTGTGCCCGAGTGGGTCAAGGAACGCAATCAAGTGTGGTTAGATATTTCTTTCACTGGTACGGGCTTTGGTTACACCACGGGTGGGTCCACCGCTGCCGGAACACCGTCTGGTATGGTGCAGTTGATCTTCTCTGAAAGCGATACCAGCGATAACCGTTGGCTTGCATCTGAAGCCTGGATAGCCGGTACCTGGACCAGCCAGTATATTATTACGCCTGGCAACAGACCCTATTATCCGTTCTATGCTTTGACCAAAGCGATGCGTCTGGCACAGCCAGAGCCAGTAGTCGAGTTTGTCAGTAGTGGCCTCGATTGGTTCCGTGACGAAGAGCTGGGCCTGGCCCGGACCCTGATCGATGACCAGATGACCGATGGCAAATTCCCCGGTACTACCTGGATACGTGATCAATTGCGCTCAGCTTGGGGCGTGATTATCCTCAGTCGTACTGTGTTCGTGCAGCCACCGGTGGCGGTGGCAGGTAAGGATCGGGTCTGGGGCGTGGATCGTGAGCTCGAGTTTGATGGCTCCGGCTCTTTCCACCTGGATCCGTTCCGGTCACTGGTCAAGTACGAGTGGGATTTTGATGGCGACGGCATTTATGATTCCAGTAGTGATCAGCCGACGGCGACACACACCTACGCGAAGGATGATTATAACGAAGACGATCTGCCGATATCTGTGATCGTCAGTCTGCGAGTCACGGATAACAATATTCCGTCGCTGACCGATATTGATACCGCTGAGATTATTGTGGCTATTCCTCCGCACCCGCCCGTGGCTGATGCCGGTGGACCTTACACCTGTACAGCCGGCGTGCCGTGTGAGCTGGACGGTAGTGGGTCGTTTGACATAGACCCCACTGATAGCATTACTGCCTGGGAATGGGATCTCGATGGTTTCCCGTTTGAGTATCAGGGAGCTAACGGTGAAAAACCCACACCAGTATTTGCTGAAGGTGTCTACGACATTGGCTTACGGGTCTGGGACAACGGCGTACTCAACGACATTGATGAAGATGAAGAGGTCGATGAGAACGAAAAGCTGAGTGATATTGACTTTGCGGTTGTCACGGCAGTGCCCAATATAGCGCCGAAAGCAGAATTGGCGGGACCTTATCAGGTTAACGAAGGCAGCTCATTGATTCTGGATGCGAGTGGATCCAGCGATGCCAATGGCGATTTGCTGATTTACTCCTGGGATCTGGATAACGATGGCCAGTTTGATGATGCCACCGGGCCTATGCCGAGTTTTGACGGTCTTGATGACGGTGTCTACACGGTTACAGTGCGGGTAACAGATAGGGACCTGGACGACACCGCGTCCGCCGAGGTCTCTGTACTGAACGTTGCACCTGCGGTAGAGGCAGGCCCGAATCAGACTATGGTTGAAGGCCAGCAGTTTGCGTTCAACGGCAGCTTTACCGATCCCGGTACCGCTGACACACATACCGTAGAGTGGGATTTTGGTGATGGCAGCACATCGACCGATGGATTGACGCCTACTCATACCTACCCGGACGATGGCAGTTATACGGTTGTATTGACCGTAACTGATGATGATGGTGGTGTAGGTTCTGACACCCTGACGGTTACCGTCGCAGACGCAGCGCCCAGCGCCAATCTTGTCGGTGACAACAGCCTTACCGAGGGCGATAGCGGTAGCTACGATGCCACCGGTTCGACGTCGTCTCCGGATGATATTGTTCTCTACGAATGGGACTGGAATTACGATGGCAGCTTCAATCCGTCAGGTGATTCCGGTAGTACCGCGACCCATGTGTATCCGCAGGACGGAAACTACACTGTGGCAGTGCGGGTAACCGATGATGATGGCAGCACAGATATAGCCACGCTGGCAGTGGTGGTAGCTGATACTGAGCCCACCGCCAAAGTGACGGGTACTGACACTATGGTGGAAGGAGACACTGGTAATTATGACGCCAGTGAATCCAGCGTGCCGGTGGGTAGCATCGTTTCTTACCAGTGGGATTGGGATTACAGCGGTACATTTGCGCCCTCCGGTGATGCCGGCGCGTTGCAGAGTCATAAGTATCCCGAAGATGGCAGCTATTTGGTTGCTGTGCGGGTAACCGATGATGATGGCAGTACTGCAATTGCAACTCAGGCGGTAACCGTTTCCAATGCGACGCCTGTGGTCGCAGCGGGTAGCGACCAGAGTGGCTTGCCCGGTACCTTGATCAGCCTGGCGCCAGCAACCTTTGCGGATGCTGGTGTCCTGGATACACATACCGCGCAGATTAACTGGGGCGATGGTGATTCAGAGGCGGGTGGTTTGACGCAAGGAGAGGGTAGCGGCAGCGTGGCTGGTAGTCATAGCTATGCGGGTAGCGGCACCTATACCGTCACCGTTGCGGTAACTGATGACGAAGGCGCTACCGGAACCGATAGCTTCCAGGTGTCTATTAGCGCTTCGCCGAACCTGGTTCCGCAGGTGACTGTAGGCGACGACGCCACTATCGACGAGGGCGGTACATTCAGCGGTTCTGGCAGCTTCACTGATACTGATGACAGCGCCTGGACTGCCACCGTTGACTATGGCGATGGTAGCGCTGTGCAACCACTGCCTGTGACGGGTATGGCCTTTGTGCTGGAGCATGATTACGCTGAAGATGGCGAGTACATAGTCACAGTGATCGTCAATGACGGTAGCGGTGATGGTACTGACCAGCTTCAGGTTACCGTTAATAATCTGGCGCCAGTGGTTGAGGCGGGTGCTGATCAGGGCGGCGTAACGCTTGGCGCCAACGTTGATCTCGATCCGGCGACCTTCACTGATGCTGGTATAGAGGATACGCATACGGCGGTTGTTAACTGGGGTGACGGTTCTGGCGGTCAGGTTGCCACCGTTGACCAGTCAGCGGGCGGTGGCAGCGTCCAGAGCAGCCATAGCTATTCATCTAGCGGCAGCTTCACAGTGACTGTTACGGTTACCGACGATGAGGGCGCCAGCGGTGACGACACCTTTGAAGTGATAGTGGTCGACATTCCCAATGGCCCACCGGTGGTCAATCCTGGTGGTGATGTCACTATTAACGAGGGTGAAGGATTCACCGGTGTCGGCAGCTTCAGCGACGACGAAGCTGACAACTGGACGGCCACTGTTGACTACGGTGCTGGCGATGGTACAGAGACCTTGCCCCTAAATGGCAAGACTTTTGCGCTGGCCAATGACTATCCGCAGGATGGTGAGTATACGGTCACTGTTGCTGTCAACGACGGGGTCAACCCGGCGTCCAGCGCTACGTTGAAGGTGACTGTGCGCAATCTGGCACCGGTGGTCGAGGCAGGCGCTGATCAGATTGGCATTGAGATTGGTGCTGGAGTGAGTCTGGATCCGGCAACCTTTACCGATGCGGGTGTTGACGATGTGCATACGGCTACGGTGGACTGGGGTGATGGTAACGGCCCGCAGGCGGTGTCTGTTAATCAGGGCGAGGGTAACGGTAGTGTCGCTGCTAGTGCCAGCTATACCAGTGATGGGGTTTACACGGTTACCGTCACGGTGACTGATGACGAAGGCGCCAGCGGCAGTGATACCTTCAGTGTCACAGTCGATGAGGCTGGTGTGTTGGCTTGTGATCTGGATACGGATGGTGATGTTGATCGGAGTGACATCGGTATCATCTCTGCGGCACGCAATATGCCGGCAGATCCACCGGGCGCTGATCCGCGCGATATTGACGGTAATGGCGTGATCAACCTTAACGATGCCCGGCAGTGTGTGGTGCAGTGCACCTACGCACGGTGTGCTGCGCAGTAGTCCTAGTGAGGCGGGCTTCGGCGTAAAATGCCGGGCCTGCCCGACTCCAGCCAGACGCTGGTGAGATAGGCCAGCACAGCTGCCAGCAGCGCGAACCAGCGGGGTTTATGCTGTTGCTCGTTGATGGCAAGCTCAGCCAGTGCTGACGTCGTCCACAGCGTTAATAGCCCGGCTTCCCGTGCCGCACTGAGTTCACCGACCGGTTGGTGGTAATAAGCCTGCTCGATTTCCAAATCACCTTGATTGACCTGTAATAGGTGGTTGCCAGGCTGTATGTTTTTGACAGTCTGCATATACAGTCCTGGCGCGCTAGCGGGCATTGCCAGATCGAGGCGCTGTGCATTGGGGCCGTAGACTGTGAGAGTCGTCATTGCTGCCCCGTTTACAGGCGCCATTTCTACTACGATTCTTAGCTCACGGCCCACCTGTTGTGCCTCTAGTGTAAGTGCTGAGCTGTCATTGAAGGCTCCATCAAGCTGCATCAGTTGCTTCATTACACGGGATAGCTGTGGCCATGATTGCCATGCCGGCACCCATTCGTAGAGGCCTGCTGGCAGCGCCAACACCCGACCTGCACCTACGCGAATGTCCGCCAGCAGTGGCTCACCGCTGGCCGCTACCAGATATTGCCGTGCCTGTTGCTTGGCACGCGTGGTTTGCAACTGGCTAACCTCAGGCCATTGATAGGCTGACGTTGTGTTATCCAGAGATCGGCGTTGAATAACTTGAGTGGCGCCGCGTGCAGGGTTGCGCTGTTGGGCTACTGTGTTGGCCATTAGCTGCGGTAAGTCGCTAACCTTACTGACCCTGAGCACCTGGCTGTCCTCGGACCAGGCCAACTGTTCAAGTGTCTCCAGATCTGGCGCGACGCCAACGGCCAGTGCCACTAGCGTCACGCCGGCCTCGCGCAGTTGTAGCCGCCAAGCTGCGATATCAATGTCGGCCGTAAAACCATCGGTGACAAGTACCAGCAGTCGCTGTTCCAGTTCACTTTGACGTAGTTGCGCTATTGCCTGTTCCAGTCCAGCGCTCAACTGCGTGCTGCCACTGGCGTCCAGCGTCAGCAGTTGCAGGAGTTGCTGGCGGCTATAACGTCCGGGTGCCGCTACCAGTCTGGCGCGGTCAGCAAACTCCACCAGGCCAACCTGGTCCTCGGCAGCTAACGCTGCTACGGATGCCTCGACTGCCCGATTGGCCATGCTCAGTGCCATGTTGTGACCGTCACTGCCGCCCATACTGCCGCTGTGGTCAATAAGAAAAACCACGGCGGCGGCTGGCTTCTGGAGCGCCGCCTCTGAGATAACCGGTAGCAGCTGCTCTTCTAATACTGAGCCGCGATAGCCGCCGGCGCTGAAACTATGATCGCCGCCCAGTACCCACATAGAGGTACCGCGTTGGCGAACCTGTTGCTCCAGTAGCGCCCACGCCTGGGGCGGTAAATCTTCAATCGCAATATTATCGAGCACGATGGTAGTGGCCTCTGCCAGCCATTCCAGGTGACTCATTAGCAATGCCGAGGTTACCGTGAGCTGCTTTCGAGCCTCGGCAGGCAACCCCGGCAGTTGCTGATGCCGGTCGCTGATTAGCAGTAGAGTGCCAGCGCCCTCAACAGTGATGCCATGGTGGTATTGGGTCAACGGAGGTCGTTTCTGCTCAGGGTTATGCACACTGACGACGAGTTGATGATTGCCGGCGCTGCCTTGCAGCCATAATGTCAGGGTCTGTTGCTGCCCCGCGTCCAAGCTGACATTTTGGTCGACGCTGTTAGTCGCTATCCTGGCCCGCACCAAGTAGTGCCCCGTCAGGTTTGCCGTGAGGTGCACGGTCACAGGTATCTGGGTCAGTTCATTGGCGCGCGATGGGGCATTCACGGCGACTATACTGGCGGGCTCTTCAGTTGTTGAGGTTGGCACCGGTAACCAGAAATTGCTGACCCTGGTCGTCGGTGATTTCTGCAAGTATTCGGTAATCCGGTATTCGGCTGTATCATCTGCAACCAATAGCAGCAGCGGGTTGGCGCTGGCGGTCGGTATTGACTGCCGGGCTGCGCTGATTGCCGTATCGGCGTTTGTGGTGCTAGCGGTGACTGGATGCCAGTTTGCTTCGAGGTTAAGGCTTGCCAGCGTGTTGTTTAGCCGTGCGACAAGCGCGTCGTGTTCTGCTGATTCTGTGCTGGTGAGGTCAACCAGAGCGATGTCGAGTGTGCCTTGCCGCGTCAGTAGTGGGGGGTTCCACAAGGCCAGCACCAGTAGTGCTAAAACCAGGCCACGCGACGCGGTCACTGTCTTCATGGTTTGCGGGACAGCCATAGTTCGCTGCCCACCATTAACAGGCATAGCACTAACAGGTAAGGCGTCAGTGGCCGCTCTGGTTCCGTGTCGGAATGCTCCAGTACCGGTACGGGTGCCGCCGTTATGCTGCCGTGGCGGAGGTCAGCCTCGGTCAGTTGATCTAGCAACTCCGTGATTAGCAGTGGATACGTGGGCTGTGCGGCCAGTACGCTAGACTCCAGATCCAGTGCGCTGACCAGATTCGCTGCGCGTCGGGCCAGCAGTGTGTCAGCACCGGCCATCAGCAGTGGTTCGTCTGCGCCGGTAAAGACGGTGCCCACCGCGCGCTGCAGCCACGTACCATCAAGGTAAATAAAGGGCTGCGGCTGGTAGCTCCACCACGGTTGGGCTGCAACCGGTTGCAGCTCAGTTCTGCCGGGCAGTAACAGGGTGGGTAATGAGGTCGACGGCTGCGCACCGGCGCACGCAATGGCCATAACTGCGCCGCTATGGTCTCTACTGCTATGGTCTCTACTGTTGTGGTCTCTACTATTGTCGTTGCCCGCGGCAATGCGTAGTCCGGGATGGGTCTGCAGTGCGCGACGTAAGGACTGGCCGCAGGCTGGCGCCACCAACACTGGTACTGGCAATAGCTGTTCTGTAGTGAGTTGTATACGGGTGGTTGCTCCTTTGACTGCGCTTAGTTGTAGCGAGTCTAGCGGTGCTTGCTCCAGCTGCAGTTGTTGAGACCAGTTAGCTGCAGCGGCAACCGTGATTGATTCACGGTATTGCGGAGTGCCATCGACGCGCAACTCAAGTTCGATAGTACTGGCTTTGTCGCCGTGGTTGATGAGGCTGAACATCGCGCTATAGTTGCCGCTGACGTAGTCGCGTTTCAGGGTAAGTGAGCTGATTTCCAGTGTGCCATTCACAGCCGCGGCGCCGGCGCTTCCGGGCCAGCTGGGGTTGGTTAGGCATAGCGATAGCAGGCTGAGTAAGAGCGCGCGCATTAGCCAGCGTCGGTCCGGCAGTGGGCGCCGCTGGCCGACCTCGGCATCTGCTGTGGTTGGCCATAGCTCTAGCGCAGAAACAGTGATTGTCCTGTTGGCACTGGCATGTCGGTGCAACCACCACAACACTGCCAACAACGCAGGAATCAGCCACAGCCAGAGCGGTGCCTGCAGGTTCATTGGCCAATGCCCCGGGTAGTTTGCAGGTGCGTTCGCAGCACCTGCATCCAGTTATGCCCGGTCGAGGCCTGGCTCAGGTGGATGCGGCGCCGAGCACAGTGCGCACGGAGCTGGGCTTGCTGTCGGTCAAAGATTGCGGACGCCTGAATTGCTGCCTGCGCGGTGTCTGGCAATTCCCGCGTGGCGCCGGTTTCACTGTCCCGCAGGCGGCAGGCCGCAGTGTCGGGCAGAGTCAATTCGTCAACAGAAGTTATTTGTAGGGCATGTAGTTCACGGTGCTTGCTGCGCAGCAGATCAAGGCCGCGGAACTGGCTGTCCGGACCCAGAAAATCACTGATGACAAATAGACCGCTACCGGATGCACCGGCCGCCGAGGCGCAGATGCCCGGGTTGGAGCCGCTGCCCCCACTGGAGTCATTGGCGACTAGCAGTTGCCGGCATAGCGCCTGATACTGATAGCGTCCGCGTCCGGGCGCGACTGTGGCGTCCAGACCGCTACTGAATTGCAGCAGACCGACGCGATTGCCATGCTCCAGCAGCAGATAAGCGGTAGCGGCTGCTAGCTGTGCCGCCAGACTAAACTTGCCCAGACCGGGCATTAACATGGAGGCGCTGGCGTCGACACAGACAAACCAGTCAGACTGATAGTGCTGCTGCAACTGCCGCATCTGCGGGCGACCGGTGGCCAAGGACTTCTGCCAGTCGAGACGTCTGGCATCATCTCCGGGCTGGTACTCGCGGTATTCATAAAACTCAGTGCCAGGGCCGGTGCGTCGGCGCCCCTGTTCGCTGGCGCCGGGTACGGTCGCTCGCGCGTTAAGCGTCGGCCCGTAAAGACGGGCGAATCTGGCTAGCTGCCCGCTCTCTGGCAGCATCAGCGTGGCGTTTGCGTGCCTTGCCATACTGCCACGATATCCTCTAGCACCTGATCACTGGTGAGCCCTTCTAACTCAGCTTCATGGCTGAGTAACAGTCGATGCCGCAGGGCCGGTAGACTGACCGCAGCCAGATCCTCCAGTGCGACGTGGCTGCGACCGCTTAGCAGGGCTTGCGCCTGGGCACTTTTTACCAGCGCCTGCAGACCGCGTGGACTAACGCCATGGCGGATACGGTGACGGTTATCGGCAGCGGGTTGAGTCAATTGAATGAGCGCAACGGCTGCCTCGCGCACGGACTTGGCTACCAGCACCTGCTGCGCGGCTTCAGTCAGCTCCTGCAATTGTTGTGGGTTGACCACCGGTTCCGGTAGTTGATCGGGGTTGGGTTGCAGCGACAATTCCAGCAGTTCCATCAGCGCCGCGGAATCAGGCATGGTCACCGAAAGTTTGAACAGGAAGCGGTCGAGTTGGGCCTCCGGCAATGGAAACGTGCCTTCCAACTCGATTGGATTTTGCGTCGCCAATACCCGAAATGGCTGCGGTAAGGGATAAGTCTGGCCGAGGTGAGTGACCTGTCCTTCCTGCATGGCTTCCAGCAATGCCGACTGGGTGCGTGGGGTGGCGCGGTTGATTTCGTCGACCAACACCAGGTTGGCAAAAACCGGTCCCTGCCTAAAGCCCAGCTGCTGCAGTTCCCCGCCAATTAGCGTCTCACTGCCGGTGATGTCGGCGGGAATCAGGTCGGGGGTGCACTGTATACGTTTCATGTCGAGGCCGATAGCGGCGGCCAAAACCTGTGTAAGCCGGGTTTTACCGAGCCCAGGCAATCCCTCCAGCAGCACGTGGCCGCCACTCACCAGGGCCACCAACAGCTGACTGATGAGCGTTTGCTGGCCGACGATGTGCGCATTGAGGGCAGTTTGAATGTGCTGCAGATTCTGTTGTGCCTGCTCTAAACTGGCCGCAGCTGGTGGTGTACTACTCATCGGAAACATCCTGTCGGGCAAAGAAGCGGCGCATAATGGCGCCACTGGAGCCGGTTACAAAGGGTTCATAGTAGGGCGCATCACTCGCCGGCGCGTAGCTGCTGAGAGAGATTGCGGTAGCAACCCCCGTGGCTGCATTTTCCGCTCCGGCGCTGCTTTCCATGCCAGTGCCGCGGCGCGAAATTTCCGCTCCGTTTGACGACAGCTCATTGGGTTCCGTCGATTGCGGCGTTGCGGCTGATGATATTTCCGACACGGCTGAGGTTACTGGGGTTAGCCTCGGCAGTGCTTGCTGGTCGGGGCTGGGCTGCGGTGAGGCGGGGCCCTCGGTGTGAGTATTGACCTCAAGCATCGACGCGGTCAGGTTTTCATTTGCGTTGCCTGGCATGTGCTGAATAGATGCCTGCGGAAAAGGGACTTGCGACATGGGGGCACCGCCGGCGCGCGGGCTTGCAGCGGCTATCGATGACTGGTTTGAGGCGAAACGATTTGGCCAGGCTGAGTCCTGCGAGACCCGGTCTAGCGAGCCCCGGTCTAGCGAGCCCCGGTCTAGTGAGGTCGGTGATTGCAGCGACAGCAGGAACACCGCCACCAGTAGTGTCGCCAGTGCCGACCCCCACCTGCCGCCGGGCGTAAATTGGGTCTGCTGCCGCAGTGTGCGGGTCCATGCCGGTGCCCGCAGTGAAGCCTGTTGCAATACTTGTTGCTCAGCGGCTGTTAGTACCTGCGGTTGGCGCGCCAGAATATCGGCCGCAGTAGTTATGAGCCCGTAGCTGCCTAGCCAATAGTCGGCAGCGGTGGCGGCCTGTGTGTTATTGGTCGATGTCTGGAACAGTGTGATGATCATGGTCGCCAGCACCAAGCTACCGACAGTCACAGCGATAGTCGTCCAACTTGGTTCGCCGGGCAACAGTAACAGGGCAATCAGCGCAGCTGCCGCTAGCCACAAGCCTGGAGCCAGGCCACGCAATAGTGCAGAAAGCTGCAGCCGGCAGCGCGCGGTCATCAGCAGCCTGTTCAATAGGGGTGCCTGCAGCAGAGTGTTCATTGGGCTAAATAGTCGCTGGCCAGCTGCACCGCCGGCAACAGACTAAGGCTCAGCGCCAGTTGCAGGGTTGGCGTCAGCACTGCCTGCCAGCTTTGATGAGGCAACGCGCGAATGACTGCGGCGCTCATCAGGGCCAAACAACTGAAGCCCGTCATCGAGACCATGATTCCTCCCAGAAACGCCAGCGAGGTGGCATCCATGAGCCAAAGTATACTGTGAATAGGCAGCGGTACCAGTATTAGCCAGCTAGCTACAAAGAGGTTGGCCCAGCGGTCTGTGCAGGCCGGCAGGGCCGGTAGTATCAAAGCCAGCAGTAAACCCTGTAGAGCCAGCAGCGCAACAGCGGCGGTGTTGTGCAGCAACGGCTGCTCGGTGGCTGACAGTCCTGGCGCCAGCGAGCCCAGCAGCCAGAGGCTCCAGACCAGCAGCGCAGCAACCATTAATAGTCCGGACAGACGCAGGTTCATATTGTGGGTCCTGCGGCTATTGCAGGGCTTCGCAGCAGCAGCCAGTGCCTGTTGGGCTCTTCTGCTGGAAGGTTAATCAATAGTGCCAACGGAGTATTTGCCAGGCGCTGATGCATCATTTGCAATAGTGGACGTGCCCCGGCTATGCCGCTGCTGTTGCCAATTTGCCATTCCGCACCGGGGGCTAGCGCCGGTATTGCAAAGAATTCCTGATTCCACCAGAGCACGGCTGCCGGTAGAGTCTCGCTACTGTGATTGACCAGATAAGGCCGCGCCGCGCGCATACCCAGCTCCAGTTGCGGGTCGATAAAGCGGTAGCGCTGATAACTCAGCTGCTGTCGCGAGAACAGCTGGGTGGCTAGCTCCAGGGCCATGCCGTTAGCGCCGATAGCAATGGTGGTTACGCTGGCGTTAGCCGATATTGCCTGCGGTGCTGTTGTGGGTTCTAGCAGAGCCTGTTGTCCGCGCCAGCGTCCGCGGCCAGCCAAGTCCAGTATGCGGGTGGTCTGAGCGACTGGATCATTGATCTGCATTTCGCTCCAGCTCAGTGCGGTGCGTAAGGGTGGTCGTTGCCACCAGCCGCCTATAGCCAGTGCGGTGATTAATACTACCCAGCCCAGCAACCAGCGGCGTTGCGTCTTAAGCCCCAGCAGTACCAACAGCCCTAGCAGATAGCCGCCTAGCAGCAAACTCAGGGGAAGCATAGCCGGGTGCATTGGCGCTGAGTCTGCCGCCAGCCGTGCCAGCGCGTTGATGGCGTCGCGGCTCCAGGCCGGGCGGGGTGTCACGGTGTTACTGGCCTGCTGCCAATGGGTAAACGCTGCTACCGTTTTCCCTCCACAGCCAGCATAGCGTTGCAGCTCACCAGTTTGTGCGGTGCTGGTGTTGAGCAGATAGAGCCTGCCACAGGTGGCCACAAACTCACGCAGGGCCTGACGCTGCTCAGGTAGCAATTGATTTAGCGTGGCGCTATCAAGCACCAGTGTAGTTACGCCGGCGTAGCCCATAGCCAGATGTGGGAGAGAGTCTGGCGCGGTATGCAATAAGCCCTCCGGCGCGCTCAAAAGATACTCCTGTGCGGGCGCGCGTACCGCGCTCACACGCAATGGTCGGGTCGGTTCTATAAGTTGCAGACGCAGCTGTTGCCGGGACGCAGTCCCATCGGCGTAGGCAGCCGTGACAGTTATTGTGCCGCCGACGTCGGCCACGAACGGGAGTTGTAGCTTTATGGCTGCAGCGCCACTCAGCTCGATACTTTGTTCAAAACGGTGGCTGGCACTGGCGGTCGCGAGCTGTACTTTGCCTGCCGGATAGTTAGTCAGAAGCAGCTCAACTTCACTGCTGTGACCGATTCTGGCCAGTCCCTGCCACGCTGGCCACGCCTGCAGCTGTGGCTCTGCCAGTGCTGGTCCAGCCTGCAACAGCAGCGCGAGCAGCCAGATCAGCGAGTACCGCACCTCAGGTGGTTACTGGCGAATAACGTGGTTGAGCGCAATCACTGACCAGGCGGTCACCAGCTCGGGTTTGTCTTCCCACCAGCGCCCCGAATAAGGGTTAACCCAGGAGCCGTCTTTAGCCTGCATGCTGAGCAGTTGCCGGGTCAGATCTTCACGCCAGTTATGTTTCACCCCTGCCGAGTCTACCAATAGTGGCTCACCGTAGGCGTACATAGCTTTAGCAAAGGCGTTGTAGTAGTAAAAGAGGCCACTGTTGTTGTCCACGCCTGGGTTGTTAGCAAGCGTGTAGTTATTACGAATCCAGTCATAGGCCGCCAGCACTCTGGGATCTTGCTTTTCAGCGCCTGCGAACAGCAGTCCAATAAGTCCCGCATGGGTCATGCCGCCATAGGATCCGGTACCTCCGTGGGGACTGTAGCCCGGCATATAGGTGAAGCCGCCATCGTTAGCTGCCCAGTCCTGGTCGTTGCTCTCACTGCGATTTTGCGAGCGACTCACAAACACCAGTGCGCGCTGCCAGACCGGGTCTTCAGGGTCCAGTGCAGTCGCCCGCAGGCCTTCCAGCGCAAGGTATTGATTGGACAGGTCGGGGCGTTCGTCGCCACCGTAACCGATGCCGCCGTAGAACTTATGATCGGGCTCGTAGCCCTCGCTTTGCTCCAGTTGCAAGGATTGCAGATACCTCTGCGCGGCTTTGATAATCGGTTCATATTTGGGGTTGCCGGTCGCCTGCAGTGCGACAAGTGCGACGGCGGTGTTGTAGCCGCTGTTCTGTCCGCTTTCGCTAATCGAACCGTTGTCATTGACGTGGCTGAGCAGGAATCCTATCGGGCGTGTGATAAAGGCGCCGTCGCTCTCGTCATAACCGCGCCTGTTTTCCAGAAAGGCTCTTGTCGCCAATGCGGTAATGCCAACCGAGTGCATCCACGAGCCATCGTCCTGCTGTTGATTGCGTAAAAAGCGCAGTCCGGCATCTGCGGAGCGCTTGGCTTTTTCCAGCAATTCCGCGTCTATAGGTGCCTGGGCAAAAGCGCTGGCGCTGATGACCCATAGACCAGCGACTATTCCCAGTAATCTGCTTCTGCGTTTCATCAGTGTGTCTCCGGGGGTATGGCGGGTGCCGGTTTCGGGGTGCGCAGACAGATGCTGCGAGTATGAATCATAAGGCCGCCATAGAGTGCCAGCAATAACACCAACGGCGGGTAAGTGACAGGCATAGCAGCCAGTTCGGAGTAGCGGTAGGACCAGCTGCTGCGCATAAAATCAATATCAGCCAGTCCTGCCAGCAGGCTCAACGGGCTGATGAAGAGTGCTATCGCGCCCATGTTCTCGCTGCCGCTAGCCGCCAGCGGACCCAGCCACAGCGGCGCCAGCATCAATATC
Source organism: Candidatus Litorirhabdus singularis (assembly GCF_026262625.1). Taxonomy (GTDB): domain Bacteria; phylum Pseudomonadota; class Gammaproteobacteria; order Pseudomonadales; family Halieaceae; genus Litorirhabdus; species Litorirhabdus singularis. The sequence goes on from NZ_SHNN01000001.1 coordinate 1,234,148, forward strand.
AGCGTGGTGATGGTTACAGCTGCTGCCGCCAGGCTGGCGGACAGCTGCTGTCGCAGCTGCAGTGCCTGCTGCGCAAGGCTACTCAGTATCACTAATATGGCAATACCCGCGCATAGCAGCCACAGGGATGCACTGACCACTGCGTTTAGGGAGGTTAACAGCGGTACGCTGCACAGGAATGCCAGACCCGCTGCCAAGCCTTGCCCCAGCGCCGCTAGCGCGGGTGCCGGTGTTGATAGCGGCGTCTGTTGAGCCATAGCTAACGGCCCCAGCAACTGGGCCAGCAACACGGTAATCGCAGCCCACACTAGCTGCTGCTGGCTGCCGAACAAATCATTGTCCGGCAGCGCCAGCATCGTGACTGCTGTCAGTAAAGTCAGTGCTAGCCACATTTTCAAGAGTGATGCCATGTGCCCTCGCTGCCTATAAAGTAACGCCATAACAACCAGCATAACACTGGCAACAACATCGGTAGCACCAGACCAGGACCCGCCAGTTGCTGCGCCAGCTGGTATTCGCCTATTAGTGCCAGCGCCATGGCATAGCAGCCATTACCCAGTAGGCAGGGCGGCAGAAATACGCGGAATGGCACGCGGCTGGCGCCGGCCATAAAGGTCATCGCCTCTGCCAAAACCGGCACCGGCCGGCTTAGAAATAACAGCACGCCAGTGGGGCGCTCCGGTAGGGATTGAGAGAATCGCTGTGGCCACAGGCGGCCGATGCCATAACCCAGGCAATGGCCGATCATCAGGCCGCACCATATCCATAGTAGTGAGGGTAGCCAGCCGAGTCTGGCGCCAAGTAGGGTGCCTACAATACTGGAGGGGACGGGTAGCAAGATGTCACCAGCTAACAGCAGCATACCGGCCGCGGCGAACTGCGTGGCACTGCTGTCAGCAGCCGACAGCCAGCGTTCTCCCGGCATCTCTCCCACCGCGATAAACGGGATGATGGGTATGAGCAGGGAGAGCAGGCAGATGACTGTCACGCGTCCCCAGGTTTGCATTGCAGTCTCCAATCAAGAGTTTCAATTGTAGTGGCTGCCGTCGTACGAGACAAACGGCAGCAGTCTGGGTGTATGGAATCACCCTGCCAAGCGTGACATCATGAGATTCTCTTAAAGCGACCATGGGACTGTCAGGTAATGGAATCTGTCGCAACGCTTGCAACACCGGTTGCAGATGCAACGCGCATCATGCAACTGTCCACCGCCTACTGGGATTCACAGATACTGCTGACGGCGAATAGGGTAGGTTTATTTGGCGCTATTGAGGAAGGTGCAGATACAACCTCCGCAATAGCCACGGCGCTGGAATTCGCCGAGCGGCCAACCCGGCTGTTACTCAAGGCTCTGGTGAGTCTGGGGTTGCTTTCGGAGCAGGCGGGCCGCTTCAGCAATACGCCGGCGGGCAAGGCGCTGCTGGTGCCCGGTGGTGGTGCCTTCATGGGTAATTCGTTTCGCTACAGCGATGATCTCTATAACACCTGGGGTTTGTTGGAGCAGGCGCTGCGCGACGATACGCCGCAGCTACCACCGGCGCAGTATCTGGGGGATGACGCCGAGCGTACCCGGCACTTTGTTTATGCCATGCATGACCGGGCGTTAGGCACCGCCAGCACTCTGGTAGACCTGGTGGATCTTACGGGTCGTCGCACCCTGCTGGATGTGGGCGGCGGTCCTGGTACCTATTCCGCACTCTTCTGCCGTCGTTATCCTGAGTTGTCTTCGCAGGTGTTAGATCTGCCCGGTGTGACGGCTATTGCCGAGGAAATTGTCGCCGGCATGCAAGTAGGCGAGCGGGTCGGTTTTATCGCTGGCGACTACTTTGTCGAGGATTGGCCGGGTGATCGTGACGTGGTAATGATTTCTGGAGTATTTCATCGTGAAACGGCAGCTAGCTGTCAGCAGTTGATTGCCCGTGCTCATGCCAGTCTGGCCCCCGGTGGGCTGCTGGTGATAGCCGATGTTATGACCGATAGCAGTGGCAGTGCGCCCAGCATGGCAGCTTTGTTTGGATTGAATATGCTGTTAACCGCCGCCGATGGGGGTGTCCATGCGGATGCGGATATAGCCAGTTGGATGGCAGATGCAGGTCTGGGCCAACTGGAGACACAGATCTTTCCGCCGCCCATGCCGCATAGGGTAGTGACTGGAGTGAAATTGTGAAGCAGCTGGCGCTAGTGCTGATGTTAGTACTGGTCTCAGGACCGATCACAGCGGCGGCGCCTGAGGTAAAAAGTGCCGCTGCGCCCATCGACCTGGGGGATGGGCGGCTGCAGGTTGGTGCCATTATTATCGATCAAGCCAAGCAGACGTTTACGACACCGGGCGTGACGCTGCGGCGGGCTGACCCTATCGAGTTCATAGCGGTCACGCAGGGCGGCCACAAAAGCTATGAAAGCATCGTAGAGCTGGAGACCAATGCCCACGATTTCAACCTGGCCTGCATTTTGATTGGTTTGGATAACAGCCGCGCGACCCGTCCGCAACGGCACTTTGACCCGGCGCCGGTGCGCGGTAATCCGGTCGATATCAGCATCAGTTGGCAGCAACAGGGTGCAACTCGCACCGTGGCAGCAGCAGATTTGTTGAGTGTCGATGGCAAGCCGGTCACCTCCCACCGCTGGCGCTATAACGGGTCCTGGTTTGGTCCTGGCGGTCGTTACAAGGCCGAGGAATTCGGCACGCTGGTAGGCTTTGTGCATGATGAGGACAGCATTATTCACCATCGCGAGGGGTTGGGGCTGGATAACTATGGTGGGGTCAAGTTGAATGAGGCATTGGCGCCTCCACAGGGAGCGTCGGTACTGCTAACGATTAGTCGTCCTGTATCAGGCGGGGCTCCTTGATTTAAAGGCTTGAACGTTAGCGAGTACAAGTAATTCGGCAGGCAAAGTGTCAGCAAATTTTACACTTGGCGTTTTCATGATTTTGCTCGAGATTATAACCCCATGATAATTATGGATAATAAATATTTTGGCGCGTTTTTTGCTTAATCTCCTATACTCAAAGAAACACGCATCAGTTAAATGCCGGGTTTGGTTCCGGCATTGGAGGAAGACCCGCATGAATTTAGCTATTGTGAAAAAGACTATCGTCGGTTCGTTGGCGCTCGGCCTGTTTGGCCTCGCCACCTCGGCCCAGGCGCTGATGCTGAGCATTTCACCAGCCTCGCAGGTCCGTATGCCCGGGGATTTAGTCTCTGTGGATATTCTGGCCTCGGATTTGGGGGTAGCTGTGATCGGCGATTTTGACTTTGATATCGGCTATGATTCGGCCGCTCTTTCTTTTAGTAGCTATAGCCTTGGGGCAGGCTTGGGTGCGCCAGGAGCCCTGGGGGACTGCATCGATCCATTCAGCGACTCGGTTGATTGTAGTCAGGGGGATTTCGGTGGCGCCGTCAATTTGGCCCAGTTCAGTTATCTGAGCTCAGCGGCGCTGGACGCGCTGCAGGGTGATCCGTTGGTGTTGGCGACTTTGAACTTTGTTGTTGATGTGCTGGCCCCAGGCGATTTCACCACGATCACTTTCGATACCGTTTGGGCCTTGGGTAATGGGCTAGGATTCACGCCCGTGCCATATGATGGCACCAGCAACGGCATTATCCGCAATGTTCCCCTGCCTGCCACCGCCTTCCTGATGCTGGCTGGCCTGGCTGCTATGCGCAGCCAACGCCGCCGCTGAGTCAATCTCCTGTTAACGCGCGTCAGGCTTGACGCGCGGTCTCTCTGCTAGATTTACTTATTCCACCGCAAGTCGCAGGCTCCGCTAAAATGCGTAGTTGAACCGCAGTCCATAGGTGCGGGGGTCGGTCAACGTCACTGTGGCCAGGTGATTGACCGGGCTCGGCCGCCCTTGAAACACTATTTCACGGTCATCGGTAATATTCTTCACCCAGGCGGTGAGGGTCCAGGGACCGTCCTGCGGACGCATCACCAGGTTGGCATCAAAGCGATCCCAGGCATCTATCTCATCGTAGTCGGCGCGGTTGAACGGTTCCATGTATTGCTTGCCGGTGTACATGTAACTGCCGGTAAGAGCCCAGTTGAGCTGCGCCAGTTCCCAGTTCACGGTCGCGTTTAACGATACCTTATGGTCCGGTGTCAGCGGGAATTGGTTGCCGTTGAGGTTCTGCTCGTCTGCGCACAGCGGGTCACTGGCATTCCCCTCCAACAAAGGACCCAGCGAGCAAGCCACGGCGTCCTTGCTATAAAAGTCGCCGTATTCCGATTGGTTGTAGGAGTAAGTGCCGCTCAGCAGCAGATGGTCTCCGACCAGTCCGGTAGCCTCCGCCTCGATGCCGTAAATGGTGGCCTCGGGAGCGTTGACAAAGGAGTTAAGGGTAATGCCGTTAACGACATCGCGCTTGAGCACGTGCAAGTCAGTGTAGTCGTAATAAAACGCTGCCGTGCTTACCTGCAGTCGGCTCTCCATCAGGCTGGCCTTGTAGCCGATTTCATAGGAAATCAGGCTCTCAGGTTCAACCTGATCAACGTCGGTGCTGGCGGTAGGTTTCATGAAGTTGAAGCCACCGGCACGATAGCCGCTGGCAACGAAAGCGTAAACCATGCCGTTGTCGCTCAGTGTGTGATCCACCGCGAGACGCCAGGTCACATCGTCCCAATCGTCATCAATTTCACGGTCGATATAGCCATCCGTGCCCACCTCGCCAACGAACTGGGCGAAGGTGCGATCACTGCCTTCCTTCTTGTCGGTGGAGTAGCGCAACCCCAGGGTAAACGTAGTGTCATCTGAGTATTCCCAGTCGCCCTGTCCGTAAACCGCCCATGATGTGGTCTCGACTTTAGCGCGGCCCTCATACAGGCGGTTGCTGTCACTGACTGGAGCGCCGCCCAATAAGGCCGCACCAAAGAACCGGTAAACATCCATCAGGTCCTGGTTTTCTTCGGTGAAAGTCAGGTACTGATCTTCCTTGCTGTGGTAGTAATACACCCCGGCAATGAAATTGAGGGGGCCGTCTGATTCAGAGTGCAATTGCAGGTCATGGGATTGGAATTCAGCATTCTGGGAAACGATCAGATTCTGGAACGAGGGGGTCCGCTCGATTCCTGTAAAGACCGATACCGGGACGCCGTTTGCATAGATCTTGCTCCAATCCAGACCCGAAAGGCGCGCCACCGAATGATCTGAATCGTAGCTCGGTTGAAAGTCATAGTCGGCGTAGCCGGCGATCCAGCGCACCAGGTAACCGTCGAGACTGATATCGTTGGTCATAATCAGACCGTTGGCCTCGGTGCTGGATTCGGGCATCGAGTCGATACGTACTTCCTGATCATTGGTGGCCCCCGGGTTCTCCATAAGGTAACCCTGATGCGGGTTGGCAAAACTTTGGCCGGGATAGATGCCAGGTAAATTCAGTGGCGCACCGGTGTCCTGGTCGTTAACCAGTTCAATATATTCGCGGTCATACGGGTCCGGGCGATTGGAATTATTGGACGGGGTATTGTTTTGTTCGAAGCGATGGCCTTTGAGGGTGGTGGTCCAGTTGTCATTCCAGTTGTAGCGCAGAATCAGGTTGACGTAACGGCGGTCCAGATCGTCCAGGTCCTGACCATTCTCCAGATTTTCGGTAAATCCGTCGCGCTTGATGGATGACACCGCCAGCAGTGCCGAAAAATCCTCGGTGATCGGGCCGCTGACCAGGCCCTGGGCCACCTGGTAACCATAGTTGCCGAGCTCGATATTGACATCGCCGCTGAGTTCATCAGTGGGCATCTTGCTGATTAGATTAATGGCGCCGCCAATGCTGTTGCGGCCATACAGCGTGCCTTGCGGGCCTCGCAGTACCTCTACCCGCTCGATATCGAACAGGTTTGACCAGTCCATAATGCCGATTTCGGTCTGGTAAAAACCGTCCCAGTAAATGCCGATGCCGGGGTCGGAGCCCACCGCAAGATTGGGTCTGCCGACGCCCCGCAGGCTTACCCTGTAGCTGGTTACCGACAGCGAGGGAGTGCGGCCAACCAGATCCCAAGCGTTGTCTATGCCGAGCAAGTCGCGGGTGTTGGAATCAAAAGCACTGACAGCCGCCGGCGTTTCCAGCAAATTGGTTTCACGTTTGTTGGCGGTGACAATGACTTCTTCGAGGGCCGTAATAGATTGCGCGTATAGCGGTATAGATGCGGCCGTGGTGATCGCCAGCACGGCGAGGGGGAGCTGCTTCATAGGGGAGTTGCCTCCGGTCAGTTTAGTTATTGTTATAATTTCTTGTTACTGAATATGGCGCTATCTGGGCTAAACCGCAACCACTTATTGGTAGGCAGGTATTTCCGGCGCTGGATTTGCGAACCCCTGACTGTAGCGAAGTAACTCAGTACAGCTCGTCGCGATAGTTGTCTTCCAATGCGGTCTCGATATCGGAGTAGGCGCTTTCGTCAGCATCAAACTGTTTTACCATAGCGCTCACCATCGGAGATTTTGTGCTCGCCTCCTGCCAGTGCTCCGGCTGCCACAGTTTGCTGCGGATCATGGCTTTACCGCAGTGAAAGAAGCACTCACTGACGTCGATAGTGGTGCACAGTGTGGCCGGCTTGCCTTGGGCTGCCAGTTGTTCCAGCAGCGCCGGATCGTTACTCAATGTGGCAGTACCTTTAACTCGCAGAGTCTCCCTGAGATGCGGGACGACGAAAATCATTCCGATATGATGATTGTTGAGAATATTGCGAAAACCATAGGTCAGTTTATTGCCGGGGCGGTCTGGCAGCAGCAGTTTACCGGTGTCGGTAGCCTTCACGAACCCTGGTGAATCTCCCTTGGGCGAAACGTCCATGCGTCCGGCGCTGTCCAGGGTCGACAGAAATATCAAAGGCGAGCGCTGAATGAATTCCAGCATGGCTTCATCGAGGGAGTTGCGAACTTTCTGGGCAATGAATTCCAGCGGCGTGCCAAGAGTGTCTTCCAGTTGCTGGACACTGGTTATCTGATAGTTGTCAGCCATAATCGTTCTCCTTGTGGTTATGGTTATAGCACGGATCTGTCACGCGAACGCGGCGCACTCACATAACCCTTGTGTTTACAGTCAGCAAACGCTGCAATAGCGGCCATGCTAACTGATCCTCTATTTTACCTCACCGCTATTCCGGCGGTGCTGCTCTATGGGATAGCCAAAGGCGGCTTTGCCGGTCCAGCGGCCGTGATGGCGGTACCTATCATGGCACTGTTCATGTCGCCGACGCAGGCTGCCGCCATCTTGTTGCCGATTCTGGTGGTGATGGATGCTCAGGTCGTGCGCACCTACTGGGGGCACTTTGACCGCCGGGCGCTGCGTATCTTGTTGCCCGGTGCCATGGTGGGTATTGCGCTGGGATACTTGAGCGTGGGCTATATGAATGACGACCATATACGGGTGGTGATTGGGGTGCTTGCCACGGCCTTTGGTCTGCAGACCCTGTTTGGCCTGCGCGCTCTGAGCGGCTCTGAACACAACCCGGTGACCGGCTCGTTATTCGGCACCCTGGCCGGATTTACCAGCTTTAGCATCCACGCTGGTGGTCCACCAGTAGCTATGTATTTATTGCCCAAAGGTTTGTCGCCGCTGCTGTTTGCCGGTACGTCGGGTATGTTTTTTGCCGTGGTAAACGTCGTTAAGTTGTTCCCTTACTATGCGCTGGACCAGTTGCAGCTGGGTAATCTGACTCTGTCGCTGGTGCTGATGCCGCTGGCTCCGCTGGGCGTGGCCATGGGGCATTTTCTGGTGCAACGCACAGACCCGACGCTGTATTACCGGATTATCAGTTTTTTATTGGTCTTGGTCGGACTGCGCCTACTGACCCAGGGACTAGGCTAGGCCTGCTTCAGATCTGGCCCGTAGTCATTGTCTCCCGGTTCGCCGTCCAGGCAATGGAACACAAGCAATACCAAAGTCCCCAGAATTGGTAGCAGGCTGATCAGTAACCACCAACCGCTGCGGCCAATATCGTGCAGGCGTCTGACAGATACCGCGACCGATGGTATGAGTACGGCCAGACTGTAGAGGAAACCTATTGAGCCCTGAGTCCCAATGGCGCTTTCCAGCAAGCTGATGCCAATGATGACGAACACGTTAATGAGTACGAACATCCAGTACTCGGTGCGGTGCGCACGGCCTTCAAAAACTGCATAGTTTTCCAGAACGCGAATATACCATTCCATGACTTTTCTCCACCGGTTGTCGGGTTCCAGTGTAACCGCGCTTGCCTAAATAAAAAATGCGGTCGATACTAAATAACACGGTGCTGCTATGGATAGGGGCGCGGCCGATAATATCGCCTATAGGGTGCTATATTTGGCCTCTGACGAGTCCCGTTACACCCACGGGGCAGAAATGGTAAGTGATAACGCATTTACGGCGGGCTAATGGCTACATTACTAGCAAAAATACAGATACATCCGGGTAAAGAAGCAGAGTTTGAGGATGTCATGGCGTTCATGTATCGCCAGACTCACGACACCGAAACTGGTGTCATGCGCTATGAATACTGGCGCGGACACGAGCCGGGCTTTTACTACTGTTTACTGTCCTTTGTGGACAATTTGACCTTTTGGCGGCATCAGGCCAGTGATCACCATGAAGGTGAAATGCAGCGCTTTGCAGCCTGTATTGCAGCGCTCGATCTTGAGTTGGTGGACCCGGTTAGCGAGTCTTCACCACTGCCCGCGGCAGCTGAGCAGGACGTGCCAGCTGATGAGCCTGAAGCCGTGCGGGAGCAGCAGGCGCTGTATCCGCTAAGCCTTGAGCAATGGTGGTTGTTGCTGCGCGGCAAGGCTTAGGCTTACCGGTCGGGTGCCGTCCAATCTGGCGGCACTTCAGCATTTAGCGTGCCTTCACCTGGTGTGACAAACAACATGCTGGTTGCACTGTGCGGACGGGCAGTGTGCCAGGCACCCTTGGGCACGACCACATACTCTCCCGGTGTATTAATGCGCACAACGCGTTCAACGCCTGCCTGCCATAACACCATATCGGTGTCCCCGGCGAGCAGATAGACGAATTCGTCACCGTTGGGGTGCATCTCCCAGGTCGGCCACGGCTGGTCGAAACTGAACTCAGAGATCAACGACTGGTGCGTGAATTGCCCCAGTTCCTGGTAAAAAGTTGGGCTGTCTGGTTTGGTTGTGCCAGAGCCATCAGCGCCCATGATGTAGCGCACCTGATTAAGACTGTGGGGACCGGGTTGTGGCGACATGGCTGTGTCCCTGCTTGAGTATTCTTTCAAGCATAGGTGGCGATGACTGGCTGCGCCAGTCGCTGCTTCGATAAGGCGGCCAAGAGCTGTGTTAAGGCCCCCTTGTGTTCTGCTAGCGCTCGCTACGAATGGTTTCCAACTGACCAGCGCCGTTGAAACGTAACTGGACAGCTTTTTTACCTATCTGGTAAACCCAGGTGTGGCCCATACGACTGGCAGGCTCTCCGCACTTTTTTAGTACCTCATACTTGGTGGCACCAGAGCGCTCGCCATCCTGAATCAGGTAGTTGCCGCAGCGAATGGTCTCGGCGCTGGCACCATGAGACAGCAGCAAGCCGCTTGCCAGTGCAAAACTTAATAGTCGCTTCGTCATTACTTGCCTCCCAGGGTGTACTTGAGATCCAGTAGCAGCGCGATGCCGGAATCTACGCCAATAACACTACCATTGCTGATACCGTCAAGCATATGCCGCAGCGGTGAGCGCATGATGAGAGGGCTGGAACCTTTGATGCCTTTCAGGCGACCGGTGCCAGCAGTGAGTCTGAATTCGCCGCGACAAGCGCCGATTACGCCATTGCAGTCAAATTCAGCAAAGGCAGAGTCGTCGGCCGATTGAATGATCATGCAATTGCCGGAGCCATGGGTTGTTTCAGAACCGTCTTTGACTACTTGCTTGAAAGAGCATTCAACGAAGGCCTCGTCGAGTGCGCCGCTGGAGCTCTCGATATACATAATGCCTTCCAGGGCTCCCTGAAACTCAATCTGGTCCGGGGTGGTGCGAAATACCCGACCCTCGGCAGACCAGGCGATAGCTGCACCGGCCTCCATTTGGTTTTCGGCGGCTAGTGCGCCGTGGCTCAGCATCAGTATGACTAAGCTGAGTCCATACAGTAGTGGCTTCATAAGTTCCCTCGGTAGAATCTGCGCATCAATTATTAGCTTACGTTATAGGAGAACGGAAACAGGCGTCAAGCTGCAGAATTACCGGTTTGTGCGCGTGCTGCCAACACCTGGTAGCCTTGCCCGCGGCACTTGTTTATCTTATCAACGGGCTAATACTAGAGAAGTTTGCTGACGGTTTTCGAGGCAGAAATTTCGCCTTGGTCAAAGTAGGCATCGTGATTTTGCTCGATCTTATCGAGATCGTAGAGATAGTTGACCATAATGCCGGCAGACTGCTGCTTGCCCTTGGTGCTCAGATCTGCGCCCCAGTTGAGGCGGTGCAGGCGCGCGCCGTTACCGAGGTGAAAACGCGCCACCGGGTCGGCCGCCGCGGCACCCGTCGCTTTAGCGTTAATCAGGTAGTGGGCGCACAGTTTAATCAGCGCATCACGTACTTCTGCGGTAACTACGCCGGTGATAGGTTCGCACACCTGCTGGGCCAGGTCCTCTGACACCAGCTCGGTCAAGTCGGCGCCTGTGAGCCAACGTCGAAAACCAGGTACCGGTGATAAGGTGACGAAAGTCTTCAGTCCCGGCAGCGTCTGCTGCAGCTCGGCTACTACCTGCTTGATGAGGAAGTTGCCGAAGGAGACTCCGGCCAGACCCGGGTGACAATTGCTGATCGAATAGAAAACCACCGTATCTGCAGCCTCGCTGGCTACGGGTTCGCGCTGTTGATCGAGTAACGGTGCAATGGCTTCGGGTGTGCCTTGGGTCAAGGCGACTTCAACGAACACCAAAGGATCATCTGGCAAGGCTGGATGAAAAAAGGCAAAGCAGGAGCGATCACTGTGCAGACGGCTGCGCAGGTCGTCCCAGCCGCTGATAGCGTGTACCGCCTCATAGTTAATAATGCGCTCCAGCACCAGTGCCGGAGAGTTCCAGTCGATTCTGCGGAGTTCCAGAAAACCCTGATTAAACCAGGAGATAAACAGGTGCTTGAGATCCGCGTCCACCGCACGCAACGAGGGGTCTTCGCGCAGTTTACCCAGCAGTTGTCCGCGTAGACGGACCAGCAGACTGGTGCCGCCTGGCGCCATATTAAGACGGCGAAACAGCTTTTCACGGGGTGCCTCTGCTGCCCGCTTTAGTGTCGCCAAGGTATCGAAATCGGGTGCTTCGCTATAGCTTTTCGCGCTGGCGAGAATGTGCTCTGGCACCACGTCAAAGTCCAGCGCCAGAGATTGGAAAAAGTCATCCATATCCGCCTGGGCGAGTGTTTCGAGGCGCTCGCAGATTTCGCTGGCCAAGGCCAGGCCTGAGGCTTCTCCGCGGTGCTCCAGCAAGTCGTGGCACAGAGTGAGCAGTTCGCCTGAGCTGGCCTGCTGCGTCTGCCGACGCTTTGCCAGTATCCCGCGTCCGGCATCGACGACAGAGCCGATCATGCGGCCGAAATTGGCGGTGTGTTGGCTGAGTTGCTGCTGGGGCGTCATGCGGCGTGCTCGTGATTATTGATGGCTTACTATATCGGCAAAGGCCGTTTGGGTCCCACTATGCGCGTCCGGAATTAGAACTGTATCGCAAAAATTCGATAGCTTGCTGCGGATACACGTCGCAGCGGCCACTGCGGGGGTGTCAGAGACATCACAGGCAAAGTCTTTTTGGCTCAGCGGTGCTGTTCAGTCGTCATTGGCGGATGTTTGCGGGTCCAGTTGATAGGACTCAAAGGCCTGCGCAAAATCCGGGTGCCAGCGCGAGAGCGGTGGCCGGTTGTGAATCAGATCGCCCACCGCCCAGGCCATACGCTTGTTGTCTGCGGCACGATCGACATCATTGTCGGGGCACAGGATGTAAAAGTCGCCTGCGTTGACGCCTTGCAGTAAAAAATCGACTACCTGAGCCGGCGACCAGGCCGCCGGTGGTTGCTCCGGCATAAAGCTGGCAATCATGCCGGTATAAGTGAAACCTGGCACTAACAGGTGCGCACTGATCTGGCAGTCCGCGGTATTGCGCAGTTCGTGCTGCAAGGCTTCAGTAAACGTTTTGATGCCGGCCTTGCTGACATTGTAGGCAGGGTTGCCCGGTGGACAGGTGATGCCTTGTTTGGAGCCGGTGTTGATAATGACGCCGGGCGTGGCTTGTGCCAGCATTGCTGCGCTAAAAGCCTGCGTGCCATTGATAACCCCCCACAGATTGACCTGCAGCACTCGCAGCCAGTTGTCGCGCTCGGTCCAGCAACCTGTGCTGGCACCCATGCCGGCATTGTTCATAAGTACGTCGACCTGACCGAACGCAGCGTATGCGCTGTCGCGCAGAGCTTCTACCTGTGCGATATCACTCACATCTGTTGCCACAGCGAGCGCACCGGGGATGGTCGCAGTCGCTGCCTCGAGCTTTGCCAGGTTGATATCCGCCATGCAAACGCGCATGCCCATACCCGCGTACTTTTTTGCCGCCGCTAAGCCGATGCCGTCGGCGGCGCCAGTGATAACCGCGACGTTGTTCTCTGCGAAAGCAGGGTGCTCCATGGTCTATATCCTCGTGGTGTCATTGGGGTATTGGATAGCGAGGCAGACGCGGCTACGGGCGCATAAACTGACCACCGTCTACGTTGAGAATATGTCCGGTTATCCAGCTGGCTTGCTCTGAGAGCAAGAACAGCGCTGCGTTGGCCATATCTTCCGGCTGTCCGAGTCGTTTAATAGGCATGCTCTTGAGCATTTCCTGGGCGTAATCACCGGCGTTGCGCTCCAGCGCGGGGGTATCGGTGGGGCCAGGGGCGATGGCGTTGATGCGAATTTTGCGCCACCCCAGTTCATTGGCGAGGGACTGGGTGATACCGTTCATGGTGAGCTTGGCAACTCCATAGAAACCAGTGCTCATCCAGGCCGCAGTTGAAGACTGATTGACGATGGCGCCGCCGCCCCCCGCGGTCATGTGTTCAACCACCGCCCGTGTCATAATCAGGCAGCCGTGAGCGTTGACGCGCATGAATTTTTCCAGGTAATCGAGGTCGACATTGAGGTAACCCTCAATCAGCATGTTGCCAAAGATTGCGGCATTGTTGATGAGGTAGTCAATGCGGCCAAACTTCGCCATGCAAGCTTCCGCGCAGGCATTGGCTGAGGCCTCGTCGGCGACGTCGGTTTGCACAAATAACGCCTGTTCACCAATCTCGTCTGCCACCCGCTGCCCGCCCGTCGCGTCAAGCTCTGCGATCACCACGTTCATGCCTTCCTCTGCGCAGCGCTTGGCATAGCCTTCGCCGATGCCGCCGCCAGCGCCCGTTACAATAACCGTCTTGCCGGTAAAATCCATGTGCTATTCCCCCTGGGGTAAAGAGCCCTGTTCTTCGGGCAGGTGTACTTCCATGCCTTCCATTTCCCAGCTCACCATTACCTGGCAGCCGAGACGGGAGGTGTCTTTTCTAAATTTTGCGGTATCCAGCATTGCCAGTTCGTTGGGCTGGGGCGGGTGTGTTTTGTCCTTCCAGTCCCCCTCGATATAACAATGGCAGGTGGCGCAGGAGCAAACGCCGCCGCACATGCCTTCGACGCCGGGCACCAGATTCATGGTGGCGCCTTCCATCAGCGTAGTCTGTTCATCCAACTCGACTTCATGGCGGGTGCCATCGGCTTCGACGTAAATGATATTGGGCATTGGTGTTCCTTATAGTTTGAGTTTGGGAATAGGCTGGTTGGGTCGAACTTCAAGCAAGTCTACCGCAACACCGGCCGGGTAGCTGAGACTGTAAACCACCGCATCTGCTACATGTTCCTGCTCCATACCAAAGTCCATGGTGGGGCCAGAGTTTTGCCAGGCGATTATCGCCTTGGTCACTCGCTCCATGTCCCAGCCGTCAGCGAAATTGGTGGCCGCGGCACCGGGTCGAATGCAGGTCACTCCGATACCGTCAGTTTGCAGTTCCAACCTCAGGTCGCGGGTGAAGCGCTCAACCGCAGCCTTGGTGGAGGCGTAGATCGACAGGTGATAAATCTCATCATAGTGCCAGGCGCTGGCGGAAGAAATATTGATGATGCGCGGATTTTCCTCGCCTCGCAGCAGCGGTATGGCCGCCTGGCAACACAGGACTGTGCCGACGAAGTTGGTATTGACCTGTAATAAAAGGTCATCATGGTCGAGGTCCTCAACGTTGCCGGGCCGAGCGAGACCGGCGTTATTGATCAAACCGTTGAAACTACCAAAGTGGCTTTTGGTGGTGTGCAGCGCCTCACGCATCTGCGCAGCGTTGGCCACATCACCGCTAATCGCCAGCACTCGATCACTGTTGATGGCGCCGGCCGCCGCCTGCAATACGTCGTCGTTGCGTGCCAGCATCGCCACGTTGGCGCCTTGCTCCAGCAGGGCCTTAACAATGGCCAGCCCAAAGCCCTTGGAGGCGCCGGTTACCGCATAGGTTTTACCCTGCAGTGAACTCATGCGCCAATCGCTATGGTTTTGGTTTCCAGATATTCCTCAAAACCTTCCGGCCCCATTTCGCGCCCAATACCGCTCTGCTTATAGCCGCCAAAAGGCGCGTCAGCCGCATAGTAGTTGCCGCCGTTCACCATCAGAGTGCCGGTGCGTATGCGCCTCGCCACTGCCAGCGCGCGCTCATCGCTGGCTGACTGCACGCCACCTGACAGGCCATAGGGAGAATCATTGGCAATGCGAATCGCATCTTCTTCGTCTTCATAGGTGATGACACACAATACCGGCCCAAAGATTTCTTCCTGAGCAATGGTCATGTCATTGGTGACGTCGACAAAGACCGTTGGCTCGATGTAATAGCCCTTGCTCAGGTGCGCTGGTGTGCCGCCACCCAATAGCAAACGTGCGCCCTCATTTTTGCCTCGCTCAATATAGGCCAGCACCCGCTCGTATTGACGCTGGTTGACCACGGGCCCCATGATCTGGTCTTCTGCTGCCGGATCCCCATACTGAATGAAGCCAAAGTAGGTCTTCAGTAGTTCCTCAACTTCTTGCTGTTTGGAACGTGGTACCAGCAATCGCGTCATAATGGCGCAGCCCTGACCGGCGTGGAAGCAGACCGCCAGGGACGACAGCAGTGCACTGCCCAGATCGGCATCGTCCAGAATGATATTGGCCGATTTGCCACCCAGTTCCAGAAACACTTTTTTAACGCTGTCGGCGGCCTGGCTCATAATGTGTTTCCCGACCGCGGTAGAGCCGGTGAAGGAAACCATGTCGACTCTGGGATCGGTGACCAGCTGTTCGCCGACCGCGACGGGGTCGGCCGCAGTAATGACATTGAAAACCCCGGCGGGAATATCCGTGTGCTCCTTGACCACGCGACCCAGCATGGTCGCTGACCAGGGTGTATCTGGCGCTGCTTTGAGTACTACGGTGCAACCCGCTGCCAGTGCCGGTACGCACTTGGCGAGGTTGATTTGTAGCGGCACGTTCCAGGGCGTCACCGCAGCGACAACACCAATCGCTTCTTTTTCTACCAGGCGTCGGCTGCGTTGCCCCAGTGGCTCGGCAATGCCCAGATCGCGTGACCATTGGAAGTCGGGTAATGTCTCCAGCGTGAAATCCATCATTGAGATAGGGACTTCGCACTGGGGGCCACTGCCACCACAAATGCCCATGGGTGCGCCAGTTTCGGCGGAAATCTGTTGTTTGAAATCGTCCTGCACCGCGCGTAGGCCGGCCTGCAACTGTTGCAGGCAGTGATGGCGAAAGGCATGGTTGGTTGACCAGTCGGTTTCATCAAAGGCACGTCGGGCAGCGGCTATTGCGCGTTCCATATCGGCAGTTCCGGCATCGGCCACCTCGCCGATTACGGCTTCGGTGGCGGGGTTGATGTTGGGATAGGTGGCGCCGGAGGCTGCTGTCACCAGCTCGCCGTCGATAAATAATCTTGTCTCGGGATTCATAACTAGGCCTTGTTCAGGAACAGGTTGTAGACATCGCCCTGTAGTTTTTCGGTATACGGTAAACTCACGCCCAGTGCTTTACCACTGTCTATGGCGCAACTTAGATCTTTTTCTCCCAACTTGCCAAAGGCACCAAAGAACTCTGCCATTTGCTCCTCGGTACAACTGGCCGACAGCGCGTTGCGGTTGGAGATAAAGCTGTGCATGTTTTCGTTGATGACGCCGTTGGATTTGCCCACTTCGCGCAGAATATCGGCGGAAAGTCCTG
The DNA here is from genome assembly GCF_026262625.1 of Candidatus Litorirhabdus singularis. Lineage (GTDB taxonomy): Bacteria > Pseudomonadota > Gammaproteobacteria > Pseudomonadales > Halieaceae > Litorirhabdus > Litorirhabdus singularis. Next base: position 1,250,384 of record NZ_SHNN01000001.1, read on the forward strand.
CCGCCTCGGCGAGCCGGGTGGCTTCGGACATGGCCATAAACTCGGCATAGGTAATCAGGTTGTTGCACAGTTTGAGCACAATGCCCGTGCCTATGTCGCCTGCGTGTACCACTTTGTCTGCTGAGGTATTGAAGACCTCCGTGGCCGCTGCCACTACCTCGGCATCGCCGCCGACCATATAGCATAGGGTTCCAGCCTCGGCGCCCTGTGCACCGCCAGTAATAGGGGCGTCAATGATGTGGATTCCATACTCCGCACCATCCGCAGCCCATTTGAGAATACCGGCCTGTGTGATGGTGCTGTGAATGGCAATGATACAGCCGACGTTGGCATTGGCCAGCAGACCCGCCTCGCCATACAGCAGCTCCTCGACCTGGTTGTCGTCACGTACGCAAATACCAATGTGGCTGCACTGCTGTGCCATGGTGGCGGGAGATTCACTGGCGATTGCGCCGAGTGCGACGAGCTCGTCGACGGCGGGTTGCATCAGGTCGTAGACGTAGGCATTAAAGGCGTCGCACACCAGATGTCTGGCGGAGGGTTTGCCGATATTGCCGAGTCCGATATAGCCCACATTTTTTTTATCTGCCATGGCGATCTCCTTCACGGGGCACCTGATGATATAGGCTGCCTCGCGAGTAAGTCAACATAGATTGACTACTAGACAATACGTGTTTACTATCTCTCCCTATGAGTAATCTGGCACAACAGAGGGTTGATTCGCGGGAGATTTGGGGTCGTTATCGCAGTAATCTGCCACGCCACTGTATTGGTGTGTCGCGCCACCTGCAGACCCACCTGATGCACGCGCTGCACCAGCAGTTTGGGCATACCGGACTGCGACTGGGTTTTGAACCCTTCATTGCTTTGATTGGAGCTGGCGGTGCCCGTCCCGGAGAGCTGGCGAACTTGCTGTGCATCAGTAAGCAGGCCTGCAATCAGACAATTAATCAGATTGAGCGTGCTGGCTACCTGCAGCGCCAGCCCGATCCGGCTGATGGCAGGGCAAGATTGGTGCTGTTGACTGATCGCGGGCTCCAGTTGCGCGCCCAGGGTGCGGAACTTATCGGTCGCTATGAAGCTGAATGTGGCCAATTGCTGGGGTCAGATCGATTTGATGAGTTGATGCTCTTGTTGCGAGATCTGTACGAGGGTCTGCAGTTACCCTCTGCCAGCCTGTCGTTAGGCGGCGCTGGTAGCGAAACAATCCTGGCGAAGTCGATAACAGCTGAGCCAATTCGGGCGGGAGAGATCGGTGCGCGTTTACCTCGAATTGCTGATTACATGATGCGGCGTTTGATGCAATTAACGATCGCGCGCGGTCATCCTGGACTCAAAATGTCGTTTGGGCAGGTGCTGAGCCTGATTGGACTGGAAGGCGGTAAAGTCGGGCAGATGGCGAGAGTCCAGCAAGTGAGCAAGCAGGCGATCAGTTCGGTGGCGGCGGAGCTTGAGCATTTGAATTATATAGAGCGGCACCCTGACCCCGCCGATGCACGCCAGCAGGTGTTGCAGTTCACCACCTTGGGTATGCAGCTGTTGGCCGATTCGGTGCAATCTGTAGTGCAACTGGAGCTCGAGCTGAGCCGCCTGCTAGGCGCCGACAGGCTGTCAAAACTGCAGCGTATACTGGCTGACCTCTATCAGGGTCTGCACCTGGAAGAAGAAATTTTCGGCCCTGCGGCAGACACAACTGCTGATCTCAGACTACTGGCCGCGCAGCTTGTTAAACAACTGGGTCCAGAGAATGCCGCCAGTCTGGCGAGCATGCTGAACCCGCAACAGGAGTTTATGAAATGACCTATGACTGGCAGGCAGGGTTGGTGTTTCTTGCTGTATTAATAGCCTTGACCAAAATCATCAAGTTCTTTGTATTCAAGGTGCCGGCGCTGGAGCAAGAGCGCCTGAAAAATATGGAAGTATGGAAGGAAAAGCGCAAACTGGACAAATATAAGAAGGTTATGCAGCAGACGCGCTCCGCCGGCATGTATACCAATCTGGTATTCATTCTGCTGGTGTGCCCGTTTTTTATTAACCTTGCGCCGCAACCGATCTGGAAGATTTTTCTCGATCTTTTTATCATCCTTATGGTCTACGATTTTGTTTACTACCTGACCCATCGCTTTGTGTTTCACGGGCAGGGCTTTTTTCGCAAGATCCATGCGGTGCATCACCAGGCCCGCGATGTCACATTTATTGATGCTCACTACGTGCATCCGCTGGAAACTTTTGTCGGTGTGTTCCTGTTCGTATCGACCATCCCCATGCTGACACTGGTGCTGGGCCCTTTTCACGCGGTGACAGTTGCGCTGGCGTTTTTGGTGTTCACCCAGCTGAATATTATTAATCACTGCAAGGTGGAGTTACCCTTCTTCCCATTCAAGACGGTTAGTTGGATTTCCGCGCGTCATAATGCTCACCATGAAAATATGCACAAGGGTAACTACGCCACCATCACCCTGCTCTACGACAAGGTGTTTGGCACGTTCTGCTAGGAGAGATCATGAGCCAGCTTGAAGCTAACAAAGAGTTTGTCCGTAACTTTCTCGACGCGATGAATCGCGGCGATGTTGAGGCTATCGTGGATGCCTACGCCGCGGACGGGTTCGTTTGGACGATGGGTAATACGCTAGCTTCCGGGCAGTATGACAAGCAGCAGATCAGCGAGTTTGCGGGCAGTATTTATGAATCCTTCCCAGCGGGTATCCGCTTTGACGTGCTAAACATGACGGCGGAGGATGATCGGGTTGCGGTGGAGGCTACCTCGGAGGGGGAGCATGTATCCGGTGTTCCCTACAGAAACCGCTATCACTTTCTGTTCACCCTGCGCGATGGCAAGCTCGCGTCGCTGAAAGAATATATGGACACCGAGTTGCTAACCGAGGTCATTTGCGGCGGTCAGCGACCCGGCTAGCCCAGCTCTGCTACATCTTTAAGCTTAGCTGATCCAATGCGCTACTTTGGCTTACGAAACTTCAGCGTCATGCGATTGGACTCTCCGATCGATTGCATCTGCACGCGTAGTTCAGGGTCCTCGCGGCTGGTCGAAAGGCTGGGCGGCAGGCGCCAGACCATATCATCGGCCCCCGGTTGATCGGCGGGGTTCTGGTTAATGTTGTTGGAACCAACGTATTCCAGTCCCGCTGCCTGCATCTGTTCGATCACAAACGACTTTTTGAGGTAGCCGCGTGGGCCGCTGGCCCAGGCATCATCTTTGTCTTCGCGCGCTTCATGTTGCACTACGCCCAGAATGCCGCCGGGTTTGAGGGCGGCAACCGAATCTTTAAGGGCGGTGTCCAGATAGCCGTCAGCCCGAAACCGGGCCAAATTGTGTAGCGCTCTGACCAGCAGTACTGCATCAGCTTTGCCGTGGAACGAATCTGGCATTGTGCCGAAAGTGAAAGCGCTGATGCTGGCAGACTCAGCACCGCCCCAGCTCTGGGCATCCGCGGTCCAGTCTGCAGCCCAGGTCTCTTTGGCCTTGATTCGTTCAGCAGAAACAAAGCCGAACTTGGGGAACATAGACTGGTTGTAATCGACACCGACAAGATGGCCGTCCGGGCCCAGGTAGTCGAGCAGTATCTTGCTATACCAGCCGCCGCCGGGCAGTGCTTCCATGACGGTCATGCCTGGCTCGATACCCAGCCAGCTCAGAGTTTCTGCCGGATGGCGAAAGTAATAGCGTGTCTGCGTCTCTGCAGGTTGCGCGGTAAGCACTTCGGCCAGCTTGCGATTATCGGCATGGACCGCCGCAGTGCAGGCCAGCAGGCATATCGTGGTAAGGCGCATCAGGTTCATAGCAATCTCCATAGTTGGTTTAGGTAGCATAGACCAGTTTTGATTGTAGATAGCGGTCCTGCCGGGTCTGGTCGGTAAAAGCTTTGATTGTGCGGCAGGCTTGGTTGCCAATGCCGCGCTTACATAAGTACCGTCGGTTTAATGGTGACTGGGTCCAGGGCCGCGTGTTCAGAGCTGATGTAAACCTCTCCATCCATGATTGAGGCTTGCAGGCGCATGCCGGGCGCTGCCATCAGTGCCAGCTGCTTACTGCTTTCAGTGTCAATTTCCAGCACCTTCAGGTTGTCAAAACGCTGCAGCAGCGGTGCGTTTTTCTCCCACCAGAGGGGCACTGCCCGACCCCCATAGCAATACAATACGACCTCGCGCGCGCGCCCGCAGGCCTTGCGCAATCGGCTTTCATCTGGCGTCCCCAGTTCAATCCAAAGTTCGATATCGCCAGTCAGCTGTTTGCGCCACAGATCAGGTTCATCATCCGTGCTGATACCGCGGCCAAACTCCAGTTCCTGATCAGCGTGTAGCGCGAAAGCCAGAATACGCATCAGCATACGTTCATCGGTTTCCGAAGGGTGGCGCGCAACGGTAAGTGCATAGTCGGCGTAGACCTGACGGTCCATATCGGCAACATTGAGGGCGGTTTTGTAGATGGTTGCCTTAAGGGCCATGGCAAGATTCGCACTATTTTTGAAGCGGGTGCACAATCTACCACAGCGCCGCAGGCTTGTTGCATTAGCCGGACAGGTTCAATCAGCTGGCAATGGGTTTAACAGGCTAGCCACGCCGACCTTTTAAGTCGATGGCGCTGGTCATTTGCGCTGGCGGCGCGGAAGATATGCCCCCTTGTTCGGGGTTGGAGGTTAATACGATGGATACAGAGAATAGTGTGTTGGTAATGGAAGCGGATCTGCAGCGTTTGCGTCAGGCGCAGCGCGATGATGGTTTTCCCAATGCTGCGGTGCGTAAAGATCGTCTGCAGCGCTGTATTGATCTGCTGGTTGACCATCAGGATGCGCTGGTAGCGGCTCTGGATAAAGACTACGGCGGCCGCTCGCCCTATCTCAGCAAGATGTCTGAGGTGATGCAGCCAATCGGTCATCTCAAGCATGCAATCAAACATGTCGATAAGTGGATGAAGCCGGAGAAGCGTAAAGCCATGTTTCCCATGGGCCTGTTGGGCGGCAAAGCACGTATCGAATATCAGCCCAAGGGTGTGGTGGGTATTATGTCACCCTGGAATTTTCCGCTGGCGATGATTTTCCACCCCCTGAGTAACGCTCTGGCCGCCGGCAATCGTGTGATGATCAAGCCCTCCGAATTTAATCCCGTTACCGCTGCCTTGGTAGCCGATTTATTCAGTAAGTACTTCAGCGCTGATGAAATCGTAGTGGTCACTGGCGGACCTGAAATGGGAGGTGCCTTCAGCGCGCTGCCGCTGGACCATATCCTGTTTACCGGCGCGTCCAGTATCGGTAAGAAGGTGATGGAAGCGGCCAGTCGTAACCTGACTCCGGTGACGCTGGAGTTGGGTGGCAAGTCGCCCACGATCGTTGCCGCAGATGTTGATATCACCAAGGCGGCGGCCAAGATCATCACAGGCAAGACCATGAACTCTGGCCAGGTTTGTCTGTCTCCTGATTACACCTTCGTACCAGAAGCCAGCCTGGATTCATTTATTGCTGCTGCGACGGATACGTTTACAGAGCTTTACCCAACTGTGTCGGGTAATGGTGATTACGCTGCGATGATTAATCTGCGCCACTACGAGCGGATGGTGAGCTACATTGAGGAGGCGCGCGCTGCGGGAGTTCAAGTGGTGGCCCTGTCTGAAGATGTCTATACTCCCGATGAGCAGCGTATACCGGTGCATTTGGTCATTAATCCGGGTGACGAGCTAAAAGTCTCTCAGGATGAGATCTTTGGCCCCCTTATGATTGTGCGCACTTATCGCGAGCTGAGCGAATGCGTCAATTACATCAACGACCGTCCGCACCCCCTGGGTCTCTATTTCTTCGGCGATAATCCGCAGGAGCAGGACTATGTGTTAAAGAACACGCTGTCCGGCGGCGTCACTATCAACGACGTCATCTTTCATATTGCCAATATTGACCTGCCGTTTGGTGGGGTGGGTAATAGCGGGCTGGGTAACTATCAGGGCCGCGAAGGCTTCAAGACCTTCAGTCACGCTCGCAGCGTTTACAAACAGGGTTGGGTAGATCTGGGTAAGCTGGGTGGCACCAACCCGCCGTATGCGGCAGGCAAGCTGGATAAGCTGCTGGCCGGACAAATCAAGAAGTAACAGCAGGAGACAGACGATGACCGATTTGGGCTTTAAGGCCTTTGACGCCGATAACCACTATTACGAAGGCTTGGACGCGTTCACCCGGCATGTGCCAAAGGCCATGCGCGAGCGCTGTGTGCAGTGGGCCACTATTGACGGCCACCAGCACCACATTGTGGGCGGCAAGCTGGCACGCGCAGTAAAGAACCCCACCTGGGACCCTATTGCCTTGCCTGGCTCGATCTCCGACTATCTGCGCGGTAACCCGTTGGGTCAGGACGCTATTGAATTGATGAGCGCGCGCGAGCCCTTGCCCGCTTGTTACATTGACCGCGACGCGCGGGTCGAGAAATTGCAGGGTCAGGGTCTGGAGTCGGTGTGGTTGTTCCCGACGCTTGGTGTGCTCTATGAGGAGCTGCTTAAGCATGACACTGAAGCCGTGACCACGCTGTTTGGCGCCTTTAATCGCTGGCTGCAGGAGGATTGGGGCTGCAACTACAAAGACCAGATATTCGCCGCGCCCTACATTAGCCTGTGCGACGTCGACTGGGCCTGTCAGGAGCTTGAATGGGCGTTGCAGCAGGGCGCGCGCGTGGTGGTCATGCGTCCAGCCGCGGTGCAGACCCGAGACCATGGCTTACGCTCGCCAGCCGACCCCATGTTTGACAAGTTCTGGGCTGCACTTAATGAATCCGGTATTACGCTGGTAGTCCATGCCTCCGATTCTGGTTATACCACTCACGGTTACGTAACCGATGGCTTTTCCGCCAATATCAGTGGTGGCTCGTTCGCACCCAATATCAAGCACTTCAATATCGAGCGTGCGGCGTATGATTTTCTGATTACCATCACCTACGAGCGGTTGTTCGAGCGGTTTCCGAACCTGCGCGTAGCGTCTATCGAAAACGGTGCGGAATTCCTGCCTGACCTGTTCCGGAAGCTCAAGCAGTCGAGTAATCGGCTGGCCACGGCCGGCTATTTTAAGGAAGACCCGGTGGAGAGCTTCAAGCAGCACGTCTGGATTAACCCGTTTTGGGAAGATGACGTGAACGAGGTGGCGGCGCTCATGGGCACCGACCGGGTCATTTTCGGCTCCGACTGGCCGCATATTGAAGGCATGCCGACGCCGCTGGATTATGTTGCGGAACTGGATCAGTTCAGTGCCGCAGACCAGCAAAAAATCTTGCGTGATAACGCCCGGAGTCTTAATACACCGCAGCCACTATGAGCCTGTTCAGTTGACCTGATTTGCCCTCGCGGTATGGCCTGAATCGCTATCCCAACCACTGCGGCACGCGATTAGACTGCTAGCTATCACCTGTAGACAGAGAAACGTATGAGCAAAGTACTGATCACCGGCGCCACCGGCTTCATTGGCAACCATGTGACACGCCTGTGTCTTGAGCAGGGCGATGAGGTTCGGGTCATGGTAATGCCCGGCGAGGATCGCTCGCCGCTGGACGGTATGGATGTGGAGTTTGTGGAGGGCAATTTATTGGCGCCTGACTCTCTGACACATACCGTGCAGGGAGTCGATCAGCTCTATCATTTGGCTGCGCTGTTTGCGGTTTGGACCAAAGACCCGGATCTGCACTACAAAATCAATATTCAAGGTGCTGAGGCGATGTTACGCGCCGCCATGGCGGCCAACGTCAGCAAGGTGGTGTTTACCAGCAGTGTGGCGGCCATTGGGGTGGCGCCGCGGGGTCAGCTGGCGAACGAGGAAACACCTTTCGATAGCTGGGATTTTGCCAGCGAGTATATTTTATCCAAGTTTATCAGCCACCAGATGGTCAAGGGGCTGGTTATGGAGGGTTTACCTGCCTGTATGGTTTTACCCGGCCTGCCGTTTGGTCCTGGCGATCGCGCTCCCACCCCCACCGGCAGTATGATTGTTTCAACGTTGCAGGGAAAAATGCAGAACTATTGGGATGGCGGCGTCTGTGCTGTAGATGTCCGTGATGTGGCAGCAGGCCACGTTTTGGCGATGCAAAAAGGCCGCGTAGGCGAGTCCTATATTCTTGCCAACCCAGCAGGCAACTTGAGCCACAAAGAGTTTCTGACGCTGGTAGGCGAGACGGCGGGGGTCAGCAAAACTGCCAGCCGCGAAGTATCAGGTGCGACCATGTTGCGGGTTTCCCGGGTGATGGAAATGTGGTCCAAGCTGACTGGTAAGGCACCCATGACGACTTACAAGAATACGGTGTTTGCCCAGCAGCACGCTTATGTTGACCCCTCCAAGGCGGTGACTGAGCTGGGCTTGCCGCAAACACCGATTGAAACGGCGGTGCGTGATTCTGTGGACTGGTTTCGCAGCCACGGCTACGTCTAGGGCGATGGTTGTCTGAACCGAATAGCCGCGGTGTATCCCTCCAGCGGTAGATTAGCGCTTAAATAATAAGGAGATATCGATCATGTTGAATAATGTCCGAGTTCTGGTAACCGGAGCCACAGGTCAGGTGGCCCGCCCTATCGCTGAAGCCCTTAATGCGAATAACGAGGTCTGGGCAGCAGCGAGATTCTCGGATCCACGCGCTAAACAGGAGTTGGAAGAGCAGGGCATCAACACCGTATATTTCTCAATGGGTGATGCGGATCTGTCCGCTTTGCCCGATGTCGACTACGTTATTCATTGCGGCTGTAATACCGACCCCAAGACGCCCGACGAAGGTATCAGCCAAAACGCCGAGGGCACGGGTTTTCTGATGCAACGCTATCGCGATGTGAGAGCCTTTTTCCATATGTCTTCGTCTTCAGTCTATGGCCTGGCGGCGGATGCCAGTGAAGCGGTCGCGGAAGACGCGCAGCTCGGGGGCTATGCCAGTTATTCGCCGCATTACGCGATGAGCAAACAGTCTACCGAGGCAGTGGTGCGGTTTCAGGCACGCGTTCTCAACCTGCCAACGATTATTGCACGTCTTGATGTGGCCTATGGAACTCGCGGCCACGGCGGTGCACCTATGGCGCTGGTGCAGTTTATGAAGCACGGTATTCCCTATCATCGGGCCGCCGGCAGTGAGAGTTTTTGCTCGCCGATTCATGAAGATGACATTGTCGAGCAGGTACAGGGTTTGCTGGAGCATGCCGCAGTGCCGGCCCCCATCGTCAACCTCGGTGGCGATGAAGTGGTCAGCATGGAACAAATGCTTAGCTATATCGAATCACTGACCGGTCTCAAGGCGACTGTCGAAGAGCGAGACATGGCTACGTGGCAGATGACAGTCCTGGACAATACCCTGCGCAAGCAGATGGCCGGGCCTTGTAAGGTGAGCTGGCAGGACGGTATTGCCAGCGCTCTTTCAGTGCGTTACCCCGATCTGGTCAGTCAGGACGAATAGGCAGAACCTCAGGAGCGAATGACGTGGTCGAGATAGATTTGAGCGGCAAAGTGGCGCTGGTGACCGGCGGCAGTCGCGGTTTGGGCCGTGCCATGTCATTGGGGCTGGCGGATGCCGGCGCCGACGTGGTCGTCGCCAGTCGGAAGCTGGAGAGTTGCGAAGCAGTCTGTGCAGAGATAGCCGCCAAAGGGCGCAGGGGATTGCCGGTTTCAGCGCACGTGGGTGACACTGAGAGTCTCGATCGGCTGATTGCGACCGCTTTGGAGGCTTTCGGTAAAATCGACATCCTCATCAACAATGCCGGCATTAATCCGGCTATGGGAGCGCTGTCGGACCTTTCCCCTGAGCTGTTTCAGAAGATGTTTGACGTCAATTTGAAAGGCCCCTGGTATCTGGCGTCACGATTGGCGCCGCATATGGCCGCCTCCGGCGGCGGTTCGATTATTAATCTGGTGTCGGTAGGTGGACTGCGGCCTTCTGCCTGGCAGGGCTTTTACGCCACCACGAAAGCCGGGCTCGACGCCATGACCCGGGTGATGGCGGCAGAATGGGCGGATGGGAATGTCCGCGTCAATGCGCTGGCGCCCGGCAGTTTCCATTCGGACCTGTTTGACACCAGCGCGGAGCTGATTCCCGGGTTTGAGGAGGGTGCTAAAGCCGCCAGCCTGCAAAAGCGCATTGCCGACACCGAGGAAATCGTCGGGCCGGTACTGTATCTGGCTAGTGATATGTCCAAATTTACCACCGGAACTACTGTGGTTGCTGACGGGGGCTTTCTCGCGCTCTGATCAGAGCTTCGCCGTTTTCCAAAAGCTGCAGGTGCGACACTGTGTCACATGTCTGCAGCCTTCCCGGTCCTTACAATAGCGCCTGCATTTTTACAGTTTGTGCGGGAGTTTTCATGACGTATCCAAGGACGCTGGTCGGGGTGTTGGCCAGCGCGGTTAGTGTGGTCGCCTGGGGCGGTCATATGGAAGAGGTAATTGTTAGCGGCAGCCACGAAAAGCGCACCATCGATGTGGTTGATGAGATGACGATTGCTGCAGATACCGCGCAGTTGCTGAAGCAGGCACCTGGAGCGACGGTCAATAGCAATGGTCCTTTGACAGGCATTCCCCAGTATCGAGGTATGTACGGTCCGCGCATCGGCGTGCAGTTGAACGGTACGCAACTGGCTCCAGCTGGCCCCAACTGGATGGACCCGCCGCTCTCTTATGCGGCTGCCGCGCAGTTGGAATCGCTTCAGCTCTATCGTGGTATTGCCCCGGTTAGCGTGGTTCAGGAATCCATCGGCGGTGCCGTAAACGCGGTAACTGCCCGCGGTGAGTTTAGCGACAGCTCGGCAATGACGCTGAACACTCACGTGGTCGCCAGTGGGCAGAGCGTTAGTAATGGGACCCTGCTGGGAGCAACGGTGTTAGCTAGCAACGATGTGCACCGCTTGCGGCTGGCCGCCATGACTGAGCAAGGCGATGATGCGGAGTTTTCCGACGGCAAGATATTGCCCACTGAATATGAGCGTGATCGCTATGAGCTGGGTTATGGCCTGCGGGTGGGCGATCATACTCTGCAGTTCGACTTCAGCCGCAGCGAAACTGGCGATGCCGGTACGCCCGCCCTGCCCATGGATATTCAATTAATTGACGGCGACTTATACACGCTGGGTTATAGCTTTGCCGGCTCTGACTGGTCTGTGGACGCTACTGTGTTTGGTAGCGAACTCGATCACACCATGAGCAACTATCACCTGCGTCAGGCGCCGACGAATGAGGGCATGTGGCGGCGTAATACAGCGGCCTCCAGCAACCGCGGTTTCAAGGTGAGCGCGACATTCAACGATGACAATGGGCTCTGGATTGTGGGCGCCGATGGCCTCGACTCCAGTCATGATTCGAATATCGATAACCCACAGAACCCGGCATTTTTTGTCGTTAACTTTAATGACGCAGAGCGAACCATCGTCGGCCTGTTTGCTGAGCGCCAGCATGATTTCGGCAATGCCTGGAGTGCGGAGCTGGGGTTGCGTTACAACCATGTGGTAATGGATGCCGGTGAGGTCGATGGTACTCCAGCGATGATGCCGGCGGGTGCCATGCTGCGTGACGCCTTCAATGCGGCAGATCGTAAGCAAACCGATGATAACTTCGATGTGGTGGCCAAGGCCTTCTATCATGTCAATGACGAGCTGAGTTATTACGCCGGGCTGGCACGTAAAACTCGCTCGCCCGCCTATCAGGAGCGCTATTTGTGGCTGCCTCTGCAGGCCACCGGTGGTCTGGCTGACGGTTTGACCTATACGGGCAATATTGAGCTTACACCAGAGGTAGCGCGCGAGCTGGAGTTGGGTCTGGATTTTAACAATGGCAGTCTGGTGCTGTCGCCGCGCCTGTTTTACCGCGATGTGAAAGACTTTATTCAAGGCGTCCCCAGCACATTAACCCCGGCGAACATGTTCGTGACGATGATGAATATGAATACGGGCAATAGTAACCCGTCACCGCTGCAGTTCGACAATGTTGACGCCGTACTGTGGGGTTTTGATATGGACTGGCGTTACACCGTTAACTCAGACTGGGCGCTGAGTGGTCTGGTTAATTATGTTCGTGGCGAACGCGATGATATTGACGACAATCTGTATCGGATAGCACCGCTGAATGGCTCCCTGGCGCTGGATTACACCGGTAATCGTTGGGGTGCCAGACTGGAGGGGCGACTATACGCTGAGCAGGATAAGGTCAGTGCGACAAACAATGAACAGGAGAGTGACGGCTACGGTTTACTCAACGTAGGTGGTTATTGGTTGGCAACTGATCGCCTGCGAGTGGCTGTGGGTGTCGATAATGTGTTGGACGAAAATTATGCCGACCATGTCAGTGGCGTCAATCGAGTTATGGGCAACCCGGCTATAGCGCGTGGTGAGAGATTGCCCGGTTATGGGCGTAACGCGTTTTTGCGGCTTGATGTAAATTTGTGAGCGTGGGGCTGATGCCGGGCGCTAGGACCCGGGCATCGTGTGTCCGGTTGTTTAGCGGCAGTCGGGCGTCGTTTGGCCGACAATGCCTTGCTCGCGGTTGGTATTGATCTCCAGCACATACCAGAGATAGCAGCGCGAGAAGATACCGTTGAGTATCAAAAAGCTTGATGTCAGAACCACAAACCACTCAATGCCGTTCATTGCAGGTTGACTGAAGGCCCATACTCCAAGCCCGATACCGCAGAGTAAGCGGATAAGGCGTTCGATATTGCCTAGATTTCGTTCGATCATGAGAGCACCATTTTGATTGATTGTGCTCTTCTTACGCGCAATGAGGCTGGCTGGATTACACCTTAATTAAGAACAACGTCTGACAGATCCTCGGTGAGTGAGTCTCGGATGGGTCCAGGCACCGCCAGCGGCCCTATCGTAAAGGCCTTGTGGTCGATGCCTGCACTGAAGTCTGCTCCGGCTTTGGCAGCGGTAATCATGGCAGGGCTTAGCTCAAAGCGCAGGAAATGCACCGAGGATGTCTTCTCCGCGGTATCTCGCTCCAGGTCCTCATCGGCAATAGGATAGACTTTGTCGCAGCCGTCGACTTGCATCCATACTTTGTTCTCGATCCCGATCATTTGTGCCAGCTGACTCGCCCGTTCGGCGGGGTCGTCAAACTCGATCATAAAGGTTGCCTTCCAATTGTGACCATCGGGTATCAGCGGATTGTAGGCTTCAAGTTCTTCGGTGATGCCAGCCGCTTCGAAAACTTTTTCGATGCGCAGCATTTCCTGAATCTGATACCTGATCGTCAGTAAATCTTCGAAATACAGACGTGCATTATTGCCCAGTGGTAATTGTCGGCGCTTTTTGTGTTCCATCACTTGAGCACGAAAACTGGAGCGCTGCTCGGCGTATTCTTCCAGCGACCATAGGTCGGCTCTCGATAACTGCTGGTTCATCTTTGTTCTCCTGCTAAAGGCCGTAGGCCATGCGTAATAGCGTCATGGGGTGCTCGGCCCTGTCGACTTTTTCCGACAAATTGGCGATATGGGTGGCAGCCATGGGGCAGTCACTCATGAAATGGTCTGGCTCCTGCTGGTCGACCTTGCGCACCACCGGGCGCGCAATTTTGACCGACTTGGCGTGGGTCTCTTTCTTAACCGCATACGTACCATCGTGACCGGAGCAGCGTTCATGCGCAGTAACGTCAGTATTGGGCACCAGGTTAAGCACGTCGCGGGTCTTCAGGCCTATATTTTGCACCCGCTGGTGGCAGGCGACCTGATAGGCGATGTCACCCATGGCCTGCGGGAACTCGGTTTTTAATTCGCCCTGTTTATGCCTGATCCACAGATATTCAAACGGGTCAAAAAAGGCGTCGCGTACTTTGGCGACATCCGGGTCGTCCGGAAAGAGCAGTGGCAGCTCCTGCTTGTACATTAATACACAGGAAGGTATGGGTGCGACGAGGTCGTAACCCTCATCCACCAACTTGGCCAAGACCGGAATATTAGCGTTTTTCAGCTTTTCGACAGTGTTGAGGTCACCCAGCTCAAGCTTGGGCATGCCGCAGCAGGCCTCCTTGGGCACCAGGTCAATATAGATATCGTTGTGCTGGAATACCTTGACAAAATCTTCACCGATGCTGGGGCTGTTGTAGTTGCCATAACAGGTGGCGTAAAGGGCTACCTTGCCGGTAGTGCCCGCGACGGCCTTGCTGGTGACGGGTTTGACCATCGGTTGTACGCGCTTGCGCATGGTTTTGCTGTGAAATTCGGGTATCGGGGCTGCGTGATGCACCCCAAATGTTGATTCGAACACCTTACGGAAGGTGGCGTTCTTGTTCAGTGCGTTAACCGTGATGTCGACCAGCGGGATGGTGGCCGCGGCAAAAACCTTGTCGGTGCTGGTGAGGACCCTGTCGCGCAAACTGGCGCCTTCCTCTTTGTACTTGACGGCTTTGGCACGCAGCATCAAGTGCGGAAAATCCACAGCCCATTCGTGAGGTGGTACGTAGGGGCATTTGGTCATGTAGCACAGGTCACACAGGTAGCACTGATCGGATACTTTGCTAAAGTCGGCTTTGTCGACACCGTCTACTTCCATGGTTTCGGATTCGTCCACCAAGTCAAATAAGGTGGGGAAGGAATCGCACAGACTGACGCAGCGACGACAGCCGTGGCAGATGTCATAGACTCGTTCCAGCTCCTGATCCAGGTCGTCGTGTTCCCAGAACTTTTCAGTCTTCCATTCCACAGGGTGCCGTGTAGGCGCTTCCAGACTGCCTTCTCTGACTGCCATAATGTTGTCTCGCAAAAATCGGGACGGGTGCTTGTCTATACTAGACAAGTCCGCCCCAGAGGATTAATCGTCCAGTGTGTCCAGTGCTTTTTGGAACCGGTTAGCGTGGCTGCGCTCAGCCTTGGCCAGAGTTTCCATCCAGTCAGCGATTTCGTCGAAGCCTTCATCGCGGGCTGTCTTGGCCATACCCGGATACATGTCAGTGTATTCGTGTGTCTCGCCAGCAATCGCCGCTTTCAGGTTGTCAGAAGTGCCGCCAATGGGCAGCCCAGTGGCGGGATCGCCAGTTTCTTCCAGGTATTCGAGGTGGCCGTGGGCATGGCCGGTCTCGCCTTCAGCCGTAGATCGGAATACGGAAGCCACATCGTTGTAGCCCTCGACATCGGCTTTTGCTGCAAAGTACAGGTAGCGACGATTGGCCTGGGATTCCCCGGCGAACGCAGCTTTCAGATTATCTTCGGTTTGACTACCTTTCAAAGACATGGTGTGTCTCCTGTTTATGATCACATGTGAATAGCAGCAGCCCGTCGGCAGCAGCTAGAGCCCTGCATTGGTGTAAGACCCGTAGTAAGAGTAGACTGCGAGGCAGCATCTGTATAATGAAATATTTACCAATCATTGATCGATTATTACGATGGCGCGTCAACCGACTCTGAAACAGCTCAGCTACCTGTCAGCACTGGCTGAACACGGCCACTTTGGCAATGCCGCGCGCGCCTGCCATGTGTCCCAGTCAACTCTGAGCGCTGCCATTATTGAGTTGGAGAGCCTGCTGGGAGTGGCACTGGTAGAGCGTAGCAATCGACGGGTGTTGCTGACGGCACTTGGCGATGAAGTGATAAAACGCAGCCGTTCGATTTTGACCGATGTAGAGGACCTGGTCGCTACCTGCGAGGCATCGGCAGAACCCTTCAGTGGCCGCATGAGGTTAGGTGTTATTCCCACTATTGCTCCGTATACGCTGCCTCACCTGCTCAAGCAACTGCGACGCAAGCACCCGGAATTTCAGCTGTTTATTCGCGAGGAGCTCAGCGCACGGCTGGTTAACGCGCTGCATCTGGGTGAGCTTGACGTGCTGCTGCTAGCGCTGCCCTTTGCGGCGGACAGGGTAGAGACACGGCATCTGTTCCACGACGATTTTGTGTTTGCCTGCCCGCCCGACTATCCGCTGGCGGACAATGCCAAGGTGCATGCAGCGGATTTGCGCTCACACGAATTACTGCTGTTAGAAGATGGCCACTGCTTGCGTGATCATGCCCTGGAGGCCTGCAGTCTGAATGAGGTCGAGCTGAAGATTCCTTACCAGGCGACCAGTCTGACGACGATTGTGCAGATGGTGGCGAATGGCATTGGTGTCACCCTGTTACCGCAAATGGCGCTGGACGCGCGCATTCTTTCCGGTACCGGGGTTAAGGCGCATCAATTCAAGGAGTCTGGTGTTTCGCGCTCCATCGGGTTGATGTGGCGCAGCAATAGCCCGCGCCGCGAGGAGTTCAGTTTACTCGGAGATTTTATTGCTGCCAGCTGATCCCGCGCCCTATCCCCGTTTCACCATCAAGCCCCCAGCTGATCGAATTTCACCACCTCGGCCTGTGGTGTTTCAATAGCTCCGTCGGGGAGGAAGAAACGCCAGAAAACCAGCCCCAGGGCACGCCCTTCCGTATCTATCCAGTTGTCGCAACCCGGATCTTGGTGCGCCAGCACCATGCGGAAGCTGCCGTCAGACTGCGGCTTTGTTTGTGCCCGATTGAGGGAAACCTGCCGGTTGCTGTAGTCGTAGGTCTGCTGAAAGCGTGTCCATAGGCATACATTGGCCATACGACAGCTGGGCCAGCGCCCGGTGATCACCAACGCTTCATCCGGGCCCAGGTAATAGGGCGCCATGGAGTAGGCAGCATCGATGGCAGCCAGGCCCATATCACCGGGCGGCACAGGAGCTGGAAACTGGTTGGGCTCGATGGACAGAAAGGGCACCTTGGCTGCCGTTTCAGCCATTGGTGGCATACCAATAGTGCGACTGCGCACAAACTCGCCAACCCGGCGGATGCCAGCCGCCACGCTGTGTTCGTCGGGAATTGCGGGGGCTGCGGTTCGATTCAACACGGTTAATTCGAACACCGGCTCGCGGGCCGGGTTGGCAGAGGCGCTGCCGACTTCTTCAAAGTAGTGACGGGTGGTAATGCGTGAGGTTTCCGCCGTCAACGCCAGCCAGTTCTTGTCGCGGGCGGCGCCGCCCAGCCAGATCTCAAAATTACCCTCAGCGTCTATCTCAAATTCGGTATCGTTAATGATACCAGCGGTCTTGGTGCCCAGACCGCCTTTGGCTGTGCCTTCTTCCAGAGTGACGGAGACGTAGACTGCGCCGTGCATATTCCCGCGCAAGTGGTACTCGTATTGCTCCGCTACAGGGGCGTCAAAATAGATGGCATCACTATTGTCACCCGTGAATTTGCGCGTTGGGGTGACGATACGTCGCATAACAGGAGCTGCGGGGTCGCTTTCAAACATGGTGCCGATGCCACCATCAAGCAAATGCATCAGCGCTCGATGGGCGCCAGCGACGTCTTCTGTGCTGTGCAGGTTCCATTCTGGCCCCGCCCAACGTTGGTCTACCTCTTGCAGAAGCTCTATTAGTTCTCCTAGCGCCTTTCTGCTTTCAGTAACATTAGTCATCGCTCTATCCCACTTTTCCCAAAGATAGGTATAATGCGCGGTTTTTACGATGGCAGGCAAGGGAAGAACGATGAGAAAAGTGACGAGAGGACTGGCGCTGTTGATGGTTTGCGCATTCTCTGCGGGGGCATTAGCGGATGAACTGCTGATGAAAAATGGCTCGCGGATAATTGGTACGCTGAAAAATTCAGTGGACGGCAAGGTTGAGTTTGAAACCGAATTTGCAGGGACGATTTCCGTCGATGCGGATGATATCGAGACCGCGTTTACCGACGGCGAAGTGACCGTTATGCTAAATGATGGGCGCGTTATTGAGAATCAGCGCATTGCCACAGCCGGCGATGAGATGGTGGTCATGAGTGCCGAGAATGAGGCTATTGTGTTTGATGTGGAAGACGTGGGTCAGCTCAACCCCGAACCCTGGCAGCTGGGACGTGGCTACAAGTGGTTTGGTGATGCACGTATTGCCTTGCTGCTGGAGCGGGGTAACACCGAAACCGATGAGCTCCGCGGCAGTGCCAACTCTACCTGGCGTAGTCTCAAGGATCGCTACTCTATAGCGGCCAGTTACGAATACGATGAAGCGAACGGCGTGCGTAGCAAGAATAAGTGGCGCTGGCGGAACAAGTACGACCGTTTTACCGCTAACTCTGACAACTACTTCGGTGTACTGTTGGGCTTTGAGGGTGACGAGTTTATCGATCTCGATTTACGTACCACCTTTGGCCCCTACATTGGTCGTCAATTCCTGGAGACTAAGTTACTTTCAGTGCGCGGTGAGGTCGGTCTGGTCTACGTGGACGAGCAATACGATGTTCAGGAAGATAATGACTACCCCGGCGCTAACTGGGGCCTGCACCTGACCAGTGACTACTTTGGTGGTGACTCTACTTTCTATGTAGACCACGATGGTATTCTCAACTTTGATGAAACCGATGCGCTGGTACTCAACACCACCATAGGTATCAGTTTCCCCCTGGTGTACGGGCTAGAGGCTGGCCTGGAAATCAAGTATGAATACGACGGCGGTGTTGCTGACGAAGTTGAAGACCTTGATGAGACTTACAACTTCGTCGTCGGTTACAGCTGGTAATTCCGTTGCCTGAGGCGTGTGTCTCAGGCGATCACCTGCGCCTCTCTCCAGGCTGAGATCTGCTCCTCGGAGTAGCCAGCCTGTTGTAGGATTTCCGCAGTATGTTGTCCGTAGCGCGGAGGATGTCGGCGCAATGTCGCTGGCGTATTCTCATAGACGCTGGGGTGGCTGATATAGCGGGTAGTGCCCCCGAGAGGGTCCTCAGCATCAAATACCGTGCGGTTGTGTTGCACCTGAGGATCATTCATAAACTGCTCAACGTCGTAAACCGGCGCCAGAGGGACCTCGTGCTCGCGGCATTTAGCCAAGAGATCTGCAACCGGCCAGTGCAAAAATTCCTCAGCTAGAATTTCGTTGAGCGCGTGATTGTTCTCCATGCGCCCGGCCATGCCTGCAAAGCGTTCGTCGTTGGCGAGATCGTCTCGGGCCAGCGCCTTGCACAATCCCTGGTATTGTTTGTCCAGAATCATCATGCCTACCATGTGGCCGTCGGCGCACTGCCATACGCGGTACATATCCGGGATCGTGCCCTCTACTTCAGGCTTGGGTCGAAAGCTCTCCACAGTCATGTTGTCAGGCATCGCCAGCTGCGCATAGGCATTGATCATGGGTACCTGAACATGCTGACCCTGGCCACCATTGCGCTCGCGAGCCAGCAGTGCTGCCAGCGCCGCGGAGGCTGCGGTAATGGCAGCATTCTTGTCGGCGATTACACTCTTGAGCATTTGCGGTTCGCCGTCGCCACCCTGAATAGGCATCAACCCGGACATACCCTGAATCATAAGATCGTAAACTGGTTGGTCGGCATAGGGGCCGTCCGGTCCGAAACCGGAAACCGAGACGTACACCAGGCCGGGGTTAGCGGCGCTGAGTTGCTGGTAGCCGATACCCAGGCGATCGGCGACACCGGGGCGAAAGTTTTCCAGTACCACGTCTGCGCTCGCGGCTAGTTGGCGGGCAATCTCCTGTCCGGCGGGTTGCTTCAGATCAATCGATATTGCGCGCTTGTTGCGGTTGAGCTGTGTAAAGAAACCATTGAGGCCAGCGCGTTCGGGTGGGCCTAGCCAGCGCGCGGTATCGCCCATCAGCGTTTCTACCTTGATAACGTCGGCACCCAGGTCGCCCAGGTTCTGGCCGGCCAAAGGACCGGACACCATGGTGGAGAAGTCGATTACGGTAAAGCCGGCACAGGGGCCGATTTGGGCATCGGGGTTGGCGATTTGCATAGTGCTCTCTAAGTTTCAAAGGACCAGGGTTCAGAAATATAGCATGCACATACAGGTGCGTCCTCCCTCCTGAGGAGGCGTGCTCCGGTCTGGCTGTGTTTACCCTTGGGCACTGGCAGAATTGCTGGCACCTTGCGTCAGGTTTCGACTATGCTTGCCGCTTCAGTTTTTGCCGTGGAAGTGTCAACTTGAGTATAGAAGCCGTTATTTTTGACCTTGGGGGTGTGGTGATCGCCTCGCCCATGCAGACCTTTGCCGACCACGAGAGCCGCCACGGGCTGCCCTCTAACTTTATCAATCGCATGATAGTTGATAACGGTTCCGCTAGCGCCTGGGGCAGGCTGGAGCGCGGTGAAGTACCGATGGGTGCGGCATTTTTTGCGGATTTTGACACTGAATTGCGAGCCGCAGGAGCTCCTGAGACGCTTAGCTCAGCGGCAATATTTGCCGATGTCGCAGGAGCGGCAGGTATTCATCAGAATATGGTGGCGGCCATCGGGAAACTGCGAGAGGCAGGTTATAAGTTGGCCGCACTGACTAACAACTGGCATAACGAAGATCGGCCAGACGCTAATACTCAGGTCAAGGGTCTGTTTGATGTCTTCGTAGAGTCGGCGGTAGAAGGTGTGCGTAAACCCGATCCACGGATTTACCAGATTGCGCTGCAGCGTCTGGGTATTGAGCCTGGCGCCGCTTTGTTTCTGGACGATATCGGACAAAACCTGAAGTCAGCGCGGGCACTGGGGCTGACGACAATCAAAGTGACGGACCCTGCATTGGCCATCAGTGAGATGGAAACGCTGTTAGGACTCGACCTGCACTAAAGCCCCCGGGCTGGTGAGCCCGGGTTTCACCCCTGAACTACTCAGGGGTGACAATCATCGCCACCACCTCGGCAAATGCTCGCTCGGCAATCAGGGCCATTTCGGCGTCGGTACGGTCCTGTATCGGATGTTCCACGAATACTTTGTTGGCGCTAAAGCCTAGTGCTCTGGCCTGGGCCAGGTCAGCCTCGCGAAATTCTTCGGTCAGTATATAGCCACCGGGTATGCCGCGGCTTTCGAGATCCATAATGTCATGCAGACTGCACGACGTACAGGAACCTCAGTCGGCAAGGGCTTCAATAACCGCGTCGCATTCACTGGCAATGGCCTGCTTGACCTCCAGCGGTGCAACCCGGGTCATGGTCGGCTTGTTATAACGCCGTACCTGCGCGCCCTCGTTATTCAGCAGGGTTTCCAGCCGATCCAGTAGTTTGTCGCCGCGAGGCTTGTTGATGTCTAGCAGGCCAATGGTCTTGCCACCTAGCTGGTTGAGTCGCGGCAGTACCGCTCGATTTGCGGGGTTGAGCTCCGCAGTGGGGTCAAGAACTACTTGATTCATTAAACTATCTCCTTGGTGACAGGTGAACTTCCCATGTCGCCACTGGCCAGCCAGCCAGGGACGATTGCGGAAAACAGGCCGGCGGTACCGCCCGCGCATACAATATTAAGGCCGTTTGGTTTGAATTTCGCCAGTTGCATGTCTTTGACAAACTCCGGCATGCCCTCGGCAATGCCATCGACGCCGTTGATCAGCTCCGCACCAGAGCGGGTAGTCAGCTCAAAGAGGCGGTCCAGTACCTGCTGTTTGCTCCATCCGGCGTTGGTAAAAACGCGCAGGTGCTCAGGGCAGAGTACGATAAACGCATCGCTCAGCATAGCGAACTTGCGATGGCCGACGCCAAGCAGGCTGGCCGCCAGGCTGCGACACAGGGATTCCGGCTCGCGTGATTTCTGGTCAGCAATTCCCTGCACACCGTCGGCGGCAAATAGGGTTACAGTGGACTGCTGCGACTCGAAACCGCGTTGCTGTGCAACCGATTGCCAGCGCTGTTCGGACTCATCTTCCGCGAAGCAGAACGTATACTTGCCAGGATTTCCCAGCGTGGCGCGATCGACACCGCCGGGCTTACCACCACCAACATTGCGAATGACCAGCTGCAGTGCGCGGCCAATGGTGGCGTTGGCGCGGTTACCCTGCCCCAGGGCATTGCCGCCACTGTTCATGCCGATGGCCTTGGTAATAGGGCCATTCACAATGATCATGGGACTGGAAAACCAGGTGGTCGCCAGTAGGCCATGCATGCAAAATTCATCGATCAGGGCGGCTTCCACGGCAGCAATGACCACTGGCAGGTATTCCGGTTTACAGCCTGCCATGACCGCGTTGATGGCTATTTTTTCGATGCTACAGGGCTGCAGGTCGGGCGGTATCAGACCCACGATTTCCGCGGGCTCACGATGAGTGCCGGCGAGCATGCGGATAACGCGCAATTCCGTGGGTGGTACGACGGGCAGACCATCGCTCCAACCGCGCGCGTAGCAGGCCTCCAGCGGGTCCTCAAGCTCCGCAATCTCAATCCGCCGAGCTTGCAGCGAACTTGTGCCGTACCGCAGTGCCAGTTCCTCTGCTACCCCGGGCTGCACGCTTAGCGAACCGCAGCCGGGGCGAAAGCCAGGTAGATCTTCAGCTAATTGTTGCGTGCCAAAGAGATTGAGCCAAGCGGCGCGATCCCAACCTTCAGTGCGCTCGACCTCTTTGTCGCCGCGCAGACGAATTACCGTTGGCACGGTCTCGACCTGCCAGTGATAGGACTGTTCCAGCTCGCGGTCATCGCCGACTGCAGTCAGACTGCCGGGGAACTCGGGATCGTCCTGACTCCACACTTGTAAAATTTTGCCAGCGCTTTCGAGTTCACGCAGGGCGGGTTCCACCAATACGCAGGTTGGACAATCACGTTTAAGAAAAACCAGATAGCTGTCGTGCTGCTCAGTCATTTTGAGTGCTCATCATTTCAAGCCTTGAGTCTAGGCAAGGCTGTATTGTTTGGCAATGTCACAGTGAAACAGTAGCGCTATGAATTGATCAAGCACAATTTCGATGTTACCGCTAACATAGTGGCACGTTAATCAAGATGGGAGTAGCGGTAGTGAAACGTACAGCTGTGATTGCAGGGGTAGGTCCTCTGCAAGGTTTAGGTGGTGCTCTTTGTTTGGGCGCCGGGCAGGAAGGCTTGCACGTTGTGGTGGCCGGACGCACTTTGGAGAAGTTAAATAAAGTGGTTGCTGCCATTACGGCTGCAGGTGGTGAGGCCACCGCGATGGTCTGTGATGTTACTGAGGAAACTCAGGTAGTTGAGTTAATTGCCACGGCGGAGTCGATTGCCCCAGTGCATCTGGCGATTTTCAATGCCGGTAATAATATGCCCGGGAGTTTCCTCGAGGTTGAGGCCCGGCATTTTGAAAAGTGCTGGAAAATTGCCTGCTACGGTGGCTTTTTGTTCGCCCGCGAAGCATTGCGGGCGATGGCTGCGCGGCAATCAGGCTGCCTGTTGTTTACTGGAGCCAGCGCCTCCATGCGCGGGCGCCCAGGCTATGCCGCATTTACCGCAGCAAAAGGTGGCTTGCGTAACCTGGCGCAAAGTCTTGCGCGTGAATTTCAACCACAGGGCGTACATGTCGGCCACGTCGTTATTGATGGCGGTATCTATGGCGAAAAGATAGAGAAGTTGGTCCCCGACTGGTACGCCGAACAGGGCGAAGAGGGACTGATTGGTTTACAGGGTATTGTTGATGCCTATATGCATCTATATCGGCAGCCCCGCAATGCCTGGACTCACGAACTGGATTTACGAACCCACCAGGAAAGCTTTTAGTGGCCGCTCTGGAATTGATAAACGTGTGGATGCTAGAGTGAGCGAAGGATTCGAATAGGTGGTGGACTGCGTTGAAAATGATGTCGATAGATAACTTGCGTGCTACCGGGCTGGGATTAGCCCTATTACTGGTGAGCGCCTGTACCTCGGTGCCATTTGACGCGCCACGTATGGAGTCATTCCAGCACCTGCCAACAACCTCTGGAGGGTTGGCCGAACTCAGTGCGCATTACATTGCCGATGCGAGTGAGGATACGGGCGTTTATGAAATTGAAGATGGCGCGGAGGCGCTGGACATACGTCTTGAACTGGCGGAGCGAGCGCAATCTACCATTGATGCCCAATACTTTCTGATTAAACCCGATGCTGCCGGTATTGCTTTTACTGCGTCCCTGCTTCGCGCGGCGGATCGGGGCGTGCGCGTGCGCTTACTGCTGGATGACGTGTTTACCACCGCCCGAGACGAGGGCTTGGCCATGCTTAATGCGCATCCGAATGTCCATATTAGACTTTTTAACCCGGTGGCCCGCGGCGGTATTTCGTCACTCAACTTCCTGCTGGACTTCAGTCGCGCCAATCGGCGTATGCATAACAAGTCTTTCACTGTTGATGGGCATGCCACGATTATTGGTGGACGCAATATCGCCGCTGAGTATTTTGATATGAACGAAGACGTTGTTTTTTGGGACTTCGAATTGCTCTGTTTTGGCGGACTGATAGCCGAGGTCGGCGACAGTTTTGATGACTTCTGGAATCATCAGTTGAGCGTGCCCATGGAAGCGCTTGATGACCGTACCAGTGCGGAAGAGCTGGAAGCCTTTCGGTCTGAGGTTCAGGAATACCAGCGCGCTCACCCCGGCAGTGAATATACCGACTCCGACGGTCTGATCACGCGTCTGATGGATGGCCGTGAGACAGCTTACTTGGCAGAGGCGCACGTGATCTCCGATGATCCCGATAAGCTGCTTAATCCAGTTTCGCCTGAATTCAGGAAGCTGGCATCGTCGCTTGGCGATATGCTGCGCGCGGCCGAAACAGAAGTGATGGTATTTTCACCGTACTTTATTCCCCATGACGGGCTGGCCGAGAGCCTTGCTGCACTGCAGCAGTCCGGCATCAGTGTGAACATTCTGACGAACTCGCTGGCCGCCACCAATCATGTAGCAGTGCATTCTGGCTATCGCCGCTATCGTAAGCAACTGGTCGCTGCAGGTGTCAATGTGATGGAGGTCAGTGCCAGTGGTGGCGGACGCGTAACCGATAGGAAAACCACCTTACATACCAAAGCGATTATGGTAGATCGACGCTGGTTGTTTGTAGGTTCACTCAATGTCGACCCGCGCTCCATCGATATTAATACAGAAATGGGCATCATCATTGATTCCGCGGAATTGTCCGAAGAATTGGCCACAGAAATTCAAGACTCACTGAAAGTGAATGCCTATAAGGTCGTTATCAATGAGCAGGGGAATCTACGCTGGGGTGCGCTGCGTGATGGGGAGGAGGTCTATTTTAGCAAGGAGCCGGAGAGCAGTTGGTGGCGACGTTTCCAGGTGGGTTTGTATAGTTTGCTGCCGTTGGAAAGACAGCTCTAGTCACCATCTCTGATTTTTGCCAGTCGAATTCCGATAAGACTGGCGACCAAAATCGCAATATAAAATTGACCGGTGAGCGCCTCCATGTAAGCCAGGAAGCGCGCTAGCGGCTGCACCGGGGTGATTTCGCCATAGCCCAGTGTGGTGAGCGTGACAAAGCTATAATAAACGGCATCTTGTAGATTGGCATGCCAGTCGGCTTCGGTAAAACCGAGCATGGAACCAGGGAATATTTCTTCTACCAGCAAGTAACTAAAGGCCCAAGTCAGTCCCATCATAATATAAATACAGATGGCGCCAATAATTTTGTTCAGGTCAACCGAACCCTGGAACAAGATCTGCCGACAGGCGAGTAACGTGGTAAAACTGAAAAAGCTGAAAATAAAAATCAGCTGTAGCAGGCTCAGGCCAGCGCTATTCAGAAAGTAGTCTCCGATGCCGATTGCAGCAATAAATACTGTCAGGCCAATGCGAGACTGGTACCAGGCTTTGCGGCGCTCCATCGACCATACCGCCACCAGCAGCGTGAAGCTGATACTTATATTGATAAGGCTGGCGCCATCTTCGAGTTCCAGTTGTTGCATAAGGGCGCCACTAAATAGCAGCGTCACCAGAGCAATCAATAGCCAAATGAAATTATCGCGTTCTGTGGGGCTGGTAGCAGACATGTTCTATCCTTGTTTCGGTGCGGCTTCGATGGCTTCGATGGCCTCATCTGTCTCGCCCGCCGTCAGCCAGATCATAAACAGGTCATAGCCCATCACCATCACCACGGCACCCACAAACAGTCCGACAAAGCCGGTGGTAATGAAGCCTCCGATTGCGCCGAGGAATATGACAGCCATGGGCACCGGCACTCCCCGGCCCAGTAAAATAGGCTTGAGTATATTGTCTACCAGACCGACAGCGATGCCCCAGATCAGGTAAGCGATGGCGACCGGGGTAGAAGCCGTGGTGAAGACGTAGATGACGGTGGGAATAATGATCAAACCGGGTGACAGCTGCACGATGCCCAGAATTAGCACCAACAATGTCCACAGCCCGGCGCCGGGAATGTCCATGACGACGAAACCTATGCCCGCCAGCAATGCCTGTATGAAGGCGACGCCTAACACCCCCTGAGCAACACTGGTCACGGTAGTGCTGGCCAGTGCGGCATATTTTTCTCCGGTTTCGCCCGCTAAGCGTCGCCCGAGTCGGCGCGCGAAGTCGGCACTATTCTTTGAGTAAGCCAGGAAAAACCCGGCAACGATAATCGAAATAGCGAACTGTAGCAGGCCAAGGCCAGCGCCTGCCGCCGTGCTCAGCGTCCAGCTTGCTGCCTTGCGCAGCTGCGGCGAGTACTGTTGCAACGCGGCCTGCAGATTGTTGCTGGCAAGGCTCCACCCCGTGTGTACCTGATCGCCAATGAAGGGCCATTCACGCACACTGTCGGGTGCGGGCGGGACCTCGTAGCTGCCGTCGCGAATGCTCTCGGTAAGGTTGCTCGCAGACTGCACCATGGCGGTAGAGAGTTCGATGGCAGGAGTGAGCAAAGCTGCCATCGCAATAACCGTCAAGATGGCGGCGGTCAGCCCATAGCGGTAACCCATGCGTGCCAGCAGCCAGTTGAAAGGTGGTTGTAGGGCTATAGCAATAATCATGCCCCATACAATAGTCGTGATAAAAGGCTGAAGAATCTGAAAGCACCAGATAACCAAGGCAATAATAAGCCCCAGGCGGATAAATATTTCTATCGAGCGGGTAACGTGGTCTTCGGTGGACTGCTTCACGGTGGGTTCCTGTACAGATCTGCCTTGATCATAGACAATTGCGCGGCACTGGGACACTGTTAAAGCGGTTGGTGTGCGGGGTAGGGTCAGGCACCTGACTGCAGATGCGAGCTGTAGCGGCACAGAGTAGATTGCGATGACAAGACAATTATGGGCACCCTCGGAGCAGAGCGTTGCGGCAGCGCGGGTTACCCACTTCCGTGAGTGGGTGAATGAGCATCAGCACTTAGCGCTTGGCGACTTTAACGCATTGTATCAGTGGTCTATTGCGGACTCGTCGAATTTTTGGCGTGAGGTCTGGGATTATTGCGCAGTGATCAGCTCCGCGCGCGGTGAACAGGTGCTGGCTAATGCCGACCAGTTTCCCGGTGCGAAATGGTTTCCACAGGCACGGCTGAATTTCGCTGAGAATCTGTTGCGTTATCGCGACGACAGGCCTGCGCTCATATCGTTGCTCGAATCCGGTGCCAGACGTGAGCTAAGCTATGCCGAGCTGTACGCGCAGGTAGAGCAGTTGGCCTCCAGTCTGCGAGCCAGCGGCGTGCGCCAGGGCGATCGTGTGGCGGGGTTCATGCCCAATATTGTGGAGACCGTGGTCGCCATGCTGGCAGCTACCAGTATTGGTGCCATCTGGTCATCCTGTTCCCCTGATTTTGGCCTTAGCGGGGTACTTGACCGATTCGGCCAGATCGCGCCTCGGGTACTGCTCGGTGGCGACGGCTATTTCTATAACGGTAAAGCCTGCGATTCACTGGAGCGGCTGGCCAACATCGCGCAACAGATTGACAGTATCGAATGTGTTGTCGTAGTGCCCGTGCTGTCCGCCGCCCCCGATCTGGGAACTATTCGTGACGCTATTTGCTATGCGGATTATTTGGACCCCGCGCCTGCGCCGCTGGTTTTCGAACAGTTGCCCTTTGACCACCCGCTCTATGTTATGTATTCATCCGGCACCACCGGGGTGCCCAAGTGCATTGTCCACGGTGCTGGCGGAACCCTTCTACAGCATCTGAAGGAGCACCAACTGCTGGTTGATCTGCGTCGTGAGGACGTATTTTTCTACTTCAGTACCTGTGGTTGGATGATGTGGAATTGGCTGGTATCGGGACTGGCTAGCGGTGCCACAGTGCTACTTTATGATGGTTCACCGTTTGCCGCTGAAGGTCAGTTTTTGCTGGATGCAATCGACAGCGAGAAAATCAGCATCTTTGGCACCAGTGCCAAGTATCTGGCGGCGCTGGAAAAGGCCGAGCTTAAACCTGCGCAGTCACATGATCTCTCCAGCTTACGGACGATATTGTCTACTGGCTCGCCGCTGTCTCACGAGAGCTTTGAGTTTGTTTATCGTGACTTCAAGTCGGACGTGTGCCTGTCCTCTATATCGGGTGGTACGGATATAGTGTCTTGTTTTGTTGGCGGTTGTCCGGTGCTGCCCGTGCATCTTGGCGAAATTCAGGCGCCGGGTCTGGGCATGGCGGTAGAAATTTGGGACGAGCAGGGTCGTTCAGTCCGCGAGCAGAAGGGTGAGTTAGTGTGCACCGCCCCCTTTCCCTGCGCACCGGTTATGTTTTGGAATGACCCGGAAGGTGATAAATATCGCAGTGCTTACTTTGAGCGCTTTCCCGGAATCTGGGCTCAAGGAGATTACGGAGAGATAACGGTCAGCGGTGGTCTAGTGATTCATGGGCGCTCTGATGCTGTACTAAATCCCGGCGGCGTGCGCATTGGTACTGCAGAAATATACCGTCAGGTGGAGCGACTCAGGGAAATCCAGGAGAGTATCGTTATCGGTCAGCAGTGGCGCGATGATGTCAGAGTCGTACTGTTTGTCGTGATGGCTGTCGGACAGGCCCTGGATGAGGCCCTTGAGGCGCGCATCAGGCAGTCTGTCCGCGAGCATACGACGCCCCGCCATGTACCGGCAAAAATTATTGCAGTGACGGATATCCCGCGCACGATCAGTGGCAAAATTGTGGAGCTGGCGGTCCGTAACGTTGTGCACGGGCTGCCAGTGAACAACACGGATGCTCTGGCTAATCCAGAGGCGCTTGCGCTGTACCGTGATTTACCCGGTCTACAGCAGGACTAATCGACCCATCCCAGCACGTCTCTGATGACCGACCAGCGCGGCTGACGCGGCGCGGCGGCACCGCCTTTCATCCAGTATTGATAGAGATCGTCAACGGTGCCGTCCTTGCGCTTCAGGTCGACCCAGTTATCCACAAACCGAGTCCATTCGCTATTATTGCGCGGCAGGGCATAGGCGGCGGGAATACCTACCGGAGTAGTTGGCAGTATTGTGGTGTACCCCGGGTAGCGGAAGCTATAAGCAGAGCCTTCTTCGGCCGTGAGCAGCAGCGCATCGGCGGGAGGCTGTTCACTGCTGAAAAATTCCTCTGCGCTCTCCAGCTGAATCACCTCAACCCTTGGCAAAATTTTCTTTAGCCTTGGCAAGAAATACTGACTGCTGACCAGAGCGACACGAATTTCCTTCTCGGCCAGCTCCTCGGAACTGAGCTTGAAGAGGCCGCGCTCGTGGTCGGGAATCACGAAAGCGAGTTTGAGGTCCAGGTAGGAGGCTGAGTAGGTGGCATCCAGATAGCGGTCCGGCAGGCTTGCAATACAGGACATTGCGATATCTATCTGACTGGTATCGAGCTGCCATCCCAGCTGATCAAAGCGGAACGGCACGAACTCGATGTCCACACCCAGGTCGATGGCCATGGCGCGCGCCATATCCGCATCAAAACCCACCACTTCGCGATTGGCGTTGAGGTAGGTGCAGGGCAGGTTTGCTTCGCGATAACCTACCCGCAATACGGCCCGATCAATGATGTCGTTGAGACGCTGATTCTCGCTTTCTGACACCCGCAGCGGGCTGGTTGCATATTCATAGACGGTAGCTTCAACGTCGGTCTCCGGTATGGTCAACTCTGCCAGAACCGCGCCATGCGCAGGCGGTGCCGGTACAAACAATTCAAAATAGCCGCGCAGGCCCAGCACCATGGCAAACACTGCTGCAGCGCTGATGCCCAAATAGCGCAGCATGGCGCTCCAACTCAGCTGCAGCCTGCCACAAATGGCGAGCGTGCCGATAACGCTGAGCACGATAATATGCAGTGCAGCCAGCATCGCACCAAAGCGACCTACCACAACCCCGGTCACCATAAATAGCTGAAACATGTCGATGGGAACGTGCAGCATATCCAGCATGTAGGGAACCGCCACATTGATACTCCCAAACAGGCTGAACAGCCCGTTGAAAGCCAGGGTCAGGCGCTGCTGGGCGTCTATGTCGGTATCGGTAAACCATGCTGCAAACAGAACGAACAGTAAGACCAGCATTTTTCCCAGAGAAGGGAAATTGAAGGATACCGGTACAATCACATCGATAGCTGCTGCCGATTCTTCTTCTGGCACCTGGTGGCGTGCCAGCAGTTGCTTACAGTTTTGGGCTATGAGGGGTAACACGACAAACTGATTGCCGGTTGCAAAGGCGGTGACCAGTGCGTCCTTGAAGGTATCTAATACCTCGCGGTAAGGAATTCCGGATACCGCGCTCACCAGGCCGGGAAATATCCAAAAGGTCACCAGCATTGATAACGCAATATAGGTTATTAGGTAAACCTGCACCCGGCCGAGCTCTTCTACGGTCATTGTGCCCGCAGCTGCGGCTGCGATAGCGAAGATGCCGATCGGAGTAAGCTGCACGATCATCCCATTGATGCGTCCGATGGCTTCGCTAAGGCCGTCGAAAATGCCTATGACCAGGTCCTTGTCTTTCACGGAAATCAGGGACACGCCCAGCAATATGCTGAACAGAACCACAGCGGGTATCAGGTTGTTGGTCAGTGAGTAAAAGATATTGGCCGGTACGTAGCGACTGAGCAAATCGTTGGTTGCCGCTTCTGGGTAATTAGGGCTGCTGAAAAAACTGGCGGATTTTAGCTCTGGGAATGCCAGCGCGGCGACGAAGATGAGTATCAGGGCCAGTACCCAGATCAGCGCTAGCACGGCGGAGCCGCGAATAACCAGAGTGCGGGTCTGGGCCATATCCATACGTCCAAAGCCCGCTATCAGAGACACCACAATATAGGGCAGCACGGTCATTTGTAGCAGTTGTATAAAAACGTCGCCCACAATCTTCAGTTTTGCGACGGATTCGCCAAAGAACAGACCGGTCAAAATGCCGGCGCCCAAGCCAATGAAAATGCGAGTAGAGAGACCCATAGCGATACTGTGATCAGGAAAAGCCACATGATAGAACGGGCTGGGTAAATAAACCAACGCGCGCTAGGGGACATTGTTTACTCTGTGCTCTCACCTATGGAGTTATAATCTGCGATCAGGGGGAACTACTATGCATAATAAGACGGCTCGAAGCCTATTTCTGTTGCTGCTGCTGACAACCAAGGGGTGGGCGGCACCACCCAATGTCATCGTTATCGTGGCAGACGACCTGGGTTGGTCGGACGTGGGTTATCACGGCAACGAGGTGATTCAGACACCATCGCTGGATCGGCTGGCGGCAGAAGGGGTGCAGCTGGACCGTTTCTATACCACCCCCATCTGCTCGCCGACGCGAGCGGGTTTGATGACCGGCCGCGACCCGATGCGGCTGGGTATTGTCTATGGCGTGATCATGGCGTGGCATACCACGGGCGTGCATCCGCAGGAGACTTTCCTGCCCGAGCTATTCCTGGATGCGGGTTATCAGACAGCGATGGTAGGCAAATGGCATCTAGGCCATGCGCAGCAGACCTATCATCCCAATGAGCGTGGTTTCCAGCACTTTTATGGTCATCTGCATACCGAGGTTGGGTTTTTTCCGCCCTTCGCCAATCAGGGCGGCAAGGACTTTCAGCGCAATGGTGTTTCTATCGATGCGGAGGGTTATGAAACTTTCCTGCTCGGCGATGAAGTTAGCCGCTATATACGTGAGCGTGATCAAGGTAAGCCATTCTTTGTCTATATGCCGTTTATTGCCCCGCATACACCGCTGGATGCGCCACAGGATCTGAAGGACAAGTACGCCGATATGGCGGATGACCGTGAGCCCGCCCGCAGCCTCAATACGGATCAAAGCCGCATGATCAGTCGACTCTCGGGGCGGCCTAGTGCGCGGCCCATGTATGCCGCTGTGGTTGATGGTATGGATCAGGCGATAGGACAGGTATTGGATACCCTGGATGCAGAAGGTATTGCCGACAATACTATTGTGCTGTTCTTCTCGGACAATGGCGGTGCTGCTTACGCAACCGGTGGTGCTGACAACGTGCCGCTGCGGGGCGGTAAAGGGGACACGTTTGAGGGAGGCATTCGTGTTGTGTCTGTGATGCGTTGGCCGGAGCAGCTCAAGGCCGGGCAAAAAATGACCTCAATTATGTCAATGATGGACGTGTTGCCGACCTTGGCAAGTGCGGCGGGTATCGACGCCAAGACTGAATTCCCGCTCGATGGTCGCGATATGTTACCGGCGATCCGTGATGGTGTAGCCATGCCGCGTCAGGATTATCTGTTTTTTGGCTCCGAGACGCCGATAAAGGGCCGCTTCAATCTGACCGCATTTAACGACGAGTGGAAATTGGTGCAGGAAATGGTGCACGGCCTTTCCAGCGTGCAGATCACTAATCATCTGTTTCGGATCAAGGATGATCCCTTTGAGTACAATAATCTGGCGACTCAGTATCCTGAAGTGGTTGCCGAGCTGGCGCGGGAGATTCATCACTGGCGCAGTTTATATCCGGTAGCGGGTACGCGGGCAGAGTTAGTGCCGCCGCCTGGCTGGCGCGGGCCGCTGGACTGGGCGACCTATCCCATTGGGCTGGATAAATTGCAGGCGCAGCCTGCTCCGGGTATGCCTCCGCCTTACGCTCTGGTGCCTCTGGATTGGCAGCACGGCGAAGCAGGTCGGCTCATTTATAATTGTGAGCCGTACCGAGTGCTTGGCGGAGGAATCTGTAAGTAGCAGCTGGGGTTTGTGGCCACCGGGGGTGGCCACAGGGAGCCGCACTAGCCAGGTCGCTTGCCGGTAATCAGGCCGCGAAACTTGTCGAGCAAGGTTTCGTATTTGTAGTCGGTAAATTCTCCGGCATCAAAAAACATGCCGTGCTTGTTGCAGACCTCATACCAGATGTGAATTTGGTTGGGATCGGAGGCTTTTTCCATGCAGTCACCGCAGCGTGGGCACTCTACGTCTTCAATCTCATTCCACTTCTTGCCGACTTCACGATCGCCAGTATCCAGCGCCTCGCCCATCCAGCGATCTTTAAGAGCTTCAGCTTCTCCACTATCAAACCACAGCCCCTGACATTCTGTGCAGCGGTCGACGGTGAGGTTGCCATAGGTTACTTCATGCATGCCATGGCGGCACTTGGGGCACTGCAGCGCATGAGTATCAGGATTGTATTCCATTGTTATTCCTATTAGTCGTTTACCGGAGCCTTGTATTTTAGGCGAGTCAGGGGAAAAGTATAGCCGAAAAATGCCATACTCGCTCGACCTTGGATGGCACCGGTGGCTGGCGGTGCTGTGACCTCATGCTAGAATCGACAAACGCCCTGAACTGAAGAAAAACAATGCTCAAACAGTTAGCTGATATCCATCCCCTGTTGCCTGATGCCGGGCTGTTATTGCTATTGATAGCAGTGGCTCTGATTGCTTACTGGGTGGCGGCCAATATATTTGTAGCGGCCTTGCATGTGGTTGCCAAAAAGACGGCACATACCTGGGATGATTCGTTCATTGTGTTCGGCGTCGGACGGCGTCTGGCGCAGATGGTGCCTGCGTTCATCATTTATATTGGCGTTAATTGGATGCCTATACTGGAGCCGGGCGTTACGGAGGTGCTGCTGAACGTCACTTCCGCGTATATGATTCTTGTGGTTTGTTTCACGTTGACGGCGATACTCAGCGCCTTGAATCATATTTATGAGTCAAGTCCGGTTTCGCGGCAGCGTCCCATGAAGGGCTTCGTTCAGCTGTTACAGATCGTTATCATCATCGTTTCCATGCTGTTGTTTATCTCTGCGTTGATGGATCGCTCGCCGGTTATCCTTTTGAGTGGCTTTGGCGCCATGACGGCGGTGTTACTGTTGGTGTTCAAGGACACCATTTTGTCGTTGGTCGCGAGCGTACAGCTATCCGCCCAGGATATGGTGCGTGTGGGTGACTGGATTGAGGTTCCGCAGTTTGGTGCTGACGGCGATGTTGTGGATGTTGAGTTGCATACGGTTAAAGTTCAAAACTTTGACAAAACCATCACCACCGTACCAACACATCGCCTGATTTCCGACTCTTTCAAAAATTGGCGCGGTATGTCGGAGTCTGGCGGACGGCGTATCAAACGCAGCTTGAGCCTGGATGCGACCAGCGTGCATTTTCTCAGCGCAGATGAGGCCGCCAGCTGCCGCCGTTTCGAGTTGCTGACAGATTATCTCGACGGTAAAACCAACGAGTTGGACCGTTACAATGACGCTCGCAATCAGACGGTCGACCAGCGCCGCTTAACTAATATCGGTACCTTTCGCGCTTACATCTATTGCTATCTGAAGAGCCACGAGCAGGTGCGCAAGGATATGACGCTGCTGGTGCGGCAGCTTCCCTCCGGACCCGAAGGTATCCCTATTGAGCTCTATTGCTTCACTAGCACCACGGCCTGGTCCGAGTATGAGGGTATTCAGGCCGACATCTTTGATCACTTGCTGGCGATCATCCCTGAGTTTGGGCTGCGTATTTATCAGCACCCTGCCGGCTCAGACCTGGCGCGGTTATACCCCGGGTAGTGCGGCCAGAATACGATTAGCTGCCTGGTCGTAGGTTGCCTGCTCCTGAGAAGCATTGTCCTTCAGTTTGCTCTCGATGACGCTGCGCCAGACCGATTGCTGCAGCTCGGGATCGATCAGGTCTACAATAAAGGTGCCCTGTGTGTACTGGCGTACGGTAGTTTCCGTGCCGCCGCAGCTCCAGCATGAGTACATGGAATGACGGTTGTAAGCACCATAGCGTCCGTAGGAAGCACCGTAACTACTGCCAGTATTAGTCGTGCGGACATCGGTCTTGTCCTGACCCACCAAATGCCAGGTTAGCAGTACATCAGCCTGTTGCGCGTCATCGACAAATTGGTAGCCCTTGGCTTCTGCAACCTGCCGAATAGCCAGGTCGATGCGATCACGCGTGATGTCGCTGATGTAACGACCGGAGAGATCACCGGAAACCTGTCCGGAGTTGGGCATAAAACTAATGGTCTTGTTAGGCGAAAAATCGTAGTCAGATTTAAAGTCGACGGTGGGCTCGGGTGGCGCACTGGCGCACGCTGTGATGAATGTTCCAAGCAGCGCTAGCAAGGCGAGGCGCAACGGATATTTAGCTATGTTCATGTAGATTTCTCCAAAATAGGTGCGAATTTTGTATTGGCGAGGCGGCAGTGAAAGAGACTGTCGGGCTCTGGGTACGATTAATTCAACCACGCCCCTGCATGGCGGTCAGAATATCATGGATACAACGCTGACGTGCTATCTTTGGGACTTGCGGCAGTTGCAGCTGTGGTCCCGAAATAGCGGCGGAGCTGGAGTGTTATCAATTAGCCGACGGCGTCGGCGGAGGTAGTAGTGAAGACGTATCAAGCACAATTCCCCCTGGCGCTGCGCGCTTTGAACCGGCTGGGAGCTTTGGCTAGTGGAATGGGAGTGGAGCTGATCGGGCTCGACCGCGACACCCTGCTGAAAAGAGCAACTACGGCTGCCGGTAGCAGCGATTTCGGTACAGAAGAGTTTATTGCGAATCTGGACAGACTGCTTGCAAGCCTTAGTAGCGAGGGTAAGTTGACGACATTCGGTCGTTTGATAGCGCGCACTGACCTGCAGCGAACCTTGCAAAACCGTCTGCAGATCACGGCCCTGTGTGCGGAGCATCCGGAAATTGAGGCAGCGCCAGTAATCCAGCCGATATTTGTGGTCGGTCCGCCGCGTACCGGCACCACCATATTTCACGATCTGTTGGCGCTGGACCCCGCTAATCGTGTACCGATGGCTTGGGAAACGGCGTACCCGATGCCGCCGCCAGAGACTGCAACCTATAACAGCGATCCTCGTATCGCTCGCGTCGATGCTGACTTGGCGCGTGTTGATCAGTTCATTCCCGAATTCAAGAAAATGCATCCGATGGGGGCGCAGCGAGCGCAGGAGTGCGTGAGCATTACTTCGCACGAGTTTGCCTCGATGATATTCAATACGCAGTTTCGTGTTCCCAGTTATGAGGACTGGGTTATGGAGGCTGATATGAGTGCGGCGTTGCGTCAGCACCGGCGTTTTCTGCAGGTGCTGCAGTGGAAAGCTCCGGGTCAGCGCTGGGCCCTGAAATCGCCGCAGCATATTTGGCATATGGACCAGCTGCTGAAGGAGTATCCGGACGCGCGAATTGTGCAGACACATCGTGATCCGGCGCGGATTCTGGTTTCTATTTCCAGTCTGGTGGCCACGCTGCGCGGTCTTGCCAGTGATGCGGTGGACGTCGCGGAAATAGCGCGGGGGTACAGTGCCGGGCTGGAACTTGGGTATCGTAAGATGATTGAGGTGCGAGAGCAGGGTTTGTTGCAGGATGCGCAAGTGATCGATCTGCACTTTCGCGATTTTGTTAGCGATCAGGTGGGCACGGTGCGCAGAGCCTACCAACATTTTGGTTTGCAGCTTGATGCCGTGGCGGAACAGCGAATGCGGCAATTTCTTGATGATAATCCGGCTGACAAGCATGGCAAACACAGTTACAACCTTGAGGATATCGGTATGAATGAAAACGATATTCGTCAGCAGTTCGCGTTTTACACCGATTATTTTAAGGTGGCCCAGGAGCCCTTAAAACAGTAGTACTGTTTCTTTTTTGTTAGATCTGACACTTCTTCCTGCGCACGCAGTAGCTCTGGGTTTACCGCCTATGTTTTAATGGCAGCTGCCGTGACCAGCTTTTAAAAGACTACTCTGGGTGAAAGATTGATCCTTCAAGCGCTGATTTTTTCTTTGCTGCTGACCTACTGCAGTATCACTGTCTGTCGTCGATTGGGTCTGATGGATGTGCCTGGTGGCCGTAAGGATCACGCCGGTGACATTCCGCTGGCCGGTGGCATCGCCATTTTCCTGACCGTGGTGCTAATCAGCGTTACGCAGCAGGTCACCGTTTTCTCCGAACAGCTGCTCTGGGTGGCAGCTTTGCTATTCCTTATAGGTGTGATCGATGATGCGCTGCATATTAATCCATGGCTGCGGTTGGGGGTGCATTACTTCTGCGGAATACTGATGGCCACCGCTGCGGGCATCGCGATTATCCAGGTGGGCGATCTACTGACTTTCGGTACTATTGAGTTATTGCTGCTCTGTGTGCCCCTGACCGCGCTAGCGGCGGCGGGTTTGTGCAATGCTTTTAATATGATTGATGGTCTCGACGGACTGGCGGCGGGACTGGTATTGATCCCATTGCTGTTACTGGCGTTTCTGGCCTGGCAGGCGGGTCACCCCATGTTGCCTGCGCTGCTTATTATCGCGGTGCCGGTGATGGTATTTCTGCTATTTAACCTAGGCCCTAACAGGGTCTGGCTACCGCAGATATTTCTGGGTGATGCCGGCAGCGTCACATTGGGCTTTTTGCTCACTGCAGCATTGGTCACCCTGTCTCAGGGGCAGGCGGCGTTGATTGCCCCGGTGACGGCGTTATGGTTGGTGACCGTGCCGCTGATGGATATGCTGGCAACCATGCTGCGCCGCATGCGTCAGGGGCGGAGTCCGTTGCACCCTGATCGCCTGCACCTACACTATGCGCTGCTGGACGCAGGGTTTTCACCGCGTCAGGTTCTGCTGCTATTGCTAGCTTACGCGCTCTGCTGCGCCGGATTGGGACTGGTCTTAGAGGCATTGCCGGCCAGTGTCAGCCTGCTGCTTTATCATCTGATGTTTCTGTTGCACTGCCTGTTTGTTACCCGTGGCCTGGAGCGCATTTGTGCCACGCATGAGCCTGCCTGATGCTATTCCTGTCAGATTGCCTGGTTGTCTTCAGCCAGTGCCGCGGTGATGGCCGCGAGGTATTCTGTCACCACTAACTGTTGACTGTAGTTTTCCGCTACATGCTGCCTGGCAGCTATTCCCATTTGTTGGCGTTGGTTAGCGTCGGTGGTGCTCATTTCGAGTAATGCCTGGTGCAGACTGTCGCTGTCTGCAGGAGCACACAGTAGCCCGGTGCGGCCGTGTTCTACTACCTGACGGGAGCCGGGTACGTTACAGGCGATGACCGGAATCTGCATAGCGCCAGCCTCTAGCAGTGAGCGCGGTAAGCCTTCGCGATAGGATGGCAGCACCAAACAGTCGGATTGCGCCAGGAATTCCTCGGGCTGGTCTGTAGCGTCAAACCAGGTGATGCCAGGCAGACTGTCCCATTGCTTCAGTTGCTGCGCACCGATAGCGCTGTTGTTGGCTGCGTCACTGAAGCCAACCAGCCAGAGTTCGGCGGGCTGACTTTGCTGTAGACGCGTAAAGGCTTCGATCAACTCATAGACACCCTTATCCTTTAGCATGCGGCCCAAAAATAGAAAGCGAAACGGTCGTGCTTCTGGTTTGCTAATCGGACGTGGGCTGAAGCGCTCTATGTCGACCCCTGAACCGGGTATGCGGCGCAGTTTTTGAGCCGGTACCAGATCTTCGCGAATGAGAAAATCATGGTCCTCACTGTTCTGGCAGAAAACCGCGAAGGCGCGTGGTTGGCTGACTCTGTATAGCAGACGCACTATTTGCTGGGTTATACCCGCGTGCATAAAGGCGGTCCCTAGCCCCGACACATTATTGACTGCAGGAATACCCAGTAGCGATGCGGCAAGCGTGCCATACAGATTGTTTTTGATAGTGAAATGGAGCACCACCGAAGGGCGTAGCTTGCGATAGAGCCGCCAGAGACGCAGCATCAGCAACGCATCGCTGAGCGGATGGCTGCCCTGGTTGTCCATTTTGAGCTCATGGTAATCAGCGCCAGTGGCCTCCTGCAGGCGCTGGCTGTAGGCATCACTGGGAGCTACGCAGATGACTTGGTAGCCCTGTTGTTGAAGTGCGGCGATAGTCGCCTGGCGATAGTTGTACAGATACCAGGAGGTGTTGGCGCATAGAACGATGCAGGGTTTCATCAGCCAGGGCTAACGGCTGGCTGCTGCACCGCCTCGCCACATTCCTGCATATTGGCGCTGTGCCAGCCATAGTGCTCTGATAGTGAACGCTGATGCTGCAACAGCTGTTCCAGATTGTGCAGCTGGCGTTGGCGGTGGAGTCCAAAATTGTGTGGGTGCCACCACAGATGATAGTCACTATTCTGTCGCGCTGCCGCCGTCATTTCGCGTCTGATGCGGCGCAGGTGCAGCGGGTAGATAGCAGCCCAGCTGGGGCTCCAGGGACGCAGAAAACGGCTGCCGGGCAGGTTGAGTGGTGTAGCAGCAGGTTCATCATTGGCGTCCGCCGGACCGGTCAGAGGCAGTAGCGAGTCGGCCAGTCGCAGCGCTCGAATGCCGCGGTTGAGTGTTCCGCTGGGTCGCTCTCGATAAAGCGGGTGAGAAGGGTTGCCGCGAAAGTTATAGATTCCCAGCGCCGGCAGCGCTGCGAGATGTTCTTCGGCGAGCTGGTTGCGTGCAAACACCAGGCTGCGCGCATTCAGGTTTCGTTGGGCGAACAAAGTGATGGCCGCGGTCATGTCGCCGACAAAGCCTGCGGCACTGGCGCCTGGTTCAAGACAGCAGTAATGGCTAAGGGTATGGCTGGCCAGCTCCTGGCGTTCAACGCTAATGATCTGTTGGACGAGGTCACCCCCAAAATGCAGAGGATCGTTGCGCGCATCGTCGCCGACCTGACGTGCCACGTAGCTGACTAGCGCGTGATGATGCGGATCCTGCCCCTCGGTGGCCTCGCTGGCGCTGGCTATGGCTGCCTGCATCTCGGTTTTGTTCTGGGCCAAGAGTAAACCGACTGTGGCCCAGGTGGCGGCAATTTTGTACCGCTCAAATAGTTGCAGCAAGCACGGTATTGCCTGATGCGCGCCGACAATATTGGGGCGGTAGTCACCGCTGCGCTGGCTGTCACGCATGCCCCACATCAGTTCGAAGTCCAGAGAGATGATAAAGCGTCCTGACATGGCTAGCGTACCTTGATCCGGCCCAGTGAACGCTCCACAGCCTTGCGAGAGTAGTTCACCATTTCACCGAGCAAGGGTCCTGGATCGTTAGCGTCCCAGAGGGGGCCTGCCCGACGCGCGCGCGCAGAGTGTTGCAACTCTGCCGGTCTGGGTGACGGTAAAATCCAGCGATCGCCATGCCAGGCATAAAAGCAGCGTGACCAGGTGTGCTTGATTAAGAAGCGCGAGAGCCCGAGGACGATGGTTAGTGCTTTGCTCATAGGTCACGGCCCGTTAATTGACAAGCTATGCGATAGACGAAACCGCGTCGCAACCAGAAAATACCGATGACAATGGCGATAATCAGCAGGGGCATGACCTGCATGCGCCAGCGAAACAGGGCACCGATGTTAGTGGTGGCTGACACCAGCATTAGCATCACGCCTAATGCAAATACCAGTAACGGAAAGGCATTGTGGCGGTCTAGCCATAACCAGTGTAAACCCTTGGCCAGATGCGGGAGCAGGAGGATACCGACGATGGCCTCCGGCAACGCCATCAGCTGTCGCACACTGCCAATGTCGGTCGGGTTCATGGTGATGAAAAAGAACATGACTCCCTTTAAAAAACCGAAGATATCGGCGAACAGGTCGGCCCCACCCCAAGTGGCAATGGCCTCGGGCTCGAACAGCGCGCCAGAGCCATGGTCGCCCATGCTGACTCGTATATGATTGATATACTCGAGGTCGGTGTAAATAGAGTTAGAAAAATAGTCCACACCAAACCAGCCGAACCCGTATAGCATCGGCACCACCGCCAGTGTCGCCAGACCTATCCAGCTGCCAGCACGTGGCACTCTATAGGGGGTGAAAAATATGAAGCTGATGGCGATAAACCCGATTCCCACAAAGAACATATATTCCCGAATACCCAGAAAAACCGTAAGTGCCAATATTACTAATGCCAACCATAACGGCGTGAAATGTTGGCGCAGACGAATGGTTCCCAATACCAGCGTCGACATCATCAGAATGGCCACTGGATCCTTCAGCATCAGGCATGACCAATAGATAAAGGAAGGGAATAGCGCGACCATTAATGCTGACAATCGCGCGACGCGGGAACTGTTTGATACGGTAAGTGCCAGCTTGAAAACGACGATGACTGTGAGGC
This sequence comes from Candidatus Litorirhabdus singularis, assembly GCF_026262625.1. Taxonomy (GTDB): domain Bacteria; phylum Pseudomonadota; class Gammaproteobacteria; order Pseudomonadales; family Halieaceae; genus Litorirhabdus; species Litorirhabdus singularis. Next base: position 1,291,430 of record NZ_SHNN01000001.1, read on the forward strand.
AGCTGAAACCGACATTAAGCAGTTGAATCAGTATCGGATGTGGCCCAAATAGGTAGTAAACCAAACCGGTAAATTGAAACCAGCCGTTGTCTACCCAATTGGCTCCGTTGAAATAGCCGGCTTCCATTTCCTGCATAATGACCAGACCGAACCGATGGTAACGCTCTGAATCGGGTGACAAGCGCAGCAGTCGAATGGCATCTGTTGCCCACATCAGGCCTACCGCGCCTAACCGCACTAGCAATGCGGCGACCACCAGACGTTGCAGGTATAGCAGATCTGCACGCTTTTTTTGGTAGTCGGCGGGAGGCAAGCTCAAACTCTAGGCCTCAGCAGTTTGCCCGGGTCCCGCAATAGATTCCGCATTTGCTGATGCCGGTAGCCGACGCGGTCGATCAGCGCGGCTAAGCTTGGTCGTCTGTGTTTAAGATCCATCATGTACAGGAAGCGTCGCGTTGCGCTATCGGGTTGCGATAATTGCGCCTCCGGTGCCATCAGTTGGTCCAGCAACTGCTGGAAAAGGCGATAATGACTGCCGCAAAGAGATTCTATTAGTGTCACGTCAAGTGCGGCGCCGCCGGCATTCAGCTGGGCTCGGCAGTCCAGTGCCTGAGGTAGCGGAAAGTGGTAGCGGCTGCGGCCACCATCACTGGCGAACTTGCCGAGTATCGCGATAACGATAGCCAGCTCCGGTGTGGGTACTGTGAAACGGGCACCGTGACTATCGTGTTGCTCCAGCAGACTTGCAATCAGTTGCCTGGTCAGCCGGTGCTGCCAGCGTCGCGGCAGCGGGTGGCGATGTAATTCCAGACTGAAGCCCTGACCAGTGCAGGTCAGGGGCGGGTAGTGGTGATGGTGCCGAAATTGATGCAGTAAAGCCCGCTGAAGGTCCGGGTTGCTGGTCCCGCGTAGCTCTATGCCGTTGTCAGTGTTAACCGACTCACAGAATTGGTAGCCCTGTGCTTGCAGCACCCCCAGCGCCTCGAACTCTTGGTCCGGGGCTACCATAAGATCTATATCCAGCTGTCTGCGAAAACCCGTCGAGGGGTGTAGTTGGGTCAGAAGGCCGGCTGTCCCCTTAAAGAAAACAGGTGTAATAGCGGCGTCATTCAAGGCGCGGCTGATTTTGATGGCGGCGGCTTTGATACTGAGATTTCTGACCACATTGTCGCGCAATGCCGCTTCCAATGTCTGCAGGGTAGAGCCGGGCACTGCATGGCGGAGCGGGCCTTGCTCGAGCATGTGTCCTAGAGCGGGGTCGACGTTATATTTCTGGCTCAATGCGGCGATAGCACCCCAATCGAGTCTTCTGGTTCCTTCGATTGTCGCGGGCCGCCTGAGGTCGGGAGACAGTAAATGGCACAGATCGCGAAAGGCCGTTGCAGAGGGAAACAGGTTTTGCGAGGCAGCAATCACAGCGAACGATCCAACATCTGCAGTTGTTGTCTTGATCGTTGCCAGCGGGCGTCATAATCGCTCAGTCTGGCTTTCTCTCTCAAGTAACGACTCCAGTCTCGGCGATGGCCAGGGCGCGCCGTGAGTGCTCGCCACTGCAGCTCGAAACTGCGCTGTAAATAGTCGCTGCTTAGCTGCGGGTCGGTCGCCCACAGTGCCTGCCAGCGTAATAGTTCAGCGGCGGCCTGCAGATAGTCTGGATGGCTCGCATCGAGTCGTCTGGCCAGTGTTAGCTGCTGCCTCACTCGGTTTACTCTGACCGGCTGTGGCTGGTAGGACTGGCGCCGCCAGAAACTCAATTCAGTGCTGATGGCGCTGTACTGAAGCTCTGCCCAGCCCATGCGCACTGTCTGCGAGAGCGCGAACAGCAGGAGCAGTGTGAGCGGCAGGAGTACTAGCAGGCGCAGCTTTAGACTAATCATGCGGCGTTGGTTGCGGCAATAGATGCTGCAGGGCTTGCGGTCCTCCGGCAACCCGGGGAGGAAGTTCGCAGCGGCGCCCCTTAGCTTTGCTTTTCAGACTGACTCGAGTAGTAATCATCATACAGATAGTTGTTACCGCCCTGCGCCTGCTGTGCTTTGCGGGGATCATACTGGTTGAGTATGGCACCCACCAGCGGCAGGTTGGAAGCCCGCATGCGCGCCACGTGCCGTTTTGCGTTGCTGGCCGGCGTAGAATTCGCCTTGATGATGAAGATTGCGGCATCGGCAAGTGATGACAAGATCAGTGCATCGCTGACAGCCCCCAATGGTGCTGAGTCAATAATAATTCGGTCGAACTTGTCGCGCAGTGTCGCCAGGGCCTGGGCAAAGCGATCAGAGCTTACCATTTCCAGCGGATTGGCCGGTATTAGTCCCGCAGGCATAACATGTAGGGAGCTGGCGTCGAGAAACTCGATACACTCCTCAAGTTCAGCTGCGCCGGAAACAAAGTGCGACAATCCCTTATGGTTGGGCCGCAATCCGCAGCGTGTGGCGAGACTGGGTCGGCGCAGGTCAGCACCGATAATCAGCGTTTTTTCCATCTGCGCCAGTGCCGCACCAAGGTTCAAGGCGATGGCCGACTTGCCCTCCCCCTCGACTGAAGACGTCAGCACAATAATCTTGGCAGGGCGATCCAGACTACTTAACACCAGCGCGGTGCGAATAGACCGCAGTGCCTCTGCATAAGCGTTCTGCGTATTTTCCCAGTACTGCTCGAAACTGCCTTTGGCATCGGCCGGCATTATGGGCACTACCCCAAGGCTTGGAATACCAATTTTTTGCAGCAGGTCATCCGGATTTTTGACGGTGTCGTCGAGGTGTCCCAACAGCAGAGCAGCTCCAGTACCCAGCATGAGTCCCAACATAAAGGCGAGAACAACAGTGCGCTGTTTGTCGGGCGTGATAGCCGCGGTTGGTACCAGCGCTGGATCGAGAATGCGCGCATTGGGTCGCTCGAAACTGCTGGTTTCGCCGGTTTCCTTGAGCCGCGTAAAGAAGACGTCGTATAGCTGTCGGTTGGTATCTACTTCACGTTGTAGTTCAAGCAGCTCAAACTCCTTCCGATTAAAGTCCTGCACCGCGGTGCGTTGCTCCTCCCATCGCGACGTCAGTAGCTGTTCATTGCGCCTGGCCAGCTCAAACTCTCTGGAAATACCGGAAACGACTCTGGCGACGCCGCTTTTGAGCGTGCGATTGGCAGCATCAAGTTCGGATTGGGCGGCGATCATGGTCGGGTGCTTTCTGCCATAGCGCTTGCCCAGCTCCTCGGTCCGACTTTCCGCCGCCGCCTGTTTCTGTTTGAGCCCGCGAATCAGCTCGTGTTGGAGAATAGACGGAATAGTAAGCATCTCTTCTACAGAAAGCTTACCGGCATTGTTGACCTCCTGCTTTACGTTCTGGGCCTCGATCCGCGCTTTGCGCGCTTCCTCCAGACGCGTCGATAAGTACGTGAGCTCATTGCCGCCCAGGCTGGTAATACCGTCGACAGCCACCAATTGCTCACGATCCCGGAAGTCTTGCAGCGCCTGCTCGGATACTCTCAGCTTGTCGCGAATCTGCAATAATCGTTCATTTAGCCAACTGGTGGCTTTGACGGTGCCCGAGGTTCGGGTTTCAAGTTCGCTTTCTATATACTCACTGGCCAGCGTGTTAACAATGTCTGCTGCAATTTGTGGATTTCCAGATTCGTACTGCAGATAGACCATGTAACTGTAGTCTACCGGGCGCACCGTAAGCCCGCCGACAATGCTACCAGTCACCCCGGCGATGGCTCTGGCTTCCGCTTCGGCAGCACTAACCAGCTCTGGCGGCTGTTGCTGTTCTGCGGGTTTTAGTGAGTTAAGGTCATAGTCCGCCGCTTCCGGCTCGGCTGAGGCGTAGCCGAAGTAGGGGTGCTTGTGGAGTTGCAGTCGACGCACCACCCGTTCTGCCAGGTTCCGCGACTTGAGGATTTCATACTGCGTCTGGTAATAATCGTATTGAGATGAGTTGGAGCTATAGACATCCTCAATCCCCACCAGTTTGGCCTGAGCTGTCTCCAGTAGCAAAGAGGCCTGCGCCCGATAGGCCGGCGGCTGAGAAAACACCCAGAACCCCGCCACTATTGCCATAGCACAGGCTAACGCCAGTATGCCCCACTTATATTGCAGTACCGTAGCCAACAGGGCGCGCAAGTCCAAGGGTTGTTCCGGAGCAAGTGGTGCTACCTGCACGGAATCATTCAGTGGTGGGGCGGCCATGGGTCAGTAAGAGCTCCGGGCTGTCAAAAAAAGCGTTGGTTAACGGTGATGATATCGCCGGGCTGGACGCGGTAATCGAGGCCCACTTCAACTTCTTCGCGCTGCGGATCAGCATCCGCTATCAGCATTATCTGCTTTTTGTTGGCGCGTTCGGTAAAGCCGCCGGCCAGTGCTATGGCCTTGCGGAGAGTTAGTCCGGGCTGAAAATCTACACCGCCTGGTCGATTGACTTGACCGTTCACAAAAAAGGGTCGGTACTTGACGATGCTCACTGAAATACGGGGGTCTATCAGAAAATCTGGTTTGAGCCCCGCTATGAGAGTGTCTCTCAGGGCACTTACCGTGGTTCCTACAAGGTTGATCTCGCCCAAAAATGGGTAGGCGATTATCCCGTCCTGGCCGATGAGAATTTCAGAAAAGCTGAGGTCGGCTTCTCCGTAGACGTGGATGCGGATGCTATCGCCCGCGTTCAACGGATAACCGCTGTCGGCCAGCGTTGGTAAACACGTGCAGCACAGCATCAACAGTAGGGTCCAGACTCTGGCAGGGATTCGGAAAGCTCGATTAGTCGTTATTGAGAGCGTCATAAGCTCAGGTTCAGGTCAATAAAGAAAACATTGCGCGTATAACCAAAGGTGCTGGTGTTTGAGGAGCGTTTCTCGTAGCGGTAACCGGTGCCAAACTCCAGCCAGCGCCTCATGTTGTAGTCAATGCTGGCGGAGAAATGAGTTCGGTTGTCGTTACGACTACTGCCCTTGTAATCGTCTTTGGCCTTGAGAAAATTAATCTTGGTTTGATACTGGCTGGACCAGGCATGGGTCCACCATAGGGTGGCCTCCCCCGTGTCGATGTATTCGCCGACACCATTTGTCTCACGCGCCAGTCGGCGGGTCGTGAAGCCAAGATTGGAATAAGTACGAGGTTGCCATCTGGCAGCAACCTGCCAGTGAATGCCATCGGTATCCTGAGCGGTGCCGCTTTTATACTGGCGATCAAAAGTGCCGACTTTGATTTCGCCGCTGGTCTTGGCGCTGGCTTCCCAAGCCAAACCCAGTAAATAAAGCGATTCGACATTATCGAGATTGGTCACGCTACCGTCGCTCTCTATGAACTTGCCCTGGTAGTCCTGCTCTGCCCGTCGCCACTCCGCTAATAGCTGGGTGCGTGGCCCGGTCCGATAGAAGAAGGTGCTACGCAGGGTATCCGCTTCGCGATCGCGATACTGGGTAGCCTCGCGAAAATTGGTGTATTCCAGAGACTCTACCTTGGCTTCTAATTGCAGCATGCCAGTGGAGGTGGCATGCCCCACGGTGTATTCGCCACCGAACATTTCGTAATCGAATTCCACCGGCTTGTCGATTAATTCTGCAGCATCGCCCTCGGTGAGTCCGGTGCCCCGCATCTCATGCGCGTCGAAGTATTTGGCATACAGGTTCAGAGTATTGCTTTGATTAAACACCTGGTGAACATCGAGCGACAAGCGCTGATCTGTCGCGTTGTCATCGCTGCTGCTTTGGTAACGAAAATCCTGTACTTCGTAGGTAAGCGAGTATGTGCTCAAGTCGTTCTGCAGCCAAGCCTGCAGCCGGGGAGTAATCACGGTGCCCCAGGTAGATTTGCTGCTATTTTGGGTGCGGAACAAGTTGTCGGTGTAATTTAGCTCAGTGTCCAGCGTAGGCGTCAGGTTCAGCCAACCCCACTGGGCATGAGCGGGTTCAGCGGCCTGAGCGACAGGCAGAGCCCATCCGCAGGCAATTGCACCCATCCAGCCGGCTAGCTTCATTAAGCTGCCGCCAATTTTCACGTATTACTTTGCAACGCAGTAATCTCGGTAGTGGCCTTGTTATTCTGACTCGAGCCGATGACGTTTCGAATTCTCGGCGCGTAGTGTAACTCATTGTTGTAAAAGGAAAAAGACCCGATACCCCTGCATAGATTAGTGATTGAGTACTATTTTTTTGAGGTGGTGGCTCCCAGTACTGCCGGTATTACACCTAGCAGGCTGATCAAGGTCAGACTGATGGCGGGTATCTGCAGGTTAAAATCCACCAGCGCATGTAGGCCGCCCCAGAGGCATGCCATCGTAATGCCAAAGCCGACTCCGCGCTGCAGTCGGTCGCTCGTGTGTGACTGCATGCGTAAGGCCTGCCGCATGGCCCATCCGACGAAGAGCAACAGCAGGCCCAGAGCGGGTAGCCCTAGCTCGATGCCAAATTCCAGATAATCGTTATGCGCATGGCGATGAAAACTGTCGACCTCCGGGCCCTGATAATTAGGGAAAAGCCCATAGAAGCTGCCTCCACCTGATCCAGTCCAGCGAAAGTCTAGTAGCATCTGATAGGCATACTGAAACGACCAGTAGCGGGCCTCCGTCGCCACGTCGGGCATTTGCAGCGGTAGCAAGTGGCCGCGGGCGAACCAGAGAGCCAGCGCCAGGCCAACAGCGCTAAGCGCGCCTGCTACCAATACTCGCCGTGGCTGCAGCTTGCCCCAGACACAGGTTGCGACCAACGCCGCAGCGCAAAGAGCAGCAAGAAAAGCGGCGTTACCCATGCGTGAACGTGACAGCAGTAAGCCGATAAACATGGCTAGCAGGCAAACCCTCAGCAACAACTCCGGGCCGAGTATTTGCTGCAGCAGCTGGCGGGTGCGTTCGCGCCAGGAGCGGATGCCGGTATTTTGTTGCAGGCTAATCAGCAGCGCGCCACCTGCGCTAAGACACAGTGCCATGTAGCCGGCGAAATGGTTGCGGTTGATAAAAGTTCCGGTGGCCTGCCCTTCGTTAACATACTTCTCCACGAAGAACCCCCATTCGATGCCGCTGAGCACCATAAATGAGCCATAAATCGCTTGCAGAGTGCCGCTGAATACAAGGGTCGCCAACAGTAATCGGACTCGCCGTCTGCTGTGTACCAGCGCTACTGTGAGCGTGAAGCCAAGTACCACGATAGTCGATTCAATTAGGAACCAGCGGGTCGCAGCAGGGTCCAGACTGAGGGTTTGGTAAGCCGCGGGTAGGTGCCACAGCGCTGCTTGAGGTGACAGCCATTGCAACCATTCGCTGGGTAACGGTATCAGTTGGATGCAGGCCCAAATTTGTACCGGCAGCAGTAGCAGCAGCGGTATGCGGCAGCGTCGCCACCTGGAGCGTGCGACTGGCAACATCGCGCTCATAGTGGCTAACAGATACGCTAGCGCAATCAACACCAGTAGTGCCGCCAGTAGTGCTGTTGCCCATGGACGGTTGGAGGCGAACGGCAGTGGTGCCCAAACCAGAGTCAGCATGAAGGCGGCAAACAGAGCCGTTTCCAGCCGCTTGCCTGGAGCTTGCTTCACGCTAGCGCGATGGGCTGGTGTCTAGGGCGGGCCGAGATTCGCCGCCCGACTGAGTCAGAGGTGGCCGCTCCAGAATAGAGTCTTCATTACAGGTACTGCGGCTGAATTTAACCTGCTCATTAACGAACAAGGCCACTGTCTGTTCATCGCTGCCTGGCATAGCTGCCACTGCGCGAGTTATCTGCTCTGCCTCAGCGAGATCCCGTGACATGCACAGGACGCTGCGCGCCAGCGTCTGCTGTTGATCGGCGTCGGTTAGCCGCTGCGCCGTCAGGGCTGTCGCTTCTGCCAGACTGAAGCGGTACTCCAGCAGGTTGACTATAACTTCAGGCAGCGTTAATTCTGCGGCCAGCATATTATCAATCTCTTGCTGGGCTTCTGCATTGGACATTGCTATCGCGTTGCTGGCTGCGAGCAAGCCAATGATGAAGGCGAATGCTGGTGTCAGAAGTGCAGTTGTAACGGTTGTTTTCATGATTAAGGTGCCGGGCTCTATCGCCTGTGGTTGTTGGCACGGTAGTTTTTTTCCATAGACCTGTCAATTATGCTGGCTTGGGTACAGCATACCGCTAAGATTGAAGGTTGAGCGCAGGCAGGTGAAATTTACCAGCGGCGGGTTACCAGAGTGTCGATTCGCATCGTTCGATGCTGTTTGATGAAGTGCGCAATTGCGCCTATCTAGAATCTGCTGGTGCAGGTCGCTTTGCTCAGCCTTGCATTGGGCCAGTTCGGGCAGCGGCCGGTCAGATTGGATAACGAGGTCAAATAAGCGGTATTGTATGACGGGTTGCGTGCTCGAGTCGTTGTCGCTCAGGGCGCTGTTAAAGTGGCCAAGCCTGCCTGCTGGAGTTCACGCAGCAGCTTCTCGAGATCCTCGGACAGCGTGGTGGCGGTTACATCGTATTCTTGCTGAAGTGTATCGAAAACCGACTGCAGGCTGTGCTCAGTCTGCAGTAATTCCCAGATGCGCGTGCCTACCGGGTCCAGTCCGAAATAAGTCTCGCTGGCCAGATCCATGATCACGGTTTCACCCGAGACTTGCTGGGATAGCGCCTCGCTGGAGAGGGTAACTTTCTGATTTAAATTCATGTGCCTATAATGCACGGCAATACTGGCGCATGGTAGTCCTTTGCGTTTCGCCAGTCCGTGTCTGCGGGCAATTCCCCGGCGGTGGGTTGAGCAGACTGAACGCACAACATTGAGCCTACAAGAATGAGTCTGCAACAATGAACTTTTGGCAGCTGCAACAGCTGCAGTGGCAGGTTATTGGGTTGACCCCATTGGTTGCCTTGCTGGTTCGCTGTTTGGGCTGGCGGCGCTGCCAGCGATTTTTATTGGCGCGGCCGCAGCGCAGCCGCTGTCTGGCAGTTGCGCCGCTGTCTGCCGTTATGCCTAAACTTGAGCCCACTCGTTGGTATCGTGGTCCCCTGCGGCCGCGGTGTCTGACCCGGTCGCTGACTTTACAGGCCATTCTGGCCCGCCATGGGGTGCTGGCAGAGATGCGAGTGGGTGTGGCGCGTAAGGGTAGTCAGTTGTTTGCGCATGCCTGGCTAGAGCGCGAAGGCACAGTTCTCAATGAGTCGCAGCTGCACACCGGTGGGTTTACCGTGATGGCTGGGCTTGACGTTGATGGCGCGGGTAGCTGAGCGGTGTGTTCGAGTCTATAGTCTTGCCCGGCTGAGCAGTATGTTGCGCGACTGTGGATTAGCCCGGTTAGCTCTGGCTGAGTGGACCAGATGCCTTCCGGGTGCTGCTCGTCAGCCGCCAGCCTAGTATCGGTGCCACCAGGGCCAGGCTATAGCAGATGGCAGCCAACTGCGGCTCAGCGTGGTAGCCGAGCCAGACCAGACTGCCGCTAAGCGCACCGCGCCGGAACAGGCTATACCAGCGTTTTGAATTGTTCTCCAGCGCCGCGCCGGCCTCCATGAGAGTAGTCAGAATCAATGCAAACCCGGCCAGTCTGGCGGCATAGTTCTGATCCGCGAAGCCGACCAGGTAGTAACTGCCCCAGACGAACATGGCCAATATCAGCAGCAGTGCATAGGTGCGTGCAGCGGGACCGCAATCGGGATCATACTTGGGCAACGGACCAGTCTGGATTGGCGCCGCCTGACCTGGCACCTGCCAGGCCGGTGGTGCCACCCATAAATACAGTTTGTCGCGCCAGCGCGGTGTATTCCAGCTGCTTGCCAGCATATCGCGGTAAAGGTGTAGATTGGCCCACAGCGGATTCCAACTGTGTAATGGCTTGGATATTCCAAATTCTACGGGCTCTTCGTCCAACTCTTCCTGAAAACTGCCGAACAGTCGGTCCCAGAGGATAAACACCCCGCCGTAGTTGCGGTCCAGATAGCGTGGGTTGCGGGCGTGGTGCACGCGATGATTGGAGGGGCTCACGAACACCCATTCAAACCAGCCCAGCTTGGGGACGAACCGGGTATGTACCCAGTACTGGTAAAGCAGGTTGACCGAGGCGACGGTAATAAACATTTCTGGCGGCACCCCCAGCAAAAAACTGGGTACGTAAAATATCCAGCCGAGCAGGAAACCGGTGCTGGTTTGACGCAGCGCTGTGGTCAGGTTGTATTCCTCGCTCTGGTGATGGGCGACGTGGGATGCCCACAGTACCTGCCGTTCGTGGCTGACGCGGTGAAACCAGTAGTACAGAAAGTCATAGCCGATAAAGGCCAATACCCAGGCCAGCGCACTATCTGTTGAAATATCAAACAGACGGTATTGTTCGCCCAATTGCAGCAGTAGCACTGTACCAAAGCCAAAGATCACCAGCGCGGAGCTGGTTCTGAGGATCCCCATGCTAAGGCTGTTAATAGCGTCATTGAGGCGATAGTAGCCGCTTCCCTTACGCTTGTCCCAAGCCATCTCAAGCAGTATTGATAAGGCGAAAAAAGGTATAGCGTAAGGTACCAGATCCACGTGTGCAGCCTCAGGTAGTTAGCTTTCGTCGGATGTGAACAAAGCGTCCAGATCAGCATCTTCGGTGCTCAGAATGCGGTCTAGCCAGCGGTGGAAATTCTGGCCGCCGCCTTCGTTACGTCCGAACATAACGGTCTTCCTGGCCCCGGTCATCAGTGCCTGCTGTTGTAACAGGCCTGTCGCGTAGTCCTCGGTTTCCACCACGTACTTGAGTAGCTCGAATTGCTCGGTGGCGGCCGCCTCCTGTTCTTCAGAGGGAGGCTTTTCCATCATATAATTCTGGATCGTATAGGATTCCTGTGGCGTCTCGCCGGGGAACAGCTGCGAAAGCATAACGCCGCGTCCACCGCCGTCGAAGGAAGCGATAGACACATGCGGGAATATGGTCCAGACGCCGGTCAGGAGTGAGCTGTCTGGCCATTCCTCTTCAGACTTTTGCATCAACGGCACCAGTGATGGGTCCGGTGATGAGGCGCGCTGATGAGGTCCCCAGCTGTGGTACATAGCGCGGTGAGGAAAATCGCTGCCAAAAGTATCCTTGTGGAGAATGGGCAGGTGGTACAAATCGAGATAGCCGTCATAGGCTATTTTCCAGTTGGGCCCGTCGACCCGGCGCTGCGAGAACATGTGCCAACCGGCGAAATTGAATTGATCCAGCACGGCGTCGTAGCCACTGAGGAAATTGGCAATATCCAGCTCGGCGTCGGGATTGGGAATAACCCAGATCAGGCCACTGCGCTCCAGCACCGGTAGCGGACGCAGGCCGAGCTTGCTCTTATCGAGATCACCAAAATCTTTGGCGGAAAATACGCCGGTCAACTCTCCTTCAGGATTATAGGACCACGCATGATAGGGGCATGTGAAGCGGTGAGTGTTACCGCAACCTTCAGGCATAACAACGGCGCCACGATGAGCACAGATATTGGCAAAGGCGCGCACGCTACCATCTTCCGTTCTGGAGATGATGATGGGGAGGCCAACCGCAGTGGTGGATTTGTAGTCGCCGGGGTTGGGTAATTCACAGGTGGCGGCAAGCATCAATGGAATACGGCGAAACACACGATCCATCTCCAGTTTCCAGCGCTGCTCGTCGTAGTAGTGCTCGGAGGCGATCTCCACAATACTGTCTGCCAGTGGCAGTGTTCCCGCCTCGGCGTGGGCCGCGCTCTCTCGTGCCATGCTGCGCAGCTGCGCGATGCCTGATTCGGTGTTACTCATGATCTGTCCCCAATCAAAAAAACCGGATGAATTGTTTTAATTCTGAGTGGCAGCGGCGCATTAGGCAAGCTCTTTATCGGTGGCTTTCAGCACCTGCTGATAAAGATCAAGGTAGCGGGCACTGCCGCGGGCAAGCTGCATAAACACATCATCCAGCAGGTGTAGGAATTTTTCGGTGCTGGGGGAGCCGAACCAGCCAATGACCACGGGCGCTCTCGCCGGCTGGGAATAGGGCTTGGGACGCAACACCTCCAGATCCTCTGGCAGGGCCAGATATTCTGCTCGCCGCGTCTAGTCTGCGGCGTAGTCACGCAGTCCACCTGTCGAAAAACGCTGAGAATATAGTGTGGGAGTTTCAGTAGTCGCAACAGCGGGTTATGGATGTTGTCCTTGCGGATAAACAGGGCGTCGTCACAAATGGATACCAAAGGCGTGTCCAGTTTCCACCGCTTGAAAATCCCTAGCCCGCTGCATCTGAAGGTGCTTTGGTTGTAACCACTTCGGTAGCCGTTTATCCTGCGGGTCTAGAGCATCTGTTTGCAACAGTTGCACGATTAAATTATCAGTTGGTCCCATAGTTACGATGAATCCCCGAGTCTGGGCGCAAGCCCTTATTACCATGCCACAGCTGTCTTTGCAGGAATGGCAGCGGCTGGACATTGTGGCGCGCTGGCTCGTTGCCACTCGCGCCTCCGTTCTGTTTATGACGTTGATGTCGGCTGCGCTGGGCGGTCTGTTGGCGGGCTTTGATGGTCACTTCAACTTTGCGGTGTGGTGTCTGTGCGCGCTCGGTTTGGTGATGGCCCATGCCACCAATAACTTGCTCAACGACTATACCGATTCCCGACGCGGCATTGATAAAGACAACTACTACCGCAACCAGTACGGTGTGCATGTGCTCGAAGATGAGCTGCTGACGCCACGCCAATTCTGGGGTTATGTGGCAGTCACTGCGATGCTGGCTCTGGTTCCGGGTCTATATCTGGTCTGGCAGTCTGGAGGAGTGACCCTGAGTCTGCTGCTTGCAGGCGCGTTCTTTGTGCTGTTTTATACTTGGCCGCTCAAGTACTTTGGCCTCGGTGAGCCCGCGGTATTGTTGGTTTGGGGCCCGTTGATGGTGGGCGGCACTTATTACGTGTTGGCGGGTGAGTGGAGCTGGCCAGTGACCTGGTTGAGTCTACTGTACGCCTTAGGTCCGACCTCGGTACTGTTCGGCAAGCATATCGACAAGCTGGAGCTTGATGCCGCCAAGCGTGTGCATACGTTGCCGGTTATTTTGGGTGAGGTAAGTGCCCGTTATTGGGTCTGCGCCATGTTGATGCTGCAATACCTGGGTACGGTAGCGCTGGTGCTATTGGGCGTGTGGCACTGGGGCTTACTGTTGGTGCTGCTGAATTTGGCGGACTTTAAAAAGCTGCTGCAGGTGTTCAGCGAACCCAAGCCTGCAGAGGCGCCAGCGGAGTTGCCAGCGGGGGTTTGGCCGCTGTGGTTCTCTGCTTTTGCCTTCTCACACACCCGTCGCTTCACCGGGCTGTTCCTGGTGGGTCTACTGCTGCAGGGTGTGTTCTGAGCCAGGCTCTACTCAGGCCGCTTTGGTATTCCTCTCAGCCGGACTGCTGAATACAAGTGCACCGTCTTCCAGTGGTCCAGTACGAAACATTTTTTTGTCTTTGCCGTAGTCTTGCGGGTTCACCCAGGGTTCGTGATCGCCCTGGCGTGGAAACCGATGCATTTCCCGCTGCATGTAGCCGGCGCTGAAGTCATCAATCCAGGGTCTCGCAGACATGGACTCTTCTCCATCACGCAAAGTGGGCACTACCTGCTGAGCCCCAATGCTACTCATGTGATTGAGTAGGCGACAGCACCATTCGGCGGTGAGGTCGGCGCGCAGGGTCCAGGAGGCGTTAATATAGCCGAAGGTTGAAACCAGGTTGGGGACTGCCGTTGTCATCAGGCCCTTGTAGCTCCAGGTCTTGGCTAAATCGACGGGTTCACCATCGACGCTCAGCTCCAGTTCCCCCATTACCACCATGTTGAGGCCGGTGGCGCAGACAATAATGTCCGCGGGTAGAAACTCCCCCGAACGCAGCTGGATGCCCTGAGCGGTAATCTGCTCAATATGATCGGTGACCACGTCGGCCTTGCCGGATTTGACCGTAGTAAACAGGTCGTTGTCCGGTACCAGGCACAGGCGCTGGTCCCAGGGGTTATAGTCGGGGGTAAAGTGGGTGTCGATGTCGTAATCCGGGCCCATTTGTTCACGCACGCGATCCAGTATTAGCTTCTTGACCTGCTCCGGCTTGGTGCGGGTACGGTGATACAGAATCTGTTGCATACTGGTATTTTTGAAGCGGGTGAGGGCATAAGCCCACTTTTCCGGCAGGATTTTGCGCAGCAGGTTGGCGAGTTTGTCTACCGCGGGTTTAGAGGCCATGTAGGTCGGTGTACGCTGGAGCATGGTGACGTGACTGGCCTGCTCCGCCATAGCCGGTAGCAAGGTTACCGCAGTGGCTCCGGAACCGATAATCACCACTTTTTTGCCGCTGTAATCGAGTGCTTCGGGCCATTCCTGCGGGTAAATCCAGTCACCCGCAAAGGTATCACGACCTGGTATGTCGGGCTTGTAGCCGCCTTCATAGCTGTAATAGCCGGCGCACATCATTAGAAAATTACAGCTGTATTCTTCCTCGCTGTTGCCGTCACTGTGTTGTGTTTGCAAAAGCCAGCGGGCGCTGGGGCTATCCCAGTGGGCACCGCTGACTTTGCGGTTATAGTGGATACGCTGCTCGATCCGGTTCTCCGCGGCGGTCTCGCGAATATAGTCTCGAATGGAGGGGCCGTCCGCGATGGCTTTGGCATTCAGCCAGGGTTTGAAATTATAGCCTAGCGTATGCATATCGCTGTCAGAGCGAATGCCCGGGTAGCGAAACAGATCCCAGGTGCCGCCCATGGTAGCTCTGCCTTCGAGGATGGCATAGCTTTTGTCAGGACACTGGTTCTGCAGATGCCAGGCGGCGCCAATGCCCGAGAGGCCGGCGCCAACAATGATGACGTCGTAGTGTTGAGTTGTCACGGCTGTCTCCTTTGGTTTCACCCGGTGGTTGCCGTGTCAGTTTACTAATTTTTCAGGCTTTTGTTTGGTCCTATGTGGCCAAATCCGCCGCCCGGTCGGGCATTTCTGCATCCGGTTCCTGCACGATATAGCCGAGTACATAGTCAATGCCGATGGAGCACAGCACGGCCAGTTCACGGCCATTTTCGACTTGGCTGGCGATCACAGGAATACCATGCTCGTGGGCATTGCCGACGATGATTTCAAGTTGTTTGAGGCGTTCCTCGTCATTGAGGTTACCGAGGAACAAGCCATCGATAATGACATAGCTTAGTGGTATCAGCTCCAGTATCTGCATGCAGTTAGGCGCAACTCCAAAGTGGGAAATGGCAATCCCCATGCCTAGCGCTTGGCATAGATCGGATAGCGAGCGCAGGCGCCCGACATTGCGGGCAGCATCATCTTCATTGACCTGCAAAATGATGGCGTTATCCACGAGTCTGCAGTCACCGTAGTGGTGGGCCAGCCAGGCTTCAAACTGGTCATCCAGCAGAGTAGCTTCGGAAAGGCGCAGAAATAATTGGGCGGGTTTGCTTTCGTTTTCACGCTGCGCTGATTTGGCAAAAGCTGCGCTGATTACCCAGCGATCAATCTCTGGCATCAGGCCGCCACGTTCGGCCGCGGGCAAAAACTCGCCCGGGGCTATGGCTTCATCACTGTCGCCTTGTAGGCGCAGGAGCACGTCCTGACAGTTATTGGCATCCTCGCCAAGACAGGCTATGGGTTGGTATACCAATTGGAACTGGTCATGCTGGATGGCGCGACGTATTCGCTTTAGCCAGACTCCATCCTGATCATTGGCGGCCGCGGCATCGTCCGCTTCCGCCTGATCGATGCAAACCTGATTGCCGCCATTGGCGCGAGCCTTTTGATTAGCGGCCTGAGCCAGCAAGAAAGCGCGATTGCTATTGTCGATGCCCGAGCGCAGCTCTACTACGCCCAGACTGAGTGTGACCAGAGTTGCCTGCCCACCCGGGCTAAAAACTTTCTTGCCGATGTTGTCGATGAGTTGCTGGCAGCGAGTGATCACATCGTCCATGGTGCTGCTGAGTACCAGCAGGGTAAACACATTGCCTCCGAAGCGTGCCGCCACGGAGTTGCGGTCGCAGGATTTTTCGATCTCTTCCGCCAGTCGCTTCAGCAGGGCATCACTGTCTTCTGGTCCGTAACGCGCATCAATCGAGCTAAATTGGTCGGGTCGTATGTAAATGAGGGCTTTGACCAGCGCGGGGCGCTCGGTTTCCAGTTCGGCCTTGAGCAGCCGCATGAAGTGTTGGCGGTTGTAGAGGCCAGTCAGTGGATCGCGGGCTCGCAAATGCGCCATTTGGGTCTTTAGGGCGCGATTTTCTTGTTCACAGCATGCTTTCACGAAGTTTCCTGAACGTGAGTTTCGAAGTACTAACTTTATGCAGGTGCTCAAGTCGCCGCAAAGTACTATCTATGAAACTGTGGACTCTGTCGCAAAAATCTGTGAGCTTCTGTGCGAGACTACTAGAGCGGAGCTTATATGGCGGTTTTTACGCTGAGTAGTAGCGTTGGCTCAGGTGCCACAAAAAGTCTGCTGAACTGCCTGCTCCGGACGCGCCGGGGTGGCAAAATGGACCAGCTCCGGGCTGTAGCTGAAAGGTCTTGCGAGGGCGGCTAGTAATTGCTGAAAGGGCTTCAAGTCAGCGTTGTGCTGGGCAGCGTGGATAACCTCGGCAATCAAGTGGTTGCGCGGGATAAACACTGGGTTCGCTGCCAGCATCATTTGTTCGCTTTGCTGTTCACTGGCGCTATCTTCACGCTGGCGCTGCTGCCAGCGCTGCAGCCAGGGCTCGCACTCATCGCCCAGTTGCAGTAGTTCGGTAACGGCAAGCGTGGAATCTGCTGGTGCCGCCAATTCGGTGAGCCGGCGAAAGCACAGCGTAAAATCCAGTTCCTGTTTGGTCATCATCGCCAGCAGGTCGGCAAACAGTTCGTCATCGCCGTCACGGCTATCCTGTAGTCCCAGCTTCTGGCGCATGCCACTGTTGTAGGCGTCCTGAAACACAACCGGAAACCGATCCAGAGCAGCTTGCGCAAGCTGTACCGCGGTCTCCGCCTGCGGATCGAGCAGCGGTAACAGAGTTTGTACCAGGCAGCTGAGGTTCCAGTGGGCGATACCCGGTTGCGCGCCATAAGCGTAGCGGCCCTGCCTATCGATAGAGCTGAATACCGTGTTGATATCAAACTGTTCCATGAAAGCGCAGGGGCCATAGTCTATGGTTTCTCCGCAGAGCAACATGTTATCGGTATTCATCACGCCGTGAATGAAGCCGAACAGTTGCCATTTGGCCACTAATTTGGCGACCCGCTCCAGCACTGCTTCAAACATAGCCAGAGCCAGGTTCTCGTTGCCGGCGATCTCTGGAAAGTGGCGAGCACTGACATGTTTTACCAATAATTCCAGCGCCGCCGTATCGCCGCGCCCGGCGAAGTACTGAAAGGTGCCAAAACGAATATGGCTGGAGGCGACTCTGGCGAGGATGGCACCGGGCTCTGATTGCTCGCGCCATACCTGCTCGCCAGTGCTCACGGCAGCCAGTGCACGGGTGGTAGGTACGCCCAGAGTGGCCATCGCTTCGCTGACAAGATACTCCCGCAGTACGGGGCCCAGCGGCGAGCGTCCATCGCCACCGCGTGACCAGGGGGTTGGTCCTGAGCCTTTGAGTTGCAAATCAAAGCGGGCGCCATCGCTGGCAAGCAATTCGCCGATAAGCAGAGCGCGTCCGTCACCCAACTGCGGGTTCCAGCCGCCAAATTGGTGTCCGGCATAAGCTGTGGCGATAGGCTCTGCGCCCTGCGGGAAGTGATTGCCGGCAATGGTCGCAATGCCATCCGCAGATTCCAGCCAGTGTGGGTCAATACCCAGGTATTCGGCCAGTGGGCGGTTGCTGGCTATAAGTTCTGGGGCGGAGACCGGTTGCGGTTGCAGGCGCGCGTAAAAATGCTCTGGCAAACGCGCGTAGCTATTATCAAAAGGTAGCGCCACTGCGCTGTCTGAAGCGATAGTCATGAAAAACTCCTAGGGCCCGGCTCACTGCGGGTTTGATACCACCAGACCGGGGCGATTGTACAGTCCACTGGCGACCCAACATAGCGCCAGACCCAGGGTCAGGCTGCCAAGCCAGCTAGTGGCTAACCAGAGCAGCGGCACGCTATCACCGCGCACCGTGCTATTGAGCAGCACGACTTGTGATAGCAGTGGTACAGCCGTCATCCAGAATTGCTCCTTGACCGGGCTCAGGCTGAGCCACAATGAAGGTGCCATGGGCACGAAAGTCAGAATCGAGGCATACGCCTGGGCTTCCCGGAAGCCGCGCGCGAAGGCAGCGAGAATGCACTGTCCACAGCTGGCTATAAGGGTGAGCGGCCAGGCGATTAAAAAGCACTGCGCGATGACAGCCCAGCCCAGGTTGATCTGAAACCCCATGGCCGCCGCGGGGATCGTTTGCATGGCGAAGTGAAAAGCCACCAGTCCGATGGCCAGACTGGTGCTGCTAAACAACGCGGCTGCCAGAACCTTGCCCAGCATGATTTGCCAGCGTGGTACGGGATTAATGAGCAGCGGCTCCAGAGATTGCCGCTCCTTTTCCCCGGAAGTGGCGTCAATAGCCAGATAGAGCCCGCCGGTGAAAACGGTCATGAGCAGAAAGAAAGGCAGTGTCCCCACCAGCACCGCGCCGCGGCTCTGGGGTGTTGAAACATCAACCTGACGGGTCGCTACGGCTTGTGCCAACAGCGGATCGATACCGCGTAGCTGCAGGCGCTGAGCGCCCACTGTTTGACTGTAGCGTGCCAGTAGTGCGCGCACCCGTTGCAGGTTGGTGGCGGCCTGCCGCCGGGTGGTATCGGCAATCAGCTCCACCACCGCTGGATCTCCGGCGCGCCAGTTGGTGCCGTAGTCCGGGCCGATGCGCAGAGCAAAGTCGATCTCGCGTGCTGCTACCAGTTCCTCCGCGGCGGCAGGAGCCTCGGTTATCTCCACGCCCGCTCGGCGCAGGTAGGCGATCAGGTTGGGCGCGTGCTCAGCACCCGCAATGGGCAGTACCAATTGGGCTTCCGCCTGGCTCACCTGTTGTTCGATCATCAGATTAAAAATAACGGCGAATATCAGCGGTCCCAGCAGGGCGCCGAATAGCAGGGTGCTAAGCACCGTGCGCCGATCCCTTAGGTTGTCGCGCACCTCTTTGGCGAACACCACGCCGACGATATTCATGCCATCAGTCCTTCTGCGGCAGCCCCGACCAGAGTGACAAAGGCATCCTCCAGCGTGCTCTCGCCGCTTTGCGCCAGAATTTCTTCCGGCGCGCCGCTGGTGATTACACGGCCTGCAGCGATCACTACAATACGATCACAGAGCGCGGCGACCTCTTGCATGATGTGCGTCGACAGTACGATGCAGTCCCCGGCAGCGCGTCTATCGAGAATGAATTGGCGTAGAGCACGATTGCTCATGACATCAAGGCCATTGCTGGGCTCGTCGAGCAGAATGTTGCGTGGCTGGTGAATCAGTGCACGGGCAATGGCAACTTTGACCCGCTGCCCTTGCGAGAAGCCATCGCAGCGTCGTTCGAGTAAATCCTCCATGCCCAGCACGCTGCTGAGTTGCTCAATGCGTTGCGCTATAAAATCTTTCTCCAGCCCCTGCATGCGACCAAAATAGGTAATATTCTCGCGCGCGGTCAGACGCGGGTAGAGCCCTTTGGCATCGGGCACCACACCCAGTCGTGAGCGCAACGCGTGGTTGTCCGCGTCCAATTCTTCACCGTCAACCAGAATCTGTCCGCTGTCTGCCGGCAGCAAGCTATACAGCATGCGCAGCGTGGTGGTCTTGCCTGCACCATTGGGGCCCAGCAGCCCGGTAACTTCGCCATCGGCGGCGCTGAAGGTGACGCCATCAACTGCTTGTACCGTGCCGAAGCGTTTACATAAGTTGTGTACGCTGATCATGGCTCCGCCCCCGTCAGCGTAGTGAAAAATGGCGTTGCGCCCATGTTTTCAAGGCAGGAGGTATCGAGTTCGCCAGCCACTGCTGTGCTGATAAAGTCAGCGATCAGTTCGGGTACGCAGCCGCGTCCGCTGACGTTGTGACCTTCTCCGGGCACGACCAGGTGGAGACCGGAAGCATATTGTTGGACAGCCAGTTCGCCATAGCGCGGCGGTGTCACCGGGTCGTATTGGCCGGATAACAGGAGCACAGGTGTTGTGCTGGTGAAACGGCTGTGAAAATCTTCAGCGACGGTTCCATGTGGCCACAATGCACATTGTTGACGTGCCAGAGTGATTAACGAGTCTCCCATCAGCGTATCTCTGGGCGCAATCTCCGTCGGATAAAAAGGGACTTCTTCCGCACACATCACGGAGGTCTCCAAACCAGCGTAAATGCTCTGATTCAGCTCCTGTAATATCATTAGGGCCAGTGCGCCCAGCCGCTCATAATCTTTACTATGCGCCGCCTCGTGCACCAATAATGGCAGCAGCGCGCGGTTTTCCGAGGAATAGGCGAGGATGCGCAGTGCCAGTGTCAGCAGCTGGCGATTGAAAATCAGCTCTTGGCTGGTCCCACTGGCTGGCAGCGGCACGGTAATCGTTACAGGGTGCTCTGCCACCTGCTGGCGTAAGTTTTGATAGCTGGCGCTCAGATCGGGAAAGCGTTGCGTGCAGTCCGAATCCTGGTGGCAGGCGGAAAACGTTTCATTGAGGGCCTGTTCCAGGTTGGTATCGTGCTCTAGTCCCAAAATTAGTTCGCTGGGGACTACCCCGTCAAGAATCACACTGCGAACGTGCTGCGGATACTGGCGCAGGTATTGTTGGGCAACGCGCGTGCCGTAGGAAACTCCTAGCAGATTGATCTGCTGGTAACCCAGGCTGGCGCGCACCTGGTCAAAGTCAGATACGGCAATGGCGGTCGTGTAAAAGCGGGGGTCGGCGTCCAGTTGTGCCAGGCACTCTGCGGTGAAGCGTTCGAGCTCGCCGGGCGCGGGTGTTTGCAGCATGGCGTTAATGTCTTCAGGTGGCGGGCAGCGCAATGGGTTAGAGCCGCCAGTGCCGCGCTGGTCGATCAGTATTACATCGCGATCCGCTGCTGCCTGCTGCAGCGCCTGCATGGCGGCGGGGAACGCGGTGATCGCCGCCTGGCCAGGACCCCCGGCGAAAAAGAACACCGGATCGGCCGCGGGTTCGTTGCTACGTGATCGGATAATAGCCACGTTAAGAGGTATCTGGCGGCCTTCAGGCAGTGCGGGATTCTCAGCGACCAGCAGCGTGCCGCACTGTGCACGCTGTGCGATCAGTCCTTTGGCGGCGCTGAGTTGACAGGCTTCCAGTGGCAGTGTGGCTGCAGTGGAGAGCGTGGCGGTACCGGTGAGCAGTAATGCCACAATGGCAGCAACGCTTTGCACATAGCGCGCCCCGTTAACGCGCGTTAGCAGCTTGGACAAGGCAGTAGTAGAGGAGCGGAGCAGGGTGCTCTTGAAGGATTTCAGACGGTTAGTAGTCTGCGCAGCAGACCGTCCTCGCGCTTATGGCGTTCGCGATAACGTAGCAGATCGCCCAGCATTTCTTCGATATCATCAGCAACCTGCTGGCGCAGGGTGTGCAGCTGCTTCTTGCCGAGTTTTTTACCGCGGTAGGCGCTTAGATCAACCGCTTCGCCAAACTGGATGTAACAGCGCTGCGGTTTGGGGAAGAGCGAGCCGAGGGCACCCAATGGCACGGGGGGCAGCATGTCTGGACGGGTGTTTTCATTGAAGACACCGAGCTGCGTTAAGAGTTTCCCGAGCGCTGTATCGGGCAGGTCCTCGCCCTCTACCAGATGGCTGTAAAATTCGTCAGGTCCCACCATGGCAAACGGCATAATGCGGTAGCCGTGGTAGGCCGCCATTCTGACGAAGCCCAGACGTTGCTTCCAGAGCAGGGTGTAGCGCTCGGCTTCAGTTTTGGTGGCCTCATGTGCTCCGCCCGGGAATACCAGTAGGTCTTCGCCAGCATCCATTAACGCCGCGCAGACATCGGGGTGCCCAATCACGGCACCGCGGCGCAGAAGAAACTCTTCACTGGCAGAGTTCCAGAGGAATTTGTCACCCAGCGGACGCAGAAAGCGGCCCATTTGACGCAGCATAGTCGGTGCCAGAATGGCGCCATCAAACGCAAACAGCGCATGGTTACCGATAAACAGACAGGGCTGCTCAGGCACATTCTCTGTGTTTACCAGAGTGGGTTTGAACAGGCGTTGCACAATCCGGTAGATAACCGCGTCCAGCCTGTCATCGGGGGCGGCAATGGCCAGCGCCCTCTCGATATGCAGTGCGAGATTGGCATCATCGAAGGGCTGATTGTCCTGATCAAATATACTCATGCGGATCCCGTCAGTAGAGGGGCATGATTATAGCGTTTATTGGGCGCCTGCGTAGCGGCAATCGCCCAGTTCAGCGGTTACAGGACTTTTTCGATCGCTGCCTGAAGCGACTCGCTTTCGGGTTTGGTATTGCTGCCAAAATGCTCGACGACCTGACCCTGGGCATTAATCAGATATTTGTTAAAATTCCAGCTCGGTGCACGAGTTTGGCGGGCCAGTTCCTGAAACACCGGGTTGGCGTTCTCTCCGCGCACGTGACTGGGTGCCAGCATGGTAAAGGTCACGCCAAAATTGACGAAGCAGATATCAGCAGCCTTGGCTTCATCATCGTCTTCCTGCTTGAAATCGTCGCTGGCGAAGCCAACCACTACCAGTCCTTGCTCTTTATACTTTTGGTAGACGGCTTCCAGCCCCTTGAACTGAGGCGTGTAGCCACAGTGGCTGGCGGTATTGATCACCAGCATGGGCTTACCCTCAAAGGCGCTGCACAAATTAACTTCGGCTTTGGAATGCAGTTGGCGCATAGAGTGATCGAGGTAGTCAGGACAGGCAGCCTGGACAGACAGGCTACCGATAAAAAGGACAAGGGCTAGGGGAATTCTCATGACTGTGGGCTCCGCGGTTGAATCGACAAATTATTTGATCGCTATTTGCTAGTATACGCGGCTGATACAGTTTGGATTGCCCTCCCTTCAGGCATGTGAACTCGTTGCAAATCTTGATTGGTGTTTTTGGCTGCTCCAATTTGCTCTGGTTTGCGTACAAAGGGGCTTAGCCGCAGCAGGAATGATCATGAAAGATAACAGCTCCACTACCGTCGAGCAGGCCGGTTCTTTGCAGCCCGGCCAAAATGGCGTAGCCCACGACGTGGCAATACCGGCCGGTTTGCCCTGCAGAGGCTGTACCTCGGACTGTGCCTTGCGCGCTGTCTGTCAGGGCAAACCCTGGCGTACCTGCTGATGAGTGACGCACAAGCGCCGCTCATCGTATGGTTTCGCGATGACTTGAGGCTGATGGATCTGCCCGCTTTGGCCGCTGCCGCCGCCAGCGATCAGCCGCTGATATGTTGTTACATTTATGACACTGAGAGTGCTGGTTTACGAGCGCCCGGGGGTGCCAGTTGCTGGTGGCTGCATCACAGTCTGCTAGCGTTGCGCGCGCAGTTGCAGGGTCTTGGCGGTGAGTTGATATTGCGGCAGGGCAAGAGCGTCGACGTGTTGATGGAAATCGCGGCGCAGACTGGCGCTAATGGAATCGTGTGCACGCGGGCCTACGAGCCGGCGCAAATAGGTTTGGAGGTTGAGCTAGCGCGTCGTGCGGATGATGAGGGTTTGACGTGTCGGCGTTATCCCGGTCAGTTGTTGTTTGAGCCGGAGGCTGTGGCCACCGGCCAGGGCACGCCATTCCGCGTATTTACCCCGTTTTGGAAAGCTTGTCGGCGTCTGGTGGAGCCAGCATTTCCGGTGCCGGCACCGACGACTTTGAGATTCTACGCGGGAGACTGCACCACTGAGCCTTTGTCCAGTTTGCAGTTGGCGCCCCAGGCGCCCGATTGGGCGCAGGGCTGGGAAAGTCTGTGGCAGCCAGGTACCGCTGGCGCACAGCAGCGTCTGGGAGAGTTTTTACGTGAGACGGTCGAGGACTATGCCGCCGGCAGGGATTTTCCAGGTCTGGGGGCGACATCACGACTGTCTGCGCATTTGCACTTCGGTGAAATCTCAGCGCGCAGTGTTTGGCATGCGGCACAGCAACAGGCACGGGAGAGGCCGGAATTAGGTCCCCAGATAGACAAATTTCTGGCCGAGCTGGGTTGGCGTGAGTTTAATCGCCACCTGTTGTTCCACTACCCGCAAATTGTCTCGCAGCCATTCAGTCCGCGTTTTTCTGCGTTTCCCTGGCAGTCACATCCGCAGGCGTTGCTGGCCTGGCAGCGTGGTCAAACCGGTTATCCGATAGTCGATGCGGGTATGCGCGAGTTGTGGCAGACCGGGGTCATGCACAACCGGGTCAGAATGATCGTGGCATCCTTTCTCAGTAAACACTTGCTGATCGATTGGCGCGACGGCGAAGCGTGGTTCTGGGATACGCTGGTTGACGCTGATCTTGCCAACAACGTTGGCGGCTGGCAGTGGGTGGCGGGCAGTGGTGCAGATGCCTCACCTTACTTCAGGGTCTTTAACCCGACTCTGCAGAGCGCCAAATTTGATAAGGCCGGGGACTACGTACGGCGCTGGGTCCCCGAGTTGGCAGAATTACCCGCCAAGTACCTGCATGAGCCTGCGGAGGCGCCTCCTGAGGTGCTGGAGGCAGCCGGCGTAGAACTGGGGGCGACCTATCCGAAGCCGCTGGTAGAGCACCGCTTTGCGCGGCAGCGGGCGCTGGATGCCTATGCCGCGCTGACCTGATTGCCAATGACAGTTAGATCCACTGCATCAGCGTCACCGCCAAGATCAGGCCAATGGTCGGCACCACCACAGTCAGAGCGGCGATCGGCCAGTAGGCGCTTTGATGGGTTTCGCCACAAATAGCCCGCACGGTGGTGACGACATAGCCATTGTGGGGCAGTGAATCGAGCGCGCCGGAAGCAATGGATGAAATGCGATGCAACTGGTCAGGGTTGACGCCGACGTCAGTGTAATAGGGCGCCAGTACCGGTAGTGCTATAGACAGTCCGCCGGATGCTGAACCGGTCAAGCCCGCGATTACGGTGACGGCTATGGCGGCGCCGATCAGCTCGTTGCCGGGAATGCCTGTCATCGCCTCAACAGCGACCGCAAATGCGGGCGAGGCCTTGGCGACGGTGCCAAAGCCAACCACGGCGGCGGTGTTACCAATGGCAATTAATGCGCCACTGGTGCCCTCATTGACGGCGCCAGACAGGTCGTGGAAATGACGCCAGTTGATCACCATGATACTGATGCAGCCGCCACCCAGTGCGAGAATTAGCGCGTACTGGGCATAGGCCTCATGAAAGAAAAATGAAACCAGCAGCACCACCAACAGCGGCAGTAATCCGCTGGCGGGATGCGGGTAGTCGCGCTCGGGTATTTCGGGATCACTCAGGCGGTGCTCAAAATGCTCCCCATTGGCCACTGCCCGTCCAATCATGCGGCGCAGCCACCAAAAGCCGAATGCCGCCATAAAGGCGGCAACAATAAAGCTGACTTCCCAGGCGGCATAGGGTGAAGTCCCGAGATATTTGATGGGAATCCAGTTCTGGATCTCTGGCGATCCTGCGGTCGTCATCGTAAATGTCACCGAGCCGAATGCCAGCGCCGCAGGAATGAAGCGACGTGGGAGATTGGCATCCTTGAACAGACTCAAAGCCATGGGAAAAACCGAGAAGGCGACGATAAAAACGCTGACGCCGCCATAAGTAAGAATCGCGCACGCCATGACCACCGCCGCGACCGCGTGTTGCATTCCCAGTTTATTGACGATCCAGCGCGCCAGACTATCGGCTGAGCCGGTGTCTTCCATGAACTTGCCGAACAGGCTGCCGAGCAGAAACATCAAGAACCAGGCGCCGACGAAACCGGCAAAGCCGTCCATGTAGGTGGTTACAAAGGCGATGCCGTCGCCGCTGGGCAGGACTGGAATGTTGCCACTAAAAGCAATCAGTAGCGCACACAGTGGTGCCGCTATAAACAGGTTCCAGCCACGCAGGGCCAGTACCGTTAGCAGCGCGAGGCTGCCAACCAGTCCAATCATGCTGATCATTATGTTCTCCGCAGTGTTTGATGACGGTGTCCAATGTCTGTGTCAGCTGTGTCGCTATTGATGACTTAAGGTCTAGCTACGGTCTAGTTATTGTGTATTCAGCTGGCAGACTGTTGCCGGCTGTGAATATAACAACGAAGAACGCGGTATAGCCACTGTTTATGTTGTGTCACGTATTCTTGATCTAAGCGATTGCTTGAATTGATACTAACGCTTTATTCTAGCGATTTAAGATAGCGAAATCGGTGGCAGATGGGCGACGCGATATACAAGGATTCTTTCAGCCCCAGCGAGCGAGCAGAGTTTGCGCGGCGCTTGCAGGTGCAGTTGACGTCCCTGCGAGAGCTGCTAAAGAGCCCGCCGCTTAACGTCAGGGCTCCGAGCTTTGGTGCTGAGCTGGAGCTGTATCTGGTCGATAGTGATTATGCCCCAGCGGCGATCAGTGAAACTTTGCTAAAGCAGATGGCCAATCCGCAGCTGACGCCAGAGCTGAACCGTTACAATCTCGAATTCAATATGACGCCGGTGTCGGCGCAGGGTCACCCATTCGCAGCCATGGAACGGGAGTTGCGCCAGCTCATGCAGCGATTGCAGGAAGAGGCGCGCGCGCTGGACTGTAATATTTTGCCGATTGGTATATTGCCGACACTGCAGCAGGCGCACTTGAGTCAGGATTATATGTCTGACCGACCGCGTTATCACGCTCTTAATCGTGGCATCAATGCGCTACGTGGCGCCGACTACGACATTCATATAGACGGAGAAGACCCACTCTCGTTGCGCGGCGAGGGCGTCACAGTAGAGGGCGCCAATACCTCTTTTCAGGTGCATCTACGGGTGCCGGCTGCGGACTTTGCCAAATGGTTCAACGCGGCGCAGCTGACCGCACCACTGGTGCTGGCGTTGGGGGCCAACTCTCCGCTGATTGCCGGGCACCGGCTCTGGCAGGAGTCGCGTATTGCCCTGTTCAAGCAGAGTGTCGATTACCGTCAGCACGATAACCCCGGCTGGCGTGAGCCGGCGCGGGTGTCTTTTGGTCATGGCTGGGTTCGCGAGGGCGCTTGGGAACTGTTCGCCGAGAACGTCGCCTTGTATCCGCCGTTGATCCCGGCCTTGTTTCCGGAGCAGCAGCAACAGCAATCCGGCCCCATGTTCTCTGAGTTGCGCTTACACCACGGCACAATTTGGCCCTGGAACCGTCCGGTATATGATCACCATGATGGCGGCCATTTACGCATCGAATTTCGATCCTTGCCGGCGGGGCCGACTATTACCGATATGTTGGCCAATGCGGCGTTATCAATTGGTTGGGCAGTGGGCCTGCAAGATCGTATTGACAGTTATATGGCCGGCCTGCCGTTTCGCTTTGCTGAATACAATTTCTACCGTGCGGCTCAGTTTGGACTAGACGCGGAGTTGATTTGGCCGCGAGCGGGTGGTGTGGGCCTGGAGCTGCGTCCGATCACCGAATTGATTCGGGAATTACTGCCGCTGGCCGCTGTTGGTACCGCCGAGCTGGGTGTTACTAGTGGCGATACGGAACATCTCTGGGAGGTTCTGCAGCAACGTTTGGCGATGAAGAGTAACGGTGCAAGTTGGCAGTTGCGGCGTTTTGCCGCGCATCGGCAGACGCTACCGGTCGCAGAATCCTGTGCCGCCATGCTGGCTGAATACGTTGAAAACGTGATGGTGGGTGCACCGGTGGCAACCTGGTGCTGACGGTATGGGAACAGCCTTCAGCGGCAGCGGTAGCACCACGGGTCAGCGATTTCTTGTGCGACCTGCCGGGCCCTGTCGCTATTCATCTGCACGGTCATGACCGAAGCCGCTGCAGGGTTCTGGTTACACTGTTGCATGGTAATGAGCCCTCTGGATTGGAGGCGGTGCACCAGTGGTTGCGCAGCGGTAAGCAGCCCGCTGTCGATACAGTCTTCATCATTGCTTCCGTTGCCGCTGCGCGCACCGAACCTTTATTTTATTTCCGCCAGTTGCCAGGCAAGCGTGATCTGAATCGCTGCTTCTCCCCGCCCTATACCGACAACGAAGGCTTGTTGGCGCAAGCCATCTTGCAGCATATCGATCAGTGTCAGCCGGAGGCAGTGATTGATATACATAATACCTCTGGCTCCAGTCATGGCTTTGCCGTGGCAACCAGTGATACTCCCGCAGCGCGCTGTTTGGTGGGGTTGTTCGTGGATTACCTGATTATCACTGACTTGCAGTTGGGCTCGTTGATGGAGCAGCCGTTGGCATGCCCGGTAGTGACCATCGAAGCGGGCGGGGCGCTTGATGATGCGGCAGATTTTGTTGCCAGTGCCGGGCTGGGTCGGTACTTGATGGCGCCACATGTGTTTGCAGAGGAGCGTCCGCTGACCTTGTTCCAGCATCCCTACCGGCTGGAATTGTTGCAACATTCGCGTATTGATTATGCCGATCATGGCTTGCGCGATCGTGATGTGACGATACGCAAAGACATAGAGCGCTATAACTTTGCCGCCCTCGAAGCTGGCGCGGCCCTGGGCTGGCTGGGCGAAGAGGGTCTGACGCATCTGCAAGTGGTGGCAGGGGATTGCAGCCACCCGGTAGAGGAGTTCTTCCAGGTGCGCGATGGTATACTCTCTGCACGCAGTCGCCTGCACCTGTTTATGGCGACCACGCGCGCCGATATCGCCGCATCAGATTGTCTGTTTTATTTTGTCACGGAGCCCGTTCCCGTCAGTGAAAGTTAATGCCGTCTAAATCTAAACGCTGGAAATTGCCGGCCCTGCAGCGCAGTGTTACGGCTTCTCTGGCGGGTCTGCGCGCTGGTTCTGCTTTAGCAGCAGACGGGGTTGTGCAGAGTATTCGGCAACGTGGCGCCGGATCTGAGCAGACGGCGTCGAGTTCAGACTTTGCGCGTCGCGAAGCGCGGCGGTTTGTCGACGAATTAGGGCGCCTGAAAGGCACTTACATCAAAATCGGGCAGATGCTGGCGATGTTCGGCGAGCATTTTCTACCGCCAGCCCTGACGGAGGCGCTGCATGAGTTGGAGTCTCAAACTGAGCCGCTAGCTTGGGAACAGATGCAGAAGGTACTACAGGCTGATCTGGGCGCGTCTGTGGCTGCGCTGGACATCGAACCCATCGCGCTCGCGGCGGCTTCTATCGGGCAGGTGCATCGTGCCACCATAACAGCCACGGGTGAGCAGATTTGTCTGAAAGTGCAGTACCCGGGTCTGGCGGAGGTGATCGATCAGGACTTTGATGCGGTGGTGCGGATGTTGCGTCTCGCCCGCTGGATTAAAGGTGGGCGTGAGCTGGATGCCTGGCTGGAGTCCATGCGTGAGCATTTGCACACCGAGATCGATTATCTTCGCGAAGCCAGCTTTTGTCGTCAGATGGGGCAGTGGGTAGCGGCGCTCAACAGCGATGTTGCCTATCATGTGCCGCGGGTAATCGATGAGTACTCCGGTCCACAGGTTCTGGCCATGGAGTATATCGAGGGTAGTCTGGTTAATGGGGAGGCAGTATTAGGCCTGTCGCAAAGGCGACGTACGCGTCTCGGCAAGGCGATGTTGGAATTATTTTTTCTGGAGTTGTTTGAGTGGGGGGTGCTGCAGAGCGATCCTAACTTCGGCAACTACCTGATAGAGATTGATCCACGCAAACGCGGTGCTGCCGATAAACTCGCTTTGCTTGATTTTGGCTCGATGCTCGAATGTCCCGAGTATTTTCTGGTGCATCTGCGCAATACCATCGCCTTTGGTTTCACCGGCGATCGTGCAGGCATTGCGGGGGCGCTGACCGGGCTGGGTTGTTTGCCTGCAGATGCCAGTGACGAGGCACGGGAATTGTTTGTAGATTTTTGCCTACACCTGCTAGAACCACTGCAGGACCCAAAACATTTGCCTGCTGAGCGCCTTAATGCAGCCGGTGAATATTGCTGGGGCAAGTCAGCGCTGCTGCGCCGGGCTGGCAAGCAGGCTGCAAAAAATGCCGCCAGTTCGCATTTTACCGTACCGTCGCGGGAGTTCGCCCTGATCGCACGCAAACTCAGTGGCGTGTTTACTTTTATTTCTGTGCTGGGTGCCGAGTTTAATGGCTATGCGGTGGCACTCCCTTACATACAACCGTGGCTGGAACAGCGCTCTGGAGAATCTATTGGCAGATAAAAAATCTCGTGCAGTACCCGCGTCCCGCGTGGGTCGGCTGGGCCGAATGGCCAAGTTGGCCGGCGGCCTGGCCGGCGGTTTTATTGCCGAGGGCTCAAGGCGTTTGGCACAAGGTGAGCGTCCGCGCGCCCGGGATATGTTGCTAACGCCTGGCAATGCGCGCCGGCTCACCGATGAGCTGGCCCATATGCGCGGTGCCGCCATGAAGATGGGGCAGATGCTGTCCATGGAAACCGGCGAGTTTTTGCCGCCTGAACTGACTGATATTTTGGCGCGATTGCGCTCTGATGGGTTTTCCATGCCGCCCAAACAGTTGCAGCAAACCATGACCGAGGCGTATGGCGAAGACTGGGAAGAGCTGTTTTACGGTTTTGATGCCAAGCCCATCGCCGCCGCTTCTATCGGCCAGGTACATCGTGCCTATGCGCCGGATGGTCGTGAGATAGTACTTAAAATCCAGTATCCCGGTGTCGCCCGCAGCATTGATAGCGATGTAGATAATATCAGTGGCTTGTTGCGGGTCTCTGGCCTGCTTCCGGAGGGTATAGATATCAAACCGCTGCTCGCAGATGCCAAGGAGCAATTGCGTGACGAAGCCGATTACCTGCTAGAAGCGGAGCACTTGAAAACTTACGGCGAAGCGCTCGCCGATGATGATCGCTTTTTGGTTCCCGAGGTCATCGAGGACTTGGTGCGTGAACAGGTATTGCCGATGACCTATTTGGCCAGTGAGCCTATAGAAACCATTGCTGATCTGCCGCAGGAAGATCGAGACCGCTTGTGCAGTGCTTTGATGGAATTGATGTTGCTGGAGTTCTTCGGCTGGCGCATGGTGCAAACCGACCCCAACTTTGCCAATTACCGCTATAAATCTGAGACGGGGCAATTGGTGTTGTTAGACTTTGGTGCCACGCGCTATTTCAAGGCAGGGTTTGTAAACGGCTACAAGGCGCTGGTGCGCGCTGCTATCAAACAGGATGGCAAGAAGCTGATCAAGGCTACAGAAAAATTGGGCTATGTGGTTGCTGGTGCGAATGACGAATACACGCAGCTGGTGGAGCAAGTACTGTTGATGGCGCTAGAGTCGCTGGCTTATGACGGTGCCTACGATTTTGGCGCAACTGATCTGCCTGCGCGGCTGGCCGCATACACAGAGTCTATTCAGGACTTTAAAGAATTCTGGCAGGCGCCGCCCACGGATGCGGTGTTCTTTCATCGCAAAATTGGCGGCATCTTTATGTTGGCCAGTCGTATGAAAGCGCGCGTTAATATTCGTGAGCTGGCCCAGCGCTGGGTCTAGCTGCAGGGGGAACATCTGATGCTGAGCGTTTTTTTGGTTAACGCCGTGGTAGTCGGAATTGTGGTGGTCATTCATTACGAATTTCTCTATCGGCTGACCCTGGTCATACCACGCATCCAAGTTGCCCATCGTTACCGCATTGTGTTGGGTGTGGTCGGTGCACTGATTGCTCACGCGATAGAGGTGTGGATTTTCGCGATCGTGTATTACTGGATGCACAGGGCCGAGGGCTGGGGTGAACTGACCGGTAACTTCAGTGGCACGCTGATGGACTGCGCCTATTTTTCCTTTACGACGTTCACCACACTGGGATTCGGGGATATTGTTCCGCTTGGCGACGTGCGCTATTTGACGGGTCTGGAAGCCCTGACCGGGCTGGTTTTGATTACCTGGTCCGCCTCGTTTCTATATCTTGAAATGCAGAAAGATTGGGTGCCTGAGCAACGCTAGTTTTTGCGTAATCCGTCCTGCTCGAGGCGCCAGCGCAAAGAGTCGAGACGGTCCTGTCCGAAGAAGGGCTCGTCAGCGTATACGAAGGTAGGTACGCCCCAGTGACCGGAATTTTCCAGCGCGTGCTGATTCTCAGCCACCTCTGCAAGATGGTCTGCAGGATCTTCGATAGCAGCTTCCATAGCGTCCAGGTCCAGTCCTGCCGCTGCCGCTGCAGCAGTGAGATGATCGCCCTGATCCCAGTCGCGGGTGCCGCCAAAGATCATGCGCGAAACGCTGGCGGCAAACTCAATGCCGCGACCGCGCCGCTGTGCTTCCACGCCCAAATACGTGAGCCTGTGGATGTAAGGTTGGTCCTCTGCAATTTTAAAAGTTTGCATGTCTTGCACGATAGGATCTGGCGACGGCCAGCGCTGAGGTAGCCCCAGCATGGCCGCGCGGCGGGGGTAATCGATGCGAATGTAGCGGGCTCTTTTCTGGTTTTCGGGACTGAAAAAATCAGGTTGCCTGAGTGCCAGTGGCAGTACCGGGCGAAACTGTATTTCAGCATCAAAGTCTTTCACCAACTGCAGTGCACCCGGGGTTGCCAAGTACGAGTAGGGGCTGCGGAAAGACCAATAGAGGTTGATTTGGGCCGGCATAGTAAACTCTCCGTTAGTATTCCCAGCCCACGCCAGTGGAAAGGCCATAGTCGATACTACTGTCGCCTTCGTTCTGGTTGTCGTAGGTAGCCCATGCGGTAAAGTCCAGATAGAGGTCCGCTACAATTTCCCAGCGCAGGCGGGCATTGGTATCGCCACGCATCCGGCCACTCTCGGTGAGACTGGGGTAGAGGCTGCCTTCTAGCGCCAGGTCAAGCTCGGGGGTGCTGAATCGCCACAGGTTATAGCTGGCGGTTAAAAATCCTTCCACACTCTGCTGTTCAGCACCTGAAGTTGAGCGTTCCGTCAGGACCTGCAATCCGGCCTCGGACGATAGTCGGTGACGGTTGGTATCTTTAAAGTAGCGACCCCAGCCGATACCGGTGGTAACCCGGTAGTCCAGTTGCAATTCGTCGGAGCTTTCATAGTTGGCGTGCAGTGTTCGATAGAGCTGGGATCGATCTGTCCAAACCCGCCGCGAGAGGTCTACTTTGGCACTCTGCTTGAGATCGCCCCCGGTATTGGTGTTAGTCGAGCGGCCCGTCAGCTGGTTGCGACTTTTCTCGTCCTCGTAACCAATAGTGGTGTTGAACTCCCAGGTAGTGATATCACTGGCCTTGTTGTAGGCCGCAGTAGTGGAGAGGTAGATATCAATCCGGTCCTTGAACTCTTTGGCTACCGGACGCAGCTCGACAATGTCCAGCGGCGCCAGTTCGCGGGTGCCGCCGTAGTGGCGCACGGTGAGAATACTGGCCATATCTGATTCCATCGCTACCGTGCCATAAAAGCGCGAGCCATCGCTGGACCTCACCTCATAGCGATAGGCGCTTTCCACAGCAACCACGTCTTCCCATTCAATAGACAGCGTGCCCATCGAATCGGTGCCGAGCTTGAGAATGCCGCTGAACAGCTCTTTGATCTCGCCAGTGATGTGATCCCCGTTTATTAGGGTGATGACATCGGTTTTTGGATGCGCTTGCGCGGGGTTGGCAATTAACGCGGCGACGAGCGTCAAAACGAATATTGAGGCAAACCTTATCACTGGCAATCTCCTGCTTCTTGGAGGTTAAGCGGTAGAGCGGGCATGATAGCTGAGGATGCCGGCGGCGGCGAGTCTAGGCAGGCATATTCATGGGGATGACTGTTTTCCAGCGCCCGCGCTTGAAGCGCCAACTGAGCATGGCGGCCTTGACCAGATAGTCTCCGGTTAGTGCGGCGTAGACCCACTCCACAGAAAGCCCCAGCCATGTCGCCAAAACTGCCAGTCCCAGCCGTACCCCAATCAGGCTAAAGATGGTGGCGACCAACGGAAAGCGGGTATCTCCGGCGCCGCGTAGGCTGCCACCGAGAGCGAAATCAATGGCCATAAAAGGCATCATGACACCCAGCAAGTAGACGAAGTTGATGGCCAGGCCGACCGTTACTGGTTCTGTAATAAAGAACAAAACCAGAGGCTCTGCAAAGGTCATTACCAGTACCCCGATGCCGCCCATTGCCACAATCGCCAGCGCCATACAGCGCCAACCACTGCGCGCTGCGCCAGCATGATCATTGGCACCCAGATGTTGCCCCACCAGCGTGGAAGCCGCGACCGAAAAGCCAAAACCTATAGTGATAGCGGCCAGCAGAACGTTGACGCCAACGCTGTAGGCGGCAAATGCCTCTGTGCCATAGAAATTGCCGATCAGCATTAGAAAGCCAATGAAGCCAGCCTGAATGATAAGTTGCTCTACCGCTGCCGGATAGCCGATATCAACCAGCCGGCGCAGCCTGTCCCGGCGCATCCAGCCCTTGATAGAGCCTTGAAGTTGTACCTTCTGACTGAGCCACAGCCACATCAACACTGCCGCACCCGCCGTGAAAGCCAGACCTGAGGCTATTGCCACGCCGACCACTCCCAGCTTCGGTAGGCCCATGTTGCCAAATACCAGCAGATACAGCAGTGGGACATTGATGATATTGATACCGGCAGAGACCCACAGTGGCGTCCAGGCGTCGCCCGAGGCGCGCAGGGCGGCAGAAAGAATGGCGGTAATAGCATAGGCAAAGTTGAACAAACTGAGCCAGCGTATATTAGCGGCTGCCAGCGCATGCGCCTGTTCATCCAGTCCGAAGGCTCCAGCGAGTACGGAGGCCAGAAAAAAACCGGTGCAGGTTATCGGTATTGCCAACCCTAACGCGAGTGCTAGCGAGGCCACAGTAATCCGGTTTGCTTCGACACGATCATTAGCGCCCCAGGCGCGAGCAACCAGAGCTGTGGTGCCGATGCTGACAGCCATCATGATGGCTTGCATGAGGAAGAAAATCCGTTGTCCGGCGCCGACCGCTGCCAGCGCCTCAGCGCCCAGCGAGCCGACCATTTTGGTCTGCGTCAGCCCCACTATTGTGAACGAAAGATTGCCTAATATAGAAGGTATGGCCAGCTGCCATATGCCTGGTCTTTGGTTGGTTTGCAGGTCATCCGTGGCCTTGTTCAAGCTCATTGACCGGCGGTATCAGGAGCGCAAGGCAAAGCGTGCGGGAATATTGCCGGGTATCCGGAACAGAGAGGGCGCCCAGCGAAAGTTGTCCTCGTCCAATTCAATATCGCGAATACGGCGGGCGATGCTGGCAAATGCGACCTCAGCGTTCATGCGTGCCAGATGCGAACCAAGGCAGAAGTGAATGCCGCCGCCGAATGAACAATGCCGGGCCTCGTTGCGGGTAATATCGAATCTATCAGGGTCGCTGAATACGGCCGGGTCGCGGTTGGCGGCAATCAGGTGGGCGCTGATGACACTGTCAGCGGGTATGGTGACACCACCGAAGTCAGTATCCTCCCAAAGCACGCGCACGGTCATTGGCACCGAAGGTTCAAAGCGCAGACATTCCTGCGCGGCTGAGCCAGCCAGTTCCGGGTTTGCGGCCAGCAGCTCAAACTGATCCGGATAGTGGGCGAAACAGCGCATGCCATTGCCGATAAGACCAATAGTGGTTTCCAGTCCGGCGATCAGCAGCCCTATACCCTGCTGCAATAACTCTTCGGTCGAGAGTTTGTCTCCAGTTTCTTCAGCCATGACCATAGCGCTAAGAATATCCGTACCGGGATTGGCGCGACGTTCCTCTATCAGGTCCAGCATATAACCGGCCAGTTCTTCCAGAGCAGCGTGGGCTTTGCCCTGTAGTTCAGGGAATGCTTTAACAGCCAGAATATAGGTGGCGTGTGACACCAGCCGCGATAGCCGCTGTCTGTCGCTGAAATTAATACCCAGCATGGCGCACATGGAGGCGGCTGGAACCAATAGTGCAAAGTCCTCCGCCAGATCCATTTCACCCGCCCTGACGCTCTGGTCCAGTTCGCCATCAACTACCGCCTGTACCTGCGGTCGCAGTGCCGCCAGTGCAGCTGGAGTGAAGGCTTTGCTGACCAGCTTGCGCAAGCGATCGTGGTCAGGAGGGTCCATGCGCAGCATGAATTTGGAATTTTCACTGTCCTCGCGCGAGTGGTCAGGTATCAGCCCATTGCGATGACGCATACCTACACTGCTGTGCTTGAGAAGTTGCTGGATGTCAGCGTAACGCGATAAACGCCAGCGTCCTTCAGGAGTGAGATTAATCGGTGCCGTCTCGCGCAAATGTGCAAAACGAGCGTGTGGATCTGTCTTCAGGTCATCGGTAGCAGGGTTGATGCCGTACCAGCCCGGCGTAACCGTGTCGGAAGTGTCGGAGCTTTGCCGCGCGGTCATATCAGATCCTCAACTGGTAGAGCTGTAGCATAACAGAATCTTGCTACTTCTGATTTCGTTGGCGTAGCGCCTCGCCAACGCCGCGCTCTACATCGCCCAGGGTTTTATCTACCGTATAGTGCTCAGCTGCCTGGTGTTGCTCGAACAGATTAATGATTTCGTCAGAGCGCTGACCCAGTTGCATAAGGCGCAAATAGTAACTCTTTTCCGCCGCCGGTCGGATGACCAGGTCCAGCAGGAAAGCGATAATGCTGATTGGGCTAAGAGCAAAATCCCGCGCCGCGTCCAGTGCTAATTTGACCTGAAAAAACAGCAGGTTACGCAACGCCGGTCGAGCGTTGGTGAGTGGATCTGCAGGTGCTTCCTGTTTACTTGCCATGTTGCTTGCCTCCAGCGCGATACTCCACAATGTTACGCCGATACTGCTACTGCCGTCACCAGAGGTTAAGCAAGCGCTGCCGCTTATTCAGGCGCCGGCAGCACTAACATCTGACCACTAGAGGCTGGGGTTTATGAGGTACTTATGTCCGGTGCTCTGTGTGCCGTACTCCGCGATGGCATCCAGGGTCAAGACTTGCTCCAGTGATACCTCGGCGCTGTAATGGCTGGCAAAGGTACTGTTGATCTCTGCGGCCACCCGCGCCTGCATTTCAAGCATCTTCTCGATACCGATTTTTTGCAGAAACGGCGTCAGTAGCCAGCCGCCCAGCCCCCATGTCAGGCCGAAATTGCGCTTTAGTACGGTGGGAGAGATATCCAGCCCACCATAAATGTAAACCTGCTTATAGGTGTCGGAGCCATAGCGGCTGTATTCTGCGGCATTGGCGCTGGCTGCAGCTTCCATTGCCCCCAATATTTGCCCGGCTAGTTCGCCGCCGCCAATGGCGTCAAAAGCCAGCGTGGCGCCAGTGTCTGTCAGTGCCTTAACCAGATCAGCACGAAAAGTGTCGCTGCTGCTGTTGCAGATATACTGTGCACCAATATCCTGCAATATCTTTTCCTGCTCCGGTTTACGCACGATGTTCACCAGCTGTACGCCGTCGGCGATGCAGATTCGATTAAGCATCTGGCCCAGGTTGGAGGCGGCAGCGGTGTGCACCAGCGCTGTATGGTTCTCCATGCGCATGGTCTCGACCATACCCAAAGCGGTTAGTGGATTAACGAAACAGGAAGCGCCCTGACGCGGTGTGGTGCCAGTTTCCAGTGCCATACACATCATTGCCGGCATGAGTCGGTATTGCGTGTACATATCGCCGCCGACAACGCCGACGGTTTTGCCCATCAGGGCCTGTGCTTCTGGTGCAGAACCGGCCGCTACAACAACACCGGCGCCTTCGTTACCAACTGCCATTGATTGTCCCAGTCGTGCCTTTTGCATGGCGAGGGCGGCTTTGCCCACCGGCGCCGTGATCACTGGTGCCTCAGCCGTGCCAGAGGACTCAGCTTTGCTCATATCTGCCAGACCGAATAACAGCCCGAGGTCAGACGGGTTGATGGGGCTTGCCTCAATACGCACAAGAACGTCGTTGGGGCCACATTCAGGGACATCCACTTCTGTCAGCGATAATTCAAGGATGCCGTCGCTGGTGACCATGGAACGCAGCTGTCGGGACTGGGCAGGTATAGACATTATGATTACTCGATTGGTGAGGGGGTTAGCACTATAAGGCAATTTGTCAGGTGCCGACAGCTTGAGTCATTCTCCGCGGGTAAATCCTCTACCCGGTCGCCGCTTGAGGTGTCGCAAGCGTTATTGGCAGTCTCCCGCAACGGTCAAATTACAAATTGCGCTGTCCCCGGCCGCTACAGTAATTTCATAAAGCTGCGCAGCTGGAGCCGGCAGCGCAAAACCATCGTAGTTGATGGGGTCGTCATCCTCTGCCGCACAGCTGAGCGCTAACGTATAGTCTCCGGCTGGGAGGTAGGCAATGATGTAATCCCAACGTGCGAAGGAATCGTTGAACCGGGGCTGCGTCAGCGCCAGCGGCGCTATGGCAGCCGTTGGCACGGTAGTAGAGCTGTCTGTGGTGTGTACGTCAGCCAGATCCTCTGCCACCAGATTGTGTCCGTTATAAAGGTAGACACGATTGCCGACCAGCGGATCAAGCTTCGCTGAGCAGACCTCACCCTCGCTGAACAGGTCCGTACTGATGCTACCGCCGACGCTCGCGCTGACAGTGGTATCGATGACACGTACACCCTGGGCGCTCAGTTGGTAGCTACTTCCATCCGCGTTTGAGCTTAGTGATTGGCCCAGCTCAAACTCCAAGGTGTAACTGTGTTCGGTGCCGCTGCCGATGCTGATGCCTGGCAGTAGGAGTCTCGATGAATCCGCCTCTAGAGGCTTTTGCCCTTCAATATCAACAACATAGGAGAAGTTCACGTCGCCGTCGAGGATGACCAGTTCGACTGCGGTATAGGTTCCTGCGACTAATTCAAGAGCGTCAATAATGATCAGCTGGCTGAGACCCGGATACTGCATAAGATCGACACTAATGGTGTCTGTTTCGGCGGCATTCTGGGTGAAAACGTCAATGATAACGTCGTTTATCCCACTGCCGCGCAGAACCACCTGATCGATCACCACTACCACCTCGCTCACCTCATCCAGTGGGGCATCGGAAATGCCCAGCGTCAGTGCCCCAGTGGGCGTGCTACCAGAGTCTTCACTGCTGCAGTCAAACCCGCAGCCGCAGCCTGCCAGTTGAACCATGGACAGAGCAGCCGTCAGAGCGATAGCGGCGATATAGGGCCGCTTATTGGTGGTCGATGAAAGCGCTTTCATAGAAGGCCTGATGCAGGTTTCCTTAATGGGCTAGTTTAACTGCATTGGGCCCCATTGTTATGTTAAGTTTTGTGATGATTTCAAGGCAACAATCTGGTGCAGAGCGTTAGCCAAAATAATCAAACTAGCACCCCACCGGAAGCCACATTGATGCAGCTTTTAAAAGCAAGAGTAAGTGCACACTACCGCATTTTGGTCAGTATATGATTGCGCTAAGAGTTGCGCGATTGAGTATTCGTGGCGTTATTATGCTGCTGCTGGGAGCGGTTTCCGGACCGGCTACTGCGGATCATTTCATTGGGCTCGCGGGAGATCCCGGGTTGCGTTCTGCCTCGGTTTTGGTCATTGATGGCGGCGGCAGGCAAATTTATGCCAGGGACGCCGATAGCGTGCGCCCGATAGCGTCGATTACCAAGTTGATGACTGCCATGGTTGTTATCGATTCAAAACCGGATTTCTCTGAGCCGATCTCGATTACCCGAGACGATCGGGACCTTGTGCAACTTACCGGGTCGAGGCTGCACTATGGTGCCACTCTCACGCGCGGCCAATTATTGAGGCTGGCTCTCATGGCTTCTGAAAATCGCGCCGCTATGGCGCTGGGGAGAACCTGGCCTGGAGGCATCGCTGCTTTTGTTGCTGCGATGAATAGGAAAGCGCAGGCTTTAGGAATGCGAGCTACGCATTTTGTAGATCCGGCCGGGTTAAGGGTAGAAAACGTATCTACTGCGCGTGATCTGGCGCTGATGTTGGTTGCTGCCAGTCGTTATCCCATGATTACGGAGGCCAGTACTACGCTGCGTAGCGAGGTGAGTCCCTGGTCCGACCGTGGACCCCTCGTATATGGCAATACCAATCGATTGCTGCGGAACCAAAATTGGGATATTTCGATGGGTAAAACCGGCTACATCAATGAAGCCGGACGGTGTCTGGTAATGCGCGTAACCATCGAGGGTGAGCCGGTTTCGATTGTCCTGCTGAACTCCTTCGGCAAGCTGACGCCCTTCGGTGATTCCAACCGTTTGCGGCACTGGATGCTTGGCAATAGTTAGCCAAGCGTCGCATTTTTGTTAACTCGGTCACACCCAGCGCAGTTAAGTTGCGCCGCAGGCTGATTTTTGTGACACGCGTTCATTCACTTTTGGTCGCGATGGCGTTGAAATAGCGGTCACGGTTTCAGAAAGACAGTCCTGATGGGGGAAGCGCTAAAGTGAACATGTCCCGAGCTAATAACGATAATGTAGAAAAGCTGAAAAAATACGCGATTATTGCCGGCGAACGTATTGCCTTGCCGGTAGACGCAAAATTCTATTTTCAGGATAAACGCGGACTTTGGTTCTGGTCTGCGCGCAAACCTAGAGTGATGGAAGAAGATTGGACTCCCAACAAGTCACCGGTTCAGATTGAGACTAAAGAGGGGTTTCGTCGCTGTTTGATCACTAATCCGGATAACACGGCGAAAGGCGCCTGGAAGCGCACTGTAGCGGCTGCTGTGAATCTGGATAACCGTCCCCGGGCTATGGCGAATAATGTCATGCCGCTTGCTGCTGGTGCAGGTCGCTAGCTAGCTCAGATATTCCCTATCTTTTTTCGGGCTGCCGCTACGCGGGAGCCACTGCGTCTGCTTCCTGGGCGCGCAACCATTCAGCTACAGCCTTACGTTCTTTGATAAGCGTCTTGGTCACCCGCAGATAAAATGTACGGTACAGCGTATCCCATTCGCCTCGCTCCAGATAAAGAGCGACCGCGCGTTTGGCATCAATATTTTCTGGTAGACCGGCCGGGTCACAGATTTTGCCTTTGAGCCCGCAGGCCAGCAACTCCTGAATCATGGTATTGCTGGAGTTTTCCTTGATATTTTGTTCCATCGTCTCCAAAGCACCTGCCAGCTTCTTGCGCAGCGGGAAGTCCTGTGCCCGCAGCAAGTTATGCAGCAATACCGGGAAAAGAAATAAAATCACCCGCTGAGCCTGTTCGGTAGACGCCGCTTCGAGATCCATCTTCAATGGAGGAAGTATGGGGCCTGCGCTGCTCAGTGCATTGACGTCCCTGAACTCTTTGAACATGTCCATGCGAGTGCAGACCAAGGCGCGGTGTGTCAGTGGATAAGTTGATGTTGCCATTTGCTAAAACCTGCTCCGAAAGTCGATGGTAAGTTATTGAAGTCTGAACGTTACTGGAATCATTACCACGTAATTGCTGCCATCCTCAGTGAGGAACTCCTCGCGAGCAACATCCGTCAGCTCCGGGAAGGGGGCTGCATTCTCAATGGCTTTGGCCGCCGCTTTATCGAGAATATCAAAACCTGAAGTGTTCTCTAGCGCCAGGCCGGCCAGTTCGCCCTCGGCTGTCAGAGTTGCCAGCAGCTCAACCTTGCCTTCACGCTGTCTCTTCACGGCGCGGCGCGGGTACTTGACGTTGGCGAATACGGAAGTCATTACTTCAGAAATATAGGTCGCCAGTTGACGTTGGTAGTCACGATCATCAATAACCAGAACCGACGCGTCACTGGCGAGTGCAAGCTGCACTGGCTCGCTTTGATCGTTGCTCAGTGTTGTCGGTTCAAATTCTGTGCTTTCAGCTATAGCGGGTGCGCTCGCTGTGGTGTTTGTTATCGTTTCTGTTGCTGTGGCAGCGACGATTGCTGGTGTATTCACCTCTTGATCGGCGGCGTCACTGGCTGCTGGAGCGAGTGTGGATGCCGGCTCGGTCAACGGGCTGGTGACAGCGGGAATTGCGACAGCTGCCTCCGTGGCGGCCACTGTTTTAGTTGCCGCAGCTACTGTTACCGTAGCCACTGCAGCGATTGGCACTGCGGCCACCTCTGCGATTTCCACTGTGGGTGCCGGTTGCGTCCATTGAGCCGTTGTTGCGACGCGCTTTTCAGCGGGGACCAAGGCGCGATAGCGCGCCATAGTGCCCGTATCTATGCTGCCAGACAGCAGGCTGTCGCGCAGCAGTGAAGAGCTTGTCGCTCCCACCCAGCCGGCGAAAAAGAAGTCAAAGACTGAACCATCGTCGACGCTTAGCAGTTCCGTGCCATTTAAGTAAAAGCTGGTCGCATCATCAGCAGACAGCGAAATAACAAATTGGTCACCCTGCATCAGGGCGCCCTTCATATGGCTTTTCAAGTTATTGATAACGCCGATGACATGTTCGGGAGCGCGTTGTCCGGACCCCATTTCAGCCTGCAGTAGCAGCGTACCAGAAAACCCGCGACTGCTGATGCGACGCGTTGCAATCCGATATTCCATTTCCTTGGGGCCTGGTGCCAAGTAAATATTGTCCAGTCCTGTTCCAGGCGCCAATAGTAGGCCGGCCACATAAATGTCTCTAGCGGTCTCCGTGTAGGCCGCTAATCCAGCGGGCTCCAGGGCGGGTCGGGCTTCCAGTGTGGCACTGAAAAGCAGTGCCACCAAGGCGAATTTTCGTAATCTTAGCGAGCTATTAAGCAACATTTTGCTTTCCCGTATTTTGCTTTTGTCTAGTTGTCGAGGGCTAAAAGGTGCAACAGAGGCAAGCCCTAAACAAGAAAAAACAGTGGGAAAACACAGAAAAACCGTTTTTTTGTCGATCACCGCAGCTTAGTTGCGCTGGCAATATGCGCACTGCAAATTACTTGCGCTGAGGGCGTTGTTTCTCACGAAAAGTAGAGTTTTTTGTATTCAAGGGGGTTGTTAGTAGTGAATATTTGTGTCGTGGTCACATACGTAATGGTTATATCTGTTGCGGAAGTTGAAAGCCTGCTTGCACAGGAGAATTGGAAAAAATGCCTCAGGAACATAACAGTATGAAAGGTCGAGTATTACTTGTAGACGATGACAAGATCATCCGAATTAAGGCTACCAGAATGCTTGAGGAATGCGGTTGCGATGTAGCGACCGCCGAGAATGGTTGGGATGCTGTCACGCAGTTAGATGACGTGAAGCCTAACCTCATCCTCTTGGATATCACGATGGAGCCGTTGGACGGATTCAAAACGCTGACGCTGATACGCGCCAGTAGGGGAGAGTTCAAAGACGTCCCTGTGGTGATGCTTAGCTCCCACGATGACGTCTTTACGATGGGCAAGTCGAAAGACAGAGGCTGCTCTGCGTATCTGGAAAAGCCGCTCGAGATGGAAGCTCTGCGGCAAATTCTGGGTGAGTTTCTGGCGGTGAGAGAGGCTTCCTGATGGATCAGGTGAACTTCGACCGACTACGCGCCATGGCGCAACACATCGGGCAGAACGCTGCACCGGTGCCGTTGGCGAATCGCTATGTCGAATACTGGTACGGCGCTGCTTTTGAGGTGCTCGGTGTCCGGTGCGCTGTCAGTCTTGAGGAAATTCGCAAGATCGTTGATGTGACCCCCACAGTACCCATTCCAGGCGTGAAGCGCTGGGTGCGTGGATTAGCGAATATCGGCGGTCGCTTATTGTCTATCGCAGACTTCAGCAGTTTTCTTTCCGGCGGCGAGCAGACTTCCAATGGCAAGCAGGCGTTTATTGTTAGCGGACGTGGCATTCACACGGGACTGCTTATCGACGCGAATTTTGGCGGCGTACGGTTTCCCAAAAACGAATTACGGACTGATGTAGCGGTGGCACAGCAATTGCAGCCTTACGTCAGTGGAGTATATACAGCGGAAGATGGCGATTACGCCGTATTCAGCATTGAACGATTATT
This sequence comes from Candidatus Litorirhabdus singularis, assembly GCF_026262625.1. Lineage (GTDB taxonomy): Bacteria > Pseudomonadota > Gammaproteobacteria > Pseudomonadales > Halieaceae > Litorirhabdus > Litorirhabdus singularis. The sequence goes on from NZ_SHNN01000001.1 coordinate 1,335,026, forward strand.
GAACGATACCGACTTCTCACAGGCTGGTATAGCAGTTAATAACTAAGGGTAGGAGAAAGGCAATGAGTCCTTCGATTTTGAAACAACGTGGGCGCGTAGATTCCATCATGCTGCTGTCAGCAGTGGGGCTCGCGGGTGCATTGACAGCGTTTGCTTACAATATTTGGCAAATGTCTATCAGCAGCGGCTGGGATGAACAGTATCGGGGTGTTGCCTCGGAAATGCGCGTAACTACCCAAGATATAAACGTCAGTTCCAGAGAGGCTTTTGCTGGACAAGTGGACGCGTTTGCCGAGCTAGACGCCTCGCGCGCCCAGTTCCCGCGCAATCTGAATGTTCTGCAGAACGGCGCTCAAGGCGTACCTCGACCCGGATTATCAATGACTGCGCCCGTTAATCGGATTGTCACTGATTGGGATAAGGTTAGCGAAAGCGTTGAGGCTATATTAGCTGCGCAGGACCGCATTCTGTTTATTCGTGAAGTATCTGAAAACTTGAACACCAACATTAAGACTATTCAGGCCTATTACGCCGATCTGGTAGATATCCTGGGTGATACCAACGTCTCCAATCCAACCCTGCTCGCGGCACAGCAACAGCTATGGCTGATTGAGCGTATTGGTAGAAACATTGATCGTATTCTTGAAGGTAGTGCCAATGCACAGGCTGCCGCAGAGGAATTCAAGCAGGATGCTTTGATGTTTCAGCGCAACATGGAAGGCCTCAGGGCTGGAGATGATCTGCGTGATATCGATAAGATTACGGATGTAGATGGCATTGAAACGCTGAACCAGGCCGTCGAACTTTATGCGCTGGTTAGCTCTTCAGTAAACGACATTTACGATGCACACCCGGAGCTTATTCGATCTGCTCAGGCTGCGGCACTGATCGCTAACACCACGCCTTCATTGAGTGAAAGCGTAGGTGATGCGCTGGCTAATGTCGACCAGCTGGCAGACGATCGTGCTTGGTCTGGCACCACTGCTACCTACCTTGCTGGGTTAAGTATGCTGCTGTTTGCTCTTATAGCGCTGCGGCTTAATGGTGCGCGTAATCAGGAACGTCAGTCACAGGCCCAGGCCCAAACCACTCAGGCCGAGGTGCAGCAAAAAGTATATGAAATACAGCCCCTCGCTGAGGGAAATCTGACTCGAGATCTTACCGAGACCGACGGTATTACCCAGCCGATTGCTGTTGCTATAAACCAGCTGATTGCCTGGATCCGGGAAGTTGTCACCTCGGTGAATAACTCCAGCTTGCAGGTCACCGAAGCGGTAGAGGCATCCGCAGAGGCCTCGGCTGAAGTTAAGAGCAGCTTGGAAGAAGTCGGTAGTATTGTTGCCGACACAGCGTCCACCAGTAGTGAGTTGGCGTTGATCAATAACCACATGACTGAGCTGGCGGAGACGACTGATCAGGCTTCGGATGAGGCCGTGGAGGCTGCCCGGCAGGGTGATGACGGTATTCAACACCTGATGGTTTCGGTTGAAGATATTCGCGAATCACAGCAAACAGTAGCCAAGACTAGTAAACGTCTGGGCGACGACATAGAAATTGTTGCTGACCTGTTGTTCAAGATTCGTGAGGTTGCGAACTCGATTTCTACGCTGGCGATGAACACTAGAATTGAGGCTGCCTCATACTCTGGTGAGGGTGGTCAACGCTTCGCAGGTATTGCCGATGAGACGGGTAAGCTGGCGAACCAGACTAACGACATTGTTCAGGAAGCTGACCGCGCGATTCGATCAGTGAGTAACCGCATGGCGGAATCTAACCGCAACATGGAAGGTGCTACGCAATCGCTGGTCAAGCTGACCGGTATTGCCTCTGATGTACGTGAACGCTTTGGTCATATTCTCTCTCTGAGCGAGAACACCCGCAACTATATGGGTGACATGCGCCAACAGATTCAGCAGTCCGGTCAGTCGTCTGGTCACGTTACGGAATCTGTCAGTGACATTCTGGAAAAGATTCTGGGAACGCAGCAAGCGGCCAACCGAATGGATGCCGCTACCAATGACATGCGCTCGCTGTTTGTGCGTTTGAGAGAGGATACGCAGCGGTTCAAGCTGGAGGAAGAGGACGGCGTTGCTGAGGTGCCGCGTGATGCAGAGCTAGCTGCTGCTGGGGTTGCTGATGAACCTCTTGCCGAGCTTGAAAGCGCGCAGGACCAACTCAATGACCTGGAGATGGAGATCGACATGGAGTTGGCCGAAGAAGGTGATTACGACGCCTTCGCGAATTCAGAGTTGGAGCAGAAGGCTAGCTAATGAACGCCACGTTCGAATATCCGCGAATATCTAAGGAAGAGCTCCCCCGTTGGGAAAGCTGGATCGAAGGTGTTACGGGAATTACCCTGCGAGGCCACAAGCGAGTGCTAGAACGTTGTATCTATCCTCGTCTGTTGGCCTGCGGAGTTCCCACACTGGAGGAGTATCAGCGCCTGGTTGAGAGTGGCGAGCAGGGCAGTTTGGAAAAGGCCGCGCTGATTGATGAACTGACGGTCAAGGATTCTCGATTTTTTCGCAACATTGCAGCGATGAACGCAGTGGGTGACTTTCTTCGGGAAGAAAATCGACAGTCCTATGCAGCCGCTCGTCGTTTCAAAATTTGGTCAGTCGGCTGTTCGCTGGGTCAGGAAACATGGTCACTGGCAATGATCGCTTCTGAGCAGTTGGGCGGTAGTCGTGCTCATTGGGAGGTACTGGGAACGGATATCAGTCCCAGTGCAGTCACCTTTGCAGCGCGCGGAAGCTATAGCGAGAAACAGGTGGCAGCGGTATCAGATACGCGCCTGAGTCGCTTTATGAAGCTAGAAGAGGCTGATTGGAAAATAAGAAGCCAGTTACGCGAAAGAGTGGCCTTCGGTAGTTCGAATTTGATTAACCTGGAAAGCTGCCCTTATACGGATATGGACGTGATCTATTGCCAAAACGTTCTGATCTACTTCCGGGAAGACACGGCAAATCGCATCCTTGAACAGTTGGTTCGCAGGTTGCAACCAGGTGGCCTGTTAGTTCTGGGCGCCGGAGAGGCACCAAATTGGGGCTCGTCAGATGTTACGCGCTGGCGCCCTGAAACTGTAAACGCATATCGCAAATGCACACGGAAATGAAAGCTATGACTCAATACTTTGACTTTGTTGCACTCGGTTGGATTGAAAAGTATCTGCGCGATGAGATGGACGCTGCTCAGAAATGCCTGAAATCCTACGAGCGTGAGCCCGCAGAGAATCAACATTTGCAAGACGCATTGCGCAGTGTTCACTCGGCTACCGGCGTCTTGCGCTTATGTGCACTGGAACCCGCGGCGCTGCTCACCGGCGAGATTGAGCGTGTGCTGGGACAGTTGATAAAAGGTCATATCAGCGGCGACGCCAGAAAGCTGGCAATGACAGAGCTGGTGGCTGCAATCGAGGCGTTGCCAGCTTACCTGGCCAATGTGCGAGCCATGCGAGAAGTATCGGCGGGGGTGATAGCGAATGTCATTAATGATTTGCGTCATTTTGGTAATCGTCCACCGTTGCCAGACTCCTTGTTTTTCAACCCAGCGCTGGACGTAACAGCGGGTATAACCGCAGGCCAGGCTGAAGTAGATGAGGTTAAACTTAAGCAATTTTCGGCGCGAGCTTTACGCGTCTGTTATGAGTTTTCTAAACCAGCCCTGAAGAAAGATCATGAAGCTCTAAAACGGCTCTACGCTGTTGGAAAGCATGCTACTTCGATGTTGGCTGGTACGGTTATGGAACCGTACTTTCGCTGTTATATGGGTTTGATCGAAGCGATCTCTCAAACCAGCACTACCGTAGATGAAGTTATTACCGACATATTTAAAACCACATTCTTGATGCTTAAAGCAATGGCAGCAAGCGGGCTTGGAGCGGTGGAGGAGAACAACCCTGCAGCTGACATCAAGAAGATGATGTACTACGTGGCTAAGGCGCCGTCTCCCACAGCTCTGCAGCAGACTTTGAAAGACAGTTTTGGCCTTCAAAACGTCGATGACGTTCGTATCGAAAGTGCCGGGCGTTTGATTCAGGAAGATGATTTGTTGGAGGCGCTGCGTGACACGCTAAAGTATCTGCTTGAGGTGATGGAGTTTATTACCGCTGAGCATCGCAACATTTGTTCGTCTAACGCGAAGCTGGTTAATACCATGGTCCCGCGGATGCGGCAGATCGCTTTGCAGCTGAAAGCGATTGGTCTGGATACACATTCTGATACTGTTATGGGTCAACACCATACCCTTGCAGGAATGGCAAAGAGTGACAAGCCAGCTCCCCACGCGGAGCTGGTAGATTTTGGCGGCGCGCTGGTTGCTGTTAAGGAGAACCTGGAGCATAAGCTGAAGCATGGCCTTAGCGCTGAAGGCGATAGCATGGGACACGATCTTGACGTGGCCATTATGGATCAGACCATTCGCTGTCTCGCAGATATGAAAAACAGTATTAATCGAGAGTTCGCGCGTAAAGATTTGCTTTCGTTCAAGCACAACCTTGATGCTGAAATAGCGCCTTCGCGCGATTTGGTAAGGCCCTTCTTCAGAGCGGCAGCGCTGGTTAACGATCGGGAACTGCAACGCTCCATTGCCGGTTGGGAAGATCAGGATTTACCGCCCGCCGAGGAGTTGGCAGAGCTGGCAGACAAACTGTTGGCAGAAATTCCCGAGCACGCCTACGCTGAAAGTGCAGCGTCTGATATGGAGCAGGTGGTATCGGTATTAGGGCTGATGGAAGACAAGCAACGTGAGTCAGAGGTTCTTACCAGCTGCGTCAGCTATATTCGTGAGTCCGTTAATCAAGGTGGTCTTGAAAACGATGCAGGCATGGTTTGTTTTGCCGAATCTGTTGCGGCGCTGGAGCAGTATATGGAACGCTGCACAGAGGATCCTCTCGGGAACTCTGATGAGCACCTGCAACGGGCCGAAGCCAGAGCGGCCATGCTGTCTTCATTCATTGTGAAGCGCGATAATGCGGCGTCCGACGGTGACAATATATTTGAATTCGAATCCGCTCAAATGTCTGCAGCAGTGCCAGATTCGCTGGACCTTGGCGACGCGGATGCGCTGGTGGATGAACTTGTAGACACCGCGGGTACTGCTGAAACTGAGGAGCCAGCCACAGACGAGATTACAGATGCCGCAGAGCATGTCGCTGCATTTGTAGAAGCCGAGGCCGAAGCCGAAGCTGGGTCAGAAATTGAACAGAAAGTTGCCGTCGAAGAGGAAGCGCTACGCCAGGTATTCTGGCGCCACGCCCTGGAATGGTGGCAGCGGGCTGAGGTGAGCCGCGAGCCTGGTGCTCCGCAGCAAGATCCAGATGTAGAGCTGGATGAAGAACTCATTGAGTGCTTTGTCGAAGAGTCCCGTAAATATATGCGCCGTTTGGATGAGGCGACGCCTTTGTTTGCCGCTGATCTTGGCAACGAAAAGGTAGTCCTGGAAATTCGCGCCATCTTCCATACGATGAAAGGCAGTGCCCGCACTATTGAACTCAATGCGGTAGGTGAGTTCATGTACTCTATAGAGAAAATATTCAACGCAATACGCGATGGCTACATTCCGGGTACGCCAGAAGTAGCCGAACTGGTTGCGGCTGTCTCCGCTCGCTTTCCCTCTATTGTGGAAAACATTAATCGCAACATTCCGCTCTATGATGTTGATTTCAATATCCCGGTGCGAATCGCAGGAGCAATAGCTGACAAGCGCTTTAACCCGATTTCGGAAATGATCGCTTGTAATGCTGTAGATGAAATCGAGGAGATGATTGCTAATGCCGCCGTTGAAGAAGAGGTGGCAGAAGAGGTAGCAGAAGAGGAGGTAAGCGAGGCAGTCGGCGTAGAAGGTAATACTGATCTTGACTTGGTCGCCAGCGCCGAAGAACTGCTCGATATTGAGCTGCTGGAAGATACCTCAAGTGATTTTGATGCGGCCACGGCTGCAGTCCTGGAAGAGGCTGATGAGGCCCCAGCAGATTATCAGCTGGAAGATGTCGTTCTGGAAGATGTCAGTGCTGTAGTGATGGTCAGCGATGACGCGATACCGCAGTCAATATCGGATGTCGCTGAAATCCAGACTAAGTCGGACAGCGATGTTGCCAGCCTGTGGCAAGCCGGAGACGCTGATTCGATACTGGATCACGTTGCTCATCTGATGGATGTGAATACACCGGATCATGCGAGCTCGCAGACGGCGTCAAGAGCAATCATGTTGCTAGGTTCACTGGTGCCGGCAGTGGTTGAGTTGCGCGAGGGCGGATTTGTACAGCTTGATCAGCCCAGCCTCGGATACTTCCTGCACCTGCCGGTCATTGAGCAGTTAGCCAGTAATGCGGTCTTTGGATTGGTTGATAACGGTCGCGGTGAATTCTTTAAGTTTCCGCTTTCTAAATCAATTACCGTCGGTTTGCAGGAGTATCTGGCGACCTTGCTTGATGAGGAGAGTGATTCAGATGAAACTGATAAGGTTCACGAATCTGTTGTCGGCTTTGTGCGCGCTGCACTGGCGTTACCGGAGGTAGATTTGGAGTCTAACGCGGTTATCGACGATCGCGCGATGCAGCAGTTTGAGGTTGAAATACCCATGGGCAGTGAAGATCTGTCGGTGGAAGATGGCTATGAGCTCAGAGATATTGAGCTGGGCTCTGACGTAGTTGTGCCTCTTGGCGAGGTCATGGCCCAGCGTGAAAGTCAGCAGCGTCCGCAACGTGACCTGGAAGCTGGAGCAACGGCTCAGGTTTTCAGCATGGACAGTCAAACTGCAGAGACACAAGCAGAAGGGCTCAAGGAGGAAACCGCCTATCGTCCCAAGTTTGGTCTTGGCCAAGGCGAGCCTACAATCGAGCCGGCAACCCCGGCTGCAGATATTGAAGAAGATATTGATGAAGAACTTCTGGACCTATTTATTGAGACTCTCAGTGAGTACCTCGATTCGATAGATAGCGCGCTTTCACTGCTCGGCGAAGGTGATGCCAAAGGGGCGCAGCGGCTGAAGAATACGCTACATACAATTAAGGGTGGAGCAAACTCTGTAGGCGTGAAGAAGTTTGGCAGTCTGGTGCATGAATTCGAAAGCCGGATTGTAGATATTGAACACGACGGTGATATTACCTCTGCCGACTCGCTCGCTCAGATCTATCCGCAGGCTCAGCTGCTGCAGGAGGCCTCGGCCTTCATTCGCAAGCGTCGGGTGGACTGGGATGCGGAACTTGCAAGCCTTGATGTCGTCGCAGAGGAATCAGCCGAGGTAGTTGATGACTTCACCAATGCTGAGGTACGTCAGGAAGCGCCTGAACTCGCGACACGCAAGGCCGATACCCTTCGGGTTACCACGGCGAAGGTAGATGCCTTGCTGGATGTTGGTGCTGAGATCAGCATGAGTAATGTGCGAACTCGACGTGCGCTTGATGTGGCGATGCAGAATCACCTGGAAGTTGAGGGTCTTGCGCGACGAGTAGAAGGGCTGGTCGACAAGCTCTCACTGCAACTGGATACTGAAATTCAGGCCAAGACCGAGACGGCTAGTGGTGGACAATTTGATCCTCTGGAAATGGACAGAATTACCGAGAAGCAGAACCTGGCGGCGATCCTCCGGGAAGCAGCCTTCGACTTGCATGAGGAAGCGCAGGAGATAGGCGTACAGATCAGCACCGCTGTGCGAGAGTCCACGGCAATTGGTCGCCTCATCCAGAACAGCCAGGCCGACCTGCGCTTGCTGCGTCTGGTTAGCTTCTCCAAACTTGGGCCTGGCTTCCGCCGCCTGGTGCATCAGGTCAGCCATCAGTTGCACAAGCAAGTCGAGTTTGAAATTATGTTCGACGAGGGTGGGCTCGATGTTGGGGTGTTTGATCACATTCGCGCCGCATTAGAGCACATGCTTCGTAACGCGATAGATCATGGTATTGATACCCCGGAGATGAGAGCCAAGCGCGGTAAGAGCGAGACTGGCAAGGTTGACCTTACAATCAAGCGTCAGGGTTCTGAATTTCTTATCCAGTTACTCGATGACGGTAATGGTCTGGACCCGGACAAGCTGCGCGATAAAGCGCGGGCTCAGGGAATTCTGGGTAGCAATCAGTCGCTGTCTGATGAGAGCGCCTTGCGCCTGATCTTTGAAAGTGGCTTGAGTACTGCCGATTCAGTGTCAGATATATCTGGGCGCGGAGTTGGAATGGATGCTGTTCATCAATCTATAACCCAGGTTGGTGGGCGCATAGATGTGCAGTCAAAAGTCGGTTTCTTTACCCAGTTTGATATTAGAGTGCCCGCCAGCATCATGGTTAACGGTGCGCTGCTGGTTAACATCGGCGAAGAGCAGGTTGCGGTACCGCTGAACTCTCTGGATGGTTCGGATTTCTGCCATCGTGATGAAGCGCTGCGTCAATTGAAACAGAAACATCCGACACTGAAGTTCCGTGATGCAGATTATGAATTGCGATATCTCGGTACTGTTCGCGGTGGACTACCCGTACCCAAACTTGAGGATATGCCGGAATTTTTGCCGGTGCTCTTTGCTCATTATGAAAGGCGTCGTGTGGCATACATTGTAGACTCCATGACTCCGGCCGAAGAATTGGTTATTCGTAGTCTCGGGGCTCAGTATTCAGGAGTTCATGGTGTCGCGGGCGGATCAGTCAAATCAGATGGGCAACCGGTGTTGGCACTAGACCTGAATGAGCTTATCCGTCAGTCGGAACTGATAGATGCGGACAGCGAAAACACTAAAGAGGAAGCGGACACTGATACGGTTGTGCTCTGCGTAGATGACTCGGTAATGATGCGGCGTACTTACGAGAAGCGATTGCAGAGTCTGGGCTATGTTGTAGTTACGGCGGTCGATGGCGAAGACGCACTCGATTACTTGTCCGAGGCCACGCGTCTTCCGGACTTCATTTTCAGTGATCTGGAAATGCCGAATATGAATGGCTTTGACTTCATTGCGAACTTGCGCCGGGCTCCAGTGCTGGAAGCCATTCCGGTGGTGGTGGTGTCTAGTCGCGATGGCGAGAAACACCGTACCGAAGCGCAGCGGGTTGGTGCCACCGACTTTATGGCCAAGGGTTCTAACAGTGCTGAAGGGATGCGCGCCATGATACAGCGCTACGTAGCCCCAGCGGCTTTGGCCAGCTAGGGTCAGATTGAATCAGGAGAATAGGATGACGGCTCAAGAAATGAATGAGAGTACCCTGGAAGTTGCCCTACTGCCGCTGGGCGATGGTCGCTGCATTGTAGTACCACTGGACGCTATCTCTGAGGTCAAACAGATGGCACCGGAGGCCAAATCAGGTCGCGATTTGGGTGAACTCGACTGGCGTGAAATGATGCTACCGATAGCATCTCTTGACGCTGTCTGTGGGCTGGATACGCCGCAAAAGGAGCAGCTGGAGAGCGTGGCAGTGTTCAAGGCTAGTGCCGCATCTAAGCAGCCCTTCCGAGCGCTGGCGTTTGCCGGTACCGCAGCTCATCGCAGGGTGTCTGCGAGCTTGATGGAAGAGGCTGAAATTCCTGCTAGTGGCCAATTCTTGGGCGCAACGAAAATCGGGGACCAGGTATTTCTGATCCCCGATCTACAGGGCTTGCTATTTGCCGCCTGAAGAATCAGTTGGTAGCGTTTTTCTCAGCCCTTGTTTTACGGGCAATGTCTTTGATATACGCCAAGCGCTCCGGATAGCGGTCTTGCATTAGTTCGGCAACGCGAGGTAGATCCAGAACACCGGATTTGAGCACTTCATAGCGCCCGGCGCTGCGGTCATACTTTAGTACCACACCATCTTCTTCACTGAGTCGCTTTTTCACATAGTGGAAGGTGCGTTCGCTGCAGTCAGCGGCGTCGCTTAGCAGCAAAGAGTTATCGGTTTCCATTAAGTGCATGGCTAATAGCACCAGATATTTTCGGTGCGTGCTCTTCGCGGGAATAGATTCCAACCCAGAGCGATTGAGCTGGTTGTAGGTCAGTGTATTTTGCGTATTTATGCAGGTTGCCGAACTTGCCACGGTCATTTTGCTCCTTACTGCTTTGATGCGGGAAGCTAAGGCTTTACCGTATCGCAGTGGGTTATCTTGAAAATACATTAACCCACGCACCAGTCGTGCAGAAGTACATTGGAGCAGCAGTTGCAGCTTTAGTGACACGTGTCGCAAAAAGCGTGGGGTTCACCCACAACTTGAAGCGGAAAGTACTACCGCAAAGGTTTACAGGGCTCAGGATAGAGCGACATAAAATCTGCAGCGAGCTCTTCCGGGGTGCCCTGATGTTGGACTATATTTGCTGCGATGGCCGACTCTGGCATTGACGGTGCGACCGCGCTGGCTGGCGATTGCACCCAAACACGGCTGCCTACGGCGTGCAGGGAATGTAGTCCGCGGCAGCCATCCTTGCCGGTTCCGCTGAGTAGTAAAGCGCCTGCTGGAGCAGGGCGCAGCCCTGACATCGTTAGCAGCAGTTCATCAATATTGGGGGTCTCTGCCGTGCCCCATTCATCACGTACGCTGAACACTTCGCCATGACTGGAAAATCTTAGTTTGCAGGCGGCAGGAGCAATCAGTATATGACCGGGGTTAAACCAGTTTCTGCCGCGCGCCATGCTGCAGCGCAGGTCCTGATTGGCATGTGCTACGGCGGTCAGGTAGCGCTCTTGATCGGCGTGAATATGTTGAGCATAGATGAAGGCTACTGGCGGTACATGCGTGAAACTGGCAAAAAATCTAGCGGCTGCCGGAACCCCTCCGGTTGAGCCCGCAATGACCCATACAGCCTCTACTTCAGGAAAGCGGCCGGGGTCGGTAGTGACGCTGTCGTTGCTAGCGTGCCAAAAATCAGCGGTCCAACGCTCCAGTGTGTTGGCGATACGTCGGCACCAGTGCAGGTAATCCGCGCTGGGTCCAGGCTTGGGGCGGTTGCTTAACGCGAGTACCTGCGGCTCTATCCATTGCATAGCGTCGGAGACTTGGTTGGACTCTCCGCAATCGATTACCCAGGCTGCGACAGTAGGGAGCTTCCCAGCTACCAGCTGTCTCGGGAGTATCTCAGTCACCCCATAACCGGCTTTGCACAGCAGCTCGCTAAGCTGGTTGGTGCTGTGATCGCGAATGATCCCGATCTGCGGTTGTGGAGATCGGGTTGGTAGGGTTTGATCCATCCTGCCAGCAAATCACTACAGGCCGCGCAGGGCAACGGGGAAAGAGGAAATCTGTTAACTGAATCCCACAATGAGTACCCGCAGCCATGGCGTTGCGTGGCTTTAGGAAATATGAGTACAGTAGCTGATTAAGCCGCTGTGGTTATTGTCCGTAGGTACACAGGTAAGCAGTTTCAACCTCTACCTTGAGGTCAAAAACTTTGCCCGCATCCACCTCAAAACTCTCACCTGCGGAATAGGTAGCCCAGCTGTCGCTGCCGGGCAGTTTGACTGTTAATGCACCGCTGACTACGGTCATGGTTTCGTACTGGCTAGTATCAAAGCTGTATTCGCCTATTGCCATGACACCTACCGTGGCAGGCAGGGTAGCCGATTGAAAAGCAATAGAGGCAACCTGCCCGTCAAAGTACTGGTTAATGCTGAACATGTTCTGACTCCGTAAAAAAGCGCGTTAGTCTAGCAGGCTTTTGCGCTACTGTCGGTGGCGCTTTATGCCGAGCGTCTTTGTCACTGCTCTAGTATGCGGACCTCGCGCTGCGGGAACGGAATGCTGACGCTCATATCCTGCAGCAGCTTGTAGATCATCGCATTGGCACGGTATTTATGGCTGAAGTAGCCCTTGGAGGGCACCCAGTAGCGGACTCCGATGTTAATGGAGCTATCGCCGAAGTTGTCAATGCCTACCTGTAATTCTGGACTCTCGGCAATGCAGTCCAGCGCCGCCAAACCTTCTTGCAGCGCTTGAATGATCGCATCAGTATCACTGCCATAGGCAATGCCAACGGTATCTTCAATAATCTTGCTCTCAAATGAGTTGTACAGCACCTCACCGATCAAGTGCCTGTTGGGAACGACGATAACTTCGTCGTCTTCAGTGCGCATCAGAGTCATACCTAGCCTGACCTCCTCGACGACCCCGGAAATTCCGCTGACAGAAATGGTATTGCCGACCACGAAAGGGCGCGTGAGTATGATGATAAAGCCGGCACCGTAGTTTGATACAGGGCCTTGCAGAGCGAGTCCTGCGCCTAGAGTCAGGGCACCCAGTGCGGCGACAAAGGGTGCTACTGAGATGCCAAACTTGCCCAACGCAATAATGACAAAGCATGCCAATACCAGCAGATAGATGATCGAACCAATGAACTTGGCGAGGGTGACGTCGACATTTTTACTGTCGCAAAAGCGCACCACAAAGGCGCTAAACCAGCGCGCTACCAGCCAGCCAATAATGAGAATAATAATGGCGCCAAGCACTTGAAAGCTGTATCTGACCAGGAATTCGGCCACCATACCGTAGATGTTTTCCAGCATTTCAATATCAACGTCCAGTGCTTCTTCCATAGTGCCCTCGAAAATTTCGGTGGTGGTGATTCAGCGTAAAGCGGCCGCCTAAAGGTGTTTACCGCTGTAGATTGTTATACGCGTATAATCGGTTTTTTTACAGCGTTTGTGTAGTGCCGAATATGCGTCTCATCCTGGCCCCAATGGAGGGCGTTATCGACCACACCATGCGTCATCTGCTAACGCAGTTGGGAGGCTATGATCGTTGTGTAACCGAATTTGTTCGGGTTACGGGTTTGTTGTTGCCGCCGCGAGTTTTCTACCGCTATTGCCCGGAACTTCGCAGCGGTGGTAAAACCCCTTTTGGAACGCCAGTATACCTCCAATTGCTGGGTGGGCGCCCGGAAGTGCTGGCTGAAAATGCGGCGCGAGCGGCGGAGCTGGGTGCTCCTGGTATCGACCTGAATTTTGGCTGCCCGGCGCGATTAGTGAACAAAAATGACGGTGGTTCTATACTGTTGCGCGAGCCTGATCGCATTTATCGTATCGTTGACGCTGTGCGAGCGGCTGTGCCGCCGCAGATACCGGTGACGGTCAAAATGCGTCTGGGCTATGAAAACCGCGAGCTACTGCAGGACAATTGTCAGGCGGTTGCAGCGGGCGGTGCGGATGAGCTTGCGGTACACGCCCGTACCAAGGTCGATGGCTATCGCGCGCCGGCCTGGTGGGATGAGATAGCGCGTGTGCGTGAATGGATTGATATCCCGGTGGTTGCGAACGGCGAAATTTGGAGCCCGCAGGACGCCCGGGGCTGTCGTGAAAGCAGTGGCTGCACTGACCTGATGTTGGGTCGGGGAGCTTTGGCGCGTCCCGATTTGGCGCGCTTGCTGCAAGCAGACTGGAACGGCAATGTGGATGCCCACCCGGCACTGGACTGGGGTCAGGTTTTGCGACTGTTGCAAGATTATTTCGAGCTCCTGCAGGTGCACTATGCACCGCGCTATCAGGGCAACCCCATCAAACAATGGCTGGTCTATCTGCGCCAGTATTTTCCGCAGGCCGCCGCGCTGTTTGAGCAGGTTAAGCGGCTGCGCGATCCGCAATTGATACGCGCGGCATTGATATAGTTAAGAGACGCTTAAAAATTGTTCAGCAACAACTAACTGAGGTAATACAGCATGGCCGCCATCGAAGACTTGAGCCAGCAACCGCTGCCCACCGACCAGGTCGGTTTGCTGGAGGGTTTGTGCAATACACGCGCGATCAGGCGTTATCGGGACGAACCCGTGCCGGATGCGGTGCTCCGGGATATTCTGTTTGCCGCTAGCCGCGCTCCCAGTGGCAGTAACCGCCAACCTTTTCGTTTTCTGGTGTTACGTGACGGCGAGAAGGCGGCGCGCGCCAAGGCACTGATCGCCGGCGGCGCACAGGACATCTGGGGCCACAAGAGCCAGCAGGACTCCTACGAAAAAGGGTCCGGTAGTGACCCCAATTCACCCAAGTCACGCATGGCGAGGACCATGAGTGAATACGTTGACAATTTTGCCAGTGTCCCCTGCCTGATACTGCCCTGTTTGATCCGTTACCGTGAGCCCAATCCGGCGGAAGGCGGTTCGGTTTACCCGGCCGTTCAGAACCTGTTGCTGGCTGCACGTGGACTTGGCTATGGCGGGGTGATTACCGGCTTTCATTGGCCGGTGGAGGCCGAGCTGAGGGAACTGCTGGGAATACCCGAAGAAGTATTCATCAGCTGCACGGTGACGATTGGTAAACCGCAGGGCAGCCATGGTCCGGTGCGTCGTCGCCCGCTCTCGGAGCTGGTTTACAACGAACAATGGGAACAGCCCGCAGATTGGGCGCAGGATCCGCCGGGAACTCGTCACACACGGGCTGGCCCGCCGCCACGGCGTTAGCTATGTGCGTTTAAACGACGTTTTCCAGCAACATCTCGATAAGCGCGGCACCGGCCCAAGTCAGCGGCACGATGATAATATAAAGCACCAGTCGAGTGATGGCGCCGGCGTCAAATGGCCATACCGGGGCCAGCAGCACTTCGCGCCTGAGCATCAGTAATTGATTAATCTGTGTCATTACCGCAACGCTTTCATCACCGAGAGTAGCGCCGTCGCGGCACTGCTCTATACGCTGATTGAGTTGTGCGAGAGCATGGGTCTTGGTAGCGCTGAGACGTTTGTGCACCGGCCAAATGGGCACCGCAAATAACGCCAGCAGCGGTATTCCCATGCCGATCAACCCTGGCAGTGCCGATTTCATGGAAATTGAGCTGTCGATAGACATCAATGAAAACAAAGCCTGTGCGCCGATGATCGCCAGACTGGAAATAATTGCGACGCGCGCGAATCCTATGAGAGGCTGTGTATTGAGTAAATCTACGCGACAAGTCTCCGCACCCAGGCGCGCGAATCGAATCGCAGTATCAATCAGCGACGCCATCACGGTGGTAATCGTCAGCCATACCAGTAGGGTTCCGATCCAGCCGATCAATGCGCCGGGGCTTTGCTGCAGGTAGGGCAGAATGCCGTCAGTCGCAGATTGCAGCAGTAGGATCAGATGGGCAGTGCCTCCCGCCAGACCCAGTAAAGCAAAAAACGCAGTGTGCTTGAGGCTGGATCCGCCAATCTCATCGTGCAACTGCTCGAAATCAGCGTCGCTTATATCAAGCTGCGGGCGCAGTTCAGTTAATGCCTGTCGGCAATGTTCAGTGATAAGACTGAATACCGGGATGATATAGGCCAGGACGGCACTGAAAAATAGTGAAGGTGTGGTGAATCCGCTGGCTGTGGTTGGTGCTCGGCTAAAGAACGCATATGCCACAACAAAGATAACTAGGGCGGTAACGAGTCTGCCGTACTTGAACGGAAGTACCAAGTATAGCGGCCATATGGGTCGTGTCATTGGTGTCTGCCGTTAATCGCCTTAGTCTGCAAATTAGCAGCTTTGCAGCGTTGTTGCTACTGATGACGTTTGGGGTGAGCTGTTGGGTCGAATTTATTCGGCCCCACAGAACTCAGTCAACGAAGTACCCCGGCACCCCGGCACCCCGGCATTATTAAGGACGATGCGGTTGCTAGCGGCACCCGTTAGGTGTGAGTATGGCAAGTGTTAGCCGACATAATAATAAGGATAGAGTCATGCGCTTTTTATGGGTTCTGGGTACTGTGATTGCCGTCAGTCTGTCTGCCTGTGGCACTGAGCCGGACCTCGCGGCCTATGCTCATCTGGATCAGCACTACTCCGTCTATATTGAAAGAGATGTGCGAGGTGTTCCGCATGTGTTAGGCGAGCGCGATACCGACGTCGCTTTTGGTTTTGCCTATGCGCAGGCGGAGGATAACTGGGAGCTGATTGAAGATTCCGTTCTGCTGTATCGGGGACAGCGCGCTGCTCATGTTGGCAGCGACGCGGCGGTAGTTGATTATCTGGTAGCCTGGCTCGGAATATGGGATGACATAGACCGTGGTTATGACAGCCAGCTAACCGCTGAAACACGCGCGTACCTGGAGGCGTTCGCAGACGGCATTAACTTTTATGCCGCCAAAAATCCACAGCAGGTCAACGCTGACATCTATCCGGTGACTGGTAAGGACATTGTGGCAGGCAATGTCTTGCGACATTTACTGTTCTATGGCTTTGACGCAGTTGTGCGTGAATTAAATGGGCCAGAACGAGTGCGCGGGGTTAGTAGCTTTGCGGCGCCAGT
The DNA here is from genome assembly GCF_026262625.1 of Candidatus Litorirhabdus singularis. GTDB lineage: Bacteria > Pseudomonadota > Gammaproteobacteria > Pseudomonadales > Halieaceae > Litorirhabdus > Litorirhabdus singularis. The sequence continues at coordinate 1,351,162 of NZ_SHNN01000001.1, forward strand.
AGCTGGGGTGTTCCGAGACGGCTTACCTGTTGGCTCAAACGCCTTTGCGATCTCGCCTCTGCGCAGTAGCGATGGCGCTACCCGTTTGGCGATTAACTCGCATCAGCCCACCACGGGGCCGGTGGCCTGGTATGAGGCGCATTTGAAAAGTGAGGAAGGCACTAACGTAATGGGAGGTCTGTTTCCTGGCAGTCCCAGCATCAGTGTCGGTTTTACCGCGACTACAGGTTGGGCGGCTACTGTGAATAAACCCGACTTAACCGATGTGTTTGTGTTGGACATTGATCCCGAGGACTCCATGCGCTATCGGCTTGATGGTAAGTGGCATCAACTCGAAGTCACCGATGTGGCGATTCGGGTCAAGCTTTGGGGACCCCTTTTCTGGACCGTACACCGGCCCGCGCTGCGTTCTGTGCATGGGCCGGTATTGCAGACTGAGCATGGTAGCTATGGCTTACGCTACGCCGGCCGCGGAGAAATTCGCCAAGCGGAGCAGTGGTTGCAAATGAACAAGGCGCGCAACCTGGCCGAGTGGCGCGACGCGATGCGCTGGCATCGTTTTGCCAGCTTCAATTTTGTATTTGCTGATAGTGGCGGCAACATTATGTTTGTACACAATTCCATGACTCCGCGTCGAGTGGCAGGCTATGACTGGCGGCAATATTTGCCCGGTGATGACAGCAGTCTGTTATGGGATAAATACCTGGCGTTTGATGACCTGCCGCAGGTGATCAACCCGGCCTCCGGATTTGTGCTGAGCGCCAACCAGAGCCCGTTTCAGGTTAGTGCTCCTGCAGACAATCCGCGGGCAGAAAACTATCAGCCCGAGGACGGGTTTCCGACCCGCATGACCAATCGCGCGGTGCGGGGGCTGGAGCTTTTTGCTGCGCTGCCAAAGCTTTCAGCAGAAGATTTTTCGGCCATCAAGCATGACAAGGTTTACTCGCGTAACTCACGCGCGGGTAAGTTCATCGGCGCCGTGCTGGAGCTGGCGCCGGGTCTGGAGCCTCCCTACGAGCAGGCGCGGCAATTGCTGGCAGAGTGGGACTACAGCGCGGATGAGGACAATCGAGGCGCGGCGCTCGGCACTTGTATTATCGGTGCAGAATGGCTTGCCGAGCAGGGCGGCGAGCCGGCCCCGGAACCTCGGGCTGAACTGATACGCTGTACTGACGCGTTGTTGGTGGCGACCGGACGCATCGACCCGCGCTGGGGCGATATCAATCGCCACGTGCGTGGCGCGCAAAGCTGGCCTCTGGGTGGTGGTCCGGATACTTTGCGTGCGGTCTATGGTCGTGGTTTGGAGCAGGATGGCTATCACACCAATGTGGCTGGCGATGGGCTTTACTACCTGGTTTCCTGGGACAGTAAGGGTCGGCAGCAGGTGCGCGGTGTGCATCAATACGGGTCGGCCACGCTGGATGAGAACTCGCCACATTACGCCGATCAGGCCGCGGACTACGCCAATGAAGTGCTACACGATCCGCTGTTTGATGATGAGTTGCGGGAATCTCAAGGCGTGCGACGCTATCGTCCTGGCGATTAAAGCGGGAGCGTCACCGGTGCGGGCTAACCGCCATCAAACTTCGGGTCACGCTTGTTGAGAAAGGCATCCACGGCTTCTGGGAAGTCGCTACTGGATGAAGACAACATAAACTGGTCGCGATCCATGAAGGTGGTGGCCTGGTTCAGGGCGTTGGCCGCCATGTTGATAGACTCCTTGGACATGCGTACCGAAATAGGCGGCAGCGCCGCGACCTTGACCGCCAGCTCAATGGCTTTGTCCAGGCTGCCGCCATCGGCGGTCATAAAATCGATCATGCCCCAGTCCAGAGCCTGCGGTGCAGTGAGTTTTTCGCCCAGCACTGTGTAAAGCTTGGCCCGCGATGGGCCTACCGCCCTGACCAGGCGCGGTATCGAATGCCAACTCATATTCATCGCCAGCGGTATCTCCGGTAAGCGCATATAAGCTGACGCGCCGGCAACCCGCCAGTCGCAGGCCAGTGACAGCGCTGATCCGCCGCCGATACAAAAGCCTTCGATAGCGCATATGGTAATTTGCTCCATGCGTTCCCAGGTATCGCAGAGGTCGGGGCCTATCTTCAGCGCATGGCGGCGTTCTATGAGCTTGCCCTTGCTACTGGTGTTGCCCTCGGGGTCACGCAGGTCTGCCCCGGCGGAAAACACGCGGTCGGTACCGCGCAAAATAACGGCTGTGGTATCCAGGTCATCCGCAAAACTTTCGGCAGCGGCAATCAGCTCGCGCATTAGCTGGCGCGACAGCGCGTTAATGCCGTCGCCGCGATCAATGCTGACTATCGCATAGCCATCGAATTTGTCGATGGTCAGGTATTGGTAGCTCATCGGTCAGGGCTCCGAGCGTGAAAGGTGCATGTTTGCACAGGGTCGCGGCACCGACAAGTGCGTGCCATCGGCAGCCTGTGAGCAGGCTCGGCCAGCGCGCTAAAGGTTAAAGCGTTCGCGCAGAAAGCGCGCCACGCCATCGTCATCATGGTCTCCGATAACAGCAGTGGCTGCCGCCTTCACTTCGACCTTGCCGTTCTCGGGGGCATAACATTCGTCGGCTTCGTCGAACATGCTCAGGTCGTTGTCACTATCGCCAAAACAGATCAGGGTTTGCATCCCCAGATCCTTCTTTAACCGTGCCACAGCGGCGCCCTTGCTGCCATCGCTGTGATGCACATCGAGCCAAAACATGCTGCGGTCTTCTATGCCTGGGCCCATGTAGGCTACCAGGTGGTCTTCTGCTTCTACCATGACACCAATGGCCTTGGCAGCGGCCTGCTCGCCGAGCGCACTGACATTGGTAATGCCGGCATCGCCAGGTAGTTCATCTGCGGGCAGTACCGGAAGATGCCTGTGTTCGCGTATGTCCTGCGCCAGCCGATGATCGAGTTCGGTCACCAGCGGCGTGTGATACACGGCGTGCTCGCCATGCTGGTCCAAAGTGAAAATAAAGGGGGTCAGCCCCTGGGCCAGGAAGGCGTGCAAAATGCGATCAGTTTCGCCGCTACTGAGCAAAAATTGATGGCTGTAATTCTCGGTAACCGGGTCCCAGGTAACCACCCCGTTCTTGTATATCTGCGGCAACAGAAAATGATCAGCGGTGACCAGGTCGCGGGCAGCGTGCAGGGTGCGACCGGTGGCCACCGTATAGGCGATATCGCGCTCGCGCAACAGACGCAGGGTATCGCGGGTAAAGTCAGAGAGCTGGGATTGCTTGTTCAGCAGGGTCCCATCCAGGTCGAAAACGATCAGTGTCATGGGCTCGATTATACACCGGTTATAGCCCAGTGCCGGTAAAGCGCGTGCTCGACCGGCAAAAATTTATGCGCCGTCGCCCGGGCTTACCATAACGCCGGGGAAGGCGCCGGTAGGCGCGCCCTCGGCAAAGGTGCTAACCCCATTTACCAGGGTCAGGCGCATGGGCGCCGCATCGCGGGTCCAGCGCCAGGTATAGCCACCCTGGCCGTCGGGCACATCATAGACCTTGTACTTCTCCCGGCGCTCAATTTCATCGAGAGCAAATACGGTGATATCTGCGCGTTTGCCGACCTTGATTTCACCGCGGTCGCCAAAGCCGAAGTGGTCAGCCAGCTTGCCGGTTTGTGAATGTACCGCCTCTTCCATGCTCAGCAGGCCGCTGCGAACATAGTCGGTATACAGCAGCAGGTTGTCACCGGCGCCGCAGAACAACTGCCCGTGGGCACCGCTGTCGTTGATATTGCCAACCGCGTAGGGGTCACGGGTTAGATTGACCACGGTGTCATTGTCTTTTTCCCAGGGCGGCATGGTAATAGTGGAGGAGAGTCCGTTGAGGATAAACCATTCGGCCAGCGCATCCGACGGGTGCACGCCGAGTTGGTCGGCGTATTCACCGAGGGTGATGCCCATTGGACCGACCTCGTTTTCTGAGTTGTCCAGCATCATCGGCCGCGGGTTGCGGAAAAACGCAGTTTCCAGTGACTCGTGGTCCCAGGAATGGCGAGCGCGTTCGCGCCAGTCGGGGTCCGCCAGCAGCGCCAGCTTGGCTGCATCTGTTTCGGCACTGACCACCTCGTGCCACACATAGTCGTTGGACTGGGCGAATAATAGTGACTGCCGAATGCTGGCCGTGACCGTGATCGGTACGTGCGCATAGCCGGTCCAGAAATCGCGACCCTCCGCGGCAAAGCGCTCATGCAGATCCAGTAATGGCTGCTGCAGGCCATAGTCCTTCTGCCACTTAAGGGTGGGCACGCCAGCCCATTGCAGGCGCACCGCCTTGCCCTCGGTCAGTTGTGCCAGGCGCTCCATGGCCTGGGGGGCGGTCATCCGCATCAGGCTGTCAATGACCACCTGCACGCTGGTGCCGGGGTACTTTTCCATCACATCAAAGATGGCGCTGAACTCAGCGTCGTCAGCTTGTAGTGAGGGCACTGGCCGATCGTCGCCGTCGTGATCCATCAGGTTGGTAGACATACCCAGGGCACCGGCTTCCAGTGCGTCTACCAGCAGCTCGCAAATTTCCGCAATTTCATCCGCCGTGGCCGCCCGCTCCCAGGCCTCCATGCCCATAACCGCCAGACGCAGGGCAATATGGCCGACGAAGGTTCCGTAGTTGGTGGGCACCCTGACATTCTTGACCATGGAGTCCTTGTACTCCGACCAGCGTCGCCAGTCCCACGGCAGGTTGGTCATAAAAGGCTCTTCTGGAATATCTTCGAAGAAAGAAAAAATCTTGACCACCTGCTCACGTACTGCCGCGTCATCGTGCAACGGCGCCAGTGCAAAACCACAGTTACCCATGACCACTGTGGTTACGCCACAGCCGGGCAGCGGATCAAGCCCGGGTTGCCACCACATGGTGCCATCAAAATGGGTGTGGCTTTCTATAAGTCCCGGGGTAACGTAACAGCCGGCGGCGTCAACCACGGTTTCGTTTTCTGCAGGCTGTAGTCCAGGTGCGACTTCGGTAATCAAACCATTTCGCACCCTGACATCGGCGGCAAAGGCGGCGGCGCCGCTGCCGTCGACGACGGTACCGCCGCAGATCAGGTAATTGTGCTGTGGGGTCATTGTGAGCCTCCTCTCATAACTTTTGCTAACGCTAGAATCGCAGCGCCAGAGTGGCGCCAATGGTGCGCGGTGCCAACAGGTTCTCCAGCCGGGTATAGCCAGTGTTGATAGTGGCAGTAGCGGAATCAGCTGGCTGCCCGGCGAGCGCATAGTCGGGTACCGGGATGGTTGGCGACAGATTCAGGCGCGCCTCCTCGTCCAGCAGGTTCTTGGCCCACAGGCTGACATCCCAGGCACCGTCGTTGCTGCGCAGGCCGGTGAAAACATCAACAAAGGCGTAGCCACTGATAGTGCGGTCTACGTCGACATCCTCGCGTTCCCCCTCGGCCTTGAACAGTCCGCGCAGGTACCACTCCATGTCGCGGTCGCCGACATCCGTATAATATTCGCTAGTGATAACGCCGGACCACTCGGGCTGCGTACCCGCCGGTTCACCCTTGAGATCGCAGGTTGCGTAGTCGCCGGGAGTCGTCAGGTCCTGGCTGGGGTCATTGCAGGGAGCGTCATCGAACTGCTCGAATTTGGTTTTGTTGTAGCTCATGGACGCTGAGAAAGACCAGTTTTGCATGATCAGGTAGGAAACCTCGGCCTCCACTCCGGTGGAGCTGACCTCGTCGGCGTTGACCACCGGGCTGCCCTGGGCAAAGCTGTCATCGATCAGTACGTAAAGTACATTATTGGCACCGTAGTGGAAGTCTTCATAGGTCTGGTAGTAACCAGTCAGGTTGAACAGTCCGCGACCCTCCATGAAACTCCACTTCATGCCCAGCTCAAAGTTGTCACTGGATTCTTCTTCGAAAGCTGCCCAGTCAGCAGGCAGTGGCTGGCCGCCGATATTGGCGCTACCGCTGCGCCAGCCGCGGTCATAGGAGCCATAGACCATGAGTCCGTCAGCAAATGAGTGCTGATACTTCAGGGTGCCGGTAAAAGCATCGTAGTCCAGATTCTGCACATCCTCCGGAACCCCCTCGACAATAGTGGTATCCAGCGGGCCAACCCGTTCATCTCCTGCCAGTAGAAAAGCAAGCTGTTCAAAAGTTTGCTGATTGTAACGCTCCAGGTTGTTGTAGCGGAGACCCAACGTCAAAGTGCCGTTCTCAGTGATGTGAAAAGCATTATGCAAAAACAGTGCGTACTCCTCTGAGTCATTAAATGCCGGGCCAGTAACCTCGGCTACAAAGGGCAAATAAACCCCCAGGCCAACCAACACAAAATTGTCTACATACACCGGTGTTTCTGCTTCAGAGTCCTGGTAGAAAATGCCAGCGGTCCAGTCCCAGAAGTCATTGCCAACCGACTGTAGGCGCAGTTCCTGATTAACGGCGCCCTTGATATCAGAAGTCACTGACTGATTCTGGCCTTTGACATCAGTCTGGTCACTGTCAAACTCGCGCTGCATCAGTGAGCGCTGGTGACTGGTAACAGAGGTTAGCAGCCATTCATTGGGCAGTTCCCAGTTCACTTCCAACACCGCCTGGCTGTGGCGTTCATAGGATGTGGCTGCAAACTCATTCACCGCCTTGCGGTCGGTGTATTGGAGGCCGTTGCCTTCGACAATACTATTGATGTCTTTGTCGGCTTTGACATAGTTGTAGCTAAAACGCACATCAATGTTGTCACTGGCCTGCCAGAGAGCGACTACGCGGCCGCCTTTGGTCTCAGCCTGATTGTTAATGCCCAGGGTAATGTTTTCGATATCCTGGTTACGATTCTGGTCGTAAACGCCGGCCAGGCGAATACCAAAAGTGTCTTTGACGATGGGCAGTGACACGGCTAGTTGGCTGTTGATGCCATCACGCTCGCTGAATGCCTGTTGGAAGAAACCGTCCACGTTTTCGAGGTTGGGACTTCGGGTTTGCATGGTCAGTGCCCCGGCCGGCGATGATTTGCCATATAGAGTGCCCTGCGGTCCGCGCAGCAGTTCAAAACGCTCCAGATCAAACTGGCTGACGAAGTTGGCGATCTGGCGCACGGAATAGGCGTTATCCCAATAGAATGTGACACGTGGGTCCAGGGCCGCATCCAGATTGCTGCCCAAACCGCGGACCGCCATATCGACGTCAAAATCCAGCCCGGTGACAGCTATGCCCGCAGTAAACCGGTCCAGGTCGCGGATGTCGAAGCCTGCGTACTCAGAGAAGGTCTCGCCGGTAATAACGTTAACCGTCATGGGTGTTTCAGACAGGTTCTCAGCTTTTTTCTGTGCCGTTACCACGATTTCTTCAAGCACCAGGTTTGAGCCTTGAGCCATGCTCATCGGGGCTGAAAAAGCAGCGATCGCTGCAACCAGAGCCGGTGTTAGTGAGTGCTTCAACTGCATGAGAACCTCTTTATTACTTTTATATTGATACCTGTTATACCGCTATAAGCGATGCGGGTGAAGCGTGTTCCGCCATTTTTTGACCGTCCAGGCTAATCACTGCGCCTGGCTTAGATAATCGAACTTATAAAGCCATACGCAGCGTAGGGTTTTTAGGGGCGGCAGAGTGGTCAGTGGTCTGGTTTTTCGTCTAAACTAGGCGCCAACATTTGGAGGACATCGTATGAAAAATCTATTTGCAATCGCAAGCGCTCTATTTTTGCTTACCACAGGTGGTCAAGTGGTCGCCCAAGACTATGGCAAATTGCTTGAATCTGTCGATAAAGAAAAGGCCGCTGATTCCGTAGACACTGAGAAACTTCAGGGTTCCTATAAAGAGGGTGAAGTTGATTACAAAGAGGCGTATGACGCGGTCGATAAGGACAAAGCCAAAGAATCTGTGGATGTGGAAAAAGCCAAAGAAGCCCTTTGGAAAAAATAGTTGGTGCTTTTACTCAACTTTGGGTAACCCGAATATGAGCGGCAGGGTGATTCTATATCCGTAAAATATCACCCGGGTAGTGTAGTTCAATGCCCCGCAACTGCGCAGGCGAATAGTGAAGGGCACGGCTGGCTTTGTTGATGGTTCCAAGTGGTAATTGGCTGATGCAGATCATGGCTGTCGTTAATAGCTCGGCTATGCTGAACTACTCTAGCAACCTAAGCCCTCCAGGAGCCGACTATGTCCGTAGAGCACCATGATCTCGTCAATGAATTTCCGACTATGCGCGACAAGATTCACGAACTTAAACTCAGTGATACCCACTTTCGTAAGTTGTTTGATCAGTACCACGAATTGACTCGCGCCGTTGAAAATATGGAAAATGAAGTCACACCGGTGGCTAGTGTGACGGAGGAAGAGGCTAAGCTGAAGCGGCTGCATCTGAAGGATGAACTGTATCGGATGTTAACCAGCACCGCATAGCTACCCTGTTTTAGCCTGGGTGCTCCCGCCTCGAAATTAGCGCGCTGCTGTTATGGTTTGAGGAACGGAGCGTGGCGACCAAATATCCGGTAAGCTCTAGCTCGGTTTCCAAAGTATAAGCGTCGCTATGTTTGATTTTTACATTCGCCATGAATACTGGTTTGCGGCCGTACAGTTGAGTCTGGCGATGTTAGGCATGGGCGCTACGCTGCGTATTCGTGACTTTGCCGCGGTATTTCTAAAACCCCGGCCGCTACTTGTCGGGCTACTGGTACAAATGATACTCGTGCCGCTGTCAATCTGGGCACTGATCAGTTGGGCTGTGCCAGAGCCCGGTTTGGCCATTGGACTGGCACTTTGTGCCGCGATCCCCGGCGGTACCATGTCTAATGTATTTACTTTTTTGGCCCGCGGGCATGTGCCACTCTCGATAGCCATGACCGCGGTCACCACGCTGGCATGTCTGGTGACTACGCCCATCGTTCTCGGTCTGCTAATTGCTCAACACATGCCTGCTGATTTTGATATGCCAGCAGCGCAGATGGCATTGGAAATTGCGTTGATTTTGTTACTACCACTGTTGTTAGGCATGCTTGTTCTGCACTTTGTTGCTGAGATAGCTCCGCGTTTTTCACGTTACTGTATTCGCGGATCCATATTTTGCATTGCGCTGATTATTATCGGCGCAACCGGTGCTGATCGCATTGATATGGTGGCATTTGGTACCGACAATCTGCAGCTGGTGTTTGTCATGCTGGTTATCTTGATAGTCATTTCATGGTTGGTACCGCTGTTCCTGAAGCTGAAGTCAGAAGAATGCACGGCAATTAATATTGAGGTCACCGTGCGTAATGGCAACCTGGGTCTGTTGATCAAGGCATCGCTGTTCCCTGCGGTCGTCGGCATGGCCGATCCTGTTGGTGATATGGTGCTCACCACCGTGTTGGCCTACGGAGGCATGGCCATAATGGCGGGCCTGGGACAGATATTCCTGCATGGGCTGATCAACAAGCGCCGAGCTGCTGCGTGATCCGCAGAGCTGGCAATTTACAGTCACAGTATCGGCTCAATTTTTTGTCGAAAGTGGCAAAAAAGTTGCTCAAATCACCGCTATAGTGTGATGATTTTTAGTTTTTCTGCTCCTCCCGCGCACGTAATTGCGCCTGTATGTGGGCCAGTTTCTGAGGGCTCATTGAAATAGCGTAGGTGAAGCGCCAGGCGAGTAACAGCAGTGGTATGACTCCGACCAGTAGTGACAGGGCCAGGCCGTCCAGAGTCTGCTGGGCTATAGCGCCCGGCAGCATACCCTCCTGCAGATTAATGACGTCCAGTACTATACCGGCGTAAAGCGGGCCCGCTGCGCCCGCCAGTTTAGTGGTAAACCCCATGGCCGCAAAAAAACCACCCTCCTGGCGGGTGCCGTGCTCAAGTTCGTGCTCATCGGTGACATCGGCAATGATAGAAAAGGCGCATATCACCCGAATGACGAACAGAAACATCCATGCCAGCATCTGCAGCAATAACGCCACGAAAACCAACGGGTGGTCATTGGCGGGAAGCCAGTCCAGCCAGCGTAACAAGTAGACTGACATAGCAACCGCGATCATCAAGCCAATGGTGAGTTGCAGTATCCGGTGCTTGCTCCAGCGTTTACCCAGCGGTCCCATTGCCCAGACTGCAAGTGGTACACCGATAATGGAGGGCAGGGCCAGCACGACGGAAAGCTGAGTGGTGGAGAGCTCCCAGTAGTAGGTCCAGGCCAGCACATTGAGACTGATCAGAATGCCATAAGATGCCGATGCGGCGGCATCGTAGAACAGAATATTGCGAAAGTTCAGGTTCCGTAATATCAGAGCAAAATCTTTGAATAGTGCGGTAACAGTGGTTGGGGAGGCGTTTTTTTTGGCGGCCACCTTACGCTCTCCTGGGTGGCGGGGGGTGCCGCCTATGGCCAGTCCGGCCACTAGCCACACCAGCAGACACGACCACAGCCCGTACATAGGATAGTTGCCGGCAACAAAGCGGCCATCGATCTCATTGATGGTGGGAAACAGCACTAGCAAGGCCAGCGCCGGCAGGGCGACTGCACAGATGAAACCGAAGAAGGTGCGCGCTCCCAGGAGTCTGCTACGCTCGTAATAGTCAGTGGTGAGTTCAGCAGCCATGGCCAGATGGGGTATCGAAAAGAAGCTCAGGAAAGTGCGTATCCACAGTGACCAGAACAGCAGCCAGGCGGCCAGCAACCAGGTGTCTTCAGTGATTGCTGCTGGAGGGTAGAACAGGCCGATGAAGCCAATACCCATGGGGATCGCACCGGCCAGCATAAACGGGTGCCGGCGTCCCCAACGAGACTGAAAGCGGTCTGACCAGCCGCCGATTAGCGGATCATTAACGGCGTCCCAGAGTATTGCCAGTAGCATGACCAGGCCGGCTATGCTGCCCGCCAGCCCCAGCACCTGAGTATAGAAAATAAGTACAAAGATAGAGTAGGCCGCTTCTTTGACAGAAAAAACGGCGCCACCGACTCCATAAAGTGCGCGCTGGCGGAGAGTTAACAACGGTGTGTATGTCTCAGTTTGATTGTAATCCCCGCAGTAGGGCTTCGCACTCGCTGTTTTCAATAAAGCGAGGTACCGGGTAACCATTGCCTTCTTTCATGGCGGCGGCAACGATCACTGGTATATCTTTATCCTGGATCAGCTCAGTCTGGCGCGGAATACCCAGCTTGTCGTTAAGCTCCCAGATGCGGCCAATAAAGCGATCGGCGAGTTGCTCAGGCGCCTCGTCACCGTTGCCCAGGCCAACATGCACGGCCAATTCAGCTAACTCGGTGGTGGCAGCTCCTTTGAGCATTTCCATAACGGGTGGCAGCGCCATGGCATTGCCTACGCCGTGGGCAATCCCATAGTGAGCGCCCAGCTGATGCGAAATAGCATGTACGTAGCCGACCATTGCCTGGGTGAACGCCAGCCCGGCGTAATAGGAGGCCAGCGCCATTGCTTCGCGAGCCGCAATATTCTGGCCATCACTGTAAGCGGTTTCAATATTCTCGAAGATCAGTTTGGTGGCGGCCAAACAGTAGTGGTCGGTCTCTGGTGTGCTCCATACCCCAGTGTAGGACTCTACCGCGTGGGTGAGTGCATCCATGCCGGTGGCGGCGGTAATATGCGGTGGTAGGCCCAGCATCAGTGATGGGTCCAACGCGGCAGCTGATGGCACGAGTTTGAAATCGGCTACGGCATTTTTGGCATGGGTCTCGTCATCGGAGACGATCGCGGCCATGGTGGCCTCAGAGCCGGTGCCCGCCGTAGTGGGAATGGCAAACAGGGGCAGGGTTGGCAGCTTGGCTTTGCCAAAGCCCATGCATTCCGGCACTGTTAAATTATTGCCCGCTGCCATGGCAATGACTTTGGCGCTGTCCATGGAGGAGCCGCCACCAAAAGCCAGTACCGCGTCACATTGATTCTCTTTCAGGCATTTAATGCCCGCCTCAATCACGCTGACCGTCGGGTCAGGTTTGACCTCATCATAAATGCAGACCTCTACGCCCAGGCTATTGAGCTTGGCGACGGCCGCCACATGCAAGCCAAGTTCAATGATCGGTCGATCAGTAACCAGCAGGATTTTTTTGACACCGAAATGAGCGATGGTGCCGCACAACTGCAGGCTCGAGTCGGGCCCAACAAACATGGCGGGTTTGGGTTGTGGCTTATTGATGACTTTCTTCATCAGACTGCGCAGCAGCTTATAACGTATTACTTTATGGAAAGCCGGCATTAAAAGGAGTCCTTGTTATTTTTAGCGATCACGCAGTCTCGCAGCCTGTGGGCGGCCTGTAAACAGGTTGCAGCGGCTTGCGACAATTCAATTCGTCACCGGGCGTGATAATATGCGCGCCGCTTACACACTAAATGAAACCAGAAAAGGAGCATTAGCATGTCTGAGGAATACACAACAGTAGAGCAGCGGGTCAGTTATGGTATTGGCCGTCAGATGGGGGACCAGCTGAGCCAGAACAGTTTTGAAGGAGTCGACGTCGATGCGGTAGCCGCTGGGGTTAAGGCAGCTCTGTTGGGTCAGCCAAGCACGGTTGAAGAGCCTCTGATGCGTGCGGCTTTTGAGGAGATACAGAAGCGTATGGAGTTGCAGCAGGCCGCGCAGGCCGCTCAGGGAGCTGCCGAAGGTGAGGCTTTTCTGGAAGACAATGCCGAGCGTGCCGAGGTGACTGTAACCGCCTCTGGCTTGCAGTACGAAGTGCTGGCTACCGGTGCAGGCGACAAGCCAACGGCCAGCTCCACGGTACGTACCCACTATCACGGCACCTTGATTGACGGCACGGTCTTTGACAGCTCTGTTGAACGCGGTGAGCCAGCTGAATTTCCGGTTAATGGCGTGATCGCTGGCTGGACCGAGGCACTGCAGGAAATGTCTATCGGTTCAAAGTGGAGACTTTATGTTCCCTACCAACTGGCCTACGGTGAGCGCGGCGCAGGTGGTGCAATAGGGCCTTACACAGCGTTAATCTTTGAAGTTGAACTGCTGGAAATTGTTGGCTAAGCAAGTTTGGCGGCGACATCTAGTCGCCGCCAAAGCGTTTAGGGGTTGTACCAGATAGGTGAGCTGTAGACCCGTTCCTGAGTCTGCATGGGAATCTCTTCATTGTCCGGTTGACCAAAGTAGCTGGCATCATAGGCGGTCCAGCGCGGTGTCGGTATCTCGATTACCCGCACGTAATAGAAGGCACGCTGGTCAGGGTCAAACTCAGGATCTTGCCAGAAGCTCGCCAGACTGACAGCGCCGCTAGCGTTGGTATACGAATTACCAGCAGCGGTTATCGTATTCTCAACGGGTGGCGCTTTGCCTGTTCTCCGGTTTTGCTTGCGCCCGTCCGACAGCGCCACATCGTAAACTTTTTCCAGGGTCTTGCCGCGCTTATCGAGCCAGCCCTTAACTACCTGAACTCGGTCCAGGTTCGCGCCATCCGGATCTTTCAGGGCCTGAATCAGAAAGCCCGGTGTGTTCCCTTTTGCCGCGGAGGTCAATTCGCCACCCATGGGTACGCCGTCGCTATATCCCCGTTGCGCCAGGTCTGCGTTATGAATGTCCTCTTCATTGAAATCCCAGCCACCGAATACCCGCAGTGCGATGCGGGGGCCGGTAGTGGCATAGACTTCCTTGCGTTCGAGGGCATCAAACAAGGCGGCGCGTGTGTTTTCCTGTGCCCACACACCGACATAGCCAGAGGCGGCCAGCTTCCAGTTGAACCACAGAGAGCCACCCATTTTGTTGTGGGCGCGTTCAGGTCCCGGTTCTGAGTCGAGGAATTTACCCCAGAAATTATTGTCGTCGGCGGTGGCCAGCGAGGTATGGGCATCGGTGCTGCCAATCAATCCAAACTGATAGGGGTTCACGCCCAGTTTGGAGTGCATCTCCAAACCCAGCTTCAGGGCGGAGCGGGCATATTCATGAGGCAGCATAGAGTTTTGCTTGGCCACCGTGCGGCCAATGTTGTCATCATCCCAGGTCTCAAAATCGGCGAACTCATCATCGGGAGATAAGAACGGATGAGTTTCGCTGTCGCCCTTTACTTGTGTCACCTCATAGAGCGGCTCAAAGCGTGCGCGAGTGGTGGCGTAGTCGCGGTCAAAAGGCTTTCCGGCCAGAGTTTCCTCGGCGAACATGAGGCCGTTGCTGACGTTACCGTTGTGGGGGATTGCCATAACACGCCCCTGCGTCAGTTCTTCGTAGTGCGCCAGCGCCGCCCAGAGATCTTCGGGGTTCTGACTGTCGAGGGCCGAGAAGGGCAATTTGCGTGTAGCGGTAGCGGCATCGTCCCGGTAAACCACTACTCGGTGCAGGTTATTGCCAGCGACCATAGCCGTCCATTCGTAGCCGACAAAGGCGGTGAAGACGCCGGGTTGGTTATTGCGTTCTGCGGCTGCCGCTACTTCCTGCCAGATCTGGCTGCGATAGTCCTCGGACAGCTCCTGCTCGTAGTTGGGGTCTTGAATGCGCTTCAGCCACTCGCCAATGACCGCGCCAATATTGCCGGTCTTGTCGAATAAGCTGCGCCATTCGGCGCCGAGTTCGGTCGCCAGTAAGTCAGGGTCGTTGTCGACGAGTTTGGGGAATACGCCAATAAACTCAGCATGATCCGCGACCAGCAGGAAATCCAGCGGCCGGCGCAGTTGCACCGGCATGCCATTGTTGGCCGTTACCTGATCCCCTCGCGCGAACCTCAGCGCGGCATCCGGTGACAGTTTTGAATTGCCGAACGCGAAGGCGTCCGGTGAATAATTGCTATGAACATGTAAGTCGCCCCAGTAAAGATTGTCGGCTCCGGCTGTGTTCAGGGCGGGGGAATATTCCTGCCCTAAGGCTGGCATGGCGACCAGTAACAAACCCGCTATTATTTTTTTCATTATTATGGCTCTCTGCTGTGACTGATTGTTAGCGATAAAAAAACCCCGCCTCCTGTTCAGGGGGCGGGGTTGTCTTAAGTTGGGGCCACCAGGGCCCCACATTGGCTTGCGCCTTTTGGTTTAGAACGAGGCTGCAAACTCTACACCGTAGTTGGCGCCCTGGTTCCAGCTTGCCCAGCTGGTAAGTCCAGGAATACGGCTTACAACGCGCTCCCTTTCATCCGTTACGTTGCGGCCATAGCCGGTCACACGGTAGCGCCCGTCAGCCCAGATGTAGTTAATAGTGAGATCCAGGTTTTGAATAGAGCCAAGGTGACCTAAAGGATCGTTGCCTACTGCCCCGGGTGATGGGTCTCTGAAGGAAAGAACTTCAATCTCATCGCGCCAGCGATAGGAAGCGGCTCCAACCAGCTCACCAGGTCCGATATCCATAGTATACGTGGTGTTAAGACCAATCGTATTCTCAGGCGTGTTACGGGGCGTAATGTCACTGTTGTCCGTCTCTATGCCATCACCATTGATGTCTGCAACATAGTCGTCATAACTGGCATCCAGATAACCGTAGGAAGCACGGATATTCCATGCCTCGGTCACCTGAAATTGAAGCTCCAGCTCAGCGCCCCAGATTTCCAGCGTTGATGCGTTACGGATAACGGTTGCAACGTTGGTGGGATCGATGAATATCAGGACATCTTCCTGTTTGTCTTCATAGTCATTGAAGAAGATCGTTGGGTTGAAAATCATGCGTCCATCCATCCAGGTGCTCTTCATGCCGAGTTCCCAGTTGGTTACGTACTCAGGCTCATACGTAGGATTGATATCAAAGTTTGCCTGACGCCCGAAGAAGCCACCACTCTTGAAACCCTCGGACCAGGATCCAAAGACCATGAGATCATCAGTGTGCTGGTAAGTGAAGCCCAACTTGCCGGTAAACTCTTCCCAGTCGTCATCGAAGTCTCGTGTAGGGACATCGGGACGCGGTGCAGGCAAGAAGTAAACCGAGCCATCACCACCGGTGAAATCTTTCTCTTCGTAGGTATAACGACCGCCAACGGTTATTGTCCATTGGTCAGTGATGTGCCAGTCAGCCTGACCGAAGGCAGCATAAGAAGTGGCGTCCTGGCTCTGTCCATTGGCACTAACAGCGCTCGGGGGTAATGCGGCGACCGCACTGAGAAGCTCATAGACATTCCAATCCTGCGCGTACTCGACCTCCCAGTAGAACAGGCCGGCAACAATATCTATGGAGTCAGAAAAATCAGAGGTCACGCGCAGCTCTTGGCTGAACTGATCCCACTCGTTGGTATAGTCAAACGACAGAAATTCCTGCGAACCGCCATCAAACTCAAATCGGTAGGCTTCATCCATAGTTCGATAGCCAGTGATCGAGGTCAGGAGGAACTTGTCGAAATCCCAGTTGATAGTGCCAATATAGGTGTCGTATTCACTATCGTTGTGATTTCTATCGTTAGCGGTGGTGCGGTCTTCGTCACCCAAGTCCTGAGCATCACAAGAGACCGGATAGAGAGCACCCTGGAGATTACAGTCTGTATCCTGACCTACACCCGGTATACTGGCGTTAACATTGGCGCCCGTGTCGGTTTTATCTATATTGCGCTCGTAATGGAATTTGATGTCCAAATTTTCTGTGGCTTGCCATAGAGCTGCAAAGCCATAAGTATTTTTGTCATCACCAAATACGTCTTCGCCGATGGTAACGTTCCTGACCCAACCATCACTCTTAATCTGATTGGCGAACACCTTGACGCCAAGCTTGTCTTCGATGATTGGGATATTGAGCACGCCCTTTATATCTTCACGTCCATCATCGCCTAAAGTAACGCTAACATCGCCACCCCATTCCATAGTGATATCGCCGCGAACAACGTTGACGACACCACCGGTGGTGTTCTTACCGTGCAGGGTGCCCTGAGGGCCACGCAGTACTTCTATGCGCTTGGTGTCAAAGTTGTTCAGTAGAGAACCACTTGACGTGCCGAGATACAGGCCGTCCATAATGACGCCGATTGAAGGGTCAAGGGTCTTGTCAGTCTCCTGATAGGAGACACCACGAATACTAATGGCCGCGCCACCCGGAATACCGGCAGTAGTTCGGATATAGACGTTTGGCGTGAATGATTGGATGTCGTCTAGCCGACGCAAGCTGGCTTCTTGCAGCTCCTTACCCAATGAGGTTACTGAAACAGGTACTTTCTGTATGGACTCCTCACGCTTTCGGGCGGTAACGATAACCTCCTCCAACGCTACTCTATTTTCTTGCGCCAGTACCTGCGGTACTGAAGTGGCGGCAACGGCCAGTGCTATTGCGGAAAGCGGGAACGCCTTCCTTGTGCCTGTGAATCTTGCTGCAGCGGTGCTTTTTGTCATGTGATCAGAGCCCTAAGGTGTATTACAAAAAATGAGCTTAACGAAGCTAGTTCATGCCTTTGATGAGCCACCCAGTGCTGATGACTTCAGAAGGGAAGCCCAAATAAAGGAGCGGCATTATCGTCCCTTACAAAAAAACAGTCAAGAATGATTGTATTTACACCTAGAAACCGCTTGTTGAGCAAGGTGTGGTGTTTCTGGATTAGACCAAAATGACCCGAGACACACCTGTGCCAATTCCATTTGTCCCGGAAACCGAACGGACCTGGTCTGGAAAAGCGCGCCGAGCTAGCCTGTGTGCTCGACACACGGCCTTTGTGACGCCTATACTCCTGCGCCTAAACGTCAGCAGGGCGGCTTACCGAGACACTATTGATATAGAGGGGCTGGAAAACCTCCAGCGTTTCCTGGCCGAAATCCGTCAGTGGGGGCCATTTGCTGAGACCGCTCCTGACTTGTGAGTGATGCCATTTGAGCTTACTTCAGTCTTAGTAGTCGCTAATGTTACTACGCGCAACTGTGCACTGCAGCGTCTTCCGTCGAGCCAATGCCAGCATCAGGCTGGCAGCGGTTCTGGGGGGCTGACCAGGGAGCCCTCGGAGAGGTAGCCAGGTTCACCAGCCTATTTGACGAGTACGGCTCCGAATTCAAATAGAATACCGTCGGGTCCCTCAGCAAACATAATAGTGGCCATATCTCCGAGCACATAGGGCTCAGTATGTATTTTGCCTCCGCGCTCTACGATAATATCGCGAGCAGCGTGCACATCTGAGACGACAAATTGGACCATCGCGATGCCCAGCATTTCATGGGGTCTTCCCACCCAGGCTGGCTTGGAGTCGGGCACTTGCCAGAGCTTGATCTGGGTCTTACCCATCTCATAGCGATGCATAGCACCCTCAGTTTCGACCGGTTCGAATGCAAGCACCTGCTGCAAAAATTCACCCATCGCCGCCATATCTGATACGCCCAGGCCAATCTGTACCTGATCAAAGGCAAGCTTGGGCACATTAGCGCTCAAAAACACAATCTCTACCTGATTGCCGTCATAGTCTTGAGTGATGCCGCTGCTGAAGCTAACGGCGCCCATGGTACCGTCAGTGAATTCCGGGACGGTTATTCCGGCTGCCTGCATCCGCTCGACAATGCCGGCGCGCTCTTCAGCCGGCAACAACAGCGCCAACAACCTGATTCCGCGGGCATTGCGCATCCCGCCATCCATGCGAGGTCGCTCTTGCCCTCCCGCGATAAACTTTAGTTCTGACTCCCCGCCAAGATAGCGAAGCATATAGAGGTCACCGGGAAGATCGACATCCTGTATTCGCTCCAGACCGAGGATTTCCCCATAAAACCGCTCTGTCGCCCCGATGTCAGATACTGAATATACCAGGTTGAGATGATCTTCCAATGAGCCAAATGGCAGCGGACGATCTGAGCTAAAACCACTGCTCGCGCCAGCTAAAAAACCTAGCACTAGTAACGTACGACTAACTTCTTTCACTACATCTACCTCATGATATTTTTGGATAAACTCGACCAATGCAGGGGCTCTGAGCTTCTTAAGCAGTAAGACTTTGAAATGAATCGTCTGGATAGGTCTTTTTTAAATCAAAAAAAGGGGGCTTGCGCCCCCTGTATCAAGTTATTGCTTAAGCTTTAGAACGATGCGGCAAACTCTACGCCATAAGTTCTAGGCTCATTCCAATATCCGCGCGTTGAAATCGGTGTAATCAGCTGTACGCGCTTTTCCCGCTCGTCAGTCAGATTCTTACCATAGGCCGTTATGCGGAAGCGGTCTTCAGAAAAGCTATAGCTGAGTTGTGCACTGACATCGTCGATTGCGTCCATAGTGCCTAGAGGGTTGTTACTGGCCTCTGCCTCAATCTCATCCCGATAGCGATAAGCCAAAACTCCCGACAAATTACCCGGACCCACTTCCATGGTGTAACTGGTGCTCAAGCCGAAGGTGTTTTCGGGCGTGTTACGAGGTGTTAAGTCTGAGTTATCAGTGATCATCTGATCACCATTAATGTCAGCCAGATACTCGTCATAAGACGCGTCGAGGTAGCCATAGTTGGCGCGCATGAACCAGTTTGCTGTGATCTGATAATTAAGATCAAATTCCAGGCCGAAGATCTCTTCAGTTGAAGCGTTCCGGACGACGGTAGCAACATTGGTTGAATCAACAGGGATCAAAATAGACTCTTGCTTGTCTTGATAATCGCTGAAGAAAATAGTCGAGTTGAAGGTCATCGCGCCGTCCATGAATGTGCTCTTTAGGCCCAGCTCATAGTTGTCCACGTACTCTGGCTCAAAGCTGGCATCAAGATCGAAGTTTGCCTGCCGACCGAAGAATCCGCCACTCTTGAAACCCTCAGCGTAAGAAGCCCACACCATGTGATCGTCATTGATCTGGTAGCGGCCAGAAACACTTGGGGTGAATTCTTCCCATTTGTCGTCATAATTTACAGGTTCGAACAACGCGGGAATTGGATCACCGGCTGCTGGATCGTAGAACACGCCACCATTACCACCGACGAAATCTTTCTCCTCTTCGGTATAGCGACCACCAACTGTCAAGGTAAACTTCTCAGTGATATCCCAGTCTGCGGAGATAAATGCTGCGATAGATTCTGTCTGCTGACTTTGACCGTTGCTGCTAAGCGTGGTTGGGGTGAGCCCCGGCACCAGCGTATAGTGCAGGTGGGCAACATCCCAGCGTTGCTCATAGTCGACATCAAACATATAGAGTCCAGCCACAAACTGGAACGGGCCGTCCAGTTGACTGGTCAATCGCAGTTCGTGACTTTCCTGTTCCCAGATGTTGAAGAAGTTCATCTCCAGCATGTCCGCTGGGCCTGCATCAAAATGCTGCATATTCTGCTCATCCATATCCCGCTTTGACCCAATATAGGTCAGCAGCATACTATCGAAGTCATAGTTTGCCGTCAGGATGTAGGTGTCGTACTCGTTGTCGCTGAAGTTAGTACCGTTAGCAGAGTTCTGGTCTTTGTTGTCAGTCGTGGTTGAGGCGCAGTCACCGTAAATGCTGCAGGAAAAGTCGCCAGGCTGGTTCTCATTGACATAAGCCCCCTGATCGCTCTCGTCCATGGTTTTTTCATAATGGAATTTGATGTCAAAGGCATCGGTTGCCTGCCATTCTGCTGCAAACCCGTAGTTCTTAACATCGTCGCCGCCTACGTCCCTATTGAGCGTGGTGTTTTTGACATAGCCATCGTGCTTGATTTGAGCGCCAAACAGTTTAACGCCCAGCTTCTCTTCGATAATGGGTACGTTGACAACACCCTTGATATCTTCGCGGCCGAACTCATCCAGTGCCACGCTGAAATCGCCGCCCCACTCTTTGGTGACGTCGCCACGGATGATATTGATCAAGCCACCTGTGGTATTTTTACCAAATAATGTGCCCTGTGGCCCGCGCAATACTTCGACACGCTTAATGTCGAAGTTCTGCATGAGTACGCCACTGGCCGTGCCCAAAAATACACCGTCCATCATGACGCCAATTGCTGGGTCGAGGCTCTTGTCTGTGTCGAGGGTGCCGACACCACGGATAGAAATAGTCGCGGCGCTGCCGCCGCCTGCCTCACGTCGAATGTAGAGATTGGGAGAATAGGTTTGAATATCTTCCAGTCTGCGCACGGTGGCCTGATTCAGCTCCGCACCAATTGCAGAAACAGATACGGCTACGTCCTGCAGTGATTCATCACGCTTGCGGGCTGTTACGATAACTTCCTCCAATGTGACGGCGCCTTCCTGTGTCAGGGCCGGCAAGCTGATAAAGGTGGATGCGATTGCTGCAGAGCAAGCCAGCGCCAAAGCCTTTCTGGGAGAGTGCACGATACCGTGCGTGTTGCGGTTTTTCATGAGATCAGATTCCTTTATATATTTTTAGAATTTGCTGATTGACGCCCGCTCATTGTGGTCAATCGGCTCGTGCATGACACGTGGCGGTTAACAATCCTACATTGAGATTAGGCGGCGGTATTATCAACCGTTAAAAAAAAACAGTCAACAGTGATTGTAATAGCCCAAACTACTGTTTAACCGTGATGCAGCCCTACCATGCTACGCTTGGGCGCATCGACAAGCCTCACAAGAGTGTGAATGTGATGATTAAGTGGGTGGTATTAGTATTGTTGCTTGTATTGACTCCTTACTGGTGGGCCGGTGCTGGATTGCGTGATTTGGATGAGGCAGCGCGGGTTTCACTGGGTGGTCAGTATCTCGCGACACCATCGGGAGCAATAGCCTACTCGCAAAAGGGGCCTGAAGATGCGCCTGTGGTTATTCTTGTGCACGGCTTCAGTACGCCCAAGTTTGTTTGGGACCAGGTGGCTCCGGAGCTCGTCGGCGCTGGGTATCGCGTGGTTAGCTATGACCATCTGGGGCGGGGGTACTCTGAGCGTCCTTCAGGACCTTATGATTCGAGCCTGTATCAGGCGGAACTTACGACCATTATTGATGAGCTAGAGCTGGAGACACCCTTGGCGCTGGTAGGCTACTCGATGGGAGGGGCTAATGTAGTTGATTTTGCCGCATCTCACCCGGCCCTGGTCAAACAGCTAATACTAATAGCCCCGGCAGGTTATATGGGTGAGTCCTCGTTTGCTGCATTACTGAAGCTGCCGCTGCTAGGAGAGTGGCTTACCCGAGTGTTTGGCAAAGCCTACGCCTTGGCCAGCATTCGTGATGAGGTAGCCGCAGGCAAGGCGCCGCAGCAGATGCTGGGTCAATTCCAGCAACAACTCCAATTCAAGGGGTATACAGATTCCCTGTTGTCGACCCTGCGTCATTTCCCGATGGGAAATTTACAGCATCGGTATCGCCTGGTGGGTGAGAGTAATATTCCGGTGACCGCGATCTGGGGTACCAAGGATAAAGTTGTGCCCTACGCTGGTGCGAATGCCATGGGCTCGGATGTCCCGCAGTTGCAGTTGGTGACGCTGGATGGGGGCAGCCACAGTATTACCTACTCCCAGCCCGCAGAGGTCGCCGCGGAGCTGATTATGGCGCTGGAACGAGAGCGTTAGCTGACCGGATGCCTAAAGTAGTTGACGGGCGCCAGCATAAGCAATAGTTTTGCTTTCTAAGAGTAGGATTTCTGAACCGTTAGACGTCGCAGAGCGTACAAAACGAAAATTCTTTCTAAAAAGGGGTAGGTTCAACATGAACAAGAAACTGGTAACCAAAGACTCTATGTCACTGACACCGCTAGCTGCGGTCATCGCCGTGCTTGCCGCGGGGGCGCCTGTTTCTTCTGCCGTGGCCGCAGATGGCTATGCCGGTTTGGAAGAGGTCATGGTGACGGCTCGCCGAATGGAGGAAAGCCTGCAAGATGTCCCAGCCAGTATCTCGGTGTTGACCGAGGATGACTTGCGACGCTCCGGTGTCGATTCTGTCGAGCGCGTGATTGGTCTGACTCCTGGCGTCTCTATTGTGACCAATACCGCCGAGGTAGGTGATACCCAGATTAATATTCGCGGCATTAACGGTGCCCGCGACGCAGAAAACAGCGTGGCATTGGTAGTAGACGGTATTCTCAAGACCAATACCGCTCAGGTCGCGCAAATGCACGGCCAGTTGACCCAGACCGAAATTCTGAAAGGTCCACAGGGCGCCTATTACGGACGAAACGCTGCAGCCGGCGCCATTGTAATGACCACCAAGAAGCCGGGCGACGAGTTTACCGGTGACGTTAAGGTGCAGGCGGGTGAAGAGAGTACCTTCGGCGCTACCGCGGTATTTGATGGCCCACTTGGTGATAAGGCGGGTTTCGTGCTGTTCGGCGATTATTTTGAAACCGATGGCCATTTCAGGAATAAGGGACCGACGCCGGGATCCCAGGGTGCCACTGTTGATGCCGTGGAAAATACCACCGTTGGGGGGCGTCTTTTGTTTACCCCGAGTGACACATCCGAGATCGACATCAAGGCGCGCTACGCCAAATTTGAGGGCTCCGCTCTCAAGTTTAACCCCGTCTTTCATTTGCCGACCTTCGCCTTGCCGCCAGGTAGCCCGCTGTTTGACGAAGACGTTAATGATCACAACTACGATTTCATCGGCAATATCAAGCCAGAGAATACTCAGGACAGCGCCGAGGTCTCGATCAAGGGCACCTGGGAGCTCAGCGACTACACTCTGACCGCCTGGGGCCTTTATTCTGATGTCGATCAGGAATGGCTGGCAGACAGCACCGCGGCGACCTTTTACCGCTTCGAGCTGCAGGACTCCTGTACTGAAACCCGCGAAGCTCTGGCGGGTGAAGGCTATCAGTTGCCCGCACCACAGTTTCTGGCAGCAGACCCATTCGTTTCCGTATTTGGCCCGTTTGGACCCAGCACTTGTGACGGCACCCAGTACCAAGCACGTTCGCAGACAGACTTTAGCGCAGAAATACGGTTGGCTTCTAACCTGGACGGCGCATTCAACTGGTCTGCGGGCGCCTACTTCCTGGAAATGGAGCGGGATACTTCAGTATCGATTGCCGAAGACCAGGGCCAGGGCGGCATTATGAACGCCTACAATGCGCCGGACACTACTAACCCGACCTCGCTGATGTTCGCGGACTCCTTTGATACCAGCGTTTATGCGGTGTTTGGCTCCATTGATTACGACATCACCGACGCCCTGCTGTTATCGGTGGCCTTGCGATATGACCGTGAAGAGCGGGAAGTGAGCAGTAATGTGCCCAATGTGAACGATCCTGCTACAGGCAACCCGATAAACCCGGGCTTGCCGGCGGTTGGCATGATCCCGGATGCCGACAACACCTATGAAGAGTGGCAGCCCAAGATCAGCGTGGCCTATGCGCTGAGCGATGACTGGAACCTCTACGGAAACTGGGGAGTGGGTTTTAAGGCTGGTGGGTTCAATAACCAGGGCAGCGAAGCGTTGCTAGATGCGAACTTCAATGCGCTGCTGGGTTCGGGTCTGAACATTGGCGATGAGTATGATAAGGAGACCTCCAGCGCGTTTGAAGTGGGTGCCAAGGGCACGTTGGCTGACGGAGCGGTCAGCTTTGAAATAGCCGCTTACTATACCGAAGTCACCGACATGCAATTCTTTGAATTCTTTACCGGTCAGTTCGGCCTTCTGCGTGTGGTCTCCAACATTGACGAGGTTGAGATTCTCGGTGCCGAGACATCCTTGGCCTGGAGTGTCAGCGATGCCTGGACCCTGTTTGGCAGTGCCGCTTTCAATGATAGTGAAATCATAGATAACAGCTCCCGACCGGGCACTGAGGGCAATAAGTCGCCCTATACCGCGGAGTACACTGTGAACCTGGGCGTGCAGTACGTGGCACCTCTGGCCAATGACCTGGAGTTATCCTTCCGCGCTGACCTGCGCACCACCGGACCGACCTGGTTCCATACCGTGCAGGAGAACCAAGTCCGTACCACCTTTGACCTGTTCTTTCCCGGAGCAGGTACGGCGGATTATTCCCAGACTCGTCGCGATACCTACAGCACCCTGGATATGCGTTTGGAGCTGGCAACCTATGACTCCTGGCGCGTAGCGCTTTACGGTTTGAACGTGACCGATGAAGATATCCTGTCTGAGGTGATTCCCTCGGCCGAATTTGGTGGCTCGTTTGTGGCTCCCGGTTCGGGTCGCGTACTGGGTGTGGAACTCGGTTACCGATTCTAGGGTACCCAGTGGGTCAGTGCACTGCGGGAGAGCGGGATGGCTGATTCACCAGACGGCGACCTGAAGTATGTGGGGCGCTCGATACGTACCAAGGAAGGTCGTGCACCACTGATCGGCAAGGCGAAGTACACCAGTGATTACGCCTTTGCCGGGCAATTGCATGCCTGCATTGTCCGTAGCCCCCATGCGGCAGCGAGAATCAATCGGGTGGACCTGTCGGCAGCAACGCGAGTGGCGGGGGTGCGCCTGGCAATGCACGGTGCTGATGTCGCCGCGCTCACCGATCCTATTCCAGATTATCTTGAGCCCGCGCTGTTCGGCGGTAAGGCGGCGGCGCATCGCTGTCTGGCTATCGATGAAGTGTGGTGCTACGGACAGCCCGTTGCGGTAGTCGTGGCAGAGGACATGCGCACCGCGCGCTACGCAGCCGCGCGAGTGCAGGTGGACTATACGCCGCTGGAAGCGGTGGTAGATGCCGAGGCAGCGTTGGCGGTGGGTGCCAGAACTATTGTGCCTGGCTGGGATGATAATCTGTTGATGCACGTGCCGTTTATGCACGGCGATACTGTCGCGGCTTTCGAGTCTGCCGATCAGGTAGTCAGTACTGAAGTCAAAATCCATCGCTTTTCAACCCAACCGATGGAAACCCGCTGCTATAACGCCGTGTGGGAGCACAATACCGAGAGTATTACCCTTTACGGAACATCACAAAACCCGCACCCGCTGCGGCTGGTATTGGCGCAAACCCTGCGCATGCCTGAGAACAAAATTCGCATTATTGCATCCACCATTGGTGGGGCTTTCGGGCTGAAGATGCACGGTCATCCGGAAGAAGGGCTGATATGCCTGCTGGCGAAATTGACGGGGCAACCGGTGAAGTGGTTGGAAAGTCGTGAAGAGTGTCTGTTGATTGGCGCGCGCGAGCAGAAACACTACATCGAGATGGCAGTGAACAACGACGGCACTGTGCTGGGCTTACGTGATCGCTTCTACGCTAACACGGGTGCTCCGTCTGCCTGTCCTGGCTGGGGCATGGCGTTCCTGACCGGTTTAACAATGCCCGGGCCCTATAAAGTGCGTGATATCGACGTACAGATGCATGCGGTCAGCACCAACAAGCCGTCCTGGAATGCGGCGCGAGGTTACGGCAAAGAGTCGACCGCGATTGCGCTGGAGCTGGCTATGGACAATGTCGCCCGCCAGTTGGGCGTGTCGCCAGTAACGGTGCGTCTGAAGAATTTTATTGGCAAAGATGAGTTCCCTTACGATAGCCCTACTGGCCTGTTGTACGACTCTGGCGACTACGCTGGCGCAGTGGAAAAAACGCTGCAGGCGATCGACTATGATGACTGTCTGGAGGAGCAGGCCAGCGCGCGCGAGTCTGGCCGTTATATTGGCATCGGAGTGGCCTTTGAGTTGACCCCAGAAGGCGGCGCGATACCGGGTTCTATGGTGGTTGGCTACGACACCAGCAGCGTGCGAGTAGGCCCCGACGGCACGGTGCGCCTGTTAACCGGCGTGACCAGTCCTGGTACCGGCAATGCCACGGGTATTGCACAGATTGTTGCCGATGAACTGGGTGTCGATATTGATGCCATTGAAGTGTTGCAGGGCGACACCAATGCCTCGCCCTATGGCTTTGGCAACTACTCAGGACGCAGCACGATTGTAGGTGGTGGTTCTGCCGCGCTGGCTGCGCAAGATGTGCGGCTCATGATCGATAAAGTTGCGGCGGCTCTGCTGGAAGTTGAACGCAGCAGTCTGGTTTTACAGCGGGGTGTGTATACCAGCACGGCAGACAGCAGCGCCTCGGTGACATTTGCGGAGGTGTGTTACGCGGCGTATACGCGTGCTTATGACGTTGCCCTGTGTATTGATCCACCTCTGGAAGCCACGCGCACCTTTCGGCCACCTTCGATTCGGCATACTCCAGATGCCAATGGCAATATCAATCCCTATCCCAGCTACTCGAACGCTGCCTATGCCACTGTTTGCGAGGTCGATGTGCAAACCGGGCAGGTCAAATTGCTGAAGTTTGCTGTCACCCACGATTGCGGCAAAGTCATCAACCCGATACTGGTCGAAGGTCAGGCTTGCGGGGCGATTGGTTTTGGTATTGGTGGTGCCCTGACAGAAGATGTGCGCTATGACGCGAGTGGGCGGCAGCTGACCCGTTCGTTTATGGATTACGTGATGCCGCGCATGAGCGATATGCCACCGATTGCCGTAGAGCATCATGACATGCCCAACCCGGGTAATTATTTGGGCCTCAAAGGTGCGGGTGAGGCCGGCGTAGGCGGGTCGGCAGCAGCTGTGGTCAATGCCGTTAATAACGCGCTGCAACCACTGGGTGTGGTGATGAATGAGTTGCCGCTGACCGCGCCCAGAGTTTGGGCGGCGATCCAGCAAGCGAGCGTAGCGCCGACGCCAGGTGGTGATCAATGAGTCTGTACCCCAGCTACGCCAGACCGCGCAGCTTGCAGCAGGCCGTCGACCTGTTGAGCGGGTTGCAGGGCGGCGTAGTGGTGATCGCGGGCGGGCAGGAGATTTTACCGTCGGTGAATTACGGGGTACTGATGCCAGATGTATACGTAGACATTGGCGGTATTGAAGAACTGATTGGTATCAGCAGCGTCGGTGACGAGCTGGTGATGGGTGCTCTGACCGTGCATCGAGACATTCAAGGACATGCTGATGTGCAGCGCCTGGCACCGTTGCTAGCGCAATCGGTAAGCGCAATGGGTGGTGGTTGGCAGGTACACAACCGCGGCACCATCGGTGGCAATATCGTTGCCATGCACCCACTTTACGATATTGCACCCTCTCTGTTGGCGTTGCAGGCAGATATTGAATTGATAGATGCCGCGGGCACTCGGCGTCTGAGTTTTGCCGACTTGCTGGCAGATAGTAGTCATGGTCTTGGCACCAAGGCGATATTGACCCGCGTGTTTGTTACAGCGTCGCCGCAGTCGAGCTGGGGCTATTACAAGTTAAAGAACACCAGCGGTGCCTACGGTTCTGCCAACGCTGCTGCGGTGCTGGAAACAGAGGGCGAAATACTGACCGCCATTCGGGTCGTTATTGGTGCTGCTGCCGATCAATTGACGCTGGTCAGTGACGCCTTGGCGGGATTGACCGGAGCTGCTTATGACGCGGCGGCGGGTGCTGAAATTGAACGCATCTGCGCACAGGCTATCGGTACACCGTTGTCAGATCATCAGGGTGATGGCACCTGGCGTCGCGCCATGGCCGGTGTGGTCGCTCGCAGAGCCGTTGAGGCAGCGCTGTTGCCTGCAACTGGGCCGGATTCATAGGGAGTTCGTGATGGAAGACTTACTGGAACAGAGCGCGCTGGTGCAATGGCGTATTGACGGAGAGCTGCATGAGCTTGAGGTGGTGCCAGGCGCATCACTGTTAGATGTGCTGCGCGAGCAGGTCGGTAAAACGGGTACCCATATGGGCTGTCGCACCGGCCACTGCGGTGCCTGTACGGTGATGATTGATGGCGCAGTGGCGAAATCTTGCATAGCGATGGCCGCGACACTGCCGCGTGCAACTATCACCACTATTGAAGGTTTAACGGCGGCAGACGGGACGATGCATCCGATTCAGCAGGCATTTTGGGATGCTGCAGGCTTACAGTGTGGCTTTTGTGCGCCGGGTATTCTGTTATCTACCGCCGAACTGCTGCAGACTAATCCGGCGCCGAACGATGCCGAAATCGACGCGGCACTGGCAGGAACACTGTGCCGCTGCACAGGTTACCAGAGTATTAGACGGGCAGTCGGCGAGGCATGCGTGCGCATGTATCCGGACGCCGCCGGTGAGTAGCATTAGGAGAGCATGATGACAGAGGTACAGATCAGAACGCTGAAAGTTGAAACCGCGACAGCGGCAGCGTTGGCGCCGTTCGGCGTGGTACTGGGTCGCGATGAGAATGTAGAGCCGCTGCCGATTGATCTCTATGGCGGCGCGGTAAAGGTGCGTCGTATTGGCGAGTTTATCTCCGATGAAAAAACTGAAATGCCGGTGTGTACCTTGCAGCGGAGGCCCTTTGAGGTGGAGTACATGGAGCGTCACACGGAACACACGCAGACGTTTATTTCATTGGGTGCCAAGCCCTTCATCGCCATGTTTGCTCCGCCCAGTGACAGTGAATTACCGGACCTTGATCAGGCGCGGGCATTCCTGTTCGATGGCTCCGCCGGGTTTATGATGCATTTGGGTACCTGGCACGAGTTCCCCTTTGCCTTGGTAGACGATACGGATCTGCTGGTGATACTGCGCAGCGTGGCTACCGAGGGACTCAAGAGTGACAATGTCATTGGCAATGAGGCGGTAGGTCCAGATCTTGAGAAGCGGGATATGGCGGCTCGTTTCGGCGTCAAAATTCAGCTCGAGCTCTAGCTAGCCGTGACCCATAGCGCCAACGATACCTTCCGTACAATCGAGCAAGAGTGAGAGAGAATGATTACCCTGCACGGCTTTGCCGCCAGCAACTATTACAATGTCGTCAAACATGTACTGCTATACAAGCAGATACCTTTTGAAGAGCATCTTATCTTCAGTGGCGGTGATGAGTGGCTGGAAATCAGCCCGGTCGGCAAAGTGCCGGCGCTAACCACTTCCGATGGCCGCCATCTGTCGGAGACCACGGTGATCTGCGACTATCTTGAAGAGACTTACCCCGAGCGCCCGCTTTACCCTACTGATGCCGGAGAGCGAGCCGCGGTCCGGCAGATCATGAAGATTTCCGAGCTCTATCTTGAATTGCCTGCACGCCGCTTTCTGGCCTATGCGTTTTCCGGCAAGGGAGCTCCAGAGCCGGTCAAAGCCGAAGTCAGGCACGTGGTTAATCGGGGTGTTGGTGCGCTGTCGCGGCTATGCCAGTTCTCGCCGTGGATTGCCGGTGAAGAAATGACGATGGCAGATATCTATGTGCATTACGTTAACAAGATTGTCGGCTCAGTGGGTTCCGAACAGCTCGACTGGGATATCCTGGCACAGATACCGGGTATGAAAGAGTGGAATCGAACCCTGCGTGATGCAGCGATCACGCGCGAGGTAGAAGCGGGTCGAGTTGCCAATGAGCCTGCTTTTCAGGCCTATATTCAAGCTTTTATCGCGTCTGGAAAGTCAGCCGTCAAATAGCTGATTTTTGCTGGCGGGTGTTTGTCTGGCGGGCTTAAAACAGCGCCAGATTTTCGCCTTCAGGTCGTACCTCGACCACGTCGCCAACGGCTATTTCGCCACTGGTGAGGATGCGTGCACAGAGCCCGCCGTGACCAATCATTGCGGCTACGCCGCCTTTTCCGAGCGCTGTTTCCATGCGCGAACAGGGGTGGCAGAGAGCTGTGGCCTCAAACAATGCATCGCCAATCTGAAAGCGCTGATGCCGCAGTGCATTCAGATTAATGCCGCGCACGACGAGGTTGCGCCGCAGAAGCGCCGGGTCGATAGCTTCATGCCCGGTAAAGTGCTCGATCTGGTCGATAAATTCTTCCGATATCAGCGTCACCTGACGGGCTGAACCGGGTGTCTTCTCCATGCGGTGGTCGCCACGCAAGCCGTGGCTGGCGATGGCGCGCACTTGCTTTACCGAAATGACTTCGCCACGGCGTTCGCTGCGCACCCCTATCCAACTCAGTGTGCCCGGAGCGAGGTCGCGCGCAAAACGATCAAGAGGGCTGGCGCGTTTAGTCATGGCTTTACTGTCCTGAAGCTTGAAAGCGCATGGTGTCAAGCTGGCACAGAACTGTCTATAGTTGTTGCCAATCTTAGAGCACTGCTGGACATGAATATAATTTTTGACCTCGACGGTACGCTGATAGACAGCGCGCCTGACATTCAGTTTGTGGCACAGGAAGTGCTTGCGGGCTGGCATAAACAGGCGTTGACGTTGGCCGAGACGCGTAGCTTTATTGGCGAAGGTGCTGGCGTTTTTGTGACTCGCATGATGGCGGCGCGCGATATTGAAGCCAGCACTGACAATTATGCGGCTGTGCATGCTGAGTTTCTGCGCCGCTATGAGTTTGCGGTCGACAAAGCGGTTTTTTATCCCGGTGTTGAGCGCGTGTTGGCGGCGCTCAAGGCGGATGGGCACAGGCTGGGCCTGTGCACCAATAAACCTGAGCTTCCTGCGCGTGCGGTGATTGAGAAGATGGGCCTGAACGGCATCTTCGACGCGTTTATAGCCGGCGGAATGCTGCCTAGCCGTAAGCCAGAACCCGCCATGTTGCTGGCGGTGCTGCAGGATCTTGGCGATGGTGCGCCGCTGTATGTTGGCGATAGCGAAGTTGATTCGCTGACGGCTGTGCAGGGGCGAGTTCCGTTTGCGTTGTTTACTGCGGGTTATCGCAAAACCGCAATCAGCGAAATCCCCCATGACTGGAGCTTTGAAAATTTTGTAGCGTTGCCAGATATTGTGCGTGCTGCCGCCAGTGGTCGCAGGCGGCCCGCCGTATGACAAATTTACTTCTGCCCACCGGGTTTAGCATGGACAAAACGCGATGACCGAGCATGACGATTTCTTAAGCAATTTTCCGCCTGAACCCTCAGGCTACCGCCTGCCACCGGCAGGCTTTACGCCACACCTGAGTGCTGGGGGATTTTCCCGTCATAACGGGCCTTTCTACCAGAAACTGGTGGGGCAGGAGAACTACAGAGGCTTCTACGTGCTGGAGCGACACTGTAACAGTATGGGTATCGCCCACGGAGGGCTGCTGGTTTCATTCGTTGATGCCTTGCTGGGCTTGGCGGTATACCGGGTTACGCGCCAGGCGCCGATTACGGTGCGCTTGACCACTGACTTTACGGCCAGCGCAAAACTGGGTGAGTGGGTGGAGGGCAAGGCTCACGTGATAGAAGTGGCGGATGACGTGATCTTTGTCAGTGCGCTGGTCTATTCAGGGGACACTAGCGTGCTCGCGGCGCAGGGCGTATTCAAGGCACAGTCAAGAAATATGCAGGGTTGAGATAGGGCGTTATATGCCTAACGGCCGTGCCTAAGGGGCAGCGGCCGTTAGCCGAGGATTAATCGCCGCTGTTGATCTGGGAAACCTGTTCATTAAGCGTCAAAAAATCCCATAGCCAGCCCACCAGAAACAGGCCGCCGGTGAATAACCAGAGAATGCCGGTCAGCCATTTACCCATGTACATACGATGAACGCCAAATATGCCGAGGAAGGTTTGCAGTATCCAGGCGATGTTGTAATCGACTGGACCTTCAACAAAGCGACGCTCTGCCTCGCGCTCCATCGAGGGGATCAGGAACAAGTCAATAATCCAGCCGATAAAAAACAAACCCAAAGTGAAGAACCAGATGACGCCGCTGATTTGTTTACCGTAATAGAATCGGTGGGCGCCCATAAAGCCCAAAATCCAAAGCAGGTAGCCCATCAGTACGGAATGTGTATTGGAACGGTCTTCCATGTTACTGCCTCCAGCATTTGCGAGTCCCTATCTTCATCCTCCTTTTTCAGCAGGTCAAGCCAAAGTCCAGATGTTCGCTCCTGCGATTTTTTATCCTGACCTCGAGTGTGCCGCGCGTCGGCACATAGCGGAATAAAGTGCTGGCAGTTCGGCAGAGCTTCGGTATAAATTGTGGGGATGCTAACAAGCGCTTCAGCGAGGAATCATGAGCAGAGTACGGATTAAGCCCGACGCGGAATTGGCGCCGGAAGTTTTAGCACAGGTCAAAGCGATCGAGGGCATGGGCGGCGACAGCTCAACTATGCGTGGTCTGGCTCATCGACAGTCATTGTTTGATGGATTTTTTCAGTGGTATGGCAGCGCGCGCAAGGGCGAAGCAGTAGAGGAGGAGTTGATTGAATTGGTGCGTCTGAAAATCGCCCGTCTCAATGACTGCTTTACCTGACTAAACACCAGATTTCTGTCGGGTACAGAAAAAGAAGCCAATTTAACAGAAGAAAAAATAGCTGAGCTGGACGCAGAAGTGAACAGCTTTAGTTCTCGTGAACAGCTAGCCGTAGACTATGCAGAGCTGATGGCCGTGAATCATCATGCAATCGATGATGCCTTTTTTGAGCGATTACATAGCGAGTTCAGCGATCCTGAGATCGTTGAGCTGGGAATGATGATCGGTCAGTTTATCGGCGTCGGTCGTTTGCTGATGGCGCTGGACCTGGAGCCCAAGACCTGCGCACTTTAGCGCCGCGTGACGCTAAAGTATCGATTACCGTCTGGCGCGCTTTTCTCGATACGCTTCCAGTATCGGAGCAAACTCTGATGGCGTGGAGCCATGAATGACGATACCGTCGGCGCCATTTTCCAGCTGATTTAACCAGGCGTCGGCACATTCTTCCGCTGACCCGGTCGCGGCTGGTAACCATTCCTGCGGAATCAACTCGCTGATTTCCTCCAGTTGTTCCAGAGTCGCGACGCTGTCGATACCGCCTGGCATTGAACTGACAACTTCACTGGCCTTGAAAGCTTCGTGTACCGCAGGATCCCACTCGTTCAATGCGATTAGCATTTCGGCATAGCCGGGCGCCTGCATATAGGTCGCCATGCGAGCTACCAGCTTCTTCAGGGTATCCTCGCGGCTGGGATTCAGCGCAGTGGCATAGACTGACCACACCTTAACATCGTCAGGGTTTCTGCCAGCTTTGTTGGCACCCTGCTGAATTAGCGACTTGGCGCGACGTAAGCCGGCATCTGTAATGAAGGTATGTAGATGAACGCCGTCGAAATGCTCGCCGCCAAACCCCAGACTCTTCTTGCCGAAGCCGACGAAGTGCAGAGGAATCTCGGCGTCCATCCAGTCACCCATGCTGAGGTAAGGTAGATTGCCCATGGCGCCCTCATGGCCCATGACTTTTTCGCCGCGCCACAGTGCGCGCAGCAACTCGATGCCTTCTGCGAGCTGGGCATTGGTGACCGACTTGAGTCCCATCAGCTGATCGCGGATGGCGACACCGCGTGCCAGGCCCAGCTCAAAGCGGCCACCGGACAGGTGGTGCAGGCTGCTGGCCATAGTTGCCAATACCAGTGGATGACGGGTGTGAATGTTGGTGGCAGCAGTGGCAACACGAAGAGTGCTGGTGGCGGTCAGCGCTGCCGCGCAAATGACACCTGCATCCTTGACGTCAAAGCGCTCCGAAAGCC
This sequence comes from Candidatus Litorirhabdus singularis, assembly GCF_026262625.1. Classification (GTDB taxonomy): domain Bacteria; phylum Pseudomonadota; class Gammaproteobacteria; order Pseudomonadales; family Halieaceae; genus Litorirhabdus; species Litorirhabdus singularis. Next base: position 1,385,132 of record NZ_SHNN01000001.1, read on the forward strand.
AGACTTTGCCCAGCCCCATGGCTTCTGCTTGTCTGGCCTCCTCAATCGCGTCTGCCGGGGTGGTGGTGTGCCCGGGGAGTAGATAGCAACTGAGTTCTGGAAATTCTGCGATTTGTGTCATAGCGATACCGATGTGTTATTCGTTCTGTATGGGACTATCGAGTGTAGGTGAGCCCTGAGTCGATGAGCTCGCAGCGTGAATGCTAGCAAGAAACAGTTGTCGGTTGCGAATGTTGCGAGGCTAAAAGGTGAATTGCAGCCCGACAAATAATTCGTAATCCAGTTTTTCAGCCGGGTCTGTCTCGCGCAAACCGGTGGCGACGGCAACCAACAGGTGAAAATCCGGTGCTAATGCGTAGTCGAAACCGGCGCGGACATCTAGCGCATCTTTACCAGTGTCATCGTTACGAGCACCCGCCAGCTCTGCCAGCAGCTCCCAGCGTTCATTAAAAGTATGGGCGAGAGCAGCGTTGTAGCTCCAGAGGTCGTCGGCAGACTCAACCCGCTCATAGCCAACGGAAGTATTGACGCGCCAGCTTGCGTTGATTTGATATTCGGCGACCAGTGGCAGAGTCGCGATATCACCGACGCTGCCGATACCCTGATCTGCTGTCCTGCGAGTAACGCCAAAAGCGTAAATTGGAGCCAGCGCCAACTGCCATCTCTCGTTTTGCCAAAAGCGCCAGGTAGCGCCCAGCTCCAGATTATCAAATTCCCAGTTAGCATCGTTGTCTTTGGTATCCGCGTACACATGCGGGTACGTGACGGCAATTTGCAGGCGCTCACTAATCAGTCCCAGGGATACATCGAGCAGCGGCACCGTGTAAAACTGATCTTCGCCAATAGCTGCGCTAGAAACAGCAGTAATGACTTCCCACTGGCCTGGCTCCAACACGCCGGGGTCTAGAATAATCAGTGGCGGACCGGCGTAAGTTTTGCTGGTATAGGCTGCGACTGACAAAATGAGTAGCGCTGCCAGGCTTGGCGCGGTGGGCAATCTCGCCCCATTGAAAGTCACAGTGGTAGTGCCTCAAATGTTATTATCAATACCGCGTAGCGTGCACCTTTGCCGATGGCAACCAGCACCAGAAACAACGCAAACCGAACGCGCATTATACCGCTGAAAAAAGTCAGCGCATCTCCCACCACAGGCAGCCAACTTAACAACAGCGACCAAACGCCATAGCGATTGAACCAGTGACTGGCGCGCTCGACGCTGGCGCTGGACACCGGTACCCAGCGAGAGTCAGCATGGTCAGAAATTTTGGTGCCGATAAACCAGTTGATAACGGCTCCCAGCGTATTGCCCAAGGTGGCAGTTAACCACAGTGACATTGGATTAAGACCCGTACCTAGCAAGGCCAGTAGCAGGATTTCAGAGGAAACCGGTATTACGCTCGCGGCTGCCAGCGCTGTCAAGAACAGCAGCAGGTACTCAGTCATGTAAGAATACCGATACCTGATGCTGAAACTTTGCTACCTTTGCAATCCTAACGTTTGAATCAGGGTGTCCTCGATGCACAAGTTTTTTCAATTGCGATCGCTCTCTTTGCTGTTCCGGTTGCCGCTGCTTTGTTTGCTGGTACTGCTGCCGTTGGGCTGTAGTGACAACAATGACGATCCATCGTCGCCCGTTTCCGCGCGGGTCGCGGTCGAGGGTGACCTGTTGTCGGGGCCGCTGGCACGCGGGGTGCCGGGCGATTTTGTGTTGGAGAATGAACATCTACGCGTGATTATCCAGCAGTCCGGGCGCCAGTGGCTGAGTATTGGCACTTTTGGGGGCAATATTATCGATGTCAGTGCCCGTGATGATAGCGGAGAATTTTTCCCCGATCATCTGGAGGAGTTTGTCACGGGTTTGAATATCGAGAATACGCCCAATTACACCGAGGTGCGAATCGACAATGATGGCAGCAATGGTCAACCGGCAATCATCTGTGCCACCGGTCCGGATGATTTACTGGAATTAGCTAACGCCAGTTCTGCGATTCGAGAATTCGGCGTCGAGTTGCCCGCCAGTGCCGATGATCGCGATCTGCCGGTTGATATTGAAACCTGTTATAGCCTCGCCTCGGGTGACCGCTATATTGAGATGCTGACGACCATTTCCAATCAAACCAGCGAAGAGCTCCCCACTTACCTAACCGAGTATCTGAATGGGTCGGGGCAGGTTGAGTTCTTTCAACCCTATGCAGGTTTTGGTGAGCCGGCTTATACACCATCGTGTCCGGTTGAAACTTACGTACCCTGTGATGAGGGAGAAGAAGGTCTATGCGACCAGTGTAATTTTGTTGCCTACACCGGTATTGATGGCGCGCGCGGAGTTTCCTACGGTTTGATCCACAGCGAGCAGCGTTCTTCGAGCTTTTCCACAGCGGGTATCAATATTCTGGTTTATGGGGAGGCGGTACTAAACCTGATTCTGGGAATTGTACCCGCCAATTACACTATACCCGCTGATGGCGAGCTGACGCTGCTGCGCTATTTTGCAGTGGGTGACGGCACTGTGAGCAGTATTGCAGCTATCCGTAATGAGCTGTTTGGTTTCACCACGGGAGAGGTCAGTGGCATGGTTTCCAGTGCTGAACAGCCGCTTGTGGACGCTCAGGTGGTGGCGTATCAGGTGCTGAATGCGAATACCAATCCACCTTCCTTGTTTTTGGTTGACCACAGTCGAACCGATGCTGACGGTAATTACAGTTTTGAACTGCCACCTGGAGACTATGAGATACGTGCCAACAAAGAGGGTTATCTGTACCCGCTAGCGGGACCGGCCGCTCTGGTCGTTGAAGCTGAGGCGATGACAACTCAGGATTTTCAGTTGCCGGAGCCGGGTTCTCTAGAGGTCACCGTGATAGACCAAGTGGGCCCCGGGCCGGCCAAAGTGCAGCTGGTTGGGTTTGACCCCAGTCCACCCCTGGTCAATGTGGTTGGCGGGCAAGGCGCCGGCGTGTTTGGTGATTTTGCTGCAGATGCATTACCTTTTGGCATCGCTCAGGCATTTTTCATTGACCGCAATGGTGCCAGTGAACGGATATTGGTTGAACCCGGCGATTATCAGGTCGTTGTCTCCAGAGGGCCGCGCTACTCCGCCTATAAGCAGACTATTACTGTGGCTGCCGGACAGCTGACGTCGGTGGCGGCGTCGCTGGTGAAGGTTATCGATGACAGCGGCTTTGTGCATGGTGACTTCCATGTGCACTCGATTGATAGCCCGGATGCCGAGGTGACGCGCGAGGAGCGGGTAGCAGTGATGCTGGCTGAAGGTATGGATTTCTTTACCCCTTCTGATCACGGTGTACGTTCTGACTTTGCACCGACACTGGCAGCTATGGGCGTTGAGGATTTAATCGCGGTAGCACCGAGTAGCGAAACCACCACGTTTGACTATGGACACTTCAACAGCTGGCCGGTGACGATTGACCCGAACAGTATCAGCGGGGGGTCGTTTGATTGGGCCGGGGCAGCACCCGATGGCATGGACTTTCCAGCCTATGGTAACTATAACCTGAGCCCTGCGGAGATTATTGCAGGTCTGAAGGATGACCCAAAAGATAATCTGGTGCAGGTCAATCATATTGCCTCCTATTTTGGCGCCGGCGGCTTGGCCGTCGATACCGGGCAGACACCACCGGTCTCCTCCACCGATCCGGCCACGCGCCGATTGGATCCCGAGCTCGACAACGCCTTTGATACCGGGTTTGACGCGCTTGAAGTCTGGATTGGCACTAACGGGCGCAGTGGCATTCTCTCGGGCTTTTTGGGACAGAATGCCGGTGACTGGTTCAACCTGATTAATCAGGATCTGGTGCGCATTGGTATTGCCAACTCGGATACTCACGATCGCCGCTTTACGCGTACGTCTGCGCGTACTTTGATCGCCAGTAACTTGAGTGCGCCTGAGGATTTTAGCGTGCAGGCCGAATTGCTGGCTGAGACGGTATTGGCGGGCAAAGCCATCGGCACCAACGCACCATTCTTGTTGTTGCAGGCAGAGGGCGACTTCAATGGTCAGACGCAAGAGGCGGGTTTGCGCATTGATCAGGACGTGCTGATACCGATTACCGCGGGCAGCGACGTAGTGCTGACGGCGACAGTTAGCACGCCGCAGTGGGCGCAGGTAGACATGTTGGAGTTCTATATCAATAACCAGCCGGTGCGCGTGCCAGGCTCGGCGGCCCGCTACAGCGTAACCCCGGATCAGGTTATTGCTGATGGTGATATTGGCTGGATCAGCGCTGAAGTTGTGGTAGATGCAACGCTACCGGGAGCTTCGCGAACGGATATTACTGTTACCCTGACGTTAGATGCGGTTACTGAAGATACCTGGATTGTCGCCGTAGCACGCGGTAATGATGGTATCTCTGAGCCAGTGTTTCCGGTGTTGCCAGCGAGCCTCCGCAGAAGTAGCAATGCAACCTTAGAGGATTTGATCGATGGCAATCTGGGTGAAGACGGCACGCCGGCATTCGCATTTACCAATCCGCTGTTTCTGGATGTGGGTGGAGACGGCTGGGTGGCGCCGGGTGTACTGCAACTATAGAGGGGCCGATGAGCGCTGGCATGTGCCGCAAGCTATTGTCAGGCTTGCCGCTGCCGCGCCACCCAGCTGAAGTGGCGGATTAAAGAGGGCTCTGAGAGTAATTTTGCAGGGTCACTGTAGGATTTTGCCAGCGTGGTTTCATCAAATTGGTCGTGAATGCCATCGTGGCACATTCGGCAAAGGTATATGCCGAGGCTCAGCTGGGCGCGGCTAAAGTGTTTTCGAAAAAACGTTCGCCGGTGTACCTTGCGCGGAATCAGGTGATGAAAGCTGAGCCGTGTATGTCGGTTGCAAGCGGGACAGCTACCTTCGCTGACGGTGCGCGATGCTGGTCGCGGTGTTGGTCCGGCTGACATCATTACGGTTCGGGTTGGCAGTTATGGCAGAGGTAGAGGCGGCGTGTACCGAACTCAATACGATCAATAACGCCGCTGCAGCGATAGCAGTCAAGGTCAGCGCGACCAAAAGCCGCAAAGCGCATTTGCTCGCCGCGTAAACCCTTGCCCTGCAACTTGCGAACGCGGCTGCTTGGGTTGGTGATGCCGCGCGTGTGGTAGCTGCGCCAGCACAATTCAAGGGTGATGCGTGACAACTGGCCAATTTGACCACGGCTGAGTGCAGCCGGCTTCAGGTTAGGATGCAGCCCAGCCTGAAACAGAATTTCACTGCGCAGATAGTTACCCAGGCCAGCCAGAAAAGTCTGGTCCAGATATAAGGCCCCAAGCTGGCGATTGGCAAAGCGTGGTTCGCGCAGGCGCGTAGCGATGTCCTGCCAGCGCAGATCGCGGTTGAGGATATCAGGTCCTATTCTAGCCAGGAACGGATGCTGTCCAAGGTCTGCAGTGGGCCAGACGCTGATATCGGATGCACTGTAGAGAAGAGCTTCGTGGGTCGCGGTGGTTATGCGCAGGCGCAAACTGCGCCCGGTTGGCGGTATCTGGCCGCGTTCTGCCACAGTCCAGACCCCGTAGAGCTGGTTGTGAGAGTAAATTGTCCAGCCATGTGCGAAATGAGTCAGCATGGCTTTACCGCGGGTTTCAATCTCCAGTACCTCGATGCCAGTGAGGCGTTTGCCGAAGTGGCGCATTGGTGCTTGGCTGAAACTGACTCGCTCGGCTATCTTTTGCTCTAACACTTGCGCTATGGCATCAGCGGCAAGCCGGATCTCTGGGCCCTCTGGCACTTCGCATTCTCCTTGGTTTCTGAGTGAATACGCTGAGCAGAGATAGTCAGACCACGTTGTTTAATGATCCGACGCGCTGCCAGCCGCGTAAGGTAATAAGGTCAGTCTAACTGGTGACACAGATTAGATGCAGTGGGGCTTGAAAACACAGAATTGGAGAGAGTTACTATGACAGCGATTGAAACCGTAGATAAGAAAACAGGAATCGCCCAGGACATGTACCAGCAAGTTGTCGGATTACAGAATCAGTTTCGTGACTTGGCGGGACAGGCGCGACAGGAGAGGCGGGTGCCTCAAGCGAATATAGACGCTTTGCAGGATGCTGGATTTTTCCTCGCGCTGCAGCCAGAGCAGTACGGTGGCTACGAACTCGACCCGCAGGAATTTTTCCGTATGCAGAGCGCGATTGCCGAGGGATGTATGTCTACAGCCTGGGCTAGTGGCATTATTGCGGTGCATGCATTCCAGCTCGCGTTAATGGACCCTCGCGCGCAGGAAGACGTTTGGGGCGAAGACATTCATACCCGGGTATCGTCTTCCTATGCACCACTGGGCAAGGTTGAGGTGGTTGAGGGCGGCTTTAAGCTGAGCGGGCGCTGGGGTTGGAGTTCGGGATGTAATCACTGCAGCTGGGTGTTGCTGGGAGCCATTGTGCCGGGAGAAGGGTTTCGGACCTTCCTACTGCCCAATACTGATTATGACATTATCGATACCTGGCACTCTATGGGGCTGCAGGGTACCGGGTCGAACGATATCCTGGTGGACGGTGTGTTTGTGCCGGACTATCGCACCCACAAGCAGTCGGATGGTTTCAGTGGCAACAATCCTGGCGTGTCGGTAAATGATGCTCCGCTATATCGGCTGCCCTGGGCCCAGACCTTTATTCGTGTGGTATCGACGCCCGCCATCGGCGCGGCAAAAGAGGGCCTGCGTCTATATTGTGAAACGGTAGTTGGCAAGGCCAGCGGTGATGTCACTAAACTGGCCGGTGATGTGAGTACGGTAGAGCGAGTTGCTGCCGCCAAAAACGCCATTGATGAAATGGAAGCGCTACTCTATCGCAACTTCGACAGTATGATGGCATTGGCGAGAAGCGGTGTCAGCTCTGCCATCGAGGATAGAGCGCTGTATCGGTATCAGGCATCACTGGTGATTGAAAAGTCCATGGGGATTATCGACTCGTTATTTTCGTCGGCGGGAGGCTCCTCAGTATTCACCGATAGTCAGATACAGCAACGGTTTCTGGATATACACACGGCACGGGCTCACGTGGCCAACAATCCGACGACATTCTCACGCAATTTGGGCGGTATCAGTCTGGGCGCTGAAAATGGTGACTTCTTTATCTGATAGTCCCTCTGTCGGCCCTGGCAGGCGGTTGATGGTAGGACTCGGCTTTGCGGGTCTGGCGCCATTTTATGGTTTCGCGGCGCTCGCCTGTTTGCAGGATCTGAGCATGCAGCAGCTGGCGCGTCAGGGCTTTACCCTCTACGCGCTGGCCATACTGAGTTTCCTTGCTGGTTCTTTGTGGGGCAGCGCTAATGTACGTGTCGGACCGGAGAAAACTAGCCGTTTGCTGATCAGCAATGCTGTCACCGTCATCGGGGTGGCGGTGTTGATCGTCCTTAGTCCAATGTTGGCAGCGGCACTTTTGGCGCTGCTTCACCTGTTCCTGCTCTACTACGAAATCGCGCACTCAACCGCCGGCTGGTACCTGCGTCTGCGCCGCCAGCTGACATGGTGTTCCATGCCTGCGTATGGGGTTTTTCTGGCGAGCCAACTGCTTATGTGACGCTTGCCATCTATCGCGCTTGCATCAGGTTGCCGGTATCAAAATTCACCTTGAGGCTGAACTGGATGCGATAGTCGGTGCCGCGGGCGCCGCTAACATCCTCGCGTTCTCCCCACAGGAACTCTGTACCCAGCATGACGTTATCAGTCGGGTGGTGCAGCACATTTACCTGGGCTATCTGGCCGCGCTTGAACTCACCAGGAGCTTGCCCGGCAGTGGTATCCAGGTCGGTCATGGACCAACCGATGGAGGTAGACCATTGTTGGTTCCAATAATGGTCGTAGTACGCGCTAATACCCAGTAGGGGAATGGTTTCAGCGGACGCCGTGCTGATGTCGGCTGAATCCGGTGCGATATCGAGGCCGCCGTCGTTCATATAGTTGCCGATTCCTTCGCCGTAGGCCACTTGTAGCTTGAGCCGGTCCTGGCCGAAGGTTTTCAGCGAGGCGCTGGTATTAATGCCCCAGCCAATTTCATCCCCCTTGGCGCCGGTGTCAAGCCGTTCATAACCCAGGTGACGGACAATGCCGGCGACCTGAAAATGCCCAAAGTCACCGTTCTTGCGGTAGCGGCCGGTCAGGTCGGGTAGTTCATTGTAAGATTGAAATAAGTCCTCAGCGGTGGAGCCTGACGACTCGCAATCTTCCGGTGGGTTGGGCAGATTACATACGGTGGTGTCGCGGAAACGCCCGACACTGAGCGCCGTAGAAGGGTCTTCGATGCTGATCGCGAACTCGTCTGCACCCGTTGCAAAGGTATACCGAGCCTGCTGGTTGCGGTAGAACACCATCCCGGTAGGGCCCCAGTAGTCGATAGTATTAGGGAAGATGTCGATGTCCATGAAATTGGACCAGGTCTGGCCCATGCCCAGATTGCGGTAAGTGGCCCAGGCATGGCGTACGCGCAGCGTGGTTTGACCTTCATCGGCACCCACGCCAAAAAGCTCTCCCTCCAATAGAAAAGTTACATCGTCGCCATAGTCACCTTTGATCCCCAGGCGCGACTGCCGTACGCTGAAAACAAAGTCACCATCATTGCCGTAGGTGCCACTTTGGGTTGGAATGGTTGAAACGCGCAGCGTATCAGTCCAATTGGGGTCGACTTGCTTAAAATCATAGATGGCATCGGCCTGAGCGAAGCCGTAGACCTGCGCCGATAATCGCGGAGTTTTGCTGGCTTCAGGTTTGGTCGCGGCAGCCACGCTCATAGCCGGCTCTGCCGTGCCGGGCACGGGGGTGTTAGACAGCACGTGGCCGGACTCGGACTGGCCAGCCTCCACCTTGGTGGGCGGTGACGCTGCAGTTCGATTAGCCTTAAGCAATTCCAGTTCCGCACTCATTTTTTCCAACATGCGTTGCTGCTGTTCCATTAACGCGCGTTGCGCCTGCAGTTGGGCTTCCATCTCGTCGATACGCTGGGCATCACTGGCAGCGCTGACGCCTAGGGAGTAGCCGAACGTGGCCAGGAAGAGAATGGCTATCTGCCACTTGGAGTTGGTCACTGGGAAATCCTCAGTATTTTAGTATCTCGGCTTATTGTGCTGGTGCGACGGCATAAGGGTTGCCGCCAAGAGCGTTAGAGATGTCGGTGATCGCGCGCTGGGCGCGAATGCTGTTGCCGGCAGCATCCAGAGGCGGCGAGATTACTGCAATACCAAAGCGGCCGGGCGATACGGCGATGATGCCGCCGCCGACGCCACTCTTACCGGGCAGTCCGGTGCGGTACAGCCATTTACCAGTGTCGTCATATAACCCTGCTGTTGCCATAACAGCCAGCACGCGTGGTACATGCTCGTTGCCTAATACCTGCTTGCGGGTCACCGGGTTTTTGCCACCGTTGGCGAGTGTTGCGGCCATAGTTGCCAGATCTCGAGTATTCACATTGACCGAACACTGCTCCGTGTAGATATCGGTGGCGCGGTCGGGATTGTCTTTGATGCGGCCGTAGGCATACATCAGTTTGGCGATGGCCTGGTTACGTTGATTGGTGGCCGCTTCTGACTCAAACACCTCCTGGTTTACGGACAGCTTGCGGCCCGCGAAGTCACCGTAATAAGACAGAATTTTGCCCCAGATTTCATCTCTGGATTTTCCTGAGATCATGCTGGTTGCGGTAATGGCGCCAGCGTTGACCATGGCATTCATCTCTGCGCCCTGATATTGCTCAACCGCGACAATGGAATTGAAAACCTGGCCGGTTGCATCCACGCCCATGTTGCCAAAAATGGCATCCTCGCCTTTTTCTTCAATCACCTTAGCCATGGTAAAGACTTTTGAAATGGATTGAATAGAGACCTCGGAGCTGACGTCCCCAGCGCTATAGACCTTACCGTCAACGGTCACCAGGACGATGCCAAACAGATTCGAATCTACTTTTGCCAGCGCGGGAATGTAGTCCGCGTTGGCACCTTCCTGCAGGTCTTTGTATTTGGCGTAGGCGCTGTTGAGCGCGGCTTTGACCTCGGCTGCTGCCAGCGGCTGTGCAGCGTGCAATGTGGAAGACAGCAGGAAGACCCCGCTAACAATGGCGAGGCATTTGCTTATCAAGAGTTTCATGGTGTTTCCTTTGCCGGTGAAATTTTTAGAATTGTTTTTGTCGCTCGGCCTGTCGGGGCTTGGCGTCGGTTGGTGGATATCCTTAAAGCTCATTATCGCTGCGAATACCTGCTTCTGCCAGCAACGGTTTCATCTCCCGGTAGGCCGCGGGATGACGATTAAGCGGAATCGAGGGGAACAGGTGATGCATAAAGTGATATTCCATGCCCGAAGACAGCAGCGTACCCACCGGTGATTTCCAGATTCGCGTGTCGCGATAGCGACCCTGCTCCAGCATCGGGTGGTGGGGCGCCCATGACAGTGTGATTTGGGTATAGATCATGGCTATTTGCATAGGCAGCCACCACAGCAACAGTGCTTCCAGCGCAAAGCCGGTCCAGCACAGCAGCGCTAACAGCAGCCACCAGAGACGGGTGACCAGAAAACCTTGCCACACTAATTGGTCTTTCTCGCTGCTGTCTTCCAGAACATCTGGCGTTAGGCCACCCAGGCTATCGGGTTGCCGGATGCGCCATGATTGGTAAGCAGCGCTCCAGATTGAGGTCGCGCGCATACCGATGTCAGGGTCCTTCTCATCATTGTTGGTATAGGCATGATGCTTGAGGTGAATCGCGCGATGCAGCTGAAAGGGAATGCGCAGCGGGAACATGGAGGTGTGGCCAATGAATTCGTTGAGCCAGCGCCAGCGGGTGTTAGGTCGACCTATATTGCCGTGTTCGGCCTCGTGGCTGGGCAGGTAGCAATATGACAGGATGACTAGCGATATCGCAAAGCCAGCCCACAGTGGCAGATACTGCAGGTGCACCAGAGGGAACAGTGCCACCCAGAGGCTGAAGCCGGCCACACCCCAAACGGCCATGAACAGTGGGAAACGACCGATGTACTTCTTGGCGATAGCGCGCTCCTGCTCAATGCTCATAGCCAGCGACCCCGCTTCATCGCGATGAAGCCCCAAACCAGGCCAATGGCCATAGTCAGTGGCAAACTGATCCCCAGCGCAGCAGACCACATCTGCGAAAATATCAGCAATCCAAAAAACACCGGGCCCCAGGTGAGCAGCTTTCCAATCATGTCTTGCACAGGCTTCTCCATCCGCTTAAGCAGGCCTGCTATTGTAGTAGAAAACGCGGGTTCTAGGCGATTTTTGGAATATATTCGGCGTAGCGATCCATCAAGGCCTGAATTTCGGCCTGCTTGCCCCACAGTTGCATATCGACGCCTACGATCACTCGTTCAACACCCATGTCGCGATAGCGCTTCAAGCCATCCAGATCAGGAGTATGTAGCGCCTGCACACTGACTGGCGCGGCGCTGGGATCGCGCCCGTGTTCGCTAACCTGCCGACGGAAGCTGGCTAGCTGCTCTGAAAAATTAGCCATACCTATATCTGCTGGCATCCAGCCATCGGACCAGGCAGCAGCCTGTTGCACGCCCAGCGGGCCCATCACGCCCAGCATAACCGGTGGGCCCTCTGGTCGCTCCTGCCACGGCTTGGCGCCGCTCCATACCGCATCAAAATTAACCATAGTGCCGTGGTATTCGGCCTCTTCGTCTTGCCACAGTCGTCGCGTGGCGGCCACGGTCTCTTGCAGTAAGGTATAGCGCTTCTTCCAGGGGTGCCGAGATGAATTCTCGAACTCTTCGCGATTCCAGCCGATGCCGGCGCCGACAATTACCCGACCTTTGGAGACGCGGTCCAGAGTGCTAATAGTCTTAGCCTGGGAGAAGATGTCACGCTGGTTTAGCAGCGCAATGCCGGTGCCGATTTTCAAGTTTGTAGTGACTGCCGCTGCTGCCATTAACGATATATAGGGGTCGGATAGCTGCTTATAGGGTTCTGGCAGCTCTTCGCCGGCGGGCCATGGGGTTTCCCTGGATACGGGTATATGGCTGTGTTCGCCGGTCCACAGTGATTCGTAGCCGCGCTCTTCCAGGGCGACGGCAAGCTCCATCGGACAGGGGTCCTGCGGGGTGTTCATAAAGCTAAAGCCAATTTTCATCGCACAACCCTCGTATTGTTTTACTTTATCCTAATACGGGCCCGGTCACGGGTACAATCGCTGCTCTGACTGCCGTCGGTGGTAGCGGGCTAGCTTTGCGCCGCACGTAGGTCGTCGACAACAGTGCCACCGGCTAGATGAAAGTGCACTGCAGCCCAGAGGTAGGCACCGGAGGCAATAAGGATGGCATAGCGTAATGAGCCTTCAGAGAACGGGCCGCTCAGCAGGTCACTCATAACGCCGATCATAAAAGGCCCATTCGCGCGCTCAGTCGTGCCAAAGGAATCCGCAGTACCGAATAAAACAAGGCAAGGGGAGCCCGGTCATCTGCTGTTGCTAGCCGCAGCCCAATCGCTGCTGCATACTGGGCTGAAAGGTTTCAAAGCCTTTCGCAACATCACAAATAAGGAGGGGATTATGTCAGTACCCAGAGACCTGACCGGTAAGGTCGCATTGGTGACAGGCGCTGCGCGCTATCGTGGCATTGGGCGCGCGATTGCATTGCGGCTGGCGGACGACGGCGCTGATGTTGTGGTCAGTGGGCGGCCGCGTACTGGGCCTTCGCTACTACAACATGAGCAGGATATGAACTGGCTTGGGGCGGAGTCGCTGGCTGAGGAGATCAGGGGTAAAGGCCGTAGAGCGCTGGCGGTGGACTGTGACGTGACCAAGAAGGACCAGGTTGTTGCTATGACGGCGGCTATCGAGGCAGAGTTTGGGCGTCTGGATGTTATCGTCAACAATGCTGGAGTGCCCAGTAATGCAGGGGCCTCTCCGATTCTCGATACGGAAGAAGATGTCTGGTACGAAACCATGGATGTAAACGTCAATGGGGTGTTTTTGGTGACCAAGTACGGTGGTCGACTGATGCGCGACAGTGGCAACGGTGGCTCAATCGTTATGATTGCATCGCTTGCCGGGCGCGTTGGTCTGGTCGACTACGGCGCCTATTGTGCCTCTAAATTTGGCGTGGTCGGTTTTACCCAACAGCTGGCGCTGGAACTGGCGACCACCGGTATCCGGGTTAACTGTGTCAGTCCAGGGTCACACAGCACCGATATGATGGACGGAACGATTGCTCGTGCCTCTGAGAAATACTCGTTGCCCGATGGCGCTTTCAAGGAGCAATTGGAAAACTTCATTCCGATGGGGCGGCAGGGTAAGGTGTCGGAGCTGGCGGCGGTGGTTTCGTTTGTGTGCTCGTCAGATGCGAGCTATGTGACCGGGCAAACCATCAATGTGGACGGCGGCGCACGCCTTGACTAACAATGTGTGATCACTGTGGCGCTGGTAGTGATGGTCTTACTCCGCCGTCACTGGCTCTCCAGGAGCCGCCTCAACGACAACAATGCTGCCAATTTCACTGAGTAAATAGAGCGCTCCGTCCGGACCGGTTTCAACACCACGCGTGCGCATCTTCAGGTTTTCAAACAACAGCTCTTCAGCGACCATCTGCTGGCCTGCCAGCGCCAGACGACTGACGTGGGCTCGGAGGCCTGTCACAAACAAGTTATTTTGCCACTGGGGGATCTGGTTGCCGGTATAAAAGCCGATACCCGCGGTGGCGATAGAGGGCACGTAATAGTGTACGGGCTGCTCCATCCCCGCTTTAACTCCACCTTCACCGATGGCACCGCCACCATATTCCTCGCCATAGGTAATCACAGGCCAGCCGTAGTTGGCGCCGCCACGAATCAGGTTGATTTCGTCCCCGCCCTGGGGGCCGTGCTCGGCGGCCCATAGCTCACGGCTTTGCGGATGGATCGCCAGTCCCTGTGGATTGCGGTGTCCCCAGCTAAATATTGTCTGACGCGCTTTGTTCTGGCCGATCAGGGGATTGTCGGACGGTATGCCGCCGGTGTCTGTGAGCCGATGTATCTTGCCCAGATCGGTGCTCAGGTCCTGCGCGTTCTCGCGGCGGCCGCGATCACCCACGCTGAGGTAAAGGTGTCCGTTATCATCAAAGACCATCGCGCCGCCAAAATGCCGGGTGGTCTTTAGCGCTGGCGCTGCGGTAAACACTACTTGGGAATCGTGTAATTGATTGTCAGCCAGTCTGGCGCGTAGCAGGCGGGTGCTGTAGGTGTCATCGGGTAAGGCTATCGAGTAGCTCAGGTAGAGTAACCCGTTGTCAGGGAACCGTGGATGCAGGGTCACACCTAACAGCCCGCCTTGACCCTCAAACGCTACTTCAGGAATATTGCCGATGACGGTGCTGGAGCCGCTAGTCAGGTTGATGCGGGTTAGGCGCCCGACTTTCTCAGTGACCAGAAATTCAACATCACTGATAAACACCATGTCCCATGGAAACTCCAGATCCTGCGCGACTGTGCGAAGACTGACCGTTACGTCACGAGCCTGGTAGGGAGTTTTGGTATCGCTCGCCATGGATGGCACCGAAGAGTGCCCCTGCATTGCGTCGCAGCCGATCAGCAACAAGAAACAGGTCAAACCCAATATTTTCATCATCATTGAAAAAGTCTCCGCGGTTTTGTGAGCAAGTCTCGTAGGTATTTCAGTTACGCGCTGGAGCGATCTTCAGAGCATATCGTTGGGCGTATCTAGTCTCCTGTCTCGGTAAGCAACCCGTGGCACTGCTCACATGGGCTGTAGAAAATAGACCCCGAAGTTTTTCTGTTCATCCTGCCAACTGGTTTGAATCTTGAGGTCAGCGGCAGCAGCCAGAGCGGCGAAGTCTTCGTAGCTGTACTTATAAGAATTTTCAGTATGAATTGTCTCGCCGCGTGCAAACTCCAGCGTCTGACCACTACACTCGACATTCTGCTGCATCTGGCTGACCAGATGCATCTCGATACGGCGAGCGTCGGTATTATAAAAAGCGTGATGCTGGAACTGTGACTCATCGAAGTCGGTATCAAGCAGCTGGTTCATGCGACGCAGAACGTTCAGGTTAAAGGCTGCGGTGATACCCTCGACATCGTTGTATGCGGCGTTCAGCTGCGCTGTGGCTTTGTGTGTATCAACACCCAGTAGTGCGCCGCCAGATTCCCCGATCAGGTCTCTCACGCGCGCCAGAAATCGAATGGCAGCCTCAGGCTCAAGATTGCCCAAGGTCGAGCCTGGGTAGAAGACGACGCGTCTGGCATCAGGTAGATCATTCACAAAAGACCAGCCTTGATTGAAATCGGCACACACCGCATGGATGTCCAGCCATGGATACTCATCGCCAAGCTGTAAAGCTGCTGACTGCAGGAAATCGGCTGATATATCCATGGGCACGTAGGCGGCTGGGCGGAGATGCTGCAGCAGAGTCCTGACTTTTTCGCTGGAGCCACTGCCGGGCTCAATTAGCAGACAGCCGTCGCCGCAGTGCTCGCTGATCTCCGCGCAATTTTCCTGCAGGATAGCCAGCTCGGTCCGCGTGGGGTAATACTCCGGTAGGCGGGTTATTTGATCGAATAGCTGTGAGCCGCGCTCGTCATAAAACCATTTGGGATTGACGGTTTTCTGGCGCGCGGTTAAGCCCTGCATGATTTCATGCTGACTGACACCCAGTTCCGGATGCTCGTCACGGAAGGTCACATTATTGGCTTTTTTCAGAGCTTGCTTCATCTATGTCTGGCCTTGTTTGCCCGCTAGCGTGCGAGGCGGATACCGCTGAACTGCCAGCGGTCCTGAGGATAAAAGAAATTACGGTAAGACGAGCGAGCCTGGCTGTCCTTGGTAACGCAGCTACTGCCGCGTAACACCCACTGGTTGCTCATAAACTTACCGTTGTATTCGCCTATGGCACCGGCAGATGCCTGATAGCCAGGGTAGGGTGTGTAAGCGCTGCGGGTCCATTGCCAGCAGTCACCGTAGAGTTGGTTAATACCTGCGTCGGCTGGGGCTGGCCGTGGGTGATAGTGTGCATCATCCAGACCGCGGGTGGCGGGTTGTCCTTGCGCAGCCGTTTCCCATTCCTGTTCGGTGGGCAAACGCGCGCCAATCCAGCGCGCGTAGGCTTCAGCTTCATAGCCGCTAACATGGCACACCGGGTTCTCCGGAAGCCGTTGTTTGAGCCCGTACAGGCTGTATTCCAAGGCCTGTCCGTCGCGCTCTAGCCAATACAGGGGGGCGCGCCACTTCTCGGTCTGCAGCGTACTCCAGCCATCAGCCAACCACAGCTCGGCGTTTTGATAACCCCCGGCATCGACAAATTCCTGATATTCGGCATTGGTGACCAAGCGACTGCACAATTCATAGGGCTGAAGGTAAGACTGGTGACGCGGCAGTTCATTGTCAAAATTGAAGCCTTGGCCTTGATGCCCGATTTCGACCAGGCCGCCCGGGTATTTCAGCCAGGAAGCGGGCGCGCCCTGTGCTGCCGGCTCAGGGTGCACTGAGCTATAGGCGGGATACAGAGGGTTGGCATTCAGAGAGTACTTGATGTCGGTAAAAAACAACTCTTGGTGCTGTCGTTCGTGTTCAACGCCCAAGACCAGTCGCTCTTCTATAGTTTCTTGAGATGTCGCGTCAGCGTCCTTGATAAGTTGGAGCAGGGCTTGGTCAACTCGCTCGCGGTAGGCGAGTACTTCATCCAGTGTTGGTCGCGACAGTAGGCCGCGTTGGTCGCGCGGATGCTGAGCGCCAATGCCGTTGTAATAGGAATTGAACAGCACTGAGAAAGCCGGATTCTGGGGCGTATAGTGACTCGCGAATGGGATCAAAATAAACGTTTCGAAAAACCAGGTGGTATGGGCCAAATGCCATTTTGGGGGGCTGGCGAAGGCCGCTCCCTGCAGGCAATAGTCCTCCACCAGTAGGGGTTCACACAGGGCTATGGATTGCTGGCGTGTTTCGATGAAAGCGGCGATGTGCTCAGGATTCTTCATCTGCGCCCTCGCCGTTCTCACACAACATGTGGCCACCCACCCAGGTGATTTCAGGTTCTCTGCGGCTTAACAGTTCGCCACCCTGGGGTGAGCACTGCCAGGCACGCAGCGAATCGCCTCGCTGCGGTTGCCAATAATCGGCCAGCACTCGCATAGCCGAACCGGTGGCGGCATCCTCGACAGAGCTGTATTGCGGCGCGAAATAGCGAAAGTGAATATCAAAGCCAGAGGGGGTGGTGTCCAGGCAGGTGGCGATGACCGCTCTTTGAGTATGCCGTCCCAGATGGGTAGGGAAGGCAAGTTCCTGCAGGGGGAAGTCAGCTGGCCAGGCCAGGATTAAATAGTCATCACTTTGTCCTGCTGTGGCGGCACTTGCAGGCTGTTGCTGAAATAGCTCCTGTACCCAGTCAGGTACACCGCAATGGAAGATTTCCAGTGGCGGTAGCCCGACCCAGCTGATGCTGTTGCTGTGTTCAAACTGCGCAGTAGTGTCGTTCATGTTGAGGGTCTGTACCGGCACTCCCGATCTTGAAAGCACTGTGCCGCAGCTCATTAGCCCGTGTCCACATAGCTTGATAGGCAAACCGTTTGGCCCCCAACAACTGACACTTGCAGCTCCAGCTGCCGTAGGCCAGGTATAACACTGGGTAACTTCACCAGCTTCTGGAACGGCGTCAGTGGCTTCTGCCCACGCGGTAACGCAGCAGGGGTTACCCAGCAGCGAAAATTCCGCGCCGTTGTTAGCAGTGCCCGCGAATGCTCTAACGGTCATAGCTGCAATATGATGTGAAATGCTGTTACCCACCGACGAATCTGGTTGAAATTGAAACTGGCGATAGCCTACCAGTTTTTTGCAGCGGGTTCACAGTGTGTTAGCTGACCCGCAAGTGCGCTGGTATGACGAAACGTTCTATGGCTTCAAATATCAGTTCAACGGTTATGGCCAGCAAGGCAGCCGGAATCGCACCTTCAAGAATCAGGCTGTGGTCATTGAGTGTAAGGCCGGTAATGATCGGCTCACCCAAGCCACCGGCGCCTACGAAGGCCGCCAGCGTAGCGGTGCCGATACTGATAATTGCTGCGGTTTTTACGCCTGCCAGAATGGTCGGTGCAGCCAAAGGTAGTTCTATTTTAAGCAGTTGTTGGGTAGGGCTAAGCCCCAGCCCCGCCGCAACTTGTTTTAGCAACGGGTCAATATTGAACAAGGCAGTGAGCGTATTGCGTACGATAGGCAATAGCGAATACAGAAATAACGCGATGATTGCAGGCAGCTCACCCAGACCCACCAAAGGAATTAACAGCGCCAGTAGTGCCAGAGCAGGAATGGTTTGAAGAAGACCGGTGACGTAGAGCAATGCGCTGGCAGCGCGCTGCCGCCGAGCCAGCGTCAGAGTCAGTGGAATCGCAACCAAACAGCCAAGCGCCAGTGCTAAAGAGGTTAGCTTTAGATGCACCAGCGTATTGTTCAGTATGCGACTGGCTTGGGTTGGTGCGGTTGAAGTGGCGTTAGCGATTAAACCCTGCGTATGGAGAAAGTCAGCTGCGACGCTGGTAATAGCTTCGCCGTCATTCGCCACCCGCTGGTTCAGCGCGCGCATATTGGTTTCGTCAAAGGCATTTGCTAATTCCTCCAGCACTTGATTTAGGGCTGGGCTGCTATCCTGACGAGTGAGTAAGCCGGCGTCGTAGGTAGGGAAAAAATTGCGATCGTCGCTCAATAACCTGAGTTGGTAGCGGCTTAGTTCACCATCCGTGGTATAGGCGTCAGTCACATCTAGCTGGCCGTTGTCCAGTGCCGGATATGCCAGAGCGTGTTCTATGCCGGTGGGCTGTTGCGGCAATCCATATCGCGACTGCAGGGCGGGCCAGCCGTCACCGCGGTTCAGAAATTCGTGCGAGAACGCGAGTAACAAATCTGGTTGCCGCGATAAGTCACTAATGGCCTTCAGTCCGCGCGCCCGGGCCGTAGCCTCCGTGACCGCGATGGCATAACTATTGTTGAAGCCCAGCTCGACCCGAAATACCAGGCCGCGCTCAGCTAGTGCCGCGTTCAAGTCGGCTCTGGATAGCTCTGGTTGTTTGAGAATAGCTTCGGTCAACGTCCCGGTGTACTCCGGGTAGACATCAAGCTCACCCTGGCGCAGGCCCTCGAAGGCAATCATTGAGCCACCAAGACCCAGCTTGCGTTCTACTTCAAAGCCCCGTGCCTCAAGCAACTGCGCCGTTATCTCGGCGAGTATGTGGCTTTCAGTGAAAGCTTTAGATGCGACTACCGCTTTCTCTTTTGCCGCCATTTGGCTCGCGCCTAGCGCCAGCCAAATGCTCAGGCTCATTACGATCAGCGCCTTCATCTCTGAGTCTCTGACATGATCGACTTTAATAGCGCTTCAGGTTCCAGGCCCGGTTTTGTATTGATCAGATTTTGTGTCGATTCATTCAGCGCAATCCGCCCTGCCTCCATTACGACGATGTGATCAGCCAACAGCATTGCCTCACGCATATCGTGGGTGACTAGCACCACTGTGGTGGGTTCGTTGCGTAGCAGGTCTTGCAACTGCTGGTGGATATCGAAGCGGGTGATGGGGTCGATGGCAGCGAATGGTTCGTCCAATAACAGCACCTCTGGCCGCAGCAGCATGGCGCGGCATAGGCCGGCACGCTGCTGCTGACCCCCGCTAAGTTGGTGGGGATAGGCGTTGAGCAAATCGGTGGACAGTTGCGTTAGTGATAATAACTCGTCGATACGCGGGGAGATGGAATCTGGTGACCAGCCCGCAGCTACAGCAGGTAGGGCGATATTGTCCCGAGTGTTCAAGTGAGGGAATAAACCGGTCCCCTGAACCGCGTAGCCCATGCGGCGGCGCAGTGTCGGCAGAGCGAGGTAGTTCAAGCTTTCGCCGAACACTTCAATGCTGCCAGAATCTGGTTGAGTCAGCCCATTACAGAGCTTAAGTAGCGTTGACTTGCCGCAACCGCTGCGGCCGATAATAGCAGTCAGCTTTCCGGTTTCGAAGGCCAGGTTGATGTCCTGTAATACCGGGCGCGAATCATAGGACTTGGTCACGGCGGAGAATGTTATTGCGTGCATGGGACTATACTTGCATAGACTGGTCACGTGCTGCCAGCTGGGCTCGAATTTCCGCGTGTTTTTGTTCGGTAATTGGGTACTTCCAGACGATGAGTGCCCCGCAGATGAAAAATAGTGAGGGCAGCGTCGAGAAAAGGAAGCGCAGGCCAAACAGCTCTTCGTCGCCGTTGACCGCATCGGGAGCCGCATCAAAGCCCCATAGCGCCAGACCAAACATGGCGATGGCGCCACCGATCGAAGCCGTAGCCTTGGTCGCAAACGACCACGCTGCAAAAAATAGCGCCGCTCTATTTTCCCCGCTTTGCAGATTATCCAGGTCGATGACATCGGCTTTCATTGAGTTGGGTAATGCCTGGCTAAAGCCCCCGGCCGCGAAGCCGGTGATGACAGTTATAGGTAGCATCCACCAGAAATCTCCCTCTCCCAGAAACATATACAGGGGGTGTATCACCGCAATGGAGCAGTAGGCAAAAATGTAAGCGCGATGTTTGCCGATTTTTGAGCCCAGTCTTACCCAAAATGGGATGGCGATGATGTTGCTGAGATAGAAACAGCTGAGCATGTAGATCGATTCGTTCTCTGCGCCCAACACATCGGCAACAAAGAAAATGTATAAAGGAGTGGAAATGTTAAGGCCTATGTAGCCAATCATGAAGGCCATGATCAGGCGCAGAAAGGGACCGTTGCTGAACATCAACTTGATGCCCGGAAGCAGAGGTTTAGTCGAGCGGATTTCGGTTTGTGTTTCCGGCGTAAGCGTTACGGTCAGAATCACTGCAATTGGAAATATAATCAGCATGGTTGTGCCAACCATCTCCAGCACTGCGCTGGTTCCGCCAATGGCAAAGAAAAATAGCGCAGCGGCGGGAACTGCCTGTGCGGTAAGTTGACCGAGAGAGCCCAGTGCCGCGCGCCAGCCAGTAATCCGTGAGCGTTCATGATAATCGGTGGAGAGTTCTGCTCCCCAGGCATAATAAGGAATTAACATCATGGTTGTGCCGATTGAAAGTACTGCCATCCAGCCGAACATATACCAGCCATCTATTTCTTCTGGTGGCATGAACAGACGGGCAATGGCCAGCATGATAATCGGCGTGGACAAAACCACCCAGGGGCGTCGCCGGCCAAAGCGGGTAACCGTGCGGTCGCTGATATAGCCCATCAGCGGGTCCGTGATGACGTCGAGCATGCGCACCGCAAAGATGATGGTGCCAACCAGTGCCAGTGATAGACCCATGTCGCTGGTGTAAAAACGGGGAATAAATACCACGACGGGGAAGATCGACATCATCACTGGCATGTCGGTCAAACCATAGAAAAACAACCGCGAGTTGGTCAACTTTTGTTGCACGCATGTTCCTTATTATTATCGCGGCATCAAAAAACTGGCCTTGATGATCCCGTATTCGATGATCACACTCTGCGCAATAAGCCAGGGGAAAGCCAGTGTTTTTGATTTTTGTGGAGTCGTCTGACCTATTGATGGGTGAAATAGGCGATGTTTGCCTATAGTCTGTCAGGGACTTTGGAAAGAGATAATAGTTGTGATTACAGATGCGATTCAGATACAGACCGACCCGGATCCGTATGCGGCCTTTAACATTGCGCAGGCCTATCGGGTGGGAGATTTGGTTTTTCTTTCCGGCCAGGCGGCGCTCGATCTTGAGGGTAATCTGGTGGGGGTCGGCGATTTTGATGCGCAGGCCGAGCAGGCTTTCGAGAACCTCAGAGCAGTGCTGGATGCCGCCGGCTCATCGATGGATAAATTGGTCAAGGTCACCATTTACCTGACCGATATGTCGAATTTCGGAAAAATTGTGGCCTTGCGCGAACGTTATTTTTCGCCGCCCTGGCCGGCAGATACGCTAGTGGAAGTCTCGGCTTTGGCACTGCCGGAATTGATGATTGAAATTGAAGGCATTGCGCTGATAGAAGGGCAGGTAACAGCCGGCTGAGCGCTACCTGTATATATCTCAGCCGCGGTTACGCTTGGGTATGCAGGGCTCTACTTTTTCCATTTCTGCAGGGTTTCCTGCACTAGTTTCTGGCCTTCCGGGTCAACCGGGATTCCATCATGCACAACCCGGGCATGGGTGTGGCCCAGCTGCTGTAAGGCGAAGGCGGCTTCTTGCGCGTTGCGAAACCCCATTGCATCTTGCGCCTGATTAACCGACTGTTTTGCCAGTTTAAGCCCGATCATCGGTCGCTTGGCAATGCGCTGGGCCATATCCAGAGTAAACGCATCCAGCTCGGCGTTGGCAACAACGTGATTGACCATGCCCAGCTGTTTGGCTTCCTCGGCAGTCATGACCTCACCCGTGAACAACATCTCTTTGGCTTTGCGCACGCCCATTTCCCAGGGGTGGCCAAAGTATTCAACTCCATTGACGCCAAAGGCGACCACTGGATCAGTGAACAGAGTGTCCTCGGCGGCGATAATGATGTCACAGGGCCAGCATAGCATTAGCCCGCCGGCGATTACCCAGCCCTTGACGGCGGCAATGGTCGGCTTGGGAATGTCACGCCAACGCATACAAAAACCTTTAAAAAACTCTTGCTCAAAACCCCACTGACCTTCGGCACCGGGCGCACCGAAGTCGGCCCAGGTGCCTACCGGCTGATAGGATTTAAAATCAAGGTCGCCGGGACCGGCATGACCGCTGGAGAAGTCGCGACCCTCGGCATCCAGAATAATGACTTTGACAGCTTTGTCATGGGCGGCAAGATCAAAGGCGGTATTGAGTTCAGACAACATTTCAAAAGTCTGCGCGTTGCGCTTCTCGGGGCGCGCGAGTGTAATGCGTGCTACCGCATCGTCGGTCGCGCAGTATTTGATGGTTTTGAATTCTGCAGTCATGAATGCAAGCTCCTGATTGGCCTGTCGGTTTTCGCGGTCGGATAGGTTAGGGGTGTCTAAGTAGGGGGTGGAGACTTTTCGTCAGGGGTGTCGCTATCTGATTCGGTTTCGCTTCGCGCCAGGGTGGCTGCGGGCACAGTGTAAGTTTCTTCGACCAGCCCCTGCGCCTTGGCGCGCCGCTCCCAGTCCCGGCGTGCTTGTACCCGCAAATCGGTTTCACAATCTGACTCGTCGACGATCTCACGGCCTAACAGTGTTTCAATGGCATCTTCCATGGTAACGATACCTGCCATGCCACCAAACTTGTCGACAACCAGGGCTATGTGCTCCTTTTTTGCCATCAGGCGATTGAACAGCTCTGGCAACGGAAAATTCTCTTGCACGATCATAATGTCACGGCGCAGGTCTGCTATCTTTTGCTCGCCGTGGCCCTCAATCATTGAATGCAGCAGGTCGTCCTTGAGCACGTAACCGGTGACATCGTCTTTGGAACCGTTCTGGTAGATGGGTATACGCGATACCTGCAGCGGCTGATGTGCGTTCAGTGACTCCGCAATGGTGCAGTCTTCGGCCAACGCCTTGACCACCGTACGTGGGGTCATAATATCGACCACGCAAACGGACTCAAATTGAAGCAGATTGGAAATCATGGCTGACTCACTGGCTTCAAACACACCGTCTCTGGCGCCGATTTCAGCCATTGCCATAAAATCTGACCGGGAAAAAATGCTGCCTTCAGAGTTGTGGGTTAGCAGTCGGGTAACCAACTGACATGCCCAAATGATCGGTGTCAGCAGGGTCATGATGAATAACAGTGAAGTGACGGTAAAACCGGCCAGTTGTTTCCAATACAGTGCACCTAGAGTCTTGGGGATAATCTCAGACAACATCAAGATGGCCAGAGTCATTACCGCCGGCACCAGGAGACCGGTTACCAGAGGGTTTGCATCCGCCCAGATAATTGAAGCCTGCGCACCGACACCAATAGCGCCCACCGTATGGGCGATAGTGTTCAGGGTGAGTATGGCCGCCAGCGGTCGGTCGATGTTGGCCTTGAATTCGGTGAGATGGCGTCCGACCGAGGAGCCTTCCTGCAGTTGTATCTGGGCGAAGGCCGGGGTGATACTGAGCAGCGCAGCCTCCCATAGCGAACACAAAAATGAGAACACAATCGAGACCAGGAAAAACGCAATGAGTAATGACACCATGATGTCAGCATATCCGAAAATGGGTGGAAAGTCGGCTTGTCTTGCGTTGTTTGGAGCAGGAATTTTGCCAGCAGTTCATGCCGGCAGGACATTTGAGCTCTGGTTTTGTTAGTTGCTAGCGGCCAACCAGGAGAGCAGCTGCAATGCGTTGCCGCGCAGGATGTCATGGCGCAGCGTGGCACGCTTAGCAGTGTCTGTGACGATGAGCACTTTGGCCAGTGATGCCGCGATGTGGTAAAACGGCCAGTCGGTCCCAAATAGCACACGTTGTCCGCCGGTGCGTTGAATAATGGTTTCAAGAAACGTCAGACTTTGTCCATGGATTCCCAGCCAGGCGTTGTCGTAGCGTATAGCCAGTTCCAGCATGGCAGCACTGTCGCGTGCACCAGCATGACCCAGTATAAATTGCAGCCGCGGGAACTCCGCCAAGGGCGCTTCGTAATGGCGCGGCATGGCAAAGGGGTGGGATGATTCTGGCTCTATACCGGCGCGACCGCCGTGATAGAAAATCACTAGCCCTAATGTTTCTGCTTCGGCGTAAATGTCCATGACGGCGGGGTCATCAGGATAAAAGCGCTGGACCGTGGGGTGCAATTTCATAATTCTACCACCGGCTGCCGCATGGGCGCGCATCTCCTGCACGGCGGTGGCTGAGCCGGGTTCGACCGAGAGTCCAACGTGCAGGCGGTTGCCGACACCGGCGCGGCTTACAGCGGTGCGCCAGTCTTCGGTGAGGCTGTCGCCAAAAGGCAGTCCAAGTTTGATCGGTAACAGCATCGCATGCTGTACTCGCATCGCTTCCATTTCGCGCAGCAAATTGGGTATGGTTTGGGTCGCTGCAAAGCGACTCCCCCATATTCCCTGAGCGATGGTGTGATTACGCAAGCCGCTGAGGGCGTCTGGCGTAAAATTGCCGTTGACGTAAATATCCAGATCGAGCTCGCAGCCAGGATTCGTGGAATCGCAGTCGAGAAGGTGCATAACGCGCTCTGTGCTGGCCTGCAGATCCAGCGCGGGACGCATTAATACGGACATCCCCAAATGACTGTGTACATCGATCGCCAGCGGCACGCTTACATCGGTGCAGATTAGGCTGCCGCCGGGGTCAAGCTCAAACCAGGGTAGCTCAGCCAGGCCGCGATAACCGGCATAGACCTGACGGCCATAGAGGCCTTGACCGGCGTTCGCCTCTTCTTCTAGCCGCTGCGTCGCAAGGTTGTCAATATCCGCCTGGTTGTAACGCTCCGATGGCGGAGAATCACAGGAGGTGACAGCAATGGCGCCAGCAGAGACCCCCGCGGCGGTCAGGAATTTGCGTCGATTCAGCTTCACGATGTGCCTCTTCTTATGTCTCAGCTATTGTCCATACGACCCATGATCCAGGGTAGGTCGAGTAAGGTCTTGATGCCCGCTCCAGCCGCCAATACATAGGGTACAGCGTTCAGAGCATGCATGCCGGTAGCTAACAAGCCGTCGTCAATCCAGACCGGGTCAAAGGTGATATGCATGCGCGGTTTGCCTTCGATAGTGACGGAGTGGTCACCGTCGGGCCAGTCTGGAGCTACCGAGCGATGCATGCGCCAAACGGTTTCATGGACTATCACTTTTTTACCGTTGCTTATGCCTGCCCACTCCCAGTGTTGACCGGCAATGGTGCCCTCACGAACAGTGCCCGCTGCCGGTTGCAGATCGTTATCGGCGTAGGCGAGCTCGCGGCTGTCGGTGATCGTATCCAGCTCGACCCCGAGGCCGTCTGCAATCATCTGGATATTTTCGCGAAATAAGTTGGTCAGCCAGTGCTCATAACGTTCTATGGTCTGGGCGAATTCAGCATCTGTTTTACCAAACCCCATCATGCCGAACATAACTTCAGGGGAGGGATAGAACTCGAAATTAGTGATTTCGCGCACGTACACTTGATCGATGCGGCTGGACAGGCTGCTCATGGTCAGCGGCATTACGTCACCAAGCCAGCCTGGATTGAGGCCTGTTGAATGGAAGCTGCTGTTACCTGCGTTACAAGCGTCCTCAAATCTGGCAACCAGTTCTGCGCCGTAGACTTTGGGGTACATATATCCCACGGTCGTTATGACATCTTTGCCGGAGGCAAGCAGTTGGCAAATCGTGGCGACGTCAGCGTCGGGGTCATCGCCATAGACCAGTGAGGGAAGCGGCGTGTGTATTACAATGTCAGCGTCTATGGCTAGTAGGTCCTCGACCGAGTCGGTTGCCAGGATTCCCAATGGCGCAATGCCCGCGATCTCTCCTGCATCGGTACCTGATTTTTCCTGGGAGTAGACGTAAAGCCCTACCAATTCGATTTCTTGGCGGCGTGCAATACTGCGAATGATGGCTTTGCCAACGTTACCGCTGGACCACTGAATCACGCGTGTTGTCATCGGTGATTAACCTCTGTTTATTATGTGCTGCCCGCTTTCGTGGTCTATTGGGGCAATATTTATTGGCAGCAGTATGGCACAAAAACCATCTTTCGCAGGTGAGGACAGATGAGGTGGTTGCTTTAAGCGAGGTTGCGATTGAGTTCCAGGCGGGCTGATCGGAGGTTCACTGTAGGTGAACCTCCGGGGTCTCAAACAGCGAATCTTCAGACTTTGCTTTGGCGTTTGCCGCGTGCTGCTCCCGCTAAACCGAGCAGTGCAGAACCAAACAACCAGACGGCTGCGGGCAGTGGCACAACCTGCACATTCGTCAGGGATAATTCAAGCTCGGCAACGCCGCCAAGTTCTCCCAGCAAGAACCTGAAGTCACTGACCAGGTCGAAGGTGATTGGGTCGGCCAGGCCTTCTGCAGCAGTAAGTATGAGGGGCTGGCTGAAATCGATCACGCCAGGTACGGCATCACAAATTTGAGCGCCTAGCAGCCCGAGCGGAGTACAGGGATTATTCTCGCTGAAAGTGACGGTAGCGATGTTGCCGGATAGTTGTTGAGTCAGCGGATCGTAAACCCCGTTCACCTCACCGATAACCGCCAGGTCAAGAGTGGCGCCGCCGAGTAGTGGGTCTGCATTCAGGTTGAGCAACAAATTATCCAGACCTACGACCGAGAAGCTGCCATCACTGTCGAGTGTCGCGGTGCCTCCGCTGTCGCTGCCGCTAATAGTGGCAGGTACCGGGTCGGTTATGGTGCCAAAGATACTTGCAGAGACGTCCCAGGTGGCCAGTACAGCAGCTTGTGCTGGTACTGCTGTAGCAGCCAATGTCAGTGCCGCGATCATCGATAATTTCTTAATCATTGTGTCAATCCCTTAAAGTGAAACTACTGACTGCTCTAGTAGTGCTCGAGAGCTGGTCAGGGCTAATTCCTTTACCTGTGAGAGTTTTGCATTACAGATGTTGGAATGTACTAGGCAATATTCGGGCCAGACATGAAAACTCCATATAAAACAATGGCTTGATGATTGTCAGCGATTTTCGGCTCAGGCGATGTAAAGTTTTCTGACAGCAGATAGAGCCGCTATGTCAGGCAGCGGCTGGGGGAGAGGGGGATAGGTTCAACGTTTGCTGTCAGTCGGTGACAGGGTGAAATCCTTCATATCCGAGTAAGCCTGCAGAAACGCCGGGCGCTGTGCCAGCCGCTTGATATAGTCAGTGAAAACGGGGTCTTGGCACAGCTCATACGCTTTTGCCCATTGCACGTTCTGGCCCATAACGCAGTCGACCGCGCAAAAGCTGTCGCCGCAAATATAGCTGTGTTGTTGTAGACGGGTGATCAACTGAGGCTCGACCTCCGCAACGAATTTAGTGCGGTAGCGCTCTATAGTGCGGGCATCGCTTTCGTCTCCCAACAGGTGAGTGTGAATACGAATCTGCCACAACATCATGTCCATCCAAGAGGTACCGAAGTGCAGCATTTGCAGATAATCCGCCCGTTCGGTCGAGAATACATCCGCTCTGGGTGCCAGTGCCTGTTGCGGGAATATGTCTGCGAGTAAAGAAATCATCGCGCCGCTCTCGAGCATCACTTGCTGCTCGCCATTCTCAAGAGTGATCTCCAGTGCAGGCACATTGTGGTTGGGGTTTTTCTTCAGAAACTCTGCGCTGTACTGAGCCCCGTCATAAAGCGCGACGACCTCCAGGTCAAAGTCTTGATCGAGCAACTCATGAAGTAACCAGCGCACCCGCGCACTGCGAGTCGCTGGAAAGTGGTATAACTTTAGTCGTTTGAACTGCATGAGATTTCCCCGTTTTTGGTCTGGTGTGAGAATGCGCTTAGCGGCTGGCCTCGTAGGCCAAATTAAAGAATCTCCAGATTTCCTGAGCGCCGACAATATCGTTGTTGGTGCCGCCCAGTAGTCGCGGTAGCTTTAGCTGCGGATGCGGTACATTGTGGCCGCCACCAATAATGGTATACAGCTGCACCGGTTTGCGGCCCGGAGCCTCCCAGCTGGATACTTCGACGGTGCTGTTATCGTCGCTTACTGTATTGGCTAGTGTGCGTCGTTCTGGCGGCGTTGTATGACCGGCGAGCTGAGCCCAGTACTTGATAGTGTCCTGCGATGATAATACCTCACCGCGATCACCCACTAATCCGTACAGAGCTACGATGCCGCCGGCATAAGGGTTCATAGGGTCGTCGGTGCCATTCATCAGTAACACCGCTGCAGGTTCGCCGCTGGCAACGCAATCCATATTCGCGGGAGCGGGCAGGCTGGCTGCAACCGATGCTACAGCGGTTACCAGGTCAGGCGCCTCCAGCGCCAGTCGCATGGCCATCTGACCGCCATTGGAAATACCGGTGGCGAAGATGGCAGCGGGATTGGCGTTGTTCTGTTCCACCAGGCGCGCAACCAGCGCGCGCAGAAAACCCACATCATCGATTTGTTGTTGCTTGGCGCTGTAAGGTCCCTGCAAGCGGCAGCCATTAAAATGATCTTCAAAACCATGTGGGTAAACAACCAGGAACCCGTGCTCGTCAGCCAACTGGTCAAACGCGTAAGCGTAGGCTGAGCGGGCTTGTTCAGGGTTGCCCATAGAGCCGTGCATTACGATTACCAGAGCTGGTTTGGCAGCAAGCTTCGCTGGTTCATACACAGCGTAGTCTCGGGTGATACCGTCCCAGTTCAGGCTTTGCTGTCGCAGACTGCCGGCCAACTCCGGTTGCGGCGGAATACTCATTCCGAGCCCGTAAAACCCGGCGCTTACTAGCGCAAGTAATAGCAGGACCACGACAATAAACTTTTTCATTGGCTGAGGGTTCTTTTACTAAAACCTGAGTTTAGCATGAGCTTGTTGGTGGCACGGGCTTAGCACGTTGGTCTGACCTATACTGGGGCCTAGCTAATATTTTTGTGGTCTCATTTACGTCAAGGCGCAGTGATGAATTCAACGGCAAGTACAGGGCTAGCTCCCTCAGGACGAGCGACAACGCTCGAATCTTTTGGCCGGCTGATGCAGGCGATGGCTCCCGGTGGCCCTGCACCGGGTGAGTTGGCGGTCGAGTTGCAGGCCACCGATGTGGTTATCACCCCATTTGGAAAAAGCGGTACCACCTGGTTGCAGCAGATGGCGCATGCATTGCGGACCCGTGGTGATATGGATTTTGACGATATCAGTCGGGTTGTACCTTGGCTGGAGACGGCCGCTGGCCTGGGCCTTGATCTTAATGCTGCGCAAAAAGCCCGGCCCAGATTGTTCAAGAGTCATCTTGACGCCGACCGTATACCGGCCGGTGGTCGCTACATAAACGCCTGTCGCGATCCGCAGGATGCGCTGTACTCCATGTACAAGTTTATGGAAGGCTGGTTTATTGAACCCGGCTCGGTGTCGCTGGATGACTTCGCTCGCGGTACCTTTCTTGCGGCGGGTGGTCCGGGCAACCGCGGCGGTGACTATTGGACACATTTGCGTTCGTGGTGGATTCGGCGTGAAGACTCCGATGTGTTGTTTATGGCCTATGAGCACATGAAGGATGATCTGGAGGGTACGATCCGTAAAGTCGCTGACTTTATAGGTGTTGAACTGGATGCTGAGTTGCTCGCTATTACGATGGAGCATAGTTCGCTGCCGTTTATGCAGCGGCATAAGGATCGTTTTGATGACAAGCTGATGCGTGAACTGAGTGTAAAAGCCTCTGGTTTGCCTGCAAACAGTGATTCCTCGAAAGTGCGCAGCGGTAATGTGGGTGAGGCGCGTCAGCAGTTAAGCCCGGAGGTAGTGGCTGAGCTCGACGCTCTCTGGCAACTACATATAACCGCAGAGCTGGGTTTTGAAAATTATGCAGCGTTGATAGCGGCTCTGGACTGACAGGTTCAGAAGTCTTTGCTTGTGTTAGCAGAGTGCGACTGCACTCGCAGCCTGGAGCGCAGCAGTTCAATAAGCTGCTGGGCATCGTCTTTACTTAGAAATTCGCCGAGGCAGACTGTTTCGCCACGGTGGCTCAAGCTGATACCAGGCGCGTCCCAAGGGTGCGGTTTGGTGCTGATGATAATGCGCGTATTACGTCGCTCGAAAGACCAGCTTTGACGCGGATGGTAGTGGCCTTTCTGGATCCGAACTTCTTGTTCGTCGAAGGTGACTACGTGACGGTAGCGAAGCTTCCAGCAGACGTAGTAGAGAGCGGTGCCTAGCGCCGCCATCTCAAGGCCGGCAAACGGTAATATCGGCCAGGCGCCCACGAAAGCAAAACCAGAGGCGATAGTGCCCGACAGCATACACATGGCTACCAGTGCCCATTTGTTGGCCTGCCAGCTGGCTGACCGATTGGGCTCGGCAATTAGGACTTCATGTTCCTGGTGTTGTTGTTGGTAGACCAAGATCACTCCTGTTCGACATTTTCTGCGGGTAAGCGGCTGGCGCCTGTCCGGGGCTAAGACCGCATTGCTCAAGCACCGGCAGTAAGGATTGTACGTGGCGGCGAGGTGCTCCTGAGGCTATTTCTAAAAGCTCGTCGCGTTTCAATCTCCAGCTCTGGAACGCTTCTGGTTCGCCCAAGGCCAGCAAGGCTTCCAATTGTTGCGCAGCCTGCAGTTGAGCAATGCCTTTCTGTAATTGTACTGACCAGGGCTGTAGTTCGCCCACAAAATATTTGCGCACCACGTTGTCGATTACTGGCGCGGGTGCGCCGCCGGCGCTGAAGCATATCGGACGCTCGGCTAGCCGTACCTTAGTCGCTACATCAAGACTGCTGAGGTAGTTATGTTGCAATATCAGCGACTTCTGCAAAACGCCGGCGTTACCGAAACGCATTTTTTTCAAGTGTGTTTCTACCGCTGCCCGGTCAACCCGGTAGTCATTCTTGAGCCACGCCTGCGCCAGTATAATGAGTGCCTGAGCCGCCTGCTGAGCTGGTGCGCCCGCTGCGGCATCATAGTCGGGTACTTGCTGTGGTAGGTTCCAGTAGTCACGGTATTC
The DNA here is from genome assembly GCF_026262625.1 of Candidatus Litorirhabdus singularis. Classification (GTDB taxonomy): domain Bacteria; phylum Pseudomonadota; class Gammaproteobacteria; order Pseudomonadales; family Halieaceae; genus Litorirhabdus; species Litorirhabdus singularis. Next base: position 1,416,563 of record NZ_SHNN01000001.1, read on the forward strand.
CTGTCCGCCCAGCAGAGCCTGCCAGATGAAGCTGGGCAAGCGCTCGCGTTTGGCGTTGCCGACTTGTTCTAATGCGGTGGACAGCTCGTCTCTGCCACTAATCTCGAGCTGCTTCAGGCAGGCCGGTAGCAAGCGCAGGAAGTCCAGTTCGTGGAACAACTTTGTCGAACTTAGGGAAACTCGACCCAGGGAGCTGTTTTTGTTGGCAATCAATCCGTGCAGAGCGCAGTCACGTAATGACCACAACTCGATCAAGTCGATGGTCGCCGTGACCGGCTTTGCCACCAGGTCTCTTGGCCTTGGAAAGCGAGCGAGTTCTGACTCGGACTGGATTGGCAACTCCAGCTGCAAGGTTCGCGCCAATCGCGCTTGGTAGTCCTGCAACCTGCTTTCTGCCGGACCTGCTCCGCAGGCTGCTACTAGCAACGGTGCCATGAGGTAAGTCACATAGCGCAGCGCTTGTGCGATCGAATAGCGCTTCCTGCCCACCATTCTCACTAGCCGCCTCCTCCATTTGTTGGTTCGTCAGTGTAGTTACGTGCGGGCGCTGTCAGTGGGTGGCGGCAAGTAGGTAGCGTCCAGCTTTTGTCCAATTCTATAGGTGCCGGTTCTCGCCGCCAACGCGTATACCGTTCTTTATCACTTTATTGAGAAGCCGCTATGAACGCGAGTACCATCAGTCTGATTTTCTTTGCCTGCTTTGCCGTGGGTTTTCCTTCTTACATGATGCTTACCAACGAGCACGATGTTGACCGTGTGCATCGCTGTGATGGAGAGTGCTATGAAGCCTGGCAAGCTAAAACCGGTGGAGTGGTAGCTGTTGCCGCCGCCGCTCAGGCGGCGAAGGCGGCGGCCTCCCCTGCAGAGTTGGGTAAAGCTGCTTATCAGGGCTGTATTGCGTGCCATGGCGCGGGCGGTGAGGGCGGAGTGGGACCGCAACTGGCGGGGCAGTCTGCAGAGAGCATTGCGGGCATGTTGCGGCAGTACAAAAACGGCGAAACGCGCGGCGCCCAAAGTAGCCTGATGTGGGCTAACGCAGGAATGCTGAGCCAGGCCGATATCGATAATCTTGCGGCATTTGTAGAGACGCTCTAAGGACTCTCTGATGTTTCCGGGCGCAGCTTGCTGGCTGAGGTGTTCAGCGCGCTACTCGACAAGCGCCAGTCGACCACCGGGTTTCAGGGCCCGAAACATGGACTGCCCCAGCTCTCTGGGATGACAGAATTCGTGGTAGGCATCGGCCAGAAGGATGAGCGTACTCTGTCAGTGGACAGGGTGGCGCTGGGGCACTCGACCCTTAAGCTAAGGATTATCAGCAATGTCTGAAATTTATTGGTTCCAGCACGACCTGCGGCTGCAGGACAATCCCGGCCTGTTGGAGCATGCGAACGCGGATACGCTGCTTTTGGTGTATGTGTGGTCGGAGTCGCGACCCTGGTGCAACCTGACGGGAATGGGCGCGCAGCGGCGCCGCTTCTTGTTAGAAAGCCTGTCAGCCTTGCGCGATGATTTGCGTGAATTGGGCCAGGATCTGATGGTGCTGTCAGGTGTGGCGCAGGTGCACCTGCCGGCATTGGCGGATCGCATAGGGGCGACGCGCGTCGGCACCTCACTTTCCCCGGGATACTATGAGCGGCAGGCCAGGGAACAAGTGGCACGAGCACTATCAGTACCGCTAGACCTCCACCTTGGCAACACGTTGTTTAAGTCTTCTCAATTGCCGTTTGGATCACGCCAGATGCCGGCGCAATTCACACCCTTCAAGCAAGCGGTGGAGGAGATAGCGCCGCTGGAGCCGGTGGCAGCTCCGACGGTCCTGCCGCCTCCGCCTGTGGGACTGCAGTATCCTGAACTGGCCAGCGGCGACATCAAACCGCCGCTGGCGTTTCCGGTGCGCGGCGGAGCCGCCGCGGGACAACAGCGGATTCAACGTTGGATGTTTGAAGAAGAGTCCATCTTGCAATACAAGCAGACGCGCAATGGCCTCGATGGATTGGATGGCTCGAGTTCACTGTCGCCGTGGTTGGCTGTGGGCTGTCTGTCCGCGCGTGAGGTGGCGGCTGCAGTGCAGTTATTTGAGCAAGATAAAGGGAGCAACGAGTCGACCGGGTGGGTGTTGTTCGAACTGCTCTGGCGCGAGTTTTTTCACTGGCGCGCGTTGGACGATGATATCGGTTTGTTCAGGGTCGGCGGTAGCGTTGGCAAGCTGAGACGTTGCACTTTTGAGCCGAGAAACTTCGCCCGTTGGTGTCAAGGCGACACCAATTTTCCGTTGGTCAATGCCCTCATGCGTCAGCTGTTAGAAACGGGCTGGATGAGCAATCGCGGTCGGCAGATTGCTGCCAGTTGTTTGGTCAATGATCTGGGCATTGAATGGCGTTACGGCGCAGCCTTCTTTGAGAAACACCTGCTGGACTACGATGTGGCGAGCAATTATGGCAATTGGCAGTATCTGGCAGGTGTGGGCGCTGATCCGCGCGGCGGGCGCTATTTCAACCTGGAAAAACAAACCAGATTGTATGATCCCCAGCAGGAGTTTATTAGCAAGTGGGGGGGTGTAAGGCCGCCGCAGCCTGACCACGTGGTAGATGCGGCGGACTGGCCCATAGTCAGCTGAGATTTTATCCAGTGTTCCCATTTGGCAGACGTCAAGAGTTAGAGGCTGGGGCCCAAACAGTTTGGTGTGACCGATAACCAGTCCGCGTATTGTCTGTTTTATTCGATGATTGAATCAGTGAAAACCAGATTGTTCGGAGTGTCATTCTGCCTAGAATGTGCGTCGTACATTGAGCTTTCAGTCATTACCAAGCAGTCAACGAGGCAGTACCTATGAGCAGTAACCAGAACCAGCAACCCAGTGTATTCGCACAAGTAATGCCGCTGACCCCTCTGCAACGTTTTGGTCGCTTCATTCAGGACCCAATGGGTTCCGTGATTGCCGCGTCTATCGCTACTATGAGCACGCTGGGTTTTGTACTCTCAGGTATGTGGTTTATCAACTTTGCTTTGAATTGATCCAGCCCCCCCTTCCTGCTTCTGGTGTTGCCTCTGGCTGCATCAGATGCAGGGTTTCTTTGTTCTTTCTCATCGCTTTTTTTACCCCCTTCCTGTTGCACCCATTGCTCTGATTAGTCCATGGCGGTCTATCGTCGTTGATGGTTTGCGGCCAACGAGGCTGTGAGTAGGTTCACTCTGAATAGTTGAAGTGTTTTACGCTTACTGGCGCATCCAGCGCTGATTTTGCTGATTGCAGGGCGATGGCCGCAGCGTAACCACGCGATACCTCGACGTCTTGCAGGCGATAGTGTCTTTTGCCGTTAGCCGGACTGCTTAGCTTGCACACCCGCCACGTCGGTATGGGTTCACTGGGCACATCGAAGGAGTCCAGAGCAATGCCTAAACCCAGACCATTGGCCTTGATGATGGCTTCTTTCCGCGTCCATAGCCGAAAAAAGGCCTGATCTTTATCTACAGATTTTTCCGCGTACTGTGGTGCAGCCAATTGCTCCTGCTCGGACACTGAAAAGTAGCGCCTGATCATAGCTTCGCGGTCCTTAAGCTGCCGCTGCTGTTCGATATCAATCCCGACGGGGGCGGCACGGGTAACCGCAAGTAGGGCGCGGGATGCAGTGTGGCTCAGGTTGAAATGCAGTTCTGGAAAATCCAGCAGAACCGGTTTGTCTTGCTCAATGGTGCCGAAACGTAACGGCTGTGATGCGCAGTCTGTATAGCGCGCCAGCACCTGGCGCAGCGCACAGTGAAAATAGCGCCATTGCCGACCTTGCTGGGGATCGTGAAAACGCTTCGCGCGCGCCAATTCTTCGGGTGTCAGATGTAGTTCGGGTGTCAGGTGCTCGCCGACTGCATGTATATGCCAAACGTGAATGGCTGAGGTGTGAAGGGGGTTTGTCAAAGCCGTTTTGCGCCTGCGCCGCTGAGTATAGATGCGTTTGAGCAGTGTGCTCCGAGGCATTATAAAGCATTTCAGGGCTGCTCCGCTGACGCTGGAAAGGCGAACAGCTTGGGTAGGCCGCGGCGTTGTTAGTGGCCGGGATATATCAGGACGCCTTCTCCCTCGACCTACCGAGAGGTAGGTCTGGAAGGGACTCTGCCACCGAAGAGCGTGGCAGAAACGAGGCTACTGGCGTCTTAGCCGTTGGAGGCCATGAGTGTCGAAGAGCAGGCTTTGACGGCAGCATTTTCACGGTCGCTGAAGCAGTCAAGCTGTGACGCTTCCGCTACGCACCAGCGGGTGCCGCGATTCATGGCGGCAATAGCCGCAGTCGATTCATCGGAGCAGCTAACGCTATAGATACTGTAAGTTTCAGTGGCGGACAGCAGGCCAGTCTTGACCTTGTCGATGGCTACAGGCTCAGCGCTGAATGCGATCGCACTGAAGGCTAATAGGGCGGTTGTTACTGCTGTTTTTAAGACGGTCATAGCATCTCTCCTGTTTGTGTAGAGAGTGGTACGCGAGCAAAGGCGAAGTGGAGCGCACCAATGCCAAGCCCAATATGGACAAAACATGGACAGTTTTACTTTCACCAGTGCCCGGTGCCAGGATCACCTTTCATGGGCCCCACAATATTCTTGGTAACCCAGCCGCCATAGAATCCGCCGGCCTGGGCTTTGACCTGTTCACCGTCGATATAACAGGCTATACGGCCTGGGTAGAATGACATAAAGCCATCGATAGCTGCGAAGGTATGGTGCGGCGCATGGTAGCTCCAGCCCACCGCACCTGCGGCCTTGTCAGTGGCTAGCCCCCAGTAGGTCGCTTCGCCTTTCCATTCACACCAGGAATGCTGATCCAGTTTCTCAAGCAGGTTCCAGTCAACGGCGTCAGGCGGCAGATAGTAGGTTGGGGGGCTGGCGGTTTCCAGCACTCGCAGTGCTTGTGTGGTATGCGCCACGACCTGCCCGGCATCTCCAACGAGTATGTCGTTGGTGCAGGTAACCAGGGCCGGTGGTCGCGGATAGTCCCACACTGACTCCTGGCCAGGCTTGGGTTCTTCAGCGAACGCTGGACGCTCTGAGCCGGTATATTTCCACATGTGATAACTCTCCTGTGTCGGAGAGTTACGCGGTTGCGCCCGGCAATGGATCACCTGTCGCTGCAATCACCGCCTGCGCCGCTGCGATTATTTTTGCCCGGTCAGGCGGCGGCGGATAACGCTATCGAGCATATCGACCTGTTCCTTGGTCAGTTCATTCTTGATCGCTACCAAGAGTTCAAAGTGCGCTTGCTTGAAACGCGACTCCATCTCCAGAACCTTGGCAGACTGCGCCAGAGCCTCCTCGGCAGGGACCGGGTGCGAGCGCAGCAGCTGCTGCAGCTTCTGCTGCTCATTGGGCATCGACCACTGCAATTCCGTCACACCATTCTGGAACGTCTTGACCAGGGCGGCAATCGATTGCCGTTGGTTGTCGGTGATGCCAAGGCGCTGTTGCTGGCGCATAAGGATATCAGGCGGATACAAGCCCATCTTAAGTACTTCGCGCTGGTCTTTCCGGTCCACAGTAGCGTCCTGGGCGGTCACCCCCAGGCTGGCACTGCACAGAAGGGTAACGAGCAGGAGTTTGGCAAAACGCATGATAAGCGCTCCTTTATAAGTGTTAGTTGGCATAGCTGTCGAGGTCAAAATTGATGTCTATCTGGTAAAAATCCGGTTCCGGTGCCAGTGCTGGCAATAGCGCCTCAGACACATCAAGCAGGGCATCGCTGCTCCAGGACTGTTGATCAAGAATGCTAAGGTATATCGTTGCCGGGTCCTCAGCTGCGGGCTGCCACAGCAGCACCAGCACGGTTGCTGCGATCGCGGTGGCCGCCGCTGCGCGCGGCAGGCTGGGCAGGCGCCATTGCCGCACTGCTGCGGTCTCGGTTACGGCCAGGCGGCGCGTGATAGCCGGCGCGGTTAATTGCTCGGACTCGCGCAGGCGCGCGAAGTGCGCCGCCAGTACTGGATTACCAGTATCCATATCGTGTTTATCGTGCGCAGGGCTCATGGTTGTTCATCCAATAGTTGCTGTAACCGCTGCTTGCCGCGGTGATAGTGAGTGCGCGCCGATCCTACCGATATACCGGCGGCTGTGGCAGCCTCTGCCAACGACAGGTCGCTGTAAAATACCAGGTGCAAGATTTCGCGCTGGCGCGCTGGCAGTTCCATCAGCGCCTGGCGCAGTGCCTGACTGGACTGGTCCAGCTCCAGATCCGGCGCTGCTTCCACCGCGGGTTCGTTGGCGGCGCGATGCCGATAGAAAACTTGCAGCAGGCCTTGACGGGCATGCTTGCGCCTCTGCTCTGCGGCCACATGTTTGATGACGCCAAAGAACCAGGTTTTCTCACTGGACCGCCCGCCAAAGCGCGCCCGTCCATCAAGCACTCGCAGGTAAGCCTCCTGCAGTGCGTCCTCAGCGAGCGCGTGCTGCCAGTCGCAACATGCCAGTGACCAACCCCAGCTTTGCGTGTGATGGCGTTCCAGTAGCTGTATAAGAGTGGGTGCCATGACGACCCGGGTTGCCGGTGATGGTTCATTGTACGCCCACTGTTCAGCGTTGAAGTACAAAACTTGCCGCTACTGGAACAGCGGCAGGGCGCCGTCAGGAAATGCGCCCAGTCCAGGCAGCGCAGCTGCCACTTCGTCGCCATTGAGTCCGTACCAGCCGCCCAGTGCGGCAGCCAGTTGCTCAACGGCCACTGAGGGTATGAGTCTGCCATTGCCGGCATCCTGCGCGTGTCCGAGCTCGGCGACTGGAATATCGCCATAAATATCGCCGCCATTGACGGCACCGCCCACTACAAAGTGATGTCCGCCCCAGCCGTGGTCGGTGCCGTCACCGTTGGTGGTCAGAGTGCGGCCAAAGTCCGCCATGGTAAACGTGGTGACCTCTGAAGCTATGCCCATTTCCTCGGTGGTGGCATAAAAGGCGGCCATCGATTCTGAGATATCCTGTTGCAGTGCCGGCAGGGTAGATGCCTGTGCAGAATGAGTGTCAAAACCGCCTGCAGCGACAAAAAAGACCTGTCTTGAGGCGCCTAAAGTAGTGCGTACCTCGATGGTGCGCGCTACCGCAGCCAGTTGCGCACCAAGAGGGCTGGCGGGAAACTCGGTAGTGAATCCGGGGGCGGACTCCAAGGCAGCGCTCAGCAATTCATTAGCGTCAAATGAAACCTGGCTGAGATCAATGAAGTCGCGCTGCAGCAGATTGCTGCGGTTGGCTCCGGCGGAGGTAAAGTGGTCACGCAGTATATCTGCCAGCGACTGCGGAATGACGTTTTCAGGCTGCTCCAGCAGTGCGACCGAGGGTACGCCGGAGGAGTTAACCTGGTAGGGTCCCACACTATCTCCTGACAGGAACACGGTGTTCCCTGCCAGTGAGATCTGCGAGAAGATGTTGTTGAGATTGGCTCCGACGCCAGCGGCAAAATCGCCGAAGCGTCCGCCCCAGCCTAACTGTGAGCCCTCCGTGGCAAAAGACATCCAGGTCGACTGTTGATCGTTGTGTGAGAACAATCGATCGGGTAACTGCCATGGATTACTTTGGAACAGGGCCCGATCGGTAGGCTGCAGTAACGGGCCGACGTTGCCGACGATAGCCGCCTTACCCTGCTCGAACAAGCCATGCAGGGCCGACATCTCAGGTGGCAGGGCAAATTGACGCCCGCCGAATTGAGCCGCCGCCGGCTGCAGCGGCAGCAGCGTTTCCCGCCCTCGCGTCGAGCCACCGGGAAGCGCTGCATAGGACTGCAGCAGTGACGACCTGATCTGTGCGTAGCTGTTGTAGGAGGCGACATCATAAGGCAGCACCGTGTCGTGGCAGTCCATGCCGCCAAACAGGAATACGCATACCAGAGCGCGGTAGTCATCACCGCTGGCCGCCATGGTATTCATGCTGCTCAGTGCATTAAGCAGTGGCACGCCGCCGGTTAGCAGCGGGGTGGCAGCGGACAGTTTCAGGAAATCTCTTCGGGACTGCATGGGGTTTCTCCTTAGGTTCATTAACGCTGCACCAGATAGTCGGGGGCGCTCATGAGCATAACGCTGGCCAGGCGTGCTCTGGCTAACAGCCCGTCATCGTTGCTAGCCGGAATTTGCTCGAGTGCAGCGATGACACGGGCGCGGGTCTCAGGTTCCAGGCGACCCTGGGTTAGTAGAATATCCAGGTGATCCAGTAAGCCTTCCGGATCATTGGCCAGGCCTACCTCAACGCTATAGTCGGCAACAAAAGCAGGCGCAGCTCTGCGGTCAAACTTGGGTGTCACTCCCAGTGCGAACAAGGTGATCACATTGGGATAGCCCACGATGGTGGTGGCGTTGGAAATCTGTAGCTCCGGGGCATTTAAGCCGGCGGCGCCGGTCTCCGTCCCAGGAGCTATGTAACCGGGTCGGTAGAAGTTAAAAACCGAGGGTGAACCATAGGGTTGTTGGCCAAGCAGTGCGGAATCGCTGGTATTACTCAGGATGCGCTCGTTCCTGGCATTGGCGCTGTTGACCTTGAATGCGCGCGCCCAGTGTGTGAGGCGAATAACCGGTTCGCGCAGCTTACCGTGCTGTGGATCGCCAATGGACTCAGGGTTACGGGCGACCGGGTCAAACAGGACCGCCGCCAGCGTTGCGCTGAGATCTCCGCGCTCACCTGTGCCTACTGCTTCGCCAGAGGGCAGCTGGTAGCTGCCAGTGTCGAACGCCGCAGACACTCTGGCTACATACTCGACGGGTGGATGACTGGTAACAAAGCGCTGGATCAGCTGTCTGCCCAGGAACGGGCCCACGTTGGGATGATTGAAAATGGTGTCCAGCGCCATCTGCAAAGTGTTGCCACCGTCGGTACCGGCGGGAATGGTGGTGCCCAGAAACGCTTTCGGCTCGGCGGAGTGATAGCTGTCGAACATTTCCAGTCGTTGGTAGAAGGCGGGCAGCGGTATTAAGCTCGGCCGGGTTTCAAACGCAGCGCCGGCAAAACTGAGTCCGGTAAACACTTTGGCCAGACCAGTGATATCTGAATTATCGAACAGCTCCTGTGGTTCGCCCTGCGCGTCAACGGCGCTGCTGCCGTCCTGATTCAGCGCCACCAGCCCAAGGCTGAAAAGCTGCAACAGCTCGCGGGCGTAGTTTTCATCAGGAACACGTCCGGTGTCTGGGTTGGCTTTTTCGTTACGCAGGTAAGTCAGGTAGATTGCCATCGCTGGCGAGTAAGTCACCTCCTCCAGTAGATCGCGATAATTCCCGAACGCGCCCTCGGTAAGCACATCCATATATGCGGCCATGGTCTGGGGCAGTCGCCGCAAATCGCTCTGACTGGATACCACCATAATCTGTGACAATGCGAAGGCCATGCGCTGGCGCAACTGGTCCTCCCCCTCGATGGCGGTTTGCCAGAATGAATTGGAAGCGGTGAATACCAGCTCTGGCAGTGTGTTGCCCTGCTCGTCGAAGAACTTGCCATCTTCGGGAAATTGCGCAAGAACACCCTGCAGATGGAGTGAGGGTGGCAGTTCCAGCTGCGTGTTGAACCAGGATTCGAAACCAACGCTGGATACATCCTCAATCGCTGGTGTATTCGGTCCAAAAGTGGCCTGGCTCAGAAACCGTGAAGCCTCGAGAGCTGTCGGTAGTAGCTCCGGCTCCGGTTCCGGTTCCGGCTCTGGCTCTGGAGTCGGCCCGGGGGACGTGGCTACAGAGCCGTTAGAGCCGCCACCGCCGCAGGAGACCAGGGCGGTGCCAAGGATGGCCAGGAGTAACGCCTGGAGGAGAATTTTCATAAGTCATTCCGCTTGGGGTTCGTAATTGAGTGACGTCAACTGTCCGCTTGTATGACAAGGCTGCAATTTTTTTTCGACAGGGGGTAAAGGTGACAGATAGCGTGGCAGCCGGGGGCGGGGGAAGACTGGCGGTGTCCGGGTTGTTCTCAGAAGGTTTTTTCAATCTCCAACACTGCTAACGCCTGCGTAATCTCGTCCATGCGAGGCTGCATGTCCTCTAGCAGATGCGCCTGGGTGGGTATGTAAAACAGGCCATGATCGATACCTTGCAAGGCTACCTGGGCGCAGCGTTCGGCTGAGATCAGTTCAAGCTCTGCTGGCGCCAGTGCGGCATCGGGCAGTGCTTTGGCAATCAGCGGTGTATATACCGCTCCGGGTAACAGGACGTGCAGCTCCAGGGGCCCGTCTTGCTGTTCTATGCGCAGCCACTCCAGAGCCACCAGCAGGGCGTGCTTGGTGGCTGCATAAAAGGCCATTTTCCCCTTCTTGACGGCATCGGGGACGCTAAGTGAATTCTCAGAAGCGGTCACCAAGAGGCGACCGTTTGACCCGTTATGCTCCAATAGTCGTGCATAGGACTGGGCGATTTTTAACCCGGCATAAAAGTTGACTTCCCAGAGTGCCTGCAGCGAGTCACTATTGAGCATGTCTTCCTGCACCGGGCTACCCCGATGCCCAATGCCGGCATTAGAGCAAATAAGGTCCAGTCGCCCCGACGTTGCCCAACATTTTTCTATCAGGGTTGCGGCCGCTTCGGGATTTGACAGATCGCATTCTATAGCGCGGGCGGATGGGCCAATTGCGTTGGCGGTAGCTTCGGCGCCAGCCAGGTTGCGGTCGGCGCAGATGACGCTGGCACCGCGAATGGCGAGTTCTCGTGCCAGGGCTTCACCGATACCGGAGGCGGCACCGGTAACCAGCGCAGTGGTTCCTTTGTAGTCAGGCAATGCTCATGTCCCTATAGTCAGTTGGCCAGTCCGCAGTCCAGTAGACACAGACTAAGCCCTGCTATCCAAAGTCAGACCCTGCTGACAAAGTCTGACCTACTCAATCTCACCTGTCTCCAGCCGTTTCTCGTAAATCCCCTCCAGCTTGTAGAGGTCTTGCTGGAGTTCAAAAAAGCCGTGCCAGTGTGCGTAATCCGCCGCGCCCATCATGGCACCCTGGCGTGCGCGCCGACCCTCGTGGTGCCATAAATAATAATAAGTAATCTGAAACTCATCAGTCCAGGGGTTTTCCTTGAGCAAGCCTTTGGCTTTCAAATCCTTGAGCATCTCAGTCGCGGGTTCGTAATAGGCCACGTTGTAGAGCTTGACGGCTTTATCGCCTTGGGTGAAAAAGTTGTTGGTGTGACTTCCGGTATGGCAGTTGTTGCACACCATCTTCATTTTCTTACGGCCTTCTGGTCCATCGCCCAGCAGCGGGCTAAGCACGTCATCTGAGCCGCGTACCTTGGATTCCTTGGCCCACAGGTTCCAATACAGGCGTTCGGTTATATTGTGCGTTACAGACAGCTCTCCAATCCCGCTCATGTGACAAGTGGCGCAGGTGGGTCCGCGATAGTCGCCAGGTTCCCAGGCATCCGGCGCAGTGTCGAACTCCCACTCGTCACCTTCGGTGTTGTAGAGATGTCCGTGTTTGGAGTTGTTAAAAATTTCTATGTTGGGATGATCTGGTCCCAAGTGACAGGAGGCGCAGGCATGCGGGTGGCGGGCCTCACCAATATCAAATTTGTGCCGGCTGTGGCAGGCGGTGCAGCTTCCGGTAGAGCCATCGGGGTAAATATTGCCCATACCATTGTTGGGCCAGGTCTCGGGGGTGGGGCGGTTGTCTTCATCCAATAAAATTTCGGTGCCATGGCATTGCATGCAACCGGTCTCGCCGGGTGCGCCCGACAACTCGGGGTGATTGCGACCTTCATGCACAACTTGCAGAGCATGCAGGCTGTCCTTGGGGATTATCTGGCGATAGGCGCGGAAATGTCCGCTGGCATCAAACTGTTCTTTGGCCGCAACGTGGCAGCGACCACAAACTGCGGGAGAAACCAGAGGCGATACGAATACTGGCGTGTCTTCAACATTGGCATGGCGCATGGCGTGGGGGGCATCTTCCGCCACCTGGTGGCAGTCGATGCACGAAATACCTGCGTGTGCATGGCGACTGTCTTTCCAGTCGGCGACCTGGCCAGGGGTGATTTGCTGGTGGCAGGTGATACAGGCTTTGCCTTCGGTGGACAGGCCGCGGTCAATTTTTAGCGTTTTGACGTTAGCCACGCTCATTCCAGTGGACTCAGCCAGCGTTGACGGGCTGGCCAAAATCAGTAGTAGTGGCAGGATGAAAGCGAAGCCGGTGATGGTTTTCATGGTGTGTCTCCTTGCTGCGTTTGCTTCCAGCCCAGATTTTCCAGGTGGTAACCTAATCTGTTGTGACCAACGTGCTGATGGCAGCTGACGCATTGCTTTTCTGTTTCACCGGCAAAATAGCTGCGATGCGGTCGAAACGCCTTGCTATTGGCCTGGGTGGTTTCTTCCAGATACTTATGGCATCCCAGGCATCCGGAGTCGTAAACGAATCGCTCCCGATGCTCGCGCAGGGCGTGCCAATCGATTTCGTGGGGTTCTTTGATTAGCGCCATGGTCGGATCCACGATTCCGTGGCGTGCTTTGACGACAAAGTAATGTAGGGAGTTACCGTGGGGTAGATGGCAGTCGTTGCAAGCGGCCCTTACGCCTGCGGGGTTGTTGCCCCCATGCACGTCCTCGCGATAGGCTCGCGCAATCGGCTCATAGGCATGACAGCCGGTACAAAATTCGTAGTCACCGGTAACGTGAAAGGCAGTATCAAAAGCCGCCCAGCTGGCTATAGCACCTAACCCGACAATGGCGAGCAATGCCCCGATTTTAGTGACTTTGCTGCTAAGAAAGCTCACATGAACCAAACCCTTTGTAAAGATTCTTTATTATCGGGGTGGCCACTAACGTAGCAAGTGCCTTGACCCTCGTTATGAGCTCAGCATAGCAGAGCTTCAAGCAATGAGCAGAAATTTCATAAAGCTGCTTTCACGACTCAATAGCTTGGCTGTTCATGCGAGATCTTGTCTTTAGTGATGATTCTGGGGGAAGATCACAGTAGTTTGTCCAAATGTTGTCCACCTGCCCACGCCGGCTGCACTGGCTGCTGCAATCTGATGCCAATGTGAGGACGTAACTCTCCGTTTGAGGATGCCACCAATGGAATTGCTAAAGACTGACCTGATTCGAAACGCGCTGCAGCGGCCGCTGGTGGTTGGCGCTCTGCAAAAGACCGTGCCGCGTATGGATCGATTTTTGCTGAGCGTCAGTCGCGGCTGGATCAACACCGGGATGTTATCTGTGGCCCTGGTGGAAACTACGGGTGCCAAAAGCGGATTGCCAAGGGAGATCCCAACGCTGTGCATGCCAGTAGGTAACGCGATCGTGCTGGTCGGTTCTAATTGGGGTAAGGCCTCGGCGCCAGGCTGGATTCATAATCTACGTGCCAGCGGGCAGGCTCAGGTGACTTTTCGCGGTTATAAAGGCCCGATGGCGGCCAAAGAACTTAGCGGCCGCAGCCGTCAGGACATGTGGAAACGCCTGGTGGAGTATAACCCGCAGTATGGGCGTTACCAGGAGCAGGCGGGGCGGCAGTTGCCCGTGATGCTGTTAGAGAGAGTCTCTTAGTCAATGAGGTTGAGTCGCGATGCGCAAGCAAGACCTGCCCTCAAAAATTTGCCCTATTTGTGAGCGCCCCTTCACCTGGCGCGCCCGCTGGCGTAACAACTGGGAGGCGGTAGTGTATTGCTCACGACGCTGCTCCGGGCAACGCAACAGTCGGGGTCGGCAGCGATAAACCGAGCTGCTCTGGTGAAAGGTGCGAGAGGTTGTTTTCTTTCTGGCTCGACTGTCGGTATATTGATCGGCTCAGCGGAAGGGTATGTACATCCTTCTACCGACTTTAAATACTGATGGAATAATAAATGCAATTAGTGAATCAGAAAGTAGTTTTGGCACGGCGACCACAGGGCATGCCCACCGCCGAAGATTTCGAATTTGTTGAAGAACCCGTTGCGGAGCCAGAGCCCGGTCAGGTCGTCATTGAGGTGGATCATCTGGGAATAGATGCCTTTATCGCTACGACATTAGATCACGACGGCCATCACGGCCAGAACGCTCTGCAGTCGGCCATTATTGCATTGGGCACAGGACGTATTGTGGCAAGCCTTAACGACGACTTTGCTGTCGATGATTGGGTTTTTGGCGGCATGGGCGCACAGCGCTACAACGTTTGTGGCACAGAGATGCTGCGTAAGCTGGACCCAAACTTGGCGCCGCCGCGCTCGTATCTTGGGGTGCTGGGAATGACAACCGGTCTCACCGCTTATGCCGGTATGTTGCTGGTGGGTCAGGTGAAAGAGGGTGACACAGTGGCAGTTTCAGCGGCAGCAGGCGCGGTTGGTACCGTGGCCTGCCAGCTCGCTAAAGTGCGCGGCGCTAACGTTATCGGTATTGCGGGCGGCCCGCAGAAATGTGAGTTTTTGGAGTCTATTGGATGCAGCGGCACCATAGATTACAAGAATAGTGATGTGGCCAGCGAGCTCAAGCGCCTGGCACCGGACGGACTGAATGTCTTCTTTGATAATGTCGGTGGCAGTATTCTGGATGCCGCACTGGATAATTTGGCCATGGAAGCACGAGTGGTCATTTGCGGTGCAATTTCGCAGTACGCACACATGGCCGCTGTCGAAGGCCCCTCGCTCTATCTGCGACTGGCGGAGCGTAATTCCAGCATGCGCGGGTTTACTGTCGATCATTTCACTTCACAGTTTCCCAAGATGGAAGCGGACCTGGCCGGCTGGTCGGCGGAAGGTAAGGTTAACTTACCAGAGCATATAGAGCAGGGCCTGGAGCGGTTCCCGGATGCATTGGGAATGTTGTACTCAGGCGGCCATACCGGAAAGCTGCTTCTTAAGCCGTAAGCACTCGTCAACCGGACAGCTTGTCAGCCGAGTTCATGGCGGCAGGCTGACCGGGCTTTGACAACATCATTGGATTCACCGATGCTGCAGACTCTGCGCGCCGCATGAATCCGGTGCCTCAAGTACTGGAGTATTCATGCAGCAAGAATCGGGCGCGCTGAGCTTTCGGGAGAGGGCGGGCTATGGGCTTGGTGATACGGCTTCAAACTTCTTCTTCCAGACCTTCAATATTTTCCTGCTTTATTACTATACCGATGTCTTCGGTATTCCGGCCGCCGCCGTCGGCACCATGTTTTTTGTCTCCAAGCTCTGGGATGCCTTGAACGACCCCTTAATGGGCGCGTTGTCAGATCGCACCCAGACCCGGTTCGGCAAGTTCCGCCCCTATTTGCTGTGGATGGCAGTTCCTTACGGCGTCATGGGTTACCTGATGTTTGCAGGCCCTCAGTTTGATGATACGGGTCGTCTAATTTATGCGTGGGTCACCTACACACTGATGATGATGCTTTATACCGCGATTAACGTACCTTACTCCGCTTTGATGGGCGTTATGAGCCCGCTGTCATCGGAGCGCACGGTCCTCTCCAGCTTCCGTTTTGTGGGTGCCTTTGGTGGTGGTTTGCTGATCTCGATGCTGGTGCGACCCATGGTGCAATATTTTGGTGTAGAGGATGAAGCTCAAGGCTTCAGAATCACCATGGCTCTGTTTGCCGTTGTGTCTATTGCATTGTTCTGGGTCACCTTTGCCACCACCAGAGAGCGTGTTGAGTCGACCACGGAAGAGCACGATACTATTCGTCGCGATCTGAAACTGTTGCTGCGTAACAGACCTTGGTTAGTGTTGTGCGTGGCCGGAGTGTTGACCCTTTCCAGTGTCGCGCTCAAAGGTGCAGTCACTCTGTATTATTTTAAATATTATGTGTTGGACGATGGCAGCGCTTACTTCTGGATTTTTGATCGCACCACGTTTTTTCTAACCATGAATTCCTTGGCGTTGATAATCGGCGTCTGTTGTACCAAGTGGTTGAGCGACCGTTTCGAGAAGAAATTCCTGATGATTGTGCTGTCATTGGGCAGTGCCGCCTGCGCCGCCGGTCTGTTTTTTGTGCCGCCTGACCAGTATTGGTCTATGCTGCTGGTGAGTTGTGCGGGTGCCGTCCTGTCCGGACCCACCGCGCCGCTGGTCTGGGCCATGTATGGTGATGTCGCTGATTACGGCGAGTGGAAGTTTCGCCGGCGTACTACCGGATTGATTTTTTCTGCCTCAATGTTTGCCCAAAAATTTGGTCTCACTATAGGTGCCGGACTTTCGGGCTGGTTATTGGCAGCGTTCGGCTATGTCGCTAATGCGCCGCAGTCCGAGGACTCGCTGCTGGGTATTCGTCTGCTGTTTACCGTGATACCTGCCGCGATCGCGCTGCTGAATGTGCTGGTGCTGATGTTCTATTCTCTGTCCGATACTCAGGTGGCCAGCATAGAACGGGAGCTGGCGCTGAGAAACAGCGCCTGACGGGCAACTTTTGCGGGCATTATGGCGGCGGCACCCTAAAGCGTGTAAAAATGGCGCATGCGTACACCGATCAATCTTTTAAATTTAATGATGGCGAGTCTACTGTGCCTCGGCGTAGTCGCCTGTGTTGGTGAAAAGTCAGCGCCGGCCATCTCCAGTACCCCTGACCCTCAACCAATGGAAGAAAATTACTTGCAAAGTAAAACAGATTTAATGACTGGCGAAGTCATGGCCGTAGCCTATTCCGGGTTTCGTGAGGGTCAGCACCCTGACCGCGGCGACGGGGCGGTTAATCCGTCTGTGGCAGAGATCAGTGAGGATCTCGATATCCTGGTTGCTCATGGTTTCAAGCTGATTCGTTTGTACGACTCGGGGGAAAATTCGCAGACCGTACTTACACTGATTAAAGAACGCGGCCTGCCGCTTAAGGTTTTGCTGGGCATGTGGCTGGAAGCAGAATTCAGTAACCACGAGGGCTGCGCCTGGCTGCATGAACCGATACCAGAGTCCGAGCTGGCGGAAAATACCCTTGGCAATCTGGCCGAAGTTGAGCGCGGTATTGAGCTGGCTAATCGCTATCCGGAGATCATAGTGGCCATCAATGTCGGCAACGAAGCTCTGGTGGATTGGAATGATCACATGGTGACTGTCGATAGCATGGTGCGTTATTTGCGTCTGACCCGGCAGGCGGTTGAGCAGCCCGTAAGCACCGCCGACAACTATGAGTGGTGGATACGTGATGGCGCCAGCTTGATCGATGAAGTGGATTTTTTGGGGGTACATACTTACCCGGTATGGGAGGGCAGGTCGATTGATGATGGCCTGAGTTACACCATTGAGAATATTGAACGGGTGCATGCGGCGCTGCCCGATAAACCTATCGTCATTCTGGAGGCCGGCTGGGCCTCAACCGCCATAGAGTTTGGTGATCGCGCCGGTGAGGTGCAGCAGCAGCGTTACTATAAGGAGTTGGGCGACTGGGCTACAGCGACTAATACAACGGTGTTCTTTTTCGAGGCATTCGATGAGCCTTGGAAAGGCGACCCGGCGCAGGAACTTGGCGCGGAGAAACACTGGGGGCTATTTTTCGTGGACCGGACGCCTAAACAGGTTATGCAAACAGAGCAGGAGAGATAGCCTTGCAACTGAATGAAAAGCAGCTGGCAACACTAAATTCCAATTTTTTGGGTACTCTGAGCACCATCCGTCATAGCGATGGTTTAATTTCCAGTAACCCGGTTGGCTTTACCTGGAACGGAAAAGAAGTCGAGGTTTCAACAATCAAAGGTCGGATCAAATATCACAATGTGCTGGCGGATCCCCGCGCTACCTTTTGCGTTATAGACCCCGATGATCATATGACCTATGTAGAAATACGCGGCAACGTGCGGGTGGAGGATGATATTGACAAGCAGTACCTGCGCGCACAGTTTAAAAAGCATACCGGCGATGAGCTGCCCGATGATCTGGACCCGCCCGATGCCGAGCGGGTGGTGCTCTATTTAACACCGGAGCAGGTTTCCAGCCCGCAGCTATACGGTGGCCGCTTTGATAACAAGTATGACATCAAAGGGCAGGAGGATTAGCGGACGCTGCCCCCCCCCCTGTTGGCCGCGCTGTCGCACGGTTTTTGATACGACTTGGGTTAGCTTAATGAGCCAAGATCGATGACGAAACGGTACTTGACGTCATTGGCCTCGATTCTTTCCCAAGCCTCGTTCACTTTATCAATATCAACCATTTCAATATCGGCAGTGATGTTGTGGTCCGCGCAGAACTGGAGCATTTCAGCAGTTGCCGGCATACCGCCAATCAGAGAGCCCGACATGAGTTTGTCACCCATGATCAGGTTGGGTATGAAGATTGGAGCAGGTGATTGTGGGGCTCCAACAAAACACATATTCCCAGCGCGAGCCAGCAGTGGTAAAAAGCTGTTGACGTCGTGATCGCCCGAAATTGTGTTAATAATAAAATCAAAACTTCCGGCATGCGCTTCGAGTGCCTCAGGATCACGGGTTAGTACCACATCATCCGCGCCCAGTTTTTCAGCGTCGCTAACTTTGCTTGCAGAAGAAGTTAACATGACGGTGTGTGCGCCCATCGCCTTGGAAATTTTGATGGCCAGGTGGCCCAGTCCACCCAGACCCAGTACGCCGACCTTTTTGCCGGGTCCTGCGCCAAATCTTTTCAGCGGCGTGTAAACGGTGATGCCACCGCACAGCAGAGGCGCGGCAGCAGCAGGGTCCAGGCCATCGGGTATTTTTACGGCATAGCGCTGGTTGATCGTATAGTGGCTGCTGTAGCCGCCGTTGGTTTTTTCTCCCTGCTTGTCGAGAGCGTTAAAGCTCAAGGAAAAGCCCGTATCGCAATAGTGTTCGTCGCCAGTATCGCAGGGGTTGCAGCTGCGGCAGGAGTCGGCGATGCAGCCAATACCCACCAGGTCTCCGACAGCCAGTCCGCTAACGTCGGCGCCAACTTCTACAACGCTGCCGACCATCTCATGTCCGGGCACCAACGGGTACATGTCGGTGTTCGATTCGCTATTGGCAATGATTAAATCCGAGTGGCAGATGCCGCAGTATTGCAGTGCAACTAGCACATCTTCCGCGCCGGGCTCACGCCGTTGAATAGTGGTTGGCTCTAACTTCTGGCCTGGGGCCGGTATCGCGTAGGCTTTCACTTCCATTATTATTCTCCAGTAGAATGGGACGCTAGATTCTAGATCAATTTGCAGCAGAGCGCTTGTGTTAGATGGCAGCTTGGCCGTCTTCCTCTGCCGTGACGCGCGCGTGCACCAGCTTATGTTCTATACTATGGATCGAACCAAACTGACTTATTTTTACTGAGGATATTAATGTGGCAAAGATTGAACTACATCCGTTGGGCGTAATGAAAGTGCAGCTGAGTGAGCCCGTGGTAGTCGGCGGCGGTCCCAAGGGAACTCGTATGGTCATCGACGTGCCCTCTGCGGAGTTGCGCGGCGAGCGTATCAACGCCGAGCTGGCAACCGGTGATGCTGCCGACTGGGCCACCGTGAATGAGGAAATGAAGTTGGCGGCACTGGATGTGCGGCTGACGCTGAAAACCGACGATGGTGCTTTCATTTATGTCGAATACAGCGGGCGTATGGATATGGAAACCGGGCTGCTGGCTGTGGCGCCAACCTTTGAAACCGGTGCCCCCCAGTACAGCTGGCTTAATCGCGTGCAGGCAGTTGCCGCTGGTGCGATCGATCCCGAAAGCGGCATGTTGATTTATACGATCTATGAAGCGCGGCCAGTCCACGACTAGCCACCATTGCGACGGTCTGGTCCGCGGTCTGGGCTAGACCGCCCCTATGGTGCCATTTGGCTGGTGAAAGTAGCCAGGTCGAAGTAGTCGCGCCAGGCTTTGATCAGCCCATGTTCAATCTCGAAGGTTCCCATCACTGGCATGGATACGGTTTTTCCGTCTGTCAGGTAGAAGTTGTCAATGCGCTCGGTGAGTACCCTGTTGCCATTTTCGGCGATACTCAATACTTCCCAGTCCACTGATTTCAGGTCCATGCCGGTAGTAATAAAATGGGCCACGTCAGTCTTGCCCTCCAGTACTTCCATGGGAATGTTGTGGTAAACCACATCCTCACTGAAGGCAGCAACGACCGCATCCCAATCCATCTTGTTCCAGGCTTCAATAAAGTCCATCACGATTTTTGTATTGCTCACGGTGTCTCCTGCCATACCAATTAGTCCAACGCGCAAGTCACTACCCGGCTTTAACCAATAGCTTGCCAATGTTGCCGCCGTTAAACATAAACTGCAGCGCTTCGGGGTAGCGCTCGATGCCATCGAGTATGGATTCTGGCAATACTACACTGCCATCCGCCAGCCATTGCGCAAGCTCTGCCTCAGCCTGCGCGAAACTCTCTGGGAAATGAAAGTAGGCAAAACCTTCCATAGTCGATTGCCGCTCAGCCAGGCGCAGATACATGGAGGGGCCGGTGATGTTGTCCATGTCGTCGTACTGGGAAACCGCGCCACAAATTACGACCCGGGCGCGCAGAGCCAGGTTGTCCAGTACCGCATCCAGAATCGGACCGCCTACATTATCGAAAAATACGTTAATGCCATCGGGCGCAAGCTCGCGCAGGCGCGCACTTACATCTTCGTTTTTGTAGTCAATAGCGGCCTCAAAGCCCAAATCATTGAGCAGGTAATCGGTCTTGGCTTTGCCACCGGCGATACCGATAACCCGGGCACCGGCCAGTTTGGCAATCTGTCCAACAATAGAACCCACCGCCCCGGCTGCGGCAGAAACTACGAATATCTCTCCGGCCTGCGGCTTCGCAATATGGTGCATTCCGATCCAGGCGGTAATACCTGTAGAGCCATTGAGTATTCCCATATAGGCGCTCAAGGGTGCGGTAGAGTCATCAATAGGTTCGAGCATATTGGCGGGAACCGTGGCGATCGTTTGTGCGCAGAGTCCTCCGCGAACGGCCTGGCCTGGCTTGAAATCAGCTACCGTTGATTCGATAACGCGACCAACCCCGCTAGCGAGAATTGTATCCCCCAGGCCCACCTGATTATGAAAGCCCTCGCCCTTGAGCATGGTGCGGGTGCCAGCATCGACCGAAATATATTCGACGGCAACTCGGACCATTCCCTCGGTTAAGGGCTGCAGCTCCTCGGTCTCTATTGAGAAACAGTCAGGCGTGGCCTCGCCAACGGGGCGTCTGCCGAGGACTACACGGGTATTTTGATTATTCATTCTTTAGGCCTTCTGGTCAGGATTCACGCTGTTCGCGAAACTCGTAGGTAAAATCGTATTTACTCACCGGTAGTTCGCGGATTCGATTACCGCTGGCAGCAAAAATAGCATTGGTCAGTGCTGGTGCAATTCCGGGAGTGCCGGGTTCCCCGGCGCCGCCCCAGGTTTCATGGCTGTTAATAATATGGGTTTCAATGACCGGTGATTCGCTCATGCGCAGCATAGGGTAATCATTGAAGTTCGTTTGCTTAACACGACCCTCATCAATAGAAACCTCACCGTAGAGTGCGGCTGTGAGGCCGTAAACAACGCCTGATTCCATCTGCGCGGTGAGCCCATCGGGTGACACGGCGAAGCCAGCGTCTACCGCAACCACAACGCGATCGACACTGACGTTACCATCGATAACAGTGACCTCTACCACCTCAGCCACAAGCGAGCCGAAAGATTCCTGCAGTGAGATACCGCGGCCGCGGTTTTCGCCCAGTGGTGTATCCCAATTGGCTTTTTCTGCCGCCATATCAAGTACCTTGCGGTGACGCGGGTGGTCAGCCAGTAAGTTGCGGCGGTATTGGTAAGGGTCCTGTCGTGCTTCGTGTGCCAGCTCGTCTATGAAGGATTCGACAAAAAAGCCGTGCTGCGAGTGGTCAACGCTACGCCAGGCCCCAAACGGGACGTGGGTAGGGCTGTCGACATAATGAATCTTCTGGTGAGGAATCGCGTAGGGTATGTGCGGCGCTTCCGCGGGCTCATGCTTATCTACGTAGAGGTTTTCCCAGGCCTGCGGTTGCCCCGCTGAATTCAGCGTCGCGCGGAAGTTTGAGGCCACTGCCGGTCGATAGTGATCATGCTGCACATCTTCTTCGCGCGACCAGATCAACTTTACGGGCAGCCCCACTGCGCGCGCTATGCGCGCTGCCTGAATCGCTGCGTCAGACTTGGAGCGCCGGCCAAAGCCGCCACCCATAGTGTGTTGCACAATACTGACATTCTCGACATCAAGCTCCAGTGCCTGCGCAACGTCATAGCGGCAGCCCAGAGGGTTTTGCGTGCCGGTCCAAATCTCGCATTGGCCGTTTTCAAAGCGGGCCAGCGCATTCATGGGTTCCATGCAGGTGTGAGCCAGATAAGGTACTTTGTACTGTCGGCTGATGATGCTGTCAGCACCGTCGAACTCGCTGGCGGTATCACCCACCTGCATATCAGAATTAGTTTCTCCAGCTGCGTCTGCGGTCTCCATGTCAGCCTGAAAGGCTTTAAACACATTTTCACTGTCTACATCTTCATTGCCGGTAGCGGTCCACTCGATTTGCACTGCCGCCAGCGCCTGTTTGGCCTGCCAGTAACCTGTCGCCACGACTGCTATGGCATCGTCCAGATTAACCACATCTACAAAGCCGGGCATTGATCGTGCTGCTGTAGCGTCTACAGACGCCACCTGCGCCCCAAATACCGGTGCCGCCTTGACGCTGGCGTAATGCATGCCATCCACGCTGGCATCGATGCCAAACATCGCAGAGCCGTCTACCTTGGAGGGTATATCGTGACGCGGCTTATTCTTGCCCATGATCTTGAATTGATCCGGGGTTTTCAACTGTGGTGAGAGCGGTGGTTTCTCTTTGCCGGCTGCGGCTGCGAAGGTTGCATAGGGCTCACGCTTGCCGCTGGCTTCGTGTATCAGCATGCCATCGATCGTAGTGATATCCGCGATGTCCACAGCCCAATCAGCCGCCGCCGCTTCCATTAGCATTTGGCGCGCCGCTGCCCCGGCAACGCGCATGCCATAAACACCTGTGGTGCGTATGCTGGCGCTGCCGCCGGTAATTTGCAGATGCATGGCCTTGCTGGCCTGCATAAAGAGACCGTCTACGGTGCCCACTAGTAGTTTGGGAACCGCCGTATCGCCGAGTATGAAACCTTTGGCCGCGGCCCAGTTGGCATAAACATCTTCTGCCGGCGCCTCTACAAAGGACACCTGCTCCCAGCTGGCATCCATTTCATCGGCCAACATCTGCGCTAGTGCTGTTTGTGCACCCTGGCCCATCTCCGAGTGCGGGATCACTGCCGTAATGTGATTGTCTGAATCAATTTTTACCCAGGTGCTGATCATTGCTTCGGTGTCACCTGCCATCAGCTTCGCGGCTTCTGGCGTAGTGTGTCCGGGTCGCAGTGCCACCCCAATGACCATGGCGCCGCTGCCGACAACACCGGCTGTTATAAATCCTCTTCGCGTCCACTTACCCATTTTGCATCTCCTGCGGGTCGAACTGTTGCACCCCGGTGCTGGCCACTCGTTGGATACCGCGCTTGATGCGGTCATACATGCCGCAGCGACAGATATTACCCGACATAGCCGCGTCGATAGTGGCCTCATCCGGGTTGGGGTTGTCACGCAGCAGCGCCACCGCCGACATGATTTGGCCTGACTGGCAGTAGCCGCACTGTGGCACCTGGTCATCGATCCAGGCTTGCTGGACCGGGTGTAAAGAACCGGCTTCAGCAATCCCTTCGATGGTGGTGATATTGGCATTGCCTACGGCGGCAACCGGGGTTACGCAGGAGCGTATTGGCACTCCGTCCAAATGCACGGTGCAGGCGCCGCACAAGGCGATACCGCAACCGAACTTTGTGCCTGTGAGGGCGAGATTCTCTCTAATTACCCATAACAGTGGCGTGTCTGGAGCAACATCTACGTTGCGTTCCTGACCATTGATATTAATGGTGATATTCGACATTGGAAGCACGTCCTCTTCAACTGTGACCACTAGGATACCAAATGATGACCGACTACCCCATCATAACTGACGGCCATCCTGCGTTTGCATGTGGGTGATCATATTGCCAGCCAGTGCCGGCAACACCGTAGCGGGTATGTTGTGCCCCATTCCAGCGAAGGTGATGAAGGTGGATCCCTCAATCAGCTCGGCGGTATATTCACCGTGGCGCGGTGGAATCAGGGTATCGTCCTCGCCATGCAACACCAATGTAGGCACGACGATGGTCTTCACTTCTTCGCTGCGGTCACCCGATTTGAATATAGCCATCACCTGACGCGGCATTGCCTCAGGGTATAGTCCGATATGGTGTAAGCGCGCGGTGGCATCACTTTCGCCATCGCTATTGGCCAGATCGGTTAATTGGTTGTTGGCCTCGGTGCTTGGCTGGGGCAAGTGGTCGGCGAACCCGGGCGTAGACATAATCGAGACCAGACTGGTGGTGCGTTGCGGATAACGTGCCGCCACAATCTGAGCAATCATGCCACCCATTGATGCACCAATAACATGCGCCTGCTCGATATTCAACGCGTCCATGAGTGCCACGGTGTCGTTGGCCATGTCGCCCAGGTCATAGGCCGCGTCCACCTCAAAGCCAAATTTGTTTTTGAGTAGCTGCCACCAAATTAGCGGCTCGCCGAACTCTTCGAAGCGCTGAGAGTCGCCGACGTCGCGGTTGTCAAAGAGTATGACCCGGTATCCCGCTGCTACTATCTGAGACGGTAAGCGGTCGCCCCACAGTACATGCGAGCTGCCGAGCCCCATAATCATCATCACC
This sequence comes from Candidatus Litorirhabdus singularis, assembly GCF_026262625.1. Lineage (GTDB taxonomy): Bacteria > Pseudomonadota > Gammaproteobacteria > Pseudomonadales > Halieaceae > Litorirhabdus > Litorirhabdus singularis. The sequence goes on from NZ_SHNN01000001.1 coordinate 1,441,130, forward strand.
GAAGGATTTGAAGCATCGCCGAGGACGCGGTAGGCAATCTCCACATCGTTGACAGTGGCAAAGTTCAGTTCTATGGCGCGCAGTCGATCTGCCGCTGCTTCCCGCGCTGCAAAGTCGGTTTGCGCGCTGGCGATAAACGGTGCAACGCAGCACAAAGTGGCAATAAGCCAAAGTTTTTTCATACCGAGTTTTTTCATGTTTAGTGGGGACCTTTAATCTGAGCACCATAGGGTGCGGGATAGGTGGGCAGGCGCATGATAGCTGCTGCCTCAGTCGGGGTGGCAGCGGGGCGCTGGTAGTGCTGCGCCAGCGCCACAACTTCTTGAACGAGCTCCACATTGCTTGGGTAGCGATCACCACCATAGGGCTCAAGCCCGACCTGAACGTGTCCGCCGCGCTTTATGGCCTCCTCGGCCAGGCCGCAGCCGACGCAATCGTCTCCGAAGCTGGATACCAGCCAGGGTAGGTCGCAGTCGCCCAGCATGCCCAGGTAGGCCTGCAGACTGGCGACAGTTGGAGGCATGCCAAAAGAAAGTTCGTCGGAGGCAAAGTAGAACTTCAGGATGCCACCAGCGGGCAGTTTTCCAGCTCGATAATAGGCCAGTATAAATTTGAGAAAGCTGGGCTCAAAGATGGAGATGCTAAGGCCGATAGAAAGCTCCCGACAGGTTTCCACGTAGTAGCGAGAATCCTGCATATCATTGCGATAAAGGTAGCGACTGCTGGCAAACAGGCCGTCTTCATCGAGAAGCGACAAATTGAATGTACCGGGGTCGCACAGGCCTTGTGCCAGTAATCCTTCCTGGGCCATTTTCGAGACATGGCTATAGCGGTCTTCTACCGGCACTCCCTCCTGGCCGACTGGCATAGTCGGCGTCAATATTGCATCCGGCCTTAGCTCCAATAATCTGCGCCAGGGTTTGGCGTAGCGTTCGTAATCGAGCTTGCCGCTGCCGCCAAAAATGGGTTCATCGGTATGGTTGTGAATCAGAGCGGCACCTGCGTCCATGCAGGCCACGGCGTCGGCAACTATTTCCTCGTCGGTGTAGGGAACCTGCGGGTTGTTGTGCTTGCTGGCAGCGCCGTTGAGCGAGGCTTCAATAATCAGAGGTTGTGGATTCAAAGGGCTATTTCCAATGGACTGTTGCTAATGTGCGATTCGCAGTACTGCTGGTTAACTGACTACCAGACGTGTCTTTACCTGCAATTCATTGTGCAAAGTGCGATGCACCGGACAGCGATCGGCGATCTGCAGCAGACGCTCGCGCTGTGCCTGGCTAAGGTCCCCCTCTAGCAACACCTGACGATCAATGACGTCGATTTGCCGCGGATTTTCCTCGCAGCCTTCACAATCTTTAGCGTAGTCACGACCATGGGACAGCTCTACTTTTACGTGTGCGAGTGGCAGCTGCTTGCGCTGGGCGTACATGCGCAGCGTCATAGAGGTACAGGCACCCAGTGATGCCAGCAAGTGCTCGTAGGGGTCTGGACCGGAATTCTTGCCGCCTACTTTGGTGGGCTCGTCTGCGAGCCAGTTATGGCTGTCGCTGCGCACGTATTGGGCAAATTTGTGATCTTTTTCCTGTACTCGCACATGACCGGCGGCTGGCGCTGGCTCGTTGCCTACAGGACTCGGGTTCAGGTAGCGACTTGCCCAAGCGGCAATGGTGGCGGCAGCGTATTCAGAGTCCTGTTTGTTGCTGAGTAAGTGGTCAGCGCCATCCAGACTGATAAAGCTCTTGGGATGGCGCGCTTCCAGATAAATTTTCTCTGCTTCCTGAAGTGGCACGGTGGCGTCCAGCGGTGCATGCATGACCAGCAGTGCTTTGCGCAGTCGACCTATTTCACTGGCTTCATAAGCTGCCAGATCATCAAGAAACTGCTTCTTGATGACGAATTCACGACCGCCTAAATCGACCTTGGCGGAGCCTTCGGCAGCAATTTGTTCGAGGGAGGCATTAAAGTTGTGGGCCACGTGATCCGCGCGATGCGGAGCGCCGATGGTTGCCACGGCTTTTACCTCAGGAACCTGTGCAGCCATTGCAAGTACGGCTGCACCACCCAGGCTGTGGCCTATAAGCAGCTCCGGGGCGGCATGTTCGCTGCGCAGGAAATCCGTTGCCGCCATCAGATCTTGTATGTTGGAAGAAAAGTTGGTGTTGGCAAAATCGCCATCGCTGTTGCCCAGCCCGGTAAAATCAAAGCGCAGTACGGCGATCCCGGCGGCGGTCAAAGCTCTGGCGATGCGCGATGCTGCTGCCACGTCTTTGCCGCAGGTAAAGCAGTGGGCGAATAGCGCGTAACAGCGAATGTCGCCATCCGGTGTCTCCAAGGCACCACTAAGCATAAGCCCATCGCTTTCAAATTTAACTTTCTGGCGCACTCTCAAGCTCCTTGCCGCGATTAACTGACTGCACAGTCTACCAGTAGCTACATACTCTTTGCCCTATTGCCTGCGTGTTTAATAATCGGCCATTTGAACTCATTGGTTTCAGCATTCTGCTGCTTACCCCTTGTCGCCTGCACGGCGATGACGATGTTGAAAATGGCTGGGGAGCCTGATTCGAATACTATTGGATGAGATAAGGCTCGACCTTAACTAACCTGAGCTGAGCTTTGATGTCTTGGCGCGTAGCATGGGTGAATTGATTGCGCGCTATCACAGGACCGCCTCTAAATCGTAACTGTCGTAGCTACTTTGTCTCTTTTTGCTGATCCTCTGCGTGCAGCATTTCAAAGTAGCTTCTCAGTGTGGTCTTGCCGAGCGGTGGCCCCACACCATCAATTTCGCCTGCCGTCACGATAAAGTCAGCAAGGTCACCGAATTGGTTTGAGAGTAGGCCGACAAATTTCACTAGCCCGCGGGCCAACCACATTGGTATCACCGTGATCTTGACGGGTTTGCCCACCACCTCAAAGGCCAGCATGGCGGCCTCGCGCTGGGTTAGAATATCGGGGCCTCCTGCTTCAACTTCCAGCGCGCTGCCGGCCAGCGTGTCGACACATACCTCGGCGAGATCCTGGCCGTGAATTGGGCTCATACGATTCTCCCCCGCACCGACTAAGAGCGCACGTCCGCGTTTGGCCATATCGTAGAGGGCGCCCATGTCGGAAAAATAGCCGCAGGGGCGCACGATTCTGTACTCCATGCCGCTGTTTTTTAGATCCTCTACGACGCGCTCGTGAACCTGAGTGATCTCCAGTTGCATGATGTTCTCGGCACCTTGCATTGACACATAAACAAAGCGTTTTACGTTTGCGGCGAGACACAGATCAATGAGATTCCGATTGGCCTGATAGTCCACTTGCTCAAAGCTGAGTCCATCGCGTTGGCGGGATATGCCGATACTGGAGTACACAGTGTCTATGCCATCCATCAGACCGACGAGCGTGTCGGGCTCTGTGACTTTACCTACAAATATATCGTCGATATCTTCCGCTTTCAGAGCAGGCGCGGTAAACGGACCTGGCTCAAAGAGTCTGTTTTTATCACGGGTCAGCGTTCTGACCCAGAAACCGCGTTGTTTGAAAGCCTTTACCGCATACTTGCCCAAATATCCGGTGGCCCCGGCGATGAGTACTTTGTTCGGGCTGGACTGATCCATGATGTTATCCCTATTGCTCTTATTATTGTTAGTGGATGCTGTATGGCTGCGGCAGTTGCTGTCTTGCGGTAAACGAGAGTATCACTTGGGCAGTTGCTGCATCAGAAAACGTTTCACGTTTTCGCCCATTACAGCCATGATTTCGCTCTCGGAAAAACCCTCATCCAGCATGACCTGGGTTAGTACCATTAACTCCGAAGTATCAAATTTTGTTTTTACGCCACCGTCATAATCTGAGCCCAAAGCGACGTGATTAATTCCCATGAGGTCGATGCCGTAGCGTATGGCGCCTACTATTGCCGCCGGGCTGTTATCGCAGATTGCCCCGTCCCAGTAGCCGACACCAATAATCCCGCCCTGTGCTGCAAATTGCTGCATGAGGGTATCTTCCAGGTTGCGGTCAGACTCGCAATAGCCTTTGAATCCACCGTGGGAAAGAACGACTGGTCGTGTGGAAAGTGCCAGCACGTCGCGCACCATCTGCGGTGATGCATGAGCGATGTCTACGGTCATCTCCAGTTCGTTGGCACGCCTGACCACTGCGCGGCCAAAATCAGTTAAGCCCTGTTGACTAACACCGTGCAGTGAGCCTCCCAGTCGATTGTCAAAGAAGTGAGTGAGGCCGACAAAGTGCAAGCCCTGCGCGTGGAGCCTGTCCAGGTTCTGTATGTCTCCCTCCAGCGGATGAGCGCCTTCGATCAAGTACATTGCTCCGACCACAGATGGGTTATCTTCACGCTTCTTGAGAAGTGTCTGTAGATCGCTGCGCGTGCGTACCAGCACCATATCGTTCGAGTTCTCCGCTACCAAATCCCGCAGCTTCTGTGCTTGATACTCAGCGCGAGAAAATAGAGATGACCAGGTCGATAGCGGCCAACCCTGTACCATCGCCAGAGCAGTAATGTTATCCGAGGCATCGCTGCTATTGCTGGCGTAGTTCTGTCCGCGCGGACTCTTGGTCGTGGCCGAGAAAACCTGCAAGCCGACATTACCCCGCTGCAATCGTGGCAGATCTACCTGTCCGCGCTGGGATTCCTGGCTAAGGTCTCTGTCCCATAGCAGTGAGTCTGAGTGCAGGTCCACGACAAAAAGGTCCTGGTGCAACGCTTGTGCGGTCTCTGAAATTTTGTACGGGGCATGTTGTTCTACAACATTAGCTGAGCTTTCGATTATGCCAGGAACAAAAGCTCTCATGGCTATCCAGCCCAGTAGCAGTAAGGTCAGTAGTGTGATTATTGTTTTTTTCATTGTTACTTTCCCTTCTGTTGCTTCAACAGATTCTAGCAGCCATGGAGAAGCCCGTCGTGCACAAGCTCACATGTGCTCATCAGCGCTGGTGCAACTAGTTAACCCAACTCATGGCCGTGCGCTCGCTGCGTTGTGCCTTGATTGTTCTAATGCGATAGAGTGTCAGTCGTTAAGAGTGGCGTTTTTGTTAGCTATCCAATATCGATAATCGGCTAATAGCATGGGAAGTCCAATGATGTCTGAGGGAATAAAATTCCTGTTGATGCTGACCGCTGTGCAGGTCCTGCTTGCTTGCAGTCGCGTCGATGATCCGAGCCTGCTGCCGGCGTATGACGCTTCCACAGCAGCGCCGGTGCCAGCCAAGCAACTTACGGAGTTCAGCTCCAGTCGCAATCTGTATTGGGGAGACCTGCATATACATACGAGCTATTCGACCGACGCCTGGACCATGGGCGTGCGGGCGACACCTGATCATGCCTATACCTTTACTCGGGGAGGTGAGATTGAGCACGCCGGTGGCTACGGTATACAACTGCAGCGGCCGTTGGATTTTGCGGCGGTCACCGACCACTCCGAGTACCTGGGTTTGCTGCGCGCCACCGAGCCATCGTTGCCGCTGAGTCAGCGCAGTTTTAAACAGCGTATGCATTCCGATGGCAAGCTGCGCAATACTATAGCCTTTTTGCGCACCACCCTGGGCTTTAGCCTGGACAACGTCGACTCGGCTGGTTGGCAGGAGTTCGCTAGTGATGCGTGGGAGCAGACTATCGCTGCGGCGGAGCGTCACAATAACCCGGGTCGATTCACCACCTTCTTGGCCTATGAGTGGAGCTCTATGCCGGGCGACAACAACTTGCACCGCAATGTCATTTACCGAAGCACTGCGGCACCCGCGATTCCTTACAGTTCACTAAACTCAGAGGACCCACGAGATCTGTGGGCCGAACTCGAGCGCCAGCGCGAGCTGGGTATGGACAATTTTGCCATTCCCCACAACGGCAATGCGAGCAATGGTCTTATGTATGATTCCGTTGTTTATGATGGAGGGGTTATGAATGGCGCTTATGCGGCCAGGCGAATGATTAACGAGCCCATCAGCGAGATTTATCAAGTTAAAGGCTCCTCTGAGACTCATCCGCAGTTATCGCCAGAAGATACGTTTGCCGGTTTTGAGATCGTTGATACGCGCCTGTCGCAGGACCTTGATCTGTCTCAGCCCAAAGGTAGTTATGCGCGGGATGCGCTACGTCGCGGTATCGAGATGTCGCATAGCGAGGGCTTTAATCCGTATCGGTTTGGGGTAATAGGTAGCTCCGATGGTCATAACGCTTCGTCACCGGTCGAGGAAGACAATTTTCATGGCAAGTTACCGCTGCTGGACGGGAGTGCGGCGACCCGACTGCGCACTAATTCTTACATGCCGGCAGAAATTGCCGGCGGCAAACTTTGGAATGCTGCAGGTCTGGCCGCAGTATGGGCTGAGGAAAATACGCGAGAGGCCCTATTTGACGCTATGCGTCGCAAGGAGACCTATGCCACCTCCGGTCCGCGTATAGGTGTGCGCTTTTTTGGCGGCTGGAATTACCAGCCGGATATGCTGGCACAGCCAGACTGGATAGAGCTTGCAGAGGCCCGCGGGGTGCCCATGGGCGGTAAGCTGCCCCCCGCAGCGCAAGCTGATGTGCCTGGCTTTGCAGTATGGGCGATCAGGGATCCCACCAGTGGCAATCTTGATCGCATCCAAATCGTTAAGGGTTGGGTTGCAGCTGATGGCGCATCGCGGGAGACAGTCTTTGATGTGGTGTGGTCTGATGGGCGTCAGTTGGATGCACGTGGGCAGTTGCCGACAGTCGGTAATACAGTGGATGCGGAGGCGGCCACTTTTGCCAATACTATCGGCGCCGCACAGCTGTCCGGTGTATGGTATGACCGACAGTTTGATGCGGCCGAGGAGGCATTTTACTATGCCCGTGTCATTGAAATACCGACGCCGCGCTGGACTACCTATGATGCTAAAGCGCTGGGTATAGAAGCACCGTTGCCGAACTCATTGCAGGAGCGTGCGGTGACGTCGGCAATTTGGTATCAACCTGCACAAGCTGCCAAATAGTTGAAGAGCTCGAGAACGATATCTATGGTTAGTCAGCAAACTCAGAAAAAGACTTTTTGTCGTATTTGTGAAGCGCAATGTGGCTTGGTCGTAACCACCGCAGATGCGCGTGTCCTCAATATAGAGCCGAACAAGGATCACGTCGCGAGTAAGGGGTATGCCTGCATCAAGGGTCTGCGTATGGCTGACTTTGTGCACAGTTCTGACCGGCTTACGACTCCGCTGAAGAAGGTCGACGGCGAGTTTGTCCCAGTGAGCTGGGAGCAAGCGATAACGGAGATTGGCGCCAAGCTGAAAGCAATTCATGCGCAGCATGGCGGCGAGTCTATTGCCGCTTACATGGGTAATCCGATTGGTTTCAGTATCTGGCCAACCATGATGATGACCCATTTTTTAAAAGCCTTTCAGGCCCATAAACTGTTTACTCCCGGCACACAGGATTGCGCCAATAAATTTGCCGGTGGCGAGCGGTTATTTGGTAGCCCCAATGACCAGGTGTTCCCGGATATTGATCACACCCAATTTTTGATTGCGGTGGGCACAAATCCAGTCATCTCGAAAATGAGCTTTATATCGTTGCCCAACCCGATGCAACGCATTGAAGCTATTGAAGAGCGCGGCGGTAAAGTTTATTGGGTTAACCCGCGCCGCACAGAGTCTGCGAAACGCGTGGGTGAGCACGTGCCAATCCGCGCCGATACTGATGTATTCTTCATGCTGGGGTTCCTGCACGAGGTTATACAGCAAGGCGGCGTTAAGGCCGAAAGGGTCGCCTCGTATATGAATGGGTATGAGTCGCTTGTGGAAGTCTGCAAGCCCTGGCCCATAGAGCGGGTGGCCGAGGTAACACGTATACCGGCTGATACACTGCGTGAAATGGTTAGCGGCTATTTGGCAGCCGATGGAGCGGCTCTGTATTTCTCCACAGGGGTCAATCAGGGCAGTGCTGGCTTGCTGGTGTATTGGTTGCAGGAAGCTATTAATGCGATTACCGGCAATCTTGACCGCCGTGGTGGCGTGCTGGCCGGTAAAGCTGTGATTGCGCTACCCGTCAGTATGGAGGCAGCGCGGGTATCGCGAATCGATGCAGTGCCCTACGTTAATAGCACCATACCCGCAGGTATCATGGCCGATGAAATATTGGAGCCGGGCCAGGGCCAGGTGCGGGCGATGTTTAACATGTCTGGCAATCCATTGTTGACCTGTGCCGATAGTCAACGGCTGGAGCAGGCGCTGGGCAGTCTGGAACTGTTCGTTTGTATTGATATCGTTCGCAATGAAACCGCTGAGCTGGCGGACTACATACTGCCGGGGCTGCACAGTCTGGAGCGGGCGGATATTCCGTTCTACTTTTTTACGCTGATGGGGTTGATGCCGGATCGCAGTTTTTCCTACACGGATGCTGTACTGCCGGCTGCTGGCGACTCCCGAGACGAAGGCCTGATCTTTCGTCAGCTGTGTAAAGCCGCCGGACGTCCTGTTGGCGGTTCGCGACTACTGCAATGGTGCAGTAATCTGGGTGAGTTTTTCGGCAAGCTTCTGCCTGCGAGTGTTTCCACCTCAGCCGACATCCTGTTTATATCAATGCTGGCAAGGTCGGCGGGGCTTGGCGGAGTCCGCGGTTTGCGTCGGCAAGTCGACGGGGTGCTACTGGAACCGAATCAACCGGGAGACTACCTGGGTCAGCGTGTGAAAACGCCATCCGGAAAGATTGAGTTGGCGCCGGCCGATCTGGTTGCCCGGGCCGAGGAACTTGAGGCGCGCTTTGCCCGTGAGTTGGTGGACGCTGACCAACTTAAGCTGATCCAGAAACGGGAAAGGTTTACCCACAATAGTTGGGCGCACAATGCCCGTGCGTTTATTAAGGGTGAGCGCAATACCAACTATCTCTATATTCACCCTGACGACGCCGCGTTCAGAAACCTGAAGGAAGCTGAGATGGCAACGGTTGCGGCTAACGGTCAGTCGATTCAAGTCCCTGTGCGCTTCGACGCAGACCTGCAGCCAGGTACTGTCTCCGTACCCCATGGTTGGGGGCATCAAAAAGCGGCAGGGCTGAGCGTGGCCCGTGAGACCCTGGGCGCCAATGTTAATGTCATAACGCCCAGTGGACCCGATTCAATAGAGCCTGGCTCCGGTATGTCGCATATGAACGGCGTGCCGGTGGAGGTGTCAGCCGCGCTACCAGGGGTTAGCTGACAGTCAGGATTTTAGCAGCTCCAGAACAATGGTAATCAGACCGTAGAGGCTCGCGAAGTAAAATAACGGCCTGATCACCGGCCAACCCAACGCGTAGACAATGGCATGTGCGATACGTGCATACAGAAAAATACTGGCTCCCAGCGCTGTGGTGGTATTGGAAACGCCAGCTGCATTCGCAATCAGGATGACGGCGGCGAACATAATCAGGTTTTCTTGCAGGTTAGCGGTCAGGCGCTGTAATCGCAGCCGCACTACGCTCGGTTCTGGCAGACTGTCGCGACTGCCTGCTTGCGCCATCAATCCGTTTTGCATAATGGCGAGGCCCGCCTGAGCCAGAATAACGACTAACAGTAACAGCGTGCTATACAACAACATCATTAGTTCAACGGACATACTAACTCCTGCCTGGTGGCGTTTTAGTGTGTTGGTTATATCTATAGCGCATAGTAGAGCTATTGTGCGCCCTGATCCATTGCATTTGTGAGGCCGTGTTTCGGCGCCCACCAAACTTGCAGGCCGCCGGGTTCAATTAGCTAAGCCTGGCAGTTCAGGCATTAATCACTGAACTGTCGGAGGGGTGATTTTTTTCAAAAGGCCTGAATGACTAGTGGCGGTGCGGCGGTAACAAGATTCAAGGGTGTCAGCATGCGCATTATTTTGGTGCGAAATGCACTATAATTGTGCGCCAGCTAAAACCGGCTCGCATCAGAATGGTGCGTGTTAGCCCGCCTCGCGTAATTTAGTAAGCAATATCAGTGGCTTACCTAATTCTGAAGTGTTGGCGCGTATTTTGCTTAGAGTTATGCAGTTTCCCAGTTCAACGTTGTCCGATCCCTAGGTGATGATGTTTGCTGGTCCCAATTACTAACAGTCGAGGAAGTCAGAATGAGTGCCAATCCAACCCGCCAAAATGCCATAGCAGAGATTACCAATCGCGAACCGGCTGCGGTGGCAAAAACTGAGCCGCTGGGGAAAATATGGGCCGATGATGTTTTCAGTTTGGGCCGCATGGAGTGGGCTCTGTCAAAGTCGGCTTTTAAGTCCATTAAGAAGACTGTCCAGACTGGCGCGCCTCTTGACCCCGGCACCGCTGAGGTAGTCGCGGCGGCGATGAAGGAGTGGGCTGTATCGAAAGGTGCCAAGTTCTTCTCCCACTTATTCTACCCAATGACCAATATCACTGCGGAGAAGCACGACGGATTTATTATTCCTGATTCTGAAGGTGGTGCTATCACTGAATTTTCCGGGAGCCTGTTGATCAAGGGAGAGCCCGATGGGTCATCTTTCCCGAACGGCAGCCTGCGGATGACCAACGCGGCGCGTGGTTACACTGCCTGGGACCCAACCAGCCCGGCCTTTATTATGCATACAGATAACGGCGCTACGCTGATGATTCCAAGCGTGTTTATGTCTTGGACGGGAGAAGCGCTGGATAAGAAAATCCCACTGCTGCGTTCCAACGCTGCTATGAACGAAGCGGCGCAGAAAGTACTGTCTCTAATGGGCGAAACTGACATTGCAACGCTGAACTCAAGCTGTGGTGCCGAGCAGGAATACTTCCTGGTTGACTCCAACTTTGCCAATAGTCGTCCGGATCTGCTGCTGGCTGGCCGCACCTTGTTTGGTGCACCGCCAGCCAAAGGGCAAGAATTTGACGATCACTATTTTGGTGCTATCCCTGCCCGCGTTCAGGTGTTCATGCAAGACTACGAAGATCAACTCTATAAGCTGGGTATACCGGCCAAGACGCACCACAATGAAGTGGCGCCGGGTCAATTTGAGATCGCCCCATATTATGAAGCTGCCAACGTGGCTGCAGATCATCAGCAGTTGATGATGACGTTGATGAAAGCCACCGCCAAGAAGCACGGTTTTATGTGTCTTCTGCACGAAAAGCCGTTTGCCGGTGTTAATGGCTCAGGTAAACACGTCAACTGGTCTGTCGGTAACTCTACCCAGGGTAACTTGTTGGATCCGGGTAAAACTCCGCACGAAAATTTACTCTTCCTGCTGTTTTGTGGAGCGGTAATACGTGGCGTACATCTACACGGACCTTTGCTGCGCGCAGTGATCGCGTCTGCTTCTAACGATCATCGTTTGGGTGCCAACGAAGCTCCTCCAGCTATTCTGTCCGTTTATCTGGGTGACCAGCTGGAGAAAGTATTCAATGATATAAAAGAAGGCAATTTGATGACTGCGCAGCAGGGTGGTGCTATGGATTCGGGCCTGTCCCAAATTCTGAGCTTTGACCGTGACCCTGGCGACCGTAACCGAACATCTCCCTTCGCGTTTACTGGTAACCGTTTTGAATTCCGTGCCGTTGGCTCCTCGCACTCGGTTTCCGGACCGCTCGTTGCTATGAATACCATGCTGGCTGACTCCCTCAATTGGATAGCGGGCAAGCTTGAGCCGGAACTTGCTAAAGGTACCAGTCAGGCTGAAGCCGTTGCAGCTGTGCTTAAAGAACTTATGAACGAACACGGCAATGTAATTTTTGGTGGTGATGGCTACTCTGAGGAATGGCACAGAATCGCCGTCGAAGAGCGTGGTCTTAAGAACATCCCAACCACAGCAGATGCGTTACCGGCATTGCGTGAGGCGTCAGTGATTGAAATGTTTGAGAGCACTGGCGTGCTTAGTCCCTTAGAGCTGGAAAGCCGCTTTGAAGTGTATGCAGAGCAGTATGTGCTGTCTATTGAGGTTGAAGCCAAACTGGTTATTGATATGGCTAAGACCATCATCTACCCCGCGGCGATTGAATACCTGACTACGCTGGGTGCTACCTCAGAGGGCATGTTGGCAATGGGGGTTGAGCTGGATAATACAGTTGCAAAAGCGGTAGCCGGAAATGCTAACGCCATGATTGCTGCGGTGGCCAAGTTGGCTGACGCGCTGGAGCAACATGATTTTGAGTCCACCGAGGTGCACATGCAGTATTGCGCTACGACTATTAGAGCCCTTATGGACGAAGTTCGAACCGCTGCCGATGCATTGGAGGCAGAGGTTTCAGACGAATTGTGGCCACTGCCGAAGTATCAGGAAATGCTGTTCATCAAGTAGTATGTGAGAATAGCAAAACGGGGGCTCGGCGGAATTCACGATTCTGCCGGGCCCCCTTTTTTCGTTTAGTGCATTGATAATGCCGCGCGTGTTGCTCAATTATTTTCCCCGCTGCCGCTTGGCTCTCCTGAAGCACAGATTAACTAAGTTAAAGTCGCTACCGAAGGTCCTCATCACCGTATTGGACATGCTAACGCTGTTGGTCAGGCAGGAGCCGTCAGCCTATTGCTAGCGCCGCGGTTGACAACAGCGGTTGTGGCTCCGACTATGCGGGTTATAACACTGAGGTTCAATATGTCACCAAACGAGAATGATACCGTTAGCACGCACGGCTCCGTGGCCTCTGGCTTCGAGTCGGTCAAACAGATGTTCGCCAAGAATATGCGCACCATGGCGGAGGCGCAGGCTCAGCTTTGTGTCTATCACAAGGGCGAAAAGGTGATAGATCTGTGGGCGGCGCCCTTACCTGTGGAAGATTTCTCTGCTGACTCCATTATTAATGTCTTCAGCAGCGGAAAAAGTTTGGAGACCATTGCCATTGCATGGTTGGTCGGCAAGGGCTTGCTGAGTTATGACGCTACTATTGCCAGCTATTGGCCGGAGTTTGCGGCGAATGGAAAATCGGAGGTTTTGGTAGCAGACCTTATGCGGCATGAGTCAGGCCTGGCCGGGTTTAATCAGTCGCTGGAGCCTGCCTGGTTGCTTCCAGAGAACATCAAGCAAAACCAGGTTGGCAGCGTGATTGAAGCACAGCCTCAAGTATTTGCCAGTTCAGACACTGCGGCAAAAAGGGAGTATCACGCGATGACCCGTGGTTGGGTTGCCAATGAGTTGTTTCGTCGCGTTGATCCGACTGGTCGCACCATGGGTGAATTTTTGCAGGAAGAGATCAGCGCGCCGCTGCAGGCAGACGCGGTTATTGGTGTGCCCGAGGCTGAACTAGGCGGAATTGCCAAGGTCATTCCTATGGGTATTTGGGCTTACATTCGCTCCAGCTTCAGGCCCAAGCTCTTCGGACGTAAAGTGGTGCACAATATTTTTCAGGTGATCGCCAGAATAGTCCGCATGATTCCAGTAATTCGCAGGGGTTCCTTAGGTGGTGGTCCGCCGCCGTTGAAGGGGATGAGCAGTATAGGCATCTTTAACGAGCCTGCAGTTGAAATGGGAGAGACGCCTTCTGCTAATGCGCATTGCAGCGCTCGTGGCCTGGCCAAAATTGCTGCCATGATGTCAGCCGGTGGCAGCTTCGATGGTAGGGAATACTTGAGTAGTACTGCTTGGGCCGCTTTGCATGACCAGCCAATTCGGGCCGCCATGGGCGGGTTTTTGGACACCAGTTTTACCCAGGGTGGTCTTGCCTATTTTGCAGCGTGCGGCGCAGACAGTAGTGCGATACAGCGAGATTTGAATCAGGGTAGAGAGGGCTTCTACGGCTGGATGGGTTTGGGCGGCTCGGTGTTCCAATGGCACCCTGAGCTGGATATAGGACTCGCCTTTGTGCCCACTGAGTTACACGAAATGGATTTTCTCAACGAGAGAGCCAAAGCCTATCAGGCTGAGGTGCTCAAGTGCGTGCAGGCGCTGCCCGGTTGATGAGACCGTTTGCGGTAATCCCGATGGGGTGCCGTATTCTCCTGCTTCTTGCAGGGCTGCGGCTTTCCCCCGGCACCTATGCCGATAGTGAGCCAACTGATCCTGAAGTTGGCGCGCTGCGCAGCCAGCATGGTTGTGAGTTAAAGTATGAGTACTATCAGCCGCGGAGTTTGGTGCCACTAGCGACGCTAATTCTGGCGCACGGCTTTATGCGCGACCTATCTTCACAGCGTGGCTGGGCCCAGCAATGGCTGGATTACAATATTGCCACGGTGGTGGTGAGCTTTTGCAACTCTACTGTGTTCAATGGTCATCACCAGCGCAATGCAGATGACTTGATTACGGTGCGCGAACATCTGTCTATTGAAAGCACTGTCTACGCCGGGTTTTCTGCGGGCGGGTTGGCGTCCTATCTGGCGGCGCTGCGGGACGAAGCGGCAATAGGCTATCTCGGTTTAGATAGCGTCGATTCGGGGAAGCTCGCAATAAACGAGCCAGCTGAACTGGATGTGCCTGCGCTGTTTATGCTGGCGCCAGCCTCTTCCTGCAATGCAAGAAACAATATCATGCCAACGATTGAGCGGCACGGTTATGCCATTGAGGTTTACCCCAACGCCAGGCACTGTCATTTCGAATCACCCTTTGACCCGCGCTGCGGCTGGATCTGTGGCAAGAGCAAGGCTGACGTAGTGGCCGTGCAGACCCAAATTTTCGATAGCGCCACCGCCTGGATTCTCGCTACTGTTGAGGCAGAGCGGCGAACCTTCAACCAATAGGAGCACACCGAATGGAAGAGCAAATGCTTAAGCAGCTTCAGGAGTTACTGGACGAGAGAGCCTGCGAAGCTGTGTTGATGCGCTATGGTCGCACCCTGGACTGGCTGGATCAGACTGGTCAGGAGCAATGCTTCTGGCCAGACGCGGAAATCGATTATGGTTTCTTCAAGGGCAGCGGTGAAGAGTGGGTGCCTGTGGTGATGGCAGTTGAGGCTGCTTCCGAACGGCGCTGGCATATTTGTACCGGGGTCACAGTGCAGGTGCAGGGTACAAACGCCAAAAGTGAATGTTACGGGCTGACAGTGGCAGCTGCAAAAGATGACACGGGTGTTCTGGTAGACACTGTATTTGGCGGCCGTTATCTGGATGAACTGGAGAAGCGTGACGGCGAATGGCGTATATCCCGGCGCACCTATATCGCCGATTGGACGCAGAGTTTTCCCAATGGTTTGGAGGCATTATCTGCCAGCGGCCTGGATCTAAACTTCCTAAAAATTCTGCAGCCTGGGCACGAGGCTTACCGGCCTTTGGATGGCACCGCCTAAGCTACGCTGTCTTGACTCCGGTGTAGGTTGCCGTCGATGCCAACGCAGAAATTCTGTGCATCAGCCGGCGTCCTTCGTAATCACCTACGGCGTAGTGTTGCACGGCCTCCTGATCCCAGATCAGCAGGTCGCCCACTTGCCAGTGATGACGAAACGCGAATTCTGGTTTCTGCATATGGGCGAATAGAAGCTCCTGAATGTAGCGCGCCTCCAGCGGCGGCAGGCCTTCGACAAAGCGTGTGTAGGTTGGGTTTACCGTCAGCCATTTGCGCCCAGTGACGCGATGGCTGCGCACAATGGGATGCGAATGCAGTAGGCCTTTGGCCAAAGCGTCAGCCACTAACTCGGCCAGCGGAATACCACTGCGCCAGCCAAGCTCGTAAAGATGTCCGTAGTCATGCATTGCCGTGAGGTCGGCAAGCAGTGCTTTCATTTTTTCCGATAGCTCTGAGTATGCAGCGGCAGTACTGCGAAACGCGGTATCGCCACCGTGGTCCGGGAGGATTTTTGCATGCAGTAAGTTCACTAACGGGGGATGCTCGAGAAAAGTCTCATCGGCATGCCAGGAATCTGCGCGGTCGCCATTGTCGGAGTCGATAACAGTGATGAACGGGTGTTCCGGGTCTACAGAGAACTGGTCGGTGGCCTGATGCTCCAGTTCACCAAAGCAACTGGCAATTTGACGATGCTGCTCAGAACTCATATTAGTCGCAGACAGGCTGACGACCTGGTGTTCGTAAAGTGTCTGCGTTATAAAATTCAGTGTTTCCTGACTCAGCTCTGTGCTGAAATCAATGCCTTCTATTCTGGCGCCCAGGTTGCCGCCAATACGCTTCACAGTGTTCATAGTTGCTGCCTTATTGTTGATGCCTTTTAGATTAGCACCGCCAGAGACAGTTGCTCAACCGGAAAGCGTTGCTGCTCAAAACACCTAGATGTTTCAGTCACATCCGATTATTCTCATTGGCCATATTTATAATAATACGGAGATACCAATGAAATTTGGACTGGCCTTTGCAAGCAGTGTTACCCACGACCCCGTCGAATCCCTGGAACTTGTCAGGTGTGCTGAAAGGATTGGCTTTGAATCTGCGTGGGGTGGTGAGCATGTGATTATTCCGGCACAGATTGATTCGCCGTATCCCTATACCGAGGACGGAAAAATTCCTATGGAGCCGGATATGCCGGTTCCTGATCCTTTGATTTGGTTGGCCTATGTTGCAGCCGCAGCGCCTACGCTGCGTCTGGGTACCTGTATTTTGATTCTTCCTCAACGCAATCCGCTGGTGCTTGCCAAGGAGTTATCGACACTTGACCAATTGTCCGGTGGTCGCGTGGAGTTAGGTATCGGCGTTGGCTGGATGCGCGAAGAGTTCGATGCTCTGAGCATCCCCTGGGCAGCCCGTGGCCGCCGCAACGATGAATACATAGCCGCCATGCGGGCATTATGGTCCGGGCCGGAAGTGGAGTATCACGGAGAGTTTGTTGATTTCGACAAGGTGACCAGTTCGCCTAGACCTGTTAACGGCAATATTCCTATTATTGTCGGTGGTGATACGGAGCGGGCGATTAACCGCGCTGGAACGCTTGCAGATGGTTATTTCCCTGGATCTACCGACCCCGAGAAGCTGGCAGGTCTTATCAAGGCTCTGCACGCGAAAGCTGAAGAGAAGGGCCGCAACCCGCAGGATATTGAAGTCAGCGCCATTTTTGGTGAACAAATGGCTGATCCGAAGCGCGGCGTTGAGCAGATGGCAGCAATGGGTGTCGGCCGCCTCATGGTACCGGCCTTCTTTTTTGCTGGCCCCGGCGGACTTGATCGTCTGGAAGAGTTCGGAGAGTCCGTTATAAAAGGGAGCTAACACTTGCCAACGGCGAGCCAGCCAGAGTGATGCGATGCATTAGTCTGGCCTCTCCGTGGTAGTCGTTATTCGCCAGATGCCAGGTACTTCGATTATCCCAGAACGCCACTGAACCTGGCTGCCAATTAAAGCTGCAGGTATATTTGGGATGTTCGGTATGTTGGTATAGGTAATCCAGCAGTGGCCTGCTTTCCTCCGGCGTCCAACCCTCAAAGTGGATGGTATGCACCGGATTCACGTACAGGGCCTTTTTGCCGCTGTCAGGGTGGCTGATTACCACTGGATGAGTTGCGTTGCCGACTCGGTCTGTGCCACCTAAGGTATCGGCAATATCGGATTTGGAAAACAGGCCATCTTTACCGTAAATATGCACGTTGGAATGCACCGCGCGTAAAGACTCTAGTGTTTTCTTTAAACCGTCGGACAAGTCCTGATAAGCGGCATACATATTGGCAAACTGGGTGTTGCCGCCCTTGCTGGGCAGGTTGCGCGCGACCAAAATTGATCCCAGGGCGGGTTCTTCGTCATAAGAATGATCTGTATGCCAGGCGCCACCGATATTGGTTTCATGTTTCTCGCTCTTGCTGACAGTGGCAATACTTGGAAAGTTTTCCACGGGCTTGAAAAACTTATTGAGTACTATTTCTCCAAATCTTCGGGCAAAGCGTTCATGCTCCTGCGGTGGCAAGTCTTGCTCTCTGAAAAATAGTAAGCCGTGCTCGGCCAGCAGTTCGCGCAGCGATTCAATGTCAGCATCACTGGTTTCTGAGAGCTGAATGCCGCTCAAAACAGCACCACAGTTTTCTGAAAAGGGTGTAACTTTCATGACCGTCTACCTTGTTGTTGTAAGTACTCTGTAGCGGCTGCATACCGGCGCACATAGCGCGGAGCAGATCTTACTACTATCCAGCTGCGGAAATTAGTGGAATTTTGTCTGCCGGACTTGGTGGCGTTTTATCAGGCACCTCGATTTAGGGCATGATCCTGCGGCTGTATAATTGTTACCATCGAACAATCTTGGTAAAACTCTACTAAACTTTAGATGTTTCTACTATCCTCACGCCGTCGACGGCACTCTCGGAGAAGGTTATGGCAGCAATTGATCAGGTGTTGAAATTCGCAGCAGGATTCGAAGAGACTTACATCGACGACAACTGGGAGCGACTGCTGCCCTTCTTTACTGAAAATGCGAAATACACGGTGGTGGGCGGCCCCATGGCATGCGAGATTGAAGGTCGCTCCGCAATATTGGCAGGGCTAAAAAAGTCGCTGGATGGGCTCGATAGGCGTTTTAGCGAGCGCCGCATTGAGGTAACCGGTGGTCCAGAAATTTTGCATCTTGATGCGGGTGAAAAGGTGATGCTGAACTGGGAGGCAAGCTATGAGTTGGCGGGTTTGGATTGCCCGGTGCTACCGGGGAGCTCTGTTATAACCGTAGTGGATGGGCTCATCACACACCTACAAGATGAGTACGATGATGTGGAGGTAGAACCCTTCG
Source organism: Candidatus Litorirhabdus singularis (assembly GCF_026262625.1). Classification (GTDB taxonomy): domain Bacteria; phylum Pseudomonadota; class Gammaproteobacteria; order Pseudomonadales; family Halieaceae; genus Litorirhabdus; species Litorirhabdus singularis. Next base: position 1,459,629 of record NZ_SHNN01000001.1, read on the forward strand.
CTAAGTGGCTAGCCGAGAATGGCGCGGACTTTGACGGACGCTATGTTTAAGCGCTGCAAACGAGAGAGTAACCAAGCATCAAAAAGCAGCTAAGCTCTGATCTTTAGCGCGGCATAACCGCGTGCCCAGTGCGACAGGCGCCAGCGCGACTCTATGATTTCATAGTCCGGGTAGCGTTCCAGCAGCTTTGTAAAATAGGCACGCGCTTCAAGTCGGGCGATGTGCTGGCCGATGCATTTATGCAGGCCAAACCCCAGTCCCAGCTGATCTTTGTTTGAACGCTCAATATCAAACTGCTCTGGCTTAGGGTAGTGAGAGGGGTCGTGGTTGGCCGCCGCAAAAACCAGACTAATCTCTGATCCGCTGGGTACCACCGTACCGTGCAGCTCAAGGTCTTGGGTCAAGCGCCGCGGGAGGCCTTGCACGGGTGGTTCTACCCGCAGAACTTCTTCAATCGCGCCATCAAGTAAAGTCGGTTGCGTAATCAATTTCCTGCGTTGCTCAGGAAAGCGTGCCAGCAACCCCGTGCCATTGCCCAGCAAGTTGATGGTGGTATCTACCCCGGCGAAGCCAAGGCAGTTGGCGAAAATCCGCGTTTCCTCAGGAGTCAGCGCTCCCTCAGCTTCGCGGCCGACCAGCCAGCTAAGGTGATCGTCGCCGGGTTCGCTGCGCTTCTGTTCCAGCACCTGCTCTATCATGGCGGCAAAATCGTCTAGCACTTTCAAGGCCACTTCTGGCGTTGCTTGCTCGTTGCTATCGGGGTCTGTGCCCATAAGGATTTCGCCGATCTCGTACCATTGGTCGGCCTGGGATTCAGGGAAGCCCAAGAAGCGCGTCATAAACAACTGAGGCAGGCGTAGGATGACCTTCTTGTAGATATCGATCTCACCGGTGGCCGGTAGGTCGGCGAATAACTCATCGACGATCGAGTTGACGAGCGGGGTCAGTTTTTCGACCACACCGCGTGAGAACTCCGGGATGATTTCTTTGCGTATGGTGTTATGCAGTTCGCCATCGGTGGTGGCCAGTGAAGGAATATAGCTGTGGCCGGTTTCTGCGTTGAGTGTGCCTTCGGGGTGGCGCAATAAACCCCGCACATCGTCGTAGCGGGTGATCATCCAGATATTTCTGTTGGCATCAAAATATACCGGGTGCTGATCGCGGAGAGTCGTATAGCGATGGTAGATATTGTTGTGATAGTCCGCAGATTGAACATCGACGATGGCGTTCATGGTATGACTCATTCAGAGGATGAATAAGGTACATGGTAATCTTATCGCGGTTTCGATCAAGCCCTTAGTTATTGTTCAGTAACCGTAGCTGAGTCCTGTGTATTTTTATAGGCTCGAGAAGATCCCCGGCGGCGTCCAGAATGCGCGGCTTGGCCGGGCTGATGATGGCGCCGGCCTGTGTTTAATGATTGATGCCTCTGGTGCAGTTTATTAGGTTGCCCTGCTTGCATATTGCGGGCGTCTTTTGTTGAATGCGGCTACGGTATGCGCCGCAAGGTGAGCCTGCTTACAGGCTTTGCGCCATTGATGATCTAGAGAGAAGCAGTATGTCTGACAGCAATACATTACGAATCGCTATTATTGGGGCTGGACCAGCGGGTATAGCCACCGGTCGCGAATTGATTCAGAAAGGCTTCAACGAATTCACTATATTCGATGCCCTGGATGCACCCGGCGGCACTTGGCGTCTGCATACATACCCAGGTCTGGCATGCGACGTCTGGGCACACTCTTATACGTTCTCCTATGCGCCCAATCCGGATTGGACAGCCAGCTTCGTCGATCAGCCAGAAATTCAGGCTTATCTGGCTCGTTGCGCCAGCGAGTTTGGGCTCGACCCGCATATCACTTTGAATACTCGTATTGCCAGCGCCCACTACCAGGAGGGTGGTACCTGGCTGGTGCAAACCAGCACCGGCGAGAGTCACGAGTTTGATGTGGTGATTAATGCAATGGGTAACCAGCACACGCCGCTGTTCCCCAATGTTGAGGGTATGGATAGCTTTCAGGGCGACAGTTTTCACGGTACCCGTTGGAATCATGATGTGGATCTGGCGGGTAAAAAGGTGGTGTTAGTGGGCTCGGCCGCCAGTGCCGTGCAAATTGTTCCCGAGGTAGCCAAGATTGCCGGTCACCTGACTGTACTGCAGCGTTCGGCCAACTGGATTATGCCGCGAGGCAAGAAACCCTATTCCCCAAGGCAGCGTGAACTGGCGCGCCGTTTCCCCGCCATTATCAGCCTGACGCGCTGGTGGCAGCGCTTACTGATGGGTCAGGTCGAACACGCGGTGACCATAGGTCACAAACGCATGGGGCAATTTGAAGATATGGTGCGAAAATTTATCGGGCGTACCATCAGCGACCCTAAAATGCAGGAGGAGCTGGTTCCTGATACACACTATGGTTGCCAGCGCGGTCTGGTGTCTGATGACTTCTATCCGGCCCTGACACGAGACAATGTCGAATTGGTAGCATCCGGTTTGCAGCAGGTTACACCCACGGGCGTTGTAACAGCAGATGGACATAGTATTGACGCTGATGTGATTATCTACTGCACCGGCTACCGCATTATGGATTTTGATCGCATCGATGTTGTGGGTGCCAATGGCAAGGTATTGGCTGAGGTTATGGCGGACGACCCCAGGGCGCATAAGGGTATCGCGGTACCTGATTTTCCCAACTACTTCTTTGCGGTCGGACCCAACGGCCTGGTACTCAATGTGTCGTACTTTATTACGGCGGAAAAGAACGTTGAAACCATTGTCCGCCTATTGGACCAGATGCGTGAAGCAGGTCATCACACCCTGGGTGTGAAGCAGGACGTGTTTGATGAATACAATAGCTGGATGAATGAGCGCTTCGCGCGTTTTTCATGGGGCTCTAGTGATTGCCACAGTTACTATCGCAACGCCGCCGGCCATGCGCCGTTTCTTTTCCCCGGAAATTTCAAGGAATACCGACGCCTGCATGAAGCTAGTGGGCTCGCTGAATATGACGTGAGTTAGGTACTTGAGTGAGGCGAAGTGTGCGCAGCCTGACTAATAAGATAGTAGTGATCACGGGGGCGGCCAGCGGTATCGGGCAGTCTCTGGCGCGGGCTATGGCAGCCCGGGGCGCTGTGCTGGCGTTGGTAGATATTGATGAGCTCGCACTCGAAGCCCTGTGTGCCGAACTGGCGGATGCCGGTAATACCGTTTCATCATATGTCATCGATGTTAGTAACCGCAGCGCCATGGAGCAGTTGCCGGGGGACGTGGTCACTGCGCATGGCGCTGTCGACATACTTATCAACAACGCCGGTGTGAGTGTTGGGGCAATGTTTGACGACCACTCTATTGAAGACGCGGAGTGGTTATTAGATATAAACCTCAAAGGTGTTATCTATGGTTGTAAGTTTTTTCTGCCCCACCTCAAGCAATCTCCAGAGGCAAACATTGTCAATATCTCCAGTATGTTCGGTTTATTTAGCATGCCGGGACAGGCTATGTACTCGGCATCCAAAGCCGGTGTTCGTGGCTTCACCGAGGCATTGTGGACTGAACTGTCGAATACCTCGGTAAGAGTCATGACGGTGCATCCGGGGACGATACGCAGCAACGTTATACGATCTTCACGCATGTTGGACCCCCAGGCCCAGTTGAAGGCGGTGCAGCTGCAGGAGAAGTTCGGGATGTCTACTGATAAGGCGGCGGAGAAAATTGTGCGCGCCATAGAGAAGAATAAGTTACGCGTTTTGGTAGGTGCCGACGCGCATATCGCTGAGTTTTTAAAACGACTATTTCCAGTTTCACTGCAGCGCCTGGTTGGCATGTTCTTTGATTGATTATAATGAGAGTTGTCTTATTGAGGGACTAAGAAATGAGTAAATCACAAGCCCAAATACTACTGGAGCGTTACTGGGAGGAAGCCAGTAATCAGGGCAACTATGAACTGATTCGCGAGCTCTGCGCGGACCCCATCGTGCGCCATGACCCAGAGGGTAAAACCACAGAACTTAGTCACGATGAGCAAATAGCTCGCGTCAAAATGGGTAGGGAGGACTTTGGGGGTATCATTGACCGGATCATTACCCATGCCGATGAAACCTATGTGACCTCTATCTGGGAATTGACCTCAGAGAAGGACGCCAGCATTAAGCTCTGTGGAATAGAGGTGTTTAAGGTTGAGGGTGGCAAGCTGGCGCAGTGTTGGAACGCGCCTTATGGCAATGGAAAATGGGGTTAGCAAGAGCCAGCAGTGAGCAGTGAGAGGTAGTTAAGTATGTCGGCAAGCAATCCACACGCTAATCGCCGCTACAATATAGAAGGCGCAGATCTGGGTTATCCGACTCTCTTTCATGAGGGCAGCACCTCGGTGGCTATGTATGTAGTTTCCAGCAAGGTGGCCAATGAGTTGATTGCGGATAGCGGCTTTACCGTGGCGGAGGTCGCACCCGGGAAGGCCGTTATGAGCTTCGCCGGTGTGCATTACACGGATACAGAATGCGGCCGCTATGAGGAGATTGGCTGCGCCTTTTTTGTGAATAAACATCCCCGGCGCCCTGTGATTCCTTACCTGAGCACCTGGGTTAATATTGTGCGGGGTAGGCAGCCGTCTTTTACCTGGTATTTGCCAGTGACTCAAAAGTCGGCGCTGGAGTGTGGTGTGCAGATGTGGGGCTACCCCAAGACAATTGAAGATATTCGCCACCATCAATCCGCTGGCAGGACGATTACCTGCCTATTCAGGGATGGTGAGCAGGTATTGTCTTTCAGTGTAAGCAACCAGGGTGGCAGAGATTCCAAACCTGTGAATTCACCGGTGTACTCGATTTTTGAGGGCACGCCGCACCTGGGCCACCTAACGCAGAATTTTTCTGATGTTGGGTACGGTCGTGACGCCGAGATGGTGTTGTCCGACCATGCCTTGGTCGAGCCCCTGCTGCGTTTGGGTTTGCCGAAAAAGCCGCTTATCTCCGGACATATGGGCAAGCTGCGCTTTAGTATGAGCGCGCCTGTGCCGCTGCCTTAGTGCGACATTTATTGAAGTCTGTATTAATACTGCTGCTGGCCTGCACGCTATTGGCGGGTTGTTCTTTCTCTGATCACAGATTGCGGACGCTGACAGAGTCGCGCCTGGGTTTCATCGGCGACTATTCCAACTTCGAGGCTTTTGACGCTGCAGATGGCATGACGGCCTACCGCTATGCATCGCCGAAATTGAGATCGGGTTACTATCGAGGCGTGATACTTGAGGCGGTTGATTTTTACCCCGAGAGAACGCAGGTCACCGATCTTGATGCAGACTTACTAAAACAGGTAAAAGACTATATTGATCGTGGTCTTGCCGCGTCGTTTCAGGGGCGAATAAATGCGGTAAATGAGTCGGGGCACGGCGTGTTTGTCATGGTGCCGCGTATAACGTCGGTCAGCAGGACCTTTGGGGATATCAAAGCCAGAGAGCTGGTACCGGTAGGTGCAGCGCTTGCGGCAGCTCGTTCAGCGGCAGGCTTGCGTCATCAGAACATAGAGTTCTATATGGAGCTCAAGATTATTGACAGTCTAACCGGGGAGCTTATTGGCGGTAGTATCAAGCAGGGTAAGGGTCGTGAAATTAGCGGTCGCGCGGTCACGTTTGAGGACATAAAGCCACTATTGGATGTTTGGGTTCTGGACGCGAATGAGGCGTTTGGTAGGCTGCAAGAGGCGTCCCGCCAGCATCTTCCGCCGAGTCCAGTTGTGCTACCTGAAAATTAAGCAAAAAAAAGGGCAAGTCATTACGACCTGCCCGATTTGTCGACCGAGTTAATTATCAAACAGCGACAATATTCTCAGCCTGCGGTCCTTTCTGACCAGCTGTGACAGTGAACTCTACTGCCTGACCTTCTGCGAGAGTCTTGAATCCATCGCCAGAGATTGCACTGAAGTGTGCAAATACGTCTGGACCAGACGCCTGCTCGATGAAACCAAAACCTTTAGATTCGTTGAACCACTTAACGGTTCCCTGTACTCTTTCTGACATATTAATAACCATAAATTGTGAATGTAGTTGAACCCTAAATGGGCCCGAATAGTATGAAGAGTCAACTTGAATTTAGAAACTGCAGGACGAGTAGTACGAAGAAAACAGCGAAGTGTAGGTTTTAAATAGTAGTTTCGATTTCAGACTAGTTGCGGAGACTACAGGTCTTATAGGTTAAAGTCGAGCACTAACTGATTTATATTTTTGGTCATTCTCGACAGCTTAGTTGAAGTTGTTGCACTGATTGGCCCGGAATGGCCAATCGCAAGTAAAACAGATTTCGCAACCGGATGAGCCTATAGTGAAAGTGCATCAAGGCTTCTGGTGAGAGTTCGCACAAAATCGTCTGATCGCTTTCATCGTTGCCATGCACGCCCAGGTTGGGCCGGGAGTAACGATCATGTCAAAGAGTCAACGCAGTAATAAGGAATCCCAGAAGAAATCTATTCTCACCGCTAAAGAAAAAAAGTTGGCCAAACGGGAGAAGAAAAAGTCCGGCGGCCACGCCCCCTTCGTCGTCAAGGACGTCTGACGCAAACCATATCTTGATGAACCCTGCCTGGGGTGACGCGTTATAGTTTCAGGAGCATTGCCTAAATTGCATCTTCAGCTATCGACGGAGAGGTGCTGTTAGCTCCTGCGCGTCAATAGCTGATTCTCAAATGCACGCCACCGGATTAGGCAATTAGCATCAATCAGACATCCAACGTCCCCTATCAACCAACATTGGCGCAATTATTATGTCCGACAATCAAGACGAATATTCATGGGGCCGCAGGGCTCAGAAGTCGAAGGAACAGAATATTTCGCAGCTCATTCAGAAGAGCAGGGAGAAGCAGCCCTGTGATGCGGATCCGGTAGGCCTGAGGAAAGTTCTGATTCAGCGCACTATGGAGCGGCATGGGTTCACGGAGGAGCAAGCTCTAGCACTTCTGCTGGCCTTTGGTCGTTAAGGCCGCTGGCAGAAGAATGAGACTATTCGTCGCGCGATAAACCTGGATAAGGGCGTCGTTCAAAAACCAGATATTCTGGCATTTCAGAATCGGGAACTGGATTACCCGCACATACTCATTTAGCGCAACGAGGCGTTCTGCGGCATTTTAGACTAACCGCAGCTGAAGTTGATCGTCGCGAAATGAAATAACATCCCCGCTGACCATTTTACGGGCGCGCCGTGTCTCGACTTCACCATTGACGGTGACTTGGCCGTCGCCGATGAGCAGCTTGGCTTCACCTCCGCTGCTAACCAGACCCTCGAACTTCAGAATCTTGTACAGCTCTACCGGCTCCCTGGTGATATCAACTATTCTCATGCTGGTGGCCTGATGGAGGAATTTGAAGGTGGGAGAGGATTGGTGCGCCCGGAGAGATTCGAACTCCCGACCAACTGGTTCGAAGCCAGTTACTCTATCCAGCTGAGCTACGGGCGCACAGAGCGCTAAGTATACAGGCTATACACCACCGGAGTATGGAAAATCGGATATATCCGGTATCGCGCTCTTGCTCGGCTAGTTCAGTGCTTGCGTTGCACCAGAAACAGAAATCCGTAAGTGGATAGACCAGCCGAGGCAAAGATCATGCACATCACCATGATCTGGTAGCGTGCGGCGATAAAGGGGGAGACACCGGACAGTATTTGCCCGGTCATCATGCCGGGTAGCGATACTAATCCTACGGCAAACAGTGAGTTAATCACCGGGATCATGCCTGCCTGGAAGGCGATATTGCGCGAATCGATAAAGCTGTGGCCATGCTTCAGTTCTGCGTACAGGCGCTCAGCCGCCAGGCTAACGCTGGTCATGGCATTGGCAAAAGTCATTCCCGCCAGCGGGATCAGGTAGCGCGGTTCGAACCAGGTTTCGAGCTCCAGTACCAGTTGGGTGATCAGCGCCAGCGTCAGGCTGCCACCGATGCCTACCGAAATCAGAGTAATGAAATACAAGGATTTCCGCTGTTCGCTGATGGTGTTGAGCGCTATCCAGGACGAAGCAGAAATCATCACCAATATGACGGCTATTACAATCAGGCTGGATTGCGCTTCGAAGATGAATACCAGTACGTAACCGATCAGCAACAGCTGCACCAGCATGCGCAGCATCGCCCAGCTGGCTTTGCCAGGCTGAAGGCGCCAGTGCCACATGATGCCAATAACCAGCACCACTGGCACAAAGGCTATTAATAATCGACTTAGTTCAATCATGCTGAGGTTCATAGTCCCAGTGTAACCACGAAATCGGCTGGCAGGGCGCCGATTTTAAGAGGCTTTACACAATCCTTGAGTTAGCTCAATTGGGCTCAGAAGACCTACCATTGATGTACCTCAAGGTATTAGGGCAACGCGGCGAAATACTTCAGCTAAACTAGAGTGATGGAGGGTTTTATCAAGTTGGTTAAAAAGATGACATTGCTGCTCTTGTTGTCCGTTTGTATATTCGCGGCGGGCAATGCTTATGCTGACATCTGGCAGATCGATATTGAAGGCGCTATTGGCCCTGCCACAGCCGACCACATGATTCGTGGTCTGGAGCAGGCTGAGGCGGCGGATGCTGAATTGGTTCTAATACGCATTGATACTCCCGGCGGGTTGGACCTTTCCATGCGCGACATGATCAAGGCAATACTTGCAGCGCGAGTGCCTGTGGTCGGCTATGTGTCGCCCGGCGGCGCGCGGGCGGCCAGCGCCGGGACTTATTTGTTATACGCTACCCATATAGCCGCGATGGCACCCGGAACCAATCTGGGTGCCGCCACACCGGTTCAGATAGGCGGCCCCAGTCTTCCGCGGATGCCGTCTGCTGAGGAGGGAGGGCAGCCGGGGCAGGCGACTCCTGCAGTGGGCAAGAGCCCCATGGAGCACAAAATTGTCAACGATGCCGTAGCCTATATACAAAGTTTAAGTCAGCTGCGTGGTCGTAATGCCGAGTGGGCTGAGCGCGCGGTTCGCGAGGGGGCCAGCCTGTCGGCAGAGGACGCGCTGCAAATGGGTGTTATTGACCTGATGGCGGACTCGGTCGCGGAGCTGCTTGATGAGTTGGATGGCCGGGTGGTGGAGGTGGCGGGGAGCGCGGTCACGTTGGTTACCGCTGAGCTTGCCATAGTTCGACACAGTGTCGATTGGCGCAGTGAATTTCTTGGCGTTATCACTAATCCCAATATCGCCTATATGTTGATGCTTGCTGGTATCTACGGCTTGCTGATCGAGTTCTACAATCCCGGGGTCGGGTTACCGGGTGTGATTGGTGCGGTCTGCCTGCTCCTGGCGCTGTACGCGCTGCAATTGCTTCCCGTTAGTTATGCCGGGTTGGGTCTTATTCTGCTTGGGGTTGCGTTGATGACCGCCGAGGCTTTCGCCCCGAGCTTCGGCATTCTGGGTCCGGGCGGAATTGTTGCGTTTGTTTTTGGTTCCATCATGTTGATGGATACCGATCTGCCCGGCTACCAGATCGCCATGCCTATGATTGCGGCATTTACCGTATTTAGTGTCGGTATTCTGGTAGTTGCTTTGGGCTTGATATTGAAGGCGCGTCGGCAGGAGCTAGTGAGCGGTCTCGATCATTTGCTCGGAGTCAGTGCAGAAATTGAGTACGTGCGTGACAACGTCGCTTGGGCTCGCCTTGACGGGGAGCTCTGGGAGGTGTCCTGTGACACTCGGCTGGCTCCACATGACCCTATTGTCGTCGATGCTATTGATGGCGTCACACTGCTTGTTAGCAAGCAAAAAGAGGAGAGCAGCTAATGCTAGTTATAGAGTACTTCGGAGTCTTTATCGTTTTGCTGGTGGTCGGCCTGCTGATCTCCATTTTCCGGGTTCTGCGCGAATACGAGCGCGGCGTCATCTTTATGCTGGGCCGCTTCTACAAGGTCAAGGGCCCGGGTCTGATTATCATTATCCCGGTTCTGCAGCAAATGGTGCGGGTCGATCTGCGTACCATAGTGATGGACGTGCCCACCCAGGACGTGATCTCACGTGATAATGTCTCGGTGCAGGTGAACGCGGTGATCTATTTTCGGGTTATCGATCCCGAGCGCGCGATTATTCAGGTGGAGAACTATCTGGAGGCCACTAGTCAGCTATCGCAAACCACCTTGCGCTCGGTGCTGGGTCAGCATGAACTGGATGATATGCTCGCCGAGCGCGAAAAACTCAATGCCGACGTTCAGGTTATCCTTGATAAGCAAACCGCCGCCTGGGGTATCAAGGTGGCCAACGTCGAAATCAAACACGTGGACCTTAATGAGACCATGGTGCGTGCGCTGGCGAAACAGGCAGAGGCGGAACGCGAGCGGCGCGCCAAAGTTATTCACGCCATGGGCGAGGCGGAGGCGGCAGGAAAGCTGGCAGAAGCGGCCAAGATACTGTCAGGTCAGGATCAGGCGATTCAGTTGCGCTACCTGCAAACCCTGGTCGAGATTGCCGGTGACAAGAGCTCGACGCTGGTTTTCCCGGTGCCTATCGATATGATGGAAAAACTGAGGTCTTCCTGACACCGAAACCAATGTGGGTCCCGCTGGCAAAGTAAGCGGGTTTCAGGTGGCGTCGATGATGCTAGGCCAGTGAATAGATTAGCTTGCGCTGGGAATCATGATGCTGACGGCGCGTGGCAGAATCTCAAGCCTGATCGGCAGACGTCCGACCAGCTCGCCATCACAGTGGAAAAATTGCTCAGCGTGGGCAGCCACTGCAAGCCGCGGGCTTCTCCAGCGTCGCGCCGCAGGATGTTCATCGATTCTACCGTTGTAGATATAGGTCAGGCTGCGGATCAGCTGCGCCGTGCTCAGCTTGTCAATTAACAGCACTTCAAAAAGACCATCATCAGCGCTTGCCCGCGGTGCAAACCGCATGCCTGCCCCCGCTCTGTCACCGATGCATACTTCAAGCAAGGTGGTCAGGTATTCCAGTTCATCCCCGTCTATGTCAATGCGCAGGGGGGTTGCTCGGTAACTGACGAGGCACTTTAGTAGGTACAGTAAGTAGCGCAAGCGTCGGCCACCGCCGCCACCCATCTTCTCAAGCAGGAAGCTATCGAAGCCGGTACCGGCGCAGTTGAGAAAGAAGTGGTTTGCGGGTTGGCCGCTGGCATTGGTGTAGCTGACCTTGCCTATGTCCTGCTTCAAGGTTACACCCGACCGGAGAACATCTATGCAGGCTTCTGGTCGCGCAGAAAAGCCATAATAACTGGCCCAGTCATTGCCGGTGCCCCAGGGAACGACGCTCAGTGTAACTTCTTGCCTGTCGAGCGATATTTCCTTGAAAATGCCATTCAACACCTCATTTGCAGTGCCGTCACCACCAACCGCGACAAAATTTCTTTGCCCACCTTGCAGCGCGTTGCGCGTCAGTTCGGCACAGTGGCCCTTTTGCTGGCTCACGTGATAGCAGTACCTGACCTTGGCGGCGTCTAAAAGCTCTTGCAGTAACGACCAGTGACGATTACCCCCGCCACCGCTGGCAGCAGGGTTGATAATGAAACAGAATTCCGTATCTGGCATCTACAGGCTTGCTACAACATGGTCGATGTCTACAGTCTAGACCGCGCTTAAGCCAGGCGCCAAAGTTTCTGTTAAGCCCATCTTTGCTGCGTTATATAAGCTATACCAATCGCGGCCCAATTAGGTGAAAATTGTCGGCAAATGATGATTATGCTCATCAAACAGATACCCAATATGTTGACAACATTGCGACTGATGTTGGCGCTTCCTATTAGCTGGCTAATACTGGAAGGGAACTACGGGCTGGTATTATGGGTTGCGGCATTTGCCGGTTTTACTGATGGCGTGGATGGGTGGATAGCACGGAAGCTGGATGCCACAAGCCGCTACGGTGGTATCGTTGACCCGCTGGCGGACAAGCTGTTGTTGGGTTGCATCTTTGTCAGTCTGGCTGTCGTCGGCCAATTACCCTGGTGGGTGGCGGCCACTGTTGTGCTGCGAGATCTCGTCATAGTTATCGGCGCAGTGACCTATCACTTTTTGTATGGTGCCTATGAGGCTGAGCCCAGCTTGTTGGGTAAGCTCAGTACGCTGCTGCAGATAGTCTTCGCGATACTGGTATTGATTTCACAACTGACCCCGCTGGTTGCGCAGACTTTTCTTGAATTCGCTCAGTGGTCGGTAATCATTCTGGCTGCTGCCAGTGGTGGGCATTACGTTTTCACCTGGGCGGCGCGCGCGCGTGCCAGTGCTGCAGTGTTAAAGGAGTGAGCCGTTGCCGCTGGAGCTAAAGCTTCTGCTGTTGATTTGTGCTGCAAATATAGCGCCGGTGATCGCTCATAAAGTCATGAGTAATCGATTTAACCGGCCGGTGGATGGCGGGCTTGTGCTTGGCGATGGCTTCCCGCTCTTCGGATCCTCCAAGACCTGGCGTGGTCTGGTGGCGGCTTTGATGCTGTCCGCAGCGGCGGCGCTGCTGTTGGGTTTGCCCCTCCTGGCCGGCCTTGCTCTGGGCGCAGGCTCAATGTGCGGGGATTTATTGTCCAGTTTCATCAAACGCAGGCTGGGGCGCGCCTCAAGCACACAGTTTCTCGGTCTTGACCAGATACCAGAAGCGCTGCTGCCGTTGCTCGTTGGCCTGGTATGGTTTGATTACAGTTGGCTGGCGATGGCACTGATCGTGGCGGCGTTCTTCGTGCTTGAACTCACTACGTCACCGCTTTTTTATATATTGGGTATTCGCCGCAGACCTTTCTAGCCGACTGAATTCGGCCCTGGCAAGGGTATATCTGCATCCCATATAACGTTAGGATAGAGGCAATGAAGCGATTGGAGAGTGAGCATGGCTGAAGCTATGATGGCATACCCCGAACAGCGGCATCCGTTCGAATATAAGCCAGTGCACCCCGAAGGCAGCGCGACAGTGTTGTGCCAGGGTCGAACAGTTACCCTCAGCCATGTGGGTGCAGGCGATGGTCTGTTGATCAGGCCTGAGGATTTGCCCGAAATTAATGGGTTTACGCTCAAGCCTGAGGGCGCGTGCTACGAAGACTTGTGCATTCCTGTGGGTGAATCTCTGGTGGTTGAGCAAGATGGTGCGCGTTGGTTTGATCTGACTGCCTTTGCAGATTTGCTGGGCCAGCCCTATGTTGCCGATACTGCTGCCAGAGTCTGGAGCTTTGCTGACATTCCCGCCAAGCGCGAGGGCATGATGGTCGATGCGATGGCGCCAGACTTTACGGTTACCGATCGCGCAGGGCAGGTGGTGAGCCTGGCTGACCTTAAGGGTAAGAAGGCGCTGATAGTAACCTGGTCATCCTGGTGAGGCTGCTTCCTGGACGTGCCCGTGTGGCAACGTATATATGAAGAGATAAACGATCCGGATTTCGTACTGATTTGTGCTGCCCAGGACACTGGCGGCGAAGCAGTTGCAGGTCCAATTTTTGACGCGGCCAACCCAACCTATATTCAGGTGGTGGATCAGGACCATATCATTAGCAGCGCCTTTAACTTTGTTAACGTGCCCTCGGCTGCGTGGATAGATGAGGAAGGTAAAATCGTTCGCATAGATGAGGGTACCTATTCTCAGTTACATGAGATTGGTGAGGGCGAGCAGAAGATATCTTTTGGCACGGACGTGTATTCGCCGGCGCTGAAGGATTGGATTGCGAAGGGAGCCGCTAGTGTTCACGTGCAATCTGCCGAGGCAGTGACCAGTAATATTCGGCAGCACACTCCCGATCAGCTGCGCGCAGATGCAGCCTTCCGGCTTGCCAATCTGTTCCGCGAGCATGGTCAGAGTGATAAGGCTGAGCACTACTGGGAAATGGCTAGAGCGTTGAACCCGGATAGCGTCAACTTCATTCGACAAAATCTCACCTTGACGGAAGAGGGTTCAGCTGGCGAGAGTTTCATGAACCTGATGGGCGAGTACATGAGTCAGGGTAAAGACTACTATCGACCTATGGATATTGAGCCTGAACCTGCCGAATAGGTTTTCACGTCAGCTGAGGCCCGCCGTTTAGCGGCGGGGATCATCGCAATAGCTGGAGCTGTAGCTGTGAACCTTGTTGGAAGGGTTGCTAACCTATGGTGAACTTGTCTTCACCTTCTTTTGGTGGCTCGTTGAGTTCATCCTTGCAGATAAAGACACCTTCTGCGCTTGCAGTAACTTCCCCATTAACACGAAACTCGGCGCGGCTCACTTGACGGCGGCCTTCGTTGACCTCATTGATGCCCCACAGCTCTATTGGCGTATTGAGTGGTGTCTTACGCCGGTAGCGAATGGTCAGTGTAGCGGTAAAGCCTGCGCGGCCCGTGATTACGTTGGCCATGGCGAGTAGTTCATCGAACACCGCAGCGATTATGCCGCCATGCACTGAATCGGGTGGCCCGGCGTAGGTCGGGGAGAAAATCACCTCACCGGCGACTTCCCTTGCAGCATGCTTCCAAAGGCGCACCGGCGGTGCTACGGGATTGCGCCTACCTGATATCGGGCTGTAGGGCATGCAGGCCGTTAAATCATCGTCTTGCCAGGCAATGCCCGGCACATCGCTGGCGATCGAAATTGTCGACCAACCCTCACCCTGCTGCAGGCTGGGGGCCAGTACTTGCAGCGCCTTTTGTATATGGGCGCTGGCTTCTGCTATGACTTCAACCGGCGCGTGGGAGCTGCGCAGGTGCTCGATCAATTGCGAGGCATCGGTATTGAGTTGCTCGAGTTGGCTGATGTGTGTGGCGTCGCTCATGCTGCGTATACCGGCCGTGTAGAGTTAAGAGATCGTTATGGTCGCGTAATAAACGCTGTAGGGCAAACCCCGCAGGGCCGCACTACTGGTTCGCTTGGGAAGCCCTGCCACATTCTTTCGCGAGAGCATTGGCGGCGAGCTTAGGCCTCAGAGTCTGCTTCAGGGTTAAGCCATTCCTCAAGCTGTCGCATGACTCGCTGGTCTCGGAGCATGGCCAAATGCCCCAGGTCGTAGAAAATCTTTGTATGCCCCTCAGGGAACTGCAGCTGCAATTCTGGTTGTTTATGCCTGCCGGTTGCGCTGGAGGGGTGTACCAGTCCATCGCCTAGCAATTTCCCAATACGGTCGCCGGAGACTTTGGACAACGTCGCCGCGATTGCATAGTGCTTTATGTCATCAGGTAAAGGCGTAGGTCGACGCACGTCGCCATTGTCGGCGTGCTCATCGTGGTGCTGCCAGTCATCATCCTGCACGTTGCCGTGACGAAGGTCGGTGATGCCCTTGCTGCGCACCCGCCCCAGTGCCGCCAGTGGTGCGCTGTAAGGGCTGTAGGTCAAGCTCTTCTGCAGCCAGTAGCCGCCACGCTCCATTACCGCGCCATGATGTGGTGTGCCTACGTAAACTGCTTTATCGACCTTGGCCAGCCAGGGGTGTTCTTCTTCCTGTGCAATATGCATGGCGCTGCGGGTGAGCAGCCCGCCCATGCTAAATCCAATGACGCTGATCGAATTAACCGGTACTGGCCATTTGCTCAGCAGAGCCGTCAGCTGGTCGCATAGCTCGCGTCCATTGGTTGAGATGTTGCGGCCCGAGTTGTAGAGCGCGTAAACCGGCGTGTAGTCGCTGTTTTCAGCCAGTGCCTCGGCATGGTTGTGTTGATGCGAGGTCCATTCGCGTTCATTCATGCTCAAGCCGTGCACCAGTATCAAAAGTTTGCCAGTGGGGTTAAAGGCATCGTCTGTTAGTGCGTTGGGTTGCGGGTGGATCTCTATAGAGCGTTTCTCTACTTCAAAAAGACTGGCTTTGGTCTGCTCCTGCTTCGGCGCTTGCTCGTCGGCCAGGCAGTTGCTGTCCGCGGTTTCTTTTGATTGTTCCAGCGGAGGCAATAGCATCCGAAGCTGCATCGGTATGGCGAGTGGGTTGCCGCTGTTAGCCAGGTGATCTCCACAAACACCGTTCAAGGCTGCAATTATTGCTTCGCGGTGCGGGCCTGCTGGCAGTGTACGATCCAGGTCTGGCGCCAGCCGCTCCAGTATCCAGTCAGCAGTACCGCTGGTGGTACGAATGACCCGTCTGATTGACTCATGTACCAGGCCTGCAATGCCCTGCGCGCGCCCTTCGGGTTCTTCGCCCAGCGGTAACGGTGTTGCTGCGATGTTGCGATACATGCCCTCGGCAATGTTTGTCACGCCATGAGCAAAGTCAAACGCAAGTTTGGTGCTGCCTCTGATCGTTTTTCCAGTTTCCATGGTGCTATCTCCTGAGTCATCGCGGCGGATGGATGCAGCGAAAATGTGTCATGCGCCTTTCTTGCTGCCAGCAGGTGCCGGTTTGGATACTCGCTTCTTTGCAGGTTTCTTGGTTGCTGGTTTAGCGGCGGCTGCGGCTGCAGATGTGAATCTAGTCAGACAACTGGTGCATAGCAGAACGGCGCGTGGGCCGGTTGGCACGCCTATTGCTGCGCGCTCGCCCATAGGAAGAATGGCGTTGCAGTCATCGCATATACCATTCTGGTTGAGTGTTACTTCTTGCCAGCCAATGACGGTCGCTTCTGCGTCAGGTGCAGCTGTTGCCTCACCTCTGCCGGTGAGTGCTCTTGCAATGTGTGTGCTGTCGATGACAACGCCTTCCACCAGTTCAAAGGTGTTCAACAGCACATTACGCACGATGGTGGAAACGGACAGGCCGAGTTCCTCCGCGCGATCCCGCAGCTCTTCATCGAGCTGCTCAGGGATGCGCGCCTGCAATACGCGGTCTTTGGTTTGTTGGCGCTTGCGCTTTGTGGGCTCGGATTCTTTGGCCATGATGTACTCCCCGGTGCATACACCAATCATGTTGGTGTTAAGCGCTAAGTTAATTACAATGTAATACAAAAGTCAATTAATGTATTACACTAATTATCTCTGAAAACACGCGCCGTGGGAGTGTGTGGCCGCTGCTTGCGTTAGTCTGGCGCAGGAAACTCAGCTAGCGGACATAGCCAATGACAGCTACAAAGTGGCAGAGGGAACCGGCCAGTACAAAAAAGTGCCAGATGCCGTGGGCGTGATCGAGCCAATTGGCTTTGTCCAATACATAGAAAACGACACCGGTGGTGTAGGCGATGCCACCAGCGACCAGCCACCAAAAACCCGCCTCGGGGAGGGCGCTCCTCAGGCTGGCGAATTCCAGAGAGCAGGCCCAACCCATGCCAAGGTAGATAATAATTTGGCTGACTTTGACAACGCGCCCGGACAAAAATATCTCAGAACTGATGCCGATAATAGCTAATGTCCATACCAGAGTCAGAATCTTGATGCCATCGCTGTCGTACATGCTCACCAGCATAAAAGGCGTGTAGCTACCTGCTATCAGTAGGTAGATGGAGATATGGTCCAGTAGCTTGAAGACATTTTTTAGTCTGGGTGCTCTGGAGCTGTGGTAGAGCGTCGACATGGTATACAGCAACACCATAGTCAGGCCGAATGTGGTGAATCCGACAATGACCATCGGGTCATTCGTCTGTATTCCCGCTGTCAGCAGAGCGCCAAATGCGATCAGCGCAAAAACAGCTCCTACCAGATGGCTAATACTGTTGAGTCTTTCACCGTAGTACATTGAGGGGTTTACTCCTGCTGCGGACGGCGGCCTCATACGGAATTCTGAGTGCTTCGCCTTTCACTGGCGAGCCTATGTGGCCGAGTACAGGATTATACCCTCAATGCATGGCCTGCATAGCAGCTATGCGTCGTTGCTCAGTAGCAACAAAGTTTAGCCATTGACTGGCCCATTCTGCCACGTTCTCGTGCTCTGCGGCGCGGGCTAGTACTGGCTTTGCCGGCTCCAGGTTTTTCGCATTGACCATTGCCATTCCCAGCAAGAGCAAAGCTTCCCCCAGTTGTTCGCCGCTGCTTATGTCGACTGCTTTTTGCGCAGCGATCTCAGCGCCTTGCCAGTTATAATCATCCATGTATAGTCGCGCCACCCGCATATGCAGCTCCCCTTCTTTTGATATCGCGGCGGCCTGTTCCAACGGTGGAATTGCTCGATCTTTCTCACCCGACATATACCAGGCTTGGGATAGAAGCTCCAGATTGCGTTTGTTGGCTTCTATACGTTCCGAATCGATTTCTTGCTGTAAGAGTTTTGCGGCCTTGTAAGGTAGACCATTAGCAAAGAACAGGTTGACCAGTGACAGCCTGTGCTGACTTCTCTGCAGGCCTTCGTCGTCGAGTAGAGCCTCTACCAGCGCCAGTTGCTTTTCTGAATCACCTAACTCGCCGTGCAACGCGGCAAGATTGATGAGATATTTTTCTTTAGGGTACAGAGCCACTAATTCGTATAGCACGTCGCGCATTGGCTCAAAGCTCTCGTCCATATAGTAAATTGACGAAAGCAGTAGCAGCCACTCTTCACGGGGTTTGTTACCGGCATCGCGCTCTGTGGCAATGGCCGTGAGCATCGGCGACAGTGCTCCGGCATAGTTCTCCTGACCGATACGCGCTTGCGCCAGCACAACCCAGGATGCCGCTTCTGGCGGTAACTCGTATTTCAGCTCTACCAGATCCATGGCGTAGCGTTCAGCAGCGACATAATCTTCTGCCATTAGCGCAACCTGGCTAATCGTTGTCAGCAGCCAGCGGGTTTGCGATACCGGTATGTCCTCCTGTGCCAGAGCGCTACGGTAAGATTCCATAGCGCGGTCCAGGTTATCCAGCTGATACCAGGCGAACCCCAGCATATTGAAGGCGTGTGCCCGCTCGTAGCTGCTGACTCTTCCTGTGGTAATCGCCTCTAGCTTTTCGATCGCTGTGTCCCACTCGTCTTCTTCAAAGAGTTCTTGTACTGCGGCTATTCTGTCGTAGGTTGCCTTGGTCATGCCGGAGGATTTCTCCGCTACCGCGGCTTGCGGAATCAGCCATATCAATACCCAGAGACAGATAGCAGCTGCTTTTGCGACTGGCATGCTATTTCGCCTTGTCAACGACATTGTAGTAGAACATGTTGTAGACACCCCTAACCTCGATGGCGGCACCACCAATCACACGCGGTTTGTATTTGAAGCGTTTGGCTGCCTCGATAGAGGCCCGATGAAACATGGCATCAGTGCATTCGTCCTGCACCACTTCTACATCCTTCACCGTCCCCGAGGTAGTCACGGTATAGCGCACAAGGCATTCGCCGCTCACGCCTTTCATCATTGCCGAACGCGGATAAATTGGTGCGACTTTGACAATCGGTAGATAGTCGCCTTCGCCGGCGCCAAAGCCATTACTGTTGTTGTCTATGCCGATATCTACGTTGGCAGGCATAGCCGATACCTGAAGCGACTGGCCACTGGTATCTGCTGTGCTCGGTTTTAGCGGCGGTATATCAGGCGCTTTGCTGAGTTGGGGGCGGTCGGGGGTGCGCCGTTTACGCTCTACCTGCTCGTCGCGCTTTATGCGCACGAAGTCCAGCATCAGCAAACGATTGGCGCTTTCCATGCGCAGGTCGGATGACTGAATCAGGTACTGCATAAACCAGGCCAGCGCTAGCGCGGCGCCGGTGCCAAACAGAATTTGTAACAACAGTCGTGCGAAATAGCGGGCATCGTGGCGGATGCGCAGTGCAGACTCCATTGCGGCAATACTGTCTGGCTCAGGAGTCATTGGCGGCAAGTGCTATGTCATAGATACCGGCGCGACGCGAGGCATCCATAACCTGTACCAGCGTATCGTTCTTGGACTCTTTGTCGGCCTGGATCACCAGTGTTCCTTTGGGGTTCTCAGCATGCAATCTTTCAACGATAGAGCGCACCGATCGAATATCGACCTGTCGGCGATTTATCCAGACGTTATTATCGGCATCGATTGCCACAAGAATACTGGCCTTTTCCTGTAGCACCGCGGTGGCCGCCGAGGGCTTGTCGACGTCGATCCCAGCTTCTTTGATAAAAGTGGCCGTAACGATGAAAAAAATCAGCATGATAAATACCACGTCGAGCATCGGCGTGATATCGATCGAGCTTTCTTCTTCCTCGATTGGACTCTTTAAAAAATCACGCATCTTCGACTCCCAAGTAGGCTAGTCGCGCCGGTAGCGCGCTGCGTTCAGCTACGGCACGGTTTTCAGTGAATCTGGAACCCAGTAGTCCAAAGATTGCTACCACCATGCCAGCCAAGGTTGAGACTGTTGCTTTGGAGACCCCAGCGGCCATCGAGCGTGGATTGTTGGTGCCGGTGGCTGCCAGCGCGTCAAATACTTCGAGCATACCGGCTACCGTACCCAGTAAGCCCAAGAGGGGGCAGATCTTGATGATGGTCGAGATCAGCCCAAAACTGCGATTTAAGTCTGCGTTGATGCGGTGCCGCAAATGCTCGCGGTATTGCAGCGCGTACCAGCTGACCTTGTCTTCGCGAGCTTCCCATAGCCGGACTGCGCTCCGTAATTGTTCTGGGTAGAGAAAGTAAAGGTAATAGATCCGCTCACACAGAAGCGACCAAATCAGCATCGCCATAATAAGTATCAGTGCGAGGATATTGCCACCCATCGCTAACAGGTCGCCCAGCCATGGCAGCACCGTGTCGATGAATACCATCACTGCTGCTGCGCCTGCTCAGCCTGGTGAGCCACCACAGCCACTGCCTCATGCTGCAAGATATCGGTAATTGAACGGGCCCGGCTTTGCACCACGTTGTGTAGCAATAGAACCGGTATCGCCACACTCAGACCCAATACGGTTGTAATCAGTGCCTGGGATATCCCGCCGGCCATAAGTCTGGGGTCACCAGCACCAAACAGAGTGATCGCCTGAAAGGTGACAATCATGCCAGTGACAGTACCTAACAGCCCCAGTAGCGGTGCTACCGCGGCTATTATTTTCAGCAGCGATAAATAGCGAGTGATGCGCGGGACTTCCTTGAGCACCGACTCTCCCATCTTCAATTCCAGCGTCTCTACGTTAAGCCTGGTCAGTGACTTATAGGCGAGCAATATTCGCCCCAACGCATTGTCGTCACGGGGGCTGGAAAGTTCGCCCAACTGCTTTCGAATGCGCTGCGACTCCAGCATGAGGATGACGAAACGCGATACAGCAAGCAAGACGCCGAAAATTCCTAGACCTATGATGATGTAGCCAATGACCCCGCCCTGACCTATGCGTTCCGAAAGGTTCGGGGCCTGCGTCAGGATTGCCAGAAGCTGTCCTCGCACAGGATCGATCGCAAAAACAAATGCCCCGGAATCGTTGGCGGCCAATGCTTTGGGGCCCTGCAGATAACGAGAATCGGGCTGTCTGGCAAACTCTACCAAGCGGCCGGTTTCAGGGATGTATTGCAGGTACTTGCCGTCAGCAACCACATTGAACAATCCTACGCGGGTGACCTGAGCCTCCACCTCTTGTCCGGAGCGGTCAATAATATTGCGGGTGCTCGTAACAATGCGGCCGGACTCCACCATCTCCTGCTGCAGCTCAAACCAGACTTTTTCAATCTCTGCCAGTGCTGGCAAGCGATTGGCTTGACCCATGCGGCCCGCGAAATCGACCAGGAAGGTATTACGTTCGGGGTAGTCCAGCTGTGTCAAAGAGCCATGGAACTGCGCCTGGCTATCACTTGCAACCTGCTGGAGTACGCCAAACAATTCTTTCAGCGACCCCATGCGTTCGCCAAGCTTTTCTTCCAGCTCGGCAATTTCTTCTTCATTAACGTCAAACTCGGTTTCTTGCTGCTTGCTGAGCGTTTCTTGCCGCGTTTGCTCAGTAATAATATTATCCAACATTTCCTGCCGGCTGCTTTCTTCCTGACGAAAACGCTTGAGCCGTTGAGTGTTCTCCTTTTTCTCAATCACTCTTCCTTCGCGCACTGCTTCCAGTAAGCCGTCCAGTGTTAGAGTTTCTGAAGTTTGCTGAGCTGATGCACCGAACGCCGTTGCTATGAGTAGCAATCCTGTGAAAAAAATTCTCATCGGACTATCTCCTGAGTCGGATCAAGCGCAATGGAAATCATCTCGGGCGCGACTTCTTGACGCGCTACCCTAAGGCCCTGCTCGATATGCCGCAGCCAGGGTGAATTGGCAAGCGGCTCCCATGTATTCTGTTTACTATCCCAGTACCCCACCTCGTCGCTGCCTATGGTGCGGTAGAGCAGGCCTACGCGACCGATGCGGAGAAAATCTGCGTCGAAGCTGGCGTCTTGGAGCTGAAGTTTTGCTTTATAGGCCTCTATGGTACGTCCGTAATCATTTTCTACCTGATAGGCCTCCATAACCCGCCGTACTTTTTCTGCCACAGTCACATCTGCGCGCAACATTAAGCCGCGCAGCTTGGCCACCCGATGGCGTCGCTCTGTTAACAGAAAGGGCACATCCAGTTCTATAAACTGTTCCAGCCCATCGACCATCCTGGCCATCAGTGGAAGAATTTGCCGAGAAACTACCGCCACCTCAGAAATAGAAGACCGCAGTAACTCAATCTCCTCCCGCTGGCTGGTCAGCTGTTTGCCTAGCATTGTGTTGTAAAGCTGCAGGCCTTCAACCAGCTTTAGATGGGTATAGTACTCATCGACCAGATTACGGCTTCTGCCGTGCATGGCATCAACCTGTTGCTGGGTATCGCGACCTTGCTCAGTGCGCTCGATGCCATCGCTTTCAAGCTGCTTTACTTGTTCAGCGCCTTGTTGCTGGGCAACGAGTGTCTGGGGGATAAGTATGAGTAATAAAAAACCCGCAGAATACTTCCTGAACCTGCTCATCATAAAGACCACCTGGCGGGCTTTACGTAACCCACACTTATTGATTAGACACGCCCAGTATCATAAACACACGGATGTAGCCTGCGTTGATGCACATCAAAGCCAGACGAACAGACGGGTGGAATGACTGATAATACGCGTCGGTTAAGTGCGTATTCAAATTTCTTTGATGCGCATCATGGCGGCACCAGCGTTTACTCGGCTACAGTGATCGTTTTTGCACCAAAAGGATGTGGAGATGACTGAACATGAGCGCAGCACAGCGGAATTGAAGGATGTGGAAGAGCTAATCCCGGAAAGCGATGCTCATGGCGCTCAGTTATTGCATGAATTGGCAGAGATGCGGCGTGACCCTGAAGCGATCAAGGCCTTGTTCCAGAGCGGTAAGTATCCTTACAGCAGCAAAATGCCCTCCGCTGAATACGAGAAGAAAAAGAAGAGTCTCCAGGTTGAGTTACTCAAGGTTCAACATTGGGTAAAGGAAACCGGGCAAAAAGTCGTGGTGTTGTTTGAAGGTAGGGATGCGGCCGGTAAGGGTGGCACCATCAAACGCTTCATGGAGCACCTCAACCCGCGGGCCGCCCGTGTGGTCGCATTGGAAAAGCCAACGGACACCGAGAAAGGTCAGTGGTACTACCAGCGCTACATCAAACATTTGCCCACCGAGGGTGAGATGGTGATGTTTGATCGCTCCTGGTACAACCGGGCGGGTGTCGAACGTGTTATGGAGTTTTGTACGCCGGAAGAGTATCTGGAGTTCATGCGAGTGACCCCGGAGCTGGAACGTATGATGGTGCGCAGTGGGGTCAAGCTGTTCAAGTATTGGTTCTCGGTTACGCAGGAGGAGCAGCGCACACGCTTTAGCCGCCGTGAGAACGACCCTCTTAAGCAGTGGAAGCTTTCGCCGATTGATCGGGCTTCACTGGATAGGTGGGAGGCCTACACTGAGGCCAAGGAGGCCATGTTCTTTTACACAGATACCGCAGATGCCCCTTGGACAATCGTCAAGTCATCTGACAAGAAGCGCGGTCGAATTGCCTGTATGCAGCACTTTTTGTCGAGTCTGGATTACCCGAACAAAGATGAAAAGTTGGTGAATAACCCAGATCCACTGATCGTTGGTCACAGCCAGCATGCAATCAGTCGTTCCAGACATATTCTGGGGCCATCATTGAACGAGTGGTAGAGGCGCTTGCATGCGGGCTTTGTAGGATCTATAACTATATAATGGTGCGATAGCCCAAAGGATCACGAGTAACATGGCGTGAGCATTTGGTATAAAGGGTTAAGCAATAATAAAAGACCAATATGGGGAATACATAATGAATGCCGTCGTACTAGCACGTAACTCTATGCTCGCAATGATGTTGTCACTGACTACCTTTTCTGTCCAAGCATCATCAGATGGGCCCTCTGACGCAGCGAAAAAGTATTCCCCCCCGGCAAATACAACGCATGCAACCAATGTCTATTGGGGCGATTCCCATTTGCACACCGGCTTGTCCCTGGATGCGGGTTTGTTCGGGAATATACTCGGCCCGGATGAGGCTTATCGTCTCGCTCGGGGAGAAAAGATAACCGCTTCTTCTGGTATACCGGTGCAGCTGGCTCGACCCCTGGATTGGATGGTGGTCGCAGATCACTCCGACATGATGGGCATAGCGACAGATATTAAGGAAGGTGCGCCTAATATCCTTGCCGAGGCCAAAGGCAGGGAGTGGCACGAAGGCTTTGTAAAAGGTGGGCAAGCAGCTGCAGAGGCTGCTTTTGACCTGATTCAGAATTTTTCCCAGATGACCGTGCCCGAGCCGTTGGTTAAAGATTACAGTCCCGGCTCAGAAGTGTTTACCAGAGTCTGGAAAGAGATTGTCGACAATGCAGAGCACCACAATGAACCTGGGCTGTTTACCGCCTTTATTGGTTATGAGTGGACCTCCGTGCCCAAGGGTTTCAACCTGCACCGTAATGTGATTTTTCGTGACAATGCTGACAAGGCGCTAATGGTCGATCCTGCCACCACGCAACCACCTACCGGCAGCACTAACCCCAAATCCTTGTACAAATGGCTTGAGGATTATGAGAGCAAAACTGGCGGTCGAGTCTTCGCCTTTGCCCACAACGGCAACCTTTCCAACGGCTGGATGTTTCCTACCGAAAAAACCTACCACGGTGGCGTAGTTGATAAGCAATATGTAACACAGCGCGCGCGCTGGGAACCGCACTATGAAATCACCCAGATCAAGGGTGATGGCGAAACGCATCCGAGCCTTTCGCCCGATGATGAGTTTGCCGATTATGAGAATTGGGCGGTTGGCAATCTGGATCTGAGTGAGTTGAAAACCCCCGCGATGCTGAAAGGGGAATACGGCCGTGAAGCCTTGAAGCTGGGCTTACAGCTGGAGAAAAAATTCGGCGTTAATCCCTATAAGTTTGGAGTTGGCGGGGCGACCGATAGTCACACTGCATTGGCCACCGCGGATGAGGATAACTTTTTTGGCAAGTCGACCAGTGTTGAGCCCAGTAAAGACCGTATCAGTCATCCGTTTGTAGAATCTGAGCTGGGGGAAATTCCCGGTTATACCCTGGTGGCATCTGGCTATACGGGCATCTGGGCTCATGAAAACACGCGGACGGCACTGTTTGACGCCATGGAGCGCAAGGAAACCTATGCCACCACAGGGCCGCGGATGACGGTTCGTTTCTTTGGTGGGTGGGACTTCAAGGAGCAAGACATCACTGCCAGTAATTCCGTAGACATCGGCTACGCCAAAGGCGTACCCATGGGCGGAGATCTGCAAAAAACGCGAGGTAAGAAGGCGCCAGTTTTTATGGTTCAGGCCAGCATGGACCCTTTGAGCGGTACCTTGGATAGGGCGCAGGTTATAAAAGGATGGATGGATGCGAAGGGGAAGACCCATGAAAGGGTCTATGACGTTGCGGTGTCTGATGGCCGTAAAATCGATAAGAGCGGCCGCTGCAAGCAGCCGGTGGGTAATACCGTAGACCTGGAAACGGCCACTTGGAGCAATAGCATTGGTGCTGGCCAGCTGAGCGCGGTCTGGACTGACCCGGACTTTGATCCGAAAGAGTCTGCATTCTATTACGTACGTGTACTGGAAATTCCAACTCCGCGCTGGGTTCTGTATGACAAAGTGCGCTTAGGTGCAGAGCTGCCTGAGGCAGCGGAGTTGGTAGCACAGGAGCGTGCTTACACTTCAGCTATCTGGTATTCGCCCAAGTAGCGGTTTAACGCCGTCTTTTAGTCCGGGCCAAGACTATGGCGCCAGGTGATCTCTGGGTTGTCGAACAAACGTCGTGATTTGATGGCGCCCCAGCTACCGGCCTTGTAAGTGTCTATGGTCTCATCGTCCGCGGCCCAGGCCCGGATGACCGGGTCTACTATGCGCCAGGCCCACTCCACTTCGTCCCAGCGCAGGAATAGTGATTGATCGCCCTCAATCACATCCAGCAATAGATCTTCATAGGCGTCCGTGCCCCTTGCGTCGCTATCTGCAAAGCTGGCATCCAGGCTGGTAGCGCGCGTAAGCATTTCCAGCCCGGGCTCTTTGACCGTCATCTCTATTCGCAGGCACTCTTCTGGCTGAATGCCCAGCACCAACCAGTTGCGTTGCAGCGAATCTACGCCAGTACCCTTGAAAAACTGCTGCGGCGGTTGTTTGAAGCAGATTGAAATCATTGAGCGTGCTTCTTTCATTCGCTTGCCGGTGCGCAGGTAAAACGGTACGTCCCGCCAGCGCCAATTATCGATATGCAGTTTGAGTGCGGCATAGGTCTCGGTATTTGAATCGGCCGGAATACCTTCCTCTTCGAGATAGCCAGCCACGGAATCTCCGTCAATCGCCCCGGTGGCGTACTGAGCACGATGGGTGTGGTCGTGGACATCTTCTGGCTGTAGCGGCCGTATCGACTTCAGTACCTTCACTTTCTCGTCGCGCATATCTTCGGCTGCCATCGACACAGGAGATTCCATGGCGATCAGCGTCAACAATTGCATCAGGTGGCTTTGCAGCATGTCTCTGAGCGCGCCTGACTCATTGTAGTAGCTCCCGCGGGAGCCAACGCCCAGTTGTTCGCTGTGAGTAATCTGAATATGGTCGATATAGTTGCGGTTCCACAGTGGTTCCAGCAGCAGGTTGGCGAAACGAAATACCAGTACATTTTGTACCATACCTTTGGCCAGGTAATGGTCAATGCGAAACACCTGACGCTCCTCGAGTCGCTTGGAGATGGTTTGGTGTAATTCCTGCGCGCTTTCCAGATCAGAGCCGAAAGGCTTCTCAATGACGACGCGACGCCAGCCATGAGTTTCATCCAGCAATTTGTTGTTGCTAAGTTGGTCTGTTACCGCGCCAAAGTCCTGGGGCTTGATCGCCATATAGAAAGCCAGATTGGATTGGCCCTGCTGGTGCAGGTGTGCGGCCAGACGTGGGTACATGGCACTCTCTTCAAGGTCTCCCCGGAAGTACTCGATACGCGCGCAAAATTTCTCCAACGTTATCGGATCGATATCGCCTCTAGCCTTGGCCGCAACCCAGCTCCTCGCCTTGTCCAAAAAGCCGTCAGTACCCCAGTCACGTCTGCCGCAGGCCATAATCCGCAGGCCATCGGTAAGCTTTCCGGCTTGATCCAGGTGATACAACGCAGGTATCAGCTTTACCTGGCTAAGGTTTCCGGTGGCGCCAAAAATAATAAACGTACAGTCCTGACTCACAGCACTGTACTTGTTGCCAGAGGTTTTGTGTTCATGCGTCGTAAGCCCCCGAAATAGCGTTTCCATTGAGTCCGGCCCAGTCCGTATGAAAGCGTTCGCCGCGTTCCCTGTCGACCCTTTCATAAGTGTGCGCACCGAAGTAATCGCGCTGTGCCTGAATCAGGTTTGCGGGCAGCGTGCCCGAACAATAGCCGTCGAAGAATGCCAGGGCAGATGACATCGCCGGTACCGGTATGCCAGCGTCGATAGCTAGTTTGACCGCGGCACGCCAGCCCGGCATGGCGCGCTGAATTTGCTCTATGAAGAAGTCATCCAGTAACAGGTTCTCCAGCTCCGGGTCTTTGTCATAGGCTTGTTTAATATTGTCCAGAAAGCGACTCCTGATGATGCAGCCGCCACGCCACATCAGGGCCACACCACCATAGTTCAGCGGCCATTCGAAATCGACGGCGGCCTGTCTCATCAGCATGAATCCCTGCGCATAAGAGATAATTTTGGACGCGTAGAGCGCATCGTGTATGGCGCTGATTGCGCTGTCACGGTCGCCAGCTATTGGGATGGAGTGACTCTTATACGCCGCGTTCGCATCCAATCGCTCGCGCTTGCGAGCGGACAGTGCACGGGCATAGACAGCTTCTGTGATCAGCGTGAGTGGCGTGCCGTTATCCAGGGCATTCATTGCTGTCCATTTGCCGGTGCCCTTTTGGCCGGCGGCATCAAGAATTTTGTCCAGCAGTGGAGCACCGTCTTCGTCTTTGACGGTAAAAATGTCGGCAGTAATCTCAATCAGATAAGAGTCCAGTAAGCCCTGGTTCCACTCACTGAACACCGCGTGTAATTCATCGGCACTCATGCCAAGGCCGCGGTGCAGTAGGTCGTAGGCTTCTGCAATCAATTGCATATCGCCGTATTCAATGCCGTTGTGGACCATTTTTACAAAGTGGCCGCTTCCGGCAGGCCCTACCCACTCACAGCAGGGCTGGTCGTCTACCTGGGCGGCGATGGACTGAAAGATATCTTTGACTGCGGGCCAAGCGCGTTCATCGCCGCCCGGCATAATAGAGGGTCCAAAACGGGCGCCTTCCTCGCCACCGGAAACGCCGCTGCCAATAAAGTAAATGCCTTGTTCTTTAAGCTCTTCAAAGCGGCGGTTGGAGTCGGGGAAATGGGAGTTGCCGCCGTCGATGATAATGTCGCCGGGGTCCAGGTGTGGGGTAATGGCTGCGATGGTTTCATCGACCGCTGCGCCCGCCTTTACCAGCAGCATCACGCGGCGAGGTGCCTTAAGCTGTGCAACAAGATCAGCTATTGAATGGTGGCCGGTAATGGATTTTCCCTGCGCACCGCCGGCGATAAACGCATCCACCTTGTCCGTCGACCGGTTGTAAACTGCTACCTGAATACCATGATCGCTCATATTCAGAACCAGGTTCTGACCCATCACGGCGAGACCAATTAATCCAATATCTGCCTGTTGCATACGAAACTCCCGGTTCGGTTAAGTCGCTAAGACTATCACGCTGGTGGGCAGTCCTCACTAGGGGTTCGTGAGTGATGCGGTCCATGATTGGGGCGGGAAGGGTTGTGTTCTGACTTAAACGAAAGAAGGGTGACTGCGACAGGAGTTGCCGCCGCAGTCACCCTCGGAGCTTTGGTTCTACTTCATCAGGTCAAAGCGATCGAGTTGCATCACTTTGGTCCACGCTGCCACAAAATCGTTAACAAAACGCTCCTGGGCATTGTCA
The DNA here is from genome assembly GCF_026262625.1 of Candidatus Litorirhabdus singularis. Taxonomy (GTDB): domain Bacteria; phylum Pseudomonadota; class Gammaproteobacteria; order Pseudomonadales; family Halieaceae; genus Litorirhabdus; species Litorirhabdus singularis. Next base: position 1,488,726 of record NZ_SHNN01000001.1, read on the forward strand.
TAGGCATACACTTCAGCGATAGCTCGTAGCTCCGAGTTTGAGCCGAAGATAAGGTCTACCGGTGTAGCGGTGTACTTTACTTCGCCTGAAGCACGATCTACGCCCTGGTAAATGCCGTCATCACCAGCCTTCTGCCAACGAGTCGACATATCCAACAGGTTCACGAAGAAATCGTTGGTCAGCATGCCTGGCTGGTCGGTGAAAACCCCGTGCTGGGCTCCATCAGTGTTGGCATCGAGCGTGCGCATGCCGCCTACTAACGCTGTCATTTCAGGTACCGTCAGGTCCAGCTGATCAGCCTTGTCCACCAGCATTTCGGCTGGGGAACGATAGCTGGTTTCCGCATTGAAGTAGTTACGGAAGGCATCAGCTCGTGGCTCCAGCAGTGCAAACGACGCCACGTCGGTCTGAGCCTGCGAGGCATCGCCGCGGCCAGGAGTAAATGGCACAGTTACCTTGGTCCCGGCATCTTTTGCAGCTTGCTCGATAGCGGCCGCGCCACCCAGTACGATCAGATCGGCGAGGGACACTTTGCTACGATGGGAATCGTTAAAGTCTGCCTGAATACCTTCCAGCGTATTCAGGACTCTAGCCAGCTCCTCAGGGTTGTTGGCAGTCCAGTCCTTTTGTGGGGCCAAGGCGATGCGTGCACCGTTTGCCCCACCACGCATATCCGTGCTGCGGAAGCTGGCCGCTGACGCCCAGGCGGTACGAACCAATTCAGGAACGGTTATACCCGAGTCAAGGATGTCCTTTTTCAGAGACTTGATATTACGAGTGCTGATGAGTTTGTGGTCAACCTCGGGAATCGGGTCTTGCCAGATCAACTCTTCGCCTGGGATGTCTTCACCCAGGTAGCGAGCACTGGGGCCCATATCTCGATGGGTGAGCTTGTACCAGGCTTTGGCAAACGCCAGCTGGTACTCAGCCGGGTCAGCAAGGAAGCGCTCTGCAATCGCTTTATACTGAGGGTCAAACTTTAGCGCCAGATCGGCCGTGGTCATGACCGGTGCGTTTAACTTGCCCTCGACATGCGCGTCGGGAACTGAGCTGTGCATCGACTCGTCAGTGGGAGTCCACTGAATAGCGCCGGCAGGGCTGCGGGTTTGTTCCCATTCCAGATTGAGCAGGTTTTGCAGATACAGGCTGGTCCACTGGGTGGGAGCCTGGGTCCAGGCGCCTTCCAGTCCGCTGGTTGTGGTGTCTTCAGAGTGCCCTTTGCCACAGCTGTTTTTCCAACCCAGGCCTTGCTCTTCAATGCCTGCCGCGCCTGGCTCAGGTCCTACGCAATCTGCAGGCTTGTGCGCGCCGTGCATTTTGCCAAAAGTATGGCCGCCGGCTATCAGGGCGACAGTTTCCTCGTCATTCATCGCCATGCGTCCGAAAGCTGTACGGATATTTTTGGCGGATCCTACCGGGTCAGGCTTGCCACGGGGACCTTCAGGGTTGACGTAAATAAGGCCCATGTGAGTTGCGCCCAATGGACGCTGCAGCTTGCCATCTTTCTCATGACGATCACTGGCCAGCATCTCTACTTCAGGGCCCCAGTAAACAAGATCGGGTTCCCAGTCATCGGCACGACCACCGGCAAAGCCGTAGGTCTCAAAGCCCATATTCTCCAGCGCCACGTTGCCTGCCAGAATCATTAAGTCACCCCAGGACAGACTTTCGCCATAGGCTTGCTTAACCGGCCACAGTAAGCGGCGAGCTTTGTCGAGGTTGCCGTTGTCCGGCCAACTGTTGAGAGGATCGAAGCGCTGCTGGCCGCCGTCGCCACCGCCGCGCCCATCCAGTGTGCGGTAGGTGCCCGCGGAGTGCCATGTCATGCGAATGAAGAAAGGGCCATAGTTGCCGAAATCAGCAGGCCACCAGTCTTGCGAGGTGGTGAGCAGCGCATCGATATCCTTTTTGACCGCAGTCATATCCAGCTGGCTGAAGGCCTCGGCGTAGTTGAAGTCTTGACCGAGTGGGTTGGAGCGCGAGTCGTGGTCGCGTAGAGGCGACAGGTCAAGCTGGTCAGGCCACCAGAACTGATTGCTCTTGGGTGCGCCTTCAGCGACCTTACCGCTGCCCATTGCTCCTGCAGGCTTGGATATTGTGGTGGAAACTTCGCCCAGAGCGGTGACAGGGACAACGGAAAGTGCCATCACCCCTGCTATTGCCGCCGACATAATCGCGTTTCTTGTTTTCATGATGTGACTCCCGTGATGAGATGCTGTGTACACAGCATTTTCTTATCGCGCCAGCAGTCATCTGCTGGCGTTATCTAATGTAGTACAGAGGCCAAATGTCTGCCGGAGTTATATGTGTCAGCAGCTGCCAGGTCCTTGTCCTTGTGGTGAAAAGGAGAGGTTAGTTAGGCCATCGTTCAATTCTGATTTCTTACTTTAACTCCAGGGAAAGAATAGATAAAATCGTTTGTTTCAATGATATTGATAGGTATTACCGAATATGGATCGACTTTAGTATGAATATAAAGGATTTACGTTATTTTCTCGCTGTTGCAGAGCTACAGCATTTTGGCCGGGCCGCGGAGCAGTGCTGTGTCAGCCAGCCCACGTTGAGTGGTCAGATTAAAAAGCTCGAAGCCGAGCTGGACGTTACTCTGCTGGAGCGGACCAATCGGCGTGTGATGCTTACCGAAATCGGAGAACAGGTGGCAGTGTCGGCGCGGCGTATTTTGCGTGAAGTCGATACCATTCAAGACGCTGCCAGAAGCAGCCACGACCCGCTTTCCGGCAAATTCAGGCTGGGTGCCTTCCCTACGCTGTCGACCTATATCTTTCCCAGTTTGGTACCTAAAGTGAAACAGTCGCTGCCTGATCTCAGGCTAATCCTGGTCGAGGAAAAGACCGCCGTGCTCATCGAGAAGCTTCGCCACGGCGAGCTTGATGCCGCCCTGCTGGCATTGCCGGTGCGAGATGATTTTCTGGTCAGTCAGGCGTTGTTCGATGATGAGTTTCTGCTGGCCGTGCCGCCAGAGCACGAACTGGCGAGCCAAAAGAGTATTGATCAGAGTGTGCTGAAAAATCACCGATTGCTGCTGCTTGAAGAAGGCCACTGCCTGCGGGATCAGGCGCTGGAGGTGTGTCAGCTTAATGGTATTGCAGAGGAACAGGACTTTCGGGCAACAGGCCTGGAAACGTTGCGGCAGATGGTTAAGGCGGGGTCAGGGATTACCTTTATGCCGCGCATTGCGGTACAGGCTGAGGAGGCCAATATCCGCTATGTCCCTTTCACCCATCCGGCGCCGGTTCGAACGATCGGCCTGGTATGGCGAAAAACAACCGCGCGACAGCCGGTCATTGATAAGCTGGTGGAGCAGTTGGGAGGATAGTTTAGGTGCGAAGTTTGAGTGACTCTCCGCTGGCACATTGTTACCTTTCTTTGATCAATTAGAGGACAGGAGTGCACCATGGAGTTTTGGCTAGCCTGGTTTCATGAAAGTAATCTGGGAGCAGATGTTAAAGCGATAGCCTGCGCAGCTGAGTCATTGGGTTATACCGGTGTTGCCTTGTCCGACCACGTGGCGCTGCCGAAAGAGCAGCAGAGTCGACATCCACTACTGAACATACCCTATGATCCGCTGACGCCCAATATCGAGCCGATGACCACAGCGGCCACTATGGCTGCTGTGACCACTACGCTCCAGTTTATGACCTATTCCTATGTTATGGGCATGCGTGATCCGTTTACGGTAGCCAAACAAGCGGCGGCGCTGGCAGATCTCTCAGATAACCGCTTTTCCCTTGGTATTACGCCGGGCTGGAACGGCGAAGAGATGGCCTTACTGGGCCATGATCCGGCCACCCGCGGTAAGCGCTTTACCGAAGCTATCGATGTGATGCGCGGGCTGTGGTCCAACGACCTGTTTTCTTATCAAGGTCAGCATTACAACTTTGAGAACGTGGGTATGGCCCCGCGGCCAGTGTTTGCACCGCCGATATTTGTGGGTGGCAATTCGGCAGGCTCCATCAAGCGAGCGGCAGCTAATGCAGGGTGGATTGGCATGAACCACTCGGTTGAGGAACTGAAAGTCCTGCTGGCACCGTTGGATGAGTTATCCAATGGCAGCGCTGCCAAATATGTCATTGCCGCCGAACCGTTATCAGATAGTTATATCGACCAGTTGGCAGCTCTGGGTATCCGCGGTGTCGTATTGATGCCCTGGTCGATCATGGACCCTGCTGCGGCATCAGTTGCCAGTAAAGTTACTGCAATGACAGAGGTTGCTCGCACCTGGAAATAAGTGGGTGCAGGCTGGCGGATTTTATTGATGGTGGGTTTATCAAGACAGATCACCGAAGCGTGTCGGAGAACTTTACATTCACGCCCTGGTGACGCGTTTCGCTAAAGCGTGAAAGGGCTGAAGATCGAGTATGCCCTTTGCACCTGTAAAAGGTTTTGAGTTAATAGAGGGAAGGTGCGCGAAAGTGCTACTAGATGCCTCTGTGGTGACAGAAAACCTGGCACGACGCAGCTAACCCTGCAAAATCTCCTTATCGACAAATGCTACGAACTCGGCATCCAGCATATTCCGTCCCTGCGATTTCCACCAAGCTCTGCCGCCAGGCCGACTTAGATAGAACGCGACATTCTTTCTGATCATCGGCCACCAGTAGTCTTTCTGGCGCCGTGATTTGTTGAAGTGATAAGCCTCCTGAAAGTCCAGAAACATGCCGTACATGTAAGATCCAAAGCGCCACCTTTCCTCGCGCGTAACCTGGTCCGGGTCGTCCATCGCACGGATATAGAGTTCCATCAGGCCTGGAGTGCCTGCGATGAATTTGGAATTATCCATATTGCGATCAGTCTGGTTCCGCAGAATGGCTTCTCGAGACACAGCAGTGCCCTGTCTCACCTGAATAGCTAGATAGATCAAAGTGATCAATACAGCTACTACACCAATCATCTCGGCGATTGCGCCTAGTGCCTCCCAGTTCATATCGTCTCTCCTCGAAAACAGGTCACGCTGTCGCAACAGCATAGCCTCTGGTATCCCAAGTGCAAACAACGCTAACGTCGCGGGGGGCCTTTGCACTGATATCATAGAAACCTTGGCTCTTGGCGCGGCCTGTGCCAGCATTGCGTGTAACTAAGAGTAGCAAGGCAGGGACACGGATAAATGAGAGGGGCACAACCCAAACTGGAACGCCTGCAGGCTGGCCAGCCACCGGCGGGCGGTTTGCTGCTGAGGCCAGGAAAGCTCTTTCTGATCGTGTTTCTAGCCATCGCGCTACTCGGCACTGCACTTAACTTTAGCCGCGACACGCGCTATGAAAGCCGAGCCACCCTGTTAACCTCGGCTAAAACCGCGATAGATCAGATCAGCGAGGCAGCTGATATTCAGCATGTGGCCATTCAGCGTCAGCGTCTGCTTAGCGACGTACTACTTGGCGCAGTAACGCAAAAGCTGGCTATCTCTGGCTTACCCGCACTCAATCCGCAGCAGATTCGTGAGTATTTGCAGGTTCAGCCCATCGCGGACACTAATTTGGTAGAGATGGTGGCCCAGGGCGGCGAACCTGAGCTACTGCCAGCACTGATCAATCACTGGGTCAGCAGTTATACAGAGGCGCGAGAGCAGGAGATTCTGAATAACAGGGATACCACAACCGAACAACTCTCAAGTCAGGTTGAGGCAATGCAGGAACGTTTGGACGCCTCGCGCGATGCCCTGACTGAGTTTCGTCGTGAGCACGATATTGTGTCCGCCGAGCGCGAAGAAAATGCGGCATTGTCGCGGCTTGGTGGACTTAACAAATCACTGAACAATGCTTTTGAAGCGGAAACACTCGCTCAATCAGAGCTGGAGAGTTTACGTGAGGCTATAGCCCGGAAAGAACAGTTTGTGCCGGAGCAGCAGCGTGGCAAACTCAGAGCACTGGAAGAAGAGCGCCAGCAATTGCAGGCGCGTCTGGCAGCGCTGGATTTACGTTACACCCGTGAGTATCTGGCCTTACAGCCTACGCTGAGTGTCATACCCGGGCGTATTGAGGAACTAGAGCGCGAAATTGGCGCGTTGAAGGCATCGGGCAGTATTCAGGTGCTGGATGAGGCGAGGCAGCGTTCTGCCGCTGCTAAGCTCACCCGCGCTAGCCTGGAGCAACAGCTGGCGGTGCACAAACAGAAGGTCAGCGAGTTTAGCGCGATCTTTGATCGGCACCGGGCGCTGCAGAGTGACCTGGAGAACCTTGAGCAACTAAACCGTTCAGCACAGTCACGGTTGTTGCAGGTACAGACTTCGCAAGTTGAAAAATACCCTCAGGTCGATGTGGTGGCTTCACCTCATGCACAGGCCCAGCGCATAGGGCCGCCCCATGGGCGTGACACATTGATTGTTCTGGCTTTAGCGCTGCTTGGCGGACTATTTTCAGTCTGGCTGGCCCGCTTTCTGCAACCCGCACCAGCTACGACTACGGTGACCGTCACCGGTGCGCCATTGGGCGAGCACGAACGGCTTGCCTTTCAGGCGGCTGAACGCGAAGCATTGGAGCAGCAGCGACAGTTGGCGTTGGCTCAGGATGCAGAGGCAATTGATTCAGCAGACACAGATATCGATGATAATGAGCCGCCTGAGTCAGGTGCTCCGCGCTAGGCTCGAGAAGCACCCAGGAGCGCAATTCTGCCAATAGACTGGCGGCCAATTATCAACCCTGAGGCTTAATAACTTGGTGGCAACAGGATCTGCTGCTAGTCTCTGCCCTATGCTTGAAACTCCATCAGAAGAAGACTCCATATTTCTTTCACGTGCAGACGTAGACGAGCCTTTGTCCAGCTATTCCGAATATGGTTTTGAGCTGGAAGAAGTGTTCTGGCCATCGGTGGAACACTATTTCCACGGCATGAAATTTGAGAATGAAGACTATCGTGAACGAGTGCGCAGTGCGGCTCATCCCAAGCAAGCGGCCAAGCTGGGTCGCACGCGCTTCAAACGTATTCGTCGTGACTGGTCCAAGGTGCGACGAGTGGTAATGACGCGCGCTGTCTATACCAAGTGCCGTACCCACCCCGAGGTGGCCAGCCGACTGCTTGCCACCGGCGATAAAACATTGGTTGAGAATAGCCAGTACGATTATTTTTGGGGGTGCGGCCGGGATCGCCGTGGTCATAATAACTACGGCATGGTGTTGATGGATGTACGCGAGCGCTTGCGTGAAGAGGCAGCGTCCTTAACCGACTAATTTCACTTTAACCTGACGCGGTGAACGTTTATCCAGAATCCGGAACAGTTCGATTACATTATTGTGGGTGCAGGATCGGCCGGCTGTGTGCTGGCCAATCGCTTGACCGAAGATCGCAATACTCGGGTATTGCTGGTTGAAAGTGGTGGTAGCGACAACAGCATTTTTATAAAAATGCCGACGGCGCTGTCCTATCCGCTGAACACGCCGAAATATAACTGGGATTATGTCAGCGCCGCTGAGCCCTACCTGGATGGGAGGCAGTTGGACTGTCATCGGGGTAAAGTGCTGGGCGGTTCCTCGTCGATTAATGGCATGGTGTATGTACGTGGTCACGCCAAAGATTTTGATGAATGGCAAACACTGGGCGCCAATAACTGGGACTACGCACATTGTCTGCCCTATTTTAAAAAGGCAGAGAGCTGGATCGGCGCCAGCGATGAATACCGCGCTGACGATGGTCCGCTAGCAGTTAACCTGGGCAACGAGATGCGTAATCCACTCTATCAGGCGTTTGTTGATGCCGGTGTGGAGGCGGGTTACAACGCGACAGCAGATTACAATGGGAAAATGCAGGAAGGCTTCGGGCCAATGCAGATGACGGTCAAGAATGGCGTCCGGTGTTCGACGTCTTTGGCTTATCTGAAGCCCGCCAAAAGCAGGCCTAATCTGACCATCAGGACGAAGGTGCTGGTGGAGAAAGTGCTGTTAGAAAACAAGCGCGCCGTTGGTATCCAGTATCAACATAAAGGCAAAATTCATAAGGTCATGGCGCAGCGTGAAGTGATTTTGTCGGCTGGTTCCATCGGCTCGCCGCACCTGCTGCAACTGTCTGGAATAGGACCCGCTGATGTGCTCAAAGAAGCTGGCATAGAGCTTAAGCATGAATTGCCTGGGGTGGGACAAAACTTGCAGGATCATCTGGAGTTTTATTTCCAGTACCGCTGCAAGCAGCCGATCACCCTGAATGGCAAGCTAGATCCAATCAGCAAATTGTTGATCGGTATGCGCTGGTTCTTTTTCAAAACCGGGCTGGGTGCCAGTAACCACTTTGAATCCTGCGGTTTTATTCGCTCCCGAGCGGGGGTGGAATGGCCTGATATGCAATATCACTTTTTGCCGGCAGCGATGCGCTACGATGGCAAATCCGCTTTCGACGGCCACGGATTTCAAGTACATATTGGGCACAACAAGCCCAGCAGTCGCGGTTGGGTGAGAGCATTGTCGGCAGATCCCGGCGAAAAGCCCTGGATTCAGTTTAACTACTTGCAGGAGCAGGCGGATATCGAGGGCTTTAGAGCCTGCGTGCGGCTGACTCGGGAAATTCTCAATCAGCCGGCCATGGACCCCTTCAGAGCGGGAGAAATTCAACCTGGCGAGCACATCGTCAGCAATGCCGAAATTGATGCCTTCGTAAGGTCAAATGCTGAAAGCGCTTATCACCCATCCTGTTCCTGCAAAATGGGAGAGGACGTCATGGCGGTGGTAGACTCCGAGACCAGAGTGCATGGTATACACGCGCTGCGGGTGGTGGACTCCAGTGTGTTCCCGAGCATTACCAATGGCAATTTGAATTCACCGACTATCATGTTGGCAGAACGTGCCTCCGATCTCATTAAAGGCGTTGCGCCGCTGGCTGCTGAGTCTGTTGAGGTTGGTCTGATTGAGGGGTGGCAAAGCGCGCAGCGAAACGGAGTTCCGCGGCGCGTTGTCGACCGCGCGTAGAGTTATTTATGACTGCCTGGTTATCTGTTGGAATTATTCTTACGCTGGCCGCGAACCTCTTTGTACTAATACGTTGGGGTGGTGTCACCTGTGTAGGTGTTACGCCGGTTAGATCCGTAAGTTTCATTGCCATTCTGTTTACATCTGGCCTGGACGTGGGGCTAATCATGTTTCCCCTCACTGAATTTCCGGTTTATGCGGATATAGTGACTAACCCTGAGTACGCCTTTTCAAACCCGTTGGCGATAGAGTTTGGTTTTTGGGGTTTTCTGGTTTGGAGTCTGTATTTTCTTACCTGCTTCTACTTTTGCGTGATTGAACCGAAAGTAAGGTTCTTTGATATTCCGTTCGTAAAGCTGGTAAACAACGTCATTATTGTTGGCACATGCGCCTTTACTGCCAGCTTGTTTTTGAGCAATTTACCCTGGTACCTGCCCCAATTGGGCGATGGTGAAACTATTACCGGTGTCTTCTACCTGATGGCTCTGGCGGTCATTGCCGCTGCCGTCCATTCCAGTTCCAATTTGCGTTATGTGCGTCTGCTGAGCCTCGGGTCAACGGCGCTGTTTCTTGGCCTTATTGCCTTCATGGGAATGCTATTTGTGTTGGGCACAGACAATAGCGTCACCATTTTTTTCTCCAACCTGAACCTGGTCACCCGCTATTTTGAGCAGCTGCATAATTTTGTATTACCGATAAACAGCTATCACGAGTTCTACCTGTACTGGTGGTTTGCCTGGAGCATTATGATTGGCCAGTTCACCGCTCGTTTCGTCGGTGGATTTAAAACCTGGCAGCTGCTGTTTGCCATGCTACTGGTTCCTTCCGTGCTGATCGCCCTGTGGTTTACTGTGCTCTACAGCATTTATACGCAGAACATATCGATTGAGGGGCCCGTATCGGTATTGATGGCCTTCGTTGGCGTCGTGTTTGTCGTTAATTCGCTGGATTCGCTGATTCGTTTATATAGCGACAACCTGTCTCTGGGGCTGCAGCGTCTGGGCTATAGCAGCTACTTTCTTGGCAACGTTGTTACGCTGGCGATACTCACCTTGTTGTTCCAATTAGACTTTTTGAAAATAGAGTGGGTGGGCGCCCTGGTGATTGCGTTGTTTATAAGCTGCCTGGTCTACATCTGTTTGAAGCGGCGCGCACAAGTTCTCGGCATTACGGGGTCGCCACCAGAAAACCTGTTAGATTTCAGCAAGATCCAGTCAGCGCACTAACCCCGCTGCCAGCGTCCGTCCGCTCAACGCCAGCTTCGCGATTCACTGCAATTGCGCACGCAGGGCATTGGATCGCTGATCCGGCTTATCATGGCTCCACCCCGGCGCCAGGAGCAGATATTTCAGTTTGTCTTGCCAGCGGCGGGCGCGAGCAATGTCATGCCACATGTTGGCGTATTCATCAAAAGCCACTCTGAATACATTGCCGGATTTGATGTTGGTGGTAATGCCGTAATTAACCCGCTCGCTTTCCAGCTCTTCGCTGAAGGTACCAAACATTCGGTCCCAGATGATCAATATGGCCGCATGATTCCGGTCGAGATAGATGACGTTGGAGCCGTGGTGAACGCGATGATGAGAGGGAGTGTTGAATAGAAATTCTATCCATCTGGGCAGTTTGTAGATGGCCTGAGTGTGCAGCCAATACTGGTAGATCAAGCTCACACTCATCATGGTTACTATCATCACCGGGTGGAAACCCAAAAAGGCCAGCGGCAGCCAGAAGGGATATTTGATGAGCCGCTCACCGACGCCCTGACGCAATGCTGTGCCCAGGTTGTAGTACTGCGAGTTGTGGTGAGAAACGTGGCCCGCCCACATGAAGCGAACTTCATGATTACCGCGATGGAACCAGTAGTAGGTGAAATCGTCGAGGAAAAACAGCAGCAGCCACCAGGGCCAGCTGGTGCTGACAAAGTCCTTTAATGGCGACAGCTCATAGACCACGAACATAAGCCAGATGCCTGCCAGCTTGGGCAGCACGTCGACAAAGGCCGTTAGTACCATGACCCCCATAGAGGTCATGAAGTCGTTGCGTTGATATATCTCGGGATGACTCTTGAATGCCCAGCGGCCCTCAATTGCGAGCGCCAGTAGGAATATCGGCAGGGCCATCATGACCCAATCTTCCTGAAATACCTCGGATACACTTGCCGCCATAACGCTTCAAAACCTCATTGCCTGTTGATATGCCGTAGCGCGCGGATGGAGCTTACAGCTGCTGAATGTTCGCTGGAAAGTGTTACGCCTGGCGAAATACTGAAGCCAGCTGTGGCTGGATGCCTGACAACTTAACCGGCTCAGATGGTACTGACAAGTCAACCGCCGAAAATTGCCCGAACTGTCCGGGTAATGTACATAAAGACGAGTATTCTGCCGCCTGCGCGCCTGGGGCAGGCCACCAGTGACCTGTTAGACCGGATATTTGGCCTGCATAACCTGCGACCGGGCCGCCGCGTCTCTGCTCAGGCGCTTGCGATCCGGTCAGAGCGCACCATGTCCACCGGGATGCCGGACAGATGCGCCATACCTGATAGCTTTTCAACGTTTGCATAGCCATCGCCGGCCAGGAAGTTGGAGTTTACGCCCGGATGTTGTTGCGCATGCGGCAAACCATCCGCCTTCTGATGCCCCCAGCATTGTGGAATCGCTACTACTCCCGGCATCATCTCATCGGTTATACGCACGGGCAGGGTGATACTGTCTAGCGGGCTACTCACATCGACGTAGTCCCGCTCGGCCAGTCCCAACCGTTGTGCATCGACCGGTGATATGTAGGCGTAATTGGTTTTATCCTTGACCAGCCGCGGCGAGTTGGCAGAGGAGGTGTTCATCCGCTTGATCTCACGCTTACCGATTAACTTCATCTTGTCCAAATTGGCCCTTTCATCGTCAAACAACGGTTCAACCCGTTCCTTGAACGCGGCTACGAAGTCTGGCGGGCCAAGGTCTACCAGCGCGTCATCGGTCAGCACACGATCGGTACCGAGAAAGTTATTGCCAGGGTTGTCTGGCAGGCGCAGGCCGTGGGGGTGGTCCTTGAGCATCGACTTGAAATTCGGTTGCCCGGATTGTTTCAGCATGCCGCTGATCAACATTTTAGGCACATTGATAAAACCCAAGCGGGTACCGGTTAGCCGGGCCGCCAGTTTCAGAATACCACTGAACATAGGGCTGCCCATCAGGGTCACTCCAAATTTGTCGGCCAGCCGTGTATATATCCACCACTCTTCACGCACCCCAGGCGGGGGGTCGAGTACCTTGTCCGCTGCATACAGGTAGGGTGTAGGTGTGCAGCCGACGAAGGACTGCAGGGCGTAGGGCATGCCCGGACGCTCCATCCAGGTTGCGGCGGGCAAGATATAGTGCGCCAGGTTGCCGGTCTCGTTGCGAAACCAGTCAATCGACACCAGTAGCTCGAGTTCGCCCAGCGCGTGCTCCAGACGGTTGCCCGGATTCGGCACCGCCAGCATCGGGTTCGAAGCCTCGACAAAAAGTCCGCGCACCTCGCCGCTGAGAATATCGTCGGCCAACATCGCCGCCGGTTGTTGGCCTGATACTGTGGGCAGGTCATCAGAGCGGTGAAAGCCCAGTTTTAATACCGGGTCATCTTTGGCCTGCAGGGCAAAATCGATGATGCCCTCGCCAATCAGGTTGCCGCCGCGGCGATCAAAATTACCGGTAATAGCCGAAATTGATTCCAGCAACCAGTAACAAAGAGTGCCACTGCGGCCCTGGTTAACCCCGGTTGCCATGTTCAGCGCCGCGCCGTCAGCGGCCAGATAGGCGTCTACCAGTTCCAGCAGGGCGTCCGCGGTGATACCTGTCACCTCAGCCTGACGCTCCGGCGTCCAGTCTGCTACCGCTTCTTTTAAGTCATCCACGTTTTTCATCGTCCGGGCGATGAGTTCATGGTCAAGCGCGTCGCGGCGGAAGATCTCGTTACAAAACGCCGCCAGAAAAAATACATCAGTATCAGGGCGAATGAAAAAGTGTTCTCCGGTGCGCGCAGACTCAACCCGTCGCGGGTTGATCCATACCACCCGCCCGCCGCGTTCGATAATACCGGCAAAGCGATCCCGTGAACGTGGCAGGTGGTAAAGCGTGTTGCCAGAGACGTTAGGGTTGGCGCCCAGGATCATCATAAACTGGGTGTGATCCACGTCTGGGTAGGCCAGACGCATCGCTGACCCGTACATGTCGCCATTGACCCGAAACTTGTTGGTGGTGTCGCAGCTGCCGGTGCCATACATGCGGCTGGAGCCAATGCCCTTGTAAAACTCGCCGCGAAATATCGGTGACATCAGGTTGGCCCCGCCGGGAGCGCCGACGAAATTCCCAAAAGCCTGAGGGCCGTCACGGTCAATAATGCTGCGAATTTTTTCTGCTATTTCGTCGAGGGCCTGTTCCCAGGAAATAGCTTCCCATTTATCGCCAGTTCGTTTCATGGGCTCGATAATGCGGTCGGGGCTATGTTGTACCGAATCAAAGCGGGTGCCTTTCACGCACACGTAGCCGTTGGAGACGACGTGCTCCGGGTCCGGTCGTATGTCCGCAATGCGATTGTCTTTTACATCAACTTCGAGTCCGCAAAATGATTCGCAGAGAGAGCAGAACGTGAGCCTGGTTTCCGTCATGGAATTAGCCACCTGTAGCGGGAATTTTTATTGTGTGCTGTCTATCATAGTCCTCCTTAATCGCGAACGGGCCATAAAGCGATGAAAATGTGTCCACCCTTCAACTATTTGCACCAGCTGATCAGTGCTGCTGTTGCCGGTCGCGCTGCTAAGATTGGACCTGACTTCCTATCGGTAGAGCGTTAAGATTCGCAGTCTTTATATTCTCAACAGGAACTTCACATGGCTATCAACCGACGCTCGCGCAATATTACCGAGGGTGTACAACGGGCACCTAATCGATCCATGTTTTATGGACTGGGCTATGAGGAGGAGGATTTTGCCAAGCCCATGATAGGTGTAGCCAACGCCCATTCAACGATTACGCCTTGCAATGCCGGTATACAACCTTTGGCTGACGCTGCCACGGTAGCTCTCAAAGAGGCTGGGGCCAATGCACAATTGTTTGGTACGCCCACCATTAGCGATGGCATGTCGATGGGCACCGAGGGGATGAAGTACAGCCTGGTATCACGCGAAGTCATCGCGGATTGCATAGAAACCTGTGTTAGCGGGCAATGGATGGACGGAGTTTTGGTGTTCGGTGGCTGCGACAAGAATATGCCCGGTGGAATGATGGGTATGCTGCGCGCTAACGTGCCTTCGATCTTTGTCTATGGCGGCACCATACTGCCCGGGCGGTTTAATGGCCGTGATTTGAACATTGTCAGTGTCTTTGAGGCGGTTGGGGAGCACAGCGCGGGGCGAGTTTCCGATGCTGATCTATTGGCCATTGAGCGTAATGCCATACCCGGCAATGGCGCTTGTGGCGGCATGTACACAGCCAACACCATGAGCTCAGCGTTTGAAGCGTTGGGGATGAGTCTACCTTACTCAAGTACCATGGCGACGGTGGAGACGGAGAAGGCGAAAAGTACTGAGGAAAGTGCCCGCGCGCTAGTAGAAGCTGTTAAGCGTGACCTTAAGCCTAGCGATATTGTGACGCGGGAAGCCATTGAGAACGCCGTTACCGTGGTTATGGCCACAGGTGGGTCGACCAATGCGGTACTACACTTTCTGGCGATTGCCCACGCGGCCGGCGTGCCATGGGATATCGATGATTTTGAGCGCATACGCCGGCGGGTTCCGGTGTTCTGTGACCTGAAGCCAAGCGGCAAGTATATGGCCATCGACTTGCACCGTGTGGGCGGTATACCCCGGGTCATGAAAATGTTGCTGGACGCGGGCTTGTTGCACGGTGATTGCATGACCATTACCGGTTCCACTCTGGCTGAAAACCTGGCTTCTATCGAGTCTGGCTGCCCCCCTGATCAGGATGTCATCCGGCCATTGGATGCGCCGCTGTATGCAGAGGGCCATTTGGCCATATTGCGCGGCAACCTGGCAGAAGAAGGCTCGGTCGCCAAGATTACCGGTCTGAAAAGCCCGGTGATGTCGGGCCCCGCGCGAGTATTCGAAGATGAGCAGTCGGCGTTGGAGGCCATATTGGCAGGCAAGATTAGCGCCGGTGATGTGGTACTTATGCGCTATCTCGGCCCCCGCGGCGGTCCTGGTATGCCGGAAATGCTCGCGCCTACCAGTGCATTGGTCGGACAAGGCTTGGGAGAGTGCGTAGGACTGGTGACCGATGGCCGGTTCTCTGGCGGCACCTGGGGCATGGTGGTAGGGCACGTCGCTCCTGAAGCCTATGCTGGAGGTTTGATCGCCCTGGTCGAGGAAGGCGACACGATTACGATTGATGCACATAAGCAGCTTTTGCAGCTTGATGTTGCCGATGAAGAGATTGTGCGACGACGTGCGGCATGGGTGCGCCCGGAGCCACGTTACCGACGTGGAGTACTGGCCAAGTTTGCCCGCAACGCGGCGTCGGCTAGCAAGGGCGCGGTGCTCGATTTGTACGACGATGACTGGAGCTAGCTAACATGCGTAAATGGCAAATAGGCGAGGTTACCGTAACCAAGATAGTGGAGATGGAAACGACGGGTGGCGCCAGCTGGATTTTGCCGGATGCATCACCCGCTGAGTGCCGTGATATTGAATGGCTGAAGCCCAATTTCATGGACGAAGAAGGTGAGCTCAAGTTCAGCGTGCATGCCTTGGTAGTGGAAACTCCCAGCTGTACTATCGTCGTCGACACCTGTGTCGGCAATGATAAGGAGCGCAAGCCGTTTAGAGATTGGCATCAGCTGCAAACCTCATTTCTGCAAGACTTCGCCGGCGCCGGGTTTGATCGAGACACGGTCGACCATGTGCTGTGTACTCACTTACATGTAGATCATGTGGGCTGGAATACCATGTGGGTAGATGGCGCCTGGGTGCCAACTTTCAGTAACGCCAGCTATCTGGTTGCGCAAGATGAGTACGACCACTTCAGTCGTACCGATATCGAAGAGATCAATCAGCGGGTTTTTAACGATTCCGTGGCACCGGTCTATGAGGCCGGGCTGATGCAATTGGTGGCCACGGATCATCAGGTTTGCCCCGAGGTAGATCTGGTGCCTACCCTTGGTCATACCCCCGGCCATGTCAGTGTCCGGATCCGCTCTGGCGGTGAGCAGGCATTGATTACCGGTGACTTTGTGCATCATCCCTGCCAGATGGCGCGTCTGGACTGGGGCAGTTCGGCAGATCTGGATGCCGCTGCAGCCGATGCTACGCGCCGCCGTGTGTTTGCAGAATATGCCGATACCCCTACCTTGATCATCGGTACCCATTTTGCGGGCGTGACTGCTGGTCATATAGTGCGCGACGGTGATGCATTTCGTCTGCAAACCTGAAGCGTCAGGTGCTGACCTTGTTGAATGCTATGGAGGTAACTTATGAAACTTCAACATAATATCAATCCCGGTCAGCGTCCTTATTTGAAGGATCGGCATGAACAGCTCAGTCAACTCAGTTGGGAACGTATTCGCGCAGAGCGTATCAGTCCCTGTCTTGGGGCCGAAATTAGCGGTGTTGATCTCAGCAAACCACTCGATACGGAAACCTTTGATGAAGTGCGTGCGGCGCTGTTGGCCTACCGGGTCATTTTCTTTCGCGACCAGGATATCACCGCACAGCAGCACATGGACTTTGCCAAACGTTTTGGTGAACTGGAAGAGCACCCCTTTATTCCCTCCGATGCGCCTGACGCAGAAGTCGTGCGCTTTGATAAAGACGAGAAGGCCGTGGGTGTAGAGAATCTTTGGCATAGCGATGTCAGCTGGCGTGAAATCCCTTCACTGGGCTCAATCCTGCGTGCGCATATCGTGCCGGAGATAGGGGGTGATACGTTGTTTGCCGACATGGTAGCAGCCTACGAATGCCTCGATGAAGAAACCAAGGCGTTGATCGAGGGCAAGAGTGCAGTTAACGATTTCACCCAGAGCTTTGGCGTGTTTCTTCGCCCTGAGGAACTTGCCGAACAGCAGAAGAGATTTCCCGCGGTCGAGCACCCGCTGGTGCGCACCAGCCCTGACACAGGCGAAAAATCCCTCTATGCAAATGGTGTTTTCACCAGCCATATAGTCGGCATGGATCGTCAGGCTAGTGATACGCTGCTGGGTCGACTGTTTCTTGAGGCCGCCGTGCCGGAATACCAATGCCGCTTCAAGTGGCGCAAAGACAGTATCGCGTTTTGGGATAACCGAGTGGTACAGCATTACGCGGCTAACGACTACTGGCCCCAGCGCCGGCAGATGGATAGGGTTACCATTATCGGTGACAGGCCCCGCTAGCTTAATCCGCCGTCGCGGCGCCAGGCTCGTGCCTGGCACTTTCGCGTTTTACTCTGGCCCAGCGGAACGGCGCCAGAATCTGCGCCCACCAGGTCATCGGAAAGTCAGGTAGGTCAGCAATGCCAATGTCTCGCGGTGGTTCTCTATCCTTGGGTAGAAAACGCGTACCGAACACCCAGTCCCAAATGCTGATGGTCTGGCCAAAATTGGTATTGGCCTCTTCTATGGTGCGGGAATGGTGCCAGCGGTGTAGCTCCGCCATGCTAAAAATCCAGTTGAGTGGGCCCAGTCGCAGCTGCAGATTGGCGTGTTGGAAAATACCGTGAACCGATGACACCAGGCCGAAATAGGCCAGCACCAGTTCGTTGCAGCCCAGCATAACGAGTAAAAAGTAACTGGGGACATAAGTCAGCATGATATCGATAGGGTGAAAGCGGCCCGCATTGAGCCAGTACAGCCTGGGCGCGCTGTGGTGTACGCTGTGAAAACGCCACAGGCCATCCCAGGAATGCTGCCATCGATGCACCCAGTATCCCGGTAGTTCGCCTATAACCAGTGCCAGCGCGATCTGTGCCAGCAGGGGCCAGTCTTGTGGCCACAAGCCGGAACCCAGTGCCGCGGAAAGCCAGGCCGCCGTGGCGACACCTGCTGACACGACGAAGGGCGCCAGGATTGCGGTGGTAATGCCAATGCCTGCGGTGTGCGTAGCGTCCACTCGAATATCATGTTGCGAGCGCAGCCAGCTCTGGTGGTAGGGATAGATGCGCTCGGCAACTGCAACCACGAAGAAGGCCGCAAATTGCGGGCCCAATATGGCCAGAGCCGGGTTCACGCCGCGCACCATAAGGAAATAGGACCCGGCAATGACCGTTGCCATGACAAGCGGAAACACGCTCCATTGGAATGCCGTGGGCGCCATGCGCAGAGGCGGGTGGGTAGTTTGAAGCGTCGCGTTCACGGCGTTTGTTTATCCCCGGGGCTGAATTATTATAGAGTTTTCCGGTTTGATCCTTATTGGTGCTGCGAATAAGTTAACTGGCGGTCTCTGGCTGAGTCAATACAGTACTGTATACTCCCGCCGCGCACCAAGGTTGGTAGTGGAGTTGTCAGGGTCAACAAGCCTAGAGTGATCCAGTGCAGCAGAGGCGTCGTAGGTTGGTCTTTATCAGGGATAGTAATAGGCATGCGAACTTCATCAAAATATCTGGCGGTTTTTTGTTTCAGCGGATTGCTGGCCTGCCTATCCTTATCCGGCAATGCAGAAGAATCCTCCCCCAAACAATTTGGCCCTTGGGTGTGGGGCGTTTCAGGGGGCACCTTGTATCAGTTTGACAGCGACTTTGCCGACGGCCCGGGTGAGTTCAATGTCACGCGCGGGGTTCTGCAAGGTAGCTTTGGCTATGCCTGGGATAGAAAAACCAGTGTTTCGTTGTCGATAGGGGCCGGTGTCTCTGAGTACGAATTCTCGCAGCAGGCGTCAATCGGTGGCGAGCAGCCCTGGGATCAAATTCGGGATTACCGCGTGTCCTTGCCGATACGTTTCGCCCCATCCGAGAAAACCAGCGTCATCATCATTCCCAGTGTGAGAACCTATATCGAGTCCGGTGCCAGTCTCAGCGAGGGACGAACAGAGGGTGTGTTAGCGGGCATGAGTTGGAAGCTATCCGATAGCTTGACGCTGGGGCCGGGTTTTGGCTGGTTCAGTGAGGTCGGTGGCGGTAGCACAGCGTTTCCCATTGTGGTGATAGATTGGAAGATCACCGATAGGATTAGCCTGACCACCGGCAGTGGTCTTGCTGCTTCGCAAGGTCCGGGTTTGACCCTCAATTACCAACTGGCGGATAAGTGGACGCTTGGGCTCACCGGCCGCTTCGAACAAACGCGCTTTGCGTTGGATAGCGATGGCGACGATGGCGCGCAAGTGGGTGAAGATCAGAGCGCGCCACTATTGGTGACGGTTGAATATAGCCCCTGGCCCATGACTAGTATGAGCCTTTTGGTGGGCGCGGAATTCGCGGGCCAACTCACTCTGGAAGATGCGAATGGTGATAATGTTGCCAACTCAGAGTTCGATACTGCACCAGTGATTGGGTTAACGTTTTCCTCACGTTTCTAGCTGGCTGGCGACTCGGCTACTAGTGGTTATGGAGGCGGCGTAACCGTTTTCATTTAAATGCAGTGAAGCGAGAGCAAACCCGATTGATGCCAAAGTGATCCCTTGTGCATACGCAAGCCCGGGGTTTAGCACCAGGTTGAAGGCCATCGCGGTCAGCCACATGAAGATCGCCCATAGCTGCGGGTTGAGGCGGCCATAAATTTTCTTAAACTGTATATTGGCCGCCCAAAGCCGCGACCAAATCTTGATGTGCATGTAGAGATACAGGAAAGCCCCCACTACACCATATTTGTACAAGGTACCGATAAAACCAATATCGTCGGGGAAAAAATAGGGACCAACAATATCCTGGTAAGTCGCGCCGTAAGCGTTGTCCTCACCGGCACCAAATATCAAGTGGCCGGGTATCTGCTGAAAAGCCAATTCAAATGATTGCTTGCGTAACCCTCCTCCATCAGATCCGAGGAATACATCCAGCATCATATCAAAACCTACAGGAATACTTAGGATAAGCAGCGGAGACATCACTACCACGAGTGGAATCCTGTTCTTCGAGGCGAACAAGGCGGGGTAGAGAAGCATAGCCATAGCCATCGTGGCCAATGTGGAGCGAAACATCACTATCGACCATATATAGATAGCAATCCCCATGACTGACAGCGATATCGCCCATGACATGAAAGTCCGTGCCTGGCCCACACCAATAAATGCAGCCATCAGTCCAACCATGATGGCAAAGAGAGGGGGCTTCAGTCGGAAGCCGCGCCAGTCGTCGTAAGTAACCAGGTTGCTGAGTGTATGGTCGGTAGAGAAAAACAGTGACTTCAAATCGAGAGTGAAGTAAAAAAACAGGTAGTTAAGCATCAGTGCAACGAGTGCGAAGCGCACGGTGGTTTCGACAACCCTAACGGGCAATCCGGTCCTGCACAGGAGATAGACTCCAGGACCAACAAACGCCAGCATGAATTCACGGGCGGAGAAAAAGCTATATAGAGGGTTGCCGCCATAATTGACATAGAAAGCCATTGAACTGATGAGCATGATTCCAAAGATCAGACACACAGGTTTCAAAACCCAGTCTTTCAAGTTGTCCAGGTTCAGTTGGAAAACTGCTCGCCATGCGCCCAGAGACATTAGAAGCAGAGCGCTGAAAATGCCCAGCTCTTGTAGTCGGTTAGACATGTAGTAGCGGCCGCCTTGACAGCCTGCGAATATTGCCAGAAACAGCAAACTACAGATCAGCGGCTGAATATTCAGGGGGCGATGCGCGACCCGTTCTTCCAGCTTGTATTGTAGTGTTGAATCCACTGAGGTTGTCCTACGCTCGGAAACTGCTTGCGCCGAATAAAACAGACAGGACAACGCGCGCGTTACTGAACTGGCCGCGCATCAGTCTCTTTCCAATTTCCACGCAGCTATGTAGGTAACACCAAAGCATACTGCCCCGGTGATGCTTTTTCATAAAAAGATGTTTACTCCTGAAAATATGAAAGTCGGCCAGGAGTGAGGGTGTCGATTGCTGCCAGCTTGGTGAACCGATAGAGCCGCCCTCGCGGTGATAAATGTGCGCATCGCTAGCGATACACGGGCGATTAGATGGGCCTGCTCTGGTAAACCAGTCAATTTCTTCGTAGTAAAGAAAATAGTCTTCACTTAGCAGTCCAACTTTTTGCAGCAGATCGCGAGGTATCAACATTGAACAACCACTTATATAGTCGATCCGCTCCTCAATCAGATTACAATCATTCAGCTCGCCCTCTGATCTAAATCGACCCTCAGATTCGAGGGCAACGCCGGTGCGGCTATTGAAACGATTGCCTCCGATGGCTTGAATGGTCTGTGGGTTATCAAAAAAGTGTATGACTGAGCCACACACTTTTGGAGTGGTTTCTCGCTGCAGACGGTGCTGCATATTCGACAAACAAGCGGGCTCGACCAAAGTATCATTATTCAGTAACCATACATGTGACATGTCAGGCTGATTAAGCGCGTAGCGAATCCCGACATTATTGCCTGCGGCGAATCCACCATTGTCTTCATTGTCTATCAATATCAAGGGTGCCGCGGTGTCGCTGCCAGGCTCTGCCCTGATGCCCGTGGCAGTGAGATTGATGTGCGCTATGGGCCGAGTTGCTCCGCCAACTAATTGTTGTAAGCGAGGGTCCTCTGGTGGCTCCGCTGATATTTGGTTTCTCGCCCAGGCGGCTATCTTTGACAAACTGTCATCACTTGAATTGTTGTCACAGACAATGACGCGGAAAGATGAATCTGTAGACTCAAAGATCGACTCCAGGCATGCGATGGTGTCTCGCCAGCCATTCCAATTGAGAAGAATTATGTAGGTAAAAGTGTCAGTCATTGTTCTGTTCCGTTTTGTTGGATATTGTGCGACCAGGACGTGGTGTGGCAGGCCTGCTTAACTGAAGAAAAATGCTGTGTGAGCCTGGCTTTGACCTGTCACCCCAACTGTGATGCAGCCATATTTTTGCGTAGCTGGCTCATTAGGGTATGGGTGGCTTCTGGGCTCAGCCCGATGTTGGATTGGAGCAGAACGGCCTGTGGTGAATCTCTATGGTCAATTTCATTGAGGAATTTTTCGGTTTCGTCTTTAAACCAAAGGCACTGGCATAGATCGTTCGGATCATGAAAGTGGCCGGACTCTTCAATGCCTATGACGTGCTCGACAAAAACACCGTAAAGTGTATATTCGGAAACCGTCATTCTTCTGCCCACGGCCTCATGCCATGGGCGTTCCTGGCGCTCTTCAATATGGCGTTTCAAATGCACCACGTTACTGCGTCTCCAACTAGCCAGTGCGCCAATGTAGTCACTGCCAAAGTATCTGGGACTAAAGCCCAATAGCTCCGCCGACGCGTGGTGCCATTTCAGGTGTACACCTTCATTTTTGTGCCCCGGCTTTCTGTGGAGGCGCAGGGCTCCATCTCGAAGTAATCGATCATGCTGTAGTGGTTTTAGAAACTCGATATCAGAATCAACAAAGATAATATTTTCACGGCTAGTCACAACGTCTGCACACAGCTTAGTCACCTGTTGGACCATCCAGCCCCGAATCGGCCACATGCTGTCATCGAGCCACCACTTCTTGAATAATGGCAACTGAAGGAACCGGCCTGGCAAAACATCTTCTGTGCTAAGAATGGTTCGGTTTTTCGACTCCAGTGTGGAAAAAATTTTCCTGTCGCGATCAGGTACGATAATAAAATGCGCAGTGTCTGGGCTGATTAGGGCGTCGACGCTTGCACAAAGTCGAGCGCATCGTTCAAAGTCTGGTCGGTAAGAGCAGGTGATGAGAGCGAGTTGCTCATTGATGTTGGTCGGGCTCATAACGGGGTTCCTAAGGGATTATCTGGGCAGCTGTTTAAGACGTTGCAGGCTTCATGCCAATCTATGGCGAACCGATGGTGATAGCGTAAAGGGATGTTTTATATACCCTTTTTTCAATTTTTGGTCGTAGCAGGGGCGCCATCTTCGCGCGGCGACAGCGACGATATCTAGATTGGCGAAACGGCTTGCACCCTGAGTTGCAAAATGCAAAAAAACACCAGCAGTTGCAGCCCAGAAAAGCATCATGGTTTTGGAGCACCGTCATTGGCCGCTAACTCCAAATATTGCGCCCTATAATGGGTGATTTTTTGCAACATACCTGCCAGTAGTACCCAGGCGAGGACACCAAAAACTGTCAGCAGAAAGCCCGTTACTGTGCCGATTGCTATTCTCTTCTTCCGCGACATGTTAAAGCTACGGTAGGGTAGGGCTGCCGGGTCGATAATCTCCAGGGCATACTCCTCCCGTGCGTTGGCTAACATCGCTATCGCTGTCTGTGCTTCGATCAGTCGGTAAATGGATTTCTGCATTTCCAATAGATCCGAGCGGTTGAGTTCCTGCTTCAGGTATTCCTGTTTACTGCGCACGTCATTGATCGTGCGCTCACGTATGAACTCGTTAAAGCTCCGTACATACTGATTCGCCCAGTCTCGCGCCACGGCAGGGTCTGGCCAATTCATGCCGATGGTGATGATGTCGGTTTCCTCATCCCGACTGACGTTGCGCACTTCGTCCCGGAACCGGGTGAATACCTCGCCACGGTCTGGTGTAAAGCTGCCTCTCCAGCGTTGTTCATCTTCGATCCACTGCGTCGGATAAAAATGCCGGTAGACGTTATGCTCGTCGAGAAATCGCATAGTGAAGTCTCTGGAGTTTAGTCGTGCGCGCATCACGTCGTTGTAGTTATCATGAGTGGTCCCCATGACGAAGCCATGTTCAACCAGAGTGAGTACTTCAGAGGCCCGTCGGTCATCGGGAGACACTCCGCCGGGGTCCTCGATATCGACCACGCTTACCTTGATGGCGGACTGGAACATGTAGGGTTTGGAGTATGCGGCAAAACCTGCCAGCACGGCGGACACAAGAACAGCGATGACTAATATCCAGCGGGCTTCGATCAGCGCGTTTAGATAAGGCATGAGATCCAGTTCCATTACCGCGCTTGGCTTGTGACTTATCGTTTCAGTAGTGTTCATTTCCAGATTCCAGAGTTTGCAGGTAGGTGCGGACCTGTATCAAATTGGTGGCTTTCGAATTCTAACGGTGACACAAAGGGCTTCCCGACAGCTATGTCGTTTTGAGCGCGCTTAGGTATTCAAAGTCACCATCGCTCAAGCACAGTACAGCGTTGATTTTCTCCTCAGAAACACCGAGTTTGCAGAGCGACGTGAACAGGTCGAAATCGAGATTTGCCAGTATGATCGGGTCCATTCCAGGTGGGTTGATATCATCGTTCTTGCTTCCTAATGGCTGCAGAGCGGGGATTGTTGCGTGACGGGCTGTTTCGCTGTTCCTTAAACTGTGCATGATTTGATTCCTCATCTCGTTGTTTGTGCTAATAGCGTTCTCTAATGCTGATATAGCAAGATGCGTGCCAGCCCTGTTAGCCACACTTGTGACTGTTTGGGCTGAATTTTTCGCTATGTGAGTTGCAATTTGCGAGTCGGAGTAAGCAAAATTGCAGAGTGAGAGTGTTGAAGTTGGGGTTAAATCGCTATTTGAGCTACCCGGGCAGGTGGGCGTCTGATCTCAGAGCTGGGTTAAGTGCTCTCTCAGTGTTTGCAAGCTGATGGTTTTGCTGTGTTTCAGCTCCTCAATCCATCCTGTTTTTAGCTCCGAATCGTCGCGCAACTGGAGTTCTATTGCGGCGAAGGCATCGCCAGCTGGCATAAGCCCGACACTGCGAAAGATACTGGACAGGCTGTGTACCTGGCGTTGCATCGCTGCCTTATCTGCTTCGATATCCGCACTTAACAGCTCTTCCCAGCGTTGCTCTGCTTCGGTTAGAACCTTTTTAAGCACTGTTTTCAGGTTGTCAGTGCCAATTTGTCGACTAAGCTCGGCCAGGACTGTTTGATCAATTATTTCTTCAGGTGCAAGTGTTTCTTGAGGCTCATTATGGGGAGCTCCAGCGCTTGCCAAGTCACGGCTCAGCCATTGTCCAAGCTCTATGGCCAATGCCTCCTTGACGATCGGTTTGGTCAGGTAGCCATTCATCCCGATTTCCATGCAGGCAGCCTTCTCCTTGTCGTATGCCAGTGCTGTCAGTGCCACTATAGGCAGATCCCGTTGATCCTTGATCTCGCGTATCTGGCGGGTCGCTTCGATGCCATCGAAATCGGGCATATGGATGTCCATCAATACCAGATCAAAGTTGTCCTGCAATGCGGCGGAGACTGCCTCAGTGCCGTTCGTTGCAGTGCTGACCTCTACACCCATTGACTCGATAATCATTCTGCCTAGTAGTAGGTTGGTCTGATTATCGTCAACCAGTAAAACTTTACCGGTAAGTTCGCCATCTGGTTCAAGCACTGCGTTTGCAGGCAATATCTGGCTGTCGCTGGCTTCCGCTACTTGTGCGATCGTTGGCCAATCAAACCAAAACGTTGAGCCCACTCCAAGCTCCGAGATAACGCCGATTTCCCCTCCGGCATGTTCTACATTGCGACGCACGATATCGAGTCCAAGCCCGGTGCCTGCGTCGGCGCGGCTCCCCGCAGAACTGGGTAGGCTCCAGAACGGCTCAAATATGCGCTGCTTCTTGTTCTCGGCAATACCAATCCCGGTATCGCTGACGCTGAATTTCAGAGTGCAGTTCTGGCCCGCTCCAGCTATTTTTTGTACCTTAATGTTCACTGAGCCGCTATCGGTAAATTTGACCGCATTCACAATGAGGTTGAGCAGTGTTTGGCGGAGTAGTGGGGCGTTGCCCATGCAATGCCTTGGTATGTCGGGCGCCAGCTCCAACGTTACTTCCAGCAATTTTTCCTGCGCTATGGGGCGCAGGATGTCTGTGCTGGACTGAACCAGTTGTAGGACATCGAATATGCCTTCTCCATCTTCTCCTGCCAGCTCAAGCTTGGATAGATCCAGTACGTAGTTGATAACGTCCATCAAATTGTGGGAGGCGCTTTGCGCCAGCGAGATGAGTTGGTGGTGCCGCGTTTGATCAAGAGGGTTTGCTTCCAGTAGAGACAGCGCGCTCACCACGCCGTTTAGCGGCGTGCGCATTTCGTGGCTCATCTGGGCGAATAAGCGGTGCTGAGCATTATTTCTTTCTTGCAGTTCGTCCTTGGCTTTTGTCAGTTCAGTGTTTAGACTTTCCAGGTCAGCAACCATGCGCTTCTCTGTCGTCATGAAAAACAGCTGGTCGAGTTGGACATCTTGTGGCGCAAAGTCACTTAAGGTGACACCAATGTCTGGGCAATTACTGGATATCCAGTAAAGCCAGGGGGCCCCATAGAGACACATTACAGGCTTGTTGTCGTAGCTGGTAGGTATGAGCTGGCCGCGAATCGCGAAACGTCCGCTGATGGCTGTCATGAGGCATAGAGACTCTTGGGACGCTAGCGGATCGGAGAACGTTTGCAGCTTGCCTGGGCGCAGTATGTCAAAGACGTCGCACAACAGCGGGTTGTCTTTGACCTCAGGCAAATAACGACTGACTGTTTCGCTGGCGTAGACTATGCGCATAGAGTCATCGAGGCATATTACAACGGAAAACAAACGCTGCAGTTGATCCCAGGGTATGTCTGCCCAATCGTTCATTTTGGCGCTAGCTCAATCTGAAAAATGGTATGAGTTCCCTCATCCACCTCCACTTCGACCTGATCCAGGATGTTCAGTGGGCTGCTAAAGCGTATTGCCAATCCCTTTAAAATTCCGACGACAAACGGCGTCAATCCCTTACGCTTGCTGACGTAATGAATGAGGTGGCCGTTGTCGGTTTTCTCTATATGAAATTCGGGCGGTACATAATTGATGAAAGTACTGCTAATACGGTCATGCAGAGAATTCATATTGCCAAGAAATTCCAGCATATCGTTACCGGCAGCATCCAGAAGCATGCCATATGACTTGGAGGCTGTTTCCAGGACCCAGTACTCGCCGAACATTTCCAGACAGGCATCGGCAGGTGCGTTCAGTACCTCCGAAGCTGCGACCACAAGGGAGTAGATGATTTCGTCGTCATAGGAGCGCATGGCCAGAAAGGAGGCGTCAGGTACTCCGGAGCTTGCGAGTACTTCCTGCCATATTTCTTCGCCGTATTTCTCGTTGATCATGTCTTTCAGTGAGCTGTGTATTAGGCCGTACATAGCAGCGGTGTCCTTTTTGATGATTGGCTGAGTGTCAGGCTTGGAGTTGCTTCCATGCCTGTATTTTTCGGTAAAGAGTGGACGGAGCTATCTCAAGCAGGCCTGCTGCGCGATTGACGTTATTATCGCAGGCTGCTATCGCGGCCTCGATGGCCTTTTTTTCCGTCACCCACAAAGGTTCAATTTGTTGCCGTCGAGCCAGGTGTGAGTATTCAGGGGCGACCAGCTTTGATACGGACGCGGTTGTGGCTGCACTTATGTCCGCCGGTGTCTGATTGATGCCGAGCGGGCCGCTGGTGATTGAGGTTGGCAGCGTTGCTTCAGTCACCAGTTGGCCATCATTCAGTACCACGACCTGTTGCATGGCATTCTGCAGTTGCCTCACATTTCCCGGCCAGGGGTAGCGACGAATCACCGCAGCTGCGTCCTCGGAAAATCCTTCGAAATGCTTGCCCGCCTGCTCGCCAAAGTGTTGCAGGAAGTGATTGGCAAGCATCAAGACGTCATCTTCACGCTCACGTAGTGGAGGCATGTGCAAAGGCACTACGTGTAAACGGTAGAACAGGTCTTCGCGAAAGCGACCTTCGCTCACCTCTGCAAGTGGGTTGCGGTTAGTCGCGCAAACAAACCTTATGTCGACTGTTTCAAGTGTGTTGCTGCCGACCTTGCGAAAGGTGCCGGTTTGGATGAAGCGTAAGAGCTTTTTTTGCAGCTCCAGGCTCATTTCACATATCTCGTCCAGAAAGAGTGTGCCGCCGTTAGCGATACTGGCTGCGCCCTCGCGATTGGCGCTGGCCCCGGTGAATGCGCCTTTGACGTGGCCAAACAGCTCGCTTTCCATCAGTTCACTGGGGATCGCGCCGCAGTTAATGGCGATGAACTCCGCGTCACGTCGCGGGCTTTGTTGGTGGATGCCCTCCGCAGCCAGCTCCTTTCCCGTTCCGCTTTCCCCAACGATGAATCCGGTAGCATCGCTGAGGGCGAGCGAGTCGATGGTTTTGTAGACTGACTGCATGGCCAGAGATTTGCCAATGAAGTTGCAATAACTGTCCCTCTCCAGTTGAGCCAATTCCTGCGCTCGCTTGCCTAGTTGTAACCGCGCCGCGGTGTTGTCCAAGGTTACTTTGAGGCGGGCGGCGTCGAATGGTTTTGTCAGAAAATCAGAGGCGCCTGCCTGAATGGCTTTCACAGCCATATCGGAAGTGCCAAAGGCAGTCATTACGATAACTTTCGGCGGATGTTCCTGACTGGCAGCTTCGGTCAGGAAATCCAAGCCATTACCATCTGGCAATTCGACATCCAGAAGCACAATGTCAGGTTGGAAGGCTGACAGCGCCGTGTGTGCCATGCCCAGCGTTTCAACAGATGCCAGGTGATAATCTGTATCTTGCAGATAGGCGCTGTAGATGGCCGATAGAGTTACGCTGTCTTCAACCATTAGTACTTTTATCGGGGTGCTCATTGGTTCCTCGCTGCGGTTCGAATGGAACCGGTTTTTTCCTATCTGCGTTTTCGGGTTAAACGCATGTCTATATGGTAGTCAACTATTGTGCCACCTCTCCCATTATGCGATTTACATTACCAGGAAGTTCTTATCTTATTGATAATTAAGGAAATATTACTTTGCTCGCGTGTGGTTGAGGGCGCCCAAGCAGAGGCTGCCAGGATTTATTGCCGCATAATTAGTCGCAAAACGCAATTCATAATGCGAAGATAGACTGAATGGCCTCTGCCCCGGAATATACAGGGTGCTAGCGATGGGCTTAGCAGGGCTGGCAACGGTGCATCTTCAGGTCAGCTATGGGGTTCATCAAAGCAGTGACTACCGTTGATGGCCCCAGTGTGAACTGCTGAGTTATTTGTAGTCGTGTCCCTCGGCGGCAATACTGGCGAGGAAGGTCTTGTCATCGATGAAAAGAACCTGCTCGCCCAATCCGGTCATATGGAACATTTGGCGCGCATTGGCGTTCGCGCCGCTGATGAGAATGGCGCCGCTGCGGCTGGCCTGCTGAGCGACTATCAACGGATGGAGCTCGGCGATTGCGGTGCTTTCCAGGAGTGTGACGTTGCGCAAATCAAGGATGCAGGTGCGGTTGCGTGTTGCGTGTTGCAGGCATTCGATAAAGCCCAGTGCTGTCAGGCCGTCGCCGCTGACGCGACCGGAGAGGAAGATCAGTGTCGTTTCGCTCATGACATAGCTCTTGCACCCGATCGTCTGCTGTTGGTTACCCTGTGGTGAGTCGGAAAGCGTGCTGAGGGTGTCACCGTTACCGTCTTCGCCGAGGACGTCCATGATACGAGACGCGGCCAGCTGGCGCTTTACTGTCTTGCTCATGCCCAGCATTGAGATGTCGTTTTGTGGGTCTTGCAGTAGTTGGGCAAGACGGAAAAACTCTTGCTGGCCGGAAGAGTGGATATGCTTCACCAGACTAAAATCCAACAAGCGTAGTGCGGTATTGGCATGGGCCCGTTGCAGTGAAGCGACCAGCTCCTCCAGGTAAGCAGCAGTTACCACAGCTGGCAGCTGCAATACCTCCAGCGACTGATTGCGTGAAGACCAGACTGAATTCCAGCGTATGCGGGGCGGTTCGTTATCCACTGCTACTTGATACAACAACTCTTGCTTGGCTCGGTAGTAGATTAGTGGCGCTGTGAGTACTCCCAGTTTAAACAGCCCGACCGCATAGCGTCGCCAAAGTCTCTGTGGATCTTGTGTGATGCGAAAGAGCCATTCCAGGTTGAGCTTCTGTATCCATGGGGGGGCGCGTTTGACCGAGCCGGTGATGAATTCGAATGTGCCGCCCACGCCTATAGCTACCGGTACTTCTAACTTATGGCGATTGCGGTTGAACCACAATTCCTGTTTCGGGTTACCCAGACCTACAAATAGAATGTCGGCACCCGAACTGTTGATTGTCTGCAGCACTTTGGCGTCATCCTCAGCGAAATCGACTAAAGAAGCGCCGTCAGTGTGTATGAAGGGCGCACAGGTGCCCGCGATCTTAAGTTTTGGATTGGCCTCCTGCAGTGATTCCGCTGCCGCTGCCGCCACACCTTCGCCACCGCCGAGTAGAAACAATGATAGGCCTTCGTCCGCCGCGCGCAGCGCCAGCGCTGGTGTGAGATCGGACCCGGTGACTCGTTGCTGCAGGGGTTTACCCATTATTTTGCTAAGTAAGATAATAGGAAAACCATCGGCTGTTACCATGTCGGAGGTGCGCAGTACGTTGAGTAGCTCCGGATGACGCGGACGGGAAAATGCATAGCCCAGTGAATTCACCAGGAAATCCACGTTCAGGGTAGAGACAAGGCGTGACTCACCATCGCGATTTTTTGCCATGTCTATAATGCGGTCGGTGGCCTGTCGCAGCGACAAGTTGTCCACAGGAATGCCCAGTGAATTGACGCAGTCGCGTGTCCGGGGGTAAGTGATTGTGCTCATATCAAATGTCTCCAAGTTAGGGACTGCAATGTCCCGCTAAAATTAGTGGCTGCCGGTTATGCGGTGTTAGATGCTTTGGCCGGGCAGCGGTAGGTTTGCGTAAGCAATATGTCCTTATGTGTCAGAGGACGATGCCGGCGAGAATTGCCGAGCGCACCAATGTGTCGACCCAGGTCTGCGCTTTCTCGGTACCGTTCATGCGGTCCACGTCCAGAGGTACATATATTTTCGCGCCGGGCATGACAGACTTTCGCGCCATGCGGGATGAATTACGGCTGCCTTTGTAGTTCATCACTTCGCCATTGGCCTGAATAACATAGGTATGCTTGAGCCGCCCCAGTGTTGTGTGGCCGCCACTCATATCGACATAGTCACTGATCTTGCGGTCCTCGTCGTACAGGTGCGAAGTGGGAACATAAACCTGACCCGCAACTTGTACATAATCAGGGGTATGCGGCACAGTGAGGATGTCGCCATCCTCCAGCGCGATATTGTGTTTGGCACTGCATGTCAGTGCGCGCTCCAGATCTATCACCATGCGACCATTTGCTGTGGCCTTTTCAAGCTGGCTTATGGCTTTCAGGTAATCCTGTTTACCCGCCCATTCCGACGGTGCTTTTTCAGTTTTATTGAAACCTTGAGAGAGAGATAGTTCTATCATCAGCTCGTCCAGTTGCCCGTGCAGCTCGTCCAGCGTTTCCTGCTGCATTTCGCGCACCGACCCGCGGGTAAACTCTGCGCCGAAGATATAGGCCTGTGGCGTTAGACCCTCAGCCCGCTGCATTACCTCACATAGGCTCTCGCCGCGGTTGATGGCATATACTCCTGGTCGCTCCACTTCGCCGATGAGAGTTACTGTGGCGCGCTCTACCCACCCTGATTTCTCTGTAAAAGTGAGCTGGTCCATCGGTTTGAGAAACGGATTCAGTTGGTCGTCGGTGTAGTGAACTAAATCGGCATCGCTGTCACTGGGGTTGATTTCTGTGGTCGACATTCTGCGCGTGAGGTCACACAGGCCCAGCAGTGTGCCGCTATCCAGATTGAGGTGCTCAATTGCGTTGTCGTCATCTGTGTAGCGCTGAACCCGCGAAAGCTCGGCGCCTAGGCCATAGGCTTTCCGGGTCAGGCCCTGCGCCGCGCAGAGTAGGTCGCTGGCGCGCATGCCGCGAGTCAAAGGGTATGTCCCGGAGTGCATAACTTCACCTTGTATCGTCACAAGTTGTTCGTCTGCTC
Source organism: Candidatus Litorirhabdus singularis (assembly GCF_026262625.1). Taxonomy (GTDB): domain Bacteria; phylum Pseudomonadota; class Gammaproteobacteria; order Pseudomonadales; family Halieaceae; genus Litorirhabdus; species Litorirhabdus singularis. Next base: position 1,520,445 of record NZ_SHNN01000001.1, read on the forward strand.
CGTAACTTGCTTGCTGTCGCAGGAGGTCTATCTCATCATTTAGCAGCTCAGAGCGACTGCCCTTATCATCGAAGAAATACAATCTGTCGCCCGGCTCTATCGCCAAGTTTGCTGGCGATTCCGGGTTGGTGATTGCCGCGGCGATATTGAATGTGATGGCATCGATAGAGCGGCTCGGATGGCGGGTTCGCGCTATAACCCCATAGAACATGTCTGCGCCGGGTTTTAGGCCTCCGGCCAAAGCCATGACGTTGAGCAGGCGCGCGCCTTCCTGCAGCGGCAGTCGACCGTTGTAGCGCACCGCACCGCGGGCCTCTACTACCCGCGCTGGACGATAGTCGGTGGCCTGTACATCCAGCTCCCGCACAATATTAGCCAACTCATCTTCACGATTCTGGTCAAGCTTGAAAACGATCAATTGGTCTCGCGACTGCAGTCTAATGTCGTCCTTGCCGCCAGGAGTGGTTAGCGCAGCGACCAGGTCCACATACATGGCTTCTGTGCGCAGGGTGCGAGGGTTCTCGCGCTTGATCAGTAGGAAGTCGAGGTCGGCGCCTGGCTGTAGCTCATCGGCACCGGTGACAATATCTGATACGCGCATGCCAGACCTGAACTGATAGCCGCCGGGTCGTTTGACATGGCCAGACAGCAGTACCACGTCCGATAATTCGTCTTCCAGAGATAGGACCCTTAGGAGATCGCCCGTATAAACCTTGGTGTTCAGAATGGCCTTCTCGCCGGCGACCCCGCTCTTTGCGGAAAAATCGATTAGAGTGCGGGTGCCGCCCGACTGAATTCGCTCAATATGCGAGTGTGTCAACGAAGCGGTAGGCAGCAGCCCGCCGGACATCGCGATAACCTGTTCTACAGTTTGCTCGCCGCTCAATTCATAGATAGCGGGCCGCTGTACTTCGCCGCCTACATAGACGATTGGACCAATAGGCGGCACAAAAATCGTATCGTTGTGGGTCAGAAAGACTTCCTGGTCCATTCGCCCCCGCAGTAGCAAGTTATAGAAATCTAGTTTGGCGATGCGCTTGCCATTTCTGATGAGCTCAATATTGCGCAGCGAGCCTGTGTGGCGTATGCCACCCGTTGCCAGTAGTGCGTCTATGGTGGTGGAAAGTCCGCTTACGATATAGACTCCAGGCTGCATGACATCGCCAGCCAGGCGAATCTGAACGGTTCGCAACTGTCCCATGGTGACCACGGCTTTGACGCCAATCACGCGACTTTCAAAACCGCTGGTGATCAGTTCCTCTGCTTCATCAAAGGTCAGACCTGCCAGCTGCACGGGGCCGTACTCGGGTACCAGGATGTTACCGTCTCGCGTGACAACCAATTTGTACTCCACGTTCCGCTTGCCGAACAACTGCACGATAATGCTATCCCCGGGGCCAATCTGATAATTCAATGGCACCGGGATGCCTGCCAAGGGCGCATATGTGCTCGGCACACGGCCAAAGATGTCGTAGCCGAATTGCTCCAAATCAGAGTGCAGCACCTGATCTTGCTGCTTATCTTGCAAGCTTAATGGTCCACTTTTTTCATCTGCCATTTGCTCTAGCCTGGAGTCTTCGGTGTCGGTCAGAATGTTGGTGGCAGCTGCCGGTGGCTGTGTAAGGTCCGTTAGGGGATCATCCTGGCCGCTCGGGGCCGCTTGTGCGTAGGCGCGTTGCTGCACGGTCTGCAGAGACTCAATAAAGGGGAGGTAGGCGTCATTGACGCCAAAGGTCTGTACCGAGGTCATTGTGCATGCCAGATAAAATGCGCCTCGGGTTGCTCCGGCAAGCCGCAAGGTGAAGGGCGTGCTTTGTAGTGCAGTAAGCGCTAGTTTGTGGAACTGTTTCATGTAGCTGGCTCTGTCTTGATTGGTATCCCCTGTGTTATTGCAATAGCAATGCCAACAATGAGAACTAAATAATAGTCAATAAAAACAATTAGATAGAGTTCCTCTTATTATTCGAGTCGGGTGGTTTTGCAATGTGGTTCGCGAATTGCGAAAACTGATTTTTTGCGAATTGCGAAAATAGACTGTATCGGCACTGCAAGCTCGCTAGTCGCACAATGCAATAGCTGAAACCTATTGGCAGTTAAACTGAGGGAGCCTCAGTTATAAGGCAGGTAACGGTCGACCCATGGGGGCGGGTCTACCGAGAGCGATAGCAGTGACTGGATATCCTCGCCGTAGTGCTTGCGCAGTTGATCACTCAAGTGATCGGGTAAGGACATGGGGTCGCCGCTTTTGCGGACATTCCACTGCTCATATTGAAAGCGTAGGCGTCCGCGGTGGGCGTCGGGCAACAGTTGCCAGAGTCTGTATAGCAGCCCGCGATCGCGCAGCCAGCTGCGCACGGAATTTGGGACTCGATTACTGGCGCCGCCGCGATGGATGACTTCTCCCAGTGTGGGTGGACGAAAGCCAACGGGTAAACCAATGAACGCCAGCAGGCGATCGAGCGTGGCTGCCGGGTCGTTCTCCAGGTCCTCTGTGTAGAGCACCAGTAGTTGTTGGGGGCTAAAACAGGCGGAGAATTTTTTTAGAATGCGTCCGTATTCACTCCATGCTACGTAGAAATCTGCCTCGGATTCATAACCATTAGCGTGATCAGGCAGAACCAGCTCTTGCCCCTCTTTCGGTTCGGTGTTGGACAGCAGTGACGCGATGGCCTCGGAGAATTCTCGCTGCTCGGTATCTCGCCGTTGTCCCATGCGAAAGTGCGACCAGGTTCGCTGCATGGGGTCACGTAGAATGGCAACCAGCTTGGTATCAGGCATAAGCTTGTGTATGCGGGCGGCGGCATTGGGATCAGACATGTATTGGGGGGTGGCTTTGCCCCACAACTTTTCATTTTGCTCTGGGCCGAACTTGTCTTGCGCAAAAGCCTGCCAGTTCTCCGCTGAACAATCGTCGCCGGTAAAAAACGGTACCTCTTTCTCCAGTGGCATAGCGATGTCCGGGTGACTGCGCAAATGCTCGAACAGTGTGGTCGTGGCACATTTTTGTGCGCCGATAATCAGGAAGTCCAGTGGTTTCACGAAGTCTCTCTCATTGTAAGAAGATGGTGTCGCGCCAGTGCATACGAGGCGATATTTTTAAGTGCGATACTGCTGCTGAAAACACAGGCCAGGCCTGCAGCTCCGAATTCGGGTCCGACCCACAGACTGCCTCCCAGCGCTGCGAGCATTGCAAGCACCAGGGTCGAAAGCTCCTTTGCTGCTGCGCCGGCCATGTTGAGCATAACGCCCGACAGGCCAGTCACTGCGTTGATCAGATATCCGATGCTTAGTATCGTCAGATATATTCCAAGATCGCCAAATTCTTCACCAAACAATCCGGCCAGTGGGTTCGCCAGAGCGATCAGTGCAACTGCTACGGGCAGGAATACGGCGGTTGAAATCAGCTGGGTGCGGCGTAGCAGGCTGAGCATACCGGGAGCGTCATTTGCCGCCGCCTGACGCGCAAATACGGGGGCGAACACAGCTGCCAGTAACAGGAGTAAGGTAGTCACCACGTTGATTAATTTGTGGGCTACGGAAAACACTCCAATCTCTGCAGTGTCGACGTACAGGGGCATGACAACAAACGGTAAATGCATGAACCCGATACTGAGCACGCCGCATGCCCAAAGCGAAAGTAGCTCTCTGCGTACCGAGGTAGGTGACGTTTTTTCTTGTCTGTGCGGGGGCACGTCGGGTGGCAGTTGCGCCAGTTTTTGCCTGAGTCTGGAGTGTAACGCTAGTGGAGTGATCAGCAGGCTCAGGCTGAAAGCTGTTAGCAGCGTTATCGTTGTAAGCGCCTGCCCGGTAACCCAGCAAACGGCACAAACCAGTAGCAGTGCCATGGGTGAAGTCAGGCTTTCCAGAGTGACTGCCGCCAGTGCGGCTCCGGTCGCCTTTAGCGATTCGGCATACAACCTGACTAAGGCAAACAGTGGAGCAGTGAAGGCAACTCCCATAAGTAACCACGTATACTGCGTCGAGTTAGGCGGCTGATCCACGGGCAGAAACATAGCTAGCGGAATAGCGGCCAGAAGCACTAACAATAACCACAGACGCACTATTCTGCGGCGGGCATTTCTTAATAGCTGCCTTATAGCGTCACCCTGCTGTTCGCCGTAGGCGACCGATGCCATACGCATGGCTCTGGTGGGTAATCCCATTCCCAGTACTTCCCCTGCCAAGCATGTCCAGGAAGTAAATAACTGCAAAACGCCCAGCCCCCCCGCGCCTGCCATAGTACCTACCACCAGTTGGGCGGCGAATTGCGCCAGAATGGCGCCACCGCGACTGGCAGCAAGTTTGCACACGGGCAGGAACCGGCGTATCCGGCGCAGGGCGGACTGATCGATGGCGGGAGCAGCAACCTGACTGGCGCTCAGCTCAGCCAGCATGTTGTAAGTACCGTGCCTCAGGAACACCGTTGTCGGAGCCATTGTTACGTAAGCCCATGTCCAGGGTTCGATGCATCTGCTTAAACAGAGCGCTCCAGGTGTAACGCCGCCGTATGAGATCACGAGAATTCAGCTGCAGGCGCTGCCAGAGCTGCGGGTCAGTGAGCAGACGGTCCACAGCGTTGGCCATGTCATGGGGCTTGTCGGCGACCAGTAAATGTTTGCCGTGCTCCACATCGATACCTTCCGCACCCACGCTTGTGGTTACCGTCGGTATACCGCGCGCCATCGCGTCAAGCACCTTGACCTTCATACCACTGCCGAACAGCAGCGGTGCCACTGATACGCGGCTGTCACGGTAGATCTCTTGTAGGTCGGGAACAAAGCCTTTCAGGGAGATTCCCTCCCAATTTGCCGCAGCTGCCTGCAGACGTTGATCCGGATTCTTGCCGACAATATCAAAGCGCAGCTCGGGGTGGCGTTTGACCAGCTTTGGCCACACTTGCTCAATAAACCACAACAAGCCCTGGGCATTAGGCTCCCATCCCAGGAAGCCGACATACATAAGCTTCTTCGATGTTGCTGCATGGAGGAGGTCGGGCAGTTCCAGTTGTTGGTCGTCGCCGAGGTGGAAAGTCTGATGTAGTTTGGCGGCGTCGACTCCGAGGTCTGCTAGCTCACGAGCATCGTTTGGCGCAGCAAAGGTCAGGTCCGTCAGTTGCGCAACAGAAGTTTCATATTTCTTTACCCGTCTTGCTTCGAGCCAGGCTGCAAACCGCATAGCGGGATTTCCCGGGAGCTCGGCAAAGCGTTGCCACATTTTGAAGTACGCATTGTGCGCATGATAAACAGTGAGGCCATCGTAGGCGGGCGGCAGATAGGAAAATACCTCGTAGTGATCCAGAAATACGATGTCTTGCTCGCCGGCCAGCGCTGCGATGCCGGCCTGTAACTGTGGGCTGTGGCTGCGTAAGACGTTTAGCGGTATACGGCTGAGATAACTTCTGGCCAGATTGCCAAAGCTGCGTGGTATGTGCAGGGCATCGTGAAGATGATTACGGCAAGGTGATATGGTGTAGAACTCCTCCAGATAGCTGGCGTCTTCAAGCTTGAGCGGACAGGCAAGAGTGACTTCATAGCGCTCTGCTAATGTTTGCAGCAGTTTGAGGCTTTTCACCTTGCCGCCGCTTTGAGCGGGGAATGGCAGTTCTGGAGTGATAAACAGCAGCTTTTTCATCGGTTTTCTCGCACAGTGACTAACGTGATTGGAGGTAGTGCAGTGAACATGCCAACCACACAAAAACTCTCGACGAAATCGCTAACTTATTGAAAAATAATGCTTTTTTCTCCCTCCTAAGCATTCTGCGGTGACAATTTAGTGTCTGCGACGCTTGTCTTGGTGGCCATTTCCTAATTCAGCTCGCAAATTGAAACTCGTATCGCGAGTTACCGCTTGATGAATTTCCTTAGAACGTGAATTATCTATAAATATCAATGGCTTGGGGTTTTGGTGCGCGTATTGCAATACGATCTGTGAAGTATTAAATCTATTCTGTGGAGAAACCAATGCCTGCTTTATCGTCGCAAGAGAAAGACTACAAAATACGCCCGTCGGTCGGTGTGCGTGGTGCCGCTGCCAGAGTCTCTGGTGTAATTATTTATGAGCGCAGTAAGCGCTTTATTGATTGTCTGGTTGCGGGGTTGGGCCTGTTGGCCTTGAGTCCTTTATTTGCCTTGATGGCAATAGCTATCAAAGCCGATTCTCCGGGCCCCGTGTTGTTCTCCCAAACTCGATTGGGCCAGGGCGGCGCGCCGTTCAGGTGTTGGAAATTACGCTCAATGTTTTTGGACGCCGAGCAAAGCAAGCAGACGTTACTGACAGGTAATGAGATGGAGGGTGGCACCATTTTTAAGATAAAACAGGATCCGCGTATAACCCGCGTCGGTCGTTTTATCCGCAAGGCGTCAATTGATGAATTACCGCAGTTATGGAACGTATGGGTCGGTGATATGTCGCTGGTTGGTCCACGGCCACCCGTGCCGCAGGAAGTGGCCAATTACACCGCGTACGACAGGCAGCGATTGATGGTAAAGCCGGGCATCACCTGCATCTGGCAAGTATCAGGGCGCAGCGATATTCCTTTTGAGGATCAGGTGGCGCTTGATATCAAATACATTGGTGGGCGCTCACTGCTTACCGATGTGCGGCTTTTGTTGCGCACTATTCCTGCCGTCTTGTTTGCGCGCGGAGCCTACTAGTGTGCAAGCTATGGCGTTCAGTTCGCATAGACTGCGCGCTATGCCCGCCAGGTGTCGCGTCGTGCTATCAACGCCGTGGATTGGGTGGGGCAAGAAGCTGGCAGCAACCTGCCAATGGGTGGTAGCTCAAACCCGGTCAAGCCTATCTGCTGTCCAAGCAGGGTCAGGTTAGAGCGATCGAAGTAGAGTATACGAGCCCAAAGCCTTAGCTCTGTCTCAGATATTGGCTCAGCCGCACCTCCTCACCGTAGTCGTCGTAATCACCCAGTGTTCGGAGTTCGCGGAACCTACCCCAGTTGATAGTGTGGTAACGCGGTGGATGATCCTTGTCCACTGTGCTGTGCAGAGGCTCATAGTTGGCGCTGTAAGCGGGGTTGAGAAAAAACGGAGCACTGTAACGTGCTTCATTGCCGCTGCCAGCCACGCGGTGCAGGGGAGCTCTGTAACGATCGTTTGACCACACTTGGACAACGTCGCCCAGGTTGATGACAAGCGCGTCATCCTGCGCCGCTACGGGCACCCACTGTTCTTGCACGAAGACTTCAAGTCCAGCAACCTGATCCAGAGACAATACAGTCACTGCGCCTGAATCTGTATGCGGGTTAATGCCCAGTGCCGATTCTGTAGCTGCGCTCTCGCCGTGTTTGCCCGGGAAGTAGTTAAGGCGCAGAAAGCTGGTGTGCGAGGGTTGAAAACTGCGTAGCAGCAGGCCAGGTTTTGCGCCAAGATTATGGCCAATGGCTTCCACAAAGACAAATGCCAGGCGCTCGCAGGCGGCATAATGCTCTAGCATGGCTGACTTGAAGCCCGGTGCCTGATGCGGCCATTGTGGGCGCTGGGTGGCGCCATCTGCCGGGCCGTAATCAAATACCTGCTTGCGATCAATCTCGTTGCCGGTGCGCTCCTGGTCATAGTAACCCCAGGGGTTTTCCTGGCTGCGTGATATAGCCAGTTTGCTGGCTTGGGGTTGTGCAAAGAAATTGCGCATCTCATCATGCACTGCGCTGATGCCCTCAGCCTTTATGCCATGCCCTACAACCTGAAACAGTCCCCAATGACGGCAGGCTTCATCTAGTGCGTGCAGCGTCTGGCGACTGCCAATATCCTTGAGGTCGATAACTGGAATATTGGTGTTCATCGTGTGCTCTTCTCTGGGTCTGCTTGCGCGGTCTGTCACCCGAATTGTCCTGTTGATGGGGTGCAGAAGCAAGCACATAGCAGGTCTGAGCTATTGCTCATGCCAGCCATCGAAAAGAGATATTATAGAGTCTGAAGCTCGGTACGTGTCAGCCCGACTGCAGCGTGATTATCAGGTTCGCTGTAGCCGAGCTGGATTTATTTACGGTGAGTGGGTTGCCCGCCTAAAAAGCCCAGCGAACTGTGGCAGTCATCGACATTCTCTCGAAGTCACTCCGATCTTCGTAATCGTAATTGAGGTAGATGTCGACTGTGTCGGTGGCGTGCAACTCGACACCAATGCCAGCATGGAGAATGAGCTCTTCAGGCTCTGCACCTGTTGTAACGAAGCTTGGGCCACCGCCGACGAAGGTGGAAGACAACGCCACATTATCCGTCATCGTGTCATAGCCTACTCCCACGTGGGCACTGATAGACGAGCCCTGTTCATCGAGCGCGTAGGACACACGGCCATCAAGGCCCAGCACCAGCGCATCAAGGTCGTTGCCGTCAACTGCCAGATTCAGCGAGTCCGCATTTTTCTCCGTGTAAGCATCCTCATCGATAGTGGTATAGGTGGCGCTTATTATGGGTGTGACTGTCAGCCTGTCGTATCTGAAGTCGCGCCCTAATCCGGCAAACGCGCGTCCATACCAGCTGTCATAGCTGCCCTCGGCCGTGCGGTCAATCTCGGCGAACCGGATTCTACGCTTTGACTCTGACTCGCTGCTGCCTGCCACGCCGATGAAGTCCATGAACACGTTGTCGCTGATGTTCCACTCTGCGTAGAGTGATAGCTGCATGCTGTCGACGTCCAGCTCATGGTTCAGCAGACTTGAGTTATCCTCAACTTCCGCTTCCGAGTAGCCAATCGCGCCGCCAAGCAGCCATGAATCATTAATTTGCTGGTCGTAGCCGATAATCAGCCCATGGTTGTCCACGTCATATCCTGGAACATCGCCGACGTCATCCTGCTCTCCACTGCTACCAAAAGGTCTGATCCACAGGTTTCGACCATTCATTAGCTCGTCGCCTGCGGCCATGCCCTGACGTGCGGCGACCCGGTTGATAGTTGCATCAGTCAACAAGTTGAGTGACAGGTTGACCATCTGCGAACTCTGCCCAACGAGTACCGGCACCAGTTGTGCTGTTGCAGCGCTGACTTCCTCGAGGGTCTCAAGAGAGCCCAGTTCATCAATTACAGCTGCCATGTCGCCGCTTGGGTTATCCTCGATAATGACGTCCAGAGACTCCGCCGCGCCCAATGCCCAGCTGGGACCGGTTTGGATAATCGCATCGGCCACGAATAGGCCGCGCTCTACCTCAATATCGATGTTGTTCTCGCCGTCATTGACCGCAGTGAAATTCCAGAAGGTGGTGTCATCGGTCACGGTCAGGGTATCGGTTATCAGCGTACCTGCCGAGATGACGTCCTGAATCACTTCCTGGTCCGCCAGACCATCATCCGGGTCGACGATGAGCGACAGCTCGCCGCTGGCCGAGAGATCGGCGGTACCGGCCACCGTCAGCTTGCCGTAACCGCCATCACTGGCATCCAGCACGCCAAGTTCCAACACGCCATCTGTACCCTGGGTGTAGTCCCCGCCGACAAAGCCGGTAACACCAGCCGGAATGCTAACAGTGCCGGTATTGCTCAGGGATGTGCCGTTCAGGTTCAGGTCTCCCTCAAGGCGACCGCTGTTACTGACGTTGCCGCCCATACCCATATCGATATACATGGAGAAGGCGCCCTCTCCAGAGGAGGCGATGATAGAGCCGCTGTTGCTGAGGCTGGCGCCGCTTTCCATTTGCCCGACATAGATGCCCGCCGTACTTGAGTTGCCGCTACCGGACCCGGTGACACTGATGGTGCCACTGTTTTCAACCGCGCCAGCTGCAGCCAGTGTCGATTCGATAAGAATACCGCCAACAGCAGCGCCGCCAGTGCCAGAGACTGTGATATCCAGGGTGTTGGATACCGAGCCTTCCATATAGCCGTCAACCCTCATGCCTGCTGCTGTTGCCATGGTGCCGTTGGCAGCAGCCACAATGGTGCCACTGTTGATAACACTGGCACCGGCTTCGATGCTGTCGACGTAAATACCGGCAGCCATGGTTGCGGCAGAGGCTGTGGTGGCGCCACCGCTGGCCGACACTGAAATCGAGCCGCTGTTCTCCACACTGCCGGTGGCGGCCAGGGTGCTGTGGATCAGCATGCCGTAGGCTTCTGCTTCCCCGGCAGCGACAGCCGTTGCGCTGATGCCACTGGAATTGAGTATAGTGCCCTCCATTGCGCTGTCGATATGCAGGCCGAAGGCGTCAGCCTCACCGGTGCTTGAGGTCATGGAGACCGTGATAGTGCCGGCGTTGACGACTGATGAATCGGCCCCCATAGCGTCGACTTCAATGCCTGTCGCCTCACCGGAGGCACCGCTGCCGGTGGCGCTGATGGTGCCAGCTTCGGTATTGGTCAAGCTGGCGTTGAGCATGGTTTCGACGTAAATGCCGCGTGCCTCCGCATAGGAGCCGGCCTCGGTTACGGTGGCGGCAGCGGTGATAGTTCCGCTGTTGGTCAGCGAGGAGCCATCCGCTAGGGAGCTTTCGATAGTGATGCCTTCAGCCGTGGCATCGTCGGTGCCGTTCGCGGTCACGGTCAGTATGCCGCTGTTGCTGAGTGTGCCCTCCAAACCACTATCGAGGTCGATACCGTAGGCCTCGGCATCGGTGGCACCGTTGGCAGTCACCGTGATAGTGCCGTCATTGCTCAAGGTACCCTGCATATCGCCGTCAATGTACAGACCCCAGGCACTGGCCGACTCAGTGGCTGCTGTGGCCAGTACTGTAATAGTACCCGCATTGGTCAGGGTTGAGTCCATATCCATGGTGCCTGATACCAGTGCGCCGGTAGCCGACACATAGTCGCCGCTGGCGGTAGCAGTAATAAGCCCGGTCTCTGTGTTGGTAAAGCTGGCGCCTTCCATGTCGTAGATATAAACGCCAGCCGCCTCTGCTTCGCCGGTGACGGCGGTCGCCTCCGATGTGATCGTGCCTGAGTTGGTCAGCTGCGAGCCGCTGTACATGGTGGAGCTCAAATAGATGCCGGTAGCACTGGCAGATGTCTGGCCGTTGGCCTCGGCGCTGATCGTGCCGCTGTTGGTGATGCTGCCTTCCATGTAATCGTCAACATAGATACCGACCGCCTCGGCGTCCGCAGTGGTTGCGTTGGCCGTTCCGGAAATAGTGCCATGATTGGTGATCGAGCTGGTATCGTCGATGGTGTAATACACCATTACGCCGGTAGCAGACGCAGATTCCCCGCTGGCAGTAGCGTTAATCTGTCCAGTCTCGGTATTGGTGAGGCTGGCACCTTCCATGTCATAGATATAAATGCCAGTGGCCTCAGCGTCGCCGGAGACCACGGTCGCCTCCGCTGTGATCGTGCCCGAGTTGGTTATTTGCGAGCCGCTGTACATGGTTGAACTTATATAAATACCAGTAGCACTGGCAAATGTCTGGCCGTTGGCCTCGGCGGTGATCGTGCCGTTGTTGGTGATAGTGCCTTCCATATAATCATCAACATAGATGCCCGCCGCTTCGGCTGAGGCAGTGGTCGCGTTGGCCGTTCCGGAGATGGTGCCGTTATTGGTAATCGAGCCGGTGGGCGTCATGGTGTAATACACCAGCACACCGTGGGCAGTGGCGGACTGGCCAGTCGCGGTTCCCTGGATGATGCCATCTGCGGTATTGGTCAGGGTGCCTTCGAGGTCGTGATCCAGATCCACCCCATACGCCTCCGCACCGCCGGCACTAGCTGTGGCCTCGGCGGTTACCGTACCGCTATTGGTAATGCTGGAGTTTTCGGTGACATCATCGGCGATGTAAATACCCGCTGCCGAGGCGGTAGTACTGCCGTTTACCGTGCCAGTAATGGTGCCACTGTTGTTGATGGTGCCGTTAAAGTCCCCATCTACCCCGATACCGCTGGCGTCAGTGGTGCTGGTGGCACTGACGGTGCCTTCGTTGGTTATCGTGACGTTGGTGCTGGCCGAATCGACGCTGATTGCGCTGGGGCCGCTGCTGACCACGATGGAGCCGGATGAGGTTACCGTCACCGAATCGCTACCAGTCAGGTTACATGCCATGGTGCGCGTGCCCGTTACATTGCCCGGGCAGGCGCCCATTGCGCCCGTGGCGCCGAGACTGGCGCCTGCCAGTGCCACGGCGTTATGCATGACTGCTCGCTTCCATTTGGCCGGGAGAGACTTGTTTGATCGTGTTTGCCTAGCGCTTTTGCTGACTTTTTTGGTGGACATTACTTTTTCCCCTGGGGTGGCAGTCAACTTTTGAAAGCTGAGCTTTTCATCACTTACCGCGATCAAGTCCAATCCTGCTTGTTAAACTTTGTTTAGCGACTAGCTATATCGTAGTACAAGATGGCCACTTTGACAGCAGATAGCATTGCGGCTTTGGAAAAATTTGCTCGAGGTCAATTTAGTATTGAAATACCGGGCACTTTTTGTTCTGGCGTGGTCAGGACTTTGTATTCTTTAGCCGAAATCAATCTCGATGCACCCTTGGAATGTTTTGTTGCGCAGAATGTGGTATTTACTATGCTGATCGCGAAGCACATCCGACTGGCTAATTAAGGAATGAGAGTTGTCCAACCCAGCACAGTACCCGGACGTTTCGGTTGCCATGTCCATGGCGCGGCAATGTGAGTCGGAGCAGCGGCTTGCCGATGCGGAGGACCTGTATCGGCAGGTCATTGAGCAGGACCCCTGGTTTCATCCGGCTTATCACGCCCTGGGTCTGGTCGCTTACCGGGTGGACAAACTGGCAGTCGCCGCCGAGCTGATTTCCAGTGCCATTGCCTTGAACGCTTCCCGAGTGCTATACAATCGCGATTATGGCGAGATCTGTCGACGTCTTGGCAGGTTTGACCAGGCGCTGGAAAGTGCACGCCTGGCGGTGGGCCTGGATGACGAGCAGGCGGAGAGCCACTACAACCTGGGCCTTGCGCTGTCTGCGCATGAAGCAAACGAGTCAGCGGTTACAAGCTATCAGCGGGCCGTCGAGCTCGACCCCCTTCATAGCAAGGCCTGGAATAACCTGGGCTCTGCACTGGAACAATGTGCAGCACCGTTAGCTGCGATCGACGCCTACCGGCAGGCGCTGGGTATCAATCCCGATCATGTCGAGGCGCGCAGTAACCTGGGCTCACTTTTAGCCAGGGAGGGCGATATTGACGCGGCGCGGAGCGAATTAGGTCGAGCGCTGGATTTGCAGCCCGAGTCCTTGGCAGCTCACTTTGCTATTTCGTCCTTGAAGCGCTACCAAGCGGATGACCCGCACTTGCGGTCACTGGAGCAACTGGCCCAGCATCCTGAGCGACTGCCTCTCAAGGAGCGCACCCAACTCTACTTTGCGCTGGGCAAGGCGCGCGCGGACTGCGAAGACTATGAGCGGGCTTTTACCGCTTTTGAGCAGGGTAACCGTTTACAAAAGGGACAATTGAAGAGCTCGCGATCCCGGCTGCAGGCGCAGTGCAACGCGATTATCGAATTGTTCGATGCAGATTACCTCGAGCAGATGCACGCTGAATTGAGCCCGCTCGATTCAACACCAGTGTTCGTCGTCGGAATGCCACGCTCCGGTACCAGCCTGGTAGAGCAGATCCTGTCCAGCCATAGCGACGTCCATGGCGCGGGCGAGCTGAAAAACCTCAACGGCGTTGTTAATGAACAGCTGCAACTCGCGCCGGCTGAGTTGTTCACCCGCGGACTGGAGTCCATGCCTGCCAGCGGCTACGCGGAGATGGGCACGGCCTATCTTGAGAGTATCCGCGGGCTTGCGCCGCAGGCCGCCCGAGTCGTAGACAAGATGCCTGCCAATTTCTACTACCTTGGGCTGATTTCGCGGGCTCTGCCCGGTGCAAAAATAATACATATTGCGCGTGACCCTATGGATATCGGCCTGTCGTGCTACAGTCGTTTATTCAATGACACCATGGAATTCAGCTATGATCTGCAGGACATTGGTAATTATTACCTCGGTTACCATCGTCTCATGCAGCACTGGGCAAAGGTGTTGCCAAGTGGCAGCCTATTGACCCTGCGCTATGAAGATCTCGTCGCCGACCTTGAGGGATATAGCCGGTCGATGATTGAACACATAGGTATGGCATGGCAGCCGCAGTGCCTGCGCTTTTACGAAAACCAGCGGCCGGTAAGAACGGCGAGCCTGGCGCAGGTACGCAAGCCTGTTTATGGCAGTTCGGTGGGAGCCTGGAAGAATTACAGCGCGCAGCTGCAACCGCTGCTTGATATCGTGGCTGACTATCGATGACCCTTACTCGCAAGCTCCCCAATGGCGTTCTGCCGCTGCCCGAAGAACCTATTGTTGCACGTACTGTAACCAAGCCGCGTCGTTTGAGTCCGCAGCAGGCTCTGGCTTTGGCAAACAAACACCAGAGCAATGGAGAGTTGCGGCAAAGCTGGTCTATTTTGCAAAAACTGTTGGCAGACAAACCTGATATGCACGCAGCGCTGCATTTGGGCGCTATTGTTAAACATCAATTGGGCGACTTCGAGAGTGGCATTGCGCTGCTGGGCAAGACCGTCTTGCTGCAGCCGGAGGTCAGCTTGTATCGCTCCAACCTGGCCGAGATGTATCGTACGGCGGGCAATACTCCTGCGGCGATCGAGCAGGGCAGGGAAGCGGTGCGACTGGACCCTGCCAGTGCGGTTGCCCATAGCAATCTGGGGATTGCCTATTATGATATGGGCGACTTTGAGGCCGCCGAGAGTTGCCAGCATAGGGCGTTGCAGCTGAACCCTGATCTGGCAGCGGCACGCAACAATCTGGGTAGTATCTTTCGCGAACGCAAGGATTTGCCCGCGGCTATCCGCTGCTATGAAATGGTACTGCGGCTGCAGCCCGAGCATCTGGAAGCCATGAATAATCTGGGTGCCGTACTGACCGAGGACGAGCGCTATGAAGAGGCTGTGGCGACCCTGCGCAAAGTGCTGGCAGTTAAACCTGACTTCGCTGATGCCCATTCCAATATTGGCAATGCGTTTGTGGCGCTGGAAAAATATGAAATTGCCTTGCAGGCCTTCGATCGCGCGCTTGAACTGCGGCCAGAATATGCAGAGCCATATCTGGGACGGGCCCGGGTCTTTCATGAGCAGGGACAATTGCAGTTGGCAGAGGAAGCCGCGAATAGTGCGTTGCTTATCGATGCTGGCAAGGCTGAAGCGCATTGTGTCCTGGCACTGGTGTATGCCGAGCAAGGTTCTCCGGAAAAGGCGATGCAGCAATGGGAGCAGGCGCTTTCCATTGACCCTGCCCTGCAGCGAGCATACATCGGTAAGGGCAGTCTCCTTATGGAACAAGGGTTGATGAAAGAGGCCGAAAGCAGTCAGTTGCAGGCTCTGGAGTTGGACTCGGACAGTCTTGCTGCCCGGATAGCACTGACTCAGGTGAGAAAGACCCTACCCGGAGATGAAAACTTTCTCGAGCTGGAGGCTCGCGTCCGGGATATTGACGGTCTCTATGAGAGCAAGGCCATGGCTCTGCATTTTGCGTTGGGTAAATGCTATGACGACCTTGGCGACTACAATAGTGCGTTCCCACATTTTCTTTCCGCCTGCGCAATCAAACGACGCAGTATCGAGTATTCACCAGCGGATACAGAAACGCTGGTTGATCAACTCATCAGCTTTTTTGATGTAGAGCGGGTTTCCTCGGCAGTCGGGGGTGGGTGTTCCTCGGAATTACCGGTGTTTGTGCTTGGCATGGCTCGCTCCGGCACAACGCTGACCGAGCAAATTATTGCCAGCCATCCTCAGGTATACGGCGCGGGTGAATTACCTGATTTGCTCGCACTGGCGCATAGTCACGACAATCCGCAGTCTGAATGCTACTACCCCTTCAGCCTCTCTGAAACGGATCAGGCCGGCTTTGCTGAAATGGGTGCAAGCTATGTTAGTGGACTGCATGAGCGTTTTGGGCAAGCTCTGCGGATTACGGACAAGATGCCCGCAAATTTCTTTGCCGTGGGGCTGATACATTTAATATTACCCCACGCCAAAATCATCCATATAAGGCGCAATCCCTTGGATACCTGTATTTCGGGTTTCTCAAAACTTTATAACCGCGGGCAGCTGTATAGCTACGATCTGGCGGAGCTGGGCCAGTATTATCGCCAGTATTATCGCCTGATGCAGCATTGGACAGCGGTGCTGCCCGCAGGACGACTGTTGGAAATATGTTATGAGGACCTTGTTGCAGATCAGGAAATGCAGGCCAGACGGATCATAGAACACTGCGGTCTTGAGTGGACTGATCGGTGTCTGGATTTCCATAAGACGAAGCGCTCGGTGAGGACTGCTAGCGCAGCTCAGGTCCGACAGCCGATTTATACCAGTTCGATAGAGCGTTGGCGGCGGTATGAAAAATTTCTGCAACCATTGTGTGACGCACTGGGCCCGGACCTGATCGAGCAGGGCTGAGACCACCCTGTTAACGATTATCCGGTAACGGTTTCCTCACGGTCAGGTAGATGACCGCGCCCAGCGCCGGTAGCAAGGCGTAAAGCCAGAACCAACCATTGATGGACATATTGCGCCGCCGCATGTCATCCGTCAGCACGAAAGCAAAGGCAATCGGGAACAGGAAGAAATCTACCGTCATAACATTGACGAATATATTGCTGTGCCATGTTTCCATAAAGGCAGTGAAGTTACCCTGAGATAGACCGTAGACTAACAAAGCAATGGTTGAAGCCAATAAGACGAGCGCCAGGATTTTGGATTCCGCGAAGCGAATAACCGGCGTTATACGTCCAGCGAAGGGTTTTTGTTCTTTACGTAACAGCAGATAGATATACAGCGCGCTGTTGCCCAGGATCATAGAGCTTATGGCAAAGGGGAATGCTTTTAGTTTGCCTTGAGTATCTTGTACTAGCATGGCCACCATAATAATCGGCCATACGCCCAGTATGTTAAACACCATGAATACCATTGGATCGTAGACTGATTTGTCATTTTGCATAATGCCGACAATGGTGTCGGCGACGGATTCGCCGCCCTCCGGAGAGAAGCCCAGCACATGGATCCAGCCCAACAGCCAAACGCCTGCCAATACGAATTTAGTCATTACGTTTACCCTCTCCTCCCTGAGCATTGCCCGGGACCTTTTAGAATTATTGGGACGTTATTGGAATGTTGCTAAGGCTTTGCTGAAGCTAGCCGATATTGATCCAGGGAAGGCTTAAGCGTTGTTTCCAGCGGACCCAAAAACGGTTGGAAGTGAGTCCATTGTTCAACGCCTTCTTTGTAAATGGGTTGCCTGACTTGCTCAGAGCTCGCTGTGCGCACTGCGCGCTCTGTGTTGTGAAAATCCATACAGGCGGATTCAAAAGGCAGGCCACAATAGTCCAGTAGACGAGTTACTTGGGTTTCCAGGTCTGCAACTACGTTCTCGTATTGGACTCTCAGTACGCTATTGGGTGTTACCGCGTCCCAGTGCGCCATGAGCTCGACGTAGTCATTGTAGTAGCGGCCTATGTCGATGAGGTCATAGGTGAATTCCTGACCCTCGGCGAACAATTGTTTGAAGCCGCTGAAGCAGCAGGCCATGGGATGTCTGCGTGCATCAATGATCTTGGCATTGGGCAAAATGAGTTTAATCAGGCCAATGTGACGAAAGTTGTTGGGCATCTTGTCGATAAAGAAGTCGGCGCCCTGGCGGTGGATACGTGTGTCTTCAATATACTGCTGCCCTAGCGCTTGCAGCTGTTCATCGCTGAAGTCCTGGAGCAGCTCCGGGTAGGCTTTGCCGTCGTCGTCGCGGCCCTGACGCCGCAGCTTTTGCGCGGTGGAGAGAATATTGGGCAGTTCAAGGGTGCCATCAACCTGACTGTGCGAAGACAGAATCTGCTCCAGCAGGGTGGAGCCGGCTCTCGGCAAACCGACGATAAAAATAGGGTCTGGTGCCGGGTGGCCAGCATTGGCGCGGCTCTCCAGAATTTCACGGGTGAAATAGCTGCGCTGCTGCTTGAGATCTTCCGAGATAGTGTCGGCGTCATAATTACTCTGTTGCCGCTTCAACTGATTCCCTTGCGTATAATATTCGAAGGAGCGGGTATAGTCTTTTGCGTCCTCGAACGCCTTGCCCAGGGCGAAGGCGAGATGGAATTTGCTGGCCGGCCCCAGCTCCTCACGTTGCTCAAGGGCTAGCATCTCGTCAAGTTCAGCTTGACTGAAACGGTAGGTCTTGAGGTTGGAGAGGGCGTAATATGCCTCGCCGTGCCAAGGGTTGGATGATATTGCTGCCTGGTAACTGGCAATGGCCTCCTGTTGATCACCGCGGGTTTTTAAGGCGTGTCCGCGAGACGTCAGGGTG
Organism: Candidatus Litorirhabdus singularis; assembly: GCF_026262625.1. GTDB lineage: Bacteria > Pseudomonadota > Gammaproteobacteria > Pseudomonadales > Halieaceae > Litorirhabdus > Litorirhabdus singularis. The sequence goes on from NZ_SHNN01000001.1 coordinate 1,538,681, forward strand.
ATTGCGTCTCCCGGTAAAACTTTTAGTACCTCAGCAAAGAGTGCAAGTGCACCATCAAAATCCCCCATCTGCATTTTCTCGATGGCATACAGAGACTTTAGCTGGGGGTTGCCAGGCTGATGTTGGTGCAGACTTTCTGCTGCGGACAGAGCCTGGGCGAACTTCTGTCGTTTGCGCAGTACATTAACAAAATCAATTTTTACCTGGATATTTTCTGGTTCAAATTCTGCCGCACTTTCCAGCAAGTACTCAGCGTCTTCCAGTACGCCAAACTGGACTGCCAGTTGAGCCAGCAGGCGCATGGCTTCAACGTGAGCGGGATTAGCCTGCAGAAACTTGCGGCATAGCGTTTCTGCTTTGAACAGCTTGCCTTGAGACATGAGGTCAGACACGGCGACCAGGGCTTTGGGAAGAGCCTGTAGGCGTTTTACCTGAGCCTGAGCCTGCTGCGCGTCTTGCGGGCGATTCATCGCCTGCAGAATTTGATGTTGGCTGCGCCAGCTTGCCAGCAGCACCGGGTTCAGCTGACAGGCATTGGCAAAGGCGGCTAATGCCTGTTGCGGGTTGCCCTTGGCTAGATGTAGGTGACCCTGCTCCTGATAGACGCGTCCACGATCATGAGAGGTCGATTTTAGTGAGTCCAGACACGTTTGTGCCTCAGCATATTGCTTTGTATAGCGGTAGCACACCGCGGCCATATACAGGCCTTCGGCATGGTTCGGGTCGATGGCGAGCAGTCGGTCGATGCTCTGTAAGGCTTCGACAAAATTGCCTGCGGCAATGCTCTTTTGAATATCGCCGGGCTTGGGAGCAGCCGAAGTTGAGGTCATGAGATATCCTGAGGGCAGAACGAAAAAGTCCCAGCAGTTTAACGCCGGGACCTGGGTGTTGCGAGTGCTGTTCTAGAAGTCGTAAGCGAAACGCAGACCTATGGTTCTAGGTCTGGCAACCGTTACCCTTGAGACGTTGAAAATAGCGTTGCCCGATATTTCCGCTCTCTCATCTGTCAGGTTCTCCACGTAGAGCTCGGCCGTCCACTGATCATCGGAGAGGCCTGCAGTAACACCCAACAGATACCAGCTGTCCAGCTCTATGCTGTTGGCTGCCACGATGTCAGTGTTTACCTTATCCGAATAGCTGACAAAACCCATGACGTGAGCCAGTCTGCCACTGGCAACGTCCCACTCGTAGCGGCCGTTTAGCGTAGCCTGTACTTCGGGTGCAAACGGCAAGCTGTCGCCTTCGCGGACGAAGCTGGTGACGAAGCTGTCAGTCACTTCTGTGTCGAGCAAGGAAAACCCTCCAGAGACCGTCAGTCCGGTGGAGAATTGGGGTAGCCAGGTAAATTCCCCTTCGACGCCTTTGACCTCTGCGTCTGCAGCGTTATCAGCGAAAAACAGGTTGGTGATGCTGGTATCAAAGATGCCCACCTGTAGGTCAGTAATATCGACGAAGAATATGTCACCGTTAAAGCGCAGGGTATCGTCCAATAGGTCGAGCTTCCAACCGAACTCGTAATTAGTGACTTCGTCGGTATCTGCTGCGAAGGGGACGGTATAAGAGCCATCAGGCGCTGTGCGGCCGCCGGGGCGGTTTAGAAACCCGGGCCGATAGCCTTCCGACCAGGTGACGTAGTACAGCTGGTCCTGATTAGGCGTCCAGGTCAAGCTGACTTTGCCGATGACGCCATCGGTCTTTGCCACGTCATTTTCGCCACTGAAGAGCTCGTCTAGATTTTGTCCAGAGTTGTTGCTCTCGGTACTGCCCAAGTTACCAAAGGAGCTGGCCGCGCTGCCTTTGAGGTCAACCTCGATGTCGTACCAGCGGGCTCCGGCCGTGAGTGTAAACTGGTCAGAAATATCAAAGTTCAGCTCGCCAAATACTCCCAGCTGCTTGTCGGTGCGCAGTACATCGTTGCGGAAACTGACGTCCGGGCTCCATTGGCCGGGGTCGCGCGCCGATGATGGCTGGGCGGAGAAGTTCGGACCCCATCCCACAGTAACGCCGTCGGCGGCAAGAATCTTGTTCCTGTTAGGGTAGGTGAACTGGTTGTCTTCTCGCAGTTCCATATCACTGTAAAATACCCCGCCCAAGCCACGCAGACGCCCGCTCTGGTCGGTAGAAATGCGGAATTCGTGGGTTTGCACTTCGCTTTTCACATAGCTTTTAATAAACAGGTTAGGCGCGTAACAGGTGCCAGCGGGTGCGGCGTCACCTGGATAGGAAACTGAATAGTCGCATATGTAATAAGGAATATATTGACCGACATTTAGGTAGTCGGTGTAATCGACCTGTGACTGAGACTCCCGCTCGGTGTAGGCACCGGTGTAGAGTAGGTCAAGTGTTCCCATGCGGCCCGTCAGAGTCCAGTTGTAGTTCTCGAAATCGTCGTCGAGGGTATCGTTCTCATAGCGGCTAACCTCGAGTTCCTCGAGCTCAGGGTCCTGATAGAAGACCCCTTCAGAGTCGATGCTCTGTTGCGCGACGCCCAGTAGCAGGGTCCAGTCGTCGTTGATATCCCACAGGCCAGACAAGCGGAAGCCAGAATAGCTGACCTCGTTGAAGTTGTCCTCGGTCTTAGATGAGTTGTTTGACTCGCGAAAATCGACAGCGGACAGGTCCGCGCCCTCCTGGAATCCGCCGGCTTGGAAGCGGGCACTTTGTCTGGTCGTCTCAGTGCCGGCCACATTGTCGATGTAGCCGCCCTGGTTGTCGACATAAACCACGGCACGCACGGCCATGTTATCTGCTATCGGAATATTAACGACGCCCTCTACATTGTGGCTGGGGTCGCCTTCCGGTGTGTAGGCTGCGCCCATTTTCAGCTTGCCCGAGAAAGCGCTGGGATCGGGCTTATTGGTAATCATACGCACGGTGCCGGCCTGTGAGCTGGCGCCAAACAGCGTGCCCTGTGGTCCTTTAAGAACCTCAATGCGGTTAAGGTCGGCTGCGTACACGTCCAGGTTTCTGCCCGGTTGCGTGAGCGGTTGCTCGTCTAAATAGAAAGCCACGTTGGGAGCCAGACCGGCTACGCCGGAGGTGGTCAGGTTCGGTGTGGTAGAGGCTACACCGCGAATATAAATGGTGTTGGTGCCGGGTCCACCGCCACCAGCAGTAACGCCGGGCAAGTGAATCAGGTAGTCAGAGAAGTCGCTGATACCCAACTGCTGCAGTGATTCCTCGCCGAGCGCCGTAACGGCGATAGGAATATCTTGAGTGCTGGAAGCTGTTTTTGTCGCGGTGACGATCACTTCTTCAAGTTGAGCGTGAGCCAGATTGATGCTCGAGGCAGCAATGATGACTCCATAGATAGCGTTTCTTTTAAACATAGAATATCCGAGTAATAAAATAGGGGGCTCGAACTTATGATAGTTCGAGCAAGAATATTTACAAGACGAAGCATTATTGTACCTTTTTTGTACGCTTCGACTCAAGTGCAGGGCTGGTCACGCCACAAAGTGCGCCAAATTGGTCATTTTGAGGTGGTTTCGCGCCAACATAGCAGCATTATCGTAGTAACTTCGATCTATAAGATTTCATCTGATATTTGGTGGTCTATGTAAAATGAATGCCCATGGCGGCTACATGCGTATATTATTACGTCTTCTAATTAATCTATGAGTGGCTCCCCGAGGGTCGACAGGCCTATGCCAAGAAAGTATCGATCGGACTACACGATAGGCGAAGACAATATTCAGGTATGGGGTATGGATATCCATAACCCGGTATTCTTTGTCAGCGCCAGTCTCATCATCTTATTTGTCGTCATCACTATTCAGTTTCCTGCGCAGGCCAATGCGATGCTGATGACCGCTCGCGCCTGGTGTTTGGCGACCTTCGCCAGTTTTATGATGGTGTCGGTCAACGCGATACTGCTGTTCTGCCTTGCTCTCATTGTATTGCCGGTTTCCAGAATTCGGTTGGGCGGAGTGGACGCCAAGCCTGAATTCAGTCGCCCGAGTTGGTTCGCTATGCTGTTTGCCGCCGGTATGGGCATTGGCTTGATGTTCTGGGGGGTGGCCGAACCCATGACTTACTTCACTGGTGCGGGGGGTACGCCATTGGCTGTGGCGGCGGGAACAGCCGAGGCGGCAGATATGGCGATGGCGGCCACGATGTACCACTGGGGATTACACGCCTGGGCTATTTACGCGGTCGTCGCGCTGGCGCTGGGCTTTTTCAGCTTCAATTGTAAGCTGCCCCTGACACTGCGCTCGGCATTTTACCCGCTGCTGGGAGACCGCTGCTGGGGCTGGCCGGGACACGTTATCGACACCTTTGCCGTATTAGCGACCATATTTGGTCTGGCCACGTCGCTCGGTCTGGGTGCATCCCAGGTCAACGCTGGCTTGACGATGCTGTTTGGGGTTGATGAGAGCATCAATGCCAAGTTCTCTATTATTATCCTGGTGACGTTCATTGCCATTCTCTCAGTCGTGCGCGGTCTGGATGGTGGCGTCAAGGTCCTGAGCAACCTCAATATGATACTGGCCGCAGCCCTGCTGATCTTTATTGCGCTGGTGGGCAGCAATATCAGCGTATTTGGCGCCGTGCTGGACACGGCCGGGAATTACCTGGGCAATATCATACCCTTGAGCAATTGGATGGGTAGGGGCGACGAGCAATGGATGCAAGATTGGACCGTGTTCTACTGGGCCTGGTGGGTCAGTTGGTCCCCTTTCGTGGGCATGTTCATTGCCCGGATTTCCAAGGGCCGAACCGTTAGAGAGCTTCTCATCGCCGTACTGCTGGTACCGACCGTGGTGACTCTGGTTTGGATGAGTGTGTTTGGTATGAACGCCTTGCATCAGGCACAAAATGGCATAGGCAGCCTCGCTAATGGCATGAGCTCGATGAGCCTTGCTACCTTCCAGATGCTCGAAAGCCTGCCTTACAGTGGGCTAACGACTTTGGTGGGTGTGGTGTTGGTGCTGGTATTTTTTATTACCTCTTCAGACTCCGGTTCGCTGGTTATCGACGGTATCACCTCCGGTGGTAAGGATGATCCACCTGTCCCCCAGCGTATTTTCTGGGCGACGATGCAGGGCTTGCTGGCGGCTGCTTTGCTGTACGGTGGTGGGCAGCAGGCCTTGGCGGCGCTGCAAGCCGGAACAGTGGTCGCGGGTATACCTTTCACGCTAATTCTTTTAGTGGTGTGTTTTAGTCTGTATCGAGGGCTTAATGCCCATTTGGGCGAATTAAGGGCGTCTTGATTGCTATTTTCCGGCGACAGCCGTCGTTGTAATATTATGGTCAGCAGCGCTGTGGCGCTGATAACAGGAGTTTATGGTGGATCGTTTAGATCAAGTACTGACATCGCTGCGCAGGGTTATTCGCGCCACAGATCTGCATTCGAAGCATCTGGCGAAAATTACCGGGCTGACTGCACCGCAGATGCTGTTGTTGCAGGCCATTCGCAAGTTTGAAGGAGCCGCCATTGGGCAATTGGCGAATGAGGTCAGCCTCAGTCAGGCCACCGTCACTACGATTCTCGACCGGCTGGAAAAGAAGGGCTATTTAGAGCGAGTACGGTCCACTGTAGACAAGCGCAAGGTGCACGTTCAGCTCACAGAGATCGGTTTCGAAATTCTCCGGGATGCACCCATACCGCTGCAAGAGCATTTCGCTCGGCAGTTCAATGATCTGCAGGAGTGGGAGCAGACCATGATTATTGCCTCCCTGCAGCGGGTGGCGTACATGATGGATGCTGAACATATTGACGCTTCTCCGGTTCTTGACGTAGGCGCTTTGGATCGGCCCAATGCATCGCCACCTGCTGTCGAAAGCGTGAATCGTCCTACATCATCCAGCCCGACCTCGAAAGCTAACAGCGGCGATTAACGCAATAGTCGATGCTGAAGCAGAGTCTCGAATACGGTCCATACCAAACGCATAACGCGCGCTCTAAGGCATATACCCGCTTTTTCGATCCTTTGCGGGCTAGCTTACGTAGATATCCTATCGCTGCAAAATGCAGAGTTTAACTGGGATTGAGAATGTTCGGACTATTTAAGAAAGACCCCGTGAAGCGCTTACAGAAAGATCATGAGGCGCTGCTGACGAAGGCGTTTCAGGCGCAGCGGAATGGCGATATCCGGCTCTACTCCGCGCTTACCGCAGAGGCTGAGGAGCTGAGATTGAAAATCGAAGCGCAAAAGAGCAACGCAAGCGCTTAGAGAAGACTGTCTGCGCGTGATTGCGGCTCCTGCAGGCTATCTACCGCCGTGCGTTATGGCCCGCAGCTGGGTTCAGCATGAATATCTTCGAATACCAGCTTGCCGGTGGGGCCGTTGCGTAGGCGACACCCCTTGAATGGCGAGGCCAGCGGTTCACCAATAAAGATACCTTGGCCAGGCATGGAGACACTCTTCCAATAGGCTTCAATGAGAGTGTCGCCGCCGATATAGCGGTGCATCAGGATCGCCGGATTAGGGAACTTACCTGGAAAATTGCAGGGTTCGGTAACCGTGCCATACGAGCCGGTAGCACCGGCCTCCAACCATTTCATGGCGCTCATCTGTCGTTCACCAAAAAGCGCGCCCCCGGATGAGGTCAGGTGGTCTGCAACCGCGCCCGGGAGATAGGTGTTGGACTCCAGCCCCCGCACGTTCTTGAGACCGGTGAAGTAGAAAAGAACATCATTCTTATTCTGGATATAGTTTGCCTGAACCACTTCGATATCTACTACATCCTGCATCCTAGAGACGATAAGCGGATAGATTTTTGCGCGCACGTTGCGATTTTTATCCGGCGTGCTAACGAGGTAAGCGCGCCCCTTGGGTCTGCTGGAGTCGGCGCCCACGCCGCGATCAATCAGCTGCAGAACATCGTTGCTATCTTTACCCGCCAGCATCATGGTGGGCCTGATCCCGAAATCTCGATGGGGGTGCCCGCTAGAGGAACCGTAATAGGGAAGTCTTCTGGTAGTCTTGCAGCCCTGCGCGCAATACGCCTTGTCAAAACCCAAGGCAAATGCAGAGGTGATGGACATGCACGCGACCTTGTAAGGCTTGGTCCATGTCAGGGCATAGGCCTGCACCTCATCGGGTACTTTGCTCTCCACCTGTTCCCTTAGCTTGGTGAATGCGGCAGCGCTCATCGATGGCTTCTGGTGATCAAAGCTAAGGCGAATAATATTTTCGTCAGGTATCAGGCGTGATTCCTGATAGTACTTTGCCACTGCGACACTTTGTGGATCATTGTCATTAACGAGTAAGGCGAGATTGGCATTGGTTATTGCAGCGCTAGCGGCATGCGACATAGCTGCCAAAAACAGGAATACCCAAATCACTACATACTGCAATATTGTCTCTCCGGTGCCGCTAGAAGCACATAGGTTGCTTGAATTGGAGTATGAATTCCAGCAATGAGTTGCCTCGCTGATTTAGCTGCGGCTTCCCACTGGAGATTGAGGCGTACGCTGGCATGCAAGTTCAAGTCTGGTTCGATTCATGCGAAACCGCGTTTCAACACAGATGCGAACGCGGATTTCGTCGATTCTGTGTTTTAATGTGCGCCTATCAATGTGACCAAGCATCTCCAACAAGGACCACAGCATGTCAGACAAGTTTTTCTTCCAGGGTCGTCAGAATTCGCGCCAGGATCACGCCGGTGGCGTTTTCAAGACCAAGGCGGGCAGCAATCTGGGTAGCGAGAAGTACCCGTTGGACCTGGTGGTAACCAGTGAGGCGCGGCAGCAGGAAGTTCAGGCGCTGGTAGATGAGGCGCAGCTGTATGCCCAGATTAGTGTCGATAGCAGTAAAGATGCTGAAGAGTCGATCGCTGAGCTCACCGCCCTGCTCAACAAAGGCGCTACTGTCAAATTGGACAAAACGCCGGCCCGTAACGATCCCTGTAGTTGTGGCAGCGGTAAGAAGTACAAGAAGTGCTGCGGTTAGTTACCGTTTTAGAAGTACCTCTATCGGCTAATAAGACCCAGCCATAGCGGCCAGAGATCGCTAGCTTTGGTCGCGGCGGCCACGGCGGGTCAGCGGTTTGCCATCCTCGCCGAGTTTGGACTTTGGTTTTTCTCCCTTGGCAATTTTTGAGGCACGGCTGATTTCAATCAGGTCCAGTGTTTCACTGTCACCCAATTTGGTTGCGTTTTTCTCCAGAGTATCCAGCTCTTCAAAGCTGTATACGTCATTTTTTAACTTCTCTATTCTGTTCATAGAGCGCTCACCTTGCTGCCTGGGAAAAGGGCGGGGAGTATAGTCCATGTCGAGGACAAGTCCTATCAAACGGATTGGCTGGCCAGTGGCGCCAAATCCTGTCTCCAGCACCATGTAGCTAAATAGCAGCGGGTGCGGCATGCCGTCAGCAACGATACTGAGAGCGTTGTCGACGGCGAGCCCGAGCGTAAATATTGTCAGACTCCACAGCGCGGGTAATGTGAGTGGCTGCTTGCGGGCTTAGTGCTCCAGCTCTTTCTGAGGGTTCCAGTCACCCCGTACGTCTCTTCAATAAGGCAGTCCCAGGCGCGGGTAATCGGATTCTGGGCTGGTAATAGCCGTTAAGGCTGCTCAAGCAATTCTGGCAGGCTTAAAGGGGCGCTCGCAGAGCCCGGCGCTTGATCTGCATAAGTATCGTAGTCTGCAGCAAGCGCCTTGCGACCGTGGGCGAATTGACGCGCTACATGAGCAATATGGTTGCCATGTAGCTCTGCGGTCTGAATGTCGCTCGGTGGTGGTGCCAGCTCAGGTGGTTCATCGATATTTGCCTGCGCCATAACGCCGAGATAGCCGGCCATGCGGTTCAGGTCGGCTTCGCTACCCTGCGTGGAATAATTCCCGCCTGTGATTCGCATTGGCACCCAGATCATGCCCATCTGTGCGGCAAATATCGCCAGCTGCTGCAGGCAGGCGAGTTTGTCGCCACCGCGTCCGGCAGAGACGGTGAATCCCCCGGCGATTTTGTTCACCCACAGGCGCTGTAGCCAGACTTCACCGGCCAGTTTTTCAATAAATTCTTTGAACTTGGCCGCGACGCTACCGATATAGGTGGGACTGCCGAATATGATTGCATCTGCAGCGTGCAGGGTAAGCCAATGCTCATCAACCGCGTCAGTATGAATAAGTGTGACTTCGGTGCCGGGCACGGCCTCCGCGCCACGTTGAACCGCCTTTGCCAAGGTTTCGGTATTGCCTTTGAAATTACTAAAATAAACGATCGCGATTTTGGTCACTTATTTATCCCTCACAATTAGTCCTGGTGGCAGTGTGTCCTGTGTAGACTGGATAATGCCTGCTAAAATATCAACAACTGTCCTGTTTTAGCTAGCGTATACTGCGCGACATGGAAAACAACGACGTACTGCAAGCGATCTACAGCGCCTTGGCGCTGTCGGAAGAAGACATTATTGCCCTGTTGGAGCATGGCGGACTTGCGCCTATGCCTGCTTCACCGGCAGGCTTGCTGTCTGCCTGTTCCAATGAACAACTAAGGGCCTTTCTGGAGGGGTTGATACTCGCAGAACGAGGCCCGCGCAGCGATGGCGCGCAGCCGACCATTGATGATCAGAAGATGTCCAACAATGAAGTTCTCAAGAAACTGCGCATTGCCTTCAACCTGCAACAGGAAGATATGCTGCTGATTTTGGAAGAGGGCGGCGCCACCCTCTCGGCGTCGGAATTGGGTGCCCTGTTCCGGAAGCCGGGCAATAAGCACTTTCGCGAGTGCAGTGATGAGCAATTACTGCAATTTATTGGTGGTTTCCAACCCAAGCTAGACACGTGACCAAGCCTGATTTTGACGTCATCGTACTTGGTGGAGGCGCGGCAGGACTATTTTGTGCACTCACTGCCGCCCAGCGCGGTCGACGGGTGCTGGTGTTGGAGAAATCCAACAAAGTGGGCAAAAAAATCCTTATGTCCGGTGGCGGCCGCTGCAATTTCACCAACCTGGATGTGACGCCGGATAATTTTATTTCAGCCAATCCGCATTTTTGTATATCGGCCCTCAGTCGTTACACTCAGTGGGACTTTATCGCCATGGTGGATCGGCACAATATTGCCTACGAAGAGCGCAAGCACGGGCAGCTCTTCTGCCTGGACTCTGCGCGCGACATATTGGATATGCTGGTCGCTGAATGCGATGCAGCCGGGGTTCAAATCAGGACCAAGCTTGGGCAATACAGTGTTCAGAGTGCAGCTGCGGGGCAAGAGGCGGGCTACAAAATTATAGGTGAAGACAAAGTCTTCACTTGCCAGTCGCTGGTGGTAGCCACCGGCGCGCTGTCGATTCCTACGTTAGGGGGTAGTGATTTTGGCTATACGCTGGCGGAGCAATTTGGCTTACCACTGCTGCCGCGCTGGGCGGGCCTGGTGCCATTTATGTTCAGCGACGCCATCAAGGGTCTGTGTGAACGGCTGGCGGGCACTTCGCTGCCCGTAACCGCGAGTTGCCGTGATCAATCTTTCACAGAAGCGCTGTTGTTTACACACCGGGGGCTCAGTGGCCCCGTTATTCTGCAAATCTCTAACTACTGGCTGCCCGGCGAAGTCCTGACGCTGGACCTGCTGCCGGGTATAGATGCTAGTGCGCTTTTGACTGAAGCGAGAACATCCGCTGGTGCCAGCCAGCTAAAAACGGTTCTGCAGCGGCACCTGCCAAAGTCACTGGCTCTGGAGCTGCTGTTCCAATGGCAACCTGACGCCATCGAACGCCCATTGGCGGAATGCAGTGACGTCACTCTGCAAGCCTTGGGGCGACAACTTAATCACTGGGAGTTGAAGCCCGCGGGTACCGAAGGTTATCGTACCGCGGAGGTAACTCTGGGTGGCGTTGATACTAACGAAATCAGCTCCAAGACCATGGAAGCCAGGCAACAGCCCGGCTTATATTTCATTGGTGAGGTGCTGGACGTTACCGGTCACCTGGGAGGATTCAACTTCCAGTGGGCCTGGTCTTCCGGTTACGCTGCAGGGGTGCACGTTTAAATACGCGAGATTATGCTACGACTGAATAACATCAAATTGCCACTGGACCATGCTGAAGCAGAACTGGTGGCAGAGGTATCCAAGCGGCTGGGAATTGAGTTGGCAGATGTGCTGCGCTGTGAAGTGTTTAAGCGTAGCTTTGACGCCCGCAACAAGAACGATATTCAGCTCATCTATCAGGTAGATATTGAGCTTGCCGGTGGCTTGGAAGCTATGCTGCTTGAGAAGTATGCGAATCAGGATATTTGCAGACCAAGCCCGGATACTGGTTACCGTTTAGTGGCCGAGGCAGACACAGGTTTCCCCAGTGCGACCCAGCAACGTCCCATCGTCATTGGCTTTGGACCCTGCGGTATTCTGGCTGCATTGTTGTTGGCGCAGATGGGGTTGCGGCCTATTGTTCTGGAGCGCGGTAAGGCGGTGCGCGAGCGCACCGCTGACACCTGGGCTTTCTGGCGCAAGGGGGAGCTGAAAACAGAGTCCAATGTGCAGTATGGGGAAGGCGGCGCGGGAACCTTTTCGGACGGCAAGCTGTATAGCCAGGTCAAAGACAAACGCTTTCTTGGCCGCAAGGTGCAAATGGAATTTGTTAAGGCCGGCGCACCGGAAGAAATACTCTATGTTAGCAAGCCGCATATCGGTACCTTCAAGCTGGTAAAGATGGTAGAAAATATTCGCGCCGAGATTGTTCGTCTGGGCGGTGAAATCCGATTTTCAGAGAAGGTAGACCACCTACAATTTGAGTCAGAAGATACAGAAGAGTCGAAGCAGGTTACCGGGGTGGTTTTAGCCAGTGGCGAAGTGTTGCACAGCCGCCATGTTGTGCTGGCCATTGGCCACAGTGCGCGAGACAGTTTCCAAATGTTGCAGGACCAGGGGGTGTACATAGAACCCAAGCCGTTCTCGATTGGTTTTCGCATAGAACATCCACAATCGGTTATCGATCGTGCGCGTTTTGGTAAACATGCCGGCCATCCAATTTTGGGCGCGGCAGACTACAAATTGGTGCACCACTGCGATAACGGCCGCAGTGTATACAGTTTCTGCATGTGCCCGGGTGGCACGGTAGTTGCCGCAGCCTCAGAGGAGGGCGGTTTGGTGACCAACGGTATGTCGCAATATTCTCGCAATGAACGCAACGCCAACTCAGCTATTGTGGTGGGTATAAGCCCAGAACAGGATTATCCGGGTGACCCATTGGCGGGAATCGACTTGCAGCGCACATTGGAGCGGCGTGCCTTCAAGCTGGGCGGATCAGATTACACGGCGCCGGCGCAATTGGTCGGCGATTTTCTCGACAACAAACCTTCGAGTGAGTTGGCCGGGACCCAGCCCTCCTATAAGCCAGGCATCAAGCTCACCGATCTTTCAAGCTCATTACCACCCTTTGCCATCGCCGCCATTCAAGAGGCGATCCCCGCGTTTGATAAGCAAATTAAAGGCTTCGCGATGCGCGACGCCATGCTCACCGCCGTTGAAACACGCACCTCATCACCGATCTGTATAAAGCGCGATAAGCAGTTCGAGAGTATAAACACTCGGGGTTTGTATCCGGCCGGTGAGGGCGCAGGTTACGCGGGTGGAATTTTGTCTGCGGGTATTGATGGTATAAAGGTTGCTGAGGCTATCGCCTTGTCCTTGCTTCCGCCGTCTAGCTGAGAGTAACGGGTCTTTAGTTGTTAGCTAGTCGACTCGCGAGTCCGTCAGCAAGCGGCTACTTAATCCACTTTGCATACGGCGAGTTGGCAGTCGGAGTTTTCGTGCTTTCCGCAGTCTCAGCACTTTCGACTTGTTCGCCGCGATACTTAACCTGTAGCCCTTTAAGGAAGTAGCGCAGCACCTGATCTTTGCACTCGCGGTAGTTTCTGTGTCCCGGGCGCCGCATAAACGAACTCAACTCGGGCGCTGAAAGTCTAAATCCGCCCAACGTTACCATGGCGATGATGTCCTCTGATTGCAGGTTCAGTGCAATTTTCAGCTTCATCAAGACGATGTTGTTGGTCAGATGGTGCTCTGGTTCCGGCTGGGGGCCAGGCCTTTTACCGCGCTTTTCACTAATCAGACCATTGAGAAATGTGGCGAGGGTGCGGCCGTTACAATCTTCGTAGGCAGGGTCATCGTCCTTTAACAGCCAGGCAATAATGTCCCCGCGCTTAACCTGCAAGTCTGCGAGTGCGAAGATCGCTATCATTTTCGCGTCATTGAAGTCGAAGATGTAGCGGATACGCCGTAAAACATCGTTATTTGTCATGGCGCTAGTCTGCTGGGGTGGGCGGTAAAGGTCAACAATAGTGGCAGTGGACCGGTCGCTGACCGACTCCTGTGCGTCCTTGGCCTCGAAATTCATGTTAGCGGAGCATATTTTGTAAACACGCGCTGAGAATTGATTCGGGGTTTGTTCTACTATGCGGGGTAACAATAACCAGCACAGTAGGGAAATACCAATGGCAGGACGTTTAGAAGGCAAAGTAGCAGCTATTACCGGGGCGGCAAGTGGGTTTGGGGCAGCCGCAGCAAGGCGGTTCGTGCTCGAGGGCGCCAAAGTAGTGATGGGCGATATACAGGATGCGCCGGGACAGGCACTTGCGGATGAGTTAGGTGATGCCGCGCGTTATGTGCACTGTGATGTAACCATCGAAGAACAAGTTGCCAATATGGTTGATACCGCAGTATCGGAATTCGGTCAGTTGGACATTATGTATAACAATGCTGGCATCGTTGGCTCTGTAGGCCCCATTGCCACCACTCCTGCGGATGAGTGGAAGCGCACGTTTGATATTCACGTCCATGGTACTTTCTACGGGTGCAAGCATGCAGCACGCGTGATGATTCCCAGAAAGGCTGGCTCCATTGTCAGCATGACCAGTACCGCGGGCATTATGGGTGGTCTTGGGCCGCACGCCTACGCGGCCGCCAAGCACGCTATTGTGGGTATTACCAAAAATGTTGCGGCCGAGCTGGCCCAGCACGGTATTCGGGTCAACTGCATTGCACCAGCAGGCATGGCGACGGCGATGGTCGCGGCCTTGAGCGGTGATCATACGGCGATTGAAGAAACAGAGAAGGCCCTGGCCTTGGCGTCCCCCCTTAAAGGGCGAGGAGGACGGGCCGATGACGTGGTGAATGCAGCATTGTGGCTGGCATCAGATGAAGCGGGCTATACTTCTGGCCACACGCTGACAACAGATGCCGGCTACACGACCGGAGCTGCCTTCCCCACGCCGTTTGCTGAACGCGAGGATTTTGTTGCAGAGGCCGGCAAGCGCGGCATGGACAGCTGATTCGCAGCGGAGCACTTAAAGCCACCGGCGTAAGCTGTTGTGCTTGATGGCTATACACCACGAGCTTGTTCCACTATGTTTGGCGTATGGAATGTCGACAACTCATGGTTTTTCTTGCGCTGACAGCTAGCGTGTATGCTCAGGCTCAGCCCGGTGAATCACCTTGGAGAGCAGCCCCTGTCTGGCCAACACATCTGGAATACCGGAGTCAGGATGCCGAGAAACCCGTTAGCCCTGCGCCTGATCCCGGGTTTACGATTCAGGTGGGGGCCTTTCGTGATCGTGCAACAGCCATGTCCAAAGCTGCAACCTTAGGCTCTGCCTCTGTGAAGGTAGAGCGTACGCTGCGGAACGGAGAGAGCTGGTACTTGGTATTACTGGGTGCTTACGCGACGAAAGTGGAGGCTCTTGCAGGTGAGGGTCTTTATCTTTCCGCCAACCCCGGAGCTGACACCTGGGTAAGGACTATGCCTGAGTCGCTGGCTAGATAGTATTGACGTAATGGGAACTGTATGACCTCCGTTTACAAAGCTCACGTAGCTCTGCTCATGAAATATTGGCCGTCAAAGGCCCCGTTACTGCTGGCTCTGGTGCTTGTCCTGACTGCCTGTTCAGCGGGGCTCCAACCAGTTGTTGCACCGGTCGAGATGACCCCCGAACCCTCCCAAGCGAGTGAATGGCAGGAGCTCGAGGCGGTGCGTCAGGGCGATTGGTTTCACCTCCTGAACGCCGGGGGTGAGGCGCTCGACTGGCGCCTGCGTGCCATCGACAGCGCGGTCAGTAGCATCGATATGCAGACCTTTATCTGGGATCTTGATAGTTCTGGAGCGGCGATAAAGGAGCATTTGTTGGCGGCCGCGCGGCGTGGTGTGGTGGTTAAGGTGCTGGTGGATGACTCACTGGTTCTTGACGCCGACCAGGAACTGCTCGATATCGATCAACATGCCAGCATTGCGCTGAAAGTGTTTAACCCCTTTAAACGACGCTCCAATCAGGCTGTATTGCGCGAGGTGCTTAACCTGGGCGAGTTTCACCGGCTCGATCATCGTATGCACAATAAGGTAATGGTGATTGATAACCGGGTTGCGGTGCTGGGCGGGCGCAACCTGGCCGACCATTACTTTGGTTTTAGTGAAAGCGATAACTTTCGCGATATGGAAATAGTCGTCGGAGGGCCTGTGGTGCAGCAGTTGGCCGACGGCTTTGATCGCTACTGGAACAATGGCTGGTCGTTCCCCGTTGCAGTCGCCATCGAGCAACGTGCCGCAATGGACTCAGCTCCCGCTCCGCCATTGGCCGACCTAGCGCCGCCTGGCGCTCACCAGGAGCAGCACCCGCAAGACCGAATAGCAGCATGGCTGGAGTTGGTGCAGGGCGCACATGCTGGCTCAGCGCGCCTGCTGCTGGACTCGCCGCCGGCGGACGACCTCACCGCACCCGAGCAGGCGCCCACGGAGTTGGGCGAACAACTGATCCTTGAGATTGACGCCGCTACCCGAGAGGTGTGGCTCATTTCAGCCTACCTGATTCCTACCCCCGAGCTGGAGCACGCAATACAGCGTGCTCGGGAGCGCGGAGTAAGAGTGCGAATACTGACCAATTCTATTAATTCCAATAATCATTTGTTGGCCCACAGTGCCTATCGCAATCACGCCAGAAGCCTGGTGGAAATGGGTGCAGAAGTGCATGAAGTGCGGTTTGACGCCTTAGACCGTGATCTTTATATCGAATCACCGGTGGCCGAAAAATCCTTGAGCCTGCATGCGAAAATGATCGTGTTCGATAATGACCGTGTTTTCGTTGGCAGTGCCAATCTGGATCCTCGCTCTTTGCACATCAATACGGAAATGGGGTTGATTATTCACAGTGCCACTTTTAATGCAGAGGTGCGGGAGGCGTTCGAGCCTGATTTTTCCCTGCGCAACGCATGGCGCTTAGAATTGAATTCCGAGCAGCAGATGACCTGGGTTTCTGATAGCGAAACGCTTAGCCGACAGCCCGCGCATTCGTTTATGCGTCGTATCGAAGATTGGTTCTTGAGCCTGCTGCCAATTGAAGGTGAGATGTAGCGCGAGTGATCGTAAATAGCGCCACCCTGTGCCTGCGCATGGGTATCTGGGGTAATAATCGATGGCGCAAGCAAGTGCCGGCAGCGAACGGCTAACCGTATGATTCTGTTGATTATTTACTAAATCGGCATGAGCCGGTGGAAAGCCCTATCTTTTACGGCACGCGTTGGTATAGTGCACCCCGTCCTGGCGCACTTCGGTCTGCGCCTAGCATCACCGCCACAGCCTGT
Source organism: Candidatus Litorirhabdus singularis (assembly GCF_026262625.1). Lineage (GTDB taxonomy): Bacteria > Pseudomonadota > Gammaproteobacteria > Pseudomonadales > Halieaceae > Litorirhabdus > Litorirhabdus singularis. The sequence goes on from NZ_SHNN01000001.1 coordinate 1,555,198, forward strand.
GGTGGTTGATATCATTGTAAAATCCAAGCCTGGACCGAGCCATTCGCGAGTACGTCGTTACTAAGTCGCTTTTTGGTCAGGCGCTCTCTAATAGAGAGAATCAGGAGCAAGACATACATGTTATTTAAAGATCTCGGCCTCTCGGCTGAACTTCTGCGCGCCATTGAAAAACAAGGTTACGATAGTGCGACCCCAATCCAGGAACAAGCCATACCGTTGGTAATGGAAGGTAGGGACGTTTTGGCCGGAGCCCAGACCGGCACCGGCAAAACTGCCGGCTTTACCCTGCCGGTACTGCAGCTTTTGCAAAACAACTACACCGAAAGCAACAAACGTCATCCCAAAGTGTTGGTATTGACGCCAACTCGCGAGCTGGCCGCTCAGGTGCATGAAAGCGTGCGCGATTACGGGCAGTATTTACCATTTCGCTCTGCTGTCATTTTTGGCGGAGTAAGTATCAACCCGCAAAAGCAAAAGCTCATCAAGGGTGTCGATATAGTCGTAGCCACACCGGGTCGCCTGCTTGATCATGTGCAGCAGCGCAGTATTGATCTGTCCAAAGTAGAAATACTCATTCTGGACGAAGCGGACCGCATGCTGGATATGGGCTTTATCCGTGATATCCGCAAAATATTGAATGTGATTCCCAAGCAGCGTCAAACTCTGCTGTTCTCGGCCACGTTCTCACGTGAGATCAAAACGCTGGCCTCGGAATTTCTGCAGCAACCGGCGGAAATACAGGTCACACCGGAAAACACCGCCGTGGAACTGGTCAGTCAGACAGTTTATCCCGTCGACAAGAAGCGCAAGCGTGAGTTGTTGTCACACAAAATCAGTGATGAATCCTGGCAGCAGGTGCTGGTATTTACCCGCACCAAGCACGGCGCCAACAAGCTGACGGAACAGCTAGCCGATGATGGTATTACTGCAGCCGCGATCCACGGCAACAAGTCGCAGGGTGCAAGAACCAAAGCACTGGCTGGCTTCAAGGCTGGCGACGTCAGGGTTTTGGTCGCTACCGATATTGCAGCCCGCGGTATCGACATCGACAAACTGCCACATGTGGTCAATTTTGAACTGCCAAATATTCCTGAAGACTACGTGCATCGTATCGGGCGCACGGCACGAGCCGGTCAGCAGGGCAATGCCATGTCGCTGGTATGTGTTGATGAGTTGAAGCTACTGAGAGATATCGAGAAGCTGCTGGGTAAGAATATTGAGAAGATCAACTTGCCTGGCTATGACATCGACCCCAGCATCAAAGCTGAGCCTATCGTGAACGGTCGCGGCGGTGGTGGTGGCGGTCGTGGTCGCAGCAATGGCGGCGGCGGTCGCGGCAATGGTTCGCGCGGTCGAGCCGGGTCGGGTGCGGGTAATTCAGGCGCCCGTGGTAATCACACCGGCGGCTCGAGAGCACGTTCAAGCAATGGCAACCAGCGTGCTGGCTAGTATTTCCTTGTCGCTGCCTCGGATGTTCGTGTTTTTACCGGGGCGGCACTATCCGCCATCAGCTGTCTATCATGAAAAATTGTAACCAGTGCGGTAAGTGCTGTCTTCAGTACAGCGATGGTGGTTTATCCGCTACTGCCGAAGAAATCGAGAGTTGGGAGATATTTAATCCCGCCATTGCTGATTATGTCGTCAATGGTCAAATCTGGATGGACCCCACTACGGGTGAGCAACTGACTCGCTGTCCCTGGCTGGAGGAACTGTCACCCAGTTCGGGCTCTACTGCTATCAAGTATGGCTGTCGTATTTACCATAATCGTCCTCAAGACTGCCGCCACTACCCGGTCTCGATCGCCGATATGGTGCGCGATGATTGTGAGATGATAGAAGCGGGAGATCTTGATGAGCCCAGGAAGGCACAGATAGTACTCGACAAACTGATGGCTGACAGCCGTCCACCACTACATTGAGAAACAGTTAGAAGGGGCGCAATGATGTCCAGCCAGATTGTTAAGTTTGAAATTGAAAAAGAAACCAAGAATAGCGTGCGCTATAAAGAGGTTCCCGCCGAGGGTCAGGCTCCCATCGTCGGCAGCCTGTATGTGCAAAAGTGGTTTGCAGGCAATACCAAGAACCTTGAAGTAAGCATAAAAAAGCTGGATTAGCCGCGCTATCATCACACCTGGCCGGCTAGAGCCGGCCCTCAACGCCGATCAACAGCACTCAATGTTGGCTGGCGCCCGATATTCGTTAAACACCGCAAATACCTGATTCATATCAACACCAGGCACGCCTGTGTACAGGAATGATTGCCAATTGATGCCGTTATAGTAGAAACTGACACCATGTCAGATATCGAAGCCTACTCGACCCGTTTACGCGGCGCCGCGAAACCCTCCACAAAAATCGGTAAATCCGATCGTACGCGGGCAGCGATACTGGATGCGGCGCTGGATTTTGTCTGGTCGCAGCCGTTTCATGAAATGACGGTCGGTTCGCTGATGGCCACAACCGGCGTTAGCCGTTCGGCGTTTTACCAGTACTTCCGTGACCTGCACGCAGTGATGGAGGCCTTACTGGATATGCTGGCTGCTGAAATATCCGCTGTCGTTAAGCCCTGGTATGTGGGTGTAGGCGATCCCGTGGCCCTGCTGCACGAAACGGTGTCTGAGCTGGTTCGCATTTGCTATAAGCGCGGTCCCTTCTTACGTGCGATATCCGATGCGGCCGCTACCGACAAACGGCTCGAGAAGGACTGGCAGCAATTTATGAACGGTTTCGATGAAATGGGGGTTGCGCTGGTTACTCGTGATCAGGAGCAGGGTCTGATCCCGCAATTCGATCCACGTCCCGTGATCACCGCGCTCAACCGCCTCGATGTTTATACGATGATAGAGGCATTTGGGCGGCGCCCAAGAAGCAATCCGGAGCCGGTGCGAGAAGCGTTGTTCCGGGTCTGGGCTTCCACGCTTTATGGTGCTGAGTGGGTTGAAAAGGCCTCCTCGACGCTGGTCCGTAAATGAATCATTTGGAGAATTCAATGAAGAGCATATCGGAATTAGAAATCAAGACACGTGGTGCGGGTATAGCGACCGCCGCCCTGCTGTTGGCTATGCTCGTTGGAATGAGCGCTTGTCAAAATGAGCAGAGCCCACCTGCGGCATCCACAGCGCTGCCGCAAGAGCATGCACAGGCCGCGGAGTCGAGCCCGAAAGAGCTAAAGACTTACGCACAAACAACAGAGTTACCGGAGGGTCTCCATACTCCCGACGTCGTTGAGACTTCAATCGGCACCCTAAAATTTACAGATGGGGCTCCGCTTCCTGAAACTGCAGAGTTGGTTTACGAAAACCTGGACAGGATGCGTGGTGTGGATGTCTTTTTGAAAACGATGTCTGCAGCCTCTGTAAGACAGCTTATGGTCGGGCCTGAAGTTCTTGGGACTAACCACAATAATAAGGTAATGATTTCTGACAAGTTATTGGATTCGAAAGCCTATTTTCTAACGGGTAACACCTCTACGCTTTATGTAATGCCAACTTTTAATTTGAAAGAAACCGGAGCAACGGTTCTTGAAGTACCACCAGGTATGCTGGGCGCTTTTAATGACGCATGGTTTAGGTACATGCAGGATGTGGGTCCGATGGGTCCGGATAAGGGAAAAGGCGGAAAATTCTTGTTATTACCGCCTGACTACGAGGGAGACATTCCAGCAGGTTATTTTGTAGTGAAATCTCCTACTTACCGAATTTGGACATTTATGCGTGGCTCCATAGCCAACGGTATAGAAGCCGGGGTTAAAAATATAACAGACAACTTGAAAGTTTATCCTTTAGCACAAAAAGACAGTCCTTCGAAAATGGAGTTTATTAGCGTATCAGGAATACATATCAATACAGTCCACGACAACGACTTTCATTTTTATGAACATGTAAATGCCGTTATTCAGGAAGAGCCCTTGGAAATGATTGATGCAGAAACTCGAGGACTATTAGCTTCAATTGGTATTGAAAAAGGCAAAGAATTTAATCCCGATGAAAGAATGAAACGCATTTTGACCGATGCCGTTGCCATAGCAAATGCTACTGCGCGATCAATAGTCTGGTACCCAAGGGTAAGTGGCAGTGTCGATAACATGAAGGGAATTCAGGTTTACCCGGATACTAATAGTGCCTGGTTAATGGCATGGGTCGACAAAAATGTATTTTTTAACGGTAAAGACGGACAGACCATGAATTCAGATGCAAGGGCTATGTTCTATTACCCTTACACCGCGGTTACACCGGCAATGGCTGTGACTATTCCTGGAGCTGGTTCTGATTATGGTATTGCCTATGTAGATGCAGACAAGCAACCGATGGATGGCGCTCTTACCTATAAAATCCATGTTCCGGCTAATCCTCCCGCCAAGGATTTTTGGGCAATAACTGCGTACGACACTCAAACGCGTTCACAACTCCAGACAGATCAGAAACTACCAACCGTTGGCAGTCAAACCGAAGGTCTCAAAATGAATGAAGATGGATCCTTTGACATCTATTTTGCGCCTGAAGCACCAGCTGGTTATGAGAGTAACTGGTTACAAACCATTCCAGGAAAAAGCTGGTTTGCTGGCTTTAGAATGTATGGACCTATGGAGGCATGGATAAATAAAACCTGGCGGCCAAGCGAAATAGAACTCGTTAAATAGACCCGAACCAGTAACAGAAAGAGGAACACATGTGAAAGCACAATCGACTTTACAGCGAAGCCTGAAAGGCTTGTTTCTAACCGGGGTTGCAGCGCTTGCCCTGACATCGGCGCACGCGGAGGACCTCGTTAAGGTCACTGCCGACAACTACGTTCGCGCCGAGAGCGACGTTCAAATGAAGGGGTACGCCCTGGCCATGGACGCCTTCGGCAAGTTTGCCGTCAACCGCAAGCACTATGATGTCGACAACCAGGTGACCGTTCGCGGAAACCGCGACACGATCTATATGTTCGGAACATTTGACCTTAGCTCACCGTTGACCATTACGATACCAGACTCGGGAGATCGGTATATGTCAATGCAGGCAATCAGTCAGGATCACAACATTCCACCCTCTATCTACGGGCCTGCAACAAAGACCTATACGATGGAGAATATGGGAACCCGCTATATCTTAATTGGCATTCGAACCTTTGCGGATCCTAATGACCCTGCCGATATGAAGATCGCCCACGCCTTGCAGGATGCGGTCGTAGTCGAGCAGGCCGACATAGGCAAACTTGAGTTGCCGAATTGGGATAAGCAGGGTGTAGAGACCTTGCGCAATGCGATCAACGTTTTGGGCTCTACAATGAGGTCCACCCAAGGATGGTTTGGTGAGAAGGACGAGATCGATCCCATTCACCGCCTGCTAGGCACCGCGTTCGGATGGGGTGGACAGCCCAGTGAGGACGCCATTTATCTCAATTTTTCTCCGGAGAAGAACGACGGTAAGACGGCTTACACGCTAACGGTGAAGGACGTGCCGGTTGATGCCTTTTGGTCAGTGATTGTGTACAACAAGGAGTCGTGGATAGTTAAAAATTCTCGAGACATCTATTCCTACAATGGTATCACTGCTAAGAGGGCAGCAGATGGTAGCGCTACTATTCGCTTTGGCGGCGATCCCAATGCCGATAACTACCTTGAAATCATGGATGGTTGGAATTACCTCGTGAGGCTTTATCAGCCGAAGAAGGAAATTCTTGATGGAAGCTGGGCCTTTCCTGAGCCGAAAGCCGTTCAATAAAGTTTAACTATTCGCGCCGACGCTAGGGCGTTGCCTCGACCATGGAAGAGAAGGATAGCAATCATGAAAGCGAAATCGCTTAAGAAGCCAGAGATGCTTATAAAGCATCGCTATGGATTTCCTGGAATTGCCTTGTGCTTTCTCGCATCCGGATTCGCATTTTCTCAGGGTGGGCAGGCCACCGGAGCCGACTTTTCGGTTAGCAGAGACAATGTGCCGCACAAAGACCCGGTCTATTCACCTTACGTCGGCCAGAGCCATCCGGATCGGGTTTACTGGGGTGATTCGCACCTGCACACATCCTATTCATGGGATGCCGGGCTGGTTGGTAATACCCTGGGTCCTGATGCGGCTTATCGTTTCGCAAAGGGTCAGCAGGTAATAGCTAGCTCGGGACAACCGGTTAAGCTGGTGCGACCTCTCGACTGGCTAGTCGTTGCCGATCATGCCGAGAGTCTCGGGGTAGCGGTGTTGATTGAGCGGTCTGATCCTGCAATTCTCGCCAGTGAAGTCGGCCGCAAGACACACGACCTGTACAAAAAGGGCGAGATCTACGACGCGTTCGAGACCTGGGGCTTGAACGTCATTGTCAAAGGTGACAACCCACTGACAGATGAGAATCTCACACGCTCCGTCTGGGAGGAGATTATTGATCACGCGGAAGCGCACAATCAGCCGGGGGAGTTTACCGCGTTCATAGGTTATGAATGGTCGTCAGCTCCGGCCGGCAATAATCTGCATCGCGTCGTTGTAATGCGTGATGATGGCGACAAGGCGAAGCAGGTGCTTCCATTTGCCTCCTATGATTCGGATGACCCCGAGGATTTATGGCGCTGGATGGCAGGTTATGAGGACAAGACCGGCGGACGTGTATTCGCGATCCCACACAACGGTAATCTGTCGAACGGCGTGATGTTTTCAACGGAGACCCTTTCAGGTCGTCGTATCAATAGTGATTATGCCGAGCAGCGCGCCATGTGGGAGCCGTTGTATGAAGCCACGCAGATGAAAGGGGATGGCGAAGCACATCCATTCTTGTCGCCGAACGACGAATTTGCTGACTATGAGAATTGGGATCGTGGCAATTGGAACGGCGAAGTGAAGAAGCCGGAAATGCTGGCGCATGAATACGTGCGTGGTGCGCTCAAAATTGGTCTGCAACAGGAAAAGCGGCTTGGCGTAAACCCATTCAAGTTCGGGCTGGTCGGAGCGACAGATGCGCATACCTCGCTTTCGACGACGCGTGAAGAAAACAATTTTGGAAAAATATCGATGATGGAGCCCGGGCCTGATCGCTGGGCGGGGCAGATCGTACCAGACCCCGACGAGGTCGGCACCAGCACCTATGAGTTCGAGACTATCGCATCGGGCCTGCAGGGCGTGTGGTCGCGGGAAAATACGCGGGAGTCATTGTGGGATGCGATGAAGCGCAAGGAAACTTATGCGACGACAGGTACGCGCATGACCGTGCGGATTTTTGGCGGTTGGGACTATGACGAGAAGGATGTGTTACGACCGGATTTCGCGAAGACAGGCTACCTGGGCGGTGTGCCGATGGGAGGCGACCTTAAGGCTGCGCCGGACGGCAAAGCTACCCGCTTAATGATTCGAGCGCTTCGGGATCCCGACGGTGCCAATCTTGATAGAGTACAAATCATCAAGGGCTGGCTGGACAGCAGCGGTGACCTACAGGAGAAAATCTACGATGTTGCCTGTTCCGACGACAGGGCTGTTGGAACAAACAATCGCTGTGATGGTCTTGTTGGCAATACCGTCAACGTTGCCGCAGCAAGCTACACGAATGATATTGGCGATGCCTTATTGATGGCGTACTGGGAAGATCCGCAATTCAATGCCGAAGAGCGAGCGTTCTACTATGTACGCGTCCTGGAAATCCCGACACCACGCTGGACAACTTACGATGCAGTTTTTTACGGCTTGGATTTGCCGGAAGGTGTTCCTGCTGATCAGCAGGAGCGGGCCTACACCTCGCCGATCTGGTACACACCGTAATAACTAAAAGGCGTTCAGCGCTAATAGACGTGAAAACGCATTGAAATAAAATCGCTCAAGAGGCGGAAGATAAAAATGAAACTCAACTATTTAGTTCTTGGAATTTCCCTGTGCTTGCTCAGTTCGGGCGTCAGCGCGCAGGTTGGGATTACGCTCACTGACGAGTCCATCAAGCCGGGCTATTCGGGCAAGTCCTATTCCCCTTATGCACAGCGCGACTTTTCGAGCCGCCCACTTTTTGGAGACCAGCATGTGCACACTGTCTACTCCATGGATGCGGCCCTGTTTGGCAATACATTGGGACTAGACGAATCCTGGCGTTTTGCGCGTGGAGAAGAAGTCACTTCTTCAACCGGGATTCCGGTAAAACTTGGCCGACCTCTGGATTGGATGGCCATTGCAGATCATTCCGATCAGATGGGATTTGCCGGAGACATCATCAAAGGCTCCCCGGAAGTCATGAAGTCCGAACAAGGCAAAAAGTGGGCCACGGCAATGAGTAAAGGCGGGCAGACGTCTGTGGACGCAGGGATTGACCTGGTGTACACATTCGCTCGGGGAGAAATGGATCCTTATCTGACTGAGACCTACTCGCCAGGTTCAACCAAGTACAACACCATTTGGCAGAGGATGGTCAAGGCAGCAGACCATTACAACGAGCCCGGCCATTTTACTGCGCTTATCGGTTATGAATGGACGTCGTTGACTGATGGCCGCAACTTGCACCGCAACGTAATTTTCCGTGATGGCGGCGATAAAGCCAGTCAAGTGGTGCCATTTACGATGATGGAACCCTATGGAAGTCCCGATCCGCTCAAGCTGTATGAATGGATGGAAAGCTATGAAAGAAAAACAGGCGGCTCAGCATTGGCAATCGCGCACAATGGCAACCTGTCTAACGGCATCATGTTCCCGGTGGGTAAGCAGTTCACCGGCCGCAAGCTCGATAAGTTCTACGTGGAATCCCGTGCCAAGTGGGAACCCCTCTATGAGGTAACGCAGATCAAAGGCGACGGCGAAGCACATCCCTTTCTTTCGTCCGATGACGAGTTCGCAGATTTTTACACATGGGACAAAGGTAATCTTGACGCGAGTGTCAACAAAACCAATGACATGTTGGAGTATGAATATGCCCGGGAGGCAATGAAGAACGGATTAGTCCTGGAGAAAAAATTCGGAACCAATCCTTACAAATTAGGGTTGGCCGCCGGCACAGATGCCCACACTTCGCTTGCTTCCATTGAAGAAGAGAACTTCTTCGGTAAACACCCTGGAAGTGAACCCTCTGCCGAACGCATGAGTGGTTTGTTCCAAGAAGGCGACAATATTCAGATCATGGACTATGAAATGCAAGCCGCTGGGCTTACAGCGGTATGGGCCACTGAAAATACGCGCGAATCCATCTACGACGCTATGCAACGTAAAGAGGTTTATGCCACAACTGGAACCAGAATGGCAATCCGGTTTTTCGGCGGCTGGGACTTCACGCAGGATGACATCAATAGCCGTCATCTGGCTTTTGTTGGTTACGAAAAAGGCGTTCCAATGGGCGGCGATTTGAAGCCTGTGAAAGGGAAAGAAGCGCCCAGCTTCATGGTTGCTGCATTGCGTGACCCCATCGGTGCCAATCTGGATCGTGTTCAGATCGTCAAGGGGTGGTTGGATAAGAAAGGAAAAACACACGAGAAGGTTTATGACGTCGTTTGGTCAGGTGACCGCAAGCCCGATAGCAAGGGTAAACTGCCTGCTGTCGGTAACACTGTAAACGTAAAAGCGGCTAATTGGACCAATACCATTGGTGCTCCAGAGCTGCTCACTGTCTGGACTGATCCGGATTTTGATGCCAAGGAGAGCGCCTTCTACTACGTACGTGTTCTCGAGATTCCAACACCGACCTGGATCGCCTATGACGCCTTCCGCTTTGGTGTCGAGTTATCCGAGATACCCAAGGGGGCAAAGACCGTAGAGCAGGAGCGTGGCTATACAACTCCGATCTGGTACACGCCGTGAAAACCAACCACCTCAGCAATGGAGAAGTAGAATGAAAACTTTAGTTACCCTCGTTACGACATTAATGTTCATGTGCACGTTGAGCCCAGCCTTCGCAGGCCCCTCAGACCGGCAAGACAGACGTGAAGTAAGGCAAGAGTCCGACGTGCGCGAAGACAGACGTGAAGAGCGCGGCAGATCCGATGAACGGCAAGACAAAAGAGAATGCCGTCAGGAAGAAGGCGCGGTAGGCAGCGATAAACGTGAATGTAAGCGAGAAGAAGTTCGAGATGGCCCTCGTGGTGGTGATGGGGATGACTCGTAAATAGGCACCAGGCCAGTCATGAGCAGAACCCCGTGCTTTGCCGTCGGGATATCGGAATTAACAATCAAGAGAGAGTGAAAGCGCCATGAAAACGATATTGAATTTGCATGGAACGCTTGCTGCTTTTTTGCTAGCGGGGCTCTCAATCTTTGCCCTCGCGCCGGCTCACGCGGAGGATCCGGCCCCGGTGGCACCATCACCTACGTTCGAGAAGCCCAGGCTGGTGCTCCAGATCACCGTCGACCAGTTCCGGGGCGACCTGCCGACGCGCTACGCCGACCGGCTCGGCGAGGGCGGTCTTCGCTACCTGCTCGAGGAGGGCATCCATTACAACAACGCCCACCATGGCCATGCTAATACGGAGACCATCGTGGGTCACGTGACCCTGGCAACCGGCGCGCACCCGGCAGCGCACGGGATGATTGGCAACCTCTGGTTCGACCGTACAACCGGTCTCACGACCTACAACATCGAGGACCCAAACTATAGCCTTCTGACCAAGGGCGCCGATGTGGATGCCGACACCGAGATCGATCCTACGCAGAAAGCCGCTACCAGCGACGGTCGTTCGCCCATGGCCATACTTACCACCACGTTTTCCGATGAACTGGCGTCGCTGACTGCCGGCAAAGCCAAGGTTTTCAGCGTCTCGGTCAAGGATCGCGGCGCGGTGTCGATGGCGGGACATACCGGCAAGGCCTTTTGGTTCTCAAAGGCAGTGAACCAGTTCGTGACGAGTAGCTACTACTACGACGAGTACCCCCAGTGGATTGTTGACTGGAACGCCAAGAAACTTCCCGAGAGCTACGCCAACCGCGCCTGGGAATTACTGAACCCGATCGACACCTACCTGTTCGGCGATCGCGACGACCAGGAGTGGGAAGCCGAGCTTGGCAGTTATGGGCGCACCTTCCCCCATAAATTTACGACACCCGAGAACCCGTATTTTTCGACCTTCTTAACGATCAGCCCGGCGGGCGACCGAATTACGACGGATCTCGCGAAAACCCTCATCGCCGAGGAAGGACTGGGGGATGACGAGATCACCGACTATCTCGGCGTCAGCTATTCCGCGACCGATATCATCGGTCATTTCTTTGGCCCTTCTAGCCTCGAGTCTGAGGACAATATACTGCAGCTCGACCGCACACTCGCAGATCTCTTTGCCTATGTGGATAAGGAGATAGGGTTGGAGAACACGCTGATCGTGCTGTCTGCTGATCATGGCGGCCCCGAGGCTCCAGGATACCTGAAGAGCATTGGCGTCCCGGCTGACTACGTCTCGCCTGACGAATGGGACACGGAGCCTGTGGTCGCGCGGATCAAAAAGAAGTTCGGTATCAAGGGAAAGATGATTGAAGGCTACGACCACCCTTATCTTATCCTGACCAGTGATGTTATCAACGATCCCGAAATCGACCTCGCGGCGCTTGAGACCACCATCGCCAAAGAGCTCGTCGCCTTTCCCGCCGTGTCTTATGCAATCCCCAGCACCTCGCTTGAGCGCGGAACGGTTCCCGACAACGGACTGACACGAGCAGTCCTGAACAACTACAACGCCGCCCGCTCGGGCAACATCTATGTGGTGTTCAACCCCGGTTGGTTCATCAACAATCTGGACGGGTTGTCGGTGGCGGTCGTACACGGCTCACCCTGGCGATATGACACCTATGTGCCAATCATCTTTGCTGGCAACGGGATCAAGCCGCAGACAGTCTCGCGCCGCGTTCATACGGTAGACGTGGCACTGACACTTGCCACCGCCATTGGAACAAAACCACCTTCTGGTGCGGCTGGCGAGGTCTTGCTTGAGGTGCTGGGGCAGTAAGCGGGCGTCTATAAAAAGGAATAGAAGATTAGTTATGGAGCGAACTCTGTTTATAACAGGGGATTCAACCTTTGCCCTGACGGCCCACTGAGATCGAACTGGCTAAATGAGAGTTAGGTATGAATGGAATAACAAATAGTTTATTTGGCAGTTGGCGTCATCTGATTGAAGATCCGGTTTTGGTTAGTGATGTAAAACATACGGTTGTAAAAGGCTCAGTTCCGTCCTTTGGTTTTTTCTTTATGCTGGCAGCTGCTGGTGTCATTGCCACATTTGGCTTGTTGTCCAATAGTGCTGCAGTGATTATAGGGGCCATGATTGTTGCGCCACTGATGAATCCCATTATTTCCCTGGCATTCGGTGGTATAGAAGCCAACAGAGTGCTTGTTTCTCGCTCGCTGTTAACGATTGTCATTGGTACTATCGTCATTATCGCAATGGCTTTTCTTGTTTCTGAACTCATTGGCTGGAAACTGGCAGGTTCGGAATTGATCGCACGCATGAGCCCCAGCCTTCTTGACTTGGGTATCGCTGTCGCAGCAGGAGCCGCTGCAGCGTTTGCCTATACTCGGCCAGGGGTCTCTTCGGCGCTAGCCGGTATTGCGATTGCTGTCGCCCTGGTGCCGCCCTTGTGTACGGTAGGCATTGCGCTTTCACTTGGACACAAAGCCGGTACCGATATTGGTTTTGCAATGGGAACGGTAAGTGCCCGGGGACCCTTCCTACTATATTTGACCAATATTTTCGGCATCGTTCTCTCAGCTAGTCTTATTTTCTTTTTGCAGTACTTTCGCCGTCAAGCATCGGCGTTCATATCATTGGTTCTTGTTGGTAGTTGCTTGTTATTGGTCATTCCGCCATTGGGAATCAGTATGGACAACCTCCTGGTTCGTAACCTGGTACATCGCAGCTTGACGGTTAAAACACAGGAATTAGTGCTGGCAGATCGTGATGTGCGATTTAACAACCTGAGCATACGTCTTAAAAATGGCTCGGCTTACGTTCGAGCGGATCTGGTCGCATCAGCGGGCGCCTTGAATCAGGGTGTTGTGAATTCAATTCGGGATAGTATTTCTGAAAGTATAGATATGCCAGTCGTGCTGGAGTTCAGCATTATCCCTGAGACGATAGTTCGCAGTTCCGGTGTTAGCACATCATCAAAATAGAAGGTAAATCAGAGATTAACCCACAATCGAAACCCTATCGAAACCCTATCGAACACTACAAGCCCTGTTAATAACGGGTATCTCAATCTTTGCCCTGGCATCGGTCTATGCCGCGGATGCCACGAGGTTACCGGCTTCAACTTCGTTCGTGCAGAGACGGACGTTCAGGTTTTAGTAAATTGGAGAACGAAGAATGTATAGGAACCGAGGGCTGAGACTTTCAGAGACGCGGCAGAGAATTAGTTTGCTCTGCCTTTGCGTCATTTTTCTGTGTATTTCGCAGGCGGCGTATAGCCAAAAGTATCTTGTTGCCAAGCCATTGCCGGGAAACATAGTCGTCGAAAATGTGATACTGATTGATCGTTCCGGCGAGGTGGAGGACGTCAAAGTCAGTCTTAGAATTCGAGACCACAAGCTGGACCTCATTACACAAAATGCACTGATAGCCGAAGAATCTGACCTGGTTCTGAATGCTAATGACGGCATGGTCCTGGGTGAGTTAAATCTCGGCGAGGCTCCGAGTTTCATGATACTGAGCAGCGATCCGCGGGAGGACTTCAACGTTCTCCTTAATACCGCTGCTCACACGAGTTTCGCGATGCACGACGGCAAAGTTGTTCGTAACAACCTGGAGCGTATCGCAGCGCCGGAAGCTGGCACTAAGGTTGAGCCAGGTGGCTGGTTCGCCTATGCAGCACCACCGGTTTCATTGCCTGTGGCGTATAGGAACAAGCACAAGTGGAACCGATTCGACACCGATTGGATCGCTGGATCTCTTTTCGGTGCACTGGTGGTGGATCGACAGTACTGGCCCAGGCAAGATGCAAACAGCGAGGCGCAAGTAGGTGATTTGAAGGAGTTCGAGGCGGGAGAAATTCGGGCGCTGCGTTTTGGGCTTGTCGGCAGCCTGAAACTGCCGACACCGGTTCTTTACTCAATCTCTGCGTCGACCAACGCTTTCGACAAAGGTATCGATGTTAATCAGATAGACGATTTTTCCTGGAGCGACTGGCGCTTTGATGTGCCGGCTTTTGCTGGTACTACACTGAGTATAGGCAAGCAGAAGGAGCCGATTTCCATGGAGCGCCTTATGGGTCTGGTCCATATGCCGATGCAAGAGAGAACAGCAGCGGGAGACGCCTTGCTACCCGCGCGTAATACCGGGTTGATATGGAGCGGCAATGCGTTCCAGCGTGACGTTAGCTGGGCGGTCTCGGCGTTCATGCCGGGTCTGGACCCGGAGGCCGACATTGGAATGAGTGAAAGCCCGACTAGTTATGTGGCCCGCCTCACCGGCGTGCCCTATGAATCTGAGGACACTAGCGACCTGGTGCATCTGGGGCTAGGTGTCCGCTATACGGATGCGGTTGCGGAGTTAAGGTATGCGAGCGAGCCTGAATTCAACCAGGCGCCGATATTTATCGACACAGACGAATTCACGGCGAATGAGGTATACACCTATAACCTGGAGGCATCCTGGCGCCGGGGGCCGCTCTGGCTGATGGGCGAATATCTTTATCAGGACATCAAAGCGCCAGCTCTGGACGCCCCTGGTCTCTCCAGCTATTACATTCAGGCCGCTTATACGTTGACCGGAGAGAGACGCGAGTATAATCGCCGCAGCGGAGTCTTTCGTCCCTTGCAGCTTGCCCGCAGCGTCAACCAATTTGGCTGGGGTACCTGGGAATTGGCAGCTAGATTCTCCTCAGCTGATTTCGATGATGGTGAAATCAACGGTGGTGAGCTCGATATTTACTCGCTCGGTCTCAACTGGTGGCTGACACCTGCATTCAGTTTTTCAGTGAACTATCGCTACAGTATTCTCGACCGGTTTGGTGTCGAGGGCGAGAGCAGTGGCGTAGCTAGTCGGTTGGTACTCATGCTGAATTGATTTCCGAATTTATTGTGAAGGTTTATCTGGTTCCCGCTGATTCTGCTGCTGAATTATCAATTCGCCACGCACAGGCGCTGCTGAAGTCGCTGTTCGATACTCCAATACCGGGCTGTCCGACGCGACCGTGGATGGGGGATATGGACATTTATTCAATACCCCTCAGTGCACTATGCCGAGGCATACACGCTCTTTTAATGTAGCAGGTCAGTTACTTTAAGCCAGGTGGAAGATTTGTGCTGCTTGGCTCGGTTAACTTACCCGAACCATTGCAATCACTTAACTTGGGCCGTCAAAAAAACCTAATCCGTGTAGTAGATAAACACGTAGGCCGACAGCAGGATGGCAATCCACAGTGCGGTGGCGCCAATAGGCCAGGACCGCGCGAACAGGCCACGCTCTTCGCTATCCGCAGTCTCGGGCTGGCCTAGATAGTTTACGGCCATACGCTTGGAGAGCGCTTCCAGACTCTGCCAGGTAGAAGCACTGAAGACCAGGAGTGGTTGCAGGCCACGCGAGCCCTGCTGCAGTAACCAGGGTGCTGCCCGGCGCCACAGCCAGTCGACGTCAAGGCTGATAGTTTCGGTGCGCTTCATCAACGGCAGCAGGATAAAGAATGCCAATCCTGAGAACAGTAATAACTGCAGATAAAATACTACCTTGCCTGCCGTATAGGCCTCGTACTCAATCGGGTAGGGCAGGAACGGGTACAGCCACTGCGGCGCAACTCCCAACAAAATACATAATGCGGCGAATATGATCATCGCGGCGGCCATATTCCAGGGCGCGTCTTTGGGTCGCATGCCCGAGTCACGCTGAAAGAAAACGAACCAAGGGAACTTGATACCAGCGTGCAAGAAAACGCCTGCGGAAGCCGCTGTAAGTGTCATATAAACCCACACCATTTGCTCATTGGCTGCAGCCAGAGAAATCAGGCTCTTGGTGGTAAAGCCGGAGGTCAGCGGAAAGCTGGATATAGCCAGTGCACCAATAATGCAGCATATGGTGGTTACTGGCATGGTTCGGTAAAGGCCGCCTAATTCGGTACAGCGGGTCTTACCGGTCCGATAAATGACCACTCCAGCGCTCATGAACAGCAATGCCTTGTAAATGATGTGCGCGAACGCATGAGCAGCAGCCCCGTTAAGCGCGAGTTCCGTACCGATACCCACCGCGCAGACCATGAAGCCGACCTGGTTGACGATCGAATAGGCGAGGATGCGCCGTATGTCATTTTCCAGCAAGGCATAGACAATGCCGTAAACCACCATGAACAGGCCCACCCCAATGAGTACTGGCTCACCCGGGAAAAGCAATATCAGGACCAGCACCGCGGTCTTGGTAGTGAATGCGGAGAGGAAGACAGAGCCGGTCGGGCTCGCTTCGGGGTAGGCGTCTGCCAACCAGGCCGAGACTGGCGGTGCGGCGGCATTGATGAGAATGCCACAGAGAATCATCCAGGTGCTGAAGTCGGTTGCCAGCAAGGGGCGTATTTCAATAGAACCGGTGCTGATGAGCACGCCTTCTATGCCCACCTTTAGCACGACGCCACCCAGCAGATGCATGATGGCATAGCGGATGCCGGCGGCGCGCGCGGCCGGTGTGCCCCCACACCAGACCACCACGGTGGAGAACAGGGCCATGAGTTCCCAATAGAGAAACAGCACGATTAAATCGCCGGCGAAGCAAACACCGATTGCGCCAGCCGCATAGGCATAGGCAGCGGCTAGCTCATACCAGCGGGCTAAACGGAACGCGTAGAGACCGCCGACAAAAACCATGAGAGCAAACACGGTCGCGAACAGACGCCGCAGGGCACTGCCCTCCACGGGCTCAACATTGTAGGAAAGAAATTTGACGGTACCTTGTACGCCATCGGGCACCTGCCATATCGCCCATAGCGTGATCAGCGGCGCCAGCAACAACACTGCAGTGCGCAGATGTCCCTTGGCCGGGCCAATAGCCATTGCGGCGACTATCATAATCAGCGCAGGCGATAGCAGGTCAGGCATCGTCTTCGTCCTGCTGGTAAAAGTCTGCGGGCTTCTTCAGAAAATAGCCCAGGGCCTTGGCGGCGAGTACCATAAGCAGGCAGCTCAAAAAGCCGTAAACCGCGCCAAACCCAAACCAGCCATCCACCACAAAATAGCCTTTGACGTAGATCACCAACTGCGCAGCCACGGTCAACGCCAGGACTATTGAAAAGCCCCACCACAGACGGCGAATCGTTTGCGGCCTGCTCAAAAAATCCTGGGAATCTGAATCAGACATTATTGGATTCCGCCCCTCACCAATTGTGACTCCAGCTCAATGACCGGGCCATTAAACAGGAAGAAAGCCAGCGTTAGCATTGCGGTGGCGGTAAGCGCAAATACCATTAGCCAGGGTGCCTCACCGTGATCAGGCCCATCCGGCGTTTCGGCAGCGAACCAGGCCATGAATATGATGGGTAGAAAATAGGCCGCATTGAGTACGGTGCTGGCTATAATCGTAAACACCACCAGTAAGTTGTCGGCCTGGAACGCTCCCGCCAGAATATACCATTTGGACACAAAGCCAGCGGTTGGTGGCACCCCGATCATGCTGAGTGCGCCAATCGTGAAGGCGGCCATGGTCCAGGGCATACGCCGTCCAATACCGCGTAACTGATGTACCTCGGTTTTCTTGGCCGCGGTATAGATAGCACCGGCGGCGAAGAACAGCGTTATCTTGCCAAAGGCGTGCGCCATCATATGCACCGCGGCACCCACTTCTGCCAATGGCTTGAGGACGGCAGCGGCCATCACCACATAAGACAACTGGGCTATCGTGGAGTAGGCCAGTAGCCGCTTCAGATTTTGCTGCCGCAGGGCAATCAAACTGGCGGTGATAATAGTAAATGCCGCTGCATAGACTAGCCAGCCACTGCTGGGTGTCGCGAACAGAAAATCTATGCCAAAGATGTAGACGATGATTTTGGTGATCGCAAAAACACCCGCTTTAACGACGGCTACCGCGTGCAGCAGGGCGCTGACCGGTGTTGGTGCGACCATCGCTGCCGGCAGCCAGCGATGCACTGGCATCAGTGCGGCTTTGCCGACGCCGAACACAAACAAGCCCAGCAGCAAGCCCACATCGGCGCCCGATATATGGCCCTCTAGAATGCCGCCCACTGTGAAATCGCCGGTGCCTGCTAAATGGTAGGTCCAGATAATGGCCGGCAGAAACAAACCGATAGACGTTCCCAGCAAAATGCCTAGATAAGTGCGCGCGGAGCGAACCGTAGCGGGGTCACCTTTGTGGGAGACCAGGGGGTAGGTCGACAGCGTTAACAATTCATAGCACAGGAACAACGTAAACAGATTGGCCGAAAAAGCTACGCCCATAGCCGCCCAGAGTGCCAGGGCAAAACAGACATAGAAGCGGGTCTGATTCTTTTCCCGGTTGGCGCGCATATAGCCAATTGAATAGATGGAATTGATAATCCACAGTCCACTGGCGAGTGCAGCAAACAGCATGCCTAAAGGCTCAACGCGGAAAGCCACCGATAGTCCGGGTAGCACTTCACCTATTTCAAGAGCCGGTCGCTCACCGGCCATCAACTCAGGCAACAAACTCCAAACCAGGCCGGCGAGCGCACTGGCCCCCAGCAGGGTAACCGCTTCACGCAGATTATCGGAAAAACGTCCAGCCACCACGATACCCAACGCGATGAACAGCGGCAGGCAAAGAATGAGGGCTATGGTGTTTTCCGGCGTCATGGCAGTTGGCCCAATAACACGCTGGCAGCGCCGCTAGACAGGCTGATCGGTAACTGCGGGAAAAAGCCGAAGCCTATATTCGCCAGTGCCACCAGCCAGGTTACCAGCAGCAGCGGCAAGGGTGCTTCACGTATAATGTCAGTGGCGCCATCTGCCGCAACATTATCTGTTGAACCGAAGTACAGAGTTTCGACTATGCGCCATACGTAGGCGACGGCCATCAGTGAACTGAGCAGGATTACCGCTACCAGTAACACACTGTAATTGTCCTGAGCCATGGCTGCGTTGATCAACAGCCACTTGGAGATAAAACCTGCCGTACCCGGTACGCCGATCAAACTAAGGCCACAGATCACCAGGGCTGCTGCTGTCCAGGGCATGGTTTTCGCGGCACCCGCCAACTGGCTCAGGCGCAGATCACGGTAGTGACAGGCGAGGCACGCTACGGCAAGAAACAGCCCGCCTTTCGCCAGCGCATGATTAAAAATGTGGGTCACGGAGGCAGACAGCCCGGCCGCGCTGAGGAAACTGGCGCCGAGGACGATGTAGCCGATCTGTGCCACGGAGGAGGTTCCCAATAGTCGTTTGAGGTGTCCCTCGAACACAGCGACAGCCGAGGCTACGACGATACCCAGAATCGCCAGGGGCATCAGGAATGAAGCAAATTGCGTGGAGTGCCCGGGCAGGGCGCTTTGAAACACCAGGAAGTCGAAGCGAATAAGAACGTAGATAGCAACCTTGGTGCCACATGCGGCGAGAAACATGGTGACCATATGGGGAGCGTGGGTGTAGGCATTGGGCAGCCAAACATGTAGCGGGAAGACGGCGGCTTTAAGCGCGAGGCCAATGGTGATAAAGCCAGCCGCGACCAGTAACGGGTTGAGCTCAGTCACTTCCTGAATTCTGACTTCCATGTCTGCGAGATTGAGGGTTCCCGTCATCATATAGACCAGGCCAACACCAATCAGATAAAAGGTGGCTCCGATGGTGCCCATGATCAAGTACTTGAATACGGACGGCAAAGCGCGTCGATCCGGGCCGCCGGCGATCAGCACGTAACTGGCCAGGGAAGAAATTTCCATGAACACAAAAATATTGAATGCGTCTGCTGAAACCACGATACCAATCAGGCCTGCCATTGCCAGTAACCAGGCGGAGTAGAACAGCGGCTGGCGTTCCAGCTCAATCTGCTGGTCGACACTGGCATGTGCCGCCAACATTCCCAGTGCGCCAGCGCCACTCACCACTAGCAATAACACCGCACTAAACGCGTCCACCGATAATTCAATGCCGTAGGGTGCCGCCCAGCCACCCATTTGGTAAGTGAATACCTTGCCTTGCAGGACGTCTATGGTCATGGCAATGGCAATGCAGAAACTCAGCATGGCAACCGCAGTCGCACCGGCCCAGGCAAGGCCCCTGGGTTTCAGTAACACGATCAGAGGTGCCGCGAGCATTGGCACGACAACCTGTAAGGCCGGCAGATGTGGCGTTAAATCCATAGCCTCAGTCCGCGTCCAGAATTTCGTCTTCTTCTATGGTGCCGTAGCTTTCGTTGATTCGCACAACAATAGCCAAACCCAGAGACAGAGTAGAAACGCCCACCACAATTGCAGTCAGTATTAACACCTGCGGTAGCGGGTTAGAGTAAATTTGCTCAGGCATACCCGCAAGGATGATGGGGGCAGTTCCACCCTCAACCTTGTCCATGGTGATATACATCAGAAACACCGCCGACTGAAATATAGACAGGCCGATCAGCTTCTTGACCAGATTGACCTTACTGATGACGGCGTAAAGACCAATCATCAATAACACGACAAAGACAAAGTAGTTGAAGTAGCCGAGCAATTCCATCAGCCCTGACCTCGCGACGCGAAGGCATGGAAAATCGTTAGCAAAGCACCGCAAACTGCCATGCCGACACCGGCCTCAATGATAAGGATACCTAATTGCTGTCCAAACACGGGGTCGCTGGACAGCACCGAATAATCGAGAAAGTTGCCACCCAATGCAATGCAGACGATACCGACCGCTCCGTAGAGGCTGGCGCCACCAATCACCAGGGCCATCAAAGCGCGCTGCGGCACTGCGCGTAGCGCCGCGTTCTCGCCCTCCAGTAGGGCGAAAAGGATAACGCCAGTCGCTATGATAGCGCCGGCCTGGAATCCACCCCCCGGGCCATATTCACCGTGAAACTGCACGTATAGTCCAAACAGAACAATAAAGGGCACCAGCAAGCGACCCACAACCTGGGGTATCAGGTGGTGTTTCAGGCCGCTGCTTCGCGCGGGCCGCTGCGCGGCATGGCCGGCAGGTCGTGGGCCCAGAATAAACAATACGCCAATGCAGGCAGCAAAAACTACGAACACTTCACCCAAAGTATCGTAGCCGCGAAAGCTACTCAGTACCGCGGTAACGATATTGGGTATATCAATATATTCAGGTGTCTTCTCCAGATACCAAGGTGCAACGTGTTGGTGTACCGGTGCATTCGGGTCGCCCAGACGTGGCGCATCAAATATGGCATAAGTCATCAGTGCACCCAGAACAATGACGACCAGCAGGGCGGCTGCACGGCCGACATGGGCAAATTTCTCGCGTTCAGCCGTCATCGCCAGCGCACTGAGGAAGATGACTGTCGTCACGCCCGCGCCAACGGCCGCCTCGGTCAGGGCGACGTCCGCGGCATCGAGGATAAAAAAATTGGCCGCCATTAGCAGGCTGAATATTGACGTCAACATGACCGCGACAAATAAGTTGTCGCTGCGGACTATCGCCAGCGCAGTGATGACCAGCAGGGTCAACAAAAATAGCGCAAAAACAAAAGTCATTTATCTCTGCCTGTACTGGTTACAGTCGGTTTTTCGGGTCGCAGACCAGACTGTAGGGCGGCATTGGCGAGTGCATAGCTGGCGGTGGGACCGGTCAGCAGAAGGAAGATCATAATGGCAAATAGTTTCAGTGCGGCCAGAGAAAAGCCCGCCTGCAAAATGATACCGAAGAATATGAGTATGCTGGCCATGGTGTCGGTTAGGCTGGCAGCGTGAATGCGAGTGTAGAAATCGGGCAGGCGCAAGGCACCAATACCACCAATCAGCACAAAGCCACCGCCCAGTGCCATTAGCAACCAACTGAGAGCATCTATTAATAGCTCAGTCATTATCGTACTCGGCGTGGTCTCTGTGATTATTCTGGAAAAACTCGAGCACCGCCAGAACGCCCACCAGATTAATCAGTGCATACGCCAGCGCCAAATCAAGAAAATCCGGACGTCCATAGAGATAGGCAATGACGGCAAGTAACATGGCTGTTTTAGTGCCGAACATATTGACTGCCAGCACTCTGTCGTAAACGGTGGGCCCCTTCAAGGCTCTGACCAGGGCCAGTACCATAGTGACCAGAATGGCGATGGATACCAGTATATACATACTCAGTTAAGCCCCAGCAGCTGCACACGTCGTTGCGCTTCCTGCTCCTGCAGCGCCTGTGCGCCTTCTTTGGTCAGGCAATGCACCAGAAAGGTGTCCTTGTAAAGATCGATTGTGACGGTGCCGGGGGAAAGGGTGATGGAGTTCCCCAGGATGACCTTTCCCGCATCATTGAGGCCCTCGCTCTTGAGTTCTACCACTGTCGGACTGATTGGCATTGATGGGCTTAGTACCACACGGGCCACGTCGATACTCGACTTGACGATCTCCAGCAGCAGCCACCACCAATAGCCCGGCAGTCGCAGCAGTGTTCGCAGCGGAAACTTGTGGCGAAAAAACCCCATGCGGGTGGCCAGATAGGTACTGAGTAAACAGGAGAAAACGCCCAGACCCAGGATGAGGGGCTTGTACAGCCCGGACCACAGAACCCAGGATACCATCAGCACTGCCAGCAGAGCGGCGATATGCAGAACCTTCCCGTTACCCTGTTGCTGGTTACTACGATACATCTACGTTTTCTCTCACAAAGTCGGTCTGGCAAGGCACTCTTAGGCTACCTGTGACGCGGCCTGTCATTATGGCCAAATTCTCGGTCCAGACAAGTGAACTCGGCTCTGAAACGGCAATTTCCAAATATTGAGACGGTATTGCCATGTTTAACGACCAATATTGTTAGAATCGTGCAGCGCTAGGTGGATTTTATGGAGTTTTAGTACAGCATAATTTAAGCCGCTGCATCAGGTTAACGGGGGATTAATCTCTATTTGACCACTCAATTCATGCGGTGAGTGTCAGCGCAATCCCACCTAAGTATCACAGGATCTGGACAATAATATGAAGTACTTTCTACCCTTGGCCTCATTTTTTGCAGGTTGGATTTTGTTGCTAATGACCAACAGCCTTTTTGCCACCAGTCTCGTCAATGGAGCGCTGCAGATGCTGCTATTTGCCCTGGTGGTCTGTCTGCCGATTTGGCGCACTGGACGTATGTCTTATGTGGACATCGGCTGGCCCTGGGGCGTCGCTGTTATAGGGGTTTTGACCTGGGTCACCGGTGAAGGTGATCCCGTTCGTGTAGCTCTGGTTAGCATGGCTTATATTTTTGTGGGTAGCCGAATGGGACTGGGCGCTTTGCAACTCTGGAAAATGGGTGTTCTGAAAAAGGAGCTCCCGCGCTATGAATATCAAAAGCGACGTTGGCTAAAGGCAGGTAAGACCAATACCGCACTGGCAATGCAGGTAGATGCTATTTTGCAGGGTATGGCCAACGCCTCTTTTCTGGCGCTGCCGGCGTTCCTGATAGCCACAAACCCCAGTGATAGTGTCTCGGCGCTAGAGGTGATCGGCCTGCTGGTCTGGGTAGGCGCTTTTGCTATGGAGTCTGTCGCAGACCTCCAAAAACTGGCCTTTTTAAAGGCCATGAAACGCTCAGGTCAGAAAAACAGAGTGTGTGATGTCGGTTTGTGGAAGTACACCCGTCACCCGAATTATTTTGCCGAGTGGATGGTGTGGAATGGCCTTATTATTGCAGCTATACCGTCCTGGTTAGCGCTGCAAAATCAAGAGTCGACGGTGATTTGGGGCCTGCTGGGTGTGGGTCTTTTGATGGCATCAAGAATGATGTATGCCACACTGGTCTATAATACTGGAGCCGTGCCGGCGGAGTACTATTCGGTGCAAAAGCGGCCTGACTACAAAGCCTACCAGGAGAAAACCAATATCTTTTTCCCTGGGCCGAGAAAATAGCCCCAAACAGGTTGGGGCGTTTCACTCAATCTCGCAGTAACAATCTGTCCCCTCAAGGACGCCGGGCTAAAGCACCCGGCAAGCCGGGGGTTAGTCAGCTACCCAGGATGCGTGAAAGCCATGCGGCACACGCTGAGGGATTTTGATACGCGCTACTGGTTCATCGGTGAAACGCTTGGCATCGATGATATGGCA
This sequence comes from Candidatus Litorirhabdus singularis, assembly GCF_026262625.1. Lineage (GTDB taxonomy): Bacteria > Pseudomonadota > Gammaproteobacteria > Pseudomonadales > Halieaceae > Litorirhabdus > Litorirhabdus singularis. The sequence goes on from NZ_SHNN01000001.1 coordinate 1,579,230, forward strand.
TTCACTTTCTTGGGCGACCTTATCGTAGACGAAACAGATCACATAACCATCATCTTCGCTCTGGGCGTTGAGGCGAGGTGCGAACACCGCTTCGCCCGATTCGCAATTGTCGCCAAACGGATGTACCTGAATTTCACCAGTCTCATTGTCGTATTTCATTTCGCCGTCGAAGGTCGCCATGGCGTCGGTGCGAAAACGCGCTGCGTATAGGTATCGGTTCTTACGCCCCATCAGTTCATCATTGATGCGAGGGAAATCGCAGTGGTACTCGCGGTCAAGTGGCTTGGAGCTTACCTCACCGGTAGCCATATTCAAGCGCCATTCGTGCAACTGCCCTAATTGCTCTGTTACATCACTGTCGGGATCAGAGACAATGCCGCCGCGGTTGGAGCGACAGGCCTGAAATACGATTTCATCGCCTTCTTCCCAGGAGTTGGAAACGTGGAATAAAAAGCTCTCTTCAATATCAAACCACTTGATATTGGAGTCGTCACCCAGGCGCGGCACCACACCAAAGCGGCAGCCGTTGGACGGATCCCAGCGAATCATGTCCTCGCCATTCATCGCCGCCTCAAAATCAAAGATCAGTGGTAGGTCAGGAAAGATGGTGTAATTTTCAGTGATCGCACAGTCGTGCATCATGATGCCTTTGGGTATCGTAATTTCCTTCGTGTGGATGGCCTTTCCTGTTGGAGCCACCACGGAATAAGTCAGAAATGGCGGCATTGGCGAGTAACCGAAGGTAATCATTTCATTGGTTGCGGTATCCACTTTGGGGTGGGCGGTGAAGTTGTGGTTTAACGTGCCGTCAAAGTCATGCTCACCCGTGGTCTCCAGGTCTGGCAGGGTGACACGATAGGGGGTGCCGCCTTCCATCAGGGCGAACAGCTGTTGGTTGTGAAATACCATGGCTGTGTTACCCGTATTCTTGCTGGGAGGTATCTCGCCTTTGGCAATCATCTCACCAAACATGTTGAGGCCCGGATAGATCCACTCGCCCTTGGCTCGCTCTTCTCGGAGCCCATCTGAGTCAATAAAGCGATTTCGGTAGGTGGCCTTGCCGTCGCGGATATGTACCCCGTGAATCATGCCATCGCCGTCAAAAATGTGATATTTCTCTATGTCGGGTACGTAATAAGGATTGGGGCCGATACGCAGGAAGTTGCCCGCAATGTCATTAGGAATGGTGCCGATAACCTCCATCTCTTCTGCGGTGATTTCATCGTAGACCGGCTTGTAATTTTCTTCCAATTGAGGATTCGTGGGTAGGTTCTGTGCAGCAGTATTCATGGAATTTCCCTGTTTTATGCTTTTTATCGGATGCAGTGCTTTATTCACAATAGCACCTTGAGCGTATATGTATAGGAAGGTGGTCACAAATTAGGTGGCTGAGACCGCCACAATGCGCGTTCCCATAGATGCCTGCACCAGCGTCCGCGAAGTATCGGGAGGCGCTGGATTCGACTCTGCAGCCACTGGGCAGCGGAGCTGGCTGCGGCGTGCGGTTTATTGCTTAGTCGGAACGCTTTTGGTACGTTCTGGGGTACTTACATTTCTTGGATTGGGGACATTTTAGTATGGCAAGTATTGAATCTCGTTTCAGATATTTGGCGGTGGCAATGGTTGTTACTTTGGCCGCGCCGACGATTTTAAATGCCCAGACAACTACAACTACAACGACCACAACTAATGCCGATGGATCAACGACTACCGTTGTTGAGGAAAGCGAACCGGCAGAAGAGTCGTCCCAGGATGCAGGAGGCAACCTGATCGGGCCTACCGGAGTTACAGGGACTATTCGGCGTTCAGACCGTCGCCAGGACCGGCGCCTGGAAGAGGACCTTGAAGATCTGGAAGATTTCCGAGATGACAATGACAGGGATCGGAGGCGCTAGCTCTATCAGGGGCTGTGCTTCTGACTTATCCTGTCAGAGCCTCGAAACGGTATAAGTCTCAATTCCAAAAAATGCAGCATATCGAGGGTTTTTATGGCCGTTCACTATGAATTTGAACAAGAAGTCGAAAGTGTTCTGGCCCTGCTGATGGACCCGGACTTCCTGGTTGATCGTTGCCTGGCACTCGGGGAGCTGGAGGCCAGCTGTGAGGTGGAAGAGTTTGATGACACCACTGTTATCAAACTGACGCGTAAATTGCAGCGCGACCTACCGCGCTTTCTGGCTAAGATGATGGATTCGGTGCAGATCATTCATATCACTGAACAGTGGCAGGCCGATGACGACGGCGGCTGGAAAGGTGAATACACCTTTGAAGTTGAAGGCCAGCCAGTTGCGGTAGGTGCCCGCTTTGAACTCTACCCAACCGATGCTGGATGTTGTTACTCAATTGAGCACAGTGCCAGCGCCAAAATTCCTTTGCTGGGTCGCCGCATTGAGAAGTTTATATTGGTCCAGGCGGAAGAGGGCTGTGCGGCGGAGTTGGACTATCTGCAGCAGCAGTTGGGGTAACCCCATGTTTAGGATCTGGTTGCTCTCTGACAGAGCATCCAGCGCAGCTGTTTAGAGTGCGGCTGCGATGTACAGAGGAGTAGATATGTCCAGCACTGAAAAAAACCTTCCCTTGCAGGGCAAAATGGCGCTGATCACCGGTGGTTCAGGCGGTATTGGCAGTGCTTGTGCCCAGGCCTTTATCCGGGATGGCGCTTCGGTAACGTTGATGAGTCGCTCGCTGGAGAAGTTGCAAGAGGTGCATGAGCGCTTGCAGCCGGAATTGACGGCAGGTGCAAGGATCGAGCTGTTTGCGGGGGATGCGATGGCTACTGATGACGTGAAAGCCGCTATCGAGTTGGCGACTACTGACGGTAAGCTGGATATCTGTGTGCCCACGGTCGGCGGTGGTCAGATTCGGCCGCTGCTAATGCATGACGCTGACAGCTTCCGCAGCGAACTGGAATTGAATATTGTCTCTGCCTTCCTGGTAGTGCGTTACTCGGTTAAAGCCATGCACGCAGCCGGGGGTGGTTCCATTGTCTGTATATCGTCGGATGCAGCCAAGCTGGCGTTTCCGTGGTTGCCCGCGTATACAACGGCCAAGTCCGGGCTGGAGGGTTTTGTGCGCGCCGCGGCCGAAGAGTTGTCGCGCTTTGGAATTAGGGTTAACGCCGTGCGCCCCGGGCTTACCCGCACCGAGGCCACTGCTAGTCTGTTTGATGACCCCGCGACATATGCTGCTTTTGCTGCAGAGAAGCCATTGGGACGTCTAGGTGAGCCGGAGGATATTGCAGCCGGCGTGCGCTACCTGGCCGGACCGGAATCTTCCTGGGTGACTGGCCAGAGCTTTGCGATTGAGGGCGGCAATGAACTGCGCAAGGCCGCGGATATGTCGGTGATGGTGCAGCAGATATACGGAGAAGAAGCCTACCAATCAGTGCTTGCCGGAGTAGCGCCTTTTGACGCAGACTGATGCTTAACCAATCAGTCTGCCAGTCGGCGAGACGTTGACATAACGGAGAAAATCTCAGGATGCAAATTGTCATTATAGTATTGGGCGTAGTTTTAGTGTTAGCCGGACTGTATTTCGCGGTGGGTGGTTTCGGGCAGGGGAGCAGCGGAGGCGGCTTCCGGGATATGAAAATGGAGGGCCCTCCGTGGTTGATATTGGTCGCAATTGGCGTTGGCCTGGTGGTTTACGGTTCAACCTGGGAAGCAGGCCAGGACCCTGCTCCCCGCGCATCGGTGGGCGAGGCGGAGCGGCCTGCAATCACGGCCAACGTGCCAATCTACAAGTTTGGCGACACCACATGGACGACCAGCACGAAAGCAGCCGGAATTGTCGATTGGGCACAGGCATCTGCCTACTGTAGTGGCCTGAATGCGGGCGGTCTAGCCTATCGCCTGCCAACCATTGCGGAGCTGCAATCCATTGCGGACCCGAATGACCCAAATGCCTGGGATAGAAAGATTGCCAGGATTTTCCACGATGGTATTGGCAGCAACTGGATCTGGAGCGCTGATGTCGATGGCGCAGGTGCTGCCTTTTACTTTGATTTTGAAACGCTAGGAGTTAGCAGCTCTGCGCGGAACAGTACTGTCGGTATAGAAGCTCTTTGTGTAGGTGAGTAAAGGTATCTGGTTATAGGGTTTACCTCTTCCACGCTTAGGTGGGCAGGCATCTTTAGTGAGTCCAGGGTCAAGATACCTATTCGTTGCCACTGCGCTCCATTACCAGACGAAAACCGATATCGGGCATCCGCACATTATTGCTGGCCCCATCGCGCCGGTAGACCTGTGATTCCTCAGCCTCAAACTCGTAGCCACCGCCGCGCTGGACTTTTATAACCATGCGCCGCGGGTCAGAGGCTTCAACAATGTGCACTGGGTTAACCCTGGGCTGGTCGCCTTTCAGTTGATGATGTCGTGCATAGAGGTTTGAACTCATATTATCCAGGCAGAATTCCCAAAGATTGCCCGTCATATCATATAAGCCGAGTTCATTGGGGGCTTTCTGAGCCACCGGGTGGCTGCGATTGCCGGCGTTACCCGCATACCAGGCGACTTCATCAATACTGTTGGAACCGCTGAATAAAAACCCCTTGGACCTATTGCCGCCGCGGGCGGCGTATTCCCATTCCGCTTCCGTGGGCAGCCGAAAACGCTTGCCGGTAGCTTCATTCAGTCGATCAACCAGTAACTGAATGTTGAGCCAACTAAGGTTGTTGACGGGGCAGGTAGCACAGGAGAAATAGCTGTTATTCCAGCCCATCAGCTCTTCAAAAATGTCCTGGGTAAACTCAGTGCGGCCCATATAGAAGCCGTCAACCGTCACGGTGTGAGCCGGTTTCTCTCGATCATCTGCAATGTCATCTTCGGAGCCCATGGTAAAGCTGCCGCCGTCCACCCAGATCATCTCGGCAAGCAGCTTTGCCTGACTCTCGGCGGACAATTTGTATTGTGGCTCGGGCTTGGTTGCACTACCTTCTTCTGCAGACGCCACTGTTGAGGCCGCTGATGCAGCCAATGATAGTGCTGCACAAAAAGAAATTACTTTGCGTATGTTCAATCGATTTTCTACTCCCCAAACTGGTGACAGTCGCGCTGAATCGCAAAGGCTAAAGCACTGGTTTAACTGCTGTGCAGATGATTTATACCTGAATTCACGTCGCAGGTATTGAGTATAGTTCGATAAGACGAGTTCGCGTGTCGCTGCGTGATCCAGAATTACCCGCTAAACGACAGTAATCTGCTGCACTATATGCGAGAATGCTCGAAGATACTCGATCGATATGACTACCGATTTAAGATGCAGTAAGAGGACGTGGTGACACCCGCGATGAGCCAGATATCTAACAATGATGTGCGACCTGCTCCGGCAAGGATAATTTGTATATTGGGTATGCACCGCAGTGGTACCAGCTGTTTGACCGGATCTTTGCAGAATGCGGGAATTGCGCTCGGAGATATTCATACTTGGAATCCATATAACAAGAAGGGTAACAGGGAAAATCAACGCTTCGTTGACTTGCATGATTCGATTCTTGAGCATAACGGCGGAGCGTGGGATGAGCCGCCTGCAAGTTCTGTGTGGCGCTCTGAGGAGAAGCAAGCCGGGCGAGAATTGCTGGAGAGTTATGCAGAATATCCGCTGTTTGGCTTCAAGGATCCACGTGTACTGTTGGTGCTTGAAGGCTGGAAGCAGTTGTATCCTGATATGGAATATATAGGTAGCTTCCGTCACCCCAATGCTGTTGCCGAGTCACTGCGCGTTAGGAGTGACATGCCGCGCAATCGGGCTCTCAAATTGTGGTATGTCTACAACAAACGTATGTTGCAGGAATACAAAAAAGGTCCATTTCCGATACTGTGCTTCGATGATAGCGAAGAAAATTTTCATGCCAATTTGAATAGGGCTCTGGATATTCTTGGCGTATTGCCGAAAGAATCTGGAGAGAAATTTTGGGAAGAGCGTCTAAGGGGTTCGCAGAACGCGAGCCAAGAGAAACTTCCGTGGCGGATCGGTCGGCTGTATCGCAAATTGCGCTCATTAGCACTCCGATGAATTTTCTTGGGTGATCCCTCCAGGACGAAAACTGTTGTACGGCGGGTCGCAGCCATGTTCAGAACTGGGCCTTGATGAGTTTTACAGCCCCTACCTTCTAAAAAGTCGCCGAGGCCATCGTCAACCCTGCGCAAGTGCGTATGTTTCGTTATAAACAATCCTGAGCAAGTACCAAGTGCATCTCCTTCATTCTCAAAGCCGGAAATCATCTGACTGGATCGGATGATGGTTCAGTGTCGAATTGGAAAGCTTCGAATGAGGCGGAGGCTCGATGTCCAGCTTTCTATCCTAAACCACCGAGTGATTTCTTCGATACGGTGACACCCCAATTTTGTCATCATTGAGCGGGGTGAGGATAAGCTAGTTGATGGTTTTTCCCAGCCGTCGGCAATGGTCTTCAATTAGACTGAAACTCGCTTTAGTTTGATAGAAGTCGAGTCACGCGAGCGCCAAGTGTTGCCAAAATTAGTAGCGCCGGGGCGTCTATTGTACCCTAAGAGCATCACATCTATAATTAGGTAAAGCGTCAGGCTTGGTTCGTTTCTTGAGATGACGATAGTCATGAGAGACTTGCTTGTCCATAACTCCCACCCAAGATTGTTCTAATGACCCTATCTCAATACTATGCCCTTATTGATGTGCAGGCGCGTATGGCGCTCAAGTCAGATGCTTCCAGATACTACTTTGGTTATCTGTGGTGGGTGCTGGAGCCGTTGCTCTATGTCGGTGTCTTTTACGTAGTCTTTAACGTCATACTGGATTCTCGGCGATCCGATTTCCTGATTTTTCTGGTGTGTGGAAAGCTGCCCTTCGTTTGGTTTTCCAAGAGCGTCAGCCAAGCGTCCAGCAGCATAATCGCCAACGTCGGTTTGATCGGTAAAATCGACGTTACTAAGACCCTTTTTCCGATGGCCGTTATTCAGGAGGGCCTGTACAAACAAGCTGTGGTTTTTCTGCTTTTGTTCGCAATTTTGCTGTTCACTGGTTATATGCCAACGATGGCCTGGTTCTGGCTAATCCCCATCATGCTCGTCAACTACATTATGATTGTGGCTTGTTCTTATGTGGGCGCAGTACTCGTTTGCTATATGCGGGACTTCACCATTTTTATTGGCCTTGGCATGATATTTTTGATGTTCACCTCTGGTATTTTCTGGGACTTGCGGGCGTTGGAGCCAGCGATGGCTGAAGCTGTGTTGCTGTACAACCCCATGGCGCTCATTCTGGATTCTTACCGTCAGGTGCTTATGCAAAATGCTGCGCCCGACCTGGTGCATCTGGCTTGGGTGGGGGCTCTATTCGGCGGCCTTACTATCATTATGGTCAAGCTTATGCGCTTCTTAAGTAAATCTCTGGCGCTGAAGGCTCTTACAGCGTGAGTACCAGCATCAGACCTACTATGTTGGAGCTGGATAATGTTGTTCTCAATTATCGATCAGGTAAAAACTCATTTGAGCACGGTGTTCATAACGTACTTAACGGCGTTTCTTTAAGTCTCTATAAGGGTGAGACCCTCGGTGTCATTGGTAAAAACGGCTGTGGCAAGACAACGATACTCAGGCTGATGGCCGGCATTTTTGGGCCAACCGCCGGTACGGTGCGGCGTCGAGCAAATACATCCGCCGCGCTACTTACAATCGGTCTGGGGTTCAAACCACAACTCTCGGGGCGCTCAAACGCTTTATTGTCGGCGATGTTACAGGGCTCTACGCGTGCTGAAGCGGAATCATGTCTAGAGGAGATCAAAGCCTTTTCTGAACTGGGTGATGGTTTCGAGGAGCCGGTTAAGACCTACTCTTCCGGCATGCGTTCTCGATTGGGCTTCACCACGGCACTCATGACGCGTGTGGATATTCTAATGATTGATGAAGTATTGGCTGTAGGTGACGCCCAATTTAGGGCAAAGGCCGAGGCTGCTTTGAAAGAGCGTATCACGGGCGAGCAGACGGTGGTTTTTGTTTCCCATCAAGGGCCGCAGGTGCAATCCATTTGCGATCGAGCTATTTGGTTGGACCAGGGTAAAATTGCCGCCGAGGGTGACGCTGAGTCGGTGCTTAAGCAATATACCGCTTCGATTAAGCTGGGCCCGAAATGAGCGAACGCTCGGTAAGCCTATTTACCTTAAGCTAAAGCGACCTGCTGCATACTTTAGTTTTCTCTGACAGAGTGGATGAACAGCTGTGATATTTCAAATAGTGTCTGCTGGCAATCGAATCTCTTGGTTCGAGCAGGATTGGTAGCACATCGTCCAGCCTGGCAGGTGCAACCTGCTAGAACACAGCTATAAGGTGAAATCAGGGATTTGTACCGGCTATGACTCTCTGAACATATATTTCTACAAAGTTCACCCGAAGCGCTGTTTTCTGTTAGTGTGCAGGATTATGAAAATAAGAGCCTGAGACATATTCAAGTTGTTTAGATATTCCGCTGACCGCTTGCCGGTTGCCATTATCCTAGCGATCAGCTGCGTGGACCTGTACCTGTATTTTGCGGTGCAGAACACCTATCTGCTGTTGTTGTATTGGGTTTTGATGATATTCCCCAAAGTGCAAATTTGTGCCTGGAATCATCATCACCAGCACACGCGCACATTTCGCTTCAAGCCAGTAAATCGCGTGTTGGAATTCTTTTATGCCCTGCATACCGGGGTAACCACCAATTTATGGCTGCTGCACCACGTGTTGGGCCATCATCAGAACTATCTGGATCAAACTCAGGACGAGAGCCGCTGGAAACGCTCCTCGGGAGAGACCATGGGGGAGTGGGAATATACCCTCAATGTGGGACTAACCGCTTATCCGCGTGGCTATCAGGTGGGCAAACAACACCCTAAAGCCCAGCGGGCGTTTGTTTTTTGTACAGCGGTTACTTTCGGTATTGTGGCACTGGCGGTCTGGTACAAGCCGGTAGCGGGGTTGCTGCTGTTTGTTCTGCCCATGATTACTGGACTGTTCGTGACGTCATGGGCGACCTATGATCATCACGCTGGGCTGGATACGAAAAATGTGTTTGCGGCCTCCTACAGCAATGTTGGGCGTCTCTACAATGTACTAACGGGTAACCTTGGTTATCACGCAGCGCACCACTTTAAGCAGGGTGTGCATTGGTCTGAGTTGCCGCAGCTGCACGAGCAGATAAAGGAACATATCCCACCGGGGCTTATCCGGGGTGTCAGGGGTACCTCTTAAAAGACGTTGCAGTATTTGGCAACGCTCTCAGGTGATCTGGTCAATTGCACCCCACCTGGTCCATAGTGAGTTCAGCTAGCTAGTCCTTATCTCTCAGTAATCGCCCTAGTGTCTCCTCAAACAGTGGACTGAGCAGATAGGCACCGTATAGGGAGATATGATCGCCGTCGTTATAAACCAGACTGCCGTCTATTGTAAGAGGGCATTGATTGCCTTCGCATAGCGTGGCTTGGGTAGGTATGACTTCAAAGCTCTGTTGCTGATTAGTCAGTGCTGCCTCCAGATACACCTTGTAGAGGTCCTGTCTTTTGTGGTGCCTGAGGGTGTCTGTTTGCGAGCTACTCAGCCATGCCTGGCGGATAAAGTTGCTACTGACCGATTTCCCGAAACTGGCGCCAACTTCAGGAATGTCTTCCACAAAAAATATGTCTTTGTCTTTCAGTGCATGCAGTGTCCTGGCTAACCCTCTACTGAAAACCTGACGATTTTCACCGGGAGAACTGCTGCCGGATTCTTCATCGACAATAAAAAAGTTACTGTTGTCATAGCTAAAGCTCAACAGCGGCAGTCTCCAATAGCCAGCCAGATAAACCTGCCTGATGCTGGGGTTACTCTCAATGAACGCCATGACTTCATGGCCAAAATTCAGACAGCGATAATCATTCTCTCGCGAAACTCCCAGCAGAGGCCGGCAGCCACCGTAGTGAAAAGCGATTCCTGAGTTACCTGTCTTGAGTGCAGCGCGTTGTAGTCCTGGCATTAACGCTTCGGCATGGGAGTCTCCCCAGAGCACAAATTCCGGTGCGCCGTTCTCGTCACCCAACTGGCACGCTTGAGCAACTCTGTCGCCGTCTGCACGGCCAAAGTCTTCGCAGCTGGCAGGCGTATTGTTGTGATAATTTTCCAGCTCGTCAACGATAGAAAAAGCGGACTCGGGCACCCGTGAAGCCAGGCCATTGCTACCGATAATTACGGCAACGCCCAGCAGTATTATCACCGTCAAAAAGCCCAGCTCTTTGCCCAGTTGTCGATCGTTGAGTGGTTGGTCAGTTTTACGATAGCGGCCCTCAACATAGCGGTATGAAAGCGTAGCCAGCAGCAGCGATACAGCCACTATTAGGGCTTTGGTTATGGGGCCGCCCTCCAGCATCAGGACAAATACCATCACGGGCCAGTGCCATAGATAGAGCGAGTAGGAGATGAGGCCCACAAGCACCATTAGTCTGACGCTTAGCAGTTTGGCGATGAGTGTATTGTTTCCCGTATTGGCCCAGATAATCAGTGCTGCGCCCAATACGGGATAAACTGCATTGATACCCGGAAACGGGTCTGATGCAGACAGTAACAGCATGGTGCCGGCGATCAGAAGAAGTCCACACATGGCGACTACATTTGCCAGCCAGTAGCTGCGAATAACAGGAATTAAGCCCAGACCGAGAACCACGCCAAACAGTAATTCCCAGGCGCGAGTTGGCAACAGATAGAAAGCGAACTTGCTCAAATATGGGGTTAGCGCGAGGTTGAGTGCCAGCGAAAGCGCCAGTAAAAGCACAATGCTACATCCCAGACTTACCCTGCCAAGATAGCGGCTCAGGGGAATCATTAGCAGCGGAAACAGGATATAGAACTGCAACTCTACGCCCAGTGACCAAGTGTGCAGTAAGGGTTCGGTTGCTACGTCGAGACCGAAATAGGTAGTTGAGGCGTCGAAAAAGAAGATATTGGGTACAAAGGCCAGTGTTGCGATCGTAGCCTGCGCCAGGTTGACGTACTCGGTGGGTAACAAAAAGTAGTAGCCGGCGATCACCGTGGTGGTCAGTACTACTAGAAGTGCTGGAATGATCCGTCTGACTCGACGCAGGTAAAACGACAGGAAGGTGAAGCGTTCTTGCTGTATTTCCTTGGCAATAATAGAGCTGATGAGATAGCCCGAAATGACGAAAAAGATATCAACGCCGACAAAGCCACCGGGTATCCACGTGTACCCTGCGTGGTAGAGAACCACGGGAAGCACTGCAACGGCTCGAAGGCCGTCTATGTCAGAGCGATATTTCATTGCCTGGGAGCTTTTTCAGAAAAACCGCGCAGAGTGTAGCCCTAGGAATGGTGCGTGTCACTGATGAAAGTGCCAGCTATTAGCGTCCGCAGGCGCCTACTCATGTTTCAAGCAGTTGCTTAATCCGGCGGCTAACATGCTCAAGTGCATCACTGTCTTTGTATCCAGGTGATGGAACAAACTCTTTTCCGAGCGGTACTGCCAACTTTTGCTGATACAAGTAGCTATGAATGCGAGTCAGATCGCGGGTATAGCCGACCAGTCCCAGTTTCTGTAAAACGCCGAAAATGGGTTTTATGATAGCTGAAAACTTGCCGTGTCCGGTGGCGGCCAATTTAAGTCGCGCAATAATGCTGGTTTGGTTGGGTAGAGCATAAATAGCAAGCGGTTTGCCCATCTGTGCCACTTCTACCAGCATCGAAACACTATCACCGGTCACGACAAAATAGTCGGCTTCAGATAGCAAGGCGCGGTAGGGGTTGTTGGTGCTGTCGTCGCCCCAGGCAAAAAGCTGCCAATTGGCCGGCAGTTCTTGCTTGATGATATCTGTCACAGCGGGCGAGGTGCGCCTGCTGGTGGATATGTAAACTGTGGCGGAATCAAACTGAGTTTTCATGGACTGCATGAGATCTTTGGCGGTGTCAGCGTCAAAGCGGAAAGGGTCGGTTTTACCGCCAACCATCAAGGCGACTGTCGGACGTGGAAGTGCTTCGAAACGAGTTTTCCAGGCTTGACCCTGAGTAGCAATGTCATGCTTATTCACCGTAAAAAGCGGCAGATTCAGGGTGATAATGCGGGGGTCTTCGGGCACCTGGTAGTGCGAGGCGGCGATTATCAGTGAAAAGCGCTTTAGAAATCGCTTCGGCCTGCCCAGTAATACTATCTTGGTGTTCTTGGTAGATTGTTTTTGGATCCAGAGCGCGGCCATTGCTGGTCGTCGGCCGATGGTGAGGATTAGATCTGGCCATGGCGCTGTCAGGGGGTCTGAACGATCAAGATCCAGATGCTTCACGGAGGGTCGAAAAAACGGCTTCCCCAAGACGAATTTTGCCTTCGGTAGCACGGTTTTAGTGACAACTGGTATGCCCAGCGTGTTGCTGATCATGGCTATTTGGGCGTTGTCGCCGCCCTTGTCGCCGATGACCAACCACACAATAGGTGTCTCTTTCTCGCTGTTAGACATCGGTAAAATAGCCCGTTTCGATGAAGGTCGCACCTGAAATTTCCGGCAAATGAACAAACAAAGAGTGCCCAGATCCACCTGCAGTGGGTGACGCTGACGATTCTGCTGATCCTGAACAGCTGAGGGCTACTCTCTCTGCGTGTCCTCAAGTATATAGCTCAGCGAGGCGTGAGCAAGCGTGGCTGGTGCGCGCGCCGGCCTCATACTACCGCTGTGCGGCTATATAAGGTATATTTTGGAGCATACCAAGCGCATTACTCCATGCCTCTCTAGAGAAATATCGATACCATGACTTTCAAGCTTTCCAGCCTCTTCGGTTCTAGTAAAGAAGCGTTACCTGCAGCGGGTGGTAACTACTCGCGCGACACTCCCAGCCCCCGTTACCTTGAATTGTCCAAGGTCTATGCGACCATGCATGACGAGGGTAGGCCTGACGTCGACCATAGTGCTGGTGAGACTTTTGATGGCAGGTCGTTGGAGCCGCATATTGATGTCATTGCCAAGTTGCTGAAAAGCAGTGGCTCGACATCGGTGCTGGATTACGGATCTGGTAAGGGCAAGCTGTACCAGCCGCGCCCCGACTCAAGTGAAGAGCGTTGTAAGCGGCTACCGGCGTGGGAAGGGGCGGAGATAACCTGCTACGACCCCGGCTACGATCCTTTCTCTGAGCTGCCAGACGCCAAATTTGATGCAGTCATTTCGACCGATGTTGTTGAACATATACCCGAGCTGGATATTCCCTGGATTCTCGACGAAATATTTGGCCGCGCTGAAAAACAAATATACGTGGTCGCCGCCTGCTATCCCGCCAAGAAAATACTGCCAGATGGCAGCAACGCGCACTGCACCGTCAAACAACCGGCATGGTGGATAGAGCAAATGGAAGGTGCCGCCAAGCGCAGAGGGCAGGTGGCATGGACCTTGTGTACGCAAAGTAAGAGCTTCTTCTCGTTCGAGCACCGTAGCAGTCTGCGCAAGCCAGGTACCAAAACACTGTATTTCACTGGCTAGTCGAACTCGGTTTTGATGGTAATCTCCCCACCCTGAACCCCGTTAATATCAAGTGGCCTTTCTTCATCGTGAATGACGCTGCCGGAGATGCTCGTCTTCTTGTTCTTTTTTTCCGCGGTACCAAAAAAATTCGGTGCTGTGCGTTCATAGCTCTCCATCGGTCGCGTATTCAGCTGCGCGTCAAGATCAGCTGGAATACTGAGATCCAGTGGCAGTGGCTCTGCGGTTGCCTCAGCTGGAACCGTGGGGGGCTCCGTGGGTGCGATTTTTGCCGGTGAAAGTGCAGTTGCAGCAGGCACTACTTTCTCTGCGGACATAGTTTCTTCTGGGGTCTCTGGCTGACAAGCTGTGAGAGTGAGCATCAGAATTACTAAAGTTACGAGCGTCGTCGGTTTCACTCAAGCTTCCTCGTGACCTGCTGAGGCTCGGCCAGTTTTTCAAGCGGGTACAATCTGAGAAACTCAGTTTCACCCTGCGGAGTGCCGATCAACACTATTTCACCAGTTTCAGGCAGAATCGTATCGGGACCAACCCCGGTTATCGTCTCATCATCAGTATCGATACCGATAACACTGCAATTGGTCGCTTCGCGGAAGCTTGCCTCCAGTAAAGACTTGCCGGCCAATCCCTTTGGCACCGGTACCTTGAAGACATCCAGACCCTCTGCAATCATGAGTAAGTCACTGCGTTGCAACAGGTTGAATAGGGCGTTGGAACCCATGGAAGCATAAGACATGACAATATTCGATCCCGCTCGATGTAGCGTCGGGACATTCCGTTCAAAAGTTGCTCGGCTGATAATCTGTATGTCAGGGCGCAATAGCCGGCAGTGAATGGTCAGGTAGATGTTCGTTTCGTCATCACGCGTGGTGATAATAATGGTGGGTGCGTCCTCGATGCCGGCCCGCTGCAGGGCGGACTTATCGGAACCGGATCCGTGCACATATTTCTCCGGATCATGAATACGCTCTTCCAATGGCTCAACGATGCGATAATCAATACCGCGACGCTTTAGGGCGGTCGCAGTGGACCGGCCGACACGGCCTCCGCCGATGATAATGACTGGCTTGGATTTGACCGAGGCCTCCTCCGCGCGATAATTCGCGTCGAATTCCTTAATCTGCTGTTTTGTGCCGGCCAGAACCAGTACTGAGTTTGCGTCGATGGTGCTATCCGCCTGACCGATTTCGAATTGTCCGCGGGCCCAAAAACCAACGATACTGACCTGGGTCTGGCGTTGTGCATTGACATAATTTTCGCCTACCAGGTTGGTTCGGCTCGCATCAATTTCCGCAATCAGCAAGTCATCAATACGGCCGACGATATGTGAGAAACCGGGACCACCGATAGCACGTCTGGCCAGGGCCTCTGCCATTAGTCGAGTCAGATCCAGAACCCTGCTACTACCGGCTAGTTTAAGAATTTCAACAGCGCTATCCTCGCGGACCGTGGCGATCACCTTGGTGCTGGATGTGATGCCACGGACCGTGAAAACCACTGAGGTGTTGACGATGTCGCTGCGAGTTGTCGCAACCAGCGCGGCATGCTCTACACGGGCTCGCAGGTATGTCTCAGGGTCATTGAGTTCTCCATATATCGTCCGGATGCCTTTATCTACCAGTCGCTTCACTTCTTCAATATCAGGCAGAATGACAATGTAGGGATAGCCAAATTGGTTGAGCTTTTCGATAAGCGCACTGGCAACGGGGCCATAAAAAGTCAGTATGACGTGACCGTGTATGTGTTCCGGGACGCTCCGAGGCACGAGATCGGCGGCTCTGGCGTCCATCCAGGGCGCCCAGAACAGCTCAATAAAAGTAACCGGGAGCAGGACCAGCATGAATATCATTCCAGACAACAGGACGAAGATGGAGAAAATTCTGCCCAGGTCTGAGGTAAATGCAATATCGCCGTATCCCAGCGTTGTCATAGTCGACAGCGCCCAGTAGAAGCCCGTTACCAATGAGTGGCTTTGTCCCTCAAAAGTCATCAACGCTTGAAAAACTAGCGCGTAAGCCGTGACGAGCATTGACACGACAATTACGAAGCGCAATAAAGTCCGAAAATGGCGTTGCTGCGATGTCGCAGATACCCAAAGCAGAAAGACAGAGGCAAAACGCTCTGTGGATATCTGCCAGCGAGATTTGTTGCCGTTCTTATTGGATCCAGACATGATTGCGGTCACTCTAAGTTTGCTCTGCGGCAGTGGTTTTAGTCATTGCGCTTTAGCTGACGCTGGCAGCCATAATACCTTGCTGCAACTTGGTCGCAATCTATCGAAGGCTTGGAATACACGTGAGCCCGTTATTTGTCGACACTACCCCTTTTTACTTTCTATAATTCGACCTACCGCCTCAGTCTTGGAGGCTCACTGGCATCAAAGATGCTAACGCTAGTATTGTTCAATTTCGCTGCTGGGTCATCTGCTGATGATTCTTCTCAAAGCGGGTTACGTATTATGGAGATATACCCTTGTCTGATCCCACGCGCTATGCGCCGCGTCCAGCACCCTATGAAGCCGTCGGTAAGCGCGCGCCGCTTGCTCCCGACAGGCCCGGATTTCTGGTTGACCTGAGAAGATGCATTGGATGCCATGCTTGCAGTGTCGCCTGTAAAACAGTACATGAGGTAGAGCTAGGCAGCTTCCCGCTTCGAGTCCGTTGGCTGCCCGACCCAGGCGGGGATACCTATTCGTTTGTACCCGTTTTCTCCGAGTCACTGTGCACAGATGATGCGGAGAGTCTTGCCGTGGGTATGGAGCCGGCGTGTGCGCGGGCGTGTCCGACCGATGCTTTGGTGTTTGGGGACTTTGCGGCTGCGGGCTCGCTGCTTGGTCTGGCCGAGCTAGAATCGGATATCCGGCGGCTTGCAGGACCCGATGCCACCGACTTGAAGCAAGAGGTGGTATATCGCGCGCTGCCGGAATGGGTAGGCGCGAAGCTAAATCAGGGCGCCGCCCTGGATCCCAAGGATGAAGATCCAATCTACGAGCAGCGCTAGGAAGTTTGCATGACTGATAATGACCAATCTCGAAAGTCCATTCTGCGGCGCGATTTCCTTCGGCTATCGGCGACGCTGGCGGGGGCAACCGCTGCCGGGTCGCTCCTCTCCTGTGCAGCGACAGAGCCCTCTAGTCCTGCTGCGCGTGATCAGCTTTTGGAGCAAGTCCGCTCTACCAGGCTGAATTATTCGCGAGCCCGCGCTGTGCCTACCATCTGCTTTGGCTGTACCACCCACTGCGGTGTTATCGGCTGGGTCGAGGACGGACGCGTCAAACTGATTGAAGGCAACCCCCTCGATCCCAATTCTCAGGGTACGATCTGCTCAAAGGCAAATGGGCTTATCTCAGCCACCGAATATCCGGAGCGACTGCTTTATCCGATGCGCCGTGTGGGCCCGCGTGGGTCTGGACGCTGGAAACGAATTTCATGGGATGAGGCGCTGGGAGAAATTGCCGATCGGTTGCGCCCGCTGCGTGAGAACGGTACGCCTGAGCGGTTTGTATTCCAATACGGTCGCGACAAAACCAAGGGCTTCAGTAAGCGCTTCACCGATGCCTTTGGTACCCCCAACCGCCTCAATCGCCGCTCGATCTGTAGTTCGAGTCGCAGGGCGCCACTAATGAGTTTTTACGGGCGCGACTTTGAGTGGGAAAGCCAGGACGTTGAGAACACGCAATATGTGCTCAATTTTGGTGGTAATCCAATGGAGGCTTACCAGGGCGGTATGTTTATGCGTAAGCGCTTGATGGACGCCAAAGTAGATCGGGGAGCCAAGCTGGTCACCTTTGAAGTCAGACCCACTGCGACGGCGTCGGTCTCGGATGAGTACTTTGCGGTTAATCCAGCTTCCGACGGCGCTATCGCACTTGCGATGGCCCATGTGATCGTACGTGAGGGCCTTGAAGATCGAGACTTTTGGGACCGCTGGTCAACGTGGGACTTCGCCGAGATGAGCGCCCATGTCGCCAGTTTTACCCCGGAATGGGCAGAATCCGAGAGCGGTATTCCCGCGGCGACTATCGAGCGTCTGGCCAAAGAGTTCGGCGCCGCGGCGCCTGCCTGTTGCACCATGTCCAACCGGGGATCTGCCAAGCACTACAACGGCATGCAGGCCGACCGGGCTATTCGTATGCTTGACGTACTCGTCGGTAACGTTGGCAAGCCCGGTGGCTTCTGTCTGTCCACTTTGCGCGGCTGGAACAACCGTTACGGTCAGGATGGCCTGCCAGTGCTGTCTCAGCCCGCCCCCAAACCCGCCTCGCCCAGTCCCTGGAAGCCGGGTACACGGCAATTCGAGACGCTGGCTCCGGAAATACAAGAACGCGTGCGCAATTTCCCCCAGATGTGGCAAGACAAATATTTTGGTGAGCTCGCTACGCCCAGTGAATACCCGCTTTCGTGGCATTGGTACTCGATGCGCGTCGGTCAGCTGGTTTACCCCTATATTAAAGAGGGTCGGCATAAGGTCGACCTTTACATGTCTTACACCTTGGGGGCGGCTTACGGTATGCCCGAGGCCAATCTGGCGCGTGAAGTGCTGGCAGATGAATCTCTTATCCCCTTCCACGTCGCCATCGATATCAATTATGGCGAGCAAGCCTCGCTGGCTGACATTGTCCTGCCCGATGCGACCGCTCTGGAGCGGTGGGATGCGCATTCCAACAACAACTATGGTCTACGCCCCTATACAGGCATTCGGCAGCCCCTGGTTGAACCGCTTGGCGAGGCGCGGCCGGCGCAGATTATTTGGCGCGATCTGGCGCGGCTTATTGGCGGTGGCATGGAGCAACACTTCGACTTCGAAGATCTCGAAGATTACTACCGTGAGTGGTACAAAAATCTGCCGATAGACTGGGAAACGTTTAAGCGGGATGGAATCTGGTACGACGACAAGCGGCCACTCGACTATGAACTTTACGACCGCGCCGTATTGCCCGAACATCTGGTTGGCGCTGAAACCGACCCTGACACCGGGGTGTTGTATCAGACCAAAGGCGGCAAGCGCAAAGCCGTAGGCATCATGCAAGATGGTCGGGCGGTGCAGGGG
Source organism: Candidatus Litorirhabdus singularis (assembly GCF_026262625.1). Classification (GTDB taxonomy): domain Bacteria; phylum Pseudomonadota; class Gammaproteobacteria; order Pseudomonadales; family Halieaceae; genus Litorirhabdus; species Litorirhabdus singularis. The sequence continues at coordinate 1,597,729 of NZ_SHNN01000001.1, forward strand.
TTTCCGACTCCCACGCGGAGGATTGCTGTATATGATCCTATTTTTCCGTTGGCGGCGGACCATGTAGGCCTGTCGTTAGATGACGGCAATGCCAGTCCTATACCAACCTATCATAAGGTTCCAGAGCATAAGAATTTGGGCGTAGATGACTATATTCTGACCACATTCAAATGGAATGTGCATACTCAGGGACGGTCTGCCTATTGGAAGCATGCAGCGGAGATCGTGCACACCAATCACGCCATGATGGCACCCGAAACAGCAGTGCGGCTTGGCGTAGTAACCGGCGACGAAATTGATATTACGACATACCGGCCCAAAGGAGTTGCCTACCGGGCTAACGAAAGCGACCCGGTTGGAACGGTTCGCAACCGGGTACGCATCATTCCAGGCATGCATCCGCGGGTCATAGCTCAGGCGCACCATGCCGGGCACTGGGAGCACGGAGTCGTTGCTCGTGGTGGTGACACAGCGCCTTCGGGTGGCAGTTCTGGTATGGCAGCGAACACACCCGGTCGGGATGAATTATCGCGACAAATCTGGTGGTCCAAAGAACGCGGCGGTACCGGGGGCGGGGTTGCCATCAATCACGTCTATCCGATTAACGCGGCGCCACTGGTGGGCGGCCAGAGCTGGTTCGACAATGTATGTACGGTGAGCCGGGTAGATGCGGTGTGACTTCGGCTTCGCTAATGGACCTCGCGGAGCGGGCGCCTATCTATGCATGGCTTGCTCGCTTACTGGTCTGTGAAATTGACGCTGAGGCATGGCGCCAGCTAGGGACTGCTCGCGATGTGCTAGTGCAGTTAGAGCCTGCGCTGGCCGATGAACTTGCCGGTCAACTCACACCTAGCCGCTGTGAAGACTTGGCCGAGGAATTTGCACGCTTGTTTCTTCTCCCTAACGGTGTCTCTCCATTTGCCTCGTCCTGGATTGCGGAAAATCAGGCTAGCGAATCGATTAGAGATGAGATATCCATGATGGTTGGACAGGGTCTTTTGGCTCTAGGTCACCAGGCTGTGCATCGAGAACCTTGGGGAAGATTGCCTCAGGATCATGTTGCCGTACTGCTTGATCTTGTCGCCTCAGCGCAGCTTTCGAATGACGCTACGGCTAATGAAATTGCCGGTCACCTGGATCAGCAGCTATTGGGCGCATGGCTGCTAGCCTTTGGGTCGGCGCTGGCGCAATCTTCACGTGAGCCATTATACCGCGCGCTAGGGCAGCTTACGGTTGAGCTGCATACAGTGTCTCCTCAGTAGCTTTATGCGCGGGTGCGGTACCTGCACCATTGCCATCCCTATACTTTGTGCTTGAAGCATGATGTACTCAGCGAATTTAACGCCTTGAGAGTCCAAGCATGTATGATCATATGAACCGCTTAATAGCGTTTATACTTGCGTTATTGCTGCTGTCTGCCTGTGGCGACAGCGCGCCGGATCCCGCGCCTGAGAGCCTGATTACGATCAGTAGTGGCGATGTTGTCGGTTTCGCACATGAGCACGCAACCTATGCCTGGAAAGGGATTCCTTTTGCCGCGCCGCCCGTGAATGAACTGCGTTGGCGCGCACCACGCGCTGCTATTCCCTGGAGCGACACGCTGGAGGCGACTCAATTTGGTTCGGCCTGCGTGCAGCCGCCAAATAGGACCGCAGGTTCCAATGCTCCCGAATCTGAGCACTCGGTTGGGCTGGAAGACTGCCTGACTTTGAACGTATTTACCCCCCGCACTGCGCTACATGATGCCAAGCAGCTACCGGTCATGTTCTGGATTCACGGCGGCGCCAATATTCTGGGTTCCGCACAGCAATACGACGGAGCGCGGCTGGCCAGTGAGCAGAACGTTGTCGTCGTAACCATCAACTACAGATTGGGACTGTTTGGCTGGTTTCGTCACGAGTCACTGCGTACTGCTGGAGACAGTGCTTCCGATCACTCCGGTAACTATGGCACTCTCGATATCATCGCTGCGCTGCAGTGGGTGCAGGACAATATCAAAGCCTTTGCCGGTAATCCGGATAAAGTGACTGTGTTCGGCGAATCGGCTGGCGGGCGCAACACCTGGTCGATGGTGCAAACGCCGTTGGCCAAGGGGCTATTTCACGGAGCCATTGTGCAAAGCGGCACATTGAAAATCATGGATCCCGACAAGGCAGAGTCGATCAGTGCGGACGCACCCGATTACCCTAGCTATCAAAACAATAGCGCAGAGTTGGTTCCGAAGCTGGTGGCTGGCGCGACGGGTTTGGATTCTGCAGTAATCGCCAGCGCTTTGCGCGCGCTGACAGCAGATGAAATTTACCAACAGCTAACTGCGGGTTCGGATGATAGCTACGACCAGCCGCGGCTGTTTCTGGACGGTCATGTGTTTTTGGAGCCGGCACTGGAACTGTTCAAAGATCCGGCTAAGTACAATTCGGTACCCATCATTACTGGCACCAATCGCGACGAAGACAAACTGTTCATGATGTTCAATGAGCGCTGGGTCGATTTTCGGTTTGGCTTTTTTCCTCGTGTAAAAAGCAGCGAGCGCTACAACAAATCGGCGTCTTATGGCGCTGATACCTGGCGAGTATTCTCAGTGGATAGGCCCGCGGAGGTGATTACCCGGCACGGTGGCGCCTCGGTCTACACTTATCGCTTTGACTTTGATGACATGTCCGATGCGGTACTGGATATGCCGTTGTTAATGGGCGCGGCGCACGCTATGGAGATCCCCTTCGTGTTCGGTAATCACAGCGAGGCGCCCTGGAGCTGGCTCTTTTCAAATAGTGAGCAACGCACAGAATTATCTGCGGCTATGATGAATTATTGGGGTGCCTTCGCACATACGGGCGACCCCGGCACCGGCAGTGCAGCGGAGCAACCGCGCTGGCAACCCTGGCAAGCAAGCGGCGACCACATTATGTTGCTGGATACTGAAAACGATGGGGGTGTGCGCATGAGCAATCAGCCCATGCGTGTGGAAGACATCAAACAGCGTTTGTTTGCTGACGCGGCATTCACAGTTGAAGAGCGATGCGAGGCTTATTCGGCACTGTTTTTGAATGGTTATATGGTCGCAGACGCTTTTGATGATGCCGAACGCCGATTGCTATGCGAGGGTGGTGCACCCTAAGCACGGATGCTCATGCATTTTTGTGCGCCCGTGTTTTGGGTATCCAGTGAATGATGAAGTCTTCAATTTTGTCTTCGTTGACACTGTCTTCGGCTATGGTGCGCCCGCGCACAGACATGCCGGCAGCATGAACACTATCGCTATCGCCGCTAATAAGGGGGTGCCATTGTGGCAAGGGCTTACCTTCGTCGAGTAATCGATAGGCGCAGGTATCGGGCAGCCAGGTAAATTTGCCTAGCTGGTCTGATGCCAGAACGACGCAGTCTGGTACCAGCTGCTGACGCTCGGTGTAGCGGGTACAGCGGCAGCTGCTTTCGTCGAGCAGATGACAGGCGACGTTGGTGTAGTAAATATCTTCGGTAAAATCGTTCTGTATCTTGGTCAGGCAGCAACGTGCGCAACCGTCGCAGAGAGACTCCCACTGTTTGCGAGACATTTGGTCCAAGGGCGTGGTTTCCCAGAAAGGTTTTTCGTGCATATATAGCTCCAGCAAGAGGCTAGTATACTTGCTGGTGGGCGTTGATACATCCACCTGAACTTGACGGCGTCAGGTTGAGCGGCGGGCCGGCGAACGCCTATTTTTCTGTTAGCGGATAGTTTTTCTCCCGCCAGAGTTGTAAGCCCTGGTCCATCGCCACCGCCCGGGTGAAACCCATGTCCCGTAAGGTTGCGGTGGCGAGCGTGGATATTCGGCCATATTCGCAATACACCACGATGCGCAGGGTGGGGTCCTGCAATGCCTGATTGACTCTTAGCTCCAGCTGCCCGCGGGGTATGTGGATGGCGCCGGCTATATGACCTGCTGCAAATTCCTCACGCTCTCGCACATCGAGCAGGATTATCTCGGGGTCATCGGTATTTGTGCGTCGCAGAACCTCCTCCAGCGACATGAATGAGACGCTGTGCGCGGCTTCGGCAATCAGTTGCTCGACAGTTTTTCCGCCGGTGAGATTGGTGCGCAGTGCCTCCGAGAGGTGATCAGGTTCACGCAGCGTCAGCGTACGCATTTGCTGGACAAAATCATCACGCTGCTTCAACTGCAGTCTTGGATTGTGCTCCGCCTCCTCCGCCAGGGTTGAGTAGTCGCGGTCGCTATAGATGTGGGCTGGATACACCCTGGTGGCAGGATCGAGCAAGAGTAATTTGTTAAACAGGCTGTCGAACAGCTGGTCGGCGTCGCCAGTGGGTAAATCCGAACGGCCACAGCCACCAATCAATAATGTGTCCCCGGTAAAAACCCTGTCCTTGACCAGTACACACAGGGAGTCCGCAGTATGGCCTGGCGTATGGATTAAATTCAGTGAAAGCTTGCCCAGATTGATTTTCTCACCGTCATCCACACGCATATCAACGAATGGGGCCGGGCTGTTACGATGCATAATGAGTGGAATTCGCAGCCGCTGCGCCAGCTCCTTGCCGCCCGAAAAGTGATCTGCGTGAGTATGGGTGTCGAGCACGTAATGGAGCCGCACACCTTCCTGTGCGGCCAGGCCTAGATAGCGATCCAGCAAGGTTTCCTCCGGGTCAATCACGACTGCCATGCAGGTTTCTTCGCAAGCCAAAAAATAGGATTGGCAGCCGCGCTCGGTCGCGATCTGGTGAAAGATCATCTTGCTATTCCTTTATTTGCAGTCATTAAGCATAGACTACTTCGACAAAACCCGTAACTGGCTCTTGCGAGCAAGCGCTCGCCGGATGGCGAAGCTGCGCCGCCGTTTATGTATAGCGCAGTTAGGCGGTGCATGTATCTGGTGCGCTGGCCCCATATTGGTGCGCTCTCGGGTTGCGCATAACTGGCCGGGCGAAGGCAAACCCCATTAATCTGCGCTAACGGCGCTGTTGGCACAGTTATTGCTAATACTCTGGTATTGCGTGAGATCCTTGACGGGAAAGTCGAGGGCAATAGTAAACCCAATAGATAGCTAGGGTTCCGGTTTCATTATTGAGGCGTCTGGTCCAAGAGCCATCGACCTCCTGAAGGGGGTTACACGGAGGGATAAAAGCCCGGGAGACCTAGTACAGGATCTCTCGTGCCCGAAAACTTTGTGTACCACTCTGGAGGTTTCCATGAACGTTCGTTTTTCTATCCGTAAGACTCTGAGTTCTCTTGCCGCCGCGACTGCCTTGGCTGTTGTCAGTTTCGCCGCGCAGGCAGCAGAACCACTAAAAATTGGTTATAGCGACTGGCCGGGCTGGGTGGCCTGGGAGGTGGCGATTGAAAAAGGCTGGTTTAAGGAAGCCGGTGTCGATGTTGAATTCGAATGGTTTGATTATGTTGCCTCTATGGACGCCTTTGCGGCCGGTCAGCTGGATGCAGTAACCATGACTAACGGTGACACGTTGGTGACCGGTGCTACCGGTGCTCAGGGTGTGATGATTTTGATCAACGATTACTCCAACGGTAATGACATGATTGTGGCCAGGCCTGGTATTGCCACCGCTGCTGACCTAAAGGGTAAGAAGATTGGCGTTGAAGTGGGGTTTGTCGGTCATTTGCTGTTGCTCAATGCTCTGGAGAAAGTTGGGCTGACAGAATCTGATGTCGAGTTGGTCAATGTCCCGACCAATGAAACGCCTCAAGTGCTGGCTTCTGGTGATGTGGACGCCATCGTTGCCTGGCAGCCAAACTCTGGACAAGCAATGCAGCAAGTTCCCGGGTCTAAGGCAATAGCAAGTTCCGCCGATGAGCCAGGTCTGATCTACGATGTGCTTGCCGTGAACCCTGCTTCCCTGGCGCGCCGCAAAGCGGACTGGCAGAAAGTTGTGAAAGTTTGGTACAAGACCGTTGATTATATTCTGGATGAGAAAACCAATGCAGACGCACTGTCGATCATGGCGGCGCGTGTTGGGCTTGCGCCTGATGAGTATGCCCCGTTCTTAAAGGGTACCAAGCTCTTGAAGGCGGATGAAGCCAAGAAAATCTTTGTCAAAGCCGACGGTTTTGGATCGCTGTACGGTTCCAGCAAGATATCTGATGACTTTAATCTGAAGTATGAAGTCTATACCGAAGCGCAGGCATTAGAAGGCTATATCGACAGTTCGCTTACTAACGCCATGTAAATCGGTTCGCACTTTAAAGACAGGAATAAGCATGGCTGGTTCTACACAATGGTTTGCAGTACGTAAAGCCTTGCCACAGGATCGGATGATGCTGCTAACGGTATTGTCCTTTCTGCTACCCGTATTGGTGTGGTGCCTGTTTAGCTACGCTCCCTTTATCTGGCATCCCAAGGTAGAGATTACTGAGCCAGGTGGAGTGAGCTGGTTTAAAGCCGGCATGCTGGTGGACCGGCAGGTTTTTTCGGAACAAAGCCTGGAAGCCAGGCAATCGGGTGTTTCGTTGCCCGAAGGCGATCTTGCCAATCCGGTTTACTTGCCGGCTCCGCATGAGGTCGCGAGTGCGTTTTATACCGCGTTTACGACTGAGCCTAAGCGCAAGAGCGAACAATGGCTACATGAGAGTTTGTGGCATAGCATCACGATCATTTTTTGGGGTTTTGCACTGTCTTCGCTGGTCGGCTTACCGATAGGGATTCTCTGCGGTACTTATGCGGCAGTGTCCAAATTGAATGAACCCTTTATCGAGTTTTTTCGTTACCTGCCAGCGCCGGCTTTTGGAGCTCTGGCGGTAGCCATACTTGGTATTCATGATGGGCCCAAGATCGCGATCATTTTTATTGGTACGTTCTTTCAACAGGTATTAATCGTAGCTAACACTACTCGAAAGTTGGACATGGCTCTACTGGAGGCGTCGTTGACCTTGGGTGCCAAAAATCTGCAGTTGTTATTTCGAGTAGTTATCCCCGGCATATTGCCGGATTTGTTTCGGGACCAACGTATTTTGTTGGGGTGGGCGTGGACTTACCTGATTGTTGCCGAGCTAATCGGTACCAGTTCAGGCATTACATGGTTTATCACTCAGCAGGCGCGCTACAAGAATTTTGACAACGTGTTTGCTGCCATCATTATGATCGGCATTATCGGCTTGCTGTCAGATTTGATTCTGTCGCAGTTGGGCAAGCGCCTATTTTCCTGGGATAAAGCCCAGGCTAAGTCCTAGTGGGTAAGGAGCAGATCTGATGAGTACGCTGGACCTACCCAGTTACCTTGAACAATCAAATAAGGTGAAAGACCGTTTTGATAAGCTCAAGGCCAGAGAGACTATTCTAGAAGTCAAAGGGTTGGGAAAAACCTTTGACAGCGCGCAGGGCACAGTAACTGCGCTCAAGGATATAAATTTCAAGACGCACCGACGCGAGTTTGTCTGTGTAATCGGACCATCTGGCTGTGGAAAGTCGACGCTAATTCGTACGTTGGCGGGCCTTGAATCGCCTAGTAGCGGTGAAGTTTTGCTTGATGGCAAGCCGGTTTTCGAGCCGGGTCCTGATCGTGGCATGGTGTTCCAGGGTTATACCTTGTTTCCCTGGCTAACCGTTAAAAGGAACGTGATGTTTGGTCTGGAAATGTCAGGTCATTCAAGGTCCACCGCCGAGGGTGAGGCGATGGACTGGATTGGACTGGTAGGACTGGACAAGTTCGCTGATGCCTATCCCTCTCAGTTGTCGGGGGGCATGAAGCAGCGGGTAGCAATAGCCCGTGCCCTGGCCAACAAACCACGTATTCTTTTGATGGATGAGCCTTTTGGCGCGCTGGATGCGCAAACCCGCAGTAAGATGCAGGCCAACTTGTTGGAGATATGGCGCAACATCGACATCACTGTGCTATTTATCACTCATGATCTTGATGAGGCGATTTATCTGGCAGATCGGATTCTGGTACTAAAGGCACATCCAGGTGAAGTGAATGAACTGATAGAAGTTTCGGTGCCGCGGCCTCGACATTTCGATCAGGCCATTTCGCCAGAATTTTTGGCGACGAAAAAACGACTAGAAGAACTGATCCATCCACCGCTGGACGATAATGATGATGAACCCGGGTTATCGATGATACGAATGGTTCCTGTCGGCGATGAAGTAGAAAATGGAGATAGCTCTGTTGATAATTCTGCGATGACCGCAGAGGTGGATTAGGGCGACATTGGTCGCGCAAAAATATTCTTTCAATCGGCGGTGGGGACGACCCCGCCGCTCTATCTCTAACGGGACGGCCCGCAACAGTTTGTAATGCTAGAGCCTTCTAAATGCCGGTCAACGTATCGGAAAAATCACTATCTTTATGTTTCAGCTCTGACTCAGGGAGGGCAAAGCTATGGGTGATTCCAGCCATCTTAAAGTTTTCTATCAGGACACACTGCCCGGCGGTAGTCACTGGTCCATGACGCTTCGTAAAGGTACTACCCTGCGTCTGATTGACGATGAAGGCGGTGCCAACGTCGGGATGTTGATGTATAACCCTTCAAATCCTCTGGAGCGTTACAACGCGCCCGACACTCTAAAGTGTCAGCACAGCTTCAAGCTTACGCGTGGGCATTGCCTGTACTCTGACATGGGCAGAATTTTCTGTTCGATTATCGAAGATACGGCGGGTTGGCACGACACCGTTTGCGGTAACTCCAATCGCGCCATGATTGAAGAAAAGTGGGGGCACCGTAGCTATCAAGAGTATCGCAACGATTGGCAGCTCAATGGCCATGACAGTTTGCTGGTGGAGGTGGCCAAGTATGGTTTGGGGAAAAAGGACTTGGCGGCCAATCTCAATCTATTCAGCAAGGTGGCCGTTGACGAATCGGGTAACCTGCAATTCGATGAATCGCATGGCACGGCTGGCAGTTTTGTGGATCTGCGTTTCGAGATGGATACGCTGGTGGTTATGCATACCTGTCCGCATCCACTGAATCCTGCCGAAGACTATCCACGCAAGTCAGTTAGCTACCACCTGCGAAAATCGAACCCGGTCGCGGTTGATGATCTGTGCAGGAATCACTGCCCCGAAAACCAGCGCGGTTTCCAAAACACGGAGTTGTTTACGCTTGGGTTACCGGGAGCCAGCTCATGATTGTGAAAAGTGCTTTGCAGGCAAGCCAGAGCGTGTATCGAGAGTCAGTAGAATCCGGCGACTACTATATGCGCCCTCTGAAGGCTGGGCAGTTCCTTCGTATTCTTGATCTGCAGGGTAATCAGGCCGCGGATACACTGTTTTATAGCGAGGCTGATCCCACCGAACGCTACAGTGCGATAGATACGGTTCGTGAGCAGGGCAACGTTTATCTCACCGCCGGTACAGTGTTAATGAGTACCGAGAATAATCCGATGCTCGAAATCACAGCCGACACTTGTGGACGACACGATACGCTGGGCGGCGCCTGTGCCACGGAATCAAATACGGTTCGCTATGCGCTGGAAAAAAAGTGCATGCACGCCTGCCGCGACTCCTATCTCTTGGCGGTAGCGGAAAATGAAAACTTCGGCATGAGCAAAAGAGACATCACCCACAATATCAATTTCTTCATGAACGTACCGATTACGCCCGAAGGTGGGTTGAGCTTTGAAGATGGTATCAGTGACGCTGGAAAATACGTGGAGCTGCAGGCAAAGATGGATGTCATTGTACTGATATCCAACTGCCCACAGCTCAACAATCCGTGTAACGCCTATAACCCGACACCCATCGAAGTTTTGATCTGGGACTAAGACCTATGTTCAGTCGAGTATTGATTGCTAACCGTGGCGCTATAGCCACTCGTATTATCCGCACCCTTCAGGAAATGGGGGTAGAGTCTGTCGCCGTCTATAACGAGGCCGACGCCGAGTCCCTGCATGTGCAACGAGCCGATACTGCGGTGAGTCTCGGCGAAGGCAGCGCTGCAGAGACTTATCTGAATATGGATAAGATACTGGAGGCGGCCCTGGTTGAGGGCGCCCAGGCGATTCATCCCGGCTACGGTTTTCTCAGTGAGAATACCGAGTTTGTCAGCCGTTGTGAGGCTGCAGGCATAGCATTTATTGGTCCCACCGCTGAACAAATGAATCTCTTTGGCCTCAAGCATTTGGCGAGGGTCGCTGCAGAGCAAGCTGCTGTGCCGCTGGTGCCGGGATCACCCCTGCTGAGTGATATCGACGATGCGCTAAATTGGGCAGCGGATGTAGGTTATCCGGTAATGCTTAAAAGTACCGCCGGTGGTGGCGGTATTGGCATGCAGGTATGTGATAACAAAGAGTCTCTGACCAGCGCTTGGGGCAGCGTAAAGCGTCTAGGTGCGAACTATTTTGCGAATGACGATGTGTTTCTCGAAAAGTACATCGGTAATGCCCGTCATATTGAAGTACAGGTGTTTGGTGATGGCACGGGTTCTGTAGTGTCTTTGGGAGAGCGCGATTGCTCCGCCCAGCGGCGTAACCAGAAGGTTATCGAGGAATCACCGGCCCCGAATCTAGACCAGTTGACTCGGGAAAAACTACATATTACCGCAGAACGTCTGATGGCCTCGGTTAATTATCGCAATGCCGGTACGGTGGAATTCATTTTTGATGCGGATCAGCAGCAATTCTACTTTCTGGAGGTCAATACCCGACTACAAGTTGAGCATGGTGTCACCGAACTTGTATGGGGTGTAGATCTTGTCAGTTGGATGCTACAACTTGCGGCTGGGGATTTGCCGGATTTGACGAGTCTCAAGTCCGCGCTGACGCCATCAGGTCACGCCATCCAGGTGCGTGTATATGCCGAGGACCCGGCCAAGGACTTCCAACCCTGTGCCGGTTTGCTGTCATCAGTGAAATGGCCCGAAGCTCGCGGGCTGCGCATCGACCACTGGGTGGAATCAGGTGTTGAAGTACCTTCATTGTTCGACCCAATGCTGGCAAAGGTGATTGCCTATGGCACGGACCGATTGCAGGCTTTGGCGAAACTCTCTGCAGCGTTAGCGGAAAGTGAGCTCTATGGCATCGAAACCAATCTTGATTACTTGCAGGCGCTGCTGGCCGAACCGGTCTGTCAGCACGGGAAACTACTGACCCGTAGTCTATTGGATTTCAATTATCAGCCGCGGCTTGTGCAGGTAATACAGGGGGGTACGCAAACCACAATTCAGGACTATCCCGGACGGTGTGGCCTTTGGAATGTTGGTGTTCCACCTTCCGGCCCCATGGACTCGCTGTCTTTTCGCCTGGCCAATCGTTTACTGAAGAATTCGCAGCAGGCGGCGGCTCTGGAGATAACGCTGAATGGTCCTACTCTGCTATTTACCAGTGCCACGCAGCTGGTGATCTGCGGCGCAGAGATTGAGGCTAGCGTCGATGGTCAAGCAGTGGCGATGAATAGCGTGCTATCGATTGACGCCGGTCAGACTCTGAAGCTGGGCAAAGTGCTCGCTGGTGCACGCAGTTATCTGGCGATTGCCGGTGGTATTCAGTGCCCTCAATACCTTGGCTCACGCTCTACTTTTACACTTGGTCAGTTCGGCGGCCATGCCGGCCGCGTTCTGCGTGCCGGTGATGTATTGCGGCTGGATGAGACTGAATCGTCGAAGCGGATTACTTTGCCCTCGCGGATGGTGCCCGCCATTTCTGATCATTGGACCTTACGTGTTATGTATGGCCCTCATGGCGCGCCGGATTTCTTTAAGAACAGTGATATTGATACCTTGTTTAAACATGAGTGGGAGGTTCACTACAACTCCAGCCGCACCGGTGTGCGTTTGATCGGTCCAAAGCCCGACTGGGCAAGAGAAACTGGCGGTGAGGCCGGTTTGCACCCCTCCAATATTCATGACAATGCTTATGCCTTCGGCACGGTCGACTTTACCGGTGATATGCCGGTCATTCTGGGCCCAGATGGACCCTCACTCGGTGGTTTTGTCTGTCCTGCAACCGTTATTCAGGCCGACTTGTGGAAGCTGGGCCAGCTCAAGGCCGGTGCCAAAGTGCGCTTTCAGGCGGTGACGCTGGAACAAGCGGTTGCGCTGGAGTCTGCTCAGGATGAGTCGATAGCCCTTCTGTCAGAGTTGCCGGACCCAGTGGCGGGTAGTAAGTCACTAGTTTCACCGATTATTAAGACCTCAGTGTTTGGCGATGATGAGGTCGTTTACCGTTTGGCCGGAGATCATTTTCTATTAGTTGAAATGGGACCGCTGGAACTGGATATCGAAAGACGATTTAAAGTCCATGCCCTGATGCTTTGGCTTGGGGATAATCTGCTACCCGGCATGCGTGAAATGACGCCCGGTATTCGCTCACTGCAGGTGCACTATGATTCACAGCAGCTGTCGGTTGCTATGCTTATGGCGCTGATAGAAAAGGGCTGTAGGCAGCTGGCTGACAAGCAGCAGCTTAGCGTCCCAGCGCGAGTTGTTCACCTGCCACTAAGCTGGGATGACGATGCCTGTCGTCTTGCTATTGAAAAGTACGTGCAATCAGTGCGTCCCGATGCACCGTGGTGTCCGAGCAATCTGGAGTTTATCCGGCGCATTAATGGACTGCCGGATATTGAGGCAGTAAAGGACATTGTTTTCGATGCCTCTTATCTGGTCATGGGCCTGGGCGATGTGTACCTGGGAGCTCCGGTGGCGACACCTCTGGACCCGCGTCATCGGCTGGTTACCACCAAGTATAATCCGGCTCGTACCTGGACCGCCGAAAACTCTGTGGGTATCGGTGGGGCGTATATGTGTGTCTATGGTATGGAGGGACCGGGAGGCTACCAGTTTGTTGGTCGCACGCTGCAAATGTGGAACCGCTACCGTCACACTGAATGTTTTGAGCAACCCTGGTTGCTTCGATTCTTTGATCAGATTCGCTTTTACCCGGTATCACCCGAGGAATTGCAACAAATACGGCGTGATTTTCCGCTGGGAAATTATCCGCTGAAGATCGAAGAGATTGAATTTGACCTGGTGGACTACCAACAGTTTCTTGATCGGGAAGCAGATTCTATTAATCAGTTTCAGCACCTGCGTGAGGGTGCGTTTGCGGAGGAACTCGAGCACTGGCGAGCCGAGGGCTTGCTGACGTACGAGCAGCAAGAAGCTGAAGTTCCAGACCTTCAAATTGAGCAACTACCGGAAGGTGTTACAGCGATTACTAGCGCTGTTGCCGGCAATGTCTGGCAACTGCAGGTGGCGGAAGGCGACTCAGTCAGGGCCGGCGATGTGCTGATGGTACTGGAGTCGATGAAAATGGAAATCGATATTCACGCGGAATGTGATGGCCGCGTGGAGAAGATTTACTCACAGAAAAGCCAAGGTGTTGTCGCCGGTCAGACTTTGCTGTGGCTGAGCAACTCCTAAATCAAATTACAGTTGGGTAGGTTTAATGAGCAATATAATCCACAATTTGTCCCTGTCGGCGCTACAGAACGCTTACGCTGAGGGCAGCACCACACCGCGCCAGCTATTGTTGCAGTTGCGACAGCAAGCTCTCGCCGAGAGTGAATTCAACGCCTGGATTCATCTATTAAGCGAGAAAGAGCTTGAGCCGTATCTGGGCGCGCTAGAAACGGGCAGTGCCAGTGAGTTGCCTCTGTATGGAGTCCCTTTTGCAATTAAGGATAATATCGACTTGGCGGGTGTGCCTACCACAGCGGCGTGCCCTGACTTCGCCTATATCCCTGAACAGTCCGCAGCACTTGTAGAGGTGTTGATTAACGCGGGCGCTATTCCATTGGGTAAAACTAATCTTGATCAGTTTGCTACTGGTCTGGTCGGCACCCGTTCACCCTACGGCGAAGGTAAAAACAGTTTTGTGCCTGAGTACATATCCGGTGGTAGCAGCGCAGGGTCGGCAATCGCCACAAGTCTGGGACAGGTGAGTTTCGCCCTCGGTACAGATACCGCCGGGTCAGGCCGGGTGCCTGCTGTGCTCAACAATCTGGTGGGGCTGAAGCCCAGTAAGGGCCTGTTGAGTACGCGGGGCGTGGTGCCTGCCTGCCGTACGCTTGATTGTGTCAGCATCTTTGCGCTTAACAGCGATGACGCGGCCTCCATTTTTGATGTCGCTGCCCGTTATGACGAACTTGATCCCTATGCTCGTGAGAACGCCTATGCCAACCGCAGTCGTAACTACGGTCCGAAAGGGATAAAGCAGGGCTTCACATTCGCAGTACCGGATGAGCTGGATTTTCAGGATGATCCGGAAACCGAGCGTTTGTTTCATGAGAGTGTTGCGCACTTTGAGGCGGCTGGCGGTGTTGCGAGTAGCATCGACTTCGCGCCGTTTTTGGCGGTAGCAAAACTGCTTTATGAAGGTCCTTGGGTAGCGGAGCGTTGGCTCGCGACGCAGGCCGTTGCCAGTGAATCAATGTTGCCGGTGATTCAAACGATCATCAAAGGTGCGGATGGCACTACAGCGGCGGATGCGTTTTCGGCTCAGTACCTGCTAGCTCGATTGAAAAAGCAGTGCGATGCTTTGATCGCCGAGTATGAGTTCGTTGTAATGCCTACTATGCCAACCTTTTTCACCCGCGCGCAAATGGCTGAGAACCCGATTGTTCACAACTCGACACTCGGGACATACACCAATTTTGTCAACCTGTTGGACTATACGGCGACCGCGGTACCGGTAGGTTTTACCGACTGCGGGGTGCCTTGGGGCGTAACGCTACTAGGACAGGCGTTTGAGGATATCCATATTCTCAATTATTGCCAGTTATTACAGCACGCGTGCAAGCTGCCAATGGCGACGGGGCCCCATCCATTGCCAACCGTCCAGATCGACAGCGGTGGCCTTGCTGCCGATTGCGTTGATGTCGCAGTATGCGGCGCCCATTTGGAAGGCCAGCCTTTGAATTGGCAGCTGACCGAACGTGGCTCGAGGCTGTTACAGAAAACAGCCAGCTCTGCCCACTACAAACTCTATGCTCTGGCCGATGGCAAGCGACCGGCTATGGTTCGTGATGAAACGCAGGGTGCTTCGATCGAGGTAGAGGTCTGGTCAATGCCGGTTGAGAATTTTGGCTCCTTTGTGGCGGCTATTCCCGCTCCGTTGGGCATTGGTAAAGTGGAGCTAGCCGATGGCCGCTGGGTCTGTGGCTTTATCTGTGACGCTTACGGGGTGAATGGCGCTCGGGATATCACTGAGTTCGCATCCTGGCGCGAATGGCTGGCACGCGCATAGCTACAAGGGGCAGGTGATCTTCGCTCCAAGCGTCTGCAGTGTCCTAAGCAGGGTAATGTTGCAGCAGCCACTGCTTTATGAGATCAGTGGTTTTCTGCGGTTCTTCTTGCATAATCCAGTGGCCGCACTCCAACGATACCACTTCAACCTGCGGCACAAATTCTGCCAGATTTTCCAGTGGCGGCACCATATCATGATCGCCGTGTATCATTAACGCCGGGCAGAGAACTTGCTCTGGTGCAGCTTCGAGTAACTGCCAGTTGCGGCTTAGATTACGATACCAATTGATGCCCCCGGTAAAGCCACTGTGCTCAAACGCGGTGACAAAAACCTGCAGATCTTCCTCGCTCATCAGTAGATCCCCTGGCATCGAGTCGGCAGTGGCAACGTTCAAAAGTGCCATCCCCTCACCTAGCTCCGGTGGTGCTTCCAGCCAGTGTCGAGTCCTATACATATTGCGCAAGAAATTTTCAGTGTTGGCGTCAAAAACCGCATCAGCGACACCTGGCTGGCGATTGAAGTGCACCATATAGAAGTCAGGGCCTAGAAACTGTTCCCACAGTGATATCCAATCCATGGTGCCTCTTGGCATGAACGGGACGCTCAAATTGATCACGCCTGCCACTCGCTGAGGGTGCAGCAGTGCCATATTCCAAACCACGATAGCTCCCCAATCGTGGCCAACGAAGAGTGCATCATCATAACCGTAGTGATCGAGCAGTCCTGCCAAATCAGCGGTGAGCTGGACAATGTCATAGTCTACAACGGCTTCTGGCGCAGTCGAGTTACCGTATCCGCGCTGACTCGGGACGATAACGTGATAACCCGCCTCCACCAAAGGGTCGATTTGATGCCGCCATGAATAAGCATGTTCTGGGAAGCCGTGGCACATCACAATGGGTTTACCGCTCCCCGCCTGAAACACTTCAAGCGACACACCATTGGTTTCAATAAAAGTAGGGGGCGGAAACGTACTCATAACGTCACTTTAGTTAGAGGTATAACGAATTGGAGCACGATCCAGCGCTTCTGACAATCTCGCTGTGTGAGGGCGAGGGATTGCTGAAGCCAAATCACGTACTGTTATTGCGGCGGCTATCTTGCTATTAATAGTGCCTACTTGCTACCAAGGTCTACCACTATGTCAGTTGTATTGGGATTGAGAAAAGCCCCTATCGGGGCCACTCGGCGAGTCCATCTGTGCCTGGCTTGTATCACTTTGGTTTGTGTAAACATGTTCTCAGGGGCACAGCTGTTTGCAGATGACGCTGCGACGCAAGGCATGCAGCACTATTTAATTGGCCGTGGTATGGCTGATGTCACCGGCCCCGCCGTCGGCGTGCAACTTTGGGGGTTCGGTCGTCCCGACCAAATAGGCGAGGGCATTCATATCCGCCAACGATCGCGGGCTTTTGTCATTGCCGAGGTCAACAACCCCGGTAATCGCTTGGCGTATGTTAGTGCAGACATTGGCAGTATTGACCACCATATTGCTCTGGAGGTGATCGAGCGGCTTCGCGCCAAAGTTGGTGAGGCCTACAGTCTGGAGAACGTCATCATTACCGCCACTCATACCCACTCGGGACCGGGAGGTTACTGGCAGCCACGCTCTGATTCCGGGCTTGACGGAGGACTTTATCCTGAGCACTTCGAGGCTATAGTTGCCGGTATAACTGACTCGATAATCAAGGCCGATGCTGACTTGCAGCCGGGCAAGATAATGATCAACACTGGTGAGGTTAGCAATGCTGGCGTTAACCGGTCGAACATTGCCTATCTTGAAAACCCGCTGGAGGAGCGCCAACGTTTCTCGGCCAACACCAATACAACTATGACGCTATTGAAGTTTGTTGATGATAGCGGCGCTATTGGCACGCTCAACTGGTATGCGCTGCATCCAACAGCGATGAACTATTACAACCGACTGGTTTCAGGTGATCACAAGGGCTATGCCTCTCTGAAAATGGAACGGCAGCGGGGCACTACCTATCAATCTGGAGATGATTTTGTAGCGGCTTTTGCTCAATCAGACCCAGGGGATGTAACTCCCAACACCAATCTTGACAACACCGGTCCCGGGGCTACCGATGTTGAAACCACGAAAATTATGGGAGAGCGACAGTTGCAGGTAGCGCAACGCCTGTTTGATGCAGCCAGCACGCCCTTGATAGGGCCGATTGACTCACGTCAGATCTATGTGGATTTCAGTAACTTGGAAGTAGCTGACAGATTTACCGGAGCAGGTGTTCAGCACACCTGCCCCTCGGCCTATGGCTATTCTTTTGCCGGGGGTTCCACCGAAGATGGTGGTGCGCATTTTCTGTTTGAAGAAGGCATGACCGAGCAAAAGGCCTGGTTGGACTGGCTGATTCGCGCGGTGACAGGTGCCCCCAAATGGACTCAAGCGGTGAAAGACTGCCAGCGACCCAAGCCCATCCTCTTTGAATCGGGTACCGGAAACCCGCCCATGCAGTCCCAGATACACACGGTAACCATTGCCCGCATCGGTCAGTTAGTCATTCTTGCGTTGCCTGCAGAGGTAACGACAATGTCCGGTCGACGTCTAAGAGAGACCGTGTTGGCAGAGCTGGGTGACTGGGCGCAGTACTATCAACTGGCTGGCTATGCCAATGGTTATGGTGGCTATGTGACAACGCCGGAGGAGTATCAACTGCAGCAGTACGAAGCTGCGCACACCCTGCACGGGCAGTGGAGTTTGCCCGCCTATCAGCAAGTTGCTAGCGAGTTGGCTCAGGCACTGGATGCAGGCTCGCCCCTAGATTCAGCATTGGAATATGACGACTGGCGTGGAAAGTCGCTCGGACAGCCTCTGCCGATGGGTACTGCGCTCAATGACAAGGCTGGCACGCGTCTTGGGCAGACTAAATCACTGAGTGACGTTAAGGCTTCTGCTGGGGATACCGTGCTCGTAGAGTTCTGGTCAGCAAATCCGACGGCAGCTTATGGGGCAGTGGACAACTTTATGGTGGTTGAGTTCAAGACTCCCAATGGCTGGCTACCGGTAGCACATGACGGTGATTGGAGTACCCGTATTAGCTGGAGCAAGAAGGCTGGTGGCTATCTCGCCCATGTTTCCTGGCAAGTATCAGATGAGGTGAGAGCCGGGACTTATCGTCTTGTTCACTTTGGATACGACCCAATCCATGGACATTTTTCGGGACGCTCCGATGAGGTTCAGGTTAGCCGGATTCAGCCTTGAGAGTATTGTCTATAATTGTCAGAGTTTAGTCGGGTTACTGTGCCGCTGTATACGTAGCGCGACGCCCTGTATATGCTTACCTGAAGTCCGTAGCAATGGAATTAACTGATGAATAGAATACTGCTAACAATAATACTTTTAACGGCAAGCTTTCCCGGTTTCAGCCACGATGTTCCTGCACCGCCTAAACCGCTGGCATTGGATGATCTGATGAGTGCGTTCGGTTGGGACATGTCAAAAACAGAGATCACGACTGAGAAGGTTAGTGACAACCTCTATGTCTTGTTTGGGCTGGGCGGCAATATCGCGGTCAGTGTTGGCGACGATGGTGTGCTGGTTGTGGATGATCAGTTTCCCCAATTAATGCCAAAAATAAAGGCTGCGATTGGCAAGGTTGCCGCCAAGAAAGATGGCAATGACGTGGACTTCGTTATTAATACCCATTGGCATTTTGATCACGCTGAAGGCAACCTCACACTGGGGCCTGAAGGAACCTGGGTGGTCGCTCAGACGAACTCCAGAGAGATGATGAAAAACGATCACCTGATTAATCTGGTTAGCGCCTCTTACGAGCAGAAAGCGTATCCCGAAGACGCCTGGCCTGCGATTACCTACGACGACACCATGCACTTCCACTTTAATGGCGAAGATATCGACTTGCTCCACTTTGGCCCGGCACATACGACCGGTGATACCGCGATCATCTTCCAGAGCTCAAATGCGGTTCATCTTGGGGATGTCTTCAACAATGCGGGATACCCCTTTATCGACGCTGGTAACGGCGGGACACTGGATGGCGTGATCAAATTCTGCTCTGAAACGCTGAAGCTGATTAATGAAGACACGACGGTTATTCCTGGTCACGGGCCGATAACAGACTACCAGGCATTGTCAGATTATATTGCCATGTTGACGACAATTCGCGAGCGTATGATGACGTTGATAGCAGCGGGGGCTACGCTTGAAGATGTCGTGGCTGCCAATGTCACGCAAGACTGGGATAAAAAGAACGGCGATAGCTCAGGTTTTGTAAACCGTTCTTATATGAGTCTTACCCATAAGATTGTTGATCGCTAGTGACTGCGAGATAGTGCTTACATAGCAAGAATAGTCATCAGCACACTGGCGAAAGCCACTGGCTGATCAAGCATCAGATGGTGCCTGGCATCTGGGATGGCGATCATTGGTATATGGCCGCCACCGCACTCGCGAACATAGTCAGCAGAATCTGCATCGAATAAGGCGCTTTGCTCGCCGTAAACAATCACTAACGAACCAGGTGCGCTGGCGATTCGCTTACCTTGGCCCAGTAAGCGCTCATGCAAATCATTGCTGTGTTCGAAGACGCTGGGGTGGAACTTCCAGGACCAACCGCCCTCAACCTCTTGCAGAGAGTGGTAGGCCATGTAGTCAAATAGATACGCTTCGTTTACCTTTTGCGGCGGCGACAAGACAAAGCGGCCTTTGGCAGTTTCATAGTCCGGGTATATTTTATTCGGACGTTTAGGGTCCTGAGATCCCGGGCGTTTGTTGTTGTCGGTATGCGCCTGCAAACGCTCAGGGCGCAGGGTCATGAGATCGCAGATGACCAAGCGTGAGAAATGCTCGCCGCGCTCTTCCATGGCGGTCAAACCGATGCCTCCGCCGTAAGAATGAGCAATAATCGTCGGTTTTTGTTGGTTATCAAATAGCCCGGTTGTTGTGGCGACATCCATTAATTCCTGCAGGCGAACCTGGTCTGGATACGAGTCGCGTGTGCCGGAATCTCCCATACCTGAAAAGTCGTAGGCTACAACGTGGAACTCCTTGGCTAGCAGCGGTGCGATAAACGCGAAACACCGCGAATGTGCCAAAAAACCGTGCAGTAGCAAAATGCCAGGATTGGCTGGCTTGCCCCAGCTAAAATAGTGTACTGGACAGCCCCCCGAGTCCAGCCAGCCCTCGCTGCGCGGCATGGTAAGCGCGTCTTCAAACCACTGTGGGGTGTTGCTTGAATCGGCTGGAATCTCGACAGAGAGGTCCGGAGATTTCGCTATAGTAGTATTCATAAACAGGGGCTCAGAAAAACCAACGCAGTAGTTTACAGTAAAGTGATGCGATATAGACCTCATCTGCGTGCGACCAGGTTAATGTTTGATCATTCTCGATAAACCAGCGTTCCAGTGGCAAGTGCTACCGTGGGAGACCTCATAGAAGTACAAAAGTGCCAATAGCTGCTATGATTTCACGAGACGAAAACGATGAGAATCGCACTGAATGGAATTTCTTGCTGCTATCGGTAGTTGGATATCAGAGCACGAGTCAATGCTGAGTGGCGCGGCGGCCATCATCGTATTGTTCGGTGTGTTGATTTCTGGACTGAATTTTCTGCTGAGGCGGCTGGCGAATTCCAGGAAGCGCGCCGAGGCTGATCTTGAAGTTAAACACGATAAGAAAATTTCCCTCGCTGATCTAAGTGCTCCTGCGCCATATCCGATTAATCACGCCCAGAGCGATGGTTTGCGGATAGCCTATGCCCAGTTTGGCCAAGGTTCTCATAATATTCTTATCGCGCCGGGCATCATCTCGCACCTGAATATAATGTCCAACTTGCCGCCATTTCGCGAAACCGCTGCGGCGTTGGCCAGCTTCGCCAATATAGTAACGTTCGATAAGCGCGGCCAGGGGTTATCAGATCCCAGTCTCACTGTGCCCAGCCTGACTGAGCGAGTGCATGATATTGAAGCCGTGCTGGACGCCGCCGGGATGGATAAGGTGATTCTCTATGGCGTATCGGAAGGTGGCCCTATGTGCGTCAAGTTTGCACTCGACCACCCCGAGCGGGTGCAAGGCCTGATTTTGGTGGGCACCACCGCCCGTTGGTTGCAGGGGGCGGATTTTCCCAGCGGCATACAAGAGCGTGCACTTGACGCCATGGTGCCCGCCTGGGGTACAGCCAAGCTAAGGCGAATCTTCTTTCCCAGTATACCGCCGGAGACAATGAGCGACGAAACTTATAAAAGCTTTGAGCAGCTCGTTGCAACACGCAGCTCCGTCAAACAGTTGGTAGAGTTTATGAAAGAGACTGATGTTCGAGAACTTTTGCCGCAACTGCGGTGCCCTACGCTGGTTATCCATTTCGCCGGGGACATGGCTATCCCAGTGAGACTCGGTCGAGCTATGGCAGATGCGATACCCAATGCGGAATTTCTAGAGCTGCCTGGCACTGATCACGCCGACTTATCTTCTTCGCCTGCGGGCATTGAAAGGATTAAGCAGTTTACCGAGAGCCTCCAGATATAGGCATCGTTCTATTACTACTGCTCACATATAGCACTCAAGCTCACCCCAGTGCGAGTTAGACGTCCCCAGGGGCGGGTTCCATGCAGTCGCCCCAGCAACCAATCTATCTAACGCGCAAAGGTATTTGTGGTCTTATGGTTCAGAAATACCTGCGAGAACTCTCGTCGCGCGCTCAAGTTTCCGTTTGCACGATAGCCGTTGCGGGCACTTTCGCTTGATGCGATGAGACTATTAGGTGTGAATAATGGAAGGCGATGTACTATCCTGCATTAAATCAATTCTAAAGGAACGTCCTATGAAGTCTTTGGTAACTATTGTTTTGTCTGCTTTGTTAATCGCTATGCCAGTGACGAGTTATGCACTGTTCGGTAAGGATGACCCGGATAAGGAGCGCAAGGAGTTGCAGGAGGCCAGACAGTCCGCGCTCGACAAGCTTTACGAGGAGAAACCGTCTGCACGTCAGGAAATCAAAGGTGCCAAAGGCTATGCAGTATTTTCCAGCTTTGGTATGAACTTGTTTCTGATTTCTACTGAGCGTGGCAGTGGCATACTGCGCGATAATCGCAACGGCAAAGACATCTATATGAAGATGTTCTCCGGCGGCGGCGGCATTGGTATGGGTGTGAAGGATTTTAACGCCGTGTTTATCTTTCACACTGTTGCCGCCATGGAAGATTTTCGCGCTGGCGGCTGGGATTTCGCCGGGAAGGCAGACGCCGGTGCTGAATCCGGCGGCAAAGGCGCAGGTGTAGAAGCAGCGGCCACGGTTGTACCGGGCACTACGATTTATCAGCTCACCGATGCAGGTGTTGCGTTGCAGGCAACTTTGCAAGGCACCAAGTTCTGGGAAGATGATGACTTGAACTAAGGTCTGCAGTGGTTAGAGCGGATTGCGCACGCCGTCCGTTAGTGTCAGGTCAGGGGCTGTCACGAATTACTCTCCTGACCTGTTGCCGAGCTCTGGACCGTGTGAATGTGCACATCGCGCTGCGGAAAAGGTATGCTGATGCCCTCGGCGTCAAAACGTAGCTTAACAGTGCGTATCAAGTCCCAGTAGACATCCCAGTAGTCATCGGTCGTGGTCCAGGCCCGAATGATAAAGTTTACCGATGAATCTCCCAGCTCGTGCAGGCGGATAAGTGCTTCCGGCTCCTTCAAGATCATAGCGTTTGAGCTTACTATTTCTTCCAGCACACGCTCGGTTTGCTCGATGTCATCACTGTAGGAAACACCAAAAGTCAAATCCACCCTGCGCGTAGACTGCTTGGTAACATTGCGTATCACGTCGCCCCATATCTTATTATTGGGCACTACAATTGTCTGGTTATCCAATGTCATGATCGTGGTATTGACCAGGCTCATCTGCGCTACCTTTCCGAATACGGTCCCGGCTTCTACAAGATCACCTACATCGAAAGGACGGTAGAGTAGGATCATCATTCCTGAGGCGAAATTAGACAGGGTGTCTTGCAGGGCAAAGCCGATAACGAAGCCCGCTACGCCCAGGCCAGCCAGCAGCGGTCCAAGCGTAATGCCAACCTGCGAGAGGGCGATAAGAATACCCAGCACCATAATGGAATTGCTGGCTATGGAAACAATCATTCGCCGCAACAACTCAGATAGATTTAGCTGTGATTTGAGTAAGCTGTGCGTCACCAAACGCTCGACCAAGTTGGCCAACTTACGGGCAATGAACACGATCACTATGAACAGGAATAGATTAAATAGCAGGGAAGGCGCTTGATCTGACAAGGCTTCGACCGCGCCGCTCCACCAGCTGGCCAGTAAGCCAATCACCACGGAGGGCTTGAGGACATCGGTGGTGATTTCGCCAGTGGACTGAAGCACCAGGGCGCGATACTGGGTAGTATCCAATTCCAGAGTATCCATCATAACAATGACCGCCTCCAAAGCAGCAGCCATGCTAGCTACCCGCCCTTCGGCCAATTGCAATTTCGCGCTCAGCTCTGTGTCACCGGGCAAAACCTCAACGCCTGCCTTCAGAGCCACGACCTGGTCTGCTGTAGCTTCCAGTAAAATGGAGTTACTCGCGGCGCGGCGTTTGACGACAGTGCGCACCGATTCCAGCCGGGCGTCTACCGCGAGCCCATAGTCTCTCGACAGTTCAATGCCGCGAATATCGGCTTCCAGCACCTGGTCCAACAGACGGACGGACCTGAACCAATGTGTGTAAGCCGCGGCCTGTTCTGCGGCCGACAAGCTCTGCTCTGGCAATTTGACCCTGGATAGCAGTGAGGCCAGGGCCTTGTCGGCAATAGCTTCATGGGCCGTTAGCAGCTCTTGGACAGCGTTGTCGAGGTCGACGTTGTCAACGCCTGATTCTTGCTGCTGCTGGGCTGCTTCCACCAAAGCGACGCCATCTTCCAGCAGGGTGCCCCAGGCTCGCGCCAGTCGCGTCTCGAGAATGGTTTTAGTGATGCCGTCGGCGCCGGCGATTCGGGATTCAAGATCCGCAATATCTGCTCGTTTTGCATCCAATGCCGCCATATCCATCGCCAGGCTCTGCGCCGCGGCTTCAACCGGTAACTGCTCGGTTGTAGCCGTCGCAAGGCCCGTTGCAAGTAGCAGTGCGACGCCCGCTAACAAGCTCAACCACACACGGCTGTGCGGATGCTGCCCGGCACTGGGGCCGATAAGAGAATATCCAGCAAAATGGTCAATTATCTTCATGTGCCGCCAACCCAAGTTTGGTGTGTCAATTAGAAGTCATCGCAGTCTACGGATATGACTCCGCTGCGTCATCAACTTTGGCTTTTTGGCGGCTGGTGTATTCCTAAATGAGCAGGGCTCAATCAGGGGGAGGGGCGCGCCACTGGTCGCCTATCACTGGATCCTCGTCTATGTTTTCGTCACTTTCTGTATTCCGTTGCCAGGAGTATTGCTTGCGTACTGGTTTGGGGTCCCAGTTGCGGAATGCGTAAGCAAGCATTGCACCGGCCATCGCTCCGAAAAAGTGAGATTCAAAAGATACTCCGGGATCGCGGGGTAAAATCGTCAGCAACATTCCGCCATACATATAGAACGCTATCATCAGCAACGCAGCTGAACGTCGGTCTCGGCGCAGAATGCCGCTGACAAACAAATAGAAGAATATCCCATGCGTCAGTCCGCTGGCGCCGAAATGGTAGCTGCTCCTGGCAAACAGCCAGACACCGGCCCCGGACAACAGCCAGATGCCTGCCAGAGCCCAGAAACGGGATTTAGGGTAGCCGTACAGCAACATCGTTCCCAAGAGCAGTAGTGGCAAGGTATTGCCTATCAAGTGTTGCCATGAGCCGTGAATGAGGGGCGCACTGGCAATGCCAATTAGTCCACTCAGGGCTCTGGGGTAAACACCCAAATCATACAGTTCTAAGCCGAGGGCAGATTCGAATAGCTTTAGTGTCCATAGCAGCGCAGCGAAAGATGCGGCGATGATAAGGCTGTTGCGTAGCGAACTGTTCGTGGGCATTCCTTATCATTGGGGGTGAAATTGCGATTTTAAAGGGGGTTGGCGATCGACCTCCTCTAATCATGCGGTTGCGCGAAATGACGGCAAGACGATTTTTTCGGGCTTGCCAAATTTGTTCATCAATCGAAGGTAGGTCATAAAAAAACCTGCCGAAGAAACGCGACTTGAGGAAACCCTGCAGTTCTTCATTGCTCTTGAACCGGGCAATCTTCCGCTTTTTGCTCGGAGCGCGTCTGCCTTACGATGCGCGCTGCGAGAGGCTGGTACTGCCCAGAGCATCCGTTCCATTTCTTGCGGCCGCTACTAGTGCCACTGCACCAGTAGTCTTTGCCATCATCGAGAGTCTTGCTGTCTATCCAGGCAAACATGGCATCAGCAAAGCGTATGTTTTACATTGTAAAATATACGCTGTAATATAAACGCATGCCAAGAAAACCGCTCTCCCAAATTGATATCGACAGCTTTCGTAGCGCCTATTGCAAAACCGCCTACGAGCTCTATCAACGCGACGACTATGAATCAGTCACTATGCGCGGAATTGCCAAGGTTATGGGCTGTAGTCCGATGATGGCTTACCGCTATTTTGAAAATAAGGAAGATGTGTTTGCTGCGCTGCGAGCCGATCTATTTCATCGCCTGGCGCAGGCTTTGGAGGAGGTGCCGCTTACTCTGGAACCGCTCGCCCGTCTGGAAGTCCTGGGGCGCGTCTATTCGAGCTTTGCACACGAGGCGCCGCACGCATATCGGCTTCTTTATGTCGTTAACATCCATCAGGCTAAAAAGTACCCGGAGACAGACAAGGCGCAAGAACGAACTCGGAAAGTGCTGTTTGAAGCGATACTGCGTGCCGTTGAGTCAGGATCTATGCAAGGCAACCCTACCTTGCTGGCTCATACATTCTGGGCCTGTATACACGGTCTGGTGTCGTTGGATCTAGCCGGACAGCTTACACAAGGGCACAGTTTTGACGAACTATTGCCAACGATGATGAAAAGTCTTTTAGCTGGTAGTCGCGGCATCTGAGTGTAGAGAGGTAAAGAAAATGAAAGAGTTTGCAGGAAAAACAGCGTTAATCAGCGGTGGTGCGGAAGGCATTGGCCTGGCGATTGCAAAGGCGCTGGGCGAGCAAGAAATGAATATTGTGCTAGCAGATATAGATGAGGGGAATCTGGAAAAAGCTGCGGCGGAGTTAGATCGGTCAGGTGTGCCCGTGCTGGCCGTAATGCTGGATGTTGCAGAAGAGGCGCAGTGGCAAAACGTGGCTGCTCAAGCCGCGGCACGTTTCGGGAAAATCCATATGCTGGTCAATAATGCGGGTGTGGGTGGCGCCGCGGGGTCAATTGAAAGTCAGAGTAGTGACACCTGGAATTGGGCCTTGAGCGTCAATCTCATGGGCGTCGTTTTTGGTGCCAAAACGATTGTGCCGCTAATTAAGGCGCACGGTGAGGGCGGCTGGGTGGTCAATGTCGGGTCGATGGCGGGGATGGGGGGCGTACCCTATAGTGGTGCCTATACCGCCACTAAATCGGCAGTGGTGGCGTTGTCTGAAAGCTGGGCCGGAGAGCTCAAAGGTCATGACATTGCAGTATCGGTACTATGCCCCGCCTTTGTGCAAACCCGTATCTACGACTCTAACCGAAACCGGCAGGCGCGCTATCAAAGTCAGCAGACTGAGGCGACTGACCCAATTGATTTTTTTGGTAAGGCGAAGGCGGCAGTGCAAAATGGAATCGACGCATCAATTGTCGGTCAGCGATTGGTTGAGGCACTTAGGGCCGGGGAGCTCTATATTTTCACCCATCCCAATTATCGACCCGTAGTTGCAAATCGCTCAAAAATGATCAACGACGCTTTTGAGCGGGCAGCTCAAAGTCCGTTATTGCAAGATATTGTTAACCAAAAATTGGAAATGCTCTGACGGCATTCTAGTCTGTCTGGCGCCCATAAACGCACTATTGGAGAGGAAACCCCATGCCTGAAATGATACTACTCGGATGGATACACACCATCATTGCGATAGCGGCTCTAATTGCCGGCTATTACACGCTGGCCGTTTACAAAGTCATAAAGCCTGATCAACTAACCGGGCGGGTTTATTTGATTTGTACATTCCTTGCTGCAGCGACGGCACTAATGATATATCAGCGCGGCGCTTTCGGGCCCGCTCATGCTTTGGCAGTGCTCACCTTGCTGGCTCTAGCGGCCGGGTTCCTTGTGACCAGGATTTCTGCGCTTTCAAAGATTGCCGACTACTTTCAGGCATTTTGCTTTTCGGGAACCTTGCTGTTTCACATGATCCCTGCCATCACCGATGGCTTGCTGCGTCTTCCCATAGGTGACCCGGTATTGACCAATCCCGAGGCGCCTCTGTTGAAGATGTTCTATCTGAGTTTTGTGGCCGTGTTTATCGTGGGGTGGATATTCCAGTGTTATTGGCTGAACAAAAACAGTGATATCGCCTAGTTATCGCGCTGGATTTAGCCCAGTGGTTTGGCTGTCTTACCTCGCACGGTAAGTAAACTTGTGCACTCTGCGCCCTCGATCTCCTGTGCCATACTGTAATCCAGCTTTTCGCTACCGAGTCTATAGGCATGAAAGTATTGGCGCGCTGGTTCGTTTACCCACTGTTGGGTTTCATTGTGTTGGTTCTCACTGTCGCCCTGAGCTATCGCAGCTACAAGCAAAGTAGCATTGAAAATGAGACTCAGATTGTTTCTCCGCGCGGTATTCAAACTCTTGAGCTGGTTGAGTTAAACGGGCTGCAACAGTGGGTTAAGATCCGTGGTCACGATACAAGTAATCCGGTACTGCTGTATTTGCACGGCGGCCCGGGGATGCCGGAGTTGCCCTTCTCACACTTGTTCGACCTCGAGATTGAAGAACATTTTACCGTGGTTCACTGGGACCAGCGTGGCTCTGGAAAGACCAGGCGCCAGGGCTTTAGCAATAAAGACCTAACGGTGCCTGTGTTCATAGATGACACGCTTGCTTTGACCAACCATCTTCGAGCCCGGTTTCAGCAAGACAAGATTTATCTGGCAGGCCACTCCTGGGGTTCTATGCTTGGAACTCTTGTGGTGCAAAGAGAACCGGAGCTATTTCACGCCTATATTGGGTTGGGGCAGCTAACAAATTTGCACGATAACGAAGTGGTATCGCTCAATTTTGTCCGCGAAGAGGCTGTTGCTGATAACAATAAAGCTGCCATAGCTGAACTTGCTGCGCTGGCTCCCCCATATACCGACGACATTGGTCAACTGCGGGTACAGCGTAAGTGGCTCTACTACTACGGTGGAGGGTTTCGCGGTCTGGGATATGCAGATATTTTTCTGGCTGTTTTTACATCCCCCGATTACTCTCTGGCTGACACTTACGCCATGTTAAAGGGCTTGGACGTGTCAGCGGTAATGTGGCCCGAAGTTGCCAGGTATAATCTGGAAGAAACGGCATTAGACTGGCAAGTGCCGGTGTATTTTTTGGCCGGAAGATACGACTACAACACTCCTTCAGAGCTTGCTGAGCGCTACTTTGAGAAGCTTAGCGCGCCGCGGAAGGCGTTCATATGGTTCGAAAAATCTGCTCACATGATGAATCTGTCCGACCCACAGTTTTATCAGGACACTATGATTAATAGAGTACTGGCTGAGACTCAGTAGCCCCAAGATCAAAGAGTGATATGCCAGTGGTGAAGAGCTACCAGAACGTTTCGAATCAACCCCATGCCAAAAGATTGCGCCACTTCCTAATAATATTGGGGCCTAGTGGAATTCATTTATTTCATTTTCTATGCTCAGGAATATTTCTTCAGCTTCAAGAATCTCCTTTTCATGTCTAAGCCACTTCTGGTTTTCCGGTGCTGTTAGTGTGTAGCGTGATTGCGGAAAACCTTGCTTCGCAAAGATTTCCATTCTAGGCCCAAAGGGTATCTCAGCGAACTGACAGAGTCCTTGAAGAGAATCGCTGGGCGATTCGATTAAGGTCTCATAGCTTATTGTGGTCCAGTCGGTTTTTGGCAGTTGAGAAAGGTCCTGCATAATTTTCTTGTTTGTCGCGGCCCATTGCCAAGCGGCAATCTCGGCTATTGATTGGCCGTGCACGTCACGCCATCCTTCCGGCAGCAATAGTGACCAATCTGGTCCGCTCCAATCGGGCAGGTTTCGGTAGGTAACAAACTTCTGTGAATTCCATGCGTCAATCATGCTGCCAATATTTGATCGTGCAGAGCGATGTAGATAAATGAATTTGGCATCAGGAAACATGGCGCGGAAAAATGCAATTCGTAAAGAATTCTTAGGAGTTTTCTCCAAGAATCGTATTGATTTAGGTTGGTACTCTTCGGGTGTTTGTTCGTAGCCAGTACCACCGGGGTTTTGAAGTCTGGCCATAAAGGCCTCCATTAACTGCGCGCCTATCTGTGGAGTATAATCGTCCTTTCCCAGCTCATTGGAGGCAAATTGTCTATTGGCGGGGTGAAGCGAGGAGATGGATTCGACTTCGCGCTGGCTCTCGTCTCCAATGGTCCATAGCCCCTTGTTTCGTTGCAATGCTTCGAAAAGCATTGTGCTGCCAGACCGCGGTGCAGCGACGATAAAAATCGGCTGTTCGAAGGCGGGTAGGCTGAACCTGGCAATGTACTCGTCAAGAGTAAGACCAGATCCAGCCTTGTTTGTATCCACGAAGCTTGTACTAGCTTGTGCTACGGTGTTTTCCGGTTTCAATGCAAGCGCGCTCCGGTCAAACCGTTGCGGCGCGGCCTCACTAGTCATGCTCGTAATCCAGGCCGCGGCCACCGTGTAGACGTCAGCGCTATTGCTGTCGAAACTGGCGTGCTTCAGCAGAGGTCTAATTTTGGCCTTAATGCGCTTAATCAGTAGCTGATAATGAGGGATATACTCAGTGAGGTCCCAATATTGCGCCCAGTAACCAGCCCAATCATGTTTGAATAACTCGATTGCCTGCATCAGGTCGACAAACAGCTTGGGCGACGACCTCTGAAACTGTCCAAGGTCGGAAAGAAGTTCGTTGCACATAGCGTTAACTTCGTCAGGAGACCTAACAGGTAGCGAGTTGAAGCGCTCTAGAGCAAAGTGATTATCGGCTGAATTCTGGCTAAATGGATAGTACTTGATGGCTTGGTGCTGCTCTTGATCTGCGCTACTGGGGTCCCATCCAGATTTTACGGTTGCCCAGAATTGCGAAGAGCCCGCCGTATCTATAACCAGATGAACTCTATCGACGCCGCTGTTGTTGTAGACGGCATGCTCTCTCCAATTATCAAAGGTCCAGGCATCTCCCGCAGCCATGTGGATATCGATATTGTCTATGGATGAAAAAATGACGTCAGGGTGAGTGATGATTGGTATGTGAATACGTAGGCGGTTTCGCCAGGCGTAATTTCCATCGCTGTGTGCTGGAACATCACAACCCGCTTTTAGACGCATTAATCTTGTGCGCCCAACTACAGTCCCAAATGCTGCCATAACCTGCTGTATATAGGGGCAACGCTCAAGCGCTGATGTTGGCTTCATCTCACCCTCGAATAAATTATTATTCTCTCCGTCGACCGAGATAAGAGGCAGCGCGGTGTTGCCGGTTTCTCTCTGGGGGTGGTATTCCCAGTCAGCTTCACCGAACTGCATTGCTTCGCCCTTCAGTCGCTCAATGTCAAAACGCAGCGGGAGTTTTAGAAATGCGGAGCTTAATCTCATCTATCTTTCTCTAGTTCAGGGAGTAACGAAGCGCCATCTAGACGGCCAAATGCTGCATACAAGCGCTTGGTTTAGTCCGGTGTCATCGCGAGCACCTTTCATATGCTCTTCGAGTGAGCAGTTCATGCAGTGGTGATAGAAATCATGATCGGACATCATATTGCGGCAGGACAGGAAACTGAAATATCTTTGAAGCGCATGGGCTCCTGTTCGGATTCTGAGGGGCCATAGATGCGTAAGGGACTGATATGCAACGGTGCTGACGCCGATTCGTTGAATACAGAAATTGAATCTGTACGCGTTAACTGTTTCATTGGCTTCCTTCCATTTTTATTGAGCTAATTCGACAGCTTTTCTCAGCGAGAAATGGTGTCGAAGAAACTCTATGTAGGCTCCCCAGACCATCGAATTTCAATGGTAAATCGGGAGTCTAGCATGCACGGATAGTGGCTGGAGGCCTAATGCCGGAGTATCCACAGGTAGAATAGCGTGGCGCAAGCCAGGCCGCTGGCGCCCCCATAGAATACTGTCAACATCAGCCAGTTGGCGCCACGCAGATGGAGGTCATGCATGCCATGATAAAGGCGATGAGCTGCATGGAAAGCAGGTAGGACAATACACACCAGGATGAACAGAGAACCCCACCAGGAGCGGCAAAATTCAAGCGCCAGAGAATAGCTAAGTATTGGGAGTTCAGCGACTCCCAGCGGTGCTATAAAGCCGGTGATCAGCACTGCGGCCGGTAGCAAAAAAGCGACAACCATGCCGCCGGCGCCAAACAGGCTCCAAACTATGGGTTCATGCGAGCGAGGATATTGACGCTGTGGTTTACTTTGTGATGATAGCATCGCTTCAAGCCCCCCACGCGATGGCGAGGCCCAGCAGCGCCGCGGTCAAGATCAGCAGCCCCAGCCACTGACCAATTAGCATCAGTCTTTCTGGCATGGTCCATGTGCCAATACGCACGACCATGATTTTCGGTGCCAGCTTAAACCAGGTTACCGCATGATAGACGACAGCTGTCAGAACAATCATTTGAAA
This sequence comes from Candidatus Litorirhabdus singularis, assembly GCF_026262625.1. Classification (GTDB taxonomy): domain Bacteria; phylum Pseudomonadota; class Gammaproteobacteria; order Pseudomonadales; family Halieaceae; genus Litorirhabdus; species Litorirhabdus singularis. The sequence goes on from NZ_SHNN01000001.1 coordinate 1,629,578, forward strand.
ACCGACTGCTGCAGGATGACTTAGACTGTTCAGCCAATCGCTCCAGGCGGCCTCGCCCTCACTCAGGCTAACCAGGCCGCTTAAAAGCAGCAGGCAATACAGCAGTACCCAAACGGCGGTAGCTTCACGTATCAAGTACAAGGTAAAAAATCGATTCTGCAGCCACCACCAGCGCGATTGCTTATGTTGGTAGGGCTTGCGAAACGTCTGTTTATGCTCGTGATTTTCTGTCATTCCTTTTCCCCACTCTTGGACAGTGACAGGAGGTTCAGCATGTAATCTGTGGTACTGGCTGCTTTGCCCTGATTAATCGCTGCAGCAGGGTCGACCTGCTTGGGGCATACCTCTGAACAATAACCGACGAAAGTGCAGCTCCAGACGCCTTCTTCGGCATTCAGAAAAAGCGCTCTTTGCTCCTGTCCCTGATCACGCGAGTCGCGGTTGTAGCGTGAGGCTAATGCCAGCGCAGCCGGTCCGAGAAAGTCTGGATTGCGCCCAAACTGCGGGCAGGCCGCATAGCACAGTCCGCAATTAATACACTGGGAGAACTGTTGGTACAAAGAAAGCTCTGCCGGTGTTTGTATAAACGCTTGGTTGATAGGCTGACTCGTGTCCAGTTCCTGTGGGTCGTCGCGGATAATGTAAGGCTTGATGGTTTCCAGATTCTCCACAAAACCTGATATATCCGATATCAGGTCCCTCTCAATCGGGAAGTTGTCCAATGCGGCGATATGCAATTCAGAATAATCTCGCAGGAACGCTTTGCAACCGAGTTTGGGCACACCATTAATCATGAAACCGCAGCTGCCGCAGATAGCCATACGACATGACCAGCGAAAACTCAGGCTGGGATCAAGGTGATCCTTAATATGCTGAAGCGCTTCAAGCACAGAGGTATCTGCGGAGAATGGCACCTGATAATGTTGGAGCCAGGGTTCGTTGTCTTGCTCGGGACGGTAGCGCTGTACGGTAACTTTCATTATGTCAGCGGAGGGGGCAGCGATATTCATTAGAGTGCCTCCTTCTTGTCATCTGCGGCCGCGCCGTATGCGCGTGTGGCTGGCGGTGAGCGGGTAATAACCACATCCTGATAGTCGATGGTGGGAGCGCCGCTGTCACTTCGAAAAACCAGAGAGTGCTTTAAATAGTCCACGTCATTGCGCTGGGTCCAGCCTTTTTCTGCGCCATCGAGGCGTTGGTGAGAGCCTCTGCTTTCCTTTCTATTACTGGCTGAATGCGCCATGGCTTCGCCTATATCCAATAGAAAGCCCAGTTCGATCATGCCTAACCATTCGGTATTGAAGGCGTGGCTGCCATCTTTCATCCCAATACGTTGGTAACGCTGCTTGAGCTCGGATATCTGCTGGCAAGTGGCCCGCATCGACTCCTCCTGACGATAGATGCCAAGGCCTGTTTCCATAGTCTCGGCCAGATCATTGCGAACGTCAGCGAGGCTCTCGCTGCCCTGTTGATTTTTTATTGCTAGCCAACCGTTTGCTCGCGCAGCCACATCGTCCTGGTGCGCTTCGGGGTTGGCGGTTGCCGTGCCGCGCGCAAAACGGGCGGCCTGTTCTCCAGCTACCCGGCCGAGGACGCACAGTTCAGCCAGCGAGTTAGAGCCCAGGCGGTTGGCTCCATGGAGGCCTGAACTGGCGCATTCCCCAACAGCGAAGAGTCCTGGCATGCTGGTCTCAGTGTGAATATTGGTGGGTATGCCGCCCATGGTGTAATGCACTGTAGGGCGCACAGGTATTGGGTCGTGTACTGGGTCAACTCCAAGATAGGCCGAGGCCAGCTCGCGAATAAACGGCAGCCTCTCGTTGATTTTGGCTTCGCCCAGATGCCGAAGGTCAAGATTTACGGCGGTACCTCTAGGTGTTTCAACCACTCGTCCTTTTTGTTCTTCATGCCAGAACGCCTGACTGAGTTTGTCCCGCGGCCCCAGTTCCATAGTTTTGTTTCTAGGGTGACCCACGGGAGTCTCCGGCCCTAAGGCATAGTCCTGAAGATAGCGATAGCCGTCTCGATTCGTCAGTACCCCGCCCTCGCCGCGACAGCCTTCAGTCATCAAAATCCCGGATCCCGGCAGACCGGTTGGGTGATACTGAACAAACTCCATGTCACGCAAAGGTACGCCGGCACGATACGCCAGTGACATACCGTCTCCAGTGACGATGCCGCCATTGGTATTGAATCGATATACGCGAGCAGCGCCACCGGTTGCGATAACAACCGCTTTGCCGATAAATCGGGTGAACACACCCTCGGCGATATTGATAGCCAATACGCCCTGAGTAACTCCGTCGTCGATAAGAAGGTCGGTAACAAAGTATTCATCGAAGCGCTGAATAGACGGGTATTTGATAGAGGTTTGAAACAATGTGTGGAGTATATGGAAGCCGGTTTTGTCCGCGGCAAACCAGGTTCGTTCTGTTTTCATGCCGCCAAAGGCGCGCACATTGATGCTGCCATCCGGCTTGCGGCTCCAGGGGCAGCCCCAGTGTTCCAGACGTAGCATTTCTTGTGGGCATTGCTCGACAAAATACTCAACGACGTTTTGGTCAGCCAGCCAGTCGCTGCCGGATACCGTGTCATTGAAATGGTCGGTAAAGGAATCATGAGATTGAATCACACCAGCTGCACCGCCTTCTGCTGCAACCGTATGGCTGCGCATGGGGTATACCTTCGATATCAGCGCGATAGTAAGATCGGAATCAGCTTCCGCGGCTGCAATAGCGGCTCGCAAACCACCACCGCCCGCACCGACGATAATGACATCCGCATGAATCGTTCTCATAGCCGCGTACCCTGCCTGCGATCAAGTAAACGCCCATTTTGCTACAAACCCATCGGCAGGGCGTTGATGTGCATCATTGGGCGCGTTGCAAATTAGCCGCTAGCCATCGGAAGAAGGCATAGTCGGCTGATCGCCATAACCGACACCGACGACTAAATTGTCGAAGCGCCGGTAATATCTGGCTGCTGCTCGACTATTCCCGCTTTGAAGAACGCTGGTATTGGTATGGACTTGCGTGTGTCCGGATCGACAAAGACCTGAGTAAGCCCCCCCTTTGCCAACAGTGTACCGCGGGCATTGTCGTATAACTCAAAGGCAGCGTCAGCACTAGAGTTGCCTAATCTGGAATATCCCACGCAGACGTTAACTTCCGCGTTGCCGCCAATTTCGTCCACGTAGTCACAATGAATATTGACAGTAAAAATCAGGCACGGCAGTTTGTGTGGGTTCATAGCCCCCAGCCCCAGTTCTTCCATATAGCTGCCCAGAACTTCGTCGGCATAGACCATATAGTTGGCGAAATACAGGTGGCCCTGTGCGTCCATATCGCGGAAGCGGACTTTTACAATTTCGCTAAATGGTAGTGAAGTTTGTGTGGCTGTACCCATAATATCGTCGCTCGAGATTGAGTGACTATCGTACCTCAGTTGAGCGCTGTAAGTCAGCGGTGCGGCAAGAAAGCGGGTTTTGTGACCGCGGTTGTCGTACCCTATGTCGAAGGGCTATTCGCCCTGAAATTGGATGGTGATACGTCACCATTCGTTGAACTTTCATGTGGGGGCGAAGTTGATGAAGAAGTTGGCAGTAGATGGTCGGTTCTACAAAGGCCGCGGGCTTGCTTTCGCTCATTGGTTGCGTAAGCCATTGTTGTTACTGATGGCTGGCATGCTAGCCATGGTTACCCATGCCAGTGACTATGCCTTGGTGATAAACCACGGGCGGGTAATCGATCCCGAAAGCGGACTCGATGCCACCCGACATATCGGGGTTCGCGACGGTACTATTGTCGCGGTTTCGACAGCGCCGCTGGTCGGCGACATTACTATAGATGCGACGGGGTTGGTGGTCGCGCCAGGTTTCATTGATCTTCACACACACTCACCGACACAGTTAGGGCAGTATTATCAGGCTTTTGATGGCGTCACTACGGCACTCGAGCTTGAAGCCGGACATTACCCCTTACAAAGTTATGGAGCGCAGATTAGTAGTGAAGCGATGATTAATTTCGGTGCATCTGCAGGCTATATCGGTATGCGCTTGTTCGAGAAAAATGGTCTGGTGATGTCAGGTGGTATAGGGCAGCCAAAGCCGGAGGGGTACAAGGGGTGGAAGACAGCACTGGTAAACCTGATCTGGGGTAACGATGCCGCGTTGGCGCCGACTCTGCGGGAGACGGCGAATCTGCAGGAATTGTCCCAGCTACGGAATTTGCTTGAAACTGATTTGGCGCAGGGCGCGCTGGGCGTCGGGCTGGCACTGGACTATATCAGTGAGGCGGTTGGCGATGCCGAGATAGCTATGATTTTTCAGGTGGCGGCGCAAGCTGGCGTGCCTGTGTTTGTGCATGTTCGGCGCGGCATCGATGGTGATCCCGCCGGTTTGAGGGAAGTGATCAGTCTAGCGGCGCAATATGATACATCCGTACACGTTTGCCACATCAGTCACAATGCCATCAGTAATCTAGACCTGTTTCTTGTCGAGGTGGCGGCGGCGCAGGAGCAGGGGGTTGATATCACTACTGAGGTGCTGCCGTATAACGCAGGCTCAGCGCTGATCTCCTCCGCGGTATTCAGCCGCGATTGGCAAACCATTTTTAATATCGACTATGCTGACGTCGAATGGGCGGCAACGGGAGAGCGTTTTGATAAAGCCATGTGGGATGACTACCGCGCTGATCATCCCCAGGGTCAGGTTATTCACCACTATCTGGAAGAGGCGTGGACCCAGCGAGCGGTGATCGAACCGGGTGTGATTGTGGTCAGCGATCTGCTGCCGATGGAGAGTAAAGATAAAAACGTAGCGCCGCATAACGGGGCGTTCAGCAAGGTGCTCGGGCGCTACGTTCGCGAAGAGCAGTTGCTCGATCTCAGCACCGCGCTGGGTAAAATGACCATTTTGCCCGCTAGGCGTCTTGAACACTTTGCAGAGGCTTTCCGGCGCAAGGGTAGGATACAGTTGGCTATGGATGCCGATATCACCATTTTCGACCCACTGACAATAATGGACAATGCCACTTATCAACAGCCCTACCGCGAGGCAGATGGGATCGCTTATGTGATCGTAAACGGCCATGCAATTATCGCCGAAGGCAAGCGGGTAGAGAATAGTTTCCCCGGTAAACGCATTTTGGCAACAAGCAGTGATTCAACCAACCAAGGTAAAATTCATGATCGGTAAAGAGCGTTATCCCCACTTGTTTGCCCCGCTGGATCTGGGCTTCACTCAGATTAAGAATCGAGCGCTGATGGGCTCTATGCACACGGGTCTGGAAGAAAGTGAAAACGGCTTTGAACGGATGGCTGCATTTTTTACTGAGCGGGCCCGAGGTGGTGTAGGCATGATTATTACCGGTGGCATCTCACCGAATATGGAAGGTGGGGTGGGGGCCAAGTTGGAGACAGCGGAAGAAGCTGCTTCACATAAAACGGTCACTGATGCGGTGCATGCGGCTGACCCGGATGTGAAGATATGTATGCAGATTCTGCACGCCGGGCCATTGGCCAATTCCCCAAAGGTTGTTGGGCCCTCGGCTGTTAAGTCACGAATTGCACGGACTACCCCTGTCGCGCTCGATGAAGAGGGTATTGAGAAGCAGTTAAGAGATTTTGCCAACTGTGCTAGCAAGGCCAGGGAAGCCGGCTACGACGGGGTGGAAATTATTGGTTCTGCTGGATATTTACTGAGTACTTTTTTGGTTGAAAAAACCAACCATCGTACTGACCAATGGGGTGGCTGCTACGAAAATCGCATGCGTTTTCCGGTGGAGGTGGTGCGCAGAGTTCGTGAGGCCGTGGGCGAAGATTTCATTGTCATATTTCGTATCGCCGCAATGGATATGCTGCAGGGCGGAATGTCCTGGGATGAGGTGGTACAGCTGGGCAAAAAGGTCGAGACCGTGGGAGCCAATATTGTGAGCACCCATTTCACCTGGCATGAGTCGGCAGTGCCGACGATTTCTACGCGGGTACCGCGAGCAGCATTTGTTGGCGTTACCGGGCGCTTGCGCCAGGAATTGAATATCCCGACCATTACCAGCAACCGTATCAATATGCCTGATGTTGCTGAGCAGGTGCTCAGTGATGGCCATGCGGATATAGTATCTATGGCACGGCCAATGCTGGCGGACGCGGATATTGTCTTGAAGGCCCTGGAGGGTAGAGAGGACGAAATAAACACCTGTATTGCCTGCAACCAGGCCTGTCTCGACCACACCTTTGCCGGCAAGGAAACCAGTTGTCTGGTCAACCCTCGTGCCTGCCACGAAACGGAGTTGAACTATGAGCCTACCGACGCACCCAAGCGCATCGCGGTTGTGGGTGCCGGTCCTGCTGGTCTGGGTTACGCGACCGTCGCGGCGGAGCGAGGCCATAAGGTCACACTGTTTGATTCCAGTCACGAGATTGGTGGGCAGTTTAATCTGGCCAAACAGGTGCCTGGCAAGGAGGAGTTTCATGAAACCATTCGATATTACAATCGTATGATTGAGGTGTTGGGTATCGACCTACAGCTGAATACCCGGGTTGATGTACAAGGGCTTACCGCCGCAGACTGGGATGAAGTCGTGATTGCCACGGGCATTGAACCGAGGGTTCCAGACGTGAAGGGGATAGATCACCCCAAAGTGGTTAGTTACACCGATGTTATTCAAGGCAATGTTCAGGTTGGCAAAACCGTTGCTGTGATGGGTGCAGGCGGCATTGGTTTTGACGTTGCTGAGTTGATTTTGCACAAAGGTAAGTCGGCGGCTCTGGATATCGAGGTTTTCGCCAAAGAATGGGGCGTCGATTTCGACAATCATCCGCGCGGTGGTGTCACTGGGGTTGAGCCCCAGGTGGCTAAGGCCGACAGGGAAGTGTTTTTGCTCCAACGCAAGTCGACACCGATTGGACGCGGTCTGGGACGAACCACCGGCTGGACCCATCGTATTTCACTGGCCCGGCGCGATGTAAAAATGATCAACGGCGTTGAATACCTTAAGGTCGACGATGAGGGCCTGCATCTTTTGGTCAACGACATGCCGCAGCTGTTGCCTGTTGATACGGTGATTGTGTGTGCCGGCCAGTTACCGCTGCGCAAGCTATACGATGAGCTGCAGGGCAGCGGTTTGAGTGTTAGCTTGATCGGGGGTGCTTATGAAGCGCTGGAGTTGGATGCCAAAACTGCGATTAAACAGGCCAGTTATCTGGCAGCCGCGGTCTAAAACTTGTTGAAGTGAGCCTCAAAATGCCTCGCCCACTGATACATGAACTGCGTCGCTATCAGCGGAGCGGGCAAAGTCGACCCTTAAGTTGATGCGCTTGGCTTTCAGCACCATAAAACGCAGCCCGAGGCCGTAGCTGGGAATAGGCTCATTATCGCGAATGCCGCTAAATGAGCTGCCGACATATCCAACACCCGCAAAACCGACTATCCCCCAGCGTTCACTCAATTCCCAGCGCGCCTCGCCCTGAGCTGAGGCCGATACGGTACCCAGGTAATCCGTTGCCGAGAAACCACGGAGTTTGACGGTACAAGCATCCCAAAGTGGCGTCGTTCCGCTGCGGCGGCATGCTTGGGCTTCCCAGGCTAAGACAAGGGATTCGGATTGCTGATGATAAGATTTTAATACGCTGGCAAGTGACTGATACGTGTCGTTGCTGCCGATCGCCTCGTCGTTGAACAGAGCGTCCAGTTTGAAATAGAGGCCACTCGAGCTGTTCAGTGGGTTATCACGTTGATCATACTCAACGTAGACGCCCAACCCCACCGAGCGCACATTGCCCGCCTCATCGAAATCTGAGTTGGATGAAGTTACCACTGAGCTCTCTATGCTTTGATCGGCGTCAACGACTCGAGTAAGAACACCGCCGTACCAGTCGCCTTGCAGGCGTCTGGCCAGTTTCGCGTAGAAGAACGTGCCTTCTATCCTCCAGTCCAGATTCTTTTCGCTGTTGGTTTGGTCTGTAGTCAGCAGCGTGAGCTTAAGGTCTGCCGCGCCTGCGCCTCCCGTAAAACGCCATTTGTCATCTCGCCAATAGTTCTGCTGTACCACGGCAAAAGCTTTGCTCTCGTTGCTGGTGTACATAGCGCCAATGCCGGTGACGGAGGCAGGCTGCAGTTTCTTTTGCGCTTCGGATTGCGGATAAAAGTAGGCGGCGCCGGCAACCAGCCCCGTTCCCAGCGTTGGATTTGAGATTGGGATTGGAACGGCTACGAAGTCTCCACGCTGAAGTTTTAGATTGGTTTTATCTTCTCTAATATCCGGGGCTATTCCTGCACGTGTATCAGTCGCGTCATTCTGCGCGATAGCTGCAGTAGTCGACAAGATGGTGAGACAGGCGATCGTAACAAGCAGTTTCAAAGTTCAACTCCAGATGGGTGGGGGCTGTGACGGGAGAAAAATGGTCCTGGAAAAATAATGCAGTCATACCGAGACCGGGAGGATACTCTATAAGAGTGTCGCAACTAAAATTTTTCGACATTCATATAAACGGCAAATCAAATGATCTCAGCTGCATTGGTGATTATCGAACAGCTTCTTTCGCTCGCCAAGCCGCAGTACACTGCGCTCTCCGATGATTAACATTTGTATAGGCCGCTACGTGGAACACAGAAAACTGGTACTACCGGAATTTCTTAATGATCAGGGCTACCTGTTTGGAGGCAACCTGCTTAAATGGGTGGATGAGTCTGCGTATATTACCGCCAGTCTGGATTTTCCGGGTAATCGCCTGGTTACGGTGTCCTTGAGCGAAGTGAACTTCAAGAACCCGATTCACCCGGGGGAGTTGCTTTGTTTTGACGTACAGTTGGTGCGACGTGGCAATACCTCGGCGACCTATAGTATTGAAGTCATTGGTGAGAAGCTGGCCGACACCAAAGCGCCACTGTTCGTCACCAAAATCACGTTCGTTAATGTAGCCCCTGACGGGCAACCTATGGCGCTGTCTCTTTCAGCTGATGAGGTTGCTGGTAAGTAAATACTCTTGATCCGGGGGCATGCTCGCCTGAGGGTGCTGCAGGCACAGTTAGAGTTAAATGAATGGGCCTGCGTTTAAGCGTGACTCACTAATGGGTGCTCAATCGCTAGCAAGATGTGGGGTAGGCGCCGAGCGCTTAATTCCGAGCCGGGAAGGCAGGGCCTGCAGGCTTTCAGGCAACGCCAACATGGCCGGGGTCACAATCAGTGTAAGCAGCGTTGCAAAAGACAGTCCAAAAACGATGGCCTGAGATAGTGGTGCCCAAAACATGGCCATCTCACCTTCGGCGGTAATGGTCCTGGATGTAAGATCTATCGAGTATCCGCAGGCCAGAGGTAGCAGGCCGAATACGGTGGTGACGGTTGTCAGTAGCACGGGTCGCAGGCGTTGTGCCGCTGCCCGCACGATCACGGCGCGAGTGTCCAGTTCCGGGTGCTGGGCCCGCACGTGGTTAAACGTGTCGATCAGGATAATGTTGTTGTTGACCACGATGCCAGCCAGGGCAACTACTCCCACACCGGTCAAAAGTGCGCTGAATGGATTTGAAAGCAGCAACAGTCCTAGCAGTACGCCGGCTGTCGACATAATCACCGCCAGCAGAATGAGTGCGCTCTGATAAAAATTGTTGAACTGAGTCACTAACAGGATAAACATCAGAGCAAGTGCCAGCAGAAATGCGGCGGATACAAATGCCATGGAGTCTGCCTGCTCTTCATTAGCGCCTCGGAAGCGGATGTTCAGGGCTGGATCAAAGTCTTGTTGCTGCAGCCAGTTATCGATCTTCGCAACCATGCCGTCGGCCATCACGCCATCTCTCACGCTGGCACGAATCAGTTCTACCGGCAGGCCGTCAATACGCTTGAAGGCGTCGACACCGGGGGCCGGTTGAATTTTCACGAAGTTGCTCAGCGGTATCATGCCCTGAGCAGTGCTTACCCGCAGCTCTTCCATAGCTCGAATGCCGCGCTCACTACTGGGATAGCGCACTCTGATATCGACGGCGTCGTCTGCGTCGTCTGGTCTGTATTCTCCAACTTTGACGCCGTTGGTGACCAGCTGGACTGCCAGACCAGCCGAAGATACGTCAGCACCGAACAATGCGGCCTGTTTGCGGTCAACTTCGACCCGCCATTCGATGGAGGGCAGGGCCGCCGAATCATCAATGTCGACTAACTCAGGCAGGGAGTCTAGATAAGCACGGACGCGGGTCATTGCCGGTTCCAGCAGGGGACGGTCCTGCGAGGTGAATTCTATTTGTATGGGTTTGCCTATCGGTGGGCCTTTTTCAAGTGGCTGTACTTCCACATGAATACCGGCCAGCCTATCGGTACGTTGGCGGATTTCCCGGATGATCGCATTGCCTCCGAGGTCGCGCTGTGATTCCGCGTAGAGCTCCAGAAACAGTGATGCGATTCGATCAGAGCTACTACCCATAAAATCATTGCTCAGACCTGGCAGTGAGGTCTGCGTGTTTATAAAGCGGATGCCGGGGATTTCCAGTATCTCTTTCTCTACGTCGAGTACCAGATCATTGACTTCGCTGGCAGAGAAATTCCCGCGTGCCAGTACCGAAACCTGAATAAACTGAGGGTCCGCATCAGAGAAGAAGATAGTGCCAACGCCAAACTTGCCGTAGGCCCAGAAGATACTAACAAGAACACTCGCAACGATGCCGACTGCCAGGATTGGCCGACCGCATACAAGGCTAAGAAAGCGAGCGAAGCGGCCAGTGAAGGTCTTCAGTTGAGTGGGGTCGCCAGACTCCAGCACCTGCTGCGCGTGTACCACTTCGTTGTTGTGCATGGAGGGTTTACCGAATAAGGTTCCCAGCACTGGTCCAAAGAGAAGGGCGTAGAGCAGCGATCCAATAAGCACCGTGAAGACGGTGACTGGCAGGTAGCCCATGAATTGGCCCGATACGCCCGGCCAGAACAACATCGGTAAAAAGGCGGCTAGAGTGGTTGCTGTCGATGCTGTGACGGGCCAAAACATGCGTTTAACAGACTCTGCGTAGGCCGACTTGTGGTCCATACCTTCACTCATCATACGATTGGCGTACTCGGTGACGACAATGCCCCCATCGATGAGCATGCCCAGGCCCAATAACATGCCAAACATGACCATGAAATTAAAGGTATAGCCGAGCAGGTAGATGATGGTGACCGAGAACAGTAGAGAAAAGGGAATACCGAGGCCAACAATCAGGCCGCTGCGAAAGCCCATAGTAGCGACGACAAGAACCATGACTAGCGCAAGCGCTGTCAGGATATTGCCTTCCAGCTCACGCACCTGTACCGCGGCGAATTCGGCCTGATTTTGAGAAACGATCATCTCGATACCGCTGGGTATACCGGTTCTAGCGGCTTCTACGATCTCAAGGACTTCTTCGACGCTATCGATGACATTGGCATTGGCGCGTTTCTTTACGCTGATAGAGATTGTCTCACTGCCGTTGTAGCGTGCGAAGCTGGAGCGATCTTTGAAGGTCCTGCGCACGGTCGCTACGTCCTTCAGCGTCACCACACTGCCTGCTGAGCTGCGCAGAGGTAATGCCAGAACATCTTCGGCCTGCTCCATAATCGCCGGCACCTTGACCGCGAAGCGCCCATTTTCCAGTTCTATGGTGCCGGCAGGAATCAGCCGGTTATTGCGCTGCAGAATGACCAGTAACTCTTCTGCTGAAAGGCGGTACGCGTTGAGGGCATCTGGATCGATAACCACTTCCAGCACTTCCTCCCGGTGCCCTTGCAGGTCGGCACTAAGCACAGCAGGAACCGACTCGATCTCCTCTCTCAGCGCCAGAGCGGCTTGGTACAGCTGCCGTTCGCTGGCGGTTTCGCTGATAAAGTTTATTTGCAGCATTGGGAAACTATCAGCCGTAAGTTCTTCAACGAATGGCTCTTCAGCGGTGGCCGGCATCTCCGCTCGTGCCGCGTCTACCGCTTCTCGCACATCGCTGAGCGCTTTGCTCAGGTCCTGTGATACGTCAAACTCAATGAAGGCTGAGGCCATGCCTTCGGCCGCGGTAGATTTTAGTTCAACGATGCCCTCTAGCTTGCGCAGTTCGATTTCGAGAGGTTGCACCAGCAAGCGCTCTGCATCTTCCGGCGAGATACCTTCGTGCACTACGCCAACGTAGAACAACGGAAGGTCGACATGCGGATCATTAGCGATAGGCAATGCCAAGCGCGCCATCACACCGATCAAAACCATGATCACCAGTAGTGACATGGTGGTGCGGGTGCGACTGATAGCAGTCTCTATCAGGGAGGTCATCGGCTGGCGATGCGATTGTTCACTTTACGCATGTAAACCGGCTCTACCAGCTGGCCGACAGTCACGTACTCCTGACCGACCGTAATCAGGTTGGCAGTATCGGGCAGCCCGGTAATCCACACACCGTCTGCGGCGTCCTCGATAATGCTTACCTCATTGAATTCGACGCGATTCGCCGCATCCAGGGTTCTGATGCCCAGCGCACCGCTGTCGCTTAGGGTCAGCAGTGAGGATGAGATCAGGTGGGCGTGCACCTCATCGAGCCCAACCTCAATGTTGACGGTCAGCCCGGACCTGAGGCTGTAGTCTGAGTTATCCACTGTGATCTCAACAGGATAGGTACGGGTAACAGGATCGCTTTGCTTGCCAATAAAAGAAAGTTGCCCGCTAATCGCGCGGCCATTTCTAGTATCGCCGGACACCGTGCTGCCGAGCTCCAAGCTCTCGACCTCTGCTTCCGTGACATGTGCCAGCACCAACATGGGATTGAGGTCCATCAGAGTGGCGCAGGAGGCGCCTGGCGTCGCGTAGTCGCCTACATTGAGGTGAATGTGCTCGATAACGCCGTCAAACGGTGCGGTGATACGGGTCCTCTCCAGGTTCAGCACCTGCCGATGCAATTCTGCTCTGGCGGCCTCCTGGCGTGCCTCGGTCGACGCTGTAGCTACCTCAGACAGCAGACTTTGCTTGCCCAGCTTCAAGCTTCCGGCATGCTCGATTCTGGCTTGCTCATACCCGGCGCGGGCTTCTGCAACGGCAACTTCGCGGTCATCTACCGTTATTTCACAGAGCAATTGGCCCTGACTAACGCGCATGCCTCTCTCTACCGGCTGGGAAATGACTTTCCCGGCGATTTCAGCGCTAACCTCCACGGTTCTTTTACTTTCGGTGCTGCCACGCAGAACCACGTGACGCGTTCGCAGCTCTGAGTTCATAACGGTCACACGAACTTTGCTGAGTTCGTTTTGCTCGAAACCAATAGTCTCCGGGGCGGCACTCACAGCCTGCGGCGTAGATTTTGTGTCATTGGTAATGAGGCCGGATCCCAACCACAGCAACAAGACTATTGCGATAATCGAAGCGGAGACGATGTTCTTGGACATACTTGGTTTCCTGGTTGCCGAGTTTGATCGGCTGTAAAAATGGTTGTTGGGCTTCTGGCGAGTTATTGCGCGGGCATAACCGGCCTTTAATGATGCTTGTTACGCGCAATAATCCAAATTGGACGACTCAATTTAGTGATTTCCAGTGACGTTCACGCAAGCGGACAAGATTGGCCTAGAGAACGTCTAGCTTGTGGCGCTCGACTGGAATCGTGGAGGCTGTACGGGGGTGTCACATGCGGGGGGTATCAGGTATTTAGAGCAAACAAAGGGCCGTACACTCTCGTGAACTGCACAGGGTTCGGGGCGAGAAGCCCCTGGGGGTTCTAGTCCATGATCGTGACTCCACCAGTTGCTACGCTATTCATTACGCCGAATACCTTCAGATCACCTTTCTCAGCCAGCCAGCCAGCCCAGACAACAGGGTGCTGCGCTCCAGTATATTGGCGAGTGTGCTGGTCAGGTTGCCCACTTCAACGCTGTCACAAGCACCTTTGACCGCGCCGCACTCGCTGTGGCCTAACACCAGTATGAGCTTCGAGCCTGCCACACTGGCGGCACATTCCATGCTGCCCAGCAGATCGGTGGTAATAAAGTTGCAGGCAATTCGCGGCGAGAAGATATAGATTTCACGAAAGTCAGGTCTATGCGATCTTCTAGGACGAATATCTTTATATTTACGCTGTATAGGTCTGCGGTGACTAATCACCTTTGGGCGGGGTCGCTCGGAGAGTAGACGCCTCTTAGCGCACGTAAGCGCGAGGGCTGGTTCCCGTCCAGCGCTTGAACGCGCGAAAAAATGAAGATGGATCGGAGAAGCCGGCACGGGTGGCTACTTCATCGACACTCATAGAACCCTGTACCAGGTAGTGGATTGCGGTGTCACGTCGGACGGCGTCCTTGATGGTTTGATAAGTACTACCTTCACTCAGCAACCTTCGCTTCAAGGTAGTGGGTGAGCAGTCCAGCGAACTGGAGATACCCTTGAAACTAGGAAATTCGCCTGCGACTTTTTCCTTGAGGATATTTCGGATTTGCGCAGTCAGGGTCTCGTCAGAGTCGAGTTCCGACATCAAATGAATACCCGCGTTCTGGAGAAAAACACATAAGCTTTGTTCATCCTGCTTGATTCTTGCGTCCAAATAGTCAGAATTAAAAAGGATGTAGTTTTCCTGTTGCGCAAATTTGATTTTGGCGTTGAAAAGTGAATTGTAGTCGCTGGCGTAAAAGGGACGTTTTCGTCTGAGGCTAACTTCTTCAATGAGCACTGTTTGGTCCGTTACCCAGCTACTCAGTCTATGGGCAACAGCCAGCGCTAGCATAACAAACAGATCTTCTGAGTAAACTTCTGCAGCTTGTGGCGTAAGCGTAAGTCTTGCGTAGCGTGCTCCGCGCGTAAGTTCCAACGATATTCCTGGGTTGGCTATCGCGGCATATTTGGCCATACGTTTTAGAAAATGCTCTAAGCGTTCACAGTTGATGCAAGCGTGACACAACATGGCAAAAGTGCCAGGTTTCATTGGCTTTTTAAGCAGGCCAAGGTTCTCGTCCTGAAGTTTCAGGGCCACATAGCCTGTAAAGCGAAGATAGTCAGAGCGTGGTATGCGAGCTTTTTCCTCCTGGAGGAGTTCTTTGGGGAAAGCAATTTTGCTCAAAAACACCTCTGGATCGCAGTCGCGATGCGCTAGTGCGTCCAGCATCGTGCTGATGTAGTGTGCAGGGACAGTTGTTATCTCCATTGTCGCCTAAATCGACCCTCCCAAATTATCTTCCAACAAACCTCGGCGCGAGGAAATCCGTGTGATAAAGGTGCAGCTTCACCTATGATTATCGCACTTTGCGGACGTATGCAGGTCAATACGCCCGGCGGCAACGCTCTGGTTAGAATATAGAGCACCATGGCCTCTAGAACCAGAAATATTGGTCCCTGCGGCCACTCCCCTGATCGAACCGGAAGCGTACGATAAGCGCCAAAATGTTCATGCAACAGGGCGACGCAGCAGGGCTCGGCTTAAAGCCGGGAGAGTGGCGGGCAATCTTGTGTCAGGGGCGGTTTTCCAAGGACTTTCACGATATCCATAGAGGGTAACAATAAGATGATTAAAATCACCAGCAGGAGCTTCGTATTCACCAGCATGGCTTTGGCCATCACCGCAGCGTTAGATGTAGCAGCACAGCCGATGCTAGAGGAGGTTATCGTAACCGCCACCAAGCGTGAAGCGAGCATGCAAGATGTGCCAATTGCTATCTCGATGATGAATGGTGAGAAAATCATGGAGCAAGGTATCCAGTCTCTGGAAGAGCTGGCTATCTTTATGCCTAATGTCCATATTGCCGAGGGAGGAGCCGGTGATCAGTTGTTTATTCGGGGCGTTGGCTCGGGCATTAACTACGGGTTTGAGCAGTCTGTAGGAACCTTTATCGATGGCGTTTACTTCGGCCGGGGACAGGCGTCGCGTAGTACATTTTTGGATATCGAGCGGGTTGAGGTATTGAAAGGGCCTCAGAGTACTTTGTTTGGCAAGAACACGGTGGCGGGGGCCATTAACATCACGACAAGGCGGCCGACCGATGAGTTTGAGGGGGTCGTGGAAGCCACCCTAGAGCCCGAATTTGACGGCTGGAGCACCACGCTCACCCTTTCCGGTCCACTCAACGATAACTTTGGCGCTCGTTTGGTGCTCAAGCAAGAGGAAACTGATGGCTACATGAGCAACACCTTCACCGGCGATGACGAAAGAACTGTAGAGAACACAGTAGGCCGCCTTGTTCTCGCTTGGACTCCATCCGATAGTCTGGATGTAACGTTGAAGTACGAAACGGGTGAAACAAAGGCACGCGGCCGGCAGGATGTGGTTTCAATTGCAACAGACTTTGCGGTTGGGCGATATCAGGCTGCTGACCCAAATTTTTCCGCCGGTTTTGGTTATGACAAGTCTTCAAAGAATATCGGCGGGGTGCGGCCCGATACCGATGTCCATGACAGCGAATGGAACATTGTTACGCTCACCGCGGAGTGGTTGGTTGGCGAGCACTCGATCAAGTCGATCACTGGCTACGTTGATTATGAATTCAGCAATTATCTGGACTCCGATTACGGTCCGCTGGCTTTTCTGGGGCGGGGACGAGATGAGAAACACGAGCAGTTCACGCAGGAATTTTTACTTTCCTCCCCCACGGGCGGCACTATTGAGTACTTGGCGGGGCTCTATTATCAGAGTGAAGAGTTAGAGCACGAGCGTTACACAGACGCGGTATTGTCAGCTGCCGGTATCGGGACTGGTAGCTTGGATGCCAGCGGTCTCGGAAACTTTGAGCAGGATGCGGAAACACTGTCGGCATTCACGCAGCTTACCTGGCACATTAGCGATTCGTTCCGGGCAATAGGTGGCCTTCGATACTCGGCTGACGAGAAAGAGATGACCAAGGATGCTTTCGTTACGGATCTGTTCACCGATACGCCAAATAATCAGCTGGCCGGGATTTATGATCAGGTTTTGAATTTTTCTACGGATCATTTCATGGGGCCAGACGGCGCGACAGTCTGTGAAGGCGTAGCCTACGTCTGTACCGATTACCCAGATTTTGATAACGAGCGTACGGAGAGTCACTGGACTGGCGACGTGACGCTACAATGGGATGCTACCGATGAGATTATGACCTACTTCAAAGTAGGTAATGGCTACAAGGCGGGTGGTTTTGATGAGGCAAACGGTCGCGGGCTTATTGATGCACAAGAGTACGGTGATGAAACAGTTCTGTCCTATGAGCTGGGTGCCAAGCTGGATTTACTGGATGGCCGTGCACGTATGACTTTTGCTGCATTCCAGAGTGAATTTGAAGATCTGCAAGTTAGTGCGTTTGATGGAAATGCCGGCTTTATTGTAGGCAACGCTGCAGAATCTGAAGTGAAAGGCCTGGAAGTTGATGGGATGCTGGCGATTACCGATGAACTGACCTTTATGGCCAGCCTGGCTTATCTTGATGCCTCTTACACTTCCTTTGAAGATGCGGCATGTAATGAACCGCAGGTACAGGAATTTATCGCCGCGGGTGGTGCTAGAGCGGATTGCCTACAAGATCTCTCAGGTGAGGCACTGCAATTTTCGCCTGAATGGTCGGCCCACATTGGTTTGGATTACGCTACGCAACTGGGTAGTAACATGGAGCTGCGCATGGGTCTTGATGCAATGTACTCAGACGCCTATGAGGTTGCCAACGATCTTGATCCCGCGGTCGCCCAGGGTTCTTTCAGCAAGATTAACGCGCGTATCGCCTTACTAAGCCTTGAGGACACCTGGAGCGTTGCGGTATTGGGTAAGAACCTTACCGATGAAGCCACCACGACGTGGGGCAATGATGTACCGTTGGCGGGGCAGGGCTTCAGTGAGACCTACTTTCAGCATATTGATGCACCGCGCAGCTATGAGTTGCAGGTACGGTATCGATTCTGATCTTCAAATATGACTGAAATCTGAGATCTTCAATTAGTTTGTTTCGGGGCTCAATGAATTCGGGCTCCTTTTTAGAGGGTGTGATGTGAGTGAGTACTCCCAAGAGGATCGACAGGCTATTTGCGCCAGTTTCGCGCGGCTGCTTGAAGAGAACGCTAACGAGCCCAAGCTGCGTGAGTTGATCGAAACCCGTTCGGGGTTCGATCGCGAGCTGTGGCAGAAGATGGCCGATATGGGCCTGACGGGCATTACAATAGCTCCTGAGCACTCCGGCGCCGGCGGCAGTCTTGAGGAGGTTGAAGCACTGCTGGAAATTGCAGGCGGCTTCTTGCTGTGCGGGCCGTTTATCGAGAGCTGCGTGATTGCTCCGGCGTTATTACTCGCCTGCGAAGACCAGGAGTTTGCTGGGCAGCACCTGCAGGCTATTGCTGCCGGCAGCTCAATATTCGCGGTCGCGGGTTGTGGAAGTTCGGGTGATTGGGACGAGCTGCCAGACGTAGTTGCAGAGCAGCAAGACGGTCACTGGTGCCTTAGTGGCAGTGCCCATTTTGTTGCTTATGCCAACGTTGCCGATCACTGTTTGGTCGCCGCTAATGTCCAGGGCGAGATCGGAGTCTTCCTGGTGGCTATGGAGGATCCTGCCATAACCGCTACCTTGCATAAAAGCTCTGATCCAACGCAGCGACTGTCGACTTTAAGCTTCGATAGTGTTCGAGCCACTCGCTTGGCGGGAGTAGACGAACAGGCGTGGTCCGGGGCTCTTGTCAACGGCTTGGTGGCACTGGCCGGGGAGCAAGTGGGTGGGGCCCAGCGAATTTTTACTATCACCATTGAATATCTTAAAATCCGGCATCAGTTTGGCCAAGCTATAGGTAGCTTTCAGTCGCTGAAACATATGGCTGCAGACCTTTTGGTTGAGCTGGAGTCTGCAACCAGCGTCGCTCGTCATGCGGCTCGCGCCATTGCCGCAGGCAATGAAGACGCAGCGACGATGAGCTATCTGGCTGCTTTTACCTGCGCAGACAACTATCGAAGAATCGCTGCGGACGCCATTCAGTTGCACGGCGGTATTGCTTACACCGTTGAGCACCCCGCGCACTTGTACTGGCGTCGGGCCCAGTCCGGACAATGGGCTTATTGCTCATCTGATCGACTGCGCGACTTGTATCTCGCTGAAATGGAGAAAAACCATGAGTGATAACGTAAAGATTGCCGTTGAAGAATGGTTGGACAGCCACTGGGACAGTGAGAACCGAAGAGAGCTTGGATCTCAAGCCTACGACGAGCGCAGCTGGTTAACGAAAGTTGTTGATGCTGGATATGCCGCGCCATCGTGGTCGCGAGAGTGGTTCGGGCTCGGTTTGAATGGAAGAGACGTTCGAGATATTGAAAAAGCTTTTCAGAAAAGGCATGCACCCGGTTGGGGTAGAGACCGTTTTCATCTGGGTGCAATAACCATCTACAAGTTGGGGAGTGATGAGCTAAAAGGCGAGCTTCTGCATAAGCTTCTTTGTGGCCCCATTTGCTGCCTTTTGTACTCTGAGCCGGGCGCAGGTTCGGACATGGCTGGCATTCGCACCCGGGCGGTTAAAGATGGCGAGGATTTTGTCGTTAATGGGCAGAAGGTCTGGACGTCAAATGCGAAAGAGGCCGAGTACGGCATGTTATTGACGCGTACTGATATCGATGTTCCGAAGCACGAAGGTATTACGTTTTTTATCTTCCCGATGAAACAGGAGGGAGTAGAGGTTCGTCCGATCAATCAAATCACCGGTGAATCTGAGTTCAACGAGGTTTTTATTACTGATGCGCGAGTGCCAGAGCGCTATATTATTGGTGAGTACAATGAGGGGTGGAAATCTTTTCAGGTAGCGATCGCCTCAGAGCGGCTGATCATGGGCATGGGTGTTACGGCTCGAAGTAGCGGTTTAACCTCGGACAAGTCGCCAGCCCTGCTCAGGCTCGCGAGAAAACATGGCAGACTGGGAGAGGCCAGTCTAAGACAAGAAATTGCTCAGGCACTGGCATATCGTCAGCTCAATACTCTAAATATGCAGCGTGCTGTTGAAGACATTAAGCAAAATGGTATGTCGTCGTTGATGTCTTTGGGTAAGTTGTCCATGTCTCGAATTCAGCATGGCGAAGCTCGAATTTCCGCCAAGATACTTGGCCCGCAGGTTTTACTTGAAGACGAAGAGGACGCTCGCAATGCCAATTTTGACGCCGCCAAGGCGTATATGAATTCCATTGGTGGCGGTACCGATCAAATTCAGCGAAACATTATTGCAGAGCGTATTTTGGGCCTGCCCAAATCTGCTGATGTCGATCGTACAATTCCATTCAAGGATGTGAAAACCAGTTGATGCGATGTTCATGAGGATCGCGATACACCGCTTAGAATGCAGGCGGCCCTCATTAAGCAGGCCTGTCAGGCCGGGTCAATCATGCAGTCCCATGTATATCCCAAACACAATCACGTGAGTGTATTGGCTCCTTCTACACGGGACTCGGTTCCAGTTGTTAGTGCTGCCTTTGCCGGCGAACCTATCCCCGGTAACTGTGACAGCTTGCCGTCTAGGGCCTGCAAGCGCAGAAATCTGCGGCATGCGTATTACGGGCCAACGCCTTACCCCAGGGTACGTCTGATTCGATAAAGACTAGGTGAAAATTGCTTTGATGCGGGTCAAGTGCGATCAGGGGTGTCGTTCATAGGCCCTATTTCGGCCGTCACGAGAGGGCGGGGTTGCCCCGTCCTCTCGCATAGATCAGAAGGTCAAAAATATCTTACTGAGGTGAGTGCCTTATGCTGAGGCCTTACGGCGACTTGCCAGGCCGGTCAGTCCAATAAGAGCGGAGCCGAACAGCCAGGCTGCTGCGGGCAGTGGTACCGGTGACACCTGCGAAAATTCAAGATTGTCATAGAACACGCCAGAGCCGTTGTTGTTGGTAGAAGTAGCCCCGAAGCCAAATGTCAGGTTATCGCCAGCCATGTCAGCGGTAATAGCTAGTTCGACAAAGTATCTCATCCATTCTTCTGGCAAATCGGTGGTGTCGTTTGAACTAAAGCGTTCCTTTCCGTCAACAAAATCTTGCGACAGAATGTAGGCAAAAGCACTGCTATCGGCTTCCAGGTTTCCCATCTTCGCGTCATAGCTAAGCCTCCAGATACTGCCGACATCTTCTGCGCCAATTTGCTGCTCTTGGTAGGTCGAGGCTGCAACGTAACCGCCAAGTTGTCCATCCTGGTTGTTGTAATCGCTGTATTTAGACAGTACTACATCACCCTGACTGGGGCCGCCTTGGCCTGTCGCTACTCCCTGGATGGAGCCCGGATCACCATTGGCGGCAGGGTAAGGACCGTATTGGCCGAGGATAGCAGCAGTCGTGTTGTTGTAGGGGTTGCTTGCATAGACGATGCCGTAAATCTGCCAGCCGTCAGCATCCAGATCGTTCACAAAGCCATTGTCGGGGTCTGAAAAACCCTGATTGGGTGTCATGCCCTCAAAATTCTGGGTATAGGTTGTCAATGCGGCGCTGCTGACGGGCGCAAAGGCAACTGTTGTGGCAAAGACCAACGCGGTCAGCGCGGCTCTCTTATGCATATTGTGTGTCATATTCAAGTCCTGTTTTGTGCTAATTATTACTATTTGAGGCCATACACTACCATTCAGCGCGGTGCTTACCTCAGGAATTGCGATGAACGGGCTCTTTTTTGAGACTAACTTCAAGCTTGCGTGTCGGCGAGATAAACCCTCCGTAGCGCCAGACTCTGCAAAATTCAGGGACAAGTTGTGCCTGAAAAACTGTCATTGCTTCAAAGTGACGCTCGATAAGGGCGGGGCGCTGAGCGCGACATTAAAGTGGGTGGCAGCGGCTCCGCGGGAGGCTTGCATAAATTGAAACCGGCAACAATAATATTTTGCGTGTTCCCACGCTCGGAGTAACTAGATTGTCAGATAATGATAAGGACCCACTTGAATCCCCATGGCTGCAGCGCCTGGAGCAGGTAGAGAGCGAACTCGCCATTCGCAACTTGATAGCCCGCTATGGGATGGCGGTGGACTGCGGTGATGCGGAGGCGGCGGCGGCACTGCATACTGAAAATTGCATCTACGAGGTATCTGCGCCTGGTACCGGCCGTGACGACGCGGATATGCACACTCAGCCGAGTCTTGTAATGGAAGGGCGCCAAGCGATTCGCGATATGGTGTTGGGCGCCGGCCATCAGGCGCTGCTGCCTTTTTGTGCCCACACCGTGGGCCCTTTGGAGGTCTCAGTCGCTGGCGATCGCGCGACTGCCATGGGTTATTCGCGGCTTTATCACGATGCAGGCGGCGTCACTCGATTGATGCGCCTGGGCTTCAACCGCTGGCACTTGCTCAAGCAGAACCAGCGATGGCGTATCGCGTGTCGCACGTCTTGCCCCATTGGTAGTGAAGCGGCGCAACAATTGTTGCGTGATGGTATTGGGGACTGGAGTGATATTTAGTGACAAGGTGGTGGCGATCACCGGCGTCGGCCAGGCAGCTTTCAGCGTCTTCATCAGCCAAGTGAGTACGCAGTGTTTCCAGGCGCTGACGATTGGTGCCCATATCGCTGATTCCAAGCCGGGAGGACGAGCGCATCTGGATCACACCGGCCTGCTCATCAAACAATAACTGTACGTCATCACGAAACCGCAGCAGAGGTGTTTTGACCACAGCTTGCACAAAGTCATCCGAAGCTATAGTAATGGTCCAGTTTTTCTGACCAGACAACCATCGCTTAAGAGACTCCCACTGCTCTGCTGTGGCATGCAGTGGTTCAATGGCGCTACTGCCTTCGCCAATCTGACTGTTGACGCAGTTGGGCAGCCCACCGCAGGGTGGCAGGCTTGCTTCGGCAGCAGGTTTTTCTGGTGCACTGGTGCAACCAAAGAGTAAAACCGTGATCAAAGGCAGACAGAGTCGGTGTGTTTTCATACTATGACTTTAACGCGTTCCTACACAAAGTAGTATCCACAGGTATCTATTATGTCCAGACAATCTGTTCGACCCAGTGTATGTGCCACACTCCTTCTGAGTCTGCTGTTTCTGCCGCTGTCAGTTAGCGCGGCACTCGACCTGAAAACCTGGACCGACCTGCTGGCTGAGGCGGTGACCGACGGTGCGGTGGACTACAGTCGCTGGGATAAAAATGCCCGCTTTGACGCATTGGTCGAGCAGATTGCTACCGTCGACACTGGCGCAATGAACCGTCAACAGAAGCTGGTGTTCTATATCAACGCCTACAATATCCTTGCCGCTCAGGGTATTCTCGATGGCAACTCACCTGACGGTTTGCTGGCGCGCTATGCTTATTTTAAACGTGATACCTACCTGGTCTCAGGAGCCCGCATTACGCTCCATGCGCTAGAGCATGAATTGATACGACCATTGCAAGAGCCACGTATTCATTTCGCTATTGTGTGTGCCAGTGTGTCCTGTCCCATTCTGCAGAGTGAGGCCTATACGCTCGAGAATTTGGATCAGCAGCTGCAAGCTGCAACGACGGAGTTTATCAACGACCCGCGGCGCAACCAGTTTGATAGGGCCAACGCTTCGGCGAACCTATCCAGCATTTTCAAATGGTTCGAAGAAGATTTTGTGGAGGCAGCAGGCTCGCTGCAGGCCTATCTGGCACCGCTGGTTGAAAACGAGGAGGTAGCGGCGCTGCTGGAAGATGAGGCGTTCAAGATTCGGTATCAGAGGTACGATTGGAGCCTGAACGGGACGCTTTCTTTACCTTGATTTGCTGCGGCGATTAGCGCTTATACTGCGTTGGGCAATAGCCTCTACTGACGTGTGGAGAGCGAAGTTGTAGATGCTTGGTTTTGCGCCCGCTTACGCGCTTGCGCCAGAGTCGGAACGAGCGTGGTTTAAGGTGGCCCCGCATTAACGCAATCACGGCAGATTCATTAAGACCAAACAACGTCTCTATGGCTTCAAATGGTGTGCGATCTTCCCATGCCATTTCTACTACACGCGACACTTCGCTGGAATGCAGGCACACATCTTTTGGGGGTGGTAGTGGGTTCATATCGGCCGGTATTTCGATCATAACGTTGCGCAAATGTTAAAAGGACTATACGGCGTCAGCGAGTGAGCCGATGACTATACGGATAAAAAGAAGTGGGCTTATAGAGACAGCCGAAGTTGCCAAGCGCGGAAAACAAGGAGTTACTTAAACGACGCTGCGCCGAGCGCGGGGAGTGATTCCCCGGAGTTGCTTGAAGCACCACAGAACCTACTGTGGAATAAGGTCCGGTCGATAGCGAAGAATATCTTCCAGGGTAATAGTAGAGCCAGCAGCTTGCCCTGCCGCCTGTACCTCAGGCTTTTGCATAGAGAAAGTGTCAAAGTAGTCAGCGCAGTATTCAAGCCACCCATTTTTGAAGCGGCGAACGCTTGCACCCCAGGCCATTTCCACCTCTTCACCATCGGGTAAAACGGCCACCTGTTTCCACATCTGTACTGATGTCTCACCGTTCCACAAAATCTCTGACATGGGCTGAAACGTGATATTGCCCATTTTGCCCATTACATCGGTCATCCACGCACGGATCTCCGCCTGTCCCTCAAAGCGACCGAAAATTGGATCGATATACACTGAGTCGGTTGGGTGCATAAGATCCGCAACCACATTGAAGTTCATTGTCATTACTGGATCATTGTGAATGGCATGCAACTCATCATGGCTCAGGCCGCTGGCCTGCTCCAGCACGTCCGGTGCAGAGCCGTCACTGTGAGCCTGCGCCCGGCTCTGGGCCCAACTTGCCGCCGCCGCAGTTAGCGGCTCTGGATCGCCCCGATCTACCGTGGGCCAGTTCATCTGCGGATAGTCTGGCAGAGGTTCTGGTTCTGGCATGCCTTCCGGTAATACGGCATCAGCAGGCGGTGGTGTGCGGCTCGACATAGTGTCATAGATATCCGCCACCCAGGTCATCCAGCCATCTTCAAAGCGGCGCACGCTAAGACCATCCGCCAGCGGTATTTCAACGCCATCCAGCTTGGCTACCATTTTCCATTCATCGATGATCGCCGCGCCGTTATTAAATGATGCTGATTCTTGCTGCGGGACAAACTCAATAAAAGATATTTCTGCCATAGTCGGAAGCAGCCAGCCACGAATATCCTTCTGGCCATAGTTGGCACCAAAGATTGCGTCGAAATACATGGAATCGTTGGGACGCATAAAATCGGCCATCACTTCCAAACCGCGGCCATCAAGGTCGGGATGTGCCAGTACGCTCATCATCGCCTCGGAATCCAGACCACTGGGCGAGGTAACTATACGGTCCAGAGTCATCTCCTGGTCCTTGCGCTCACTCATGTAGGCAGTCACAAAGGCATCCTGCTGTGCACTAAAAGTTGGCTCTTTACTCATACCAAATACTCACGTTGACTAATTATTATGAGCTGAGCATAGACGAGCTGAAGAAAGATTTCCAGAAAACCGGACAATTTGACGGTTTTAAAGCATAGGCAGGTTGGCTTCGTCTATGCCGGCAACTCAACGACCGAAATGAGTGTCCAGGTGGGCTAGGTACTTAGGGTGGGATAAGTGTATGAACCCGGAGGCTAAATTCCTCCGGGCTCACAATCAGGTTACCGATGCTTTAAGCGGAGACCTAGTTGGTTCTATAGTTCAGTGTCAAACCGTAGGTCAGCGGTGGGGCATTGATACCGACAAACCCGCCCATAAGCGGGGCATCAAGGGCAACAACCTGGTACTCCTCGTCCAGCAAGTTGCGGCCCCACAAGGTCACCTCCCACTTGTTATTGGGACCTTGTATACCCAGGCGAGCGTTGACCAGCTCTGTCGACTCCTGCAGCAGGCTTTCATCTAAATCCGATGCCATGTAGAACTCGTCGCTGTAGTTATATTCCAGTCGCGCAAACCAGCCCATGTTATTGCTAAATCGATCCGCAAGCTGGATGTAGGTGCTGGCAGTCCACTCTGGGGCGTTATCCAGTGGTTTATCCGTCAAATCCTGTACGCAGTCTGCGGGAACAAATGGGCTGCCACCGGTGATTTCAAACAGCATTGCGGCTGTACACTCACCCTTTTTGAAATCGGAGTAAGTAGCATCGTTGTAACCCACGGCCAAACCTAAGGTGGCAAGAGAATTCGGAACGTACACCACGTCTAGCTCGACCCCTTTACTTTCCATGGAGCCGGCGTTGCGGACCGTAATGTTGCCCCCATCAAAACTCTGGGATTGGAAGTCTTCGTATTCCACCAGAAATACCGTGGCGTTGACCTGTAAACGACGCTCTAACCAGGTGCTCTTTATACCAAGCTCGTAGTTGGTTGATTGCTCATCATCGAACTCGGGGTCGACTCCAGATGCGACGCGCAGCTGGTTAAAGCCTCCAGATTTAAAGCCCTGACTGGCACTGGCGTATAGCATCACGCCTTCACGTGCAAACCATGACAGCGAAACAGTCGGCGAGAAGTCACTGGCGTCGCGTTGGTCGTCGTAGAAAGTATCGGCCCCGGCGATAGGCGGCGCATCAATGCCCAGTGCGTTTGTGCCAGTAGCAATTTGACTGCCAACGCGGGTCTTTTCTTCGTAGGTTACACGGCCTCCCAAAGTCAGTTTCCAGTCTTCAGAAAATGTCCAGTTGGTCTGTCCAAAAATGGCGGCACTGGTTGTTTCATGCTTATTGGTGTCGGTGTTGATGGTTCCATCGGGGAAAACAAAACCGCCTGCAAACAAGCGGCCTGTTAACGCGGTAAAACCGTTGTCAGAAACGGTGTCCATGCTCGACCCATACAGAAACACGCCCACCTGATAATCCCACTTATCTCCTTCGGGGGAGGTAATGCGGAATTCGGTGGAGTACTGGTCTAGTTCTACGTCAGTAAAATAGTCAACCGCATCATATTGAGTAAAGTCCCCATCCCAACTGCTGAAGGACTCATAGCCTCGATAGGCAGTAATCCAGGTCAGGATGGTCTCATTGTCGAGCTCTTTGACCCACTCGGCGGCGACGCCGTAGACCTTAACATCGTTAACAGAATCAACGTTTGTGGCAATTTTTCGATCAAATCCATCCGCGTTGCGATCATAGGGAATGCCGGTAGCAGCTTCATAGGCTGATGGGGGTAGTCCCAAGGAGGAACCGTCACCTTCATGATCCAGCACGTCCGGCGTGCAGCATGTTGAGTCATTCTCAGAATAGTCCAGGGTAATAGTTAAATCACCAGCGTTGTCCATAGCAAACAAGGTACGGGACTTGAGCCCGTATCGGGATGCATCATTAATGTCTGCGCCGGTAACCGTATTGGTTGCCAGCCCGTCACGCTCAACCCAGTAACCAGAAAGGCGAGTAGCGTGTCCGTTGTCACCCAATGGCACGTTGACCATGCCGCGCAGTTCATGCGCATTGTAGTTTCCCAGTACCCCTTCTACTTCAGCTTCGAACTGTTCTGACGGTGCTTTAGAAATAATGTTCAATGCTCCAGCCGCGGTGTTCTTGCCGTAGAGTGTGCCCTGTGGGCCGCGTAGAATTTCAACGCGCTGAATGTCCATCAAGTCCGCTACGCTCATACCCGCTCGACCCTGATAGACGCCATCGATAAAGATACCGACGCTGGGGTCGATGCCGGCATTGGTGCCGGGCGATCCGATGCCGCGAATACGGATAGAGGTAGAGCGTGAATCTGTAATTGGGGATATTTTTAGACTGGGCGTGTATTGCTCTAACTGCTTCAGATTTGTGGTACCACTGTCCTTGAAAAACTCATCGGTGAAAGCCGCGACGGAAATGGCAACTTCTTGTAGATTTTCCTCTCGGCGATTGGCGGTTACAATGACCTCTTCTAGTTCCACCACCTCTTTGCCTGAGTCAACTTTTTCGGTTTGAGCGAACAGCAGCTGGCTAAAGCCAGCCCACCCGATTAAGACTAGCGTTACACTCTTTCTCATGAATCCCTCACCAATTTAGTTATGCAACATCGATCTGACTGATCATGTTTAACCTTTGGATCTACTTCTTATAATTTTTATATGTGGTTGTAGCTTATAGCTAAAGCCAGGGCTTGCTGAAATTATGATTTCTTATAATTGTGAAGCCAGTGTACGTTTCATTGGTCAGATTGCCAATGCGTGTCTCAATGGCCGCCAGGCAGGTTGAGATATTGCTGAATGGCCACACGGTATTGTCGCCAGCGTTTATAACTATGCGGCTCTAGTCAGAGCTCTGCACCGGCCCTTCATGGGACTGTATCAACTGATACCAACCCGAACCCCTTATCGCCATCGGAATGCCGCCTAACTTTTTGCCGGTTTCCAGGTGTCGCTTGCGCCCTGCCCAGGCATCACTATCCGCTTGCCAATCGTTGAGCACTTGCTCGGCCTCTTCGTAGGTTTCCGCCTCCACCTCATACAGGGAGAGGTAGCCCGATGCTGTATCAATATCCAGATGAGGCCCGCTGAGCTTGAACACGCTGCCCCGAATCATATGCGGACAATGGGCGGTGTCTTCGATGTGCTGATCGATGAACCATTCATCGAAAGCCGCTTGGTCTTTATCAGATTGTGGCTCACAGAGTCCAATAAGAACAAAGCGCGGCATGGCCTATCTCCTTGTGGTCAGTTGAATACGCGAAAGTATAGTGCAAATTTTCCTGTGCGCTATTTGTCTTCCGCCATTCGCGAGCTGGGTGAGACTATTATCCTGCAAACTGATGAGCACATTGAGCAGCAGTAAAGTGGCATTGGCCTGTCGATGCTATGTTGTCGGTAGAGGATCCATGATGGATTTCACTGGTCCAGTTGGGTTAACGTGTCAGCCGTCCATTTTTCGCTCATCAACCAGGCTACAACGCTTATGAATTTCTCGAAACTGTTCGCCTTGTTAATCCTTGCCGGCATGTTGGCGGCCTGTACTGCAGGCGATAGCCCAGCTGAGTTGAACAGCAGAAAAAATAGTCCGTTGGCGGCGGATATTTTTGGTAATGCCGATTACCCAGCGATGGCTTATGGTGGCTATCGTGGTGAGAGCCGAGAGATAGCCCCTACTGCCGCGCAGTTGGCGGAGGATATGAAGATCCTTGCCGCTGTCGGGGTCAAAGTCCTACGTACCTACAATACCTCGCAGTTCCCACAGGCAGCGCTGCTGCTGCAGGTGATCAGCGACCTTAAACGCAGTGATCCCAGCTTCCAAATGTATGTCATGTTGGGCGCATGGATTGAGGCCTCCAATGCCTGGACCGATACTGTTGACCATAGCAAAGGTAATCAGAGCAATAATTCTACAGAGATCAATACGGCTGTCGCATTGGCGAATAAATACCCGGATATTGTGAAGGCAATAGCGGTCGGTAACGAGGCTATGTGGCCCTCGGCGGTGGAGTATTTTGTTTCCCCCAAAATTATTTTGGAGTGGGTTACGCATCTGCAATCGCTCAAGCTAAACGAAGAGTTGCCAGAGGGTGTCTGGATTACCAGCTCGGACAATTTCGAGTCCTGGGGTGGAGGCAAAAAGTCGTTTCAAACACCAGAGCTGGCCGCGCTCGTCAAGGCGGTCGACTTTGTGTCAATGCATAGCTATCCGTTTCACGACTCATTTTATAATCAGGAGTACTGGGGTGTTCTAGGCGACGAAGAAGAGTTGAGCAAACAGGCTATGACCAAAGCAGTAATGCGCCGAGCTGTGGCATATACGGCGTCACAACACCAAGCGGTTGTTGATTACGTCTCGAGCCTCGGCATTGAAAAGCCAATTCATGTCGGTGAGACAGGCTGGGCGTCTAAGGATAGCGGTGTCTATGGCGAAAATGGGTCTAGAGCCGCTGACGAATACAAGCAAAAGCTGTACTACCAATACGTACGGGAATGGTCTGATCAAGCAGGCGTGACCCTATTCTACTTCGAGATTTTTGACGAAATTTGGAAGGAACCATTGGATCAAGCAGAATCTGAAAATCACTTTGGTCTGGTTAGGATTAATAACGAAGTGAAATACGCACTTTGGGATTTAGTGGACGAAGGAAAATTTGATGAGCTAACTCGCAACGGAGAGCCGTTAGTGAAAAGTTTCCACGGTGATTTTTCGGCGCTTTTGCAGGCGTTTCAGCACCCGCCCTTTAAAAGCCAGAGGGCGCTAAAGATGATTTCCACTACCAAGCCGAATTCGATTGCCGGCGAAGTGGTCAGCGAAGCCAACTATGTGATTGTTCACGAGACTATGAGTCCGTCTAGGAACACCGCTGCGCGTTATCCGAGTGCGCCGCTCAAGCTGATCGCCTGGGAGGACACTTCGGAAATTGAGATGTCACACCACGGTATCATCAAAATTGTGCCCAGAGCTGGTGACTGGTGGGGAGCAGGTCTTGAGCTGCAGTCAGAGGTTGGTGAAAATCTTTCCAAATTTCGCACGGGTCATCTGTCCTTTGAGGTACGTGGTGATGCTGACGTGGCCTTTAGTATTGGTTTTCAAACGGGTCGCTGGCTGGCGGGTGACCAGATTAACAACTTTACCGCCTTTGGGCCGGGCACCGATTATCCAGTGAGCGATCAGTGGACGCGCTACCGTATTGCAATCGCGGATCTGGATGCCGGAGGCGATATAGGCGATGTTACAACTCTGCTGGCATTATTGGGCCAACATGGGGAAGTAGATAAGCAGATTTTCTTAAAGAATATTTACTATTCGCAAGACTAGCCGGGCGCCTGTCTACCAGCACGATAGGGAAGAATCCTGGATAACGGAGGAGCTGCTATGGCACGGGGTAAATTTGGTGTTGCATTGACCTAGTGGTCTCATAGCAGGTTTGGCCGGCTCACTTTGTATTGGCCGGGCAAAAGCCAACCCAGCCAATAATCTCAGCTGAGTATCGGTCATTTCAAACTCGGATTTAGTATCTTCTCTGACGTATTGATGCCCAATGTGGTAAAAAGTGTTCACAGACGAAACATCCTACTCGACAGCTGCGGTAAGGAAGCAATAACAATGAAAAAATTGAGTCTAGTTGATAAAGGCTTTTTGGTCAGCGAGACCAAAGACACGCCCATGCACGTGGCGGGCATTAGTCTTTATACGTTGCCGGAAGGGGCGAATGAACAGGAGTTTCTGCATAGTCTGGCGGAAACTCTGCGCACACCTGAGACCTTGCTTTCCCCGTTCGGTGATCGCCTGCGTACTGGCCGTATGGGTCTCGCCGGTGCCACACACTGGGAACCAGATCCCGAGTTGGATATGGACTATCACGTCCGTCACTCGGCGCTACCAAAACCTGGCCGTTATCGTGAGCTGTTTAACCTGGTATCTCGACTGCATAGCACGCTATTGGATAGGAGCCGACCGCTCTGGGAAATGCATTTGATAGAGGGCTTACAGGATCGCCAATTCGCGGTCTACACCAAAACTCATCATGCTGCGGTAGATGGGGCTCGTTCAATTCACATATCGCGCAGCATGCTATCTTCGAATCCCAACCACATCATGACGGAATCGCCACTATCGCTGCAGTCTTGGGAAAGGTACAAATCGGCACTGACAATGGGTAAACCGCCAGAATATGGTCACGGCGACCTGCGTAATGTTTCCGATATGCTGAAATCCAGCTTCGACAGTAGCAGCAATATATTGCGAGCGGTGAAGGGATTTGCTGGCGCATGGAGTGGTGAAGGCGAGCTGTCGCTACCGCATTTGAAAGTGCCTCGCAGTTCGCTCAACACTCCAATTAACAGTAGTCGAAGATTCGTCGCACAGTCGTGGCCCTTCGCGCGCATTAGAGCCATGGGAAAAGCCCTGGGCGGCACCTTCAACGATGCCGTTCTCGCCATGTGTGCTGGCGCGCTGCGTCAATATTTGCAGACCCATGCAGAGCTGCCAGATGATTCCCTAAAAGCGATGGTGCCCGTGTCCCTGCGACAGGAAAGTGATTTGGAGTCGGGCAATGCTGTGGCCACTATTAGTGCTGATTTAGCCACAAATATTGCCGACCCTGCGGAGCGATTCAGAACCATACGCGCCTCGGTACAGGCCGGAAAGCAGTACTTTTCTGAAATGACCCCCAGTGAAGTAGAAATGGTTAGCCTGATAATGCAGGCACCCGCATTGCTGTTGATGCCCATGGGACTAATCTCTCAGTTGCCGCCCTATAACGTGACCATCTCTAACGTGCCCGGGATACGTGAAACCATGTATTGGAACGGCGCAAAGTTAACCGGCTCCTACCCACTGTCTATTGTGACTGACGGTATGGCAATGAATATTACGCTGGTCACCAATGCAGACAAAGTCGACTTTGGCATTATCGCCTGCCGCAGGTCAGTGCCGCAGGTGCAGAGACTCATAGACTATATGGAACTGGCGCTGTCCGAATTGGAGGAAGCTGCGGGGCTGGTTTCTGCCAAGCCAGAACCAAAAGCGCCAAAGAAACGACGCGCTCCAGCCAAGCCTAAAGTGAAAGCCGAGCAAAAAGCGGAGATCAAACCCAAAGCAAAGCTAAAAACCAAGGCTAAACCCAAGACCAAGGCTAAACCCAAGACCAAGGCTAAACCTAAGACCAATCCAACTCACGCAAAGAAGTAGCGATTTGAATCAAGAGTCCATTGGCATCCGAGCTTCCGCAGGTCACGCCATGCGTCTGAAATTTCTGCCTAGCTGAGTTCATTTTCTGTGTATTGGTAGTAATTGGAAATCGCCAGTCCCGCCGCAACGCTGGTGAATGGGTCATGCTCGACCACTTTGCCTCTAAACTGGTTGTCCAGTATGTCCTTGACGGCTGGAATTAGTGAGGAGCCTCCGGTGCGAATAACAAGATCTATATCGTCCGGCCGACAATTGGCTTTCTTGAGGATCACGGTGATCGCCTGCTCAAACTCCAACAGTAAATCAGAAATAATCATCTCAAACTCCCAGCGCTCAACCACCACCTGAATATCTATTTCTGGAATATCCAGGATGGCTGACTCCTGAAACGAAAGCTGCGCCTTGAGCTCTTTGATTGAATCAAAAACCTGATAGCTGTAGTTTTGCAGGATAAGATCATAGAGGCGCCTGAATTTCTCTGCGGCTGGGTCCGACTGCCCCATGCGGTCCATTACCGGAGAGGTATACTTGTTCTGATTGAGCGTATAGCTGATGGGCCAATTGATGAGTCCTTCTTCAAAGTCGCTGAACGGAAATAGGGTATCGATTTCTGCGCCATCCACTACTCTTCTCCAGCGCTCGCCTTTTCCCAGCAAGGGAAACAGGAGTTCTCTAAAAATAGTCTGGTCAATTCTGTCTCCACCTAAAGCAATGCCATGAGTAGCAAGGACCTGAAAGGTGGAGCCATCGCGCTGCAGCACGCTAAAGTCCAGAGTGCCGCCGCCGAAGTCGACGGTTAGCACCAACTCATCATCGCTCTGTGGATTATTGTGCAAAAAACTGAGCGTGGCCGCTGTGGGCTCCGGACAGTAAGATTGCTCCGAGATGCCTGCATAGCCATAGGACTCGCCCAGGCGATCCAAAGCAATGCTATTGCGTCCACTTCCAGTACCCTCAAAATTAACGGGGTGGCCCAGGCAGGCGTGCGTGACCTTATCGCCTACGGCTTTTTCAATCGACTTGCGGATCCCGACAAGAATTGGAGTGACTAAAGCAACCAGTGTAAAAGTCTTGTCAAACACGACTGTTCTTTCAGTTTTTGTGTTTCCCAGTAGTCTTTTTGTGCCGCGGAATAATCTACCCGGTAGATTCGAATCGTTGAATGCCTGCCCGTAGACTGTAGCGGTATCTGACTCCCCGGCACCTCCCATCGCGCTCTCACCGCCGCCGGCACCAGAGCGCGCCTCGCCGAGTACCTCGAGGCTAAGTTCCACCTTGCGGCCCACATTGCCCTCAATGTACGCATCTATGGCTAGTTGGCCAATAGAGCTCTGATAGGCCCTGTCGATATAATTGGCCGACGGCATAACGCTGTCTGGTGCCGCCAATTTGACGAGCCTGACATGCTCGCCATCAAATATGGCGGCAGCACTATTGCTGGTGCCGAAGTCTATGCCGATACCGGGTTTGGCGGATTTTTTGGAAGTAAATAGCATTCAAGGGTCGCAGGGTAGTAAGCAGTTTGCTCTGGTGTCAGCAATTATAGGGTATCTACAGCTTTGCTTTGGCGTTTATTTTGCTGTGTATCCGATAGTAATGCCGAATAGATACAGATAAGATCGCCCCTCAAATCAGTGTCCCCCAAAAGAAGCGAATTTTCATGACCAAAAAGATGGAGCTCTTGGCACCAGGTGGTGATGTTAATGCTATCAAGGCAGCTATAGTAGCGGGAGCAAATGCGGTGTATTGCGGCCTTGATACCTTCAATGCCCGTAACCGAGCGAAGAACCTCTCATTTGATGATCTAATCGGGGTGGTTAGGCTGGCGCATAGATATCAGTGCGAAGTTTTTTTGACGCTAAATGTAGTGATTTTGGAACACGAATTGGCGGGCATGATCAAGCTGTTGAATAAGCTGGTAAACAGCGGAATCGACGGCATCATAGTGCAAGACCTTGGCATGTTTAACCTGGTCAAAAAGCATTTCCCGAGCCTGGATATACACGCCTCAACGCAGCTGACAACGCATAATGAAGGCCAGATTCAGTTCTTGTCTAAAGTTGGGGCGTCGCGCGTTAACTTATCGCGTGAACTAAACCTGAATGAAATCAGGGCGCTAACCAAAGTCGCGCATGATACGCAGGTATTAACAGAAGTTTTTGTGCATGGGGCATTGTGCATAGCATTTTCCGGCCAATGCTATTCAAGCTCAGTGAGTGTTGGTAACTCCGGTAATCGTGGTCGCTGTAGTCAAGCTTGCCGTGATGAATATGAGCCCACAGCTACTGGCAATAAATTTCCACTTAACCTGAAGGACAATTCAGCCTATTTTGATTTGCCTGAGCTGGTCGATGCCGGCGTTGACTCTCTTAAAATCGAAGGACGCATTAAGGGTGCACAGTATGTTCATACTGTGGTCGATAGCTGGCGACAGCAAATGGATACCTTTGTTGAGACCGGAAAGTTGCTGGAAGACGATTCAAGTCTCTATAAAGTGTTTAATCGAAATTTCACTAACCTCTTTTTGCAGGGTGATATGAAAAAGTCGATGTTTATCGACAACCCGCGCGACCACAGCTTCACACACGCCAATGAACAAAGTAATGCGATCTCGGTTGTTGAAATACAAGAAGTTCAGGATGATCTGGCTCAGGAGAAGAACGCTATAGGCGAGCTTGTAGATGAGAAAATCAGATACCTGAGTATCGAGAAGCCGAGGCTGCAATTGAACTTCACTGGAGAGTTTGGCGCGCCTTTAACGGTAGCAGCGATTGTCACAGAACATGCCTTGCTGGATCAGGATAGCGAAGAGCAGTTGTTTGCCGTTCAAACCGACATGACACTGATTGAAGCTGGACAATCCTCCCTGGATCGCGCGGCTGTCGAAAAACGTTTCAAGACGTTTAATAACTCTGGTTACTGTGTTCAAGGCTTCAATTTTGAAGGTTTGGATGAAGGGCTTACTATTCCCTTTAAAGAACTAACGTTACTGAAAAATCGGCTGGCCTTTCTACTAAACGGTTCAAAGAACGTGATTCCCGCGGCTGAAATTGCCCCTTTAAGCCAGCATGCCAAAATCGAAGAACAGCCAAAAATGTCGATTTTGATTGCGGATGTGAACGACATTTATCTAACAAGTGAAACCGATGCCGACGTCTATTTCAAGCTGCCTGAGAGCTTCAAAGTCGGCAGTCGAGTATACATCGACATATTTCTGGAGAATCCCAGCCTGATTCCGTGGTTCCCTGCGGTGCTAATTGGTAAGGACTACTTGGAGGCTATTAGAGTACTCGAGGAAGTGCGGCCAAAGCGTATCGTCAGCAACAATACCGGTATAGCGTACAAAGCGTTTTCAATGAATATTGACTGGATAGCAGGGCCTTTCCTGAATACCACCAATTCCTACGCGTTGCTAACGCTGCAGGAGGACCTCAATTGCAAGGGTGCTTTCATCTCCAACGAAATTAATCAGCAACAAATACGCAATATTCGGCGGCCTGAGAATTTCAAACTGCTTTACAGCATCTACCACCCGATTCTGATGATGACTAGCCGTCAGTGCTTCTTTCAGCAAACGGTCGGCTGTAAAAAACCCAGTATCGAAGACGGCTGTATGCTGAAATGTGAGAAAGCCACGTCTATTACGAATGTCAAAGGGGTGTCATTTGCAGTCGATAAGCAGAAGGGTGGTTACCCGAGTATTTACAATCATGAGCAATTTCTGAATATTGATGCCGTGAAAGACTTTTCACATTTATTTGATGAGTTTTTTGTAGATCTAACCAACATTGGCAGTGGGTCAAAAGAGATGCCAGACAAGCTCCAGTTACTGCGTCACTTTGAAAATGTATTGAACGGTGATCGTGAATCAGGTGTTCGCTTGCATGAGGCGGTAGCGATTTCGACCAACGCTCAGTACAAGCAGGGATTGTAGCGTTGTCATCTCACCGGCTAAGCTAAACCCGATGCGATATCAATATACTTCGGCTTCTTTAGGAATCAATTAGATCTGGTAGGCCTAATTTTCCCCGAGTAAAAAGGTTTCATGGCAATCTAACCACAGCGGATACTTGGCCATGGCTTTTGTAAACAGCGGCGCTTGTAAGTGGCGGTTTAGCCAGTCCCGCAACTTGGGATACGGCGACTGCAAGTACCATTTTCGATCAACGCGGGCGAACTGACGTATAAACGGCAGCAAAGCATAGTCAGCCAGGCTAGCTTGATCTCCCATCAAGTAGTTCGCATTTTCTAATCTACTTTCTAGCTCCGCAACAAATTCTTCACAGCGCTGACGATCTGCCACTTCCGATTTTTTGTGAAACCGCTTGGCCAATTTGTAGACTTCCAGGTTGGGTTTGAATTCCTTGTCGTTCCTCCTGATAAGCGCGAGCATAGCCTCCAGTTCGCTCGAGTCTTCTCCCTGCAATAAATTCTCAGGATCGCTTAGTTTCAGTGCCCACAACATGATGTCAACGCTTTCATCAATTATGGTGGCATCACAGTTCTCTACGGCAGCTGCAGAGTGATCGATGACTAATACGGGTACCGTGCCCTTGGGCGATACTGCGAGCATCTCTGCAGGTTTTTTCTTGGTGACCACCGCGCGAATTAGAACTGACTGCTGAGCCAACAAAATGCCTAATCGGGCGCGCATCGCGTATGGGCAGTGCTGCAGGGAATATAGTATGGGCAAGTTTGAGTTGGATTGGGGCATTAGGGGTAGCCAAACTGCTATTGGAGTACATGAACTATGTCATCACAGATCGACTGAGTCATCAAGCTGGCGCTCTGACTGGCAGTTTCTGGGGTTGTGCGATGCTTCCGTGACACTATCTCCTCCTAAAGACCTGTTTTGTAACGATGCGGCTGCAGATAGAGCATAGCGCAGGCTGTTCAGAATTAGCCCGCAGCTGTGATAGCATGCAGCCCGAAAAATTCTTTGGAGTGGTCATGCATAAAATTTTGGTAGGAATCCTTCTGGCGATAACAATCAGCGCCACAGCCTATGGTCAGAGTAGGAAGGCGGGGGATTGGGAAGCGAGTATTATGTTCAGGTCACAAAGCGGGGAGGGATTTGGTGCCCCCGAAGGGCCAGACGAGGCAAACGTCAAATTTTCCAGTGACAGCGGTTGGGGTTTCACCTTGGGTTATAATTTTAGTGAGCACCTGAACCTGGCCTATGAATTCAGCAAGAATACACCGAGCTACAACACCAGTTTCCGCGATGCTGAAGGCGATCCACGCACCATCAACCATACAGCAACCTTCTACACCAACAATTTTAATGGTACCTATCACTTACTGAAGGGGCCAATAACGCCCTTTGTTTCAGCGGGCCTGGGCTGGACCAAAATTGATTCCAATATTAGTGACGGTAGGGGCTACTGTGTGCCAGATTATTTCTGGGGCTGGTATTGTTACTCCTCCTCCTATGACACCACCGCATTCAGCTATAACGCCGCCATCGGCGTGAGAGCTGATCTCAGCAGCAATATTTTTCTGCGCGCCAGCTATGGTCGCCAATGGCTGGATGAAAAAATTGGTACAGACAAACCGGAGTTCGACATCGGTAAGGTCGAGCTCGGCTATCGTTTCTAGGCGGAGCTTTAGAGGGCGTGGGTTAGCCCTGTTTTACGATCTTGTAAGTCGTCTACGCAAACTGCCTGGCCTTGGTAAACTGAAACGGCCTTGCCGGTAGAGAAAATCGATCGACGAGGCCAGTCCGAGCCAGCCATAGATTCCATTGCCCACTTCACCTAAGTCATCTAAGCTGGGAAGGTTCTGTCCTAACAATAACAAACAGGAGAACCAGTCTTGGCGCACAGTCTGGGAGATGTATTTGATGGTATAGCGCGGGTGGTCGACCCTAATAGCCCTGCGTTGGTTCATGGTGATCGTGTCATCAACTGGCAGGCATTTGACCAGCGTACCAATAACCTCGCTCGATCGATGCTCGAGCGAGGTATTGCTAGCAATGACAAGGTGGCTGTGTTCTCGCGCAATTGTGCCGAGTACAGTGAGGCGATTGTGGCGGCTTTCAAGAGCCGTACGGTCCACCTTAATGTCAATTATCGTTACACACCGGAGGAGCTGTTTTACATCTTCGACAACTCCGATGCGGCGGTGGTGTTTTTCTCCTCGGAATTCGCTCCACAAATGGAGGCCTTACGGCAACAGCTCGACAAGGTCCGTTTGTTTATCGAGATTTGTCCACTGGGCCAAGAACCGTTGTATGAAGGTGCCTTAGCCCATGAGCAATTGGCGCTAGCAGGTAGCGGCGCGCCTTTAGACATAGAGCGCTCGGGAGACGAGCTGTTTTTCCTTTATACCGGCGGTACTACCGGTATGCCCAAGGGTGTGATGTGGTCTCACGAGGCTTTTCGGCAGATTGGCGCGGGTCGGGCGGCACTGGCCGGGCGAGACTACTCAGATCTCACTAGTACGCTGGCGAGTATCCAGGCGAACCAGTCGCAGGCGAGGATGTTACCGGCCTGCCCCCTGATGCATGGAACTGGCCTGGTAAGCGCGCTGCTGACTCTGCTCGATGGCGGGGCAGTGGTTACTATGGATAGCGCCACTGGCTTCGATCCCCACGAAATGTGGCGCACGGTGGCGGGAAAAGGCGTCACGGCTATGGCTATTGTCGGTGATGCCTTTGCGAGGCCACTGTTAAAGGCGCTGCGGGAGCAGCCCGGCCGCTACGACCTCGATCATGTGAACTCTATAACCTCGTCCGGCGTGATGTGGAGTAGGGAGGTCAAGCTGGGCCTTCTCGAACATATGCCCAATGTCTTGCTGGTAGATTCCTTCGGCGCGTCGGAGGCCATCGGCTTCGGTTCCTCTACCATGGCCAATGGACGGGAAACGACAACGGCGCGATTTGAAATTGGTGAGCACTGTAAGGTCTTTAACGAGCAGGATCGTGAGGTGTTAGCGGGTAGTGGCGAGCCGGGCTATATCGCCCGCGGCGGCAGTATTCCTTTAGGTTATTACAAGGACCCAGAAAAAACCGCGCAGACATTTCGCATCATAGATGGTGTGCGTTACTCCATTCCAGGTGACTGGTGCACCGTTGATGAAGATGGGGCGATTACATTATTGGGCCGTGGCTCGGTATGCATTAACTCTGGTGGAGAGAAGATATACCCGGAGGAGGTTGAGGAGACTATTAAGTCGCTTGAAGGCATTAATGATGTGTTGGTGGTAGGCGTGCCTGACGAACGCTGGGGTGCTGCGGTGGTAGCTGTGCTTGAGGGGTCGCAACTGCCTGAGGATCAGATTAAGGCTCACATTAAGGATCACCTTGCGGGCTACAAGGTGCCGCGCCATTTCCTGTACAAGGAAGACTTGGGGCGAGCCCCTAATGGCAAGGCTGATTATAAGGCGATTCGCAACTTCGCCCTCAAGTCACTGGATCTGACCTGATACTGAGTCGCCTGAATGTGTGCAACAAAACCTATAAACGTGATTTATTCCATTCCAAAATAATTATCAGGAGCCGAAACGCTGTGAAAGTTGCTAGTACATTATCGAAAATTCTGTTTGTCACACTGGCGCTAACGGTAGGCAGTTCGGGCATCGCGCTGGGCGATTCAGTCGCGCTGTCTGCAGATGTTCTCGAAAAATTGCCTCATGATCGAAAGGGTAAAGTACTGATATATGGAGCCTATGGCTTCACCGGTACTGGAATCTCACGCCTGGCTGCAGACTACGGGATCACGCCGGTCCTGTCGGGTCGTAATGAAACCAAGCTCAAGGCGCTGGCCGAAGAGGTGGGTTACGACTACATCACTTTGAGTTTGGATGACAATCACGACAATCTGGTGCGGGTGCTCAATCAGTTTGAGCTGGTAATGCATATTGCGGGGCCCTATACCTATACCTCTGAGCCGATGATCAATGCAGCTATTGAAGCGAAAACGCACTACGTCGACCTGACGGGTGAGAACCACGTTATACAGGCGCAGCTGGACCGGGATCAGGAGTTTCTGGATGCAGGTATCATGGTGATGCCTGCTGTGGGTTATGACGTCGTGCCAACGGATTGCCTCAACCTCTACGTCGCAGGCCAGCTAGATAATCCGATCGAGCTCACCGTAGTGATGAACGGTAACTACACTGCCGTCGAAGGAGCGGCGGCCAGCCGCGGTACGCTGAAGTCGGGCCTGGAAATGCTGTCGCGTCCTATATTGTCACGCCAGAACGGCGAAATGGTAGCGATGGGCCAGCCTAAGGTGATCACACGCGAAGTCGACGGACAGACAGAGACGCTGGTGCAGATACCCTGGGCCGATATGATGACTTCTTGGGTAAGCACCGGTATTCCTAACATTGAAATCTACCAGGTCCAGGAGGGTGAACTGCCTGGCTGGGTGCTCTGGGTTGCCCAGCGAGAGTGGGGCAAGAACCTGCTGATCTGGATGATAGACAAGTACTTTCCGGAGGGCCCACCCCCTGAGGCGCAGGCGAAACGGCAGACTCAGCTGGTGGCAACGGCAATCAACGCAGCCGGTGAAAGCTTCAGTGCTGAGATGATTACTCCAGAGGCCTACTTGCTGACATTCCACAGTTCGCTGATTATTGCCCGGAATATTATTGATGGGCAGTGGGAGCCTGGCTTCCAGACTCCAGCGAAGGTTTATGGTCCCGGTTTGGCGCTGCAAGTGCCAGGGGTTAGTCGGCGCGATCTCTAGCCCGAGCTCCTGGTATATTCTCAAGCTATTTTCTCGACAGCTGTAACCTTTTTGGCCGCTGCGGCGAATTACTATGCAGGTGGCTCATTGGAAGCCCCTTAAACATAATCACCCAAAGCAATCACCCTAAGAGGGAATTTTCATGACAATTAAAGCAAGATACTTTGCCGCCGGAGCACTGTTGTGTGCATCCTGGTCGGCACAGGCAGCCAACGTACAACTGACTGTCAATGTTGAGAGCCTGGTTCCAGCCAACAGCGTTTCTTTCGCGCCATTACACGTGGGATTCGGCAATGGCAGCTTCGACTCTTTTGACCTCGGTTCCGCTGCGGGTGACGCGATCAAGTCGGTTGCCGAGGGAGGCAGTGGGTCGGCGTGGTTTCCTGCCTTTGAAGCTGCTGACTCTGGCGCCGTGCTTGGTTCGGTCGGTGGTCTGCTGCAGCCAGGCGGTACAGCCAGCAACGACTTCACCGTAGACACCGATAGCAACAGTTACTTTACTTTCGCGTCGATGGTTGTGCCTAGTAATGACTTCTTCATCGGCAATGACAACCCGATGGCCTACAACTTGTTCGATGATCAGGGTGGTCTGCTACTGACTGAAATCGTGATTACAGCAGGTGACATCTGGGACGCTGGCTCCGAGGTCTTCGACCCCGCTGCTGCAGCCTTTGTTGGCGACAATAGCCTGCGCGCAGACCAGAATTCAGTGGTTGCGTTTAACTTCGCTGAGCTGTTTGGCTTCAATGGCATGCTGACGGGGGCGGGCTACACATTTGATTCCCAGTTGACGGCTGATACCGAAATCTATCGAATCGGCTTTACTCCAAGCCCTGTACCTCTGCCGGCTGCGTTCCCGCTGTTTGCAGCGGCACTTGCTGGACTGGGTTTCACCAAGCGCGCCCGCAGAAAGGCTTAGCGCTAGTTAACCATCCTGGCTTCCCGGCTTCTGCCGGGCAGCCTTCCCTATTTCCCGGATAGAGCGCATAAACGGGCTGTATTCGCAGCAGTTTGGCGCATTGGGTGCTGATTTGACGGTCTCTTTGCAGCACAATATTGTCTGAGGATCGTGGAACCAGGCAAGGCATGTCGTGGTCAAAGGGCTCGGGAGACGCTAAGGCGTCCGAATTTTTTTAGCCGGGCTGATTCACGCGGAATGACTGAAGACTCAACTAAAGACATCGATTCTGAGGAGGATCGCTGGGCGAGGCTTATGCGCAGCGCGCAGGCGGGCGATGAGGCAGACTATAGAGAATTACTTACCGAGCTGGCGCATGTTGTGCGTCGTTACCTGAGCAGCCGATTCGGGCGTGCGGAATTTGTCGATGACTGCGTACAGGATTGCCTGGTGGCTATTCATGAAGCGCGT
The DNA here is from genome assembly GCF_026262625.1 of Candidatus Litorirhabdus singularis. Taxonomy (GTDB): domain Bacteria; phylum Pseudomonadota; class Gammaproteobacteria; order Pseudomonadales; family Halieaceae; genus Litorirhabdus; species Litorirhabdus singularis. The sequence goes on from NZ_SHNN01000001.1 coordinate 1,672,016, forward strand.
CACAGCTATGATGCTGGACGGAAATTTCGACCGTGGTTTTTTGCTATCGTTCGCTACAAGGCAATCGATGTACTGCGCGGACAGCGGCGCCGTCGTGATCTTGTAACACGGCAGGCTCACGAGCAGCTGTCGACGGAGCAAATACTGGAGACAAATCCGCTTGAAGCGCAAATAGTCTCTGGTTATCTGTTGAGGGCACTTTCACCAGACTATCGTGATGCGATCATTCTGACCAAGCTTAAGGGTTACAGCGTTACCGAGGCGGCGGCGCAGTTGAAAATTTCGGAGGGTGCTTTGAAGGTCCGGGTTCATCGCGGCATAGGCCGCTTGAAACGCCTTGTAGAGGCAGAAAAATTATGACTTCAGATGACGACCTTATACAGGCCCTGAGTCGCAATCTTCAGGCGGTCGCGCCGCCGGCGCGTATTGATCATATCTGGCTGGGATGGTTGGTGTTGAGCGCTGCGTTTGTCGTTGGCGTTATTCACTTGATGGGTCCGGTACGGGACAGCTCCCTGGATCAGTTACTGTCAGGTGGGCGTTTCACGTTTGAAACGGTGCTGGGTATTACAGCTTTCATCGCAGGTTCGCTGGCGGCGTTTCGTTCAGCGGTACCCGGTGGACTCTCTCGATGGTTGGCCCGCATTGCCGTTGGATTGCTGCTCGCTTGGATCGGTTTCTATCTGTTCGGCCTCTATAGCCCGGCGTTGGAACCCTCTATGGCGGGTAAGCGTGATCGGTGCGTCTGGGAAACCTTTGTTTATGCTGCTCCACCGATGCTTGTCGCCATCGGTTTGATCCGGCGGTACTGCCCGCTGCAACCGTTTCGAACCGCAATGGCAGCCGGTATTGTAGCGGGCATGCTTCCAGCGCTCTATATGCAACTGGCGTGCATGTATGTGCCAGCGCACATACTGTCGTTCCATATTCTGCCCGGTCTGCTGGTAGGGCCAGCTGCCGTGGGCGTTGCCTGGGTCTGGCAGTTCGCGGTTGCCCGTCGCTCCCAATAGCTAAAGATGACTGCTATAGATCAGTATTCAACGCGCTGGCGTTCGGCCTATTAGGGCATAGCGGTCAGTTCCTTGTACAAAGGTCGTATGTCACGGTAGCTTCGAACCAGCATCCAGAGCATTCTAGCCCAGCCTGTTGCGCCGATTACTGCTGCCCGAAAAGCTCGCAATATGGCCGTAAGAATTCTACAACTGAGATGAAACGCGACGCCAAAATGGCGTAATCGGGTGGTTGCTGCGATTAGATCCTGGGCATGAGTCTCCGCAGGAAAAGTAACCCGCATATCACCGTCTCGGGCCAGTAGAATTTGCACTTCGGTTTGTGTCTTTATCTGTCCGGTGGCGTACTGATTGACCGACTCAGTGACCGTTTTCAGCGCTAGTCTGGCGATTTCAAATGCCTTCATCGAATAACGAAAGAACGCGCGTACGATGTTATGCCCGATTTCCAGTATTTTTAGCAAGCCGCGGCGTAACCATTTCCAGAGTCGACGGGCTCCGTCCCATAGTTTCATGCCAAGGCTCTTTCCTTTCGTCCATGCGCTATCAATCTGCTGGTGAGTCTGCAATCTCTCTGAGACTTCACGACTAAGTTCTTTGCTCTGAAGCTCATTCTCTGGTGACGTTGTCTGGTTGCTGCTGGCGCCTGCTTTAGTTGCCGCAAGACTCGGCTCGGCCAGAGCTTTGAATAACTCGGGTGTTATGCATTCCTCGAGGCGTGCCTTGTCCCTTTCTTGTTGCCGTCGCTGAGTCTTGGAGATATCTGAACCTGACGTCACTTTTGCTGGACCAAACTGAGCCCAGAATTGACTCAGCGCAGCGCTGACTTTGCGATTGCGCCGTGTTGTGCTGCCGGCAAATAAGTAGACAGGGAAATTTCGCCTTGGATTAATGTCGATGTTGAAGCCTAGCAACCACAATTCAATCTTCGCCAGACAGACCAGGAAAGATTGAACTTCGGGGTCGGTAATTCGACGTCTTTCCTTGCTAAGCTTTAGATAAGAAAAGACCCATCTTTGCCTGCCACCCACTTGCTGTCGTTTGCCCGCTGCGGCGACAGCTTCAAGTAACTGGTCCTGATCAAACAGCTTGTGGATTGAGTCAAACAGCGCTGGCTGAGGCCGGTCGGGGGCTTCCAGTTTAAAGCGCAGGCAAATACGCCAGAATTTTTCCATAGCCTCCGTCGGGAATTCCTCAGACTTTAGTTTTGACGTGGGCTTTCTGTTCAGGAAACCTAGCGACCACAGCCGAAGTCGGGTTGCCCGAACCAGCGCGGGGCGAGGGGTATCATCATCAAAATATTTGGCAACGTTGGTAGGGTTTTCAAAAGTTACCAGCTCTTGCAGGGCTTGCCAGGTTTGTTCGCCGCTCCATTGGTCTACTCCAATTCCTGCACCGCTCTGAAACAAAGTAATCGAGTGGAGAAAACGTTCCCGCTCCTCGCGCTGGGGCGAACTAGCGAGGTCACCTGAATCTTCCAAGTAACCCAGTAGCCACAGTCTCTCAGCAATAACCGCTTCTCGTACCAAGTTGGCGCGCCCTTGTAATGCCTTGCTTTTATCTTCTGCGGCTACATCAAGGATTGCGTCGCGCTCCGCCGCGCCCAACAGATCTTCCAGGTCGGCGTAGTCGTCCAACTGCGGTGGTTCTTGGGTAGAGAAATCACTGGGGGCGCGCAGCCCACCGGGAAATTCAGGTAGGGCCACTATCAGTCAAACACGCCTTTAACGAGTTCGGCTAGTCCAAGCCGGGTCTCCAATCCGGACTCTACGGCTGCGGTGTGCATTGCCAGTGCACTGGGTGACACATCTTCGCTAGACAGGAAGTTGTATGAGTCACCATCAAACTGAAAGAAAGCCTCTGCGACCAAACTTATTGTACCCGCTGCTCTGGCAGCCTTCACGGCATCCCGCACCCTGTCCATGCCGTTAACATCGTCGGGGAGACTGTCCAGATCTACCGAAACTGAACCTGTGTAGGTTTGTACGTGGAGGCTACTTAAATCGTCAATAGCGTCCCCTACTTTTTTAAACGCTGCACGTATACTCATCGCATAGTCCTCTTTAGTTTTTAGTTTCGTTAAAGTATTTCGGGAGGTGGGAAACGGAAGTTCTCCCATTTACCGTCAATGTCTATAGTTACTTCATTCATTAATTCCAAGTCACCACATGCCAAACGGTTTTCAACCCAGGCAATGAGCAGCGCTGGATTAAATCTAACTGGCATCGGGAAACTGCGGCGACAATACCTTATTTGAATTTGATCTGTGCACCTGACCTTGCGGTGAAGTTCATGTACGGCCGCTGCGAGAGGCATAGAGTGGTTGGTCCTTCATTCAATTAATGGATAAAATTAGAAAGTACGTGCCCGTGAGTCTAGTACATCTTCCAGTGGCTGCAAGCAGCGTCAGTATATACTGCGCATCGAGGAACGCTGGAACCAGCAAAAATCCGGCAATTCTTACTTCTAGCGCCGTCGTGCAATTGTATGTGCGTGCACGACTCTGGTCACGTATTCGCGCTAGCGGGCCCACTCTATTAATTTAGCGACGCAGGAGCCGGGTCCAAGGCAAAGGTAGCGACAGCTGTTCGATACCGGGTGCTTTTGGCTCTGAAATATATTGGATAACGCAATAATACCTGACTCTAATATTGAGGTCGGGAAGTTAAGCTGTGTGGCTGTGGGTCCCCGTTCACCTTGCAACTCATTCTGAGCTTGTCGCGTTCGAGCGCAGGGCCTTGTGAAGCAGCGTTCTCGATTATTTTTTTGGGGCTAAACATTCTTGCGAAGGCTGGCAACGCTTACGGTTGTCTGTTGGCGGTCGGATCCAGCTGGTAGCGAAAAATGTCGATCATTTCGCTGGCTATTGCCGTTGGGGAGTTCTTTCCGGGATGGTACCAGGTTGGCGCCCAGTTCAAGCTGCCCAGAATAGTAAGCCTGAAATAGCGACGGTCGATATTGGCCGGCAATGGCAGGGTGCTGATCAGTTCGGAGAAAAGCTTTTCATAAGAGTCCCTCTGGGCAATAAGTTCTGACCTGAGGGGCTCCTCAAACTCTCGTGTAAATTGTGGTGTCACCACCAGACTGAAGGGACTTTCACTCAGCAGTATTTCCAAGTGCGCGGTACACGCCGATGTGAACCGACCCCAGGGCTCTGGAGGTGACTCCTCAAGTGCTGCCACTACGGCACTGGTAACTTGCTCTACGCCTTTTGCGTGAACAGCTATGAGCATCGCTTCCTTGGACGGGAAATGATAGTACAGCGAGCCCGACAAAATGCCGACTTCAGCAGCGATATCACGTATAGAGGTGCCGGCATAACCTTTGCTGGCAAATAATCGAGCAGCCGCTTCCAGTACCTTGTTGCGACGATTGTCGCCGCGGGCTTGTGTATTTTTTGCCCTAGGGGGAGGCATCGGTGTGCCCTCTAAATAATGGTGGGCGACTATATCAGTCTTGGTAATACTGTTTGAAGAAATCTATGGTTAACACGTCAATAACCTTGTTGTCTTCGTCGAGTATTTCAAGCATATCTGGGCTAGTGCCCTGGAAGCTTGCGTAGACGGTCATGCCCTTTTCAGACGCAAATGGTGTGTGTGCACTGCCAGGAGGCTCATAGGAATAGGTCCCCTTGAAGTGCTGTTCCTCTCCCTCGCGGTAGCCCCAGAGGCCATCCAGTGTGTAGGCTACGGCAGTACAGCAATGATTGTGTTTGGCGAACTCGGCATGGGGGTCTTGCTTGAACAGAAAATCCACGCGATGGCGTTTTTCGTCGATGACTAACACCTTCAGGTAATTGCCTGGCTGGCCTTCTACCTCGCGCCACTCCATCAGGTTGCTGTTCGCGTTTTCGATCTCGCCATAGAGTGTACGGCTCTTGCTCTCGAGGATATTACTTGACTGCATGGGGGTCACCTTGTAAATCTAGCAAACGCTTGGTCGGAAAATTATATACTTCTATCGTCACTAAAGCACTCGGGTGCAGGCTATGCAAAGAAACCTGGTAAGTCCTTGATTCCTGCGGCCGAGCCGAGGGTCATGCGCTTTGATTTCGGCGCCGACAATTAGTTTGCCTCCAGAATAATTACCGAGCAGGCGGCCTCGTCGAAGCCCATAACGCCGCCGCCATTTTCAGCCAGCGCGTAGCGGGCGCCATCCACCTGGCGTGCACCGGCTTCTCTTCTGAGTTGTTCCGTGAGTTCGGCAATCATAGACAGTCCCGTCGCTCCCACTGGGTGACCTTTGGACACTAACCCTCCTGAGGTATTAATGGGCAGTTGACCTCCAGGCCCGGTTGCGCCGCTTTCAATAAAAGCTCCGCCTTCTCCTTCATCACAAAATTCCAACATCTCCGACTGATAGATCTCACAAAAGGAGGTCGCGTCGTGAACCTCTGCCACATCAATATCGGCAGGTCTAATGCCGGCCTGAGCGTACGCCTTTCTGGCAGCGAATTTGCTCAGGCCCGGTTCTTCAAGCGTACGATATTTACCACCAGACAAGGTGGTTGCGGCGACCCTGACAGCTCTGGCCTGCACTGAACCTGGCAAACGCTTGAACACTTTTTCAGAAACCAACAGTGCCGCTGCGGCTCCGTCACCCACCGGTGCGCACATCGCACGAGTTAGTGGCGCTGTTACAGGTCGATCGGCCAGAACCTCTTGTGCAGTCATTTTGAATCTGTACTGGGCGCGGGGGTTCAAGGCGCCGTAACAGTGATTTTTTGCGGCGGCGACAGCAATTTGCTCAGCAGTCGTGCCGTAACGCTTCATATGATAGCTCGCTTGCATGGCGTAAGTGTCCATGAATATCGTGCGGTCAGGGGCCGGTTCAAATGCTTTTCCAGCTTCAGCACCTGCGTTGCGATAGTATTCTTCCCATTCTTGAGGGTCGTACTGATCGATGCCGCCGCAATACAGCAGGTTGGTCTTTTCCGGGTTGTCCGGAAAGTAGGTCTTCTCAACACCCAGCGCCAAGCTAACGTCAGTTGTGCCGGACATGATGTCCTTGCAAGCACCATTAAAGGCCATCGAGGCGGTGGCGCAGCCACCCTCCACATTGGTAACGGGTACGCGTTCCGGAAATAATCCTTCGCGAACCAGCGGTGTGAGAGCGACTTGCCCACGAATGCTGCCCTGCTGGTCTGTCCACATCCCGCAATTACCAAACCAGCAGGACTCTATCTCACTGGCGGTAATTGCATCTGCATCTTGCATCACCTGCAGGTAAACCTCTCGAGTCAGCGCCTTGATGCTGTCTTCCGGGCGCTTGCCAAAGCTGGTGCTGACGGCGCCGATTACATAGACCCCGGTCACGATTGGCTCCAATAGGGGGTGCGCAACTCGCGTTTGATCACTTTGCCAAGAGCGTTCCGAGGGAACTCATCACGCAGTTCAATGGTGTGTATACGCTGTGTTTTTGCCAGTTGAGAGTTTGACCATTCGCAGATTGCGTCAAGGTCGGGGGTTGCGCCGGGTGCGGCGATTATCAGTGCCAAGGGTGTCTCTCCCCACTTATCGTGTGGAATACCAATCACAGTAGCCTCGGAAACGTCGGGATGTTGGCCTACCACAGTCTCGATATCCTTGGGAAAGATATTAAACCCTCCGGACAGAATCATGTCTTTTTTTCTGTCCAGAATATAGAGAAAACCATCCTCGTCGACCTTGCCGATATCTCCACTTCTCAGGAATGTCCGGTTTCGTTCATCGCGCCAGATTGCTGCGGCGGTGATCTCGGGCTTGTTATGGTACTCCCGCATGAGACCAGCGCCATAGCCGACAATCTCTCCGGTTTGGTTGGGTGGAACTTCGTTATCTTCTTCATCAATGATGCGTAAGTCGAAGCCAACCACGGGAGTTCCCACGGAGCCTTTGTGGTCCATTTGTTCAGGCCGGCAGATGGTGGCGAAGCCTTCGGAGAATCCATAGAGTTCAAACAAACCGGGCGTTATGCGTTGGAGAATTGCGTCTCGGGTATCGGGTCGCAGCGGTGATCCCGCCGATAAAATTTGGTTTAACGAAGATATGTCGTGGTCATCAAGTGCTGGAAATTCCAGTGTGGCCACAAACTGGGTAGGCACCATGAAGGAGTGGGTCACTCGCTCACGTTCAACCACGCTGAGCCATTCCCGGGGGCTGAACTTCTCCATCACAACGATAGTGGCACCGACAAACATAGGTGGCAGCAACATAAACCAGGTGCCATTTGAATACAGCGAGGTGGTGGCCAGCGCAATCGACGTGTGCGTGAAACGGAGTTCCAGCGCGTTAGAATAAGACCAGTGCTGTCGCGCGCGATGGGTCTGCACGATGCCTTTTGGCTCACCAGTCGTGCCCGAGGAATATATAATATTGAACTCGTCGCCCAGATCATATCTTACCCTCGGCTCATGATCTGGAGCGTCTTTCAGCCATTGTCGATAGTCCTGCCAGCCCGTGGCCTCAAAGCCATAGCCTATCTTGCCGTCAGTGCGCAGTGAGTCAACCTTAGCGGTGGCAGACTGGGCCAGCTCGCTGGCATCTGCGCTAGCAAACAGCACCTGTGCTCCGGAATCCGTGAGCAGGGTTGCTATCTGTTGATCGGTGAGGAGTGTGCTGATCGGCACTACGCAGGCGCCCGCCTTGGTAATGCCAAATAGAATCTTGAACATCTCCGTTGAATTGTTCATCAGTATGGCAACTTTGTCGCCGCTCCCGATGCCCATCTCCAGCAGTTGATTGGCAATACAATTCATTGCGCTATTCAGTTCTCGCCAAGTCAGCCGGTCATCTCCGCAGACCAAGGCGAGGTGGTTGCCACGGAAGCGAGCATGGCTGGCCCAAATCTCCGGCAGGTAGACCTGCGTGTCATCCAATTGAGCCATCATTCCCCCAGAAACAACCAAATGTTCGCTTGGTTAAGCAATAGCCTCATGCTAGCATATTTCTCTTACCGGACCAGTGAAACGAGAGAATTCTGCATGCCTAAAGATCAATCATCGGTGCATGACGCGACGCTTATTTACGATCCCCGGGACCCTGCCACCATCAATGATCCTATCCCGCATTTACGCCGATTACAGCAATCTGAGCCCGTCTACTGGTCGGACGTTTTGCGCGCCTGGGTCATCACCCGCCATGATGATGTTAAGCAAGTCCTGCGTAATGACAATTTCTCTGCCGATCGTATCTCGCCGTTTTATGAAGCGATGCCACCGGAACGCCAACAGCCTATCAAGGAGCTTATACGCTACTTGAACACTTGGGTTGCGTTCAAAGATCCACCAGAGCATAGCCGCTTGCGCCAGCTTATGAGAACGGTATTTACGCCTGAGGCAGTGGCTGAAATGTCGGACTTTATTGGCGCTGCGGTTGATCACCTGCTGGCAGAACTTAAGGGCAAGAAACAGATAGATTTTATTGAGGAGTTCGCCTATCCGCTGCCTGCGATGGTCATTCTCGAGATGCTGGGTTTGCCCCAATCAGATATGGAGCGCTTGAAGGACTGGTCAAATAAGATGCAGCTGTTCATCGGTAGCGCGACCACTTCACCGCATAAGTATGCATTGGCGGAAGAGGGTGCGATTCAAATGGCAGCGTACTTTAGGCAGATTATTCGAGAGCGCGAGGAACATCCCGGTAGCGATATCATTACTAAACTGCTGGCTATGCGTGATTCCGATGGCACATTAACTGAAGACGAAGTGATCGGCACGTCAATGTTGTTTCTGTTTGGTGGGCATGAAACCACTACTAACCTGATTGGCAACGGTGTTCGCTCATTGCTCCTGCATCCCGGCCAATTAGCGCTACTGCGGGATAGACCTGAGCTCATGGAGAGTGCCGTTGAGGAGATGCTTCGCTATGACGGACCGACAGGAGCATCTGTGCGTATCGTCAAAGAATCTCATCAGTTTCATGACAAATGGCTGGAAAGTGGGCAGCGTGTATTCGTCATGATCCATGCCGCAAATCATGACCTGGATGCCTTCGATGAGCCTGATGTATTCGACATCTCGCGCAAGCCGAACCATCATCTAACATTCAACTACGGTGCGCATTTTTGCATGGGCGCGCCTCTTGCGCGACTTGAGGGAAAGATTGCTATCAGCCGGTTGATCCAGCAATTTCCGGACTTGAAGCTAGCTGATGATGAGTACGAGTATATGGATACTATGATTATGCGTGGAGTTCGTAACATGGCCGTTGAGCTGGGCGACTGATCGCAGCCGAGCGCCTGATAGCTTCAAAACGCTAATCAGGCATATAAGCCAGTCTCAAGGCTCAGACCGTTGTCCCTATGAGTACCCTGTTCGCTACGTTAATTACCGCTCGCGCAAAAGTACGTCCTGATAGCCAGGGCCTGCATGTTCAGCGCGCTATCAGGCGTGTAAGGTTCAGGTGACTAATCAATAGTGCCATGCAGACAAAAATCCCCAGCTGAGCGAGAAACTCAAAGCTGGGGACGTGGATACCCGCTTTTACTTAGTCAAAAACGTATTGGAGACGGGTTTGGAAAATATCCGCATCCTGACCTGTGACATCCTCTTCGATCATGGCGTAGTTGGCGCCTATACGAACTCGATTGTTGGCGTACCAGTTGATACCAACGAGATAAGATTTTGCCTCCCTGTCACCGAGCCCTTCGTAGTCACCATCACCGTCGTTATAGCGGGCGAGCACTTCCCAGGCACCATAGTCACCGGTTGGTTTAATACGCTTAAACTTACCGTCTTTATAGGGGCGAGATTCTCCGGTAATCACCCAGCCTGCCTGGAGGTAGTAAGTATCCACCTCGGAGCTGCCTTCTGTTGCAAGCTGGCCGTTGAAATATTCAGTCTGAACATGAAATGCGCCTAATACAGCTGCGGCTTCAATGTTGTATACATCTTTTAGTCCAAACCTTTTGCTCTCTTCGGTAGTGTGAACAAAACCCGCACCAAAGTGTAATACATTGCCATCGTTGTTAATGGGTGCAGCGGTTAGTCGGCCAATAATTGCCAGGTCTTGAGAGCCAAGGTCTTCAATGGGGTCACCGGAATCAAATAGAGCCGCTTCCGCTTCATAGGCGCCGACACCGTAGGTGAACATGCCTGATTTACCGTGGAATTGAATACCCACCTGACGATCGAAGATGAAGAAGTTAGTCGATGCAGAACGTTCAAGAGCCGTCATGTCATTTGAGCTAGTGAGTCGCTCCAAGCTAAAGGGTGCATTGTGCTTACCCGCAGTGATATTGGCAGTGCTGCCAAAACCTTTGTAGGTAACATAAAAGTCTTCGACTGTGCCGCCTCGGCGGAAGAGACCGCCGCGATTATTGTCCAGGTTTAGCTGTGTTTTATAGGCCCAGTCATCAGACTGACCTTTTAGATAAATCCGTCCTCGGCGAATATAAGTATCGTTAACAACGTTCTCGCCGTTGATATCAATATTTGCATAGTCCCACTGAAGGCGACCGCCGATCGCAAAAGACTTATCGCCATCGATAGAGGCTACTTTAAGACCGCTGCCGGTCCTGCTGATGGCAGCATTCTCTGGAGTCATGTTCTCAACCTGTTCGCGGGTGAACACGACCTCCTTGATCGTTTCCGCATTGGCCGCCTTAAGCTCTGCGTTTTCGGATTCTAGCGTATTCAAACGCGTTGCGATGGCCGCCAACTGTTCCTGCAAAGCCGCGAAATCCGCGTCACTGACCGCAGCCTGTACTTGTATTACAGGACTTATTAGCGCCATTGACGCCACAATAGTTCGAAGTTTCATAGCTGGGTTCCCCTGTTTTCCGTTCGCCGCAATAAATTACATACGGCAACAATGTTGCCGACTGATGGCAATGGTATTTCAGGTATGTGACAGAAATGTTACAGGCGCAGGGTATTTATGGGTGCTGGGGAGCTAATCGGTCGATCTTGAGGGGGCGGGCCTTGGCTTGCGGCCAGATCACTGACTTACAGGGCCGTAACGACTTAACTCGTCACGGCCGCTAGAAGACAGCGTTATCAACGTCTGCGTTTGAGTGCGGTCAGACCTGCGATAGCGGAAGCAAACAGCCAGACTGCGGCAGGCAGCGGTACCGGCGCCAGTGGCAAGCGCATGTCGTTAACAAAATCCACTGCAAGACGGACCTTGGTTAGATCTACAATCGCGTCACTCCGGGTGAGGGTGATGGTTCCACTAAGCTCCCATTCTTGAGTAACAAAATCGAGATTATCTCCCAGCAGCCACTGGCCCACGCGGCCCGGGGGGTCTATCAATATGGTGCTCGGCGTTGTCGGCGTTACTGTGCCATTGAGCAGCGGATCACTGCCGGGGATAATTTCCACGCCGGTCAGTGATAGATTGGACAGCGTCGCACTAGACCCTGCAACTTCCTGGGACCTTAATTGCAACTGGAGTCCGTTGTATTGCGTTATGGGTGCTATGCCGTCAATGGTCGCGGCGGAAATAGATCCAGGAGCACAATTACCTCCCCAGCATAAAACACTCGGTGATCCGGCAAGCAGGTCGTCTATGATGAAAGTGAAGTTTCTGCCACCGACCAGGTTGTGCTGGATCGAGAAATTCAACGGCATACCCGACAAATCAGCTGCGTTGCCGAGGTCGTTAACCAGCGATCGCGAGGGAATCGTTTCCTCTCCCGCTATCAGATATTGGTCATTGGCACGAAAAGGATCGGGGCTTGAAGAAATCAGGTATTCGAAGCCACTCAATGCTGGCTCGTCAATTTTACCGGTGGGTTTCTCTAACTGAAAGAAGGTCGACCAATCGTTGGTGACCCTCACGGCTGCGGTCGCACTGGTACTAATAGCGAGCAAACCTAGGGCTGTGCACAGCACCAGAGTAGGTGAGATTTTTTGGTTATTGGATTTCATTTAATATACTCCAAGATTGCATGCGCATCTCGGGGCTAACTCAGGTATTCCCTTCCTGCTCAAGCCAGCAAACGCGCTAAACATAAGAATAAAGAAACGAACTTGGATCTTGCTGCAATATTCACGCCAGAATGGGAAATGCTCTATTTTTCATAGACATGGAAATATCGACTTCACCGGCAAAGCGGCGAGTGTAAAAAAACCTGACACTTTGCAGGGTTTTAGACGGAGCTGTCCAGCTCGCCTCTGGGCGGACTACTCAAATGCGCGTTCCATGCACATTCAATCGGGCAGTTTCAGCTATTTAGCCCCGCGTTAACCAAACAAGCACAGTCGCTATCAGGTCACGGAACCAGTCGATAATGGGGTCGAATACTGAGATTTCTTGCTCGTCACGTAATGCGTGCGCCTCGTGAAGAACGTACGCATAAATCGCCTCCACATCGTACCTCGCTCTGGCTTTGTGGATCCCAGGCGGTGTCACCACTATCTATTTTCCATCGCTGGCCATTTCATGTTTCCGCAGTCCTGCGCATAACTGTTGAATCGAAGCCATCGGCAGGGTTTTACCAATCTAAGCGCTCAAGATATTGAAAATAGAGTTCGACGCTCTCATGGCACTACATTGCAATACCTGCCTAGTCCTTTCATCCCAACACCAAAAGAATGCTGAACCCCCGTCAGGGGTACCCGCAAATTATTGGGTAGTTAACGGGTAGGCCACGCCTTCGTACACGGTTCCCCAGATTTCGATGTCCTTGAGCCGATGTAATGGGGTTTCGTAAGGATCTTCCTCCAGAACGGTAAAGTCCGCTTTTTTGCCGGGCTCAATCGAGCCTATTTCACTTTCAAGTCCCAGGCTTCTCGCTGCCTCTATGGTGATTGCCTCCAGAGCCGTCTGCAGGGGAATCACCTGATGCTCGCCCCACTGATTGCCATCGCTGGCAATTCGGTTTGCGGCAACCCAGGCCAGCGTAAGTGGTTGCAAGGGAGCCATGGTGAAATCAGAATGAAACGAAATACCAACCCCAGCTTCTAGCAGTCCTCCAAGTGGAGAAATATCTTCAGCCCTGCTTGGCCCGAGACCGTGTTCAGCGTAGATAGGTGCCAGTTCGTAGAGATAGTATGGGTTATTCGAAACCGCGATATCCAATGCCTTGACGCGCGCATGCTGGTCACCTCGGGCGTAGCCGTAGTGCTCCAGTACGATGCGGGGGTGCTGCTGCGGTTCGGTCCCTCGTAACAACTCTATGTCATCCAGAACTTTGTCGAGGCCCGCATCCCCATTTACGTGAATATGGATGTCCCAGCCAGCGCGCCAGAAAGTCTGCAGTAGCTTTCGCTGATCTGGCGGAGGAATCATCCACTCGCCGTGATGCCCGTCCAGATAGGGTTCAGTCATCTGCATGAGTTGACTGTAGATTGCACCGTCGGCGTAATACTTGACGTGTTTCACAACGCGAATCTTGTCGCCGGATTTACGCAGTAGCTTATCCGCAGCTGCTAGCACCTCATTCACAGAATCGAGCCGGTTGCTGAGGAACATTGCGTTGGGCACCAAAACAAAGCGATAAGGCTTGTTATACGACTCCCACCTGAGGGTCCAGTACTCAAGGAATGTGCTGACTTGCGGAAAGCCTTGCTCCCCGACTGTAGTAACACCCCCCCGATGAATGAGATCACTCATCAGTGACATGCCTTGCAGATAACTGGAGGGAGCCGCGAGCTTCTTTATCATTGGTTGGCCCAGGGAAAATAGGGCTGCCTCCCAGATATGTCCGTCTTGCCAGTTACTGTGAGGCTCAGCGGCAAAAGCTTCCTTCGATAAACCCAGCAGTGCGAGCGCTTTGCTGTTGAAGAACATTTCATGCACCGAACGCTGCCAGAGCATAATCGGCCGCTCAGTGGACACCTGATCAAGTAACGCTCTGTTCATAGGGCCGTGATACGGCTCATGGTAACCCCATGCCATCAACCACTCATCAGTTGGAATCTGCTGGTCAAGCTGCTTCAGTCTGGCAAGAAAGGCTTCTGCGCTGCGAACTGGCTCCGAGAGACCCTCTGCCGTCGGCCAAGCCATGGCGGCTACTATTTCCATTGGCAGGATGGTGGCTGCAATAGATGGATGCACATGCGGATCTATGAATCCCGGCATGATCACCTTGTCAGCGAAACGATTATCGACACGGGTGTCCTGATCCAGGAATTGTTTCTGTAAGTCAGCTAGATTTCCTAGCGAGACTATATGATCACCCCGTACGGCTAGTGCCTCAGCCGTGGGGAGCTCTGGATCCATTGTAATAATGCTTCGCGCTGTAAAAATGGTAACCGTGTCATCGCCTGACCCGGTACAGCCGGAAATTGAACCGAATAGAGTAAAAGCGGCGAGGGCGACTAGTGTGTATAAATTCAACAAGGCATCTCCTTGAAACTGACCTGAGTCCACTTGTTTGGCTTAAAGAGGCCCGGATTCAAAGGACCATGCTAACACGCAGTACTGGCAAGTGAAGTTGTCAAAATTGATAGATTCGGGCCATAAATACGTTACCAACATCGCCGACTCTGTTCTTGACGCTTAGCCGTCAACAGTTGGCCAGCGTCTTAAGACTCCGTCAGGGAGTTGGTGCAATTCTGCATTGCCTCTGTCAGCTTAAGAAAAATCGCTGAAATTTCCTGATAGAATAAAAGACTCTAATGACCCCTATAAAATGATGGAAGCAACAACATGCCAGAGACGGAATGGGCCTGGGCCTGGAATTGGTGGGGTGCACTGGTCACCATCAATGTAGTGAACCTGATGGCCTGCGGTTTTTTGTTTTCCAGGTCGTGCCACTCGACTGACAATGAGCACGCACGCTACGACAAGCTTATGAGAAACTTTGGTGCAATCTTCATTATGGTTGCAGTTTACCGCTCTGTCTTCGTCTCCAGCTACCTGAACCAGTTAGCCTGGTTCGATACACTTGCCAACAGCTCTCTGCTCATTCGGTTTTTTGCTACCTTCGCTGAAATTTCTTTTGCCTCGTTGATCATGCTGGCACTGTTGCAACTTAATAAAGAAGTTCCCGAGTCTGGCCATGGAGGCTCAGGGCGTCCTCGTTGGTTTTTCTTGGCGAGAACACCTTATATACTTTTTTTCTGCATTTTTGTTGCCCAGTTCTTCGCCACCACGGCAGCGATAACTAAGATCGACGTTTTCTTTGCCATTGAGGAGACGCTATGGGGGATTGCGTTTGTGTCGATCTTGCCGCTGACCTTGGTCCAGCTTGCAAGAGTCTACTCATATAAGGATGAAAAAACGCGAAAAGAGTTGAAGCTGTATCGGGTTTTCACCCTGATGATGGCTGTGTTCACGGTTGGCTACTGTGCCTATTCACTGCTGTATCACTTGCCTATTGAAATTTGGCCCCGCGCCATTGCGCATTGGCAGATGGAGAACCCGACACCGGCCATTAGAACAGGGGCGCAGGCCGTCAGTGATGCGTTTTTCATGGTCAATGAAACCAAGGACCTGGCAACCTGGGGTGGCTTCGGCTTTCTGATTTGGCACAGCGGCTACTTTAGCCTGTGTGGATGGATGGTACTGTTTCTGATGACGGGTCCCAAGAGGTTGAAAATAAGTCGGTAGTGGTTATCACCGCAGACTTCACTTAATGGGTCAGAGCGGGGTTTCAGAGGCTCTGGCGCGCCAGCAAGGACGCCGCGGAAGATCGACCGGTATAATCATGCATTGCCATTATGTGCTCCAGGGCCACTGGGCCGGCCTGAGGTCAGTCAAAGGTTAGCTTGTCAGTGCCTTGTAAAGTCCAGCGTGGCTACGGTTTCATAATGGAAAGTAGACGGGAACATATCCAGAAGGCTCAAGTGCGATAACGCAAATTTGCCTGTCAGGCTTTGAATGTCGGCGGCAAGCGTCTCAGGATTGCAGCTGACATAGATCAGGCGTTTTGGCTTTAGTTTCCTAACCCACGAATTGAGTGACGGAAATCCCTTTCGGGGCGGGTCCACCAGCATCAGATCAAATTGTTTTAGGCGCTGGCGCTGCAGAAAGCGCGGCAGCGCATCATCGTCATACAGGTTCATTGTCATGAAGTCGGCGTGGCTTACACCACTCAAATCGACCATGCGGCGAGGTACCGGATTTTCGGCGATGATGGGGTTGGACAAATTGCCGCTGCCGGAAAAGACATCCAATACATGCTCAAATGGCACAGCCAGGGCCAGCTGTTTAACCCTATCAACCAGGATTGTATTTACTGCCTGATTCACTTGGGTAAAGCCACCGTCTGCATAGGGTTTGTCCCAGCTGATATTGACCCGCTCATCCTGCCAATAAATTTCACAGTGACCGTTGCCGCTGTGTTCCTTGGTCCAGCTCTTGTCTTCATACAAAGCCTTCAGCTGTGCCTGTAACTGCGGCACCAGAATCTGGCAATCAGGTATTTCGTTCACTTGATCTGTCAGGCCGTCCAACATGCCAAGGTATTTGTGCCGATAGTGCAGTTGTATTCGGTTGCGATAATGCTGGCGTTGCGGCGCCTGCACGAGATCGATTCCTGCAGCCGGCAGCTCCAAGTTTTTGAAGCAGTCCTGTAACGCCGACTTTTTAAATGCTAGCTCGGTGGAGTAATCGGTATGCAGAAAGTGGCAGCCAGGGCAATGCTGAAAATGCCGGCAATCCGGTTCGATGCGCTGGTCCGAGATGCGCTCCAATGCATCGAGCCTGGCGATGCTAACCTTCCTTTTTTGCTTTAGCACCTGTGCGCTGCCGGTTTCTCCCGGTAAGGTTTTGGCGATAAAACTAATTTCCTCATTCAGCTTGCTGACGCCCTGACCGAGGCTATCGATATTCTCGATCTGAAAATCAATTGTTCTTGGCTGGGTACTCCCCGCTTTTTTCTGTTCTCGAAGTCGTCTGCGTTTGGCCACGGTAATCACTATCGCTGTATTGAATGACCCATTCTAAAGCGAAACCAAAGCTCTCACCATGCCGGGGGGTTATTGACGGTGGATACCTTTCGCACTGATCTACACGTGACCCTGAAGTGGAATATCTGGCGGCTCCCTATAGGAACTGAGTTCGTGGCAGACCAGAGCCCATTGTGCTCTCGTCTTCAGCAGCAGAGTGCTCGCCTTGAAGGCGCCCTGAGGGTATTCTTGGCGGCTTGTTTACTGGCTGGCTTTTATGAAAATTTCCGTACGTCGCTTCATACCCTTTCGTAAGCGCGACATTGTCGAGATGCTTCTGCAAAAGCAGCCATATGATGATGACGCTCGATTTCGTCAGTTCTGCGAGATTCTACAAAGTGTTTTCCACTTTGACTATCACCGGCGCCTGGAAGATCTTAAAGACGCCTATGCGCCACTGAATCCTGATCGGGATACGCGTGCTCCAGTGGGTATTGCCGAGGCATCTTCCGCCGACTTCGCGCGGCAAATGGAATCGCTGCTGGAACGAGCCAACTACGACCGGCTGACTGACGCCGACCTGCAGCGCGCGTTCGAAGAAAACTCTCTTTTCAAGCTGCAGCTGCATGTGGACTTTGATGATTTTGAGGAAGTGCTGCTATTTACTCGTGGCGAATACCAAAAGCAGGAAACGGTTAGTCAGCTGTTCGGCCTGTGGGCGCAGAGTGTCAGCTTTAGCAATTTTGACCGGGTGGTCATTTACGTAAAACTGAAGGCCGACGCATCGCTGCAGCAGCGTCCGGATCGTACCGGTATCACCATGCTGAAGCTGTTTCAGAACGTGCCCAAGGCCGATATTGAGATGCTGTTCCCCAATACCCGGCTCGGTATGCGGATGATTGACAAGCTGATTATCGGTGTCCCGGCCCTTGCCGGTGGCGTGGTGGCCCTGAGTACCAAAATCGGCGCCTCGATGATCTTGCTGGGAGCACTGGTGGGCTACTGGCTTGGTTTGAGCGCCGAACCGGTAGAGCTGAGCCGTGCCACCGCATTGGCATTAATAGCCGGGATAGCAGGACTCGGTAGTTTCATCTGGAAACAGTTCAGCAACTTCAAAAACCGTAAGCTTCGGTTCCTGCAATCACTGACCGAGAATCTGTATTTCAAGAATCTGGACAACAACGCCGGGGTATTCCATCGTCTGGTTGATGATGCCGAGGAAGAGGAATGCAAGGAGGCCATACTCGCCTATAGCTTTTTGCTACGTAGTGAGCAACCGCTAACACGCCAACAGCTAGACGCTGCTATCGAGCAGTGGCTGCAGGACCAGTGGGACTGCACGATTGATTTTGAAATTGATGACGCGCTGGACAAGCTGCGCAAGCTGGGTCTGGTCAGTGGTGAGCAGACTCTGCTCGCGCTGCCACTGGTCGAGGCCTGCGAGGCACTGGACCAGCGTTGGGACAACTACTTCACCGAGACAGATTACCTGTAAGGCCATTGCCAGGCGTAAAACTTTTCCTCGCTATTCCCTGGCTGGACCGCCATCGAGCTACTGCAGCAGGCCGCAGGAGCAGGGGCTAACAAGCCTCATACTGACAATAAGTGGTCAGCTAACGGGTCAGGGGTTGGTGTCAGGTTTTTTAACACTTATACATCTTCTAATACGGCAGAATGAACTAAGTCATTGATTTATAAGCCATGGCATAGTTGTTGCATAGGATTAGCTGGTACACAAGCCCGTGGTACTTGGAATTCATTAGACGGGCCATATTCATTTCACGGAGTAGTATTATGACGAGATTACACACAGTAGTGCTCAGCCTGCTGGGGGGTGCTTTACTTTCAGCTCAAGCCACCGCCGCTACCATCTGGGAGCCCACCGACGTTGATGGCACTGGCAACGTCAACATAGTGCAGTTCGAACCGATCCTGTCCTTGAATGGTGGCACATTAGCGCTGTTTGAAGACACTGATGCACTGACCGATGCCAACGCTCTTGTTTTAGGATCTGACGGTGGTATTTTTGCTTTCACCGATAACCTGGACGGCAGCTTTGGTGTAGAGGCATTGGTAGCCAATGTCTCACAAGGCAGCACCACTATAGACGGCAGTCAATTTGTACTCGGCGTTAACTGGGGCAACGGATACGTCGCAGATGCTGGTTGGACTCAAAACGGCGGTGATCTAACCACCTTCGTCATTGAGTGGACCGATGGCCAGAATGCTGGTGCGTCTCTGGCTGTTGACGTGAGCCCGGTGCCACTACCTGCTGCTGCATGGCTTTTCATGTCGGCTGTCGGTGGTATGGTTATCGCCAAGCGTAAAGCGCCAGTTAAGGCTTAACCGCAACAAAAAATCACCCCGCTAGAACACCGGCCGCTTGTATAGGCGGCGGGTCTAGCGGGTCTTGGTCAATTCCACACTTTGCCTCTTTGTTATATTGCATTCCAGCCCAGCTTACAATCGCATAGCTGTCGCCAAAATAGTCTCTGACCTCAACGCAGCAGCCTGACATCAAACCAAGGGGTTACCCCTCAGCCAGCGCTAGTATCACCGCCTCCGCAGGCGGTACCTTGCCCTCTACAATCCTGCGATAGGCGGCCTGAGCTGCCTCCGGAGTCTCTGCTCGATGAACACTCATCCAATTGCCATCGATCGCCGCATCGACAAACGCAGTCAAAGCCGCATCAGACTTGATATCCATCTGTTCGTGTCCCCACTTGTCCAGTAGCTCACTGATTACCGTGGGGGCAAAAAACATCTCTAATTTGGGACTAAGCCGACGTGCCGCCCAAGTCTTGATTGAGGCCGGCGCTACCATATCAATTAGCATCTTCACAAAGCCGGAGGGGCCAAAGGCGGTAAACACCGAGGCCTCGGCATCTGCATGGGTGCCGCCAACCGCGAATGCTTTGACAAATTTGTCCTTACCGCGTTTATAAATGGCAGCATCGCCAGCAACATCTACCAGTAGGTGCTTGAGCTCGGTATCGTCGGGCAAAGCGTCTTCGTAGCAGATCACCAGATCATAAAGACCGGTTGAGCGAACAAAGGCCTGATTGCTTTTTGCGGTATAGCCGACCACGCATTGCAGCTCCCCAGAATCGCGCTGCTCCCGCAGCAGCTGCGCAGTGACCAGCGACAGCTTGGAAGAAGCAGAAGTCAGAACCACGCTGTTGGCACCGTAAAATGCATGCATTTTCAGTAGTTCATACAGGATAAACCCGCTACCGCCACCCGGGGCTGACGTCATGGCCAAGTCAGCTTTTGGGCCTTCTCCCGCAATCGGTGAGGTGCCCCCCGCAGCGACCGTGAGAAAGCCGTTGTAGGCCTGGTTTATCTTGTCGCGCTTGCCGCCAAAGGCCTGAAATCCTTCGGCTGTTCTCCGAGCCTTCATCTGTACCACATTGGTCATGTGCAAGAAGCCGCGATACTGCTCACCGACGGTAAACTCCGGGTTGGCACTCTCGATGATTGTTGCCACACCCCAGGCTGGCACTATGGCCAGGTCCTTATGCTCTTCACTCAGAGGATATACCGAGAAGAATTTGAGAAAGGGTGCCTCGCCCATCTGTGCGTAAAACAGATTGTTGGCACTCAGTCCGACCTTGTCGACTCGCAGCCTTATCTCATCATGCTCCAGTGGCGGCAGTTCATCGCGCAATACCAAGGTTTCGGCCAGAGTTTTGCGTTGTGTCGCCACCGTTATTCTGGCTACAGTGCCATTCATGAGAACCTCCGTCTTGAATTTGTCCGGACCAGTTAAGCTCAGCAGGCTTATAAATCCAGCAGCAAGACCCGAGATGGCTGCGGTTTGGATGCTTAACGCGCAGAGGTTGGGTATCGCTTGGCTTCAAAGCCAATTTGTGAGGGCCGAGCTTGAACCTATTGGATCAAGCTCCCTTCGAAATCGATCAGGGAAACGCAGTGCTGCACCTGCAGCCACTGCGCTGGCGGGGTTAGCTACAAGCCACCGGAGACAGTCAGTACTTCACCGGTCACCCATTCAGCTGCGGCTGAAGCCAGATATATGGCAGCCGGGGCGATGTCTTCTTCGCGACCCATTCGACCCATCGGTATTTGCAGGTGTTGAACAACTCCAGGCAGCATTTCGTCTGTGAGGTTCATGGCTTCCATCAGTACTTCGGTAGGTATCGGGCCGGGCGCTATAGCATTGCACCGAATTTTTGGTGCCAGTTCTTTGGCCAGGGATTTGGTCAGGGTATGCACACCCGCCTTTGCGGCAGCATAAGGGCCATTGGCAATAGACGGATTAAAAGCCTCGATCGAGGAAATATTAATAATGGAGGAACCCGCCTCCATGCGCTTGGCGGCCGCTATGGCGCCGGCCCAAACCGCCTTCAAATTGAGTCCAGCTTGAAAGTCCCACTGATACTCCGGCACGTCGATTAGATTGCGCAGGGTACGATCATCTGCGCCGCCGGCATTGTTCACCCAGATGGTTAACTTGCCCATCTGCGCTACTGTCTGTTCGGCCAGGTTTTCGATTTGCGCCATGTCCATCATGTCAGTGGTGATCGCCAGCCCGCGTTGCCCCAGAGCAATCACCTCTTGTGCGACAGCTTCTATTTCCTCGGTGCGACGCGCGGCCAGCACAACGTCGGCGCCGGCTTCTGCCATACCCAAGGCGATAGCGCGACCGATGCCACGGCCACCACCGGTGATGACTGCCACATGGCCATCCAATCTGAACTTATCCATTGTGCTCATAGTTTTCTCCATTATTATTTGTAGACCAATAGGGTGAGGATTCTGCCAGAGATGAATCCAGATGGATAGCGTGGGCAGCGCTTCTGGCTTGTTTCAAGTCGGTCTTTCCTTAAAGGATCCGCAGCGCTAGGTGTATCAACGCTTGCGGGCTGCTGGGCAGTTGGGCGAGGGCGGACTGGTTCTCGCCTCGTGTGGCTATCCGTCATTCCTGTGATGATGCATAGCGCCGACAGTAGGGGTAGAAAATCTTCGCACAATAAGCTCGGCGGCCCCGCTGCCTGGAACAGGTTCTTTGCGGATGCCGAGAACGCTGGAACCCGGGTCAACCTCGCACATATGGGAGGTAATACTTCAGTGCAGGGCTCCACTGAGAACTGGACCGAAGTATTTTCCCAGACCATGCAGCAACCTGGCTCGGAGAACTTGTACGGCGATCTGGGGGCTGGACAAAGCTGGCCAAGGGCGAAGGTTCTGCAAGATTAACGGACGTTCTGGGTACGGCAGTAAGCGGCAACCAGAAAGTTGAGGATCGGGTTATGTTCGGCACCGACCGGTTGGTGTTGTCGGCGCATAATGGCTGGCGGGACTATCGAATCAACTTCCAGAATGTCCTGAAGTCACAGATTAGTCAGAGCCAGTTGGACAAGATCATGTTCGCCAACTCAGACGCACTTTTCAAAGTCGGCGCTGTGGACGCGCCCGTGCCCTGCGTTACGGCTACAACTTCATAGTCATCGCTTTGGTTCTTTCTCGACCTCTGGCCACTGGCTGATTACTGCTTTCACCTCAGGCTCAGCTTGTCAAAATCTTTACAAGGCGCGTTCAGCAAACGCCCCATGCACGGTGGAGTTGCCTTATTACAGAGCACGATACGCCGCATTTTGGGGCGGCAGCTTCGCAACAAACTCAAGGTGAACCCAAAAACTGCCCTACAGACCCCTAATTCAGGCTAAATTCAATTTTGGCACGACTATTGCTAAAGCTTTAGTGGCGACAGGGACGTCGCCCTACATTTGACTGTTTACGGGTAACAATGCCCTCCAGCTGCACCTAGCGCTGGCGGGCATTTTTTTGGGGGAAATATGAGTAAAACCACACGCGTTATGATTACCACCGCGCTGCTACCATTGGCGCTGGCTACTTCTGTGCAAGCGGCAGATAATTTTTCTGACGGCATCGCCAGTATGGTAAGCGATGGCAAAGCGTCAGTCGACTTCCGCTATCGTTTTGAAGGAGTCGATGACGAAAATTTTGACAAGGATGCCAAAGCCTCGACGTTGCGTTCACGGCTGACCCTGGAAACTGCTGCGTATAAAGGTTTCACAGCAAAGTTGGAGTTTGACAACGTGTCCGACATTGGCTCGGACGAATTCAACTCCACCACCAATGGTAACGCCGAGTATCCAGTTGTCGCTGACCCCGAGGGCACCGACTTGAACCAGGCATGGGCGGCTTATCAATTCAATACGTCTACTGCCACTTTCGGCCGGCAGCGAATAACTCATGGCTCCCAGCGCTTTATCGGCGGCGTTGCCTGGCGCCAGAATGAGCAGACCTACGACGGTCTGCGTGCGGTCATCAAGCCCATTGAATCACTTGCGATTGATCTATCGTACGTCTCCAGAATTAACCGCATCTTCGGTCCCAATGATGGCGCACAGCCCTCCAAATGGAAAGGCGACAACTGGTGGTTACGCGCGGACTACAGTATTACAGACAAGCACACCCTGACCGGCTTTGCTTATCGAATTGATGTCGATGAGCAGGACGGCTACGCAAGCGGGCGTACAGTGGACAACTCCAATGACACTTATGGCATAGACTATCGCGGCAGCTTTGGTCCGGTGTCGGTGGCTGCTAGTGCGGCGAGCCAGACTGAGAGTGGCAAGAGCAATCTATCTTACGATGCCGACTACTACATGGTCGAACTGGGTGCCAAGCTAGTAGGCGTGAACTTCAAAGCCGCCTATGAGGTGCTTGGATCTGATAACGGGGTCGGCTTTAAGACACCGCTGGCGACGCTGCACAAATTCCAGGGCTGGGCTGACAAGTTTCTTGCGACTCCAGCAGACGGAATAGAGGATGCCTGGATTGGCGCAACCGGGAAGGCAGGTCCTCTGAAGCTGGGAGCTTTCTACCATGACTTCGCGGCCGAGTCTTCCAGCGTTGACTACGGTACTGAGATCGACTTGGTAGCAACCTGGCCAGCGACGAAGGTACTCACGCTGCAAGCAAAGTATGCCAAGTTCTCCGCCGATAACTCAGGGCCACTGACCGATACGGAGAAGTTTTGGTTAACCGCGCAGCTAAAACTCTAGCTTTAAGCGGGCGGCGATACTTCAAGTACCGCTGCCCGTTACACCGCCTGCGGGAAACAAGCCCGTATCTGCAGTACCGGTGACCAATTGCAACCCATCATCGCCGCGTGTCATGGTGCTCGATGATACCGGTGAACGCGCGGCCATGGTTGAAATCAGTCTGGCGGCAGCCGGCTTCAAAGTCGTATCGGTACTCAGCAGCGCCAGCGGACTCCTGCACCAAATAGAACAGCATCGTCCCGATGTCATTGTCATCGACCTTGAATCACCCGACCGCGACGTACTCGAAAGTTTGACCATTGTTTCGCACCATAATCCAACGCCTATTGTTATGTTCTCGGAGCGAGATGACCCTGACTTTATTGCAGCTGCGATAGACTCAGGAGTTACCGTTTATCAAAACGACGCCCTTGACCCCAACCTGGTGAAAACCGTGGTTCAGGTCGCAATGCGGCAGTTTCAAAGCTTCAACATGCTGCGCCAGGAACTTCTGCAAACTCGCACCGAGTTGGAAGACCGCAAGTTGGTGGAGCGCGCCAAGGCTCTTCTTGCCAAACACCGGGCTATCGACCAACAAAACGCTTACAGCTTGATTAGAAAACTGTCCATGAACAGCAATAAGACCATCGTCGATATATCGAGAACCGTGGTTGCAACACTTGGGGACATGGATAGTTAGGGAGCCAATATACTCATGCAGATAATAAACAGATCCAAGCTGCCACCAGCAGAGAAGTCAGAACTACAACTTGGCTATATCCGGCTAACCGATGCAGCACCTTTGATTGTCGCCAAAGAACAGGGCTTATTTGCTCAGCTGGGGCTGGATGTCACTTTGCGTAGGGAGGTTTCCTGGGCCAACCTGCGCGACAAAATTGCAGTGGGTACACTAGATGCAGCGCAAATGCTGGCGCCGCTGCCGCTAGCAACCGCCCTGGGTATCGGCGGTATGCGCGCAGATATGGTCACCGGGTTGGCGCTTAGCTTGAACGGTAATGCGATTACAGTCAGCGCCGCTCTGGCGGAATGCTTGCAGCTTCTCGGTGCCGCCCCGGAAAAATCTGCGGCGTCCTCAGCACATGCACTACGCAAATGGTTGCAGGAGGACTCCCGCTCCCTGACCTTGGCCAGTTCACACAGTTTTTCCTGTCACACCATACAGCTGCGCTGGTGGCTGCGCAGCGCTGGTATTGATCCTGATC
Source organism: Candidatus Litorirhabdus singularis (assembly GCF_026262625.1). GTDB lineage: Bacteria > Pseudomonadota > Gammaproteobacteria > Pseudomonadales > Halieaceae > Litorirhabdus > Litorirhabdus singularis. Next base: position 1,697,037 of record NZ_SHNN01000001.1, read on the forward strand.
GGGACCTGAAGATTATCGTGCTGCCACCAGAACAAATGGTCGATAGCCTTGCCCGCGGCGTTATCGACGGTTTCTGCGTAGGAGAACCGTGGAACTCGATCGCGGTGCAGCACGGCATTGGCGCAGTGCAGGCCAGCGGTTACCAGGTTTGCAACAATATGATTGAGAAAGTGCTCGGTGTTACCCAGCACTGGCACAACCATCACCCGGCGACTCACCTGCGCCTGCGCATAGCGCTGATGCTAGCCTGCCAGTGGCTGGCGGAAGAAGACAACAGATTGCTGGCTGCGGATCTGCTAGCGCGTCCCGAGTACCTGGATCTGCCAGTGCATCAATTGCGGCCCTCGCTGAGTGGTGACTTTCAGTACAGCAAACACAGCGGCCTGATTAAGCTGCCACATTTCCATGTGTTCGGCCGTTTTCAGGCCGGCTTCCCCTGGCGCTCGACTGCAGAATCTCTACTCGCCGAATGCAACAAGATGCTGGGCCGGCGCGCGACCATAGAGGAGACCAGAGCATTGGTGCAGCAGACTTATCGCACCGACCTGTACCGTGAGGCGGCGCGTTATCTCGGCATGGCCTATCCAGAGCATGACTACCTGCCCGACTCGGCTCACAGCACCGCTTGGGAGATGGCGCCTGGCGTTGAGTTAGGCCCCAACGAGCGCCTCTAGCTCTGGCTCGAAGTAGTGCGGACTGCTCCGTTATAGTGCGCCGGGCTCGATTCAAAATAGTAAAAGCGCCACCTGGTTCCGCTAGCTATCCACTATCTATATGATTTTTAAGGGAATATAAAAACTGGCACTGAGATTGCAATGTTGTTGGTAATTGCAGTTTTTACTAGAGCTGCCATTAACTCTTTTTCAAGGTCCATTTAAATTTCAGGGTAATAGTGCCCACTCCTTCAGGCGTAGTAGTACGCCTGATGTAGTGGGCTTTTTTTTGCCCCTCGCAAAGCAGAGGTAACCATGCAAAGACGACTCCACCACTCTCCCGTAGCAACGCTGGCGCGAAGACTTCGTTGCCTGACACTGAATCTGAGTGTGGCGACAGTGCTCATACTGGGCGCTACCGCAGTGCAGGCCGAGTTGGGCGAAGCAGAAAAGGATGAACTGACTTTTGGCTTCATCAAACTAACCGATATGGCGCCGCTGGCGATTGCCTATGAGAAAGGCTACTTCGAAGATGAAGGCCTCTATGTCACGATCGAAGCACAGGCCAACTGGAAGGTGCTGCTCGACGGTGTAATTGACGGACAGCTAGACGGTGCTCATATGCTCGCCGGACAGCCATTGGCGGCGACGATCGGCTTTGGTACCAAAGCACATATCATTACTCCCTTTAGTATGGACCTGAATGGTAACGGCATCACCGTTTCCAATGCCGTCTGGAAGGAAATGAAAAAGAACATTCCGGTGGCTAACGGTAAGCCGGTTCACCCCATTAGTGCCAGCGCACTGAAACCTGTAGTCGATCGGTATCGCAGCGATGGCAAGCCCTTCAAGATGGGCATGGTATTCCCCGTATCTACCCATAACTATGAGCTGCGTTACTGGCTGGCAGCTGGCGACATACACCCTGGGTATTACGCACCCCATAAAGGCGACACCTCCGGCCAGATAGACGCTGAGGCGCTGCTTTCTGTAACACCACCGCCGCAAATGCCGGCAACGCTAGAGGCGGGCACCATCCATGGTTATTGTGTTGGTGAGCCCTGGAACCAGCAGGCCGTCTTTAAAGGCATTGGCGTGCCGGTTATCACCGACTATGAAATCTGGAAGAACAATCCTGAAAAAGTGTTCGGTATCACCCGCGAATTCAGCGAGAAGTACCCCAACACCACGATCCGTATCGTCAAAGCTCTGCTGCGCGCCGCTTACTGGCTGGACGCTAATGACAACGCCAATCGTCCCGAAGCCGTTGAGATTCTGTCGCGCAGTGAGTACGTTGGCGCTGATTACGAAGTGATCGCCAACTCCATGACCGGTACCTTTGAATATGAGAAAGGTGACAAGCGTGAGGTACCAGACTTCAACGTATTCTTTCGCTATAACGCGACCTACCCATACTACTCGGACGCCATCTGGTATCTGACTCAGATGCGGCGTTGGGGTCAGATCAGTGAGCCCAAGTCTGACGACTGGTATAAGGAAGTCGCCAGTAGTGTCTATCGTCCGGACCTCTACGCTGCCGCAGCGCGCGAATTGATTGCCGAGGGTATTTTAAAGGCCAGTGATTTTCCGGATTTTGCCACCGAGGATGGCTTCAAGCCACCGCAGTCGGAGTTCATTGACAGCATCATCTATGACGGCAACGCGCCCAATGCCTATCTGGAGAAGTTCAAGATCGGCCTGAAACAGGAAGTGCTCTGATCATGTCTGCAGGCGAGCACACAGCACCGAGCAGCGACGCCCTCGCGGGTGTCGCTGGCACGCGCTTCAATTGGGAGAAACACGTCAATCGCCTGCTGCAGGTCATTGGTCTGCCGCTCATTGGCATTGCGGTCTTCCTGATGATCTGGCAGATGGGCGCCGCCTCCATTCAAACCTCACTTGGTCAGTTTCCTGGTCCGGCTCAGGTTTGGGATCAGGCCGGTACGCTCGTGCAGGAGCACATACGCGAGCGCGAGAAGGCGGGCGAGTTTTATGAGCGCCAGGAAGTACGCAACGCCAAAAAACTGGAAAAGAATCCTGATGCCAGCATCAAGTGGCGAGACTATACCGGCAAATCGACCTTCTTCGACCAGATTTTCACCAGTCTTTATACTGTAGCGGTGGGCTTTATCCTCGCCAGCCTGATAGCGATTCCGGTGGGTATTGCCTGTGGACTTAACGAGTCTTTCTATCGCGCGTGCAATCCTATTATCCAAGTCTTCAAACCAGTATCACCGCTCGCCTGGCTGCCGCTGGTGACCATGGTGGTTAGCGCTGTCTATACCTCGGAAGACCCGCTGTTCGACAAGTCGTTTCTGAACTCCGCATTTACGGTAGCCCTGTGCTGTCTCTGGCCAACGCTCATTAATACTACGGTCGGTGTATCCAGTGTCGACAAGGATCTGGTCAATGTCAGCCGGGTCATGGCTCTGCCTACCCTGACTCACATCAGGCGCATTGTGCTGCCATCTGCAATTCCCATGATTTTCACCGGGCTGAGGTTGTCGCTGGCCACCGGTTGGATGGTGCTGATTGCGGCGGAGATGCTGGCGCAGAATCCGGGTCTAGGCAAATTTATCTGGGACGAATTTCAGAATGGCAGCTCCAATTCGCTGGGCCGCATCATGGTCGCGGTAGTGGTTATCGGCTTGACCGGTTTTGCCTTGGACAAGTTGATGTTGATCCTGCAGAAGCGGGTTAGCTGGGACAAGCACGCAACCCTGCGCTAGCGCGGTTCGCTGTAAACGGAGAGTAGTTATGCAAGAAAATTACCTGGATATCAGCGGCGTCGGTATTGAGTTCCCTACCGACGAGGCCCCCTTCAGGGCATTACAGGACATCAATCTTAAGATCAGCCGGGGTGAGTTCATCTCACTGATCGGCCACTCCGGCTGCGGCAAGTCGACCCTGCTGAACATTGTCGCCGGTCTCGAGAATGCCACCGAGGGCGGCGTGATACTGGAAGGTAAAGAGGTTGATGAACCCGGGCCAGACCGAGCCGTGGTGTTTCAGCATCACGCACTGATGCCCTGGCTGACTGTTTACGAGAACGTTGAGCTGGCGGTCAGGCAAGTGTTCAAGGGGAAGAAAAACCGCGCCGAAATGCGTGAATGGATTGAGCATAATCTGCGGCTCGTACATATGGAACATGCTGTGGGCAAGCTTCCAGCGGAGATTTCCGGTGGCATGAAGCAGCGGGTTGGTATTGCCCGCTGCCTGGCGATGCAACCCAAGGTTCTGCTCATGGACGAACCTTTCGGTGCGCTGGACGCGCTGACCCGCGCTCACTTGCAGGATTCACTGATGGATATTCAGGCCGAGGTGGGTAATACGGTCATTATGATTACCCATGACGTGGACGAGGCCGTGCTGTTGTCAGATCGTATTGTCATGATGACCAACGGTCCTGCCGCTACCATTGGAGAGGTGCTGAAGATCGAACTGGAGCGGCCCCGGGACCGTCTGGCACTGGCGGAGGATGCCGGTTTCAACCACCACCGTCAGCAGGTGCTCAACTTCCTCTACGCCAAGCAGAAAAATCCCGAGACGCTCAAGCAGGAGGCGGCGTTAGGGGTAGCTCAAGAATCTCCAGCATTGGCAACGCCTCGCGCGACGGAGAACAAACTCAGCAGCGAGCAGGCAGCATAGGAACTCTCAAAATGACAAAGAAACCCCTGAAGGTTGTGGTTGTTGGCAATGGGATGGTCGGCCATCACTTTACCGAGGCCCTGGCTCACAGTAACGCTGTTGTCACTATTACAGTCATCGGTGGCGAGACCAGACCCGCGTATGATCGAGTTCACTTGTCGGAGGTCTTTGCCGGCAAAGAGCCAGGTGAGCTTGCTCTGACCAGTCGCGAGGCCTACCAGGCCATGGGTGTTAAGGCTCACTTCGGTGATCCGGTCAGTCGTATTGATCGGGAACAGCAGGAGGTGATTACCGCAGGGGGCCAGTGTTTTGCTTACGACAAGCTGGTGCTGGCAACGGGTTCCTACCCGTTTGTACCGCCCATTCCGGGTGGCGACCAGAAAGGCTGTCTGACCTATCGGACCATTGATGACCTGGGTGAAATCAAAGCCGCAGCGGCAAACGCCAGGACCGGCGTTGTGGTTGGCGGCGGCCTGCTTGGACTGGAGTGCGCCAATGCACTACTAAACCTGGGTCTGGAGACGCACGTTGTTGAATTCGCACCTGGCCTGATGGGTGTGCAGCTTGATGACGGCGGCGGCCGCATGCTGAGACGCAAGATTGAAGCACTTGGCGTCCACGTGCACACCAGTAAGGCAACCCAACAAATCGTTGCTGGCAGTGAACATGCTATGGCCATGGAGTTTGCCGACGAGAGCCGACTGGAGACAGACATGATTGTCTTTTCTGCAGGCATTCGCCCCTATGACCAGTTGGCTGCGCAGGCAGGTCTGGAGCTGGGCGAGCGAGGCGGCATTGTGATTGACTACAACTGCCGCACCAGCGATTCCAACATACTTGCCATCGGTGAGTGTGCGCTTTTTGGCGGCCGTATCTTTGGTCTGGTGGCACCGGGCTACCGCATGGCAGAAGCGGCGGTGTCGCAGTTCACCGCTGAAAAACTCGCTTTTCAGGGTGCCGATATGAGCACCAAATTAAAGTTGATGGGGGTGGACGTCGGCTCAATAGGCGATGCCCATGGCCGCGAACCCGGCTCCATTGCCTGGGTATTCAGCGACGAACGTGAAGAGATTTACAAGCGTCTGGTGGTCAATGCAGCCGGTGACAAGCTGCTTGGTGCGGTGCTGGTAGGCGACTGCAGCGAATACGACAGTCTGTTGCAGTACTTCCTTAACGGCATCGACTTACCGGCGGACCCAGCCAGCCTGATCCTGCCTAACGTGGAGGGTGCCCCCCAATTGGGCGCTGCGGCGCTGCCGGCTTCCGCCACTATTTGCAGCTGCCACAATGTGAGCAAGGGCGATATCGCTGGAGCCTTCGATGTAGGCTGCTGCTCGCTGGGTGATATCAAAGGCGCCACCAAGGCCAGCACCGGTTGTGGTGGCTGCGCTGCATTGCTCAAGACCTGCGTTGACGCTGAAATGCTTGATCGTGGCATGAGCGTAAATACGAGTATTTGCGAGCATTTTCCCTATACCCGACAGGAGCTGTATCACCTGATCAGGGTTGGAGACATACGCGATTTTGACAGCCTGCTCGAGGCCCATGGCAGCGGCCTGGGCTGCGATATCTGCAAGCCGACGGCGGCTTCAATTCTTGCCAGTTGCTGGAACGATTACATCCTCAAGGAGCAGCACACGGGACTGCAGGATACGAACGACCGCTACCTCGCCAATATGCAGAAGAACGGTACCTATTCTATCGTGCCGCGCATCGCCGGCGGCGAGATCACCCCGGCCAAATTGATTGTACTGGGAGAGGTCGCTCGTGATTACGACCTTTATACCAAGGTTACCGGTGGTCAGCGCATCGACCTGTTCGGCGCGCGTGGCGAAGATCTGCCGGCCATCTGGGAGCGCCTTATCGCCTCAGGATTTGAAACCGGACATGCTTACGCCAAGTCGCTGCGCACTGTGAAGTCTTGTGTCGGCAGCACCTGGTGTCGCTTCGGAGTCAGCGATTCTGTGGCGATGGCGATCACTATAGAGAACCGCTACAAGGGCCTGCGCTCACCGCACAAGCTCAAATCGGCGGTGTCGGGCTGCACCCGGGAATGCGCCGAGGCGCAGAGTAAGGACTTCGGCGTTATAGCCACCGAGAATGGCTGGAATCTCTATGTGTGCGGCAACGGGGGTATGAAACCACGGCACGCAGATCTGTTTGCTACGGACCTTACCGATACTCAGCTCATACAGACCATCGATCGCTTTCTGATGTTTTACATTCGCACTGCCGACCGCCTGCAGCGTACCTCGGTCTGGCTGGATAACCTCGAAGGCGGACTGGACTACCTCAAGGCGGTGATTTTGGAAGATAGCCTCTCTATTGGCGCGGAGCTGGAAGCTGAAATGGAGGCAGTGGTAGCAAGTTACCAATGCGAATGGCGCACCACGGTAGAAGACGGTGAGAAGTCTGGCCGCTTCGCCCATTTCGTCAACAGTGAGCAGGGTGACAGCAACATAGTCTTCGTCAGTGAACGCGACCAGCCCAGGCCAGCTACAGCAGCAGAGCGTGACGGCGATAAAACCGACATATTGGCGACAGGGTAAACAGCTATGAAGCAGTGGGAAACAATATGTCAGGTCTCTGATATTCCGCTTAACAGCGGTCGAGCGGCGCTGCTGGGTAAGCAGCAGGTCGCGGTTTTCAGAATCAGCAATGCGGGCATTGAAGAGTTCTACGCTATCGACAATCACGATCCGTTTAGCGGCGCCAACGTTATTTCACGCGGCATTATTGGAAGTCTGAAGGATCAACTGGTAGTCGCCAGCCCAGTATACAAACAGCATTTTTGCCTGCGAACCGGAGCCTGCCTGGAAGAAAATGTTCAACTGCGGACCTGGAAAGTACGCACACAGGGCGACAACGTTCAGGTAGGGCAATAACATCATGCTATTTGGTAAACGCAAGAAGAAACCGATCAAGCTACCGGACAAGGGCGTGCAGGAATGGAAGTACGCTACCTGCGGTTACTGCTCTACCGGCTGCGCGCTTGAGGTTGGCCTGAACGCCAACGGCGAGGCCGTCACAACTCGCGGCGTGGCAGATGCCCCTGTCAATCGCGGCAAGCTGTGTATCAAGGGTATTACCGAGGCGGGTATTTTTAACGCCAGCGGACGCGGCACCGAACCGCTGGTGCGCGCCCAGCACTGGGAACCTTGGCAGACCACTGACTGGGATAGTGCGCTTGATCACAGTGCCAGCGAAATGCAGCGCATCGCCGAGCAATATGGTCGTGATGCGGTAGCCATCGTGTCTACCGGGCAAATTCTGACTGAGGAGTTCTACACTCTGGGCAAGCTGACCCGTGGACTCATCGGCACCAACAACTATTGCGGCAATACCACGTTGTGCATGGCGTCTGCCGTGTCGGGTTACAAGCGCTCATTTGGCGCCGACGGGCCGCCAGGTTGTTATGATGATTTTTCTGACACCGATTGCCTGCTGGCCTTTGGGTCTAATCTTCCGGAACAACATCCGGTTATTTACTGGCGTTTGAAAGAAGCCCTTGAGCAGCGCAAGTTTCCGATTATTGTGGTCGACCCGCGGGTCACCATGTTCGCCCAGTTCGCGGATATCCACCTGCCCATTACGCCGGGCACTGATCTGGTTCTGCTAAACGCGCTGGCCAACGTGATCCTTGAGGAAGGTCTTGCGGATGAAGATTATATCGCCGCTTACTGTCACGGCCGCGAGGAATTGCAGTCCTTGTGCCAGCGATATGATCCAGCTACTGCAGCGGGTATCTGTGGTATTGACGAAGATACCATCCGTCAGGTTGCCAGACTCTACGCCAGCGCCGGCGCAGCCATGAGTATCTGGACCATGGGTATCAACCAGAGCACTCACGGCTCTGATGGCGTCTGCGCCATCAATAACCTGAACCTGATTACCGGCAATATTGGCAAGCCGGGCGGTACTTCCCTGTCCATTACCGGGCAGTGCAACGCCATGGGCACCCGCGAGTGGTCTTCCACCTCAGGCCTGCCCGGCTACCGCACCCTGGAAAATCCGCAGCACCGGCGTGAGGTGGCAGAGTTCTGGAACGTCGATGAAGGCTTCTTCCCGCCCAGCCGCGGGCTCGCTATGACCGACATTTTTCCGGCCATAGAGTCCGGTCAGATAAAGGCGCTGTGGCTGGTTGCTACTAACCCGATGACCTCCATGCCCAATACCGCGCGCATGCGCCGCATTCTGGAGAAGCTGGAGTTTTGCGTAGTGCAGGATTCCTACGCTGATGTCGAGGCTAACCAATATGCGCACGTCTACTTGCCTGCCTCACTCTGGGCTGAGAAGGAAGGTACTTTCACCAATACCGAGCGGCGGGTCAATCTGGTCACTCAGGTCAAACCACCGCTGGCAAATTCCAAGCCGGATTTGTGGATATTCAATGAGATGGCTAAACGTTGGCCAAAATCGGAAAAAATGACATTCCCCGAGACTGCCAGCGAGGTATTTGAAGAAATGAAACTCCTGTCGACGGGAACGGGTGCTAACGGCGCGCCGCGTAACCTGGATATCTCGGGAATGAGCCATGAAGCTATCTTGCAAGCGCGCGGCCTGCAATGGCCAATGCGCGCCGGCGACAGCAGCGGTAGTGCCAGACTCTATGCCGATGGCGTTTTTCCGTACCCGGACGGCAAGGCCAAGCTGTTGGCTATGGAGTGGAAGGACAACAACGAAACGCCAGACAATGACTTTCCTTTCTGGCTCAATAGCGGCCGCGTGGTAGAACACTTCCACACGCGTACCCGTACCGGAAAAGTAGGTAATTGCAACAAGTTCAGCCCAACCGCCTATATGGAGATAAACCCCAAGGCGGCGCAGGACCAGGGCATCAATCACATGGACTATGTGCGTCTGGTTAGCCGCCGCGGTGATGCCATAGTTCTGGCGCAGCTCACCGAACGGGTGCCCTACAACATGGTATTTGTGCCGTTCCACTACCACGATTGCGTTAATCGCCTGTCACTGGGTCTTCTGGACCCGCACTCGAGGCAGCCGGCTTTCAAGCAATGCGCTGTCAGAGTGGAGCCAACTGATCAGGAGCAGGCCGCGCGTATGAACCTGGAATTGAGGGCCTACTGATGAGCGTTGAAATTTTTGAAGCCATTACCTCACAGCGATCTTCCGAATCAATATTTCCGCTGCGTGACAATGAGCCGGAATATGGCAAGCTCAATGATCCCACTAGTGACGAGCGTAATCGTTACGGCAAGCTCATAGCCTTGACTGACCTGGTTGATCAGGCAGAGTCGCTGAACATTAACGGCGTTACTGAAAAAGGATTTAATCCCAACCGTAACAAGCAACACGCATTTCACTTTACTGCTGACAACTGTATCGGTTGCCATGCCTGTGAGTCAGCTTGTGCAGAGAAAAACGACACGCCGGCGCATTTGAGCTTTCGCTCAGTGGGCTATGTAGAGGGCGGTACCTACCCGAACTACACGCGCATGAATATCTCAATGGCTTGCAATCACTGTGATGATCCTGTTTGCCTGAAAGGCTGCCCCACCAACGCCTATACCAAGCACGAGGCTTACGGCGCAGTCATTCAGGATCCGGACATATGCTTCGGCTGTGGCTACTGTACCTGGGTCTGTCCCTACAATGCACCACAGCTTGACCCGGAGGCGGGTCAGGTTGAAAAGTGCAATATGTGCGTAGACCGGCTTGAGGTGGGGCTGAAGCCGGCCTGTGTTAGCGCCTGCCTGGGCAATGCGCTCGACTTCGGCGTAGTCGAAAACACTCCGGATAACCGCGAGCAGATAAACACCAGTATCCCCGGCTTTCCCGACCCGGCGATATCGCACCCCAATATCCGCTTCCAGCAAACCAAAAGCATGCCCCGGGAGATGTCTCGCACCGATTCAGCGCCCATCAAGTATCGCCGCGACGACGCTACCGGTAATTACAAGCCGACTCTGGATAGCAAAAGCGGCAGTGCGCGCCAGTGGAACCTGGCCAGACTGAGCAGTCGGGAAAATCCGCTGGTGCTATTCACGCTGGCGAGTCAGGCTGCGATTGGCACTTTCGTCATCAGCTGGCTGGGGTGGTTCGGAGCCAGTTCACTGGCGCCCATCGGTCAAATGGGTACCTACCAGAGCCTGGTGCTAGTCAGCCTGTTCCTGATTGGCGGCGGCCTTGGTATGTCGGCGCTGCACTTGGGCAAACCGGTACGGTTCTATCGAGGCTTCAACAATCTGCGCTACTCGCCCATGGCGCGCGAGGGCGCCTGCGCTGCACTGTTCATGGCATTTGCCGGTCTGCACTGGCTGGCCAGTGTTGCGCAACTGCCAGTTCTTAATGAGATGCTGCCGGCAATCGCGCATGTACAGGGTCTCGCTAGCGTAACCGCCAGCGTTACCGGTGCAGCAGCATTGCTGGCAGCTGCGGGTACCCTGTATTACATGTACCGATGTTATCGAATCAAGGCTCGACCGTTTTGGGACCATTGGCAGTCTGGTAGTGCTTTTGTCGGTGCCACTGCGCAGCTGGGTGCCGCTGTCTGCGGTACTTTCGCGCTGCTCACTGGTTCTGCAGACGCGCCGCTTCTGTCGACACTCGCAGCCATTATGCTGTGCGGTACGGTAGTGGAGGCAATAGGGTTGATCGCCCATGCTCGGAGCATGACGCTCTCTGCTTCCGAAGGCGCTGTATCACACTACGCGCAGACGACCACTTTCGGTAAAACCTGGTTGCTCAGAAACTGCAGTCTCGGGCTACTGTTATGTTTGCTGGCGGTTTTCATTGTGCAGCCTGCTGCCTGGCTATGGGTAGGTGCAGTTGCGCTAAGCCTGGGCGCCGCGCTGATCAGTCGGGCTCTGTTCTACGTTTTGGTGGTTCCCACTACAATGCCGGGCGCTTTCTTCTGGAAAAACAAAGGCTTCGAAGAGCACGCTCGTGATATCGGTCTGGCCAATCTGCCGCAGACCGGTGTCTCACCGCGTGGTCATTAGAGTCCCAGGGCAGACAAACCAGGGTGATCAATAGGGCGTGGTCCCTGTGGCCAGCGGAACTTGCGATCTATTTCAGCGATCGCCCAGTCGTTAATACTGGCGTGGCGGGTTTGCATAAGGCCCTGCATGTCGAACTCCCAGTTTTCGTTACCGTAACTGCGGAACCACTGACCCTGATCATCATGCCACTCGTAAGCAAATCTGACAGCAATACGATTGCCGGCGCAGGCCCATAGCTCTTTGACCAGACGATACTCACACTCGCGTTGCCATTTCTCCGTGAGGAATTTCTCGATCGCAGCACGGCCGCTAAAGAACCTGTTGCGATTGCGCCAGATGGAGTCTGGCGAATAGGCCAGCGCAACCGCTGCGGGGTTCTTGCCGTTCCACGCGTCTTCCGCCTTTCTAACCTTCATTTCCGCATCTTCCAGGGAGAAAGGCGGTAGTGGGGGACGTATATTTTCTGTCATACTAGATCCTTAAGAAAGAGGGCGGCCAGGCGCGCGCCGCAGTTTTCTACCAGCTTTTGTAGGGCAGGAACTTCCCATTGAGAGTCAACAGCACACGATCACCCTTGGGATCTTCGATCTTGTCCACTTCCATACTGAAGTCGATGGCGCTCATAATTCCATCGCCAAACTTTTCCTGTATTACTTCTTTGAGTGTCTCGCCGTATACGCCCACGACCTCATACAGTCGGTAGATCAATGGGTCTGTAGGCACGGCCTGGTCCCAGATTTTGGTTGGAAAGGCTTCCAGCGCCTTGGCCACTTCTTCGCCCAACCCAAGGTACTCGGCGATCGCCGCGGCCTTTTCGGGAGGCGCGCTGTTCATGCCCAGACAGGCAGAAGTCAACCATACAGGCGACATGCCGGTATCTTTGCCAATTGTCTCCCAGCTCAAACCTTTTTCGAGTCTTGTGCTGACTATCAGGTCGGTCATTTCCAGTTTGTTCATAAGGCCTCCTCGGCTTATTAATTTGCAGCCACCAGGGCCGCTGTTTCAGTGTTAGTTGAGTTTTCATTGCCCACCCCGGAGATACTGGGGTCGATAAATGTTGGAGCCTGGCTGTCGCCGGTCTTTCGTTCACCGGAACGGTTGACCAGAAAATTGACCAGATAGTTTCTGATTTTGTAGTAGGCGGGGTCTTCAACGATCGTGGCGCGTCCGCGCGGTCTGGGAATGTTGATCTTGACCGATTCAGCCACTCCTGCCCGCGGCCCATTGCTCATAAGAAGTATGCGGTCGGCGAGCAAAATTGCCTCGTCCACATCATGGGTGATCATGAACACGGTTTGTTGAGTTTCACTCCAGACCTTGATCAATTCATCCTGAATCACGCCTCTGGTCAGTGCATCAAGCGCGCCGAAGGGTTCATCAAGTAACAGGAGTTTCGGGCTGGTGGCGAAGGCTCGGGCGATACTGACGCGCTGGCGCATGCCCCCGGAGAGTTCAGACGGCTTGCGTTGCAGTGAGTCAGCAAGCCCCACCATCTCTAGATAGCGCCTGCTGTGTTCAAGCACCTCCGCCTTACTCCATTGCGGCCAACGCGCTCTTACCCCGAAGCTTACGTTATGCAAGGTCGACAGCCAGGGCAGCAGGCTATAGTTCTGGAATACCACGCCGCGGTCCAGGCTAGGGCCGCGGATCTCCTTGCCTTCCATGATAATGCTGCCACGCGAGGGCATGTCCAGGCCTGCAAGGACATTGAGAATGGTGGACTTGCCACAGCCGGAGTGTCCGATTATGCAAACAAACTCTCCCTTCTCGATTCCAAAATTAACATCCTCGAACACCACCAGTTCGTCGCTCGCGGAGGTGTAAATCTTCGCCAGCTGTTCAATGCTGACAAATGGCTTGCTCATTGTTTACTCCTTGTACTGAACCAGTTTTTCGACTCTGCCCAGTGCAAAGTCGAGGGCCATCCCCACCAGGCCAATCATTAGAATGGAGAAGATGACGCTGTTGAGATCGAGGTTGTTCCACTCATTCCAAACGTAGTAGCCAATGCCGGTGCCACCCACCAGCATTTCTGCTGCGACAATCACCAGCCAGGCAATACCTATGGAAATACGCATACCGGTCAGTATGGTCGGCGCAGCCGCTGGCAGAATCACAAGGAAAGCGGTCTTGATTTGGCTCAACTCATGCGTTCGCGCTACAGATATCCAGTCATTACGCACATTGGCCACGCCGAAAGCGGTATTGATCAACATCGGCCAAATGGAGCAGATAAAAATCACGAAGATAGCTGACAGTTCAGAGTCCTTGATAATAAATAGCGCTAGCGGCATCCATGCCAGCGGGGAAATAGGCCGCAGCACCTGTATAAACGGGTTGAGTGCCTTGTGCATAAGCGGCGACATACCGATCAGGAATCCCAGCGGAATTGCCACCAATGCGGCGGCAAAGTAGCCGGTGAGAACCCGATACAGTGAATACGCCAGTTGAATACCGATACCCTTGTCGTTCGGGCCCGCATCGTAAAACGGATTGCTCAGCTCATCCCAGGCACGACCCGCTACCTGTGAGGGAGGCGGTACCCGTGCTTCCTGGTCGACGCCGCCCATCAGTATTTCAAACTCGGTCAGAGCTTCGGTCGCAGCGGGCGGTTGGTTCAGCGCCTCCCAGAGGCCCAGTAGGGCCGCCAGAAGACAGACTGAAACCAACGCGGCCCTGACATTCAAGCTAGCCATGCTATGTCCGTTTGATCGCGAAGCTGTTGATGTACTCTTCAGGCTTGTTGTAATCGAATTCCTTACCCATAATTGTATAATTCTGATAAGTGCTGGAGGGAGGTGTGTAGCCCAGGTCCTTCATCACCTTACCGGTCTCTGCAGCCACATAGACCCGCTCCGCGATACCTTTGTAATCAATGTCTCCGTCAACATAGCCCCAACGCTTCATCTGCGTCAGAATCCATACCGCCATCGAATGCCAGGGGAACGGGTCGAAGTCGATCCGGTCCGGCACGTCGTGTACTTTTTGCTCGATGCCATCGACATAGCGTCCGGTCAGCACTTGCCTGACAACCACCTCGGGTTGGTTGAGATAGTTTTTCGGCGAGATAGCCTTGGCGATCTCGGCGCGATTTTCAGCTTTGGCTGAGTAATGTGTCGCATCGACAATAGACTTGAATAGCGCTGAATAGGTATTGGGCATTTCAGTTGCGAACTTCTCGCTACAGGCGAAGGCGCAGCATGGATGTCCCTCCCATATGTCCTTGGTCAAGATGTGCAGAAAACCTATCTTTTCGAACACCGCTCGCTGATTGAAAGGGTCTGGCGACAGGTAGCCATCAAGATTGCCGGCACGCAGGTTGGCAACCATCTCCGGCGGGGGCACAACCCGAATCTGGATATCTTTGTCAGGGTCGATTCCATGTTCAGCCACATAGTAACGTAGCAAGAAGTTATGCATGGAGTAATCGAATGGTACCCCGAACTTAAAGCCCTTCCAGTCCTTGGGGTTACGCTTGTCCTTGTGCTTGTTGGCAAGCACGATGGCCTGGCCGTTGATATTCTCGACAGCCGGCATGATGTAGGGGGTGGCGGTTGAGCCTGCGCCCATACTCATGGCGAGCGGCATAGGCGTCAGCATGTGGGAGGCGTCGTACTCGCCATTCAACGATTTGTCTCGGGCGACAGCCCAGCCGGCTGTTTTAATCACGTCCACATCAAGCCCGTACTTGGCATAAAAACCCATGGGCTGAGCCATAATAATCGGCGTGGCGCAGGTGATGGGTACAAAGCCCACCTTGAGTTTGGTTTTTTCCAGCGGCCCTATTGAGTCTTTTACCGCGGCTTTCACCTTGTCCAACGGAATCATTGAGCCCAGCACTGCCGCTAGTGTGCCGCCGCCCACCAAACGGATAAAGTCGCGGCGGTTGGCGTCACTGTGCCCGAACACACCTCTTACAATGGCGTTCTCTACAGCCCGGTCCATCATGTCTTCACTGCTGTCGAAGCTGTCCGCAGCAGCCGTGGGCGCTGCGTGGCTATGCCCGTGCCCCGCCTCCGCCTGACGTTCCATAAGCATTTGACGATCGCGGTCGCTCAGCGACTGACCGGACCGGGCTTCTATTTTACAGATGTCGCAGACGCAGCTGGCCGAGTGGGTCAAACTGCTGTCCGCGTCGAAGGGATTGCCTAGACTCTTGTTGCTCATTTTTGGTGCTCCTGCCTTTTCGTAATGACTTTTGGTGATCCGTTCTGGTGCGTGCGAAAAACGCTAGTACCCAAAAAGCGGGCTACGGGTTTCTCGTGGCGCTTGCCTGTCTTAGGTATCGCAAGTTGCATGCCAGTTTTTGGAATCGCGCTAAAGACCTGTTTTTAAAGGCTTATCTGGTTTGTACGTGAAAACAGAATGGCTACGTGATTTCGTAATTTACGAATTTTAGTCGCGTGGTATATGAAATTTCGTAATTTGGCTCGATACTTGCTGTGTTCTGTTCACTACGAATCAAAGAACGGCGGGATTATGGATCGCTTCTACAATTACTCGGCAGTTCCACAAATCGTTGTGGACCCAATTCTGGACGTGATCATTGAGGTCAATCAGGAAGCTTGCCGACTTTTGCAACGTGACCGGGATAGCCTAAAGCAACAGCGTGTTACAAGCCTGTTCCGGACTGATCTACCAAGACTCCATGCGTTCACTCAGGAAGTGCTGGAGAACACCCGAGGGTTTTGTGATGAGCTACAGATAGAGATTGGCGGGCAGGCGAGTGGGGTTGAAGTGATTGGCCGATCCAGTCAGGCAGGCGAAGAAAGCTTTCTGCATCTAGGCCTGCAACTGCTTAGCGAACTTACGGTGCGGCGCAGCCGGGCCGATGCGCTGGATATCTACCATTCAGGTCTGGGGCATTGGAATAGAGTGGCCAGCGTTTTTCGCGAATTCGAGCATGAGAATCGCTTGCTTCTGGATGCAGCCGGAGAGGGTATTTATGGGGTAGATAAGGCTGGCAACACCACCTTCGTCAACCCCGCGGCGCGGCGCATACTCGGCTATACGCTGGAAGAGCTAATCGGACGCAATATGCACAGTACCGTGCACTACAGCCATGGTGATGGCTCGCATTTTGAGGTCGACGAATGCCCGATTTTTGAGTCTCTGCGTGATGGTAAGGTTCACACCGTCGACGATGACACCTTTTGGTCGCGCGCTGGTAAACCAATTGATGTTGAGTACACCAGTACGCCCATACTGGAAGGCGACGAGATTGTCGGTGTGGTAGTCATCTTTCGTGACATTTCTGAAAAGAAGGCGGATCGCAAACGACTTATGGAGGTGCTTGAGGAAGTGGAGACACTGAAAAATCGCCTCGAGCAGGAGAATGCCTACCTGCAAGAAGAAATCAGCATTGAATACAACAACCATCGTATTATCGGCCGCAGCGCGGGTGTTCAAAATACAATCAGACAGATCAACCTGGTGGCGCCGACGGGTGCTACCACGCTGATTGTGGGGGAGTCTGGCACGGGCAAAGAACTGATAGCGCGTTCCATTCATGAGCAAAGTGAACGCTCCGAGCGACCACTGATTCGAGTTAACTGTGCTGCGGTACCTGAAGACCTGTTTGAGAGCGAATTTTTCGGCCATGTTAAAGGAGCCTTTACCGGTGCAACAGGGGACCGACCTGGTCGCTTCGAATTGGCCGACGGAGGCACCCTGTTTCTAGACGAAGTCGCAGAAATACCCTTACATTTGCAAGGTAAGCTACTGCGCGTGCTACAGGAGCAGCAGTTTGAACGGGTCGGCGAATCTGCCACCCGCCACGTGGATGTTCGTATTGTTGCAGCCACCAACAAAGATCTACGCCAACTCGTCGACGCAGGTAAGTTCCGCGAAGACTTATACTTCAGGCTCAACGTATTTCCGATCACTTCGGTACCCTTGCGCGAGCGAAGGGAAGATATCCCCCTGCTGGCACAGCTCTTCTTGCAAAAGGCCGCCACTCGCGCCCACAAACCAGACCTCAAGATTTCCCTGAGTGAAATTGAAAAACTTGGTAGTTATCATTGGCCGGGAAATATAAGAGAGTTGGAAAATGTTATTGAGCGTCAGGTTATTCTGGCACAGGGAGACGCGATCAGGATGGATGATTCACTAATATCGTCGGATCAAATTGGCGCGAGAACATCACTACAGCCGTTAGGCGAACTTGAGTCCGAGCCCCAGAATAAGCAGCGTCAGCGTCGGAATATCTTAATGGCGCTGGAAAAATCTCAGGGCAAGGTGTTTGGTAAAGAGGGTGCAGCCGAGCTGCTTGGCATCAAACCCACGACCTTGGCGTCACGGATCAAGAAATTACATATCGACCCACGTAGTTTCAAAAATGCGTAGCGAAAGTCGACTGCAGGATATAGCGCTGTCGAAAAATCTGCGGGCAAAACGGTAACCGCTGCAGCAGTGTCATAGCAGCCGCATCGTCAGATCGACCGTGAGGCGCGGAAGCGCAGGGCAACCTGCGGTCCTAAAGCCTCCTTGTGTCATTTAATCTTGCCATTAGTCCTTTTTATCTCAACCCACTCTCATCATTCGACCAGTCATAGGACACTGTTACAAGACGCGTGCTGCACCTGCTCGCAGTCTGCGCCCGAGTAGGACAGTAAGCGGATTACGAGATAAATGAAGATACTTGCAGTAACTGCATTGGCGACGGTGCTCCTAAGTTTTGTCACCTCCTCACACGCAGCTTACCCGATCTATGCAGACGGTGACCTGGCTCCTCTGGGGGACCCCGACGGCATCATTAATCTTGCCGATTACCTGGTTGCCAGCAATATCGTCATGGGGGAGGTCATCGCCGGGGAACTTGAGCTCGCCCATGGAGATCTTTACCCACGTGGGGCCCCCGACGGCCTCATCAATATTCAGGACTTGCTGCTACAGCAACAGTTGGTGCTCCAGCAACACGGCCGCTTCAGCGAGACTCTCGACCTGTTCATACACGGGACTGAGACAATACAGTCAGAAGCAGGCGGTAGTGCCGCGTCTACGACACTGAGGGTGGGTGCCTCAGCAGGCCCGGGCGCCAGCATTATCAACGAGCCGAATTACACAGACCCACACGATAGTAGTAACACCGTCTGGTATGTCTCCATTAGTGGTGGCGCGGCTAATGCGTACCTGGGTACGGCCAACCTGAGCGCCGACCCGGTGTTCGATACCGGTTTTGACCTCTCCGGCGAAGGCTCGGGCCAGCTGGTATTCGACATCAGGGTGAATAGCCTGTCACCCGGGGCTGTGTTAACCGTCAAGATCGACAGTGGATTCCCGAACCTGGGCCAGGTAGCGCTGCAAGCCTCCGATTACGAGGTCGGCAACTGGAGCAGAGTAGCGATCAATTTTGCCGACCTGCTCGCTGATCCCGGCCCGGGTTCCGGCGTTGATCTGTCTAACGTGATCAATATATTTGTCATTGAAGTGATGGGTGGCAGTGCTGACTTTTTCCTCGACAATATCTTTGTCAGCCATGCGTGCGCGGATGTGAATGGTTGTAATGCGACGATTAAGACCAAATCTGTGCTCGACACTGATGGTGACGGAGTCCCCGACCGTAGCGACCTGTGCCAAGGTACACCGCCTGGCTCACTGGTAAACCCTGCGGGTTGTCCCATCGTGGTCAATGATGCCGATAATGACAGAGTGCCCGATACCAATGATCTATGCCCTGGAACACTGGCAGGCGCTGTTGTGGACACAACCGGATGCCCAATCATTGCTACGTTGCTCAGCGCCACTGCCACCGCTAGCTCTTTGGGTACAGCTGGCGGCGCGGCTTTTGCGGTCGATGGCAATCGGGCAACCCGCTGGGAATCAGGGTTCGGGGTTGATCCTAGCTGGATCACGCTCGACTTGGGTGCCAGCTATGCGTTGTCAGAGGCGATCATTCACTGGGAAGCGGCGAATGCAGAGAGCTATCAGATTCAGGGTTCGGCAGACAATAGCAATTGGACGTCGCTATACAGTCGGACCGGCGGTGCCTTTGGAGAACGCACCGATACTGCGGCTCTGTCCGGCGCTTATCGTTATGTGCGGATGTATGGCATCGCCCGCAGCAGCCCCTATGGCTATTCGATCTGGGAGATGGAAGTGTATGGTTCGGTCGCAGCCGATCAGGATGGCGATGGTGTAGATGACAGTCGGGACTTGTGCCTCGCTACTCCGTCGGGCAGTGACGTAGGTACTGACGGCTGCATATTCAGCGATGCAGACAACGATGGTATCGGTGACAGACTGGATCTTTGCCCTGGCACGCCTCCAGCATCTCTGGTCGATAGCAGTGGTTGTACCGTGGTTCTCCCTGTCAATGAAGTATCATCTATAAACGACCGATTGGCTGGTGGCGATGGTTCCAGCCGGCCCGGCTTCACCCTTTACGTTTTTGACAATGACATCGGCTCAGCTGGCAGCAATTGCCATGACGCCTGTGCCATCAACTGGCCGCCTCTACTTGTCACTGATGGCGGTGCCACTGGCGTAGCCGACCTCAGCACGATCACACGCAATGATGGCGCACAGCAGGTTACGTATGCTGGCAGGCCCTTGTACTTCTTCAGCGGCGACGCAGCCCTCGGAAACACTAACGGTGACGGAGCAGGTGGTGTGTGGCATGCCATTGATTACCTACAAACCTATTCACCGCTGTTCGACAGCACCACCGCGCTGGAGCCGGCGCTGCAGGTCGATACCCCAACGGCGTTGATAACCCGCCTGGCTGACCGCGCCCGTGACCGCCACGCGCGAGAAGCCCAGTTCAAGACCTATGACCATTACCTGTCTTTTTACTGGGAGCATCGCACGGCTGAAATCGAGATCGTCGATACCATCGGCAAAGGCGGTAACACCATTACCTTTAATGTCACTACCCAGTGGAAGGTAAGGACCCTCGAGGCGGAGTTGCGTTTTTTCCAGCTGACTGCGGCCATTTACGCTAACAACGGCGTAATGCAGCGGGTCCGGGGTCTGGACGTCCCCGGTGAAGATGCCCGGCACTACACCCGCAGCCTGAGTTATAACCAGAAATTCAACAGACCGCTGCAGGTGGGCGACCGCCTCGAGTTCGAGCTGAGTCAGTTTCTCGATGCCCCTCCCAATGGCAGGGAAAATTATTACGGCACCGCCATACTCTATATCGTCGGCCAGGGCGTCGTGCCTTGGGAAGCGCGAGCGGGGCAGGGTGATAACTCCTATCCCCTGCCGGCAGCTGGAAAGCTGGGCGGCGACACTACGCTGAATTACCAATATTCGGATGAGCCGGACAATCACTTCATGCAGATGCCGACCAACCTGTCGAACATTAATGGCCAGGTCTTTGTGCTGGGACGCCGGGTGCACCATACCGACTTCGAGGACGGCTCCCATAACGAGGCGATAACCAATCCCCCCTTTACTGAGCTGGCTGGCAAGCTCGGCAATAATTATATCGATCACTCCTGCGTATCTTGCCATGCAAGAAACGGCAGGGCGCTGCCACCGCTGACACCCGGCCAGCCGCTTGCCGGTTATGTCGTCAGGGTTGGTGATGCCAGCGGCAACCCGGATCCGCACTTGGGTGCCGTGTTGCAACCGGAGACTATCACCGGCGCCGCGGAAGGCGGGGTCAGCATCAGCAGCTGGAGTGAGAAAGATGGTCTGCGTTCACCCAACTACAGCTTTACCGGCGTGACTCCGGCCAACTTCTCAGCGCGCATTGCGCCACAGCTGGTCGGTATGGGGCTGCTGGAGGCCATAGCGGACGCCGATATCGAGGCACTGGCTGACCCGCAGGACAGCAACGCAGATGGCATCTCCGGCCGGATACAGCTGGCGGTGGATGCTGAAACCGGACAGAACAGAATAGGGCGTTTTGGCTGGAAAGCCTCACTGCCCACAGTAAGGCAGCAGGTGGCGGCAGCATTCAATACCGATATGGGCGTGATGACATCGGTTTTCCCCGATCCTGACTGCGGCAGTGCACAAACCGACTGCGGACCCTCTGGCTCCGAGTTGAGCGATGAGCACCTCGACGACCTGACCGCTTATGTTGCCCTGCTGGGGGTGAGTGCCCGCCGCGACCTGAATGATCCAGTTGCACTGCAGGGTGAGGCGTTATTTGCCAGTGCCGGCTGTAACAGCTGTCATACAGATACCTTCCAGACATCACCGTATCATCCGCATGCGGAGCTGCGTAGCCAGACTATCCATCCCTATACCGATCTGCTACTACACGATATGGGACCTGGCCTTGCTTCAACCTTGAGCGAAGGCAATGCGTCTGGCGCGGAATGGCGCACCGCGCCGTTGTGGAATATCGGCCTGACTCAAGGTGTCAGTTTCGGCGAGGGTTACCTGCATGATGGTCGCGCGCGAACCCTGAGTGAGGCAATCTTGTGGCATGGTGGAGAAGCGGAAGCCTCCAAAGAGGCATACACATCAATGTCGGCGAGTGACAAAGCCGCCCTGATCGCCTTCCTCAAAAGCCTGTAGGGTGGCGCGAAAGAGTTCTCGATGGTAGGTTGAGCGTATGTTGGGAGTCGTTCTAAGAACATTGATCACCGCGCTGGGCATCTGGCTTGCGGCATATCTTGTGCCCGGTGTCAGTGCGGCGTCCACCGGCGCCCTTATTTGGGCGGCGATAGCGCTAGGCCTCATCAACGCCTTCGTGCGGCCTGTGCTGGTGTTACTTACTCTGCCTTTCACCGTTCTGACTCTCGGGCTGTTTTTGCTGGTCCTCAATGCCGGCATGCTCAACCTGGCGGACTGGTTTGTGGATGGCTTCGAAGTAGTTGGCTTATGGAGTGCGGTGTTCGGTGCCATCGTGGTTAGCCTGGTCAGCGGCCTGTGTTCCAACTTTATCGGTCCCAAGGGAAGCTACGAGGTAATGGTGGTTAGGCGCGGCGGTTAAGTTTGTCACCTGGCATCCTCAACACGCAGGCAGGGTCGGCCGCTTGAGACTGTCGCAGACATTATAGAACTGGCGGTATCGGCGGGAATATCCTCGGTACGCATTTCTGGTTCGCGAGTATCTTGGACAGGTTTACTAGTGCTCCCTATAGGCATAGTGTATCGAAACTGCCTATGCATGTGGCACACCAGTTGGTAGACAAAGGCTGAAATGAATTCCAACAGTCGTTCAGACATCAAAGTGACCGTTGACTCGCTGAAACTCAAAGCCAGCGAAAAAACGGGCCTGACAGATTTCGGTGCAGATACCTATAGCGCAGCGCTGACTGCCTGGGTAGAAGACATTAATGGACCTGTTCCCAATGCACGGGGGCGAAAATTTTACGCTAGCCTGGCGGTCAATGATCTTGCGCGGAGACTTGAGGTGATGGACTGCCTGAAGCAGCACCCCGAGATAGACGATGTCGTCATTCCACCCATACTTTATATTACCGGCCATGAACGTAGCGGCACTACTTTGTTGCACAACCTGCTATCCCTGGACGAGAACGCGCGATCACTAAAACGCTGGGAGTTAATGCGCCCAACGCCACCGCCAGAGGCTGCCACCTACCAGACCGATCCACGCATTGCGGAGGTGCAAGCACCCCAGGAGAAACTGCGCGGCACTTTACTGGAGCATATGCACTGGGTTGACGCCGAAGACCCCGAGGAGTGCACCTGGGGCCTTCTGAACTGCACCAGCTTTCTGGCTCAGTCGCCTGCTTGCGTGCTGCCAAAATGGGCTAACTGGCTTGCTACTGCCGATATGACTGAGACATTTGTCGAGTATCGTCGCCTCATCAAACTACTGCTGTGGCGCAATCCCGTGGGAGAGTCTGGCTATTTGGTACTGAAGGCACCCCAACATGCCGGCCTGGTAGATGTTATTGCTGCAATTTTTCCTGAAGCACATTTTGTATTCACCCATCGGGATCCCTACCGGGTCTTTACCTCATCATGCGCATTGGTCAGTCATACCAATGAGTCCTTCATCGAGAGCAAAGAACTTTTCAACCCCGGAAATAGTGGAGTGACCATGATGGTTGATCGATGTGAGCGAAAACTCACAGCTATGGTCGCCCACCAGGCAACGTTATCGAGGCACATCAGTAGTGTCGACTACCCGGAGCTCATCGATAATCCGTACGCGGCTATTAAGTCTATCTATGAGCAGGCTGAGCTTCCCTCCCCAGCGCATCTGCAACAACTGATTAGTGATTTTCTTGGGGAGCAGAGGGCCGGGCGCAGGGCCAAGCCTCCGGCGAGGATGCCCGACTTTGGCTTTGACCACGAGCAATTTTTACAGCGGCCAAAAATCTCTGACTATTGTCGGTGTTTTGGAGTTCGAGCGGAGTTGGCCAGGACTGCTGGCTAGCACAACCGGTCACCTTAGCGCGGCAGCTACAAGCCTCTGGAGGCGTGCAGCACTTCTCCAGTCTCCCATTCTTCAGTGCCCTTTACTTGTCAGAACCGGCTTTAAGAGGCGGCGGCAATAACAAAGGCAATAAGCGGTTTTTTCATGCCGTAGAGTCTCTTGGTGGCGGCTGGTTGCGAGCGATGTGACAGCCGAGCCCGTAAGAGCGTCTCTTCAGGAGAGGCTTCAGTGGTAGTTGCCTCTTTAGTGTTTCTTGTATTTTGGTATTGGGTGCCGACGCTTCAGCGCGCTCAAATATTTCGTATCGGTTCACGAACTCTCAGAACGTGGATCATCCTGTTTACCCCGTAGCAGTTTCCCGGGTAATGCCCCGGTAGCCTTGTTGTTCTCGTAAATAATCTGTCCCGCCTTGATGGTTGCACTGATCCCATCGGCATCCTGCAGGAAGCGCTTGCCGCCGGCGGGTAAATCATAAACAACATGAGGCGTATGTAACGCCAGCGCCTCAAAGTCGAGGATATTGATGTCCGCCTTCAATCCTTCTTCGAGCAAGCCGCGATCTAGTAGAGAATAAAGTTCGGCTGGCTGGCGGCATAGCATGTTCACGGCCTCGGCCAGGTCAATCATGCCCTTTTCCTTCACCCACTTGGTCAACACATAAATATTGGCACTGGTGTCGCAAATGGATCCAACATGCGCGCCACCATCGCCGAGAGCAGACACTGTATTAGGGTGCTTGAGGAGGGTGGGGATGTTCTCGGTGAAGTTCACTGCGGGTATGTAGACCAGGTTGGCACCGTCATTGCCGAGGAAGTAGTCGTAAAGCCATTCCTCTGGCTCGCGGCCCTCTCTCTCAGCGATTGCTGCGACACTGCTACTGCGCTCCGGCAGGTAATTGATGGGATCTTCCAGTGGATACATTTTGCTGAACCGACGGTTGAAAATCTCGACAAACACGTGCGGGTTCTCGTTGTCCTCCGCGAGAATCTTGGCTTTTAATGCAGGGTCCGCGAGCGCTTGCTTACGCGCTTCCCAATCGAGGTTGTCCAGAGCGGCGAAAGACGGGCGTCGGTAAAAGCTGTGCATAGAGCCAGGAAAACCCATCAGAATACCAATAGGCCGTGACAATACCTGGCCGCGTATATCCAATCCCTGAGCTTGCGCATTTTCCAGCCTGTCGAGCTGTTCGCGCCACTGTCCTGCTTGCCCACCGGCTGTCTGTCCGCCCAAGGCACCACCGACATCAACTAAAGTAAACGTACCTTTGGCGCCCGTTTTAGCACTGGTCTCAGCCAGAATGCTGAATTCGTCATCCGCATCAACCCAGTCGGAAATAAACTGGAACACACTGCCTCTTTCCCCAGACAGCGCTTCGCCCAATTGCTTCAGTTCATCGCTTGCGGCTTGGTAAGTAGGAATAAACTCACCCGTCGCGCTGCGGTGAACCAGCGTTCTGGAAGTAGAAAACCCAACTGCGCCTGCCGCTACGCCTTCGCGTATGAGCGCCTGCATTTTCTGTATGTCATCCGCAGTCGCTGGCTCACGGTTAAGCGCCCGTTCGCCCATGACATACACGCGCAGTGGCGCGTGTGGAAACAAAGCCGCAACATCTATGTCTATATCTCTTTCATCAAGGGCATCCAGATACTCGGGAAAGGACTCCCAGTTCCAGGATAATCCCTCGTCCATAATGGAACCCGGAATCTCTTCCACGCCTTCCATTAGCTTAATCAGAACATCGTGGTCTTCTTCCCGGCAAGGCGCAAAGCCTACGCCGCAGTTACCCATTACAACGGTTGTGGTGCCAAGGTTGGAGGAAGGTTTGAGATGAACATCCCAGGTGGCCTGCCCATCATAGTGGGTATGAACATCGACAAAGCCCGGGGTGACAATCTTACCCCGCGCGTCGATGACCTTATTAGCCGTACCCTCTATATCGGGGGCGATCAATGCAATGACACCGTTTTTTACGGCGATATCGCAGTTCTGAACAGCGCTGCCGGAACCGTCGTAGAGCTCGCCGTTTTTAATGATAATGTCATATTCAGTCATATCCAGCTCCAGGCCTATTATGTCTTGTGCTCAGCATAGTGTATGTCAATTATTGATGCAGGCGGCAATGACTGAGTATCAGTGCCCCTCTTATGCATTATCCCAAGAATGCTAGTCGGGCAGCGATACCAGTCCCTTTAAGTCTTCCGGTGAAGTCAGTCGCATTGCCACATCAGGCAGCGGAAACCAGATTGTCGGCTCCTGTACCTCGCGAATGTAACTGGCGATACCGGGCTGCTCGGCAATATGTTGTATGTAGGTGTCCAGTTGCCGAAATTCGGTGGAGAAGACCTGGCGATCAAAAGCCTTGAACCAATTGCACAGTACATTGAATGCCCACAGATCTGCCGCGGTCATTGCATCTCCCACCATGAAGCCACTGTCACTATGATTGGATTCCAGATAATTCACAAAGGCCGATAGCTGGTTACGATACCCGTTGGTGGCCAGCCCCCAGGGCTCGCCACCCATGAAGGATTCGAGGCGTGCCTGGGCAACATCGTCGGCGATATTCAGGCGAATATTTACCGGCAGCAAGCCATTGAAGTGAAACAGGGCGTCATAGCAATGGGCCAGTACTGCCTGTACAGCAATACGCTCTGACTGGTTAACACCGAGCATCCCAGCACGCTCTGCCAGCGTTGTGACAATCTGCATGCTCTGATCGAGATAGACTTCCTGATCGACGTAAAGCGGCACATGGTGATTGCGAAAGGCGTGCTTGAGGATTTGCGTGCCATCGGGCCCGGGAGTTATCCAGTCCATGATGGTAACTGGCACGTAATCGTAATCGATTTTCTCGAGATGCAGCAGCACCCGAATCGGCCAGGCTATACCGACAATATTGAAGTACACCAAAGTAGGCTTGCTTACCGAGTCTTGACTCAAACCCTTCACCAGCGACACCAGTTGCGCGACCCTGTCTGTCATAGCAATCTCTTTCATAGTGGATGTGTTGCGGTGATAAAACGCCATGTTCATGATGCGGCGGGTATACTGAGCAGTATTGCACTGAGGAAGCTGCCATGGCTACTGCATTTACTCATCTGGCGCTGCATGTTCGTGACCTGGAGGCCTGCATTGAGTTTTACCGGGACTACGCGGGAATGGTTCTCACCCATGACCGAAATGACAAAGGCAAACGGATCGTTTGGCTGGCAGAACCCGGTCGGGAGAAGGAGTTTATCGTGGTGCTGATCCCGGGCGGGCCAGGACGCAACCAGATAGACACAGATTTTTCACATCTCGGCTTTGCCGTTGAGAGCATTGCTGCAGTGGACGCCATTGCCCAAAAAGCGCGCGCTGCCGGCCTGCTAGAGTGGGAGCCGCGTCAGGAGCCTTATCCGGTTGGCTACTATTGCGGTATTCGTGACCCGGACGGGAATTTCGTAGAATTTAGCTACGGGCAACCACTGGGGCCGGGCGCGCCTATCCAGTAAAGTACCTGACTGGTCAGAAGCGTCAGAGCATAATTACTCAGTCATCAAAGCCCAGAAAAACCGCGGCTTCTTCGACACTCTTACGCTCTGAGTTGACCGCATTGGCCGGAAAGCTATCATCCGGCCAGCCCAACGCAACAGCCTTCATGATCACCTGATCATCCGCAATATTCGCGTGCTCGCGCACGACTGGCGATTGCATAATGCCCTGGCTGTTGATCACTGCGCCCAAGCCACGCGACCAGGCCGCATTGACCAGCGCTGTGGTGACTGCGCCACAGTCAAAAGCCGTGTCATCGCTGTCTGCCAATACGCGGTCATAAGTGATAATTACACAAACCGGAGCATCAAACTGGCGGAAACCGCGCAGCACCCAGTCCATACGTCCCTCTTTATCTTCACGCGCAATGCCCATGGCGGAGAATAGTTGTTTGGCAACGCCAACCTGACGGTCGCGATGTTGACCCTCAAAGGCCTGCCCGATACGAAACTCACGTGAATGCGGTACACCTGCCAGATTGCGCTCCGTATTGCCTGCCCGAATATGGTCCAATGGCTCGCCGGAGATGACCGTAAAATTCCACGGCTGTGTGTTCATCGACGATGGCGAACGCATAGCCAGTGCCAAAATTTCTTTAATCAGCGCTTTCGACACTGGGTCGGGTTTATAACCTCGAATGCTGCGGCGGCCGAGAATGACATCATCAAACTGCATTTTTAATCTCACTGTATGGATACGGGGTCAGTTTACCTAACTGCGCCCAGGGTAGCGCCAAGTTTCCTGCGAGAAATTGCTAGAATCGGCGATAAACATTATTTAATGCGGGCATTTGGCTGGGCGGGATTGTTTGCATGAGAAGTGAGATACTCTTGAGCTAGCGCCCGGTAGTAAGCTGCTAGGGAGAATTGATGGAAAGTTTGAGTGGCACTATCCCCATAGCACTGCAACCAGAAGTGGATGCTGCTCTGGACGTCAATCCTGAGCTGGACTC
Organism: Candidatus Litorirhabdus singularis; assembly: GCF_026262625.1. Lineage (GTDB taxonomy): Bacteria > Pseudomonadota > Gammaproteobacteria > Pseudomonadales > Halieaceae > Litorirhabdus > Litorirhabdus singularis. Next base: position 1,725,090 of record NZ_SHNN01000001.1, read on the forward strand.
ACCTGGGACTTCCCTGGCGGCGGTTCATAAGCCTGCTGGTGGCAACTTCAACAAACAACTTCAGAATGTGAAAATACCCTGACGCGGTCGCTACGACCGGTAATGGATAATTAGTTCGCCGCAAGGTGAGCGTTTTTTAACAGTAGAGGACAGACCATGGCATTATCTAAAAAATTGGCTGCAGAGTTTATTGGTACTTTTTGGTTGGTACTGGGTGGTTGCGGTAGCGCAGTACTGGCCGCAGGATTTCCGGATGTGGGTATCGGCCTGTTAGGCGTTTCACTGGCCTTCGGTTTGACGGTGCTAACCATGGCATTTGCCATTGGCCATATTTCGGGATGCCATCTCAATCCGGCAGTTTCCATTGGCTTGTGGTCGGGAGGTAGATTCTCAGCCGGTGAGTTGGGGCCCTATATTGCAGCGCAGGTAGCCGGGGGCATTGCCGGGGCTGCCGTTCTCTACGTCATTGCGTCTGGGCAGGCTGGCTTTGATGCCGGTGCCGGTTTTGCCTCCAACGGTTTTGGTGAGCATTCTCCAGGAGGCTACAGCATGACCGCTGCACTGGTCACCGAAGTCGTCATGACCTTTATGTTTCTCATGATCATACTGGGTGCTACCGACAAGCGGGCCCCTGCCGGCTTTGCGCCTATCGCTATTGGACTGGGTCTTACCCTGATTCACCTCATCAGCATTCCCGTGACTAACACCTCGGTCAATCCAGCAAGAAGTACTGGTGTGGCCCTGTTCCAGGGTGACTGGGCTATGTCTCAGCTGTGGTTGTTCTGGCTGGCACCCATCGTCGGCGCGGCTCTGGCGGGGATTGTCTACCGTTGGTTTGAGGCCGATGATGCGGGTTGATTGATACCTTTGTCTCACGGTGATTAAACGCGTTGTCGATGGGCGGCATCACCGTGAGCGTGGAGCGATCCGCCTCGTGTGCATCAAATTCGGAGCCCGCTAGACTACCCTGGCGGCGCCGCCATCTACCGGAATAGCGGCACCTGTGACATAACTGGCGGCCTCAGAAGCGAGAAAAATTATCACGTTAGCGATCTCTTCTGCGTGCGCGAGTCGATTTAAGGGAACCTTATCGGTGATAGTGGCCAGTACTTCTGCTTCTGAGACCCCGTGCTCCAACGACTGATGTTGCAATAATCCGTTGACACGATCGGTGTCTGTCCAGCCTGGGCATACGGTATTGACCAGCACGCCACTCTCGGCGACTTCGCTGGACAAGGTTTTGGCCCAGCCCAATACAGCCAGGCGCAAGCTGTTAGACAGCATCATGTTGTCCATGGGTTGCTTGACGGAGTATGAGGAGATATTGATGACTCTGCCCCAGCCTGCCTTTTCCATTTCAGGTAACACCAGGTTGGTCAGCCTCACGGCGGATTGTACGGTGAGCTCGAAGCTATTGGTCCACTGTGATTCTGTAATCGCTTTATGGTCACCAGGTGGAGGGCCGCCAGCATTATTGACCAAAACCTGAATCGGGCCGTGGGCTGATTCAGCGGCCTCAACCAGTTCCGCGACCTGTTTTGCATCGGTTACATCTGCCTGTATGGCTAGTAGCTGCCCGCCGGTAGCGGCGACCAGTTCCTCATGGGCCAGCTTGAGGCCGTCTGCATCCCGGGCGCATATCGTAACCTTGGCCCCCTCGCGCAAAAAACCCAGTGCAGTGGCCTTGCCAATGCCTTTGCTGGCAGCTGTGACTAGAACAGACTTTCCTTGTAGGCCAAAATCCACAGTGGTTGCTCCTTAGACGGTTGGTGTGTGGCGGTCGGCGAGGTACGGATTGTCGACGCTAAGATTTTTGTACAAGACACCGCCCTTCATCACATCGAGCCGCTTGTGATCCTGCAGAATCCTGACGTCCGTCAGTGGGTTTCCGTCGACAATTATCAGGTCTGCGAGCGTGCCTGCCTCAAGAGTTCCCTGGCTCCCACCGGGGTCTGCGGCAAGACCGCCATTGCGAGTCGCGCAGATCAGCGCTTCAGCGGGCGACATGTCGAACAGGTCGACGAAATACTCCAGGTCGCGAGCGTAACTGCCGTGTGGCGCAATACTAATTCCGTAATCCCCGCCAACAACTAACTTGACGCCTGCGGCTCTGAGTTTGCCTACTGAGACAATGGTAGCGGCGATTTCTTCTTCATAACCCTGCTGGCGAACGGTTTCCCGGCTAACCCCCAGCGTCTCGCATAATTCGACGTAGCGGATTTCCCAGGCCAATGCCGGTCCAACAAAGACTCTGTCTTTTCTCTCGGCAAGCAGCGCGACGGCTTCGTCGTCGAGATAATTGGCATGCCCGATGAGGTCTGCGCCAGCGAGCACAGCTTGCTTGACGGCGGCAGCTGAGCGGGCGTGACAGGCAACACGCAGATTCCTGCGATGAGCTTCGTCGACCAGCGCATGTGCTTCTTCATCCGTTAAGGACAGCTCTCCGGGGGGATTCTGTGCATTGATGGCTTCACCATCGATAAATATTTTTACGATGTCCACGCCCTGCTTACGTTGCTCGCGAATCGCTTTGCGCATAGCCCAAGGGCCATCGACAATATGGCTCAGGCCGCTGCCAAGATCGACGTTGCTGCCTGTTGCTCCAATATCCCGCCCAGCGGCTAATAGCCGAGGTCCTACAATTTGACCCTTGTTGATGGCCGCTCGTAGGGCGATATCGATCATGAAGGTAGAGCCAAAACTCACGGCACTGGTAAACCCGGAAGCCAGCATCAGGCGTGAATTTCTTACCGCGACTATCATGGCCTCTTCAGCGGTAGTCTCGCCAATAGCGAAAGGACTTTCGTCCGCGAAAGAAAGATGCGCGTGAGTCTCGGTCATGCCCGGCATAACGAAACGACCTTTGACGTCAGTCACCTGGGTGTTCGGGGGCAGGGGGGCAAGCCCTGCGGCCGGGCCCGCATAGTTAATGGTGTCTCCGTCGATTAACACCGCGCCGTCATTTATAACGGACTCATCAACAGCGCAGAACAGGTCGCAGTGGGTTAAAAGTTGTGGCTGGGGCATAGCTTTCTCGATGGTTTGTTGGTTTTATTGAACCGTCTGGCTTCAGTGATTCAGACGTAGCAGTTTCTCAGCGTTAGGCGTTAAAGAGGCAGCAAATACGCCTGCCGCTGGTGGTGTGTCCCAGCCCCCGAAATTGGTGCCGTACACCAGACGTTCATGCCCAACCACCTCCACTAAGCGATCGTGGGCGGCCTCGCCATCCACATGGGCATCGAACCATAGTTTCTTAACCATGGCCTCAAGCCCATGCTCCTGGATCGACTCGGGCACCCAGTTACCAAACTTTGCCATGCCTTCAAATCGGTCAAAAAAGTACGGTAGTCCACCACCGCCGTGAGAGATACAGATATCAACCTCGGGGTGGCGATCAAATACACCGCCAAACAATAGTGTGGCGCAGGCGACCATTTCTTCGTACGGATAGCCCAGCAGGATTGAGAGGTTGAAACGATTCAGGCGATCGTCTTCAGGGCCCTTGTCGCCGCCGGTAGAAGCCGGGTGCAGGAACAATGGCACGTCGAGAGCAACCAGATTCTGGTAAAAGGAATCCATACAGCTGTCGTCGAGTGTGTGCGGGAAATGTGTGCCCGTATAGGCGGCAACCAACCCCAATTGCTTCACGCAGCGTTCCAGTTCGGCGTTGGCGGCATCAATATCCTGCATGGGCAGGCAAGCTGCACCAAGGAACTTACCGGGATGTAAGGAGACCAGCTCCGCCATCGCATCATTATGCACCTGGCAAAATCGGGTGGCTGTCTCTGCGGGAATATGATGGAACATAGTAAGTGGGTTGGGTGACAACATTTGCAGGTCAATGCCATCCTGCGCCATTCTTTCCAGGCGCAGATCAGTGTCCATGAAAACCGTGCCACTATAGTCCAGTGGCTTCATCTGGTAATCACCGATACGAAAGAACGGCACGCCATTTTCGTCCTTTGAAAGTTCGGGGCCGAACTTGCCAGCTACACCGAAGCCTGCCTCGAGCACTATGTGGGCGTGTAAGTCTATAACTTTGCTCATTGCTGTTTTCTCTGGTTAGAAACAACGGATATCTCGACTCAGTATAAGACAAATAAAAGGGCTGTCGTGGGTAAATGTCCTCAGGAATACGAGTGAAGCTATTGCCAAGGTAAATCACCGAATGGGTGCTGATAAGTCAAAGCATCCTGTAATGCCACTACAATAGTACCCTACAGAATTCATGGGCAGTGCTGTTAGACTGTGCGCTCAACTAATTAGGAATATCCCATGCAGCAACCAAATTTTGCACGGCAACAAACGGGTTTCGTAAGCTCATCCAAGGCTCTGGGGCTGCTGGTCGGCGCCATCGCGCTAGTTCTAATCAGCTCCTACGGCGTGATTTCCGATGAAGCCCCGGAGGTCTCCTTCGACGGCCTGCATCTTGAGGACAGCTCCAAGGTGGCCCTGGCCTACGTAAAACCCGACGCTGATTTTAGCGTCTATAACAAATTTCTGATGCTGGATGCCTATGTGGCCTTTAAGAAAAACTGGCAGCGTGACACCAAGGTGGCTGGACGCAGAGTTTCCAACAAGGACATGGAACGGATCAAGCAGGAAGCCGCTGAGCTGCTGCATGAAACCTTCAAGACTGAGCTCGATGAGAAGGGTGGCTACGAGTTTGTCGACAAAGCTGACGACAGTGTATTGATACTGCGGCCGGCGCTGATTGACCTTGTCATAACTGCACCGGATATCCCCGTTGCCGGTCGAGTGACGCAGTATGTGGCATCTGCAGGTTCCGCGACCTTGTTCCTCGAAATGTACGATTCGGTAAGCGGTGAAATTCTGGCTCGAGTAGTCGACCGCAGGAACATGCAGGACTATGGGCACGCTCGCTGGGCGAATAGCGTCACCAACCGTCAGGATGCACAGCGTATGTTCAGGCGTTGGGCGCAGTTACTGCGCACGGGCCTGGATGAAACCCGTGCCGAAGCGGGCCAGCCTTCGATGACTCCAGCAGAGTAACGTTTAGTAGGGTGCTGACAAGTTAAGCGCCAATGGGTGATAGAGTCTGCGTAAGGTAACGCCCGACACTATCCGCATTGGCGAACGGTATGAGAATAATCGCGCAGCCCTTACCGCAATGGCTCAGGGCGCGGCGCCATTCAGCAGGTTCTGCTGCATCAATAGCAGGTCCGCAATATCCAAAGCGCCATTGCCGTCGATATCACCCAACTCCGTCTCAACAGCCGTCGGCTGGATCACGCCGTTGATCATCTGCGTCATGAGCAGTAGGTCGCCCGCGTTCACGAGGTTGTCCGGGTTGCCCCGTGGTGCAAGATCCCCTAACTTCGTGCACTCAGCACACAGCGTCCAACCCGCCGCTACAGGGTCGAAGCCGGTACCGGTGAAGTTGGTGTAGAAGTAAGTGGCCGCACCTATCGTGGTGTCAAGGCCGATAGCGTTCGTCAGGTCTGCCAGTATGAGAATTGCGTTTGAAAGATCCGCGCCCGTGAGGTCTTCTTCTGCGAGGTCTGCTCGCGTCAGGTCCACACCCCTGCCGACGATGTAGTTGTTGGCAATAGAGTATCGATACGGTAGCTTCACGCCGAGGGCACTCTTCAGCTGCCCCGAAACACCAACCAGCGTGGGCCCAAAATAGTAATCGTCCTCGTCCTCGTCCTCGGACAGGTCGGCATCGGTCAGGTCCGCCCCTGCCATTTTAGCGTTCGCCAATACCGTTCCACGCAGATCTGCCCTTATGAGGATCGCGTCGCTCAGGTCTGCGTCCATCAGTAACGCGCGCCGCAGGTCTGCGTCGGTCAGGTCTATGCTGCGCAGATCTGCGTCTCGCAGATCTGCGGGGCCCCGATTACCATCGAAATCGAATGAGAGATCCACGCCAGGGCCTACGATATAGCCGTTGACGACCGAGTATCCCGCCGGAAGCATCAGCCCCGTCGTACCAGTGAGCTCCCCCGCCGAAAGGCCAATCAGCGTCGCGCTGCTCAGGTCTACGTTGGTCAGCTCCCAACCCCAGAGGTCCGCACCGCTCAAGTCGACATCCGGGCCGGCGATGTAGCCGTTGATGAAGTGGTATTCTGGCGGCAGGTCCAGATTCCAAAAAATATCGCGGCTTAATCGCCCCGAAACGCCTGTAAGAGTGGCATCACTGAGGGCAAAGTACACGCCATCCGCGCCAGCGCCGGTCAGGTCTGCTCCCGTTAGGTCGACACCTATGCCCACGATGTAGTTGTTGGCGACCGAGTATCCATCCGGCAGCTGCAAGCCGACGGCACTGTGTAACTGTCCCGAGACGCCAAAGAGGAGAAGAGGCGGGCAGCAGGGACCATCCTCCTCCGACAGGTCGGCACCGGTCAGGTCTGCACCTGCGAGGTTCGCGTTCGTCATGTCGGCGCCGCGCAGGTCAACGTTCAGTAGGAGCGCGTCGGTCAGGTCAGCACCTATCAAGAGTGCGCCCCGCAAATCTGCGTCGGTCAGGTCTATGCTGCTCAGATCTGCGTCCCTCAGATCTGCGGGGGCCCGGTCCCCATCTAAATCGAATGAGAGATCCACGCCAGGGCCTACGATGTAGCCGTTGACGACCGAGTATCCCGCTGGAAGCATCAGCCCCGTCGTACCAGTGAGCTCCCCCGCCGAAAGGCCAATCAGCGTCGCGCTGCTCAGGTCCAGGTTGGTCAGCTCCCAACCCCAGAGGTCCGCACCGCTCAAGTCGACATCCGGGCCGGCGATGTAGCCGTTGATGAAGTGGTATTCTGGCGGCAGGTCCAGATTCCAAAAAATATCGCGGCTTAATCGCCCCGAAACGCCTGTAAGAGTGGCATCGCCGAGGCTAAAGTACACGCCATCCGCGCCAGCGCCGGTCAGGTCTGCTCCCGTTAGGTCGACACCTATGCCCACGATGTAGTTGTTGGCGACCGAGTATCCATCCGGCAGCTGCAAGCCGACGGCACTGTGTAACTGTCCCGAGACGCCAAAGAGGAGAAGAGGCGGGCAGCAGGGACCATCCTCCTCCGACAGGTCGGCACCGGTCAGGTCTGCACCTGCGAGGTTCGCGTTCGTCATGTCGGCGCCGCGCAGGTCGGCATTCACGAGGACCGCGGCGCTTAGCTCTGCACCTGTCAAGAATGCGCCCCGCAGGTCTGTATCTGTCAGGTTGGCGCCTGTCAGGTCGACACCGGGGCCCACTATGTAGTTGTTCCTGATAATGTAACCATCGGGAAGTGTCATCCCGGAAGCAGCCGACAGCTGTCCCGATACGCCGTTGAGAGTGCCTTCGGTGAGGCCTGCGAGGTCTGCATCCGAGAGATCTGCACCCGACAAGTCAGCGCCCGGTCCCACGATGTTTCCATTCACGTTGAAATCACCCGCCCGAAGCGTGTTAAAGGTAAGCGGGTCGTAACCAAGAGCCGTGTTGGCCAGCTCGGCACCGTCGAGGAGTGTGTCGCCGTCAGTATCCGGATTGTTCGGGAGGGTGCCCGCCGCCTGCTCCTGCAGATGGGTCAGAAGATCGAAGTCGGTATTCAGGGCCGATTCGTTAGTTCCGATCGGGTCGAAGCCGTATTGTAGCTCCCAGCCGTCCAGGAGGTTGTCTCCGTCTGTGTCCGGATTTTTCGGCAGGGTACCCGCCGCTTGCTCCTGCAGATTGGTCAGAAGATCGGAGTCGGTATCGAGAGCTGATTCATTAGTCCCGATGGGGTCGAAGCCGTATTGCACCTCCCATCCGTCCAGCAGGTTGTCGTTATCGGTATCATTGTCGGTCGGGTCGGTGCCGTAGACGCTGACTTCATCGCAATCGGACAAGCCATCGAAGTCGCCGGATTGGCTGGTGGCATTGGGGCCAAGCCAGACATCCTTCAGCGCGATGTCATCGCCGCCGGCGGATGACTCATTGATGCGGATTTTGGTAATACCCTCGGTCGAGACAAAACCCGCGAAAGCGCCGAACGCGCTATAGCCGGGCAGACCGCCCGTAAACAGCAAGGTGTTCCCAACGCCATACACCTGAATGTTCTCGCCCGACTCGGCCGTGTTGCCGACGATGTAGAAACCCACGGCGCGCGGAAGCCCATAGGCCGGATTGAATTGCAGCTCGAAATCGTCATTTTCGTGGTTGTTCACATCGCCCACCGAGAGCGCATTCGGCGTGAATACCAGGCCTGAGCCCTCTGTATCATTGAAGGTGAAGCCTGCGCCTGACTCCACCGTCTGCAAGTACACGCTCTGACAAAGCCCGGTCTTGTTCTTGTCAAAGCCGAGGGTCCTTCCCAGTTGCTCATTGTCCCCAACGATACCGGCGACCTGATCGGCCTCTTGGATATTGGTTTGGACAGTTTGAAACTGGATCCAGGAGCCCACTTCAGCCTCTGCTGCCGTCTTCCAGACTGAATCACTGTTGTAGTAGTCGGTTCCCGCATGCGCCGTGCTCGGCAGCATCGCCAGGCAAGCCGCCGCGACGAGCAGTCTCGATGTGGCCCAGCAAACATCCGTATAACGCAATTGAGCTTCCATTTCTTTAACTCTACTTATTAAGGCTAAGTTGGCAGTATGAGGCTATGAAAACCTGCAAGCGTCGCCGAGTCCGGCTTGGCGTCCCCGCCGCACATCATTTCCTACGCAGTCTTACTCTACTACACATTCAACATGCACCAGCGCGATATCGAAGATCTTCTTGCTGGCAGGAGAGAATTACCAATTCTTCAGGTCCCCCATAAAAAAACCCCGCAGGGCTCTCGCACTGCGGGGTTCTTATGTCACGGCATCAGGTGCCGTGGGTGTGTATCAGGCGCGTTGGCGGCGCTTAACAGCAAGCAGTCCGAAAATAGCAGAGCCGAACAGCAGGAAAGCGCCCGGAAGTGGCACGACAGCGAGTTGACCGCGAATTTCGCCACCAGCGTATTCTTCAGTGTGGACGTTGATGTAGAGGTCTCCGGCAGCCAGCGCAGCCAGAACGCTACCCAGATCATCCACAACGCCAGCAGACGTCATGCTGAACATGCCGAAGGCAGGTATCGCCAAAGACGTTCTGTCGCTCGCTACATTGATTACGATTCCGCCGTTAGAGCCGACAGGAGCTTCGTGAATATGAATGCCACCGACAGCATCGGCCTTGATCTCAAAGACGTCAATGCCGTCAACGTCGAGCATGAATTCATAGCCACCGGTGACATCATCGATAGTGAAAGTTGCAGTACCGGTCGCCGCGGAATCGTTGGGGGGTACTTCCTGCAGGCCATCCAAAGATGCGGTCGCCGTGATCATGGCTGCCATGGCAGGTGAGGTGATGACTACCAGAAGTAGTGATAAAGCGATATTACGAATCATGATGTTAGTCCTACTGATTACGTGTGCAGAACCCTGTACGCTTGGCTGTTACTGCCCCAAGCGGCCTGAATTCCCCACAAACTGTGAGCGTTGTCACATTTTAGACCATTGCGTGCTGTTGTCCAGCAGGCTGTTGTGAGTTAGGCAGAGAATGAGACAAGACGGTCCAAAAAAGAGACAAGAAAGAAGGCAGTTTTTCTAGAAGATGCCTGCGAATGATCGCTAACTTAACTACCCGACATCCATAGAATAGGATTTTGCCCAGTTAAGTCGCTGGTTTGGGTAGATTCGATGGCTGAAAACTGACAGGTGCCAACGATTTCGGTCCAATATCATTTCTTGTACTGTCTGGCTCTGCCGTCTTTTCAACTTGTGCCATCGTGATATTGAAGACCTTTTGAGTTGAACCGGCACGGCGGCGTCAGTAACCCTGATTCTGCAAGTATTCATTTGGCAGAGCGCTTTCGGTGCGTTGAGTGGAGGCAAGCCGATAGAAATTGCTCATTGTCGCTATCTATGTTTTATTTTGCGGTCTGAAAAAACCCAATAGAGTGAAGTGATGGCTGCCTCGGAAACTGTCGAACATAAAGAATTCAGAGAATACTGCAGAGCCTGGCTGCAGGAGAACCGGCCGGCTGCAACTGTTATACCGTTGCCCCAGGCAGCCTACGAGGTCACCCACGAAGATCACAAGCATTACCTGGTGGACTGGCAGGCTAAATGCTATGAGGCTGGTTTGATCGCGACCGATGTCGACAAAATCTATGGCGGCCACGGTCATTCAGGATTGCAGCAGATTGCCAGCAGCGAGGTAAGGCGCGCTAAAGTGCCATACTTTATCAATTGGATTGGCCTGGGTATGGCGGCCCCCACCTTGCTGGCGCATGGCACCGAGTCGCAGAAGCAAACCTACCTGCCGCCAATATTTTCTGCGCAAGAAATCTGGTGCCAGGGTTTCAGCGAGCCCGGAGCGGGCTCTGATCTTGTCAGCCTGCAGACCAGTGCTGTTAAAGAGGGCGATAATTGGATAGTGAATGGCAGTAAAGTCTGGACCAGCCTAGGCCAGCTCGCCAAATGGATGCTGTTGCTGGCGCGCACCGATAAGAATGACAAGTACAATGGCATTACCTATTTTGTTGCACCTATGGACATCCCCGGGGTCACCGTGCGACCGATTCACAAGATGACCGGTGAGTCTGGTTTCAATGAGGTTTTCCTTGAAGACGTGGTCATCCCCGATCACATGCGCATTGACGAGGTCGGCGCAGGCTGGAAAGTGGCCATGTCTACGCTCACCAGCGAGCGCGGTGCAGCGGCGGGGGTGGGCGCCATTGCCAGTAGTGAGTCGCCCTATGCGGCGATCGAAACACTGATTGCTCTGGCTAAGGAGAAACAACGCAATGGACGCCCGATTTGGGATGACCCGGTGTGGCGTGATCGGTTGGTCAAGCTCTACGAGCGCATTGACGCAATGTCACAGAACTACCGCCGTGCAGGTGTTAAAGAACTCAATGGCGGCGCCATGCGTATTCCGCTGCAGGGTAAGCTTAACGGCAGTGAGATAGGCCAGGACCTGCATCAGGTGGCGCTGGGCATGCTCGGTATGGAGGCCAGCCTTTACGTTGGGGATCCCAATGCGATTGACGATGGCCGCTGGGCCCTGGGCTATATGAACAGTTATACCGGTACCATCTCTGGGGGTAGCAGTGAAATTCAACGCAATATTCTGGGCGAACGCGTGCTCGGAATGCCGAAAACCAAGTAGGGAGGAGTACCTATGCCACAGCCCGCAGATTTTGGATTCGGTGAAGAGCAGGCGATGCTCAAGGATTCAGCGCGCCGTTTTATGGAAGACAAACAGCCGTTGCTGGCGCTAAGAAAAGTGATAGCGGGCACGGAAGATCCCTATTTCGGCAAGGAGCGGCCGGGCAGTTATGACAGGGAGGCGTGGAAAGAGATGGTGGCTCTGGGATGGAGCGCACTGGCGGTGCCTGAAGCTGCCGGCGGCGTGGGGATGAACCTGGTGAGCGCGGTTGCCGTTGCCGAGGAAGTGGGTCGGGCGGCCATGCCAACGCCGCTGACATCCACTTTGCAGACCATATTTGTGCTGCGAGAAGCGGCGACTGCCGCTGCAGAAAATTGGCTGCAGCAGATATCCGAAGGCAAAAGTGGCACGCTTGCCTTATACGGGAAAGACGGTTCACATGAGCTCGATCAGAGCGACGTGACGGCGGTGGACGGCCGGCTCAATGGCACGTCCTTTTACGTGCAGGATTTGCAAAAGGTCGACTTTCTGGTAGTTGCCGCCAGAGAGGGTGATACGGTCAAGTTGTATGCGCTTGAACTCAGCGCTGAAGGTGTGCAGCTCGACTTTGACCGCATTGTTGATCTAACCCGCGACCAGGGCCGGGTTACTTTCAATAATGTGGCGGCAGAATGCATTGCAGAGGACGGCGCAGCGACGTTGCAGGCAGCCCTGCCTGCTACCTTGACGCTAGTCGCCGCTGATATGGCCGGCGCCAGTGAATGGCTGCTGCAGGCAACGGCAGAGTACGCTCAGATACGCACCCAGTTCGACCGCCCCATTGGTTTTTTCCAGGCAGTGAAGCACCCGGTGGTCAATATGATGATCCTGGCAGATCAGACCCGTTCATTGGTCTACGCAGCGGCCTGCGCCTATGACACCGCGCCGGCCACCGCGCACAGGGCAGCCCATCTTGCCAAGTCCAGCGCCTCTGATACTGCGGAGTTCTGCGCCAATCGTGCCACCCAGCTGCACGGTGGTATTGGCTTTACCTGGGAGCACGATGTGCAGATTTACCACAAGCGCCTGATCCACTCTCAGCACTTGTATGGGGATGGAGTCTGGCAGCGGGAGCAAGCTTCCAAGTATCTGTGATGTTGATCTACCCAACACGAGATTACTGGCCCCTAAACACAAGCCCGGTGTCAACTCTGGCACCGCCAGGTCAGGTGACCTGGTCGCGCCGCGTGAGCAGTGTGATCGTGGAAATTACAGTTGCCACTATCAGTCCACTTTCATCTAGCATATCGAACTCAGCGGTGTATTCACTGCGTCCCTCGCTCTCCAATTGAGCTAGCAACCTGGCAATAGTGTCATCACTCAGCTGATACTCTGCAAAGACATCGGTGTAGGCCGGTTTCAAAAAATTGAGATGCATGCTCCTGACGATCGGGAAATGCCGCTGGTCATCGATAATGGTTGAGCCACACATAGCGGCACCCGCTTCGGCCAGCACCGACAGTGCGCCAAGGTACATACTACCCACGTGGTTTTCGTTACTGGCGAGCGGCATTCGCGACTTGCCGAAGCCATAGCCCACTGATTCCGCGCGAACACCACAGCGCTTCATGAATTCGATATTCTCCATACGCGACTGAAAGATCTCTATGGAAAGTTCCTGCATACCAGCGGCACTCCTCGATAAAATATGGCTCGGGCTGTTTGTACGTCAGATAACGCAGCCGCATGGCAATTAGCATGCCACACGATATCAGGGAATACGATTGGCTTAGTAGCTCAGGTTGCAATCCTCCGGTTAGGGTCACAAACTAGCAACCATAATGCCTTTCAGGTCTAAAGCCAGAGAAACCCAACGATGAAACAGAACACACTATTGACGATCGTATGCTGTCTTACAGTCGCCTTATTTGGTTGTGCGGGGCAGCGAGCCGAGGTTTCACCCAGCCAGCTGGCTGACCAGGTTTTCAGTGCCGCTGCTATTGTTACCATGGATGATGGCGCACCCGATGCGGAAATGGTGGCAGTCAAGGCGGGTAGAATTCTGGCGGTGGGTAGTCGCGAGGAAATTGCTCCCTATATCGATACTGAAACTAAGATCATTGATCTGGGTTCTGCCACTCTGGTGCCGGGTTTTATCGACCCCCATAGTCATTTTTCCCATGCGGCGGGGGCTGCAAGTTGGGCCAATATCGCTGGCGCCCCTGTGGGAACGATGGCGAGCATTGCCGACATTATAGAAGAAATGAAGTTGCAGCAGCAGCGTAATCAGTCTGGACCAGGGGAATGGGTGGTTGGCTTTGGCTACGACGCAGATACGCTCAGCGATGGCCGCCATATAAACCGCGACGACCTGGACGCAGCTTTCCCCGACAACCCGGTGCTCTTGATTCACGTCTCCTTCCACGGAGGGGTGCTCAACAGCCAGGGCTTTGCTCAAATCAACTACGATGAAAATACGCCAACGCCAGAAGGCGGTATTATTGTGCGCCGTCCAAACAGCAACGAGCCTTTGGGGCTGTTAATGGAGACCGCCTGGTTTCCGGCGATCAGCGTGTTGCCGCGGCCACAGGGTGAGGCGCGTTTCGCCAATCTTGTTAAAGCACAGCAGCACTATGCAGCCAATGGAGTCACTACCGCGCAAGATGGACTGGTAGGTTATGAAGAATTCGAGCTGCTGAAAGAGGCTGCTGCCCGCAACGATCTGTTTCTGGATTTGGTCGCGCTGGGTTCATACGCCGAGGTTCCAAAATTTGCCGCCGAGCACACTGAATACAAAGGCTACCAAAATCGACTGAAGCTCGGCGGAATCAAAATCATTAGCGACGGGTCGCCACAGGGAAAAACCGCTTTTTTTAGCGAACCGTATCTGACGGGTGGGCCCGGCGGTGAACAGAACTGGCGCGGAGAGCCCATGATGCCGGTAGAGCAATTCGATGCTGTGCTAGGTGCCGTTTACGCTGCGGATATGCAGGCTTTTGTCCATGCCAATGCGGACGCGGCGATTGATATGCTGCTGAGTGCACACCGGACTCATAAGGCCAATACGGCAGAGGATAGTCGTACCGTCGTTATTCACTCTCAGTTTGTGCGCCAGGATCAGCTACAGGCCTACGCCAAATTTGGCATGGTACCGGCCTTTTTTAGCAATCATGCCTATTACTGGGGCGATGTACATGTGGAAAATCTCGGTGTAGAACGAGCTCATTTTTTGTCTCCGATGCGGTCGGCCACGGAGTTGGGACTTCATTTTACTAATCACAGCGACTACATGGTAACCCCTCTGAACCCAATGTTTACGGTTTGGTCGGCGGTTAACCGGCTCTCCCGCAGCGGCCAGGTGATTGGCAGCAATGAGCGCGTCACACCGCTGCAGGCACTCAAGGCGATTACGCTTGACGCAGCCTTTCAGTATTTTGAAGAGGATCAAAAGGGCTCTATCACAGTTGGCAAACTGGCGGATTTTGCAGTATTGAACGCGAACCCATTGACCGTAGAGCCGATGGACATTAAGGACATTCAAGTCCTGTCTACCTACAAGGAAGGGCAACAAATATACGCTCGCTAGTCTGTCGCGGGGGTTCCCAAGTTAACCCGATGGAACACCATCTCACCAGTCACGGCGGAGGCATTTCAGAGCAGCAAACTACTTAAACTGTCAGCTTTTTTTACACTATATTCGCTATCCGCGCCAAACATCGGCGTGAGACGAGAGAACCATTTCACAGTCTGACATTTTGGCTTGCTCGCTCTATCCGAAACTGGGAACCAGATCACAGCAGGCCATTTCTGAAGCATTGAATGGGTCAGCTTTCTTTACAGTCTGCGCCAAGCCCTTCAACCGCACTATATCCCTGCCTAGGTCTTAAAGGTGCTCGTGTGCTTGGCGGGCTCAATACTGGGAACCAGGTCACGGCTTGCACCATAAGATTGGCTGGTGGCGGCTAGATTCGCAATGTGGCCCTACTCTTGCATTAGCTGGTGTGTCGACGGATTTCCAACCAGGTGGTCCGCGGTTTCACTGGCGATCCTTTACGGATTGATCAGTGCGAGTATGGAGCTTGAGTAATGTTGTTTGTTGAGAGTCTGAATAAGTGTCTTCCACGACAATGGTTGGCAGTGCTGTTACTGGCTTTACCGATTTCGGCCACTGCCATGCCCATTAATGGCGCCATTGGTTTTGGGGGATTGTTCTCAACTACTGGCGGCACGGGAGTCGAGTTTAGCGACGCCACGGGTTTGGATGTGAGTTTCGCGCTAGTCGCGGCAGCGAGCGGAGATTATCTTCCGGCGCTGGGAAGCAGTGCGACCTTTAATGCCTTGGTTTTTATTCCAACGACTACACCTATTGCGCCGCTATGGACAATCAATGTGGGCGCCATCACTTATAGCTTTAGTTTGCTGGATGTGAGTCTGATGTTTCGGGACTCAGATCAAATCAACCTGACTGGCAGCGGTTTCGTTAGCGCGACAGGGTTTGACGATACCCCAGGGCAATGGACGTTTTCTGGCGAGCAGGGCAGTAGTTTTTCCACGTTCTCTTCGATTACCGAGTCCAACGCGGTCCCAACCCCCGCCACTTTACTATTGCTGATTGCAGGTCTGGCAGGTATTGGGTTTTCTCGACGTCGCTTCGGTTGAGCGAGCCTTCGAGGCTGGCAGGTTTGACACTTTTTTAGAACCTTGCTGGGCAAAAATCTGTAAGAGCCTATGAGATTCAGGAGATGGCGCTAAGCGCACCATCGGATAACCACGCTTAGGCAACACTTAACCCATTCATGGAAAGTCATAATGAAAACTGTAAATGTAGTCAAGAAAATCAGTTCTGTTGTCCTGTCGTTGATGATGGGCGCAGGGATTTCCCTGTCGGTCTCTGCTGCACAAATAAGCGCTGGCAGCGAAATGGCCTTTTTTGGCACCTATGTCCCCACGGGCGGTACAGATTTGACCAGCGCCACTGGCCTTGCGTTTCCAGCACCGGTAACCATCGCCGCCGGTGCTAACGATTTTGCGTTCGCCGCCAGTAGTCTGGCCAGTTTTTCCGGCTTCGGTTTCAATCCGGCCACAGCGGGTCCGGTTCTCACGTTTTCCAACGGCGGCGCGTTTACGGCGGCAAATATTGTCACGGACGTACAAACCGCTCAGTCACTTGATTTGACGCTTGTCGGTACCTGGAGCCTGAATGGGTTCGACGATACAATCGGCAGCCTGATTTTTACAGCTGACGCCCTGGGCGGCTTATACACTTTTTCAGCGGCTGGTACCGTGGCCAACCCGGCAGTAGTGCCGCTTCCCGGTGCCATGCTGTTCTTTGCTTCGGCCTTGGCCGGGTTGGGGGTTTTACGTCGTCCTGCAGCTAAAACACAACGCTGAGCACGAAACCGCTTAGGCGTACTGACAAGGTAAGTTTTCAACTGCGTTAGAATCGGTGGGTGAACGCATTCAAGCGTCACCGATTGCCACCCGATATCATTTCTTGTGCCGTCTGGCGCTACCCAAGTAGTCACCATGTTGGCGCACACCATTATCGTAGTCTTAACTTCGGAGCGTTCGGTGAGCGGAGTAGGGCGGTGGCTTAAGACTCGTGCGCTAGAATCTCCTGGTTCCTCAGCGTTAGCTTTTTAGAACCATCCCAATGGCTTCATCCCAGACTCTGTGAATGTGCTGAAGGAGCGGTTCGTTCCGCCCCAAGACGATTGAATCGCGCCCCCTCTCAAATCCTTGCTGGCACTCGGCTGCAGCAACAAAATCTTCGCCGCGCAGAAGATCGTTCGCGAACTGCGCGCCTTGAGCATGAAGGGCACGCTCTTCTTCGTTAGCGGGCCCGGTTAACATGTAACTGAAATGCACGCGTGCCTCGCCCGGATGTGAGCCGGGGTCAATCCGTATCATTTGAGACGTTGCGGCCCCCTGTACCAGAACGCAACTGGGGAACAGAAAGTACACAACCGTGCCGTCGAAACAATCTGGCCATTGGTCTTCTGGTAAGTCGCGCAGCTCCTCGATCGACCGCATAGGAAAAGCCCAGCGACAATGACGCCCGAAAAGATCGAAAGATGCATTCCCCAAAGCAAACGGATGCAGTGACTGCTTGTGGAGAAAAGGAAAGTGATATCCCTCGAAGTTCACATCGACCACGAGTTTCCAATTCGCAGCGACGGGAAATTCGCGCGTCTCAAGGTGCTCGTAATTCTCAAACGGGTAAGCAAGCGCGGGGGCGACTGAGTCGAGGTGCCCGTCCACTTCAACGCCGGCTTGCAGTCCGATAGTGACTAGTCCTTTCATCTCGCTGATGGGGAGCGGTTTGAGCCCGAGCGTCGCCTCGTCAATACCATCAAAATGTTCAGCACCGGGTCGGGCAATAAGCTTGCCCGTCTGGTCGTAGCACCAGGCGTGGTAACTGCACTTGAAACGATGTGCCTCGCCCGCTCCATGTGCCACGCAGGCACCGCGATGCGCACAGGCATTGAGGAACGCCCTGAGTATATCGTCCTCGTCACGTACTAACAGCACAGGAACGTCTGCGACTGTGCGGGTTAAATAGTGACCGCGTTTAATTTCACTGCCGTAGGCGACCACATGAGGAGTTCTCGCAAAGAGCTCTCGATCTCGCTCAAAGCGCTCGGCTTCGACAAACATGCTGCTCGATAGCCGCTGCGGTGATGGAGCGCACTCGAGGTTCTTAACCGCAATGAGGTCCAGTACGCGCCTGGTTGTATCAATTGTATCTTCTCGGTTCATAGCTCTTCTTACGTCTGCATTTTTAACATCTGGGCTTCAGCCCTGTGAGGGGTACTGACCAGTTAACTGGTCAGTACCCTTTATTGGTCTACCTTTATGCTAGCCGGCGCGCTCCATGCGCAGCGGCAAGAGCAGTAAAATGGCTATCGCGAGAACGCCCGCGAACCCTTGCAGCAATAGCGTGTAGCTGCCGGTAGTGTCGACAACTCTGCCGACGATGACAAAGCTCGGCATCACAATCAGTGTGATGACCGGTCCCATCATACCCATGGCTCGCCCGAAGCTGCTGACACCGAATACCTGTGCCAGCATGGAGGCCCACACAGGAAGCATACCGCCAGCGGCCAGTCCAATTGAAGCGCAGGCCGCAAGCATGCCTGTATATTCCGGTTTGGTCGACAGCATCAGAAAGCCCACCGCCACCAAAACGTGGGCGATGCCAAGGCCAAACTTGAGGCTGAACTTGTCGGCTGCAATACCAAAAATGATTTTGCCTGTAAGACCGGCGACGGCAATGGTCATCAGCAGGCTAGAGGCTTGTCCATCGCTGCGCCCCAGGCTTGTTGCGTAAGGGGTTAGATTGGCGAGGATGGCCCCGTAGGTGGCCAGTAATAGGCCCAGGCTTGCTGCGATCAGCCAGAAAGCAGGCTGCCGCAGAATGTCCATTGTTTGCATAGCTTGCTCGTCCGGCAGGGCGGTTGGCTGTGGGCTGTCTAGCCCTTCGGCCTGCAAGCCTTTGTCTTCCGGCTTGCCGTAAATGGTCCACCACATGATAGGTATCAGGACCAGCACAATGGAGGCGGCGAAGTTTTGCAGCGCGCCGCGCCAGCCAAAGTCTGCAATCCACCATGTGAACAGGACTGGAAGCAACATGCCGCCCACAGAGGTTCCGATGGCCGAAAACCCCAGCGCTTTTCCGCGGGATGCGGTAAACCAGCGCGAGATGGCTGCATTGGCGGGCATGGGGCCTACAAATGCATTGCCCAACCCAACAAAGGCGCCAAAAATAACGCTAAACATGGTGATGCTGCTGGCCTGTGCGAGCAGCCACATACCCGCTGCATAAATGCCCGCGCCGCCGATCATCAACCAACGTACCGGGTAGCGATCTATCATGGCCCCGGCGAGAGGGCTCATAAACATACCCACGAGTGTGCACAGTGTCATGCTGTACATCACCTGTTCCAGGCTCGCCCCGAACTCATTGCGCAGGGGCATGACCAGCAGGCTGAACGTGTAGGAAAAAAACCCAATAACAAAGAGTTGGGCAACGGCAGCACCACCCACTACTTTCCAGCCAAAGAACATGTGATTTCACTCAGGTCGCCAGTTAATGTTGCAGTCTACGTTGCTCTGGATATGACGGACAGGTATTTAGCGGCCACTGGATGGATTTGCCTTGTCTCAGTTACGCAACTTGGCAGAACCGCGTGGGCAAGTCCCGAAATTGCCCTGAACTTGCCAGCAGCAAGTCGCAGCCTGATCACGCCAGAGCCATAACGGTAGCGATGCTGTAGAATGGCGCGTGACTGGCGTCGACCATTCCCTGGCATAATCAGACGTGCTGATATCCGGTTATGCCTGTACTTATTTTATCGTTGGAGATACCTGTGGCTATGAATAGTGGTGCCAATTTTCGCTGGTGTCGGTTTGCCGGCTGCATATTGTTTGCATGCGCATTAAACCCCGTAGCAGATTCAATGGCGGAGTTTGAATCTGGCGCGACCGAGCGGCCCAGGGTCGGTCTGGTGTTGGCAGGGGGCGGGGCCAAGGGCGGCGCTCATGTGGGTGTGCTCAAAGTGCTCGAGGAGATACAGGTACCCATTGATTGTATTGCCGGTACCAGTATGGGTGCCTTGGTTGGGGCGGGTTATGCCTCCGGTATTCCCGCGGCTGAGCTGGAGGAGTTTGTCACCGGTATTGATTGGAAGTTGATCGTGGGTGGGCAGGGCAGGCGCAAACTGGAGCCTATTGAACAGAAGCGCTCCGGGGTGACGTATAGTAACAATCTGGAGCTGGGCATCAAGGACGGAGCAGTCATGTTCCCCGGTGGTTTTGTCAGTACCAGTTCGATTGAGGACTTACTGCGCAGTTACGTCGCTCAGTCGCGTATGCAGCCCGATTTTGACCGACTGCCGATTCCGTTTCGAGCGGTGGCAACCGACATGGTTACCGGCGATATGGTCATTATCAAGCAGGGTGATCTCGCTACGGCTATGCGCGCGAGTATGGCCATCCCGGGTGCGTTCGCGCCGGTGATCACAGACACTCAGGTTTTGTCTGACGGTGGTATGGTGCGCAACATCCCGGTGGATGTTGCCCGCGATTTGTGTGCGGATCTGGTTATTGTGGTCAATCTGGTTGAGCCGGCAGTTGATGCATCACAGCTGCAGAGCGCCACGCAATTGGTCGGGCGCAGTATGGATGTGATGATTCGTGCCAACGAGGAACTGCAGCTGAACTCACTTGGCGCCGGCGATATTCGTATTGATGTGCATATGGGTGATATTGGAACCGCCGATTTCGAGAAAATCCCGGCCACCATACCTCTGGGCGAAGCTGCCGCTAGAGCGGTTGCCGACCAGCTAAGCGCGCTCGCGGTGCCGAAGGCACAATACCTGGCCTGGCGTGGTACGGTCACCTCAGGTCAGGAGATAAAGGCGCAACTGGCTGGTGTTCGTTTTGATGGGCTGGAGCGGGTCAATCCAGATTTTCTGGCCCAGCGCTCCCAAGTACGTGCCGGTGATACGGTTGATACGCAGGCTATTAGCGACGAAGCTCAGCGCATGTCTGCCCTTCAGGAATTTGAGTCGGTGGAGTATCGGCTGGAGGGCGACCCTGAGAATCCGACACTGGTGTGGCTGCCCAAGGAAAAGCGCGTAGGACCCAATTATCTGGAATTTGACCTCGGCTTATACGCTTCTGAAAAGGGAGACCTTGCGTTTTCTGTCTACGCTCAGCACAAGCGGACGTGGCTTAACGCGCTGGGCGCCCAATGGCGCAATGAGCTGCAGCTCGGCTACGACAGCTTTATATCTTCCCGTTTTTACCAGCCTTTGGAAGTCTCTCAGACTTTATTTGTGGAGCCACGACTGGCGTTAAGCAGGTCGACGGAGGACCTGTTCACCGATGGAGACCGGGTGGCCGTTTACCGTTTCGGGGATCTTGAAGGCGGCGCCGATCTGGGCCTCAATTTGGGCAACCTGAGCCAGGTTCGCCTCGGCTACTTGTATGCCAAGCGCGATATCAATGTTTCCACAGGTAATCCCGTTTTGCCTGAGGAGAAGGTGACAGATGCCGGTGTCCAATTCTCTTTCACCCTCGACAGCCGTGACAATTCTTTTAATCCGACCAGTGGCGTTGCTCTGGCACTGGAATTCTCGCAAAGCGATGAGTCTATGGGTGCAGATCGTGACTGGGAGCGACTGGAAGTAGGCGCGGCGACGGCCTTGCCGGTACGTAATGATGTTATCTGGTTGTCGGCGGCGGGCGGTACCAGTCTTGGTGGTGATCTGCCCGGAGATCGCTACTTCAAAATCGGCGGCCCGGGCAGTTTTCCCGGTTATCAGTTGGGAGAGGTCAGAACCGAGGAATACTGGACTGTGTCCACGAGCTATTTGTGGCAGGTGAAGGAGATTCTGTCGGTTCGCGGGCAGGCGTTGTATGCCGGTCTGGGGTTGCAGGCAGGCGAGTTTAACAACAGGCTCGATCTGGTTGATGACGGTGTTGTCTATGGTGGCTCGGTTTACTTTACCGGTCGGACTCCGGTTGGGCCTTTGACCGTTGGCGTGGGTGCCACTACGACCGACACCTACAGTCTATGGTTGGCTGTGGGTAGGCCCATTGGGCAGGGCACGATTCTGGAGCGAGGCATTTTTCGTTAGATCGCTGCCAGCAGGTCACTGTAGCGGTAGAGCCGCCCCTCGGGTATCTGTAGGCGGCAGTGATCACTGACCGTCCAAGCAGGGGTTAGCAATCTGCGCGAGTCACGAGGAGACTTAACCATATGGATTCTGCCTTAACGCCAGAGAAAGAAGCTTTACGCCCCTCGCGGGTGGATTCCGACATCATGATCCTCGATGTTCAGACTATCAAGGACCTTGAAATTTTCCACACGGATGGAGAAGGTGCGAGCCTCTTCCAGCTTTGTAATCTTGCGCAATCTGAAGGTGGTGCGAGGGCTCTGCGCAGGCGAATGGAACGTCCCTGGTCCAATGCCGCGCGTATCACCGCAACACAGGAATCCATTACCTTCATTCTCGCGCATCGGCAAGCTTTCAGGAAGCTACCCCCCGCTTATCTTGCTGGCCGAGCTGAGCATTATGCTGAAGAAATTTTGCCGAGCGTGACACAGGAAAATGTACTGGAGTTTGGCCTTGGTGCCCTTTCACTATGGGCCAATAACAACAGGCACTATTCTGCGATTGTGTACGGGGTTCAGATCTCCTGCAAACTCATTGTTGCGCTACGGAGTTTCGCTAAACAGCTCGAACTGGCATCGCCTGTTGGTGAGTTGGCGCCTCTATTGGAGGAAATGAGTGCACTGCTCGACCTTCCAAGACTGTTGCAGATTTCTGATGATGATACTGGGCGACGGCTCTGGAAGGTGCTGCGCCTTGATCAGGTGTTCAGGCTACACGAGAAGGGAACGATGGTCCGTTTGCTGCAGCTTGTCTCCGAGATCGACGCGCTCGTAGCGATGGCGGATGCTACCGACAAGAATGGATTTATTTTGCCGAATATCGAGAAGGGGCCGCTTCGAGTTCATGCCGAGGGACTGGTTCACCCATTTGTACAGAACGCAGTTGCCAATCCGGTAGAGCTTAATCAGAAGCGCCGAGTGTTGTTCCTGACTGGGCCCAACATGGCCGGTAAGACGACTTATCTGCGTGCCTTTGCCGCGGCATGTTACTTTGCGCATTTAGGCATGGGTGTGCCGGCTAGAAATTTTAGCTTTGTTCCAGCGCAACGGCTGTTTAGCTCGATTTCTCTAAGTGATGACCTGAGTAGCGGTATCAGCTATTTCCGTGCTGAAGCATTGCGAATCAGGGCTGTCGCACAAGCAGTTGCAGAAGGCTACCGGGTCGTGGCGATCATGGACGAACCTTTCAAGGGGACGAATGTGAAGGACGCATTTGATGCATCGTTAGCCGTTCTGGAACGTTTTGCGGCCAAGGAAGATTGCCTGTTTATGTTCTCATCGCATCTGATCGAACTGAGTGAGCAGCTGAGCATCACCGATGAGATTGACTGCCGTAATTTTGAAGCGGAAGAGGGTGAGGGGCGTCTTCGCTTCGACTACCTGTTGCGTAGGGGCGTTTCGACTCAGAGACTTGGTATGCGGGTATTGCACGAAGAGGGTGTATTTGACTTGCTGGATGGACATTCAAAGGGGGAGAAGAGTGAGTGATGATAAGTTGAGTCGCCCAACCGGTAGTGAAAAGCTAAGAAGTTACCGCGTGGCGCATCGCGAGCTCATTCCCGAAGCGATACGCAACACCAGCTACTATGAAAATAACCGGGCGGTTTCGCTGCGGGCCATTTCCGTGAGGCTATGGCCATTGCACAATTGAGTCAGGGTGATGACTGCGCCTTTGGCAGAGGTAGTTCGGTGTTGTAGACCACCTGTTTGAGGGCAAAGCTCGATTGTATATTTGCCACCCCTGGAATGCGCGTAAGTTTGTCGGCGAGAAAGCGTTCATAGGCTTGTAAATCAGGCGCCACGACTCGCACCAGATAATCTGAACTACCGGTCATCAGGTAACACTCCATCACTTCGGGATATGAACTAATCCGTTGCTCAAACTCCTCTAGTCCCATACGTTCCTGGCGGACTAATGACACGTTAACGAAAATGGAAATAGGCAACCCGACCGCGCTGGCGTCCACGATGCCCGCATAGCGCTTGATGACACCTTCTCTTTCCAGCGCCTTGACGCGCCGCAAGCAGGGAGAGGGCGACAGGCCGACGATTTCGGCCAGATCAATATTGCTGATGCGGGCATTGTTCTGGATGTGGTGAAGAATCTGGTAGTCTGTTCGATCTAGCTTCATTTGGCATATCAGTCTAATATTTCAGAGAATATATACTTATAATTGCTAAATGTCCCCAATCATTGGGCATATTTGCAATCGATAACTCGGCTTGATCTCTATACTAGGGGTATCTAAACAGTTTCCAGCCCCCCCTGGATCGAGTGAGTAAAAGTATGTCAGAACAGCCATTTCCGGGCTATATAGATGAGTTGGCAGAAGATCGCAATGAGTGGATCGAGTCGCTGGAAAACATCTACCGCGAATATGGAGAAGCGGGGGTGCGCGATATTCTGCGTTCCTTGCAAAACCATGTACTAACGCGCGGTATTGCGCTCAGTGAGGCAACTCTGAATACACCCTATGTAAATACCATTCCTCCCTCTGAGCAGGCGCCATACCCGGGCAATATTGCGTTGGAGAAACGGATCGAAAACATCATTCGCTGGAACGCGATGGCGATGGTGTTACAGGCGGTGGATCAAGGCAGGGGTGTCGGTGGGCATATTGCCACCTATGCGTCGGCTGCCACCATGCTGGAAGTGGGTTTTCAGCACTTCTTCAGGAGTCGCTCGGAGGACTATGGTGGTGATCTGGTGATGCCGCAGCCTCATGCCGCGCCGGGTATCTATGCGCGGGCATTTCTCGAAGGCAGATTCGACGGCAAACGCTTGGCTAATTACCGCCGTGAACTGGCAGATGGAGGTGGTTTGTCCTCCTATCCCCATCCGCGTTCCATGCCCGATTTCTGGCAGTTACCTAATGCCAGCATGGGCCTCTCCACGCCCACTGCCATCTATCAGGCGCGGTTTGCCAAGTACCTGGAAAACAGAGGGTTGAAGCCACGTACCGGGGGGAAGATATGGTGCTATGTCGGCGATGGCGAGTCCGACGAGCCGGAAGTACTGGGTACTATTAATATTGCCGCGCGGGACAAGCTCGACAATCTGGTACTGATCGTGAATTGTAACTTGCAGCGCCTGGATGGCCCGGTGCGGGGTAACGGCAAAATCATTCAGGAGTTGGAGCGTTCGTTCCGTGGCGCCGATTGGAATGTGATCAAGGTTATTTGGGGCAGCGGCTGGGATGGTTTGTTGGCCCAGGATACTGAGGGCATTCTGCGTCAACGCATGGAAGATTGTGTGGATGGAGATTACCAGCGCTATTCCATTATGGCTGGGGATGCCCAACGTGAGCATTGGGTCGACGGTGACCCGGCGCTGGAGCAGATGATGAATTCGCTGACCAACGAAGAGCTAAGAGAGATCAAGCGCGGAGGCCAGGACCCGAAGAAAATTTTTGCCGCTTACCAGCGCGCTGCAACAGCGCAGGACAAGCCCACGGTTATTCTGATTAAAACCGTAAAGGGCGACGGCATGGGTGAATCTGCTCAGGGCCGCAACACCGCTCACCAGAAGAAAAACCTCAATGCCGAAGAGCGCCTGCAACTGGCCTCGGATTATGCGATTCCATTATCAGAATCTGAAATCAAGGCAGCGGCCTTTTACCGGCCCGCCGAAGACAGTGCAGAAATGGTCTATTTACAGCAGCAGCGTGAAAACTTGGGTGGCTACCTGCCGCAACGAACTGTCGAGTGTCCGCCGCTGCAGGCGCCAAGCCTGGATACCCTCAGAACATTTCTGCAGGGCACTGGAGAGCGTGAGGCATCTACCACTATGGCAGTGGTACGAATGCTGGGGGTGTTAATGAAGGATGCTGAGCTGGGGAAATATATCGTGCCGATTGTGCCTGATGAGGCACGCACCTTTGGAATGGACGGCCTATTCAAGGTTAATGGAATTTATTCCCCCGAGGGTCAGAATTACACTCCGGTCGATGCCGAAAGTCTGCTGTCATACCGAGAGGCTACCGACGGACAGATTTTGCAGGAGGGCATTTGCGAAACCGGTGCCATGGCATCATTTTTGGCGGCGGGTACCGCCTATGCGGTGCATGGCGTGCCCACCATACCCTTTTACATATTTTATTCTATGTTCGGTTTTCAGCGCGTCGGCGATATGATTTGGTCCTGCGCCGATATGATGTGTCGTGGTTTTCTGCTGGGTGGCACTGCCGGTCGTACTACGCTTAACGGAGAAGGCCTGCAGCATCAAGATGGACACTCTCATGTGCTCGCCAGCACCGTGCCCAACCTTAAGAGCTATGACCCTGCCTTTGCCTATGAGCTGGCGATAATTGTGCGCGATGGCATTTATCGTATGTATGAACTGCAAGAGAATATTTTCTATTACCTGACAGTCTACAACGAGAACCATGTCATGCCCGCCATGGCTAGCGACACAGGCGTTGACGAGGGCGTCTTGCGCGGCGCCTATTGTTGGCAGCGCAGTACAGCGTCGGGGCCAGAAGTGCATTTGCTGGCCAGCGGTTCGATTATGCAGCAGGCTATTGCTGCGGCGCAGCATCTGCAGCAATTGGGTTACGCGGCGCATATCTGGAGCATAACCAGCTATACGGAGCTAGCTCGTGAGGCTGAAGCTTGCGAGCGCTATAACCGTTTACACCCTTTGGCGCAGCAGCAGGTGCCCTACATCCAACAATTATTTGCTGATGTTTCCGCGCCGGTTGTTGCCGTCTCTGATTATATGAAGGCATTACCTAATAGTATTGCGCGTTGGATGCCGCCGACTTATACGGTGCTTGGTACCGATGGATATGGTTTGAGCGAGTCGCGAGCAGCGTTGCGTGATCATTTTGAAATATGCCAGCGCCATATTGTGCAAGCAACGCTGGTGTCGCTGCACGAAATGGGGTCGCTGTCTGATGCTGAGTTGAAGCAAGCGATGCGCAGTCTCGACATAGATGCTGATAAACCAGACCCTGCTCTGCGTTGAAAAATCTGCGATAGATATGTCAGTACCGCTCTGAGAGATCTATGGAGGCTCGGTCTTGTAGCAGAGGTAGCGATGGTGCAATCTAGGCCTATGACTCAGAGCCTATTTTTTTTGTTGTTACATCTATTGGCGGTAGGGGCGGTTGTAGTTCGTATCCTGCTACGACCGCATCGAGAGCCGGCCGCTCGCCTTGCCTGGTTAGCGGTGGTAGGGTCTTTGCCAGTGCTTGGCGTCCTGGCCTATCTGCTGCTGGGTGAGACCAATATAGGGCGACGCAATCGCAACTCTATGGATAAAGCAATCGAGGAGCTTCCGCAGCCGATCACCGTGGATGACCCTCTCGTGCAAGTGCCTCCAAATTATATGCATTTGTTTCGTGTCGGAACATCGATCAGCGGTTTCCGGCCGGTAGCGGGCAATCACGCGGAGCTGATGGCTGACTCCAACGCTACCATCCAGCATATGGTCGCCGATATTGACGCTGCCACGGAGCAGGTTAACCTGCTGTTTTACATCTGGCTTACGGATAACAACGGCAGCAGGATGGCGGAAGCACTCAAGCGCGCGGCCGGCCGGGGAGTGACTTGTCGTGCCATGGTGGACGCTCTGGGTTCCCGTGCGTTGTTGAGATCGCGTTTGTGGCGCGAAATGGCTGAGTCTGGTGTAAAAACAGCCGTGGCGTTGCCTCTGGGTAATCCTCTGCTACGACCTCTGCAGGGCCGCATAGACCTGCGCAATCATCGCAAGATTCTGGTAATCGATGGCCGGGTGACTTTCTGCGGCAGCCAGAATTGCGCCGACCCTGAATTTCGGGTCAAGGCAAAGTACGCACCTTGGGTGGATTCAGTGATTCGTCTAACCGGGCCTGTCGTGCGCCAAAACCAGTTGCTCTTCGCCACCGACTGGATGACTTACACGGGAGAAGACCTGCATGCTCACAGTGAGCAAACAACTCCTGCGTTAGCCGGTAATACTGTAGCCCAGGTCGTGGCGAGCGGCCCGACCCTTCGGCATTCGGCAATGTCGGAGATGTTTGAGTCACTGATCTTCGGTGCCCGCGAAGAATTGGTGATTTCTACCCCCTACTATGTGCCCGACCAATCGATGCAGAGCGCTCTATGTGCTGCGGCTTATCGTGGCGTCCACACTACGCTCATATTGCCAGCGAGAAACGATTCGATTGAAGTGGCGGCCGCCAGCCGCAGTTATTATGCCGATTTGCTCGATGCGGGGGTGGAACTGCTTGAGTATGAGGGTGGCCTGTTGCACAGCAAGACATTGACCCTGGATGGCCAGATTACTCTGATTGGCTCGGCTAACATGGATCGGCGTAGCTTTGACCTGAATTATGAGAACAATATATTGCTGTATGACCCAGAGCTCACACGAACTATTCGAGAACGTCAGCAGGTTTATATAGATAGTTCGATAGTAGTGTCAAAACAGGCAGTAGAAAACTGGTCTCTCGGCCGACGATTGTGGAACAATTCAATCGCCATCTTGGGGCCGGTACTATAACGCTAGCGCCTTTAAGTGGCGTGCATTTTACGGGACCGTCAAGTTAAGTTGTGAATTTCGGTGGCAGCGGGGGACGAGCACATACAAACGCCACCGATTCTCTCCTTAGATCATCAGTGAGCGGTCGTACACTACTGTTGATTCAATCTTAGCCATGGCCGCTGTGTATGCCTTTTTCAATACAGGCAGGCACCTGGTTCGCGCTAACGACTACCGTGACCTTAGGTCGGTGCGCTTACAGAATGTGGCAGGGCGGTTGCTTGATCTTCAAGTAATGACTTCAGCGGTTTTCTGAAGTTAGTTTGGTAGTACTCCGACAGAGGGCTTGGAGAACAGGAAATAGTTTTTAAACTTCTGCCTAACATAGGCTGATGCCAGATTCTTCAGTGCCTGTCTGGAGTGCAGCCAGCCCACAGAGTAATTTAGCTCGTCAATAATGCGTGGCCTGACCTCCTTCAAACCTATGCGTTCTCCCAGTGCTAAAAGAGACGGGCGACGAAAGTAAGTTAGATGCTCCAGCGGCTGATAGGGCATAGGTGAGTAGTCACTATAGCGATTCTTTTCATGCCAGTTGATGGAATGCTTGCCTCGCTCCACCCAACGACAAAAAGGTACGCTGACCTTTAAAAATCCCGTAGGCTCGAGTACCGAAGCAAGATATTTCCCCGTCTGCAGCGGTGATGGTATGTGCTCAAAAACCTGCTCTGTATTGATAAAATGAAAGTGCTCATGAGCTATGTCTCCGTACGAGAGCATTTGGATGCCGGACTCCCGCGCCGCCTGCTGTCGATTATCCGCGAGGTCATAGCCGAAGACACGGCAGCCGCACGCCTGCATCGCGCGGGCAAATACACCCGTGCCAAGACCGTAATCCAGAACCTTCAGTTCGCGGGGATAGCGCTTGCCGGTCTGGTTTATGAGTAACTTGGTCAGGCGCATGGCTTCGCTCAGCTTATGAGTGTGTTCTGCAAAACTCTGAAATTGCCAATGCTCTCCGCTTTGGCCATTCAAATACTTGAGTTTTTGAGACGTGCCTACTGATGGCCGACCTATCCATTGTGCATAGATTTCAGCAGCGAACGCTGATGTTGGCGCAAAGCGCTGGTATATCGCCTGACAATTTTGACAGGAATCGAGTGCGTAGGGGGTATTGCCAACGCGGCTAGCCCAGTCTGCCCTGCTGAACAACTCTTCCAGTCGGTAGTACTCAAATAAAAAAGTGCAAACGTCACCGCTTGAGTAGGGTAACTCCAAAATCGCGGTTACTTTTCCGCCATCACACACCGGGCAGCTGTCTCTTTGATCGAATAAGCTCATTCATAAATGCTACAGGCTAATGGGCTACTAAGGAACAACATGTTCTGATTGAGAAGCCGAGTCGAGGTGCTGACAGGGGTTTGCGTTAGTTAGGCAGGCGCAGCGATTCCTGAAAGTTCATGCTGCCATCAGTAATCCGTTTAATCTTGGTAGGCATCTGGCTCGAGCGCAGCATTACCTGAATCTTGGAGTCATTGCGCTCAATGAGTGGAGTAGGGCGATTGTCTGGACGAAGAGGTCAGATTTCTCTGGCCCTAAAAAAAGTTAACTTGTCAGAGCCATCTTCAGGCTTACGCGGCTCCGAGTTCGAAGAGGTTCGCGGGGTGTGGACTCGCGTAGGGCGAGATTGCGTAGTTCTGGCGGATTTCTTCCACGCTGAGGTTCCATGAGTCTTCCCAGTGAATGCCTATCATGGGTGAAGTCTCGCGCCCGTGCACCCATGCGGTGAGCACGGCATCCATCAAGATTGGAAAACCGATTGCCGGACTTAAGGCAGCAACCCCCGTCATCACCGCCATCAAACTGCCCGAGTAGCTATGACCGAACTGCGCCAGCTGAAATGCAGCGATCGCGAATTCGTGAAGAACTGTTGTCTCGTATCCCGCGACTAGATGCCATAGATCATGGGTCTGCAGATTGCGCGCGTTGAGGAAGTCGAGAGGGGGTGGGAGCTTAGACAAACCGAGTGCATGACCGTCGAGCACCTCAAGATCGAATCCGTTGTCGACGATCAGGTCGTGATATTGCCTTCCTATCGAGCCGAGCGGACACGCAGCCAGGGTCGCTAGTTTGAAGCCGGGTGGAGTCGAACGCCCGGCGATCTCCTTTACTCCTGGATACTGCAACGAGGATTGCGCAAGCCGGTCTTGAAAAACCTCGTTCTGAAAACCTCCCAACCCGGCGGTTCGTTCTGTGATTGAAGCTGCGTCGAGGCTCCCCGCCACGCCGTCTTCGACTAGTGACCAGTAGGCATTCAGGAGATCATCCCTCACGGTTCCCGCTGAAAGATCGAGGGTGGAGATCGGTGTCGCCCTCACTGGTTTCTCCAGCCAACCGACGGCAAATGCGTCGAATACTTCACCAGTGCGATCCGGCGCAAGAAATCCTACATGCGCCATCATGGCCGCGACGCGTATACGTAGTTCAGCGTCGACTGCGAAGCCTCCCTTCTTTGCATCCGCAGCGAGTTGTGCGACCGCCGCTAAATCCGGTCCGTCGCTGACTTGCGAGCAGAATATTTCCTTGAGTGTTTCTGCAGTCACGCATGTTCTCCTGAATAAGCTTGCCGCGGTGCCTTCTCGATTTTTAGTATAGGACATTAGAAGATGCGTTGTGAGCACATATACTGACAGGGTACTGACAAGTTCAATTGTCAGCACCTTGACTATTAGAGCCCTGCCCTAGAAAACGAGAGCTATGGCGTATGCAATATTATTCGCGTAGCATCGAAGGGCAGTTAAAAAATTTTTAGACTAGAATGAAAAGGGACTTTCATGAGATTACTTCTGGGACGTATTCCAGCCTTGTTGGTTTGTTTGTTTGCGCTCCAACAAGCCAGTGCAGCTGCTTCCGACTTATCCCCCTATATTCAAAAGCTCGAGGACGCGGCGGAAGTTTGTGACAACAGTATGTTCTCCACTTCTGACTGCACCAAAATTTGCACCGCCTCTGCAGAACAATTTAAACAGGCCAAGACCTTCGCTGGTATTAGTGGCGACACGAAAAATGCCATTATGAATTGTGTTACCGCCATGGCAGCCAATGAGGACGGTCGTAGTTCCGAGCTGTTTAATCAAGTAGGTGCGTTACAAGCGACCCTGAGCTCCGAGTTATTCAAGTTAAAGATGGCTGGTTATGGACAGCAAGCATTAGCTAATGCAAAGGCTCCGCCCGCGCAGCCAGTCGCTCAAAAGGTTATTATCGATACCAATATCTATGACGCTAATGGGCAAGTAGACGCCGACAAAATACCGGGCCTGTATGCTGACCTGGCTCAGAACTGTCAGGGCCAGAGCAGTGCGCAGATGACAAAGCTGTGTACTTCAATGTGCCAAAATAAGAAGACCGAAGTTGTCAAATTGCTCGACGCGATCAAACAAGCTCCCAAAAATATCAGTGCCGCAAATAAAGAGCGTAATACCTACAACTTACTGCGGACGATTGAAATAGATTTAAATACTTCCTGCGGTAGTCTGTATAAAAAGCTACCTGAGGCGCAACAACCGGAGTCTTACCTGGCCCTGTTGGAGTTTGTAGGACTTATTAAAACCGGCGTTTGGCCACCTAAACCTGCCCT
The DNA here is from genome assembly GCF_026262625.1 of Candidatus Litorirhabdus singularis. Taxonomy (GTDB): domain Bacteria; phylum Pseudomonadota; class Gammaproteobacteria; order Pseudomonadales; family Halieaceae; genus Litorirhabdus; species Litorirhabdus singularis. Next base: position 1,756,945 of record NZ_SHNN01000001.1, read on the forward strand.
GAGCCTCGACCTCGCCATAGAAGAACCTGATCCAGCGGTAAAGCAGGCAGCGCAAATTGCTGATCTGACAGGTGCTAACGCGCTGAACTCCTTTAGCTTTGCCACGGCGGTAAGTTCAATCAAATCAATGCCCGATTACAAAACGCTGGAAACAGCAGCCCGGACCATCCCTTATAGCGCAGCGCAGTTACGTACAGCCTTTAATGATTTGCTGTCCAAAGAAGCCAGTTACGCCAATCAACGGCAACAATGGCAAGAAAAGGTAACGCAGGTAGGCTTGGCTGGACGGCAAAAAGATTTGTATGAAGCTGTTAATGGCTCTTGTGATATGGCGTATCTGCGCACCCACAACCAACCAACGGATTGGCAGGTTAAGATGGTGGCTACCAGGGCAGATATGTATGGGAATGTACAAAAGGCGCCCTTTGAGCAAATGCTTAGCCCCGTTCATTTGCATCGTTTCTGTTATCAAGAGCTAGCAAGTCGATTGCAGCCGCAATATGCTCAAATAGGCTCTCAAAGTGATTTGCAGACTTTTGCGGATAGCTACATAAGCCAGGCTCCGGTCGATGTTGATAGAGCAGTAGCTCGTGGTAGTGAACCAGAGCGCGTGATGAGCGAAGAGCAATGGCTACCTGCATGGCATGCTTACGCCCAAGCTCGCCGCGCCGAATTCAACAGTCGGCAAGGTAATGACAAGGATATCCAACTTTATGCTCAGCTGCTCAAAAATGAAAATTTCGAGGCATGGCTCAATGCCAACCAACAAGAAACACGAGATGCACTGAAGTTTTTCCAGGTCGCTGCTCAAAGCGCCAGGTATCAATTGCAACTGGCCAGTGCGGACAAATATCGGCTGCTCGAGTCTTCATTTCAGGGTGTCGATTATTTATACGGTCAGTATTCCAGAATAAGTAGCTCAACCAGGCCTGGTAGTAACAAGCAGCAGATTACTACACAGATAAAAATATTGGATATGGTGCAATGCGAACAAGCACCTGCATTATGGCAACAGTTTAGCCAGAATCCTCTGGCCGCTGGTCACAAGACATTGAACAATACCGGGCTGGCTCTGCAAGCCTGTTATCGTAAGGTATGGAAGGCGGGCCGAATCTTTGATTTTGAAGATTTTGAAACAGCGAAAACCATGGGTGGTCAGGTAGAGCAGCAGGTTCGAGAGCGTGGTGAGCTGCAACTCAATACCTATGCCCCCATCGATCGCGAGCAACTTAAATTGACTGGATTCAGCTACGCTGAGCTTTACGCAGCTGATCTGATGGTTCGGCAGGTAGAGCGCCTAAAAGCAAGATTTCGCGATACCTTGAATGGTGATGTGAACGCTGGTGCCGAAGACTTTACGCTTTTGGCTGCTAACGAATACCAGTTGATCACTGGTATCACTATTGATGAAAAAGACAAAGCTAAGGGCATTCTGGCCAAGCGTAATCAGGAACTAAAACAGCAGGAGCTGCTCAACAGAATCAATGGTAGCGAACAAGCCGAAACGATTTCGACTCAGGCCGCCGTATCCGGTTCCGCTATGAAAATGCAATATTATGGAAACTGTCTAAATGGCGACGCGACAAGTTCATATTACAACTGTGAATGTTTGGCAGATGCCTACGTCAAGCGGAAAAGTGACGACCCTAAGCTCACGGACTATGCTTTTGCCCAAAGCCCTGCTTATAGCCAATGTTTTGATGCTCAGGCTACTGAAAAAACCGAAACGCAGGCGTGTAAAAGTCTCAATCTCAACATCTTTGACTGCAATTGCTTTGGCAAGACCTTTGTAAGCATGTTGCAAAAGTCGGGCGTCCAGGGACTCGGCTCACGTCAAAAAAATATTGATATAAAGGCCAAAGCGTATGCGGCTTGTAATGTCGCCTTTTAAATCCGCACGGATAGCGCAGGGGAATCAATACTGCGCTGGCAGGAGCTACCAAGTTAGGCCATCAATGTGGGTAGGCATGTAGTCCGGGCAGAACACTATCGGAATCTTAGGGTTGGTGCATTCGCGGAATGGGTTAGAATTTCCACCTGCCCTAAGCCACTCCCGCCATTCTAACTCTGAGCGCGGGGTCGGTCGGATCTGTCCAGTCTTGTCGTTCCGCCCATTGCTCAAGCGAAGCGGGTCGATGCGAAAAAATACGGTTGATTTTGTCATTGTCGGCGATCAAGGGAGAAGCGGCTTGCACGTTATAGAATCGATAAAACCCCGCCATTCCATCGTAGATTGATAAGGGTTCTACTTGTGCCGAACCGGTGACCAATAAGCTCATACCGGAGGCAAATTCATCGGGTGTAAGGCTATTAAACGTAATTTTTTTCCCCATCACCTTACTCAGTCGCTCGGCAACTTGATCTCCCAGTAAAGCCTCTGGCCCACCAATCGCATAACGATCACTGGGAATATCATCTCTGGTAAGCGCTTCCACCATATAGGCGGCGACATCATCTAGACAAATCCATGAAATGAGTAAATCCGGCTTGGCGGGATAAGCAAATACCCCTTGATTAACAATCGGTGGCTTGTTCCAGCCGCGGATCATATTGTCCATGAACACTTTGGGCTCGAATATGGCATAGGGTGTTCCGCTGTTAATAATCGCCTGTTCAATATCACGGCGTCCATCATGAGCCGGATTGTCATTATCCTTGTCAGCGACAAAGCAACTGGTGTTGAAGACAATCTTCTTAACGCCATTTTCTTTTGCCGCTGCCGCGATATTATTGCCCAGCGTTTTAGCTTTTTCGCGATCAAAAACAAATGGCAGATTCGCGGCAATGGCGTCTGTATCTTGTGCTGCATTAATCATAGACTGAGCATCGTAGAGATCAGCCTGCACAGTTTCGACGTTGGCGAACTCTGTGCCCTGCAAAGCATCAGGATTGCGCAGTGCGGCGACGGGCGTCAAGCCCGCATCCAGTAGTCGCGTAATAAGAGGGTGGCCTTGATCTCCTGTTGCGCCGAGCACCAAAATTCTAGTCATTATGCATTCCCCAATTGGGCGGCAGATTTACCGGCAATATATCCAAAAGTAAGTGCCGGACCTAAAGTGCCGCCAGCGCCAGCATAAACGCTACCGGTCGGATTGCTAATCACATTGCCCGCTCCATAAAGACCCGAGATAACCTCGCCGTATACATCTAGCACCTGCGCCATACCATTTGTTCTGGCGCCACCATTGGTTCCCAGCGCGCCCATATTAATTTCAACGGCATAGAAGGGCCCGACTTCAACCGGCCCCAAGGTGGCTGCAGCGCCGGGTCGCGAGCGATCACCATAGAAACGGTCATAGGCGCTTTCGCCGCGTCCAAATTCAGGGTCCGTCGCACTTTCCGCGTGCATATTAAATGCGGAGACCGTTGCCTGCAGCTGTTCTGCATCGACTTCCAGCGCGCGAGCGAGGCTTGGCAAGTCTGCAGCTTGAACAATCCAGTCGGGCAATGGATCTCCGGGCATCACTGATGCGATAGGATAACGGCCAAGGTATTGGCTATCCATAATCAGATAGGCAGGCAGGTTATGATAATCATAAGTGGCCGGGTCAAAACTCTGGAACGCGCCGGCTAGCGCAGAATAATTATTAGCTTCGTTGCAGAATCGTTTGCCCTGGCGATTAACCATTAGGCTATGCGGCAAGGTCCGTTCGATCAGCACCGGCATCGACCGTTGCGCATCTTTTTGCGGTGCCCCATTATCTGGCCACCGTGCGCCGCTCATAGACAGTGTTGGCATCCACCAGGCACTGGTCATATTGCCGAGCCCTGCTCCCGCGCTAAGCGCCATTTTCAGACCATCGCCTGTATTGGTGGGCGGTGACGCGGGCGCAGTTAGAGGGCCACGCAAAAATGTAGTTTTTAACTCTTCATCCCATTCAAAGCCGCCGGTCGCCAAAATGACTCCCCGCTGTGCGTTGATGGTTTGATCGACTCCACCCTTGGTCACAGTCACACCGGTGATTCGACCCTCTTCACTGATTAACTTGCGTGCCCGCGTTTGAAGCAGCACGTCAATATCACGATCAAGGCAGGCTTTTAGCAAGCGTCCGATCAACGCCTGACCCCAACCGCGTAAATCACCGTCAATACGACGCTGCATTTCCTCTTGTTCGACGATGCCACTGCCTCCGCCAAGCGGCGTTTCAATGAGCATCATCCGCATCACATCGCCGCCGTTATAAATTTTGTCAGCCCAATCGCCGAGTGCAGTGAAGTCAAAAAGTGCGTTATCCAGGGCTCGCCCTCCGCCGGTTTTCGCGCCGGGGTGGTCAAGGTAATAGTCCGGATAACCATCGAGGATGTGTAGCTCCAGGGCATCCTGTGTATTCAGGAATTCAAGCGCGTTGCTACCCTGATCGACAAAGGCCTCCAGAGTCTCAGTATTCATTTCGCCATGGTCCAAAGATCTAAAATAGGCGAGTGCATCGTCACGATTGTCATCTATGCCCTTAGCTTTCATTTGTGGATTATCTGGCACCCAGACAATGCCACCTGAGATTGCAGCGGTTCCGCCAAGCTTCCCACCTTTCTCGATTACGGTGACTTTTGCGCCGCCATCGTGGGCAGCCAATGCCGCGGTCAAGCCCGCTGCGCCGGCACCGATGATAAGAACATCAGTGGTTGTAGTATTTGTCATGATTTCAGCCTTCTCCAGTGACGAATAAATATTGTCCAGTGGCTCGGACGGCTGCGATGATAGCTTTTTTCTAGCCGTAGCGTTGCAAAAAATCCCGACGCATTCGGCATCGGTATAGACAAGTTAACCAACCGATATTGGTAGAATCGGCGAGAGAATACTTACAAGCGCCACAGATTTCTGCCCGACATCGTCAGCTACGCCGTCTGGCTGTACTATTGATTTAATCTCAGCCACCGTGATAGTGAAGACCTTCTAGCTGAACGCGGCATATCTGTAACCAGAGAGTACATACGCAGATTGAAACGTAAGCACCGGGGCTACGGTGATACCTTCTACATCGATGAGGTCTTCGTCAAATCAGCCAAAGTAGTCTTACCAGGACCGTTGCCGCTTATCCAAGGTTGGTGAATGAGCTAGCTGGGCGAGCTGCGCCAGCAGGTCGCCCTGATTGGCCACACCGCAGCGGCGTCCTTTGGCAGAACCGGCAACAGGATCTCTGAACATATACCCCAGCTGGCTATCCTCTCCGCAGCCTCATTAACCAATGAACCGGGGACATCGTCATCAATGAAGCAGATGATTGCTGCTCTGGGGCTCTGCGTCAGTGATGCTCGAATACTCTCCAGCGTCGATTCCAGCGCCGCCCCGAAAAAAGGCGCGTAGAGGAAAAAGAAACACTTACCTGTGGGAAGTGGCAGTTTTTCTGCCTCACCAAGCACCACTTGAATGTTATCGCATTGCAGCTGATTGTTTTGTTTGACCCTGTGAATATTTTTTTCGGCTATCGCATGCAAATTACCGGCGAAATCAACCCCGGTAATGCTGGTGAAGGGGTATCGGGAAGCCATCAGCAACACTTTGCCCTTGCCCGAACCAAAGTCTATAAAACTGTAGTCTTTATAGTCAGCAGCTAGCACCGAAAGCAGCGCATGAAAAGTCAGCTCGGGCGTCGGTATATACCTTTCTGAGAGAGCAAAATTGCTGCTGGATGTCTGCAATTCCTTTACCGTTAGACAGCGCCAGGTGTCGACATTATGTTGACGGTCGTAACGCTGATTAATCCGATCAGATCGCATGACGCGGTAATGGTAGGCAAGTTGCCGCAGGATGCCCCGCAAACCGAGTTTTCGAGCGCGCGCCAACGGGCTCTCAACGCCAGGCCTGCGCAGAATAGAGACTAGCCGCTGGAAGTAAGAGCTTCGATCCCGCAGTTTGTTATAATTGCCTATGCTAATACCCGTTCGCGCCCGTTGGCGCCTGCTCAAGTGTAGAGAAATGACAAAGTGTCTCGTGAAGCTAAGAATAGCATGCCAGCAGCGTCCGATTTCCTGATAATTTTTGCAGCAGCGCTCTATAGATCAGGGCTTTAGTATGAGCGCCATGTTTGGCATAGTTCGGTTCGATGGCGGCCAGGTAAATCCTGCTGATATGCAATTGATGGCTGCTGCCATGGACTACCGGGGTCCCAACGGCGAGGGGTTATGGTGTGATGGCAGGGTGGGCCTTGGCCATTTGATGCTGCACACCACCGCGGAATCTTTGGGTGAAACGCTGCCCTGGCAAGACCCATTCAGTTCACTGGTCATTACTGCCGATGCTCGCATAGACAACCGCCCAGAATTATTGGCTAAACTCAATATCAGTGGAAGCTTGGCTAGTGCTACTGCGGACAGCCAACTGATTCTGTTGGCCTATCGCAAATGGGGCGAGCAATGTCTGGAACACTTACTGGGAGATTTCAGCTTCGCTATTTGGGATGAGCAGAAAAAAACTCTGTTCTGCGCCCGCGACCACATGGGGGTAAAGCCGTTTTACTATTACCACAGCGACAGCGCAGTGGTATTTTCCAGTGCCGTGGAGGGCATTCTCGCACTGGACTGGGTGCCTAAGACCCTAAACGAGCCACGCATAACTGACTACCTGTTAGGCTCATTGGAGGGTATCGACAAAACCAGCACTTTTTACCGGCATATCGCGCGTCACCCGCCAGCGCATACCCTGGAAGTGAATTATTCGGGCCGGCTGTCGCGGCGGCAATATTGGCAATTGGAGGATCGGGGTGAGCTGTATCTGGCAACAGAGACTGAGTACAACGAAGCCTTCCTCGAGCAGCTCAACCAGGCAATCCGTCCGCGCTTACGCAGCGCCGGCGACGCGGGTGTGGCACTCAGCGGCGGAATCGACTCAGGCGCCATTGTCGCTATAGCCAGGCAGCTTATGCCAACGGAATACGGCGGTAAATTACAGACATTTTCAGGCGCCTCGCGGGACGCCGCTAATTGCAGTGAGACCCGGCGACTGCTGGATGTGATCGCCCAGGGTGGGGTAGAGGCCAACACAGTGTTTCAGGACCAAATGGCTGAGTTCGAGCATGAGCTGTCGCCACTGCTGCACCATACCTGCGACCCCTTTGATAATCGTATGAGCCTATACCCAACAGTATGCGCCGCTGCCAAGCGAGCCGGCGTGCGTGTATTACTGGATGGTGTTGATGATGTGATTATGGATACGGTTGAACAGGACACGGCCTACATGCTCCGCAGTGGCAACTGGGCAGCAGTGTGGCGTGAGCACGGTGCTATTGCCAGATTGTCAGGTGGCGACAGCAGTCGTACCAGTTTACTACTTGATGATTTTCGCAGTCTGCTAATCACGCCGGCTTTGCGATCACTGTGGCGCAAGCTCAAGACGCACCCGAGTGTCGAGCAACTCATCGAAGGCACCATTCTCAATCGACAATTTGCCAGCGACACAGCTTTGCCAGAGCGGCTGGAGACTATGCGGCTCAACCAGCCAGTAAAAATGCTGAAATCATTGCGTTGCGCCAACGCTGCCGAAATCTCACAACCGTGGCTGACTGTTGCATTGGAGCGCTACGAAAGGATAGCAGCAAGACACGGCGTTGAACCCCGTCACCCCTACTGCGACAAACGTTTTGTGGAGTTCTGTCTGACGCTACCTGCCGCTCAAAGAGACTATCAAGGGTGGCCGAAAATCACCCTGCGCAGGGCGATGCAGGGCAAGCTACCCGAGGCTTCTCTGTGGCAGGCCGACGGTGAGCACCTGGGATGGAGCTTCACCCAGGCCAGACTCGCCCAATACCGCCCTCTGATAGAGTCGGTTTTACTGGGCGATATGGACGACATGGCTGACTACCTGGATATTGATAAAGTCATCAAAGCTGCGCGGGGAACTCTCTCAGGAACCCCGGCGCCAGATCAGGAAACGTTTACTTGGCAGGCGCTCTGCCTTACCCTGTGGGTTCGGCGCCAAAAATAGTGAAAAAGCGATGAAAAATCAGGAAGGCAACAGTGATGCCGTGAGCAACAGCGGCGCGAAAAAAGCCTACAGTCGGCCCACGTTGACAGAGTTCGGGCGCGTTCGGGAACTCACCACCGGCGGTACAGGCCCCAACGAAGAAGACGACATGGCGATGTCAGGCCCCGATTTTGCCCCAATGGCTTAAGTCTGGTTTTTAGCACAATGTAAGAGCAGAAATAGTATGAGCGGCTTAGCCGGCATAGTTTTCTCCACAGAACGCCACGCACAGCCCGCCGATCTCGCCCCCCTATTGGACAACATAGACTATCGTGGCCCCGATGGTGCTGATATAGCGTTAGCCGGCAATGCAGCACTGGGACATGTGATGCTGCACAGTACCCCCCAGGCTTATTACGAAAAACTGCCGTGGGCGGAGCCTGGCAGCGGGCTGGTGATCACTTGCGACGTGCGCCTCGACAACCGTAGTGAGTTGTGGGAGTCCCTCAAAGAACTACCTGCCCACTACCGCCACCAGGACTTAAAAAAGGTTCCCGACAGCCAGTTGATTGTGCATGCCTACCGCCAGTGGGGCGAACGCTGTGTGGACCACCTTTTGGGGGATTTCGCCTTTGCGATCTGGGACCAGGGAAATCAGGTGTTATTCTGCGCCCGCGACCCAATGGGTATCAAACCTTTTGTTTATCACTATAGCCCTGCGCAATTCACCTTCGCCTCGGCAGCCACTGCTATCGCCAGAGCTGGCGGTGTCCGCACCGCTTTGAATCCGGGTCGGGTTGCCGACTATCTCGAAGGCTGGCTGGAGGGTATTAACAAGACTGAGACTTTTTTTACCGATATTCATCGCTTGCCACCTGCTCATACTCTTACCCTCAAAAACGCGGCTATTTCGCTGCGCTGTTATTGGTCGCCGGACCCAACCACTGAGTTAAAATTGGGTTCCGATGCAGATTACGAGCAGGCGTTTGCGGAAGTATTTGAAAAAGCCGTCAGTAGACGTTTGCAGGGTGGTGATAGCGTCGGGGCAATGCTCAGCGGTGGCGTGGATAGCTCTACTATCGTAGGGGTTGCCCGAAACATTAGCAGGGAAAAGCGTTTGCTCACAGTCTCTGCCGTCTCTGACGATTTACAGGCGTGTCGAGAATACCAGCATATTCAGCAGGTTCTTCAGGCTGGCGGGCTAGATAACCTTACGCTGTCTCCCGCTAATATGGAGGCGATGAGAGGCCAGATCAGCACAGCGTTGAGCCGTCTGGAGGATCCTAATGACGGCCTGCTTATGCTGGCTACTGTGGTTTACCTGCAGGCCAGAACGAAGGGGTGCGTTTCGGTACTGGATGGCGTAGATGGTGATCAGATTGCCTCAGTTGCACCCACATACCCAAGTCACCTGCTGCGTCAGGGACAACTGTCTAGCGCCGCCATAGAATCATTTGGACTGAGCAGGAATTTCTACACCCAGCGCAGCGTCGCCTCAGTCTTTGGCCAATCACTGCGCACTGCACTGATACCCAATGTGCTGAGGAAATTCCGCTCTGCATGCTCACGTCCGACGCAGTTTAATCGGCTGCTGCGCAATTCTGATTTAAACGAACAATTTGCCCGCGAAATTGATTTACCGGCAAGAGCCGCGGAGATGGCCAGCCAGTTCACTGCGGGCTTTCCTGACACTATTCGAGAGGGTCACTATCGCAGGTTGATGCCCGCCTACCTTACTGTCGCAATAGAACGCTACGAGCGCGTCGCAGCGTGTTGCGGAGTAGAGCACCGAAAACCCCTGCTCGATCGGGAGGTGGTAGAATTTTGCCTGTCATTGCCCTGGGAGCAAAAAGTTCGTAACGGTTGGTCCAAGTATTCGCTGCGGCGTTTAGCGGAAACGGTCGTACCCAAAGCGGTAGCATGGCGGCGTGGCAAGGAACATGTAGGTTGGGATTTCACCACCCAGTGGGTAGCTATGCATCGCCAGCAGAACGTCAAGTTTCTGAACCGGGAAGGCGGCCGACTGGAACCGTTCTTCAATATGCAATACTTCCAGCACTATTTGCAGGAATATGAGAGTGGCAGTAACGACTACACCGATGAAATAGGCTCGCTGGTCACCCTCATTCAGTGGCTACAGAGGAATGGTTTTTAGAGGTGTGCACTCCAGACCACGCAAGCTCTGGACTTGCTACCGATGCAAACACTATCATCAGGTCAAACCACCAGAGATAAGCCACTTTGCCCTACACCAATATTTTCGGCCACCGCTCGATGGTGTTCGATAGCTACCGCAACAAGGCCTATTGTCGCGCGCTGGAGAAAGTGGTTTCACCCAGCACCACGCTGATGGACCTTGGCGCGGGGCTGGGTGTGCATGGTTTCAATGCTGCGCGCCTGGGTGCCGCCCGGGTATTGCTGGTTGAGCCTGAGCCGGTTATAGAAATTGCTCGCAAAATTGCGGCTGACAACGGCCTGGAAAACGTCCACTGCCTGGCCTCCCGGGTTGAGGATTTAGAGCTGGACGAACAGTTGGATGTGATCGTCTCGGTCTTTACCGGTAATTTCCTGCTGACAGAAGATCTCCTACCCTCATTATTCTATGCTCGCGACAAGTATCTCGCGCCGGGTGGCAGACTGATTCCAGACCGTGCGCGTATGGAGGTGGTTCCAGTCAGCGCGCCAGAGTATTACCGCAAACATATACAAAGCTGGAGCGAGTCTGCCCGCTTCTTTGCAGAGCATGAACTACCGATTGTCGACTATGACCAGGTACGTTCGTTTGCTGCCAACGCGCTTTATTTCGATTCTGCGGATATCTTCGCGACGCAGCAACTGGCGCTACCGGTGCCGCTAATGGAAATTGACTTCAATACTGCCACAGAGGCCGCCTGTGACAGTGAGATAGAAGTGAAGGTTTGCCATGACGGTGTATGCCATGGCTGGTTGGGATGGTTTCAGATGCATCTGGTGGATGAATGGCTTTCGACAGGCAGTGCCGCACAGCCCACCCACTGGCGCCAGGTATTCCTGCCGCTGGAGAACCCCATAACGCTCAAAACTGGCGAATCCCTGCGCTTCGCTCTAAAGCGCCCGGAGTTTGGCGAGTGGACCTGGACAACAGGTTATGGCGAACAAAGCCAGCGACTCAGTACTTTCCTCTCGCAGCCGTTATCGCAGAGTCGCATGCACAAGGCTTCGATGAATTACCGGCCCGAGCTCAGTGAGCACGGAACGGCGGCGAAATGGCTGTTGACGCACATGAGCGGCGAGCTATCGATGGAAGAATTGACCGAACAGGTGGTTCAGCAGTACCCATCACTATTTGCCAGTAAGGCTGAGGCACTGAAGTTTGCCCGCGCACTCGCATCGAAGTATTCCTGAATGTACCGTGTCTTTGACTGTGCCATCGAGTGTGACTTTGCTCTACCTGGAATCCCGCAAACCCAACAGAGCAAGTGTGACATACAAGTTGAGTTCGCGCCGGGCGCAGCAGATACCAGCGGGTTCGACTGGTTTCATAGCTGGCGCGAGAAAAAAGGTGATACCACTCTGGCTTGTGCCCGTAGCACCTCTCAAGACGGCGCGCTTCGCTACCTGTTACGCTTTCCGGAACTGGCGGATTTCGTCTTCTGTGCTGAAGCAGTTGATGAAACAGGCCCGCTCAAACTCCTCTACCACCCGCACCCCAACTGTGACCAGAACTCATTACGTCATTTACTTCTCGATCAGGTTATACCCCGGCTCTGGTCCCACAGCGGCCATCTGGTGATCCATGCCAGCGCAGTCAGGCTGCAAGATGGGAGAGTTGTGGCTTTCGCTGGTGAGTCGGGGTGGGGCAAGTCGACACTCGCCGCTGCTCTACAAGCAAGAGGTTGTCAGTTACTCAGTGATGATTCTATAAGCCTCAAGGTACACGAGCAGCAGGTACATCTTAAAGCCGGCTATTGCGGCCTGCGACTTCTGGGGGACTCTATTGCCACGTTGGGGCTGGGTGAATCTGACTGGAAAGCTGTTTCACATTATTCCGCGAAACGCCGTCTGCAACTTAATGCACCAGCGCAGGCGGTGGTTCTCGATACGCTCTATTTCATGACTGACCCGGCCCACAGCTCTGTATTGTGTATCGATGAAATGGCTGGTGCGGAGCTGATAACTTCACTGATTCAATACAGTTTCCTGCTGGATATACATAGCCGTGAGACCTCTTCGCAACAGTTTCGCGAGGCCGCCGCCGTGGTGCGTGCGCTGCCGGTGATGCACAGTCTGGCTTACTCCAGGGACTACTCACTGTTGCCGGATTTATGCGACGCACTGACACAGTAGAGGCGTCCTTATCTCCTCGATTCCCGCAGTTTGCCATCTTCTAGCACCAGCACCCTGTCAGCCAGAGCCAGACTTGCCGGTCTGTGAGTGATCAAAATAACAGTACGTTGCTGTAACAAATCGTGACACTCTGCGATGAAATCAGCTTCTCCGTCTGGATCGAACATAGCCGTAGCCTCATCCAGAATCAGAATCGGCGGATCTTTTAACAGCGTGCGAGCCAGTGACAGGCGTTGACGCTGCCCGCCGGATAACTTGATACCCTCATCGCCAATGACACTGTCGTACTGGTCGGGCAATGCTTCAATAAATGCACGGGCGTGAGCGGCGCTGGCGGCCGCCTCAATGTCTTTGCGGCTTGCGCCTGGCCTGGCATAGGCAATATTGTCTGCCACACTGGCGTTCAATAGCAGCACGTGTTGGGCTACCAGGCCGATCTGTTGTCTAAGGCTGGCGAGCGTCGTACTGGCAATATCATGCCCATCTACCGTGATGTTGCCGCCGTCGGGGTCGGCAAAGCGCATTAACAAATGGGCGATAGTTGATTTGCCTTCGCCGTTGCGGCCGGTTATCGCCACCGTCTCGCCGGCAGCAATGCATAGATCCAGCTTGCTCAGTAAAGGCCGGCGGCTCGAATAAGCGAAGTCGACCCGGGTAAAGCGAATTTCTCCATGCACGGCTGGCAAGCTGGTGCGACCCGCATCGCTGGGCTCCGGCGCTGTCTCGAAAAATTCAACCAGACGCTCAGCAGAGCCCAGCGTGCGTTGTAGTTGGCCATACAAATCTGCCAGGCTGCGCAGCGGGGCGCTGAGCATGCCCGCGTAAAGGATCAGGCTGACCATTGCTGCTGGCTCGAGTAAACCTTGTTCGATGTGTCGACTGCCCAGCCACAACAAGGCCAACATACCTAGCCCGGCCAGCAGGTCTATTGCCGGCGAGAGTATGGACTGCACCCAGAGCTGCCGACGCCAGATGCTGAGCAAGTCCTGATTATCGTTCTCAAACATCTCTGCTTCATGCGCTTCCCGTCGAAAGGATTTCAAAGCCGGCAGCATAGCCAGATTTTCTTCTACTCGTGCTATCAGGGTGCTGTACTGATCTATCCAGGCCCTCGACAACGGCCGTATCTGTCGACCGATTATCTTAAGCGCCAAAAAATACAAGGGCATAAAAATGATAACCATTAGTGCAATCAGGGGGTCCAGCCACACCATCATCGTAAATGCGCCGCCAAGGGTTAATCCCAGCGGTAGCAGCGGTAACAGCGAGTCGGTGACAAAGCTGCTGATGTAGTCGGCATCGTTGGTCATCAGGGTGAGCACATCGCCGCGCCGGCGCGCCTGGTGATAGGCCAAGGGCAGCGCTTGCATGTGTTCGTAAACCCGGCTGCGAAGGCGTGTGGCCATACTCTCACCAACACTGCCAATGTAGTAACCGTTGCCAAAACGTAACAGGGCGCCCAGCAGCAGCAATCCGGCCCAACCAGGGATAATCAAGGCTAGCGGATACACCGGGTCTCCCGCCGTGGCCAATATAGTGCGGGCCAACTGGCCAGCGATGAGTGGATTGGCTAGTGACAACAGGCTACCGGCCAGCAGCAGGGCGGCGCAGAGTAACAGCGCCTTACGTCCAGGAGTGACAAATTTTAATAACGGAAAAAACTGCATGAATATCCTATGCTGGTCGGTAAAAATGCAGTGGCGCCCGGGTGAGGTGATCCTGTAGCACGCTAAGCCAACAGCCTACACAAAAGTGCTGCGGTTGCGCTAGTCGTCCGTCGGTCAAGTAGTGCTAAAAGTCAGGTGTCACCGCATATATCTCCCGCAGGTTTGGCCAGGCGGCGAGACGGATGCACCCATGCACGGCTTGCAAAATAGGCTGGTGTATCAAGTAGAAGAAGTATTAGTGGGGTGTCGGCGTTAATTGTTCGTCCAGAAAATAGTCTCGGATCCTGAAATGGTGGAATACGGCTCGGGCATTGCCTGCGGTGAATACTCGCTTTGTTAGTCTTGTAGATCTTTTCCGCTCACCTGAGAAACCTGGCGCGAACAACTCCATACCAACGAATTGCTCAGTGGCTTCCTGGGCGGAGGTACGACTAACGGGAGGGTAGGGACAGCCTGTTACTACTGGCGAAGATGCGCCAGGATCTTATCGATGACGTCCTGGTCGTCAATACAAGCGATGACCCTGGCAGAGGCACCTCAGCGACCGACCTCACGCGCCATCATGCGGTTTAGCCCCCAATCACCGCAGTCGAGTTGCGCGGTGCCCGTGACACCCGCGGGCTGATGATTACGTCCATATCACAACAGTGCGTGATGTTGATCGTTCAAGGTGTCATTGGGATTTCAAAAACGACAGTAGATATTGGCATTATGTATATGCCGAACAGCATTGATGAAATCGTTGAGTTTGCTGAAACTGTGGAAGTGCCTTACAACCCGTAAGTCAAATGACCGCAATCAGCACTATGGTGAAAGACCTTTCAGTTTTTCTTACTGCTGCATGCTTTTGTCTGCATGATTTTTGTCGATAATCAATCAGCCCGGACGCTGCTTTGCGGCTGTATAAATACCTGACTCGGGTATAACTCGCTAATTCTACGTGCTACTGTTTACAAAAAAGTGGGCGTGAAATAATCATGAAACGATATGAATTTTTGATGGCTTTTCTCGCCACAGCGCTAGCCAGCCAGGCACAGGCAGGTGGATTATGGCTTAATCAATTCGGTGATTTTGCCGCCGGTCGCGCCAGCGCCGGGGCGGTCGCCGGCGTCGATGAAGCCTCAACAATTATTCACAATCCAGCCAGTTCACAACAAGCGGAAGGCAGTCAGTTGTTCGTGGCTGCTGGTATCTTCGTCACCGATATTGCCTTCGAAATCGAAGAGAGTAACCCGATCAATGGTTATGATGACGGCGGTAGTGCTGGCCTGAATGCCCCCGCTGCCGGCTTCTCTTATGTACACGATACCGGTTCCGATAATTGGAGCACTGGAGTATATATGGCAGGTCTTTCCGGCGCCGGCCTCGATTATAACGACGACTGGGTCGGGCGGTTCCAGGCCACCGGTTCTGAAGTTCTCGTGTTGACACTGGCCCCGACGATTGCCTACCAATTGACAGATAACTTGTCCGTTGGCGCAGCGGCACAGCTTTATTACGGTACCCTTGATCTGGAACTGGCCATTCCCAGTGTTCAGCCGGGAGTCGACAACGGTATAGGCAGTCTGGATGGCACCGACACTGGGTTCGGGTTTGCTCTCGGTGCAGTTTATGAAATTTCACAGCGCACGCGTCTTGGGATTAACTACCAGAGCGAGATAGAACTGGATTTCAGCGGTAACCTTAAAGTCCCGGCTGGCGGCGTCGATGTGAATTCCAACACCCATCTGACCCTGGCACAATTTGTTCGCGTCGGCCTGCACCATACCTTCAGTAATAAGATAGGACTGGATTTTACGCTGGGGTGGGATGACTGGAGCGCACTGGATCAGGTGTTCGTCGCGCTGCCCTCCCAGGGTGCTAGCCTGGATAAAAATTGGAGCGACACCTACCACTACGCTGCGGGAGTTCAATACGTGCTCAATGAAAAGTGGGGCTTAACGGCCGGTGCAGCCTATGATACAAACCCTGTAGATACCCTGGATCGGACAGCTGATCTGCCAGTCGACCGACAAATACGCTATAACATTGGCGCGCGATACGCCATGCGTGACAATCTTTCGCTGGGCGGCTATGCAAATTACACCGATCTGGGTAGCGCCAAAATCCGTACGGATTTCTGGAGCGGAGAGTATTCGAGCAATAGTGTTATTGAGCTTGGCCTGTACGCGAACTGGGCACTGTAACGAAGACGATAAACTCCCTGGCATATCACAGGTACCCGTGAATATTTCGCTTTGGAGTCGAGCACCTATCATATTCTTAAGCCTCACTATCCTGCTCCAGTAAGCCCTGTCGTTCCAGGCAGCGAATGAAGAATCAACCCCTGTGCCTGAGTTCATACACCCACCGACTCTGATCTATGAGTCAGTCCCTATAGTCGGATGCTCCAAGTATTTATCACTCTCTAATTTATAGGGAAAATGGTGGGCCAGGATGGGCTTGAACGGCAGCGGCCGACCGTCTTCGGCCTGCTGATTATGGAGAACAGGGAGAGGTGGAAGATAGCGAATTAAGCGGCAGAAAACCATTTATGGTTATTTTTGTCTACATGATGTGCCAAGCGGTCGTGTAAATGCGCACCAAGAGCTCGCACCAAGAGCTCGCACTATGCGCATTATCGGTGCGCAGCCACGGCCAGACTGTGATTCAGAAGACTGCATGGTTTAAGTGAATCCATGCAAAGCCGGGATAGAACGATATATAGACACTTTGGCATAGTTATTGCTGCTCTGTTCTTTAAGCAGGTGCAGTTACTAGCGCGCACTATTTCAGTGTCTGCATCATCCACTACCTGATTTTCGGAAAATCGAGCAATGCAGAATTCCATCATTGAGTCCCGGGACCTTAATCTGGTTTCGGCCGAGCTTGACCTGTTACACGCAGAAATCTGCCGCGCCGCTGAGAAACCGTTAGCCGAAGCGCGAGCGCTGCCCGCACAGGCATTCACCGATCAGGCGCACTTCGTCTGGGAACGAGAAACCATTCTTAAGCGGCAGTGGCTCAGTATTGCCCATGTGTCACAGCTCAAGAACCCGGGCGATTATGTCAATCTGGAATTACTGGGTGAACGGCTAAGCGTCGTAAACAGTGGCGATGGCGTTATAAAAGTGCTGTCCCGTGTTTGTGCCCATCGTGGCATGGATGTTATGCCGCCTGAATATGGTCATGAGAGTGAGGGCAATTGTCATCAGTATCGCTGTCCCTATCATCACTGGGTCTACGGCATTGATGGAAAATTGAAAGGTGCACCGTTGATGAAGGAACACCAAGAGGTGGCGAGTAAAAGTCTGCAACTGTTCGAATTTAACAGCGCCGTGTGGCAAGGCTTCGTGTTCATTAATTTCAGTGGCGATGCCCAAGCCATTGATGAACAATTCTCTGGACTGGATAAATATCTAAGTCGTTGGCAAATAGCCGACCTTACTATGGTGGGCGATATTGCCTGGGATTGCCCCTTTAACTGGAAGGTGCTGGTAGAAAACTTTATGGAGCCCTATCACCATGTCGGCGCTCACCACACTCTGTTTCAGCCGATAATGCCTGCACAAGGGTGTTGGACCGACGAGGAGGGTGAGCATTTTCAAGTGTGTCATTTGCCGCTTTCAGAACCGTTACAACAAAAAGTAAAAGGCGGTGAGCCTCAATTATTAAGCTTTATGCCCATGCCAGCATTAGTAGAATCCGATTTCCTTGAGTGGACGGTCTATCTAGCCGCACCCAGCACGCTGCTGTTTGTCGCTGCAGACCGGGTTTATTGGTATCGCCTGGAGCCGATCTCTGCGGAGCGTATGCAAATACGCACCACCATGTTGGTGCACCCGGATTCAGCGAACGCTGAAAATTACCCCCAAACCCTCGCCGATGAAATAGAACTAATGCGTAAGTTTCATCTGGAGGACATGGAAATGTGTGGTGCCGTGCAATCTGGTTTGGCTTCGGCCGCTTATCGGCCCGGCCCGCTTAACCCTCTGGAGCAGCCCATCTGGTTATTTCAACGGTATTTGGCACGGCAGATTAAACGTGCCAAAGGCGCATAGTTTCACTGCTCGCTAAACGCTCTTCTTTGCATCGCCTGACTTGATATCCCGAAGTTCATGGGCAAGGCCCTCTGTCTGACTGCTGGGCCCAATGCTCAGGCTGTGCCATATCGGGCATTGCAACAGCGCCGAAAAACACCTGCACCAAAAAAGTACGCACTGCGGCAACTGTTGGTGCATGAACGCCTGTGGCAGTCAGTCACTAGCGTCCCGGGATCCGTGTAAAACCTCGATAAATCCATATAAAACAACAAGATAAATATATACATACATCTTGGCATAGTTATTGCTCTTATCAATTGTAACAACGCTAGCAAGGCCAAAGCATGATATTACAAACGTTCAAAACTCTGTGGGGACACACCGGTAGCGTAGAGGCAGCAGCCGTGCTGGCTAAGGCTGCCAATTTTTCGGGGCTTGAGGCTCCAGCAAAGCACGCCGACAAGGATTATCTGGCCGCACTTGAAAGCGCGCTGAATAATCATGGACTCGAGTGGATACAGGAAGTTTGCACTGCGGGCTCTTATGTTCCGAGGCGCCAGGCCAGTGTCAGTGAGCACCTGGCAGACCTGGAAGCACAAATCCTGATGGGCAAGACACTGCAGCCTAAATTTATCAACGTGATGGGCGGGTGTGATGCATGGCCCATAGCGACCAGTGTCGAATTTTTTAAAGCGGCCATGGATATCGCAGATAAGCACGGCGTCCTGTGTTCCTTTGAAACCCATCGCGGTCGCAGCTTTTTCAGCCCCTGGAATACCGCTGCTGTGTTGCAGCAGCTCCCTGACATAAGAATCACCTGTGACTTCAGTCACTGGGTTGTTGTAAGCGAGCGGCTTATGGACAGTGAATGGGATGTCATTGAATTGGCCGCGCAACATGCGCACCACGTGCATAGTCGGGTGGGCTATGACCAGGGGCCACAGGTGCCGCATCCGGGTGCCCCTGAGTATGCCGAGGCGCTGGCGAGCCATCAGCGTTGTTGGGAGGAGATATGGTCTGCACAAATGTCTCGGGGTTATACCGAGACCACCATGACGCCTGAATTCGGTCCCGACGGATACCTGCACCACCTGCCATTTACCAATGCGCCGATTGCTGATCTCTGGGACCTCAATTGCTGGATCGGAGCTACCGAGCAGAAACATTTTGTAGCCTGGTCGCAAGCAGCAGCACAACAACAAGAGGTTCGACATGCTTAACACGTTCAAGTTGCGTGACCCCGCGGGTGCACGCTACACCGTGATGGTATTGCTTTATATCACCAGCGCTTACATCGGCGGTTGGATTGGCATTTTTCAAGATAATGTAGGGTTCAATACGTTGGGTGTCATTGCTTTGGCGCACAGTATGTTGATAGCCGCGTACCTGTTGCATGACTGTGGCCATAACGCCGTGTTTCTGTCGACTCAAGGCAACGCCCATTTGGGCAAGGTGCTTAACTGGATCGTGGGCAGTAGCTATGGCCGTTACGAAGACATCCGTTACAAACACATGCGTCATCATGTTGATAACTACGACCCTGTTGTGTGGGATTACCGCAGTTTTCTTAAACGCCATCCCACCATAGAGACTTTGGTAAAGGCCGCCGAGTGGGCCTATATCCCCGCGATTGAAATCATGATGCACACCATGTTGGTGATTGCGCCCTGGTGTATAGAATCCAAACGTGAGCAGCGCTACCGCGTGTTAAGGGTTGTCCTGGTGCGCGGTGGCTTACTAACCACAGCACTATTGATAAGTCCGGTCGCTTTCTGTTTGTACGTACTGGCGCAACTACTGTTACTCAGCGCTTTACGTTTCATGGATTGTTACCAACACAATTACGAGGTCATCTTCAATCTTGATGAAGAGGGGGTGCAGTTTCCCCATAAAGGCGACGCAGAGTATGAGCAGAGCCATACCTATAGCAATCTGTTATCCAATAGATTCCCGTGCCTTAACTTGCTGGTGCTGAATTTCTGTTATCACAATGCGCACCACGTTAAACCCACTCTGGGTTGGTATCGGCTGCCGACACTGCACAAAACACTGCATCCGTCTGTCGACGCGCAGACCCTGGATTTCTGGACCCAGGCCCGGTCATTTCATAGGCACCGTATAGCCCGCATACAGGCGGAAGATTATGGTGACGACGAGGTCAAGCAGTCACTTCAGGAAGGTAGAGCCGTCGGCGTCGATGGGCTTAGCTTTCTTACTGCGTTTTAGAGGCCGATGATGGATACCACCGCACAAGCATCCAGCCACGTCTTGCGGCTTAGAGCACTGGTTGGCTCCAAGGTCGTGCTGGGCAGTCTGGGCTGGACTCTGTTTATCGGCGGCTGGTGGTTTGCAGCGCAGGCAGAAATTGCTCCCGCACGACTCTTCCCGGGGCCAGATAAGGTGTTTATCAGTCTCTACGAACTACTCACCGAGAAGGATTTCGCCCAGGATATATGGGCGAGTGTTAAACGCATTCTACTGAGTTTCTTTATCGCGGTGTCTATAGCACTGCCTTTTGGTTTGTTAATGGGAGCTTATCGCCCTGTTGATCGACTCATCGGTCCTCTGGCCAGCGCGTTTCGCTACTTACCCGCGCCGGCATTTATCCCTCTGTTACTGATGTGGTTGGGCACGGGCGACGAACAGAAAATAGCGCTGCTGGTACTGGGTGTACTGTTCTTTCTGATTATTATGATCGCCGATGTTACCCGCCAAGTGCCGCGGGTCTATACCGAAACAGCCCGCACGCTGGGCTTACGGCAGCCGCAAATATTAGCCTCTGTGATTCTGAGAGCCAGCCTGCCAGGTTATGTCGATGTGTTTCGGCAGTTACTCGCCGTAAGTTGGACCTACCTGATTATTGCCGAGATCGTGGCAGCAACTGACGGCATTGGAGCCATGATGATGCGCGCCAAACGCTTTGTTCACATCGACGACATCATGGCAGGAATTTTAGTAATAGGCCTGCTGGGCCTGTTGTTTGATGCACTGTTCAAAGCACTGCACCGTTTTACTTTTCGTTACCTCGAACCCCAATAGTGGGATTCAAAAACCAAGGAGATCCATCATGAATTACCTTCGATCAATGGTTGCCATTCTGGCACTCGCGCTGCCCTGGAGTGCGCATAGTGCAGAGCCGGTAAAGCTGTCGCTGTTTTCCTGGCCCGGCTACGGGTTCTGGTTTATAGCCAAAGAAAAAGGTCTGGCCGAGGGCCTGGAACTGGATATCAGTATTATTGAAGACCCTTACCAAAGTTTTGGCTTGATGACTGCTGGAGAGCTCCACGCCACCTCCAGTACCGCAGAATATGGTCCCATTGCTGCTGACAAAGACGTCGGTATCAAACTCGTAACCTATACCAACCCCTCCTATGGCACAGACAAAATTATACTTGCCCCAGGCATTACCAGTGCAAAGCAGCTTAAGGGAAAAACGGTTGCGGTACTCGAAGGCGGCTTAACCCAGATATTTATGGCTGAGTGGTTGACCGATAATGGCGTTGGTATCGACGAGGTTAATTTCACTAACTTGATTATGGATGACGCGGTAGGGGCAATGGTTGGTGGCACGGCCGCCGCCGCTGAATTCTGGGAACCGTTTGGCTCTCAAGTCCTTGAAGCTATGCCAGGCGCGACAGTGGCAGCAGATTCTACCGAAGAGAAATACATTACCACCGCTATGTTGGGCGATGCGATGTATATGAGCACGGCATTTCTGGAGCAGCGGCCGGAGGATGCGGCAAAGCTTACGCGTGCTTACTTCAATGCGGTTGAGTTCTGGAAAACCAACACCGCAGAGGCCAACCAAATTATCGCCGACGGCTTAAAGTTTTCTGTGGCAGATGTTGAGCAGGTACTGGGTAGTACCGGTGAAATACTTAAGGGCGGCATCTTTGTCTTTGATCGTGAACAGGCGGCAATCTTCATGGGTCTGAAGCCGGGTAAATTACCATTGAACATTGCTGCTGACGGCATGAAGGCGCACTGGGACGTTACCACTGACTGGTGGCTCAAGTTCGGCTTTGTCGACAAGGCTATGCCTATGGCGGCCGGCGTGGACACCACACCACTTGCTGCAGCCATTTCCAAGTAAGAGAGCCGCGATAGACAAGTAACAGAGAAGTGAGAAAAAATGAGTAAGTCACAAAGCGGTGGACTCGCGGTCTCGGGCGTCAGCAAGACATTTATGTTGCGCTCGGGGCAGGCTGTGAAGGCGCTGGATGATATCAACTTCGAGCTTCAGGAAAACTCGGTCGGGGTCCTGTTGGGCCCCTCTGGCTGCGGCAAATCAACACTGCTGCGAATCATAGCCGGGCTGGAAACCCAGGAGCAGGGTGATATCTCTGTAGCCGGAAAACCAATCCATGGCCCCGGTGTGGATCGTGGAATGGTTTTTCAAAATTATAGTTCCTTCCCATGGCTAACGGTGGAGGACAACGTTGCGTTTGGACTAAAAGCTCGAGGCGAATCGTTGAGTTTGGCAGAGGGCGTCGTCGACCACTTTATCCGAGCGGTTAATTTGGATGGTTTTGAGAAGGCTTATCCGCATCAGCTGTCGGGAGGTATGCAGCAGCGGGTCGCCATTGCCCGTAGTCTGGCGAGCAATCCGGCCGTGCTGCTAATGGATGAGCCCTTTGGAGCCCTGGATCCGGAAACGCGCTGGCAGATGCAAAGTCTCCTGCTCGACATTGTAAAAAAAGAATGCACAACGGTATTGATGGTCTCCCACGACATAGAAGAGGCGCTTTACTTAGGCGACGTCGTATTCTTCATGGGGACGCGGCCGGGGCGTATTCTGGAAACAATCCGACCGGGATTTGAAAAGAGTAGCGCCGATCGCGACGCTATTTTGGATGTACCCGAATACCGTGAACTGGAACGGGATATCAGGCAGATGATGCGATCACAGTCAATCGACTGTGAGCATTAAGCGTAGAAATTCACCGACAAAGAAATCGAGATTGTTGTCGAGGTCGGTGATTCTCGAATCGAACAACCAGCTGTAGGTAATGCCCATCAGGTAGGCGTACATCGAGAGTGCAACCGTGTCACAGGAGGTTGCAGGCACTGTTGTTGCATGCTGTCGATAACTGGCCACCCAACCCGAGAAAGTCGCGATCAGAGAGGCGGTTAACGCTCGCTCGCGCGCCAGGGTGCTTGATACTGCTTCGGTGAACTCAGTTTTATTGAGAAAGATCTCAAAGGATTGCCGAAAATAGCTGTCATCCACTAGTAATAGAAGCCACCGGCGAGAGAATTCATCCGCAGCCGTCTCTGGGTCGCTGCTGCCCTGATACCTGTCTACCAGCTGCTCAAGCGGCACCTGTGAGTAGGCAAGAATCTCCTCGAACAACTCTTCCTTGTTGGCAAAATGCCAGTAGATGGGCCCCCGCGAACAACCGGCTTCCTCGGCTATCAGACGCAGGGTGGTGCCGCTGTAGCCGCGTTGCCCAAATAACTTGAGCGCGGCATCCACGAGGCTTTGCCGCGTCTTGGCGGCGTCTTCCTTGGTTCGTCTCATGGGCAGTAAAGCCTGTGTAAAAAGTTCAGTCTAGTGATTCACGGCGCAAAGGCAACCTCCGCCTTAAACGGAGATTGCGCTTGACGGTCGTCTGAAATTTATCCGAAGAGCCGCAGATAACGCTGCATTTCCCAGTCCGATACCGTGTTGTGATAACTGTCCCATTCAGCGCGCTTGAAGTCGACAAAGGCTTTGTGCATCGCTGGACCCAGCACGTCATAGGCCAGTGAGTCTTCAGCTATCGCGTCAGTGGCCTCCGATAAGGTCCTGGGCAGACATTCGATGCCTTGGTCGGAGATTTCTTTATCGCTGTATTGATACATGTTTTCCCGGTGCGGCATACCGGGGTCTATCCCTTGCTCAATACCTTCCAGCCCAGCAGCCAGCATTAGTGCTGCACCCAAATAGGGATTGCAGGCAATATCCGGCGCCCGGCATTCTACTCGCGCCCCTGAACTGGGAATCCGTAGCATATTCGTGCGGTTGTTATTCCCATAGCAGCAGAACACCGGCGCCCAGGTGGAGCCGGACATACTGCCCTGGCGAACCAGGCGCTTATAACTGTTGACCGTTGGCGCTACCACGGCACTGATAGCCTTGGCATGGCGCAACACGCCACCGATAAACTGGTAGGCCAGCTCTGAGACTCCGCAAGCGTAGCGATCGTCTGCCGGCGTTACCGCAAATAGGTTCTCACCACTGTCGAGGTTGGCAAGCGACATATTGTAATGGGCACCACTGCCGGTGCGGTCGGCGAAAGGTTTGGGCATAAAGCTGGCGAAAGCACCATGCTTGCGCGCGATCTCATTAGCCAGCAGCCTGAAGTAAATAAGACGATCTGCCATGTTCAGGGCATCGGTATAATTGAAATCAATTTCAAATTGCCCGTTAGCGTCTTCATGGTCAAAGGAGTAAACGCCCCAGCCCATGCCATTCAGCGCCTGCACTAGTTCGTCAATAATGCCCATGTTGTCCATCATGCTGGGCACGTCGTAGCAGGGCTTATCCAACGTATCTCGGTCACTGAATGGCTTGAGCTGACCGTCTGCGGTTTCGCGCAAAATAAAGAACTCGGTTTCAATGCCCAGATTAAAGGTAAAGCCCATGGCCGCCGCTTTATCCAGCTGGCGTTTCAAAATATTGCGTGAGCATGCCTCAAAAGGTTTACCGTCCAGATACAGGTCACTGGCAAACCACGCCAGCTCCGGGTTCCACTGGCACTGTTGTATGGATGACATGTCCGGCATAGCCGCCACTTCGTTATCGGAGATATCCTGCGGAACGCCATCCAGAGCGGCACCGGTAAACAACTCGGAGCCAGCGAACATCTGTTTAAAATGGTCCACCGGAACAAATTTGCCTTTACTGGCGCCGTGTATATCAACATAGCTCGCAAGGCCGTATTTAATGCCTTGTTCCAGGCATTGTTTTTGCAACTGATCAATTTTCATGGGCTCTCCTTAAATGGGAATGGTTCTTGCTGTCTATTAATTACTATCCAATAAACATGCCAACATGCATATTTATTTTCAGTGGTCCACATGAGAGGGTTAACTATTTGATATCTATAGAAAAGTGGCAAGAATATGAGTTCGATCTGGGAAACTTTCCGCTGCAAAGTGGAGAAGTCCTGAGCAACGGCAAACTCCACTACCACCAATTTGGTGCGCTGAATGCACCAAAAAGTAACCTGATACTTATGCCTACCTACTATGGCGGCTGCGGTATCGATAACTACCCCTGGGTTGATGACCCTTCGAGCCCGCTGCATGGCGGGGATTATTGCGTCATCATTCCCTGCATGTTTGGTGCCGGTGAGTCCAGTTCTCCCAGTAACACCGGCGTTGCTCAGGCCGGCGCGGATTTCCCGACGCTCAGCCTGGTTGACAACGTGCGGGCCCAGCGCGAGCTCATTAAGTGCCGGTTTGCTGATGCCATACCGTGTCTGGTGATGGGTTGGTCGATGGGCGGCATGCAGGCCTTGCAGTGGGCGCAGCTATATCCCGAGCGCGTGGGTAGCCTGCTGGCAATCTGCGCTACGGCAAAGTGCTACCCACACAATCGAGTCTTTCTGGACGGGGTGGCGAGCGCATTAATGGCGGATGCTGAGTTTGCCGACGGTCATTACACGGCTGCGCCCGAGCGTGGTTTGACGGCCTTCGCCAAGGTCTATGCCGGCTGGGCTTACAGTCAGGCCTTTTTTCGGGATGCCTTGTATCGTGAGTTGGGATTTGAATCTATCGATGAACTGCTAAGTTTTTGGGTAGAGGATCATCTCAATCAGGATGCGAACAATCTCCTCGTTCAGTTGAACACCTGGAGAAACACGGATTCAACCAGCATCGGTCACGCTGGCGAAGTTACCTTGCAAAAATTGCGTTGCCCGGGTGTGCTTATGCCGTCCAGTAGCGACCTCTATTTCACCGCGGCAGACGCAGCACGGGACGCCGCAAAGTTAGGCGCCCAGCTCAAGATTCTGGAGTCTGACTTTGGGCATATTGCGGGCGGGCCGGGGCGCTTGGCAGACGAGACGCAGGAGATTTTTAAGACTATGGAAGTCTTGCTGCAGTGATGACCGTCGCATAATTCTAAGGTTAGAGCTGACGCGGTATTGCACAACAGTCAGCTATACCCTCTGAGAAGTTAATTTGTCGATGCCCCCTGGGCGTTAGTTTGCTGTCACTATCTCAGATTATCCTGGCTCGATGCTTCACCACGCTGCGCTGAATGAAAGCCCTATCGTATGCTTTTCACCCGACTGAGGGCCGTTGAGATCCCTATACAACGGCACACTGTAAAGCAATTCGACATGCTGAATTCTGTTTTGGATGGGAATTCGGATGCCAAATTTCAGGTCAACCTGATGCCCACCAAAACGATCAGGGTCTACTACTGGAGCAGGATATGGATATGGTCCCGGGACCGACAAATCCGAGTCCATTCCGTTAATCTTCCCACTATACCAATAGGACAAATGCGCAGATGGCTGAAACCATTCCAGCGTAGTCAGCCGCGCCCATCCTGACAGTGAGAAATTGTTACCCAGAGTATAATCTCTATCGTTTTCTCCGAGGCGCAACTTGCCTCTCAAATCAGAACCCCAGTCGTAACCGGCTTGCTTTTTCGCGAAAGAAATAAATCCCGGGACATCGTAGGTTCCCGAGCCGAGTTGCATCGTATACGGTAACTGCTGATCACCAGGAGCTCGCGGTGTGTCGCCCTTCTCGTCTATAGAACCGGTAGGAATACTAAGACCAAACCCTGCTCGCCAGTTGCCCCCGTCACTCTTGGATAACTGATAGGAGCCCATAATGGTAATATCACCAAGGCCATCAGACTTGATCACAAACTCATCATACCCAGGAACAATACTGATATGGTCCGTGCTCTGCTTAATGTAAGGGGCAACAACACTCAATGATACGGCGTCGGTTAGACTATAGCCGACTCGAACAGCATGCACCTCCTGATCAATATGTGTTGGAACAACAGGGTAATTTTTTGAGCTACGCGGCTCTAGACCAGGGTTCCAGAGAACGTCCTGGTTTGACACTTTCGAGTCTCCATCGTAGTAGTCATCAAAAGTGGATTTTTGAAAATTGTATGCAAAACTCCACCGAGATGATTTCCCCGCACTACTAGTGGCAAATACATCAACATGCACGGCAAAAAGCTCTTCAATACTGAGGTCCAGCAGATCTGCGGGTACCGTTTGCCCATGAGCAGGCCCTGCAATGTAAACAGAAACTGCGATCACCAATATTTTTCTCTGTATCATTTCAACATTACCCTGTCAGTAGTGGCCGCATCAGGCAGCCATTTTTCGAGAATTTTTAGAAAGTCCTTGCTTCGAAGCGGTTTGCTTAGATAATCATCCATTCCTTCACTAAGAAAACTTTGCTTGTCTTCTTCAAGCGCATAGGCCGTTAAGGCTATTATTGGGACCTTCCTTGCACCAGGGTCGCCGCTTAATATCGCGCTTATTTCTGCGGCAGCCTCGACGCCGTCCATATTGGGCATTTGTATATCCATTAATATAAGGTCAAAAATATTACCGGACTTAACCGCTTCCACGGCCTCCAAACCGTCTGAGGCGATTGTGACTTTTAGGCCATAATTGGATAGCACAGTGGAGATAATGAACTGGTTCGCCTCACTATCTTCGGCAAGCAAGATGTTCGCGTGAAACTGTGGAGATATCCGCGCTATATCGGGCTCAGTGCCTGCATCGAATGCGTGCACCTTGACTGGCTGTGGTTGTAAACCATTTGCCGTAACCATTGGAATTTTGAACCAGAAACTGGACCCATGACCTTCAGTGCTGGTGAAACCCACCTCGCCGTTCATTAGTAATACCAGGTGGCGGACGATTGCAAGACCAAGCCCGGTTCCGGAGAATCGCTTTGTACGCCCTGGGTCGACCTGAACAAACTCATCAAAAATTCGGCTCTGCATGTCCTGAGGAATGCCTACCCCGCTATCTGTGATTCTGAAATACAGGCACTGATTTTCTTCAGTAAGTGAATATTTCGAAACAGTTAAATCAACTGAGCCTGCGAGCGTATACTTAATTGCATTGCCGAGAAGGTTTACAAGAATCTGTCGCAACCTGCCCGCATCAAATAGCAGCTCATCGGGCACGTCGGAATCAACTTGAATAGAAAGATCCAACTGCTGCTTGCCAGCTTCCAGAGTGAAGAAGTCCTCTAATTCCAAAATCATCGTCCGCAGACTATTAGGCTTCGGCACAATGGAAAATTTGCCAGCATCAATTTTTGACACATCGAGTACGTCATCTATCAAGGTGAGCAGCGTATCGGCGGACGTTTCAATCGTACCCGCGAGTTTGCTAGCCAACTCAGAGAGACGCTCTTGCTTGAGAAGATCCACAGCACCTAGCACTCCATTCATTGGCGTGCGTATTTCGTGACTCATATTTGCAAGGAAGGCGGATTTAGCCCGTGCCGATTGTTCCGCTGCCTCACGCGCTATGGTGAGCTGTGCTACTGATTTTTCAAGCTTCTGGTCTCTTTCTTCGATGTGTCCCAGCATCGCGTTGAAGGATTCTGCAACCAAACCAAGCTCATTTTCATCGTCAATGCGAGCGCGAAGAGAGTAGTTGCCCTCCCGGGAAATGCATCTCATCGTCTCGCTTAGCTCTGCGAGCGGGCTGGCTATCACTTGTCGAAGTTGTCTCGCAAAATACAAGGAGACCAGTAACACAATAAACAGAATGGCTATACCTTGCAGGGCAAGGGTCAGCATGGACTTGTAGACATACTCCAGAGTCGTGAATAGCCGAACAGTGCCCGCATAGTCGCCCCCAATGTAAATGGGTGTCATCACCAGCACGCCATCAATAGATAATTCGGTACGTTCAAGTTGATTCGTCAGTGAATGCGGCGATTGGCTCTCGATTGACTCAATTATCCGCTGATGAGCTTCGCGCTTGCTTTTATAGCTTGCAAAAACCTCTCCGTCGGAAGAAATTATGCTGATGAACGCCAAATCAGGCACTGTGCTGAATGTCTCGAGAATTTCCACCGCTGATTTTTGGTCGTTAAAGGCTACCGATCCTCGCGTTGTTTGAGCAACTACTTTCCCCATATTCTGCGCGACTCTGATCAACGATTCCTTCTGTTCCAGGAATTGAAGCACACCAAAAGCAAGTAATCCCCACAGCACCGCAAAGGCAGTAGTGAGCATGATTGCGTTCAGAATCTTTGAGCCTGTCGAGGCATTTGACGATGTATTGATCATGTCTACTCCTGCGTACCCTTTGTACCCACTTGCGTCGTCAGCTGCAGGAGGCGTGAATCCACTTTGAAACCGTGAGAATTAATTACCGCTCGGTTTAGAATGACCCGAATTCTGGTGTCCACTAGTGCTAACTCAATCATCCCCCCATCGACCGCGTAATTGGTAATATCACTGACTATCAGAGTATTCGAAATGTCTCTTGCAGCGCTTATTCCTACTATAAGACTCTCAGCATCTTTCCCGACGAAAGCAAGATCACATTGCACGTCAATATCCGGGTTACGGAAGAAACTGATTCTGGTTTTGCGTTCAGACATCTGCGCACTCGCAAGCAGCGTTTCTATGGAATCTGCCACTGCGTCAGCGCTGAAGGCACAAATGGTATTTTCTGCATCATCACCGTAGTTTGGCCAGGTAATAAAGTTAGGGAAATTCAAAATAAATGCCGCCTTTAAATGGTAATCGGCGTAGCGCTGATCTGAGGCATACGCTGCCGGCAATAGCCCCCCCGATAAAGTCGCCAGCAGTGCGACAGCAAATGTTCCAGATAATCTACGATAACCCGTTATTGCCAGGACTAATCTACAGAAAAATAGAACGCCGACTTTTAGCGCCTTCATAGAAGAGCCTGATAAGCAGGACATATGGCGCTCACCACTTTGTGCTTCTGCAAATGCAACGTTCGATGTTTGATTTTTAAATCCTGGAATAGAGTATTTTTTTGTAGAACTTGCATTAAGTCGGCGCCAGGTTTTTATTCGTCAGGTAGCTCGCGAGAATAGTTTCTAGCTTAACCGTATCGATTGGTTTGCCTAAAAGCCCATCGAAGACACTCATCTGGTCGCCTCTATTTCTGTTCATTAGTGCACTGGCGCTTAACGCCACAATGGGCGTATCCAAACCGCTCGCTTTAATGCATCGTGCGGCTTCTATACCGTTCATTACGGGCATATTGATATCCATGAGCACCAGGTCGTATGACGAATTCATACAAGCGTCGACAGCCTGCTGGCCATCGGCAACCAGCATATGGGATAGCCCATAGTTATCCAGCATCATCCCTATCAAAAGTTGGTTGGTTATCGAGTCCTCTGCTACCAGCACGTGGCCGCGGTATTGCGGACGTTCAACCTCGGCTTCGATGGCGCCATTGGATTCAGGTAAAAGATCGTGAATGAACTCCTCACACTCATTGGGCAACTTAAATTTCAGTGAGAACTCACTGCCGGTACTGACTGGCCGATAGCTCAATACTCCACCAAGCAAGAGCGTCAGTTCCCTGCTGATGTAGAGTCCCAGACCGATTCCTGTATTGCCGTAATGGCCAGCTAACTTCGCTTGAGAAAATCGCTCAAATATTTGATCCTGAAAGTCAGCCGCAATGCCTATTCCAGTGTCTCTGACAATAAATTCTATCGTGTTGTCACGCTGTTCGTATTTGACTGCGACGTTTACATATCCCTGCGGGGTAAACTTGAGGGCATTATCAATAACGTTTACTAAAACCTGAGACAGACGAAAACCGTCAGTATGGATATACTTCGGCAGTGGAAACTCCGGGCTAATTGTCAGTTCCAGGCCACGATCTCGGGCTATCTGGCTCTCCGTAGCTACTATATTCGTCAGTAGCTGCGCCAGATCAGTGTCTTTGGATTGTAGCCTCAAAGACCGGCCTTGCAGGCGGGTAGTCTCTATGAGGTCATTTATGATCCATGTAAGTTGGGTCGTATTATACAAAACTGATTCAACGTGGCTCCGGGAAGCCCGATTCAGTCCTGTATCTTCAGCGATTAGTTCTGAGAATCCCTTTATGGCAGTGAGCGGGGTTTGCATTTCGTGGCTGACATTATCAATAAATTCACTTTGGGCGGCATTAGCGGCCTCCAGCTCCGACTGTTGCGCAATGATAGCCATTTCACGCTTTTCGAGCCGATAAGCCCCAACATAGCAGACTAGACAAACAGCCAGCATGCTCGGCGGCAAGCGCGCCAGCATTGTCTCCGGTATATGTGAAAGGACCAGCAAGAACACCAGCGTACTGAGACAGAGACTCAAGAACAGTGCAATATTTCGTTTAGTTAACTGAAAGATCGCAAGCACTCCGACATAGATCCACAGGAACCCGGGGACTGGCCGGAAATACGCTGACGTCAGCACAATAAAGATGATCAGCACCATCAATATTCCCGGAGCATAGCGAGTTGAGCCGGGCCTCTTAGCAGCCATAGCCAAAGCGCCGGTGGCAAGAGCGGTGGCTATACCAATGAGCCCAAACACTAGGTCGCCGTTTAAGTAATTTGAAATGCCACCGCCAGCAAAGATTATGGACGAAGCTATCATAAGGCCCGGTAGCAGAGTCGATATGGCTTCTGAGTGAATACCCAAATTCGGGGTTTCGTGTTCAGGCATTGCGGCTGGCTCTGCTGGCGAAATATCGCCTATTTGTACTCTTGAGCACTTTAGTTTCACCGAGTAATCAGAAGGTTGCAGGTTTATAGACAAGTAAGCAATTAGCGTGCCAGCAACTACAAGGCAAAATATTCTATTTATTCAGTAACTTAGCTGCCATCAGGGTTTTGCGTCTCGCAAATAGGATTGCAAAATGCATCGCATATTGCGAGGATTCGGTGCCACCTAAATACTGATTGGCTCTACTATCGCTTCAACCTCAGCCAGCGCGATATCGAAGATCTGCTCGCACGGCGCGCAGCAGTATGAGAATAATCGAGCTGAACAATCTCATGAGACGCGCGTGAGCAGGCTACTAGGCTGAGAGAGCGTGCGATGTATGGTCCCGCATCCCGGAAGTGCAAATCGGTCAGGCAAGCCCAAAGGTTCCTCAAGGTCCGGAGTAGGTAATTTGCCAAAACCGCGGCGCGCGCAATACCGATGGACGAGCTACACCAAGGCGCCTGGCTCAGGCGCTGTAACCTCCGTCCACGCCGATGACTTGTCCGTTTATATAGGATGCCCCATCACTCAGTAGGAAAGCTACCAGATCGGCGACCTCACGTGGCTCACCCAAGCGCGGCATTGGTGTACGCTGCAGGCACAAGTCGATCACATCGGCAGCGACCTTATCTGTGGTGAAAGACGAGTGCACAATACCCGCATCGATCACACCGGGAGCAACCGCGTTTACGCGCACGTTTACCTGTCCGACCTCGCGCGCTAGCTGTCGCACAATGCCCATAATGGCGGTCTTGGGTATGCCAGACATACCGTCGTTCTCCAGCGTGCGTAGTACAGCCGCGGTAAGCAATTGCACGACGGCACCGCCCTCGCGCTGGGCGAATAGACGGGATGTCGCCGTCAGCAGGTTGAATGCTCCGTTGACGTCGGTTTGCATGATGCGGTGAAACTCTTCAGGGGATACCTCCATCAATGGGCGCAATGGTATCGCCGGCCCCACTGCATTGACCACGCCCACCAGTCTCCCGCCGAGGGTATCGCCCGCGGCAAGAAATTCGTCTACCTGCGCGGCATCACGAATATCCACTGCCCGTGCCGAGGCAGTTCCTCCGGATTGCCTGATCCGTGCGACCAGGTCATCGGCTTTGTCCTGTCCACTGAAGAACCCGACAAGTATCGCGGTATCCTGACTGGCCAGTTTCAGGCAAATGTGTTCACCCAAGCCCCCACTGCCGCCCACGACAGCCACTGTTTTGGTTTCCATGGTTAGTTCCCCTGCGCGAGGGCGGCGCCCCGGATTATGCTTGTCTCAATGACGCCTATCGCTCTTGTATGTGTCTAGTAAAAAAACTTAGTGTACGCTGTGCATCGCAGAGCTCAAGGGTACTGACAAGCTAACTTATTTTTACTCGAAATGGGGTGCCAGCGCGGAAGATTCAGTGAAGTCGAGCCAAAGGTGAT
This sequence comes from Candidatus Litorirhabdus singularis, assembly GCF_026262625.1. GTDB lineage: Bacteria > Pseudomonadota > Gammaproteobacteria > Pseudomonadales > Halieaceae > Litorirhabdus > Litorirhabdus singularis. The sequence continues at coordinate 1,790,014 of NZ_SHNN01000001.1, forward strand.
AGCTGATGACGCATTTCTGTTTAACTGACCCCTGTGTGTAGCGCCAGCCCATGACTTCAAGTTAATTTGTCAGCACCGTCAAAACCGCTTGGTGCGCAGGAAAAGCTAGGCGCCAGGCCAATACTTGCGCAGCACGGCTACTCTTTGGCGGCCCTTCTCCTGATCTTGATGCGCTCCAACATTCAGGGCTATGCCTTCCATGTTCAGACCCGGGTCTAGCTCGCAAGCGAGTTCGACCGCGCGCTTTGCCTTGTCTGACTGCCCTGTCATCTCTAAGGCGATGGCCAAGGTAATCCTCGCGGTCGCGTAGCGAGCCATATTCTCGAGTACGTGTTCTATGATCGGAATTGCTTCTTCATAGCGATCTTCCAGCCCTAGAACGATGCCGCGATACCATGTGTAAGGCCCCCTGTCACCATCGTCTGCAGCCATGCGCTCGGCGTTGTCGAAGCATAAGTGGGCTTGCTCAAATTTGCCGAGATAACCCCAGGAAAGCCCCAGGTGTAACATGGCATCGGGCTGGTGCGGGTTGTTGGATAGTGATTTCTGCAGAAACCTGACCGACTTTTCCCACTGCGCCATGTAACCGTAGGTCGCACCGATATAGTACTGCGTGAGAGAGTCCGAGGTGTCCAGATCCAGCGCCGCACGAAGTTGTGAGGCTCCTTCCTGGAGCGTACCCATGTGGTCTTCAGACCAGCCGTTTATCGCAGAGGAGATCAGCATCCATGCGTATGCAGCGCGTGCGTATGCGTAGCTGGAATCCATCTCAACCGCGCGCTCTAGCATGCCGACCACCTCTCTGGAGTTCGCAAGGCCCGGTGTGCTGTGAAAGGTCGCATGCATAGCCCGTTGAACCAGCTCCCAGGCGCCCAGCTCCGTGGGTGGTGCCCTGTCCGTTCTCTGCACTTCTGCCTCATTTATCCTCAGCGAGAGGGCGCTTGCGATATCACTCACCACTTCATCCTGCACATCGAAGATTTCGGCATAGAGTCGATCATACTTCTCGGCCCACAGGTGATTGCCCGTAGCCGCTTCAATAAGCTGCACAGTGGTACGCATTTTTTCTGCCACGCGGCGAACACTGCCTTCGAGCACATAGCGCACGCCCAGATCGCGTCCAACCTGTCGAATATCGGGCGACTGCCCTTTGTAAGCGAAGCTGGAGTTACGGGCCACCACGTGCAGGTGGGGTGTGGCGGCCAGCCCGGTAATAATGTCTTCTGTCATGCCATCAGCCAGAAAGGCTTGTTCACTATCGTCAGACATATTTGTAAACGGGAGTACGGCGATGGATGCGCGATTCTGCTCACTGCTATCGGTGCCGGGTGTTTCAGCTGTCGATGCGATTTCTTTGGCGTCAGGGGTAGTGTTTGCAGGCGGCGGGGTGTCGCTCTTATCTTTCTGGGTCTTGCCCAGAACTCGACGCAAACCCAACCCCACGGGGCTGAATACAACACTCGTGACTACGATCATGGCGGCGAGGCCGCTCAGCAGCGCCTCGTTGTCACTAATCCAGCTGCCGATTTGTGAGAGCCATTCCATGGCAACAGGTTATTGGATAAGTGTTTGAAAGTATATGAGTTGGCGTGCTCAGCGAATCTTCAGGTATTGCGCCTCGGGCCGGTCTGCATCTTGTAGATCGCTCGCGATATCGAAGACCTTTTAGCCCAGCGATGAATTCTTCGCCGGCGGGCCTGACCATTCAGGGTCAGGTAGCGAGGGGTGCGTGGTCCGGCATCCCGGAAATTAAAATTGATCAGGCAGGCTAAGAGATTCCTGAGTGCGTATGGCGTGGTCAGTAACTTGTTCAATTTAGGTAGGCATTTGGTTCGCGCTGAACATTATCGAGATCTGAGGATCATTGCGTTCACTGAATGGAGCAGGGCGACTGCTTGATGTCCACTTCCCGGATTATCCTTGGCTCGAGTAGTCAGCTTGTCAGTACCCGTCGACATATTCCTCTTCAAACCCGGAGTCGAAGTCACCAAAGGTATCTACTATCTGCCCATCATTAATGAGGAAGTGACGGTGCTGTAAGTAAACCTCACGGATAAACACATAGTGGTCACCGCTGATGAGCTCTTCAACATCCAATAACGCGGCGCGATCATTGATGCTATCACCCGCAGCAAGAGAAATACTCTGGCTACCCTGCAAGAGTTGAAGTGGATTGAAAATCGTATCCACCAATGCTCCCGCTGAGTCTCTGACAGTGCTAGGTCCAACAAATGGCAACTCTATATAAGGCCCGGGGCCTATCGCCCAAAAACCTAGGGTCTGGCCGAAATCCTCGTGGTGTTTTTCCAGTCCAAATGCCGGGCCGGCTACTTCGAAGAGACCAGCAACTCCTATCGTGGTGTTAATCACCAGGCGGCCAGCGTCTCCGGCGGCCTGCTTAAACTTAAGCTGTAACAGATCATTAATCGTCACCTTGATATCGTCGATATTACTGAAAAAGCGACTTGCGCGACGCTGCATGAATAATGGAGTAATTGTTGTGTAGGTTTCTGCAATGGGCTTCAGTATCGCGGCGTCCATCCCTCTGTTGAAGTCATGAACAGTTCGGTTCACTTCCATCAACGGGTCTTGATCGGCATGCGATGGTAAGGGTAGAGCCATGAACAGGGCACCGGTCACAAGAGCCAGCGCGTAAACCACGGCAGCGCTTGCAGGTTTAGCCGGGCTTAATCCCGCCTCTACTGCGCGGTGATTGACTGCTGATATGGTTGTTGCTGTGCAGTTCATGGTTGTACCCCTTGCTGTTACCTCAATTTATTTGAAACAGCCCTACGCTTTAAGGCTGTCTGTTGCGTATAGCCGGCTTTTCACACCAAATTGTGAAAATTAGGCTGCTCCTGCGGCAGCGTTGGAATGAAGCCCGGCTATCAGTGTGTCTACCTGCTCTTTGCCTTGGGCAATTACTTGCTCAGGTGTGCCTTTCGAGCCACTGGCAACGATATGAAATACCTCGCTAATACCCAGAAACTTACAGATATGCTCCAGATAGCGGCTCGCAAAATCCATCTCGCTGCCGACAGGGGTGCCACCTGTGGCGGTAATGATGAAAGCCCGCCTAACATTCAGTAAACCTACTGGGCCCTGTTCGGTATACTTGAAGCTGACGCCTGCTCTACAGATTGCATCGATCCATTGTTTTAAAGAGGCTGGAATTCCAAAGTTGTACATCGGCGCACCCAGCACCAGATTGTCCGCAGCTCTTAACTCCTCGATGAGCTGATCTGACAATGCCAATTGAGGCTGCAAACTGTCGCGCTGGCTGTCGGATGAGCCGTGAACAGCGATCAGGTCCTCAGCAGTGATTGGCGGCAAAGTATGCTGCGCCAGGTCTCGGCTAACGACTGGCTCGCCCAGAGCATCAACCAGATACTGGCCAATTATGCGGGTATTTGATTGGTTCATCCGTGCACTGCTATTGATATGTAATACGCTCATCTTCTTGCTCCAGTTATGTGTAGTTATAAGGTCGCGATCACTGCGTTAGCTGGGAGTGGAGTGCTCTATCGGCACTGAAGCTACCTGCGCCCCTGAATACCAGAGCAGCACTGGCCACCAATAAGGCCAGGGCAAATTCATAGCCATTGTTTGACATGAAGAGGCCGTTTTGCCAGTGAACGGTAGCGATCGCCACGAGCATGGTGACAGTCAGTAGTAGAGCGGTAGGGCGCACTAGTAAGCCTGCGGCCAGCATTAAGCCCCCGACGAACTCTGTGCTGCCGGCTAATATAGCCATCAGCAGCCCCGGTTCAAGACCGATGGATGTCATCCAGCCCGCGGTGCCCTCCAGTCCATACCCGCCAAACCAGCCGAATAATTTCTGTGCACCGTGTGCTGCAAATATCACACCAGCGCCTGCGCGAAGAGGTAAGGTATCAAGGCCGCTGTCCGTGCTTATTAGCTTGCTAATCTGTGATTTCATGCTGTTGTTCCTTTTGGTTTGTGTGGGTTTGTTTAGGTAATGGAGCCATTGTAATGACTGCAAAATTGTTAATAAGGCCCTTTTTTAGTTTAAAATGATCTAAATTACAGAACTAATTTTAGGGTGAAAGAAATGCCAAGAAATCCGATAAATATAGAAGTTCTGGAGGTGTTAGATGCTATCGATCGGCGCGGTAGCTTTGCAAAAGCAGCTGAGGAGATGAATAAAGCGACCTCGGCTGTTTCCTATGCTGTTCAAAAGTTGGAGGACCAGCTGGATATTGCTGTATTTCAACGGCAGGGGCGCCGCTCAGTATTAACCCCAGCAGGTCGTTTAATACTGGCAGAGGGCAGAGGGATACTGCAATCTACCGCTCGTCTGGCGAATATGGCAATAGAAGTCGCCACCGGCTGGGAGCCCCGTATCAATGTCGCTGTAGAGTCACATCAATCATATCCGGTATTTTTTACACAGCTGCGCGAATTTCTTGAAGAGCACCCCACAGTTGAAATCGATATCTGCGAATCAGTCCTCAATGGCGGTTGGGATGCGCTTGAGCAAGGCCGGGTTGACTTGATCGTCGGTTCGCCGGGGCCTGTCCCGCTGCAAAAAGGCTATCGCACCATACCCCTGTTACCCTCAGAGTTGGTTCCGGTGATCGCCTGTGACCATGTGCTGGCAGGTCTGGTTGCTAAGCCTGAAGCGTTGGCGGCGGCCCTACCGAAAGTCAGGCGCGTCATTACCCATGATACATCGGTGGTTGATATTGCGCGCAGCGCCGGGCTGGGAAGCGAGCAGCAATCATTTTATGTGCAAAATATTGATCAAAAAGTGGAAGCAATACTCGCAGGGATAGGTGTAGGCCACCTGCCACGAGAGCGCATTCAACAGCAGCTCGACAAGGGTGCGCTGATAGCACTGGATTTAACTGACAGGTCGGATCGCGAAAATTTTCTGGCCTGGAAAATTAGCAACAAAGGTAAAGGGCTAAAAGCGCTAACTGGGCGACTGTCTGCTGTGCTTGGGAAGAAAAGATAACCTCATAGAGTTTTGCCAAGTTAAAGCGCTGAGGTTGCTAGAATTCGCTCATGAATACATAAAAGCGACAGCGATTCCCACCCGATATCATTTCCTGCGCAGTCCGGCTCTACTGCAGATTCAAGCTCAGGCAACGAGATATCGAACATCTGCTAGGCGAGATAGTGCTGGGGCTAAACGGTTCTAGAGACGCCTGTTGAAATCCAGTGGCACTGCGCCAAAGAAGAGCGTAAAGATTAGCTCTGGCGCAGCTTGCACTGTTTCCGCGCCACCCCAAGCAGACCGATCAGGCCTGATCCAAAAAGCCAGGCGGCGGCTGGCAGCGGTACAGCATTAACCTGGGTATAGACATAAACACCGCCTTCTGCACCGAAAGCATAGGTGGTGCCCGCCTCTACATCAAAGGTCAGGGCCATGTCCCTTTGCAGACTTGTCGAGTCAATGCATGTGTTGATGCAGGTCAGCAGATCGTCATCACGGAATTCGTAAAACTCCAGATCACCGGCCGCGAAGCCCGCTTCATCAGCCTCATCGTCGGTGGCACCGTTATTTTTGGCTGTTGTGTAGGCAGCAGAATAGGCATCGGCGTCGGTGGCCTCCATCAATACTTCATAGCCGCCGGTAGCAAATTCAAACCCGGAAACTGGCTGTGCGGTCGAAACGCTCGCCAGCACCGTGTAGTCGATACTGAACATGACGATACCTGTGGACTCCGCCGTATAGAAGATCGATCGCCAACCTCCTCCCCAGGCATCTTTCTGTCCGGGACCGGCATTAGTGGCTTCTGCGCTTGCACCTACATCGTCACCGCCGTTATAGCCGCCCTGTACGTCGAGAGAAGTGTCAGTGTACGACGCTATTGCAGCTGAACCGTTAAAGGCCAGCGCCTCGTCCAGGTCGCCGCCTGAGCTGTTGCCTACCCAACCCTCAGCCTCTGACGAGACGGTGGGGCCACCGCCGGGCAGAGGGAAAGATGTCGGCGTCATGGTGACACCACTGGTTGACAGAGTGCTCCAGTCCAGGTTGATTGAAAATTGGCTGACGGCCTCAGCGTGTGCGCCGGACGTTGCAGCTAGTGAGCTGGCAATAAATAGAGCAGGAAGGAACTTCATCAGTGAAAATCTCCTTGGTTGCGTATCAGTTTTCAGCACTTAAGTAACAAAGTGCAAGATTTGCGCCATAAAAAAATAAAGCTTGTTTTTCATAGGGTTGAAAGTTTGTCGATCTGTGAGCCTGTGAAGAGTGTAAAGAAAGCTGACAAGAGTAGGGGGGATGCACAAGGCAAATATCTGAACTCGGCAGGCCCGTTACCGACACCTTCCTACAAGGTCATTCCTCCATCCACCACAAACTGGGCGCCGGTGGCGAAGGCGGCCTCATCTGAGGCGAGATAGGACACAATAGCCGCAATATCCGCGGGGGCACCAAGATGACCCACCGGATGAGACGCCACAAAATTGGCCATCAGGGCATCAGGGTCATCTGACTGGGCCAGAGTCTTGTCGATAATAGCGGTGTGAATGGCACCGGGATGTACTGAATTACAGCGGATATTATATTTCTGCTCAGCGCAGTAAAGAGCAATAGATTTGGTCATCATATTCACCGCCCCCTTGGCACCATTGTATGCGCATAGATAGGGCCCAGCCTTGATGCCGGCTGCAGAGGACATGTTGATAATGGCGCCGCCCTGCTTCTTCATCAGGCCGATGCCATATTTGCTTCCCAGGAACACCCCGTCCACATCAATGCTGAACTCGTGCTTGAAGGCCGCGAATGTCAGATCCTCTATAGAGCCCATGGTGGTAATGCCAGCGTTGTTGACCAATACATCCAGGCGCCCATATTGCGACTCCACCGACGCTATTGCAGCGACCCAGTCTGCCTCACTGCTGACATCCAGCTTCAACGCGCTCGCACTTCGCCCCAGTTCAGTCGCAACTCGTTCGGCGTTGTCCATATCTATGTCGGCAACGACCACAGTACATCCATCGGCAGCCAAACGTCCTGCAATGGCCTCACCCAGGCCAGAGGCGGCCCCTGTGATCAGGGCTATCTTAGTACTATTCGTCATTTCCACTTTTCCTGTGTTTTAACTTTTATTGCTAGTCATTGTAGACCAACGCGGGCTCCAGGGTATTGCCAGCTAAACTCGCACTCCACTGGTAGACTCGACGTATGAACAGATACAAGGTTTTAGGGAACCTAACTGGCCAGTACCAGCGCTATGAATACTGAGCGTAACGGCGCAGGGGCTCAATAGCATGTGCAATGCCTAATCTATGGGGTGAATATCCATTTTCTTTAGCCAGCTCAGCCATTGAGCGGGCCATGTGCGTGCATACTCTTCTTTTTCCGCTAATGCGCTACCGTGACGACCTTCCGGATAAATGTGGGTTTCCACGGGTACTCCCGCAGCTTCGAGCGCCTGGGAATAGATCACGGAATTTTGGAAGGGTACGATGCTGTCGGTTTTTGCCGTCCAGACAAATGCCGGCGGTGTGTCTGAAGTAACATGCCGCTCTGCACTCAATAGATTAATAAGCTCAGGGTCGGGATTCTCTCCGAGTAGATTGCCGCGGATGCCCGCATGCGCTGAGTCCGTTAAACTAGTGACCGCATAGGCTAACACCGAAAAATCAGGGCGCGTGCTATGACGTAACAAAGGCTGCAAACTGGCCGGCTGGCCTTGTTGGTACAGCGTTGATGCTGCCGCCGCTAAATGGCCACCAGCTGAAAAACCCATAATACCAATGCGCTGTGGGTCAATATTGTAGCGTTGTGCGTGTTCCCTTAGGTAGCGCATAGCAAGCTGCGTATCGTCGAGCGGTGCCGGGTGGAGTTTGAGTCGGTAATTTAAAACAAAGCCGGCAATCCCCTGGGCGTTTAGCCAATCAGCGATTTCTATTCCTTCGTATTTTTCGGAACGGAAAAAATAGCCGCCACCTGGCAGTATCAGGACGGCCGCTACTGGCTTTTCCCGGGCAACAGGGTAGGTCAAGAGATAGGGTCCCTGCTCCAGAAACGGGTTGTAAAAAGTCGACAGTGGCCAACGCCAAGCGGCGTCCGCATAGTCTTCTGATGCAGATGGGGGCATCGGCAAGTACTCCATTCTCGCGCGATATTGTTCGTCGCGATCGGGAAAATGACCACTCACAAAACGCCAGGCGATTGCCGCGAAAACAACCAGCAAAATCAGTATGGATAAGGAGAAATATTTAAGTAATCGCATATTTGTAGAACGCCTATTGATTAGCCCAGTTGATGCTGTGCGCATGCTTTTTTGCCACGGTGAGGTACTGCCAGGTTGGTACTGACAAGTTAACTTGTCAAAACCCTGTAGACTGTTCAACCATCAAAATCCTATCAAGCTATAGACCACTATGACACCAACAGAAAAAGATCTCTGGTTCCTGCCCCTGGGCGGTTGCGGCGAGATAGGCATGAATCTAAGCCTCTACGGTCACAACGGCCAGTGGCTCATGGTTGACTGCGGCATTGGCTTTGATCGTGAAGCCGTTGGCACCCGTATTATTGCTCCTTCAATAGAGTTTGTCGCAGCGCGCCGACAACAGCTGATAGGAATGGTCATCACACACGCGCACGAGGATCACGTGGGCGCGGTCGCACATTTATGGCCAGAGTTGCGCTGCCCGGTTTACTGCACGCGCTTCACCTCTGAGATCCTGCGGCGCAAGCTGTCTGAGGCTGGCCTTGAAAAAGACGTGCAAGTGCATATCGTTGAGCCTCGTCTCAGGCACCAGCTAGGGCATTTTGATCTCGAATGGTTCGGACTCACCCATTCCGCACCTGAATCTCAGGCACTGATGATCCGCACTCGTTGTGGCAATGTTTTTCACACTGGCGACTGGAAGATTGATCCAGACCCAGTAGTCGGATCAAGTATCGACTCAGCGGCGTTGAAACGACTGGGCGATGAAGGTGTACTGGCCATGGTCTGTGACTCAACCAACGCCATGCTCACCGGCCATTCGCTCAGCGAGGGCGATCTCTACAAGGGCCTGCTTGAGCACGCCAGGCACGCTAAGGGCCGTATTATCGTAGCCTGTTTCGGTAGCAATGTAGCCAGATTACATACGCTGGCAAAAGTCGCACAGGAAACCGGCCGCTATCCTGCCCTGCTAGGGCGTTCACTACACAACTACTATGGGGCGGCCAGACGCAGCCAGTTGTGGACGCTTGATCAGGGTTTTATCGAATCACAGCATTTGGGCTACTTACCGCGTCAGGATGTATTCGCTGTTGCCACGGGCAGCCAGGGTGAATCTGGTGCCGCCTTGGGCAGGCTCGCGGCTGGCAACCACCCAGCCATGGAGTTGGAGATGGGCGACACTGTGATCTTTAGTTCAAGAGTCATACCGGGTAACGAGGAGTCATTGGAGCGGCTTTGCGATTCGCTGCGAGCCCGCGGTGTTGACGTTATACAGGATGAGCATTCACTGCCAATTCACGCCTCGGGACACCCCGCCCAGGATGAGCTGCGAATTATGTATGAGTGGATTCGGCCGCAGCTGTCAATTCCTGTACACGGCGAAGCGCAACACCTGCGGGCTCACGCAGGATTCGCCAAATCAATAGGCGTTCCCAGCCAGGTCCGCGGGATGAATGGTGACCTGATTACGCTGGCGCCGCAGATTAGTGCACGCCGAGGGGCTGCTGAATTCGGTCGCGTTGAGATTAAGCGCTAGGAAATGCGCGGTCTGACGCCCTTCAAAATGCTGATTTCGATTACCCTAGTGCGGGGAATCCGAGGCTGCTGAAAGTGTGTGAGCAACTTGCTCGGCGAGCGCCAGTACCTCATCGACCAGCAAAGCAGCCGTGGAATCCAGAGTAAAGGGTTGAAACGCCGCGGTGGCCAGAATAAGGAAGAGCTCCTGTAGTTCTACTTCGCTATTCGCCGCAACTAAGGAGGCTTGCAGGCTTTGGAAAAATGGCAAAGCCGCGCTGTCTTCCGTTTTTTCAAGGTATTGGATCAGCAGTTGAAGCCTGGGCAGCAGTCTGTTTCTGACATCCTCTATCAAGTGCATCGCTATCGTCTCTTGTTGGTTTTCAGGGTGCAAATAGCCGCTCTGGCAATGTTCATCAGCGCCTCTCTCAACGGCCGTCGGTTACGCGCCAACCGCGCGCCTGAGCACTGAGGGTATCCGGATGCTGAACATGCCTCGCCAGAATTCGGCGGCCCTCGGCGCGCACCTGGGCATGCTTGCGCATGGACCACAAGGTTTCCCGCGCTTGGCCAAAAGTAACCGCACAATCGACCACCGGTTCGGGGTAGTTCAGAGGCTCCAGTTGCCTTTCCATCGGGGATGCATCCCAGGGCGTATGCAGTAAATGCAGTGGCGCGTTCGCGAGTTCGGGAACCCAGCGCCGAATAAATCGCCCTTCGGGGTCGTGCTCTTGCGACTGCTTGACCGGGTTGTAGATGCGGATGGTATTGGTACCCGTAATCCCCGCCTGCATTTGTACTTGCGGGTAGTGAATGCCGGGTTCAAAGTCCAGAAACAAAGACGCCAGATGCGTGGCTGCCTCCTGCCATGGCTGCCACAAATGATGACAAAAAAAACTGATCAGCATGGCCCTGCCACGAAAATGCGTATAGCCGGTTTGTTGCAGACAACGCATATGGGCATCAATTAGCGGGTAGCCGGTGCGACCCTCGCGCCAAGCGAGCTGCAGTTGTTGGTCTGGCAACCACTGGACGTTGTCAAAACCGCGGTTTACGTTGTCGCGTTCCATACGACATTCCATCTCAAACTTTTGGATGAAGTGGCAGTGCCAATGCAATCGGGATTCAAACGCTGCCAGCGAGCGGCTCCATCCCTGTCGCGGCGCTAAGGACCGCAATTTCTGAAAGACCTGGCGAATACTCAGGTTCCCCCAGGCAAAATAGGGCGAGAGTCGCGAGCAGTGCTCTGAGCTAGCCGCTGGCTTGGACATGCTGCCTGAATAAGCGCGGCCACGTACCTCCCAAAAGCTGTTCAGGCAGATGTTCGCAGCAGTGGCCCCACCGGTCTGAAAAGCAGAGTCAGATTCGAGCCATGCAGGGTCAGGGTTACGCAGCAACAGCGCGTCAAGCGCGCTGTTCGAAGGAACACTCGATCCTTGCAGCTTGTTGAGGTCGGGCGTCACTTGCGGTGCCTGCATAAATGCCAGCCACGCCTCGTTCCAACCAACTCGATCGCGACGACCGCGCTGGATGCCATTGCACTGGTATTCATGCCAGGGGATGTCGCGATCGCGCAACCAATCGGCTACCGCCTGATCACGCTGGAATGTTGATGCTATGCCTGTTTCTTCGTGGCTGAATACGCTGGCGATACCCAGTGTGTCGCCAATGACCTGGAGTAGTGCCAACATATCGCTGCTAAACACATGAAGACGGGCATGGCAGTCTCGTAAGCTGGCATTGATATCGCGCAGTGATTCGCCGACAAAGCGCCAGTGACGGGCGCTGTAGCGAGAGTCGGCAACCAGCATTGGCTCGAAGTTGTAAATCAGCAAAACCGGCCATCCTGAATCGATTGCCGCTGCAAGAGGTGCGTGATCCGCAAGCCTGAGGTCACGCTTGAACCAGACTACTGCAACACTCATACCGGAACACCGCTATCTGGCCAGTTCACTGCCTCGCCACTATCCGCGCAGTACAGTGGCAATTTATGGGTACGCAATACGCGGCGCAGGATCTGATAGGTGTCACGGTCAAACATGAAGGTGTTGTCGACGCCTGCCTGCGCCGCCGCGGCCTCTGAGCTGAACGTGCCAAGGTAAGTCCAATTATGCAGCAGGTGCCATTCCTGCCGCGGCTGACCCGCAACCGGCTCAGCGCAAGTTTCACGGACAAGCACAGGGCCGACCACCGGCCAGGCACTGAGCCTGTGCCGAGCTAAAGCTGCGCGCAGCCGCTGGTTGTGCACGTCCGCTGACTCAATACCCACGCAAGCCCCCGCACAGTGGCCCAATTGGCGCTGGAAGCAAGCACCGCGAGCATGCTCCAGCCCGAGAATTTTCGGGCACAAAGATTCACTGCGGGCGAGTTCTCGTAACGCCTCACGAGCATGATGGCGACTTTTAAATGAGCCGTATGCCGCCATAATGTCCGGTTTATCCAGTGTGAAAGCCTGAATCTCAGCTTGCTCATAGCCTGTTTTGCTCTGTTTCAGAAGAATCGACCAGAGTCGTCGCACAGCGCGCTGACTGCGGTTAAACAACGGTACGTCGCGTTTGATGGCGAGGTTCTCAAGTAACAGCGCGCCAGCTTCCCCTGCCGTCGGACGACAATCAACGCTTGCCGTGGCGCTCACCATGCGTTGTTGGCGCTGCGAGTGACGGGCTTCATTGAGGTGGGTCCTGACCCTGGCGTAGATGTTGATACTCTTGCCGATATAGAGCGGATAGCCGTTACTGTCGAGAAAGCGATAAACACCGGCGCAGGCGGGTAGGCGGGCCTGCGGTGCTCCCAGTACCGAAAAACCGGGCGTTCCTGTTGGTGCAACTCGATTCACTGATACTCGCCTGCTGCTATGCCGGCACCGGTAAGTCACCGTGCCAACCAACGCCTTAGTTTAAAGGCATTTCACTGTCACGCGTCTGAGCTGTCCAGCTTTTGTGGTGGCTGGGAGTGGTTAGACAAGGCTGACGCTGACGCAGACCGGTATCGAGGTATAGGAAAAATAAAGTTAAGTTACCAGTAGCGGTTCAGGGTAAGAGAGCCCGTTATTTCCTGGCGTGCAGTACAACCGGCAAAGCCGCATAACCCCGTATGAATGAGGAGGGTACGCGTTCAGGCTCACCCACCACCTCAATGCTGTCAAAACGCTCCAGAATTTCCTCCCAGAGTATTCTTAGCTGCATCTCACCGACGCGATTACCCATGCAACGATGTATGCCGAAGCCGAACGAAAGATGGCTGCGCACGTTAACCCGGTCGATGATGTAGTCATCGGGGTTATCAAAATGTGATTCATCGCGGTTACCCGAGACATACCACATAAGGACCTTGTCGCCCTTTTTGATCTCTTTGCCGGCCAGAGTAGTGTCTTCCTTGGCGGTGCGGCGCATATAAGCCAGAGGTGTTTGCCAGCGAATAGTCTCGGATACCATGTTGGGAATAAGCTTCTGATTCGCTTTGAGTTTTCTGAACTGGTCCGGATACAGATTCTGGCAAAGTACACTGGCCGTCATTGAGTTGCGGGTGGTGTCATTGCCGCCAACAATGAGTAGAAGGATATTACCCAGATACTCCAGGGGGTCCATTTCCTGCGTGGCTGACCCGTGCGCCAGCAAGGAGATGAAGTCGCCCTTCGGCTCCTCATTGATACGCTGATTCCACAACTCGGTGAATGCAGCCAGACACTCCAGTAGCTCCTTGCGCCGCTGTTCGTCGCTATCTATAACGCCCATTCCGGGTATGGCGAACGTCACGTCAGACCAACGCGTCAATTTGGCGCGATCTTCGAATGGAAAATCAAACAGCGTCGCCAGCATCCGGGTTGTCAGCTCAATCGATACTTTTTCGACCCAGTTGAACTCCTCGCCGATAGGCAATGAGTCCAGTACCTCGCGCGTGCGCTCACGGATAATGGGTTCGAAAATGCGCAGTTGCTCTGCGCGCACGGCAGGGTTGACCACAGCGCGCTGTTCATCGTGTCGTGGGCGGTCCATTGCAATAAAGGTGGACAGTTTAAAATCTTCCTGCAAATCTCCCACAGTAATACTGGGCTCTGAGGAATATATGTCGTGTGACGTGTCGACTTCCATGATGTCCTGGTAGCGAGTGACCGACCAGTAGGGGCCAAACATACTGTTGCGACAGTAATGCACGGGGTCTTCTTCGCGCAATCTTTTAAACCAAGGCCAAAGGGTGTCGCTGGAAAACAGGTGAGGATTGGCCACATTGAAATCGGCGATGTCGACGTCATAGGGGTCTTTATCGACTACTGTTGGATCATGATAGTCGGCGCTGTTTGTCGAGTGTGGGTCTGCTGCGGTTTCAGGCATGATTGTCTTTATCTAAAAAAGGTTTCAGGGAAGTGTAAGAGAAAGGCACCGCCTTCCCAAAGGTCTAAAGTGGCCACGAACTTGCCTTGTCTGATCGGGTAGTAAGGTGCTTGCGTTAATTGGTATTGCCAAGTTAACAGTCCGGAATTGATAGAATCGGCTAAGGAACACCTATAAAAACCACCGATTCCCTCTCAACATGATCAGCTACGCGGTCTGGCTCTACTACCGATTCAAGCTGAGATATCGCGATACTGAAGATCTACTGGCTAAAGACTTATCACTTAAAGGGCTCTGACCCCTTAAACTCAAAGGACTCTGACCCCTTAAACTCTTAAAGGGCTCTGCCCCCTTAAACTAGGAACTAGCAGTCAGTAATAGTACTAGAAAACCTCTAAATCACCGGTAGAAAAGCTGAAGCTACTGGTTGTCGGCTCTGCATCGATCAGCCAATTGGCTATCAATTCCATTTTCCCCAATCCGATCCATACCCCGGCGGCAAGGCATCGTTCTTGTACTTGCTTTGCTAACACCAGATAGTCCGCGGACAGTGTTCGCGTGAGTCCGCGCAGCGCTGCGCTGCAACCCGCCGTATCGTCACGCGGTTGCGTTGAGAGTATTTCTGACAAAACACACTCTCGCATACCCAGTCGCGTGTTCATCCTGTAAATAAAAGCCCAGTCACCGTCCCGATAGAAAAAGTACTGTAAGTGGGGTACCTCACAATAACGCCATTGATAATAGCGCTCGCCGATCTCTGACTGAAGCCCATCGGAGGTAGGCCTATGCAAATCCCTTACATCGTTTGGTTGCAGCGTATGAGAGGGCGCCGGCGAGTCGGATCTTACCTGCCCGAAACAATGGCCCCAGATGCCAACCAACATCCCTAAAGGGTGCAGGGGCTTGATCACCATGTTGATCTTCCCCTGGGAACGCCAGCCGAGCTTAAGGTACGCTGCACGGCTATTCTGATTAGGCGTATTCCAGACTAGGCACACGTCCTGGCGCTTACATTCTTCCAGAGCCGCTAAAGTTAATCTCGAAAAAATCCCCTGTCCTTGATAATCCGGATGGGTAACGGTATCGACGGCTCTTACGGCGTTGATGGTTTTACCTTGAGATTTAAGCCGCCAGCGCAGCAAGGCACGAAATCCGACCAGCTCGTCATCACGCCAGGCCAACAACATAATCGATTTACCAAAGGGGTTGTGCAGATGTTTCCAGCGCCAGTAAGCCTCGCTTCGGGGCTGGCTGTTCACCGCCACGCCGAGAGCAAGGTTCATCAGTTGAAGTACCTGAACGAGGTCCTGTGGTCGGAATGGCTTGATCTGTATATCCGTTGTTAAAGGCACTGGATTACTGGGCAAGCTGCTTACAGTAGATGGCGTCGAGGCTGGCCACCATCTTCTCCAGACCAAAGTTCAGTTCTGCGCGTTTGCGGGCAGCGGCTCCAAAATCACGACGTTTAGACTCATTATCCACAAGTTCACTCAGGCGCAGCGAGAACCTCTCGGTATCAGATTTGGCTACTAGATAGCCGGTCTCCCCATCAATTAGCGCCTCTGATATGCCACCAACATTGGTACATACCGCAGGTAGGCCTGCGGCCATGGCTTCCAACAGAGAAATCGGCAAGCCCTCGAACTGAGAAGACAAAACAAAAATATCAGCGCCGGCAATGAGTCCTACCACATCGGCAGAGGGTCCGTGAAATATCACGATGTCACTCAATCCGAGCGCTGCTGCCTGGCCTTCAAGGGCCTCCCTGCAATGTCCATCCTGGCCTACCAGGAGCAATCTAAAGCCCTCCCGCAGAGGCATCGTGGCGACAGCCTCCAGCAACATAGCGTGATTTTTTTTAGGGTTGAGGTTGGCCACACAAATGGCCACACAGATGCGCGCGTTGCCTGCCATATCTTTAGCCGGACTTACCTGAAAGCGGTCCAGATCTATGCCATTTCGAATCACAATCCCTCGTTCACCGGCAGACCGCCACACCTGCACCGAGCAACTCATCGAGACCGAATTCAAAGGATATGTCAGACGATTCAGCCAACGAATGAGCAGCCCGTAGCTGGACCACAGGTTGTGCTCTGTATACAGCAATCGAAAACTGAAAAAGGGCCTAAACAGACGCAACCAGATCCCCGTACTTGGTAAATGTGCATGCACCAGATCGAATTGCTTACTGGACAGCAAACGCCACAATCTGAGGCTGGATGCTACACCCATGCCATCACCTTCGCTCAAACACACAACCTCAACACCCAATGCCTCCAGCTCTGCAACCAGCGCATTTTTGTGGGGCAACAGGTAGGCAACGGTCAACTCATAACGACTATGATCCAGCGTCCTGACAATGTCGCACACGACCCTCTCAGCCCCACCCAGTCCCAGCCCCTTTATAATTTGCAGTACTCTAACTTTGGACATTGTTAGTCACAGCGTGGAATAAATTAAAATATTCCAGAGCGATAGTGTCCATGCCGAAAGTCTCGACACAATATTGCCTGGCGGCCTCGCCATAGACCGCTCGTTTATGTGCATCATTCAATAGCACAATCAGCGCTCGTTTGAGGTCCGCATGCGCCGCAAAGGGGACTATAGTTCCCGTTTTTCCATCCAGAACAACCTCATCCACATCGCCGACCTGCCATGTCACCACCGGAACTGATGCCATCCCTGCCTCTATCAGTACCCCTGGAACACCCTCCGAAAGACTGGCTAGCACCAGTAAATCCGTGCCTGCCAGGACACCTGGAATGTCGTCACTGGCGCCAAGGAAATTCACCTTGTCTCCAATCTGTAATGTAACGACTCGATTTTCTAACTCTTGCCGTTGTGGTCCGTCGCCTACAATATCCAGCCTCAACTGAGGGAATTGTGGCGCCAAGTCATGCATCAATTCGATAACCAGACCAACATTTTTCTCCCAGTTTAATGCTCCAATGCAAGCCAGGTGCAACAATCCATCCGCCCTCTCTGCATGTAAACTCGGTGTAACTCTGCGCCCATTGCGAATGTGAACCACGTTCTCCATCGACACAGAAAATACACCAGTGAGCTCCCGAGTTGAATTATCACCCAGTGAAACTACCTTGCAAGCTCGACCTATAAACCAACGATCGACCTGAATGCGCAATCGTTTAAACCGTTTCAGCCAAGGTTCAGTCAACCCGATCTTGCAATAGATGACTTCTATTGATGACCCGACACTACTCACTACAAAGTACTTCAGAGCCTTGCTTCCCAGACACACTACCAATTCTGGCCTTTGGGTTTTGAGCATCTTGCGGATTGTTCGAATACGCCCCCTCGAAGAGTCAGGCGTTGCCACACTCACTTTGTCTGGTAGCTCAATGGGCAATGGCCCAGCTGCGGCTAAACTCACCAGACTCTGAACGACACCGAGGTGCTCTAATTCGCCAGCCAATTCAGCCAAAAATATCTCTGCGCCGCGCCTCTCCAGACTACTTATTACATACATCACCTTCATCTACATAAGCCGATGCAATAGCGTAAATGCAGATCTTACCGAAGGCCATAAAACGGCTTTCATCGACTTTAAGGGCTCCATCAAAATCTCTCCAACACCTTTTGATAAAGTGCTTCGGTCTGCGCGCTAATCGATTCAATATCAAACAACGCACGCGCCCTGGAATAATTTTGCCAGCCATGCAATTGTCGGATCTGGGGGGCGTCCAGGAAACGCCCAATAGTCAGCGCCAGCCCTGCAACATCGCCTAACGGATATAGTGAAACATCGGTTTCGCCATCTAACATTTCCTTATGAACCGCGATGTCAGACAAAACCACCGGCAAAGCGCACAACATCGCTTCAATAACAGCACCAGGCATTCCTTCATTGCGAGAAGCCGACACAAACAGATCAGCTGCGGCCAAAATTTGAATAACGTCGGAGCGAGCGCCCAACAGTGACACAACACCCTGCAAACCCAATGCTGCCACCAGACCTGAAATAGCTGCACGCTCCGGTCCATCCCCAACGATAATTAAATGTACATTTTTGTGGACACTGCACGCCATCTTGAAAGCAGCAAGAAGCTCTGCATGGCCCTTATGCTCATAAAGCCGCGCCACAGCAACAATCACCGTGCCAGAAGGGTCCACATCCAACTCCGACAATTTCTTGGCGCGCTGCATTTCATCCGGGACAGGCAAACATGGGCTGATTTTTCGGCCGCGATAAATAACCTCGACCCTGGATTCCGCCACTCCCAGATATTGACAGTTGGTGCTCTTGATAGCATGTGAATTCGCCGTAAATTGTGACACCAGGCCGGCACTGTAGCGATCGATCAACCTCACCGAATCATGCTTCAGTCTTTGCAGCAGCTTCATACCGTTACGACGCTTGGGTGAATAACTGTCCAACACGAAGCTATTGACCAGCGGAACATGTTCCAAAGCAGCTGCACAGCGTGCAGCTACATCTGATCTGAACAAGGTAGAGTGAACCAGGTCCGGTTGAATGCGGCGGATCAATTTTCTCAACCCCGATATCGCCGCCATGAATTGATATTTCCCCTTCAGGTTGAGTGACTCAACCTCTATACCGGCAGCGTGATAATCAGCGGCCAGCGTATCTCCAGCGTATAAATGACACATAACAGGCTGCACTTCGGTAAACCCTGAGGCAATTGCTAACAGGCTTTTCTCCGCGCCACCGACTTCCAGCGTATCTATGACGAACAGTACCTTCACCCGGATTCACTGTCGATTTGTCGCTGCATAACGAGCAAAACCATATGTCCAGACCAAGGCTGCAGCAGCTTATTCAGCAAAAAATTAAGACTTCGACAAGCCACGTTCTTTTTTCGCAACAGGCTGAATAACCGGCTAAACACAGGAAATGTATCCTCAAACCCCGATAAACCCAGCAACGGCTGTTGCTCTATCAATGTGAAGTGACTGGATTGAAAATCCTTGATAACCCGCTCCGGGTCCAATGCGAACTGGTAGAACTTGCGAATTGCTTGCGGTTGTAAAGGCGGGTAATAATTTAACCGGTTGAGCATACGACGTAACGGACTCATGTAGGGAAAAGTCACAAAAACATAGCCTTGGGGGCGCACAACCCGCGCCATCTCAGTTAGAAATTTGCCATAACCGTCATAGAAATGCTCGATGACCCCCAAGGACCAATAGCCATCGAGAGAGCCATCTCGAAAAGGCAGCGAACCCACATCGCCCAACACCGGGTTCACCTCAGGCAAACGGGCGCTCAGGCGATTGACCGTTGCCGGGGCAAAGTCCAGAGCGATGGTACGGTAACCTAAAGAGTGCAAGTGCCTGCTATGAAAAGCGGTACCGCAGCCGCCCTCCAAAATATGGCTGCCGGGAGCCAGGTACTTTTGAGTTGCGTTGGACACAAAAGTGCCGCGCCGAGGGAAAGGCTTGATCAGGTCAGTTTCGAATTGACTATCCCAGAGTCCGTCCCAGAACTCCGCCGTGGCAGGTTCCTGTATATAAGCCAAGCAAGCCTTGGCCTCGTCGTAAAATACCTCGCCTCGCGATTCGCTCACGCTATCTTACCGGGGGTACCGTATACAGTGGCATTGGCAGGAATATTTTCCAGCACCAGACAACATGCGCCAACCGTGGCCTGTTCGCCAATACTAACTGCTCCCAATACCACGCAATTCGCATACAGAGTGGCTGCATTAGCCACCACCGGATACTCGGGGTTGAGTTTTGATCGTCCGCCCAGGGTGACGTGCTGATACAGGACCACATCATCGCCAATACGAACTCCCTTTCCGATGATCACGCCGCTGGGGTGCGCCAAATGCAAGCGCTGACCGATCTCCGCGGAAAAATCAATATGGCAGCCTGACAGCACCTGCATCAAATATTTGAGTGGTTGATTCAGGAAACGAAAGACCGAGCCACTGACGGTAAGATAATGGCCCAGGCGATAGATTAAAATCACATGCAAACCTAAACTGAACAGGAGTCTGAGATAAAATCGGACGCTTAGGTAGTCATTACCACAATAATGACCAACGTCCTCTCGCACTGTGTCGGAAACAAGTTTCACCGGGACAATCTAACCTCCATCAACTGTTTAACCGAATACCACACCAACAGACCATACATAGCCACACCCAAACCCAGGTATACGGCAGCAGACCAGCCAATCTCCGTCATTGTCTCCCCGAATATCAGAACCGGCATGACCACCACAATCGTTAGCCCGATCGCCCTCAGTAGCCCCGCAAGATAAGCCATAATATCGACCTGCAATAGCCTCAGCGCATAAAATATCTGGAATGGAAACACAATCAGTGACGCAATTAAATAGGCCTGGGCAACCCCCAGAATACCGTACTGGGCACCAGCGAGCAGGGCGCCCGCTATAGCGAGCGCATTTACCAGTACAAAGCGGGAAAATTGACGGGTTCTGGCCTGAGACTGGTAGAGCGAAGGCAGCAGGGAATACAAGGTTTGAATACAACCGACTCCACACATATAAGGTACCAGTGCTGCAGTATCAGCCCATTGCTGGCCCAACAGGACATCGATAACCTGTTCCGAATATAGAGCGATGACGGTCATCGGCGGAAAAACCAGGGCCGCTACACACCAGCTGCTGGTTATGAAGAGCTCGCTGATTCGAGCCGAATCACTGCCCAGTTTTGAAAACACCGAAAACAGCACATTGTTTACACTTCGCGAAAAATGGAGCAGCGGAAAAAGTACAAACTGGTACGCGACGTTATACAGCCCCAGACTATAGGCCCCCAGGGCTCGTCCAATAATCAAAGTATCCAGATTCCGACTGACGTAGGACGTAAATCGCGCCAATAGCAAAAATCGACTGTACTCCCACATTTCCTTGAAAGCATGCTGGTCGAACAGAAACTTCGGCTTCCAGCCAGATTGCGCGTACAACAACAGTGAGCCGATGGCAGCACGCATCAGA
The DNA here is from genome assembly GCF_026262625.1 of Candidatus Litorirhabdus singularis. GTDB lineage: Bacteria > Pseudomonadota > Gammaproteobacteria > Pseudomonadales > Halieaceae > Litorirhabdus > Litorirhabdus singularis. Next base: position 1,810,956 of record NZ_SHNN01000001.1, read on the forward strand.
CTGTCCACCACCAAGGCCCACACGCCAAACCCCGTCAGTGCTGCCACTATCCCACAACTGCCGCCGATAAACGTTGCTACCAATTTGCGCAGCGCGATCGGGCGAAAATTCAGTTCCTTTTGCAACAAAGCTGTCATGGTACTTTCGGGGAAAGATAGAATATTGCGCAGGCTCAGCGCGATAATAATGAGTGTCAGTTCCGGGTTCTGAAAAAACTCCGCAAGCGCCGGCGCCAAAGCCACCATAAGAAAACACACCAGCAGCGCCAAGATCCCATTCGACCAAAATGCTGTAGATTTATGCTGCTCAGTCACGGCCTTGCACTGGATTAAAAACGCACCAAAGCCCAGATCCATGAACCACCAGGAGAAGCTGATGACCAACATGGCAATCGCCACCAGACCAAAGTCCTCCGGAACCAGCAGTCGGGCCAGCACAAGTCGAATCAGGATGTGCATTAACTGCCCAGACGCCTGCCCCCCCAAATCCCAGGCAAAGGCTCGGGCACCAAGATGAGTAAGGGATGATTCCATCTCGGCTTTCTTTTCGGTCATTCTGGCCTACTCAGAGTTTTCACCAGGCGGTCAGCCGAATAGCTTTAAGTCGCGAAGAGAAACTCATATCGAGTGCTGTAGACTACTTTGGCTTGAGGACGATGCCCATTATATATCAGCTTCATGCACTAATTGTTATTGTGTCTTGAGAATATCGAATCAGTGGTCGATTTCACGAGGCGCTTAGGCACTGAGCCACGGAAGATCGTGACGGATAAGTTGCTGAGCTATCCAGTCGCCCTGCGAGAGTTGATGCCAGGCACGATCCACAGTACTCAACGGTATGAGAATGAGCGGGCCGAGCAATCGCATGAAGCGACGAGGGGCAGGGAGCGGGGGATGCGTGGTCCGGCATCCCGGAAGTTCAAATCAGTGCGTCAGGCGCAGCGATTTTTTGGGGCCTCATGCGGCGGTTAGTAATCTTTTCAATCTTGGTAGGCATCTCATCAGCGCAGAACATCATCGGACTCTCGGGGCAGCTGCGTTTACAGATTGGGGACTGGCGGTTGCTTAAGATCAGGCGTTACATTTGGCTGGCTTCAGGAAGTTAACTTGTTAGAACCAGTAGAACACCTGAGGTGGAATTACGGTAATGCTTGAGGACGGTGACTTCCCGCTGGGTGGCCTCTTCACCATCAAGCGCTTCAATACCAGCAAACTTCGTTAGTCCAGAATTTCTGCCAGCAGGGTTCCAAGCTCCAGTCTCTGGATTGAGGCGATACAGCGCCGATGAATCTCGGGCATGACCTCATTCATGTCTTCAGTCATCACTGCGAACCCCATTGAGACCACGATTGTCATCCAGGTCTGGAAGGAGAAGCTTCGGTACTGGTACCAGGTCTCCGCGAACTCCAGCTGCACGCCGTTCTCTGCAAGCATTTCCAAGTAGTACCTCACCAGCGCCTCTTCATTCTCGGCGAGCACATCCGCCGGCAGCGAGTCAGTCAGAAAATACTGTACATCGCGAATGCCTTTGCCCCACTGCGCTGCCTGCCAGTCAAGCATGCCCGCATCGTCGCCATGACCGAAGTGATTGCCGATATGGGAATCGCCATGCACCAGCGTCAGCGGCCCCTGGCTCCACCAGTCAACCAGTTGGTCCCAGTGAGCCAGGGCCTTCTCGTACCATTCGATGTGCTCGGCTGACAAAGCCAGGTCAGCTCGCTTGCGACAATTATTGAGCGCGGCCCTTCCCATCATGGGTGTGAGTGCTCGCATCACCGGTGAGGTAAAGGGCTGCATGGCCGGAGGCAATAAGGTGTCTCTTTCCGCTTTGGAGATATCGTGAAACTCCGCGTGTATCCGCGCCAATGTCTGCAAACATTTCCTTGCCGTATCCAGTGATGAACCCGCAATCATCTCGGGGTTGGTGTGCAGTACCACGGAGGGATCTTCGTAGAGGTTTTCCATGAGCATGAGCATGCGCGAGCCACGATTTGCCATGGCGTAGGCGGTCGGTGTTCGCACGGGCAGGCGCGGTGCTACCTTGCGGTAGAACTCGCACTCCAACTCCCAGGACATGATGGCTCCCATAAATACCCGGGTGGCGAAGCTGCGTACCGGCATTTTCAGGAACATGGTGCGCGGCCAGGGCGCGCTTTTATCAGCATAGTCTAGTTCCAGTACACGGTTATTACAGTTGCTGCTGACCGATCGGATATCCAGCAGGCGCACGGCGTCTATGCCCTCGATACCTGAATATTTTCCCAGTCCATACTGGCTCAGCAGGCCCTGCAGAAACAGGGGGTCTGCGACTTGCGCTTCAGACAGCGGCAGCGCTGCCTGAGGGCGCGCCGCATCGGCTGCGACGCGGGCCAGGCTGCGCCCCAGTTGTCTGGTAATTACCCACTGTTGTGACAACTTCATGCTCTGCTCCGTATGAGTCTTGCTAGCCGGCGTGACTATGCCTACGCCTACTTGCCGGTATCGGACATAATATATAATATGTCCGATAGTGTTCCAAACGTTGAAACCACAATGTAACGGGTTGAATACCATGTCAAACCAGGAAAGAGCATTCGATGCGATCGTCATAGGAGCGGGCCACAATGGATTGGCCGCAGCCACCGTTCTGGCCCGTAACGGGCAGCGCGTGCTGGTGCTCGAAAAAAATAACTACGTAGGCGGCATGGGGGGTACCCGTGAAATCCTCAAAGGCTGCCAGAATGAAGTGGGCGCCAGCGTCATGTTTCCGCTCTCCAGTGAGGTAAAGCACTATTTTGATTTCGAGGGCCACGGGGTTGAGATGATTCCCCTGCCGGTGATGGCGGTGAACCTCAGTGGTGAAGATGGACGTCCGCTGGTGTTTTACAAGAACCCCCTCAAGTTGGCGTTCAACCTGTTGCTTGGCTTTGGTCCGGGAGCGATGCTGGGTTTCGTGCGCCTGTTGAAATTTTGCGAGTACCCGGCCCAGGTTCTGGATCGGTTTACGGCCCGAAAAGCGCCACGCAATCTTGAAGACTTGATTGCCGAGGCACCGACCGAGGCGAAGCGGGAGCAGTTGGAACTCGCTTTCAAAGGCTCGGCCATGGATATCATCGACCGCTTCTTCCCTGATCAGGTAAAGCACCGGGAGTTGCGCGCCAACATGGCGTTTGCCGCCGTTCAGGCGACCTACAAGGGGCCCTATACGCCCGGCTCCGGTTTGTGCCTCATCTATACCATGGCGCAGGAGGGTTCCGAGGGAATGATGCAGCGCGTGAAAGGGGGGATGGGCAAGTTGTCTGAGTCCCTGGCGTCGCAGATCGAGTCGATGGGCGGAGAAATCCGCCTTAAGCAGCGCGTCAGCCGTATTGTGCTTGATGGAGACCGGGTGACGGGTGTTGAACTCAAGTCCGGCGAGCAGCTTATGGCCAACGTGGTGATCTCCAATCTCGATAAACCTGCCACGTTTGCGGGTCTGCTTCCAGATTACCCGCTGGGTCAGGAGGTGCAGCAACGCGTTGACGATTTCGAACATCGTGGCGCGTTTGTGCACATGCTCTTTAAGTTGAAGGGCTTGCCCCACTTTGCGCCGCGCCTGGAAAAGCTCAACCGGACCAAAGAGTGTCGTTTTGGCGGTGCCATGGTGCTCGACCCAGAGGTCATGCAGGCGTGCTACGAGAGTTGTCTGCGCGGAGAGTTGCCGGAACAGGTGCCGCTGGCCTACCAGTTTCCCACCGTGATGGATCCGAGTCTGGCGCCTGAGGGCTACCATATCGGCAGCGCCTACGGTTTTTACTTTCCCTGCGATGCGCCCAAGGGGCAGCGGGGCAAGCTGCGCGATCGGATGGGCGAACTGATTATCGATCACATATCCATGCATATGCCGGACTTCCGGGAATTGCTGGTGGATACGGCTATCTTTTCCTCAGACCATTTTGCCAGCATGCAGGGCGTCACCAATGGCGACTGGACGCACGGCTTGTTGCACCCGGAGCAGATGATCGGCGATCGCTGCCTGATTGAGGGCACCGGTCACGTAACGCCGGTTAAAAATCTGTTTCTGTGTGGGGCATCTTGCCACCCGGGTCCGGGCGTCACTTTCTTGCCGGGCTATAACTGCGCCCACGAAGTGTTGGCGCTGGCGCAGGCAGTGGGTGAGTCCGGTGATGGAGTTAGTGCAGCAAAACCGGCACCAGCAGAGCGTGCAGCGTAGTGCGCAGTTGTTTGTCGTTCCTGATCCAGTTGCTTGGCAGGGTCAGGAACGACAGCAGCACACGGTAAACCCACTCGATCATGATCTCGGGTTTGACCTCGTTTTTCAGCAGTCCGACTGCCAAAGCGGGGCCAATAACATTCTCCATCAGCTCTTCGCCAAATCCGACAATGAGCTGCGATCCCCAGACAATGCGTCTGGCAGTGGCGTCCTCGTCTGAGGCGAAGACGGCTCTTAACAGTGGGCGGCGAGGTATTTCGCGCAGCGCCAGAATCAGGCCTTCGACAATGATATCTTGGGGCTCGCTATATCGCGATAAGCGGGACTGTATAGATCTGTTGGCGGCATCCATTTCCTGTTTAATGACGGCCACCAGCACATCGTCGCGGCTGGGAAAATACCGGTACAGGGTGGAGCGCGCCACGCCTGCGGCGAGCGCGACTTCGCGCATACCTGTCTTGCTGATACCATCCTTCAGGTAGCACTTATGGGCGGCGTTCAGGATCGTGGTTTCAGGGTTTTTACTCATTTTTCCAGCGAGGCATCAGTTATCGTGGATTGCAGTTTAAAACAGATTCCAGTTTTTGTCCGATCATCCGGCGGCCGCGGGGTGGCCCGAGCATGAGCGCGCAGTTGGTTCAACTACCTGTGCCTGTGAAACTGATGAACAGCGTCGTGGGCGCAACCGGTCCTTTTGGACGGTACTGACAAGTTAACTTGCCAGCACTCTCAGGGCAGCAGCGTTTACAGATTGGGGAATGGCGGTTGTTCGAGGCCAGGCGTTACATTTGGCTGGGTTCAGGAATTTGACTTGTCAAAACCCTTTTGCAATCTGGAAAAATGAGTCTGATAATAACCATTGTCCTGAAACAGTGATTGATGAATGTCAGCAGATAAATCCAGGTTCTTGAATCATGATAGGTTAGGTTACTCTGGTAGAATCTGCGTCATTTTGCGTCAGTTTCAAGCATCCTTAATTTAATGTCTGCTACGCGTCTCTTATTTTTACTCATCACCTTGTTTCATACGATAGCCGTGTCGGCTGAACCGGTGTATCAACCGCCGGGGGCGAACCTTACCTATGGCAACGTAACCCATGGACAGCGGGTACTTTCTGCGACGAGCAACCCGGCCGCAGCGGCGGCTGACGTATACCGTGGTGGAGGCAAAGCGACCAGTGGCACCGTTGTCTCGGGTGTTGCTGGCATTGAGTATGGCAATGTGCAGGAGCTCTTCGATACCATCGATGACTTGTCAAAAGGCTTCGAGCCAAGTGACCCGGGTGGTGAGTCAGGTGCGGCGCCCGAGAATCCCAAGGAGCCTATCGATATCGGTAACATCATCGACACCAATGCTCCCAATTTCAACGAAATCGTTGATGACATCGCCAAAGAAGTTACCGCCCAGGCCGCCATTCTTGCGCTTATCTCGGTCGAAGGTTACGGCAAGGCTTTCGTTTCTGCCGATATACCATTCGTTATAGGAACCGAATTACTGGGTGGCGCCTGGACACTAGGTGTCAACTGGTCCGGTACATCCAAGGCTTACGGTTTTGTTCGGCCGATCGAATTCGATTTCGACAAAGTACTGGAAGACATCAAAAACGATTACGATCCGAGTCAAACGCCGGATGGAAAACCCAGGCTCTATGACGTGTCTGGAGATGTTAATATTCTTGTCGACCAGGCCACTGGAAGCTATGGCATAAATTTCGCTAACGATAGTTCATTTTTAACCAAGGCGGTAAAAACCTTCGAGCTTTCAGTCGGCTACGGCTGGTTAGCCAAACAGTCCAAGCAAGGTAACCTGTTCCTCGGCATTGAGGGCAAATACTACAACGTGGGGTTGTCGCGCTTCAGCGTTCGTTTCGGGGATTTCACAGACTCTGAAGAGATATTCGACTCGCTTCGGAACAGTAATTTTGTACATGACAAGGGTTTTGGGGTTGATTTTGGCACACTTTGGGTCGCGCGTAATTACCAGCTTGGTGCCACCCTTACCAACATCAATGAACCAAAATTTGAATATCCCGATGTCGATATATCATCTTACTCCGATCAAGTCGTCATTAGTTTTCTGCAAAAAGACAAGCACTATACGATGGAGCGCCAGCTAAAGATCGAGGCCTCTTACTTCACGACCAACCGCAAGTTGACAGTCAACCTTGGCCTCGATGCGAATAACGTAGAAGACCCGGTTGGTGATGATTTTCAGTGGTTGACGATGAGCGCTGGTTACGTGATAGATAGCTGGTGGCTACCCGGCGTACGTTTCGGATATCGGCAGAACCTCGCGGGGACGGAGCTCAAGTACCTGAGTGTCGGAGTAACCGCATTCAAGATCCTGAATATCGATATTGCTTCATCTCTCGAACAGGTCAAAATCAACGGAACCAAGTTGCCCCAGGGATTGATCGCGAGTATGGGTTTCGACATCAGTTTCTAGCATACTAATCTGAGGGGTATTGCCACGTTAAAGCGCTGTAATTGATAGAATCGACGCATAACACCTTCAGACGCCTGCTCCGATCTAGTGGCACTCAGCCAAGAACGATCGTGACGGTTAAGTTGCGTAGCTAACCCGTAGCCCATGGGGAAGTGATGCCAGACACGATCCACACTACGCAGCAGTATGAGAATAATCGGGCAGAGCAGTCACACGAGGCGACCAGGGTAAGGGAGCGGGGGATGCGTGGTCCCACATCCCGCAAGTTCCAATCGATCAGGCAGGCTCAGAGGTTTCTGGATGCTCATGCTGTCGCTACTAATTTAGTCAATCTTGGTAGGCATCTCATCAGCGCAGTACAGCTTCGGAATCTCAGGGTAGCTGCGTTTACAGATTGGGGAATGGCGGTTGTTTGACGTCAGGCGTTACATTTGGCTGGTTTTAGGAATTTAACTTGTCTAAACCCTTGCGCAGGTTGTGTCCACTTTCCTTGCAGCATCGGACTTCACCCAACAGAAAATAAATGATAACTTCCCCGGCCAAAATTAGGGTATCGGGATATGCGATTATTACCAATTAGTCTTTTGGCACTCACCCTCGCCGCTTGCGGCGGGTCCAACAACAACGACAACGATGTAACCGTGCCAAACTATAGTGACGCCGATTTTTCTGCGGCTGACGCGTGGCTGGAGGGCTTTGTCCAAACCGAGGCGGCCTTCCCGGGTGGTTCTTATGTGATCGTTGACCGGGCCAACGGTATCGTTCACAAGGGCGCGTTTGGTGACCAGGACGGAGAAGACCTGGTGTTGTTGGCATCCACCTCGAAAGTACCGACGGTAATGCTGCTGATGGCACTGGCGGAAGACGACGACAATGTCGAGTTTGCCATCGATGCACCTATCGCGAACTACCTGCCCTGGATGGGCGTTTGGGACGCCGACATTACCACTGAGCACCTGATGTCCAACCGCTCGGGAATACCTGGCCTAGTCAATCTTTTCACCCGCCCCGATGACTATCAGGCCCACATTTGCCAGTACCTCCCGTTTGGGACTCTGCAAGCCTGCGCTGAAACCCTTTACACCACGCCACTGCCAGCGCTGGAGAGCACTCCGGCCAATACCGCCTTTGAATACGGCGGCTCCCAGTGGCAACTTGCAGGTGCTGTGGCCGAAGTGGTCGGCGGCAGCTCCTGGAACCAGCTGTGGGACGCCTACATCGGTGCACCCTGCGGACTGGAGGTCGCAACCTACGGTAACAATCTCTCTAATGCGGCAGGGTGGGACGGCAATGCGGAAAGTCTGGGAGGGCTGGACAACCCCAACATGGAAGGCGGCATGATGAGCAATCTGGACGACTACGCCAAACTGCTGTCGTTACACCTGAGTGGGGGGCTGTGCGGCGACAACCGGGTGTTATCGGAAGAAGCGGTAAAGTTTATGCGCATCGCCAGAACTGATCAGCCCGGTTATGGCATGGGTTGGTGGTTGGAGACGCCTGTCGATGGTGGCGAAGTCACCCTGTTTACCGATGCGGGCTTCTACGGTTCGGTGGCCTGGATCGACACCGAGCGCCAATACGCCGGTGTGATATTGTTTGAAGAGTATTCGGGTGCTCGGGGCAGTATCGGCAGTGGCGGTGCGATCAGCCAACTCATCCCTCTGATTGAGGAAGCGATCGACGCTGTTGCGCCTTAACGCGCCCAGTCGCTGCACTCGACGCTCGCGACGTTACTGACAAGTTAACTTCTTTTTCGCGAAAAGTTGGGGGGTAGCGCGAAAGATTCGGTGAATTTCAGCCAAAAACGGGAGCTGGTGACGCATTTCTGCTTATCTGAACCCTGTTTGTGTAGTGTCGGTCCATGACGTCACGTTAACTTGCCAGTGCCTCGCTAGCGCTCCAGCTCAATCGCCAGGCGACGCAAATTCAGTGCAAAGGGCATAACTTCCGCTAGAGAACCCATGGTTACCAACACGCCATAGGTTCCTGATTTTCGATCAATCCAGGGAAATGTGCCAAACGCACCCGCGCTGTTTATCTTTGTACAGCGCCCCTCAAGCGGAGATTCGCACCATAGGCCGAGCCCGTAAAACCAGTCCTCGGGTAATGGTCCGCGCTCACTGTGGTGAACCAACGTCGAAGTCTGGTCGCTCTCCATTTGTCCAGTGCTGTCCTCAGTCAGCAAGCGGCGTTCCATTCCATCGGCAGACACAGCTGTTAGAAAATTAAAATAGTCCTGGCCGGAAGCATACAGGCCACCTGCAAGATTCGGTGACTGAATCTCGACGCCAGGACTGTACCAAAACGGATGGCCGTAAGTGCTGTGTTCCATTCCCGCGGGGGTTGCGACCAACTCATCAAAGAGTTGCGACCAGCGCTTACCGGATGCCTGCTCTGCAATATAGCCCGCGATCTGCATTGAGATGCCGCCATAGGAAAACTTAACTCCTGGTTCATTCTTCACCGGTATTTGAATCAGCTGCTCAAAGTGTGCTCTGTAAGACATGCTCGGAGGGTTTTCAATGGCATGGCCCGGGCCGGCCCCGCTCGAGTGGCTCAATAACTGTCGCAGTGTTGCGTTTGCCCAGTGTCCGTCTAATTCGGGAATATAAGTATTCAGCGGAGCATCCAGGGTGAGTACGCCCTGCTCAACCAGGCGCATCAATACCGCAGAGCTAACCCATTTGCTCGCTGATGCAACCGATACAACCTTATTGGCATCAAAATCACCGGAGCTAACCCGAATCTGCTCACCACCATTTCTGCCTACAAGCATCACGGCACCAGGCAACTCGAGAACCTCCACCATTTCATCTAGCGCCACCTGCAGTGATTCTCTCTCGACGTTATCAGGATATTCGGGCAACCCACGCGCGCGCCACTTGTGTCGTATTACATTGAAGATGGAGGACCGTATATACGCTGCGACCTCACTAGGCCCCAAATCACCGTTGCCGTCGATATCGAGCTCGCTGATTCGCAAACGCATCAATGGCGACAGTTCTTCGGTTTGAATTACGCCGTTTCTATCGACGTCCATCATAGTCATTATTCTATCGACCTGACCGCTCTGCCATGAGGTGACGAGCCAAGTGGCTAGCGCAAGGGCAATAGTGATGATAAGTAATGTGAGTTTAGTGGAGGTCTTCATCGAGAATAGTTCCTTGTCGCTGACTGCCCTGATCGTAAGTACGCAGACCATCGCGCTCAGGTTGAAATTGATGGGTAATTTACATCACAGGCGTGGGCGGTGTAGCTCACTCACTTCGGGGAACGTCCAGTCACCACTAAGGATTTCTTCTAGTGGGCGATACAACCTAACCACATAGTTCCAGCCATCTGTCAGCGGAATGTAGTTGCTACTTTGAGGGTCTCCGCCGAAATGTATGGTGATCGATCCATCGGCATTCTTTTCCGCGGATTGATCCGACACACCGTAGGACCCATAGTCATTTTGCTCAAAATAGCCGTCTTTGTTGTACATTGCCAATGACCAGAATCCATCCACAGGGACATCTTTAACTGTCAGCACGTAGGCGCCCGTGTGCGGCAAATCCGGGTTCACTGTCAGGAGCAGGGACTCACGTTCAGGCAGCGTACCGAAGCCATAAGCTGAGGCCAGTAGTTGTTTAATCGGATCGACTTCTTCCCTGGAGCCCGCTGCCCCCGCGTTGTCCTCCAAACCTTTTCCAAGCGCCAACAAATGCTCCGTTGTAGCGCCAAAACTTTCCGCGTCATAAGCGGGATGCTGATAGGGTCTGTCAGACTGGCTCTGAATCGCCAGCTGGTCCTGCAGAACTCTAGCAACTTCTATATCGTTGGTGATCTCTGGAGATACCAAAGTTCGCACCAATAGCCAGACATAGGAGGTTTCGAACTGGTTCATATCCAGTTTATAGCTACCGCCGCCGTGGAACACGGCATTGGTGTAGCCTTCCTCATTAACCACTTGCAGCGACATGTATCGTCCGGCCGCTTCCGGCATTTCCACCACTGCACCTTCACTGATATCAACAATAGCAACGCTGTAAAGCGTGTCTCGATTAAGTCGCTTACTGCTTCGATTCTCGAGGCCAGCAACGTTACGTGAATGACTAAATCGATTTATGTCACCTGCACTGGCATAGTATTTGTCAAACTGCAGGGCCGTCTTGGCACGTACGTAGTTCAACGCGCTCACTTTAATCACGGCTGAGATTTCCTCCTCTGGGCTCGCTGGACCAGCGGATGTCAATCCGCTGGTCAGCAGTATCATGGAAAACACGCACGCCAGAGAACTTGAGAGACGACTGAAAATAATCCTGCCAGGGTTCATTCTTAAGAACGCTAAATGAGTCCCATCAAGTCTTCAAAGTTCTTGGCGTAAAAGTTATCTAACTCTTCCGGTGATGCCTGGACCAAGTCAAGGCTGCGTTCAAAATCGCCAAACGGATCACTACCGCCTTCAGGGTGAGGGTAGTCAGTGTTGAACATCAACATATCCTTGCCAACGCTGCGCAGTACCCAGCCTGTGTCCTCCACGTGCAATGGTGTCGCTCTCACTTGGCGCCTCATATAGTCTGAAGGTTTCATCGACAAATCTTTCAAGCCCATATCGAACTTGCCTAGCTCAGATACACCCAGGTCCAGATTTGCCATACACGCGGGCAACCAATTTGAGCCCAGTTCAATGAGGCCAATCTTAAGCTTAGGGAACCGCTCCAGCACGCCGTCATAGATCATGCAGGTAAGCCAGCGCTCTATAGAATGGTGCAAAATGGGCAGGTCTTTTGGCGAAGTAGTTTCGACGTTCATCGACATTGGGTGGAGTACACGTTCGACGCCCGTATTTCTATACACCTGAGGCAACTTCTTGCCGCTACCAATGTGCAGTACTATCGGCACGCCGGCTTCTTCCATGAGTGCCCAAATGGGATCGTAGGCGATGTGTGAAGGCGCACGCCCATCGTAGGCATCTGAGCGCATCCAAAGCGATTTAATGCCCATGTCGATGGCTTGCTTGGCACTTTCCAAAGCCATAGCCGGGTCTTGTAGTGAGAGGTAGCCCACCGACAGAAGACGCTGTTTATCAGCGGCGCAAAAATCAACCATGCCTCTATTCATGGCTTCACTGCCGCCGTAAATCACTTTTGGATCTCTGGAGCCGGCGAAGCGAGAGGCAAATACCAGACCGGGAAATACCAACTGGCTGCTAATGCCAGCAATGTCCAGTGAGTCACGGCGCTCCTCTCCGTTAACCGCGCCGTATGCTGCCATGAGGTTGCGTTTTCCGGGGCTGCCGAATAAGTTTGATTTCAATTGCTCGGTCAGTTCTGGGTCGTTGCCTGCCAAACGATTTTTGGCCTGTGCAATGGCAGGCTGTAACTGGGGAATGTCTTCAATTTTTAGAAAGGGTTCGTCAAGGTTCTCTCGAACGTACTCGCTTGCATAATCTTCCATCCAACCGTCGTACTCCGTAATATGACTATCGGCATCGTGTACCGTGCGGTTGGTGCAGTGTGCTGTTGGCTGGTTCATGCTGACGCTGTCCTCTATCGAAATCGTGAGAATAAAATGGGTAGCGGTTGGTTTGCTGTCTAACCTAGCTTGTGTAGGTGTCAAGCGTTTAATATATAAAAACTATAATAGAGGTAGATGCGTGGTATTGTCAACGGCGTGTCTGTCGAATGCCAGTGATCCGGATTTTGAAGGATAGACTGGCTATTCTCGCGGCTCGTTTGTGGTTTGCCAGGCTTGAGGGAGATTATTCTCAATGCGAAATTGAGTCCCGGGTTTGCAAAGCGGTGGTAAGCTCTATGGTATCGGTAGTACCCTATATGCTTGGATTTGGGCTAATCCTTTAGGGTATCGTCAGCTCGCAATGAATAAGGAAACGCGTTTATGAGTGGCAAGAAACGCACTCGCCTGTCGCCGGAAGGTCGTCGAAACCAGCTTCTCGACAGTGCCAGAGACCTGATCCAGAATCAGGGCTTTTCTGGTTTCACCATGGAGGCGCTGGCTACTGAGGCGGGCGTTAGTAACCCATTGGTATACAAGTACTTTGATACGCGGCTGGAGTTGTTACAAGAACTCTGGGCGAGAGAGTATGAGCGGTACATAAGTAACGTTTACGAGAAGATCTCTAAAGCAGAGAATTTTGAGGATATCGTGAGGTTATTCGTGGACCTCAATTTCAGCGAGTTATCCCTGGGCGGCATTACCCACATTTTGGGCGCCCAGCCGGAAGTACGCGAAGTAACCAAAGAAAAACAGAAAGCCAATTTACGCAACACTGGGCGCTTTTTGGTGAACACTGTGGAAGAGATGTACCACTTGACACCCTCTCAGGCTGGTCATCTTATCGCCCTGGCATCCGGCGCTTCTCAAGAAGCCGGCAGACACTTTGCCAGATATGGTGGTAGCCGAAAAAAAATGGTGGAGGATACGGTCAGCTTTATTTTGAAGGGTGTAGAGGCCTTCAAAAAGTGACTGTGAATTCGCGCGGCAACCACTCCGGGCTGGCCGCGCGATGAATTAGGGTGCACAAGTGCTACAAGCCCAGGTAATCCTCATAGTTCTTACTGTAGAAATTGTCCAATTCCTGTGGTGTGGCATCTACGGCGTCGAGGCTGCGTTCATAGTCACCGAAGGGGTCGCTGCCACCCTCGGGGTGCGGATAGTCAGTGTTGAACATCAGAATATCTTTGCCAACATTCCTTAGAATCCAGCCGGTATTTTCAAAATGCAGGGGAGCGACGCGAACCTGCCGCTGAATATACTCTGATGGCTTCAGAGAAAGTTTGTCCAGGCTGGTGTCAAACTTTCCAAGATGAAAACGGCCAATGTCCAAATTTGCCAGCATGGTGGGAAGCCAATTGGCGCCCAGTTCTATAATGCCGACCTTCAGGCGCGGGAAGCGCTCCAGAACACCGTGGTAGATCATACAGGTTAGCCAGCGCTCGATGGAGTGGTGCAATACAGGTATGTCATGTGCTTTGGTGCTTTCAATATTGAACGGGCTCCCTTTCAGGTCACGTTCCACGCCGGTATTCATATAATCGGGTGGCATGTTTACCCCGCTACCGATGTGCAGCGTAACCGCCACCCCGGCCTCTTCCATCACCGCCCAGAGCGGGTCGTAGTCTATGTGAGCAGGGGAGCGGCCTTCGACGGAGTCTGCTATTACCCAGATTGTTCGAATGCCCAACTTCAGCGCTTCTTTAAGACACACCTGTGCGCGTTCAGGGTCATTCAGGGGCACATGGCCCACTGCCAGTAAGCGGGGGTCGTCTGCGCAAAAGTCCGCCATACCGCGATTGAGTGCGTCAGCGCCGCCGTACATTAAATCCATGTCAGGGGTACGCGAAAAGCGGGCCATGGCGATGCTGGGAAAGACCAACTGCGAGCTTACGCCCATTATATCGAGAGATTCGCTTCTTTCTTCTTTCTTTGTCGCGCCGAACGCAGCCCACATATTGAGCTTTTCTCGCGCACCAAAGATGTTGGCTTTCAACGTTTCTGTCAGCTCCGGATCATTGCCTGCCAGACGCTTATCGGCCTGATCTATAATTCGCTTAAATATTGGATTGTCCACCGTTATTCGGCTGGGCTTCAGGTTGGCTTTAACGTATTCGCTGCAATAGCTCTCCAGCCAGCCAGGATATTCGATGATGTGACTGTCGGCGTCGTGAATGATTCTGCCTTCGCGGTGTGATTGCTGTGTGCTCATTCTCTCTACTCCTTGCATGTTTGTGCTCGCTATTATATAAATACTAAACTAAAAGTAAAGGTGGTGAGGCAACTTTTTTGGGGGGTCATCGCATATTCAGCTCCGTTTCCGCATTTTATAACTACATAATTTGAAATTTTGATACCGTTATCCACCGGCCAGAACACTATGAGGCAGCATGACTACTCTTCTTAATGATCAGCAAATTATCGAGCGAATCCTCAGTCATATAGACAACAAGACCACTGATCTTGGCGAGACAGTCTGGAGAGAACCTGTTTCCAGCTATTTATCTGACGAGCGGTTTGAATCTGAAATTGCGATGCTGCGGCGGCTGCCGATACCCTTTTGTCCCTCAGCTATGCTGCCGGAGCATGGTGGTTATGTGTCCAGAAAGGCTGCGGGTACCCCCCTCGTGGTTGTGCGCGGGGATGATGGATTGGTTCGCGCCTTTGTAAACGGCTGTCGACACCGGGGTATGCCAGTGGCCAAAGACAGCGCCTCTGCGCGTTCATTTGTCTGTCCTTATCACGGTTGGACATATGGTCTGAATGGACAGCTCAGGCATATCCCAGGGCAAGAGGGTTTTCCGGGTGTTGATTTGCAGAGTAACGGTCTCGTGGAGGTTGGTGCGCTGGAAAAAGGCGGCCTGATCTACGTCAATCAGAGTGGCCCGGTTGAGCTGTCTGCGCTTGAGAGTGTTCCTGACTTTTTTACATTCGAGCAGCAGTATTTTGACAAAAGCGAATATACCGATGAGGCGAATTGGAAGTTGATCGCCGAGACCACTATGGAGGGGTATCACATTCGCTCCCTGCATAAGAAGAGCTTTGCTCCTTACGGTTTCGACAATATCAATGTGGTTGAAAACTATGGTCCCAACTCTCGAATCACTTTTCCTTTTCGGCGCATTGAGAAGCTTCGCAAGATTCCACCTGAGGCTAGGCGTCTTGATGGCATGCTGACATCTGTGTATACGCTATTTCCGAATGTTGTCATTTCTGTTCTTTCCAAGCATACAACGATAACGGTATTCGAGCCTCTGAGCCCCTCACATACCCAAATGGTTATTTATCGAATGATAAACAGTACACACGATGGCGCAACCATAGGCGTTGAAGAGGTAGCGCGGGATGTGGATTTTGTCAGGGCGGCGGGTTTCGATGAAGATCGTGAGGCGGCATGTGGCATTCAAGAAACTCTGTCTAGCAAAGCAAATCAGTACCTGACTTTTGGGCATTTCGAGAAAGCGATTGTGCATTTTCACCAAAACCTAAAAGAGTACCTCTAGGCAAAAAGTCGCCAATAGCTATTGCATACTCCATGTCACTATTATATGTTTAGTTAAATAGTAAGCTAATAGTGTAAATTTATAATAAGAATCCGCGCAGCCACTGCGCCAAACTCGGTGAGAGGCATGCCGTTACCAAAGTGAATAATAACTAAAGCCATGAATAGCTTGGCAAATCACTCATATAAAGAGGCCTGATAATGTTTGATATCGATACTAATAGTGATGCAAGAAGTAGGGCATTGTTCCGTCGAAGCGCGTTGTTCGCAGCTGTGCTCGCGACCACGGCTGGCAGCGTTTCGGCCGAGGAAGACAGCAGGCTGATAGAAGAGGTACTGGTCTCTGCATCCAAGCGGACCGAGACGCTGCAGGACACCGCTATAGCTATTACTGTTATTCCCGGCGATGTTCTAGAGCAAACCCATGCAGTGGATTTGTTTGATATGCAGAGTCTGGTACCGTCTTTCAGGGCGCGACCGAGTTCAAGGGCAGGTGCTGCGATAATGACTATTCGCGGTTTTACCAGTGCTTCTGCGGCGGGGTCAGAATCATCAATTGGCATGTTCGTGGATGGCGTTTACCGGCCACGCTCGCAATCACAAGTCATGGACTTACCGCGGCTTGAGCGAATCGAAGTGCTTGCCGGGCCCCAAAGTACGTTGTTTGGAAAAAACGCTTCAGCGGGCGTCATAAGTCTGGTGACAAAGGCCCCGACGCAGGAATTTGACGCCAAGATTGAAGCGACCGTTGGTAACTATGACCATCGCCAGGTAAAGGCTTATGTTAGTGGTGGGGTGTCAGATACCGTTGCTCTCAGCCTTTCAGGCAGCAGCTACACCCGCGATGGTTACACCAAGAGCCTCACCGGACTGCAAGATCTCAATGACAAAGACCGATGGAATTTGCGCGGCCAGGCTCTGTGGCAGCCCACCGATGATATATCTATCAGGGTGGTGGCGGATTACGGTGAAATAGACGAAGTATGCTGCTCCGCAAGTGCAGTAGAAGTTGGTGTTACCGGCGCGATTATTGAAAGCCTTGGCGGTCAAACGCTTGATCCCGAGCGTGCCTTCGACTACGAATCCTACCTGAACCACGATCAATTGAACAAAATCGATGATGGTGGTATTTCAATTCATGCGGATTTCGCCTTCGATGGATTTGTGCTCACCTCCATTACTGCTTACCGCGAAAATAATGTAGAAGGTGATGGGGATATTGATTACACAAGCGTAGACATAGGGCGCGGGCTCACTTACCAGAACTCGGAAATGTTCACGCAGGAACTCCGTCTAACATCGACAGGTGACTCACGGTTACAGTGGATGGCGGGGGCTTACTACTTCCGAGAGGATATTGAACTCGGTGGCATCACCGAATATGGCGTAGACCTGCGTGATTATATGTTCACTTTATCAAGAGGAGCCCTTGGTGCACTCGAGGCTATTACCGGTTACGCTCCTGGCACCTTTTTCGCTCCGGGTTTGGAGGTTGAAAGTGCATCCAAGCTAGAGAATGAAGCTTATTCATTTTTTGGTACCGCTGATTTTGATATTACAGATAAGCTGACCGCTAGCGCGGGGATCAACTACACCAAAGATGAAAAGGAAGTGACGGTTGGTCAGGTTAAGAATGAAGATGTTTTTTCAGCTCTGGACCTGGGAGAAGTACTGGGTGGCGCCTTCGCGCCATTTGCACCTTTCCAGTTTAGACCGCCGCAATTAGGCTTGCCCAATTCGGTAGAGTCAAATGAGACGTCAGATGACGATACCACCTGGATGGTGCGTTTAGCTTACTCAGTGAATGACAATATTAGTATTTATGGCAGGGCCGCAACTGGTTTTAAAGCAAGCTCGTGGGACCTGGGAGGGTCCAATCCTCTGCGCGCTGATGCGGACGCCATTGCGGCAGCCGGTCTGGAAACGCCCAATCAGCAATACGGCGCTCGCTTCTCTGATCCCGAGAGTTCGTTGGTATACGAGTTTGGGCTAAAAGCTTTTTACGACAATTTCTTTGTTACTTTGGCTGTGTTCGACCAACAGATTGAAGATTTCCAGACCCGGGGCTTTGACGGTGTTCGATTTATTTCAACCAACGCCGGTGAGGTTGAGGTTAAAGGGGTTGAGTTTGACCTCAACTACGTACCAACAGAAAGCTGGTTGTTCAGGTTTGCGGGAACCTATCTGGACCCCGAGTATGTTGACTATCAGAACGCACCGCCATCCTTTGGTGACACTACGCCGATTGACCGGTCTGGCACCACGCCCGGCGGTATTGCTGAATGGAGTCTCGTTGGCAGCGCCACTTATAATTTCAGCGTGGGTGCTAACGCCAACGGCTTTGTCAGAGCCGACTACGTTTACGAAGAAGAAACAGAGATCAACGACAGTTTCCCGGGGGTTATGCGGGAGCTCGGTACCTTTAATGCCAGCGCCGGTATTGATTTTTCCAATGGTTTCAGTGCCAGCTTATGGGGGCGTAACTTGAATGAAGATGAATATTTTCACACAGCGTTTGCCGGCGTTGCCCAACCTGGTACTGTCAACTCTTGGCCCAGTCAGCCTCGCACTTATGGCGTCACCCTGGCTTATCGATTTCAATAGTCTTTAGCTAGAGGTCATACAGCGAGAGTACTTTCGCTGGCCGCCATTGCCGAAGTGGGTGTTGGCGGCTGGTTGGATCTCCTGCAGTAGACTTAAGGGCTACATCCGATTTTTATTAAGCTGCAGTGAGACGACATGGAGACAGCACCAGAACGTTTGCCATTCAGAATTAAGGTGGCCTATGGAATCGGGGAAATGGGCGAGCTCGTATTCCTCGGCATGTTCAATACGTTCATCGTCATCTACTACAACCAGGCAATTGGTCTTTCAAATTCACTGATTGGCACCGCGATCATGCTCGCCATGATCGGCGATGCTATATCCGACCCTCTAGTTGGGATGATGTCTGATCGCTGGCATTCGCGGCTGGGCAGGCGTCACCCCTTTCTTTTTGCCGCTCCCATTCCACTCGCTGTTTCACTCTACTTGATTTTCAGCCCCCCGGAATTACTCACAGGCGGCGCTGCAGGTGAGCCCAATCAGGTGTGGCTGTTTGCCTGGTTAGCTGTTTGGACAATATCCGCACGCCTGTTCGTGACGCTGTACACCATTCCCCATCACGCATTGGGCGGTGAATTAACCAAGGATCCCAATGAGCGATCCCAGCTGTTCAGTATCAACGCGATCATTGGCTATGTATCGGGGGCGCTATTTGCCTTTACAGTCTGGGGCTTCTTTCTTGCCGGTGAAAGCGTATTGGCCGATGGGTCTGTCGTACCCAGGCACCTGGACGCGTCGGCGTATCCACCTGTGGTTGTAACCGCCTGTGGGATCATTCTGGTAATGATATACCTGAGTTCTCTTGGCACGCTGGGGCGGGTGCCCTATCTAAGTTCGCCGCCTGAGAATCAGGCGCGCATGTCGCTTCTGGGTTTCTATCGAGAACTGATAGGAGCTTTTACTAATCCCAACTACGCCTTTCTGATGATAGGTTTTTTCTTGCTCATGATTTCAGTTGGGCTGAGTGAGACCTTATCGGTCTTTATCGCGACGTATTTCTGGGAACTGAAACCCGAGCAAATTAAGTGGTTCGGTCTGGTGTTAGTCCCAGCCGTTATCATCGGCGCGAGTGCGTCTCCCGTTTTGATGAGAAAATTTGATCGTAAGTCGGTTTTGATCGGCGGCCTTCTGGGCTTAATGGTATTCACTCAGATACCTATAGATCTGCGCTTGTTGGGTTTGATGCCCGCCAATGGATCTGAGATTTTGCTGCCACTACTGTTGTTAAGTGCCCTGTTGGGTTCGATATGCGCTGCCGCGGGAGCCGTGGCGATGATGTCGATGTTGGGAGATATAACGGATGAGAATGAGTTTCTGATTGGCCTTCGGCAGGAAGGCTTGATCTATTCAGCACGCGCTTTCTTTGCCAAAGCATCCAACTCGGCTGGCCATTTAGTCGGTGGTGTAATGCTGGATCTGTATATTGTTTTCCCCTTTGATGCGGTGCCGGGTGAGGTCGACAGTGAGGTCATCTGGCGTCTGGGTTTGTTCGGCGGCCCGATCATGTGCATCGCCGGTATTTGCGCACTGCCATTCTATGCGCGCTATCGGCTAACTCGAGCCAGGCATCGCGAGATTTTGAACGAGCTGGAAAGAAAGACGTAACTTGGAGAGGAATATGAGTGATACAGGCTTGCAACTGCGTTCATTGATTACGGAAGACGCGGTTCTGAAAATTGGTTTGAAGGCGGCTCCCATACCGGAGCCTGCGGCTGACGAGATCGTCATCAAGATGGAAGCTGCACCACTGAATCCTTCAGACATGGCCTTACTGACTCTTCATGCGGACTTGTCGACGGGGCGAACCACCGGTAGCGGAGCCGATACAGTGTTCACTGCCGACATACCCGCGCACCTCATGAATTCTGTTACGGCGCGTATCGGCAAGTCCTTGCCAGTAGGTAATGAGGGCTCCGGAACCGTGGTTCGTGCTGGCAGTGGCGATGCAGCCCAGGCGTTGCTGGGCAAGATCGTCGCAGTTGTCGGCGGCGCCATGTTCTGTCAATACAGGCTGATGAAGGCGGTGCAAGCGCTGCCTATGCGTGACGGTATTTCAGCAAAGCAGGGCGCGTCTTGCTTTGTAAACCCCATGACAGCACTGGCAATGACCGAGGTTATGGCATCGGAAGGCTTTAGCGGGCTGGTGCATACCGCCGCAGCTTCCAATCTGGGGCAAATGTTAAATCGCGTGTGCCAGAAGGACGGTATTAGCCTGGTTAACGTGGTGCGTCGCGAAGAACAGGAGGCGCTGCTGCGGGGTATGGGCGCCGAGTATGTCGTGAATTCCAGTAGCGACAACTTCCGCGCTGAGCTGGCGGCAGCAATCTCCGAGACAGAAGCCTATATGTGCTTTGATGCCATTGGCGGTGGCGGTATCGTGGATGACGTGCTGGCCGCGATGGAAGGTGCGGCCACGAAGGGGCAGGGTAGCATCGGGCCCTACGGTTCGGATGTGTTCAAACAGATCTATGTTTACGGTGGCTTGAGTCAGGAGCCAACGACACTGCAGCGCAGTTACGGTTTCAATTGGGGGGTGGCAGGGTGGTTGACCACTCCATCTATGGTGAAATTGGGAGGGGCAAAAGTGCAGGCAATGAGGCGTCGCGTTGCCAGTGAGATTGACTCGACATTTGCGAGCTCATATCAGGAAGAGGTATCGCTGTCTGGTGCGTTGCAGGTCGATCATATCGCCCGCTATGCCCGGCAATCCACTGGCAAAAAGTATTTGATCAACCCTTCCCTGGACTTGTAGGTTTACTAGCGGACTGGTCTTGCAAGCACTGTAAGCTTTTCTTCTTATGTAATAGTTATTGAGGGTGTAGCTCCTGCTCAGACCTCTGGAGAATCATAAATGAAGCTGATATCAGCAGATCTAAGTCCTTATTCCGCCAAAGTGCGAATGCAGATATACGCCATGGGGCTGACGGATATTGAATTCGATCTGCCGCAAGAGGTTTTGATTGGAAAGCTCGCCAAGATCTCACCCATTGGCCGTATTCCCGTTCTGTTAACCGACAATGCGACGATCCCTGAATCGGAGGTGATTGCCGAGTACCTGGATGATAGGTACCCCGATCAGGCGCTGCTGGGGCACACGCCGGAAGAGCGAGCACAAGTGCGCCTGATCTCACGGATCGCCGACACCTACCTGATGAACAATATTTTTATGGTGCTCTCCCAGCTAGATCCCAGTTCCCGTGAGGATGCAGTGGTGAATCTGCTGATGGGACAGGTTGAGCGTGGAATGGGGGCCTTGGAGCAACACATTGGTTCTGCGGAGTACGCGGTGGGGGATACGCTGACGCGAGCTGACTGCACCCTGGTGCCTGCGTTATTTATGTGTGAGCACACGGTGCCCTTACTGGGTGTGGAAAATCCAATACTGGTCACCGAGAAGGTGGCTGCTTACTGGCAGAAAATCCAGAATCATGAGCTCGCTGCCAAGGTTATCGCTGAAATGATGCGGGGCCTGATAGCGCGCAGGGATGGCAGTGAGAAGAAGATGGTGCTGGCAGCCATGGCTGCGGCGCGAGGCGAGTAACGCTTATGCCAATAGGAAAAGGTAAGATGAAACTATCTGCGAGCTGTGCGCTGCTGGTGATGGCGGTATCGAGCGCCCCGCTCCTCGGGCAGGACCGTACACTATACTGGGGCGACACTCACGTACACAGCACCAATAGCTTTGATGCCTATCTTGGATTCAATCGCTCTGTAGATCCCGCAACCGCCTACCGTTATGCCCAAGGTAAACCCGTCATTCACCCTTACCACAAGGCGCGAGTGCAGATCGACACCCCTCTGGATTTTCTCGTCATTGCCGATCACGCCGAACTCATGGGAGCGTTGCAAACGATAGCCGAGACAGGTATTCCTCGCGACGGCCTGGGTTTTCTCGACACCATGAAGAGTTGGTTTATCGAGTATCGGTTGCGCAAGGCGCTGCAGGAGTTCGATTTGTTCGGCTTGGCCTCTTCCATCATAAAGGATCGCGGTGGCCCCGTGGAGGCCGCACGGCCACCGGAGGAGGCAAGCAGGCCAATTCCCAATGCGGATGTCATGGCGAGCCGTACCTGGCAGCAATATACTCACGCGGCAGATGCGTACAACGATCCGGGGCGGTTTACGGCACTGATCGGTTGGGAGTGGACCTCAGGGCCGGGCGGAGCGAATTTGCACCGGGTTGTTTTCACAGACGCCGACGGCGAAACGGCGCGCACATTTCAGCCCTACGGATCTAATGAAAGCGCTTATCCCGAAGATCTGTGGGCCTGGCTAGAGGAAACATCGGCCGCAACCAGCTCGGAATTTGTTGCGATACCGCATAACTCCAACATTTCCAAAGGGTTCATGTTTCCTCAGACGACCATAAAGGACGAGCCAGTGAGTCTCGAGTATGCGCGGGCACGGCAGAAGTGGGAGCCGGTCGCGGAAATCACTCAGTACAAGGGCGATTCAGAAACTGCAGCCCTTCTGTCGCCTAATGATGAATTTGCAGATTTCGAAACCTACGGTTTTTTTCTGCAGGCCAATGCCGAGGACTACATTCCGACGGAAGGGGATTACCTTCGCGGGGCACTTAAGCGTGGCCTGGAGTTCGACAGTAGCCTGGGAATAAATCCTTACAAATACGGTCTTATTGGTTCCACAGACTCACACACCGGCTTAGCTTCGGCAGAGGAAAGCAACTTTCACGGCAAGTTCGCGCGCGATGGCGTGCCGGAAAACAAAAGCATGTATCCCGAGCAACCACACCGTTCGAGTGGCTGGGCCATGTCGGCGCAGGGCCTCGCCGCCGTGTGGGCCCAGGGCAATGATCGCGAGTCGATCATGGCAGCATTCAAACGTCGTGAGGTCTATGCCACGACCGGCCCCAGAATTAGCCTGCGATTTTTTGGCGGCTGGAATTTTACTCCTGAGGATCTGGATTCATCAGATTATGCCAACATCGGTTATACCAAGGGCGTTCCTATGGGCGGTGACCTGAGGAGAAACAATGAGGGAGACGCGCCAGGTTTTCTGATCAGAGCTGCCCGCGACCCTATCGGTGCCAACCTCGATCGAGTCCAGGTGGTGAAGGGGTGGCTCGATGCGCAAGGCAAGTCTCATGAGAAGGTATTCAATGTCGCCTGGGCGGGAGCCAGGCAGCCTGATACGACAGGAAAACTACCGGCAATCGGGAATACGGTGAATGAAGCCACCGCTGCCGTCAGCAATTCGATTGGCACGGAGGAACTATCTACCCTTTGGGTCGATCCCGAGTTTGACGCGAGTGTACGCGCGTTCTACTACATTCGGGCGCTACAGATCCCTACGGCCAGGCACTCTCTGTACGATGCTATCGCGCTGCAGATCCCTGAAAGCGACCGCGGTGCGAAGAGCATCCAAGAGCGAGCCTATTCATCTCCTATCTGGTATACGCCCTGATTTAATGCAGACGGAGGCGAACCAGCGCCCTGCATGCGAAACTTTAGAAGGAATGAACCTCATGCACAAACTACGTGGTATGCCGCCTCTCCCGGGGCTTTACATATTTGTCTTGGTTGCTCTGGCAGGGTGCCAGGATGAAGCGGTTGCCGTTTTTCCCGAGGGGCCCGGCGATGTACTGTTTACAGAAATAATGCCGGCGCTAGAACCCGCGGATGGCAGTTGGTTAGAGCTATTTAACAACACTGACAAAAGCGTCAATCTTGAGCAATGTGTGATTGGTAGTAGCAATGGACAAGAGCTGTCTCTAGCTTCGTCACAGATTGTAGCTGCCAGGCAGTACCTAGCCGTGCATAGTGCCGACGTAACTCTTCCCGGCTTAAGCGATATCGCCAGCTTTTCCTTTCCAGTGGACGCCTTCCAGCTCAGCGCTGATGAAACACTGGTGTTGAAGTGCGGCGGCCGCACGGTTGATCAAGTCAGTTATCAGGTAAGCAGGCCAACCATGAGTGACAGGGTGCGGTCCTGGCAGCTGCATTTGAACCCCGCGGAACCTGGTAGATATACCAGCGAGTCCCATTGGTGCCATATTTTGCCGTCGGAGAAATATGAATTTTCCGTCAATCGATTCGCTACGCCTGGTTTTTCTAACTCTTTTTGCGACTCCAATATGCCCTTCGCTGTCTTCGATAATCAGGCGGCGGTGCTCATAGAGGGCGTGGATCTGGAGGCAACACTTAAAGTTGCCGAGGCAGAATTTGCGCGTAAAAGCGCTACATCTGAGCTGGTTATATGGGGTATTCGAGATCAGGTGATCACGCCGGCCATCGCCCGCACAATTTCTGAGATGTATTTTGCCAATATCGAAATGCTGTATGACACTCAGCCGTTTATGGCACTCGACTGGAATCACGCGGTGTGGCATTTTGCCTGGGCTATTTCGAACTTGTATCGCAATGGAGACTCTGCGGTTAAGAGGGAACTGCAAGCGGCTTATGAGGACGCACTGACACGCCCGGAGACATTGGATCGTAACAAGTATGTGGCCGCGGAGTATGTTCGCGGCGAACGGATTGTTATGGGTGATATGCACACGCCAGCGCATAACCGGATGCGAGAGCTGATTGTCGCGCCCACAAACCCCAGTTACCTAAGCAGCTACGAAGAATATCAGGAGAATGGACGAAGCTCGCTAGAAACCATCGGGCTTCATTATCTCTATGTTGTGTTTGCTTTTTTCTCCGAATCATTCAAATGAATGGGTTATGCGAAGGTTGGTGAGCTGAGTGGCAGTCGTGAAGCCATCCGCCTGTTGCGATCCAGTGGCACCGAGCCCACGAAAATCGTGACGGATAAGTTGCGTAGCTACCCCGTAGCCCATCGGAAAGTCATGCCAGACACGATCCACAGTACTCAACAGCATGAGAATAACCGGGTCGAGTAATCGCATGAAGCTACGAGGTTACGTGAACAAGGTATGCGATGATTCAAATCAGTTAGTCAGGCTCAGAGATTCTTGGGCGCCCAGGCATCGGTGAGTGATTTATTCAATCTAGGCAAGCATCTAGTCCGGGCTGAAGATTATAGGAATTTCAGGACAGCCGCGTTTACAGATTGGGTCATGGTGGCAGCTTGAGATCGGGCGTTACATTTGGCTGGCTTCAGGAAGTTAACTTGCCAGTACCATCTGCAGATTTGATAAATTTTCCAAAAATATTGGCAGCTAACGGTTCAATAGATCGGCATTCGTTGGGTATTTCTCAAGTAATTCAACAAGCTTCTTGGTGCCTTCTACAGGTTTAAGATGTGTAAGCGCCCTCCGTAAACCTCTTACCTTTTCGATTTCTTTCGGATCTAGAAGAAGCTCCTCACGCCGCGTACTGCTTTTAGAAATATCCAGCGCGGGAAAAATCCGTTGTTCTGCAACCTCCCGTGATAAAACGATTTCCATATTACCCGTACCTTTGAACTCCTCAAATATCACCTGGTCCATCCGGCTTCCGGTATCGACGAGTATTGTCGCTAGAATGGTAAGCGACCCACCATTCTCAATCTTTCTAGCTGCGCCAAATAACTTGCGTGGTATTTCCATTGCTCTAGCGTCAAGTCCGCCCGTCATGGTGCGACCGCGGCCCTTCTGCTCTGCATTATGTACACGTGAGAGCCTTGTCAGAGAGTCAATGACAATCATTACATCGTGCCCCTCGCCAGCTTGCTGGCGGGCGGTGTTAAGAAGGGCATTGGCCACTCGAACGTGTTGGTCATAGCTTTCATCCGAGGATGAGGCGTGTACCTCTGCCGGCACGCTGCGTCTAAAATCAGTCACTTCTTCTGGCCGCTCATCAATGAGTAACGCATAGAGCTTTATGTCGGGATAAGCTTTCCCCACAGCCTGGCAAATATGCTTTAAAAGCGTTGTTTTCCCGCAGCCCGGTGGAGCAACAATCAAACCTCGCTGCCCCATTCCTATTGGCGTGATCAAATCCATCGCTCGGGTGGTGAGTTGCCCAGAACCTAATTCCAGGCGAATGCACTGACACGGATTAATGGCTATGCCATTTAAAAAACGCTTTTGTGGGTCACCAGGAGATACAGCTTTGACCAACTCATCTGCTTTTTTGGAGTCTCTCTTTCTTTTCACATTCAAAGACAATGTCTTTCTCGTCATGATATCGGTCTTTAGCTCTAGAGAATTAAGTGTTTTTCGATCTGTTCAAGTAGTCTACCGCAGCTGGTCAGCGAATATCCGCTATACGAGCAGTCATTTTTAGTTCTGAGGTTATTGCCAGCTTAGCTGACCGATTTGAGTAAAACCGGCTGATGAACACATACTAACGCCATCGTTTCCCACCCGAAATCATTGGCTACGGCGATATCTTTTACATCCGATGAAGTATTCATCAAAATCAACGGCAGCAGCATTATCTATGGCGAGCCGTTGATCAGGACGGCGAAGTGATAGATATTATTCTGCAGGCCAAGCGCGATGGCGCAGCAGTAAGGCGCTTCTTCAGAAGCCTGTTGCGATCTAGTGGCACTGAGCCCAGGAAAGTCGTGACGGACAAGCTACGAAGTTATCCGGTGGCTCAGCGTGAGGTCATGCCTGACGCGATTCACAGCACGCAGCAGTATGAGAATAAGCGGGCCGGGCAATCGTATGATGCGACGAGGGTCAGGGCTCAGCATTATCGCGAAATGAGGGTGAGTGCGTTTAATGAATGGAGTAGGGCAGTAGCTTGACCTAGGCGGCCTACCTTTACCGGGCGAGAACAGTTAACTTGGCAGAACCCTAATTCGCCAAGCACAGTCTAGAAAACAAGGAATTAAGAGTAAAGACACTATGCAGCGACTCAACGAAAAGTTTGCTTTAGACGGCGAAGATCACCACCTCTGCGTAGTTCAGGGCAAAGGGGGCATGCCTGTCATCGATATAAGAAACAGATTTGCGACGGCGTTCATTAGCCTGCAGGGAGCACATGTGCTCAGCTGGACTCCCGAAGGCCAGGACGATGTTCTCTGGTTGTCAGAAGAGGCCCGCTTTGCACCCGGCAAGTCCGTGCGTGGCGGCATTCCTATTTGCTGGCCATGGTTTGGGGCACACTCATCAAACTCCAGTCTTCCGTCACATGGCCTCGCTAGAACCGCTATGTGGGAAATTCTGGGGACTCAGGAGCGGGAAGACGGCAGCACACGCATTACCTTCACCCTCACGCCACAGCCAGGCAACGAACAGTTGTGGCCGGCACACACGACCTTGCAATACATGGTAACCATCGGCAAAACGCTGGAAATGGAATTGGTGACAAGCAACAACGGCGCTGATGACATCACCATCGGCCAGGCGCTGCATACCTATTTCAGTATCGGGAATGTCGATTCGGTATCGCTGCATGGGCTGGACAATGACAGTTATCTGGACAAACTCGAAGGTTTTGCCAGGAAGCATCAGCGCGGCCCTGTCATAATCCAGGGAGAGGTCGACCGGGTATATATTGATACGGTAGACGAGTGTGTGATCGAGGATAAATCGCTAGAACGCACTATAACCATAAACAAACGCGGTAGTCATTCTACGGTTGTCTGGAACCCTTGGAAGGAAACCGCCGAGAAGCTGGGCGACATGGGCGAAGAGGGGTACAAAAAGATGCTGTGTGTCGAGACCTGCAATGCAGCTGATGATGTGGTCACCATCGCGCCGGGCAAGGCACATCATCTGTGGGTACAGTACCAAGTCTCTAATACGCAATAGCCATATAATGTCGCAGTTGGCACGCATTTCATGCCATTCCTCAATCCAGAATGCGCACTGATTCATTTAGACCTACTTATGATATCAATTATTGTTTTATATCAATCACGGCTTTTAACTAACGTAATATCCTTCAATAGCATTCTAAATAGGCTATGGAATAAAGATGAAAAAATGTCGGTTGTTGTTGGTAGGTATTTCACTATTTTTTGTTGTTGGAACTTCTTCTGCTGTTTGGGCGGCTGTTTTGTCAGGCCCTCTCGATTCCAGGGAAAACACAACTTATTCATTTGGTGATGGAACTCATAACCTAAATATCAAGTGGGTTCTGCCGGGATCGACTGGTATTATTCTAGGGCCCAATAATCGTAATACTCTCTATCCTGGCACTTCTGATGCTTTGCTTTCAAATTTGGGTTTCTCTGTTGATATCGACACATTGGATACAGAGGCAGCAGTAGCCGCTTCCGCCCCTTATGCCTGGGCCGACCTGAGCAGGAACTTTGTTCCGGGACAATGGATAGCGTTTAAAGGTCTAAATGGCTACTACGGTGTTTGGCATATAGAGAGAGCCATAGATTGGGATAGCAATTTTGGGCTGCCTGGCAAGATAGCGGGAATCTGGTATTTTCAGGATGATGGCACCAGCAGTTTTGTTTCTAATGTCCCTGTTCCTGGCGCAATATGGCTATTTGGTTCAGCGATAATTGGTTTGGTTGGAATGGCCAAGCGCAAGCAAGCTTAGAACTCGGCTCCAAATCGATTGTAGAAAGGCGGCTAACTAGTCGCCTTTTTTATTTCTGTTGAGTGTCCGCATAGAGACTG
Organism: Candidatus Litorirhabdus singularis; assembly: GCF_026262625.1. Lineage (GTDB taxonomy): Bacteria > Pseudomonadota > Gammaproteobacteria > Pseudomonadales > Halieaceae > Litorirhabdus > Litorirhabdus singularis. The sequence goes on from NZ_SHNN01000001.1 coordinate 1,839,692, forward strand.
GTCGGGTTTCAGGAAGTTAACTTGTGAGTACCGGCGATGCCTTAAAGTCGGCTGTGGATATCCATAAGGTGCTCTCTCAGCCAGATGTGCCCGGGATCGTTGTCGTTGCTGCTATGCCAAGTGAAGAACACGGGAAGTTTCCTCTCCAATGGAAATTTTACGATTTTGAGAGGGTGAACTTCGGCGAAGCTCTTGGCGATTTGCATGGGCATGCTGCACACCAGATCCGTGCTACTGAGTATGCGCGGTACATTGAAAAAACTGTGTACAGATACCCTGTGCTTGCGCTTGAGGCCGTGGGCCCAGAGCTCGCGATCAATGATGCTGGGGCCGTAGCCGCCGGGTAATTCGAACACGAGGTGCTCCAGTGCCGCATACTGTTTTAGGCTGAGAGTGTTCTTCACTGTCGGGTGATCTCGTCGGACCAGGCAGACTTCTTCGGTGGTACCGGCTTGCTGAGAGATGAGTTCTGCATCATCCATGGGCGTTACCCAGACGTGAAGATCGACATTGCCGAAATGCATTTCTTTTTTCAGGTCCATACCTGCCGCCGATAGCGTTCTAAGACGAATATCGGAGTCGTGCTCTTGAAGTGACTGAATCAGGCGCGGTAACAGAGCCAATTCACCGTAATCACCCAGCACCAGATTGAAGGTGCGCTCGCTGGCGGCGACATTAAACTCGGCGGCTTGTTCCAGTGCACCAGAGACCATGTCCAGGGCGCGCCGGATTGGGGCTGCAAGTTGCAGGGCGCGAGGGGTTGGCTTGACGCCGCGGCCAGTGCGCTCGAACAGTTCATCCTTGGCGATGTGCCGGAAGCGGGCGATGGCTATGCTCACGGCCGGTTGGCTCATTCCAATTTTTTCGGCGGCGCGGGTGACATTGCCTTCGGTTATCACCGCATCAAAGACGGTTAGCAGATTAAGATCTATAGCTCTTAGGTTCATGGGGTCTCCACAGCTGCCTCTATGTTATACAAAATATTTATATCACATATACAAACAATATATTTTTTTAACATCGTTGTGGGTGCTAATTTACTTGCCTAATCGCCCATGCCGGGTTTTCCCAATAGTCGCACTTCCTGTGAGGAAAAAGGATGAAAACAATAAAGATAAAAACTGCGAGCAACCTGCTCACTGCCGCTATCACCGCGGCCTCCGTGACATTGCCCCTCACTGTCTCAGCGCAGAGTCTGGAAGAGGTCATCGTGACCGCGACCAAGCGCGCCGAAGGTCTGCAGGACGTGCCGATTGCCCTGTCTGTAGTGTCTGGTGATTCGATCGATGAGATGGGTCTTCGCGATATGGAAGACGTCTCACTTTACATGCCCAATGTCACTGTGAGTCAGGCGGCTGGTGCCAGTCAGATCTTTATTCGCGGTGTTGGGTCTGGCAACAACTTCGGCTTTGAGCAATCGGTGGGTACCTTTATTGATGGCGTTTATTTTGGTCGTGCGCGTAACGCCCGGGCAGCTTTTCTAGACGTCGAGCGGGTCGAAGTCTTGAAAGGACCTCAGTCGACACTATTTGGCAAGAACACAGTTGGTGGCGCGATCAATATCACCACCAAACGTCCGTCTGATGTTCTGGAAGGTTTTGTTGAAGCGACCTACAAGACTGAGGTTGAGGGATTTGGCATAACCGGAGCAGTTTCCGGTCCGCTGAGTGATAATCTTCGTGGCCGGTTAGTTGCCAAGGTCTATGAAGATGAAGGCTTTATGGAGAACTCTGCTCCCAATGGCGACGATGGCCCCCAGCGTGATGACAAAGTTCTTCGCGGCGTATTGGAATGGGATGCCAGCGAGAATCTCAGCTTTTTCTTGAAAGCGGAGCATGGTGAATTCGATGTCACTGGCAGGAACTACAAAATCACCACGTCTACGCCGACCTCGACTTTCCTCTACGGGTTGGGCGATGATCCGAATTTTGGCGATAGCCTGGGATTTAATCAAAAACAGTCTGTGAGCAGCTTCCCCGGACGCAAAGACCTGGATGAAAATGAGTCTGATATCTTCCAGCTAAATATAGATTACCAGATGGGTGAGCACAGTCTGCGTTCTATTACGGCTTATACTGAGTACGAATTTAGTAATTGTGTAGACGCCGATTATTCCTCGCTTGCTTTTATCGATCGTTGCCGCGACGAAAAGCACGAGCAGTTTACTCAGGAATTCCTGCTGACTTCACCCAGCGGTGGCACGCTAGAGTACTTGGTGGGCGTGTATTACCAGGATGCGAAGTTGCAGAGTGATACCAGCACGATGCTGGATTGGACCGCTATTCCGCCCGTGGAGGGAGCCATACTGGATCTTGTGGGAGGCCTGCCCAGCGGATCGTTGAACAGTGAGTTTTTCAACAACTTCGGACAGGATACCGAAACCTGGTCCGCCTTCGCCGAACTTACTTTCAATATTACAGACTCGTTCCGCACGACTGTCGGCCTGCGTTATTCCGATGACAGCAAGGATGCCAGCAAGGCGCAGATTACAACAGCTCCTGGCACGGGTGTGTCTGATCCCTTTCTTGCCTTTGTCAACGGCCCCGCGGGGTTGGGGTTCGCAGTTGAGTACGACTACTCTGAAAATCGTGGAGAAACACACTGGACTGGCAATATTAACCTTCAGTACGACCTAAGTGATGACACCATGAGCTACCTGAATCTTTCCAATGGTTACAAGGCCGGCGGATATGATGCCGACAACGCCATGGACAGATCACGTGAATTTGAAGACGAGGAAGTGACGTCTCTCGAACTGGGGCTCAAGACCGAGATTTGGGATAATCGCGCACGTATCAATACGGCGCTTTTTTATACCGAATTTAGTGACCTGCAAGTCAGTGGTTTTGAGTCAGCTGGCTTTGTCGTGGGTAACGCTGCTGAGAGCGAGGTGAAAGGCATAGAAGTAGATTTTGTTGTCGCTGTCACCGATTCACTAACATTGAATGGCGCCTGGGCTTACCTGGATGCGGAGTATAAAGAGTACGATAACGCAGCGTGCACGGTTGATCAGCAGGTCGATGGTAGCTGCGCGGCCAATGGAGGTTTTCAGGATCTGAGTGGTACCTCGCTACAGTTCGCGCCAGAGTGGTCGGGTAATCTTGGCGTTAGCTACGATGCGACCTTGACTGATAGTCTGGATCTGCTGATGCGCTTTGACGCCCTTTATAGTGATGACACCCTTATTGCTCCAGACGGTGATGACAACGTTGTGCAGGAAGCCTACTGGAAATACAACGCTCGCATCGCACTGCAAGGTGGCGATGGTGCCTGGAGTGTGGCGCTGGTGGGTAAAAACCTCAGCGATGAAACTACCTTTAACTGGGGTAATGATGCGACGCTGGCGGGGCTGGGTTTTGGCTTTGAGTCCGCCTACTTCCACATCATCGAAGCGCCTCGCACCTTCGAACTGCAGGCACGCTACAACTTCTGACCAGAGGTCTACTGGCCCCTTCACAGGGGCTTTGTTTCACTGGAGCACTCCGCTGCGGAAAAGTGGCTGAAAGGTTAAATTGAGTATGCATTGCAATACAGCTGTAATAGTGGCGCTTTTCACCGGTTCTTTATCCATAGGCAGTGCGCTGGCTCAAGATGCTAAGCTAGCAGAATTGAGTGATCAGCGAATGGCTTCTTCGCCCGCAGGGTTGATGAATGCCCTCGCAGATATATCATTTCTGCCGCCGGAGGAGTACAGGGCCAAGGTGGAAGCTGAAAAGTCGAAGTTCATTCACCCTTTAGGGGTAAAGCCAGTTGCGCAGTTGCTACCTGAAGGGAATGATGCGCGCAGCGATATTAGCGCCGACGAAATAGCGGGTTACCTCGACTACTTGACTGATATTTCACTACAATCAAAACGCGATGGCGAACTGCTTTGGGGTCGCATACAGGGGACCAAATACGAGCGCCAGGCATCCAACTGGGTGCAAAGTAAAATGATTGAATTTGGTTTTACAGACGTAAAGAAAGACCGCGTCCCGGCGCGACGTCCGCTGTGGAGGCTGGATGGCCTGGAGCTGACTGTAACTGGTGCCCCGGGGTTTTCTGCAGGGCAAACGTACCGATTTAACAATGCGCTGACCGCATATCAGTCAGCTACAACACCACGTGAAGGTTCCGAGGCAGAACTGGTATATGTCGGTGAAGGCACGGCAGCGGAATTGCGGGGCAGAGATCTTGCCGGGAAAATGGTGCTGCTGCGCTCCAGGGGTTTGCCAGGAGCCTTGTTTCACAGCGCGCGCACAGCTTTCTCGCGCATAGCCACTGGAACATACGGCGAGCCGGCCGGTGTCATCATGTGGTCTGACGTGCCCAATGCGACTCAGGTAGCTGCTCGCGTCGGTTCGGTAGGTGGTGGTGAGAATATCGGGCTCGCCTTACCGTGGACCTCTATCAATAATGACGATGGCTATTATCTGCGTAAACTGCTTGACCGTGCCAGCGCGGATCAGCCTGTTACGGTGCGACTGAATGTGCAGGGTGCAGAGGAGGCTGGCGATGTACGCTATTCCTACAATGTTTACGGTACGCTGCCGGGCAGGTCCGGCAAGTACATTCTCTATCTGGCTCATGTAGACGGCTTCCTGTATGCCATGCATTGTAACGGCGGCGCCGTTGCCATGTTACTGGCCATGGCCAATCACTATGCGAAAGTGCCGATGGAAGAGCGCGCTCACGGTATGATTTTCCTGTTTGTAGGCGATCACGAAAACCCGGGAGTCGGCGCGACGGACAAATTCATTGAGACCAATCGTCAGTTGGTAGAAAACGATTTGCTGTTGGTATTACGGCCGGAAAAGCCGGGTATGATCCAAGAGGTAGACGAAGGCTGGCTGACATCTATGCCCAGTAATGTAGCGCTTCCCGGCCAGCTTATGATTACTAATCGCAGTCCCTTGCTGATCGATTTATTCCGGCAGGCAGCCAGCAATTATGCGATTGCAACGGGCGATTTCTTCTATACCGACCCGGCTGCGGATGAAACCAATTTTCACCCACCGTATCTTGATAAAGGTATCATTTCAGCGGGCTGGGCAACCGCCACCCGTTATTACCATACCACTGCCGACGGGGACCAAAAACTGGTCAGCGCCAAGGAGCTTGAAAAAATGGCGCGAGCCTACGCTTTTATTGCCGATGCGCTGGCCGATTACAGCAAAAGTGATTTGGAGCAGGGTGGGGTTCCCTACGAGTCCGAAAATTCTATTTATCAATCCGATATTTTGAAATTGATGTTCGGAAACCACTAGGGCCAGTCTGTTGAGAAGGCGAACATTTATCGGTTTGGCCGGCGCTTCGGTAGTCGGAACGTCGTTGAGCAGTGTCTCGTCAACGCGTGAAACTGCCATTGGGGATACTCTGCAGGAGAAACCCATGTCACGAGGCGATGCAGGTGACGAACTTTTGGCCTACGATGCCACTGGTTTGGCCAAACTGGTGCGCGCCGGGGAGGTGTCGCCGCAAGAACTGGTAATGGCGACTGTGGCGCGCATCGAGCGGTTGGATGGACAGCTTAATGCTATATCCACCTTGCTAGTGGATCGAGCGCTGCAACGTGCCGGCGACATTCCAGTAGATTCGTTGTTCGCTGGGGTGCCAACGCTATTGAAAGACTTAGTTGATATGGCGGGGGTGCGCCGTACCAGTGGCTCTCGATTGCATTTAAACCACGTGCCCAAGGAGTCGGTGAGTTATGTCAGGGCCCTGGAAGAGGCCGGGCTCAATATAATCGGTATGACCAATACACCCGAGTTCGCTTCTCTTGCGTTAACCGATAACCACGCTTTCGGACCCAGTCGGAATCCATGGAATATAGCGCATACGCCTGGTGGCTCCAGCGGAGGTTCTGCGGTAGCGGTGGCAGCGGGTTATGTTCCCATAGCCCACGGTACCGATGGTGGCGGCTCCAACCGTATCCCCAGTTCATGCTGTGGTGTGCTTGGTATGAAGGCCAGTCGTTATCGCATGGCCTCGGGTGAGGCGGACGGCCAGCATTTTTTCCTGCGTACGCACCAGAGTATTTCGCGTACGGTGCGTGATAGTGCCGCCCTGTTTGCCGCTACTGAAAACCGTCAGACCAGTAATCCTTATCCTCTTGAGGGCCAGATTGCCGGGCCCGGCAGGCGCCGACTAAAGATCGCTTTTAGCACTACCAGTTGTTTTGGCAGGGAACCGGTGCCAACCGTGATGGAGGCTCTCGAAAGTAGCGCTCGCCTGTGTGAAGAGATGGGCCATGAAATCATTCCGGTAAAAAACCCGCTGCAGGGTGAAGCGTTTTTTGAGGCCCTGGAGAGCGTCATGCTGGCCTCGATGCCCGCTTTGTTACAACAGGTCGAGTCACTGACGGGTCGCCGCGCCGAAGATACAGGACTGTTGACGCCGATGCTCATACAAACAGCGCGCTACGCTGCGGGGTTACCAGCCGACGCTGCTGATTTGGGAATGCAGTACTTGCAACGCCTTAGCGAGCAAATGAAAAATTTTTACTCCAGCTATAACGTGTGGTTGACCCCTACATTGCCAATCGAACCGCCGCTTGAGGGTTATATCTCGCCTGACTCAGACTTTATGGCAACCCGCGGCGCCTCAAGAGATATGTTGGGCTACACTGCCTTTGCCAACGCTGTCGGGTCGCCCGCGATGTCGGTGCCTCTGGCCTGGTCGTCCCAGTCTGGCCTGCCCATTGGCAGCCATTTTTCGGCCGCAGCGGGCGCAGACCGCACACTTTATGAACTTGCTTATGAGCTCGAGGCCGCCCGCCCGTGGCGCGACCGGTGGGCGCCGTATTCAGCAAAATATGAGGTATAGCCGTTGGTGCATATCAACTCGCTAATCTATTGGATACTGACATGCTCGGAGTTCGCCCTCAGCAGGGTTGCAGTCGGATGTCCCGCCGCAGACCTTGCAGGCATGCGCGCGGCCTGCGGTGCCCTTGCAGCAAATAATAAGCTTCATGCTGTGAGGCAAGGGCAGTGACCACGCACCTCGCCACTGTCGACTTGTTGGTTGTAGCTGCCTACATGGTGGCGTTGTTAGGGGTGGGTTACTACGCCTCCAGGCAAATCAAAGGCAGCGTGGATTATGCGGTGGGTGGGCGTAGCTTTGGACTGCCCGTACTGTTGGGTACGCTGGCTGGTTCGGTGATCGGCGCCTCTGCCACCATGGGCAAGGCCGGCAAGGCCTACGAAGTGGGTTTCGCCATAATGTTCGCCAGTGCTGCCTACTTCCTCGGCTACCTGTTGCTTGCATGGCTGGCGCCGAAGCTGCGCGCAGCCAACATAGACAGCTTGCCCGATGTTTTGGAACGTCGCTTTGGGTCTTCCATGCGACTGGTGGCCGCGGTGGTTCTGTTGCTTGTGGTAATACCTGTATTTGGTATCCAGCTAATTGCCTGTGGCCTGATCGTAGTGGAATTTATGGGCGATCTGGGGATCAGCTATGCAGAGGCGGTGGGCATTGCTGCACTGATTATCGTGCTCTACACCATGTTGGGTGGGTTGTTGGCTGTCGCCTATACTGATTTGGTTCAGGTACTGGTGATGGCTTTGGCTCTTGGCGTGTTGTTGCCTCTTATGATGACATTGGAACTGGGGGAGACGGGTCAGCTGTCAGGAGTATTACAGTCTCCGACGGGAGAGATATTGGGTGGTATGAATTGGGGCTATGTGCTGTCTTTTATTCCGGCCTTTACCGCTTTTGTAGTGATCGATCCAGGTGCCTGGCAGCGCATTGCAGCGGCGCGGCGGGCGAGTGATTTGCGGCCGGCCATGCTATTAACTGCCGCCTTTTATTTATTCTGGAGCCTATTGGTCGCTTGCCTTGGTGTTGCCGCCTTCAATCTATACCCGGATTTAATGGCAGGTGATGCGGCGATCCCGCAGCTGGTTATGGACTTTATGCCGCCAGTGCTGAAAGGTCTGTGCCTCGCCGCGATTATTGCCCTGATCATGTCCACTGCTGATTCGGCGTTGCTGATCTGTGGTACTACCGTCAGTTGGGATGTGGTGCGCGTGTTGCGTCCCAACACGGCTGATAAAACCCTGCTGTTGATCAGTCGACTAGTGATTCTGGTTGTCGGCTTGTTGGGTATTTTGTTTGCACTTAGCCCGATTCCTTTGTTTGAGATAAACCTGATCGCGCTGGGTCTCTTCGTATCCGGGCTGTTTGCTCCAGTCATGGCCGCTTTGTTTTATCACCGGGTAACCAGCCGTGCGGCCATCGTCGCTTCTGGCGTCGGCGTTGCTACTGTCCTGGGTCTCTACGCGGCCAAATTCTTGGGCGGTTACGCGCTACCCGTCGAGCCCATTTTTATCAGCCTGACGCTCAGTCTCTCCAGCCTATTTATAGTTAGCCGATTAACCTATCGGGAAGAGTTTGCAACCACACCTGTTCTCGCAAAAGACCAAGAGGTTCCCAATGTCTGTTGAATACCAAGTTAATGATGGCTGTGCCGTTTTTACCCTCGATAATGGCCCGCTTAATGTGGCCAACATGGCTATGCACAAGTCGTTCTATAAGCATTTTCTGGAATTCCAGCAGGACGATGCGGCTACGGTAGGCGTTATTGTTGGCGCCGGGGATAATTTCTGTGCGGGTGACGATCTAAAGGAAATTCGTACCGAGGCCTGGGCGCTGACGTCTACTCGCTGGGATCACCTGCTGTGGGAAGCGCGACGCAGCAAGCCCATGGTGGCCGCGATGCGAGGCTACGCATTGGGCGCCGGTTTTTTATACGCCACGCTGATGTGCGATATCAGGATTGCTGGCGAGAGCCTGAAAATAGGTACACCGGAAATCGCCTACGGCATGGGCGGCATCTCGGGTGTTACGCGTCTGGGCCTGCATTTACCGCCTGTGCATGCGGCCTACTTGGCACTGACCGGCGAAAAAATTGATGCCCATCGTGCCCGTGACATATTCCTGGTAAATGAAGTTGTGGCAGATGCCGAGGTACTTAACCGGGCTATGGAAGTCGCCAGCATGATCGCCGCCCACCCGCTACCAGCGGTGAAAGTCGAGTTGGACTGCCTGCATCGCGGCATGGAGTTAAGTCGCGCCGACGCCTGTCATTACAGCCAGCAGCAATACTGGTTGTCGCGTCAACTGCTGGGGGATGACAGCAATACCGGAACGGAAGCGCTGGCGACAATGAAGAGTAAAAGGGAGAAAGACAATGACTGAACTCACGCTGGAAGATTGTGCAGCACAGTTTCGGGCGTTGGAGCGAGACAATGATTTCCCCGCAGATTTTCGTGCACTTTTGGATCGGGCTGTGGATTGCGCAGGGTTTGGTGGCGGTATCAACTGCTTTGATCAGGAGCGAACCCTCAATGCCGTGGAACTGCGGGACGAGGTGTACCGTGTAGCTGATGGCTTGCAGCGTATTGGAGTGGGCAGGGGTACTCATGTTGCGGTGATGTTACTCAACTGCATTGAGTTCCCTGTAACGTGGCTGGCGCTGGGAGTTCTGGGTGCGGTGCAGGTTGCGGTCAACACGGGTTTTACCAGCCGCGAGCTAGATTATACTTTCAACGATGCAGACGTTGAGTTTCTCGTGGTGGGCCAGGCGTTACTAGGGCCGATTGAGAATTTGCAGCAACGCCCTGCGGCCATAACCGACGCGCGGATCATTGTAGTTGGGGCCACAGCTTTGCCTGATTATTCCAGCTGGCAGCTTATGCGAGACAGTGGCACCGTTGACTACCGCCCGAACTGGCCTATCAGTGGCCAGGATCTGCTTAATATTCAATACACATCCGGCTCCACTGGGCTGCCCAAGGGCTGCATGCTGAGCCAGAGAAGCTGGTTGATTTTCGGCTGTCAGTCGCCGGCCTTGTCAAAGGAAGGTTTTAGCAACATCTTGGCAGATCATTCATTTTTTTACCTGGATCCACAGTGGCAATTGGTAATGGCTCTGTACAGCGGGGCCACGCTGCATATTCCTGAGCGACTGTCATCCAGCAAGTTCGTTGAACGGGTTAAAGCCCACAGTATCGAATTTACGCTGTTTCCACGCCCCATCGTCGGAGAATACGGCGAGCCGGAAGATGTAGATAATTCGTTGAAGCTGATATTGGCGGTCGCCTCAGGTGTCGAAGGCACGCGCAATATCAGGCGTCGGTTCGGCTGCCCTGTTAGTGACGGCTTTGGTATGACGGAGGTCGGCGCCTGTTTGCGCGTGCCCGATGAACTCGATGACCCGGATCTGGACGGCACCTGCGGTATTCCCGGTCCTTTCCGCGAGTGTCGTATTGTTAATGAAGAGGGCGTGGATGTCACACCCGGCCAGACCGGCGAGTTGTGGGTTCGCGGTGAGGGCCTCATGCTCGGCTATTACAACAAACCAGAGGCGACGGCCGAGGCATTTGTGGGTGACTGGTTTCGCACCGGCGATTTGTTTACGCAGAACGCAAAGGGATATTACCGGATTGTGGGTCGGGTCAAGGACATGATTCGCCGCTCCAGCGAGAATATCTCGGCGCTGGAGGTTGAACAGGCCTTGACGATGGTAGATGGCGTGAAACAGGTAGCGGTGGTAGCGGTTCCCGATGACTACCGGGGTGAGGAGGTGAAGGCCTATTTATTGCTGGAGGACGGTGAGTCCAGCGTGTCTGTGCCTCCTCATCGGGTGTTGGCTGACTGTAGAGACCGTCTGGCGGTATACAAGATTCCACGGTTTCTCGAGTACGTTAGCGATTTTCCCTATACCCCCTCGCAAAAAGTGGCGAAAGCCGAATTGGTAAAGCAGAAAGCGGATCTGCGCGAAGGCGCCTGGGATGCGCTGTCTGCGGATTAGATTTTTCGGTACTGACAACTTAACTTCTTGTTGCTCCACAAGTGGGGAGCCAGCGCGAAAGATTCGGTGAAGTTCAGCCAAAAGTGGGAGCTGGTGACGCATCTCTGGCTCTACTACCGCTTCAGTCTCAGGCGCGTGGTAACAGTCACAGGGACATCGAAGACCTTCTCGCTGAACGCGGTATCACCGTCAGCCGCGAAGCGATCCGTCTTTGGTGCATCAAGTTCGGCGCTATTTATTCCCGCCGCTTGAAACGAAAGCACCCTGGCTATGGCGATACCTTCTACATTGATGAAGTCTTCGCCGGTCTGCCGGGCCACTCAGATCAGCGGCCAGCAGCACTACCTCTGGGGGCCGTAGACCAGGATGGCGAGGTGGTTCAGGGAGCGAGGTATGCGTGGTCCGGCATCCCGGCGATTCAAATCGGTAAAGCAGGCTCAGATATTTTTGCGTGCTCATGCTGCCGTTAGTAATTTATTCAATCTTGGTAGGCATCTCATCAGCGCAGAACATCATCGGAATCTCAGGGTAAGTGCGTTTGCTGATTGGGGAATGACGGTTGCTTGAGGCCAGGCGTTTCATTTGGCTGGCTTCAGGAAGTTAATTTGTCAGCACCATAGAGCGAGTTTTCCTGCGCATGCTACATTAGTCGCCATGAGATTATTGAGTTTAAAAAGTTCGGCCAGTGACGCAGACGCTCCTTATTTGGGCCGGCGATGAAGCTACTGTTGAAAATTATACTGCTATTGTTGGTCATTTCGATTGTGGGTATCTGTGCGTATCTGACGCACTCTGTGATGCAAAATCAGGCTCTGGTGACAAAGCCTGTGAGTATGAGCCACGACGACGTGGCACGTATCAAGATGCTGGTAAAACTGCACGACCCTCGGCGATTGCGCGATGGACAGGTGCACCGGGTCAGTGTCAACGAGCGCGATGTCAATTTGATGCTAGCGTCGATGCTACCGTTCCAGGAGCGTCAGCGTATGGCGGTTATGCTCAGCAGCGGTCAAGCCGATGTTCTTTATACGGGGCTGGTTGCGGCGAATGACTTCGGCAGTTATGTCAATATCGCTCTGCATTTGGAGCAGGTGGGGGCGGTTTTACAGGTTAAAGAAGTTTACCTGGGCGATGCCAAGGTACCTGGTTGGCTGCTGAACCCTGTCATTGGCCTCATCGACAGCATTCTCAAGCAACGGGTAGTGGAGTACCGGGGTGCAATGGAGTCATTGCGTACTGTTCGCGTAGCCCAAGGTCGTGCCGAAATGGTGTTTCAGTGGGAGCAGGCGCTGGCTGACAAGATTCAAGATAGGGGCCGCGATTTTCTGCTGCCACCCGCTGAGCGAAAACGTATCTTGGCCTACTACAGGCGTATTTCTGAACTGTCTTCAGATCTATCCGGCACGCCTGCATCCTTAACGCAGCTACTGCAGCCACTTTTCTCGCTGGCCAGTGAGCGCAGTGCAAATAATGGAGAATATGCCGAGGAAAATCGTGCTGTTATTCTGGCGCTGGGGTTGCTGGTCAGTGGTAGCTCCGCCCGGCACTTGAGCGATCACCCTGAGCAGCTGCCGCCACCGCCCAAGAGGATGAAACTAAGGCTGCACCGGCGTGGTGATCTGGCCAAACATTTTGTGGTTTCAGGGGCGATAGCCGCGGCTGGGGGCAAGGGTTTGGCAGACGCTATCGGCGTGGCTAAGGAGCTGGACGATTCGCGTGGTGGTACAGGTTTCAGCTTTGCCGACCTATTGGCGGACCGCTCAGGTGTTGTGCTGGTTGAGAGGGCAACTGGCTCGCAGGCGCGCCAGGTGCAGCAACGAATGGCCGCTCAGGGCCTGGTAGAGCAGGATTACATGCCCAGTATTACGTTGTTGCCTGAGGGTTTGATGGAGCTTGAGTTCAAGAGCAATTACAAGGATCTGGACAGCGCCAGCTACGCGCTGGTGGAGGACGAGATCGAACGTCGTATTGGTTCACTATCGGTGTATTGGTAAAGCGTAAGCACCGAGGCTATGGCGATACTTTTTGCATCGATGAAGTGTTCGCCGGTGTGCCGGACCATTCAGATCAACGGTAAGCAGCATCACCTGTGACGGGCGGTCGATCAGGATGACGAGGTGGTTGATGTGTATCTACAGGCCAAGCGTGATGGTGCTGCGGCGAAGAGGTTCTTCAGACGGCTGTTGCGATCTAGTGGCACTGAGCCAAGGAAAATCGTGACGGATAAATTGCGCAGTTATCCGGTGGCTCAGCGTGAGGTTATGCCTGACTCGATCCACAGTACTGAGCAGTATGAGAATAATCAGGCAGAGCAGTCACACTAGTCGACCAAGGTAAGGGAGCGAGGGGGCGTAGGTTCAAATCAGTGAGGCAGGCTCATATAGGCGTAAAAAGTACCACATACACCTGGGGCACCTTGATCAGGGCATCCGCCCACAAAGCCGCCATGGTCCGTGCCTCGTTAAAATGACTCACGGCAACTTAACGCAATCCCAACGTGGCGGCAAATCCAGCGGGTGACTGCCACGTCACGCCAGGTAAGCCTCGCCTGCTACGTCCACTGCCTGCAGCCAAACCGCATATACAGAGCATAAGCTATGGCCTATATTTAACAGTCTATGCAAAACGAAACTCCACATACCGGTCTGCGCGGCGGGTTCTTAATCGGCGACTGGGCCGTGTACCCTGACCAGAATACGATTAGTAAAGCCGAGGTATCACAGCACCTGGAACCCAAAGTCATGGAGGTGCTGTGTTACCTGGCAGAGCACCCGGGCCAGGTCATAAGTCGCGACACCCTGATCAGCGAACTATGGAAAGGTTCTTACGCCACCGATGAGGCGCTTTCCCGCGCCATCTCAGTGCTGCGCAGGCACCTGGGTGATACTCCGCGTGCCTCGAGTTATATAGCGACTGTTCCCAAGGCGGGTTACCGACTGATTATGCCGGTTTTGGCACTACCCGAACCGGAGCCGGAGCCGGAGCCCGAACCGGAGCCCGAACCGGAGCCGCAGCTCGAACCGGAGCCGCAGCCCAAACCGGAGCCCAAACCGAGAACGGCACCAGCCACCGCAGCGATACCTATTGCAGAAACAGCACCAACCACGGCATCAAGGTCGGCGGCAGCTACCGACAACTGGCGGCGATGGCGACCACTTTGGGTACTGGCACTGGGCGTTTTGTTTGTGGCCTTGTTTATTGACCGCAGCCCGGCACCCGCCCCAGACCCCTACTCACCCTCTGCTTTCGAAGACCTTTCTGACTGGTTTGAGTTTCTGGTTAGCGGCGATAACCCGTCCGACAGAATCACCGATATTGCCGTCCTCCCGTTTGAAGACATTAGCGAAATGAGCGGCAGTGCCTTTTTCAGCGATGGCCTCACGGATGAAATTATCAGTTCGCTCGGTAAGATCGAAGGCCTGAATGTCGTTGCACGCAGCTCCTCGCTAAGTTTTCGCAACCACCACCAGGACGTGCGCGCCATCGGCGGCATCCTGGAGGTACATGCTGTCATCGAGGGCACCGTAAAGCGCGCTGGCGACAGGATTCGGGTGAGCTGCCAGCTCAGTAGTACCGATAATGGCTACGTCCTGTGGTCGCAGACCTACGATAGGAAACTGGCTGATATGCTAACTCTGCAGGCAGAAATATCTACCGCTATTGTTGCCGCCTTGCGCACAGAATTGGGGCTGTCTGACTTACAGGTACCGCCCATCGCAGTCAACGAGCCCAGCATGGCCGCCTATCAGCTCTACCTCAACGCTCACTTTCTCGCCAAGTTCCGCGGCGAACAGCCCCTGCGTGAGAGCATCGAACTGTATCAGCAGGCTTTGCAGATCGACAGCGACTTCACCCGCGCGCAACTGGGGCTGGCCAACAGTCTCGCCTTGCTGCCCTCTTACAGTGCTGCAGACGAGGAGAAAATGTTTGGACAAGCACTGGAGATACTCTCGCGACTCACCACAACCAGCGCAGCGGATGCCGGCACCGCTGCGGCTATCCGCGGCTTTATCGCGTTTCGGCGCTGGCAATGGGTTGCCGCCGAGGAATACTTTCGTGACGCCCTGGTGCAGGCCCCCAGCGACCCGACTATTTATGTCGCCTATTCACAGTTACTTTCCGCTACCGGCAGACTGGAAGATGCGCTGAAAAGCGCGCAAAAAGCCCAACAACTCGATGCCGTATCACCCGTTGTTAATCAACGCCTTGCCACCGCCTATCTCTGGACCGGGGATAATCTGCGCGCCGCTGAGCAGTTCGCGATTGGCAGCGAGTTGGGTTTTATGAGCCGTCGCAGCCCGGAATACCTGATCTTCCTGCTGCGCATGCAACGCTACGACGAAGCCCGAGCTGTCATCCAGAATCTCTATGGTGACGCCGCGGCAGACTGGATGATGCAGAATATAGAATCCATCAATACTCAACCAGGGGACTCTGAACTTATCGCCGAAGCCGCAAGCGCGGTTGCCGAAGGAGCGATTATGCCCAGACTTCAGGTGGGACTATGGCTATTACTGGGCGAGCCCGAGCGTGTCTACCAGACGGTCATAAATCTGCAAGGGAACAAGAAGTCGATGGACTTTGAGCTCCTGTTCGCACTCGAGGCCTCCCAGTTTCGTGACACCTCGTATTTCAAACGACTGGCCCGGGAGAGTGGTTTAACTCAATACTGGGAGGAATTTTCACCGCCCGACCCGGACCTGTAGGCGCCCACTCAAGCTGTCATCACAGCCCGGCTACACCTTGCCCTGCTGATGCAGGGTCTTGCTCACCGCGGCAAAAAACTGCTGATAAAGCTCTGGCTGATTTTCCACTTGCGGGCCGGTCGACATGTTCACTCGCACCGTAATTCGCCCCTGCTCCTGTTGCCTGACAAATACCGTCAGTTCTGTGCGCCCGCCAATATGTGCCTGACTATCGTAGGCCGTCACTTGGTAAGCCGTCAGTACGCCCAGCCCTGCATCAAGCTCACGGATACGGAAATGGTAATCCTGCAAGGTACTGATAACCGCATGCATCAATGCCTGATACTCCACCGCTTCAAACTGCCGCGTCTGATAGCTACGCGTGGCAACCTGGTTGGCAGTGGCGCTGACATGCGGATCATAGTCAGCAACCGAGCAAGCATTGAGCAAAAGGGGAATCATAATGATGAAGATTCTCGGGTTCATGGAAGTACTCCTTGTCGGTGCAGGGTGTCTGCGAGCGCGGCGAAAAATGCCTGGTAAAAATCTGCCCGGGTATCGAGTGGGGGTCGGCGCCAGATCGATTCGGCCGGCGCTACGGCGGCCAGATCCAGACGCAGACTGGCCCCATCACGCTCTGTGGGCAGTGCCCGCAGTGACACTGTTAAAGTGCGCGACTCCTGGCTAAAGCGTGGGCCGGGCGAGCGCGCAACTAAAGTCAGCGGCGCGGCTTCGGTTTCGGTGACCAGGAACTTCAGGTCCTGGATAACAGACAGCGTAGCGCGCGCCAGTTGCTGTTCGTCGACGCCCTCAAAAGTTCTGCTTTGAAGCGCTGTGGCTGACATATCACGCGGTTCAAAGTCGGGAGCTGCCGCTACTGTAATGCTCGATAATGTCACCAGCAGTCCGCAGGCCAGCGCTGTTAACGTGGTTCCGGGCATGAATTTTTGCAACATGATTTACTCCCCAGCCTTGAGTTCAATTGAACGCATTAGCAACGTTGTGAAGGTTTCCTGGGTCTGTACCTGCACAGGAAGGAACGCAGCCCTCACCTCCACAGTAAAGTCATCGAGTTGCGTCACCGTCACGGTTCCGCCGTGCGGCGGGCAGCTGCCGTGTTGGCCGAAGAAGAGCAAGCTGCCGGGCTCATACAAGTTTCTGGTGCTAGCGGCAGAAATCACGCCAAGCTCCTTGTTCGCCTCCATTAGAGCGCAGTCCATGTCGAGCAGCACATCAATCACGTGCGTCAGCATCACCGGGTACGCCACATCTTCATAAACGCGGGTTTCCAGCTCTCTCGCCGCAGCGAACCCGGCCTGCCCAGAAAAATAGTCCACCCCCTGCTGCGGCTGCGAAACGCAACCAGCCAATAGCAACGCGAACAGGCAAATACAGCAACTGATCCTCATAGGGACTCTCCTTCCAGGAATACCGATTTGCCTAATTTGCTGAAGAACTCCTCATTAACCCGCGGCAGTTCGGTATGGTCGGCTATCACCTGGCCGCTGTCGTAAGTCATATCCCGGTCAATGCTGAGCCTTACATGCACCAACCCCCGCGGTTCCGTGGCCGCGGAGACCAACAGGGTTATATAGACACGCTGGGACACCTGCTCGGGCAGATCCATAATCATATCCTGCCCCACCAGCAGCGAAGCCAGCACAGTTACCGTGACCAGGCCGGCCTCAGCTATGGCATGCCCAGCGCCTGCCGACTCAACCGGAGCCGTCTTCTGCGCGAACAGCAGACCGGCACCGCGCTCGCCCCCGCGAATGCTGTAGCCCATGTCCTGCAGCACCGCCGCGCTCGCCTCCAGTACCAGGTCAACGTCAGCGCCAGGAAAGTGACGGGTCTGGGATTCCCGATCGGCAGCAGAGGTGGGATTAAGCTGGAACAGGGGTTCCATGGCCAGCGGTTGCGTCTGTTGCGCCTGCGGCGAAGCCGCCACCAGACACAACAGAAAAAAGACTACGCTTCGAAAACTCACGACGGCCGCCGCCTAGAATCGTGACGCGTGATAGGAAAAATCACGCACCTGTTTGGCGTCATCGAACTTGACCACAATAGTCAGCGTTCGCTGGCTGCGCCGAGTAGCTCCAGCGCTCTGCTGGTGCGAAGGTAGTATCCCGCCAACGGCAGAACTGGAGGCAGCCCCGATAAGGGAGATCAGCCCGGTGCCGCTGTGTGAATACACATACTCAGTACCGACCCTGTCATAAACCCAAACCTCTCTGCGCTCGCTGTCGGTAGAGACTATATTGGGGCTACCCAGTGCCGCCAGTACCCCCGCACCGGACATACCTATCTTAACTTCGCGCTGCACTGCCGCTACTGTCAGGCGGGCCTCTTCGTCGGCACCCAGTTCCGACTGGTGCTCTGTTGCCGTGGTGCAGCCACTGATTAGCAGCGGACACGCCAGGGCCAGCAATGTTGAGGTAATCAATTTCATAGCGTTTGCTCCTGTTACGGTTGTATAAGCTGTTGCTAACCGAGAATAGGGGCCGGCGCCTTACGTTGCCTGACGGTAAGATGATTTTTGTCTTAGGTTTGCTGATGAAAGCTGTGCAAAGGTAATGCTGCTTGCCAACCCTGGGCTGCAGAAATACTGACTTTGCGGCTGTTTAGAGCCTGATCAGGTACCGACAAGTTAGCCGGCCGGTGCTGCCAAGTTAAATGCTGTCCCTGGCGAATTCGTATTTCAAGCCGATACCGGTAGCTCAAATAGTCCACGACAATGTTTATTCCAAAAGCTTATTTGTAAGCACCGAAAACTTAATAACGCCCGCCTGCAATTATAAGGTTACTATTATGGCGAATAACTGGAGAGAAAAAATGATCAAGGTGGCATACCGAATATTGCTGGGCATAGTATTGCTCTGCTCCGGCCAGGCGCAGGCAGACTGGAAAGACCTATTAGACACGGTTACGGACACTGCAAAAGATTCCACTACCGCTAAACAGGCGACAGCCGCGCTCGGGCTCTCGGAAGAGGAAGTTGTACTCGGCCTCAAGGAGGCATTGAATACCAGCACCAGGATTGCGGTGGAGACTTTGGGTAAACAGGGCGGTTTCATGGATAATCCGCTGGTGCGGATACCGCTGCCTGAAGAGCTTGAATGGGTTGAGAAATCCCTGCGCAAGGCTGGACAGGACAAGTATGCCGATGACTTTGTGCTGACCATGAATCGGGCGGCGGAAAAAGCCGTGCCGATCGCACTGGAGCAATTTGAAGGTGCCATCAGTGCCATGACCCTCGATGATGCAAATAAAATTCTCAGCGGGCCCGATGACGCCGCTACTGCTTACTTTCGTGAGCACGCTGAAAAACCTTTGCGCGAGCGATTTTTGCCGATTGTAAAAGAGGCCACTGATGCCGCTGGTGTCACTGCTGCCTACAAGGAGATGACCAGTTACGCCGGAGGTTTTAGCAGCTTTTTCAGTAAGCAAGCGATCGATGTCGATGAGTACGTCACTGAGCAAACTCTTGATGGTTTGTTCCAGATGGTGGCCGCCGAAGAAGCGCGCATTCGCACAGATCCAGTAGCGCGAACCAGCGAGCTGTTAGAACAAGTCTTTGGCGCGAGAAAATAGCAAGAAATGGGGCACTGATGAAAGCGGTCAGCTATGGCTGCCGCCTCCAGGGTTTAACTTGCCAATAACCTCCACAGGTAGCTGGAGAAAACCGTAGTCGATCGAAGTCTTCACAGGGGCTATCAGGTAAGTGTGTATGTTCGTGTTAAACTGCTTTCCAGCCATCCACCCACCAATCTCTGCGGCTAATTGGAAGGAATAAACTAGAACATGCCGATTAATTGGTATCCCGGCCACATGCATAAGGCCAACAAGGATATGAAAAAAATCCTGCCGCAGGTGGATCTGATCATTGAATTATTGGATTGCCGCCTACCCTACAGCAGTCAGAATCCGTCCATTGCAACCCTGGCCAAAGGCAAGCCCTGTATAAAAGTACTGAGCAAGTCCGATCTGGCGGACCCTGAAATAACTCTGCAATGGCAGGAGTACTTTGAGCGGACCGCCTCGGTAAAAACCATGCTCACCGCGTTGGATCAAACCGACAAAGCGCAGAAATTGATTCAACTTTGCCACAAGATGGTGCCGCGGCTAGCCAAAGCAAAGTTTAATTTGCAAGCTATGATTACCGGTATCCCCAATGTAGGGAAATCTACCCTGATCAACACCGTTGCTGGACGCAAAGTTGCCAAAACCGGCGACGAACCAGCGATCACCAAAGGCATGCAGAGAATCCGCATCAACGAGGGTCTGGTATTGCTGGATACGCCGGGTATTCTCTGGCCAAAAATTCATAACCAGAACAGCGCTTACCGGCTGGCTGCCTCCGGGGCCATCAAAGACACGGCCATTGAGATCGAGGATATCGCCCTGTATCTCAGCGAATTTCTGCTACAGCACTACCCGAGAAACTTGATGGCGCGCTACGAAATGACTGAACTGCCCGCGTCCGACATTGAATTCCTCGAAGTAATGGGTGCTAAGCGTGGCTGCCTGCGACGTGGCGGCCGCGTAGATCTGGAGAAGGTGTCATCCATTCTGGTCAATGAATATCGCGCCGGCATGCTGGGCAACATTACCCTTGAGACACCGGCAATGGTGGTAGTCGAGGAAAAGATTATCGCCAACAACAGGTCGAAGGATACCGCCAAATTAAATGCCCGAAATTGGTAGAATCCGCTCATGAATACTTATAAGCGCCACTGATTCCAGCTAGGCGCCCCCCACCCGACATCATTTCCTACGCCGTCTGGCTCTAATACAGGTTCAACCTCAGGCGCGTGGTAACAGCCACCGCGATGTTGAAGATCTGCTCGCAGAGCGTGGCATCACAGTAAGCCGCGAAGCAATCCGCCTCTGGTGCATCAAGTTCGGTGCAATGTACGCCGGGAGATTGAAACAAAAGCACCGAGGCTATGGCGATACCTTCTACATCGACGAAGTCTTCGCCGGTGTGCCGGACCATTCAGATCAACGGCAAGTAGCATTATCTATGGCGGGCTGTTGATCAGGATGGCGAGGTGGTTGATGTATTTCTACAGGCCAGGCGAGATAGTGCAGCAGCAAAGCGCTTCTTCAGGCGCCTGTTGCGATCTAGTGGCGCCGAACCAAGGAGGATCGTGACTGATAAGCTGCGTAGCTACCCCGTAGCCCTACGGTAAGTTATGCCAGACACGATCCACAGTACTAAGCAGTATGAGAATAATCGGGCTGAACAATCTCATGAGACGCGCGTTAGCAGGCGACCAGGGTGCGAGAGCGAGGGATGTGTGGTGCGGCATTCCGACGGTTCAAATCAATTAGTCCGGCTCAGAGATTTTTGGGAGCTCATGCAGCGGTTAGTAATTTATTTAACCTGGGTAGGCATCTCATCAGCGCAGAACATCATCGGAATCTTAGGGCAACTGCGTTTACAGAGTGGGGAATGGCGGTTGCTTGAGTCGTCGGTGTGGCAATTCGTTCGCTTCAAAAAGTTAACTTGTCAGCATCATCGTGACGGATACGTTGCGCGGTTACCCGGTGGCTGAGCGGGAAGTGATGCCAGAAACGGTTCACAGTACTTAACAGTATGAGAATAACGGGGCAGAGCAATCTCATGAATCGAGTTGGGTTAGGGAGAGAGGGATGGGTAAGTTCAAACCGGTCAGAAAAGCCCCCTTATTCCCCTGTCAGTTTTTTTTACACTGGGGGTGGCTGTAGCTCCGCAGGGAAGAAAATATATCCCCTAACTTATTGTTTAAATTGTAATATATTTTTCTGGCCTCAATATTGCATTGTATTTTAGGAACTGTAATAACCTTTGTCTCACGGAGCAAAGGCTAACTTAACTTGAATTAGAATCTAAGGATGGCTAGAGATGAAAATCGGAAATAAAACTAAGGGCGCCTTGAGAAAAGCAGCGCTCATTCTGTCGCTCGGCCTCGCAGCTAATGCGGCACAAGCAGGCTTCATTGCCGTCAATTCACCCTACGTATCCGGCGGGATTTCTACATTGGGTGCGGCGGGATTTGGTGGCGCCAGCTCGACTGCGTCAGCAACTTTTGGCTACGGCGCAGGGTCGAACTACTCTGGCGACTACTGGAATTCTCTTGTGTTTACATCCGACACCATTTTCGACATCAGTCTTGCCGCTTTTCAAGGTGGAAATGGCGACAACACTGGCGTACATCTGTTCAAGTGGGATGGCGCGGTACCGGGGCCTGTAGAGCGAATTGTTAACGCAGCGTTTGATTCAGTCCCCTGCGGTGGACCGCTTGCGGGGACTTGCAACTTAGCGAGCAATGTTAGGGCAGGCGCCATCCAGGTAGGCGATGTCTTCGCCACAGGGTTAGCAGCTGGAGATTATCTGATAGGTCTCTATGAGGGCAATAACGCGCCAGATCCTGGGTCAATTGCCTTCGAACTTACCGCAAAACCTGTCCCCGCGCCTGCAACTCTTGCTCTTGTCGGACTCGGTCTGGTGGGTATTGGTAGATCCCGGAGACGCATCCGCTAGCGCAATCTTTTTCTAGCTGAAGGCGGCGCCCTTCGCGGGTACTGCCAGGTTAAGTAGCCGATATTGATAGAATCGGTGGATGAATACCTACAAACGCCACCGATTCCCGCCAGATATCATTTCGTATGCCGTCTGGCTCTTCAATCGTTTCAACCTCAGGCGTGTGGTAACAGTCATCGGGATATTGAAGATCTGCTCGCAGAGCGTGGCATCACAGTCACCCGGGAATCAATCCGTCTCTGGTGCATCAAGTTTGGCGCCATTTATGCCCGCCGCCTGAAACGAAAGCATCGTGGCTATGGCGACACTTTCTACATCGATGAAGTCTTCGCCGGTGTGCCGGACCATTCAAATCAACGGTAAGCAGCATTACCTGTGGCGAGCACTCGATCAGGATGGCGAGGTGGTTGATGTATACCTGCAGGCCAGGCGAGATGGTGCAGCAGCCAAGCGTTTCTTCAGACGCCTTTTGCGATCCAGTGGCAGTGAACCCAGGAAGATCGTGACTGATAAATTGCGGAGTTATGGCGTAGCCCATAGAGAACTGATACCCGACACGATCGACAGTACGCAGCAGTATCAGAGCAACCGGGCCGAGCAATCTCATGAATCGACGAGGGTGCGAGAGCGCGGGATGCGATGGTCCGACATCTCGGAGTTTAAATCGATAAAGCAGGCGCAGAGATTTTTGGGAGCTCATGCAGCGGTTAGTAATTTATTCAATCTTGGTAGGCATCTGGTCAAGGCTCAGCACTATCGTGATCTTAGGATCAGTGCGTTCAATCAATGGAGTAGGGTAGTGGCATGATGACCACCGGCTGGACTACCCAGGCCTCAAATACTTAACTTGCCAAAACCTTTCATACGCCTAGAGTAGCCTAATAATCTCGCAAAGTTTGCGAAGGGAGCTGCCCGAAGACCCGGCGATAGTCATTGGCAAAGCGCCCCAGTTCATAAAACCCAAGGCCAGTGGCGACCTTGGATACGCTGGTATCCTTGGAGCATGCGGAAAGCAGTTGCTGGCGAGCGAAATGTAATCTTCGGCGTTTCATGTATGTCAGTGGAGACATATCAAACGCGTCTTTGAAAGCATATTGAAGGCTGCGTTCACTGATATCGGCGATCTCGAGCAGATCTGTAACAGATACATGTGTGGTTTCGCGATGGCAGCGCAGATATTCAAGTGCCCGACGCATGCCATTTTCTCTCGTAGCATTGGGTACTTTCTCAGTTATTGGCGCCAACTGGGCAGCGATCAATGTGAGATGGGACACCAGTTCCTCTGTTAACGCATCAAGTACAGCTGCATCGCGAATCTTAGCGAGATCCGAATGGGCCAGATCCAAAACTCGTTTTCCCCAAAAAACCAGGTTAGTTAAGACCTGATGTTGAATAGGCAGGTTATGCGCAGCCACCGTTGTCATTAAGACATCGGCCAGCTGCTGATCCATACGCCGCCAGCAATGGTTTAAATCGATCATGAAAACGAGCTGACAGTGGCCTTCCCTAATCTCCACGTCCAATGGTCCTGGTAGCGTCGCCGGAATGGTTTTGCCAGAGTGCGGTTCATCCCAGTATCGAGCATCTCTGCCCGCTCCCAGCGGTATCGCCAATACCAGAGTTCCGGCTGGGGACAGGCCCCGCACTTGCGCGGCTAGACTGATTTTCTCCTGGTAAATCGAGAACAGTGGCGTCACAACTGAGCTAAGAGAGTGTTTGAACTTTCCACCGGTACTGGGGTTGCATAGAAGTTCCCAGGGCCGCAGTGCCATTTCGAAACTCGCGGGATCCTCGGTAGTCAGGGATATTGACTGTATCTTAGCCACCGGGGCATCGGCGGCTATAAACGACGTTGAACATTGGTTTTGCGGATTTTGCATATTAATTACTGTCGCTCGGTGTAGGATCATTATAGCAGTTGAATCTGCTGTCACGGCTTGCTCTGCGATAACCACTATTACCGATATATTGAAGGCATTTGTAATGAAAAATGGAACGTTAGTTGCCATTCTCGCGCTTATAATTTCCCCAATTGCCTTGAATCTTCAAGCACAAGGCAGCGCGGATAACATTTATTCGCCTTATGTAAATGATAACTTCCCCAACAATGTCTATTGGGGTGATACGCACCTGCACACGTCACTGTCATTCGACGCCTATGGCGATGGCAATACCACATTGGGTTCTGATGCTGCCTATGAATTTGCCAAGGGGAAAGTCATCAACGGTCACGACGGTGTGCCCGTTCGCATATCCAGGCCGCTAGACTTCATTGTCATAGCGGACCACGCGGAATACATGGGAGTGGTTCAGGGTGTAAACACCGGCGACAAATTATTGCAAGCAACAGAGCCCGGCGCCCGTTGGTCAAAAATGGCCCAGGAGGGAGGACTGCTGCAGGTTTTTGGTGAGATGGTAAATGATGGCGCTACCAACCAACCGCGTGAGCTCAGTGAGGAGTTTACCCGTTCAGTTTGGGCGAAAGTCATTGATTATGCTGAAGAGTATAACGATCCTGGTGTCTTTACTGCATTCATCGGCTACGAGTACTCGTCGTTGCCCGATGGTGGCGACAATCTCCATCGAGTGGTGATGTTCAGAGATGGCGCCGACAAGACCAGCCAGGTGATTCCTTTTAGTCTGTTTGATGGTGAAGACCCGGAAGAGCTTTGGGATTATTTCGCCCGTTATGAAAAGAAAACCGGCGGCCAGGTTTTCTCCATTCCGCATAACGGTAACTTGTCTGCCGGAAGGATGTTCGCATTGCAGGATCTGGATGGTAAGCCTCTATCGAAAAAGTACGCTGAAAATCGTATGCGCTGGGAGCCATTGGTTGAAACCACGCAGATGAAAGGTGATAGCGAAACCCATGCGGTGCTTTCGCCGGACGATGAGTTTGCGAATTTTGAAACCTGGGATCTGGGTAACCTGATTGTGACAAAACGAACATCCCCCAAATTAATGCAGCATGAATATAGCCGCGCCGCCCTAAAGCATGGGCTGGCTCAGGGAAAAATTCTCGGTAAAAACCCCTTCAAGTTCGGCATGATTGGATCTACAGATTCCCACACCAGCTTTTCCAATGCTGAAGAGGACAACTTTTTGGGGAAATATGGAACGGCCGCGCCCGCGCCTGGTCGCTGGAGCAAAAAGTTTCCTCCGCTTACTGTGCCCGGTGTGTTGGAGCAGTTCACTGAATGGCAGACTTCGCAATCGGGGTACGCCGCCGTTTGGTCAAAAGAGAATACTCGAGAGGCAATTTTCGATGCCATGAAAAGGAAGGAGGTCTATGCCACGACCGGGCCCAGAATGACCGTTCGCGCCTTTGGTGGCTTTGACTATTCGAGTGATGATGCTTATAGCAACAACTTCGCACGCATTGGTTATGAGAAAGGAGTGCCAATGGGCGGCGATCTTGCCAAGGCCCCCGAAGGGAAGAGATTTTCTATGATGATCGCGGCCTTGAAGGACCCTGATGGCGCTAACCTTGATAGGATCCAGGTGATTAAAGGGTGGGTCGATTCTGCAGGAAACCAGCACGAGCGAATTTATGACGCGGCGGTTTCCGGTGATAGAACAGTGGGCCTGGATGGGCGTTGCAAAACCCCGGTGGGTTCCACTGTCGACCTTAAGACAGCAACCTATAAGAATACTATCGGTGAGGCGATGCTTGTATCTACCTGGTTTGATCCTGATTTTGATCCATCCGTACCGAGCTTTTACTACGTGCGTGTTATAGAAATTCCGACGCCCCGCTGGACCGCCTTTGATGCCGTCAGGTATGCAATAGAAATGCCGGAGGAGGTGACGATGGTGTTGCAGGAACGAGCCTACACCTCGCCAATTTGGTACACACCAGAATAGGGTATCGCCAACTTAACTGCCCCATATTGATAGAATCGACGCATGCACACCTATAAACGCCACAGATTCCCACCTGACATCATCAGCTACGCTGTCTGGCTCTACTACAGATTCAATCTCAGGCGCGCGGTAGCAGCCACCGCGATATCGAAGATCTGCTCGCCGAACGAGGCATAATCGTCACTCGTGAATCGATCCGCCTATGGTGCATCAAGTTCGGTGCTATATACAGTCGAAGATTGAAGCGAAAGCACAGGGGCTATGGCGACACGTTCTACATCGATGAAGTCTTCGCCGGTGTGCCGGACCATTCAAATCAACGGCAAACAGCATTACCTATGGCGGGCCGTGGATCAGGATGGTGAAGTCGTTGATGTGTATCTACAGGCCAAGCGTGATGGTACCTCCGCCAAGCGCTTCTTCAGGCGGCTGGTGCGATCCAGTGGCACCGAGCTCAGGAAAATCGTGACTGATAAATTAGGAAGCTACGGCGTCGCTCACCGGGAGTTAATTCCAGACACGATCCACAGCAATGAACAGTATGAGAATAACCGGGCCGAGCAATCGCATGAAGCTACAAGGGTTAGAGAGCGAGGGATGTGTGGTGCGGCATTCCGGCGATTCAAATCGGTCAGGCAGGCGCAGAGATTTCTGGGTGCCCATGCAGCGGTCTCCAATCTCTTCAATTTGGGTCGGCACAAGGTGGGTGCTCAGCATTATCGTGATCTCAGGATGAATGCGTTCGCTGATTGTAGTAGGGCGGTAGTTTGAGATCTGAGGATAGATTCCTGTGATCTCAAAAAGTTTACTTGTCAAAACCCAATTAGCCACTCGCCGGTGCAAATATGGCCGCTTCTACCTATAGCAGACATTCGGGGCTTGGGGCGGTGTAGGGCGGCTTCCACCTGAATAACGACTCTACTAACCCTTGTAGCCCAGCGCCGCCTGGAACCCTTCTTCCATGATGGCTCTGATAATGCCTTGTACCGCCTCGGTATCATTGATGCGCGGGAACGCACCTTCGGGAACGGGCAAATCCAGGAACTGGCATAGTGGCTGCCAACCATCTGCCACTTCGAAAACCAGCAGCCGTTCCGGGTCTATGTTTGCCCTGACATCGGCAACATGTTCATTGAATCGCCGGATAAGGTGATCATGATCATGCATCCGACAATCGAAGTAGTCATCGACAGTCGCCTTCATGTAAGCACCCGCCTCGGTGCCTGGCAGGAACTCTATCCATTCTTTGCCAAAGATCGTGCTCTGGACTGAAGTAAACCACTTCTCCGGGTCCCGTACAGTAAGCACAACTTTCGCATCAGGGTAATACTCGGCCAGTGAGGCATAACTGGTGCAGGCAGGAAAGTCGACTGTTGCCGTAAAGCCCTCGAAAAGCGCATCCCAATCCGGTGCGCCGTTTCCCACCTGTTCCCAGAGCTTCCAGTGCCTGGGCCCTTTTGGGAAGCATTCCACCATGTGATAACAGGGGTAACCCATTTGCTCCAGTGCCGCCTTCAGTGACATGGTGCCGGTGCGACCGAAACCTGCGCCGATAATTTTCAATGCCATATCACTCTCCCGCAAATAATTAGGTATTCAAAGAGTATAGAGTATGTGTCGCCGTTTGGGCGATTCGAGACCTTAGCCACCTCAATACCATGCCTCCCAAAGGTACTGCCAAGTTAAGTAGCCGTATTTGCTAGAATTGTCAGATGACTACATATAAGCGCCACAGATTCCAGCTAGGCGCCCCCCACCCGATATCATTAGCTACGCCGTATGGCCCTACTACAGATTCAATCTCAGGCGCGGTAGCAGCCACCGAGATATCGAGGATCTGCTAGCCGAACGAGGCATCACTGTCAGTCGAGAGTCGATCCGGCTCTGGTGCATAAAATTTGGAGCGCTATACGCCAAAAGACTAAAGCGAAAGCACCGGGGCTATGGCGACACTTTCTATATCGATGAAGTCTTCATCAAAATCAATGGTAAGCAACACTACCTATGGCGAGCGGTAGACCAGGATGGTGAAGTCGTTGATGTATATCTTTAAGCAAAGCGTGACGGTACAGCAGCTAAACGCTTCTTCAAAAGGTTATTGCGCAGTCATGGTGGCGAGCCCAGAAGGATCGTGACAGACAAACCCCGAAGCTATGGGGTAGCGCATCGTGCGCTGATCCCCGATACGATCCACAGTACTAAGCAGTATGAGAACAATCGGGCCGAGCAATCGCATGAAGCGACGAGGGTCAGGGAGCGGGGGATGCGACGATTTAAATCAGTCAGGCAGGCTCGGAGGTTTCTGGGTGCTCATGCTGCGGTCTCCAATCTCTTCAATTTGGGTCAGCACAAGGTGGGTGCTCAGCATTATCGTGATCTCAGGGCAGGTGCGTTCGAAGAATGGGGTAGGGCGGTTGCTTGAGATCGGATGGCAGATTCAAACGGTCTCTAAGAGTTAAGTTGCCAGAACCGGCTGTGGTGCTAGATTTCTATGGTTCCAACGAGTTAACTTGCCAGAACCCTCCCCATTAATCCTCAGGTAGCTTCCGCAATGATCAGTCAGGCCAATGCAGGTCTACCTGCGCAGATGCTTATTAATGCCTGACGCTTAAGGCGTGTACCATATTGGCGAACTGTATGCGCGCTCATCAGTCGTCATTGGCACGTTCTTGTCCATCGTGTCTCCAAAGCGTTTGGCGTCATAGGCCGTCCAACGGGGAGTAGGTATCTCCAGCACTCTCGCATAATAGAAGGCTTTTTGATCCCGGTCGAAATCCGGGTCTTTCCATACCGTAATTAACTCTGAGTCACCAATGGTATTGCTCCAGGAGGCTTCTTCTACGTTCACGGTATTGCCCACAGGAGGAAGTTTGCCTTCTTTATCAGGCTGGCGTGTTTCAGTATCACTCCAGACTACGTCATAGACGTGTTCATGGGTGTCGCCATTCTTGTCCAGCCAACCTTTAACCACCTGAATGCGATCAAGATTACCGCTGTAGGGATCTTTAAGTGCTGCGACTAAAAACGTCGGGGTTTTTTGCCCTGACACCCTACCAAGGTCACCACCCATTGGTACGCCTTTGCTGTAGCCGATCAAGCCAGGATCACGCAACCGGGCATCATCTTCAGTGAAATCCCAGCCGCCAAAGAAACGTAAAATGATTCTTGGGCCGGTGGTTGCATAGACTTCTTTGCGCTTCATTGCGTCCCAGATCGCTTCCCGGGTATTTTCCGTGGCCCACACCGCGGCATAACCTGCGCCCACCTGTTCCCATCCGTAGTACTTAACGGTATCAAAATCACCCACAATCTGTTCCCAGCGACCAGAATGAGGTTCCTTTCCCGAGTGTTTTCCAAAGAAATTTTCTTCCTCTGCGGTGCTCATTCCAGTATGGCTATCCGTCGATCCAACGACGCCAAATTTGTAAGGATTAACGCCAAGCGTACTCTCAATTTTCAAGCCATTCTTTAATGCCTCGCGGGCGTATTCATACTGCAGCATGTCGTCTTCTTTGGGGACTGGACCCAGGTTGCCTTTGTCCCATAGCGTGTCATAGCCGGCAAACTCATCATTGGGGGAAAGCAATGGATGCGACTCACTATCACCCTTGATTTGAGTAATTTCATAGAGCGGCTCCCAGCGGCTGCGGGAGCTGACATAATCTTTTGTCAGCGGCTTACCCGTTTCAGGATTTATTTCTGGAAACATTATTCCGTTGCTCACATTACCGTTGTGTGCCAACGCAAGAACCTGTCCTCCTGATTTATCTTCATAACGCGCCATCCATTTCCAGAGGTCCTCCGGGTTAAAGCTCGCGGCGGCAGTGTAGGGCAGCATTTGTTTTGCCTGATTCGATCCCCCGCGATAGATAACATTACGGTGCAGATTGTTACCGCCCTCGGTAGACGTCCACTCATAACCAATGATTGCACTAAAATTTCCAGGATCATTAAAGGCGTCAGCCGTTTCCAAATAACGTTCCCAAACCGACATGACGAAAGCATCGCCGGTCAAAACCGCGGGCACCGTATCACCGGAAACGCCAGCAAAGGTTTCAATAATCTCCATGGTAGCCTGGAGCTGTGAGTCACCGCCCCTGGCCAAA
This sequence comes from Candidatus Litorirhabdus singularis, assembly GCF_026262625.1. Classification (GTDB taxonomy): domain Bacteria; phylum Pseudomonadota; class Gammaproteobacteria; order Pseudomonadales; family Halieaceae; genus Litorirhabdus; species Litorirhabdus singularis. The sequence continues at coordinate 1,869,665 of NZ_SHNN01000001.1, forward strand.
CGGTCATACCAGTCTCTAACGGTAGGGTCCTTTAATAGCTCCGGATTACCTTTAATAACCTCATCCATTGCACCCATGGCATCGGAATGATCCGCTATAACAAGCCAATCCAGGGCGCGAGACAGCTTTATACGCTCGCCATGAGAGGAGGTGATTTCTTCGCCGCGCGCAAGCCGGTAAGCCTGTTCGGGCCCAAGCGTAGCACCAAAAGCTCGCGCATCAAGGGACAGTTTTGTGTGCAGATGCGTATCTCCCCACAGTACTTGACCCGGATAATTCTTGCCTGCGTAGGGTGAATAACCCGCCTCCTTAAGCGGCTTTTTCTCTGCGGCTATGATGCTCTGCTTAATAGCAGCTTCATTACCCAGAATGCTTCCCGCATAGTCAGCACTTGCCGAAGATACGAGCCATGTGACTAGCAAAGCGACCGAGATGGCAACCAATGCGTCTTTCTTCATATTATTCCCCGTTCGGTTCGAACATGATCAGGTTTAATGCCTGACTGTTATGAGCGTGGGCTCAAGGAGCTACGGTATGCAGACCAGTAGACAAACAAATTCGCTCTTCATTATAGGACACTATTCTGCTTTCCGGTGTTTATAAAAACAAGATCCACTGGTCATAGAGAAGATTTTGGATTTTGCCAAGTTAAATGCCGTCCACTGGTAGAATCGGCAGATGAACACATATAAACGCCACGGATTCCCACCCTGCATCATTAGCTACGCCGTCTGGCTGTGCTATCGATTCAACATCAGTCAGTCATCGCAAGCTCGAAGACTAATTACCCAGCAGCAAACCTCCCCTCCAAATACCCCACAATATCCCCAGACTCATACAACCACTGAACCCCACCTTCACCCTCATCAATCCGTAAACATGGCACCTTCAAGTCCCCACCACCAGCTAGCAATTCTGCCCGTGCAGTGTCACAGCGCTTGATATCCCGGGTCTGGATGTTCAGCCGTTGGCGTTTCATAGCCCGGCGCACCTTCACGCAGAAGGGGCAGGCGCGGTACTGGTACAGAGTCAGGCTGGCGGTTTGATGGTCGATGGTGGCTTGCAGGGCTGCATCACGCTTGATGCTTCTGGGCGTAAATACCCAGTTCAGCAATAGAATCAGTTGGCCGAGGATAAGGCGGATGAGGCGCATGGTGCTGTCCTGTCAGTCGCTATGAGTGACCATCCGACTCTGGGGTCACAGGTGTAACCCCTGTGGCCAGCATAGTCGGACGCTCTAAGCAGTTATAACTCTATGATTTATAAAAAAAATGGTGGGCCCGGAAGGACTTGAACGGCAGCGGCCGACCGTCTTCGACCTGCCGATTATGAGTAGCTGGGAGTGTGGGGAATCTTGGCTGTAAGTGGAAGATTTGTAAACGGTTTTTCTTGTGGGGTTTCTGTCCTCCCCGTACTACGAACCTATACCGACCCGAGACTGAGCTGGTTGGTGTTGTTGTAGCAGTAAGTCGAAGAAAGGTAAGGGGAAATTGAAACCGAAATTCGAACCAGGAGCGAACAAGCTGGTTTCGCTAACCACCTGAAATCGTTGATGAATTAGTATTTCGCCATGCACGGCTAAGCTTCTGATACTATTGGGGTAATTCTAGTTCGCTACCCACAGGTTGTTTTTCTCGGGCGATGAGCCGCAGTTGTTGTGTGTTCGTAGCGCCCGGTTTATCAAGCAGGAAAAACCGTTCATGCTGTTGTTGTCAAGGAAGCTGAAGCACGGTCATTTCATGAGGGAAAATATGCGCAAATACCTGCTATATGGCGTTGGCGAGATCCTGCTGATTATCATCGGCATTATGATTGCGCTGCAGATTGATAACTGGAATACCGAAAGGCAGCAGGAGACAATGTTAGAGAGCTACCTGCATGTCATCGCGGGAAACATGCGCGACGATGCCGGGGAAATCGATGAATTGCGCAAAAACCGTACCGCAAGGGTTCTCGACGCTACGCGGGTTGATAATATCATCGGCCGGATTGACTACTCTTACAATGTTGCTGAAATTTACTTTTTTAATAGGGTCGCGGCTGCGGCGGGAAAGAACCTGTATTTTAACGCCGACACCAGTGGCTATGAGGCGCTGAATAACTCCGGCATTAGAGGGCGGCTGCAGGGTCGTGACGTAGAGAGATTGCTCTCGAAGTATTATGACCAGGTCAGTCACATCGAGAACCTCGAAAAAAGGTTCAACGAACTGGTGAACTCGCTGAATAGGGATTTCTTGCTGTCTTACCCGGATACCGTCGCACAGTGGGAATTCCGATCGCCGAGAGCCCTGACCCAGGACCGGTTCGAGGAAATGCAGCCTGTGTGGGCAAGAATCATCAATGGCGCTGCAGTCCGTGAACTGATCAATCTGCAGTGGGAGGCATCCGCCATCGTTCGGGAGTACGATAAACTGATGCAGCTCGGCATTGCTTTTACTGGCATGCTCGAGTCTGGGAACAGCCCGTTCGATGATCTGGAGAGTTTATCGATCCTTGGCATCGATCAGATTGACGATTGGCCGCTCCACGCAGCACTCGTAACTGGCGGCCAGCTCTCCGTGCAGTTCTACAATCTGCAAGGCGTCGCCGATGGGTTCGAGCCTATTTTTACATTTCGCTCATATGAAAAGGTTGACGACAGCTTGCACCTCCAGTACCCAGGCAGCGACTCGTGGGCGGCTATCTGGATCGAGGTGAGTGATATTCAGGACGATCGGGCGGTACTCGATTTCTCGCATTTCGAAAAACTGGTGCTGGAGCTGAAAGGCGATGCAGGTAGTGAGATTATTTCCGTGCATATCAAGGATCGCTACCTGTCCGACGCAGTGGCACCCGAGAGCGTGGAGCTTCAGCTCACTGATGCCTGGCAATGGTATGAGATCGATCTGACGACATTTAAGAATACCGACTTGAGTAAACTGATTTCTCCGCTAGGCTTTGCGTTTGCTCATGAGCCTCAGTCCTTCTCTCTGAGAAACGCCCGCTACGTCATCGCCGACTGAGCATTCGCGCTGCAACTGGATGCTCAGGTCACCTAAAACTCCTATTTTCATGAATCAAGGCGAATCAAGGGGCCAGACGGCTCCTTTTCAAGGAGTCTGACCCCTTGAACAGCGAGCGATCATGCCTGACACAATTCACAGTACTCAACAGTATGAGAATAATCGGGCCGAGCAATCGCACGAAGCGACGAGGGTCAGGGAGCGAGGGATGTGTGGTGCGGCATTCCGACGATTCAAATCGGTCAGGCAGGCTCGGCGATTTCTGGGTGCTCATGCAGCGCTTAGTAATTTATTCAACCTGGGTAGGCATCTGGTCAAGGCTCAGCATTACCGCGATCTCAGGGTAAGTGCGCTTGCTGATTGGAGAAGGGCGGTAGCTTGATATCAGATGGTAGATTCCAGCGGACTCAATAAGTTAAGTTGCCAATACCGGTAGACAAGATAATACTGGACCAACAAATTATTGCTGGACCAACAATATACCACAGGGAATGACAACGATGATCAAGCTCACAACAACAGGGCGTCAAAGCGCCGCTGATAGCCAAAGGGTATCAGGCGCCTATTCGTCCTTCAATTGGCCTCGCAATTCGTCCTTGCCTATTTCTCTCAAGAGACGCGCAGCGTTCTCGTGTTCCATTGCCTTGATCTGTGGGCTAAACCTGAGTGCTGCTCACGCGTATGATTTCACCTGCACAACCGGAGACTGGGCGACAAGCGCCTGCTGGTCGGACTTAAGGCAGCCCACATTAAGTGATGATGTCAATATAACTATTGGTGGGTTTAATCCTGCGAGACTCACCACGGCCTATATCGACCCTGGCGACACGGCCAAGGCAAAAAGCCTGTCGCTTTGGACTAGTAGCAGCGCAGACACTGCCCGAGTTGATCAAATCGGTGGCTCCATGACGATCGAAACACGCCTTTATCTGGTAAACGAGTACGGCGCTTCAGAATACTTCCTGCGCGGCGGCACCTTCAGCGCAAGCTACGCGCGGATTCAGGCGCTGGGCTCCGAGGATACCTTATTCCGCCAGTACGGCGGCACGAGCAACATTGATGAGTTGGATATCGGGCGCACCACCAGCAGAGAAGGTGATGCGAGTCCTGAAAGCCGGTATTGGCTCAGGGGGGGCACTCTTAACTCCGACACCGTATACCTCGGTGGTGATTCTTCGGGTTACTCGAGTCCGTCAGCGAGATTCGAACACACCAGGGGTACTCACAACAACACTACAAAACTGATTGTCGGCTTTCTGGACGGCGAAAGTGGTCTCTACGAGCTGAGCGGGGGAACGCTGCGCGGGCCCCGGCTGATCATTGGCTACCGGGACGGTGCAGAGGGTTTCTTCGAACAGGACGGCGGTCAACTGGATGTGAGTGGAGTCATTATCGGGGGTGACGCCGGTAGCAAAGGGACCTACAGGCTCTCAAGCGGTGGGTTCATGGCGTCCAACCTTAGCGTCGGTAACGAGGGTTATGGCAGGTTTGTTCAAACCGGCGGAGCGGCCGACGCTGATAATATCGAAATTGGATCAGCATTGGGTAGTGACGGAAATTATCGAATAGAAGAAGGCAGCCTGACAGTTAACGGCATCCTGAGCGTTGGTTACTTCGAAGCCGGCTCATTCAACCAGAATGGCGGGGCTGTTGTGGCGGACAGCCTTAAGGTCGCGAGATCAGTAGGTGGCGCGGGCAGCTATTATGTGCTCAATGGCGGCAGCCTGGAGACCCGTTCGGTGGAAATTGGAGCGGCGCTTTTTGGAAATACGGGCAGTGGATCCTTTAGCCACCGGCGTGGCACGCATACTGTAGACTCGCTGCTCATAGTGGACGGCGCCTATGGCCTGGGAGGCGGGACACTCAACGTGCAGAATGTACTCAACTCGCAGTCTGGCACCAGCACACTCAGCGTAAACGGCGGCAGGCTCAATCTTACCGACACGTCGATAGATGTAGACAACTTTAATGTCGGCGGCGCCCTCTACACAACCGGGAACTTCACACTGGCTAGCGGTAAGACCCTCGTTACAGACAAGCTCACGGTCGGTGGGGAGGGAGCAGGCACCCTGAATCAGAGTGGCAATATCACCACCGATACTCTGACGGTGGGTTATTACAACAACCTTGACCATCACTATAACCTGCAAGAAGGCAACCTTGTCGCCCAGGACGAAATAATCGGTCGGGTTGCGCACGATACAACCTTCACCCAGAGCGGCGGCACCAACACCACCGAAAATCTCTGGCTCGGGCGCTACGGTGGAAATATCTCGCAGTACCAGCAAGGCGATGGCATCACCACTATTCGAAACAATCTCTCGATTGGCAGACATGGCACGGGCTCCTATGTACTAAGCGGCGGCACACTGAACGTCGGTAGCATCTCGAACGGCGACGGGACGAGCTTCCTGGCTGTGAATGGCGGCTTGCTCAATCTCACTGGCGCTTCCATCGATGTGGATTTCTTCTCCATTGGTAGTAGTGATGGCGCTGGCACATTCACCCTTGAGAACGGCAAGAGCTTTACCGCCCATACTGAATCCATCAGCCAAGGCGCCTTCACGCAGAACGGCGGTATCAATACCACTAACACACTCACTTTCCTTTCTGACGGATTGGGTACTTATGATCTGAAGGGAGGCGTGTTGAACGTTAACACAATCACAGACAATAGCAGTTTGGGCATCTTTGACGTAAACGGGGGCACACTCAATCTTACGGGTTCAACAATCGATGTGCTTAGGTTCAATGTGGCTAGGTCGCTGGGCACGAGCGGTAGCTTCACTTTGGATATTGGCAAGACGCTAACGGCTGCTATGATAGAAGTGGGCAGCCAGGGCACGTTGACCAACCATGGCACTCTCACCCATCACTCCTCTTTAATCAATCGCGGTTTACTGCAGAACTACGCCGGTGGCACTCTGACAAATACCGCTACAATGATCAATTCAGGCACTCTGAATAACAACTATGGCGGTACACTGACCAACAAGAGCACCCGCCTATTGACCAACAACGGCATACTGAATAACACTTATGAGGGTACCATCCTCAACCATGGCCATTTGGATAACCGTGGAACATTAACCAACATTGACGGAGGGTTAATAAGCAACGACGGCACGCTGATCAATAGCGGCGCGGTTATGCTGAGCTACGGCTCTCGCCTAGAGGGGCCTGGAACATACCGGCAGACAGAGGGCACGCTCATCGTTAATGGCACGCTAACGCAAAGCCGTGTTGATATCGAAGGCGGTACGGTCGGTGGTCGCGGCACGATTAACAGCGATGTCACACTCAGCGGCGCGGAGCTGGGGCCGGGTAATTCGCCAGGCATCCTCACCATCAACGGTGACTTCGCTATGGATGAGCTCAGCACCTTAAGCTTTGAGCTGGGGGGGACCACACCAGACTACCCTGGCTACGATGTGCTTAACGTCAGTGGCAGTGCAACGCTTGCCGGTGAACTGGAACTTATCTTGTATGACGATTTCGAAGCGCAACTGGGCGACAGCTTCGATCTGTTATCGGCGGCGTCTTTGAGCGGTGATTTCGATCTGTTGACGCTTGCACTATTGGGCGATGGCCTCGGTTGGGAAACGCAGCTCTTGATAGATGTAGACGCATGGGGTACCGATGTACTGCGGGTGAGCGTTTCGCAAGTCCCCATCCCCGCAGCAGCCTGGCTCTTCGGTTCAGCGTTGATTGGCTTGGTGGGGATTAAGCGAAAGAGACGTGGAAGGATAAGGTCATCGTCTGCATGAGTCGGGGGGGTATTGCCAAGTTAAGTCGCCCAAATTGATAGAATCAGTGGATGAATATATACAAACGCCACCGATTCCCGCCTGATATCATCAGCTACGCCGTCTGGCTCTACTACAGATTCAACCTGAGGCATCGCGATATTGAAGATCTACTCGCGGAACGCGGCATCACTGTATCCCGAGAAGCAATCCGCCTCTGGTGCATCAAGTTCGGCCGTCTCTATGCTCGAAGGTTGAAACGAAAACACCGAGGCTATGGCGATACCTTCTACATCGACGAGGTCTTCGCCGGTGTGCCGCATCATTCAGATCAACGGCAAACAGCAATATCTTTGGCGAGCCGTGGATCAAGACGGTGAAGTAGTTGATGTGTTCCTTCAGGCGAGGCGAGATGGTGCAGCAGCCAAGCGCTTCTTCAGACGCCTGTTGCGATCCAGTGGCACCGAGCCAAGGAAAATCGTGACTGATAAATTACGAAGCTACGGAGTCGCTCACCGGGAGTTAATTCCAGACACGATCCACAGCAATGAACAGTATGAGAATAATCGGGCCGAGCAATGTCATGAAGCGACCAGGGTGAGGGAGCGGGGAATGCGAAGATTCAAATCTACAGGTCAAGCGCAGAGATTTTTGGGTGCGCATGCAGCGGTCTCCAATCTCTTCAATTTGGGTCGGCACAAGGTGGGTGCTCAGCATTATCGTGATCTCAGGATGAGTGCGTTCGAAGAATGGGGTAGGGCGGTTGCTTGAGATCGGATGGCAGATTCAAACGGTCTCTAAGAGTTAAGTTGCCAGAACCTTCTTATACTTTAATTTCCCTGAAAATCATATTTGCGTTAGTCCTGATGTCGATGGCTATCTGTTGACCAATCTAGCGGTATTTGTGGCTCCGGGCGTCCGAGCAAATGTGTCCGGACGTCGAATTTCAAAAAATTTTCTAATCTCGCTCGACTTGAAGGCTAGCGAGGGTCGGAACACAATAACCTTCATCGCCGTCGCGTGATTAGTCGATGTCGCAGTCTTGCTCAATGAATCACTTACTCGTGATCGTAATCTAAGGTACTCACTCGAGACTGCCTTTGTGTGAGCTTCTCCTTGTTGCCATCCTTGAGGAAAGCATCGAAAAACGAAGTGAGGTAGTAGGACATCTCATCATGGAATTGCTCAGAAAACACACCGTCCGTCCACGCAGAGTGACCTGCCCGGTCAAATACCTGAAGATATTTCGCAGGTGACGTCTGGTCGAAAGTTCCACCGGTCTCAATCATCGGGGGTGTGATCGCGCGATCTGATGTACCGCCCTGGTATAGGGTTTGGTCATTGCTCATGTCAGCGACCCGATTTTGTACCGTTAGCGGTTTATGCCAAGGTGACATCGCCGCAACCGTGCGGATTTCGCTGCGCGTCCAATCGCCCCACGCGCCTGCAAGCCCCATGCAGGTGTAACCGCCCATCGAGTGCCCCATGCAGCCGATGTTGGCGAAGTCCTCTACGTACCGCGCATAGGAACTATAAGGTAAGGCGTCAAGAACCGCGTGGAAGTCATCGCGTCTGTCGCGGTTGGTCTGGTCTGTCCAGTTCTCTGGCTCATTCCAAGCGACATCTGGTGTTGTACTGCCCGTATGGCAGTCTTGGTGCTTCGGAGCGACCACAATATAGCCTCTGTTGGCTAGACGGCTTTGAAGCCCAGCGGTGCTCTCCGGGCAGGCGCCCATGCCGTGAGAAAATACGACCAGAGGATAAACCCCGTTGCCTCCCCGACGAATCTCTACCTCCACTCCGCCGATGGTCTCTGTGGTCAGAATGTCGGCGATCGCCGATCCCATGGCCTGTGTTAGATAGACCTCTGCAAACTTCCTCCCCACCATTCGTATGCCCTCAGGTGTATGATGGGTTTCGTCTGCGCCTTTAGGAATATCGCGGTCAATCACTGGATAGATGAAAGGCCGCTCGAACTGCACCATCCACTGCTGGTGGATCACATGCAAGAGGAATGGTCTGCTGGGGTCCGGTGGCGAGACACTGTCGGGGTCTAAGTCAGTGATATCATCCGGGAAGGCATCGATATCGGCAGTGCCCCGGGTTGTGCCTACTAAAAACGGGAGAGTATTGGGGATAATCCCGTTGTTGCGAAAGGCGTCCACAATCGATAGGAAATTCTCGCCCCAAACCTCCCCAGTGACACGCCGCCTACCATCAGCGGCGCCTTGCTTGTAGAGAAAGCCTTCGAAGGTGATGTCAGGATGCGCCTGGATGGCTGCCGTAATATTGGAGACCAGAACTGCAGCGTTTTCTCCTCCGGGAATCCAGGTACTGATCAGGCTTCCGCCCACCGCATACTTGACGATGCCGATCGTGGAGTCCGGACACGCGGCGTGCAGTGTCCAGGCAAAGGCGAGCTCCGGTCCGTACCGGGGCCCATGATCAGCGTTTTCGGTGCTCAAACCCAGACGCTTCCAACTCCCCTCGTCCCACATCTGGAGCTTATCAGTACCCGTTTCGTAAGCTGTGGGCAGTGTGCCGGGGCGGCCATAGGCAGACACCATATTTGACTGACCTGCAGCGAGAAATACGTGCATGGTGGGGTCGCTCTCGTCCCAAGGGCACTCCAGTGTGGCACCGAGAAACGCTTCTTGTAGTACCACATTCACAGTCCGTGTAACGGTTGTAGCAGCATTACCAGCTGCATCGGACACGTTATAACTTAGTGTGTAGGTATCAGTTGTTGCAGTGTCGACAGCTCCAGTAACAATCGTAGTTAATCCTGAATCGACATCATCAGACACCGACGAACCCGGGTCAGTAAAGGTTGAGCCTACCTCTATTGTCATCGGGTTATCACCCATTAAGGTAATAACCGGTGGCGTGGTATCAGATTTACCGCTACCGCCACCGCTACCGCTACCGCTACCGCTACCGCTACCGCTACCGCTACCGCTACCGCTACCGCTACCGCCACAGGCTGATAGTAATGAGAACGCTAATACGACTAACAAATAAAGGATTTTCATTTTTCTGTGCTCTATAAGAGGGTGTCTACTTTCAATAGGCCGTTAATACGCCCTATACTTGCCATCGACACTGGAATTTTCCGTTAGCGCTCCGGATTGATCAGTTGGAATGTTTCACCGGAGCCCGGCAAAAAATACGGTGAATTGGGGCCATGAAACCCTTGAAGAAAGGTCACGTCACTATCAATAGTCAACTCTCCCCGAATTTTCAGCGCCTCTACCAAGCTATCAAAATCAGGGCCATTCCCTCCCATTAGCGTGGGGTTTCGCGTTGCCTGCCAGTGATCCAGGCTCGCGTATCGTGTAAGCAGGTAGACTTCATCGTAGTCCTTGTCATTTAATGTCAACACTTTGTATGCGCTGCCCATATCACCGGCCTTTTCAGTCGGGACCACATCCAACACCACCCACATGCCGACGACCCGGGCTCCGATCTTCTCGAAGTACGGCCAGATGCCGGCCTGGCTAACCTTCAGAAACCGATCATAGCTTCCCTTTGATATCTTCCAATGGCGCAGCGTGGTGACGGGGCTTTCTTGCTGGGCAACCTGATTGCGAACGGCTATTGCATGGCTGTTTTCCTGTGCGATCAGGCCTGCCGGCAGACACAGCATTACGAGTAGAACCAGGCGCTTTGAAAAGCCGCGGGTCTTATCTGCAATCTGATGACTGTGGTGCATCATCAGAACCTGTACCTTGCCTGCACGGCAATAGAGCGCGGCCGCTCCGGCAGGCCAAAATAACTGTTGGAATCAGTTACCGGTACATCGTTGTTCCAGAAAGTTGTCTTTTCGTCGGTCAGGTTTTTCCCTATCAGGGCCACCGTCCATGTGTCGTCGGTGCTGGCCAGCGCGATACGTGCATTGATACGGGTCGCATCGTCATGCTTGGTATTCGGGTCAAGGTCCAGCGCCGAGTAAAATTCATCGCTGTAGTTGATATCCACACCACTGACCAATTCCATGCTAGTGCCCAGTGGAATGACATACTGGGCGTAAAGGCTGGCGCTCCAATCCGGCGAAAACAGCAAGGTCTCGTCTTTCAGATCCTGGCCGCCGGCCTCACCCGGTGCGATATTGGTGCCGTCTTCGCGCAGGCAGCCGGGGTTGTTCACCGGATCAGTGGCTTGCGGAACAGTACAGGTGGCACCGGTAAAGTCGTCATAGTAGGCGTCAAGGTAAGCCACTGCGCCACCGACAGAAAAACGCTCGGTTAACAATATACGGCCATCCAGTTCCACGCCCTGGCTAATTGCCTCGCCGGCATTACCCACGCGAAACACATCCCCGACCAGGGAGCTGGTCTGCAGGTCCTCGTACTCCATGCGAAACACGGCGAGGTTCAATTCCGCTGCACCATCCAGCAGGCGCATTTTTGCGCCAACTTCATAGGAAAGAACCTCCTCGGGCTCGTACTCGAGTATCGAGGGGTCGGCACCCGGTATCGATTCACCGGTTGGCTCACCGGTGAATGGATTTGCCAGCCGAATCTCGTAGCCGGCGCCGCTGTAGGCTTCATCGTAGCCACCGCCCTTGAAGCCCGTGCTGATACTTGCATAGAGCATGGTGTCTTCACCCACATCCCATTGGATGGCACCGGAAAAAGTCCACTTGTCTTCGTCGCGACTGAGGTCGGTAAAGCTGTGCTGGCGTACATCAGCAGTTAGCTCACCGTTCCGTGGATTAGCATAAAAAGTGTTGCTACCGAACCGGAACTGTAGGCCATCGGAGACTGTGACCTTATCCAGATCCTTGGTTTCCTCGTTATAGCGCAGGCCCAGGGTGAAGCGCAGGGTGTCAGTGGCATTCCAGGTCCCCTGGCCGAACACCGCCCAGCTTTCACCGTCCTGATCGAAGACGCTGGGCACACCAGGTTCCTCAGAATACAACGCCGCAACGCTCAAGGGGCCAGACTGCAGGAAATCAATAGCGTCAATGCGGCGACTGATATCCAACTCGTTGCGTTGGTAGTAGGCGCCGGCTATCCAGTCGATAGTCTCACCGCCAGGTGATACCAGGCGCAGTTCCTGGCTGTACTGCTTGTAGTCTTCCCACCGTGTACGGTGGAGTGCTGGCGTAGCGGCAAAATCGGTATCTCCCGCCGACATCCGGTCGTAGGCCGAGTAGGCTGAAATAGACGTAAAGGTGGCAAAATCCAGCTGCCAATCAACCGTAAGCGCAAAAACGTCTGTATCCGTCGAGCTGCGGTTGTCAGCATCACCGGCGCCCTTGTTCCTGTCCGAGATCACCGGAAACGGCACCGCACCGGCAAAGTTCTCCTGCCCGGCAAAGTCCGACTGGTACACCACTGATGGAGAAGCTTCCCCCTGAAAATCACCGTATTCGTACTTGGCAGTGATCTCCAGATTATCGCTGGCCACCCAGCGCAGGCTACCGCGAGCATACCAGTTGTCGCGGTCTGGGCCTTCTACACGATTGGTGACATCATCCCACCAGCCGTCCATAGCGTCATGACGTACCGCCAGCCTACCGGACAGGCCGTCAGTCAACGGCCCGGATAGTACAAGGTTGTATTGCTGCTCACCGTGATCCGGTGAGTACAGGGCTTCCACCATGCCTTCGAACTCGTCGGTGGGCTTGGCGGTGGTGACATTGATCGCGCCGGCAATCGTATTCTTGCCAAACAGAATACCTTGGGGGCCTTTGAGGACTTCAACGCGCTCAAGGTCCATCGTGGTTGGAACCGCCGCCAGTGGCCCACGCCCGGCGTAAACGCCGTCGATATACATGCCCACAGACTGTTCGAAACCCTGATTGGTGCCGGAACCCACACCGCGAATGAACAGGTTGGGCGTTCCTGCGCCAGCATTGACGGTCACATTGGGCATATACTGAGTCAATTCCTGCAGCGAGGTAATACCAATATCATCAATTCTCTCGCCACTCATGGTGGCAATGGCGATGGGTACGTCCTGTAGGCTCTCGCTGCGCTTTTGCGCTGTAACGACGACCTCTTCCAGCATCAACTGGGCAATGGCCTGAGAGGTGGGCACCAGAGCAAGAGCGAGGGCGCTTAGCGTCAAGTGGGCGCTGGCGTGCGATTTGGAGGCCCGCTTCGAGGTGAATGTGCGATCAGCTTTCATAGTGTTTTTCGCCTTTGGCTGTTTTATAGATTTGCTGCTTCCCCGCATTTCAGCGGAGGAAGAACAGCTATGGTATTCTGGCGCCATCAGCCAAACTTGATATATTACGCAATACTCAATGCCCCGAAAGTTCCCTACCCATGACCAAGAACACGCCTAGTAGAGCTCTCACTGGCGTAGCCAGCCTGGTTGAGAGCTATGGCCATGATCCGGACAGCATAGCTCGTCGTGTGGGCCTGGCGCCGTCCGCACTGTATCGGCCAGATCTTTTTATTGAAGGTGGCGTTTTCAATGATTTCCTCGAAGAAGCTGCACTGGTTTGTGATGATCGATTCTTTTCCCTGAAGTTGGCTCCTATACAGGGTTGGCAGGTGCTGGGCCCAGTGTGGAAGGTGATTCGCCGGGCCCAAACGGTTGGCGAAGTGTTGCGCATCCTCGCCGCGCACCTGGAGTCTCACGCAAGTACCACCTCATCCCTGCTGGTGGAGGATGATAGGGGTGTCTCGATTTGCTTCGAGGCGCGATGGGATCCCAAGTGGGGCCGAACCCGTAATACCAGCCGTGTCCAGCTAGTTGAGCTGGCTGTTGCGATAAGCGTCTATGAGATACGCCGCCTGCTGGGGAACAGCTGGCGTTCAGAGCGGGTCCAGCTTCGACACTCTGCGCCTGAAGATACAAGGCCCCTGCGTCAGGTTTGTGGGGATAAGCTCACGTTCAACCAGGACGTGAACGCACTTCGTGTCAGTAAAGCTGACTGCGAACGCCCCATTGTGTTTATGCCTGATAGGCCACCAACCTCTGCGCAGTATGAGACTCCTACTGATCTAAAATTGAATATACCTTTTGTGTTAGAAGTCGACCGGGCTATTCGCCTGCTACTGAACAGGGAAGAGGCCTCAGTGGATCGCGTGGCGGACACATTGGGTATCAGCCCGCGTACGCTGCAACACAGGTTAAAACAGAGCGATACCAGCTACCAGAGCCTGTTTGATATCGCCCGCATAGACCTTGCCCTGGAGTACTTGAATGATTCCGATCTCAATCTGTTGGCCATCAGTGAGCGCCTGGGCTTTACCGATGCGGCGGCTTTTTCGAGGTTCTTCAAAAAACATATGAAATTGTCGCCGCGGGATTACTCCAAACGCATTAGCTAATGGGCAGCTTGGCGGTCTACATCTCGCGCAGAAGACCCTGGGCACGTAACTTCGCGTTGTTGTGGATATTCATATAAAAAAGAGAATATTCCAGCAAGTGATAGGTGCCCATACGGTCGGCCTCAAACCCCGACGCTGCTGGCTCGCCGACATAGAGAGTCCCCCCCTTACATTGAGCGGAGACGAGTGCAGAGATGGGTTTTCTCAGGGCAATGACTTTCTGATTGCCAGGTGTGTCGGCTGCCTTGCCCATCGCATCATTCCTCTTGCCCGCGCGCGGAAGTGCGCCTTCGTTAAGATTGGCATCCGCCATTTCTTCATCGGTGCGCCATGACAGGGGATTGGTGCACAAGCTCGCCTCTGGACGTTCGTATGCGGGAGCGCCCTCGGGCTTGGAGTCCCAGTGAATAACGCAATGCAGGTCGTCCTCTTGAGAGCACGGCTTTATGTTGCTCATTGCGTCAAACCATGAGGGTGAAACGGGAATTGAGGTAGAGCCAATCAGGTAAGCTGCTACCATTCGCTTATGTAGATCGCTGGAATCAATAACATCTTCTAATAAGCGTATTGCATGATGTGTTCCCTGGCTGTGACTGGCAATAATGAAGGGGCGGCTCTGGTTGTAGTGGTTGATGAAATAGTCGAAAGCGCGTCTGACATCCTGGTAGGCAAAACCGAGGACTCTATCGCGTTCTTCTGCCTCACCAAAGTACGCAAAAATATTGGCTTGCCGATATCGTGGTGCGTAAACATTACAACAGCCATTAAATACACTCGCCTGGTTAGCCATCATCAAACGGGTGTTTTCTTCTGTTCCTGAATTGACATCCATCGGCGAAGTCCAGCTTGCGGTGGTCAGAAAGCCCGTGGGATGAATGAAAAACACGTCAACGGGAAATTCGCCCTGGGTACCTGCGGTGATCCCTTTGGGAACCAGGTCAGCATAGTCGGATATTGTGGGTAAGGCTGCCCAGTTTCTAACTTCACTATAGTCAGGAGCCGCGACGGCATCGGCGCTATTAAACGTTCCTTCAGGCTTGTTGTAGGCGGCGAAAGCCGAAAAAAAAAGGCGACCGCCCAAACCGCTAACTAACAGCGCAATGGCGATAAGCGCAATGAGCATGAAAAACAGGCCCACTATTTTTAGTGCTTTCATTTCGGCCCTCGCTGGAGTCCCCTCTTGAGCAACACAGGGTGAACGCTACCTACGCTTAGGAGTAGCGGCCTCCACTTGCTCCAGCCTTCGCTGGGTCTCCCTGATACCAAAATTCAGCCAACCAGATTCATTCAGGTTGCTTGAGTCCTGTCGCAGCTGGCTAAGGGCCGTCAGGCGCAACTCCAGGGCCGTGCGGTTGTGTGGGTCTGCTAACAGCGCCGCTTCTGCCAGGCGCAGGGCTTTGACCAGCTCGCCCTGTTCCAGCAGGGGCTGGGCCTGCTTGATCACCTTGTCGGCGCCACCGGCCATGGCCACCAGTTCGGGGTACACCGACTCGGGAGACTCGGCGTACATGCTCACCGGATTGGCGTCGAACCAGCCCACGTAACCTTCGTAGATGCCGCGTACCGACCAGGATATCCAGCCGTATCCTTCGCCCACATCCAGCGCTTGGGGCAACCTGATCTCCCGCATCAGGGAGTAAACGTCCTTACCCTGATTCATGCCAATTACCGTCTGGTCATGAACATACTGAATGGCGTCACGATACTGGGTCAGGGCAGCGCGGATATTATCCCAACCCTCGATGGGCTCGCCGTGGCTCGGCAGTAACAGCTCCGGCTTTAGTGCCAACACGCGGTTTAGTGAGTCGATGTAATCGAGTGCCCAGCGCGGCTTGGTGCCCCGCAGGGTATAGATATTGGGGAATGACCGGTAGTAGAGGTCGCCGACGAAAGCGGCCTTGTGTTGGGGCATCCATACTGTCAGGGCGTCGTAGGTTTCCGCAGGCGTGTGTAGCACCTGAAATTGCTGACCTCCGGCGGAGAAGGTGTACTCCTTGTCGAACAGGGTATTGGGAAAAATATCGGCACCGAAATTGTCCGCGTTAGAAGCGGGCATTTGCCTGGAATCCAGTTCGAACCCAAACTGCGCCTGGTTGCGTCGGTTGAACATCCCTGACAGGCGGTTCTGGTAATGCAGGAACTCCACCATGTTTTCCTGGGCGATTACCCGGGTCTCGGGTTCACGCCACAGTTCTACGCCGCCGGTATGGTCGGCATGAGCGTGGGTGATGATTACCGAGTGGATCGGGCCATCGCTGACCGCGGTAAGCAATTTTTTGTGATGGGGCGCCATGGCCTCTAGTGAGGTGTCGACAATCACATTGCCCTGGTCAGTGACCACCATAAACGTATTGCCGAACCCGGTGGCCTTATAGATCACCTCGTTGACCTTTTGTGCTTCGGTCTGGGTGCTACCCTGTCGCAGGTGCAGGCTGGGGTCGGCGCGGCCGCTCTCCAGCGCCTTGGGAGTATAGTCGTCGGCCATGCCAAAACTGGCTGTTGCCATCAGCGCCGCTGCCAACCATGCCCTGTGAAAGCCCACTTTTAATCTGGAGCCCAATAAACCGCCAGCCTCGCCTGACCGTGCAATGTTGGCTACATTTTCGGGATGTTTTGGCTTGGTGATTCTGATGGCGGCTTTCATGGTGTCTTTCCCGGTTTGGCAATATTATAGAAGTGTTGCTTCCCAGCATTTTCCACGGACGTAAAACAGCGATCATAATCTGGCGCCATCGGCCGATCTTGATATATTACGCAATTCTCAAAACCCCGAAAGCCACCATACGGTACTGCCAACTTAACCGCCCTATATTGATAGAATCGGCGGATGAACACTTATAAACGCCATCGCTTCCCACCCGATATCATCTCCTACGCCGTTTGGCTTTACTACCGCTTCAACCTCAGCCACCGAGATATCGAAGATCTGCTAGCCGAACGAGGCATCACAGTAAGCCGCGAAGCAATCCGACTGTGGTGCATCAAGTTCGGCCGTCTCTATGCCCGCCGATTGAAACGAAAGCACCGAGGCTATGGCGACACCTTCTATATCGATGAAGTATTCGTACGGATCAACGGTAAGCTGCATTACCTGTGGCGGGCAGTCGATCAGGATGGCGAAGTCGTTGATGTATTTCTACAGGCCAAGCGTGATGGCGCAGCAGCAAAGCGCTTTTTCAGGCGGCTGGTGCGATCTAGTGGCACTGAGCCCAGGAAGATTGTGACTGATAAATTAAGAAGCTACGGAGTCGCTCACCGGGAGTTAATTCCAGACACGATCCACAGCACTCAACAGAAAGCAAATCGGGACAGCCTGTCCTGGCGTCCTTCGGCATAGCGAAGGACGGACCAGGCTCCCTGAATCAGCATGCGTCGAGGAGAAAGGGGTCAGAGCCCTTTTCCACAAAGCGATGCCGCAAAAATGGGCTCTGACCCCTTATCCAGGAGAAAGGGGTCAGAGCCCTTTTCCACAAAGGGATGCCGCAAAAATGGGCTCTGACCCCTTATCCATGGTGCATTGGTCAAGGCACTGCCTGAACTATTTGTAAATGTCGCCGGCGCCCGCGCCCCACTGAGTGACGGTATTCACTACCGTAGTGATTGGAACGTCCAACATTCTTACACGCTCCGCGGCAACGATATAGGCCTGCCCCAGTGTGACCGCAGGGGCACTGGGGATGAACACAACGCAGCGCCCATCGGGCAGGGTTTCCATCAGGAAACCCAGCATACATGTACCGGAGCCATGCAAATCGATTTCAGCAGGTTGGAGACTGCTGCTACCGGCGCCAGCTACACTCATAGTCAGATTACGAACCAATCCCAACAGGGGCACTTTCTCGACGATCACGTTCTCGATAAAATTCGAAAACTTCTCCCCGGGCCCGGTACTCAGTAGTACGCCTGTGAGGAAGCAAGCAAAAAAAATGGTGGACGCAATCGCGGCGATATAAATCAGAGCATTGACGATGGCCGGGAACGGCAGTTCAAGCGCGGCAAAAGCGGCCGTGTCTTCAAGCAGGTCATAAACTTCCAACACAACGATAACCAGCACAGACAGCGGCACCAGTACAAAAAGGCCTGCCAGTGCCTTTGACAAAAGGATCGAACCGAGACTTTTCATTGTGCTCTCCATCACCGGGGTATAAGCCCCTCAATTACGTGTCACCATTGCCAAGGAAGAATATCATGCAGGGTTTTGACAGTTAACTTCTCTCGCCTGGGTACTGCCAAGTTAAACTGCCCTCGTGTGCTGGGACTAGGCAAACCGACTCCAGAGGATCAAGAGCAGGGCGCCAGGTACCGCTTTGAGCACTATTTGTCTGAGTTATTCGTCCTGAGCTCACAATATTCGAGCGAGAATACGTTAACTTTTCAGTACCCTTCAGGCGGCTGGTGCGATCCAGTGGCACTGAGCCAAGGAAGATCGTGACGGACAAGCTACGAAGTTATCCGGTGGCTCAGCGAGAGATCATGCCCGACACGATCCACAGTACCCAACAGTATGAGAACAATCGGGCAGAGCAATCTTATGAAGCTACAAGGGTTAGAGAGCGAGGGATGTGTGGTGCGGCATTCCGACGGGTCAAATCGGTCAGGCAGGCTCAGAGATTTCTGGGTGCGCATGCTGCCGTTAGTAATTTATTCAATTTGGGACGGCACTTGATTCGCTCTGAACACTATAGGAATCTCAGGACGAGTGCGTTTGCTGAGTGGGGTATGGTAGTTGCTTGAGGCTGTGGTGCTAGATTTCTATGGTTCCAGCGAGTTAACTTGCCAGAACTCAGGGGGCGTATGGTGCGAATCATGAATGCCTTGCGTCCTTACTTGTCAGTACCGAGATTCGCGAGGGACAGACTTGCCTATAAGATTAGTACTTTCTAAAAACCCTCTAAACCAAGAACCTTTTTTTGGATAACCAGCACATCACCCAGGTCAAACCTTCCGTCAGGCACTGGCGAGCCATTCTGCAGTGGAGCAACATCACCGCGATCGAGATGCTCCTGAGTAAGGGAAACCGCTCCGCTCAATACGCGCAGTCCAACGAGCACATCGGCGATAGTCACCTTCCCGTCATCATCCAGGTCTCCCGTTGCGGCACCTGGATATGAGGTGTCGCGCAGTGGGTTGGTTCCAGCGCCCACTTCTACCCCGTCTGTGTAGCCATCATTATCAGTGTCCACAAGGAGTGGATTCGTTCCGTAGTGAGCCTCCTCGACATCGGTAAGCCCATCGTTATCGTCATCGTCGTCACACAGATTTCCAAGCCCATCAAGGTCGGTGTTCAGCTGGTTATTGTTTGAAATCTCCACACAGTTATCTTCAATATCGACTACGCCGTCCTGATCCGTGTCAAGGGTGTTACTCTCCACCCGCAACCCGGATATCGTTACACTTGAACCAAGCGTCTCATTCACCCCAGCCTGCTCACGGAGCAGGAACGTTAAACCCAGTTCTCGGCCAGTATAGTTGCCTAAGGCAAAACGTTGTGTGCCCATGCTGCTCGCACTGGCCTCGAAGGACTCTAGTAGACCATTAACAGGTCCCTCTGCCGTTTCAAATAGTACTACCAGGAATATATCGTCACCACCGGGAGCTTCTTTGAATACATAGTCAAACCTGAGTTCCATGTTGGCCGCAGGAAGAATAATTTTTTCATCTCCAAGGCTTGGATCGTTCTCCAAGGCCACAAACGCTATCGCGGAATCCTCAACAAGCAGGGCACGGGAACTGTTAAGCCCGCTAAGCGTCACCGTGTCTTGAGCGGTAAAAAAACTTTGAAAGTTCAGCGGAGCTGCCGAGACTGTCATGCTTGCCATCACGCTGCTCGTCAACACGACAAGCCAGCGGCGTAAACACTTAGTAAAGAGGGCCATTACAGACAGCTATTTTAGGGCCTGGCAAGCGGCTGATCGATATCTGGACAATGAACAGATTTCTTCAAGAAGAACAGCCTGCTGCTGAAACACCTCCTCTTGTCGATAGAGCAACTCACAGTGACGCAGGCGAGCGAAGCCCGCATCCGCGATCTTACCGATGACCTGACCGGCCTTGCCCACCGTTTCCGGTATTACGTGGACTTTGATTGCAATATCTCCACCAACCCAGCCCCAGACTTTGGCGCCTGTTTCGGTCTTTATTATCTTGAAGAACGCCGCTACGACCGGTGCAGTAGCCTGCAGCCCGATGCTAGTGCTTTGCAAGGTAACCGCTGCAGCTTTCAGCGCGCGACGCCTTTCATCCCAGACCTGGCAATTGGTTGCACCTTGCAGTGGGGTCCTACCGCTCGAGGGTCCAGCAGCCAGCGTCGAGAGCTGCTCGCCTTGAATCAAAGCATTGTCGGCAGCCAGAGCGGTTGCCAGATCAGATAGGGGCGCTATCGTGTCGCTCAACATCTGAGCCATTTCCTCGCCACCGGAGGCATACATGGCCTTGGCGGCCAGACTGATAAGCTGCGGGGGGCCACTGGTTATGAGCGTTCTAGGCAACGTGGTGTCTGGCAGTTCTATGTTTGGAACAAAAAATTTCGTAGCGCCAATGACTGCCTCGATCTTGTCGAGGAGACCGATAAGATCCATTTCCGGCGTGTCAGCGAGTGTCTGCTGATAATCACTCAGCACGGTAAAGGCGCCGAGCTGATCCTTCGCTAGATTCTGCACAGTTTCGAAAGTCTCTGGGCCCAATTCATCGCGTAGCGCGTTTACCTGAGTAACGTAATCGAGTATTCCTCCCTCGGCAGTCAGCCGGTCAACTTGTTGTTTAGCCGTGGTCGCAGCGGTGGACGCAACCTGCGATGCAGTTTTGGCCTCGTTAGCCGCATTCTTCGCATTTACCGCCGCATTCTTCGCGCCATTGGCAGAGTCCAGGACGTCCTGCAGCGACGGTGCGGGCCAGGAATTGGCGGCTAAAGAACATGCAAAGCAAAATAGAAGCGTTTTCGATAACAGGGCGACTACTCGCATAGGGCGCGTATTCTCTCGATTCCGAAACCAGCCGAAACCGTGGCTCTTCCCGATCCTTCGAATTCTCATGTCCCGCCTCCCTATGGACCCTAAAATCTAATGTTGCTAAAAAAAGCTACTAATTATTCTCAATTATAAGTTAGTTTATAATTTCGTGGTACCGACAAGTTTATGGGCCGATTTTGGTAAACTCGGCAGATGAGCACATATAAACGCCACAGATTCCCGCCTGATATCATCAGCTACGCCGTCTGGCTCTACTACAGATTCAACCTGAGCCATCGCGATATTGAAGATCTGCTCGCGGAACGCGGCATCACTGTATCCCGAGAAGCAATCCGCCTCTGGTGCATCAAGTTCGGCCGTCTCTATGCTCGAAGGTTGAAACGAAAACACCGAGGCTATGGCGATACGTTCTACATCGATGAAGTCTTCGCCGGTGTGCCGGACCATTCAGATCAACGGCAAGCAACACTACCTGTGGAGAGCGGTAGACCAGGACCGTGAAGTCGTTGATGTGTATCTACAAGCCAAGCGTGATGGTGCAGCAGCCAAGCGGTTCTTCAGACGCCTGTTGCGATCCAGTGGCACCGAGCTCAGGAAGATCGTGACTGATAAATTACGAAGCTACGGAGTCGCTCACCGGGAGTTAATTCCAGACACGATTTACAGTACTCAACAGTATGAGAATAACCGGGCCGAGCAATCGCATGAAGCTACAAGGGTTAGAGAGCGAGGGATGTGTGGTGCGGCATTCCGACGGGTCAAATCGGTCAGGCAGACTCAGAGATTTCTGGGTGCGCCTGCTGCTGTGAGTAATTTGTTCAACCTGGGTAGGCACCTGGTTGGGGCTGAACACTATCGGAATCTTAGGACAAGTGCGTTTGGTGAATGGGCAGACGCAGTCGCTTGATTGCGATCATCGGCATTTGATTGGTCGCGATGAGTTAACTTGGCAAAACCTTTTTCAACCTTAGTAGGCACCTGGTCAGCACTCAGCATAACCGCGATCTCAGTGCAGATTAGTTCGAAGAACGAGGTAGAGCGGTTGCTTGAGATCGGATGGCAGATTCAAACGGTCTCTAAGAGTTAAGTTGCCAGAACCCTTTGACGGACCCACCGCAGCGACCGCAAACTTCAATATCGATATTGAATACTCGCTTGAGTCGCTGGGCCCAGGGGTGCTTGTATGTATCCATGGCGCGAGCCTAGCAACACCGATCAGTTAAGTTGTCGATACCCCGTCGAAAGAAATTGTCCCTCGACTAGTACGCTAGGTTACAATCCCAGTCTTTACGTTCACAGACTGACTATTATGATGTTTGCTCTCAATGGCTTTATTTGTGTGGTGGCGCTGGTGTTTTCTGGCTGGGCTCTCTACAAAGGACTGAAGAGCAAGAAGGAGTACGCGCGCCTAAAGGCAGCGACGCTCACCCCGGCTAAACAAGATGAATGACTTTACGGACTGACAATCATGGAGCAAGACGTGAATAACTGGTTTACTTTTCTAGCGATGGCGGTGTCTTGCGCAGCGCTATGGATTGGCGTCGCCAATAGGCGAGAAGACCAGCGACTTGCTGCTTTAGAAACTTTAGGGAGGATTGAGAAAAAGCGCATAACCTCCCGGAAATTTTTTAAACAGGCACAGCGGCGAGCTCATACAATCATCGACTATCCGACATTAGAATCACCGGACAGTTTCAAGGATTTAGCGACTGAATGGCTCGAGGTGGTAGCTGATATTGAGACTAATCATGATGAGGTGGTTGAGCAAGTGGCCTTAGTGAGCGATAGCCTCCATAGGAGAAGGCATTTTGATCTGGGAAAACTGAAAGTTTTGGAATCTAGCCTCGATGGGTTACTAGAACTTACTGCTTCATTTCTTGAGCTAGTTGAAGTGCCGGTTGGTCGGGTACTAATGCCAAGTTAAGTTGTCAGTTTCAGTAGAATCGGCCCATGAACACATATAAACGCCACAGATTCCCACCAGATATCATCAAGTAACATGACCAGCCAAACAGCCAAACAGCCAAACAACCAAACAGCCAAGCAGCCAAGCAGCCAGCACCAATATCACCCGACGAACCTGACGAACCTGATGCGCCTCTAGCCAACCCCTCTCATTGACTAACAGCGATCCACCGGGTTCGTCGAGTTCGTCGATTGATGTTGAGCCTTCTGGGAGGTATCGCCAAGTTAACTGCACAAATTTATAGAATTGGCGGATGAATACTTACAAACGTCATCGATTTCCTCCAGATATCATTTCCTATGCAGTCTGGCTCTACTACCGCTTCAACCTGAGTCATCGCGATATTGAAGACCTTTTAGCCAAGCGAGGCATCACAGTAAGCCGCGAAGCAATCCGCCTGTGGTGCATCAAGTTCGGCCGTCTCTATGCCCGCCGCCTCAAACGAAAGCACAGGGGCTATGGCGATACGTTCTACATCGATGAAGTCTTCGTCAAGATCAACGGTAAGCAGCACTACCTCTGGCGTGCTGTGGATCAGGATGGCGAGGTGGTTGATGTGTATCTACAGGCCAAGCGTGATGGTGCTGCTGCAAAGCGCTTCTTCAAACGTCTATTGCGAAGTCATGGCAGTGAGCCCAGGAAGATCGTGACGGACAAACTGCGCAGTTACGGCGTGGCGCATCGAGAACTGATACCCGAGACAATTCACAGTACCAAGCAGTATGAGAATAATCGGGCTGAGCAATCTCATGAATCGACCAGGGTCAGGGAGCGGGGGATGAGGCGATTCAAATCCGCCAAGCAGGCGCAGAGATTTCTGGGTGCACATGCTGCCGTTAGTAATTTATTCAATTTGGGACGGCACTTGATTCGCTCTGAACACTACAGGTATCTCAGGACGAGTGCGTTTGCTGAGTGGAGCAGGGTGGTTGCTTGAGGCTCTAGAGCGAGAGTTCTATGGTTCCAACGAATTAACTTGCCAGAACCTCGGTGAGTGTTGCTATTCCTTACGACAAGCTGCGGTGTTCAGTTCACGAACCCTGTTGCCTGTACTTGCACCTCCTTCCAACAATTGAGTCAAAACATGAACAAGCGAAAACCTTTGCTCTCAGGCCAGCGTAATTACATGTAAATGACCTGGAGACAATGATGATGAAAAACTCAGATACGATTTCCCGACGCACACTGCTGACCGCGGCGGGTGCCATTATTGCCACATCGGCATTCCCTCGCTCTACCGTTGCAGCAGACAAAGTGAGTGAAGACGAAGCTACCGCTGTCGCCCTGGGCTACCTGCACGATGCCACCCAGGTGGATACAAACAAGTGGCCCAAGCGTGCCGGCGCCGAAGGAGCAAAGCAGCTTTGCAACAACTGCGCGCTCTACGTTGACCAGGGTGACGGATGGGGCGGTTGCTCAATCTTCCAGAATCGCCTGGTTGCCGGCGAAGGATGGTGTAACGCCTGGGTCGCGGCTTAGGCGCTGGATGGTTTATTGGAGACATCATGTCTATTGTCACCCTGATCTGCCCTGACCAGAAAGCTTCGTCAGCCCTGGTGCGAAGCAGCGCCTGCCGCGGCTACGTGGTGGAGCTCGACCCGCAATCCGACGGTCCGCCGAAGATGCTGGAAAACCTGATGGGTAACGTCGTCCACTTCCGCTCTCTTGATCGAGTGAGAGATGCTCTGCGCCAGCGCGGCGTACGCCACGCCACGCTGGTTCAACAGCATGCCTGCGAAGAGCTGGGCGCCCTGGGTGTATCCACACGCAAGGAAGTGGGTGTGTCCGTGCTTTACGAGGCAGACAGTTAAGACTCCACCATTTGACCAGCAAGCTTCTCGAGGGTTAGTATTCCGAAGGGTACTGCCAACTTAGCTGAGCCGAATTGGTAGAATCTGGCGAATGAATACGTATAAACGCCACCGATTCCCTCCTGACATCATTTCCTATGCTGTCTGGCTTTACTACAGATTCAATCTCAGGCGCGCGATAGCAGTCATCGAGATATCGAAGATCTTCTAGCCGAGAGAGGCATCACGGTCAGTCGTGAATCGATCCGCCTGTGGTGCATCAAGTTCGGTGCAATGTACGTCAGAAGATTGGAGAGAATGCCAATCATTACCCCCCAGCAGCAAACCTCCCCTCCAGATACCCCACAATATCCCCAGACTCATACAGCCACTGAACCCCAGCCTCACCCTCATCAATCCGTAAACATGGCACCTTCAAATCTCCCCCTCCAGCTAACAACTCTGCCCGCGCAGTTTCACAGCGCTTGATATCACGGGTCTGAATGTTCAGCCGTTGGCGCTTCATAGCCCGGCGCACCTTCACGCAGAAGGGGCAGGCGCGGTACTGGTACAGAGCCAGGCTGGCAGTTTGGTTATCAATGGTGGCTTGCAGGGCTGCATCACGCTTGATGCTTCTGGGCGTAAATACCCAGTTCAGCAGCAGAATCAGTTGGCCGAGGATAAGGCGGATGAGGCTCATGGTGCTGTCCTGTCAGTCGCTATGATTGACCAACCGACTCTGGGGTGACAGGTGTTACGCCTGTGGCCAGCATAGTCGGATGCTCTAAGCAGTTATAACTCTATGATTTATAAGAAAAATGGTGGGCCCGGAAGGACTTGAACCTTCGACCTGCCGATTATGAGTCGGATGGTGTGTGGTGGAGGTGGTCAGTAACTGGAAGAAAGGGAAGGGGTTTTTGCTGGGGATGGCGGGGAGGTTGGTGGAACCGAGCCTATGCCGAGCTGGATGGTGGGAGTTTTTGTGGCTGGTGGCGGTAAGTTGAAGAAGGGTAAGGCAAAACGCAAACCGAACTTCGAGCTGCGGCCGAACCCCTGATCCGGTTTGCCCATCAGGAGCTGGACGGGAGCGCCCAGCCCAG
>NZ_SHNN01000010.1 GCF_026262625.1 Candidatus Litorirhabdus singularis
CCGCCGTCTTCATCGCTCACCGTCACCGTGACCGTATAGACGCCGCTGACAGCGTAGCTGTGATTCAGGGCAAAGCTCTTGTCCGGGTTCAGGGCCAAGGCCTGCACACCGCTGCCGTCACCGTAGTCGACCGTCGCGGTCCAGGTATCCAGGCTACCCGGGTCGGTAAAGGCGCCGCCCGCCGTCAACGTGCCTGCCGGATCGATCGTCAGCACGGCATCGAGCATTACTGCCGGTGCCACGTTACCAACACCAATCACGAACGAGATCGAACCGATGGTAATGGTCACCTGACCTTCATCGCCAGCGGTAAAGATGATGGGCGTATTCGTACCCGAAGCGGTGGCGGCACCGGTCACGTTCCACGATCCCGGCTGGATCGGAATAGTGACCGTCTCGCCCTCTTGCACGTTGAACAGGCTGCCCAGCACCACCAGCTCAGCCGGACTCAGGTCGCCAACATCAACCCCG
This sequence comes from Candidatus Litorirhabdus singularis, assembly GCF_026262625.1. GTDB lineage: Bacteria > Pseudomonadota > Gammaproteobacteria > Pseudomonadales > Halieaceae > Litorirhabdus > Litorirhabdus singularis. Next base: position 472 of record NZ_SHNN01000010.1, read on the forward strand.
CTCAGATCCAGCGACGTAATCCGCGAGAGATCGGACGCGTAAATCAGGCCTTGCACCAGTGGATTACCCAGGAAGTCAGTGGTGACCGGCAGCCCCAGTGCCTGTGCGATCGCCACGCGCAACGCACCGTCGACTATATCAATCACCGCATCGAGCGGCGCGGTCGGGTTACCGTAGGAGGCCTCGGGCGTGGTCACCGCTACGCTGCTGTCGGCCACGTCGCGGTCGCGAATCTCGATCGCCTCGCCCGTAAACGTATCGGCACCACTACCGCCGAACATCCGGTCCAGCTGGTGGTTGCCGACAATCGTGTCGTCGCCGTCGCCGCCGTTGAGCGTATCGCGATCCGGCGCTGTGGCCGACTCGTTACTGGCGCCGGCAATCGGTGCGTCAATGAAAACAGTGAACTCTTCTGCCCCGGAAGGTGCACGCAAGTAGTAGGTGCCGGCCTCCAGCGTGCGCAGGTCAAAGACCGACTGCTGAGACTGCAGCACCCGCCCGCTGGCATCGACCAGGTCGCCCAGCACCGAACCAATGACCGCACCCTGCTGCAACGTAATCAGGTTACCGGCCTGGCCGTCGCCCAGCGTGCTGAACCGCACCCAGCGATCGCCGCTGATGTCCGCCGCAACGGTGAAGCGATTGCCGTCGCCGGTTACGAAGGAACCTGAACCGGCGATGGATACCGTCTCCAGCACCGCGAACTCGGTGGGCAGTTCAACGACACCGCGCGAACCGTAAACCACGTAACTGCGACCGGTACCCGTCGTCACAGCGGTATCCGACCCGATCAGTAGGTCGTCGATCCGGTCGCCATTAACATCGGTTGATGCAATAAAGGTACGCATCGGCACACCGGTCAATTGGATCGAGTCGATCTCTTCCCAGGCACTCAGGTCGTGATCGGTATCGACATATACCTTGACACCTTTCACCAGGAAATCGGTCTGCGCAAAGTCGATCACAAAGTCGACCGGCGTGCCCGGCAGGCTCGGATCGACACCCGTCCAGACGGTATGCAGCACACCCTCGAGGTCGACAAGATCCACCTGGGTGACAAAGCCGTTGCCATAGGTCTCGCGGATGACCACCTGGTTGGCATAGACCGGCGTGGCGTAGCCGACCGTAATGAACTCCTGGCTGCCGTTTCTCGGGCTTGGCGCCCACGCTGTCGTGATGTCGCCATAGCTGTTGGTGTTCGGTGCACCCAGCGCCTGACTCGCCGACCAATTGCCGGTTGAGGTCTCGCTGCTGAAATCCAGCACGGTCGTGGCGTACTGGCTGAGGGTCTGTGACGCTGCGCCGGTGAGTGTTGTATCGGCATCGGCCAGGGTCAGTACCGTGCCTTGAGGATTGGCGGCGAGGCTGCTGAAGATGCCGATCGCCCCGGACGCATCGAGCACGGCCAGATCACGATTGCCGTCGCCGTTAAAGTCGCCTGCCGTGGCCGTGAGATCGGTGCCGGTAATGGTATACGCCGGTGCGCCGAGCGCCCCCGCATCCAGTATCCCGACTGAGCCGAGGAAGACCCGCAGGTCCTGCGAACTAGCCAGGGCAAAGTCGTCGTAGCCGTCGTTGTTCAAATCCCCCAGCGCGATGGGCGCAACGGGCACCGGCGTCGCGGCGAGCGTGACCAGCACGTCGCCACCAGCAGGCAGCTCGGGCAGCAGCGGGACATTCACTGTACTCGAGGAGACGACGGAACCAAACCTGGTCTGCTGCGCCGTAAAACCAAGCGGTGGCGTGGTGACAGCCTCCTGATAGACAACCAAGCTGATGCCCTCGTGATACACCGGCTCGTTGACGAGGTCGAAAACGATGCTGGCGCCGGCGGCGCGTGCCTGGGCGAACGGCACGTTCAACGTCAATACGAATGTGTCGATGCGACTTTGGGTAGTCTGAAGGAAACCCGGGTCGTCGACGAAAGCATATATGCGCCAGTCGCCATTGAGATCGCTTGCATCCGAGGCCGGTAAAGTCCACTGAAAGTCGACATTACTGCTGTATTGACTATCAGAGCCGGGGATAGTCACAGTACGCTCGTAGTAAATATCTGATGGCGAGTAGGCACCTATCCGAATGATCTCCTGGCCTTCAAAGCTGCCCAACACGTTCAGTCCTACGGTGACACTCGTGTTGCCATCCCCTAATTCGTCCAGGCCCGATACCTCTACATTGCCCTGGTAGTACTCACCTTGCTCAAAGAAGCCGCCCGGAAGATCAACCGCGTCATCCGCAAAATACACCTTCTTCAGAGAGGCGCTCTGGGAGAGTTGCGTATTGATGGCATTGACGGTCTGTGCCAGGTTATTGCCATGCGTGACCTGCAGCGTAACGGCTGTGTCCTGATCGACGCGCGTCTCGGCTGGAACGACGACCTCGTAAGGCCCTGCCGGTGTCGGGAACAACAGGTTCCCGTTGGTGGATACCCCGGAGGCACCGTGGTTCTCGGAATACAACAGGACGATTTGCGAGTTCAGGCCCGCATACACATCGGCCGCTTGCAGGCCCGCGACGCTGACCGGGTCGTCGGCCAGGCGCGTGAACCCTGACACAATCGATATAGGAATACTGCCCCCGTCGAAGAAATACTGGAACGTTGCCGGCGCAAAGTACGCACCGTTTATCAGAGATGCGTTGGCTAATGGTAGGCCATTGGCAGTATAGCGCGCGGAGTCATACGCGATCGTCCCGGCAAGCTCGTTGAACCGCCAATAACCCACCAGCCCGGAAGTCGACGCCGTGCCGTTCATGGCCGCCGTGACCTCGCTTGGCGACAGCGCACGGTTCCAGATCCCCAGATCGTCCATCTCGCCCCGGAACGCTTCGGCCGGGTCGAAGCCGCCGCCAACCGTATCCTGGTCCTGACCCAGCAACAGTGAGGTTATCTGCAGCGAGCCTGCAGGAAAACCCCAGGCAGTGCCGCCACTGACGTTGTCAATTGTCTGTAGAACGCCGTCAACATACAGGCGCACCGCAGAAGCGCTGTCGCGCGTTAGCGCCAGATGGTGTTGCTGGTTATCGAGAATGTTTTTGGACAGGATCCAATCGCCCTGCCCGCCGGGCAGATTGAGCCTGACGGTGGTCCCGTTAATTATTTGCAGCAGTATCTCATTGGTGCTGCCACTCCCCGCCCCGCTGATAACGGTTGTTCCGGCCTTGTTCGTCTTCACCTGGACCGCAACGCTAAACGCGCTGGCGCCGTTCAGTGCCGAGCTGGGCAGGTTGACGCGGTCGTTATTGCCATCGAACTTCACCACGTTCTCTTCGATAATCCGGAAATTTGTGGCCGTCAGGTCCTCTTGCACCGCCGTGAACCCCAGCGGAGAAGAGTTCACAATCGACTCGCTGACCTCAAGCCGGACATCCGGACCCCCGTCGTCCGTCGTGAACTGCAGTCTGCCGTTGGTGGTCGCCGAGGCCGTGACCAGATAGGCCAGGTCACTGTCGGCGACCTGTGCGTTGATCTGATCGACCAGGGACATAATCGTCGGGTTGGGCCCGTACGTGACGATGAACGTCTCCGTCACTGTTCCGAGCTTGATGGTCAGCTGGGTCGACAGGCCCTCGACCATGATCGGCGCTGCCTGCGCTGTGACGACTGCCGGTGTCACCTCCTCCACCGTGAGCCCCGTGGTACCAAACAGAATCTCGTCGAGTCCGTCGCCGTTGACGTCGCCTGCCACCAGCGCCTGCAGGATCGATACGTCGGCCCCGGAGCGGATCTTCGCCAGCCGGTCGCCCAGACCCAGTTCCGCACCGCTCGCGGCAATAACCTGCCCGGAGTAGATATAGCCGTAGTTGTAGGTGCTGGTCACCGGCGACTGCGCGCCGCTGGTGGAATCGGCCACGATCAGCAGATCGCTCTGGCCATCACCGGTGATCTCCAGCCACTGCAACGCCACCTGGCCGTTGGCCGACAGCGGGTTGCCGCCCAACCGGATCGTGCGGCTGTTGCCGGCATCAAGCGTGGCCACAAAATCACCGTCCCACTCGCGCGCCCAGTCCTGCGCTCCGCCGAGTACGATCGTGACCAGCAGGTCGTCACCATCGGTACGGATGAACGCCAGGTCTTCGATGCCGTCGCCGTCCACATCGCCAACACCCTGCCCCGGCCGGCCGAGTGTCGCGTGATCGATGATCACCTCGGCGTAGGTATCCACTGCCTCCAGGTCCGCCAGGTCAGCAAGCCCCAGCAGCAGGAAGCTGTGCGTGGCACCGCTGGTGATGAAGTCGGCAAAACCGTCGTCATTGAAGTCGCCGATGGCTTGCAGTGGGCCCAGGCCACCGCCGCCGATCTGTTCGAGACCGAACGCGGACTCATCCACGTTGGCGTTATCCACATTCAGATCGACGCCGCTATGCCCGGGCTCGCTAAGGTCGAGGAACGGTACCGCCAGCGAATAAACAAACGCTTCAGACTCGAACGCCAGCGGATCAAACGCTGCCGGCTGCGGCGGCGTGAACCAGTAGCCGTCGCCCGGAACCTGGCTCGCCAGCCCGTTGCCATAGAGCGTATCCGCACCGCCGCCGCCGAGGATCTCGTCGTTGCCCGGACCGCCCAGCAGGTAATCCGCACCCGGTCCGCCGTCTAGCACATCACCCAGCGGGCCGCCGAACACTTTGTCGTTGCCCGCACCGGCGCGCACCGTGACCGCCGCCTCGCTCGCACCCTGCTCGAAGTCGCCCAGATCCAGACCCCACTCTTCGGTAGCCTGCTGGCCGAACATAAAGCCGCCATCCAGCCGCAGCACGTCGTCACCGGCGCGCAGATCAAACTCGGTGTGCTCCACATCGTGTGTCTGGTAAAACAGGTACTGCTGCTCATAGACAGTGTCGGTATTCACCAGAGTCGAACGGAACACCTGCTCACCGATGTCCCAGACCAGGCTGGTGAACTCGTAGCGATGCAGGAATATGTCGTAGCGCAGCGACGCGTAGTCCGGCACCGGCAGGCCGCGGCGATCAAAGTCACCGCCCAGGAACAGCACCCGATCCTCACCCGCGCCGCCGAAGAACTGGTCACTGGTGGTCGGAATCACCGTGCCGCCCGTGCCGTCACCGGCCAGCGGCAGCGCGTCCGGGATCAGCTGGAAGGTGTCGTCGCCGTCACCGCCGAACAACAGGTCCGGCGCGTTGCGGTCCACACCGCCCGTCAATACATCATTACCCGCCTGGCCAAAGATCCAGTCGCGGCCCAGGCCACCCGACAGCACGTCATTGCCATCGCCACCGAGCACAATATCCCGGCGCTCGTTCAAGGAGTGCTGCGCAAGGTCAATCTCAAGCGGGGTATCCACGCTGCCCAGCGGGGCGAACGTCAGACT
>NZ_SHNN01000011.1:0-2500 GCF_026262625.1 Candidatus Litorirhabdus singularis
TCAAGAGCAATTCGAGTTCTGACTGTGACTTGCGCACATCCAACCGAAGTCGTTTTTTGCAAAATTACTTAGATTATATGGTCAAGCCTCACGGGCAATTAGTACTGGTTAGCTCAACGCCTCACAGCGCTTACACACCCAGCCTATCAACGTCGTAGTCTTCGACGGCCCTTCAGGGGAATTAAATTCCCAGGGAGAACTAATCTTGGGAGGGGCTTCCCGCTTAGATGCTTTCAGCGGTTATCCTGTCCGAACGTAGCTACCCGGCAATGCATCTGGCGATACAACCGGAACACCAGAGGTTCGTCCACTCCGGTCCTCTCGTACTAGGAGCAGCTTCCCTCAATTCTCCAACGCCCACGGCAGATAGGGACCGAACTGTCTCACGACGTTCTAAACCCAGCTCGCGTACCACTTTAAATGGCGAACAGCCATACCCTTGGGACCGGCTTCAGCCCCAGGATGTGATGAGCCGACATCGAGGTGCCAAACACCGCCGTCGATGTGAACTCTTGGGCGGTATCAGCCTGTTATCCCCGGAGTACCTTTTATCCGTTGAGCGATGGCCCTTCCATACAGAACCACCGGATCACTAAGACCTACTTTCGTACCTGCTCGACTTGTCAGTCTCGCAGTCAAGCGCGCTTGTGCCTTTACACTAACCTCATGATTTCCGACCATGATTAGCGCACCTTCGTGCTCCTCCGTTACTCTTTGGGAGGAGACCGCCCCAGTCAAACTACCCACCACACACTGTCCTCGATCCAGATAATGGACCTGAGTTAGAACCTCAATATTATCAGGCTGGTATTTCAAGGTTGACTCCACGATGGCTAGCGCCACCGCTTCAAAGTCTCCCAGCTATCCTACACAAATAAGATCAAAGTCCCGTGTGAAGCTATAGTAAAGGTTCACGGGGTCTTTCCGTCTAGCCGCGGGTATACGGCATCTTAACCGCAATTTCAATTTCACTGAGTCTCGGGTGGAGACAGTGTGGCCATCGTTACGCCATTCGTGCAGGTCGGAACTTACCCGACAAGGAATTTCGCTACCTTAGGACCGTTATAGTTACGGCCGCCGTTTACCGGGGCTTCGATCAAGAGCTTCTCCGAAGATAACCCCATCAATTAACCTTCCGGCACCGGGCAGGCGTCACACCCTATACGTCCACTTACGTGTTTGCAGAGTGCTATGTTTTTAATAAACAGTCGCAGCCACCTGGTCACTTCGACCGGCCTCAGCTCAGGGAGCAAGTCCCATCACCAAAACCGGCGTACCTTCTCCCGAAGTTACGGTACCATTTTGCCTAGTTCCTTCACCCGAGTTCTCTCAAGCGCCTTGGTATTCTCTACCTGATCACCTGTGTCGGTTTACAGTACGGTTACTCTTTACCTGAAGCTTAGAGGATTTTCCTGGAAGCATGGCATCAACAACTTCACATGAGCTTGCGCAAATGCTCGTCATCAGCTCTCGGCCTTAAAGAAACCCGGATTTACCTAAGTCTCAAGCCTACAACCTTAAACGCGGACAACCAACGCCGCGCTTGCCTAGCCTTCTCCGTCCCCCCATCGCAGTAAAAAGCAGCGCAGGAATGTTAACCTGCTTCCCATCGACTACGCATGTCTGCCTCGCCTTAGGGGCCGCCTAACCCTGTCCCGATTAGCGTTGGACAGGAAACCTTGATCTTCCGGCGGGGAGGTTTTTCACCCCCCTTATCGTTACTCATGTCAGCATTCGCACTTCTGATACCTCCAGCAGACTTCTCAATCCACCTTCAACAGCTTACAGAACGCTCCTCTACCATGCCTATAACCCAAAGGTTATAAGCATCCGCAGCTTCGGTTACCAGTTTAGCCCCGTTATATCTTCCGCGCAGGCCGACTCGACTAGTGAGCTATTACGCTTTCTTTAAAGGGTGGCTGCTTCTAAGCCAACCTCCTAGCTGTCTGTGCCTTCCCACATCGTTTCCCACTTAACTGGTATTGGGGACCTTAGCTGGCGGTCTGGGTTGTTGCCCTCTCGACAACGGACGTTAGCACCCGCTGTCTGTCTGCCGTGATTGTACTCCTGGGTATTCGGAGTTTGCATGGGGTTGGTAAGTCGGGATGACCCCCTAGCCCAAACAGTGCTCTACCCCCCAGGGTAAGACACGACGCTCTACCTAAATAGATTTCGAGGAGAACCAGCTATCTCCGGGCTTGATTAGCCTTTCACTCCGATCCACAGCTCATCCCCTCATTTTTCAACATAAGTGGGTTCGGGCCTCCAGTCAGTGTTACCTAACCTTCACCCTGGCCATGGATAGATCGCCCGGTTTCGGGTCTATTGCCTGCAACTAAGTCGCCCTATTAAGACTCGGTTTCCCTACGCCTCCCCTATTCGGTTAAGCTCGCTACAGACAATAAGTCGCTGACCCATTATACAAAAGGTACGCAGTCACAGAACAAGTCTGCTCCCACTGCTTGTACGCATACGGTTTCAGGATCTATTTCACTCCCCT
>NZ_SHNN01000012.1 GCF_026262625.1 Candidatus Litorirhabdus singularis
CCAGTGCGCCACCGGTGCCTTGCGCCGTACCGTTGCCATCGCTCAGATCCCAGTTGATCTGCACACTGGCTGGCGGCAGGTCGTTGGTGTTGCTGTACGTCAGTTGTTGCGCAATCGCGTTCACATCGGCGGTGGTCGCCACGGCACTCGCAGGGCTGGTGAAGGTAATGGTCAGCTCGCCCGCCACGCTGGTATCAAAGCTGGCGATGATATCGCCGCCTTTGACCAAGTTACCGCCACTGAGGCTGATGCCGCTGCCGGTAGTGAAGCCAAACACGTCGTCCGGATTCGCCGCCAGGTTACGGGCCAGCGTCAAACTGGCGCCGGTATAATCACCGGCGCCGCCGTTCAGGGCATCCAACTCCACATCCGTAATGGTGACCGTGCTGTCGAGGACAATCGCAGCTTGATCTTCTGTGTAAGTCGGCGTGGCATCCACACCGGTCAGTGTCGGGTTCTCATTCACCGAAGTAATGCTGACGGTCATGGAACCGCTGGCGCTCAAAGCACCACCGGTGCCTTGCGCCGTACCGTTGCCATCGCTCAGATCCCAGTTGATCTGCACACTGGCTGGCGGCAGGTCGTTGGTGTTGCTGTACGTCAGTTGTTGCGCAATCGCGTTCACATCCGCAGTAGTCGCGACTGCGGTAGCGGGACTGGTGAAGGTAATCGTCAGCTCACCCGCCACGCTGGTATCAAAGCTGGCAATGATATCGCCGCCTTTGACCAAGTTACCGCCACTGAGGCTGATGCCGTTACCGGCTGTGAAGCCAAACACGTCATCCGGATTGGCGGCCAGGTTACGGGCCAGAGTCAAACTGGCGCCCGTGTAGTCACCCGCGCCGCCGTTCAGTGCATCCAGTTCAACATCCGCAATAGTGACCGTGCTATCCAACACAATCGCAGACTGGTCCTCAATAAAGGTTGGCGTCGCATCCACACCCGTCAGGGTTGGATTCTCGTTGACCGAAGTAATGTTCACCGTCATGGAACCGCTGGCACCCAGTGCGCCACCGGTGCCTTGCGCCGTGCCATTGCCATCGTTCAGATCCCAGTTGATCTGCACACTCGCCGGTGGCAGGTCACTGGTGTTGCTGTAGTTCAGCTGCTGCGCAATCGCATTCACATCGGCGGTGGTTGCGACTGCAGTAGCGGGACTGGTGAAGGTAATGGTCAGCTCACCCGCCACACTGGTATCAAAGCTGGCGATGATATCGCCGCCCTTGAGCAGGTTGCCGCCGCTGAGGCTGATGCCGCTGCCGGTAGTGAAGCCAAACACGTCGTCCGGATTCGCCGCCAGGTTACGGGCCAGCGTCAAACTCGCGCCGGTATAATCACCGGCGCCGCCGTTCAGTGCATCCAACTCCACATCCGTAATGGTGACCGTGCTGTCGAGGACAATCGCAGCTTGATCTTCTGTGTAAGTCGGCGTGGCATCCACACCGGTCAGTGTCGGGTTCTCATTCACCGAAGTAATGCTGACGGTCATGGAACCGCTGGCGCTCAAAGCACCACCGGTGCCTTGCGCCGTACCGTTGCCATCGCTCAGATCCCAGTTGATCTGCACACTGGCTGGCGGCAGGTCGTTGGTGTTGCTGTACGTCAGTTGTTGCGCAATCGCATTCACATCCGCGGTGGTTGCCACGGCACTGGTTGGGCTAACGAAGGTAATCGTCAGCTCACCCGCCACACTGGTATCAAAGCTGGCGATGATATCGCCGCCCTTGAGCAGGTTACCGCCACTGAGGCTGATACCGCTGCCGGCTGTGAAGCCAAATACGTCGTCGGGATTGGCTGCCAGGTTACGGGCCAGTGTCAGGCTCGCGCCGGTATAATCACCGGCGCCGCCGTTCAGGGCATCCAGTTCGGCGTCTGTGATGGTGACTGTACTATCCAGCACAACCGCTGCTTGATCTTCTATGTAAGTCGGTGTGGCATCCACACCGGTCAGTGTCGGATTCTCATTCACCGAAGTAATGCTGACGGTCATGGAACCGCTGGCACCCAGTGCGCCACCGGTGCCTTGCGCCGTGCCATTGCCATCGTTCAGATCCCAGTTGATCTGCACACTCGCCGGTGGCAGGTCATTGGTGTTGCTGTAGTTCAGCTGCTGCGCAATCGCATTCACATCGGCGGTGGTTGCGACTGCAGTAGCGGGACTGGTGAAGGTAATGGTCAGCTCACCCGCCACACTGGTATCAAAGCTGGCGATGATATCGCCGCCCTTGAGCAGGTTGCCGCCGCTGAGGCTGATGCCGCTGCCGGTAGTGAAGCCAAACACGTCGTCCGGATTCGCCGCCAGGTTACGGGCCAGTGTTAAACTTGCGCCTGTGTAATCACCGGCGCCGCCGTTCAGCGCATCCAGTTCAACATCCGCAATAGTGACCGTGCTATCCAGCACGATCGCCGGTTGATCTTCGACATAAGTCGGTGTGGCATCCACGCCGGTCAGGGTTGGATTCTCATTCACCGAAGTAATGCTGACGGTCATGGAACCGCTGGCGCTCAAAGCACCACCGGTGCCTTGCGCCGTACCGTTGCCATCGCTCAGATCCCAATTAATCTGCACACTCGCCGGTGGCAGATCATTAGTGTTGTTGTAGTTCAGCTGCTGCGCAATCGCATTCACATCGGCGGTGGTTGCGACTGCAGTAGCGGGACTGGTGAAGGTAATCGTCAGCTCACCCGCCACGCTGGTATCAAAGCTGGCAATGATATCGCCGCCTTTGACCAAGTTACCGCCACTGAGGCTGATGCCGCTACCGGCTGTGAAGCCAAACACGTCGTCGGGATTCGCTGCCAGGTTACGGGCCAGGGTCAAACTAGCGCCAGTGTAGTCACCGGCTCCGCTGTTCAAGGCATCCAGTTCAACATCCGCAATAGTGACCGTGCTATCCAACACAATCGCAGACTGGTCCTCAATAAAGGTTGGCGTCGCATCCACACCTGTCAGTGTCGGGCTCTCGTTGACCGAGGTAATGTTCACCGTCATGGAACCGCTGGCACCCAGTGCACCGCCGGTGCCTTGCGCCGTACCGTTGCCATCGCTCAGATCCCAGTTGATCTGCACACTGGCTGGCGGCAGGTCGTTGGTGTTGCTGTACGTCAGTTGTTGCGCAATCGCGTTTACATCCGCGGTGGTCG
>NZ_SHNN01000013.1 GCF_026262625.1 Candidatus Litorirhabdus singularis
GGAGTTTTTGTGGCTGGTGGCGGTAAGTTGAAGAAGGGTAAGGCAAAACGCAAACCGAACTTCGAGCTGCGGCCGAACCCCTGATCCGGTTTGCCCATCAGGAGCTGGACGGGAGCGCCCAGCCCAGAATCCATTCATGTGACAAGCGCCATAGCCCACCTATTATTGCGAACAAAGCCTGATAAACTGAATAAAATGAAGTAACGCAAGGACGCGCTTCATGAACCACGCATGGTCGGACAGGATGTCTGGCGGTGAAGTGTTTGCCTATATTCGCCACAAGCCAGAGCAAACAATGCTTTACCAACTTATCGAGCGCCATTGGCCCGAGTTTCAGTCGCACTTGGGCGAAGTGGGAAGCTATTTGCCTCGCCATGTCGCGCGCGAGTTTGACGAGTATCTTGATTGCGGCCGATTGGAGCGTGGATTTCTTCGAGTTCGTTGCGAAGACTGTCACCACGAACATCTGGTGGCCTTCAGCTGCAAACGCCGAGGCTTTTGCCCCAGTTGTGGTGCAAGGCGTATGGCGGAAACCGCCTCACTGCTGGTGGATGACGTCTTACCCTACAAACCCATTCGGCAATGGGTGCTCAGTTTCCCCTACCCCCTACGATTTTTACTGGCCAACAGCCCACAGGTGATGAGTAAAGTGCTGGCTATTGTTAACCGAGTGATATCAACACATCTGATCAAAAAAGCGGGTTCCAATAAAGCGCAGGCGCAAACGGGCGCCGTCACACTGATACAGCGATTTGGATCAGCTCTCAATCTCAACCTACACTTCCACGCTCTTTTCATTGATGGTGTTTACCAGCAAAAAGATAATGGAAAACTGCGGTTTCACCGCGTTAACGCCCCCACGACTAATGAGCTAAACACACTGGTCGCGACGATTAGCCAGCGCGTTGCACGGCATCTGGAGCGCCAGGGGCTATTGACGCGAGATGATGAAAGCAGTTATTTAACGCTGGATTTACAAGACGACGATGCGATGAGCCAGCTTCAAGGCCACTCCATCACGTATCGAATCGCGGTGGGTCCTCAGCAAGGGCGTAAAGTTTTCACCTTGCAAACGATCCCGTCCTGGGAAGATGATGATTTCGGTATTAACCAGGTCGGAAAAATTGCCGGTTTTTCGCTGCATGCCGGTGTGGCAACAAAAACGCGTGAACGTAAGAAGCTGGAACGTTTGTGCCGCTATATCGCCCGGCCCGGCGTATCAGAAAAGCGATTGGCAGTCACCTCGCATGGTAAGGTCAGATACGAGCTAAAGACACCTTACAGAGATGGGACTACGCACGTCATCTTCGAACCATTGGACTTTATTGCCAAGCTGGCTGCTCTCGTGCCTAAACCCCGAGCCAATCTGACGCGGTTTCATGGAGTTCTGGCGCCCAATAGCAAGTATCGAATCCACGTGACGCCGGCTAAACGGGGCAAGGGCAGCAATAAGCTTGACTTAAAGAGCAAGAAGAGTGCTGAGCCGACAGTGGGTGAGCATAAGGAAATGACCTGGGCGCAACGGCTTAAACGCGTGTTTAATATCGATATCACGATCTGCAATCGATGTAGCGGTGCGGTCAAGATCATCGCATGCATCGAAGATCCTATAGTCATCAAGAAAATTCTGGATCATCTAGATGCCAAATCCGGGGCATTAGCCTCAGCTAATCAACTGCCAGAACCGAGAGCGCCGCCTCAAGCAAGACTCTTCGACTAAGAATCACAGGGAATGTGTAGAAATGTGCTGCTCAAGGATGAAGCTGGCAGGGCATCTTGCGAGTTGGGAGAGCCCCATTAATAATAAGCCTCACAAATACAGGCAATTAATATTCAATGAGTGACTAATTAGCATATTTATAATAGCTGGAGACCGTTTCAGCC
>NZ_SHNN01000014.1 GCF_026262625.1 Candidatus Litorirhabdus singularis
ACTACGGTGACGGCAGCGGTGTGCAGGCCTTGGCCCTGAACCCGGACAAGAGCTTTGCCCTGAATCACAGCTACGCTGTCAGCGGCGTCTATACGGTCACGGTGACGGTGAGCGATGAAGACGGCGGGATTGGCGTGACCTCTGTCCTCGCGTCGCCTAATAATGAAGCACCCGTCCTCGACCCGATAGCGGATAGGTCAGTGTCAGAGGGTTCGCTGCTGACTTTTACGGTAACGGCGACCGATACCGATGTTCCCATTAACGGTCTCACTTACAGCTTGGATGACGACGCTCCGGCTGGCGCGGCCATCGATCCGCAGACCGGAGTGTTCAGCTGGACGCCGACCGAAGCCCAGGGGCCGGGCAGCTACGACATCACGGTGCGGGTGACCGATGACGGTGCGCCCGCGCTCGACGACACCCGGACCTTCACGATCACGGTAACCGAGGTCAACGGTGCGCCCTTGCTCGTTGCTATCGGTAATGTGTACGTCGACCAGCAAAGCATATTGACCTTCGCGGCAACGGCGACCGACGCAGATCAGCCAGCTAACGGTCTGACGTTTAGCCTGGATGCCGGGGCGCCGGATGGTGCGACCATCGATGCGCTGACCGGTGTATTCAGCTGGACGCCGACTGCGGCCCAGGGCCCCGGCGACTACAGTGTAACGGTGCGGGTGACTGATGACGGTACGCCGGTCCGCAACGATTTCGAAACGATAGTGATCACCGTCGGCGAATCGAATGTCGCACCGGTGCTGGCTGGCATCGGCGACCAGATTACTGACGAGCTGACCGAGCTGAGCTTCACGGTATCGGCAACTGACGGCAATGCGGCAAATACGCTGACCTACAGCCTGGATGGCGGTGCGCCGGCGGGTGCGAGTATCGATTCTGTCACCGGTGAGTTCCGCTGGACGCCAACCGAGGTCCAGGGCCCGGGTAGTTTTAGTGTGACGGTTCGGGTGACTGATGATGGCACGCAGGCCAGGGACGATTTTGAGACGATCGTAATCACAGTTGACGAAGTGAATGGCGCGCCTGACCTCGACACGATCGGTGACCAGTTCGTGGCCGAGGGCTTGTTGCTGGCATTTGTGGTCAGTGCAGTTGATCCGGACGGCCCCGACGGCGTCCTGACATTCAGCCTGGATGCGGGCGCTCCTGCTGGGGCGACCATCGATTCTGCAACCGGTGTGTTCAGCTGGGCGCCGACTCAGGCACAGGGATTGGGTGAATTCAGTGTGACTATACGGGTCATCGACGACGGTACGCCGAGCCTTGACGATGCCGAGACCATAACGATTACCGTTGGCACACCTCCGCTGGTGCCGCCGGCTGATCCAAGGGTGCTCGGCCAGGTCGACGGCAACGGCGTGTTGACGCTGAACGTTGGCCCGGCTGAACAACGTGCCCTGCGTAACTTGCTGCCCGATGTGGAAGCAGAACAGGTGTATATCGATCACGTCGGGTCCGGTTCGGTCACCGGTGAGAGCATCCGTATCACGCTGTTTGGCGTGTCGCAGACCTTCGACAACGTCACCAGTATCCTGATCACTGATATGGGTGCCGGCAACGACTTTGTGCAGATCTCGAGCGGAGTCAGCTCGCCGGTCGAGGTTCACCTCGGTGCTGGTGCGGATACGCTGATCAGTGCAGGATCCGGCAGCGTGCGAGCGTTCGGTGATGACGGTGATGATCGTCTGACTGGCGGCACCGGTAACGATACATTGTTCGGTGGCAGCGGCCAGGACGATCTGCGCGGTGGCGCGGGCAACGACACCCTATGGGGTGGTGCGGACGGTGACCGTCTGGAAGGTGAGGCAGGGCAAGACACGCTCTACGGCGGTGGCGGCATCGACTTCCTGGTGCTGGATCATG
>NZ_SHNN01000015.1 GCF_026262625.1 Candidatus Litorirhabdus singularis
GGCCACCCGACAGCACGTCATTGCCATCGCCACCGAGCACAATATCCCGGCGCTCGTTCAAGGAGTGCTGCGCAAGGTCAATCTCAAGCGGGGTATCCACGCTGCCCAGCGGGGCGAACGTCAGACTGTAGACAGCCGGTACCAGGTCCGGCGAGGAAATACTGAGAAGGTACTCGGTGTTGGCATTCAGGCTGAGCGGATCCACAGCCTGACCGGTGGCAAGCTCCGTGACAGAAACTACAACCACCGCATCATCTATCAGTAGCTGACCGTCAAAGCCCAGGCGGAAGCGGTAGTAATCAACATCCACCGCACTATCCAGGGTCAGGCCACTGAACGTGGTCGCCGCTATAATATCCGGGCCGGGTACGCCGAGATTGAGCACCCGCTTGCCATCTGTCCCGACCTGGGGTCCAAGCAGATAAGCAGCAGGATCAGTGACGGTTTCGGCGAATTGAATTTCGAGTCTGTAGGTGCCCGCCGACAATCCGCTTAGGCTAATAGAGCTGGTCAGTCCCACCACTGTCAGCGGAACGACAATGTCGGTACCGCTAGCGTCAAGCAGGCGGACGCTCAGTTCACCGTCGAAGACGCTGGTGCGCGCAACGCGGATCACATCCTCAACGCCTCCAACCGCAGCGAGTGTGAACTCGAACAGGTCAACATCGCCCGGCGTGTGCAGGGTAAGTCCCTGCACCAATACCAGGTCTTCGATAGTGCCCAGCGAGTAAGGCGTCGGGGCATTGGCCTCGGTCTGGTCCGGCAGGTACTGTGCGCTGCCGCCCGCGGGCAAGGTCAGATCGCTGCCCAAGTCGTGTGCGAACGCCGCTGAGTCGTTGCGGGTGCCGAGCTCCGCCTTGTCTGCCAGGATCGACGTACCGCCCAAGATGGTCACCCGGTCGTCACCCGCGCCTGCATCCACCCACACCGACTTCTGTACCGTCGGACCGACGATGATCTGGTCGTTACCGCCCAGCGCGTCAATAATAATAACCTGGAAGTCACCCTCCGCCGGCAGCAGACCATTGAGCGAAGGCGCCGCCTCCGTTTGCAGACCCGTCAGCGGATCCTCCACCAGGTTCAGCAGTCGCCGTGCCTCCCAGATCAGGTTGCCGCTGCTGTCCGTTGCCTGGAAGTCCAGCCGCACCGTGGCATCGAAACTGAAGTTGCCGTTCACTTCCGTCAGCCGCGTGATCAGGTGGTGATCCCCCAGTAGCCCCGGTTCGGTAACGAAGTCCACCGTGATCACGTCGTTCGCATTGGTGCCACCGTAATACCAGACCTCGGTGCTCGCCCGCGCATACTCCTTCCACTCGTCGCCCTCGACCTGGTCGCCGTCCAGCGTGTCGAACGACTGGCCGTCGCGGCGGTACAGCACATCGTCGCCGCCGTTGCCGTATAAGAAATCAAGTCCAGTACCGCCAAACAGCTGATCCGCCTGGCTGCCACCCAGCATCCGGTTGAGACCCGTGTCTTCCAGTGTGTACAGGCCATTGCCGTCGGTGTCGCGCAGCGTGCCGTTAGCATCGACGAAGACACCGAACTGCCCGCCCAGCTCCGGATCACGCGACCAGGCATAGAGATCATTCGTCCCGCTGCCACCAATCAGGTCATCGTTGCCCTGGCCGGCGTAGAACACGTCATGATCGCTCGCCTGCCCATCACCCAGGTCGC
>NZ_SHNN01000016.1 GCF_026262625.1 Candidatus Litorirhabdus singularis
CCGGTGCCTTGCGCCGTACCGTTGCCATCGCTCAGATCCCAGTTGATCTGCACACTGGCTGGCGGCAGGTCGTTGGTGTTGCTGTACGTCAGTTGTTGCGCAATCGCGTTTACATCCGCGGTGGTCGCCACGGCAGTAGCGGGACTGGTGAAGGTAATGGTCAGCTCACCCGCCACGCTGGTATCAAAGCTGGCGATGATATCGCCGCCCTTGACCAAGTTACCGCCACTGAGGCTGATGCCGCTGCCGGTGGTAAAGCCAAATACGTCGTCGGGGTTAACCGCACTATTGCGTGCCAGCGTCAAACTAGCGCCGGTGTAGTCACCGGCGCCGCCATTAAGGCTATCTAATTCGGCGTCTGTGATCGTGACTGTACTATCCAGCACAACCGCTGCCTGATCTTCAATGTAGGTCGGTGTGGCATCCACACCGGTCAGTGTCGGGTTCTCATTCACCGAGGTAATGCTCACCGTCATGGAACCGCTGGCGCTTAAAGCACCGCCGGTGCCTTGCGCCGTGCCATTACCATCGTTCAAGTCCCAGTTGATCTGCACGCTCGCCGGTGGCAGATCATTAGTGTTGTTGTACGTCAGCTGCTGCGCAATCGCATTCACATCCGCGGTGGTCGCCACGGCAGTAGCGGGACTGGTGAAGGTAATGGTCAGCTCGCCCGCCACACTGGTGTCAAAGCTGGCGATGATATCGCCGCCCTTAAGCAGATTGCCGCCACTGAGGCTGATGCCGCTGCCGGTAGTGAAGCCAAACACGTCGTCCGGATTCGCCGCCAGGTTACGGGCCAGGGTCAGGCTCGCGCCAGTGTAGTCACCCGCGCCGCCGTTCAGTGCATCCAGTTCAACATCCGCAATAGTGACCGTGCTATCCAACACAATCGCAGACTGGTCCTCAATAAAGGTTGGTGTCGCATCCACACCAGCCAGTGTCGGACTCTCGTTGACCGAAGTAATGCTCACCGTCATGGAACCGCTGGCACCCAGTGCACCGCCGGTGCCTTGCGCCGTGCCATTACCATCGCTCAGATCCCAATTGATCTGCACACTGGCTGGCGGCAAGTCGTTGGTGTTGCTGTACGTCAGTTGTTGGGCTATCGCGTTCACATCCGCAGTAGTCGCGACTGCAGTAGCGGGGCTGGTGAAGGTAATGGTCAGCTCACCCGCCACACTGGTGTCAAAGCTGGCGATGATATCGCCGCCCTTAAGCAGATTGCCGCCACTGAGGCTGATGCCGCTGCCGGTAGTGAAGCCAAACACGTCGTCGGGATTCGCCGCCAGGTTACGGGCCAGTGTCAGGCTCGCGCCAGTGTAGTCACCCGCGCCGCCGTTAAGGGCATCCAGTTCAACATCCGCAATAGTGACCGTGCTATCCAACACAATCGCAGACTGGTCCTCAATAAAGGTTGGTGTAGCATCCACACCAGCCAGTGTCGGACTCTCGTTGACCGAAGTAATGCTCACCGTCATGGAACCGCTGGCACCCAGTGCGCCACCGGTGCCTTGCGCCGTACCGTTGCCATCGCTCAGATCCCAGTTGATCTGCACACTGGCTGGCGGCAGGTCGTTGGTGTTGCTGTACGTCAGTTGTTGCGCAATCGCGTTCACATC
>NZ_SHNN01000017.1 GCF_026262625.1 Candidatus Litorirhabdus singularis
GGCCACCCGACAGCACGTCATTGCCATCGCCACCGAGCACAATATCCCGGCGCTCGTTCAAGGAGTGCTGCGCAAGGTCAATCTCAAGCGGGGTATCCACGCTGCCCAGCGGGGCGAACGTCAGACTATAGACAGCCGGTACCAGGTCCGGCGAGGAGACACGAATCAGGTACCCGGTGTCGGCCGCTAGCCCGGTCAGAGTGCCGATTGTCGCACCAGGGACGACCTGAATACTCTGCACTGCTTCGCCCGAGACCGGATCGATAATCGAGACTTCGTAGGTGAACCCCGCAAAGTCTGCATTCACGGTGAGCTGCAGCTCACCGGCGAATCCGAGCCGGAAGCTGAAGTAGTCCTGGTCCTGCGGGTTGTCAAGGGTCAGACCCGCGAAGGTGGTGACTGCCGCGATCGCCACATCCGAGGCGCCAAGCGTGCCGCCCAGGGCGTGTGCGAACGCTGCCGAGTCGTTGCGGGTGCCGAGCTCCGCCTTGTCTGCCAGGATCGACGTACCGCCCAGGATGGTCACCCGGTCGTCACCCGCGCCTGCATCCACCCACACCGACTTCTGTACCGTCGGACCGACGATGATCTGGTCGTTACCGCCCAGCGCATCGATAATAATGACCTGGAAGTCTCCCTCCGCCGGCAGCAGACCATTGAGCGAGGGCGCCGCCTCCGTTTGCAGACCCGTCAGCGGATCCTCCACCAAGCTCAGCAGTCGCCGTGCCTCCCAGATCAGGTTGCCGCGGTTGTCCGTTGCCTGGAAGTCCAGCCGCACCGTGGCGTCGAAACTGAAGTTGCCGTTCACCTCCGTCAACCGCGTGATCAGGTGATGATCCCCCAGCAGCCCCGGTTCGGTAACGAAATCCACCGTGATCACGTCGTTCGCATTGGTGCCACCGTAGTACCAGACCTCGGTGCTCGCCCGCGCATACTCCTTCCACTCGTCGCCCTCGACCTGGCCACCGTCCAGCGTGTCGAACGACTGGCCGTCGCGGCGGTACAGCACATCGTCGCCGCCGTTGCCGTACAGGAAGTCGAGGCCGGTACCGCCAAACAGCTGATCCGCCTGACTGCCACCCAGCATCCGGTTGAGACCGGTGTCTTCCAGTGTGTACAGGCCATTGCCGTCGGTGTCGCGCAGCGTGCCGTTGGCATCGACGAAGACACCGAACTGTCCGCCCAGCTCCGGATCACGCGACCAGGCATAGAGATCATTCGTCCCGCTGCCACCAATCAGGTCATCGTTGCCCTGGCCGGCGTAGAACACGTCATGATCGCTCGCCTGCCCATCACCCAGGTCGC
>NZ_SHNN01000018.1 GCF_026262625.1 Candidatus Litorirhabdus singularis
AAAGGGCTCTGCTTGGATTCAAGAATCAAGTGCAACACGTATCAACCCTCCGTCCATTTCACGCTCCATTAGTTCTTGCGGTGTTTTAAACCCAAACCGCTTGCGAGGTCGCGTATTCAGAAGCCAAGCGATGTGGTCCAGTTCCGCCTGATCATACTGCTTCAGGTTCTCTCCCTTGGGCAAGAACTGCCGCAGCAAGCCGTTGATGTTTTCGCTACTCCCGCGTTGCCAAGGTGCATTACGATCAGCGAAGTAGACTTTTAGATCCAGGTTCTTGGACATCAAGGGGTGTTGCGCCATTTCCGCACCTCGATCATAGGTCATCGACAAGCGCAAAAAATCAGGTACTTGCTTCATGGTGGCCTCGAAGCCTTCCCGCACGTGGAGCGCCGATTTGCTGTGCATTTTGGCCAGCACAACAAAACCCGTTTTACGCTCCACAAGCGTGCCCACACAAGATTGATTCATTGCGCCAACGATCAGATCCCCCTCCCAGTGACCAGCGACTTCTCGAGTGTTGATGTCTTCCGGACGGTTGCAAAACCGTTGTTCTTCGTCGATTTTCAGGCTGCTGTAACAACTATCCTTTGAGCCACGTGGCCCCCGTTTCGATTTGCTACGTCGTAGGGAATGCACAAAGAGCTTTCTTAGCTCTCCTCGCGGATGGGCATAGATATGGGCATAAATTGTCTCGGGGCTCACATGCATTGCGGTCTGCTCGGGGTAACGCATCTGCAGGGTAGCGGCTATTTGTGCAGGAGACCATTTCAGATTGAGCAGGCGATCTTCAACGACGGCGCGCAAGGCCTGGTTACTGATAATCTTTCGCGGTTTCACGCAGCGTTTACGCCGGGTTCGGTAGGCTTTACCCGCTTCGGCAGCGCAGTAGCCAACGGAAGACGAGTTCCGCCTGATC
>NZ_SHNN01000002.1 GCF_026262625.1 Candidatus Litorirhabdus singularis
CGACCACCGCGGATGTAAACGCGATTGCGCAACAACTGACGTACAGCAACACCAACGACCTGCCGCCAGCCAGTGTGCAGATCAACTGGGATCTGAGCGATGGCAACGGTACGGCGCAAGGCACCGGTGGTGCTTTGAGCGCCAGCGGTTCCATGACCGTCAGCATTACTTCGGTGAATGAGAATCCAACCCTGACCGGCGTAAATGCCACACCGACTTATGTCGAGGATCAACCGGCGATCGTGCTGGATAGCACGGTCACTATTGCGGATGTTGAACTGGATGCGCTGAACGGCGGCGCCGGTGACTACACCGGCGCTAGTTTGACGCTGGCACGCAATATTGCGGTTAACCCCGACGACGTATTTGGCTTCACAGCCGGTAGCGGTATCAGCCTCAGCGGCGGCAACCTGCTCAAGGGCGGCGATATCATCGCCAGCTTTGATACCAGTGTGGCGGGTGAGCTGACCATTACTTTCACCAGTCCCGCTACTGCTGTGGCAACCACGGCGGATGTGAACGCGATTGCCCAACAGTTAACGTACAGCAACACCAACGACTTGCCGCCAGCCAGTGTGCAGATCAACTGGGATCTGAACGATGGCAATGGCACGGCGCAAGGCACTGGTGGCGCACTGGGTGCCAGCGGTTCCATGACGGTGAACATTACTTCGATCAACGAGAACCCGACACTGACGGGTGTGGATGCCACGCCGACTTATGTCGAAGATCAACCGGCGATTGTACTGGACAATAACGTAACGATTGCAGACGTCGAGCTGGATGCCTTGAACGGCGGCGCCGGCGATTACTCGGGCGCGAGCCTGACACTGGCCCGCAACCTGGCGGCTAATTCCGACGATGTGTTTGGCTTTGTCGATGGCAATGACATCACATTGTCTAGCGGCAATCTGGTCAAGAATGGCGATGTGATTGCGAACTTTGATACGAGCGTAGCAGGCGAACTGACTATTACCTATGTCAGTGTCGACGGTGAGATACCAACCACGGCTGACGTCAATGCTATCCAGCGACAGATTACTTACAGCAATAGTAACGACCTACCGCCCACCAGTGTCGATATCGACTGGGATTTTAACGATGGAAACCTTGGTCTGCAGGGACTTGGCAACATGCTGGCATCCGGCGGTACTCTGACGGTTACTATCGAGTCAGTTAACGAGGCACCGACAGTGTCTGGATTGACTACGATCAACTACGTTGAAAATAGCAATGCCATCGTGCTCGACAGTGATGTTGTTATTGCTGATAAAGAACTCGATATAATTGGCGACTATTCTGGCTCCAGTCTTACTCTGGTGCGCAGTGGTGCGGCCCATAGCGATGACATCTTTGGTTTCGCGGATAGCAGCGAGATCGCCCTGATCGGCGGCAGTTTGATCAAGAGTGGGCAAGCCATCGCTGACTTCGATATCTCCAGTCCGGGCCAGTTAACCATTACTTTTACCAACGTTAACGGTGAAACACCGACGACGGCAGACGTCAACGCCATCGCACAGCAATTGACCTATGCTAATGCGAGTAACTTGCCACCGGCTGCAGTGCAGATTGATTGGAGCTTTGATGACGGCAATGGCGGTTTGCAGGGTACAGGCCTGGTAATGGCTGATACCCAGTCTCAAATTGTTACCATTGGTTCGGTGAACGAAGCGCCTACCTTCATTGGACTGGACGCCATTACTGCTTTTATCGAGAACCAGCCTGCGGTCGTTCTGGACGCGGACATGCAAGTGCAAGACCTTGAGCTTGATAGCCTTGGTGGTGGCGCTGGTAATTATGACGGAGCTTCCCTAGTGCTACAGCGGCTGGGCGGTGTTAATTCAGACGATGTGTTTGGCTTCGCCGATAGCAGCGATATTACCCGAGTAGGGGACAGTTTGCTCAAGGCCGGCGCGGTGATTGCGGACTTTGATACCAGCATTAACGGGCAGGTTACGCTGCGCTTTAGCGACGCTAACGGTGAAGTACCTACCAGCGTGGATGTTAACGACATTGTGCAGAAGCTTACTTATAGCAATAGCAACGATATGCCCGCCACGCAGGTCCAGGTCGAATGGCAATTTGACGATGGGAACAGCGGGGCGCAGGGAACTGGCGGTATTGGCATGGTGATAGGGACCAGTACCGTGCAGATAACCGCTGTGGATGATACTGCTCCTGAGTTGGAGGCAAATACAGGCAGTAATCTGGCAACAGGCTCGATTGATGGACTGTCTATTACAGAATTGCGCTACACCGACTCGGAACAGCGCACAGACAGTATTAGTTATAACGTGACCTCAGCCGCAAGCAGTGGTTTTCTGGCCCGTAGTGATGCCCCTGATACGGCTATAACCCAATTTACTCAGGCCGAGATAGACAGCGGTGAAGTGGTCTATATACATACCGAAGTTGGCACTGAGTTCGATAGTTTCGACTTTACAGTCACCGACGGTCAGGGAAATACCAGCGCAGTCGATACTTTTGGTATTCAGATAGAAGTGCAGGACACGCAGATTGAGGTGTTTACCGGCCCACGCGGTCTAGGTGACCCACTGCCGGTGGTCGACCTTGATATGCTAGATAAAGGTTTTACCTCCATTGAAGTTCAGAATCCACCGCTAGAGGAGTACAACCGTAAAGGTGGCATATTTGAAGATACGCCGGTGGCTGACCCGGTAGCACCTGCATTGGACAATGATGCTGATTTTATTCGCAGCGAGCCGACGCAAATACAGCGGGTGTCCGTCGCGGTGGAAGCAGATGTAACGGTTAGCGGTCCCGAGCGAGAAGTGAGGGCGGCTAGCACATTGCAAACTCGTGGTGATTCTGCGTTGATAAGAATGTTGGATACTAGCCGTAATACCTTCGCTGATACTGCCGACTATACCTTGGCTGCACAGCAACAGGCGCAGAGTGAGCCGCAGACTGCAGCCGAAACGCTGCTGTTTGCGCTGGACGATATGCGCGAGCAACTCGAGTCTTCCTTGGCGGAGCAATATAGTAATGAACTACTGATGGGCGGCTCCGCGCGTATGGCAGGAGTAACGCTTTCTGCCGGCTACTTAGCTTGGTTGCTGCGCGCCGGCCCGCTGTTGGCGAGTGTTGCTG
This sequence comes from Candidatus Litorirhabdus singularis, assembly GCF_026262625.1. Taxonomy (GTDB): domain Bacteria; phylum Pseudomonadota; class Gammaproteobacteria; order Pseudomonadales; family Halieaceae; genus Litorirhabdus; species Litorirhabdus singularis. The sequence goes on from NZ_SHNN01000002.1 coordinate 3,112, forward strand.
CCTCGGTGCCCACTTGGGCACGGTTTGATCCACTGCCTGTAGTGCTGACCAATCACGATAAGCAGGAAGAAGATTTTGAAGAGCTTACCGAGCAGAATAAGCTGGACGCAGAGCAGGAAGAAGCTGCGACATATTTACTCGACAATAGTGCCTACAAGGGACAGAGTAGTTTGATGGAAGGTCGAGACTCTTGAAAGGTTTGTCGCCAATAGCCAGAATCAGCTTAAGTCTGGCGTTGTTGACATTGAGCATATTTCTGACCGGAGACTTATTCTTCGGTAACAGGAGCGATGTGCTGCGCGCGACTATGGAGTCAAGACAGCGGCTGTGTGAATCACTGGCCGTGCAATTCTCCGCACTGGTTGCCAGCGACGATATTGAAACCATTGATCTGACCTTGCAGAACCTGGTTTTGCGTGATGGTGAAATCTCGTCAGCAGCGCTGCGCACAGAAGACGGTAAATTGCAGGCGGAGTCGGGTAATCATCGCGAGCGCTGGGCAGACGTGGCGCCAGGGAAGTCCACCATGACGCACACTCAGGTGCCTATCTTCAAGAATAATCAACGTTGGGGAACTGTTGAAGTTCGCTTCGCAGATGCGGCGCCGGTTAGTACGGTGGATCGTTATCTGTCGCCTTTTGTTATGCTTGCGCTATACATAAGTGTGGCTGGATTTTTTGCTTACGCGTTTTTTATGAAGCGAACACTCAAACACCTTGACCCCGGCGCCGTTATTCCTGATCGCGTCAAATCAGCGTTGGATGTGTTGACGGAGGGCGTCGTGGTGGTCGATTCCAAGGGTCAGATCGTGCTGGCGAACGCAGCGTTTACTGAAAAAATCAATGCTAATTCCAGACAACTGTTGGGTAAACGTTTGGCCCAATTGGGCTGGAACCTTGAAGCGGAGCAAACCGTACCGTGGGAATTGGCGATGCAAACCGGTGAAAGCCAGCTAGATCAGCAAATGCAATTGAAAATGGCCGATGGCACAGTGCTGACGTTTCAGGTGAATAGTTCGCCGGTGCAGGATGAGAAAAGCAAGCCTCAGGGAGCGTTGGCAACATTCGACGACGTTACTGAAATCGTCAAGAAGAACGTGCAGCTTAGCGATATGGTGGGCGAACTGCAGCAGTCTCGAGATGAGGTCAATCGTAAGAATGAGGAGCTCAAGGTTTTGGCGGAACGTGATTCTCTCACCGGCTGCTTCAACCGCAGAGCATTTTTTGAGCGTGCTTATGCGGAGTTTAGCGAGGCGGAACGTTCAGGCAGTGAGCTTTCAGTCATTATGATGGACATTGATTTTTTCAAGGCTGTTAACGACACCTACGGTCACGGGGTAGGCGATGATGTCATTAAGGAAGTGGGTCGTATCCTTGAAGATGGAATGCGTGGCGCGGAAGTCGTGGGGCGTTATGGTGGTGAAGAATTCTGTGTTTTGCTACCCGCTACCGACAGTGCCCAGGCAGCCCGTATCGGGGAGCGCTTGCGGCATGAAATTCAGGAAAAAGTCTGGTTGTGTGACAGTCGCATAGATCAGAAGATAACCTCCAGCTTCGGTGTTACCAGCACCGCTGACTCTGCGGAAAGCGCCGATGCACTGGTAGACCGAGCCGACCAGGCGCTTTACGAGTCCAAGGAAAGCGGACGTAACCGCGTTATGGTGTGGCGCCGGCCTGCGGAGCCTGAGGCAGCTGCCAGCTAGCTTTCGGCAACGGCGCTGTCTGCTGTCGGTGTTTCGCGGTAACTGTCAATCGCCGGACACGCACAGTAAAGATTACGGTCCCCGTAAACATTATCGATACGACTTACCGGCGCCCAGTATTTGCTTTGACGTAGACTCTCCAGCGGATAGGCGGCAGCGTCTCTGCTGTAGCTGTGAGGCCAGCTGTCGGCGACGATCTCTTGCAGTAAATGTGGCGAGTTTTTCAGTGGATTGTCAGTGGCGTCTAAGCGGCCTTCTTCCACATCGCGAATTTCTTCACGTATAGCAATTAAGGCATCGCAGAAACGGTCCAGCTCCCAGCGCGATTCGCTCTCGGTGGGCTCGACCATCAGCGTTCCTGCTACTGGAAACGACATAGTTGGTGCGTGGAAGCCAAAGTCGATCAGGCGTTTGGCTACGTCTTCCTCGCTAATACCGCTACTTTCTTTTAGCGGCCTGATATCAATAATACATTCATGGGCAACTCTGCCATTGCTGCCGGTATAAAGAATCGGGTAGTGATCCTTGAGTCGGTGGGCAATGTAGTTGGCACTCAGAATGGCCACTTCGCTAGCCAGTGTCAGGCCCTCGCCGCCCATCAGGGCAACGTAGGCCCAAGAGATGGGTAAAATGGATGCGCTGCCAAAAGGTGCGCTGGACACAACATCGTGGGTAGTGCTTTGTTGGTCTCCGGGCTCGAGAGGGTGTTGCGGTAGAAACGGCTCCAGGTGCGCACCGACGCCTATAGGGCCCATGCCAGGGCCACCGCCGCCGTGGGGAATGCAAAAGGTCTTGTGCAGGTTTAAGTGGGAGACGTCGGCGCCAAATTTGCCCGGCGCAGCCAGTCCCACCAGGGCGTTCAGATTGGCACCATCCACGTAGACCTGGCCACCGTGACTATGGATCAGGTCACAGATATCAATGACAGATTCTTCAAACACACCGTGAGTAGAGGGGTAAGTGATCATAATGGCGGCCAGCTCGCCGCTATGGCGTTCGGTCTTGAGTTTCAGGTCGACCAAGTCGATATTTCCGGCGCTATCGCACTCGACTATGACCACCTTCATGCCAGCTAGCGCAGCACTGGCAGGATTGGTGCCGTGGGCTGAACTGGGAATGAGGCAGATATTACGTTGCGCGTCGTTCCGGCTCTCGTGGTAACGTTTAATGGCCAGTAAGCCCGCATATTCACCCTGAGATCCGGCGTTGGGTTGCATGGACATGGCGTCGTATCCAGTGCACTCCAGCAGCATGTGCTCCAACTCCTGCAGCAACTGGGTGTAACCGGCAGTCTGGGATGAAGGTGCAAACGGGTGCATATTGGCAAATTCGGGCCAGGTTACCGCCAACATCTCGGTGGTGGCATTGAGTTTCATTGTGCATGAACCCAGCGGGATCATGGCGCGATTGAGCGCGATGTCTTTGTCTTCCAGGCGGCGCATGTACCGCAGCATCTCCGTTTCGGAGTGGTAGAGGCTGAATACCGGATGTTGTAAGTAGTCGACGTCGCGACTGAGCGCAGCGGGAATAGCGCTTGTTCCCTGTAGTTCGGCGTCCAGCTCCTCGACCGTGGCGACGGTATCCTCACCGCTGAAAACCTGCCAGAGCGATTCAATGTCGCTGCGGCCGGTGGTCTCGTCAATGCTGATGGCAAGGCGGTCGGTTCCCACCACGCGTAAATTGAGCCGTGCAGCCTCTGCCCGCTGCAGGATTTCCGCCTGCCGGTCGCCGACATCGATCAGCAAGGTATCGAACCAGGCGCTGTTGAGCTGTTTGAAGCCGGCCGTTGTCAGTCCCTGAGCCAGTATTTGTGACAGGCGATGAATGCGTTCAGCTATTTGCCGCAGCCCTTGTGGGCCATGATACATAGCATAGAAGGCGGCCATAATGGCTAGCAGTGCCTGCGAGGTGCAGATGTTGCTGGTCGCTTTCTCACGGCGTATATGTTGCTCCCGGGTCTGCATCGCCATACGCAAGGCCTGATTTCCAGCGCGGTCAATAGAGACACCTATTATGCGACCCGGAGTGGAGCGCTTATAGGCATCGCGGGTGGCAAAGAAGGCGGCGTGTGGACCGCCAAAGCCCATCGGCACGCCAAAACGCTGGGTATTGCCCACCACCACGTCGGCGCCAAGTGCGCCAGGCGATTTGATAACCAACAGGGACATGATATCTGCGGCCACAGTGACCAGTGTTTGGGCTGCATGAGCGGCTGTTATGAGCGGCTCAGGGTCATTAATCTGACCACAGCTGGCAGGATATTGGAGTAGGGCGCCAAAGGCTTCGGTGTGGCCCAGCAGGCTGGCGGGATCACCCACAACGACTTCAATTTCCAGCGGCTGGGCGCGTGTTTTCACCACGGCCAGTGTCTGTGGATGGCAGTTTTCATCGACGATAAAGACGTTACTACGGTTTTTCTTGTTGACGCGCTGACACAGCGTCATGGCTTCAGCCGCAGCGGTACCTTCGTCGAGCATGGAGGCGTTGGCCAGTTCCATGCCGGTCAAATCCATGATCATCTGTTGGTAGTTGAGCAGACCTTCGAGACGACCCTGAGAGATTTCCGGCTGATAGGGAGTGTAGGCCGTGTACCAGCCAGGGTTTTCCAGCACATTGCGCTGAATCACTGGTGGCGTGTAGGTGTTGTGGTAACCACAGCCGATGTGGCTGCGAAAGACCTGATTCTTGGCGGCTATGCTGCGCAGTCGCGCAATGACTTGCTGCTCTGAACTCGCCCCTTCCAGCGCCATCGGGTGTTTGAGCCGTATCGCTGCCGGTACGGTATCGTTAATCAGTGCATCCAGATCGGCATAGCCTAGCTCGCGCGCCATTGCTGCCTGCTGCTCCGGATTGGGGCCAATATGACGTTGGACGAAATCAGCAGAGTTTTCGAGCTCGGTGAGCGGCGCTGTGTGCATGGAAGAGACCAGTCTGGAAGAAAATTAAGGTGGGGGATTTTACCCAAGCAGGAAGCGCAACACCACTTTATTGAATAGATCCGGTTTTTCCGCATGCAGCCAGTGGCCGGTGCCTTCAATAATCTTGAGTTGAGCGTTGGGGAACAACTCTGCGACTGCGGGCTGATGCTCATCCGTGATGTAGTTTGAATCACCGCCTTTGATAAACAATACCGGTCCAGTGAAACTTTTACCTTGATTGGCGGCGCCCAGTTGTTTGTAGTTTGAGGTTAATGCCTCGCGATTGAGGAGCCAATGAAAAGTCCCGTCTTCTCCTCGTTCCAGACTCTTCAATAGGAATGCGCGTACTCCGGGTTCGGTGACGGACTCCGCCAGTATGGCATCGGCCTGATGTCGGGAGGTAACAGTGGCTGCGGCGACGGCAGCAAGCCCGGCCAGTGTGTCCTGATGGTGGGGAGGGTAATCCACCGGCGCGACGTCTGCGATAATCAGGCGTGAGACCCGATCGGGGTAGTCCAGAGCAACCTGCATGGCAATTTTGCCGCCCATTGAATGCCCCAGCAATGGACACTGCCCGATACCCTGGCTGTCCAGAAAGTCGATAATGTCGGCGGCCATTTCGCGATAACTCATGGTGTCGCAGTGAGGCGACTTGCCGTGATTGCGCACGTCCAGCGAGTAAGTGCTGTAATGAGGCGCCAGCGCACGCGCCACGATTCCGAGATTAGAGGCTGAGCCAAACAGGCCGTGAATCAGAATAATCGGGTCGCCAGCGCCCCGGATAAGGTAGTTCAGTTGCACAACATAGTGTCCGCGTAGCTTTGAGCCGCTATGATACCGCTGATTGATCTGCGGGAGGAAATCGCGAGCTAGTAAACGAACCTGAACCCTAAACCTGCACCCCAATCGTAAGAGCGATCATCACCCACCCCCACTAGTCCCTCTACATAGAGCCCAAAACTCGGGCTTAGCATACGCCCGAACTGCACTTCGGCGGAGGCGGGTAGGGTCTCTGAGTCCCAGTCATAGGGTGCTTTGGCGTCGAGCTTACCCCAATATCCATTATCCAGACTCCATAAACCAATGAGGCGGCCAGCTGTCACCTCAACATCATCACCGCTGTATTCCGTATAGTGTTGCACCAGCGGTATCAGCATTAAATCCTTGCTGACCTGTAGTGCAATGCCGGCAAACGGAGAAAGTACATCAGCATTAATGCCAATACCCTTGTCGGCATTATCAAAGCTGGTTATCCACTCAAGGCCAACGGCCAGGCGATAGGGCGTGGATCCCAGCACTCCCTCTTTTGGGAAATAGATGCCCTTGAGGTGAAAGGTGTTGAAATCCTGTTCACTCTTGCCAGTCACATCTGTATTTGCGTAGTGCAGCTCGTACTTAACCTTGAGCTTCTCAGTTGCCATAAAGGCGCCGTCGGCAATGAAGTCAGTGTACTGGTTGCCCCCCTTTAGATCGAAATGCTGGATACGAAGGTCGGTATTTTTACCCTTTGAAAGCGGATTAGAGGGGTTTTCTTCAGACCACGTGGCGCTGTTGGTCAGGACCATTGCGGTAGCAATAGTGAGTCTGACCAACAGAAGGCCTGATACTCGAGGCCACGCTATATGCATCAATGCCAAGACATAAAGGTTTCAACTGTTTCCAAGCTCTCAGGACGCAGATTCTCGATACCTTCATAGGGCTTACCTTTACCCAACTTATTGTGCGGGTACTTGGCAATGGTCATGCCGTGGCGCTTGGCCATATCTTGAAAGCTTGCGCCAGACCACAGTGAGTGACCGATGAGAGGGTGCTGTTCTCGGGGATCACGGTAGATGTTGTAGACTCCCGCCGCTGCTGCAGGCATGCCAGGTGTTGGCAGATGCATTTTCCACTCTTGCTTAACGATCGACTTCAATATTTCGTTCTCGTAGATGTAGACCCAGTCGCGCCGGCCATTTTTTTCGCCTTCGAGCAATAATGCGGTCTGGTCCACGCCGTCGATCACGCGGTCTCTTGGTATGTATTTATCTGCCTGCGCGATGCGTGCGAAAGTCGTAAACAAGTCCGAGACGTGGACGATATCTGCCGCTTTGCTGTCCTCAGCAATAGCGCCAGGCCAGCGCGCATATGCGTCGACGCGCACCCCTCCCTCCAGGTGATTGGTCTTGCCGCCGCGATAGATCAGCTGGCTCATTCCGGAGGTGCCCTCATAGTGGTACATCAGCCCGTTGTCAGCCATAAACACCACCAGCGTATTGTCGGCAATGCCGAGTTTATCCACTTCATCCAAGATCTCGCCAAACCAGGCGTCGAGAACCTCGAGCTTGTCTGCCATGAAACCGCCATTGCGGGACTGCGCTTCTCCATTGTGCACAAAGTTCAGCGGGTATAAGGGCCAGTACTGCAGAAAGAAAGGTTCGTCCTTGCCCGCCAGATCTCCGAGCTGTTCCAGGGTCTGTCTTTGGTAACGCTCATTCATGCGCTCATAGTGTGCCTGTGTCCATACCTCGCCGGGCTTAAGGTCAACCTCTCTTGCCAGGCCGCCACTGCGGGCTTCGAGGCCAGTCACCAGACCGCTGGGTTTAAACTTCATGTCCAACGCCATTTCACCGTTTTGGGTGCCATGCCACCATCCCAGCATATTGTTGGCCTTGGCTGATTCGGGTGACATCAAGGCTAACTGTACCTGCTGATGAGCAGGGAAGGCCGCGTAGTCAAAGCCCTGATTGTGTGGGAATGCTTCCTCAATATCGCCCTGGTGCCACTTACCGATATGGGCTGTGTTATAGCCAGCCTTTTTCAGCACCTCGGCAATAGTGACTTCGTTGGAGGCCAGACCTTCGCCGACTAAGGCAACTTTGACTTCCTTGATACCGGTGCGTACCGGGTGACGCCCGGTGAGCAATGCGGCGCGGGTCGGCGTGCAGGAAGGTTCTGTGTACATGCGATTAAGAGACATACCCTGACGCGCAAAATCATTGATTCGCGGGGTGCTAATGCCCATTACGTCGTTGAGTGCAGGCTTGCCCATTTGGCCGAAACTAACGTCATCGATAAGAACATACAAAATATTAGGGCGCTGGCCGCCATTCGCCTCGCGTAGCTGGGCCAGTTTTTTGTCGATAGTCTTGTCCTGCGCTGCCCACTGGTCGCGATATTGTGCCTCGACAAAATAGTATTCACCGTCGTGAACAATAGGCTTGGCGGCCAGGGCACTAACGCTGAATGTGCATGCACTTATAACGAGCATAAGTTTTTCTGTCAGTTTGAGTCGTGACCCCAGATGTCTGGTGTTATTGCGGTTCTCCATTATTGAGTATTCTATGCATATTCTAAGTTTGTGATTTGAGGCAGCCGGTGCCCAAAGGTAGTCGGTAAGCGAGCGAGCGCATCTCGTTCTGGCAAGATACCAAATAACAGTCAAGTATTTACCAAACAGGCTAGTCAAATATATCACTTTTCCGTCAGAATGGCTTATCAGTCGCTGGAGACAAGTCTTGTGAACGTGTTATGCCAACGCATTACTGCCCCATCAGCCGTAGATTTGTCTTCTGTCCTGACTACGCTAGGCTGGCAGGCTGAATTCCGTCAGCTCGATCGCGGCGCAGAGCCTGTCGAAGCAGTAGCGCTGCAGGGCTGCACTGTCGGGGTCATGCAAATAGCGTTCAATAATCGCGTGCATCAGCTAGCGGTAGCCCCTGAAGGGTGCGTCACGTTTGGAATACCCACAGGGCCTCAAGCGCCGGGGCGTATCGGCCGCAGGCCTTTACCATCTGAGTCACTCACCTGTTTTCATCCGGTTGGTGGTCTCGATGCCGTCAGTCAGTCCGGTTTCTCTGCCTATACCATAGCGATCGAAACCACACTTTTAATGGACACAGTGGCACTGTTTGACCGATGCGGGCAGACTGGTCTTGAGGCAATGCTGGGTGTTCTGGTCACTCCGCCGCCCGGCCAACTGGCTCAATTACGAAGTACAATACGCTCGACTATGTCCATTATCACTGACGCGACAATCTCCACGATGGCTAAAACAGCGGTTTGGGAAGAGTTACAAGCGGACTTGCCATTACTACTACTAAAAGCCTGGGGCAGCGGAGAACAGTCTTTCTATATTCACAGCAGCTCACGCGCCCGAGCCTTGAAAAGAGCACTGGAATATATTCACGCTACTGAGGGGCAGGTAATCTCTATCTCACAATTGTGTCAACAAGCCTGCTGTAGCCTGAGTACGCTAGAGCGCGCATTTCGCGAGCATTTTGGGGTGAGCCCCAAGCAGTATTTAACAGCTGTCAGAATGTGCAGTGTTAGAAACACGCTGCTGGACGGCGCTGAGACGCGTCCGATTATCGACATAGCTGCTGATCAGGGTTTTTGGCACATGAGCAAATTTGCCGCCGATTACCGAAGGTTGTTTGGCGAGTTGCCTTCGCAGACCCGGCGTTTCTAGTTTTTTAGCCCAAGGCGCCTATGATTCCGCTGATTGAATTGCTGGACGACATTCGTGGCTGTGAACGCTGCGAGTTACCGTTGGGACCCAATCCGGTAGTGCGCGCCAGCGCCACGGCTAGACTGCTGATTATTGGCCAGGCTCCCGGTACTCGGGTGCATGCCAGCGGTGTGCCCTGGGATGATCCCAGCGGCGACCGACTGCGTGACTGGCTGCAGATGGATAAGTCGCAGTTTTATGACACTGCAGAGATTGCGATTATGCCCATGGCCTTTTGCTATCCGGGTAAGGGTGCTTCTGGAGATTTACCGCCACCACCGCTGTGTTCGCAGACCTGGCATGAGCCGTTGCTGGCGCACATGCCGAAGGTGCAAACCGTACTGCTGATCGGCAGCTATGCTCAGCAGTATTATCTGGGCAGAAGCAAAGAGAACCTGACAGCCCGCGTTCAACGCTGGCGTGACTTTGCGCCCCGTTACTGGCCCCTACCGCACCCATCGCCGCGCAATCGGCACTGGTTACGACGAAACCCCTGGTTTGAGGCCGAGGTGGTGCCCGCACTGTGCACACATCTTAGCAGCGTGGCTTGATTACTCGCGGTCAGTCTGTGTAAGGTGACTCGCTGACGGCAGGGGACTTACCCTGCCGGAAAACTAACAAGTACCCGAGGGGAGCCCCACTCACTTGAATATTGTTGATCCCGTTAAAGTAGGAATGTGCCCAAAGCAACTGCAACGTATTGGTTCGCACCTGCGCAACGCGTATGTGGATAAGGGCAAAATCGCCGGAAGTCTGACGCTGATAGCGCGTCGTGGAGAAGTTTGTTATCTGGAGGCCGAGGGTTCGATGGACCTGGAGCGTGACAAGCCGATGTCCGCTGACGCTATTTTCCGGATCTATTCCATGAGTAAGCCGGTGACCTCGGTGGCGCTGATGATGTTGTATGAACAGGGCAAGTTCTCGCTATCAGATCCGGTGCATCGCTATATTCCGCAGTGGCGTAATTTGGCCGTTTATAAGACCGGCACTTACCCGCTAATGGCCACCGAGCCTTGCCGTAAGCCGATGACGATTCGTGACCTGCTGATGCATACCTCTGGTCTGACCTATAGTTTTCTGCGGGCAACCAACGTCGACCGTGCCTATAGAGAGCTGGAGGTTCAGCACCCACGGGCAGGTTATACGCTGCAAAATATGGTTGATGAGCTGGCGCAGTTGCCGCTGGAATTTGAGCCTGGCTCGGCCTGGAACTACTCAGTCGCGACTGATGTGTTGGGGTACCTGGTGGAAGTTATTTCGGGGCAGAGCTATCCGGACTATTTACAGGAACATGTGTTTGGACCCTTGGGCATGGTTGATACCAGTTTCAGTATTGCGCCAGACAAGGTAGATCGCTTTTCCAGTTGCTATGAGAGGGATTTCAACAAGCAGTTGGTGCTGCAGGATGATGCCGGCGATAGCAGTTATCAAGATGTCAGTTTTTATTCTGGCGGTGGTGGGCTGTTGTCAACGGTCAGCGACTACTACCGCTTTTGTCAGATGCTCCTCAACGGAGGAGAGCTGGATGGGCAGCGTTTGTTAGGGCCTCGCACTGTAGAGTTCATGACCCGCAATCATCTGCCCGGCGGTCAGGACATGTCTGCCTTTGCCCGTGGCAGCTTTAGTGAGACCAGCTATGAAGGCGTAGGCTTTGGCTTGGGTTTTGCCCAGAAGGTCGACCCGGTAAGTAATGGGTCACTGGGCTCGGTGGGCGAGTATTTCTGGGGCGGCATGGCCAGTACGTTGTTCTGGGTGGACCCGGCCGAAGAGCTTGTCATGGTCTTCATGACCCAGCTGGTCCCTTCAGGTACTTTCAATTTCCGGGGCCAATTGCAGTCGCTGATTTATCCCGCGTTAGTCGACTAGTGTCGTTGGCGCGGCTCAGGCACGCGCAGTATGAGCAGCAGTGCACCGGCGCTAAGAAAAGCGGTAGCCGCTAGAAACACCGATTCATAGCCCAGCAGGGTGGCGAGAATGCCGCCCAGCAGCGGCGCCAGTGCGCCAGCAGCTTCAGCACTGGAATTGGCAATACCCAACCGCAGCGGCAATTGATCGCGATGACCAAATTCGAGCGTCATATTCATGGCGGCGATGCGAAACCCTTCCTGAGCAGCGCCTATGCCCACAAAAACCACAATCACCGCCCAGTATTCTCGTGATAGCAGCAAAGCCAGTGTCGCCGCAATCCACAGCAGTACTGAACCAAGGAATACCACGCGGAACCCGCTGCGATCGGCGAGAGCGCCCCAGACCAAATTGGACAGGGTGGCCGCCAGCGTGAAGGCGATGGTCAATACAGCCAGTGTTTGCCCTGACAAACCAATGCTCGCGCCGGCATAAAGGATATAAAAGGGCAGTGCCATGCGGCCCATAGTGGTTAATGCCCGAGCAACAACATAGTGGCGAAACTGGGGGTCCTGACGCAGAAAGTGTGGCACTGAGCCGATTTGTTGCCAGAGTCGCTGACGGGCGGCGACCGTAGGTGGCACCGGTTCCCGAACCAGCGCCAGAAACAGCAAACCAGCGCTGGTGAGGCCAAAGGAAATCAGGAAAATCCAGCTGTAGCCAATGACGCTAGGTGGCTCGCCCAGCAGGTAGTGGCCGCCGTACCAGGCGACCAGGGCGGTGGTTATGCCCGCCAGAAAATTGCGCAAACCGGTCAACTTGCCGCGATTGGATACGGGGATGACTTTCGCCAGTAAGGTCTGAAATACCACTATCTGCATGCCAGCGAACAGACCAAACAGACCCAAACTGGCAATGACTGCGTACAAAGCCACATTCTGAGGGAGGAAGAAGCCAGCAAGCGCGAGGGCGAGGACGCATAAGCGCATGGCGCCGCCGGTAACGATGCCCATCGGCAGCACGCGTTGGCGGTGGCCCACCAGGTTGGCGCTGATCATCGGCGTTAGGGTACTGCCCAAGGCTTGTAATGCCAGCGCCAGCCCGACAGCAAAGTCTGACCCCCCGGATAGCAACAGTATGTAGGCGGGGACGAACGTAGGTGTGTTGACCAGCCTGAAGCCGGTTTGGCCGAGCATGCCATGCACAAGATGAACGACGAAGTTGCGCGGCAGGTCGCGTTGTACCTGAGCTTGGTACGCCAACTCTGCCGTATTATCAGTCACTGTTTACATTGTCCTTCACATTGTTACGAAAGAGTCTATCCTAAGCGCACTTCGATGTCCGACATGAGGAACACACAATGACATTCAACAAACGATCTACTGCAGATCAGGTTACCGAGGATCTTGACCTCAGTGGCCAGGTGGCCGTTATTACCGGTGTTAATTCAGGGCTTGGGTTGGAGACGATGCGCGTGCTGGCAGCCCGCGGCGCGCATATTATTGGCTTGGCGAGAACGCTGGAGAAGGCGAATGAGGCCTGTGCTGGTATCGACGGGGAGACTACACCGCTGGCCTGTGAGCTGAGCGACCTGGCTTCGGTTAGAGAGTGTGGACTGGCGATCAAGGCTATGGGTGTGCCGATTGATATGCTGATCTTGAACGCGGGGATTATGGCGCCGCGAGAATTGACGTTGGCGAATGGAGTGGAAATGCAATTTGCGACCAACCATCTTGGCCACTTTTTGTTGTTGCAGCACTTACTGGAGCCGGTAAAACAAGCCAAGGGACGAATTGTTATTCTGTCCAGCGCAGCGCATATGACCAGTAATCGCCGCGGCATAGACTTTGACAACCTGGACGCGGGTTTGGGTTACGATGCCTGGCGCTTCTATGGTCAATCCAAGCTGGCCAATTTGATGACAGCCAAAGCACTGGTAAAACGACTCGAAGGCACCGGCGTCACTGCCAACGCACTGCATCCCGGTATTATTCGAACTAATTTGGGCCGTGATGCCGGCGGCTTCCTGATTCGCTTCATCTCGATATTTGCCGGATTGATTGAAAAGACCATACCGCAGGGCAGTGCAACTCAGTGTTATGTTGCGGCGCATCCGGATTTGGACGGTGTAACCGGAGAATATTTCAGCGATTGCAAACGCGCCTCATACAGTAAGCATGCCGATAATGAAGAGTTGGTAGAGCGGCTGTGGCAGGAATCGGAAAAAATGGTAGCGGAGTACTTATAAATGGCTTTTGATCAGAAAAAACTGGAACGTGAATTTTTCCGTCGTCTCAATGGTGTTGTTGAACCCGCTGTCCGCCGTGGCATAGGGTCACCAGGCTGTTTACCGGCAGGTCTTATATTGCTTGAATCGACCGGCTTCAAGTCTGGGCAGAAACGTCGCACGCCGCTGGTGGCTGCCCGTATTCTGGACCATGTTGTGGTCAGTACCGTGCGCGGTGATAAGTCTTTTTGGGTCAAAAACCTGCAGAAGAAGCCTGGTACCAAGTACTGGCGTGGCGGCAAAGAGCAATCCGCCAAGGCGTTCGTCATTATGCCTGGAAAGCAGTACCGCAGCCCCAAGTCTTTGCCAGATTCCCTGCGCAAGCTGACTGACCTGCTGGCACCTTTGACGGAAAAAGGGTTTGCCTTTGCCGTGCTGGCGCCCACTGCATAAGGCGGTCCTTGGCGGTGAATAAGCAGCAGTGGATTGATCAGCTCGGTCTGCAAGCGCATATAGAGGGCGGCTACTTCAAGCGCAGCTTTGCGAGTCAGCAATTTAGCGCCGATCCCGCTGGCGATGAGGAGAGGCTGAGCCTCACCTGCATCTACTATATGCTCAGTGACGACTCGCCGCTGGGTTACTGGCACCGCAATCGTTCCGACATTGTGCATTTCTTTCATCAGGGAGCAGCGCTGGATTATTACCTGTTGCAACCTGACGGGGTTTTGTCGCGCCACGTACTTGGCAGCGATGCCGCTGCGGGAGAGGTACTGCAATTGGCAGTTCCCGGAGGCACCTGGAAGTGCACTCACCTAAGTGTTGGAGAATACGGCTTGATCAGCGAGGCCGTGGTGCCGGGTTTTGAATATGCTGATATGGAGCTGGGTAGTGTGAGCCAGCTAAGTGCGCAGTTTCCTCAGCATACGGCGCTGTTTGAGCGTTACTGTAAACCGGCTGGCTAGTCAGGTGCCACGTAGCTGATAGCGACAATGCTCCAGTACACCGGGCCTTCCGGGCTCTGCACGACCGCTTCATCGTCAACCCGCTTGCCCATTATGGCTTTGGCCAGCGGTGAGTCCATGCTCAGTTTTTGTTGGCGCAGGTCAAATTCATCCGGGCCCACGATGCGATAGTGGACGGTCTCGCCAGCTTCGTTCTCCAGTGTTACCCAAGCGCCAAAATAGACCTTGTCGGTAGACGAGGGCAGGCGGTCCACGACATCTAACTCTTCGAGACGTTTATTCAGAAAGCGCACGCGACTGTCGATTTCACGCAGGCGCCGCTTGCCATAAATGTAATCACCATTTTCTGAGCGATCGCCATTTTTGGCGGCTTCGTGAACGGTAGCGGTAACGGTTGGCCGCTCTACCTTCCACAGCTGATGTACTTCCGCGCGCAGAGTAGCCTCTCCTTCCGGAGTGATATAAGCAGAACCGCGTGCGCGGGGTGGTCGATAGCGTCCCATTTGGGTATGTTACTGCACTAACCCCGAATGTGAATAACGATGTTTTTGATGCCGCAAACCAGAACACCCTATAAGTCCAGTAAGCGGGCACCCTGCACACTAACAGTCCTCATACTGCTGGGGTTGTTCAGTCACTCGGCGTTCGCGAGTGCCTGTGTTGAACTGAGTGGTGAGCCGAGACAGGGCGCGCTGCTGTGGGGGAAAGTAGCGTCAGGTAGTGAAGTGAGGCTGGATGATCAATTGTTACAGGTTGGTGCAGGCGGTGAGGTGGTATTTGGCTTTGGCCGCGATCAGGCAGCAACGGCAGAGTTGGTGGTCAGCGGGCCAGCGGCTTGCCAGCAGACTCTGCAGGTAGCCGCGCGTGAGTACAACATCCAGCGGGTGGAAGGAGTGCCCCAGCGAACTGTCACGCCAGACCCTGAGCATTTAGAGCGGATTCGACGTGAGGGCCAATTGGTGCGCGATGCCCGCAGTAAAAGTCATGCCGGTACAGACTTTATGGCCGGATTTCAGTGGCCAGTGCAGGGCCCCATCTCTGGGGTCTATGGCAGTCAACGCGTCTACAATGGAACCCCAGGCAGGCCTCACTATGGGGTAGACGTAGCGGTGCCCAAGGGTACCCCGGTATCGGTGCCCGCCGCAGGCATTGTGGTGCTGGCAGAGCCTGATTTATTTTATTCCGGGGGTACTTTGATCATCGACCATGGCAGCCAGGTGACGTCTACCTTTCTGCATATGAGCAAAGTTTTGGCCCGGGTTGGGCAGAGTGTCGAGCCTGGAGACATTGTTGGTGAGGTCGGCGCTACCGGGCGCGCCACCGGTCCACATCTCGATTGGCGGATGAATTGGCGCGGGCGTCGGGTAGACCCGCAGCTGCTGGTACCACCGATGCCCTAAAGTGCATATAATACGCGCCCTGAATACAACCCTGACGAGCACTGGCATGATAGACAAGAAACTCCTGAGCATACTGGTATGCCCGGTAAGCAAGGCTCCCCTGGAGTACAACGACGAGCAACAGGAACTGGTTTGCAAGGCGAGCGGGCTGGCCTACCCTGTGCGCGATGGTATTCCGGTAATGCTCGAGACAGAAGCACGCCAGCTTACCGCTGACGAGAAACTGGGTTAAGCCAATGTCCGATACTATATTTGCGAAGATCATCAGTGGCGAGATTCCCTCGGAGTTTATCTATGAAGATGAGCACTGTGTGGCGATCAACGATATAAATCCCCAGGCTCCGGTGCACGTACTGGTGATTCCGCGCAAGCCGATCACGCAGTTGTCTGCGGCACAGGCTGAAGATCAGGCGCTGCTGGGGCATTTGTTGCTGGCGGCCAATACAGTGGCGAAGCAGTTGGGGGTTGATGAGGCCTACCGACTGTTGATTAATAATGGTGAAGGCGTGGGTATGACGGTATATCACCTGCATCTGCATATTCTTGCGGGCCGCACCATGGCGGAAGCACAATTGGCACAAGGACTCGATGCCTGATATGAAAAGCGCTGAGATTCGTGAGGCCTTTCTGGCCTATTTTGAAGAGCAAGGCCACACCCGTGTGGCGAGCAGTTCACTGGTGCCCGCAGACGACCCGACGCTGCTGTTTACCAACGCCGGAATGAACCAGTTCAAGGATACTTTTCTGGGGCGGGACCCGCGTGCTTATAATCGAGCTACCAGCAGCCAGCGCTGTGTGCGCGCGGGTGGCAAGCATAATGATCTGGAAAACGTGGGCTATACCGCGCGCCATCACACTTTTTTCGAGATGCTGGGTAATTTCAGCTTCGGCGATTATTTTAAGCGTGAAGCCATACAATATTGCTGGGAGTTTCTGACCGTCACCCTCGGGTTGCCGGCTGAGAAGCTGTGGATCACGGTGCATGTCTCCGATGACGAAGCGGCTGACATTTGGATTAACGAGGTGGGTGTCAGCCCCGATCGCTTATCACGCCTGGACGAAGACAATTTTTGGCAGATGGGTGATACCGGGCCCTGCGGACCAAGCTCAGAAGTGTTCTATGACCATGGTGCTGAAGTGCCGGGTGGGCCACCCGGCTCGGAAGATGATGATCTGGATCGCTATATCGAAATTTGGAACCTGGTGTTCATGCAGTACAACCGCGATAGCCAGGGCAATATGGAGCCCTTACCGGCGCCATCGGTGGATACCGGCATGGGATTGGAGCGCGTTGCGGCGGTTATGCAAGGCGTGCACACCAACTACGAAATAGACCTGTTTCAAAACCTGCTGAAAGCAGCGGCTGAGGTGCTCAGCCTGGATTCGCTAGAACACAATTCTATGAATGTGATTGTCGATCATATTCGGTCCTGTGCCTTTTTGGTGCTAGACGGCGTGCTGCCTGGCAATGAAGGCCGCGGTTACGTGCTGCGACGCATCGTGCGGCGGGCGATTCGACATGGTAATAAATTGGGTGCCCGGCAGCCGTTCTTTCACAAGCTGGTGGGGCCGTTGGCACGAGAAATGGGCGCTGCCTATCCTGACCTGCTCAAGGAACAAGCGCGGATCGAGAAAGCGTTGTTGGCGGAAGAAGAGCAGTTTGCAAAAACCCTGGATAATGGCATGGGTATGTTGGAAGAAGCGCTGACCGATCTGCCGGGGTCTGAAATTCCAGGTGCGGTGGTGTTCAAGCTTTATGATACCTACGGTTTCCCGGTTGACCTGACCAACGATATTGCACGAGAACGAGGTCTGAGCCTGGATATGCCCGGCTACGATGCGGCAATGGCTGAGCAGCGCAGACGTTCGCAGGAGTCAGGCAGTTTCAGCATCGACTACAACGATGCGCTGGAGCTGGAAGGCAGTACTGAGTTTACCGGGTACGACGCTCTGGCCGGTGCTGGCACGGTAACGGCTTTGTTGAGCGATGGCGAGATAGTGGAGAGCATCCGCGCGGGAGATAACGCGGTGGTGGTGCTGGATCGTACACCGTTCTATGCGGAATCTGGCGGCCAGGTGGGTGACAGTGGTTACCTGACTGCTGCAGACATCAATTTTGAAGTAGCAACTACCCGCAAGGGCGGTAATCAACACCTGCACCATGGTGTGTTGCAGCAAGGTAGTATCAGTGTGGGCGATACACTGACCACAGAGGTTAGCGCCGAAGTTCGCGAAGCAACGGCTTTGAATCACTCTGCTACGCATTTGTTACATGCGGCTTTGCGACAGGTGTTGGGTGACCATGTGGCTCAGAAGGGCAGCCTGGTGGACGCCCAGCGACTGCGCTTTGACTTTTCTCATGGCGAGGCCGTAAGCGCTGAGCAGATCAAGCAAATTGAGGCTATCGTCAATACACAGGTCCGCACTAACACTGCAGTAGAGACTCAGGTTACCGATATGGACAGCGCTGTCGCTGCCGGAGCCATGGCGTTATTCGGTGAGAAGTATGGCGATGAAGTGCGGGTATTGAGTATGGGCGATGGGTTTTCTGTCGAACTCTGCGGCGGCACCCACGTCACTCGCACGGGTGATATTGGATTGCTGCGCATTACCTCAGAGTCGGGAATTTCGGCAGGAGTGCGCCGCATTGAGGCCGTCACGGGAGCTTCTGCGCTGGCAGCAATGGATGAAGCTGAAGCGCGTCTTGCGGCAATCTGTGATGTCGTAAAAGGCAACTCCAGCAATGTCACCGATAAAGTGGCAGCGTTGCGTACAGAAAATCGTGAATTGGAAAAACAACTGGCTCAGCTGAAGCAGAAGCTTGCCAGCTCAGCGGGTGGCGATTTGGCCGGCGACGCGGTGGAAGTCGGTGGTTTCAAGGTGCTGGCGGCTAATGTGGCCGGCGCAGACGCGAAATCGCTGCGCGACACCATGGATCAACTCAAGAACAAGCTGGGCAGTGCGGTGATACTGCTGGCGGCCGTCGAGGATGACAAGATAGCCTTGAGCGCCGGTGTTACCAAAGATCTGACTGACCAGGTCAAAGCAGGTGATTTGATGCGTGAGTTTGCCGGGCGTTTGGGCGGTAAGGGCGGTGGTCGTCCTGATATGGCGCAAGGTGGTGGCAGCGATGTGGCGGGGCTGGATGCCGCATTGGCGGCGGTACCTGAGTGGGTTCAGTCACAACTCTGAGATCAGTGGCGCTGCGGCGCCCTTGGTATTTCTGACGGTTTAATTTCTGTTCAATTTGGTGTTTAATACGCGCCCTTTCGTTGAGGCCTGCCTCAGCGAAACAATTACTATAGATTTCATGGTGTTATGAGCCTAATTGTACAAAAATTTGGTGGTACCTCGGTCGGTTCTATTGAGAAAATAGAAGCCGTGGCCGATAAAGTGGAACGTTTTCGCAAGGACGGCCATCAGCTCGTGATTGTGGTGTCGGCGATGAGCGGTGAAACCAATCGCCTGATTGGTTTGGCTCAGGAAATTTCAGCATCCCCGACACTCCGCGAAATGGACGTTTTGGTGAGCACGGGCGAGCAGGTCACAACAGCCCTGCTTAGCATGGCGCTGAACAAGCGCGGGATACCGGCGAAGTCTTATAATGGCAGCCAGGTGCGTATTCTGACCGACGACGCACATACCAAGGCACGTATACGCGAAATTGATGATCAACGCCTGCGCGGCGACCTTGATGCGGGCTATGTGCTGGTTGTGGCCGGGTTTCAGGGTGTCGACGAGAATGGCAACATCACCACGTTGGGGCGGGGTGGTTCAGACACCACTGCGGTCGCACTGGCAGCGGCGCTGACAGCTGATGAATGCCAAATTTATACTGATGTTGACGGGGTTTATACCACTGACCCACGCATGGTGGACGGCGCCCGCCGCCTCGATTCAGTGACTTTTGAAGAAATGCTGGAAATGGCCAGTATGGGCTCCAAGGTCTTGCAAATAAGAGCGGTAGAGTTTGCAGGTAAGTACAAAGTGCCACTGCGCGTCCTGCATAGCTTTCAGGATGGCCCCGGTACATTGATCAGAGTAGAGGACGAAACTGATATGGAAACGCCTACGATTGCCGGTATAGCCTTTACTCGGGACGAAGCCAAGTTGACCGTGCTGGGAGTACCTGACACCCCTGGAGTTGCGCACAAGATACTGGGACCTATAGGTGCGGCGAACATTGAAGTCGACGTTATCGTACAAAATGTCTCGATTGATGGCAGTACTGATTTTACCTTCACCGTGCATCGCGATGAGATGGAACGTGCCAAGGGAATACTGGACAGGATTGCCGCGGAGCTTAATGCCCGTGAAGTGATCGCTGATGATAAGATCGCCAAAGTGAGTCTGGTAGGCGTGGGTATGCGTTCGCATGCTGGTGTTGCCAGTCAGATGTTTGAGGCACTGGCAGACGTGGCAATCAATATACAGATGATCACCACTTCGGAAATCAAGATATCGGTCGTCATTGATGAAAAGTTTCTGGAGTTAGCCGTGCGCTCACTGCACTCCGTATTTGAGTTGGAAGTGGAACCTACCGGCGTTGTTGTTGACTAATTAGTAAGTGTTAGTTTATATACTTGCTTTTACAGTGATGTGCACGATACTTAAGGCACATTTTTAATTTATTCGTCTGCGATGATCGCATTGGAAGCAGGGCTGCCGTTGGCAGACGCAGTCACTACAGAATACAGGACCAAGACATGCTTATACTCACACGACGCGTCGGTGAAACACTGATGGTAGGGGATGAGGTTACCGTAACTGTGCTTGGCGTAAAGGGTAATCAGGTTCGTCTGGGGGTAAATGCTCCCAAGCACGTGGCTGTACATCGCGAAGAAATATACAACCGTATTCAGGACGAAGACGAATCAGACGATAAGCCCGAATAATCCGACCTCTCGGCCTTTGATTTTCCCTCCATTGTGGTATTATGCCGCGCTTCTGGAGAGCTGGCCGAGTGGCTGAAGGCGCGCCCCTGCTAAGGGCGTATAGGCTAATACCCTATCGAGGGTTCGAATCCCTCGCTCTCCGCCATACAAACAAAAGACCCGGCCTAGTGCCGGGTTTTTTGTTTGTATGGCGGAGAGCTTTGGAGGTGCAGAACCAACCTTCGACAAACTGCGACGTAAGGAGCAGTTTGGCCGCCCGCAGCGTAGCGAGGACGCCCCGCAGGGGTCAGAACAGCCCTGAGGCTGGTCTGAGCAATCCCTCACAAAAGACCCGGCCTAGTGCCGTGCTTTTTGTTTGTATGGCGGAGAGCTTTGGAGGTGCAGAACCAACCTTCGACAAACTGCGACGCAAAGAGCAGTTTCTGGCTTAAAGACCATTACTGGTCTGTATGATCTCCTTGGAATTGGCGGGTAACGAAAACGCCACACCATCGGCGCCGATGGTGTAGTTCGGAAAAATATCTTCAGCGCCGTTCAGGTACAGCGTTTTCTGACCCGGAATGATAAGCGGCGGCACGATGTGATAGTAGAGCAGGTGGCCAACGTCGGCATCGCGGGCGGTCTCTGCAGCCTCTACCGGGCTGGCGTGATAGTCCAGAATGTCGTGGGTAATCTTGGCGAGGATCTCGTTGCCATTTTTGTTAGCCGCCTCGTGCATCATATTCACCAGATTGGGCGCGAGTGCCTCGTGTACCAGCAGGTCGACTCCCTGCGCAAACTGTTCGATATTGGCATACTTCACGGTATCGCCAGTGATAAGGATCGTCCTGCCCTTGTAACTGAAGCGATAGCCGACAGCAGGCTCCACAGGAGCGTGCTCAACAGCGAGGGCTTCCACCTTAAGTTCGCCGTCATCGATAAGCGTCGCGAGCTCGCCCAAGGCAGGCTTGGTGAAGGGTTTGGCAACTAACCCAGCGCCGCTCAGTGGCGCTACACTGTCGCCGTGGTGTTCATTGCGATAGACGAAGTCTTGAGCGTAGGCCATGTTGAAGCCGTCAACAACGCGCTCTACGCCCACAGGGCCGTGAACGGGCAATGGTTGCTTGTTATCACCACCTGCCCAACGCAGTGTGGCTAGTTCGCCGAGGCCGTCTATGTGATCTGAGTGGAAATGGGTAAGGAATACGCCCTGCACATTGCCGGTCTGGTATCCCATGCGACCCAGATTGCGGGGACTGTCGGTGCCCACATCGACGACAAAAAGCTGTTTGCCGGCAATGACCGCCACGCAGGGTCCAGACGCATTGGGTGAGGGTAGTGGGCCGCCAGCGCCACACAGCGCCAAGTGTAAGCCATCTTCAAGTTCCGTTACGCGGTCTGCCCCCAGGCGTGATTCCAGCCCTTTTTCTAATAACTGGGTCGCGATGGTAGCGCGCTGGGAGTAGGCGAGCATGATGACTGCCAAAAGCGTCATTGAAAGTAAGATGGACCTTTTCATTTTGTCTACTCCTGAAGAATTCATCGAAAGCGCTGAGCTGATATCGAAGTATATGTGTTAGCACCTACAATTGCGCGCCAGTTAGAGCAATCTGCATAAGCAGAGTACGTTACGGAGAGCTGGCTTTAAGGACTTTACTAGCAGCCAGGAAATATGTAAATATAATATGACATAGGTAGTGCCAATATGCATGTTTGGCGAAATTGCTGTTGCGGTCTATCTGGAATTACTATTTTGCCTTGTGCTACCCGGATAGATTTTCTATAGCTGGCGCTTTCAGGCTTGGTGGCATGATAGTTCTCTAGAGCTGACTAGAGCTGACTAGAGCTGACTAGAGCAGTGCTTATTGGAGGATGGGATAATTAGAAAGCTATTATTTTCAAGCGCAATGACGCTGATCGGAGCGTTCCTGTTGATATTCTGGCTGGGGTTCCTCTCTGCGCGCCCACCGTTGACTACCGACCCGGCTGCGCTTGCCGGTGATGGTAGCGTCCTCAATTACTGTGAACTTCCTCAACTGGATGGCAGTGGTAAACAGGCGGAGGATATTGCCAAGGGCAATACGCCCGGGTGTGCCTACAGCCACTTCCCCTTGCCTATTCTTGCCGAGTGCACTGAGCCCTTGCCAGCAGGTGCTGAGGATATCCGCGGGCTTTGGCACGCAGTGGAAGGCGCGCACAGGGGGCACGTAGAGCGAGTGGAGCAATGCGGCAGCCGAGTGGTTGTGACATCCTCGGGGATTATTCATGACTACGGGCCTAACAGCAGCGCGGGTCTCAACACCAACGACACCGAGGGTGCTGTCTTATTCAGTGTTGGCGCAAGAGATTTCTGTATGCGGACCTCCGCCTCCATGATCTGGGAGGAGGGGGTACTCAACTTCTATGCCTTCGGCTGGGGGCCGAAAGTGGTAGCGCGCTATCTGGAAGGCGATCAGATGGTCTGGGAATACTTGGACGGCAGCATTAATCGAATGGAGCGGATTTGTTTGCTGCCTGAGGAGCACAAGATTCCAGCGCCTCGCGGCAGGCGCATATCATTGTTTTAGTGTAAGCCCTTGGTCGTCATAACACTGGACGCAAGTCCAACTCGATTATCGGCTTCTTGTAGGTGGCTTGTCGGCTGAAAAGTCAGGCTATTTTCGAATAAAGCCTTCATAACCATTGGCGACAGCTGAATCACACAGCTCGGCAAAGCGCGGGAACCCACCCACATAAATCATAAATCCGCCTTTCTTGCCCTCAATGTTTTTGCCGTTGTACCAGGAGTCAGCAAACTTGTGCAGCGATTGTTCTGACACCATGTCGACTTCCTCAGCCCACTGCTGCTCAGCCTGCTCGGTTGCATCAATGTGCACCAAGCCTTCATGCTCCATGCGATCGATGATATCGGCGGTCCAATTGACCTGCCACTCACCGGTGGTAATCATTTGAGCCTGAGCAGCCGGGGTTGAAGGGCCGTGAATCATAAACATATTGGGAAACCCGGAAACCATTGCGCCGAGATAGGTGGTAGGGCCCTCAGCCCACTTGTCGGTTAGGGTGGACTTGTTGCTGCCCTGAATATCTATGCGGGACATGGCGCCGGTAACTGCGTCAAAGCCGGTGGCGGTGATGATCACGTCCAGGTCGTAGTCTGCGCTCAAGGTACGCAGGCCTGATTCCGTAAATTCGGCAATAGGGGACTCTTTCACGTCTACCAGGGTTACATTGTCACGGTTATACATGTCGTAGTAACCATTGCCGATACACAGTCGCTTACCGCCGATGGGGTAGGTAGTTGGGCAGAGTGACGTGGCGGTTTCTGGGTTTTTCACTATTGAGCGGATTTTATCGCGTACGAATTCACAGACCAATTCATTGGCTGCGGCATTGGTCATCACGTCTCGAAATGCAAACAGCAGCTGAAAGGAGCTTTTTGAATTCCACGCCTGCTCAAGAATTTCTGCTTGCTGCTCTGGGCTGCATTCAGCAGCTGTTGCTGTCGGATACTCAATGATTGAAGCGCCGTAGGTCTGCAACATCTGTCTGCGACGATCTTCATAATTGGCTTTCCAGTCTTGTTCATAAGCCTGGTCAAGAGGTCTGTTTCCAGAGGGCATGCAAAACGCCGGGGTGCGTTGAAAGACCACTAGCTCTTGGGCCTGTTCAGCAATAATCGGCATAGCCTGAATGCCGGTAGATCCGGTGCCGATAAAACCAACCCGCTTGCCAGCGAAATCAACGCCCTGTGCCGGCCATCTAGCCGTGTGATAGATGTCGCCCTTAAACCTGTCTCGGCCTGGCCAGGGCGGCATGTTTGGAGCTGTCAGGCTGCCTGTGGCAGCAATAACATAACGGCACAGCAAATGATCGCCGTTGTCTGTGTAAACATGCCAACGATTCTCTACTTCATCAAATTGCATGCTTTTGACTGGGTTGGAAAAGCGGATATGCTCGCGCAGATCAAAACGGTCCGCGACGTGATTTGCATACCGCTCCAGATCTGGCTGGGCGGAGAAGTACTCTGGCCAGTGCCATTCCTGCTGCAGTTTTTCGTCGAAGCCATACGAATACTCAACGCTTTGAATATCCACCCGTGCTCCCGGGTATCGGTTCCAGTACCAGGTTCCACCCACGCCAGCGCCAGATTCAAGGCATACAACCTTGTAGTTGCGTAGGCGATGTATAGCGTACATTCCTGAGAAACCCGCACCTATAATCACAATATCTGCGTGTTCTACATTCTTATTGCTCATAAAAATCCCGGGGCAGGTCGTTAGGCCTGAATAAGTAATACCAAACGTAATGGCGAAGATGCCTGCTGCGTTTTGGCGGTCTTAAACAAGAATAGCAATGGACCCTGTCAGATACCACAGGGGCGCGATCACCTTGCGCTGACTGCAGGACGGACTTCATTCAGCCGGGGTCGTCATTGGTTCGGTGCAACACGGGGCAGAGAAACGGAAGCAGGCACTACCTCAAGGCCACACGATATTTCACGGTCGCCTGGGGTGCTTTTATTGTGGTGCCGGCCTTGATGTTCATATCCAGTGAAGGCTCTGTGCTGGAAATTCTAAGTAAGATTGGATCGTTTTTTGTCGGCGCAAAACTCGGTTGCTACGGGCTGGGTTTTTACTCCAAGCATGCGACTGAAAGAGGCGTTCTGATTGGCGTGGCGGCAGGCTTTATCAGCTTGTGGGCATTGGAAGTATGGGCCGATGTGGCCTGGCCGTGGTATTGCGCTATTGGTGGGTTTGTCACCGTCGCCGTTGGCTGGGCTGCGAGTGTGCTTCTGGACGGCTGGCAGCAACACTACCATCCATACACAGTAAAGGGTCAGGCAACTTTATTTGCTGAGGAAAATCGACCTCTGAAACAGGATGGTTGGTATCTACTACCAGGCAAGGTTGATCCGTGGGCGTATGGATTGCTAGTCTTTTTTGTATTGAGCCTATTGGGATTATGGCTATTTCAATATCTGATCTGATGCCCTATGTTATTGCATCAAAGTATCGAATAAGTTGCGCGCGATGAGCCAGAATCTACAGAGAGCCTTTCAGCCCGCCATGCTAGGTAAGCTGGAATTACGTAATCGCCTGATAAAGGCGGGTACGTTTGAGGGTAAAACCCCGGATGGCGTGCCTGGAGATCAGCTGTTGAATTTTCATTTGGGTATCGCCGAAGGTGGTATTGGTATGACCACGCTAGCGTATTGCGCGACTGAAAGTGACGGTCGGCTCAATGATCAAATGATGTTTATGCACGAGGGCATTCGCCCGCAGCTAACTGCCACTCTTCAAAAGTTGCAGGCTACCGGTGCCAGAGTCTCCGGACAAATGGCGCACTGCGGCAATTTTTCGAAGAATAGAAACCTCACTCGTCTTAAGCGCCCTATGGGCCCATCAAGACAAATCAATATGTTGGGATTACCTGCCGGTATGCCTTTTGCGGGCGCTATGACTCACCCGCAAATTGACGAGATGGTGCAAACATTTTATGACGCTGGTGTGTTCATGAAATCAGTCGGCTTTGATGCCATAGAGCTACACATGGGTCACGGCTACGGCCTCAGTCAGTTTATTAGCCCTCGCACCAATAAACGCAACGATGAGTATGGCGGCAGCCTGGTAAATCGCATGCGACTGCCATTGCGAGCATTGGAAGCCGTCCGTAAAGCGGTGGGGGACGATTTTCCGGTCGTTGCCAAAATTAGTTTGATGGATGGGGTACGTGACGGCCTGCAGCAGAACGAATCCGTTGAGTCAGCCGGTATGCTGGATGAAGCGGGTATTGATGGTGTCATTACCAGTGGTGGTACCAGTTCCATGAATGTTATGAAAATGTTTCGTGGTCCAAGCATCGTGCACGGCATGATCGAGCAGGAAAAGAACATCATCATGAAAACCGGGTTGAAAATCATGGGGCCGAAGATGTTTCGGAACTACCCCTATGAAGAGCTGTACTTTATGGAAGGCGCGCAGCAGGTACGTGACCGGATGAAGAATGCCAAGCTGATTTACATTGGTGGCTGCTCAACCATGGAGAGTTTTGAAAAAGTTATGTCTGCGGGCGTTGACTTTGTTCAGCTGGGACGTCCGTTGCTGGCTGATCCAGCCTATGCGAATAACGCCAAGGCCGCGTTGGATGCGGGCAAGTCCTACCGCAGTGGTTGTACACACTGTAATCGCTGTGTGGCCTTGATCGATTCTCCCGGGGGTATCCGCTGTCCTGAGCTGCACGGTGATGAAAGCGGACGCATGAATTAGTCCGCATAGGGCTTCACCGTCTGGGCTTAACTGCCTTCGATAAAATCGCTTAACAGTTCTACAAGACGTTCAGGTTGGTCTTCCTGAATGAAGTGGTTGGCGTTTTGCACAGTAACATGGGGTTGGCCTGCAGCACCTGGCACGCGCTCCTGCCACAGGCTATCCATGCCCGCTGTTACCGGATCTGAATCCCCGAACGCCGTAAGGAAAGGCTTGGACCACTGGTCGTATACCTCACGCATGGCCCGATCATTTTGCCGCAGTTGGCTTGGAACCAGATAGGGAAAGATGCGCGCTCCCGCCAGATGGGCTTCGTCTGGGAATGGCGCTGCATAGCCCGCAAGCTCAGCCTTGGACAGTTCGCGTGAGGTGGCGGTCTGGAACAGGTTCTCCATATCAAAGTTATCGGTAGTCAGCGCGTAGGCGACCCAGCTTGCGAAGGAAAAATCCGTACCCTCGGGCGCCAGCTCGTTGACGTCACCCTTGGCCCATACGGCCATTCTGAACAAGGGATAGCCAACCCAACCGCCGATGCCGCCAGCCGCTGGCAAGCCGGTATTGGAGATCATAATTCTGGCGAAACGGTCCGGTTCATCGGCGACAACGCGAAGCCCAATCAGGCCGCCCCAATCTTGTCCGAAGAAGGTGGCATCGCGCAGATCAAGCTCACGCACCAGGGTAGTAATCACGTCGACGTGCATCTGGTATGAATAGTCGCTCTGGGCGATGGGCTTGTCAGACTTGCCAAAGCCCACGAGATCGGGAACGACCACGCGAAACCCAGCCGCGGCCAGTGGCGGGATCATATGGCGATAGAGATAGCTCCAGGATGGCTGGCCGTGCAGTAACAAAATGGGGCTGCCGTCGCGAGGGCCTTCGTCGAGGTAGTGAACCCGATAACCCGAAATTTCCTTATAGTTGGCGGCGAAAGGGTAGTCCGGTAGGTTATTGAAGCGGTCCTGGGGGGTACGCACTACCTCTCCTGGCTGCCATTGTGTCGGTGCTTGCAGGCTCAAGATAGCGGCGCTAACCACTAGGAGAGTAATGGCTAGACCCCAGAGAATTTTGCGCATGATGCTGGCCTTTTTAAGTGGATATGATTGGAAAGTATAGAGTAAGCGAAGCGTGCTTGTGGGGAGATTTTTCAGCAGTGGGGTTTTCTTTGCCCGGGCTCTGCCTTTCCGGCCAGCGGCATTCTATACTGCCATCACCATTTTCCAGAGAGAGTCGTCACTATGTTCCAACGCACCCGCAAGTTGATGAGTGTTTTACTGTTGAGTATTGCTGCAACATATACTCCAGCGACGGTATCCGCTGACGATAGCGAAGGAACAGTTCTGATAACCGGCGCCAACCGGGGGATAGGACTGGCTCTGGCTGAGGTTTTCAGCAACGCGGGGTATTCGGTGATTGGCACCGCTCGCAGGCCTGCCGCAGCCACAGCTCTGCAAGCTCTTTCAGTCAGAGTAGAACAGTTGGATGTGACTGACCCGGAAAGTGTCGCCAGACTTGCCGGTGCAGTGGGCAAGCAGCCTATCGATATTCTGATCAATAATGCGGGTATGCTGAGCCCTGAAGCGCGTGATTTTTCACAGCTGGATATTGAAGGTCTTCTCACTGAGTATCAGGTCAATTCGCTAGGTCCTTTGCGAGTGACCCAAGCTTTGTTGCCCAATGTCGCAGCCAGCGAAGGTAAAATAGTGGCCAATGTCAGTAGTATGATGGGGAGCATGCAGCTCAACACGTTTGGTTGTTGCTTGGGTTACCGCGCCAGTAAAGCGGCTCTTAACAGTTTCACTAAGACGTTAGCCGTTGATCAGGGTAAGACCGGGGTGGTGTTTGTGGTACTCCATCCAGGCTATGTCAAAACTGATATCAATGGCGGCGCCGGGCAAATCTCATCCGAGCAGAGTGCCGCGGGACTGTTCAAGGTTATTACCGGACTTGATGAGTCGGCCAATGGAAGCTTCTTTAACTACGATGGCAAAGCCATGCCTTGGTAATGAGATCCTAGAATACTCAGGTCGAGCGTTGTGAGCCCGCTGGCGCCTTCCTGCAAACGTGCTAATCTAGGCTAAACTTAGGGAGTCTAACGTTGGCGTTCAAAGGCGTATTTTTCGATCTTGGTGGTACTTTATTCAGCTACAGTGGGCGACTTGGCAGTGCTGGCATAGCACATGTGGTGCGCACCCTGCGCTTGGATGCAGCCCCTGAGGCTATTGGAGCAGCCTGGGGTGTGGCAGCGGCCGAAGTGGGCGAGCGTTACGGCAAGGACAATTATTTTCTCCACAAAGACCTGTTTCAAGACACCTTGCGTCTTTTTTTGGACGGGTTCGGTCTGCAAGCCTCGCCGCAACTTGCCGAGGAATTTCATCAGCTGCAGCTTGAAGCTGTGGTTACGAACCTACCGATAAGAGCAGACTGTCACAGCACTTTAGCGGGGCTAAGGGCAAAAGGTATTTATGTTTCCATTGTCAGTAACATTGATGATGACTACTTAGATCCGTTGGTTACCAATCATGGTTTGGACAAGTGGCTGGATGATTGGACCAGTTCGGAAGAAGCGCAGTCCTGTAAGCCGCACGCCGGAATCTACCACCACGCGCTGTCCAAAAGTGGTTTGAAGTTGCAAGAAGTGCTTTTTGTCGGCGATTCCCTGCATCATGATGTCGCTGGAGCCGCTGCCATTGGTATGCCGTCAGCACGTATTGTAGAGCCGGGTGTTAAGACTCCGCTGACACATGGTCTGGAGGTAACAGCTGAGCCCGATTACGAAATTGCCGAACTCACCGATTTGCTTGATCTAGTCCTAGGGGTTCATGACTGAACGGTCATTTTTGCCAGAGACTCCCGAGCAGCTCTCTGCTGCTTGGCTTAGTACTCTATTTGATGGCGAAATTAATTCCGTAGAGCAACGGGTACTGGGTGCCGGCGTTGGCTTTATGGGCGACGTAGTTCGACTGGAGCTCAGTAGTGGTAGTGCGGATGTGCCGCGCTACCTGATTGCCAAGCTACCCAAACTTGAGAACCGTGTAGTCGGTGAGTTACTCGGGGTTTACGAGCGTGAAATTATGTTCTTTCGCGAGTTCGGTGATGATTTACCGATTCGCGCGCCGCGACTGTATTTCAGTGAATTCGATCGTGATCGCGGGTCTGAGAATCAGAAGCCGATTATCCGCGCTCTGGATCGCTTGCCGGGTTTTATGAACGGTCTACTGGCGTGGGCAGCCATGCGCGCCGCTGGTGCTAAGGAACGACGCTATCTGTTGTTGATAGAGTACTACGAGGATATGCAGCCCGGTGACCAATTGGTAGGTATTGATGCGGCCGCCTGCGGGAATGTATTGCAGGAGGTTGCTGCACTGCATCGACGCTATTGGGCTGATGCCTCCTTGCAGGATCATTTTTGGTTGATGGAATTGGATATCGACGCCCGCATGCGCCAAGGGTCGCTGAGAAGACATTCCGAATCTTATCTGAAGCGGCTGGAGCCGTCAGTTGCAGGGCATATCGAGTGGCTGCGCAAACATACCTCAGAGCTTGTTTTTGCGTTCTGCGCTCAGGCGCCAACGACTTTACTGCATGGCGACCTGCGACTGGACAACCTGGTTTTCAGTGAAGAAGGCTGTGCATTTCTGGATTTTCAAATGGTGCGCAGTGGGCCGGCCGCATACGATTTGGCCTACTTTATAAGTAGCGCGCTGGATGAACATGCTACTGCTGAGGAGCGTGATGATATTCTGCGCCAATACCATGCAGCGCTAAATATTGCAGACTACGACTTCGATAGTCTGCGCCGTGACTACGCTAGAGCGGTGATGATCGTGTTTGCGACATTGGCAGGCAATGATGATGTGCAAATAGATGATGGCCGCGGCAGTGAGATGATGGAAGGCTGGTTGCGGCGCCTATGCGCTTGCGTAAAGGCGGTTGACCTCGATAGTTTGTTGGATCGCTAGGGTAAAGGGCTGGGCAGAATAAATTCTGCCCTACAATTTGCGTGCCCCTGTGGGGGCGACTTTATTCGTCCATGTCGCCGCGTTTAGTATTTATTGCCAGGATCACTCACAAGCTCCCGCATATCGTCTGGCACATCGGGTGGCTCCAGGCTGTATAAGCCACTTTCTATCGCCTCGGGTATATCAAACACGTTATTAAACTTGTGAATCGAGTCCCAGATGCCTATCGCAATGGTTAACTCGACCACCTCCTCTTCGGAGTAGTGTTCACGCAGTCGCGCCATAAAAGCGTCGTCGACACCATGAGCGTGGTTGGTGACAAAATCTTCAGTCAGATCAAGTGCTACTTTGAGTCGTTCATCAAGGTCCGACTCGCGATGGTCCATCATTTGAACCACCATTTCTTCTGTTAAACCATTCCGCTGAGCCTCAGCAGATCGAGCGGGAATTCAGTAGCGGCAGCGGTTGATGTTAGCAGATTTAAGGCGTACCAAATCCTTCAGCACCGGCTCCAATCGGCTGTGTGACCAGAGCAACCCGTAGCGGAACATAAACCCCTTGAACAGATCC
Source organism: Candidatus Litorirhabdus singularis (assembly GCF_026262625.1). Classification (GTDB taxonomy): domain Bacteria; phylum Pseudomonadota; class Gammaproteobacteria; order Pseudomonadales; family Halieaceae; genus Litorirhabdus; species Litorirhabdus singularis. The sequence continues at coordinate 34,324 of NZ_SHNN01000002.1, forward strand.
GGGCAGTGAGCGTAAACCCCGGCAAAACCATCAAACCCTCCGGCATCAGAAACTCTAGACATAGCTGTATCCTTGGCAACTTTTCGTTCACCTTACGCCGTTGTGTACTCGAGCTCAAACCGGGCTGATTTGTGATCGGAAAACGTATGACTTGTGGTAGGCTCCGTGGCGCATTATTAGCAGACTGAAGGAAGTAAAAAGATGATCGAGTGGAGTGAAACACAATTAATGGTGCGCGATACCATGCGCAAATTCTGTGAAGCGGAAATTGAACCGAATCTTGATGTGCTTGAACACGGCGATACGCCACCTTACGACGTGTTGCGTAAGATGATGAAAACCTTTGGTACCGATGTGATGGCGGTAGAACGCTTCGAAAAAGACATTGAACGCGAGAAAGCGATCGCCGCGGGAACCGCAGAACCCACCACCAAGCAAAAGCAGGCGCCTGCCAACGCTGAAGAACTCGCTCAGCGTATGGACGCCGTGGCAATGCGGATGATTCCCAGTATTGAGCTATCACGGTACTGCCCTGGAATGGTAACCGCGCTGGGTGTCAGTGTTGGGCTTACGGCGGGCGCCATCTTATCCAAGGGCACAATCGCCCAGAAGGAACGCTGGGTCCCAAAACTGCTCACTCTTGAGCACGTTGGATCCTGGGCGATTACTGAGCCTAATTCCGGTTCCGATGCTTTTGGCTCCATGAAATCTTCTTGCAAGCGCACAGAGGATGGCGGCTACTTGTTGAACGGCAACAAGACCTACATCACCAACGGACCTTATGCGGATACCATCGTGTTTATCTGCAAGCTGGAAGAGGAGGGCGTTGAGGCCCGCGACCGCAAAGTGCTTAGCTTTATTCTTGACTCCGGCATGGAGGGTCTCGCGCAAAGCAAGCCGTTCCGAAAAATGGGTATTCATTCGTCGCCCACCGGTGAGCTGTTTCTGAACGATGTAAAAGTGGGCCCGGAACGTCTACTGGGTGAGACTGAGGAAGTGTCAGCACGATCTGGCGCCAAAGCTACTTTTGGTCAGGAACGTGCCGGTGTCGCCGCTATGGCGCTGGGTATTGTCGAGCGCTGCCTTGAACTTTCCGTGGCCTATGCCAATGAGCGCGAGCAGTTTGGTCAGACCATTGGCAATTTCCAGCTGATCCAGCTGAAGCTCGCAAAGATGGAAGTAGCGCGTGTGAACCTGCAGAACATCGTGTTCCGATTCATCGAGTTACAGGCTCATGGCGGCAACCCCTCGCTGGCAGAAGCTTCCGCTATGAAGCTATATGCAGCCCAGGCAGCAGTGGAGGTAGCGATGGAGGCGGTGCAGATTCATGGCGGCAACGGCTACATGGCTGAGTATCGCGTTGAGCAGTTGGCACGTGACGCCAAAATATTGCAGATTTATGGGGGTACTGATGAGATTCAGATTACTCATATCGCCAGAGATCTGTTGGCGAGATAGGTTATCTGAGCCGCTGGCTTAGGTCAGGGGCTCAAGATTTCACCAGTTACTTCAGACCGTCACGCATGCATTGCAGCGCTACTGCGCGAATGGCCAGCTTGTTCTTTGCAAACTGTGCTTGCGGTAATTGGGCGAGTTTCTCAGCCGCATCAGTACTGCGCGCAGTTAGTTCGTCAGCGCTGACGGTTTCATCCAGTAGACCGGCGCTTACCGCCTGATCCGGATCAAAATTTTCAGAGTTCAGCGCTACACGCGTCAGGAAATTAGGTGGAATGCGGGACTCGGCCAGTCCCATCAGCAATGGCGGTAATTCCATGCCTATGGCCGTCTCGGGCAGACTCAGTTTGAACTTACCCTGACAGCCAATGCGCATGTCGCAGGTCATGATGACAAAGGCGCCTAATGCAATGCCGTGTCCGGTGCAGGCTGCAACCAACGGCAGCGGAAAGCTGTACAAACGCAGTAACAGCTCAAAACCGGCGTTTGCCATGGCCGTGCCGGCTTCAGCGCCTTTCTTGAATTCACCGAGGTCGAAGCCGGCAGAAAACATGCCGTCGCGGCCGCGCACGATAACGGCGCCGACTTTTTCACGTTCAGCTCTATCAAGAGCTTCATTAAACGCGGCTATAAGCGCCGGTCCAAATGCGTTGGCCTTGCCGTCGTCCATCGTCAGGGTGGCGATGTTATTGGTAACTTCGTAGTTCATAAAAAATCTCTGCATCTTTAAATGGCACATAGGATGTCATTATGTGTTCTGCAGCACAAGCACGCATGCTAGACTGGTTCTATTTATCCACTCAAAAATTGTCGCGGTGATTACATTGGCTAATTCGAAGGGCAGCCCTAAAACCCAAAAACCAAAGGTGGTTGATGGGCGCCGCCTGCGCAGTGAACGCAGTCGCCAGGCCATGATAGATGCAACGCTGGAGCTTATGGAGGAAGGTGTGCTAATTCCAACCGCCCAACTGATCTCTGAGCGCGCAGGCGTGGGTATCCGTTCATTTTTTCGTCACTTCGCCGATATGGAATCGCTTTTCATCGAGATCGACCAGCAGACCCGTGAATCTTCTGAGGCGCTGTTTATCGGTGGGGATCGGGAAGGCACGACTGAAAAAAGAATACTGCACGCGGTGGAGCGTCGTGCAGATGGCTATGAAGACCAGAAGAATACGATTTTGTGCGTTGCGGCGTTGAGCTGGAAGCATAGTTTCTTACGTGAAAACTATGCGCACTACCAGCGGGCGTTACGTAAGGATCTTGATGACTGGTTGCCAGAACTGAAAAAGCTGCCACGCGCCAGACGCGAGGCGATAGATGCGCTCGCGTCATTTGAAATGTGGCATCGGCTGCGTAGCCATCAAGGGTTGGGTAAAAAACAAGCTATCAAGATCGTCGTCGAGATGATAAGTGAGGCGATGGCAGCGAGCTGATTTAGCTGTCTCGCCAACCTCTATAGCGCCTATTCAGGCTCGCTGTTTATGCCGCCCGAAACAGGCGATATCAAGCAACGCGGTCAACGCCAGTAGCGTTAAGCCAAACAATATTCTCAGATCCCCTGGATTCAGGCTGGTTTCGATCGGGTAGGCAATAGTCTTGTCCAGTGCCGCCAGCTTGAACTCATGACGTTCGCTCATGGCCGGATTACCGACTATCTCCATCAGGGTGCGGCGGCTGCGGTAGCGGAATATCGCTCCAGCGGTCCATTGTTCTGCCCCTTCGATGCCGACCAGGTCGATGGTACTGTACACGGCATCACCGTAAATCACCGGGTGTGAAGCGCGCTTGAGCAGAGCGGGAAACATGTATTCCATGTAAAGCCCCATTAGCTCACCGGCGCTTGCACCTGGCTCGGCGCCCTCGACATCGGGAGGGTTGTCATTCATGTCAATCGCATTCAGCATCAAAAACTGGTTCCCGCTATCCTCGCGGAAAAACGTCTCCATTCTGGCGATTAATTCGGGGTCGCCGCCGCGCTCCTGCATTGAGCTAACAAAAGTATCGACCTCGGCGTCGGTGAGCGGGCCGCCGAAGTCTGTATACCAGGTAACAAATACCGCATAGAGTGCTGTAGGTACTAGCCAGAGTAAAAGACGTCTGTTCATGTGGGTTCCCAGCTGGGTCAGTTTACAGAGAATATATATAATGGCATTATCTGTGCCAAAATAGAATCCACGTTTATAGCGCCGTGCAGCAGGCGCTTGTCGCGGTTTGAGGGAGCTGTAACCCACACTTATGGGAGTTCGTCACATGTTTAGAAAAATACTGTTGGTACTCTCATTGCTTGTTATCGTAGCTGCACTGGCCTGGTTCAAGCGGATTGATGTCATGCTGGCTATGGTCAAGTTTAAGTCGGAGCGGGAGCTTGTGGTGGCCCCCAACCGGGAGATCCAGTGGCAGCAGGGCCCGCAGCAAGCTAGCGGCGAGCGTCCGCCCAATATCATTCTGATTCTTGCTGATGACCTTGGCTATAACGATATTTCGACCTTCGGCGGAGGTGTCGCCGGTGGTCGCGTACAGACGCCGCATATAGACCAACTAGCGGCCGAAGGAGCGGTGTTCAGCCAGTCTTATGCCGGTAACGCCACCTGCGCGCCCTCGCGGGCGATGATCATGACCGGGCGCTACCCAACCCGCACCGGGTTCGAGTTCACCCCCACACCGTCAGGTATGGGCCCCATGGTGTCCATGGTCGGCAGTAGCATGAAAAACGGCTTACCGCCCGCAGAGTTTAACGATGTCGGAGCGGCCGAGGCGCCTGCCTATGAATTGCAGGGTTTGCCCAGTTCTGAAGTGACTATCGCCGAGGTGCTGCGGGAACGTGGCTACCATACCGCGCATATTGGCAAGTGGCACCTGGGCAGGGGTAAGGGTTTTGCGCCCAATGACCAGGGGTTTGACGAGAGCCTGCTGATGAGCAGTGGTCTCTATTTACCGGAAGATGACCCGAATGTGGTCAACGCCAAGCTTGAGTTTGACCCGATCGACAAATTTCTGTGGGCCCGAATGGGTTATGCGGCTTCCTTTAATAATACCGGTAGTGATAGCTTTGAGCCGGGCGGCTATCTCACTGACTACTGGACCGATGAGTCCATTGCCATGATCAAGGCCAACCGCAATAGGCCGTTCTTCCTGTACCTGGCGCACTGGGGCCCGCACACGCCGCTGCAGGCGACCCGGGAGGATTATGAGGCGGTCGGGGATATCCAGCCCCATCGCTTGCGTGTGTATGCGGCCATGATACGAGCGCTGGACCGCAGCGTTGGGCGTATCATGGCAACCTTGGAAGAACAGGGCATTGCCGATAATACCGTGGTGGTATTTTCCAGCGACAACGGCGGTGCCGGTTATATCGGGCTCGACGCAGTCAACGCGCCTTTTCGGGGCTGGAAGTTGACCAATTTTGAGGGCGGCCTGCGGGTGCCACTGCTGGTTAAATGGCCGCAGCAAATAGCGCCGAGCACGCAAGTAGATACGCCGGTCGCTCATATTGATTTGATGCCCACGCTGGCCGCGGCGGCCGGTGCAGCGGTGCCAGATGGTGTTGTTATAGACGGCCGCGACTTGCTGCCGCTAACGACCCCTGCAGGAGCTGCAGACTGGGACCGACAGACCTTGTTCTGGCAAAGCGGCTACTATCGGGTGGTGCGCCATGGGGATTGGAAGTTACAACTATCTGATAAGCCCTCGAAGGCCTGGCTGTATGACCTGGCGCAAGACCCCACCGAGCAGGTTAACTTAGCCGCCGTGCGGGCGGATAAGGTCGCAGAGCTGGGTGCTTTACTTGACGCCCATAAAGCCTCGGCGCGCCCGCCGCTGTACCCCTATGTGGCGGAGATGCCGGTCGCCATTGATAAATCGCTGGCGGACCCCTTCCTTGAGGGAGATGAATACATTTATTGGCCCAACTAGCGGCAACAGCGCCATCGGGGACTAGCAGCCGGTGGTATTGGCAGATAACAGGCCCTGCGCGGCGCTGTATTTTTCGAAAGCGCCGCACGATAAGGAATTGCAAGCATGAACGATATTCACCGGCTTTACGCCATTACCCACTCGCTTTACTCCGGTCGCGCTCGCGCGTACCTGATCAAGCAGGGGATTGCCTTCCGCGAGTTGTCTACCGGGCATGAAAGTTTCAAAGCCGAAGTATTGCCCAAGGCGGGCATACCGACCATTCCAACACTGGTGACGCCGGACGGGGAGGTTATCCGTGATGGCGCGGCGATTATTGAGCACTTTGAGGCTTCCAGTGGCCGGCCCAGCCAACCGCTTGGGCCGCGTCAGCGCATCATGAGTGCGTTGTTTGATGTGATTGGCACCGACGGCTTGTTGCGTCCGGCCATGCATTATCGCTGGAACTTCGAGGACAACCTCGATTTTATTCATTACCACTTTCTGCATTCACAGCGGGACCTGCCACAGCGGCAGGAGAAAACCGAGCACATGATGGGCAGAATGCGTTTTGCGGCACAGATGTTTGGCGTCAATGATGAGACCACACCACTGGTAGAAGAACTGTACCTGGACTATCTGGCGGCCCTTGATAAGCACTTTGGCCAATACCCCTACCTGCTCGGTTGGCGCCCCTGTATTGGTGATTTTGGCTTGCTGGCGCCCATGTATGCCCACCTGGGTCGAGATCCTTATCCGGCGCAGCTGATGCAGCAGCGTGCGGTGCGCGTCTATCGTTGGGTTGAGCGTATGAATCGGGCCGACCAGGATGTACCTGAATTTTTTGACCCCGGCTCAGATTTTCTGGCGGATGATGAAGTGCCTGAGACTCTGATAGCGGTGCTGCGAATTCTGGCTGAGGACTTCATTCCCGAGACCCGCGCAGCGGCAGAGGCAATTAACCGGTGGCTAGAGGAAAAACAGCCAGAGCAGGGTGCCCCGGCAGTGCTGCGCTTGAGTGAGGGTATGGGTAATGCTGAGTTTGCGGTCAGAGGTCAGTCGATGACTGCCATTGCCCAGCCCTACCGATTCTATCTGCTGCAACGCGTGCAAGAAGAATATGCCGCGCTGGCTGCCGATGAGCAGGCCAGCGTCAAGCAGTTGCTGGAAGCATGTGGCATGAGCGCGGTACTCGCTATTACCTTGCAGCGATCGCTGGGACGTGCCAATAACCTGGAGGTATGGTTGTAGGCGCCGGCGCTAAAACTCATACCGGACTGTCGCACCGTAGGTGCGTGGGGGCGCCAGGAAGTAGGCATCCATCCCGGTAAAAGGCAAAGTGACAACGGTTTGGCTGGCGTACTTGTCTTCGGTGAGGTTTTTGCCCCAAACAGAGATGTTCCAGTTATCGTTGCGCCAGCCCAATTTCAGATTGAGTAACTGGCGGTCGTCGAAATCCTTGGCTTGCAAGTTATCAGCGCTGGCGACATTGGTGCTGTGGTCATCCATGAAAATGTAGTCCCCGCGCAGGTAGATACCGCCGTCCGCGAATGGCAGCATCAGGGTGGCACCCAGGTTGCCGCTAAAGTCGGCGGTAAACGGTAATTTGAGACCGTCATTCGGTCCATCGGTAATCTCGTAATCGTGCATGTAAAGCAGACCTGCTCTCAGCATGAGGTTGGGCAGGGGCGCCGCCTCCACCTGCAGGTCCACACCTGATGTTTGTACTTCCGCTGCGTTGCTGACAAAGGTTCCCGCGCCAGATTCCAGTTGCTGTTGGTTCTGGTACTCCTTGATCTCAGTGTAAAAAGCGGTGGCATTGATGCGCAGGGTTGCATCCAGTAGCGTTGACTTGATTCCCAATTCATAGGTCAGGGTCTCTTCATCATCAAATTCACGGTCCTCCTCGCTGCCACTGACCGTATTAAAGCCGCCTGACTTGGTGCCGGTAGCCGCGCTTGCAAACACCATGGTGTCGTCACCCAAATCAGCACTGGCGCGCAGCAGCCAGTCAATATTGTCTTTACTGCGCTCGAAGCTGGCATCAATGGGGGTAGCAATCGAGTCCAGCAGTGACCTGCCCAATATAATGGCGGCGGGTGCGGTTGAATCAGTCACCGAAAGCAGGTCTGCGCGTTTTTCTTCGTCGGTCCAGCGCAGGCCGCCGGTAACGTGCCAGCGCTCACCAAGGTGCCAGGTGGCCTGTCCGAAAACAGCCAGGGATTCTGTCTCCAGTTTATTCTCGCCGCTGAGCGAATCGCCGGCCGCGGCAAGAAATCCTATCGGCGCCGGTAGCGGCAAGTCCAGTTGGCTGGCAACGGGTACCAGGTCGTCTCCGATAAAAACAAAAGCTGAGCCATCGCCGCGCTCGGTGGTCTGCTCGTAATAGAACAGTCCAACCATGTAATCCAGTGAGTCACCAACTTCAGCCGAAAAACGCAGCTCTTGGGATAGGCTTTCACCGGTATAGGTGTCGTCTACAATTGACAGTGCATCCAACTGGGAGCGGTCGGCATCGGTGCTGCTGGCATAGTCATACTGGTTCCAGGCTGTTATAGACTTGACGCTACCCCAGTCACCTTCATAGTCCACAACCAGTGAGGCCAGGTCCGACTCCATCTCAAAGGCACTGTCGACATCGACGGCTATTTCATAGTCATAGGGATCATTCTTGTCACGTGCCAGCCCCTGTGCCTCCAGCGCCGTGTTCACCACCTCGGTCTGGACCGCATCGGCGCCGCAGCAGGTGGTGTCGCGCTTTACGCGACCCGCGCTGAGCATTACATTCCACGCATCGCCTGGCTGCCATTCCAACTTGCCGCGCAAATTCCAGTCATCGGCATCGTTTAGATCAGCGCCGCCGCCATTTTCAAGGTAGCCGTCGTGCTTATGCACATTGCCGGATAAACGATAGGCGAGGGAATCCGACACCGGGCCGGAAATGGACGCCGTGTACCTTTGCATGGCGTAGTTGCCAGCGGTGATCTCGAGGTGGCCTTCCAACTGGTCAAAGTTAGGCGACTGGGTGATCACGCTGATGGCGCCGGCGTTGGTGTTCTTGCCGTAGAGCGTACCCTGCGGACCCTGTAGCACTTCGATACGCTCGATATCCGAGAGATCCGACATGCCCAGGCCGGAACGTCCCATAAAAACGCCGTCGATGAACAGGCCTACCGAGGGTTCCAGTGCGGGGTCCGTTTGTGCAGTGCCGATGCCCCTGATGGTCATGCGCGCATTGAAAGGGCTGATATTGGTGTTGATATTTAGGCTGGGGGTTAGCACCGCCAAATCCTGGGCGTCATTGATGCCGGCTTCGAGGATCGTGTCAGCGTCAAAGGCGTTAACTGTGACGGCGATATCCTGCAGGCTCTCAGCCTTTTTAGTGGCTGTAACTATAACTTCTTCTAAAACTCCAGCTGCAAGCACGCCTTGGCTCATCATGGCCAGGGCAGCGGCGGTGGCTACCGAATTTAGATTTTTCATAGCGATACATCCCTTAAGTTTGTTATATGTATTCGAATATCATATTATAATGGCACAAACTATGCCATATAATAAATAGAGCAATATTTTTGATAGATTATTTTTTTGCTCGATGTCAATTGAGCGGCCTGACGCGCCCAGTGTCACTCGAAGCGAGTAAAATTAAATAGAGGACGTATTATGAAGGTCGAAAACGCACTAATGCCTGATCAGGAGCAAGTCGCTGGGTTTTTTGAGCCGGGGGACGCGGCGCCGATCTATATGGTGAACCTTTTGAAATTCAAAGATCGGGCCGTGTACGCAGATGGACGCGAAACGAGCCTGAGCGGGAGGGAAGCGTATGAGCTTTATTCCCAGGGTGTCGTCAATTGCCTGGCTTTGGTAGGCGGCAAAGTTGAGTTTGCCGGTAATGTCAGTAGGCTTGTCATTGGTAAAGTAGACGACTTGTGGGATGAAGTAGCTATTGCCATGTATCCCAGTCGTGCGGCCATGGCGCAGATGATGCAGCTGGATGAGATCAAGGAGATCGGGGAGCATCGTGCCGCCGGTCTGGCGGGACAGCTCAACATTGAAACCGTAGTAAACCCTGTATTCACTAATCCGGGAACTGCTGCGCAATAACCATCCGCGCGCTGGAGAGATGATAATTTTTCTGTCCATATCTTAACGGCATACTATGTGCCATAACAAAGACAAGGTGAACTAATCTATGCAATACCAGCGGACCCCTGACGAGCGTTTTGAAAACCTGGAGGACTACCCCTTTCAGCCCCATTACTTGCAAATAGACGATGGGGAAGGTGGTGAGCTAAGAGTGCACCATCTGGACGAGGGCCCTGCTGATGGGCCCTTGATTCTGTTGATGCACGGTCAGCCCGCCTGGTCATATCTCTACCGCTATATGATTCCGCCGCTGGTCGCAGCCGGGTTTCGTGTGGTGGCGCCTGACTTTATTGGTTTTGGTCGCTCCGACAAACCAACCCGCAGGCAGGATTATACCTATGCACGCCATATTGCCTGGATGAGTCAGTGGCTAACGGCGCTCGGTCTCACGGATATCACTCTGTTCTGCCAGGACTGGGGCAGTTTGATCGGGCTCCGCATGGTGACCGCTTTTCCTGAGCGGTTTGCCAATGTGGTGTTGTCCAATGGGGGTATGCCGACCGGGATGATTCCGCCTGAGTATGCGGACTTCTTGAAAGAAGCTTACACAACGCTGCCTGTGGTCAAGGCTGAGGAACTGGAAGAGCGCTTTAATGATACCTCCGGGATACCCGGGTTTCTGTATTGGCGCAAATTCTGTGCTGAATGCCCCGACCTTGAAATTGGTGAATTGATGACGGCGGTAGCCACCTCGCCATTGTCTGAATCGGCGGCGGCTGCCTACAGTGCGCCCTTTCCCGATCAGACTTACATGGCAGGGGCGCGCCAATTTCCTAGCCTGGTACCTGTGTTTCACGATGAGGCCGAGGTCGAGGAGAACACGGCGGCCTGGCAAGTGCTGAGCAAGTTTGATAAGCCGTTTATGCTGGCGTTTGCCGATAATGATCCGGTAACCGCTGGTGGCGACAAAAAATTCCTGGAAACCGTGCCAGGCGCGCGTGGCGTTGCCCATCGCACCATTGAAAATGCTGGCCACTTTGTGCAGCAGGAGCAGCCCGAGCAGTGTGTGCAGGCGATACTGGATGTGATTAATGGCGGCTAATTTCTGGCTGCCGCGCATTTAACTATTTTTTGGCTAAACAGAGCATTCCTTATGTCTTCAGATGAACCTTTACGACTCGTCGGTGGAACCGGCTCGCCTTATACCCATAAAATGGTGGCGTTGCTGCGCTACCGGCATATTCCCTATGCCATTGAGTGGGGCGATCCGGCCAATTTTCTGGATTCTCTGCAGGTGGAGCAACCAAAGCCGATATTTATGCCGACCTTCGTGTTTCAGGACGCGGCTGGTGAGCTGGAAGCAGCCTGTGACTCGACGCCCATTATCCGACGCCTGGAAGCGATGTATCCAGAGCGCTCCGTGCTGCCGAACGATCCGGTGCTGGCGTTTCTGGACTACCTGCTGGAAGACTTTGCTGACGAGTGGTGCACCAAGTACATGTTTCACTACCGCTGGTATCCAGCAGCAGACGCCGACAACGCCGGCACGCTGCTGCCGCTTAGTGTGGATGTGAGTCTGCCTAGCGAAGCCCATGCGCATTTCAAGACCTACATAACTGACCGGCAAGTCGGGCGTCTGTATGTAGTCGGTTCCAACGACACCACGGCACCGGTGATTGATGCCAGCTATCGACGCTTTCTGGCGGCGATGGAAAGTCACCTGGGCAACCAGAAGTTTATGCTGGGCGCGCGCCCGGGCGCTGGCGATTTTGGATTGTTCGGCCAGCTCACGCAGTTGGTAGCCTTTGATCCAACGCCCCGGGCTATCGCCCATGAAGTGTCGCCGCGCACGGTCGCCTGGGTAGATCACATGCGCGACCAGTCGGGTTGTCATCCGGCCGAGAGTGATTGGCTAGCCCTGGAAGATCAGCCCGACAGCCTGCGCGAGTTGCTGGCGGAAGTAGGGCGCGTATACGCGCCGGCGCAATTAGCGAACGCAGAGGCAGTGCGCGCTGGTGAAAAGACCTGGGAGAGCCAGATTGACGGCGCTGCCTGGACGCAGCGGACTTTTCCGTATCAGGCTAAATGCCTGCAATGGACCAATGAGCGCTACCAGGCGCTGAGCACCGAGGAACGCGCGCGGGTTGACCAGCTGCTGGCCGGTACCGGTGTTGAGAGTATGTTGTTTACTGATTAAGGAATAGGGATACCAGCTATGGGTTTTGAGAAAACCGAACGAGTCATTGAGCTGAATGCGCAGGTAGAAGCCTTCATGCAGGAGCACATCTATCCGCGTGAACACGATTGGGAAGAGTTTACGCTGGACCCGGACAATCGTTGGCAGGTGCCAGGCTGGTTTGATGAACTGCGGGCGAAGGCCAAAGCGCAGGGCTTGTGGAACCTGTTTTTGCCGGATGACTACCAACCCTGGAGTCCGGGCCTGAACAACGTCGAGATCGCCACCATCTTTGAAACTATGAGCAAGGTGACCTGGGCGCAACCAGTCTTTAATTGTAACGCCCCGGATCGCGGTAACATGGAGGTTTTGGCGAAGTACGGCACAGCGGAGCAACAGGAACAGTGGTTGATGCCGCTGCTGGCCGGCGAAATCCGCTCTGCATACGCCATGACTGAACCACAGGTAGCGTCTTCTGACGCCACTAACATGGAACTGGAGATTGTGCGCGATGGCGATGAATACGTGCTCAATGGCCGCAAGTGGTGGACCACCGGTGCTATTAGCCCGCGCTGCAAGGTTATGCTGGTTATGGGCAAGTCCAACCCGGAAAACGACCGGCATCACCAGCATTCAACCATTCTGGTACCGCGTGATACCCCTGGGGTGAAGCTAGTGCGTGAACTGCGTGTGTTTGACAATTTGCATTCACCCGGCGGCGAAGCCGAGCTACTGTTTGATAATGTGCGGGTGCCAGTCAGCAATATGATCAAAGGCGAGGGTTGTGGTTTTGAGATCGCCCAGGGTCGACTGGGCCCAGGCCGTTTTCAGTATGCTATGACGTTTGTGGGCCTGGCCCAGCGTTGTCTTGAGTTGATGTGCCAGCGCGCGGAAGAGCGCGTGGCGTTCGGCGAGAAACTGAGTAAAAAGACCAGCGTACAGCATGAAATAGCGCGCAGCCGGTGCGAGATTGAACAGTGCCGTCTGCTCACCCTGCAGGCCGCGGATGTGATGGATAAACAGGGTGTGAAAGCCGCCATGCCCTATATTTCAATGGTCAAGATTGTGGGCCCCACCATGTGCCAAAACGTAGCTGATCGTGCCATGCAGGTATTTGGTGGTGCTGGTGTCTGTCAGGATACCCTGATTCCCACGGTGTTCACGCATGCCCGCTTCTGCCGTATTGCTGATGGTCCAGATGAGGTGCATATGTCGCAATTGGGTAAGCTCACCATACGTGACCTGGTATCGGCATCGTGAGGTGGCAGGCATGGGAGGTTTGCATATGAACCCCCCAAGCAGGGTAACCCTGAGCAGGCTAGCACTGCTCCTACTGTGCTTTATGAATACTGCTGCATTTAGTTCCGATGATTTGGTCGGCTTTTGGCAACACACCGAGCAACCGGCCTGGATCGAAGTGCGTTTCGATAGCGGGCAGGGTGAGGGTACGGTGGTGCGCAATGATGTTTACACTGGGCGCGTGGGCACAGTCCTGTTAAAAAACCTGGTTGCCGTGAAAGATAAGCAGTGGCAGGGAGAGGTTTACGCTGAGAAGTTTGGCGAATACAAACAAGCTCGCATCAGTCTGTCTAAACCGGATGTTATGGGCATCAAGGTCAAGGTGGGGTTTATGAGCCGCACCATAGAGATGCGACGGGTTAGTGCAGTACCGGAGAGCTAACGCAGAGTACCTATCCGCAGTAGGGTGGGCTACTAGCGGGTTCGCGTGACTTCCAGCTCGACCTGACCCAGGCGCTCTTTGCCAAAAAACATTTCATCTCCCACGTAAAATGTGGGTATGCCGAAGGTGCCGCGCTGCACCGCTTTCTCAGTATTACTGATCAGCCGTTGTTTGACCTCGGGTTGCTGGGTGCTGGCAATTAGGGCCTCAGCATCATAGCCAGCATCCGTGAGGGTGCTAGCCAGTATCTCTGGGTCATTTAGGTTACGCGGTTCTTCCCACATGTAATGCAGCACTTTATCCAGGTACTGGACCAGCTCATCTTGCCCTTGAAGCTCCATGGCGGCTGCTCCGCGCATTAGGGTGAGAGTGTTGATCGGGAAATGTGGGTTGAACGTGAATGCAGTGAGTTGATGCTGCTGGATAAAGCGCTGCATTTCCAGTTGATCATAGGCGAGCTTACCCTTGATATCACCAAATGCCAGCATCGGCGCCTGATTACCAGTGGCTTTGAATATACCGCCCAGCAAGCAGGGTACATAGTTAAAGCGACACCCTGTGCGCTTTTCAATGGCTCCCAACGCCTTGTGAACGAGGTAGGCATTGGGGCTTGCGACGTCGATAATGAAATCAGGCTGCAACATAATGGGGTACTCTTTCTGTGTGCCGTATTGATTTGGCGTCAGTTTGTAGAAAAAAAACGGCAATACCGGGAATATGTGATGCGAACCATACTATATTTGAGCGCCGTGCGCTTATAATCTGTGTAACACAGGAGTTACCTAATTCGTCATGCCCAGCCCCCGTGCAGCCGGCACAACAGAAACTCATGCAGCCGCTAATCCGGAGGCGGCTGGCGTGCCGATAGCGAGCCCACTTCGGCGTCGCGAGCCTTCGTATGTGGTCCTACGGGTGTACAATTATTATCGGGTATTCCTGTCATTTTTTCTGCTCTATATCTTCATTCAGGTGCCCGCTCAGCAGTTTGTAGGCAGCTTACACCCTGGTCTGTTTCAAAACTTGGTACTGGGTTATTTTATTGCCAACATTTTGATTGCCGTGGCCACTTTAGTGCTGCCACGTGTTTATACCTCTAGCAGTATTCCGATCTTTCTTGTTTTCTGCGCTGATATTGTTTTCTTTGGTCTGCTGATGTTCAGCAGTGGCGGCATTAACAGTGTGTTGGGCAATTTTTTGATGGTGCCAGTAGCATTTGCCGGGGCCATGATGTTGGGTCGATTCGCGTTAGCGGTAGCTTCCATCGCGACACTGGTGTGCCTGTTCCAAGAGTTATACCTGCATATCACTCTGGACCGCTTGACGTCCGATAACCTGGTGCAAGCGGGGTTTCTGGGCTTAACGTTCTTCATGATCAGCGTTTTGTTTCAGGTGTTGTATCGACAGCTGCGCACCAAAGATCAGCGCATTCTGATGCTAGAACGTGTGCGCGAGTTGGAGTTGTTGACGGCCTCAACCCAGCGCGAGCTGCAAGATTCTAATAGCTGGATGCAGGCATTGTTGCAATCAGCCGGCGACGGTGTGCTGGGACTGCAGTCAGATGGCACTATCTCATTCGCCAATGCTCGCGCGGCTAACCTGTTACAGAGCCAGGAAAGTGCTTTGCAGGGACGAAATATATTTGAGTTTTTTGTGCGCGCTGAATCGGATCGAAGCGATGCATTGAGCCGCGAGCCGGAGCCTGGCGAGCCGCGGCTATTGAGCTACCTGGAAGCTGCCGTGCCAGCCATTGCTTACGATTCTGAGCGCTGGCAAACGGCGGGCCATCATCCATTCTATGTAGAATATTCCTGCGAGCCGATGACTAATGGCGACGGTTTGGTGGTGATGTTCAAAGATGTTAGTGAGCGCCGTGATAAAGACGAAGAGCTCTATCGATTGGCTAATTTTGATCCGCTTACCGGGTTGGCCAATAGGACTCATTTTCAACACTACCTCGAGCGTGCTGTTGCTCGCGCAGAGCGCTCGCGCAAGAAAATGGCAGTGCTGTTCCTGGATATGGACAACTTCAAATATATTAATGACACCTTTGGTCACGAGGCCGGTGATCTTTTACTAGCGACGTTTGCGAGTCGTATAGAGGCAAGGGTGCGCAAAGTTGATATGGTCGCGCGGCTGGGCGGTGATGAATTTGCGGTAGCACTGGCTGATATTTCCGAAGACACCAACGCGGCTACCATCGCGGATGAAATACTGGCCGCAGCGCGTCAGACTATTGATTTCAGTGGTAATGACGTCAATGGTAACTTGAGTATCGGCATTGCCGTGATGGACCCCGATGTAGAAGTGCGCAGTGCCAGTGAGTTGTTGAAGCGAGCCGATGCTGCAATGTACAACGCCAAGGTCGCGGGCGGCGGTTGCTATCTGTTCTTCGAACCGGATATGCATAAAGCGGCTCTCAATAAGCGCCGCATCCAAAAAATGCTGGAACAGGCGATTCCCAAGCAAGAGCTGTTTCTTCAGTACCAGCCCATCGTCAAATTGTCCGACAGCAGTATCAAGGGTGCCGAAGCGCTATTGCGGTGGCGTCCCGATGACGGCGAACCAGTGCCACCGGATACTTTTGTGCCGATTGCAGAAAGCTCAGGGCAGATCAAAGAGATAGGCATTTGGGTGGTGGAAGAGGTGTGTCGTCAGCTAGCCGACTGGTATGGGCGATATAACACCTGGCATAACGTGGCAATCAATATCTCCACGCGGCAGTTGCGCTCCGATGAGTTCCGCAAGGCATTGCAGGCGTCTTTGCGTGATCATGGAGTGCCTGCAGAGCATTTGGAGTTGGAACTGACCGAAACCGGCGTAATCGATGACCCCAAGTTCGTCATGTCAGAGCTGACTCGTATCCATGATATGGGTATCAGAATATCTATTGACGACTTTGGGACGGGTTACTCATCGCTGGACTACCTGCGGCGCCTGCCGCTGGACTATCTTAAGATAGACCGCAGTTTTACTCTCGAAATCGGTCATTCCGAGCGTGCAGAAGAGCTGATCAAAGTCATGATCGCTATTGCCCATACCATGGGCTTGCAGGTGATTGCCGAGGGCATTGAAACTCAGGCGCAATTACAGTTTTTGCAGCAACTACACTGCGACTTTGGGCAGGGGTTTTTGTTCAGTCGTCCCACCACGTTGGCGCAGTCGGCGGCCATTTTCGTCGACTGCAACAGCGGCAGGCTGGTTGGGGGAAACCCTCCGATCTAACCCTGCCTTCCTGCGGCAAATTGAATCGCCATACATATAACCCCAAAAAAAATATGGTTTATTGATCCAGGTAAATGCATGTGCCTGTCGTGCGCCTGTAATCTAATAACATTAAGAGATGCATCGCAGGCGAAGAGCCTGAGAAGCGCAGGGAGCCACTTTACCAGCCGTCTGCATGCGTTGTGATCTTAGTCTTATTGCTGATTACCGATAGGAGGTTAGAACTTATGCAAACAACACATCTTTGGATAGGCACAGCCGGCATTATTGCGGCGCGGCGCGTGGCCCGTCAGCTGGCATTCACAGGCTCTACGCTGGTGTGCGCCAGTCTTCTGACTGCTGTGGTTTCTCTGTTGCTATCGCATGGGCAGGTGATATGGCTTTGGAGTGCGCTAGTCATCCAGTCCTTTGTTTTGGCAGGTGCTCTGCTGGTGGCGAGCGCCTGGTGCATCTGGCGCTCACTGTATTTGCGCGAATTAGCCAAGCCTGCGGTAACAGCCCCGGCGGCAGAAGTGAGAAAAGAACCCATCGCAGCATAGAGCATGCAGCCTAGGGGTACACAGGCTAAAAGAGGCTGGCACCCGAGCGTTCGCAAGGTCCTGATAGACAGAGTCTGGTTCCGGGTTCTGTGACTTCCCCCGGGAAAACCTTCACTAATATTTTAGGTATATTCCGTAAGCCAATGAATAATTTGAATAACTACCGAATCCACCTATACTGTCTAAAAGTTTAAGGTAAGGGCGGCGTTGATAGTTGTGTCTGGACTGCCATTACCGTTGTTGCGTTTTTTAAAGGATTAGCAGTGTTCGCAAAGTTTTTCCTCAGAGTAGTATGGGTACTGGCGACAGTAATGTCGGCCCTGGTCTACGCTGACGGTACCCAACTCAGCTACTCCTTCGAGCCTGCCCTGTTTAATGCACAATGGGTCGGCAGTGATAGCGAGGAGTTACAGGAGGCTCGTTTTAACTCTGGCCTGGGTGTCTCCTTGCGCCATGAATTGGTGCAAGTTGCCGTCGATTACAAGGTCGAAAGCCGGCTGCAAGATCAAGGTGCGCTCGACGCGCAGGCGGTTAGTCAAATTATGGGCGCCACGCTGCGCAGTGATGCGTTGAATCAGTTTTTGGGTGTCGACGCAGGCCTGGATGCGAGCAGTAAAGTCACAGCGGGTGGTGATGCCTATCGATATCGGGTTAGACCAGGGCTGACTACCAGTATGAAGGATCTGGCTGATCTTAGTGTGCATTATCAATATCAGCTTGATAAGACCGCGGCTGCGTCCGTTGCCAAGGAAAAACGTGGCGTGATTATGGGTTTGGCCGGCACTCTGCAGGGCGGTCGGCTTAGTTGGGATGGAGCGTGGGAGTCCTTCAATGAATTTGCTGACCGACTCACGCATACCCGCAGTACCGACGTGTTCAAATTCAGTACTCGCTATCAGGTTGCCAGTGAACTGCTGTTAGAAATGTCCAGCGCGGTCAAGCATGAAACCCGGTTCGTTGCAGCGGATAGCAGTATTAATTCAGAGCGGCTTTACAGGGCGGGTCTGGCCTGGACCCCCTCGGCAGAGTATTCACTGTCTTTTAAAGTAAACCGGCTCGACAAGACTCGGTATGACGAACAAGAAGTGTTTGGCAGTGGCAGCTTGAACTGGTTTCCGCAGCGCAATCTGAGTTTTTCGCTGGGTTATGGGGACGCGTTGATAGACGGCGAGCGTGGGCTATTGTTTAGTACCAAATTAGACCTCGATAACGGCTAGCCCCAGCGGCATTCTCAGCGTGTGATGGGTCACAGCGATTCGGCCTCTGCCCTTTCCAGCACCAGATTACGCGCCACTAAAAAGAACGCTCCTAAACACAACACCACCACAGGAATGGTTGATAGTACCGGCTCAGGGGTGCCTTTAAAGCTATGCAACGTGTACACAGCCACAACGGTGATCACCGTTGGCAGCAAGGTGGCGGTGGCGATGGCCGCGCCGGCGCGCATGGGCTGTTGCGCCAGCCAGCGGCAGAATTGCATGATAAACCCTGCCACGAAGAACGTGTACGCGGCCTGTTTTCCAGCTGCAGTCAGCGCAGCCAGCGGGCCGTGTCCGGCGTTGACCAGCCCCACCAGAGTCGACATCAGCAAGGCGCCAAGAATGGCAGATTTGATATCAAACCATTGGCGGCGTTGAACAGACTTGGCTAGGGTTACCGACATTAGGGAAGATTCAGAGGGGCGGATTCCCAGTTTAGCCGGAAAAAGCATGACGGGCTTCTCAAAATTGCCCTTTTTGGGGTGTGTGATTCGCAGTTACACTACTGTAAGCTGTTCAGCCGCTCGGGTAGCGACCTATTATGGGCGTCGGGCGACACAGGAATACCCTCATGGAAGTGATAGAACAGTCTGAAGTATCCGCCTCAGTGCGGGTTTCGGAGACAGAGGCGAAAATTCTGTCTTTGGCAGTAAGATACTGGAAGGACGCTATGGATACCGGGAGTCCGCTGGTATCTGATTTATCTGAGCGCCTGGCCATTATCAACGCTGACTTCGATGAGATATTGTCTGGCAATCCATCAGAGGATGAGACCGACAGCTAGTGCAACCGTGTCGGTGTGTCTTCTAGATCTCCCAGCCGCTGCTCGATACTGCGTCGGCTATTAGCGTCAGTTACCAGTTCCAGCGCACTCTCCAAATCCCTTCGCGCCATGTCATTGACTCCCACAGCAATCCACAGCTCTGCCCGCTCCAGATAGATGGGCAAACGCTCAGGCGTCACCGCCAATTTATAGTCCGCCAGTTCCAATGCTCTGGGCAGATTATCGCTGGCGCGGGCCAAGCCGGTGAGGTTGTTGAGCATGCGTACTACAAACAGCTGTGGCGTAGCCACGGAAAACGCTGTTTTGGGATCGAACCCTTGTTTGCGTAACCAGCGGTGCGATTCGGTTTCATCCACCAGTGTCATCGTGAATGGGTCTATGAGCACCTTGTCGACCGCCACGATAAAGTGCCCGGGGAAGTTAACGCCGTGGGCTTGCAGACCGAGCTGTTCAGCAACACCAATGACCATGGCTGCCAGGCTGATGGGTATGCCTTTGCGCTCGCGCAGGACGTGTTGAAGGTTGCTGTTGGCGCTTTGGTAGTACTCTGACGCACCTGTGAAACCTAACTCACCCAGTGCTGTTACCAATCCGGCAGCGCCACTATCAGACGCCATTCCTGCAGCGATTTCCTGTAGTTGCTTACGGCACCACTGACTGTCGCTGTCAGGGTCAATAATGTTTGATACCAACAGTGCGCCTTCGACCACCGAGGTGGGGTTATTGGCGTAACTTTTTAGGGCGTTTACTAGATTGGGATTGGTCATGCCAGCAGTGTAAAGTATGTGTCCTCTGGCTGCACCAGCCCCAACCGGGAAAAGTAAATCAATGATGGACACTACAATGACGCGCGGCGCTGCCTGTCTTTGCCTCACAATGACTTTACTGCTGCCGTGCCTGACACTGGCGGATACTGCGCTACGGGCCGAGCAACTGACCCTGGATAATTGGGCAGTGTTGCGGCCACAGGGACCGGACGCCATTGCGGGTATCGGTGACTGGGCGCTCAGTAATGGTCACTTATGCGCTGTGATTAGCGACCTTGATCACGAGAGTGGTATGACAGCCTGGGGCGGTGTTCTGGTGGATCTGGGTCATTGCGGGGCGGGTAATGATCAATGGCTGATGTCTCATTTGTTACCCAATATGGATACTGAATCACTGACGCGGCCTCACAGTTTAAGGACAGGATTCGGTGCAGCCAGCGCCTTTGTTGTGGTGCAGGGTCAGCAACAGGGGCTGCGCTTGGAGAGTCGCTATCAACTGGAGCTGGATAGGAGGGATACGCTGACGGTGGTGCATACCGTGACTCGGGTTGGTCCCGGTACTGAGCTCAATACACTGGCTACCATGTTCTTGCACCCATCGCGCTCACTGACCCCTTATGCGCTGAATACTGCGCAGCGGGAATACTCGTTGGGATTTGACTGGTTGCAGGTGGATCGTAGTGATGAGCAAGTGATGTTGCGAGCGATGCAGCCTGGCGATCTGACAGTCTTTATGGGTGCAGAAGCGCTGGACGCGCCGGTCAGCTACGGGGTCAAATTAGACAGCATTACTCGCCGCACACCGGCTGAAGATGAGCAGGTGATCGAGGCTTTTACCATTACCGATAGCGATTACTCTGTGTTCGGTGGACTGGCAGAGGTGCCGCTGGCAGGCTCGCGGAAACCGGGCATTTGGGAATTCCTGCAGAGCCGTTGGATGGATCTGGCACAGGGAGAGAGTCTGGAAATGCGCTTCAGTATTTTGGTCAAGCCAGATACCAGCGTCGCGCACATTACCGACGAATATTATCAGGGCGCAGTGATCACCGGCCAGATACAGCCGGCCAACGGACGGCTGCTGCTTAGCGACGCGCAAGGTCATCCGCTGACTACAGTAACCCCCGCAGCCGATGGACGCTTTCGAGTCAGAGTGCCGCAGGATGTCAGTGAGGTTGTAGCCAGGCATGTCACGGTGGGGCATGGCAGAGAGTACCGCTGGCGTGTGGATGCCGCCGCGCTTGATTCAGGCGAGCTGGAGGTAGGCGTATTGAGTGGTTCCAGCGCTGCGCGGGTGCAGTTGCCTACCGGTTATGCCATGCGCCTGACCTTCAAGGGCGTTGAGGGTACGCCAGACCCGTCTATTGGCGATGATTTCAGTGGCGCTAACAGTGCGGGTGAAACCTGGGACAATGGCGTGCAGACCAATAGTGTGTCGTTGGCGGGCACCGCGGGCGACCCTGCAGAGGTGTTACTGCCGGCTGGTGCATACCAGGTGTACGCCAGTCGCGGCCTGGAGTTCTCTGTGACTACCACGGAGCTAACGGTGGGCGAGGGAGACACCACCAAACTTGTCATTGCTTGGCCGTTGCGAGTCCTGGACACCCCGGGTCAGGTCAGCGCTGACCTGCATGTTCACAGTGCCATTAGTTTCGATTCAGCGATGCCATTACCGGAACGAATACGATCTTTTGCCGCTATGGGCGCCGAGATTCTGGTGGCCACCGAACATAATCGAATTTATGACTATAGCGACTTGGTGGCTGATATGGGGTTGGCCGATCAGATAACCCTGCTGACCGGTGTTGAATTTACCGGCATGGCCTATACCGAGGCAACGCCAAGCACCAATGGACACAGCAACGTGTTTCCTTTGCGTTATCAGCCGCGCGAGTTTAGTGGTGGCCTGCCGCGTCATGAAGGGGTGCGTCTGCGTGACCTGATGCAATGGACCCGCGAGCAGTCTCCAGATGCATTGTTTCAGCTTAATCACCCGCGGGTAAAAAATGCACCCGACCCGGGTCTGGCCTATTTTGATCACCTGGGTGTTGGGCAGGCGTTTGATCCTGAGCAGGCTATGACGGCGCAGAGTAATGTGGCGTTGTTGGAACCCAATGAGGCCGGGCTGCGTGATGCTGATTTTGATCTGCTGGAAGTGCTCAACGGCACTGATATGGAACTGTACCGGTTGGTGCGCGAGGATTGGTTCAGTTTGTTGCGGCAGGGCTTGCGTCCAGTGGGCACGGCAAACAGTGATTCACACAAGTCCGCGGCGCTAGTCGCTGTGCCTACCAATTATGTGTCTATGGAGATGGGAACTTCAGCGCTAGCTACCCAGGCGTCAATGTTGGCGGGTTTACGTGCGGGCAGGGTGGTCGGCAGCAACGGCCCGCAGTTGGCAGTGCTGATTGAGAATGAGCAGGGCGAAGTGGCGACGCTGGGGGACACTATTTCTGGTCAAACATTGAGCCTTCAGGTGGCGGTGGATGCTGCCGACTGGATTCCTGTGGATACTCTGGTTGTCTACCTTAACGGGGGGGTGTTCAGAACAGTACCGGTGCAAGCGGGTGATCGCGTCGATCTGGCATTACCCGGCGATATTAGTGGTTTTGTGGTCGTAGAGGTGACCGGGACGCCAGATGCTACTTACCGCGCAGTGCTGCCCGACTTTACCCCGCTGGCATTCAGTAACCCGATTTGGTTGGTTGGTGATGGTTAGCGGTGTGGCTGTGCTTAAAGTTTGGCCTTGGCAGATAAAAAATAGACTGCCAAGCTCAGGCCAGGAGTTTTATAGTGGAGTACTGTAGTTTTGGAGTGTCAGGTATGAGTTGGTTAGCAGACGCGGCTGACCGTCAGCAGGTGTTGGCGGCAATGCCGGAATTGGCGGCGAGTTACACGCAACTTTATGCGCAGCTGTGGACCCTGCCGCAGCTGCCGGCGAGTAGTTTAGAACTATGTCGATTACGTTTGGCCCAACTCCATAACAGCGCGGTGGAATGGCAAAAGTCTGAAGCTGAGCTGGCACCCGGTCAACGATTGGCCCTGGTCGACTGGCCCAGCAGTGAATTGTTTGATTCTGCAGAGCGCGCGTGCCTGGATTTTTGCGAGGTCTATGCAATGGATACGCAGGCGATTACCGACGCTCAAGCCGAGGCAGTCAAGCAACATCACGGTGATGCCGGTCTGGTTGCATTGGTAGAGGCTTTGGGCCTGTTTGATGGTATGACCCGGCTTAGCCTGTTATGGCAACTTCCGGTCTTACCGGTAGAGGGCCAATAGTCATGGCTTCAAAACCAAGGGTGACGGCCCCGGAACAAAAAACCGGCAATGTGGTTCGCGACTCGAGTCTGGCACTGGTGCCCGAGACGCTGGACCCTTATTTGGCAGTGAATGCTTTGATCTGGCTGGGTGGTCCGCTGAATGCGGCTGAAATCGAAATCGCGCGGCTGCGCAATGCGCGTACCGTAAACTGTGTATTTTGTCGCAATGTCCGCTATGACATTGCCATCGAGGCAGGCCTGGATGAGAGTAAGGTGGCCATGATCGAAGACGGCTTCATTGACAGTGCACTCAGCGATCGCGAGAAGTTGATTCTGGAATTTACGGACCAGTATCTTGGCAATCCTGCGGCTATTGGTACTGATCTGCAGCAGCGTCTGCTGGCGGAATTTACCACGGCGGAGTTGGTGCACTTATCCATGGCCATTAGCCACTTTCACGGATTTTCGCGCTGTGCAGTGTCCCTGGGCGGCATGCCCGATGATATGCCACGTATGGAAGTCTCATTGCCCGACTGACGCCAGGCGTCCCTGGGCAGTGCAATCAGTCATAGCCAGCCGTCTTTGGCTGCTGTATAACGACGCCATTCAGACCCGCGACCCGGCACGCCTGCCCGGAAACGTCGGGCTGCGGGAACCCGGGTACTTATGTCTAAGCAAGAGCAAGAATCATCAACATCAGAGCAATCAACGGCGAAGGCGAGTGACTTTGCCAGCTTGCCGCTGGACCCTGAACAGCTGCGTAATCTAGCTGATCTAGGCTACTTGCACATGACGCCGATTCAAACCCAGGCCTTACCGCCAGCCCTGGCTGGTAAGGATCTGCTGGCGCAGGCTGCAACCGGCAGTGGTAAAACGGCTGCCTTTGCGTTGCCGCTATTGAGCAGACTTAATCCGCGTGATTTTTCTACTCAGGGCTTGGTGATTTGCCCAACACGCGAACTGGCCACGCAAGTGGCGGCCGAGATTAGGCGCTTGGCGCGCTATCGTCAGAATATCAAGGTCGTGGTTTTGTGCGGTGGTCAGGGCATTGGTCCGCAGATAGGGTCGCTGCAACACGGCGCGCATGTTGTAGTGGGTACGCCGGGTCGCTTACTCGATCATCTGCGTAAGGAGACGTTGACCCTGCCACGGTTGCGCACACTTGTGTTAGACGAAGCCGACCGCATGTTAGAGATGGGGTTTGCCGAGGATGTTGCGACGATTGTGGCGGCAACTCCCACAGACCGGCAAACCCTGCTGTTCTCGGCCACTTACCCCGATAACATTCAGCAGTTGGGTTCGCAGCTGCAGCGGGATCCACAGCGCGTTACGGTGCAATCTGAGGAACCGCCCTCTACCATTGACGAAGCGCTGTATATTTGCAGCCCGGCGCAGAAGAGCGAAGTGCTGCTGCGTCTTTTACGCCACTATGCCGTGCCCACGGCTGTGGTTTTTTGTAATACCAAAGACACCGTGCGCCAGGTTACCGCCGAACTGCGCTCGGCGGGACATGCGGTAGAGGCTCTGCATGGCGATATGGAGCAGCGCGACCGTGATCAGGTTCTAATGCAGTTCCGGCAGCAGAGTATTCGTCTTTTGGTAGCCACCGATGTGGCGGCCCGGGGCCTGGATATAGATGACTTGCCGGCGGTGATTAATTACGACCTGCCGCGCAATACAGAGGTCTATGTTCATCGCATCGGCCGTACCGGGCGTGCGGGCAAGAAGGGGCTGGCGCTGACAGTGTTCAGCGACCGTGAACGTTTTCAGTTGGATCGCTTGAGCGAATACCTGGGCCGGCCGTTGGAGTTTAGTTCGGTGGCCGACCTGTCTGGTGCCGAACAAGCGATTCAGGCGCCAGACTATATAACCCTGTGTATAGCCGGTGGGCGTCGCGACAAAATGCGGCCGGGCGACATATTGGGCGCGCTCACCGGGGAGGCCGGTATACCCGGCACCGCAGTGGGAAAAATTGATGTGCTGACCATGAGTGCTTATGTGGCCGTAGAGCGCCGTTTGGCTGATACGGCGTTACAGCAATTGCGTAACGGCCGTATCAAAGGGCGTAAGTTCAAGGTGCGCAAGCTCTGAGACAGCTGCAGCTATTAGGCCGCAGGAGCAGTTTTCCTGAGCCTAGATGTGGTCTGTGCGTGAATGTGAGTCGAAGCCGCCGTCAATGAACAGCAGTGACCCGCAGACATAAGAAGCCTGTGGTCCTAGCAGGAACAGAATGCACTCGGCGATTTCCTGCGGTTTGCCCATGCGCTTTAGCGGTGTCGCATCCAATAGACTCTCAATCACTGGCGCCATAACGGGGTCCTCCAATAACGGTGCTGTCATCGGTGTTTCTACGGGGCCTGGCGCGACCGCATTCATGCGAATGCCCATTTGCGCGTATGCCATACAGTGCCGGCGCATCCAGTAATTGAGCGCGCGTTTGCCGACCATATAATGCATGCCGTCGTCTTCTTCCTTGGCGATGCGCAGTGCTTCTTCTTCGTTGCTTTCGAGCAGCGCATGAAGCAGATTTTCTTCGCCACTGGACATGGGCCCGGAGTTTGAGCACAACAACACGACGCTGCCTTTTTTCAACGCCAGCAGGTCTTTAAGACCTTCCAGAAATTCTACGGTGCCATAAAAGTTGACGGCAGTGATCAGCGTGCCAGGAGGGCCACCCCCGGGTACGCCTGCCAGTGGCACGAGCCCATCAAGACCGTCGGGGGCCATTTCACGCACGCCAGCTACTGCAGCTTGGCGACCTTCAGGGGTAGAGAGATCAGCAATAATATCGGCATCTTTGATGTCGACGTTAATGATGCGGTGACCCTGGTCAGCCAGCGCTTTAGCCAGTGCCGCGCCGATGCCTGAGGCACCACCAGTGAGTGCATAAGTGCGCATATTCGAACTCCCAACTTTTAGTGGCTGGCATTGGAGCATAGCCGCCTTGATCACACCAGCCCCTGTCTTGGCTGACGTCGCAATGGCCTAATATACTAGTCCATACTGCGGCGCCGGGCGTATCGGTGGCAGGTTTAGTGCATTGCCTTGCCGCCATCAAGCGGGAACACACAACCGGTGCAGTAACGGCTGGCATCGCTGGCGAGAAACTGCATCATATCGGCGACCTCATCAAGGCTGGCATAGCGACCCATGGGGATAGTCTCGCTGATGAGTTTTTCGTACTCGTCGGGTGTCATCCCAAAGTCCGCACCGATAGCGTCGGTCATGCTGCTCTTGACGGGTCCCGGTGCAATCAGATTCACTCGCACGGCGTCATCAGCGCCTTCCAGGGCGGTGCTGCGCATGAGGCCGGTGAGGGCGTGCTTGCTGGTTACGTAGCCCGACAGGTTGGCCAGGCCAAACAGCCCCGCGCCAGAAGAGGTTATGATCACTGAGCCGCCTTCCGGGTTGGCTTTAAGTATGGCCATGGTGTGTTTGAGTGTGATGAAGGTGCCCGTGACATTGATACGCATGATGTCTTCGAAATCGGCGGTAGCGTAGTCCTCGACGGCCGCTATGGGCCCGGAAATTCCGGCGTTGCTTAAGACAATGTCCAGCCTCTTACAGGTCTGCAGCACAAACGCCACGCAGGCACGCATTTGCTCATCGTTACTAATATCGGCGGCGTAATAATGGCAGTTTTCAGAGCCGATACTCGCGGCGGCCTGCTGCAGTCGCTCTTCGTTACGACCCACCAGTACGACGCTGGCGCCTTGCTCTATAAAGCGCTGCGCGGTGGTTCTGCCGATATCGCCGGCGCCTCCGGTAATCAGTGCTACTTTTCCTGCCAGTTGAGTCATCGATGATTTCCTTGTTTATGTCTTGTGGCATGCTACGCGCGGGGCTAATATTAAACAAGTTGGACTGTTTTTTTGACTTGTCATGCAACGCGCCCAATCCGTTTAGAGGTTGGCGCTAAGGGTAATTACTATGGGCGACTACAAGACTAAACTTCCGCGCGATCCCGAGCAGCCTCGCTCGCACGGTATTTCCTATCAAGAGATGCTGGACGAGGAGGTGGTGCCGGTTCCGGATGCGCTGCGCTCTAACACCAACACGTTTTTGGGGTCTGCTGACCTGCCGGTGGAACGCTATATCAGTCAGGAATTTCACGACCTGGAAGTGAATAAAATGTGGAACCGCACCTGGCAAATGGTGTGCCGCGAGACCGAAATACCCAACGTGGGTGATCATGTTGTCTATGATATTGCCACCTGGTCTATCTTTGTGACCCGCACCGAGACGGGCGAGGTAAAGGGCTACCATAACTCCTGCCTGCACCGTGGTCGTCAGCTGAAGGATGAAAATGGCCAGAGCGACGATATTCGCTGCCCGTTTCATGGCTTTAGTTGGAATTTAGACGGCAGTTTCAAAGGCTCGCCTTGCCCTTGGGATTTTGAGCATCTGTCCAAGGAAGACCTGCAACTGCCTGAAGTGCGTGTCGACTTTTGGGCCGGGTGGGTATTCATTAATATGGACGCGGATGCGCCTTCGCTGGAAGAGTACATGGGCCCTGAAATGCGCAGCCACTTTGAGCGCTGGAGTTTGGAAAACACTTTCAAGGCCTTGCACGTTAGCCGCATTATTGGCTGCAACTGGAAGGTCGGTTTTGAGGCCTTTATTGAGTCATGGCACTCGCTGGATACGCATCCGCAAATTGTGCCGTATACCGCTGATTCTAACTCGCAATATGACATTTATGGCGAGAACACCAGCCGTACCATTACCGCCATGGGGGTGCCTAGCCCACACACGCGTAATGTCACGGAACAGGAAGTGATGGATGCGCTGGCGGCGACTTCAGGACGCATGGCAGCGGATGAGCCTGTTCATCAGGTACCTGATGGTATGAGTGCTCGCGAGTTTATGGCAGAGATTAACTACAAAGAGTTCAGCGCGTTGGCCGGGGTAGATCTGTCTGAGTTCGCCACTCGTAGTGAGGTGCTGGATGCTATTTTGTATTCGGTCTTTCCTAACTTTGCGCCTTGGGCGGGCTTTAACCCGAATATCGTCTATCGCTTTCGACCCAATGGCGATGACCCGAATACCGCACTGATGGAAGTGATGCTGCTGATGCGCTTTCCCGAAGGTACCGAGCGTCCCGCCGACGTGCCTTGCATAGAGCTGCGTCCTGAGCAGCCATGGACAGATTGCGAAGAGCTGGGTGCTCTGGGTGATGTGTTTGAGCAGGATATGAAAAACGTTCCCTTCGTGCAAAAGGGTATGCGGCAGTCGAAGAAGGGCGCGGTTAGTCTGGGTAACTATCAGGAAGTGCGCATTCGCCACTTGCACCAGACTATCGACAAGTACGTCTACGGAGACTAATCACTGCGTCTTTATCACCGCGGGCACCTGTGCCCGCGGGCTATCTGCAAACCACGCTAAACCACTCCAAACCAAATTTATAAAAATTCTTTGCCCGTGTAGCTGGTTAGCGAGTGCTGATCTCGCTAGAATGCGGACGGAATTTTTTCAAGGGAACTGAACCAATGCTTCGACCGCTGACCGTTATCGCTGCTACTTTGCTGCTGGCTATGACTGCGACACTCAATGCTCAGGCCGCTGAGGCCGTGCGAACTTTTAGCTTTGATTACAGCGCCTCGATTGCGCTACCAGACGTGGGCACAGGTGCTGTGCATGTTTTTATTCCGTTGGCTGCGGCAACCGATCAGCAGCAGGTGGTTGCCGAGACTATTATCGCTTCGATTCCCGGTCAGGTCGAAGTAGAGGATGCCTATGGTAATCGCTACTGGCACGGCAGTTTGGAGCAGTCCGACGGTCGCCCGGTAGAAGTGACAGTTAGCACCACGGTGGAGCGCCGCGGTTCACGTCTGGCGGTACCCGACGGTGTGACGCCGGCACTGGACGCGGCAGGGCGGGAAGAGTTTGCCAAGTTCCTGGAAAGTAATGCCAGAGTGCTGGTGGGTGATCCTATTTTGCAGCCGATACTGGCGGAGGTGCGTGAGGCGGCCGGCAGTGACGACCCGGCAGTCCTGGGTCGTGCTATATACGACTGGGTAGTTGACAACGTTGAGTACAAAAAAGTGGGCATCGGCTGGGGCAATGGCGATACCTACTGGGCCTGCAACGAGCGTTACGGTAACTGCACCGATTTTCACGCGCTGTTTATTTCGCTGGCGCGCAGCGAAAGCATTCCCGCGCGCTTTGAAATTGGTTTTCCGGTGCCTACTGATCGCAGCGAGGGGACGATAGGGGGCTACCATTGCTGGGTGCAGTATTACCTGCCCGGTATAGGATGGTTTCCGATTGATGCCAGCGAGGCCTTCAAGGACCCCAGCAAGCGCGAGTTTTACTACGGTAGCCACCCGACCGATCGCATTCATTTTTCCACCGGACGTGACCTGCAGCTAGGTGCTGGCCACCGCGGAGCACCGCTAAACTACTTTATCTATCCCCACGTTGAGATAGATGGGAAGCCTTGGCAGGGCGCCATTGAGCGCAGCTTCAGCTATCGAGAACTAGGCCAAGGCGCGCTTGCAGACGCACGTTGAGGCTGGGGCCGGCGCACATGCGCCGGTGGCTTAGCTCTTTTGCTTGGCTTTTTCCGCCATGGCAGCCTTACTTTCTTCATAGGCCTGCAGCATAGTACCGAAATTGGTCGGGTTGTAGGCGTCTTCTTCATAAGAGAATAGACCGTTCCCGGCATAATGCAGAATGGTGATATTGGGCGCTTCGTGTATCTTGCGGTCGCCCAGATCCTGCATGCGGTTCATTACCTCGCAGAACACCCAGCCCTTGGCCGTATCGATGCTGTACCAGCTGATGGGGAAACCCGTCATTTCCGGTCCGGGGTAGGCGTTCATGGTGTCTGTAATCCACTGGAAAATACGCTCACGCCCCCAAAATTTACCGTGTAAATGCTCGTTGTAGGTCGCATCTTCAGTAAAGCAGTCTGCCCAGTCGCGCCAGTCCTTGGTTTGAGCGCCCTTGAGCGCGGCGACCTGGTACTTTTCAAATGCAGCTTCTATTTCTTTTCGTTTAAAGCCTGCCATTAGTCCTGTCCTCCTGCGGAATTGAAGGTCCATACTACTCCGGGTAGAGTAGCGAGTTAAGCGCTTGAATTGTGCCTTGGCCGATGAACTGCCGCCCGGTTCGCATAGTCGTACAAAGCCTTGACTATCAATAGCTTGGACACTATAGTACCGCCCCTTCGCGATGTACGGTTTATGCTATACTGCGCGGAGAGAAAAGTTTTAGCGCCCGTAGCTCAGCTGGATAGAGTACCTGGCTACGAACCAGGCGGTCGCACGTTCGAATCGTGCCGGGCGCACCAAATAAACAAAAAAGCCTCACCCTTTGGGTGGGGCTTTTTTGTTTAAGGGGTGTTCCCCGCCGAGAGAACGTGCCCGTTCGACTGCATGCGACCACAGGAGCATTCAGCACGCCCGCAGCGCAAGCGAGGACGCCCGTAGGGTCACAACGCCCCTGAGGGCGTTGTGATGTATCGTGCCGGGCGCACCAAATAAACAAAAAAGCCTCACCCTTTGGGTGGGGCTTTTTTGTTTAAGGGGTGTTCCCCGCCGAAAGAACGTACCCGTTCGACTGCATGCGACCACAGGAGCATTCAGCACGCCCGCAGCGCAAGCGAGGACGCCCGTAGGGTCACAACGCCCCTGAGGGCGTTGTGATGTATCGTGCCGGGCGCACCAAATAAACAAAAAAGCCTCACCCTTTGGGTGGGGCTTTTTTGTTTAAGGGGTGTTCCCCGCCGAAAGAACGTACCCGTTCGACTGCATGCGGCATAACGTCTCCCCATGCGGCACATCGTGGTTGGTATAGAAGAATAGGGTTGCCCATCGTCTGGGTTTTTGGCTCAATGGTTCAAACTCCAAGAAAGCGTTCAGATGGAAACCATCAATACACCGGTTGCGGCAGAGACCTCATGCCGATCTTGCTCGGCCCCGCTCAGCCGCAGTTTTGTCGACTTGGGTATGTCGCCTCTGTGCGAGTCTTTTATCGGTCCCGATCAGCTCGACAGCGCCGAAGCTTTCTTTCCGCTGCACGCGCTTATTTGCGATAGTTGTTTGCTCGTGCAGCTAAAAGAGTATGTCGCGCCGCAGAATATTTTCAGCGAATACGCCTACTTTTCTTCTTACTCTGATAGCTGGGTAGAGCATGCGCGGCGCTACTGCAATGCTATGATCGAACGATTTCAGCTGGGAGCAGATTCTCTGGTGATGGAGATCGCTAGCAATGACGGCTATCTGCTGCAGCATTTTGTCGCAGCAGGAGTGCCTTGTCTGGGCATTGAACCAGCGAAGAATGTAGCCGCTGTCGCGGTTGCAGCCGGCATACCAACACAGGTCGATTTTTTTGGTTCAGCGTTGGCAGTGCAACTCGCGCAAACGCCAGGCCAACCAGATATCATTGTTGGTAATAACGTGCTGGCGCACGTGCCGCAACTCAACGACTTTGTTCTGGGTATGAAGACGCTGCTAGCGCCGACAGGTGTTATCACGCTGGAATTTCCGCACCTGCTGCAGCTGATGCAGCACAACCAGTTCGATACAATTTATCACGAGCATTTCTCCTATCTGTCTCTGCAGGTGGTAGAGCAGTGTTTTAGCCGGCACGCTTTAACGGTTTTTGATGTGGAAGAACTGACTACGCATGGAGGCTCTTTGCGTGTTTACGTGCGTCATGCGCAGCACGACGCGCTGGCAGTTACTGCAGCAGTCAGTGCGCTGCGCGAGCGTGAACAACAGTTGGGTCTGGGCAGTCTGGCGGCTTATCAGGACTTTGCGCAGCAGGTGATCGAAACCAAGCACAAGTTACTGTCTTTCCTTATTCAGGCGAAGGCCGATGGCAAATCTGTTGTTGGTTACGGAGCGCCGGGTAAGGGTAATACACTGCTAAATTACTGTGGCATCCGCACTGATTTTCTCGACTATACGGTCGATCGGAGTCCTCACAAGCAGGGCTTGTTCACCCCAGGTACACATATTCCCATCAAGCATCCGGACGAGATACTGCGCACTCAGCCGGACTATGTGTTAATACTGCCCTGGAATCTGGCCGATGAAATTTGCGAGCAAATGGCCGTGATAAGAGAGTGGGGTGGTCAGTTTGTGATCCCTATTCCTGAAGTTCGTGTCCTGTGACCTCTGATGGAATATCTGCGATGAATGTATTGGTTACCGGCACAGAGGGTTACATAGGTATGCGGCTGGCCGCTTGGCTTACTCACCACGGCCATCGTGTCACCGGTCTCGATGCGGGTTTTTACGGCGATGGCACGCTATACCTAGATCGCGTCGGTATTCCGCAGGCACCACTGACTCTGCTCAAGGATCTGCGGACGGTTAATGTGGACGATTTCGTGGGTTACGACGCCGTAGTGCATTTGGCAGAGTTATCCAATGATCCGTTGGGTGAGCATCAGCGCGACAATACTTTTTCTATAAACCACCAAGGTTCCTTGCGCATTGCGAACGCAGCTCAAGCAGCAGGGGTTAAACGGTTTATCTATGCGTCTTCCTGCAGCGTCTACGGCGCAGCCACCGTGGATATTGTGGATGAAACCTCAGCGGTTAATCCGCAGACAGCCTATGCAGAATGTAAGACGCTGGTCGAGCGCGACCTGGGTGCAATGGCGAGTGATGATTTCAGTGTGGTGTTCCTGCGCAACGCTACCGCCTATGGCCCTTCACCGCGTATGCGCTTTGATATTGTGCTGAATGACCTCTGCGCGTTGGCCTGGACGACTGGCAAAATTTCGATGATTAGCGATGGCAGTCCCTGGCGTCCCATCGTGCATATTGAGGATATCTGTGAAGCCATGCGCTGCGCGCTCGAGGCTCCAAAGGACGCAGTGAATGGCGAGGTGTTTAATGTAGGAGCTAACAGTGAGAATTACCGTATCCGAGAAATTGCGCAGATTGTGGCTGATGTGTTCCCTGGCTGTGAAGTAAGCACCGGCCCGCCCAGCGGAGATAATCGAAGTTATCGCGTTGCGTTCGACAAGATCAGTACCCGGTTGCCCGGTTTTACCGCTCGCTGGACCGCAGCTGCTGGTGCGCGCGAGCTCAAGCAGTTGTTTGAGCGTATAGAAATGTCAGCGGACACTTATGAGTTCAGGGCGTTTACCCGACTTAAGCAGCTCAAATACCTGCAGTCGTCCGGGCAGCTCGATGCTCAGCTTTATTGGACCGCTCGATGAAATTTGTGCCAACGCAGTTGGAGGGCGCCTTTGTTGTAGAGCCGGAACCGCAGAGTGATGAACGTGGTTTTTTCGCGCGGCTTTATTGCCGCCAAGAGTTTGAGCGTCAGGGTGTGAATGAGCCTATGGTGCAGTCCAGCTTATCGCACAACGCCCTGCCGGGAACCCTGCGCGGTATGCACTTTCAGTTGCTGCCATCGCGCGAGGCTAAGTTGGTGCGCTGTCAGCAGGGCCGCATGTTTGATGTTATTGTGGATCTGCGTCCGTCTTCGTCAACTTTCATGCAGCATGTAGGCGTGGAACTGGACAGCCGTTCCCATAACGCCTTATACGTTCCTGCAGGCTTCGCTCACGGCTTTCAGACTCTGGAGTCGAACACTGATGTCTTGTACATGATGACGGAATACTATGCGCCTCAATTGAGCGCAGGGGCTCGCTTCAACGACCCCGCGTTTGGTATCGATTGGCCGTTGCCCGTCAGTGTTATAGCGACGCGAGATCGAGAGTACCCGAATTTTGATGCAACCGCTTACGCCAGTAACTATTTACACGCGCTGGGTTCAGGAGATAAAGAACAATGAAATCCCTATTGGATCTGGGCGGGATACAACGCTTGTTATGCATTGGTGCCCACCCTGATGACATCGAACTTGGTGCCGGCGGTACGGTCATGCGCCTCATCGAGCATAACCCTCAGATTCACATTCATTGGGTTGTAATGTGTGGTGCAGACCCAGTGCGGGCTGAGGAGGCTCGCCGTTCTGCGCAATTGTTTACTGCTGGTGCCGCTAACGTGGATATCGAATTGCACCAGTTCAAGGATGCGTTTCTGCCATGGCAGGGCGATCGAGTGAAGGCGATTTTTGAAGCGCTGAAAAGTGACTTTGAGCCAGATCTTATTCTGACTCATTGGGAGAGTGACCGTCATCAGGATCACCGTCTGTTGTCTGAGTTAACCTGGAATACTTGGCGTGACCACACTATATGGGAGTATGAAATTTTAAAATGGGACGGTGATCTCGGCCAACCACATGTGTTTGTATCACTCACTGCCGAGATGAGTGAGCGTAAAGCGAGTCAACTGGTCACGAGCTATGCCTCTCAGCAGTCGCGGAAGTGGTTTTCTGCAGAGACTTTTAAGGCCTTTATGCGCGTGCGCGGCGTTGAGTGCAATGCCGAGTATGCCGAGGGATTCTATGCGCGAAAGCTCGTCTGGTAGCGATTAGCGGCAGCTGGATTGCTAGTGTTCCCAAAGCCGCCAGGGCATGTCACCTCGGGACTCCATAGCGTCGAAAGCCTTCTTGTCTTTGTAGGTGTCCATACAGGCCCAAAAATCTTCGTGTGGATAGGCCAGTAACTGGCGTTCAGCAATCAGACGTTGAAAGGGTTCTTCGACCAGATCTTCGTTCTCTCCGAGGTAATCGAAAATTTCTTGTTTGAGTGCGAAGAAACCCCCGTTGACCCAGATATTTGAATCGGCGGCAGCCGCTATACTGCTAACGATATCGTCGTCTCCCACATTTAGGGTATGAAAGCTTCGATCCGGACGCACGCGCACGCAGCTAGCAATTTTGTCCTCCAACCTGACTCTGTCCAGGTATTCATTGAGCGGCAGGTTGGACAGTCCGTCGCTGTAGTTAGCAAGAAACATTTCCTCGCCCTGCAGGTGGTGACGCACAGCGCGCAGGCGCTGTCCGATACTGGCCTCGAGGCCAGTGTCAGCAAAAGTTACCTTCCAGTCGATAGTACTGTTGTCGAGCAAGCGGATTTCGCTAGCATCTTCAGTAACTGCCAGGTCATTGGGCAACTCAGCTGCATAGTCGCGGAAGTATTGTTTGACCTGATCTCCCATGTGACCCAGGCACAATATAAACTCAGTGTGGCCAAAGTGCGCGTAGTACCTCATCAGGTGCCATAGTATGGGCCTTGGACCGATGTTAACCAGCGGTTTAGGAACCTCGTCTGTATGCGCGCGTAGGCGTGTTCCGAGACCCCCGCAAAAAAGTACTACTTTCATCGACCTGTCGTCCTGATTAACGGTTTTCGCTGGCTCGTATCAATTGCAACGGTCGATCATAGGTGCGAGCTTAACGCGATTTTTAGTTCGCGCGGCATCAATGTATTACTGCCGATATATGCGAAAAGTACCATAACAGGAATAGCTTTCCAATTCCCCGTTGTCATCTACACCAAATTGGACAGGACTGGTTCACAGTTTTCATAGATTCATGAGTCGTTGGCCGTGATCAAAGCCTGGCATTTCGAATTTGGGTAGGGATACATTTAGACTATCCGTTTTCTTCGTACGCCGAGCGACGATACCGAAGTGTTAGCTCCTCTTTGAAAGTGCGGCTTTCATTGCTTCGTTCTTAGGTATTTTCTCAGCAAAGAGCTTCTTTAGTATGTGGTTATGCGCTTTAAGCTATCTCAGCCGCTTGGTTTGGTTGGCTTCAAGTCCGGCGCACTTGGTCCGCCAGTTGTAGAATGTGTCTGAAGAGATGCTGAGCTAATGATATACATCGTAAGCTTTTGCTCCCGACTCATGCATGCTACTTGATCGCACTGTTGGTCTGTTTTTCGTTGTATCGCCTCTTCATAGTAAAATCTCTATTCTGCTGTATTAGCAGCAAATATCATCGTGGTCATGGCGCTAAATACGACGGAAAAGTCACTGGATTTACGATATTTTACGCTTTTTGGAGGGCGGTCGGGCGTGCCTCAGAGGAAGCGCTAGCAGATATGCCAGCGTATAGCAGGAATATCGCTTTCTGAGGTAAGAACCTGCAGGAGTAGTATTACATTTTCTCAACAGCTGTTTTATGTGACAAGTATCACGGCGGTAATCGCCGCTATATACCTGAGTAAGGCGAGGGCTAGCGAAGCTTGCGCAAGAAATAGTACGTTATGTGCAAAGCTTTGCGTAGTAGTCGGTAGGGAATCAATGCAACACGCTTCCACAGGGCTTCCTTGCTGGTGAATAGAACGCTTATAAACCGGATAATACACAATGTCATAAGGCGAATTTTTTGTGGTTTCGTCAATTGCTGGCTTCTGGCTAAAGTGACAAGGATATCCAAAGTTTTGGGCAATACTTCTGAAACCTTTGCGCCTGCAAACTTGAAACGAATTGGCTTGTCACAATAATTTTTATCACGCCACTTTTTAAAGTCCTCCTTACGGTTAAATTTATCAAGAGACACATCTTCCGCTAGATGAAGAAACCCTAATTCTGAAATTCTGAAGAACAGCGAAAAGGAACCATCCCAGTAATATTTGCCATCTTCCCAAACGCAAGCGGCGAGGGTGTCTCTCCGAAAGATACCGAAAAAATATTGCTGAAACGCACTTGGTTGAGAATACCCTATATCAATCAGTCTTCTAAAACGGTGGTAAGCATGTTGTCCTAAAGTGGAAAAAGTGCTGTAAGTATACCAATACCGCCCTTCCATATAAGCGTTGGCTTTCGGACCAACCAAAACTATATCCTCCGAATCCGAAAATCGATCCATGCACTTTTCAATATAATTTTGCGGAATCTGGTCGTCGATATGTAGCCAAAGAAAATAATCCCCGGTCGCTTTGCGCAAGACGAACGTATGATTAGGCATCATGCCGATGTTTTCATCTTGCCGAAATAATCGAACCCTAATATCTTGAGTTGAAAAACGCTCCAGTACACACTCCACTTCGTCCATACGAGAACAGTTGTCAGACACTATGACCTCAAGGTTTCTGTAAGTCTGACCCAATACACTGTCGAGAGCGTTTTCAAGCTCTAGCGGCCGCCTGTATGAGGTCACTCCGACGCTGACCAAGGGGGTTGTTCTTGTCGTCATTGGAATTTCTCCAAAACTAATTCGTTAAATTAACAGATGTGATGAGGTCAAGCGAAGTTGGCGAATGATGTCGGTAAGCAAAAGGTGATCGTGGCACACGCTCACGCTGTAAGTCTGCATATTTTTGGCTGAGAGTTCGCCAAGCTGCAATTTCGCTCCTCCGCGCTTTTCCTGAACAGGTATCTACCTCTGTGTGGTAAAATCGCGGGTCGGCAGATAGATCTTGTGCCAGCTGCTAGGTGGTTATATTTCCAGGCTATAAAGACCTTATCGGTTACGAGTTATAGTTTTCGAAAATATCCGTGTGCATAGACTCTGAAGTTTCCAGCATAGAGAGGTGCAATATTCTCAGGTTTGTCTGCCAAAAATTTCTTAACTCCTGCCTTCAGCCCCGGCCTGTGGTGTTGTTTACCTAACGGAGTAAGTACCTCATCACTGTATTCCTGTATGACGCATATAGCGCCAGGTGACATACGCGGATAGACTTGGTCCAGCGCATACTCTATCAGTGATGTTTGATCCGGTGAAATCCTAGAACCCAGATCAATGTGCGCGAAGCAGATCTGATCTGGTAAATGCGCTGCAACCGTTTCCTGAATCCAACCTCTGTATAGGTGCGGGCGAGGTAGAGTGGCGTTGTCAAAATTCTGTATCAATCTTTTGAGAAAATCCTCGCGGACCCAGGCATCGTAGAGGTGTATCTCTCTGTCTGGATCCATCTGCTGAACGATTTTAGAGAGCAAAATCGAAGTCGATCCTGTATAGCTACCCAGTTCTACTATTTGACCGGGTACTTTATAAGCCAGTACTTGACTGCATAAGTGGAACAGATTCATGCGTTGCTCCACGTTACTCATTCGTCCGGTGCCCATTGGATCAACAAGACGTGCTGATAATCCCAATAGCGAAAGAACGCGATTGGTAAACCTGGCCTTGCGCGACACCGTAGGTGCCCAGTCCATTAGCTTAGTAATAAATAAGTTATCCATTTGTATTGTTCTCTCGAGCGTTAAAGCTACTAAAAGGGCTTAGGGAAACTGACTCTCTCTGATTTTTCAGTATCAATTTACATCGGCTTTTTTACCTCATCTCCATGACCGATACCAGCATCGAGCAGGGCAGGAGTCGCGTCTATCGGAGCTTCTTGCACGATAACCTGTGGGTTCCGGACATCGCAGGCGCTGAGAGTTGTAAATCTGTCGGCTAATTTTAATGAAAGCCCCGATATCGAGACGGCTTTATTATAAAGCAGGCCCAGCGCAAAACCAAAGCTTGTGGCGTATTGGTGTTGAGGCTACGAAGCTGCTGTCTACTTTTCGAAGGCTTGTCTAAATCTGGGATTCGAATTCCACTAAATTCAACCTACTCCTTTCCAGAAAAGCGCTCCAACGCGCGAGCCAGACGGGGTCGACACCTTTAAGATCGAGATGAGCATGGATGCACCACAGTGATCCCGTCAAAATTTTCAGCCTCATAGAAAAAATTATGGTCTCCATGTTGAGTGTTATTCCTGTAGCTTCCTGGTAGGCGTTGAGGAATGTGTGTATGTCTTCACTACTGGTTGCGCAGATAGAGGCGGCTACTCCGATTTCAAATTCCTGTGAGCCGACTCCGGCATTGTCGAAGTCAATAAAAGCGCGCAGTTCGTGATTATGGTCAAAAATGAGGTTTCCCCAGTAGATATCGCTGTACACGTAGCACAAGTCTCGGAACGTTGAGACCGGATTGGTAGATATTTGTCTGGCTTCTTGCTCTAAAGCCTGTAGGTTCTCCAGCACCCACCTGTCCATAAATGATTTCTTGGGCTTTAGCCGATTAAGGAGAAGAGTTGGAATTCTTCGCCGAGTTGATGATTTTATGTGTTTCAAATAAACTTTCGGCCAAACTAGCCTGTCGACTTTATTTCTTGGTTGGGGCGACATGCTGTAGAGCGTTTTGCTGACAGCATGCATTTCTGAGAGATGCGAGGCCAATGAGCGTATTGCGGTCTGGTTTATCCGCTCTTCTTTGTGTTGCATGGTCTGACCTTCAATCCATTCCTGTATACTGAAGATCTCTTGCCCGCTTGCGATGAACGTTTCGCCGCCATAGCCTGCTTCGATTTTAGGAACTCTAAGCCCAGCTTCATAAAGGTTTAACTGGTACCACTGGGACAAGAGCAATCTATTAGACAAGCCGTGTTTGCTGTGTCTTTTTATCACCCAAGAGCGATTTCCAATTGTGAACTTCGCGTTTGTGTTCTGATATGTCTTCGGTATTACATCAAAACTGTCAACGCGCCCGTCGTAAAAGGAGAAGTTAGGCAGTATTTCGCGGAGGAGGCCTATATTCATGATGTCGAATGTACCAAATTACCTACAGCTATAGTGATCGAGTAGCCTAACATTCATGACTCGGTAGGTTAAGCTTAGACAGATGTTGCTTTTGACTGTTCTTCAAGATTTGTCAGTTGCATATTTACGCATGAATTATTAAGACACTGTCGTGCTTGGTACATCTTAGCGCAGGGGTAAAATCAGGAGCCGACGGAGAGCAGGAGCATTACGATAGAGCCGACAGCAGCAAAGATTTAATAAGAATAGTATCGCGTAACCCACGTTGTGGCACAATGGGGTTATAGGCATTGAAGAGTGACGAGGATGAAAAAGACATCATTGCAGGCGCCAGCGTTTGCACTTGTGAATGGCGAATTAGTACCCTGGGAAGATGCGCGTCTGCACGTGAGTTGCGAGGCGGTTAACCGTGGGCTTAGCGTATTTGAGGGCATTAAGGGTTATTGGCACTTAGATGGAAGCTTTGGAATTTTGGCTTTACCGCAACACTACTACAGACTCTGCCAGTCGGCTCGTCTCTTACACATCCCATTTCCTTGGACGTTGGAAGAGTTTGAGAGCTGCGTTGTGACGCTCACGAAATCGCTTCTTACTCCTGAGAACGATCTATGGATAAGGGCGACGCTATTTGTTGTAGAAGGGCACTGGGGGGAAAACACCAGGGCCGATTTGATCATGACGGCCTATCAAAGCGGTAAGCAGCTCCAGTCATCGATTAAGCTTGGTATCAGTGCTTGGCAACGAAGCTCAGACAATGCGCTGTCTTATCGAATAAAATCAGCTGCTAATTATCAAGTTGCTCGTTTGGCAAGGATTGAGGGGAGGGCGCGCCAGTGTGAAGAAATGATTCTACTTAATCAATGGGGAAGGGTGGCCGAGGCTACTGGTGCAGCGGTGCTTATAGTTAGAAACGGAGCGCTATTGACGCCGAGCTCTGCGGAGGGCGCACTGGAGAGTATTACAATCGATATTATCGAGGTAGTCGCTAATTCGCTTGGTGTTAAATTTGTGCGCCGGCCTGTTGATCGAACTGAGCTTTTAGTGGCGGATGAGCTTTGTATCTGTGGCACGCTTGCTGAGCTAATACCGGTAGAGAAAGTTGATGAGTATATGTTTGACTCCAATCGCCCTGTTCTTGAAACGCTGAGAGACAAGTTTAATGATATCGTGCGCGGCGTATGTGAAGATGACGGTGTGCATATAACCAAGTTGGCCTTCTAGGTACGCTGGGAACGTTGCTATAAATATTCTATTTTGCTAGTTAGGCTAAGGTCCTTTATATGATTGACTATTTCCTCTTTGTAGTTTGAATTTGTTATGAGGATACGGCTTGGTTTGAAGCTTTGAAGATCTTCTGGGGCATTGACGAAATACCCAGAACCGGGCAAATAACTCCCCTGCCGATCAACGCTGATATCCACGATTTTTGGAAAAATCTTCTTGTCGCCGAAAAGGTGAAGAAAGTTGATGCCTCTCATGCCTGCACCCCAGATGACCATTTGTTCACCATTTAGCCTGAGGTTCTCAATTTTTTTGTTCCACCTGATAATTTCCCGGTTGAGGTGTTCGGAAAATTCATCCAGTATTCTTAGGAAGCTTGGCATTGATTCCTGAATATCGGTAGAGAGAGAGCCTCTAGCGTATGATCTGCGGGCGACAACGCCGAGATATTCGTCGCCAAAAAGCGTCTTCGTCAATAGAATTTGCAGTCCACAGATTTCTAACAGCGCTTCAAGTGAAGTGGGAGTGAACCACGAGCGCTTTGCATACCCGATATTCCATATTAGTTTCTTGCTAAAAGTATGGAGTGCGTTAGGCACTTCGATGTATATTAAGCCATCTTCGGCTTCACCAAGGTTCCTTGCCATCAACTGTGTTATCTCTTTAGGTGAAGGGAGTTCGTCTATAACGTGGCGGCAGCAGATCAGATCGCTTGCATATTTTGCGTGTTCGTCAGAATAGTAGGTTTTTATCAGCTTTAATCGTGGATGGATAATTGGGAATTTCTCGGTTTTAGGAAGACTTGGATCTATGCCTATTCCATAGTTATCACCTGCCTTGCACAATTCATTGAGAAAATATCCCTCGCCGCATCCAACATCGACTACATTCTTGCTCTTAATAGAATATTTATCGGTTAATATTCTGACCGTTTTCTCCACATGGCTCCTGTATTTTTGCGAGTGGTATTTTGAATATGTGTACTCGGTAAATTTAATCAGATTTGAATTGTGGGTTAAGTTCCCGACGAAACCGCATCGACTGCAGGCTGCAAGATTAATGTCGCCGAGAGGCGCGTTGAGAGCGGCTTTTTCGCTTGCATATACAACTCCATCTTGCGCCGGCATTTTTTCCAATTGAAAAAAAGGGTGGGTCCGCTCAGATTCACAAACTGGGCAGGCGGTTTCGAGTGTTTTTGTCGGCACTTTCATTTATTTATTATGGCCCTTGAAGAATATTTAAGACGCGTTAGGCCATAAGTCTGGCCTGCGTTATGCTAACACTGATTACTCTGCGCTCTAGTCGGCTGTATCTTGGATTGCCAGAAGCCATCATTATCAACAGGATCACTTGTTCATATTACTAGAATAGAACGGTCTTAGCATAGCGTAGTGATTCAGGAAAACCCCGTTGTTTGCTGAGTGATTTGCTAAGGCGAAATGCGCCTCCCTGCACGCAAGGGTCAGCTGCGAAGCTCATCAAAAAGGCAAGCGTGAACGGTTATGCTGGTACATCAGTAATTACCAAATGAATAACGGCACATGGTAAAGTCGCGCGGGCTGTGGAGTACGTAACCATGATCTCGATTCGACTGAGGAATCTTAGCTTGTCTAATAGCCGAGATGGCGACAGCTGGTACACGATTTCCGGTCAGTAAAGCGAGCGAATGAGCTGAGATATCGGTGCGGTAGCATTACAACAAGCCCAAGGCTCAAGAGCGACGCGCCAAAGAGTTGATGGCTAGCGGTATTCGTCGGCTAATTGATGCATTACTTTATGCTGGCTATAGAAATGTTGCCGCACGCTCCAACGAACGTTGGGCAACCGACATGGCCAGAGTCTCGTGTGGTTAACTGCATTGCTGGTTTGCGCTGACGCTGTGATGGATTGCTGCACGCAAGAGCAGCTCTGCTGGTGGCTCAAGCCACACCGGCAACGCGAAAGCAGCTGAGGCACTTCTAGATTAGGCTTTGATCAATCGCTACGTCATCTAGGGCAAGGTTCAGGACGACCTGACCAATAGATCTGACGAGGTACTGGTTTTTACCAGTCGAGGCTACGCCCGAATTTACTATTATTACAGCATCAAATAGAAGTGCATCCGTACCCATAAGCCGCAGCAAAAGTGCGTGGTGGAAGGGTTGATTCGATCTGTTAAGGAGCAGTGCCGTTATAATTTTGCCTTGCTTGACAAGGCCAGGCGTGAGTATGCAGTTTTAGCTGAGTCATTACACTTTCAAGACCTCAGGGTAAGAGCGTTCTCAAAGTGGATTAGAGCAGTTGCTTGAGTCGCATTTGGATAATTGCTATCGCTTCGTCGGATTAACTTGGGGAAATATCTTGGTGAACTATCTTAACCATTTGTAATTGACTAATTTTTTTAGCCGAAACACTACTTTTGCTTTGATTTGATTTAGGCTTTCGTATAATAGAAATATTTCTGGGTATTTAAACAGTAGCTCTAATTGATGCTTTTGTTTTTTGCTAAGCTGTTTTCGTATCAATAAATGATCAAGATCTATACCATATTCATCGCAACGTTTGATCAATGCTTTCAAAATTTTAAAATAGTCTCTTCGATACCTTATTACTTGCCTATATGTATTCAAAAACCCTATCTTAAAATATCTGGCACGAATAACTTGCTGGTACTCATCGAAAAAACCGCGATCCATCATACTATCAATATAAAAAGAACTAGCGATAGTTTTATCACCAAGTGTATATTTTTGATTTGCGGTAACCGCATCAGCATGTTTAACGTAGTAATATAAATGTCTTTTTACTTTAGATACTTTATTTGCATAAAGTAGG
The DNA here is from genome assembly GCF_026262625.1 of Candidatus Litorirhabdus singularis. Taxonomy (GTDB): domain Bacteria; phylum Pseudomonadota; class Gammaproteobacteria; order Pseudomonadales; family Halieaceae; genus Litorirhabdus; species Litorirhabdus singularis. Next base: position 77,825 of record NZ_SHNN01000002.1, read on the forward strand.
TGCATACCAGAAATGGCATCATCCTCATAAAATATATTTTCAGGGAAAAATATTCTGTTTTCCATAATTATTTTTTTTGAGTATATTTTTGACCATATAGGACCCGGGTTTAGCAGATATTCCTCAGGATCTTTTACGTCTTTTATGCTTGTTCTATTTTTGATAGAACGCCCAGATTCATATACTTCAGAATAATCACAATCGACTAGATCAGCTCCATCTTCCTCTGCTTTCGAATAAAGAAGTTGGAACATATTTTCATCTACGTAGTCGTCCGCATCAACGAAACCCACATAAGAACCTTTAGCGCAATTTAATCCGGTATTTCTCGCACCACCTTGCTTCTTATTTATTTCATGGGTACATAAAACTACTTTGCTTGCATACTTGGCGTTATAGTCCGCGAGTATATTTATAGTTTTTCTATTATTAGAAGCATCATCTACTAATATTATTTCTATACTGTCTAATTTTTGATTGACTAAAGATTCGAGACATTTGGTTAAAAGTTCTTCTCTCACGTTGTATACAGGCACGATAATGCTAACTTTGACCATCTGGCAGTTCCTTATCTAGTCTTAAAGTCGTCTCTATTGTCGCACCGATAGCTCCAAAAGCGAGACAACATAAACTAGGCCCATAATAGTCTTCTTGGAGTAGACCCTGAAGTTACTGACAAGCTAGTTGGCCGTGATTGATATGATAGCGCCATGAATGGTGCAGCAAACTTAATTCTCTGATATTTGCGGAATCGGTGCATGAATATATAACCGCGACTGATTACCAGTTGACATCACTTCTTATGCAGTCTGGCGTTGCTATAGATTCAATCTAAGTTACAGAGAGATTGCGGACTTGCTGGCAGAGATTGGTATCGCTGTATCCCGAGAAGCGTTCCGTCTGAGGAGCATCAAATTCGGGGCTATCTATACACGTAGATTGAAGCGTAAGCACCACGGCTACGGCGGGACCCTCTACTTTGCTTAGGTCTTCGCCGGTCTACCGGACCATCCAGATCAACGGCAAACATCCCTATTTGTGCGGACTATAAGATCAGGATAGTGAAGTAGTTGATGTATCTCTTCAGATCAAACGGGGTCGCACAGCTGCGGAACGCTTCTTTAGACTGCTATTGCAAACCTATGTTGGTAAGTCCAGCAAGATCATGACGGACAAACTTCGAGGCTATCCCTCAGTTTATCTAGATGTCATGTTCGACAGGATCCACAATACCCAGCAGTACAGGAATAAACGGGCCGAGAAGAGCCACGCATAAACCAGAGTGCGAGGGCGAGATATGCGTCCCCCTTATACCGGGGTTCCAGTAAATCGGTCAGGCATTTCGGTTTCTGGATGCTCATGCTACTGCTACTGTCTAAAATCTGCTCAACCTGAGTCGTCATTTGGTCAGTGCGCAACATTATCGCGATCTTAGGGTCAGTGCATTCAGCGAACGGAGTAGGGTGGTTGATTAAGAACTGGAAGCACATTTATGTTTCCGCCCGAGTTAACCTTTCAGAACCAGTTCTAGTCTTGGCTTGAGGGTAATTAGCTCACAAGAAGGGGCAGGCGCTTTGTGATGTAACTATTTTTCTGCGTGTCCTTATAATGCTTATCTTGAGCTTTTGTTATCGCGAAACGTAGTTTCGCGGATGTTTTCAAGTCTGAACCTGCACATTTCTCGAAATGGCCCAGTGTCGTTTGCTTAGGTGCTTTCCGTGTTAGTATCAAGCTAAAGCATTTAAGAGGTTGCCGCGGCAGTGGATTTTTTCTTAGATTCGACCAGCAGTGACGCTGAGCGCTGCAGGCGTCTCTATGCAGGTGATGTGTATATGTTCACCGCGGTTCCGGCGGCACAGGCACTGTGCGAGTTCGCTCGCACTATGTTGGAGGACGCTTTTGCTCCTCATGATCCGAGGACGGCCCAGCACGAGATGCCAGTAGAGGAATTTGCGTCTGCCCTTGCTGAACTTAAGCCCGCTTTTATTCACCACCCCACGGCGAAGGAAATGATTCGTAAGTTGCTTGCCGACCGGGGCTGCGATCTTGGAAAAACCTATTTTGATGTACCACGCCTGCGCTCCTCTACCAGCGACGGTTACCTGACGTCCGGCATCGCCTATGCGTTTCACCCCCACCGTGATACCTGGTACTCGGCGCCATCATGCCAAATTAACTGGTGGCTACCGGTGTATCCGGTGCCGGCCGGTGCAGGCATGGAGATATATCCTCGTTACTGGGATCGGGCCGTGGCCAATACATCGAGCAGTTACAACTATGCGCGCTGGACGAGGGAAAGTCGTTTTAATGCCAGTCAGCATTTAAAGAACGATACCCGCCAGCAACCTCGCGCCAAGGAGCCGCTGCAATTGGATGGCGGTGTTATGCTTAACGGCGAGCCAGGTGCACTGACGGTTTTTTCGGCAGCTCAGCTGCACGCGTCGGCGAAGAACGTTTCTGGCCAATGCCGCTTCAGTATTGATTTTAGAACCGTACATCTTGATGACTTGATTGCTGGGAATGGTGCGCCCAATATCGATTCAAAATGTAGCGGCACAACCCTGGGCGATTATCTTTGCGCCGATGATCTGGCGCATATCCCTGGTGATTTGATTCAGTCTTACGATATAGCGGAGACGTGATCGTCTTCCAGTCGCGCTCTGGCCATAGCCGTTTTTTATGCCTCGGTCAGTAGGCCGACTTGTGCCAATGCGTCGGCGGCGTTAGCGATTTCCGCAAACGGCAGCTCAGCGAGCTGGCAAATATCCAGCAGGCTGTGTTCGCCGTCGGATAGGCTGAGAACCCAGAGCAGCGCCAGCTGGCGGGCAGGGGAGGACGTAGAGCCGCCAGTATTACTGTATAAGCCGTATTTACCCAGCTGAGGTTCGCCGTAAGGTTTTTGGTTGAGATAGCGGCGATTGCGCTCCAGCAGCTGTAGAATATCGAAGCAGGTTAGCAGCGACTTAGCCAATTGCTCGGGTTTTACAAACTCAAGGTTGTCTGCATCCGTGTGGTACTGCGTAAATTCTCCATTGGGTGTTCGGGTAAGCCTGCCCATTGGCAAGTTAAAGCCTGGTGAACAATACTGGCGCTCATCGTAGCCATAGGGTGAAAAATCTCGAATAGCACTGTGGGGCTCATGTTTCAGTATATCAGCGGCGGCTCTGTCCACCTCGGTATTACCGCGGCGACTGCGTTTGTAGGTATGCGCTCCGGAATCTCCTAGACAGGCCAGAACCAGGCCGTGTCGAATACGGGGTATAACCTCTGGGTTGCGGGACAACCAAGCGATAGAGCCTATGGCGGCCGGTATGAACAAAAAGCGATAGGAATATCGCAATGCACCGACTTCAGACAGGGCCTGCAGGTGGCGCGCCAAGTGTACCGCAACGGCCATGCCTGAGAGATTATCGTTAGCCATTGAGGGGTGGCAAATATGACAGGAGATGAGTATCTCCTCGTCTGTCCCTCCGCTAATGAGCTGTTCGCCATAGCATAGATTCCCGGGTGCCAGTGTGGCATCGATACAGACTTCATAGTCGCCCTGCGGCAACGCTTCAAATTGCGCATGCGATAAGCAGAAGCCCCAGTTTTCGACGTAATAGCTGGTGCGATAGGGAATACGGTCTGGTTGCTCTGGCAGCGTAAATAGGTGTGGTTTTAATGCTTCCAGTGACATTGTTCGCTTGACCGGAGTGCTGTAGTTGAGCACGTGGAGATTGGATTGCCGGAAGTCGATGACACGTTGGCCGCTGGCATCCTTGATCCAGGCATCGCGAATATTCCATTCGTTGGGTATGGTCCAGTCAAGAACTTGTGCGCCACTGGGTACGTTGTGGATGTCCAGGGCCACGGTTTCACTGAGGATGCTTAGCGTTTCACGCACGCCGTCGCCAGTGATACTGCGGCAAATCGGGAACAGCCGGGTAACGCAAGCATGCAGCTGCGCAGCCAGCTCCTGCAGGTTGATTTCTAGTTCCGGAGAGCCCCGCTTCATGATTTTATTTCCGCCGCTACCTGAGGGTTTTTATGACAGATTAGTAGACCATAGATCTTTGCATGCTGTCACGAAAGGACCCTTTCTTGAGCGGTTCCGTTATGTAGCTCGCAGAATTAGCCGTAACACGTATATTCTCATCGTCACTCAAACCTCGTGATGTTAAACTTTAGTCATGAAAGCTCTATCGAAACAGCAATCTATTACTGTTAGCGCTGCGACTGGCCGCGGTAGCTGAATCATTGGTGTCCATTATCACCACTCAACCATCAGTAGCCAAACAGACAGTGTTGTTACTGGGTAACTATCGGCTGTCATTGGCGATCGCTCGGCAGTTGGGCAAAGCGGGTCACCGGGTGGTTGCAGGGGGTGCCAGAGATGGCGTGATTGCCCGCTGCATATATGTGGAGCGAGTTTGGGATCACCCCAGTATGTTCAAGAATGAAAGGGTATTTCTGGCTGCTCTGGACGAACTGCTGGCAGAGTGCCCGGACATTTCGATGATCATGCCGGTGAGCGAAGTTGCCTTGCTGAAGCTGGTCAAGATGAGGGACCAGCTGCCGCGGCCGCTGGCCGCGGTCAGCCGTGAGACCGTTGATACCTGCTGCGACAAAGGCAAGATGGCGCTGCTGGCAGCCGAACTGGATGTGCCGCAAGCGCCTTTCGCCACGGTCGACTCGATGGAGGCGTTGGTGTTGGCGGGAGAGCAAGTCGGCTACCCCTGCGTAGCCCGCCCCAATGATGGCCGCAATTACGATGTTAAAGCCTACTTCATCAATAATCGCCAGCATTTGCATCGTCTGTTTCCGGAGTGGCCCAGCTGGCACGAATCGCTGTTAGTGCAGGCTCATGCCAAAGGGCCTCGCTACAATCGATATTTTGTCGCCGACGAGGGCGTCATACTTGATAGCCTGGACGTCAAAATTGAACGCACCGACCGCGCTGACGGTAGCGGCTATGCGGTGGAAGGTGTTTCTGTGGAGCCGGTGAATGCTCTGGACGCGCCTTGCCAGCGGCTGATAGAGAAACTCGAGTATTCCGGGGTAGGCTGTATCCAGTACCTGATCGACGAGAGGCGTGGCCGGATTTCGTTCCTGGAGATCAACCCTCGAATCGGTGGCAATTATGCCTTTCCCAATGCCTGCGGGCTGGACCTGGTCACGCCGATGATGGCATTGGCGCTGGGTATTCCGCTCGCTAGCAGTGAGCCAGCGTCGGCGCATACATTTAACAAACGCTTCATCTGGCTGTACGGAGACCTTATTGGTTTGATGAGCTCTGTTTACAAACGTGAAATGGGTTTGCGCAGCGCGCTGGGCTGGTTGTTCAAGAGTGGTCGCGGCCTGCTGCGCGCGGACACCCACCTGACGTTTGAGCGCAGTGACTTGGGGCCGTCCAAGTGGTTTGCCAAGCGCATTGGTGAAGCGCTTCTGGTTATCGCCTGGGATTTAGCTCGTTACGTAAAACGAAAAATAGCCTCGGTGCTGCGCCTGTGAACTACCAAATGCAGTTTTACGAGGGGTATGCCAGGCTCCCAGATAAATATGAGGCCCTACTGGCAGTGGCGGCGGAACAAGGGCTTTATTACCGCAGAGAGTGGTTTGAGAGCTTGATGGAATACTATTACATTCGCGGCCAGCGTCTGCGTTTGTATACCGTTGAGGATGCCCAGACAGGCCAACCATTGCTGATGATGCCGCTGTATCTCACCAGGACCGATACGGCGGCCCGTGGTGCCTATACGTTGGCTGCGGTGAGCCACTATGAAAATTACACACCTATGTGCATGGTGCTGGACCCTGACGCAAGCAATCAACGGAGGGAGTTGCTAACGGCCTTGTTCACCTGGATGGGTAACGCCGGGGATAATGAATCACGCACTTCTGTTGATGTGCTTCGGCTGGCACCATTTGTCACTGATTCTGAGCTGGGCAATGATGCACTGGAGGCCATTAAGAATGCCGGTTTCGCGGCGCAGATTTATTCCAACTCCTATAATCAGTATGAGGAGGTGGCAGGCCTCAGCTACGCCGACTATTTGGCAGGACGCAGCTCCAATCAGCGCTACAATAGCCGCCGCAGGCGGCGTAATCTGGAGAAAAAGGGCAAGCTGGAGTTCTCTATGATCACCGGCGACTCTGATCCGGTGGAGCTACGCGACGCTATTGATGATTACATTCTGGTGGCTGTTCACAGTTGGAAATCTCGCGAATCAACGATATCCAAGTTTATCCTTCACTGGATGCAGGTTGCCGCCAAGCTAGGCTATCTGCGGCTGGGTATTTTACGGCTTGATGGAAAGGCCATAGCCGCCCAGTTCTGGATCTACTCCGGCGGTGTAGGTAGTCTTACCCGCACTAATTTTCGTGAGGATTTCAGGGATGTTGCACCAGGGGTTGTGCTTTCCAATATGGTTATTGAGTACTTGCTTGACGTTGAGCATGCAACGGCACTGGACCTGGGCTACGGTGATGAAAACTACAAAGGGCGCTGGGTGCAGGATGCGCGAGTCTACTCGGGGATTATGGGGTATAATCCTGGCACCCCTAGAGGCTTCTATACTGGTCACAAAAACATCCTTGGGCAGCCTCTGAAAAGAATGTTGAAGCGGGGCCGGTTGGCACTGCAGGTCCGGGGTGCAGTTTAAGCCGCGTCCCTCAAACACGCCTGGATACCCCAGCTGGGTAATTTACTTGCTGGTTTTGTGAACTGTTTCACTGTCAGAAAACTTTACAAATGCGCTTTTTCGGTTGGAATTCGACGTAAGCTATGACCCATAAACCATTGAATAATAAGCATTATTATTTTTCGGGAACGATACTTGCATTAAAGCTAGCTAATCGGTGATGTAATTGCCGCGGAAGATACATCTGAGCTAAACTACACGCGCTGGACAATCGATTGTGCAGTGTAAAGCCGGTAGGAGTGTGCTTACCAATGGTGCTTGAGCTCACATTAAGGTGAATGGGATGGATGACGGGTCAGGAAAAGATAATTCAGATGCCAAGTCGGGAGATGCCCAGGGGCAGCCAGGCGTTGAGCATATGAGCTCAACCAGGCGTACGTTTTCCCGTGCGGCGCTGACCAGCAGTGGCGTCTTGCTGACGCTGGGCAATAGTGCTGCTTGGGGTGAAACATCTAGCGGCGGTAAAAAAGATAAGGGTAAGAAAGACGAGAAGGTATGTGTGTCCGCGATGATACTTGAGTCGTTTGTGCTGTCCTCGCATTTTGAGCACCACAAGAAAGACAAGAAATTCAATCACTACATGAGCCATGTCGACCTCAACGGCGATCCTGAAGATGGCTACACCGTTTCTCTCGAAGGCCGGAACGCGTGTATGACAGGGCCCAAACACCCATAGCCTGATTGGAGCGCTGCCCCGGTGGTTGCTCCTGCACCATTTCTTAGATTGCTTCCCCTCTTTTAGTCTCCCCCACATTTAGCTGGGTTTGAGACACAGGTCACCCGTACCGCATAAAAAGACCCTCTGCCTGAATCGGCTGCGTGCTAAACTGGCTATTGGTTTCTGTGAATTCATCGCGTGGATATTCGAGACAAATCAATGCAGTGGTGTGCCAGCGCTCCCGGCAAGACTTTTGAAGATGAAGAGGGCCTGGTGGTCTATTTCAGTCAGGGTAGTGGCAGCACCCACCTGATCACTGAAGTTGCCGCCTTTATCCTTGAGGTGCTCGCGATGGGTCCGGCAACGACCGATGAGCTCTTGCACCAAATCGCCATTGGCGCTGATGATATTACCGAGCAGGAACTGCAGGAATCGGTGCATGAGTTGCTTGAAGAGTTGCAAGCCTCTGAGCTTATTGAGGCTGCGTAGCGCCCGTGGTATTGCTTAAAGACCTTAACCCCGACGAATTTCAGCATCGCCTGAAGCACCAGGGTCTCAGAATTCGGTGCGGCCCCTATGTGTACAATCTGCAGTCTGCAGAGCAAAAAATCATTGACGGACTGAGCCTGCTGTACGCCGATTTCGAGGTCATACTCGAGGAAACCTTTGCCGACTTCCATATTGCTATGCGACCTTCCGGTTGGAGCCAGCAACTGCGCGGAGTAGTGGAGTTTTATTGGGACGGGCGCTGCCCAATGAACATTATTGAAGTACGCCATTCCTACGCGTTTCTGGAATGGGGTATGAACTGGTGTGTCTCCATTGGCTCCGATGAGTATCTCAAGTTACATGCCGCGGTGTTGGAGAAGAATAATAAGGCGCTGATTATGCCAGGGCTGCCTGGCGCCGGTAAGAGCACCTTGTGTGCCGCTCTGACGCTGTCAGGGTGGCGGCTACTATCGGATGAGCATGCATTGGTGCCGCTGCATACTGGCACTGTGGTGCCTTTGTGTCGCCCGGTCAGCTTAAAGAACGAGTCTATCGACATTATTCGCGAATTTGATTCCTCTGCTGTGCTGAGTCAGGTCGCTGAAGAAACCCATAAGGGCAGGGTGGCACACATGAAGGCCGACCTGGCCCCTAACAGCCACGATGCTACGCCAGTGCCAACGGCCTTGATGATATTTCCGCAGTATGAGGCCGGGGCTGAGTTCAGCCTGCGGCGCAAGCTCAAGACTGAAGCGTTTATGTTTGCAGGGCTGCACTCGTTTAACTATAAATTACTGGGAGAGACCGGTTTCGACACCATGACTCAGCTGATGCGCTCGGTGGATTGCTTTGATCTGCGTTATTCGTCGCTGGAGGAGGCATTGGCAGCGGTTAATCATCTAGAGGCAGAGGTGTTCAAAGAGTGAATAACCTGCTGCTGCAAGTGATTGATAATCCAGCCGTGTGTGTCGATTTTACGCCGGGACAATGGGACGTTCTTATACCTCAAGCCAGAAACTCATTGTTACTGGCCACGCTCTACCGGCTGCTGGAACAGCGCGATCTGCTCGACAAAATTCCATTGCCGCCGCGCAACCATCTGTTTTCGGGTGTAGTCACTCATGACCGGCAAATGCTGTCTCTGGATTATGAGGTCAAGTGGCTGCTGCGTGCTGTGCAACAACTTGAGGTACCGCTGGTTTTGCTCAAAGGCGGTGCCTATCTGCAGGCGCAACTACCCGCTGCTGGTGGCCGGCTTATTTCAGATATCGATCTGCTGGTTCCAGAGCCGCAGATTAATGCGGTGGAAGCAGCGTTCAACGCAGCCGGATGGTTAGGCGGCCATACCGACAGTTATGACGAACGTTACTACCGCGAATGGATGCATGAAATCCCCCCCCTGAGCCATATTGAACGGGGCTCGACGCTGGATGTGCATCATACGATTATCCCACCCACCGCCAACCCTAATACCGACGCTAGCAAGTTAATTGCAGCGGCCCGTGAGTTGCGTCCCGGTCTCATGGTACTGGCCCCGATGGATATGGTTATTCACAGTGCCACGCATTTGTTTCATGAGGGAGACTTCAATCACGGTTTTCGTGATGTACTGGATCTTGACCGTTTGCTGCGCCACTTCGCTGAGACGGAGTCCGGGTTCTGGGATGAGCTGGTGCCGCGAGCCATCGAGTTGGACCTGCTGAAATCGCTTTTCTACGGCTTGCGCTACTCCCAGAAAATTTTCGGAACGCCGGTTCCGCCGCAGGTTCTAGCAGCGAGCTATGAGGGGGTTCCCACCAAGGCGCTGGTGCCACTGATGGATTTTCTCTTTATGCGAGTGCTGGCACCCAATCACTTTTCTTGCGCGCGTAGGTTCGATGGCGTAGCCAGATTTTGCCTGTACGTGCGCTCCCATTACTTGCGTATGCCGATGGGGCTGCTGGTCTTGCATTTGGGGCGTAAAGCCTGGAAACGTCGCTTCACTAAAGCGGTGGATGTTGAAGACCCTGAGTATGCAGAAGACGGCGATAGAGACTGAGGTCGGACAACTTAAACTGGTGACACTCAACAAATAGTCCTGCGTTAGTCGAACTTTTGATGTGTTTGGCCCTCCAATGCACCACGCAAGAATAATCGAGATCGGCGGCGCATATGCAAGAGAAAACCAAATCATTGCTAGAGGGGGTATTTGAATCCACGGCGGCCTGCCTGTTGGCGATGGTGCAGGGCAACTTACTCGCAGTCACCGTGGGACATCTCGTGATAGCGGCCCAAACCGGTGTTGTGGCTGGAGTGCTGGCACTGTTGCTTAGCTTGGTGGTACGCGTTAAGGCCTATTGGGTCGCCCCCTTGCTGCTTAGCCTGTGTACTGCGCTAGTTGACTATTTTGTTCACCCCGGTTCCTTTGGGTCTATTGCGACAGAGGCGATAGTGACCGGTTTGATAGCTGGATTGCTTTGTTTGCTGGTAGGGCTGCTGCTGCGTCTGCGGCGCCCTAAATTGTCTAACCCGGGCGCTTAACGTCGCAGTCGGTTGGGTCCTCAGTACAACAGTGGTATAAGTGTGTTTCGCGAACAAGGGAGCCAGTTTATGCATATTGAACCCAGTGGCCAGGCCTGTGGCGCCACCATTACCGGAGTTGATTTTTCGACAGCAGTTGATGGTCCAACTATTACTGCAGTCAGAGAGGCTTGGTTGCAGCACCATGTGCTGGCGTTCCCGGACCAGCAACTTGAAGATACCGATCTGGAACGCATCACCCGCTATTTTGGCGAGTTTGGTAGTGAACCTTATTTTGGCACTATCGATGGCAGTGATCATGTGGTGGCACTGACGCGCCGCGCCGATGAAACCGCACCGGTGTTTGCTGAATCCTGGCACTCCGACTGGAGTTTTCAGCCGAAGCCGCCGATTGGCACCTTACTTTACAGCCTTGTTATACCGCCGGTAGGGGGGGATACCAGTTTTGTGAATCAGCAACTGGCGTTGGCGAGAATGCCTGCGGCGTTGCGCGAAAAGCTCGAAGGACGCATAGCGTTGCATTCTGCAGCGGCGGGCTATGCCCCAGATGGTATGTATGGTGAGTCTGACCGCGCCGCTGGTCGCAGTATGAAAATCAGTTTCTCGGAAGATGCGCGTGATATTCATCCGCATCCGTTTATTCGTCCACATCCCGAAAGCGGCCAGGAGACGCTGCTTGGTTGCCTGGGTTATATCGTTGGTATAGAGGGCATGAGTGATGCCGAAGCGGGGGAAATTCTGCTTGAACTGTATAACTGGCAGATTCGAGACGAGTTTCAATACACTCACCGCTGGCAGGAAAACATGCTGGTGATGTGGGACAACCGCAGCCTGCTGCATCGCGCTAACGGTGGTTATGATGGCTATGACCGTGAGCTGCATCGCACCACTATTGCAGATGATCCCCAGCTACACCTCAACGCTAGCCTGTAGGGCAGAGTTCATTCTGCCAGGCCATCTGAAACTGCTTTTAGTTTACGTGCCAAATTCCACATAAAAACGGTAAGCCCGACATAGATGATAGCGGCAAACCAATACGGGTAGGTGGGGTCGTAAGAGTAGAGCAGCGTTCCAATCAGCGGACCAAAAGTAAAGCCCAGCGGTGGACAGGAGGCGGCGACCCCGGCAACGCCGCCTTGTTCATCGGCAGAAACTGCCAGTGACGCGCCAGCCATGAAACCCGGTGCGGCAAAGCCAAGCCCCAGCCCGAGCATTACCATAGCGAACGTCAGCGGCACCTGAGTCACACTAACGGCCATGGTGACAAAAGCGATGATCATTATGGGCATAGCGATCCGCAATAGGCTGACTGGGCTTACCGCCAGCCTTGGAATTACAAACATTTGGGCAAATAGCGACGCAGCAGCTGACAGCATCATACTGATGCCGGTGACCTTAGCCGTCTCCGCCGTGGTTAGCTGTAAGACGTCCTGAAAACGAAAGGCAATGGTCTGCTGTACTAATGCAAAGCCCATGAACAGGCACGTACCGACGATAACAAACGGCAGAATTCGCGGATCGCTATAGCGTAGTTTGGCCGGTTTATGGGTAATTTTGGCGGCCGCCCGCTCAGGCAGTGCAAATAGCGCCAGCACTGCCGCGCCAAGTGTCAGCAGTACTGAAAAATACAACGGGGTAAGCAGGGTGATACTGGTCAACAGTCCACCAATCGCTGGCCCCAGCATGGACCCAATATTGCCAGCTGCGCCTAATGCCGCCATGCCCCGGGTGCGAGTCGCCACGCTGGTAATGTCGGCCATATAAGCATTAGCGGCCGGCATAACAGCGGCCATAACCGTAGCGTTACCGATGCGGGCGACAGTAAGGCCGATAAAGGCCGCCAGCGGCACCAGTAGTCCCAATAGCGCCGCCTGGAACACCGCTGCAAAGATAGCAGTGCCGACCGAGTAACCAAACAGGCCGATCAGCAGGATTTTTTTGCGCCCATGAGTGTCACTGGTGCGGCCCCACCAGGGACTGGTGAGGAAAATGGTCAACGAGGACGCAGAGATAATCGCGCCGACCTGTATCTCTGCCAAGCCAATTTCACGTCCCAGCGGCGCCAGAATGGCGAACAAGACAGTCTGCGCAAAGCCTATCGCAGCTACCGCAATAAAGAGCGTGCGACTGGCTGCAGCGTAACTGGCTGGTTGGCCGTTCTCCATGGGACTCCGTAAGCAGGGAAGAGGGCGGCGGCGGAAATTGGACCAAAGATGCAGCCGTGAATCGGCGGCAAGCTTACCGGAGCCATCGGCAGTCTCAAAGGATCAATTAGGCGGATTAATACGGTTATTTGGTCTGGTTGGGCTTATCCGGTGCAGTGCAGAATTAACGCAGTGCATAAGCTAATCGTTGCCTGATTGATAAATTTTCTGAGCCAAGCGTGGCCCGTGGGTAGTTATTGCTTAAAGCGCGATGCACCATTGAAAAATACACATAACAATATGCTTGAGGACATTATTATGCAGCGGTTTTACGCAGCAATTTTTTTGACTATTTGCGCGACTGTGGCAGCCTGCAGCGGCTCGGATCCCGCCACTCTCGGGCCGGTAGTTCGCGAGCCAGCGCCCGCGAGTCCGGTTCCCAACTTCGGTGAAATCAAAGACGTTCGAGCCAAGAAGAACGCGTTCTTTGGCTACATGAGTGAGCTGCTGCGGCAAGCCAATGGAGAAGTCTGGCAGGAACGCCAGCTGGTTTTACAGTTGCAGGAGCGGGCAGCGGGTCAGCCGCTGACGGAGCATGACGCGGAATTGCTGGGACAGCTGGCGGCGTATTATCGGGTTGACGTAGCTGAGCCTTTAACGGATGAATTTTTCCACCAGTTGCTCAAACGGGTAGACGTCGTGCCTTTGTCGTTGTCGTTGGCGCAGTCTGCTAACGAGTCTGGGTGGGGTACCTCCAAGTTCGCTCGCGAGGGGCGTAATTTCTTTGGCATCTGGTGCTATACACCGGGCTGTGGGATTAAGCCGTCTAGAGCAGCTGCTGGCAGCATTCATGAGGTACAGAAGTTTGCCACAACGCTGGAAGGGGTACGTTTCTATATACAGATGATCAATACTCGCGGCAGCTACTCGCAGATACGCGAACTGCGAGCTGCAGCCAGAGAAGCACAAGAGAAACCTACCGGAAACGAACTGGCCGGCGGTTTGCTTAAATACTCGGAGCGAGGTGAAGCCTACGTTAATGAAATACGCAGCATGATTCGCCAGAATTCATTGGCCGACTATGCCGTTGATTGGCGAGCCTGGAATGGATCTCAGGAAGACTATCCGTTAACTGCTCAGCGGTGAAGGCCTCGAACTTAGAAGCCTGAAAAGTTCTGAACTCTACCCTATAAAAGGCGCAACCTGCGGGCTTTAATCATTTTTCAATGGTGGAGCTGCAAGAGGCGGAGCCCCGAGCTTTTGCGGAAACACTGCATTGCCGTGATCCAGTTTAATCACCGGCTTTTGCAGTATCAGACTGTTGGGGTAGGTAATCATATTGCCCTCGGGGCTGCGAATTAGCACATGGAATAAGCCGATTTCCTCCAATGTACCGGATAAGTCAAAATCGGCATCTGTCACTTTGATTTGATCGCCAACCCGGTACGGGAAACCAAAAAATATCACCACGCTGGCAGTGATATTACTGAGGATGGACCACTGGGCAAAAAAGGCGATGCCGATAACTGCGAAAGCGGATGACAGGAACAGCGAGACCTCACCGTAGCCCAGGCCCATTAGCAGGCATGTGGTCAGCACGGCGCCGACTAACAGCGCTATGTTTGTGGTTTTGCTGATGTACTTGATACGCACTGGCGACACTTGCTTAATGGCCCCCAGCCTTTTAATGGCTAGATTGCAGGCACGGGCGATAAACAGCCAGACTCCGATACAGACCACGATGGACAAAATTTTCACGTTAGTTTTTCCTCAAGTTCTACTGGGCGCGGTAGTAGTGGCTTTGTCACGGTCCGCTATCGACGTTGCCAGTATTCTGCGAGTTAGCGCTGCCTGGAAACTGTTTGATATAAATATCGTGCTTGGAATAAGGTATTTCAACACCGTGTTCTATGAACTGGTGGTAAATGGCGCAGTTAATGGCGTCTACCTCTCGGCCACGGAACTCGGGTTCCTCTACCCAACACAATAGTTCGAATTCCAGTGCCGAATTACCAAAACGCCGGAAACGAACACGGGGCTCGGGAAACGGGCATACCTCGTTATTTTCAGCGCCGACGTCGAGCAGAATCTTACGAACCAGGTCAATATCGCTGCCGTAGGCCACGCCCACTGGTACCCTGATTCTATATTTAATGTGAGGCCCACCGGATTCATTGATGACGCTGGAGTTGCCGATAATTGAATTGGGTACCGTTACCTCAACGTCTTCACGGGTGAGAATACGCGTAGAACGCAGTCCAATATGGGTAACCTTGCCGCGCTGGCCATTGTCGAGCACGATGTAGTCGCCAATTTTGTAAGGTGCGTCGGCGAGAATGAAAATGCCGGCGAACAGATTGGCAAGGGTGTCCTTGGCGGCGAAACCGATGGCAATGCCGACAATGCCCGCGGACGCCAGCCATGCTGTCATGTCGATACTCCAGACATGGAAGAACAGGTAACAGCCGATTGCCAGAGTCACGATCAGAGCCACGTTATTGAACAGTGGCAGCGTCTGTAGTCGGATAAAACGACGGTTGCCGCGCTCGCGCGCGAGGCTGATCAGCACGCTCCGGGTAAGCCGAACGGCAAACACCGACCAGATTACCAAGAGTACTGAATGCACCACGGCATCCAGCCGACTCTCAAGCGCCTGATCCAGCTGCAGTATTTCCAGGGCGAGCAAGATACCTATGCTGATAACGCTCCAGTACAAGGGGGAGCGCAGAAACTGGGTCACCGTATCATCGAGCCTGTTATTGGTTCTCTTAACTAACGCACCGACTACTCGGCTGAGTAAAAAAGCGGTCAGATTGGCGATCGCGAAAGCGATTAGAACCACCATTAGAGATTGCAGGTAGATGTTGTCGCCCACGAGCTGTGTGGCCGGACTGAGCCATTCCAGAAAAGATTGTTTGTTCATGATTCGTTGCCCTCGAAAGTGGTTTCTGGCAAAGCTTACTGCAATGAGATTGCTTAGGTTATTGGCGCAGTGTCCGGATCAATGTCCGCGTGTGGCGGTGCAAATTCAGGCTGCAACTCTTCCTGAAATTGTTCTACGTGTCTCTCCACGGCTCCAACCTGCTTACCATAGCGCGCTATATGGAAGGTGGCATCGCCGGCGTAGACCAGAGGTAGGTTGGTGCGGCCTATGACCATGCCGGCGTTAGGAGCGACGATGGGCGTTTCGGTGCTGCCCAATGGGTCTGCAACGATTGCCAGTGTCTGGCCTTGGGCAACCTTGGCTCCCAGTGGTGCCAGCAGGCGCATAATACCGCTGTCCGGGGAGCGAACCCAGCTGGTGCTGTCACTGATGATAGGCTCCGGGGGTAGCTTGCGGCTGCGGCTCTCAGGCAGCATGCCAATACTGCGCATGACATTGAGTATGCCCTTGACCCCGGCGCGAATGTGCATTTCTTCAAAGCGCAGCGCCTCGCCGGCCTCGTACAGAATTACCGGTATGCCAAGGTCGGCGGCACATTGACGCAGCGAACCATCACGAATTCTGGCGTCTATGGCGACTGGCACGCCAAAGGCCTGGGTCATTTGCTGGGTCACAGGGTCTGCCAGATCGGCGCGAATCTGCGGAAAATTACTGCGATGACGGGCACCTGTGTGAAGGTCGATACCGTGGCTACAGTGGCTGACAATCTGTTCGATAAACGTGGCTGCCACCCGGCCCGTCAGTGAACCTGTGGCTGAACCCGGGAAGGAACGGTTGAGGTCGCGGCCATCTGGCAGATAACGGGTGTGATTTAGAAAGCCGTAGACATTGACGATGGGTATGGCCAGCAGCGTGCCGCGCAGATTACGCAGCGCTTTGTGCTGGAGAAGACGGCGAATAATTTCAACACCATTGATCTCGTCGCCGTGAATCGCACCGCTGATAAATAGCACCGGCCCGGGACGCTTACTCCGCACCACCTGGATGCTGATTGAGAGGTTGTCATGGGTGTACATAGCCGCAACCGGAATAGCAATAGTCTCGCGGGTGCCCGGCTTGATTTCAGTGCCGGCGATCATTAAGGGCTGTTGGATTGAAGTCATGAGGTGGGACTCTATGCTGGTGTTCCAGTCGTCGTTGGTTGAGCTTTAGTGCTAGCGGCGTTCTTCTTTTTCTTGCGCTTACCCAACAGATAAGAACGGCCAGGGTCCACCAGGTATTGACCTCGCAGTGCTGTACGACCCAGCAGCGCCCTGAAACGCATGTTGTCGCGTGCGGTCAAGGTAACCTCAGCATTGAAGCTGTCGGTACCGAGAGTAACCCGTGTGCTGATGACGTAGCGCATTTCTTCGTGACCACCGGAGTCTCGCACCACACGCTGCTCCAACAATGGGGACTCGCTGCTCACGACCAGGTCGGTATTGTTTTGGCGCGGGTGCAGGTCAAATCGCACCCACGGCTGGCCATCGCGCTCAAACGGTTCGATAACAAACGCGTGCAGACAGCTGGTACGTGCCCCAGTGTCCACTTTAGCCTTGACCTGCTTGATACCAAGCTCGGGAAAGCCGACCCACTCACGCCAGCCGACAGACTGTAGCTTATCTGCTTTCTTGGTCTTGTTAACAATGTCAGTCATTAACTTGAGTATCCAGTTCCTGTACTACCGGGCGCCGCTTGCGCCGGGTCCGCGCAGGAATCATGCCTCGCATGGATTCCAGCTTACCGAAGCAGAGTAGCTTGTCACCGGGCTCAAGTACGCGGTCGCGACGAGGATTGGGAATAACCTTGGCGCCACGATAGAGCGTGAGTACATTGATATCCTTGTTTTCCAGGCCGCTATCTATAATGCTCTGGCCGACAAAGCCCGAGCCCTCGGGAACGTAAATTTCGCCTACGCCATAGCCCCAGCTGACGGTGAGTCGCTGCCGAACATCAATCTCAGGAAAGTCCACCTGTGCCGCTATATAGTCAATGACTGCACCAGCGATGTCCAACTCGGTGCAATTTTCAATGCCTTCCAAACCTGGCGAGGAATTGACTTCCATTACCTGCGGGCCATCTTTGCCTTCAAGCATATCGACGCCGGCCACCTGCAGTCCCAGAATCTGGGCGCAGCGAACAGCAGTCTCGCGATACTGCTCGTCGAGTTCAATCGGTTCAGCAATACCGCCACGGTGCACATTACTGCGAAACTCCTGACCCTGTGCCACCCTGCGCATTGCAGCCACTACCTGGTCGCCGACCACAAAGGCTCGCACATCGCGTCCCTTACTCTCGGCAACGAATTTCTGAATTAGCACGTTCTGCTTCTGGCTCTGCAGCAGTTCAATAATAGACTCAGCCTGTTTGTCTGACTCAGCCAGCAAAACGCCGATACCCTGGGTACCTTCAATTAGCTTGATGATAACGGGCGCGCCGCCCACCCGCGCGATCGAAGGCAATACGTCCTTCTTGTCGCGCACGAACGTGGTGCGCGGTATGCCAATATGATGACGGCTCAGGATCTGCAGACTGCGCAGTTTGTCACGTGAATTGGTAATGCCATGGGCGGTATTGGCGCAGAACACATCCATTTCCTGAAACTGGCGAACGACAGCAGTGCCGTAGTAGGTGATGGAAGCGCCAATACGTGGCAGTACAGCATCATAGTTACTGAGCTGTTTTTGACGGTAGTAGAGATCGGGCGTGCCGCGCTCCAGGTCGATAGCGAACTTGAGCGTATTGAGCACCTTTACGTGGTGATTCCGCTGTTCGGCAGCTTCTTTCAGGCGTCGGGTACTGTAAGCATTAGGCGAGCAAGATAGAATTCCGAGCTTCATGGTGTTTCTCCTGATGAATGCTGGCCACTAGTCCAGCGGCGCGCAGAATAGTCCCTAATTGTTCAGTAATATAGCGGCAAAAACCGGTACTAATGCACTCATTTTTGCCACTGTCCTCGGCACTATAACCAGCGTATTCGACGAAATACCATAAGCATACTTAGCGCCAGCGTGGCCATCACTGACAGAAGAATAAAGTAGGAGTACTCCCAGTGCAGCTCGGGCATATTGTCAAAGTTCATGCCGTAGAGTCCTGCCAAAAAACCCATCGGAACGAACACCGCCGTGATAATGGTCAGCACCTTCATGGTGTTATTGAGTTTGTGGGAACTGAGAGAGATATAGCCTTCGACGAGGTCGCCGCAGAGTTCATAGTACATATTACAGAGGCTGTAGAGCCGTTCGCAGCGATCATAGACGTCGCGACGCAGGTGAGTATTGTCATCCTCTCCCTCGCCCAGGTGCGGAGAGCCCGTTTGCCAGATGCTCTCTGCTAGCTGCTTGTGATAGCTGAACACCCGGCGCAATTTTCGCAGACGCGAGCGATAACTTACCAGCTCTTTCATGACATCGTCGGTAGCTGCTTCAAGCAGGTCGTCCTCCAGTTGTGCCAGCCGGTCTTCAAACTCCAGCAGCTGTTCGAGATAGCGGCCGCTGGCAAAGTGCAGTAGTTTCAATGCGAGCTGTCCCGGGTGCTGCAAATTTTCTCCAGCGGAATCCTCTTGCCACAGGCGCTCGACACTGACGGACTTACCTGCGTGCACCGATATGAGGAAATCGTCACCTACCCACAGGCCAATTTGTTGGGGTATGAGTTCGAGCTGTTCGTCTAGGTGCGAGATGCCGCGAAAAAGTATGAAGGTGCTGGCAGCGAAGGTTTCTATCTTGGGTGGATGGCGGCTACGGAAACAGTCGGCGATAGCGAGGCTTGCGCACCCCATGTCCTGCAGCAGGGCGTCTGTATCCGGGTCCATGGCGCCTTCAATATCAAGCCAAAGTTTACTGTTGGCGCTGGCTCTCCAAGCAGTAATCAGCTCGGCACCACCGTATTGAGTGGTGCCGTCCTTTGCAAGTAACCGTGACTTGATCATGGTGAATATTCCTCCAAAAATCGGCTCGTTTCGGCCGCTGGCTGGGCGCACAATAGCTTTTCTTTTCAGGCTGCATGTGTAGCGCTTGGAGCAACCCCAGATAGGCTTCTTAATGGATGAGATTACCCGAATACTGCAGTCTCCCCTAGTTATTTTTGGTGAATCGAGCATCACGCTGATGCAAATACTGGCAGTGATTTTGCTGGTCTTGGCTGGTGGGCTCTTCGTTGTCTGGAGTGCCCGCATTCTGCGCCGTCTATTGGGTGCGCGTCGTGTCAGTCCAGACTTAGTGCAAATACTGTCGCGGGCCTGGTTGATTTTGGGGCTGGTGGTACTTGCATTTATTGTGCTGGATTATCTCAATGTGCCGCTGACAGCGTTTGCGTTTATTTCTGGCGCAGTTGCTATTGGCGTCGGCTTTGGTGCGCAGAACATCATCAATAACTTCATCAGCGGTTGGATATTGATGTGGGAGCGGCCGATCAAAATTGGTGACTTTCTTGAGCTAAATGAAGTGCATGGAACGGTGGAGTCTATCGATACCCGTTCGACCCGCATACGCCGTGTTGACGGGGTGCATGTGTTGGTGCCGAACAGTTTTTTGCTAGAGAACTCAGTGACCAACTGGACGTTGGTTGATCGTTTGGTGCGCACCTCGGTTCGTGTCGGCGTAGCTTATGGGTCAGATGTGAGCAAGGTTACCGAGTTGTTACTGCTGGCGGCAGACGAGCATGCCGATGTGCTCAAAGAGCCAGTAAGAGCCGTGATTTTTGATGATTTTGGTGACAGCGCGCTGATATTCGAGCTGACTGTATGGGTAAACGCCGGCGCTGAGCGCAGCCTGCGCGTCATTCGTAGTGACTTGCGTTACAAAATAACCGCGCTATTCAATGAAAATGGGGTAGTCATTGCCTTCCCTCAGACCGACATCCATGTGGATGGCAGCCTGAAACTTGAGTCGTAGCGCACTGCTGTAGGGCAGAATTGCTTCTGCCACTATACCCGGTTGCTAGTGCGCCATATCTATCGCATCGTCGTCGTCCACTTTCTCAGTGAAGCGGCGTAGGTAGAAGCCAGCCAATGCCAACATAACCCCACACACGGACGCAATCAGAGCCAGAGAGCCAAACCAGAGCAGGGCGACTATGCCGACCATGCGGCGGTCCACTTCGCTGGCCGAGTTCTTGCCGTAAGCGTACATAGCCATACGATAAACCTGATTCTGATTGATCAGGTGGCCGATGTCAGAATTCAACATGCGCTGCTTGTTGCGCAATTTGAAAATGCTTTCGTCAATACCGAAGGAACGATTGGCTATCTCGTCCAGCTCAACCAATTTGTCCTCGGTATATTCGTCCAGGCTATCATTGCCTTGCTTACGGATTTGAGCAAAGCGCGACTTGTCTCTGGCGGCTTTGGAAACAACATTGGACTCGAGCCTTGAGTTGGCCTCAAGCCGGTCAATGATTTCCTGTTTCTTGTCGGCAATACGCTGATTAACATCGTTTACGCGACCTTCATATTTTCCATTGACGAACTCGAGCTGGTTCTTCAGCTGTCCTTCCATGGTGGACTGTTTGGTAATTGCGTCACCACCCAGATAGCCAGTAGTAATCAGTGAAAGTTGGTCTTCCTTGTTCTTGATCAGCGCCCGGTACTTGCTCTCAACCGTACTGCGCGTAAAGAAAGTCGCCTTTGACATTTCCCTGTCCATTTCGGATTTCAAGGATTCCAGCTCACCCAGCAGGCGTTGACGTTCTTCTGCACTGCCACTGATATTACCCAGCAACATCGTTGAAATACGTTCCTCTACGGATTCCTGCTCGGCAGCCCAGTTGGCATAGTATTCGTCACGAACATCCATCAGACGACCTATTTCCTCCTGCAGCTCTGCCTCAAAGTTGTAATCGATGTTGGCCAGCACTTTGCGCATATTCTCATCGATACGCTGCGTGGAGGCCTTATACTCCTGATTGAGAGTGCCGCGCGAGCTTTCTACCTCACCCAGCATTTCATCTTCGGTAAATTTCTCGATATAGTCGCGCCGCTTTTCCAGTAGGGCGATTTCAGACTCAGTATTTTCAATCTCATTGCGGCGCGTATCAATAGCGCGATTAAGGTTAGAGAAGTTGCGCTCAAAGCCGTTGAGCATGGTTTCGAAGGTAATAATGCAAAGAAATATCACGAAACCCAAAAACAGGAAGCGCCAAGCGACGTGTTGCACGCTCATAAAGGCGAACGTCAGCGGAATCTTGCACACTTCGACTACTGCGATCAGTAGGAAGGGGAGGCCCGCCACCAGCACCGCTGAGCCACCCGCCAGCAGGCCTCCGGTGGCCTCATTAGCAAAGGAGTTATAGGCAGAGACCGATACCACGATAGAAATGGTAAAACCGATCAACACCGCGATAATTTCTACGGTCCAGGCCAAGGTCACCAAAAAGCGCGAGTAATCGGACAAGTATTTTCTTGAGTACAGCATTGTGGGTCTCCGCCACTGGTTTATGCAGGCTGACTATATCAGCGGTATTGTTTATATCACAAAGTGTAAAGATAGCTGACACGCAATCGTGTGCAAGTCCCAGTGATCGGTTCTGTGATTAGTGTTCAGTTTGCAGCACAGAAGTACGTGGTTATAATAAGCATCGACAATATTTATGTCTGCAGCTGCATATTAGACCACAGCCTCCGCGCTTGGCAGTGCAGTAGGCTGGGGTACTCTCAATATTGATCACATAGCTATGCTCTTAGAGCAATCAAAGGAATTAGTTCATGGCTTTGCTAAGCCCGGAAGAATGGAAGCGGTATTGGGATCTGGGAAATGTGACCACCTTCGAGCGCAGCTTTGAAGATGGCTATGATGGCAGTATCCTGGAATTCTGGGAGCATCAGATTGACGGGCAGCACACACCGGTGATAGACCTTTGTTGCGGAAATGGCGCACTGGTCTGGGCCGCCGATAAGTTACTAAAGAGCAGGGGGGCGGATGTTCTCGTTACAGGTATTGATATCGCGAATATCAAGCCTTTCGTCAAGCTGAAGCGTAACAAGCGCGCGTATCCAAATGTTGATTTTATCGGCAATACATCGATTGAAAAACTGCCTCTGCCAGATGGGTCTGTGGGGTTGGCGATTAGTCAGTATGGGCTCGAATACGCGCGGTTCGAGAGCGTAATTCCAGAGTTGAGCAGAGTTCTCAAACAGCAAGCTCGTATTGCCTTGATAATGCATTCTGAGCAGTCTAGCATATTGCAGAACATGAGTTTATTCTTCGAGACTTTTTCAAAGTTTATGTTGCAGGATGGCTTGGCGGAGAAATTCCAGGCATTGGATGAACTTTTTAACGCTCATAGGACTATTGATAGCGTCCGTGCTGATGATGTTTACAAAAAACTGATGGGAGAGATTAATCGTATACTCTATCCGATAACCGGAAAATATATTGACGCCTTTACGGTATTCCCTGCGCAGCCTCCTGCTAACCTGATGGACCTCTACGTGAGAAATTTATTTCAGGTTTTTCAGAATCGCGGAGCTAATAATCGGGCTCGTAAAAAAGACCTGGATTTTCAGTTGCGACAGATTGATGCCACTCTTGGGCGGGTCGAAGATTTACGAACCGCAGCCGTCAGTGATCAAGAGCTAGTGCAGCTAAAGAGTCTGCTTGAGCGCCATGGTTTTACCGTCACACATTGTGAGGACTTGTTGTATGGTCCTGCGAAGGACAATTTTGGCTACAGTCTGGTCGCCGAACGCTAATATAGTATAGTCTACGTAACTGTAAGTCGTGTTTTTAACCTGATGCCCTGCTTATCTAGCTTGCAGAGAATTTGGTTGGCGCCGATTAGCCACCATTCTCCTCATTTTCAAGCTCCTCTGCCATGGCAAGAATAGGCCCGAGATAATCCGTGAACTTCTCCCATTCTGATACAGCTGAAGAATATAGCTTTTGCTTTACCTGAAAATTACTGGCGCTAGAGACGGCTCTGTCGCCTTTGTGAAATTCAAGGCAATCGTCATTCCACGGCAGTTCGCAGAACTCAAGCAGTGCTCGAGTCTGCGCTTTCTGATCGGCTACTAGTGTCTCGTAGTGCTGGGTATAGACCTTACCAGGCAGCTCCACGTTCCAAAATTCAATTATCTCTTGGGTGCCGCGATAGTGCGCTGCAAGGTGGTCTAGTCGGTAGGAAAATGGTACCAGGCCTGATCCGAATAAGACTTTATAGCACCCATAGCATGTGGCCACAGGATGGCGGGCGGAGTGGATAAACTTTGCATGGGGAAATATTGCGGCAATCAGGCCTGGATAAAGATAGTTACCTAACGTTTTATCAATAATTACCGGTGAACTATCAAGATCGCTGATTGCCCCTAGATAATTTGCCGCAATTTCAGGCATTTTCGAAAAATCGGCACTCTCAAGGGCCGCTGGGAAAGGCAGCTGATCACCGTGCTCCCAGCAAAAATTGCTGACCGCATGGTGCATATGCGGATTTTCACCTGCGCTGGCAACCTGGGGATGTGCGCACAGAATTTGTTCAATTAGGGTTGAGCCGCTGCGCGGCATGCCGATGACGAAAATGATTCTTCTTTGTTCAGCGTTCGGGTAGTTGAGCTGCCTGATTCGGTCTTGGGTAAAGAACTTCCGAGTGGCGTTTATCGTTGACCAGTGTTCGTCTGAGCTGTAGACGTGATGCAGGTCGGCAAGCTGATTGCCGCGAGTAAGGTGCTTGAACTGTTTCTCTATATCGCCTTTCTTGTCATAAGTATTGGCCAACGCAAAGTGGGCGTAGATCTGGTCTGCCTGATTAAGCTGCGCGGAGTCCAGCAGAAACTCCAATTGCCTGACTCTCGGTTTGCTTAACCCTGGTCCTGGTAAGCGAGCCATTTGCAGGGCACTGCGAGCCTCTCGCTTGTTGCAGTTTAGGGCTTGATTGTAGCAAGCTAAGGCTTGTGTGGAATCGCCAAGCGCTAGATAAGCGTCACCCATCTCACAGTGATAGCGGTGATTACCGGGATTCAGTTCCAGTAGTGCCTGAAGAAATGCGATGGTTGTAGCCCCATCGTTACCTGCCATCGCTATGCGCGATTGCATAACCAGCGCTCGCTCAGCGTCATACTTCAGATCGGTCGCCTTGCGGGCGTACTCAGCAGCTTTGCTCAGTTCTCGATTGAGCAACATTATGTCAGCAGCAAACAATTGCGCATCAAAGTCCTGCGGCGCCGCAGTAGCTAGAGCTTCAATGTAGTATGCTGCAGCTGCGTACCGCGCCGCATTAGCTTCTGACCGGGCAAGGTCGAACAGCTGCTGATAGGACATAGTTTGCTGAGACGGCGGGTTGCCCACCGGTAGGGTTAATTTTAGTTGCTCCGATTTCATCGACTAGTTAGGTATACTTTTGTGGTTGATAATTGGCGTCTGTGTCAGCATACCATGAGCGCAGTATCCCTTTGCAGTGTAATCAGAGCGGTTAGAATAAATTGGCGGAGTTAGTGGATTGGAAAACCTACCATGGCCTTGAGTAAAAAGTACGCCAAACTTGCCGCCAAAAAGACGTTGCGCTTGCGCGAGTCAGAGAGTGTTGCAGAGCGCGCACTGGGCTACGATGATGCTATAGCTCTGGTAAGACAGCTGCGCAAGTCCGGGCGCTACGGCGAGGCCAAGCGATGCCTCGAGCAAATATGTGAGCAGTTGCACACGGTGCCAGAGCCACACCTCTACTTGCTCAATGTATGTATCGACGGCATGTTTATTGATCAGGCTGGCGCGTTGGTCGATTTCTGTTTAAAGAAATTCCCCAGAAGCAACCAGGTTCTTACCAATGCCGTTCGCTTTCACCGGGTCACGGGAAACCTTGATGGTGCCATCCAGTTGCTTGATCGAGCCACTGAACTGCACCCAGCCAATGATGAAAATCATGCGCTTCGAGGCCTAGTGCTCAAATCCAATGGTGATAGAGACAATGCACTGCGCTCTTTTGAGACTGCTTTGAAACTCAACAGAAATAACATTGCTGCGATTGAAGGCAAAATTAGCATTACTGGAGCGGAAGCCGGTGCTGATACTGCGGCTACGGCGCTAGCAATGATCGAATCGGAAAAGTATGGTTCCTTCGATATTGCTTCACTGCACTTCGCCCTTGCAGAATTCTACGCCGAGTCTGATCTTGATAAACATTTTGCGCATTTAGGTGCCGGTAACGATGCAATGATTGATTGGCGTCCTTACGATGCTGCAAAGGATGAGGAAAATGTTGCCGGCATTATCGCCAAATTTGACGCGTTTGGCGTAGCCCAAGTAGCAGATGTTAGTCAGGAAGACGACGCTCCGATTTTTATTGTCGCACTGCCGCGATCGGGAACAACATTGTTGGAGAGAATGCTGGGAGGGCATTCCAGCCTGGCCAATATCGGCGAGACCGGGGCGTTCCAACTGGCGCTTACAGACGAGCTGGCGCAAGGCAATATAGGCGGGGTCTTGCGGATACCCAATATTAGCAAGGACGTTGATACAAATCGGCTGCAAGCATATTGTCACCAGGTGCGCGAAAAGTTTTATGCACACTATTTTGTGCGGCAGGGAGGTACAACCAGACTGGTGGATAAGTCTTTAGAAAACACTAATCTGGTGGGTAGCATTTTCACAGTCTTTCCGAATGCTCGCATAATCGACCTGCAGCGGCATCCGCTGGATATTATTTATTCAAGCTATCGACAGAATTTTACCGCCGGTGTTAATTTTTCGTTCAAGCTTGAGCATCTGGCGCAAAAGTATTTGCTTTATTCACGCATTATGGATCATTGGCGAAGCCTCTATTCCGACCGAATTTTGTCGGTAAGCTATGAGTCATTGGTTGGTGACGCGGAAACTGTCATGCAAAAAATTCTCGCCTACTGTGATCTGGAATGGGAAGAGGCATGCCTGGATCATCGCAGCAATATGGCCTTGGTGAATACCGCCAGTATTGATCAGGTTCGCCAGCCATTGTACCAAAGCTCTGTCTATGGCTGGCGGCGAGTCGAGAAGCACCTGAAACCGGCGATCGACCTATTGGGAGAGGCGGCAGATTACCAGCCTCTGCCCTGAGCCAGCAGAGTAATTTTCTGGTGACCGTGTATGAGACATCTCTCAGATCGCCGGTGATCATGACATCTATGCGCAGTGCCGCCCGCGCAAGGTGGGAAGGTCAACGCCGGCCATGGGTGCCCGAAATACGACATCGCCCCATCGCAACCTGAAGAGTCAGTATGAGCCGGCGGGCGAGTTCAGGGCCGCCTGAAACGTTGCAAACTGTGTTTCAAAATTCTTCCAGCCATGAACTGAACTCCCGTAGATGGGTTGGCGCACCTGTGCCGCGCTAACTGTATCAACGGCACGGCGGGTGGTATAAAAGCTCAGGCACTGTTGCTCGAAGCTAAGGTCGCAGAATTTGAGTAGTGCCCTCACCTCATCCCCAGTGTTGCTGATCAGGTCCTCGTAGGCGATATCGTAGATCCTGAATGGTAGCGCATCGTGCCAGTGGCGCATCAGTGCAAGATATTCTCTGAAGTATCGGCCCAGTGTACTCAAATTATGCGAATACGCATGCGCGCCCTCGAACACATGCTTGAAAATTGATAACGCGGTGTCTTCCGGGCAGCGCCGACAATGAATAATTTTTGCGTTGGGGAAGAGCAGGGTTATCAGCCCGATATAAAAAAAGTTGGCGGGCATTTTGTCTACTACCCTCTGGGCATTGCCTGACAGAGCCGCAGTTTTAGTCAGATAACGTTGTGCCAGCTGCCGCAGCTCTTCACGACTTACTGTGTCTATGCCGCTTGGAAACTGTTGTGCAAGACCCTGCTCCAGTCGAATCGATAGAGTGTGCATGTCATCCAGTTCGCCACCTCCAAACACCTCGGAATGACTGGCGAGAATTTGTTCAACCAGACTGGTACCTGAGCGGGGCATTCCGACAACAAATATGGGACAGTTGGATGGCGAGCCAATAGGTGTATGCTCGAGAAAAAATTCCTTGCTCAGTACCTGTTTGATATTGGCAAACTTGGCCATGGCTACATCTTCCCGATAACCCTTGCTTCCACCTTCCAGCCGGTTAGCGTCGATATAGAGTGCCATGGCTTCATCGTACCTTGCGATATCCTCATAGGCCTTGCCCAAGCCGTAAAACAGAAACATACGCGCGAGAGGCGCCAGTGCGTCGCTATTTTCCCGCAACAGAGTTTCCATTTGCACAATATCTGGGGAATCTGGCGTATGGCTGATCAATCTGGAGAGGTTAAAGTGGGCATGCATGCAGTGCGGGTCCAGTGCGGTGGCTTTGCGATAGTATTGTTCGGCGAGCTGTGCATTGCCCTTGATGCCATAAAGGACACCCAGCGTACTGTATGTTCTTGCGTCCGTAGGCTCCAGCTCTAGCATGCGTAAGAGAGCTGCTTCGGTAATATCCAGCTGCCAGGTTTTGCGTGCTTTTGTTGCCAGCTGGGCTAGCTGAATAGCATCTTTGCTCGCCTGCACTAACGGCTTCAGCAGCTGGCGAGTCTGTTGCAGCTGACCGAAGTAATGCGCTACACCTGCTAGCTTGATACTGGCTTCAAAATTACCAGGGTCCTCTCTTACAACTGTTTCCAGAAAAGGTCGGGCGCGATCCTCCCGGTTATAGATCAGGTACAGGGAGGCAATGGCGTTATTGGCTTCAAGATTGAGCGGTTCTGCCTGCAACACCTGCAGATACAGCTTCTCGGCGCCAGTATAGTCGCGTTGGGCAAAGGCGCGGCGGGCCATGCCCATTTTTACCGTGGGCAGGTTCAGGGGCTGCTTCTGAGCGCCGGTGGAGTCGGTGCTGTTAGATATTGTAGCCATGCTGGGGATGATACCTGCTGCGCCATCGGGTCGCTATGTGTCCCGGCCAGGACTGTCGTGTACCTCACACTTGCTGCCACACGTTCTGGATGGGGAGTATTACAGGCAATAAAAAAGGCGCCCGGAGGGCGCCTTTCCAGCAACGAATGCTAATTGCCCAATGGCAATTAAGACATTTTGCGCTTGCGGCTCACACCAGCCAAGCCCAGTAGGGCTGAACCGAATAGCCAGGCAGCTGCGGGCAGGGGGACAGGGGACAGGGTAGCAGTGGCGTTGATGTTAACGATGCCTGGAGTAAACGTACTCCAGCTTCCACCCGTATTGATATCAACCGAGAAGATTGGATTGGTGCCGGGCGCTGGAGCCTCGCCAACTGGTAAGGTGCTGCAGATAAGAGCCGCACCAACACATGCGCTAGTTTCGCCTAGTTGGGTGCCATCAGCGGTCCAGGTAGTACCTGTGATGCTGCCTCCATAGACGGCAGTAGCGGTTACGGTAGCTGTGGCATAAAAGGCCGGAATATTAGTGTACGTATCCTGCGAAATAGTCAGAGTACCGGAATCGTCAAATGCACCGGTACCGGTGCCTGATCCAGTACCATCTGCAGCACCAGTAATAACGAGTACGGATGAGAAGGCCATTGCGGCGCCAACAGGCGCTGCGTGGGCTTGAGCGCCCATCAGTGCGGCAACTGATGCTGCGGTTAGAGCTAAGGGTAATTTTGTGTTCATATTATATCATTCCTCAAGTTTCATTCAGGAAGGGTTGTAAGCTGGCTATCTACAGTGATGGTTTATCCACCGCCACAGACCCTTAGCCTTTCCGCCGCCACCTCGCGATGGTTTTGGCCTATGCCTTCTTACCGGTTTGTTAGTAAGAATTTACTCCTAAACTGTCTGTTCATTTAATTCAGCAGTTCCTTTTCGGCTAATACCGATGCCAAAACTTACTTTTCAGATCAGTTCCCCATAATAAAGCAATAGTTGTGCCACCTAGAATAAAACATATATAAAACAATTAGCTAAAGATAAAAGTGACTGGGAGACTAAGTACAGAATCAAGCAAATATACCAGAAGTGTAAAATTTTCTGACACTCTGAAGGGATGGCTGTGACTGTCGATATTTGAATTGGCGTACCGGCATTGTCATGAGTTGGTCTGCCGCATAGACTGTCGCGGACGCTGTGCCTGGATAAGTCAGCAGTCTATTCCCACTACATTTAGAAACAGGTGAATAAAGATGCAGAAAATTGAAGACGGGTGTGTTGTCAGCCTTGCTTTTACTCTGAGTGATGATGAAGGCAATATTCTGGATGAATCACCTGATGATGAGGCGTTGGTTTATATGCACGGCGCAGCAGGCATTGTGCCAGCTCTGGAGGAGGCACTGGAGGGAAAAGTGGCAGGTGATGCCTTTGACGTGACATTGCTGCCGGAAGACGCCTACGGGGATTACCTTGAGGAGGCTGTGGTGCAAATAGCACGTGATCAGGTGCGAGAGGGTCAGCCCCTGGAGTTGGGCATGCAAGTGGAGGACTCCAGTGGTCAACATCCCCCTCGTCTTGTAACCGGTCTAACCGAAACTACTGTGACGCTGGACAGCAACCACCCTCTGGCAGGCCTGACCTTGCGTTTTCAGGGCACGGTTGCCGAAGTTCGGCGGGCCACTGATGAGGAATTGGCGCAGGTCTAGTTGCGCCGCCACAGCCGCTCTTGCGGCGCTAAGTGCGTTGCGAGGTGCCAATAGTGTGACTTTGTTCACCGAACGCTACCAAAGTCAGATAAGTTGTTGAGTTTCGCCACTTTTTTTGCGAATGTGCCCCTTTGGCTGAGTGTCTGCAGCCGCGCCTAGGGGAGATAAGCTCAAATGTTGATGAAAGCGCTGTTAATGGTTTGTACGCTGTTAGTTGGGAACGCTGCAATTGCGGCAGAGACCGGTGACTACCCGATAAACCCCGGTGATACTCTGGAAGTGCTGGTTTGGAATGAAGAGGCGTTAACCCGGCAGGTTACAGTGCGCCCAGACGGCTTTATCAGCATTCCGCTGGCGGGAGAATTTAGGGCCGGTGGTCAAACAGCAAGCGCTCTCGCTGATGCGGTAGCAGAAGGACTCTCCAACTTCCTGAACGACAAGCCCGTGGTAACCGTTTCCACGTTGGCGATCTCAGGCAACGTAGTTTACGTGCTAGGCAAGGTTAATCGCCCCGGCGCCTTTCCTATTGCCATGCCGGTAGATGTCACTCAGGCGCTTGCCTGGGCAGGCGGGCTTAATGCCTTTGCCGATGAAAAAGATATTCAGGTACTGCGCCGCGATCAAGCGGGTACCCAGCGTGCTATTTCGTTCAACTACGCGGGTGTAAAGCGCGGGAAGGACCTGGATAGCAACATACTGCTGCGCAGCGGCGATGTGGTGGTGGTGCCGTAGTCGATCGACGAGTGGTCAGAAATCGAGACCCCGAAGAGACTGAATGGCGATGCCTATGAATAAGCAAGAAAAAATCTATAGTCCGCTTTTCCAGCTGGTGACGCGCTGTGGGTGTGGTTTAGCGCTCAGCACGGTCGCACTGATGTCGACTGCGGTATATGCGGCGGAAACGACCGTGAAGGCCGGCGCCGGCATCAATTATAAGTACGATGACAACATTCGAGTAACGCCGAGAAACGCGATTGAGCTTTCAGGTGCTGTAGCGAGTGGCTTCATAACGTCCGAATACAGCACTGAGAGATTCTCCGTTGTAGGCGACGCAAAAGTGGGCGTGGAGCGATATGGCGACATTGAGCTAGACACCGATGACCCGCTCTTAGCCGAGCCCAAAGCTTCCGACTTTGATAATGAAAGTCTGGACCTTACATTAGACTTCGCTTATGAGTGGGAGCGACACACAGTTTCTCTAGAAGGCAGATATTGGCTTGATAGCGCATTAAACACTCAGTTTACCGATACTGGACTGGGTGGTTTGAGAGAGATTGAAGGCGCTACTGAGAAAGAGACCATCTCGATAGCGCCAGCATGGAACTGGCAGATCAACCAACTCCAGCAGTTGTACACTCAAGCGAGTTGGCGTCAGGTAGAGTTTGAAAGCGACCGCTATGTTGACTATGACTACTCAAACCTATCCTCCAATTGGTCCTACTTCTGGAATGAACGTTTGCGTTTGCAGCTGCAGCCTACATTTTCGCGTTATGAGAATAAGGCAGAGTTTGCAGTAACTTCCGATACCTTTGGGTTGGAGGGTGGTGTTATTTGGAGTGTTACCGAAAAGTGGCAGTTGAACCTGCTGGTGGGTGGTACGCGCGTCTACACAGAATACGGTGGTGGTGGATTTTTTGTGGTGAATCCTGAGACCGGCCTGATTGAGTTTATCGAAATAGAAGACCAGGATGCCACGGGCTTTACGGGTAGTGCCGCGTTGGCTTTTGATGATGAGTACCAGGGCTTTAGTTTCAATATATCCTCTCGCGTTACACCCAGCGGTGACGGAGTTTTACGCCAGACAGACGAGGCCCGCGCCAAGTATTACTGGAAGCCATTTGAGAGAGCCAGGCTGGATTTTGATGCCCGCATTGGGCAAAGCGATACCACAGAAGATAGAGTAGAGAATGCACGCGATTATAGCGAAGCTGCGGTTCGATTTGGCTATCAGTTTGCCGAGCAATGGTGGCTTAGTGCCCGATACCGGTATCGGACGCAGGAAAATGAAAGGAGCGGTCTGGGCGAGGGTACAGGCAACTTGTTCAATGTGGGCATTTCTTACCGATTGCCCGAAGAGGTGCTGTAGATTGCTCAACGGCTTTCTATAGATCAATACAGTTAGGAACGTAGTTATGGTGAATCAGCAATGTCGATAAGTGAAGGGTCAACACGGCCGTCGGGTTATGCGGAAGAAGAGCAAAGCCAGAGCCTTGCAGATATACTGGCGGGTTTAAAAAGGCGCCGTAAACAAATGGCAATAGTCGGTGCGGTGGTGCTAGCTATTGCAGTCATGGCAGCGCTATTTTGGCCTCCGACTTACACTTCCAGTGCGACCATCCTCATTGAAGAGCAGGAAATTCCAGAGGACATGGTGCGCTCGACCATCACTAGCTATGCTAATCAGCAGGTGGAGGTCATTAGGCAGCGCGTGCTGACATTGGCAAACATTATGCAGTTGGTCGAGCGCTTTGAGCTCTATGATGCCGATGAGCTAGCCAGAAAGCCGCGCATGGAGATCGCCGAGGACTTTATCGACGCGGTAAACCTGGATTTGCTGAATGCAGATATTATCGATCCGCGAAGTGGCAGGCCGACGCAGGCAACGATTGCTTTCACATTGGATTTCAGCGCCGACACGCCGCGAAAATCACTGAATGTGGCGAATGAACTGGTTAACTTGTTTCTCAATGAAAACTTGAGAAGCCGCTCTGAGCAAACGTCCAGCACGTCAGATTTTCTAAGGAAAGAGTCTGATAGTCTGGAGAGCGAGGTGAGGGCGCTGGAAGAAGCGATTTCCATCTACAAGTCTCAAAATCAAAACTCCCTACCTGAGAGTTTTCAGGTGAACATGCAGAACCTGACTCGTTTCCAGTCTCAATTAATTGCGTCTGAATCTCGGTTACGCGAGCTGCAAAAGCGAGAGTTGCAGCTCAAGCAGAGGTTGGCTTCAACGTCGGAATATGCGCCCTCCATTTTGCCAACCGGTCAAGCGATTCTTGGTGATGTAGACAGGCTTAAAGCGCTCAAGTCGGAGTACTCTTCGATAAAGGCTCGGTATAGCCCCAATCACCCTGATGTACAAAGACTGTTGCGCGAAATAGAAACGCTTGAAGCACAGGTCGGTCGTCCCGACGACTTTGATGAGCTACTACGTCGCAAAGCGGCTGCTAATTCTGAATTGGAAGGTCTTCTTGCCAAGTATAGTAGCGATCACCCTGATGTTGTAGCGAAACAGAAAATGGTCGCTGTGATCGATCAGGAAATTGACAGCTTCGATGGCGAATCGGTCCAAGCTGAGCCTGACAACCCAGCCTATTTGGTATTGGATAACGAGTTGAAATCACTGCAGATGGAAAAGTCTGCTTTGACTCAACAGGTAGTGCAGCTAAGTTCGGATGTCGATGCGTTGAATTTGGCGGCAGCTAAGGCACCGAATGTAGAACGCGAGTACTCTGAATTGCAGCGTAACCTTAGCGTTGCGTCTGCCAAGTTTCTGGACTTGCGGATAAAGTTGAAAGAAGCAGAGCTTGCCGGTGAGCTTGAAGAAGGTAGAAAGGGGCAGCGTTTCACCCTTATCGACCCGCCGGCATTGCCTGAGCAGCCGGCAAGTCCTAACAGACCTTTGATCTTTTTCTTGGGTGTCGTCCTAGCGCTCGGTGCTGCATTAGGTAGCGCTCTCGTGATGGAAGCGCTTGACCCAAGCTTGCGAAGTGTACGGTCTGTATCTGAGCTAATGGGCATAGCTCCTCTAGTTACGATACCTTATATATTAACGCCAGAGGAGCAGGCGGCGAAACGGCCGCAGAGAAAGTTTTTGTTGACCATAGGCGGAGCGGCTGTAGCGTTGATAATCGTGCTGACGATGATACATATTTTCTATAAACCCCTGGACGTACTGTGGTTTGTAATTTTACAAAAAGTTGGACTATAGGGGCTCGAGGATTTCGATATGGAATATATTAAAGATGCCGTTGAAAAGGCTCGAAAAGAGCGAGATGAAAAGGCAGCTACTGAGGTGCTGCCTGAAAAAGGGTCTCGTGATGCGGAGCAAACAGAGGTTACGGAAGCGCATGGCGAGCCACGCTCGGAGCATGCTCAGTCAAGGGTGGAGCAACTCGATCCCGCTATATTGATGGAAAATCGGATCGTTGCAGCGTTCGACAATGATGAGCGAGCTGAACCCTATCGCCAGCTAAGAACACAGGTTTTGACGAAGTTTCGTCAGAATAATTGGAAGACTCTGGCGGTGACCAGTGCCCATAGCGGGGCTGGTAAGACGCTGACGGCCGTCAATTTGGCAATCACCATCGCAAAAGAGCGGAACCAGACTGTGCTATTGGTCGATATGGACTTCAAAGGTCCCAATGTTCTCGATATGCTTGGGTTATCAACCGACAAAGGCTTGCTTGACTACCTTTCTGGCGAAGCAGAGCTTAACGAGATACTGGTAAACCCCGGTCTTGAACGGCTGACATTACTACCGTCTACACCGGTAACCGGCACTACGTCAGAGTGGTTATCATCACCGCGGATGAAAGCCGTGCTGGAAGACATTGTGAACCGCTATTCAGATAGACTGGTGATTTTTGATCTGCCGCCTCTGCTTCGCGACGATGACGCGTTGGTATTTACGCCCTATACCGATGCGGCGTTGTTGGTGGTCGAAAGCGAAGTGTCGACGCCGGAAGATATGGAACGCTGCGTGCAGTTGCTTGAGGGTAGTAACATCCTCGGTACTGTATTCAATAAGGCGAGCTAAAATGGCGCCAGCGACTTAATCATGTATCTGGAACATTTTGGCCTACATTCAAAGCCGTTTAGCCTTAGCCCTGACCCGGCTTATATTTTTTTGTCATCGCAGCATAGTCTGGCTTATTACACGTTGGAGTATGGGCTGCTTTCGCAGGAGGGTATTGCTGTCATTAGTGGTGAAGTGGGCGCAGGTAAAACCACTTTGCTACGCTATTTTCTTGAGCAGCATGACGGCGACGATCTAGTCGTTGCACTTCTTGCAGACACCGACCGCGAGACCAGTAAAGATCTCTTACGGTGGGTTCTTAGTGCATTTGGTTTAGACCACACCGGAGACCAGGTAACTCTTAGGCGCAGATTTCA
This sequence comes from Candidatus Litorirhabdus singularis, assembly GCF_026262625.1. Lineage (GTDB taxonomy): Bacteria > Pseudomonadota > Gammaproteobacteria > Pseudomonadales > Halieaceae > Litorirhabdus > Litorirhabdus singularis. The sequence continues at coordinate 112,844 of NZ_SHNN01000002.1, forward strand.
GGACTTTCTGATTGATAGCTACGCAGCCGGTAAAAACGCGGTTTTGATCGTTGATGAAGCACAGAACTTAAAGAAAAAGGCCTTGGAGCAGCTACGCTTACTTAACAATATCAATACCGGGCAAGATGAATTACTGAAGATCGTGCTAGTGGGGCAGCCAGAGCTCAAAGACAAATTGAGTAGTCCCAAGCTACGCCAGTTTGCGCAAAGGATTACGGTAGAGTTTCATCTTGATTCTTTGCGGGCCGAGGATGCTCTAGGCTATGTGCATCATCGAATGCAGGTAGCAGGTGCGGACCATGAAATATTTACTTCAGCCGCAATCTATACCGCCTACTATTTGGCTGGCGGAGTACCACGACTAATTAATTCGCTTTGTGATCATGCCTTGTTGCTGGCCTATTCAAAAGGTGTCGACATAGTAGATATAGAGGCTATTACCGAGTCCGCTTCCAGTAGGAAAATTGGTGGAGTTAATAGAAAAGGGGAAAGCTCTGAGCAGTTGGAGATAGCGAGAGACTACGTGAAAAGTGCTACTGGTAGAGAAATTGGTGAAGATCGCAGGTCTGCGATACTCCAGCTGTTTGATAATTAGACATTCGGTATCGGAACGAGAGGTAGTGCGGGCTTTGAGTTTTACCTATCGAATAAACTGATGCAACGGGGAAACAAATAGAGTGGGGCTTGAAAGGCTACATTGGTTCTGGAATCGGCTCAGATGCATGTCAATTCCAGAAGTTTCACATAGATTGGCGAGACTTGTAACCAGCAGGTTCCAGCGTCTAGGTGGTTTACGAGCCCTGCCCGTGATTACCGACGAGCGGATTGCCGACGCACCGGTATGGGTGCATGCCAGCCTCAATGACCATAGTGTTATCGAAGTAGCCGACAGAGTTGTCGCTGGTCGTTTAGATGTATTCGCTATCCGTGACTACGATATAGGCGCGGTGCCGCAGTGGAATCGCGATCCGAAAACCGGGGTAAATGCTCCTCTGGATTTTGGGAAAACTCTGGATTATCGCAATTCAGCAATTGTCGGCGATGTAAAGTATTTATGGGAGCCGGCGCGACATTTACACCTGGTTACATTAGCTCAAGCATTTGCGTTAACAGATGAACAAGAATATTTGAACTGCATAAGGTTACACCTTGATAGTTGGTTTGATCAGTGTCCGTATTTACAAGGCCCGCACTGGAGCAGTTCACTCGAATTGGGTATTCGTCTTATAAACTGGAGTATTACTTGGCAACTGGTTGGAGGCAGCGAGAGTCAACTGTTCATGGGCAAGGCCGGTAAAGAGTTCCGAGATCGCTGGCTCACATCAGTTTATCAGCACGCACACTTTATTCATGGGCATTATTCTCGATTTACTTCTGCAAACAATCACCTTATAGGAGAGTCAGCTGGTGTTTTTGTTGCTGCGCAAACGTGGCCGTATTGGTCGGAGATTGCCGATTGGGAAGAAAAATCGTTGTCTATCCTAGAGACTGAGGCAGTCAAACAAAATTTCTCTGATGGCGTCAATAAGGAGCAAGCAATATCTTACCAACAGTTTGTATTGGACTTCCTGCTTTTTCCATTGTTGGCGGCAAAAGCTAACTCGAAGGATTTTTCAGCCACTTACTTAGCAGTCATGGAAAGAATGCTTGAGTATATTGCATCGCTTTTGGATGTAGCTGGTAATGTGCCAATGATCGGAGATGCTGATGATGGCTATGCGGTTAGGCTTACTTATAGCAGCGACTTCTGTCCCTTTCGCTCTTTACTGGCGACTGGTGCCGTACTGTTTTCACGCCCTGAATTTAAGCTGAAATCGGGGACCTTCGATTCGAAATCTATCGCTCTTTTGGGTGCACAGGGTGCAGAAGCATATACTCGACTTAAAGCGGAAAAAGCTAGACTGCCAGTGAAAACCTCTTTTCCAGAAGGTGGATATTTCATACTCGGAGGAAGCTATGAATCTCCTGATGAGGTCAAGATGGTGGTTGATGCGGGTCCACTCGGCTATGGCGGAATAGCGGCCCATGGTCATGCAGACGCGCTAGCGGTATACCTTTCAGTTGCGGGAAGGGAAATCTTGATCGATCCTGGCACATTTGCTTATCACACAGAGCAGAAGTGGAGAGACTATTTTCGCGGGACGTCCGCGCACAATACCATTCGAATCGATGGAATGAACCAGTCTGAGATTGGCGGTAACTTTATGTGGTTGCGCAAGGCGGAAGCTACGTTGGAAAGCTTTGAGGATAATGGTGAGCAAGTGATTTTCCGAGGCTCACATCGCGGCTATGAGCAAGGTGCCAATCCTGTATCGCACAAAAGAGAGATCATTTATCACAGGACTAAAAGATGCTTCGATATTACGGATACACTTGAGATAAATAGTGGAGATTTCGTGCATCTTGTCGATCAGTTCTGGCACTTTTCTGAGAATTGCAGCGTTGAGCAAGTTGAGGGAAACGTTTTTCTTGCGATTTCTGACGACGTTGCTGTTGAGATAAAGTTAGATGAGCGGCTTAAGGTAGATGTCCATAAAGCTGATGAAGAGACGCCTCTCGGCTGGGTTTCTCGTAAATTTGATGCCAAGGTGCCAGGCATTACTCTAGACGCTTCCAGTCATTTTGAAAGAACACTCACATTGAGGACTCGTTTGAGTGTGGTGGGTGCGATTGGCTAAGACGCAGGTAAGTATCAGTTTTTCAATATTGTAAGTTAAAGAGACAATTACAATGGCAGAGAATGTGAGGGTAAGTATATTTGGCATGGGTTATGTGGGTGCTGTTTCAGCAGCCTGTCTTGCCAATGAAGGGAACTACGTGGTCGGGGTTGACCCGAATGCTACTAAGGTCGAATTGATCAACAAGGGTGTGTCTCCCATTATCGAGCTAGACCTAGATGTACTCTTGGCGAGTGGCGTGGAGCGCGGACTTATCTTCGCGACTCCAGATGTACGAGAAGCGGTTTTCTCAACAGATATATCCTTTATCTGTGTTGGTACGCCTAGTCAGCCAAATGGCAGTCTTGATTTAAAGTATGTGCGTGCAGTTTGTGAGGATATTGGGAAGGTCCTTGCTGAGAAGGATGACTTTCATGTGGTTGTTGCTCGCAGCACTATGTTGCCTGGAAGTATGGAGGACGTTGTTATTCCGGCGCTTGAAGAGGCCTCAGGGAAAAAAGTTGGGGTCGATTTTGGCGTTTGTAATAATCCCGAGTTTCTTCGGGAGGGTACAGCAATATATGATTACTATAATCCGCCCAAAACAGTTATTGGAGAAACCGACAGTCGCAGCGGTCAACTTTTGGTGAACATCTACGAGAATATGGACGCACCGCTTATCAGAACGAGTATAAATACTGCAGAGATGGTCAAATACACAGATAATGTGTGGCATGCATTAAAAGTCAGCTTCGCTAATGAAATAGGAAATATTTGTAAAGAAATTGATATAGATGGCCATGAGGTTATGGACATTTTTTGCAAGGACACCAAACTAAATCTTTCTGCATATTACATGAAGCCGGGCTTTGCTTTTGGTGGATCCTGCCTGCCAAAAGACGTTAGAGCACTCAAATATAAGGCACGGGCGCTTGATCTAGAGTTACCTGTGATAAATTCAATCATGGAGAATAATCAGATTCAGGTCGACCGCGGTTTCGATATGATTGTTTCAAAGGGGAACAAGAAAGTCTCCATATTGGGTTTTAGCTTCAAAGCAGGAACCGATGATCTTCGCGAAAGTCCAATGGTAGAAGTTATCGAGCGACTCATTGGAAAGGGCTACGACCTTAAGCTATATGATAAAAATATTAGCCTAGCTTCCCTGATTGGAGCGAATAGGGACTATATACTCAATCATATACCTCACATTTCCAAGTTAATGGTTTCCAGTATGGAGGAGGCAATCGCGCATGGAGAAACGATTGTGATCGGTAATGCGGCAGAGGAATTCAGGCAGATTTTGTCGGACACGAAAGATGAACAGGTGGTTGTCGATCTAGTCAGGGTTTCTGATCTGCGAAGTATAGAGGGTCGTTATGATGGCATTTGCTGGTAAAAAACGACGGGTTCTCTTCATCGTAGAAAATCTACCTTCTCCATTTGATAGGAGAGTTTGGCAGGAAGCTACGACACTGGAGGAGGCTGGTTACGAAGTCTCGATTATATGTCCTACTGGGAAGGGTTTTGAGCGGAAATTTGAGGTGATAGACAATATACACATTTACCGCCACAGCCTTCCTTTGGAAGCGGACGGAGCTGCGGGTTATGCCTTGGAATACAGTGCTGCGCTGTTTTGGGAGTTCTACTTAGCGTTTAAGGTATTGTTTACTAGGGGGTTTGACGCAATTCATGCATGCAATCCCCCAGACCTTATATTTATTGTTGGAGGATTTTTTAGGTTTTTCTTCGGCAAAAAGTTTCTTTTCGACCACCACGATATAAACCCTGAGCTCTACGAGGCGAAGTTCAATCGCCGTGATCTTTTTTACAAGATCATGTTGCTTTGTGAACGCCTTACGTTCAAAACCGCCAGCGTGTCTATTGCTACCAATGAATCATACAAAGAAGTTGCGATAAGGCGAGGGGGGATGCCTGCTGATCGGGTTCATGTGGTAAGAAGTGGCCCAATGCTGGACAGACTTAGGATAGTTGAACCTGTGCACGAGTTAAAGAAGGGGCGGAAATACCTAGTCGGTTATGTTGGTGTAATGGGGAAGCAAGAAGGCATCGATTACCTGCTCCGTGCGGCTAAGTTCCTCATAAAGGATAAGGGGCGTGAGGATATCCACTTTGGTCTCGTTGGAGGTGGAACCGAGTTAGAGAATCTGGAGGAATATGCAAGGAATTTGGGTGTTGCTGACTATGTGACCTTTACGGGAAGGGTGCCAGATGATGAGCTATTGGCAATGCTGAATACGGCAGACGTCTGCGTTAATCCTGATGTGGCCAATGAGATGAATGACAAATCTACTATGAATAAAATCATGGAGTATATGGCGCTTGCTAAGCCAATTGTTCAATTTGATTTGATTGAGGGCAAGTTCTCGGCCGGGGAGTCTTCGCTTTATGCGAAGAGGAATGATGAAGAAGACTTTGCTGAAAAAATACTGCAGCTTCTGGGTGATCCTGAGCTCAGGACAACTATGGGTGAATTTGGCAGAAACCGTGTCATCAGTCAGCTTGAGTGGAGCTTTGAGCAGCCCAAGTTGTTGGATGCTTACGATCAATTGTTTGCTAGCTAACTGCCGAGTCGAGGCTCAGCCTTGTAGCGCTAGTGTTCAGTTATATTATGTGTTTTTTACGATTGTACTTGCAGAAAGGTTTATATGAATGAGGCTTGAACACTTCCCAAGGATTGAGATAGCACTTCGGCAATGGCTGAAGTCTTATCGTAGGGAATCTAGGTTGGCGAAAGCTTATGCGATGCCATGGATCAAGGATACTAAACCCGATTTTCTGGGAATTGGTGCGCCCAGATCGGCATCCACTTGGCTGCATAATCGGCTGGCTACACACCCGCGAGTTTATTTGCCTCGTGAAAAAGAGCTGCACTTTTTTGACTTCATGGATAAATCTGGAATTGACTATCGTTACAGTCTTGGTAGTCCTATACATAGACGTTGGTATTCACTTTGCTTCTCCTCGGCTCATGACATGATAAGAGGCGAGGTAACGCCGGCCTACTCCATTTTACCGGAAGCTCGCATTAGAGAAATTGCAGCATATCTCCCGGAGATTAAGATAATTTACATTTTGCGTAACCCCATTGAACGAGCCTGGTCAGGACTCCGCCGCAGAACTTGGTATGGCTCAGGTGAGCGAGCTGGGGAGTCTGATTTACAGCATCTATTGGCAATGGCTAAGGCGCCCGATGTGATTGTACGGGGTGACTATCGTAGAAATATTGTTCAGTGGGAGCGTGTTATACCTCCTGATCGCATGCACTATATTTTCTATGATGATGTAAAGAGTGACGGGAGAAATGAACTTGAAAAAACGTGCAGGTTTCTTGGTGTAGATAGCCAGCTTTTGCCTGAAGAGCCGGCTGCTAGCAACCCACCCAATTTTTCGCCGCCTTCCAAGATGCCAGAGGAAGTAAGGCAACAGCTAATAAGTATTTATAGTGAAGATCGCGGTTTTCTCGAGGACAAATTTGACAGAACACTTGAGCACTGGTATGCGAACTAGACTCGAAGAGGGCTGGGAAGAAATGCGTATCCGGAATTACTCGAAGTCAATAATTCTACTTGTTCAGTACTGCCGTTATCTCATAGTATTTTTCATTTTTCTGTTTGATGCATCTTTAGTCAGTGCAGATGGGATAAGCTTTGGAGTTCGTGCGCCTACCAAACCTTTTATGTGGACCGCTGGAAAATCGATTGATGAAGCGGAGTTAAACGATGAGCAGCGAGCAAGGTGGTTGTTGCTGTCGACTAACATTGAGCAGATGTCGTCATTTGGTGCTGAGTGGAATGTTGTGTACGTTCGCCAGTGGATGGAAAGTGAAGACGAAGCTAAGCGTCTAAAGAGGGTAGTGGAGGAACACGAAAAGCGTGGTATAAAAGTAGTCTTTCGGGTATTTGAAAACCCTAGCATCTACCATGGCTTGGAAGGGGCGGCGCTTGGTGAATTCGGGTACAGTCAGAAGTATTATCATTGGATTCAAAAGCTGGCTATCGAGTTTAAGGGAAGAGTGCATTGCTATTTGATTGGAAACGAAACCGAAGTTGACCTTTCAAAGAGTTACTCATCGGCTCCCGATATGCATGAGGATTACGTAATTGATTATAATCAGTATTCCAAAGTTTTGGCTACCGCTACAAAAGCGATTAGATCGGTCGATAGCCAAACTAGAATTGCCAATGGTGGCTTCACTGATAAATCCCTTGCCTTTGCCGTGGCTAAAGATATATTCGAGAAGAAAGGCATTGCCGAAGCTCATACTTTCTATAGATCTTGGAAAGACAGAGGCGGTATAAAGGTAGAAGGTCAGATTAGTTTGTTGAGGCAGCTTAGTTCTGACCGTGTAGTTGAAAGAGTGAATTTCGTGAAGAAGGCCATTCGCGACCCCGCAGGCGGCGATACATTTCAGTTGCACTATTACGGCAACTGGCGAGCACTACAAAATATTCTCGACTGGATAAATGAAGAAATGGTCGCAGTGAATAGTACTCGTCCGATAATTGCTACCGAAGTTGGTTATGGGATGTCTTCGAAGAAGGGACAGAGCCATAAAAGTAAGCGGGCCCGTACTCTGGACTACACCTATTATTCACAGCTTGATCATGCTGCGAATACGGTAAAAGTATTTGTGACGTTGGCGGGAAATGGTATTTACGAGTCTCTCTATTGGAATATCCGGGATATAGACGATTCAGGAACCGTTGCCAGACTCTTTCGCTCAACTAATGATCCGGGAGAGTTCATATCTGCACCGGTCAATCGAGCGTTTTCCTATATGAGTGAAGCGCTTGCCGGTGCTGTTAGTGTGCCTGGTAAGCTGTCTAAACATAAGGGGGTATGGGAATATCGGTTCCATGGTGATTCGGACGTTTCTGTCGTTTGGAGTGAGGAGGTTGACCTGAGGCTTGTTATCCCTGAGCCTGCGCAAATATTTGATATGGAAGGGAATGCACAATCGTCATCAACAATAACGGGCCCTGTTAATGGGCCTATTTATGTTCGCTGGTAGTTGCGAACTGTTTGAACCCGCTCTTTTTGAGAAGATGAGACTCATGAACCAAATCACGTCACTCTGGTGCCGAAGTGGTTAAACCGCCGATTGGACAACGTAAAACGCGTATGTCACTCGGAGAGCGCCTGCTATCTGGTGGTGTTTGGATGGCTGGAAGTCGGGGTATCCAGGCGTTATGTGGCTTGTTACTTTCGATGCTGCTGGCCCGCATGCTGTCTCCTGATGAGATGGGCGTGTATTTCGTACTTGCAAGCATTGCATTGTTGGGTTCAACCCTCGCACAGTTCGGTACCCATCAGGCTATTGTAAAGCTCATTGCGGGCGGCTTGGCCTTGAAGGATGAAGTCGGGGTTGTGCGTTCCATTCGCTCCATAGTGATAATCGCTGTTATTGGATCAGCGGTCGTTGCCGGGGGATACTGGGTGGGAGCTGGTGAACTACTGGCGAAGCACGTCTTTGAATCGCAAGGCGTTGCCTTAACGGTTGGTATCACTGCAGTTTGGATCGTTTTGAGGAGTGCGCAGATGCTTATTTCAAAGGCGTTCCGCGGTTTCCAAAACCTAAAACTGGCTGCGGTGTACGAAGGTGCGCAGACGCAATTACTAAATGTCGTTGCTTTAGCATTTTTGATGATATTCGTAGGCCACGCTACGCTAACTCAGGCGGTGGGAGCGACATTGATAGCTCTTGCTATTACTGTGCTGACGGGAGTGTGGCTGATCTGGAAATATCACTGGTCTAGGTTGCCCGCTGTTTCAGGCGTGGCGCTTGGGAGAACGGTGCGCCTGAGTGCGCCATTGTTCGTTTCCAGCTTTTCACTGTTGGCTATTGGAGAAATGCACCTATGGCTCTTGGGCGGCATGTCCACAGTTGAACAGGTAGCGATTTATGGAGCGGGATTTCGTTTGATGAAACTTGTTCAGTTGCCACTGACCTTAATTAATCATGTGGTTCCTCCTTCCGTTGCCGAGCTTTTCGCGCAGGGCGAAAAAGATAAGCTGGAGAGGTTAATGCGGACAACTGCATCGCTCGTTGCCTTACCGGCATGTTTGTTGCTTATGCTCTTGCTCGTTTTTTCAGAAAATGTACTCGGCATTGTTTACGGTGAGTTTTTTCGATCCGGGGCTTTGGTGCTTTCCATTTTGGCAGCTGGTCAGGCTGTAAACGTCTTCACTGGTTCTCCGGGTGTACTGTTGCAGATGTCAGATCAGCAAAGTCTGCTTGTCTACGCGAGTGTTGGCGGCGGTGTTTTCGGACTTATTGTTAGCCTAATTTTGGTAGGAAGTCTTGGTGCTGTCGGCGCTGCTATTGGCTATGCCACTGGGCTGGCAGTCCAGAACATACTTATGGCATGGGTCGCGTGGCGAAAGCTAGACATAATCTCATTTGCAAGCGGCCAGTACTTCTTAGAGGCATTGAGGCTGCTCTATCGTCAGGTCTGCGAACGTGTAGAAAAACGACAATGAGGCTGGGTACTGCTTTGCGTATGAACGAAGATAGGATTAAGTTTGTTACCGTCTCAACTCAGCGAAGCGGGTCAACCTGGCTGACAGATCTCCTGAATAGTCATCATGACATCGTCAGTTATACAGAGCTGTTGCTACTAAAAGGGGAGGGCACTCCTGACTGGGGGAGATATAAAGACATTGTGTATTGGAAAAGCTATCAAAAGTCTTTAAGTGGCGCCGGGAAGATGCTGCGCCCCTTAGGTATATATAGTTATCTTGATCGGGTTTTCAGTGCTCACCCCGAAGTAAAGGCTCTAGGGTTGAAAGTGATGTACACTCAGATAGCGAGAATGCCAGAAACGCTGTGCTATATGAAGAGTCGTAATGTGCACGTTATTCATCTTGTCCGTTCCAATCTACTGGATATTGTTCTGTCTAGTATGGTCAAGGCCGCTCGCGGAGTAGCACATATGCGCGAGCAGCCAAAGTTGAAACAATCGAAAATTTACGTAGAGCCGTTAGCGCTTTTGACGCAGCTGAAAAAGCGACAGAGGGAGCAGCGATTATTCTCGATGCTATTGCGCGGACTTGGTTTGCCCTACTTGGAAGTATCTTATGAAAATCTGTCATTAGAAAAAAAGTATCTGGGTGAATGCGTTCAGTTTCTCGGATGCTCATACTCGTCACTGGAATCTGATATGTTAAGAATTAACCCTGGTAGCCATGATGAGTTGGTGGAAAATATTGACGAGTTAATCTCGATTTTGGGAAAAACTGAATTTTCAAGGATGCTTAGAGTATGAAATCAATGATTGAAATTTGCGTTAGTGAATGATGAAGACTCAACTATTGACATCCGGTCTTGGAACGGTAACTGATGGGCGGTCAGCGAACTATACTCAAAGGCATGGGATACTTTTTGTTTTGTTTTCAATATGGGTTTTGGCTGTACCATTTCACCGCTACTCCGTAATTGGCACCTATTCTCTCGACAACTTGCTGGCGCCGGCGCTCGTCCTCTTGGCGATCCTTCTTCCCAAGGTTCGTGACAGAACCTTGGCGTTATACCGGTATAAGACGCTTTTACTAGCGATAGGCTTGTATACCCTCGCTGGGTTGTTCGGTCTTTTAAAGTTTGTGAATCACTCTGACTTACTGAAACCACGAGCTTGGCAGATCCTTCGAGATGGACTCTACTTTGTTTTGCCTATGCTCTATCTCCGAGATCTTTGGACATTCCAAATAATGAAGCGCTTATTGGTGTGGGTTACGATGTTTGGAGCAATTTCAGTTTTCTTTGTAGCGCTGGGTATCATTGAGCTCCCGGTAGAGAGATTTGCCGAAAGCCGCATCGGAGAGGGCCTACTGCCAAAATCAGTAGGCTTATTCAGCAACTACGGTGACTTGTCTATTCTCTATGGCTTTGTGTCAGTCTTACTAATATCTCATGGCCGAAGTGAGTTGGGGTTGCTGGGAGCACCCTTGGTAAAGCTCGTATTATGGGCCGGACTGCTAGCTGGTCTTGTCGGATCCCAGTCACGAAATGTGCTTTTTGGTACGCTTATCGCTATAGCTGTCTACTGGTTATGGAAGCTCCTCTTGAACGCTAAAGGAAGCTACCGGACAGCCGTCGCTGGGCTATTTGTTTCTGCTGCGATTATTTTTCCAGGTATTATCGTAGTTTTTGGTGACTCCATTGTCGGTTGGGTAAGCGCCCTTGGTGGATCAAGAGCAGAGAACACTGCAGTTCAGCGCCTGGAGAGTTATTCACTTGCGCTAAATTTGATCGTGAATGAGCCGCTCGGATTAAGCTTCAGGTCATATGCCGAGTGGGCAACGCTGGCGAATCACATTCACAACATGTGGATTAAGTTGATGCTGAACAGTGGTTTGATGGGCACGCTTTGTATCGCAGGCCTTTTTTGGCTCTCCTACAGAGGCGGAAGCAAACCAGGCACTGCGCCTCTATTGCAAAACGAGTCTGCCCTGGTTGTTGCCAGTACAGCGGCTATATTCGTTGCTGTTCAGTTTTATCCTGGTCAAAGTGACATGATGTGGATTATGTTGGGGACACTAATAAGCTTCAATTGGATACGGCGAGAACGACCGGTTAGGACTTTTGGGTAGTTTATGAAAAATGTGACTCCGATTTTTCTGATCTCTCTACCTAGATCCGGATCCACTCTTGCGCAACGTGTACTGGCTACGCACTGTGAAATTGCGACTGCCTCGGAACCATGGGTAATGCTACCGCTCTATACTGCATTCGAATCAGGTTTATGTAAGGCAGAGTATTCGCAGGAAACCTTAGAGAGTGCTGTACATGACTTTTGTAGGGTACTTCCAGGTGGCATTAAGGGATATCACGACGCAGTGGTGAATTTTGCGAAAACCTTATACGGCAGTCTTGCTTCTGAGGTAAACGCCAGCTACTTTCTGGACAAGACACCGAGATACCATCTGATTATACATCATCTGCTTGAAGCATTCCCCGAAGCCAAATTTGTTGTGTTGTGGCGAAATCCACTCGCGACTCTTGGATCTCGGATACATAGCTACGGCGGTGCATGGAGGTTACAGAACTATCACGTAGATTTATTTAGTGGCGTTGATAGTCTCGCCAAGGCCTGCCAAAACTACCCCGAGCGAATTCACGCGGTGAGATATGAGGATATGGTTTCCTCGCCTGAGGATGTGTTTCTTAACATGTTTGACTACTTGGGGTTGGATTACGACCCTGTATGCGTGTCCTCTTTTTACAATGTTGAACTGCAGGGGCAGATGGGAGACAAGACGGGCCAAAAGAGCTATCGATCAATAGCTGCTGAGCCCCTCGAAAAATGGAAGACAACACTGGGTAGTCCGGTTCGCCGCTGGTGGTGTCGGCGATACTTAGATTGGGTGGGCGACGATAGGCTTGATTTGATGGGTTACAATAAGAAAGAGTTGCTCGATTCTTTGAACTCAGCGAAGACAAATTACGCAAATGTCCCTATTGATCTTGCCCGGGTTATTAAAGCAAGTTTGTTTAAGTCCTCACGATACAAGTAGCGTTAACATGAACGAGAGATATGTGAGTATGGGTGGCGTTTTGATGGCTCTGGGCGACTTTCCTGAGGGAAACGCCACTGCTACAAGGCTCAAGATGATCTCGAAAACAGGCCAGTCGACTGGGTTAGGCATCGCCGTTGAGATATTACAAGCGACGCTTAAGAAAAAGGTCCCAGAAAATGCCTCTGTATGTGGTGAAGTTGAAGGCATACGCTTCAGGTACCTGAGTGGGAGTGTAGTCAGGCCGGTTTCGCTTCCAATGGCTGTATTGGATACCCTGAGAGGGTTGATTGGCGGGGTTCGATTGCTAGCATTCCCTAGATCATCAGATCGCTTGGATTTTATTATTTTTTATACTCCTAGCTTTTTGAAGCATAGCTTGCCGATGCTGATCGCCGTCATGAAAGGGATACCTGTATTTGTCGAGGCCTGCGAAATTAGAAGTAAGACCACTGGCGGTATCACGCGGCATGCCATCGTGAGAATGTTTGATTTCACAGAGAAATGGATGGAGTGGATTTCACCGCGTGTGGCCAGTGGTATAATTCCGATTTCTCATACGATTTCTGATTTCTACCGCGAGAAAGGTATATCGGAGGAAAAACTTTTTCTGTTGCCTATTCTGATTGATTGCGAAGTTTACAGGAAGACATCGGCTAGCTTTGTGAAAGAGTTAGAAGGGAAGGTTTACTTCTTGAACTCTGGCTCCTTTGTGGAAAAAGATGGTGTGGGGTATATTGTCGCGGCGTTCATTGAAGTTTTGAAAAAGACGCCAGACATTTTCCTAGTGTTCACTGGAAACGTGAGCGACAGCGACAAAGATAAGGTCAGAGCTGTATTTCTGGAAAATTCCTTGCCGGAAAATGTGATTTTCCCCGGTATGCTGAGTAGAGCCGAGCTCGTGTGGGCGTATCAGAATGCAAATGCTCTGTTAAGCTGTCGGACCAATAGTAAGTACGCGAATTTCGGTTTCCCCACTAAGATAGGGGAGTACCTTGCTTCCGGCACGATAGTTATTGCTACTCGTGTTGGAGACACTGAAATCTACTTGGAGGACAAAAAGACCGCTCTTTTGGCTGAGCCGGAGAGCGTGGCTTCTATAGCCAGTTGTATGACGTACGTTATCAAAAACTTAATGAGAAGTAAGGCTATTGGATTAAGTGGGCGTAAAATCGCTCAGGAGAATTTCGACTATCGGGTTCATGCCGACCCCCTCCGCCGTTTTATTGAAGGTAGGCTCCAGTTAGCAGACCAGTGATGATGTCTAATGCCAATAATCAATCCCGTGAGTCAGCCCCGGTATTTTTGGTTGGTATGCCTAGGTCCGGAACAAAGTTACTTAGAGACCTTCTAAATAGGCATCCTAATATTCGTATTCCCGAGACGGAGTCAGTTATTTTGCCTATGTTGGTAAAAGAGTGGCCGGACTTTGGTGATTTATCCGTTGAGGCAAACTTTGATAAATTTTTTTCAAGAGTGTCGAAGCAATTATTTTTTGAATACCTAAGGCAGGATAATCGCCCTATGACGCAGGTCATGTGGAAGAGCTATATCCAGGAATATACACCAGCGGGAATTTTTGAGGCGCTTGTGCGAGCGGATACGAACAATCGGTATGGAAGCGATATAATTTGGGGAGACAAAAGTCCCTCTTACATAAATCATGTTGGACTTATCGCGGATATTTATCCGCGCGCGAGGGTAATACACATCGTGCGGGATGTTCGCGATTATTGTCTTTCCATCTCCAAAGCCTGGGGCAAAAATAAGTACAGAGCGTCCTATCGCTGGGGGCAGAGTGTAACGAAGGGGAGGGTAGAGGGGAGGGTTCTGGGTGAACGCTACCTACAAGTCAATTATGAAACTCTTATTGAGTCACCTGAGGTGGTGTTGCGCAGTATCTGCAATATGCTCGAACTTGAATTCAGCGCAGAAATGCTTACTCTGGTAAAGCCGTCAGAAAACCTAGGTGAAACCCGTGGCCAAACAGAGATAATTCCTACTAATAAGGGCAAGTTTGAAACTGAGTTGACACCCAAAGAATTGAAAAAAATTGAGGAAATGGCTTTTAATGGAATGCTGGCTGCCGGTTATGAGCCCAGACTAGCAACATCTTATCGTAGCCCGTGGAAAGTCATCTTGTTCATGAGGAAGTTGCTAGATGGTTATCATCTATCTCAGGCAGCGCGGCAAGAGCACGGTTTCTTTCGTGGTGTAAAGTTGCACTTGTACAATAGTAAAATAAGATAAAGCGAGATGGCGAAATGTTGAAATCATGTTTATTGAGTTGATGGGATTTTGAAAGTACTAATCACTGGCCCGTCTCTAGCGGATCCCGGTGGCGTCGCTGGTTACTGGAGTTCGGTACTACCGCATCTCCGCGAGGCCGAGCATCTAGGGACCGACTACATGGAAATTGGCGGTACGCATTCCTCTTTGGGTTTGCTTCATCCACTGATGGACCAAATTAGATTTTTTGGAGCTTTACGAAGGTTCAAACCAGATATCGTTCATGTTAACCCCTCCCTGGGTTTAAAGAGCGTGTTGAGAGATGGGATGTTTATTTCGCAGGCAGTTTTCTTTGGCTCACCGATAGTAGTATTTTTCCACGGTTGGGACAAAAGCTTTGAAGCAATTTTGGAAAAGAGGTGGTTATTCCTTTTTAGGCGAGTGTACTTTAAAGCTAGTACACTCGTGGTACTGGCGTCATCTTTTCAATCTAAGTTACTGCAATGGGATGTAAAGGGGCCAGTTAGATTGGCGACCACGACGGTCTCAAGCGATCTCGTTTATGGTTTTTCGATTGAAGATAAGCTGGCTGCAATGCGCGATGAATCTACGCTAAGTGTGCTATTTTTAGCCCGATTGGCCAGAGACAAAGGAGCTTTAGAGTCCATGGAAGCTATTTCTAAGCTCCGGCTTGAGGGTCATCCAATCCGAATCACCGTTGCAGGTGATGGCGAAGACATGGCGGAGGTAAAAGCATTTGCTCGGTTGCATGACCCGGGCGGCCATTACATCGATGTCGTTGGAGACGTCAGGGGGGATGAAAAGAAGCAGTTGCTTGCGTCACACCATATATATAGTTTTCCATCTACTTACGGGGAAGGCATGCCCACTTCAGTGTTAGAAGCCATGGCATTCGGGATGGCTGTCGTGACGTGTCCTGTGGGTGGGATTAAGGATTTTTTCGTTGAACCTGACATGGGTGTGATCGTGGCACACCGCAATAGTGATGATGTTGCGGCAGGTATCAAGCGACTTATTGCAGACCCGGATAGTTTGTACCGTATAGCCGAGGCGAATCATGATTATGCGAATAGAAACTTTATGGCACCTAATGCCGCGCGCTTCTTGATGAGCTGTTACGCGGAACTTGCTGACCACACTATTGGCGATTTGAGTACGTAGTCCTAAGTATATCCTAGAAAAATAGCACCTCAATGTTCCTAGTATTTCGAATTCTTGGAGGCCTTTTACTTGGACAAAACTGTGGGTTGCAGCCACTTCAGTACTATGAGAATTTATGTGAGGCCGACTGACTCGCACTTTCACAATATTTTGAGTTGATTTGTGCTTTGCTTATCTATTTAAAGCCGATTTAGTAGGGCAATATACGTGCTGACTTGAGATATTATAATTCCGAGATGAGAAGGTCGAGATCGGTTGCATATCTGATGTCGAGTATTTTTTTGTGAACAGTAGTGCTATAAGAAGGTTGTCGATGGCCTTTACTTTTAGCTTGAAGAAACTTTAAGAGAGATGGGTAATTAAATGGGCGAGCAAAAAATTGCGCTGATTACAGGGGTTACAGGCCAAGACGGTTCTTACTTGGCAGAGCTCCTTCTTGAAAAAGGCTATGAAGTACATGGCATTAAGAGGCGTGCTTCGTCATTCAATACCGAGCGAGTGGATCATATCTATCACGATAGCCACGAAACGGATGTAAACTTTTTCCTTCATTACGGCGATTTGAGTGATACCTCAAATTTAGTGCGTCTGATTCAGCAAATACAGCCCCTCGAAATATATAACTTGGGTGCAATGAGCCATGTTGCGGTTTCTTTCGAATCACCGGAATACACAGCGGATGTTGATGCCCTGGGTACCTTGCGAATTCTTGAAGCTATTCGCTTGCTCGGAATGGAGAAAACTGTCAAGTTCTATCAAGCCTCTACTTCAGAACTATATGGTTTAGTCCAAGAAGTTCCGCAGCGTGAGACGACCCCATTTTACCCGCGCTCTCCCTACGCTGCGGCAAAAATGTACGCCTATTGGATTACTGTCAATTATCGTGAGGCCTACGGTATGTATGCCTGTAATGGAATACTGTTTAACCATGAATCCCCTAGACGCGGTGAAACCTTTGTAACGAGAAAGATTACGAGAGGATTGGCAAATATTGCTATGGGTGCTCAAGACTGCCTTTACATGGGGAATATCGACGCCAAAAGAGACTGGGGGCACGCCAAAGATTATGTCGAGATGCAATGGCTGATGCTGCAGCAGGATTTGGCAGAGGACTTCGTAATTGCAACAGGCGTACAGTATTCGGTTCGCGAGTTTATTCAAGCCTCCTGTAGCGAGCTTGGACTGCAACTGGAATGGCGCGGTGAGGGTATTGAAGAGACAGCAACGGTAATAAGAGTAGAGGAGCGTGGCCTCGGTCTGACAGATGGACTTCTTGGCAAGACTATCATGCGCGTTGACCCTCGCTACTTTAGACCTACAGAGGTAGAAACACTGCTAGGTGATCCTACGAAGGCAAAGGAGAAGCTTGGCTGGACACCTCAGATAACGTTTGCAGATTTGGTTGCTGAAATGATTTCCCATGATTTGGATAACGCTAAGCGTTTCAAATTGTTGCAAGATCATGGCTACGAAGTATCTCTAATCGAGGAATAGCGGACGTGAAGCAACCAAAAATATTTGTAGCAGGACACCGCGGAATGGTTGGGAGCGCCATTGTGCGAAATCTTCGGCAGAAGGGATACGAGAATATACTCCTTGCGGATCGTGGAGTTGTTGATTTAACCATTCAAGCAGCTGTCCAGGGTTTCTTAGCGCGGGAGAAACCAGAGCAAGTGTACTTGGCGGCGGCCAAAGTGGGTGGTATTCACGCGAACAACACCTATCCTGCGGAGTTCATATACGAGAACCTTATGATAGAAGCGAATGTCATTAATGCTTCTTGGTTAAGCGGGGTGAATCGGTTGTTGTTTCTGGGAAGCTCTTGTATTTACCCAAAACTAGCACCCCAACCGATGAAGGAAAACGCTCTGTTGACCGGAGTACTAGAACCAACCAATGAGCCCTATGCGTTAGCCAAAATAGCCGGTATTAAATTGTGTGAGTCCTATAATCGTCAGTACGGTACGGATTATCGCTCGGTTATGCCTACGAATCTCTATGGTCCTGGCGATAACTACCATCTCGAGAACAGTCATGTAATCCCTGCGCTAATTCGTAAGTTTCACGAAGCGAAGGTACGGAGTGAAAAAGAAGTTGTGGTTTGGGGTACCGGCAAGGCTATGCGCGAATTTTTGCATGTGGATGATATGGCGGCGGGTAGTGTCCACGCTATGGAATTGGATAAGTCCGTTTACTGGGACAATGTTGAGTCGATGCTCTCTCATATCAACGTGGGCACAGGTGTGGATGTCACTATTGCGGAGCTGGCAAAACTGGTAGGGACCGTAGTCGGCTATAAAGGGAATATTGTCCACGACACAACTAAGCCAGACGGTGCCCCTCGGAAGCTGATGGACGTAGCTCGTCTACACTCGCTTGGGTGGCAGCCGCAGTTTGAACTGGAAGAAGGTTTGGCAAACGCATATGACTGGTTTCTCTCTAATACAGGTGAGGTAGCGGGGGTTTAGAACTTCGCTTTGTCAAGAATTGGAACCGCTTCACAGATTGCCTGCTGACATCTGGCAAATCCCCTTTTTCTATGCCATAAATATGTTTTTGAGAGGAACACTTGGTGGTAGTCAAATGGGTTCTCTAGTGGCCCTCTGCAGGTGCCTTCCGTTGTGATTCTGTGAAACTGAATTTAGTTGGCTGAAAAGATATGAAATACTTAATGATTGCCTCTTTTATTTTAGACAAGGCAGTAATGTGATTATGCCTGAATCAGCCGCTAGGCAATCCGCAACCAGGACATCTGGATCATATTTTTTGTGGTCAGCCTTGGCGGTTGCTGCAGCTTGTCTCGCCTATATCTTCTTCGATGGATTCGTCGAGATGGAGTATCGATGGGCGAATGTAGAGGAATATAGCCATGGTTATATGATTCCTTTGGTGGCCATGTTCCTGTTCTATCAGAAAATACCCGCTTTGGTCGCGCTGGATTGGCGCGCTAATTGGCTGGGTCCCTTCCTAATGGTGGGCGCAATTCTGGGTTGGTTCCTGGGTGAGATGAGTTCCCTGTTCATCATTGTCCACTACAGTTTTTTGCTCTCGTTAGTTGCTCTGGCAATTAGTGTATTCGGCTGGCGTGGTTTTCGAAAAACATGGGCCGCTTTCGTCTACTTAGTTTTTATGATTCCTCTGCCAGTGTTTCTGTATCGTGGTCTGTCTGAACGTCTGCAGCTGATCTCCACGGAGATCGGCGTGGCGGTAATCAAACTATTTGGCATTAGCGTCTACACCACCGGTAACGTAATTGATCTCGGCGTTTATCAGCTTCAGGTGGTTGAAGCGTGTAGTGGCTTGAGCTACCTATTCCCGCTGATGAGTTTCGGCTTCCTTATCGCCTATGTATACAACGGCCCTAACTGGCACAAATGGACCATTTTCCTCAGCACTATTGTTATTACCATTCTCATGAATAGTTTCCGCATTGGCGTTATTGGCGTAACGGTCGAGTATTGGGGCATTGAGATGGCCGAAGGCTTTCTCCACGACTTTGAAGGCTGGTTTGTATTTATGGCCTGTCTTGGCGTGCTGTTCTTGCTGGTGCTGTTTCTTAACTACGTAATCGGGCGCAAGGCGTCGCCTCTCGACCTGATTGACTTGTCGTATCCAACTTTGGCTGAGATAAAGGCTATTGCGCCAGGGCAGCGTAAGTTCAACGTTGCTCTTATTACCAGTACGATTTTGCTGGCACTGGCGCTGCCCACATCAATCTATATCGATGATCGTGAGGAATATACCCCTTTGAGAAACACGTTTATTAGTTTTCCTTTGTTGCGTGGCGACTGGGTAGGTAAGGAATCTGTGTTAGAGGCCAACATACTGGAAGCACTAGACTACCCCGACTATATTCAGGCGAACTACCGTAAAAGCGGCGATAGAATCCCGGTCAATTTCTATGTGGCTTACTACGAGTCGCAAAGAACCGGCTCTTCCATTCACTCCCCGCGCTCTTGCATCCCCGGCGGTGGCTGGAAGATCTCTGGTCTGACTCAGGTTGACCTGGCCGAGAAGGGCCTTGCGGGCCTCAATGTTAACCGGCTGATGATATCCAAAGGCGAGCATTCTCAATTGGTGTATTACTGGTTTGCTCAGCGCGGTCGAGTGATTACCAACGAATATTTGGCCAAGTGGTACTTATTCAGCGACGGGTTAACCATGCAGCGTTCAGATGGGGCGTTAGTGAGACTGGTAACTGTGGTTCCTCCCGGCGAGGATGTTGCAAATGCGGATGCGCGCTTACAAGAGTTCCTTAGGGATTTCTATCCGATTATGCCCAGATATCTGCCTGGCGCAGACGCTGCTTTATCGCAGGGTATTGATTCTTCTTCCTTGGCGCCTGCTGCTGATTAGTAATGGAGTATGTTTACAGCCTAACGGTTGCTCTTTTTCTGACAATTTCACTGATCCCACTCTTGATCAGAGTGTCGGCTCGTCTGGGCTTGGTCGACGACCCTTCTGCGGAGCGTAAAGTCCATGAGAAGGTCATGCCGCGCACTGGAGGCTTGGGCATTATCGTCGGGGCAGCTATTCCACTATTTTTCCTGCTGCCGTTTGATGGCTATATCGTATACCTGTTCATTGGCAGTGCCATTATCATTCTGTTTGGTCTTTTGGATGATCGCTTTGAACTAAACTACAAATGGAAGCTATTTGGACAGGGCCTGGCTGCAGTAGTTGTTATGTCCGGTGGTATCGTGGCGGAGCAGTTTCCCTTTTTTGGCCTTTCAGCGGTGCCGGTTTGGATCGCTTATCCGGTGACCTTTTTCTTTCTGATCGGTGTGGTAAACGGCGTTAACTTTTCCGACGGTCTGGATGGTTTGGCTGCCGGTACTTCGATTATGGTGCTGTTGCTGATATTCGCACTGGCGGTGCAGTCAGGAGATACGGTAGCGGCCCTGGTATCAGTAACCTTGGTGGGTGGAGTGCTGGGTTTTTTACGCTACAACACCTTTCCTGCGAATATCTTTATGGGGGATTCTGGTAGTCAGTTTCTCGGCTTTGTTATCGCTTGCTTGGCCATTGAAGTCACGCAGAGTGGTACGTCACCCTATAGTGCTTTCCTACCCATACTACTGCTGGGTATCCCCATTATGGACATCCTGCAGGTAGTGCCGGTTCGGGTGCATAAGAAGCTGCCATTGCCGGGACCCGATAAAGAGCACTTTCATCACCAGATAGGTAAGCTGGGCTTTCGTCACGCAGAAGTCGTCGCCATTATCTATGTTCTGCAGACTGTGCTTATGGTGTCAGCGTTTTGGCTGCGGTTTGAGCATGACTATGTGGTTGCAGCTTTTTATGCGGCGTTCGTTATTGTCATTCTCGGGGCCCTGTTACTTGGCAATTGGAATGAGTGGCAGTTCAGGTATAAACAGCGCCAGCATACTGGTACAGAGAGACGTAACCGATATTTACGTCGACTCGATTGGTATTTCCATAATTCGGCGATGCTGTTGGCGATCTTGCTGGGCGGTTTTTATGTGACCAGTGCAATTTTTCTCGGTGGACTTTCGGGTTGGTGGGCCGGGCTGGGCGCCATAATATTGACTTTCGCGATCACCTGCATTGTTTCTCTGCGCGAGCGGCTAAAGATTGTCTATCGCATAGGACTCTATGCGGTCAGCGTGGTGTTTGCCTATTGGGTGGTGGGGTTAGATGCCGCGGATACCTCGTTTAAGGCGCTCATCGCCTATTTGCTGGTGCTGTTGATAGCCTTGGTGCTGGCGGTTCGTATGACCCGTAAGCAGGAGTTTTCTTTGACGACCCAAGATTTGTTGCTGTTGTTGGTGCTGATCGTGCTACCACAATTGCCTTTTGAGGTATTGCAGCAGAATGAAGTGGGCTTTATTGCATTAATAGTGGCATTACTAATGTATGCCAGTGAATTTATACTGAACAGAGGCACCCGGGCGGCAGCGTTCGCGGTCGGGTGTGCGTTAGCAGGAATGCTGGCGGTCTTTTTCTCATGAAGCGGAAACAAATAGTGGAGTTGAACATGTTGCAGTTAATCAGACGGGCCCGTGGCCCTTTATTGATGGTTTGTCTGTGTGGACTTCTCGCAGCCTGTGGTGGCAGTGAAGAAAGAGAAACCAAGTATATGGAGCGGGCGCAGGAGCACTTTGACGCTGGCAATTATGAAAAGGCTACGCTAGACGTTAAAAATGTGCTGCAGATTAATTCCAAGAATAACGATGCCCGTTTCCTGTCTGCGCTCATCGCCGAAGAGCAACAGGAGTGGCGCAAAGTTTTTGGCGCACTGAATCTCGTCGTTGAGCAAGATCCCAGTCATATCGAGGCCAACATCAAGCTCGCGCAGCTCTCGCTAGCGCTTAATGACCTTGAAAAGTCCCGTGGGCATGCTGAAAAGGCGCTGGAGCTGTCTCCAGACAATGCCAAGGCACTGGGTGTGCTGGCTGGCCTGGAGGCCAAAGGTGGAGACCTGCAAAAGGCCGAAGAGTATGCGCTCCAGGCATTGCAGGTAAACCCTGCAGAGGTCAGCGCCATCGCTATTATGGTGGGTCTCAAGGCCAAGGAAGCGCCTGATGAAGCCCTTGCCTTTGTCGATGCTGGCATCGCAGCTGAACCTGAAATCGTTAGCCTGCACAAATTGCGCATGCAAATTCTGGAGTTTAAGGGTGACTCTGATGCGGTTATTGCAGAGTACAAATTGCTGATGGAGTTGGAACCAGAGAATTACACTCAGGTTGCTCAGTTTGCTGAATACTATGTGCAAAAGTTTATGCCTGATGAGGCAGAGCAATTGCTGCGCGGTGCGGTAGAGGCAAATCCGGAAGCCGACGAACTTAAAATCCATTTGGCTCGTTATTTGCTCAAGCATGTCAGCGTCGAAGCGGCTATTGCTGAGCTGGAGTCGAATGTTAAAGAGGCACCAGAGAACTTCGTGCTAAGACAAAACCTGGCAACGGCGCTGGTTTCTGCAAACGACCGCGATGGTGCCAAAAAAGTGCTACTGGAGACGTTTGATTACGATGTGAATGGTGCCAGCGCGCAATCTGCGCGTAATGCGCTGACTTTGCTGGCGCGTCAGGATAAGGATATTCCTGCGGCCAAGAAGTGGATTGCAGAAGCTTTGGAAGTAGAGCCTGAAAACAGCGGCGCACTGCTGGCCCGTGCCTCCCTGAAGCTGCAGGAAGGTGACTTTCGTGGTGCCATACCTGACTTGCGGATGGTTCTGCGTTCTACGCCCGATTCAGTGCGGGCCATGTTGATGCTGGCCGATGCACATCAAAAGGACGGCTCTACCAGTCTTGCACTGGATAATTATATGTCCGTGCTGCAACTCGCTCCGGACAACACAATTGCCCTGTTTCAGAGCGCCAGGATTATGGCCGCTCGACAAGACTATGATAGCGCGATTGAAAACCTGGAGAACGTGCTTAAGCAAGACGCGAGCAATTTGCAGTCAATCAATTTGCTGACTGGAATCTATTCACAGCAAGGCCGCTGGGACAAGGCTGAGAAGTTGCTTGAGCAGCTTGCGGGCGATGATACCAAGAAGGTGCTAGCAGACCTGCTGAGTGCAGGGGTTGAACTTAGGCGTGGTGATTTCGATAAAACCCTGGAGCTGACCAGTGCTGTGCTGAAGGCACAACCTGACTTACTGGCAGCGGTACCGTTAGCGGCACGCGCGTATGCGGGTAACGGTGACCTGGACAGCGGTATAGCGCTTGTCGACGAGTATTTGCAGAAGTTTCCTGAAGCGATTGAGCTGTACGGCATTCAGGGTCAGCTATACCTTGCCAATCAGCAGCCAAACGAGTCGGCTGCGATATTGGAGCAATCGCTTGAGGTCGCACCGCAACAAGTTCAGACCTACCTGGCTCTGGCGCGCGTTTATTTCATGCAGGGGAAACGAGCCGAACTGGAGGATCTTTATCAGCGCGGTATCGTGGCTAATCCAGATAATGTAACACTGCGGATGGAACTGGCGCTGCGCTTTCAGGAGCGGGGTGCCTATGACGATGCTTTGGCGACACTTGAAGAAGCTTATAAGTTGGATGAGAGTTCACAAGGCGTCGCCAACAATCTGGCGGCTTTGTTGATCGATCACTATCCCAGTGAGGAAAACTTCCGGCGCGCCCAGAGCTTGACCCTGGGTTTTGAGGACTCCAACAGTCCGGCTCTGATTGATACTGTCGGCTGGCTGCAATATCACCTGGGTAACGTTCCGCAGGCCATTAGTTTGCTAGAGGCTGCGCAGGCGGCCGGTGGTCGCGGTTATGACTACTTTTATCACCTGGGGTTGGCTTACGCCAAAAACGGCGATATTGAAAAAGCCAAACAACAGCTGGAATTGGTCTTGGTTGATGCTGCCAAGAACTATGCTGGCTACGCCAAGGCACAGGAAGTCTACGACAGCCTTTAAACCAATTGGCTGACTAGCTCTAGTACCGGCAGATAGATCATGCGGGCATTGATGGGCCTGAGTTTGCTGGGCGTAGTGGTGGTGATGTTCTGGCTCTGGCTAGAGCCCGCTACCGAGTCGGCTCGTATCACGGGTATGGCTGCGGCTGTCCCTGCGCTGCCTGTGGCGGATATGCCGGCCGCAGAGCAGCGTCCAGAGCTACCTGGTCCGGTGCAAGAGCCTTCGACAACTACTTACCCGATACCGGAAGTTGACTACTCGTTTGGTGTAAGCGGTGAAGATTTGCCCCCAGAGCGGCTTGAACAAGTCCAGGCAATGTATAAAGAATCTCTTTTGGGTAATTATGACCATGCTGGTCATATCGCTCTAGACCTGCTTGAGGATGTGGATCAGTACCCGCAGCACGGCCCCATGCTCTACAGCGCACTCGGTTACTGCTATGAACAACTGGGTTATACAGAGATGGCTATTGAGCAATACCGGCTGGCGCTGGCAATATTTCCTGAACATCGTTCAAGCTATAGGTCGATGCGGCGCCTGAATGCTGAGTTTGCTCGCGACAATCTACCGCTACCGCCGCTGGTTAAACCGCCCAAAAAAGCAGTGCCGCAACGCCAACGACCGCTGACTGAATAAGTCTGGAGCGCGTTACGGGGTGTAACGCGATCGTTATTGCGGCTTAAGCCGCGCTCTGAGCCTTATCCTTAACCTCTGGATCAAAGGTAATGTACATGCGCTTGATACCATTGACCAGATCAGAACGGGTGTACTCCAGCTCTTCCATCAGCTTGGGATTGCGGATGCGCGGAATAATTTCTTCCATCATCACCACCAGTTCCAGCCGTGCCAGGTGTGAGCCCAGGCAAAAATGCTGGCCGATGCCAAAGGCGCGGTGCTGGTTGTACAGGTCGGGCATGCGTTCGGCGCGTTTGACGTCAAACTTCATGGCGTCTTCGCCAAATACGCTCTCGTCATGATTCACCGTGTGGTAGTGCATGATGATCTTGTCGCCTTTTTTGATCTGCTGGCCACCCACTTCCATGTCTTCCATGGCGGTGCGGCGCATCAGAATAAAGGCGGTGTTGTAACGCAGCACCTCTTCACAGGCGTTAGGAATCTTGTCGGGGTTGTCCACCAGGTATTGCAGCTGATCGGGGTTATCCATCAACAGGCGCATGGCGTGACTGGTGACGGTGCGGGTAGACTCATTACCCGCTGATATCAGCATCAGGAAGAACCAGACGAACTCGTCCATGTCCAGGCCCGGGTCTTTGCCGTTGCCGTCGAGCAGGGCGCCGATGATATTGTCCTTTGGATTTTCTGCATGCTCTGCTGCCAGTTTCATGGCGTATTCAATAACCTTGAAGGAGGCATCCTCGGCAACGCTTTTGTCAGCCGACATCTCCGAGTCCTGGTTGAAGATCATGGCGTTGGTCCACTGAAAGAAGTCCTTGCGGTCTTCTGCCGGAATGCCGCACAGCTCCAGTATGGCCAGCAACGGCAGTTCCGCGGCGACCTCTTCAACAAATTCGCATTCACCGCGGCTGGCAACCTTGTCGACAATTTCCCGGGCAAGATCGCGGAAGCGGTCGGCATAGGAGTTAACGGCTGCCGGGGTGAAACTGGGCCGCACCACCTTGCGCGACTTCATCTGGCGCGGCGGGTCCATATTGATGGTCATATTGCTATGAATGGCATCAATATCATCCTGAGCGTATTCATCCGCCAGGGCGGTGCGCTCCTGGCTGGAGAACTCCTTCGGGTGCTTGGAGATAAAGTCGATTTCATTGCGGCCGGTTACCAGCCAGTAGGGCACGCCGCGGGTGGGGTCTTCCATCCAGTGGATGGGCCCAGAGGCGCGAATACGAGCCAGTTCGTCATAGGGCATACCGTTGGCATAGGTATCCGGGTCAATCATGTTGGTGAAGTCAGCAAAGGGACAACCGCTCATGGCGCAGCTCCTGTAATATGTGTGTCAGTAACTATAAACTACTAGTTGTTAGTCTGGCAACTTGAGTTGGGCGTAATGTGACCCCGATCAAGTCCGTAGAATAATCAAGCAATGCTGGCGTGGTGGTGGTCGCAAGCGGTATTCTTGCGCCTCGACTCACAGGATCAGAATCATGTTACAGCGCGACGCCAAATTCTCCATCGGTCAGGTAGTACGCCATCGTATTTATCCCTTTCGCGGGGTGATCTATGACGTGGACCCAACCTTCAACAATACGGACGAATGGTGGGAGTCAATTCCAGAACAGGTACGCCCACGCAAGGACCAGCCGTTTTACCATCTGCTGGCTGAAAATGACGAAAATACCTACGTGGCCTATGTCTCAGAGCAGAATCTGCTGTTAGACGACTCTGGCGAACCGGTCAGCCACCCGCAGGTCGGTGATTTCTTTGCCGATTTTCACGGTTCCTTTTACGAAGCGCGGCGCGACTTGGCGCATTAAAGCCCAACGCCGAGCGCGAGCCGCACATACCCCTGTACCTAACCCTGTACCAGTTCCAGTGCCCGTTTGGCGCGATCTGCCAGTTTGTCTTTGGTACTGGCCAGAACGGGTAGAATAATCTGATCAGCACCCAAGGCTGCCATGGCAGCAATACTGGCTTTGTCAGACGCTGAGTAAGCGGGTGAAATATGTATTTGCAGTTCCTCCCGGCTGCGTCCTGCTGTCGCTAGTGCGGCGTCCAGCACTGCCAGGTTCTGCTCCATGCCCGCTGGGGTCATGTTGAAGCCATACCAGCCTTGTCCCAACTCTGCCACGCGCCGAAAAGCACCCTCGCTTTCGCCACCGAATATCAGTGGTGGATGCGGCATTTGTACAGGTTTTGGGTTCTGATACGCCTTGTCGATATTAAAATACTTCCCCTGAAAGTGTGACACTTCGTCGCACCACAGGGTCTTCATCACCGCTACACATTCGCGTGTGCGGCCGGCGCGGTCAGGCCAGGGCACGCCCAGGGCGGCAAATTCTTCTTTGAGCCAGCCAATGCCGATGCCAAAGTCTACCCGGCCACCCGACAGGTAATCCAGATCAGACACCTGACGCGCGGTGTAAACCGGATTGCGCTGCGGCACTATGCAAATGCCTGAGCCCAGACGAATGCTGCGGGTATGAGCGGCCAGAAAGGTAAGGGCAGAGAAGGGGTCTATCAGGCTTCGGGGGTCGCCCTGTATGCGGCCATCCTCGGTGTATGGATAGCGCGACTCATACTCGGAAAAGAACAGCACGTGTTCTGGTACCCATAAGGAGTGAAAGCCCAGTTCTTCGACATAGGCTCCTGCCTCGCCAATAAAATCCGGAGCGGTGTATTCGTTAAATGCCATCTGGCAGCCAATTTTGGTCATAGCATTACAGGGCCTGTGCTGGAAATGAATGGACCGCGTGCGTGGGCGCGCGGCTCCGACTCATTCTCGCCAATGGGCTGGCCGCTGGCAACTGTATTGGCTAGTGAACCTGTGCCTGAGTTTGAATCACCGTGGTCAGTTGATCTCAGACCCCATGGCGTTAATCATGTCCAATACGGTGGTCAGGCGCTGTTGGGCATCGGTCATTTCCAGCAGGTGTTGGGAGGTATCGGCCGGCATACCCAGTAGCCCGGCGACCGCAAAGCTGAACTTTGTGGCGGGCATAGACTGCCAAAACTCACTTTGCAGCATCTCCTGTGCGTCTTCGTTGGCGTGGGTCATTGCCAGCAGGCGGGTGAGTATTTTGGCCTGTGACTGCTCCAGCTCTACCAATGCCGGGCCCTCGCAGGCGACATCAGGCAGCTCTTCGCAGGCCCAGATGCTAAACGGCAGGGTCTGCTTTTCTTCACGCAATTGCAGTCGCACGCTGGTATCTACCTGAATTAGCAGACGCCCATCATCGAGCTCTTCCAGTAATTCCACCGGCCCGGCGGAGAAAATATCCCAGGGCTTGTAGGTAGATTGATTGCTGTTCAGCGCATCGGCCACGGTCTGGTCGCTGGATTTTTCATGGACCACCTTCTCGGTATGGCACACTCCCATGAACATATTGTGCTCGATGCAGTGGGTGACCATCTGCCGGTAGCGTGGCTCGAACACGTGCAGGGGGCAGGGTACGCCAGGAAAGTTGACCGAGTTGGGGATGGGGAACAGTGCGACATCAATCATAGGGTTTCATACTAATCAGTTTTAAGGTCGGGACAGGTTTAGGCTTACGCCAGATATAGGGTAAATTACGTGTTGCGCGAGCTAATAGATTACCACTGCCTCAGGTTTCGGTGCCAATGCAAATAGCATCATAGAATGGCGCTATCGCCTGTAGGTGGTCACATATGAGAGGAAACACAGCATGAGCGATTCCAGTGGCCCTGATGGAAACAATCCACAGTGGGTAGCCCCGCCTCATCCGGACTGGTTGACGCAACTCAACCGTGAAGGCAGCTATTTTGATCTGCCGGCGGTGGTACCGCTGGACGCCGAGTCGTTGCTGTCCCGGGCTCAGGCAAGTACCGGGCTGACCGATTTTGGTGATGAACTGTGGCGCGAGCCGTTCGCGGTATTACTGAAGTCGCTGCAAGACGAGGCGCAGTTGACGCTAATGGGGCGTTTAATGGCGCGCAGCGATATTATCCTCTGGCTCAGCGGCCGCCTGCAGGTGGTAGATACCCTGAAACGCCATCCAGAAATTTTGCAGCAAGAGCTGGCCGCCCCCATGGTGATTGTCGGCTTACCGCGCTCGGGTACCTCCATTTTGTTTGAACTACTGTCCCGCGACCCGGAAGTGGGTGTGCCGCAAATGTGGGAGGCGCTGATGCCGTGCCCGCCACCGGTCGCTGCAACTTACACTACAGATCCACGCATTGAACGCGCGGACCAGTTGTTCACTCAGTGGAACCGGGTGGCGCCTGAGTTTGCCAGTATGCACGAGATGCGCGGCGATATTCCTGCCGAGTGCGGGTTGCTAATGGCAGGTACGTTTATATCCGATCATATTCAGTCGCTGCACCAGACCCCGAGCTACAGTGTCTGGTGTGCCCAGGCAGATTACGAACCGGTGTACCGCTATCATCGCGATATTCTGAAAATTCTACAGTGGAAGAATCCGCGCCAGCGCTGGTTATTGAAAGCGCCTGAGCATCAGATTCATTTGCAGACCCTGCTGGCGGTGTATCCTGATGCGCGAGTGGTGCAAACCCATCGTGACCCGCTTAAGTGTATGGCCTCCACCACAAGTCTGATGGGTACGCTTTATTCCATGCGCAGCGATCAACCGTTTAACGCCGAGATGTTTGAGCACATGATTATGGGGGAGGCGACGGCGCAGCGTTTAGAGACGGTCATAGACCAGCGTGACGCGGGTATTGTGCCCGCGGCCAACATTGCCGACTCGCGGTATCAAGACCTGATGCAGGACCCCATGGCTTGTATTGAGGGTATCTACCACCATTTTGGTATGTCATTATCCTCCGAGGCGCGCACTCGTATGCTGGACTACCTGGCCAGCAAACCCAAGGGTAAATTCGGTCAGCATCAGTATCAGGTCGATGCCGGCAGAGCCACGGAGCGCGCCTTGTTCAAACGCTACCAGGAGCTTTATCAGGTGCCCGACGAGGTCTAGTTTGTGGCTCTGGTGTAATAATAATAGTTGAGGAATCCTGATGTCGAAGAAACCCCTTTATGCAGGTGTGGCGTTACTATTGCTGGGTGCGGGCTATTACCTGTACAGCGCTTTTTTCTTTATTCCACTTTATGAGCAGATTCGTCCGGTTGAGCCCCCTTATACGGCTAGCCTGAAGGCTGATGCACAGTGGATAGCACTGTTTAATGGTGAAAATCTGGATGGCTGGACTACAAAAATTACCGGCTATGAGGCCGGGGACAATTATGCTGACACCTATCGGGTCGAAGACGGTGTTATCAGCGTCAACTACGACCGCTACACCGAGTTTGATAACACTTTCGGTAACCTGTTCTATGACACGCCTTATTCTTATTATGTGCTGCGTCTGGAATACCGTTTTCTGGGCGAGCAGGCCACCGACTCGCCCACTATGTTCTGGGCTTGGCGTAACAGCGGTGTGATGGTGCATAGCCAGAGCCCCGCCAGCATGTCTTTAAAGCAGTACTTTCCCGCCTCCATCGAAGTGCAATTACTAGGTGCGCGTGAAGACGAGCACCGCAGTACCGGCAATGTGTGTACGCCGGCCACCAATTTGGTGTGGTTTGGCAGCGAAGAGGTTTACACCACCCATTGCACTAACTCGCTTTCCAATAGCTTCGCCGGTGATCGCTGGGTGCAACTGGAGGTAGAGGTATGGGGCTCTGAGATGATCCGTCACTTCGTCGACGGTGAGCTGGTGCTGGAATACACCCGGCCCCAGCTTGACCCGACTGATGTTGACGCCAAGGCATTACTGCAAGGCCTCGACGCTGGACAGTTGCTGCTCGATAGCGGCTATATAGCGTTGCAATCCGAGAGTCATCCGGTGCAGTTTCGAAACATCATGCTGCACCCGATTCAACCCTGAGTGGGCTCCGGCGGGGACAACAAGAGCCTGCCGTAGTATTCAATGTGATCTTTGTGGGGCTGCTGTCCGCGTGCAGCTCAAACACTCTATTGCCGCGCAACTTACTCGCGGCAATAACAATAATCGAGAGGTCAATACATGAAAAAACTAATACCTGTGGTGGTAGTGGTATTGCTTGGCCTGTTGCTATTGGTCAGCTATGAACACTGGTTTGGCGAAGGTGATAGTAACGATCTTGTGCTTTATGGAAACGTTGATATTCGGCAAGTGCAGCCGGCCTTTCGGGTCTCGGGTCGCGTGCAAGCGATGTACTTTGAAGAGGGCGACGCAGTCCAAGCTGGAGATCTTTTGGCGCAGTTAGACCCGCTGCCGTTGCAGCAGGCATTGGCGGTGACAGTAGCGCGTGAGGACCAGTCCAGGGCGCAGCTGGAACGTTTGCAGCATGGTTCGCGCACGCAGGAAATTGAGCAGGCCAGAGCGTTGACCGAGAAAGCAGAGGCGGCTTTGGAAGATGCTGAGCTGGAATTGCAGCGCCAGCGCAAACTGGTGGTGCAGAAGATGAGTAGCCAGCGGACGTTGGACAGAACCTTGTCCATGCGCGATCAAAGCGCGGCGCAGTTACAGGCAAATCGCGAGGCGCTGGCTTTAGCCGTAGAGGGTTCCCGTATGGAAGATATAGCCGCTGCGCAGGCGGCACTGGCTATGGCCAGCGCACAGCGTGAACAGGCTGTCACTCAGGTTGACGATACGCGTCTGGTAGCGCCCAGCAAAGGCATTGTGATGTCACGTATTCATGAGCCCGGTGCCATGGTGATGGCGGGTACCCCCGTCTATGCGCTGTCGCTGACTGAAACGGTGTATGTGCGCGCCTATGTGGATGAACCCCGATTGGGGCTGGTAAAGCCGGGCGCGAGCGTACGCGTGACTTCTGACAGTTCAGGGGTTAAGTATCAGGGGCAGGTGGGCTTTATTTCACCGCGAGCAGAATTTACGCCCAAGAATGTAGAAACCACGGCTCTGCGTACAGATCTGGTTTATCGTCTGCGTATTGTCGTAACAGACACCGATAATGGTCTGCGTCAGGGCATGCCGGTTACCGTGTTGCTAGACTAGTCTGCGCAGCGCCTGACAATGACAGTCTCAGTTTCAGTAGCGGATCTTAGTAAGAGCTTCGCGCAGGTACCGGCGTTGAAAGCTATCAATACGCTGTTCGCTGGCGGTCAAATTACCGGCCTGGTAGGCCCTGACGGCGCTGGTAAAACTACCTTGATGCGTTTGTTGGCGGGATTAATGACGCCGGATACGGGCGCTATTACAGTGGCAGGTTTTGATACGGTCACGCAGAAAATTCAGGTGCATGAAGCTACCGGCTATATGCCGCAACGGTTTGGTCTCTACGAAGACCTCAGTGTGCAGGAGAATCTGCGGCTTTATGCGGCATTGCGCGAGTTGCCAGAGCAGCAACGCGAGGCGACGTTCACGCGCTTACTCAAGTTTACCGGCCTGACACCGTTTACCACCCGTCTTGCCAGTCGCTTATCAGGCGGCATGAAGCAAAAGCTGGGGTTGGCTTGTGCGCTAATAGCCCGCCCGCAGGTGTTGCTGCTGGACGAGCCCAGTGTTGGAGTCGATCCACTTAGTCGCCGCGAGTTATGGAAGATGGTGCGCGAACTCAGTGGTGAGGGCATGGTAGTCGTCTGGTCTACGGCCTATCTGGATGAGGCGGATAATTGTGATATCGTAGTACTGCTGGATGACGGCGCTATTGCCTATCAGGGAAGTCCGCAGAAGCTTTCACAGCGGCTGGACGGGCGCAGCTACCTGGCTAGTCACGTACGCGGTGACCGGCGCCAGTGGCTGGTGCGCGCCTTGGAAACCGAAGGGGTTCGCGACGGTGTTATTCAAGGTGATTCCCTGCGTTTGGTGCTGAGCCAGGCACAACCAACCTCAGCGCTTAAGGAGTTGGTCGCTGCCGCGGGCGGAGAGCTAAGCGCGGTTGCGCCGCGCTTTGAGGACGCTTATATCGATCTTTTGGGCGGCGGGCCCGGTGGGCACTCTGAAATTGCCGCGCGCATGGAGCCGGTGGCCGACAGTCGTTCGACCATGGTGGAGTGCAAAGGCCTGACTAAACGCTTCGGGGAGTTTGTGGCCACCGATAACGTTAGCTTCAGTGTTGCCCGTGGCGAGATACTCGGCCTGCTGGGGCCCAATGGCGCGGGCAAGTCGACCACCTTCAAAATGCTGTGTGGACTGCTCAAACCCAGCGCCGGTGAAGCCTTGGTGGCTGGCATCGATCTGCGCAGGTCTTCCAGTGCCGCCAAGCTCAAATTGGGCTATATGGCGCAAAAGTTTTCCCTCTATGGGTTACTCTCGGTGCGCCAGAATCTGGATTTTTTCTCGGGTATTTACGGCCTGCGAGGGCGCCTACGGCAGCAGCGGATTGAGGAGATGATCGAGGTGTTTGAACTGGATCCCTACTTGCAGTCCTCACCCGATGTGCTGCCTTTGGGCTTCAAACAACGCCTGGCATTGGCCTGCGCGCTCATGCATCGCCCCGACATTCTGTTTCTGGATGAGCCCACCTCGGGGGTTGATCCTATTACCCGGCGCGAGTTCTGGACGCACATTACCGGGCTGGTTAATAACGGGGTGACGGTACTGGTGACGACACATTTTATGGACGAAGCGGAATACTGTGATCGCGTAGCGCTGGTGAATCAGGGTCAGCTTATTGCGCTGGATACACCCGACGCCCTTAAGGCCAGTGTTGCCACTGCAGCACTACCCGAACCTACAATGGAGGAAGCCTTCATTGGCTTAATCGAAACGCAGAATGCCTTGCTGCAGACGGAAGCTCTAACATGAGCAGCGGGCGCAGGTTTAGGGCGCTGGTACTGAAAGAGAGTTTGCAGGTGCTGCGCGATCCCTCGGCCTTATTGATTGCCTTTGTGATGCCGCCGTTGCTGTTGTTTATGTTTGCGTTTGCCGTATCACTGGATGTGAGTCATGTCAGCATTGGGGTGGTGATGGAAAGTGATGGCCCCTATGCACAGAGTCTGGCAGCGGCCTACGCCGGATCAAGTTATCTGGACGTCACGCCAGCGCGTCATCGCAAACAGCTAGAGCTTCACTTGGTGACGGGAGAGCTTAAGGCACTGGTAGTGATTGATCAGGAGTTTGAGACCGCGATGCGCGATCCGCAGCGGGCTGCCAAAATTCAGGTACTGACGGATGGCTCATTCCCTAACTCCGCGAGCTTCACCGGTGGCTATGCGCAGGGTGTTTTCAACAATTGGTTGGTAGGGCAGGGTCTGCAGCCGGAAGGTGGGGTGATACTGCAGCAACGATTTTGGTTCAACCCTGAGATGGATAGCCGCCGCGTGTTGGTGCCTGGCGTCATAGCCATTGTGATGACGATCATCGGCACGTTGTTGACGGCACTGGTGGTGGCGCGGGAGTGGGAGCGGGGCACCATGGAGGCCATTATGTCGACGCCGGCGCGGATGCCAGAAATTATCTTCAGCAAACTGTTGCCCTATTACGTGCTGGGTATGCTGGCCACGGTCGCTTGCGCGTTTCTGGGAGTGCAGGTGCTGGGGGTGCCCCTGCGTGGTTCACTGACTGCATTGATGTTGGTATCAGCGGTGTTTCTGGTGCCGGCGCTGGGCCAAGGCTTGCTGATTTCGACAGTGTTTAAAAACCAGTTTATGGCAGCGCAGGTAGCGATTATGTCGGGGTTCTTGCCCGCACTGCTGCTGTCGGGGTTTATTTTTGAAATTCAGAGTATGCCTAAAGCTCTGCAATGGGTGACACAGGTTATTCCGGCGCGCTACTTTGTTGATGCCTTGCGCACCGTCTTTCTGGCCGGTGATATTTGGCCGGTGTTACTGGTGAACATGGCCTGGTTGCTGGCGGTAGGCGCGCTGTTTTTCGGACTGACTATGAAACGCTTTCGCGGCGGTCTCGACTGATGCTGTCACAGCTTTACCATTCAGTCATCAAGGAATTCCTGACCTTTTTCCGCGACCCAGGTACCCGCGGTGTGCTGCTGGCAGCGCCGCTTATGCAGGTGTTGGTGTTCTCGTTTGCCGCTTCTATGGAAGTGCGCAACGTGGATATCGCACTGATCAATGAAGACAGTGGGCGCTGGTCGCAAGAGTTTATCGCGCGTTTGCGCAGTGCCGAGTTTGTCGGCGCGGTTGAGACGGTGCCGACCATGCAGAGTTTCTCCAACGCTGTCGATCGCCAGCGTTACTTGGTGGGCGTGCGCTTTCCAGCAGATTTTTCGCGGCGCATAGAACGCGGACAATCAGCGTCAGTGCAACTGACCCTGGATGGTAGGCGCGCCAACGCGGGTCAGATCGCAAGCGCCTATATTGGCACTATCGCGGCACAGATGAATGTCGACATTCGGAGTAACCAGCCGCAGACGCGTTTGGCGCCTGGTGTAGAGCTGCGGCATTGGTTTAACCCTAACCTCGAGTTCTTCTGGTTTATCGTGCCCGCACTCGCGGCCAGTATGGTTCTCATCACGCCGCTGATGATGACCGCGCTGAGTATCGCGCGCGAGCGAGAGATGGGCACCTTTGATCAGTTATTGGTATCACCGGTGACGCCGGGTCAGATCATCTTGGGTAAAACGCTGCCGGCAGTGTTTGCTGGTTTCTTCAGCGGCAGTTTAATAACGCTGCTGGCGGTTTACGCTTTCAAGATACCGTTTGTCGGCAATGTAGGGCTGATGTACTGCGGCATGTTGTGCTTTGTGCTGGCCGTGACGGGTATTGGGCTCACGGTCTCTGCGGTTACCAATACTCAGCAGCAGGCAATGTTGGGTGTTTTCTTTTGTATGATACCGCTGATCACGACTTCTGGTTTTGTCACGCCGGTAGAGAATATGCCGGCCGGCTTGCAGGTTTTTGCCGAGATTAACCCCCTCAAGCACTACATTATTATTGTGCAGGGCTGTTTTCTGAAGGATTACGGCTGGCGTGAAATAGCGACGAATAGCTGGCCGTTGGTGGTTATTGCCACGGTGATGCTGACCAGCGCTACGATGATTCTGCGCTCGCGTCTCAACTAACCGGAGTAATAGTCGTCGCTGCGGGAGCGGCACTGAATAAATCATTGTTGGGTAGCCAGTCCTGCAATAGCTGCTCAATTGGTGTTGGTAGCGCCAGCCACTCCTGGCGCAAGTCTTGCCACACCCTGACTTGAAATGTTTTTGCCGCCGCCCGGAACGGGTGTTGCCGCAGCGTTCCGTCGTAGAGAGCGCGGCCCTGGTCAAAGGCGGCTTCGTTAAACAGTGTTTCGCCGCGGGAGGAATAATGTTGCCAGGCTGCCAGGTTTTGTTGCATCAGCGGGGCAAAGGTAGACATCACAAATTTCAGCAGCGGCGCCAGTGCGGGCTGCAGACTGATGGTGCCAGCGCTGCCGACGTGACTGCCATCGCGGATAGCGCACAACCAGGCGTGGGTTCGAGGCGCCAGTTCGCGTAATAGTGCATTGGCTTGCGGATCGATAAGGTTCATGCTGAGTTGGCCATAGAGGCTTGCATCGGCCAGCGTAAAACGACCACCCAATAGCCAGGGTTGTTGCTCAAGCAGGCTCTCCATTGCAGTCAGGCACTCGCGCCAGCATTGCTCCAGTAACGAGTGAGTAGGGGGAAAGCCTTGCCGCGTAGGTGGCGTCAACGCTGGTATAACGCCGGCCTGATAGTCTGCTGGCGCCACGCTAAATAGATACGGACAACGCCTTACCTGACGGCGGGGCAGGTTTCTGGCAACCAGCCGATGCAATCCCAATGGCAGCAGTCGTGACATCTCCGCCCCAGTGACCGCTCCCATAGGTGTGCTGTTGGCGGAGCCTTTCCAGCGCATGTGGTGAACCATATACAGTCCAAATTCATCAAATGCCTCATCCAACAGGCGCACAACAAAGCGCAGATCTGGCTCGGCCGGAGTCAGGGCCGGAGTGCGGGTGGCGTTCAGGTCCAGCCAGTCGGCAATGGCGCTGGAGTCATACTGAAACTGGCTGCCGTCGGGGCTAAAAAAAGGCACCGAGGGATATTCGTCTAGTTGTGAGTCCATGGCCGGAAAACGCATGACCTGGCGATTGCGAATAGCACGTTGTAGCCGCATAAAGGTGAGCAGATTCTGGCGCCTTGATCCGGCGCGAGGCAGACGCCTGAATGGCATCTGACGGAAACGCAGGCAGGCTTCCAGCTTGAGTAGATAGGGAGATGCTTCCACACCCCAGACGATAGTTTCAGACATGGCGCCATTTTTGCAGATCGTGGGGTGTTGCAAAAGGTGTAGGGCGCTTTTTCTTGCGACCTTTTTCTTTGCGACCTTTTTAGTGCAGTGGACTAGCCGGGGTGGTCCGGTTGAGCGTCTGGATGCGCCGCACAAAATATAGTCTGGTAGCTGCTATCGAGCATCTCTATCTGCACGCGATCTCCAAACGACATAAACGCAGTGGAGGGTTTGCCATCAGCAATAGTCTTCAGACAGCGTACTTCAGCCAGGCAGCAGGAACCGGCCTTGCTACCCGCGTTGGATACCGTGCCAGAACCAATCACCGTGCCGGCCATCAGTGAGCGTGATTTGGCGCAGTGGCTGATCAAGGTCGGAAAATCAAAGGTCATATCGATGCCCCAGTCTTCGGTCTCCACCATAATGTCCTTGGTGGGTCCGATAAAGGCATCGGACGCGCCCATATACACCAATGGGTCGGTCCAGAACGAAGCGGGCAGTTCGGCGCCGCGGGCTTTACGCACCAGCTCTACGTGGGTGACATAAGCGCTTCCGTCTGCCCAGTGGTAAGCGCGTGGTCAGTTGTCAGCTGCGACGACGCGGCTTATTGTGTAGACGTAGTAGAATATAGAGAGAGGCAGAGGGGAATAGACAGTGAGGGTTAGACAATGACACAAACGGCACTGGCGGCAGAGTGGACGCTGCTACAGAATCAGTACGATAGCTACGAGAAACACTCCTTGTGGATCAAGCTTGTGGCGCTGGTCCTGGTAACGCTGGTATTACTCATGACTGCACTAAACGGCATGCGCGTACCCGCCTCACTGCTGGTTATTAGCCTGTCTTTGTGGATGCAGGAGGCAATATGGAAGACTTTTCAGGCACGCATTGAGGCGCGTTTGCTCCGATTGGAAGTACTGCTTACGGAGGACGCGGAAAATGCCGTCAACGGTGACGCCTACCAGTACAATACGGCTTTTGCTGAGCAACGTCCGGGAACCGCTGGGTTGGTATTGGAATATGTACAGGCCGCGCGCCGACCAACGGTCGCTTTTCCGCATATTGTTTTGGTGGCTTTGCTGACATATGGCATTTTTTACTGAAGCCGAGACTGTCTGCGAAGACGCATAGCGGCTATTCTTTAGGTGGCGCATTATTGCTATCCTGCGACATGCCTTTTTGAATTCCACGGGGAACTCACTGTATGACTGTTAGTCGTTTTTATTCACCCCAGAGTATTGCTGAGGCAACCGCCATTTTGCGTCAGCAGAGTGGTTGCCAGGTGCTGGCCGGAGGCACTGACCTCTTGGTGCAAATGCGCAATGGGGTTAAACAGCCCGAGTATATTGTCGATATTAAGGAAATACCCGGTATCCGTGACGTTACTTTGACTAATCAGGGGCTGACCCTGGGTGCTGCGGCGCCGGCGCAAAGCGTTACCGAGCGTCCCGATATTGCCGCCGCCTACCCGGGTCTGGTCGAGGCCATCGATATGATTGGCTCCACCCAGATTCAGGGCCGTTGCTCGGTGGGTGGTAACTTGTGCAATGCCTCACCGGCGGCCGATACGGTGCCTGCTTTGATCGCTGTCGGCGCAGTCTGCCACGTGGTAGGGGGCGAAGGTGTGCGGCAGGTGCGGGTAGAAGACTTTAATACCGGCCCGGGGGAAAACTGCCTGAAGCGCGACGAACTGCTGATTTCGCTCTTTATACCGCGACCGGGCGTGGGCAGTGCGGATGCCTATTTACGATTTACGCCACGCACTGAAATGGATATTGCAGTGGTGGGCGCGGGCGTCAGTCTCAGTCTGGATCCGATGGGTACGGTCAGCGCGGCCCGGGTTGCGATTGGCGCGGCGGCTCCAACTGCTCTGTTGGTAGAGGAGGCAGCTGCAGCGATTATTGGAACCACGCTAGAGGAGTCAGCCTTGGCAGCGCTGGCGGCGGCGGCTGGCGCGGCGGCCAGTCCAATTTCTGACAAACGCGGTAGTGCCGGTTATCGTACTAAAGTGGTGGGAGTTATGGCGCGACGAGCGGCTCAGATAGCCTGTGATAGAGCGCAGCAGCGACAGCGGAGGGCACATTAGAATGGCGATTCATGTAACGACCAGCATTAACGCCGAGCCAGTGGAGTTTTTGTGCGAAGCGGATGACACGCTGGTGCACGTACTGCGCGATACTCTGAACCTCACCGGTACCAAAGAAGGGTGCAGTACTGGCGACTGTGGTGCTTGCACCATCGTGCTCGACGGTCGTCTGGCGTGCAGCTGTCTGGTGCTGGGAGTTGAAGCAGAGGGCAAGTCGATTGAGACGATTGAAGGTGTGGCCACGCCGGGCGCGCTGCACGCAGTACAGCAGAGTTTGCTGGATCACGCAGGTTTGCAATGCGGTATCTGCACGCCGGGTATCGTGGTGGCAGCACGGGCCCTATTGGAACGTAACGCCGACCCCAGCGAAGAAGAAGTGCGTTACTGGCTGGCGGGCAACCTGTGCCGCTGCACCGGCTACGATAAAATTATCCGCGCAGTATTAGCTGCTGCGCAAGACCTGCGCGAGGCAGCGTCATGAGAGATGCAGTGACCAACCGGTTCAAAGTCATCGGTACCCGCTCGGTGCGGCCGGACGGTATCGAAAAGGTAACCGGTCAAGCGAACTACGGCGCTGACTATTCACTACCGGGTATGCTCTGGGCCAAAGTTTTGCGCAGCCCCCACGCGCACGCCCGTATAACCTCAATTGATCTCAGTGCAGCGCTGGCGATGCCTGGCGTACACGCGGCCATTACCTCAGATGTTTTTCCTGACCTGAAGGCGGGTATGGAAGACTCCGGTGAAGGCGAGGTCGATTTTCACGATCTGTCCTGCAATGTGATGGCGCGCGACAAGGTGCTTTATCACGGTCATGCGGTAGCGGCGGTGGCGGCCACCAGTGAGCGCATCGCAGAGCAGGCGCTGGCTGCGATTAAAGTAGATTACGAAGTGTTGCCGCATGTGGTGGATATCGGTGTAGCCATGGCCGCAGATGCCCCCGTGTTACATCAAGACATGTTCACCGTGGGCTTGGCTGAACCTGCCGCTGCACCTTCCAATATAGCCAGCCGCTCGGAAATCAGTCAGGGTGACTTGGCCGCCGGTTTTGCTCAGGCCGATATTATTGTCGAGCGCAGCTACCGTATTCCGACCGCGCATCAGGGTTACATTGAGCCTCATGCCTGCGTAGTGAGTGTTAATCAAGACGGCCAGGTGGATATCTGGGCGAGTTCCCAGGGTCACTTTATGGTGCGTGATTACACCAGCAAAGTACTGGGGGTGGCGGTAGGTTCAATTAAAGTAACGCCAGCAGAGATCGGTGGCGGCTTTGGCGGCAAGACGACGGTGTATCTGGAACCCGTCGCGGCGGCACTGTCGGCGCGTTCAGGGCGTCCAGTCAAAATGGTGATGACTCGAGAAGAAGTATTTCGAGCGACGGGCCCCGCCGCGGCCGGAATTGTGAACGTGCGTATCGGCGCCCGCGACGATGGCAAGCTTACCGCTATGGACAGTGAAGTGATTCTGGATGCCGGCGCCTATAAAGGCTCCCCGGCAGCTACTGGCGCGCGCTGTATGTACGCGCCCTATAACTGCGACAACCGACGTACGGTTGCGTTAGACGTGGTAACTAACACGGCGAAGACCGCGGCCTACCGGGCACCGGGAGCCCCACAGGCGCATTTGGGCGTTGAGTGTGTGCTGAATGAAATAGCCGATAGCCTTGATATTGACCCAATCGACCTGCGCCTGCTTAACGCGGTCGATGAAGGCGATCGAGCGTTCTTTGGTGCGAAGTATCGCGCTATTGGTTTGAAACAGACGCTGGAGGCTGCCAAAGCTCACCCCAATTACCATCGGCCGCTGGCAAACGGTCAGGGGCGCGGTGTTGCCGTCGGTTTCTGGTTTAACTTCGGCCTGCAGTCCAGCGCTACCATTAACGTGCATGAGGGCGGTACGGTGGCGGTGATTACTGGCAACCCTGATATCGGCGGCTCACGTGCGTCGATGGCGCTGATGGCAGCGGAGGCGTTGGGCGTTCCGCTGGAAACTATCAAGCCGCACATCGCTGACACCGAATCAGTGGGTTACAACGATCTCACTGGCGGCAGCCGCACTACATTTGCCAGCGGTTGGGCGGTTATAAATGCGGCCGAAAAAATTGTGGAAAGCTGCCGCCAGCGTGCTGCAGCCCTCTGGGAAGTTGATGTGGAGACGGTCAGCTGGGCCGACGGTGCCGCCGTCTGCGCCGGTCATGATCCGTTAACGCTGGCGCAACTGGCAGCTAAAGCAGATGTTACCGGAGGCCCACTGACTGCTTCGGCTTCACTGAATGCTAAGGGGGCAGGACCTGGGTTTGCAGTCAGTTTGTGCGATGTCTCGGTTGACCGCGACACTGGCAAGGTGGACATTATTAGTTTTACCGCGTTGCAGGACGTTGGCAAGGCGATACATCCGGGCTACGTTGAAGGGCAGATGGAAGGTGGCGCAGTGCAGGGTATTGGCTGGGCACTCAACGAAGAGTATATTTTTGATAGTCAGGGTCGGCTGGAGAATCCCGGTTTCCTCGACTACCGCATGCCGGTGGCTTCTGATCTGCCGATGATTGATACGGTTATTATCGAGTGCCCTAACCCTGGACACCCCTATGGCGTGCGCGGGGTAGGCGAGCCACCTATTTGTGCACCTATGCCGGCGGTGACAACGGCAGTGAACCACGCGATTGGCGCGCATTTGACGACGCTGCCGCTGACTCCGGAGCGGGTCTTGGCGGCACTGGATTCGCTCTAGTCGTGCCCACGGTTGTGCTCACTGGAGACCTGCGCCGTTATACCGGACTGGGTGAGCAGGGCCAGATAGAGGAAGTACAGGTTCAGGCGCTTAACTATCGCGCCGTACGGCGTGAATTGCAGGCGATGTTCCCACTGCTGGAGGACGCCGTGCTGGACAAGTACGGGGTCGCGATTGACGGTGTCATGGTGCAAACGCCGTTGCTGGAGACGCTGGAACCCGACAGCGAGCTGGTGTTTATCGCCAAAATCGCGGCGGGTTGAGCCAGATTAGCTGAGGTTAGCCGCTACCGCATCCAGAAAACCCTGCATGTCGACCACCTGCTCCTGTTCCGGGCGGGTGGTTTTACCCTTGATGTCACCCGTGATAATGCCTTGATCCACGGTTTTGATAAGGGCTTCTTTGAGTACCGCAGAATACTCCGCAAGCTCTGGATTGGCGTCACGCTGGGCCAGTGTCTCAAGCGCGTTGGCGAGCGCGAAGATCAGTGCCGAAGAATTGAACACAGCTTCCTTACCATCGCTTTCAAGATATTTCAGGTAAAGGTCGTGAGCGGTGCCGTGGGGTGCTTCAAACAGCATGGTGCCATCTTTACTTTCAATGATGGAGCTGGCGGTGGCCAGGCTGCCTCCCAGTGCCGCGGCGATATCCGAGAAGATGTCGCCGTCCAGATTCTGGGCCGGGTAGAGCGCATTGCGGGGCGGGTCGGCGATCATCTTCTTGAGTTGGCTGGAGGGGCGCATAATCATGAAGGAGGGCGGTTCGGTTTGATCGTCTACCAACTCCACCCGCACTTCATTGATGACGTCGCTAAACACTTCGTCATATTCGAAGTACTCGCGCTTAAGCCCAAAGTACACTTCCTTGTCTTTCAGTGAAGCGTCGCGAAACACCTGTTTGACCCAGTCCTTAATTGCAGCACGGTCGTTAGTCATGAACAACATGGGGTCATTGGCCTGTAACTCGCGGGCGCATTTTTCTTCGCCGTCGATGATCACCTTGACGATGCCAGCTTCTGGCGCCGGCGCGTTGTAGCTGC
This sequence comes from Candidatus Litorirhabdus singularis, assembly GCF_026262625.1. GTDB lineage: Bacteria > Pseudomonadota > Gammaproteobacteria > Pseudomonadales > Halieaceae > Litorirhabdus > Litorirhabdus singularis. The sequence continues at coordinate 155,445 of NZ_SHNN01000002.1, forward strand.
CGTACTGATCGCCACCGCCGGCACTCATGCGAGAAATAGAGACATGAAATTTGCGATCTGGAATACCATACTCTTTGAGCGTTTTGACCAGCTTGTACAGGCGCCTGCCGGTGTTATTGTCGGGTACGCCCCAAAGCGCTCGCTCGGGTGGGTTGGAGACCAGGCGCGCGGCCTGGGCATCAATCAGTTCATAGTGGTAGTTGAGTCCTGCTTTGATGAACTGGGCGCTGAACTCCTGTTTATAGATGTCTTCTATCAGAGTGCGCATAACGCCATCGTAGCCTGGTATAACGGTATCTTTCAGGCCCACGTAGGCGTCCCGTTGTTCGTCCAGAGCCCGCTGAAAAAACTGCCGCGCCCATTCTGCGACTCCGGTATAAGCGTTTGTGGCCAGCATCCAGGGGTCACCCAGATTGATGCGCCGGCGATGCAGTTCGACGGGGTCACCGCTGCTGCCAACAAACACCAGTTTGGCGATGCCAGTGGCGTCTGATAGTCCATTGTGGCTTTCTTTATTACCACCATGGCTCATGGTATCCACATCAATATCGCGGCCAATCCACTGCGGCGGAGTGTTCTTGATGTTTCGAAACTGTATATCTTCGCGGGTAATGTTGCCGGCGATGCCTTTACGGATGGCGCCGTTGGGAGATTTGGTAGCCAGTTTATCCAGCTCTGCCTCGCGTAGCTGGGGATGCTGTTTCAATAACTCTGTGAGCTGCTCCCGGTTGACCGTCATGCCAGCATTCTTGATGCCGACGCCATGTTGCTTGAGGGCGTCGATGGCGTCGCGGACGACCTGGCCATTGCTGGCCACGCGCTGCTCGGCGGAGAGGTCTATTTCTACCAGCGGAATATCCAGCCGCTGGTTGACGAACTGATCCATGATGCGCTCGAAGGCGATCTGCGCCATTTCGTCGCCGTGTAACACCACCAGCGGCGCGTTGACCTTGATTTTCTGCGTCATGAAGTCTCCCGTAGCAAGCATTCCATTATAGCGGAAGGGTGGGCCTGCAAGTGTCCTCTTCGACTGGCCGAACTACCGCGCTGGCGCAAAATCCGGCACCGAAATCAGTCGGTCTCCGGCGAATGAGCCCATATAGATACGACCCGCCTGTGGCACGGCCACGGTGGCTGCGCCCATGGGAGCACCGCTGTGGCTGAAAACGACTCCGGTAGCCATAGTCTGAGGGTCAAGCGCCACAATCTCTAAGGCTACCGGGCAGGTCTCTGCATGAGCGTCTAAACAACCGACCATGGTTAGCAGGCTGCCGGTATGGCTGGCCACTAGCAGGCGACCGTCCGAGCCCCAGGCGCTATTGTCAGCCGCTTTAAGAGCCGCGCGGCCAATGACTTCGCCGCTGTCAGCATTGATCTTCCAGACCTCATTTTCCATGTACATATTGGCGAAGAGGAAGCGATTGTCGGCGCTGATCTCCAGCCCGTTGGGTTGGGACGCATCGGTGCCGGGTAAAATGCGTAGTCCACCGTCGTGGCTCCAGCGCCAGACGTCACCGGTGGGAATGCCTACGAGGCTTTGCAACATCTCTATATTGCCGCCATTGTGGAGCATGCGGGTGAATGCGATATCGCCGTTGTTGAAGCCCACCACATCATTAACAAAGGTCTCCTCTGCCGCGATCACGCAACCACGCCACTCTATGCTGGTAGCGGATCCTGCAGGAATCACTTCAAAAACTTCAATCGCCTCACGCTCGCCGTGATTAACGACCAGATAGCGCCAGCGACCATCTGCCATCTGGTGGAGGTGGGTGCCGTGGGGCCCAAATATTTCAGGTGGTCGGGTGCAATCAGTCTGTCCCCAGGGCGCTGTAGCGCTGCCCGCAGGCGCGTCAGTCGGGTACAGAGTACGCAGCGTTTCGGTGTTGGTATCGAACAGGGAGATGCTGCCAACGCCGCCTTCCATACCAGGAAAATGAGCGAGCAGGAGGTGGCGGTTATCCGGTAGCGCGGCAATATCTTCCGGCGCCTGCATACCGCACACCGGTCTGATATCGCCTACAGACTCGCAGCCGACAATCGGCGGGCTGGTATCACCACAGGCAGTGATTAACAGTCCTGTGGTCAGTAAAGCGAGTAATCTGAACATAGTGGGGCGCCTCTATAATGGTGAGATTGGCTAGCTGCTGCGTAATGTACTTTGGCTGAAGTTACCCTGCCTGAGGCTTGGCATCAATGCCCGCTTCCGGTGGGGCTGCTGCACGACCTCTGCTTATGCTAGGCTGACAAGCCCTCGTTTGCTTAAATTCTGGCCCTGAATTCATGAAGTTTGCCAACTTGCCACTGGGCACTGCGTTGCGCCTGATGCTGCCGTTTGGCTTCGGCTTCTACCTGTCGATGTTTACGCGGACACTTTCTAACATCGTCAAACAGCCCATCCAGGCCGAGCTGGGCATGGGTGAAGAGGCGATAGGCCTGGCGTTGGGAACTGCTTTTTTCCTGGCTTTCGCGCTGGCGCAGCTGCCGGTCGGTATTCTGATTGATCGTTATGATCCACGTCGGGTCAATGCGCTGCTGTTTGTTCTGGCAGCATTGGGCGCCGTGGTGATTGGAATGGCGCAGACACCGGAGCTGCTGGCTATCGGCAGAGTCATGATGGGGGTGGGTTTCGCCGCAGGTCTGATGGCCTCGCTCAAAGTCTATTCTCTGTGGTTTGATACGCAGCGTTTGGCGACGCTGAACAGCCTGCAGTTTATGATTGGCGTGCTCGGCGCCTGGTCGGCTACCAAGCCAGTAGAGCTGCTGTTGCGCGTGTTGGACTGGCGTGAGCTGTACTTTTTGTTCGCCGCGATCACGGTGTTGGCAGCGCTGCTAATGGTGCTGATGGCACCACGTCATGACGGTGAGGGCGGACAGGAAACACTGCAAGAGCAGTTGGGGGGACTGCGGACAATTTTTTGCGACGGTTATTTCTGGCGCGTGAGTCCGCTGATGTTTATTTCCATGGGTATATCGCAGGGTTTGGGTACGCTCTATGTTTTTTCCTGGTTAACCGGTGTCGCCCAGCAGGACACGGCTACCGCTGCCACGTCTATTTCCGTTGTCACTCTGGTTTCTGCGGCTAACTTTGCGCTTCTGGGGCCTTTAGCCGAACGCTTGATAAACCGGGGTTACAGCCCGATGTTACTGCCGTTGCTGGGGCAAATGTTGGCGATGGCTTTGTTAAGTCTATTGGCGGTACAGGTGTTGATAGGCGCTGTGCCCCAGTGGGTGTTGTACACCATGGCAGCCGGCACCACGACGTTGGTGTTTGTGGCACTGAGTCGCGCGTTCCCCGCGGCTATGATTGGTCGAGCCTACACAGCCTTCAACCTGCTGAGCTTTCTTACCGCAGCCCTGGTGCAGTGGCTGGTCGGGTTTATGCTGGACTGGTTAACACCCGCTGGCAGCAACGGTGTTGCTCCAGAGGCCTGGCGCTGGGCCTTCCTGTTACTGGTGTTGTGTCAATTGTTGGGGCTGATCTGGTATCTGATGGCGCGGAAATTGGGCATCGGCGCCACTACTATGCTTGAAAAAACCACTAATCAAGCCGCCTGATTTTTGTCGTTGAATACTCTTTTTGTGGTCAGGCTGCCGGCGACAATTGAGAACAGACAGTAGCCAAGGAAATAGTAAAACCCTGGTTCCAGCTGTGCTTCCATTATGAGTAAATCACCCATTTTCCCCGAGGCACTGCCAGCCATATAGGACACCAGTAACGCCATGACAAACACATCTGTCATTGACCATTTACTGAGTACGCTGTTTAACCACAGCAATTGGGGGCGGTTAATCAGAAGCGCCAGTGCCTGCAGCAGAAGTTTGGTCGTGGGTATGATGACACTGAACAGGACGATTAAAGCCGCCACGAATAGATTGTCGGTCTTAGCCAGTTCAGTGGCAGTGCCCCAGATGGAACGCGTGGAGTGGTACGCCTGAACCTGGCCCTCAAGCTGGTCCAGCCCCATAAACATAGAGAGGCTGTTGAGTATTTGTCGTGTCTGGCTGGTGGGGTCTTCTCCCGCCAGCATATCGATGCCCAGGTCGGCGAGTTCGGACTTCTCGATACTGCCGCTGAGCGTCAGCACGGGGAGGGTGATTCCGGGCCAGAGTAGGCCCAGGGCAATAACGATACTGCTAATGATCAGCAGCTTGCGAGCGAGTGGCATGCGGACTCCGAGAGTGCTAGAAGCCTTCTACATCGTGGCATTGTTTCCAGATCAGGCCTGGCGCCAGGCGTCGCATCAGCGGCCCCACTTTTGCGCCCTTGCCATGGAAAACCCAGAACTTGTCAGCGGCAAGGTGAGCCTCAATGGCGTTGATCATTTCTTCGGGCTTGATTGGATTGGGCCCAGCTTCAAGCATCTTCGGCCAATGGGTGCTGCGACCCTGGTCGAGCAGTGGAGTGTCTACCGGGGGCGGACAGACGCAGGCAAACTTAACTCCGCTGTCGATATTTTCGTGATAAAGAATTTCGGTGAAAAACGCCACGGCGGCTTTACTGGCAGAGTACGCGCCGGTCACCATGGTGGGAATAATACCCGCCATCGAGGCAAAGCTGATGAACTCGCCCGCACCACGGCTGACCATGCCCGGCAAAACAGCCTGGGAAAGGTTCAGTAGTCCGCCGTAGTTGATATCCATGATCTTGTGCGCGGTGGCGTTGTCTTGCTCAATTAGCTTGCCGAAGGGCATAATCGCGGCGCAATTATAGACGCGAAACACCGGTCCAAGGTCGCTCTCAATCGATGTTACGGCGCCGGACACTGCATTGAAATCGGTGATGTCTGCGCTAAAGGCATGGATATTGTCGTGCATGGCACAGGTGGCCTGCATACCGGCCTCGTTGACATCAATCAGGGCGACGACAGCCCCGGCTTCTGCGCACAGGCGTGCCGCCTGTTGACCCATACCGCTACCACCTCCGGTGATAACCACGACTTTCTGTTTAAGATGTTGCATGTTTTTGCTCCTGCTCGCGGGAGGGTGCACCTTAGCCAACCACCGCCGCCATCGCAATGGCGGCTGCGGTCAGATGTGGCTGGCGATGCAGGTCAGGGTGGCGCGAGCCACCCGGGTGCGGGTTTGCTCAGCCGCTCATTTGAGGGTTCAGGCAGCTGCCACTAGCGCCTGCTCAATGTCGGCGATGATGTCATCGATATGCTCGATACCAATCGATAAACGAATCATTTCTTCGCTGACACCGGCCGCTGCCAATTCATCAGGGTTGAGCTGGCGATGCGTGGTTGAGGCGGGGTGACAGGCCAACGACTTGGCGTCACCAATATTCACCAAACGCAGAATCATTTGCAGAGCGTCAATAAATTTTGCCCCGGAGGCGGCTCCACCCTTGATACCAAAACTCAGAATACCGGCGGCCTTGCCACCGCAGATGCGCTGACAGGATTCGTTAAACTGGCTGTCGGGCAGCGCGGCATAGTTGACCCACTCAACCTGCGGGTGTTGCTGCAAGTAACGAGCCACCGCTTCAGCGTTTTCGCAGTGGCGCTCCATACGCAGGCCCAGAGTTTCAAGCCCCTGTAAGAGCATAAAGGCGCTGTGAGGTGACAACGCGGAACCGGTATTGCGTAGCGGCACTACCCGGCAGCGACCGATAAAAGCGGCTGCGCCTAAAGCCTCGGCGTAAACCACGCCGTGGTAGGAGGGGTCTGGTTCGTTGAACATGGGAAAACGTGTGGCATTAGCGGCCCAGTCAAATTTGCCTGAATCGACAATCATGCCGCCGATAGTGGTGCCATGACCACCGATGTATTTGGTGAGAGAGTGCACCACAATATCGGCGCCGTGCTCGAAGGCTTTGCACAGATAGGGCGTGGCGACGGTATTATCGACGATCAGTGGCAGACCGTGCTTGTGCGCCAGCTTTGCCAGCGCCTCAATGTCGACCACATTACCCAGCGGGTTGCCGATGGTTTCGCAGAAAATGCCGCGCGTCTTGTCATCGATAAACGCTTCCATTGCCTCAAAATCGTCAGCAGAGGCCATGCGCACCTCAATACCCTGTTGAGGAAAGGTGTGGGCAAACAGGTTGTAAGTACCGCCATAGAGCTGGCTGGTGCTAATGATGTTGTCGCCGGCGCGGGTCAGGCATTGAATAGTATAGGTGATAGCGGCCATGCCTGAGGCGACCGCGAGTGCACCAACACCACCTTCCATAGCTGCAACACGCTCCTCCAGCACCGCATTGGTGGGATTCCCAATACGCGAATAAATATTGCCTTCCACCGCGAGGTTGAACAGGTCGGCGCCATGCTGAGTGTCGTCAAAGGTGAATGATGTAGTCTGGTAAATGGGGACGGCCGCAGCCTTGGTGGTGGCTTCAGACTCGTAGCCGTGGTGCAGCGCAAGTGACTCTAGTTTCATGGTGATACTCCTGGCTTATTCGTTTAGTTCGGGAATGATTTTTGCAAAGCGGTCTATCATGGGCATGACCTGTTCGGGTTTGTCCCACATATCCATGGCAACTCCTACAGTGGCGCGTTGAACGCCCAGGTCGCGGTAGGTCTTGAGTTTGTCCAGATCGGCGGTGTCCATGATCTGTATGTTGATTTCAACATCCTCCGGCTGGCGCCCCGCGGCTTTCACCAACTCGGCAAATTCCTTTAGCGCGGTAGGGACATCGCCCATAGCCACATCAACCGGATACCAGCCATCGGCCCAGCTGGCAGCATGCTGCTTGCCCAATGGACCCATTGCGCCCATAAAAATAGGCGGCCCACCGGGCTGCAGTGGTTTGGGGTCGACCCACACCGGATCAAAATCAATATACTTGCCGTGATACTCGGCGCTTTCTTCACTCCACAGAACACGCGTCGCCTCGACGGTTTCGCGCAGCACCGCATAGCGTTTATTGAATGGGTGAGGGTTCACGTTGACGAATTCTTCTTCGTTCCAGCCCACGCCGGTGCCGATCAGCACACGGCCATTGGAGAGCCGGTCCAGAGTTGCGATGGTCTTGGCCTGCGAAAATACATCGCGCTCCATTAACAGCGCGATGCCGGTGCCGAGACGCAGCGTTGTGGTGGCAGCGGCCGCTGCCATTAATGAGACGTAGGGGTCCATCATGGTTCTGTAGGGTGCCGGCATTTCACCTCCCGCGGGGTAGGGCGTCGTGCGAGCGCAGGGGATATGGCTGTGTTCACCGTACCAAAGCGACTCAAAACCGCGCTGCTCCAGAGCGGTAGCCAGCTCGTTTGGCGGCGGGTCATTAAGCGTGTTCATCGAACTAAAAGCGAGATGCATTTTTTGCTCCATATTCTTGCAACTGCCCAGCAAGATACGGAAGATAACAGATTGCGTAAACCCCGTGTAAAGAGGATTCACATGACTATTCAAACCCGCTTGGTGGAATATCAGCACAATGACACCGTACTGGAAGGCTGGCTAGCCTGGGACGATAGTAATACGGGCGCGCGCCCCGGTGTGCTGGTGGCACACGCTTTTCGGGGCAGGGAACGCTTCGAGTGTGAGCGCGCCGAAGACTTGGCGCGGTTAGGCTATGTTGGGTTTGCGCTGGACTTATACGGCAAGGGCGTCAGCGCCGCTGATAATGATGCCGCTTTTGCCTTGATGGCGCAGTTTACCGACGATCGTCCTATGCTGCAGGAGCGATTGAACACGGCTATTGCCGCCTTGCAGTCTCAGGCGGAAGTTGATGACAGCCAATTGGCGGCTATCGGTTACTGTTTTGGCGGTATGTGTGTACTGGATATGGTGCGCACTGGAGCACCTGTTGCGGGTGTAGCAAGCTTTCACGGCGCGCTTGCAGCACCTGGGAATACCGTCGGTAACAGACTATCAGCGCGTGTGTTGGTAGAGCATGGCTGGGATGACCCGATGGTGCCGCCCGAGCAGGTGCTGGCATTTACTGAGGAGATGAAAGTCGGGCAGGCGGACTGGCAGTTGCATGCTCACGGTAATACGGTGCACTCGTTTACCAACCCGCAGGCCAACGACGCGGATTTTGGGACAGTGTACAACGAGTCTGCTAACCGCCGCTCCTGGCAGTCGCTGCAGAATTTCCTCAACGAACTGTTTGCTACCTGATTACCGTCACAACGCTGCGTCTAGAGCTGTATCGGGAAATCTCCAGCACCACTGACGCCGGGGTGGCCGTTGTCTAGTATAGCGCGCATGCGCTTCTCGATTTGTTCGCGGCTGCCCTGCGGGTGTGACAGCAGGTAAAAATCCTTCGCCTGTATGCCCTCGAAAACCAGTTCAGCAATGCGCTCGGGGGGGATTCCAGCGTCATCGAAAAAGGCTTTGCCCAGGGCCTCCACTGCTTCGCGTTCGGCTAATGTGGCAGCGTCGGGCGGGTTGGCTGGATCTTCAGGCCGGTGGCGTTCTGAAGAGTAAATAGAGGTATTCACAAAACTCGGACAGAGTACCGAGACGCCGACGTTACCGGTGGCAGCTTTTAGTTCGCCGTGCAACATTTCCGAGAGGCTGACCACCGCATGCTTGCTAACGGTATAGGGGCCGGTACCCGGGGCTGACATTAGGCCAGCGATAGACGCAGTGTTGACAATATGAGCTTCGTCCTGCTCTAGTAATAGCGGTGTGAAACTGCGGATGCCGTGGACCACCCCCCACAGATTGACGTTGATCACCCAGTGCCAATAATCGAGGTCCATTTCCCACAGGCAACCACCGCCGCCTACACCGGCGTTGTTGCAGAGCAGGTGCACAGCACCGTACTCAGCCATAGCGGCATCGGCCAGGGCCTGTACTTGCTCGGGTTCGCTGACATCGGTTGGCATTGCCAGTACTTGTGAGCCGTCGGTGCGCAGTGCATCGGCGGCGCGGTCGAGGGCGGCTTTATCTACATCAGCCAGTACCAGCTTCATGCCGCGCGCGGCGGCTGCATTAGCCAGAGCCAATCCGATGCCAGAGGCGGCTCCGGTAATAACCGCAACACGTTGGTCAAACTGTTTCATGGTCACTGTCCTTTTTGGGTTCGTCTTCTGGGGGCAGGTCTTCCGGCGCTCCTATAATAATGACATGCAGGCGCTGCGGTCCGTGTGCACCAAACACCATTTGAAAACCGATATCGGCGGTGGCCGAAGGGCCTGAGATAAAGTGTATACCGCGCGGTGCGCCTAGTTTGGACTGGTGCTGGCGCAACTCGCGCCAAGCGTGCTCGTAGTCGGCGACGATATCACTGGCGTCGCACAGCACAATATGGTCCTGTGGCAACCAATTATTAGAGCCTGGATTGTGACGACTGCTGAATACTGCCAGTGATCCGCTTTCGACCACGCCTAGCAATGCATAAGTGATGGCCAGTCTATCCTGGGGTGCAGCAGCCCCGAAACGCACCAGCACTCCGCCATCGCGCCACGGCATGGCGGCCAGACGAGCATCATTGCCAGCAACTACACGATAGTTACGGTAACTCTGGTAGACATAGCGCGCTATAGATTGCACGGCGCTGGCACGATTGCTGGCGTGCTCTACGCTGATGTGATTCTCCTGCAGCTGCCGTTCCAGCGCTTGTATCGGGCAGCCTTCAGTTTCCGGTGCCGGCGGCGCCATACCCAATTCGGCCAACGCTTCATTGATTTCGTGTTGCGGCGGGGTAGCGCCACGCCGGCGTCGAATGCGGTTGAGAATATCGCTGCGCGCCTCAGTCATCGTCTGTCGCCTTATTTTTGCTAGCGCTGCGATACTGCTGCATAAATGTTTTGCCTTGTGGGCGCGGCAGGTCACGCACTTCAGTCCAGCCGTTATCAAAGACTATCGACTGCAGCTGACCACGACCGCGGGCCAACAGGCGTAGCAGGCCAATACCGATTGCAGTGACCTGTCGGTACAATCCTGGCGAGCGTGCCAACAGACTGTGTAGTTTGAGTCCGCTGCGCCAACTCAGTGGCGATAACCCCCGTTGATGCTCTTCAGCCCGCAAGTCCCGCAACAGATCGGGCAGGGGAATTGCCGCTGGACATACTTCAGCGCAGCGACCGCAGGCGGTACAAGCATTGGGTAAGCTATTGGCTTGTTCCAATCCGGTCAGTAGCGGGGTTAACACCGAGCCCATAGGGCCGGGGTAGACCCAGCCATAGGCATGGCCGCCAGCCGCCATATAGATGGGGCAGTGATTGAGACAGGCCCCACAGCGCATACAGCCCAGCATTTCTTCGTAGTTGGTGTCGAGCATGTCAGTGCGCTGGTTGTCTAGCAAAATGACATGGTATTCATCCGGGCCGTCGAGGTCGTCGTCGTGTCTGGGCCCGGTATAGAAGCTTGCGTACGCGGAGGTCACGGTACCCACTGCGGAGCGTGACAGCAGACGCAGCATGGCGGTGGCATCCTCTGGTCGCGGCAGCAGTTTATCGATCGTTGCGCAGACAATTTGTACTTTTGGCAAGGTTGAAGCGAGGTCGCCGTTGCCCTCGTTGGTGACCAGCATGCTGCGCCCGTCTTCTGCAATCAGTGCGTTGGCTCCGGTAATACCAACGTCGGCATTCAGGAACCGCTGACGCAAAACTTCGCGCGCTTCCTGCACCAGAGCCTCAACATCTTCAAGCTCGCGCTCTCCCAGCGAATGCTCCTGCAGGAATAGTTCGCGAATCTCAGCCTGTGATTTGTGTAGCGCCGGGCCGACGATGTGGCTGGGGTACTCGCCGGCCAGTTGAATAATGTATTCGCCAAGATCAGTTTCGGTAACTTCCAGTCCGGCGGCCTGCAGCTGCGCCGTGAGGTCGGTTTCCTCAGTGACCATAGATTTGCCCTTGACGACATGACGGGCGTCTCGCTGTCGGCAAATATCCAGCACGATACTGTTGAGTTCCTCGGCACCGCGGGCCCAGTGTACGTGACCTCCGCGTTGGTGCACTTGTTCCTCATAGCGCACCAGATAGTGCTCCAGGTGAGTCAGGGTGTGTTGCTTGACTGCTTTGAGGTGTTGACGCAATTCTTCAAAATTGCCTAGCTGCTCCATGGCTGCGCTGCGCAGAGCCGGTAAACCAGTGCCCAGGGCTTGCATAGTCTCGCGCAGTTGAGGCTGTGCCATGGCGGCATCGGCGCTGGCAAGAAAACTCTGACTGGTTTGTTTCATGACGACGGTTCGCCGATCGCAGGGTCACCGAGCTGATCAGCGAGTACTTCAGTCACATGGCGTACCTCTAATGACTGGCCCCTACGTGAGGCGCGCCCGCTGATATTGAGCAGGCAGCCAAGGTCGCCTCCGACCAGTAAGTCAGCCCCTGAATTGAGCGCGTCGTCGAGTTTGTCGTTTACCATCTGCTCTGAAATGTGTGGCATTTTGGCGCAGAAAGTACCACCAAAGCCACAACACACTTCTGGCTGTTCCAGCTCCACCAGAGTGGCGCCGCAGGTGTCGCGTAGCAGTTGTCGCGGCTGCTGTTTGATGCCCAGCTCGCGCAGGCCAGCGCAACTGTCGTGATAGGTGAGCGTTTTGTCCTGCAGCGCATTGTGGGCTGCGTCTGGTTGGTAGTGGAGAACATCGACCAGAAAGCTGGTGATTTCCCAGCTGCGTTGCGCCAGTTCCTCCGCTCGAGCTTGCCACTCAGGTGCATCTTCGAACAACCTTGGATAGTGATGGCGGATCATGCCCACGCAGGAGCCTGAAGGCGCGACCAGGTAGTCATAATCGGCGAAGGCAGTTATCACCTGTCGGGCCAGGGGAAGGGTGTCGGCATAGGCACCGCTGTTATAGCCGGGCTGGCCGCAGCAGGTTTGCTGGCGTGGCACTTCCACCTCACAGCCTGCGTCTTCCAGCAATTTGATGCTGGCAAAAGCCACTGAAGGACGGAATAAGTCTGCCAGGCAGGTGACAAAAAGGCCAACCTTGGCTGTGGGTGATTCACTCATGGTGGCAGCATACCCTAAAGCGCCATTGTGACCTATAACTGCGGTGGGCAATGCGAGAAAACTGTCTAACCCAGCAGCATAATAGTCACCGCGGCAACTCCGCAAACGACGAATCCGCCCAGCCCAAGTACCAGAGGATGCCGCTGCTGCAGCAGTTTTACGTGCAGCGTAGCCTGATCCACCTTGATGCCGGTGGCGATCAGCGGTTGGAAAATCTGCTGCAAGGGCGCCATGCTAAACGGTGCCAACAGCCGATTGCCGAGGTAGACAAGGACGTCATCGACCATAACAAAATTGCCCAGATACTGGATGCGCGGACCACTGCCTACACGATAGGTGTTGTGATGATCTACTAAAATAAGATGATCGCGGACCATGCCTAGGTGGCAGCGGGTCGAACGTATTAGAGCATGGTAAAGCCCAGCGCTGCCTATCAATAATAGAAACAGGGACAGAATGCCAGCGCTGCTGATATCGGTGATGATGCCCAGCAGCAGGCAGAGCACGGCAATAGCTGCCAGCAGAGAGCCCAGTCGAATCGCACGCTGGCGCAGCTCGGCGGCAGGCTCCAGCCAAGTGATAAACTCGCTGTGAATATCGAGTCGGGCTTCGCTGGGCTGCTCCGGAGGTGTAAATACCCTGATGCGAAGTGATTGCAGTCCAGCCAGGATCAACAAACCGACAATAAGTAACACCAAACTCACCAGTACCAATACCTGGAGCCAGTGCGTCAGAGTGCGTTCACGGTCACCTGCGCTCAAACCCTCGCTCAATGCCTCAGAGGTGAATGCCTTTAGCGCTGCGCCAGTGTTGTCAAAGCGCAGGATAATGCCGCCGTGGCTGTCGCGCACCAGCACTTTGTCATTCCAGACTACCAGCGCGTCGGGCCGTGCCGATGGGGGTAGCTCAATGCGGCGATCGAGACGAAAGCGCAGGTTGAACAGGTATAGCCCGGCGCTACTGAAGTCTTCGTTACTGAGTAGGGCCCACCACCGCTCGTTCAGGTACACCAAATCGCGCGGGTAGCGGTGCTCCGTTGCAAGGGCATCGCCGCTATCCAGCGCGACACTATCGAGTACCGTACCAAAACCTTGATCGTCAGGTTTTATAATGGTGAGCACTTGGCTGCCGTTCTGGACCAGGTACAGTATCCCTTCCTGCAGCAGCAGCCGTTTAGGCGCGGTCAATGCTAGTGGCGCGGTCGCAATTTCACTGCCGTCTATCTTCAGTTTATGCAGTTTGTCACGATCACCATCGGCTATGAATATTTGCTCATTCGCTACCGCGAAACTGCTACGTCCGACAGATCGTAGTAAAGGTTCACACTGTCTGGTATTAAGCTGACAGCGCAGCAAGGGGCTACTGAGTAAGGTATCTGCGGCGGCAGGTGTTTGGGACTGCGACAATATTGTTTCCTGGTCCAGATAGACGACTGTTGCATTCTCGGAAATGCCCAGGTCACTGCTGGCAATCTGCCTGGTGGGCAGTCCCGCCCTGTTATGCAGGAGTATCTGGTCTTCTAGTATTACAAGCAATTGCTGACTCGGCGATACGGCGATTTGGCCAATACTCGCGCCCTGGGGTTGGGTAACTGCCATCTGCTCAAAGCGCATCGCGGCGAGTATAAAGGCGAGCAGAATCATGCCTGCGGCTATTAACGGAACGCGCGCGGTATTAATCGTGCCGTCCGCGGATGTAGCGGATTTTCTGGTTCCCGAGGAACGCCGCAAGCCAAATAAGTTGGGTGCACCTGACTGGCGTTTTGGGGGCGGCGGTGGATTGCGCTTGGGAGCAGGCGCGAGCGCCGGTTGCCCGGCTTTGTTGCGCAGCGCGGGTTTTAGCGCTCGCACGCTTCGGTCCTCGGTCGGCTTGGCTCGTTGAGCTGCCGCTGCAGCACTGGCCAAGGAAAGGGCCTTGGGTCTTGCCTTGGCTGGTTCTGGCTCTGGTTCTGGTTCTGGCTCTGGCTCTGGTTCTGGCTCTGGTTCTGGCTCTGGCTCTGGCTCTGGCTCTGGTTCTGGCTCTGGCTCTGGTTCTGGCTCTGGTTCTGGCTCTGGTTCTGGCTCTGGGTCTGGCTCTGGCTCTGGCTCTGGTTCTGGCTCTGGTTCTGGCTCTGGCTCTGGCTCTGGTTCTGGCTCTGGTTCTGGCTCTGGCTCTGGTTCTGGTTCTGGCTCTGGTTTGGACAAAGCTTTAGTCGCGCGAGCTGCCGTTGGCGCAGTGGCCTCGCTAGGAGGAGTGGAAACCGGCAGTATATGCGTGATCATGCCTATCTGGCGTAACGCGGCAAAAGCTTTTGCTACCTCTGGCTTTGACAGGTTACGACGCAGTATGACTTCGCGGCCGCTGAACAATACCTCTGTACGGGCAAGGTCGGTGATACCAAAAGCCCTGGCAAAACGGCGTCGCACCCGCGCCGGCTCAAAGTCGGGCAGAATCTCTCCGTTGAATATCAGGTTAAAGGTTTCCAGCGTGCCGCCTCCCGCGGTATACCTGTTCTAGTACTCCTACCAACATACCGCTGCGGTGCTGCTGATAGCCAGCACCGGTGCTGTGACATAATTGCCCTGGAGCAGTGTGCTGCTATTGTGGTGCTTATGTGTTGCCGGTTTGGCGTTGCATCAGCATACCGTTAATTCGATGACGCGGCAGCACCTAACCTCAGTGTCTTGAGCGCTTGTGCCTCAGCCAGTGAGGTACTTACGCGCAGGTCCTTGATCGATCCTGCACGTAGTGGATGGCAATCTTCAGCGCCACTCTGACAGTAGTTTTTCTGCGTCTGATTTGGCGGGAAAACTAACCGGGCTGGTAACCGATTCGCGCAAGAATGTCAGCGCTTCGTTACGCCGGCCCAGCAGGTCCAGAGTCACTGCCAGGTGGTACTTGATCTCCGGACTGTCGTTGTCGAGTATCATTGCCCTGCGCAGCAATTGCAGTGCCTCTTCCAGATTATCTTTCTTTACTTCAATCCAGGCCAGTGTATCGATGACCGTGGCATTATTGGGTGCCAAATCCCTCGCTCTGGCCGCGTAAATTGAGGCATTGTCATAATCCCCCTTGTCCCTAAACAGGTTGGCAGCATTATTTAGAATAACGACCGACTCCGGGTGCTTTTCAATGAGTTGCAGGTAATAGCGTTCAGCTTGCTCATAGTTGCCTAAAGCTCGGTAGGCGGCGGCAGTTGCCAGGGACACGCGGACATCGGATGGATACTTACGCAGCCAGGCTTCTAGTTCAGGAATGATCAACGCATAGCGACCGGTGCGGCTGTAGACACTGTACAAGCCCATGATTGCCGGGACCGTATCACCAAATTCAAGCGCCCGTCGATAAGCTGCCTCCGCATCGGCAAAATCCCTTAGTCGGTTGTATAAGTCACCGCTAAGAATAGCGGCGGCGGGTTTATCGGGCGCTATGGCCTCGATTTCCCTGATCAATTGCCGCGCGGTTTTGGTCTCACCGAGCGTAATTGCGATTCGGCTTAACTCCACTCGTGCCGGCAGATACTCGGCGTCCAGTGCGATGGCCCGATTCAGGCTGTACTGTGCTCCCGGTACATCATTGAATGACAGCTGCGCCTTAGCCTTGGTCAACAGCGCCTCGGGCGGATACTTGGAATACTTTACGGCCGAGCTATAGTGCTTCAGTGCCTCTTCATTGAGCTGATCTTTGAGGTACAAACCGGCGAGTAGTTGGTGAATGTTAGTAGAGTCCGTTACGCGCCGCAGGAACGCGACACAGAGCCGAATAGCCTCGTCGCGGTTATCGCCGGCGTCCTGTAGTTTGACCAGTTTCTCAAGTGCCAGCTCAGAGCTTGCATTGTTATCCAACGCTTTGGTCAGCCAGTAAATAGCCTCTTCTGGTTGTTTGGTAAACGTATAGGTATCAGCAATCTCTATCAGCAGTGGTTGGCTGTCACCGTATTTTTCGCGAAACTGCAGCAGTCGATTAATAGCTTCATCGTGGCGACCGAGGCCCAGATCGATACGGCTAAGAAATACCGTCGTCACCCGGTTGGACGGTGATTGCCGCAGCGAAGCCTCAAAAAGTTCGACTGCTTCTTCAATACGTCCGGCCAGCCCCAGGGACTCGGCATACACTTGCATAAAGAGTGAACTTTCAGGGTTGCGTTCCAGCAATGCCGCAGCCTTGGTAATGGCCGAATCGATCTGCCGTGATTGTTGGTAGCCTTCTATCAACAGCAGCTGAATCTCTATGGAATCCGGGGCAAGGGTCTCGGCCTTAAGCAAGTAATCGATGGCGCTCAAATAGTTCTTCTGCGCGAGCTTAACGCGCGCCAGATTGACCAGATTATTGATCGACCCTGGAAACATTGTCTCAACCCGCTCGAAGGCGCGGTAGGCCTGCTGAAACTCGCCGAGTCCCAGGTAGGCTGAGCCAAGTAGTGCCAGAACCTCCGTATTATTGGGTGACAGTCTATTAGCTTTGAGTGCGGCATTGCGGGCCGCGAGTGGGGCACCGCTTTGCAGTTCGATAATGGCCAACAGGCGCAAGGCGCGCACATCATCACTGACAATCTGCCCGTAGCGGTTGACATAATCTCTGGCCAAATCCTGGTTGCCAAGCTGGTTGTTGGTTACGGCTGCGAGAAAGTAGTAGTCAGGGTTGGCGTCCATGACTCCCGAGTCGAGCGCTTGCAGGGTTTTGGCAATCTCATCCATAGCCTCGCTGCTGGCCGCGGTATCTCCCCGCGCGCTAACGATTATCGCCTTGAGATATTTCGAGCGAGGCTCCAGTGGGTATTTTTCCAGAATGTGATCGACATCAGCCTCGGCGTCAGCATAGCGTCCAATATCAATATAAAATGAGGCGCGCGCCAGTCGGGCGGCATCGTTGTCCGGGGCTAGCACAATGGCTTTAGTCACAGCCAGCAAGGCCTGTTCATTATCATCGCGGATGCTGTGCAACTTGGCCCTGGTGACCCACACGGCGTCGAGACTTGAATCCAGTGCCAACAGCTCGTCAGCATAGCCGCTGGCTGCCGGGAATTGCCTACGTAACATCGCTAGCTGCAACCGTGCTTGCAGTGCGTTGATACTGGTGGGGTTTTTCTGCAGCGCATACTCAATGCTGAGACCAGCATCTGTCAGCCTATCCAGCCCTATATAGGCTTGTCCCCTGATCACGGCCAGCTCCGACTCCAGCTGCGCGGGCCTGCGGGAGGGGCGGGTAATCTCCAGAGTGTCCTCAAAGCGACGCATCATATTGTAGCCGCGAGCCAGTAGAGGTGACAGGCGGTCAAGGTCGGCGCCGGCTCGGCGGGCGTAGTTGAGCTCTGATTCTGCTAACAGCGGTTGACGTTGCTCCAGATAGACTTCTGCCATTAGTACGCGCGAGGGCAGGTGTGCGGGTTGCTGCTGGAGCATATTCTTCAGATGTATGATGGTTGCCGAGTAGTCGCGCTCGTTAAAACTCACCAATGCCTGCTCGTAGTCACCGTAATCGATACTGCCCTGTGTATTGGCCAGTGCTGGAGAGGCAGCTAGTGCTGTTGCCAGGCAGCAGAGCGTGGCTAAATAGGCGAGCTTTTGTTGAAGTTTAATGAGCATCTGCGGAACTGGATCTAACATGGCGGTCCCCTGGCAATTGGAGGCGATATCAAGCGTCGTGATGGGTCATTCCAGCCGCAACTGATATGAGCCAATGGCGATTGCTATTGCTGCCGGCTATTAAATCAGACACCACGAAAAAGGGCGAACCGAAGTTCGCCCTTTTATCTGTAAGCTCAGGTATTTTCTAGGGGGTGAGACTTGAGTCACACCCTTGCTTGCGCTTGCGACGCCGCCCCACGCCGGCCAGCAACAGCGCCGCAGAGAAAAGTGCGAGCGTGCCTGGTTCGGAAACAGGTGTTCCGGGTGGCCCGCCGCAGTCAATGCAGGTGTTGTCCAGTTTACGCAGCTCAGGCGACGCGTGAGCGCCCAGTTCCTGCACGGCACCAACCAGGTCCTTGGTGAATTTGAATTCGTAGCCAACGTAGTTTAGCCAGGTACCGTTGCCTTCGTATGCTGAGCTGGCTAGCTCTTTGTCAAAGCTGGCGCCTATTTGACCAATGTTATAGGCCAAAGAAGATTCAATGCCCATGATCGCTGCGGTAAGCAGCCCGCCGCTAGAATCTGCGACCACGCGTGGTTCGTGGTTGTCTCCAGACTCATTATCCTTACCCTCAAAATCCGAGCCGTCAACCCCAGCGGAATCCCAGCCAGACCCGCTGTTGCAGGTGCTGTCACTGCATTCACTGATCAGGTCGACTACTAGAGATATGGAGTCAGTGCCATTGATATGGCCGATAACCATAGGAATGTACTTATCGTCTCCTGGATCATCATCAGGATGGGCATGGCCTAGTGAGTCACTGTCTTCAATTTTCTTGAAAGGGCGCTCTTTGTCGTATCCCTCAGCATCTGCGCCCTTGTCATAACCCGCGGTGTAGACGAGGTTGACGAATTCTTCTGAAAGCTTGACGTAGATATAATCATAGTCGGCGTCGGAGCCGTAGGAAATACTGCCTTGGCCCGGAGCGCCACTGTCAAAGTTGAAAACGACGTTGACGGTGGAGTCATAGGTTTCAGTGCCGCAGCCAAGGCAGCCGTCGACCACAAAATCACCAGCCTGGGCGGCAGCAGTGCCGAACAAAATCGATATCAGCGCGAATAGTCGCAATTTCACCGTAGTACTCCTTGGGGGAACTTGGTTCCCTGAGGCTAAGGAAAAGCAAGTTTCAGGCCAAAAATATAAAGTCTCTTAAAAACAATAGCTTAGCGTTTTTCGTTCTTGCCTATTTAGGGTCATTGTAAAATTTGCTGACACAAGATGCCCACCCCGTGGGCGGCAGTCACATGGCGTCAAGGCACCCTCTACTATCTGTATTTTAGCTGCTGTCGGCGATGACGACCATTTAAACAGCGCTTTATGGCCGCCGTTTACGCCAAACTGTGACCCAGTTCCGTCGCGATGGCTCTTTTTCGACTGCAGCGCCTCTCAATAGTACCGATCCTGCGGCCATAGCCGCTGATTTATTCAACCGTGAAGCTTACACCGGCATTTTGCTGCAGACGCTCAATCAGTCGCGTGCCCATGGCGGAGGCCGGGGTCCAGAAACCGCCACTCACGGTAAGGTTGTCTCGAGCCAGGCATACTGCGCACTCAGCGAGCATTTTTGAGGTTGAGCCATAGCCCGGGTCCATGTCACCGCTGACTTTGACGCGGATATCTTTTTCCATATCATCGGGGTGGTTTGCGTGCAGCAGGATATTGTAATAACCCTGTTCACGGGTCTCCTGATCAGGTCCTTCACCGGGTTTGGGCATAAATCGCGAGGCGAGACCACGTAGGGGGCCAATTGATAGTGCATTCGTGCCTGCGGTCATCGCCAGCGCGGTAATTTTACTCTGTAACGCTCCTTTGCCTTCAGCCAGCACTGCCTCGTCGTAATTGAAGTCTTCGCCCCAGGCGAAGTCGAGCAGTGCGTTAGAGCGGCGCACCACCCGCGTATTGATACCTGCCATCATGAAAGGGAGCGTCCAACTGGCGAAATCCTCGTCATAGATGGCGCCGGTCTGATCATTGACATCGCTGCCGGTGGGGGCACCTTGCGGGTTCAGTGCATAGGGGTCAGCCATCACATCGGCCAGGCCAGGGTCCTGCTTAACTTCCTCCATCATGTTGAGCATGCTGGCCAGCGTGCCTCCGCTGAGACCACCTCCAAAACCTGTCACCCGGTACTTGACCCGGCGGGCGGCGACGCCATGCGCTTCTTGCATCGTGTTTTGCGCAAATAGTACTCCCAGATCAGAAGGGATACTGTCAAAGCCGCAGGTGTGTACGATTCTGGCGCCACTGGCTGCTGCGGCGGCCTGATGGGCGTCAATCATGCGGCGCATCCACTGTACTTCGCCAGTGAGGTCGCAGTAATGGGTGCCATTGTGGGCGCAGGCTTCCACCACACTGGAACCATACAACGCATAAGGCCCCACCGTGGTGCAAATGACCCGGGTTTGACTGGCTAGCCCGGCCATAGCGCTGGCGTCACTGGTATCGGCCACCAGAATGGGAATAGGTGCAGCGGGCTCATAGCCCTGTAATTGCAATCGAATCGATTCCAGCTTGGCTTCATTACGTCCCGCCATAGCCCAGCGCAGGTCGCCGCCGATGCCGTATTGGGCCAACAGATACTCTGCGACCAGGCGGCCGGTGAAACCGCTGGCGCCCAGCAAAATGATGTCGTACTCACGCTCTTGAACTGGCATGCTTGATCCTCTTGGACAATGAATAGTGCGTCTTGGCTGACTGGTAAGCGCGTTCGATGAAGATGACGCCCAGTGCCTGTAGTAGTGCGCCGGCAGTTGCGACATTAAACAGCTTAAATGCGGTTACGGCCAGCCCAGGCACGAATTAGCGTGCTGTTACACCGAAGCCTCGGCAGTTACATTATCTGCGACGCACTCATTAACGGCATTGTATTGTTTTCGATCGGGTTGCCAGAGTAAACTCTGCGCCTTGCAGGGACAATTGTAACATCTTCAAGCGCAACATCTTCAGGGGATCTTTGGTGGTAAACGGCCAGACTGGCGCAAACAGAGCGCTGGGTATCAAATATGGAACTGGCTGCGGGGTTTGCGGTTGAAGCTTCGGGTAATGATACTGTTGCTACTACTGTCTGTTGCAGGAGGTTGCGGAGAAGGGGCCTGGAATAATCCCTATCCGTTGCCGGATCCAGACAAAAGCACCTATTTCTCGTTGATGTCCTCGGTACCGCCCAAGCACCTCGACCCGGCAATTTCCTACGCCTCAGATGAAAGCCTGTTTATTTCGCAAATATATGACAGCCCGCTGGGCTACCACTTTCTTAAGCGACCTTATGAGCTGATCCCGGTTGCCATGCGGAGTTTGCCAGAGACAGAATTTCTTGATGCTAACCGGGAACCCGTGTCCGTAACCGGTGAACCGATAGCTTATACCCGCTACATACTCACCTTGCGCGATGACCTGCATTACCAGCCACACCCCTCGTTTGCGACTGATGCCGACGGTGCGCCACTCTACTTGTTTAAAACTGCTGCAGAGTCCAAAGCTTATCGCGGGGTGCCGGATTTTCCCGAGAGCGGGTCACGCCCGGTTAATCCGCAAGACTTTATGTATGGCATCAAGCGCATGGCCGACCCGCGCAACAAGTCACCGATGCTGAGTTTGATGGGGCAGTACATTGTGGGTATGCCAGAGTTTTCGGAATCGGTTAAAGAGTTGCCGCGTGGTGAGTGGAGTAACCTGCACGATTATCCTATGGCGGGGCTGGAACAGCTCGACGAGCGACGTTACAGCATCACTATCAATGGACTCTATCCGCAGTTTGTCTATTGGCTGGCGATGCACTTTTTTGCACCTGTGCCCTGGGAGGCTGATCGGTTTTATCACAACCCCGGCTTTATCGATAAGAACCTGACCCTGGACTGGTGGCCGGTGGGCAGCGGCGCCTACATGATGGTCAAGAACGACCCTAACAGTGAAATTGTGCTGGAACGTAACCCTAACTATCGCGCTGACTTTTACCCGACCGAGGGCGAGGCCGGTGATCGCGAGGCGGGATGGCTTGATGATGCGGGAAAGCAAGTGCCGTTCATTGATCGCGCCCATTTTCGTCTGGAAAAAGAAATGCTGTCGCTGTGGACCAAGTTCCTGCAGGGCTATTACGATCGGTCCGGAGAGGTGCATTCCAACACCTCGGGCTTTTTCGACCAGGCTTTTGTAGTGGGCCCCGATGGTCTCGAATTATCCGCCGAACTTGAAAACCACAACCTTACCGTGTCGCCAGACGTGAAGCCCGGCATGTACTACTGGGGTTTTAATATGCGCGACCCGCTGGTGGGTGGCTATACGGAAGAAAAACGTAAGCTGCGGCTGGCGTTGGCGCTGGCCTATGATACTGAGGAATATCTGAATATATTTTATAAGGGTAATGCGGTTGCCGCGCAGAGCATTATCCCGCCGGGTATACCGGGTTTTATTGAGGGCGAGACGGGTATAGACCCACATATATACGATTGGGTTGATGGCAAGCCACAACGTAAGACGATCGAATACGCGCGCCAGCTGTTAGCTGAAGCCGGTTACCCAGGTGGACGTCATGCCACCACTGGTGAACCGCTACGTATCTATATTGATGTACAAAGTCATGCGGTGGGTAACGCCTCCATGGATTGGACCCGGCGGCAGTTTGAGCGTATCGGCGTGCAAGTAGAGTTTCGACCTGCAGACTGGAACCGCACGCGTCAGAAATATATGACTGGGAATACGCAGATATTTTCCCACGGCTGGCTGGCAGATTATCCAGACCCTGAAAATTTCCTGTTTCTGGCCTATGGGCCCGAGAGTCCATTGGTGTGTAACTGTGATGGCGCGAATAATTTCAATTACGGCAATGACGAATTTGACGCGCTGTTCCAGCGCATGCGGGCCATGGAAGCCGGCCCTGAGCGCAGCGTTATCGTCGCTGAGATGGTGTCTATGTTGCGGCGCGATGTGATCTGGATGTACGCCTTTCATCCGCTGGAGTATTACCTGAACAATGAATGGGTGCACAACACTAAACGCCACGGCATTACGAAGCGCACGCTGAAATACCTGCGCATTGATGATGAACTGCGCCTCAGCCGACAGGCACAGTGGAATCAACCGGTGGTGTGGCCTCTCTGGATTGTGCTGGGGCTGCTAGTTGCGGTCATGATACCTGCCGTCACGGCGTATCGACGGCGGCAACGCAAGACCATTCGAGCGGGGCAGGGTAGCTAGCCATGTTTGCCTATATCGTACGACGTATCCTCTACGCCATTCCCATACTCATAGGCATTAACCTGCTGACGTTTTCGCTGTTTTTCGTGGTTAACAGCCCGGACGATATTGCGCGTTCACAGTTGGGAGATAAGTATGTGACGCCGGCGGCTATTCAGAACTGGAAGGAGCAGCACGGCTACGATAAACCCTCGTTTTACAATGCTGACGCCGGTGGTGTGTCGAGTGTTACCGAGACCATTTTCTTCACCAAATCGGTGCGGCTATTTACCTTTGATTTCGGCCGTTCCGAAAGTGGTCGTGATATTACCGGTGATGTGTCTCAGCGTATGTGGCCCAGCCTGGCGCTGGCGCTTCCCAGTTTCGTATTGGGCATCTGGGTGAATATCTGCGTGGCATTGTTGGTCGTTATGTTCCATGCCACCAAGCTTGATCGCTGGGCAGTCGCGCTGTTTGTGGTGCTGATGTCGATTTCGTATCTGTTTTACATTATTGGCGGGCAGTATCTGGTGGCTAAAACCTGGCGACTGGTGCCTATTTCCGGTTTTAACGCTGATGCGCAGGCCTGGAAATTTCTCATTCTGCCGGTGATCATCGGGGTGGTTGCCGGCATTGGGTCCGGCGCGCGCTGGTATCGCACTTTGTTTCTGGAGGAGGCGAATCAGGACTATGTGCGCACCGCACGGGCCAAGGGCCTGAGCGAGGTGGCCATTTTGTTCAAACATATTCTACCCAATGCCCTGATTCCCATATTGACTGGTGTGGTGGTGGTGATCCCCAGTCTGTTCATGGGCAGCCTGTTGATGGAGTCCTTTTTCGCGATACCCGGTCTGGGCAGTTATATGCTGGATGCCATTCGCGCGCAGGATTTCGCCATAGTGCGAGCGATGGTTTTCATTGGTTCGATTCTGTATATCGTCGGCCTGATACTGACTGATATTTCTTATACGTTGGCCGACCCAAGGGTGCGGCTGGACTGATGAAATTCCTTTTGCTTTGGTCAGATGTGCTTATTTTCATGCTAGTGATAGCACTGGTGAGCTTTTTCTATACGTTGCGCAACGATCCGCAGTTGAGCGCGCGTTGGCGGCAGGTCTTCGGCAACCGGCTGGGTATGATCAGCTTCGTTATTATGGCCTGCTATATCGCGGTTGCGCTGCTTGATTCTGTTCACTTTCGTTATGCGCTGGACCGGGTGGAGGGTCAGTCCAGTGACATGGTGTCCTATGATAACCGCGTCCACAGTCTGCTGGATTTGGGTATGGGTAATATGGGGGAGTTGCATGAGCGCACTTATTCCGCGCCATTCGCACTCATCTCCTTCGAAAAACAAAACATGAAGGACGCCAACGGTAACGATATCCGTGATTTTCCGCCGTTGCTGCATGCGGGTAAGCATTTGGCGCAGCCCAGTGATCGCGGGCAGGATATTCTGCAGCAGACCTTACTGGCGCTGTTTGTGGGACTGCTGATATCACTGGTGGTGATTGCGCCGCAGTGGTGGTGGTTG
Source organism: Candidatus Litorirhabdus singularis (assembly GCF_026262625.1). Lineage (GTDB taxonomy): Bacteria > Pseudomonadota > Gammaproteobacteria > Pseudomonadales > Halieaceae > Litorirhabdus > Litorirhabdus singularis. The sequence goes on from NZ_SHNN01000002.1 coordinate 179,608, forward strand.
CGGCATAGTAGTTTACCCTGGCATGCGGCCTGGGCAACGCAGGCAGCGGTTATCTGCCTGTTTAGTTGGGCCTTGCACCTCAACAGTCTTTACCATGTGTTGGGCACCGACCTTGGCGGCGCAGATGTGCTTTATAAAACGATCAAAGGTATTCGCACCGGCGTGTTACTCGGTACGCTGGCGACGCTGATCATGTTGCCCATCGCGGTGACTCTGGGCGTTGCCGCAGGTTATTACCGGGGCTGGGTGGATGACGCCGTGCAGTATCTGTATACCACGCTAAGCTCGATTCCCGGCATATTGTTGATTGCTGCGTCGGTACTGTTGTTTCAGGTATACATCGACATAAACCCCGATATTTTTGAGGTGGGACTGCAGAAAGCGGACGCACGCTTTGTGGCGCTTTGCTTCATTCTTGGCGTAACCAGTTGGTCCAGTCTGTGTCGCTTGATGCGGGCAGAGACTCTGAAGATAAGTCAGCTCGGCTATGTGCAGGCGGCGCGTGCCTTTGGGGTCAGTAACCCGCGGATTATTATTCGTCACATACTGCCGAACACTGTCCATATCCTGTTGATTACCTTTGTGCTGGACTTCAGTGCCCTGGTCTTGGCGGAGGCCGTGCTGTCCTATATTGGGGTGGGAATAGACTCATCTATGGCCAGTTGGGGCAATATGATCAATGGGGCGCGTTCGGAGCTATCGCGCGAACCAGCTATCTGGTGGACGCTGATCGGCGCCTTCTTTTTTATGTTCGTGCTGGTGCTATCAGCCAATTTGTTCTCTGATCTGGTACGTGATGCGTTTGATCCGCGCACTACTACCGGTAAGGCAAAAGCATGAAGCCTTCGCTGCCCAATCAACGTCGACTTGAAGTGCGTGATCTGAAGGTTGCGGTGAAGGCGGGCGCAGAGCAGTTGCTGCGAGGTGTCAGTTTCAACGTCGACGCCGGCGAGATTCTGGCGTTGGTGGGCGAATCGGGAAGTGGTAAGTCGATCACCTCACTGTCGCTGATGCGTCTATTACCCGATGCTCTGCAGATTACTGGCGGTCAGGTTTCAATGCAGGACACCGATATTTTCAGTCTCACCGAGGCGCGTATGCAGGCGGTGCGCGGTCGACGCGTGGCGATGATTTTTCAGAACGCGCAGACCGCGCTGAACCCCGTCCAAAAGGCCGGTCAGCAAATCGCCGAAACGCTAAAATTGAATACGGCTTTGCGCGGCGCTGGATTGCGCCAGCGCGTCATCGAATTACTGGAAGAAGTAGGTATTCCTGAGGCCGATGCGCGTTATGATTTTTATCCACATCAACTATCAGGCGGGCAGCAGCAGCGGGTCATGATTGCCATGGCGCTGGCCTGTGATCCTGAATTGCTGATCGCGGATGAGCCAACCACAGCGCTGGATGTCACCATTCAGGATCAGGTGTTGAAACTCATTACCCAACTGGCCCGTAAGCGTCAGTTGGCGGTGTTGCTTATCACTCACGACATGGGCGTGGTCAAAAATACGGCAGATCGCGTCGCAGTAATGTATCAGGGTGAGATTATCGAGAGTGCACCTGTCGCGGAGTTTTTCCTGTCACCGCAGCAGGACTATTCGCGGCGCCTGATTGCCAGCTTGCCTGATCTCGAAAAATTTCAGCAGGCCCCAGCGGTAGTGCCGCTGTTGCAGGTAGAAGATGTCGAAGTGCACTTTCCGATCCGTAAAGGCGTGTTGCAGCGGGTCGTTGATTACACGCGAGCGGTAGACGGCGTTTCCTTGCAGATCGGTGCCGGTGAAACCTATGCCTTGGTTGGCGAGTCCGGTAGTGGTAAATCGACGTTGGGGCGGGCGATTCTAAATCTGGAGCGAGCGACGGCAGGACGTATTAGTTTTGATGGGCAAGATCTGGAGAGCTTTTCAACCGCGCAGATGCTGCCACTGCGTAAGCGTATGCAGGTCATTTTTCAGGACCCGTATTCGTCTATGAATCCGCGTATGACGGTGGGTGATATTATTGAAGAGGGTATGGAGAGCCTCAAGGTAGAGTCGCGTGCGACAGAGCGGCAAGAGCGTATCGTGGCACTACTGGAACGGGTGCAGCTCAATGCCGATCACCGCAGTCGCTATCCGCATGAGTTTTCTGGCGGGCAGCTGCAGCGGATTGCTATCGCCCGAGCGCTGGCAGTGCGGCCCGATCTGATTATCTGTGACGAGCCCACCAGTGCGTTGGATGTGTCGATACGTGCCGAGGTGCTGGAGTTATTGAGAGAACTGCAGCGAGAATACGAACTTTCTTATCTTTTCATAACCCATGATTTGTCGATTGTGCCCTCGTTAGCGCATCACGTGGGAGTTATGCAGGCTGGGAAGATCGTGGAGCAGGGCACTGCGCAACAGATCCTGCAGGCTCCCCAACACCCCTATACCCAGGCGCTGCTGGCATCGGTGCCGCGGCTGGATCAGCACTGAGGCTTTGCCTCTGGCTGGATCTACGCCAGAAGCGCTCTATCCCGCGGCAGGAAGGCAGCTACCCCACCTAATCTTCGCTATACTCAGCGCTGGTGTGTAGCGGATAACTTTACTGTGGGCATTAACGCCGCTTGCGCGCCATAAGGACGTCTACTATGACAGCGATCGGGAGCAAACTATGCAGCACAGCTTGATGTCACAAGGGTTGGAGCTGATGTTGTTTGGGATGGGGACCGTAGTGATCTTTCTGACGCTGCTGGTGCTTATTACCACCGTGATGTCAGCATTGGTTGCACGCTTTCCACCTTCGCCTGCAGATACCTTAGCAGCCCCGTTGCCCGTTTCGGCGACCACTTCCGTGACAGACCCCGTTTTACTCTCGGTCATTAGCGCCGCTATCCACCATCACCGCAAAGGACGCTAAGCGATGAACGATGTCAGCAAGCCTCTGGGAATTACCGACGTCGTGCTGCGCGATGCATCACAATCGTTATTGGCAACACGAGTCAGGTTGGAAGATATGCTGCCGATCGCCGGCGCGCTCGACAAGATTGGTTTTTGGTCGTTGGAGTCATGGGGTGGCGCCACATTCGATGCCTGTATTCGTTATCTGGGAGAAGACCCCTGGGAGCGCATTCGTGAGCTGAAAAAGGCGATGCCCAATACGCCGCAGCAAATGCTGTTTCGCGGCCAGAATATACTCGGCTACCGTCACTATGCTGACGATGTCGTCGATAAGTTTGTGGAACGCGCAGCCAGCAACGGGATTGATGTGTTTCGCGTTTTTGACGCAATGAATGATATGCGTAATATTGAAACTGCGCTGGCGGCCGTCAAGCGGGTGGAGAAGCATGCCCAGGGCACAATTTCCTACACGGTTAGCCCCGTGCATACGCTGGATTCATGGGTAGAGCAGGGTAAACGCATTGAAGATATGGGTGCCGATTCTATTGCGATCAAGGATATGGCCGGCTTGTTGCGTCCCTATGATGGCTATGAGCTGGTAACACGACTGAAGGCGGCGTGCTCGATACCGATTCAGTTGCATTGCCACGCCACCACCGGGCTATCCACGGCAACGATTCTTAAGTGCGTAGAGGCGGGTATCGACAATGTTGATACCTCCATCTCTTCGATGTCTATGACCTATGGGCATTCTCCCACTGAGACAGTGGTGGCGATGCTGCAGGGTACTGGTCGCGATACCGGGCTTGATATTGAGGCGCTGGAATCGGTGGCGAGTTATTTCAGGGAGGTGCGGCGTAAGTACGAGCGCTATGAGGGCTCGCTACGTGGTGTGGATTCTCGCATTCTGGTGGCACAGGTCCCAGGCGGCATGCTCACCAATATGGAAAGCCAGCTGCGAGAGCAAGGCGCGCAGGAGCGGTTGGACGAGGTGCTGGAAGAGATACCGCAGGTGCGAAAAGATCTTGGCTATCTGCCGCTGGTGACACCGACCTCGCAGATTGTTGGGACGCAGGCGGTGCTAAACGTGCTGACCGGAGAACGCTATCAGTCAATCAGTCGCGAAACGGCGGGTGTACTCAAAGGTGAATACGGCTCCACCCCGGCTCCGGTAAATGCTGATCTACAGAAGCGTGTGCTGGAGGGTGAGTCTGCCATCACCTGTCGACCTGCAGATCTGCTGCAACCGGAGTTTGACCAGCTAACAGCGGAGTTACAGGAAATTGCCGCTGAGCGAGAGATGCGCCTGAACTCTGGAGCGGAGCTGCTTGATGATGTTTTGACCTACGCCCTGTTCCCGCAGGTAGCCTTGAAGTTTCTTGAGAATCGCGACAATCCCGCGGCTTTTGAAGAGGCGCCGACAGCTGCTGCTGTGACCAAGGCTACGACTGTGGCGACAGGAAGCGCGGCCATAGGTCAGGCGGCTGTCTATACAGTGACGGTGGGCGGGCAGGATTATGTTGTGCAGGTGGCGGATGGCGGTGACATAGATTCTGTGCGTAGTGCACAACAGTCAGCTGCGCCTGCTGCTGCCTCGGCAATAGCAACCGGTGCGCCGGTGCCCGCGCCACTGGCGGGAAACATCGTCAGTATCAATGTGGTGGCCGGTGATCGCATTGAAGCAGGTGCCATCGTTTGTATTCTCGAGGCCATGAAAATGGAGACAGAGGTGCGCGCCGCCAAGTCCGGGCATGTTATCTCCGTGGATGTGAGCGCAGGCGATGCGGTGGCGGTTGGCGACAGCCTGCTGACGTTGGGCTAAAGCCATGGATAATCTGATCAGCCTGTGGGGCGCTTCGGGTCTGGCTCAGCTACAGCCGGGGCAGGGCGTCATGATGGTTATTGGTATGCTGCTGTTGTATCTGGCCATTGCTCGTAACTTTGAGCCGCTGCTGCTGGTACCGATTGGTTTTGGCGGCATTTTGGCCAATATACCCGGTGCCGGGTTAGCACTTTCTGCGCTGGATAATGCCATTATCGGCGCTGACCCTCAGTTGCTGCAGGGTTTGGCGCTGGCGTTGGGCGATAGCAATCTTACTGTGGCCGCTTTGGCCGACGCCTACCACTCGGCGCCAGCCGCCGCGCAATTGCTGGTGCAGCAGTTGGTTCAGGATGGTGGGTATCGCGATGGTATGCTCTACAGCTTTTACACCGTCGCCATTGCCAGTGGTGTTGCGCCGCTGGTCATTTTCATGGGGGTGGGCGCTATGACGGATTTTGGACCGTTGCTGGCGAATCCGAAAACACTGTTCCTGGGCGCTGCGGCGCAGTTTGGTATTTTTGCCACGGTGCTGGGAGCCGTGGGCCTGTCCTCACTGGGCATACTTGATTTCACACTGGCGGAGGCCGCCGCCATAGGGATCATTGGTGGAGCGGACGGCCCGACCGCGATTTATGTCTCCAGTATTCTGGCACCGGATTTGCTAGGTGCGATTGCGGTAGCGGCTTATTCCTACATGGCACTGGTACCCTTGATACAGCCACCGATCATGCGTGCGCTCACCACCGCGGAAGAACGACGTATCGAAATGGTGCAGCTGCGGCCCGTGTCCAAGCGCGAGAAGATCGTGTTTCCGCTCATGCTATTGGTGCTAGTGGCGCTGCTACTGCCAGCTGCAGCGCCCTTGTTGGGGATGTTTTGTTTTGGCAATTTGATGAACGAGTGTGGCGTGGTAGATCGCCTTTCCGATACTGCCCGCAACGCGATGATTAATATCACCACTATTTTTCTCGGCTTGTCGGTCGGTTCCAAACTGGTGGCGGACAAATTTCTGGACGTAAACACCCTCGGTATTCTGGGTCTGGGTATTGTCGCTTTCGCCATCGGTACCGCCTCAGGTGTGCTTATCGCCAAGTTAATGAATCGGTTGGGTGGTACGCCGATTAATCCACTTATTGGCTCGGCCGGCGTTTCAGCGGTACCCATGGCTGCCCGTGTCTCGAATAAGCTGGGGTTGGAAGCTAACCCTCAGAACTTCCTGTTGATGCATGCCATGGGCCCTAATGTTGCTGGTGTCATCGGGTCTGCGGTAGCGGCAGGGGTCATGATTGCCTTGGTCGGTTCCTAGTTCCGGCCTACGGGCCTCCAGTGCGCCTCAGTGCGAGCTAAAAAAGGGCTTAAGTCCTTACATCTCTTTACTCGGCGCGGGTTTTATAATTCACCTTGGCCGCCTATAATCTGCGTTATAATCTCTTCTCAATCAGGTAGTCGGAAATTTTAGTGGCAAGCGAATGGTCCGGATCATTGAACGACAGGATGGGCGCGGGATTGGCATTAGCCTCGACTCAGGTCCGGCGCCTCGCCGAACCCGCCATCCTGCGCAGGATTTTGCGTCTGACTTGTGTGCTGGCAGTGCTATGGATACTGCTAGCCTTGGTGCAATTATTGTGGGCGCTATTGCCGGCGCCTGATGCGGCCGGAGTCAGTACAGTAGTGATTAACCCGCTAACGGGATCACGCGCAGTACAATCGCAGGATCCGGTGGCCGTTGATAAAATGTTGTCCTGGAATTTGTTTGGTACTGAGGATTCGAAACTGGCCCGGGTTGCAGCCAGCGAGGTTCCGGAGGCAGCCCCGGCCGACACCGATGGCATTGAAAAAAATGCCAAGGAGACACGCCTTAGTCTGCGCCTTCAGGGTCTGGCAACCTCGCCCGATCCCCGTTACGCACGCGCGATCATCGAATACCAGGGGCGACAGGAGCAATACGCCATTGATGACAAGCTGCCGGTTTCCGGTCGGGTGACCTTGGCCAAAGTACTGCCAGATAGGGTGGTGCTGAACAATAGCGGTAAATATGAATTGCTCCTGCTATTCAACGAGGCTGAATCGAGCGCGGCACTGGTGGCAGAACCGGCGGCGCCAGCGAAAAAGATGACGCGCCGACAGTCCAAAGACGTTGAGGAGCTGGCACAATCCTACCGAGAGCGTCTTTACAGTAACCCCCAGTCGCTGGCGGAAGTAGTGAAAATTTCAGCCGTGCGGGACGAGGGACGTTTACAGGGTTATCGCGTCAGCGCCGGTAAAGATAAAGAGCAATTTGAAGCCCTGGGTTTCCAGCCCAATGATCTAGTAACTGCTGTTAATGGTATCGAGCTGGATGATCCTGGCAAAGCGATGGAGTTATACCGGGTTATGCGTAGTGCAAAGGAGGCCAGTTTTTCAATCAGGCGTGGTGAAGAAGATGTTACCCTGAGCGTAGGGCTAGACGGGCAGGAGGCGCAGTGAACAGATCGAAGGCAGGATTCAGCGGACTATTGAGCAATACAGGCATTGGCCTGTTGCAGGCGCTGCTGTTGGTCTTGTTGGGAGTCGGTGCTGCCAGTGCGCAGGACTGGACCGTTAACCTCAAAGAAACCGACATTCAAGAGTTGATCAAGTTTGTCTCTGAGGCAACTGACACCACCATTGTGGTGGATCCCAAGGTCAAGGGTAAGGTCAAGGTCGTTTCATCGCGGCCGGTATCCAAATCAGAACTTTATGATTTATTTTTGTCAATTCTTGATGTGCACGGTTATACCGCTGTGCGCAGCGGTAATGTCGTGCGGGTCATTCCTTCCAAAGATGCTCGCTCTGCACCGGTACCGGTGCAGGACGGCGTGCTGAAGCAGAATGACGAGTACGTAACCCAGGTGATTCGGCTGGAGAACATATCGGCGGCCAAACTGATACCGGTGCTGCGCCCGCTCGTGCCACAGCAGGCACATATGGCAGCCTACGCGCCTTCCAACGCGATCATCATTTCTGATATCGCCGCCAATATAGAGCGTATCCGCAGCATTATCGAGCGCATGGATCAGGGCGCGGTGCAGCAGACCGAAATCATGCCGCTGGAGTTTGCTGTGGCAGATGATGTGGTGCGCATGCTGGAGGAGCTGAACAAGACCACCGCCAAGAAGAGTGGTGCACCGGAAGACGAGGTACTGTTAGTTGCCGATAAGCGGACTAACAGTGTATTGATTAGCGGTGACGAATTGGAGCGAGCGCGAATGCGCAAGCTCATCAAACACCTAGACACACCTCTAGAGCAAAGCGGCAACGTCAAGGTGGTGTACCTCGAGTACGCCATGGCTGAAGACATCGCCATGGTGCTCACCAAGGTGATGCAAAATATCGGTAAACTTGAGGCCAGCGACAAGGCCAAACGTACCTCTGGCAATAACGCCACCATAGAGGCAGACGCGGGTACTAATGCCTTGATCATTACCGCCAATACCGATCAGATGCAGTCGATTGAAGCGGTTATTCGGCGACTCGATATTCGTCGCGCTCAGGTGTTGGTAGAAGCGATTATCGCTGAGATGGAATTGATTGATGGTCAGGATCTGGGGATTCAATGGCTGTTTCGCAGTGATAACGGCGCCTTTGGCTCAAATGTAGTTGATGGCAGTAACCGCGCGCAGGGGATTGCGGACGGCTTGTTCCCGCCAGAAAATTTGCCCGAGGATGGCGGTGATTTCGACCGCGGTGGCCTGTTGTCGGCACTGGCAGGCACGCCGGGTACAACATTGGGCTGGGGGCAGCTGGACGACGCGCTTGATTTTGCGGTTATCCTTAACGCGCTCAAATCTGAATCGAATGCGAATATCCTTTCCACGCCGAGTTTGCTGACGCTGGATAATCAGGAGGCGTATATAACAGTGGGTCAGGAAGTTCCGTTTGTGACCGGTTCGTTCACCGGCACTGGCGGCAGCAATACGCCCAATAACCCTTTTCAGACTATTCAGCGCGAAAACGTGGGTATTACGCTGACGGTCACACCGCATGTTAATGAGGGCGATTCAGTGGTGTTGGATATCGAGCAGGAAGTGTCCAGTCTGACCGGGGCATTGAGCTTGCTGGCCTCAGACATCATCACCAATGAGCGCAAGATTCAAACCAAGGTGTTGGCGGGCGACGGACGCACGGTAGTCCTGGGTGGACTGATCAAGGATGACGTGCAGGATGCCACCCAAAAAGTCCCGTTGCTGGGTGACATCCCCTGGCTTGGGCGCTTGTTTCGATCAGACTCGGTCAGTGTGACCCGCTCCAATTTGCTGATTTTTATCAAGCCGACCATTATTCGTGATGAGGCAGCTTTGGAAGGAGCGACGGCGGCCAAGTACAGCTATATTCGCGGCCAGCAGCAGATGCGCATCGACTCTGGCATCGAGTTCCTTGATGAGTCAGAGATTCCGATCCTGCCGGAATGGGAAAGCCAGATTCAGCAGTTGGAGGAGATGAGCACATCTGCTGACGAGCCAGCGGCAGCGGAAGGGCCCTGATGGAAACCGCAGCGCGCAGCCTGCCGTTTACCTTCGCCCAGCAATATGGAGTGTTGTTGGAAGACGCCGCTACCCCGGTAGTGTTGCACCGTGATGATCTCCCTTTAACAGTACTGACTGAATTGCGCCGCTTTTTGGCGGGACCTTATACGCTCGAAAAAGTAGCCGATGGGGATTTTCAGAGACGCCTCACTCTGGCCTATCAGCGAGATAATAACGAAGCGTCGCAGGTGGCAGAGGACCTGAGCGCTGATATTGATCTGTCGCGACTGGCTGAGGAAATACCGGAGCTGGGCGACCTTATGGACGCCGAGGATGACGCGCCGATTATTCGTCTGATCAATGCGGTGCTCTCACAGGCGGTGCGGGAAAAGGCCTCGGATATCCATATTGAAACCTTTGAAGAAAAACTCTCAGTGCGTTATCGCATAGATGGGGTGCTGGCAGAGGTTTTGTCGCCGAAGCGGATGCTGGCACCGCTGCTGGTGTCGCGGCTGAAGGTGATGGCCAAGCTGGATATCGCTGAAAAGCGGGTACCTCAAGATGGCCGTATATCGGTGCGTATAGCCGGGCATGCGGTGGACATCAGGATGTCTACGATACCCTCGGCGCACGGTGAGCGCGTGGTGCTGCGGTTATTGGATAAGCAGGCGGGGCAGTTGCATCTGGAACAGCTGCATATGAACGAATCGGTCCTGGCCGGCTATTGCCGCGGGCTAGCTACGCCACATGGGATTATTCTGGTGACGGGCCCAACCGGCTCGGGCAAAACTACGACGCTTTATGCGGGGCTCACGCACATTAATGAGGCCAGCCGTAATATCCTCACGATTGAGGACCCGGTTGAATATATGTTGCCCGGGATCGGTCAAACTCAGGTGAACACTAAGGTCGAGATGACGTTTGCCCGAGGTTTGCGTGCGATATTGCGGCAAGACCCTGACGTAGTCATGGTCGGGGAGATCCGCGATCTGGAGACCGCAGAGATAGCGGTACAGGCGTCGCTTACCGGTCACTTGGTGCTATCAACGCTACACACCAACACTGCGATTGGCGCGGTCACGCGCTTGCAGGATATGGGTATTGAGCCTTTTCTACTGTCTTCCAGTTTGATTGGCGTGATGGCGCAACGCCTGGTACGACTGTTGTGCACTGAATGTCGTGAACCGCGCCAGGCGACCGCAGTCGAGGCCGCCTGGCTAGGTGAAACGCAGGCGGAAATCTATCGCCCGGTAGGCTGTGAGCATTGCAAGGATTCCGGCTATAAAGGCCGCACCGGTATCTATGAACTGATAGAAGTGACCGATGCACTGCGTGCCATGATCCACAGTGGCGCCAGCGAAACGGCGATGATTGAGCAGGCGCGCAAAGAATCACCTGGCATACTCCAAGATGGTCAGCGCCGGGTGCTGAGCGGAGAAACCAGTATGGAAGAGGTCATGCGGGTGACCTCGGCGGCGTAAGCGGTTATGACTGCGTATCGCTACCGAGCTCTTAATGCTACTGGCAAGCTGGTTAAAGGCGTATTGGAGGGGGACTCTGAGCGCCAGATAAGGGCCAATCTGCGCGGTCAGCAATTGCGCCCGGTGGAAGTCGCTGAAGCAACACAGGCAGCGCGGCCTGGCATAGACCGGTTTCTGGCAGCCCGCGTCAGCACATCCGATCTGGCTCTGATTACACGTCAGTTATCGACCCTGGTCTTATCCAATCTGCCGTTGGATGAATGCCTGCAGGCAGTGGCAGAGCAGACCCGTAAAAGTCGTATAAAAGGCGTTTTGTTGCAGGTTCGTTCGCGGGTTGCGGAGGGGCATACGCTGGCTTATGCGATGGGCGAGTTCCCGCGCATTTTTAATGAAATGTATCGCGCCATGGTCACGGCGGGCGAGGCCGCTGGTTTTCTGGGCCCTGTGTTAGAACAGTTGGCGGACTACGGAGAGCAGCGCCAGTACACCCAGCAGAAGCTTAAAATGGCCATGATTTACCCGTTTATCCTGTTGGGTGTGGCCATTACTGTGGTGGTCGCGCTGATGGTTTTTGTGGTCCCCGAGTTGATTGGCATTTTCGCGCACACAAATGCCGAGTTACCGTTGTTGACGCGTATTCTGATCGCCACCAGTGACTTCATACGAGATTTTGGTCTCTGGGTATTGGTAGGAGTGGTGGTAACCGGGGTCGTGATTCAGCAGCTGTTGCGTAATCCCCAGCGTCGGCGCCGTTGGCATCTTACGCTACTTTATATACCGGGTATTTCCGGCTTACTGAAAGCTCTGGATACGGCACGCTTTGCCTCGACGCTGAGTATTTTGATGGCTTCCGGGGTGCCGCTGCTGGAGTCTTTACGGATTGCCGGTGCGGTGCTCACCAATTTGATTCTGCGTGAATCCAGTGTCAATGTGGCAGAACGGGTACAGGAGGGTTCCAGCTTGCATAGAGCGTTGCAGCAGAGCGGTCACTTTCCACCGATGATGGTGCATATGGTGGCTAGCGGCGAGGCCAGTGGTGAACTGGAGAACATGCTGGAGCGCTCGGCGATGAACCAGGAACGCGAGCTGGAAACCGCGCTAGGTACCATGATGGCCTTGTTTGAGCCGCTGATGGTGATTTTCATGGGAGTAATGGTGCTGCTGGTTGTGCTGGCTGTATTACTGCCGATTTTCCAATTGAATACGATGGTGAACTGAATGTACAAGCAACGTGGCTTTAGTCTGGTCGAGATTCTGGTAGTACTGGTTATTCTTGGGCTACTGGTGAGTGTGGTTGCACCAACTGTGCTGAATCAGGCGGATGATGCGCGGATCAAAAAGGTCTATGCTGATTTTGCGAATATACAGACCGCGCTCAAGCTATACCGGCTCGATAATTTTGTTTACCCAACCTCAGAGCAGGGGCTGGAAGCGCTGGTGGAGCGTTCTTCGCTGGATCCGGAGCCGCGCAATTTCAAGACCGGCGGCTATCTGGAGCGGATACCGTTCGATCCCTGGGGGCGTCCTTATCTGTATCTGAGCCCCGGCGAGAACGGCGACTTTGACCTCTACTCATTGGGTGCCGATGGTCTTGCCGGTGGCAATGATCAAAACGGAGACCTGGGCAACTGGGATGACGGCGAAGCAAACTAGCCACGCTGGCTTCAGCTTATTGGAGCTGCTGCTGGTCCTGGTGATCGTGGGGATGATCGCAACTATTGCGGGCGTCTCGGTATCTTCGGGTAGTCGCTCGCAGCAGCTTGCCGGTAGCGTTAGAATCTTTGCCGATATCGCTGCCTATGCGATGGATGAAGCCCAGCTGACAGGCCGCGATCATGGCTTACTCATTCGTCAGCGGCAGGGGCAACGTAGCTTGGCCTACAGTTACGAGTGGCTGCAGCGCGGCGATAACGGCTGGATTCCAGCGCAAACCGATGTGGATATTTACCAAGCAAGGGATTTTCCCGCCGGGCTTGAAGTGCTGTTGGATGTGGAAGAGCTGCCAGCCAACGCCCGTTATGAACAGACGGATAGCGATACGGAGGAAGGTGAAGATAAGCCGGTTGAGCCACAGGTTATCTTTTACAGCAGTGGGGAAACGACCCCCGGCACACTGACGCTGCGTGATGCTGACAGCGGCGACATTATGTGGCTGTTGGATTGGGACCTGCTGGGACGCTTTGAGCTGAAGCAGCGAGGTTTGGCAGATGATGAAACCCCGCGCGGCTGAACGCGGCTTTACCCTGGTAGAGGTGATGGTGGCGCTGATAATCGCAGCGGTGCTATTGCCGACTTTGTTGATGGCCTATGGGTCGCAGGCCGACGGTATCGGTTACCTGCGCGAGAAATCGGTGGCGCAGTGGGTGGCCGCTAATAAAATGACAGAGATGCGTATACAGCTGCGTCGCACTGGGCAAATTTTTAGCGGTAAGCGTGAAGGCGTGGACGAAATGTCCGGACGCGAGTGGTCATGGGAAATGACCAGCGAGACCACCACGGTGGAAAAGTTTATGCGCATTAGCGTTGCAGTATTCGGTGCTAGTGCCGACGGCAATGCTGACCCTCTATACACACTAGTAGGTTATCTGACTCTGCCTACGGCGCAAACAGCTGGCGCTGGCGGGGGTAACGAGGGAGGTGAGGGAGATGAGGGCTGATTCCTCGCCGGGTTTTACCCTGATTGAGGTGCTAATTGCTATGGGGGCGACGCTACTCATCGTGAGTGTGGCGTTTGCCACGTTTACCAACCTGCTTAGCGGTATAGAAACTCTGCGTAGCAGTGGTGGGCAGGCGACCGAACTGAATCGCACCTGGATGCTGTTGGGTCGCGACCTGCGACAATTTGTCAATCGCCCGGTGCGAGACGAATTCGGGACGCTGGAGTCAGCCATGATTGGCGGAGAGTTGGCCGATAACAGTCTCAGTTTTACCCGGATTGGTTGGCACAACCCCAATGCGCAGCCGCGCAGTCATTTGCAGCGCGTCAGGTACGAGCTGGAAGAAAATATTTTATGGCGGGTGAGCTATGTGGTGCTCGACCGAACCGATAGTAATGAACCGGCCCGGGTTGAATTACTCAGCGGGGTAGAGCGCTTTGAAGTCGCCTTTCTGGGCCCGGAGCAGGAGTTGCGCGAAGGTGATTTCGACAGTCGCGATTGGCCGCGCAACTGGGCCCTGGATCCTTTGGAGCAGGGTGTGCTGCCGCCGCCAGAGGCTGTTGAAATAGTCATAGAGCTGGCAGGCATGGGTGAACTGCGGCGACTGTATGAGTTACCTGAGAGTGAGTAAGCGAGTGCGCCTTATGCAGCGCGCCGGTCCACGTTGGCGTCAGCGTGGCAGTGCACTGGTGGTTACGCTGCTGGTGTTTGCCATTGGTATGGCGCTGGTGGTGCCCATGTACAGTGAATATACCCTGCTGCTGAAGCGTCATTCCAACAGTTACATAGCGGAGCAGGGTTACGCCTATTTACGCGGCGGTGAAGAATTGGCTGCCATGTTATTGCTGCGTGATACTGAGGAAGATACGGCGCGAAATCTAGTGCGCGATGACCTGTCTGAGGACTGGGCGCAGCAGGTACCACCCTATGCACTGGATGACGGCGGTTGGCTGGCGGGTAAGCTTGAGGATCTGCAAGGTCGATTTAATCTTAATAGCCTGTCTGGGCAGGCGACAGAAACCGAGCGCTTTACCGTGCCGCAGCAGCAGTTTATTCGATTACTACAGGCACTTGAGGGCCCTGAATTGCAATTGCAGGACGCGATAGCGATTACCCACGCCGTTGCAGACTGGATAGATGTAGACGCTAATCCGCGTGAATATGGCGCTGAGGATGACTACTATTACGATGCGACGCCGCCGTATCGAGCCGCCAATCGAGCGTTGGTCAGTGTCAGCGAGCTACGTGCTATAGCCAATGTTACGCCAGAAATATTCCGCGCCCTGCAGCCGCTGGTAACGGTCTGGACTGCTGATCAGAAGATCAATATCCATACTGCACCCCTGGGGGTTTTACGGTCGATCAACAGTGATGGCGATTTGAGTCCATTGACTCTGGAAGATGGTGAGCAGCTGATTGAGTTACGCGGCCCGGCAGGGTTTGCGGGTTTGACTGAATTTCTGTCCAGCCCAGTGTTGTTAGATCGCACAATTTCACCGGGCCTGCGCGCCAGTCTCAGCGAATCGAGTAATTACTTTTTATTCGAGGCCGAAGTCGATGTTGCCGATCGCATATCACGCTTGTACAGTGTGCTGCATCGGCAGAATAATAGTGTTACTACTCTGGTGCGCGCCAGTGGTAGCTTGTAATAGTGATGCCTTGTAAAAACAGCGGAGAGAATAAGTGCGCGATAGTGCGGTAGTCAGGATTATTGACGATGAGCTGTTTTGGTATCCGCCTGGCGCTAATGCGGAGCCGCGGCCGCTGTCTGATGAGTCGCAGGCGCAGCAGTTGCGGCTGGTACTGCAGGGTAAACGTGCTCCGGTGATTTTTGCAGTGCCGGGTGGTGATTTGTGTCTCCGTGAATTCCATTTCACGGCAGCAGAGCGGCGCCATATCCGCAAATCACTGCCATTTTTGCTGGAAGCCGAATTTGCCAATGATGCCGAAGACCTGCACGTCGCTGCACAGCCTGTGGCAAAGCTTAGCCTGGCGGTAGCCAGTTGTGCGCATCGCTGCATGCAAGACTGGTTGGAGCGTCTACAAGCTTTTGCTGGCATTACCCAATGGCAGCCGGAGCCCCTGTTATTGCCCTGGCGTGAAGGCGAGGTCACGGTGGTCAATGAAGGCCATATGGCCATTGTGCGCAGCGGTCACTGTACCGGCTTCAGCGTAGAGCCAGAGATGCTGGCGACAATGTTGGCAGCGCTGCCGCAAGAGACCGTAACGGCCGTCATTATTTATGGACAGGATCAGCAGGGTGACACCGAGCTGATCCCGGTTGAATTGCGTGAAAAGGTGCAATGGCGCAAAGGTGGCTTCGCTGCCGCGCTGATGTTGAGCGGCGATGTTTCGCCACGGCTCAATTTACGCCAGCAGGAATACGGTATTAGCTTGCCGCTCAGGCAGTGGTGGCAACAGTGGCGATGGCCGGTCATTTTATTGGGCAGTGCGTTTAGCCTGCAAGTTGCGGCCAGCTATGTAGATTACTCTCAGCTGGAAGCCGAGAATCTCAAACTTCGCGGACAAATTCAGTCAGCCTATCGCGACGTTAACCCCCGAGGTGCCATTGTAGACCCAGAGAAACAGCTTAACCGTCAGCTTACGGAGCTGCGCGGTAGCGGCGGCAGTAGTAATTTTGTCAGCCTGCTGGAGTCTGTGGGCGCGGTGATTCAGTCGCAGCAGGGCACTCAGCTAGCAACGATTAACTACAGCAGTAAGCTGGGTGAGGTTCGTGTCACCTTGCTGGCGCCTGACTTTAAGGCGGTTGAGAGCGTCCGCAGTCAGTTAGCCAGTGCCGGTCTTGAGGCCGAGATGGAAAATAGTAATGCTCAGGGCGAGCAAGTACGGGCGCGCCTGCGCGTGGGGAGGAAATAGAGTGGAGCAGTGGCTGCGTCAGTTTAATGTGCGTGAGCAAATGGCTCTGTTGGCTTGTGCTGTAGCATTGGCGCTGTATCTGCTTTATGTGGCCATATGGAATCCGGTGCAGACTATGCGTGCCGATATGAGCCAGCAAAACTCCCGGATCAGTGAGTCGTTGCAGCGGGTACAAGGCCTGGCTGGAGAGCTACAGAGGTTGCGCAGCAGCGGCGCTCCCTCCCGCGCTAGCAATTTGAATCAAGTGATCAACAGCTCCACCGCCAAGCAGGGCATAGCGCCTACCCGCATTCAGCCCAGCGCCTCCGGTGACATCCAGATTCGGTTTGAGGATGTGCAGTTTGCAGGCCTGTTGCGGTGGATGCATCAACTCGAGTTCGAGGAAGGGCTGGCGATTCGCGAAGTATCTATCAATCAAGGTGCGCGTGGTGGTCTAGTCAACGCCAGTATCAGGGTCGGGAAAAGCTGACCATGATCAAGTTACGCTGGCTGCCGGTATTGGCAGTCTTGTTATTACTGTTGCTCGTGGTGACTGCTCCCGCGCGTCTGCTGGGGTATTGGGTCGCGCCTCAGGCTGTCTCGCTGTCGGGGTTTAGTGGCACCATCTGGAATGGGCGTGCGGCTGCAGCGGCGGTACCTCTGGCTGGCGGCGTATTGCAACTGGGTGAGCTAGAGTGGCGACTAAGACCGTGGTCTTTGCTGCTTTTGTCGCCGCGGGTGAAGGTGACTACACGTTGGGGCCAGCAACGTATTGACGCCGAGATCAGTGTTGGCGTGAGTGGCACCATAAAATTGCGTGACGCTGTAATAACGGTTCCCGCCGAGATAGCGAAGCACTGGTTCCCGGTGCAGTTGCAGGGAAATTTGACGCTGCGCACGGAATACCTGGTACTGGAGGATTCGCGTCCCACTGCAGGAGACGGTGCGCTGGTTTGGCAGCAGGCGGCTTGGTCTGCAGGTGGCGCCGTGGGAAGACTGGGTGACTACGCGCTGGAGTTTCAGGTGGTGGCTCCAGGGCAGGTCGAGAGCACTATCCTGACTCTGTCGGGGCCGATTGAAGTGGCGGGCACAGCGAATCTATATCCCGACCGGTATACGGTCGATGCCCGTCTTAGCAGTCCTGATGCGCTTAGCCCTGGGCTAAGTAATGCGCTGCGTCTATTTGCTGCGCCCACAGCGTCAGGTTTTCATATAAAGTTGGATACACCGATCCCCTAGCCGCATGCGTAACCGATAATATAGTAGGCAGAGAGGGCTACTGTCCGCAGCACTGCGTGCGGCTGCTCTCACTATCAACCGGCGGCGAGAGTAAGCTATACTGCTGCGCGAAACGAGCCTGGTGGCGCCGCAGTAGGCACTATCGGGGGACACCATGACATTGACAGATAGAGGGAATGATGAGCACCGATTTCAAGAAATACGAATGCGTTATCTGCGGTTTTATTTACGACGAAGCCGCTGGCCTGCCTGATGACGGCATCCCCCCCGGCACACTGTGGAAAGATGTACCCGAAGACTGGGAATGTCCTGATTGTGGCATCAGTAAGTTCGATTTCGACGTGTTGGAAGACTAACTTGGAATACAGCAGCCAGCTTGCGCTGGCTGCATGAAGACTACTCGCTGCTGCTTGGACCGACGTTAGCCTGGGCTGCAGCAATACGTGCTACGGGTACCCGGAAGGGTGAGCAGCTGACGTAGTCCAGCCCAATGTCGTGGCAGAACTGGATCGATCGCGGGTCGCCCCCGTGTTCTCCGCAAATGCCGTACTTAATCCCTTTCTTGCGCTTCTTACTGTCTTCGATGGCAATTTTCATGAGTCGACCGACTGCACGTTGGTCTAGCGTGACAAAAGGATCATCTTCGACCAGCTTTCGATCCAGGTAGGCAGCAATGAACTTGCCGACATCATCCCGGGAAAAACCGTAGGTCATCTGGGTCAGGTCGTTAGTGCCGAAGCTCATGAATTCCACAGCTGTGGCCAAGCGCTCCGCGCCCAGACAAGCTCTGGGAGTCTCCATCATGGTGCCAATCTTATACGGAATAGACACTTTCTCGCGTGCCAGAACCTCCATAATGACTTTCTCGATGACGTCGGTTATGGCGCGAATTTCGCGCACGTTAACTACCAGGGGAATCATAATTTCGGGGTAGGGGTTGTGGCCATCGCGTTGGGCCTCAACCGCGGCGCCGATAATGGCAGCCACCTGCATTTCAGTAATTTCAGGGTGGATAACCGATATTCGGCAGCCCCGGAAGCCGAGCATGGGGTTCACTTCCTGCAGATTTTGGCTGATTTCTCGAACTTTATCGGCGGGCTTACCGAGGCGCTTGGCCAGTGCTTCTAACTCTTCGTCCCCATGGGGCAAAAATTCATGCAGCGGTGGGTCTAGCAGACGCACGGTGACGGGTAGGTCATGCATGACCCTGAACAGCGCTTTCATATCGGCCTTCTGGAACTCTAGTAATCGGTCCAGATAGACCTGTCGCTCCTCACGATTCTCGCTGAGAATCATGCCGCGTATGTGGTCAATGCGATCGGCTTCAAAAAACATGTGCTCGGTACGACACAAGCCGATACCTTCGGCCCCAAGTTCGCGAGCCTTGGTGGCGTCCTCTTCGGTTTCAGCATTGGCGCGAACCCCAAGGCGACGATATTTGTCCGCCCAGCCCAGCAACTTCTGAAAGTCGTCGCTGTCGCTAGCTGCGGTTTTGGCGATATCACCGAGCATGACATCGCCGGTAGCGCCATCGAGCGTAATGGTGTCCATACGCTTGATTACCACACCATCGTTTGTAGTGGCGGTACCCTGTTCATAATTGATGGTGAGTTCAGCACAGCCGGTAATCGCGCACACACCCATGCCTCGGGCAACTACCGCAGCGTGTGAGGTCATGCCTCCCAGCTCTGTGAGAATACCCTCGGCGACCTTCATCCCGTGAATATCTTCTGGGGTTGTTTCACGCCTGACCAGCAGTACTTTGGTGCCGTCTGCGGCCACCGTCACTGCTTCGTCGGCCGAGAACACTACCTTTCCGGTGGCGCCACCGGGGCTGGCGGGCATACCACTGGCGACAATGTCGGTTTTGGCGCTGGGATCAACCATGGGGTGCAAAAATGATTCAACGTGCTCTGGCGACACACGCATCAGCGCTTCTTTATCGCTGATCAGTCCTTCGTTCACCATGTCTACTGCGATCTTGACTGAGGCTCTCCCGGTGCGTTTACCGGACCGGGTCTGCAGCATGTAGAACTTGCCCTGCTGAATGGTAAATTCGATATCCTGCATGTCGCTGTAGTGTTCTTCAAGACGTTTCTGGGTCGCGAACAATTCCTTGTAAACAGCTGGCATCTGCTGCTCCAGGCTGGAGATCGGTTGCGGCGTGCGGATACCGGCCACGACGTCTTCGCCTGCCGCATTGACCAGATATTCTCCAAAAAACTGCTTATCGCCGGTGGAGGGATTACGGGTAAACGCCACACCCGAGCCGGAGTCATCACCGAAGTTTCCAAACACCATGGCCTGGACACAGACTGCTGTACCGATACTGTCGGGAATATTATTCATCTCGCGGTAAAAAATGGCGCGGGGAGTATTCCAGGACAGAAACACCGCTTCGATAGCCTGCCGCAGTTGCACCGCCGGGTCCTGAGGAAAACTCACCATACCTTTGTAGATTTCAATGATCGCCTGCCAGTCCTCGGCTGTCATTTCCGTATCCAGCGTTTTATTGTGCTCTTTTTTGTAATCGATGATGGCTTCCTCGAAGCCGTCGCCCTCAATACCCAGTACGACATCGGCAAACATCTGGATAAAACGACGATAAGAGTCATAGGCGAAGCGAGGGTTGCCAGTCTTGCGCGCCAGTCCAGCGGCGATGACGTCATTCATACCGAGATTGAGAATAGTGTTCATCATGCCCGGCATAGACACGGGCGCACCTGAACGTACGGAAAAAAGCAGGGGGTTGTCAGGGTCCCCAAACAGACTCCCCATGCGATCCTCTATCAGCTTCAACGCCACATTGTATTCCGTCTGCAAATGTCGCGGCAGGCGGTTACCGCCTTCAAAAAATTCACGGCAAGTGGGCGTTGTAATAATGAATCCAAAGGGCACGGGCAGTCCCATGCTGGTCATTTCACAGAGATTGGCACCTTTGCCGCCGAGCAATTCACGGTCATCTTTGCTGCCTTCGTTGAACAGGTATACCCGCTTTGCCATGGTTAGTTTCCGCTTGCTGAAAAAAGGTGTCTAGTATGCGCAAAATCCGCTGAAAATGCCTGTCCAAATTTTGTGCGAATTGATGCCTCCGTCACGCTATTGCTGGAAAACCTCGCGCACGCGAAGCTGCGGCTGGCGCAGAATTTGTATATGCTTGCGCATCGTTGATCAGAGAGCTGTGTTATGCCAGAGGAAAAATCGGAGAAGGTCAGGGGGCTGGTATATCCCTATGGGGCCAAACCTGAGGTAAATCCTGGTGAACCGTTCGAAGTGGCGGCTGGTGTCTACTGGGTACGCTTTGCGATGCCGATGTCTTTGGACCACATTAATATTTGGTTATTGGAAGATGATGATGGCTGGACCGTCGTCGATACCTGCCTGGATCTGCCTGGGGCCCGAGCGCAATGGGAAAACCTGTTTAGCGATTTTATGCAGGGTAAACCCGTCAAGCGCGTGATTTGCACCCATTTGCATCCCGACCATGTGGGCCTTGCCGGCTGGATTACACGCCGGTTTGATGCCGAATTATGGATGTCGCGGGAGGAGTTTTTGATGTGCCGGTCACTGGCTGGCGATACGGGTCGCGAGGCGCCGGATGTGGCGATTCGATTCTATCAGGCAGCCGGCTTTGACGAAGCGCAACTGGACGCCTACCGCAAACGTTTCGGGGGTTTTGGTCGTGCTATCTCGGCTTTGCCGGACAGCTTTTACCGTCTCAAGGACGGTGAAACAATATCGATCAATAATCGGTATTGGCAGTTGGTCGTCGGTAGTGGGCATTCACCAGAACACATGTGCCTGTACTGTCCAGCGTTAAAGCTATTGATCTCTGGTGACCAGGTGTTGCCGCGTATTACGCCCAATGTCAGCGTGTTCCCCACCGAGCCACGGGGCGATACCCTCAAGGACTGGTTGCAGTCCAACGCCCGGATTCGTGATCAGTTGCCTGACGATGTGCTGGTATTGCCCGCTCATCAGGCGCCGTTCTACGGACTGCATGTACGCCTGACCCAATTGATCGAGGCCCATGAGCATGATCTCGACAAACTCTATGATTGGTTAGAGGAACCGCGTCGCGCAGTAGACTGTTTTCCGGCCCTGTTCAAGCGACCGATAGATGGCGGCGTTATCCAGATGGCGACCGGCGAGACCCTCGCCCATTTGAACTGCTTGATGGGGCGGCGTCGTATCAAACAAGAACGCGACGCTAACGGCGTTGATTGGTATACGCGTAAGCCGGAAACAGCGGAGTTCGATTAACTATTATGAATATGGAACCTTATAGCGACCGTCTTGAGTCATTGCGAGCCCAGATGGCCGAGCAACAGCTGGACGCATTGCTGGTACCCCGTGCGGATGAATACCTGGGCGAGTATCTGCCGGCCTATAACGAACGTATGGCCTGGCTAAGCGGCTTTTCCGGCTCCGCGGGAGCGGTGGTGGTACTGCGCGAGTCGGCGGCGATATTTGTCGATGGGCGTTACACTCTGCAGGTTCGGCAGCAGGTGTCGCAACAGCTATTTTCAATTCACAGCCTGATCGATGAGCCGCCGTTGCAGTGGTTAAAGGCGCAGCTGAGCCCAGGGCAGAAAGTCGGCTATGACCCGCGCATGCATACTCAGGCGTGGGCGCTCCAAGCGCAGTCGGCTTTGGCGCGCAGCGAGCAAGAATTGGTAGCGCTGGAGCGCAATCTGATTGATACATGCTGGCAGGACCGGCCGGTTCCGCAGAGCCAGCCCGCCATGTTGCTGGAGGAAATGTATACAGGTCAGGCGAGTGCCGATAAACGCGCGCAGATCGGTAGCGCCATCCGCGCCGCCGGCGCAGATGTGGCCTATATCTTCGCCGCGGATTCCTGTGCCTGGCTGCTGAATATCAGAGGTCGCGATATTCCCTGCCTACCGCTGGTTTTGGGTAGCGGTCTGCTTTATGCCAACGGCGAGATGCAGTTTTTTTGCGATCCTGACAAAATACCTGCGGGTTTCGCTGAACACGTAGGTACCGGCGTAGAAGTCTTTGAGGAAGCCTCGCTGGCGCAGGTGTTTGCGAGCTTAAGCGGTAAAGTGGTGTTACACGATGCGCAGGCGGCGAATGCCTGGAGTCGGCAACAATTGGAGAAGAGCGGCGCCAGAGTCCTGGTCGGCACAGATCCGGTAGAGCTCCCCAAAGCCTGTAAAAACCCAGTGCAGGTTCAGGGCATGCGTGATTGTCATATTCGCGATGCAGTCGCGGAAGTGCAGTTTTTGGCGTGGCTCGATGCAGAGGTGGCAGCGGGGCGACTGCATGACGAGGCGCAGCTTTCTGACCAGCTTTTTGGTTATCGTGCGGCGCAGGATCTGTTTCAGGAAACCAGCTTCGACACCATATCTGCGGCCGCCGGCAATGCTGCGATGGCGCATTACAACCATCTCAACGGCGAGCCATCGCGATTGGGTATGGACAGTGTTTATCTGGTTGATAGCGGCGGCCAATATCTTGACGGCACTACCGATATAACCCGTACCGTCGCTATTGGGAAACCGGCAGCAGAAGTGCGACGTAGTTTTACGCTGGTACTTAAGGGCTGTATTGCACTGGCACAGGCGCGTTTTCCCGCGGGGACTAGCGGTGCAAGCCTGGATATTTTGGCGCGCCAGTTCCTCTGGCAGCAAGGACTGGATTACGAACATGGTACCGGCCATGGGGTCGGCAGCTTTCTTTCCGTGCATGAAGGGCCGCAGCGTATCGGCAAAGGCGCCAGCGATGTGGCTTTGCGTCCGGGTATGGTGGTTAGCGACGAACCCGGTTATTACAAGAGCGAAGAGTACGGCATGCGCTGTGAAAACCTGCTGGTAGTCATAGAGGTAGGGGAGATGGTCGATAGCGGTAAACAACTGTTGGCATTTGAGACACTGACCCTGGTGCCGTTTGATCGTCGGCTGCTAGATCGTGATTTACTCACCGGCGCCGAGCTGACCTGGCTGAATGAGTATCACAGCCGAGTCTGCTCGGTCTTGTCGCCGCGGCTGGACGGTGATGATCTGACCTGGTTGGAGCGCACTACGAGGCCACTATGAGTCGCTGGCCATAGGCCTGAAAGCGACATAAACTGGGCGCCGCCTACAATTTATTTAATGATAAACAGGAGAAAATGATGTCTGAAGCCTTTATATGTGGTGCTGTGCGTAGTGCTGGTGGTCGCAAGAACGGTCGTCTTTCGAAGGTCCATCCTATTGATCTTGGCGCCATTGTGGTTGATGCCCTGGTTGAGCGCGTTGGCATTGCTCCAGAAGCGGTGGATGACCTGATCTTTGGCTGCGTCAGCCAGGTCGGTGCGCAGAGCAGTAACGTGGCGCGCAACGTCTGTTTATCATCTGTTTTGGGCGAATCGGTGCCGGGCACCTCGGTCGATCGTCAGTGTGGCTCTGGCCAGCAGGCCATGCACTTTGCGGCTCAGGCGGTGATGTCGGGCACCCAGGATGTAGTAGTTGCCGGTGGTGTTGAGAGCATGAGTCAGGTGCCGATTGGCGCCAGTATTGTCGACGGTTATAAGGCTGATCACGGTGTACCCTACGGCGAACGCCTGGGTGAGCGCTACCCCGGTATTCAGTTCAGTCAGTTCGTCGGTGCTGAAATGTTGGCGAAGAAATATGACCTTAGTAGTGAAGAACTGGTGCAGTTTGCCTTTGCCTCGCACATGAAGGCCAAGCAGGCGGTAGAAGAAGGGCGTTTTGATAGCGAGATAGTGCCTATCGAAGTGGAATTGGAAGACGGTAGCCGCGTCATGCACACTCAGGATGAAGGTATTCGCATGGACTCTACGCTGGACGCCATGCGTGGACTGCAACCCTTGCAAGAAGGCGGAAAAATGACTGCCGCTACTGCCTCGCAGATCTGTGATGGGGCCTCTGCTGTGCTGATAGCCAACGCCGATGCGGTTAAAAAATATGGTCTCACCCCGTTAGCCAAAATCACCGCGCTCTCGGTAGTGGGTACTGATCCGGTGATTATGCTGGAAGGTCCTATCAAGGCCACCGAGAAAGTACTGGAACGCGCGGGTCTTACCATGGCTGACATTGACTTGTTTGAGGTCAATGAAGCCTTTGGTTCAGTGCCATTGTCCTGGGCCAAGGCTCTGGGCGCGGATCTGGATAAACTCAATGTCAACGGCGGCGCGCAGGCTCTGGGCCACCCACTGGGCGGAACCGGGGCCAAGTTGATGACGACGCTGGTCCATGAGTTGCACCGCACAGGTAAGCGCTACGGATTACTGGCTATCTGTGAAGGCGGTGGCACTGCCAACGGCACCATTGTGGAGCGTGTTTAACCCGCATTGCGGTTCGTTCTGTTAGCATGGCTACTGATTAGCCGGAGAATAATAAAATGGCAGTAGCCGGTAGCGGCCACGAACAGTGGTCGTCTCGTTTTGGTTTTTTAATGGCCACCGTAGGTTTTGCGGTGGGCCTTGGCAATATTTGGCGCTTCCCCTATGTCGCTGGGGAAAACGGCGGTGCAGCCTTTGTGCTGGTGTACCTGGCCTGTGCCTTTGGGATTGGTGTTCCCATCGTCATGGCTGAATTAATGATCGGCCGCAGTGGACGCATGAGCCCGCCTGAGTCAATGCGACGACTGGCGTTAGCCGCAAAGCGCAGCCCAGCGTGGCGATGGGTGGGTGGCATGGGGCTGCTGGCCGCTTTCACTATCGTCATAGTGTATGCAGTCATTGTCGGGTGGGTGCTCTGGTATCTATATAAGGCGGTTACCACCGGCTTTGTCGGCGTCGATGCCCAGGTGGCCAATAGCAATTTTACCGAGATTCTACAGGACCCGCTGGGGATGATGGCGTGGACGCTGTTGGGCTTGAGTTTCACCGGTTACATCATTTACGCGGGAGTCCAGGGAGGCATCGAAAAAGCCGTGAAGATCATGATGCCCACGCTGTTCGGGTTGTTGGTGTTACTGGCTGTTTATAATGTATTCGCCGGCGGTATGCGCGAAGCACTGGTGTGGCTGTTTACCCCTGACTTTAGCAAGTTAACCCCGCAAGTATTGCTGGCAGCAATCGGTCAGGCGTTTTTCTCGATTGGTGTGGCGATGGGCGGCATGATGACCTTTGGTGCTTATCTTCCAAAGCATGTTTCGATTCCGCGCTCGGTATTGATGATTGTCATCGCCGATACGCTGGTGGCAATTCTGGCGGGACTGGTGATATTTCCCGCCGTGTTTGCCAATGGGTTGGACCCTGCGGCAGGTCCCGGGCTGATATTCCAGACGCTACCGGTAGCGTTCGCTCAAATGCCCGGAGGGTATCTCTTTGGTGTGTTGTTTTTTCTGCTGATTTCGGTGGCGGGCATTACATCTATGGTTGGCCTGGTAGAGTCAATCACGGCCTGGATGGAAGATTATCGGGGTTATGACAGGCATAAGAGTGCGTTACTGGTAGTGGTGGTTATCGCTGCAATCAGCAGCATCAGCGTGTTGTCTTATAATGTGCTGTCAGATTTCACGATTTACGGGCGTGATCTGAACGGGGTTCTGGATTACTTCTCCAATCAGATTCTGTTGCCGTTGGGTGGTCTGATGATTGCGCTGTTTGTGGGCTGGTTTCTATCCCGCGAGATGTTGACTGAAGAACTTGGCTTTCGCAGTCAACGCATGTTTGCCCTGTGGCACTTTTTACTGCGCTACCTGGTGCCGCCAGCCGTGCTTATCATCTTTGTGCGTGGTATCGCCTGGTGACAACGGGCTGTCCCAGCGCTTTGGCCCTCTAGCTTATCGGCGACGCCTACTCGGCGATGCGCACTGCCAGCACGTCGCACTTGGCACGATGCAAGATAGCGTTGGCGGTTGAGCCAAGTACCAGTTTGATGCCGTGTCGGCCATGGCTGCCAACCACAATGAGATCCGTATGCTGATTCCCGGCTTCTTCCAGTATTCGGTCGCTGGACCGGCCAAATTCGACCCGCACCGAGTCCGCGTTGAGGCCGGAGGCTTCCACCCGTTGTTGTAGCCGTTCCAATAGCTTTTGCTGTAGATCGCTTTCACTGATGGGTAGGTAGACAATCCACTGGCCGTAAGCGGCCTGAGGCCTATCCGCGATGTGGATAACTTCCACATTCGCGTTTTCAATCCCGGGCACGTCACGGGCTGCCTGTAACACTTGAATAGCTTCTTCTGATGAATCTACTGCGACCAGAACTTTTTGGTAGAGCGACATGCGGGTTAACCTCGCGCCTTGGTGAGCTTCAGCCGTCATTATGGCGCGCTGCGGCGCACTTGTCTTGACGCATATCAAACAAACTTCGCCTGCGTCGACAAAGCCTGTCGTGGGCGCCTAGTACCCGTTGAGAGTTGCGTAGCGGTCTTTGTGATAGCCCGAGTCCCCCAGCAGCTGCATAGCGACGCGAGAACGTTTCAGAAACAAGCCGATATCAAGTTCATCGGTAACGCCAATCCCGCCGTGCATTTGCACCGCCTCGTTGGTGACCAGCTTGGAGACATCGTTCATACGCGCCTTGGCCAGGCTGGCGATAGCGGGCAGGCCGGCAGGGTCATCATCAACCGCAGAGGCTGCGTGCATAACCAC
Source organism: Candidatus Litorirhabdus singularis (assembly GCF_026262625.1). Taxonomy (GTDB): domain Bacteria; phylum Pseudomonadota; class Gammaproteobacteria; order Pseudomonadales; family Halieaceae; genus Litorirhabdus; species Litorirhabdus singularis. The sequence goes on from NZ_SHNN01000002.1 coordinate 206,573, forward strand.
TGAGTTGCTCAGTTCCAGTTCCGTGTACATGATGGAAGCTCGGTGTTGCAGCGCCTGAAAGCTGCCGATTTTGACCCCGAACTGTTCACGCTCCTTGAGATATTCAACCGTGCGGTTAAAGGCCTCCCAGGCACTGCCTAGCAGTTCGGCGGCAAGTGCGATGCGCCCGCGGTCCAGCACTGGTTCCAGAATCGTCCAGCCGTCATCTACCGTGCCGAGTAACTGATCAGCGCCGACTGCGACATTCTCAAGTTCGATATTGGCGGCATTTCGGCCATCTACCATGGTGGTACGAGTGCGGGTGATGCCAGCGCTTGCTGCATCAACCAGAAACAGGGACAGCCCCTGGCTCTCACCTGCGGCACCACTGGTGCGAGCCACAAGGATCAATTGATCGGCACTGTGGCCATCCATGACAAATACTTTGCGGCCGTTAACAAGCCAGCCGCCGTCACTGGGATTGGCGCTGGTGGTGACACCCAGTGGATCATGATGATTGCCATCTTCGAGCGCCAGCGCTAACGTTATGGAGCCGTTAGCCAGCTGTGGCAGAAAATCGTTCTTCTGTTTTTCATTGCCGCCTAACACCAGCGCCGAGGCGCTCAGCACTGAGCTACTAATCAGGGGCGACGCTAATAGCGTGTGTCCGGTTTCTTCGATAATAGCCGCCAGACCCTGGAAGCCGAACTCAAGTCCGCCGTATTGCTCTGGGATGATAATGCCGGCCCAGCCGAGGTCGGCAATTTGCTGCCATAACTCAGCTGAGTAGCCCAGCGCATCGCGACTGTCGCGCAGCTTGCGGAATTCATCCACCGGTGAGTTGGTGAGCAGGAAGTCACGCGCAGTGCTTTGCAGCAGGGTTTGTTCTTCATTCAATACAAGAGACATGGTGATTCCTATTGCGGCAGTTGGAGAATGCGCTTGGCAATAATATTAAGCTGGATTTCGTGAGTGCCTCCAGCAATGGTCAGAGTTTTGGACATCGCCCATTGGCGCAGTGCCTGTTTTTCGGTGGCGCTAAATTCGTCGCCCTCCCAGCCTAGAGCCGAGCTACCCATCAGCGCCAACAGTGCTTCGCCCTTAAGGCGCTCGGCTTCGGTGCCCACGTACTTCATGATCAGCGGCGAGTTGCCCTGAATGTTGTGCATGCGCTCTTCAAACCCACGAAAGTGGGTGAGCCCTACGGCCTGAATATACATGTCGTATTCAGCCAGTTGACGTCTGATTTCGCTGTTGGCGATTTTTCCCTCGGCGTTATAACTGACATAGTCGCGGGCGATGGTGCGCGGATCTACCGAGGGTATATCGGTTCCCATCTCGGACATCAGTTTACGCTCGTGCTTGAGCAGTGATTTGGCCACAGACCAGCCTTTGTCCGCTTCACCGACCAGGTTTTCCTTCGGCACTTTGACATTGTCAAAAAACGTTTGGCAAAACTCCGACTCGCCGGAGATTAATTCGATCAGCGAAGTGCTAATACCTTCAGTTTCCATGTCGATGAGCAAAAAGCTGATACCTTCCTGCTTGATAGCATCGGTATTGGTGCGTACCAGGCAGAATATCCAGTCCGCCACGTCGGCACGGCTGGTCCATATTTTACTGCCGTTGACCAGGTAATGATCACCTTTGTCTTCGGCTCGACATTGCACGCCGGCCAGGTCAGAACCATAGCCCGGTTCGCTGTAGCCCTGGCACCAGCGATGCTCACCACGGACAATCGCGGTCAGGTACTTTTCTTTCTGCTGCTGATTGCCGTATTCCAGCAGGGCGGGCCCCAGCATCCAGATGCCCAGACTGACCAAGGGCGGCCTTGCGGCAATGGCTTTCATTTCATCTTTGAGAATCTTGGCCTGGGCCTCGTCAAGACCGCCTCCGCCATACTCGGCGGGCCACTCCGGCGCTGTCCAGCCCTTGTCACGCATGCGCTCAAACCAGAGCTGAGCGTCCGCGTTGGGAAATTCTGCGCGACGACCGCCCCAGTATTGCTCACCGGGTTGAGCCGGCGTGCGCTGGGATACCGGGCAATTGTCCGCGAGCCATTGGCGAACTTCACTGCGAAATTGATCGAGAGACTCCATCGACATACCTGCTAGATCCTTTTAAACGGCGCTCAGGTTACTCTGGGCGTAGCCGTTGGTTAAGTGTTAAATCGGCCCGAATGTTAACATTTTCGGTCAGCTACGGTGCGTTGACCGGGTATAGCTGTCTGTACCATCATGACGCGCCAGCAGCGACCGGTTGACCCTGTTAGGTGTCACGTGCAAGCTATTGTTTCATAAGTAAAAAAAGGAAAGGCCTGTTATGCAAAGATTCACTGGAAAGGTAGTCCTGGTTACCGGCGCAGGTAGTGGCATCGGCCGCGCCGCAGCGCAGCGATTGGCGGCCGAGGGAGGTAGTATTTTCTGTGTGGATTTGAACCTCGAGAGTGCCACCGAAACCGCAGCACTGATTACCGAGGCGGGGGGCATGGCAAAGCCACAGCGCTGTGATGTCAGCGATGAGGCACAGGTGGAGGCTTGCGTTGCGGCCTGTGTCGAGGCTTACGGAAGTCTCTCGGTGTTAGTGCATATGGCGGGCCTGCTCAAGTTTGAATGGACCCATGAGATGAGTCTAGAGGCCTGGAATCAGGTCATCGGCATTAATCTTACCGGCACGTTTCTGCTGTGCCGTGCCGCACTGCCGCATTTAATAGAGAGTCAGGGCAATATCGTTAACGCGGCTTCTACCGCGGCTTTGGCGGGTCTGCCGTGGGGTGCGGCTTACTCAGCCACCAAAGGTGGCGTGCTGGCCATGACGCGCTCTATTGCAGTGGAGTATGCCAAGCAAGGGGTGCGGGCCAACGCAGTATGCCCGGGTGATATAAAGACCAATATGACGTTTGATATCAGTATGCCGGCCAATATGGACCCGGCACTATTGACGCGTATAAGCTCACTGAACGGGCCCAAGGGCCCTGAAGTAGTGGCTGGTGTCATTGCGATGCTTGCCTCTGAAGATGGCGCCCATATTACCGGTGAATCGATACGCATGGATGGCGGAACGCTAGCCTGATAGCCGCTGCGTCAAATAGCCGCTGTTCTATTGCGGCTCTGCCAGCGTCAGTCGGAACTGGTTTTCCTCGCCGTTGCGCCATGTAGTGATCAGGATTGAGTCACCCGGGCGTTTCTTTTCCATAAAGCTGAGATAGTCATCGCTGTTACTAATGGTCGTGTCGTCGATCTGCACGATGATATCGCCCAGAACCACTTCGCCACGGCCGTTGCGCCATGCACCGGTCATGCCAGCATTGGCTGCGGGCAGTCCTGGAAACACCCGCACTATCGGTACACCCTCAATGCGTTGTCGGCTGAGCCAGCGGTCACTGGCTAGTTCGATACCGATTACCGGTCGAAACAGCCGTCCGTAGCTAATTAACTGAGGGACTACTTCCCTGACGGTGTTAATGGGTATGGCAAAGCCGATACCGGCACTACCACCGCTGGGACTATAGATGGCAGTGTTAACGCCAATCAGCTGACCGAGTGAGTTGAGTAGTGGGCCGCCGGAGTTGCCCGGATTAATGGCGGCATCAGTTTGTATCACGTTGCGAATTTTACGGCCGTTAACCGCGCCTATCTCGCGCCCAAGTGCGCTTACAACGCCTGTGGTCAGCGTAGTATCGAGCCCGAAGGGATTGCCGATGGCAATCACTTTTCTGCCCACCTCAAGCTCTAGTGAGTCACCTAGCGGGATCTGATTTAACCGTTCGGCAGGCGCTTCAATACGCAAAACGGCCAGGTCTTTCTCCGGCGCCACACCAATGACTTCTGCGCTCCATTCGGAGCGATCCTGTAGTTCGATAAGGATACGATTGGCGCCCTGAATGACATGGAAATTTGTCACGATAAGCCCGTTCTTATCCCATACGATGCCGGTACCAGAGCCACGCGGGATTTCTTCAACATTGTGCGAGAACAGGCTGCGACGCAGCGTTTTATTGGTGACGTGAACCACGGCCGGACTGGCTTTCTGGTAAATCTCCATGGTGTTAGCCTCATCTTCCGTATGGAAGCTGAGGTAGTCGGGCGCCGCTGCCGCCCACACTGGCATTAGCAGCAGCAGGCTTAGCAGTATAGGTCGAGCCATGCTCAGGGTTGGTAGCGTTGACCGAAGGCGCGAATACGATTGGCATTGGCGCCAAGGTCACTGACGCCGACGCGTGATACCGAACGCAGGTCCACTTCTGTTCCTGCCTCAGAGGCGCGGATGCGGATGTGGATATCATCAGTGAAGCCGAACCAGAAAGACTGGTAGGAGGCCTCTATCACGCCAATATGAGGTTCGCTGTTATAAATTACCCAATCCAGTGATTCGGCGACCCGGCTGGCGTGCTCAAAGGCTTCAGCGGGCGATTCGTCGGTAATGATAGTGGCAAGATCTGGATACGCCTCGCGCTGAATAGCGATTGCCTCCGGATTGATGACTACAGGGTTAGTGCCAATGGGACGGATTTTAGTGGCGGCTGAGGTAAACGCGGGGGGATCGTCGACGTCGGTAGAAATATCGTGTATTGCCGGGTAGTCGCCCGCCGAGCCCATTAGCGCACCGAATATCAATACCGGCGGAAATACCGGCAGCGACCAGAGAATCGCCTGACGCCGTCTATGCGCGAAACGGGGCATCAGACTGACCACACTCAGCCCAATTAATATCAGCAGGCAGCCAAGGCAGCTGAGGGCAAACAGGGGCAGCCCGATACTGAAATCGAGCAAGCCGACGCGGATGCCGATGACCGAAAACGGCAACATCAGCAGTAGGAATAAACCGCTGCGTCCGACCCAGCGGATCTTGTTAGAAGGTTCGGTCGGCTTATCCATGGCTAATTTCCAGTACGTAAAGCGGGTAGCATACCTTTGTCATCAGCTAATGCCTAGATGCAGGCACCGATGCCCCCATTTGCTCATGGAATGACCGTAGTCGATATTGCGGCCGCAAGCAGTCGATGGTCTACTGTCGCCCTCATCGTGATGGAGTAAAATCGAAAATGGACCGAGTCAAAGGCAAGGTGGCGATCGTGACTGGTGCGGCCAGCGGTATGGGTCGCGCGGATGCAGTGTTACTGGCACAACAGGGCGCACAGGTCGTGCTGACCGATCTGAATGAGAAGGACGGGATGGCCGCTGCCAAAAGTATTGGCGAGAACGCGTTGTTTATCCGCCATGATGTGACCGATGAAGATAACTGGAAGCTGGTCGTGGAGCGCACTCTGGAGCATTTTGGCAGGCTCGATATCCTGGTGAATAATGCGGGTCTGATGACGATGGGCAGTGTGGTTGATACTGATTTGGAGAGCTTTCGCCTGACTAATGCGGTTAACAGCGAAGGCGTATTTCTGGGTTGTAAGCATGCGATTCCAGCTATGGAAGCTTGCGGCGGCGGCGGTTCGATTATTAATATGTCTTCAGTCGCTGCACTGCATGGAATGTCTTTCATCATCGCCTATAGCGCTAGCAAGGGAGCGGTTGCCGCACTGACCAAGAGCGTTGCCTTGTACTGTCGCGAGCAGGCCAATGGTATTCGCTGCAATTCTATTCACCCAGACGGTGTGAAAACGCCGATGGTGGCAAAAGTTATGTCGGGGCGCGATACGGCAACGCAGGAAGAAATCGATGCCATAGCGGCGGCTGTACCCATGTGTGAACCAACCGATATTGCCAATCTGGTGCTGTACCTCGCCTCAGACGAGTCGGGGTTTGTGAACGGCGCCGAAATGGTGATCGACAACGCCGCCACTATCACTCCGCCTACGCCTCGAGTTTAGCTCGGCACAGGTGCCTGGCTTGTCGCGATGACTCGCGGCACGCGATTGTGCAGTCGAGTCAGAATCTCGTAGCCAATGGTGTCGGCATAGCTGGCGACTTCATTGGCGCTCAAATCCTTGCCCCACAGAATTACCTCGTCGCCGATAGCTACCGGCCCCAGGTCGGTAACGTCCACCGTAATCAGGTCCATAGACACTCTGCCGACCAGACGTGCGCGCTGACCGTTGATCAGTACCGGGGTACTATTGGCCGCATGGCGCGGATAACCATCCCCATAGCCTACTGGCACTGTGGCAATGCGACTATTACGCTGCGCAGTCCAGCTATTGGCGTAGCCAACGCTATCGCCGGCTACGATCTCACGCAGGGCCATGACTTCTGAGCGAAACGTCATTACCGGCTTTAATCGGCTCGCCAGTGGGTGGTCGTGAGAGAAGGGGGACTGGCCGTAGAGCATAAAGCCTGGCCGATTCCAGTCTGAGCGAGCCTGTGGCCAGCCTAACAGCGCCGGTGAGTTAGCTAAGCTGGAGAGGGTATTCAACGCCTGTGTATGTCGTTGGAACTGAGCTATCTGCTGGTCGGTAAATGTATTGTCGAGGTCATCCGCGCAGGCAAAGTGGGTAGCTATTACAATATTATCGGCTACCGCTGGCATGGACTGTAATTCGGCGTGCAGGCGTGCCGCCTGTGCTGGATCAAAACCGAGTCGGTGCATACCGGTGTCGAGCTTCAACCAGACCGTGAGCGGCGTGGCGGGTTTGACAGTAGCCAGCGCCGCCAGTTGATTGCGATTCTGTACCATCAGCCAGAAATTGTGTTGTGCTGCCAGCTGCAGTTCATCCTCTGAAAAGAATCCCTCCAGCAGTAAAATGGGTGAGTTGATGCCAGCCGCTCTGAGTTCCATGGCTTCTTCAATACAGGCCACCCCAAATGCCGGAGCCATGGTATCGAGTTGCGAGGCAACTAATATGGCGCCGTGGCCATAGGCATTGGCTTTGACTATGGGCATGGCCAAGCCGCCGCCCGTCAGCTGCTGTGCCAGTTCATAGTTGTGGCGCAGCGCGGTCAGATCGATAATGGCGCGAGTCGGGCGGCTCATCAGTAGGCGTACTTGTGTTGGCTAAACAAGGTCTGTGCCCGCAGCCATACATCTCCCGGTTCACCGTTCCCGATGGCTTTCCCATCGACCTCGGTGACCGGGGCAACTTCCTTGGTAGAACTCGACAGCCAGACTTCATCGGCATTGCGTAGCTCTGCTAATGTCACATCGCGCTCCAGCACGGAGATTTCACCGTCTGCGCGCAGCATATTGAGCAGCAGCAGGCGCGTAACACCCGGCAATATCTGGTGGTCGGTTGGCGGAGTAATGACAACGCCGTCCTTGACTATATACACGTTGCAAGCGCTGGCTTCAGTGAGCTCGCCAGCGTTATTGTAGAGAATAGTTTCATTATTACCGCCACGATAGCTTTGGTTGAAATGCATTACATTGCCAAGCAGAGCCGTTGATTTGATGTTGCAGCGTTTCCAGCGCAAGTCTTCGGCGGTGGTCACTGAGTAGCATTTGGTGGCCGATTTATCAGCCACGGGTGCCGGTGGGATATCAAAGGAGAATGCGAACAGCGTCGGTGTGATGCCTTCAGGGTAGGCATGAGAGCGTTTGGTATCTGCGCCTCGGCTGACATGCAGGTAGATGCCCAGGTCGCCGCCGCCGTTGTGTTCGATCAGCTGTTCGCACAGTGTCCGCCATTGCTGGGCACTGAAGTCTAGGTTGATATCAATAGCCTTCAGGCCCTCTTGCATACGCTCGATGTGAGCTTTGAAACCCACCATGCGCCCGCCGTAAGAGGGTATAACCTCATAGATGCCGTCGCCAAAGAGAAACCCCCGGTCCATCGGTGAAATGCGAGCTTCAGCCATCGGCAGGTAATCGCCGTCCAGATATACAATACTCATAGCAGGTCTCCAAACCCAGTCATCTTACGCAGTTGCAGCAACACCGACTCGCCAGTTTCGACAGGAAGACCATCTTCCGTCAAGGTGTTTTGCCGGGTAACGCCATCGACACTGCCGTGGGCAGACAGGTAGGCAAGGGTGTTGCGAGTAGAGAGTGTGCCAAGCAGGTCCTGTCCCTGCCAATACCCAATTATAGCTATAAGCCCTAGCGCGCCCCAGTTAGATACATCGGCCACCAGCAGTTCGTCGCAACAGGTTATTGTTGGTTCTATGTCGAAATTGAGTAGATGCTCGTGCACATTGCCCATACCTATTTCATTGCCACCATCACCGATGGCAATCGTCGGGCAGCTGGCCTGGTTAAGGAAATCGTCGAAACAGGCGCAGCGCTCACTGATGTCTTCGCCACGTATATTACTGTAATGGCCGCGGGCTGATAGCCCGGGGCGCTCAATGGAAACAATCGCTTCGGGCTGCCAGAGTTGCAAGGCCGCACTTGCCTCTGCCTGTCTTGAATTGCGGCCACCGACCGCAATTTCATGAACCCGGTAATTCTGTTTCAAAACGCGGGACAGCGGTGGGCCACAGACGAGGACAGGGTGCGCGCCGATAGCCTGGAGAGTTTGATAGAGCGCTATGGCGCCCACCGGGCCATCGGTTTCAAAGGTGTCTAGTACGGGGAAACCGGTGCCGATAAGTACCGTGCCACGGACCGTATTAAGCACCCGCGCCGCGCGAGCGTAATATCCCGCTGGCAGAACATTACGAATACTGGCCATGCCGCGCGGATTACGTGCAACCAGTAGCTCTTCGATCGCCGGACTCAGCTGCTCCTCGCTCAGTGCAGTTTGTTCACTCACAGGGCAGCGCCTGCAGTCGACTATAGCGGCTGGCGGCAAGGTGCAGTGCGTTGTGTGCGGTGTACTGGGTGACTGCGGTAAAGCTAACTTCGGCGCCGGGCATCAGTTGGCCTAGCAGTGCGGTATCCAGCGATAGTGCCGAGCCTATTTTAGGATAACCACCGATGGTCTGACGATCGTTAAGCAGCACGATGGGTTGACCATCAGCTGGAATCTGAATGGCACCGTGACAGATACCCTCCGACAGGATGCCCTCAATATCACAGCTTATGGCAGGGCCGTGCAGGCGATAGCCCATGCGATCGGCACGGTCTGTAACCTGATACCGAGCGCTGAAAAAACGCCGCTGTTGCAGGCGGCTGAACTGCTGCTGTTGATAGCCTGGTATAACCCGGACTTGAATCTGGTCACTGTAGTGCGGGCGCTGCTCAATCGGCAGGTTCAGGCACGGCCGCGCTGCGGTTTGAACGCAAGGCAGCACATCGTTCTTGGCGAGACGATTGCCGTTCAAACCGCCGATGCCTTCGCGCGGTACTGTGGAGGTACTGCCAAACTGGGGTGTTACGGTGAAGCCACCCGCGACTGCCAGATAGCAGCGACAGAATCGTCTGGCAAAGCCAAAGCCGAGCATGTCTCCGGCGCGGACTGCGTGGCTACGCCATATTTCCCGCTCTGCGCCGTTGATGGTAAAGGGGCTGTCACCGCCCGTCACGGCGATCATGGTGTCGTGCAAGACCTCAAGCTGCAGGCCACCGAAGCTGATTTCTAATGCGGTGGTGTCCAGCGGGTTGTGCAGTAGCGCATTGGCACAGCGCTGTGCGGGCAGATCCAGTGGTCCACCACAGGTGAGCCCCAGCCGATGCTGGCCAAAGCGTCCACCGTCCTGCAATAGGCTTAGCATGCCCGGTTGCAGCACTCGCAGTCCGGTCATAGCTGGCCTCCCAATTCCAGATAGCGCTGGCGACTGACGGCTTCAAAACGTACCCGGTCGCCAACGCTAACAGGCATATTAGGTTCGTTATTCGGGTCGAACATAGGTTGTGGGCAAAGTCCGATAAGATTCCAGCCGCCCGGGGATGGCGCCGGGTAAACGGCAGTTTGCGCATCAGCGATGGCGACTGCGCCGGCCGGTACTTTTTGTCGGGGCGTGGTCTTGCGGGGAGTCGCTATGCGTGGATCGACCTCACCGAGGTAGGCAAACCCTGGGGCAAAGCCAATGGCGTAAACGCGATACTCTGTCGCCTGATGAATATCGATGACTTGTTCTGGCGTCAGCCCGGCTGTTTCAGCCAGACTCTGCAGATCGGGACCGGACTCGTGGTCATACCAGACCGGCAGGTGCACCAGACGGCCGCTATCCGGGGCTGTCGATTGTGTTGCTATAAGAGCCAGCCGGACGCGGCTGTGCACGCTGAGGTGATCGGTAGTCAGAGGTTGGTAGATAACCAGAACGGAAGCGTAGGAGGGCACCAGATCAATCAGGTCCGCGCCCAGGGCCACCTCAATGTCCTTGCAGGCCTGTTGCACCCTTGCGGAGACCTCCGGGCTCTGACCTTCGCCCAGGTAAACCATAACTGCGTTTTCGCCGGCGCTGTGTATCTCCAGCACGCTCAGACCTGCCGCTGCGCGTCTACCAGTGCGCGAATTTCGCGAATGGCTTGCACGCCGGCTGGGTTATCACCGTGCACACATAGCGTATCGGCGACCATAGGCAGTGTCGCGCCGCTGACCGTGGTAACCGTGGCGCTACTGCAAATTTGGCGTACCTGCGCCAGCATTCGCTCTTGATTGTGCACCGCGCCTGGCTGGCTGCGCGCCAATAGTGCGCCCTGATCGTCGTAGCAGCGGTCAGCAAAGGCTTCGAACCAGACTTCCACATTAGCGGCGGCGGCTTCGGCGCGGTGCAGGTCCTGCTCCGGCGTGGCCTGTAGCATATAGATAAGCGGACGATGGTAGCTGGCGATCGCCTCGAAGATCGCAGCGCGCACTGTGCCCATCGCCATCATATCGTTGTAGAGAGCCCCGTGTGGCTTTACGTAGCGCATTTTCACTCCACAACTGGCGGCCATGCCGTCCAGAGCAGCAATCTGATAGAGCACACTGGCCACGATCTCCTCATGGGAACAGCGCATGGATCTGCGGCCAAAGCCGACCAGATCCGGGTAGGCGGGGTGCGCACCGACCGTAACGTTATGTCTGGCAGCTAACTGCAGGGTGCGATGAATGGTGACCGGGTCGCCTGCGTGAAAGCCGGTAGCAATGTTAGCCTGGTGGATGTGCGGCATAACCTGCTCATCGAGACCCATGTCCCAACTGCCAAAGCTTTCTCCCAAGTCACAGTTCAGTTGCATTGCTTTGCTCCCTATTGGCCGTTAACAGACCCACTATAACGCGGTGTCTGCGCTGGCAGTATCACTGTAAATAGGTAGGCCTAAAAATTCCAGTTAAATCCATTAAAAACAATAGGATAGTCGCAATACCTAAGTCGTAAAATAGCTCTATGGGAGCGCGGTGAAGCCGCAGTGAAAGCCGTGCGGTATGTGGTTACGCAGGGGTACAGAAGCGATTTCTTCATCGAGATTGGTGGCATCCAGTATCAGCAGCTCGGAAAGCTTTGTATTGGCATCGTAAATCACCGCCAGAATGTAGCCATCGCCTTCGTCAGCATCAGGGCTGCGTGGCACAAAGATTGGCTCCGAGGTATAGCGTGCCGGGCCGCAGTCATAGGCTGAAGCTTCGCCGCGCAGCAAGTCTATACGCTGTATCGCATTATAGAAGCCCGGGGTTTCGTTCTCGCAGATGCCGGCGGTATAAATAAATCGTGACTCCTGCCCGGTTCGACGCATATCCCACTGCGGAAATTCACAGGGCACGGCGCAAGGCAGTGCCTCAGTGCTGGAAGCTCCGGTGTTGAGGTTAAAGCGGAACCGGCGCATGGCACCGGTAGCCGGTCGCGGTTGGCTGAACAGGTTGCGTGAAAATGCAGTACCCACTTCGGCATCCTCATCATTCATCGCCACCACATCTATAAACAGCTCGCCATCTTTCTCCCAACAATTGGAGCTATGAGCGTACATGAATGGCTCGACTTCAAAGGTGCGAACCAGGCTGAAATCCTCCAGTGCCACCACGTAGACTTTCATGCCGAGCTCGGCTCGAAACGCCATATTGTTGTCAATGGTGTCGCGGGCGGTAATGACCTTAAATAGACTGCCAAAGGTAACCGGCATGACCATAAATACCAGATAATTCTCAGTCATGGCGTTGTCGTGACAGAACGCCATGCTATCAATCGCGACGTTGCCGCGGCGCGCCATCTTGCCCTGTTGATCAATTTGATAAAGACTCAACTGTGGACCCTTTAGGCCGCCGCCCATGCCGAAATTGAAATAATCTCCCGTGCGCGGATGCAGTTTGCCGTGGGCACTGAAGGTGTCCATGCCCTTCAGAGCTCCGTCAAAGTCCTCTGGTCCTATGGTGGCAAGTGTATCGAGATCAAGGCGCCAGGGCAGGCCACCTTCAAATAGTGTTAGTAGCTTGCCGCCGTGGTAAACAATGCTGGTGTTGGCGGCGTTGGCAGGCATATGCAAATTCCGGAAAAATCCGCCTGGCGCATTGTGCCCATAGCTGCGGTAGCGAACTTGCTGAGCTTCGGTTTCGTCAACATATTTGGGGGTCTTCACAAAGCTGCAACGGTAATCCACAGCGCCGTTTTCGATCCGAAACGTGTGCACGCAGCCGTCGCCATCGAACCAATGGCCAAACTTTTTGCCAGCCAGTTCATTGCGCGCGGGACCATTACGCAGGAAAATCCCTTGCAGCGTCTCGGGTATCTTGCCGCGAATCTGGCTGGCATCGATATGATAGGAAAGATCGTCAGTGCCCGTACGAAAGCCTGAGACGTGCGCCATAAGTGGATCTTGCCAAGGCTTTTGATGGTTAGTGGTCTGCTCAGTTTGCATGGTCGACTCCGGTTATTGTTATTTTTTGCGCTGCGCTTGAGTCTGCGTCTAACTAATTTCAGACGCTGCGGCGCCTGCTGTACGACTAATCATAGCTGGCCGGTGCTAACTCCAGACTGTTGGCTAGGGCCATATTGTGTTCGATCCACAAAGTCGCCGTTTCCGTTTTCAGTAACGTCTCTATTTTATCCATGGACGCTCTAGTTTGGGCTGGATCGGTATTAAATTCCGGGATTGCATGCTTTTCTACGGAGGCTTCGAAATGGTAAAGATCGCCAGACAATAGAACTGTGCCAGTATTGGCGAGGCGCACCAGCAGTACCTGATGTCCGGGGGTGTGTCCGGGGGCGGGGATTATCATCACCGTGCCATCGCCAAAAACATCGTAGTCGTCGTCGAGTAAAACGCGTGGATTGTCCGCGACTGAGGCGTAAAGGCTGAGGTCATAGAATGTGTTCGACTCTGCGTTCTCGAATGCTGCTGTGTATTCTTTATTGGCGATAAGTAAGGTGGCCTTTGGGAATGCGCTAATAGCACCGACGTGGTCAAAGTGCATGTGTGAGGGTGCTATGAAACTGATGTCGTCAGGAGTAAGCGCAAGTTTTTTCAGCTGCTGCAGTAGTGACCTGTCGTATTGCATCCAGGAGCCTGGTTGCAGATCGATTTTGCCGGCACCTGCTATCTCCAGCGGTAAACCGAAGTCCCAAAGTAGTAAACCCTTTTCATGTTGTATCAGGTAGCAGGGGACAAACAGTTCTCGCACCTCTGTGGCATCGTCGCCCAAGCCAAATGCCGTAATGGATTCGAAGTTCAACTTGCCGCAGTCGAAGACGGTAAGTTGCGGGCCTGCGCTGGCCAGACTTGCTGCGCTGAGCAGCACGGCCAAACTTACGGTTCGCAGCAGCAGTGACGAGAGGTTCGCCAAAGAGGCGTAGTGGCTGTGTCTTGCAATAACCTGCTTTAGTCTTACGTAATGCATAACCTTGCCGTTGTCAGAAATCGTGAAGCTTAGTGTCAGTGATATTGAGTTATTTCACAACCTTGAGGTAATAGCAGATGTGTTAGCGCAGGCATTCTGGTTGTACTTGGAATTTGTTGTTCAGTCTGCATAATAGTCGCCCCTAGGAGAATACCCGTGACCGACAGACAGACCCTGACCCACCTGCTCAACACCCTGACACCGACTGTGGTAGACGGTGATAATTTTACGGCTGCTAATACCCACCCGGAAGGGCCGCGCCTTTACGGTGGACAAGTGCTGGCGCAGACCCTGCGCGCGGCGGTGATGACAATAGAGCCGGACCGGCGGGTGCATTCCCAGCACGCGTATTTTCTGCGACCCGGTGATCCAGCTGTAGCGGTTGAGTTGGAGGTAGAGCGCGCTCGAGACGGCGGCAGTTTCAGTTCTCGTAGAGTGGTCGCCCACCAGCATGGCAGACCGATTCTGGTCAGTTCGTTGTCGTTTCAAAAACCCGAACAGAGCGACGAGTATGCGCTGGAGATGCCGGACATTCCAGGACCCGAAGGCCTGCAGAGCGAGCGCGCCCGTGAACTGGCCAATGGCGAGATTAACCCGCAGTTTATGATTGTTACCGGCTCCGACCTGGACGTCCGCGTGGTCAATCCGGTGGACTGGGTTAAGCCAGTAGCTAGGGAGCCAGTGCTGCAGGCCTGGATGAAGACCACTGCCCCGGTAGCCGATGAGCCCGGTTTGCACGAGGGTCTGCTCGCCTATATGTCAGACGCATTTCTGATCGACGTCGCGTTAATTACCCATGGCAAGCACTATAGCGAGGGCATGCAGTGCGCAAGTCTGGATCATGCTATCTGGTTTCATGCCCCTTTCAGGGCCGATGAGTGGCTACTGCATATCACTGAGGCGCAACGGCTAGGTGGCGGCAGAGGACTTAGTCACGGTCGTTTCTACAATACAGCGGGCGCGCTGGTAGCGACCTGTATGCAGGAATCATTGATGCGGCAACTGTAACAGTCGCCGCCCAATGCGCCCGGGCTAGCCTAGACTCGCTCGATAATAATAGCCGGTGCCATGCCGCCACCCGCGCACATGGTAATCAGGCCGCGTTGCAGATCACGGCGCTCCAACTCATCGAGCATGGTGCCGATCAAAATCGAACCGGTGGCGCCAATCGGGTGCCCCAGCGCCATGGCACCGCCGTTAACATTGACCTTGTCACGATCCAGATTGAGATCCCGAATAAACTTCTCCGCGACTACGGCAAAGGCCTCATTGATTTCAAACAGATCGATATCTGCCAACTCTAACCCCGCCCGCGCCAACACTTTGCGTGCAGCAGGTACCGGTGCGTTCAGCATCAGAGTAGGGCAGTCGCCCATGTTGGTCATTGCCACAATACGTGCGCGTGGCTTCAGGCCATTGGCGCGAGCGTAGTCTGGCGAAGCCAGTAGCACCGCGGCTGCACCGTCTACTACGCCTGACGAATTGCCGGCATGATGGACGTGGTTGATGTCGAGCCCGGGATACTTTTGCTGCATCAGACCACGGAAAGTCAGTCCTGATTCGTCCAGCGCATAGTCGGCCAGTGCAGCAAAGGATGGCTTCAGATCAGCCAATCCCTGAGCAGTGGTTTGTGGCCGCGGAAACTCTTCGTGATCCAGTGCGAGGCTGCCGTCATCGTTGTAAACTGGAATCAGACTGCGCTCGAAGTGACCGTTCTTTATGGCGTGATCGGCGCGTTGCTGTGACACCATTGCCAGCTCATCCAATGCTTCACGGGGGATGCCCTCCAGCGTGGCAATAGTGTCCGCACACAGCCCCTGATGGGTCTGTGGATGCAACTGGCGCAGGTGGGTGTTGCCCTGGTCCATAATGGGGAAGCGCTTAAACTGGCCGCTGAGGGACATCATTTCGGTGCCACCGCCGATGCTGAGGTCCTCCATGCCGGCCATAATATTGGCCGCAGCTATATTTACTGCGGTGATACCGGATCCGCAAAAGCGGTCTAGCGTCATGCCGCTAGAGCGCACGTCATAGCCAGCGTCCAGAGCGCACATACGTCCCAAGTCTCCGGCTTGAGGCCCCATTTGGGCGCTGGTGCCCCAGACGATGTCGTCGACATCAGCAGTAGCAAAGCCATTTCGCTGTGCCAGTGCCTCCAGTACAGTCGCACCCAGGCGCTGTGGGTGACATTCTGCGAGCGCGCCTTTGCCGGGCTTACCAATGCCGCGGGGTGTGCGACAAGCGTCTATGATCCAGGCTTCTGACATGTGAATCTCCATCGTAATTATAAGAGTGCTGCATTTTCTGACTCGGGACGCGTGAATGCAAGCGCGGTCTAGCGCTCATGGATATGGCACTAATTATTGCAGGTTTTTTTACACTAAGAATACGCCACCCACAGCTCTGCGTTGGGCGCTGGTATGCGGCACCAACTCAGGTATGATTGTCGGCTGATAATAAGGAGTAGACAATGGCACATATTAGTGTGACTGCAGCAGAAAACCCCGAACGCCCGGCCATTATTATGGGCAACAGCGGCGAGGTGGTGACCTATAAACAACTTGATGAGCGCTCTAATCAGGGCGCACATTTATTTCGATCGCTGGGGCTTCAGAACGGTGATCACATCGGCATGATGGTAGAGAACTGTCGGCAGTTTCTCGAGATAGTCCAAGCCGCCTTGCGTTCCGGCATTATCTTTACGCCGATCAGTACGCATCTGCGCAGTGACGAAACACGTTACATTCTGGATAACTGTAACGCCAAGCTCTTTATCGGTTCCAAGAAGCTCGCTACAGTCGCCGGGGAACTGCACGGAGAGCTGCCCCAAATACAGCACTATTTTATGCTCAACGGAGCAGATGCAGGCTTTGAATCCTGGGACGAGGTGACGGCTACTATGCCAACCACCCCAATCGCCGACGAGTCGATGGGTACGCCCATGCTTTATAGCTCCGGAACTACGGGCCAGCCCAAAGGTGTGTTGGCCAAGAGTCCGGTAACTGATATTCATGAGACTCATCCGAATCTGGCCGCTTTCGCTGCGATATTTGGTTTCAATGAAAGTACCCGCTATCTGTCACCAGCGCCGCTCTATCACGCAGCGCCGATGCACTACAATAATATGTTGCTGGGTGTAGGTGGCACCACTGTGGTGATGGAGAAATTTGATGCGGAGCGCGCGCTGCAGCTTATTCAAGAGCAAAAAGTAACGCATAGTCAGTGGGTCCCCATCATGTTTATTCGCATGTTGAAGTTGCCAGAGGCGACTCGTCAGAAATATGACTGCAGCTCCATGCAGGTGGCGATTCACGCCGCCGCTCCGTGCCCGATCGAGATTAAGGAAAAGATGATCGACTGGTGGGGCGAAGTGATATTTGAGTATTACAGCGGCTCCGAAGGATCGGGCATGACTATTATCGATTCCGCTAGCTGGTTAACGCACAAGGGCTCAGTGGGGCCCGCCATCTCCGGCGAGCTACATATTGTGGGCGAAGACGGTGAAGAAGTTGCCACCGGTGAAACAGGCACGATTTATATTGGTAACGGCAATCCTTTTGAGTACTACAACGAGCCGGAGAAAACTGCAGGCGCCTACAATAAAAAGGGCTGGTCTACGCTTGGCGATGTTGGTTACGTTGATGAAGACGGTTTTCTCTACCTCACCGACCGTAAGAATTTCATGATCATTTCAGGTGGCGTGAATATCTACCCACAGGAAATTGAAAATCTACTGATCAATCATGAGCAGGTGGCTGACGTCGCTGTGTTTGGAATCCCCAATGAAGAATTTGGCGAAGAAGTCAAAGCCGTGGTGCAGCCAGTGAGTATGGATCAGGCGGGGGATGAACTTTCGCAGCAACTGCTGGAGTGGTGCAAGGAACGTCTGGCAACTTTTAAAGTGCCGCGCTCGGTGGACTTTATGGAGCAGCTGCCGCGCATGGAAAACGGCAAGCTCTACAAACGCCATCTGGCTGATGCCTACCGCGACGGCAAGAGCTAGCCTGTAGCAGGCTCGGCGGCAGTGTCGGTAGCGGCCGCGTTATAGCCGAGACTGTCGACTGTCTTGCCGCGTTTCTCCAATAGCATGTAGAACACCGGCAATACGAAAAGGGTGAATAGAGTACCGACGAGCATGCCGGCGGTAATCATCAGTCCAATGACGTAGCGGCTGTTAGCACCCGGTCCCGCAGCCATCAGCAAAGGGGAAACTCCTAGCACCGTAGCAAAGGTTGTCATCAGAATAGGGCGCAGGCGCAAGCCTGCTGCCTCTATGACAGCTTGTTGCCGGTCGCGGCCCTGTAACACCAGTTGGTTGGCAAAATCGACAATGAGAATGCCATGTTTGCTGATCAAGCCGATCAGCGTCAGCAAGCCTACCTGAGTGTATATATTGAAGGATGCGAAGCCGAGAGCAATAGGCACTACCGCGCCAAAAATTGACATGGGCACACTGATCAACACCACGAAGGGATCGCGGAAGCTATTAAATTGAGCCGCCAGTACCAGGTAAATCAGTAATAGTGAGGCCGTGAAGAGTATCAGGAAGCTGCCGGTCTCCTGAATATAACGCCGTGACTCTCCGGTATAACCTGGCTTAAACCCACTGGGGGCGATTTCCGCCAGTTTTTGCTCGAGAAATTCCAGACCGGTGCCGAGTGTATTGGGTGGCATCACCATGCCGCTGATGGTTGCGCTATTAAGCTGCTGGTACTGAGCCAAGGTGTTGGGTTGCACGGTCTGCTCGATGGAAATCAGTGTGTCGAGGGTGATTAAGCGTCCACTGCTACTGCGCACGTAATAGCGTTCCAGCCACTCCTTGGTCAATCTGAAACCATTGCCTGCCTGAGGAATCACTTTGTAGCTGCGACCCTCCAGTGAGAACCGGTTAACTTCCGCCTCGCCCAACATGATTTGCAGTGTCTGGCCAATCTCCCGCATGGAAACTCCAAGCCGTGCGGCGCGATCGCGGTCTATCTTTACCGATATTTCCGGGCGACTGAAGCGCAGATCTTTGGTGACAAAAATGAACAGCCCCGACTCTCTGGCCGCTTGCATTAATTCTTCTGCAACCTCATCAACCCGTTCATAGTCGGCGGTTGAAGAAACCACAAACTGCAGTGGTAATCCGCCGCCAGTGCCGGGCAGGGCGGGACTGCCGAAACTGAAGACCTCGAGGCCGCTATTGCGGCTTAGCTCGCTTTGTACCTCGGCTTGTATTTCTTGCTGGGTGCGAGTGCGCTCGTCCCAGGGAACCAGTTGAATGCCGCCAAACACAGTGCTGGTGGAATTGACGTGGAAGGAGTGACTGAATTCAGGAACCGCTTTGACCGTGCTGATCAACTGTTTGAGGAACGGAGTGACATATTCAATGTTGCTATAGTCTGGTGGCGTTGCTACCACAAAAAAGAAACCTGAATCTTCGGCCGGGGCGAGCTCTTTTTGGGACAGTGAGAGCAGCAGAGGCAGGCTCACCAATATCACCAGCGCAAACATAATAATCGCGCCGCGATTGGCCAGACTGGCCTGCAGTCCGCGCTGGTATAACGCGCGCAGACTGTCGAAGCGCTGGTCGAGCCAGTCGGCGACCTTGCCCTGTTTCTCGTGATTCTGCAAAAAAGTGGCACACATCATTGGGCTCAGCGTGAGGGCGACGATGCCCGAAACCATCACCGCACCGGCCAAAGTCAGCGCAAATTCGCTGAACAGTGTCCCAGTGATACCCCCGAGAAAGCCAATCGGGGCATAGACTGCAGCCAATGTCAGGGTCATTGCAATAACCGGCAGCGCGACCTGACGCGCACCCAGCAGCGCCGCCTCTCGCGGTTGTTTACCGTCTTCAATATGACGGTGGACATTCTCCACCACCACTATGGCGTCATCTACCACCAGACCTATAGCTATGACCATAGCCAGCAGGGTCAGCAAATTGATAGAAAACCCCATCGCAAAAATGCCAAACAGAACCCCGATGAGTGACAGTGGAATGGTCAGCAGCGGAATAATCACCACCCGTATTGAACCCAGGAAGAGGTAGATCACCAACATAACAATGGCGGCGGCTTCTAGCAGGGTTTTGACGACTTCCAACATGGCTCCCTCGATCTGGATCGACGCATCCATATCGATGAACAGCTCCATATCAGCAGGGAACTGTGCCTCAATCGCCGGCAGCACAGCGTGAATACGTTTCGCTACCTGCAGTGGGTTGGCGCCGGGTGCTTCATTGATCTTGAGGAAAATCGCCGGGCGATCGGTTGAAAATTGCGTGAAGTCGTAGTTTTCCTGATCGAGCTCCAACTTCGCCACGTCGCCCAGGCGCACTCTGCGTTCGCCAATTTGCCGCACGACAATATTGGCGAACTGCCCCGGTGATTGCATATCTGTGGCTGCGTCTACGCTGGCGCGCACCAGCAATCCGCGGGTGGTGCCCGCCGTAGAGACGTAATTTTCGCGTTGAATAGCGCTGCTGACATCGGTGGCGGTGACACCAGCTGCTGCCATACGAGTAGGGTCAAGCCAAACGCGCATGGCAAAAGAACTGCTGAATACTTCCGCTACGCCAACGCCATCGAGGGTGTTGATTTCGGGCTGAATAGATCGAATTACGTAGTCGGTAATCTGGGCGCTGGACATTTCCTCACTCAGGAAAGCCAGATACATCATGGCATCACCGCCGGTGGATGTAGACGCTATGGGGTCTTCAATTTCGCGCGGCAGGGTGGAGCGCGCTTCGTTAACTTTAGCGATGACCTCACTCAATACCTCGCTGGTGTTTTCGCCCAGTCGCACGTGGACCTGAATCCGCGAACTTCCCGGACTGCTGGTTGAGGTAAGGTATTCGACCCCGCGGGCGGCAGAAATTGAGTTTTGCAGCGGCGTCGTGACAAAGCCCTGTACCGTACTGGCGCTGGCGCCTGGATAAAAGGTGTTGACGTAGATAACGCTTTTTTCCAGTTCCGGAAACTGCCGAATCTCAAGTTGGCTGGCAGCCTGCGCTCCCAGTAACAGCAGCAGACAGCTGACCACTATGGCCAGCACCGGACGTTTGATAAACAGGTCAGTGAAGGCCATGCTCACTGCATTTCCACAGAGTTGTCGACCACCACGCTGGCGCCGCGGTAGAGCTTATTCTGGCCCGCCGTAACGACCCTGTCGCCGGGCTCGATACCGCTGATGATAGCGACATTGCCATTCACCACGTTGCCAACCTGCACGACTTTGGCCGTAACCGTCAGGCCTCCCTCGTCGCGCTCGCTGATCACGTAAACCGTATTGCCCTGCAGCGAATAGCTGATGGCGGTCTCGGGCACTACGGTGAGGGCGGCACTCTCACCCATGCGGATTTGCAGGCTGGCGAACATACCCGGCAGCAAGCCATCACCGTCATTGATGCGTGCGCGAGCCAGCAAGTTTAGCGTATCCGAGTCCACACGCGAATCCAGCGCCTGCAGGTTGGCGTTGAAGACCCGGTTCGGAAACGCGTCCACAATGAGGGTTATAGCTTGCCCGGGGCTTAAGCCTGTGGCGTAGCGCGCTGGAATATTGAAGTCTATTTCGAGTTCGGTCAGATCCTGCAGGGAGGCAATTGTTGTCCCCGGTGAAATGTAATCACCGACGTCCACCTGGCGGATGCCGACGGTTCCAGCGAACGGCGCTACGATGCGTTTGTTCCGGATGCGCGCTTCCGTCTCTGCCAACTGCGCCTTGGCTCGCGCCAGGTCAGCTTTGGACCGATCGTACTGGGATTCAGGGATAGACTTCTGCTTGATCAGTTTGCTGTCGCGCTGATAGAGCACATCTGCCAATTCGAGGTTGGCAACCTGACTGCGCAGACTGGCCTGCTCCACTTGGTCATTCAGTACTACCAGCACATCGCCGGCATTCACGGTGCCACCGGAACTGAAGTTAATCGCGGTGATCTCACCACTGGTTTCGCAGGTTAAATCCACACCGCGCACCGCTTTCACGGTGCCTACTGCTTCTAGTTGCGGTACCCGCTGCTGCGTTATGGCAACACCAGCGGCGATGGTCACCGGTGGCGGAGTGAAGTCCATATTGGCAAAGGTGGAGAAACGCCAGGCAAGGTAGCCGGCAATTGATCCAAAGATGGCCAGGAGCAGAGCTCCAACCAGTAAATAAGCGCGCACAAACGTCCCCCAACCTAAAGCGGACTCAAGTGTACTAAAATTCGACGTATTGAGATTATTAATTTCTATCGGTGCGCGTGTTTATACCTGTCAGGGCGTCGGTTGCTGGATAGTTTTTGGATGCCTGTGCTTTACTGTCGCTGGCTTTAGCGGGCGCCGTATGCGGTGCATATGAGGATTACGATTGAGGAGTAGTAATGGGTATTTTTGACAAGTTTCGTCTGGATGGTCAGGTCGCCATTATCACTGGCGCCGGTAAAGGTATTGGAGCCGGCATAGCGCTGGCTTATGCAGAGGCGGGAGCTCACGTGGCGCTAGGCGCGCGTACCGAGTCCGATCTGGAAAAGGTCGCAGCCAAGGTTAGGGCTATGGGGCAGCGAGCCATCGTGGTGCGCTGTGACGTGACCGATGAAGAGCAGTTACAGGCGTTGGCAGACGCGACGATGGCAGAATTTGGCCGTATCGACATATTGGTCAATAACGCTGGTGGCTTTCCACCGGCGCCGGCGCTCAGTACCTCCACCCGTAAATTTAACGACGCCTTCCATTTTAATGTCAGCAGCGCCTACGCGATGACCAATATCTGCGTCCCTAAAATGGTGGATTCTGCGGGGGGCGGGTCAATCGTGAATATTTCTTCGGTGGCAGGCGAAAAACCAACGCCCTGTTTTTCAACTTACGGTACTGCCAAGGGCGCGTTGTCACTGCTGACCCGCGAGCTGGCGCAGGAGTTTGCGCCACTGGTGCGGGTGAATGCCATTGCGGTGGGATCCACCCGTACGGACGCTTTGAACACAGTACTCACTCCTGAGATCGAGCAGACGATGGTGGAATTGACCCCCATGGGCCGTCTTGGCGAGGTCGAGGATATCGCTCTGGGCGCGCTGTACCTGGCATCGCCCGCGGGTAGTTATATTACGGGGGACATTTTGGCGATAAACGGTGGTCTGGAGCGACTGAATATGCAGATGCCCAGGGCTTTTGGTGGTGTAGGCTGAGCTATTATCGGTAATCGTGGGGCTAAATGCGGTGATCGTCTATAAATTAGCGGGTCAGGATATCTGCCTAAAAACTGATATAGTTCCTGTCCTGAGCGTCCAGCTTGCTTTAAGCTTGCAGTATTATCATAACGCCCGAGGTATCGGCAGTGATCAAGAGCAGACGACTAAAGCAGCTGGATAAAAAACTGGAACGCGCGGCCAGCTACGATGAGTGGCGCGATCTTGCGCTGCAGCATGATGATGTCAGTGGCATGCGTCGCTGGCGCGAAGTCGATCAGACCCCGCTTTACGATTTCACCACTATTCGACGCCGTCTCGACCGGCTGCGCAACCTGCGCGCGCGGCATGATGATATTGGTCTTTTGTTCACCCTCAACGAGGGTATACACGGCAATATGGGCGGTATGGGTAGCAGTAAACTCCATCATGAAGCCCTGGGCGGCACTAAGGTGTTGGTCGAAGACTACGTTGAAGAAATTGTGCTGGCGCTGAACCATCTGGCGGAACTGGACGATGGCAAAATTAGCGTGGCGGACAAACTCGACTTCTTTTATCGCGCTAATCACTGCTATGGGCGGTCTGCGCTGATGCTTAGTGGTGGCGGGGTGCTGGGTTTTTACCACCTGGGAGTGGTCAAGGCCTTACTGGACCAACAATTGCTGCCGCGGGTTATATCCGGTGCCAGCGCCGGTTCTATGATTGCCGGAGTGCTAGGCACTCAGACCGAAGACGAACTGACCAAGTTCTACGACCCCGCGCATGTCCAGCAAGAAGCGGTGGAGGAAGCTACGGTATTTGAGCGCTTGCTCCGGGGTGGCAACATTACCATGGACGTACATGACCTGCAGTTGATGGTTGAGCGGTTGATACCTGACCTCACCTTTCAAGAGGCTTACGAAAAGACCGGGCGCCAGATCAGTATTTCGGTAGCTCCCTCAGAGCCGCAGCAAACTTCAAGATTACTGAATGCGATTGCCTCACCGAATGTCTATATTCGTTCGGCGGTGATGGCGTCTTGTGCAGTGCCGGGGGTTTTTCCGCCGGTAACTTTGAGTGCAAAAAATGTGCATGGCGATCCACAGCCCTATTTGCCTTCGCGTAAGTGGGTTGACGGTTCGATCAGCGACGACCTGCCGGCCAAACGCCTGGGGCGTCTCTACAGCACCAATCATTCGATAGTAAGTATGGTCAACCCTATGGTGCTGCCGTTCATGAATACGCGTACCGAGAGCCACAAGCTGGTTGGGTCGCTGAGTAAATTTGGCATTGAGTTAGGCCGCGATGCTCTCAACATCTATCGAACCCGGGTACAGCAGGGTTCGGAATACCCGCGTTTCAACATGCTGCTTAATAGTGTGCATAGTCTGCTCGACCAGAATTACCGCGGCGATATAAATATAGTGCCCGGTTTCAGCTTTTATAATCCGTTAAAGCTACTATCGCATGTCACTGAAAAAGAAATGCTGAGTCTGATGCAGCAGGGCGAGCGCTCTACCTGGCCGCACATTGGTGAAATTGACACTTGCACCCGCATCAGCCGAACCTTGGACTCTATTCTGGAGCGCTTTGAAAGCGGTGATCTGAAACCGCGTGCGGCACGGCGCAGGCCACGACGTCCTTTGGCAAAGAAAAGCAGTAGTAAGACAACCGGCGTGACTGGTAAAACGGGCACTGTGAAAAAGAGCACTGCCAAGAAAGCTAAGGCGAAAAAGAGCGCCAAGCGTGGTGCTGCGGCACTGGTGAACGGCAAGGGCAGTGATTTTAGCGCAGCCGCGATGGTTTAAGCGCGCCGGCGTAAGAGCGATCGCAGCCGGCGCTATTATTTTTGATTTGCTTCGCGCTACACTGTCGCTCCGCAGAAGGGAGCTCAGCATGTCGTATACCACTTTAGCGCGCCTTGGTAGCATTGTGATATTGGCGCTTAGCGTCGCTTGCAGTAACGATACTGCAATTCCGATTGATCCAGATGCCGACGCACAGGGTCATACCGCGCCCAGTGCCGAGACCATTCGGCGCAATGCTGCCGTATTAGATGAGGCGCCTTTTGAAGATCGGCAGGATTTTGCCGATGCCAGTAAAGGTCTGATTGCCCGCATGCCCGCATTGCGCATTGAGGGACCGGGCGCCGAGCCTATTTGGGACCAGACTGCCTACGAGTTTATTACCGGTGATGCTCCCGCCAGCGTCAATCCCAGTCTATGGCGGCAGGCGCAGCTTAACAATATGCATGGTTTGTATCAGGTGGCGGATCGCATCTACCAATTGCGCGGCCACGACCTGGCGAATATGACCATCATTGAGGGCGATAGCGGCTGGATACTGGTGGATCCTTTGACCGCTAAAGAAACAGCAGCCGTGGCGCTGGATTTTGCTCGCGAGCACCTGGGTAACAAGCCGGTGGTTGCGGTACTGTTTACACACAGTCATATCGATCACTTTGGCGGCGTACTGGGCGTGGTTTCACCGGCTGACGTAGCGTCCGGAAAGGTGCAAATTATTGCGCCGGATGGATTTATGGAGGAGGTCACCAGCGAGAACGTCATTGCTGGCATTGCCATGAGTCGCCGCTCAGCCTATATGTATGGTACCCAATTGGCTCGCACCGAGCGCGGACATGTGGGCTCGGGGCTGGGCAAAAACCCGGCGATTGGTAGCCCGGGAGTCCTTGAGCCCACCACATTGATTAATGATGATTTACTGGCGTTGACCATTGATGGTGTCGATTTTGAGTTTCTGTATGCACCTGAATCAGAGGCGCCGGCGGAGTTTATGTTTTATCTGCCGCAGATGGGCGCTTTCTGTGGCGCCGAAGTCGTCTCCAGCACTCTGCACAACTTGTATACCTTACGCGGGGCCAAAGTTCGCAACGCCACTCGCTGGAGTGGCTATATTGACGAGTCTATTGAACGCTTTGGTGAAGCAGAGATTTATTTTGGCAGTCATCATTGGCCGCGGTGGGGTAACGACAACGTCGTCGAATTTCTAGAAGTACAGCGCGATACTTACCAATACATCCACGACCAGACAGTGCGGATGTTTAATAACGGTAAGACCCCAGGCGAAATCGCCGACGAGCTGACACTGCCTGAATCACTGCGCGGCAGCTTTGCCAACCGCGACTATTACGGCACTGTGCGCCACAATGCGCGCGCCGTCTATCAGGCCTATCTGGGCTGGTACGATGCCAACCCGGCGCATTTGAACCCGTTGCCGCCGCAGCAGGCAGGCACGCGTTACGTAGAAATGATGGGCGGTGCTCAGGCTCTGTTGGACAATGCTCAGACTTACTATGAGCAGGGAGACTACCGCTGGGTTGCCGAGGTCGTTAATCATTTGGTATTCGCCGAGCCTGGCAATGTAGCAGCACGAGCGCTGCTGGCACAGACTTACGACCAGCTTGGCTATCAGGCTGAGTCGGGGCCCTGGCGGGATGTCTATTTGACCGCTGCGCTGGAGCTGCGGCGAGGCGCGCCGAAAAAGTCCAGCATCGACCTGGCTAGCGCGCGAGATTTACTGCGCCAGACACCGGTGCCGCTGATGCTTGATTCTATGGCAGTACGCCTCAACGGGCCGGAAGCTGAAGGTGTTGAACTGAGGCTGAAGATGGTATTCACCGACAGCGGTGAGAGCTACCTGCTGACAGTTGAGAACTCCGTGCTCCGGCACCGTCGGGCGCGGCCGGATGATAAAGCCAATACCACGTTGACTCTGACCTACGATTTGTTTCTTGATATGGCGCTGAAAACGGCCAGCCTGAAGGACACCTTGCTATCTGATGATCTGAGCATAGACGGCAGCAAGCTCGACCTGGTGCGGTTTTTCTCGCTGCAGGATCAACCGCAGGGCGTGTTTAATATTGTTACGCCCTGAAGCCGCGGTGGCTGCTAGCTGGCTTTATCCAGGCTAGTGTCCCAGTCGTCGTTGTCGAGCAGGGTACGCAGTTGTTCTCGCTCGTCCGCCGATTCTTTGGTGGCGCTCATGAGGTGGGTAGTGCGGGGCTCTCGATCGAGAAACAGGTGGCCCGAAAGCGCGTCGGCCTCGGTGGCGCAGCTGAGCCAGACAATAGTGTCAGCGCCTTCCTCGGCAGAGCGAAGGAAAGGTCGTGTAAGTGCTCTGAATTCCGGGAGGGCAGACTGCACGCCCGGCGTGTCAGCCCACCCAGGGTGCATGGCATTCACCACAATGTTGTCGTCCGCCCAATCCTCTGCCCACTGCTCAGTCTTTATCATCAGCGCGCGCTTGGCACGGGCATAGGCGGCGCTTCCAGAATACTTGCCCACTTCATTTTGCAGGTCATCTACCTGCACCTTCTGTGAGTACATACCGCCAGACACAACATTGATGACGCGTCCACCACCGCTTTTCGCTAGCAGCGGATAAAGGCCCTCTGTGAGCCGAAACGGGCTCAGTAGCAGAAGGGCAAAACTCTGTTCCAGGCCTTCGGAGGTGACCTTACGGGGGTTGAATAATGCACCAGCGTTGTTAACCAGCACATCTATGGGCTTTTTACCCGTTATCAGCCGCTTAACCAGCGCATCGACATCGGCCATCAGGCTCAGGTCGGCGATTTCCAGCGCAATATTCTGGTTACCGGTGGTGGTTTTGAGTTCGTCGACAAGCTCTGCCCCGCGCGCGCTATCGCGGACTACCAGAGTCAGGTGTGCGTGTTTGCGTGCCATGGCCTCTGCCGTCGCCTTGCCGAGCCCGGCAGTGGCCCCGGTGATGACGACATGACTGTCACCCATATAGGCTGAAACTGGATTCCAGTGTTTGCTGCCTCTGCGGTATCCGCGTTTGGTGAATAAACTCAGTGCGCTGGGCAGAAAGCGATCGGCACGGGAGTTGGCTTTGGACAACCGTGGAGTCGGAAAATCATTATCCAGTGCCTGCTTCAAACCGACCTGTACGGCCTGATGGCCCATGTGCTCGAGGCCTGCAGAAAATGTCTTGACCACAGGCCGCAGGGGCTGCGGAAAGCGAAACTCTGCGGTGTATTCCAGAGTGCAGCCGCCCTTGCTGGGGGCCACGGTGATGGTGTCCTCGACATCGAAGAATCGAGATTTTCCCAATAGAACAATACAGCTGTCAGGCTCGAAGCGTGTCACCGAGTATTCCAAGGTGATACTGCCCACGGGTAATTCGCACACCACCTCCCAGCGACTGCCAAGGCCGAGCGGCGCATGGTCGAGACGTTTGGCAGAGATGGCTGTAGCATCCCACTCCGGGCAGGTAGAAAAGTCGGCGACGTACGCAAATACTTCCTGCACGGGACGGCTGAGAGTGATAGTTTCATTGAGCGTTGTCATGGGCAATTCTTCATGTGGTCATGCAGGAGGATGTGAAATGCAGTGGGGAAAAAAGGCGCCCCGCGAGGGGATTGGGGCGCCGTCAAACTGGACCTAGCGGGACTGTTGGAGAAACTCTTTCCGGGTGTCAGGGTTGCTCTTGAAGTTGCCGCCCAGAGCAGAAGTCTGCGTGCGTGAGTTACTGTCCATTACGCCACGTGATTTGACGCAGTAATGCGTCGCATCGATGCTGACAGCTACGTCTTTAGTACCGAGCAGAGCCTGCAGAGCAACCAGAATTTGCTGGGTCAAACGCTCCTGTACCTGAGGACGCTGCGCGAAAAAACGCACTATTCGGTTGATCTTTGACAGACCGATGATTTTTTCACCCGGGATGTAGGCGACTGTGGCGAAGCCATCAATCGTAACGAAGTGATGCTCGCAGGTGCTGATGACAGAGATCTCGCTGATCTTGACCATCTCCTCAACGCCCATCTTGTTGTCGATAACTGAGATGCGCGGGAACTGTTGATAGTCCAGGCCAGCGAACATTTCGTCGACGTACATTTTTGCGATCCGGTGGGGTGTCTCACAGAGGCTGTCGTCTGTCAGATCTAGCCCCAGCGTGTAGGCTATATCTGTAAAAGACTCCTTGATCTGCGCATACTTCTCACTCCTACTCAAGCCGTTCTCTATGAGAGGCGTTTCCAGGCCATTGTCTACCAATGCTTGGCGGACCAGTTGCGCCTCGGCGCTCAGCGTCGGCTCAGGTGCCTGAGTCAGGGGGGCGGTTTTTTCTTTGAGTGCAGCTTCCATTGGGGCTCCTTTTAGGGCGCGTTATAAGCATCACCAGAGCCATCCTATGTGACTCCTTGCAAGTAATTACGCCTCCGGTGCGCGGTCGGTTCACTGCACAGCAAGATAATTGTGAGAGTGCTGCTTAATTTGGCCATTTGAGCGGCTACGGCATTGCAGCAGGGGCTCCAGCGGCGTTGATCGTGTGCAGGTGTTGCCGACCTAACTGCCGTGGTTCAGTCACTCCGCAGGAGTGAGCAATGATTTCCACTTCGTGCTGCAGATTGAGGGCATAGTGACTGACACGGGCTGATTTATCAGTAGGGTCCAGGCCTTTTTGCAGATCTTTATCGTGGGTTGTAATACCAGTAGGGCAAGTGTTTTTATTACATTGCATCGCCTGCACACAGCCCAGAGCAAACATAAAGCCGCGCGCACTGTTGATGCAATCTGCGCCCAGGCACAGGGCCGCAGCTGCGGCCGCCGGCGTGATCATTTTACCGGAGGCAATGACGCGGATACGCTGGCGCAACTTGTGCCGCTCCAGCAGCTCCACCAGTAGCGGCAGACTCTGCCTGACTGGCAATCCCATGAAATCCATCAGGCTCTGCGGTGCTGCGCCTGTGCCGCCATCGGCGCTGTCTACCGTGATGAAGTCGGGTGCGCTCTGTAAACCACGTTCATTAATTCGGTCGCAGAGTTCTTCCAACCAGCTGCTGTCTCCAATAACCGCTTTGAAACCGGTGGGCTTGCCGGTGATATGGCGTACCTTTTCGATCATATTTAGCAGCTCATCGACACTGCCTATATCGCTGTGCCGGTTGGGGCTAATCGAGTCTTCTCCCACTGGAATACCGCGGGTGCTGGCGATAACCGCGGTAACCTTGGCGGCAGGCAAAATACCGCCTTTGCCCGGTTTTGCCCCCTGCGATAGCTTGATCTCAAACATCCGTACCTGCTCATGATCGGCGATTGCCTTGAGCTTTGTTTCGCTGAGGTCGCCGTGCTCATCGCGCACTCCGTATTTTGCCGTGCCCAGCTGAAACGCAATGTCACAGCCGCCTTCAAGGTGATACGGCGATAGTCCACCTTCGCCGGTATTGAGCCAGACCCCAGCCTTGGCAGCGCCTCTGGACAGCGCCTGAATGGCCGGCACAGAGATAGCGCCAAAGCTCATCGCAGAAATATTGATCAGGGAGCGAGTGCTATAGGGGTGTTGGGCGTAGCCTTCGCCAAAGCTAATCTCAGCGGGGATCCGGGTTTGCTCATCAAGCGGCGGAAAGGCGCCATTGAGGAACAGATAGTCGCCGGGTTGATTGATGCGTTGAGTAGAACCAAATGCCACCGTGGAATCAATATTTTTTGCGGCACGGTAAACCCAGGAGCGTTGCGCGCGATTGAAGGGCAACTCCTCGCGGTCGTGAGCAAAAAAGTACTGCCTAAAAAACTCCCCCATATGTTCAAACAGGTAACGAAAGCGGCCGATAACAGGGTAGTTGCGACGTATGGTCTGTCGCGTCTGGGTGATATCCACAATATACATGTAGAGAGTAAGCACCAGCGCTGCGCACACCGCAAAGGCGAGGATGAGGGCACTGATCTCCATGGTGCGCAGGGCAAAAGCCTGCAGTGCGTCCATGTTTTGGTTCATCGCGGTCGGTCCTTAAGGCAAGCCATTCGTCATTGACCCGCGGCTGCCTGGGACAGTTGTGCGTAGTCAGTTTTGCTGCTGCAGGCTATCTTCCATAGCAGCGATCAAGCTGTCAATTTCAGCCTGCTGGCAGGTGAACGGGAGACCTAGTTGCAACGTGTCACCACCATAGCGCACATAGAATCCCTTGTCCCACAGGCGCATGGCAATCTCGAAGGGGCGGCGCAGCGGTTCCCCTGGCATTGACTCGATGGTCAGTCCAGCGGCCAGCCCGCAGTTGCGTATATCACTGACCCAGGGCTTGTCGGCGAGACTATGCACTGCGCTTTCCAAAATGGGTGCGATGCTGGCAGAACGCTCTATTAATTGCTCCTGTTCCAGTATATCCAGCGTAGCGAGGCTGGCAGCGCAGGACACCGGGTGTGCAGAATAGGTGTAGCCATGTGGAAGTTCCAGCGCGTAATCAGGGCCTCCGTTTTCCATGAAGGTGTCGTAGATAGACTGTCTTACGGCTACTGCACCCATCGGAATCGCTCCGTTGGTAAGTTGCTTGGCCATCGTGAGAATGTCTGGCGTCACCCCGAATGCCTCTGCGCCCGTGTTGGCCCCGAGCCGGCCAAAGGCTGTGATGACCTCGTCAAAAATGAGCAGGATGTCATGTTCGTCACATATTGCTCGGAGTCTGGCCAGATAACCCTGCGGCGGCGGTAAAACCCCTGCCGATCCGGCCATGGGCTCGACGATTACGGCGGCAATAGTGCTGGCATCCTGCAGGGCAATAATCTCCAGCAGCTGCTCCGCCAAATGTGAGCCATGCTCGGGCATGCCCTTAACAAACCGATTCTCCGGCAGCAGAGTATGGGGGAGGTGATCAGCTTCTACGGCGCTGCCAAAAAGTGCTCTGTTGGGCGCGAGTCCTCCCACAGAGATACCGCCGAAGTTAACCCCGTGGTAACCCTTGACGCGGCCTATCAGGCGGGTCTTGTGCCCCATACCGCGCTTGCGCCAATAGGCCCGGGCAATCTTCAGTGCGGTGTCTGCGGACTCGGAGCCTGATCCGGTAAAAAATATGCGATTCAGTTCATCGGGCATCAACCGGGTGATGCGTTCGGCTAACTGAAACGATTTTGGATGACCAAACTGAAAGGCCGGAGAGTAGTCCAGGGTTCGCAGCTGTTGGCTTACTGCATCGGCGATTTCCGGTCGGGCATGGCCAGCGCCACAAGTCCACAGGCCGGAAAGGCCGTCGAAGATACGCCGTCCGTCTGCTGTAAAGTAATAGTTACCTTGAGCTTTGACAATCAGCCTCGGGTCACGCTTGAACTGGCGATTGCCGGTTGACGGCATCCAGTGTGCATCTAGCTGTTGTTGGGTGAGCCCGGCTCTGGGGTCAAATTCTGCCTGGGTCATGCTACTGATCTCGCCTTACCGCTGTAATCTTACTTAGTTTAGAGGCATGCTATATCAATGAAAAATACAAATAACTTAAGTATATTCAATTAATTGTTTAAGTAAGGAGTGGTTTCATGGTGGCGCGCAAGTTAGTGCTCAGCGCCCAGTTGGGTGATAGCGATGTTCGTTTGCTCCGGATTTTTCGCGCGGTGGTGGATTGTGGCGGTATATCTGCAGCTGAAGTCGAGCTCAACATGAGTGTTGCAGCGATCAGTATGGGTATCGCCGACCTTGAAAGGCGCCTGAGCCTGAAACTGTGCCAGCGCGGTAGGGCCGGGTTCGCACTCAGCGATGAAGGTGCTCAGGTCTATGAGGCTGTGCTGCAGGTACTGGCAGCATTAGAGGACTTTCGGACTGAAGTGAATAGCCTTCATGCCAACCTGAGGGGTGAGCTGAATATTGGCATTACCGACAATCTAGTCACAATGTCTGAGCATATGAGGGTGACTCATTCACTGGCGGCACTGCGGGAGCGCGGGCCAGATGTGAGAATCAATATTCGCATGCTGCCGCCACCGGAAATTGAAAAAAGCGTGCTGGACGGACGCATGCATATTGGAGTGATCCCTTCGCTGCGATTACTGGCAGGTTTGGAGTACCTCGATTTATATACGGAAGAATCGCGCTTGTACTGTGGCCACGAGCACCCTTTGTATTGCCGTCGGGATGCTACTGAGCAGGAGGTGCTGGCCGCTCCTGCGGTGCTGGCTACCGGCGTCGTAATGCCCGAGGCAGCGCGTACGTTCAGCCAGCAGATGCAGGCAGCAGCTACCGCTACCGATAGAGAAGGCATCGCATTTTTGATTCTGTCTGGCCGGTATATTGGGTTTCTACCGCGGCATTATGCCCAGCGCTGGGTGGCGGAAGAGCGCATGCGCGAGTTGATTCCGGAGCACTTTTTATTTCAAACACCTTTTGCAGCAATTACCCGCAAAGGCGCGCGGCCCAACCTGGTGCTGCAGACGTATCTGGAAGAATTGCGACGCTCTGAAAGCGATCAGCTACATCCCTGAAGATTGACGTTGCGGAGAGCCTGAGCCGAGGCTTGGATTCAGCTTCAGGCAGTTTTTCTGCTGCGTCGCGATGATTTTCGGTTTGACAGCCAGGTCTGCACGCTGGCTACTCGATCCACTGTACCGGCGGCGCTGGCAGCGGCGACATTGGTGTTCACAAACTCGGTTATAGCGGCAGTGACCTGACGTGATAAGGCGTCGCCTTCTTGCGATGTGGACATCAACATTAAATGTGGATTCAGTGGATCTACGGGCAGTTTCTGCTCGGCTCTGGTAAGTTCCAGAAAGCCCAGCGGTGTGCGTAGATCAGCAGCCCGCTTGACGCCTTCTTTAGCCATGCGCTGCTGCATAAGATAGTCGTGTTCTTCACGATGTCTTTGCGCAGAGACCATAAAGTCATCGCGGTGAATAATGGCGAGATAGGGAATATCATACTTAACAATAATATCCAGTGCTCGAAGATGCAGTTGCTGATACTGCAGCGGTTCGTGCAAGGCTGCGCTGACTTCTTTCAGCAGTCCGTAGAACGAAACTTTTCGTAACAGGCGGCCGCCAATGACTCGCAGTCCATAGGGGATCTCGCGTCGCGACAAACTCTGCTGAAGGTCGTGGCGGTCCATCAGGTAGCGGATGCCGCGGTTGAGTGCGTTGACGGTTTGCTTGACCGTCGGTAGCAATGTGAACTTCAGCAGACGCTTGGGTTGGTTATCCAATACCAGATTGGGGTCGACTAAATGCAGCTGGCCGTGTTCATCTTTCTGATAAACCTGTTGCGGGCCGCCGTAGTCCAGGTCTTCACCGCGGCGCCAATGGCCAATCAGGCTGCGCGAGGTTTTATTGATATGCACAATATCGCTGGGTGCCCAGGTTGCCATCGCAACGATACCGCCGCTGCGCAGTGCCTGAATTAGCTTTTGATCTTCGCGCTTCAACTGTTCGAATTCAGGCAGGGGGCCCTCTTCTGAACCGACCAGAGACACCAGTAAATGATCGCAAATCACGCCGGCAATGGAGTGATGGCCGACTGCAGTAGGGTGTCGCTTGTTCCAGTTCTGCAAAATGCCTTTGCGCAGTGCTTTGGCATAGTGAGGAAAGATGTCAGCGGCGGGCAATTTCTTGGCATGGCTGCCTCTGTGCAATGCCGATACCGTCCATGCGCCGGGTAGCCTGATCAGGAAGTTTATGTAGCTGTAGAGGCCCATAAAGCCGTGCAACAGGTAAACATGGACACCATCTTCCTCAGTGCCGTAACGGACTTCCGCCTTGGTGGAAATATCTTGCCCATCTTCACGATACTGTAACTCCCCTTCATCGAAGTGCAGGGCGTTGTCGTCGGCGAAGACGTAGACCTTTTCACAGATGGCAGGTGATTCGCGCAGCATCCTCACCGGGGTTTCCATGACGGTTTGCTCGAAGTCAGCGGACTCCTGCATTTCAAAGCGCCCTAGCGCCATTAGCTTGCGACTTCCCGCCAGCATGGCAACGATGCAACCGGCATTAACAATGGCGCCGCGGTTGAGCGTAACGCGGATGGCGCCGTTTTCTTTAAGTACAGCGACGCCTGGCTGTTTGTCTGCCAGTGCTGGACTATAGGGCGTAAAGGCGCCTAGCCCGCCATTGCGGCCGATTCCGGTCACCAGCAGGTGGCAGGCCATACTCTCGCCAAGATGCTCACGCAGCAGGGCTTCATAGCGACGGCGTTCTTGTTGGGCGCTGCGACCGGCCTGCGGGGCTTTACCGGCGCGTAAATAACTGGCAGTAGCATCCAGATCAAAGCGATAGACCATGGCGGCAGTAATCTGCTCCGCTGCATCCTCCGCCATAATGGGGTAGGGCAGGGCCAGCATTTCGTTGACTCGCTTGATGCCATAACGCTCTACGAGTTTGGTGGCAAGAGGGCGCAGAAAAGTATTGCTCAGCGAATCGGAAGCATTTTCCCAGTTGGACTCACCGGTCGATTCCTGCACGAAGAAAAAGCGCACATGCTCAATCCAGTTGATGTGATCAGCAAGGTGCTCAAGCCAAGCGCGGTATAATGCCTTCACGGTATTACCGCCACCGACCGCGATCGTAAAATACTGGTATTTAAAACCGGTGTCGGCGCTAAAACTGCCGTTTTTACACCACTCCTGATATTTCTCCAACGTCGTGTTGGCTGCCAGCCGGCCCATCTCCTCCAGATTCCCGGCTATGCCGAGCTGAAATCCCGCCGCCTCTTGCGATAGCAGCGGTTCGTTGTCTGCAGCAGCGCCTCTGAGCGCATTGAATAACTTCATTCTGGGTGCCCCAGCCCGAGACGGACTGGCTTGTGGGTTATCCTTCCATTAGAGCGGAAATAATTAGGCATTACCTTCTAATTTTCCTCATATTGGGGCACGGCTTCACAGGGGCTGAAAGCCGGCCCTGAGATCCTTTTTTAGTACTTTGCCAGACGGATTGCGTGGCAACGGTGCGCTGTGTATCCAGACTTGGTGGGGTACCTTGAAGTTTGCCAGGTGCTCTGCGGCGTAGGCGGTTACGTCAGCCGGGCTCAGTTCAGTCCCCTCGCGTGGCACCACTGCGGCCGCCAGCGCCTCGCCCATTTTCTCGTCGGGTACGCCAAATACGGCCGCCTCGACAATATCGGGGTGGTCAAACAGTACGGATTCAATCTCAGCGGGATAGATGTTTTCACCGCCACGTATCACCATATCTTTGGCGCGATCTGACAGGAAAAGATAGCCATCTTCGTCGAAATACCCAATATCTCCCGAGTTAAACCATCCTGCAACGAAATCTTTCGCGGTTGCCTCCGGACGATTCCAGTACTCGCGGATCAGGGTCGGTGTCTTTATCCATAGTTCACCAGCAGTCCCCGTAGGTAACTCTTCGCCGTTAGCATCGCGGATACTGATTTGTACCGTCGCATAGGGAAACCCAGCGCTATTGGGCTTGCTCTGGAAAGGTTTGCCAGTGAAGGCAGTGCCGATGGCATTGGTTTCGGTCAGACCCCAGCCGGTACCGGGATAGCCGTTGGTAACTTTCTGCTCAATCAAGCGGGCAGCGCGCGGTGGTGTGGCAGAACCGCCGGCGCCCACGCTGGAAAGGGAGCTGGTATCGCGGCTGTCAAAGTTAGGAGATTCGAACAGTTGCAGCAGTTGGGCGGGTGCTGCATTGGCGATGGTGATTTTTTCACTCTCAATCATTTCCAGAGCTATCTCTGGATCCCATTTGTAGAGCATGACTATCTTGCGCCCAGCTTTCAGCGCGGTCATAAAGACAGCGTGACAGCCGCTCACATGGAACAGGGGTACCGCCAACATCTGGGTAGGTTCCAGCCCGCTTTCCATCATGGCACCGATGGCCTCCGGGTTGATCATGGCTGAAGCCATACCCATGACTTCAAAATTCTGAATCGCCTGACCCAGCGCATAGTGGGTAGAGATTGCACCCTTGGGTGCGCCGGTGGTACCGGAGGTATACAACATGAGTGCGAGATCTTCACCACTGATGGCGACGGCGGGCATTGTCGCGGTTTCATGGCCTTGCACGAAGTGCTCCAGGTCGTAAACGCTGACGCCGCTATTGGGTTGCTCTGGCCGCACAATCACCGCGGGAATGCCGGCGTCCTCCAATGCAGTCGCAATCAGATCAAAACGTTGTTGATCACAAAACGCGACCCTGGCGCCGGCGTCTTCGATGGCGAATTGCAATTCTCGCGCCTTACCCCAACTGTTCAAGGGCACGGCGACTGCGCCTATCGAGATAATGGCAATAAAAGCGGCCATCCACTCGGGGTAATTGCGCATGGCAATGACGACTCGGTCGCCTTTGTTCACGCCCAATTCCTGTTGCAGCTGATGGCCAATACTGGCGGCCAGTTGCAGCATTTGGGTGAAGGTCCAGCGCTCCCCCTCGTAGATGACGAATTCTTTGTCACCATGGACGGCGGCGGCCGTGAACACTTCCAGCATAGTAGCTGGCGCTTCTGCAAACTCCACGTAATCGACGCCGTGCCGAGTGATCGACTGCGTGGCGAAAGGTGACCCGGCTGCGGTGAGTTGGGCGAGGGCTTCGTCAAAAGCGCGTTTGTAGTCAGACATCTGGTTTCCCTGGGTGAATGCTCTGCACGTAACTGCAGACCATAGGTGTATTTTGGAGCAAATATTGTAAGAACAGCGACCCTGTTGTGGCAAGGCTTGCAGTATCAGCAGCCATACTGGCGCTGCTGATTTTGCCGCTGAGGAGTGTTAGAGTCAGCCGTCTTCGTAAACGTCTACAGGAACTCTTCATGACAGATTACAGCAGTCTGTACCGACCCTTTGGCCTCGGTCCGCTCGAACTCCCCAACCGCATCGTTATGGCGCCTATGACCCGTAATATGTCTCCTAATAATGTGCCCAGTGACGATGTCGTTGAATACTATCGTCGTCGAGCGGCGGGTGGCACCGGTTTGATTATCACCGAAGGCACCTGTGTTGATCATATCGCCGCTAGCGGTTATCCCGATGTGCCGTACTTTCACGGAGCGGACTCCCTGGCGGGTTGGCGCCGGGTCGTTGAAGCCGTGCATGCGGAAGGGGGCAAGATTGCACCGCAGCTGTGGCATGTCGGGGGGATGCGTAAGGCCGGTACGCCACCGGAGGGCGATGTGGATGGCTACTGCCCCAGTGGTATGAATATGCCTGGCAAGGTCAATCGCCGGGTTATGACACAGCAGGATATTCACGACTGTGTTGACGCGTTTGCGCGTGGCGCGGCCGCTGCCAAGGAGTTGGGTTTTGATGCCGTGGAAATACACGGCGCCCATGGTTACTTGGTCGATCAGTTTTTTTGGGAGGGAACTAATATCCGTGATGATGAATACGGTGGCTCGATGCAGAAGCGCAGTCGCTTCGCGATTGAAATTATCGAGGCGACCCGAGCTGCCGTAGGCCCCGATTTTCCCATTATTTTTCGCTTTTCACAGTGGAAACAGCAGGACTTTGATGCGCGACTGGTGCAGAACGAGACTGAGCTAGAGCAATTCCTGATGCCACTCAGTGAAGCGGGTGTGGATATTTTCCACTGTTCAACGCGGCGCTTCTGGGAACCTGAATTTGAGGGCAGTGATCTCAACTTGGCGGGCTGGACTAAAAAGATAACCGGTAAGCCCACCATTACCGTCGGCAGCGTCGGACTCAATCACGACTTTATCCCGCTACCTGGTGAAGCCACCTTTCGCGAAGCAGAGCCGGCCAGTTTGGATAGCCTGATTGAGAGAATGGAGCGGGATGAGTTCGACCTTGTCGCAGTTGGGCGCGCCATGATTGCCAACCCGGACTGGGCCGCGCGCGTGCGTGAGGGTCATCTGGATACTATGCAGGCGTTCGAGAAGGAGCAATTGTTCGCGCTAACTTAGGCGCGGCAATGCCACCGATATTGATGTTGGCGGGAAAGCTTTGTTGCTCGCGAATATGTCGGTTTGGGAGTCTGCTGACAGACTGTTCGACTACGTCTACAGATCTGCGCATCGCGATGTCATGGTAAAGCGCCGCGCTGGGTTCGAAAAATCGCTGCAACTTTATCAAGTGTTGTGGTGGATACCGGCGGGACACATACCGAGCGCGGAGGAGGGCTTGCAAAAGTTGAAACTGCTGTGGGGCAACGGTCCCAGTGCTGAGGTTTTCACTTTCAAACTAATAGCTGAGACTTTAGCCGCTTAACAGCTACTTGCTAGCAAGGACTTTATAGTAGGCAAAAAAAAAGGCCCTCACAAGGAGAGCCTGACACAGGCGCGTTACCGCGCCCGGGTCTTAACTGTGCAGCTGATTAAGCTGCTTTAGCCGGTGTAAAACGATCTTTGACGCTAACAACAGCATCTTCAACCTGGTTCTGAACTTTGCTTAGCTGCTGACGTGCATCGCCGACAACTTCATCGAAAGCCGGTACGTCGATACTGTCAACACGCTTTTCCAACTGCTTGCGAAGCTTGGCGCCACGCTTTTCCAGATCACTGACACGCTTTTCGTTTTGCTTGCGCGCTGTTTCCAGATTGGCTTGAATACTATCAACGCTCTTACCAATAACGCCGAGGTAAACGTTAACAGCGCGTTCTGCGACCTTGATGAAGGCGGGGCTGGTCTGCTTGGTAGCAGCCTTTTTAGCCGTGGTCTTCTTGGCAGCGGTCTTTGGTGCAGGGGCTTTTTTGGCAGAGACTTTCTTCGCCGGTGCTTTCTTTGCTTTGGGTGCTGTGGCCATTTTCTATCTCCTGATACTTCAGTTTGTTTGGTTACGGCAGAACAATGACTTGTTTGGAAACATCATTGCCCTGTCTACAAATGCGAAGATACGGAGATTTTTTAGAATCTACTGCCTAAAAAAAGTGAGAACTATTTACAACCCGGTCTTTGCTGCGCGCACCGCCAACATCTCGGGAGTTGCGCAGACTAGAGTAGCTGGCGAAGTCTATGCTCGATGAGCGGCAAACGGTCGTTGCCGAAGTACATATGATCGGTGTCTATAAACATCGTAGGCGAGCCATAGCCACCTCTGGAAATAACCTCTTCGGTGTTCTCGCGTAACTTCAGCTTGATAGCCTCGGAGTCCAGTTCCATCAAAAACTTATCACGTGACATGCCCAGCTCTGCTGCGATGTCGGCTAGAATATCTGCGCCGGAAACATCCTGATGATCGCTCCAGTAACCTCTGAACAAACGTTCTGAAAACGCCTCGCCGATGTCGTTTTCCAGTGCGACTAGACAACCGCGCATCATTTTGACCGAGTTAACCTGCAGGTGGAAGCTCGGCCAGTTAATTCGAATGTCGCGGTACTCGGCCCACTCGCCCAGATCTATCATCATTTGTTCAATACGGGGCTTGTTCTGAAAGATCTTCTCGCGGGCTGCATAAAGATCGGGATTAACCGCATTGAAAACACCGCCTACCAGAATCGGTCGCCACTCTATGTCTATGCCCAACTCAGCCGCCATTGGTCTGATGCCGGCAAAGGCGAGATAAGTCCAGGGTGAGGAGCAGTCGTAAAAGAATTCCAGTTTTGGCATGCCAGGTCTCGAGATTGTTTGGTTGGTGCAGAGCTTAATACAGGCTGTCCTTCGCAGCAAAGAATCAGTGCCGGCTAAGGCGATTGGTACAAACTCATTTCCAGATTGTGGCGCTTTTTGTCGGGATCCTGGGTGGCCGGCGTAGCCGCAATATCTGCGACATAATCGTGCGGGAGTCGAGCGGCTCGAGCGCCGGTAAGCACATGATTCAGATACCAGGTATAAGGCGGGAGATTTTCGGCAATGCGAATGGCGCTGTAGGTGAAGCAGGAGTGCAAGACACCCTCGGGGCAGCTTACCTGCACCTGGCTAATTTCGTAGCCCCATCCAACGCCTTCGATGCGATCCAGAATGGGTTTCTCTGCACCGTCGAGTTCGTAGAGTATGCCGATCACCGAGTGCTGCTCATTGCCGCTGTAAAACGCGTTGCATTTGCCCGAACCGTCTTTGCCCGCTTTATGAAATAGCAGCTGATGCCGGGGTAGTACATGTATACCGAGGCTATGCGCACTAGGTGTGCGGGCCAGCAGCCTGGCGCTGGACATGTTCGAGCCGTAGGCGAAGTACTTCAGCGCGCTCATGGGCGTGATCCGGGTACTGGGCTCGGTTGTTCGGTTCCCTGTAACGCTCTGGCAGAGGAATAAGTCGAGACCCCATAGGGAACCAGATAAGTGAGGCCTACTTGTAGCCAGCGGCCACTGCTCATGCCCCCTTCAAGCAGTGCCGGTCCATGATTGATGGCGGCGAGAACGCTGCCAACCAGAAGTGACAACTTCAGGGCCGTGATGACCACCGGGCGGCGCAAAGCGATGCTGAGCAAGCTCGAATCACTCATCGAGATTAGAGTGTCGGTTAGTGTGCACAGTGGTGCTGACCTGCAGTTCGCGCTGGGAAGGGTTCTCGATAATCACACTGGGGTCGGTCGTGCTGATAAGCCGATAACTGCGATACAACTCGCCAAACGCAGCCAGTAGGTGTCGCTCACCTCGCGCCAGGGAGTCGCGTATCTGTTGCTCCCTTTCACCAGGGGTCAGATTGGCTATGTCGGGGGGTAACGACTGCTCTGCCGCCACCAATACTTTGACGATATTATCGGCGGTTTCTGCCGCAGCCTGCTGGAATATAGGTTCGTAGGCGCGATAGTCCTGTCTTAGCTGATTGAGCGCTTTCAGATTAGTGCGGGTCTGTTGCACGGCAAACCGTGCTGGTGCTGTGGCCAGTTTGAAGACGCGAGAGGTGAGGCTGACCATAACTGAGGACCATGCCGAATGGGAGGTCTAGTGTAACGAGGGCGGGGGTCAAACGAAAGGGAGTTAACCCCGCCGTAGCGGGGTTAAGCAGTAACGCAGTGTATTAGATGCGCTCGATGATGATGGCGGGTGCCATGCCGCCTGCTGCACACATAGTGACCAGACCGAACTGCTTGTCTGCCCGTTCCAGTTCATCCAGCATAGTGCCAATCAGAATGGAGCCGGTGGCACCAATCGGGTGACCCAGCGCCATGGCGCCGCCGTTGACGTTGACCTTACTGCGGTCGAGGTCTAGATCGCGAATAAACTTCTCAGCAACCACGGAGAATGCTTCGTTGATTTCGAACAGGTCGATATCGGAAATTGACATGCCAGCGCGAGCCAGCACTTTACGCGCAGCCGGGACCGGAGCATTCAGCATCAACGTGGGCGAATCACCCATGTTGGCCATTGCTACAATGCGTGCACGTGGCTTCATACCGTTCGCTTCGGCATAACGCCGTGAAGCAATCAGGACTGCGCCCGCACCATCGACAACACCTGAAGAATTACCAGCGTGATGGACGTGGTTGATTTCCAGGTCAGGGTACTTCTGTAAGACCAGACCGCGGAAAGTGGTGCCGGCTTCATCAAGCGGATAGTCAGCCAATGCTGCGAAGGATGGCTGTAGTTCTGCCAGTGATTCTTTGGTGGTCTGCGGACGCGGGAACTCTTCCTTGTCCAGAGCCACGCTACCATCCGGATTTAAAACCGGGATCAGCGACTTGTCGAAGTGACCGTTGGCGATAGCGTTGGCAGCATTTTTCTGAGATACCGCGGCGAGCGCATCAACCGCTTCGCGATCAATCCCTTCCAGAGTGGCAATGGCGTCTGCACATAGCCCCTGGTGAGGCTGTGGGTGCATCTCACGCAAGTGCAGGTTGTCACTGTCAATGAACGGTGACATACCCTGCAGGCTGGCGTACATGGACATCATTTCGGTGCCGCCACCGATACAAAGATCTTCCATACCCGCCATGATGCTGCTGGCCGCCATGTTGACCGAGGTAATACCGGAGCCACAGAAGCGGTCCAGTGTGACAGCGCTGGAGCGCACATCGTAGCCGGCGTCCAGTGCGGCCATGCGACCTAAATCACCGCCTTGCTGGCCCTTTTGCTGGCTGGTGCCCCAGATAATGTCATCTACTTCAGCTGTGTTCAGGTCATTGCGCTCGGCGATGGCCTTGAGCACGGTGGCGCCCAGGTGTTGCGGGTGCAAATGCGCCAGGGCGCCCTTGCCAACTTTGCCAATGCCGCGAGGGGTGCGGCAGGCATCTATAATCCATGCTTCTGACATAACTATTTACCTGTCCAGTTAGGGGCTCGTTTCTCGGCGAAGGCAGTGGCGCCTTCAATGGCGTCAGCGCTGCTGAACACCGGCATAACAATATCGTTTTGCTTTTTGAACATCTCGTCGCTGGACCAGTCGCCCTGCTCAGCGATAACCTGCTTGCTCTTGGCAACAGCCAGCGGGCCATTAGCGGCGATACGCGCAGCCAGTTCTTTGGCCGCTTCCAGTGCGGTGCCCGAAGGTACCACGTGATTGATCAGTCCCAGTTCAGCGGCACGTTGCGCGCTAATAAAGTCTCCGGTCAGTGCCAGCTCCATGGCAATACGAGGTGCAATCTGGCGCGGCAGCTTGACCAATCCGCCAGCAGCTGCGGCTAGTCCGCGCTTGACTTCGGGGATTCCAAATTTTGCGTCGTCTGCTGCTATCAGCATATCGCAAGAGATCGCCAGTTCGAGTCCGCCTGCCAGCGCGTAGCCTTCTACAGCTCCGATCAATGGCTTGTTGGGAGTATATTCGGTCAGACCGGCAAAGCCGCGTCCGGGAATGTTGGGGGTTTCGCCTGTCACAAAGGCTTTCAGGTCCATGCCTGAGCAGAAGGTGCCGCCGGCGCCAGTCAAAATGCCAACGCGCAGATCATCATTGCTTTCCAGCTCATCAATTGCAGCTGCAATACCTTCAGCTAGCGCCTTATTGGCCGCGTTTTTGGCCTTGGGACGGTTCAGAGTAATGATAATTACTCCGTCCTCAATCGTCGTTAATACTTCGTCTGCCATGCTCATGTCCTCTCTAGGGTTAATAGCTTGTGCCGCCTGGCGGCGGTGTTGGTTAATCTGTAATCAGGTCTATGCCTGCTTTGGCTAGCGGTTCTACCATAGCTCCGCGGCTTTCAGCCTCGGCGCTGGAAGCAGTGCCTATTTCTGCACGCTTCTTAATGCCTTGCAAGATAGCGGCCAGGCGGAAAAAGCAAAATACCAGATAAAAATTCCAATTGTCGATTTTGTCGCGCCCGGTGCGAGCGCAGTAACGAGCCACATACTCTTCGTCAGTCGGCATACCGAGTGCGGCACGGTCAACGCCGCCCAGACCACTGATACCCGCGCCGGCGGGCAGCGCCCAGGCCATACACTGGTATGCCAGATCTGCCAGCGGGTTGCCCAGCGTTGAAAGTTCCCAGTCAAGCACCGCAATGATGCGCGGCTCGGTTGGGTGAAACATCACATTATCGATGCGATAGTCGCCATGCACTAGGCAGATCGAACCGTCATCTTCCGGGATGTTTAGCGGCAGCCACTCGATGAGTTTCTCCATGGCCGGCGAATGACCCGTCTCTGAGGCACGATATTGTTTGGTCCAACGTCCGACCTGAC
This sequence comes from Candidatus Litorirhabdus singularis, assembly GCF_026262625.1. Taxonomy (GTDB): domain Bacteria; phylum Pseudomonadota; class Gammaproteobacteria; order Pseudomonadales; family Halieaceae; genus Litorirhabdus; species Litorirhabdus singularis. The sequence continues at coordinate 250,447 of NZ_SHNN01000002.1, forward strand.
GTTCAAAGTAATTGCCCGGCTTACCGTAGTCAGACAGCCCTACAGCATCCACGTCAACATTGTGTAGCGCCGCCAGTACCCGGTTCATTTCCTCGTAAATAGCAGCGCGCTCAGCATTGGACTCGATCTCGGGGAGCTGTGAATCCCAGAATACGCGGCCTTCCATATACTCCATTACATAGAACATGGAACCGACTACGCTTTCGTCTTCACACAGGCAATAGGCTTCGGCGACCGGCACTTCGGTACCGTGGAGGGCGCTGATAACCTTGAACTCGCGGTCCACGGCATGCGCTGATTTAAGCAACTCACCGGGCGGCTTGCGACGCAATACATAATGCTTGCCACCGGCGCTTAGTTTAAAGGTGGGATTGGACTGGCCACCGGGAAACTTCTCGTAGGTAAGGTCACCACTGAAGCCAGGAACGTGCTGTTCCAGATAGGGCTGCAGTTTCTCGACATCCAGCATTTGTGTACTCATGATGCATACCGTTTTATCAGTTGTTTACCCAGTGCCATCATGTGGACCTGATCGGAGCCATCAGCCTGCCGACACCAGCGCGCATAATTGAAGGCCTCTGCCATAAAGAAGTCCTGACACAGGCCACCGGCGCCGTGAATTTGCATCGCACGGTCTATCACGCGCTGGACTGTCAGTGGCGTGGATATTTTGGCGGCAGCAATCAGGTCACGAGCCTCCTTATTGCCCACTTTATCCAGCTGATCAGCGGTCTTTAACGTTAGCAACCGTACCTGTTCTATCTCGCAGAAGCAGTTGGCGATATCCTCTCTGACCGATTGATGCTCGGACAGCTTTTTACCAAAGGTGCTGCGCGTTTCAGCGCGATGGCAGGCCAGTTCCATGGAACGCTGTGCACAACCGATCAGGCGCATACAATGGTGCAGCCGGCCTGGTCCAAGACGCCCCTGCGCTATTTCAAAGCCACGGCCTTCGCCGAGCAGCAGATTGGCTGCTGGCACCCGCACATTATCAAACACTATCTCAGCATGACCAATTGGTGCATCGTCATAGTTAAAGGTCTTCAACGCGCGTTCTACGGTAAGTCCGGGCGTTCCTTTAGGTACCAAAATTTGTGTTTGCTGGAGGTGACGGTTGGGATTGTCTGGGTCTGACTTACCCATGACGATAAATATCTGGGTACGCTCATTCATGGCCCCGGTAATGAACCACTTGCGACCATTGATCACGTACTCGTCGCCGTCGCGCACAATGCTGGTCTCGATATTGGTGGCGTCGGAGGAGGCTACGTTCGGTTCCGTCATGGCGTAGGCAGAGCGGATATCACCATTAAGCAGAGGTGTTAACCATTGCTCCTGCTGAGCCTCAGTGCCGTACATCATGAACACTTCCATATTGCCGGTATCAGGCGCATTACAGTTAAAGATTTCTGGCGCCCACATAACCCGGCCCATGATTTCGGCGAGTGGAGCGTACTCAAGATTGGTCAGACCGGCGCCGTGGCTGCCCGGGAATGCCAGATTCCAGAGGCCCTGTTCACGGGCTTTAGCTTTGAGTTCTTCCATCATCGGCACGGTGGCCCAACGATTCTCACAACTATCGAGGTAGTCGTAGTAGTCATGCTCTACCGGATAAACATGTTCATTCATAAACGCGGTGAGCCGCGCCATGTAGTCCTGCGCTTTGGGACTGTGTTCAAAATTCATAAGTAGTCTCAGCCAATGTTGCGGTTAACGCCTTCCCAGTAGGGCTTGCGCAGTTCTTTTTTCAGTATTTTGCCAGATGGGTTACGCGGCATTTCCTGCAGAATCTCCAGTTGTCGCGGAATTTTGTACCCGGCAATCTTGTCGCGGCAGAAGTCTATCATTTCATCGGCTGTGAGGCTGCAATCAGGTTTCAATACTGCAAACGCCAGCAGCGCCTCCCCAAACTTCTCGTTGGGAACGCCGATGACGGCCACGTCGGCGATGGCGGCGTGGCTCGCCAATGCGTTTTCTACTTCCACCGGGTATATGTTTTCTCCGCCACTGACGACCATATCCTTGATGCGATCTTTCAGGTACAGAAAACCCTCAGCATCCAAATACCCTGCGTCGCCGGTATGTACCCAGCCGTCGGTGAGATTTTTGGCGGTTTCTTCTGCCAGATTATGGTATCCGATCATATTGCAGCTGGCGTGGGCCCAGATTTCTCCGACTTCACCCGTCGCCACTGGCCGACCGTTGGTATCCATAATCTTGAGTTGTACGCCAATGGAGGGGCGGCCGCAGGACCTCAGCAGCTCAGGCTCTCCGGCCAACGCGCGGTCATGGTCGGCTGGCGAAAGATTGACTACGGTGCCACAGGTTTCTGTCATACCGTACATCTGGATAAAGCGAGCCCCAAAGACTTCGATAGCGCGCTTTAATACCGACTCAGATATGGGTGAGGCGCCATAGTAGATCTGGCGCAGTTTGGAAAAATCCCGTTGCTCGATATCAGGCAGCCCCAATACGGCCATAATCATTGCCGGTACCATGAAAATCGCGCTGACGTTGTAGGATTCGATGTCATTGACCACCGCGGCCGGGTCGAACACCTTATGCAGAATGATTTCAATACCGGCAGCGATACCGCCCAGCACTGAGCCCGCGCCACCGATATGGAATAGGGGGGCACATACCAGATCCGCCGAGCCAGGTCCCGGACGGTGGGGCATCAAAATTGTGTTCATTTGAATCTGTGTGGCTACGTTTTGATGGCTGACCACCACGCCTTTGGGGTGGCCGGTTGTGCCGCTGGTATACATCTGCAAAAACGGATCGTCTGCGCCGACTTCAACGGCAGGCTTGCCAGCATCCTGTTGCGCCAGCCAGGCATCCCAATGATGAGTATCGGCGCTGTCCCGGGTAAAAATCTCAATGCCGGCAGGCAGATCTGCACGCATCGCAGCCAGGCACTCAAGCAGTGTTTGATCGAGTATCAGTAGGGCACGAGCGCCGGCATCATCTATGATATAGCTAAGTTCGGCCGGCGCCAGTCGGTAGTTAAGAGACACGGTAACGGCCCCGATTTTGCCCGCCGCCAAAAAGGTAAGTAGATGCTCCAGGCTGTTTTCGCCCATGATGGCAACGCGTTCGCCGGGTTTGATGCCGAGTTTCAGCAGGCCATTGGCCATGCGGTTGGCCAGTTGGTCCAATTCGCCGTAACTGGTGGTATCGCCAGCCTGAGTCAGGCAGGGGTTGTTTGGGAAATTACGGGCGTAGTACTCAGCGAACTGATGAACAAGCATGTCAGGCTACCTGATTTGCAGTCTTGCCAAAGGGCGGTCAGTCTGTGGGCTGAGACTGGAGCGGGCAATGACATGGCGAAACAAAAAAATGTGCAACAACTGACAGAATAGCAGCTCTGTCAGTTTGGGTATGCCGCCGCGGTAAACAAGATGGGGATTCTGGCCCTGGTGCTTCAAGGGAGCAGACAACAAACGTCACTTGACGGCGTCTGTGGCGGTCTCAAACTGCGCCGGGTTGCTTTCGACCCAGATAAACTGGCGTCTGGCGAATATGCTGGTAGACTCGATATTCCGTCGCGATAAGGCCCGTTATAAGGGGCATGAGAGCCGGCTGAAATGACACGCTCAGCTGCTGTGACTAGGCAGGGCGGGGCAATAGATTATTAATCAATAAGAGCTTTAAAGGATCGCTTTATGTACCAAGAACTTCGTGATACCTGGGACGAGCTGACCCAGCCTGGGCAAATGTTCGAGTTAACCACGATCAGCATCCGCGGCGCTGACGATGTCAAAGCCTTTGCCAACATACCTGGCTCACTTCGCGATGTCTGGGAAATGACCGCGGGTCATGGTCAGGCGGATTACCTGGTGTATGAAGATGAGCGCTGGACCTATGAGGAGGCGCACCAGCAGGTGCAGTCGATAGCCGCTTGGCTCACAGCCAATGGTGTACAACAACACGACCGGGTAGCGATTGCTATGCGCAACTATCCGGAGTGGATGTTGGCCTACTGGGCGGTTATCTCGATGGGCGCTGTTGCAGTGGGAATGAATGCCTGGTGGGTGCCCGAGGAAATGGACTATGGGCTGGCGGATTCTGCGCCGAAGGCGTTGATTTGCGACAAGGAAAGACTGCAACGTTTCAGTGAGATTGCGGCCAACCACCCTGACATAAAAGTGGTCGCCGTGCGTTGCGAGGATGAGCTCCCCGCTGGTGTTGTCAGCTGGTCCGAGCTTATCAGTGCGGATCCGGTCAAACAGACTGTAGAGATCGACCCTGATGACGATGCCTGCGTGTTTTACACGTCGGGCACTACCGGACGTCCCAAAGGTGCCCAGTTGACTCATCGCGGTTGCGTGACCAACCTGTTCGCCGTGGTGTTTGCCAATATGGCGCAGAGTATGGCCGCTGCCAAGGTCTCTCCACCGGTGGAAACGGATGAAGCGCCGGTGCAACAGGCCGCGATTATTGCGACACCGCTATTTCACGTGACGGCTAATAACTGTCTGGCGCAAGCGCTGACACTGGCCGGAGGCAAGCTTCTGCATATGTATAAATGGGATGCAGGTGAGGCATTGCGCATTATCGAAGCTGAAAAAATCACGACCTTTACTGGCGTGCCGGTGATGTCTCGCGAGATGATGAATCACCCCGATTATCAGCATCGAGACACCTCTAGTCTGAAATCATTGGGCGGTGGTGGTGCGCCGGTGCAGCCCGACCTGGTAGACAAGATTGACAAAAATGGTGGCAATGCGGCGCCTTCGCAGGGCTACGGTATGACTGAGGTGTGCGGCATCATCAGCGCTGTAGGCGGCGCGTATTTTGTCGATAAGCCCAAGAGCGCCGGTTTGGTAATGCCGACCTTTGATATCAAATGCGTGGATGAAGACGGCAAAGAAGTGCCGCTGGGTGAGCGTGGTGAGGTGTGTGTTAAAGGTGCGCAGGTTATCAAGGGCTACCTGAATCGACCCGAGGCGACTGCAGAGGCCATTGTGGACGGCTGGCTCGCCACCGGTGATATTGGCTACCTGGATGATGACGGCTTTTTGTATCTAGTCGACCGCGCCAAGGACATGGTGTTGCGTGGCGGCGAAAACGTGTACTGCAGCGAAGTGGAAACAGTCTTGTTCTCTCATGACGATGTCGCCGAATGTGCTGTCTTTTCAGTACCCGATGATCGTTTGGGTGAAGAGGTAGGCGCCGCCATATATCTCACAGCTGGTAAGTCTCTGACGGCGGAGGAACTGCGAGAATTTTGCAAAGTCCATCTTTCGGCGTACAAAATTCCGCGTTATATCTGGATGATGGACGAGCAGCTACCGCGCAATGCCAGTGGCAAGTTCCTCAAGAAGGAGCTGCAAAAGGAACTATTGGTCGTAGACGCCAGCTGAGGCCGCTTTGCATCGCCCTGTCATGCAGGGCATTGGGCGCGCCGGTTCGTAAGGCCGCTGCCTAAACACCCTTGCGATAGGTATAGGGTGTTACCCCAGTCCAGCCCTTAAAGGCACGAATGAAAGCGCTGGATTCTGAAAACCCCGCGCGATGGGCAATTTCTTCGATACTCAGACCCTGCTTACCCAGGTAGTGCAGGGCTACGTCTCGTCGCAACAGACTTTTGATCTCAGAAAATGAGCTGCCTTCCTTGTTGAGCCTCCGTCGCAGCGTTTGTGGGTGCAGCTCCAGCTGCTGCGCCACGGCGTCCAGTTCGGCGAGGTCGGTAAGGTCGCCGCGTAATATTTGTCGAACCCGAGAGGTCCAGCTGGCCTGATCATATTGCTGAGATAACAGTGCCAGCACCGGGTGGCGTAAAAAACGCGTCAGAGACTGTTCGTTTTGAGTCACCGGTTTCCCCAGCAATGCCTCATTAAAAACTATCTGTGTGTGTGGTTGGTCAAACATGACGGGGCTGCCCAGAAACATATGCCGATATTCCTCGATGTGCGGCGGGGCACTATGCTGAAAGTGGACTTCAATCAGTGGCAGGTGCTCCTGTACCAGCCAGCTGCCAAAGCGATGGCAATTGAAGAGGGCGTGCTCGACGCTGTAGTGCTCAGCAGGAGCATCGGACTCGCCTAGCTGCACCATTGCACGGCCACCTTCTATTCTTAGCTGCGGGCCGTAAGGTTGCATAAATAGACCGAAAAATCGGCAGTAGCGAGCCAGTGCCTGCCCCAGAGTATCGCAGCCAATGACGGCGTAACACATCATCGACCATGAACCGATGGGTAGTCGCTGCTCACCGTAGCCCAGGCTTTCGTCGCCCATGGCGAGCATTGCTGCTACCTGAAGGTCAGCAAATCGCTCGATGGATATTCTGGCATCATTCTCTTCCAAGAGTCGTGGAGAAATCCGATTGAGCCGCAGCAGCGCCGCCGGCTCGAGTCCTTGCGATACGGCGTGCTTGAGCACCGCTTTGACAAAATACACTGAAATTGAGAGTTGTCGCATGGCCATGTCGTTGTGTTTGTATCTCTTCGCAGATTAGGGACTATTGAGCACTGTGCAGATTTGTCAGCTACAGTTAGTGTTTAAGTCGCCTCTAACTAGCCTATCCGCGTCGTTGACGCAGCCTGTGCCTCAGTGGCTGCTTCAAGGTGTTAGTTTACGTCAATTTTTTTGTCGATGGGTGTCATTGTTGGGGGATAGTGGCCTCACCATACTGTTGCCCCTTCTTAGACGCGGGCAGGCGTAAGGTTTTAGCTATGTTACCAAGAGATTTCACCGAAGAGCAGATCATGTTTCGTGACGCCTATCGTCAGTTTCTGGCGCAGGAGATTGTGCCGCATATGGAAGACTGGCGTGAAGCGGGTATCGTAGACCGCAGCGCTTTTCGCAAAGCGGGGGAGGCCGGATTTTTGATGATTTGGCCGGACGAAAAATACGGAGGTATTGGCGATAACGATTTTCGATTCGAGCAGATAATCACCGAAGAGACAGCCTATGCGCGTGTTGCTGACTGGTACAACACCCTTCACAGCCGGCTGGTAGGCCCCTATTTGACCCGTTTTGGCAACGAAGAGCAGTGTGATCGGTTTCTGTCCAAGTGTGTTAGCGGTGAATGTGTGTTGGCAATTGCCATGACCGAGCCAGATGCCGGCAGCGATCTGGCAGGTATGCGCACCTCAGCCGTCGAGGCGGATGATCACTGGGTGATTAATGGTCAGAAGACCTATATCTCCAATGGTATCAATGCGGACCTGGTGATAGTGGCGGCCAAGACTGATCCCGACAATAATCCACACCACATGACTCTGTTTTTGGTTGAGCGTGGTATGGAGGGTTTCGAGCGCGGCCGTAACTTGAAGAAAATGGGGCTAAAGGCGCAGGATACTGCTGAACTGTTTTTCACCGATCTCAAAGTCCCCAAGCAAAACGTATTGGGCGAAGTGGGTCACGGCTTCTACTACCTGATGGAAGGGCTGGCCGAAGAGCGGCTGATCGGCGCTGCCGGTTACCTGTCTGCAGCCCAGCTCTCCTATGATTTGGCGGCAGAGTACGTCAAGGAACGCAAAGCGTTCGGAAAACCTGTAGCTGCCTTTCAGAATACTCAGTTCAAATTAGCAGAGCTGCGTACCGAGCTTGATTTGGCACAAACCTACGTAGACCAATGTGTGGCGGCCTTTAATGGTGGAGCGTTGACCGCAGTTGATGCGGCTAAAGCCAAGCTGGTCACCAGTGAGCTACAGTGCAAGGCGGCAGATATCGGCGTGCAGCTGCATGGCGGCGCAGGTTATATGGATGAATATCCGATTTCGCGGCAGTTTACCGACGCGCGGATTTCACCCATTTACGCGGGCACCTCAGAAGTCATGAAAATAATTATCAGCCGGGATTGCCTGGGTGACGATTATGCCCCATTCAACACCCGTAATTTTTGATCAACACAACGTTTCATTTAACCGAGGAGAAACATTATGGATTTAAAAGATAAAGTTGCAGTCGTCACTGGTGGGGCTTCCGGCCTCGGTCGTGCCACCGTTAAGCGTTTCGTGGCCAATGGCGCCAAGTGCGCGATCTTCGATATGAACGAAGAGAAAGGCAATGCGCTGTGTGAAGAGCTGGGCGACAGCGTCATTTTTTGCAGTGTTAATGTTACCGATGAAGATTCTGTTAAAGCGGGTATCGCCAAGACTCTGGAAGCCTTTGGTGCAATCCACATCAACTGTAACTATGCCGGTATTGGCAACGCCAAGCGCACCATGGGTCGTGATGGTCCTTTCCCGCTGGACGATTTCAAACTGGTACTCAACGTCAACCTGATCGGTACTTTCAACGTGCTGCGCCTGTGTGCTGAGGCCATGTCGACGAATGACGTGGTTACCGCCGACGGCGGTCGTGGCGTTATCATCAACACCGCCTCTGTAGCCGCTTACGAAGGCCAGATCGGTCAAGCTGCTTACTCTGCTTCCAAAGGTGGCGTTGTGGGTATGACGTTGCCGATTGCGCGTGACCTGTCAGTATTGGGTATTCGTGTAAATACTATCGTGCCAGGTCTTATTGCGACGCCCCTGATGATGGGTGGAGCTGAAGAAATGACGCCTGAAATCGCTGAGTTCCTCAAGCCTCTGGGTAGCCAGGTACTGTATCCAAAGCGTCTGGGTGTTGCTGACGAGATTGCTCACGTCGCGCAAATGCTGGTTGAGAACGACTACATGAACGGCGAGTGCATCCGTATGGATGGCGGTATCCGCATGCAACCCAAGTAAGTCACAGCAACTGTCAGGACCAACACGAGGAGAACGGTATGGGCCCACTAAACGGCTATACAATTATTGAACTGGCCGGTATTGGGCCCGCACCAATGGCGGGAATGATTCTCGCTGATATGGGCGCTGAGGTGATTCGAATTGAACGCGCCGGCGCCTATGATCCCCGAATTTCCAAAGATGTTAGTTTCCGCGGCAAAAAATCGCTGGTGGTCAATCTGAAGGATCCACAGGGTGTGGAAGTCCTGTTACGCATGATAGAAAACGCGGATTGCCTGATTGACCCTTACCGTCCAGGCGTCTGTGAAAAGCTCGGTATTGGTCCAGATGTATGTCTGAAGCGCAACCCCAAGCTGGTCTTCGGACGTATGACAGGTTGGGGGCAGGAAGGCCCGCTGGCAAATGCAGCCGGTCACGACATCAATTACATTTCGCTAACCGGAGCACTCTATGCGACCGGTCGCAGCGGACAGAAGCCGGTGCCCCCGCTGAATCTGGTGGGTGATATGGGCGGCGGCGGAATGCTGTTGGTGAACGGAATTTTGGCGGCTCTACTCGAAAGTCACAATTCTGGCCAGGGACAAGTTATCGATGCCGCTATGGTTGATGGTGCTGCCCAGCTGATGTGGATGTTTCACGGTTTCCAGGCTGCCGGAGGCTGGGATGAAACTCAGCGTGAGTCGAATATGCTCGATGGTGCCATGCATTTTTATGACACCTATGAGTGCTCAGATGGCGAATACGTCTCGCTGGGCTCTATCGAACCCCAGTTCTATGCGCTGTTGATGGAAAAGGCGGGCCTGGATATAGAAGTCTTTGGCAATCAACATGATCGCTCGAAGCTGGCTGAAATGAAGGCTGCTTTGACGGAAGTCATGAAGACGAAAACTCAGGCGCAATGGTGTGAAATCATGGAAGGCACGGATGTCTGTTTCGCTCCTGTGCTCAACTTTATGGACGCGCCACAGCACCCTGCCAATGTCGCCAGAAATACTTATATTGAAGTCGATGGGGTCACGCAGCCGGCACCGGCTCCGCGCTTCAGTCGAACGCCGGCTGCCGTGCAGCACGGTGCCCATGGAGTGGGTGAAGATACCGATGAGGCATTGGCTGATATGGGCTTTGCAGAGCAGGAAATAGCGGCTCTACGCGACAGCGGAGCGATTGGATAACGCAATCTGAGGCGCCGCCAGGGCCGACTCCTGAACTGTGTTGGCCGCGGCGACTTGTCGATACCACTCAATAAAACTTAAGGGACGTAGAGATGAGCGAATTCAAGGCAATGAAGATCGAATACGATGGGCCGGTTGCTATCGTTAGTTTTAACCGTCCCGATATGCTCAATGCAATCGATGGCAGCATTCGCGGTGAGTTTCTGGCCGTCGCCAATCAGGTAAATAATGACGACGCTATCCGGGTGGTAATCTTGACCGGTGAGGGTCGTTGTTTTTGTGCCGGCGCTGACTTGGCTGAGAAAGTTCCGGCAGGGCTCGGCGCTGAAGATATGCTTAATCAGCAGTACAAGCCTGCACTGATGGCCATTACTAATGCCCCCAAGCCCTGGATTAGCGCAGTCCGTGGTGCTGCGGCAGGTGTTGGTAGTGCCTTTGCCATGAATTGCGACCTGACTGTGATGGCCGAAGACGGCTACATTTTTCAGGCCTTTGCAGCCATTGGCCTGATCCCCGATGGTGGTGCGACCTGGCACTTGGCGCGCACCGTAGGGCGTAAAAAAGCCTTTGAGCTGATTGCTGGTGGCGAGAAATTGCGGGCCGAAGACTGCTTGCAGTTAGGTCTGTGTAATCGGGTTGTGCCGGGGCAGGAACTGATGTCCGCTACTATCGCCTGGGCCCATGAACTGGCGGCGAAGGCGCCGTTGTCGCTGCGCTATGCGAAAGAATCTTTGAACGCAGCCATGGAAATCAACGTCGCCGATGTTATTTCCAACGAGGCTCGCTTGCAGGCCAAGTGTATCGCCAGTGAAGACGCCGGCGAGGGCGCTCTGGCTTTCTTACAAAAACGCCCCGCAGAATTCAAAGGACGCTAGTTGTGACTGACCCCATATTGTTGTTGGAGAAAAATGGCGCAGTAGCGACTGTTACGCTCAATCGCCCCGATCAAATGAATGCGCTGTCGCCGGAATTACTCAGCGAATTGTGCAATGTCTTCAAAGATCTACAAACCGATAGAAGCATACTTGCCGCCGTTCTCACAGGTAATGGCCGTGCGTTCTGTGCTGGTCTTGATCTGAAAGCGATGGCTACTCATCCAGGTGGGCTGGATGCGTTTGCGATTCATGGAGAAAATGACGTGGCGCGCGCCATGGCAGATTTTGATCGTCCCATAATCGTTGGCGTAAACGGAGTCGCCGCTACTGGCGGATTTGAGTTGGCCCTGATGGGCGACATCCTCATTTGTGGCGATAGCGCGCGTTTTGCTGATACACACTGCCGGGTTGGTCTCGCACCGGGCTGGGGTTTGTCGCAAAAGCTGTCGCGTATGATTGGGCCGAGTCGGGCCAAGGAAGCGCACTTTACCGGCAATTTTATCAGCGCCCAGCAGGCCGCTGACTGGGGCATGGTGAGTCGCGTAGTTGCAGATGAGCAGCTTGGCGCAGAGTGTCAGAAGGTCGCAGAAGACATCGCCTCTTGCGTGCCTGCTACGGTTAAGGTTTACAAGAAACTGGTTGATGATGGTTTCGACTCCACTCTGGGAGCGGGCATGGAGATGGAGAAACTGGTGATGGCTCACGCCAACAAAGGCGTTAGCGGTGACACTATTGGTCAGCGCCGCAAAGGCGTACAGGAAAGAGGGAAGTCACAAGTATGAGTTTACCCAAGCGCACAGCATTATCCTTGCCGGCCCCGACCGGAACCGTTGCCGACACTATTGCACTGGCCCAGCAAGCGGAGGCCCTGGGTTATGACGATGTCTGGTTGGCCGATGCCGGTGGATTGGATGCACTAACACTGGTGCCGATCATTCTTGCCAATACGCAGAAGTTGCGCGTCGGTATCGCGGTAGTCCCTGCCTATACACGCACTCCAGGCGTGTTGGCGTCCACCTTTTCTGTTATTTGCCAGAACTGGCCGGGACGTTTTATACCCGGATTGGGAACCTCCAGTCACACTATTATTGAGAATTGGCACGGGCTGAAGCTGGAAAAGCCACTGACCCGCATGACTGAAACAGTGGCATTGCTGCGCACGATGTTGGCCGGCGAAAAAACTGCGTTTGAAGGAGAGACGCTTACCAGTAAGGGTTACCGTCAGTTACCGGTAGAGAATGTGCCTATCTATCTGGCTGCGTTGCGACCCAAGATGGTAGAGCGCGCTGCCGAAATCGGTGACGGCGTTATCCTGAATTTGTTTCCGCGCGCCGCGCTCCCAAGGATTATGGAGCACGTTGCCATTGGCGCGGAGCGTGCAGGCAAGCAGGCGGAAGATGTGGAGATCGTGTGTCGGCACATGATGGTGGTGACTGATGATAAAGATGCCGGGCGCGCAGCGTTCCGCGGTGCTTTTGCCAGCTACTACTCTACGCCTGTCTACAACAAATTTCTGGCCTGGGCCGGCTATGAAGATGCGGCTCAAGAGATACGTGAAGGCTGGGCTGCGAAGGACCGGGAGCGCACGGCAGCGGCGCTCCCTGATTCTTTGGTGGACGAGATTGGCCTGATTGGTAACGAGGCAGAATGCCAGCAATTGATTCGCGAATACGCGGCCGGCGGTATCCATACTAATATCGTTTCCTGTATTTACCCGACACCGGAGATATTTCCAGCCACGGTTAATGTACTCGCTGCCGATCGTTTCAGTTTTTGACCGGTACTGATGCTGTGGCGGTGTCGGCGCAGGGCGAGCAGTCGCGGAGTTTGCGTCCGCGCGACGCGGCTACCCTTATCGTGGTACGCGACCAGCGTGAGATACTGGTCGGCGTGCGGAGTGCAGGACATGTCTTTATGCCTCACCTGTACGTGTTCCCCGGTGGCAGAGTAGACGCCGGTGATGCTCGGGTGCCCAGTCCGGTCCAGCTACGCGCGCCTGAACTGAATAAATTGACGAAAACCCTCAGTCCGGCCCGAGCGCGAGCATTGGCGATGACTGCGGTGCGTGAGACCTACGAAGAAACCGGTCTGATTTTAGGGCGTCCTACGAAGCAGCCGCCGAGCACCAGCTCCCCACATTGGCAGCCCTTTTTTGAGACTGGACATGTGGCAGCACTGGATCGCTTACGCTATGTGGCGCGCGCGATTACGCCGCCGAATCCTCTGCGACGTTATGACGCCAGGTTCTTTCTTGCAGACGCCAAACACTGTTCCGGACAACTGCGAGGCAATGGCGAACTTGAGGATCTGCGCTGGGTCACGTTAAAGCAGGCCGCACGGCTGGAGCTTTCGCCTGTAACCGAGCTGGTGCTGGAACTGTTGGGGAATAAGCTGCTACAGGGCCGCAGTTCGAGCCGAGTTCCCTTGTACTGGTCACGTTTTGGCCGCGAGCGAATCGATTACGAATAGTTGATACAGGAGAATGCCATGAATGATTTCACCTCGTTGGTTCTGGAGCGCCGCGGCGCCGTGGATTGGTTGACCCTGAACCGCCCCGATGCATTGAACACCTTGAGTATGGCTATGGTCGATGAACTGGAGGCTTATTTCAGTTCACTCTGTGATGACCATAGTGTTCGCATTGTGGTGCTGAGAGCAAACGGCCGCGCGTTCTGCGCCGGTGCTGACCTCAGCGGTGAGGGGTTTGACGGTGTCTATAACGGCACTTCGGTGTATGCCATGCAGAAACGTATTGGCAACATCTACCGGGCTATGCGCCGTTGTCCGCAGCCGATTATTGCGCTCGTCCATGGCGCAGCCTGCGGCGGCGGATTCAGTTTGGCGCTGGCCTCAGATATTCGGATAGCGGGAGAGTCAGCGAAGATGAACGCGGCCTATATTCGCGCCGGATTCAGTGCCTGCGATATGGGTTGCAGTTATTTTCTGCCGCGTATGGTCGGAGCTTCAGTTGCTTCCGAGCTGATGATGACCGGACGTTTTATTCATGCTGAGCGTGCACTCAGGGTGAACCTGGTGTCTGAGGTTGTCCCCGATGCTGAGCTAGCGAGTGCTGCGCAACCCTATATAGACGAGATGCTGCGCACTACACCTATGGGTTTGCGTCTTACCAAGGAAGGTATTAATCAGAATCTGGATGCGCAGAGTCTTGAGGCGGCCATGGCGCTTGAAGACCGGCAGCAGTCTTTGGCAGCATTGAGCACCGATTGTCGTGAAGCTCAGGCGGCGTTTTTCGAAAAAAGAGAGCCGGTCTACGTTGATGGATGATTTTTTGCCAAAGTCGCTGGCGCAGACACTGGGTATCGTCCACCCGCTGTTACAGGCGCCTATGGCGGGTGCGTCCAACCCCGATCTGGTCGCTGCCGTGAGTAATGCCGGCGGGCTGGGCGGGTTAGGTGCTGCGGGCATGTCACCCGAGCAGCTGAGCGTTACTGTACGCGATATACACGAGCGCACTGATGCACCATTTAACGTTAATCTGTTTCATCAGTCGACGGAAGCATACGACACAGCCGCATTGCCGGACCGGTTACTGGCGCAGCAGCTACAAGATTATCATGATGAATATGGGTTGGGTGCAGTGCCTGAACCTGTACCCTTGTTTGGGCCTGCTGCGGAGCAGTTGCAGGTATTGCTTGAGGCTGGTGTGCCGGTGATAAGCTTTCATTTTGGCGTGGACACAGCAACCGTAGCGACCATCCATGCTGCCGGAGCAAAAGTGTTATGCACTGCCACCACTTTGGCTGAAGCATTACAGCTGCAAGCGGCCGGGGTAGATGCAGTGATAGCCCAAGGCTCAGAGGCTGGTGGACATCGGGGTACCTTTGACGGTGATTATCAGGCGGGTTTGATAGGATCCATGGCGTTGGTGCCGAGGCTGGTAGATGCGCTTGAAGTGCCAGTGATTGCCGCTGGCGGCATCATGGACGCGCGTGGCATGGTAGCCAGCTTCGCGCTGGGCGCCGCCGCCGTGCAAATGGGCACAGCTTTTCTTGGCTGTCCAGAGACCGCGCTGGCGCAACCATGGGACGCGGCGCTGAACGCGGCAGAGGCTGATGATACTTGTGTCACTTCAACCCTGTCGGGAAAGCCCGCCCGTGGAATTCGCAATCGTTATATCAATGATTTAGAGCGTGCCGACACACCCTTGCTACCGTACCCGGCTCAGTACGCCGTATCACGTGTATTGCGCCAAAGTACTGTCCGCGCTGGCTCTGCTGATTTTATGGCAATGTGGGCGGGTCAGGGGGTAGGGCTCTACAGTAACCTGCCGGCGGCAGAGCGGGTTGAGCAGTTGATAGACGAAGCCAATACGCTGATACGGCAATTGAGTGAACCGCGTGGCAGGTGATGCTTCTGGCCGGCGCTTGAGCGTCAGCCAGAGGCAGTCAGAATAGCCTCGGTGTTGGCTTATTAGAGACAAGAATACAGGAGATAATGTACATGCAAGATACTGTGATCGAAGGTATTGATTATGGCCCGCTAAGCAGCTTGGTAGGCGTCTGGCAGGGCAATCAAGGGGTGGACGTTGCTCCGGAGCCAGACTCGGATGAGGTCAGTCCCTATTATGAAGTGCTGACCTTTGAGGCCGCCGGCGATGTGACCAATGCCGAAGAACAGACTCTTTCAGTGGTGCGCTACCATCAGGTGGTGCATCGTAAGTCCAATGACGAGGTGTTTCACGATCAGGTTGGCTACTGGCTTTGGGACAGTGCTACTGGAGTTATTTGTCAAACACTGACGATTCCGCGAGCAGTGACACTGCTGGCGGGCGGCACAGCCCAGAGCAGTGGCGAGACAACGGTGATTGAGGTGAAAGCAGTGGATGGTTCAGATACCTGGGGTATCGTGCAATCACCCTTTATGCGCGAGAAAGCACGAACCACAGAGTTTCAGCACAAAATAACAGTGACTGGCGATACGCTGGTGTACAGTGAAACCACCGTGCTGGAAATTTATGGCAAGGCGGCTTACCCGCATACTGATGGCAATACCTTGACACGGAGCTAGCACTGATGGCGTTTGTTTCCTTCTCAAGAATTCTCGATTACTGGGCGCAGCGCAGTGGTGATAACCCTGCTGTGACCTGTGGCGAGCGCAGTGTCAGTTTCGGTGAACTGGATCGTGCCAGTAATCGTCTGGCGCGGGCGTACGCAGAGCTAGGTGTCAAAGAGGGTGATAATGTCACTATCGCCTTACCGAATAGCATCGAATTTGTGGAGGCGACTTACGCGGTGTGGAAGCTGGGTGCGACCCCGCAGCCAGTATCTAGCAGGCTGCCGAGCATCGAACGGGATGCGATTATCGAAGTGGCGCAATCCACTTTGGTCGTTGGCATTGAGGCTGGTCAGCTGCCGGGGCTGCCCAGTGTCGCAGCGGGCTTTGTGCCAGACCCGCAGTTCGCAGACACTGAGCTTGAGGAAAAAACCTCGCGTTATATGAAAGCCATGACCTCCGGCGGCAGCACTGGGCGGCCCAAGCTGATAGTCGCCGAACAGGCGGCAGGCATGGATCCGCAGAAGCCGTTTATGGTTATGCCGCTGCAGAAATCGATCATGATGCCGGGGCCGTTGTATCATAACGGTCCATTTCTGTTCTTGTGGGCGGGTTTGGGTAATGGCAATCACCTCGTCATCGCCGAGAAATTTGAAGCGGCGCAGACGCTTGAGCTCATGCAGGCGCATAAGATCGATCTGATTTATATGGTGCCTACGATGATGCATCGCATTTGGCAGCTGCCTGATGATATTAAGGCCGGCGCTGAATTTCCGCACTTACGAATGGTGTTTCATCTCGCGGCTCCAATTGCGCCGTGGCTTAAAGAGGCTTGGATTGACTGGCTTGGCGCTGAACGCATCTTCGAACTTTATGGTGGCACTGAGGCGCAGGGGTTTACCGTTATCAACGGAACCGATTGGTTGGCGCACCGGGGCTCGGTAGGTCGGCCGTTAGGCGGCACCCTTATGAAGGTGGTTGGTGATAACGGTGAGGTGCTGCCGGCGGGCGAGGTCGGTGAGATTTACATGATGCCTGAGGGTGGTCAGGGCAGCACTTATCATTATGTCGGCGCTGAGGCTAAAGCCGACGCCGATGGTTGGGAGAGTCTGGGTGATATGGGCTACATGGATAGCGAGGGCTACTTGTACATCACCGATCGCCAGACCGACATGATTCTCAGTGGTGGCGCCAACATCTACCCGGCGGAAGTAGAAGGCGCTATCGAGTCTTTTCACGGAGTGCGTTCCTGTGCGGTGATTGGTTTGCCGCACAGTGATCTGGGTAGCACCGTACACGCCATTGTCGACATGCCAGAGCGTGGTGAAGTGAGTGAAGAAGCTGTGATTGCTCATCTGGCAGAGCGTTTGGTGCGTTATAAAATTCCGCGTACGCTGGAGTTTGTGAGTGAACCCCTGCGTGACGATGCTGGCAAGGTGCGGCGTAAGGCGCTGCGTGAAGCAAGGGTAAAACTATGACTGACGAGCTACGTCCTGAGCTGGCGGCCTTAAAACAGCGGCTGGCGAACACCCTTGATACGGTGCGCGAAGAAGCCGCCGCGAAACGTCATCAAAAAGGTTATCGCACTGCCCGAGAAAATTTGGCCGACCTGATAGACCCAGATTCCTTTATTGAATATGGGCAGCTGGCGGTAGCTGCTCAGCGCAATCGCCGCGATTATGAAGAGTTACAGGTCAATACTGCCGCCGATGCAGTTATCACTGGCGTGGCTACAATCAATGGACAGCGCGCGGCGGTAGTGATCTACGACTACGCAGTGCTAGCGGGGACGCAAGGTTATTACCATCACAAGAAACTGGACCGGATCTTTGAAGTGGCGGAGGAGTGGGAACTGCCGGTTGTAATGTACACCGAGGGTGGCGGTGGCCGCCCCGGAGATACCGACGTTACCACCCAGATTGCTGGCCTGAATATAAAGTCCTTTTCTACATGGGCGAGACTCAGTGGTTTGGTACCGAGAATTGCGGTGAACAACGGCTACTGCTTTGCCGGTAACGCTGCCCTGTTCGGCTGTGCCGATATTACCGTAGCCACTCGCAGCTCCTGGATTGGTATGGCCGGGCCGGCGATGATTGAGGGCGGTGGTCTGGGCAAACATGCGCCTACTGATATCGGCCCGATTGCGGTGCAAGAGAAGAACGGCGTAGTTGATATCGTTGCTGAAGATGAAGCGGATGCCACTCGCATCGCCCAGCAATTACTGAGCTACTTCCAGGGCCCCGTCGAACATTGGAACTGCGCTGATCAATCCGGTTTACGCAACGCCGTGCCGGAGGACCGACGCTGGGGTTACCCGGTACGACGCGTTATTGAAACTATCGCCGACACTGATTCCTTTATGGAATTGAGGCGGGTTTACGGGCGCTCCATTATCACTGGCTTTATGCGCCTCGAGGGGAAATCTGTCGGTCTTATAGCCAATGACTGTCAGCAACTGGGTGGCGCTGTAGATGCGGAGGCGGCGGAGAAAGCCGGACGCTTCCTGCAACTGTGTGATGCGTTTGAGTTGCCGGTAGTGTCACTGACAGATACCCCGGGCTTTATGGTGGGTCCGCAGAACGAAGAGCAGGCGGCAGTGCGTAGGATGGCGAGTTTGTTCGTAACCGGCGCTACGTTGACTGTACCGCTGGTCGCCATCTTTCTGCGTAAGGGCTATGGTTTGGGTGCCATGGCAATGACCGGAGGCAGCTTTGTAGCACCCGTGTATTCGGCCTCATGGCCGACCGGCGAATTTGGTGGCATGGGCCTGGAGGGGGCGGTGCGGCTTGGCTATCGCAAGGAGCTTGAAGCTGTCGAAGATGCGACCGAACGCGAGCAGTTGTTCGATCGTCTGGTGGCTCGAATGTACGAAATTGGTAAGGCGACTGAGGCCGCGGCGCAGTTAGAGATCGATGCGGTGATCGATCCGGTGGAGACCCGCTCGGTGATTATTCGGGCGCTTGCTGCAGCGCCCAAGTCGCGTCCGTCGCTGGGCCGCCGCCGCACTTTTGTCGATACCTGGTAATGTCCCGATAATGAGCACTCAATATTTAGCATATCGCCCTAAGGCCGCATTATTGGCAATAACGGCAAGCAGAAAGGAACAGAATAATGTCGCTTACGTTTGATTCAGCCCGGCTGGCTAACCCACATCTGACCAGCGATCATGAAAGCTGGCGCGGCCAATTGCGCAAGTTTATTGACGCCGAGATTATGCCGTTTGCAGATGATTGGGATGAGGCTGGTGAAATTCCCATCGAATTGTGGCCCAAAGCCGCGGCGGTGGGGTTACTCGGTATGGGATTTCCAGAGGAATTTGGTGGCACGCTAGAGGGTATTGATAGCTGGCATAACTGGATCGCGAATGAGGAACTGGCACGTATAGGAGTCGGCGGCATTCCTGCCAGCCTGATGGTGCATGGTATTGGCCTGCCTCCGGTACTCAACTGGGGCAGTCAAGCGCTAAAAGAACTGGTTGCGCCGCAGGTGCTCGCTGGTACCAGGCATATTGCATTGGGTATTACTGAACCAGGCGGTGGTTCAGATGTAGCGCAACTGCAAACCACAGCGGTACGTGATGGTGACGATTACGTGGTTAACGGCTCGAAGACCTATATTACCGGGGGCATGCGCGCCAACTGGGTGTCTACCGCGGTGCGTACTGGCGGTGCAGGGGCGGGCGGTGTTTCGATGTTGCTAATTCCCACCGATACCCCCGGCTTCTCGCGTACTGAATTGGACCACAAGCAGGGCTGGTGGGCATCAGATACAGCGACTCTTTATTTTGACGATGTGCGGGTTCCAGTCGCCAACCTCCTCGGCGAGGAGAATCGGGGTTTCAACGTCATCATGACTAATTTCAATGGAGAACGTATGTTTATGGCCGCGGCCATGGAAGCGTGTGGGCGTGTGTGTCTCGAAGAGGCCGTGCAATGGGCACAGGAGCGTAAAACCTTTGGCAAGCGCCTGGCTGATCATCAGGTTATTCGGCATAAGATTGCGCAGATGAAACAAAAACTGAATGCGACTCAGGCTTACATCAGGGTTTGCTATGAGTCCATAGAGGCAGGTAATCCCAACCCCGGCGATATTGCACTGCTGAAAGTACAGGCCAGTGAGACCATGGAATTTTGCGCTCGCGAGGCTATGCAGATTTTGGGTGGTAGTGGCTACATGCGTGGCAATCGGGTGGAACGCATTTATAGAGAAGTACGGGTGAACGCCATTGGTGGTGGTTCTGAAGAAATTATGCGCGACCTGGCCGCGCGACAATACGGAGTATAAGGCAGATGAAACTATGGCATTGCAGAGGCGCTCGCTCTTTACGCGCCTTATGGGCGTTGGAAGAGATGGGCATGGACTACGAGTTGGAAGTGATGCCGTTTCCACCGCGCATGTTCAACAAAGACTATATTGAAACCAATGTGATCGGCACTGTGCCGTATTTTGTCGATGGCGAAGTGCGTATGACCGAGTCCAGCGGCATCTGTCAGTATCTTGTTGAGCGCTACCAACGTTACGATTTTGGTCTCAAGGCCGAACATGCGGAATACGGTGATTATCTCAACTGGCTGTTTCACAGCGATGCGACATTGACCTTTCCTCAGACTATAGCAATGCGTTATTTTCATCTGGAACCGACGCCGGAAAAACAGCCGGTGGCGATAGATTATGGCAAGTGGTTTTATGCACGATTGCGCCTACTGGACCAGCACTTGGCTGATCGCGAGTATTTAGTCGATAACCGCTTTACGGTAGCGGATATTGCGGTCGGTTATGCGCTTTACCTGGCGGATACCCTCAAGCTGGGTGAAATGGTGGGGCGCGAGTTTACACCGCAAGTCTCTGATTACCTGGCGCGGCTGCGAGAGCGACCGGCGTTTCAACGCGCGGACGCATTCGACGAACCTGGCAAATAGTGCCCGTGCATAACCAGATATCTTCTCGAGAGGATTGAACATGGCGATACTGGAATCCGCAGTTGATTCGCGCGCGGCTGTCTATGCAGCCAACGTCGATGCGATGAAATTGGCCCTGGATGAATTCCGGGGTATTGAACAGCGTGTACTGGAACGTGCGCAAGGCAAGGCTCCCACCTATGCCAAGCGTGGCTTCATGTCGCCGCGCGAGCGTCTGAGTCAGTTGCTGGATGCTGGTGCGCCGTTTCTGGAGCTATCATCTCTGTGCGGGTATATGCAGGATCAGGACAAAGACGGCAGTTTTGCTGGCGGGTCCGTGATAGCGGGTATTGGCTATATCGAGGGCACCCGCTGCGTCATCATGATTGATGACTTTCTCACCAAAGGTGGGATCATCACTCGCCTGGGTGGAGACAAGCGTATGCGCATGCAGAATATCAGCATGCGGGAAAAGCTGCCGCTAGTGACGCTGGCGCAAAGCGGTGGTGGCAACTTGACTACTGCCGGTGAGACGTTCGGTCCTTCCGGTGAGATATTTGCCAATCAGTGTCGATTATCAGCCGCAGGAATACCGCAAATAACCGTTGTTCACGGTAGTGCTACCGCAGGCGGCGCCTACCAACCCGGCCTCTCAGATTACATCGTGATGATCCGGCGTCAGTCTACGGTTTATCTGGCTGGACCGCCGCTGCTTAAGGCTGCCACCGGAGAAATTGCCACGGACGAAGAAATTGGCGGTGCAGAAATGCATGCGGAGATAGCAGGCACCGCAGATTATTTGGCGGAGAACGATGCCGATGGTATTCGCATAGCGCGGGATATTGTGCGCAAGCTGGGCTGGGGCGCTGCCCCGCAGCCGGACCATTATGCTGAGCCGCTGTGTGCTCGAGATGAATTGCTGGGCGTAGTCCCTGCGGATCCGAAAACGCCTTATGACGTGCGTGAAATAATTGCCAGGGTCGCCGATGGCTCTGATTTTCTCGATTTCAAGCCGGAGTATGACGCCGGCACCGTGTGTGGTCATATTGAAATCAAGGGCCAGCCCTGCGGTGTTATTGGCAACAATGGACCGATAACCGCCAACGGAGCAGCCAAGGCGGGACAGTTTATTCAACTGTGTGAGCAATCGGCGACGCCGCTGCTATTTCTGCACAATACGACCGGCTTCATAGTCGGCACCGAGTCCGAGCGCGCAGGGATTATCAAACACGGCTCCAAATTGATTCAGGCTGTCACCAATAGCAAGACGCCCAAAATCAGTGTGGTGGTTGGCGGTTCTTACGGGGCTGGTAACTACGCCATGTGCGGTCGCGGTATGGGGCCGCGATTTATGTTTGCCTGGCCGCGCAGCGTAGTGTCGGTGATGGGTCCACCACAGGCTGGTCAGGTTATGCGTCAGGTATGGCAGGCGCAAATGCAAAAGGCGGGTGACGTTGATGAGTCTGAACTGGACGGTCGCGAACGCATGGTGGTAGAGGCTATGGAGGCGCAGTCACATGCGCTGGCCAATACTGCCAGAGTCTGGGATGACGCCTTGATCGATCCGCGTGACACCCGCGATATCGTTGCCTTTGTGCTAAGTGTCTGCAGGGAAGCCGACCAGCGTGAAGTGCAGCCTAATACTTTTGGCATAGCGAGGCTCTGATATGCAGTTTCCTGATTACCCTGAGCTATTGATAGAACTGGATGCGGGCGTTTTATATCTGACCATCAACCGGCCAGAAAAACGCAACGCGATGAACGCCGCCGTCGTCAATGGAATCTCCGAGACTTTTACTGCAATAGCTGACAATCGCGATATACGAGCCGTGGTGCTTAGGGGCAGTGAGGGGCATTTTTGTTCCGGCGGTGATATCGGCGGTATGCAACAGGGCGGCACCAAAGAAGAAGCTGAGCGCCAGGCTTGGGAATTTAACCGTTCTTTCGGACGTCTGGCCGCGCAGGTTAATCGCGCGCCGCAGGTGGTGATCGCTGCTTTGGAAGGCGCAGTACTGGGAGGTGGGTTTGGTCTTGCCTGTATCAGCGATGTGGCGATAGCCGATGTAAACGCCAAGTTCGGTATGCCGGAAACCGGTCTCGGTATTATCCCCGCGCAAATTGCCCCGTTTGTGGTTATGCGCATCGGTCTAACTCAGGCCAGGCGCCTGGCACTGCTGGGCGAGCGTATCAATGGAACTGCTGCTCGCGAACTGGGTCTGGTGCATTACGTGACGGACGGTACGGCGGCTATGCAAGAACAATTAGAAGCGGTGCTTAGCAAAGTCCGGCGCTGTGCGCCTGAGGCTAATGCAGCGACCAAACAGCTGATGTTGGATGTAGGTTCAACCGATTTGGAGAGTTTGCTGGATCGCGCCTCCGATGATTTTGCCAACGCGATAAATAGTCACGAAGGCAAGGAAGGCACTAACGCATTTTTGGAAAAGAGGCTGCCCTTGTGGGCGGTTTAAGGAGAGTACGATGAGTGAAGTAAGCGAACAGGAACTGGGCGAATTTCGCGCCGAAGTTTCGGCGTGGATGAAGGATAACAAGCCAGCAGACCCCGGCTTTTTGTTGCCGCAGACTTTTATGGAGGTCGGCAGCGAGCAGGTGCTGGAGTTCTTGCGTGAATGGCAGCATAAGATTTGGAGTGCCGGTTATCTGGGTATGGCCTGGCCCAAAGAGTATGGCGGTCAAGCGGTGGCCCCCATTTATCAGCGTATAGCCGATCAGGAAATGAAACGTCATGCGGTCCCTATTTGCTTCAACGTTATTGGACTTAGTTGGACCGGACCGCTTATCAATGATATTGGCACCGAGGCAGAAAAGCAGAAGTATCTTAAAGGTATACTCAATGCGGAAGATGTTTGGTGCCAGGGCTTCTCTGAACCTGATCACGGCTCTGACCTGGGTAACGCCCAGTGTCGCGCGGTGCGCGATGGTGACGACTACGTTGTTAACGGCACCAAGATCTGGACCACTATGGGCAACTATGCCAAGTACATGATCCTGCTGGCGCGAACCAGCACCCAGGGCGCACGCAAGTATGACGGCCTGTCATTCTTTCTCGCGCCTATGGACGTAGCTGGTATTGATCCGCGCCCGATTCAGAAGATGACGGGCGAGTACGGATTCTGCGAGACCTTTTTTACCGACGCCAGAATTCCTGCAGACTGCATTATGGGTGAAGAAGGGCAGGGCTGGCGTATTGCCATGCAGACACTGCAGTATGAGCGCGGCGCCGAGGCAGGTGCTGCCGGTGGCCTTATGGTAGTTCGTACTGTGATGGAAGACCTTATTAAGGATCTGCGTGGACTCAAGCGCGATGGTGAGCCACTGCTAAAAGACCCTTTAGTGCGTGATCGTTTGGTGCAACTGCTGATGGAAGAGAAAGCTATTTCATTAGGTGAGCGGCGTCAGGCTCATTCTGCTTTGAATACGGATTATCCATTCTCCTTGGCGCTGAGTGGGAAACTGCGCAGTTCCGAGTTCGCTCGCGAGATGCGCCAGTACGCCGTTGCACTGCAGGGTGCTCAGGGCAGTCTCTATGTGGGTGATGACGACGCTATTTCTGGCGGTTTCTGGCAGCGCGCCTATTTCAATAATTTTGCCACGACTATCGGTGGCGGTACCAGTCAGGTGCAAGCCAACATTATCGGCGAGCGCGTGCTCGGCCTGCCTAAGGATTGAGGAGAAAAGTAATGGCTAAAGCAAATAACGTCATCACCTTTAGTGATGAGCAGGCAATGGTCCTGCAAAGTGCTCGAGATTTCTGTGCCGACAAGTCTCCGGTTACCGCTGTGCGCGCACTGTTGCCTGGCAACACCGGTTACAGCGACGATGTCTGGCAGGAAATGGTAGCGCTGGGATGGTTGGGGATTGCATTGCCCGAACAGTATGGCGGGTCCGGGTTAGGTTTTGGCTCCGTGGTCCCGCTGGCAGAGAGCATGGGGCGTGGTCTGCTTTCTACGCCGTTTTTCTCTACTACCTTGGCGGCGCAAGCGATTCTCCGCGCTGGAGAGAGCCAACAAAAAGACACCTGGCTACCCCGTCTGGCTGAGGGTACTACAGCCACGTTGGCATTACTGGATAATGAAGACTGGGGCGCACCGGATACGACCTGTACGGCGACGGTTGCCGGGTCTGAGATTACTCTGCAAGGTACCAAATGGTATGTGCCTGATGCCGCTGTGGCTCAATTGTTCGTGGTACATGCCAGTCTCGACGGCGAGTCTGCGCTGGTGTTGGTAGAGCGCGCACAATTGGCGGACTCAGCACTGCAGTCACAAACCCTGATCGACGAGACCAAGCGTGCCTGTAAGGTAGACTTCAGTGGTGTTAGCGTATCAGCAGACGCTGTTATGCGCGGTCCGCTTGCCGCATCTGCATTGCGCGACATACACCTGCTCGGTGCTTTGCTAGTAGCTGCAGAAGCTGCCGGTAGCGCGGCGGCCTGTCTGGATGTCGTGGTTGATTATCTCAAGACACGTAAACAGTTTGGGCGTTTGATTGGTTCCTATCAGGGCCTCAAGCATCCGACAGTCGAAATCCTTACGGCGATGGATTCAGCACGCTGCCATGTCTACCATGCGGCATCTGTTATCGGCGATGAGGCCCTCTCTGAGGACGCAGAGGTTGCCTGTCGTATGTCCAAGGCTCAGGCCACAGATGCCATTACCTTCGCCGGTGACCGTGCCATTCAGTTTCACGGTGGTATGGGATTTACCTACGAGTGCGACGCACAGCTGTATATGCGTCGCGCACAGTGGGTGCAGCAGCAGTTTGGTGATGCTTATCATCACCGCAAACGTCTGGCAGCGTTATTGTTAGATTGAGGTGGTTAGTCCGCGACGCCAACCGATAGTCTCCAGAGCGTAACAGGAGGTATAAATGAACGGTTTCAGCAAGATACTGGTAGCTAACCGGGGCGAAATTGCCGTGCGGGTTATGCGCACTGCGCGTGAACTCGGCTACCGTACCGTCGCGGTTTATAGCGAGGCAGATTCGTCGGCGCTGCACGTAGAGTTTGCGGACGAGGCGGTGTGTATAGGTCCGCCCGCAGCAGCGGAGTCTTATCTGCGCGCAGAGGCTATCTTGGAAGCTGCTAGACGGACGGGTGCTGATGCGATTCATCCAGGCTACGGCTTTCTCTCAGAGAACAGCGACTTTGCCCGAGCCTGTGTCGAGGCTGGGATCTGCTTTATTGGCCCTCCGGCGGACGCTATTGAATTGATGGGCAGCAAGCGCTTATCGAAACTGGCGATGCTGGCTGCCGAAGTGCCTTGCATACCCGGTTACCAGGGTGAACAACAAGATGATGCGACCCTGCTGAAGCAGGCCGCTGCGGTTGGCTTTCCGCTGATGGTCAAGGCATCGGCGGGCGGCGGCGGGCGTGGTATGCGTTTGGTGCTGGAGCCATCTGAACTTGCTGAGCAGCTTAAAACGGCTCGCTCCGAGGCGTTGAATGCCTTTGGCAGCGGAGAGCTGATTCTGGAGCGTGCCGTACTGGAACCGCACCATATAGAAATTCAGGTGTTCGCGGATAACCACGGCAATACGGTATATCTTGGTGAGCGAGACTGCTCAATTCAGCGCCGTCATCAAAAAGTAGTCGAGGAAGCACCCTCGCCGTTCGTTGACGCTGGGCTGCGCGAACGGATGGGGACTGCAGCGGTAGAAGCAGCACAATCCTGCGGCTATCGAGGTGCCGGTACCGTTGAGTTTTTGGTTGACGGCGAGCGTAATTTCTATTTTTTGGAGATGAATACGCGGTTGCAAGTTGAGCATCCGGTTACCGAGGAAATTACCGGACAGGATTTGGTCGCCTGGCAGATTCGCGTTGCTGCGGGTGAAGTGCTGCCGTTGCGTCAGGAAGACATCAAGCTGACTGGTCATGCTGTGGAGGTGCGACTTTATGCTGAGGACCCGCGGCAACAGTTTTTGCCGCAAACTGGTGATATTAAGGTCTGGGCTTTTCCTCAGCGTTCAGGCCTGCGGGTTGACCACGGTATTGCCGCAGGACAAACCGTGTCTCCCTATTACGACCCGATGCTGGCCAAACTGGTGGCGCATGGGGAATCACGTGATGATGCCTGCCGCAAGCTGGCCAGTGCTTTGCAGGACACAGCGCTACTCGGGGTCAATAGCAATAAGCAGTTTCTAGAGAACATTTTGCGTCATCCTGAATTTCTTGCCGGTAATGCCACCACCGCATTCATCGAGCAACACTTTAGCGCAGACCCGAGTATGGATGAGGCGGCTCCAGCCGCAACCACATTGGCGGTGGCGGCACTGCTGAACTCAGCTAGCCACACCGGTGAGGTGCAGGGTTGGCAAAACCCGGCAGGCGCTGGCTATTGCTATCAGTTGGCGACGGCGACGGGGCATTACGAGGTGTCTCTGCAGCAGCTACCGAGCGGTTACGAGGCGATGATAGGTGAGCAGCGAATTGGCCTCAGTCTGGTTTCGATGTCCGCCACCAGCGCCGTGCTTATTATTGCGGGAATTATGTTCAGCGTACGTTTTTATCGCGAGGGCAATATGCTCTGGCTGGATGATGGCAGCGGGCATTGGCAGATTGAAGACCTGACTCAGGCGCCCGCAGCTGCGGTCGCGGGAGCTGGTAGCGGGGAGGTGAAAGCCTCAATGGACGGCGCTATCGTTGCCATCAACGTGGCCGTTGGCGATCAAGTGGTGGCGGGGCAGACCTTGGTGGTATTGGATGCCATGAAGATGGAGCATCCGCTAAAGTCGGGCGTTGCCGGCACCGTGGCGGCACTGAACTGTGCGGTCGGGGATCAGGTCAGTGCCCGGCAGTTACTCGCTGTCGTCACGGCATCGGAGGAGGCGTAAGCAATGGCAAAAACTGTGCGTATAGGCTGTGCCGCAGGATTTTATGGAGACAGTCAGCTATCTGCTCGACAATTGGTGGATAAAGGCGATATCGACTATCTGGTTTTCGATTATCTGGCCGAGATAACCATGGCTATTCTGGCGAAGGCACGCCAGAAAAATGATGACCTGGGTTATGCCATTGATTTTGTAACGGTGGCTATGGCCGACGTGCTTGCGGATTGCGCTGCCAAGGGTATCAAGGTGGTGGCCAATGCCGGCGGCGTTAATGTACCCGCCTGTATTGCCGCCTTGCAGCAGCTTTGCGAACAACAGGGTCTCAACCTGAAAATTGGCGGTGTCTACGGAGACAACTTACTAGGCCGTGAAGACCTGCCAGTGGCAGCGATGACCGAAAACCAGACCGGTGATCCGCTGCCTGACAAACTCGCCAGTATCAACGCGTATCTGGGTGCCCAACCGATTGCCGACGCGCTGGCTGCGGGTGCCGATGTAGTGGTTACCGGGCGGGTCGTTGACAGCGCGGTTATGCTCGGGCCGTTGATACATGAGTTTGGCTGGCAGACATCGGACTACGATCTATTGGCGCAGGGTTCCCTGTGCGGGCATGTGATTGAATGCGGTGCGCAGTGTACTGGCGGCAACTATACCGACTGGCATACGGTGCCGGACTTTGCCGATATCAGTTATCCGATCGCAGAAGTCAGTGCCGACGGCAGTTTTGTCATTGGCATTCCGCGTGACAGCGGTGGACTTGCCACCATTGGCAGCGTCGGCGAGCAGATACTCTATGAAATAGCTGACCCGGGCAATTACCTGTTGCCCGATGTCGCCTGCGATTTCAGTAATGTGCAACTTGAGCAGATTGGGGACAATCTGGTTAAAGTCAGTGGCGCCCGCGGTCGCGCGCCGGGTGATCGTTATAAGGTGTGTGCTACTTGGCGCGATGGTTTTCAGATTAAGGGCTGCGTCATGATTGGCGGATTGCGCGCTCGGGACAAAGCCGAGACTGCTATGGAAGCGTGGGTACAGCGTGTGCGTAGCTACTATGAGGCCCAGGGTATCGAAGATTTTCGCGCCGTTGATCTTGAGTATCTGGGCGCTGAGCACACCTTTGGACCACACGCCTCGGAAGCTGCGCGGGCGACCCGCGAGGTAACGGCGAAGTTTGGATTGCACCACGATGACCCGGCGGCATTACAGTTTGCCGCCAATGAGATGGTCTATCTGGGCACCTCAGGCGTACCTGGCTTTTATGGTCTTGGCGGTGGACGCGTCAGACCTGGGGGTTTGATGCGGGTGCATTCCACTATGATCGACAAGGAACTGGTGACCGTGGTGGTGCAGGTCGGCACAGAGACTATCGTCAATCAACCTTATACAACCCCTGCAACATCGGAGCCTCGCGGTCGCTACAAGATGGCGCTAGATGATGTCGATAGCTCACAGGCAATGGCTACAGTATTACTTGAGCAACTCGCGTATGCGCGCAGCGGTGATAAAGGCAACAATGCCAATATTGGGGTTTTATCGCGAGAGCGCGCATATTTGCCCTATTTGCAAAGTCAGCTTACCGCTCAGGCGGTAGCGGAATATTTCGCTCATCTGGTGCACGGTGAGGTGGAGCGGTTTGAATTACCCGGCATGGGCGCCTTTAATTTCTTTATGACCGAAGCTCTGGGTGGAGGCGGCGCTGCGTCGCTGCGCACCGATGCTCAGGGCAAGTCGCTGGCGCAGCAACTATTGTCGATAGAAATCCAGATACCAGCGGCACTCCTGGTCGGCTAGCCGTCGACTGCTAATTTACCCAACAGGATAGAGATTATGAAAGACTTATTCAGCGTAGCCGGCAAGGTGGCCGTGGTAACCGGCGGATCTACCGGTATTGGCGCAACGATTGCACGCGGGCTGGTGGAAAATGGGGCCAAAACCTATATTACGGCACGCAAGGTGGAGCAGTTGGAAGCTACTGCCAAAGAACTTTCTGCGTTTGGAGAGTGCATTGCGATACCCTCGAATTTGGGAACGCTTGAGGGCGTGTTGGATTTCGCTGCTGCGATTAATGCGCTTGAACCGAAACTGGATATCCTGATTAATAATGCAGGAGCGACTTGGGGCGCACCGCTGGAAGAGTTTCCAGAAAGCGGGTGGGACAAAGTCATGGACCTGAACGTCAAATCACTGTTTTTTCTCACCCAACAGCTGTTGCCGGGCCTGCGTCAGGCTGCTGCCGTAGGCGACCCTTCGCGGGTGGTCAACATTGCCTCCATCAACGGGATTACCCATCCGGGCATGAACAACTACTCTTATTCATCAAGCAAGGCAGCGGTGTTGCAATTGACTCGTCATCTGGCCGCCGATCTGGCGCCAGAAGGCATCAATGTCAACGGCATAGCCCCGGGTTACTTCCCCAGCAAGATGACAAAGCATCTGGCTGACTTTGAGGAAGATATGAAGCTGGGTATTCCCACTCGTACGCTGGGTACACCAGAAGACGCGGCAGGAACAGCGATCTACCTTTGCTCACGCGCCAGTAACTACGTGTGCGGTCATACCATAGTCCTTGACGGCGGCACTGTCGCCAATGCGGGGTAGGGTGATGAATCGTCTCTCAAAGTTCAGTCGTTCGATAGCGGGCAAAGTTGCCATTGTGACTGGCGCGGCCAGCGGTATGGGTCGTGCGACGGCGCATTTGTTTGCGGATGAAGGAGCGCGTCTGGCGCTGTTCGATATTGATGCTACTGCATTGGAGTCGGTTGCCAACGAATGCCGTGGAGTGGGCGCAGAAGTTTTGGCGCTACCGCTAGATTTGGTAGAGCGTGATGCGGTCAGCTCAGCCGTACAGCAGGTGGGTGAGCACTTTGGCATTATCGATATACTGATCAATAATGCAGGTTTCGCGCTGCCCGCCGCTATTGATGACGACAGCTATGCTACTTCCTGGGATACCTCAATGGCGGTAATGGCTACCGCGCAGGCCTGGGCGATTCGTGCTGCGCTGCCATGGCTGCGTCAGTCTGAACATCCGCGCATTATCAACGTTGCGTCTACTGAAGCTCACGGAGCTACTCGTTTTAATAGTGCGTACGTAGTGGCGAAGCACGCTTCGATGGGACTGACCCGGGCGATGGCGGTAGATTTGGGTAAAGAGGGCATAACGGTTAACTGCGTCTGTCCTGGTCCAGTGCGAACCGGTATTACTGCGGCGATACCGGAGTCGGACAAGGCAACTTTTTCGCAGCGGCGCACAGCGCTGAGACGTTACGCGGAGCCGGAAGAAGTGGCGCATGCCACCTTGAGTCTGGTATTGCCGGCATCCGGGTTTATTACCGGCGCTACTTTGTTAGTTGACGGTGGTTTGACCATTCGCAATGCCTAGAGCGAGCTTGACTGGTTTCTGGTCCAGTCTTTCCGTTTTTAATGAGATAAGGAAATACCCGTATGGATGCCAATAGAACCGCCAGCCATTTTGATCTTAGCGGTAAAGTTATTCTGGTTACCGGCGGTAGTCGCGGTTTGGGTTTGGCTATGTGCCACGCCTTTGCTGAGGCCGGTGCCAGTTTGGTGATCAGTTCGCGTAAGCAGGAGTCCTGTGATGTGGCAGCGGCTGAAATTTCCGCCGCCACCGGTGCTGAGTGCTTGCCGATTGCCTGTCACGTTGGCCACTGGGATGCCTGTGATGAGCTGTTGGCTAAGACCTACGCGCATTTCGGCCGTATTGATGTGTTGGTTAATAACGCAGGTATGTCACCGCTCTACGAGTCATTGTCTGGCGTTAGTCGCGAGCTCTTCGACAAGGTTATTGGGGTGAATCTGGCGGGCCCGTTTCGACTGTCATCGGTGGTTGCCGAAAAAATGGCAGCAGAGCAGGGTGGTTCGATTATCAATGTGAGCAGCACCTCTTCTATCGCTCCGGGCGCTGCGGAAATACCCTATGCAGCCGCCAAGGCCGGTATCAATAGTATGACGCAGGGTTTTGCTCATGCCTTTGCGCCCAAAGTGCGTACCAACTGCATTATGCCAGGGCCCTTTATGACCGATATTGCGAAGGCCTGGACCGATGAGGTGAAGCAGATATTTGCCCGCACGGTGCCCCTGGGTCGCGCTGGCGAGCCGCACGAAATTATTGGTGCGGCATTGTTTCTGGCCAGTGATGCTGGCTCCTTTACTAATGGCAGCACCATAAAGGTGGACGGCGGTATGGCCTATGGTGCCGGTTAGATCTCTCCAGCTACCCAAAGGCCCATAGCTACGCGCTGTAAAAAGCCGAAAATACTTTAACCCTGTTTGCTCTGCGCTGACGTTTAACTCTATAAACGTCAACAAGGAGAGCAAACATGTACAAGCACTTACTGATAGTCACTGCCATTCTCGCGCTCAATCCCGGCTGTGCCCGCGAGCAGTTTGATGATACCTCAAAGCATGCGGAAGCCACCGAAGCCGCAGCTACAACCGGTCAGGTGAGTCCACCGAGACTACTGCCAGCACCCGCCACTGAGTACCATGAGGTGGCGTCGGCGGCCGACCAAGCCGCTGTGAGCTTCACTGTTGGCTATGCGCCAGTCATGAAAGCCCGTATGGCCACGTCCGCTAATTTGGCTGACTCTGGTGGACACGGCTTCTGGCAGCAGCAAGACACCGAAAACTATCTAGCCTTCAGCGACAACCTGATACAGAGCGTAGTCACTCATCCAGTATCGACCTTCAGCGTCGATGTAGACACCGCAGCTTATAGCAATGTGCGGCGGATGTTGGTGCGAGAGGGTAGGTTACCTCCGGCGGCGGCAGTCAAGGCAGAGGAGTTTATTAATTACTTCGACTATGGCTATGATGCTCCTCGGTCGGGTGATGCCCCCTTTAGCATTCAGACCGGACTGGCTCAGGCACCCTGGAATGCCAAAACACAGCTATTGCGCATTGGTTTACAGGGCTATGAGCAAATTCAGGCAGAGCGTCCAGCGGCCAATCTGGTGTTTCTGATTGATGTCTCTGGCAGTATGCAGGCACCGTTCAAACTGGGCTTGGTTAAGAGCTCACTACGCTTGCTGGTTAATCAGCTACGTGCGCAAGACCGGATTGCGCTGGTGGTTTATGCGGGTGCCGCCGGGCTAGTGCTGGAGTCCACCCCGGGTGATCAACGCGCGACTATCATGGCGGCGATTGACGGTCTTGAAGCAGGTGGTTCAACCAATGGTGAAGCGGGCATTCGCCTGGCTTATGATGTCGCTGCACAGCACTTAATTGCAGAAGGTATCAACCGCGTGCTGATCGCCAGTGATGGCGACCTCAATGTCGGCACCACCAACATCGAGGCTTTACAGGAGCTGGTCAGCAGAGAAAAGCAGCGTGGCATCGCACTGAGCACATTGGGCTTCGGCAGTGGCAACTACAACTACGCGTTGATGGAGCAGATAGCCGACAAGGGTGACGGTAACGCCGCCTATATCGATAATCTGAAAGAAGCCCACAAAGTACTCGTACGTGAGCTAGGCTCAACCTTACAGACCATCGCCAGTGACGTAAAAATTCAGGTGGAGTTTAATCCTGCACTGGTCAGCGAGTATCGTCTGATTGGATATGAGAATCGCTTGCTGGCGCGTGAGGATTTCAGCAATGATAAAGTCGACGCAGGTGATATTGGTGCTGGTCATACTGTGACCGCATTGTATGAAGTGGTCATGAAAGGCTCTGGCGGCGAACGCCTGGAGCAGTTGCGCTATGGGGCACCGGATAGCGCAACAGAGGCAGCAGAATTCAGCGGCGAGTTGGCCTTCGTGCGTTTGCGTTACAAAAATCCGGGAGAGCAGGATTCACGCGAGTTGATGAGGGTCATCGAAACCAGTGAAGCCGGAGGCTCTATGGCAGAGATGGATGATGATTATCGCTTTGCAGTAGCAGTCGCAGGTTTTGCTCAGCTGTTGCGCGGTGGCAAATACACAGGGGACTGGAACTACAACAGTCTGCTGACTTTGCTTGATGACCTAAGAGGTAGTGATCCATACGGTTATAGAGGCGAGATGAAGGCTCTGGTAGAGTTGAGTCGGGATCTCAGTGGAACCAATATTCTCTAGTGTCATTGCTAAACCGCCTCCGGTCTGATGAGAACCTGATGTTACGCTACGCCGCCGGCGAGGTGGCAGCTTTCAGTGAGCTCTACCAACGTCACAAAGATCACCTGTACCGTTTTGTGTTGGGTTCTGTGGGAGATGCCGGGGCGGCCGAGGAAGTAGCGCAGGATACTTGGGAGGCAGTGCTAGGTGCAGCCACGCGTTATACCGATAGCGCAGCATTCACTACCTGGCTGTTCACCATCGCGCGGCGTAAGTTGGTAGATCATTACCGTCGCACTGAACGCAGCGGTGCTACACAAGCAGAAGCCGCAGTGGAAGATTTGGTTGCAGCGGTTCACGAAGGTCCTGAGCGCCAGCTACAGTCACACCAGCTGTTGGCGCTGATTGCACAACTGCCGCCTGATCAGGGTCAGGCGCTGCTGTTGAAGGAAGAGGGTTTTAGCATGAGGCAGATTGCAGATATTGTGGAGGCGGGTGAAGAAACTGTGAAAAGTCGCATTCGGTATGCCCGCAGCAGTCTGCGCAGTAGCCTGGGAGTTGGCGATGAGCACTGAACAAGAACCGTCAGATGAACGGTTGTCAGCTGCCTATCGGAAGCAGCGTCTGCGCTCGCCAAAGGCTTTGGACGAGCGCGTATTGGATATGGCTCAAGAGCGTGCCCCCGAGTCGCGAGGGCGGGGTTGGAACTGGTCACCGGCCTGGTCAGGTGTTGCGGTTGTTTGCGTACTGGCGCTTTGGTTGCCAGCGTTGATTGAATCGCCGACGCCGATTATCAATAGCTCTAATTTTGACGACAACGCCTCTGTCTCAGAATCGCCCAGCTTGGCTGATTCGCCTGTCGAATCTTTAGCTGCAGCTCGCGTTTCCGCTGCGCGGTTGAAGTCCGGCGCTGACGCGCCAAGTGCAAGCGCCAGGTCAGAACTGCATAGTGATCAAGCCAGCGCAGACGCCGCTAGTTTGGATGTGATACCGGCAGGGGCTGCTGAGATTAGACCGTCAGTTGCGACTGAAGCTGCGGCTGCGCCAATGCGAATGGCAGTAGAGGGAAAAACGCATGCGTTGAGTGAGAGTCGTACAGATGCGCCAGCAGCAGTTTATGCAGATAGTGAGGCGTGGTTACAGAGCATTGCCGAAATGGCTGAGAATGATGACATGGAGGCCGCGCAGGCGTCGTTCGAGGCGTTTCGTCAGGCTTACCCGGAGGTAGAGGTGGATGCTACGTTGCTGGAGCGCTTGCGGCTCTATCCTTGAGCTCGTGCTGAGCTAGTCGATAGGTCATCCAGTATTTGTAGATATTGGAGACATACTGCACGGTTTCGCGACCAATGCGGCGCGCGGCAATCACTTCGACATTACCAAACCACAGATTGGGATTGAGTCCAGCCGACGCGGCTTCCCGTCTCAGGTTGATAACGCGACTGGGGCCGGCATTGTAGGCGGCAAATGCAAATAGCGTCTTTTCAGTTTCGTCCATATCTTCTTCGCCAAAATAGTGATCGCGCAAAAAACGTAGATAGCGGGTGCCGGCATGTACGTTATTGTCGAGCTTGCCTATGTTCTTCACATTAACGCGTTTGTCTGCGGCGGTAGAAGGCTTGATCTGCATAATGCCCACCGCACCGGCAGAGCTGCGTACTGTTTGATTCAGGCGTGACTCCTGATAGGCCTGCGCCATCAGCATTAACCAATCAAACTCATACTCCTTGGCGTATTTGCGAAATACGGGCGCGGTATCACGAAACCGCTGCATAGACTGCGTGGACAGAGAATTTTCCACATAGCTGGTGTTTTTCAGGTAACGCTGCAACATCATATTTCCATAGAGCGTGCCACCTCGATGAGTCTTGATGAACTTATTGGTCATCGCCAAAAGATGCGGGCTGTTCTTGCGCATGGCCCAGGCCACGTTAGCGCCATCGCGCAGCGGCAATTGTTCGTGCAGGCGGATGTCTTCAAATATCTGCTGCCAGAAGCGAGCTTTGTGGGAGTCGACCACAGTGGTGCTGATTAAGCCCGCATTGAGCATTTCTAATAGGTCCTCGTCTTCTAGCTTCTCGTCAACCACCCGGATGCGGGCGGGAGCTAACCCGCGTGCTGAGAGCTGCTCATTGATGCCGGTCAAACTCGAATAGTAGGAGCTGCTGCGGCGCAGATGTATTTCGCGGCCGGATAGTTCGTCAATTGACTGTGGCTGCCATTCATCCTGTTTTTGGCTAATCAGTAATTCACTGATGGCACTGAATACAGGCCTCGAAAAATCGATGCTGCGCTGGCGCTCGGGAGTAATAGTGAGATTGGCGACTGCCAGGTCACCGCGACCAGCGAGTAAGGCGGGCAGAATCTCCTCACGGGTGACCGGAATAAATATCATGTGAACTTTCAGGTGACCGGTATTCAGAGACTTATTAACGAATTTTTCGAACTGGCTCAAGAAGTCGAAATCAAGGCCCCGCTGGACGGCACCGTCAAGAAAATAGGAGGTCTTGCTATAGACCACCAGGGCGCGGATAACCCGTGCGTCTATCATTTCATCAAAGTTTCTCACCTCCGCATCGGCCAAGGGTGAGAATAAGGGATTGTCTTCCAGTAGGTTCTCCAGCCGCGCAGTCGGGTCTGGCTGACTGGCTGACTCAGGTTGACTGGGTGATTCAGGCACTACCGGGGCAAAGGTCGGCAGCGCTGCCGGCGGCACTGTCTCAGGTGTACCTGTTTGCACACCGATATAAAGTAGTGCTGAACCTAGCACCAATAAGAGGCTGTAGATGATCTTGTTCATCAGCGTATTGTCCTGTGCTGCAAGGGCGTTTGCTTAGATACTTTCATCGTTCAAGGACTAGATAAAATATCATAAAAAACTAATAATATCAGCAGCATACGATTATTTTAGAGATTTAATGTGAGATCTATTTCGCGATCTACATAGATTTGACCGATGCTAGATCCTTCATTATCGCTAAGCCGTGATGGCTGCCTGTACTTTCGTCAAGACAGCCAAAACCGGCGTGATGATTGCATCATACCGCTATTCTGGGGTATACCCTCCCAGCTTGTTTATTGTTCTGGGGAAGACCGTATGTTCGGCTGGATAATACTGTTGTTATTGGTATGGGGATTGACCCATTTTTACCTAAAGGGTGAAGACCTTAGTGCCTACGACTTACCGAGCCCAAGTCCGATTGCAGATCTTGAACCCAGCGCGGAGCATCGTGCGGTGGTCCAGTCGATGGGCGCAATGGCGGCTGCGGGTGCAGGTGAG
Organism: Candidatus Litorirhabdus singularis; assembly: GCF_026262625.1. GTDB lineage: Bacteria > Pseudomonadota > Gammaproteobacteria > Pseudomonadales > Halieaceae > Litorirhabdus > Litorirhabdus singularis. Next base: position 287,262 of record NZ_SHNN01000002.1, read on the forward strand.
TCCCGCGGAGGTCGGCTGCAGCGAATGCGCTCTTACCTGGACTCCATGGGTGAGGGTGTTGAGTTTGACGGCGAGATAGTGCCGGTCGACAGCGCTGGTATAAAGGGCGAATGGGTATTGCCAAAGGGTTGTGATCACAGTTGTCGCACGCTTTATATTCATGGCGGCGCCTTCACCATGGGTAGTCCTTTGTCACATCGGGCTATTACGACGCGTTATGCACAGATGACTGGTGGTGCCGTGCTGGCTTTGGATTATCGGCTGATGCCTGAGAGTCGGCGCCTGGATGGCGTTGCCGACTGTCAATTGGCGTACCGCTGGATTATTGAGAATTCGCCGCAGGGCCGTGAGCCTGCCAGCACCGTTTATGTGTCCGGTGATTCGGCAGGGGGCAGTCTGGCTTTAATGGTGTCTGCCTGGGCCAGAGATGAAGGTGTTCGGGCGCCGAATGCGGTCGTAGCTCTGTCACCGGCAACAGATTCGACTTTTGGTAGCCCGAGCTGGCGGAGTAATTTGCACACTGATCCCATGCTAGGGCCAGCGTTTGGCCGCTTCATTAGTATCCCGCGCTGGTTGCTGCTGTGGGGAAGTTGGTTTAATGCCAGAGTGACCCCGGCAGCCAGTGTGGTGTCGCCCGTGCAGGGTGACCTTGGGGGCCTGCCGCCGACTCTGGTGCATGCCAGTCTCGCAGAAATGCTGCTAGACGATGGTGTACGCTATGCCAATAAGGCTCGCGCCAGTGGTTCACCGGTGACTCTTCAGACGTGGTCGCATATGGTGCATGTATGGCATATATTTCACCGTGAACTGCCAGAAGCAAAACAGGCTTTTGACGCAATTGACACTTTCCTGCGCGAGCATCGGGCAGGGAGCATAACCGAGGCCGCGGCGTGATTCGTTCCTTGTTGTTCATTATGGTGATGGTAGTGAGCGTTATACCGTATGCCATAGCGCTGCTTTTGCTATCCATTTTTGTGCGGGGTCGACCCTTGTACGACGTGGCGGTGGGCTGGCTGCGTGTGGTGATAGGGGCTGCGCGTTGGATCGGCGGCGTTGAGTACCGGGTTCAGGGGCTTGAAAATGTGCCCCCGGCAGAGTCAAATCAGCCGGTAATACTCTGTCCAAAGCATCAATCTACCTGGGAAACATTTGCGTTTCCGACCATCATGCCGCATCCACTGGCCTTCGTTTTCAAAAAAGAATTGCTGCGGATACCCTTCTTTGGCTGGTGTATTGGCCGCCTTGATATGGTGCATATAGACCGCAGCAAGCGTGCCGAGGCCTGGAATAAAGTGGCCGAGCAGGGTGTACAGCTAATGGAGAAGGGAGTGTGGATTATTATGTTCCCTGAAGGTACGCGCTCTGAGCGCGGTGGCAAAGGCGGCTACAAAACCGGTGCTACAAGGCTTGCCGTGACGACTGGCGCGCAGATTGTCCCGATTGCCGTCAGCTCCGGCCAATGCTGGCCCCGGCGCAGCTTTGTGCTGCGACCAGGAGTCATAGACGTGTCTATAGGCAAGCCTATTGATCCAGCCGGCCGCGAACCCGACGAACTGATGCGCGAGATAGAGACGTGGATAGAGGCGGAAATGCGCCGCATTGACCCACAAGCCTATTCTTCGGCCTAGGTCTGGATTTATGAAAAAAACCTTCAAAATACTATTGGCTTTGGTGCTCGTGCTGATCGTTGCAGCAGTGATATTCAGCAGCGGTCGCCAGCCGCAGCCGTTTGCTGCCGGCACCCGCAGTGCTGCTTTGCTGCAACCCGGTCCCTTTGGCGCGATTAGCTATACTGAAGACTATGTCGATGAATCCCGCCCGACCATGGCGAATGGAGACTACAGCGGTTCACCCCGGCGCGAGCTGGAAGGTTCCGTATGGCTGCCAGATGATGTGTCCGGTGGCCCTTATCCGTTGCTCGTTTATAGCCACGGTTTTTCTTCAACGCGAGAGGGCGGTGAGTATCTGGGGCGCCATTTGGCCAGTCTGGGCTATGTCACCGTGGCTGTGGATTACCCGCTAACCAATTTGAGCGCGCCCGGTTCGCCTAATGTAAAGGATGTGGTTAACCAGCCTGCCGACGTAAGCTTTATACTGGATACGCTGATTGCCCAATCGAAGCAGAACGACCACAGACTATATGGGATGATCGATCCCCACCGAATCGGGTCTATGGGTATTTCGCTGGGCGGTATGACTACCACGCTGGCGGCCTTTCACCCGACTATGGCCGACTCCCGCATAAAGGCAGCATTATCGATAGCCGGGCCCACGGCACAGCTCACCCCCGTGTTTTTCAGCTTTCGACAGCTGCCTTTTCTGATGCTGGCGGCCGATATTGATGCTCTAGTACCGTATGCAAGCAATGCTGAGCGCGTGCCAGAAGTTGTGCCAGGCTCTCAGTTGGTCACGATTGCGGGTGGGTCACATACGGGCTTTTCTGGTCTGGCTACAGCGCTGCGCTGGATGCATAACCCGGATAGATTGGGCTGCTACACAGTGGCAAAAAATCTGGAGACGTCCATGACCGAACCCTGGTTTGATCTGTTGGGGACCCCTGAACAGGGTATCAACTACAATGCTAAATTTGACCTGTGCCAATTGAACCCGTTGCCAGTAGCTATGAATCCATTGCGTCAGCAGATGATCAGCAAGCTGGTTGTCGCCGCATTTTTCCAAAGCCAGTTCGCCGACGATGTCAGTGAGCGCGCTGCCGCCGCCCTGTTTCTTGGACAGACACTGTCCAGCGAGCTGGATGAGGTGACTTTCCGCAGCAGTCAGCTTTAGCAGGCATAGCCTGGGAGTGGGTGTATGGACAAGGTGGGATGGTTAAAACTGGGCATCTGTGCACTCTATAGTTTGCTGATATGGGTGTGTCTGGCGCTGCCCCTGACCTGGCAGGCTAATGTTAGCCTCGGCTTGCTCGTAGCCATTGCCGCTACCCATGCCTACGAGTGCATTATGTATCGTGATATGGTGGAAGAGGCTCCAGGGGCTAATGCTTGGAATTACCTGAACGTTTTTTTGTTCGGGGTGATACATAAACTAGTAATGAAGCACGCTATCAGGGACGCGAGACGATGATTACAAGAATTTTTCTGGGCCTGCAGGCCATGATGTTTATGGGTTACGGCATTTACTGTCTGGTAGAGCCGGAGGCACTGGCTGGAGCTGCAGGTGTGGCGGCTACTTCGCAGACCGGAACCATCGAACTGCAAGCCATGTACGGGGGCTTGCAAACAGCGGTGGGGGCGCTGTGTGCACTGGGCGCGGCGGTGGCGATGTACCGACGTTACGCGTTAGTCACCCTAATATTTGTGATTGGCGGACTGGCGGTGGTGCGGGTAACTCTAGGGCTGATGAACGCTGAGTTCTCTGGTTACAATGTGTTTGCAATGACTTATGAAACGCTAACGGTATTGGCCGTTTTCTGGCTGCTGCGACGTGAACCGCAACTGGTGCCCGCTATTTAGGAAGGTATGCCCGAATGAGTCTTGCACGGCGCCCTGCTGTGGGAAGCGACGCATAAGCTTAATTTCAAGCTGGTCGGAGACTACAGCAATGATGAGTCCAAGCCTGGTGCTCCCAACCGTGTAGCGATCGAAGAAGCCGGTACTAATACGTCAGCTCAGTCGGCTTTATCAAACTGGCCGCTAAGCCAGACTAGATTTTTAGCACAGTTTGGCGACCAGGGTTGGAACTGCGGTTTCAACCCGCAGTATGCGCGGACCCAGGCTTATCGGTGCGAAGCCGGCCGCTTGCAGCATATCGATTTCATAGGGAATGAATCCGCCTTCCGGGCCTATTGCCAGCACGGTGTGCTGCAGTGGCGCAGCTGGACCAGGGCAGGGCGGATAATCTCCTGGATGCGCTACCAGCGCTCTTTTCCCTGACACCAGATCAGGTAAATCATCTTCTACGAAAGGCTTGAAGCGGCGTTGCAGGTTCACGCTGGGCAAACAGGTGTCTCTGGCCTGCTCCAGTCCTTGCATGAAGTAGTTTTCGATACTGGCGTCTTCCAGTATCGGGGTTTGCCAATAGCTCTTTTGCACCCGGTAGCTATTGATGAGGTGAAGTTCGCCTACGCCTAACTCGGCAACCATGCGCAGGATGCGACGCAGCATTTTGGGACGTGGCAGGGCCAGCAGTAATGTCAGCGCTAGTTTTGGAGGAGGTGATTGGTCCAGTGTTACATCGATTACAGCGCGCCGCTCGTCAATCTCGATAACACGTCCTGTGCCCATTGATCCATTAACCTTGCCGACGCGAATCGTATCTCCAATGCTGGAGCGAAGAACATTTCGAAGGTGTTGAAGCTGAACTCCGCTGACCTGCAGTATGCCCTCAGTCGAGAGCGCCTGCTCTGGAAACAGCAGCAGATTCATTCGGGCTTGGCAGGCTCTGGGCCGGGGCCGGCCCACAGATCATACTCATCGGCGCTTTCTACCACAGCTTCCACGAAGTCACCGGGCTGCAGATCTACAACGCCGTCCAGATAAACCTTGCCGTCAATCTCGGGGGCATCGGCAGTGGAGCGTCCAACAGCGCCTTCTTCATCAACGGTGTCGATAAGTATCTCAATGGTTTTACCAATCTTGGCCTGCAATTTGGCCGTACTGATCTGCTGCTGTAGAGCCATGAAACGATCCCAGCGCTCCTGCTTTAATGCCTCTGGCACATGATTGGGCAGATCATTTGCGCGGGCACCATCTACGGGTGAATACTGAAAACAACCCACCCGGTCAAGCTGTGCCTCATCCAGAAAGTCCAACAGTACCTCAAAATCATCGTCGGTTTCGCCAGGAAAGCCAACAATGAAGGTGGAGCGCAGCGTGATATCGGGACAAATTGCGCGCCAGGCGGCTATTCGTTCCAGTGACTTTTCTGCAGCCGCCGGACGTTTCATAGCTTTAAGAATACTGGGGCTGCCATGCTGAAACGGAATGTCCAGATAGGGCAGCAGTTTGCCTTCCGCCATCAGCGGTATCACGTTGTCTACGTGTGGGTAGGGGTAAACGTAATGTAATCTGACCCAGATACCGAACTCTGCCAGAGTCTCGCAGAGCTCCTGCATACGTGCCTTCACTGGCCGACCATTCCAAAAGCCAGTGCGGTACTTGGTATCGACACCGTAGGCGCTGGTATCCTGAGAAATGACCAGTAATTCGCGAACACCTGCTTTGACCAGCCGCTCGGCCTCTTCAAGTACATCGCCAATCGGTCGGCTTACCAGCTTGCCGCGCAGGTCGGGAATGATGCAGAAGCTGCAGGAGTGATTGCAGCCCTCTGAAATCTTCAGGTAAGCATAATGGCGAGGCGTAAGCTTGACGCCCTGTGGCGGCACCAGGTCGATTAGGGGATTGTGGTTAGTGGGTGCGGGAACGAACTCGTGCACGGCACCGACAACTTCCTCGTAGGCCTGCGGACCGCTGACAGCTAGAACCCCAGGATGGATTTTGGTGATCTCCTCAGAGTCCTTGCCCATACAACCGGTTACGATGACCTTGCCGTTTTCGTTCAAGGCTTCACCTATGGCGTCTAGTGACTCCTGCTTGGCACTGTCGATGAAACCGCAGGTGTTGACCACAACCACGTCGGCATCCTCGTAAGAGGGCACGATGTCGTACCCATCTATTTTCAGCTGAGTGAGGATGCGCTCTGAATCTACCAGTGCTTTGGGGCAGCCGAGGCTGACAAAACCGACTTTATGGGTGGAGTTGCTCATTTTACTACACGATTATGTGGAAAGGGACGGAGTATACCCGAGCACGTCCGTGCTTTCAGTGCGAACTTCGTACTGAAGAAAAGATGGGAGCCGGAGAAGTTGGGTTTAGCGCTTGGAACAGGATGGCCCGCGCTCAAGGATAACGACACTGCAGTTCTCGGCAGCGCGGGTGGGCCCGCGACAAAGCCCAGTGGGATCGTCAGGGCCCGTTATAACTCGGTCAATGTGCAATTGGGACCGCCTTCTCATTGACCTGTCCGGAGAGTAAACTGGATTTTAAAGATACGATGAATCGGAACGGTAGAGCTTTGACGCGTTACCCAATATCCATTCACTTTTCGGGTAGCAACTGGACAACGAGACCATATGAACTCCCTCCTGAATGAACAGCAACTAATAGAACGCATTTTTAGTCATATTGACAACAAGACCACGGATCTTGGGGATACAGTCTGGCAAGAGCCCGTCGCGAGTTATCTGTCTGAGGAACGTTTCGAGTCTGAAATTGCACTATTGCGGCGCAAGCCCGTTGCCTTTTGCCCTTCTGCGATGCTGTTGGAGAACGGTAGTTATGTCGCGAGGAAGGCGGCGGGCACCCCGCTATTGGTAGTGAGAGGGGAAGATGGAGAAGTTCGTGCGTTTATCAATGGATGCCGACATCGAGGAATGCCTGTTGCCAGCGACAGTGGTTGTGCGCGCTCTTTCGTCTGCCCATACCACGCTTGGACTTATGGTCTTGATGGGCAGCTCAGGCATATACCTGGTCACTCTGGCTTCCCAGGAGTCGAACTGCAGAATAACGGCTTGGTGGAGGTCGGTGCGCTAGAAAAAGGCGGACTGGTCTATGTCAATCAGAGTGGGCCGATAGATCCGTCAATGCTTGAAAATACCCCAGACTTTTTTACTGGCGGACAACAGTTTTTCGATCAAAGCGAGTATAACGATGAGGCGAACTGGAAGTTGCTCGCCGAAACTACGATGGAGGGATACCACATTAAGTCTCTCCACAAGCAAAGCTTCTACCCGTATGGGCTCGACAACATTACCGTTGTAGAGAATTTCGGGTCCAATTCTCGAGTCATTTTTCCTTTTAGGCGCATTGATAAGCTTCGCGATGTTGAGCCTCAGTCGCGGCGTCTTGATGGAATGGTGACGTCGGTTTACCAGCTTTTTCCAAACGTCACTATTTCCGTTTTGTCCAAGCATTCAACCATGACCGTCTTCGAACCGCTGAGTCCATCGCTTACTCAAATGTTGATTTACAGAGTCACAAACAATACTTCTGATGGGTCTTCAATTGATGTGGAGGAAGCAAAGCGAGACGCTGTTTTTGTCAAAGCGGCTGGCTTTGATGAAGACCGTGAGGCTGCCTGCGGAATTCAGGGAACCCTGGGTACCAATGCTAATAGTCATCTTACGTTCGGGTATTTCGAAAAAGCGATTGTGCATTTTCATAAAAATCTCGCGGAGCACTTAGCGATTCAATAACGTTTTTTTCTGCGCCGCGCGAAGTTTGTGCGTTCGCCCCTTAAGGGCAGATGCAGTTCTGGACCTTTTAATAACGGCAGCTGCCTGTGCCTGTTCTTAGGACACTGGGCAGCAGGCTGCTGCAAGAGCGCAGCAACCGCTATTTGCTAAAGCTTCTAGTTGGCGTTTGGCACAATAAGAACCTTGCCATTGCGACCACGTTGCGCGGCACGGGTTACAGCTTGTTTGATCTCACTGACGGTAAAACGTGAATCGACATCGGCCTTGAGCGCTCCGCTAGCGATCATAGGAATTATTCCTCCAAAGGCGGCCTGTTTTTCTTCCATCGTCGACGTCTCAAACCACTTTGATAGCCAGAAGCCACGGATTCGAATGTCATTGAATATGGTCATTGCCGGGTTCAGCGTTACGGGCTGCCCCGACAGCACACCGTAAGATACCATCGTGCCACCATTAGCGAGACTTTGTGCCAGGCGAGTAAATGTTGCACCGCCAACCGCATCGATTCCCAGTGAGATTGGAGCATTGCCGGTCGCGTTGCCGATTTGCTGGGCAAGATCTGGACCATCGATCAAAACCACATCACCACCCTTGGCCATTAGGTCTTTAGCCAGGCCTTCACGACGAACAATATTGACCGTCTTTACACCACGTTGTTTTGCGAGCTGGATAATATATCCGCCGACGCTAGAATTTGCAGCACTGTGCACGATCCAGTCGCCTTCTTTCAGTTCAACGAAAGAAGTCAGCATGAGCAGCGCGGAAAGAGGGTTAACGGCAGTCATAGACAGTTGTTCAATGACCTCACTGCTCGGGTTGCCAAGGTCTGGTAGGGGAAGAAAGCCAGCCGCAGGTGCGACGATCTCGTCACGCCAGGTGCCACCACCGACGAGAAGTACCAGTTGACCCTTTTTCAGATGCGTCACTTCGGCGGATGTCTCGATCACTCGCCCAACTCCTTCGCTGCCTGGGGTAGACGGTAGTGTTGGGTCAACGCCATAGTTGCCAGAAATCTGTAGCAGATTTGAAGGGTGAATCGGCGTCGCCAATACCTTTACCCTGACCTCACCGCTTTGCAAAGAACGGGCACTTTCGGTTTTTACCTTTAGTACTTCCGCAGGGTTTCCAAGCTGGGAAAACTCTACGTAATGAAGCTTGGCATCATTGCTATTGCCGGCTAGAGACACCGTCGTCAGCCCTAGTAGCATTGTCAAAATTGAAACGAAAGAGAGTGTTTTCATTGTGATTCCCTGAGTAGTGTTAAAGAAATTTGAGGCTGAATGTGAAGGTTAGATTAGTCTGGTTTTGACAGTTGTTCATCGCGCTCAAACCAGCGGCCGAGGACGATCCCTACGACTGCCCACGCGGCTGCTATACACGCACCAACGATAGCTACTGCGGCTAAGCCTAGTCCCAGGCCCTGTGTGAGACCTGTGAATAACCAGGCCATGAGCGTGTCGCCGCCTCTGTAGGCAACGATATCAATCACAGGTTTGGCCTTAAAGCGGGTTTCGCGGTCAACTTTTGTAAAGAGCATTTCGCGCGCTGGCCTGGTAATGGCATAGTTTCCAGCGCGCCTTACTATCTGTAGGCCCACGACCACAGCCATAACAGGTGAGATCGCTATGACTAATAAGCCGACGCAAATCAATAGGGGAACCAGTGCAATAGTCATGGGCATTCCGAATTTGCTCATTATGCGGCCAGTTGCAAATAACCCGGTCGCTATCGACAGAACATTGACGGCCAGATCCATTTGCGCCCAGACGGCCGTTCGCTCCGCGCGAGTTAATTCAGCCAGTAGGTTCTTGAGTTCAAAGTAAATAAACGAACTGATGCCTGTATACAGAAAGATGAACAGGGCGATGCCCAGTAAATAGGGGTTTGAAAAGAACAACCTAAAGCCCGCAAAGGGGTTCCCGCCAATTTTGGCGGCGCTGCTATTTGAAACAAAATCTTCATTGTGTAAATCAGAAGACTTCAGCGATTGTAAATGAAAGATGATCGGTATCGGGAGCAATAGCATGCCGCTGGCGATGAGCATCAAATTATCGGTACCTAGGGATTCCGAGAAGAAGGAAGGTATAGAAGGACCAATCAAACCGCCAACACTCGCACCCGCAGCAATAATGCTAAAGAGCCTTCCAGCCTGCTCCTTGTTGAACAAGTCCGACATAAAACTCCAGAATATTGAAATATGAAACAGACTGAAGACGCTAACCCATACATAAAACGCCTTGTCTATAAGCGTCCGATCAACAACCCCTGACGAAGCTACATAAAAGGCCACAAAGGTGAGGGCGAAGAATGCGTACATAGCGGGCACTAGAAGTTGGAAGCGAAACCGCGAAACCGCTATGCCATATATGGCAACGACAGCGGTACTGATAAAGAAGTTGAGAGTCCATAACCAACTGACCTCTGCATCTGACCAATCACTCGCCATAGCGTCACGCACTGGACGCAGGATGTAGTAAGCAGACATCAAGATGACGACAAACAAAAATGAGCTCAGGGTAGCATTGAGCTCCCGCGGTTCTATCTTCGAGGTCATTTTTAGAAATTTGCTAATAGGGTTGTTGCTTATCTCAGGCACAGAGATCTCCACTAGTTAATTGGACGACGAGCCTGTGCACTATAGTTTCATGATTAGTTCGCCGCCCGTTGCGTAAGGCGTGAACGTGTCCAGCAGAGCGGGTGGCGTGATTGATGCCGAGATAGCTGCTCATGGTGTTCCCCTGAGAATAGTTTGGAGTGCGATGCGCATTATTCCTATATATTTCACGGCTATAAATAGGTGAAAATGGGGTACATTATTGTCTAAACGACAATAATGTACCGACAAGCTCAGGAGCCAGCAACGTCATGGATCAATTGAGAGCACTGCGCTACTTCTCTAAGGTGGTTGAAACCGGGAGCTTTACACGGGCGGCGGAGGCCTTTTCAGTGCCCCCGTCTTCTCTGTCCAGGCGTATTGCCGACCTTGAGAAGAGCCTGGGTGCCAATCTACTGAAGCGCAGCACCCGGGTGGTTCAGGTTACAGAGATCGGACAAGTCTATTACCGGCAGGTGCAGGGCATCTTGTTTCAACTGGAGCAAAGTGATGAGACTGTGCGCAGTTATCAGGCCAACCCAACGGGCCAATTGCGTATCAGTTCCCTGGCGGGCTTTGGAGAGCGTTTGTTACTTCCGCTACTGAATGAATTTAAGGTGCTGTACCCCGACATCATTCTAGACGTTAACCTCAGCGATGAGCTGTCGACGCTGGGGAGCGATGATGTAGACGTCGCGATACGCGGGGGATATGCGCCCAATGAGTGGGTGCAAGCGGTTCGCTTAATGAATAACGAATTTATTCCAGTAGCGGCACCTGAATACTTGAAGAAGATGGGCACCCCAAAAAATGCCTTCGAGCTGAGGCAACACAAGGGACTATATTTCCGAACCCCAGCGGGGCCGAATCCCTGGTTGTGTGAAATTGAAGGGGAGTGGCATGACGTATCCGCGCCAGCGGTGGCGGTATCAAATAGCAGCAAGTGGCTGGGCGAGCAAGCAGTTGCCGGACTCGGAATCATGATGGCTCCGCGCTGGTCGCTGGCCGATTACCTGGATAGTGGTGAGCTAGAGCAGCTATTCTTCGATCCCGCGCTGAGCGTGAGTCAGAATCCTGATATGGCGATTTATCTTTTATATCAGAAACAGCGCTACCTCGTTCCCAAGGTTAAGGCCGTGGTAGATTTTCTGGTAGCCCGTATTAAGAACGTTTAGATAGCGCACCTTCGGGTCGCTCAGGGCGATGGGGCATCAACAGACGTAGGCAGTACTATCTGGCAACTATCCGGATTGTTTTTAGCCGAGCGTTAGGCGCACGCTAGCTGCTGCGTCTTAATGTGAAACTGGGAAGCTCACCAAACAGACGATGGTAATCAAGAGCGAACTGACTCATATGCCAGTAGCCCCGCATCGCCGCTAGCTGGCTAACGCTAGACTTCTGCGGGACGGCAGCCCAGCATACGCATCGCTTTTAAATACTGCTTGGGCGAGACGCCCAGATGCTTTCTAAAAGACAGCTCGAGCGTTCGTTCTCCAGCGCCCAAAGCATCACAAAGAAGCTGCGTTGCCTGACCCGCTCTGGCTTCAGCAAGGCGCATATGGTCTGTCCCTGCTTTTGGAATTCAGCCATAATGTAACGAGTCTTCGCCGCTGAGTACATCGCTTATGTTGCAATCTATGTCCAACGGATACCGGGTTACGCTGGCTGTCATCCCAATGCCTGGTGTCTTGACGCTACTGGTATTGGTGTTGCTGTTGGGCAGCCCTAAGGGCTTAGCGGTGGAAGTCCTCTCGATTCATGAATTGGCGTCTCATTGTGAACGACTTGAAGCCGAGCCAATGAGCGCTGATGGTCAGTACTGTGTGCGCTATATTCAAGGCTTTATTGATGGCGCGGTCGCCACCGATGCGCGCGTGATGATGAATGTAGAGGGAGCGCAGGAGACCGAAGAGACGTTTTCAGATCGAGCCAAGCGTACCCGTGTTCCCAACAATGCGGATCGTTTCCGAGCCGCCCGGCTCGCCGGTTTCTGTTTGGGTGACCCCTTGCCCTTGCGTAACGTAGTAGGCGCAATAGTAGCGGATCTGGCGAAACTTGATCACGGTACGGCGGCAGATACTCCAGCGCGGGAAGCTGTATATAAGTCGCTGATGGAGCACTATCCTTGTCCAGCTTAAGTTCTGCACCGGTTGCAGCTGGCGCGGTTTGGTTGACGGTATAGAGCACTCATAAAAATAATACTATTGTAGCGGGAGTTACCATGACACAACTGAGTGATCAGCAGGCAAAAGCCTACTGGCGTCGTAATTTGGGGTTGGCCGCTCGTTTGCTGGTGATCTGGTTTATTGTCAGCTTTGGTTTTGGCATTCTACTGGTTGAGGAGTTGAATCAGTTTCGCCTTGGCGGCTATAAGTTAGGATTTTGGTTTGCCCAGCAAGGCTCGATCTACGTTTTTGTCGTATTGATTTTCTATTACTCTCACAAAATGACCAAGCTCGATCGTGAGTTTGGTATCGAAGAAGACTAGGCGTTCGTTATGGATTTACGGACCCTCAGCTATCTTGTAGTGGGAGCTACTTTTGCGCTTTACATAGCTATCGCTTTTTGGACCCGCGCCACTTCGACAAAGGATTTCTACGTGGCCGGTGGTGGGGTGCACCCCATCGCCAATGGCATGGCTACTGCTGCTGACTGGATGTCAGCAGCCTCGTTCATCTCTATGGCCGGAATGATCGCCTTTATGGGTTATGGCGGCTCTGTGTTCCTGATGGGCTGGACAGGAGGGTATGTGATTCTGGCCATGCTATTGGCGCCGTACCTGCGCAAATACGGCAAATTCACCGTCCCAGAGTTCATTGGCGATCGCTTTTACTCCAAGACTGCTCGTGGCGTTGCCGTGATCTGTTTGATCATTTGCTCTGTCACTTATGTGATAGGCCAGATGAAAGGTGTGGGCGTTGCGTTCTCCAGGTTCCTGGAGGTTGAGTATACAACCGGGCTGCTGGTGGGCATGTGTATCGTTTTCTTCTATGCCGTTATGGGAGGCATGAAGGGGATCACGTATACCCAGATTGCTCAGTACTGCGTGTTAATCATGGCCTACACAATTCCTGCGATCTTCATCAGCTTGCAACTGACCGGTAATCCGCTGCCGCAGTTGGGGTTGGGCAGTACCCTGACCGGTTCTGATGTTTACCTATTGGACCGGCTCGATCAGGTGGTCACCGATCTGGGGTTTCGTGAATACACTACGGATACCAGACTGAGCGGTCTGAACATGTTTGCTTTTACAGCTTCTCTGATGATTGGTACCGCCGGGTTGCCGCACGTCATTATTCGCTTCTTTACGGTTCCCAGAGTTCGTGACGCACGGTCTTCAGCAGGATGGGCGCTGGTTTTTATCGCGATCTTGTATACCACTGCACCTGCAGTAGCGGTTATGGCGCGCCTTAATTTGATCGAAACTATAGAACCCTCGCCGGGCGAGTATCTCGTTTATGAAGAGCGCCCTCAGTGGTTCAAGAACTGGGAGAAAACAGGCTTACTCGCGTTTGAGGATAAAAATAATGACGGCCTGATGTTGTACAACGCGAATCCAGCGGAGAATGAGCTGGTAAAAGTGGATAACGACATAATGGTGCTGGCGAACCCTGAAATCGCGCGCTTACCGAACTGGGTAATTGCTTTGATTGCTGCCGGAGGACTGGCCGCCGCACTGTCTACGGCGGCAGGACTACTTTTGGCCATAGCGTCGGCAATTTCCCATGATTTGCTCAAAGGCATGTTGATGCCCGACATTAGCGAAAAGCGCGAGCTACTAGCCAGTCGTTGCGCTATGGCGGTGGCTATATTGGGGGCGGGATATCTGGGGCTCAACCCACCCGGATTTGCCGCAGGCACAGTTGCGCTGGCCTTCGGACTGGCGGCCTCGTCGCTGTTCCCGGCGTTGATGATGGGAATTTTTTCGGACCGGGTCACTAAAGAGGGAGCCATTTACGGCATGCTCGCTGGCATTGGAGTGACGCTGGCCTATGTGTTTCAGCATAAAGGCATCATGTTCATAGCTGACACAGCATTTCTCGGCAGTCTGCCGCCGAACTGGTTTCTGGGTATTGAACCCAATGCCTTTGGTGTGGTGGGAGCTATGGTCAACTTTACTGTGGCGTTGACGGTGTCTCGCTTCACTGCTGCGCCGCCGCCGGAGGTACAAGACCTGGTCGCCAATATCCGAGTACCCACGGGCGAGCCGGCTCATCACGCTTTATCAAAACGGCGGTAGTCGAGGGTTCGACATCTGCCTGAAATTCACGCCGATAAGTTCATGCCAATAGCAACACGATCACTACGCTGGCAATGATGGTCAGCATGCCCAGCAGCTCGCGTGCTGTTATGCGCTCCTTAAACACAAAGACACTGATGGCCAATGTCAGCAGAAACTCTACCTGTCCCAGCGATTTTACTAGAGCCGGATTGTTGTACGTCATGGCGGTATACCAGCCCACTGAACCCATGGCGCTTGCGGCGCCTATGAATATAGCGATGGGCAGCCTATGCCTTAATTGCAAAAGTTCATCCGGCTGCCGGATTAAGGTATAAAGCAGGCAGATAACCGTTTGCAGGCTAACCATTGCTGCAAGTGTCAGCGCGGCATTTTGCACAAAGCTGTAGGGAAGACTGAGGCTGGCTTCTCGCAGCCATAGTGAGGTGACCGCGAAGCCTGTTCCGGCGAGGATACCGTAGGCGGCGCAGGGCAATTCTGCGGGCTTACCGGGCTGCGGTAGGCTGACGACGAGAGTGCCTGCCACGCCCAGCATTACCGCGATCCAGCCAAAAGGTGAGAGCGAAGCGGCAAAAAATACGGCACCAAACACCGCGGTTTGTAGCGCTTCGGTCTTGGCGAAGCTTGTGCCTACGGCAAAGTTGCGGTAACCGAGTGCCTTGATCAACCACACTGTCGCTAGTATCTGCGCTACGCTGCCCAACGTTGCATAGATTATAAAGGTCGAGTTTTCGCTTAGCTGCGAAACCGCCGCGGCAGTATCTGCTGGTCCTACCAGGCGGAGATAAGCCAGCACAAACGGCAAACCAAACAGGTAGCGAACCAGCGTAGCGGTCATCGGGCTGATATGTGCTGCCAGGGTCTTTTGGGCAGCGGTGCGCACCGCTTGCATGGTAGCAGCGAGCAGGGTGAACCAGATCCAGGCTTCCATCAGCTGTACTCCGAGTTTAAGTCGGTATTGTGCAGCAGTTAATCCTATAAAATAACTGAATAGTTTTTATAAAAACCTATTCCCCGTGGGAATGCAGATCTGCTCAGAGTAGATCGTTCATCGTAAAACCAATCCCGATACGATTCGTTTTAACGTTGTAGTCGATCAAGCTTTCGCCATAGCCGTGAAAATACTGAATATACCAGCGGAAGCGATTATTTAGCGGTAGGGTCCAATCGAGCTGGATGGCACCATTATTGTCGCCCTTGCCGCGCAAATTATTGCGCAACAAGGTGCTGAATTCCTGATCGTGCCATTTGTAGACCATGCGTAAATCGCCGTAACCGTAGTACTTATCCATATCCGGATTATCGTCGTCTTCTTCATCCTCAGGGACGCGGTACCAGGCACGGACGCGGGTAGAGAAATTCTCACGGTCAAAGGTGGCTGCGACAACTATCCGGTTCCAACTGCGCGATAGCAGATTACCGCGGCCGTTAGATTGATGGTTCAAACCCACGCCAAACTTGGTGTTGGTCAGACCCAATACCTGTTGGTCACGGTCCCACACCATCATGATCTGAGGTTCGTAATTGGTTTCACGAAACGGTGCCGAGGCCGAACTATTGTAGACTTGCCACCAGTTTTGCTGCGTATAGGCTGCCCAGAGATCGCCACCCAGCAGCAGGTCTTCCTTTAATCTCGATTTAAAGCTGATCTGGAATTTGGCTTCGATATCATCCATATTCAAGTTGGGTTCTATACTTCTCCAAGGTGTCTCGTTGATAGAGCTGTTGTAGGTTACGGGCAGAATATAGTTGCGATCATGAGGGATTATCACAAAAGGATTGTTGAGCATCGCTTCTTCCTTGGCCAGCCGTTTTGCCATGGCTGACTGGGTCGGTGGCGTTGCAGTGGTCGCAGCCGTATCCAAAGCGGCCGGGACTGTCTCCTCCATCAAGGCTTCTTCAATCTGTAATTCTTCCACTTCGACAGCGTCGTAGCAGGCGAGACGCGCGTTGTCGTCGAAGACATTCTTGCAGGCGGCATAGTGTGGGGCAATATTGTAGGGGTCGTTGTCCGCAGCTGCCGTGAGTGGCAACAGCGCAATAGCTAGCGCCAGCAATCGCGTCTGTAATAGCGATCTTTCAAGCGTAAATGACTTCATAGATTGTCCTGCTAACGGTATTGCTGGTAAATACATCCGGATTTGCCTTGACGCGTTTGTCGGCGTGGCGAGCTAGTGCTTTACACAGGCGACAATGTGAGGCTGGTCTGACTACAATAGTGCTCTATAAAACTTCAGCCAAAAAAGATGGGAATAGTACATGATTAGTCCACAGGATATGTCACTCTCAGGAAAAACAGCGCTGGTAACCGGAGCGGGCAGTGGTATTGGGTTCAGTATTGCTGAAACTCTGCTGCGGTTTGGTGCGCGGGTGATTGTTGTTGAGCGTGATGAAAAGCTGGCTGCAGGCGCCCAGCAGAGATTGGAGACACTGGGGGGAGACGTGCAGGTAGAGGTCGCAGATGTCACCGTGAAGGCACAGATGACGGCGCTAGCTGAACAGGTAGCGGCCACAGGGCGCCTGGATATCCTGATCAATAACGTGGGCGATCATCTGAACTTGATCAAGCCTTTTCTCGACAGTGACGAGGATGAGTGGGATGCGCTTTTTGACATTAATCTCAAACAGATACTCCGCATGGTTCACCTGTTTGCGCCGATTATGCGTGACGCAGGTAACGGCGGCAGCATCGTCAATATTTCATCCATCGAGGGCTTTCGTGCGATTCCGACTTGTGCGACTTATGGTGCAATGAAGACAGCCATCTCAGGTTTTGTGCGGAGTATGGCCATCGAACTGGCGCCCTACCACATTCGCATCAATGCAGTAGCACCGGAAACAACCCAGACGGCGCAGGTTGATCCGCGACAATTCACGAAACCCGAACACCTCGCCCAGTGGGATATCTGGAATCCGCTGGGGCGCTGGGGGCAGCCCGATGACACGGCTGGTGCCGTGTTGTTTCTAGCCAGTCCACTGTCTAGCTGGGTCACGGGCACTACGGTTCATGTCGATGGTGGGGCGCTGGCAGCCGGCGGCTGGTATCGTATGCCCGGTGAGCAGCAGCATTGGACGTTGGCCCCGGTTATTGCAGAGTCCGGCTTTATTTTTTGAGTGACACTGCCGCCAGTCGGCGTTATCGATTAGATCTGAAGGGAGTATGCGCTTGAGTAAGATAAGAGTGGAAAAAGCGGGCAGAGTGACGACGGTTATCATTGACCGACCAGAAGTGCGCAATGCGGTAGATGCGGAAACCGCTGCGTTGTTGTCCCGTGCGTTTCGCGATTTTGATGCCGACCCCAAGGCAGATGTTGCCGTACTCTATGGCGAGCATGGTTTTTTCTGCGCCGGCGCTGACTTAAAAGCGGTCGCCAGCCAGGACAGTGCCAACAAGCTCAGCCGCAGTGGCGATGGACCCATGGGCCCCAGTCGTATGCAACTCACTAAACCGGTTATTGCCGCGGTTGCTGGCCCCGCAGTCGCCGGCGGACTGGAACTAGCGCTGTGGTGCGACCTGAGGGTAGTGGAGACCACTGCCGTATTTGGTGTGTATTGTCGACGCTGGGGTGTGCCGTTGATTGATGGAGGCACTGTACGCTTGCCCCGGCTGATTGGTCATAGCCGCGCTATGGATATGATTCTTACGGGCCGCGCAGTAGCCGCAGAGGAGGCGCTGGTGATGGGGCTGGCGAATCGTGTGGTGGATCCCGGAACAGCTCGCGCAGAAGCTGAAAAACTCGCTCTGCAAATCAGCGCCTTCCCGCAGGCTTGCATGCGCAGTGACCGCAGAAGCGCTCATGAACAGTGGGACATGAGTTTCGATAAAGCCATCGTTAACGAATATGACTACGGTTATGAAGTGGTAAAGTCGGGTGAAACACTCAGTGGCGCCACTCGCTTTGCCGAGGGCGCGGGGAGGCATGGTTCCTTTGAAGAGTGATGGGGTGACCGGCCTGTGATTGCACGTTCACCGCTGATTGGGGCAGCGGAACTGTGCTCGAAGTTGGGGGAAGTGGTAGTTGTAGACTGCCGTTTCTCGTTGGCGGAGCCTGACCTGGGTGTGGCGCACTATACAACTGAGCACATAGTGGGCGCGCACTATTGTCATTTGGAGCATGATTTATCAGCACCTGTTGCCGGCGGCGCTGCCATTAATAGAGGCCGTCATCCGTTGCCTGAAGCTGCCACATTCTGCGGCGTTATGGCTGCGCTCGGCATAGGCAGAGATACACCGGTGGTGGCCTACGATGATTCTGGATTGGCCTTCGCCAGTCGACTCTGGTGGATGTTGAATGCACTGGGTTACACACAAGTCCAGGTGTTGGATGGCGGTTGGAGCGCCTGGCAGGAATTGGGCCTGGCAACAACCGCCGTCAAACCGGAGATTCGACCCGTAACGGCTCACAGCGCCGTGAAATATGCTGGTATCGTAGAGTTTCCTGAACTCAGCGACCTGCAAGCGGCAGGTGCGCGGTTGATTGATGCCCGTGAGCCTGCTCGTTACCGCGGTGAGTTGGAGCCGATAGATCCGGTCGCTGGGCATATACCCGGGGCGGTTAACTACCCCTGGCAAGAGGCAACCGATGCAACCGGAAGAGCGCTTCCTATTGCGGAGCAGCGCGAGCGCTGGCAGCAACTAGAAGCCAGTGAAAAACTGATTGTGTATTGCGGCTCTGGCGTTACCGCCTGCGTCAATATTCTGTCTCTTGTGCTGGCCGGACGTGATGATGCGTTACTCTATCCCGGCAGCTGGAGTGATTGGTGCGCGCGGTTGCCTAACGGCTAAATACCAGTCTAGTCAGGCCGGCAGTGCACTCAATGTCTGCCGCAATGGCGGTACTGAGGAAAGCACGCTGAACGCATCATGCCGCACGTGGTTCTGTGCCATCTCATGTTTAACCATTGCTTCACTGACTTCGCCTTTTTCCAGACACTCTTGCAACAGGCCGAAAAACAGGTTTTCCTGATTGCTGTCTGGGTGCGATTTGTACTTGCCCAGCAGTGCATAATCGCCAAACAGCTTGCGGCGCAGGTGCATTATCCAGCCCAAAGGCGGAAACCATTTTGATTTGTCAGCCGGTACAAAGTCTATTGGCAAACCCGCTTTCCAGGGTTGAGTCCAGCGCTTGGTGGTATGCAGCATCTTGGTTTGCTGATTGAGTACGTCGAGATCATTCCAGTTTTTTTCCAGTAGTCCGATGGTATCGCGGGCTTCATATTCCAGCGTGATCCACTTTTTGTAATCGCGCTTGCTCTCGAACATTTCGTTGAACTGCGTTTCGGCATCCCAGTGGCGCAGTTTGGCGCAATCCAACAGCATCACGCTGCTGGCCATGGGTCCATTGGTATCGTTGCTGATACGGCTGCGCGGGCGGCACAGAATTGCTTTGCCGCCCATGTCGCGATTCAGCAGTTCCCATACATCGCTTACCGCGAAAACGTCGGGGTCAATAATCAATGCGCGGCCTTCAAAACCCATTAACTTAGGTGGCATAAAGCGCAACGGGGTAAAGGATTGCAGGTCGTCAATCAGCCATTCACGCATAACGCCGTTACGCAGGAATTCCTGACCTTCCCGAGCCTCAAGGAAAGGGTGGTCGCGGGTATCGATAAAGCGGACGTCGAATTTGTCATTGTTAGCGGAAAAATGACGCAGTGCGCGCTCGCCCACATGGGCGCCAAGAATCTGCTTGTGATTCACGTGAATAAATACGCAAGGTTTATTGGCCATGTGTACTCCTCGAATAAATGCTATCTAAATCATAGGCTTATAATTTTAGCCTATGTCTGTTTCGGTTGCGGATAGTTTATATAGATTGTCGTAGCGCAGGTGAAGTGAATTAGTACCAAAGCGAAATATTGCCGCGCTAAAACTGCCTTGGATCATTGGGCCGGTTGGCTGTGCCCTGAGCGTCAGTTCAAAACTGTTGTGGACTCTCGCCTTCAAGCCAAACTCCGGTTGCAGGATGTTCAAACCCTAATGTGGCTGCATGGAGCATTAACCGCGGCGCCATGGCTAACGCATCAGCGTGAGCGTACATATCACAGCCAAGAATAGGGTGGTCAATTTCCGCCAGGTGAATACGCAGCTGATGTGAGCGCCCGGTCACCGGCTTTAGCAACAGCCGGGTGCAGTTGGCGGCGGTATCGCGCTCTATCACCTCGTAACGCGTCAGCGCGTTTTTACCCCGTTCAGCGCAGATTTTTTGCCGAGGTCGGTTGCTCCAGTCGGGTGCGATAGGCAAGGTGATTTCACCACTGTCTTGGGCTAACAGTCCGAAGACGATGGCCTGGTAGGTTTTTTCAACCCGGCGTTCCTGAAACTGGCGGCTGATATGACTGTGCACGGCTTTAGTTAGCGGCACTACCATAATACCGGAGGTGTCCAGATCAAGTCGGTGCACAACGCTGGCACTGGGGAAGTCAACGCGGATACGGCTGATCATGCAGTCCTGGTTGAGCGGGTGGCGCCCAGGAATGCTTAGTAGCAGGTCAGGTTTCTCAATGAGCAGCAGGTGTTCATCCTGATACAGAATGTTCACTGGCCGATCGCAGGGCGGTACTATATAGATCTCTTGCATAGGGCGGGAACTGTAACCACTTGGCTGAGAAAGTAAACCATCACGTACAACTACTGGAGGACCGGTTGGCAGCCCACATACCCGGCGCGAGGGTAGTGCCCACGGCTTTGCCGCAGTGTCCTGAACTCTCACTGTATCTGCTTAACGCTGACTACCCGCAGCATCAACTCGATGCCCAGGCCATGCAGGGGATATTGAATTATCCGGCCTACTGGGCGTTTTGCTGGGCCAGTGGTCAAGTACTGGCACGCTACCTACTTGACCATCCAGTGCTAGTGTCGGGTAAGACTGTGTTGGATTTTGGCTGCGGCTCCGGTGTCGCTGCATTGGCGGCGCGACTCGCCGGTGCTGCGCGTGTCATTGCGTGCGACATCGACCCGGATGCACGTTTAGCAACGCGCTGTAATGCGAGACTGAATCATCTGGAGGTTGAGGTGTGCGGAGATTTTTCCACCGTCACAGCGCGAGCTGACCTAATTCTGGCGGCAGACGTACTCTATGATCGTGAAAATCTAATTTGGCTCGAGCGTTTCTTACGGCGGTCGCCGCGGGTGCTGGTCGCTGACTCCCGGGTCCGCAACTTCGATTATGCGGGCTACCGGAGCGTGGCGCAGGTTAGCAGCGGCACGATACCAGATTTGGAGGAGTCGGCTGAATTTGCCAGGGTTTCTCTGTATGAGGGACAGGCGGACTAATTGCCAAGCGCCCGCTGGTAAGCAGCGATGGCGGCGGGCATGCCCATACGAATAGAATCAACCGTGAGTGCATGGCCAATCGAGACTTCGAGCAGGCCGGGTATGGTGGCGAAGCGCGGCAGGTTGTTCAAATCAAGGTCATGCCCGGCGTTAACGCCCAGCCCCAGTTCGGTAGCCTGCTGCGTGGCGTCATGATAGCTGTGCCAGCTGGCATCTACACCAGCACCAGCCTTACAGGCATCTGCGTAGGGTTCGGTATACAGCTCGATACGGTCGGTCCCTATCTGCGCCGCCAGTTCAATCTGGTGCGCAACAGGGTCCATGAATAGGCTGACCCGTACGCCCATAGCTTGTAGCTGCTGAATGATCGGCGCCAGAATGTCCCCATCACGGGTCAGATCAAAGCCATGGTCGGAGGTCAATTGTTCATCACCATCGGGTACCAGTGTGCACTGGGCTGGCCTGATCGTCTCAACCAGCTCTATAAATCCCGGATAGTCACTAACACCTGGCCTGGAGCTGACTCTGGCGTCGGCAAAGGGGTTGCCCTCTATGTTGAATTCTACATCTGCATAGTCCGAACCAGCCAACAGTGTGGCTAGGTCGAAGCAATCGCTAGCGCGAATGTGGCGCTGATCGGGCCGCGGATGCACAGTAATACCATCGGCTCCAGCTTCCAGTGCCATACGCGCGTGCTCCGGTAAGTCTGGGTTGCTGGTATCCCTGGAATTACGGATCAGGGCGATCTTATTGAGATTGACGCTGAGGGCTATCATTCGCTGGCAACAAGTTCCATCGAGAGAATTTTTATCGGCTGCAGCGGTACGTTTTGGTGACCCATGAAATTACCTGTGGGTTCGATGGCAATTGCATCTACCGTAGACATCCCATCAAGGACCTCGCCGAAGACGGTATAGCCCGCCTTGCCCGGCGTCCAATCAAGGCGCAGGTTGGTGCGTACATTGATGAAAAATTGGCTGGTCGCGCTATCGGGGTCATTCGTTCTGGCCATAGCCAAAGTGCCACGTTCATTATGCAAGCGGTTCTTGGCCTCGTTGACGATAGGGTCTAGCGTGGGTTTTTCCTGCATGCGCTCATTAAAGCCCCCCGTTTGAATCATGAAGCGGGGTATGACTCGATGAAAGATGGTGCCGACATAAAAGTCCTGCTCTACATAGGCCAGGAAATTAGCAACCGAAATAGGTGCCTTTTCTGCAAACAGGCGGATAGTGACGTCACCATGGGTGGTACGCATGATGACTTCAGGGTCTTTGGCCCAGACAGCGGGAGTCAGTGCGATTATCAGGCAAAGTGCTAGTAGTTTTTTCATTGAGCCTCCTCGGCTAGTTGTGGGCTCAGGCCCAGCTGGAGCTGGATTTTCGGCGTGGCCTCAGGCGTGGCACGACCAGCGTAATAATGACGCCTAGCAATACTGCCAGAGCGCCATTGATAAAGGCTTCGCCGTCGGCGCTGTCCAGCAACCGCTGGTTATCAGCCTCGAGTACTTGAATACGCGAGTTTAGTACTTCCGCTCCTTGAACCAGCTCCCGGTTCTGGCTATCAATGGCAATCGCATTGGCCGACAGGCGTTTGATCTCAGTCAGTTCACTGGTGGTTTGCGCCAGCGTCTCTTCGCGTTCGGCCAGCATGGCGCTAGTCTCGGCAAATTGTCGCTGCAATTCACCGCCGGTGCTTTCGATAGTCTCCACTTGCGCTTGCAGGCGGTCACGCGTGGCTTGCAACGCCTTAAGCTGCTGTCGTGCCGGGACTTCTTGCATCAGGTATTGAGTGCGAATCCAGCCCTCGGTACCGCGCTCTGTGGTGATACGACTGTATTCGTCTTGCACTTCTTCTACCACCAGTTTGGTACCACTGGGTATGCCGCGATGGACGATACGGTTCTGATTACTGGGACCGCTGCGCAGGGGCACAAATTGCTGGTCAGTGACATATTGCGTGTCCTGTGCCAGTGCTGATAGAGGTGTCATTCCGGCGATGGCTAGCAGCGCTAAAAGAGTGGTCTTGGGCATTAAATTCACGATAAATCCTTGCTGATAACAGGGCTCAGGGTAAAACTATTTTATAGGGTTTAACGACAACAGACGCATACACGCCGGCCGCTAGATAGGGGTCTGCATCGGCCCAGCTGCGGGCGTCATCGAGGCTCGCAAACTCGGCTATAACCAGGCTCCCGCTGAAACCCGCGGGCCCCGGGTCCTCGGCATCGATAGCCGGATTAGGTCCAGCCGCAAACAGCCGTCCTTGCTCCTTTAGATCGACCAGGCGCTCCAGGTGGGCAGGACGTGTCTGCTGGCGCAGCTCGCTACTGTCGGCCACGTCTTCACTGATAATTGCGTAATACATCGAGATATTCCAGATTACAGGGGTTTATCGGCTTCCGCGTCTACTGTTTCATTGCTCAGATGCGGTGCTACCATCAGTGCAGTGATTAGTGTCAGCAGCAAAGTGAAGCCTATCGCAGAGTACAGTTTATAGCTGACCCAGAATTCTTCGCCCATTTCATAGGCCACAATGATATTAAGGGTGCCGACCACCGTAAAGTTGGCTATCCAGAGCCATAGCAAGCGAGTCCAGATCGGTTTGGGCAGCTCAATCTGACCGCCCAGCGTGCGCTCCATCAAATTGCGTTCGCCGATGAAATGACTGCCAGCAAATACCAGCGCCAGCGCCCAGTTGAATACGGTGGGTTTCCAGAAGATAAACGTTTGGTCTCTGAAAATCAGAGTAGCGCCACCAAACACACTGACCGCGGCCAACATCCAGAGCAGGCGTTTTTCCAGTTTACGGGTAATGACCCAGGTCAACAGCACTTGCAAAAAAGTGGCGCAGATAAGGACAGCTGTGGCTGAAAAAATGCCGTCCAGCGTATGGTTCCAGGATCCCAGTACCAGTTCGGTGCCTTTCATCTGATACGTGATGAAAAACAGGACTAGAGGGACGAGTTCGGCGATCTGCTTCATAAATAATTGAAATCTCTTACTGGTACACAACGGGGACAGTCAGCATAATGCGGCCATGATAATTGATTTTCATTGCCATAGTAATGCCTCTGACGGCGCCCTCAGCCCGCTGGAGCTGTGGGAGGCTGCCGCTGACGCTGGTGTAGAGCAGTTTGCGGTCACGGATCACGATACTCTGGCAGGCTATTTACAGTTGCGGGAGCAGGCGCCAGCAAGCTCTATGCAGTTGCGCTCAGGTGCGGAGTTGTCCTGCGTTTGGAGTAAAACCACGGTGCATATAGTGGGGCTCGACTTTGACGCTGAGCACGCGGCCATGCAGGAGGCGATGCAGTTGTTACAGCAGGCGCGTGTGAGCCGGGCTGAGGCGATAGCAGAACGCTTGCAGAAATGCGGATTTAGCGGCGCCCTGGAAGGTGCTCAGCGACACGCGGGTTCCAGTCAACTGGGCCGGCCACACTTTGCTGCCTGGATGGTCGAGCAGGGTCACAGTAAGGATATGGGCAGTGCTTTTGACAAATATCTGGGTGCTGGCAAGGTCGGTGATGTGAAAGCGTTCTGGCCCAATCTGGAGCAAGCGGTGCAGTGGATAGTGGCGGCTGGAGGAGTGGCGATTTTGGCGCATCCACTCAAGTATCGGTTTACCAATATGAAGCTGCGGCGACTGCTGGAGGCATTCTGTGCCAGCGGAGGCAGTGCCATTGAGGTGTATAGCGGCCGACAAAGTGAAGACCGTACCCGTTATCTGGGTAAACTCGCGACAGATTTTGAACTACTGATGTCCGCTGGCAGTGACTTTCACCGGACGTTTGAGTATGGTCCGCGACTGGGCGTCGATGTGGAGCGCCTGCCCCCCGGCATTGGCCTCTGGAGTCAGGCATGAGTCAGTTTTTTCAGGTGCACCCCGATAATCCGCAGGCGCGGCTTATTCGCCAAGCGGCAGATATTGTGCGCTCCGGTGGTGTGGTGGTTTATCCGACAGATTCGGCCTATGCGCTGGGTTGCCAGATTGGTGACAAAAACGCTTTGGACCGTATTCGTGCCATCCGCAAATTGGATGCCAAACACAATTTCACCCTGGTCTGCCGCGATCTTTCCGAGCTGGCAGCTTACGCCAAGGTCGATAACAGCGCTTATCGACTGCTTAAACACCATACGCCGGATGCGTTTACGTTCATTTTGGAGGCGACGTCTGAGGTGCCGCGGCGCTTGAAGCACCCGAAACGCAAGACCATTGGCCTGCGCGTGCCGGACAACCGCATCTCACTGGCTCTGCTAGAAGACTTGAATGAACCGTTGATGAGCGTAACCCTGATTATGCCCGGCGATGAATATCCGATGATTGATCCCTACGAAATTCGCCAGA
The DNA here is from genome assembly GCF_026262625.1 of Candidatus Litorirhabdus singularis. Classification (GTDB taxonomy): domain Bacteria; phylum Pseudomonadota; class Gammaproteobacteria; order Pseudomonadales; family Halieaceae; genus Litorirhabdus; species Litorirhabdus singularis. Next base: position 312,928 of record NZ_SHNN01000002.1, read on the forward strand.
CCCTCGAGCATGAGGTCGACCTGGTTATAGACGGAGGTTACTGTGGAATGGAGCCGACAACGGTGATTGACATGTCGCAGTCGACGCCTGAATTATTGCGTCAGGGCAAGGGTGATGCGACAGCCTTTCTTGCTGGCTAGCGGGTCGACTGCAGGGTTATAATGCGCATTCTATTGCCAGTCGGCCACAACATTGAATAATCAGGATTCCGCAAACGAAGGGCAGACCACAGCAAATGTGGGCGATGAGCCCGTCAGCAGCGCTGCTGCTGAGCTTAACGCTGTGGATGAAACTGCCAAGTTAATCGTATCGCCGCGTCTGGAGCAGTTACGCAAACAGCCCCAGCAGGGTGAAATGCCGTTTGCGGTAGTGCTGGGTAAGGCTGTCACGGAACTGCCGAAAGACCTCTATATCCCCCCGCGGGCGCTGGAAGTCTTTCTGGAGGCCTTTGAGGGTCCACTGGACTTGCTGTTGTATCTGATTCGACGGCAGAATCTTGATGTGCTGGCTATCGACGTGTCAGAGATTACTACTCAATACATGCATTACGTCGACTTGATGGATGCCATGCAGTTTGAACTGGCGGCAGAATATCTGGTCATGGCGGCGATGCTCGCAGAGATTAAGTCGCGTATGTTGTTGCCCCGTTCCAGTGAGATTGAAGACGACGAGGAAGATCCTCGTGCGCAGCTTATTCGTCGCCTGCAAGAGTATGAACGCTTTAAAAAGGCCGCTGAAGAAATCGAAGAGTTGCCGCGGATGGAACGTGAGAACTACCCGGTGCAGGCGGATCCACCGGACATCGACCGCTCACGACCGGACCCGGATGTTGATATGCGTGAGTTGCTGGTGGCGCTAGCCGAGGTCATGCGGCGAGCAGATATGTATGAGCACCATCAAATTCAACGCGAAGCACTCTCCACGCGTGAGCGTATGACTGATGTCCTTGATCGACTGCGCGGTCAGCAGTTTGTGCCGTTTGTCACGTTGTTCCGTTTGGACGAAGGCCGCTTGGGAGTGGTGGTGACGTTCCTGGCCATCATGGAATTAATTAAAGAGGCATTGGTAGAGATTGTGCAAACCGAGAATTTTGGCGCGATACACGTGAAGGCGAGAATAGAAGCCGCCGTGGAGGGCGATAGTGACTGACTTCGGATTGGTTCAGATTGTTGAAGGGGCGATTCTGGCCGCTGGCAAGCCGTTGACGGTGCAAAATCTTGCCGACTTGTTTGAAGAGCATGAGCGGCCGGATACTGCGGCAATTCGCGAGGCACTGGCAGAAGTGGCTGAGCGCTGTGAGGATCGCGGCTATATGTTGCAGGAAGTGGCCAGCGGGTTTCGCTTTCAGGTGCGTCAGGAGTTGAGTCAGTGGATTGGAAGACTGTGGCATGAGCGGCCGCAGAAGTATTCGCGAGCGTTGCTGGAAACACTTTCGCTCATAGCCTATCGGCAACCGATTACTCGCGGCGAGATTGAAGAAATACGCGGCGTGGCGGTGAGTAGTCAAATTATCAAGACCTTGCATGAACGTGAGTGGGTGCGGGTTGTTGGCCATCGAGACGTGCCTGGGCGCCCGGCTATGTATGCCACCACGCGGCAGTTTCTGGACTATTTTAATCTCAAGAGCCTTGATCAGCTGCCAGCATTGGCTGAGATCAGAGATTTCGAAACCTTGACGGCGGAACTTGGGTTCGAGAATCTGGTTGATGAAACGGCTTTAGACGCTGAAGCAGCCCCGTTAGATGACGCTGTGGCGACAGCGGATGCCGAGCAAGGCACCGATGCAGAAGCCGCTACTGCTGATGTTGATGTAGATGTAGAAACTTTGCCTGACGCAGCGGTTGGTGCTGAAGAAAACCCGCGTACTGAAGAAGAAATGACGGCCGAAGAAGAACCAGTTGCAAACATGGCCGCCGAGGTAGCAGAGATAGCTGTTGATGGTGAAGCTGTTTCTGAACCGGAAGCCGATGTGTCAGTTGACGCAGCCGCAGTTACCTCTGCGCTGCCTGTCGATGAGGACATCACGCCAGCAAGCACCACAGCGAATACAACAATCAATACAACAACCAATACAACAACGAATATACCAACGGAGAATAAATTGTCAGCAGATGTGGTTTCGATAGCGTCGGCCCGTGATGCCAACCGCGATGGATGAAGTCGACGAGAAACTGCAGAAGGTTCTGGCTCGGGCTGGTATTGGTTCGCGGCGCGAGATGGAGCGTTGGATAGAGCAGGGCCGGATTACGGTCAATGGCAAACCTGCCAAGCTAGGGGATCGCGTTGGCGCTGAAGCGCGTATTGGCGTCGATGGCAAGCAGCTCGAGCTGGCTGAAGAGACCGCCACTCGTGTCATTCTCTACCATAAGCCCCCTGGAGAGGTAACAACACGTAAGGATCCTGAGGGCCGGCCTACCGTTTTTGAACGCTTGCCCAAGGTCAAGGGCGGCCGTTGGATATCTATAGGCAGGCTCGATTTCAATACCAGTGGCTTGCTGCTGTTTAGCACTGATGGTGAGTTGGCGAACGGACTGATGCATCCTTCAGCTAACATAGAACGTGAGTACATGGTGCGGGTAAAGGGCGATGTTACTGATGAGGTCCTGCAGAATTTGCGCGATGGCGTCATGCTTGAAGACGGTATGGCGCGCTTCACCGATATTCAGGATGGTGGTGGCGAGGGTGTCAATCATTGGTACTACGTGGTCATCATGGAAGGACGAACACGTGAGGTACGTCGGCTATGGGAGTCTCAGGATTGCGTAGTATCGCGCCTGAAGCGCACCCGTTACGGCAATGTGTTTATTCCTTCAAAGGTTAAGCAGGCGCAGTGGGTTGAATTGGGGCCTAAAGAAATCAGCGGGCTTTATCGTATGGCGGGCCTCAAAGCCAAGCGTGTTACCAGTGCGTCACGCAACGACACTTCCAGCATGAAGCGACAGTTCAATAAGCGCTCGCGGTCACGTTAAACAATAGAAATCCCTAGCGCACACTGAGGGCTTGGCCATTAATGCCCTTGCTATCGTCACCCATGAGATACAAGTAGGCAGGCATAATAGATGCTGCCGTGGGCAGTGTTGCCGGGTCTTCTGCAGGATAAGCCGCAGCCCGCATTGCGGTTCTGGTGCCACCCGGATTCAATGAATTGACGCGTGTCGAGCTGGTGTTTTCAAGCTCATCGGCAAGTACTTGCATGAGCCCTTCTGTAGCGAATTTAGACACGGCGTAAGCGCCCCAGTAGGCTTTGCCCTTGCGGCCCACGCCGCTGGAGGTGAATACCACCGAAGCACTGTCAGCATTTTCCAACACCGGTAGCATGGCCCGAGTCAGTAACATTTGCGCGGTAACGTTCACCTGCATCACGCGCTGCCACTGAGCGGGGTCGCTATCGGCAATCGGTGTGCGCTGTCCTAGCAGGCTGGCGTTGTGCAGTAGACCATGCAGAGCACCTAGTTCGGTTTCTATCGAGTCTCGCAGCAGCTGGTAATGGGCTAGCTCAGCCAGCTCCAGATCGAGCGGGTAGAGTATGGGTACCGGGTGTCCGGCAGCGACAATGCCGTCATAGACCGCTTCAAGTTTTTCCTGAGTGCGTCCGAGTAAAATAACAGTCGCACCATGCGCGGCAAAAGACTGTGCTGCCACTTTTCCGATGCCATCGCCGGCTCCGGTAACCAAAATGTTGCGCCCGCTCAATAGCGTTGCAGATGGCTGGTAATGCGTTGGGATAGGGCTGGAATTCATGACTGGCTCCAGGTCAGAAACTAAATTGCTTGAGAAGCGGTGCGATCTGATCTGCGCTAGCGGCTATTACACTGGCGCCCCAAGCAGCTGCGTCGTCATCTGCCTCAATGTAGCCGTAGCTGGCAGCAATCGTCTGCATGCCTGCATTGCGACCGGCTTCAATATCGCGCACATGGTCACCTACAAAGACCACCTGCCGAGGCAGGCAGTTCAGGTGCTCGCAGTTCAGGTATAGCGCTTCAGGGTCGGGCTTGGCGCTGCTGACTTGATCTGCACAAACCAGACTGCCCATGGCTGGAAGGTTTATTGTCGCCATAAGCGGAATGGCAAAGGCGCTAGGTTTGTTGGTGCAGATACCCCATTGAATATTGTTTTCGCCAAGGTCTGCCAGTAATTCTGCAATGCCAGGATATGGCTTTGCGTAACTGCCCAGCACTTCACCATAGATATCCAGCAAGCGTAACCGCTGACTCTCGAATTCTGCGTTATCCGGTTGCAGGCCAAGCGCGAGCGTCACCAGCGCGCGGGCGCCGTTCGACACATTGGCGCTGATAATAGCTGCAGGAAGCGGTTCCAGCCCATGTTCAGCGCGTAATTGCTGCACGACCAGCACGAACTCAGGCGCGGTATCAATCAGCGTGCCATCCAGGTCAAACAAAACCGCTTTGAGCTCTGCGGGGTACTCATTACTCACGCAGGCTTTACCGCACTAACCATATAATTGACGCTGACATCTCGAGGATCCAGCCGATAATGTTTGGTTATTGGGTTGTACAGCAGCCCGGTCATGCTCTCGAGCTGCAGGCCTGCAGCGCGCACCCAGGCACCCAGCTCGGAAGGACGAATAAACTTGCCGTAGTCGTGCGTACCTTTGGGTAGCAGATTAAGGATATGCTCTGCACCTACAATAGCGAACAGGTAGGACTTGGGATTGCGGTTCAGGGTTGAGAAGTAAAGGTTACCGCCAGGTTTACAGAGTTCGCCACAGGCAGCGATCACGGCCGCCGGGTCGGGCACGTGTTCAAGCATTTCCAGGCAGCAGACAATATCGTAGCTGGCGGGCTCTTTTGCGGCCATTTGCTCCGCCGTAGCTTGTTGATAATTGACCTCGACGCCAGACTCCAGCTGGTGAATACGCGCCACTGAAAGCGGAGCTTCACCCATATCCACGCCGGTAACATCAGCGCCACGCAGTGCCATGGCTTCAGCGAGTATGCCGCCGCCGCAACCAATATCAATCAGGCGTTTGCCTGCCACGGGTGATCGCTCATCTATATAGTTGGCGCGCAGCGGGTTAATCTCATGCAACGGCTTGAATTCGCTCTGTTTGTCCCACCAGCGCGATGCCAGCTCTTCGAACTTGGCAATTTCCTGTGGATCTACGTTCAGTTCGGGACTAGTCATGATTTTCCGCGCCTGCTATGCGATGACGCCATTTCGCGGCGTTGCTCTTAATGGTGTTCAGGTTGAGTGTCTGCAGCTGACGTTCGCTCATCAGGCACTGGCCGTTGACCCAGCTGTGGGTGACCTGAGAGCTACTGACAGCATAGACCAGCTGTGAAATGACGTTGTGTACGGGCTGTGTTTCCGGCGTATTAAGGTCAATCGCAATAAGGTCGGCGTATTTGCCGATTTCCAGCGTGCCAAGTTCGTCCTGCTTGCCGAGCGCAGTGGCGCCGTCGAGTGTTGCCATACGCAGCGCCTTGGCAGCCGGCAACGCTGCGGCATCGCCGCTTTCTGTTTTGGCCAGTAATGCTGCGCTGCGCATTTCTGTCATCAGATCAAGCCGGTTGTTGGAGGCAGCACTGTCGGTGCCTAGCGCTACGTTGACCCCGGCCTCATGCAGAGCGGTGACCGGGCAGATGCCTGAGGCCAATTTCATATTGCTGCTGGGGCAATGCACCACATGTGCGCCGGCGGCGGCCAGCAAAGTAATGTCTTCTGTACTCAACTCGGTCATATGCACGCACTGAGTGCGCGGGCCAATAAGCCCCAGTTCATTCAGGTTGTGCAGCGGCCGCTGGCCAGTAACAGCCAGAGCATCGTTAACTTCCTGGCGAGTTTCGTGAAGATGTATATGTACTGGCAAATCTAACTCGGCAGAGAGGGTGGAAATCGATTGCAGTGCGGACTCTGCCACGGTGTAGGGAGCGTGCGGCCCGAACACCACGCTAATTAATTCGCTGTGTTTGTAGTCATCCCGCAGGGCCAGCCCTTTTGAAATATAGTCGTCGGCGTCCTTGCCCCAAGCACTGGGAAAATCAAACACGGGGAAACTGAGCTGGCTACGCATGCCTGCCTCGACACAGCAATTGGCCGTCACATCAGGGAAAAAGTACATGTCGCTGAAGCAGGTAGTGCCAGAGCGAAGCATTTCTGCCAGCGCGAGATTAACGCCATCGCGGACAAACTCAGGGCCCACATGTTCGCTTTCAGTCGGCCAGATGTGGTTTTCAAGCCAGGGCTGTAGTGGGAGATCGTCGGCAAACCCGCGCAGCAGGCTCATGGCAGCGTGACCGTGACAATTGATAAGTCCGGGCATTAGCGTGTGGTCGGGCAGCTCCACGGTTTCTGCAGCGGTTATTTTACGAGCTTCGGATGCAGGCAGCACGGCGCTAATGCGCCCGTTGCTGATAACCACGGCGTGATTTTCCAGCACCTGGCCCTCCGGCAGTACCGGTACTATCCAGCCCGCGAATATCAAGGTATCGGCGATTTCCATAATGGCGGGCAGTATAACCAGAAATACGGGTGAAGACGGCAAAAAAATAGCTAAAAATCCGCGACTTCCGTATAATTCGGGGTTTTATTCTTCCAAGCGAAAAACAGGGTTCAGATGGTCGATTCAACCCAAGAAATATTACCAGTCAGCATCGAAGACGAGCTAAAGCAGTCTTATCTGGATTACGCGATGAGCGTAATTGTCGGTAGGGCCTTGCCGGACGTTCGGGACGGACTCAAACCGGTGCATCGGCGTGTGCTGTTCGCCATGACCGAGCTCAATAACGACTGGAATAAGCCGTATAAGAAGTCAGCACGTATTGTTGGCGATGTCATCGGTAAGTATCACCCACACGGTGACTCGGCGGTGTATGACACCATCGTGCGCATGGCGCAGCCGTTTTCGCTGCGCTATATGTTGGTTGATGGGCAGGGTAATTTTGGCTCTATCGATGGTGATTCTGCCGCAGCCATGCGCTATACCGAAATTCGTATGCGCAAAATTGCTCATGACCTGCTGGCGGATCTGGATAAGGAAACCGTCGATTTTGTGCCTAACTACGACGGCACCGAAATGATTCCAGCGGTGCTGCCGACTCGAGTTCCTAATCTTCTGATCAATGGTTCCTCAGGTATTGCCGTGGGCATGGCCACCAATATCCCGCCGCACAATCTGACCGAAGTGGTTAGCGCCTGTTTGGCCTTGATTGATAACCCCGAGATGGACGTGGATGAGCTGATGCAGCATATCCCCGGCCCGGACTTTCCGACGGGAGCCATTATTAATGGTCGTGCTGGGATTGTGCAGGCCTACCGCACCGGTCGCGGGCGTATTTATGTGCGCGCCAAGACTGAAATTATCAGCAACGAGAAAACCGGCAAAGACACGATTCTGATTCATGAAGTGCCTTATCAGGTGAACAAGGCCAGAATGATCGAAAAGATCGCCGAGCTGGTCAAAGATAAGAAGATAGAAGGCATTACTGAACTGCGTGATGAGTCTGATAAAGATGGACTGCGCGTTGTTATAGAGCTGCGCCGTGGCGAGTTGGGTGAAGTAGTGCTCAATAATCTGTATGCGCAGACGCAGCTGCAGTCCGTGTTTGGTATCAATATGGTTGCTCTGGTTGATGGGCAGCCGAAAATTCTCAACCTCAAGCAGATTATTGAGGCCTTTGTTCGCCACCGCCGCGAGGTTGTCACTCGGCGCACGGTTTATTTGCTGCGTAAAGCCCGTGAGCGTGGTCATGTATTGGAAGGTCTGGCGATAGCGCTGGCAAATATTGACCCGGTTATTGAGCTCATTAAAGCTTCACCAAATTCGGCTGCGGCTCGTGAACAACTGGTTGCACGCTCCTGGGCTCCGGGCGAAGTCACCTCGATGCTGGAACGGGCCGGTAGCGATGCTTGCCGACCTGACGAGCTGGAAGAGGAGTATGGCCTGCGCGACGGTCAATACTACCTGTCACCGGTTCAGGCGCAGGCCATTCTGGAACTTCGCCTGCACCGATTAACCGGACTCGAGCATGAAAAGCTGATTCAGGAATATCAGGAAAAGCTGGTAGAAATAGCGGCCTATCTGGAGATTCTGTCGGATTCAGATCGTCTTAAGCAGGTTATTCGTGAAGAGCTACAATCCATCGTTGAAGAATATGGCGATGAGCGGCGTACCGAGATTACCGATTCTGCTCACGATCTTACGGTTGAGGATCTGATTACCGAAGAAGACCGCGTGGTGACTATATCCCACGGCGGCTATGCCAAAACCCAGCCTCTGTCCGACTACCAGGCGCAGCGGCGCGGTGGTATGGGCAAGTCGGCAACGGCAGTGAAAGATGAGGATTTTGTTGAGCATCTGTTGATTGCCAGCACCCACGACACCATTTTGTGCTTTACCAATGTTGGTAAGGTCTACTGGCTGAAGGTATTTCAGATTCCCGTTGCAGGGCGTGGGTCACGCGGCCGGCCGATGGTCAATTTGCTGCCGTTGGATGAGGGCGAACGTGTTACCTCGATCCTGCCGGTTGCGGAGTATACCGAAGGGCATTTCATCTTCATGGCGACAGCCAACGGCACCGTTAAGAAGACAGCCCTAACCGACTTCAAGCGCCAACGTAGCGTGGGTCTGCGGGCTCTGGAGCTTGACGAGGGCGATGTGTTGGTTGGTACGGCGACTACCGACGGTGAGCAGGATGTCATGTTATTTAGCAGCTCTGGTAAAGCGGTTCGTTTTAAGGAGTCTGATGTTCGGGCAATGGGGCGCACCGCGCGCGGCGTTCGCGGGATCCGCATGTCTGAGGAGCACAGCATGATTTCGCTGATTATCCCAGGCGCAGATGGCAAGGTGCTCACGGTCAGTGAAAATGGCTACGGCAAGCGCACGGAAGTCAGCGACTTTCCCACCAAAGGCCGCGGCAATCAGGGCGTTATTGCCATGCAAGCCAGCGACCGCAATGGAACATTAGTGGGCGCCGTACAGGTTTTCAGTGGTGATGAGCTAATGCTGATCTCAGATCAGGGCACAATGGTGCGTACCCGGGCTGAGGAAATTTCGATTCTCAGTAGGAACACTCAGGGCGTGCGTGTGATCAAACTCAAGACTGGCGAAAATCTGGTGGGGCTTGAACGTATTGAAGAGCCGGAAGATGAGCCTGACTTTGACGATGACGGATCAACTGCTGACGCCGAGTAGTAACTCGGCAAAACCCGAAATACAGTTATAAACACTTAAGAAAGGAGACGGTTACATGGCGCGTTGCTATAACTTCTGCGCGGGCCCAGCTGCATTGCCGGAAGCGGTACTGGAGCAAGCCCGGGACGAAATGCTCGATTGGGGTGGGAAGGGTCTTTCCGTGATGGAAATGAGCCACCGCTCGGCAGAGGTGGTTGGAATCACCGAGCGCGCAGAAGCGACTCTGCGTGAGCTATTGGGTATTAGCGATGACTATGCAGTACTGTTTGTGCAAGGTGGTGCCAGCACACAGTTTTCGGCGGTGCCGCTGAATCTTGGGTACGCCAATGCGACCGCAGATTACGTGAATACCGGTCAGTGGTCGAAGAAGGCAATTGCCGAAGCATCACGATTTCTTGACGTCAACGTCGTGGCCAGTTCTGCGGATAGCAACTTCTCGTCGATTCCGCCGCAGTCTGAATGGCAAACCAATGATGGCGCTGCCTATCTGCACTACACACCAAACGAGACTATCGGTGGAGTGGAGTTCTTCTGGACACCTGAAGGCTCAGTGCCGTTGGTGGCGGATATGTCCTCTACGATTTTGTCGCGTCCGACTGATGTCAGCCGCTTTGGTGTGATTTATGCTGGCGCGCAGAAAAACATCGGCCCTGCTGGTTTGACGCTGGTCATCGTGCGCCGTGATTTGTTGGGCAATGCCAATCCGCTGACTCCGTCCATGCTGGACTGGAAGCTCGCTGCCGATAATGAATCCATGTATAACACGCCGCCAACTTATTCTATCTACTTAGCGGGTCTGGTTTTTGAATGGTTGCGCAAGCAGGGTGGTTTGGACGCTATGGAACGCGTTAATAGGCGCAAGGCAGAGAAGCTGTATGCGGCTATCGACGACAGCGAGTTTTATAGCAGTCCGGTAGAAGTGCCCAGTCGTTCACTGATGAACGTAGCCTTTACTCTGGCCGATGCTGAACTGGATAAGCCTTTCCTGGTAGAGGCGGACGCTGCTGGCCTGCTCAACCTGAAGGGGCACCGCTCTGTGGGCGGCATGCGGGCAAGTATTTACAACGCGGTTACCGAAGCTGCAGTGGACGCCCTGATTGGCTTCATGCAGGACTTTGCGAAACGCAACGGCTAAGCCATGACTGATTCGAAAGACCTCGATCAGGTCCGCTCAGAAATCGACACCCTTGATCAGCAACTTCAAGAACTGATCAATCGCCGCGCTGGCTTGGCGCAGGAAGTAGCCGATATAAAGATGGCGGAAGCACAGCAGGCTCGTGCTGACGGCGCCGAGTCGGCTGAGGTTGTATTTTATCGCCCTGAGCGCGAGGCCCAGGTACTGGCCCGGATTATGGAGCGCAATCAGGGGCCGTTACCGGCGAAGAATGTAGCCGCCATATTCCGTGAAATTATGTCCGCCTGTCTGGCGCTCGAGCGGCCTATGCAGGTTGCCTATTTAGGTCCTGAGGGGACGTTCACGCAGGCCGCGGCTATTAAGCACTTTGGCCATGCCGTGCTGGATGTCTCGCAGGACACGATTGCCGGTGTGTTCAATCAGGTTGAATCGGGGCAATGTAATTACGGTGTCGTTCCGGTCGAGAATTCTACCGAGGGCATGGTCAACCATACGCTCGATAATTTTATGGATTCTGGCCTGCAGATATGTGGGGAAGTGGAACTGCGTATTCATCATCACTTGTTGGCGGCAGCGCACACTTCTGCGGCGGATATCGTAAAAATCTACACGCACCAACAAACGCTGGCGCAATGCCGAGACTGGCTTGAAGCGCACTGGCCGCAAGTAGAAAAGATTGCGGTCTCCAGTAATGCTATGGGCGCGCGGCTGGCGGCATCTGAACCAGGTGCGGCAGCCATAGGGGGCGATATGGCCGCCACACAGTATGAGTTACAAAGACTGGCTGAAAATATTGAGGACAATCCCGATAACACGACACGCTTCCTTATTATCGGGAGCGAGGAAGTTCTTCCAAGTGGTAATGACAAGACGTCGATTATAGTGGCCAGCCGTAATCGTCCTGGGGCCCTGTTCGCGCTGCTGGAGCCGTTCAGGCAAGCTGGCGTAAGTCTGACGCGGTTGGATACCAGACCTTCGCGCACAGAAAAATGGGCTTATGTGTTCTTTATCGAATTCGAGGGACATCTGCGCGACCCTAATGTGGCGGCGATTGTGGCACAACTGGAAGAACAGTCGATTTTACTAAAGCCTCTAGGTTCCTACCCCAAGGCGGTTATTTAGCAGTTATGGCTGCGGTACTGGGTAAAGTTGTGATTATGGGGCTGGGTCTGATGGGCGGCTCACTGGCCCGTTCGCTGAAACAGACGGGTTTTTGTGATCATATAACCGGCCACGGTCATCGCGATGTTTCCCTAAAAAAGGGCGTGTCGCTTGGCATTATTGATAGCTACAGTCTGGATATTGATGAAGCCTTGGCTGGTGCTGATATGGTCGTGATTGCCACTCCCGTGTTGCGAGCTATTGAAGCGGTGGCAGAGGTGTTACCGAAGGTCTCCAGGTCGACCATTGTTACCGATGTGGCCAGCGTCAAAGGCAGCTTGCTGCAGGCAGGAATAGCCGCCTGCGCGGGTCAAGTGCCGCCCAATTTGGTGCTGGGGCATCCCATCGCCGGTTCCCACAATAGCGGGGTCGACGCATCGGATGCCGACCTGTACCGTAATCACAGAGTTATTCTGACGCCTTTGCCGGAAACCGACACTGAAGCCTTAGCGGTAGTGCGGCAGATGTGGCTGAGTACTGGCGCCAATGTCGCTGAGATGAACGTCGCTGAGCATGACGCAGTGCTGGCTGCTACCAGTCATTTACCGCATATGCTTGCCTATGCGTTGGTGGATGCGCTGGCCAGCAGCGCCATAACCGACGATATCTTTGCTTTTGCAGCCGGTGGGTTTCGTGATTTCTCGCGAATTGCCTCCAGCGACCCGACCATGTGGCGAGATATTGCGCTGAGTAATCGCGACAGCCTGCTTGAGGCGATTGATATGTACACGGCAAATCTCGCACAACTGCGTGAGTCCATCGCCAGCGCGGATAGTGACGCCTTGCATGATACTTTTTCCCGCTCCAAGGCTGTGCGCGATGCCTTTGTGGCAGGGTCTGCGGATTCCTGATATGGCCTCCAGTCTGCCGGTTATAACAGTTGATGGACCGAGTGGGGTGGGTAAGGGCACTGTTGCCTATCAACTAGCGGCAGCGTTGGGTTGGCATTTGCTGGATAGTGGTGCTCTATACCGCGTTACTGCTTATGCCTGCAACCAACAGAATGTTGCTCTGGAGGATCACGATAACGTGGCAGCGGTGGCGCGAAGTCTTGAAGTAGAGTTTAAGGGTGCCGATAGCGGTGAAGTCCTGGTTTTTTATCGTGGCGAAGATGCCAGCTCAGCCATTAGGACTGAAGAGGGAGGCCGCGGCGCCTCTACCGTAGCGGCAATTCCCGCCGTGCGCGCTGCTCTGTTGCAGCGTCAGCGCGACTTTCTGGTCGCACCAGGATTGGTCGCTGACGGTCGTGACATGGGCACTTCAGTGTTTCCCAATGCGCCACTCAAATTCTTCCTGGTGGCGAGCGCGGAAGAGCGTGCTGAGCGGCGTTACCGTCAGTTGCTAGAAAAGGGCGAAAGTGTTAGTCTGCCGCGCCTTTTAGGGGATATACAAGAACGGGACGAGCGAGATCGCTCACGTTCAGTATCTCCTTTGGTGGCGGCTGACGATGCCATAGTGATCGACAGCACAAAACAAAGCATCGACGCAGTGTTCGCAATGATTATGCGTGATGTACACAAGGTCTTCCCCGAGCTGCAACCAGCATAGGTCCGGGGCAGGCATTATTAATAGAGCCGTGTCGGCTGGTGGCACGGTACAAAGCCAGGAAAGTCTTATGAGCGAAAGCTTCGCTGAACTATTTGAAGAATCCCTTAAAACCGTCGATATGCAGCCCGGGTCTATTGTGACCGGCGTGGTCATGGATATTGATAGTGAGTGGGTTACCGTGCACGCCGGCCTGAAGTCGGAAGGTGTCATTCCCCGCGTACAGTTTTTAGATGCCAATGGCGAATGCGCCCTGCAAATTGGCGACGAGGTGCAAGTAGCACTGGAGGCCGTTGAAGACGGTTTCGGTGAGACCCGCCTGTCACGCGAGAAAGCCAAGCGCTCCGAGAGCTGGAAAGAGCTTGAAGCAGCACACGAAGCTGACGCGGTCGTTAAAGGTGTTATCAACGGCAAGGTCAAAGGTGGCTTTACCGTCGACATCAGCACTATCCGTGCATTCCTGCCTGGTTCACTGATCGACGTGCGCCCAGTACGTGAGACAACTCACCTGGAAGGTAAAGAGCTCGAGTTTAAGGTAATCAAGCTTGATCAAAAGCGTAACAACGTTGTTGTTTCACGCCGCGCAGTTATGGAAGATGCCAACAGCGCTGAGCGCGATGAGCTGCTCGCCAACCTGCAAGAAGGTATGTCTGTTAACGGTGTGGTCAAAAACCTCACTGATTACGGCGCGTTTGTTGACCTGGGTGGTGTTGATGGTCTGCTGCACATTACCGATATGGCCTGGAAGCGTATCAAGCATCCTGGTGAAATCGTTGAAGTCGGTCAGGAAATTGAAGTCAAGATCCTCAAGTTTGACCGTGAGCGCAACCGCGTATCACTGGGTCTGAAGCAACTGGGTGAAGATCCCTGGGTTGAGATCAAGGGTCGTTACCCTGAGAACACCCGCGTTAAGGCTCGTATTACTAACCTTACTGACTACGGTTGCTTTGCTGAGTTGGAAGAGGGTGTAGAAGGTCTGGTTCACGTTTCAGAAATGGATTGGACTAACAAGAACGTACATCCTTCCAAGATTGTCCAGCTGGGTGACGAAGTAGAAGTGATGGTTCTGGATATCGACGAAGAGCGTCGTCGTATCTCACTGGGTATCAAGCAGTGCCAGCAGAATCCATGGGATGCTTTCGGTTCGCAGTACACCAAGGGCGACAAGATCAAGGGCAATATCAAGTCTATCACCGACTTCGGTATCTTTATCGGTCTGGAAGGGAACATCGATGGACTGGTTCACTTGTCCGACATCTCCTGGAACGAGACCGGCGAAGAAGCTGTGCGTAGCTACAACAAGGGCGACGAGATAGAGACAATCATTCTGTCGGTCGATGCCGAGCGTGAGCGTATTTCTCTGGGCATCAAGCAGATGGAAGACGACCCGTTCAATAACTACGTGGCAGAAAATGACCGCGGCGCTATTGTGGTTGGTAAAGTCACTGAAGTTGACGCCAAGGGAGCTCTTATCGAGCTGGCCGAAGAAGTTGTCGGTTACCTGAAGGCTTCTGAGCTTAGCCGCGATAAAGTTGAAGATGCTCGTAACGTGCTTAAAGTCGGCGAAGAAGTTGAAGCCAAGATTGTCAGTGTAGACCGCAAGAACCGCGGTTTGGCTCTGTCTGTTAAGGCGAAAGACTACGATGACGAGAAGGATGCTGTTAAGAGCCTGAAGGAGACTGTTACTGAAGCAGCTTCGCCAGGCACTATCGGTGACCTGATCAAGGCGCAGATGGAAGATAAATAATCGCCTTGCGCGATTAATCTGGCGCTACGGCGCCATCAGAAGACCCGCAACGCGCAAGCGCTGCGGGTTTTTTTATGCCTGCACTGCCGCCCATAGGGCATGATTCATGCTGCCTCTCGTCGCGGTTGGCCGTGCACATTGCAGAATAAATTCTGCCCTACAGGGTTTTGATTCCTTGCGTTTGGCTGTGATTGATCTCCCACATTAGCAATTACCGCTTGCGCGCCTATCGACTTACGGGCAAAATGATCTTATTAATCAGAGGGTTAGCAAAAACCCCAGAAGGAAGTTGTAGATGACCAAATCTGAGCTGATCGAGTTGATCTCATCTCGCCAAACACAGTTGTCGGCCAAGGACGTGGAGCTGGCTGTTAAAACGATACTGGAACACATGTCGCAGACCCTCTCGTCGGGGGAGCGTATTGAGATCAGGGGCTTTGGCAGTTTCTCGCTGCACTATCGTGAGCCCCGGCGCGGTCGCAACCCGAAAACGGGAGATGCGGTTGAGCTTACCGGGAAATATGTACCGCATTTCAAGCCGGGTAAGGAGCTCCGTGAGCGAGTCAACCTGGGGTTGCAGGCGGGTCATTGAAGCAGAAAATAGATACAATAAGGGCACTGCGTGAGCACTAGCCCTTTTTTAATGCCTGGAGATTATGAGACTACTTGTTAAAATTTTGATGTTCTTACTGCTCTGCCTGGTGCTTATGGTGGGGGTATTGTTTGCCGTGCAAAACCCCGAGCCGGTGCCTCTCAATCTATTGCTGGTGGAGTTACCAGAGCGCTCGGTAGCGTTATGGGTATTACTCGGCTTCGCCTGTGGCGGTATTATCGGCATGCTGACCTCTCTGGGTATGATTCTGCGACTGCGTACCTCACTACTGCGAGCCAACCGTCGGCTGAGCGTTGCTGGAAAGGAACTGGAGTTGGGTCAAACAGACCCCTCAATCGCGTTAGAAAAAACCGAGGTATAGATGCAATCACCGATTATCGTGGCACTGGATTACGACAACCAGGAGGCCGCGTTGGCTCTGGCTGACCGCCTGGAGCCGTCTTTATGTCGCCTTAAAGTAGGCAAGGAATTATTCACCCGTTTTGGACCAGCACTAGTGGAGCAACTCCAGCATCGCGGATTCGATGTTTTTCTGGATCTCAAATATCACGACATTCCAAACACCGTTGCGTCGGCCGTGCGTGCAGCGTCAGATCTCGGTGTATGGATGGTCAATGTGCACGCTGGCGGAGGCAGGCGCATGATGGAGGCAGCAGGGGAGGTACTGGTGGGTTATTCTCAACCGCCAATACTGATTGCAGTAACAGTCCTGACCAGTCTCTCAGCTGAGGATTTATCGGAATTGGGTTATGCGCAAAGCGCTGCAGAACGCGTTTCGATGCTGGCCGCTTTGGCAGCGGATAGTGGCATGAGTGGTGTTGTCTGTTCTGCCGAGGAGGCCGGTAACTTGCGAGCACAGCGCGGCGGCGGTTTTGCGCTGGTGACTCCAGGTATTCGAATGGCAGGGGATAGCAGCGATGATCAGCGCCGCGTGGTAACACCGCAGGCTGCGATTGCCGCAGGCAGTGACTACCTGGTCATTGGTCGCTCGATTACCCAGGCTGCGGACCCGGTAGATCGTCTGCAAGCTATCTTGAACGAATTGGATAGCAAATAGTCCGGCAGGCGTTTACTGACCGACTAGACTGATACTCGATACGGATAATTGCAGGATGCATTATCAGATATGGAGATCTCTATTATGCTGAAAAGACTTACTTTGGCTCTATTGCTGGGATTGTTCCCGGCTTTCACCCCTCTTACCCTGCACGCGGCTGAATTAGCAGTCGCGAGCCAGGCACAAGTGGTTAATATCAATAACGCGGATGCTGCCACCTTGGCGGAGAAGCTCAATGGTGTGGGTCTGTCTCGCGCCGCAGAAATAGTACGTTATCGTGAAAATTATGGTCCCTTCCTGCATATAGACGATTTATTGCAGGTCAGGGGTATTGGTCAGGCGACGATCGACAAGAACCGCGATCGTATAAGCTTGGATTAACTTTGACTCATCCGTATCATGGAGGGGAGCTTAGGCTCCCCTTTTTTGTTGACAAGAATCCTGTTTATGAAGTGTCTGGTTACCGGTGCCACTGGTTTTATTGGCGCAGCGCTGAGTAAGGAGCTGGATGCCAGAGGCTACGAGTTGGTGCTTGTTACTCACCATACAGCGACCAGCCCGCTAGCTAACGTGCCAGTGTACGCGATCGACCTGGGTCGAGATGCCATCCCGGGCGAGCTCCTGACAGGGGTGGAGTGGGTTTTTCACTGCGCAGGCATTGCCCACCAACAAGCCAGCGATGATGATTACCGTCGCGTTAACCACCAGGCCAGTCTAGATCTAGCCGCGCAGGCATTGGCCGCAGGGGTCGCCAGCTTTATTTTCCTTAGCAGTGTGAAAGCGGAAGCTGCTGCGGCCAGTGCCTATGGGCAGTGGAAGTGGAAGACTGAGCAGGCGCTGGAACAGTTGTCAGTTGGATCAGGTATGGCCATTCAGTGTTTGCGTCCGGCATTGGTTTACGGGCCGGGGGTAGGGGGTAATCTTGGGCAGTTGATTACGGCAGTGCGAGGGCATATGCCTATGCCGCCAAGTGCTGGAGCGCGCTCCTTGGTGAGCATATCAGACCTGGTTGAGGCCTTGTGCACTATGGCTGAGCAACAGCCTGCAACTTTTCGGTGCCTCACTGCAACAGATGGCCAGGAGTATTCTACCAGGCGTCTGTATCAGGCCATTCGCGCGGGTCTGGGGTGGAATCCAGGCAGCGCTTGGCTGCCGACGTCTGGCTGGCGGCTGGCGTGTATGGGACTTGATTTAGTGACACAGCGAGTGCGCGGCGACACCTGGTCACGAATGTTTGGTGAAGAGCTTTATTCAAGTGAGGCTTTACGGAGCGAGTTGGGTTGGCAGCCGCAGCTGACTTTTGAGCAAGCAACCAGCACTATGCTAAAAGCGACGAATTAGATGATGGTGGTGCTGCTCGTAGCTACGCTCATGCTCAGCATGCTGCTGTGTTTTGTCTATCTGCAGCTGGCGCGACGCTGGCAAATCATAGATTTACCCAACGCCCGCAGCGCTCATGAGAAGCCCATCCCTCGCGGTGGCGGAATTGCCATTATTTTGACCTGGAACGCTACATTGCTGGCGGGATATTACTGGTTAGGGGCAGGTGATATGCCGTTGGTGATGTTGGTCACGGCTTCGCTGGCAGTGGCAGTGGCGGGGTTTTGGGATGATGTTGCGGCGTTACCTGCATTTAATCGGTTGCTGGTGTATGCGTTGGTATGCGCTGCCGTTATTACATATTTGCCATTAGACTCTGTCTGGCTTTGGCCCCTGGCCTGGTTATATCTATTGTGGTTATGCAATCTGTATAACTTTATGGATGGCATTGACGGTATCGCAGGGGTGCAGACCGTTTTTATCGGTGTCGCGGCAGCGGCGCTGGGTAGCTTCACGGGTGCCCCTTTGTGGCAGCTAGTGGCAGCGCTGGGGCTTGCTGCTGCCGCCTGCGGTTTTCTGGTCTTCAATTGGCCGCGGGCGACGCTGTTCATGGGCGATAGCGGCAGCGTATCCTTAGGTTTGATAGTGGGCGTATTGTCTCTGGCTACTGATGCTGGTGTTGGCCTGCCGCTGGTTAGTTGGTTGATACTGTTGGCGGCTTTTGCGACTGACACCACCTACACTCTGGTGCGTAGGGCTTTAGCAGGAGAGTCGGTGATGCAAGCACATAACCAACACCTCTATCAGCGACTGTCCAGGCATTGGCACAGTCATGAAAGGGTGCTTTTAGCCCTTATGCTGCTCAATATGCTCTGGTTGCTGCCATTGGCTGCCGCTGCGGCTTACTGGCCGCGTGCGGGGCTAGCCATAGTCATTCTGGCTTACCTGCCGCTCATTATTTTCATGCGGAAAACGGTCAAAATAACGTAAAATTTAATATCAGAAACAGCTAGAATGGTCGTCTGTTTACTCAGCAGGAAAACCTCCGTGGCCTTTTTTCGTCGCATCAGCAAAAGAACCATGCGCAGTATGAGCAGCAGCCTTGTGCTGGCCTTTGAAAAAATGCTCGAGCTACCGCGTAATATCAAGCAGATCCTGCTGCTCCTGCTGGACATGTTTTTCGTCTGTGCTGCAATGTGGGCAGCGATTGCTATGCGTTTGGGTACCGTTGATTTCAATATCGGGGTTATCGAGATTGTTTGCGCTGCGGCAACTGTAGTCATCAGCGCTATCATATTTTTGCGGCTTGGATTATATCGAGCTGTCATTCGCTTTATGGGCCAGCAAGCAGCCTGGGCGATTGTGCGGGGCGTCAGCTACTCGACCATGGTTTTGGGCGCTTGTATCTTCTTCAGTCAGGCGCATGTGCCGCGCTCGCTGCCTTTTGTTTATTGGGCATTAGCGTTGTTGTTTATCGGTGGCGGCAGAATGGTGGTGCGCGCCTACTATCAAGATAAAGTCCTGTTTGCGACAGACAAAGTGATTATCTATGGCGCGGGTGAATCGGGCCGACAATTGCTGACTGCGCTTAGCCATGGAGATCAGTTTCGTCCGGTTTTTTTCGTCGACGACAACGCAAAATTACAGCATAGCGTTATCAATGGTGTTCAGGTGGTTAAGCCGCAGGACGTAGAAAAACTCATTGCTGAGCACGATATTTCCCAGGTGTTGTTAGCAATGCCTAGCGTTAGCGGCGAGAGGCGGCGTGAGATAATCAATTCGCTGGTGGGACTGCCCGTCTACGTTCGAACCGTACCCAAATTTTCCGATCTGTTATTGGGTAAAGCGAATGTCACCCAGATACAGGATATTGAGCTGGAGGATCTGTTGGGTCGTGACCCAGTGCCACCGCACCCTGAACTCATTGACCGTTGTATTACAGGCAAGGTGGTGATGGTAACTGGCGCGGGGGGCTCCATCGGCTCCGAGCTGTGTCGACAGATTCTACTATCCAAGCCGCGCGAGTTACTGCTATTGGATATTTCTGAGTACGCGCTTTACAAAATCGAACGTGAATTACGCGACTTACTGCGCAGCTCCGGCCTCGAGATAGAGCTGATACCGCTATTGGGCTCCGTGCAGGATAAGCGCCGAATTGAGCGACTGTTCACTACGTTTGAGGTGCAAACGGTGTACCACGCCGCTGCCTACAAGCATGTGCCTCTGGTGGAATATAATATCGCCGAGGGTGTAGCAAATAATGTATTCGGAACCGTGTACGCTGCCGAGGCTGCTATTGATGCCGGGGTCGAGACCTTCGTGCTGGTCTCAACGGATAAAGCGGTGCGTCCTACCAATATCATGGGTGCCTCCAAACGGCTTGCTGAGATGGTGTGCCAAGGCCTGACGGGGACAGAGAACAACACCCGCTTTTGTATGGTGCGGTTTGGTAATGTACTGGGCTCCTCTGGCTCGGTAGTGCCACTGTTTCGCGAACAGATTCGTGCTCACGGTCCCCTCACCGTTACTCACTCTGAAGTTACCCGTTACTTCATGACCATACCCGAAGCGGCACAGTTGGTGCTGCAGGCCAGTGCCCTGGGCATTGGGGGCGATGTGTTTGTGCTTGATATGGGCGACCCGGTTAGAATTCTTGATCTGGCCAAGCGCATGATCCATTTAAGCGGTTATTCGGTTCGCGATGAAGATAACCCGCAAGGTGATATTAGTATCCAATTCACGGGCCTCCGGCCTGGCGAAAAGCTCTTTGAAGAGTTGTTACTCGGCACCAATGTGACTGGGACAGGCCATCCGATGATTATGCGCGCGGTAGAAGAATATCCGCCCATGGAAGAGATTCGTGGCTGGCTGGATAATCTTAAATCGAACTGCGACGAGATGGATTGTGAGAGTATCAAAGCCATACTGTTAAAAGCGGTGAGTGGGTTTGAGGGTCATCAGGGCATGCATGACCATGTTTGGAAAAAGCAGATGATGGGCAGTCAAAGCGAATCGTCCAATGTGCAAATGCTATTCCCGATGCGTTCCGCAGATAACTAGAATCACTAAAACCTGAAGGATAACTATGACCGCTTTCGATGTATTCAATGGCGATGCAGACGGCATTTGCGCGCTTACCCAGCTACGTAATGCCGAGCCACGTGATGCGCAACTGATCACTGGAGTCAAACGAGATATAGCACTCTTGCAGCAGGTACAGGCCGTCTCAGGTGACCAAATCACAGTGCTGGACGTCTCTTTGGACAAGAATCGGGAGGCGCTGGAAGGTGCTCTGGAAGCCGGAGCTGAAGTGTTTTACTGCGACCATCATTTTGCCGGTGATATTCCCCAGGACAAAAAGCTACATGCTTTGATTAACACAGCGCCCGATGTGTGCACTAGCATTCTGGTCAACGCACACCTCAAAAGTGCCTTTCTTGAGTGGGCCGTCGTCGGCGCTTTTGGCGATAATTTGTTTGCTAGTGCAACGACCCTGGCAAAGCCTCTCGATCTCGATCCTGCGGCGCTAGAGCAGCTGAAGAACCTGGGGACTTACATCAACTACAACGGCTACGGTTCCAGCCTGGAGGATCTGCATTTTACGCCTACAGATCTTTATATAAGTGTTAGCGCGCATGCCAGTCCGTTTGATTTTATACAACAAGCTAGCGCCGACTTTGAAAAGCTGGAGGGCGGGTATCAAGCTGATATGGGGGCTGCACAGTCGCTGCAACCTGCTCATGTAAGCGACTCTACCGCCGTGTATGTGCTGCCTAATGAGGCCTGGGCGCGCAGGGTGAGTGGTGTGTATAGCAATGACTTGGCCAATGCCAGCCCTGCTCGCGGACATGCCGTTCTCACAGAAAAAGCCAACGGTAATTATCTGGTAAGCGTACGCGCGCCGCTGGATAACAAAACCGGTGCCGATGAGTTGTGTATGGAGTTCCCCACCGGTGGTGGACGCAAAGCGGCGGCTGGGATTAATGATCTGCCAGCGGCAATGCTGGATCAATTCATCGAGCGTTTTTCAGGCTTTTATCAGCAAGGGTGAGGGCAATGCAGCGAGCACTATGTGGTTTGTTCTTGAGTTTTCTGGTTATGGCTGCCAACGCGGAGCAAGCATTACTCGAAATGGCTCGAGCTGATATTAGCGGTGCGCGCAACGATATTGTGCTGCTGGCTATGGACCTGACGCCAGCGCAGCAAAAAGTGTTTTGGCCGATTTATCAAGATTATGCCAAGGAACAAGACACTCTCTTGGTGCAGAGAATGACAATGCTAGAGGAGTTCTCCGCGAATTTTGGCAATATGACAGCGGATCATGCTAACCGTATTGCCGATCAATCTTTTGCAATACAGCGGGCGCGGCTGCAGCGGCGTGAGAATTATTTTGCACGTATCTCCAAAGCGCTGGACCCGATTTTGGCGGCGCGCTTTATTCAGGTTGATAGTCAGGTGTCCACCTTGCTGGACTTTGAGCTGATGAAGTCGACCCCGCTTATTGCACCGCCACCTCCGGTAGATAACGTAGAGGTGGTTAACTAGCCTCACCTAGTCAGCCGGGTAACTATTGATCTCAATTTTGATGCCTACCGGATCCATAAACTGAACCTGTTCTAGTTTGAAATCCGGTAAATCTAGATGGCCATAGGGTATTGCTCGTGCCTCAAGTTTAGCCCGCACCGCGCCAAGATCATCGGTTTGAAACGCCACATGATCGAGGTGGTTCATATCCGAAAAAGTGTGGTTATCGCTCTCGATAATGTGGACGATTGCGCGGCTGGCGTCGGTGCCATAGAGCCAGTAGCCGGCAATGCCGAATTCCGGTCTAGGACCTTTGCTCAGGCCAAGTACGTCACAGTAAAAGTCCCTGATCGTATCTAGCAGGGGAGCCGGCACACTAATGTTCATATGATCAAGTTGCATAGCTTTAGCTCGTTGGATTGGGTTTGCCTAGTATAGGGCGGTTGAAGCTAGAGTGGCGATAAATACCGGATCTCACGGGGCACGGTCTGGCACGGCTGCTCCGTAGCTGTGACTGTGAACCCCTGTTCGACATTGCGGTGCACTATTACTGGTAACAATCCCATTGTCGCCGTCAGCGTTTGTAATGGCTGCGACCATTGACTAGAATGCGCGCCCTTGGCGTTGCCTCCTAACAGCGACGCTAGCCGATAATCCCTCATCGATTTCCGCCTGTGTCATGTATGACACGGAGCCGGATGTTTTTGGTTAAGAGAGTGATATGTTTGAAATCAAACCCAGCCGCGTAGCATCGGTTAAAAATGACTTGTTGTCCGGCCTTACCGTAGCGCTGGCGCTTGTGCCAGAAGCCGTCGCGTTTGCGTTTGTTGCGGGCGTAGAACCGCTGGTTGGGCTCTACGCTGCCTTTATGGTTGGCCTCATTACGGCCTGCATCGGTGGGCGTCCGGGTATGATCTCCGGCGCTACAGGTGCGTTAGCGGTGGTGATGGTGGCGCTGGTGGCGGATCACGGCGTTGAATACCTGTTCGCCACTGTGGTGCTTATGGGCGTCTTGCAGATTAGCGCAGGCCTGTTCAAGTTGGGTAAGTTTATCCGTATGGTGCCGCACCCAGTCATGCTCGGTTTTGTTAATGGTTTGGCAATCGTTATCTTTCTCGCCCAACTGGGACAGTTTGGCGTGGACGGAGAGCCGGGCTGGCTGGAAGGCACTTTCATGCAGGGCTCCATTGTCGATGTCGCCTGGCTGTCGGGGAGTGCGCTCTACATGCTGGTAGCGTTGGTTGCCTTAACCATGTTCATCATTCACATGCTCCCTCGCTTAACCACAGCAGTGCCGTCATCGCTAGTAGCTATCGTGGTCGTCAGCCTGCTGGTACTAGGGCTTGATCTGGATACACGGGTTGTTGGTGATATTGCGTCGATTAAAGGCGGCTTACCTAGCTTTCACATTCCCAGCGTACCGTTCAATTGGGACACCTTGGTCATAATCTTGCCCTACGCCTGTATTCTGGCAGCCATTGGCCTGATTGAGTCATTGCTGACATTGCGACTGGTCGATGAGATCACTGAAACTCGCGGTCGTGGTAATCGCGAGTGTGTGGCGCAGGGCGTAGCGAATACCGCTACAGGTCTATTTGGCGGTATGGGCGGTTGTGCCATGATTGGGCAGAGCATGATCAACGTCAATTCGGGCGGTCGTGGCCGGCTCTCTGGAATTACCGCAGCTCTGAGTCTGTTGTTCTTTATCCTGTTTGCTTCGCATTTGATCGAACAGATTCCGCTTGCCGCGCTGATTGGTGTGATGTTTATCGTGGTTATCGGTACGTTTGAATGGAGTAGCTTTCGTGTGTTACGCAAAGTTCCGCGCAGTGATGCGTTGGTGTTGGTCGTGGTCTCTGGTGTTACGGTTGCCACCGATCTGGCAGTGGCTGTGGTGGTGGGGGTTATTATGTCTGCCCTGGTATTTGCTTGGGAGCACGCCAAGCATGTTAACGTTGAGACTCGCGAAGACCATAAAGGCCGTACCGTCTATGGCGTCAGTGGGCCGTTATTTTTCGGTTCAGTAACATCCTTTCTCGAACAATTTGATCCCCAGCAGGCCAAGGATGACGTGGTCATCGATTTTGCCGGCTCGCGAGTCTGCGATCACTCTGGCCTGGATGCTATCGACACACTTGCAGATCGTTATCTTAATGCAGGCAAAACACTGCACCTGGTTCACCTCAGCGCAGAGTGCCGTAAGTTGTTGCGCAAAGCTGGCAGCCTGGTTGAAGTAAACGTTATCGAGGACCCACAGTATTTTATCGCCGAAGATACGCTTGGGTAGAGCGCTGAAACTATAAGGGCCGCAGGATCTGCGACTATTGTAGTGAAATTTGGCTCCGTAGCGGGTATTCGCAGCTCGTGTCCCGGCTGCCCTCCATTTCATATATCTAGGCTGCCCACTTTGAATCTGAAGTGTCAATTTACGCGCAGACTGCTGGGGAAATCTACAATAGTTTAATCTGCGTGCGACTACGGCCAATAACTGTCAGTTCTAAGTCATTCTCCAATGAGTATCGTCTCGTCCGGGAGGCGTGTGAGAACCCGCATAATCAACACGCCTTGGCGTATGCTCCGTGTTAGCTTACATCAGAATTCGAGTCATAGAAGTTGAAGTCGTGAAGTTGCGAGAAATGGATAGCAGAGCAAAAAGTTTTTACGGGGCCAATCTTGGACAGAGAAGGCTACAGAACGGGTTACACAGCGGTCATATCCGATCCAATAAAAAAGGCCTACATTTCTGTAAGCCTTTGATATAACGAGCTAAATTTGGCTCCGCCTGCTGGGCTCGAACCAGCGACCCAATGATTAACAGTCATTTGCTCTACCAACTGAGCTAAGGCGGAATGGTACTCTCTCGAGGCCGCGTATATTAATGTTCACCCCCCTGTCGGTCAATAGCTATTTGGTCAATAATAGGCGTTTAATTGAAAAGTCATGAGTCATGGTCAAAGCATTTCAAGTAGTCTCTGAATTTGAACCGGCAGGAGACCAGCCGCAAGCTATTAGTGGTTTGATCGAAGGCGTCAAGGCGGGGCTGGCATCGCAGGTTCTGCTGGGTGTCACGGGCTCTGGTAAAACCTTCTCCATTGCCAACGTGATACAGGAGCTGCAACGGCCAACCATTATTATGGCGCCGAACAAGACCCTGGCGGCGCAGCTTTATGGCGAGTTCAAAGAGTTTTTCCCCAATAACTCTGTGGAATACTTTGTATCTTACTATGACTACTATCAGCCAGAAGCTTATGTGCCTTCCTCAGACACGTTTATCGAGAAAGACGCCTCCGTCAATGACCACATAGAGCAAATGCGCCTGTCGGCAACTAAGGCCCTGCTGGAGCGAGAGGACACCATAGTCGTGGCAACCGTGTCGGCTATATACGGACTAGGTGACCCTGAGTCCTATTTCAAAATGGTTATGCACCTGACGCGCGGCGAAATCATAGATCAGCGCGCGCTGCTGCGGCAGCTAGCTGAACTTCAGTATGTGCGCAATGACACGGATTTCCATCGGGCGACGTATAGGGTGCGTGGAGATGTCATTGACATTTATCCGGCTGAGTCAGAGCGTGAAGCGGTCAGAATCGAATTGTTTGATGAGGAAATCGAAAGCATCAGTCTTTTTGATCCGCTGACCGGCGCCATTGAGAAAAATCTGCAGCGCATTACGATTTTCCCTAAAAGCCACTATGTCACAACACGCGACGTACTAATGAACGCGGTAGTGCAGATTGAAGCAGAGTTGGTGGTGCGCCTGGAGCAACTGCGCAGTAACAACAAACTCGTAGAAGCGCAGCGCTTGGAACAACGAACCAAGTACGATATGGAGATGATTCGAGAGCTGGGTTACTGCACCGGCGTGGAAAACTATTCCAGATACCTCTCTGGCAGAGCTCCGGGCGATCCGCCGCCTACACTGTTTGATTACCTGCCATCAGATGCCCTGGTCGTGGTCGACGAGTCTCACGTGGGTATTCCGCAATTAGGTGCGATGTACAAAGGCGACCGCTCGCGTAAAGAAACTCTTGTGGAATATGGCTTTCGTTTACCGTCGGCCTTGGACAATCGGCCTTTGCGTTTTGACGAATGGGAAGGTCTGGTTCCGCAGGCAATATTCGTATCGGCAACGCCTGGTCGTTATGAATTGGAGCATGCGGGTCGCATTGTGGATCAGGTGGTGCGCCCAACGGGCCTGATTGACCCTGAAGTGGAGATACGACCGGCGACTACTCAGGTTGATGACTTGCTGTCGCAGATTGGCGCTACCGTGGCTAAAGGCGAGAGAGTGTTGGTAACCACGCTGACAAAGCGGATGTCGGAGGATTTAAGTGAGTATCTGGCTGAGAACGGCGTCAAGGTCCGCTACCTGCACTCGGATATAGAGACGGTAGAGCGGGTAGAGATTATTCGCGATTTGCGCCTTGGTGTGTTTGACGTATTGGTAGGTATTAACTTGCTGCGAGAAGGCTTGGATATGCCAGAAGTCTCTCTGGTAGCGATTCTGGATGCTGATAAAGAAGGCTTTTTGCGCAGTGATCGTTCTTTGATTCAGACCATTGGCCGCTGTGCACGGAATATTAACGGCCGTGCAATCTTATACGCTGACCGTATGACCGGGTCTATGGAGCGTGCAATCGCAGAAACCGATCGCCGTCGCGAGAAGCAGGTAGCGCACAACAAGGAACACAATATTACCCCCAAGGGGATTCAGAAGTCTGTCACCGATATTCTAGAGGGCGCCTACAGCGCTCCGGGACGCGGGCGTAAGTCCCGTGACAAGAAAGTCGCTGACCGCACCGGCGCATATGCGGCCGAAGTGGTCAATCTGACGCCAGCGGCATTGGCGCGTAAGCTCAAGCAGATGGAAGAAACTATGTACGAGCATGCGAAGAATCTTGAATTTGAAGATGCCGCTCGACTGCGGGACGAGTTAACAGAACTCAAACAACAGGCTTTCATTAACTGAAGTCTGTCTATATAATCGCCCCTGATTTTTAGGACCATAGCTCAGTTGGTTAGAGCGCTACCTTGACATGGTAGAGGTCGGCAGTTCGAATCTGCCTGGTCCTACCAAACGTAAAAGGGTCACCCACAGGGTGGCCCTTTTACGTTTGGCATGATCATTCGGTGAGAACGCGCCTAACCCTCCCGCTTATCAAACCCAATCACCATGCGCTTAAACCCATCCATGAAGTTGGACCGGAAATGCACGGGCTCTTCGATCAGCCTTAGATTAGTCATTCGCGCTGCTATTTCCGCGGTGATCAGCTCCAGCATCATGCGCGCCTGATGCACCCCAATACAGAAGTGTGGCCCGGCACCAAAAGTTCGGTACTGGCGGCGGGTATGGATAGGGTCACGGGTAATATCGAACCGATCGGGGCTATCAAAGAACTCTTCGCTCCGACTTGGTGAGCCCAGCACGCAGACCAACTTGTCGCCGCTTTTAACTGATTCGCCAGCAAATTCCATGTCGTGAGTTGCGGTGCGACGCAGATAAACCACCGTATTGCGATAGCGCAGTATCTCTTCGACCGCATGGGTTACCAAGCCAGGATCGGCCTGGAGCAGAGCGTACTGGTCTGGATATCTAATAAATTCATATATTAGCCAGGCCGTGGTATTTCGTGTGGTCTCCATGCCGCCCACTATAAGATTGACGAAGAAACCGGCGTATTCCGAGTTGCTTAAGCTGCGTCCATTTTTGTCAGCTTGAAGCATATCCATGGTCATACTGTCTCTAGGATTATCGCGATGATCTTGGGCCAGCTTTTCGCCAAACAGGTAAGCCTCCATTGAAGCGGCGAATCCGGCATCGCGATCTACGGCATACTCGGGGTCATTTGCCAGCGCAAGAGTATTGGTGATATCGGCGACATATTGGTAGTCCTCCGGCTTCACGCCCAGGAGTCCGTAAATGGCTTTCATCGGTAATTGCATAGCGACTTCTTCTACAAACTCACACTCGCCCTTATCAATGACAGCGTCAATTACTTGGGTTGCCATTTGCTGCATTAAGTCGGCACGTGCTCTCAGAGCCTTCGGGCGAAACGCAAAATCCGCCATGGAACGGTATTCACCGTGCCGCGGCGGGTCCATGAATGTCAGGCTTTCCTGCTGTATAGCAAGCACATCGGGTGGAAAGTCTTCCAGTAGCGGGCTGAAATTATTGGTGAAATCCGCAGGTGTTTTTAACACGGTATCTATGTCATTCCGTTGCAGGACCAGCCAGTGACCGCCACGTTCATATTCATCTTCTTGCCAAACCAGACGGTGATTTTTGCGTAGGCGGGCAATCTCTTGTCTGGGCGTGCCTTGCTCAAAATTAGCCAAGTTGAGAAGTGTGGCATGTGGGCATTGCATGTCTCTTGTGCGTCCTTGTACCGATTGAGGAAAGCCTATCATCGCACCGACGATTCAAGACTGGCAAGTAACCAGCGCGTTGCTTACTCTGGATAGTGTTCGTACTATGTGCGCCGCATCTACAGTTCAGGAGAACTTTCATGGCTAGTCACGAAATTGATTACACACTGATCGGCGGCGATATGCAGATTGTCGAGATTACCTTGGACCCGGGTGAGACTGTGATTGCCGAAGCAGGGGCCATGAATTACATGGAAGAGGGCATCAGTTTTGAGGCCCGTTTAGGGGATGGCTCCGAAGCCGAATCGGGTATGTTTGGTAAATTGGTTGGCATCGGCAAGCGCGCCTTGTCGGGCGAATCCATGTTCATGACCCATTTCACTAACGAGGGTGACGCGCCGAGCCGAGTGGGCTTCGCGGCAGCTTATCCTGGGCGCATTGTAGCGGTAGACCTGGCGCAGGTTGGCGGCGAACTTTTGTGTCAAAAAGATGCGTTTCTGTGTGCCGCGCGCGGGACTCGAGTCAGTATCGCTTTCAGTAAGAGGCTCGGCGCTGGCTTTTTTGGCGGAGAGGGTTTCATACTGCAAAAGCTCGAGGGCGATGGTCTGGCATTCTTTCACGTTGGTGGGACCGTGGTCGAGAAGCAGTTAGCTGGGCAGACTTTGCGGGTCGATACGGGCTGTCTTGCGGCATTCTCTACCGGCGTTGACTACAGTATAGATAGCGCCGGTGGGCTTAAATCAATGTTTTTCGGAGGTGAGGGCATGTTCTTGGCCACGCTGTCGGGCACAGGAACAGTTTACTTACAGAGCCTGCCGTTTTCTCGGCTCGCAGACCGCATTCTGGCGCATGCGCCTAGTGCTGGGGGCGAAGAGAAGGGCGAGGACTGATCAGTCTTTGCGGCGATTACGCACCAAATAAACGGTGCCGACAATCAGGATGATGAACGCGAGTTGAGCTAAAGACATCAATGTTTCCGTTTTTTTCCGTACGGCACTATGCCTGATACGTTCCCTTGAGGGCAACCGCCCGCGCCAAATGGATGTGTTTTTGGCGCAGGCTTTGAGCGATCTCACGCGGTCGGGAGAACAATCCCTTTACAGTTGGGGAATTTCCTGCAGATCTATAGGCAGTTCCGCTCTACCATAACGCTCTGCGCGAGCGGTCAATGTGGCCTGAGCTTCTTCGACACGAATCATAATGACGAAGTTTTTGGCTTTGATGCCATCCAGACAATAGCGCGCCAATTCGTCCAGATCCTGCATTGGCAGTTCCATGCCAGCGGCTTCAGCAGCTACCTTGAAATCCTGCACCGTGGGTACGGGGTCGTAAGGCTTCTCGCGGGCCAGGTCAGTGGGCCGGTTGCGATCGGTGGTCCATATACCGGTATCAAGCAGTCCACCTGAGGGGTAGAAAACCGATGCTCCTAACTGGGTGTTCTCGCTTTCCAGTTGAGCTGCCAGACATTCACTGATGCATGAGACAGCAGCTTTACTTGAGGCGTAGACAGATTGATAGGGTAGTGGAGAGATACCGCCGTCACCGGATGAGGTATTGATAACGTGACCTTCCTCACCGGAGGCTAGCATCCGTGGAACGAACGATTGAATGCCATGGATAACGCCCATTACGTTAACGCCGTGAACCCACTTCCAGTCATTGACGGTAGTTTCCCAAACGTTTGCTGAGGGTGCAGCGACTCCCGCATTGTTGAACAATAGGTGGCAGGCACCATGATGCCCAAAGACGTGTTCGGCGAATGCCTCAACAGAGGCCTCATTGGAGACGTCAACTACCGCGCCGGATACTTCCCCGGCAGAATCAAACTCCGCTAAAACCCGGTCGAGAGCGGATTGCTCCACGTCGCCAATGATGACTTTGGCGCCTTCGGCTAAAAGTTCTTTGACTAATGAGCGACCGATGCCGCTTGCGCCGCCGGT
Source organism: Candidatus Litorirhabdus singularis (assembly GCF_026262625.1). Taxonomy (GTDB): domain Bacteria; phylum Pseudomonadota; class Gammaproteobacteria; order Pseudomonadales; family Halieaceae; genus Litorirhabdus; species Litorirhabdus singularis. The sequence goes on from NZ_SHNN01000002.1 coordinate 343,490, forward strand.
AACCACTGCTACTTTACCCGTAAAATCTTGCATTATTGCTTCCCAAGTCTGTTAAAAAACTGAAGCAGATTATTTCCCACCACATGGGTCTTGGCAATCGGGAATAGGCTAACAATGCGCACTAGACAGGCCGTAATCCAAATTAGCAGCGAATCAGTATTAACTGCTATATACTCCCGCTGATAAGTATCTAATTACAGGAAATTTCAAATGCGCGTTTTACTCACTTTAGGTCTGTTGGTGTGCTCTCAGCTGGCGCTGGCAGCAGAGAAGCCCAATATTTTGGTCATTTGGGGCGACGACATTGGTCGCTCTAATATCTCTGCTTATACCATGGGCATGATGGGCTACAGTACGCCCAATATTGATCGTATCGCCAACGAGGGTATGATCTTCACGGATTACTACGGTGAGCAGAGCTGCACGGCAGGTCGGTCTTCTTTTATCATGGGGCAGTCAGTGTTCCGCACCGGTCTGAGTAAGGTAGGTTTACCGGGTTCCCCGCTAGGTATGCGTGAGGAAGACCCCACCATTGCCGGCTTGCTGAAAAACCACGGCTACGCTACCGGGCAGTTTGGCAAGAATCACTTGGGTGATCGCGACGACATGCTGCCAACCAATCACGGATTCGATGAGTTTCTGGGCAATCTTTACCACCTCAACGCTGAGGAAGAGCCTGAGCTGCCTGATTACCCGACCAATCCAGAGTTCCGCAAAAAGTATGGCCCGCGCGGGGTTATCAAGTCTTCTGCCGATGGTCAGATTGAGGATACGGGTCCGCTGACCAAGAAGCGCATGGAGACGGTCGATGACGAAACCGTCGCAGCAGCGCAAAAGTTTATCGAGACTCAGGCTAAGGCAGACAAGCCGTTTTTCGTCTGGTGGAGCGGTACCCGCATGCACTTTCGCACTCACGTCAAGCCAGAGCTCCGTGGCATCAGTGGCCAGAACGAATATAGCGATGGCATGATGGAGCACGACATGCATATAGGCATGTTCCTCCAGCAGCTTGATGACTTGGGCATTGCGGACAACACTATCGTGTTTTATTCGACTGATAACGGTCCACACATGAATACCTGGCCTGATGCAGCGATGACGCCATTCCGCGGCGAGAAGAATACTAACTGGGAAGGTGGCTGGCGCGTACCGGCTATGGTCCGCTGGCCTGGCAAGATTGAGGCTGATGCTGTCTCCAACGAAATCATGCACCACATGGATTGGTTGCCTACGTTCTTGGCGGTCGCCGGAGAGCCTGATGTTAAAGAGAAGTTGCTGTCAGGGCACCGCGCCATGGGCCGGAAGTACAAGGTGCATTTGGATGGGTACAACTTCTTACCTTATCTCACGGGTGAAACTGAAACTGCTCCCCGCGATGAAATCTTTTACTTCTCCGACGATGGCGATCTGACCGCATTACGCTATCAGGACTGGAAGCTGATCTTTATGGAGCAGCGAGCTGAAGCGACTATGCAGGCATGGATCGAGCCTTTCGTGCCGCTTCGCGTCCCCATGATATATAACCTGCGCCGCGATCCGTATGAGCGCGCTAGCATTACTTCCAATACCTACTTTGACTGGTTGCTTGATCATGTCTTCCTGTTGGTTCCTGCGCAGGAGTATGTAGGTGAGTTCCTGGCTACCTTCAAGAAATACCCGCCACGTCAGAAAGCCGCGAGCTTCTCGCTGGACCAGGTGATGGACAAACTCCAGGACGGCGTGGCCAGATAAAGGGCCGCGTCAAAGACGACATGAATTTCGCCCTACAGGGCGCGCCACGCCCCCTGTAGGAAGAGTTCATTCTTCCATTCCCACCCTGAAAGCACTCAACAGGCAGAATAAATTCCGCCCTACAGCGGCGTCTCTGCCTGTGGTATTATCGCGCGCTAACTTCAACCTCAATCGATCAGCATCCACACTTCCAGTAAATGAGCTGACTCACGTGGCCTTTAGTAGGGGCCACCACTGACATAGGACAGCAGCAATGCCAGTAATTACCCTGCCTGACGGCTCTCAACGCACGTTTGAGCAACCTGTTTCCGTACATGAAGTCGCAGCCGACATAGGCCCCGGTCTGGCCAAGGCGGCCTTGGCTGGAAAAGTCGATGGTCGTGAGGTTGATACTTCCTTTGTTATTGAGTCCGATGCCGAGCTGGCAATCATTACTGATCGTGATGAGGAGGGCTTGGAGGTTATCCGCCATTCCACTGCGCACCTGCTGGCAATGGCGACACAGGAGCTGTTTCCCGGTGTCCAGGTGACCATCGGCCCTGTTATAGAAGATGGCTTCTACTACGACTTTGCTTCCGGCCATGCTTTTTCCACTGAAGATCTCGGAAAAATTGAAAAACGCATGGAAGAAATCGTGCGCGATAATGTGATCGTCGAACGGGTTGTGATGACTCGCGATGCCGCCATCAAGACCTTCCGCGAGATGGGAGAACACTACAAAGTTCAAATTATAGAAGCGCTGCCCGAGGGCGAAGAAATTAGTCTGTATCGGCAAGGGCCGTGGATGGATTTGTGTCGGGGCCCCCACGTCCCCAGTACTGGCAAACTACAGGCCTTTAAGTTAACCAAAGTTGCTGGCGCATACTGGCGCGGTGACTCGAAGAACGAAATGCTACAGCGTGTGTATGGCACAGCCTGGCGCAATAAAAAGGAACTCAAGGCCTACTTGCGGCGTATTGACGAGGCGGAGAAGCGCGACCACCGTAAGTTGGGTAAGAAATTTGACCTGTTTCATATGCAAGAAGAAGCTCCGGGGATGGTGTTTTGGCACCCCAAAGGCTGGAGTATCTATCAGACCATTGAACAGTATATGCGCGAGCAGCAGCGGCTACATGATTACTCAGAGATCAAAACCCCTCAATTAGTCGACATGTCACTGTGGGAAAAGTCTGGCCACGCGGATAAGTTCGGTGATGACATGTTCATGCTCAAGACCGAAGACCGTGACTTCGCTGTAAAACCAATGAACTGCCCATGTCACGTTCAGGTCTTTAATCAGGGCCTGAAGAGCTATCGTGACTTGCCACTGCGGTTGGCCGAGTTCGGCTCCTGTCACCGCAATGAACCCTCGGGTTCACTGCACGGCATTATGCGCGTACGGGGCTTCGTGCAAGATGATGCGCATGTTTTTTGCACAGAGGAACAGGTGCAGCCGGAAGTATCCAAGTTTATCGATTTTTTGCACGAGGTATATGCCGACTTTGGCTTTGAGGAGGTCATATACCGGCTCTCAACGCGTCCCGAACAACGCGTGGGTAGCGACGAAGACTGGGATCGGGCTGAGGCTGCCTTGGCCAAAGCGCTGGATAATCACGAGCTACCTTGGCAGGAGCTGCCGGGTGAGGGTGCTTTTTACGGCCCCAAGATCGAGTTTTCGTTGAAGGACTGTATTGGCAGGGTATGGCAACTGGGCACTATTCAAGTTGATTTTTCGATGCCAGCGCGCCTCGATGCCCAGTATGTCGCTGAGGATGGATCGCGTCAGGTTCCGGTGATGCTGCACCGCGCTATCCTGGGTTCGTTTGAGCGTTTTATCGGTATTTTGATTGAGCAGTACGAGGGTAACTTCCCGGTCTGGCTGGCGCCGGAGCAGGCCGTTATTCTCAATATTACGGACAAACAGGCCGAATATAGCAAAAAGGTGGAAGATTCCTTAAGAAACAAAGGGTTTCGGGTCATTTCGGACTTGAGAAATGAGAAAATCGGCTTTAAAATCCGCGAGCACACAATTCAGCGCATTCCTTATCTGTTAGTAGTAGGGGATCGTGAAGCAGAAACAGACACTGTGGCCGTGCGTGCACGCAATGGTGAGGACCTGGGATCAATGAGTATTGATGCCGTAAGTGGGTTGCTCAGCCAGGACGTAGCGCGTCGCGGTCGTATTGCAATGGAGAAGTAGATTATCAAAAAAGAGAAAGGCAAGGGCAAGCGCTCGCCGATTAACGAAGAAATTGTAGCAACAACCGTACGTTTAATTGGTGCCGAAGGTGAGCCGATGGGGATTGTTCCCCTCACCGAGGCGCGTGCTGCAGCTGAGGCTGCCACACTGGACCTTGTCCAGATTACAGATTCTGAGCCCGTGGTCTGCAAGTTGATGGATTACGGCAAACATGTGTTCGAAGCGAAGAAGCAAAAGGCTGCTCAGAAGAAGAAGCAGAAGCGGACACAAGTTAAAGAAATGAAGTTTCGTCCAGGGACGGAGGAAGGGGATTACCAGGTAAAACTACGCAACCTGGTACGTTTCCTTGAAAGCGGGGATAAGGCCAAAGTCACACTACGATATCGTGGACGTGAAATGGCCCACCAGGAAATTGGCATGGAGCTACTCAAACGAGTAGAAGCTGATCTGGCCGAGTTAGGTAATGTTGAGCAATTTCCGAAAATGGAAGGTCGACAGCTAACTATGGTAATCGCCCCAAAGAAGAAGACTTAGCGGCCCGTGAATGCCCTAAGATCTATTTTATTAACCAACTGCAAATGCGGAGTTTATTATGCCTAAAGCAAAAATTCACAGCGGGGCTGCCAAACGCTTTAAAAAGACCGGAAGCGGTTACAAGCGTAAGTGCATGCACAAGTCTCACATCTTGACCAAGATGACCACTAAGCGTAAGCGCCAGTTGCGAGGTACCCGTGGGGTGCACGAAAACGACAAACCGCTGATTGACCGCATGATGCGGGCCAAATAACGCTTACTGATTCGAGAGATAGGAGAAGACTATGCCCCGCGTAAAACGTGGTGTGGTGGCTCACCGCCGTCACAAAAAAGTTCTAAAGCAAGCCAAGGGTTACTACGGTGCGCGTTCGCGCGTATTTCGTGTTGCCAAGCAAGCCGTTACCAAGGCTGGCCAGTATGCCTACCGTGACCGTCGTCAGCGCAAGCGTCAATTTCGCGCGCTGTGGATCACTCGCATCAACGCCCAGTCTCGTGCCAATGGCTTGAGTTACAGCCGTTTGATCAATGGCCTTAAAAAGGCTGATATTGCCCTGGATCGTCGCGTTTTGGCGGACCTGGCAGTACACGACAAGCCGGCTTTTACAGCGATCGTGGAGCAAGCGAAGGCCGCATTGGCCTAAGCCCACCCTCACCGCAACGCTTTACAGCATCGCGGTTCGCTGGCTACATGTAAAAATCAAAGGGAAAGGGCTCTGCTCTTTCCCTTTTTTTGTCAGATTCAGGAGTGCCGATAGCCTAGAGTGATTCGGTATCTACCAATAAGGTCCCATCAAGGGGAAGCGGGAAATGGAAGATTTACAGTCACTGGCCGCGGCGGCCAGAACGGCAATAGAGAGTGCCGAAGATGGCCAGGCATTAGAGACCCTGCGGGTCGAATACCTGGGTAAGAAAGGCCAGGTGACTGCATTGCTCAAACAGCTGGGCAAGCTTTCGTCCGAAGAGCGACCGGCGGCGGGTGCTGCCATCAACGTGGTCAAGCAAGAGCTGCAGGAGCTGATTGGGCAGCGCAAGGCCGCCATGGAAACGGCCGCCATGGAACAGGCGTTAGCATCCCAGACCATAGACGTCACTCTGGGCGGGCGTGGTCAGGACAGCGGGGGGCTGCATCCGGTCACGCGCACTATAGAGCGCATGGAAGACTTCTTCGGAGGCATTGGCTTTGAAGTCGTGGAAGGTCCTGAGATTGAAGATGATTATCACAACTTTGAGGCCCTCAATATTCCAGCCCACCACCCGGCTCGGGCCATGCATGACACCTTCTATGTCGATGAGCACACCGTGCTGCGCACGCACACTTCACCGGTGCAGGTGCGGGTTATGGAGAATGAAGCCCCACCGCTCAAAATCGTCTGCCCCGGCCGTGTTTACCGCTGTGACTCGGACCTGACTCACACCCCTATGTTTCACCAGTTAGAGGGCCTGCTGATTGATGAGGAGAGCAGCTTTGCTGATCTGAAGGGGCTGATTCAGGACTTCCTGCATGCCTTCTTCGAGAACGATCAGTTATCGGTACGGTTCCGCCCCAGCTACTTCCCCTTTACCGAGCCTTCTGCAGAAGTCGATATACAGTGTGTTAACTGTGGTGGCGATGGCTGTCGTGTCTGCAGCCATACTGGTTGGATTGAAGTCATGGGTTGCGGCATGGTGCACCCAAAGGTGTTTGAATATTCCAATATCGATACCGAGCGTTTTTCCGGTTTTGCTTTCGGCATGGGCGTAGAGCGACTGTCAATGCTGAAATACGGCATTAACGACCTGCGGATCTACTTTGAAAATGACCTGCGCTTCCTCGAACAATTCAACTAGTACTGCGGCGAAGTCCTATAGCGGCAAAAGCTTTAACTAACAGGATCAAACATGAAAATCAGTGAACAGTGGCTAAAGGAGTGGGTTGATCCAGGTTTACCCACCGATGAACTGGCACATCTCATCACCATGGGCGGACTTGAGGTCGATGGCGTCGAGCCAGTTGCCGGTGAGTTTAGCGGCGTTATAGTCGCCGAAATTACCGCCGCAGAGCAGCATCCGAATGCCGACAAGTTGCGCGTCTGTCAGGTGAATACGGGGACAGAAACCGTCCAAATCGTCTGCGGCGCACCGAATGCCCGGGTTGGCCTGCGCGCGCCTCTGGCCCGTGTCGGCGCTGTATTGCCTGGTGATTTCAAGATCGCAGCTGCCAAACTACGCGATGTAGAGTCTCAGGGAATGTTGTGTGCCGAGCAGGAGCTGGGCTTGTCTGACGCTAACGATGGTTTGATGGAGCTGGCGGCCAATGCGCCGGTAGGCACCGATCTACGCGATTACCTGCAGCTGGAAGATCAGGTTATCGAGGTAGATTTGACGCCGAATCGGGCCGATTGTCTGGGCCTGCTGGGCATTGCACGGGAAGTTGGAGTTCTGACCAATAGGCCAGTTAAATCCCTTGAAATTCAAGAAGTTAAAAGCACTATATTAGATGTTTTCGATGTCCAGATTGAGGCTCCGACTGGCTGTGCGCGTTATCTTGGGCGGGTTATTAAAGGTGTGGATATTTCCCGCCCCAGTCCGTTGTGGATGCAGGAGCGCCTGCGCCGCGCGGGTCTGCGTTCCATCGACGCAGTGGTCGATGTGACCAATTATGTGTTGTTGGAGCTGGGTCAGCCGATGCACGCTTTTGACCTGAGTAAGCTCGAAGGTGCAATCGTGGTGCGCGAGGCTGGAGTAGACGAAAGTCTGGAACTGCTCAATGGACAAACAGCTGAATTGACCCCGGGAACCCTGCTGATTACCGACGCATCTGGCCCTGTGGCTATCGCTGGTATTATGGGCGGACAACCCACCGCGGTTAGTGATAATACGGTGGATATTATGTTGGAAGCGGCGTTTTTTCAGCCGCTGGCGCTGGCGGGTAAGGCACGCTCCTATGGACTGCATACCGACTCATCGCACCGCTTTGAGCGCGGCGTAGACTTCGAGCTGCAGCATCGGGCGATGGAGCGAGCGACTCAACTATTGGTCGACGCAGTGGGCGGGTCGGTAGGGCCTATTACTGAGACTGTAGCAGATGCACATTTGCCTGTGCGTGCAGCGGTACTATTGCGCCGCATGCGGATTGAGAAATTGCTGGGTTTTGCTCTGGAAGATGCTGAAGTTGAGCGTATTCTCAATGGCCTCGGGCTGGCTACGAGCGCAGTAGATGGCGGTTGGAGTGTCGCCGTGCCCAGTTGGCGTTTCGACATCTCGATTGAGGCTGACTTACTTGAGGAGCTGGCACGAGTCTATGGATACAACAACCTGCCGGTGACCCATATCCATTCAGACCTGGTAATACGACCGCTGCCCGAGCGCGTGCAGTCACTGCGGAATATTCGGCGTCGGCTGACTGGGCGCGGTTATCGTGAGGCGGTGACCTATAGTTTTGTAGATCCCGCTGGGCAGGCATTGTTTGATCCGCAGCTAGAACCGGTGGCGTTGGCTAACCCGATATCGGCGGAGATGTCGGTTATGCGTACCAGTCTGCTGCCGGGTTTGATGGAATCGCTCAAACGCAATACCAGTCGTCAGCAGCAGCGCGTGCGTTTATTCGAGACTGGGCTGCGCTTTGTGCCTGATGGTGGCGAGCTGACTCAGGCGCCAACCATAGCCGGTGTCGTTACCGGACGCCTGCACCCGGAGAGCTGGAGCGAAGAGGGCGAAGCTGTTGATTTTTATGATACTAAGGGCGATGTAGAGGCGCTGTTGCAGCTGACGGCCGAGCCACAGGCGTTTCGCTTTACTGCCGCTACGCGAACCGGGCTGCATCCAGGGCAAACTGCGGCTCTTTACCGCGGTGAGGCTTTGGTTGGTTACATCGGTGCTCTGCATCCGTCAGTGCAGGCCAGCTATGACGTTAGTACCCCTGTTTATGTCTTTGAGCTGGACCTGGGATTACTGCGCGGCGCGGCGATGCCAGCGTTCGCCGAGTTGTCACGTTATCCCGAGGTGCGTCGCGATATTGCTGTACTGGTTGATCGTGAGGTGCCAGCCGCTGAGCTATTGGAGAATGTTCGAACAGTAGCAGGAACTTACCTCACAGACTTAAGGCTCTTTGACGTATATGAGGGCAAAGGCATTGATCCTAAAAGAAAAAGTTTGGCATTGGGTTTGACATATCGAGATTCTTCACGCACTCTTAGTGATGAAGATGTTAATAAGAGCGTGGATCAAGTGATTGATCTGCTTAGAAAAACATACAATGCAGAGCTTAGAAACTAGGGATCTTTTACCAGAATGACGGCGCTGACTAAATCGGAAATGGCGGAACGTCTGTTCGAGGAATTAGGACTCAACAAGCGTGAAGCCAAAGAAATCGTCGAATTGTTTTTCGAGGAAGTGCGCGCGAGCCTGGAAGCCAATGAGCAAGTGAAGCTATCCGGTTTTGGTAACTTTGATCTACGTGACAAGAGCCAGCGACCCGGTCGTAATCCCAAGACGGGAGAAGAAATACCTATTACGGCGCGCCGTGTAGTGACCTTCCGTCCGGGGCAGAAACTCAAGGCACGTGTGGAGTCCTTCGAGAAAGGTGAAGAATTTGATTCCGCGGCCTACGACTTAGGAAATTACGGTGCTGGAACGGAGCAGTAGCAGCGAAGCGTTGCCCAGCATTCCGGGCAAACGCTATTTCACGATCGGTGAGGTGAGCGAGCTTTGCAACGTCAAACCACACGTACTTCGCTATTGGGAACAAGAGTTCCCGCAGTTAAAACCGGTCAAGCGCCGCGGTAATCGCCGGTACTATCAACGTCAGGATGTGCTCACGATACGTGAGATTCGCTCCTTACTTTACGATCAGGGTTATACCATCGGTGGCGCGCGCCAGCGTATGGAAGATGACGGCTCGCGTCCGGCTACGGCGCCAGCAGTAGCTGCGGTGGACGCTCCCGCGACAGGGTCAAACCCTGGTGTACGGTCGATGATCAACGATCTCGAAGAGGTTGTCCGCGTTCTATCCTCATAGCCAAGTCGCTTAGCTTTCTAATTCGTTGATTCACACAGCAAAATCCGTATAATCCCCACCTCTTCGGGGCGTAGCGCAGCCTGGTAGCGCACTACACTGGGGGTGTAGTGGTCGCAGGTTCAAATCCTGCCGTCCCGACCAATTTCCCACCAAGCATCCACCCTAATGCTTATGTCACCACCGAGCTGGAACCTGCGACGGTCGCATCCGGAAGGCCGGCCCGCTCAAATCCTGCCGTCCCGACCAATTTATTTATACCGCCGAGAACCTCTGATCGGGTCATCACGAGCCATCCGTTTCGTTCCTTCTAGATAGTGCCAGTGTCTGGTATCGATGGCTTGAGCAACAAATGTCCATCGACATCACCCGGAATTTCCGCAAAATCAAACTCTTCACGCAACCGCCAGTAAGCGGCTTCGTTCACGGCTATAGTGTTGTCTAACGCAGTATCTTGCATCGAGTTAGCCAGCTCTACTGTGCGCCCCCAGATATCAAAGCAGGGACGGGCACTGCCAATGACGCCACTGATCACCTGCCCGGTAGACATGCCAGCCTTGAGCGTAAATGGATGATGCATTTTCTCCCCGAAATCTTCCACCGCCTCTAGTGCATCCAGCGTAAACCGCGCCAAGGCTGCATGGTCCGGTTTGTTACCATCAAAGACTCCTGTTGCAGCTACGTAATGGGTTCCCAAGGTATTTATTTTCTCTACCCCGTGTTTAACCAGTAATTCATCGAAACGAATAAAAATGTTACTGAGAAGTTCCACTAGTTGCACCGCTGAAATTCTCTGGTACAAGTCCCTGAAGCCCGTGACGGTTATAAACACCACCGTGGCCTCTTCGTGAAAATGTGCGAAGGACGTTTCTTTCTCTGTCATTCTCTTCATAACAGAGTCAGGAAAAATACTCTGTACCAATTCATCGGTGCGCAATTTCTCCAACTCCAATTCACTAAAACTCGCCACCGAGAAATTCACATAATAATTGACCACAAGAAATACCGATATCGTCACGACTATTAAAACCATGTGATAGCCAACAACGTGGAAGCCCTCAGGTATGTCGAGAGGAGCAATATCCAAGAAGTGTCTAAGTAAGACGGTTGTGAGCGCAAGTGTGCAAATCAGTATCAAAGCAATATTACGTTGCCGTATTTCAGAAGCCTTGAACACCACGACAGGCAACATAAGTATGGCTGGCATAACGTATTCATTTCCGCGCCAGGGGCCAACAACAATATGAGAGGAAATCCAGTCCAGCATAATAAGCCCCAGGAATATCCAGCGCGCTATTTGCAGCTTACCCTTCGCTTGCAAATAGAGCGTCAGCAAACACATGAGAAACGCCGGTAGGTGCGCAAATACAAATGGAAATAGCGCGCTATTTGAAAAACCGAACACTGTCATCGATATACTGATAAACATGACCGCCACGGCGCCTATGTTTACCGTGCGGGCCGCAATCCTGTCCTCTACCTGAACATAATGCTCAATACCGAGATTAAGTACGGGTGCCAGCAGGTTTTGGAACCACTGGACAGATGGACTGCGGCCGACCTCCCCATCGGCCCGAACTGGCGCTACTGGTGAACTATAGATAAGTTTTAATAGTCCCCAGGCCAGTGCAGTCAAGCTCAATAAGCCCACCACAGCGTTAATAAACGGCTCGTTGGTAGCGAGACTATCAACAAATATCTGCCACATCATAGGGTACCTCCGGCTGCGGTGGCCGGTCGCTTCTCTCGCAGCAGAATATAGGCATTATCGACTGAAGCAGACATTTCCGCGAATTCAAAGTCATCTCTCAGGCGCGAGTATGCCTGAGCACTTACGACCACGGTGTTGCCCAGTGCCGCGCCTTGCATCGCTGCTGCCAGCTCCACTGTCTCGCCCCAAATGTCGAGACATGGCCTGGCCTCGCCAATTACTCCACTTACAACCTCTCCTGCCGAAACTCCTGCACGCAAAGTGAAGCGTTCGTGGGTTTCCTTGCTAAACTCGGCGACTGCCGCGGTGGCATCCAGAGCGAACCTGGCTACGGCGGCATGTGAAGGTTTGCCGCTGAAAATCCCTGATGCAGCTACGTAGTGCGTGCCCAACAAATTAATTTTCTCCACACCGTGCTGCTCGAGAAGTTCATCAAACCGAATAAAAATCTTACTCATCAATTCAACCAGCTGTGATGCGGTCATTCTGCTATACAACGCATCAAAACCCTCGAGTGAAATGAAAATGACTACAGCCTCATCGCTATACGATGCAACCGTGGGTGCTCGTTCGCGGATCTGTTCGGCTACCTCCCGCGGGAATACAGAGTTGATCAGAGTGTCTGCACGCTCCCTTTCATTTTTCATAGCATAGAAAGAGCGCATTGAATAATTGGAATAATAGCTGATCAAACCAAACACAATCAGGCATAGAACAAGCGCATTAACCACATAGCCAATTTTGAGCGTACTTTCCCCCATAATTAACAAGCCGCCTTCATAGACCCTTCCAAGCAACAGCTGAACTATCAGGAACATGAGCAGCATCAACATGCACAGAGTGCGCTGGCGCACTTCATGTCGCTCAAACATCAATACGGGTATCAGGCACAGCACTATCAGGAAGTATTCAATACCCCACATACCGCCGACGGTTAGCTGGACAACGCACCAGTAGCCGCCAGCAAGCAAAATCATCATCCATCGGGCGAGCGTAAAGTGGTGGCTCGCGTGTAAAACGAGAACAAGCAGCCCGCATAGGAACGTAATGCCATTCAATATTGTGAGAACTACCAAACCGGACTTAACCAATCCCGCTACGACCCAAACAAGACTTAAGCTCAGAAGCGCGAAAATAATCGCATTTAGCGTCCGGGAAGCAACCATTTGCTCAACCTGTGAGCGATGGGATATGCCTAGGTTAATCAGCTTGCGCGGCGCTTGTCGAAACCGGATGCTACTGCTCGCCGGTTCTCCCGCAGTTTCGTCAGCCGGATTCTGATCATTTTTTGAGGTTGAAGCCGATTGATCGAAGTAATGCAGACTAAGCACACCCCAGGCAGCGGCAAGCAGCGTAATAACCCCGACTATGGCACTAATAAGGGGCTCATTCTCGGTCAGCCACAGTTTCATCTCTATTAGCATTAGGCATATCCTTTACCGAAGCGCGTCCTGCCTTTTATTTTTTTGTGCCGGTCGGGTCGATTGCGCAACGAGGAGTATAGCTTATGAAAACCTGATTTCTAGTTTCTGCAAGCTTTCAGCCCCGCCCGGTAATTGTAGTCTAGTCAAGACTAATTTCGATAAGCTGGATTGAGTAAAGAGGCGGCACCAGGTCGTGTGGGTCCAGGCAAAATAGGGGAAATGTGTGATAGCGCATAATCAGCGTCCAGTAAATATCCGGAGTGTCGCTTCATAAGACTTGCTGAGCTAAGTGCCCAGCATCAAAGTACCATTTCCGCCATTTCCCGCAGCAGCGTTGCGTCACCGTTAATGAGTAAAGAGGTCACCGGAGAGTTACGCCAGTCCTGCAGTCGCTCACGGATGCGATCACGTGGGCCACTCAGTGAGATTTCATCGGCGAACTCATCCGGAACAGTGGCGATGGCCTCATCGCGCTTACCTTCAAAAAACAGATCCTGAATTTGTTCTGCTTCGTCGGCAAAGCCCATGCGAGCCATAAGCTCTTTGTGGAAGTTGCGTTGCTTGGAGCCCATGCCGCCAATATAAAAACCCAGCATCGCCTTCACCGGGTATAAGGCCTGCTCCATATCGTCATTCATGTTGACGAGAGTGAAAGCGGCAATTTCGAAGCCAGCTTTAGCCTTGCTGAGCTGGTCCGCATACACTTCCTGGCGGTAGGGCGAGTAATATAGAGGTAACCAGCCGTCGGCGATTTCAGCGGTTTGGGTAACGTTTTTAGGACCTTCTGCACCCAGGAATATAGGCAGGTCAGCACGCAATGGATGGGTGATTGACTTGAGCCCTTTGCCCATACCCCAGGCGCCGGGACCAGTATAGGGCAGTGGGTAGTGCTCGCCGTCATTACTGACCGGACCCTCGCGCGCCAGAATCTGACGAATAATACTCACATATTCCCGAGTTCTGGAGACCGGCTTGGCGTAGGGCTGTCCATACCAGCCCTCTACCACCTGCGGCCCGGACACGCCCAGTCCCAGGATCATACGGCCGTTCGACATATGATCCAGCGCCAGCGCTGACATAGCGCAGGAGGCAGGTGTGCGGGCCGATATCTGAGCCACTGATGTTCCCAGCCTGATGCGTGACGTGTTCGCGCCGATCCACGCCAGCGGGGTAAAGCAATCGTTGCCCCAGGACTCGGCGGTCCATACCGAGTCATAGCCCAGGCGCTCGGCTTCTTGCGCTAGCTCTATGTGTGCGGCGGGATACAAAGCTCCCCAGTATCCTAGTTGCAGGCCCAGCGTCAGTTTTGTCATTGCTACATCCATGGTTCAGTTGGTAAACACATCAGGGTAGCCCATATAATACCTACTCCTGCTGAAGAGAAAACCCACAATGTCTAAACTTACCCATCTCGACGCTGCCGGTGCGGCACATATGGTCGATGTTTCCCAAAAGTCTGTCACCACGCGCGAGGCGATCGCCAGTGCAGAGATTGTGATGCTGCCGGCAACATTGGAGTTAATTGCCAGTGCCGGACATAAGAAAGGTGATGTGCTTGCGGTTGCCCGTATTGCAGGTATCCAGGCGGCCAAACGTTGTTCTGACCTTATCCCTTTATGTCATCCGCTAATGCTGAGCAGCGTCGATGTGCAATTTGAGCTCGATACGGTCAATTCCCGGGTAAAGATTCAGGCGCGTTGTAAACTGGCGGGGCAAACCGGTGTGGAAATGGAGGCACTTACCGCAGCTTCAGTAGCGGCACTTACTATTTACGATATGTGCAAGGCGGTGGATCGAGGTATGGTCATTGCGGCGGTGCAATTGGAGCACAAGAGTGGCGGAAAATCGGGTGACTACGCGAGAGAGGGAGCCCAGCATGCTTGAAATACTTTTCTTCGCCCGACTTAGAGAGCAGTTAGGTGTCGGCAGGCTGCAAGTCCCCTACAGTGATGCGGTGGCCACTTTGGCGGGCCTGCAAGATCACCTTATTGCCGAACACGGTGAGCTTTGGGCGCAGGCCCTGCAGGCGGAGAATGTACTGCGCGCCGTAAATCAGGACATGGCTGCCCTCGATAGTGCCCTGGCGGCGGGCGATGAAGTGGCTTTTTTCCCCCCGGTTACCGGAGGCTAGTGGCCGCCATGAATGATTTGAAGGTTAGTATCCAAACTCAGGACTTTGACGTGGCCCAGCTGCAGCGCGAATTGGGCAGCCTCGATACTACGGGCGCGATAGCCAGTTTCACGGGCCTGGTACGCAGCAATAACGCCGATCGGCAGGTGGCGGTTATGGAACTGGAGCACTACCCGGGAATGACTGAGCGTAGTATCGAAAAAATCATGGCTGAAGCGAGCCAGCGTTGGCAGTTACAGGCCATTCGTGTGGTGCACCGAGTAGGGGCTTTGCGTCCTGGTGAGCAGATTGTTTATGTCGGTGTGGCCAGTGGCCATCGTGGCGACGCTTTTGCCGCTTGCGAATTCGTTATGGACTACCTGAAGACACGCGCGCCCTTTTGGAAGAAAGAACTGACCAGTGCGGGCGAACACTGGGTAGAAGAGCGCACTAGTGACCAGCACTCGGCGCAACGCTGGGGCGCATCGCCCAAATGAGTGACGCACTGCTTAATGCGCCGTGTATAATCTGGGCCAATGATTTCACAGCTGCAAGCAAACAGCTCATTACTATCTGCTAAGGAAAACTATGACCATTGATTCCCGCGAATTTCGCGATGCGTTGGGGTGTTTTGCCACCGGCGTTACCGTAATAACCGCAAACCCTGAGGGGCAGCAGCCTTTCGGCATGACGGTGAATTCTTTTGCTTCAGTTTCGCTTGATCCACCGCTGGTACTCTGGAGCTTGCAGAATAACTCCGAGATGTTTGACGTGTGGGAGCGCGCCAGTACTTTTGGTGTGAACATATTGCGAGCGGACCAACAAGATTTATCCAATCTATATGCCCGTAAGGGCGACCATCTGCTGGAGGCTGATCATTTTGTGGCCGGTGTTACCGGTGTGCCAGTGCTCCCCGACAGTCTGGTAAGCATGGAATGCGAAGTTGAGGCGCGTTACCCAGGCGGCGACCACACTATTATTGTAGGCCGAGTAACGGCAATGGAAAACCGCGATAACGGTGAGCCCTTGCTGTTTTGTGCGGGCGGATACCGTGAATTGGCCAGGACCTGAGATATGAAGTTTTGCAGTCAGTGCGGCTCAGCAGTCACCGCGCGTATACCGGATGGCGATGACCGGGTGCGCTTCGTCTGCGACAGCTGCGACGTCATTCACTACGAAAATCCCAGGGTGATCGTCGGCTGCGTTCCCATATACGAAGACCGCATATTGCTTTGCAAGCGCGCCATCGCACCGCGCGAAGGTTCCTGGACTCTGCCAGCCGGGTTTATGGAGAACGGCGAGACCAGCGTACAGGGCGCAGCCCGAGAGACCTGGGAGGAAGCCAGGGCCAAAGTGGAGCAGCAGCAGCTTTATCGCTTGTTTGACGTACCGGGTATCAATCAGGTCTATATGTTCTATCGCGCAGTAGTGATTAACGGTGAGTGTGGGGTCGGGCCGGAGAGCAGCGAAGTCGGCCTTTTCAAAGAAGAAGATATTCCTTGGGATAACATCGCCTTTCCGGTTATTTACCATGCGCTAAAGGAGTACCTCTCCGATAGACGCAAAGAGGAGTACCCCATCAGGGTTTCCTCTATTAATCGATGACAGACCATGACGCCGGGGCAATCTTGGCGTGAAGGATATTCTTGACGCCTTAATGACCGATCCCCGCTTGCTCCTTATGTCAGTAGCTCTGTCGCTGGTACTGGTAGGGGCAGGTTTTTTGCTTTTGCGGCTGCGTTATCAACAAAAACTTGCACTGGCGGCGCTAGAGCATTCTCAGGAAGTAGGCGAGTGGCAGGCGGCTGTTTCCCGTCTGGAGGAAAGGTTGGCAGGTGAAGGTCAGGCGGCGGCCGATAAGCTGGAACTGCTGCAGGGCGCGCGCAAGCAAATGAGTGACGAGTTCAATAGTCTCGCCAACCGGATTTTTGAAGAGAAGAGTGAGCGCCTGTTGGAAAACAGTAAAAACACTCTGCAACATACGCTCTCGCCGCTGCAGAATCAGCTGCAAGAATTTCGCAAGCGGGTTGATCACGTGTATGACACTGAAAGCCGCGACCGGGTTTCGCTGTTGCACGAGCTCAATCAACTCAAGCTACTTAACAAACAGATGTCCGAGGATGCGGTAAATCTGACGCGGGCACTCAAGGGCGATAAGAAGGCGCAGGGCAACTGGGGTGAAGTTGTGCTGGAGCGGGTGTTGGAAGAATCCGGATTGCGTAAAGGCTACGAATATGAAACTCAGGTCTCACTGCAGTCTGCTGGTGGCGAACGGCGGATGCCTGACGTGGTGGTGCGACTGCCTGAGGAAAAGGACATCATTATTGATGCCAAGGTGTCCTTGGTTGACTATTCACGCTACGTGGCCAGCGACGATGAGTTAGAGAAGCGCGCCGCGCTGGCTGGTCACGTGCAGGCGATCAAAAACCATATCAAAGGCTTAAGCATCAAGGATTACGATGGACTGGAAGGAGTCCGGACGCTCGACTTTGTGCTCATGTTTATTCCCATCGAGTCTGCTTTCATGGCGGCTTTTGATGCGGAACCGGACATGTTCAGAACTGCTTACGACAAGCAGGTTATCGTAGTCAGTCCAACCACCCTGCTGGCGACACTGCGCACGGTGCAGTCAATCTGGCGCTACGAGCAGCAAAACAAGAATGCTGAAAAAATCGCCAATCAGGCAGGGGCGATTCATGACCAGTTTGCGCTGGTGCTGGAGTCACTGTCTGAAGTCGGCAAGCACCTTGATAAGGCCAGAGGTTCTTGGGATAAAACCCGCGATCGTCTTAACAGCGGGCGCGGTAATCTGGTAAGAAGAGTCCAACAGTTGCAGGAGTTGGGTGCGCGTACGCGCAAAACTCTGCCGCCGGATATGACAGATAGTGACGCAGAAGACTCGGCGCGATTAACAGACAGTAACCCTGATGAGGAGAATTTGAAGTGAGCTTTCCAAAAGTTGGCAACCTGGCACCCGTCCTGACTTTGACAGATCAAAACGGCGATAAGGTAAGTCTCAAGGACTTTCGTGGCGAGAGTAACGTGGTCTTGTATTTTTACCCCAAAGCGCTGACTCCCGGTTGCACGAATCAGGCCTGTGGTATCAGGGACCATCGCAAGGCGTTTGCGAAAGCTAATACCACCGTGCTGGCAGTCAGCCCTGACCCAGTGAAAAAGCTGGTGAAGTTCGTAGACAAGCACGGTCTGGACTTTACCCTGCTGTCGGATGAAGATCTGGTAGCCACGAAAAAGTATGGGTGTTGGGCGCTGAAGAAATTCATGGGTAAAGAATACATGGGTGTACTGCGAACCACTTTTATCATCGGCAAAGACGGTCGCCTCAAGCATATAATGGATAAAGTTAAGACCAAGAGTCACGATGCAGACGTATTGGCGCTAATCGATGAGCTAGGTCTGAAGGACTAGCCGCACAGGCTAGTCGTTTTCAGGGGTAGGAAGTATGGACACAGCGAATTGGGATCACACTACCGATTTTTTGGTTGTCGGCAGTGGTGGTGGTGGTATGACCGGTGCCATTACTGCGGCTGATGCTGGCGCTGATGTATTGGTTGTTGAAAAGACCGAACAGTATGGCGGTACTACCAGCATGTCGGGTGGTGTGATCTGGGTGCCGAACAACCACCTGATGAAGGCCGCAGGTATTGACGATAGCGAAGCTGAAGCTTGGCAGTATCTTGAGAGGGTGACTGCTGGTGAGGTGAGTGAAGAGCGTCTGCGCGCCTATATAGAAAAGGCACCGGAAATGCTGTTAGCGCTGGAGCGTAGCGGCGATGTGAAGTTTGCGGCTGCGGTGACTTACATGGACTATTACCCTGAGTTTCCCGGTGGAAAACCGGGTGGCCGCTCGCTCGAACCTGCACCTTTCTCGGCGCGTAAGCTTGACGGCCGTGAACCGCAGCAGCGCGCTTCGCATCAGGGCAAGATCATGAAAATATCCATGACCGCAGGGGAAGGTCGCAAGCTGGTTAATTTTACCTGGCGCAGTTGGCTGGTACTGGCGCGACTCATGTTGCGTTACTACCTGGATATTCCATCGCGTCTGCGTGGGCTACCCGATAATCGCATGACGTTTGGACGTTCTCTGGGCGCTCAATTACGCGCAGCACTGGCGCGGCGTGATATACCGCTGTGGCTGAATACCAGTTTTCAGGAATTGGTGTTGGAGCAGGGCGTAGTCGTGGGAGCGGTCGTGCAGCGTGGACAGGAGCGGTTACGCATTCGCGCACGGCGCGGTGTGCTGTTAGCTGCTGGTGGTTTTGATCATAACGAAGCGCTGCGGCGCAAGCATCACCCGGCCGGTTGGCAGCCGGGCTGGGCGGCGGGTAACCCTGGCAACACCGGCGATGCCATCACGGCTGGCACCGACGTAGGTGCGGCACTGGAGTTTATGCACTGCGCCTGGTGGACCCCCACTTACCTGATGCCCGACGGGCATGCCGAGGCATTGATTGCGGGTAAATCTATGCCGGGCTCTATTTTTGTGAATGCACTGGGCGAACGCTTTGCTAACGAAGCGGCACCCTATGAGGATTTAGTTAAAGCCCAATTCGCGGCTCACAGTGACAGCTCATCAACGGTACCTTGCTATATGGTGGTAGACGCCACCTATCGCAATAAGTACCCAATCGGACCTGTTGGCCCCGGCAAGGCAATGCCTGATGAACTCATACCGGGTGAGCTAAAACGCGCGGGTTTTCTGCGACGCGCCGACACTCTCGAAGAACTCGCGGGTTTGTTAGGGATCGATGAGGCTGGATTGAGTCGCACCGTCGCTCGCTTTAACCAATTCGCTGTGGACGGCAAAGACCCGGATTTTGGCCGCGGTGACAGCTTGCATGATCGCTACTACAGTGACCCGTCTGTGGCACCGAATCCCAGCCTGGCGCCATTGCAAAAGGCACCGTTTTACGCCATTCAGATACAGGCGGGTGATCTGGGCACCAAAGGCGGGCTGAAGACCGACGCCAACGGCGCGGTGCTGGATCAGCAGGATGCGATAATTCCAGGCTTATACGCCGCCGGTAACTGTTCGGGTGCCGTCATGGGTAACAGCTATCCAGGCGCGGGTTCAACTATTGGTCCTGCTATGACCTTTGCCTGGCTAGCGGCCCAGCATGCCATGTCAGATCAGGTACAATAGCGGCCCTTTTCCTTAAGAGCTTGCTATGTCTGAGCTGATTTACCCGCATTCCGAAGTGCCTGCACCCGGGGCTGTGATCGAAGTCGCCCCCGGCGTGCATTGGCTGCGCATGCCGCTGCCCATGGCACTGGACCATATCAATCTGTACTTGCTGGAAGATGATGACGGCTGGTGGATAATAGATACCGGTATAGCACTGGGTGATACTGAAAAACTCTGGCAGCAGATTTTTGATGAGGTGCTGGGTGATAAACCAGTCAAAGCCGTGCTCTGTACGCATATGCACCCGGACCACTGTGGAGTGGCGGGATGGCTCTGTGATACCTGGAAGGTGCCACTGTATATGACCATGGGCGAGTATCTAACGGCCCGTAGTTTTAGCAAAATGACCGTCGACGACCTGACCTGGACCACGGAGCAGTACTACCGTGGAGCAGGGATGGATGCCGACTATCTGGATAATATGAAAAAGAATTTTGGTGGCTTCGGTTCCGTGGTGAAGCCACTGCCGGGAGCGTACCGGCGGCTCGAGGATTCTGATTACCTGACCATTGGTGGGGTGCGCTGGCGGATCATAGTGGGAGCAGGGCATTCGCCTGAACATGCCTGTCTATATAGTGCTGCGCTGAACCTATTGATTAGCGGAGATCAGGTGATTCCAAGGATCACTTCAAATGTGAGTGTGTCGCCGATGGAGCCGGAGGGCAATCCGCTGCGTCAGTGGCTTGCTTCGCATCAGCATTTTCTCGAGCAGTTGCCGTCGGATGCTCTGGTGTTGCCAGCTCACAATACTCCCTTTTATGGTCTACATGACCGTCTACGTTATCTTGTGCAGCATCACGAAGATCACCTGCTGGCATTGGAAGAGGCCTGTCAGCAGCAGCCCAGCTCAGCCAAGGAGCTGTTACCGGTGTTGTTCAAACGTGAGCTCGATGCTAATACTATTGGAATGGCGTTGGGCGAGTGTGTGGCACACCTGAATTACCTGACCCGGCGTGGGCAACTGCGGCGAGACACCGATGCCAATGGTTGCTATCGCTACGTCTCCGTAGATGAAACCTTAGACCAACGTCTGCGTATGAGCGGGCACGAGCCGGATGAGGCGCCAATGATGGTCTAGCACTCCGCTCGCTTGATATTACCTATTTATAGCTTATAGTTTTTCTCTGTTTATACATCATTGAAGGAACGTACTATGTCAGGTTGTCCGCATATAGACTTAACTGATCCAGATACCTATCGGGGAGGTGCGCCGCGCGAGGTGTTTCGCTATCTACGCAACGAAGAACCGATTTACTGGCATGAGGACCCCGCACAAGGCGTCGGGTTTTGGGCGGTTACCAAGCAAAAAGACGTCGATTACATCTCCAAGAATCCGCTGCTGTTTTCTTCAGAAGTGAAGAGCTGTCTATTGCATGAGTCGGAGCCAGATCGCATTGAGCTGATGGCCAACCAGATGATCAATATGGATCCGCCCAGACACCTCAAGTATCGACGTCTGGTACGCAGTGCATTCACTCCCAAAAAAGTTGATTCTTACACCGAACGTTTTCGCCAAATTGCACGTGATATTGTCGCCGCCGCCATAGAAGGGGGCCAGTGTGAGTTTGTTAAGGACGTTGCTGCCGACCTGCCATTGATTGCTATCTGCGAATTGATGGGTGTGCCGCTAGAGCGTCGTGAGCGATTGTTTGAGCTGACCAATATTATGATTGGTATGGACGACCCGGAGCTTGCGACTACCGACGAAGACGGTTTGAATGCCATGGCCGAGATGTTTTTCATGGCGCAGACACTTGCAGAAGAGCATCGCGCCAATCCTGCCGATGATATTGTTAATGTGCTGCTAACGGGCACCGTGGAAGAAGAGCCGCTCACCGACGAGGAGTTCTGTCACTTTTTCCTCTTGCTTATAGTTGCAGGCAACGAAACTACCCGTACCGTGACCAGCCATGGCATGCGTTTACTGATCGAACACCCTGAGCAGTACCAGCAGTTGGTCGATAACCCAGACTTGCTGGAAGGCGCGATTGAGGAAATATTGCGTTATAACCCTGCAGTTATAGCTTTTCGTCGCACAGCTACCGAAGATGTAGAGCTGAGTGGAAAGACCATTAAGGCAGGAGACAAGGTAGAAATATTCTATGCCGCTGCCAGTGCGGATGAAGATGTGTTTACCGATGTCGATAGCTTTGATATTTTTCGAGCTGAGCGAGAGGACGTACGCAATGGCCACCGTGCCTTTGGTGTAGGCGAACACTTTTGCCTGGGTTCGCATTTGGCGCGGCTGGAGTTGAAGGTTATTTTTACTGAGATTCTCAAATATGTACGCAACCCACGCCTCAATGGTGACATCAATTGGCTGCGCTCAAACTTCATTAGCGGTATCAAGTCTATGCCTATAGCTTTTGACGTTGCTGACCAATAGGACTGTGCAATGACTATGAAATATATTGATGTAACTGAGCCAGGCGGCGCCGAGACACTGATACTGGCAACAGGTGATCGGCCAGTGGCTGCCGCTGACGAAGTGTTGATTCAGGTAGCGGCCGCAGGCATTAACCGCGCTGATATTATTCAACGCATGGGCTTCTATCCGCCGCCGCCAGGAGCCTCTCCCATTCTAGGTCTTGAAGTCGCAGGCGAAGTTTGTGCTGTGGGTGCTGAAGTCTCGCGCTGGCAGGTGGGCGATAAGGTCTGCGCGCTGCTCGGTGGCGGTGGTTATGCTGAGTATGCAACAGCGAAGGCGCTGGAATGTATGCCAATTCCCAAGGGCTATACCATGGCACAGGCGGCGGCATTACCCGAAGCGCTGCTGACTGTTTGGACCAACGTAATGCAACGGGTTGCCTTACAGCCGGGTGAAACGTTTCTGGTGCATGGCGGTTCCAGTGGTATCGGTACCACGGCGATCCAGTTAGCGCGTCAGCTTGGGTGCCGCGTGTTTGCCACGGCCGGTAGCGCCGAGAAGGTGGCGGTCTGTGAACGTCTGGGTGCTGAGATAGCGGTTAACTACAAGGAACAAGACTTTGTGGAGGTTCTGGTTAAAGCAACTGACGGTAGCGGAGTCGATGTCATTCTCGATATGGTCGGCGGTGATTACGTTGATCGTAATATCACGCTGGCCGCCGCCGACGGACGTATTGTTAATATTGCCTACTTGCAAGGCTCCAAAGTCGAGGTCAATTTGATGCCGGTAATGCTAAAGCGGCTGCAGATAACGGGCTCTACGCTGCGTGCACGGCCCGCGGCCTTTAAGGCCGAGCTGACTGCTGCGGTAGAGGCTACAGTTTGGCCTTGGTTGGAGGCTGGTGATATAGCACCGGTCATTCACGAAACTTTCCCCGCGGCGCAGGCTGCAGAAGCGCATCGCCTGATGGAAGCCAGCGATCATATCGGCAAACTGATTTTGAGCTGGGAGTCCTAGTCGTGTCAGTAAGCGGAAAACATATACTGATAACAGGCGCCACCGCGGGTATTGGCACCGCCAGCGCTCACTTGTTGGCCGCAGCGGGGGCCAGGCTGACGCTGTTAGCACGCAACAAGGCCAAGGCGGAGCAAGTTGCAGCTGATGTGGCAGCGACTAGTGGCGGGCCACCACCGCAGATACTGATTGCTGATTTTGCTAGCTTGGAGTCAGTCCGCGAAGCGGGTGCAGCCTTTGCAGCCAGTGGCGAACCGCTGGATATACTGCTCAACAATGCGGGCGTGGTATGCACCAGTCGCCGCGAGACCATCGATGGCTTTGAGGAAACTTTCGCCGTTAATCACCTGGCGCCTTTCCTGCTTACCGGGTTGTTGCTGCCCCGTTTACGGGAGTCAGCGACGGCGCGCATCGTCAACGTATCATCGGGCGCACATGCGTTCTCACGGGATAT
Organism: Candidatus Litorirhabdus singularis; assembly: GCF_026262625.1. Classification (GTDB taxonomy): domain Bacteria; phylum Pseudomonadota; class Gammaproteobacteria; order Pseudomonadales; family Halieaceae; genus Litorirhabdus; species Litorirhabdus singularis. The sequence continues at coordinate 367,211 of NZ_SHNN01000002.1, forward strand.
GGGGTTTGGTGATTTACAGGCCGAGCAAGGTTTCAAGACGTTCAGAGAATATGGCCGCTCCAAGCTCGCCAATATTTTGTTCACACGCTATTTGTCAAACCAACTGCAGGCTGAAGGCATCACTGTGAACTGTCTTCACCCTGGCGCTGTCAGAACCGATCTTGGCACACAGAACGGCGGCGTGATGAGCAAAGTATTGCCACTGCTGCTGCGTCCTTTCTTTAAGACGCCGGAGCAGGGCGCGGCTACTTCAGTGTTTCTGTGCGCTGATCCCAGCGTCGCGAAGGTTAGTGGCGAGTACTATATTAACTGTAAGCAGGCCAAGACCAGGCCTTGGGCTCAGGATGACGAGGCGGCTGCCAGGCTCTGGCAGGTCAGCGAAGAATTAACCGGTTTCAGTTACCCATGGGCTGCCCACTAAAGCAGCCTGATATCTCACGGAGGCAAAGCGTTATGTTGTCACAGCAAGAAATGTCAGACCGATTTGAAATTCAGGATCTCTGTTACCGCTACGCAGAGCTGGTAGATACGCGCAATTTTGATGCGCTGGCTACGGATGTTTTTACCGCCGACGCGCACATTGACTACAGCGAGCTGGGGGGCAGTGTGGGTAATCTGCAGGACACTATCAGCTTTCTGAAAAAGGCACTAACGCCAGAGACCTTTCCGAGTCACCAGCACCTAAACGGTAACATTCAGATTTCGTTGCAGGGTGACAAGGCAAGCGGGCGGGTAATGCTGTTTAACCCCCAGGAAATGAGCTTACCTGAGGGCGGCACGCAGATATTTGTATGTGGCCTTTGGTATCTGGACAAGTACGTGCGAACACCAGCTGGGTGGCGCATGCAGGAGCGGGTTGAGGAGAAGAGCTATGTCTTCAATGCGCCAGATTTCTTGAATCTCTAATGGCAGGAGTAGACGGTTCTATGCGATTTACCGATAAGCGAGTATTTGTCAGCGGGGCTGCTTCGGGTATTGGCCGCTCTGTGGCACTAGCATTTGCCTCTGAGGGTGCCAGAGTATTGGTTGCCGACCTCAATGACAGCGGTCTGGAAGAAACCATTGATATGGCAGGCACGGCTGGCGAACGCATGGTTGCGCGTCATTTTGATGCCAGTAGTCGTGAACAATGCTTCGCTATGGTGGAGGAGTGCGTCAAGGCTTTTGACGGCTTGGACGTGCAATGCAACATCGCAGGATTTGCGCGTTCACGGCATTTTACCGATTACACTGAGCAAGATTGGCAGCAAATGCTGTCGGTTAATCTTTCAGGAGTTTTCTACAGCTGCCAAGCGGCCATACCCGAATTACTGGCTAGCGGCGGTAATATCGTCAATATGGCGTCGTCGGCAGGTTTGGTCGGACAGGCCTATCAAGCCAGCTATTGTGCTACTAAAGGTGGCGTAGTTATGCTCTCTAAAGCGCTGGCGATGGAATATACCAAACAGGGACTGCGCGTTAATGCCGTATGTCCTGGCGCTGTTAATACGCCTCTTGCCGCAAAATTTGAAATCCCTGAAGGCGCCGATGGCAAACTGATAGAGCGACTGTTCCCTCTGGTCGACTCGGCCGAGCCAGAGGAGGTCGCCGCGCTGGTACTTTACCTCGCTTCAGAGCAGGCACGCTTTGTAAGCGGAGTTGCCTTACCTATCGATGGCGCGCAAACCGCAGGCTAGGGGCTTTTGCTCAGGTTCGCCCAGGACTCGGGGAGATATTCCAGCTCTATGCTGTCCACACAACGTGCCAGCTGGCTTTCAAGCGCTTCTAACTGGTCTTCTCCCGCTTTCAACGCGTATTCTTTTCGTACTTCGAGAACAACGTTCATGCTGTCCCTTACCATTTCCCGGCCCCGCTCGGTCAACCTGATTTTCTTGGCACGTCGGTCATTACCATCGATATCGCGTGCTACGTAACCGAGGCGCTCCAGTTCCTTCAAAATTTTACCCATGGCCTGCTGCGTAATTTGAGCGCGTTCAGCCAGTTCCGTCACTCTGACCGCTCCCAAGCCCAGGTTCGAGAACACCGCTGAATGACAAGGTCGCACATCAGCATGTCCGCGCTGGTGCAGTACCTTGAGAATTCTGCGTTCGTAGTCTCTACCAAACTCCAGTAGCAGTCGCGACAAGTTATTGGATAGCTGGTATGCCAAATGTGTATCGTTAGTTGAAGGGGTCATGATTCTCACCTTAGTTGGTTGCCGCATCCTTACGGTTTAAAAAACGGCCTTTGTTCTAAAGGCGATTGCGCATTATGCAGATTTCATCAATATATACGAGAGATATGTCCCCGTGGATGACGGAATTGTGACGTTAGCGTAGAATCGCGACTTTTCCTGATCTGAGCGCGCGCATGGCAAGCATCATCACTTTTAACGCCAATGGTATTCGCTCAGCTGCGCGGAAGGGTTTCTTTGAGTGGATGCTCGAACAGAACGCTGACGTCGTGTGCGTACAGGAGACCAAAGCTCAGGAGCACCAGCTCGACGATGCAGTGTTTCATCCAGCGGGCTACCATTGTTTTTATAATGATGCTGAGAAAAAGGGCTACAGCGGTACTGCGATATATTCTCGTATCGCCCCACGTGAGGTGATCTCCAGTCTGGGTTGGGATCCTGCGGATTCAGAAGGTCGTTACCTGCAAGCGGACTTCGAGAAATTCAGCGTAATTTCGCTATATTTGCCTTCAGGATCGTCCAGTGATGAGGGTCTGGCAAAAAAATATCGTTTCATGGACGCTTTCTATGATCATTTAGCCAGCCTCAGACGTAAGCGACGTGAGTTTGTTATTTGTGCAGACTGGAATATCTGCCATAAGGAAATTGATCTCAAAAATTGGCGTCCGAATAGGAAAAATTCAGGTTTTTTGCCCGCAGAGCGGGCCTGGTTATCACGAGTGTATGACGAGCTGGGCTATGTCGATTCCTTTCGCGAGATTAATCAATTGGAAGAGCAGTACACCTGGTGGTCGAATCGCGGTCAGGCTTACGCCAACAACGTTGGATGGCGCCTGGATTACCAAGTCATCACTCCCGGTTTGCGCTCCAGGGTGCGCGCTGGCAGTATCTACCGTGAGCAAAAATTTTCCGATCATGCGCCCCATACTATGGAGTTTGATTGGGACATTAACCCCTGATACATTAGCCGCCCCCTAACTAAGGTAAACCTCATGAGTCTATTGATTCCAGCTGCCCACGCCCAAGCCGCCGGTGACGCTCCTGCCGGTGGAGAAATGTTTCAGATTTTCTTCCTCGTCGGCCTGTTTGTACTGTTTTATTTCATTGCAATTCGCCCACAGCGAAAACGCCAAAAAGAGCATACGGAAATGGTTTCCGCACTCGGTAAAGGCGATGAGGTAGTCACCACCAGCGGAATTCTCGGCAAAATCGTCAAGCTGGAAGATAACTTTGCGGTGCTGCTGGTGGCTGAAAAAGTAGAGCTAAAATTTCAGCGCAGTCATATCAATGCCGTGCTTCCCAAGGGAACTCTCAAGTCAATTCAGTAAACGGTCTACTTAAGCCGCTCTGACATGACACCGGGTTACCCACCCAGAATCGAACTGGCGCAGCTGCCAACGCCGCTGCAGCCTATGCACCGGTTGGCAGCAGCACTGGGCATTAAGCATAGGCTGTGGATCAAGCGTGATGATTTTACTGACTCCGCGATGGGTGGCAATAAGCTTCGCAAACTGGAGTTTGTGTGTGCCGAGGCTATCGCACAAGGTTGTGACATGCTCATAACCTGTGGCGGTCTGCAATCAAATCACTGCCGCGCTACTGCACTGACTGGGGCTCGACTCGGTTTGCCAGTGCATTTAATACTGCGTGGTAGTCCAGAACCCGCAGATGGTAATTTGTTACTGGACCATCTGGCTGGAGCGACGATCAGTTGTTATCCGCCCGCCACTTACGTGCCTCATTTCGAGTCACTGCAAAACCAATGGCTGCAACATTACCGCGGGCAGGGCTTTAAACCCTGGTTCATACCCACTGGCGCCAGTGATGGCATTGGTGTCTGGGGCTATATCAATGCCGCTGGGGAACTGGCGGCGGATATGCAGGCCTGCGCTATTGAATCAGCCGATGTGGTGTGCGCTACAGGCTCGGGTGGCACGCAGGCGGGCCTGACGCTGGGCGCGCACTTGCATGAGTTATCGGCACGGGTGTGGGGCGTCAATGTGTGTGATGACGCTGCCTGGTTTCAGCGCAAGGTCAAAGAAGATGTTGCTGCATGGGCGCTGCGCTACACCCCTGGTCAGCCTGCGCCAGAGCTTAATGTGCGGGTGATTGATGGCTATGTGGGCCCGGGTTATGCGCGGGCTGACGCAGAGATATTTGCCACCATCAGTCAATTGGCCAGCACTGAAGGTATCGTGTTAGACCCTGTTTACACCGGCAAGGCCTTTCATGGCATGCTAGAAGAGCTGAAACAGGGGCGCTTTGGCGACGATGGTGATGTGGTGTTTGTGCATACCGGCGGTATCTTTGGCGTTTTTCCTCAGCGCGACGGGTTTTCGCAACCCATCGATCATTCCGGTGCTAATGACGCGATCGGTTAAAGACGACACACAACAATAAGAGCTAACGGCGCGGGCTATAGCGACCCGGCGGGGCACAATTAATGACAGAGTTTATTCAAACCATAAACGGGTGGGCCTGGGGTCCATTCATGCTGATTTTGCTGCTGGGCACGGGTTTGTACCTCAACCTTGGCCTGCGGTTTATGACTATTCGCAATATTCCCGCGGGCTTTCGCCTGCTGTTTAAAGGCCGTAAAGGCCAGGGCGCCGGTGAAATTAGCCCGTTCAGCGCGTTAATGACTTCGCTGTCGGCGACTATAGGCACCGGTAATATAGCGGGAGTCGCTACAGCCTTAGTGTTGGGTGGTCCAGGCGCTCTGTTCTGGATGTGGATCACTGCACTACTGGGCATGGCGACCAAATACGCTGAAGCGGTATTGGCTGTGCATTTTCGTGAGAAGGATGCGCAGGGTCGTTACTGTGGCGGCCCTATGTATTACATCAAAAACGGCTTGCATCGGCGTTGGCACTGGTTAGGTTTTTTGTTTGCTTTGTTCGGTAGTCTTGCGGGTTTTGGGCTTGCCAATACCGTGCAATCCAATTCGGTCTCACAGGTCCTGTTCACTGGTTTCGATATACCGCCGCTTTATACCGGGCTGGTATTGATGGTGCTGGTGGGTGCCGTGGTACTGGGCGGCATCAAGCGCATTGCACGTGTAGCCAGTTGGCTGGTGCCGTTTATGGCGATTGCCTATATCTGCCTGGGTCTGGTGGTTATTGGCATGCATCTGAGCGAGGTGCCGGCGGCCATTGTGTATATCGTCGACAGTGCCATGAATGGCGCCGCGGCAGCGGGCGGATTTGCTGGTGCCAGTGTCTGGTTGGCGCTGCGTTTTGGCGTCGCGCGGGGCATATTTTCCAATGAAGCGGGGCTAGGCAGTGCCCCTATTGCCCACGCCGCCGCGCAAACCGATCAGCCAGTACAGCAGGGTATGGTCGCCATGTTGGGTACATTTATAGACACTCTTATTGTCTGCACCATTACCGGCCTGGTGATTGTGATTATGGATGTTTTGCCTAGCGGCCAAACCGGTGCAGCGTTGACCGCCATGGCTTACGCCAAGGCGTTGCCGGGTGGAGATCTGGTGGTGACGGTCGGGCTATGTTTGTTTGCCTTTACCACGATGATCGGTTGGTCGTACTACGGTGAACGTTGTGTGGTCTATCTGGTGGGAGTGCGCGGTATTCTGCCGTTTCGGATACTCTGGGTGCTGGCCATTCCGATAGGTACTATGACCGAGCTCAACTTGATCTGGTTGGTTGCCGATACGCTCAATGCGTTTATGGCGATCCCCAACCTGATTGCGCTGCTGCTGCTGGGACCGTTGGTATTCCGTCTTACTCGTGAGCACTTCGAGAGTGACACTTGAATGGTGAGTGAGTAGCGCTCATACCTTCGTCTAGCGCTGTTCATGCAGCCCATTACTCGCTATGCTTTGGTACACGTCGAATCTGCAAGGTAGCTGGTAATGGCTGATAATCTCGGCGAAAAACTCATCATCGCAATCAGTTCACGGGCGCTGTTCGATCTCGATGCCAGTCATGCAGTTTATGAGAAAGAAGGGCTGGAGGCATACTCACGTTATCAGATAGAGCGTGAGGATGAGCCACTGCCACCTGGGGAGGCTTTTCCCATGGTGAAGAAATTGCTGCGCATCAACGATTCTTTGGCCGGCGAAAACCGGGTGGAGGTGGTGCTGACCTCGCGCAATAGCGCCGATACCGGGTTGCGGGTTTTTAATTCCATGCAACATTACGGGCTCAAGATTGAGCGCGCCGCTTTTTGTGGCGGTGCCAGTCCGTATCCTTACGTAACCGCCTTTGGCACGCACCTGTTTCTCTCCACCGAGCCCAGTGACGTGCGCCAAGCTCTGGAGCAAGGCATTGCCGCCGCGACATTGGTGTCGCGCAAGGGCGGTGGTGATGATCAGGGGCAGCTGCGCTTTGCGTTTGATGGTGATGCGGTCTTGTTTTCTGATGAGGCAGAAAGGGTCTTCAAGTCCAGCGGTCTGGAAGCTTTTCAGGATAGCGAGCAGGCCGCCGCCCACGAGCCACTCAGCGGCGGACCGTTCAAGCCGTTTCTGGCGGCCTTACAGAAAATTCAACAAGAGTTCCCCGCCACCGAATCACCGATACGCACGGCCCTTGTTACCGCCCGTTCAGCCCCCGCCCATGAACGGGTTATCCGCACTCTACGAGCCTGGAATATCCGCATCGATGAGTCAATTTTTCTAGGCGGTCTGGACAAGACTGAGTTTCTCCGCGCCTATCAGGCAGATGTCTTTTTCGATGATCAGCAAACTCATTGTGACTCAGCCAGCTCCCATATCGCTACGGGTCATGTGCCGCACGGAATCGCTAATCAATAGCTTTGCTGTTATGCCCAAAGTTGATTTGCTTTTGCCCTGTTAATGGCTATTCTTTATAAGGAGAACACCCTTGTTTACTTGCGGAGTGCCCAGTGAAACTACAGCAGCTTAGATACATTTGGGAGGTGGCGCATCACGATCTCAACGTATCCGCCACGGCACAAAGCCTGTTTACCTCGCAACCTGGTATCAGTAAGCAGATTCGTTTGCTGGAAGATGAATTGGGGGTAGAGATTTTTTCCCGCTCGGGTAAGCACCTGACGCATGTGACACCTGCGGGTGAAGAAATCTTGCGCACCGCGGGAGAAATATTGCGCAAGGTGGAAAACATCAAGTCGGTCGCGCAAGAGTTCAGTGAGGAGAAAAAGGGCAGTCTCTCGGTAGCAACCACCCATACACAGGCGCGCTATGCGCTGCCTGACAGTATCAGTCAGTTTATAGATCACTACCCTGATGTGGCCCTGCATATGCATCAGGGCACGCCGATGCAGATATCAGAGATGGCCGCCGATGGGGCCGTTGATTTTGCGATTGCTACCGAAGCGCTGGAGCTGTTCAGTGACCTGGTTATGATGCCTTGCTATCGCTGGAATCGATGTATCCTGGTTCCCCGCGACCACCCGCTGGCGCAGTCATCCCGGGTAACGTTGGAAGAAGTGGCGGCGGAGCCACTGATTACTTATGTGTTTGGCTTTACCGGTCGCTCGCGTCTGGATGAGGCTTTTGTTTCCAAAGGGCTCTCGCCCAAGGTTGTGTTTACCGCTGCTGATGCCGACGTCATAAAAACCTATGTGCGTTTGGGGCTTGGGGTAGGGATTGTGGCTCACATGGCCTACGACCCAAAGGTTGATGCAGACCTGATTGCGCTGGACGCAAGCCACCTGTTTGCCCCGAGTATCACCAGCATTGGTTGCCGACGCGGGACTTTCCTGCGCGGCTATATGTATCGCTTTATAGAGTTATTTGCGCCGCACCTGAATCGTGACCTTGTCGATCGGGCGTTTGCCTGCTCCAGTCGTGCGGAACTCGACCGTTTGTTTTCGCAACAGCAGCTGCCTACGTTATAAATTCCGGGCGGCGGTGCAGGCGCACTTTCACTTGTCAAAATCATGCTTAATCGTTACTGTGTGCGCCTTTAAAGTAGCCTGAGGAATTCGTCTGTGGAACTGGTATGTCTTGATCTGGAAGGGGTTCTGGTACCTGAAATATGGATAGAATTTGCCGAAAGAACAGGCATTGATGAACTGCGAGCGACTACCCGCGATATCCCTGACTACGATGTGTTAATGCGCCAACGTCTGGCTTTGCTGGATCAGCATGGGCTTAAGATAGATGACATACAGCGGGTTATAGCTGACATGGCTCCGCTGGAAGGTGCCATAGAGTTTGTAGAATGGCTACGTGAACACTTCCAACTGATTATTTTGTCAGACACTTTCTATGAGTTTTCCCATCCTTTGATGCGTCAGTTATCCTGGCCAACACTGTTCTGCCATCGTCTGGTGGTAGAGGCAGATGGTCGTGTCAGTGACTACAAACTCCGTCAGAAAGACCCCAAGCGCGCCTCCGTAAAGGCCTTTCACAGTCTGAACTATCACATCATTGCGGCAGGTGATTCCTATAACGATACAACAATGCTCGAAGAGGCCGACGTGGGCATTTTGTTTCATGCACCACAAAACGTGATTGATGAGTTTCCGCAATACGCTGCGGTGCAGGAATACGATGAGCTGAAACAATTAATTATCGCAGCCTCAGAGCGCGATATACCCTCCTGACATAGCGGTAGAGGCCGCCTATTCGGTGGCCTGAGTGGCTTCCAGCGCGCTTAAGAAGGTACCCACCTTGTCAAAAGTCTCTTGATATTCGCGCTCCCAGTTTGAGTCGGCGACGATGCCGCCGCCACCCCAGCACAACATTTTACTGGCCTGAGTTTGCAATGTGCGGATCGCAATATTGCTGTCCATACGTCCATCCGGGCTAATATAGAACAGCGAGCCGCAATAGGCCCGACGCTGATCAGGTTCCAGTTCTTCAATAATTTCCATAGACCGGCGCTTGGGTGCACCTGTTATCGATCCGCCGGGAAAGCAGTCGCGCAGTAAGGTGTAAGCATCGCGATCGGGCAGTAGTTCGCCTTTAATAGTGCTGACCAGATGGTGCACCGTGGGAAAACTCTCCAGCTCAAAGAGCTTTTCTACATGAATGCTTCCGGCGACGCAGCTACGCCCTAAATCGTTGCGCAGCAAATCCACTATCATCAAGTTCTCCGCGCGGTCTTTAGGCGAGTGCCTAAGCTCGTTGGCGCTGAGGGCGTCCGCGCCAGGATCTGCGTGGCGCGGTCTGGTGCCTTTGATTGGTCGAGTTTCTACCGTGTGGCCGTGCAGGCTAAGAAAGCGCTCCGGGGATAAACACAGTAGTTGCTCCCCGTCACTCAGCTGCATAAACCCGGCAAATGGCGCGGCCGCGAGAGGACGTAACAGTCGATAGGCGCTCCATGCGTCTCCCTCGTAATCTGCGCTGAAGCGCTGCGCCAGATTCACCTGATAGCAGTCGCCTTGCAGAATATAGCGCTGAATGCTTCGAAATGCGTCTCGATAGCTCGTGGCGCTGAAGTTGGATGAGAAATCCTCCTGCAGCTGGAACGGCTTTGGCTTGCTGATTAGGGGCTGACGTAGAGCTCGCAGAAGTTGCTCGCGTTGACGCTGGGGTAGGGCTGGTAGGGCGGCAAAGGTGCAGCGTTGTCGCAGGTGATCCTGAACCACAGACCAGAGATAGTAGCCCAGCTGGCCGGCGGCAGCATTGCTGGTAGGGAGGTGTTGCAGCGGCTTGCCAGCCTCGTAGGGTAAATGGCCCGCGACACCACCGTAGAACGGCAGGTCCTCTGCGGGTGCTGATATCCCGCCGAATAGCTCACGATGGAGCTGCCTCTGTTCCTCGAATGAATTGACAACTGCGTCGTAACTATTTGAGGTAGATAGCTTTATCGATTCTGTATGAACAGGATCTGCGGTGATAATATCGTAGCGACCGGCCTGACAGTGGGGAAAGCTCGAGTCCAGAAAGACAGCCCCCGGCAGGTCGCGGATCCGTTCGAACACAGCGCAGCTGTCGGGCTGATACGGTAGTTCCTGCAAAAAGACGGTATTGGCGGTCATACTCAAGCAAGGTGCCATTGAGGTTAATATTACTATGCGTAGAAATATTCAAATAATATTACGCAAAACGTTAGATGTAAGCGGTGAGCACACCAATTCTACGTCGCAGCCTACGCTTAATTTCGCCGTCCTCAGATTGACTTTAATGGCTCTTTTACTTAAAGTTAGCCGCCGTTTCTGTGGTCGCTAGGCATCCTATGCGCAGCGGCACTAACATGCAACCGTCCCGCGTCCTTAGGTGCTGTTAAGCAGTGCCGGGCAGAGCTTTCCACTGACTATGTCGGGGCATTACGAACCAGGAATATAGATTCTATGTGCAGTGACAAAACCGTGCTCGCGACTTTGCAAAACCCCTTTGCCGAAGCCACCGATATGGAGTTTTCGGTGCCGGGGCAGGTGGCAACAACCCCAGGTCTCTATGAACAGACGCTGAAAGCTGGCTACGAACTGCAACAGAAGCCCAGGCAAGCTGCCGGTGTGAAGGCGATAGAGCGCCAGCACCAGAAGCAGCGGATGACAATCTGGGAGCGAATCGCGGTACTTACCGACGAGGAACCTACCATTCTCTATCAGAATTGGGGGCCGAATCTGGACGGGGCATCGCTGGTTACCGCAATTATTAAGGTTAATGGTCGAGATGTGGCGCTATACGGTCACGACTTCACCGTCCGTGCCGGCTCTATGGATGCCACCAACGGCAAGAAACTGGCACGACTTTTTGAGCTTGCTGCAAAACGTCGGATACCGCTGGTAGGTTTAAACGATAGCGCCGGGGCCTATATCCCGGCTGGCGTTGGCGGCCTTGATGGCTACGCCGATGCATTTACCGCATTGCGTAAAATATCTGGTGTCGTACCCAGTATCATGTGTATGTTCGGGTTTAATGCCGGCGGTGGCTCCTACTTACCGCGCCAAGGCAGTTTCCTAATCCAACCCAACGATACCTTCTTTGGTCTGACCGGCCCGGGAGTGGTGAAGTCGGTGCTGGGTGAGGATGTTACCCCGGACGAGTTGGGTGGCCCCAAGGTGCACAGCCAGAGCGGCGTCAACGATTTTGTAGTGCCCGATGAAGTGGCGGCACTGAAAAAAGTGCGTGAATTGCTCAACTATTTGCCGAGCTACAACGGCGAGTTGGCGCCGCACCAGCGATCGTCCGACCCCGTGACTCGCAAAACCTGGGATATCGACATCCTGCTGAAGAAGGCTTTTAACTCGCCCACAGGTTTCAATACGCCCATTGATATCAGCATAATGATCCAGCAGCTGTGCGACCACGGTGATTTTCTTGAGATACAGCCAGACAGGGCACGCAATACGGTGACGGCTCTGGGTCGAATGGGCGGTAACGTTATCGGCTTTGTGGCGAACAATAGCGCGGTGGCTTCCGGCCAAATTGATATTGGCGCTGCTTACAAAAACGCGCGCTTTATACGCTTTTGTAATCTCTACAACATCCCGGTTATTTTCCTGGAAGACACTACTGGCTTTCTGCCGGGGCGTGAACAGGAAGAGGGCGGCATCGTGCAGGCCGGACGTGCCATGCTTGATTCAATTGTGGATCTGCGCACACCACGCTTCCTGGTGTTGGTGCGTAACGCCTTTGGCGGCGCCTATGCTTCTTACAACAATTACCCCACTGGTGCAGATTTTGTAGTCGCTCTGCCCACCACTCGTCTGGCAGTTATGGGTCCGGCTGGCGTGGAGTATGTTTACAAAGATGAACTGCGCGCTATTCGCGGCGCTGTGAAGTCTCGAGTGGCAGAGGCTGAGCAGCAGCAACTTGATGCCGGCCTCAGCAAAGCGGAGGCCGCGGCCAATGCCAAGGCGTTGGTTGAGGATTGGGTCAAGGTACAGGAACAGGAATTGGCCGTGCGCTACGAGCGCGAATTGATGAACCCGAATGAGGCGCTCAGTCTTGGTTCGATCTCACAAATTGTCATGCCCTCAGAACTGCGTCAGGTACTCACAGAGAACATGGAGTTTCATCTGCGTCATTACCAGCCAGAACCGATGGCTGGCACGCAGCGTGAATTTCACTAAAACAGCACCCGGTAGCCTACAAGGAAACAACCGTGTCCAACGACTTTTATCTGAATAACCCTCTCATTCACGCCGATCGACAACTGGCCAACCACTCCTCCAATTGGGTGCGTCAGTTTTCCTGTGAGCATCTGCGTCCGCTGATTATTTGCCGCGGTCCGATCCGTAAGGAAGCGATGGATGTCTTTACCGAAATGGGCATTAGCCACTTCGGCATACTGCTGTCCGAGAAAGACAGCATTGTCTATCGTAATGCGCTGGCTCCCGAGCTACGTCAATTCACCGACCCTGACCGGGTCCACCGGGTTCCTGATTACTCAGGTGCCAACAAGGAAGAGCGTAATCAACGTATTGCGCAGATCATCGGTATAGCTCGCGACAACGGCTACAACAGTATTTTTGCTGGCTACGGTTTCATGGCAGAAGACGAAGCCATGGTCGCCGCTATGGAAGGCGCCGGTCTTAATTTCATCGGCCCTTGTTCCCGCACCGTGCATGATGCTGGGCTCAAGGATGAAGCCAAGCGTACCGCGCTTCAGGTCGGTGTTAGTGTGACCCCCGGCATTGATAACGGAACTGCTTTGACGCTGCTGAAGAAGCATCCTGATACAGCCGCATTACAGGCGCTGGCGCAAGAGCATGGCCTCACTGTTGCAGGACTTGATGATGAAACTTTAAGCCTTGAAGCGCGCGCTGACTTGGTGCTAGCCGCTTCCTACAAAAAGGGCATCGATATTTATACCGTCGATGAACTGGCCGAGACGCTGACTGAAGCGGTAGAGCGGATGGCAGCGGAGTACCCGCAGAACCGTGTTCGCCTGAAGGCGATTAGTGGCGGCGGCGGCAAGGGCCAGCGTATATTAGCCATAGGCGAGGCGGCAAAAACACCAGAAATGGTGCGCGAAATTTTAAATGAAGTGAAGACCACTGGCGTTGGTGATAACAAGAACGTGCTGGTCGAGCTGAATATTGAAACAACTCGACATCAGGAAATCCAGGTGCTGGGTAACGGCCAATGGTCGTTGTCACTCGGTGGTCGTGACTGCTCGCTGCAGATGCATGAGCAGAAGCTTCTGGAAGTATCGGTTACGCAGGAGAGCTTGTCGCGTGCGCATGAAGATGCAGTAGCTGGCGGACGTGAGCAGGAAGCAGAGGTGCTGGCGCAGGACCTGGTGACGCTGCGAGGCATGGAGACCGAAGCTGAGCGCTTTGGCGAAGCTGTAGGACTGGATTCAGTATCTACCTTTGAATGTATCGTGGATCGGGATAAGCATTTCTTTATGGAAATGAATACCCGTATTCAAGTTGAACACCGGGTATCGGAATTGTGCTACGGGCTGCGTTTTAGTAATCCGGACAATGCAGAAGACAGCTTTGTGGTTAACTCATTGGTAGAGACCATGGTGTTGCTGGCAGCGCACGGACCACACATGCCCAAGCCCGAGCGTGTTTTACGTAGCAATGACACGGTAGAGGCTCGCCTTAACGCCACCAATCAGGCTCTGCGCCCCAATGCTGGCGGCGTCATCGAATATTGGTCAGATGCGTCTGCGGGTGAGATCAGGGATGACCAGGGCATAAGCCTGCATAACCCCGATACCGACGTGTTTATGAAGTACACACTAGCGGGCGCCTATGATTCAAATATTGCACTGCTGCTGACCGAAGGCGAAAGCCGGCTACAGACTTATCAGCGTATGGCCGAGGTGATTCGGCGCACCAAACTTAGTGGACGCGATCTTGCTACCAACCTCGAGTTTCACTACGGGTTGGTCAACTGGTTTATTGGCCAGAATATCAATGCTCGACCCACGACCCGCTTTATCGTGCCGTACCTGACGGCCGTGGGTGAACTCAAGCGACTGGCGAATAACATTGACCTGGTGTTGGCTTACGATCGCTTGGGTAAGGCGGCCCTGGAACACCAGCCAGAAACCGCTCGAGCGGCGTATCAACAAACACTGGAGAGCAAATACTCCCTGTTGCGCCGACCGCTGGCAGAACTGCTGGCAGAGCCACATGTGATGGCAGGGTGGCTGTCGGTAAACCAACACAACTATAAGCTCCAGGGCGGTGGTATTGAGTGGCTGGTTAATCCCATCCAATTACTGGCTGACACCTATTATTTTCTGGATATGGAGTATCGTGACGACCTGCCCGCGGCGCAGGTTATCTGGGACCACGATCATGAGTTGTTGCAGGCAGCCTTGGATTTTTACGCGCAATTGAGCGAGCGCTTGCAGGTCCAGAGCTGGGCTGATGTGCAGGCTAAACTGCAGCTTAGTGCAGCCGAGGTCGGTCAGGATGAAGAGCTCTGGGTCTCGATACAGGCAGCGCATCTCGGCTTCCAAAGCGGTATGGATATCTTGGCAGTATTGCCGTTCATTGCAGCCAGCACCGGTTTTTTCGATCTCACGGTGAACCCGGATCTGACCATCAATATTCCAGAGCGACTGCTCGACACAGAGCTGCAGGATCTTATGGCCAAGGTACTGGCGCCGCCGCCTATGGCGAGTTCGGATGAGATTCTGGCAGCCAGCGGTGGTATGTTCTATCCGCGCGAAACGCCAGAGCATGAGGCCTATGTGGAACTGGGTCAGCATTTTGAAGCAGGTGACCCACTCTACATCGTTGAAGTCATGAAGATGTTCAATAAGGTTTACGCGCCATTTTCTGGCACAGTAGACGCCGTATTAGTTGAAGGTGATGGCGTGATCATTTCCAAGGGGCAGCCGCTGTTCAAAATCACGCCTGATGAAGTGGTAGTAATCGAGTCGCCGGATGATGTTCGTGCACGCCGCCGCGTTGTGACCAACGAATTTGTAGAAAGTATGCACTGAGGATTTATCGATGATTACAGCTCTTGATCATATAGCCATAGCCGTCCCCGACCTGGACAAGGCCATCAAACGGTTTATGGAAGATTTCGGTCTCCCTTTTGACGGCACGGAAGACGTGGAGGCGGCAAAAACCACCACCGCTTTTTTCCCATTGCCCCCCACTAATATTGAACTGGTGCATCCGCTGCGAGGCGAGGGGGCAATAGCCAAATACCTGGAGAAGAAGCCCGGAGGCTTGCATCATTTGTGTTTCCGCAGCGACAACCTGGAAGAGGATATAGAGCGCCTCAAGGCCAAGGGCTATCAGTTCCTGGCCGATGAACCGAGCCCGGGCGCGCACAATTCCAGAGTTATCTTTATTCATCCCAAGAGCTGCGACGGGGTTTTGGTTGAACTTAATCAGCCTGCAGCTGAGCACTAGGGCGAGAGCAATATTATGAGTGATTCAATTTACGATAAAGCCAACACAACGCCTGAACAGTGGGCGCAAGTGGCAGCGAAGCAGATGAAAGGTAAGTCACCCGACACCTTGGTGTCTGAGACTGCCGAGGGCATAGACGTTAAACCGTTGTATACGGCTGCGGATATCGAAGACCTCGAGTACACCGACACCATGCCGGGCATGTCTCCTTATGTACGAGGCCCGCAGGCCACTATGTACGCAGGGCGCCCATGGACTATTCGGCAGTACGCCGGGTTTTCCACGGCAGAAGAGTCCAATGCTTTTTATCGCAAGGCGCTGGCCGCTGGTGGGCAGGGTGTGTCAGTGGCGTTTGATTTGGCCACTCACCGCGGCTATGACTCCGACCATCCAAGGGTTACCGGTGATGTGGGTAAGGCAGGCGTAGCGATCGATTCGGTTGAGGATATGAAGATATTGTTCGATGCTATACCGCTGGATAAAGTATCGGTATCGATGACCATGAATGGCGCGGTCCTACCGGTGTTGGCTGGCTACATCGTGGCTGCAGAAGAACAGGGTGTCAGCCAGGCCGATCTGGCAGGGACCATTCAGAACGATATCCTTAAAGAGTTCATGGTCCGTAATACCTACATTTATCCGCCCGCGCCGAGTATGAAAATTATTGGCGATATTATCGCCTACTGTACTGAGCACATGCCGCGCTTCAATACGATCAGCATCTCCGGATATCACATCCAGGAAGCTGGCGCTAATGCTGCACTTGAACTCGCTTATACCCTGGCCGACGGCAAAGAGTATATTCGCACCGCGTTGGCTTCTGGCCTGGATATTGATCAGTTTGCGCCCCGGTTGTCGTTTTTCTGGGGCATTGGCATGAACTTCTATATGGAAATTGCCAAAATGCGCGCGGCACGTCTGCTGTGGACACGCATCGTTAGTGAGTTTAATCCCAAGAACCCGAAAAGCGCCATGCTACGAACCCATAGTCAGACTTCAGGCTGGTCACTGACCGAGCAAGACCCCTACAACAATGTGGTGCGCACAACCATTGAAGCCATGGCAGCTGTATTTGGCGGCACTCAGTCACTGCATACCAATGCGTTAGACGAAGCCATTGCGCTGCCTACCGAGTTTTCGTCGCGAATTGCGCGCAATACGCAGCTGATCATTCAGGAAGAAACCGGCATTACCAACGTGGTCGATCCCTGGGGCGGCTCCTACATGATGGAAAGCCTGACGCAGGAAATAGCGGATAAGGCATGGGAGCTGATTGAAGAAGTTGAGGAGCAGGGCGGCATGGCCAAGTCGATTGAGACGGGTCTGCCAAAACTGCGCATCGAGGAAGCTGCCGCGCGTAAGCAGGCGCGTATTGACCGCGGCGATGACGTCATCGTTGGGGTCAATAAATATATCCTCGACGAAGAAGAAGACGTTGAGATACTGCAAATAGACAACGATGCAGTGCGTGACTCGCAGGTAGCCAGACTGGCTGAAATTAGAGCGGCCCGTGACCAGAGTGCGATAGACGAAATTCTTGAGCAGATATACCAATGCGCTCACAGTGGCGAAGGTAACCTGTTGGCGTTGGCTATTGAAGCAACCCGCAGGCGTGCCACTGTCGGCGAGATATCAGACGCTATGGAGCGAGAGTTTGGGCGTTTCAAGGCCCAGTCGCAGACTGTTTCTGGTATCTACGGTGCGGCTTTTCACGAAGACGAGGACTGGCAGGGTATTAGTGGCGACATCGATACCTTCGTTGAGGAGTATGGTCGGCGTCCACGTATGCTGGTTTGTAAAATGGGTCAGGATGGACACGATCGTGGCGCCAAAGTCATTGCCACCGCGTTCGCCGATGTTGGTTTTGATATTGATCTGTCACCTATGTTTTCAACGCCAGCAGAAGTGGCCCGGCAGGCCGTCGAAAACGACGTACATGCGGTTGGTGCATCATCGCTTGCCGCGGGTCATAAGACGCTGGTGCCCGAGTTGGTAGAGGCGCTGCGACAAGAAGGTGCCGAAGATATTATTGTTATCGCTGGCGGGGTCATTCCACGCCAGGACTATGATGGGTTGTACGAAGCGGGCGTGAAATGCATCTTCGGACCAGGCACGCCGATACCGCAATGTGCGCGCGAAGTGTTGGCGGCAGTAAAGGCAGCCCAGGGCGATTGAGTCTGGCACAGTTCGGGAGAGAGCAGCGATATGGTCAGCGGCATTGACTTTGAGGCCCTGCGCAGCGGCAACCGTAGAGCGCTGGCGAAAGGCATTACGCTAGTCGAGAGTAAACGCGATGTTGACCGAGAGCGGGCCCAGCTGTTGCTCGAGGCTGCGCTACCCCACAGCGGCAGTAGCATCCGTATCGGTATCACCGGCATTCCAGGGGTCGGTAAATCTACCTTCATTGAAGCTTTTGGCCTGCATTTAATCAAGCAAGGCAAGCGAGTGGCTGTGCTGGCGGTTGACCCCAGTTCGCCGCTGGCAGGTGGTTCTATTCTTGGCGACAAGACTCGTATGGAAGAGCTATCGCGTTGTGAAGACGCCTTTATCCGGCCATCACCCTCAGAAGGCGCGCTAGGTGGTGTCGCCCAAAAGACCCGCGAAACTATGCTGCTGTGCGAAGCTGCCGGTTATGACGTTATTCTCGTCGAGACAGTGGGGGTAGGACAGTCAGAATACGAAGTGGCCGCCATGGTCGACTTCTTTATGGTGCTAATGCTACCCAACGCCGGTGACGAGCTGCAGGGTATCAAGAAGGGCATTATGGAGCTTGCAGATGCGCTGGTGATCAATAAGGCCGATGGTGAAAGCGTGAATCTGGCGATGCAGACGCGCAGACACTATACGGCGGCACTGACTCTGATGCGCCATGCCTTGCATTGGGCGCCGCAGGTGATGAGCTGTTCGGCACTGCAGGATGAAAACATAGACGCGGTGTGGGATATGGTACTCGACTATGAGCAACAGGCTCGGGCTAACAATGATTTCACTGCCAAGCGTCAGCGTCAGGCCCGGGACTGGATGCGACATTTGATCAACGAGTTTCTGCAATTGCGACTGCAGCAAAACAGCACCGCGCGTGAGCTGATGCCGGAACTCGAACGGGCGGTTCTGGATCAGTCCATTACCCCTTACACGGCAGCGCGGAAAATTATAGACTGCCTGTAACACTCTGTTAGCGAACCCGGCACTGTTTGCGTATGCGTTTCATAGCACTGGAAAAACTCATCAATATGTCCGATGGCTATACGGCTCATCGTCGACTCGGCTTTCAGGATGTAGTGCTGGTGCAGCGCGCTGGTGAGCATTATGTATTTGAAGCGCAGTGTCCGCATCGGGAACACCCTCTGGACTTAGCCACGATTGACGCCGGAGAAGTTCGCTGTGGCCTACACGGCTACCGCTTTGGTTTACCCGCAGGCGATCTTATTTATGCCAGCGAAGAGCCGTGCCGGGGTCTGCGGGTTTGGCCGGTGCATTATGAGGGCAATGAACTAGGCGTTATGTGGGATGAAACTGCGCACTGAGGAGCGCGCTAAGGACAGCTAGATACGTAATTCTCGCAGTTCGTTGTCCGCCTGGCTGCGGTTCCACAGCGCGTCAAAACGTTCCGCATAGCCCTGTGCCTTGGCGCGCTGTTCCGGCGCGTAGAATGCCTGATCAGCATCCAGCGGCTTGTAAACCAAGCCGATGCTATCACTGAGCATAAAAATATCGGTGGGCAGTTCCGGGTGTTCAGCGAGTTTCTGGATGTTCACAATACTGGGCAGGCGCCGCGACAGCGATAGCAGTCTATGCCCTCGATTCACCATTGCCCGAGAATCACTGATAAGAATACGAATGTCGCAGGCGCGCGACCGTCTGGCTAGCCCGGCTAAAGCCCCTGCCAGATCCTGACTATCGAAAGCGGCGTGCTCAAGCGTTGGACTATAGATGCGTATTTTTCTCTGTGCTGCCTTAGCCAACGCAATGCAGCACTCTGTGAACTCCACCGGATAGCTAACCGGCTCGCTGCTGCCCGCGGGGATATTGTGATTTGTATCGGGATTGTCAGGATCACTCATAGTAAACGCAACCAGTGTGTAACAACTCTGTGATTAAACGTTGATTCTGCGGCAGTTGGCGCAATAATTCCAGTTCAGCGGGAAGGATTTTATGCGCACCGCAGAGGCTGATTATCAGCTCTTTCGAGGCTGAAGACGCTGGAATCGTCTGCCCATTTGCAAATATCAACAAGTCTCCAATGGTTTGCGACCAGGCCAATCGAGCACCGGCAGTGACGTGAAGCGTTGGTTCGACAAACTCCGTCTGATCTGGCAGCGGCTGAACGGGTTCCGACTCATAGCGTGGCTCGGTGACCAGTTCGCCCAGCCAACGTGCGTCGCTGCTGCCTGTCTGCAACAGCTGACTCAATTGCGCGCGGGCTTGTTCTAAAGCTGCAGTGGTAATCTCTCCCGGTAGCGGATCAACCGCCAATTGCGCGTCGCGGTAGAACAACTCGGGTTTTAGTGCTTCCAGCGCTTGATCTACCTGCCGCGACATCAGCTCGGCAAGCTGTGGTGCGCGCAGTCCCAGTGAAAATGTTGTGCATTCGCCGCGGGCAATGCCCCAATGGGCCAATCCAGGGGGTACGTAGAGTATGTCTCCGGGCTCTAGTAGATAGGCCGCGCTCTGCTCAAATTCTTTTAGTATGCGCAATTCGGTATGCGGTAGCAGTGGCGTGTTGGCGTCGCACTGCTGGCCCAATAGCCATTCGCGTTGGCCTTCACCCTGCAGTAAAAATACGTCGTAGTTGTCGTAGTGAGGGCCGACACTGGCGCCGTCGTTTGCGTAGCTCATCATCACATCGTCCACCCGCCAGCTAGGCAAGAAACGGATAAGCCGCAGCAGCTCAGCCACCTCTGGAACATAGTGGTCCACCGCCTGCACCAGCAAGGTCCAGCTGCCTTCACCCGCAAAATCCTGCTCTGCAAAGGGGCCATGTCGAAGCGGCCAATCAGGCGCTGTGGTCACTAGCCGTGACTCTACTTCTGGCTCCATTGCTAGCCCGGCTAATTCGTCGGCGTCCAAGGGGACTTGAAAGTGCGGCAGTGCCTGCCGAATGACTAACGGTTGACGCTGCCAGTAGGTCTGCAGAAACTCTTGTGCATTGAAGTTCTGCAGCTGCATCTTAAAGGTCTTTTATTTTTTTGGCCTGAGCTACCGCATTGCCAATGTAGCTTGCTGGGGTCAGCGCCATTAACTCCTGTTTAGCGGCCTCCGGGATTTCTAGAGTGGCAACAAAGGCTTGCAGAGTCTCCTGGTTCATATCCTGGCCGCGGGTCAGCGCTTTGAGCTTTTCGTAGGGCTCTTCAATGGCGTAGCGACGCATCACTGTTTGGATGGGTTCGGCCAAAACTTCCCAGCTATGGTCAAGATCTTCCACCAAACGAGCAGGGTTCAGCTCTAGCTTGCCCAGGCCTTTGAGCAAAGAATGATAGGCGATGAGGCTATAAGCAAAGCCTACGCCCATATTACGCAGTACCGTGGAGTCGGTCAGGTCACGCTGCCAGCGACTGATCGGGAGCTTGCTGGATAAATGACCGAGTACTGCGTTGGCGAGCCCCAAATTACCTTCTGAGTTCTCGAAGTCGATGGGGTTGACCTTGTGCGGCATAGTTGAGGAGCCAACTTCGCCAGCTACGGTGCGTTGTTTGAAGTAGCCTATGGAGATATAGCTCCAGACATCCCGGTTGAGATCAATCAGGATCGTGTTGAAGCGGGCTACGGCGTCAAACAACTCGGCAATATAGTCGTGGGGCTCTATCTGAGTGGTGTAGGGATTCCACGCCAAGCCAAGACTATCGATAAAGGAGTCAGCATTGGCCTCCCAGTCGATATCAGGATAGGCGGAGAGGTGGGCATTGTAGTTACCGACCGCGCCATTGATTTTACCGAGGAACTCAATGCTCTGAACCGTAGCCACCTGACGGCGCAGGCGCGCGACCACATTGGCCAACTCTTTACCCATTGTAGTGGGACTGGCGCTCTGACCATGGGTGCGCGACAGCATTGCCGCTTCGCTAAACTCAACCGCCAGGTTTGCAAGGTGATCGATAATAGACTGCATCAGTGGCATAACTTCCTGTGTCATACCATCTTTAAGCATCAGCGCATGCGACAGATTGTTGATATCTTCAGAGGTGCAGGCGAAGTGAACGAACTCATTGATCGCCTGCAGCTCGGCGTTGTCAGCAAACTGCTCTTTGATAAAGTATTCGACGGCTTTAACATCGTGATTGGTGGTGGCTTCTATGGCTTTGACGCGCTCAGCGTCCGCAACAGAGAAGTCTCGGGTAATATTCTCCAGCACGTCATTGGCCGTTGTGCTCAGCTCTGGTACTTCTGTGACTTGAGGATGGCGAGCCAGATGCTGTAACCAGCGCACTTCAACCAGTACGCGGCGTTTTATAAGACCATATTCAGAAAATATGCCACGCAATGGCGCGGTTTTGCCTGCGTAGCGGCCGTCCACAGGGGAGACAGCGCTGAGTGCGGAAAGATCCATAGTAAGCTCCGGAAAAGTGAAAGCGGGGGATTTTACACTACACCTAACTCGCGGGACAGGCGCTGCGCTCTATCGAGCAATTTACGCCGCTGGAACATAAGCTGCCAGCGGCGTCCGCCTAGCTGGTTCCAAAGGTAGGCGGAGCGAATACCTGCCAGTAGCAGTGCCCTGATAATGTCAGCATTGAGAGGATTCTCTAGCTGCTGGGCGCTGCCGCTGACCTTGATGCGAAATTTGAATGTACTCAGCGTGTCCTGGTAGATACCGGACAAGCTTTGGCAGACTTCATTCACATGGGAGGAAAAATGCTCTGATTTCACAGCTGCGTGCTCCAGCCGCGAATGCACGATGTCCTGCATCTGGGGGTTAGCTGCAAACTTACGCTCCAGATATAGCATGCTGAAAACGTATTTCACCAGCTCCTGATTCTCAGGACCATCACGGTTGGCCAGCAGCGCGGACAGATTATGCAGGCCCAGCTTTAAATTGACGACCCCGCCGTAAATAGCAGCGGTAGAGTCGGCGTCAAAGGCAAACAGACTGTTAATGACCGGGGTTAAAAACTCAGCCGGATATTCACCGGTCTTGGATACCTGATCCACCAGCCTCGCGACCTGGGTGACACCCGCCAGCGCCAACACCTGTTGCGTGATTCTGTCATGTTCTATTGGCTCCACGGTTCAGGCAGCTCCCTCTATGATGCCGCCGCCGAGGCACTCCTCGCCGGCGTAGAATACGACCGATTGGCCGGGTGTAATGGCGCGCTGGGGTTCGTCAAACTGTACTTTCCAAACGCTGTCTACTTGGGTGACCAGGCAGGCCTGGTCTGGCTGCCGATAACGCGCCTTGGCGTGACAGCGCAACGGTAAATCAGGTGCTTTGCCGCTGACCCAAAACGGCTCGCCGGTGTAAAGACACTCTTTGAACAGGGCGGGGTGATTATTGCCCTGGGCCACCAACAGGACATTATTGTCGAGGTCTTTTTCGACCACGTACCAGGGCTCCGAGGATGAGTCTGCCATGCCCCCTATACCCAGCCCCTGACGTTGACCAATAGTGTGGTACATCAGGCCTTGATGCTGGCCGAGTGTGCGTCCTTGCAGGTCGTGGATCTCTCCTGGCTGTGCGGGTAGATACTGCTGTAAAAAATCCTTGAAGCGACGCTCGCCAATAAAGCAGATGCCAGTACTATCTTTCTTGTCGTGGGTTATCAAGTCATGGGTCTGAGCCAGACGGCGCACTTCAGGTTTGGCAATTTCGCCCACTGGAAACAAAGTCCGCTCCAGCTCCTCGTGCCCTACGGCGTGCAAGAAATAGCTCTGATCTTTATTATCGTCCAGGCCTTTGAGCAGCCGGGCCGGGCCGTCATCCTGGCTGCACCGGGTATAGTGCCCGGTCGCGATGAAATCCGCACCCAGCTCCAGCGCGTAATCCAGAAAGGCTCTGAACTTGATTTCACGATTACATAGAATATCTGGATTAGGCGTGCGGCCGGCGCGATATTCCTCGAGAAAATGCTCAAAAACATTGTCCCAGTACTCAGCGGCAAAATTCGCTCCATGCAGCGTGATACCGAGCTTGTCGGCTACGGCCTGGGCGTCGGCCAGATCCTCACGAGCGGTGCAGTATTCGGTACCGTCGTCTTCATCCCAGTTTTTCATAAACAGGCCTTCGACCTGATAGCCTTGCTGCTTGAGCAGTAGGGCGGCAACGCTGGAATCGACGCCGCCAGACATGCCGACAATGACGCGCGTGTCTGCAATAGCCTTATCGGTTGGCCGGGTGAGGGCTGGGTTACTGAAATTATTGATGGTGAGTGCCTAGCTGTAAATCATAGTGAGAGGATAGCGATGGCCGTTACGGTATTGTTCCACTGCCGCCAGTACTAACGGGCTACGCAAGTGCTCTTCGGCCGCCGCGATCTCCTCGTAGCTCAGCCATAAGGCGCGCTCTATGCCGCTATCGAGCGCGCGCTCGGGTTCATGGCGCACTGGCTCGGCAATAAAGGTGGTGCGGTGGTAAGTAACGCCATTGCTAGGCGCCGTATACAGTGCCATTCCCAGCAAGCCCGTCACATTGACGTTCCATGCGGTTTCCTCCAGGGTTTCGCGCACGGCAGCCTGCACCAGATCTTCGCCCGGGTCGAGGTGGCCGGCCGGTTGATTGTAAACCAGACCGCGGCTGGTCTGTTCCTCAACCAAAAGGAACTTACCATTTTCTTCGACCACCGTGGCTACGGTGACGTGTGGATACCAGATACTCATAGCGCGCTAGTATACGGGGCGTCAGCCGCGCTTCCCAGTAGGTCTTTTGGGCATATTTACGGGCAATATCCTGAACTCACCAGGCTGCATGTCTTCCAGCTGCCAGTCACCTATCCGCTCACGCACCAGACGTAACACCGGGTAACCGACCGCTGCGCACATTCTGCGTACCTGACGATTACGGCCCTCCATGATTTGCAGACGCAGCCAACTGGTGGGCTGGTTCATGCGCTTGCGGATGGGCGGCTCCCGTTGCCACAGCTCCGGTGCTTTGGCTAGTAATTCTACCTTGGCGGGCCGTGTGTAACCGTCTTTAAGTGCGACTCCGGCACGCAACATTGCCAGAGACGCCGGCGTTGGCTCGCCTTCAACCTGCACCAGATAGCGCTTCCAGGTCTTGTGTCTGGGGTTAGTGATTTGTTGCGCCAGCTGACCGTCATCCGTTAACAGAAGCAGCCCTTCGGAATCGTAATCGAGGCGTCCTGCGACCCGAATGTCGGGATCTTCGAGGTAAGTCGCCAGTGTCTCGCGCCCCTCGCTGTCGCGAAACTGGCTAAGAACCAGATAGGGCTTGTTAAACAGATATAGGCGCGCGCTCATGATGGTGTGATGATCGGGGTTCAGTCGCTGTAAATCAAGCACGGGCGTGATGCCGATGATATACTTTTTGCAGCGCGCCGCAGCGACAGGCGGCACCCAGCAGACACGGAGTTAATAATGACCTACAAGCACATCGAGATTCCCTCCACAGGCGACAAAATAACCGTCAATGAGGACTTCAGTCTTTTCGTTCCAGACCACCCTGTGATCCCTTTCATTGAGGGTGACGGTATCGGTGTAGATATCACGCCGGTCATGATCGAGGTGGTTAATGCGGCGGTTGAAAAAGCCTACGGCGGTCAGAAGAAAATATCCTGGATGGAGATCTACACCGGTGAAAAAGCCGCCGAGCTTTACGATGGCGACTGGTTTCCCGAAGAAACGCTAGACGCGATTCGCGAGTATTCGGTAGGCATCAAAGGGCCCCTGACGACGCCCGTCGGCGGCGGATTTCGATCGCTTAACGTGGCCCTGCGGCAAGAAATGGATCTTTACGTATGCCAGCGACCGGTGCGCTGGTTTGAGGGCGTGCCGTCTCCTGTGCGCGAGCCCGGCTTGTGTAATATGGTCATATTTCGTGAAAACTCTGAGGATATTTATGCCGGCATCGAGTACCAGGCCGGGACCCCCGAGGCGCAGAAAGTGGTCGACTTTATAATCAATGAAATGGGTGCGACCAAGATCCGGTTTCCCACCAACGTCGGTATCGGCATTAAGCCCGTCTCGGAGGAAGGTACCAAACGTTTGGTGCGCAAAGCGATTCAGTATGCGATAGATCAGGATTTGCCCAGCGTCACACTGGTGCATAAAGGCAATATCATGAAGTTCACCGAGGGGGCGTTTCGCGACTGGGGCTACGAGTTGGCGCAGCAGGAATTTGACGGGCAGTTGCTAGATGGCGGCCCTTGGGTGGCCATTAAAAACCCCAAGACGGGCAAGGAAATTATTATTAAGGATGTCATCGCTGATGCCATGTTGCAGCAGATTTTGACCCGCCCGGCTGAGTACAGCGTGGTCGCTACGCTTAATCTGAACGGCGACTATATTTCCGATGCACTGGCGGCTCAGGTGGGTGGCATCGGTATCGCTCCCGGAGCTAATCTGAGCGACAGTATTGCCCTGTTTGAGGCGACCCACGGCACCGCGCCCAAATATGCAGGGCAGGACAAGGTTAACCCCGGTTCGCTGATCCTGTCTGCAGAGATGATGCTGCGCCATATCGGCTGGAATGAGGCGGCGGAGTTGATTATCACGGGTATGAATGGCGCGATCCAGGCGCGCACGGTGACCTACGACTTCGAACGCTTGATGGATGATGCGCAATTGGTGAGTTGTTCGGGGTTTGGTGCAGAAATTATTCGGCACATGGACTAGCTGGGCGAACTCGGCACTGCCAGCGGTGTCCAATTCACTTATAATGGGCCAATGATCATTCAGGAACGTATATACACTGTGAAAATGATGTCCGACGACGATAGACAGGGTGAGGACCGACTGGATGGCGATCTAGCCGTTCAGGACGCCAAACCCAAGTTAAAGAAGCCACCGCTGTTTAAGGTGGTGCTGTTAAATGACGACTATACGCCGATGGAGTTTGTCATTGAGGTGCTGGAAGTGTTCTTCCGCAAGGGCCGCGAAGAAGCGACTCAGGTGATGCTGACCATTCACACCCAAGGCAAAGGCGTTTGTGGCGTGTACACTAGAGACATAGCCGAAACAAAGGCCGGTGAGGTGAATCGCTATGCACGTGAAAGTCAGCACCCCTTACTGTGCGAAATCGAAGCGTCGGGCGAATGAGCCACGGTGCAACTGTTGGAGAATATTGAATGCTGAGTAAAGACCTGGAATTGACGTTGAACGAGGCGTTCAGGGAAGCTCGTACCAAGCGACATGAGTTTATGACAGTGGAGCACTTGCTACTGGCACTGCTCGATAATGACGCTGCTATTACCGTGCTGGATTCATGTGGCGGGGATATTGAGAGTTTGCGCGGAGAGCTGACAGAGTTTGTCGATGCCACCACGCCGCTGATACCGGAGGACGATGCGGAGCGCGATACCCAGCCGACCTTAGGGTTTCAGCGCGTATTACAGCGTGCTGTATTTCACGTGCAATCCAGTGGTAAAGATGAGGTCACCGGCGCCAATGTACTGGTCGCTATTTTCAGTGAACAGGAAAGCCAAGCGGTCTATTTCCTGAAAATGCAGAGGATTGCTCGCCTGGATGTTGTTAACTTCATAACGCATGGCATCTCACGCTCTGAAGAAGATGGACATGGCGGTGAAGAAAATCCGTTAAACGGCGAAGAGGCCGGGGGCGAGGCAGACACTAATCCGTTGGATAGCTATGCCAGCAATCTCAATGCAGAAGCCGAGGCGGGGCGCATTGACCCGTTAATTGGCCGTATTCCTGAGGTAGAGCGTGTCTCACAGATTCTGGCTCGGCGCCGTAAAAACAATCCTCTGCTGGTTGGGGAGTCCGGAGTCGGCAAGACCGCCATTGCGGAAGGTTTGGCCAAACTGATTGTCGATGGCGAAGTGCCCGAGGTGTTGAAAGGAAGCGTCGTGTATTCTCTGGATCTGGGTGCACTGCTCGCCGGTACCAAATACCGCGGTGATTTCGAAAAACGTTTGAAAGGCTTACTCTCAGAGCTCCAAAAACGCGAAGGCGCAATCCTCTTTATTGATGAAATTCATACTATTATAGGCGCAGGAGCGGCCTCCGGCGGGGTCATGGATGCTTCCAATCTACTTAAGCCGCTGCTGGCTTCAGGCAAGTTGCGCTGCATAGGCTCTACCACTTTCCAGGAATATCGGGGCATCTTCGACAAAGACAAGGCGCTGAGCCGTCGCTTCCAGAAAATTGATGTACTGGAGCCTTCAGCGAGTGAGACCTACCAGATTCTGATGGGTCTCAAGAGTCGTTACGAAGAGCATCACCAGCTGCGCTATACCAACAAGGCGCTGAAGGCGGCCGCTGAGTTGGCAGAGCGCTATATTACCGACAGGTTTTTGCCGGATAAGGCGATAGACGTGATTGATGAGGCGGGAGCCTTTCAGCAATTGCAGGTGCCTTCAAAGCGCAAGAAAGTGATTGGTACCGGCGACATTGAGTCGGTTATTGCCAAGATTGCAAGAATTCCACCAAAGTCAGTCAGCGCTTCAGACAAGCAAGCGCTGCAAAAGCTGGAATCTAACCTGCAAATGGTAGTCTTTGGTCAGGATGAGGCGATCAGCACACTGGCTACTGCGATTAAGCTGGCACGGGCTGGCTTAAAGTCCGCGGAAAAGCCGATCGGTTCATTCCTGTTCGCCGGCCCTACCGGAGTCGGTAAAACTGAAGTCAGTCGGCAGTTGTCCAAGATTCTGGGACTTGAACTAGTGCGCTTTGATATGTCTGAGTATATGGAGCGTCACACAGTGTCGAGATTAATCGGTGCGCCTCCAGGCTACGTGGGCTTTGATCAAGGTGGCTTGCTGACGGATGCAGTGACGAAAAACCCGCACTCCGTGGTGCTGCTGGACGAGGTCGAAAAGGCGCATCCTGAGGTTTTCAATCTGTTGCTACAAGTGATGGACCATGGCTCGCTCACGGACAACAATGGCCGCCGCGCAGACTTCCGCAATGTCATTCTGATCATGACCACTAATGCCGGAGCTGAGAATATCAGTCGCCGCAGTATCGGTTTCGCGGAGCAGGACCACAGCACAGATGGACTCGAGGCCATTAGCCGCATGTTCACGCCGGAATTTCGCAATCGGCTGGATGGCATCATCCAGTTTGCGCCATTAGATAGCTCAGTGATCTATACCGTGGTCGACAAGTTTCTCACTGAGCTGCAATCGCAGCTGGATGAAAAACGCGTCACACTGGACGTCGACGATGCGTCTCGGCTGTGGTTGGTAGAGAAAGGCTATGACGTGAATATGGGCGCGCGTCCTATGTCTCGCGTGATTCAAGAGCATATCAAGAAGCCACTGGCCGAGATGGTGTTGTTTGGCGAACTGGCTTCAAACGGCGGTATCGCCAAAGTTCGCGTCAATGATAGCGGCGACGGTCTTTCTGTGAGCACGGAAGAAGAGAAGTCAGACGAAGTCGCCGAAATGGCAGACTAGCGCTAATGCCTGTGTGTCGGGGGTTCTCTGCACCCCTGGCAGCCACAGCATACCAAAAGGGGTGCTGCGGAGGAGGCTAGCGAGCTCGGTAGGTAATACGGCCTTTGGTAAGGTCGTAGGGCGTCAGTTCTACCCGCACCTTATCGCCAGTCAAAATACGGATGTAGTTCTTGCGCATTTTCCCAGAGATATGCGCAGTAACAATATGCCCATTTTCTAGTTGCACGCGAAATGTGGTGTTGGGAAGTGTATCGATCACTTCGCCTTCCATTTCAATCTGATCTTCTTTTGCCATTCGGCGCGGTTCCCGGGTAATTAATAGCCGCGCATTTTGCCCTAATTAACCGGTCAAGGCTACCGCCAATTACCTGCATTAGTACCTCTGCTATTGTCTCCTAAAGCAGGTCGACCCAGCGCCCGTTGATCAGCAGCTCTAAAGGCCGATACTGGGTTTTATAAGACATTTTTTGACAGTCTCGTATCCAATAGCCGAGATAGAGATAGGGCAGGCCCGCCTCGGATGCTTTTTGGCGTTGCCAGAGAATGCTAAATACGCCAAGACTACGTTGCGGCATATCCGGGTCAAAAAAGGTATAGATAGCGGACAGGCCATCATTGATACGATCGGTGACGGCGACGCCAACCAGTTTTCCCTGGGCTCGCATCTGGTAGTACTCGGTTACCCCCCATTCATCGCTGAGGAAAGACAGGTACTGGTCGCGCAGCGGCGGAAACATATCGCCATCGCGATGCCGTCCAGCGATATACCGGCAATACAGGTCAAAGTACTCATCGCCCCGAATATCGCTAACTTGGTCGATAACGAGGTCTTGATTACGTTGCAGGGTGCGCTTCTGGTTGCGCCTGGGCTTAAAGTCGTCGACGCGAATTCGAGCGGGGATACAAGCACTACAGCGTTGGCAGTGGGGGCGGTATAAGTGTGACCCAGAGCGCCTGAATCCCAGCGCTGATAGCTCGCTATAGAGGTTGCCGTCCACTTCAGTACGTGGATCGACAAACAGCGTGGTGGCCTCTTTGTCCTCCAAATAGCTGCACTCATGGGGATAGGTAGTGTAGACCTTAAGATTACGTAAAGACGACGTCATACCACTTCCCGCGCCTGCACATCAAGTCGCCAGACTTCCGTGGCTACTCCCGCATTCACGGTAGACTCGGACAAAAATTCCTCGAATTCCATGCGTGAAATATTGCGTGCTCCCAGAGAGTTGAGGTGATCACTTTCTACCTGGCAGTCGATAATCTCAACGCCCAGCGTGGTCATGAACTTGACGGCCGCCGTCAACGCCATTTTGGAGGCATTGCTGGCCAGGGAAAACATGGATTCGCCAAAAAATACTCGGCCCAGGGCAACGCCATAGAAGCCACCGACCAGAGTGTCCTGTGCGTCCCAGACCTCAAAGGAGTGGGCAAAGCCCTCCCGGTGTAATTCCATGTAAGCGCGGCCCATGGCGTTGGTGATCCAGGTAGTCGAGCTTTCCTGTCGCGGACCTGCGCAGTGACTGATGACCTGATGAAAAGCGCGATCAGTGGTTATTCTAAAATCGCTGCTGCGCATGGCTTTGCGAAGGCTGCGAGATATTTTCATCTCGTTGGGGAATAGCACGGAACGCGGGTCCGGGCTCCACCACATGATGGGCTGGGGATCTTCATACCAGGGGAAAATGCCTTGTCGATAGGCATTCACCAGACGCTGCCTGGACAGATCTCCCCCCACAGCCAGTAACCCGTTAGGGTAATTTAGCGCTTCGGCTGTCGCGGGAAAGTCCAGACTATCGCGGTCAATACGTTTAACTCTTACCATTAGCAGCTATGTTGCGATATTCAGCTGAGGTTGTCGAGGTAACGCTCGGCATCCAGCGCCGCCATGCAACCAAAACCGGCGGAAGTAACCGCCTGACGATAGATATGATCTCCCACGTCACCGGCTGCGAACACTCCGTCAGAGCTGGTGGCGGTGGCATTGCCCTCGGTGCCACTGTGAATCTTGATATAGCCGTCTTTCATCTCTAATTGGTCCTGAAACAGGTCCGTGTTGGGCTTATGTCCAATGGCAATAAACACGCCGCTGAGTTCGATGTCTCTGGCAACGCCGTCGGCAGTGGATGCTATTCGCATACCTGTAACACCCGAGTCATCACCCAGCACTTCTTCCAACGTATGGTCCCAGTGGATGGTGACATTACCGTTACGTTCTTTCTCAAATAGCTTGTCCTGCAGAATTTTTTCAGCCCGTAAACTGTCCCGGCGGTGTACCAGTATGACTTCTGAGGCAATGTTAGACAGATACAGGGCTTCCTCAACAGCGGTATTACCACCGCCGATGACGGCTACCTTTTGTCCCCGGTAGAAAAACCCATCGCAGGTGGCACAGGCGCTAACACCTTTGCCCATAAACGCTTCCTCTGAGGGCAGTCCCAGGTACTGGGCTGAAGCGCCGGTGGCGATAATCAGTGAATCGCAGGTGTAGCTGGCGGTGCCCTCTAAAACGATAGGGCGAGCTTTCAAGTCTACCGACTCAATATGATCAAAAATGACCTCGGTCTCAAAGCGCTGACTGTGCTCCAGCATGCGCTGCATCAGATCTGGCCCCTGCAGCCCTTCTACGTCACCGGGCCAATTGTCGACGTCCGTGGTGGTGGTCAACTGCCCACCCTGTTGAATACCGGTGATAACCACCGGTTGCAGATTGGCTCTGGCGGCGTAGATAGAGGCGGTGTAGCCGGCGGGGCCGGAGCCGAGAATAATGAGTCGGTGGTGCTGAGGGGTGCTCATGCTGGATACCTGGTAGCTGGGTCAATGGAGTGTCTAATGCGCTTTAATGGAGGCGCAAAGCATAAATTAAAGTCCCACGCTGTGCAAAAGAGTGTGAATAATTCTAAATACCATCGCTAAGCTTTTGAAATAAAATAAAAAATTAAGCATAATCGTACCGGACAATTCGCACATTGCGCGAAGGGTTTCGACATGTGTTCTCACAAACGGTTTTATGACAGTCCTGATCTCGGGCGGGGTATGGTTTGGTAGCAGAAGCCACAACAGCTAGAAATTTTCTTGGGCCCAGATTGCGCGAAGGCGCTTTCATAGGAATAACGGCAGCTTGCCTGTATTTGTTGCTGTCCCTGATTACCTATTCGCCTGCGGATCCGGGGTGGTCAGGAACCGGTAGCCAGGGTTATGTTGGTAACGCGGGTGGCCCGGCCGGTGCCTGGCTTGCCGATGTGTTCTTTTCGTTGTTTGGTTATCTGGCCTACCTGTTTCCGGTAATGTTGGGCTATCGTGCCTGGATACTGTTTCAGCATCGCCACGAGGAGGCGCCGGTCGACTGGGTAACACTGGTTATCCGCGTAGTGGGCCTGAGCCTGGTGATGATCGCTGGCACCGCCTTGGCGGCGATGAATGACTTGGGTACTGCTGCATTGCCGCAGGGTCTGGGCGGGGTTTTAGGGCTGGCCGTGGGTGGTTCATTCACCGACGCCTTCAGCGTCACTGGCAGTCGTCTGATCCTGGTGGCTGTGTTTCTGTTTGGGGTCACCGTATTCACGGATCTCAGCTGGTTGCGACTGATGGACACCCTGGGTGCTGGAACTTTGCGCCTGATTGAAGGTAGCCGGCATAACATCCTGCTGCGTTACGACCAGTTTATGGAGAAACGGGCGCAGAAAAAGGTGCAGGAAGAGCGCAAGGCTGTTATCACCCAGCATGTCGAGAAAGAGAAGAAACGTAAACCCCCTAAAATAAAACCGCTCCAGGTAGCCATTAAAAAGAGTGATCGCGTCGAAAAAGAGAAGCAGCAACCGCTGTTTGATGCGCCTGTCACGGGTACCTTACCACCGCTGGATTTACTGGATGAGCAGGTGCGTGACCCCAGTCGCGGCTATTCGCCAGAGGATCTGGAGAAATTATCGAAGATATTAGAGATCAAACTGGCTGATTTTGGCGTCCTGGCGGAAGTGGTGGCAGTGTATCCGGGGCCTGTTATTACGCGCTTTGAAATCCAGCCCGCTGCCGGTGTTAAGGTCAGCCGTATCAGTAATCTGGCCAAGGATCTGGCGCGCTCGCTGGCGGTTATTAGCGTGCGCGTGGTAGAGGTCATTCCCGGTAAGTCGGTGGTCGGTATTGAGATCCCCAACGAAGACCGGGAGATCGTCAACTTCCGTGAAGTGTTGTCCTCGGAAGCATTTGAAGATTCCAAGTCACCGCTCACCCTGGCACTAGGCCACGACATTGCCGGGCAACCAATCGTCGCTGACCTTGGGCGGATGCCCCACCTGTTGGTTGCCGGTACCACCGGAGCGGGTAAGTCGGTAGGCGTCAACGCCATGTTGGTGAGCTTTCTGTATAAGTCGACGCCCGCGGACGTGCGGTTGATTCTGGTGGATCCAAAAATGCTGGAATTGTCGGTCTACGACGGAATTCCACACTTGTTGACGCCGGTTATTACCGATATGAAAGACGCGGCCAATGGCTTGCGCTGGTGCGTGGCAGAAATGGAGCGTCGTTATAAGCTGATGGCTGCCCTGGGCGTCAGGAACCTGGCAGGTTATAACCGCAAAGTGCTTGATGCGCAGAAAGCAGGGGAGCCGCTGAAGGATCCACTGTGGGTGCCAGACGCCATGTTTGAAATGACAGACGAGGAACAGGTGGCCCCGGACCTGGAGAAGCTGCCGTTTATCGTTGTTGTGATAGACGAATTCGCCGATATGATGATGGTAGTCGGCAAGAAGGTGGAAGAACTTATCGCGCGTATCGCGCAGAAGGCAAGAGCCGCCGGTATTCACATGATACTCGCCACTCAGCGTCCTTCAGTGGATGTTATCACCGGCTTGATCAAGGCCAACGTGCCTACGCGTATCGCCTTCCAGGTGTCATCGAAGGTCGACTCCAGAACCATTCTGGATCAGGGCGGTGCCGAACAGCTGCTGGGTCACGGCGACATGTTGTATTTGCCCCCCGGCACCGCAGTGCCGGTCCGAGTGCATGGTGCGTTTGTAGACGATCATGAAGTGCACGCGGTGGTAGCGGACTGGAAACGACGCTCCGAACCTCGTTATATCGATGGCCTGTTAGATCAGGGTAGCGCCACTGCGGCGCTTCCGGGCGAAGCGCCGACCGGTGATGATGGCGAAGAAGTCGATGCCCTCTATGACGAAGCCGTGTATTACGTGACGCAAAGTCGGCGCGCCAGTATTTCGTCGGTGCAGCGTAAATTACGGGTTGGCTATAATCGCGCAGCACGACTGATTGAATCGATGGAAGCGGCTGGCGTGGTTACTGAAATGGGCACCAATGGTCAGCGCGAAGTGCTGGCGCCACCACCGGTGGAGTCATGAAGGCGCTACTGGTTTTTGCGCTTAGCCTGTTGTGGATGAACCCGGCTGTGGCGGAGTCCGGCTTACAACAGCAGCTGGCGGCCATCGTCAGCCTCAGTGGCAGTTTTGAGCAGCGTGTGTTGGATGATTCAGGCGTTGAGCTGGAGGTCAGTAATGGGCGTTTCAAGGTGCTGCAGCCAGGCTATTTTTACTGGGCCATTGATAATCCCGATGCACAGCTGCTGATTGCCAATGGCAAAACGCTGGTGCACTACGACGCCGAGTTGGAGACAGCGACAGAGCGTGGCTTGGATGAGCAGCAGTCGAGTAGCCCTCTGGCAATATTTGCAGATGGCGGTGCCGGCCTTGAAGCGCACTATGAAGTCTCGGTGACGGACGGGGGAGGCTACCTGCTAAAACCCCGCGTTAGCGATGGCAGCTTTGTAGAGGTTGAATTACGATTGAACGCCGACGTTCCCGGCAGCATGCGGGTATTGGATGCGCTGGGCAATACCACGCAGATCGAGTTTTCCGAGGTATTGCTGAACCCGCC
Organism: Candidatus Litorirhabdus singularis; assembly: GCF_026262625.1. Taxonomy (GTDB): domain Bacteria; phylum Pseudomonadota; class Gammaproteobacteria; order Pseudomonadales; family Halieaceae; genus Litorirhabdus; species Litorirhabdus singularis. The sequence continues at coordinate 402,023 of NZ_SHNN01000002.1, forward strand.
GCTGGAACCTGCTGAGTTTACGTTTGTGCCGCCCGACGGGGTTGATTTTTATCGTTATGAGCAGTGATCTGTTCTCAGATCCTGAACCCGCCTACCAGCCCCTAGCAGCGCGCGTGCGCCCGCAGACGTTGGCGGATTATTATGGGCAACAACATCTTTTGGGAGCCGGTAAACCACTGCGTGAGGCAGTAGAACGCGGCCAGCTGCATTCTATGGTGTTGTGGGGCCCGCCGGGTGTGGGCAAGACCACACTGGCCAGAATGCTCGCCGCTACCGCTGAGGCTCACTTTATCGCGCTCTCGGCGGTCCTGTCCGGGGTCAAAGAGATACGTGAAGCGGTAGCGCAGGCGCAGGATCAGCGCTCGCGCGGACGTGCCACTATCCTTTTTGTGGATGAAGTACACCGCTTCAACAAGTCACAGCAAGACGCCTTTTTGCCGTATGTGGAAGACGGCACGCTGATTTTTGTTGGCGCGACCACCGAGAACCCTTCGTTTGAACTGAACAACGCGCTGTTGTCACGCAGTCGTGTTTACAAACTGCGTAATCTCGACACCGATGAACTTTGTCAGGTGCTCGATGGTGCGCTGGCCACATTGGGCACAGCGACAACAGTAAGCCCGGATAACCTTAGAAAGCTGGCATTGAGTGCAGACGGCGACGCCAGACGTGCGCTCAATCTGTTGGAGCTGGCACTTGATCTTAGCGCCGAAGGCGATCTGAGGGAGAGCCCTGCAGCAGCAAATGACAGCCAGGTTATAGACGAGGCGATCATTGAAGAAGTACTGCAGGGCTCTTTGCGCCGCTTTGACAAGGGCGGCGACCTGTTCTACGACCAGATATCAGCCTTGCACAAAGCCGTCAGAGGGAGTTCACCTGACGCTGCTCTGTACTGGTTTGCCCGTATGCTGGACGGCGGCTGCGACCCACTCTATCTCGCCCGGCGCGTGGTGCGCATGGCCAGTGAAGATATTGGCAATGCGGACCCGCGCGGATTGAGTATCGCGCTGGATGCCTGGCAAGTGCAGGAACGTCTGGGTAGCCCGGAGGGCGAGTTGGCGTTGGCTCAGGCCATCAGTTATCTGGCCAGCGCGGCCAAGAGTAACGCGGTTTATAGCGCCTGGAAGGCTGCCGTTGCGGACGTCGAGTCACAGCCCGGTTACGAAGTGCCTATGCATTTGCGCAACGCCCCTACGGAGTTGATGAAGTCGTTTGGACATGGTGAGGAGTACCGCTACGCACACGACGAACCCGGTGGCTTTGCCGCCGGCGAAAATTACTTTCCACCTGAATTGCGCGATCGCGTTTATTATCACCCGACGGATAGAGGCCTGGAACAGAGGATCGCAGACAAGCTCGCGAGCCTGCGCGAACAGGATAAAAACAGTACAATACGCCGCTATGAAAATCCTGCCGATTCAGACTGAACTATGAAACACATGCTGCTGATAGCACTGGGGGGAGCCGGTGGTGCTCTGGCACGACATTGGTTGTCGAGCGTCATGTCCGCATCTTCCGCCAATCATTTTCCCATAGGTACGCTATCGGTGAACGTGCTGGGTTCGTTTTTGATTGGTGTTATGTACGTCATTATTGTTGAGAAGGGGTTGATACACCCTGACTGGCGCAGTGTATTCATTATTGGTTTTCTCGGCGCTTTTACAACCTTCTCTACGTTTTCGCTGGAGGCGGTGACGTTGTTGGAGAACGGGCATGCGGCTATGGCTGCGGGATATGTGCTACTGAGTGTGGCAACCTGCCTTCTGGGCGTATGGCTTTCTATGGTTTTGACTCGGTTTATTTGGTAACAGGTTCACTAAATGCTTGATATAAAAATGGTTCGCAAGGACCCCGCCCTGGTTGCAGCTGAATTGGCGCGGCGTGACTTGAGTTTTGATATAGACGCTTTTCTGGCGCTGGATGCCAGACGCAAGCAGGCTGACATCGATAGTCAGAATTTGCAGGCAGAAAAAAAGCAGGCCTCCAAACAGATTGGCGAACTGGTCAAAGCGGGCACGCCGGTAGATGAAGCCAAGCAGACCGTTAACGCGGTGCTGGAGCGTATTTCTGCACAACTGGATGAGGCTGCCGCGCAGGCACGCCAGCTGCAGAATGAGCTGGATAATTTGATGATGTCGCTGCCCAACCTGCTTGCTGCCGTGGTGCCGGTGGGTAAAACAGAGGCAGATAATCAAGAGCTGGAGCGTTGGGGCGAGCCCACGGTGCCAGAGTTTGAGGTGCTGGATCACGTCGATGTGGGCGCACAACTAAAGGGTCTTGATTTTGAAATGGCAGCCAAGATCACCGGTGCTCGTTTCGCCGTGATGAGTGGGCCAGTGGCGCGACTGCACCGGGCGCTGACGCAGTTTATGCTTGACCTGCATACGCGAGAGCACGGTTATACAGAGCTCTATGTACCCTATATCGTCAACGCAGATTCATTGCGTGGCACCGGCCAGTTGCCAAAATTTGAAGAGGACCTTTTCAAATTGCGACATGATGTGGATTTTTACTTGATTCCCACCGCCGAGGTGCCGATAACCAATATGGTCCGCGATCGTATTATCGAACCCGATGAATTGGGTGAAGGTTTACGCTATGTTGCTCATACACCGTGTTTTCGCAGCGAAGCTGGCAGTTATGGCCGCGATACCCGGGGCATGATCAGACAGCACCAGTTTGAAAAAGTCGAGTTAGTGCAAATGGTGCGACCAGAGCATTCAGCGGCTGCCCACGAAGCTTTGACCGGTCATGCCGAGGCTGTTCTCAGAGCGCTGGAATTGCCCTATAGAAAGGTCCTGTTGTGCGCGGGAGATACCAGTGCCAATGCGAATACCACCTATGATCTGGAGGTTTGGCTGCCGGCGCAACAAACCTATCGCGAAATTTCATCCTGCAGCAATTTCGGTGATTATCAGGCCCGGCGTATGAAGGCGCGGTGGCGTAACCCGGAGACCGGTAAACCGGAGTTGTTGCATACCCTGAACGGTTCTGGTCTGGCGATTGGCCGCACGCTTGTGGCAATCCTGGAAAACTACCAGCAGGCTGATGGCTCGGTATTGGTACCGTCTGCATTAGGCCCTTATATGGCCGGGCTAGAGCGCTTGTCTCCACCCTGATCGATGGACTATTTACCTCTCTTTTTTGAATTAACCAACCGCCCGGTCTGGGTCGTTGGCGGTGGTGGTGTGGCGCTGCGCAAGCTGCGGTTGTTACTCAAGGCTGAAGCGCAGGTCACCGTCATCGCCCCTGAAGTGGACGCGGAGGTTGAGCAATTGCTGGCGGGCAACCAAGGCCGCTACGTGCAACAGTCATGGCAGCAGTGGTCAACGTTACAGGGCACAGAGCAACCGTTGCTAATCATATCGGCAACACCGGATATCAGCGTCAATGAAGCGGTAGCGCAATGGGCAGGAGAGCGTGCTATACCCGTCAATGTGGTAGATAACCCGGATCTATGCAGCTTTATATTTCCGGCGTTAATTGACCGCAGCCCTTTGTTAGTGGCAGTTGGCAGCGGCGGACGCAGCCCGGTGCTGGTTAGACGCACGCGCAGTTTGATTGAAGCGGCGCTGCCACATGCCTACGGAAAATTAGCGCATTTTGCCGGGAGTTTGCGCGACAAGGTAAAGCAGGCGCTGCCAGACCTTGAGGCGCGTCGATTGTTCTGGGAATCAACCCTGGACGGCCCCATCGCGGAACTGGTGCTGTCAGGGCAGGAGCAACGTGCTACCGAGCAGTTGGAGCGATCGCTGGCAGAGGCTCCTGTGGAGAGCAGCGGGGAGGTGTTTTTGATTGGCGCTGGCCCTGGAGACCCTGACCTGATGACGTTTCGAGCTGCACGTCTGCTGCAGGCGGCTGACGTGGTGGTCTACGATCGTCTCGTCACAACCCCAATATTAGAAATGGCGCGACGAGATGCAGAGAGAATTTATGTCGGCAAGCGGCGCGATCAACATACATTGCCGCAGCAGGAAATTAACCAGTTGCTGCTGGAGCTGGCTCAGAAGGGCTTACGAGTCGCGCGCCTGAAGGGCGGCGACCCCTTTATATTCGGGCGCGGCGGCGAGGAAATTGAATTGCTGGCGGCGCATCAGATCCCCTTTCAAGTAGTGCCCGGCATTACCGCCGCCAGCGGTTGCGCCAGCTATGCCGGTATTCCACTGACGCACAGAGATCACGCACAGTCAGTACGTTTTCTGACTGCACACCTGCGCGATGGCAGTGTCGATCTGCCCTGGCAGGATCTTGCCAGCGCCAGCGAGACTCTGGTCTTCTATATGGGCTTACAGGGTCTATCGGCTATTTGCGCTAATCTGTGTCGCTGTGGGCGCGATGAGAACACCCCGGTCGCACTCATAGAACAGGGCACTACCCGCCAGCAGCGTACTTTTGTGGGTACTCTGGCGACCATGCCGGAACGGGTGGCGGATGAGACTATTCACGCTCCAACGCTAATCATCGTCGGTGGTGTGGTCAAGCTGCGCGAAAGCCTGGCCTGGTACGGTGAATCCAGCAAGTCCGGACGCTGGCCGCCTTGATGACCTGCGCAGATGCAGGTCGGTCGGGTAAACACTTGGTATAGGCGGGTCCGGTCGCCAGCAGGAGTGCTATAGTAAATTCACCCTAATAATAACTGGAGTTGTCATGACCCAACAACGCAAGCAGGTCATTATCAAAAATGAGTTTCAGCATAAGCTGATACTGAGCACTGTTCTAATCACCCTGATTTCGCTGAATGTCATCATTCTGGCGGCCTCGCTTCTAGAGCAGCGGTTGGGCAATGACGGCAGCCTGTTCAGTGTATTCACTCTGACCGTGGCCGGGCTGGAAATTGTCGCGGTCATCATGGTGTATTTCATTAGCCGTGACATCAGCTTCCATATAGCCGGTCCTGTGTATGCTATAGAACGCACCATCAAGGGTCTGGGAGAGGGTAATTTGTATCAGGTACTCAAGCTGCGCCCGCGGGATCAGTTTGCGGAAGTATCAGAGGAACTTAACCTGGTGATGGCGGATTACTGTGAGCGACTGCAGCGTGCCAAGTTGTTGGCTAACCAGATCGCCCAGCAGAACCCCGACGCCGCGAGCGCGGCGTTGTGTGAAGAATTGGCCTTTTTTATCACCCAGGTCGATGAAGCAAGGGACGATAGCAGTACTAACGTACGTCTTTAGGAGTTGCTAGCCACGGCCTTGTTGCCTATCTGCAGGGCATCTAACAGGATATTACCGGCTTCACGCAGCAAAATATCCTCGTCTTCATCCTCGTCTTCATCGTCTTCTTCTGATTCTGCTTCCTCACTGCTGTTTACTGCAAGCTCGTCTGCTGTAATGTCATCAGCCACAGGTGCAGTTTCTGCGTCTAGCGCTGCGTCCATGACCGCATCTGAGTCATCGCTGACGGCACTGGCGTCAGCACTTTCTTCCGGCTCGTCTTCGTCAAGGCTTTCAAGCGGGTCTAACCCTTTCGCAATGCGGCGCTTATTTTCAATATCGAGGGTCTTCTGAGTTTGTGTTTCGCGCAGCTGCAGCCGCGCGGATTCCTGCAGCGGTAGCGTGGTGATTTTACGCGCCTCAGCAGCCAGGGCTATGCTGTCTTCCAGATAAATAAAGTCAGGGTCGCTCGCCACACGCTGTTGGTACTGGTCTTTCAATGCGTCCAGCGAACCGGGAATATCGTGGTATTTGCGATGCCTGACCGGGTTGATCTTGTCCCAGTTCAGCGCGTGATCCAGACTACTTTCACCAATTTGTTCCTTGTCATACTGAGACGGAAATTCAACGTCGGGAATGACACCGCGATGCTGGGTGCTTTCACCGCTAATACGGTAGAACTTTGACTCGGTCAGCTTCAGTTGACCTTCGGGCAACGGGATCAAAGTTTGCACCGTGCCTTTGCCAAAGGACTGCGTGCCAATGATGATGCCGCGCTGATAGTCCTGAATCGCACCGGCAAAAATCTCCGAGGCCGAGGCGCTTAAACGGTTAATCAAAACAGCGACCGGGCCTTCATAGTAAGCAGAGCGTAACCGCTTACCGTCACGAAAGACTTTGCTGGAAGAGTGGCGTATTTGTACGGTGGGACCGTACTCAATAAACAGCCCGGTAAGCTCATTAGCTTCTTGCAATGATCCTCCGCCATTATTGCGTAAATCAATAATAATGCCCTCTACGCCGTCAGCCACCAATTCGTCCAACAATTGTTTGACGTCCCGGGTGGTGCTTTTGTAGTTTTCGTCACCCTGGCGCAGAGCTTCAAAATCGATATAAAAAGCGGGAATATCAATCACGCCGACACGCCGCACGCCGTCACCGTCCGGAATCTCAACGATCGATTTCTGCGCACTTTGCTCCTCCAGCTTGACTTTATTGCGCACAATGGTAATCACCTTGCGGGAATCGGTTGACTTGGAGCTTGCTGGAATAACCTGCAGGCGCACGGTGGTGTCCTTGGGACCTCGTATCAAATCCACGACCTCATCCAGTCTCCAGCCGATGACATCCTGAAACTCATCATCACCCTGAGCTACGCCTATGATGCGATCTGAAGGCTTCAATTCACCCTGCTTGTCCGCCGGTCCAGCAGCCACTACGCGAGTGACCTTGGTATATTCATCCTGCAGCTGGAGAACGGCTCCAATACCTTCCAAAGATAAACTCATGTTGATATTGAAGTTTTCAGAGGTACGCGGCGACAGGTAATTGGTGTGCGGGTCATACAGCTCGGTCAGCGCATTAGCGTATACCTGAAACGCGTCCTGCTCGTTGTATTGTTGGACCCGGTTCTGTTGGTTTTCGTAGCGTTTAATGAGCGTGCTGGCTAGCTCGTCTTGGGGCTTGTCGGCAAGTTTCAGGCTCAGCACTGCACTTTTGATTTGGAGCCGCCAGCGCTCATCTGCCTCAGACATATCTTTGGCCCAGGCACGCTTCTCAGGCTCTAGCGAGAGGCTCTCATCGACCTCGAAGTCCATTGCCTCAACCAGCGCAGGTAGCTCGCGCACCACCCATTCAAGTCGGGTCTCAAGCCGTTGCTGGTAACGGTTGAAAATCTTGAAGCCAGTGTCGAGATTGCCCTCTCTGAATTCATCGTCCAACTGCAGACGTTGCGGCTCGAATTCGTCCAGATCACTTTGTAAAAGAAACAGGTGGCTGGGGTCGAGACCGCGAAAATAGGCGTCAAACAGGTCTGAGGCAAGGGCATCATCAAATTCGCGCTTAGAGTAGTGGCGTGTTTCAAGTTTGTTGACTAAATCGATTGCGGTGGTGGATTGCTCCTTGGTATAGGCAACAGCGGCCACGCTATCGTTACTAAGCAGGGCGCCCGCCAGCGATAGTATCAGTATAAGCGTCAGCAACAGCGCCGACTCCCGCGGTATAAAACGGGAAGGCGCGGCATTCGATGTCAGCGAGAGGTTATTAAGGACTCGATTCAAAACAAAATCACTCTATTAAAGGTGGTAAAATTGACGCTACAGTGTACCAGTATCGGCGGAGAAAACTATGACGTCCTTGTTCGATGTTTTGACATCACCAGCTGGATTAAAGTTCGATCAGTGGCTGGTAAAATTTTCCGGATACTCACTGGTTAATCGGGTTTTCGCAAGGCAAAGCGGTATTCAATCCAGGCCCGCGTTATTGTTGGAGACCCGCGGTCGTAGCAGCGGTTTGCCGCGGCGCGCCGTATTGCCCTATTTTTGTGATGGCGAAAAGCTGGTAGTGGTGGGCTCTATGGGCGGAGCGCCCGTTGACCCGCAGTGGGCCAATAACCTGCGTGCTTCAGGGGAAGCGAGACTCTGGGTAGCACGGCGTCAGCTGGCGGTGACTGTCAGGGAGGCGGACGGTCAGGACTATGAGCGCCTGTGGCTTATGATCAGTCAGTTAGTGCCCGTCTATATCGACTATCAGTCCCGCTGTCAGGCCAGTCGTAGAATCCCGATTATGGTATTCTCCATCGCAGAAAAATAGTGTGAAAATTAAGGTACCCAGTTCAATGACAGCGATCCAACTATTACCTCTAACTCTGCTAACCGCGGCGCTATCTGGGACTGTGTTGCCTGCCTGCGCACAAACTGGCGACGGCCTGGAGACCGTTAACGTCGTCGGTACCCGGTTGGATTTATCCCCATCCGAAATGAGCGGCCAGATATCCGTGGTAGACGCAACTGAGATCGCTGCCCGCAACAAGGATCGGCTGGAGGCGCTGTTACAGTCGCTGCCCGGCGTCAGTATTAACCAGCAAGGCGGCGCCGGCGGTGTTAGCAGTCTTTACGTCCGCGGTGGAGAGGCCAATTTCACCATCGTTCTTATCGATGGAGTGCAGGTGAATAATCCGGTGAATACTCGCGGCGGAAGTTTCGATTTTTCCACCATAGATGTCAGCACCGTCACCCGCATTGAGTTAATCAGAGGCCCGCAGTCGGCTATTTACGGAGCGGATGCTCTATCCGGTGCGCTCAACCTGATTACCCGCCCCCCGGGTGACGGGCCAACGGCCAGCCTGCGAGCAGAAATCGGTGCCGATGGATACTCCAGAGGCACGGGAACTTTAGCGGCTGGCACGGCCGAGCGTGGCATTGTCGTCAGTGCCGGAACCCATGACTCCGGTGAACCCGTGCCGGGAAGTCGTCAGCAGATCGATTTCTTTAATACCCGCTTCAACTACTCACTGAGCCAGGACTGGCATTTGTCCGGCGCCCTGCGCTATAGCGACAGTGAACGTACTAGCTTCCCAGAGGATAGCGGTGGTCCCGAACTGGCGGTCTGGCGCGATTTGGATGAGGCTGCGAGTGAGTCGGCGTCGACTCAGTTCAAATTAAGCGGCCAGCTACTGGATAATTGGCGCAGCGAGCTCACTTTCAATTGGTTTGGGTTCGACGGCGAAGAAATGTCACCAGGTATTGCCCCGGGATCTAACATTCCGCCCACCGGTTCCGACACCGACTTTGACCGCTACCAGCTCAATTGGAACAATAACCTCAGCTGGGAGCGAACTCGCCTCAGCTTTGGCCTGGACGGGCGCCGCGAAGAGGGCGATAGTCAGGGCTATGTAGATTTTGGAATATTGATCCCGGCGGATTTTAGCCTGGAGCGGGATACGCTGGGGGCGTTTGTTGAGGTGCAGCACGATATCACCGCAGCCTTGTCCGTTTCCTTGGGTGCGCGCTATGACGATCCGGATGCTATCAGCAGCGAAACCACAGCGCGTGTTGGCGCCGTGTGGCGTATTAACGACGGTAACACCGTATGGCGTGCCAATTGGGGGCAGGGTTTTAAGCCACCGAGTTTTTTCGCCTTGGCCCACCCCTTGGTCGGTAACGCGGATCTCAAATCTGAAACGGCTGAGAGCTGGGATATCGGGGTCGAGCATCGCTTTGCCAATGCGCTTTCGATTAACCTGGCCGTGTTCGAAAGCCGCTTCGACGACTTGATTGATTTTGATGACGCTACCTTTACCAACATTAATCGTGATCGCGTCGATAGCCGGGGGCTGGAGTTGGGGTTGCAGCTGCCTCTCACGGAGCGTGGACGCGTTGTGGCACATGCGACCTATCTGGATATTGATATACAGGATAGCGACGATCAGCTGCGTGGGCGCCCGGAGTATAAAGCGGGAGCCACGGCGTTCTACGAGTTGACTGAGCGTGTCAGCGGCAGCCTTGAGTACCTGTGGGTAGATTCTGTTGTTGAATCGAGTTTGCATACCGGGGACAGCCTCGATTATCAGCTGGATGCCTACAACACGTTGGACCTGAGTCTGGCCTGGCAGGCGCAGGAGCAAGTCAGGGTTGAGTTTTCGATCACTAATTTGCTGGATGAAGACTATCAGCAGGCGGTTGGCTTTCCTGCGCCAGGCATAGCGCCGCGGATCGCACTGCAGGTATCGCTGTAGCGATGACTGAGCATTGGGTATTTGGCTATGGTTCATTGATTTGGAAGGCGGACTTTCCTTTTTTGGATCGCCGCCAGGCGACTATCAGCGGCTGGGAGCGGCGTTTTTGGCAGGGTTCGCATGATCATCGAGGCACACCGGAGGCGCCGGGCAGAGTGCTGACGTTGACCCCGGTGCCTGGTGCTGTCTGTTCGGGAGTGGTTTATAAAGTCACAGAGGATGTATTTGAGCATCTGGACCACCGTGAGAAAAACGGCTATCGACGGGTGACACTGGATGTGGATATTGATGGCGGCGACAGGGTGTTGGGGACAGTATATTTTGCTGATCACGACAACCCGGCATTTTTGGGCACCGCTCCACTCGCTGAAATTGCGGCGCAGATCGAGCGCAGCAATGGTCCCAGTGGTTCTAACGCTGAGTACCTGTTGGAGATAGCCAGTGCTCTGCGTGTGCTGCGCACTCAAGATGCACACGTGTTTAGGCTTGAATCGTTGTTGAAGGGCAGGGGCTGCTGACCAAAGTTCAGCATCAAACGGGGACGGTACTTACGTTGCCAACAGCGCCTGGGCATAGCGCTGGCAAAGTTTAAGAATGACTTAGGCAGTAGGTTTATCGCTCACCCGTGAATCCGGGTCGAAGTCGTACTCTCCCATACGAAAACCGGCAGGAATGTTTTCCCGGACCGTCTTTATGCGTTGATACATGCTGCCGTGAGAACCTCCCAAGAGGGCATCCTCAACCATCTGGTCTTCATCACAGCGGCGCGCGGCATTGATCAGTCTGGCGAAGGTATGTTCAAAATTCTCGGTATGGCGTGTCCTGATCTCTGTGCCAAACAGCAGTTTGTAGCGGTAGGTCTCTGAGCTGATAGTGAGCAAACGCAGCATTTCACGGGAAAACACTTCCGGGTCGTCACGACCCATAGTCATCCAGAGATGGGAGAGCTTTTCGGTTGAAACTGTCTCTTCATTGCTTTCCGACATCTGGCTAGACAGGTATATCATCCCGACAATGGTGCCCAGCTGAGAACGCACCAATTCCGCCATTTTGAGAAAAGACTCACGGCGTTGATGCAGCTCACTGCGCGCGATAGCCTGAGTTTGTTCGACTGCCTGCTCGGCTGACTTTTGAATTTCGATAAACTGCATTTTCATAGCGTCGGTATTCAGGCGTAGCTCTTTCTTTTGTAGAAAGTACCCAATGACCAGCCAGAGAAACGCCAGCGGTGCGAAAGCACCCTCCAGGAAGCTGCCCATTCGCTCGACAGAGAGGTGAGTGAAGTCAAGCCAGCCCACCTCATTGCCGATGTAGAGCGACATCAATATCAGATAGACGCAGGTTAGGGTGAGACCGAACAGAACGCGCCAGTCCTGATCATAGGGCGACTGATAGTCAGCGGCCGCAATTTTGGGATGCCCGAGCCGGTCCATTACTACGTTAGGCGCATCTGTTTCGGTGCTGTCGTCGTCGCTCATAGTTATCGCTTTCTCACTGTGCGGAGTGTCATCAGACCTTGCTGACGGACATCAAACAAGGGCAAGTGTACAGAAAGTTGGTTATTCGTGTCAGTGTCGATGCAGCGATCACAGGACTACTCTATTGGAGGTTACCCATTAAATTAGGCAGAAAAGGCGCTGGCTTTTAAGTCTATATTGCGCTAAAACAATAGGCGTGCCATGAGATCGCGGCATAAGCAGTAACGTTGTAAGCCTTAAATATTTGGTTTTGTTATTAGGACAAGCGTCCTTAATAACAAATAAAAATAAGTATAACTATAACAACAACCAGCAGGTTAGATCTGTATGGGGGCACCGGCAACAACTGTACGTTCACAGGCGGCTGACTATGTCGAGCTGACGAAGCCCCGTATTGCCCTCGTTGCGCTGGTTACAACCTTTGCCGGTATGTGGCTTGCGGCCGGCCCCACGCTTGAACCCTGGCTGATCGTTTGCACGCTCACCGGTACCTGGCTTGCCTCAGCTTCTGCAGGTTTGCTGAACAATTATATTGACCACGATATCGACCCGCTCATGTCGCGCACCGCGAATAGAGCCACAGCAGCCGGTAGGCTCGAATTACAGCAGGTTTTGCAAGTAGGGCTGGCGCTGGGAGGAGCGGCGTTTGTTGTGCTGTTCTTGACTGTCAATCTATTGTCTGCCGCGCTAGCGGTCGGCACCATCTATTTTTATGTTGTGATCTATACGATGTGGCTTAAACGCCGCACCGACCTGTGTACAGAGATTGGCGGTATCGCTGGCGCCTTACCCCCCGTTATTGGCTATGCGGCCGTGACCGGCGAGATCGGTCTGCCTGCCATCTTGCTATTTGTCATTATGTTTATCTGGCAGCCACCTCACTTCTGGGTGCTGGCTTTACTGCGCGAAGAAGAATACCGCCGCGCTGGTATCCCTATGCTGCCAGTCACTAGCGGCAGTTTTGTCACCAAGGCCAAAATGCTGCTCTATACGGCCGCGCTACTGCCAGCAACCATGGCGCTGGCTGTGACTGGCTACGCGGGACCAGTGTATCTAGTGGTTTCTTCCATCGCCGGTCTTGTATACCTGGTATGGACGATAGATTTCGCGCGCCGGCCCGTGCAGCGCAAGCGCGCGCTTAACTTGTTTCTTTTTTCCATAGCTTACTTGTTGTTGGTTTTCACGGTGATATTTATCGACAGCCACTACTGATAAAGGATTGGGATCTATGGCTCTGGCAATTGTGTTGATATTGATGGTGATCGGTTCGGTCATCTTTCATTTCTGGAGTCCTTGGTGGTTCACTGAGCTGGCTTCTAACTGGGGCGCTATGGATACCACGATCCTGATTACCTTTTGGGTGACCGGCTTCGTGTTCATCGCCGTTAATCTGTTTATTGCTTATTGTGTAATTAAATTCCGTCACCGTCCCGATCGGACGGCGGCTTACGAGCCGGAGAACAGTAAGTTGGAGGCATGGTTAACAGGTCTCACCGGCCTGGGCGTAATCGCCATGCTTACACCGGGGCTGATTGTTTATACAGACTTTATCAACGTGCCCGATGATGCAGTGATTATCGAAGCGGTTGGGCAGCAGTGGCAATGGAGCTATCGTTATCCCGGACTCGACGGTGCTTTGGGCAAGGCCGACAATCGCAACGTCACCTTCGACAATCCACTGGGCATAGATCCTGATGACCCTTGGGGCCAGGATGACATTGTCGTTACTGGCGCCGCTGCGCATATCGAACTGGATCAGCCGATCAAGTTCAACCTTAGATCCAAAGATGTACTGCACGATTTCTACGTCTCCCAGTTTCGCGCCAAGATGGATGTGGTGCCCGGGCTGGTCAGTTATTTCTGGATGACGCCTACGCGCTTGGGCTCTTTCGAGGTTATGTGTGCCGAACTGTGCGGAGTGGGACATTACAACATGCGCAGCGAAGTAGTGGTCGATAGTCGAGAGGACTACCAGGCGTGGCTTTCGCAACAAACCACTTTTGCGGAAAGCCAGGGCAAACCAGCACCGGTGGGTAACCTGATTGAACGCGGAGCGCAGTTGGCGCAGCAGCACGGCTGTATAGCGTGCCACTCTCTGGACGGTAACCGCGGGGTGGGTCCTAGCTGGAAAGGCATGTACGGACGCACCGAGCAACTGGCCGATGGCAGCACGGTTACTGCCGACGACGCTTATTTGCGAGAGTCCATCACCGATCCTGGGGCTAAGCTGGTAGAGGGTTACCCCCCTGTTATGGCAGCTTATCCCATGGGAAGTGATGATCTCGATGCACTCGTCGCTTACTTCAAGACGCTCTAAGACTAACGGCTAGAGGAAAACAGTAATGGCATATGCTGATCAAGACACTGGACACCATGCAGGCCCGGACAAATTTATCTGGAAGTATGTCTGGAGCCAGGACCATAAGGTGATAGCGGTGCAATATGGCTGTACAGCTATAGCTGTCGGTATATTGGCGCTGGTCCTGTCCTGGCTGATGCGCATGCAAATCGGTTTTCCCGGCAGCCTGGAGTTTATTGATCCCAGCGCGTATTACCAATACGTAACGATGCACGGCATGATCATGGTGATTTATCTGCTGACAGCGTTTTTTCTCGGCGGGTTTGGCAATTACTTGATTCCCTTGATGTGCGGCGCCAGAGATATGGTGTTCCCGTTTTTGAATATGCTCAGTTATTGGTTCTATCTGCTGTCCGTATTGATTTTGTTAGCGAGCTACTTTGTACCAGGGGGGCCGACGGGGGCAGGGTGGACTCTGTATCCACCACAGTCGATTTTGCAGGGTACACCGGGAACAGACTGGGGCATTATTTTGATGCTCGCGTCTTTGGCGGTGTTTATTATCGCTTTTACTATGGGCGGTCTGAATTACATTACTACCGTACTGCAGGCGCGGTGTCGTGGTTTGACGCTGATGCGTATGCCGCTGACGATATGGTCGATCATTACCGCTACGGTTTTAGGCTTGCTGGCTTTCCCCGCCCTTTTTGTCAGCGCCATCATGCTGATGTTTGATCGAGTATTGGGTACCAGCTTCTTTATGCCCTATATAGTGCACATGGGGCAGGCACTTGAGACCGGTGGTGGCAGCCCGGTTTTGTTTCAGCATCTGTTCTGGTTTTTTGGTCACCCTGAAGTTTATATCGTGGCCTTGCCGGCATTCGGATTAGTCTCAGATATTTTGAGCACGCACGCGCGCAAAAATATCTTTGGTTATCGCATGATGGTATGGGCGATTCTGGCTATAGGCGGCATTAGCTTTATCGTCTGGGCGCACCATATGTATGTTTCAGGTATGAACCTCTACCTGGGCTACTTTTTTGCCACCACCACATTGATCATCGCGATACCCACAGCCATCAAGGTTTACAACTGGACCCTGACGTTGTGGCACGGCAACATTCATCTGAATACCCCCATGCTATTTTCCATTGGTTTTATTAGCACCTTTTTGATCGGCGGGTTGACGGGGCTTTTTCTCGGTAATGTAGCGGTTGATATTCCGCTCTCCGATACCTACTTCGTGGTCGCGCATTTTCATATGGTGATGGCTATAGCGCCAATCATGGTGGTGTTTGCAGCCATCTATCACTGGTACCCAAAAATTACCGGGCGTATGTATAACGAAACGCTGGGGGTTATCCATTTTTGGGTGACCTTCGTCGGTACGTATCTGATTTATTTTCCCATGCATTATCTGGGTTTTGAGGGCATGCCCCGACGCTACTACGCCTATGAGGGTTATGAGTTTATCTCGGAGTCTGCACATAGCCTCAACGAGTTTATCTCTGTAGTAGCTATCCTGGTTGGCGTGCTGCAGATACTTTTCATTATCAATATGTTGATGAGTTTGAAGACAGGCAAGCTGGCGGGCGCCAATCCGTGGAACGCAACGACGCTGGAATGGCAGACGCCACAAACACCGCCGGCACACGGTAACTGGGGAGACGAGCTGCCAGTGGTCTATCGCTGGGCCTATGACTATAGCGTGCCCGGTGCCGACGAAGACTTTATCCCGCAAAATCAGCCTGGCGAACTGGGTGATGGGCGTGAGGTGGGAGATGATACTGGGCATAGCTCTGGAGAGGGCGCACCAGCATGACTACACTGATTAAAACGCTGGCGGAAAAACCCTGGTTGTCTGGGCACGATGGCGTAGGAGTTCCCGCTGAGGTCGCAATTTTCGATCTGGCGAAGGAGAAAGTAGGGCTGCGAGCGTTTTTTGCCGTGGCTGCTTCCTTGTTCATGCTGTTTGTCGTCGCCTATCGATTGCGCATGGTCTATAGCGATTGGGTGCCAGTACAGGACCCAGGTGTGCTCTGGCTCAGTACTGGGCTGCTGGTAGTGGCCAGTGTTGCGCTGCAGGTGAGCAGCATTTTCATGTCGCGACAGCATGACCAACGGGCATTGACTGCGTTCTACGTCGGCGGGGTATGCACACTGTTGTTCGTGTGTTGTCAGCTAGTGGCCTGGAGTGAACTCAGCAACGCTGGCTATCTGGTGTCAACAAACCCTGCCAGCAGCTTCTTCTATCTGCTGACCGCCGTACATGGCTTGCATGTGATCGGTGGCCTGGTGGCGTGGCTGCGTACGGCAATACGCATGCGCAGTGCTGAGCCGGGCGCGGCGCGCATCGCAGTAGACCTATGCACCCTATATTCGCACTTCCTGCTGCTGGTGTGGGCGGGACTATTTTACCTGCTGCTCAATAGCTGATAAGGCCGAACGCAATCGTTTGAGAGGATATTCTTTATGGCACAATCGGATACGGTAGAAGGCGTCGAGGGGCTGGCGCAAGATTGGTCCAGCGATCGAGAGGCATTCCGCGACGTGCCCTGGGGCAAAGGGATGATGTGGATATTCCTGCTCAGCGATACCTTTATTTTCACCACTTTTCTCACGGGTTATATGACTGTGCGGCTATCAGCCACTGCACCCTGGCCGGTGCCCAGCGAAGTGTTTGCACTAACGCTGTTCGGCGAGTCTATTCCGCTTATTCTTATCGCCATTATGACGTTTGTATTGATTACCAGCTCCGGCACCATGGCACTCGCGGTCAATTACGGATACCGGCGTGACAAGCGGAAAACCTTTTGGTTGATGATCGCTACGGCCACGCTGGGCGCGATGTTCGTTGGTATGCAGATATTTGAGTGGAGCAAGCTCATCTCAGAGGGTGTGAGGCCCTGGGGTAATCCAATGGGCGCTGCTCAGTTTGGTGCCAGCTTTTTCATGATTACGGGCTTCCATGGCCTGCATGTCTCGATTGGAGTGATATACCTGCTGGTGGTCGCCTTCAAGGTCAAGCGTGGCGACTACGACAATCGTGGTTACGAGATAGTAGAAATTACTGGGCTTTACTGGCACTTCGTGGATCTGGTCTGGGTCTTCATATTTGCCTTCTTTTATTTATGGTGATGCAGGAGTAGTTCCATGTCGCAGTCTCAAGCTCAACCGTCTGGTGTTGTCTATGAAGGTGGTCAGCAACATCCTTTGGGTGTCTACATAAGAATATGGATTTTGCTGTTTGTACTTAGCACCCTGTCTTACATGGTCGACTACTTTCACGTGGAAGGCTATTTGCGCTGGACCCTGATATTGGTCTTCATGGTGCTTAAGGCGGGCTTCATCGTCGCGATATTCATGCATATGATGTGGGAGCGCATGGTATTGGTGACCGCTGTACTGTTACCGCCTCTAGCGTTGCTGGTGTTGATAGGCATTATGGCCATCGAGGGTGACTTCACTTATGACATGCGGGATATCTGGATGGGGCAGGATACAACGCTGCAGCCATTACCCCCGGTTCACCACTGATTGTCGTCCTTTTGCCTGCAGGGCCTCTTGCTGGCTGCAGTTTGGTACTGAAGGCCAGAGCAGAGGTGGAGTAGTAGCCCTTAGGACCAGAAAGTTCCCTATAGGGTCAAATTCACAAGCGGCCCCCTGAAAATTGAGTCTACTGTCAGAAAACTTTACAATCCCCCGCTTACCGTGCCTGGTTCACACTTTAAGTCATTGTAATTAAAAGCATTTGACATATTGGGCGCGATTCTTGCTTTAACTACCTTCACTCAAACGGAATTGAGCAGTTTTGTAGTTAGCCCTCTATTGTGCGCTGAGACCACTTTTGGGTTACTTAATTAGGTGCATAATGTGCGGTTAAAAAGACACGTACCCTCAATGGCCGAGCGTTTCCTGGACATTTTTGATGTCAGTCTGGTTCACAGCGCCATGCAGATCGAGCAGGCTCAGCGGATTCGATTCCGGGTATATTGCGAGGAAAAGGGTTACGAGCCGGCTATCCATTTTCCCGACGGACTCGAGAGAGATAAATTTGATAGTCATTCCAGCCATTGTCTGGTGACACACCGCGAGACTGGTTTGGCTGCTGCCTGTATTCGGCTGGTATTTGCCGATGACGACCTTGGGATTCCCTTTGAAGAGCATTGCGCAAAAAGCGTGTTTACAGAATTTGCTGGCATTATTAACGATGAGCGCGAGCAGGTCGGTGAGTTTTCCCGGATTGCAGTGGATCCTACCTTTCGCGGTTATGGAGTGGCTGAGTTTGCCAGTTCTGGTGAAGGTTTTTCAGCTCAGGACCGGGCTACCTTCCCGCTGATCTCGGTAGCAGTTCTGGTGTCTGCTTTCGCGCTTGCTGAGTTGAACGGTCGCCCGCATATTTTTGCGATGATGGAGCAGAGCCTGGCTCGTATGATGGCTCGCGCCGGGGTATTAATAGAAGCGGCGGGTGTTGAAGTGGACTATCACGGTCGGCGCCGACTGCATTATGCGAGCACGGCGAATGTGGTGGCTAATCTGCAGCCAGCGTGCCGTGAGCTCTATGGCGTCATCTACGCTGAGTTTGCAGAGCGTGTCAGTAAGGATGCCCAGCGCCAAGCCTGAAGAGCGTTAAACGACATCTTCTCTGCTTGTGATTCGACATACAAGAAGGACTGGGAACTCTGCGTCCCCAGCGTTTGATGAAAAGCTAAGGCAACGTTTGCATCGTGTCCTGAAATTTCTTTTGCGCCTCAACGACCACTGCTGGCGTTGCATCACCCTCGCCAGCGTGCTGTAAACCCGGGTGCGCGTCGACTATCTTGGCAAGGATCGACTCCTGCTCTGCGCCCACATCAACGAAGAAAATGTGCTTGCCAGCGTCCAAATCTTGCTCAAAACGTTTGAAATCCTGGTGCGGTTCCTGAATACCAAAGAGACCACCTTCCCAGGTGCAAAAGCCTAATACGACCACTGCCAGAAAACCGAAGGGAACCCAGCCAACAGCCTCACTGGCACCTGATATATACGCCAGAAAAATGATCAGGGCGGCAGCAATTACCCCTATCACAGCGCCAACTTCGGTGCCGCGTACTACGTTTTTCTTTAATACAGCCTCTACCGGGTGCAGATGCTCACGCTGTGCTACACCAGCGTCATCGCGGCTCAATACGTGCATTTGCGGGGTCGCAACTCCCAGTTTTTCCAGCTCGTCTTCAACGTGATCCAGGTCGTCCAGATCTTCACTGATATAGTAATGACGTTTCATGAAATACCCCTTTGTTATGGTTTGTCATCTGTCGATGGTTCTGAGGTAGACCACTTCGATTACCGATGAACGCGCCAACTAATGCGCTCAGTTGAATCGAGTGTGGTTTCATTAATACGCCGCTTTGTGCTGGATAGAAAATAACTTTATCGTTTAAACAATTCGCTTTTTATACCATTAGCGAATTATAAGATTAGGCGTCTCGCTATTCCTTGATCGTATCAGCCTCACTCTAAAAGCTGGGTTAGAATGAGGCCTGTAGTTCGCTAGCCCAGCGCGCGTAAACTCAAGGATAATGATAATGGCTAAACTGTCTCTATTATGTATTGCTTTACTAACTATGTTGGCAGTGCCAGCACAGGCAAAGACCGACAAACCCAATATTTTGGTGATCTGGGGTGACGATATCGGCATGTGGAATATCAGTGCCTATCACCGTGGCATGCTTGGCAGCCGCACTCCCAACATAGACCGCATAGCCAATGAAGGTGCGCTGTATACCGATTATTACGGCGAGCAGAGCTGCACCGCCGGGCGCTCCTCGTTTATTACCGGGCAACATCCGTTTCGCACCGGGTTATTAAAGGTAGGTATGCCGGGCGCAAACATCGGGCTTAGCCCAAAAGATCCCACCATTGCGGAGTTACTCAAGCCATTGGGATACGCCACCGGACAGTTTGGCAAGAATCACTTGGGAGACAAAGACGAGTTTTTGCCGAGTAACCATGGCTTTGACGAGTTTTTCGGTAACCTTTATCACCTGAATGCAGAGGAGGAACCGGAGACCTACTTTTACCCCAAGGATCCAGCATTCCATAAGCGCTTTGCACCGCGCGGTGTGATTCATTCCTATGCGGATGGCAAAATAGAAGACACCGGCCCGCTGACGAGAAAACGCATGGAAACGGCTGATCAGGAGTTTACCGATGCTGCCCTCAAATTTATCGACAAATCCCATAAGGCCAAAAAACCATTCTTCATCTGGTTTAACGCAACCCGCATGCACGTCTGGACCCGACTGGCGCCGAAGTGGGTAGGTAGCTCTGGCTATGGTTTGTATGCCGACGGCATGATGGAGCACGACGGTCATGTTGGTCAGTTGCTGGGGAAGTTGGATCAGCTGGGTATCGCCGATGACACGATCGTGGTTTATTCAACAGATAATGGCTCACAGACTAACACCTATCCGGATGGCGGTTCCGAGCCCTTCAAAGGCGAGAAGGGCAGTACCTGGGAGGGCGGGTTTCGAGTACCGGCGTTGGTGCGCTGGCCCGGGAAGGTCGCGCCTGGCAGTGTCATCAATGATGTGACACATCACATGGATTGGTTGCCCACTTTCCTTACCGCGGCTGGCGAATCCGATATAGGAGATAAGCTGAAGCGTGGACATCGTGCCGGAGACAAAACCTTCAATGTACACCTGGATGGGTATGATCAGACCGATGTGCTCACGGGTAAAGGTCCAGGGAAACGGGAAACGGTTTTTTTCTTTGATGATAATGCCAACCTGAATGCCCTGCGTTGGCGTGACTGGAAGATTCACTTTGCCATTATGCCTAACGGTTGGAGCGGTCAGCGCGAAGTGCTGACATTTCCCACCGCGATGAACCTGCGCACAGACCCTTTCGAAACTTCCATGGACTCCGGCATGTTCACCCGCTGGATGGCAGATAACTTATGGTTATTCGTGCCCATGCAGCAGGAAGTAGGCAAATGGCTGATGACCTACCGTGAATTTCCGCCGCGGCAGGCGTCAGGAAGCTTCACTATTGATAAAGTGATTCAACAAATGCAGATGGCTCAGCAGCAAGGCGCCTCGCAGCGCTAGCGATTGCTGAGCAGGTCTCTGGCCACGACCCACTTGTGTATTTCGGTGGGTCCGTCGTAAATACGCATCAAGCGCACTTCGTTTGCCATTTGCTGCAGAGGCAGTTCCTTGGTCATACCCATGGCGCCATAGCACTGCATGGCGCGATCGACTGTGGTCCAGGCCATTTCTGTAGCGTGTGCTTTGAGCATGGAGATTTCGCGCCTCACAGACTGACCCTGATCCAATTTCCAGGCGGTGTGGTAGGCCATCAAGCGGGCACTGTGAATGTTGCTCTCGGCTTCAGCCAACCAGTTCTGAATAGTCTGCTTTTCCGACAGAGCTGAGCCAAAAGTGTGCCGCTGAGGAGCGTACTCCAGCATCATATCCAAGGCGCGCTGTGCAATACCGATACACCAGGTGGACATCTCCAGACGGCGGGTAGAGAGCCGCAGCTGCATAGGAGCAAAACCCTTACCCTGTTCTCCCAACAGGGCAGTAACCGGCAGACGGCAGTCCTCCAGCTCGAGTTCAAAAGTCGCGTTACCCCCTATCATGGGTATTTTGCGGGCTATACGCAGTCCGGGTGTGCCCGCGTCCAGCAAGAAGGCGGAAATGCCGCCGCGACTGCCTTTCTCTTTATCGGTGACCGCCATCAGAATGGCAAAGTCCATCACATCGGCGCGCGTAATCCATATCTTACGTCCGTTGATGACCCATTCATCCCCGTCGAGGACTGCGGTGGTTGCCATCGCGGCAGGGTCGGTGCCAGCGCCAGGCTCGGAGATAGCTATCGCTGAAATAGTTTTACCGGCTACGTAGGGTGCCAGATAGCGTTCTCGCTGAGCTTCTGTAACCGTTGCTGCAAGCATGCTCAGGTTGGGTGAATCGGGTGGTAACACATAGGGCACTACGGACTTACCAATGGCCTCGTTTACCGCAACCAGAGCCACCCCTGGAAGCGCCATGCCGCCGACATCTTCAGGTGCATCCAGACCCCACAGCCCCAGCTCGCGGGACACTGAGTCCAGAGTTTCACGCTCTGCTGCGGTAATGTGCGCGCCTTCGCCCCGGGCTTCGCGCTCGAGCACTCGTGACTCCAACGGATATAGGTGGTCCTCCACAAAGTGGTTTACCAATTCTTCCAGCTTGCGAAACTCTTCATCCAGTTCAAAATTCATAGTGGTTCTGCCTGTGGTTAGGTATCTAGGTTCACGCCCCGGGTATTAGTTGTGGTAACGCGGGCTGGTCTGTCGCCGGGCGAGAGGGCTCAGTATAGGTTCCCAGCAACATGCTACGAAATACAGTCAGCTGGTCAGGGTTGGCATCCCGCATGGCCTGGTAGGCGACGTGTTGGTTTAGGTTAGCAGTGGGAGACAATACAATACTCCATAAACCGGACGCGCTGTTGGGAAGCATAGAATAGCGAATGTCTGTGACGCCATTTTCCAGCGTCAGGCTCTTGGCGATGTAGCCATTACTAAACCAGCGGAAGCGCTCAATATCTTTGGCTTGCTGGGAGTCTGGGTCGAGCCAGGGAAGGTCACGGGCAATTACCAGTTTTTCCAGTTTTTGACCCGGGTAAATTTCTAGTTCGATTGCCACTCGTGCGGCGTCGACATAATAGTTGTCCGCTGTCTCGTAGACAATTTTCCACACCAGCAAGTTGCCGAAACTGGGTTTGGCTTCCAGCCTGAGCGGAACATGGCCGCGTGTCGTCGCCAGTTCCCAGCCGGCCTCGACCGCGCGATCGCGCTGCAGTAAACCGATGGAGGGATAAATCAGCGCCCACAACAAAGCGATCCGGGCCAGGCCGGGGCGCTTCCGAACCGCTGCGATTAGCACCAGCATGAGTAGCGGCAAAGTAAACAACGGATCGATCACAGAGACCGTATTCCAGGCGATACGTGCGTCACTGAAAGGCCACAACAACAGGGTGCCGTAAGTTGTGCAGGAATCAAGCAGAGCATGGGTGGCATAACCCAGGGTACAAAACAGGATGGACTGCTTCTGGGTGAGGCCGCGGCGTCGGCCTATCAGTCGATGAAGAATCAGTCCGCAAAGCAGTCCGCCAAAGGGAATAAATAGTAGCGAGTGAGTAAATTGCCGATGATATTCGAGGAACAATAGCGGGTCAGTGGGCGAACGAATCAGTACATCAAGGTCTGGCGCCATACCGGCCAGACAGCCGAGTATGGCGGCGGTAACCAGATGACCAGGCTTGGCGACAGCCTGAGGCGCCGCCGCGCCCAACGCAGCTTGAGTCAGTGGATCCATAAACTTACAATCCTAGCGATACACCAGAGAGCTTGCCTTCCGCCGCCACCGACGCTTTGCAGGTATAGACGCGCTTGGCCTCTATACCGTGTTGCTGAACCAGCAATTGTTTCAGCCGTTGTTGACGCAATCGCGCCAATTCAAGCAACTCCGCCGTACCAGCCGCATCAATAACAGGAGGAGGGGATATAGCAGGATCATCCGTCGTCGCAGGACCGTCTGCAGTCGCAGCTATCCGCGCCAGCAATGCTTGATGATCGTCTCTGCCCGCGGCTCCACAAACCTGCAGTTCGAGGCTGGGCCGCTCGGTAAGTAAAACAGACAGTTTCTCAGTATAGGCCAGATTATCGACGCTTGGCTCGGCGCTGAGTGCAGTAAAAATCATCGGATCCAGAGACATTTTTCCAGCGGCCTTGAGTCCCATTTCGGCACCCATCCAAATCGCCCCATAGGGCTGCAGGGCGAGTTTGAGATAAGTTGTAGACCCGGCCATCAGAGCTTTACCCAAAGCGGTACTAATGACCTGATCAACACCGATGTCTGGGTCATCAAGCCGGCCACTGACTGGCACCTTCAATTTGATATTATCTTTGCCGTCGCGCAGCATATCGAGGGCCAGCCCCAGCGGCATCGGTAACGGCGCGCTCGCTTTAACATTCGGTGCCGACTTTACCTTCAGTTTACGCAGCACCATGTTGTTTTCGCTGGTCAGTTTTTCATCGGCAATGCGGGCTTTGAATTCGTGATCATATTGTCCGGCGACTAGTTCATAGCCCAGCAAGTCTTCTATATAAGGCGACAGCACGGGCAGGCGAATAGATTCGATATTACCCTGTATATCAAGGTATACGGCCTCGGCAAGTGGTGCTATCTCTCCAGACGCATCGACGCGTCCATATTCGCCGACGCGGGCTACCAGGTTCATTTCGGTCGGATCTGCAGCAGCTGATGAATCCAGATTACCCAGCGATAACTTGTCGACCAGTAAAGTGATGTTCATGGGGTGAGTAAATTTCTGGTCGCTAAACTCGATGCTGCTAGCGGTAAATTCCGACTGCTTTATTTGCCAGCTGAACTCGTTCACTGCCGCGGGAGTGGCTTTCGATTGCCCGCCATCTGCCCCTGCATCGGCCACTGACTCCGTGTCTACTATGAAGCTCTCATCGAGCGAATCTATAATTCCCATAATCAGGCCCTGACTTTGCAGATCGCCAGCTGGAGTCACCACAATACGGGAAGTGAGCGCGGAGCTTGTCAAAGAGCTGATAACCAGCCGATCGTCCGCCAACGCTAGTTCCTGCACGGTGATGCTGCCCGCTGCGGCAGGGCTACTATCGTCGTCTGTAACCACTGTCTTCAGCTCGAGCAGTTCGATTGTTTCGATCTCTACAGCGGCGTCCGCATCCAGTTCAAGGCCTGCTACACGCAAATGCTTCCATTGCAGCACACGGAGGCTTTGCCGGGTGTCGTCTACCTGCAGTTCAGCGACGGTCAAGTCACCGCGCACACTGACCTGAGGATTAGCTAGCGCATTCGAAACGCCTATGTCTCCACTCCAGGTTGCGTTGGGGATTCGCGTAGCGAAGTGTCCGCTGGTGGCCCCGAGTTCCTGCAATTGCAAATCAAACGAGCTCGTTAGAGCATCGATAGTGCCATCAATGCGGCCATTGAGCTTCAAGATACCGGCAAGATCTGTGACGGAGGACGGCAATTGGCCAGCAAAATCGGCGAGATTCAGCTGTTCAATATCCACTGCCAAGGCTAGCTCGGGAGACTCCGCAAAGGGTGATATCGTGCCATCAACCTCAACCGATGCGTCGTTCCAGCGCATCTGCAGCGAAAGGCTGCTGGGTGCTATCTCGGCGGTAGACAGGGCACTCACTGTTAGGAGGTCAATGGCAGCAGTGGCCTGGAGACCAAAGGCATCCAATTCCACTTCTGAGTTTTCTATGGTTAGGCTGTGCAGAGTAAACAGCGGCAGGACCAGATCACCAGCGGATTCCGCTTCGGTTTCGCCGCCCAGAGGAATCACGAGAATAACGTTACCACGCTCGTCTTCTTCAATGCGCAGAAACAGACCGCTGGCGTTCACCGACTCCACCACTATATTACCGCGTAAGAGTTCGAGCATAGCGATATCCACAAACAGGCTGGCGCCACTTAAGCTAGAGCTAGCATGTCCGGCGACTTGCAACCCCTCGGCACTGACACGTCCCGTGAACAGGTTGATATCCAGATTTTCCAATTGGGATTTGACGGCCAGAGATTGATCGACATTCTTGATCAAGAGGTAGCGTGTGAGCAGCGGTAGAACGCTGACAAATAGAGCCAGCAGCAAGGCGCATACAGTCAGAATAACCAGCCAGCGCTGCTTGAAAACGGGGGATATCATGCGGGCACAACTTCTCTTAACAGTCTAATAGGGGGAGCCATGTTAGAGGTAACAGAGGGTAGAGACAAACGGGAAATTCACAGGTAGAGCGCAGCGGGGCGGCTACCTGTTGGTGTCGGTGGTGTTGGCGCTGTGCCGTACCTATCCGACGAGGCGTCGGTCGGTGTCACGACGACGGTCCAGGTGGATCACTTCGCCGCTGACCAATTCGAGCGGAAACACCTTGGCCTCTGTCTTGCGACGATCTGCAGAACTGCGAACGACGTAAAGTTTCTCTCCCACGTGGACCGTATCACCTACGTCGGCGAGGTCACGTTTGTCGGACACATAGTTGCGTGCGGCCACTGTAAATACGTAGGCTGAGATGACAACGGCCCCAAAGCCCAGAACTCCCAGAGTGATAAGTACAGTTTGCATGTCTTGCGTTGCCTCCAGTGTGCCACTTCCCAGTGTGGTTTATAAAACCACCGCTCTATTTAGAAGCGTTAGTAGGTAAGGCTATCCTGCCCTTAGCCTAAAAACAAAGCAAAAACCGGGCCGACTTTTGAATAGCTTTCAAAATCAGTGACTTACTCTATCGAAAAAGCCTTGTACGTGAGTTGTTGTAAGTTTTTCTGACACTGTTTGAGCGACTTTTAGGCGGTTACCCGCGTCAAACCGCTCAGCGACGATATGCCACCAGCCATCACTTTATTATTAGTTGCCATGAGTGTATATCGAAACCTGCGAGCGTTGAAGCGCAGTGGGGGACAAATTGGTTGCTTTTGAGGTAACCCAAACAGGTCACCGATAGAACTGGCGGCTAGCGCGCGCCTTTGCCGAAAAGTACCACTTCTACGGTGCTAATAAGAATCAGGAAGTCCAGGAACAAGCTATGGTTCTTCACGTAGTAGAGGTCAAACTGTAGTTTCTGTGCAGCATCTTTGGCATCGGCACCATAGGGATAACAGAGCTGAGCCCAACCGGTAATGCCTGGCTTTACATAATGTCGAGCTGCGAAATGAGGGATTTCAGCGCTCAGCTCGGCAACAAATTCAGGGCGCTCGGGACGCGGGCCGATAAACGCCATATCACCTGACAGCACGTTCAGTATCTGCGGTAGCTCATCGATTCTGCTGCGGCGTATAAAGCGACCCACCCGCGTAATGCGATCGTCATCTTTAGTGGCCCACTGCGCCTTGCCATTCTTCTCCGCATCCACCCGCATGCTGCGGAACTTAAGGACATCAAACAGCTGTCCATGCAATCCGACTCGCGACTGGCGATATACCAGCGGCGCGCGAATGCCGTCTTCGAGCCAAATGGCAAGAATGGTCAACAGCATGACCGGCCAGGTTGCCATTAACAGTAAGAAACTGGCGGTGACATCCAGCGCACGCTTACCCAGTCGGGTTAGCAGGCTCAGCTGGAAACCATCTGAAAATACCATCCAGCCCGGAGTTACGAATTCGAGCATTATTTTGCCAGCTTCCTGCTCAAAGAAGCTGACGACATCCAGAACCTGGATACCATGCAACTTGCTATCCAACAGGTCCTCGATAGGCAAACCCGCGCGGCGATCATCCACTGCAACCACAATCTGGTCGATGTTATTGGTGGTGGCGTAGTCAGAGAGCGAACCGGAGATGGTAACTATGGGTTCACCGGTGACGATGGCTTCATCAGCGCTGGTGTTAACAAAGCCGACGAATTTGAAGCCCACCCTGTCGCTGCGCCTGCGCATATTGTGCAGCACGGTGTTAGCCGCGCGTCCGGCGCCAAGCACCAGTACACGTCGCTGTAACTGATCGCGGTCTACCAACTTACTGAACAGGTAGCGACACATCAGCACCAGCACCAAACCAGCACCCACCGTTTGAATAAACAGCTCCTGCCACTGGAACAGGTCGGGCAAAATATAGAAGATCGCTGCCATCACCAGGGACATAGCCAGGAACGCACCCAGCGTGCGGCGTATGACTCCGCCTGAGCCCTCGCGCATCTGCGGCTGATAGAGGCCCATAGCGGTCATACACAGCACCGTGGCGATCGCAAAAGTTAACGGTAAAGGAGCGAACCAGCCAGCCAGTTCGGCCCGCGCGGCGGCAGTTTCAGATTGTATCTCTGTCATGGTCGACAGATGGAAGGCAAAAATAAGCATGAAACCCTCTACCAGAGCTAAGTAGAGGATCGCCGGATGGATATAGTGCTTGAACAGTCGTACCTTGCCCATCAAACAGCCACTCCAGAGGAGCACAGACTGCGACGAGCAGGGCGGTGTGGTGTGTTTGATGTAGGCTTCATATAATGTAAGGCTATTAAGTAATCTAGCGAATCCTTGCCGTTAGCTTCAAGGGCACATTAGCGAGTTGACAGGGCCGATGCCAGCAATGATTCCGTGGTTGGGACGCAGTTCACAGAAGCACCCCGGCTACAGCGACATTTGCTCTCAAGAGCGCAACAATGTGTCCGTGAGTGGGTGGTGAGCAGCACAGTAAAAAGGTGTTCGGTAGGAATGTTTCTCAGTAAGGGTATCAGAGGTACTTCATGGAACGAGAAAGCATGCGCATAACGGCGGCTGCAGCTCCGCACGTCGAGGTAGTGATAGAGGTGCCCCGCGGAAGTTTTCTGAAGCGCGGTAGCAGTGGCTCCATCGATTTTGTGTCGCCTGTGCCGTGCCCCTATAACTACGGCTCTGTACCTGACTACATTGGTGGGGAGGGGGATTTACTGGATGCGGTGGTACTGGGCCCCAGACTGGCTGCTGGCACCAAAATTCGGGTCCGTGCTTATGGCGCAATCGGCTTCTCGGAGCGGTTTATGTATGATGATAAATTGATTTGCTCAGAACAAGATCTGACATCAAGTCAGCGTCGTAATCTTCTGATATTCTTCACTTTTTATTCTCGGTGCAAGGGGGTCCTGAACCTGTTTCGAGGGCGTCGCGGACGCGCTCGCTGTGAGGGATGGAGCGAAGCGGCGGAAGCGCTGGGTCGGGCTATCCCAGCCGGGGATGTGCCGGCCAGGACTCGCGCTAGCTATTAATAGACGCCGGTCTGTTAATTGCGCTGAGACTCCTGTGACATAAAATAGTTGGCAAACTCTCTGGCTAATTGAGCGCGATCAATCTTGCCGTTTGGGTTTCTAGGCAGTTCAGCGCGCACTTCGATATGCCTGGGTAGCATAAAATTCGGTAGCTCCTTAGTACAGACTGCCGTCAGGTCAGCCGCTGACACTCCTGGAGCGCAGCTGGCTACCAGCACGATAGCCTGACCCAAGTCAGGATGCTGTATGCCCAGTGCGACCGCCTCCGAGATCAGTTTTGACTGGTACAGGACATCTTCCACCTCAGTGGGGCTGACACGGTACCCGGAGGTCTTGATCATCTCGTCTTTGCGGCTGACGAAATACAGGTAACCCTCTTCATCTATTGTTACTTCGTCGCCAGACCACACCGCAAGTTCCTGCAAGGGTAACTCCGGGGGTTGCCCGGGAGCGGGGCGAAAGCGCTGGGCCGTTTTTTCCTCGTCGCGCCAGTAACCCAGTGCAACCAGTGCTCCGCGATGCACGAGCTCACCGGCTTCGCCAGGCTCACAGGGGCTGCCGTCCTCTCGCACCACCATAATCTCGGCATTGGGAATTGCCTTACCCATGGAGTCTGGCCGCACGGCAATTTGTTCCGGCGGTAAATAGGTGGAGCGGAAGGCCTCAGTTAAGCCATACATTAGAAAAATACTGGTGTCCGGAAGGGCTTTCTGCAGCGTTTGTGTCAGCAAGGGTGGCATGGCACCGCCCGAATTGGTGATATAGCGCAGGCAGCTTTGCGCTTCTGTCGGCCACTCCAGGGTAGCCAGCTGCTGCCATAGCGGCGGCACTGCGGCGAGCCCGGTTACACCGTGGCGAGCTACTGCTTTGATAACGTCCCGCGGCAGCAGGTAATCCATCAGCACCACGCCTGCGCCAACGCAAAATGTGGTTGTGAGCTGGCTCAAACCATAGTCAAAGCTGAGCGGCAGCACTGCCAGTAGCACATCGTCGCGCGTGTTGTGGAGGTAGTCGGCAACGCTTTTGGCACCGGTTACCATGTTGCGATGAGACAGTACGACCCCTTTCGGGTTGCCGGTACTGCCCGAGGTATACAAAATTGCAGCGACATCAGCGTCTATTCTGCGGGTCTGGGGAACGGTTGCCTCCCCCGTATCAGAAAACTCAGTCCAGCCCAGTGTCTGATAGTGTTGGCCATTTCCCGCCAGGGGTGCGTCCTCTATGGTAATGACAGACTTAAGGTCCTCACACGCTGCCAAAGCAGATTCCAATTGAGTCAGGCGTTGGTCGGCGGTAACCAGTGCTGTGACGTTACAGTCGCGTAAAATATAGGCGACCTGCGCCGGCTTGAGCAGCGGATTAATCGGCACAAACACAAGATCTGCCGCTGCGGCACCGAATAAGGCATACACACTCTGAGGAATCTTGGGCAGATAGACGCCTACTCGTTGTCCGGGTTGCAGCCCTAAACCTTTGAATCCCGTCGCACAACGGATTACCTGCGACCATAAATCTGCGTAAGTAGTCGCGTCTTGCTTGAAATACAACCCCACAGCGTCTGGTTGCTGCTCCGCCTGTAGGCGAATGAACTCGTGAATCAGCTCTGACATAACGTGAAAACTTTCCTTTCTGTGAACCGTGTATTGGTATCGCGCTGCAGCTGAGACTATCATAGACCCCGCTTTATCATTGGGCTACGGCTCTCAAAAACAGCATAAGGACCGTCGATGAAAGTTACAATTTTTGGCTCTGGGTACGTAGGTTTGGTGACCGGCGCGTGTCTGGCAGAAACCGGTAATGATGTTATTTGTGTTGATGTGGATGCAGATAAAATCGAGCGTCTTAACGCTGGGCACATCCCGATTTTCGAGCCCGGGCTGGAGCCGATGATAGAAAAAAATGTCGCCGATGGACGCCTCCGCTTCACTACCGACGCCAAAGAGGGCGTAGAACACGGCCTGTTTCAGTTTATTGCTGTAGGCACACCGCCTGACGAAGATGGCTCAGCCGACCTCAAGTACGTGCTCACAGTGGCAGAGACCATCGCCACCCATATGACCGAATACAAAATTGTGGTCGATAAATCGACGGTACCCGTTGGCACCGCCGACAAGGTTGCCGAGACGATCGGGAAGACCCTGGCCGCCGCGGGCAAAGAGCCAATATTTGATGTCGTGTCCAACCCTGAGTTTCTTAAGGAGGGCGCCGCCGTCAGTGATTTTATGAGCCCTGATCGCATCATCGTCGGTACCGACAACCCCAGAACCAGCGAATTACTCAAAGCGCTGTATGCACCGTTTAACCGTAATCGAGACCGTATGATCACTATGGATGTGCGCTCCGCGGAGCTGACCAAATATGCGGCGAATGCGATGCTGGCGACCAAAATCAGCTTTATGAATGAGCTGGCTAACTTGGCTGAATTACTAGGCGCCGATATTGAGCAGGTTCGTCACGGCATCGGTTCCGATGGCCGTATTGGCTATTCCTTTATCTACCCTGGCTGTGGTTATGGTGGATCTTGCTTTCCCAAGGACGTTAACGCCTTGGAGCGCACTGCGGCCGGTGTCGGCTATGAGGCACAACTGCTGAAAGCGGTTGAAGACGTCAACTCGCGGCAGAAGTCGGTATTGTTCCAGAAAGTCTCGGCACATTTTAAGGGCGACCTCAGCGGTAAAACTTTTGCTGTATGGGGCCTCGCTTTCAAGCCTAATACGGATGATATGCGCGAAGCCCCAAGCCGGGTGTTAATGGAGTCCCTGTGGCAGGCGGGCGCAAAGGTGCGCGCCTATGACCCCGAGGCCATGGCCGAGTGCCAGCGCATCTACGGTGATCGCGACGACTTGTACCTGGCGGAATCTGCCGACGATGCGCTGGAAGGCACCGATGCACTTATTGTAGTCACTGAGTGGCAAATGTTCCGTAACCCGGATTTCATGACGCTCAAGCATCAGCTCAATCAGCCGGTTATATTCGACGGCCGCAACCTCTTCGAACCCGCATTCCTGAAACAGGAAGGGTATACTTATTACGCTATAGGCAGGGGAGAGATCGCTTAGTGAAAGTTTTGGTAACCGGTTCGGCCGGGTTTATTGGTTCGCATCTGGCCCAGAGACTGCTAGACCGCGGAGATGAGGTTATTGGCCTCGATAATCACAATGATTACTACGACCCGCAGCTCAAGGAAGACCGTCTGGCACAGTTCGCGGATCACGAAAATTACCAGCATGTGCGTATGGATTTAGCCGACCGAGAAGGTATTGCTGAACTGTTCAAGCAGCATCGCCCACAGGGAGTGGTCAACCTGGCGGCTCAGGCCGGAGTGCGTTACTCGATTGAAAACCCGCTGGCCTATATCGATAGCAATGTGGTCGGCTTTGCCAACATTCTTGAAGGCTGTCGCCACAATAACGTTGAGCATCTGGTGTACGCTTCCTCAAGCTCTGTATATGGCGCAAATACCTCGATGCCGTTCTCCGTGCACGACAATGTTGATCATCCCCTGAGTTTTTATGCGGCCAGTAAAAAGGCCAACGAACTCATGGCGCATACCTACAGCAATTTGTATGGCTTGCCGACTACTGGTCTACGGTTTTTTACCGTCTACGGTCCGTGGGGACGCCCGGACATGGCGCTGTTTCTGTTCACCAAAGCGATACTCGCGGGTGAAAAGATACAGGTCTTCAATTATGGCAATCATCGCCGTGACTTCACCTATGTCGACGACATCGTTGAAGGCATCGTCAGAATTCTTGATAAACCAGCGGTAGCTAACCCAGAGTGGAGCGGTAAGGCGCCCGATCCGGGCTCAAGTTTTGCCCCCTGGCGCGTCTATAACATCGGCAATAATAATCCGGTGGAATTGATGGATTACATTCAGGCGGTTGAAGACAGCCTGGGTATGAAGGCCACCAAGGAACTGCTGCCGCTGCAACCCGGCGATGTGCCAGATACCTACGCAGACGTTGAAGACCTTGTGCGCGAGTTCGACTACAAGCCCGCGACGACAGTGCAGGAGGGCATCTCACGCTTTATTGACTGGTATCGTGTCTATTATGGCTAGCCTCGCCCGGCACCTGCTGGTCACGTTGTTATTTCTACCTCTGGCTTTCAGTAGCGCTAGCAGTGCCAACAGCCTTGCCGATCTTATTGAAACCATACGACCCGGCATCGTAGGCGTCGGTAGCGCTCGCCCGGTCAAGCAACCGGGCGCGAAGGGCCCCCCCGTAAAATTCTCGGGCACCGGATTTGTGGTGGGAGAGGGGGACCTGGTGATCACCAATTACCACGTGCTGCCGCAGAAAATGGACACCGACAATAATGAGACGCTGGCCGTGTTTGTGGGACGCGGCAAGAACAGCCGGGTCGTGCCAGCCGTAGTATTGCGCACCGACCCCCAACATGACCTCGCATTGTTAAAGATCGATACCCGTTTGCCGGCCCTGCAATTAGGCCAGGACCGCAACATCCGTGAGGGTGACTCAATCGCCTTTACTGGCTTCCCCATTGGCGTAGTGCTGGGGCTGCACCCGGTAACGCACAGGGGCATCATCTCGGCGATTACACCTACGGTAATACCTGCCCATAACTCCAGACAACTGACGCCAGAGCAGGTAAAGCGTATACGTAATCCGTTTGACGTCTACCAGTTAGATGCGATTGCCTACCCGGGTAATAGCGGCAGTCCCGTATACGAAACCGAGAACGGTACTGTTATCGGTGTCATCAACAGCGTTTTCGTCAAGGAAACCAAAGAAACCATCATGCAAGACCCTTCCGGTATCAGTTATGCGATACCCGTTAAGTATGTGGTTAAATTGTTGAATGCTGACTAGGCTGAAACAACTGTTGGGCCTGCGGTCGCCGCAAGTGTCAGTGCTAATGGTATGTACCGCCAATATCTGTCGCTCGCCCATGGCGCAGGGCTTGTTAGCCGCCAAAGCCGCAGAGCTGGGCTGGAGCAAGCTCGTCAGGGTAGACTCAGCCGGTTTGCACGTGGCGGTTGGCGGCCAACGGCCAGATGTCCGGGCGCAGGGGGTCTGTAACAAGGCAGATGTCGATATCGCAAGGCAGCGTTCCCGAAAGGTCACCCCTGAAGATTTCCTAAGCTACGACTATATTCTAGCGATGGACAACAGCCACCTGGAGCAGCTGATAAAGCAGTGTCCTGAGGAACAGGCGCACAAAATATTAGCGATAATGAGCTTTCATCCAGATACAGCGCTAGAAGAGATTCCAGACCCCTATTTTGGCAACCAGGCCGGCTTTGAGCACGTTTTTGGCCTGCTGGACGACTCCATGCCAGCGCTGTTAACAGCGATTCAATCGCAACTGACGCTAGACCCCGCAAAGCCAATCTCTGAAAGCCCCTAGTAAAACCCCCGGTAAAACTGAACACGTATCACGGTATCAGGCACCCAAGAGCCTGCACGCTATCATTTACAGATTTGCTGGCGTTAGACTGAATGTAAGAAGAATCGCAAAAAGATAGTGATATGGCTTTTACACCATTACAAAAACAACGGGTACTCAGCCGGCAAACTGCCCCGGACCTAAATATCCGGGGCAGGGCAGGTGAAACTGTGCAGCAGCAACCCCCGAAAAACAGCACTGAGTCGCTCGCAGAGAACTTTCAACAGTACTTCGCAGCGGAGCTGTCTCATACTAACGAACAGCTGTTAGCGGTCTACAAGGTTCGCTATAGGGTCTATTGCGAAGAATTTGCCTATGAGCCTGCGCAGTCGTTCACCGACCGCGAGGAGAAGGACGAGTTTGACGGCCACTCGCTGCATTGCTTAATGACCCATCGCTCCAGCGAGCAACCGGCTGGCTGTGTGCGCGTAGTGGCCCCTGGCAATGATCAAATCACGCCCATGGAAAAGTATTGTATGGACAGCATCGATCCTGCTTTCCACCAGTATTTGTATGATGATCGCGAGCGTATGTGCGAATTCTCCAGATTGGCCGTTGATGCTGCCTTCAGACGCAGACCGGGTGAATCTGTAACACGTTTCGGACAGGAGGACGCGCTGGATGTATCGCGCAAAGAGCAGCGTACTTTCTCGCTAATTGCTGTTGCGGCGTTTCTGGGCGCGTTTGCGATCTCAGACATCACCGGCCGAACCAATGTATTTGCCATGATGGAGCCGTTTTTGCCGCGCTTGCTGCGGCGTTCAGGTATTACCGTTCATCGAGCCGGATCTGATATTGATTACCACGGCACACGAGCGGCGTATTTTGCAACGACAGAAGAGGTGCTGGCGGGCATGAACCCTGAGCTGAAAGCGCTCTATGATGCAATACACCGTCGCTTTGCTGCTACCTATGGAAAGCTTCCCGATTTACATTGAACAGCGTCATTAGCACCCAGAGAATCAACTAACAGGCGTCTTACGCCGGGATTGATACAGGAAAGACTGTGACTGCTTCATTTAACTACGAACAAGCGTTCTCCAGGAATATTGGTTGGGTAACCGATGCCGAGCAGTCAGTTCTGCGCAGCAAACGTATTGCTATTGCAGGACTGGGCGGCGTGGGTGGTAGCCACCTGCTAACCCTCACACGTCTCGGTATTGGCGGCTTCAGCATCTCAGATATGGATGTGTTTGAAGTGCCCAACTTCAACCGTCAGGCCGGCGCGACGCTGTCTAACGTCGGTCGTGCCAAATGCGAAGTCATGGCTGAAATGGCTACAGACATTAATCCAGAGCTGGAACTGCGCACTTTTGATGAGGGTATCAATGCAGGCAATGTCGACGCCTTTCTTGAAGGGGTGGATCTGTATGTGGATGGCCTCGATTTCTTTGCCCTTGAGGCGCGCAAGACTGTCTTCAATGCCTGCTCAGCCAAAGGTATACCGGTGGTCACCGCCGCACCGCTGGGTATGGGCACTGCCATACTGAACTTCCTGCCCGGGGGAATGACCATAGAGGAATATTTCCGGTTCGAGGGCCATAGCGAAAAGGAACAGGCGCTGCGCTTTATGCTGGGCCTCTCACCCGCCTTGTTACAGATGGGATACCTGGTAGACCAGACCAAAGCAGATTTTGAGGCCAAGAAGGGCCCCTCGACGCCTATGGCCTGCGAAATGTGTGCCGGTGTTGCGGCTACTCAGGCGCTAAAGATCCTGCTTAAACGAGGAAAGGTTATTTCGGCACCCCGTGGGTTGCATTTTGATGCTTACCGCAACAAGTATAAAATTACCTGGCGGCCCTGGGGTAACCGCAACCCGCTGCAGCAGCTGGGTTTGATGGTGGCGCGTCGAGTTGTTGCGGGCCAAAACCCTCTGTAGAACGTCTCCTGCTAACCAGTGTTCATCAGGCACTATGAGGCCAGGAACGGCGCGAACGAGCGTGATACGCTAGTGATTGTGGTCGCGGTGCAGAAAAACGCTAAATCTAGTGTCAGAAAATTTTACATCTCCACCATTAAGTGACGTTAGAACTCTCCAAGAATATTTTAAGTTATTGAAAAATATAGATATTAAAAATTTGGCACGCCAGATGCATAGTATTACGTGTAACGAGATTAGCGAGCTTTAAAGTTGCTACCTTGGCTTTGAAAGAAACTTAAACGAAAGGATGATTGCCATGAATTACACAACCATAGGGCTACACGCAGTCAGGGGCGCTATCGCAGCATCAGTGCTCGCCGCCAGCGTTGGGGCCAACGCTGCTCCAGTTCTGGGATGGAACAGTCAATTTTATTTTGATTTGGGAACAAACAAGTTTGACGAAGCGCGGGGTAACGGCACAAATTACGACGCTGACTTCCGCACCGGCCCCATGACGTCATTAGGCTTCGGCTCGCTACTTGCTACATCTGTATACAAAACGGCTGAAATTGCACCGGGCGTCTTTGCACCCACTGGTACCTTCTACGACACTAACAATGCCGGGACCATGGCCCAGATTGTTGATGGCGCCAATGCCGGGTTGGCAGCACCGGGTCCAAATGAAATCAACTTTAATGACTTTGGCGGACTTCTTCCCGACCTATTTAACAACATGCAGAACGGCGACACAGAAGGTTTTGGTCAGAGTTGGTCCCTTATCGTTGACTATACCTTCGAAGGCAATTTTCTGTCTGGCGAACCGCAGTACACGTCGGGTACTGCAGACATTATTCTACTTGATCTTGTCGCTGACCCAACAGGTGGAGCCAGAGAGACCGTTGTTGAAATGACCGTCACAGGTTCAGCAGTGCAAAATGCGCTTCTCGAGGTCTTTTTCGAGATTACGGACGCAAAAGCCGGGTTTCTGTGGATAGAGAACGGCAATGGCCAGTTCTTAGATGCATCGACAATAGAGAACGGTGAAGCTCGTCTGAACACGGATGTTAATGAGCCGATACCCGTTGGTTTGACGGACTTGACCGATAACAGTGGTGAGATCTACGCTGTTGGTCAGTCAGTAGGAGTACGTCAGACCGATCTGGCTGGCGCGGTTAGAAACCGTGTTCCAGAGCCGGGTAGTCTGTTCCTGGTCAGCCTCGGGTTGCTTGGTCTGACAGCACGGAAGAAGCTTCTTCGCAAGTAATACTGAAGTAAGCATGAACAAGGGGAGCATTAGCTCCCCTTTTTTTGTATAGATAAGGCGAGCTTTAGCGCTTTTTTATGCGTGAACTCACATAATTCAAATAAAACCATCCAAGGCACTTGTACAGCCGCCTGTGCTGGCTCACCATTAGAGGGTTATTAAGCTATAGAGAAGACTATCCTGTGAGCATTTCACCATTGTTTCGGCTCTTGGCCGCAGCGAGTTGCATACTGCTTTTATCTGCCTGCGGTGGTGCTACATCCGAAGCCGAGTATCTGGCAAGAGCACAGTCCAGCACTGAGCAGGGCGAATATAACGCGGCAATTATTGACCTAAAGAATATACTGAAGGAAAACCCGACGCATGCCGAGGCACGCTACCTGTTGGGTGAAAGCTATATTGCTGTAGGTGACTCTTTGGCCGCTGAGAAGGAACTGCTTCAAGCACAAACCCTCGGAATAAGTGCCGACAAGGTAACGCCTGCTCTATCCACTGCTCAGCTCCAATCCCGTCAACTTGAGAAACTTGAAGCTCTCGATGTTGGGTTGGTGAATGATGATAAGCGGCGCGCGCATGTTTTGGCGAATAAAGCGCTTGGGGTATTGAATGTCGGTGACGTCGGCAAAGCCTCGTTGTATTCGGCAGCCGCTCTTGACCTGGCGCCGAATAACTTAATGGTCATAGTGGCTAATGCACAGGTCGCTGCTGCGGGTTTGGAAGAAGATTACGCATTAGCAGAGCTGGATAGAGCATTTGCCATCGACCCTGATTACGCTCCTGCTTGGAGTTTGTTAGGTGATCTGTACCACAGCCAGAAAGAATTGGTCAAAGCCGAAGAGGCATACTCAAAAGCTATTGATAGCTCAATAGTACATGCAGACCAGCTATTCCGTCGAGCGCAGGTGAGGGTAGCACTGGCACGCTATGAAGCGGCGCAAGAAGACCTTGATAAGCTAAAGTCGGGTTTTTCTAAAGCGAGCAACTTTAACTACTTGCAGGGTCTTGTTTTCTTGGAGACTGGGTCGTTGGTGGCGGCCAGAGGCGCGTTTGAGGCGGCAGTTGTAGCCAATACTAAAAACCCTCTTGCGCTCTATCAGCTTGCCGCGGCTCAGTTCTCGTTGGATGAATTGCAGCAGGCTCAGTCACATGCCAGCCAATTTTTGAGTGTGGCGCCCGAATCCCGGCGCGGGCAGCTACTGATGGCGCAAATTTACCTTAAA
Source organism: Candidatus Litorirhabdus singularis (assembly GCF_026262625.1). Lineage (GTDB taxonomy): Bacteria > Pseudomonadota > Gammaproteobacteria > Pseudomonadales > Halieaceae > Litorirhabdus > Litorirhabdus singularis. Next base: position 440,212 of record NZ_SHNN01000002.1, read on the forward strand.
CAGCAGAATTTAATTGAGGCAAGAAAATTACTGGCGCCATTAATAGACGACACCTTTTATAGCCTGACTGCAAAACAACTGCTGGCCGGCGTAGAGTTGCGCGCGGGCAATGCCCGCAAGGCTGCCAGTTTACTCGCTGAACTGGTAAGCGCCATTCCCGACTCGGCTACCTTGCGCGTGCAATCAGGTATAGCGCTTATTCAAGCTGATAATGCAGACGCCGCGATCAAAGAGCTGAAAACAGCGCTACAAATTGACTCATCACTTGAGTCCGCCTACACCGCCTTAACCAGGGCTCTGATGGGCCTGCAGCGTCGAGATGAGGCAAAGGCCGCAGTTGCAGACTATCTGGAGAATTTTCCATCAAGTGCAGCGGCGCAGTACCTGGCTGGCGAGATCTACGAAAACAGTGGTAATGAAACGCAGGCTATCAAGTACTTTGAGGCGGCTATTAAGCTAGAACCCTCACAGCCGCAGGCTAACCATGCGCTGGCAAAGTACGCGACTGCCAATAAGGATTACACAACCGCCAGGGCCCGACTGAAAGCTGTTCTTGAGGCGGATAAGAACCATCTGAAGACACTGATGAATCTGGCGGCTCTTGAGGCATTGGTCGGCGATAGGGAGGCATTTAAGGAACTTCTGCAGCAAGCCTCTGCGGCTCATCCTCACCAGGCGCAGCCGCAGATTGTGCTCGGCCGCTACTATATAGCGACCGGTCAACCATCAGAGGTGCCATATTTGATGGCGCAACTGGACCGGACGTCCAAGAGCTCAGCTCCGGTCTTAGAAGTTCTTGCGATGGCTAGCATAGCGCAGAACAATTTTGCCGACGCAGAATTGCTGTTAGAGCGACTCCTCGACGGTAAAGCGCCGAGCGCACAGGGCTACTACCTGATGGCTCTGGCGCAGGCCGGACTGAATGACACAGAAAGAATGGAGGAAAACCTCAAACGGTCGATTAACTTGAACCCTAAATTGCGCGATTCCTGGCTAGCATTAGCATCGCATCAAGTTGGCAGCGGTAAGCTCGAAGCAGCAAAGGAATCGGTGCAAGAGCTCAAAGACCTGGGGGCCAATAAAGACCGCATATTGAGATTGGAGGCTGCTATCGCTGCCGGGGGGGGGGATTACCAGTTGCAAAATGATTTGCTTGAGCAGCTTTCCAGCGAGGTAATAAATAGCAAAGATGTGTTGAATATGGTGACAGCCAAACTTGCTAGCGGTGATGAAGCCGGCGCGATTCAGCTGCAGCGTGACTGGCTGGCCAAAAATGAGGGTGATTACATTAACGCGTTGGCCCTTGCTAATAGGCTGGTCGCGCGAGGTGATTCGGCAGGCGCAGTAGCCGTTTATGAGTCGAGCCTGAAGCAAAACCCCAATAATTTTCTCGTGCTAAACGAAATTGCATGGACCCTGCTAGCAACTGAGCCTAAGCGCGCATTGCAGTATTCCAAGAGATCCGTTGAGCTGGCGGCTGAGGTGCCAGCTGTACTGGATACATATGCAATGGTACTAGCCGCTAACAAGCAGCTCGATTTAGCGAGGCGCACCATTGACCAGGTTCTGGCCAAAACCGATCGTCAGTCTTTCAAGTATCACAGCGCTTTGATTTACCTGCAGCAGAAACAAAAAGACGCTGCGATTCAACAGCTCACCAATCTCCTGCAGGACCCGGCTGCTTTCGAGGAACGGCAGTCGGCAGTCGAGTTACTGGCTAGCTTGCAGTAGCCAAACAAGCCAGGCCCAGTTAAGCAGGACTGAATTAAATGGTAGCGGCAGGAAATAACGATGCAGTAAAGGCAGTTGGGGCAACCGGCGCAGATCGGGTCGTAGCGGCAGCTGTCGACTTCGTCATCAGCTGGCCCAGCCTGATCGTTACTATAGGTATAGCACTGATACTTGGAGCCGGCGTCTTTTTGCCGACGCTGGTCACCGATACTCGTCCCAATGCGTTTCTGGATGCTGATAATCCAGCTCTGGTATACCGCGAGCAGGTGAAGCAACAATTCGGCCTTAGCGACCCACTGATTGTAGCCGTCCAGAATGAATCCGAAGGCGGCATCTACAACTCGCAAACTCTCAATTTGGTTCAGTGGTTGAGCGATGAAATATTCGACCTACCCAATGTAGACGCCGCATCTTCCTTTAGTTTAGCGACCGAAAAGAGCATCACCGGCAGCTCTGAAGGGCTGGAGGTAGAATTACTCTTTGAGGATCAGCCCGGTAGTGCTGAGGCTGCGCAGGAGCTGCGCCAAGTGTTGGATAGCATGCCTGTTTACCAAGGCACGCTGGTATCCAGAGATGGCAGTGTCACTCTGCTGGTCGTAGAGCTGGAAGATGAATTTCAGGTAGAGCAAACTTATCAAAGCATTATGGATGTCATTGCCCGTGCTCCGCTGCCTGATTCGGTGAGCTTGCATGTGGCAGGTGAGGGCGCAATAGCGGGGTTCTTGGCGCAGTATATTGATGCTGACGCCAAGCGCCTTAATCCCCTGGCCTGGGTCATCATCATGTTGATTTTGTTCGTGGCCTACCGCCGGTTCAGTCCGTTATTGATGGCCAATGTGATTATCGCCGCATCAGCGGTGATTAGCCTGGGCGTTATGGCAGCGAACGATATTCCATTTTTTATGATTACCAGTGCGTTGCCCGTGATTCTCATCGGTATATCGGTGGCAGACACCATACATATTTACAGCCATTACTTTGACACTCAAATCGGCGCTCCCGAGCTCGAGACTAAACCTCTGGTGATGCAAACGATGCTCGCGATGTGGCGTCCTATTACCCTGACATCGCTGACGACAATGGCCGGCTTTATGGGTTTGTACTTTGCCGCTCTGATGCCACCTTTCAAATATTTTGGTCTATTTGCAGCGCTGGGTGTTTTTGTCGCCTGGGCCTATTCAATGACAGTGTTACCGGCAGCGATGGTGTTGCTAAAACCGCAGGCAAGCCCCGCGTTCTCTGCGGCAAGAGAAGGTGCTGGCAGCGACCTGTTTTCAGGCCTTATGCGCCTCATGCAGCGTATTTCGCTGGGATCGCCGCGTTTGATTTTGAGTGTCTTTGTTGTGATATCCCTGGCAGGAGCCTATGCGGCCAGCCAACTCAAGGTGGACGAAGAACCAATAACCATTTTTGACCCTTCAGAGCCAATATACCAAGCAGACGCGGTGATTAACCAGCATATGGACGGCTCCAATGCACTGGATATTGTCGTCCAGACCGACGCTGCGGAAGGGCTGTTTCTCCCGGCAAATATGCGCAAAATTGAAGCCCTGCAGAACTATGCAAAAAGTCTGCCGCATGTCGGTGGTGCTATATCCATTATTGATTACCTTAAGCAAATGAACCGCGCGCTTAATGATGGCGATCCCGAGATGTATCGTCTGCCCGATTCTGCGGAGGCGGTCGCGCAATACTTTTTGTTATATTCAATATCGGGCGACCCGTCTGACTTTGAAGAAGAAGTCGACTACGACTACCAAACAGCCAACATCCGCGTCAATATAAACTCCGGTAGTTATCAAAAGTTCAAACCGATTGTGGAGCAGCTGCAAGTCTATATAGATAATGAGTTTAACGATGACGGCATTCAGGCAAACCTGAGTGGCAGGGTAAACCTTAACTATCACTGGATCAGCGACCTGGCTCGTAGTCACTATTTGGGACTGATGCTGGCGTTGGTGCTGGTCTGGGCAATGGCTTCGTTGTTGTTCAATTCAACACTGGCGGGAGTTTATGCTCTGATACCAGTCGCTGGTTCGGTATTATTGGTGTACGCAGCAATGGTGATTGGCGGGCTTGAACTGGGCGTGGGTACGTCCATGTTCGCCGCCGTTGCGATTGGGCTAGGTGTCGACTTTGCGATCCATACCTTGTCGCATCTACGCAAAATACATCGGGAGAAAGCCGATCAGTCTGCTGATATTTTTACCGCCTTTTACCAGACAACCGGTAAAGCGCTGCTGTTTAACTTCCTGGCGATTGCCTGTGGCTTTGGCGTACTCATCATCAGTAGCGTCAGTTCCCTCAATAACTTTGGCGGGATTTTGGTCGTGGCGATAGCGAGTAGTTTCGTGGCGAGCATGACTTTGTTGCCGGCGTTGGTTTATTTGTTTCAACCTGCCTTCATTAGCGGGACACTAACAGGTGCGTCAATTAGTGGTTTGAGAGTGCGAACGCTACTGGTCACGGCGGCAGTGACTGTTGTCGCATTCATTGCGATTGGCAGTAATTCGGCGGCTGCTCAACAGGTCGGCGAAGCTACACATTTAGCGCCTGCCGACGAAATTGTTTCTCGTATCAATCAAGTGGACGACGGCGGCTTTGTCACCCGAAAATTGACGATGCAAATGGTGGACAGGCGCGGCAAGATAAGAGAGCGCCAAACCATTATCTACCGCAAAGACTTCGAGGATGAGACCAGAACAATATTGTTCTATCTACAGCCAGCCAATGTCCGAGATACAGGGTTCTTAATTTGGGATTATGCCGATAACGAACAGGACGACGACCAATGGCTGTATGTACCTGCTTTACGCAAGGTGCGGCGGATATCTTCAGCTGACCGCGGAGACTATTTTCTGGGAACCGATTTTTCTTATGAAGATATAAAACAGGATGGGAAGCTGGAGCAGCGTGACTACTCGTTTGAAACCCTGGCAGCCGAGCAACTTGATGAAGTGACTACCTATCGTCTGCTGGGGACTCCGCGCTCCCCGGAAATCGCTAAAGAGCTTGGTTATTCACGTGCTGAGTTTTGGGTGGATCAAGCCAACTGGGTTATTGTTCAGTCCAAGTTTTGGGGCCTGAAGGGAAAGCCGCTGAAGACACTAACCGTATCCGACATCCATCAGGTTGATGGCATCTGGACCCGACATCGTTTGGTTATCGACAACCATAAGACAGGGCATAGCACTCGTTTCGTTTTTTCTGAAGTGGATTACCAAACACCTGTCAATGAGACTCAGTTTAGTAAAAGAGCACTGGCGCGCGGTCATTGATGAGGTATTTCAAAGCGCTACTGCTGATCTTTGGTTTATCCTGCTCCGCCCTCAGCTTCGGCCAGGTGCTAGAGGCTCTGCGGCTGTCGAGCGCTGAAGAAAAGACACGTCTGGTATTGGATCTGAGTGCTTTGCCCAGCTACAGCATCGACAGGACAACAGACCCAGCGCAGTTGCTTATAGATATTGAAGCGACCAGCCTGGGGGACTCTATTGTTTTACCTGAGTTGACGGGCTCTGCTCTGAACAACATAGCTCTGCAAACTCAAGATAGCGCTGTGCATGTTATCCTGGATCTGGTCCAGCCTGAGCTGGTTATAGATGATTTTCTGCTAGGGCCGCATCTATTGCGCGGTAACAGGCTGGTATTGGATTTTTATCCAGCCAGACCTACTAGCATTGCCCCCCTTGCTGCGCCGGCTGTAGTTGTCGAAAAGGTGCCAGAGAAAAATCAAAACGTTGTTACTGAGGTACCGTCAGAGAGTTCACTACCAGCTGAAAGTACCGACGAGATTGCGGCGCGTGCTCCAGCAAAAGCTTCATGGCCGTTTACGTTCAGCGGTACTTGGGAACAGGAGTGGGCTGGTTATACAGACGATGGCGACAGTCAAAAATTTGAGGCGACTATAGAGCCACGTGTGGACCTTGAATTGCCTTCCGGTGCCAGCATCACCACCATTTTTCGAGTGCGGCTAGACACCGTCGGAGACATCGGTCCAGAGGCCTCTCGCCCAGATAACTATTCAACGATCAATGGTCCCTTCTATAACGACGCACATGCCGAGCTCAGTCTGCGCGAGATGTACCTGGATGCGGAGTGGGGCGACAACTTTTGGCGAATTGGTAAGCAGCAGGTAGTTTGGGGGCAGGCTGACGGCATTAAAGTTCTAGATGTGGTTAATCCACAGAGTTATCGCGAGTTCATATTGGATGACTTCGACGACTCCCGTATTCCGTTAACCATGTTGAACCTGGAAATACCGCTGGCCAACGACAGTACGTTGCAGCTTCTGTGGATACCAGATACCACCTACCATGAGCTTGCTGAAGCAGACACTCCTTACTTCCTGACATCTCCCAAGTTAGTGCCGCAACCGGTGCCGGGATTGGAGACGCGAGTAGACAAAGCCAACAAGCCTGATGATTTTCTGGAGGACAGTGAAGCCGGCCTGCGATACTCAAGCTTCTGGGGGGGCTGGGATGTCACACTCAATTATCTTTACCACTATCAAGATTTCCCAGTGCTCTACCAGCAGTTAGAGAAGACTGCTACAGGTGTTGAAATGCTCATAACGCCCGAGTACGAAAGGAATCACCTGTTTGGTGGTACGTTGAGTAACTCTATTGGTACCGACCTGATATTGCGCGCTGAAATCGCCTACAACAGCGATAGCTTTCATGTTAGCTCTGCTATAGATGAGCAGGGGATAGGGCGCAGCGCCGAAGTTTCAGGGGTTGTAGGACTGGACTGGCAACTGACTTCCAGCACGCTGCTAAGCGGTCAGTATTTTCAGAGTAGCTTGCTGGATTATGAGCCGAGTATTCAAAGAGAAGAGAGCGAACGAAACATCTCCGCGTATCTTCAGCAGTTCTTCTTAAACGAAACGCTGCAGTTTTCCGGTCTTTTACTTTACTCAACCGATACTGAAGATACCTGGGCGCAGGTCAAATTGAAGTACATGCTGCAGAGCAACCTTGAAATATGGCTGGGAGCAGATGTGTTCAGCGGCGATGAAGAGGGTCTGTTTGGACAGTTTGAAGATACCGATAGAATATTGGTGGGCCTGGAGTGGGGCTTCTAGTTGATTTTACTAAGTTTACGATGGGATGAATGTACATGTTGAAGCAGTTTTTGTTAGGCGCGTTAACGGTTGCACTGGTTGGCTGCGGTGGGGGTTCCACCAGCGAGTCTCATGCTGAGGCTGCACGTTTACTCATAGCGCAGGGCGATTCCGCCGGCGCGGTTATCGAGCTGAAAAACGCTCTGCAACTGGATGGGGCCAACGGCGAGGCGCGCTTTCAGCTCGGCAAAATATATTTGGATGCCGGGCAGATATTGGAGTCTGAGAAAGAGCTGCGCAGGGCGGCGCAACTGGGCGTTAGTGATGATCAAGTACAGCCAGTACTGGCCAATGTGCTGCTGCCTTTGCGAAAATTTGAGGAGCTAGAGGGTATACAAATAGATACTCTTAGCGATGATTCGGCGGCCGAGGTCTTGACGATGCAAGGCCTGGCAAAATTGTCGGACGGCGAGCTAGACGCTTCAGCAGAGCTATTACAACAGGCATTGGAAAAAAATCCTGCGTCAATTACCGCGATGATTGCGAAGGCACGTCTGCACGGGGCTAACTCCGAGCTGAGCACTATGCGCGAGCAGTTACAGAGTGTATTGGAGCTTGATCCTGAAAATTCACAGGCATGGACACTGGTCGGCGATGTAGAACAGCAACAGGACCGCCGGGATCTTGCCATGGAGGCCTACGCCAGCGCGATCGAATACGGGAAAAGACCGCTGGATCCGCATCTGAAACGGGCCTACCTGCTTATTCAAGACGGCGACTTTGAGTCTGCGCAAAAAGATATTGACGTGCTGATGAAAGTTGCTCCAAACAACCCCAGTGTCAATTATGCTCAGGGGCTGATTTACTTTCAATCTCAGGAGTATGAAAAAGCCGTAACTGCATTTGCTGTGTCTGAACGTGATAAGAAAAATTTCCCCCTGGCGCTGCTGTTTGCTGGAACCTCACATTTTGTACTAGGCAGCAAGGACCAGGCTGAAGGCTACGCGAACCAGTTTCATGCGATAGCATCCGATAATGTTGCTGGTAGAAAACTACTGAGCACGATTATTCAGTCGAAAGGCGAGCATGAACGTGTTGAAAGCTTGATGAGACCGGTCATCGAGCGCTACCCCAATGATATTGACGGTTTGAACTTACTGGCCAATTCATTGATGGCCCAGAATAAGACAGACGAGGCTCTAGATCTCCTCGCAAAAGTCGCCGAACTGGCGCCAGACTCTTCTGCTGCGCAAATTCGTCTGGGCGCTGGCATGTTGGCAAGCGGAGATCAAAGCTCTGGTATAGCCAGTCTGCAATCCGCGCTCAAAATTGATCCTCAGTTTCAGCAGGCAGACATTTTGCTAGTGCTTAGTTATATGCAACAAGGTGAGACTGAGCAAGCATTGGCAGCGGCGAAGGAATACCGAACGCGTAACCCTGTCAGCGTAGCACCACTCAACTTGCTAGGGCGCGTCCATCTGGCAATGGGCGATGAGGCGCTGGCTAAGGAGAGTTTTGAGAAAGCCTTAACCATTGAACCCGGCGACCCGGCCGCACACAGTAATCTTGCTCAGCTGGCTCGAAACAGCGAGCAGCTAGATGTTGCACGGCAGCACTATGAACAGATTTTAAAATACAATGAAGACTTCCTTTCAGCCCTGGTGCAACTGGCTTCACTGGATGCTATGGCTAACGATGAAGCGGCGATGGTTAGCAGGCTGGAGCAAGCAATTGCTGCACATCCCGAAGCACTCGAACCGAAGTTGATTCTGGCGAGATACTATCTTTCTACGGATCGTGCGCAAAAGGTTCCAGTATTGTTCACCGAACTAGATAGTACTCTGCAAGATGTGCCGGCAGTCTTAAACGTTATTGCCCTATCTCAATTGGCAGAGAAGGATTACGCCGCGGCGCGCTTCACGCTGGAGAAGCTCAAGCAAGTAGCGCCGGGTTCGGCGCAGATGCATCATCAGATGGCTATGGCGCAAGCTGGTTTAAACAATCCAGAAAAGCTACAAGAAGAATTAGAGCAATCCATAGCGCTGGATCCTGAATATCTACCTGCGAGACTCGCACTAGCACGACTGCTTGTCTCTGCAGGGAAACTGGATGAAGCCAAGGTGCATCTCGGCTACTTGTCTGAGGTGGCACCAGATTTTCCTGATGTGTTATTTCTGGAAGCTTCTGTGGCGCGCTTGGAAGGCAAGCCAGACCAAGCGCTAGCAGCACTGCAGTTGGCGTTTGAGAAACTCCCGAATGAGACAACCCTGGTGGCTTTAACCGGGCAGTACAACGACATGCAGCGCAGTGACGAGGCTCACAAGCTACTGACGGGCTGGGTTGCAGACCAGCCACAGGACATATTGCCGCGTATGGCGCTGGCCGAATCCTGGTCACGGCGCGGGGCTACTGACAAATCGGTGCTGGAGTACAAAGAGGTGCTGAAGCTAGATGATTCAAACATGATTGCTCTGAATAATCTGGGCTGGCACTTAACAGAAACAGAACCCAAGTTGGCCCTGCGCTATGCGGAGCGGGCTAATACCCTAAGCCCTGATACGGCAGAGATTCTTGATACGCTGGCGATCGCGCAATTGAAGAATGACGACGTGCTGCGAGCGCAGCGAAGCATAGAGAGAGCGCTGGAACTGAGTCCTGAGCAGCCTTCCATTTTGTATCACTCCGCACTGATAGCGGTGGAGTCCGGGGATAAGTCAGCGGCCAGGGGCTGGCTGGTGCAGGCCATGGCAGTCGAGCAAGCGTTCCCAGAGCGCGCTGAAGCAGCGAAGCTGCTGAAGAGTATTAATTAGGCTAAGAGTATTACCGAGTTTAAGGGCTGACCATTGATCACGGCGCTAATGCCCTGGCGAGATTGGGGATTGGGCATTGCGCAGAGGAGCAAGCCCAATCTCTGTAACGGCTAGATTTTTATGCCGTACTTTTCCAGCATATTGTATAAGGTGGGGCGGGTAATCCCGAGCACGTTGGCGGCATCTGAAATGTTGTCGCTACAGTGGCGCAGCGCACGCTGTACTGCCTTGCGCTCGGCATCGTCGCGTATCTGCTTCAAATTGAATGGCATGGGCTCTGTGATATTCGCCTCAATTTCCAGATCCTCCAGCGTGATCTGGCTGCCCTCGGACATAATGACAGCACGCTTTATGCGGCTTTCCATTTCCCGCACGTTACCCGGCCAATCGTGGGACTCGAGCGCGAGTATGGCCTCTTTGTCGAAGCCGTTAACGTTCTTTTTGTAGTCGTCTGAAAACCGTTGCAGGAAACTCCTGGCTATAACCAGAGCATCGCCTTCGCGCTCTTTAAGCGATGGGATATCGACGGTTATTTCACTGATACGATAGTACAGGTCTTCCCTAAACGAGCCGTCTTTGATGTTCTCGCTCAGGTTTTGGTGGGTTGCACCTATTATTCGCACATCAACAGGGATTTCCTTGCGCCCGCCAACCCGCTCGATTACACGCTCCTGCAGAAAACGTAATAGTTTTGCCTGCAGCTCTAGCGGTAAATCGCCGATTTCATCAAGAAACAGAGTGCCACCATTGGCGTGTTCAATCTTGCCGATAGTCTGTTGAGTAGCACCGGTAAACGCGCCTTTCTCATAGCCAAACAATTCACTTTCCAGCAAGGTGTCAGGTATCGCAGCGCAATTGATGGCCACCATACGTTCGTTCTTCCGCGGGCTCAACTCGTGCAGAGCGCGCGCAAACAATTCTTTACCGGTGCCGCTGGCGCCGAGTAAGAGCGTAGTAATGTCCGAAGGTGCGACCTTTTCAATGGTACGGCACACTTTGAGCATTTGCGGGCTGGTGGCAATGATGCCGTTCAGTGGAGTGTGCTGCTGGTACTCCTGTAGCTTTTTGTTCTCCAGCTCAAGTTCGTAAACCTGATAGGCACGATCAACAATTAGAGAGAGGATATCGGCATCCACGGGTTTCTGGTAGAAGTCGTAGGCGCCCAGACCAATGGCCTTGATGGCGTTGGCCCGGTCATCGTCCCCGGTCACCACGATAACCTTGGTTGCTGGCGCCAATGCGAGTATCTCTTGCAGTGTCGCCAGACCTTCGCTGACACCGCCCGGATCTGGTGGTAAGCCCAGGTCACACAGCACGACGCCTGGAACATGGCGTCGTAACAGGTTAATGCCATCTTCTCGATTGCCTGCGATCACTACTTCGTAGCCTTCAAACGCCCATTTTAACTGGCTTTGCAAGCCCTCATCGTCTTCAACGACCAGGAGATGTCTATCCGCCTTCTTCACAAACTTATATCCTCGGAATCTTCAGCACATGGTATCACTATGGTGAAAATTGAACCGAGACCAAGGTCACTATTTACTGAAATATCCCCCCCCAAAGAGCGAATATATTCACGGCTCTCGAAAGCTCCTACGCCCATACCCGTGAGCCCCTTGGTGGAATCAAATGGCTTAAACAGTCGATTTTCTATGAACTCTGCTTCCATACCCTGACCGTGGTCCTCGACCAACACGATCGCCTGATGCTGCCCAGCCAGCAAAGTGACTTCAATGGGCTGATCTTTCAGGCTGGCTTCCTGAGCGTTCTGGATAATATGAGAAAACACAGTGCTCAACTGCTCTGCATCGGCCTCAACGACTAACGCAGCATCAATAATCTTTAGTGACGGGGAGGGCTCACGGGCTGCGCAACGTTCTACGATGTCGCCTAGCAGCTCAGCCAAATTCAGTGCCCTTGGCGAACTGCCGCGGATACCGCTGCGCATTTGTTCCATAAGCCGTGACATACGATCGACCGAGTTGCGTACGGTTTTGATCACGTCATCGACAAAAACCGGATTGTGTTTATGCTTTTCCGCGTTGGAGACAATCAGCGATTGCTGCGCAAGAATGTTCTTGAGGTCATGAACCACATAAGCAGAAAGCCGGTTAAAGGCTTCAAACTGGCGGGCCTGAACCAAAGCGCGGTTAGCATGGTATTGAGCCAGATGCATCGCCGCCTGCTGCCCGGCAACTTTCAATAGATCGCGGTCTTCCCAGTTGATGGACATCGATGTATCGGGTTCCAATAACAGCAACAGACCCAGTGGCTCTTCGTCGAAGATAAGCGGCACGATCAGCCAGAACCTTGGATCGTCCAATAACTTTTGCGGAATCGTCAGGTTTTCATAAATGCCTGGTTGACTGCGATATTCCTCCAAGTCTATAACCCAGCCGGTACCTTGAATAAACCGCGCAATATTATCTAACTCGTTTTCACTCAGCGAGATGCTTGCGCCTGCTTGCCACTGCTCAACGAACTCATAGCGTCCTGACTCCTGCTTGACCCAGAGTCTGCCGCCAGTGCTGTTAACGAGCCCGGCAACTGAAGTAATGACGCGTGCCGGAACGTTGTCCACTGCGCCTGCGAGGTTGCGGGTAAAGTTAGACCACTCATCACGGTAGTCGTACTTGAAGCTGAAAAAATGCTTGCTGAGCAATACCCGTATCTTGGCCCGAATGCGATCGGAGAACAGCATCACCACAAGCACAATACCGCTGGTACACAAGAACATGACTTGCACCACGCCGCCCCAGCTACCGCCGAAGTAGCGGATCAGGTAGCCGAACAAAGACATTGCCAGCAAATAGACGCCGGCGGCCATCAGGGTAAAAGAGTGGAAAACCACCTGTCGCGAAACGTGTATACGCAAGTCCCAGCTTGGATTACGTGCCACCGAAACGGCTATTAGCGGCGCTGCCAGCGCGCTAACTATACCCCTGATACTGACCAGGAACGGATTGACATGTCCGAGCAATAACGCCTCGGCATACAAGTAGAAATCGAACGCAAAGACAATACCCAATCCCACGCACATGTACTTTATGGCCCAGCGCTCGTCATTGGATGAATTGCGAAAGATCTGTTCTACAAGGACCAGAGAAACAATGGCTACAGACAGCCATACTGCGGGCTTGGCGGTGATGTTTATCCAGCCTATGAATGGAAATGCGCTGACAAAATACGGTAGCAGCACCAGCAATGAGAGCACCAGTGCAGCGAACAGTAACAGCAGGCTGCTATAACGAGTGGTTTCTTCGTCACCCCGCAGTTCGAAGATCCTGAGAAGCAGCAAGCACCAGCTAATGGAGCGACACAACTCGAAAAAGTCCATCACCACCAGCGGAACGGCCTGACTCCAGTAGGCCGCGGCCATCATGGCAGTCCATACCACTGTTGAGACACTGGCAAATATAACCAGAGTTGCAAATATTTTGCCGCGCCACGTGACCAGAAACAGCGCGGTCAGTATGAAGTAGGATACTGCTGCGAACAGATAGCCATAGAGGCCAATACTATAGGTCACAGAGAATACTCAGGTAGGCAATGCGCATGAGTTGCATAAAAATGGGTGGTTCCAATCAACTGTAATCCACTAACAGTAGCGGTCCCGCAGTAGCGTGTAAACACACAGCTAGGGCGTGTGGCAGTAAATTTGAAAAGTGTGAACTGTGATGCTGGTATTCTGATGCCGAATAAGGTTTTATTGCGTCCATGAAACAGACTATAGCTATTGTAGGACTAGGATACGTGGGGTTGCCGCTCGCCGTTGCGTTTGGGAAAAAGTGCGCGACTATCGGGCTGGACCTTAACGAGGACAAGCTGACGCACTATCGGGCGGGCAGAGACCCTAGCGGAGAAGTTGCCAAGGCGGACTTGCAGGCAGCGAGCCAGTTAACGTTTACCAGTGAGCCTGCTGATTTGTCCGTGGCTGATATCGTTATTGTCGTGGTGCCGACACCCATCGACGATGCACATAAGCCTGATTTGTCTCCATTGCGCGGTGCCTGTACTTCGGTAGGGGCACACCTCAAGCCCGGAGCTATCGTGATTTTTGAATCGACTGTTTACCCGGGCTGCACCGAAGAAGTCTGTGTGCCCATTCTGGAAAGTGCCTCGGGAATGAAGTGGCTGGGGCGGCAAGGTGCAGATGACAGCGAGGGAGACGATGGCTTCTACATCGGGTATTCACCAGAACGTATCAATCCGGGTGACAAGGTGCACCGGCTGGAAACCATTATCAAGGTCGTATCCGGAGATACGCCAAAGACACTGGACACCGTGGCAGCACTCTACGAGTCCGTCGTCGATGCTGGCGTGCACAGGGCAGCCAGTGTCCGGGTCGCAGAAGCGGCTAAAGTTATTGAAAATACTCAGCGCGACCTGAATATCGCGCTGATGAATGAACTGTCTCTGATCTTTAACCGAATTGGCATCGATACTCTGGACGTGCTGGAAGCGGCTGGGACCAAGTGGAACTTTTTGCCGTTTCGCCCAGGATTAGTGGGAGGGCACTGTATTGGTGTCGACCCCTACTATTTGACCTACAAGGCTGAAGCAGAGGGGCATGACGCCCAAGTGATTCTGGCCGGGCGTCAGATCAATGATGGCATGGGTAAATTTATAGGTGAGCAAACCGTCAAACGCTTGGCGCAGTTGGGCAAGCCTGTGACGGGTGCCACCGTGGTAATACTAGGGTTAACCTTCAAAGAAGATTGTCCTGACCTGCGTAACTCGCGAGTTATCGACATCATTCATGAGCTGCAGGAGTATCGCTGCAATGTGGTGGTGCATGACCCGCTTGCCGAATCTGTTGATGCTGAACGCGAATACGGCGTGAGTCTGACAGACTGGGACAATATTCCTGCCGCAGACGCTCTGGTGCTGGCGGTGCCGCATGCCCAATACCTGAATATGACGGTCTCAGATTACGGCAAGCTACTGCGCGAGGACTCTGTTTTGATTGATGTGAAGTCAGTGCTGGACCGCGACGAACTGGCCGCCGCGGCGATAGATGTGTGGCGGTTGTAAAAGCCTAGCGCCACATATGATCGGCGGTGGGGCTTTGCCCTAGATTGCGATTGACCGGCAGTAATTGTTCTTCATTAAGGCTTTCAATCACCTCACGAATATCATTTTCGCCAATTTCGTGCAGTTCCTCTACCATCCCATGCAGCATCAGTCGGCCACAAATAGTATTGATCAGTCGTGGAATGCCGCCGCTAAAACGATGCATATAGCTGAAAATAGAGGGATCGAAACTGGGATCCCCCTTCCAGCCTACCTGCGCCAGGCGATGTTTTACATACTCTTCAGTAAATTCCAGGGTCAGCGCCTCCAGGTGGCAGGCAGCGACGATTCTCTGGTGCAGCTGAGTCAGGCCCGGGGACAGCACGGTTTGGCGCAGCTCTTCCTGGCCGACCAGAAATATCTGTAACAGCGGTTCGTTGTTCTGTTGCAGATTCGTCAGCAGCCGCAATTCTTCAAGGGCATTGGCCGGCAAGTCTTGCGCTTCATCAATAATCAACAGCGGGCGTTTGCCTTCGCGGCGCAATTTAAGAAACAGGCCTTCCAGGTCATGCAGCAACAAGGCCTTCTGTTCCACTCTGCCATTCAACCCGAAATTCAGCACCACCAGTCGCAACAGGTCATCGGCTTCTATCTGGGTGCAGGCCAAGCTGGCAAATACGGTATTGCCGTCGGAAAGATCGTGCACCAGATCATCGATCAGGGTGGACTTGCCGGTACCGGGCTGACCGGTCACCATGACAAAGCCTTCGCCGCGGTGCAGCGCATACTGCATGTAGGCTTTGGCCTTTTTATAGCTGGGATGCCGATAGCACAGGCGTGCATCTGGGCTCAGGCGAAAGGGCTCTCGATCAAGGTTATAAAATTCTTCGTACATAATGTCCCATTTAACGTGCTAACTATCGCACTATCTCATGCCGCATGTGAGGGCGGTCACATTCCGCGCAGTGCGCGGATGAGTCAGCCGACGAAATTGCTATACTCGAAAGTGTACTTATACTCTGTCTGCATTCAATTATACAACACTCGAAACAAACAGAATGTGATGGCCGTCAAAACTATGTGGCTTTTACTGCTTAAATGACAGCTTATTAGTGCTTATAGTGCCGCTATCGCGCAGGATGTCGTAGATAGTGCAAAAGTCTTAGAGATTGAATCAGGGAGTTCAGGGAATGTGTGGAATTATCGGGTATGCCGGTAACAAAAATGCCGCGAATGTTGTGATTTCAGGGCTCAAGCGCCTCGAATATCGCGGTTACGACTCGGCCGGTATAGCCCAGGTCTCGGCCACTGCCGGTCAACCCCTGCTGCTGGTCAAAGCGGCAGGTAAAGTGGCGGAGTTGGAAGGGCAGTTGGGTAAGCAACTTGATAACCCCACTGATCAGCAGGCCTCGGGCCTTGCGATAGGGCATACCCGCTGGGCGACTCATGGCGAACCTACGACTGAGAACGCTCATCCTCATTTGAGTCAGGATGGTAATTTTGCTATTGCCCACAACGGTATCATCGAGAACTACCTGACCCTGCGTAGCAAGCTGACGCAAAAAGGCTACGAATTTATCAGTGAGACTGACTCGGAGGTTATTGCCCACCTCATTCAGGATGTTTACGAAGGCGACCTGCAGGCCGCCGTCATGACCACTCTGGGACAGTTGGAAGGCACCTATGGCCTTATCGTTGTGTCATCGCTGCATCCAGACACACTGATCGCCGCCCGTAATGGCAGCCCAGTGGTTATCGGTATTGGCCAGGGCGAAACCCTGATTGCCTCGGATATAAGCGCACTGATTAGCCACACCAAGCGGGTGGTGTACCTGGATGATGGCGACGTAGTCACCGTGTCCAAGGACAGCTTCGACATAACCTCATTAAAGAACGTACCAGTATCGCGCGACGCAACTGAGATTGACTGGAACGTTGAAGAGATAGAGAAGGGCGGTTTTGACCACTTTATGCTCAAAGAGATCTACGAGCAGCCGACAGCTCTGACCAACAGCCTCCGAGGTCGGCTAGACCTCAAAGGCGCCACTGCAAAGCTCAGCGGCATGCAGCTGGGCCCGTCAGACCTGGCCCATATTGATCGTATTACTATAGCGGCCTGCGGTACCTCCATGTACGCCGGTATGGTCGGCAAGTA
Source organism: Candidatus Litorirhabdus singularis (assembly GCF_026262625.1). GTDB lineage: Bacteria > Pseudomonadota > Gammaproteobacteria > Pseudomonadales > Halieaceae > Litorirhabdus > Litorirhabdus singularis. Next base: position 456,980 of record NZ_SHNN01000002.1, read on the forward strand.
TCTTTTCGAAGACTTTGCCAGCATACCCACCGATGTAGTGCAGGCGGCGGAATTTAGAGATCGCAACCCCATTATGCAGCGCGACTCCATGATGCTGGCGATTAGCCAGTCAGGCGAGACTGCCGACACACTAGCAGCAGTGAGAGAGGGCGTGCGTAAGGGTGCCACCATATTGGGGCTCTGCAACGTAGTTGGCTCTACTATTGCCAGAGAAACCGGACGCGGCGTCTATCTGCATGCCGGTCCTGAAATCAGCGTTGCATCCACCAAAGCGTTTACCTGTCAGGTAGCCGTATTGGCCATGATGTCGGTGTTACTCGGCCGTACCCATCGAATGTCTGCCGAGTCGGCCAACCGTGTTATCAGCGAACTGACCCGGCTTCCGGAGCTGGCTCAAGCGGTAATCGACCAGGAAGACAAGATTGCCAAGATTGCTGAGAAGTATGCCCATATTGAGCACGCCTTCTTTATAGGCCGCGGCTATTTGTTTCCGGCAGTAATGGAGGGCGCTTTAAAGTTGAAGGAAATCTCTTATGTTCACGCCGAGGGTTACCACGCGGCCGAGCTGAAACATGGCCCCATCGCATTATTGACCAAAGACATCCCGGTCATCGTTGCGGTGCCCGAGAGCTCTGGCAAAGCCAAAACCATTGCCAATATGCAGGAGTGCCGTGCTCGTAAAGCTCCAGTACTGGCAATTGCTACGGCTGGCGATACCGATATTCACGCCCACAGTGATGACATTATAGAAATACCGCGCTGTGAAGAGTTTGTGGCGCCTATACCCGTAGTCATAGCAGAACAGCTGTTTGCCTATCATATGGCCCGACTGCGCGGCTGCGAGATCGACCAGCCCAGAAATCTTGCTAAGTCGGTCACAGTTGAGTGAGCCTGCGGTAGGCAGGGGAAAGCAACGCGTGCTAGACTAAAAAAAGGTTCTCAAGTTTCCCAAGGTGGGTTAAAAATGCACAAGATATCAATGCCTTATCTCAAACCGTTAGGGGTGTTCCTAGCTGTGATGCTAGTAGCAGGCTGCAGCTCTAATCAGTATCCACCTGTGTCGGCGGACCAGCGCTCGGTAGAGGTCGATTATGACTACGTTATTGGCGCCGGTGACTCAATGGAGATCTTCGTCTGGGGTAACCAGGAGTTGACCACCACGGGTATCGTGCGACCCGATGGTAAGTTCACCACCCGATTGGTAGAAGACTTAGAAGCGAGTGGAAAGACATCTACCGAGCTGGCTCGTGATATCGAAGAGGCCTACTCCGAGTATGTGAAGAGCGCTGTCGTCAGCGTTATTGTGAAGAGCTTCAAGGGTGTTCCAGTGCAGCAGGTGCGGGTGATTGGAGAAGCCTCCAAGCCTCTCAGCGTGCCATTTAATAAACACATGTCTTTACTCGACCTGATGATCGCGGTAGGTGGCATGACGGATTATGCGGCGGGTAATAAAGCAGTATTAATCCGCAGCTTCGAGGGCAGGGAAGACACTTTTGGACTGCGCCTGGATGACCTAATAAGAGATGGTGATATCAGCGCCAACGTTACTCTGTTCCCCGGTGATATCGTGATTATCCCCGAGTCTTGGTTCTAAGCGAGTAGCCTTCAATGCAAGATATATTGGCACTAGTATATACCTACGCCCTTGGGGTCTGGCGCTTCCGCTGGCCCGCTTTGATATGTGCGTGGGTACTTTCCATAGCCGGGTGGATATTTGTCTACCAAATGGAAGATGCCTACCAAGCCACAGCGCGTATTTACGTAGATAACAACACTGTATTGGGGCCTTTGCTACGCGGGCTGGCGATTCAGCCCAATATCAACCAACGCCTCAGCCTAATGACCAGAACTCTCCTAAGCCGCCCCAACCTTGAAAAGCTGATGCGAATGACCGACCTTGACCTTGAGGTTCGCACCGAAGCAGAAGCAGAGGAGTTCCTGAATGAGTTCCGTAAGCGTATTTCCATCAAGGGAGACAGACGTAACCGATCGCTCTATTCTATTTCATTTGTGGACGAGGAGCGCGATACGGCCAAGCGAATTGTGCAAGCGCTGATTACAGTTTTCATTGAAAGTTCACTGGGTGATAAGCGCGAAGATAGTTCAGACGCACAGGCTTTTCTCGATGAGCAGATTGCCGACTATGAAATCCGCCTAATAGAGGCTGAACAAAGACTGGCGGACTTTAGACAACGTAACATGGGTACGCTCGATGGAAACGCAAGTGGCTATTACCAGAGGTTGGCTGGAGCCAAAGAGCAACTGGAAGTGGCCCAGCTGCAACTGAACGAGCTGAGGAACCGCGGCAAGGAGTTACGCCGGCAGTTGGACGGCGAGGAACCGGTCATGCTGTCCAACTCCGGCGGGCAATCCAGTAACTCGCCGATCGATGCGCGGATAGCAGCACTGCAAGTGTCGATGGACAACTTGTTGTCGCGATACACGGAAAAGCATCCGGAGGTAAGACAAATACGAGCGCTGATAGCCGCATTAGAAGTCGAGCGCGCGCAGGAAATAGATCAATTGCTGGCTGGGGACACAGACAGTTACTCGGGAATGGTTACCAGCCCTGTTTACGAAGGTATGAGAGCCATGCTGGCTGAGACAGAAGCCAACGTTGCGTCACTTGAGACACGAGTGCAAGAATATGACCGACGAGTCAAGGATCTTGAAGATAAGGTTAGCAATATTCCTGTTATTGAGACGGAACTGAAACAACTTGATAGAGACTACGGTGTTATTCGTGGCCAGCACAGCAAGCTTCTACAGCGCCGGGAATCAGCCTTGATGTCGCAGAAGGTAGAGCAGAACGCGAACGATGTGACGTTTAGAGTAATTGACCCTCCATTCGTTCCTACTCGCCCAAGCGAACCTAATAAACTCTTGCTGAGCGCAGCGGTGTTGTTCGCTGGAATAGGCGCAGGGATAGGTATCGCCTTACTGTTGTCGCTACTCAATCCTCGGATTTACGAACAAAGAAGTCTTTCTAATCTTACCGGACTGCCTATGTTAGGCACTGTTTCGGTGATCGAGAACGCAACACAAAAGCGTCAAAGTTTGATTGCCCTGACAACCTTTACGGGATTAGCTGTTCTCCTATTTGCAATGTTTGCCGGGGTAGCGGCGATAACTCAAGGAATGGTGCCTGGCGTATGAGCATAATCGAGAAAGCGGTTGGCAAGCTCGGCGACAAAGTCCACGAGTCTAGAAAGATTGAGTCGGAAGTGGCGGACACGGAGAACCCTGTTTCGCTGGATAACAAGGTGCTGTCTGCGCGTGATATACCAGCTGATGTTGAAGGCAGCGCCCCTGACAGATCATTGCAGTCGGAAACCAGGCTCAGAAAAGATGTACTTCAGGTAGCGGCTGGGAAAGCGGGCTCTCTCCCTGAAATAGACCAAGGCCTGCAGCCTGACACTCGGGTCCGGACATCGACAGCAGCAGCTTATGCAGTTCAATCCGAGTCGGAGTCGCAGGCGACTGCATCATCAGGCGAACTGGTTATTCAGATTCCCTTTGACCGGCTCAGTGAGAGAGGAATGATCACGCCGCAGGCGCCACGCGCGCAGATTGCCGAGGAGTACCGGGCAATCAAGCGCCCGTTGCTCATGAATATCAGTGGCCGTGGCGCGACAAAAGTAGACCACTCCAATTTGATTATGGTCACTAGTGCTTTGCAAGGTGATGGCAAGACATTTTCAGCGATTAACCTAGCACTGAGCATTGCTATGGAGCAGGACAAAACGGTGTTGTTAGTTGACGCTGATGTGTCCAAGGCATCCGCGGGCAACATGCTGGGAGTACCGGATTCACAGCCAGGCCTAATTGATATTCTTGAGGGCAAAGGTTTGTCGGTACGCGATGCAATACTCAAGACCAATATCAGTAATCTGCGCATTCTACCGGCTGGTAACCTACATGAAAGATCAACCGAGTTGCTCGCCTCGGAAAGGATGCGTCAACTGATGCAAGAGCTATCTGAGCGCTACTCTGACCGCGTTATAGTGTTCGACTCGCCGCCGTTGCTGCTGACCAGTGAGGCTGCCGTATTGTCCAATGTGATGGGGCAGATTGTCTTTGTAGTGGGTGCCGCTTCTACGCCGCAGTCGGCAGTAAAAGATGCGGTTGGCAGGCTGGGTGAGGACAAGGTTATTGGCATGGTCCTGAATAGAGCTAGCCGATCGCGCCTGGGTAGTTACAACAAGGGTTATGGCTATGGCTATGGCTATGGCTATGGTGAGGGTGCACGCAAAGGGAGCGAGACAGATTGAGAGTGGCACTTGCCAGATTAGCCGTCTGTATCGTCGGCTCGGTTTACGCATGCTCAGGTCTGGCGGCAGAATGGACCCGCTCTCTTAGCATCGCTCCCAAACTGGTGCTTACCGATAATGTCTGCCTTGAAAGTGAAAATCCACAGAGTGAGTGGGTAGCCAGCGTAGTTCCCAGGGTAGGTGTTAATGGCAAGGGGGCCCGTGCGACTTTTCGCCTGTATGGTGGCCTTGAGTTCCACTCTCTGGACAACAATAAAAATACCTGTGGCAGCAGCGGTCTGGCCAACAACCGCGCCAAGTCGCCTATTCCGTCCTGGGGTGCAATTGCAACCAGTGAACTGGCGAGGGATTTGTTTTTCTTTGATGCAGGGGCCCGCGGCAGTACCAATAATGTCAGTGAGTTTGTGTCCGGTAGTGACGATGCGCTTAACCGTTCAGGCAACTTGAACATAACCCACAGCTACTATGTTAGGCCCTACATCGATACTCGCTTAAAAAGCTTCGCACAACTGTATCTCGCCTATCAGTACGACGACCAAATCAACTCTTCCGATTTGGTGGGGGACAGTACCAAAGAATCCGTCTCACTGCGCCTGAGCAGTATCGCCAGCGCTATCTATTGGCGGATTAATGGAAGCTGGAACGAACTCAGGTACGACCGGCCGGCTTCGACTAGTGAACTGGCTTCATTAAGCGGCACCGTTGGCACCAATATTAATCGAGAGCTGTCTATTAACGGGACCATCGGTAAAGAATACAACGATTACTTAGCTCTCGCCGATGAGATAGACGGCGAATTCTGGGACGTAGGTTTTGTGTGGACTCCGCACTCAAGATTTACGCTAACTGCAGGCATCGGCGATCGTTTTTATGGGCCTGCGCCACGCTTTAGTGTGTCGTACCGACATAAACGGCAGTTGTTTGTAGCCGGTTATTCTCGCACCTTGAGCTATACGCGTGATTTGAGAACGCTGGATGAGAATAGCAACCAGGACATATTGGTCGATGAAAGTGGTGACGTCGGGGCCGACCCTGAAGAGATCAACCAAGGGCAGCCAACCACGCTTAATCGCGCGCCCATTCTTAATGACCGTTTTTACACCAACTATCGCTATCAGGGCAAACGCTCGTCTTTTTCACTGGGTGCCAGCTATTCTGACCAGACGCGGGCGGGTGCAGGTAATGATGTAGCCTTTACTAGGGTAAATGCGGGTATTGGCCGCACACTCACGTCAAATTTGAGTGTAAGGGCTAATGCATCGTGGTATGAGTACGCGCCCGATACCTCGGACGGGTCGCTGCGAACTGAATCCCAAACACGACGAATCGGCTTTTCGCTTAACAGAAAGTTTGCACAAAAAACCAGTGCTTCGCTTAGTTATCAGTACACTGAGAGAGAATCAGACTCGGATTTCAATAACTACCAGGAAAATCGATTAACGTTGTCGGTTCGATTCGCTTACTAGGCACTCAGTAGATATGACCTCCATTGAGCCGAACTCGCCAAAACCGCCTGTTGTAAACGCAATGACGGTTGATGTAGAAGACTACTTTCAAGTATCCGCGCTGGAGGCAGTGTGTCCTCGATCCTCGTGGTCATCCAGTGATTACCGGGTCAAGAATAACGTTTATAGAATCCTTGAATTGTTCGAGTCACACGATGTCAAAGCCACCTTTTTCACGTTGGGCTGTATCGCAGAGGAGTATCCGGGCATGATCCGGGAGATGGTTGAGGCGGGCCATGAAATAGCGAGCCATGGCTGGGATCATGTGCGCGTTAGCCAGCAGCAACCGGAGGAATTTCGGCAGGATGTTACAAGGACCCGCAAGTTACTGGAAGATACTTCAGGAGCAGCGGTTACCGGATACCGCGCTGCGAGTTACTCAATCAACGAGGAAAACCTGTGGGCCCTGGATATTCTGGCAGAGTCAGGGTATCTCTATAGCTCAAGTATCGTGCCGGTAAAGCATGATCTATACGGTATGCCCGAGGCGCCACGTTTTGCGTTTGATGCAGCCGGCGGTGCATTGCGTGAAATACCCATCACGACCGTCACTATAGCGGGCAAAAATATCAATTGCGCGGGAGGCGGATGGTTCAGGTTGTTCCCTTACGCTTTCTCACGATGGGCTCTGCGACAGGTCAACGAACAGGAAAACGAATCTGCTGTTTTCTACTTCCATCCGTGGGAGATCGATCCACAACAGCCCCGCTTCAAGAACCTGGCGCTCAAAAGCCGTTTTCGGCACTACCTTAACCTTGAAAAAATGCAGCCACGGCTTGAGCGGCTGCTGGGAGATTTTCAGTGGGCAAGAATGGACCAGGTTTTTATGGATGCTGACAAATGAGCCAGTCTGAGCCACAGGTAGTTGCGCTAGAGTCAGGCAACCTTGAGGCCTGGGACGAATACGTACGGGCACATTCTGCCGGCAGCTTTTTCCATCTGTCTGGTTGGAAGCAAGTATTAGAAGAGGCGTTTGGACATAAAGCGCACTTCATCTGCGTTGTAAATGACGGCGTTATTGAAGGTCTATTGCCGCTGTTTCACATGAACAGCTTGCTCTTTGGCAGCTCTTTAAGCTCATCTCCATTTTGTGTCTACGGCGGCATTCTGGCATCTTCAGAGTCAGCGGAAAACCTATTGCGCGAAGCGGCCTGTGAGTTAGCAGGAGAGCTTAAAGTAGACGCGCTGGAGTTTCGCAACACTGAACCCAAAGCTGCGGACTGGAAAACAAAGGATCTGTACTACACCTTTCGCAAAGCCATTGCCCCTGATGTTGACGCGAATATGAAGGCTATTCCCAATAAGCAACGAGCCATGGTTCGCAAAGGCATCAAGGCGGGTTTACACAGCGAAGAAACTGGTGATTCCAGCAGGCTCTACCGAGTCTACTCTGAAAGTGTAAGAAACCTGGGCACTCCTGTTTTTACCTCACGTTACTTTCAGATTTTGCAGAAAGTGTTCGGCGATGCGTGTCGTATCTTGATGATTACCCAAGAAGATAAAGATGTGGCGGGGGTACTCAGTTTCTATTTTAAGGGCGAGGTGTTGCCCTACTATGGCGGCAGTATTGCTGCCGCGAGATTTATAAAGGGCTGTAACGACTTTATGTATTGGGAGCTGATGCGGCGCTCTTGCCAGGAAGGGCTGACGAGCTTCGACTTCGGTCGCAGCAAAAAAGGCACGGGGCCGTTTAGCTTCAAGAAGAACTGGGGCTTTGAGCCAACGCCACTTTACTATCAGTATTTTCTGGTCGAGGCAGAGCAGATGCCCGATGTGAACCCTTTGAACCCCAAGTACAAACTAATGGTAGATACATGGAAGAAGTTACCGCTACCCGTCGCCAATCTGATTGGTCCTTTTTTGGCCAAGAGCCTGGGTTGAATTAGACTGATGCGCGCGGTAATTATGAGGCCCCCAGCCCTGTTGTTAGTCACTTTCTATCTGCTGCTACTTGCCATTTATTCAGATACATTTTTTTCCATGGTTAGTATCTGGGAGAACTCCCAGACTTATGCGCACGGTTTTCTAATTATCCCCATTACCTGCTGGCTTATCTGGGAGCGCCGGGAATATCTAGCTCAACTCTCACTCAAGCCTGAGTATCTAGCGGTGCTACCTTTAGCGGGCGCTGTACTGCTATGGTTACTGGCTTTTCTCGTGGATGCGCTTGTCATTCAGCAATTCGCGCTAGTCGCTATGCTGATCTGCGGTACCTGGTTAATATTGGGCCGGTCCGTGAGCCTGGCCATTGCCTTTCCCCTGGGTTTTCTGTTTTTTATGGTTCCGGTCGGTGATGATCTGGTGCCGCCCATGATGGAGTTCACTGCCGACTTCACCGTCGCAGCTGTCAAACTTAGCGGTATTCCTGTCTATCGAGAAGGTCTGTATTTCTCTTTACCGACCGGTAACTGGAGTGTGGTCCAAGCCTGCAGCGGCATCCGCTATTTGATCGCTTCGCTAACACTTGGTTGCCTCTACGCATATTTGACCTATCAAACGATCTGGAAACGAAGCCTGTTCATAATCGCGAGCATTATAGTGCCGGTGTTGGCGAACGGCTTACGAGCCTACATGATTGTTATGATTGGACACTTTAGTGGTATGGAACTTGCCACTGGTGTTGACCATTTGATATACGGCTGGGTATTTTTTGGCATCGTCATGTTGATATTGTTCAGTATTGGTTCAATTTGGCGCGAGCCAGCTCCCAGTATGGATACACCTTTAGATGGACAGCTAACCGAGGGTCGTCCCAAGCAGCTTATCGCCGGGTTGGTAGTTGCTTGCGCCACATTGATGCTAGCTCCGACACTGCTCTCTTTGCGGGCAGACCCTGTGGTTTCGACCGTGGCGTTATCGTTACCTCAGCGCGCTGATCAATGGCAAGCCGTTTCGGGAAACCCCTTGCAATGGCGGCCGGCGCCAAGAGATGTTGATCGGCAAGCCCTGCAGTATTTTAGTAACGGCGATAAATTGGTCGGATTGGGTCTGCAGCAATTTTATCAACAAGAGCAGGGCAGGGAGCTGGTGCGTACTGGCGATTTCTGGTTTGACAAGTCCCTCGCCTCATCTCGTTTTGCTGGAAAAGGCTGGGAAGAGATTTCGATAACTGATGACATTAGAGTAAACGCCAGAAAAATTAGAGTTCGCGTGGGTGGCGACAGTGGAAATGCGATGCTTACTATTTATTCCTGGTATCGCATTGGTGAAAACTATACGGCTAACGCCTACGTAGCAAAGCTATTAGAGGTGTGGAGCTTTCTCAGCTTCGCTGAACCGCAGGCTGTGCAATATTATTTGGTGACAAACCAGACATCACCGCCAGGTGGCGAGCGAGCTGTTATTGAGTCATTTTTGAGTGACGCGCTACCGGAAATCAACGCGGCCTTGTTTGAGCCCGGAGCGCAGTGATATGGCGACGGGGGAGGCCAGACCGTTGATTGTGCACGTGCTGTATTCACTTGGCGCGGGCGGCCTCGAGAACGGGCTTATCAATATCCTCAACCGCATGCCAACAGAATGTTATCGACACGCTATCGTATGTCTTAAGCAATCAGGCGAATTCGAGGCACGCATAACTGCGGATATCACCGTCTATTCACTCAACTGCAAAGAAGGCCACGATATCGGGCTTTACTGGCGCTTCTGGTGCCTGCTACGCAAGCTGAAGCCAGCGCTGGTGCATACACGCAATATTGCTGCTCTGGAGATGCAAGCACTGGTTTTTCTTATGCCAGGCGTCAAGGGCGTACACGGCGAGCATGGCAGAGATATTTACGATGTTGCCGGAGAAAATACACGCTACCGCTATCTACGTCGGGCTATGAGCCTTTTTGTGGACCGTTTCATTACCGTTAGCCAGGACTTACAGGCCTGGTTAATCGACGAGGTGGGCATTCCCGCGCGTAAAATTGTGCAGATCTACAACGGGGTCGACACGGTTAAATTCGCACCAAAACCAGTGTCTCAGATCGCATCTCCGGATACCGACAGTGAAAGCGCTCCAGTAGTGCATATTGGTACGGTAGGTCGCTTAGCCGCCATCAAGGACCAGGCGTCATTACTCAAGGCCGTGCATCAACTCCTTCAAGCCCAGCCGGCTCTGCGCAACACCATCAGCGTAACGCTGGTAGGCGATGGTCCTCTGCTGCAGGAGTTGAAGTTACTGGCCAAAGAACTGGTGCTGGATGACATTGTCATCATGGCCGGAAACCGGGACGACATTCCGCAGTTGTTACAGCAGCTTGATCTCTTTGTACTGCCGTCTCTGGGCGAGGGTGTCTCCAATACAGTTCTGGAGGCTATGGCCACAGGCTTACCCATCATTGCCACGGCAGTGGGTGGCAATTGCGAGCTGGTCAGTGATGGTGTTAATGGTTTATTGACGCCCGTCTGCGACGTAAACGCTTTGGCCGACGCTCTGGGTGACTTGATTACTGATGCGGATAAGCGCCAGAAAATGGGTCAAGCCAGCCTAAGACTCGTTAAATCCGGGTTTAGTTGGGCGCGCACAGTCGAACAATACAAAGCTGTTTACGATGCTTTACTAGCAACACCGGGTGATCACGCCCGAGCAGGAGTCTAGCCTATATGTGCGGTATTGCAGGCATGTTCGATCTCAGAGGCAGGCAAACGTTTGACGCCAAGCTTCTGCATGCTATGAACGAGGCGCAGTTCCACCGTGGCCCGGACGAGGGCGGCACGTTTCTGGAGGCGGGCGTGGCACTGGGCCACAGGCGCTTGTCCATCATCGATTTGTCTAGCGGACAACAGCCGATGAGCAGCGCTGATGGCGATATTGTTGTTGTGTTTAACGGCGAAATTTATAACTTCCGTGAGCTCGCGGAAGAGCTCAAGGCACGCGGACACCTATTCAAGACCCGCTGCGATACCGAAGTGATTCTCTACGCCTGGCGCGAGTGGGGCGAGCGATGCGTCGATCATTTTCGAGGCATGTTTGCGTTTGCTATTTATGACCGTAAAGAGCAATCGCTATTCCTGGCAAGAGATCGATTGGGCATCAAACCCTTGTACTACGCGATATTGAGTGACGGCCAATTGATATTCGGTTCTGAGCTCAAGGTTCTAGCAGCCCACCCAGGCATGCCTAGAATTCTCGATCCCTTCGCGATGGAAGATTACTTTTCGCTGGGCTACATACCAGAACCCAGAACCATGTTCACTGGCGTCCAGAAGTTGCACGCAGGACACACTCTTTATTTCAAACGCGGACTCCCCGAACCGACCAGCAAACAGTATTGGGATGTTAGTTTCACGCCCCATGCTGTTGCCAGTGAGGAGGAATGGACTGAAGAACTGATTCGGCGAATGCGCGACGCGGTCGATGTAAGAATGGTTGCCGAAGTCCCATTGGGATCATTCTTGTCCGGCGGGGTCGATTCCAGCGCCGTAGTGGCAATGATGGCCCAGTTACAGAGCGACCCGGTTAACACCTGCGCTATAGGCTTCGATGTTGCTCAATACGACGAAACAGATTTTGCACGAATGGTCGCAGATCGCTACCAGACCAATCACTTTGAGCGTGTGGTAGACAGCGACGACTTTGACCTGCTGGATACGCTGGCCCACCATTACGACGAGCCCTTTGCCGACAGTTCCGCGCTACCTACTTATCGCGTCTGCCAATTGGCCAGACAACAGGTCACAGTGGCCCTGTCAGGGGATGGCGGCGATGAAAACTTTGCCGGCTATCGCCGGCATCGCTGGCATATGAATGAAGAGGCCCTGCGCAGCAATATCCCGCAGTCCATACGCGGGCCACTATTTGGTCTGGCGGGTGCCATTTACCCGAAGGCTGACTGGGCTCCCAAAATGTTCAGGGCAAAGAGCACGCTGCAATCACTGGCGCGCAGTTCTGTGGAGGCTTATCTGCATTCTGTATCAATAACCACCGATACCCAGCGGCAAAAAATGTTTAGTGCGTCTATGCACAGCGACCTGCAAGGTTACCGCTCCGTAGAGACTTTTAATCACTACGCAGACAACGCGCCTACTGATGACCCCTTGTCATTGATTCAGTATATCGATCTTAAGACCTACCTTTGCGGCGACATCCTAACCAAGGTGGACCGTGCCAGCATGGCCCATGCCCTGGAAGTAAGAGTGCCTCTACTGGATCATCATTTTGTGGAGTGGGTCTCTGGATTACCGCCGAGCATGAAATTACGTGGGCAAGAAGGCAAATACCTGTTGAAGAAGTCCCTGGAGCCGCATTTGCCCAATGACGTTCTTTACCGGGACAAGATGGGCTTTGGTGTACCTCTGGCAAACTGGTTCAGGGGGCCCCTGAAGCAGCGGTTGCGTGATTCAATCGCCGATGGTGGCCTCGCCGACACTGGCTACTTCGATAGAGACTACTTGAAAAAATTGGTGAAACAGCACGAGAGTGGACAAAATGACCATAGCGCGGCTCTATGGTCGCTGCTGATGTTTGAAGCCAGTATGCGCACGATGGGTGTGACGTGAGCCAAGCGGACGCCAATGTCAGTCTGCTGGTGATCTCCAGCCTTTACCCAAATCCGGCGCAAGAGCGGCATGGGATTTTCGTTGAGACTCGACTGCGTCATCTGTGTGAGGCAAAACCAGTTAGCGCTCGGGTTATTGCTCCCGTGCCATGGGTGCCGCCACTGTTAGGTGGAATGGCGCGGTATCAACAGTATGTCGGCATACCGGCGTATGAAGAGCGCCATGGTATACCCGTTCACCACCCGAGATACCTGGTGATACCGTATATCGGCATGCTGCTGACACCGTTCTTTATGTTTCTGTCGCTGCTCATGGCAGTGAACAGGTTGAAGCGGGAAAATATAGAGTTCGACCTTATAGATGCCCACTACTACTACCCGGATGGGGTAGCGGTAGCACTGCTGGCCACCATATTGAAGCGCACCTTTACGGTGACGGCGCGCGGTACCGATATTAACCTGATTCCAGAAGTGGCGCTGCCCAAAAAAATGATCTTGTGGGCTGCAGGCCGCGCTGCAGCTTCAATTACTGTCTGTAGTGCTCTCAGGGACCGTATGGTCGAGATCGGAGCCGATGGACGGAAAGTACACGTGATGCGCAACGGAGTTGATCTGGAGCTATTCAGACCATTAGAGCGTGAACAATGTCGTTCAGAACTGCTGGTATCAGGAAATACGCTAATCAGTGTAGGGCATCTTATTGATCGTAAGGGGCATGATCTGGTCATCGCCGCGTTGCTCGATTTACCCGACTATTCGCTTGTCATTGCCGGTGATGGCGAGGAACTTGGCACGCTGCAGCAGCTGGTTGCTCAGCATTGCCTTACTGAACGCGTACGCTTTCTTGGCGCTGTAACACAACCGGAGCTATGTCGTTGGTTAAATGCGGCCGATGCTCTGGTTCTAGCCTCCAGTCGCGAGGGCTGGGCCAATGTGCTACTGGAATCCATGGCCTGTGGAACGCCAGTGGTAGCGACCAGTATATGGGGCACGCCGGAAGTGGTGGCAGCAGAGGAGGCTGGTGTTTTGGTGGAAACAAGGACCGCTAGCGGTATATCGAAGGGAGTGCAGAAGCTGTTTGCCGACTATCCGCAGCACTCAAAAACGCGTGCTTACGCGGAGCTGTTCTCGTGGGATGCGACAGTCAACAGCTTGTATAGCCTTTTTCACTCTCTTACCGCCTGTAAGGCTCAAGCATGAAGATACTTTATCACCACAGAGTGGCGTCAAAAGATGGCCAATACGTGCATGTGGCAGAGATTGTAGCGGCATTGCGAGAGCTGGGACACGAGGTGATCGTATCCGAACCAGGATCAACTCAAAGTAAGTCCTTTGGCAAAAGCTCAGACGCCGTATCCAATATCAGGAAATATCTGCCAAATTTTATTCATGAATTTGCGGAGTTCGCCTATAGCCTTTTTGACTTCATAAAATTAGTAAGGCTTATTCAGGTTCATCGTCCAGACGGGATCTATGAGCGATATAACCTGTTTTTCCCTTCAGGCATATGGGCGAAGAAAATTTTCAAAATTCCGTTGGTTCTCGAAATCAATGCCCCGCTTTATGAAGAGCGCTCTACGCACGGAGAGCTTTCGCTGAAAAGGCTTGCCGAGTGGAGCGAGAGTTATGTATGGCGCAATGCCGATTTTGTATTACCGGTCACAGGTGTATTGGCAAAGAGGGTGCTGGCGCGGGGCATCCATACAGAGAAGCTGCGAGTCATTCACAATGGTATTAATCGAAAACAGTTTTCGGAGCTAATTTCTGACGTTAGCGTGCGCGAAAAACATGGTCTCCAAGGACAGTTGATACTAGGTTTTACAGGTTTTGCACGAGAATGGCACGGGATTGATCGCGTGCTCGATTTTTTGGCTGAGCACCGCGATGAGAACTGGCACCTTATGCTGGTTGGGGACGGGCCGGTTACTACGAAACTCAACTCACAGGCCAGAAGACTTGGGATCGAAAACAAGTTCACGGTTACCGGTATCGTCTCAAGAGAACAAATCCCGGAGTACGTCGCGAGCTTTGATATTGCGTTACAACCCGATGTCGTCGACTACGCCTCTCCTCTAAAACTATTTGAGTACATGGCTTTGGGTAAAGCTATCATCGCCCCTGACAGTCCGAACATACGGGAAGTTATTACAGATAGAGTTAATGGCCTATTATTTGATCCAGCCAACTCAACATCATTTGACGATAAGCTGGCCGCGCTGTGCTTTGATGGCGCTCTCAGAAGCCGGTTTTCAGAAGATGTTAAGCAGGCACTTTGTGAGGGTGAGTATTTCTGGGATTCCAATGCGGAGAAAATCGCTGCAATATTGCTTTCCCGGACTAATTCCCATGTCGGACTCGGTACACAGGCGCCATGACCGTCGCAAGATTATCTGCTATTAAATTTGAACAATGTCTTTTTTTAAGTGAAGCCTTTATACACTTGCGTTCTACCTGTGTGGTTTCACGAAAGCTCGGGTCGCTATACAGCGCCAAGTTATTGACATGCGAATTACCCAATTGTAATCGTCTATTATTCCGTGCAAATTATTAGGGCTGTGCAAGCATGCGGTTAAGAAAGTTACCGAATAACGATAACCTGGAACGCTTTCAGAAGTTTTTACTACTTCTCGCATCGCTATTCATTCTCTCGACTGTTCCTGCATATTGGATTCAAGTACCTGATTCTGGGTGGTATTTAACGAGTGCGGAGACTTTACTCGCTGAATATCGATATTGGTTTAATGGGGCGCCCAATCTACATTACTATCCAGGTTTTTCGTCGATTCTGATACCGCCGCTGGTGCTTTTCGGTAAGAACTTTTTTGCACTACAGTTTTATGTAGCATTTATTGCCTTGCTTGGAGTTTGGGGGTTAAGGAAATACTATTCAGTTAATACCTATGGCTACACCGCCTTATTCTTGCCCATACTGCTTATAACATCTTCCATTTTCACTGAGTACATGTATGTTCTTTACAGCGACTGTACGTTTTTAGCGTTAACAATATTTGCTCTCTTATCCTGGCGTAAATATCTAGAAACTTATCAAGTTTCATATTTGGCTATTTGCTTTCTTTTAGTTTCCATAAGTTCATTGGTACGATTTCAAGGTTTATTTCTTTGCGCCGCTTTCTCGGTAGCTTTGTTGATGCATGCCTGGTCTCTACGTAAGCGGGTAGATATAGTCAAAATGGCCTGTTTGCTTACTTTGTGCGGTCTGGTGTTTTTACCTTTTGGTATTTGGACGATTCGTAACTATCTTCTCTACACGCCCGATACGTTTAATATGGCTAACTCACGATTCTTCGGTTTGAGTGGATTAGCTCTATATGCTGAAGGTTTCCCGGGCGGTACTTCCTTAGCTGGGATTAGTGAGGGGGGGTATATTCCAATTCAAAGAGCTGCACTTTTTTTTGGAGGGTTGCTTGAGTTTTGGTACGGCGGTATCACCCTAACAAATAAGAAGATCATATTGCCACTGATTCTCCTTTTATTCGCTTTCGGAGTTAAACCTTGGTTAAAGAGAGCAAATTATTTAGAGTTTTTCTACGTATTGTTTTCTCTCGCCTATATTGGTAATTCTATTTTTTTCAAGAATAACTTACATATTGTTCTACGCTATTGGATACCGATATTACCGTTTTTTGTTATGATTATGGGACTTGGGATACAGTCCATTCTTAATTGGAAGCTTTTAGCTTTTACAAAACCGGTATCGCAAGCTTTTACAGTTTTGTTTGTCATTACTTTACTCGTTATTTCCCATCCTAACCTAACCAAGCATATCGGATTAGAAGAGAGAAGAGGAGAAGAATCACGAGCGTTAGCTGCTGTAAAAGTCTTTACGGACATCAATATACCTATTAATGCAGTAGTAGCGACGACAGAATGGGGGATTATGCCGTCTACTATAGATAGAAGGTCCTTTCCTGTTCTAAATGACCCAGATCACAAAGAAACGATAGCTAGAATGTTGAAATATCAAACAGAATTCTTGATAACTTACGGCAAGTTTAGCCGCAGGGACGTTCATGCGCTGAATCTGGTTACCAAGCATAGTGATGTATTCACAAAGGTGTTTGGGGTAAATGAAGGTGTGCCTAATTTGGCCATTATGGTTTATAAGATTAACTTGAATAAATTAGAAAATATTCTGTAATGTCCTGACATTTTTGTGTCGCGCTTATCGTTAAATAGCGGTTTTGCCGCTTCGTAAGCAGATTTTACTCCCCAAACTGTGATCAAGTCCGCGTATCCGAGGGGTGTAAAACTCGACTTCCCTGTGCATTCGGAATAGCATCAACCAGTGAGTTCTTAGTAACGCAATAATCCCATTACGGCGCGGCTTTAGCTATATGAAACTAATTGTACAGATCCCTTGCTTCAATGAAGAGGGTACACTGCCAGCCACCTTTAATGACATTCCCAAGGTCATTCCTGGGGTTGACATAGTCGAGGTTCTCATTATTGATGATGGGTCAACCGACCGCACCATCGAAGTGGCCAAAGAACTCGGTGTCGACCACATAATTATCAATAAGAATAACAGGGGACTAGCCAGATCATTCCGTACCGGGCTGGATGCATGTCTTAAGCTTGACGCTGATATTATTGTGAACACTGATGGCGATAATCAGTACGCTGGGTGGCACATACCCAAATTAATACAACCTATAATTGATGCGCGCGCCGACATAGTCATCGGTGACAGGCAGACTGACAATGTGGTGCACTTTTCTAAAGGCAAAAAGATCCTGCAGAAACTTGGAAGTGCCCTGGTACGCGGGCTTTCTGAGACGAGCGTGCCCGATGCTGTGAGTGGCTTTAGGGCTTATAGCCGTGAAGCAGCCCTGCAGATGAATGTCGTTTCCCCCTTTAGCTACACCATTGAGACGCTTATTCAGGCGGGTAAAAAGCACTTAGCTGTGGTGTCAGTAGCAGTGGACACAAATGGAAAAACGCGAGACTCCAGGCTCTTCACAAGTATTCCAAAGTTCATAGAACGACAAGTAACCACTATTGTGCGTATGTACACTATGTATCAGCCGCTGCGTGTCTTCTTCTTCCTCGGGATAATACTGACCTTATTGGGGATTGTGCCGATAACACGTTTCATCTATTTCTATTTCACAGATGGTGGAGCAGGACATATTCAATCGCTGGTACTTGGCGGCACTTTTACCATATTGGGATTTTTCTCATTTCTTATAGCGCTATTAGCCGACTTAATTGGGTTCAACAGGCAATTATTGGAGATGACGCTGGAAAAAGTCCGACGACTTGAGCTTGAGATGGTGGGGCGAGAAAAAGATAGGTGATCGACCGCCGCAGAGCGACCTTGCTGCGAAACTAAGGTAGCTAATCTGGAGTTTGAAATGAACGCTCCACAACATCTCTAAATTGCTCTGCGACAACCCTCGAGTCAATGAGTGGCATATTACTTGTGTCCAGCGTCTGCTGACTGAGTTGCTTAGACATTTTTAGGACAGCTTCAGCAAGGTCGGAGGCACTACCTGGTCTAACCAGCATGATTCCTGGGGTTTCTTCTGAAATCAGTTCGTTCATCGCTGGTGAATCTGCAGTAATCAAGGCTGTGCCTGCAGCAAGGATTTGAAAAACCTTGTTCGGGATTACTCTAAGTGACTTACCTTTAGCATTGAAAACTCCAAGACATATATCGGCGTTTACAATATTTTCTATCAGTTCGTCGTACGGGACCCATTCAATTCTTGTTATCGTGTTTAGAACTTTGGCGCGAATCATTTCATCAATTTCAGTTTGCAGTTGGCCCTTACCAATAAGAATCCATTCGACGCCGCATGCTCCAGATTGTTCGAGCAGTTCCGCGGCTTCGACAATAACATCGATACCATGCAGCGGTATAAACTGACCATAAAATAGAACCTTGACCCGCTCAGGCGATTCCTGAGATGGCGAAGAAAAAATCTTACGCGGAAATTTTTCACTTTCCATTCCAACCCAAACCGACTGCACACTGTCCGCAGGCATGCCAAAAAGCTCTTCGATATATTTCGCGTGGGACCAGGTATCAATAAGCCTGATGTCAGCCAAATTAATGGCTGCGTGTTCAACGTAATATAACAGTTTCGCGATGATGCCTTCCTTGTTCAAAAGCTCCCGGTCTATCACCGTTGTATCGTAGATGCTTATGAAAATATCCAGGCAGATTTTTGCACCGCGCATCCTGGCAAAGGGATATAGAATAATAATATCAATGATCCCCATGTAGGGTATGAGCACCAAATTGTGTTTAGGCGCCCGCAAGTATCTAAAAATCAAAACGGGATAGGCAAATAGCCATTTAGTCAGAATACCCAACTTAGCGCGCACGCCCGTCAGCTGAGACTTGTCCTCAACGCCTCCCCATACGTCCCTATGGCATTCGATTACTTCGCCGAAGACTAGTCGTGAGGCTGCTATAAGTATCCTGGTACGAGGTTTGCCGGTATCGTAGGTTCCCCAAACAAGTAACTTCTCATTTATCAAAATAATTCCCGCCGGCACAAATTTTTTCTCCATATCCCAAACCAGGACCTGGGAATTTTTGCATTTACAGATGTAATTATACGACACGAGCGGAAACCAAGAAAATGACCAGACGCTGAATTAGAGCGAAATAGTGACATTCCCAAGCTTGAATAAGTGACATTCAATCGCCAGCAATTTTTAGTTTAACGTAAACGAGCATGTAGCTAGTGAATGTATCTGGGAAAAGTCCAGATTCCTCTCATATCCTTTGACCAAATACACCGGCTCTCATACACTATATTCTCAAACGGTAAATATCTAATGCCGAAAAGTAAACCACATATTCCTATGAATAGAGAAAACGGCTCGGCTATGAACTCCATCAGTCACAGCGAAAATGACCCAGCAAAAAGAATCGCGTCAATAAGAAATCTTTTCAATCTCCTGGATCAATCTGGTATCACCTGGGCGATTAGAGGAGAACCTATGGAGCTCTTCAGTTGGGTTAGAGCGGGATCTCGGAAAGATATCGACATCTGGGTCCCGTTGAATGACATGGAAATGTGCATTGATGTGGCTATCTCTGCTGGAGGGGTCCCTGTCTGCTCAAGGCCCGGGGTTATGGGCAAGGCTTCCGTACTCAGCGCTATTTTTGTATTTATAGACGTAGACGGTTCAGTCATCTCGATGGTGGACTTCAACGGTGGCCCGTCAAGCGCAGGCATAGTAAAAGTGTCAGATGAGGAAACTTACATCAATTCCATTCAGAGACCTGCGGGAGTGCCAAGATTTTCAGGAGGAGCAATTCTTACCGATTCGATCGTTAGAAGATTGGTTAGGGGAAAAGGGTTTACCGAGTCGAGAATTGATAATGCCAGATCCCATTGGAAGAAAATGGACGACGATGGAAAGAGGCAGTGGTTGGACCTTCATAGAAACAATTTCAACAAAGAGGCAAGCGCTTTTCTGACTAGAATTCTGCAGAGCAATAGCGGACAAATTCTGGAGCAGGATTGGAGAAAGGCAAGAAATAATATGCTCTTGAGCTATTTTGGAAGTAGGCCTTTCCTCCTTATAGTAGGAGTCATTGACAAACTTCTTTATTCCAGAAAGCCGAGGCAACGAACTATTAATCCCGCGGGGGCCAGGCCTGCTGCAACATCGGTTGCGATAATAGGCACCGATGGAACAGGGAAATCGAGCACAGTTAGTAGCGTAGAGCAAAATTTGCGTAGATTTTGCCTCCCTGTAGAAATATTCTATTTCGGAAGAGTCCGTGGCGGACTACCCGGGGTTGAATTTCTGCAGAAAAAGCTCAGCACACTCTTCACCAAAAAGTCCGGTGAAGTATATTTGGACGCGGGACCGAAAAGCGAAGATCGCTCAGCGCTGGAGAAAGCTACCAGATGGATTGGCAGCTATTTTTACGTTCTGGACTATTTTTCAAGATATGTAGTGTATGTTTTTCCATCCATTATCAGAAGGAAGATTATAGTATTTGATCGCTACGTATATGACTTGAAAATTATGCCCTATTCAAGCCGCGTTGCAGCTCTTTTGATTGAGAAAATTGTTCCAAAACCCAGTTTGATCTGCTTTTTGGATGTGGATGAAAATACGATATTTGCTAGAAGAAAGGAACGCACATTGGAAGAGGTGGTGCGTCAGCAAGACATTTTGAGAAACGCAACGCAGCGCAATACAGCAAAAGATAGACGCATATCAATAAGTGGTAAGTTCCCCTTGACCGACACGGCTTATCAGCTTACCAGAGCAGCGATTACCGTCTCTTTCAGAAAAGAAATCCAGAATCTTGGTATAGAGCACAAGGTTCTTGCGGATGTAAGATCGAAGATTTGATCCAACGGACTCTTCCAATTTAGGGAAAAATATATTGCAGCGGCAAGCAACTGCGTCTGTTTTTGAAGTCAACCGATAGATATATACAACTATGTTCATAGGCCGCCAATGCTCCTGAAAAAACAGCACCTATCTGCAATTTTACTGGTATCCATAACGATACTCAGTTTTTTCTACATTCGAGAGTATTCAGACCAGTTTCTCAAAATCACTGAGGTTGGGGCCAGCAGCATTGCCATTTTGGTTGTATTATTTTTGGTAAGCAGAGCTCTAATTGTTCTCCCAATGATTTGGTTTTTATCGAAACATAATGCCAGGATGAGCGTCCTGGAGGCAATAAAACTCGACTTAAGTACTGCCTACCTAAACTATCTTCCACTTAAAGCTGGCCTATTTGCAAAGGGGGCTTACCTCAAAAAGGTACACAATATACGCTACACGGATTACGTTTCTATTTCCCTATCGCTGACCATCATCCAAATGCTAACGGTGGGTGTTTTAGGAACCGGTATATCGATCTACATTAACTCAGGGGTTTTGATCTCATCCATTTTCATTGGATTAAGCACGGCGTGCATCCTGGTTCTAAACATCCCTACTAAATGGTTAAGAAGTAATTTTTTTGAGAAAAACCGAGTATCGAGTGTTATTGCAGATATTGTTGTCGGGTGGCAAATAATGACCAGTGATTCCCGGTTTTTCGCCATTGTATTGCTATTCATTTGCTCTGCCACGCTGTCTGTCGGACTCCGTTTGGTACTCTGCTATTCGTTCTTGTCTTTAGAAACCGGAATTGCTGAAATTCTTCTTATATCTCTCGCATCAATACCAGTTCGAGTTATTGGGATAGTACCTGGCGCAATTGGCATAAGAGAAGCGGTGATCGGCGCCTTCGACTTGGCTTTGGGCGGTAACTTTCAAGCTGGAGTAATTGCGGCATCACTCGACCGGCTAATTTTGCTAGGATGTTTGTTTGTACTTGGTCCACTTGCGACACATAGCCTCTCTAAAAAAATGCTAGATCAACCCGAAGATACCGGATGAGACCATGAAGAAAGTTATATTTATCGGGATGGATCTCTTTCCTCCCTACAATGAATTTTGCTCAAAGCTAGCGGAGATACTGATAACAGGATTGAGTTTGGGTCGAGGGTATCAGGTAATTTCTTTCGGTAACCCCGGGGTAAAAATGTCTAGCGCGCCAAACGAGAATTATATAGCGGTTCCAAACTACCATGTGCTCATGAACGCAATATTGTTGCCTATATGGATTGTACGATATTCATATGGGGAGAAAGCAATAGTTCATTTTTTGATGCCGGCAAAACATACGAAATATGTAAAGGCGCTTATTTTTCTTTGCAGATTGATGGGTCATACAACGGTGTTCACTTTGTTAAAAAGCAGCGATGACCAAATAGTGTGTTCATCGAATTCGGACCGCATAGTCACCCAAAGTCAGTGGTCAACAACCCGTGCGAGAACGCTATTGGAACGAAAAGATCGGATACGAGAGATTGTTCCAGGCTCAGTGGAATTCGAAAACCACCTTATTGAGCGAAGGCCCAGAACGGTACTCTTTGTTGGCGTACCGTGGAAAAGGTCTGATTTTGAAAAGAGAGGGGTATACTTCTTTTTTGAACTTGTGAAGGAAACCTTCGAGGTCGACAAAAGTATAGAGTTTATTTTGGTAAATCGATCGATTACCAATCGCGATTATATTGAGGAATTAGCAGGCAACACTAAAGGTAACTTAACTATTGAGCATAAATCGGTAGAAAAAATGGGTGATCTTTTTTCTTCAGTCTCTATTTTTCTCTGCTTACATCAAAATATGGAGTGCCCTGATCCACCATTAAGCGTAATCGAAGCCATAAGCTGCGGCTGCCCTATTATTTCCACCAAATTCAATTCTGTCGCTGATGATATTGAAACTAGCAACTGTGGTGATATCGTCGCAGTTGATGCTTCCTCTTTCGCGGAGTCGATTACACGGATTTCAGACAATAGTGGACCTTATCTCGACAACGCCAGGAGACTAGGCAGTTCCAGCTATCAGATTGCTCGTTTCAAAGAAAAGTATAATACGCTCTACAGCGAGCTGGATTAATCTGTTCGCCAATACTTGGGGAATATCTGATTAATTCCCGATTTCTGCGATATTGAACCCGTCCACCTTTACTAGGAAACGGTTTCCCATGAAACAACAGACACTGGCTGAAGGCGAGTTTGAGAAATTCCGTAAAAAGACGCGTGAAGAACAGTTTCTGGACGAGATGGAAATGATCATTCCATGGCGGCAGCTCACTTAGAAAAGTACCAGTCAAAAGACAGGGAGTTCTACTTTGACTATGAGTCTACGCCACCCGGTCCCATAGTAAGATCTAGGGAAGAGGTTCTCAAAAAATTGGTGAAAACGATTTTGGCAGTGATACTAAAGTGTCAAACACCAAACAACAAACACCAGCGCCGATTTACCGCGATGGACGACAAGATTCTCTTCCTGTACAACCAAGGTATGACCACCGGGCAAATCGTAATCACCTTCAAGGAAATGTACGGTGCTGATGTCTCAGCAGCCCCGATCTCCAAGGTCACCGATGCCGTCATCGAGCAGGTTGTCGAATGGCAGTCCTGAATCGCCCGGTTTGTATATGTAAAGCAACCAAATATTCACTTCAATTACCCATGATCTTTCGTATTTTTCTAATCAGTCTATCGAACACAAACTTGCAGCTCGCGTAAAATCGGACGAAGCCGTACCTTGTATCTCCGATATTATTCGAAAGAAATGCAAGGGCCTCAAGTGGATCTTCTTCAAAGCAAAACTCAATGCTACGAGAAAGTCGCTGATTGAAATCTCCAAAGCTAGTGAACTGCCGCCTGACGGTCAGCTCATCATCGCGATAGGGATGGTTTACGGGAATATTATGCAGCACGCCCATCCTGGACTTATGCCTACTACAGAGAAGATAAATTATTATGTCCAGTCCGGTACCTGTTTTGATCATATAGAAGAAGGGCAATGCCAGTCTCAATATATTTCTTGAGATCATGAAACATTGTACTTCAACGAATTGACCAAAATCTATATCTAGAGCCTGTTGCTTAAGGTGCGGCCAGTCAGCCTTGCTATCGGCGGTTAGAGCAGGTTGTGATACCGCCAGTTCGTTAATCATGGCCGCAGATAACCAGGTGCTGAAGGCGTCTGATTCAATCTGAATATCGTCATCAATGAATATGTAGTAATCATACTCAAGAACTTCTGGGTACTTCGCTAGGAGTGCAAGGAAGTTCGGCATCTTGAAATCCGTGTTTTGTAAAAAATAGTCTGTCTGCGGTGGCGCAACCGGATCTTCGCCATAGTAAACAATGGCAGTAGCAAAATTTTCTCTTGATTGGAGACCTTGCAACCAATCGAGGGCAAAAATTCTCTCACCAGCAGAACAAAAGACAAGACAGCTTGCATCTTCAGACTTATTCAATGATCTTTCCTCAACTCGATCATCGCTGACAGATATCAACGATTCGGCCACTTCGTAGGCCCAATAATATGCCAAGTCAGTGGCATGCAGCGAATTGTTTTTCTCAAATCTTTGACAGCAGTCAACTAGATGCGCTGATCTCTGCTATTACTGATGCCTCAATAGAAAAAGTAGCAATATCTGTCGATAAATATCTGCGGTTGTGGGATAAGCTGGCAGTCGATAGAGAGTCGGAAATAGCGCACCTCGATTATTCTTCCGGAGTTTTTACTGGAATGTCAGGACCGTGATAGATCTCGGAATGACTGCAGGCGCTATCCGAAATGGGAGATTCAATAGCTACCATATTTTTTACGCTACCATAATATCGGAATTTCGGTATGCTACGTATAAAAGCCTCAATAGAAGATACAGATGGCTAAGCACATAATTATTAGTGAATATTTGTACCTATGAGATCGTTTATCGCGCTAGCAGCTATTAATGTTTCGGCCTTTTTGTATAGGACTCTGGTGACTATATTAAGCCTCCCTCTTGTCCTTCGAGAATTTAGATCATCCAACCTTCGATTTACTATCATCGTCGACGCTAAGACAGAGCCGGATGATCTGGTTCGAGCATTGCAACGTCAAATCTATCGAAATTTCGAAGTTATTATTCTAGGTGAGCAGGGCACTCTGGACGGCTACAGACTTGACTTTGATATTTCATACCAAAGCGAAAAGCATTTTGTGGCGAGAAAAGCATTAGCTAGCGATATAGTTTGCTACATCCATTCACTGCAGCACTGGAATAACCCTCTTAAACTGGTCCTACTAAGCAAAGAATATAGACTCAATAGGGTTAAAACGATTAACTACGAAGATGGGGATTATTTTGAGGACACCCTAGACGCACTTTTCATAGTCAAGGCTCAGATGTTCGAGACTGAAAAGTGGTCGCACTATTCGGATTTGTATTTGCAATATGGCTGCCCCAGATTTGGCGCCGGAGCACTGGATGTTAGAAGCGCAATTCAAACATTCATAGAGAATAGCTGCACAAACGACTCCGAGAAATTGGCGACTTTCAATAGAGTTGTCGCGTGGGCTGAAAAGTCTGAGTCTGATTTACGAGGAGCAGAGCCTAAAACATTTGCCATCTACGTCCCGTGTAACGATTACTACATTGGACGTCAGTGGGGCGATTACCACTTGGGGAAGAGTATAGTATCTGAGCTATTTTCAGCGGGCTACCGAGCAACCCTTGTCTGTTTTAATCAGTGGAAGAGTTCATCCAGGTTCGACTTTTCACTAACTATTCATGGCACTCATACTAATCCATTTTGCGAAAAGGATGCACTGAGAATACTATGGATTATCAGCCACCCCGAGAAAATTAGGGGTTTGGATATTGACTCCTATGATCGAGTGCTGATCGCTTCACAAACCATGACAGAAAAATATCGCTCGATTTTCCCGGATAAGAATATCGATTTTCTGCCTCAATTCTCAACTATGGTGCCACAGACTAAAGAAGTAAAACATGCTGCGCATGACGTTCTATTCGTAGGAAACTCTCGAAATGTATTTAGAGAGTCGGTGCGATATGCGAGTGAACTGGATATTGATTTTGCAGTCTATGGCGACAATTGGAATAAATTTTTGCCTGCCAAGTTTATCAAGGGAAAGTTTCTGCACAATGAACTTTTGGGAACCATGTATGGCTCGGCTAAGATCGTACTAAATGATCACTGGAAAGAAATGAAGGAAAACGGCTTTGTAAATAACAGAATTTACGATGTGATTTCAGCTGGGGGCTTTGTAATTTCAGACTATTTTGAAGAAATCGACAATCAATTTGAAGGTCTTCTAGTGACTTATTCGGATTTTGGAGAGTTTGAAAATATTGTCAATTATTATTTGGCCAATGAAGATGTGAGACTCGAACGAGCTGAAGCTTTGCAAGATCTATTCGGAGAAAGGTTCACTCCAGCCGCCGCTGTTGAGAATATCCTGAGCGGCGTGGAGGCGCGCGAATGAGAGGCAGGGGAGCTTACTTAGAGGGAAAGCCAAGAAGCGCAAAATCTATTTTCTAATCATTTTTCAACGCAGATAAATCCTTGATTGTTAGCTGTACAAAAAATTGGCTCTCGCCACGAATTCCCACATAATTGGCGCCACTTGCAACTACAGTTTTCTCATGCTTATATCTGCCCAGCCGAAAATGTATATCGTTGCTCCAGCTCCTAAAGATTTGGTCTGGAGCTACTTCGCTTCATTTTGATTTAGTAGACAATTAGCAAACCCATCAAGGCTGGCTTTTCCCGTTGTGAGTGCATACAAACACAAACTGAAAGGTATACAAATTTTTGAAAACATGCATCAACAACCACTCAAAAGGTGAGCGATTGAAGGAACTCCCCTTATAATCCCTGCGGCGGAACTGTCGCTCTGTCCTGACTACATCCAGGCCAGCGCCTTCAATGAGTTGCAGCATGGTTTTAAGTGTAAAAAATCGCAAATGTGTTCGATCAAAAATACCGCGATCATTGTAGGGCCATACGCCCTTTATATAGACATGAATGAACATGTCTATATGCTGAATATTCGGAAGTGAAATGATAATTCTGCCATTTTCCGATAAGCGGTTTACAAATGTGGAAAGCAACTTCCATGGGCTTTTAAGGTGTTCTAAAACATCGCCCAGAATAATATAGTCAAACTGTCTATCGCCCAGCAATTGATCTACATCTATCACATCTAAATCACCGATATGTACCTGAGCGTAGAATTGATTAGCAATCGCAGCCATCTCAGGGTCGAATTCGAAGCCAACAACTTCTTGAGCAATTCCTTTATCAAGCAAATATTTTCCATTGCTGCCAGTAGCACAGCCAACGTCGAGGACACTAAGGCCATCACCTCTGATTTGTTCTAGCAAGTCTGTGCGCGGACTGATGTAAGATGAATTAAACGATGTAGACACAATATACCTCTGCGTGTGACTGCGCGATATTACCGCTACAGAAACTGATTTCCATTTTAGTTTCAGCCTATGCAAACGAAGATATTACTGCAACAGTTCACCAGGATTTTCTGTCTTTGTACCTAATATTGAAGGAAACTCACCATGCAAGCTCATGGGTGACAAGAGCATTTCAAGAATGTACTAATCGCTAGACGTAGTGCTTACCAGTTCAATCTGGTCAATATAGATTGGTTCCCGGTAGAGGAAACTGACCGTGTGTAATCCTTTGTCCAGAACCCAAGACGACTTATAGGAACTCCAGTGCCACTTTTCTCTTACTGCAATATCCCATCTGAGAGGGGCGCCGTCATTGATGCGCAAAAATGTAGAATCACTGTTGCCATTCGGCGCAAGTACACGAATACGAATTCGCACCTCCGCTTTCTCCGCTAAGGAAAATTGGTAAGTTTTTGTGCCTAAACTTACGTAGCTACCATGAACGCCTGGAATCGTGTTTCCGACTTCTGTAGCGGGACTCAGAAATCCGTTCTCAGCCTCGATAACTTTATTGACAGGAAATACGGTTGCAACACCCCTGAAATTTTCCGTGGAATTAGAGGTCGAGTAGTTGATTTCGCCGACTGGCAACAACTTCTGCCCGTCATCTATCTTGAATTTCTGCATGGTTTGATTCGATTGGTTGACTCGAAAAAAGAACCGTTCTGGTTGAGGCATGCTAGTAAGTCGATCATTATTCCACCAAGGCATCGTTTTGTGCAAACTTGTTTGCATCTCTAGAAATTGTTCGACCCCTTTTGATATGTCCAGAATACTTACGCTTGCTAGGATACGGCTTAGTGGCTTTTCGGAATCGGCGAGACTCGGTTTAATAAGCAACAAGCTTCTATGGGACCTACCATCATTAGTATTCTTCCAAAGACTTTCGCTTTTTCGATAGTTACTGCCGTGATCGCCGTTAACAATAATGAGGGAGCGATCATAGCGGCCTAGTTTTCTAAGCTCCGTTACCAGATCCAAAATCAGTTTTGTGGCGCATTCTGACTGAACTGCCATTGAGCTATTGTTGATTTCCTCGCAGTCGCTTGAGTAGATGTACGGACTATGGGGGAGCAAGAGGTGTATGTAGGTATAGCGACTATGGCCAGTTAGCTTGTGCTCATTTTCGAGGTAGTTTAAATAGCTCAGCATCGACTCTTGCGGTGCTGAGTCAGCTAGAAAGGTATTTTTATTCAGGCTGGCATAAGTCGTTGGGTCAATGAGGACTCGATTTTCCGCGAGTTTTTTACTTAATAGATGAGGTAGTACCCGGTAGACCCACAGCGCAATAAAGGCATCACTATTGTCGAAAGTTATCTCCATCGAGTTTTTCGAGTGCACATATGTTTCATCAAATAGGCCTAAATCGAAGGGATAAAGCTTTCTTGTATAAGCAGACGTGGAGTAGCCGGTATCTTTTAGTTGCTGCAAGAATGAGCTTTCGCTATTGAAAGCGCGATTCTGGTAGCTTAGATCGGTTTCCTGTGATCGGTACTCCTCTCCGAGAAACATTGAAGGTATCGACCAGTTCGTCATATCATATAAAGCTGCAGCGTTTGAATAATATTTAAACCCGCTAAGTTTTGACTTGAGCGTATCGGAAATTTGCGTGTCGAAAAAATCGGATTGATACTCGTCTAGTACAAGATGATAAATATTAGGTAGTCTCTCCTCAGATGATTTGAACTCGGGTTGCCGGGGCAAACTTTGGTGAGTCCCTTTTTTCAATTCAACATTATTGCCCACACTGATTACTGTTTGTAGAACTAGCAAAGTACCGAACACAGCTAATAGCGAGACAAATTTGCTAGGCTCGACCCTACTCGCCAGTCCCGCAACAAAGAAAAAGAAGAATAACGTATAAGTAAACAGCGAAGGCGCTGTCTCCATACCCAGACTCTCGATCCCGCGAAGCAAACTATATATAAGTAATCCAGGACCGGATAGATAATACAGCCAAATGAAAGCACGGCTGACCAGCGATAATCGCAAACTCAGCAAAAACAGACCGAAAAAGAGAGTTATAAAGGCTGCAATGATGAATGGCGCCAATACTGTCCACTGATAGTTCAGCTCAGATTGGTTTATTATATATAGGGGCAGTGCATTGGAGATGAAGACAAGTATCGGGGTCGGTAGTAAAGAGAGGAAGCGCAGGTTCGAGTTTTGATTGGGCATGTGGAATTCGTTATATCGATATACTAGTGTCGTTTTAGTAGATACAGAACCCTGCAGCTACCGCTAACTTTTTGTTTTTCAATCACGGTGAAGTAGGCGTCAATCGAACGCTCAAAACCCTCTTCAGTATAGTCAGGAAATATGTCCTCCCTGGTCGCTAGCAAGCGTTCTACCTGTGAGTCCGATTTAGGTACAAATTCCAGAATAACCCACCGCGCAATACCTGCAAACATTTCCGCGATATTCTCGAGCGGTACGTTGTTACTTAACGCAATATGATGAATTAGTGCCAAAGCAAGGAGTGCGTCACACTGAGCCCGCTTGGTAAATGAATCGCGCTCACAGTTTTTCCACCCGATGCTTGGGGACGGAGCAAACAAATTTTGAATCAGTGGAGTTATGTTTGATGGCCCTTGTTTTTTTGCCTCTCGATAGTTGGCCTCAACGGCGACCGGGTCAATATCCTGCGATATCACCTGCTTGCAATGCGTCGCGGCGACTCGGCTGAACACTCCGGTATTAGCTCCCAAGTCTTGGACTAGATTGAGTTCTTCTGGAATGAGTTGAAGGTAGTTATGAACAATGGCACGTTTGTTATCGGCGGCCTTATCGCTATAGTTAGTGTTTTGGTAATAATCCCCCCATTCTGTATTGGGTAACTTCCACTCCAGCTTGTTAACCACATTGGCAAGGTTTTGAACCATGGCCTGCAAGCCCTTGCGGGAAAGCCCAGCAGTTTTTTTCCCTTCACTGCCTTTCTCTGAACTGGCGTAGTTTACTTGTAGTTTTGCATGTAAATGTATGTGTGCCGTAAGTGCTAGATTCAGCCGTGTTTTCATGGGCAGCAATTTGCTGGCAAGGGGGAGGGGGATTCCATCGATATTCGTTACCAATAGTTTGGCCAGTTCTATATCCGTGTACGCCATTAATGCCAACGGCGCCAAAAAGTGCTGGCAGAACTGTTTGTAAGCTACCCAAGGTGTGTCTTCCCGGTAACTCTCAAAAGATAGTGTGTCGATGAAAAATGGGCGTCCGTCGAGAAATTGCACGTTATAAGCAGAGGCGTCCTTCAAGGACATCCCAAATTTGAGCGCGTTCGCTTGTACTTTCAGCGTGAGAATTGCAGCGTCTTTAAGCTGACTGAAACACCATTCGTAGGGATAGGAAATATATGGTAACTGCGACGGCTGAATAATCTTGTATGCGTGTTTAGGCAACAGTTCAGTGGAATCGTAGATTTCAGTGTGAGGGATCAGAAGATTCTTTTCAATTAGCTGCTTGTAGAGCCCGGTTTGCATCAACTGATCATAATTGGCCCGACCAGCCGCATTTATTTGGCGGTAAATGCTACCTTCATGGGAAAACACAAATCCACTTGGATCTCTGAATGATGAATCGAGCCTACCCGTTGATGTTGAGTTCTTGGACAGAAGCGGCACCTATTCAATTAGTCTTAGGTTGAAAATTAATCTGATTGCTTAGTCTCTGACTCATCTTCTTCCAAAAGATCAGCAGGTTTTTTCCCACCAAAAAAGCTCGTTATCTTGTACCAATATGTCTTTAGGGCAAACCAAGAGACAGCAATCACGGCTATTAGACTCTGAAGGATCATGCTCCCAGTCCCAGGGTCAAGATAGGAGAACGCTAAAGACGGAAAAAACAGCGTAGATACACCAATTATTATTTGATCTATTTTTGATTTCATAGCCGTCCCTTCATTTACTGCGCGAAAATCTGCTCATTTTGCTGAGGCTTGGTAGGCTTGGCCGGTTCGCACCGCCAATCGAATCTATAGACTGCTGAACTTTACCGCTAAACTCTAGCTTTGAACAGGAACTAGCTCACAAAGTGGCATTGTTTTGACCCCATTTTCCGATTTATGAAGAAATTTGGAGCGCCCCATCACTTTTCGCCCCCTGCTGCTTGAGATTAAAATAAAGGGAGATGACTACTACGCTTACACAGAGAGGGAGCGTCAACAAGGAGCAGGACTCTGAAAACCAAATAGGAGCAGCACTAGAGCTGGTGCGTAGGTTTAAGGTTTAAGGTTTAAGGTTTGCCAATGTAAGTCGCAAGTAGGCCCTCCAGAAGGCACAATTTTGTAAACGCTTGAATAACTAGGTTTTGGCACGCAGTCGCCAACTTTGGCGAGCACCAGTATACAACCAGCCAAAGGGGAGAATAATTGAACGCACTTCGGTCCTCGACGACGGTCAATGCTGGGTCCGAAATCGGGAATTTTCTGGCATTGTATAACCAGAGTTGGCCTCACAGGACTCTTGTCCAATTGACGACGGTGAAAAAAAACGCATTCGCGTTTCTACTTCAGCGATCAGAAGAATGACAACTACGCATGTTTAGATTTTCTAGTAAGAAATAATCTAGCGTGTTCGTACATTTCCAGCAAAACCTGATCTTGGAAAAGATACGCTCTCATGACCAAATAGCTGGCAAGCGTACCTGCATAGCAAATCAAGGCTACCGAGTCAGTTTGAAAGACTTGGTAAAATAAATATGCGGCGCAAAGGCTACCAAATAGTTGAAGAGTGGATTGCAAGTTTGTGACCATTAGATTTACTTGAAATCGCGTATGAAATATATAGTTTAGATACAAATAAATTGCCAGCCCCGTGCATACATTCCCAATGAGCATGTAATAAATATTCTCTGTTTGGTAGCCAATCAGTACAGATGCTATTACCCCTGCAAGGCGTATTAGCATGCAATAGCTTAGATACTGTGGTTCGCGAAGTGCACTGATCAGTGTGGTGTAGGTGCCAGTGTATGCTGAGACTATCGCAGCCAGGCATATGATGGAGAACATTGGTGCAGTGCTAGTCCAGTTCGGGCCCAGAAGCATAGATATTATGAGATCAGAAAAAACGATAAATACTGTGTGCACGGGCAAGATCAAAATGTCTTTTATCTTAAAAATATACGACATATTGGCTCGAATAATGGTTCCAGCGTACTGTTTATCTCCGGTCTTTGAGTGGATGTCTTCGACGACCTGGGATAAATTGGCTTTGTCCACTGAAGAGCAGATCACCGAATAATATATTGAACTTAGGCTGCTAGCCATAGCCAAGTGCCCCAATGTGGCGGCCCCAAAGTATCGACCTACGAAGATATGCCCCAATTTTGCGTTTAGGAAATCGCCCATTTGAGTAGCGAAATACCAAAATCCGTAACGATAAACCTTAAGAATTCCTGTAAAGCTTAACTTTAGCGGAACTCGAGGGGGGGCGAACACGTAACTAAGGCCTAGCTGCGCCACAGCGGCAATTACCATCCCAATTGCAAGGGCCAGATAATTCCCTAGCCAGATCGCCAGAGCAATAGTGCTAACCACAGATATTAGCTTGGCCCCGACCTGGCTGTAGATGCTAGGCCTGAAGTTTTTTTCTTTCGAGCACAGAACCAGATTGAAATTGGCGCACGACTCGATCACCAGGACCCAAGCGATAATTTTCAACGCTACGGCCGAGTCTGCAGAATTAAGCAGGTCGGCTAGATAGTCGCTTGAGAAAAAAATTGAAAGTGAAAGAAGCAGACAAAGTAGTATCTTTCCCAGGAAAACAGAAGAATAAAACTCATCAGAATCGTCACTAGAGGAAATTACATTGGCTGCGAAGCCTATACTCTGCAATCTCATGGCCAGTTCTTGAACGATCATGGCGACTGCAATTATTCCATAGTCATCCGGACTGAGAATCCTTGCTACAATAAGCGTGCTTAGCAGGCCAAGCGCACGAGCTATCAGCTTCGCTGCTAGTAACGAAGAAGCGTTTTGCATGATTGAATTATTGGTCATAGCATCCAGAAATTGGGATTTGGTACCTTCCATTTGCCCAGCCCATGCGTCTTATCGGCAACTAGAATTGGAAAACGAGTGACAAAGTTTGCGGTGTACGTCTAATACATTGATAGGACGGTACCATGTTTAGTGATGCGATTACCTCAGGATCGCGCTGGAATCTTCGGAAATTGTGATACGTTCTTCAAACTTAGTCATCATATACCTTGCGATTCTAAGGTTGTAGATATGTGAGTTGCTCTCCTGTTTCATGGTTTACGTCCAGAACGGTAAAGATGGTGATCCGGGTACCTAGCTAAGTGCTTTACTTGGCTTTTCTGTGAGTAGCTTCACAGCTAAAGTGTTTATTTGGCTAATCCGCTGGGATTCATCGTAAGTTTAATTTACTGTTTGTTACCACCCTGCCCGCTGTGACTGAAGTTTGGTTCTAGGGGCGTGGGAATCACATCCAGGTAGTCTTTAGCTCAATGGTAACTAGACTACCCATTTAGGCTGGAGTTTTGAGTAAGCCAAGTTATGCACAGATTTAGAAACTCACTTGCCAGATACAGGTTTGATCGCGCGTCCAGCAAGGTTCGAGACCTGGCTCCTGTGGAGAGTAAACACGATCCGAGTCTGGTGATCGTTTCCCTGGTCTATCATGATGCCGTCGACATGACACTGCTGGCAATCAATAGTTTTTTGAGCCAGATTAGGCGAGGTAGAGTTGAGCTCATTGATGATGGATCACTTACGCCGCAGGACTATCAGATTCTTACTTCTCAGATCCAACATCTGAAAATTGTTCATATTTCTGAAATTGATGTCGGTAGTTGTCCTCGCGGAGGTTGCTGGGAGAGACTGGTCCACATACTCCGTCTGAGCGAACATTCATACGTAGTGCAAGTAGATACTGATACGCTGACGCTGGGTGTAATCACAGAGGTGGACCAGGCGATACGAGACAACGGCGCATTTACAATAGGCGGTCCAATGTTCGCTAAGGCGGTTCACACCGACTACATGGCGATGCTTGCCAACAGATGGGATACCGAGCATGTGCAAGCCTTAGGCGAGCGGCAACTCTCAACGCTAGAGTCTATCGAACTTGAATACTATTGCCGTGGGTGTGCCGCTTTTACGGGCTTTCCCAAAGGCGGAAGTACGGTATCGACGCTACAGCAGTTTTCTGACGAGATGGATTCGCGATTGGGAAGTCATAAATGGTGTGAGTGGGGATCGGAACAGCTTGCTTCAAACGTAATGATTTCTTTGACGTTGGCACCTCAGATACTACCCTGGCCGAAATATCAGAACTTTGGATTCCCTGAGATAGCAATAGGGTCGAAGCTTAGAGCCTCCGATTTTTCTGGTAAAACGAGTGTGATTCACTTTATCGGTAGCAATAGGTATGACGGTGGGATTTATCGAGAGCTGGCTGAAGCCTATATATCAAGACAGAAAACCATAGAGAGCGCACTATGATACATGAGCGCCGTTTCTCAAGCGTTTGCTTCGCTGAGGTGGCAAATATCTAATCATGAGAGATATCATTGTTACACTTTTGATATTTGGTAGCCTCCCATTTATCCTCAGGCGTCCTTATATAGGCGTGTTAGCATGGGCTTGGATCAGCTACATGAATCCCCATCGCCTTACTTGGGGGTTTGCGTATGACTTCCCATTTGCGCAGTTGGTGGCTATCGTTCTTTTCGCCTCACTACTGTTCAGTAAGGAAAGTAAGAAGTTGCCCATGGATGGTGTTATGGGCGTGTGGATAGCGTTCCTACTGTGGATGACGATCACCACGATATTTGCAATCTATGAGGACCGAGCGTTTGTTTACTATATACGCGTGGTCAAAGTTCAATTGTTAACACTTATTACAATCGTCGTGATGACAGATCAAAAGCGTATCGACTTGCTGATCTGGACGATCTGTTTATCCATTGGGTTCTATAGTGTCAAGGGCGGTATATTTACTCTTGCCACCGCGGGTAGTTACCGGGTGTGGGGCCCTGGGGGCAGTTGGATCTTCGAAAACAACGCCATGGCACTTGCCACTCTGCTTGTAATTCCGTTAATGATCTATCTACACAATATCAATACTGATCGGTGGATACGGTTAGGACTCAAAGCGGCTGTTTTGCTCAGCTTTTTTTCTGCGCTCGGCTCTCAATCCCGAGGGGCACTGGTCGCTACGATCGCCGTGGCTGCCTATTACTGGTGGCAAACCAAGTCGAAATTTGTAACTGGTGCCGCTATTTTTGTACTTGCGGTGACTGCTTTTAACTTTATGCCTGCCTCCTGGCACGAGAGAATGGGGACGATTGACAACTATGAAGAGGACTCTTCCGCCAACAGCCGCCTGGATGCGTGGAGGTATAGCGCTGCCGTTGCCAGTCAGAGATTGACGGGGGGTGGCTTTAACTCATTTTCTAAAGCGACATACGCTTACTACTATAAACCAGTCCCTAAAGCCTATGTTTCTCATAGTATTTATTTCAGCGTAATAGCGGCGCATGGTTGGCCCGGTTTCATCATGTTCATGACGATTATTGCTCTTACTTGGAGAAACCTTTCTTCTCTGGCAAAGCAGACAAGAAATTCCCCAGAAGATGCACGCTATTTTCAGCTGGCTAAGATGCTCAAGGTCAGCCTTATCGCGTACCTATCAGGGGGCGCATTTCTTAGTTTGGCCTATTTTGATCTCCCCTGGCACATTGTCGCTATCGCGTTTTTAAGCACACATCAGTACAAAAATCGACGATCGGAGTCGACACCCAAGAAAGTTGTGCCAGACTTCACAACAAAATACCCAACATGACCTGTATTTGTATTGCCGGCAATTATGCTCATGCGCTGCAGGTCTGCTAGCAGATGTAACGTACAGCCCAACTCTGGATTGCAATATGTTAAATAAATTAGATTCTAGCTTTTTTGGGTTTTGGGATAATAGCCCGCGCAGTGAAGCTCAGCGCGAAGCTGTTATTTCTTCCATGGCTACTGAAGATAGTAAAGTTACCTGCAGACATTACTCAGAGAAATCGCACCTGTCGGCGGGACAGTGCGCCTCTACCAAAAATTTTCAGGATGCAGCCTTAACAGTAATGTGCTTGGGGAGTCCAACCTGGCTTCACCAAGGTTCATCTAGTGACAGCTCTATCCATGACGTCGCCAATTGCATTTCCAAGGCCTATCTATCCGATAATAAAGCCTTCCTTAGTGACGCATCAGGCGAATTCCTAGTGGCTATTTTGGATGAGACAAAAAACGAGGTTGTCTTAGCGGTCGATCGTTTTTCACGCCGACAGGTCTACTACTCTGAAACGAGAGATGGATTGGTTTTTTCTGATTCATTGGAATGTCTTCTGCGGCACCCCAAAATTCATCGAGTTATAAGGCCCCAAGCAATATATGACTACCTGTATTTTCATATGGTGCCGGCACCGGGAACAATATATCAAGATATCTATAAGCTTCCCGCAGGCAGTTACCTAAAATTCAGCGCAAACACTAATACATGCGAAGTAAAACGGCATTGGGCCCCTGAGTTTGCCGAGAGCAGTGACTCCGTTGAGCGATTACAAACCGATCTTGTCCCAGCATTGCGCTCTGCTGTAGATAAAGCGTGTAAAGGACGAGACTACGCTAAAGTCGGTGCTTTTCTGAGTGGCGGCCTCGATAGCTCTACTGTCAGCGGCTTACTAACTGAAATTTCATCAGGGTTATCGCCGGCATTAACAATCGGTTTCAATGAGCCGGGGTATGACGAGGTAGAGTATGCGCGGTACTCCGCAGAACGATTCGATACGCGTTTGCATGAGTATTATACAAATCCGCAGGATATCTCAGATATTGCTCCTCTGATCTCCCAGTCTTACGAGGAACCTTTCGGCAATTCTTCAGCTGTACCGGCGTACTGCTGTGCGCGTATGGCTAAGGAACAAGGTATAGAGCTCTTGTTGGCAGGCGATGGTGGCGATGAGTTGTTCGCCGGCAATGAGCGATATTTGAAGCAAAGGGTATTTGAATATTATAGGATTTTGCCTGGCCTGATTCGCGACACGCTGTTAACACCAATCATAAATTGGCTTCCGTCTAGTATCGGTCTGTTTAGCAAATCGCAGAGTTATATTGAGCAGGCCAACGTTCCGTTGCCCGACCGACTACAACATAGGTACAATTTTCTTAATCGAGAGGAACTTGATGGGCTATTTACTGAAGAGTTCGAAATTCAGATTTCCAGAGAACACCCTCTGCAGCTGCAGCGACAGGTTTTTAGTCAGCCTGAGAATGCCAGCACGCTAAACCGAATGCTGTATCTAGATTGGCAGTACACCCTTGCGGATAACGACATCCGTAAGGTGTCAGAGATGTGTCATCTGGCTGGAGTTGAAGTGAGCTACCCGATGCTGGATGACGAGGTAGTGGATCTTTCATGCCGGGTACCGTCCTCTGCGAAAATGCAAGCTAATACCTTGAGAGCATTTTATAAAAATGGCGTCAGGGGGTTTCTCGGAGAAAGAACTATCAACAAAGGGAAGCACGGTTTCGGCCTACCTTTTGGTATGTGGATGCAGTCGAACCCCGACCTGAAAAAAATGGCAGAAAACGCCTTCGACGGTTTAGCAAAGCGCGGTATCTTTAATAGTGATGCTCTTGCTCGTATTCTCGTATTACATCAGGACTCGCACGCCTCCTACTATGGTGAATTTGTCTGGGTACTGTTGTCACTGGAATACTGGTTACGGGAATACGATTCCAAAAGCGAATTACCCTTTAAAATCGAGGACTGATATTGCTGCAAAGCTGGCGGGTATTCAAGGTAATAAACTTCTGAGCTTGCACCAACGCTAGATATAGTTTTTCAGCAAACGCAAAAGAAACTTGCCCGGTGTCTTGTCCCAAGGCGTGAATCGGTTAAGTTCGAACATATTACTGTTACGACTGGAGTAACCAGTCGAGGTGCTAACAGCAGCTGAGAAACCCGCCGATTTCACAATTTCCACCTGCGTCTGGGTGTAATCCTTACCGGGCATGCCGTTAGGGTATGCGAACAGGCTCACCGGCTTTTGCAGTATCTCTTCCAGTCGTTTCTTACTGTCGTAAATCTCCGCCTTGGCGGCGTGTTCATCCAGCGTTGCAAGAATGGGGTGGTTCATGGTGTGCGCGCCAATAGTCACGTTGGCCGTACCAAGGGTTTTTAGTTCAGCTGTTGATAACATGAGATCTTCAGGTATTGCCGCACCGGTGAGCTCCACGATTTTACTGGCGGCCTCTGTACGAGCCGCTGGCGGCAGATATTTGATCGCATTAATGACCGTATTGATCGCCGCTCGCCGCGATTGTGCATCATGCAATGACAGGGGTTCAGCCAAACCCAGCTCTGACAAATCAAGTGCTGACCCGTTGTAGTCTCGCAAGCTCTCCTGCACCCGGTCATTGAACATAATTCCGCCATCCAGATAACCGGGCGCAACGAATATGGTCGCGTGCACGCCTTTAGCCTCGAGTATTGGCAGAGCAAGATGGAGATTATCAGCGTACCCGTCATCGAAGGTTATCGCCGCCGCTCTGGGCGGTAAGTCATCGTTCTGCAGAGCGAGAAGAGCTTCCTCCAATGGCAGAACGTTGAAATAGCGCGCCAAAATGTCCATTTGCCAGGCAAATTCCTGAGTATCCGGCTCGCTAGGCTGTAAAGGGTCCTTGCATGGCAGCACCCGGTGGTAAATCAGAATCTGTAGTTTGGCCCCATTTACCCCCGAGGCCATCAGATTATGTAGCGGCTTTACTATAGAAGGATGTAGCAACTATTTTTCCTCGGTTGGCTCGATCTAGCGGCTTTATAAGTACTGGCTCACATAAACACAAAAAATGTCACCCGAAAACCGTGATAACAGGGTATGCGGTTTGTCGGTAAAGGGCGCACCTGTATCATACGATGTATTGAAACAGGCCAGCAATAACAATGGTTTCCAAGCGATCAAGAACAAAAGTCCTGGTACTGGACGGCGATATGCCGCACAGCGTTGCGATAGTGCGCTCACTCGGCCGTCAAGGCGTACAGGTAGATGTAGCTGCTTATCACTCGGCACCACTTGCCGGTTACAGTCGCCATGTCTCACAGATACTGCACTATGCCAACCCTCTGTGTGATGAAATTGATTTTGTCAGCACCATCAACCAATGGCAGTTGCAACATCATTATGACCTTGTCATTCCCGTCACTGAGCGCAGCATGGTTGCGCTGCACAAGCATCGGGCCAGCTTGGAAGATATTAGCCGAATTGCGATGCCCGATCAGAACAGCCTGGAAGTCGCGCTCGATAAGCAGAAAACCTTTCAGCTGGCAGAGTCCCTGAATATCCCGGTACCGAGGGGTAACGTTATCGAGCAGGGTGATCCGATAGATCATGTGCCAACCACCATCACTTTCCCGGCGGTCTTGAAGCCGGGGCGCTCAGTGGCCGCTGGAGGCGGGACGGCAAAACAGATCAGCGTAGATTATGCGCTGGACGCGGCAGAGTTCATGCCAAAGGCACGTGATCTCTGCCAACATGGCTCGTTAATTGTGCAAGAGTACTTCCGCGGTGATGGCATTGGTATAGAGGTACTGGCAGCTCACGGTGACGTTATCTATGCCTTCCAGCACAAACGCCTGCATGAGCTGCCGTTGACGGGCGGTGGCAGCACGTTACGGCAAAGTGTGGATATTGACTCGGTGTTGTTAGATGCCTCTGCTCGGCTATTAAAGGCGCTGCAATGGCATGGTGTGGCGATGGTAGAATTTAAGCACGACGCTGGCACTGGCGAGTATCGACTTATGGAGATCAATGGCAGATTTTGGGGCTCGCTGCCACTGGCCATAGCGTCTGGCGCGGACTTTCCGCGATTGCTGCTGGCCTTATATCAAGACGACCTTGCTGCAGACTCGTTACCTCACTACCAGCGAGGTGTGATATGCAGGCGCCTGGATAATGACTTATTGTGGACAGAGACTGTGCTAAGAGGTGCAGATACGCGAGGCCTTGTCGAAGTACCGGATAAGAAAGAGGCACTTAAAACACTGGTCTCTATGTTTGGTCGCAACCAGTATTTTGACGTACAAAGCCTGGCAGATATCAAACCGGGGCTTGTCGATCTTGGCCGTATAGCCGGAACGTATGCCGAGCGACTGACATCGCTTGCCGCTGATAAGCTTGAGCGCTTTAGACATGGCAGGGCAGGCAAGCGGAAGCAGCTTGTAAAAGCGCTAAAGTCGTCAAAAAGTATCCTCTTTGTTTGCTATGGTAATATCAATCGCAGCGCATTGGCAGAATACGTCTTTCTGGCTAAAGCGGCTGAAGGCTATTGTTCGGTAGCATCTGCAGGTTTTCACGAGGCTGAGGGACGCCCGGCAGATCCGCAAATGCAGAAGGCCTCAAGGTTAAAAGGTATAGACCTTGGGCCGTCGGCTTCCAGCATTCTTGACCGGGATATGCTGCAAGGTGCTGACGTAGTATTGGTAATGGAAGTCAGCCATATCAAACAAATTGAGCAGCAATACCCTGACCAGTGCCATAAGGTTTTTCTGTTAGGGTTGATGAAGCAACAAGCCGGCGCTGACAATTGCGAAATAGCAGACCCTTACGGTAAGGTTTCCAAGGCTTACGAAAACTGCTTCAATGAAATATCTGACAGTATTGGCAATATCGTCAGTATCAGGGAGGACAACTTATGATCAATGGGAATAGTATTCGACGGCTGTTTACGGTGCTGCTGCTCGGTCTCTTTGCACTCCCTGCAACGGCCCTTAATTTTGTACCAACCGAAGCCGAATGGCTGGCCTGGTCAGATCAATGCAGGGCCAGATACATGGCTTCGAACGCCGGCGCCAAGAGCAAGTATCGCGGCAGAGTCAACAGCGCAACAGTATCGGCCTGGAAGGCCAAGATGGGTCCGTCGCTCTGGCTACACATGCATCACGCCTGTGCTGGGCAAGTTCACTTCAATAGAGCGCGCACCGCAGCAAGCAGTTCGGAGCGTAATCGAGAGATAAAAACAGCAATATCTGACCATAATTACACCTTGTCCAAAACCACTAACCAGAATAATTGGTATGCCTATTTCGCCGTGAGCCTTGCGCAGATATACCGTTATCAGGAGGAGTATGACAAGGCTATCGCTCTGGTAAGCCCGTTTACGGACACAAACCCAGCCTATGAGGCGCCGTACTTACAGTGGTCTTTGGTTCTGCGTGACCAGGATAAGCTGAGCGCGGCCATTGCTGTGCTGGAGAATGGCAATAGCGCGACGGAGGGGAAATCCATGGAGATCCACTACTTCCTCGGCCTCAATTACCACCAGAAGGGTATGTATGACCTATCACTCCAACATGCCAAAGCGGCTTATAAGTTGGGTTATCCGTTACCCGGCCTGAAAAACAAGTTGATGCGATCCGGTCACTGGGAGTAGGGCGCCTCCCAATCGGCCTACTGCGTGCAGGCACGCTATGGCGGGAAATACGTGAAACGCCTCACAAATGCCTGAGAAACTAACGATCTCTTTCCATTTCTATCCTGGATTCATGCAAAATAGTGCTTTATCTGTAAAAGCCAAGTTCGCGCCATAGCTGAGTTATCACGCTTGGCCGGTTTCACACCGGTGGCGCGACATGACATAACCACGGGTGCCATATAGACATGACAACTGCTTCAGCTTACTTTTCCCTTATCATTCCAACACGCGACCGAGCCGAGCTTTTCAAGCTGGCCTTGGATTCGGTGTTGGTGCAGTCTTTTGAAGACAAAGAAGTGATAGTGGTCAACGATGGCTCAACTGGCGCAAGCCTGGATGCCTACAAAGCGCTGGAAGCTGTTTACCCAGCCGTTACATTTCTTTATTTACCCAACCGTCCCAACGGGCACGGTCAAAGCTATGCCATGAATTATGGAGTGTCGCATTGCTCAGGCAAGTACATTGGCTTTTTGGATGATGATGACTATTGGACGGACCCAGCGCATCTGAGCCGGGCGCACGCTTCCTTGTCGGCGCAACCCGAGGTTGAGCTCTACTATACCAACCAGAAAGCGTTCTTTTTCGATGGCTCTGAGAACACCAAGCACGTCTGGCTCGACTATCTTGATGACCAGCTCGCTGGCAAGCCTCAAGACAGTGAAATGAGTACCGAAGTTGACGTTCCCTTTTTGCTTACCAGCCCAGGGTTTGCGCACCTGAATTGCTCAATTTTCAAAAGAGAGCTGTTTGATCGTATCAAGGGGCTTGATGAAAATATCCGCTACGAGAACGATCGAGATGTTTTTATAAGATCAATCGATAGCGCACACAAAATCCTCTTTAACCCCGCCTATGTATCCAGGCACCATATACCCAATCACAACGACGCCAGTAACATGTCTACGATTGTCTCCGCCAACCAGAAGCGTCTTTATCAGCTACAAATTTATGACAAGGGCGCTCTTTTCGCCAGCAAAGAAGCCATCCGCGATTTTTGCATGATCGGAAAGGGATGGGTCATGAAAGCCATAGCGGAAGACTTCGCTGCCAACGCCAATTTCAAACTAGCCTCATGGTATGCGCGTCAGGCTCTCGCCGCGCTACCCAGCGTGAAGTGGCGGCTTTATTGCTACTACTTGCGTCTGCGGAGCCTGTCGAGGTGACCGAATCAAGCTCCAATACAGCCCCCCCGAGCATTCAGCCATGGTTGAATCTTATCAAGCACCCACGCACCCTGGGGCGCTACCAACAAATATTCCTGTTTAGCCATATGCGCGCCAATACCAGTCTTTTTGGCCATTTGCTGGGCGCCAGCCCTGAGATCGAAGGCTACTACGAAATGCATATTGGCTACTATTCCTGGAAGAGCCTCTGGCGACAGAAGCTACTGCATTTCGCTGACCACCCAGTCAAGCCTCAGGGCCGTTACATGTTCGACAAAATACTGCACTCAGAGCACACAGTGGACGATTTATTTCTTACAGATAACCATGCTCGCCTGTTTTTTTGTTTGCGGAATCCAGAACAGACCATACCGAGTATCGTCAAACTCTGGCGTGATATTGACCCCTCCCATGACTACTGTCAGCCAGAGCTGGCCGCTCGTTATTACTGCGAGCGTTTACTAGAGCTGCAGAAGCTTGCTGACCGCGCGCAAGTTGGCTACTACTACTTTGATGCGCAATGTCTGCGCGATGACAATGCTCGCTGCCTAGATACGATTTCCGAATGGTTGCAACTGGAACAGCCGTTGAGCAACGACTATAAAGTACAGCCTCGGACCGGAGCCGCCAGAGCTGGGGATCACTCCAGTAATTTGCTGCAGGGCAAGATTGTGCCTGGCAGCTCAGATTACTCGGCGATCAAGGTTGCAGACGATCTATTGGCGCAGGCGAATACCGTGTACTTCTCAGTTCGCAGCCAATTAGTCCGCGGCGCAGCTATGGCTGTTACCAACGATTAGCCAGCTGTAAGCCTTAGTTGATGTTTGATGCTCGATAGCATTACGGACTGACCAACTCATTGATGTCTACGCGATTCCAGACCGGCAACAGGCCCAGACGCGCTCTGAAGCGTGAGTTAAATGTCATGGGGTCTTCTAACGGGCTAAGTAGCGATGGACCGTACACCGCTTCGACTTGCTCAGAGTCATATCCTAATGCCTCAAGTAATGTCGGGAACAGCGCATAGTGGCTACTGGCGTTGTGTTTTTTCAGCAGCACTGCTTGCAGCTGAGGGTTGAGTGCCGTGCCGCCGATAACCACCATAGGCACCACGCCTTCCTCCATTGCAGGCACTGCCCCAGGCGTACAGTGCGAACGTAAACCGGGCTCACCGCGCTCATGAAAGCTTTGGCCATGGTCTCCCGTGTAAAAGATCAGAGTCTGATTCAGTTCCAGATCTGTAAGAAGTTCACGAAAAAACTGCCCTACGGTCCACTCAATAGTGTTCTTGTATGAATTCTTGTAAAGATCCCATTGTCCTGAAAATAATTCAGGCATCCTGCCGCTGACGGCTGTGTCGACAAAGGAACCAGTGGGCAGACTGGGCTGAAACCTGGCGTACGTTGGTGGATACTTGTCATTAATAGGAAAGTGCGGGCCCAGCTTGTTGACCAAAATAAGCTGTTGGACATCGTCAGCTAAGAGTTTTTTCAATGCTTTGCCGGCCTCGATATCACGATATAGCGGTTCTACCCCATGAAACTGAATGATCCTGCCGATGTGTGCGATTTCCTCATCGGTCATGCCATTAAAGAATCGATGTTCTGACTGCGCATCAATATACACCGTTGCCAACCCAGCCTTGGCGGCGTACTCCCATATAGACGGCATTGACTTGAGGTGCTCGCGATAATTGTCCCGCCTACCGCCGAAACGCAGGATCATATTGCTGCCGATACTGCAGTTGGTGGCGGAAACAGAGAGCCCCAGATTGAGAACTTCTATCCCGGGATAATTTT
Source organism: Candidatus Litorirhabdus singularis (assembly GCF_026262625.1). Taxonomy (GTDB): domain Bacteria; phylum Pseudomonadota; class Gammaproteobacteria; order Pseudomonadales; family Halieaceae; genus Litorirhabdus; species Litorirhabdus singularis. Next base: position 501,516 of record NZ_SHNN01000002.1, read on the forward strand.
CCTGTAGCCCGGAATCAACGCCACGTGGATGGTTGATATCCAGGTAGTCGCCACGCAGGCTTTCGTCGATGATCAACACCAGGTCACCCGCTAACGTATCTCCGGTTCTGGGTATTGTCACAGGTAGGCGGGCTACATCCGGGTCCACAACCTCTTCATAGACGGCCAGAGAAAAAAACGCATAAACGGGAATGCCAAAGGGTAGGGCGCTGGCACCAGAGCCACCGCGTGCAAACAGCAGCACGCTTAAAGCCAAAATCACGCCAGCAGGACCTATAACGCTCAAAAAACTTGCAATACGGGATTCACCCGGCCGCATAGATCGCGCGGGAGACATAAGTATCGCTGCGAATAATGCAGCGGCGCATGGCAAGCTCGCGAGCAGTGGCTGCGCATACTGCTGCATGGCATCGCCCAGGAAATTGCGCGATGCATACAGTTCAAGAAAGGCGTCATAGGTCAGGTGATCGGCCATGACATGGAAATAGCTCAGTTCGAACAGCACGCCACCAGAGAGCAAAATAGCCCAGGCCAGCCTTACCAGGAACAAACGGCTCAGGGCGCCCAGAATGACACCAAAAATAACCAATCCCACTAATACTAAATAGGCCAGCAGGCCAGCTACCCCTTCAAAGCTCTGTATGCGCTGTAGTAGAGGTGCGTAGCCTAGTGCCAATGCCAGCGCGAAGAGAATGGTTTTGATATAGGGGTACACCTAGTCTTTTAACCTGTCGATGTGCGTCGCTGTTGCGGCAGGGACTAAACCCCTGTTGGCTTCAGGTAATTGCACTAGTTTCCGCCTGCCTCCAACCATTCTATAGATGCAGCAATAAATGCTTGCTGAGCGGCCGGTGTGGAAAATGTCTGGTCGGCAGACTCAACGTCAACTCTGGTGACATCGGGGGACCGCAGCGCGGTCTTCCATCGCTTATGGCGCGCTGTGAACGCGTCAAACTGCTGCCGCACCAGGCTTCTTTCGCTCATGACAAGCAAAGTAGAACCCTTGAAGTCCGCCAGACCCTGCTGCATCTTTATGGGCAGGTCCGCCGGTATTTTTACAGCTTTGGGTGCTGCCACAGAGGATTCTCCGGCCCCAGTCATTGGGCTCCTTTTTTTGAACGGCCTAGCTATTGCGGTTCGCAAGTATGCTGCTATTAACGACCGTTTAACTAGCAGCTTACGGTAGAAGTCAGGCTGCAAGAGTCTTTGCAGAAGCTGCTGTCTTGATACGATTGCTTTGACCTTATCCGTAGCAAGAAAGGGATTGCTGAGTATCCAGCCAGATACCTGCGGATCGCTGTGGGCATTGATCATAATAGCCGCTGCCGCGTCACAGCCTCCCCATAAAACGACTGTTTCCAAACCCGGCACCTGGGCGCGGAACTGCGCTATCGCGGTATTAATATCTGGCCCCAGGTCCTGATAGACACCCATGTCGCCGACACTATCACCTATACCCCGTTGGTCAAATCGCATAACCGCCGTACCGCGCCGCGCAAACTTCCTGGCGAAGGTCACCAGTTGCCGTGCGCAACCCGCGCGATACTGCAGTTCGCCGGCAGACAGCATCAAGATACCGGTTTTACGGCATTGCTCTGGCAAATGGATTATCCCTATCAGCTGTTCATCATTGCAGGGAAAAGAGAATGTCAGTTCGGTCATGATTGCAGTTTACGCCAGGGGCAGGGCAGTAGTGCTGGCTAACAATTGGCTCATGTCAGCGCGCCTGGGCAGCTCCCACAACGGCGGGAAGTCCAGCTCTACAATCTCCACCGCGTTGCCTGACGCCCTGAGATATTCATCGACTCGTGTTCTGGCAAGCGTAGCAGCGCCGCCTGCGGTGATGCTTCTTTCTACCCAATGCAGGGCCTTGCCCTTTAGCGCAGGCATATTCAGTAGTTCAACCTGGTCGATCTCGGCCACCAGCTTGCCACCGAGCACATAGCCGCCAACCTCAACATTCTGACCTGCCGCGAGATTCTCACGAATTTCTTTAGTGGTCTCGGGTTTTTCTCCTCTGTCGACAAGTTTTGCCACCCGTTGTCGTAAAACCTGAGTCATGTAAGCTCTGCCCGCGGTAACGGGTTGCCATAGTAACAGTGCATCGCAGTCATCAGGCTCGCTATTTGCTACGTCCGCCGCTAGTAACCCACCAAGGCGCGTACCCCAGAGTATGGTTTTTAGGTTTCGCTGTGGATTCACGCTATTAATGACCGAAATCACCCCGGCTTTCCACACTGCCCAGGTAGCATCCGCCAGTTCACCGCTGCTGTCCCCCGTACCGTAAAGGTCAATAGAGATACAGTAATAGCCTTCTCTGGCAAACATTTCGCCCTGTTGGAGACAAATGTGCCGCATGCGATTCATCTCTTCGCCATAGGCAGGAATATGGATAATCAAAGCGCGAGGTGGGTGCTGTGGTTGAAAATGCAGCGTAAACAGCTGACCAGCATCGGTAGCCATAAACTTGGGGGACACGCTGATCATGACAGTTTGCTGTCTATAAATGCAGCCACAGTACCAAAAGACTCGAATAGCTCAGCGGTCAATTCTTCATCCTCAATCTCGCAGCCGAGTTGTTCCTCGATTGCGTTGACGATAGACATAATAGTCAGTGAATTGAAGTCTGGAAATGCGCCCATCAGCGGTGTGTTCGCCGTGATATCGACCTCTGGCCGACTCAGCTGCAAGCTGGCACAGATTATTTCTATCGCTAACGAGAGAGATTGTGGCATAGGGTGTTTCCCAAAAACTTCACTCATGATAATGGATTATAGTCAGTGCCCTACATAACTGATTTAAAAAACTTGGAAGCCTGTCACAACTCCTTCCTAATCTTCGAAGATTATTGCTACACCGTGTCTACGGTAGCATGCATAATAACCTCTCATTGATCTAACTCACAGCTCTCCGGACGGTGTATGCGGCAGACTAATCGCAGGCAAGATATTACTATAGCGACCACTGAGGCAGGATGAAGAAATTACTGTTTCTGGTGCATCGCCTGCCTTATCCTCCAAACAAGGGGGACAAGATATCATCCTATAATATTCTCAAGTATCTCTCGCAGCACTGGCGGGTGCATCTGGGCACGTTTATCGATGACCCTGACGACTGGCAATATACTGATACGGTCAAAGCTATGTGCGAGAATTCATGCTTTGTAGGGCTCAAAAATTCCACTAAAGCAGCCGCGATAATGAAGGGGTTTTTTCGTGGAACGTCTTTCACAGAGGCCTTTTATAACAATAAGGATCTCTTATCATGGGTGTCCAGCGATATTGACAGCGAAGCCCCGGATGCAATCTTCATCTACAGCGGCGCTATGGGCCAGTATCTACCCTCTGCTGTGCCCGCCAGCACTCGCATAGTCTTCAATTGCGAAGACGTCGATAGCGAGAAATGGCGAAATTACTCACACGCCAAGGTTTGGCCGCTAAGTTACATCTATGGACGAGAGGCTAACAAGCTGCTGACTTTCGAGCGTGCCATAGCCACCAGGTCACATGTGACGTCTTTTATCTCTGAAGCCGAAGCTAACCTTTTCAAAAAGCGCGCGCCTGAATGCGCACATAAGACACACTATCGTCTGCAGGGCGTCGACGCTGCCTATTTTGACCCTGAATTGAATTTTTCCAATCCCTATACCACATCAGAGAAAGCCTTCGTCTTCACCGGCGTCATGGATTACCTGCCGAATATTGATGCGGTAGTCTGGTTCTGCGAGCGTGTGGTACCTGCACTTTTCAAGATCGACCCTGATTTTCGTTTCTACATCGTTGGCATGAAACCCACAGACCGTGTTCTGGAACTGGCCAGGCACCCTGCAGTTGCCGTAACCGGTGCGGTTGACGATGTGCGGCCATATCTCAAGTATGCCTGGTGTGCCTGTCTACCTTTACAAATCGCCCGAGGCATTCAGAATAAGGCGCTGGAGGCTATGGCTATGGCGTTGCCGGTAGTGGCGACCAGGGACGCTTTGGTTGGCATAAACTGCCAACACCTGGAAGATGTGCATGCTGCTGATAGCTCGTCGGAGATGATTGAGGAGTGCTGCAGGATACTGGCGGCGCCCAGGAAATACTGTCAGCCAACCCGAACAATGATAGACAATCACTATGATTGGCCCAGCAACCTGGCCAAACTAGCGAAGTTTCTAGAGTAAAGGAATTTTTAGCTGGTTAATCTGAACTTTCCCGTCTAGGCTGAGTTATTACAGGACGGCCGTGCTCTTATCAGATCCTAAAGTAAATAGGTTTTCGACACTATTTAAAACGCTGGTTTTACATTTTTCTTCTACCTATATTTGCGTTTTAACCTAGCTATATCCATTGATAATCTACAAGTAAAATCACTTTATTGGAATAATATATGAGAGTTCTATTAGCTGCTCTGAGCTTTCATATTTAACTGATTTAGAGTTGTGAAGAGAGATTAGAGGCTCTTGTTCAAGAACTCTCATGAAACGTTTGTACTTAGCTCCACCATCGAAATAAACTGCTCTACCAGATTCCCTTTTACATTTATCAATAAAATCTGAAAAATAGTTAAAGTGAAAAACAACACAGCGTGCTTCAGCGTAACGCGCTTCACCGCTAACACGATGAAACCCTTTGTCTATATATAAACCCTTTTGATACCTAACCAGCGGGGTTTTATCACACTCAGTTCTCCAACCAAAAACTCGCTCATTCACACTTTTGGTAGCACTTTCACGATCAAAATAATGACAAGCCTCAAAAAAGCTCTCACCTTGATTATAATCAGCCTCCCGTATCGCTTTATCAGAGTACATATCAATCCATAAAGCCCTTAAACAGTTCGCATTAGCGTCTTGCAATTCCTCGATTAGACTAAGCAATCCTCTTTTTTCGCTATGATCAAAAACCATTAGCTCGTCCGCATCAACGGTTACACACCAATGGCCTTGCCCGAAGCTGTTAAGCAAAAATAACCGCCAATTTAATTGATATGTATACGACTCTTTAGTGTGAAAAAGGTGGACATCTTTTTGCTTCAATAAATATTCAGTCAACCCATCATCAGAGTTATTATCAAGTATGAAGAAAGTGTTAACACCAAGTTTTCGATAGTATTCCAGAAAGAATGGGAAACGTAACATTTCATTCTTGGCAATGGCAAATAGTCGAATCTCGTTTTTGTCATTGGAAATAACATAGTCGCTTAGTTTCCTAATTTGATTTTTACTTCTCAAATATTGAAAATTTTTACGAAGATAATCGATGATTTTAGCAACCACATCTGAGTCCTAGTTTATTAACCTGATCGCCATTTAAGCTAATGCTATACATGGCTCTGTTCTACAAAAAACGGCATCGATTCTACCGTCATTATTTACACTAATCCGTTAACGAAATACTGAGGAGAATCGGCACCATGTTGCCCGTTTTCTCATCATGGCCCCTTCCGACAAGATACATGTTTCCGAAGTCGTCTTTTGTTGAAGTTCCGTACAACAAAGTACCTTTCGCATCACTTAATCCTAGCTCAATTTTTTTGTTCAGATCAGTGGCCATTTCAAAAATAATAAGATCATAATTCTGACTTCTCGGCGCACGTCCAATGATCGCTACGTAGTTGCTGCCATCGAGAGGGAATAGTGAGGGTATATAGGCGCCGCCCTTCGTATGTATTCTGCCCCTATAGGTGAGCTTATCCTTGGTGTTTGCAAAAACGTCCAAATAGTAGAGGCCGCCATCACTGGTTGTAAAAATCAAATCCCCATTTTTCATGCTGGTGTAGCCTATGATACCGTGGTGGCTATCCATACTCATGGCCCTATAGGACGGCATTGGGTAGGCACCGACCAGATTGAGATTTACATCGTATTCATTGAGAACAGCTGTCGGAATATCATCCGTGTCGATAGTTACATACGGTACATAGGCATGCCCCTTCGGGTCCACCAGGAAGTTACGTGAGATATGCCCAGTAACTGAGCCAACAACAATACGTTCAACCTGCTCAGTATAAATGTTGAACTGGTAGAGCACATGCCCCCAATAACCAAGTGCATATACATAATTACGGTAGAGATTAATCGCTATCAATGCCTCGTCAGCTGCGAGTATATGTTCCCAACTAGTATCCTCAGGACGTTTACGCCATAGGTGACCGCCCCAGGTTGGATTGACATCCGAACTTTCTCCTTGTTCATCAAAACTGGCAAAGTAGAGATAGCCATCATCAGCCTGGTAAAACTTTGAATGCAGCTTGTTTTGGCCCATACCCGGCCTGTGCAGACCCAGTCGCTTTAGTTCAGTGACAGTATCACTTTGTTGCACCAGGCTATTGGAGCTAGGTTTATATTGCGCCAGAAAAGCTGTTTCGTTTTCCCCGGCGTGGCTGGAAGCACCAAGGTAAATATTGCCGTTGTCATCGCGGCCTACTGCACCCCATATCGCTTCAGCGCTGGCAGGAAAGTTAAGCTCTATATTTTCTACAAAGGGTGCTGTGAAAATGTAGGACTTTGGTAGAGTAAAACGGGTGCCCACTTGTTCTTCAAAGGTTCGCTGCGAAATATACATATCTTCGGGAGTTTCTTGCTCACAACCGACAATAGAAAATAGCACCAAGGCCAGGCATGGGTATACAATCTGAAAGCGATTTTTGCTCGAAGATATATTCACGGCAGTTCAAACCCCGACGGCGCAGCAGACTGAAAACTTCCAACTTCCAACTTCCAACTTCCAACTTCCATCAAAACAATAGCCTTATTGGATTGGTATAGGCGAGCAAGTCGTCTTTAAGTGGGTAATAAAGCCGTACTCTGGCCCGTACAAAGCAACTTTCCAGCTCGCTCTCTGCGTTGCTCACCCTAAAAGCCCCGGTGTGGTACGCCTCTTCGGCGACCAAAACGCCTTCGTAAACAATCTCAGGGCGTCCCGTGCTGCAATTACTTATTATCTCAGCGGTCAATGGATCGTTGATGCTGGCTTTACCGCGCCGCAGTGAAATACTGACCAATACGGTGTTCTCAGTTTCAACCAACTGGATAACCGAGCCGGGATGAACCGGGGTTTCTAAGCCATCGATTTCAAGGGTCAGTTTCAGAGCATCCAGTATGCCGTCATGATCAGACCAGTAGGTGCCGGCTTGCATCCCCTGTATCAGCCCCTTGTAAGAATACTCTGGCACGGAGACGTGAATTCTGGAAAACGCGCACGGGCCCTTATCCAACTTGTCATTGTGATAATCAGAGGAAGCGATAGCGCCGCCAACGTTGTACCCCTGTGTCAGCAATTGATCCCAGACGCCGCCAACACTTGCGGCAGCTGGGTCCCAGTGATCTACGGTAAGTTCCGGCTCACGGTAACTTCCTAACACTTTGGCATTCTGGTGCCCTGGTGCGCCGGCAATGGCATTGAATACTTTCCCTTGTGGATCCCAGCGCAAAAAGTTTTGGGTCACTTCTGCGGCACTACCAGCCTTGCGTGAGGGGTGATTATAAAACGCTAGCAGGGGGACCTCTTGGCTCCGGTATTTAGCAATCGCTGTCAGTAACGCCACATCACCCTGGGCGTCCTCGCTGGTGTTTTCTGCCAATGCAGCCAACATTGGCAAAACACTGGATTCCTTACTAGGATCAACAATCACGTTTACATGCTCGCGCCCGCCGTAAGACGGCATATTGAGTTCAACGCCGCCTAACAACAGAAAATCAGGGTACATTGACCTGAGTGTGGCAAATTCCTGCAACTGGCGCGTGTCAACCGTGGTCTTAGCATCAGAGTGATCGGTAATCGCCAAGGCATCGCAGCCACCGTCCACTGCTAGCTTAACTAACTCGGCCGGTGAGAGGCTGCCATCAGAAAAATTGGTATGGCTGTGACCATCAAAAACGATGGTGCCTTTGCGGCCAGCCCATTCGGGTGCACTGATAACTGTGGGGGAGCCACCGCTCATCAGCCAAAACGGCAGTATCAACAGTCCGGCCAGAACTAGCGCTGCCAAGGCTTTTCGCTGATGCCATAAAAAAGTAACGAATGCCTCCCAGAGGGACAGCGCCATTTTTCTTAACCGCACCTGTTCTCGCAAATGCGCGATGTGCTCATCGATGAGATGACGTAATGTATACGAAGGTGTCTCTTTAGTGCGCTGCGCCAATAGGTCCAGATCGGTTATAGCGTTTGCATCCAGTTCGAGTTCATAGCGGGTCCAGCTGCCCGTTTTCTTGCGTAGCTTGAAGTAACTCACATCGCTGCCGCGGTATTCGTTAAGGACTGAATCCTCCAGGTGCTTACGCCTGGCGGCTATTGCAATTAACTCTGCGCACAAAAGTGGGGGCGAGATACCCAGTCGCTTTTCAACAAGCGTCAGAAAATTAGACTGATAAAGATGAAGGTTAAGCTTTAATATTTCAGTATCGCCTGATACAGCCGCATCAATCGCAGGCTGCCTAATGGCATCCGCCGCTGAGTCGCTGGCTGCCTCGTCGCGCACTTGCAGGCTTTGGACGGCAAGCGAACTTTCCTCTGTGTAATCGTCTTGCTCTGGCAACGCGTTACTCCCCGCTAGGTGCCACCGCTGGAAGACCGTCATTCCAAAACACAGGCCTACCGTGATTACTATTTGCACACCAGCCCATCTGGCAAATAGCGCGCCGCTATCAAGTTTGGTTTCCCTGTCGGGGCCCAGCAAAAAGTCGACACCCGAAAACACAAGCCCATATTTCCTGACCTGTTGTTCAAGACCAAGATTTAGCAGCCACCAGCCCAGTGGCACCGTTAACAGTATAGTCACTAATAGGGCCATCTTAACAGCGAGCTGTCTTTCAGGGCTTAACGTGAACGCTAGGGCAGCAGCGCTCGAGGCAATAAGTGCCACAAGCAGGCATAAAAACAAGCTGCCGCCAAAAACATGATCGCCTTTGGCTGAAATTAGCTCCGTCAGGTTATCGGTAGAGGCCCAGTCCAACACAATAACTTGACTGCAATATAGACAGCTCAGACCGAAGATGAGCACTGCGACCACTTTTTTGCCTGAATAACCTTTGGAGAACCCGCCGCTGATGCCGGTGAAAAACCACATGGAAATTGCACCGAAAATTAGCAATGGTGTTATAAGTGCTGCAAAGCGAACCCACGGTTCCAAAAACTCGATAAGCGGGTTCAGGTTATCGGGGCCCATCGTATTGAAAAGTGAAAATCCCCAATGCCCGAGCAGCTCTTGCTGAATAACGCCTTCCAAAAATACAGTCGACCCTGTTATATCCAAGATGCTCTCACGCGTCACCGCAAGCAATACCAGAACGTATACCACGAAGGTGACTTTCAGTAGCGCCAGAGGAATGCGCACAAATAACTGCTTGGTGCTAGTCAGTTCTGCGGCTAGCCAGGCTGAACCGACACCCAGAGACAGTGCAGCCAGACTGAGGCAGAAAATATCGAAACCATTCCCGCCAAAACGAAACAGCTCCAGTATATTGTAGGGGACCCCTGGTTGATTCAATACAAAGAGGGTAGCGAATAAAAAAACAGCGCAGTAGCTGGCCACCGCGATGGCTACGCTCCTGCGTTTACCGGGCAGCCCGCCGATGTAAGGATGGCTGATCCCGGAATTATCTAAAGTTCGGCTTTGGAGCCCGGGGGCAACTGACGTATCTCCCGTGGCAAAATCAGCATCAATTGTCTTAATATTATGCAGGCTGTGCACGGCATAGGCGACGCTCGAATACAGAAGCGCATCAGTCACTTCCGGTGAACCCGCTAGCAGCTGTGTTTGCAGAAGTTCTGTAAAAAACAGGCTGGCCGCAACCGCCAGCGTCGTTGTGCGCGTGGCGAACTGTTTCGCGTTCCCCAGCAGCCAGGCGACAGCGGTAAAAACAGCAAGCTTTTCACATAATGCAGCTGAATTAGTCAGCATAGAACCTTCAAGAAACCCCGAAAAGGGCACCCAGCTAAATGACTTGGAATAGTCCGCTAACGTCCATGGGAATAGGGCTGTAAGTTGGTAACTAACAATCAGAGCTATACCCAGAGCATATGGTTTTCGTATAACTCTCTCCTGCAGGATAGGCCAGCTAGCAGCGGCCAAGAAAACAGCCGTGGTCGTCGTTAGCGATAGACTATTAGAAATAACAATTACTTTAGCAACGCAGAGCGCTATCGGGATTGCGGCCAGTAAAGGTAGCTGTATATCTCTATCGAGTCGGAAGCGAACGCAGTAGAAAACCAAAATCCAGGCGCTGTATTCCAACAGGAAATCAGTCATCGACCAGGACGGAGTGAGAAAGAGTGGTTTTAATGCCTCTTTGTACGCCTTCCAATCCACGGTAGGTACAAAGGGAATCAGCTGGGAGGCAAGCCAGAAAACAACTATCACTAGTGGCAGAGTCTGCGCCGTTGAGCGTCCAGCCGAGCTAGCCAATTGGGCCAGAGGGAAACGCTTCGCTAACGGCCAGCCAATGCAAGCACCAACAAGGTTAGGGTATAAGTCGAATAAAGATGCGTCTCTTAATGGGACAAATATCTGCGCCAGCTGAGCGCCCAGGGCAACTATCAGCCAGGCTACTGCGAGGCTTAGGCCGCGTAGATTGTGTGGCAGGTGCCAGACGAAATACCCAAACGGCACAAAGAGAATAATGTTACCAAGAATGTCGCCTAACCCGGGAACACGTGCCGCAGTGCTTGCTAATGCCGTCCATTGTTTGGCGGCAGCGACGGTAGAGAATTCGAACGGAAATAGTGATCCATAAATAATGGCCACACAAGTCGCCAAAAATCCCCACTTAGCAAGCGTGGTCACATCGGTAGATTTATGCGTCATATTTGCGCTTGCAGCCATCTTTGATAAACGGCTCTGATTAATTCCATTAGTATGATCAAGACTCGGGCCCATGATGACCAAACGTTGGTAGCCAGTATGCCATACAGTGGGTTTTGGCATAAGACACTAACAGGCTTGCAATCGCCTGCCGGCAAACTGCTGTAGAGACTGAGTCATCGACGCTGTTTAGGCTAGCTCCCGTCTTGCCCGCTGACCTCAGGTAGAAAAGGGTAGGCCGGCAGCCCCGCCTGTGCCCGGGTATCGAACAAAAGATTACTGTTAGAACCTGTATAAGCGTCGCTGCCGATGATCAGGTTGGCGGTCATGATCAGCGCAGGGGAGGGTTGTTTCGCATGATAAAGCACATCTCTACCGTTACGTTCCAGCAGAATCACATTGTCCTGCAGCGTCACCGCATTACTTTTGTACTTGTAGCCCTCTAATCCGTAACCGATCATATCCCCGTTGGCAGAGCCAGGGCCCTGTGCCAGTACCGAGCGTTTGATACTCAAGACCCCACCGTTAGAAATATCCAGAAGCCGGCTGTTACGTGATGAGAAAGACGCTATGACGGTATTGCTAATGCGCGTGCTGGCGCTGCGCGACTTGATCTCGTGGCCTTCACTTTTAGCCGCCAGAAACAGGCTTCGATCAATAATAAGCTTCCCGCCGCCGATGTAAATTCCGTGTGCACGGCCCCGATTACCCAGACGTTCGAACCGGCTGGAGTAAATACGCACGGTACCCGGTGAGCCACCGGTGAGCACGCCTTGTTGGCTGTCGTGAAAATATACGTGCTCAAGAACCAACCCTGAACCGGAAAGCCTGACGCAGGCGCCATTTTTGTCGCGCACCGTAATAAAGCGGCACTCAATGTTATGCAGGGTGGTGTTATTACCCTGAATGACCATGGCGGCCTTACCCTGAATAGCCGCTTTTTCAATAACCACATGTCCGCGACCCAAAATCGTTACATTGTTGGCTTTGACAGCGAATCCGGTCCGGTAAACACCAGCGCCAATTTCCATCAGATCGTTGTCCTTCAGTGCTTTGGCGGCATCCTTCAATGATGCATAGACTCGGTCACCGACACGAATTTCAGTAGGGAGAACATCTCCGTCATAGGCCAGCGGTGCCCAAGGCGCAAAATTGCTGGAGATTTCTTCGTGCAGCGGAAGCTTCGCAGCGGCCTCAACATTCATTGCAGGCTTTAGGCTGGGCATTTTCTCCCAAGCGTCACCGGCAAGCCGCAAGGCCTTATTGGCTTGCTCGGGGTAGGAGAACCATGCGCCAAGCACCAGGGCGTGCGCCATAAGTCCTACAGCCACCAAATACACAAGGGTTAGCCATTTGAGGGGTTTAAGGTAAGACCGGACTGTCATCACTTCCCCTATTTAACATAATATACATTATGCGCACTTATACATATCTGAGGGTGTGAAGTGATAGATAACAGTATCCACGCCAAAAGCCACACTCTAAACTCACTATCGCCCATTACCCCGTGTACATCACTTTATGCTCTGGATTCAGTGCCCGTGTGTGTCCTGCGGCACCAATACCGCAGCTGGAACAAACGTTATGCACGTACGAGCGCATTTATCCTGCCGCCGCGTCGTACTGTTCATACAAGTACACGTGCCGCCTATTATCGTGGTCCCACAAATCCTGCCCAGTGACATCCGCCCATTCGCTGCGTGTGGCTGGTTCGACGGCTGGATCAATAATGATCTCCCAGGCTAACCGCACGTTGTCCACGTCAGTTACTGCAGACAATTCCGCGGGCTCTATGCGGCTGACAGCAGCCTGTGGGTTAACTTCCTGCGCCATTCGATGAAACCCCGGCTGCTCAGGGTCCATGGTCATCAGGCTCGCGATCCCGCGTTTAACAGGCTCACGGTATCCCGCGCAATCGTTCAGCCAGATCAGTCCGCGGGTGTCGGATGTTTTTGCATAGCCCAGGTCAAAGTAATCATGTGGCGTGAATGGATTGAGCTGCAATACCTTGAGAATAGCGTCCATACCCGTACCGGTTATAGAGAACGCCTGGCGCAAACGGTGCACCGTGATAGGCGCCAAATGATGATACTGCTCCTGTGCCAATTCGATAATATGTTCTTCGCCATGACGCTCTGCTACTGCGTTATGACAGCCATAGTTCAGCAGGAATACGTCGAGCATGAACTCCTTGCACAGGTTGGTCAGCGTTCCGTGTGTCAGCCTTTCGAGGCAAAAATCACGCTGAAAATCGCCGCTGTAATCATCCATTCCTTCACCTTCAGATGACAAAACGTCGAACTCAAATCGGGCAGCCAGCGTGTTAGATGTATGGGTTAAGAAAGGACAATCTTCGGCCAGGGCAATATCATCCTGAATCACTACCTGCCACTTACACGGTCCCTTCTCCGGCAAAGTTTTCACAGGCGGTCGGTACAATGCCTTGCAGCGCATTTGCGGATTGACTGCTATCACGGTGGCGTCAAATGTCGGATCTTCCATGTGGTGACAAATTTGAGTTTGCATGGCCTCGTCGCCACCAGACATCTTGTAGACATGATTAAACGGGCCGCAGGTGCTGGTCCAGAAGTAGCCTTCGCCGGGTGATACCAGTTCGTAATGAAAATTCAGGTAGTTGTGCGGCGCGCCTATATCGAGTTGAAACCCCTTCAAAGCCACACTGACGTCGTCGCCCTCTATATTCAGGAACTGTCGATTACGGTAGTTGTAGATGGGACTGGTGCTCATCCATTCATCGCAGGCAATCTGTGTCTGCGCCTCGATACCGAATTTAAGCGCCACCGGCAGCAGTGCGCTGCGATCATGGATATGATTCGCCAACATAATATCGCGGCCATATTGAGCCAGCAGGTCATGATCGAGATCCTGCAGGGTCAGGTCGGGGTTAAAATCGCCAGTGTAATCCTTCATAGCAATGCCTATAGCTGCGCCCTCCCACCTTATTGCGGGCTGACATCCTGTTAAATAATACAGCCTATTCGACACCTGTCGCCAGCTGATTTCGGAACAATACTATTCATTTTTCTTTATATAAATCATTGAGATAGGCGGCAATTCTAACGCCAGACTGAAATATACGCTGACGCATTACCGAGTCGTGCTGGTCGGTATAGCCACGACCAATGGAGGTTTGTTGTGGATACAGGCCTTTTCGTAATGTCGCACTTTCAGCAATCCAGACCTGAGGGTCGGCATTCAACCAGGCTTTAACCTGCGTGGCCGTAAACCTCGCATGCAGCGTGTTAGTCCATTCCTCAACGGACTGTTCCTGCAGTTTGATCATTTTTGAGTCCCAGACTGTATGCAGGTTGGTAGTCTTACCCTCAAAGCGCACTTTGATCTTGTTGCCGCCGCGGTCAAGACCGTTGCCAACGTGAAAAGGCTGGTGCAGGTCAGCGATTATGTGAATGCTGAAACGCAGCGCCAGTTGCCGCTGCGCCACACTGGATGTGGGGTCCAGTAAGATATTGCGAAACCTGGCCAGGGCCGACACAGCATCACCCTGCTGCGGCGCACCCACATCAGCATACAGTTTGCCATCAGGCACGGTTACGTAATGCCAGGGGCCGGCAACTTCTTGCCAGAAGTTGGAAGGATTACTGCGCATTTCATCGGCCCAGGTCGAGGCTCGCGCCAGGCTTTCACTGCCAATCACTTGCTGTATGCCATCGCGCGCCGCCGGGCTCAGATGTTGCTCTGCAAGATTACCGCTAACGCGGTGTCCTGTAGGGCCCCAGGCTAATGCCGGTGTTGTGCAAAGCAGAACCAACCCTATGGTGCAGGCCAGCAGCGCGCCGAGCTGCCAACTAGAGCTGACCACGGCAGGCCTGTTCAAAAATTCGGCTGTAGGTATCTGCACTGTGCAAGATCGGGTTGGTGGCTGCGGTTGAGTCAACTGCAGCCATCGCGCCAATGCGTGCGGATTCATCGTCAACGATGCCAATCTCCGCCAGACTATGGGCAATACCGGTTTGCTCCCGCAGGCTCAACACCCACTCCATAACGGCGCTAAACCCAGTGCCGGGCAGACCCAGACTGCTGGCGATGAGATGCATGGTATCGCCGATAGCCGCTTCATTTGCCTTGAGCACATAGGGCATCAGAATCGCATTCAGTACCCCGTGATGGGCATCGTAAACAGCGCCTAGCGAGTGGGCAAGCGCATGCATACCGCCCAGTCCACGTTGAAACGCAGTAGCCCCCATACTGGACGCAACCAGCATATTGGTGCGCGCGGTTAAATCACCGCCCTGCTCTACCGCCGTCAACAAATTGTCTTTGACCAGGCGCATACCCTGCAGCCCAATACCCTCGGCCATAGGATGGTAGCCAGGTGCACACAGGGCTTCGAGATTATGTGATAGCGCATCCATGCCGGTGGCTGCGGTAAGACCAGCGGGCAGGCCCACAGTGAGTTCGGGGTCGAGAATTACCAGAGTCGGCAGCATGCCGGGGTGCCAGACAATCTTCTTTAGCTGTATTTCAGGGTCGGTGACTACGGCAGCGCGGCCCACTTCGGAGCCAGTACCGGCCGTAGTGGGTATAGCGATAATCGGTGCCGCGGCGACTTTATCAAAACCCGACCAATTGCCGTCTGAATCCTGTTGCTGCCAGAGCGTTCCTGACTGTGGCGCCAGTGCAGCTATGGTCTTGCCACAATCGAGGGCCGAACCCCCGCCAAGCGCAATCACCCCATCGTGTTTACCGCTGCGAAACTGAGCGGCACCCGCCTCCACACTGGCCGCAGTTGGATTACTCTTGATATCACTGAACACACCGGCACCGTTAGCGCTGGAGCTACATAAAGCCACCAGAGTTTGAGCAAAAGGCAATGCAAGAACCCCCGGGTCGGTGACCAATAACGGCCGGTTTATACCCAGCGTAACGCAAGCCGCCGCAACCTCAGCCAGCCGCCCTGCGCCCACGCTAATGGCGGTAGGGTAATTCCAGTTTGCCTGCAGTATTTCTGTCACCGAAATTCTCTCTGTCTAGATGATTTCAAAGTAGCGTTGTAATTCCCAGTCGGTAATATGCTTGCGAAATTCTTGTTCTTCCCATTCTCTTGTCGTCGCATAGTGCTCGACAAAGGGCGCGCCAAAGAGCTCCCGAGCGGCACTGGAACTGCGCAACCGCCCCGCTGCCTCGTGCAGCGTCGCCGGTAACGCCAGTTGTGCCGAATGCTCTTGTTCGTAGGCGTTGCCGGTTATCATCGGTTCCGGCTCCAACTGGTGCTTGATACCATAGAGCCCGGCGCCGAGTGCTGCAGCCAGTGCGATATACGGATTGGCATCGGCAGAGCCGAGGCGGTATTCCACCCGCTGCGACTTACTGGAGCCCGGAATCACCCGCAACGCAGTGGTGCGATTCTCGACCCCCCAGGTGGCATGGGTTGGCGCCCAGAAGCCCGGCACCAGACGCGAAAAGGCATTAACAGTTTGCGCCAGCATGGCCAGTAGCTCGGGCATCAATTGCTGTTGGCCGGCGACAAAATGGCGCTGCATGGCGCTCATATTATGCGGCTGCGTTTCGTCATAGAACGCGGCGTTACCGCTCGCTGTGTCCGTCAACGAAATATGAATATGACCACTCTGCCCCGGATAATCATTGGACCACTTGGCCATAAAGGTGGCCATCATGTCGTTGCGTTGCGCCCAAACTTTGGTAAAGGTTTTGAACAGATTGGCCTTGTCTGCCGAAGCCATCGCCTCGTCTACCGTAATGGCGGCTTCCAGCACACCGGGGCCGGTTTCTGTGTGCAGGCCTTCCAACGGGAAGTCCATGGTCTCGCACAATGCCAGCAGTTCGCTATACCACTCGGCGTGGGTGGAATTGCGCAGTACCGAGTATCCGTAAAAGCCCGGTGTCACCGGCTGTAGATTACGGAAGCCCTTGGCCCGCACTGAGTCAGGAGTTTCGTTAAACAAAAAGAATTCGTATTCAAAGGCAGAGCGCACTGCCAAACCCATATCATCAGCCTGCTGCAGCACCCGTTGCAGCAGATTGCGCGGACAGATTGCGGCCGCCTCACCGGTAAACTCACCCAGAAACAGCAACATATTGTCTTCCAGCGGCAGCTCGCGGCAGGTCTCCGGCTGCAGCCGCACAGGAGCATCCGGGTAGCCGGTGTGCCAACCGGTAAACGCCACGCCGGGGTTTTCATAAAGCTGATCATTGCTATCCCAGCCCAGCACCACGTCGCAAAATCCAAAACCGTTATCCAGCGCCGAAAAAAACTTCTCGCGACTCATATACTTGCCGCGCAACACACCATCGATATCGGTTACCGCAACTTTAATATGACTCAGCTGACGCTGCTCAACCAGCTTGCGAGCATCCGCCAGGGTGACTACATCCTGCGCGCGCATTGTTGTTGTCATGCTGACTACTCCTTGAACTCGACCTGACTGCGGGCCCGGCCACCGGGTCCACTGTAGGCCATCCCAAATCCCGGTGCATTCTCAAACTCTACGCTACCAAACTCATCCACCAGCTTGCGCCAACGTTTTACCAGTTCATCTTCAGCCGCGTAATCGAACGGGTCCTGCAGAACCTGCTCCTCGATGCCGCCTGCGTCAGGCTGGTTGGCCAATAGCCAGTGTGCCGTGCGCGCCAGTGCCTCTGCTGGCGCAACCTTATCGCGGTAACCCAGATCTGCCCGCAGAGCTGCAATATCCTGCACCCGGTGCGTAGACAGCGGCTGCGCCATAAAGGGCCGCGCGCAGGGAGCCAGCTCATAGGGCATATTGATCACGTCCCAATCGTGCTTTAGCTCGGTAGCAATGATCTCCACCACCTGCCGCACGGTTAACACCTGCTCATCGGCCACGTTATAAATCTTGCCCTCACAGGCCGCCGGTTGATCAACCGCCAACAGCAGCGCATGGGCAATATTCTCGGCGTAGCCAAAGCTCTGCAGCGTGAGTCCGCCGTCGGGAATAATAATGTGCGGCCGCTGATCGCGGATCCTGCGTACCACCATCCATTCCCTGGGCGCCAGCTGGTAGGGGCCATAGACATAGGGATAGCGGAAATGGGTCGCCTGCGGCTGCAATTCAAACAGGGTTTTTTCGGTGCGCCGAATACGAAAGCCCTTCGAGTCATCTTCTTCGCGCAGCACCTTGGGGGCATCTTCGCGTATCGGCACCGGCACACCGGCCGGGTCAAACGCAAAGGGGTTCATGTATCCCAGATAGGCCGGGCCACCGCCCGCAGAGATAAATCGCTCCACCCTGCCCTGCAGCGTCGCCGCCACCGCGCGTAACCTGCCGTAGGTGGCCACGCAAACATCAAACTCACGACCAGCCAGCGCCTGCTGCAAACAATCAGGGTCATAGGCATTGGTATGGATATGCTCAACCTGCGCCGGAATTTCGTCAATCTCATGATTGCCGCTATGCAGTATGGCTACCTGATAGCCCCGCTCCAGCAAACCATTAACGATAAAATGTCCTGTGGGGCCAGTGCCCCCTACTACTAATGCGTGCAAATCATCCCCCTCAGTTGAGGAAATCTTTGCACTGTCGTCTGCGCTTTGCAATCATCCTTTACCTATCCTTTCAGGCAGTCCTTATGATCACCGGTTTTGACAGTATCGTTATTGGCGTTCCCGACCTGCAAGCCGCCGCCCGAGAACTCGGTGCCGTGACCGGAGAGCTCGCCCTGACCGCAGACACGGCGCGGCTGGATCTCGCTAACATAAGCCTGGAGCTGCGCCTGGACGCGCAGCTCACGCAAGCAAAGATTATCGGTTTGACGATGCTGGATGACAGTCTCAGCGCGTCCACTGCGCCGCAGTCGTTGGATGCGGGTATTACCCGGGGGTTGTGCCTGGAGCGGGTCGCCGCTGCTAACAAGGCAGAGCCCGCAGGTGCCACCAGCACCGGGTTAACTGCAGTTGATCACGTGGTGCTGCAAACCGGCGACGCCGATGCCTGCATAGAGCTGTTCGGCGAGCAGGGCTTGGGGCTGCGACTGGCGTTGGACCAGCATAAACCTGAATGGGGCGGCCGCATGGTGTTTTTCCGCTGCGGCAAGTTGACGCTGGAGATTATTCAAAATGACAAGGCCCCGGCATCCACTGATCACTTTTGGGGAATTACCTTTATCAGCCAAGACCTGGAGCATACGCTGGAGGCCCTCGACAGCGCAGGCGCCAGCCACTCGGAGTTACGTGCCGGCCGTAAACCCGGTACCCGGGTCGCCACCGTAAAGTCCCATTGCCTGGGTTTGCCTACGTTACTGCTTGAGCATCCCGCAGCTTAGCGGCAGCGGGTTTAAGACGGCCTTACCCCACCTTATTATCCGACTACGCCGCCCTCGCGCCACTGCTTGATTTGCTCGGGGGTCTTGCCAAGGGTCGCCAGGATTTCATCGGTATGCTCGCCAATCGCAGCCATGGTGCGCAGCGGCGGTGATGGCGTGCCTTCAAAGTTGGGCGGATTATTAGGCTCAATCACAATGCCGGCTTGCGGATGAGTCACCTCCGCAAAGCTGTTATTGGCAATCATTTGTTCATGCTGCGGCAACTCGCCCAGGTGCATGGCTCGCGCACAGGGAACATCTTCTGCGTCCAGCGCGGCAATCGCGGCATCTGTCGTCATGGCCAGGGCGCGGGGCTCTACTACCGCCATCGCTTCCAGCAACTCCACGCCATGTTGGTTACGGCCCATCACAGTGGCAAATTTGGGGTCCAGATCGTTGACTCCAAACACTCGGCAATAGCCCATAAACTGGCTGTCGGTAACCGGGGCGGCGGTTCCATAACCGTCACTGAACTGCAGCAACTTCAGACCTTTGGCCACGCTGATACCATCCTGCGCGTTGGGGTTAGCGAAGGTATCAGTGCCAGAAACATCGCACCATAAAAAGCTGCTGACCGCATCGACCATAGACAGACGAATATGCTGCCCGCCCTGCCCGCGCTCGCGGGCAAACAGCGCCGCGGTCAAAGCCTGACTCCCGGTCAGCGCCGTCAGCTTGTCGGAAAAAAGCTGGTAATAACCGGTGGGCACACCGCTTTCAGGGTTCGCCTGACTCTGCGCGACACCGCCGAACGCCTGTATAACATTGTCGTAGGCGGCTTTATCCCGGTAGGGTCCACGATCGCCGAACCCACACACCGACATATAGATAAGCTCAGGATTAACCTCACACAGGTCCGCGTAACCAACGCCCAGTCTATCGGCGACGCCTGGACGAAAATTTTGCAGCACTATGTCGGCATCCGCGGCCAGTTCTTTGAGTAACGCAACGCCCTCGGCGCTCTTCAGGTCCAACGCCAGCGAGCGCTTGCCGCGGTTGGTGTTGTGGTACAAGCCGGTAACACCCTCACAGCTGGCGCCAAGATAACGCATCACGTCGCCCACACCCGGGGTTTCCACCTTGATGACATCGGCTCCCTGGTCGCTGAGTACGGTCGCGGCCATTGGTCCAGCAATCATGGTGCCCAGATCGAGGATCTTGACACCGCTTAACGGTCCACTCATAGCTATTCACTCCCTCAATTAGCGTGTATCCAAGCAGCGGTAAACGGGGTATTACAAGTTAAAGCGTTGCACCGACAGCTGCCAGACTTTCATTAAGGCGCGCTCTACCGAGCCTTCTGCTGCCATGCCCAGCTTCTCCTGCCAGCCCTTCTTCAGAATGTGTCGAATTTCAAAAACATCCCGTTCCGCGAGCGCGCCCTGAATATAAGTGTCGCTGGTCATCAGTTCATCCACCAGGCCTTTATCGATAGCCTGCTGTCCATACCAGACTTCGCCGGTGGCGACCGAGTCAATGTCCAGCGAGGTGCGATTTTCTCCAACAAACTGCTTAAACAGCACGTGAGTGTCTTCAAGCTCTTCCTGCAGTTTCTCGCGATGAGCATCGGTGTTTTCACCAAACATGGTCAAGGTTCGCTTGTACTCACCGGCGGTCAGCTGTTCGTAATCAACATTCGCTTTCTTCAGCAAACGGTGAAAATTCGGCAGTTGAGCCAACACGCCAATGGAGCCGATAATGGCAAATGGCGCTGCGAGTATGTGGTTGCCAACGCAAGCCATCATATAACCGCCGCTGGCGGCGACCTTGTCGACCGAAACGGTGAGCTTGATGCCGGCGTCCGCAATTCGTTTCAGCTGACTGGAAGCCAGGCCATAGCTGTGCACCATGCCACCACCACTTTCGAGCCGCACTAATACTTCATCACCATTGCGAGCCAAGCCAAGCACTGCGCTGATCTCCTCACGCAGGTTATCCGTAGCCGAGGCGCGAATATCACCGTCGAAGTTCAAAATGTAAAGTCGCAGCTTATCGTTGCTGGCTGTAGAGCCGGCTTTCTTCAACTGCTTGGCTTCTTTCTTGGCTGCCTTTTTTTCTTCCTTGTGCTTTTGCTTGGCAATCTCATCACCAAACACTTCAGCCTGCAGCGCATCCTGAATGTCCTTGTAGCGGTCATTCAGCTTGCGAATTTCAATATGGCCCTCGGGTTCGTGGCGCTGCCTGCTGCCAAGCGCAAAAACGCCGCCCGCTACCAGCAAAATTGCGACGACCAGGGTAACTGCCTGTGCCAGAAATAGTCCGTATTCGTACAAAAATTCCAAAAGTGTGTCCTCTTTAGCTGCGGCCAGTGGCCGCTTGATTGTCGATATGATGGCGGATCAGTTGTCCGGATATGGAATGTACCGGTGGTATTGTCGGTAACTTATCCGGGCTAAACCAGTGTGCTTCCGCTATTTCTTCGTCTTCGCAAACAATTTCACCGCCATCATATTCGGCGAAAAAGCCCAACATCAGTTGGTTGGGAAATGGCCAGGACTGAGAATTGAAGTAGCGGATGTTGGTGACGTCAACGCCAACTTCTTCTTTCACTTCACGGACCAGGCACTCCTCTACAGTTTCCCCCGCCTCGATAAAGCCGGCTAAGGTTGAAAACATTTCGATGGGAAAGTTGGCATTGCGAGCCAACAGCATGTCAGGGCCCCGCGTAATAAGCACGATAATGCAGGGTGAAATACGCGGATAGATTATGCTGCGACAAGGCTTACAGACCTTGGCCCGATCTGACTCGTGGCTGCCCATATTCTCCCCGCAACGGCCGCAGAAACGATTGTCGCGCTCCCAGGCCAGCATTTGCTGGGCACGACCCGCCAGGGCGAACATCTCGTCAGAGACCCTGCCGAGTATGCTGTACAGATTACTCGCCTGGTAATGGTCCACACCCAGTGGTGTGTTGTGATCAAGCTCGCGGGCATAACAGGGCTTGCCGTGCCAGTAACCCAGAAATTGCTGGCGCACCGGCGCCGGGCTCAAAAATCGAATTTCATTGCGCGGCAACAGACAGGGGTCGCTGGCGCGGTTATCGGTCACCAGGTTGTCGCCGTGGAAAACAAAATAGTGCGCATCATCCACGTTCTCGGGCTCTTTATGGTCAGGTTCGAACATATGGCTGCGTATCTCTAAAAAACTGGACCGCTATAGTACTCTATGCCACGGCCTCAACAAAGATGCTGTCAATGGTACGCACAAGCCCTCCAATCACGTAAACTTCCGGCATTCAATGTCGCTCGGACCAAGAATCCCCATGCCTGACTCTATTGCCGGCTCGCTGGCACGTAATTTCCTTGGCACCGCGCCAGATTGGTACAAAAAGGCAATCATCCTGTTTTTGCTGCTGAACCCGCTGGTGCTGTGGCTCATGGGGCCTTTTGTCACCGGTTGGCTGTTGATCGCGGAATTCATCTTCACTCTGGCACTGGCGCTCAAATGCTACCCCCTGCAACCGGGAGGATTGCTCGCTATCGAGGCCATCGTTATTGGTCTGGCCAGCCCCGAGGCGGTTTACGGAGAAACGCTGGCCAATTTTGAAGTCATTCTCCTGCTGATGTTTATGGTCGCTGGTATCTTCTTCATGAAGGAACTGCTGTTATTTTTGTTCACCGGCATTCTCCTCAACGTGCGCTCCAAGAAACTCCTATCGCTGCTGTTCTGTGGTTCTGCTGCCTTTCTCTCGGCGTTTCTTGATGCCTTAACGGTCACCGCCGTCCTGATTGCCGTCAGCGTTGGCTTTTACTCGGTCTACCACAAAGTAGCCTCGGGCAAAAAAGTCACCCATGACGAAGGTCATGATCACGCCGAAGACAGCCAGGTTATTGAATTTCATCGCAGTGATCTGGATACGTTTCGCGACTTCCTGCGCAGTCTGGTTATGCACGGCGCAGTCGGCACGGCTCTGGGTGGCGTCTGCACCCTCGTAGGCGAGCCGCAAAACCTGCTTATAGCAACCATCGCTGGCTGGGATTTCGTTACCTTTTTCATGCTCATGGCGCCAGTCACAATGCCAACGCTGGTTGCCGGATTGGCCACCTGCTGGCTGCTGGAGACGACCGGAAAATTCGGCTACGGCACCCTGTTGCCAGACCCGGTTCGGGCGGTATTAGAGGAGTTTCAGTTACATGAGGTCGCCCGCCGCACCACTCGCGAAAAAATGCGCCTGGTCGTACAAGGCTTGGTGGCAGTGCTACTGATTGTTGCACTCGCAAGTCACTGGGCTGCTGTAGGCTTAATCGGCCTGATGGTGATCGTTCTGCTGACGGCTTTTAACGGCATTATTGAAGAACACCAGATTGGTAAGGCGTTTGAAGAGGCGCTGCCGTTCACCGCACTATTGGTCGTGTTCTTCTCGGTGGTCGCGGTAATTCACGAGCAGCATTTGTTCAGCCCCGTCATCAACTACGTGTTGGGCATAGAAGGCAGTTTCCGCTACGCGGCGCTGTTTATTGCCAATGGTGCTCTGTCCATGATTAGCGATAATGTGTTTGTCGCCACGGTTTATATCACAGAGGTGCACGAAGCCTTGTTGGCGGGTTCCATTACCCGTGAGGAGTTTGACATTATGGCCATTGCCATCAATACGGGCACTAACTTGCCTAGCGTGGCTACACCCAATGGTCAGGCTGCCTTCCTGTTTCTGCTGACATCGGCGCTGGCGCCGCTTATTCGTCTGTCCTACGGGCGCATGGTTATTATGGCGCTGCCTTACACCATCACCATGAGCCTTACTGCCCTGCTGTCCGTGTACTTCTTGCTCTGACTGCAGGCTCGCAGTCATTGGCAGAATAAAGTCTGCGCTACAGCCTATTGGCTACGCCAGAGTACGTCATCACCGCTGGCCCCGGCGATGCTGTCCAGACTACTTTCATGTGCCGCTAACTCATCAGCGCTGGCGCGTATCACACGCAGTGGACGACGTTCAGCAGGCAAGCGCCGAATCCCTGTCTGGTTATTTTCCCCGTCGGCGCCAGTTTCGCCCGCACCAAGCTGAAAGGTAACCTGCCCGCCCGTCATCAGCAGATAAACATCCGCCAATATCTCTGCATCCAACAACGCACCGTGCAGGTCACGCTGAGAATTATCTACCATGTAACGCTGGCATAGAGCATCCAGACTATTACGTTGTCCAGGGTGCTTCTGGCGCGCCATCTTCAGCGTATCAATGATGCTGCAATGGGTTTCGATCGGTTGCAGCTGACTCTTTAGTTGTTTGAATTCGCTGTCAATAAAGCCCACATCGAAAGGCGCATTGTGAATAATCAATTCTGCGCCATCAACGTAAGCCAAAAAGTCTGCGGCAATTTTCTCGAACACCGGTTTATCGGCCAGAAACTCATTGGTAATGCCGTGCACTTCTATCGCGCCAGCGTCGATGTCTCGCTGCGGATTGACGTATTGATGGTAGTGCTCTCCGGTGAGTTTACGGTTAATCAGCTCTACACAGCCGATTTCAATAATGCGGTGACCCTGGCTGGTTTCCAGTCCAGTGGTCTCAGTATCAAGGACAATCTGTCTCATAATTCGTCAATCCCGCGATTTGCTAATTGGTCTGCTATTTCGTTCTCCCGGTGGCCACTATGACCTTTGACCCAGTGCCACTTGACCTCATGACGCTGGCTCTGCTCTTCCAGAGCCCGCCACAAGTCGGCATTCTTGACTGGCTTGCGCGCGGCGGTTTTCCAACCTCTGAGCTTCCAGTTCTCTATCCATTCGGTAATACCTTTGCGCACGTACTGTGAGTCCGTGGTCAAATCAACGCGACAGCCCTGCGTGATCGCGCGCAGTCCCTCAATCGCTGCCATTAATTCCATGCGGTTATTGGTGGTGTCTGCGGCACCGCCATAGAGTTCCTTCTCCTTGCCTTTATAGCGCAGCAAAGCACCCCAACCTCCGGGCCCGGGGTTGCCGCGACAAGCGCCGTCGGTAAACAATTCTACGGTTTTGTCGCTAGTGCTATCTTTTGGTTTCATGCAGCGTGATCTGTGTTGCGGGGACTGGGGACCGGTTTGTTAACGCCAAGTCCGAACAAACCAGTACTCAGTCTGCTCTGCCATGGCTTACGTATCGGCGTATAAGGTATGACTTTCTTCTGTGCATGCAGCGCATAGACGCCGCCCAGCGGCCACTGGTGCCGGTGTAAAAAACTATCAATGCGCTTGCTGGTACTCAGCAGGCGCCCGCCACCCACGGGCGGAAACGCGTAGGTATAGCTGGATGACAGCACTTCACTACCCAGCAGGTGGAGCCAGTCACGCAGTCGATGGCTGCTTAAACCGTGTAGGTGATGCCATAAACTGTCGGGGTGCAGGCCACGCAGCGTGGTGCTCAAGCCAAACCCGCTGTAGGGGTTCACACCCAGCACAATCAGGTGTCCTTGCGGTGATAACACGCGATGCACCTCGCGCAGTAACTGATGCGGGTTCTCGGCAAACTCCAGCGCATGGTGTAAAACGATGGCGTCAATACTGTCGCAGGGAAATGGCAGCGCCTGCTGGTCAGTCAACAGACCAATATCCGCGCCAGACTGGTGACAGGCATAGATCGTATGATTGAGTGTATTGGGCGCGGCCAGCGGCGTGTTACGAGTGATGCCCAACTGTAAAAGATGATATCCAAACACTTTTTGCAGCATCTGATTAACCAGTTGGCGCTCGTGCTCCAGTAGGTGCTGACCACCGGGTCTTGCAAACCAGCATTCCAGTTCGGCACAAATATCGCTAGAATTAGACATCATAAGGCGCCATCTTACCGCATCTAAAAAGCCGCTGGTCGGCAAATTCTTTTTTTAGGATGATTTATTTTATATATGTTAAATATCAATAGCTTGGGTATCACTGTTAAAGCTATCTGTGCGGCTTTATTAGTGGGATCAGGCACCTTAGCTCTAGCCCAGCCAGAGACCGATGCGGCAACCGCAGCAGCCCAGCGCGATCTTTGGCAGCGTCTGCGAGCCGGCCTACAGCTAAATCACCTTGAACATGAGCGCATTGAAGTCGAGCGTAACTGGTACGAACGCAACCCGGATTACATGCTGCGGGTCAGCCGTCGTGCACAGCGCTATCTCTTTTATGTGGTGGAACAGGTAGAGGCGCGCGGTATGCCGATGGAGCTGGCGCTGCTCCCAATAATGGAAAGCGCGTATGACCCGTTTGCCTATTCACACGGCCGCGCCGCCGGGATCTGGCAAATTATCCCGGGTACCGGTGAAGAACTCGGGCTGACTCAGGATTGGTGGTACGACGGCAGGCGTGATCTAAGGGCCTCTACTGCTGGCGCGCTGGACTATCTTGAAAAGCTATCGGCAGCCTTTGACGGCGACTGGCTTAAGGCCCTGGCCTCTTACAATGCCGGTAAGCGCCGCGTTAATGACTCTATTCGCGCCAACCGAAAGCGCGACCGCCCGACTGATTTCTGGTCACTCAAACTGCCAGCTGAGACACGTAGCTATGTACCTCGTCTGCTGGCACTGTCGCAGATTTTTGCGGAGCCTGACCGTTTTGGTATCGCACTCACACCGGTATCAGATACACCCTACTTTGGCATTGCACCTACCGGAGGGCAGATAGACCTTGCCCAGGCTGCTGATCTGTCGGGGCTAGACATAGAAGCACTATACCTGCTCAACCCGGGCTTTAACCGCTGGGCAACGGCCCCCGATGGTCCCCACGAGTTGCTACTGCCAATTGCAGCCTTGGCCAACTTTAACGCCGGTTTGGAATCAATGCCTGCGGCAGAGCGCATATCCTGGCAGCGCTACATCATTCGAAGTGGTGATTCCCTGTCGGTTATTGCACGACGCTTTAATACCGGCTCTGATGTCATTCGCGAAGTGAATGGCATCAAGGGTAACCAGATTCGAGCCGGCGATGTTCTGCTAATCCCCACTGCCAGCGAACCACCCAGCACTTATGCGCTCAGCGCACAGCAGCGCACCCAGCGGCGCCAGAACGGCGGCGATGAAGAGGTACGCCTGAATTATAAGGTACAAGCGGGTGATAGCTTCTGGAGTATTGCCAACGAGTACGGTGTTACCTCACGACAACTGGCACAGTGGAATGGACTGGCCGTTCGCGATCCGATTCGACCGGGCCAGAAGCTGGTCATTCGTGGCGTCGCGCCTGAGGCGCAGACCGCGGCCGAGCCAGTCGCGCTTATCGGCCCGCTCAGTCGAGAACCGATGATGCGCAAGCTAGGCTACCGCGTCCGCAATGGCGACTCCCTGGCCCTGATAGCCGACAAGTTTGATCTCACCATTGAGGACATCATTGGCTGGAATAGCAGCCTGCAAGGCAAGAAATACATTCATCCAGGACAGGTGCTCACCCTGTATGTAGATGTCCGCGGTGGCTGAGCCTATGCCGATTGCAGTGGACGGCACCGATACGGTGCCATTGAAGTACTTGCGCACCCTGTTACGTGCCGCCGGTGAGCAAGGCTACGATACTGACACGATTATTAGTCGGCTGGGGCTGCCCCCCACGCTGATGGAGGCTACGAGCGACGCTAATACGCCGGTTGCGGCGGCGACCTACAACCGCGTCTATACCCATCTTATGTCGCTACTGCAGGATGAGTCGCTGGGCATCAGCATGCGGCAGCCGACACCCAGCGGTTCTTTTCGGATGCTGGCACTCTACGTCATTCACTGCGGCACGCTTGAGAACGCGTTCCTGAGAGCCGATGAGTTTCAGACATTTTGTCGCCAATTGGCGGGTTTACCTGCAGTGAATAGAGAACCCTTGCGCTATCTCGAAGATGGACGGGTTCTGCATATCATGCCAGACGCGTCCGAATTTGCCGCTCAGAACACGGAATTAGCCTGGTATTCGATTGCGCACACCATGGCGGTTTGGCGACGCTTCAGCAGTTGGCTGATCGGTACCAGTATCGATCTCCACGAGGTTCATATCCAATTACCTGAACCGGCCGACCCCGGCTACCTGGCACGAATTTTTGATTGTCCGTTGTTGTTTGACAGCGAGCACAATGGTTTTGTCTTCGATGCCAGCTACCTGCAGGCGCCTCTGATGCACGACGAAGAGTCGCTAAAAGCATTTCTGCGCAACGCGCCTTTTCACTTACTGGCCAACAGCGAGGTCGAAAGCGACGAAGGCATTGTTGCGCAAATGCGGCGCGTAGTGGGTATCGACCTGAGCCGCGACTTTCCCAGCGTGGTGGATATGGCCGAGCGCTTGCATATGTCGGTGCGCACTTTGCGCCGGCGTCTGAACGAAGTGGGCACGACGTATCAGGAATTCAAGGATCGTACGCGCTGCGACGCCGCCACCCGTTTACTGAACCGCCCGGAACTGAAAATCAATGCCGTGGCGGTACTACTGGGTTTTGATGAGCCCAGCGCCTTTCATCGTTCCTTCAAAAAGTGGACCGGGTTAACGCCGGGTGAATACAGACAGTCGCTTTACACATGATGCGCTGCTGATGCTACAGACACCATTTGGCAGCTTTCAACTGCAGCGCTATCCGCGTCCTCCCGCCGCACAATTGCAGGCGTGGAATGGGGCCGACATGTTGCTACTTGAGGCATTGGCGGCCCGCGGCGTCTTCGAGGCAAAGCAAATCATCACCGTTAATGACGAACACGGTGCGCTTAGCATACCCCTGGCCGGTAGTGCTATCTGGACAGACTCCAGACTCAGCCAAATCGCGATCGCCCAAAATGCCGCGCTGAATGATGTGACTCTTGGGCATTTTATTGATGCTGAAAATGAGCTGGATGCCAGATACTCGGCAGTGTTGCTGCGCATTCCCAAGCAGCTTTCACTGCTACGTTGGCAGTTACAATGGCTACGTGAGCATCTCCCAGCCGGCACGCCGGTATTATGTGCGGGTATGGATAAACACTTGCCGCGAGGTTGCGCTGAAGTTTTGGAGCAATACCTGGGGCCGACAGAACGGCATCGGGGCAGCCGTAAGGCGCGCCTTTTCAGTACGCTTATCGACTCCACGCTTAGCGCAGTAGAGCCGTTTTTTTTAAGCTATTCCATTGATCAGTTGGAACAGCCATTAGACACCGCCGTCAACGTGTTCAGTCGCCAGCAACTGGATATAGGCAGTCGCTTTCTACTGGAACAGGCACGATCGTGGCCTAATGCACGCACGGTGGTTGATTTAGGCTGCGGTAACGGCTTGCTGGGCCTGGTGGCGATGACTGCGTCGCAAACGCCACCCGATGACGTCATATTTATCGACGAGTCGCGTCTTGCGCTGCAATCAGCGCAGCGCAATACCGAGCGACTGCAGAACGCCAGCACTCGGTGTCACTTTCTGCACAGTGATGGCTTGCTGGACTACCCGCAGCAGTTGCCTGCACCAGATCTGGTGCTCTGCAACCCACCTTTTCATCAGGGCCATCTGGTCGATGACTGGATTGGCCGTCGGCTACTGAGCCAGTGTGCCTCCGCGCTGACTAGCGGCGGCGAGTTATGGTTGGTCGCCAATCGGCACTTACGCTATGTCGACAGCCTGACTCGCGAGTTCGCCAGTGTCGAACAGGTAGCGCGCAACAACAAATTTATAATCTACCGGGCGGTGGCAAAATGAGTGACGTACCAACCGATTCGGTCGTGGGCATTATGTTTGTGTGCCTGGGCAATATCTGTCGCTCTCCCAGCGCCGAGGGTATCTGTCGCAGCAAGGTAGAGCAGCGCGGGTGGCAGCAATGGGTGCGTGTTGATTCAACCGGCACCGCTGCATTCAACATTGGTAAACATCCCGACCCGCGGGCCATAGCCGCTGCCGGGCGCGCCGGTTATGATATTTCACACCAGATAGCCCGCCAGATAGCACCAGAAGACTACGCCAGCAATCACTACATTGTTGCAATGGATAGAGTTAATCTTAGTAGCGTCAAAGCCTGGGCACCGGGTGGCTACGGCGGCGACATAGGACTACTCATGCACTATGCCAAGCGCGCCACGCACAGCCAAATAGCCGACCCCTATTACGCCGGCACAGAGGCTTTCGATAAGGTCATCGTGACGCTGGAGTCTGCCATCGACGACCTGCTGGATGTTATCGGCCAACGCGCCGGCGTATGACTTAGACCCACTTAATAATCAGCTGACCTTCCACCGCGGCCTGATGCGCCAGAGCTTGCGCCTGTTCGCCGAAGGCCTGCTCCACCTGTTCACGCCTTATTTTCAAGGTTGGCGTCAGCATCGCGTTCTCGATGGTCCAGGGATCACAGGAAATTAGCAACGTGCCAATGCGGGCATGATGCTCAATCTCACTATTTACTTGCTCCACAACAGCACGCAGATCAGCTTCTACTTTGGCACGATCGGTCTCTTGGGCCAGCGCACTCAGTACACACACCATGGCTGTCTTGGAGTAGCCTCTACCCAGCAAGCACTGTTGTTCGGTATGCGGATTGTCTGAGAAAATCGCTTCAATTGGCGGCGGCGCCACAAACTTCCCCTGAATGGTTTTGAAGTAGTCTTTGACGCGGCCGGTTATAAAAATAAAGCCGTCTTCATCGACTCGCACTTTATCACCAGTGTGCACCCATCCATCGACAAAAGTTTCTGCAGTTTTTTCGGGACTGTTGTAATAGCCGACTGCGCATCCAGTGGCGCGAATCTGTAATTCATCTTCCGCACTGAGACGTACCTCTACCCCTTCAATGGGTAAACCGATGGATCCAATTTTGCGGCTCTCGTTGGAGTTGGCAATGAGCCCCATGGCCTCGGTCTGGCCAAAACCTTCCATCAGCACCAGCCCAAACCGTTCGAACCAGTGGATCAGCGCGGGCGGCGTGGGTGCAGCTGCAGTCAGCAGGTAATCTGCCTCATTCAGTCCCAGCATATTGCGCACGGTAGCGCCGGTTCCCTCAGCGTCATCTTCCAGCGCTTTATCGACAGCTTCCTGCGAACCAAATCCGCCGATAATCATCTGCTGTATCTGCTCCCAAACCCGTGGCGGACCAAACATAAAGTGCGGTCTGGCGTCACCTAGATCGCGCACTAGCGTAGGCAGCGACTCATTGAAGTTAACAGTGCCTCTGGTCATCAGCGACACGCCCGAGATCAACTGGCGTTCGGCGATATGTGAAAGCGGCAGATAGGAGAAATAACGTCCGGCATCCCTGATGCCAAAAGGTTTCAAAAAACGGGTGATAGGAATAACAAAAGAATCGTGGGTCTGCATGACGCCCTTGGGAACACCGGTCGTACCCGAGGTAAAGACGATGGAAAACACCTCTCCTGGTGTCGGTTCGTGGTCCGCGCTTTTGCCGCGGAAAGGACCCACCAATTCCTCCCAGGTCAGGTGCGGTTGCGGCACCTCGACGCCGGGAAAACACACCAGCTGAATATTTGCTGGCAGAACCTCGGAAACGGCCTCCCAGTTTTCGGTCTCACCGACAAACAGCAACTGCATGTCAGTAAAGTCCATGACATATTCAGCGGTATCTTTAGGCAACGTAGTGAACATGGGGATTACCACGTTACCCGAGGCAGCAATGCCCAGGTCAGTCATCACCCAATGCGCACGGTTGCGCGACAAAATACCAAGGTTTACTGCCCGCTGTGGGAAACGCTGTTCCAATGCCGCCGCCAGAGCTTGCACTTCCGCATGGCATTGACTCCAGCTCCAGTCGCTAAATTCATCGCCCTGCCGGTCCCGCAGCCAAATGTCATCGGGGTGATTATCGTTCCAGTGTTGCAGGTAAGCATTCAGGGTATCAAACATTTGCATCTCTCTTATTATGGTTGTAATTACAAAGGCAGCCAGTGCGCTATGAGAGTGAAATATAGCGCACATTTAACTGGCTTGTTATCAATTGCCGCTAAATTCTGCGCGTAGGCAGTCAATTGCTGGGCATAACGATCTGACTCGCGACGACAAAAATCCTCGAGCGTTTCACCGACTGCAGGACTTGAGCTCTTATAATCAATAATCCAGCGCACGCCGTCTTCCAGATAAGTCCGGTCGACAATGTACTCAGCAAGGCGGCCGTCGCTGCGCAGTGAGCTGATCGCGTATTCACTTTGCGCCTGCTCTCGCTCTGAACTGACGATATGACGTCCGCGTGAATCACCCAATACGTTATTCACTGACTGCTGCACTAGAGCACAAGCCTCCGACAGATCAGCCCTGTCGACGCCCAGTTGCTGTAACTGTGTCTGCCACCAGGCATCGTAAGCTGAGCTGTCAAAGTTGGCCAGCTCAGTACTGTCCAGAGCCGACAATCGCTGCAGACTCACATGCACCATCGTGCCAACGTGGCGATGCATGGGGTTGCCAGGAATAGCCGGAATATTGGCCTCGGTATTAGCTGGCATCACTGCCGGCGGTTGCGACAACGGCTGTATTAACCTGAGCCGCAGGTCCGCTGGTATTGGCTCAGGACTCTCTATGGGCCCCGCTACCGCTAACAGCTTGGCTTGTGCGCTAAACACCGGCCACAACGAGTGCAGCAGCGAGCCGTCGCCCGGCTCTTTCCAAGCCTCAGCTTTAGCATCGAGTTTGATTCCTGCACTCAAATAGAGACGGGAAATCGCGCGCGTGCACCCGACATAAAGCAGGCGAGTTGCCTCAAGGCGTTGCTTGCGCGCCTGGTCATCACGCAAAAACTGATAGAGGCTGCCCTGAGTTTTCTTGCGATCATCCATGGCCAGCAAAAATGCGGTACGCAAGTCGCTGCTATGATATTCGTTCCAAAGCAACATCTGACGCTTGTCCGCCGCCGTGCCTCGTTCCAGCGCGGGAATCACCACCCAGTCGAATTCAAGGCCTTTGGATTTGTGCAGCGTCATCAACTGCAGCTTGCTATCGGCATTTGTACCAGGCGCGTAAAGCCTGGCCACGCGCTCCAATAATAGTTGGCGGTCATACACTCCGCCGCCGCTATCGAGCGTACCCAACAGTGCAAATAGGGCGGCGGCGTCTTCCAGCTCGCCGCAGGCAGCTGCTATCTGAGGCCCACCCAGCGCTAACCATAACTCTTCCAGCAAGTACTGCAGTGGTTGCTGCTGACGCCGCACAAGCGCAGGGGCCATTTGTGCCACCAAAAAATCGAGCTGAGTCTGCCCCACATCGCTGAGCAGCCCGTTGCTACCGTCAGTCAGTGTGAGAATGGCCTGCCACCAATTGTCACCACCCACATTGCTTGCAACAATATGCATGTCTGACAGACTAAGACCGCACCACGGTCCGCGTAACAAAGCCGCCCATGCAACATCATCGGCGCTGTTGTGAACGGCGTCGCAGAGATTGAGTAAATCGATAACCACCGCAGATTTTGCCAGTGCGTCAATCTCTTCGGCATGCCAGGGTATGCCAGCCAATTTTAGTGCGCGGATTATCGGTATCAGATGACTGCGACTGCGCACCAGCACCGCCAATGATTCACACTCGGGATCGGCCAGCCCTGCCTGCAAAAGTGCAACGATGTCCTGTGACTCTGCCAGCCGCTGCGGATCATCATCAAGGTCAAATGCGCGCAGCAATACCTGAGCCTGAGCGCCGTTGGCTTTTTGCGCATGCGCCGGGGAAAAGGCAATCTCGCAGCGCGGCAAATTGTCTTGGTCGGGGAACGCCTGTCTAAAACTATCGTTCACCCACTCAACCAACGGTGCCTCACTGCGGAAATTAGCAGACAGCTCCAATAGCTCTGGTCTGACACCGTTAAAGCCCGCTTCACGCGCACTCATAAACAGCCCAACATTGGCGTCTCTGAAGCCGTAAATCGACTGCATGCCATCACCGACTATAAAGAACGTACGCGGGTTATCGGGGTTGGCCTCATTGTGCTCAAGCCAGCCCCGGGTCAGACGCTGAACCAGCGTATACTGATTGACCGCGGTGTCTTGAAACTCGTCGAGCAAAATATGACTCAGCGTGTAGTCCAAACGCATACTCAACTCGGTCGGATTGTCATCACTGCCCAATGCCTGCTGTGCAGCCAGTGCTACCTGCACATGATCAACCACGCCGTGCTGCTGAAAAACCACCGTCAGCTGCGCCGCGAGAATGGGTAACACCCGGCCCATGGCTAAAGTTAACTGCCATTCTTCGCCACCCTGATCCGCCGTTGGTAGAGTCCGTAATAAGCATAGCTCAGCGAGTAATCCCGGTTGCACCTCAAGCTCAGCGATCAAGGCATACAGGCGCTGCTTAAACTCAGTCGGCTCCCCGGCTCCGGCGGGAAAGCCCTGGCGCTTGTCTACTTTAAGCCGCCAGCCATTGGACCCGGTTAACAGCAAGTCAGCGAAACGCTGCCACAGCCCTAACTCTGAAGGCTCCGGCAGCGGCCAGGCATCAACCGGGTCGTGCTGCAGATTCTTAAGGCTATAGTCCAATAGCGTCTTTAGCTCTCCTGCATACGGTGCCAGTAATGTGGCTAGCTGTTGCAGATGGTCGCCTATCAAGATGCTGACACTGTGCCGTAAACCCTCCAGCGAAACGCTGTCCTGCAAACCACTGCCGGTAAAAGGCAGCCACTGATCGCGTTTCGCCAACATGCCGCTGAATAAAGCTTCCAGCTGCGGCCAATTGTTATCGAAGTGCAGCATTAGCGCACCCAGGTCCTCGCTTTGCGGATGCCCGGTCTCCAGAAAATCCAGCAGCGCCTGAGTCGCCTCGAGGTAATAGGGGCCGGCATTATCAACCGGGCTTACTGGCCCCCCAAAATTCGACAGCACTGGCATCTGGCGAGTTAAGCTGGAGCAGTAGCTGTCAATGGTCTTGATATTGAACACACCTGGATTGTCTAGCAACCGCCACTGCTTTTGCTGATCCCGCAGCTGGTCACGCTGCAACACCGCCGTGGCCAGCTGCCAGGTCAACGCGCCATTGGCATCCACCGGTTGCGGCAGGTTGTGCGCGCGTTCCAGCGCCCCGTAAACGCGCTCGCGCATCTCTGCCGCAGCCTTACGCGTAAAGGTTATCGCCAACACTTCCTGCGCATCGTTCACCCTGGCCAACAAGGTCAGGTAGCGCTGTATTAGCAGTTCGGTCTTGCCAGAACCCGCAGGTGCGGTAACGCAGAAGCTTTGCAGCGGCTCCAATGCTCGCTGCCGCTGCTGGTAGTCAGCAGGCCGTTGCGGCTGATCAGTCATCGGCTACCACCTGCCCAATGCGACAGAGTGCTTGCAACCCACAGTAGCGACAGCTGTCATTGGTGTTCAGCGGATTAACCGCCGCATGCCCCGCCAAAAACTCCGTTGCCAACCGCGTCAATACCTCATGCCAGTGTTGCCGCGCTTCTTCCCAGTTCTGCGGCGCCAGCTCCAGATTTTTGGTAGCGGCAGTCAAGTCACCCTCGATGCCAGCACCCTGCTCTTGCGTCGCAATTCCGCGATACCCCACCTCCTCCAGCGGCGGCATGGCAAACGCAATACCACCCAGCTCATCGCCTAATGCCTGAGCATACAGTGGCAGCTGTGGCTGTCGTGGACGCTCGCCAAACCAGTCTTTGGGTTTGTTGTCGCCGCTCTTGTAATCGACAACCAACAGACTGTTGTCCTGCAGACGATCGACACGATCTATACGCAGGCTCAGATTGAGTGTTTGCAGGACCAGACTGACCTCGGACTCGCGCGCTTCAACAGTAAAGCCTTCTCGCTGTGACTCAATCTCGAGCCAGCGTTGCAGCATCGCGGAAAGTCGCGTCTGCTCAAGCTCCAGATAACGGTGCCCTATCATTGTTTGTTGTTCAGCAAAACGCGTAATTGCAGCAGCGCTGGCGGTTTTACACAGTGCTGCGCGGGCTGCCTCATCGGTAGCGGCCAACACCTGGGAGTCACCAATCTCGCCCCACAGCTGAAACAATGCATCGTGCAATAAGCTGCCGCGATCAGAAGCTGTCAATCCAATACTCAAGTCCGACAACGGTCTGACGTGAAGCCGGTGGTTGGCGAAGGCCCTGAACTCACACTGTGATTGATCAGCCAGCAGCCCGCTACCACCACGAATCTGTGCGGCTTCGACAGCATCGACGGCGGGTGCCTGAACCTCAGATTCCAGCCTCTCTAGTGTGAGCGGTGGCTGCTCCTGCCAGAGCTCGGGGGTTCTGATTTCAGGCACAGCCGGCAATGATTCAAAGTGTTGCAAGAGCGCGCTCGGGCGCAATGCTATGCCGCCCTCCTGTGCCACATAGCTGGCACAAATTTCGGCATTGCAGGATTCAAACTGCTGCATCAAACGCTGCGCAAACTCACGCTCGCGACGGGCATCAGCATGCGGCATTTCTCGCTGGCGTTGCAGTGGTACAGGGATGAAGGGGTTGGGGCTGGGCGCGGCCGGCCACTGCATCCCGCCCATACCGACTAACCAAACCTTATCAAATACCAGCCCTGCAGCCTCAAGCAATCCCAGCACCTGTATTGAGGTGCTGGGCGTCTGACGCTGGTACAGGCGTCCGGTCAGCGCTTGCCTTAACAGTGTGAGCGCGCTGGAAAAATCAACAACACCGGTTATAGCATCCAGCTCTGTAAGCCCTTCCAGTGCAACGTAAAACTGCTCAATCTGCTGAAATTCGTCCGAATCAAGAGGCCCCGCGCCGGGCCAACCCAACTCCGCCAAACTGGATTGGAGTAGCGTTACCCAACGCGCCAGGCGGTGTTTCTGTTTCAGTTCGCGACTACCGTGGAGACCCAACAGAGCGCCACCCAGGCGGAGGTCTCTGGCCATATAGCGCCATTGGCCGGCGCTGATAGCGGCGCGACCCCTGCGATACAATCGCCTTAACACCGGTACGATAACGCTATCTGCATCGCGTCCGTAATAGCGGCTGTGTAACAACAAGCACAGCCCTGCCACGTCAATATCCCCCTGCACCAAATCCAGCAGCTGTATGGCATCACTGACCGGCGGTGCGCTGGCCAGGGGTATGCCACCGGAGAAGTTAATCGGCAGCTCACCGGCACGACTCAGCGGTAAACCAAATGCCCGGCACAGTTGCCGCTGCAGCGCCTGACGCTGGCCCTGCATATCGGGCAACAGGACGCCAATACGTGAGTCCGGGTTAGCCTGCCAGCTCTGGTGTGCCCATTGTGCCGCCAGCACCATTTCCTGCTCAGGGCTGGTACAGGGCTGCAGTTGGCGTCGTTCTGGGTGGGTTTGCTGACAATGGTGATGCAATTTCGAGGCCTGAGCCTCCAACGCTTTCTTATATAGCGGGGATAACTCGTTGAATTCAACCAACACCAGTGCATCGCAGTGAGGCAGTTGCGACTGCTGCGCCAGCATTTGCGGCAGTGTCATCAAACCCAGAGACTTCAATTTCTGCTCGAATGCCAGCGCCCACTGCTCAAACAGAACTGTATCAGCATGTTCGCGGAAAGCTCCGATAATGGGCTCGCGCTGCCATTCAACTTGCCACAGCTGCAGGCTTCGGTGGGCGTCTCGCGCCAGCGCTGCAGCGGCTCTCGGACGTAACAACGCGCCAGAGTCCGGATTCTCTTCAATACATTGCTGCCACAGGTGTAATTGCTGAGCCTCACTGGCGAGGCTCAAGCCAGACTCTTGCCAGGGGTCCAGGCGCTCGAGGCTGAGCTGCCACCACTGTTCCAGCGAATACACCGCTGGCGTCTCCCAGCCGAGAACGCCTTGTGCCTGAAGGTGCAGCCCCCACGCCAACTTGATCTGTCGGGCCAGTCGCTGATTGGGCGTCAGCACAGGTACGCCAGCCTGTAGCCAGGGCAACAGAGGCTCTATCGGGTAGAAACTGGGCGAAGATCTTGGGTTCACAGGTATCTCATTGGCAAGGTGAGTATTCTAGCGCGCCGCTTTGCTATAGAATAGCGTCCCTTTTTTTAAGAATGCGTAAAACGCGCGGAAATCGGAATCCCATGATCGAAACCAAGCTCGACGATGTCAATGTTGTCAGACAGCATGTCCTGATTACCCCGGAGCAGCTGAAATCGGAAGTCGTTATGTCCGAGGCCGCGGCACAAGTACTCAGCGATAGCCGTAACACCATCAATAATATTCTGGATCGCAAAGACCATAGGCTGTTTATAGTGATAGGTCCTTGCTCTATCCATGATGTGGATGCCGCAATGGACTATGCACGTCGTCTCAAGGTACTGGCTGACGAAGTATCAGATTCGCTCTACCTGGTGATGCGCGTGTATTTTGAGAAACCGCGCACCACGGTGGGCTGGAAAGGCCTCATCAATGACCCCGATATTGACGATTCTTTCAGAATAGAGGAAGGATTACGTAAAGGACGCAAACTGCTGCTGGATATTCTGGAACTGGGTCTACCCACTTCTACAGAGGCGCTGGATCCAATTTCACCGCAATACCTGCAGGACTGTATCAGTTGGTCGGCAATTGGCGCACGCACTACCGAGTCCCAGACTCACCGGGAAATGGCCAGCGGGTTATCCTGCCCGGTCGGCTTTAAAAACGGTACCGACGGCGGACTCACAGTGGCGGTTAACGCACTCAATTCAGTCGCCAATCCGCATCGTTTTCTGGGCATCAATCATACCGGGCAGGTATCCGTGATGGAGACGCGCGGTAATCGCTACGGCCATATCGTGCTGCGGGGCGGCGCTAAGGGGCCCAACTATGATTCAGTGCACATTAGACTGTGTGAAGAAGCTCTGGAAAAAGCCAAGCTGCCACCTAATATTATGGTCGATTGCAGCCACGCCAACTCCAATAAGGACCCTGAGTTGCAGCCGCTGGTACTGGAAAACGTCGCTAATCAGATTGTGGAAGGCAACCAGTCTATCGTCGGTGCCATGTTGGAAAGTAATATTGTCGCTGGCAACCAACCCATACCGGACGATTTGTCACAACTTCAATACGGAGTCTCTATAACTGATGGCTGTATTGACTGGGGCACCACAGAACAGGCCATACGTCTGACCCATGAAAAGCTCAGCGCGGTTCTCCACCAGCGCTGAGATAAGCGACGGCTTAGGTGTAGTAGGCGTTAGTACGATCGGTGTGGTCGGTAATGTCACGCACCGCTGACAGCTGAGGTAACTGCTCCATGAGCGTTTTCTCAACTCCACCTTTGAGCGTCGCGTCGACCATGCCACACCCCTGACAGCCGCCACCAAATTGCAGAATCGCTATTTTGTCCTCCGTCACTTCGATGAGAGAGACTTCACCGCCATGAGCCGCCAGTGCAGGGTTCACTTCGTTATACAGAACATAATTGATGCGGTCTTCTATCGGGCTATTGTCATCCACTCGCGGCATTTTGGAGTTAGGCGCCTTTATGGTTAGCTGCCCCCCCATACGGTCGGTGGAGTAGTCGACCAACGCATCTTCCAGATATGGCAGACTATGCCCTTCGAAAAAAGCGCTAAAGCGCTCAAATTCCACTCTCTCGTCATCATCTTTGATATCGTCGGCGCGAGCGTAGGCAATACAGGTTTCTGCACGGGAGGTGCCCGGCTGGTTTATAAACACCCGCACGCCAAGCGCATCGTCCTGTTTGCCGAGCAGATCGGCAAGGTAATCCTGAGCGGATTCAGTAATGGTAACCATGTCTAAACGTTCCTGAGTAATTTACTCAGGTATTCTAAGCAAAAAACCGCCCGTTGGCGATAGCCATGACGCAGATCATCGCCAAAATGCCCACGAATCTATATCAATATATTTTGATATAGATCCTAAATCTGTTAGGATGCGCCCTTTCCCGAGCACGTGAATCAGGCCATGAGTAATACTAGCGTTACCAAACCCAGCATCCAGGCAAGCCTTGAAGAACGCATACTGATCATCGATGGCGCTACTGGCACCATGATTCAATCCTACGAGCTGCAAGAGGTGGATTATCGTGGTGAGCGTTTCACCGACCATCCCAGTGATCTCAAGGGCAATAACGACCTGCTGACGCTGACGCGCCCCGATGTGGTGCATAACATCCACCGCGCCTACCTGGACGCCGGCGCTGACCTGATTGAAACCAACACGTTTAACGCCACAGCCACGGCCCAGGCAGACTATGGATTAGAGGCTATCGTCGAAGAGCTCAACCTGGAAGCAGCTCGAATCGCCCGCCGCGCCGCCGATGAGGTGACATTGGAGAATCCCTCCAAACCTCGTTACGTTGCTGGCGTAATCGGACCGACGCCACGAACGGCGTCTATTTCACCTGATGTTAACAACCCGGCAGCTCGTAATATCGACTATGACACGCTGGTCGCTGACTACAGCGTCGCTACTCGAGCCTTAATCGAAGGCGGCTCCGACATCATCATGATCGAGACCATTTTCGATACACTCAACGCCAAGGCCGCCATCTTCGCCATTCAAGGCGTGTTTGAGGAACTCGGCATTGAGTTACCGATAATGATCTCTGTGACCTTCCCTGATATCAGCGGACGTATTCTGTCCGGGCAGACACCAGAGGCATTCTGGAACGCCATTGCACACGCCAAGCCATTGATTGTCGGCACCAACTGCGGCCGACGCTTTCAGGAAGTGCGCCCCTTTGCCGAGGAGTTGGCTAACGCCGCGGACTGTTATTTCAGTGGTCACTTCAACGCCGGCCTGCCCAACGCGTTTGGTGATTACGATGAATCACCGGAACAGATGCATGCCGAACTTCGTGAATTTGCCGAGCGCGGATTTTTAAATCTGGTAGGCGGCTGTTGTGGCACCTCGCCGGCTCATATTGAGGCTATTGCCGCCGCTGTTGATGGTATCGCCCCAAGAGCTATACCCACTCCCATCCCTGCCTGCCGCCTCAGCGGCCTGGAACCGTTCAATATTGATGCGGATTCTCTCTTCGTTAACATCGGTGAACGCTGTAACGTGACCGGCTCAGCGCGCTTCAAGCGCCTGATTATTGAGGACGATCTTGCCACCGCGCTGGACGTCGCCCGTGAGCAGGTAGAAGACGGCGCCCAGATCATCGATATCAACATGGATGAGGGCATGCTGGATTCTAAGGGCGCCATGGTGACCTTCCTCAACCTGATTGCTGGCGAACCCGATATCAGCAAAGTGCCGGTGATGATCGACTCCTCCAAATGGGACATCATTGAAGCCGGCCTCAAGTGCGTGCAGGGTAAGGCTGTCGTCAATTCCATTTCGATGAAAGAAGGGGAAGCGCAGTTTATGGCCCAGGCCCGTCTCTGCCGCCGCTACGGCGCTGCTGTTGTGGTGATGGCATTTGACGAAGACGGTCAGGCCGATACTGCCGCGCGCAAAATTGAAATTTGTAAGCGCAGCTATGACATCCTGGTGAATCAGGTTGGCTTTAACTGCAACGATATTATTTTTGACCCCAATATCTTTGCTGTCGCCACGGGCATTGAAGAGCACAACAATTACGCCGTCGACTTTATCGAGGCTGCGGCCGTGATTCGCGAGCAATGCCCCGGCGCGCAGATTTCTGGTGGCGTCAGTAATGTCTCGTTTTCGTTCCGTGGCAACAACCCGGTGCGCGAGGCAATACACTCGGTATTCCTTTATCACGCCATTCGTTCAGGCTTATCCATGGGTATTGTTAACGCCGCTCAACTTGCGGTTTACGATGAATTGGA
Source organism: Candidatus Litorirhabdus singularis (assembly GCF_026262625.1). GTDB lineage: Bacteria > Pseudomonadota > Gammaproteobacteria > Pseudomonadales > Halieaceae > Litorirhabdus > Litorirhabdus singularis. The sequence goes on from NZ_SHNN01000002.1 coordinate 543,113, forward strand.
TCCGGAGTTGCGCGAGGCTGTTGAGGACATCATCCTGAATCGCCGCGAAGACGGCACCGAACGTTTGCTGGATCTCGCTGAACGCTACCGCGGTGATGGCACCACGGCGGCACGCAAAGAGGATTTGAGCTGGCGCGAAGAGTCGGTCAAAAAACGTCTGGAACACGCTCTGGTTAAGGGTATCAACACCTATATTCTGGAAGACGCCGAAGCGGCGAGACTGGAGGCCACCCGCCCTATCGAAGTGATCGAAGGCCCGCTAATGGATGGCATGAACGTCGTTGGCGACCTGTTTGGTGAAGGAAAGATGTTTCTGCCGCAGGTAGTCAAGAGCGCCCGTGTTATGAAGCAGGCCGTAGCCTACTTACAGCCTTACATCGAAGATGAGAAGGACGAAGACAATAGCTCGAACGGCAAAATCCTCATGGCCACTGTGAAAGGTGACGTGCATGACATTGGCAAAAACATTGTCGGCGTGGTCTTGCAGTGCAACAATTTCGAAGTTATCGATCTCGGGGTGATGGTGTCTTGCGACGAAATCCTGCGCGTGGCCAAAGCAGAGAACGTCGATATTATCGGGCTCAGCGGTTTGATAACCCCGTCGCTGGACGAGATGGTGCATGTTGCCAGTGAGCTGCAGAGACAGGGTTTTGCGCTGCCACTGATGATTGGTGGAGCGACCACTTCAAAGGCCCATACCGCCGTAAAGATTGAACCGGTCTATAACGCTGAAGCTACTATTTATGTTCCCGACGCGTCTCGCAGCGTGTCGGTAGCTACCCAATTGGTGAGTGACAACAAACAAGCTTTCGTTGAGAAAACCCAAGCTGATTATGAAGTGGTGCGCGTGCGCACAGCAAAACGCAAGCCTAAGGCAGAACGTCTGCCTTATAAGGAAGCACTGAGTCGTGGTTTCAAACCTGACTGGGGCAACTACCAGCCACCGGTTCCTTCTTTTCTGGGTGTGCGTGAGTTTAAAGACTATCCCCTGCAGGATCTGGTCGACAATATCGACTGGACCCCGTTCTTCATTACGTGGGAGCTGGCCGGCAAATACCCGGCGATCCTTACCGATGAAGTCGTGGGCGAAGCTGCCACGCAATTATTCAGCGACGCCCAGGCGATGCTGAAACGCATCATCGATGAGCGCTGGCTGACTGCCAATGCGGCCATTGGCTTCTGGCCTGCGGCTCAGGTTAACGGTGATGATATTGAGGTCTACACCAACGAAGACCGCAGTGAAACGCTGGCTACCTTACACCACCTGCGTCAGCAGATGGCCAAAGCGAACGGGACGGCCAATTACAGCCTGGCCGATTTTGTGGCGCCCGCCGAGACCGGGGTCAAAGACTATGTGGGCGGCTTTGTCGTCACCACCGGCGTCGGTATCGATGAGCGCGTCGCAGCCTTTGAGGCCGAGCATGACGATTACAATTCTATTCTACTTAAAGCCCTGGCTGATCGTCTTGCAGAAGCCTTCGCAGAGACCATGCATCGTAAGGTTCGCAAGGAATACTGGGGCTACGCCGCCAGCGAAACGTGGAGCAACGAAGATCTGATTCGCGAGCGCTATCAGGGTATTCGTCCGGCTCCCGGCTACCCCGCCTGCCCGGATCACACCGAGAAAGAAACCCTGTTCCAATTGTTAGACGCAGAGCCAAAAACTGGCGTTAGCCTTACGGAAAGCTTCGCCATGCTGCCCGCCTCCTCTGTATCCGGTTTCTATTACTCACACCCGGATTCAACCTACTTTGCTATCGGCAAGATTGGCCGCGATCAGGTAGAGCAGATGGCACAGCGCAAAGGCGTACCGATAGATCAAGTAGAACGCTGGTTGAGACCGAATCTAGATTATCAGGCCGTGTAGTCAGGGTGCCTGAGTCCCGCTCCGGACAGATTCTCACACTGGGTTTACCGATTACTGCGGCCATGCTGTCGCAGAGTCTGCTCACGCTGGTTGATACCGCAATGGTGGCGGCACTAGACGACGCCAGTGCCCTAGCCGCTGTCGGGCTGGGTGGCTATGCCAGCTACTTTGCACTGGCATTGGTGCTGGGCCTGTCGGTTGGCGTGCAAACAGTGGTTGCGCGCAACATCGGCGCCGGCGACAGTCAGACCGCTTTCAAAGCCCTCAATAGCGGTCTGCTTATGGCTGTGGTAGGCGGTCTGGCACTAACTTTTGCCTGTTATTTTGGCGCGCCTTTGCTGGCTAATCTATCCGATGATATGCGCGTTGGAGAAATTGCCATAGAGTACTTTGGCTGGCGCTCACTGGGTCTGACCGCAATAGCCATCAACTTCACCTACCGTGGATACTGGACCGGTATTCGGCAAGTCAAAGTGTTTATTCGTATGGTGCTGTTGGTGCAACTGGCCAATTTCGGATTTTCCTACTGCCTGATCTTCGGCGCCTTCGGTTTTCCGCAGATGGGCGCAGCCGGCTCCGGGCTTGGCACCACATTATCAGTGTCATTGGGGGCGGTCGGCTATACGCTGCTGACCCGCTATAGCCGACATGGCGAGTTACTCTTCAAAGCGCTGCCCGATCAGGCAATTTCAAGGGACATACTGCGCCTCTCTGTGCCCAACGGCCTGCAGCAGGTCTTTATTGCCGCTGGCATGTTGGTCTATTTCGCCCTACTCGCCCGTATTGATGTTGCAGCGCTGGCAATCGGACACGCCATTATCAATATTTCCCTGTTTATCATTCTGCCCGGCAATGGTCTTGGTATGGCCGCCACTACTTTGGTGAGTCAGGCCTTGGGTCGCGAACAACCCGATGATGCTCACCGCTGGGGCTGGGATACGGTAAAATTGACAGCCGTGTTAATGGCGGTACTGGGGATTCCCTTATGGTTGTTTCCGACTTCCATATTGAGCTTGTTTCTGCCACAGGAACTGGTGGAGCCGGCTACTCTGCCGCTACGCATTACCGGCATCAGCGCGGTCTTGCAGGCAGTGAGCATGGTCCTTAGCCAGTCCTTACTGGGAGCCGGTCAAGCCAGACAGGTAATGGTATACTCGACGGCTATGCAATGGTGCATCGGGCTGCCGTTGGCAGCGCTGGTGGGCATTTATTTGGGCTACGGCCTACTGGGTATGTGGTGCGTGCAACTGGTAGAGCGCGTGGCCGCTGCAACAATTTATACACTGCTCTGGCAACGCCGTAACTGGGCGCCTACGAGAAGTCTTCAGGTAGCAACTAACAATGAGTGATTCAGAGCAAGCTCCGAAAAAAAGCCTTAACCCGCTGAGCTATGTCGGCAGTACCCTGGCCGCTGCATTTGGTGTGCAGTCGAGTAAAAACCGGGAACGGGATTTTCAGGACGGTAAGGCGATCCACTTCATCGCCACCGGCATTATTGCTACGGTGTTATTTGTCGGCGGGATGTATCTGCTGGTTAAGCTCATTCTGGACAACGCCCGCTAGAGACAGGCGACTTAAGCGCCGCCCGGAAGATATCAGGAAGGCATTCCCGCGAGCCAGAAGCACAAGGTGCCGATGACAATGGTCATAACCGCAACTACGGCGATTGCATCAGCGCTGCCATCAGTAGGGTCTTTTTCTTCGGCTTGAGGTGCAGGGGCGTTATCGGACATGTTCTCTCCTAGTGTGAGGTGCTCCAAGGCGCCGCATTATACCGCTATTCCGGTTATGTTCCAGTCCTCGCGTTTACGCTTGCGGTGCGGGCGTGACAATAGCGGTTTGCGGCGCTGCCCCGCCCTTCTGGCCACCCTTATTCCCGGCTAAGATAGCTCTTGTATCTTATTGTTTCTATTGATTAATGTTCTGAGCAGCTGAGCTAAGTCTTAGCCCGGTAGCGCTGCGTGAGAGTTCTCTGCACAGATGAAAGAATGCGTTTTCGGCACCCATGATTTCTGGTATGGTAGCGCCCTTTCCAAGCCGTCGGATTTTCCATGTACGTATACGATCAAGTGGACCAGCGCATCATTGATGAGCGGGTAGCGCAGTTTCGGGACCAGACACAACGCTTTCTGGCCGGAGACATAGCCGAAGAACATTTCTTGCCACTGCGACTGCAGAACGGGCTGTACGTGCAGCGCCTGGCGCCTATGCTGCGCATCGCCGTGCCCTACGGCATGATGAACAGTGCGCAACTGCGTAAACTGGCTGAAATCAGCCGCAATTTCGACAAGGGCTATGCTCACATCAGCACCCGTCAGAACGTGCAGCTGAACTGGCCAGAACTGGCCGATGTTCCTGACATTCTGGCTGAATTGGCCAGTGTGCAGATGCATGCCGTACAAACCAGCGGTAACTGCATACGCAACACCACCACCGATCAGTTCGCCGGGGTTGCTGTTGACGAGTTGGAAGATCCAAGGCCATGGTGCGAAATCATTCGGCAGTGGTCCACCTTCCACCCCGAGTTTGCATTTCTGCCGCGTAAATTCAAAATTGCAGTGTGCGGCACCGAATCAGACCGGGCCGCCATCCACGCCCACGATATTGGCCTGGAGCTGGTACCGCACCCTGACAGCGGGGAAATCGGCTTTAAGGTGCTTGCCGGTGGTGGCCTCGGCCGCACACCTGTGATTGGCTCAGTGGTCTGTGAATGGCTGCCCAAAAAGCACCTGATCACCTACCTTGAGGCCATTCTTCGCGTTTACAACCAGCTGGGACGGCGCGACAACAAGTACAAGGCGCGTATTAAGATTCTGGTTAAGGCCATGGGCGTGGAAGCTTTCCGCGAACATGTGGAAGAACAATGGAAAGCGCTTAAGGATGGACCCAGCACACTCACAGATGCTGAAATAGATCGCTGCAAAGGCTTTTTCACCGAACCGGCTTACAAGCAGATTGATGGACTTGCAGCGGCAGCCACGGTTAAAGCCCAAGGTGAGCAGAACCCTGAATTTGGCAACTGGGTGACGCGCAACACCGTCGCCCATCGCGTGCCAGGCTACCGTATCGTCAATATTTCTCTCAAGGCCACCGGCTATGCGCCAGGTGATATCAGTGATGTGCAGATGGAAGCTGTGGCCGACTTTGCCGACCAGTACGCTTTTGGTGAACTGCGTTCGACCCACCAGCAAAACCTGGTACTGGCCGACGTCGAGCAGGAACACCTGTTCGACCTGTGGCAAAAACTGGATGCACTGGGCCTGGCTACTGCCAACATTGGGTATCTGACAGACGTCATATGCTGCCCGGGTGGCGATTACTGCGCGCTGGCAAATGCCAAGTCGATACCGGTAGCAGAGGCCATACAGGACCGCTTCGATAACCTCGACTACGTCTACGACCTGGGGCCGCTGGACCTGAACATTTCCGGCTGTATGAACGCCTGCGGTCATCACCATATTGGTCACATAGGCGTACTCGGTGTCGATAAAAAGGGCGCCGAGTTTTACCAGGTAAGCCTGGGCGGCAGTCAGGACAAAGACGCCTCCATTGGCAAAATCCTTGGACCCTCCTTCCAACAGGAAGATATGGCTGATGTGATTGAAAAACTACTCACTACTTTTGTTGGCCTGCGCCAATCGGAAGAGTCCTTCCTCGATGCTTATCGCAGGGTGGGCCTGGAACCGTTCAAGGAGGCTGTATATGCCAAAGCTGATTAAAGATGGTCGGGTAGTTGATGACCAGTGGCAAGGCGAGATCCTGCAGCCGGAACAGATCCCTGAGTCCCCTGCTGCGCCGGTTGCGGTGCAACTGGAACCGGGACAAGGCCCAGCTACTATACCCTGCGCACTGTCTAACCTCGGGCTGGTGACAATATTCTTTCCGGCATTTACCGATGGCCGCTGTTTTTCCTATGCCAGAGAATTGCGAGAAAGCGGCTATACCGGTGAGATAAGAGCTACCGGCCACTTCATTCGAGACCAGTTATTCTATTTGCAGCGCTGTGGTTTTAACGCATTCCAGTTTGCTGAAGAAGTGGATCTTGATGCCTGTCTCGCGAGCCTGTCTGATTTTAGTGAAAGCTACCAGGCCGCGGTGGACCAGCCAGAGCCGCTGTTTTTACGACGCTGATCTCAGCCACCAGTGTCTGGCGCTTCGTAAGCGCAGCACCGGCGCAAATCTATACACCGGTAGCCCACAGTTCTTGATATAGTCGCCTCATGGATTCGACCAGCGTAACTTTTTCATTTTTCCTGATTTTCAGCGGCGCTGCAGTACTGGCGTCGGTCGCGCTATATACTCGGCAACCACTGATTATTGCTTATATTGTGCTAGGCGCCGCTCTTGGGCCCTCCGGTATGAATATGGTGAACGACGTCAAACTTCTGTCGGATATCGCCCACGTTGGCATCATATTTCTGCTGTTTCTACTCGGTCTGGACATGCAGCCGCAGGCGCTATGGTCCACGCTGCGCAAATCGACTCTGATAGCGCTGATATCATCGGCGCTATTTCTCGGTACCGGATATGGTGTGGCGTGGCTGTTTGGCTACACTTCCTTTGAGTCACTGATCATTGGCGCTGCGATGATGTTTTCCTCAACCATTATCGGCATCAAACTGCTACCAACCACGGTGCTGCACCACCGACACATCGGTGAGCTGATGATAGGGCTGTTGTTGCTGCAGGATTTACTGGCCATTTTGGTGCTTATGTTATTGTTGGGCGCTGCAGGTGGCAGTGAAGATAGCACCAGCGCGATGATGCTGGCGGTGGTCAGCCTGCCTTTGCTGGCGGGTGGCGCTCTGGCCATGGTGCGTTGGGTGATTATTCCATTGATCACCCGCTTCGACCGCTTTCACGAATACATTTTTCTACTCGCGATTGGCTGGTGCCTGGGCCTGGCCGAGGCAGCTTCTGCCCTGGGGCTGTCGGCAGAGATAGGTGCGTTTATTGCGGGCATCACGATCGCCACCAGTCCGATTTCTCAGTACATTGCGGTCAACCTGAAGCCGCTACGCGACTTCTTTTTGATCCTGTTTTTCTTTTCTGTCGGCGCCCGCTTTGAGATCGAGCTGCTCGGTGATGTACTGCTAGCGGCGGTGGTTCTGGCCGTGATGGCATTGGCCTTAAAGCCGGTGGTCTATCGGTTCCTGCTCAAGGGCGTCAGCGAAAAGCGCACCCTGGCCTGGGATCTTGGTTTTCGTCTGGGGCAAATGTCCGAGTTCTCGCTGCTAATTGCGTACATGGCTGCCGGTAGCGCGCTGATTTCGCAGCAGGCATCGTCGCTGATCCAGGCAGCGACAATTATCACCTTCGTGCTGTCGTCCTATATCGTGGTGCTCAACTACCCTACCCCTATCGCGATTTCAGATCGTTTGCGTCGTGATTAACCGCGACCAGGACGAGTAAATTAGTCGGGGACTCATCGTCCCCACTGATACCGACCTCCCCTCTAGGACCTAATTCATTCTGCCAAGAGAGACTAGACAGGGAGTGCACCCATCAATATACGGATCGTCCTAGCGCGCAGCAGCCCTTTTTTTGGCCGCAACAAGTCCACCCAGGGCAGAAACAAACAGCCAGGCAGCTGCAGGCAGCGGCACGGGGCTGGGTACTGGTGCAAAGTTAGCGCCAAAATCACCCAACTGAAATTGCCCTGATGAGAGGTCACTCCTGTATGACTGCTCATAATCAACATAATCTGTATCGGCAAAAACCAGTGCCGAAGTTTCACCCGAACCTATTCCCAAAATGGGCTCAAATTCTTCGTTGTACTCGTTGAACTGGAAATTAAATGACCCGGCAGAAAATCCGTCGAAGCGATAGGCTGTCATCGCTGGAACTTCGCCCGGTGCATTGCTGTCATCAATATACCCGACATCGAATGTCTCATCGCCGAACCCACCCAAACGCAGTGCGTGAATCGAAGCGCTCGATGAGATATCGTTTACTACCTGCCAGGTAAACGTCAGTGTATTGTCACCGGCTCTCCATACCTCCGATGTAACAGAACCCGTGGCAACAATCGCATTGCTATTTTGAACATCGCGGACACTAAAGGAGCCGGTCGTTGTATCAATCAGGCTCCCAAAGCTAAACGGCGAGGTTCCGATGAGTGGTTCAATGTAACCGTTCGGAGCCAAGGGCGCCGCGGAGGAAAAAGCTGACGACAGAAGCAATGCAGTACCCGACAGAGCACTGAGTAAAGAAGTAGATTTCATGAAATATCCCTATATTTTGAAAAACTTGTTAAACGTCCCTATTAAGTGCGGTACTACAAAATCGCTTACCGTCGCTCTGAGCTAAACCGCGGGTTGTGCTGAGACAGAATGTTACGCTATTCCACAAAGCAAGGATTAAGCCAACTGTTTATCACCTTGATCTATATAGGTATTTTATTTCGAGGCGGCGAATAAAGTCTCTCTTTGTAAAAAACTCTGACACTGAATCTCACCGGCAAGATTGGTGCCACCGGGGTCTGGGTTGCCAGGTTTAGGGCAGAATTGATTCTGCCAACCGCACCCAAAAGGCTTCCCCAAAACGAAAAAACCGGCCATAAGGCCGGTTCTAAAAGCATCAGCAGCCCTCTCGGGCTGCTTCAGTCATCGATCAGAGTGCAGCGTCCAACTCTGGAACAGCCGTAAACAAATCCGCTACCAGACCATAGTCGGCCACCTGGAAGATGGGAGCATCGGGGTCTTTGTTGATCGCAACAATAACCTTGGAGTCCTTCATACCCGCCAGATGCTGAATCGCACCGGAAATTCCTACAGCAATATAAAGGTCCGGAGCAACAATCTTGCCGGTTTGCCCAACCTGCATATCATTCGGCACAAAGCCCGCATCAACAGCGGCACGTGATGCGCCTACTGCAGCGCCTAGTTTGTCGGCGATAGCTTCGAGCATGGCAAAGTTCTCACCATTCTGCATACCACGACCACCGGAGATGATCACGTCAGCAGCCGTCAGCTCAGGACGCTCTGAAACGGCCACTTCTTCACTGATAAAGCTAGAGATACCGGCGTCGTGAGCTGCGTCAACAGCTTCTATCGTGGCAGAGCCACCGCTGTCGGCAACACCATCAAAGGCGGTTGTACGCACGGTGATAACCTTCTTGGCATCGGATGATTGTACGGTAGCAATAATATTGCCAGCGTAAATCGGACGCTTGAAGGTATCTGCAGACTCAACCGAAATAATGTCTGAAATCTGACCCACATCCAGCAGTGCAGCAACCCGCGGCAGGTAGTTCTTACCGTTGGCTGTTGAAGGTGCAAGGATATTGTCATAGTCGGCGCCCAATTCGGCGATCAGCAGAGCCAGATTTTCGGCCAGTTGATGTGCGTAGGCTGCATTATCTGCAACCAACACCTTGCGTACGCCAGCGACTGCTGCGGCGGCGGTTCCGGCGGCAGCACAATCAGCTCCTGCGATCAGAATATCTACATCGGCGCCCATAGCTTGAGCCGCAGCGACGGTGTTCAGTGTCGCAGGCTTAATGCTGTTGTTGTCGTGTTCTGCAATAACTAGAGTACTCATGAGATTACCTTCGCCTCGTTCTTCAGTTTGTCGACCAGCTGCTCTACGCTCTCGACGATGATGCCAGCCTGACGTTCTGCGGGTGGCTCAACCTTGACGGTAGTGAGATGCGCGCTGGGCTCAACGCCCAGATCAGCCGGAGTGTAGACGTCCAACTGCTTCTTCTTTGCCTTCATAATGTTAGGCAGAGAAGCGTAACGCGGCTCATTCAAGCGCAGGTCGGTAGTAACGATCGCAGGTAGATTCAAAGCGATTGTCTGCAAACCACCATCTATCTCACGTGTTACATTAAGTTTGTCGCCTTCTACCTTGATTTCAGAGGCAAAAGTACCCTGAGGCATATTGGTCAATGCACCCAGCATCTGGCCGGTCTGGTTGTTGTCACCATCAATGGACTGCTTGCCCAGAATAACCAGCTGTGGCTCTTCTTTAGCAATAACACCCTTGAGCAGTTTGGCAACCACCAGAGGCTCCGGAGAACCGTCTGTTTCTACCTGAATACCGCGGTCGGCACCCAGCGCCAGGGCTGTACGAATCTGTTCCTGACAGGACTTATCGCCAATAGATACGGCAATGACTTCAGTCGCGACGCCAGCTTCTTTAAGGCGTACTGCCTCTTCAATCGCGATTTCACAGAAAGGATTGATAGCCATCTTAACGTTATTCAGATCGGCACCAGTCCCATCGGCTTTGGCGCGAACTTTGACGTTGTAATCGACAACGCGTTTCACAGCAACAAGAACCTTCATGGATTCTCCATAGAGTTTAAGGGGTGGGTTTTGTGGTAGACCACAGTTTTCGGGCGGCTATGATGCCGCCATCTACCCCTTAGGTCAAGACCAATAGGGGCCTCCAGGATGGACAAAACCTGACCTGTATCAATGCTCGCTATTCGTTAGATAAATGGAGTTTTTGCTTTAGAAATTATATACTTGGCGTCCACTTATCCAGTAGTTGAGAGGCATAGCCGTGGAACGCGAAGCAATGGAATTTGACGTCGTCATCGTAGGAGCAGGGCCCGCAGGCCTTTCTGCGGCGTGTCGCATCATGCAGCTGGCAGCAGAGAAAGAGCAGGAAATAACGGTCTGCGTGGTTGAGAAAGGCTCAGAGGTTGGTGCGCACACCCTGTCTGGCGCAGTACTCGAACCGCGGGCTCTGGCTGAATTGTTCCCCGATTGGCAGGAACGTGGGGCGCCGCTTAACACCGAGGTTAAGGAAGACAAGTTCTTTCTCTATACCAGCGGCAAGGGCGCAATCAAACTACCCAATTTCTTTATCCCCAAGCCCACGCATAACGATGGCAACTACATTGTATCCATGGGTAATGTCTGTCGCTGGATGGCTGAGCAAGCCGAGGCGCTGGGCGTAGAGGTCTACCCTGGCTTTGCGGCCTCTGAGGTACTGTTTCACGAGGACGGTCGTGTCAAAGGTATAGCAACTGGTGATATGGGCGTCAGCGCCGCCGGAGAGCACAAAGATAGCTACACGCAGGGAATGGAACTCCATGCCCGCTACACACTTTTTGCCGAGGGCTGCCGAGGGCACCTGGGCAAGCAACTCATCGAGAAGTTCGGTTTGGATGCTGATTCTGATCCTCAGCACTATGGTCTGGGCATCAAAGAAATCTGGCAGATAGATCCGGATAAGCATGATGAAGGTCTCGTGATCCACGGTCTCGGCTGGCCGCTGCAGGAAAGCGGCTCCACTGGGGGCGCCTTCCTCTACCACGCCGAAAACAACCAGGTTTATATTGGTCTGATTACCGACCTTAATTACAGCAATCCGCACGTTAGCCCGTTTGAAGAGTTTCAACGCTGGAAGACGCACCCTGAGACCACCAAGTATCTGGAAGGTGGTGAGCGCATTTCTTACGGAGCTCGCGCTTTGGCCAAGGGCGGCATTAATTCCTTGCCAAAAATGCATTTTCCGGGCGGCCTCCTCATCGGTTGTGACGCCGGCACCTTGAACAGTGTCAAAATCAAGGGTAATCACACCGCTATGAAGAGCGGCATGTTGGCTGCAGAGTCGGTCGTTGAGGCACTGGCCAAAGGCGATGAGGCCGCAGCGGATCTGGAGACTTACGCAACGAATGTTGAGCAATCCTGGCTCTATGATGAGCTGTATACCACCCGGAACTTCTCTGGCTTTATGCACAAGTTCGGCTGGCTGATTGGCTCTGCCATGATATGGATCGACCAGAATATCTTTGGCGGCAAGATGCCATTTACCCTGCGCGATGAAAAGCCTGACTATGCAGTGATGAAGCCCGCTGCGGAAAGTAAAAAAATCGACTACCCAAAGCCCGACAACAAAATAACCTTTGATCGGCTGACCTCGGTCTTTCTATCGAATACCAATCACGAGGAAGACCAGCCCTGCCATTTGACACTGCGCGATGACAGCGTGCCGATTGGGGTTAACCTGCCAACCTGGGACGAGCCCGCTCAACGCTACTGCCCTGCCGGTGTCTATGAAGTGATTGAAGACTCCAACGGTCCGCGTTTTCAGATCAATGGGCAGAACTGCGTGCACTGCAAAACCTGCGACATTAAAGATCCGTCGCAGAATATTGTCTGGGTAACACCAGAAGGCCTGGGCGGACCTAACTACCCCAACATGTAGAGCGACTTATTGTGCCGAGTGCAGCAGCACTCGGCACAATAAAATGGGACTCACAGAACACGCCACAAACAGCTCAAGCAACACAGGGCTGACTCAACCCAGTTTAAAATACGTCCCGCAACTACTAATCCCAATACCGCTATCATTTTCCTCGCAGGCATTGACCAGCCGGTACCACGCGGCACGCGAGAAAACAGCGCCCAAACCATGATCTATTTGCACCGCTGGAATATCTTCCATGCCCTCCAAACGTGGCAAGTACAATGGATGCGCGGCATCAATAAGATAACGCCGGTCTGTGTTCAACGTGACGGTTAGCTCTTGCCCGCCCGCACTCTCCGCTATCTCAAAATCCGTCACCAGCAGTGGCAGCGCATCGACCTTCAATCGCCACTTTTCTGCGGGTGTCACCAAATAATACTCACCATCATCTTCACGCCGTAAGATGCTCGCAAACAGCCGCACCAGCGATTGGCGCTCAATAATCGTGCCCTCGTGCACCCACTGACCATCACGCTTGATGGTGATATCAATATCACCAGAAAGCTCAGGGTTCCATAAATGTAGCGGTGGCGAGTCAAAATTCCGGGATTGAGGTGTCGTACCTGTGGCCACGGTCCCAGTTATTTGTCGCGAAATTAACTCTAGTGTGTCGTCAGTCATTCACTTAGGTTATAACGTAGTGTCATTAGATTAAAGGACTCTTGGTTATGTTTGGTGGTCTTGTCCAAAGGATGACCGGGTGGCTTTCACGTAAAGTGATTCCACTGCAGGATTCATTGTGCGACTTTGAGCGTATTCGGCATGAGATCAAGGCCTGTGACGTCGTTCTGGTCGAGGGCCGGTCGCGCATCAGCAATGTCATCAGGCTGGTTACCCAGAGTCCCTGGTCACATGCTGCGCTCTATATCGGACGCCTGCATGATATTGATGACCTCGAATTGCGGGAGATCATCACCCGCCACTACTTCGGTCCCCTGGATCAGCAGCTAATCATCGAAAGCGAGCTGGGAATGGGCACAGTGGTAAGGCCACTTGCGGTCTACAAAGGTGAACATCTGCGTATCTGTCGGCCCCGCGGCATATCCCACCAGGACTGTCAGGCTGTGTTGAGTTATGCCATCCAACGACTGGGCAGTGCCTACGACGTGCGGCAAATCTTCGACCTGGCGCGTTTCATGTTTCCCTGGTTTATACTGCCGCGCCGCTGGCGCTCCAGTCTGTTTAACACCAACCCGGGGGAGACGACCAGAACCGTCTGTTCTACCATGATTGCAGAGGCCTTTGGTTCGATTCAGTTTCCGATATTACCGCTGGTAAAGCGTGAACTGGGCGGCCAGGTGCGGCTGTTTATGCGCAACCCGAAACTATGTACGCCACGGGACTTCGACTACTCCCCGTATTTCGAGATTATCAAATACCCCTTCATGGACCTGCATTCCTACTCAGAGCATCGCTTGATGCCCTGGACCGGGTCTGGAGAGCTCACAGAAGAAGAACGACAACTTTACGTTACAGTTACCGCAGAGGATCGAATCAGCTGATCACTCTCACATTGACCACACCTTCGATAGCGCACATCTTGGCGAGTACCGCCTCACTGGGGCAGGTTTCCACGTCAATCAGGTTATAGGCAACGTCATCACGACTTTTGTTCAACATGTCCATGACATTGATATTTTCATCAGCCAGCAGTGACAGCAGATTACCCAACATTTTTGGTACATTATTATTGGTAATTGCCAAACGGATGCCAGATGTTTTCTCAAGAATTAGGGTAGGAAAATTAACTGAATTGCGCACGTTGCCGTTTTCCAGAAAATCCTGCAGCTGATCTGCAGCCATAATCGCGCAGTTTTCTTCAGCCTCCTCCGTACTCGCACCAATGTGCGGCATAAGGATAACGTCGTCGCGCCCTATCAGACGCGGCTCCGGGAAGTCAGCGATATAGCGGCGCAGCTTTCCAGCTTCGAGCGCATCGATAACCGCACCGGTATCTACAATTTCCTGACGGGCGAAATTCAGCAGGCACAGGCCGGGCTGGCATTGTTGCAACAACTCGGCGTTAATTAATCCGCGAGTGCTCTCAATGGCCGGCAGGTGCAGAGTCACGTAATCGCAGCGCGAGAAGATGGAAGCCAGAGCATCTACTTTTTCTACCCGGCTAGACAGACGCCATGCAGCATCAACAGAGAGCGCTGGATCATAACCGCAGACTTTCATACCCAGCGTAAGCGCCATATCGGCAACCAGTGACCCGATCGCACCAAGGCCGACGACACCGAGGGTTTTACCGGCTATCTCGCTACCCTTGAATTGCTTTTTCTGGCTCTCTAGCGTCTTATTCAGCTCCGCCTCATCGGTAATGTCACCCAGGCTATGCGCATAGCGAATACCCTCACTGATACCTCTAGAGCCCAAAAACAAGGCGGCAGCGACCAACTCCTTTACCGCATTGGCATTGGCCCCGGGAGAATTAAATACCGGTATACCGCGGCGAGTGCATTCAGCCACCGGAATATTATTGGTGCCCGCTCCAGCTCTACCGATGGCCAATACTGACTCGGTAATTTCATCAACGGCCAGCTTATGGCTGCGCAGCAGTATGGCATCGGGCGAAGAAAATTCGCTGGCCAATTCATAGTGCTCTCTGGAAAAACGTTCCAGGCCTTTGACAGAAATCTGATTCAGGGTTAGTACTTTGTACACGGTGTTTACCTCCCGGTAGACGTCAAGCCACCTGACCCAAGCTGGTCAGGGGAAGTTCTGTAACTGCGCCAAACGGCACTGTCGAAAATAGGCGAAGTCTGGCTTCCGCAGACTCTACGGCGACTGAGACAGTTTGGTCTGCAATCGGTTGCAGCGACCAGAAACGCCAATCCTGCCGCGCGACGGCGTCTTCCACCAAACGAATAGAACCAGGCTCTTTGCAGTCAAAGCTGAAGCTATCCAGAGACTTGCTGTGCCCTTCCCCTCGCGCTTTGATATACGCCTCTTTAAGCGTCCAGATACGCGCAAACATCATTTGCTGGCGCTCGCCGTCGAGCTTTTGAAGGCAGTCAACCTCGTCGCCGGCAAAATAGTGCTCAGCCATGGCCAACAGTCCAGAGTCCGGGTGGCTGGTCTCAACATCTACACCTACATGACCGGCATAAGTGACTGCGCACGCCACGGAACGAGAGCTGTGAGAGAGATTAAAATGCAATGGCGCTGCTTCTTGATTGGTCAGCTGCAGACTTGGTTTACCCGATGCATTCCTGACAAACTCTAAAGAATCGGCAGCCTGCTCAAGGTAATGACTGAGCACATCACGCAGAAATGCCTGACTGATCAGATATTCGCGCCGGTGCTCAGCATTGGCCAGCGCCTTATAGCTGTCCAGCTCAGCCTGCCCGAGAGCCTGCACGTAGCGCTCCTCGACGCCCTGATCACTTATGTCTGTGGTATCGGTAACCCACAGATGTACGGCGTCTGCTGTATCCAACGCCGGTTTTATAGAATTCATGTGCTTTTCCTGGTGCCGCCTAGCTCTTAACTATATCGGCTTCTGCCCTGAGACTGCGTTGGTAACTGCCATCTATGGTGCGGCTTTTATCCTGCAACACCTGATTCATCAGCCGCTCACGCCGCACTGGAACCAACGCCTGCAGCTGTCCCGCACTTACTCTGGCCAATTCAAAGATTTCTATATCGCCAGCGGCAGTGGCGACAAAATCGAAACGACTCTGCCCCTCGCTCGGCGCTTTAGTGGTAAATGCTTTACGCAACAGTTCTGGGGACAGAGTACGACTGTCGCGTTTAACCGCCAGCTCTACCTGCCACTCATAACCCAATTCCTGGGCCAAACCGTCAATACTGTCGCCAGACTGCAGGCGAGCAATAACTTGCTCGGAGGCAGCGGAGGCTGCGTCCAGAGCCGCGGCCTCGGTGGCTAAGGCCTCGACGGTCTCACGCACACTCTCCAAAGACTTTAATGTCGGCAGTTTATGCTCGACCACCCGTAACACCAGAAAACGCGAGTCAGCTAGTTCAATAACTTCACTATTGAAGCGGTCTTCAAGCACTTCGCTACTAAACGCAGCGCTAACCACCCGCGGGTCACTGGCAACAGCGGCGCTAGTATCACGAAATATTTCAACCCCGGTGTTCACAGTCAGGCCCAGACTCTCGGCCGGAGCACTCAGAGTTTCCGCATTAAAAACCTGATCGCGCAGCTCCTCTACAACCGATATCAGCCGGCGAGCGGCCTGCTCTTGCATCAAGCGCTGTTCCAGTTCGACCCGTGCAGTTGCGTAATCCAACTCGCTGCCCGCCTGTATTTCAGTGACCGTCAAAATATGCACGCCGGCATCACTCACAATCGCCTCAGAGATCTCGCCAACCTGCAATTCAGCAATGACAGATTCAAGCTCTGGTGGGAAGCTGTCTCCGCTAGTAAAGCCAATTTCGCCCCCAAAGTTAGCGGAACCCAAATCTTCTGAATACAGTTTGGCAAGTTCGGCGAAGGTCTGATCGCTGGACTGCACGGCCGCTGCGACTTCAGCGACCCGTGCCTGATACTCATCTTCCCCTTCAGACTCTGATTTCTGCAGCAAGATATGTGCAACTCCGCGTCTTTCAGCAGTCTGCATAGAGGCCTTTTCAGCCTCAAACAGTTCCTTCACCTGCTGCTCAGAAACCGGCTCCAAAAAGTCACTCGCTCTTACCTCTATCGTTTCCGCCATAACAGATTCAGAGGTTTGAAAGCGATCTGCGCTAGCTTGATACCACTGTTGAATTTGATCTTCGGAAAGACTGACGGCGTCGCGAAAGCTGTCCAGGGGCATTACCAAAAAGCGGATATCTCGCTGTTCTTCAGCCACCACCGCAGCCAACTCTAACTCCTGCGGGGTAACGAACTCAGAGGCCGTAACCCCGGCGCGCAGCTGGGTTGACAGCAGATCTTCGCGCAGTGTCTCTTGAAAGCTGGCGGGGCTGTAACCCTGCTCAGCCAACAGCATGCGATAACGGGTCTCGTCGAAGCGACCGTCAACTTTGAATGCGTCCATACTGCCGATTATTGTACCTATGGTAGCGTCAGGCACCGCCAAGCCATAATCCGCGGCCTGCTGCAGCAGTAATTTCTTCTGAATCATGAATTCTAATGCCGGCCCCGCCAACATTTGATCGTCCAGCATGGCCGGGTCGATATTGTCACCCATACTCATCAACAGGCGGCGTTTTTGCTGGTTGATTTGCTGTTGCAGCTCGCTAGCAGCTATGCCTTCACCGTTAACTTCGGCGACATAGGCAATGCCGCCACTGGTTAGTATGGATTCAACTCCGAACAGAGCGAACGTAGCGACAATAAGACCAATGATAACTTTGGCCATTGTGCCTTGAATATTCTTGCGAATGTTTAGCAGCATTTTCTAAGATCTACCTAAAAAAAAAGCGCACCGTGGAGTGCGCCTTTTTGTGTTACGGCTGATGCCCCGCCTAAAATGCCGGCGCGGCCTCCCGAGCAACTAATGATCTAGCTGTTGACGGCGTCTTTAAGAGCTTTACCTGCTTTGAAGCCAGGCACTGTCGCCGCCGGAATTTGGATCTCGGCGCCAGTCTGAGGGTTACGACCAGTGCGAGCAGCTCTGTCCTTGACGCTAAATGTTCCGAAGCCAACCAAGGCCACCGAGTCACCTGCTTTGAGAGCGCCAGTAATAGAATCGACGACCGCATCCAGGGCACGCCCTGCTGCTGCTTTTGGAATATCCGCTGATGCCGCAATAGCATCGATTAGTTCAGTTTTATTCACACTTATCCCCTTATAGAAAAATGCGTAGCATTGTTTTTATGCACTAAATACACAAGCATTTAGAGGGGCGACTGTATATCAGAACCGAGAATCCGGTCAACACACGAACGCCTAATAATGCTATTTAATGCGTATTTATTCGGTTTTCACCGTCTTTCGAGCCATCTCCGGCAACGATGGGCTCTGCCAGGTAATCCTCATCACTCAGTGGCTTTGGCATTGACTCCAATGCAATCTCCAAAACTTCGTCAATCCACTTGACGGGTTTGATGGCAAGATCGGCCTTAATGTTATCCGGGATCTCTATTAAATCTCTTTCATTTTCCTTCGGTATAATCACCGTTGTAATGCCACCGCGATGCGCCGCGAGCAGCTTTTCCTTGAGCCCGCCTATCGGCAACACTTCGCCCCGCAGCGTGATTTCTCCTGTCATGGCAACTTCTGAACGCACCGGAATTCCGGTCAGCACCGATACCAACGCGGTAGCCATAGCGACACCGGCACTGGGGCCATCCTTAGGCGTGGCACCCTCGGGCACGTGAATATGGACGTCATGTTTGTCATGATAGGCCGCGACAATGCCCAGCATCTGAGAGCGACTGCGCACCACGGTGGTGGCGGCCTGAATAGACTCCTGCATCACATCACCCAGCGACCCTGTCATCACCTGACGGCCTTTGCCCGGTATTGAGACTGATTCAATAGTGAGCAGTTCACCGCCCACCTGAGTCCATGCCAAGCCGGTGACTTGCCCGATCTTGTTTTCTTCTTCCGCCGAACCAAAGCTAAACTTCCGCACGCCGCTTAGATCCGGCAGCATTACCGCGTCGACTTCCTGCGGAGCCTCTAGCTCGCTGAGACTGAAGGCCTTGACCATCTTGCGACACACCTTGGCGATTTCGCGCTCCAGAGCGCGCACGCCCGCCTCACGGGTGTAGTAGCGAACGATATCGGTTATGGCGTCGCGGGCGATAGTTAACTCGCCCTTTTTGATGCCATTGTTCTTCATTTGCTTGGGAATCAGGTACCGCTCAGCGATATTCACCTTTTCATCTTCGGTGTACCCTGGAATACGAATGACCTCCATCCGATCCAACAAGGGCGCGGGGATGTTCATGGTATTGGAGGTACAGACGAACATCACGTCCGACAAATCGTAATCCACTTCGAGGTAGTGGTCGTTAAAGGCGTGGTTCTGCTCAGGATCAAGCACCTCAAGCATGGCTGAAGCCGGGTCACCCCTATGGTCCATGCCCATTTTGTCAATTTCATCTAATAAAAACAAAGGGTTACGGACGCCTGCTTTAGACATTTTCTGCAGTAATTTACCCGGCATGGAGCCGATATAGGTACGCCGGTGACCGCGAATCTCAGCCTCATCACGCACTCCACCGAGTGCCATGCGCACAAACTTACGGTTGGTGGCTCGGGCAATCGACTCGCCCAAAGAAGTCTTACCTACACCCGGAGGGCCCACCAGACAGAGCACAGGCCCCTTAATTTTACGCACCCGCTTTTGCACCGCGAGATACTCGAGAATACGCTCTTTGACCTCATCAAGACCGTAATGATCGGCATTAAGAATATCGCCTGCGCGCTTCAGATCATGCTTTACCTTACTCCGCTTGGACCAAGGCACGCTGAGCATCCAATCGATGTAGCTGCGCACCACGGAAGCCTCAGCCGACATGGGAGACATCATTTTCAACTTGTTCAGTTCTGCGCCAACCTTGTCTTCTGCTTCCTGCGGCATTTTGGCGGCCTCTATGCGCGCCTGCAGCTCATCCATCTCGCCCGGCGCTTCGTCCAGGTCTCCCAGCTCTTTCTGAATCGCCTTCATTTGCTCATTCAGATAGTACTCGCGCTGGCTTTTCTCCATTTGCTTCTTGACGCGACCCCGGATACGTTTTTCTACCTGAAACAGGTCGATTTCGCCTTCCATGAGCTGCATGAGGTGTTCCAGCCGTTCCCGAATACCAGACATTTCCAGCACGCGCTGCTTCTCATCCAGGTCCACGCCCATGTGCGCTGCAATGGTATCGGCCAGACGGCCAGGCTCATCGATACCAGACAGAGAGGTCAACACCTCTGTCGGAACCTTTTTACTCAAATTGACGTATTTTTCGAACTGCGAAACGGTCGAGCGTACCAACGCTTCCGCTTCCTGGTCTGGAATCACTTCACTTTCAATTTCTCGCACTTCCGCCACCGCGAAGGGGCCGTCGTCGTCGATACTCCCGAGGCTGGCACGGTAGCCGCCTTCGACCAGAACCTTGATGGTGCCGTCCGGTAGTTTCAGTAACTGTAGAATGCTGGATACCGTACCTACCTGGTAGACATCATCAACACCGGGGTCATCATCAGCCGCATTGCGCTGGGCGACCAGCAGCACTTGCTTGTCGTTGGCCATCGCGTCTTGCAACGCTTCTATGGATTTTTCCCTGCCGACAAATAGCGGCAGTACCATATGCGGATAAACCACTACATCACGCAGGGGTAACAAAGGAAGTTTTACTAAGGAAGAAGCGCCCATACATGTCTCCAGGAAATCACTCTAGGTGATATGGGGATGTTTATAAAAAATGCAAGCGCGGCTAGCTCGGTAGCACTTACGTTTTGCGCTGTACCGCCGAGGTAAAGTGCTGAGAGCGCCTTCGTGGGCCCCCAGTCAGTAAACTCTACCCCAACCGCTACTCGTCTGTCGTAGCGGCTTTCGGTGTCTCGGGCTTCTGAAGCACCAGCAAAGGCTCTGAATCGCCCTTGATCACGGATTCGTCGATAACCACTTTGCTGACATCGCTGCGCGATGGGATGTTGTACATACTGTCCAGTAACGTCGCCTCTAGAATCGAGCGTAGACCGCGTGCTCCGGTTTTACGCTCCATCGCTTTCTCTGCGATTGCCCGCAGGCCGTCTTCGCGAAAATCGACTTCTACGCCTTCCATCTCCAGCAATTTGGAGTACTGCTTGGTGAGCGAGTTTTTCGGCTCGGTAAGAATCTGCACCAGTGCCTGCACATCAAGCTCTTCAAGCGTCGCTATAACCGGCAAGCGACCCACAAATTCTGGAATCAGCCCGTAACGGACCAAATCTTCTGGCTCGAGGTCGAGCAGCACTTCCCCAACATTTTTACCGTTGTCTTTGCTTTTGACCTCAGCACCAAAACCAATACCGCCCTTATCCGAGCGATCCCGAATGACCTTATCCAGGCCAGCAAATGCGCCGCCACAGATAAACAGGATATTGGAAGTATCAACCTGCAGAAACTCCTGCTGAGGGTGCTTGCGACCGCCCTGCGGCGGCACTGAAGCCACTGTTCCTTCAATCAGCTTCAGCAATGCTTGCTGTACACCCTCGCCAGAAACGTCCCGCGTTATTGAGGGGTTGTCAGATTTGCGCGAAATTTTGTCAATCTCATCGATGTAAACAATACCCATTTGGGCCTTTTCCACATCGTAGTCGCACTTCTGCAACAGCTTCTGAATGATGTTCTCAACATCCTCACCCACGTAACCGGCTTCGGTGAGAGTAGTCGCATCAGCGATGGTAAATGGCACATTCAAAAGTCGCGCCAAGGTCTCTGCCAGCAGCGTTTTTCCGCTACCAGTGGGACCGACCAACAGAATGTTACTTTTCCCGAGTTCGACGTCGTCACCACGCCCGTCATCATAGCGCAGCCGCTTATAGTGATTATAAACAGCCACTGAAAGTACTTTCTTGGCGCGTTTCTGCCCGATCACGTATTCATCAAGAATTGCCTTGATATCCTGCGGTACCGGCAGACTTTCCTGGCCACTGTCGCCTTTCGCTTCCTGTACTTCCTCGCGGATAATGTCGTTGCAAAGATCAACGCATTCATCGCAGATAAATACCGAGGGGCCAGCGATCAGCTTGCGCACTTCATGCTGGCTTTTGCCGCAGAAGGAGCAGTACAGCAATTTGCTGCCATCGTCGCCCGATTTAGACGTTACATCAGTCATTAAGCTTACCTATATGTTCCTGATTCCAGCTTGTCTTACGTTAAGATGCTTTTTTTCAAGCCCGTTTGCAAGCCCTGTAGTCGGTTTTGCGAAGCCGGTTACACTTACAGCCTTGCCTTTAGGCAAGTGCCTCTTTTGTGTTGACTGGCCCGCTGGCAGGCTATTCCTCGCCGCCCGACTTCTTCTCTACCACCATGTCCACCAGGCCATAGGCCATGCTGTCTTCGGCGTTCATGAAATTATCTCGCTCAGTGTCATTCTGAATAGTTTCCAGAGTCTGACCGGTATGCTCGGCCAACATCTGGTTCAAGCGCTCGCGAATAATGAGAATTTCCTTGGCATGAATCTCAATATCCGTGGCCTGCCCCTGAGCTCCGCCACTAGGCTGGTGGATCATGGTACGGGCGTTAGGCAAGCAGGCGCGCTTACCCTTGGCGCCACCGGCCAACAGAAACGCACCCATACTGGCTGCCTGTCCGATACAGGTAGTGGTTACATCGGGCTTGATATATTGCATCGTGTCATAAATTGCCAAGCCAGCTGTCACCGATCCACCCGGGCTGTTGATATACAGATGAATGTCTTTGTCGGGGTTCTCACTTTCCAGAAACAGCAACTGTGCCACCACCAGATTCGCCATGTGATCTTCTACCGGACCAACGATAAATATCAGGCGTTCCTTCAGCAGACGCGAGTAGATATCGTAAGAGCGCTCGCCCCTGGAAGTCTGCTCAACAACCATCGGAATCAAGCCCAGGTTATTGATAGTATTAGAGTTCTGTCCGTCGAACTGATGTGTCATTTTCTCGTCTTACTCCCGAATATTGCGTTTAGGGGTCCTTTACAGACCCTGATTCTGGGCGTTGGCCTCCTGAGCCTTGGCCATCGCATCTTTATAGCTGCATTCCTGCTCAGATACGCTAGCAGTTTCCAGCAGCTTGTCCACAACTTCTTCTTCCAAAACCATCGCTTCAACCGAAGAAAGCTGCTCCTGATTTGAGTAGTACCAGTTAATCACTTCCTCCGGGTCCTGATACGTCGCTGCCATCTCTTCAATATGGGCGCGTACTTTCTCCGCATCGGCCTTGATCTCGTCGCGCTGTATCAGCTCGTGCAGCACTAGACCAAGCTTGACCCGCCGAGTGGCCTGCTCTTCAAACATTTCTGCCGGCAGCAACGACTGCAGGTCCAGGTCCGGAGTTGCACCGGCGCCGCCGAACTGTTGAAACATTTGCTGGCGCATAGTATCCACTTCCGAGGCGATCAGGGCCTTGGGTATTTCCTGTCCACTGTGTGACTCCAATACTGCATCCATCACCTGTTTCTTGACAGTAGCCTTGAGTGCGTTGTCCAACTCGCGCCGCATATTGTCGCCAATCTCTTTACGGAACTGCTCTTCGCCGCCATCTTCAACGCCGTACTGCTTGAACAGCTCTTCGTCCAGCTCCGCCAACTTGTGCTCCTGCACAGCGTTCACTTTTACCTTGAACTCTACCGCAGCGCCCTTAAGGTCCTCGCTGTGGTAATCATCCGGAAAGCTCAAGCTCAAAACCTTTTCATCGCCTGCTGACAAACCTTCAATTCCGCTTTCGAATCCTGGAATCATACGGTTAGAACCGAGTTCCAGATCAGAAGCTTCCGCGCTGCCGCCGTCAAAGGGCTCGCCATCACGGGTTCCGGCGTAGTCGATGTTGACCTGATCGCCTTCTTTGGCAGCGCGACTGACGTCTTCCCAGCCACCTTGCTGCTTACGAAAGACAGCGATCATATCGTCAACATCTGAATCAGTGACCTCAGCGGCCGGCTTTTCCACCGCAAAACCAGCCATATCCTGCAGCTCGATTTCTGGAAACACTTCAAATGTCGCGACAAATTCGAGGTCTTTGCCCTCTTCCATGGTCTTTGGCTCGATACTGGGCTGGCCTGCGGGGCGCAGGTTTTCCTGAGTAATCGCCTCATAGAAAGATTGACTCATGACCTCGCCGACGACTTCCTGGCGAACACCTGCGCCGAATCGCTGGCGCAACACACGCATCGGCACTTTGCCTGGCCGAAAACCGTCCAGACGCACAGTCTTGGCGGCCTTTTGCAGCCGTGTGTTGATTTCGCTCTCGACCTTCTCAGAAGGTACGCCGACTGTCAGTCGACGCTCCAAACCGGACGTCGTTTCAATAAAAACCTGCATGAATCATCCTCAGATAACTTCAGAATTGTAATGGTGCGAAAGGAGAGACTCGAACTCTCACGTCTTGCGACACTGGAACCTAAATCCAGCGCGTCTACCAATTCCGCCACTTTCGCTTTTTGTGTGGGCCGACACCAAGGCTACATTCCGCTTTAGCTATGAGCATTAAGCGCCTGATTTTTATGAGGTAAAAATCAGCCTTCTATAAGCCATCTGGTGCCCTTACAAGGGCGGGGATTCTGCCACAAAGCAGCCTCTGGTTCAACTGTTGTCAGTCGGTAAGACAGGCCGGGTCAAACTGGTAGTCCCCGGCCAGCCAATCGGCAATTTCAGCGGCTGCGGGATCCGCCATCGCACGGTACACGGCTGCCAGCGCTAAACGCTGCTCAGCGCCGATAAGCTGCAGGCCCTGATGCTCGAATAACGGCCTATCCAGCGCCAGTTGCCGACTTAGATCCTCGGCGAAATAATCTTCGAGCTTTGGCTCGGGGCCACCGTACAGCTGAGCCAGCCCGGCTAATGGAAATTGCGATAAGTATGCTTGATTCATCGGGTTGCAGAAGTGCCCGCTCAGAGCCTCGTGTAAACCAGGATCCCGCTCAGGCAATGGCTGCAGATGTAGAAATTGACTGGCTTTGGCACCATCGTTGACCGGATAGTTGTCCCACAAAAGCGGGGGTCGACGCAGCATTGAAGTGATTTCAGTGACATCACTGGCAACCACCCGCTTCGCGCAAACCTCGTTGCCAGTCCACATGATCGCAATCTCGGCCGGCACTGTGGCTCCCAGCTCTTCCCAATAATGCGCCGGCATTTTGCCGAAGTAGGACTCTAGCTGGGCATCGTAACTGTAGTAAGTGGGACACATGAGCAAATGCTGAGCATGGCTCCAGCGCTGCACATCAGTCAGTATCTCTGCCTGACGCAGCGCAAGGTCAGGGCAATCGCCGGGCATGTCGTCAAACAGTATTGCCAGGACGTTAACGCCCAATTCGTCGATTCTCGCCAGCTTTTCGCGCAACCTGCGTCGTTCCTGATCGCCGTAATGCTGATAGAGGGCGTAAGGCGAAAGTCCAACGCCGAAATTCAAGCCGGCACTGCGATAATGGCCGGCCAGACTTGCCAGCTCCTGCTGCTCCAGGCGCGGCCAGGGGCGCCACCAGTCGCGGCGCAGGTACGGGTCACCCTTGGGACAATACAGGTAACTGTTCAGGCCCCACTGGGTCAGCAACGGCGCATAGTCACGCCGCGCCTGCCACGACCACTGACGGCCGTAGAAGCCCTCAACTATGCCGGTAAGAAACATAAGGTGTTAGCCGTTGCGTCGCGCTCATATATGAGGCGTTTTTTTTATAGCCATTCGTATTAAGAGAATTCGTCATAGCGCTGGCAAACCACAGATATTGAGCAATAATTAAGAGGTAGGTATCTATCCCCATCTGTAGCGGATACCTGCTGGAGTAGTCAGTACTCCACTTTAGGAAAGCAATTACTTTATGTTTCCCTTCTAATGGTCTTATTGGGCTCCCCTAGCCGGGGGCCCTTTTTTAATGTACTAAACTGTGACAAGCACGGCACCGACTGCCCCTTGTTACATCGTGTGTGTGGGGCGATCAGACTGTAACGAACCTGCCAGGTGAACTTCAATCTTGGCGTTTGCCGTGGCATCCTGCTCACTGAACTGCACTCCGATACCCGCAGTGCGATTACCCTGGGCACCACGCGGCGTCACCCATACTACTTTACCGGCTATCGGGATTTTCTCTGGCTCATCCATCAGGTTGAGCAACATAAACACTTCATCGCCGATGTTATAGGCCTTATTGGTAGGCACAAACAGGCCGCCATACTGTAGATAGGGCATATATGCCGAATACAGTACCGCCTTGTCTTTAATGGTCAGAGAAAGGATTCCGTTGCGATTATTGGGCTGACTCATACCTGTGCACCTATGTTGAACTCGCACTTAGTCTAACATTGCGTGGCAGACTCACCCAAACAGTTAACAAGACGCAGCGCACAATTTTCAATAGTCATTTGCCGGTTAGGATTAGCCCCATTGGCGACCAAACGTCGCAATTCCTGTAATTCCTCGTGCAACAAGAACAAGGGCCGTAAATCCCCGACGCCAGCACCAACCCCAGCGCCTGCAGTACTCTGACAGCGAATCTCGTTGCCTACGCGTCGCTCAAATAGCTCGATTACCTCTCCCAGCTCGATATCTGCTACCAGTTGCGGAAACTCAAGCGGACTAATGCGGGCGCCCAGCAGCCCGTCAAGACCCTCTCTGAGGGCACGCAGAGCATCCATACCGTCACTCCGATACAATTCAGCTGCCAGCATGGGACGATTATCACTCGCCTCCAGCAACTCAGCCGCCAACGCCGGGTCACCGCAGACAGTGGTTAACCATGCTGTAGCCTCGGTCGCCGCCGGTTGTGCCAGATTAAGACGCTGACAGCGACTGCGAATAGTCGCCGGCAAAGCGCCGGCAACGTGGCTGACCAAAATAATAGAGGTACTTTCGGAAGGTTCTTCGAGACTCTTCAGTAGCGCGTTGGAACCATTAACATTCAGTGCCTCAGCAGGGTCCAGGGCAATGACCTTACGCGCACCCAGGCCAGGCGTCTGATTCGCAAAATGTATCGCGGCGCGAACCTGATCCACTTTGATTACTCGCTTGCCCGCTTCGGGGGCTAGCCACAGCAGGTCGCCGTGATTACCCGCTCGCAGCAAGACGCAGGATTTACAATCGCCACAGGCAGTGCCTGCAACCGGCGCATAGCACAGTAAACGCGCGGTCAAGGCAGCCGCAAACTGCTGCTTCCCAATACCCACATTGCCGGCCAATAGCAGCGCCGGAGGAAAGCTATCATCAAGCAGTGCCTGTTGTAATTGTTGCCACTGCGGTTGCTGCCAGGGCAGCGGCGCTAAGGGCCAGCTCTTGTCGGGTGTCAGCATGTTGCCTGCTTGAGCCGGTCGAGCGCAGCACAGACGTCCGGCGTAACCTGCGCCAAAGGTCGAGCGGTATCAATAATCTGGAAGCGCTGTGGTTCTGCGGCGGCCCGGGCCAGATAGCAGTCCCTGACGCGCTCAAAAAACGCCATTTGCTCACGCTCAAACCGGTCTAGCTCAGCACGCTCTCCAGCGCGACTCATACCCACAGCTGCCGGGGCATCCAGCAGCAAAGTGCAGTCGGGGCGCAAGTCGCCTTGAATAGACTGCTCTAGTTCACGAATAAAATCGACTGAGAGCCCGCGGCCTGCGCCCTGATAAGCGTAGGTGGCATCCGTGAAACGGTCACAAATTACCCATTCACCTCGCGCCAGCGCGGGTTCGACTACCTGTCGCAAGTGCTGAGCACGCGCCGCAAACACCAGCAACAACTCTGCATGCTCCGTTACCGGCTCCTGCTCTACCGTTAACAATAAACCCCGGATTTTCTCACCCAAGGCTGTGCCGCCGGGTTCCCGGGTCAGGCAGTGGGCAATACCCTGCTCGATTAGCCAGGCTTCAATAGTCGCTATATTAGTCGACTTACCGACACCCTCGCCGCCCTCGATAGTAACGAAAAGCCCACGCTGGGGCTGAGATTCAGACACGCTTTCAGTACTCCCTGCGCAAGTTCATGGGGTGGATCGATAGTCCTTACGCCGCTGCAATTGATAGGCTCGCACTGCAGCTTCGTGGTCCGCCAGTGTAGCGGAAAAAACATGTGAGCCGTCGCCTCGCGCGACAAAATACAGAGCTTCACCTGGCTCCGGGTTCACGGCAGCCTGCAAGGCTTCGCGCCCCACCAGGGCAATAGGCCCCGGCGGCAGGCCACGATGGCGATATGAATTGTAGAGGTTGCCCGCATCCTTTAAATGCCGACGCGTCAAATTGCCATCAAAGCCAGGCCCCAGTCCATAAATAACCGTAGGGTCTGTTTGCAGCCGCATACGCTGCTGGAGCCGTCGCACAAAAACCCCTGCAATCGTCGGTCTTTCGGCAGCTACCGCGGTTTCCTTCTCTACTATTGAAGCCATGATAAGCGCCTCGTAGGAGTTGTCATAGGGAAGCTCTGGCATGCGCGACTCCCAGGCCGCAGCTAACTCACGCTGCAAGCGGCTATGCGCCTGCAGCAAGACATCCCAATCACTGTCGCCACGGGCGTAGTTGTAGGTATCGGGGAAAAACTGGCCCTCAGCACTGCGGTGTGGCGCCACCAGTTGCAGCAAACGCGGGTCATCGAGACCACTAATTTCTCTCTGCAGTACCGGTTGTTGCTGCAGAATCGTCAGCGCCATCGTCAGGGTAATGCCCTCGGGCAGCGTAACGCTGTATTGCACGACCTGCCCGTCCAGCAGCACCTCTAAAATTCTGGCTGGAGAGTCGGTAGCAAGAAACTGATATTCACCGCTCTTGATACGGTGATCAAGCTGCTGAAGTCGCACCGCCCACTGCCACCAATCACCGTGTGTGAGCACATTGGCAGCGACCAGTTCAGCGCTCACAGCACGCAGCGAGCTGCCCGGTGCGACGATAACGGTGGCCTCTACCTGCGCTGCATGAGGGTTGTGCCACCATTTGTTGAGGGTTTGCGCAGTCATTGCAGCCACAACAATGGCGACCAACAGTCCACCCAGCAACCAGCGCATCATGCGGCTTCCTCGGACCAGTCGCAGAAGCTGTGGCGCAGTTGATCAGTGACGCTATGTTCGGGAAACTCGACACCGTCAACGATCGCCACCTGACGCACGCCCTGTAAACTGCTGGTCAAAAATATTTCACTGGCACGCTGAATATCGGCCGCACCCAAGCTGCGCTCAGCTACGCGCAATCCGCAGCGGGGCGCCACAATGCTCAGCAGGGCGTCACGAACTGTGCCGGCGATGCCGCAATTAGATAACTCAGGTGTGACCAGTACACCGTCCAGCACTAAAAAAACGTTAGCGGCGACACCGCTGATAAGATGGCCTTCAAGGTCATAGAGCAGGCCTTCGTTGAATCCGTGACGGCGCAGTTCGCGCGCGGCCAAAACCTGATCAAGACGATTACAGTGCTTGATGCCGGCGAGCCGGGGGTGTCGTGGCAGTTGATACTCACAGGTACGCAGCGTCAATGCTGGCAGCTCACTGCGCCAAGGCAAACTAGTAGCGAACGCTGACATAACGACGCTGGGCTGCTCATGCTCACCGCCATAGCCTCTGCCCTCGGTTTGATCCAGCGCGTTGCCGCGGGTCAGTAATAGTCTCACGGTGGCGCTGCCGCAAGCGGCGGCTGCCAAATAATCGGCGGTCGCTGCAAACTGATCAGCAATACGACTTTCCGGACAGGGTATCTCAAGTACCTTGCAGCCGTGCTGCAGGCGTTCCATATGCGCCTGAAGCAGGTGATAGCGGTCCTTTTCGTAACGCAATGTCTCGAAAAGTCCATCACCATAAACCAGACCACGGTCAAGCGGGTCAATCTGTCCGGCTAACTGCATATTGACCCAGTGAGCGGGCAATACCATGCTGGGAATCAGACTTTCTTGAACAGCAGACTGCCGTTAGTACCGCCGAAACCAAAGGAATTGGACAGCGCAAAATCAATCGGTCTTTCCTGCGCCGTATGCGGCACAAAATTAAGGTCACACCCCTCATCGGGGTTGTCCAGATTAATGGTCGGCGGCGCCACCTGGTCGCGCAGCGCCAACACGGTGAAAATAGCCTCCACTGAACCCGCGGCACCCAGCAGATGTCCTATCATCGACTTGGTCGAACTGACCGCGACCTTATCTGCAGCAGCGCCCATTATGGTTCGCACCGCCTGACACTCGGCGCGATCGCCAGCCGATGTTGAGGTGCCGTGAGCGTTGATATAGTCAACCAGTGCAGAATCTACCTCTGCATCATTCAGCGCGTTTTGCATGGACGCCGCTGCACCCCGCCCGTCCTCTGGCGGCAATGTCATGTGGTGCGCATCGCTGCTCATGCCAAAGCCCGCCAATTCTGCATAGATGCGTGCGCCGCGTGCCTTGGCAAATTCGTATTCTTCCAACACCATAACGCCAGCGCCATCACCCAGCACGAAACCATCGCGATCCCGGTCCCAGGGGCGACTCGCACCTTGAGGATCGTCATTACGTGTAGATAATGCTCGGGCAGCAGCGAAACCGCCCAAACCTACTCTGGTAGTAGCCATTTCAGCGCCGCCAACCAGCATGACGTCAGCGGTACCCAGCTGAATCTGCTGTGCACCGACACCGATATTGTGAGTGCCTGTAGTGCAAGCAGTCACGATCGCAAGGTTGGGACCCTGAAATCCGAAACGGATCGACAAATTCCCAGCGATCATATTAATGATTGAGCCGGGCACAAAAAATGGCGAAATCTTACGCGGACCTGAAACCCGGACAATTTCCGCATTTTTCTCTATTTGGCCAATGCCACCAATACCGGAACCAATAGCAGCACCCACCCGTGGCGCGTTCTCTTCGGTTATTTCCAGGCCGGAGTCTCGCATGGCCTGAATGCCAGCAACCATTCCGTACTGAACAAAGGTATCCTGCTTCCGCGCATCCTTGGGAGCCAGATAGTCTGAACTATCGAAATTCTTGACCGCCGCGCTAAAGCGTGTGGTGTATTCACTGGCGTCAAAAAGATCAATAGTCTCAGCGCCGCTCTGCCCGCGCAAAATATTAGCCCAGGTGTCCTCCACGGTGTTACCCACCGGGGTGACCATACCCATACCTGTTACGACGACTCTTCTGCGCGACACTTTTAGTCCCTCATTCTTGCTACTGTCTGCCAATTCGCATCGCCGACTGAACAGCAAGCGCCAAAGCCGTGTGCAAATTTGTAGGTTTCGCCTTGCCGGGTGCCACTACCAGCAATCTGGTATGGCAGCCTAATAAGATAAACCTAATACAACAAAAGCCGCTCTATCAGGTAATAGAAACGGCTTTTGCGGGTGGATCAAGGGCTAACTCAGGTAAGGTTGCTATTGATATAATCAATGGCCAACTGAACAGTTGTGATCTTCTCTGCTTCTTCGTCAGGGATTTCAGTTTCAAATTCCTCCTCCAAAGCCATCACCAGCTCAACAGTATCCAGGGAATCGGCACCGAGGTCTTCAACAAACGAGGCCGAAGTCTGAACTTCCTCTTCCTTCACGCCCAACTGCTCTGCGACGATCTTTTTTACACGTTCTTCAATGCTGCTCATGTTATTAATTAGCTCCTAGTAATACGAAATAAAGCGTTGTCACTGGTTGTTCGCTGCGCATTTTAGCCTTTTTTTCGGAGAGAGTAATATCTTTTTTGGAACCCCCCTTTCAGAAGCTATTATTATTGATATATTTCATACACTTACTACATGTACATACCGCCATTTATGTGGATGGTTTCGCCTGTGATATAGGCCGCCTGAGCCGAAGCCAGGAAGCTCACCACTGCTGCGACCTCCGCCGCTGAACCAAGCCGCCCTAGCGGGATCTGCTGTTGCAGGAGTTCACGCTGATCATCGCCAAGCTCCCTGGTCATATCGGTATCAATAAAGCCCGGCGCAACACTATTCACAGTGATACTGCGACTACCCACCTCTCGCGCCAGTGCGCGGCTAAAACCCTCGGCACCGGCCTTGGTCGCTGCGTAGTTACTTTGCCCAGCATTACCCATGGCCCCAACCACCGAGGTAATGTTGATGATGCGACCCCAGCGCGCCTTTGTCATACCTCTGAGCACGGCTTTGCTAGTGCGATAAAGCGCGTTCAGGTTGGTGTCTATAACATCACCCCATTCGTCTTCTTTCATGCGCATGAGAATATTGTCGCGGGTAATACCGGCGTTATTGACCAAGACGGCTGGCGCCTCATAGCGCTCCTTAATAGCCGCCATTACGGCAGTGACGTTGTCAGTATCACCCACTTGCAAAACCATGCCACAACCCGGGTTCTGCATTTGTTGCAGGTACTCGGTAATACCGGCCGCACCCGCCTCACTGGTAGCAGTGCCCACTACAATAAACTCATCCTCGGCGAGCCGTTCGGCAATAGCTTTACCAATGCCGCGACTGGCTCCGGTAACAAGCGCTACTTTCACAGGTGTATCAGACATGATTTTCTTCCTTTATCAACGAGAGGCGCGATCAGGCGCTAGCGAGTTCGGTTACCGTATTCTGTAACGCTTCTGGTTCTTCTATATTAAAGCTGCTGAGACTCTTGTCGATGCGCCGGTTGAGACCGCTGAGCACTTTACCCGGGCCGCACTCAACCACCCGGGTGATCCCTGCAGCCGTCATGGCTTGAACGCAACCTGTCCACTGCACAGGGCTGTATATCTGCCGCACCAGTAACTCGGGTATTGCCGCTGGATCTGATTCCATAGCCGCATGCACATTATGCACGACGGGAACCTGTGGGGCGCTAAACTCAATTGCTGCCATTGCCTCTGCCAGCTTCTCACCGGCAGGTCGCATGAGTTCCGTATGGAAAGGCGCGCTAACCGGCAGCGGCAAAGCGCGTTTGGCGCCCGCTGCTTTACACAATGTAATCGCCGCTTCTACCGCAGCACTTTTGCCCGCTATAACGACCTGTCCTGGAGAGTTAAAGTTGACCGCTGCTACGACCTCACCAGATTCCGCGGCTGCTGCAGCGCAGGCCGCATTAATAGCGTCATCCTCAAGTCCAATAATCGCCGCCATCGCCCCCTCACCCACCGGCACGGCTGTCTGCATGAATGATCCTCTCTGCTGCACCAGTTTTACCGCCACTGAAAACTCCAGAGCACCAGCACAGACCAGGGCCGAAAACTCTCCCAAACTATGCCCTGCCATAAGGGCCGGCACGGCTCCCCCCGCTGCCAACCAGGCGCGATAGAGGGCCACGCTGCTGGTGAGCAACACGGGCTGGGTAGTCTCTGTCAGGTTTAGCTGCTCTTGCTCGCCGTTCTGGACCAAATCCCAGAGGTCATAGCCGAGTACCGTGGAAGCCTCTGCGAAGGTGTCTCCAATAATCGGATAAGCGGCGGCCGCGGCGGCAAGCATGCCTACTTTTTGCGATCCCTGTCCGGGGAAAACGAAGGCGATATCTTTTTGAGTCATAGCTCGAGTCTCGTTGCAGGAGGTTCTGGTTTTAGAAGAGTCTAGTTTCAGCAGCGTCTACTTTAAAGTGCTGCTGCAATGTCGGCACCATTTTATTGCGGACACAGAGAGCGGTCTGGGCTATGGCGTTGGCAAAACTGTCGCCATCGCTATGCCCATGGCTTTTAACCACCACGCCGTTCAGGCCCAGCATGAAGGCACCACTGTAGCTGGCTGGATCGATCGTAGTGCGCCAACTAGCCAATGGCCCTGTCAGCAGTTTAGCGGCCAGCCGCGCTGCTAACGAACTGCCCAGCTGAGACTCTAAACGCCTCGCCGCATGGGCTGCCGTGCCTTCCATTGCCTTCAGCGCAATATTGCCCAACATACCGTCGCAGACCACTACGGCGGCGTTGCCACTGAGGAGTTCGTTGGCTTCTATGCTGCCGATAAAATTAACCTCGGGGTCGTCCTGAAGGTATTGGTAGCACAAGCGGATTTGATCATTTCCCTTGGTGGCCTCGTGGCCGTTACTCAGCAGCGCAACAGCCGGCGTGGCGTCGGCGTGCAAAGCACTGACCAACGCGATGCCAAGCCGCGCAAATTCATGCAGTTGCGCGGCACGGCAATCGACGTTGGCACCGAGGTCCAGCATGTAACTATGGCCATTACTAACCGGCAACGCAGAGCACAGAGCCGGCCGGCTAAAACCGGGCAGCATGCCCAAAGCTTGCCGGGCTAACACCATTAATGCACCGGTATTCCCGGCAGATACCATGCCCGCTGCGCTGCCGGCAGCGACCGCGTCCAAACCGATTCTAAGGGGGTTGTCGCTGGAATCACGCAGCACGTCGAGCGGACTGGCATCCATAGCGACGGTCGCTGAGGCAGGTAATAGAGAGAGTCTGGAGTTATGAGTGCGACCCAGAGCGGCAGTGATCAAGGCTTGATCGCCCACCAACGTCAGGGATAATTCAGGGTCAGCGTCCACCGCCCGCACTGCGGCGGGAATGGAGCTGCGGAGACCGTGGTCTCCGCTCATTACGTCAACTGCCAGTCGAACTTCGGCGGTCAAACGGTCAATCCGGTATTAGTCTTCTGCGCCGGTGTCTACAACCTTACGGCCGCGATAGAAACCGTCGGCAGTCATGTGATGACGACGATGTGTTTCACCGCTGGTCTCATCAACAGACAGGGTTGCTGTGCCCAAAGCGTCGTGCGAACGACGCATGCCACGCCGAGAGCGGGTTTTCTTACTTTTCTGAACTGCCATGGTATTACTCCTGGTTCTGGTTGCCGGACTTCAATTGCTCCAGCACCGCAAATGGATTCTCTTTCCCCGAGCCAGCTTCTGGCGGCGGGGCCTTGTATTCTTCTAACGTCTGCTTACAAGCTGCGGTGTCGTGATAACCGACAATCGGCAGCTTGAGTATTATCTCATCTTCAACCAACGACCAGAGATCGCAGTTTTCGTCCTCGAGCAACAACGGCTCCAGTCGCTCTGGCAAGGCTTTCGCCTCATCATCATCGGCTACTAACGCCAGCCGGTTTTCTGCAACCAACTCCAACGGCATCGGTTCAAGACAGCGCTGACAGGTTATCTCTACTGTCGCTCGTACTGAAATATCAATCACCGAGCGATTCTCCTCGTCCTTGGAGAAGACGCATTCTGCCTCTACTGAACCCTCTGTCGAAGCCAGCAATGTGCTGATACGCTCCATTTTCGGGAGTGCGAGGTTGCCACTCACAGAGACGCCACGGACTGCCGCTTTTCGCGCATCCAGAGTGCTCGGAAGAGGCTCTGTAAACATAGGCGCGCAACTATAGGGGCGGATCTTCGTATTGTCAAAAAAATCTTTTAAATACAGCAGCTTCTATAACATACTGCGGAAATGGAAACCCTCATTCTAGCCTCAGGCTCGCGTTACCGTAAGCACCTGCTCCAACGCTTGCAAATACCCTTCAGCGTATTACCCCCTGATATCGATGAATCTCCCCTTTCAGGTGAGCCAGCAATTGCCCTGGCCGAGCGTCTGGCGGCAACCAAGGCTGAGATTATAGGTCGCGACCATCCGGGCAGCGTTGTTATCGGCAGTGATCAGGTTGCTCTATTAGACGAAGCGCTGTTAGGCAAACCGGGTACCGTCGCTAACGCGGAAGCCCAATTAGCCCTGTGCAGCGGCCGCGTAGTGGAATTCTTTACCGCAGTCTGTGTCTATTGGGACGGAGCCATGCAACAAACCAATGTCCCCTATCAGGTCGAGTTCAGAGAGCTTACCAGCGCAGAGATCAAGCGCTACGTGGAGCTTGAGCAACCTTTGGATTGCGCCGGCAGCTTCAAATGCGAGGGTTTGGGCAGCACGCTGTTCAGGCGGCTAAACGGAGAGGACCCCACAGCGCTGGAAGGCTTGCCGCTAATAGCCTTGAGTTCAATGCTTAGACATTGGGGCATTGACCCCTTACAACGGCAGGTCTAGCAGTTCAGGGAGAGAGTCCACAATGTGAGCTGGACCGTGTTGTCGTAATCGCTCACTGCTGTGGACGCCAAAACTCACACCGACAGAAGTCATGCCGCCGCTGCGCGCCATAGCGAGGTCATATTCACTGTCTCCTATCATGACGGCCTGCTCGGCGACACAATCCAGTTCAACCAGAATCTGCCGGAGCATCAGTGGGTCAGGCTTCGAAGCGGTTTCATCGGCACATCGGGTAGCATCAAAAAAATCGCCTAGCCCCAGCGCACCAAGCACGCGGTCCAGGCCGCGGCGACTTTTGCCAGTAGCAACGGCCAATTGCCAACCGCGACCTCGCAGTTGCTCGAGCATCGGCATGGCACCGGGGAACAAAGCGCAGGGCTGGCGGTCCAGATAACGGTAATGATCGCTATAAGCATCTCGCAGCGCTATGTGATCAGCGCCAGGCAATGTAGGGAACAGAATCTGCAAAGCCTCAGGTAGACCGAGACCGATTATGTCGCGCACTGCGTCCGCGGGCGGCTCGTCTATACCCAGCTTGCCCGCGGCACCTTGCATCGCTTCAACAATACGCCCGGTAGAATCGCTGAGCGTCCCATCCCAATCAAATATAACCAGCATCAGGAACCATCCAGTGCGGGCATTTGATCGAGCACGGCTTGCAGTTCCGGTTCAAGCGGCGCTGAAACCTGCTGTCGATTCCCTGCCGCATTACGGAAGGTTAACTGCGCCGCATGTAAAAATAACCGCGGCACCTTGTGACGACGCGCCAGTTCGGCGACTTCGGGGCTCTGATATTTTTCATCTCCCAGCAGCGGATGGCCTGCAAACTGCGCATGCACGCGTATCTGATGCGTACGACCGGTCAAAGGTCGTGCCTCGACCAGGGTGACACCCTCAAAGCGGCGCAGCACCTTAAAATCTGTGCGCGCCGGCTTGCCCTGCTTGTCTACCCGAACGATACGCTCGCCTTCCTTCACCGAACACTTGAGCAAAGGCGCCTCCACAAAGCTGCGTCGCCGTGGCCAGGTACCTGCAACTAATGCCAGGTAGCGCTTATCCATATGTTCTTCGCGCAACTGGCGGTGTAAGTCTTTAAGCACCGACGCCTTGCGTGCGATCAGCAATATTCCCGAGGTCTCTCGATCGAGTCGGTGCACCAATTCCAGGTAGCGATCTTGAGTACGTAGCAGGCGCAGACATTCTATTAGTCCGTAATTGAGCCCACTGCCCCCGTGCACAGCCAAGCCAGCAGGCTTATTCAACACCAGCAGGCCATCGTCTTCGTAAACCACACCGGACGTCAGACGCTTTGCCCAGCGGTCTGGTACATGCGTCACTTCCTGACCTGTATTGATGTGCAGCGGTGGAATCCGAACCATATCTCCGGCAGCAACACGGGTATCTGCTTTAACACGGCCCTTGTTGATCCGAATTTCACCTTTACGCAGAGCGCGGTAGATACGCGTACGCGGTACCCCCTTTAGCTCGCGCTGCAGAAAGTTATCCAGGCGCTGCCCGGCATAATCTGGTGTGACCTTTATAAAGCGGACCTGACTCATAAAATGTTTATATTTGAAGGGCTTAGGAATTGCTGTTATAGTCTGCGCTCGCGATTCGGTGGATATCAATCCAGAGAGAGGAGCGCCACGAGGGGATAAACCCCCGGTGAGGGTATCTAACCCAACAGCATCGACGTGGCAGACCGAGCGCAATATAAACGTTTTTAGCGCGTGACGACAGCAAATGACGTTCGTCACTGGAATTAACCGCACAGCACGGGCTGGCGGCTATAGACAAGAATCAATTACTGCCTGGGACGATAGCGTTTTCTAAGCGATCCCGGGGATACAAGACCACCGACACCTTTTTACTGGTATGCCGCAGTCTTTATTGGATATTCTATTGAAACACACTGATTAGTCAGTGTTTTAGCGGGCTCCGCTGTAATGAGCCTGCGATTCCTGTCAGCAGCTCCACCCCGCTGTGCCACACATAAAAGTGGTACACATGAAAAAAATGTTAATCAATGCAACTCACCCTGAGGAGTTGCGCGTAGGCTTGGTAGACGGCCAGAGACTTTATGATCTGGATATCGAAAACCGCACCCGCATACAGAAAAAATCCAATATCTATATCGGTAAAATCACTCGCGTAGAGCCCAGCCTTGAAGCTGCGTTCGTCGACTTTGGTGCCGACCGTCATGGCTTCCTGCCCATGAAAGAGATATCTCGCGAGTACTTCAAGCGCAAGCCTGAAGGCGAAGGTCGCATGAAGATCAAGGAATTGGTCAAGGAAGGC
The DNA here is from genome assembly GCF_026262625.1 of Candidatus Litorirhabdus singularis. Taxonomy (GTDB): domain Bacteria; phylum Pseudomonadota; class Gammaproteobacteria; order Pseudomonadales; family Halieaceae; genus Litorirhabdus; species Litorirhabdus singularis. The sequence goes on from NZ_SHNN01000002.1 coordinate 580,919, forward strand.
ACCGAGGTCGTTGTGCAGGTAGATAAGGAAGAGCGTGGCAATAAAGGTGCCGCACTGACTACCTTTATAAGCCTGGCCGGTCGCTACCTGGTGCTGATGCCCAATAATCCGCGCGCAGGAGGCATTTCGCGCCGTATTGAGGGCGAGGAACGCACTCAGCTGCGTGACGCACTCAGCGGCTTGGAGATTCCCGAAGGAATGGGCGTTATTGTCCGCACCGCAGGTATCGGACGCAGTTCTGAAGAAATGCAGTGGGACCTTAACTATCTGGTCCAGCTCTGGGAAGCAGTTGCCAAAGCCAGCTCTGAAGAGAAGGCCCCTGCCCTGCTGCTGCAGGAAAGCAACGTCATTATCCGAGCGATCCGCGATTACCTGCGAGACGATATAGACCAGGTCATTATTGACTCACCTGAAGCCTACCAACATGCGCTGACGTTCATCTCGCACATCATGCCGCAGTATCAGAGCCGGCTGAAGATGTACGATGACTCGATACCGATGTTCAATCGCTTCCAGATTGAAAGTCAGATTGAGACAGCATTCCAGCGTGAAGTGAGACTGCCGTCGGGCGGTTCCATCGTCATTGACCCTACCGAGGCACTGGTATCCATTGATATCAACTCGGCGCGTGCGACGCGGGGCAGCGACATCGAGGAAACTGCGACCAACACCAACCTGGAAGCCGCTGATGAAATCGCTCGTCAGCTTCGCCTGCGCGATATCGGTGGCCTTATTGTCATCGACTTTATTGATATGTTGCAATCGCGCAATCAACGCGCAGTAGAGAACCGCATCCGCGATGCATTGGAGATAGATCGTGCAAGGGTTCAGGTAGGACGTATATCACGCTTCGGCTTGTTGGAAATGTCACGCCAGCGCCTGCGCCCGTCACTCGGCGAAACCAGCGGCATTGTCTGCCCTCGTTGCAGTGGCCAGGGTACTATTCGCGATACCAAGTCGCTTGCACTCGCGGTACTGCGTCTGCTTGAAGAAGAAGCTATTAAGGACCGCTCCGGTGAAGTACGCGCCATCGTACCGGTGCCGGTGGCCACTTACCTTCTCAACGAGAAGCGATCCGCGCTGGCCGGTATTGAAGAAGAGACCAAAGTGCGACTCATGGTAGTACCTAACCCCCATATGGATACGCCCCACTACGAAGTCACTCGTTTGCGTGACGACGAAATGGAAGTGCGCAGCGACTTGTCATTCGAGGTAGATGTTTCACCTGATGAAGAGACTCCAGCTGCGGATGTTCATGTTGACGCCGCGCCTCAACAGGCGGCTGTGCAGGGCGTCACGCCAAGAGGACCGGCACCGGAGCACACAGAGCCCAGCGCCACCCCAGAGCCCGCCCCGGTCGCTGCAGCTCCAGCGCCTGCTGAAAAACCAGCCAAGAGCGGACTGTTTGCCAAGATCGCTGCACTGTTCTCCGCTCCGGTTGAAGAAGAAGTCGTAGTCGAAGAAGTGCCTGCACCTAAGCCACAGGGAAACCGTCGTGGTGGCGAGAATCGCAACCGTAACCGCAATCGTAACCGTAATCGCAACCGCAACAATGGCAACGGCGACGCTCGCGGCGAACGCAAGCCAGAGCAGCAAAAGCAGGACGATCAAAAGCAGGACGATCAAAAAAGTAACCAGTCCCAAGCTTCAGATGGCGAGAAGAAAAATGACGAGAAGCGCGAAGGTTCGCGTGGGCGCAACCGCCGCGGCGGCCAGAATCGTCGCAATCGGGATGCTACGCCCAACAATACTGAGAACGCCGTTACGGCCACGACAACCGAAGCTGTAGCTGCGGCAGAGACTTCGCCAGCAGCAGCTGATGAGTCGCAGTCAGACAAGCCGCGCAAGCGTCCGGCGGGTATGCGTGGTGAAAATCAGCCACGTCGTCGCCGTCGGGGCAACAGACCGGCTGTTGAGGCAGCGGAAGGTGCAACAGATGCTGTGGCCACGGAAGCCTCGCCAGAAACCGCAGATACTGCGGCTTTAGCGAGCGATCCTGCTATCGCCGTCACTACCCAGACGGTAGAGGCAGATCCTGCTAGCAAGCCAACTGAGACTGCAGCAGAGTCATCAGCCGACGCAACTGATAGCAAAACCGACACTGCTAATAACGAGGCAGCGCCTGTAGTTGATGAAACTGTCGTTGAGGAAACTGTCCTTGAGCAAACTGCCGTTGAGAAAGCTGTAGCTGAGAACGCTGTAACTGAGAAAGCTGTAGCAGTAGAAGCTGAAGTGACTGCAGAAGAAGAAGGATCTGCAGCAGAGGCTTCGCTAGTCGAAGACACCGTAGCGGCAGAAGTTGAAGCTCCTGTTGCAGAAGCGGCGAGCGAACCAGCGCCAGTCCAGCCAGCTGTTGCAGAAGTGTCTGCGCCAGCGCCGAAACCTGCGCCTGCTCCGGCACCGGAACCGGTAGCTGCACCTGTTGCCGCCAACCAGGATGGCGTTGCTGCCTCGGGTCGAGCAGTCAATGATCCACGAGAATCAGCGAAGCCTATCAGCAGCGTTGCTATAGAAACCGGACACCCTGCGCTGTTCGGCGACACCGTCGCCGCACCTGTAGTACCGGTTCGGGCGAAGCCACCGCGGGCATCCAATGACCCTCGCGCAAGCAGAGCCCAGGCAGCACCCGAGCCTGAGTCTAGTGAGCAGGCAAACGGTTGATGGATGCGGGTTAGCGAATAGCTGACCCGTACTCTTGTCACCCTGATTTAGAGCTGTATAATCGCGTTCTTTCCGGTGGGCTGGCTGAGTGGTCGAAAGCGGCGGTCTTGAAAACCGTTGAGGGTTTATCCCCTCCTAAGGTTCGAATCCTTAGCCCACCGCCATTTATACTTGACCCGGACACGTTCCGGGTTTTTTCTGTCCAGAAGACCCTACTTTTCTCGAAGAGTCAGTTCGGTTTTTTGGTCTTGCTTTTGGAATTTTCCCGCTTATGATGGGTCTAACGAAAGTACGCAATGTTGCGTCTTTATAGGGAGTTGTACCATGCAAGATAAACCTGTCTACGCCACGCCGGCTGCCCACCTGGATTCGGTCCTGGCAACCAACAAGGTGCTCAGGAATACCTACATGCTGTTAGGCATGACCCTCTTGTTCAGTGCCTTTACTGCTACGGCATCGATCGTGATAGGAATATCACAGGGTGCTGCACTGATGCTGATGCTGGTCTCCTTCGGTCTTCTGTTTGTTGTCAATCGCACCGCAGATAGCGCCAAAGGACTGATTTTCATCTTTATATTCACGGGGTGTATGGGCGCGTCCCTCGGACCCATGCTCAGTTTCTACCTCTCGATGCCCAGTGGCCCGGGCCTGGTTATGCAGGCGTTGGGTGGTACTGCGCTGGTCTTTTTTGGACTTTCTGCTTACGCGCTGACCAGCCGTAAAGACTTTTCATTCATGGGTGGTTTCCTGTTTGTGGGCCTTCTGGTGGCGGTAATAGCTTCTATCGCCAACATCTTCCTCGGCATTCCTGCGCTGTCGCTGACTGTTTCTGCAGCAATCGTGATGATTATGTCCGGATTGATCCTGTTTGATACCAGTCGCATTATCAACGGTGGCGAAACCAACTACATACGCGCGACTGTCGGACTGTACCTCAGCATCTACAACCTGTTTATCCACATGTTGAGTTTGTTGACTGCCTTTTCTGGCGATGACTGACACAGCACTTAGCTTAGCTTTGGCCCCGGCAATGCCGGGGTTTTTTGTTTGCGCGCTCAATAATACCGACACTGAATCATGAAATTGTCGCTTTTGGTAATGGCAGCACCCTATGCCAGCGGCGGAGCTGATAGCGCCTGGCACTACGCCGATGCGGCGCTGGCTCTGGGTCATGAGCTAAGTCGGGTATTCTTTTATGACGAGGGCGCGCTAAACGGCACACTATCGAGTGTTCCGCCGCAAGATGAAGGTAACCGCACCGAACGCTGGGCAGTATTGCAGCAGCGCAGTGGCTGCGAGCTGATTCTATGCATCGCATCTGCCCTCAAGCGCGGTATGCTGGACTCCACTGAAGCTGAGCGCTACGAACAAAGCGGCGCAACGATTCATCCCGCTTTTGAGCTTGGAGGCCTGGGTTTGTTGGTTGACGCTAGCGCCAACTCGGATCGTCTGATCACTTTTGGCCCAGGCTAAACCCATGAAAAGGACGCTGTTAATCAGCCGACAAGCGCCTTACCAGAGCCACTTGGCCAGAGGCGCGCTGGACGCCGCTCTCGCTGCCGCAGTATTCGAACAGGATGTTACCCTGCTGTTCATGGATGACGGCCTCTGGCAGCTTCTCGACGGGCAGCAGCCTGACGCTGCCTACACTAAAAGTCTGGAAAAAACTCTGCGTTCGCTAAACCTGTATGATCTGGAAAAGTTGTATTTTGAGCAGGCCGCCGCGGTTGCCAGAGGCCTCAGCAGCGAGGATTTTTGCGTCCCGTGTGAGCCTGTTACTGACACCGCCAGCTTCATCGACTCATTTGACGTGATCTGGAGCTTTTAACATGCTGCTGCATACCGTAAACCAGAGCCCTATCACTAGCACTGCATGGCAAAGCGCACTGAACTCCCTGCTCCCGGGCGCGCACATTTTACTGTTGGAGGATGGGGTGTACGCCGCCGTCGCTGGCACTGCCGCTGCCGATCAGTTGTTAGCACTGAACGACGTACACTGCCACGTACTAGCCGCTGACGCAGCTACCCGCGGTATTACTCATAAGCTCGCCGAGGGCATAGAACTGATCAGCTATCAGGATTTCGTCAACTTGAGCACTGAATGTCACGCCGTACAGAGCTGGTATTAGGCCGTGATAACGCTGCCGCCCGAGCGGTTCGATAAAGAGGGTTTCCTGCGTGACCTGAACGCTTGGTCTCCAGCCGTCGCAAAACAAATTGCCGCTGCCGAGGATATAGCATTGTCAGATGAACACTGGGAAGTTATCGAATTATTGCGCCGCTATTATCAGGAGTTTGAAGCCTCGCCGGCGATGCGCGCTTTGGTTAAATATACTCGTATTCATTTGGGAGACGACAAGGGTCGCAGCATTTATCTGCTGCGTCTATTCCCTGGTAGCCCGGCCAAGCTGGGCAGCAAGATCGCGGGACTGCCAAAACCGGAAAACTGTCTATGAGTGACACTGTAGTTAAGCAGGAACACGCTTTTGCCCAGTATGTCCGAATCCTCGGCAAGGGCAAAACCGGTACGCGTAATTTGCAGCGTGAGGAAGCCCGCGACGCTTTTAGAATGATGCTAACCGGCAACGCTGAACCGCTACAGATAGGTGCTTTTCTAATGCTGCTGCGGGTTAAAGAAGAATCTGGCGAGGAGTTGGCCGGCTTCGTTGATGCCTGCCGTGACGTTATGGGTTTTGTACCGCGCCCGCAGGAAGTGGATCTTGACTGGTCGAGCTATGCGGGCAAGAAAAATCAGCAACCTTGGTATCTGCTCAGCGCCCTGCTGCTGGCGGCTAATGGTATCAAAGTCTGTATACACGGCGCTGATGGGCATACGCCGGGCAGAGTGTATACCGGCCCAGTACTCGAGCGCCTGGGCATCAAAGCTGCTAACTCGATCCAGCAGGCTCAGGAACATCTGCGCGAGCGTAATTTTGCCTGGCTGCCATTGGCCAACTTTTGCCCGCAGCTGCATGAAATGATGCAGTACAGGCATTTACTGGGGCTGCGCTCGCCAGTGAACACCCTGGCTCGACTGCTCAACCCATTGGGTGCCAACAGCAGTATTCAGAGTGTATTTCACCCCGCTTATGCGCGCCTGCACCTGGAGGGCGACGCGCTACTGCAGCAGCCTGCAAGCCTGGTTTTCAAAGGTGAAGGCGGAGAAGTGGAAATTAAACCCCACGCGACAACCGACTGCCAAATGCAACGTATGGGAACTGACGCATCGTTTAGTTGGCAGCGCAGTTTGCCGCAAAAACCTGAATCAGAGAGTTTGCTTGGAAGCGCTGCATTGAAACAGCTGTGGCGCGACGATGACGGTCAGGAGCGCTATCGCTATGGCCGACTGGCTACGGTGCACACGGCCGCTGTCGCGCTGCTATTGCTAGACCGCGCCAGCGATCAGCAACAAGCCCTGCAACTCGCCACTGACTGGTGGCAACAACGTGAGCGTAACCGATGGTAGCTCTTTCTGCCTTTCAACCACACAACTACGATGCGCTGCTTCAGTCTAAGCGTGAGCATCTGGAACAGCTTCTCGCGCCTTTCTCGGTGCCAGCCACTAAGGTGTTTGATTCACCGCCTGACAGCTTTCGGATGCGCGCCGAGTTTCGAATCTGGCACGACGGCGATGACATGTTCTATGCCATGTTTGATCCCGGTCGGCCTCGCGATCCATTGCGCGTGGATACGTTCCCCATCGCCAGCCAACGCATCCAGACAGCGATGCAGCCACTGCTCGACAAGCTACTGGCAAATCCTGAACTGCGTCGTAAACTGTTCCAGGTAGAGTTCCTGTCGACGCAGACAGACCAGCTACTCATCACGCTGATCTATCATCGCCAACTGGACGACACATGGCAGGAACAAGCGGCGCATCTGGAGACTGCACTCGATGCCAAGGTAATTGGCAGAGCGCGAAAACAGCGCTTGGTCTTAAGCCAGGACTACGTGGATGAACAACTAACCATAGGCCGGCGGGTATTCCATTATAGGCAGTTTGAACAGGGTTTCACCCAGCCGAATGCCAACGTCAATAGCAAGATGATCGAATGGGCTTGCGAACAAGCCAGGGGCTGCAGCGGAGATTTGCTGGAGCTATACTGCGGCAACGGCAATTTCACGCTGCCATTGGCGGGTCATTTCGACAAAGTGCTCGCAACGGAAGTGTCAAAAGCGTCAATGAACTCCGCTCGATTCAATCAGCAGCGCAACAACATCAATAATCTGGAACTGGTGAGGCTAGCCGCAGAAGAAGTGGTGGAGGCGCTAGCCGGCGCGCGGCCGTTTCGGCGTCTGGCTCATCTTGAGAATGGACTCGCAGGATACAATTTCGGAACCGTATTCGTTGACCCACCGCGGGCCGGACTGGACGCTGCCACGGAAAAGCTGGTGAGCCAATTTGACAATATTATTTATATATCATGCAATCCAGTAACACTGGCTGGGAACCTTGAAAGCATCTGTAGAACCCATAGTGTGCAGGCATGTGCCCTCTTCGACCAGTTCCCTTACACACAGCATGTGGAATGCGGCGTACTCTTACAGCGTCGCTAGACCTTAATGCCAAACTCTAGCAGGGCACGCCCCAGCGTTTCGTCCAAGCGCTCGCAGTCCTCTTCGCGCACGTCTATCAGCCGCAGCTGATGCTGCTGATAGAGAGCCTGCTTCTTTAGCTTCATGGTCAGCCGCTCTTTACTCTCTTGCTGCAACCAGCATTCAATATAGACATGTGCTGAAGGCAGGTAGAAATCAGCGTAATACTCTTCCTCAACCGGAAGCGCGCGATGACAGGCATGAGTGAGCTGCGCCAGATAAAGCCAGTTGCAGACCTGCAGTTCCAGTGGAGTCACCAACAGATGTCCATCCAGTCCTTCGCTAGGCGTACTTTCGACCTTGCTAAACAGGTCATCACCGGCACCATCAGCCTCGATGACCAGACCGGCGTCGGACTGCTTGATGAGCTCACGGTGAATGACTGGATGGTCAACAAAATCATGTGGCCAGGTGACATAATAAGCACCACTTTCTGCACTCTCTTGCTGCTGGCCGCCGAGCTGTTTGCCCCTGGCAGTCAATTCCCAACCCAGAATGCTGTGCATCTGTAAGCCAAGTTCAGCCAGTGAACGGTTAATCTGGCGCGGATGCAGGCGCGTATAGTAGCGCTGCATTTCGCTGGCGGTTATGCGCTGATTGGATTCGAGAGCCGCCAACAGGGGATGTTTATCCAGCGTGGGCGGCCACACAATATAACGCCCATAGCGATGGCTCTCTACATACTCACCGCCTTCAAACTCGCCCTTGGGTGTCAATACCCAGGCGTCGTCAACACGGCGTATCCAGCCGTAGTCTTTTAGCGTCGCAAACAATTGCTGTACCGACAGGTCCAGCACTTTGGCCATACCAGTGGTTGAAATTTTCTTGTCGGGATCTTCACTCATAAGGGGTTGACCCGGCATAAGCCGGGTTAGTCTGCAGATTCCTGATAACGTTGATCCAGTGCCTGGTAGAGACGATCGGCATAGTCTGCAGCTTCAGCGTCAAGCTCTGCTGCCAACTCCACCAGATGCTCATTATCTTCTCTACCAAGCCACAGCTTCCGATAGCTGCCGTCTTTATAGCCATTATCCTGACGGAAGAAGTTCAGTACATTTTTGCCGACATAACTGCGATACAGCGATTCAAAACTCATCTCTGCGGCCGTGAGGAGGTCCCAAAAAGCTGTCACCGAAAAGCCCTTTGTATTCAAACTGGCAGCCGCGAGTCGCTCCGTGGCCTCGCGCACGTCAATAATGGCTGGCTCATAGCCTTGCAGCTCAACGACGATAGCCGCAGCAATTTCATCACTGCTCTGCTGCTGTCGAAACATGGCACTCATACCAAAATGCCAGATGTCCACAATCTCTAAACGAACCTGCTCAATATCCGGATTCTGCTGCTTCCACCATTTGTAACCGTAGTGATCCATCAGTTCGCCACACTCGATCCAGACAGCGCGATACCACTCAAAATTTTGATCAATCCAGCTTTCATGAACGCGTGTATTCATACGGTGCTGCATTTCCAGCATATTGATCAGAGCTTGTTTCATAGTGTCCTCAAGGGCTCGATTTGGCGGCAATTTGATGCGCGAGCATAGCAGCGCACAGCAGTCGACACCAGCTACGTCAAAGCTATTGCGCGGGCGCGGCTGGTGGGTCCTGCTGCAGGTTTACTTGCAAGGGCTGACTCGTATCCAGATGCACGTCGCGCTGCGGAAAGGCAACCACGATACCCTCTTCCTGAAATAGCGTATTAACCGACTGACGCACTTCGCTGGCCGTCACCAGGCGCTTGTCGACGCTACCCAGAAAACAGCGCAGCACCAACTTCAGGGAGTTGTCGCCAAAGTCGTCAAAGGTAACAAAAGGCTGAGGATCTTCTAACACCAGAGGATGGCTCTTGCCTGCCTGCACAGCGAGCTCCATTGCACGCTTAAGGTTCGTACCATAGGCAACCCCGGCTACCACTTCAAAGCGGGTAACCTGGTCACTCAACGACCAATTCAGCAGCCGCCCGGTAATAAACTCCTTGTTGGGCACCAGTAGCTCGCGCCGGTCAAAATCTCGAATGGTGGTTGCACGCATTCTAATACGGGTGACGACTCCAGAAGTCTCTCCCACCGTAACGGTGTCACCCACTCTTATCGGCTGCTCAAAAAGTAAGATAAGACCACTAATAAAGTTGGCGACAATCTCCTGTAATCCAAACCCAATACCAACACTCAGTGCTGCGACAGCCCATTGAATTTGCGACCAGGCGAACCCCAGCATGCCCAGCACACTCATGAATACCCCCGCAATCAACACATAGCTAAACAGCGTTGAAACCGCATAAATAGCTCCAGCGGACATGGTTGTTTGTTGCTGTAGCAATAGTTCCAACAGTCCGGGAATGCGTTTAACCGCAACATAGCCTAGAAACGCGACTAACAGAGCAATGCCAAAATCTGCCAGAGTTACCGGAAGTATCGTATCGATGCCCTCCAGCTTCTCCGTATAGGTCCACAATTCTACATCGTTAAGAATGCCGAGCGCCGGCAACACCTCGCGCCAAACCGTGAGTACCCCGAAGACAGCGCCGATGAGAAGAAAGGCACTAAGCAATTTCCGTCCATCTGCATCTATCGTGTCCGGGTCCAACTCGACACGCTGAGGAGTCTCCTGCTCCTCTTCCTCAGGATTCTCCGCTGCCAAAGCGGCTGCAACCTCGACCTCCTCCCGCTCGCGCTTAATCATTCTCATTCGTAACAAACGTAGCCAACGCACACCAAACTCGTGCGCAATCAGGAGCGCCGCAAAAATACCGATGGTTAAAAGCATCAGTACTAAAAATTCGGTAGCGGTGCCGCTATAGCCCAACAGCATCAATAGGATCAGCGCACAAGGCACACCTATGAGAAACAACCTAGCCGCACGCGCCCAGATACTGCGTCGCGTATTACCAGAGGTGGCAAGCAGCGTATCTAGTCGAGATTCTACAAAGTTGGGCAGGCGCGCGAAGAATATGGCCAGCGCAACTTGTGCGGTTATCAACATAAGGGCGACAAACATGTTGTCAGCCTCGGTTAGACTTAACCGGTTGGCCAAAATGGCCAACAGTACGGTAGGTACAAACACCTGTTCCAGTGCGGTAAGACGCCTTCTGATGACCTGAATAGTACTAATTGACCAGTGGAAGTGGCGCACGGCCAAGCCATTATCCAGTACCAGATGACGCAGAATTTCCATACCAAAAAAGTAGTAACTGACTCGTTCAAGCGCAAACGACAGTGGCAATGCCACCGATGAATCTGGAGCGAGACCCCTCAGTGCCAGACCCAAGACCAGGAACAAGAACGGCCAGCGCAGTGCGAGCACTACCGTTATGATCAGACCCTGAAAGGTAGACATGAGCGTGTCTTGCTCGACATTGCCGACGCTCTCGCCCGTAGCCTCCAACCGTTGAAGCAGCCAACGCCTGCTGCGAAATAGAATGGCACTAACCAAAAATAGCAACAGCAGCCCTATCGACCCCGCTATATGCGCGGGCAGCAACACTAGCATCTTCCACCACTGGGTTGGTTCAAATACTTGCCAGGCTTCCCGAGGTAACTTCTCCAGCTTGGCCAGCGACAGCGGTGAGTCGGTTCTAATCCAGAGTAAGCGTTCAGATATAAACTTGCTGTAGCTGTCGGCCGACTTTTTTAGCCTTCGCGATGAAAAATCCAACTCTCCCAGCGTTCGTAAGTAGCTCTCTTCACCATCTATTGCTGCGATGATCAGATCACGCCGGGCTAACAACAGCTGACGGATCTCCGGGTCCAGGCTGCTTCGTTCGGCGTCACTCAGCCCCTCAGTGATCAGCCTGATTTGATCATTCATATTGTGATTGTCGCGGCGCTGCTCTTCGTACTCGATTTGGCGCAGGCTCGAATCCGCAATCATTTGTTCACGCTCTGACGCGGAGTAGCTGGCTTGACGACGCCTCGGGAACTGGTTTTTTTGTTCACTGAGTATGCGGCCTAGCGCCTGCGACATTCCCACAACTTGAAGCTTGCGCTCCAACGCCTGCAAGTCCGACTCATAGCGATCGGCGCCTGCACGCGCACTCTGTTCCGCCTCGCGTATTTTCTCCAGTTCAGTCGCCACCTGCGCTGAACGGGTGGTTAAGTGGGTATTTTCTTCAGCCAGCTTGAGTAACAAAGGGTCGCGACCCTGCAGTTCTTGCTCAGCAGATTTTGCGGCGTCAGCGGCTTTCTCAGCTTCTCCCTGACGCAACTTGATAACAAGGCTTTCATGCATTTTCACTGCGTCGCTAAGTCTGGCAATGTCGAAATTGGCACGATCTTTCTGGGCCTTCAACAGCTCCTGCCGCATAGGCCTGCTCAGCTGCTCTGCATCAAGCATAGCCAGTTCCGCAGTCGTATTATCAAGCTGCGCTTTTAGCAACCAGCGCCCCTCACGGTCCTGAAGAGAGTCGGACAGCGGCGCTGCGTTGAATTGATCATTAAGGCTATTCTGCTCTAAAGCTAGTGCAGTCATTCGCTGGCGAATTTCACCGGGACGGGATGTTTCTCGTTGCAACTGATTATCTAAATCTGCAGCCTGAGTTTGCACGGCCGCCAATTCAGCCTTGTCCTGCTGCAAGCTTGCCTCCGCCTGACCCAAGCTTATGCCTGAGACTACCCCCTCAACACTGCTTGAAGCGCTATTGGCCTCGTTCAGCTCAGCCTTGATTCTCGCGGCGTCGGCGGAAGCTGTAGCCAGCAGTTTCTCATAGCTACTGCGTTTGGCTTTAAAGTTTGCGGTGAACTTGATCAGGCTTTCGACCTGATTTAAGGACGCCAGCAGACGCTCCTTCTCGGCGGCTTCGAGGTCGCTTGCACCTTCTATCTGCGATCGTGCCGCCTTCAACTGCTCCGCGGAAAGTTCCGACCCGGACGTTATAGCCGTTTGCGCCATAGAGGTGGCCGGCAGCAGGAAAAAAAGGCATATGAACACTACTTTTAGTTGTGGGCGCACGAGAGGCTCCGTAGACAGGTTTGATGAGTGCATAGTAGGCAAATTTGTGCCGTATATCGATATAGAAATGTACCCATATGGGCGACCGCCATAGACACGTGAATGTGGTAGGGTTTGCCTGTGAAAGCTACCCTACCAATACCTACCAGAGCCGCTGCTATAATCGCGTTTGCAATATTGACGGTGGCCTGCAGCACGGCGCCCGTTACCGTGGTTGAGTCGGAGCCCGAGACAACGATTGCCACATCGACATTGCCGCCTGATGACGTTGGCTCCGTTCCCGCACCGGAGCCAATTGTGATAGTGGAGCCCTGCCCCATTACGCTTGACGACATGTTGCTGGTAGGAGAAGTTGAGCATGTGTTGGTGGGCGCAGAGCAGATATTATTGCAGGCACGCATAGACACTGGAGCCAAAACAACATCGCTGGACGTGTCTGATATCGAGTACTTCGAGCGCGACGGCGAACGCTGGGTACAATTTGCCGTCGCTGACCCGAGTACCGCGACAAGCCAAATACTGCAACGGCCTTTTAAGCGCAAAGTACGCATAAAGCGTCACGGGGATGAGTCGCAGCCACGCCCGATAGTCACTTTAATCATCAGCATGGGAAATTTATCACGGGAGGTTGAAGTCAGCCTGACGGATCGCAGCGGCTTTCGCTACCCGGTGCTGATAGGTCGTAACTTTCTGGATGACGAGGCGTTAGTCGATGTCAGCCGCAAATTTGTGGCAACGGATTCAGACTGAAATGAGGCGGCCATGAACCCGGGCAGGCAAATTGTAGCGCTGGTCGCGCTGCTGGTGATAGCGGGTGTTTCCTTGGTCTGGTACAAGCATCAGGTACTTGGCTTTCCCCTCTTGGCCAGTGAATCACAGACGCTGTGGAAGATTGAAGCAACGCTGAAGTTCGATGCACTGGGCGGACCGGTTACGGCCAGCATCAATTTGCCGGACGCGGTCGTCGGGCGCAGCGACGTATTTACCGAACAAATGGCGCCAGGCTACCAATTCGCCATCGTCGATCAGGACAACAACAGTATTGCTCAGTGGCGCCACGCTGACCCACCAGAGGGTGCCCAGGTGCTTTATTTGCGTTCCGAAATATTCTTCAATGAATTGGGGCCGCTCACAGAGGCGCCGGCGCCGGTGCCGGTAACACCTCACTTAATCGGCCTGGAGGCACGGGGTTTTGCTGACGCGCGCCAAATTCTCGCGGCCATGGATCTCGAGCCAGCTGCGCTAGTAGAAACGATTCTACGAGAAATCAACAGCCCCCAGAGTGCCTGGCTCGGTCTACTCTTGCGCGACCGCAGTCGGCGAGCAGATAAAGTTCAACTTGCCGCAGACCTACTGGCCTTTCAGGGCATAGCTGCACGCGTGATAAGAGGCGTGGAACTAATCGACAGACAACGTGGGCGCAGCGCTAGATTTATGCTCAAAGTTTGGCAGGACAATGCCTGGCAACTCTATGACGCGAAGTCTGCAACCGCACTACCATGGACCAAGTTTATTGAATTTCAGCAAGGTGAGCAGGCGCTCTTTGAAGTTTTTGGTGGCGAGAAATCAGAGTTATCATTTGCCGTCGTCAGCGAAGAGCGTGCGGCCTTTGTCAACGCGGTGGAAAATGCACGGAACCATAGCAGTTGGCTGGTCGATTTTTCAATTTATAGCTTACCCGTGGCGCAGCAGAGCACCTTCAAGCTGCTATTGCTGATTCCGCTGGGCGCGCTGGTGGTGGTGATACTGCGAAATCTGGTTGGCATAAGAACCTCGGGGACGTTTATGCCGATTCTTATTGCACTGAGTTTTTTACAAACTTCGCTGCTACCTGGCCTGATGTTGTTCCTCTTGGTAGTCGGGACTGGATTGCTGGTGCGTTCCTATATGTCGCGACTTAACCTGCTATTGGTGCCGCGCATCGCCGCGGTACTCGTGTTTGTCATTATTTTGTATGCCGCCATCGGCATTGCCGCGCATAAGCTGGGCTTTGACTGGGGCGCCAAAGTGACGTTTTTCCCGATGATTATTTTGTCATGGACCATTGAACGCATGTCTATCTTGTGGGATGAAGACGGCGCCAGAGAGGTGTTCATACAAGGCGGCGGAAGCCTCGTAACAGCGTCCGTAGCCTACTTGTTAATGAATAGCCAAACAGTGTCTGATGCGATTTTCCTTTACCCGGAAATGCTATTGATTGTTTTGGCAATCATTATTGCCATTGGCAGCTACAGCGGCTACCGCTTATCTGACTTGCGCCGTTTCCAGCCCATGGAGCGTTATTAGTGCTGGGGTTCGCCTCTCCATTAAGACTAAGGCGCATGGGTGTTGTCGGCATGAACCGTCGCAACGTGCGCTATATAGCACCCAACAATGCCCGTAGCCTGTATCCACTGGTAGACAACAAGCTCAAGACCAAACTGCTATGTGATGAACACGGTATCGCGGTACCGCGCCTCCTCGGCGTGTGCCGCTTTCAGCACCACCTGCGGGAGTTGGATGAGTTTTTACACGAACACCCCTCCTTTGTGATTAAACCCGCCAAGGGCAGCGGCGGCAAAGGGATTGTGGTGGTGAGCAGTCGCCAGGGGCGCAATTTTCAAAAGCCAAGCGGCGAGCAGATAACGATTCAGTCCATCAAGCGGCACACTTCCAATACGCTCAGTGGCTTGTACAGCCTGGGCGGAAAACCCGATGTCGCTATCATCGAAGAGATGGTCCAGTTTACCGATGACTTTGCAGACTTTTCCTTTGAAGGTGTACCGGACGTACGGGTGATTGTCTATCGCGGTTATCCGGTCATGGCCATGATGCGATTGTCTACCCACGCCTCCGACGGCAAAGCCAATTTGCATCAGGGCGCCGTAGGAGTTGGTATAGACCTGGCTTCAGGTCGCGCGCTCCAAGGCGTGCAGCACGGACACCTGATAACCCACCATCCCGATACCGAGCGGCGCCTGTCAGAGCTTGTTGTGCCGCAGTGGAGCGATTTACTGGAACTGGCTGCTCGTAGTTATGAAGTGACCGGACTCGGCTATATTGGTGCAGATATTGTTATAGACCGCGCACGCGGACCGCTGTTGCTGGAGCTGAATGCTCGGCCGGGGCTTGCTATACAAATGGCAAATGGTAAAGGCTTAGAACCGCGTGTCGGACTGGCCGAACAACGCGCCAATGATTACCCTGATGGTCGGCAGGAGTCAGCGTCAGATCGAGTACTGTACGCGACGGAAAGTATTGCCGCCCTATAGACCCAATACTCTGGAGTAGCAACGCTGGAGCTGATCTGAAATCACGGGCTATGTCCCTGATTAGTAACAATCTCCGGGGGAAGCCGTCTAATGAAAGCACCTGTCCATAGCACACTCAGCCTTCTGCTCGTGACCGCAGCCATCAGCATTGCTGGTTGTAACACCAGCACCGAATCCATCAGTCCTGCGATGGACTGATTTCAGGCCATCCAGTTGCAACAAGAAGTCGCTAATATCGGCCATGCGCTGACACAAAGGTAGATCTCCCGATGCCTTATACAGCGGTACTTGGGGTAAGCCTATTGCTCGTAGTGGCTAAGCACTGATCCCAAAATGCTCGAGGGCACGCTGCGCGATTGCCGCTCCATACTCCTGCACAAAATGTCCGGCTTCAGGCACTTTTAACGGCTCAGGACAATTTTTGATCAGACCACGAAGAGCTTCCATCGGGCCTTCGCCCAAGACTCCGTCACGCATACCGATGGCCATAAAGCTGCTTCCGGACCACTCCTTTGACCAGAACTCACGAGCCCGCAAACCGTGCTCGATGCCGCTCATGCCCGGTTCAACCGGCACCAATTGCGGAAAGCGCCTGACACCTGCTTTATAGCGGTTATCCGGGAATGGTGCATCGTAAGCCAGTGCATCCATGAGGTTAACCGCTTCCAGCGCATCACTAGCAAACATACCGCTAATAGGTATCTCTGGAGCTCTCGCGGCAAAGCCTTTCCACCTGGCAAACCCCTCCGACAGTGGCTCGCCAATCGGAATAGCCGTATTCATCACTAACAGGCGCTTAAAGCGACCAGGCATGTCCATCGGTAAGGTCAGACCCAAAATTCCGCCCCAGTCCTGACACACCAACGTGATATTGGTTAAATCCAGCTGTTCAATCAATCGCAACAGACTGTCGCGGTGAAAATCAAAGGTGTAGACCGCATCATCTACGGGCTTATCAGAGCGACCAAAACCGAACAGGTCCGGCACCACCGCGCGATGCCCGGCGCTACAAAAAACCGGTATCATTTTACGATACAGATAGCTCCAGGCCGGTTCACCGTGCAGGCACAGAAAAACCTCTTCTGTTGAATCACCCTCGTCAATATAAGCCATTCTGAGTGAATCATAGCCGGGCAGTGAATCGGTATAGTTAGGCTCGTAGGGAAAAGCCGGTAACAGTGAGAATCGCTCCTTAGGGGTTCGTAAGGCTTGGATCGACATTGGATACCTCGTTCAATGGCCGGCTTAACCGGTGCTGGTGGATTAGGCACCTGCCTTTGCGTTAAGAAAAGATGACCGCTACGCCAGTTATGGTCGCTATAGCCTTAAGCATTTTGGCAGCAAAAGCAGTGAAATGCCTACTATAACCAAAATGACGGTATTTGAAACAAAGTACGGGCAGACCATCAACGCAATACCAGTGTATCTCGCCACCGCGTGCGACTGTCGCCTGCCGTAAATGAAATACCCCAGTCCTATAGAACCGAACAATAGGGCCCAGAGTATGGTTGCCGTATCCATGTGCTTTTGCAGTCCACCTTGCGCGCCATTGACCACAACATAGTGTCAGGTTTTTTTACATTGTGCGCCTCATTTCACACTTGGAGAATCGTAAGTCTTTGATTTAACTGGGTTGGCATGATTCATGCATAATGTAAAGCCAAGGGGAAAGACTAACGTTTTTCCTTAGTCTTGCTGGCGTCAATACTCACCAGCTTAAGATTCCGCCCAGGAAATGACTACGCTGGGTCAGATATGACCCAGTTACAGCAGCAGGAGCAACATCAATGGAAATAAGAAAGCACAAAACAATTCAGGCACTTACCCTGGCAGTGTCGCTAGGTTTTGCCGCAGCCAGCGCACAAGCTGCTACCGTCTCTTACACAGGTTCAACGGGTATTTCAGACGTTTCGGCTAGCTCACTGGATCTGGAACAGTTTGACGCCAGTCTGGGCACACTCACTGGCATCGCTATTGACTGGGACATGGGTTTTTCAGGCGCGTTTTTCGCGATTCGGTTCTCTCAAGACGGTACAGCATCCGGAGAGAATTCGTTTATAGCCAGCACCGCAATTACCACTGCTGCACCAGCCGGCGCAGCTGGACCCGCGCTCAACGCTAGTGCGGGAGTCGCGTTTGACGTCAATGTGCCTGAGGATTATCAGCAAAACTACTCGGGTGAAACCTCTGACTCACAGAGCTTCGGCCCTCTGGCTGCGTTCGTGGGTAACGGGCTGGTTAGTTATGACTTTTGGGGCATGGCTAGCGCTACTTCGACTGTAAGCAATGGCGTATTTTCAGGTATTGATACACACCGCTATCAAGTAGACGCAGAGATCACCTACACCTACTCTCCAGTACCGCTGCCTGCGGCTGCTTGGTTGTTTGGTTCAGCTCTGCTTGGCCTTGCCGGTGTGGCACGACGTAGAAAGTCATAAGCATACCCGGAGGTCTCCTCCAGAAAACCCGCCATGTGCGGGTTTTTTTATGCCTGTTAGTTGGTTGGATTCTAGTACTGGATGATGGGTGCTTTTCTGGTCCAGGTGTCGTCCGCCAACATGTGCAACATGGCGTGAGCGCAATCTGAAAACGATATTTTGGACAAGCCACTATAGGCGTTGAACCCAAGGCGATACTTCTCAGTCCTTTTACCTTCATTCATTTGCAGAGGCCGAATACCAATCCAGTCCAGGTCGAAAGTGTTCTCTAGTAGCCTGAGCTGGTTCTCTTTATCAGAGTGCCTATGCTTGAGAAAAACCTCAGCGTACCACCGTACGAATTTGGACCCCCATGTAATCACATCATCGCTCAGGATATTACTGCCGCCTCCGCACCAAACCAACTTCGAAATATCGTACTGGCGCATTGCGTCGATTATATTTTTGGTGGCATCAGTGCAGAGATTCTGAGGTGAGGTTTTTTCATCCACGCCGATGGCGAAAAGAATAGCATCGGTGCCATCTGAAACCGCCTCCAGCACGTCGCCAGCTACCAGTGCATCGCCCTGCACTATCGTCAATCTATTGCGTACAGAATCCGGGAGCTTCTGTGGATCGCGCACGAGGACAGTAACTTCATGGCCCACTTCCAGACATTGGAGCAAACATTGCCGCCCCAAACCGCCCGTAGCACCGAACAAGGTAATTTTCATATAAGCAGTTCTCCTTACGGCTACCCCGCTACTGCAGCGGACGACTTAATCCATGGGCCGTAAACTTCAGACGCAATAATTGTTGCCCGGTCGGCTCATGGAATTTTTCCTCCAGGTGCTCAAACCCATACCTTGAATAAAACCTACGACCAACAGTATTCGCTTTAAAAACCTCTACTTCCAAATTGCCATGCATAGACTGGGCTTTATCCATTAGTGCCTTACCGATACCTTTGCCATGGTAATCGGGATGAAGAAATATTGCGCCTACCTCATTTCCCATGAGTGCGATAAAACCCCTAACTACACCGTTTACCTCAACTACCCACGTATCTGTATTCGGAAGATAGATATCGGCCGTGTTCTTGCGCTCCTGTGCTATGAATTCGTCCGTCATGAATTTATGGGCGAGTCGTGTTGCCAGCTCCCAGGTTTCAAGAACTGATTCTAGATCTGCTTGCCTATACTGTCTTATTTCCAAAAAGCCTTACCTATTACAGATGAAGCAATGATACGAAGCAAACAGGCGAGTCACTTAGTGGCGTATTAGAGCCTGTTACATACAGTCTTTACAGCACACCAGATTCCGTTTGGTTAAGGTAAATAAAAGTTGGCTGCTTTACACCCAACTCATCTCGAATTTTCTGGACTTCCGCTGACTCAAAAAAGGATCTGGCTTGGGCATGCGACTGCCAACCTGAAAAGTGAACCACTCGATTGGCGTCACCTTGATATTGCAGCACTTGATAGTTGACCTCACCTGCCGCCTTCCTCAAATCGGCAGCATGATCAAAACCACGTTTCCATTCAGCGTAGTTTTCTACTTCGTGAGTTATTAGCACATAGTCCATTCTGAATTCCCTTAAGACACTATCCCAAGACCAACTGTTCGAGCGCCCAGAGCTACGGCGGGGCTTCTCTTTTGCGGCAACCCAGGGCGCTGCCAACTTGGAATGCTAGGTTTCTGGGTGCCCGATTGCCTTCCTGAAGCCCGCTTTATCAGCAGGTGAGATCATTATCTTTTTCCCCGCGCCATACTCCAATTCAATGCGATCCAATGACAACGCTGGACTTGAAAGCAGGTTGCGCGTTTCCCGGACCGAGGATATGGACGAGATTTGAATAGTCCAGAAAAATGGTCCACTACGAACTGAGATACTCTGGTCAGCAACAACGTACTTTGTAGATGCCAGAATCCATAGTGGCAGCCCAGCACCAAGGGCAAGAATCAGTAATCCGGTCATTACACCATCGCCTTGCTGAGTAGCTGTGTAGGCTGCAATAAGACAGGCAATGGCTGAACCTGCCAATACGAGCAAGAGCCATGTGTCGATTTTGGACTTATAAATTTCCATAAATGTAAGCTCCTGAAGATTTTAACTCGAAAGAGACAGCCGCCTGTTAGTGATACCTTATAGGATTTTCCTGAAATCAACACTCACCCTCTATCAGGATCTCAATAATATCTACATGCAGGCAACTCTTGATCTCTAACCAACTTTTCTTAGTGTCAGTTCGGTTTTAAACCGCGTTGTTTCTGTCAGAATTGTCAACTTTAAGCGTCGCTGAGGCTACGTTGTCGTTCGATACCAGCAAAACTCGATCCGTTGGCGTAGAGAAAGTGTCATGAGAGATTGTGTCGTTCAAGACATCCTGAGCAACGAACTGGATTAGAAACCGAAGAATGAGAGCTACCGGCGACTGGGCGATACGCCCCCGCGATCTGTACCTGGTGTGAACCGAGCAATCATTCCGTACGACTTCGAAATAACGTAAACACGAATTTATGCGGTTTTTATAGTGGTGCCCGAGGCCGGAATTGAACCGGCACGACCGTTAAGTCGGGAGATTTTAAGTCTCCTGTGTCTACCAATTTCACCACCCGGGCAGTACTTAGGCTATGAAAGCGGCGGCATAATATCACAAGCTTTGCGGGCACTGAAAGCTTCTCTACAACAGTGCTACACTGCCGCTTGCTGATTAGGGAAAATAATAATTATGGCAAGCGCTCGCGGAGAATTTGGCTCTCGGTTTGGATTTATCATGGCCGCTGCCGGCAGTGCAGTGGGCCTGGGCAATATTTGGGGTTTCCCGACGCAGGCAGCTAGCAACGGCGGCGCTGCATTTTTACTCGTTTATCTAGTATTGGCCTTCTGTCTCGCCTACCCGGTATTGATGGCCGAGCTGATTATTGGCCGCCACGCGCACTCCAACGCGGTCAGCGCCCTGCAAAAAATTGCCCCTGGAGCACGCAGCCGCCGTCTGGGTACCACCACTGGCGTGGTCGGCTTTATTACCGCCAGCTTCATTCTCAGTTTTTATGCGGTTATAGCCGGCTGGATGATGGCCCACTGTTTGGCCGCAGCGGCTAACTTGCTAGGCGCACCAGACATCGCTGCCTGGCTGGTCAATATGGGTACGACACGTAATATTCTGTTTATGGCTCTGTTTATGGGCCTGACTGTCGGCATCATTAATGGCGGGGTTCACGACGGCATTGAGCGCTGGTCCAGTCGTTTGATGCCTGTGTTGCTGGTGACCATGGTACTACTGGTGGTGTATGTGTTGACGCTGGACGGGGCGATGGAGGGGCTAAAAGTTTACCTGCTGCCCGACTTCAGTGCGGCTATCAGCCCACAACTAATCGTTAAGGCACTGGGTGCAGCGTTTTTCTCACTCTCACTGGGTGTGGGCACTATGCTCGTCTATGGCTCCTATGTCTCGGACAAGGAGAATCTTCCTGTGCTGGGCGGTCTGGTCACTTTGATTGATATCGGTATTGCGGTGCTGGCCGGATTTTTGGTGTTACCCGCTATGTATGTGGCACAGCACAGTGGCGTAGAGATCTTCAACAGTGCTGGTGCCCTGATTTCTGAAGATACCCTAATATTTACGGTGCTACCGGCGTTATTCGATACCATGGGCATAGCCGGAGTGGTGGTCAGTTTTGCCTTTTTCGCGCTGATGAGCATCGCCGCCCTCACCTCCTCCATTTCTATGTTAGAGGTTCCCGTTGCCTATACCATTGAGTCACAGGGCTGGACCCGTCATCGCGCGGTGCTCCTCATTGGCTTTGCCATTGGGGTGATGAGCCTGATTATCTTACTCAACTTTGACACGCTGTTCGGCTTGGTAGTCAGTGTAACTACCCGCTATTCTCAGCCCTTACTTGGGTTCATGTATTGCCTGTTCTGCGGCTGGCTTTGGCATCGCGACAGCATCCTGCAGGAGCTCAAGAATGGCGCTCCTGATGTGGAAAGTGGCTTCTTCTGGAAAATCTGGCCCGGTTACATTCGGTATGTATGCCCCGCCGTTATCATGATTATCTTTCTGCAGGCTATTTTCGGATAGGGAGAGCGCCAGTGAATACATTGCAGCGACGTCAATTTTTACTGCGACTTGCCATTCTGGGCAGCGCTACTGCACTGCCTTCGCAGCTGCTGGCCTCTATTACCAGTGCCAAACCTCAACGCAGCGCTTTTGACGAGGACACCACGGCAACCATGGTGCTGGAGGGAATCGATCTCAGCGGTAAGACCTACGCCATTACCGGCGCGAATTCGGGGTTGGGTTACGAAACGATGAGGGTGCTAACCCAGCACGGGGCGCGCGTCATTGCTATAGCTCGCTCTCAAAAGAAAGCTGAGCAGGCCGTGGCCAGTATTAGCGGTGACGCCATACCGGCTGTGCTCGACCTGGGCAAGTTCGACACCATTGTCGACTGCGCGCAGTCCATTCGCCAACTGAACACGCCTTTAGACGGGCTTATCTGCAACGCTGGCATCATGGCACTGCCCCAACGGGAACTACTGTACGGCATAGAAAAACAGTTTGTGGTCAATCATCTGGGACATTTCATACTCATTAACCAGCTGCAGGAACAGGTGGTAGCCGCACCTGCGGGCCGTTTTGTGATCCTCAGCAGCCTGGCCCACCAACGCGCGCCTGCAACAGGCATTCAGTTTGATGATCTGGCACTGGAAAAGTCTGAATACGATGCCTGGGGCGCCTATGGCCACTCCAAACTGGCCAACGCGCTGTGCTCCCGCGAGCTGGCAAGGCGCTTAAACGGCACTTCGGCAACTTCCAACAGTGTGCACCCCGGAGTCATCAATACTAATCTGGGGCGTCATCTGCCCTGGTACATGCGCGTTGGAGGCGCCATGTTTGGATGGACCTTCATGAAAACTGTTGAACAGGGCGCTGCCACCCAAACCTACGTGGCAGCACACCCTCAAATGAAAGGCATTAACGGTTACTATTTTGCTGACTGCAATATCGACCCAGGTGAAACTCCCTCGATGCAGGATGACGCCATGGCCAGCCAACTATGGGAAGTCTCCGAGCGTCTGACCCGCGAATGGCTGCCAAGTAAGACAGCTTAAGGCCGTGCGGAATCGCTTCAGTCAATGTGAACTGGTTCACAACTTTACCTTCTAAGTGTCGGTTTTTTTTACAGTTTTTCGATTCTATCAACCTGTATCGACGGCCCCGGCCTTGAGTTACGTGGTGTTTGAGCGATTGGCATGATGCTTGCTACTTCTATTCCCATAGACACAGTAATTTGTAGGGAACAGGATCATGCTCATAAGCCCACATACCAAAATGTACGCTATCGCCATTGTTCTCGCCGTGATGTCCTGGGACTCACGAGCTGACGTTATGAGCGCACCTATCCTGCACAGCACTGACTATACGATTAGCGTTGTTGAACGGTAGCAGCGCCGCTTTCAGCTACAGCAAACGTACACAGCACACCGGAACGGCAGATAATTTACTGATCGAATTTGGGGGTTCAACAATTTTCTACTACACTTGCTTTTGTAATCTCACAGAGAGGTAAAGCAAGTGAACGCCCCCATGCTCGGAGAAGACAGCAGCTGGCTATATTGGGCAAGCGGTTGTCTCGCTGGTGTCGGCTGTATGCTGATGACCGTATCACTTTTAGGGCTCGCATTCTTGTAAGAGGGCTAAACCCCTCCTGCGCGAAGCAGCCTCACTCTTCTGGCGTATTTGCGCCACCGGCCTCCTCGGTCAGCACGCCTGAAAACTAGCAATCACTCGATACATTAAGCACTCCCGCCAAGGCAAGACCTGACTAACCCTTATGGGTCACACGCGTTTCTGAGAGTCGTCTATAGTTAAGTGATGACAAAAACAGAATATAACCGGAAACTGTTTCAGCTAACCCACGTCTATAAGCAGGCGCGACGCAATCACGATGAACGGGCGGTGATGAGCGCACTGGCGGCGGTTAACAGCCATTGCCAACAGCGTAGACAGCGTCCGGCAAGCGTATAAACTGGGGCCCTGCAGCTGAAGACGCTACAGGGGGAAGTTGGAGGCTCGGGTCGGAATCGAACCGGCGTACACGGAGTTGCAGTCCGCTGCATGACCACTCTGCCACCGAGCCATCGATGCGAGGCGGCCTATTCTAGGGTGTTGCTGGAATCTGTCAAGGAATTACGCGCAACTTACTGAAAAACAGCTATTTTTGCTCTTCTTCAAGCACTTTCCATGCCGCTTTAAGGTAGACCATCATTGACCACAGGGTGAGTGCTGCTGCGGCATAGATCATCAAGTACGCTACATTCAGCATCCAGCCCTCTGCGGACGCGGGGTCAAGCGCTAGTAACGCCACTATCGCCACCATCTGCACAAAGGTCTTCACCTTGCCAATATAGGATACGGCAAC
Source organism: Candidatus Litorirhabdus singularis (assembly GCF_026262625.1). Classification (GTDB taxonomy): domain Bacteria; phylum Pseudomonadota; class Gammaproteobacteria; order Pseudomonadales; family Halieaceae; genus Litorirhabdus; species Litorirhabdus singularis. The sequence goes on from NZ_SHNN01000002.1 coordinate 605,219, forward strand.
GCTGGTGCGCTCGCCCAGCTCAGCCATCCACTCGCGCAGCGCTGATATGACAATCTCACGACCAATAATCACACAGGCTGCCAGGGTCAATAATTTGTTTTCATGCAGTTCCACCAATAGCACCAGCGCCACAGCAACCATCAGTTTGTCTGCTACTGGGTCCAGAAAGGCGCCAAACTCGGTCATCTGCGCCAGCTTGCGCGCCAGGTAACCGTCAAACCAGTCAGTTATCGCCGCGATGCCAAAAAGACCTGAGGCCACCAGATAGTGATTCTCAAACGGCCAGTAAAACACCAGCACCAGCACCGGTATCATAGCTACCCGGGTCACGGTCAGGGTATTGGGAATATTCATACTCATGGTCAGTCCCTGTGTAGCTGTCCGTAAATTTCGCGGGCTATCTTTTCATTAATACCGGGGACTTTCATCAATTCGTCAAGGCTTGCCCGCTGCACGCCCTGTATCCCGCCAAAATGTCGCAATAGCTCGCGGCGTCGCTTAGCGCCGACGCCACTGATTTGATCCAGCACCGAGCTCTGGCGTTTCTTGTCCCGCTTGGCCCGGTGACCGGTAATCGCAAAGCGGTGCGACTCGTCCCTGATATGTTGTATCAGGTGCAAGCCTACGTTGTCACCTGGCAATTGCAATTCGCGGCCGCTATCGCCGATGATCAAGGTTTCAAACCCGGCTTTGCGTGTCACTCCCTTTGCCACACCGATGACTTTGACCTGGTCGATCTTGAGATCGGCCAGTACAGTCATGGCCTGCTGCACCTGCCCCTTACCCCCATCTATAAACAAGATGTCCGGGCATGCCCCCTCTCCAGCTTTCAGGCGCTTGTAGCGACGCTCTAGCGCCTGCTGCATAGCCGCATAATCGTCGCCGGGCGTTATCCCCTCAATATTAAATTTACGATAGTCAGACTTACGTGGACCGTTTTGATCGAACACCACACAAGATGCCACCGTGGCCTCACCTGAACTATGACTGATATCAAAACACTCCATGCGCTCGGGTGCCTTGGGCAAATCGAGACTGGTCTGCAGCACTTTGATGCGCTGTTGTGCGGTCTTGCGGGCTGACAATTCCGATTGCAGGTTCTCGGCAGCGGTTTGACGTGCCAGCTGCAACCACTTGGCCCGAGCCTCGCGCACACGTGTCTTCAGCGATAGCTTACGCCCGGCTCGCTCCGACAATACCTCTTCAAGCGCAGCTGCATCAGCGATTTTCTCACCCAGCACAATTTCTTTGGGCAGTTCCCGTTCTGAGCCCAGGTAGTACTGCGTCAGAAAGGCACTCAATACCTCGGCCGGTGTTGTATCCAGACGCAGCGGCGGAAAGTAGCTGCGACTGCCAAGCACCCTGCCGGCACGCACAAACAATACCTGCACACAGGCCTTGCCCGCCTCGACAATGGCGCACACGATATCCAGGTCACCCGCAGCACCTTCGATACCCTGCGTCGCCTGTACCTGCTGCAACTGCGACAACTGATCACGTAGCTGGGCAGCCTGTTCAAATTCCAGCTTGGCTGAAGCCTGTTCCATCGAGTCAGCCAGACGTTTCATCAATTGTTGCGAACGCCCGTTCAGGAACAGCACGGTATTTTCAACTTGAGTGCCGTATTCATCCGGCGTTACCAGGTTCACGCAAGGCGCGGTGCAGCGGCCAATCTGATGCTGCAGGCAGGGACGCGAGCGATTGCGGAAATAGCTGTCTTCACACTGCCGCACCTGAAACACTTTCTGCAAAAAATGCAGGCTATCGCGCACTGCGCCGGCGCTGGGAAAAGGGCCGAAGTAGCGCCCCTTAACGCGTTTAGTGCCTCTATGGAGGGCCAGTCGCGGGAAATCCTCATTTTCCGTCAACAGAATATAGGGAAAGGATTTGTCGTCACGCAGCAATATATTGTAAGGCGGTTTATGTTGTTTGATCAGGCTGTGCTCCAGCAACAGAGCATCGGTCTCGGTGCTGGTAACTGTTACCTGAACATTGGTAATTTTAGCGACCATGGCCATAGTCTTCGCTTCCAGCGCGGAGGCACGAAAGTAACTGGACACACGACTTTTGAGATTCTTGGCCTTGCCGATATATAACAGCGAACCATCAGCCGCATACATCTGGTAGATACCCGAGCGAGTGGTTAAGGAGCGCAGAAAAGACTCATACTCAAACCCCGCTCTGGTTTTTGCCACGCCAGTGTCAGACACACTTTCCGTCTCAGATGCAGGCGTGGCCGCATCACGGTGTTCCACTGACTCTGTTATGTCCGGGTCAATCATCTCGGCTGAGCCTTGTTTGCTTAACCATAGTTACGGGGTTCCTGTTCCAGCAGGATACCAAAACGCTCTGCCACTGCGGACTGAATACGTGCGGCAAACCGTCGTACCGTTGTCGCAGATTGCTTATCCGGGTTTATCACAACCAGTGCATGGCGGCCGTGGACGCGCACCGGTTCTGACTGCAACGTCTTAAAACCACACGCTTCAATCAGCCAGGCCGCCGGCACGCTGGCACCAGCGGCACGCGCATAATGCGGCAGCTGCGGAAACTTGATCAATAGCGCTTCCAGCTCCGCCTCAGTCAGCTGCGGGTTCTTGAAAAAGCTCCCCACATTGGGCACCCGTGCCGGGTCCGGCAGTTTACTGGTGCGAATTGCCAATACCGCATTGAAGACGTCCAGCGGCGTCGGCGAGACCAACCCGTGCTCGGCGCAGTATGCAGCCAGTGCCGGGTAGCTTACGTCAGGTTCAGCCTGACGCGGAAGTTTAAAAACAACGGTTTCAATCAGCAGCTGATCACTTAGATCGCGCTTAAAAACACTGTCGCGGTAGCCAAAAGCACATTCGTCACGGCTTAGTTGCAGACCCTCACCGGTATTCAGGTCGCGTGCCAATACCCGTTCGATAAACCCACCCACCTCGGCACCGTAGGCGCCAATGTTCTGAATCGGGGCGGCGCCAACACTCCCCGGTATCAACGCCAGGTTCTCCAAACCGGCCCAACCCTGGCTAATACTCCAGTGCACAAACTGATGCCAATTTTCACCGCCAGCCACCGCTACGGTGACACTGCTCTCATCTTCTAACAAAATTTCACGGCCCTGGCACAACTGATGCAGAACGAGGCCCGGCAGCCGTTCGCCTAGTACCACATTACTACCTCCTCCCAGCACCAGTAAGGGCTCTTGATGCTGTCGGGCAAATTGCCATGCAGCTGCAAAATCCTTGGCCTCGCGCAGGGGGGCGTACCACTGCGCCCGACTCGGAGTCGCCAGAGTATTGAAAGCTTGCAGGTCAATATTTGCTTGCACAGACATCGCTCAGGCAGCCCTGTGGCAGCAGGTGGTCACAACAGGTCAACTCGCCAACAAACGGCGTACATGCTCGAGGTCCGCCTCGGTATCAACGCCGGGCGGCACCTCTGCACAGGCGTTTTCAACGTGAATGCGCACGCCATTAGCCAGTGCCCGTAGTTGCTCCAGACTTTCCAATTGCTCCAGTGCTGCCGGGGGCCACTGCACAAAGCGGTGTAAGAAGGCGACGCGATAGGCATAAATACCCAGGTGGCGCGCTCCGCTTACCTGTGCGTCGAGTTCTGGCTGACCGTCCGCGAAAGCATCACGGTCCCAGGGTATCGCAGCGCGACTAAAGTACAGGGCCAACTGCTGTGTATCCGCCACCACTTTGACAATATTGGGATTAAATAACTCAGCGGCACTGTGCAGCGGCTCTGACAGAGTGGCGATACCCGCCTCGCTGTTTGCCGCCAGATTGCTGGCTACCTGGTTGATCACCGCTGGCGGAATCAGAGGTTCGTCACCCTGCACATTGACCACAATCTCCTCGTCTGCGAGTTGCAGCTGGCGTGCCACCTCTTCGATACGGTCAGTTCCTGAAGGATGATCGGCACGGGTCAGGCAGGTGTCGGCACCAAAGCCACGAGCGACTTCGACAATGCGTGCATCATCGGTTGCCACAACCACACGTGTAGCAGCACTCTCGCAAGCCTGCTCATAAACACGCTGTACCATCGGCTTGCCGGCTATATCTGCCAGCGGCTTACCCGGCAATCGACTGGACCCAAAGCGGGCCGGAATGACGACAGTAAAACTCATGGCTTGGCTCCGTTCAGCAAATCTCGCGGCTAGTCGCGCGGCGTAATAGTGGTAATACTCAGACGGATAAACCCCAGTTGACCCGCGGCGTCCATGGCTCTAACCACCGCTTCGTGGGGCGTCTGGGCATCCGCTGTAATTACCATAGGCAGCGACGTATCACCCTGCGACAACTGGCGAATAGCAGCCATCAGAGTATTGCGATCATTATCCGCCAGGCTTCGTGCATTGATACTGTACTGACCTGCCTCGCTGATCATAATTTCAATGTGCTCCGGCAGCTCAGGGTTAGGGCTGCCGACGGCTTCTGGAAGATCAATAGTGAGGTGTGTTTCTTTGGTGAAGCTGGTGCTAACCATAAAAAATATCAACAACAAAAACACCACATCAATCAGCGGTGTCAGATTTACATTAACCTCTTCAAGCTGTTGGCGACGAAATTTCAAACGCCCGACTCTTCCTTGGCAGTCGCGGCGGCGTCATTGTGCAAGGCATCTACCAGCTTGATCGTCTGCTGCTCCAGATCGATCACTATAGAGTCAATACGACCGACGAAATAGCGATGCATAATCAGGCTGGGGATAGCTACGGCCAGCCCCGCGGCGGTAGTCACCAGAGCTTCGGAGATACCTCCAGCCAAAGCCGAGGCATTGCCGGTGCCCTGCGCCATGATCTCGGTAAACACCTTAATCATGCCTACCACTGTTCCCAACAAGCCCAACAGCGGCGTTACTGCGGCTATGGTCCCCAGTGGATTAAGATAGCGTTCGAGCCGGTGTACAACATGCGCGGCCGCCTCTTCGATACTTTCTTTCATGACATCGCGCCCGTGGTGCGCATTGCCAAGCCCAGCTGCGAGAATTTCTCCCAACGAAGATGAGGTGCGCAAGGTGCGCAGTTTCTGGGCGTCCAATTCATTATTCTTCAACTGCCGCCAGACCAGCGCCAACAAATGCGGCGGCGAAATCTTCTTCGGGTTGAGGGTTACCAACCGTTCTACGCAGATCGCCAGCGCGGCTACAGAACAAAGCAGAATCGGCAGCATCAACCACCCTCCCGCTGTTACCAGCTCAAGCACACTCTACTCCCATCTCTGCATTCTAAAGACGACATTATAGGCGCAAGCTGGGTTGATAAAAACGACCTAGTACCAATCTAATGCCAATAATAACGCTGTTGTTCACGCCAACCGGCGGCGTGCTGCAATCGGCCTTCTCGCACCTTAAACTCGAGCGCGCCCTGCTGTGCTGTATTCCACAAGCGGGCCCCTCGCCGTCGGTAACGCGCAGCCACCTCCGGTCTGGGGTGACCAAAGCGGTTGAGGTAGCCACTGGCGAAGACCACTTCAGAGGGCTTCAGCGTGCTTACAAATGGCCCGGAAGATGAACTCAGACTGCCATGATGCGGCGCAATCAGCAGATCTACCTCCAGCGACCCCTGGGCCCGGCCAATCAACTCCAGCTCAGCACCCTGCTCTATATCACCCGGCAACATGACCCGAAAGTCGCCATGCTCCACCAATAACACACAGGAGCGATTGTTGCGTTTGAGGTAAGTCCCAAGCGGATCCGGGTGCAATTGTGTCAACCGTAACTGGCCTAGCGCTAACGTGGCTCCCGCACCACATCCTTGGTCCGGCATACCGGCCGCCACCGGGTCGCCCAACCAGATTCGCTGCACTGGTAATGCCGCTCTCACTGAGTCCAGGCCGCTGGCGTGATCATTGTCTGCATGACTGATTACCAGTAGGTCAAGACTTTCAATACCTTGCGCGTACAAGTACGGCAGAATCACTGCAGTTGCCATATTGGGTCCAGCCGGATCTCCGGCCCCGGTGTCATACAGCACCGTGTGGCTAGCAGTGCGCAGCACCACCGCAAGGCCCTGTCCGACATCAAGCACATTGACCACTAAGGTATCTGCCGGCACTGCGGGGCGATAAGGGACCAACAACGGCAATAATAACGGCACGGCTAGCCAGCGCCAGCGCAGGGGTGCAGGCAGTAAGCACAACAACAGCGCAGATAAAGCCAACAACAGGCTGGCGGGTGTCGGGTGATAGGCGAGCCAAGGCTGAATTGCGCCCTCTTTCAGCCACTCCCCCAACCACAGCAGCCCGCGCAGCGGTAAGGCCGCTATCTGCCAACAAACCACGGCGCCGCCCGGTAGCACCGGCAACAACGCCACGCCCGCCAAGCCCAAGGGTGCCACCAGCAGTCCAACCACGGGTATGGCGACCAGATTAGCTACCGGGGCCGCCCAACTGCTGCCGCCAAACCACAGGCTGCTAAGCAAACCAGTCACAGTGGAGAGGCACAATTGTAGATACAGGAGCTGTCGCCAGCCGCGAATATCGGGGCGCAACAGTAACAACCCGGCAATGGCCAGCACCGCACCAAACGACATCCAGAAGCCTGCGTTATGAGTAGCCAGGGGCTGCATGAGCATAACCAGTAACAGGGCCCAACTGATGCTATAGCGCCAGCCAAAGCGACGCCGGAGCAACCATCCGGCCTGAATCAGTCCCAACATCACCAGAGCTCGAGTCGTCGGTAGAGCAAAACCCGCCAGCGCACTGTAGCTGGTGGCAATAAAAATAGCCCCCAAATGTCCTGCAACGCTAGCCTGACGCAATAGCCCAAGCAACAACAGACCGCGGCCCAACTGCAGTCCCAGCCAGAAGCCCAATGCCGCCATCATGCCCACGTGCAAACCCGACACTACCACTAAATGATTGAGTCCCAGATGTTGTAGAAGCAGCCAATCTGAGTGAGCGATGGCGCCCCGCTGACCGACAGTTATCGCAGCCAACAGGGCTGTAACACGCAGCTCCAGGCCACTGTTTTCCAACGCCTCCAGTATTCGCTGGCGTACAAACTGATGGGGATTCGGCCACGGCTGGGCACTGGCCAGCGCGACCAGACCACGACTACGGATAGAGCCCGTAGCAGCTATTTTGTGCTGCGCCAGCCAACTCTGGTAATTGAAACTGTCAGGATTCGACAAGCCCCAGGGGCGTTTCAGACGCGCCTCCAGCTGCCAGCGTTCACCGGCTGTAAAGCGTTGTTCACCGTAGAAGCTCAACAATACCCGACTACCCGCTGACAGACAGTCGCTACGCTCAGCGTTACAGACCTCAGATAAGACTTCGCCGATAAAGCGCTGACGCCAACGCGGACCAGGTAATTCACGTCGTTGCGGAGGTTCCAATACCCGCACCTGCAATGCCAATACGGTGCCTTCCAGAACAGACGGCAGCCGTTCATGTAACAGCTGGTGACCCCACAGACTACTGAAACTTGCCCCACAGGATAATCCGACGACAAACAGAACCTGGCTTTGCCAGCGTCGCACGCGCGCCGCCCACAGCGCCCCTAATAACGCCAGCGCTATGCCTGCGAGAATCGCGGTCAAAGAAGGCAGGGCCGGCCACCAGCCGACCCCAAAACCTCCCACCACTGTACCAATCATCCATGAATACATGTAAAGTAGCCGCCTTTATCCTTGGCTACTTTCAGTCAAGCACAGGACTCCCGATACCGCCAGCGAACCATGCCTAAACGTACCTTCAGGCGCATTACCCCGTCCCCGACCCGGCTCCGGAGGATCTCGGGTTTGCATCTGCTCGGCGATTGGATCTATCAGCCCAACCTGTGGCACATCAATCGACATTCCTCTGCAGCAGCTTTTTTTGTCGGCTTGTTTATTGCCTTCATGCCCGTACCGGGGCAGATGATTTTTGCAGCGCTAGCGGCTATCTGGTTACGTGCCAACCTGCCACTGTCGGTAGCGCTGTGCTGGATCACTAACCCGCTAACCATTGGCCCCATATTTTTTCTTGCGTATAAACTGGGCGCGGTGGTCTTAGATATGACACCTCAGCCAATTGAGTTTGAACTGTCCTGGCAGTGGATCAACAACGGGCTGTTAAAGGTGTGGCAGCCGTTCCTGCTAGGCTGCCTGCTCTGCGGTACCTTCTTTGGCTGTCTGGGGTATTTTCTGGTCAGCGTTATCTGGCGCTGGGACGTGGTGAGACGTTGGGAAATACGCAAGGAGCAACGCGCGCGGCGCCTCGCGGAGGCTACTCGTGACGTAGAGCTTCGGCAGGCGCCAAACGAGCCGCCCGACGCGCAGGGTAAATAGCCGCAAAAAAGCACATGGTAATCGTCACCACGTTGATCACCAGGATGTCCTGCCAACGCGGATCTGATGGCAGTCGCGACACCGGATACACGTCGGTGGTTAAAAACTGGATACCCAGTACCGATTCCAGTCCTTCCACCAAGTCGCTGATACCGTAACTAAGCCCCAGCCCCAGAAGAGTCCCCAGCGCGGTTCCCAACAGTGCAATCAGCAAGCCCTGGCACAGAAAGATAATGGTAATACTGCCAGGGGTCGCGCCCTGTGCACGTAATATGGCAATGTCGGCCTGCTTATCGATCACCACCAACACCAGCGAAGACACCACATTGAAGGCGGCTATTGCGATAATCGACAGCAGCAGCACCACAATAAGATTACGAGACAGCTGAATAGCGGCATACAGATTGCCATGGGTAAACGTCCAGTCATTCGCGTAAAAGCCGGCGGGAAGATTTTCCAATAGTTCCCAACCAATTCGCTGTGCCGCAAACAAGTCCGACACCTGCAGATGAAAGCCATCCACCGCTGGCGGGGCGGTCCGCCCCAGCAGCTTGCCCGCTAAGCCAAGATGAACAAAAGCCGCCGCCTGATCCAGCTCAGTACCACTATCGAGCAGACCACTGATAACAACATGGTGATTACGAGTACCCGCCGCACTCCGGGTAGGACCCGGCACAATCAACGACAGCCGATCACCCACAGTGGCTTGTAGACGACGCGCCAGCTCAACGCCCAAAATAATTCCATTGGGGCTGCCTGCAAATGCTTCCAGATGCCGGGTGCTAATAGCACGCTGCAGAACCCCCAGCCGCCGTTCAGCACCCAGATCAATGCCTGTAGCCAGCGCGGTCTCAATGCCAGTGCGGTAAACCAGTAGGCCCTGGAATTGTATATACGGGGCGGCACCGTTCACCTGGGGATGCTGTTCCATTAAATCCAGAGTCTGCTGCCAATCGGCGATAGGTTGATAAGACTTCACCGTTAGCTGCGGTACCAGACCCAAAATGCGTTCACGCATTTCCCGGTCAAAGCCGTTCATCACCGACAGAACAACAATCAATAAGGTAATAGCCAGCACAATACCGGCAATCGACAGCAGCGACAAAAAACTGCTTAAGTCAGCTCCACGCCGAGTGAACGTGTAGCGCGCGGCCATTGCCAGCAGATTGGCAGTTCTCACGCAGAGCCCTTGCGCTGCAATACGCCGGCTGACAACTCCCAGATTTGATCCATATGCGCAGCAATCAGTGGATCATGAGTCACAATAATGAAACTGGTGTTACTGCTCACCATTAACTCATCAATCAGTGCCAGCACCTGGTTGGCCGAGGTTGGGTCGAGATTACCCGTAGGCTCATCCATCAATACGCAAGCTGGCTCCGTGACCAATGCCCTGGCTATGGCTACCCGCTGCCGCTCGCCGCCGGACAGTTGTGCCGGGCGATGCTGCAAACGAGTGTCTAGCCCGACCCGCGCCAGCATCGCGCTTGCACGGGCGTTTGCAGCTTGGCGCGATTCACCGCCAATCAGCAGCGGCATGGCGACATTTTCCAATGCGGTGAATTCTGGTAGCAAATGATGAAACTGATACACGAAACCCAGGCTGCGGTTGCGCAGTTTGCAGCGCTGCGCCTCACTGAGCCCACTCATATCCTGCCCTAGCATCGTTACCGCCCCGCTACTGGGAATGTCCAAACCACCCAACAAATTGAGGAGTGTTGACTTGCCCGAGCCCGAAGCGCCAATAATGGCCAGTCGTGCTGCACTCGGCAGTTCAAAATTAATGCCGCGCAGTACCTCAACTTCCAAGCCTGCGTCACGGTAAGTCCGCCCGAGGTCAATACACTGCAGTACCGTAGTTGGTTCAGCCATAACGCAACACCTCCGCAGGAGCAATACGCGTAGCACGCCAAGCCGGCACTAACGTAGCCAGTAGACTCAGCAACAAAGCGCTGCCAACAATCAGCAGCACATCCCGCCACTGCAAGTCCGCTGGCAGGTTGCTGATAAAATACACTTGCGGGTCAAACACCTTGAAGCCAAACAACTGCTCCAATAACGCCACCGCCTCGCTAATATTGAGTGCCAGCAACACGCCCACCAGCGCTCCAACTGCGACGCCTACGCTCGCCAGCACCAACCCCTGCGCCATAAAAATCGCCATCACACTGCGCGCGCTGATCCCCATGGTGCGCAGCACGGCTATGTCACCGCGCTTTTCGGTTATGGCCATGGTCAAGGTAGACACAATATTGAAAGCCGCTACCGCTACTACGCTCATCAGCAGCACCGTGATCATAGTTTTTTCCATGCGTACGGCACTGAACAGACTGCGCTGGGTCTGCTCCCAGTCACGTACCTGAAAACCTGGACCCAGTTCCTCAGCGATATCTCGTGACAGCCGTGGTGCCGCATAGAGATCCGCAAACTGCAGCCGCAGCCCATGCACAGCATCTCCCAGAGACAACAGTTTTTGTCCGGCGCCTAAAGCTATATAAGCGCGGTTGCTGTCCAACTGCGCACCAACACTAAATACACCAACAACCTCAAAACGCTTGGTACGAGGGTAGGCACCCAATGGGGTGAGAGTCAGCCTGGGTACCGTGACCTCAACGCTGTCACCCAGATTGAGACCCAAGCCGCGAGCCAGCAGACTCCCCAACACAATGCCGTAGCGCTGCTCTTCGAGTGCCGAAAACTTCCCTGCCAACATATTGTCGGCTACTGCCGAGACTGCAGATTCCAAGCGTGGGTCAATGGCTACCAGTTGGGCGCCCGCCACCTGTCGCTGACTGGCTAGCAGCACTTTGGTTTCAATAAAAGGAGCGAATCCAACAATAGAGGGATTCTCTTGCAGTGTGTCGGTGAGTTCTGACCAAGCCTCTAGATCACCGGTCTCAGCGCGTATTTCAGCGTGTGAAACCAGAGTCAGTATACGATCGCGAAGTTCACCGCCAAACCCGTTCATCACCGACAGCACCACTATCAAACTGGCGACGCCAATCGCCATCCCTAACAATGAAACCATAGAAACGACGCCGATAAAGCGAGTGCGCTGACGTGAAAAACTGTAGCGAGTGCCAATATAAAGCGGTAGCTGTCGCTGCCAAAACCGCACTGGTTAATCCCGGTTTTTATCTGCCGAGTAAAACAGCTCAGAGGCAGCTGAATCAGAGCGAGTTTGCTCCTCGCACACCTGAGGGTTGCCGCCGCAAATATCGCAAGACGTATCCAGGCCAATAGCCCCCATACCACCGCAGGAGCCCTTGATAGGCTTATTACTGAAGATTACGCCAACCGCCATGCTCGCAACGACCAGGAGGAAGAACAGGAAAGTGAATACAAATGTCATCATCCGCGCATATTACTGTAAATAGTGTTCGATTGCTGGCGTTTTACGCACAACGATTTCTGTTCCTGCTGCTATCACCAGATAAGCTGCAAGCCCCTGCTGAGTTGCAATACGCAGCGCATGTTCTGGGCCTAGCACCGTAAGCGCAGTAGCCCAAGCATCAGCGAGTGTGACCTGTGGATGCACCACTGTCACCGAAACCAGTTCATGCTGCACGGGCCACCCGGTGCGCGGGTCCAGACTATGGGAATACTGCACTCCGTCGACCTCAAAAAAGTTTCGATAGTTGCCAGAGGTGGCTATACCGGCACTAGACAGCGCCAGAATCGCCAGCGGAGCGCCTCCACCAATGCGCGGTTGTTCGATGGCAATACGCCAGGCCTCACCGCGCGGATTAACACCCAGAACCCGCACCTCACCGCCAATTTCCACCATGTAGTCAGTGATACCCCGGCGGTTAAGTAACTCAGCCAACTGGTCTACGGCATAACCTTTGGCGATTGAAGAAAAGTCCAGCTGCAAGGCGCCAGTCTTAAGCAGCCGCATACCCTGCTCATCGACCTCGACTTGCTGCTCTCCGACTTGCTCCAGCAAGCGTGCTATGGCGTCGTCGTCGGGCACAGTATCGCCCATCTGCGGACCAAAGCCCCACAGGTCTACCAAGGGCGCAATGCTCACATCGTAGGCACCCTCACTGGCGTCCGTCACTGACCGCGCTACGAGAAATACCTGGATAAACTCTGCACTGACCGAATGCCACTCACCGCTTGCGGCACGATTGAAGCGGCTAATTTCTGAATTCTCACGATACGTCGACATGCTGGCATTGATCTGCTCCAGTCGCGTCTCGATGTCGCTACGCAGAATATCAGTGTCCGCCACCGTATCTTGACGGGTGATTGTGACGTGATAGCTGGTACCCATGGTGGGCCCCGCCAGCTGCAACGGTAGCTCAGATTGTCCACAGCCATTGAGTAGCAGCACAGCGCCAACGAAAAAGGCCAGCAACATGTGCTGGCCTTGGCGTCGATTGTGAAGCGGGTTATCCACCAAAGTCATCAAGCATAATATTCTCGGGTTCAACACCCAGATCGGCCAACATAGAGATGACCGCTGCGTTCATCATGGGCGGACCGCACATGTAGTATTCACAGTCCTCTGGCGCTGGGTGATCTTTCAAATACTGTTCGAAAAGCACGTTGTGGATAAAGCCGGTCAGGCCATCCCAGTTATCCTCGGGCTGCGGATCTGACAGTGCGACATGCCAGTCAAAGTTGTCATTTTCCGCCGCCAGCGTGTCGTAATCCTCTACGTAAAACATCTCGCGCAGTGACCGCGCCCCATACCAAAAGGACATTTTACGTGTGGAATTGATACGACGCAGTTGGTCAAATATGTGTGAGCGCATGGGAGCCATGCCAGCACCACCACCGATAAACACCATCTCTGCCTCAGTGTCCTTGGCAAAGAATTCGCCGAATGGACCGTAGACCTTAACCTTGTCACCGGGCTTGAGATTAAACGTCCAGGAAGACATTTGCCCACAGGGAATGCCGGTACTACCCGGGGGTGGTGTCGCAATACGTATATTGAATTTGACCACGCCCTTCTCTTCCGGGAAGTTTGCCATGGAGTAGGCGCGAATCACTGTCTCATCGACCTTCGAACTCAGGTCAAAGAATTTAAATCGCTCCCAATCACCGCGATACTCTTCGTCGATATCAAAGTCTTTGTACTGTACTTCGTGAGGCGGACACTCCAGCTGTACATAACCACCCGCGCGAAAGTCTACGTTTTCGCCATCAGGCAATTTCAGCACGAGCTCTTTGATGAAGGTTGCAACATTAGAGTTGGACTCTACGGTGCATTCCCACTGCTTGACGCCGAATACTTCCTCGGGCACTACCACAGTCATGTTTTCTTTGACTGGGGTCTGACAAGACAAACGCCAGCCATCCGCAGCATCACGCCGTGTAAAATGAGATTCTTCGGTAGGCAACATGGCGCCACCACCCTCAGTGACGATGCACTTACATTGCGCACAAGTACCACCACCACCGCAGGCTGATGCCAAAAACAGATCGTTGGCGGCTAGCGTCTGCAGCAATTTGCCGCCGGCTGGCACCACTATCTCTTTTTCACCATTGACACTAATGGTGACGTTGCCTGAGGTCACCATGCGCGACCGGGCCAACAAAATCACCGCTACCAGAGTGAGAACTATGGCGGTAAACATCACCACGCCAAGACTAACTGTCAAAATCATAACTGCCTATCCGTTTACAGGTCTGTCTGTTTACAGGTCTATTCGTTTACAAGTCAATACCGCCGAAAGACATAAAGCCCAGCGACATAAGTCCAACAATAATAAACGTAATACCTAGCCCCTGCAGTCCATCCGGTACATCAGAGTACTTAAGTTTCTCGCGAATACCGGCCAGGGCAGTAATTGCCAGGGCCCAGCCGACGCCGGCTCCAGCGCCAAATACCACGCTTTCGCTGAGATTATAGTCGCGCTCCACCATAAATAGTGAAGCACCCAAAATGGCGCAATTCACAGTGATTAGCGGTAGAAATACGCCAAGCGCGTTATAGAGTGCCGGCACATATTTATCCAGAAACATCTCCAGAATCTGCACCAGCGCGGCGATTACGCCAATATAACTCAGCAGTCCGAGAAAACTCAGGTCAACATCGGGCAATCCGGCCCAGGCCAGTGCTCCATCCGCCAGCAGGTAGGTGTAAATCAGATTGTTAACCGGCACGGTAATGGTCAACACCACAATTACCGCTACGCCAAGACCAAAGGCCGCTTGGATTTTCTTGGATACCGCCAAAAACGTACACATGCCCAGGAAGAAGGCGAGCGCCATATTGTCGATAAATATAGAGCGAACAAACAGGCTCAGATAATGTTCCATTTACACACCCTCCTTGGCAACGGTGTGCTTGGCCATGCGAAAATCTGGCTCTTCGACCTGCGCTGGTTTCCAACTACGCAGAGCCCAAATCAGTAGGCCAATCAAGAAGAACGCGCTGGGGGGCAGCAACAACAAACCGTTAGGATTGTACCAACCGCCGTCGGTCACCAGTGGCAGAATCTCGACGCCAAACAGCTTTCCGGCACCAAACAACTCACGCACAAACGCCACTAATAGCAACACCACGCTATAACCCAGCCCGTTGCCTATACCATCAATAAAGCTGGGCACGGGTGCGTTCTTCATGGCGAAGGCCTCGGCCCGCCCCATGACAATACAGTTGGTAATAATCAGGCCGACAAATACCGACAACTGCTTGCTGATGCCGTAAGCCACGGCCTTAAGCACCTGGTCCACTACAATCACCAGCGAGGCAATAATAATCATCTGCACAATAATCCGAATGCTACTCGGCACATGATTGCGCACTGTGGAGATAAAGAACCCGGAGAATGCTGTCACCAGGGTCAGTGCGATACACATCACCACCGTCACCTGCATCGAAGAAGTTACCGCCAGCGCCGAACAGATACCCAGTATCTGTAAAGCGATCGGGTTCTCCTTGAAAATCGGCGTCGTCAGCGTGTCTTTCAAAGTCGCCATGTTATGCGTCTCCCGCTTTCAATTTTTCTAAAAATGGACCAAAGCCCTGTTGCCCCATCCAGAAATGCACCATATTGGTAACACCACGACTGGTCAGCGTGGCACCGGCCAGACCGTCTACCTGATATTCAGACCCGGCACGAGTTTTATCCACACTGCCCTTGATCAGTTCCAGCGCCACCGCCTGGTCCTGATAGATTTTCTTACCCGGCCAGCTAGCTTTCCAGCGCGGGTTATCAATCTCGCCACCCAGCCCCGGGGTTTCTCCGTGCTCATAAAAGCCCAGCCCTGCCACGGTATTCAAATCTGACTGTAGTGCCACAAAACCATACATGGTCGACCATAAGCCATAACCGTGCAGTGGTAGCACCACTTTCTCTAACTCGCCTTGCTCACGCACCAGATACACTAGAGCGTAATTTGAGCGGCGCCTGACCTTAGCAACGTCCTGCTCGGAGCTCAAAACCAGCGAAGTTGAGGGGTTCTTGGCAGACTTACGCTGATCGAAGCTCTCCGGGTCCATACCCTCGACAAATTCGCCCGTATCGAGATCAACCAGGCGAGTTTCAATGCGCGAGAACTGCTCGGCTATGGGAGTGCCCTCTTCAAGCAGCCCGGCCGCGGCCAGAATATTACGATTACGATCGTCGAGCTTGTTGGCAACCTGCATGTCTTTCAACGCTACCGCTGCGCCAGAAACAAGTACCGAACACACTACGCAAAGCGATACCGCTACGATGAGAGTTTTCTGAATGGAATCATTATTAGCCACGGGCAAGTCTCCGTTTGATATTCGACTGCACCACAAAGTGGTCAATTAACGGAGCAAAAAGATTGGCAAACAATATGGCCAGCATCATGCCCTCGGGGAACGCCGGGTTAACCACTCGAATCAATACCACCATGACGCCTATCAACCCACCAAACCAGAGCTTGCCGGTATTGGTCATCGCAGCAGACACCGGATCGGTTGCCATAAAGACCATACCAAAGGCAAAGCTTCCAACTACCAAGTGCCAGTACCACGGCACAGCAAACATCGGGTTAGTGCCCGTGTCCAACACATTAAACAGTGTCGATAAGGCGATCATACCCAGCATCACACCCAGCATAATGCGCCAGGACGCTATCCGGGTTACCAGCAATACCAGCATACCCAGCCCAATAGCCAGCGTAGACGTCTCACCAATTGATCCCTGCATATTGCCCATAAAGGCCTGCCCCCATTGCAGTGACTGCTGCAGTGTAGCAACGCCCTCTGTCGCCATGATCGACAGAGCAGTAGCGCCGGTATAACCGTCTACCGCAGTCCAAACGGAATCACCAGACAACTGCGCTGGATAAGCAAAGAACAGAAACGCACGCCCGGTAAGCGCTGGGTTGAGAAAGTTCTTACCGGTTCCACCAAACACTTCCTTACCGATAACCACACCAAAGCTGATGCCCATTGCCACCTGCCACAGGGGGATATCCGGTGGGCATATCAAGGCAAACAGAACCGATGTGACAAAGAAACCTTCGTTAACCTCGTGACCCCGTTTGATTGCAAACAGGATTTCCCAGGCGATACCGACCAAAAAGGTCGTTATATAGATAGGCATAAAGTAGACGGCGCCAAACCAGAAGCAATCCCAGAGGCTGGTGGGATCGTTACCGGCCAACAGACCGATGAGCGGCCCATGCCAGTCTGTAATGCCACCGGTGCCGGCGGCCATCACGGTATTGGCCTGAAAGCCGAGATTGTACATGCCGTAAAACATAGCTGGGAAAGTCGCCAACCACACGGTGATCATGATCCGCTTGAGGTCTACGCCATCGCGCACATGAGCCGTACTGCGGGTCACTGAATCCGGCGAGTACAAAAAGGTGTCAAACACCTCATACAGCGCGTAGAAATTCTGCAGCTTACCGCCTTCCTGGAAGTGGTGCTCGACACCATCGAGCATTTTACGCAAACCCACGATCAGCCCTCCTTTTCTATCATGTTGAGGTTATCCCGCAGAATCGGCCCGTATTCATATTTACCTGCGCATACGTAACTGCATAACGCCAGGTCTTCTTCTTCCAACTCAAGACAACCAAGACTCTGTGCAGTTTCGGTATCACCCACTACCAGCGCTCGCAGTAGTTGGGTCGGCAGCACATCCAGCGGCATCACCTTCTCGTAGCTGCCCGTCGGCACCAACGCGCGCTCGCTGCCATTGGTCGTTGTGGTCATTGGCAGCAACTTGCGCGGCAGTATGCTGGTCAAGTAAATCCCCAGACTGCTGTGCTTGCTGGCGCCGGGTGAAAGCCAACCCATAAACTCGCGGTGGTGACCCTCTAACAATACCGATACCTGATTGTGGTAACGCCCCAGATAAGCAGTGCCTGCCTGAACCTTACGGCCCCCAAGAACAGAGCCTGAAATAATACGATTGTCACCGGACTTTAACTCACCCGCGCAAAGCGCCTGCAAGTCAGCGCCCAAGCGAGTACGCAACAAACGCGGCCGCTCCACTTGTGGGCCACCGAGTGATATCACCCGCGTGGTATAAATCTCACCATCGAGGAACAGACGGCCTATGGCAATCACGTCCTGATAGCCGACAGTCCACACTGTACGGTTAACGCTGGCTGGCATCAAATGATGAATATGCGTGCCCGGTAACCCGGCTGGATGCGGTCCGGCGAATTGTTGCGCCTCGAGTTTGTTGCTGGTTCCGGCGGGCACTTCACTGCCCGCGGCGCTGCAGACATAGACTTTACCGTCGCTGAGCATGGCCAGCAGATCCTGACCCAGAGCAAAGGCTTCGGCCTGTTCCTGAATGACCAGCGCCGGGTTAGCCGCCAAGGGATGGGTGTCCATAGCGCTAATAAAAATAGCAGCCGGCGCAGCGTCATGGGCGGGAATCTTACTGAAAGGCCGTGTACGCAGTGACGTCCAGAGCCCGGACGACTGCAGTTGCTGTCGCACGGCCTGGGCATCAAGGCTGCGGGCCTGCTCTGCGCTCACTGGGGTAAAGCGCACGGCCTCATCACCGTCGACATCAATGACTACCGACTGCAATACTCGCCTGGAACCACGATTAATCGCGGCAATTGTCCCGGCTGCAGGTGCAGTGAAAGAGATACCAGGATTTTTCTTGTCGGTGAAGAGCTCTTGACCCTTTTTCACGCTGTCGCCGACCTGAACTGCCATGGTGGGCTTCATGCCCTCATAGTCAAAGCCGACCAAGGCCACGGACCGTGCCGGAGCGCAATCGTCTATGGCCTGCTCCGGCTGACCGGATATGGGAATATCCATACCCCGCTTAAGCTTTATCATTGCAAATGCCTGTGCGAATGTTAACAAATGTGAATGGAGTGGGAAGTGACCGTCCCAAATCGCGCGCATTATAAGGAATTCGCCCGCGTTGCGCCACAGGATCGGCGTCACACAGTTGATTTTGCACAAGTTTTTGCAGGTAGCACGGCATCTGGCCCGCTCCCGACGCCAACTCAGTCGACTTTGGGGTAGCTCGAGTAGTGAATACCGGCCATTTGCTCAAGAATCCGGAACACCTGGCAGCTATAACCAAACTCATTGTCATACCACAGATAAATGACTGCCTGCTTGCCATTGACGATGGTAGCTTCGGAATCAAAGACACAGGCGTGGCGGGAGCCGACAAAGTCACTGGACACGACTTCCGGGGAATTCGAGTAATCAATCTGTTTGCGTAGCGGTGAATGCAAGGCCACTCCGCGCATGTACTCATTCAATTCCTGAGCCGTAATCTCTTGCTTTAAGCTCAAATTCAAAATCGCCATAGAGACATTCGGTGTGGGCACGCGAATAGCGTTCCCTGTGAGCTTGCCCAGCAGCTGCGGCAACACTTTGCCAACCGCTTTGGCAGCGCCCGTCTCTGTCAAAACCATATTCAGAACGGCGCTGCGACCGCGTCGATCGGCCTTGTGGTAGTTATCAATAAGGTTCTGATCGTTGGTATAAGCGTGCACAGTTTCAACGTGGCCTGTGATGATGCCGTATTCATCATCCAGCGCCTTAAGAGGCGGTGCTATGGCATTGGTGGTGCACGATGCTGCAGAAATGATGTCGTCAGAATCCATGATCTCCTCATCATTAATGCCGTGTACGATGTTCTTCATCTCGCCCTTACCAGGCGCCGTAAGAATCACTTTACTCGCACCTTTGCACTGCAGGTGCTGAGAGAGCCCCTCAGAATCACGCCACATACCGGTGTTATCAATAATAATAGCGTTTTCGATGCCGTATTCGGTGTAATCCACTTCGGCGGGGGAATTGGCGTAGATGACCTTGACTTCATTACCATTGGCAACAAAAGACTGCCGCTCTTCGTCAACTCGGATAGTCCCATCAAACGGACCATGTACTGAATCTCTGCGCAGCAGGCTGGCGCGCTTGACCAAATCGTTGGCTGCCTTACCCCTGCGTACCACAATGGCGCGCAACCGCAGCGTATCTCCGCCCTCTGCTTTCTCAACCAGCAAACGCGCCATCAGTCGGCCGATACGACCAAAGCCGTATAGCACAACATCGCGTGGCTTAACGACGGGTTTGGCATTACTGCCTATCAGCTCACTGACGACCTGTTTAACGTACTTCTTAACGCTCAGTCCTGCCGGACGGCCTTCAGCTTCATAATCAACCGCAATACGGCCCACATCAATGTGCGCAGTGCCCAAATCGAGGCTGGCAAGCGCTTTGATGACGGGATAGGTCTCGTATTCTGACAATTCATTCTGTTCGATCTGGCGGACGTAACGGTGATCCTGCATTAGGTCCAGCACCGAGCGGTTAACCAGCGAATGCCCATAGATATAGGTTTTAACGCTGTTCTCGCGGGATAACTTCCCCACCAGTGGAATCATGGCCTCTGCCAGAGCCTCACGCTCTTTCCAGTCCTTGAAATAATCACTCGGGCGCTCGCGTGTTTGATCGTTCACCGTATCATCCTGTAAGTCGGGGGGTCTTTGAGCCGGTATTATCTTCGTATGGTGGCGCCGGCGCAAGCTAGCTACAATACGCGCCCGAGATTCCCGTCACAGTTTGTAAATAAATGTTTAATGAACTCCTGCAACAGTTAGCCCAAGCAGCACCTGAACACTCCCGTACCGCCATTGGACCCGTTCACGGTAGCGCTGCCGCGCGCCTGATCGTCGAACGTGCAGAAAGCGGCCCGCTGCAATTAGTCATCACCTCGGACGGTCAGGGTGGCAGCCAGTTACTGCGCGAACTCGATTTTTACGGCCGTGGCCGCGATCTTTCGATTCTGCGGTTCCCGGATTGGGAAACTCTGCCCTACGATAATTTTTCGCCGCATCAGGATATTGTTTCCGAAAGACTACACGCGCTTTACCACCTACCCAACCTGCAAGGTGGCATTGTGGTGGTGCCAATCAGCACACTCATGCATCGCCTGCCGCCCACCGAATACGTCACCGGCTATAGCCTGGTACTAGAGCTGGGCCAGAAGCTGGACCTTGAGGAGTTCCGCCGACGGCTTGAGCGCAATGGCTACCGCAGTGTCGATACGGTCTTTGAGCATGGCGAATACGCAATGCGCGGCTCACTGTTTGATATATACCCTATGGGCAGTCGGCTGCCCTTTCGCATCGATATGCTGGATGACGAAATAGAAACACTGCGCACCTTTGACCCGGAGACCCAGCGCACCATCGAGCAAGTTGATGCTATTGACCTGCTGCCGGCTCGAGAGTTTGCCCTCGACCGTCGCTCAATTATGCGCTTTCAGGACAATTGGCTGGCGGCCTTCGACGTCGATCACGACGCCTGCCCCATGTACAGTGAAGTCGGCGCGGGACGGATACCCGGCGGCTGCGAATACTACCTGCCGCTATTCTTTGAACACTGCGCAACTCTATTTGACTACTTACCTGACGACTGCCAGGTGAGCGCCATCGGCTCCCACCATTCTGCCGCTGAACATTTCTGGTCTGAGATCACGCACCGTTTTGAGGAATATGGCGTCGACCCGCGCCGCCCGCTGCTGCCGCCTACGCGCGGTTTCTTAACCGTGGCAGAACTCTACAGCGAATTGGGCCAACATCATTTGCTGGAGTTGCGCACCGAACCAGACGCCCCTACTCATATGTCTCCAGGGCTTCTACCACCGCCGGACCTCAGCCTGGACCAGAGCGCTCGCTCACCTGCGCTGCGGATCGCGCACTTCGTTGAGGAGCACCATGGCCCTGTTTTACTGTGCGCGGAATCGGCAGGTCGGCGTGAGATTCTGTTGGAGTCTCTGGCTGAGCTTAAACTGCACCCAACCGAGTACGCCGGGTGGGACGAGTTTATCAGCGCCGGTGCTGACTTCGGCATTAGCACCGCACCTATTGATCGCGGAGTATATTTTGGTGACGATGCGCCAACACTTATCTGCGAAGCACAGCTATTTGGCAACCGCATCGCCCAGCGCCGGCGCCGCGAAACCAGCGCAGCGCAAACCGCCAATGCATTCAGAGACATCAACGAATTGCGCCCAGGCGTGCCCGTCGTGCACTTTGATCATGGTGTGGGCCGCTATCTGGGACTTGAATCACTGGATGTGGACGAGCAGCTCACTGAATTTATTGCGCTAGCCTATGCAGAGGGTGCAAAACTCTATGTGCCAGTGGCATCCCTGCATCTGATCAGCCGCTATGCCGGAGCTGATCCCGAAATAGCACCACTGCACCGTCTCGGCAGTGATAGCTGGCAGAAGGCACGCCGGAAAGCGGCGGAGAAAGTTAACGATGTGGCCGCTGAGCTACTGGAGATATACGCGCGCAGAGAGGCTAAAGAAGGCTATCAGTTCAAACTCGAACCCGGGCCCTACGAGCAGTTCAGTGACGCCTTCCCGTTCGAGGAAACCCCGGATCAGGTGGATTCTATTAAGGCCGTCGTGGATGACATGACCAGTGCGCGAGTCATGGACAGACTGGTTTGTGGCGACGTCGGCTTTGGGAAAACGGAAGTAGCGATGCGCGCCGCTTTTATCGCGGTACAGAATGCACGTCAGGTTGCGATACTGGTTCCCACCACCCTGCTGGCACAGCAGCACCACTCATCATTTAGTGATCGCTTCGCCGACTGGCCAGTGCAAGTTGAAGTGCTGTCGCGCTTTCGTAGCGCGGCAGAACAAAGCGCTATTCTGGAGCGGGTCAAGAACGGGAAAGTTGATATCCTGATTGGCACTCACAAGCTGCTCAATAGCAGTGTGACCTATCAGGATCTGGGGCTCCTTATTATTGATGAGGAACACCGCTTCGGGGTCAAACAAAAAGACTCGATCAAGGCACTGCGTGCCGAGGTCGATATCTTGACGCTGACCGCAACGCCGATACCCAGAACCCTGAACATGGCACTGGGTGGTATGCGCGACCTATCCATTATAGCCACGCCACCTGCGCGCCGACTGTCTATAAAGACCTTTGTGCGCGAACATAACATTGGTCTGATTAAGGAAGCGGTACTGCGAGAAACCCTGCGTGGCGGCCAGGTCTATTATCTGCACAACGAAGTAAAAACCATTGAGGAGCGAGCACGCAAATTACGCGAGCTAGTGCCAGAATTGCGAGTAGCGGTTGCCCACGGACAAATGCGCGAACAGCAATTGGAGCAGGTGATGTCCGACTTCTATCACCAGAAGTTCCATGTACTGCTGTGCACTACCATTATCGAAACCGGTATCGACGTACCCAGCGCCAACACCATCATCATTGAACGCGCCGATCGCTTTGGTCTGGCGCAACTGCATCAGCTCCGGGGCCGTGTCGGGCGTTCGCACCATCAGGCGTACGCTTACCTGCTGTGCCCGCCCCGCTCTGCCATTACCACTGACGCAGAAAAGCGACTCGACGCGATTGAGGCTGCCGGTGATCTCGGCGCTGGCTATCTACTGGCAACCCACGACCTGGAAATTCGTGGCGCTGGAGAATTGCTCGGCGAAGATCAGAGCGGACAAATCCACAGTGTTGGCTACAGCTTATATATGGACATGCTGGAACGCGCGGTCACCTCGTTACGCAATGGCGAGATCCCGGATATTGATGACGACGGCAGGCGCGATACCGAAGTTAACTTGCGCATACCGGCACTGATTCCAGATGACTACCTACCTGACATCAATACCCGACTCGTACTCTACAAACGCATCGCCGGCGCCCGCGACGATAGTGATTTGCGCGAGATACAGGTAGAGATGATTGACCGCTTCGGTCTTTTACCGGAAGCTACCCGCAACCTGTTCACAATTACACAAACAAAACTGTTGGCTAGCGCGCTCGGTATTACCAAAATAGAGGCAGGAGATCGCGGTGGCAGTCTGGACTTTGCAGACAACACGCAGGTCGACCCGCTGGCACTGGTGAAACTGGTGCAAAAAGAACCACATATCTATCGTCTGGTGGGTGGCACCCGCTTGCGCTTTGACAGTGAACTTCCCGAGTTTGAGGAGCGATACCAATTCGTACAACAGCTAATAGAAAAGATAAGCCCAGACAGCAGCGAAGCCGCAGCGTGAGAGGTCAGGCGTGCCTGCTGATGATGCTGTGTATGGCCTGGTCGAGCTCAAGCAGTGCCCAGCACGATACCAACTGGTATCAGGTCGAATTGCTGGTGTTCAATTACCTCACGCCACGCACCAATGAGAAATGGCCCATCTATCCAGAGCTGGGTTACCCGGACTACATGCAGGCGCTAGAAGACATCACCACCGACAACAATGCTGCTCGCGACATGGAATTTGTTACGCTTGAAACCGCCGCCGCTGAACCCATAGACTTGTTTTGGGAGCGGAGTCTGGAGAGCCTCTGGCAGGAGGTAGGCGAGCTGGAGCGTAATGCTCAAGTACTGGCACCGACGGCAGATTCGAACAGCACGGCGACGGCCGTGTATAAATTGTCCGTTCCCGCCGCGTTCTCAAGACTACCCGCCAGCGCTCAACAATTTCGAGATGAGGTAGATCTCATTCGACGCAGCGCTGACCTGCATCTGCTCTATCATGAAAGTTGGCTACAGCCGATGCGCGGGCGTGATCGAAGCATCGCCATGGTGCTGGACAGCGACGAGAAACGCGGGGCCTATCCGGTACTTCAGGGCAGCATTCTGTTGCATGTCTCGCGCTATTTACACATCGAAACCGACCTTTGGGTGAACATCGAGGCCTCAGGTCAAGGTCGCGGACGCTATCTGTCACCGCCACCACCACCGGTGCAGGCATCAAGCACTGCCGCTTGGCAATTTCGTATTGAAACCAGTGAAATGGACTTTAGTATGGCGCCTGATGAGCCGTTAATGGCTGGATCAGAAGTCGTTTCTGCGCAACAACTGGCAGACGCTCTGGCTCTACCCAGCAGCCCTTGGTACGATTTTGCTCAACCGGTTCAGGTAACGCAGCGACGGCGTATGCGCAGCAGCGAAGTACACTTTATAGACCATCCGCTGGTGGGTATCATTGTCACTGTAACGCCTTATGAATTCTTGCCGTTTATCGATCCACAGGCAGCATCTGACGCCACGGCAGCAGTGGCCGACCCTACTGGCGTAGCAAAAACCGTTGCAGCCAGCCGCTAACATTGACTGCTTGCTGCTGCAGAATTTCGTGCATTGCCGCTTCGGTAATGGGCTGAGTATCAAGCCCCGCTCCCCAATTGACGACGATACACAAGGCCGCATAATCAAGCCCTAACTCTGCCGCTAATGCCGCCTCAGGCATGCCGGTCATACCGACCACATCACATCCGTCTTGAGCCAGCCGCCTAATCTCCGCCGCGGTCTCCAGTCTGGGGCCCTGTGTGGCAGCGTATACACCTCCGTCGAGACATTCCACACCGGCATCAAGCGCTGCCTGAAGCAGGCACTCGCGCACACGATGGCTATAAGGCTGAGTAAACTCAATATGCTCCAGACCAAGTTCGCCGCCATCGTAAAAGGTATGCTGCCGGCCCCACGTGTAGTCAATCAGCTGGTCGGGCACCGACAAAATACCTGGCCCCATGGGCGCGCTAATACCCCCCACCGCGTTGACTGCAACCACCTGAGTCACGCCGAGTTCGCGCAGGGCCCAGAGATTCGCTCGGTAGTTGATCAGATGCGGGGGCAATCGATGCGGCACGCCATGACGTGCGAGAAAATAGGCCTGGCACTCGTTCAACTTTCCTGCCTGTATCGGGTGTGAGGGGGCACCCCAGGGCGTATCTGCCGTAAACTCCTGCAATGGAGTGAAACCCGGTAGCTGATTCAGTCCAGTGCCGCCAATAATTGCTGTAGTCGTCACAACTGTGCCTCTCAATGTTCATCTGTTTATACAATTTTCGCATTTATAGGTTAGGTGTTAATAGCCTGACAAGCTAAAAAACCAACCGACAGCGCGCGGAGACCAGACCAGCTTCTGCTAAGCCATTGATAAGCTACCAAAAGTCTTTTTACGTAGACCAATTATCAATGTAAACGGGGCTGCTAATTACCTTTGGCGCTAATGGACAGCCCCACTCGTTTTGATATCTTAACAGTGACGCGACTGTTACCAGCACGCAAAATGGCAACAGCGTTATTGGGAGACAGACATGAAACTTTTGCCACCTCTTATCGGCGAATGGTACAGGGACGTCCAGAACGGGGCGATTTTTGAAGTAGTGGCATGGGATATTCAAACCCTGCTAATAGAGACTCAGTACCTGGACGGCGAGGTCAGTGAATACGAACTCGAATCATGGCGCGAGCTGACGTTGACGCGCTGTGAACCACCAGAGGATTGGCGCACGCCTTTTGAGCTAGATGGTGACGATGTACACGACCCCGACCTGCCCTTCCATCCCGAGGACTGGTCAGGCCCCGTTAATGGCATTGAGCCGGAGTACAGCTGCGGCGTTGAAGATATCTGAGACGCTAGCGCAGTACTTGTATATATAAACAGCCTGTATATAATCACAGCATCTAATTGACGGGGCCCGTGCCCTGTGAGGCGCTGTGATGGAAAACCTGACTAACCGACAACAACAGGTATTAGACCTGATCCGCCGTCATATATCGGACACCGGATTCCCTCCCACACGCGCCGATATCGCGCGAGAATTAGGTTTCAAATCAGCCAACGCTGCTGAGGAGCACCTCAAGGCTCTGGCGCGTAAGGGCGCTATCGAAATGGTACCTGGCGCTTCGCGTGGTATCCGTCTGCCCGAGAGCCAGGGCATTCCGGTTATTGGCCGTGTGGCCGCTGGAAGCCCGGTATTGGCGATTGAGCATATTGAGGAATATTGCGACTTACCGGCGGCATTTTTCAAGCCCGCAGCAGACTACTTTTTGCGGGTCAGCGGCGACAGCATGATTGATGTTGGCATTCATGATGATGACTTGCTGGCCGTGCATCGCACCAGTAATGTCAAGAACGGCGATATTGTGGTCGCGCGTATCGGCGATGAAGTCACCGTAAAACGCCTGCAAAAAGGTAAATCCAACCGTCATCTGACACTGCTGCCAGAGAACGCTGATTATCAGCCCATTGAAGTGGACCTGGGAGAGGTTGAATTTGCCATAGAAGGACTCAGTGTTGGGGTTCTACGACGCGGCTGCTAGTTAAAGAATGACAGGCGCACGCTGCCCCACGACCGCACTTTTTAATGAACCGTGCGTGGCACCTCATCTGCTTCCTCTAGCTCCAGGCCTTCGTGCTCAGCCATTGAAGCCGCCGCCTGAATACCGGCCTGGATCATAACCCGGGCCACTTCCAACGATGAGTCCATCAGGTATACCCGGGACTCCTCGGAAAACTGAATAACCACCAACGGCTCTCCATCTTCCTCGGCACGCTGCAGCGCCACGTCGCCATTGGCGAGTTCGACTATTTCCAAGAACGATGAGCTCAAAGGGTTCCCCTGATCCTATGCGATGAGTGATTCTATCATAAGCGGCCTGACCCAGAGGCTCAGGCCGAGGTTTTTTTCTGCTTCGCAGCTGCAGATTTTTTCTTTGCCGCCGCCTTTTTCTTAGGTTTTGCCTTCTTCTTGGCTGCCGGCTTTTTCTTGGGCGGAATTTCCTGCTGCCATGTGTTGCCGTGATAAAAGGCCCGCCAACCAGTGGGCTTGTCGTCGACCTCAGTCATCACATACTGCTCTTTAGTCTTGCGACTAAAACGAATCTGGCTGCGATTGCCATCAGGGTCTGTCACCGGCGCGGAGAACAAGAAACCGTACTTGGGATCGATCTCCTGCTGGTGAGGCAAAATCTCATCCACAAATGGGGCCCGCGTCTCACGATTACGCGGGAAACCGCTGGCCGCCAAAAACATGCCCGCCGCGCCGTCTCGCAGCACGTAGGTATCCTCGACCTTCTCACAGGCCAATTCAGGCATCGGCACGGGGTCCATCTTAGGCGGAGCGGCCTCGCCGTTACGCAACAGCTTGCGGGTGTTTTTGCACTCCTCCGCCGTGCAACCAAAGTACTTACCGAAGCGCCCGGTCTTGAGCTGCATTTCAGCGCTACATTTGTCGCACTCAAGCACCGGTCCGTCATAACCCTTAATCTTGAAGGCACCCTGCTCTACTTCAAAGCCACTGCAGTCAGGGTTATTACCGCAGACGTGTAGCTTGCGCTTTTCGTCTATCAGGTAACTGTCCATGGCAGTGTTGCAGATTTGGCAGCGATGCCGAGTACGCAGTTGCCGCGATTCTGCCTCTTCGTCAGCATCCTCACTGACAGCTTCATCGCCCGAAGTCAGATTTATCGTCGATTTACAGCGTTCTTTTGGCGGCAGCGCATAACCGGAGCAACCCAGGAAGACACCGGTGCTGGCGGTACGAACCTGCATCGGGCGCCCACACTGACTGCATTCAATATCAGTCATGGTGGGCTCATTGGTACGCATCCCACCCTCTGGTTGCTCGGCCTTTTGCATCTGTTCCGAAAAGTCAGCATAGAAGCTGTCCAACAAGGCACGCCATTCCAGCTTGCCTTCGGCAACCTCATCAAGGCGCTCTTCCATGCCTGCCGTGAACCCATAATCGAGCAGCTCGGTAAAGCTCTCCTGCAGGCGCTCGGTTACCACATCACCCATCTTTTCGGCATAGAAGCGCTTGTTCTCCAGACGCACGTAACCGCGATCCTGAATCGTCGAGATAATCGAAGCGTAGGTGGAGGGCCGGCCGATGCCGCGTTTCTCTAACTCACGCACCAGGCTGGCCTCACCGAAGCGCGCTGCCGGTTTGGTAAAGTGCTGCGCGGGCAGTAATTCTTTGAGATTAAGTATTTCGCCCTCATTAATATCAGGCAATACCGTATCTTCGGCGGCTTTACCGCCAGCCGGCAACACCTTGGTGTAACCATCAAACTTGATGATTCGACCCTTGGCATTGAGTTCGAAATCTCCAGCTCCGATCGTTAAGGTGCTTGATAAATAACGTGCTGGCATCATTTGGCAAGCCACGAAACGCCGCCAAATCAACTCATATAGCCGCTCTGCGTCGCGCTCCATGTTCTGCAGTTGATGCTGCATCACATTAACGTCGGATGGACGAATCGCCTCGTGTGCTTCCTGAGCGCCCTCCTTGGAGGAGTAACGCAGCGGACCTTCTGGAAGATACTCTGGCGCAAAATTGTTCTGGATATAATCGCGACAGGTTTGCACTGCGTCAGCACTCAAATTGGTTGAGTCAGTTCGCATATAGGTTATGTAGCCGGCCTCATACAGACGCTGCGCCATCATCATGGTCTTCTTGACGCTGAACCCCAAACGCGTGCTGGCCGCCTGCTGTAATGTTGACGTAATGAAGGGAGCCGAAGGACGTGAGCTGGTTGGCTTATCTTCACGCAGCCGAACCCGATATTCCGATTTTTGCAGCTCGGCGACAGCTGCCATCGCAGTGGTCTCATCCCCTGGGCGGAAATTTTCGCCACCGTGCTTGCGCACCTGAAAGCGGACTTCGTCACTGGCGCCGGACAACAAATCAGCATGAATTTCCCAATATTCCTCAGGAATAAAAGCATGAATTTCGCGTTCACGCTCGACGATCAATTTCACCGCAACCGATTGCACTCGGCCAGCCGACAAGCCCCGGGCTACCTTAGCCCACAGCAGCGGTGACACCATGTAACCAACGACCCGGTCCAGAAAGCGTCGGGCCTGCTGGGCATTGACGCGATCGGTATCCAGCTTACCAGGTGATTTGAAGGCATCCTGAATCGCCTTCTTGGTTATTTCATTGAAGACTACCCGCTGAAAGCGCGTATCGTCGCCGCCAATGGCTTCGCGCAAGTGCCAGGCAATCGCCTCCCCCTCACGGTCAAGGTCAGTCGCGAGGTAGATGGTGTCAGCGTCAGCCGCCAACTTCTGTAGCTCCGAGACAACCTTCTCTTTGCCAGGCAGAATTTCATAGTGCGCCTGCCAGTTCTTCTCGGGATCAATGCCCATACGCTTAATGGTCTGCGCCCGACTTTTCTGTTTCTTGTGCTCGATCTTTTTCTCAGGCGACAGTTTGCGGGTAATCGCTGCCTGTCGAGCCCGCTCTTTGGGGTCGACAGCGCTCTTACCACTGCCAGCTGTTGGCAGGTCCCTAATGTGACCAATGCTGGACTTGACCACAAAATCGTTGCCCAGATACTTATTGATAGTCTTGGCTTTAGCGGGAGACTCGACGATGACCAGTGATTTACCCATATTCCCTCAAGAGGTGCGTGCAAAAGGCGACATATATAAGACTTGAACCAGCACGGGTCAAGGAAAATTGTGTGTAACGTGTCATTCAGCTCACCGGAGGCTCGCCCAAAAGGCGTCGTAGCTGACTATCAATCAGCTTCAGATCCTCCGAGTTACCGGTCTCATCCCAGAACACTCCGATACCTGCCATAGAGGCACTAGCGTGGCTCACCCCCTCTGGCATAGCAGCCAGTGGCTCAGCCACTTCAGGTGGTATTTCCCGGAGTCCGATCAGCCAACCCTGAGCTGTACGTCGATAGACTACATTGGGATGTGGCTGCTTGTCTTCACGCGGCCGCCGGCGTGAGTAAAACGGCTGCAAACCGCTGTCAGGCATATCTGGCAGCTGCTGCAACTGTACCACCATGCCAGCCAATGCGGCCTGTTCACGCAGCGAGGCGAGATGACGCTGATGCCGGCTAGGGCGCATACTCAGCAACGGTGAAAGCGCTACCATCACCACAAAAATAATCAGAACCCAGGTCACTACTACCTCACTCACTTTCATCTGCACTTGACCTAGCGCAGCATTTGCAGGGGCTATACTATGTTATATATTACGTATTCAACAGATCCTAATGAGGAAGTGCCGTGAGTAACTACCAAACATTGTTAATGGCCGTCGACTTGAGTGAAGATTCACATGCAGTTGCGGCCAAAGCCGCCGCTCTGCGCGATGCCTATGGCGCCACGCTACACATCATCCACGTCATAGAACCGCTGAGCTTTGCCTACGGGGGCGATATCCCCATGGATTTTTCTGGAATTCAGGAAGAGATCCATCAACAAGCACGCACTCAATTGACTGCGTTTGGTGAGAAGTACGGTGTGACGGAAGCTAATCGACACATTGTATTGGGCCGGCCTGAAGTTGAAATTCATGCTCTCGGCGAGGAACTTGGCGTCGACCTCGTCGTAGTCGGCAGCCACGGCCGCTACGGCCTGGCCTTGTTGATGGGTTCAACAGCTAACGGCGTGCTGCACGGTGCCACCTGTGATGTGCTGGCAGTACGCGTAGGCAGCTAATCTCCGGTAGAGGGTGCTGACGGCACCGCTGCCTGTAACAATGCGGCAATCTGCGCTGGCGTGAACGGCCAGTTAAGCTCCGCCCCGCCATCGCCACGACGCAGCACCGGTATCAACCAGCCATAACGTTCGAACAGCGCGTCGTCGGCACTGATATCCACCGTCGTCACTGTAATGCCTTGCGCCAACCACGGTTGCAGCAGTTCCAGCGCCTGCTCACACAAATGGCAGGCACTGGTGCTATATAGCGTCAGATCAGAGGTCGTAGCCACGCTCATTATGCAGAACCGTGTCCAGCCCCTCGGTCTCTTCCTCTTCGTTAACGCGCAGTGGAGTCACAAAACCAATCAGCTTTAAAATGATGTAGGTTGCTACAGCGGTGTAAAGGCCTACCGCCACGATACCGCACAGTTGGACCGAGAGCTGCTGGGCGATGGTTACACCCTCGGCAAGGCCCTGCCCTGAAAACACGCCGAGCCCGGAACTGGCAAAAATGCCAGCCAAAAAAGTTCCGAGCATCCCACCGACGCCGTGCACGGGAAATACGTCCAGTGAGTCATCTATTTTTAACTTCTGCTTGAGCGTAAGAGTGGCATAAAAACACACGATACCGGCACTCACACCAATCACCAATGCGCCTCCGGGTCCGACAAAGCCAGATGCCGGTGTTATCGTGCCCAGTCCCGCCACCATACCGGTGACAATACCCAAAGCACTGGGCTTGCCGTACTTTATCCATTCGATGGCCATCCAGGTGAAAGCCCCGGCGGAAGCTGAGAGATGGGTTACCAGCATCGCCATGCCCGCGTCGCCATTGGCAGCCAGCGCGCTACCGGCGTTGAAGCCAAACCAGCCTACCCAGAGCATACTGGCGCCGGTGATGGTCATCGTCATGTTGTGAGGAGGCATAGGCACTTCACCGAAACCACGGCGATTACCAATAACCAGGGCCGCGACCAGAGCGCCTACTCCAGCGGTGATGTGGACCACGGTACCACCGGCAAAGTCGAGTAAGCCCATTTCACCCAGCCAACCGCCGCCCCACACCCAGTGAGTCACGGGAGCGTAGACTACAAGCAGCCACAGCAATGAGAAAATAAGCACGGCGCCAAAGCGGGTGCGCTCAGCAAAGCCACCAATAATCAGAGCCGGGGTAATAATCGCAAACGTCATCTGAAACATGACAAAGACCGTTTCTGGCAGGTCACCGGCAAGGCTATCTTCACCGACCCCGGATAGGAGAACCTTGTTAAAGCCACCCAGCCACTTCGAGCCTTCGTCAAAGGCTATGCTGTAGCCAATCACATACCAGAAAATAGAAGCGACACAGGCAATACCAAAGCACTGCATGAGGACCGACAGCACATTCTTGGATCGCACCAGCCCTCCATAAAACAAGGCCAGTCCTGGCAATGTCATGAAAAGTACCAACGCGGTTGCCGTCAGTATCCAGGCGGTATTTGCTCCATCCATAAGGGCTTCCTCAAGAAAACTTGTGTTTTATTGTTAGCAGTAAATAGCTGCGCGACATAGGGTACTGAACAGACCGTCGCTGGACAAGTAGGAATCCTCAAGACGCGGGTTTCTACCCTTGATGTATCCATTCAATGGCAGTACCATAACCCTAAGTTTAATAATTCATACTGGAAGCGCGGGCGCCTTTGGGCTCGCCGCTTGCACACCGAACAGAGGTATAACGTAGGTGCCATTGTTTTCTCAACCCACTGCGCGAGCGCTCGCCATCCTCGACCTGTTGATGGCCAATCCCCAGCAAGCATTCGGACTCACCGAAATGACCCGCCGGCTGAACCTGAACAAGGCGACCTGCCATGCCATCCTAACGACTATGGCCAATTACGGCTTCTTGGTGCAACACCCCAAAACCAAAGCCTATCGCCTGGGGCCCAGCATAATAGCCGCAGGTAATGCGGCATTCGCACAGTTTCCAGTACTGGAATATGCCCGCCCGGAGCTCGAAAGTCTGGAGAACGAGTTTGATATAGGCTTCGCGGCAACCGGCCGCTCCAAGACCCACGTTGTTCTGTTGGCGCTATACGCCTCAGCCAGTTCGCTGATCGATCAGTTCCAGCTCGGCCTGCGCCTACCCAACACCGCCCCTGTCGGTGCCTGCTTCACCGCCTGGTCGCCTGCCAAACAACTTGAAGCCTGGCTTGAACGGGCCCATGAAGCCCGCGGTGAATACAACGAGAAGCTGGATCAAAAGCTTCGCATGTCGGTCATTTCGATTCGTGCCCGCGGCTTCGAAGTCACCTTGAAAACCAAGGCCGAGGCTGAATTACACGAAAATCTTCGGCTTATCCAGAATGCCTGGAACCTGAAGGATCTGGAAGAAATCACTCATAACTACCAGCGCGCACTCTGCGATGAATACGTGCATCTGGACCGCATAGAACCGCGCTCACGCTACGACGTAAGCACCATCAGTGTGCCTGTTTTTGCCTATAAGCAGTTGCCCGCGCTGTGCTTCGCCGCAGGTTCATTCGGCCAAAGCATCACCGGCAGCGAGATTGAAAGCATTGCACAAAGTATGCGTGATGCCGCTGAACGGGTAACACAGCGGGCGCGCGCACAAGCCACGCCCGAGGACAGTTACCTCAACTAATGTCAGTGCCGGACTCTCCCGAGTTCAAGGACCGTAAGGCCCTCTTTGACCGTATGATTACCGTGTACGGCCGCAATCCAGTGCTGGAAGCATTGGAAGACCCCAATCTTGAATGCTTTCGCTTACACCTGGCCGACAGTAATAAACCGGCTGCGGTATTGCAGAAAATGCAGGAACTCGCGGTTCAACGCGGCGCCGAAGTCTGCTTTCACGGCAAGCGTGAGCTCTCCAGAATTTCCCGCAATGGCAAGCAGGATCAGGGCGTTGCCGCCGATATCGTGTGCCCCGGTTTCAGGCAGTTAGAACAGTATCTGGAGTTGCCACGGCAGGGGCGACAACGCCTGCTGGCACTTGACGGCATCAGTAATCCGCAGAATCTTGGCATGTTGGTACGCTCCGCAGTAGCCGGTGGAATCAATGGTATTGTCTGGAGTGCAAGGGGCAACGCTGAATTGGGACCACTAGCCATCAAGGCCAGCACTGGCACGCTCTATCGCGCGCCTATTCTGCGCTGTGAGAACCTGGGCAAGGGGCTTGCCGCCTGTCAGGCAGCTGGCTTTGCGATACGTGTGCTGGGGGCTGAGGGATCTACCAGTCTGCTGGATGCCGCCACTGGCGACACCGGGTCTGTGGTATACGTGCTCGGTAACGAGACGCGAGGCGTCTCGGCAGAAATTCGACAGCTCGCTGATGCTACGGTCTCTATCCCCATGGCTAGCGGTGTCGAGTCACTGAATGTCGCCGTCACCGCTGCCCTGATCGCCTATTTGGACAGGTAGGCCATACCCTCTTCCAGCCCGCGCAGACTCAGTGGATACATATGACCCTCCAGTAACTGACGGGTCATGGAAATAGACTGCGTATACTCCCATTCATCTTCAGGTACCGGGTTAAGCCATATCACTTTGTCATAGGTATCAGTGATACGCCGCATCCACAGCTCACCGGCCTCTTCGTTCCAATGCTCAACACTGCCGCCGGGTTGCACAATTTCATAGGGTGACATCGACGCGTCGCCGACAAAAACCACTTTGTAGTCGTGGCTGTACTTGTGCATCACATCCAGCATAGGCGTGCGCTCGTTGTGTCGCCGCACGTTATTCTGCCAAATGGATTCATAAATAAAGTTATGGAAGTAGAAGTTTTCCATATGCTTAAACTCGGTTCGCGCCGCGGAGAACAGTTCTTCACAGGTTTTGATATGCGGATCCATCGAGCCACCGATATCGAAAAACAGTAAGACTTTTACCGCGTTGTGCCGCTCCGGAACCATCTTGATATCCAGAAAACCGGCGTTGCGGGCGGTGGAACTGATGGTATCGTCCAGGTCCAGTTCCTCAGTGGCGCCAGTACGCGCAAATTTGCGCAAACGCCGCAGTGCCACCTTGATATTACGGGTGCCTAATTCAACGGAGTCATCCAGATTGGCAAACTCGCGTTTGTCCCAAACCTTTACTGCCTTTTTGTTCTTGCCGTTCTCACCGACCCGGATTCCTTCAGGGTTAAAGCCCTCCTGACCGAACGGTGATGTGCCTCCGGTGCCAACCCACTTGGAGCCGCCTTCGTGACGTTCCTTCTGCTCCTCGAGACGCTTCTTGAACTCCTCAATCAGCTTTTCCAACCCGCCCAGAGACTCAATTTTGGCCTTCTCTTCGTCAGTCAGATTCTTCAAAAACTCACTGCGCAGCCACTCATCGGGAATGAGGGCCTCGATGATGTCGTCGAGACCTTCCAAGTCCTTGAAATGAGCGCCAAATGCCTGGTCAAAACGATCGAAGTACTTTTCGTCCTTGACCATACAGGTCCGCGAAAAATAGTAAAACTCGTCAATATCAGCAAACGCAATACGTTGCTTGAGACCTTCCAGCAAGTCCAGCAGTTCTTTGGTCGTCACCGGTACGCCTGCATCACGCAGGCCCTGAAAAAAGTTAATCAGCATGGTTCGACAGCTACCCTAGCGCATTTCGCGTCGATGCATAAACGCCAGCCGCTCCAGCAGATGGACATCCTGCTCATTCTTGATCAGCGCGCCATACAACGGCGGTATCGCCTTACTGGGGTCACGCTCCTTCAGCACCTCGTCGGGTATCTCATCAGCCATCAACAGCTTCAGCCAGTCGATCAGCTCCGATGTGCTTGGCTTTTTCTTCAAACCGGGAATGCTGCGTACATCGAAGAACACTTCCATAGCTTCCTGTACCAGATCTGCGGCGATATTCGGATAGTGAACATCGACAATCTGGCGCATGGTGTCGCGATCCGGAAAGTTGATAAAGTGGAAGAAGCAGCGACGCAGAAACGCGTCGGGAAGTTCTTTTTCATTGTTACTAGTGATAATAATCACCGGGCGCTTCTTGGCTTTGATGGTCTCGCCGGTTTCGTAAACGAAAAACTCCATGCGGTCGAGCTCTACCAGCAGGTCATTCGGAAATTCGATATCCGCTTTGTCGACCTCATCAATCAGCAGCACCACCTGCTCCTCTGAATCAAAAGCTTCCCAGAGCTTGCCGCGCTTGATGTAGTTAGCAATATCATGCACTTTGCCATCGCCGAGCTGCGAATCGCGCAGTCGGGAAACCGCATCGTACTCATACAGGCCCTGCTGTGCCTTGGTGGTAGATTTGACATGCCACTGAATCAAGCGCATGCCCAATGCGTCTGCGACCTCTTCCGCCAGCATAGTCTTACCTGTGCCAGGCTCGCCCTTAATCAACAATGGCCGCTGCAGGGTAACTGCCGCGTTAACCGCCATGCTTAGATCATCAGTAGCGACGTAGCGCTTCGTACCTTCAAATTTCATGTTGAGTCACTTTCTTCCAAAAAACCAGCGTGCCAGCCTACCTAGACGTGCTCTTTGACGCAAGGGGTTAACGGCGTCTGCGTGGCCACATAAACACTGCCACTAGCACCAACAGGAGCAGCGAAACTATCGCTGGCGGCAACCAACCAGCCGGTACCCAACCTGTATCGACACTTTCTGGCGGCGCCTCCAGCTCGGGTGGCGGTGCATATACATCGGTTATTAAATTGACCTCGCGCTGATAGCTCCCGCCATCTGCTTGTACCTGAATTTGATAGCGCCCCGCAGCTGCTAGCATCGTCAGCGGCAGGCGGACTTCCCCGGCACCGTCCACGTCAGCACCGCTAGCCTGCAACTGCCAGCGCTCCCCGTCCTGCCGTTCGACCTGTATCGACAGGCTCAACAGGCCCAGTAATTCAGCATCGGTTACCGCCCGGCCAGCTTCTGTGAGACTGATACCGATCTCAGGAATACGACCTTCCGGCATCGTTGTGGGAGGCGCGTCAATCTCCAACGAGAGCTTAGAGAGCACATTGACTCTGGCAATGGCACTTGGCGCCGATATCAACCAGGCGCCAGCCGCAGGCTCGCTGACCGTGATCAACTGAAAGCGAGGGTGTTGAAACCATCCCACCGCGGGATTGTCGCTGCCAGCGTTGTACTGCTGACCATCGGGACCGGCCAAACCGACCTCATCAACATTGGGGTCATGGAAAATTAAAGCGGTAAACTCGGAGACAGAGGCATCAATTAGAAATTCCCCGCCAAACAGCGGCACCTGTTCAGTAGGCGCGGCAATATCCAAAGCCTGCAGAAATACCGCAGACAACTGCTCCGCGCTGACTACGCGTTCTGACAGACCACCGGTTGCCTGCGCCAACTGGGTCAGAAAGGTCTCGTCTGCCTCTGCGGACAGCGCGATGGTATGCACTGTGATGCCAGCTTCACGAAATTCGCGCGCCGTCTGCTCCAACAACAACTGGGCGGCTGCGGCGTTCTCTGCGCCATCAGCAGACACCTCCACCTTACCGTCCGTCAGCAAGATCACCGACGTCTGGTAATCATAGTGCAGCCGCGCTGCATCCCACGTTGCGGCACGCAGTGCCTCAGGGATATTGGTGAGCAAGCCATGATTACCAATCTCTGCCACC
Organism: Candidatus Litorirhabdus singularis; assembly: GCF_026262625.1. Classification (GTDB taxonomy): domain Bacteria; phylum Pseudomonadota; class Gammaproteobacteria; order Pseudomonadales; family Halieaceae; genus Litorirhabdus; species Litorirhabdus singularis. Next base: position 642,711 of record NZ_SHNN01000002.1, read on the forward strand.
GCGGCAGAGGCGCGCTCGCGCCAAGGCTCATCTACCAAGGCATGCGGCACCGGCATATTGACGTGTTCGCCGAACGTCCAGACGCCGGCACGAGACCCGTCTGGCAGTAACCTAACCATCAGTTCCAGAGCAGGCGCGCGCAGATTATCAGGGTCCGACTCGCGCATACTTCCCGAAATATCGATCAATAAGCGCACATCTGGGAGCCGTTCGCTGGCCACTAGCGGCGGCGACAGCATACTGCCAGCACCGAGCACCAGCAGCACAACCAACCAACTACGCAGAGCGCTCATCAGGCGTCTCCGATCGGCCCGGCCTCACGCCCGCGTAAGCTCAGGCGACGCCCGATGATCATCACAAAGCCCAGTACCAAAGACGCCCCTATGCACCAGAGCAAAGGTGTTCCTGCGCGGGCGAAAGCTGCAGATTCAATAGCCAATGCGTCGAACACCGCGACCACAAGCGCCGGGGCCAGAGCCAACGTGTCCTCGGTGGCGCGTGCCGGCGTTAACAACAACGCAGCCGAGACCAGCAATGCTGTGAATACGGCGGCCCAGGAGCCACCCCAGCGGCTTACCCAATAACCGGCAACACCCGCGAGCCCAGCAGCTCCAAAAACATAAATCGCCCACGCCAGTTGATAGGTTTGATCAGTCTGCATACAGCGCCTCCCATCTAACAATCATAGTGGTTAATCCACCCAATGTACGATGTGCTCATCGTAACCGTCAGGATGCACAAATTCATCGGAGATCGCTCGACCGCGAATCGAAATACCCGCCTCGTGCACTGAGTCCGGCGAGCCACTAAGCAGTGGGTGCCAGTCGAACAGAGGTTTGCCCTCTGCCAAAAGGCGATAGGCGCAGGTACCCGGCAGCCAGTGATACTCAGTCAAATCCTCAACCCGCAGATGCACACAATTGGGTACAATTTGCGAGCGCCGCTCATAATCCGAGCAACGACAGCCCTGCTCATCCAGATAGCGACAGCGCACGCCAGTGTAAAACACTTCGCCGCTGTCAGCGTCCTCGAGCTTGTGCAGGCAGCAACGGGCACATCCATCACAGAGTGATTCCCATTGTGGCTGGCTCATCTCCGCCAGCGGCACTGTCTCCCAGAAGCGCGACTCAGCCATCACTGCGCTCGCGTGCCAGCAATTGTGTAGGCGTCGGTGGTAGCTGCAAAAAATACCCGTGTTCTTGCAAGCTTTGACGCACCAGGTCAGCATCAACTCGCGCCAGAGTGCGTTTGGCATCAAGCATCAGCAACATAATCGGCTCGGGGTCACCAAATGTTTTCAGCAGCGCTTCAGGCACAGCCTCAAGACCACGACTCTTTTCAACGTAAAGATACATTTCAGTTTTACGCGAGCTCTTGTAAATTTGGGTCAGCATTGTTATCTCGCCGCGTTAGCAATTTCCAGTAAGGGTTCAATCAAAGGCTGCCGGCGCCACCCCGCCCAGGTAACTGGCTCTGCAATAACTGCACCGGGCTCCGCCAAGCGCACTAGCAACTCATAGTCCTTGCCAGTGAGCAGTATTTCGGGGGCCACCTGCCATTCCTGCGCAATCCCCGCCACCTTCTTTTTCATCGCCTTAACCGTATTGCGCTGCTGCGCCGAGAGCGGCTCAGGCAATGGCGGCACCGTATCCCCACTCGCTTCAGCTTGCTGCAAGACTGTTAGCAGCGTAGCGCCCTGTTTACGCACCACCGAGGCGGGCATGTCCGGAATAGTGGCGAGGTCGGCCTCACTACGCGCGCCACGCTCGGCCAGCGCCAGGCAACTTTTGTCATGCAAAATCCAGTTACGCGGCTTATCGACGACAACCGCCCGCTCCTCGCGCCAGGCACACAAGGCGGCCAAACGTGCCAACTGAACTGGCTTCAGTTTCCATGCAGATTTTATCCGCAAGTGCGGCGGCGCTGCTGGCGCCAGAGCTACCTGCACTGCGCTTTCGCTGTCTTCCAGTACCCACTCCAACCTGCCGCCATCAAGCAATTCCTGATGTAGGCGCGGATATAACCGCGCCAGCGGCAACACATCCTGAGCTGCATATTCCAACTGGGCGTCTGAGAGCGGACGCCGTAGCCAATTGGACCGGGTCTCTTCCTTGGGTATTTGAGCGCCGGTCAACTGTTCAATCAACCCACGATAGCCGAGTCCGAAGCCCAGCCCCAAACAGGCGGCAGCGCGCTGGCTATCAAACAGCGGGCGTGGCAAACATCCCAGCAGATGCTGAAACACTTCCAGATCCTCGCTCGGTGAATGCAAAATTTTGGTAATGTGAGGGTTTTCAAGCAGCTCTGCCAATGGCGATAAATCAGACACGGTAAGCGGATCTATCAGCCAAGCTTCTTCGCTGCCCACAAAACACAGCTGGATCAGCGCGGCTTTGGCATAAAAGGTATCGGTACGCATAAACTCAGTATCGATGACGACAGCTTTGGCGTCACTGTGCGCCGCTAAAATCTCTGCAAAAACCTCGTTTTCTGTGACCAACTGCCAGCTCATGTTATGCCTACCTCGCGGCGACCGCTGAGCGCATGCGCCAGGGTATTACCGTCTACAAATTCGAGTTCTCCGCCCAAGGGTACGCCGTGTGCAATGCGCGTTACGGTAACCCCGTCAGCGCGCAACAGTTCTCCCACATAGTATGCCGTGGCCTCTCCTTCTACGGTGGGATTGGTCGCCAGAATGACTTCTGTCACGTCTTCATCAGCTACCCTCGATTGCAACTGATCCAGGCCTATCTCTTCCGGACCAATGCCATCAATCGGCGATAAATGTCCCATCAATACAAAATACTGGCCGCGGTAGGACCCACTTTGCTCTACCGCCATTACGTCACTGGGCGACTCGACCACACAAAGAGTCTTGTTGTCGCGACGTTGGTCGCGGCAAATGGAGCACAGCGTTTCCTCACTAAAGTTACGACATTGCTGGCAATGCCGCACCCCGGTCATTGCCGCCACCAGCGACTCGGCAAGCGCTGTCGCTCCTTCCCGATCCCGTTCTAACAAATGCAGCGCCATGCGCTGGGCTGACTTGGGGCCGACACCGGGCAAACAGCGCAAGCCATCCACCAGATTCTCAATGAGGGGGCTAAAACTCACCGTCAGTCCTGGAACGGCATTTTGAAGCCAGCAGGTAAGTCCAGACCGCCGGCAACATTGGCCATGGCTTGCTGGCTGTTGATCTCTACCTTCTTGACCGCATCATTGACTGCCGCTGCCAGCAAGTCCTCTAGCACCTCTTTGGCCTCGCCCATTACCGCATCATCAATACTGACACGCCTGACATCGTAGCGCCCGCTCATGATCACTTTGACCATGCCTGCACCCGCCTGCCCTTCGAGCTCGACGTTGGCCAGTTGTTCCTGTGCTTTCTGCATAGACTCCTGCATTTGCTGAGCCTGTTTCATCATGTCACCGATACTGTTTTTCACATCTACCCTCAGTGTTTAATCGGAGTTATCGAATCGCGGTCCAAAGTGCCCGCAAATGTGTCTAGTAATAGTTTAACGCGGGGGTCCTGTTCTATAGACACCACCGCCTGGGCCAACCGCTCATCCAACAAGCGCTGAGCTCTGGCTGCCGGAGTCTCCTGTCGCGGCGAGCCAATTTCTACATGCACGTGTATTTCACGCCCCAATAATTGGCTCAATGCACTGGCTATTTTTTCATCAACGCTGGAGTTGTACAACGAGCCATTAGCCTCATCCAGCACCAGGTAAGCTTTGTCGCCTTCCACCTGACGCAGCTCGCAGTTGGACGCTACATTCTGCAGCACTCCGGAAAATTTGAGCGTGTCCAGCAGGTCTGCCCAGCGGCCAGGCTCAAACAACTGCGCGGGGTCTACCGGCTTGGTAGCTACTGCCGGGACTGCTTTGGCGGCAACGTCCTCAGCAACATCGACCAGAGCCCCTTCTGGTTCTGGCTCTGGATGGGGACGTTTCTGCATTGAGCCACCAAAGCTGGAGCTTGGCGGTTTTGCAGAAGGTGCTGATTGTTGTTCCTGAGGCGCTGATCTTACTGGCGGCGTAGATGGCGGCTCAGACCTGAATGCCTGCGCAGCAACAGCTGCTGCCGGTTCAGGCGCAGATAGCACAGGCGCCGAAGGCGCCTCAGGCTTTTTTACCGGTTCTGCGTCCTCCCCGGACACAAGCTCTTCATACTCCCCGGCATCCAGGACCTCCCCGGGACGGAAAGCAATCATTCGCAGCAGGGTCATCTCCAGTCCACTGCGCATGTCGGCTGCAAACGGCAGATCACGGCGCCCATTGAGCCCAATCTGGTAGTAGAGCTGCGCATCCTCAGGGCTGATAGAGGCGGCTATAGACTGAACTCTCTGCGCATCACCCCAGCTATTATCAACTGCCTCTGGAACGGTTTGGGCAACTGCAACGCGATGCAACAAGCCAACCAGTTCTTGCAACGCTCCGGGATAATCAGGCGCATGCTGTGAGAGATTCTCGACTGATTTTAGCGCAGCTGCTGCATCCTGAGCCGCTACGGCTTCAAGCAACGCATATACGAACACCAAATCCACGGTGCCCAACATTTCTCTAACGTCCTGCTCGCCCAATTGACCGGAGCCAAAGGCAATCGCCTGATCAGTGAGGCTGAGAGCATCGCGCATACTGCCGGTAGCCGCGCGTGCCAACAGCCATAGCGCCGGCTCCTCAAAGGCAACTGACTCAGCCTCTAGGACGTTCTTCAGATGGGCAACAATCACTTCTGGCAGCATATTCTTCAGATTGAACTGCAGACAGCGTGACAAAACCGTTACCGGTAACTTCTGGGGATCTGTGGTGGCCAGCAAGAATTTAACGTGAGGCGGAGGTTCTTCCAGTGTTTTCAGCAGAGCGTTAAAACTATGCGTCGACAGCATGTGTACTTCATCAATGAGGTACACCTTATACCGGCAGCGTGTTGGCGCGTACTGTACGTTTTCCAAAAGTTCGCGCGTGTCCTCTACTTTGGTGCGCGACGCCGCATCCACTTCAATCAGATCAACGCTACGACCCTCTGCAATTTCACGGCAAGAAGCGCACTCGCCGCAGGGCACCGAACTTACGCCCTGTTCGCAGTTGAGACTTTTCGCAAAGATACGCGCCACAGTGGTCTTACCGACACCGCGGGTTCCAGTAAACAAATACGCATGATGCAGGCGGTCGTGATCAAGAGCGTTAATTAACGCCTTTAGGACATGTTCCTGCCCGACCATTTCCCTGAATGTTCCGGGCCGCCACTTGCGGGCCAGGACCTGATACGACATAGACTTGTTAACCCTGCATTTAGGCCGCTAGCATACACGATTAAGGTGGCGGCCCAAACAGCCACACCCCGGCACACGAATCAAAAGTTACCGTTGCTCCCTTCCAGGCCTGGCGGAGTTCACTTCCTATCGTTGCGGGGGGACCGTAAGGGCCACCATAAAATGGCGGAGAGGGAGGGATTCGAACCCTCGATAGGTTGCCCTATACACACTTTCCAGGCGTGCTCCTTCGGCCACTCGGACACCTCTCCCGACGCGGCGCGCATGATACCACAACACTGGCGGGTTGCCAGCCTTACTGGCACTGATCGCGTTTAACAGCTGACGCCTTATGACATGTCAGTGGCGGCCTATGCCATGGGAACCAGAACCGTGGACGGGTGTAATGGACGCATCAGCCCAGCAACAGTAACGGGCACTACCGAGGCAACACATTATGCGTATTATTGGACATCAACACCGCAGCGCCGCCACCTACCGTCGCAAGCAGGCGCTGGTTACTCAGCTTTGTCACGGCAATCAGGTCGCCAGCGAGGAACTGCGACTGCTGTTAAAGATGGAAGGCGGTGACAAGCTGCGCGGCAGAGGTCGCCCCAGATCTTAATCCCGGATCACTAATCCACCGCTATTGGCGGGCACTTCTGATCAGTGGCGCAGCAGCTGCTTCTGAGCAACGCCAGGGGTTGATGTCTAGCCCACCACGGCGGCAGTAAAGAGCCTGCACCGAGAGCTGAGCCGGCTCACAGACTGCGCTGAGATCACAAAAGATGCGCTCTACGCACTGCTCATGGAACTCCTGATGCTGACGAAAACCCAACAGGTAAGCCAGCAGGCTGGCGGGTTCTAGCGCCCGCCCCCGCAGGCGGACAATCACGCTGGCCCAGTCCGGTTGCGCAGTAACCGGGCATAGCGACCGCAATAGGTGACTGTGGTAAACCTGTTCCTGCGCGCCACCGCCAGCACGCAACAAACTGACGTCCGGGCTCGCCGGAATAGACTCAGGCGCCAAGCAGTCTAGATTCTCGCCTGGCAAAGCCTGCACGGCCAAAGCCGGGTCATCCAGGCCCAGCAGCTTTAATTGCACCTCGGTGCCAACCACAGCAGCGATGTCTGCACACACTGTCGCAATCAACTCATCGGTATTGCCAAACTGGGTCATATTCAGGGAATTTAGATACAGTTTCAGCGACTTGGACTCTACCAGATTGGCTGAAGTCGCCGGAATGTGCAGACGCCCTACTCGCGCCTGCGGCACGCTCTGCGCATCCAGCCATGACAATTCCCACAGGTGCCAGATGTCTTCGCCAAGGCTCGCACCTGGATAGCTCGCCATGGGCAGTGCCAGGCGCCCCTCTTGGCGCGGTATCGGATACAGCAACTCCGGGGCGTAATGCTGCGCTGCTGGCGTAATCTTGCCCAGCGGGTTCTGCGGCGACTGGTCACTCATAGCGGATCACTGTCGCAGCCGCTTGCCCGTATTGAGCAGATACATGCAGAAGCTGAAGGCCACCACGTTGAACAACGCCAACATAGCAAAGGCAAAACCAACATCGACGTCAGAGACACCCAGCACGCCATAGCGAAAGCCATTCACCACATACACCAGGGGATTGAGAGCCGACACACCCGCCCAGAAATCCGACAGTAAATCCAGTGAATAGAATACGCCGCCCAGATAGATCAATGGGGTCAAAATGAACGTGGGCACAATCGAAATATCGTCGAAGTTATTGGCAAAAACCGCATTAATAAAACCGAACATACAAAACAATACCGAAGTCATCAACACAATCGCGACTGTCAGACCAAAGTGCTTAACCTCCAGGTCTGCAAAGAATAACGACAGACAAGTCACAATAATGGCGACCAACAGACCACGACTGACACCTCCCATGACATAGCCGGCCAGAATAATCACATTGGGCACGGGTGATACCAGTAGCTCTTCGACACTGTTGTTGAACTTTGCCCCAAAGAACGAAGACACCACGTTGGAATACGAATTGGTCACCACCGACATCATAATCAACCCGGGCACTACAAACTGCATATAGGTAAAGCCACCCATCTCACCAATCCGCGAGCCAATCAAGGTTCCGAAAATGACAAAATACAGCGTCATAGTTATGGCTGGTGGCAGCAGTGTCTGCGGCCAAATGCGGAGATAACGACGAATCTCCTTAATGAGAATAGTGTAAAACGCTACCCACTTTTCATTAGGATTCATCAACAGCCTCCAGCGGCGCAGGGCCCAGCAAGCTGACAAACATTTCCTCAAGCCGATTGGCCTTGTTGCGCATACTGCTCACTTCCAGCCCTTGCTCCGACAACAGACTGAACAGCTGGTTGACCGTCTGTCCCTTGTCGACATCCACCTCCAGCGTATGGTCGTCTACCCGCCGGCAGGAATAGCCCGTCAGCGCAATGCTGGGTGGCAACGACGTCGCCATATCCAGCATAAATACCTCGGTATGTAGCTGCTGCAGTAGGTCACGCATACTGCTGTTTTTCACGATAAGACCATGATCAATAATGGCGATATTTCGACACAGCATCTCCGCCTCTTCCAGGTAATGCGTGGTGAGAATAATGGTTGTGCCATCGACATTGATCTCCCGCAGGAAGTCCCACATGGAACGCCGCATCTCAATGTCTACGCCGGCGGTTGGCTCATCGAGTATCAGCAAGCGCGGCTCGTGCACCAGCGCGCGGGCGATCATCAGCCGTCGTTTCATACCGCCTGAAAGCTCCCTGGCCCGATCAAAGCGTTTTTCCCACAGACCGAGCTTCTGCAAATACTTTTCTGCACGCTGCTGGGACAGCGCCGCTGGCAAGCCATAATAGCCGCCCTGCGTCACCAATATGTCGATGACTCGCTCAAACACATTGAAGTTAAATTCCTGCGGGACAATCCCTATACTCTTCTTGGCCAGCGGAAAGTTCTCGTCAATATCTACCCCGAAAATCTGCACACTGCCGCCACTTTTGTTAATCAGTGAGAACAGAATGCCGATGGTCGTGGACTTACCCGCTCCATTGGGCCCAAGCAACGCAAAAAAATCGCCCTCAGCCACCTCCAGGCTGATACCCTTGAGAGCCTCAACGCCGTTGGGGTAGCGCTTTTGCAAATTGCTTATGGTTAATGCTGCAGTCATGTATTTCCTGTTGTGCATCGCTAAAAAAGCCCGCTATTGTATATCCGACTCACCAACCACGCGACTAACTTATGAACGATGATCAATATCGCGAGCACTGTATCGACTTGCTCAACAAATTCAGTGGCCTACTAGCCAAACATTGCGAGCAGTGCTCTGACGACGATCCTCTGCGCACCATGTCTGAAGGATTCAACCACATTGCCACCGGCGCTGAGCTCTATAGCTCGGGTCCGGTCCTTGTCAATCAGCTGTTTGCCAGCTGTCCAGACCTGGCGCCCTACTTCCCGCGCGAGATACTCTGGTTCCTCGGAGGCGAGTGCCTGCATCTGATGCCAGACCGGGAAATCGCCATCTATCAACAACTGGACGACCAGCGCTGGAGCGCCGCGGAGGCAGGCAAAATCCTGCACTATCACGATGCGCGCGCCAAGCTCTTGAAATTGCAATAGAATCTCCACAGTTTTTGGCGGCAATGGCTTGACCTTTGGAACACGGGGTCCTAGAATGCGCGCCACTCGATTGAGAGCTATGCGTCCCCTTCGTCTAGTGGCCTAGGACACTGCCCTTTCACGGCGGTAACAGGGGTTCGAACCCCCTAGGGGACGCCATTTCTCAGCGAGTATGCAGTAACCGTGGCGGCGGTTTAAACACGTAAGCGGGAATAGCTTGCTGGTACAGCGGAACCTTAACAGTGGTTAGGCTTCTACCAGTGAAGGAAAACTTGCAACCGTGGCGGCGGTTTAAACACGTGGCCGTGACGGCGGTTTAAACACGTTATGCGGGAATAGCTCAGCTGGTAGAGCGCAACCTTGCCAAGGTTGAGGTCGCGAGTTCGAACCTCGTTTCCCGCTCCAAATCAAGAAAAGGGTCAACCGTCAGGTTGGCCCTTTTTGGTTAAAGCGGTTCGAAGTTGTACGCAACCCCGGCTCTTTCCCGCTCCAAATCAAGAAAAGGGTCAACCGTCAGGTTGGCCCTTTTTGGTTTAGGCTGTCAGCAGTCGCTTAATGCCGCACCGTCCTCCTTCTGCCTGCTTCCAAACCCTGCATCTGCATAGTCGCCCCAGTGGAGTACCTGGGGCATTCATGTTCACAAAAAACTTTAAAATAAAAACCTAAGCTATTGTTTTTAATTGGCTATTTTTTATCCAAGCTAATGGATGCCGAGTTAATACAATACCGCAGACCGGTGGGCGCAGGCCCGTCCTCAAACACGTGGCCAAGATGCGAGCCACAGTTGTCACACATCACCTCCACCCGAAGCATGCCATGGGTGGTATCCCTGGCTTCACGGATCTTGGGGGCATCTGCGGGCTGAAAAAAACTTGGCCATCCGCAACCTGAATCAAATTTACTGTCCGACAAAAACAACACCTCCCCACAGCACTTGCAGGTGTAGCTGCCCTCATCTTTGGTGTCCCAATATTCGCCACTGAAGGCAGGCTCAGTCCCCTTTTCCCGACAAACCGCGTACTCCTGGCGACTCAATTTCTCGCGCCAATTTTCGTTATTTTCCAAATCTTTACTCACTGTAATCTCCTCTCTGGAACCACCAAACCCGATCCCGTACACTAACGACTTCTTAGTTGAGCGACAACCGATCGATGGCTGACCTGCACATAGATGATTTTTATCGCGACAGCGCGATGATCATGCTGCAACTTTATTCCCGTTTTCCCCGCAAAACCATCCTCTACGTAGAGGATATCTCGGGCCCGGACGCTCCCGATGAATACGGTCTGCATTCCGAACGCTTTCAGGCCTGCTTCAGCGCCATGGTCTGGCTGGGCCAACAGGGGTATTTACAGTTTGAAGATACGGTCAGAGAGGAGGCATTGGATCAAGGGGTTTTAACCCAACGCGGTTTTTTACTGCTATCTTCGCGCTCAGAACTGGAGTTGGGTATACCAGTAGAGGAAGAAGAACAGCTACCACCATCAGTCATGGAGCACTCACAAACCAACGTTAATCAGATCAGGGCGGCCCTGAAATCTGGCTCATCAATCATGCTTCGCCACGTGATGCACTACATGCTGTCGCTGTAAGTGAAGCACATCAGTTTCAGCGCCGGGTCGTGATCACGCTCATCAAAAGCCACCGCAGGCCGCAAGTCCTTAATAAATAACAATTGTGGAGCCTGTTGTGCCACTGCATCCAAGAGGAATCGAGCTGCCACCTGCGGCGAGTCTAGACACAACAGGACCTCTGCACCGGGCGCGCATAATGAGGGCAGCTTGCTGATTACCCTGGGGTAATCCCGTTCAGCTAAAAAACTGCCGGGGTTATTGTTCGGTGGACTCACAATAATGACATCGAAAGGGCCACTGCGACGCAGCCTGCCCCAGCTTTTGAACACATTGTGACTGAGATAACTGACCCCATCGCCCACCCCATTGAGCTGATGATTCTGCTGCCCCTGACGTAATGCAGCAGCCGACGGTTCCAGGTTCACTGCATGAGTAGCTCCGCTGGCTCGGGCTACAACAGAAAAAACACAGGTATCAGCATACAAATTCAGTACCCGCTTACCTGCTGAGACAGTTGCTAACCAGCGTCTGGCTTCAGCCCACTCCAAGGCAAAGCCCAAGGGCAGCCCCGTCGCCAGAACAATGCCATATTTGAGACCATCCTCAGTGGCTATGGGCTGACTTGGCAAAGCCCCCCGCATCACTTGCACGGGTTTGCCGGCCAAGTGGCAGGACTGGCAGACGATAGTTTCGGCGCCAAATAGCGCGCAGGTCTGCTCCAGGCCGTCCAGCAGTGCTTCTAGTACAGGGGGCGCGAGGGGAGCCTCCAGTGACACCAATAACACGGGGTGATAGTAATCGATCGCAATCTGCGCCCATTCAGGAGCGCTGTCGTCGCGCCCATCGAACAGTCTGCATGCTTCTTTGCTGCTCTGTGACAAACGCTGTGCCAGCTGCAGCATCATTGGTCGCAGCGCGAGCCGTGCAGCCTCGATTGACCCTGCCGTCACTGCACCGCCACTACGGGGTATAGGATAGCGTCCTGATAACCGGTCAATATGCGGCGATAACCTGCCAGCTCACGGTCGAGTTCAGGGTCATTGGTATCTACCAGTAAGGGGCGCCCCGACAGCGCCGCTATCTTGCCTTTACCAGCGACGACAACAATATTATCAACACCGACCTCGCGGATAACTGCGGGACTCAACTGTTGATTGCCACGACCAAAGACATGTCCCTGACCGCCGATGGCGGTCACCAGAATTTGCGACGGCCCACTCCACTCCTGCAGCAATGCGAGTAGCTCGTTAGCAGTCACATCGCTGCCACTCAGCTGCCCTGCAATAACAACATCCACGCCCAGCAAAGTGCCGTTCACGCCCAACTCTTCTGTAATCGCGGCAGTGGTAGACCCAGGCCCAATCACATACAAAGTATCTGCTTGCATGCGCTCAACAACGTCTGCTGCGATTTCTGCGGCTACCAGCTCTTTACTCTCAACACCGGAAATCTTGGTTTGCTGTAAAAAACTGCCCACCTCTGGCACCAGCAATTCGCCATAGAATTTGGATTTCACCTGGCCTTGTCGAAACGCCGCCTCATCAATATCGCGGACCTCACGCAGCTGCACATTGACCAAGCCTGCCGCGACCAGTCGCAACAGTATTTCTCCCGCCGCCTCCGGTGCCACGGCAAACACTCCTGAATGCATCTTTACACCGCAGGGTATTCCCAGCACTGGCAGCTCAGACTCTGAACCCAGTGCATCAAGAACGTCTCGGGCGGTACCGTCACCACCACCAAACACCAGCAGGTCAAGTTCGCACTCGCGCAGTGCTTGAACAGCTAGCAGCGTATCCTGAGGTCCGGTATCCGCCGACTTCGGCAAGCCAATGATTTGATGCCGCAGGCCCAAAGCAGCACAAATATCGCCACCCATGGCACCACCCCAACACTGCACGTGTATATCCGCGTCCGCCAGCATTGCCAAGGCACGCTGACAACGCTGCGGTGCACGTAATTCAGCCCCGAGTGCCAATGCCCGCTCACGCACGTCAGGCCCATCGCTGCCTTTCAGTGCCACACTGCCGCCGATACCCGCATAGGGGTTTATCACCAGGCCGATTTTTAACATTGGTTTATTAACATTGGCTTATTAACATTGAATTCCCAAAGCCTGACATAGTGCCAACTGCTCTGCATCAAGCTGCTTGGCGTTTACTATCGACAACGATGCCAACTCGCGTCGCCGCGGATAGTCGCTGCGCTGCTGGTCAAAATCTGCGCCAGCATTAAGCCGCATACGCTCATCATCGCTGCGCACGCTATAACTGTTAGCCTGCAGCCAACGGATGAGTTGCGCCTTGAACAAATTGGCAGGAACTTCCAGCGAGAGCGATTCTAGCTGACCTGAGGAAGCATCCGGGATCGTCAGACCCAAGGCCCTACAGGCACTGTCGCGCAGCATGCGGGTCGCCAAAACTTTACCATCGTAGCTATAACCTGCGATGTGTGGCGTTGCAAAAAAACAGCGCTGCATCAGTTCTACATCAATTGTGGGTTCATGCTCCCACACGTCCAGAATCACTCGACGCTGGGGCTGCTCCGACAGCAGTTGCTTAAGCGCGTTGTTGTCAACGATGGGCCCACGCCCGGCATTGATCAGCAAACTATGCAGGCTAATACGCTGCAGTGCTTCAGCGTCCAGCAAATGATAACTTGGCCAGGGCTCACGCCGCGTCAGCTCAGCATGGACGCATATTACGGTGCAATTCAAGACTTGATCCAGGTCGACCAGCCGCTGATCAGATCCACGCTCCAGCCAGGGATCGTAGGCACAGCAAGCTATACCCATAGTGTTCAGACGCGCAGCCAGGCGTTTACCAATCACCCCAAAACCAACGATACCCACCGTACCTCCAGCGCACAGCTGTTCCAGGTAGTCGTCGCAACTGGCAATCGCACTAATCACGTATTCCAGTACCGAATTGGCATTCGAACCCGGGGCATGAGCAAACCCGACCCCCTGTGCGGCCAGATAATCGACATCAACATGATCGAAACCGCTGGTGGCGGTGCCTACAAATGACACGGCGCTGCCATCCAACAACGACGCACCTACTGAGGTCACCGATCTTACCAGCAGTATATCGGCGTCACGGACATGTTCAGCACGCAGCTCGCGTCCCGGGTACAAGGCAACGCTGCCCAGTGCGCCAAAGAGTTCTTCAACGCCCACCATATTGCTATCAGCTACTATTCTCATCAGCGCCTCCTCACGCGCTGCGCAAGATTGCCACAGCGAGCAGGCAACGGTCCTTCAATGCCCAACTCAAGTAACCACCCCTGCAACGCCAGCAGCGGCTCTGCTTGTAACTGGTAGGCGGATGGCAATACGTTTACCTCTTCAATATGCTCGGCTAACTGCACCAGACTGCGCGCCAGCAGCGCCTGCCCCCAATGTTGCTGAAGATTCTGACTAATTCTGGCGGCGCCGCGCACACCGCTTTGCGCTAGCTGATCGAATCGATAGCGTAACTGGTCTAGTGAACCAAAGGTTTGCAACAACTGTGCGGCGGTCTTGGCGCCTACCCCCGGTACACCAGGAATATCGTCACTGGGGTCGCCTACCAATGCCAGATAATCGGCCATCTGCTCGGGTGCGACACCGAATTTCTCCGTAAATTGCTCGCGCTGCATACGACTGCCGCTGGCGGCATCCCAGAGCACATCGCCGGCTCCCAACAGTAGCTGTCCCAGATCCTTGTCGCGGCTGATCACACAGCAGTCCTGCCCCTGCTCTCTAGCCAACCGTGCCAAGCTACTTATATAGTCGTCAGCTTCATATTTAATGCCACTGTAGGCGGGAATGCCAAGAACTTCTGTCAACTCCCTGCAGCAGCGCAATTGCAGCGCCAAAGCTTCATCGGGAAGCTCACGACTGGCCTTATAGCCGGCATACAACTTGTTGCGAAAACAGGTTCGCAGACTTTCATCAAAAGCCGCAGCAACAATGACCGGCTGGTCGGCGCTAACCTCTTCGAGTAAATCGAGCATAAAGGCAGCGTACCCATAGACCGCATTCAGCGGGAAGCCATCTGGCGTGCGCCAACGATCCGGCAAGGAGAACCAGGCCCGAAAAATATAAATAGAGGCATCCACTAGGTAAACCGGCATCACAGGCACCTGCTGAAACTATTCTGGAGGGCGTCAAACACCTCTATCTGCGGTGTGGCGAGACCACCGAATTCCTCCGCCAAGGCTAATCTGAAAGCGCCTGCGCGCTGCCCCAAGCCCTCTTCACACAGGCGCTGCGCCTGCTTAATCACCTGTCGTTCGAAACTGTCAGCGTCAATCGTCTCACCGGTCAGGTTATCGGCACTGATGTGAAAGTCCTGGGCGCAGGCCAGGCTGAAATGCCATTCCAGAGCCTGGGGCAATGCCTCCACAGCCTCAAACTCTTGCTGCTGGCGGCCACTGCGGCCATCAGGCTGATACCAATAGCCGTAATCGGGTAGCTGACGCCGCTTGGCTCCAGCGATACACCAATGTGCCACTTCGTGCAGAGCACTGGCAAAATAGTCATCTCGATAAAATATCTGGTGCTGCTGTTGAGTCCTGCGTGCAGGTTGGTACAGCGGCTCATCGGCACCGCCGCGTAGCACCGTATTGTGACTATCGCAGAAGCAATCAGCAAAGACCTGCTCCAATCTAAGCGCGGCTGACATCAGTCCGGCATCCGCTTGCGAATGGTGTAGTGGTACTCCTGGCCCACCTGCTCCTGCGCCACTAAGTCGTGACCCAGGAACTCACAAAAACGCGGGATATCACGCGTCGTAGAGGGATCTGTAGCGAGTACCTGCAGGATCTCTCCGGCCGCAATATCCCTGACTTTGTTGTGCAATAACATAACCGGCTCTGGACACAACAGACCCCGCGCATCAAGAATATCCCGCACCTTTGTCATTCCAGCAGCTCCTGAGCCTGCTCACGTGGTAGCAAGTCCCACTCTTGGCTATCGCCATCGTATAAGAGGCACAAACTGCCGTCCTGTAATTGCGCTCGCAACCGCCCCACCTTGCCAGCCAGGGTCAGCTCATAATGCCCGTAGTCAGTGCCGTCGCGACTGGCAAACTCTTCCAGTAACGCTGCCAGCACCTCTTCCGACAGCCGCTGAATAGGAACTTCCACAAAGTCTGCCATGTTCTCCGTCCGCTATGTTTGCCAAGTCGGTGTTTGAGCTTATTTGGCACCACACTAGGCGCGCCGTGGCTTGGCGGGTAATATACGGCCTCATGCGGCAAATGTGGAGTCCAAGCGGTGGAAACCTCTTTCATCATCACTTTTATTGGCGACGATCGCCCCGGTCTGGTAGAAGAACTATCGGCTGTCATTTCTGACCATCAGGGTAACTGGCTGGAGAGCCGTCTATCCCAGCTGGCCGGAAAATTTGCCGGACTGATACGGGTTTCCCTGCCCAGCGACCGCGGCGCATTGTTGGAAGATGCATTAAAACAGCTGTCCGAACGCGGGCTTAGCGTTCGAGTTCACACCCTGACTGAGGCTGATACCAGCGCTAGCAATGAACGCGCGATACGCCTGTCCATTATGGGCCCGGATCGACCGGGTATTGTGCGCGAAATCGCCAGCGCCTTGGCGCGGCAAGCGATCAATGTGATTGATATGCACAGTGATGTGAGCAGTGCTCCGATGAGCGCAGAGCAGCTATTTACCGCCAATGTAGAAGCAGAGATTCCCGCTTCCAGCGACCTTGATGCGCTCACAGACACCTTGGAGCAAATTGCCAACGACATGTCAGTCGACGTTAATATGGATTTGCTTTAGTCGCCACCAAACTGCGCTATTGCCCGCTGCAGCATGCGCAATAACGCCCGAGCCAGTACCAGCAGGGCTACAAACAGCGCGGCTGCCAACACAATGGTCAAGACGCCCCCCGCGCTGTACAGGAATAACTGTGCCATCTCCCGCGGCGGGATATCAAAGTGATAAATGGCCGACCAGACCAGAACCACGCTGGCCAGCACGGCTAACAACAGGCTACGACGCTGGCGTGACTTCATCACTAGCTTCCTCAATATGAATATATTTCCAGGCGATTATCAGCGCCAGCAAGCTGGCTCCACTGGCCATCAAATAGGTCGCTTGCTGGCTATACTGCCACAGCCACCCACTGGCGATTGCGCCCACGGCGCCACCTGCGCCAAAACTTAGACCACTATAAAGAGCCTGCCCCTGGCCAGCTAGTGCCGGCGGGAAAGAGCGTCGAATCAGTTCAATAGCCACCGCGTGAAAAGCACCAAAAGTCGCCGCATGCAGACACTGCGCCAGCACTAGCAGCAGCCAGTACTGCGCGCCATAGCCAATCAATATCCATCGCAGTACTGCCAGCGCCAGGCACGCCAGCGTTAACAGCCGGATTCCAAAGCGCGGCAGTACGCGGTGCATAAACAGAAACAGCACCACCTCAGCCACTACGCCCAGTGCCCATAGCTGGCCTATAGCGGCACGGCTGTAACCCAGACCCTCCAGGTGCAGACTGAAGAAGGTGTAATAAGGGCCGTGAGCGACCTGGAGTAGAAAGCACACCAACAAAAAACCCCATACGGTTTTTTTGCGCAATATCTGCCGCAGGCCCGCATTGTTTGCAGCCCGAGGTGGTCGCGCCACATCCACTATGAGCAAGCTCGACAACCAGATCGTGGCTAACAGACCCGCCATGACCCATGGCAAGCTGGCAACCGACACCCTGTCAAACCATGCGCCCAGGCCGACGACAGCCACGATAAAGCCTACTGAGCCCCACACGCGCAGTTGACTGTAACGATTATACTCGGCGCCCAGGTGAGCCAGAGTAATCACTTCAAACTGGGGCAGTATCGCGTTCCAGAAAAAGCTATATAAAAGGACAACCAAAAGCAGTGTCGAGAACTCTCGAGAGGCAAAGATGCCGCAGAAACACAGCAACGCTAACAATGCACCTAACTGCACAACCCGCAGTCGTTTGCCACTGGCATCGGCAAGCCAACCCCAGAGATTCGGTGCCATGATCTTGGTGGCCATGACGGCACCGCTCAGATAACCAATCTCCAAAGGGGAAAACCCCTCACCCTCAAGAAACAGGCTCCAGTACGGAACGTAGGCACCCAGCAGAGCGAAATAGAAAAAGTAGAACCCAGACAGGCGCCAGTAGGGAAGCACTAGTGAATTAGAGCCCCTCTGGGCCGGCACTGGCTGGTAATATCGGTGTCTCACAGGTGACATCGGCATTCTGCGCCCGATGGCGTAGATAGTGGTCCATAAGCACCAGCGCCAGCATAGCTTCGGCAATCGGCGTGGCTCTAATACCGACACAGGGGTCGTGGCGACCGTGTGTAGCCACTTCCATTGCCGCACCGCTCGTGTCAATACTATCACCGGGGAGACGAATGCTAGAGGTTGGTTTCAAGGCAATACTAACCGTAACATCCTGGCCGCTGGAAATTCCGCCCAACACGCCACCGGCATTGTTGCTATGAAAACCCGCCGGCGACATCAAATCGCGATGCTCGCTGCCCTTCTGCTCGACCGCGTCAAAGCCTGCGCCAACTTCTACCCCTTTGACCGCGTTAATACCCATCATCGCTGCGGCGATGTCAGCATCCAAGCGATCGAAAACCGGCTCGCCCAGGCCCGGCGGCACACCGCTGGCAACCACGTTGATACGCGCGCCAATGGAGTCGCCGGACTTATTCAGCGCAGCCATGTAGGTCTCCATTTCCTGAACCCGCTCTGCATCAGGACAAAAAAATGGATTACGTTCTACTTCTTCCCAATCGTGATTGATGGCTGCTATCGGCCCAAGCTGCGCCAGATAGCCGCGCACCAGCATGCCACGCGCAGCCAGATACTTTTTAGCAATGGCTCCGGCAGCTACGCGCATGGCAGTCTCTCGCGCCGACGAACGACCGCCGCCACGATAATCTCTAAAGCCATATTTCTGATTATAGGTGTAGTCCGCATGTGCCGGTCTGAAAGTGGTTTTAATGTTGCCATAGTCCTTACTGCGCTGATCAGTGTTCTGAATCAACAGCCCGATCGGCGTGCCGGTGGTAACGCCCTCAAATACACCGGACAGAATTTGCACCTCATCCGCTTCGCGACGTTGGGTGGTAAAACGGGATGTACCGGGTTTGCGCCGGTTGAGATCAGTTTGTAAATCAGCTGCCGACAACTCTAGTCCCGGCGGACAGCCATCTACCACACAGCCCAGCGCGGGGCCATGACTCTCGCCAAAGCTGGTTACTGTGAATAACTTGCCAAATGTATTCCCTGCCATGAGATGACTGCGACCCAGAGACTAAAATGAGAGCAATATTATAAAGGTTTCAGGCGAAGCTTGCCCCGCTTTGCAGCAATTCTTGTGCAGTAAGCACGAAAACACCATGGCCACCGCGCTCCAGCTCTATCCAGGTAAACGGCACATCTGGAAAGGCCTCTTCCAGCGCTTCCCAGCTATTGCCGACTTCGGCCACCAACAGGCCATCAGGGGCCAGAAAGTGCGGCGCTTGCTGCAGAATAATCGTAATCGCTTCCAGCCCGTCGCTCCCCGACCCCAGCGCCAAAGCAGGTTCGTGTCGATATTCTGCCGGCATAGCCTGCAGATCATTAACATCTACGTACGGCGGATTAGTCACTATTAGATCGTATTGCTTGCCCCGCACTGCTGCGAACATATCGGACTCAATGACTGTGACGCGCTGCTCCAGATCCAGCCGCTGCGCGTTCTCAGCCGCCAGCCCCAACGCCTCCTCTGATATATCCAGCAAATCGACACTAACCTCCGGCAACCAGGCGGCGATGGCAAGACCAATGCAGCCACTGCCACAACACATATCCAACACCCGGCGTGGATTCACGCCGGGATACCAGGGAACAAATTCGGTTTCAATCAGTTCGGCTATCGGCGAGCGCGGAATAATTGCTCGAGTATCTATCAAGAATTCCAGGCCCGCGAACCAGGCCCGCCCAGTCAAATACGGTACTGGAATACGCTCGTCAACACGGCGCCTGGCCAACTCAATCACTCGCTCTTTCTCGTTATCGGCGACCACACAATCCAGAATTGATGGGTCCGCCTCCAATGACAGGCGTAACCCGCCCAATACCAGATGCAACGCTTCATCCCAGGCATTGTCCGTGCCGTGACCGTAGAACAAATCGGCCGCTTCAAAGCACTCACGCGCCCAGCGTATGCAATCACCGACCGTATCCAACTGGTGTTTCAATTTTTGCTGCTCATTCATGACTGCAGTTTAACCCGCGGCGCCAAATTGCCATAATCTGGTGGTGTTGGTAACATCCGCCTCCACCCTAATGCCAACGCAGAGGAATGCCATGGAAGACGCTTTTGCACGGATTATCACCGCCTGCGGTGAAGACCTGAACCGTCCAGGTTTACTTGATACCCCGAAACGGGCGGCCAAGGCGTTCGAGTTTCTGACTCACGGCTACCGGCAGAACGTTGAAGACATTGTAAATAACGCGCTGTTTCCGTCCGATTCCAGTGAGATGGTGTTAGTGCAGGATATTGAGATGTATTCGATGTGTGAACATCACCTGTTACCGTTCATTGGCAAGTGCCATGTCGCTTATATCCCTAATGGCAAGGTGCTGGGTCTATCCAAGATTGCCAGAATCGTCGACTTATACGCGCGGCGCCTACAAATCCAGGAGCAGCTGACCACTCAAATCGCGCAAACGGTAATGGAAGTCACTGAATCAGAAGGTTGCGGCGTGATCATTGAAGCCCAGCATATGTGCATGATGATGCGCGGCGTTGAGAAGCAAAACTCATTGATGAAAACCTCGGCCATGCTGGGCAGTTTTCGTTCCAATCAGCCTACCCGCAATGAGTTTCTGTCCCTGCTAAAAATCAGCCGCTAATTACTGTGGCGAATCAAATCGAGATGCAGGTAGTGGCGTCGATTGGCTCTGTCTATAGCATAAATTACGTAGGTGTAAGTCGCACCATCTTGCTGAATGCGCGCCACCAAATATTGCTGTCGCTCGTCATGGCCGTATAGCAGGCGTTGATCGAAAACACGGCTAGCCCACTGTGCACTGCTGCCACAGCTGCGCCCATCGCACTCAAACAGCACCTGAGCGTTTTCAGTCACCTGATCCCGCATCCATTCGAACGCTTCCTGAGCAGTATAATCTTGGTTAATCGCCCAAGTTAGGCGCAGCAATTCGCCATCAATCTGCTCTGATTCTTTGTGGCGCCAGCGGCCACCCACTTTTTGCATAGCACCCAGACCCAGCAAGTAATCCACCTCCGTAGGCCCCTGCTCAACTGCCTGCGTACTGTGCGGATAGGGCTCTGGAAGGAACTCGGCAAAGATAGCAGGAGACAGCGCCGGCAACGGATCGGCGGCATATGCCACCGAGGCTGCCAACCAAACCAGTACACTTACTACCATTCGCTGCATCATTAAGTCCTGAATTCAAACAGAGGTGGCCACGCGTAAAAGGCCTGATTGGCGCAACCGCGCGCGGGTAACTCGGCATCTAATGCTACCAGACCCGCCGGTGGATATCCGGGCAGATCGTAGTCACCACTGGTGCCGTTGCACAGCCAGGCCACTAATTCCGCGACCAGGGGTAGATGGCTAACCAGCAGCACGCAGTCAAGGTTCAGATCATGCAACACTGACTCAACTCGCTCCGGCGTTGACTCCGGCACCAACTCTGCGGTTTCTTGAAACGGTAAACCCGGCAAATACTCACCCACAATCGCTGCGGTTTGACGGGCTCGAAGCTTGGGGCTGTGCACGATCGCTTGCGGTAACGGGAGCTCTTGTAACAGTTTGCCAACACTCGCTACCTGCTGCCGACCTCTAGCAGTCAGCGCCTGTTCTTCGGTTGCAACGCTACGAGCGGCTTCACCGTGGCGCAACACATAGATTCTCACTCGGAATCCTTGCGCACTGCGAACTCCACGTCGTGGGTTTGCTCCGCCATCATCATACCGCCAATGACGCCAGCGAGATCCTGCCGCTCATAGAGTATGGCATACAGGCCAGACATCAATGGCATGTATACCGAGCGAGCGTCGGCCGCCTGCTTCAGCGAACCCAACGTATTAACCCCTTCTGCAACCTGACCCAGCTCAGCAACGATGTCGTCAAGCGCGCGCCCCTGACCAAGCTCAAAACCTACGCGGTAATTGCGACTGAGCGGCGAGGAACAGGTGACGATCAAGTCACCGACGCCGGACAAGCCCAGAAAGGTCAGCGGGTTGGCGCCCATATCTACTGCAAAGCGCGACATCTCGGCCAAACTGCGCGTCAGCAGCATACCCATCGTATTCTCACCGACCTCAAGCGCCGCACCCAAGCCGGCCATAATGGCATACACATTCTTGAGCGCACCGCCCAGCTCTACTCCGTACCTATCGTGACTGGCGTAGACCCTGAAATTGCCACTGTGTAACAACCCCTGAACCAGTTGCACCAACGCGTCATCGGCACTGGCTATCACCGTTCCTGTGAGCTGCCCATCGGCAATTTCGCGGGCAAGATTGGGGCCGCTAAGTACGCCCAGGCGGTGCTTGGGGAGTTCGTCTTCCAAGACCTGGCTCATCAGCTTAAAGCTCTCTGCCTCGATACCCTTGGTCATGCTAATGACCACAGCCTGAGCATCCAGATGCTTGCCGACCTCGCGCGCCACTTGTCGGCAGGAACTGCTGGGCACCGCCATAAACAGCACGTCGACATCGGCCACAGCGTCCGCAAGGTCGGTAGTCGCGCGCAGCCCGCGGTGCAGCGGGTAATCAGGCAGGTAGGCTGAATTGACATGTTCAGCGTTCACTGTGCGCGCGACTTCTGCATTGCGCATCCACAGCGACACCGCATGCCCATTAGCGGCCACAATGTTGGCAATGACAGTACCGAAACTACCACCGCCAATCACCGCTACCCGGTGCTCTGTACCCATACTCAGTGTCCTGCCCCGTGGCCTTACAGCCTGCCCTGAATCAGTGACTCAGTTCAAGTAACAACTTATTCAACCGCGCTACATAGCCCGCTGGGTCTTCCAACTGACCACCCTCTGCCAGATGGGCCTGATCAAAGATAACGCTGGCAAGGTCACTAAAACGATCCTCATCCGCCTCCTGATCCAGCTTTTGCAGCAGTGGATGTTGGCTATTAATTTCCAAAATCGGTTTTGAATCGGGGACTGCCTGCCCGGCCGACTCCATAATCCGCCGCATCTGGGCTCCCATATCGTGGTCGCCGACCACCAAACAAGCCGGGGAGTCAGTCAGTCTGGAGGTCGCCCGGACATCCTCTACCCGTGCTTCCAACGCCACTTTCAATCTCTCCACCAGCGCTTCGCTATCCTTTTGCAGCTGCTCCTGTTCCTGCTTGTCCTCTTCTGACAAGTCACCCAGATCAAGCTCTCCGCGGGCTACATCCTGGAACTGCTTATCTTTGTATTCCATCATGTGGTTAATCAGCCAGTCGTCGACGCGATCAGTCAGCAACAATACCTCGATACCCTTCTTGTGGAACACTTCAAGGTGCGGGCTATTGCGAGCGGTGTTGTAGTTCTCCGCTACCACATAGAAAATTTTGTCCTGCCCTTCCTGCATCCGCTCAATGTAATCATCCAAACTCTGAGTCTGTGCCTCAGCATCGCCTTGAGTGGTGGCAAAACGCAACAAGCCGGCAATCTTCTCCTTATTGGCCATGTCCTCAGCCGGTCCCTCCTTCAGCACCTGACCGAAGGTATCCCAGAACGTCTGATAGTCCTCGCTGTCCTTTTTCTTGGCCATTTTGGCCAACATATCCAGTACGCGTTTGGTTAACGCTGAGCGCATCGAATCTACCGCCGGGTCCTGCTGCAGAATTTCCCGTGACACATTGAGCGACAGGTCATTGGAATCTACGACTCCTTTGACAAAACGCAGGTACATCGGCAGAAACTGCTCTGCCTCGTCCATGATAAAGGTGCGTTGAACGTACAACTTCACGCCGCGGGTCATCTCACGATTCCACATATCAAAAGGCGCGCGGGTAGGGATATACAGCAAGCTGGTGTATTCAAACTTACCTTCAACCTTGTTGTGACTCCATTTTAGCGGCGGTTCAAAGTCATTGGATATATGCTTGTAAAATTCCAGGTATTCCTCTTCGCTGACATCATCGCGGCTGCGCGTCCACAGTGCTTGAGCCTCATTAATGGCCTCAAACTCGGGCTCAGCAACAGACTCAGTGGCGCCTTCCTCGGCATCCGGGTCAACCGCAGGCGCCGGCTTGGCCATCAGTACGGGCACTGAAATATGATCAGAGTATTTCTTTATAACGCTGCGCACACGCCAGTCATCAGAAAAATCAGTGCAGTCGCTCTTCAAATGCAAAATGATGGTCGTGCCGCGCGCGTCCTTCTCGGTGGCTTCAATAGAAAACTCTGCCTCACCGTGGGACTCCCAAAGGACTGCCTGATCAACAGCGGCACCGGCCCGGCGAGTTACGACCTCGACCCGATCGGCAACAATAAACGCCGAGTAGAATCCAACCCCGAACTGACCAATCAGCTGCGAGTCTTTTTTCTCATCACCGGTCAGAGACTGCAAAAACTGCGCAGTACCAGATTTAGCAATAGTACCCAGATTCTCAATCACCTCGTCGCGCGACATGCCAATACCATTGTCACTGATGGTCAGGGTATTGGCGTCTTTGTCAGCTTCCACTCGAATACTCAGCTGCGGGTCAGTTTCCAGCAGCGAGGCATCGGAGAGCGCTTCAAAGCGCAACTTGTCAATGGCATCGGAGGCATTGGATACAAGCTCACGCAGGAATATCTCCTGATTGCTATACAGGGAGTGAATCATCAGATGCAATAGCTGCTTGGCTTCAGTCTGAAAGCCCAATGTTTCTTTATTGGCGTCGGCAGTCATAGGTGTTTAATCTCCAGTCATCAAAAATCGCCCACTGTTAATGGGGGCTTGGTGCGCAATTTCAAGGTGCGATGCCTAGTAATCGGGCCTCAGGGCCAAAAAACGAGCATAAAAAAGCCGGCCCAGGGCCGGCTAGTGTTGATCCAGCAGTCCGTTACCAACCGGTAACTTCAGCCAGTCCAGCGCCAATTTCAGCCAAACTACGTACTGTCTTAACGCCAGCGTCTTCCAGAGCAGCAAACTTTTCGTCTGCAGTGCCCTTGCCGCCAGAAATGATCGCTCCAGCATGACCCATACGCTTGCCTTTAGGTGCGGTAACACCAGCAATGTAAGACACAACCGGCTTAGTCACATTCGCTTTGATATAGGCCGCAGCCTCTTCTTCAGCGGTGCCACCGATCTCGCCGATCATTACAATCGCTTCGGTAGCCGGATCATTCTGGAACATTTCCAGAATATCGATGAAGTTAGAACCGGGAATCGGATCGCCGCCAATACCCACACACGTGGACTGACCGTAACCTGCATCAGTGGTCTGCTTGACCGCCTCGTAGGTCAGGGTTCCTGAACGAGAGACGATACCGACTTTACCAGGTAGATGAATGCTGCCTGGCATAATGCCGATTTTGCTCTCTCCAGGAGTAATAACTCCAGGACAGTTAGGCCCTATCAGACGGACACCCAACTCGTCGCATTTAACCTTGGCTTCGAGCATGTCCAGCGTAGGAATACCTTCTGTAATACAGACGATCAGGCTAATCCCACCATTGGCCGCCTCCAGAATCGAATCCTTACAAAATGCCGCAGGCACATAGATAACCGAAGCATCAGCGCCAGTTGCAGCGACAGCTTCTGCCACAGTATTAAAAACGGGCAAACCCAGGTGCTCCTGCCCGCCCTTACCGGGAGTGACGCCACCGACCATCTGAGTACCGTACTCAATCGCCTGCTCGGAGTGGAATGTACCCTGCGAACCAGTAAAGCCCTGGCAAATTACCTTGGTGTTCTTATCAATCAAAATACTCATGACTGGCTCTCCGCCGCTTTCACTGCCTGCTGTGCAGCGTCGGTAAGACTCTCAGCAGTGATAATATTCAACCCACTATCAGCCATTAGTTTACGGCCGAGCTCCGCATTATTGCCTTCCAGTCGGACCACCACCGGAACCGCAACACCAACCTCTTCCACCGCGCCAATAATACCCTCGGCAATCAGGTCGCAACGCACAATACCGCCAAAAATATTTACCAGCACGGCTTTAACGTTGTCGTCGGAAAGAATGATCTTGAACGCCTCGGTAACACGTTCTTTGGTCGCACCGCCGCCAACATCGAGAAAGTTAGCAGGGAAGCCACCGTGTAATGCCACAATATCCATGGTGCCCATGGCCAGTCCAGCGCCATTAACCATGCAACCAATGCTGCCATCCAGCGCTACATAGTTGAGTTCCCATTGCGCGGCATGCGCCTCGCGCTCATCTTCCTGGCTCGGGTCATGCATGTCTCGCAGTCCGCCCTGACGGTACATAGCATTACCATCCACGCCCAGCTTGGCGTCCAGACAGTGCAGGTTACCCTCTTCAGTAATTACCAGCGGGTTTACTTCTATCAGTGCCAGATCCTTATCTTGAAACAGTTGCGCCAGACCCATGAAGATCTTCACAAACTGCTTGATCTGATCGCCTTTCAAGCCAAGGTTAAAAGCCAGCTCACGGCCCTGATAGGGCTGTGCGCCCGTCAGAGGATCAATAATAGCGCGCAGGATCTTGTCAGGAGTTTCCTCAGCGACCTTCTCAATTTCAACGCCACCTTCAGTGGAAGCCATAAACACGATACGACGACTGGCACGATCTACCACCGCCCCGAGATACAGTTCATCAGCAATATCGGTGCAGGTTTCAACCAGAATCTTGCTCACCGGCTGACCATTTTCATCAGTCTGATAGGTCACCAAATTCTTACCCAACCAGTGCTCGGCGAAATCGCGTATTTCTTCCTTTGACTTTACCAGCTTGACGCCGCCAGCTTTGCCGCGACCACCAGCGTGTACCTGAGCTTTAACCACCCACATATCGCCGCCAATTTTGTCCGCTGCGTTTGCAGCGTCCTCTGGGGTGTCTACCGCGTAACCTTTGGAAACTGGTAAACCGTACTCAGCAAACAGCTGCTTGCCCTGATACTCATGAAGATTCATGTATTTCTACCGTGTGTTGGAAAACGAAACCGTAAATGGCGGTTATCAAGCCTTGCAGCTCCCGCCCCCATATTCTTATGGTCGTATGCTGAAAATGCGGCGCTAATTTTCTATGAAAACGGCCGAACGCGCAAATCTATTTGCGCGGCCGCCGATTTGGTATGTGAATCGCGTGACCGTCTACGGCCAATGCGGCCTCATGCACTGCCTCAGAAAGCGTCGGATGCGCGAACACAGTCAGCCCAATATCTTCTGAGCTGGCGCCAAATTCCATGGCAATAACAACCTGCTGAACCAGGTCTGCGGCGTTTGGACCGACAACGTGGCAGCCCAAAATACGGTCGCTTTCAGCATCTGCCAGCATCTTTACCATACCTTGCGAGTCGTTAATCGCAAGGGCTCTGCCGCTGGCAGCAAACGGAAACACCCCGCTTTTGTATTCAATGCCTTCGGCTTTCAGCTCCTGTTCAGTTTTACCGACCGCGGCAATCTCCGGATGCGTATAAATAACCGAAGGAATCGTCTCGTAGTTCATTTCAGCGTGCTTACCGGCAATGCGCTCAGCCACCATGACACCTTCTTCCGACCCTTTATGGGCCAGCATCGGGCCGCGCACTATGTCACCAACCGCATAGATACAGGGAGCTTCCGTTTCGCAAAAATCGTTAACAAAGATGAAACCGCGCTCATCCATGGTGACGCCGCTATCACCGGCTAACAGATTCTCTGTCTGCGGCCTACGGCCTACCGCCACTATTAACTTGTCGAAGACCTCTTCATGTTCACCATCGCCATCGGTATAGGTCACAGTGACGGCATCGCCACCCGCCACGGCTCCGGTAACACGGGCGCCCATACGGATATCAAGGCCCTGACCGCTGAGGATTTTCTTGCTTTCGCGGGCTATCTGAACATCCATCATCGGCAAAAATTCATCCAATGCTTCCAGCACGACTACTTCGGCACCACAACGATTCCAGACGCTACCCAGTTCAAGACCGATTACACCGGCGCCAATCACGCCCAAGCGCGCGGGTACTGACTGAAATTCCAGGGCACCAGTAGAGTCGACAATCAAGTTGTTGTCGATCGGCGCTGGTGGTATCTCAACCGGAACCGAGCCGGTCGCGATAATGATGTTCGCGGCTTCAATGACCGACACGTCTCCCTCGGCAGTGGTGAGCTCGACCTTATGCCCCGCCAACACCTTGCCACTACCGATCACAGGCGTGACGCCGTTCGCTTTGAAGAGCCCGGTAATGCCCCCGGTTAACTGGTCGACGATTTTGTCTTTACGCGCCAACATAGCTGGCACGTTCAAGGAAGCGCTAGCTACTTCGATACCATGCACACCCAGTTCACTGGCGGCTTCATGGAATTTGTGACTGCTGTGTAGCAGGGCTTTGGAGGGGATACAGCCGACATTGAGACAAGTACCTCCCAACCGCGACTTGCCAGCCGAGTCCAGCCACTTTTCAACACAGGCAACTTTAAGCCCCAACTGTGCGGCACGAATGGCAGCGACATAGCCGGCCGGACCTGAGCCTATAACAACGACATCATATGAATCGGACATGGTAACTCCTGTAGAGACTTATGCTATGTCGCATGCGCGCCATAGCCAAAGAAAAAAAACGTCGGGCGACAGACTTAAAGCTGTAACAAAATTCGCGCCGGATCCTCAATAAAATCTTTGATCGAAGCCAGAAATTGCACCGCATCCTTACCATCGACCAAACGATGATCATAGGACAAAGCCAGGTACATCATAGGCTGAATGACAACTTCACCATCGACGGCCATAGGCCGGTCCTGAATTTTGTGCATACCCAAAATACCGGTCTGAGGCGGATTCAGAATGGGCGTAGACAGCAAGGACCCAAATACGCCGCCATTAGTAATGGTGAAGGTGCCTCCGGTCATATCTTCAATGCTCAGCTTGCCGTTGCGGGCACGGCCACCAAAGTCGGCAATACGCGCTTCAATATCTGCCATGCTCATAAAATCAGCATCACGCAATACGGGCACCACCAAACCATTCTCGGTAGACACGGCGACGCCGACATCCTGGTAACCGTGATAGACGATATCATCACCGTCGATGGATGCATTGACCACCGGAAAGCGCTTCAACGCCTCGCAGGCAGCTTTCACAAAAAAGCCCATAAAGCCCAGTCGGGTGCCGTTGTGAGCTCCCTGAAACTGCTCTTTGTATTTGCCGCGCAACGCCATGACAGGCGCCATATTGACCTCATTGAAGGTCGTCAGCATGGCAGTCTCGCGTGACACACTGAGCAGACGCTCGGCAATGCGCTTACGCATACGCGTCATGGGAACCCGTCGCTCTAGCCTATCACCACCGGGCTCAGCCGCAGCGATAACCGGACTCTGCGCTGGCGCCGCAGGAACCGGCGTTGGTGCAACACGCGCCGCTTCTATATGTTTCAATAAATCATCTTTGGTAATGCGGCCATCTCTGCCAGTGCCGACCACCTGTGCCAGGTCGACACCTTCTTCCTCAGCCATCCGACGCGCCGCAGGCCCGAGCTGCGCCATAGCACCGTCGTCATCAGCCGCTGGTTGCTCAGGAGTGCCTGGAGGTGCAGCCACGGGGGCAGGGCTAGTCTTGGCAACCTTGCCCTCCTCTAGTCTCCCTATTACCTCGTCACTCAGAATTACTTCGCCGGCAGGTTTGACAATCTCGGTAAGCACGCCGTCAAACGGTGCGACCACCTCCATAACAACCTTGTCGGTCTCAATCTCTACCAACAGTTCATCACGCTGCACCGGATCTCCCGCGGCCTTGTGCCAAACTGCTATTTCTCCATCCGCCACTGACTCTGGGAATGACGGTGCCTTGATATCTTGTGCCATGTTTTTACCTAGTCCGCCGCTAAAGCTGCGTTAATGAGACGTTCCTGTTGTTCAAGGTGAAGGGCCATATAGCCTGCCGCGGGTGCGGCGGCTGCATCACGTCCCACATAGTGGAGATACACCTCGGGTTTATGTCTGAATAAAACGCGCCGCATGTGGTGCTGACTGGAATACCAGGCGCCCTGATTCATAGGCTCTTCCTGGCACCAGATCGCGTCTTTAAGATTGGGATACTGTTGCAGTATGCGAAACAGATCAGGCTCAGGGAACGGGTATAGCTGTTCCATCCTGACCAGCGCAATATCGTCGATGCCGCGATCTCTGCGAGCGTCGCGAAGGTCGTAGTATACCTTGCCTGAACACAGGACCACGCGCCGCACTTTGTCGCTATCCAGGTCATCTGTTTCCGGCAACACATTCTGAAAGCAACCGCTCGCCAGGTCTTCAATGGTCGATACTGCCTGCTTATGCCGTAAAAGGCTCTTTGGCGACATCACAATCAGCGGAGTTCGCAGCGGTCTGATCGCCTGCCGTCGCAGCATATGATAAACCTGTGCGGGAGTTGTAGGCACACATACCTGAATATTGTGCTCAGCACAGAGCTGTAAAAACCGCTCCAGTCGCGCCGAAGAATGCTCAGGGCCCTGACCCTCATAGCCGTGGGGCAACAACAGCGTCAGACCGCAGACGCGATTCCACTTGTGCTCACCGCTGGTAATAAATTGATCAATGACGACCTGAGCGCCATTGGCAAAGTCACCAAATTGAGCCTCCCAGATCACCAGGCCTTTGGGCGCAGTGGTTGCATAGCCGTATTCAAATGCCAACACCGCTTCCTCAGACAGCAGCGAATCATATATCTCAAATACCGGCTGTTCCTTGCTGATCTTTTGCAAGGGAATGTAGATGCTGCCATCTTTTTGATTGTGCAGAACCGCATGGCGGTGAGAAAAGGTACCGCGACCCACATCCTGTCCGGTCAGCCGAATGGGATAGTCCTCTTGCAACAAGGTGGCATAGGCCATCGTTTCCGCAAAGCCCCAGTTAATCTCCATAGACCCCGCTGCCATCTTGCGGCGGTCTGTCAGAATTCTATTCACCTGACGCTGCAGCGGCACACCCTCGGGTGACTGGTTAATCTGTGCACCTAGTTCTTGCAGGCGTTTGATAGGAATAGACGTGTCGCATTCAATATCCCAGTTATGACCCAAATAGGGTTCCCAGTCTACGAACATAGAGCTATTGGGCTCATGTACCAGACTTTTCACCATCGGCTGATCACGATCCAGAGAGGCACGCAGCTCTTCGACCAGATATTCGTCTTCTTCTGCGGTGATCACCCCGCTGGCAATGAGTCGCTGTGCATACAGATCGCGCGTGGTTGGATGGTGCTTGATCTTCTCGTACATCAGCGGCTGGGTGGTCGACGGTTCGTCCGCCTCGTTGTGGCCACGACGTCGGTAGCAAACCAGATCCAGCACCACATCTTTGGTAAATTCATTGCGGTAGTCGACCGCCAGTTGCGTCACAAATAACACCGCTTCCGGATCATCCGCATTGACGTGAAAAATAGGCGCCTGCACCATTTTGGCAATGTCAGTACAGTATTCAGTAGAACGTGCATCAGCGCGGCGACTGGTGGTAAAGCCGATCTGGTTGTTCAACACCACATGGATGGTGCCACCGGTGCGGTAGCCACGGGTCTGCGACATCTGGAAGGTTTCCATGACCACACCCTGTCCGGCGAAAGCGGCATCGCCATGCAACACGATGGGGACCACGGTGTTGCCCTGGGGGTCTAGACGCCGGTCCTGTCTGGCACGCACGGAGCCCTCAACCACAGGGCTTACAATTTCCAGATGCGAGGGATTGAAAGCCAATGCCAGGTGACACTCACCACCTTCGGTCATAACATTCGAAGAGAAACCCTGATGATATTTGACGTCACCGGAGCTGGTGTAAGTAACTTTGCCCTCAAACTCATCAAACAACTCTGAGGGCTTTTTACCAAACACGTTGACCAGGACATTGAGCCGTCCGCGGTGGGCCATACCAATAACAATTTCTTTGGCACCATAACCGCCAGAGCGCTGCACCATCTCCGACAGCATCGGAATCAGTGACTCTCCGCCTTCAAGACCGAAACGCTTGGTACCCGGGTATTTGGAACCCAGCGACTTTTCTAGTCCCTCCGCCTTGATTAGACGGCGCAGTAATTTTCGGCGTACTTCATCACCGTAGTCAGGCGCGCAACGGACGCTTTCCATGCGCTGCATGATCCAGTGCCGCTCCTCAGTCGCTACAATGTGCATGAACTCTGCGCCTACCGTATTGCAATAGGTGCGTTCCATGGCATCGACAATTTCACCCAAGGTAGCGTCAGCCTTACCAATATGCAGACTGCCGGTTTGGAACACAGTATCAAAATCGGCTGTGCTCAATTCGTGAAAAGCCAGCTCCAGGTCAGGAATATGTTGGCGTTCAGCGAGCCCGAGAGGATCCAGTTTGGCCTTCTGATGACCGCGCTGACGGTAAGTAGAGATCAGTTGCACCACTCGCACCTGCTTGCGCTCATACTCGGTGGCTTTACTGTCTTGCTGCACCGTAGCTTCAGTGCGCACCCGCATCTTGCCAATTTGGGCAAAGCGGTCACGGACCGTAGAGTGGGGTACGTCCTGCAAGGCGTTGCCGTTTACACGGGGCAAGCTGTCGAAGTACCCCCGCCACTCTTCAGGTACCGCGTTAGGATCCTTAAGGTAGGTTTCATAGAGGTCTTCTACGTAGGTGGCATTGCCACCCGATATATGGGAGCTCTTCCAAAGGAGCTCCATGCTGCCTTCTTGCATCACTTTCCTGTCAGCCGCTGGGGCTCTTAACTACAAACACGTGCCCAAGTTTGGCACAAATCAGGTGGCGCGTTGCAATAACATGTTACGAATATGGCCAATAGCACGCGTCGGATTCAAACCCTTGGGGCAGACTGCAACACAATTTTGAATACCATGACAGCGAAATACGCTGAAAGGGTCGTCCAGATTGGCCAGTCTGTCTTCAGTCGCCGTATCCCGGCTATCCGCCAGGAATCGATAGGCCTGAAGCAAGCCTGCGGGGCCGATAAATCGATCCGGGTTCCACCAGAACGAGGGGCAACTGGTC
Source organism: Candidatus Litorirhabdus singularis (assembly GCF_026262625.1). GTDB lineage: Bacteria > Pseudomonadota > Gammaproteobacteria > Pseudomonadales > Halieaceae > Litorirhabdus > Litorirhabdus singularis. The sequence continues at coordinate 675,293 of NZ_SHNN01000002.1, forward strand.
GAACAGCAGGCGCACAAGATGCACTCATACAGGCCATCCAGCTTTTCACGTTCCGCTGGCGTCTGCAGACGTTCAATCGCCGGTGCCGGGGTATCGTTCTGCAAGTAGGGCTGAATTTTTTCATACTGGGCGTAGAACAGGGTCATATCAACCACCAGATCTCGCACCACCGGCAGGCCGGGTAATGGACGCACAATCAGCTTGTTGTTCTTTACTGTCGTTGACAGTGGCGAAATACAAGCAAGGCCATTCTTACCATTCATATTGACTCCATCAGAGCCGCATACGCCTTCGCGACAGGAGCGCCGGTAAGCCACTGAAGAATCCTGGGCCTTGATCAGCTCCAGTACGTCGAGCACCATCAGGTCCTTGCCGCCGGTATCGACTTCAAGGTCCTGCATATAAGGTTCGCTATCGGTATCCGGGTTATAGCGATAAATACTGACTTGTAGCATGTTGCTTTATCCCCTTAATAGGTCCTGATTTTAGGTTGAAACGTGTCAACTGTCTTGGGCTCAAAGTTGACGCCGCGCTTGCTGACTTGCTTATTGACTGGATCATAGACGGAGTGGCAGAGCCAGTTTTCGTCATCGCGTTCCTGAAAATCATCACGCGCATGAGCACCACGACTCTCGTCACGGGCTTCTGCGGGTATCGCGGTAGATTCAGCAACTTCCAGCAAGTTTTGCAATTCCAGTAATTCAATACGAGCAGTATTAAAGGCCTGGCTCTTGTCTTTCAGGTGCGCACCTTCAATACGCGGCCGCAGATCTTCAAGCTTGGCAATGCCATCGCGCATAAACTCACCTTTGCGGAACACACCGAAGTGATTCTGCATAATACCCTGTAGCTCTTTACGCAGGTCGGCAACATTCTCCCCTGAAGAGGATTCGTTGACGCCATTCAGGCGTTCCATCGCATGATCAACATCAGACTGCGAAGAATCCCGCAGTTCGATACCTGTGCGCAGCGCACTTTCGATATGCAGCCCTGAAGCACGACCAAACACCACCAGATCGAGCAGAGAATTACCGCCTAACCGGTTGGCGCCGTGCACAGATACACAAGCGGCTTCGCCACAGGCGTAAAGGCCTGGAATAACATGATCATTGCCCTGTGCATCCAAGGTCAGTGCCTGACCATGAACGTTGGTGGGGATACCACCCATCATATAGTGGCAGGTTGGCACAACCGGGATCGGCTCTTTCACCGGATCAGCATGTGCAAAGGTACGCGACAGCTCGCAAATACCCGGCAGACGACTCTCGAGCACTTCCTCACCCAGGTGGTCCAGCTTCAGGAATACATGGTCACCGTCAGGGCCACATCCGCGACCCTCGAGAATTTCCAGCACCATGGAACGTGCCACGACATCACGGCCAGCCAGATCCTTGGCGTTGGGCGCATAGCGCTCCATAAAACGCTCACCATCCTTGTTGATCAGATAACCGCCCTCACCTCGACAACCCTCAGTAACGAGCGTGCCAGCACCATGAATACCAGTGGGGTGAAACTGCCACATTTCCATGTCCTGCACGGGAAAACCCGCCCGCAAGGCCATGCCGATACCGTCTCCGGTATTGATATGAGCATTTGTCGTGGACGCGTAGATACGTCCGGCGCCGCCGGTGGCAAATACAGTCGCCTTGGATTTAACGTAGACGGTTTCGCCGGTTTCCATGCAAATGGCGATAACCCCGGTCACAGCACCGTCCTGATTCTTGACCAGGTCTACTGCAAACCACTCGTTAAAGAAGGTGGTCTCATTTTTGACGTTGTTCTGATACAGGGTATGTAGCAGCGCATGGCCAGTACGATCCGCTGCCGCACAGGTACGTGCAGCCTGACCGCCTTCGCCAAAGTTTTTAGATTGACCACCAAAGGGCCGCTGGTAGATGCGCCCCTCCTCGGTACGTGAAAAAGGCAAGCCCATATGCTCGAGTTCAAAAATCGCCTCGGGACCTACCGAGCACATATACTCAATGGCATCCTGATCACCGATATAATCTGACCCCTTAACGGTGTCATACATATGCCAGCGCCAATCGTCATCGGGATCATCGGAGGCAATGGCACATGTGATGCCACCCTGAGCCGATACCGTGTGCGAGCGGGTCGGGAATACCTTGGTTATAACAGCGGTTTTATAGCCCGACTGCGAAAGCTGCAGGGCAGCACGCATACCAGCACCACCGCCGCCTACGATAACCCCATCAAATGATATTGTACGAATTCCAGCCATGCTTAGCTTCCCCAGATAATAGAAATGCCCCACACCACATAGGTGAAGAGGGCAACGGCACAAACGCAGGTCAATACGCCACGCAACAAATTGGCTTTGGCGCCCATCATGCGGGGCGTCACGTAATCTGTCAGCGTACACCACAGACCAATCCAGGCATGAGCGGCCAGAGACAGTAGTGCTGCCACACTGAACACACGCACCCACGTCGGCTCAAAGGTCGTGCGCCATTCCTGATAGCTCATATCAGGATTAGCGACCACAACCGCGCCGATAAAAATAAAATAGGCCAACAAAACCACACCGCTCACGCGCTGTACTAGCCAGTCATACAGACCCGAACGGCCAAAGTTAGTAACGGCAGTTACCATATCCATATCCCCGCAACAACAATCAGGATTGCGGCTACAGCCACAACAATTTTGGCGCCCAAAATGCCGCCCTCGAGAGTTTCTCCAACACCCGCATCACCGAACAAATGCTTAATACCGGAGGCCGCATGGTAAATGAGCGCGGCCACAATCACCCAGATCACCAGCTTATACAAAGGCGAGGCCAGCTCCAGCTTTAACGCGTTAAAGCTCTCCTCACTGGCCAGACTGGCGTCCAGAGCATAGATAAGCACGGCCATGGCCACAAATAGAAATACGCCGGAAGCGCGTGTCAGGATTGACACCAAAGCTGGCAGAGGCAGCTTGATGGTTGTCATGTCCAGATTTACAGGTCGATTATCATTCACAGTAATAACACCACTTTGCCCCAGACAGTGCGGGCTGTTTATCCTAAAGAAAGGTGAGCAATCTGAAACCGCGCTAGAGCCCATTCAGGCTGGGCGCGACCGGCGGAATTATAGTGATAACGTCTGCCAAATACAATTGACAAAATCAGCCGAAACTCTATAGTTGACCCCCCCACAGACTCAGATCAGGACCCTTCATGAGCGACAAGACCGCCACCCTATCTATAGCCGACCCTAATGGCGCCATCGAGACCATCGAACTACCCGTTTACAGCGGTACTATAGGCCCAGACGTTGTTGATGTCGGAGCACTGACTGCACAGGGTATGTTTACTTATGACCCCGGCTTTGTCTCAACCGCAGCCTGTGAATCGCAAATTACCTATATAGATGGAGCGCAAGGCATTCTGCTGCACCGCGGCTACCCTATCGAGCAACTGGCAGAGCACTCCGATTACCTGGAGACCTGCTACCTGCTGCTCTACGGCGAACTGCCCACTGCCGAGCAAAAGGCGGAGTTTGAGAACACCGTGCGCTACCACACTATGGTCCACGACCAGCTGACATCGTTCTTCCACGGCTTTCGCCGCGACGCCCACCCCATGGCCATCTTGTGTGGTGTGGTAGGCGCTTTGTCCGCCTTTTACCACGATTCTCTGGACATCAGTGACGAACAGCACCGCGAGATTGCCGCTTTCCGACTCATCGCCAAGATGCCAACGCTGGCCGCTATGAGCTACAAATTTTCCGTGGGACAGCCGTTTATGTACCCGGATAATAGCCTGGGTTATGCAGAAAACTTTCTGCACATGATGTTTGGCACTCCCTGCGAGGAATCCAACGTCAATCCTGTTTTGGCCAGAGCCATGGACAGAATCTTCCTGCTCCACGCTGACCACGAGCAGAATGCCTCTACCTCTACCGTGCGTTTAACCGGTTCTTCGGGCGCTAATCCGTTTGCCTGTATCGCCGCCGGTATTGCCGCACTGTGGGGTCCTTCCCACGGTGGCGCCAACGAAGCAGTGCTCAATATGCTTGAGGAAATTGGCGATGTGAGCCGTATCGACGAGTTTGTTGCCCGCGCCAAGGACAAAGAAGATCCGTTCCGACTGATGGGCTTTGGCCACCGTGTTTACAAGAACTTTGATCCTCGCGCCAAGGTTATGAAAGAAGCCGCTGACGAAGTGCTGGCTGAACTCGGCATCGAGAATGACCCGCTGCTGGAAATTGCCAAGCGTCTGGAACAAATAGCTCTGGAAGACGACTATTTTATCAGCAAGAAACTTTACCCCAATGTCGATTTCTACTCCGGTATTATTCTGAAGGCGATTGGCATTCCCACCAGTATGTTTACCGTGATTTTCGCGGTTGGCCGTACGGTTGGATGGATCGCTCACTGGCATGAGATGATTAGCGGTAGCTACCGTATTGGGCGTCCGCGTCAGCTCTATACTGGCCACGAACAGCGCGATTACAGCCCGTTAGAAGATCGGTAATGTCCGCCATTGTTATCAGCGGTACCGGGCTTTTCACGCCTGAGCAGTCCATTAGTAATGCGGAGCTAGTCGAATCCTTCAACACTTGGGTTGATAGCGCTAACAGTGCCAACGCCATCGCAATAAATGCCGGTGAGCAGGAGCCGCTGCAGCACTCCAGCGTCGAGTTTATTGAAAAAGCATCCGGTATCAAAAGCCGCTATGTGATCGATAAGACCGGTATTCTCGATCCTGAGCGCATGGCACCACGTATTCCCGAGAGGCCCAATACTGAACCCTCTTTGCAGTGCGAAATTGGTGTCGCGGCAGCCCGTCAAGCCTTGTCTATGGCCGGCAAAACCCCACAGGACGTTGATGCCGTGCTGGTCGCCTGTTCTAACCTGCAACGCGCCTACCCGGCTATGGCAGTGGAACTGCAAGCGGCATTGGGTATTGAAGGCTGGGGCTATGACATGAACGTTGCCTGCTCCTCGGCCACATTCGCGCTGCAACAAGCACGCGATAGCATCGCTAACGGCAGCGCTCGCTGCGTGCTCATAATCAACCCTGAAATTTGTAGCGGCCACTTGAATTTTCGCGATCGCGATGCTCACTTTATCTTTGGTGATGTGTGCACAGCCATGGTCGTGGAGAGCGCAGAAACCGCGACCTCCGAATCCCAGTTCGAGATACTGGGAGCACGTTTGCAGACCTCCTTCTCCAACAATATCCGCAACAATTTCGGCTTTCTTAATCGTGCAGACGAAACCGGCGCGGGTCAGCCCGACAAGCTATTTGTGCAAAATGGTCGCAAGGTCTTCAAGGAAGTCTGTCCCATGGTCGCCGAGCAGATAGTTGCGCATTTGGAGAGCCTGGAACTGACACCGGAGCAGCTCAAGCGTATGTGGCTACACCAAGCCAACCTGAGTATGAATCAATTGATAGGCAAGCGAGTGCTCGGCCGCGAGGCCAGCGCTGCTGAGGCCCCGACTATCCTCGATGAATATGCCAACACTAGCTCCGCGGGGTCCGTCATCGCCTTTCATAAGTACAACGATGACTTTGCTTCCGGTGATCTCGGCGTATTGTGCTCCTTCGGCGCCGGCTACAGCATCGGCAGTATCGTTCTGCGTAAGGTCTAGCCCGCTGGGGCCTCAGCCGAGGTCATCCAGCGCGTCCAGCAAACACTGACACTCCTCACGGGTGCCCACGGTAATCCGCAGAAACTCATCGATGCGCGGTTTGGCAAAATGCCGCACCAACACGCCGCGCTCCCGCAGCTGAGCGAATACTTTGGCGGCGTCACCGTGGTCAGGTCGCGCAAACAAGAAATTGGCCGCCGACGGCAACACCCCAAATCCCCTGTCCCTCAGTTCAGCCGCTAGCCACTCACGCAGTTCAATCAGCCGCTGACAACTATCATTAAACCAGCCCACGTCTTCCAGAGCCGCAATGGCGCCAGCTTGCGCGAGTCGATCCAACGGATAAGAATTGAAGCTGTCTTTGACTCGCTGCAACCCCTCAATCAACGCAGCATCTCCAAACGCCGCACCAACCCGCAGTCCCGCTAGCCCGCGTGACTTGGACAAGGTCTGCACGACCAGCAAATTACTGAATTTGTGGATCAACGGAACGACACTTTCACCACCGAAATCAACGTAGGCCTCATCGACCACAACGACAGTGTCAGGGTTCGCTGCCAACAGACTGGCAATAGCCGCAGCACCAACAACTACCCCCGTGGGGGCGTTAGGATTTGCAAAAATGATACCGCCATTGGGACGCTGGTAATCCTCCAGTTGCACGGCAAAGTCATCATCCAGTGGCACCGTCTCGTAGTCGAGACCAAATAACGCCGCATAGACCGGATAAAAACTGTAAGAGATATCCGGAAACAAAAGCGGGCGCCGGGGCTGAAACAGCGCCCGAAATACATGCGCCAACACCTCATCAGAGCCATTACCGACGAATACCTCGGCGCTGGAAACTCCAGCGACCTTGGCCAGTGCGGCTCTCAGGTCAACGCTCTCCGGGTCAGGATACAGGCGCAGGCTCTCGTTGTTAGCTCCACCAATAGCTTCCAGAGCGCGCGAAGACGGCGCCCATGGTAATTCATTAGTGTTAAGCTTGGTGAGCTGGGCCTTTGGCTGCTCACCCGGCACATAGGGAGAAAGGGAGGCCACCAGCGGGCTCCAGAAACGGGACATCGAACAACTCCTGCGGAAACGAACAAACATTTTACTCAATAATGGCTAAACTTACCCGTTTGAGATGTATTCACACTATACGGCCATATTCATCCTGAAAAAGAATTTCTATAATAAGCAACCAAATCGAGGAATCTACGCCATGCCCCCCAGAAATCCATTTGCCAATCTGTTTGTCGAGTCACCTATGCGGCCACTGCAGGATCATATGGACCGCGTCTACGAGACCACTGCCGCTTTAGTCCCCTTCCTTCAGGCTGCGCAAGCCGGAGACTGGAAGCTCGCCCGGGTAGAGCAGAAGAAGATTGTGAAGTTGGAACATGTTGCCGACAAACAGAAGCGGTCCGTGCGCACTCATTTACCAAAAAGCCTGTTCATGCCCGTATCACGCTCAGATTTACTCGAACTGGTCAGTGTACAGGACCATATTGCCAATGCCGCCAAGGACGTTTCGGGACTCATGTTGGGAAGAAAAATGCGTTTCCCGGAGGAGATCGCGGAAGATTTCATTGCCTATGCGAAGGCGAACATAGACACCGCGAAACAGGCAATGAAGGCGGTTAAGCGCCTCGATCATGTGCTCGAGCTTGGTTTCAGCAAACGCGAATTGCAAAGCGTCGAGAAAGAGGTTGCAGAAATAGAACATCTGGAACACCTCACCGACAAACTGCAGATTAAACTCCGCGCCAAGCTGCACACTATCGAAGAAAACTTGAATGCGGTCGATGTCATGTTCCTCTACCGCATTATTGACAGCCTGGCGAAAATTTCAGATCACGCAGAGAAGGTCGGCAGTCGTCTGCAGATAGTCGTCGCAGTTTGATCCCGGCCCGACATTAGCTGCAGGCACAAACCGCCTGCGGTCTCGTCAAGTTGATTGAGACAGTGGGCACTCGCAGGCGCCTACTTCTCTTCAAGTTGAGCGATCAGATCGCTAATTTCAAGGTGGCGCACGTCCAAACCCTTGACCAGATAGATAACGTATTCAGCAATATTACAGGCGTGATCACCGACGCGCTCCAGAGCACGTAAAGCCCACATTTCCTTTAAAACAGAGCCAATAACGCGAGGGTCTTCGACCATATAGGTCATCAGGGAGCGCATCGCACTGCCATACTCCTTGTCGACCTGGCTGTCTTCCTTAGCAACTTGTATCGCCATATCCACATCCAGTCGGGCGAAGGCATCCAGCGCATCGTGAACCATTCCGGCGACATGGTTACCAATATGCCGCAATTCTACGTAGCCACTGGGAGAAGCACCCTCCTCACACAGTGTGATCGATTGCCGCGCGATCTTGGCAGCTTCATCACCAATTCGTTCGAGGTCGGATATAGCTTTGCTAATCGCTAGTACCAGCCGCAGATCACTTGCGGTGGGCTGGCGGCGCGCGAGAATACGCGAACAATCATCATCTATCTCCACTTCCAGCATGTTGACGTCATGATCACGACTGACCACTCGCTCGGCCTGATCAGGGTCCTTTTCCACCAGCGAGTGGACCGCGGAGCTAACCTGCTGCTCAACCATACCGCCCATTTCCAACATGCGAGCTTTAATCTCTTCCAACTCATGATCAAACTGAGCCGAGATATGTTGAGTGTTACTGTCGTGAGTGACCATGTTGCGACTCCCCTCTAACCGTAGCGTCCAGTGATATAATCTTCAGTCTGTTTCTTGCCCGGATTGGTAAACAGCTGATCCGTTGAATCATACTCAATCAGCTTACCCATATACATAAAGGCAGTCATATCAGAGACTCGCGCCGCCTGCTGCATATTGTGCGTCACAATAACGATGGTATAGCGAGACTTGAGCTCATAAATAAGCTCTTCAATCTTCAAAGTACTGATAGGGTCAAGCGCCGAAGCCGGCTCATCCAATAAGACAACCTCAGGTTCTACCGCTATGGTGCGGGCAATGACCAGCCGCTGCTGCTGACCACCGGATAAACCCAGTGCGCTGTCACCCAGCCGGTCTTTAACCTCATCCCATAACGCAGCCGCCTTTAGCGACTTTTCCACGGCCTCATCCAGCACGCGCTTCTTGTTAATTCCCTGTATGCGCAGACCGTAAGCGACGTTTTCGTAAATCGACTTGGGGAACGGGTTGGGTTTTTGAAACACCATACCTATGCGTCTGCGCAAGGCTGATACATCGATGCGACGATCGTAGATGTTGTCATCATCCATCAGAATCTTACCTTCCACACGACAACCGTCGACCAGATCATTCATGCGATTAAAACAACGCAACAAACTAGACTTGCCACAGCCACTGGGGCCAATAAACGCCGTTACCCGTTGCCGCGGTATTTCCAGATCGATATCAAACAGCGCCTGGGTTTGGCCACCGTAGAACAAGCTCAGACCCTCAACCTTGAGCGCGAGACCCGCATCATCAAGCCCCTGCGCCGGTTGCCGACCCAACGCCTCCATATCTATGCCATGTGTCTGTATAGTCAAACTCTAACCCTCAGCTTTCCAGCGACTTATAGCGTTCGCGCAGACGGTTGCGCAGGGAAACCGCCGTAAAATTTAGCAGTGCGATAATAATCACCAGCAGCAAGGCGGTGGCGTAAACCAGTGGCCGGGCTGCTTCAACATTCGGGCTCTGAAATCCGACGTCATAAATATGAAAGCCCAGATGCATGAATTTCTGATCCAGATGCACAAAGGGGTAATTACCGTCCACCGGTAGCGATGGCGCCAACTTGACGACTCCGACCAACATCAACGGTGCTACTTCACCGGCTGCTCGCGCCACCGCAAGTATAAGGCCTGTCATTATCGCCGGGCTGGCCATAGGCAAGACCACTCTCCACAAGGTTTCCGCGCGCGTAGCCCCCAAAGCGAGGCTGCCCTCGCGGACCGCGCTGGGTATCCGTGAAAGCCCCTCTTCCGTTGCCACAATAACCACGGGCAAGGTCAGCAAAGCCAGCGTCAGTGATGCCCACATCAGCCCCGGCGTTCCAAATGTAGGGCTAGGCAGCGCAGCTGAGAAAAACAGAGAGTCGAGTTCACCGCCCACGATATACACAAAGAAGCCGAGGCCAAAAACGCCATAAACGATTGAAGGCACGCCCGCGAGATTATTGACCGCCACTCTGATGGTACGTGTCACCAGGCCCTGGCGTGCATATTCACGTAGGTAAACAGCAGCAATGACGCCAAAGGGCGTGACCATTACTGACATCAACAACACCATCATTACGGTACCGAAAATAGCCGGAAATACGCCACCTTCAGTATTGGCTTCACGCGGTTCTGTTGACAAAAACTCCCAGAGCTTGGCAACGTAATGTCCCATTTTTTGCAACAGACTCATCTGGTTTGGTAGTGTCGCTCGCACCACCTTGGCTATCGCCTGATCGACGATGCGTCCATCAACCAGTCGCACCTCGTAACGATCATCCCGTATAGAATCATACAGTGATGCGAGTTGCTGCTGCAGAACCCTATATTCCGCGTCGAGCACCGCTCGCTGTTCTGCCAATTCTGCCAGGGCGCCGGGATTTACATCTCCCGCCATTTCCAGTTTGCGCTCGGCGAGTCGCACCGCCTCCATACCATGATTAATACTGCCAATTTCTTTACGTTCTATGCGGTGAATCTCTTCACGCACCGCCACGCTGCCTGCTATTGCCTGCTGGAAGGCCTGCCAGGTCCGGGGAACACCCTCACCCTCGGCAACTCGCTCACCGCGCACGGTTACACTATGCAAAAATCCGTACTGATTACCCCACTCCAGTCGCTCTACCACCATCGCCCATTCCGGGTTATGAGTATCCACCAACTGCTCTTCCAGCACCCAGACAAAGTCGCTGCCCAGAAAATCACGGTTGCCCTGCTTGAACAGCATGCGATTGAAAAACGGGCCTGCCCCTACCAGGGTTATTCCGGCACTGCGCAGCTGCTCGCCACTAACCTGTTTCTCTTCGACAAGGACGCCCAACTGGGCAGACTCCTGACCATCGTAGACAACACCAGATTGTATGATGTTATTCGGCCAGAAGTGTCCAAAGCCACGCACCGCAAGCAGCGATATCAAACCCACAACCGCAATAACGCTGATGCTCACCGCTGCACCATTCGCCCAGATCAGCGGTTCACCGCTGCGAATCCAGGTCAGCATGCCAGCGCGCTTTTGCAGGTATAGACTGTTTTTTTCAGAAGCAGACATCAGAGCGACCCGTATTTCACACGCAGGCGCTGACGAATAATCTCAGCGATCGTGTTGACCACGAAAGTAAACATAAACAGTACAAAAGCTGCCAGAAACAAGATTCTGAAGTGACTGCTATCGACTTCTGCCTCCGGTACTTCGACAGCAATATTCGCAGCCAGCGTGCGCATGCCCTCAAATATATTGGCGTCCATAATTGGCGTATTACCGGTCGCCATCAAGACGATCATAGTTTCGCCTACTGCCCGCCCCAGACCGATCATAAGCCCGGAGAAAATGCCCGGGCTGGCGGTAGGGATGACCACCCCGACCAGGGTTTGCCAGGGCGTCGCGCCCAGCGCCAGACTGCCGTAGCTCAAATGCTTGGGCACCGCAAAGATGGCATCTTCAGCGATCGAGAAAATGGTGGGAATAACTGCCATGCCCATGGCAATACCAACAACCAGAGCGTTGCGCTGATCAAATGATATGCCCAGATCCTGTGTAATCCAGGCCCGCATGTCACCACCAAATAGCAGTAGCTCCACGCTGTCGTTCATCGCAAAACACAGCCAGGTTACGCCGCACACCACCGGTATGAGAATCGCCGCATGCCAGCCATCAGGTACCAGGGTACGCAGATTGACCGGCAACCGTGACCAGAAAAAAGCGAAACCCAAAATACCCACCGGCATCAGCAACAGCACCGAAAACACTCCGGTCAGGTTAGTTTCTACAAAAGGTGCCAGCCACAGACCCGCAAGAAAACCCAGGATGACGGTTGGCAGCGCCTCCATCAGCTCGATAAGAGGTTTTATTTTGCGTCGCAAAGCAGGGGCCATAAAATAGGCCGTATAGATCGCGCCACATATGGCCAGTGGTGCCGCGATCAGCATCGCGTAGAAAGCCGCCTTCAAAGTCCCGAATGCCAGCGGTGCGAAACTGTACTTGGGCTCAAAATCGTTACTGGAAGCGGAAGACTGCCAAGTGTAATCAGGCTCCGGATAGCTTTCGTACCAAATCTTGGTCCACAGTGCCGAGAAGGAAATCTCGGGATGCTCGTTGTCGATATCCCACTGACTGACCTTGCCGTTCTGGTCCATTAACAACAAAGCATCGGCTCGTGGTGCTATTGCCGCCACCTGTGTGGCTCGGTAATCCACAGACTGACTCAGTAACTTGCGCTGCCCTGTGGTGTGAAATATTTGTAACTGTCCATCTGCATCAAGCGCCAGAAAACCCTTTCGACGCTGCTCTGGTAGCAATTGCAACAACTGCGCTCCGCCAGTGTCAAAGGAGCGGATCTTGTTCAGCGCCGCCTCTTTGCCATTACGTACCATAAAGTACTGGGATAACTCACCGTCGGTGGACGCTGCCAATAAGGAAATACCACCCAGTAGCATGCTACTGGTGCTGAGCTCACTGCCATCCGCAAACAGGCGACCTTCATCCGCGAGCTGCTGGGCGCCGCTCACATCTTCACGATTGAGATCGATGACCTGATAGGCGCCCGCTTTATCCAGCAGATACAACCAACGCTGGTCTGTGCCCAGATACAGCGCAGCGTATTCCTTGCGCGGCAAATTCAGGCTCAACTCCTCGCGCTCCAACTCTATCTCGCCACTGAGAAAGTTCTCTTCTTTGGTATACCGAACGACCCACAGCTCACCACTCGTCGATTGAGCGGCGATCACCAACCCGGCATCGGTATCACGCAGTGCCAATAGTGCCAGCGCCGATCCATCTGCCGCAACCTGAATCGGATCGTCCCCATGAGGATATTCGATGCGCGGTGTGATCAACCGTTTATCGTCGGGATAAGAGAGACGATACTCGTGGGAGGCCAGCAACACAGTACCGTCAGCGTAACCAAGCCCTAGTAAACGGCTATCAGCAGCCTCTGCACTAACTACGGTGAGTGCTACCGAATCCTGCTGTCGTAGCGGTTGATAAAGCACAGTCGCCCCGGATGCCAACTCTGAAAACCGCGCGTGGCCGCCGGTATCCAGAATCAGGCTCATCTCACCCTGCTCTTCAATATACATATAGGCAGCATCAGTCGCTGCTGTCAGCTGCAGTTGTTGCTCAGTGGCAAGTTCAATCTTGGCTGCGGAGAACAGTGGCAGGATTTCATAAACCAGATAGAAAAATATGAGCAGAATCGACATCAGCACCGCTCCGCCACCGGCACTGATTACCACGGTAGCGGCACGGTCCTTGAAATGGCGCCAGGGCGCCATCCATTTAGGGGTCTGTTCTGCGAGAGAAGTCATCTTGGAAATCGACAAGGGGGGACCCGGCCTAGCCGCCGGTGCTCAGTTCAGCCAAGGTGCGCTCTGCGACGCTAGCGGGCAGCGGAATATAGCCATCCTTGAAGACGACCTCCTGACCCTGCCGCGACAATACTAACTTGAAGAACTCGCGCTCCAGAGGCGCCAGCGGCTTGTTGGGTGCTTTGTTAACGTAAACATACAGGAAGCGCGACAGCGGGTAAGCGCCGGCAACTGCGTTGGCCGGCGTTGCTTCAACAAAATCTCCACCTGGCTTTTTCGACAGTGGTATGGCTCGCACGCTGGAAGTCCTATACCCGATACCCGAATAGCCGATACCATTGATAGAGGTAGATACCGACTGCACTACCGAAGCGGACCCAGGTTGCTCGTTAACTGAGTTCTTAAAGTCCCCTTTACAGAGGCCCCGCTTCTTAAAGTAGCCGTAAGTGCCGGAGACAGAGTTACGCCCAAACAACTGAATGTCGCGACGCTCCCAACTTCCATCCAGACCCGCCAGTCCCCAGCTGGAGATATCAACATCTCCACCACATTTGCGCGTTGAAGAAAATATCGCATCAACGTCTGCAATACTCATTCCGGGAATGGGGTTGTCCTTGTGTACGTAGACTGCCAGGGCATCAATCGCGACCGGCACGGCAGTTGGCTTATAGCCAAACCGAGTTTCAAAGGCTTCGATTTCCTTGTCCTTCATGCGACGACTCATCGGACCCATATTGGAGGTCGATTCAGTCAACGCGGGCGGCGCTGTGGAAGAGCCGGCTGCTTGAATTTGGACTTTAACATTAGGGTAGGCACGCTGAAACTCTTCGGCCCACAGGGTCATCAGATTGGCTAGCGTGTCCGACCCGACACTGGAGAGGTTGCCCGAAACACCACTAGCAACCTGATAATCCTGGAGCCCGCTGTCGACACCGTTATCTGCTATTACAATACCACTGGTAACGAGGCTTACAGCCATTAAACCACTACGTAAAAAACGCGCTACTGTCATACTATCTCTCCGCTGGACTACTGTCTGAAGCCACAGTAAACGGAAGATGTTACAGTTTTATGACAAGGGTAAAATACAGGTAAATATACTGCCGACACCCTTCTTACTGGTAATTTCCAAGGTGCCGTGATGCCCTGCCAGGATGTGTTTGACGATTGCCAGACCCAAGCCGGTTCCGCCAGAAGCAACCGAGCGACTTTTGTCGACACGGTAAAAGCGTTCAGTTAAACGTGGAATATGCTCAGCCTCTATACCGGGCCCACTATCGGTGACCGACAAGCGGCCCCAATCACCCTGCTCTGACCAGCTCAACAATACATCACCTTCGCTGTACTTAAGGGCATTAATCAGCAGGTTGGAAACAGCGCTGTATAGCAAGCGATGATTACCCCGCACCCAGCGTTTGCTGCTTCTATCAATAACAATGCTTCGACCAGGCTCGGCGTTTTCAAAATGCTGCTGCACCTCGGCCATAAGCGCCCCCACATCTACAGGCGCCAGGTCCTCGCCTGGCTGAGTTGCCTCAAGCTCCGCTAACACCAGTAGTTCGCTGAGCAACGTCTCCATACGCGCCGATTGCTCGCGCATTTGTTTCAAGGGCCGCAACACCCTGTCTTCTTGACACAAGCCACTATCGATCAAGGTATGCAAATAGCCCGTAATAACTGTCAGCGGTGTCCTAAGTTCGTGTGACACATTGGCAACAAAGTCGCGCCGCATTGCCTCCAACTGGTCCAGCCGGGTTACGTCACGGGCAAACATCAGGTGACTGCCGTGCCCGAAGGGCGTGATCTCGATCTGCAGCCGCAGTTGCGCATCAGCAGGGCTGGCAATCAGCAACGGCTCCTGAAAATCGCCTGAACTAAAATAGCGTATGAAGCGCGGCAAGCGCAGCAAATTGAGTAACGCCTGACCACGATCACGCGGATAATGGAGGCCCAGCAGTTGCACTGCAGACTCATTGCTCCACTCGATACGGCCCTCGGGGTCAATCATTACCGTCCCCTCTTTGAGCGCTGAAAACGATTCACGCATGTAGCTGACAGCTGTCTGCAGACGGTAGCGCTCTTCTCGGTCGCGTCGCTGCAGGTGGTAGATGCTATCAAACACCGCGCCCCATAGACCCTTGGCCTCCGGCGGCTCGGCGTCTGGTGTCTGTAACCACTGCGTGACGCGCCACATCTGCATCATCCATGACACAACGACAAGAAGGCAGGCCAGCGCAAATCCCAGTAGTGGCTTCGAAAAGAACCAGCCGATGGCTATTCCCAGCAGCAGATAGATAACAGCGCGACGTACCTCTCCCGTCCATACGGCACGCGAGTCCACTAGAGGGCAACGCCCTGCGAGGAAAACCGATAGCCTGTACCGCGCACTGTTTGAATCAGCTGTGAGTAATCTGGCGTTCTGTTTTCCAATGCTTTGCGCAGGCGACGTATATGCACATCCACGGTACGCTCCTCCACATAGACGTTGGCACCCCAGACTTGATCAAGCAACTGACCGCGCGTATAGGCTCGCTCTGGGTGAGACATAAAAAACTGTAATAATCTAAATTCGGTAGGGCCAAGATCAATGTCGTCAGTGCCAACACTCACGCGTTTACTCTGCCCATCAAGCACCAGTTCCGCCACCTGCAAGCGCTCGGCGGCTTCGCCGCCGACGCTGCGGCGCAATAGAGATCGCACTCGGGCGATCAGTTCACGCGGCGCGAACGGCTTGGTAATGTAGTCATCCGCGCCCACGTCCAGACCTTGAATCACATTATCTTCAGCCGTCTTAGCGGTGAGCATGATCACTGGCAGCTCACGAGTGTCATCATTGCGCTTGATACGATGCAGCAACTCAATTCCATTACCACCCGGTAGCATCCAGTCCAACAGCACCAGGTCGGGACGCTGATCGACGATTATCTGATAAGCATCGCGAATGTTATCGGTCTGCAGACAGTCAAACTCTGCAATTTCCAGGGCCATGACCAACATGTCGCGAATGGCCACTTCATCTTCAACGATCAGCACGGAGCGTTCGTTCATAGTTCTCTAATCCCGCTTTGGTTAACCTACCTTATTAAAAGCGGACATTATTACCAAATTATGACAGCGCTAGCGTAAAGACTCGTTAATGTTCTCTAAAACCTTGCGCCCGGGACATAATTCTTCCGGCCCCAGCTGGTTAAGCGGTCGCTGCACAGTGTCCAATGCCTCATGTAAATCTTCAGAGTGCTCTTCCATATAAATTAAACCGGTCAGTATTTGTCCGCTCTGACGATGCTGCTCTACGATATTCATGGCCGATGCGCGGTCAAACGGATCCAGCCCCTCTGCCAGTTTGTGAAGATGGATCACGGAGCCGTCATGCATAGTGACTTCTGCAGAAGTACCAGGTTGGTAATGCGCGGTAATCTCCTGCTGCATAGGCACAAAGTCTATAGTGCCGGTGGCTTCTGAATGTTCACGCACAAATTCATAGGACTTGGTCGAGCCTACATTATTGTTAAAGGTGACACAGGGGGAAATAACATCAATCAGAGCAAAGCCTTTGTGGCTAATGCCGGCCTTGATTAATGGAACCAACTGCTCTTTGTCGCCAGAAAAGCTTCGAGCTACAAAGCCCGCACCAAGTTGCAACGCTGTGCCGCACAAATCTATCGCCGCAAACGGGTTGGGGTCACCCTTTTTGCTGGCCGAGCCAGCATCCGCGGTCGCGGAGTCCTGTCCTTTGGTTAAACCGTAGCAACCATTATTCATGACGATGTAAACCATATTCAGGTTACGTCTAATCGCATGTACAAACTGCCCCATACCAATGGACGCTGTATCACCATCACCCGATACCGCCAGGTAGGTAAGATCTCTATTGGCCATAGAGGCGCCAGTAGCGACAGACGGCATACGTCCGTGCACAGAATTAAAGCCATGAGACTTGCCCAAAAAATAGGTCGGTGTTTTAGAGGAACAGCCAATACCCGATATTTTGGCGATCTTGTGTGGTTCTATCGACAACTCATGGACCGCCTTAACAATGGCACCGCTGATAGAATCGTGACCACAACCCGCGCACAGAGTGGATATAGACCCCTCATAATCTGCCTTGGTGTATCCCAGGTCATTCACCGGCAATTCGGGGTGACGGAATTTCGGATTAATGTAACTCATGATGCTTCTCCCGACTCCAGTTTGCCAGTTTCGCGGCGTAACGGAGTGATGTTGGTACCAGGTATCTGTTGCAAAATCTGCTTACGTATATTGCGTGCGCTAATCGGAGTGCCGTCAAAGCACAGCACCGACTTAAGCTTGTCGGGCCCAAATTCGAACTCGGCCATCAAGAGGGTGCGTAACTGTGCATCACGATTTTGTTCAATCACAAAGGTACGTTCATGCTGGTCGATAAAAGCCTCTACGTCCTGGTTGAACGGAAACGAACGCACACGCATGGCATCTATATAAACTCCCTCCTCTGCCAAATAGTCCAGCGCCTCCAGAGATGAAGATTCGCTGGTGCCATAGAATATAACGCCGTAATCAGTAGGGCGGTCAGCCGGATTCATAACGGGCCCCGGCACCCAGGTCTTTGCAGTTTCCCACTTTGCCATCAAACGGTGCATATTCGCCTCATAGATCTCACCGCTTTCTGTATACACCGCGTATTCATCACGCGAGGTGCCGCGAGTAAAGAAAGCGCCTTTAGTGGGGTGTGTTCCAGGATAGGTGCGATAGCAAATGGCATCGCCATCAACATCCTTGTAGCGCCCGAAATCTTCCATATTATCGAGGTCTTCTGCAGACAGCACTTTACCGCGATCGTAAGTTCTGTCGTCATCCCAATGCAGCGGCTCAGACATATTGTCATTCATGCCCATATCCAGGTCCGTGAGAATGATGATGGGTGTCTGCAGACGCTCAGCCAGGTCAAAGCTATCGGCTGTCATATCAAATGCTTCGCGCGGAGTCGAAGGGAACAGCAGCACCTGCTTGGTATCGCCATGCGAAGCATACGCCGCAGACAGCACGTCAGACTGCTGTGTTCGCGTTGGCATCCCGGTAGAAGGCCCTGCACGCTGAACATCAATCAATACTGTGGGGATTTCTGCGAAGTAAGCCAGGCCCAGAAACTCGCTCATCAAAGATATGCCGGGGCCGCTGGTAGCTGTGAAAGAACGGGCGCCATTCCAGCTTGCACCAATGACCATACCGATGGCCGCCAGTTCATCTTCCGCCTGCACAATCGCGTAATTTTTGCGTCCGGTGCCGGGGTCTATACGCATACGCTTGGCGTACTTTTCAAACGCCTCCACCACCGAGGTAGACGGTGTGATGGGATACCAGGCTGCCATCGTAGCGCCGCCATAAATAGCCCCCAGACCGATCGCGCTATTACCATCGATCAAAATACAATCACCGACCAAGTCGCGTTTCTCAACGCGAATACCCAGCGGACACTCAATGTTTTCCCGCGCATACTGATGGCCAAGCTCCAGCGCGTGGATATTGGGCGCAACCAACTTCTCTTTGCCCTTGAACTGGTCACCCACCAGACGCGTCAGAACCGCAAAGTCGATATCCAGCAGCGCAGCCAGTGCACCCACATAAATAACGTTCTTAAACAGCTGTCTTTGTCTTGGGTCAGAATATTCGTTGTTGCAAATGCGGGTCAGCGGCAGCCCAATGATATTGACATCATTGCGGATCAGCCTCAGGTCTAGCGGTTTGGTATTGTCATAGATAAAGTAGCCACCGCTTTCAACTTCCTGAATATCCTTGGGCATACTCTGCGGATTAACGCTGAGCATGATGTCTACCCCGCCGCGACGGCCGAGATAGCCTTTTTCACTAACCCGTACTTCGTACCAGGTAGGCAGGCCCTGAATGTTAGACGGGAAAATGTTTTTGGGAGAGACTGGCAGTCCCATCCTGAACAACGCCTTGGCAAACAGATTGTTGGCACTGGCTGAACCAGTGCCGTTGACGTTGGCGAACTTTATAACAAAGTCGTTAACTGACTTGATAGTTTTCATATCACTGGCCCGCCTTGGTTACGCTGTATAGGAATTTCTGCATATCCCATGCCGTGGTAGGGCAGCGCTCGGCGCAAAGGCCGCAATGCAAACAAACGTCCTCGTCCTTTACCATGCTACGTTTGGTGGGTAGCACATCGGAAACATAAAGATCCTGTGCCAGGTTCCCCGCCGGTGCGGTCAGCTGCGTGCGCAGCACGCCTTCCTCTACGTCAGCAGCAACAAACGTAATGCAATCGGTCGGGCAAATATCGACACAGGCATCACATTCAATACAGCGGGTTTCTTCGAATACGGTCTGCACGTCGCAATTAAGACAACGTTCCGCCTCCTTGAAACCGGTTTCGCGGTCAAACCCCAACTCCACTTCAAGTTTGCGATCAGCGAGTGTTTTCTTCTTGTCAGCCTGGGGCACGACATAACGCAGATCACTCTCAATGGCGTTGTCATAACTCCATTCGTGCACGCCCATCTTCTGGCTGACCAGATTAACTCCGGGGCCGGGACGCTCACGCACATCCTCACCGCGACACATCAGATCAATAGAAATTGCTGCCTGATGGCCGTGAGCAACCGCAGTAATCACATTCTCAGGACCAAACGCTGAGTCACCGCCAAAAAAGACACGCTCGTTAGTCGATTGGAAAGTGGTCTCATCCACCACCGGCATATCCCACTTACCAAACTCAAGTCCAATATCACGCTCAATCCAGGGGAAGGTGTTTTCCTGCCCGATGGCCATCAGCACAATGTCAGCCTCCATCAGAACCGGGTCATCGCCAGTAGGCACCAGACTGCGGCTGCCATCTTCGGCATAGACCGCCTCTACTTTTTCAAACCGAACCCCTTTGAACTCACCATTTTCAACGACAAATTCCTTGGGTACGTGATTGTCGTAAATAGGAATATCTTCATGCATCGCATCTTCTTTTTCCCAAGGCGATGCTTTCATGTTGGCAAACGGGCTACGTACGACGACGCGCACATCTTCGCCACCCAGACGCCGCGAGGTTCTACAACAATCCATTGCCGTATTACCGCCACCCATCACAATCACGCGCTTGGCAATTTTTTCAACGTGCTCGAATGCCACACTCGACAGCCAGTCAATCCCTATATGAATACTGGCATCCGCCTCTGCTCGTCCTGGCAGCTCCAGATCCTTGCCGCGGGGCGCGCCAGTGCCAACAAACACGGCGTCATAGCCTTTATCCAGAATCTCTTTGAGGCTGCCAACGTAATGATTAAACGTCGTTACCGCGCCCATATCGAGAATATAATTAACTTCCTGATCAAGCACTTCGATAGGCAAGCGGAAGGACGGAATCTGGCTGCGCATCATGCCGCCACCGGCAATCTGGTTATCGTAAATATCTATGCTATACCCGAGTGGCAGCAAGTCTCTGGCTACCGTCAACGAAGCCGGTCCTGCACCGATCAGTGCGATACGCTTGCCATTTTTCTGTGTGGGTATCTCCGGCATGCGCGCAGCGATAACCGCATCGTCCTTGTTGTCTGCTGCAACTCGTTTGAGGCGACAAATCGCTACTGGTTCCTCTTCTACCCTGCCGCGCCTGCAGGCGGGCTCACAGGGACGGTCACAGGTGCGGCCGAGCACTCCGGGGAATACGTTTGACTCCCAGTTGATCATATAGGCATCGTCGTAACGCTCTGCCGCTATCATACGGATATACTCTGGCACCGGCGTATGAGCCGGACACGCGTACTGACAATCCACTACCTTGTGGAAGTATTCTGGATCTTTTATGTTTGTTAACTTCACCGCTTCTACCCTGACCTTTTTTTGTTAGCTAATTATGTCGTGTGTAGTTGTGCCAGTGCCCACAATGGACAGTGGCCATGGATTGTTTCACATTCTGCGGAAAGATACAGTGCATTTGCCACAGAAACGTAAATATTCCAATGACTTACACAGCTGTTAAGAATATTGGCTTGGCACCCAACCGTCCTCACAGAGCGGTCTAAAGACCGAAGAACCAGCCACCCTTATCGAGGCTCTTTTCGCAGCTGTTTAATTGGCGGGTATACTTGGCGGACTGGCGCGATACTTTCTTGGCCACATCCTTGAGCCACTGCTTATTTTTAAAGGTGCGACGATTAAAACCTCCATGCCCTTCGTGATAAGCAAGGTATAGATGATAGGGGTCATCTTTGCTGATGCCGCTGCGTTTAAAGGACTGGTGGTTATACCAGCCTATAAAATCGATTGAATCGCCGAAGTCATCACGATCAGCACCGTAATTACCGGCGTCGCGACTATAGGTTTCCCAGGTTTCTTTCAATGCCTGGGTGTAGCCATAGGAAGAGGAAGGTCTGGGGCCTGGTATAACCCAGAGAATCTTTTTGCGAGGCGGCTTGGCTTTGGCTTTGAAACGGCTTTCCTGGTGCATGATGGCCATCATCACCGGGACCGGACTACCCCACTTCTTCTGCGACTTATGGGCATCCTTATACCAGCCGCTTTTCTCCTTGAACATTGAGCAAACATCGTTGACGTCTGAGGGCGGCGAAGTCGTGCAGCCCGATATGGCTAGTAGCAAAAAAATCAATACGATACAGCGCATTATTAGTCCTTGAAGTCACGCTCGAGAAGCGTCTGTAATGCCGTTTCATCAATAACAGTTACGCCCAATTTTTCAGCTTTAGTGAGCTTGGATCCAGCGCCTGGCCCGGCAACCAGACAGGAGGTTTTGGCCGATACGCTAGCCGCAACCTTGGCTCCGTAACCCTGTAGCAGTGCTTTTGCCTGATCCCGGGTCATCGTCTCCAGAGTCCCAGTTACTACCCAGGTCTCGCCTGCCAGCGGCTGATCAGCCGCCGGAGTCTGAACCAAATCTGGCCAACTGACACCCGCTTCGCGCAGCGCCTTCACGACCGTCAGATTTTCCACTGTATCAAAAAACTGCCGCAGGTAATCGGCTACCACTGGCCCCACATCCGGTACCTGCAGCAAACGTTCTTCAGTGGCGCCCTGCAGCGCCTCCCAACTGCCAAAGTGTTGCGCCAGGGACAGCGCAGTCGCCTCCCCCACTTCTCGAATGCCCAGTGCGTAAACAAACCGCGCCAAACTCGTTTCGCGACTGGCCGCAATGGCTGTCACCAGATTGGCGGCTGAACGCGGCCCCATGCGCTCCAGCTCGCTGAGGTCCGCCACCGAGAGCTGATACAGATCGGCAACCGAGCTTACCAGCCCCGCATCAACCAGTTGCTCAACCAACTTATCCCCAAGCCCTTCGATGTCCAGTGCGCGGCGCGAAGCGTAATGTTTGATGGCCTCCTTTTGCTGAGCCGCACAAACCAGACCACCACCGCAGCGGATAACTGCTTCCCCTTCGGCCTGCACCAGTGCTGAGTCACACACAGGGCAACGCTCTGGGAACGTAATGGCGCGACTGCCAGCGGCACGTCGTTCCAGATTCACCGAAACCACCTGCGGGATAACATCGCCAGCGCGTCGGACCAGAACTTCGTCGCCGATTTCCAGCCCCAGTCGTTCAATTTCGTCGCGGTTATGCAGGGTAGCGTTGCTGACGGTCACACCACCGACGAACACCGGTTCGAGTCTCGCCACTGGAGTGATCGCGCCAGTTCTGCCGACCTGAAACTCAACATCCAACAAACGCGTGGACTGCTCCTGTGCCGGAAACTTACGCGCAATAGCCCAACGCGGTGCGCGCGAAACGAAACCTAGTGTTTGTTGCAGTGCTATAGCGTTGACCTTGAAGACAATGCCATCTATGTCGTAGGGCAGCTCGTCGCGACGCACAGCCAGCTGACGATAATATTCCAGACACCCCTCAATTGATGTGACTATCGCGGACTCAGCATTGATACGCAGCCCCCATTCATTCAGACAATCGAGAATGGCAGAGTGCCGTTCGGGTAGCTGACCGCGGTCAACGCGCCCGACACTGTAACAACACATTTGCAGCGGGCGCTGCGCCGTAATTCTGGAATCAAGCTGGCGCAGACTGCCCGCAGCAGCATTGCGTGGATTAACAAAGACTTTATCGCCAGACTCACGTGCTCGCTCATTCAGCGACGCAAACCCCGCTCGCGGCATATAAATCTCGCCGCGCACTTCCAACACTTCTGGATATCCTGAACCCAGTAAAGTCAGCGGCACCGAATCAATGGTGCGTACGTTGTGGGTTATATCCTCACCAGTACTGCCGTCACCGCGCGTAGCACCACGAATAAGAGAGCCATTTTCATAGAGCAAACTAACGGCAATGCCGTCCAATTTCGGCTCACAGGCGTATTCAATGGCTGAATCGCTGCCGATACGCTCTTTCAAGCGACGGTCGAAAGCCAGCAATTCCTCATCATCAAAGGCGTTGTCCAGCGACAACATAGGCACGTCATGCCGCACTTGGCCAAACTGTTGCAGCGGGGCCGATCCAACCCGCTGGGTTGGCGAGTCTGAGCTTATCAGCGCCGGATACTGTTGCTCAAGTGCCTGCAGGCGCCGCAATAGGGCGTCATATTCCGCATCAGAAACCACTGGCTCATCGAGGACGTGATAACGATAGTTGTGCTGGTTGATCTGCGCTCGCAGCTCAGCTGACTCTGACTCGGGGCTGCTCACTAACGCCCATCTTTGGTCAGGAGACGACGTTCCAGGTCACGAATCAGTTGTCGGTTATGTTCAAGCGTTTGCCGCGTCATAACGCTGCGCGAGTCGTCGAGCAGATCGCCGCCGAGGTGCTTGGCGACACTCTCTGCAGTTTCACGCATTTGTTCATACGCTTGCATCATATTGCCGGGGCCCGGTAAGGGCAGAAAAAATGTCAGACCAGGTGTGGTAAAACCGCTCATGGCGTCAATGTCAAACACGCCTGGCTGCAGCATATTCGCGACGCTAAACTGAATGCGGCCGCGACCGGCTGCCTGTTCATGCCGATGAAAGAAGTTCATTTCCCCAAAGCGGAGGTCGCAGGCCAGTAACACCTGTAGAATATCATCGCCGCCAAAGCCGTCATCATCGCGCGCCACGACATGCATTAGAATAACTTCTTCCGCTGCAGGGGGCTCTGGCTCTGCCGGGTCCCGGGCACTCATCCCCTGCAGCAGATCAAGATTGTCGCCGGAGTCGCGTCCGCTAACATCTGCAAAGTCATCATCGCTGGCACCACCAGCGCGCTCCAGGATGCGGGCGCCGCCATTAGGCAGCTCACGCATTACTGGCGCATCGGGGTCAGCGCCTTCCTCGGGAACCTTGGCCAGCGACATACGTACCCTCGATGGGCTCTTCCGCATGCGCCGATAGCCATCCAGCAACACCGCCAGTATTAGCAGCGCACCCACTATCACCATCCAATCGCGAACGTTAATGTCCATTAAACAGCAGCCAGCTCAGCGGCCTCTTCGACATCTACGCTAACCAGTCGCGACACGCCTGGTTCCTGCATAGTTACACCGAGGAGGTGGTCCGCCATTTCCATCGTAATTTTGTTATGAGTAATAAAAATAAACTGCACTTGGTCTGACATCTCCTTAACCATACGCGCATACCGCGCCGTGTTGGCGTCATCCAGCGGCGCATCGACCTCATCCAGCATACAGAATGGAGCGGGGTTCAATCGGAATATTGAAAACACCAGGGCAATCGCTGTCAATGCTTTTTCACCGCCCGAAAGCAGATGAATAGTACTGTTTTTCTTTCCCGGTGGACGCGCCATGATGGTTATGCCGGTATCCAGAAGATCATCTCCGGTCATTTCCAGATAAGCCGAGCCCCCGCCAAAGACCTTTGGAAACAGTTCTTGCAGACTGCTGTTAACTGTCTCAAACGTTTCTCGAAAGCGATTACGGGTTTCTTTATCAATCTTGCGGATTGCCGACTCCAGCGTTTCCAGGGCACTTTCCAGATCCTGATTCTGGGCGTCCAGATAATTCTTGCGCTCAGACTGTTGACTGTACTCATCTATAGCAGCCAGATTAATCGGCCCTAAACGCGCAATACGCGCGGCAACTTTGTCCAGCCGCATCTGCCATTCCACTTCAGCCGCTTCTTCTGGCAGCTCCCGCAGCACCGACTCCAGGTCCTGCTCGGCATCCTTCAGCAGTTGCTGCACATTCTCTCGTTTCACATCCAGTGTCTGCTGCTGCAGGCGCAACTGTTCCAATTCCTGGCGCACTGACTGTGCCCGCTGCTCAATCGCGCCGCGCTCGGTCTCGGCCTCGCGCATTTGGTGGTCGATTGCTGACAAGGCCTGACGGGCGCCGCCAAGCTCAGACTCTACCAACAGCCGCTGCTCCAGCAGTTCTTCCAGCTCGGCGCGCAGGTCATCCAGTGGCTGATCATTGCTAGCCAGGCTTTCCTGCAGGGCCTGTTTACGCTCCAGTAGCTGCTCTACCTGAGCCGAGGTGCGGGCAATCGACTGCTCCATCGATTGCAGCTGCGTTTGTAACGACTGGTGGCGCATAGCCAACTGATGTGCATTATCTTTGTCATGGCGAGCGTTCTGCCGCGCGCTATCCAGGTTTTGACGCGAGCTATCTCGACGCGACAGTAGTTGCTCGCGCCGCTGAGAGTCAGATTCCATCGACTCAATGGCCGCCGCCAGCAACTGCCGCGCTTCTGCAATACTGTCCTGCTCACTACGGAACTGGGTGCGCAAATCGTCGATTTCGGTCTCTATGCCATCGCGACGTTTGTTGATCTGCTCAATCTTGGCCTGCTCGGCGCTCAGTCGCGCGCTGATATCCGCGTGCTGACGCGTTTCAACCTGCAACTGATTCAGAGACTGCTGACGTTGTGCTTCCAATTCTTTCAAGTGACTAGCCAGCTGCTCCTGCTCCGCCTCCAGCTGGGCGCACTGAGTTGCCGCTGCCTGCATACCGGCATGCAATTCCTCCAGCGCTTGCTGGCGCTCGATAACACCCACTTCTTCGTCGGCCAGTCGATTAACCCGCAGCCAGTTGGTGCCCAGCCACACCCCTTCCGGGGTTATAACGCTTTGATGCGCTGCCAGACTGGCGCGCAACACCAGGGCATCGGCCAGATTCTCTGCGGTGCAAACACTACCCAGTAAACCGCTGAGTTCCTGACCACCTTGGACCTGGTCCAGCAATGAGTCGGCTACCCCGGCTTCCCCGCCGCGGCCGCGGTCCAGTAACAGCAAATTGCCCTCGGGCAATTCAGCGAGTGCCGCTTGCAGCGGATCTATATCGTCGACGCATATGGCCTGCAGGTAATCACCCAGGACTGTTTCTACCGCACGCTGCCACCGCGGTTCAACTTGCAGCTGCTCCAGCAGCCGCGGGTTCTGATCCAACTGTTGTCCCTGCAACCAACCTTCAACACCAGCACCTTGAGTCACGGAGGCCTGCTGCAACGCCTCCAGCGATGCGTGGCGCCCGCGCATAGTCTGTAAATTGCCTCGCGACTGATCCAGCTCACTGGCCACCGCGCTGCGGCGATCACGAGTTGCATTGACCTGCTCCAGCAGCTGTTCACTGCGCTGCTGATGTTCCGCTATCACCAGCTCCTGTTCAGCAAGCTGCTCGCCCAGCATATCGGATTCATTGTCCGCAGGACCGGCAGCCAGCGATTTCTGTTCCTGCTCTAGCGTACCAATGCGATTTTGCAGCCGCTGCAGCGCCTGCTCCAAATGTTGGATACGTGATTGCTGAACTTCTGCCTGCTGCCGGGGTTCAGCTGCCACTTGGTTGAATTCATCCCACTCCTGCTGCCATGTGGCCATCTCAGACTCAGCCTCCAGCAGCGCCGCCGCTGACAATTCCTCCGCCTGTTGCAGTAGTTCCAGCTCGGGCAGCACCCCGGTAATTTCCTCTTGCCACATCGCCTGACGCTCACTGTCGTCCGCCAGATGCCGGCCCGCTTCAGTGAAACTGGCATCTGTCTGTGCGAGGTCTTCCGCCAGCTGACTGCCACGTTCCTGCTGATGCTTCAGGGTTTGCTCGTTGCGCGCAATTTCCGAGCCCAGACCATAAAATCGTGCCTGCACTTCGTTAAACTGGTCGGTGGCGTCAGTGTGACCTACCCGGTACTCTTCGATTCGCGCATCCACCTGCCGCTGGTCGGCAATCACGCTTTCGAGCTTGATATCACGCTCACCAATTTCGTGCTTGGCCTGGCTCAACCCGGTATCCAGAGTACGCCACTGCAGTGCGTGTAACTGAGCACTGAGCAACCGTTCCTCGGCTTTATAATCGGCGTATTTTTCAGCGGACTGGGCCTGTCGTTGGAGGTGCTGCAGCTGACGCTCAAGTTCCTCGCGAAGGTCAGTTAGACGTTCAAGGTTTTCATGGGTACGCCGCATGCGGCTTTCAGTTTCCTTGCGCCGCTCCTTATATTTGGAGATACCAGCGGCTTCTTCGATAAAGACGCGCAAATCCTCCGGGCGCGACTCAATGAGTCGCGAAATCATGCCCTGCTCAATAATGGCGTAGCTACGTGGGCCCAGCCCGGTGCCCAGGAAGATATCAGTGATATCGCGACGCCTGCACTTGGAGCCATTGAGGAAATATTCTGATTGACCTTCGCGAGTCACCTGCCGCTTGATTGAAATTTCGCTATAGCTGGCGTACTCGCCGCCGACTTTGCCATCCTGATTGTCAAACACCAGCTCAATGTGAGCCTGCCCCACCGGTTGGCGGTTGACCGAGCCGTTAAATATAACGTCGGTCATTGATTCACCGCGCAGATTCTTGGCTGAGCTCTCGCCCATAACCCAACGCACGGCGTCGATCACGTTCGATTTACCGCAGCCGTTGGGCCCCACAACGGCGCACATGTTGCTGGGCAACTGCACGTGGGTGGGGTCCACAAAGGACTTGAAGCCTGCCAGCTTTATCGACTTTAATCTCATGCGACGTTAAATGATCTCTCTATGTAATTGATTTTATTATATTATTTAATTTTAAGACGCTTACTTTAAACGGCAGCGACAGTAACCCAAACACTATATGTAGTGGCGTAGTTTAACGCGAGCACACTAGTCATGGCAGTGGCAAAAGCGGTTTTTTTTAGATTTTTTTCGGTTGCAACGTTAGCTGCATAGACTCCGGCTCGCTCGCAGGTACCAAGGGCCCTACTTCGCCCTGAAACGTAGCGTTAGCTTCGCCGGGCTGACCGTTAGGTGAGATGCGGGCAATGACCGTCACCTGTTCGAGGGTAGAAATACGCTGACCGGCCATTGCCGCTGCATCATCAAGCACCACCGTACGCGGCAGTTCAGAGGCCCGAAATCGCTGCACCGCCACTGGCATTCGCGCACCTGAAACCGCATCGCGCGCAAAGACAAACACCGTATCCGATGGCCCCGGAGTCGCACCGGCCGGCAGCTCGACGGTCACACTCACTGACCCTGCGGCCACCATACTGGTATCCGCTGCGGCTGTTAAAACAGCAGCTGAACCCGTCGCTGCGACCGGCGCCGTTCCACCCGCAGCCAGCGCTTGTCGCGCACGGGCAATCACACCATTAATCATTTGCACCGAATCTGACTGCGGATCCTCCATGGCCACCAGACGTTCCCAATAGCCTATAGCCTCCTGATAGCGTTGCTCCTCAAAAGCCACCATGCCAAGCAGCCCCAGCGCGGTAGACTGATGAGGGTTTATCGCCAGCGCCTGTTCCGCCAAAACTTTTCCCTCAGCATCCAGTCGTCGCCCTGCCGCGAGAAAACTCGCCTGCGCCGCCATGGCTAGCGCGATGGCATCCTGCGGTGACTGACTGGCCAGGCCCGTGTAAACCGTCTGCGCACGACCATACTGACCGCTATTAATATAGAAACGTCCCAGCATCGCCTGATAATGCAGGTTATCAGGACGCTGCAAGGCGCGCGCTTCTACCAACGCCATCACCCCCGCATAATCGGCATCAGTGCTATCAGCGCCCAGACCCTGGAGTGCTCGAGTCACTTCAACATCACCCATCGCACCCAGCTGCCAGTAAAGTGCAGCTGCCAGCGCTACTACAGGCACCAACAACCAGATCGGGTTCAATGACTTGGCCGCGATCACAGCCTGGCCATCGCCGTCGATACCGTCTTCCAACAGCCTTAACTGGGCGTCTTCGCGCAACACACTGGCCTGCTCATCTTCCGCCAACTCGCCGCTACGAATTGAATACCAGTCCAGATTAGAGGACTCCGCTGAGTGCAGCTCGCGGCTCCGGGCGAACCAGTTCGGGCGCAGTAAAAAGGCCGCAGCCAATACCACTAACAGCCCCACTCCAAACCACCAAATACTCATGACTCGCGCTCCTGCAATAACTTGGCCAAGCGCTCACGTTCGACATCCTGCAACCCGGAATTCCCAGCGGCGCGGCGACTGCGCCTGACAGTACTCCACAGAGTCAGTCCCGCCAGTGCCAATAGCAGCACAGGAGACAGCCATAGCACCGCTGTGGTAGGACTGAAACGTGGTCGATAGAGCACAAATTCGCCGTAGCGTTGCACCATATAATCGACAATTTCCTCATTGCTCTTACCTGACTGCAACTGTTCATTAAGTTGCGCACGCAGATCCTGCGCAATAGGCGCGTTGGAATCCGCAATATTCTGATTCTGGCACTTCGGACAGCGTAGTTCGTTACTCAGGACCCGATAGCGCTCACGCATCGCCGGATCACTGAACTCATAGGTTTCAATAACTGCCTGAGCCGCCTGGACCCAAAGCACAAAAACGACCAGTGCAGACCAACGCAACATCAATTTTCTCTCCAACCCAGTTGTAACAGCAATGGCTGCAGTGTCTGAGTCCAGACCTGCTCATTGACGACACCAACATGGCGATAGCGAATGACACCTTGCGCATCTAATACATAGGTTTCCGGGGCGCCGTAGACACCCAGGTCCAGCCCCAGCGTGCCATCGACATCGGCAATATTGAGCCGGTAGGGGTTACCCAACTGTCCCAGCCATGCCAGTGCGTCTTCGCCACGGTCTTTGTAATTGAGCCCAAACAGAGGCACGCCCAGATCGGCAATGCGCTGCAAATAGGGATGTTCGACGCGACAACTGGGGCACCAGCTAGCCCACACATTGAGCAACGCAGGAGCGCCCAGCAGCGCCTCGCGTGACAGGCTTTCATCAGTGCCCAGTGCCGTCAGAGAAAACTGCGGAAAAGCCTGATCCACCATGGCCGAAGGCAGCGCCTGGGGGTCGAGTTGTAATCCGCGCCCCAACAGCAATCCCAGTGCCACAAACATCAACAGCGGTATGAATAGCCTAAGTCGTTGCATGAGTGCCGGTCACCGCTGCCGCAGCGTTATCAGTGCCAGTATCTGTATCAGCATTAGTCGCTTTCACCTTGCCTGCCCGATAACGGCGGTCAGCCAGGGTTACGAAGCTACCCAGCGCCATAAGAATAGGCCCCAACCAGATCCAGCGCAGAAACGGCTTGTACTGCAAACGCACCGACCAGGCTCCGTCACCTATCGGCTCGCCCAGCGCCACAAAGAGATCACGCCATAGCCCACCGCTAATCGCTGCCTCTGTCATCACCTGCCCGGAAGCCATATAGCGGCGCTTCTGTGCCGCTAGACGCGCAACCAGTTTGTCCTCAAGAGTTATCGCAAATACGCCCTCATCGGCCGTGTAGTTGGGACCAGATACGCGCTCCAGACTCTCGAACCTGAACACATGACCGGCCACTTCCTGACTCTCGCCTGGAGACATCTTCAAATCCATCTCCACCGCATATTGGCTGGTCAGCACGACTCCGATGACCGCAACCGCGAAGCCCAAATGAGCCAGCTGCATACCGTAATAACTGGGGGTGAGTCGCTTCAAACCTGCAACCAGGCTACTGGCGTTGCGTACCTTCGTTTGTAAATCACGCAACATCGCCAGCATCAAATAAATTGCCAGCACCAAAGCCAGCGCCACCCAGATGTTATAGCTCTGATTCGATATCAGCGGCAGCAAAGCGCCCACCACCACCGCCACTAAGGCCGGCACTAATAGTTCTCGCAGCCAGCGGGCGCTCGAGTCCTGCTTCCAGCGTGCCGTAGGACCGATACCCATAAACGGAAGCAACACCGCCATCAACGGCACGAATACCGCGTTGAAATAAGGTGGCCCGACAGAATATTTGCCCAGCCCTAGAGCATCGGTCAACAGTGGAAACAGCGTGCCAAATAACACCGTGAGAGTCGCCACCAGAAAAAACACGTTATTGATCAGTAGCAGACACTCGCGCGACATCCAGCCGAAGCTGATGCGGCTTTGCACTGCAGGTGCACGGAAGGCATACAACGTCAGTGAGCCACCCACCACCAGACACAGAAAGATAAGGATGAAAACACCCCGCTCAGGGTCTGTGGCAAACGCGTGCACTGAGGTCAATACTCCGGATCGAACCAGAAACGTCCCCAACAGGCTCAGCGAAAAAGTGAAAATGGCCAGCAGTACGGTCCAACTTTTGAACAGCCCCCGTTTCTCGGTTACCGCCAGGCTATGTACCAGCGCAGTGCCTGCCAACCAGGGCATGAAAGATGCGTTTTCGACCGGATCCCAAAACCACCAACCGCCCCAGCCAAGCTCATAATAGGCCCACCAGCTGCCCAACATGATGCCGAGGCTAAGAAAGCCCCACGCCACGTTAGTCCAGGGTCGTGACCAGCGTGCCCAGGAGGCATCCAATCGCCCTCCCAACAGCGCTGCGATAGCAAACGCAAAGGCCACTGAGAATCCAACGTAGCCCATGTACAGCAGCGGCGGATGTATTACCAGGCCGGGATCCTGCAACAGCGGATTAAGATCTGCCCCGTCTGCTGGAATCGATGGCAGCAGGCGCGCAAAAGGATTAGAAGTGAGTAGCGAAAACAGCAGGAATCCGACAGCGATAAGACCCATTACCGATAGCACTCGGGCCAGCATCTGCAACGGCAGTGCCCTGCTGAACAGCGCCACAGCAGCCGTCCAGCCCGACAGAATAAGAGACCATAGGAGCAGAGAGCCCTCATGATTACCCCAGACAGCAGCAAACTTGTACGCCGTCGGCATCAGCGAATTGGAATGTGAAGCCACCAGTGCCACGGAAAAATCGTCCTGCAGAAACGACGTGGCCAGGCAGGCAAAACTGATCGCTGTGAACACCAACATACCTACGGCCAGTGAGGGCGCCAGCTCCATGGCCTGCCGCTGTTGCCGAAAACTGCCCAGCAAAGGCACAGTGCCCAATAACAGCGCTAAGCAGAGTGCCAGTATCAACGCAAAATGTCCCAGCTCCGGAATCATGATTCTGCCTCCTGATATTCCTTCATCGCCTCTATGACCTCCGGTGGCATATAGTTTTCATCGTGCTTGGCCAACACTTCGGTTGCCTGCAAGACACCGCTCTCGTCCAGTTTGCCCGCAGCGACCACGCCCTGACCCTCACCGAACAAATCCGGCAAAATACCTTCATAAACAACACCGACGGTTGCGCGGTTATCGGTTACCTCAAACTCAACCCGCAAACTGTCGGTGCTGCGTTTCAAGCTACCATCCACAACCATGCCGCCGAGGCGGATATTTTGCCCAATAGGCGCTTTACCGGCGACGATTTCAGAGGGTGGGAAGAACAGATTGATATTACCTCGAAGTCCGTAGGTCACCAGACCCGCCGCCACGGAGGAAAATACGACGATGAAACAGACTATCAGCAGACGCTGCTTACGAACCGGATGCACTACTCTTCTCCCTCTGCGTTGGATTGGCTGGCGCGCTGTTGACGCGCCAGCTCACTGCGCAATAACGCCAGCTGCTGACGTTGCAGGCGCCGACTGCGCAATACAGGCCCCAGCAAAAGCACGGTCACGGCTACCAAGGAAACACCATAGACGCTCCAGACGTAAGCGCCGTGCCCCGCCATATTCAAGGCTTCTGCTACCGTATCAAACTGCATTCGCTGACCCCTGCCCCGCCTTGGCGAGCACTAACTTGCGAACCCAGTTGGTGGAACTCTCACGTCGCAATATTTCACTGCGCATGTACAGCAGCAGGCTGCTGGCAAACAAGCAATAAAATGCCACAATCATTAACAACAGTGGCCGCAGCATCGACCCATCCATGGTCGAATCTTCAGTAAATTTGATACTGGCCGGCTGATGCAGGCTGTACCACCAGTCGACCGACTTATAAATGATCGGTATGTTCACCGTACCTACCAGACTGAGGACCGCACAGGCTTTACCCGCTAGTTCTTCGTTATCGAAGGCCTCGTAGAGCGCAATAATGCCAACATAGAGAAAGAACAGTACCAGCATGGACGTCACGCGCGCGTCCCAAACCCACCAGGTTCCCCAGGTCGGCTTACCCCAGACCGCGCCCGACAATAACCCCAGAAAGGTCAGCATCGCGCCTATTGGCGCACAGCTGCGCAGCGCGATGTCTGCCATCTTCATGCGCCAGATCAGACTGACTGCGCCTGCCGTTGCCATCACATAGTAGCCTGCCAACGCCACTACTGACGCCGGCACATGCACAAACATGATGCGATAACTATTACCCTGCCTGAAATCTGGCGGCGCATAAAGCAAGCCCCAGACGGCGCCCACTGCCAACAATATCACGGTTATAGGTACCAGCCAGCGCAGAATGCTGCCCGCAATACTGTAGAGCCAGGGCGGCGATCCAAACTTATGAAACCAAGTCCACATTAGCAGTAATGTCAATAAAACCAGGCGCAGATTATACAGGTCCAAGCCATAGAAATACTAACCTGCATCAACAGAAATTCGCAGACCAGCGGCAATCGCAAAGGGTGCTAATGCGACAGCCAGCGAAAGCATGCCGCCCAGCACCAGTAACTGAGGCTGCGCGCTGTTTCCAGCAGCGGCAAACTGCACAGCTGCGCTGCCAAAAATCAGTACCGGCACATAAAAGGGGATAATCAGTAATGAGATGAGTATACCGCCGCGCTTGAGGCCCACTGTCAGCGCTGCACCAATGCCACCGATCAGACTCAGCACTGCGGTACCCAACAACAAACTCAGCATCAGCGTGCCGATCGCCTTGCCTGGCAGTTGTAACATCAGCGCGAACAGCGGTGATAGCAAGGTCAGCGGCAGGCCGGTCAGCAACCAGTGCGCAAAAACATAAGTCAGCGCGGGCAGAAATAAGGGTTGCGGGGCAAGCACCAGCTGCTCCAGCGTACCGTCATCAAAATCGCCGCGAAACATACCCTCCACTGCCAACAGCGTTGCCAGCAAGGCCACTATCCACAACACCGCCGGTGCAAATTCAGTTAGCTGGCGCGGGTCAGGACCAATACCGAGCGGAAACAACATCACCACCAGTAAAAAGAACACCAATGGGTTAACCACTTCTACCGGCCGCCGCACGGCGAGCAAGAGTTGCCGCCGGAGACAGGCTGCCAGTAACCGCCCCATCCTAGCTTCGCTCCTGACGCGCAATGCTGACTCGCCGCACCGGGTAGTCTGAGGGCAAAGGCTGATGTGAGGTTAGCACTACGGCGCCGCCAGCGGCCGCGCGCGCAGCTATAACATCTGCCAACCGTTTGACTCCGGCCCTATCAATTGCGGTGAATGGCTCATCCAGCAACCACAAGGGCGCCTCGCTCAGATAAAGGCGAGCCAAATTCACCCGCCTCTGTTGCCCTGCGGAAAGATTATGACAGGGAATATCCTCATAACCGGTTAGCTCGACCGACTGCAACGCGGCGTCTAAGCCCGCCAACGGTAGATTCTGCACAGAGCAGTACCAGCGCAAGTTTTCCCGCGGTGTCAGCAAGGTTTTCACACCCGCCTTGTGACCCAGATAAAGCAAGCTATCGGCATTGCATTGCAAACCCCCGCTGTAACCGTAGCGCGCAAGTCCGGCCAGCGTGCGCAACAAACTGGTCTTGCCGCTGCCATTCTCCCCCTCCAGCATCATCACTTCACCAGGGTAGATCTCCAGAGAGAAGTCACTGAGTAATACCCTGCCGCCGCGCTCTAACTCCAAGCCGTGGACTTTTAGCAATGGTTCGGCATGGGCCGCGGCGGTCACTAGAGATTGACTACCTGAATGCCCGGCACATGCAAATCCGGGTCTTCGGCTATGCTGAGCGAACCAAAATCGAACAGCGACACATCGGCAAGTTGAGAGGGCGCCACATTGCGAATGCTTCTGAAAATGGTTTCGGTACGTCCAGGATACTCCCGCTCCCATTCCTGCAGCATGCGTTTAATTTGCACCCGCTGCAGATTTTCCTGCGAACCACACAGGTTGCAGGGAATAATTGGAAACTGTTTGTGGTCGGCATAGCGCACCAGGTCAGACTCCTTGCAATAGGCCATCGGTCGTATCACTACATTACGCTTGTCGTCGCTCAGTAACTTCGGCGGCATGGCCTTCAGGGAACCGGCGAAAAACATATTCAAAAACAAGGTCTCTACAATATCATCGCGATGATGGCCCAGAGCAATCTTGCTGGCGCCAATTTCCTGTGCGAAACCATAGAGACTACCGCGTCTCAGCCGAGAACATAATCCGCAGGTGGTTTTTCCCTCTGGCACCAGCGATTTCACGATGCTGTAGGTATCCTTCTCCAAAATGTAATAGGGAACACCCTGCGCCTCGAGGTACGCCGGTAGCACATGCTCAGGAAAGCCCGGCTGCTTCTGATCCAGATTTACCGCAATCAGCTCAAAATCAACCGGAGCGTTAAGGCGCAGGTTAATCAGGATATCAAGCATCGCGTAAGAGTCTTTACCACCAGAGAGACATACCATGACGCGATCGCCGGCTTCTATCATGCTGTAGTCGGCAATCGCATTACCTACGTTGCGGCGCAGCCGTTTATGCAGCTTGTTAAATTCGGTTTTTTCCTTTCTCGAAAGCTCGGGCACTGCTTGGCCTATGATGATCGCTGGTCGGCTGCGGATTTTACTTGTTTTCGGAGCAAATCCCAATGCAGTAGCAATTATTCAGTGAGATGACTAAAATGGCCGCCCCAGAATCGGCCCACCTTAATTGGCTGACATTCAATATCCAAGCACAGAGGATTTGCAAACGATGAAAGCTCCCGTACGCGTAGTAGTGACCGGCGCCGCCGGCCAGATTGGTTATGCCCTGTTATTCCGGATTGCTTCCGGCGCGATGCTCGGCGAAGACCAGCCGGTAATACTTCAATTACTGGACATTACCCCTGCCATGGAAGCGCTGGAAGGCGTGCGCATGGAACTTGACGACTGTGCCTTCCCGCTGCTGAGCGACGTTATCTGCACTGATGATCCCAATGTAGCCTTCCAGGACACCGACTATGCACTGCTGGTTGGTGCCCGTCCGCGTGGCCCAGGGATGGAGCGCAAGGATTTGCTGGAAGCCAATGCCGCTATATTCTCCGTTCAAGGCAAGGCGATTAATGACAACGCCAGCAAAAACATCAAGGTCTTGGTAGTCGGTAATCCCGCCAACACCAATGCACTCATCACTCAGCGTAACGCGCCCGACATCGACCCGCGTAACTTTACCGCCATGATGCGACTCGATCACAACCGCGCGAAGACCCAGATCGCTCAGAAGACGGGCAAGACTGTGTCTGATGTCAGCCACATGACCGTATGGGGTAATCACTCCGCTACCCAGTACCCGGATCTGTTCAACACCCTCGTGGACGGGAAAAGCGCTATCGAACTGGTCGATCAGGAATGGTACGAGAATGACTTTATCCCTACGGTGCAGCAGCGTGGCGCGGCTATTATCGCCGCACGTGGTGCTTCATCCGCTGCCTCTGCCGCTAACGCTGCTATTGACCACATGCGCAGCTGGGCACTGGGTACCGAAGGTGACGACTGGGTTTCTATGGGCGTTTATTCCGACGGTTCCTACGATATCACCGCAGGCCTGATCTACTCTTTCCCCTGTCGTTGTCGCGACGGTGCCTGGGAAATCGTACAGGGTCTCTCAGTTGATGAGTTCAGCCGCGGTCGCATGCAGGCTACCGAGCAGGAACTGACCTCAGAGCGTGACGCTGTGCAGCATCTGCTCCCCTGATGACTGAAGGCATCGGCAAAAGCTACCATCACGGCAATCTGCGCAACGAACTGCTGGAAGCAGCAGAAGCGCAGTTAGCCGAAGCTGGCGCCGAAGACCTGAGCCTGCGCGCACTGGCGCGCAGGGTCGGGGTTTCTCAAACAGCCCCTTATCGTCATTTTCAAGACAAGAGCGATTTGCTCGGAGCGCTAGCGACCCGAGGCTATTCGAAACTACTGCAGCAATTAGAACTGGCGCGGTTGCGTGCCGGCGATGATCCCGTAAAACAGTTGTATGCGTTCGCTCACAGCTACGTGAATTATGCGGTCAATAATCGGGACGTTTTCAAACTGATGTTCGGGCCCATGCTGCAGCCCAATGAGCAGTTCCCCGACCTGCAAAATACCAGTCGCGAAACCTATGACCTGGTGCGAGATATTATGCGCCGCGGTATTGAACAGGGTGTGTTCCTGCACTCCGACGTAGAATACCTCGCCAATGCTGGCTGGTCCGGTATTCACGGTCTGGCAACCCTAAAGCTGGACATTCCAGAGCTATTTCAGCGCAAGATCGACCTGAATCGGCAGATTGATCTGGGAGTCGCCATTTTTGTCACCGGTCTGGCCAACCTGTCGCCTGCGGAGGAGCAGCCCTCACAACTCCCTTAACACCGTCAGTGGCGGACTGGAAATCACCCGCCGACAGTTCCAAACACCCAACCCACCGATCAGAGTAATGCCAACCAGTGGTCCCAGAAACCACAGCAGTGGACTGGGCTGATAGCTCATGTCCAGTGCCTGTGTCTGCAGGATGTAAACCGACAGCTCTGCCGCTAGAGTCGCCAGACTACCCGCAAACAAGCCCAGCACACCGAATTCAATCACCAAGCTACCCAGTATCAATTTACGCGGCGCTCCCAACGCACGGAGTATGGCGCTTTCCAACAAGCGCGCGTCAACACTGGCCTGCACCCCGGCAATCAAGACCAGCGCGCCGGCTAATAAAATTACCCCCAGCACCAGTTCTATCGCCGCCGAAACCTGACTGACGATGGCGCGCACCTGCTGCACCACCACATCCATTTCTATCACCGTGACGGTAGGAAATTCACGGATGAACTGGTTTAAAAACTGTTTCTCTTCTCCGCCCAGGTAGAAGCTGGTCATAAACGTCGCCGGGTAACCCTGCAATACCGCGGGCGGAAACACCATAAAGAAATTGGGTTGCATACTGCCCCAATCCAGTCGGCGAATACTGGCCACCGTAACACTGAGCTCACGTGCGCCCACGGTGTAGGTGACTGTATCACCCACCTTTATCTTCATACTGTCGGCAATGCCTTCCTCCAGCGAGACCAGCGGTTGTGCGCTATCTGCGTCCCACCAGCTGCCGGCGATTATTTCATTGTTAGGCGGTACCGCGTCTGACCAGGTCAAGTTGGTCTCGCGCTCACGCCTACCCTCTTCCGGATCATCACTGCGCCCCAATGCCTCGCCATTGATATGCGTTACCCTGCCCCGCACCATGGGATAAAGCGGCTGCGACAGCACAGCTTTACGATTCAGCGCCTCGCGTACCGGATTAACCTGCTCCGGAGAAATATTAATCAGGAAGTGATTCGGCGTGCCTTCCGGCAATTGGGTTTGCCACTCTTCTATCAGGGAGGTCCGTACCAGTACCAAAATCAACAGCAACATAATCGCCATGGAGAAAATCACCACCTGCAGGGTATTGGCCGCACCGCGTCGCTGCAGTCCCGCCAGAGCCAGGCGCCAGATACTGCCGGCGCGCATACCGGCCAGACGACCACCACGAAGCAGCAGCGTCGCAGCCCCTGCAGCTACTAATGCCGAACACGCCAGTCCGGCAAGTACCGCCAGCGTCAGATTTACATCGCGGCTATACCAGAGCATCAGCAGAATAATTGCACCCAGGCCCACCAGGTAGTCCTGCACCGTCCGTTGCGCCATGCCCGGCATATCTCTGCGTAACACCCGCAGCGGCGAAATTTTGCCGAGTCGACGCAGCGGCGGCCAAGCAAAGCTAGCCAGACACACAAGTGCGGTGAACATCCCCATCAGGTAAGGGCGTGGACCGCTGGACGCAGGGGTTACCGGCAGAGCATCGCCAAACAAGACAAAAAACAGACTCTGCATAGACCAGCCCAACAACGACCCTAGCAAAGTTGCCGCCGCACCCAGTATCAGCAGGCTGCTGCCGTACAAACGCGCAATTCGCCCGGAAGTAGCACCCAGACTCTTCATGATTGCCACATAGTCATAGTGACGTTCGCTGAAACGCCTCGCTCCCAGAGCAATAGCTACTGCGGCCAGCACCACTCCCAAGCTACCTGCCAACAGCAAAAACTGCTCCGCGCGTTGCAGGGCACTGCCTATCGATTGCTGGCTGCTGGCAACGTCGAGTAATCGCTCACCGTTCTCCAGACGAGGTTCCAACCATTCAACGGTAGTCTCAAGCGCACCGGCATCACCGGCTAGCAGCAGCCGATACTCCACGCGACTACCGACTTGAACCACCTCAGTCGCGGGGATATCCGTATAGTTCATCAATACTCGGGGACCAAATCCCAGAAAACTACTGCCTTGATCAGGCTCACTCCGGATCGCCGCCGTCACTGAAAAATCAGCTTCGCCGATGGTGAGTTGCGCACCTACATCGATATCCAGCAGGGCGAATAGACGAGAGTCGATCCAGACAGTGCCGGCAGCAGGCCCGTGGGCAATAGCCTGAGGGGCGGCGAAAGGCTGATCGGAGCGCAGTAATTCACCGCGCAACGGATAGTTATCGCTGACTGCCTTTACCGATGCCAGAACCATATCCTCGTCTCCGGCGTAGACCATCGACGGGAAGGACAATGTGTTGGCTACTTGCAGCCCCTGACTGAGGGCATACTCGCCCCATGAATCGCTGACCGCAGATGAGCTGCTAACGACGCGATCCGCCGCCAGGAAGCGATGACTCTCTTGCTCCAGACTATTTTGCAGACGCGTGGTAAAGGCACTGATTCCAGACACGATAGTGACGGCGATAACCAAAGCCGCAAACAACACACCCAGCTCGCCACCGCGCCAATCGCGCAGCAACATTTTAAGTGCCGTCACGCCTGCGCTTCCACCAGAGCTCCGGCATGCAATCGCACACGCCGATCGCAACGGTCCGCGAGGCGGGATTCATGCGTTACCAGTACCAGAGTCGTACCCTGCTCCCGGTTGATTTCGAACAGCAGATCAATAATATGCGCGCCGGTCTCAGTATCAAGGTTTCCAGTGGGCTCATCGGCAAACAGGATCACCGGTTCAGCGGCAAAAGCACGGGCGATTGCCACCCTTTGCTGCTCGCCTCCCGACAATTGGCTGGGGTAATGAGTCACCCGCTCCCCCAGTTCCACCCGCGCCAGAAAGCCAGCAGCGCGAGATTCTGCATCGCTATGACCGGCAAGCTCCAGGGGCAACATGACGTTCTCCAAGGCAGTCAGGCTGGGCAGCAGTTGAAAGGACTGGAACACAAACCCCACTTTCTCCGCCCGCAACAATGCGCGTTCATCTTCATCCAACTGCTGGAGATCTACCCCGTCGATCCACACTTTGCCATCGGTGGCTTCATCAAGCCCCGCCATCAGTCCTAATAGCGTAGACTTACCGGAACCGGAGGCGCCAACGATAGCTACTGATTCCGAGGCCTTGATTTCCAGATCAATCCCTTTCAGTATTTCCAGCTGGCCCCCGGCAACTTCAACCCGTTTCAGGAGATTCTCTGTTTTGATCATATTCTGGCGTAGCTCTTTTATGACCGCCCGACTGGCGGTCCTATGGTTATTAATAGGGCTGTTGTACAGTCCCGGATCACTGGCGCTGCAAAAAAACGTGCTTATCCTGGGCGATAGTATCAGCGCCGCCTATGGCATGTCTCTAGAGGAAGGCTGGGCGAACCTCCTGCAAAGCCGGTTACAGGAGCGTGGCATTAGCTATCAGGTTATCAACAGCAGTATCAGCGGTGCTGACAGCAGCCACGGGGTACGCGCCTTACCAGGTCTGCTGGAGCAACACCAACCTGCGATTCTGGTCCTCGAGCTGGGCGGTAACGATGGCTTACGCGGCTATCCGTTGAAGCGCCTGCGCGAAAACCTGCAATCCATGATTTCTCTGGCGCAGCAGGCCGGCGCTCAGGTCATACTGGTAGGCATGCAAATTCCACCCAACTACGGTACCCGCTATGCGCAGGGTTTCAGTTCCAGCTATCAACAGCTGGCGACGGCAAACAGTATTGTGCTGGTGCCACAATTTCTGGAAAACATCGCGCGGCAAAGCGACATGATGCAGGCAGACGGCATCCACCCTACGCCGGCCGCGCAAGCCTTGTTATTGGAAAACCTGTGGCCACATCTCGAGGCATTATTAGATGACTGAAAGCAAGGCGACGCCAACGCTGGCGCAGCGCGATCGCGCGCACGTCTGGCACCCCTACGCGCCGGCAGATAGCGATGCGCCACTGTATGGTGTCACCTCAGCCGATGGCGTGCGACTGCAGCTAGAGGATGGTCGCGAGATTATCGATGGCATGTCGTCCTGGTGGTGCGCTGTCCACGGCTACAATCATCCGATATTGAACACCGCAGTCAATGAGCAAATTCAGCGCATGTCACATGTCATGTTTGGCGGACTGACCCATGGTCCAGCCGTGGAACTGGCAGAATTACTGGTGCAAATAACCCCGCCTGCGCTGGACCGGGTGTTCTTCAGTGATTCTGGTTCTGTGGCGGTGGAAGTGGCATTGAAGATGGCGCTGCAGTACTGGCACGCAACCGGGCAACCACAAAAGCAACGCTTTATCGCACTGCGTAGTGGCTATCATGGTGATACTTTCGGCGCCATGTCTGTTTGTGACCCGGTTACCGGGATGCACCACTTATTTGGCGACGTATTGCCGCAACATTTATTTGCGCCAGCCCCCGACTGTACTTTTGGCAGTGGCTGTAGCAGCGCCGATATGGCTCCCATGCGCCAATTACTCAGCAAAAACCATGACAGCGTCGCCGCAGTGATCCTGGAACCGATTGTTCAGGGAGCTGGTGGCATGCGGTTCTATGACCCTGCCTACCTCCAGCAACTCAGCCTGCTGTGCGAAGAGTTCAACTGCCTGCTCATCTTCGACGAAATTGCGACCGGGTTCGGTCGCACCGGAAAATTGTTTGCGCTGGAGCATGCTGAGGTAGTGCCCGATATTCTCTGCCTTGGCAAAGCACTGACGGGCGGTTATATGTCATTAGCCGCCACCCTGTGTAATCAAAGAGTCGCCAACGGTATTAGCGATGGCGATGCCGGCGCCTTCATGCATGGCCCCACTTTCATGGGCAACCCCTTGGCCTGCGCAGTCGCCTGTGCCAGCATTAAACTGCTGCTGGAAAACGATTGGCAGGCCCGCGTGCAACGCATTAACAATGACTTGCAACAAGGATTGGCGCCAGCAGCTGAGCTGCCCGCGGTAGCTGAGGTGCGCTGTCTGGGAGCAATTGGCGTTATCGAACTACATGAGCCGGTGAACATGGCACAGATTCAGCCAATGTTCGTTGAACGCGGAGTCTGGCTGCGCCCATTTGGTAAGCTCGTTTATACCATGCCCCCGTTTATTACTAACAGCGCGGATATTGCCACGCTTAGCGCCGCCATGATCGATACTATCGACAGCCTCTGCTAGCTGCTCAATCCAGCCGCGAACGGTTATAGCCGCAGCGTGCCCTGCATAAAGGTCACGGCCTGACCGCTCAGATGTACACGGTCTCCCTCCAGCTGGCACTGCAACTCCCCGCCCCGCGCAGATACCTGCCGCGCCTCCAGAGTCGTCTTATTCAGTCGCCGAGACCAAAACGGTGTCAGGGCACAATGTGCAGAACCCGTAACGGGATCCTCGTCAATGCCCACTTGAGGGCCGAAAAACCGCGATACAAAATCAACATTTTCACCCGGAGCCGTAACGATAACCGGGGTATCACTCGCGGCCAGCAGGGCTTTCATATCCGGCCTCAGCGCTCTCACTTGCGCTTCGTTGGCGTACAGATACAGGCACTTATCACCGTTGAAAGCCGCCTGAGGTTGCGCGCCCAGGGCCTCAGCCAGCGCGGGATCCACAGTCTCCTCGGCCAGCTCGTAGGCTGGAAAATCCAGACTGATGGAAGCACCCGAGCGGCGTGCCGTCAGCCAACCACCACGAGTGGTAAAGCGAATCTCTGGAGCAGAATAAGCCAGTTCATTGAATAACACATGAGCGGTCGCCAATGTGGCATGGCCACACAAATCTACTTCAACCGTCGGCGTAAACCAGCGCAGCTCGAATGCATCACCGGCCGCTGCGTAAAACGCTGTCTCAG
Source organism: Candidatus Litorirhabdus singularis (assembly GCF_026262625.1). Classification (GTDB taxonomy): domain Bacteria; phylum Pseudomonadota; class Gammaproteobacteria; order Pseudomonadales; family Halieaceae; genus Litorirhabdus; species Litorirhabdus singularis. The sequence goes on from NZ_SHNN01000002.1 coordinate 718,764, forward strand.
ACAAGTTATTCTCAGCGGCAATCGCTTGTAATAATGAGTCCGGCAACCACTCCGAAAGGCAGACCACGGCTGCAGGGTTACCACCGAAAGGCCTCGCACTGAAAGCACTCACCTGAAATTGTTGTAAAGCCATACCTTGCCACTCCAAAACCTTACGCTTGGCCACAATACACCGTCGATAGTCCAGTTTTGACAGACAATCGAGCTACTCATTGCCGCGCTGATCACTTATAGTGCCATCAAATTCGAGCTCGAGAATTATGGAAAGCAATCAGTCACCCGCCCAGCTCAAACTCTACAATATCATTTTTGGCACAGAGAGCTCCTGGGGACGCACTTTTGATCTGGCGATCATCATCGCTATCCTGCTCAGCGTGGGAGTCGTGCTGCTGGATTCTATTCCCCGCTACCACAGCAGTTATGGCGACTTTTTCTACGCCGTAGAATGGGTCTTCACCATTATTTTTACCATCGAGTATGTGCTGCGACTATGGTGCTCACCGAATCGCCGGCAATATGCACTAAGCACCTTCGGGCTGGTGGACTTGCTAGCCATTCTGCCAACCTATATCGCCTTCTGGTTCCCCGATGCTATTTCACTACTGATTATTCGTCTGATCAGAATACTGCGCATCTTTCGAGTATTGCGGTTGCTGCAGTTTCTGCGCGAAGCCAATGTACTATCGCGCTCGCTGTCTAATTCACGCCGTAAGATTTTCGTGTTCTTCTCAATGATGCTGATACTGACCACGATTTTTGGTTGTCTGATGTATGTAATCGAGGGACCACACAATGGGTTTGCGACTATTCCGCACAGTATTTACTGGGCTATCGTCACCATTACCACGGTGGGCTACGGCGACGTTGTGCCTCATACTGCACTGGGGCAGGCAGTCGCTTCAGTCGGAATGCTGACCGGGTACGCCATCATTGCCGTACCGACAGGTATCATCACCGCTGAGCTTGCTATGGAAATATCCCGTGACCGCTTACGAACCAATTGCAAAAACTGTGAACGCGCCGGTCACGACACTGACGCGAAACACTGCAAATATTGTGGAGCTCAACTATGAACGCGCCTGTTAATGCGCCCCGTGCTATTACCGAGTATCGCAAATATTGGGCTGAATGCTACGGTGTTTCGCCCTACCTACCCATGAGCCGCGCCGAGATGGATGCGCTGGGTTGGGACAGCTGCGACATCATTATTGTTACTGGCGACGCTTACGTAGATCACCCCAGCTTTGGAATGGCAGTGATTGGCCGCCTGCTGGAGGCGCAGGGCTTCCGGGTCGGCATCATCTCCCAGCCTGACTGGAGCAGTGCCGAGGCGTTTACCCAGCTAGGGCGTCCCAATCTGTTCTTCGGCGTCGCCGCCGGTAATATGGACTCGATGATCAATCACTACACCGCCGACCGCAAACGCCGCAATGATGACGCTTACACGGCAGGCAATGTCGGCGGCAAACGCCCCGATCGCGCAGTGATCGTATACAGCCAGCGGATTCGTGAGGCCTATAAAAATGTGCCGCTGGTCATCGGTGGTATCGAAGCCAGCCTGCGCAGAATTGCTCACTATGACTACTGGAGCGAAAAAATACGTCGCTCCGTATTGCTAGACGCTCGCGCGGATATTCTCTTATACGGCAACGCAGAGCGCGCGATTGTCGACCTTGCACATCGCCTGGCCAACGGTGATTCCATACACAGTATTCGCGACCTGCGCGGCACGGCTTACGTTTGCAAACGAATCCCCGACGGCTGGCAGGTGCTCGATAGCAGCGACGTGGATGTCGTGGGCGCCGTTGCGCCACCACTGAATCCCTATGCTGAAACCGGGCCCGAATGCGCCACCGGCGGTGCCGAGAGCAACGCTGATTCAGAGCCTGACGGCGATGTACAGGCGGTACGCCTGGTGCCACGCCAGAGTGCACTGCAACGTTCAGGCCCGACTGTTATTCGACTGCCAGCCTTCGAACAAGTACGCGCCGACAGCACGCTCTACGCGCACGCGTCTCGCATTCTGCACAAAGAAACCAACCCGCATAATGCCAGTGCACTGGTACAGGCGCACGGTGACCGTGAGTTGTGGCTCAACCCACCTCCGATCCCACTAACCACCGAAGAGCTAGACTGGGTCTTCGAACAGCCCTTTCAGCGCACCCCACACCCGGTCTACGGCGACGCCAAAATAACGGCTTACGAAATGATCCGGTTTTCGGTAAACATCATGCGCGGCTGCTTTGGCGGCTGCACTTTTTGTTCTATCACCGAGCATGAGGGGCGTATTATTCAAAACCGCTCACAACCCTCTATCATTCGTGAAGTGGAGCAGATTCGCGACAAAACTCCCGGTTTCACCGGCGTCATTTCCGACCTCGGCGGCCCCACCGCCAACATGTGGCGGCTGGCCTGCAAGAGTCGCGAGATAGAAGCCAGCTGTCGCAAGCTCAGCTGTGTATACCCGGGAATATGCAAAAATCTGAATACCGATCAGACACCGCTGATTGAGTTATACCGCGAAGCACGAGCGGTTCCCGGTGTGAAAAAAGTGTTGATCGCCTCCGGGCTGCGTTACGACATCGCCGTGAAGACGCCCGCCTATGTCAAAGAGCTGGTCACCCACCATGTCGGTGGCTATCTAAAGATAGCACCAGAGCACACGGAACAAGGCCCGCTGAGCACGATGATGAAGCCCGGCATCGGCACCTACGAGACTTTTCGTAAAATGTTCGAGAAGTACTCAAAAGAGGCTGGTAAAAAGCAGTACCTGATTCCCTATTTTATTGCGGCCCACCCAGGCACTACTGACACTGACATGATGAATCTGGCGCTGTGGCTCAAACAGAATGGCTTTCGCGCTGACCAAGTCCAGACGTTCTATCCCTCGCCGATGGCATCGGCAACGGCCATGTACCACTCCGGGCGGAATACGCTGAAAAAAATCAGTCGTCAAGGCGACATGATGCCCACGGTACGCGGCCTGCGACAACGTCGTTTGCACAAGGCCTTTTTACGTTATCACGACCCTGATAATTGGCCGCAGCTGCGCCAGGCCTTGCAGAAAATGGGTCGCCGCGACCTTATCGGCAGCGCACCACACCAGTTAATACCCGCGCGACAACCCGCTGGAAGTAGCCAGCGCGCTGGCGCGCCCGGCACCACTTTTGCCACTCAGCACAATGGCTTGCCGCGTACACCGGAGCATAAACGAGGTACGCGGCGCAGCCGCAAACCCAGCAGGCAACGCTAACAATCTGGATCATCACCCTTTTTCAAGGTGCGCTCGCTGGAGTATCATGAGCGTACCCGCACAGGAGTACATGACATGAAAACCATAACCCTGATAGGTCTACTCTGGATGACCGCCGCGTCCAGCTTCGCTGGTGGCATTCTGGTCGGGCAACCGCTGCCGCAGTTGAAGATATCAGAACGCGGTGAACTACTATTGGATGACGATGATGTCAGCTATAGCGCCTGGCAGTCGCCACAGCAGCCTGGCAAAGCCCACGTCCTGCAATACATGGCAGGTACCGCCGGCGCCAGCAAGCTGAACGAACCGTTCACCGAACGGCTCAAGGTCTCAGCCGATCTAGATATTATGGTGACCACCGTTATTAATCTCGACGATGCTACCTGGGGTACCAGCGGCTTTGTGGTCAGTGAGGTTAAAAAGAACAAGCGCCTATTCCCGATGTCACAACTGGTACTGGACGACGATGGGCACGGTCGCGAGGTCTGGTCATTACCACGCAAGTCTTCGGCGATTGTCATCACCGATGCCGCTGGCATTGTCCTGTATGTTAAAGAAGGTGCAATGGATGAAAGCGAGATTGAGCGAGCTTTAGAGTTGCTGCGCGGCACCGGCAGTCCTGCAGTGCTCGGCACCGATACCGCCGCCAGTTCCTAACCCATCATCTGCGGCCGAGATTGGGGCTACTGCGGTAGCGACTCATTCTCGGGCTGATCTTTTGCAGCCGGGTCACAACGCCAGCTGCCACTCGGTAATTGCGCGCAATCCCAGTCGTCACTGCCTTCATAGGGAACGGCCGCTGGCCTGCTGCCATCGTTGCTGGGACTCGAGCCACAACCAGCTAACACCAGTAGTAATAGTGCCATCAAACCTTGCTTAAATGATCGTCGGTAAAGTTGTGGTTTCATCAGTGCCCATCTCTTCGATATACGGTAACCCCGCCAACAAGGGTTTCAACCACCTCCAGTTCGCGTACATCACCATTAGTTTGCAATGGATCTCCGCTCAGCCACACCAGATCGGCCAGCTTACCGGGCTCCAATGAGCCGATGCGGTCCTCCTGAAACACCTGCCAGGCTGCATCGATAGTCATCGCACGCAGTGCGGCCTCAGGTGACACACGTTGTTCAGCGCCTATAACATTGCCGCCAGTTGAGATTCTGTTCACCGTACTCCAAAGCAACTGCAGCGGCTGCATGGGCACCACAGGGGTATCAAGGTGCACGCTGTAGCGCAGGCCCAGCGACTGTGCTGAACGGGTCGGGCTCATTCGCGCCGCACGCTCAGGACCCATGAATATGTCCCGGTGCCGGTCACCCCAATAATAGGTATGCGCCGAGAAAAAACTAGGCGTAACGCCCAGTCTCTGCATCTTTTGCAATTGATCTTCACGTGCCATTTGCGCGTGAATCAACACCAGGCGCGGGTCAGCTTCGGGACGCTTCTGTTGCGCCAGTTCAAAAGCATGCAGAATGTCATCTATTGAGCCATCACCGTTACCGTGAATTGCCAACTGATAGCCGGCCTCATGAAAGCGCGCCACAATCTCAACCAGTTGCTCGCGAGGAATGGTCGGATAGCCGCGGTAATTTGCGTCGCCTTTGTAAGGTTCATGATAGGGATGCCCCAGATACCCGGTGTAGCCTTGAATGCTGCCATCGGCGACAATTTTGACCGGCCCAAGGCGCAGCTTCTCACTCTCGAATTCAGACTTTACTACCGTACCAGCAAGTAAATCGGCGCCCAGCATGTCATAAAACGGAAACAGCACCAGGCGGGGAGCCAACATATTCAGTCGCGAGAGGGTTGCCAGACCGCTGGCCAGACCACTGTCCACTCCGCCACTCTGAGCCGTAGTCACTCCTTGTGCCGCATATTCCTCGCTGGCTGATAGCGCCATCTCTACAGCCTCGAGCATGCTGAAGTCCATGGCCTTCGCCATGGCTGGCATGTGCGCAGTCTCTTCCAACAGTCCGGCCGGCTCACGCAGTCCAGGCTGACGCCGTATGACTCCACCAATAGGATCTTCGCTAGCCGCATCAATGCCAAGCTCTGCCAATGCCATACTATTGGCCACGCCCATGTGTCCAGAAACGTGAGCAATATAGATGGGACGGTCTGTGGCGACAGCATCAAGATCTTCCCGCGTCGGGTGCCGATGCTCAGCCAGCAAGGTGTCATCATAGCCAATGCCCAGCAACCAACCGCTGCCAGGCCGTTCCTCTGCTTTTGCCCGCAGTGCAGCCTGTAAGCCGGCTATATCCTGCACCTGTCCAATCGGTGGACTATTGAGGTCAGCTCCCAACACCGTCAGACCTGAGCCGGGGAAGTGCCCGTGGGCGTCAACAAATCCGGGCATCAGGGTTTGACCACCCAGATCAGTCACCAGGCTGCGATCAGTTTTCAGCGCCAGAATTTGCTCGCTGCTGCCGAGGCGCTCTATCTCTTCGCCGCGCAACGAAACCGCTTCGTACACTGCGTTTTCGGCATTCATCGACAACACCTGCCCATTGATAAATAGCCGATGCTCGGGCGGGGCCACCGGGCGGGTACCCAGCCACAAGCTGGTTGCGACGCCAAGCAACCCTACCAATACAATCGCCAAAATAAGTCTGAGGTTCACGTCATTACTACTCCAGTTCTGCCATCCACTTATGCTGCGACTGGCCCGATCACCAGGTCTGCCAATTTAGCGCGATGATAGGCAGCGTCACCCCAAAGCATCTGATTATGCATTTGACGCTTGAAATAGAGATGGATATAGCATTCCCAGGTAAAACCAATGCCACCGTGAAATTGCACCGAGCGGCTAGAAGCATAGGCCGCCATATCACTGGCCGACGCCTTGGCCATATGGGCGGTACGGGCAGCAGCTTCAGGCTCCGAGTCCAACGCGCAGGCTGCGTTGTAGACCAGTGACTTGGTCTGGTCAATCTCAAGCATCACGTTTACCAGCGGATGCTTAACCGCCTGAAAGAAGCCCAACTCGCGATCGAACTGTTTGCGCACGCGAGCGTACTCTACGGTCGTTTGCAGCTGCCATTCAGCAGCGCCCACCATGTCGGCCGCTACCATGGTCCAGAGCGCAGGCATAGCTTGATGTAACGCCGCGCCGGCGTCTGTCGCAACCAGTTCAGCAGTAACCCCGTCGAAGCAAACGCGGGCCTGATCGCGCGTCAAATCGACAATCGCATCGATCTCTAACGCAATACCCGTGGCATCCGCAGCGACCCAGTACAACTCTACCGCAGCGCCGTTACGCGCCTTCACCAGAAACTGGCTAACTTTTTGCGCATCCTGAACATAATAGGCGGTACCACTTAGCTTGCCGTCTCGAACCTCGACATCAGTATCGGCGTATTCCCAGGAGCCGCGGCTATCAATACCGGCATAAGTCGCTGCTGCGCCGCCCGCTATCGCCTCCAGTGCCGCATCAGCAGCGGTCGAGTTGGCAGCGGCCAATATGTAACTGACATTGGCTGTCGCCAGCAATGGCGAGGGAAAAGCAGCGCGTCCGGACTCTTCACACAATGCCGCTACGGCGACTGCGCCCAAATCCATACCCCCTACCCGCTCCGGCACTGCCAGCATGGTCCACCCCAGATCAACCATTTGTTGCCACAGTTCGGGGGCCCACTGGGTCACCAGCGGTCGATGCGGATCGGGGTCCGCCGCTACCAGCGCATGCAGTTTATCAACCGGCAGCGAATCCTGAAAAAACTTGCGCGCTGAGTCACGCAGCATCACCTGCTCTTCGCCAAAACCAAAATTTGTGGGTTGTGCCATTACCTTCATTCCTCGCTTGGATTGCTGTTCTACTTGGACTTGGGCAAGCCCAGCACGCGTTCGCCCAGTATATTTCGCTGGACTTCATTGGCACCGGCAGCAATCGTCATACCAAAAGAGTTCATATAGGCCATCGGCCAGCGACCACCGGCGGGGGCATTCGGGTCAGCCAAATAAAGTGAGCCCGCCGCGCCCTCGATTTCGGTAGCCAGTTCCGCCACATCCTGCGTTATCTCGGTCATCAGGAGCTTGTTTTGCAGCGGTATTCGCATCGGGTGATCCTGCAGGCCCTGCACGCGAGCGCGCCGACTGCTCTGCTTGAAGCCCTCTTCGCGAATCATTTCCTGCATAATCCGGTCTCGAATCACAGCGTCATCCGCCGCGGTCTTACCGTTGCGAAAACTGGTTTTTGCCAAATCAACCAGGGCACTTGAACCGAACACACTGCCGCTTTCCTTGCCTGCGCTTTTACCACGCCCGCCGGAACGCGGCGTAACCAACTCACCCGCACCACGCTCATGTGCCAGTGTCGTCATAGCCACCTGCCAACCCTTGCCCACCTCATCCAAACGATACGCGTCATCGACTTCCAGGTTGTCAAATATAACTTCATTAAACCCGGTCTCGCCGGTAATTTTAATCAGGGGCCGTACGGTAATTGACTTGCCCAACTCAGAACGTATGGGCACCACAAAGTAAGACAATCCATCATACTTGTGTGATTTATCAGTCCGCAGCAGCAGAATCATCCACTCCGCGAAATGCGCCAATGACGTCCACACTTTGTGGCCATTGATGATCCACTTGTCACCCTTGCGCTCGGCAAACGTCTGCACGCTAGCCAGATCAGAACCCGCACCGGGTTCGCTGAAACCCTGACACCAGATGTCCTCGCCAGACAGCAAGCGGGGTAACAGTTCGCGTTTCTTATCCTCACGGGCGTGAAAAAACACTGTGGGAGCGGCCATACCCAGCCCAATCACATTCGGGAAGAACGGGGTTCTCACCGCTGCTATCTCAGCGTTGGCCACGCGTTGACAATCGTTGCGTCCACCACCCCCGCAGTCGACGGGATAGTCGCAACCGACCAGCCCGGCATCATAGGCTTTTTTCTGCCAGTCTTGCAGGTAATGCAGTTGTGGCTCGGTCATAATTTCAAGCGGTGAAAGCGGCAGCCGCACCGGCGGTTCAGGCGGCAGGTTATCCTGCAGCCAGTCACGGCAGTACTGACGAAACTCTGCTTGTTCAGGGGTATCCTTACGCGCGGCATCGGACATGGTCAATGCTCCTCCAGTCTGGCGGATTAAATGTTCTTAAATGAGTGGACTAGGTTAAGTTAAGGCCTTTGCGTTCCAGCGCTCCCTTCAAGTAGAGGGAAAGTGCGCTGGCACCTTCGCGCAGCACCAGCTCTGCATCGCTGCGATCATCTTCTATTGCCATCTGTACTGTCGCAAAACCCAGCTCGATAGCAACCCGCGCTCGTTGCACGCTATTAGCGTCCATAGCGACGTTGAACTGAGCGGCCCAAACTTTGGCAAAGGTCTCAGCGACCAGCCAGTGGTTATCCTGACGCACCTGTTGCAACGGCGCAATCGCCTGTAAGGCATGCATGATCTGAACACCACCGGTCATATTGACCGTGACCTCATAACACCCTGCCAATACATCGTATATATTATCAACAATACTCTGCGGTTCTACACCCACCACATTTTGATCGTTCCATTCCACAAACGCCTGATTTTGCAGCTCCAGCAGGCGCCCGCCCATAGCGTTAAGCACTGAATATTTATTAGGGAAATAGCGATACAGTGCAGGCACCGTGATGCCCGCGCGCTCGGCAATAAGGTTGGTCGATATCCGCTCCAAACCCAGTTCTACCAGCAACTCCGCGGCAGCATCAAGAATACCTTCGTAGGTACGTATAGCGCGTTTTTGCTGGGGTCGATGTTTCTCAACCAGATCGACGCTTTGTTGTTGTTCTTCTATATTCATCTAGAGACTCCTGTCCACTTCGGAGTGTGCTGAGATTTTGTGTTTATAGCAAGGATTTGGACAATCTAATGCGCTACCCACAGGCGCTCAACATATCATATCTATCCGGCTTATACTTAAGGCCAAGCCTACTGCGGGAGCAGCCCATGAAAGCATCGATGCTCGCTAAATCAGCTGCCACTTTGTCGTGCAAGGGGGTTCTATCGCTGGCTCTTTACGCCCTGCTGCTCAGCTATCCTGCAGCAGGCTTTGAACGCACCGAGGATAGGCTACCCTGCGCTCATCGCAGTGAAACCAAGATGGCCCTTTTTGGCGACTTGCATGTACACACCAGCTATTCCTTCGATTCCTATATTTCGAGCCAGCGCAACACACCCTGGGACGCCTACCGCTACGCCAAGGGAGAGGCCATAACACTGTCTGACGCTGATGGGGAGCAGACCTTGCAAGCACAACTGCAAAGGCCATTGGATTTTACCGGTATCACAGACCATGCTGAGTTTCTGGGCCCCATTAACATCTGCACAACCGACTCCAGTGCTGCGGGCTATTGGTTTCCGTACTGTGTGCTGACACGCAGTAATATCTACGTTCTACAGTTACTGGCGGCCAATTACTGGGCCTCTCTAGGAGTCCTTTCGGAGACCAACGACGGCGATCGCGAGGCCAGCTTTGTCTGCCAAATGTCCGACTGTGACGGTGCGCACAATGCCACCTGGCAGCTCATTCAGCAGGCCGCCGAGGAGCACTATGATCGCAGCAGCGACTGCAGTTTCACAACTTTTGTCGCCTACGAGTACACCGATGCACCCGGTGGCAAAAACTTGCACCGCAACGTCGTGTTTCGCAATGAAAACGTCACCGCCACTGCAATCTCGACCTACGACACTGGTAGCCGCAATGTACCCGAACTATGGAGCCGTCTGCGCGCGGAGTGTCTGGATGATGACGTAAACTGCGATGTTATGGCTATCCCTCACAACTCAAACCTATCCGGCGGGCTAATGTTTCCTGACCCCGCCAGCGAACAAGAGGCGCGTGATCGCCTGCGCCTTGAGCCTCTGTTCGAATTGATACAGCACAAAGCCGCCTCTGAGTGCCGGTTCGATCGATTACTGGGCCGGGGTCTGGCCACCGAGGACGAGCTGTGTGATTTTGAGCAGGCCAAGAGTGACAACCTGACCATGCTGGCCACGGTGTTCGGTAAAGTCCGCACGGCCAGCGCAGCCCCGGTAGGACTGGATGACTTTGGGCGTCGCAACATGGTCCGCAACGCGCTCAAGGACGGCTTGGCACTCGAGCAATCAAGCGGCATCAACCCCTTTCAAATGGGATTTATCGGCAGTACCGATACGCATAGCGCGACACCGGGCGGTGCGGAGGAGAACAACTACGTAGGCCATCTGGGCCGGCGCGACGCGGGATATCGCAACATTCAGGATCACTTTTTTGATAATCCCGGTGGCCTGGCGGTGGTCTGGGCGGAGGAAAACTCCCGCGATGCCATTTTCGATTCTATGCGCGAGCGCGAGACCTACGCTACCAGCGGCACCCGCCCTATCGTAAGGTTTTTCGCCGGAGATGAAATTGCAGTCGATGCCTGCGCCCAGCCGGACATGATTGCGCAAGCTTACCGTGATGGAGTCGCCATGGGGGGACGCCTTGAACAACCGGCCTCACCCCGTTTTCTGATCAGCGCCAGCAAGGACCCTGGCAGTCCCGGCAATCCTGGCAACGACTTGCAGAGAATTCAGATTATTAAGGGCTGGGTCGATACTGGCGGCACGACGCACGAACACGTCTTTGATGTCGCCGGCAATGCCAATAATGGAGCCAGCGTGAACCCTGCCAACTGTGAGCCAGTGGGTAGCGGTCATGAGCAACTGTGCCGGGTCTGGCAAGATCCGCAGTTCAATGCTACGGAGTCAGCATTTTACTATGCCCGCGTACTGGAAAACCCCAGTTGTCGCTGGAGCACATTGCAGTGTCAGGCGGCAGGCGTCAATCCGTTTGCAGCTGACTGCCAGACTCAGGCCGACGCGCGCACTGCTGAACAGCGCGATGCCGGTGCAATTGGGGATGTTTATAGCAAATGTTGTCTGGACCCTGCGCAGGAACCCTTCTATTCTCCTGTGCTGCAAGAGCGTGCCTGGACCTCCCCCATTTGGACCAGCGCCGCACACTGATCAGTCCCCGCACAGGAATTTACGCTATGCCATCTTCACCCGCTGCCCGCCGCGAATACCGCTTTCACGGGGTGCGCATGCTGACCTCCGCGCATCCAGCAATACGCGCGGTCAGACGCACCGATGCGAGCCCTTCTATTCACGGTAACAAACTCTGGCGGTCGAGCTTTCTGCTCATCGATTACCTGCACAAGAACCCCCCACCACACTGCGACACGGTCATGGACGTTGGCTGTGGCTGGGGCATGTCGGGAATTTATTGCGCTCAGCGCCTGGGCGCAGCCGTCACCTCCGTCGACGCCGACGGCGATGTTTTCCCCTATCTAAACGCCAACGCCGCTGCCAATGGGGTCGAAGTCACCACCTTGCAGTCACGCTTCGAGAAGATCACTAGTCGTCAACTGGAATCTGTTGATCTGTTGGTCGCGGCCGATATTTGCTTCTGGGACGAGTTGGCAAACCCGGTCTACAACTTGATCAATCGCGCAGTAAACGCAGGGGTAAAGAAAATTGTTATTGCAGATCCAGAGCGCTCGCCGTTTCTGGATGTTGCACAACGCTGTCAGGAAAAACACTGCGCAGAGCTGATTGATTGGCAAACACGGCAACCGGTACAAGCTCGCGGCGCCTTACTTATTATTGAAAACGCCTAAGTTTGAACCCATCTAGTCCTCCTGTATTCGGTAGCTGCGCTGCAGCCCCTGCAGAGGCACAGGCTTACCGGCTTCCAGGCGCGGTCGGTACAGCGCCCCGCGCAACCACCGTCGCAGCCGATTGGCTCCCGGCAGTTCTACATCAGCGTTTGCAACATCAGCGGCGGTTACCCTGCCGTTAGCCGCGATATCAAGTTGCACATTGACATCGACCGCGCCGGAAGAGCCCCGCGGCGAAACATCAGGTCGATAGAACCAGGGTTTGCTAGGCAACTCGACCGGAGGCATGGCGTTACTGCCGATAGGCCCAGACAGCTCCCAGGCACGCTGGTAGTGCTCCAACGCACGCTGATGGCGATCGTTCCAGATATGCCAATCTCCCAGCTGCAGCAGTATCTGCACCTGGGCATCCGCTGCCGGTTGTGGGCGCCGCGCTAACCAATCGAGTGACTCTTGCAACAATGCCAGACCGCGTTGATAACCCATATCGCGCAGCAGTTTAAGCTGACGATCCTCCGAGCTTAGCTGATCCTGCAAGGGGTCGTTAGCATAGCCGCGACCGTAATTATTGGCGAAGTCGAGCTCCGGGCCAAACTCGGCCTGACTCACGGCATACAAAAACCCTAACTGCGCATAAGTTAGCTGCAGCACGTTGTCGACGTCGGGGTCACGCTCCAGCAGCACTGCACGGCGTTGCTCATCAAGCTCGCGATATAGGTGAAAAACCCGCTTACGCAATTCTGAAGTATTCTCCAGCCATAACTTGAGAACCCAGTCCGCATAGGCGGCCTGCTCGACAATCGCTGGCCCAGAGCCTGCAGGCCAGTTGCGGCGTGCCAAAAAATTGCGATAGTGCCAGGCATCATCAGCGGCTTCAGTGTCGCCGCTCAATAGATACCACTCGGTCAATTTCTTGACGACTGGCATTTGGCCGGCGTCGTGCAAGCCTTCATTGATACGCATAACATGCAAGCCTCGGCGAGCACCCTTGATAGCACCCTCATAGTCCCCACGATCAGCCAGATAGTAGGCTTCTGCCAGTAGTGTTTCTCCCAGGCCCGCTCCATAGGCGCCACCCTCTAGCTCAGCCTGCTCTGCAGCCATTCGAAAAGCCTGTGCCTCGGGCGCGCTGCGCAGCAGGCGCTGCTCCATCTCGGGCGCTGCAATCAATGCACTGTCGTAATAGTTGAGTCCGTAGGGAGTTGGCGGCTCATCAGCGTCACCCCGATACGCCTGCGCCGCAGGGGCAAACGCCTGAGCAAGCAGCAGGGGAATAGCTAAAATCAGATTAGGAAACGGGAACACAGTCGCACTGTGGCACAGCCTAGCCCGAAAAATCCAGCACCGCCGCGAAAGCGGCGACCAATTGCTCAGCTACCAGCTGATGGTAAGCCGCATCGAAACCTTCAATGCGCACTTTGGCGGCGTACGCACCCAGACTATTGAAGGCCATTAGCACCGCGAAACCCAAGCGTAATTCCCTAACGGCAGGCGACAGATGTGTAAGCGCAATCGCGAACAGTTGCTGCTGCCGGTTGAGCAGAGGAGAGTCCTCACGATCCAACCCCCGAGCGCCTAGCTGAGAGTGATTCATCAGTTGCGCCAGAAACTGTAGGTAGTCAACACCCCCGTCACTATCACCCACCTGTTCCAGCAGCGGTAGGATCAGCACACGTGCCAACTCCTCCATGCGCGGCTCTGCCCCAAGCGATGAAAGCAGTTGCCCGCGGTGTAACTCCACCCGCGGTCGATGCTTGTCGAAGATAGCCTGCAACAGCCCCTCGCGCCCGCCAAAATGGTAGTGCAGCGCAGTGGCATTGCGCTGGCCAGCGGCACGATTAATCTCCGCCAAAGACACGCCGTCAAGTCCCCGCTCAGCAAACAGCTGTGTGGCCGCCGAGACCAGTAGCGCTCTGGTCTGCTCACTACTGCGCGCAGCTTCAGCCACCACTGGCGAACCCCAGCGCCGACGTCGTCAGTTCGATCTGTTTTTCAAGCCACATGACTTCATAGGTATTATTCAGCACCAGGGCCTCTTGCAACAATTCCTGTAAGCAAGACTGCTGTTCAGACAGCGCCGCAGCCCGCTGCGGCTCAGCCGCCAATGCCATTTCAAGCACATGCAACGCCTTGACGCAGCTCCCCTGCTGACGATAGTTCTGCGCCTGCTGGATCAAAGCCTCAACCCCTGCAAGTACAGCGACATCAGCATAGACCGCGCGGGTTGGCACCGGATATAGCTCGGTTGTTGACTCAAAATGGAACCAGGTGGCGTAATACTCCCAGATACTCTTTACCGCCCAGGAAACTTTACCGTGGCCCTGAGTGAGCTCCGATCCGGCCGGCAACCGAACCTCCTCCATCAATTGATAGAGGGTTTTGCCGGCGTTCATCCCGGCGACTACCTGAGCATGCACAGAATCCACTGCTTCGCGCATCCTCTGCATGCCGCCTACTGTATTTTCCAAACCCACCACGGGCGAGAAATGGCTGGGGACAATCACTTCTGGCTGCAGCGCAATCATCAGGTCCAGACTACGAATGTATTCCACCGGCTTGCGCACTTTTTCGCCACGCATAGTAAACACGTTGGGGAATTGCGGAAACATGGGACCAAAGGTGTCCCCTGAAAACAGAATCTTGTGCTGCGGCAGCCAGAGTACGATATTGTCTGCACCCTCAGCTCCCGGGGTTCCGTAAACCTCAAAAATAACCCCGCCCTGCTCAAACCGATAAACTTCCCAGTCCTGCACCGTAATCGTCGGAGTGACGCCACCATAAGCAAACATCCCTGCTTCAGGCGGCTGTTCTGGCATAAACGGAAACAACAGACGGTTACGGCTCCAGAAATACGGCTCCAGGTCTTTCAGGTAACGTTGCTCCTCCAAAAAATCATGGTGGGCGATAATCTCCGTGTCTGGCTTTTGCCAGAACTTGACGCCACCAATGTGATCAGCATGAGAGTGACTGGTAATGATGTGAGTGATCTCGCCCTCGGGCAGCACCTTCTGCAACTCCTGCAATTGCCTGGCGGCCTGTAAAGCGAGACCGGTATCAAACATGACATGGCCTGCAGAGGTAGTAATAACATGAGTATTGCCAATGCCGCGGGCCTGAAATATAAAGTCATTGATCTTCTCGACGCTAATAGGCACCTTGTGCAGCTGGTTAGCGCGCTCAGAATCAGCTCGATCCAGCATATCCTCAGCGACACTGCCGGCAATACTGGCTGCCTGTATCATCGCCTGCTGCTTCAATTCGCCGCCCTCATTATTAAGGTACCAGATAGCTGCAACCGCTATGACAGCAACTACTATCAGCAATTTGGCGATCGCTAAGCCACGCTGCGACCCTAATACATTGGCTCTGTGTGCACTTTTCATCGGACAAGTTCCTCGTAGTTAATTTCTATAATTTATATAGATAGGTGACGACCAGGCCCGCTCTTCATTAGGGCTTTGGCAATCGTCGTCGGCTGGCGTGCGATAGTCTCCGAAGCACGGGTTTACCGCTATGCATACTCCGTTTTCATCGTAATCACAGCGCAGCCCACCCGCGTTCACGGCGGGACTGGGTTCCTGAATCGCTCGCACATAATAGGTGGCATCGCGGCCGGCCAACGCAAACTCGGGATCACTAAACTCTAGACTGCAGGTACCGTCTGTAGCCGCGCATTCGAAACTACGCCACGTGTCTTCAATCAGATCTTCGGTGCGTTCGCCGGACTCTCTACGTGGCGTTATTTTCACCACCTCTATACGGGTAATCGCTTTACGCTCATCGCCCGGGTTGTAGCATTCATTGGCACAAAGACTGGCCTGACGGTCGCTGCCCAGCACCGCAGCCACTTGCGGCGGACATCCCGGTAACTGCCGGAAAGCGCCAGCAGCACTAACCCGAAAGCGCGGTGATTGCGTCATGTCGGTGGCGCTACCCATCGATAATTCGCCCTCGTTGCTATTGAGCAAATCAAACCACAATAAAATTCGGTCCCCCGACGTCGCATAGACTTCCCGCTGACGCAGCGCTGACCAGATCGAATCCCGATCTCTCCCCTCAGCATGCACCGCCACCAGCCCCCCGGTCAGCCAGAACGACTGCTGCCGCTCCATGTTGCGCAATTCATTGAGGCCGATCTCGCCCAGATCTTCCAGCCTTCGGACTTGCGTCGACGCAGGGTCACCGCGATCCAAACCAGAGCGCTGTAGTTTGGCATCGGCCACCCCCATGGCTTCGGTATTGCCGCGCTTGCGACCGATATCCTTATAGCCATTACCCGCTCGGGCACGATGATTGTCACTAGAGCCGATAAAGCCGAACTGAAAACGCTGTCGATCAGGCTCATTTTCCGGCTTGTCGAGCGTTAAGGCGTACTGAGTGGACACCTTGGGGCGCAATTTAAAACTGGGGTTAAAACAGTCTTCGCACTGACCACAATTGAGCCAGTCACTGACCTGGGCTCCCGGTACAGTGAGATGCCCGGAGATTCCAGCATCTACGTAGGCCTGACGTGCTGCCGTAATACTAGCCGCGCAAGCCGCAGAGGCTGGTTCTTCACAGCGCTGCTGAATAATTTCACCGGCACGCCAGCAACAGGGCAGAAAACCCGGGCTGGGCAGCGGACATTGAGCAGACCCGTCCGCTGCATATTCCACCGGAACAAAGTCACGATACTCCTCTGAATTACCGTGGCCAGAGTAAACCTCGATCAGGTTCTGGTAGCGCGGATCATGGTAATCATTGCTCAACTGTTTATCCCAGCTGGTCCCTTCCGGCGTACTCAACCCCCAGGTATTACCATGGGGAATCACCAGGGCCTCAAAGCCCCAGTCATCGAGCTTGCTAAATAACTCTCTGGGGTTATCCGCCACTTCATGACAGTCTGTCGGCAACTCACGCGAATTGACACCACTGGCGCAGCGCGGCGTGTCTGCAATTGCATCGTAGTAAGCCTGAATGTTCAGGTAAAAATCACGATTGGGCCAATCCCTCACCGCCAGCGCCACCTGAGCGCCCCGCCCTATAGGAGATTTTGATAACTGATCTCGCGGCGCAGCTATCGGGCGGCTGGGCACCATCGCGTCAGCAGTATCACGAAAAAACACGTTCTTATGGCCGTAGTGCGCTGCGGACGTCGCCGCCACATGGCTCCATTCGAAGCCCAGAAACGACACCATATCGGGACTACCCCCGTTACCGGCAACTGCATTACAAGCTCTTATGGAATCACGGGTTTGTTGCCATAAGTGCGGGGTAATGCCCTCAGCATGATCACTAATACCCCAGAAATCTACCGCCGAGCAATAACGAGCATAATCACAAGCATCCGCAGGCGGCCGCACGCCCTCACCACCGGTCAGTGGCATTCCCAGAATAAATCCATCCGGAGAAAATGATGTGTGCGTGTGCAAGTCCCCAAACAGTATCTGCGCGTCGCCACGGCCTAGCGCTGCTGCCGCTGCAGCGCCGCCTTCTGATTTAATGGCGACCATGGACTGCGCTGGCTGCTGCCCAACTATAGTGCCAGCATCCTGCTCTTCCCCACATCCGCCGAGCTGCATAGCCAGCAGCGGCAGAGTCATCATCAGCGTTTGCCTTCGCAACATTTAGCCGCTCCCGTCTTGTCAGGATACAATTAATTAGGTCGCATTAATTAGCTCACATTAAACATGAACAGACAACCATAGGTGGTTCTGATAGCTATACTTGCTAGACCTATACTGAAGACGCGTCAGGTGCGCTTGCCGCATCAATTATTAGTCTAAATTGCTAAACTATGCTTTATGTGGTAAAAAGCGCGCCGCGTAAACACTAGGCAAACCCGTCGTTACGCCTACATACAGACGGGATAGCTTGTTATATCAATTGGTTGTAGGCACTTGTTCAGGTCCACGCTGACTGACCAAAAACTCGAATAGGCACAGAGGCTACGAATTAATGAAACAACTTGGTGTACTCGATTCCGCATTTATCAACCTTGAGCAAAGCAACACGCCACAGCACGTTGGCGGACTGGGTATTTACGACCCCTCCTCTGCCCCGGACGGTTTTGTTCGCTTCAAACAGGTCATCGCCAACTTTGAGCAGCGCCTTCAGCGTATGCCCCTGTTTCGTACGCGACTGGTAGAAGTACCCGGCGGCATCGACCGCCCCTACTGGGTTAAAGACGCTAACTTCGATGTTGAGTTTCACCTGCGGCACATCGCGCTGCCAGAGCCCGGAGACTGGCGTCAACTGTGCATTCAGGTGGCTCGTCTACATGCGCGACCTCTAGACATGTCACGTCCACTCTGGGAAGCCTATATTATTGAGGGTTTGGACAATATGTCCAATCTGCCAGCCGACAGTTTCGCGGTATATACCAAGATGCACCATTCGCTGGTTGATGGCGCCGGTGGTGCCTCGTTCATGGCCGCTCTACATGACTTGACTGCAAACCCAGACGAGCAACCAGCCGCCGAAGAGCCATTGTTAGTTGATCGCCAACCGTCCAACGCTGAGTTGCTTGGCAAAGCCAGCATCAACCGCGTCAAGAACTCCGTGAAGTTAGCCCGTAGTTCAGTGTCATTTGCCTCAGAACTTGGAAAGTACGCGCTGCAAGTGGCTCGCAAGGAAGTCTCGGTACCCGATATTCAATCCCCCAAGACACGTTTCAACAACCCGGTTGGGCCACACCGCGTCTTTGACGCCGTGGACTTCCCTCTGGCTGACTTCAAAAAGATCAAGGATCACGCCGGCGTCAAATTGAACGACGTCGCTCTGTGCATTGTCGGCGGCGCAATGCAGAGTTACCTGTCTTCAAAAAACGAAACACCTGAGTTGCCACTGGCGGCCAGTCTGCCTGTAAACATGCGCACCCGGCGCGGCGCCACTGATGACAACAATCAGGTCGGTGCGATTTTTGCGTCGCTACATAGCAATATTACCGATCCCCTGGAACGTCTCAAAGCAATCCACCACAGCACCATAGAAGCCAAGGAATACGGCGAGACCAGCCCCTTGGTTGACGCTCTCAAAATCGCCGGCATTTTCTCGCCTGCGGTGAGTAAAGCTGCTGCCAGCATCTGGTCCGAGCGGCAGCTTTCGCGCCATGTTCCGTTAAACACTTCTACTGTCATCACCAATGTGCCAGGGCCAAACTTTGACCTGTATTGCGCCGGAGCACGCATGGTTCAGTACCACGGTATGGGCGTATTAACACCCGGTGTAGGTCTTTTCCATACGGTGTTCAGCCAAGGCGAGCGGGTCAATATGTCGGTATTAGGCAATCGTGACATTATGCCTGACCCGGCGTTCTACATAGATTGCCTGCGCAATGCCTACGCAGAGCTTCTGCAACAGGTGGAACGCAGTGAGGAAAAACCGCCTGCCGCCAAAAAGAAAGTCGCCAAAGCTCCGAGTAAAGCACCGGCCAAAAAGGCCAGCGTGAAAAAGACCGCTGCCAAAAAAGTAACCGTGAAAAAGGCTCCTACCAAAAATACACTAGCAAAGAAGCCGGCGGTGAAGAAAGCAGCTGCCAAGAAGCCTCCAGCTAAACGCAAAGCCAGTTCGGTGAAGCCTGCAGCTCAAAAGGCCGCGCCTAAAAAGGCCGCCGCGTCAGCCAGACCCAAGGCTAAGCGCAAAATCGGTGCGGTAGCGCCAAAGCTGCGCTAGACAGCTCTCTGGAACTCAGCCAGGCGCAAGCACCGGTCCCGATCAGGGGTCGGTGCCCAGTGCCTCCTCCAATATCAAGTCACGACGCACCATGATTGCCTCGATCTGACGCGGGTGCAGATAGTCTCCCAGAACATCCTGCAGCTCCGCCAAAGACAACCCTTCTAGTTGTTGACGGAGTAAATCAGACACCCGTAAACCCACTTTGGCATATTGCTTGGGCCGTCTTTCCAGGGTCCTGAATGCTAACGAGTGATCGATCAGCCGCATCATATAATCGCGTTTGCTCCACAATATATTGGTCAAATTACGGTCTTCATTAAAAGCCAGAACATCGAATACAAAGCGCAGTCGATACTGCTCCATTTGCGGACAAAAACTTTTGAAAGGCTCACCGCTTTCACCACGATCGCGCTCATTGATGGTACCGGTAAACCAGGCACCCAATGAGCCCTGCTCGCCTTCCACGGGCCGCAGCACCGTAACCGGAACCAGCTGCAGGTCCATCATGCGGTCCAATTTGTAGGCAGCGACATCGTACTGATAGCGATCGCTGCGGTTGTGTCGCCGCGACAGGTACTTGGACTTTGTCTCCAATCCCGGGACACTATCGACATGCTTGAACACTGCATCGCCGCTGTGCTCTCCGCGGCGCAAACTAACTCGCTGGGGTTTGGTGATACCAGTACCAATATCCACCACCTCCAGAATATCCCCGCGTAGCAGAAAATCTTCCATTTCCGCATCAGTCATTCCCCACATCGTCGGAGTCAGATTATTGTCTTCAACCACTGGCTGCTGCCGCTCTGGCTCGCCGAGGTATTGCACATAGCGCTGACCGGCTTCTTGCACCAGCACCGCTGCGCGCCCCTGATACACGGATTTCAGCATGCCTGTGTCGAGCCGAATAATCTGTCCTCCCTGGCGCTCAATGGCCTCACCCCGGCTCGGCGTATGCCCTATAACAAGCGTGCTCGCCCCCGCCCGTTTCAACAACCGCTCGGTATTGAAAGACTCAGCCAGCGGATGACAAAACGCACTACCTCGATACCAAACGGGACTTTCGGAGGAAAATATAAAGGCGCGCTCCAGCTCAGCCATTTCGGCATAAACATCAAACCAGGCGGGTCGTTTCTTGGGCTTGCTGGCCATCACCTGCTCTACCTGATTATTCAGGTAGGCACGGCGCTCATAGAAATCCACATAAGGGGCCAGCACGCCCTCGTCACGCAACACCTCAACCAGTTCCAGATAGCGTAGGAAATCCCGTTTATTATCGTCGTTAATCGCAGCCAGCGTCTTCTCGGCAATCTCCGCGGACGCGCCGCCATGCATATAGAGCGTATCGTTGACCCGCAACAGCAATGGCATCTGTTGCAGCCAGGCACCCAATTTACCGTCTGGAGCAAAAGCGCGCTGCAGGGCAAAGTAGCCAGGGGGGTAGTCCTCATCAAAGCGGGCCAACGCCGCCTCGGAATCCAGATCGGGGTTGGCGACAGCAAAGGTCTTGAAGGCACGCTTGCGCTCTGACCTTTTCTCATCACCCGCAAATGCAGCAAATTCAGCAGCCGAGACATAGCTGAGATCACCGCTCATCACCATGATCTCGTGATTACCCAACACCAGATGCAGCGCGCCACCCGCTTTGGTCGACTGCTTGTCCAGCTTTATCAGTAGCTCCACGACTTTGCGCGAATCTGCGCCTCGATCAATAAGATCTCCCAGACTCACCAGATGAGTGTCGCCACCACTCCAGTTGGTGGCGTCATCAATAACTCCGGCCTCCTGCAATATCTGCACGAGATCGGTGTAGGCGCCATGCACATCCGCGAAAGCGACCACTCGGGATGTTGTGTCCACCTCAAAAGCACGCTGTGCTGCTGCTGCCGGTGCCACTATACAAACCAGCACCACCAACAAAATCGATAATCTACTCATGAAACCCCTCCCCAACCAAACTCAGCGACAGTATAGCCCGACAGCGCCAGCGCGCCTGCTTACCGGCATAAAAAAACCCGCCAAAGGGCGGGTTTAAAATGTGTTTCTATGGATCTGAATTTCGTCTATCGGCAGGGCCGCAGCCCCTTAGCTCTGGAAGTCCTCCCAGGCAATCAATCCGATAAGCGCGAAATACAGACCAAACATTGATGCAATAAACATGTCGAGTCTCCTTTTTCGTCACTCGGTGAATGGAGTAATAGACAATAGGGGCACAGGTGATATTATCCAAATGTATTATTGTAATACACTTCATGAACCGAATTTATATCAGGCAAGCGCAAGTCGTTTCGGAGCGCCAATATGGACACTAGAGATTTATTTAAAATCGATCTTAACCTATTGATATCATTACAGGTATTACTGGAAGAAGGCAGTGTTTCAAGGGCGGCAGAGCGGCTCTTCATTACCCAGCCCGCTATGAGTAAAACCCTGTCCAGACTGCGCCAGGTATTCAATGATGAGCTTTTCACCCGCTCATCTCACGGAATGCAACCCACGCCGCGAGCTCTGGAGCTGGGTCACAGCCTGGAGGGTATTCTTCATGAAATCAAACAATTGGTCAGTGTCAGTGACTTCGACCCCGCTACTTACGAGGGAGAGATCAGCATTGCTCTCTCCGAGTTTATCGGTATCGGCATCTTGCCATTGTTGATGAGCCGCCTGTCACTACTGGCCCCCGGGCTCAGACTGCGGACGATCACCCGTGTGGAGCAACAATTAGACCAACTGGCCAACGGTAGCCTGGACCTTTCAATACATCTTAAGCTGCGCAACTATAGCGAAGATTTTTTGACTCATTCATTGGGGGGCACCGCCCCGGTAATTCTGGCCCGGGAAGCGCATCCGCTGACTGGAAAACGACTGGATTGGGAGCTGCTCAGTCAGTACCCCTATGTCAGCCTGTATGTCTCCGACCTCGAATTACTGGAATTGGTCAGCGCGGAGGATTTTCGTCGCGCCAGCAACTCCAGTCGCGGCGGCTTTGAAACCAGTCACCTGCTGACAGCGCTGGAAGTACTTCGAGCCACCGACTACCTGATGCCGGCACCGCCTTTCGTTCTCAATAACCCCACCGCTGGCTACAAGATACAAGCGCTCAGTTTCCCTTCTGAAGTCGACTATGAATTGGAGTATATGTTGGTGCGACACAAGCGGACCGCTCGCTCTCCAGTACACAATTGGCTATGGCAGCAATTACTGGAAGTGTTTGAAGAGCTCAGCGAACGGATTCGTCACGCCCTCTAGCCGTGGCATAATGCCGTCGCTTTTAACCACACCGCAACAGGACAATCCGCCAATGGGCAGCCAGAAAAAACGCCGCGACATCCCCCGCTTTGAACATCCGATTATTGAGACGCACTGTCATCTCGACTATCTGGATGCCGAACAATTGGAAGAAACTATAGAGCGCAGCCGCGCGGTGGGTATTGAACGCATCGTGACTATTGCGGTATCACCAGACAACCTGGCCACTGTTATGGGATTGGCGCATGAGCACAGTCAAATTTGGTGCACGCAGGGAATCCATCCCCACGAGGCCGAGCTTTATAACGACACCGTGGAGGCAACCATTACTGCCAACGCCAGCGACTCGCGCGTGGTAGCCATTGGCGAGATTGGGCTGGACTATTTTTACGATCACGCTGACCGCAACGTGCAATGCCGCGTCTTCGAAGCCCAGCTGGCGTTGGCTGTAGAACAAGATCTGCCGGTGGTCATTCACACCCGCGAAGCAGACGCGGACACACGGGCAATACTCGAGAATTTTTCCTCCTCACTGCAGCGTAAAGGAGTGATTCACAGCTTTACTTCAGGGCTGGAGTTGGCAGAATACTGTCTTTCCGAAGGCTTTTGCCTCGGCTTCAATGGCATCACGACCTTCAACAAAGCAGACAATGTCCGCGAGGTAGTTAGCGCCACCCCGTTAGAGCAAATACTGCTGGAGACCGATGCCCCCTACCTGACTCCAGTACCTTACCGGGGCAAACCCAACGCACCGTACTACCTGCCTTTTATCGCCGAAAAGCTGGCCGCGGTCAAAGACTGCCCGGTCGAAGAGCTGCTGCAGATAGCCTGGCAAAACAGTTGCCAGGTATTCGATTTCGATTAACCAAAAATCGCTTTTGGCGTGCTAGAATGCGCGCCTTTAGCGCCACCCGAAAAGGCATGAATGGAATATATAGTAGGACAACGCTGGGTCAGTCACGCTGACGCACAACTGGGGCTTGGCATCATTGCTGAACTGGATGGCCGCCGCGTAACTGTCAGCTTTCCCGCTATCGGCGAGGAACGTACTTATGCCACCGACAATGCGCCGCTAACGCGGTTGCGCTTCAAGAGCGGCGACAACATAACCACTATCGATGACATTGAGCTTTGTCTCATCGATGTGACCGAAGTCAGCGGCATCCTTTACTACACGGGCCTCGATAGCCACGATGAGGAGCACCAGATCAGCGAGCTGGAACTGGACAGCTTTGTGCAGCTGACCACGCCCCAGCAACGCCTTTTGAATGGCCACTTTGATGGCAACTCACAGTTTGCACTGCGCGTGGCGACCTTTGACCACCTGAATCAACTGCAACAGTCTCCGGCGCGCGGCCTGCTCGGGTCACGTACCAGCCTGCTACCGCACCAGGTATACATCGCCAGTGAGGTCGGACGCCGCTTTTCGCCGCGGGTGTTACTGGCCGATGAAGTTGGCCTGGGCAAGACCATTGAAGCCGGCATGATCATTCATCAGCAACTGCTTAGCGGACGCGCGCAGAGAGTATTGATCGTTGTACCCGAGAGTCTGCTGCACCAGTGGCTGGTCGAGATGCTGCGCCGCTTCAATATGCACTTTGCGTTGTTCGACGCCGAACGCGTTGACGCCATGACCGAAAGCAACCCCTTCGACGCGGAACAGTTGGTACTGTGCAGCCTGGACTTCCTCAAAGCCAGACCCGACATGGCAGCGTTGGCACTGGACTGCGAGTGGGACCTCACCATCGTCGACGAGGCCCATCATTTACAATGGTCAACAACCGACGCAAGTGCAGAATACCTACTGGTAGAGCAGCTGGCGAAAATCAGCGCTGGCTTGCTATTGCTGACCGCCACACCGGAACAAATTGGCCAGGCCAGTCATTTTGCCCGTCTCAGGCTCCTGGACCCGGAACGCTTTCACGACCTCGACCTGTTCATCGCGGAGGAATCCGGCTTCAAACAACTGAATCAACAGCTCAAACAACTCGAAGCCGACCACGCTGCTACCGCGGAGATTGATGACCTGCTGGATAGGCATGGCACCGGGCGCGTATTGTTTCGAAATACGCGAGCCGGCATACAGGGCTTTCCGGAACGGCAATTGCACACCTACCCCTTGCCCAACCCTGACGCCTACATCACAGGCGATGATGAACGTGCACTGCTTTATCCTGAACTGAATCACGCCGAGGAAGATTGGATCGAACGTGACCCTCGGGTCAGCTGGCTAGAGCAAACGCTGAAACAACTGCGCCCCAATAAGGTTTTAGTTATCTGTGCCAACGCTGATACCGCCATAGCTCTGGAGCATTTTTTGCAGATGCGTGCCGGTATTCGCAGCGCCGCCTTCTATGAGGGACTGAGTATTCTGGAACGGGATCGTGCAGCTGCCTATTTTGCCGATAGCGAAGCTGGCGCTCAGACGCTGGTGTGTTCAGAGATAGGCAGTGAAGGTCGCAACTTCCAGTTCGCGCATCACTTGGTCTTGTTTGACCTGCCACTCAACCCAGACTTGCTGGAACAGCGCATTGGCCGCCTGGACCGCATTGGCCAGACCAGCGCCGTCGAAATACACGTCCCGTTTCTAGAAGGCTCAGCTCAGGCAACCCTGCTGCGTTGGTACGACGAGGGCCTCAATGTGTTTCGTGAAAGCTGCTCCGCTGGCTTTGCCATTTACGAAAAATTCGCAGAGCGCCTGCAAGAACAGCTGCGCGGTCCGAATGATCAGCTTGAAAAGCTGCTGCAGGAAACGGCCAGTTTCACCGAATTGACTCGCGCGGAGCTGCGTGAAGGACGTGATCGCTTACTGGAACGTAACAGCTGCAAACCTGAGATTGCCAACTCAATCATTGAGGAAATCAGCGAGGCTGAGCAGACCAATGACCTGCTCGACTACCTCGACCTGCTTTGCAATGCTTATGGGGTAGACCAGGATTATCATTCAGAGCATGCACTGATATTGCGCCCGGGTGAGCATATGCTCACCGGTTACTTTCCTGGTCTGCGGGAAGAAGGCACCACCATCAGTTTCAATCGCGAACAGGCTCTGGCACGCGAAGACATCGACTTCCTCACCTGGGAACACCCGATGATCGTCGAGTCCATGGACATGGTCGCGAGCACCGAGTTAGGAAACGCCGCTATTGCAACGCTAAATTTGAAAGGTATAGCAGCTGGCACCCTGTTACTGGAGGCCGTTTATACCATTAACTGCGTGGCGCCTCGCGGGCTTCAACTGGAGCGCTTTTTACCCGTATCACCGATTCGCCTGCTAGTGGACTCCCGTGGCAAAGACCTGGCTGCGCTGGTACCTCACGAGCGCCTCAATGACCTCTGCGAGAAAGTGAAGAAACCCACCGCCCTTGCCATCATCAAGCAGGTGCGAGAAGAAGTTGAAGAAAAAATGCAGCATGCTGCCAAGCTGGCTAGCCAACAGATGAATACTGTATTAGAAGCCGCCGAAACAACGATGCGTGAGCAACTGCGCGGCGAACTAGAGCGATTGCAGGCTTTGGCGGCAGTCAATCCCAGTATTCGCAGTGAAGAGATAGAACACCTGCGCGTACGCACTGAAGAGTGTTCCGCGCACATAGGCCACGCCACCCTGCAACTACAAGCCCTGCGCCTGATCATTACTACGTAAAGTGAGACCGCGGGCCTGGCCGCGCCGATCAATCAGGCGGGCAGCTCAGGCGCCCAGGGCACACCGTTAATATGGCCACCACCGTCGACATAGAGCGTATTGCCGGTCATATAACGTGACATATCGGAGCCGAGAAAAACCGCTACTGGCGCAATATCCTCCTCGGGATCCCCCATATAACCCATGGGGCTGCTGTCTTGCAGCGCCGCCGCCATCTCGGGGTTGTGTTCCATCAACATTTTGAAAGGCGTGGTGACCGCACCCGGACAAATAATATTCGCAGTAATACCCAGCCCTGCCCATTCCCGCGCAGCCGTCCGTGTATACGCGCGCACGGCCTCTTTTGCTGCATTGTAATCGACGGTCCCAATATGGGCGTTGACGCCGTTCAAGGAACACAGATTAATGATGCGCCCGTAGCCCGCGTCACGCATAGCAGGAAACGCCGCTGTCATAGCAGTACAGACTGCGTGAAAACCTGCGGTCATGGACTCCAGTAAACGTTCAGCGGCGATGTTTTCCACGCGTGCAGGCTGATGCTTCATAGTTGGATAGGCATTGTTAACCAAAATGTCCAGTCGACCGTAATCAGCAAGCGTCTTCTCTACCGCGGCAGTAACCGTCGCCAGTTCGGAGACATCAGTAGCGATAAAGCGCCCGGCCCCGCCCAGCTCCGCCAATTGCGACGCTACTTCAAGCCCCGACTGCTGATTATATTCCGCCACCACAACAGTAGCACCCTCGCGGGCATATGCGCGGGCAATGCCGCGGCCAATACCGGCGCCAGCACCGGTAACCAGTGCAACTCGTCCTGACAGCAAAGCCATGTTTTTCTCCTTCGTAAAAACTCTATTCTAGGCTGCCACGCAGACAAGCGCAGCTCAACATACTGTACTTGGCAACGGTACTGCGCTCCGGGGGCAGACATTATGGCCGCAACGGCTACACTGTCAGTCTAAAAAACAAGGAGCGTAAACTATGAGTGATACTCGTCAGGTTCTGAATAAAGCCAATCTGGGCATCACCGCTGGCATTCCCCTGGAAGCCAGCGGCGGCGGCATCGATGAATTGCGAGCCGATATCCAGCGAATCATGGATATGGAAGCCATACGACAACTTAAGTATGCGTACTTTCGCTGTATCGACACCGCCAATCTTGAAGAACTGGGAGAGCTGTTCCATGAAAACGTGCTGGTACATTTCCTGGGCGGAACCTACGAATGGAAACTGCAGGGCCGTCAACAATATATGGACGCTGTTGGTGCTTCCTTCAGTCGCGAGTCTGTAGGCCACCATAACGGGCATCATCCGGAGATACAGATGCTAAGTGCCACTGAAGCCACGGGAATCTGGTATCTCGCCGATAATATGTGGATCCTGAATCACAATGCATTCACGACCGGCACCGCAATATATTGGGACCGTTACGTTAAAGAAAATGGCCGCTGGCTCATTCAGGAGACGCGCTACGAGCGCCTTTATGAGCTTAATTCTGTGCTGGAGGAACGACCCAGCTTCGACTCCCATTATTTGGCGGCTCACGGTCCCGCACCAGGCGACTGAATCGAGTAAAAACAACAACTGTCAGGCCAGCAATAGCGGCAGTTTTCACACTTGGGTTGATTGCCTGATCATGTTACTTTCAAGGGGTTTTCGCTGATTCAGGATTAGAACATGACAACTCTCGCAACCCCGAGTACATCGAGCTGATGGCGGGATTTTTTACTATCGGCAGAACCATTGCCATGCTGCTAGTAGTGGTATTTCTTGCTGCCAGTGCTGCTCTCACATTTTTTCTTGTCTATGAGCAGTATTCGCGCCAGAGTGCACAACTTATTAGCGATAGCGTCTGGATCAGTAAAAGCGGTTCACAGCTGCCGCTAGCCATACACTACAAGGATGAACGGGTACTAGAAGATCTTCTGGGCGAGTACTTTGGACCTGACGCTGTGGTCTATGCTGCGGCGATAGACACGCTCGATAACCCAATCGCAGAGCGCACGCGTGGCCTAGGTGAGAATTATCAGTCGGCGCTTTTTTCCGAGGTGCGTGAAAACGCTGATCCACTGGACGTAGCCCAACTTAGCTCGGGGACCAGCATAATGGGCCCCAGCTATCTCGAAGTTTCGATACCTGTTTTTAGCTACATCAACCCACTTGAAAAAGACGTTGCGCGTGATGAATTTGGCAATCGCGTGGCCTATTCCCGCAATGAAGGGGCTCAACATGTTGCGGGTTACGTCTATTTGGGCATAGACCTGACAAAGGTAGAGCAATCTGTTACCGACTACGGCATCCGCATTGGGGCCGCCAGCCTAAGCTTCTGCCTGGTGGCAATTTTACTCATTTTGATGTTTACAAGGCGCATTACCGCGCCATTATCAAATCTGGCGCAACTGGCGCAGGATATCTCAGCCGGCAAGCTAGACAAGACTTTCAAAGCCAGAGGTCGTGGCGAAGTCGGCCAGATCGCCTCTATGATCAATAACGTTATTAAAGAGCTGAACAGCTACAAGGCCCGCCTCGACGTCGACCACCAATTATTAAGTATGAAAGTCGAGGAGCGTACCGCGCAGCTCTCCAAGCGCAACAAAGAGCTGAGCAAAGCAGTGCAGGAGGTCACGGAAACCAAGGATCGAATGCGCCGCATGGCATACTATGACAGCCTGACCGACTTGCCTAACCGCCAGTTATTTACCGAGCAGCTGGCATTATTGATGCGTATCGCGAAACGTGAAGGTCATAACCTGGCGCTACTATTTATCGACCTGGATAACTTCAAGCGCATCAACGATTCACTGGGGCACAGTGCTGGAGACGCGCTTCTGCGAGAAGTTGCTCAACGGCTCTCATCAAGCGTGCGCGAGAGCGACTTGATTTCAAAATATCTGGATGCCCACTCCAAGATTGACGTGTCGCGACTCGGCGGCGATGAATTTACCGTGGTACTGCACAAAATTGAAAATCAGGATGTCGCCAGTACCGTAGCCGCGCGCCTACTGGAAGCCCTGCGTCAGCCTATGCTGATTGAAGGCCATGAAATCGTTGTGACTCCGAGTATTGGAATAGCACTGGCCCCGCGCGACGCAAGCACTGTTGAAGACCTGCTCAAGCGCGCCGATACCGCGATGTACCACTCCAAGAATGAGGGCCGCAACAACTACCGCTTCTATTCCAGCGCTATGAAGGGCAGCGGTGTCGGCCGCCTCAAGCTGGAGACAGATCTGCGCAAGTCGCTAGAGCGCGATGAGCTGCTGCTGCATTACCAGCCTCAGGTGGATATTCGCACCGGTGCGATCGTTGGCGCTGAAGCACTGATCCGCTGGCAGCACCCTGAACACGGTCTGGTGCCACCTTTTCGATTCATACCACTCGCTGAGGAAACAGGGCTCATCGTACCCATCGGAGATTGGGTGTTAGAGGAGGCATGTCGGCAACAGATGTCCTTTCAACAGCAGAAACTAGCACTGCCGAAACTGGCCATCAACGTTTCGAGTCTGCAGTTTCACGGCAAGTTCGCAGACAAAGTCGCCAAGGTGCTAATCGAGTCTGGCTTGTCACCGAAAAGGCTGGAACTGGAGCTAACCGAAGGTGTAATTATGGGCGACGCCAAAGCCTCGATTGAATCATTGCACAATCTGAAAAAGCTCGGCGTGCGCCTTTCTGTCGATGATTTTGGCACCGGATACTCCTCTCTGAGTTATCTAAGCAGATTTCCTCTGGATGAGCTAAAGATAGATCGCAGCTTTGTCATTGACTATAACAAGAGCCAAAATGACCGCAGCCTGATTGAAGCCATAATTGCTATGGGCAAAAGCCTCAATTTGATGATGGTGGCCGAAGGCGTGGATGAGGACGATCAGTTCCGTTTTCTGTATGGCCAAGGTGTGCAGGTCATACAAGGCTTTTTGTTCAGCAAGCCGTTGCCGGTAGACGAGTTTGTCGAATTGATGCGAAACAACCCTTTCCCCGCGCAAATTAAAGCTATTCTGGATCAGTAAGAATGATTAGCAGGCTACTGGCAGTGACGATTCTTCTCGCGGCACTGGTGCTTAGTTATGCCTGGCTGGGCGCCACCGGCTTCCTTGGTGAGCCACAGCCGGTTGGGGACATCCATCAACAACCAGTGCCAGCGACTGTGCAAGCCGCGCGTCAAGCGCAACAACAAAGTGCGTTCAAGGCAGTGGCTGAAAACGCTGAGAAACAAATACTGTTCGGTGACTTTCATGTTCATACCACCTGGTCTAACGACGCCTACGTCGCCAGTTTGCCGATCTCGGGTGGCGAAGGTTCGCATCCTCCCGCCGATGCCTGTGACTACGCCCGTTATTGCTCGGGGCTCGATTTCTGGTCGATCAATGATCACGCTATCTCGCTGAACCAACGTCGGTGGCGGGAAATAAAAGAAAGCGTGCGCCAGTGCAATGCCGTGTCGGGCGAAGAAAATCCGGACGTCGTGGCATTTTTGGGTTACGAGTGGACCCAGGCCGATCCTACCAATGCCAATAGTCACTATGGACACAAAAACGTTATCTTTCGACACACCGACGAGGAACGCGTCGCCAAGCGGCCTATCTATGCCGAAACTGATCTGGGGCCCGCAGCGTTTAACCCGACGCTGATAAGTCGCATGATGTTGCCTCTACAAAAATGGCGACAACAGCAGATTTACCAGGACTGGAATCTGTATATGGCAGAAATGGAGTCTGAACCAGACTGTCCCCACGACGTCAGCAGCGATCTGCTGCCAGTCGACTGCAAAGAAGGTGCGCGCAGCCCTGCTGACCTGTTCCGCAAGCTCGCTGAGCAGGGCCATGAGAGCCTGGTCATTCCACACGGCAATACCTGGGGTATGTACACCCCACCCAATATTACCTGGGACAAGCAACTCGCAGGCGCCAACCAGAATGAACAATTTCAGTATTTGATTGAAGTGTTTTCCGGGCACGGTAATTCTGAGGAATACCGCGCTTTTAATGACCGCGCTTACGACCCTGAAGGCAAGGTGTACTGCCCTGCCCCCAGCCCGGACTATCTACCTACCTGCGTTCAGGCAGGCCGCATCGTGCGCCAGCGCTGCATGAGCGCTGGCGAAACCGCCGCAGAGTGCGACCGTCGCGAATTAATGGCCCGTCAGTACGCGGTAGAGTCCGACTATCCGCTGGCAACTGTGCCCCGCTCAGAGCCCAACGACTGGCTGGATGCGGGTCAGTGCCGCGATTGTTTTCTGCCCGCCTATACCTTTCGCCCGGGGGGCTCGGCGCAATATGCGCTGGCACTTGGAAATTTTGATGACCCCGACACACCCAGACGGTTTCGCTTCGGTTTTCTGGCATCCAGTGACAATCATACGGCGCGCCCGGGCACGGGTTATAAAGAGCGTAACCGTCGCCACAACGTTGAGGGGTTTTCGCTGGCCGACAAATTCACTCGCGATTTTTTGATGCGTAAACAGCCGGGTCCGGTTCCTTTCTCAGTGCCTGTAGAGAGCGATGTGGCGTTTGATCAGGGCTTGTTACTGACCCACGCCGAGCGTGCATCTTCGTTTTATCTAACCGGTGGACTGGTTGCGGTACATGCCCCGCGTAAAGATCGCGATGCCATCTGGAACGCGGTGCAAAGCAAGGAAACCTACGGTACCAGCGGCGACCGCATACTACTTTGGTTTGACCTACTCAACGCGGGGGCCGCCGGAGGCCAGTTGGCACCCATGGGTAGCGAAGTAAGCTTGAGCGAAAATCCGCGGTTTCAAGTGCGTGCGGTTGGCGCACTGCGCCAACGTCCAGGCTGCCCGGATAGTTCAGTAAATGCACTCGGGCAAGAGCGGCTCGCCCGCCTCTGCTATGGCGAATGCTTCAATCCTGGCGACGAAAGAAAACTTATCACCCGTATTGAGGTTGTGCGCATTCGCCCGCAAACCAGACCTGGAGAACCTATCAGCGGCCTGATTGAAGACACCTGGCTGACGCACCACTGCCCACCCGATCCCAATGGTTGTCAGTTTGACTTTGAAGACCCGGATTTCAACAGCACCGGACGCGAGACAGTCTATTATGTAAGGGCCATTGAAGAGGCCAGTGAGGCCGTCAATGCGGCACTCATGCGCTGCCAATACGATGACAACGGTCACTGCACCAGCGCCAACATTTGCGCTGGCTCGCCGCTGTTTACTGACCCGGCCGACGATTGTCTGGCTAGCAATGAGGAGCGCGCCTGGTCCTCACCGATTTTTGTGAGCCACAGCGAATAGCTTGGAGAACAGATATGTCCGATGAGAAAGAAGCATCACTGATCAGCCAACTAACCCAACTGGGTGGGCAAATGGCGGGCCAAACTCTTGAAGCCGCCAAAACCACCGCGGAACTAACCGCTATGTTCGGTGAAAACTGGCTCAAGTCGACGGTCATGAAGACGCTTGACCCGGAACGACTGGATGCTATGGCTGACGCTGGGCGTTTTCTGCGTGATGCGCGTGAAACCGCCGGTCTCACCCTCAGCGAACTTAACGAATCACTCGGTATTGACGACAAGGAGCTGCTAAAGGACATTGAGAGCGGTAAACGCTTTATGCCGATCGAGCTGATGTTCCGCAGTGCATCACTGATGGCACGGCATGATCCCATTCCGTTTTTGATCCAGTTCATGCGCACCTATAACCCATCGCTAGGGGCCACGCTTGAACAATGGGGCGTTATGGCTCTGCCGCTGCAATACGAGCGGGAACGGCGCTGGATCAACATCTATCGACAACACGATGTATTACGGGAGCTCGACGACGACGAATACGAACGCCTGATCAACTATGTCGACAGTGCCACCGATCTCGTTCTTGATGTGATGCGCACAGAAAAGGCGGCTAATAAACCGAAGCGAGCGCGGGCCAAGACCAAATCTGCGCGCAAGCGGAAACCCGCGACCGACAGCGGAAAAGGCTGAAAGACGCCGTGTAAACTACGACAGCCGCGGTTATACTTGATCGGTTATGGTTAAAAAACTTCCCACCAAGGACGACCTTAGAGCTGAGTTAGATCAGGAAATGGAAAACTTTCTGAGCGGTGGCGGCGAAGTCGACGAAATACCGCGCGGTACCAGTGGCAAACAACCGGGCGACCCACCGACCTACCTCAGTAAGCGACTTTTTGTCGAACCTGCGGGCCCGCGCACGCTAGTACCAGAGGTCGTTGCGGCAATAGAAGCCAGGCGCCTTGCAAAACTTAAGCGCCAGCCAGCCAAAAATAGTACTCGCCTAACCAGACCGCGCCGCAAGATCATCTACGATGATTTTGGCGAACCCTTGCGCCGGATTTGGGTAGACGAGTAACCAGTTAGCTCCGGCGGCGACGCAGCGCGCCCATACCTGCGGCGAGCGCTACAAACCCAGCACCAAACAATCCAATCAATGGCAGCGGGCTAGCAGTCTTGGGCAGCATTGGAGCTGCGGTCACAACTACTGCATCGATGACATCAGGACCGTCCTCATCTTCATGAATAATCGCCCAGCGATCGTGTGGCAGGTAGATGTTCAATTGCTGACCACGCGACAGCTCCCGCGGACGATACTTGGTGCCATCAATGTTGGCACGCCATTCTGGCTCAACCTTCTGGGTATAACTGCCGCCAGAACTTCCGTCCTTATTGATCAGCTTAAAGGTCAAGGTACGACCTCGAACACGTTGCAGTTCAACTTTGACGCGGGCGAACATTTTGCCATTTTTGACCACAACTTCGTCGCAAGCAGCAGCAACGTTTGGAACCTGATCAGTCACCGCACTAGACCAATCGATATCAGAGCAGGAAAGGTCGTCCTGCGCAAATGCCGTCGGACCGGAAACCATGGCTACAAACACCCCGCCTACCAAGAACATTTTTTTTATTGTCATAACTTAACTCCTTAATGATGAATAGCACTGATGGTATCGAGTTCAGCCCTGACTATAAATCGTTGCGGCGCTGAACCGACATAGTAAAAAGGATAGCAGGTGACCAGTGTCACTGCAGCAGATTCGCTGGGTTCCAGAACTTCAACGTCCAGGGGATCGACAATACTGATATTGCTGACACGAAAGCGGCGTTCGCCTGCGGGTGTCTGTAACATCAATAAATCGCCAGTTTTGATATCTTTCAGAGCTCTAAAATAGCCGTCTCGATGCCCCGCAATGCCGATATTGCCAGCTTCATCGGGGCCCGCGGTACCGGCAATCAAACCAGCACCCAGGTCCATCATCAGGTCGGTATCTTCATGGTAGACCGGTACTTTCAGCTGCACTCCCGGAATACTAAGCACTGCGACCACATCGCTGGGAGCTTGCCGAAGGCCCTCTGAATAGGCCTCGATACGCGTTGACGACCACTGCGACTGATCCGGCTCTTGATAGGCGAGCGCACGTTCAAAGGCGGCGATATCACTAGTCCGATCGATTTCGGCAAGCGCCAATTGACTCAGAAAAAAGCCTCCACAGCCCAAGCCTAGCAGCCAAAAACTTATCTCTAAAAATCGCAAAGACTTGCGCCGATAATTGATGGTGCTACCCTCTCCCAAAGTCTGATGACGGCCAACTGGCGGTTCCAGACTGACTTTAGACTCGCTTCAGGTGTTAATCATAGCAATATTCCTGCCAGCTAACGATACCCTTTTTTACGATGGGAAATGCTCAGTTTGCAGCTCCCGCGCGGTGTCGCTGCTGCGCCGTAGTGATGGTCGCTTGCTATTGCGTGATATCCATAGTGAGCAGCCAATACCGAATGAACCCGGCAAGCTGCTGAAGCTGGCTAACCTGCATCTGTTCACGGTAGAGGGTCACTGGTTGACCGGGCTGGATGCTGCCCTGCGCGCTTACTCGCATACCCGGTGGCGCTGGCTTTGCACTCCGCTGCGCTGGCGCGGGTTACATGCTATCGGTGCCTGGGCGTACTCTCTTGCAGAATTACGACGCTACCGACGGCTCTATAGCTGCCCCGGCTGCGCACCTGCCTTGGACGACCGCTGAACCCGATCAATCGCCCAGCAAATCCGGCAGCGCCTCGCGCAAATTAGGATAATGAAATTCAAAACCGGCGCCTTGCAAGCGTCCAGGTACCACCCGCTGACCATTGAGCAGCAATTCATCCGCCATTTCACCTAGCGCCAACGTCATGATCACGCCTGGTACCGGTAACTTCAGCAAGGCTCGGCGCTGCCCACACAGCTCATCACAAAACTGGCGGTTGCTGACTGGCTCCGGAGCCGTCAAATTAAACACCCCGGCCAATTCAGGCTGCGCCAGAAGAAAACTCATTGCTGCGATAACATCGTCGCGATGCACCCAACTCAGCCACTGTCGACCACTACCCAACCAGGTGCCCACGCCGAAGGCCAGTGACTTTGCCAACTGTTCCATGGCGCCGCCATCGCGCGCCAGCACAACCCCCAGACGGAGCAGGCACAAACGGATTCCCAACTCAGAAAAACCAGCCGCGGCGGCCTCCCAGCGCACACATAATTCTTGAGCAAAGCCCTGCGCGTTAGCCACGGCGGCTTCATCCAACTCGGTATCCTGCTGAGGACCGTAATAGCCGATAGCAGAGCCACTGAGCACAGTAGAGGGCTTGTACTGCAGGCGTCGCGCCAGCTCCACCAGGGCTAGCGTAGTGTCCACCCGACTGCTTATCAGCTCTTGCTTACGCTGGTCCGTCCAGCGGCCAGTAGCCAGCGACTCGCCCGCCAGGTTGATAAAGGCGTCAAATCGGGCATCGTCGGCGATACTGTCCAGGTCCGTAATATAGCTGATGCTGTCAGTATCAAAATGGGAGGCGTCGCGGGTATACACGGTGACCTGCGCGCACTGATGCGCCAGACTCTCAACTAACGCACCACCGATAAAACCGGTACCGCCTGTTATCAGAATATTCATGCTCACGAATTTACTATGGGTGGCTGTACATGCAAGTAAATATTTGTAGAAAAATGCCGTATCCTGCTGTTTTAGCGTGACTTTCTATTCTAGAAACAACTTTAAACGACCGCTCGCTGGCAAACCCTCTCCGGCCTGTGTAACGTATCCCCAGCCTGCAAGAATCACTCTGTATTGAAAGGATGACCCTCCTATGAGCAATGAAATAAAGCCGTTTCACATCGACATTCCCGAGTCCGCACTGGAAGATCTGCGCGACCGCCTGGCGCGCACACGCTGGCCAGAGGCCGAAGTCGTTGACGACTGGAGCCAGGGTATACCCTTGGCTTACAGCCAGGAGCTGGCGCGTTATTGGGCTCAGGAGTACGACTGGCGACGCTGGGAGCGCAAGCTCAATAACTGGGATCAATTCACTACGGTTATCAACGATATAGACATCCACTTTCTGCATATTCGCAGCCCCCATGAGAACGCGCTGCCGATGGTGATGACCCACGGCTGGCCTGGCTCCATCGCTGAGTTTCACAAGATTATTGAGCCGCTGGTGAACCCCACGGAGCACGGCGGAAAGGCGGAGGACGCCTTTCACCTGGTCTGCCCTTCACTGCCCGGTTACGGATTCTCAGGTAAACCCACCCAGGCCGGCACCGGGGTCGATAAGATTGGCGAGATGTGGGGCGAGTTGATGGCACGGCTAGGGTACGACCGCTATGTCGCACAAGGCGGCGACTGGGGCTCTATGGT
The DNA here is from genome assembly GCF_026262625.1 of Candidatus Litorirhabdus singularis. Classification (GTDB taxonomy): domain Bacteria; phylum Pseudomonadota; class Gammaproteobacteria; order Pseudomonadales; family Halieaceae; genus Litorirhabdus; species Litorirhabdus singularis. The sequence continues at coordinate 755,816 of NZ_SHNN01000002.1, forward strand.
CACCCAGGCCATAGGCCAGAGCCAAACCGAGCACTGCGCTGGCATTCACATCACTATGCCCATCGCGCCACCCGACGAAGAGGGCATGGTGGATATGACAGATCGCGAATTGGCGGCACTGGAAAGCATGGGCTATTACGACAAACATGATTCCGGCTATTCCAAGCAGCAGGGCACGCGACCGCAAACGCTGGGTTACGGCCTGGCCGATTCACCCAGCGGCCAGATGACCTGGATTGTCGAGAAATTCTGGAGTTGGATGGATTGCGGCGAAGGCGACCAGCGCCACCCCGAGAACATCCTTAGTAAGGACGAATTGCTCGACAACGTGATGATGTATTGGCTCACCAATTCCGGAGCCTCCTCGGCACGCCTGTATTGGGAGAGCTTTGTTAACGTCAATATGGATCCGATCAACATGCCCACCGGCTGCTCCATATTTCCCAAGGAAATCTTCCGCGCCAGCGAACGCTGGGCCGCCAAGCGTTTTACCGACATCATTTACTGGAACGAGCTGGACACTGGAGGCCACTTCGCGGCCTTTGAGCAGCCCGAAGTGTTTGTCTCAGAATTGCGCAAGTGCTTTGCGCAGCTGCGTCACCAATGAGTGACGAAGAACCCGGCATGAGTACGCCTTTATTTAACCCCTTTGAGTCGGAGGATATCAGCCCGCCCTTCTCCGAGCATTGGCAGGCGAAGCGTCGACTGGCTAAGTCTTTACGAGACTTGACTGAAGTGCTCCTTACCTCTACCCCAGACGTTGATGAGATGAATGACATCGCCGAACGACTGGAGTTACAGGCCCGCCAATTCGCCAAATCAGAGCGGCGTTATGGCATCACCGCCTTTGCTGAAGACGGTCGTCATGGCGGTTACGCGGAGGTCAATCATGAACTCAATGCTATCGCCGGGCTAAGTAATCCGATCGCACCGGGTTTGAACATGTGGTTTGAGGGCGACATCGCGTTGGGCAAGGTGACCTGTGGCTCGGGCTATCAGGGTCCACCCGGGCACGTGCACGGCGGGTTCGTTGCCGCCATTCTCGACCAGTTTCTAGGTATGGCCCAAATTATGGGCAAGACGCCGGGGATGACAGGCAGTCTGACCGTACGATACCTGCGGCCCACACCCTTGCATCAGGAACTATCACTGCGCGCCGAGTTGGACCGGGTAGAGGGCCGCAAAACTTTCATGACAGCCACCATGTACGCTGGCGATGTCCAAACCGCTGAATGCACCGCACTGTTTGTGCGCCCGCGTGACGGAATGCAAAATATGCACCGCGACGCGACAGTGCCTAAGAGCTAGGGCAGCACCCGGTCGTACACCCGGGTAATACGAATCGGCGCCAGAAAGCTGGCAGGCTCTAACTGCAACTGCACCTGTAACTGGCTTGCGTCGTTGATCAGGGTAAAAATTTCGAGGATATAGCCGGCATCCAGTGGTTTTGACTCTACGTACAGCACCCCAGCTTCCCAACCGGCAAAGCTGAAGTCTAACGGTTTGCTTCGACGACTGGTGCTAACCACCTGCGACCTGCCATCAGAATAGAATACCCGTTCATAGCCCTCGCTATAGCGCAGCACAAACTCTGGTTCCTGATAGGAAAAATAAAGCTCTTCGTCGTAAGAAAGATGGTCGTAAAGCTGTTGCTCCACGGGTCCGCCACGATAGCGACCTTTGGTCTTCTTGCCACGCGGAACCTTGCCGCCACCCGCCTTAATAGCCTTCTCAACTTGACGATCACTGTCATCACTAAGTTCTTCATTGATGACCCAGTGGCCATCGAAGGCCGTGGTCAGCGTATCGGTCTCTGCCTTTAGCACCGGCGACAACATCAAGCCAGCCACCGCTAGTACCAGATATTTCAATAGTTGCACTTACACATTCCCTGCATTGATCTGCCGCAGCATAGGCCATCTGAACGCCGCAGTCATTCGCAAACTCTACGCCCGCAACTGCGCCAACGCAGGCACACAGTCCGGGACTACTTACGCCGGTGTCGGGTGAATCGTGTTGGCTCCGCTTCCCATGGCTTATCGGGCCAAGGGTGCTTGGGGTAGCGACCCTTCATCTCCTTTTGCACCTCACGATAACTACCGCGCCAGAACCCTGCTAAATCCTGAGTCACCTGCAGCGGTCGCTGCGCGGGTGACAGCAGATGCAGCATCAGTGGCACTTTGCCCTGCGCTACGCTGGGAGTATCGCTGGCACCAAACATCTCCTGTAACTTCACGGCTAGTACCGGTGGATCACTGAGATAATCGATGTTGTAGCCGGAACCTGAGGGCACCTGCAATTTGGTCGGCAGCAGCTGCTCCAATTGCTGCGATAGATTCCAGTCCAGCTGCGCAGATAGAATTTTGGTTAGGTCCAGTGCCTTCAAATCTGCAAGCCGGGTTACTTTGTCTAGCCAGGGCTGCAACCACCCTTCCAGAGTGGCGACCAAGTGACTATCGCTGACATCAGGCCAACTCTCGGGCTGCAACTGATGCGCCAACATCACTCTGGCCTGCCACTGGCGGGAGTCGTTATTCCAGGGCAGCAGCGCCAACCCGCGCTCACGAATATAACTCATCGTCGCCGCGCTGCGTGCAGCTACTGGAACGTTCTCCAGCCGCTTACTGCTAAGCACGAGTGTACCGAGCAACCGCTGCCGCTGAGCCAACAGGCGCTCATTACGATCACCCCAGGCTATAGTGTCCTGCACACGGCACAGCCCTGCCAAGGCGTGGTCGAACAACATAGGCTCCAACGCGGCGGCGCAGTAAATACGATCCGTGGCGCTGCCACTCTTCGCGCCCAGCTCTGCCACTGCCAACCATTCATTACGGGCAAGTTCATCTTCAGCACCAAGCGTCACCTGACGACCATTGCTAAGCTGATAGCGGCCCGGTTCTCCCTCTAGCGCTCGTGCCACTCGGTCAGGCCAGGCAGTCGCCAGCAACAAACCAGTAATATCAGTAGCATCAACGGCAATATGTCTCTCGGGCTCCAGCATTAGTTTTCGATAGCTGCTCGCCTGCTGCCTAACGCGATTGGCCCAACCCGAGCGGGAAAGCTGGGATGCATTACCAGAATCAAGCGCCGCCAATCTGCGCTCAATATCAACACCCGTAATGGTCTGCGGCTGACGTTCGCTAAACACGGCCGCGAGCAGGCAGGCGTTTTCTACCAAGCCCCACTGCACCGACTGCAAGAGCATATGTGCCAACCGCGGATGCAGCGGTAACATCGCCATCGCTTCGCCATGGGCTGTTAAGCGTGATAATCCCTCTAGCTGATGCACAGCGCCCAGTGTCGTCAATAGTTGTAGTGCCCGCGCATAGGGTCCAGACGGCGGTACATCCAACCACTGCAGCTCAGACGGATCAGCGACACCCCAGCGCAATAACTGCAGTGCCAGGGGCGCCAGATCTGCCTGCCTGATTTCAGGCACACTGGCCGGCTCCAATTGTTGTTGCTGCTCCTCGCTCCATAGGCGAACACACCGACCGGGACCCACCCGACCCGCTCGTCCCATGCGCTGGATACTGGACGCACGCGATATTCTCCCTAGCGTGAGCCGGGTCATACCGGTGCGCTGATCATAGTGAGGATGGCGAGCCAAACCGCTATCAATCACACAGCCGATACCGTCGATTGTCAGGCTGGTTTCGGCAATATTGGTTGCCAGTACCACTTTACGCTGGCCCGATTCAGGAGACATGATTGCGGCCTGCTGCCGACTCAGCTCAAGCGCTCCGTACAGCGGCATCACTGCAATCTCGCCGGGCAAGTTCAAGGCATTGCGGACACGCTCGATCTCACCCTGCCCAGGCAAGAAAACCAGAATGCTGCCGGCACCTTCATCAGCCGCCAACGCCTCAATTTCTGGCACAACGCGCTCGACAATTGACTGTCGCGCGCGCCAGGGGGCGCGGTAATGCACGGCGACTGGAAACTGACGCCCTTCGCAGCGTAGCACCGGCGCATTGCCTAAAAGCTTTGCCACGCTGTCTCCATCCAGCGTCGCCGACATTACCAGAATTTTGAGAGGATCCTGCGGCTCGCGCAGCAGTTCTCGAGCTTGTAGCACCAGCGCCAGGCCCAGATCTGAATCCAGATTACGTTCGTGAAATTCATCAAAAATCACCAACCCAACGCCGTCCAGTGCAGGATCCGACTGCAACATACGGGTCAGAATCCCCTCAGTAACCACTTCGATGCGGGTTCCCGTTCCGCCACGACCGACTTGGGTGTCACCGCGCACGCGATAGCCAACCGTTACACCAACAGACTCTCCCAACAGTTGCGCCATACGTTGAGCACTGGCACGCGCTGCCATGCGCCGCGGCTGCAGCATGATAATACGCTGCCCATCCAGCCACTCCGCATGCATCAGCGCTAACGGAACTTGTGTGGTCTTGCCGGCACCGGGCGGCGCCTCAAGCACCAGTTCATTGGCGCAGGTAAGGAACTGCCGGATTGGCTCCAGCAACTCGTAAATTGGCAGGTCGGTATCGAACATCAGGGGGCAGTATACTGTCTTCATACCCTGAGTCACCTTCGGTTACCATGGGCACAGAACAATCGCATGAACAGAGGAAAACTCAATGCCTGGACCGTTCAACTTGTTAACGTCAACACTCGCCTCCGCCGCGCGGGGCTGGACAGGCATCAGAGCCCAGCCTCTGCAAGACAAGCCCCCAGAGCCGCTGGTGCTATACGACATGGAAAACTGCCCCTATTGCAGGCTGGTGCGTGAAGTACTGACCGAGCTGGATCTGGACGCGGTAATCTACCCTTCCCCCAAACGGGGTCAGCGCTTTCGGCCAGAACTGGTAGCGCTGGCAGGCAAAGCCCAGTTTCCGTATTTAGTCGACCCCAATACCGATGTTAGCCTATACGAATCACTTGACATTATTGCCTATCTTTTCGAAACCTATGGCAACGGCGATATACCGATGAAATGGCGTCTGGGAGCGTTACAAACGGTTAGCTCGATGCTGGCCAGCGGCGCACGCGGCAGTCGCGGGCTGAGCGTCAAGGCGTCTCGGCAACCTGAGCAGTTGCTAGAACTCTATAGTTTTGAAGGCAGCCCCTATGCCAGACCGGTTCGGGAGCTGTTATGCCAGCTGGAACTGCCCTACCTCCTCCGCAACTGCGGGCGCAGTGAGCTCGGAGAGTGGCTGCCGCCGGTCCTGCGTGAACGTCTGGAATTGATTCCGGACAGCCAGCTACCCAATCGTATTAAACTGCAGCAAGAACAGGGACGCATGGGTATTCCGTTTCTGTGGGATCCGAACACCGGCACCGGCCTGTTTGAGTCCGACGCCATCGTCGACTACCTGTCAGACAATTACGCGGTTTAGAGGCCTTTCTATGACTACTACCGTTATCATCCCCTCCCGCTTCAATGGACCTCCGCAATCTGGCAACGGCGGCTACACCTGCGGATTACTCGCCAGCTATATCGATGGGGCCGCCACAGTAAGACTGCATGCACCGCCGCCGCTGGAAAAACCCATGCAACTGCGCCAATTGCAGTCAGGTCTGGTTGATCTCCACGACGAAGATACTCTGATTGGCACTGCCAACGCCGCGCCCTGGCAATTGGATATTCCCGCTGCACCCTCGCTAGAGGACGCCCGCCGTGGCCAGCAGGCATTTTGCGCCTACGACAATCACTTTTTCCCACATTGTTTTGTATGCGGTCCAGCCCGCGCTGTGGAGGACGGGCTGTGCCTGCATCCCGGTCCGGTTGATGATTGGAATTTACTCGCGTGTGCCTGGCAACCGGCCGCTAACCTTCTGGACGGCGATGGCATGTTAACGCCAGAAATTATCTGGTCTGCGTTGGACTGCCCCGGTTATTTTGCTGCGGCCGGAAAAGAGCAGCCACCCTCACTACTGGGTGAGCTCACCGGAACGATCTTTGCCAAGGTTGCGGGCGCGGAAGAGCTAATCGTGTTCAGCTGGCCTCTGGGACCAGCGGAGGGGCGCAAACGCCGTGGCGCCACCGCTATAGCCAATCAGCAGGGTGAGGTGCTAGCCGCGTCACAGTCACTGTGGATAGAGGTAAAAACTCGCGCCAGCTGAGCGCCACCGCTGGTGGCAGCGGTTATCGTTGCGGGAAGCGAATGCGCAAAATTTCGTGCGCCTGGCGCTGTAAATCCTCTCTGAAATCTGGATGCGCAATGCCGATCAGATCTCTGGCACGCTCTCACAATACTGCACCATATCCCTTTACCTCGACTAATCTTATGCTTCGGCGGCGCCATCCCCAGCCGTAAAATCTGCTGGTAAGCGTAGGCCCAAACGCCGGCGCACATCCTGATCAATCATATACATAATGGGGAGCAACAGCAGTGATACCAGTCCGCCAAAGATGACACCCCAGGCCATACTCATGAAGACTGGCTTGAGGTAGCTGTTCTCCCCCATCAATCCATAAGCGGTTGGTAGCATGGCTACAGCAGTAGTCAACGACGTAATAAAAATGGGCCTGAAACGGCGATAACAAACGGCGGCAACTTCCATGGGAGACAGATAGTCACCTTTTTCATTGCGCTGTCGATTCATCGCATGCAGCAGCACCAGCGAATCGTTCACCAGAACGCCCATCAGTCCGATGATACCGGTAATGGCCATCATACCCATGGTCATGCCCTGCACCGAATAACCGATAATCACCCCAGTGATACCAAACGGCAGGCATATAAGAACCAACAGCGGCTGTGATACTGAATTGAACAAAATCACCAAGGCGGCAAATATAGCCAGTAAACAGACTCCAATAGCCAGCTGGAAATTACCCAGCGCACGCTCGTTCTCCTCGACTTGTCCAGATAACTTGATACGCACGCCAGGGTAACTAGCTGACCAGTTCTGTGCCGCGACAAACTCAGCAATATCCGCGTTAATATCCATTACCGTCGTCTTCTGCTCGTCAATACGTCCAAATACGGTCACCGTACGTTTACCAAAATAGTGCTTAATATTGGCCTCGCCAGAACGCACATGAAAGTCTGCCACGCTATCCAGGTAGATGGGCTGGCCACGGGAATTAATGATGGAAAGATTTTCCAGCGTCTGCAGTTTTCCCGCCTGCTCAGGCGTTAGCTGTAAGCGGTAACGGACTCTTTCGTCCAACGTCTGCAGTTCATCCACCAGCAAACCGTCTACAGCGACACGCACGGCGCGTATCACCTGTTCCATGCTAAGACCACGTGCTGCGAGCAAGCCGTGATTAAACTGTAGGTCAACAATATCTTTACCGGCGTGATGCGAGTTCCACACAGTCGTCACGGCCGGATGCGACTCAACAAAATCCTGCAGCTGCGCAGCAATAGCAAAGCGTTCATCACCACTACCGACTACCTCGACCTCAACTGGCTCGCCCATTACTGGTAGATCAGTCTGCGGTTGTACCGTAATGGATGTAAAACCGGTTCTATCGCTAACCACCTGTTGCAGGTCCTCCACCAACTGCCGTGTAGTAGAGTCACCGCTGCGTCTTCCCAACGGATGCAATTGCACCGCTATCAACGCCCAGGCTTGATCTCGCCCCTCGGTGGCGCCATAGAAATTGGTATCGTGATGACCAATATCACTGGTTATAGCGAGTAGGTCAGCTGGGTTAACCTGTTGCCGGAACTCCCCTTCCAACTCTGCTACGGCCGCGACTGTTTGCTCAAAGCTGGTTCCCGGCGGCAACTCGATCTTGATATGCACAGTGTCGAAATCGAGGTCCGGGAACAGGCTGAAACGAATGGTGCTGAGGCCAATCGCTACCACCGCTAGGAACATTAGCAAGAAGCCCAGCAGTGTCAGATAGCGCCGCTGCAGCAAACGTTCAATCAGCCGTTGATAGGCGGAGCGCAGTCGTTCAAAACGAACCCGCTCCGCTGGCTGTTTGGAGATTGGCACATGACTCAGATGGCTGGGCAACAGGAACTGGCTTTCTAACAGCGAGGCCAGAAGAATCACTACCACGGTAACAATAAACGGCTCCATCCAGGCACCGCTGGAACCTTCAAGCAACACCAGAGGGGTAAACGCCAATACCGTGGTTAGCGCACTGAACGCTACCGGCTGACTAACCTGCGCAGCACCCAGAATACTCGCCTGCCCTGCTGAAAAACCCTGCTGACGCAGATACTGCGTGTTTTCGCTGACCACTACCGCATCATCGACGAGTATTCCCAGCATTAAAATAACGGCGGCAAGCGTCATGGAATTGATAGTATGCCCCAAGGCTGAGACCAGCAAAAATGTTAGGCACAGCGCGAAGGGAATTCCCAGAGCAACCCAAAATGCGAAGCGAAATTGTAAAAAGTAGGTGAGCAATACAAACACTGCCAACAGCCCGACAATGGCATTACCGGTGAGCACTTCTAATGCGTTATCGGTCAACCGCGATACATCGCCCACAACCTTGAGCTCTACTCCATGGGGAAGCGCCGCCGCCGCGACGAACGCTCGCAGATTGGCTGCTGTATGAACCTCATCCGCCAGTGCATTTTTTCTCACACGTAGGGTAATACTCAGTTGACCATCAATACGCGTTTGTATCTGCCAGTCCTCATAGGCACTGATAACTTCAGCGACATCGCGCAAAAGCACGGTGTTACCCGGTTCTCGAGCACGAATAACAACTTTCTCGATATCGCGCGGCTGGCGAAACTGACCGACGGCGATTACCTGTTTTTCGGTGGTAAATGAGTCTAGTGCGCCGCCACTATCACGCAAATTACGTGCGTGAATAGCCTCAATAATTTCTTCGTAGTTAATGCCTAACCGAGCCAGCTTTTCCTGCTCTAACATTATCCGCACTTCAGGCCGGCGGTAGCCCAGACGAGTCACCGACGCCACCCCGGAGACTTCACGCAGCGCGTCACCGGTGTTGCGTGCCACTTGTCTCAGTACCGCTTCTGAAGCCGTTCCCGTTACATGAATGTCCATGACCGGCGTGGTCAGCGTCGAGAGCTCATCTACCAAGGGCTTTTCCAACAGGTCCGCGGGTAAACGCGCTACCGCTCGATCTACAGCCTGCTGGATATCTCTCATGATCACATGTTTGGGAGCGGCATCCAGGTCGAGATTCAACGTTATAACAGACAGGTTTTCCATGCTATTGGAGTAAAGGTTACGCACCCCATCAATTTCCAACAGCTCTTCTTCCAGCGGCAACGTGATCGATAGTTCGATTTCTTCTGGACCAGTTCCCGCGCGTACGGTAGTAATATTGACCACACCCATATCGATATGTGGATTGTACTCATAGCGCATATCAGCAATGGTCAGTGCTCCCATCAGAAACACAGTAACCATAATCAGGTTAACCAGCAGAGGGCGGCGCACAAACCATGCAATCAGATTTTGCATACGCTCAGAAAGATTCCGTTACGCTAACCGGCGTGCCATCATTCAAGCCGAAATGCCCGTCTACAACCACCTGGTCACCCGCTACCAATCCGGCTAACACTTGTAAGCGACTGCCATAACCTGCTGCCAGTAACGGTTTCACCTGCTGCACTCGGCCCTCTCGCACAACAAAGACAACGCGCTGCCGGTCGCGATCTACCAGCGCCGCCTCAGGCAGCAGTAACACCTCTGGTTGCTCCAACAGTTCAATTGATGCCGTAGCGGTCATGCCGGGTCGAATCCGAGGGTCTCCAGCTTCAAGAATCAACTTGACCGGGAAGTTGCCAGTTGCAGGGTCTGCCTTCACACCAACCCACTCTACGCGTGCCGCATAGTGAACACCCTTAATACCGGTCAGCGTGACGCTGGCAACAGCACCGGCATGCAAATGGCTGATATCGGACTCACTTATCCAGGTATGCACGCGCATCACCTGAACTACTTGCAGTCGCACCAAAGTCGCACCAATGGTTACCGGCTCGCCAGGTTCCACCAATTTTTGGTCCACCAGACCCCGCGCCGGGCTCACAATACGCGTGTCCTTTAACTCTCTCTGGGCCAATTGCCGAACAGCCTGAGCACGCCGATAGTTAGCCTCTACTGCAAGTACCGCCAGCCTGGCATTGTCCAGCGTTTCTGCCGAGATAGTGTCCTGACGTGCGAGGTCCTCTCGTCGCTGCAAGCGCAGACGCGCTTCCTCTAACAACGCGTGCGCTTGTTCCGCACCTCGGCTAGCTTGGGTAAGGCGCAGCTCAGCCTTGTTGCGATCCAGTTCAACCAACAGGTCTCCAGCCTCTACCGCGTCTCCTTCCTTCACCATAACGGCGGCTACCGTGCCGTGGGTTTCTGATGACACGTCAACCTGCTCCAGTGCCTCTACCACACCAAAGCTACTGACCTTTCCCTGCCAGCTCTGGGGCGACAGCTGATGCACCACTACAGCAACGGTGAGAGTTTGCCCTGGCCCTGATACAGGGGGCTCTGCGCTTCCGCAGGCAACCAGCAACAGCAGTAGAATCAAAAGGCTAGACTTCGAAAAAGACAACAATGGAAAACTCATTTGTGAACCAGATAGTCGCTATCATCTCAAATAGCGCCGCTATTCACCACGTCGGGCGACGACTGTCAAAAAGCGCCTGCTCAGCTTACAATACGGCGGACACGCAGAGCAGGAGAGTAAGCACATGGACGGAGTTGGTATATCGGCTATCGTAGTCGTCATCTTTGCGATCAGCGTCATAGTCGCTGGGGCCAAGCTGGTACCGCAGGGCCACAACTGGACCGTAGAGCGGTTCGGCAAATACACCAAGACACTCAAGCCCGGCCTCAACCTCATTGTTCCCTTTGTCGAACGCATCGGCGAAAAGGTCAACATGATGGAAGTGGTGCTGGATATCTTGCCGCAGGAAGTTATTAGCAGCGACAACGCGATGGTGACAACCGACGCTGTGTGTTTCTATCAAGTTCAGCAACCCGAAAAAGCGGCCTATGAAGTCAACGACCGCGAGCGAGCGCTGCAGAATCTGGTTATGACCAATATCCGCGCAGTACTCGGTTCGATGGAATTGGACGAGATGCTGTCTAATCGCGATCGCATCAATGCAGAACTGTTGAACAAAGTGGACGAAGCTACTAACCCCTGGGGCATTAAGGTGACACGCATCGAGATTCGTGACATTACCCCTCCCGCTGACCTGGTCGAAGCCATGGCGCGACAAATGAAGGCGGAGCGGCTAAAACGTGCCCAGATTCTCGAAGCTGAGGGCACACGAGAAGCCGATATACAACGCGCAGAGGGTGACAAGCAAGCGAAGATTCTGACCGCAGAAGGTGAACTGCAGGCTGCTATTCGCGAAGCGGAAGGCCGCGAAAGGCTGGCGGAGGCAGAGGCTAGAGCTACCACCGTCGTCAGTGATGCCATCGCCAAAGGCAATCCACTGGCCATCAACTACTTTATTGCACAGAAATACACCGAAGCACTTGGTAGCCTGGCAACGTCTGATAACAGCAAGGTAATTATGATTCCGCTGGAAGCAAGCAGCCTCATTGGCGCAATCGCCGGTATTACCGATATCACCAAAGGGGCAATGAGCGAGGAACACGGGAGCAATAGCTAATGCACTCTCTTATTGAGCTTCTGGCGGGTCTGCAGGATTGGCACTGGTTTGTTTTCGGCACTATGCTCATGGTGCTTGAGGTAGCGGGCGCTGGTGGCTTTTTGATAGGCATGGCACTGGCAGCTTTTTTACTGGCCGCGCTGCTGTTTGTAATCCCGGGGCTATCCTGGCCCTGGCAACTGGCGATATTCGCACTCACCTCGGTGAGTCTCACTATGTTGTATTTAAAGGTTTTTCGTAATTTCAACGATGCCACCGACGCACCATTAATCAACGATCGCGCGGGACAACTGGTAGGTCAGTTCATAACATTGACAGAGCCTGTTCATAACGGCGAAGGCTCGGTGCAAGTGGGTGACACCCGCTGGCGAGTGAAATGCGAAGGTGATCTGCCTGTGGGAGAGATCGTGAAAGTTGCTGACAGTGACGGAATGACACTGATTCTGGAAGAGAAAGTCCGTCCGGAGGGTTATCGGGTCTGACCCGCCGCGCGCCATCTCTGTGAAGCAACGCATCGTCGTCATCGATTTCGAAACTACCGGACTCTCCGCTCGTGGCGGCGATCGGGCTATTGAAGTAGGTGCTGTCGCCATTGAAGATGGCCGGATTGGGGCAACTTTTCAAACACTGATCAACCCGGGTCGCCAGGTAGATAGCTTCATCGAGAGTTACACCGGTATTAGCAATAGCATGCTCGCCGAGGCTCCCAACGGCCGTGAAGTATTTCCCGAATTGCATGAATTCGTTGGCGATGCGGTACTGGTAGCTCACAACGCCAGCTTTGATCAAAACTTTCTCGACGCCGAATATCAGCGTGTGGACTGTACCCGCCAACAGCCATTTCTCTGTTCTATGCGTGTCGCACGGCGACTATATCCGGACGCCCCAAACCACAAACTGGGAACACTGGTCGATTACGCAAACGTGCCTATTACCGGAACGTTTCACCGCGCCCTGGCCGATGCTGAAATGACCGCCCTACTCTGGCTAGCCATGCTAGCCACACTGCGCGACGGTTTTGGTCTGGAAGATGCTCCACTGGAGTTACTACAAAAATTGCAAAGTGTAGCCATAGCGCGGGCTGATGATTGGCTAGCGGCGAAAGCTGCTGAGTAGCAGCTGCCATGTACCTGTATTGCGCAACGTTCCTAGCGCGACTTTGAAAACGCTACAATACGCCTGCCGTCGTCCTGATGGGTGGGCGGAAATACCCACCACGCCTGCTCAGGGTCGCCATTAGGAATAAAGGCAGTGGGCGCATTAAAACGGCAGTCAACGGTCACCGAATTGGTAAATACGATACCAAAATTTTTCCCGTCTCGGCGCTGAATGAAGGCCTGATAACCGGTCTGGGTTGCCATATGCTTACTATGGTCAATCGACTCAAAACCGACTCGCCGCACGTGGCCATCGACACTGCGAATAAACAGGAAGCCCTCTTCGGCCCACTTTTGAATATGTTGCTTGGCTAACATCGTGTAAAACTACAACGCCGCACCAGTAACGCGCAAGCCAACTCCTTCAGGCCTGTCGTGTTTTCAGGCAAACGTTTCAACACGATGGATGCAGTAGGCGGTCAAACAGCATCACCGGCGAATTGATCTTGCATGTCACGAGCAACTTCACGCACCTGCTGTTCGGCATAGTGCAGGATATCGGTCATCCAGGTGACTTCGCGCTGCAGACAATACTGGCCCACACTGACTGTCACAAACAGAAACAGGAAGAATGCTGATAAAGGCGTGCGCCTTTCGTCAGACATCATCCGCCCCATACCTGGCGCGCTAATTCTCGTAGTTCCAACGTGTTGACAAGGCTGGTGGCATCGTAAAAATCCGGTGCCGGGATTCCATGCAGCGTCAATAACTCCCGCCAGGCTACGCGCAGTAGCAAGACAGCAGCCTCAGGCATACCAAGCTCGCCCCGCTCACAGGCTGCAACGGGCCGGGAGTGCCATAAGGGTTGATAGGTAGCCGAAGACACGCCATCGGTAGTTGAGCCCAAGCGCTGCTCCGGCCGCCGCGGACTCTCAAGACAGCTGCGCCACAGTAGCCAGTAACGTCGCTCAGGGTCGAGGCCTATTTCCCAGTAAGAAAGATGCACCGGCCGCATGTCATCGGACCATTCTGTCTGGGCAATAAAGCAGGCCTCACTATCATAGGAAACAGGAAAGCGATCGATGCAGGCAGCAGCGCCTAATGCCGTCCAACCCGCGTCTGCCACGGGCAGCCTAGGTACCAGACTGAGCAAGCGATCTACAGGGTCGTTCGGGCCTATTGCAAACCATTGTTTATCGCGGGTCATTGGACCGGACCCAAGGCGGTTTTAGCCAGCTGTCGTTGGCTCAGGCCCGTCAGGCAAGCCGCACCTTGACCCCAAAGTCCACTTTTTGTCTTTGACAAAGTACTCTCCCATAATCATGGATTACGGGTTCCATACTAGGGAGAGCGGCATTTTTACCCCATGGCCGCCAACGTCAGCTGCATGTCCGCGGGCGCCAAGTTACTATGGCCAGCAAAACCGTGTGCAAACGAATATATGGGAATGGCAAAAGGGGCAGCGCACTGGGCCCAGCGCTAATGCAGGTTGCGGCTGCCTTCTACCTCAAACAGATCGAGAAAATCAGAGAACAGGTTTTTCACAGTATCCAACGAACTGTTGAGCCGATGATCACCTTCTATCAAGTGCAACCGGGAATCATGTTCACGGGAGAAACGCTCAGAGTTGGCACAAGGCACCACCTCATCGTTAGTACCATGAACAATCTCCACATGAGCAGCACCCGGGCAATAGGACTGCTGCTCATACTCAGGTATGTAGAGTGCCGGAGCCATTAGAAATACCCCGCTAACCGGGAAGCTGCGGGAAGCAACCAAGGAGACATATCCACCCATACTTGAGCCAACCAACAACGCGTCGCTTTGCTCACGGATAAGAATGTTTAACAGCCGCACCACGCGCGCGTCTGGGTCGTCCTGATTCTGATAATCAACGCTATCGACCTCGAAACCTTTACTCTCGGCCAATTCCGCCAGAGCACGGATCTTACTGCCCCAGGGGCCGCTTTCTTTGCCATGCGCAAAATATATTCTCACCGTTAATCTGTCCTACACTACTTTACTGAAGAACGTATCATAATTGACGCGGCCAGCAGATCACCTAGCGCCAATTTTGCTATTCATGTCCCGTTAACGGGTACAGATATCAGGTATTTCTGTGGCGAAAGCCACAACCCCAAGGCTAGAGCAGACGGACTAGAGCCGACGCATCTGTCGACCGATGTCACGCGCAGGCTTATCCGCCACGCCAGCCTGACGCGCCACATCCCGCCACAGGTCAATACCGGCCTGTACCTCACTGATTAGCGCGCGCCCCTGATTACGCTTGATGCCGCAAAACCGACCCACGCTCAGCAAGTCCTCTACACTGAGACCATCGCGCTTACCGTTAATACTCATTTGGTGACGGTGATCATAATCAACTCGGGGGTTATAGGCGAAGTTCATGTCATAGGCCGGCGCCAGCCGCCAATCGCCGGATTTATCCATCAGAAATGCGATATTTTTGGTGTGATCTGCCTGGTTTCGCGCCAGTACGTTAAAAACCATACGCTTGAACTGCTGCTCAAGTGCCTGGCGACCGCAGCCAAGACGCTGGATGACTGCCAGCGCCTGCTCGTAGCTATAGGCGCCGGCGCGATTGAAGTCAAAGTGCGCTATTCCGCACAGCGTTAGCATATGTATTTTGTTGCCGAGTTCATCGCGATCAAAGCGGCGTGTGGCGAAATGTTGGCGTGAGCCGTCCGTCAGTAATCCGCACTCTTGCATCTCAATACCTGCCGCCAGCGCCATCAAGTGATAAGCGTATTCAATCAAACCGTGCCCGCGCAACTGCGGTTCCTCTTGATCTGGGTTAGCGCTAACCCCATCAAACTTTAGAATCCAGTAGCCAAATCCCTCTGGCGCAGGTAGCTGCCCTGAACGAACCTCATTCGTCTGCCTGTTCCAGGCAACAATAGCTTTGGCCCTGGCGCCTCCGGCAGAGGTACCCACCTGCATAATCTCCTGAAAGGCACCCTGATTTTCTGGCTCGTCCCCGAACTGAAAGGACAGCTGCGGGCGCTGATTCACAATACTGCCAGACAACTCCGCCAAGGGCTCCGGCTGGATCGGCTTACTGCCCCGCGGTCGATACCCCCGCGCTGGGCTAAACTCCAGTGCCCCCATCGCTCGTGAGCCGATATAACAAAGTCTTTCTACCGGGTTGAGCGAATCAGCCCGTCGACCCTCGCTGTCGAGCCAGGCATTAATGACCGCATTACCGAACTTATCAGGCAAGGCATCAGCCAGCAGACCTGGCAGGCCCTTAAAAGTATCGCGTTCAAGCTCCGCAAACTCAAAAATACCCGCGCCAATCGGCATAGTCAGGGGCGCTATCTGCGGCCCGTTGATAGCAAAATCAGCAGCGTACTCGAATGCACCAAGCTGGCGCTGACTATCCCATGCAATAGCGCCAATGACAGAGCCCCAAAGGCTGACGCTGGCTACCGTCATTCATCTTCGCCCCAACGAAAGGCGGGAGCGGAAGGCGTTCGGGGCGAACCAGCGCGGCGTCGGGTCTTACCCTTAAAGCGAGCTAGCGCCATCGGACTCGGCTGGTCCGCCGGAGCTAAGCTTTCAAGACTGTCGAGAAGCTCCAGTCCTCGTAGCAGACGGACCAGCGTTGAAACATCAAAGTTGCTGCCATTTTCCAGGCTGGAGAGGGTTTTGCGAGTGATACCCGCCTCCGTAGCCAAGGACTGCTGACTGATATTGCGGTTAAGCCTGGCACGAGCCAATCGTCGACCAAGCTCGCTCACTATTTGTTCATTATTTAGATCTGAATATTTCATACGAGTATCTTATTACTCATTAAATATTATTATAGTACTAAGGATAAGACTACGTAACATAATAATTTATATATATAACGCGTATTAAATTACTTTTAAAGCATTTAAATACTTATTTTGAGTAATAACTTTATCGTTATACAAATTATTAATATTCAGATACTTTCCGTCGATAAACACATTGCCCGCCTGAGCGTTAATGTGAATAATAGTAGTCATAGAACACATGTCGTGGATGTATACATAATGGACGCAGATCAACATCAACCCAAAATGCCGGCAGCGCGTACCCAGTGGCCGTTTCGCTGGGAGCTTCTGGTGCGTTACCGCTTTATCGAGATAATCGCCCTCTGGGAGGGACGCCTGACCACCCGACATTTGTGCACCACGTTTGGAATCGGCCGACAGCAGGCCTCCAAAGATATCAACGCCTACTTGCGTGAGGTCGGGCCAGCCAACCTGGAATACGACAAATACTTGAAGGGCTATAAACCCACTTCCGGCTTTACCCCGCGAGTCACCCGTGGTCTGGCGGACGAATATCTACACCTCATGGCACGCAACAACGAACTATCGTCGATGTTTGAAAGCCTTGACCTACAGGTCGCTAACATGGAGGTTTTGTCCGTGCCCGTGCGCGATGTACCACCACAGATCGTGCGCCCCATTGTCAGTGCCGCGAGACAGCAGAAGCGATTGGAAGTCGATTACGTCTCTATCAATGCACCAGATCGCGAGGGACGGGTAATCGTGCCGCATACTCTGGTGCACACCGGCCTGCGTTGGCACGTGCGTGGCTGGTGCGAAAAAAATCAGGAGTATCGTGACTTTGTGCTCAGTCGATTTCGCGGCGACCCGGAGATAATGGACACCTCACCTCACGGCTATGAAGATGACGTCGCTTGGCGTGAGCAGGTAACAATTCGACTAGTACCAGACTCACGCCTGCACCCTGCCAAACAAGCAGTTGTGGCTGGCGACTATGGTATGAGCAATGGCGTGCTGAAAATCACGACCCGTGGATCGCTTGTTCAATATGCGTTGCAGTCACTGCGCATAGATACCTCTGTCGTGCAGATGAAACCAGAAGCTCAACAAATCATGGTAGAGAATCTGTCAGAGTTGGAGCCTTATCTGTTTCACTAGTGAGGCTCCTGTTTTAGGGCGATACCCGACCTGGTCCGAACCACATGATGTAACAGCCTACCCGGGCATCTGGGCGGCTAGCTATCAACGCCAATCTCGGCGTCGCTTACACACCGCTGCTCGTACACCAGCCCCAGCGCCACAGCCAGCAAGATGAGCAAGCCCGCCAGCTCATCGTAAAACGCTACCGCAGCGCCAATTACAATGACCTTGGCAAGGAGCACAATGATTTCATCGGTCATATCCAGTGGCGGTGAGTCCGCGAGCGCCACTACGTCAATATCATCTTCACTTTCTCTGAATGCATTATCACTAAATAGATTGAGCATGTGAGTTATCCCGAATAGTCGAGATATCAGTGTCCGCGCTTCGGTCCATGTCGCCAATCTGTCGCCTAACCAACGTGATTGAAAAGCATACAGGTAGCCTACACGGTCATGACACCGCTGGTCGATAACGCGCCAGACCCACGATTGTCTCGACTGCTTTGCTGTTATATGGTCTGCACCCTATAGGTCATCGGAATTCAAAGAATGCAGCTTCATCTCAAGGACAAAACCGCTCTCGTTACCGGCAGTCATCGTGGCACTGGCAGCGTCATCGCCGCCACTCTGGAAAAAGAAGGTTGCCAACTCATCAGTCATGCCATTAATGAGGTCGATCGCAGCGAGCATGGTTATTCCGTATGGGGTGACCTGGCAACCGTCGCCGGCTGTGAGCAAGTGCTGGAACAGATTGCCGCAACAGACCTCAACGTGGATATTCTGGTCAACAACTATGGCACAGCGGACCGTCACAACTGGCAGGACACTGATACCGACAAATGGCTGCAAATGTATGAACTGAACGTTTTATCGGCAGCACGCATGGCCCAGGGGCTAACGCCTGGCATGCGCGAACGTGGCTGGGGCCGGGTGATCAATCTGGGCACTATAGGCTCACACCAACCCAATTCCATTATGCCCGCTTACTACGCGGCAAAAGGCGCGCTGGCCACTCTGGGCGTGAGCCTGGCGCTGGAATTAGCTAACACTGGCATCACTGTCAATACAGTATCACCGGGCTACGTGCGCACAGATGAAGTAGAGGCTGGCTACACAGCGCGAGCGCGCAAGCGCGGGCTCAGTGAAGATTGGGATGAGGTTCAAAAAATGATCGTGGAAACCGACTTCCCCAACCCCTGCGGGCGCATCGCGGAGCGTGAGGAAGTGGCCGATTTGGTGGCATTTCTTGTCAGCACACGCGCCGGTTTTATCAACGGACAGAATATCCGCATCGATGGCGGCGCTGTGCGCTACGTCTAGGCGGCCCGCAACGCACGGCCCAAGGTCTTGCTGCCGAGTGCCGGGGTGAAATCATCGCCCTGCCATACCGCTTCACCGTTAATGAGTACACGAGTCACTACGCCGTCAGAGCGATTGACCATCTGATCGTGCTCAAACAGCTCCCGATAAATGAGCTGCCGGTTGGCGTCACAGTCATGCTGACTCAGCGCCTCAGGATCAATCAAGACAATATCTGCCTGCGCGCCAATTTCCAGGGTGCCCACATCCAGCCCGAAGAACTCGGCAGGCTCACTGGTCAAGCGCTGTACCACGCGCGCAACTGTCTGCAGGGATTCAGCCTGCGCCAATTTCAATGACATTAGGTTGGCATCAAAAAACGCCATATTAGTAATGTGGGCGCCTGAATCATTGAAGCCCGGCATCGTCTGTTCGTGCAGCAGTAACCCGAGAGTGGCCTTATTGCCTACATTGCCGATATCTACCCAAAAGCGGAAACTCTTATCGTACTCACGCAACATATGCAGCATAAAGTCTGCATCTTCAGTTAAGGCACGCGGGAACTTGTCAAACACTTCACGCTCACAATCGCTACGAGCCTGATCAACAGCACCCTGTTGATAGCGTGCCAAACGCGCAAAAACCTGCTCAAAATTCTCTCCATCCCATTCAGCCGTTGGCGCACCATCAAACACCATACGGTCAAAATCACGTATCACCAGACTGTCAGGAGCACCCATCTTGGTGCGTAAGTGGGCAAGATTCCAGCCGCTACGACCATGATTCCAGTCGGTACGAAAATCCTCTATAAACTGTGGATCATTGAGCAGTGCCAGGCGCCCTTCTACGTCATCATATTCCTTGGCAATCAAGCGACAGGTGGAATCAAGCTCTTCGTAAAGCGGGCTGACAATACCGTCCGACCAGACTCTGAAGTTTGTCCCCAAAGCCTGAAAATGCATATTGCCGCGGAAAAAGCTCCCGTTCATAAGTTTGGCAAAGCCAAGAAAGGCATTCGAAGCTTTCGGCATTAAGGCAAATTCCATTGCACTCAGAGCAGAAGTCTTGAGGGCCTTGCCGAACAAGCGACCGCTGGTAAACGCGAAGTAAGTGAAAGCCTTAAGTCGGTTTTCGATGATAGGAGTGGTCTGCCAGACACGGTCGCGGTCACGCAAAACTTGCAGCAATCGCTTCATCTCCCAGCGCGGTGCGAATTGCGTAGGAATGCGCTTATCGGTATTGGGGGTGTTCGCCATATAGTGGAACGGCAAGCCATCGGTACTCATTCCCATAAAGCCTTGTTCCAAGGCCTGCTCCAACAACTGCGCCATTTGCTCGAGTTCTGCCGGGGTCGGCTCACGGGAGACACTTTCCTGCAGACCCATGACTTCTACGCGCAACATCGAGTGCGGCACAAACGCAGCGATGTTCGGTCCCAGCGGAATTTTGTTGAAATGATCGAGATAGTCGCCAGTATTATCCCAGGTAACCGCCTCGACGCACTTCCTCAACACTGGCTTGGGAATGTTCTCTACACGGGTAAAGCAATCGACAATCGGGTTATCGTCACCGTGCAGTTGCTGTCCGAAGCAAGTACCCAGACTGCAGTTACCTACCAGCACTGTGGTGGTACCGTGACGAACAACCTCGGGCAGCCCCGGTTCCAGGTCTACCTCTAGATCCAGGTGGGTATGAATATCCAACATTCCCGGCAACAACCACTGCCCCTGCGCGTCAACGGTCTCCGTCGCTAAAGTCGCCGGCAGGTCAGACCCACGCGCAGCGATGCGACCATCGCGAACGGCAATATCGACCACCTGCGGCGCCTTACCGGTACCATCAAAAACCAAGGCTCCCTTGATCAGGGTATCCCAACAAATATCGGTCATTGCTATATACTCCTTACTAAGCAGCCGTCCATTGTGCAGACTTGCAATGAACGGCGCAAATATTATAGTGCGTGCTTCACTGAATCACGTCCTCACGCTCTCTACTATTTCATTTACTTCTTACTACTCACTGTCGTCCGCATCAGGAGCATCCAATGAATATCCCCGACGCATCTCTAATCAGCGTAATACCTCTATATACCGCATTGCTGGGTTTGCTGTTTATTCCGTTTACCCTGCGCGTAGGGACCTACCGCATAAAGAACAACATTTTGATCGGTGACGGTGACGATCCAGAGATGCTGAGAAGGATTCGGGGCCAGGCCAACTTCATTGAAACCGTACCCCTGGCACTTATACTGCTAATAATGATGGAACTATGCGGCGCTGGTGATACCTGGCTGCATGCACTTGGCGCCCTGCTGGTATTCGGTCGAATAGCGCACTACGTCGGTCTTACCGAAGTCGGCCCGGGCCTACTGCGTCCCATCGGAATGATGTCCACACTGCTGGTTTACCTGGTACCCAGTGGTTGGTTGCTGGTCCATTCGCTGTAGTAGCCGCAAGCAAAAAAAACCCGGCACAAGCCGGGTAAAGGTAGGGGTCATGAAACCTGTGTCATCTGCCAAAGAAGCGCGCCCTATTGCTTAAAAAATTCCCGGCGATACCGCTGCCGGGGAAAGGTAGGGACTGCTTTCGCTGCGCCATTAGCAGGTACTAATACTTTACTGGATCACTCAAGCCGCTTGCATTAAGTCAGCGGCAAAGGCTGTGGCAACAGCCTGCAGTGAATAATCCTCCATTTTCATTTGCTTCAGGGCATCCTGGGCTGCTTTGGCACTCTTGCTGCTAAGGCGCTTTTGCAACGCCGGCAGGATCCCAATTCGGTTCACCATCTGCCAAGTACCCGTGGCGCGCTTACGCTTACCACTCTGCCAACTCAGCGCCTCTTCGTAGGCATAGAAAGCCTTAACCGCCATTAGCTCCGCCTCAGACTGCACCTCATGGTCCGCGGCACGTAAATCAACAGCGTGGCGGTAAGCCTGCAAGGCCAGCTCCGGTTGCCCACGTTCAGTGGCATTCTTTGCAAAGATATAGCAAAGCTCTGGTTGCTTAATACGTGCTACCAACTCGTGCATTTCCCGTAACCCCTTGCTGTCCATCACCGATTCCTCTTTTCCATTTGGCGATACATATCGCCATAGCCGCCTTGTTGGCGCCAACCTCAAGTACTGCGCTGAACAATCAATTCAAAGTGTCCTAACAAACTCCTGAACTCTACCGCTGTGCGGTTGATGGCCAGACCTATACAAGCGGCGTCATCTGGTTGCACACTGACATCCTCTTGCCCTCTCTCTACCAGGGCTGCCAAAGCCATCAGCTCAAACTCCGTAAATTCAACGGAAACGGTATCGCTAGCCAGCTCAATCGTTCGCATCGAAGTTTTCCATCTCTATCAACCAGCCCAGCGCTGCAGCGTTTTCTCCAGCAGTCGCATCAAAACTATTCTCGTCAGCGACTTCGTAAGGCAGCGCTGGCGCCAAGTGGTTGTGCATAGTCAGTTCCTTTCAATGTTGATCATGTGCTGCGGTATGGACACATAATAGGCTGCCAGACCCTGGCAAAGGATTGCCCACAGCGCCAACCGCATGACTATTGACGCCATCTTGGTATCAGATCCACTTAAATCCAATTAATTCCTTATAACCCACTGTTTTTAATACATTATTTTATTTTTGACCCGTAAAGAAAGGCGCCAGGTGGGCGCCAGGATGAAGCTTTACGGGTACAAAAAAGCCCGGCGATGCCGGGCGAAGACCTGATCTAGCACTGCTCCTGACTGGGCTTTGCAGCCACTCTTAATCTATTTGGGCATAGCCGTGACCGGGCTTGCCGGTCAAATGAATGCGGACAGCTCGCTCCAGCGCGTAAGCGTCATAGTCGCCCGCGAGCGCTTCGCTGCTGCCAGCACCATGACTAAATCGTTCGATCCGCTCCGCGGCCACTCCCAATGCCTGCAGTTCCTGCATGACATAGCTGACCCTGGCCAACGACAACTGCATGTTGTACGCGTCATCTCCACGCGGATCGGCGTAACCGTCCAATCGGACCGCAATAGCCGGATTATTAGCGAGGAAATCCGCCAGTTTCGCCAAGCGATGACGACCCTGCGGAGTCAGTTCAGTGGCATCCGTCTTGAACAACATTTCCAACTGCAATTGTTCGAGTACCAGCTGCGCGTAATCAAGATTGGCGTCCTCTGCCATTTCCAGACGTGCCACCAGCATCTGCTGCTCCTGCAAAGTCACAGCAAGCCGTGCCTCGGTGACTTCCAACGCGGCCCGGTCAGCTTCAGCGCTGGCTGCCTGCTCCAGTTGCTCGCTGTACCAGGCGCCGATAGCGGCACCAGCGACCATACCAAGTGGCCCGCCTAAGGCACCACCAGCCGCCGCCGCACCGATAACCCCGGCACCCTGCTTCGTCGCCAGATGTTCATCGGCATACGCAGGCCCTACTGTCATCAATGCCATCATTCCGGCCATTACTACATTGCGTGTTTTGCTCATATCATGCTCCTTTGCAGCTGTGCTGCGGTTAACGTTTGCTTCAACGCTATTAAGCAGCGAGAAAGGGGCAATCACTGGCAGCATATAGGGCAATTCAACGATAGAATCTGACCAATTATGGCGCGCACATTCCGCCATCAGAGGGCTATAAAAAGCACGCTCGCGTTTACGACTGTGACTTGCTTTGCGGTACTGCTCGGACTACCCAACGCAAGGGCCCGCCGGCACTGGCACCCGTAAACGGGTAGCAGGTAACCAGCATTAACTCACCACCGTGTTCGGGCAAGGGCTGGTCACGCGTGTCCACTACACCAGCATCAACGACACGATAATTCGTTTGATTTCCATTGATAGCTTGCAAGGAAATGAGAAGGCCCGGACGCAGTTGCGCAAGAAATTGAAAGTGCGAATCACGGTGTCCTGCAATGACCTTGGTGTCGCTCACTGCTGAAAGCTGTAGCCCGGGTCCGAAGGCCAGCGCCTGCCCGTGATGCCCCTCGAGTACGAACAAATCTACGTTCAATGCTGCAACTCGCATTCGCAGCACGGCTCGAGTATCCAAGCCTGGCCACGCCGACGACTGCTTTCCCTGCAACCAGGCCTTCTTTATGAGAAGCTGGGCCAACTCAGACTTACCCACCATCCACAGCGCACCGCCCGCCTGCCAACAGCCAAGCGTCATCAGCAGTATAAGCACAAAGCGCATAAATATGCCGCTATCTACTGCCGCGAATAACCTTGCGTGCATCGTCGCTTCAACCAAAGGCGCGCGCCCAATATCGCAATCATCATGGCTATCAAGCCGGTCCATAGCAGCCGCTCGAGTACACCCAACGCGGTTTTCGGCCACGCCATTTGCTGCCCATGAGGCAGTAGATTGGGTATTCGGGCCCCTTTCAATGCAGCATCCATGGGGCGACTAATACGCTCTTCAATAGCGACAAAGCTGGTGTAGGGGCTCATCAGTTGGTGCTCCAGGGCCACCGGCAGGACCATGGAGCGTACGGCCTCATCACTCGCACCCAGAACACCCAGATCCATCAAACCCGCAATCTTTCGCCGAGCCCACAGCGTTGCTATATCAGTTCCGTCTTTGTTGTTGCCCAATATCAACTGACGCTGCCAGACACCATGACTACTCTGACCCGTCACGACAACTACGCCATCATGCAAGGGTGCTTCAAACCGCACTAGTAACTGCAAAGGCTCTCCTGCATAGAGGTCCGGTAGCTGCTCTGGGTAAGCCTCGACGCCTTGGGGCCAGTGCACTTTGATATCAGTAAGCTGCGGCTGCTCAAGTTGCTCAAACAGCGACGCCAACACCGGTTCAACCTCCGCACTGTCACCAATATAGGTAAAACTTCCACGGCCAAATTGTGCTGCCTTGCGCATAAACCAGCCATTGGGAGCCGATCCGATACCAACGGTAAAAAGTCTGCTACCAGCGAGGTTCTCGCTGATAAAGCCGATTAGTTGGGTCGTATTGGCCACCGCGCCGTCGGTAATGAAAACCACCTGGCGTATATGTTCGCTGGCAATACCCGGCAGCGCCAATTCCAACGCCCCCAGCATTTCGGTACCGCCGCCGGCCTCAAGATGGCGAACAAACTCACTGGCGACAGCCACATTGTGTGGCGTTGCGGGCCGCGCCTTAGGGAACAGCTGCCGTGCACTACTATTAAACTCGATAATATTGAAGGCATGCGGCTCAGCGAGGCCACTTAAGGCCTGCTGCAGCGCGGCGCGTGCCTGAGCGATGGAGCGACCACCCATTGAACCCGACGTGTCGATGACAAATACGATCTCTCGTTGTTGCTGCTTGGGCGCTGGTGATTCCGGCGGCAACACCATCAACAGTCCATAGTGCTGGGCGTTGCGCTCACCAGTCAAAAGCAGCGCCTCCGGCAGACTGCCCAACTGCGGCTGCCAATCCAACACCAGATCTCGATCCAGGGATGTATCGCCCTGCGCCAGACTCAAATGGTAGCGGTGACCGGTACGCGTCAACGCCAGTGGATGAAAGCGCGCACTCACCGCAGTCAATGGAACCCCCATATCAATATCAACAGTAATGCGTAGCTTATGGCTGTCTCCCTCTGTTAACTGCGCCGCCGCAACGAACGCAGGCTCAGGCGCCGCTACCTCAGCGCTAACACCGGCTGGAACATAACGGGGTGTCATTGTCATGGGAAAGCGCAAGCTGTAGGAACCGCGTCGCCATTGCACTTGCTGAACGTACTCTAGCTCTACAAGCACCTCCTCGCCCGGCGCGATATTGGCAACCCGATTACGAAATAGATGGGGCGTATGCTGTTCCACCAGACTGGCCTTCTTGCCCTCGCTGCGGGCTTTTTCATAGCGTTGCAGAGCATCTGCCCGTTCGGCAATGGTCCCGTGTATCACCCGGTTGCCTACCTCCATACGCAAGCGATTCACCGCGGCGTCTTCCGGAAGCGGAAACGCATAAACCGCTTCCACCCAATGCTCTGTCTGATTACGAAAGCGTTGCTGTAACTGCACTCTGGCGACCACCCCGCTAACCTTAATGCTCACAGCAGTATCAAGTATGGGCGCTGGTACATATGACCCAGCAGTGATCTCCAGCATTAATTCTCCTCGACTTATGTCTGGCAACGCCTGGGCCCCGGCGCTCAACGCAATTAGACATGTCACCAGCAGTAAGCCCCCATTAAACCTGTTCTGTGTTTTCATAGTGATAGCCGCGCCCTGTCAACAATAGTGAAACTATGAAAACAGTCCATGCGGGCAAAAAGATCTCCCCGCAGTGTCGATTTGCTGCGCAATTGTGATGAATTGTGGCGTACCCTTGTGCAAGCCAGCCATTTTTGAAAACATCCAGCGTAAAGCTAAAGAAGAACTCTGATGCCACGCACAATTGCTATCGTAGAAGACGAAGCCGCTATCGCAGCAAATTATCGCGATGCCTTGCAGCGACAAGGTTTCAGCGTCGCTATTTACCCGGACCGTCCCAGTGCCTGGGCGGCGTTCAGCGAACGACTGCCAGACTTGGCCATCATTGATGTTGGTTTGCGTGATGAAGTCGAGGGCGGCTTCGAACTGTGCCGTGAACTGCGTTCACGCGCGCCGGAATTGCCGATCGTGTTTTTAACGGCTCGTGACTCTGAGCTTGATGTAATCTCCGGCCTCCGTCTGGGTGCGGACGACTACCTGACCAAAGATATTAGTCAGGCTCAAATGTTAGCGCGTATTGTTGCCCTGTTGAGACGCGTTGACGCGTTGAGGCAGCCAGTACGTGCAGACGACGTCATCGAGCGTGATTCGCTGAGCATCAACCTGGAAAGAATGAGTGTGCATTGGCAGCAAGAGCTGGTGGAGCTCACGGTTACAGAATTCTGGATGGTACACGCCCTCTGCCTGCATCCGGGACACGTCAAAAACCGTCAGCAACTAATGGATGCAGCCAATGTGGTGCTAGACGACAATACCATCACCTCGCACATCAAACGCATACGCAAAAAATTTCAGCTTCATGACCCTGCTTTCGCATGCATTGAAACCGCTTACGGCATGGGTTACCGCTGGCTCAGTGCCTAAGCGATGAATCTGCGTCGGCAACTGCTTCTGGTGAGCCTTTTGCTACTTACACTGCCATGGGCGGGCTGCCAATTTGTGCGTGAAATGGAATCGGCCCTGGAGCATGGGCAGGCGCAATCATTAAGGGCTTCAGCGCGCGCTGTCGCAACGGTGTTAATGGACCGGCCAGAGTTAATATACCCCAACACTGAGCGACGGCTTGCAGAAAACAATGCCCAACCCGGCCCATCCCTTTATGCAACGACCAGCAGCGCGCCAATCATCGTTGACGGCTACGATGATGGCTGGGACGGGCCTGACCACCTCCAATTTGGCCCGATCAGGTACCGCTCCAGAACGCGTGATGGGCGACTCTATCTACTACTGCAAATCACTGATCACGAAGTAATTTATCACGACCCGAAGTTACTGGACCGGGTGAGCGGTGACCGCCTGTTATTACGTACTGATCGCGATTATATTATTTCTACAGCGGCGCCGGGACCGGTGCAGGCGCGTCTACTTAACTCCCGTATTGGCGGCCCAGACCTGATGGGCAACTGGGAGTCTCGCATTCGCGGCCACTGGCAAGATACTCAGGATGGCTTTTCTATCGAGCTTGAAATGCCACTTTCCGCGCTTCATGGCAGGTTAGGTTTTTCTCTGATCAACGTAGATGGTGACGGCAACGAAACACATTTTGGAAATCTGGAATCCAATCGCCCGGCGCCCTGGTTGATTTACCCGCCACGCGCACTACAAGCTCTGGTTACACCTTTTTCCAGCGTCGCGTTAAGGCTGAGCGTGATTGACCGAGACCGTTGGGTGGTCTCTCAGGCTGGCCAACCGGGAGCCGCAGTGGCGGGCACAAAAACTCCCTGGCTGTTGCGTGCCATCTACCGTGCGATTCTCAATAAGGACCCACCACCTGCACCAACGGCGGCCGCGATTTACGGCCAGCAGGCCGGCCCTGAAGTTGAAGGTGCTCTCGGCGGTAACTCCGCAGTGGGAAGCTATCGCCTAACTGCTGGCGGCGAGCAGAAGCTGATACTTGCCGCCGCTCCTATCGTCAGTGACGGTAAGGTGATAGGCGCACTTTTAGCAGAACAGAACAGCGAGCAATATCTGAGTCTGACGGATCAGGCTTTTAGTCAGCTACTCTTTATCAGCCTACTTGCGATGCTGGCCTCGGCGCTGGGTTTGATCGGTTACGCCTCCTGGCTTAGTTGGCGCATTCGGCAATTGTCACAGGCCAGCGCCAATGCAATTGGCGCGGATGGTCAGATTCGCGCTGAATTCCCCGCCAGCAGTGCCAAAGACGAGCTTGGTGAGCTGGCCCGTCAGCACGCTCAACTGCTGCTGCGTCTGCGCGAATACAACGAGTACCTGCGCTCGCTGAGCCGCAAGCTATCACATGAGTTGCGTACGCCCATTGCCGTTATCCAGTCTTCACTGGATAACCTTGAACACAATGACAGTGACCGAAACGTTTACCTCCCCAGAGCACGCCAGGGGCTGGCTCGACTCGCGGGCATTCTCACCTCAATGGCAGAAGCGAATCGACTGGAGGAAAGCTTATACAGTAATGCGCTGGAACCGTTTGACCTGGCCGAGCTGTGCCGGCAATTACATGCCGCATACCGTCAGATTTACCCACAGCAACAGATCACGCTGTCAGGGGCAGATACCGCACTGCTGGTACATGGGTCCGCAGACTTGGTCGCGCAAGCCATGGACAAGCTGCTGGATAACGCGGCCAGCTTTTCGCGTGAAGGGAGCCGCATCACAATTTCAGTGCATAAGACCGACACAGATATCATTGTACAGGTCAGCAATGAGGGTCCGGCGCTACCCGCACATATGCAGCAACAGCTGTTTGATTCGATGGTTTCAGTGCGCGAGCAGCGTGACGATGTACATTTGGGGCTGGGGCTTCACATCGTCAAACTGATTATGGAATACCATGCGGGACAGGTTCAGGCCGCCAACCGCGATGACGGCAAGGGCGTAACCTTCAGCCTCTGCTTCAGGGCTTGATTGCCAGCACGTCGGTGCGCAGCCGCGACAACACATGCTCTGCAGTATTTCCTAACAGACGTGCTTTGACCCCGCGCCGACCTACCGTGCCCATGACCACCAACTGCGCCCGCAGCCGCGCCGCCTCGCTGGCAATCACTTTCTCTACCGGCCCCCGTTTTAATCGAAACTGTTTCGGAGACAGCTCATACTCTTGGCATAGCCGTTCTACTACAGGCGTCAGTGATTCCTTTATATCAAGCGCATGGCTGTGCTCATCGACCAGGTCTAGTTCGGTCAGCAGCGGAGAAATATGGATGGCATGAATCAGGTGCAACTCGCAGTCCATTACCGCCGCATACGCTTTAGCGGTCTCTATAACCTTGCGATTGAGTGCCTGCTTGACGCGCGATCGGCTAGCTAGGTCCAGCGTGGCCAGTAGCGGTCGGGTCTTACGCCATTGTCGATCACAGACAATCATCAGCGGTGCCGGACACTCCCTCAGCAGATGCCAGTCAGTTGAGCTGTAAACAAAAGTCTCACTGCGGTGACCGGTCTTGACCACGACAGCATAGTCTCTGCGTTCGCATTGGCGAACCACCCAGTTTCGAATCTCTTTCTCCCACACTGACTTAACCGACACCTGTAAACCCGGGAGCTGTTTTGCAGAGACCAGCTGCTCCAGCTTCTGGCCGTGAGCCTCCAGAATGCGCCGCCGGGCTTCTGCCTGCTGAGACTTGCCGGTAATTCCTTGAGCGGCCAGTGATTCGTAGCAAAATCCAACTACCTCTACCGTATACCCGCGGCGCTGTGCCAATTTCATGCCGCGCTCGATAGCCGGCTGCTTTTCGTTCAGATAATTGGCAATGATCATCATTCTGGGCATTAGGATTCCTCCTTGGAGGTTTGCTGCAGGCGTTGCCGATAATCCGCTGGTGCTTCTCCGGTCCAACGCTTGAAAGCACGCGAAAAAGTACTGGGCTCAGAAAACCCTAACAGATACGAAATCTCGCTAATAGAACGGGCTGGATTGTGCAGATATTTACGCGCCAGTTCCAGCCGGGTGTCCTGCAATAAATCTACGAAACTGGTGCCTTCATCTTTCAGTTTGCGCTGCAGTGTTCGATTACTGACATTCAGCGCTCCAGCTATCTGGCTTTGATTCGGTGGCCCGTCTGGCAATTTTTCCACAATCTTGCTGACCACATCGCGCGCCGTACTGACATCATCGAAACTGGCAAGATACGCTTCCGCCTGATCATCGTTAATCTTCGCCAATTCCTGATTGGCGGTTAACAGCTGGTCTACAATGTCGGAGCGCACAAAACTGACCCGATCTATCTCCGCCCCGAAGTGTATTTTTGCGCCCATCAGTGACATGAACAGATCAGGATCCTCCGGTTCGGGCCGGCGCGTATCGACACTGATAGGACTCACATAATCTCCCAATGTCATGCGGCACATCACCATCACCAAGCCCATACCAAAATCCAGGCTGGCATAATCGGCCTCATCATCCTCGACAACCCGCCCGACATGAAACTCCAAATCAATCAGTTCATCGCGCTGCTGTAGCCTAAGCTCCACCCCTGTACTCAGCACATGGCAGAATCGCACCAACCGCTGCAAGGCATCTAATACTGTATCGCTGGCGAGAAAGGCAAGCCCCAGTCCCTGCAGAGTCGCCGCCTGGACCTGTTCAGCCGCCAGTAAACCGAAAGCCGGATTGCCCGTTTCCCGCAGCGCCAAGCTGAATAGCTGCTGCATTTTTGCCGCCGGTATGCGCCGATCAGCATTAATAACATGAGCCGGATCAATATCAGCTTCTGCCAATAATTCCATGGGATCAACGCCCTGCAGGCGCAACGATTTGGCGATAGGCAGTACAAAAGTAGCCAGAGTTGAGTGTTGCTCATGCGTTGCTTCATTCATGCGCACAATATAGCGCAGCTGCAGCTTGCAAGGCCAGCAAGCGCGCCTCCGTAGTCACTCCGCTCAATTGTAAAGAAGCCCCGCCGAAGCGGGGTAGATGCTATGAATATAGCTTTATACAACCACCGGTTCAGCCGCCGGTGAACTCTTCTCGCGGTGAATACGGCGCCCCAGATTCACCACAAGCAGCAGAAATAGCGGCGCAAATACGCACACCAACAATAGCAGCGTGCTACGCATACCCCAGCTGTCCAGCAGAAAGCCGAGCAGCGGTCCGCTGACAATGAACACGCTACGCACCAGCAGACTAACCAGAGAGTTAACAGTAGCCCTGAACTCCCCCGGCACACGGCTGTTTAACGCTTCATAGAACAAAGTCAGGCTCAAACCGCGGCTGGCCTGAATAGCAAACCCGAACAAAACCCCATACCAACCTCCACTCAACGCCATACCCAAAAGGCCGAACAGGGGCAGTATGGCTGTCACCAATAATAGGTTACGCCAACCCAACCGTTGCTCGATTACCCCGGCATAACGTGCCGCGACACTGACGGTGAGGGCAAAGGCCGCCCAGATATAACCAAACCAAACTACCGGCACACCGTTAAGCTCCCAGTATTTCTGGTATACCCAAAAGCTGTATAGGCCTAGCAATCCGAAGCAGACGATAGCAATCACTGTCCACAGCACTACCGGGCGCCCAAATAACAGCAACTCCATAATATGCCGAGCATTGTCGGCGTGCCCATTCTCACTGGGCGGACGCCGTGCCTCCTGCAAACGCCACGCCAGACAAAACGGCAACAGCCCAACGACTGCCTGTACCGCTAGCAAAATTGCCATATCTGCCCACACCAGCAACAGACTGGCAACTATCCCTGCCACACCCGACGCCCCGGCCTCAATCGAGATTAAACGGCTTAGAGACCGCCCGGGACCCGCTTCCCTATCCCCCAATGCCTGGAGCTCTGTCTCGCTGTCATAGAGCAACGCCAGATCCGCGCCGGAGATCAAGCTAATACCAACACCAAGAATGAACTCATACAACATGAAATCAAAAAAGCTGTCGGCCCCAAGCAGCCACAGAAAGCCACCGGCGTTAGCCAGCGAGCCGATGATCAGGGCTTGCTTGCGACCCCACAGATCAGCAATATAGCCGGATGGAACTTCCAACAATGCGATGGTCATCGCGAACAAAGCCTGCGTCTGCAGCACTTCAGACATCGTCAGGCCGTAGCCTTGCAGCAAGGGCACGAACACGGGAATGACCACCATAAAGCTATGGCAGAAACCCATGAGATAAATTGTCGTAATATTGCTTTTCAGTATTCTGTTCACGGCGCCACTCCCTGCCGCGAGAACCTGAAAAAAACGAGTAAGCCTTAAACGAAAAAAGCCTCCGGAACTTCAGGTTCTCGGAGGCTTTTTTGCTTACTTATCAATTCGCTTCCTCAAACCACTCCATGCACAACCAGCAGCGCACACGGCACGCCGATACTGGCGTGGCGTTTGCAGCACATAGCTGTTGTTTGGCAATACATCGTGGTCATGAGTCTGTCTTCACATTGATTAGGTTGGTAAAAATCTGCTGCCGCTTCTGCGACAGGCGAGCATCATCCTCCTGCCTACAGCTTCGGTCAACCGCGGCATGCTCCAGATGGCCATATTGTGAACAAGTTACGCTAACAGCGCGCGGTGCTCGTCTGATAAAAAGACGCAAAGCGATCGTGCTAACAATAACCAATGGGAGAAAAGATCTGTGAACAACGACTGTCCAATTGCAATCAACGATGCTTTCGCGGCATATTGACAGCCTGAGCTGACGGAGACAAAAAGTATTAAACGCTTACATCTGGGCCTTACCCCTTGGCATTACAACAGCGAAATTGACGCTGACGCTTTATGTCGGCAAGCCGAGCTTGCTGAAACATGGGGCTACGACTCTTTCTTTCTCCCGGAAAGTCATTTCTCTGGTGCTACCTCGCTGCCTGATCCAATGTTGCTAC
The DNA here is from genome assembly GCF_026262625.1 of Candidatus Litorirhabdus singularis. Taxonomy (GTDB): domain Bacteria; phylum Pseudomonadota; class Gammaproteobacteria; order Pseudomonadales; family Halieaceae; genus Litorirhabdus; species Litorirhabdus singularis. Next base: position 788,626 of record NZ_SHNN01000002.1, read on the forward strand.
TGGCCGCCGTCGCCGCGCGCACCACACGTCTGCAACTGGGAACTACCTCTTATCTGCTACCAATACGCAATGCGCTACAGGCCGCGCAGCAGGTAGCCGCGTTGGATCGACTCTGTAAAGGTCGGCTGATACTGGGCCTGGGCCGCGGCTTCCAGTCAGCAATGCTACAAGCCTATGGCGTTGACCTGAAACTCAAACGGCAGCAGTTCGAAACTGTTCTTGGCGGTATGCGCAACGCATGGGCTGGCAATGCCATCGATGCTAGCGCTGAACCACTGCGCATATCCCCGCTCCCTTTACAGCAGCCACACCCGCCACTCTGGGTGGCAGCTTTTGGGCCCAAAGCTATCACTCAGGTCGGCTCTATGGGGCTGCCCTATCTGGCCTCGCCGATGGAAACGCTGGATCAACTGACACACAATCACCAACTGCACCGCGACGCCATCTCGAAGGCGGGTAAAAAGCAGCCACCTGAAATTATCATTATGCGCACAGTCTACATCAGTGAAGATCCTGACCAGTGCGCGCAAGTACGCGACAAACTGGCTTCTGTTGGCGCTGGCGTTCACGCCAAAAACGCACCCAACCCCGTTGACGACTGGTGCCTGATCGGTTCGCCGGAGCAGGTCGGCGTCGGCATCGAGCGTTATCAACGGCATTTGGGCATGACACATTTAATCGCAGTACGTCCGCGGGTACCGGGAATATCGCGGGACGCTAACTGCGAGTCGATGAGACTACTGAGCTTAATGCGCAAGGATGGTTAAAGACGCCAAGTTTGAGAATCATTGCGCTAACCGTTATTGTTAGCGCCTGCCGCATTTGACCAGTATCTGCTTAACTATTTCACAGACAACACGGGAGTTCATATCTTGAAAACACGCGCCGCTATCGCAGTCGCAGCGGGTAAACCGCTAGAAATCGCCGAGGTTGACCTGGACGGACCACGTGCCGGTGAAGTACTGGTCGAGATCATGGCTACCGGCATCTGTCATACCGACGCTTTCACACTGTCAGGAGATGATCCCGAGGGCGCCTTTCCTGCGATTTTAGGTCATGAAGGTGCAGGCATCGTCCGTGAAGTGGGCGCCGGTGTTACCTCCGTCAAGCCCGGTGATCACGTAATCCCTTTGTACACACCCGAGTGCCGCGAGTGTAATTTCTGCCTGCACCCAAAAACCAACCTGTGTCAGGCAATCCGTGAAACTCAGGGCCAGGGCGTGATGCCCGACGGCAGCTCACGCTTTTCTCTGGATGGGACGCCCATACTGCATTACATGGGATGCTCAACGTTTTCTAACTTCACCGTGCTACCCGAAATTGCGTTAGCCAAAGTACGTGAAGACGCGCCTTTCGACAAAATCTGTTACATCGGTTGCGGTGTGACTACCGGCGTCGGCGCCGTGGTCTATCGTGCTCAGGTTGAGGCCGGTTCCAATGTCGTTGTATTCGGTCTCGGCGGTATCGGGTTGAACGTTATTCAGGGTGCCGCTATGGTCGGCGCTGGGAAAATTATTGGTGTCGACATTAACCCCGCCAAAGTCGAGTTGGCGCGCAAATTTGGCATGACTGACTTCATCAACCCTACTCAGGTCGACAATGTGGTTGAAGCCATCCAGGACCTGACTGGTGGCGGTGCCGATTACAGCTTTGAATGCATTGGTAACGTCGACGTGATGCGACAGGCGCTGGAGTGCTGCCACAAGGGGTGGGGTGAAAGCTATATTATTGGGGTTGCCGGCGCCGGCAAGGAAATTGCCACCCGCCCGTTTCAACTGGTCACCGGCCGCAGCTGGCACGGGGTAGCATTTGGCGGCGCCCGCGGTCGTACCGATGTGCCTAAAATCGTTGACTGGTACATGGAAGGGAAGATCAATATCGATGATCTCATCACCCACACTATGCCACTAAACGATATCAACAAAGGCTTTGACCTGATGCACGCAGGCGAGAGTATTCGCTCGGTCGTGGTTTACTGAAAACTGGAGTGACAATGGAACAGGTAGGCTTAAACCACTGCTTTGGCGGCCAGCAGTTGCGCTTTCGGCACCAGGCCGAAAGCCTCGATTGCGCCATGCATTTTTCGGTGTATTTACCGCCACAGGCAGAGCGCGGACCAGTGCCCGTACTCTACTGGCTATCTGGGCTAACCTGCACCGATGAAAATTTCGTCAATAAAGCCGGTGCTCAACGTTATGCCGCCGAGCACGGTATTGCGGTCGTTGCTCCGGATACCAGTCCGCGCGGCGAAGGCGTAGCGGACGATCCTGAAGAGGCATGGGATTTTGGCTTGGGAGCCGGGTTCTATCTTAACGCGACACGCGAACCCTATGCCCATCATTACCAGATGTACGACTATATAAGCACTGAGCTGCCGGCCTTAATCACTAAGCAGCTGCCGGTGGACACGGAGCGCGCGGCTATCAGCGGCCACTCTATGGGTGGACACGGGGCTTTGTGCATTGCTTTGAAAAACCCGGGGCAGTATCGATCTGTTTCTGCTTTTGCGCCCATCGTTGCACCATCGCAGGTGCCCTGGGGACACAAGGCCTTTAGCAACTATCTGGGCAATGATCAGGCAACTTGGCAGCAATGGGATAGCTGTGCACTGATCCGCGCTGGCGCGGCTCAAGTACCTATGCTGATCGATCAGGGCGACGCGGATGACTTTCTGACAGAACAGTTACGCCCGGAGCTCCTACAGCAAGCCTGCGAAGAGAGCGGCTACCAGGCACGAATCAGAATGCAGTCAGGCTATGACCACAGCTACTTTTTTATCGCCAGTTTTATTGGGGGGCACATCGCCTTTCACGCCGCGGCGATGGAGCAGTAAGACTGCCCAAGCCTGTTCAGGGTGCTGCACCAGGCACTTGCAACTCGACACTCAACCCACGGTGGGGAACATCATGCCCTGCCAGCTACGACGTTCAAACGGCTGCCACTGCCCCTGTGCCTGGGCCAAGCGCTCCGCCAACAGATACCAAATGCTAGGGTTATACGTCATGCCACAGTGGCTACCGATCACTTCAATATTTTGCGCTTGCGGAAAACTGCCTTGCTGTATCGCAGAGCGCCAATTAACCACGCCGTCGCCGCGCGAGTAAACCGCCGTTGTCGGCACCCGTGGTGGCTGCGCCAGCACATACTGATCGATGCTGATCTCGTTATCCGGGTTAAGCAGTGAAAACAATCGTCGCGGATAAGAGCCAGTATCACGCCCCTCACCGAAGGGACTGCCCAGAGTAATAACTTGCCGCACCTGATGTGGCGCTTGCTTGGCCAGCTCTCTGGCGTATATGCCGCCGAGACTGTGGCCAACCAAAGTTACCGCCCCACCGCTGTCTGCCGCCAATTGGCTAACTCGCTCCAACGCCCGTTCCAACAAATCTCCGCGCGGGCCCATATTGCGACCTTCCTGCCAACCAACAGCCTGATAGCCCAATGATTGCAAATATCGGCACAGCGGGCCGTTATAGCGGTCATCGCTAAGAAAGCCCGGTATGACCATTACACCATGGCCATCGCCTGCGGGCTGGCTGCGCAGCCAGCGCCGACAAAGCGCCAGCGACGCGATTTCGCTCATGGCTCGTTGGGCCTCGGTCAGCGCCAGTAGAATATGTGGCGGCGGCATGGCCTCATCGACTTCGGATTTTAACGCGGTATTATTCATAACTTGGCGGGGCGCAGTGCCTACAGCTAAAACGATGCCAAGCAGTGTAACATGCTGGCTGCAGGTGTTAAGAAGGTTAAAAAAAGGGCCGCGAGGCCCATACATCAAATCACCGAAACGATATCAGAGCTTGCTGAACTCTTTGTTGAGATTGTACTGTCTAGAGGTCACATAGGACTCCATATCTTCCACCCGACCCAGCGCAGCATCCAGACGCTCACGCGCACGCTGCAAACGAACTGCCGGGCTTTCCCCATAGCGAAACATCTTGCGCGGCCGATACGTGTGATAATTCTCGTCGTAATCCATTGCAACCTCTACATCGTCGCTACCAGTGTAACCGTCGCTAGCGTTGGCGCTATAGCGACGTCCAGAGCGGGCGTAAGCATCGGTATCGTCACCATTACTGCGGCGCAGCGGCGCCAGCAACATCCAAGCTGCGACATAAGCCCAAAAAGCCAGCGGCCCCATAAACAGAAACAGCATAACGGCGGCAATGCGCACAACCCAGTGATCGACTTCCCAGTGATCCGCCAACCCGGCACATACACCGGCGACCTTACCATCACGGGTATTACGGTACAGGTTCATCCCCCAGCCCGAGCGCCGTCGACTCTTAAAGCGTCTGGACTGACTACGATAGCCGCGACTATTTCCACTCCTACTGACGCTATCACTTGAATAGTAATCACGTCTCCTACGATGTCGTCTACCCATGAGTTACACCTCCTCCTGCTGTGTTCGCGCTCGTTGCTGGCGCCAATCTGGATGATCTGCATCCAGGATAGACTCCAATGTTTCAATACGATCTGCCAACGTGTCTACTGTTTCCAACATTTGCTCAACAGCCGCGCGATCTTCATGATTCAAACTTCTGGATGAGCGATTGACGCTGCGATAGTGCATTGTTAGCCAGATTGGAACGACCACTGTCAGAAACAGAATAGTCGGTACAAACATAAACTCGAGAAACTTCATGCTTTAGTCCCTATTCAGATTGCGCGACTGAGCTTTCTGACTTTACACCCATCTCCTGCTTGAGCCGGGCCAACTCATCGTTAAGTAGCTCATCTTCCTGTAGTGACTCAATTTCACTGGCCAGGTCCGGCGCCACCTGACGGCCGAGATCCATAGACTCCAGCTGCCCCTCCAGGTCATCCATACGGCGCTCAAACTTATCAAATTTCTGAAACGCATTATCCAATGCCTCGCGATGAATTTGACGCTTGACCTTGATGCGGGACTCTACCGTTTTGCTGCGCATTACCAGACTCTTTTGCTTGGCTCGTGCATCTGTCAGTTTCTGCTGGAGTTGGCCAATTTCTTCATTGAGCTGGTTAATATGCTCATCAGTGGCGGTCAATTCAGCGGTCACCGTTGCCAGCTCCTCCTCAATAGCACGCTTTTCCTGTAGTGCAGCTCGAGCCAGATCTTCGCGGCCCTTGGAAATCGCGAGCTTCGCCTTCTCCTCCCAGCCGCGCGCCTCCTCTGCAACCTGCTCGCAGCGTCGCTCTGCGCTCTTGCGCTCCGCCAGGATACGGGCCGAGGAACTGCGCACCTCTACCAAGGTATCTTCCATCTCCTGAATAATCAGGCGGATCATTTTCTGCGGATCTTCGGCCTGATCCAGAATGGAATTAATATTCGAATTGATAATGTCTGTCATGCGGGAAAAAATACTCATGGTCTTACTCCGAAATACAACTTAATGAAACAAGGTGCGGTGTTCGCGAGGACGGTAGGTGTCAGTCCGGGGTAGACCAAACCAGTACAACGCCTCAATCACTGCCACAATTTGTAAAAATGTCATAACAACGATCCAGGGACCGAGAAAAACGCCACCAAAAGCACAGATCACCGCTACCGCGGCATAAATCAAAACCCTTTCCTCCAATGCGCTCATCTTAACCCCCTGTTAACTCTTGATTGGGCCCTGCCACACTGCCGGCGGCTTGGGCGTGTCTGCAATGCTGCAACACCTAAGCTATTACACATTCCGTGCCAACATTGTTAAGTCATTGATATAGTTGCCTTTTAAGGTATGGAGAGGTCAAAATCCAGACCCCAATAGGTTATTTTTACTCTTTTATGGTGTATTTAGCCTTATTGATTGGTATATTTGACCTCATGCCTCGTGAACAAGAACATATGGTGGGTAATTCCATAGCCCTCAACGACACCTTGGAACACGTCTCCAGAGTGGCGCCCATAAACCGCCCGGTGTTGGTTGTTGGCGAGCGCGGAACTGGTAAAGAATTAATCGGAGAACGCCTGCACTACCTTTCAACACGCTGGGAGGGCCCGCTGGTCAAGGTCAACTGCGCAGCGATCGCCGAGCCCCTGCTCGAATCAGAGTTATTCGGACATGAGCCTGGCGCCTTTACAGGAGCGACACGCACCCATCAAGGCCGCTTTGAGCGCGCCGACGGTGGCACCCTGTTTCTCGATGAACTAGGCACTATGTCCAGCGGGCTGCAGGAGAAACTATTGCGTCTGGTTGAATACGGGGAATTCGAGCGTCTAGGCGGCCAAACCACCCTGCAGGTCGATGTCAGAGTCGTCGCCGCCACCAACGCCGACCTGCAACGCCTGGCGGCAGCAGGAGAGTTTCGGGAGGACTTGCTCGATAGACTCAGCTTCGATGTTATTCACCTGCCACCTTTGCGCCACCGCCAGAGCGATATTCCAGAACTGGCCCACCACTTTGCTGTGCAAATGTGCAGTGAACTAGGCTGGGACCTCTTCCCGGGTTTTACCAACGAGGCAGCTCTGGCCCTGCTCCGCCACCCCTGGCCAGGTAATGTCCGCGAGCTGAAAAATGCCGTGGAGCGCTCGGTCTACCGCTGGGAAACGCCAGAGCAGCCGCTCGACACAGTGGTGCTAGACCCTTTCTACAATCCATGGCAAGACCCGCCACTGGAACCAGCCGACAACGAGCGCGACACTTCTATCACCCTACCGCCCGCCCAGCCCGTTCGCGCGACTACACCTGCCACCCCTGATTTCGGCGCGGCAGTGCGCAGGCACGAGCGCGGCTTGCTGAGCAACGCGCTACAACAGCACCAACATCATCAGGGTGATACTGCTCGCGCACTGGGCCTAAGTTACGACCAATTACGCGGCCTGTTACGCAAACACGGCTTGACCGGTGCAACACGGAATCCACAGCCTTCGTGATACACTCAGATGCTATGTCCAACGCTCTGACCAACGCTCTGACCAACGCACAAACAGATCAACTGACAACCACCATAAGCACCCTGGGTAGTGCGTCATTCAGCGCCAGCCTGCTCGACTTCGTGCGCAGTTTTGCCCGCTTCGAAGCGCCCCAGAAGGTTTTTCCGACTCTGGGTTTTACCAAATCTACTACAGTAATAATGCGACCATTGAACTGGTCACCTATCTGGCGCGATCCATTGAAGGGTTAACGCCATTGGATGTTACCGACCCTTTACTGTTACTTTCTCGCAGCAGCTAACATTACCAGGGTATAAACTGCCAAAGACCCCATCAAAATAGTGCACGACATCTTGATTCACGCACTGCAGCGCAAAGGAAATCACTATGACACTGAATCTAAGCGACCGCGGCCTGCTCCATCATCAGGCCTATATCAACGGCAAGTGGGTAGACGCCGACGACAATGCCACTTTTAGCGTGAAAAACCCGGCTAGTGGTACTGAGATTATCGCCGTTGCAAAAGTTGGCCAAATCGAGACTCGTCGCGCTATAGCGGCAGCAGAAACCGCCATGCGGGACTGGCGCCAGCGTCCAGCGAAGGAACGCGCCCAGATTCTGCGCCGCTGGTTTGACCTGATGATGCAACATCAGGAAGATCTCGCGATTATTATGACAGCTGAACAGGGCAAGGTGCTTGCCGAGTCACGCGGCGAGGTTGCCTACGGCGCGTCATTCGTCGAATGGTTTGGCGAGCAGGCCAAGCGAGTAGATGGTGATGTCATACCTGGACCCGGTGCCGACCGTCGTATTGTCTGCATCAAACAACCGGTAGGCGTAGTAGCGGCTATCACTCCCTGGAACTTCCCAAACGCGATGATCGCGCGCAAGGCTGCACCTGCGCTTGCCGCCGGTTGCTCCATTGTCATCAAACCTGCCAGTGAAACTCCATTATCCGCTTTCGCCATGGCTGAATTGGCGGACCGCGCCGGGGTACCTGCCGGAGTGCTCAATGTGGTCGCGGGCAGTAGCGGCCCGATCGGCGGCGAGCTGACCAGCAACCCCGGAGTTCGCAAACTTACATTCACCGGCTCCACCCCCATCGGCAAAATGCTGCAACAGCAGTGTGCGGCCACTATGAAGAAAACATCGATGGAATTAGGCGGCAACGCCCCTTTCATCGTGTTTGATGACGCTGATATTGATGCCGCGGTTGTCGGCGCTATGATCTCCAAGTATCGCAACTCAGGGCAGACCTGTGTCTGCTCCAACCGAATATTTGTGCAAGACAAGGTTTACGAAGAATTTGTGGAAAAACTGGTCGCTGCGACCAAAGAGCTGGTTGTCGGTGACGGTATGCAAGAGGGCATCACCACTGGCCCGCTAATCAACGCCGGGGCCGTGGCTGATGTGGACGCACTGGTACAAACTTCTATTGATCAGGGCGCACAAGTAGCGCTAGGCGGCTCGCGTCATGAATTGGGCGACTGCTACTACCAGCCTACTATCCTCACCGGCGTGACTTCGGAAATGGCAGTCTTTCGCAACGAAATTTTTGGACCGGTAGCACCCGTCATTCGCTTTTCCAGCGAAGCAGAGGTAATTGCTATGGCCAACGACACTGAGTTTGGCCTGGCCTCATACTTTTATACCCGCGACATCGGTCGAGTATGGCGTGTTGCGGAGGCGCTGGATTACGGCATCGTCGGTATCAATGAGGGCATCATCTCCAACGAGATGGCGCCGTTTGGCGGGGTCAAGGAATCCGGCTCCGGACGCGAAGGCTCGAAATACGGTATGGACGATTATCTCGAGATCAAGTACATGCTGATGGGGGGGCTGTAGCTAGAAAAAGGACTAGCGACCGCAGTGGTCGCTGCCTGATAATCAGCCAATAGCGCGTTGCACCGCCGCATGCCAGGATTGTAGCCGCGCGGTACGACGCTTGGCTGACATTTGAACTTTGAATTCACGGTCAGCCCGCCACACCTTACTCACTTCTTTTTTGCCCGCCCATAAACCCACACCAATACCTGCCAGATAAGCTGCTCCAGCCACTGTGGTTTCAGTCATCACCGGTCTGATCAGTTTACGCCCTAATACGTCCGCCTGAATTTGCATCAACAGGTCGTTGGCGGCGGCACCACCGTCGACCCGCAGCGGCTTCATCGGCTTACCGAGATCCTTCTCCATCGCGCGCAGAATATCGACATTCTGTAATGCCATTGCGTCCAACGTAGCGCGGGCTATATGGCCGCGGTTAGACCCCCGGGTCAGGCCGGTCAGCGTGCCGCGCGCCTCAGGCTCCCACCAGGGTGCACCCAGCCCGGTCAGTGCCGGTACAAACTCTACCCCGTCATGATCTGTAACGCTGGCGGCCAAAGGCTCTATCGCCGCCGCCGACTTGATTAAGCCCAATTCATCGCGTAGCCACTGCACGGCGGCGCCGCACACAAAAGCACCGCCCTCTAGTGCGTAGGTGGGGGTTTTCTCCCCCGCCAACTGCCAGCCAATAGTGGTCAACACGCCGGCTTTAGAGGCCAGCATACGGTTACCGGTGTTCATGAGAATAAAAGAGCCGGTACCAAAGGTGCACTTGGCATCACCCACCGCAAAACACGCCTGCCCAAACAGCGCAGCCTGTTGATCCCCCGCCATACCCGCAACAGGTATTCCATCGGGAAGACCCGGGACACCATGAGTCACGCCCATGACACCGCTGGAGGGCACGATTTCGGGCAGGATACCCTCAGGAACCTCAAACAGCTTCAGTAATTCGCGATCCCATTTGACGGTGCCTATATTCATCAGGGAGGTACGCGAAGCATTGGAGACGTCAGTCACGTGGTGACGTCCACCGGTCAGCTTCCAGACTAAATAACTGTCGATAGTGCCGGCCCGGACCTTGTCCTTGGCCAGCAAACCCTTGATACCCTTCGCGTTCTGCAGCAACCAACGGAACTTGCTGGCAGAGAAATACGGGTCCAGCACCAAACCCGTTTTGCGCCTAACCTTGGGCTCTAGCCCTTCACTTTGCAGTTGCCGGGTATACTCGGTGGTTCTTCGACACTGCCATACGATAGCGTTGTGCAAAGCCTCGCCGGTATCGGCATGCCAAAGCAGCGAGGTTTCACGCTGGTTGGTAATGCCAATGGCGGCGATCTCAGAAGGTTTGCATAGCTTGCGCCGCTGTAAAGTGCGCAACCCCTTAACCACAGAATTCCAGATGTCTGCCGGGCGATGTTCAACCCAGCCCGGACGCGGATATATCTGCGGATACTCGTAATTGACCTCGCCACAGAGGTGACCGCGTTGATTCACCAGGGCTACCGTTGTACCGGTAGTGCCCTGGTCTATGGCGAGTATATAAGCAGCCATGGCTGCCAGACTTAGCTTTCGTAACCCGAAATAGCTTTGATTTCCAGGTAATCAGTGAAGCCGTGAGCGCCCCACTCGCGTCCGTTGCCAGACTGCTTGAAGCCACCAAACGGTACATCCATACCAGCACTCGCGCCATTGAGGTGCACATTACCCGCACGGATACGTGATGCCACCTTACGCGCGTGTTCCAGACTGCCGCTTTGAACATAGCCCGCCAGACCATAGTCGGTATCGTTGGCTATCTCTATCGCTTCTTCCTCGGTGTCGTAAGGAATCATCGTCAGTACCGGCCCAAAGATCTCTTCGCGGGCTATAGTCATCTGGTTGTTAGCTTCGGAAAAAACCGTGGGCTTGATGAAGTAGCCTTTTTCGAGACCATCAGGACGTCCAGTACCGCCGGTGACCAATTTGGCACCTTCAGCAATACCCTTTTCAATCAGTCCTTGAATCTTGTTGAACTGCACCTCAGAGACAACCGGCCCCATAGTAGTGCCTTCGGCTTTAGGATCACCGACTACAACCGACTCGGAGACCTTGGCCGCAATAGCTTCAGCTTCCGCCAACTTGGCGGCGGGCACCAACATACGTGTGGGCGCGTTACAGCTCTGCCCGGTATTGGTGTACATGTGCATCAAACCACCGGTAACCGCAGATTCGAGGTCCGCGTCATCCAGAATAATATTGGGTGACTTGCCGCCCAGTTCCTGAGTTACGCGCTTAACTGTTGGCGCAGCATTTTGTGCCACCAGGGTTCCCGCGCGGGTTGAACCGGTAAAGGACATCATATCGACGTCTTTATGCTTGGACAGTGCGGTACCCACGCCAGGACCGTCGCCATTGACCATATTGAAAACGCCAGCAGGAACGCCCGCCGCGTGCATAATCTCACTGAATACATAACCAGACAGCGGCGCTACCTCACTGGGCTTGAGCACCATGGTGCAACCCACTGCCAGCGCAGGAGCTACCTTGCAGGTGATCTGGTTAACCGGCCAGTTCCAAGGCGTAATCATACCAACAACGCCAATCGGCTCCTTGAACACACGGTGTGCTCCAATGCCCTCTTCAAACTGGAAGTCCTGGAGTACCTGCAGCGCCTGCGCAATGTGTCCAAGACCGGCACCGGCCTGTGCCTGCACTGCCAGCTTAGTGGGCGCGCCCATCTCTTCAGATATAGCGTCAGCCACGTCGTTATAGCGAGCTTTATAGGCTTCTACAATCGCCGCCAGCAGAGCGATGCGATCTTCACGGCTAGTAACAGAAAAGGTGGCAAAGGCCGCCTTTGCGGCTGCTACGGCCTTGTCGACATCGGCTTCATTACCCAGAGCAATATGACCACAGACGCCTTCTGTAGCCGGGTTAATCACGTCAAAACTGTTAGGCGCAGAGGGATCAACCCACTCACCGTTAATATAAAACTGTGTGTACTCGCGCATGCTTTTCTCCGCCTGGTTTCAGTTTAATCAAATCCGTCAGCCAACATACCAGAGTCACTGTGGGAGGCAATAGGCGGCAGCGAGATTTCGACAGCAACGATAACGGATTTTCGCTATTATCGCCGCCATTCCGATAGGCTAGAATAACCCCCTATGCAGTCGCAAAGTGCGCATCCGTTGGACTTATGCCGCTATCAGAGCTGCCTTTATCGTTACCAAAACCGGAGATACCTATGACCGCCGCCGCCATTCACAATGAAGACATGACACTGTTCCGCGATATGGCCAGACGCGCCTTCAGCCAGGAGATATTGCCCAACATAGAGTCCTGGGAAGCGGCCCATGCTGTGCCCAGAGAGCTGTGGCGGACGTTAGGTGCGGCAGGGCTGCTATGCCCGGATATGCCCGAAGAGTTTGGCGCCGCTGGCACCACCGCCCAGGTAACTCTGGCCATGATCGAAGAGCTCTCTCACATGGGTTTCGGCGGTATCGCCAGCGGGTACGGCATTCACTCCAATATCGTAGCCCCCTATATCAACCACTTCGGTAGCGATGCACAGCGCCAGTACTGGTTACCCAAAATGGTCACCGGTGACGCACTGGGAGCGCTGGCGATGACTGAGCCAGGTGCCGGATCTGACGTGCAGGCCATCAGATCTAACGCCGTCCGCGATGGCGACGAGTGGATACTCAACGGCTCGAAAGTCTTTATCACCAACGGCATGCTTGCAGATATCGTAGTGGTCGCCGCCATCACTGACCCGGGCAAGGGCGCCAAAGGCACTTCACTGTTTCTGGTGGACGCCACCCTGCCTGGATTCTCCCGCGGCCAGAAAATTGAAAAAATTGGCCAACACACCAGCGACACCGCGGAGCTATTCTTCAATGACGTGCGCCTACCGGCGGACGCACTGTTGGGGGAAGAAAACAAAGGCTTTGTCATCATGATGACTGAGCTGCCGCGGGAGCGTCTCGGTATTGGCGCGCAGGCCGTGGCAGCGGCTGAAGGCGCGCTGGAAATAACCGTGGATTACGTCAAAGAGCGTAAAGCGTTCGGACAAACCATAGGCGCATTTCAGAATACTCGCTTCAAGTTGGCAGACGTAAAAACCCGAATTGCCCTGAACCGGGCTTTTTACGATCAGTGTGCCGAGGCCTACAACCGCGGTGAACTCAGCGCCGACAACGCCGCGATGCTGAAGCTGGCAACCTGCGAGATGCAGTGTGAGGTCATCGACGACTGCCTGCAGTTGTTCGGTGGTTACGGCTATACGGTTGAATATCCGATTAGCCGCTTCTATGTAGACGCTCGTATTCAGCGTATCTACGGCGGCACTTCAGAGATTATGCGCGAACTGGTAGCGCGCACCATGCTCGGTAAGGCCTAAGCTCTAACCACCACTGAGCGTGCAGAGCTGACGAGTGCTCGTTAACTCTGCAGCTTGGATAACTCGGCGATCTCAGCATCACTCAGCCCGAGCATACCTTTGAGGACTTCCTCGTTGTGACTGCCCACTTCTTGACCGGGCCAATCGGTGCGCCCCGGCGTGCCACTAAGCTTGGGCATAATGGCCGGAATCTTCAGTGACTTACCGTCTATGTCCACTTCCTCAAACATACCTCGCGCATTGAAATGGGGATCGGCCATCTGGTCTTCAACATTGTAGATGAGGCCAACCGGCACCCCTTCCGCCTCCAGTGTGTCAATAATGTGTTTTGCAGGATGACCCGCGCACCAGGCCGCCAAGGCCGCGTCGATTTCAGGTTCATGCTCTACCCGCCCCTCGTTATTAGCCATCTCCGGGTTCTCCGCCATCTCCGGGTGCCCGGCGGCAATCATCAGGCGTTTGTAAATAGAGTCGCCGTTACCGCCGATCACTACAAATTTACCATCGGCGCAGGTATAGGTATTAGTAGGTACGATGCCGGTTACGGTGGTACCTGAGGCCTCGCGCACCACGCCCGCTCCGGAAAACTCCGGCACTACGCCTTCCATCAGGTTAAACATGGATTCATACAGCGCTACATCCACCACCTGGCCCTTGCCATCGGCAGAGTTCATGCGCTGCAGCAAAGACATACAGACTCCCAGCGCCGCATGAATACCAGAAATCGTATCACCGATACTAAGGTTCGGGCGCACTGGCGGTTCGCCAGGGAAACCATTCACATAACGAAATCCGCTGATACCTTCTGTGACCGAGGCATAGCCGGGTTTGGATGAATAAGGGCCGGTCTGGCCGTAGCCAGAAATACGCGCGTAAATCAGTCCAGGATTGTCAGCCTCGAGATCCTCAGGGCCCAGACCCCATTTTTCAATAACGCCAGGCCGAAAGTTTTCTACCACTACGTCTGCGGTTTTCAACAGCTCCTTGACTAACTCGCGACCGCGCTCGGTTTTTAGATCCAACGTCACGCTTTTTTTGTTGCGCCCCAGACTTCGGTACCAGTGCGCCGTGCCATTTTCTACCACGCGCCAGCCGCGGATCGGATCACCCGCTCCGGGTGGCTCAATCTTGATGACCTCTGCGCCAAAGTAACCCAGGATAGAACCGGTAAAAGGACCCGCCAGTAATTGGCCCAGCTCTATCACCCGGATGCCATCCAGGGGACGCGCAGTGTTTGCTTCAGTCATAATTACTCCTCAAATTCAGGGGGCCTATTCTACATAAAAATCATTGCGTTGCCGTGATACTTACCACGCTGAAGCAGCCGAGCTATGATTCGTAACCGAGAATACCAGGAGCCAATATGACAGATCATGATCGCACCAACCCCGCCACGTCGCTGTTCACTGTTAGCGCTGAGGTTCAGCCACAGTGGATAGACTACAACGGCCATATGAACATGGGCTACTACGTGGTTGCCTTTGACGAGCTGTCGACCGATGCGTGGTTCACTTCACTAGATATCGGCGCCGAGCACTTCAAAAGGTGCAACAATTCCACCTTCACGCTCGGTTGCAACATAGACTATCTGCGTGAAGTATTCGCCGGCGACCGGCTCCGCCTGACCACCCAGCTCATCGATTATGACCACAAGCGCCTGCACTACTACCACTGCATGTACAACGAAGACAAAGACTATCTGGCAGCCACTAATGAGTGTCTTACCCTTTACGTCGATATGGAGACACGACGCAGCACCAGCTTTGGCGCTGACTATATGCAGCGTTTCGAGCAAGAATTGCAAAGGGGCCAGGCCCACGGAATGCCCGCAGGTTTTGGACGCAAGCTGGGAATACGCCGCAGCAGTTAGTCCGCCTCCTCCTCGCGCAATTTGACCGGTCCAAACTGGTCGGCAAACTTACCCTGCATGGGCGCATAAAAATCCCGGAAGTACTGCATATCAGCGCTTATATCACCGCTTGGCACCAGCGCGGGACCAAAGCCACCGCGCTTTTGCCCAAAGTCCAGATACGACGGCACGATAGGCACCTTCGCCTCGCGGGCAATGTGATAGAACCCGGATTTCCAGTAGTCAGTGCGCGTACGCGTGCCTTCCGCCGGAACCGCAATCACCAGCGCTCCCAGACCGTCAAAAGTGGCGGCCATATCCTCTACCACATTACTATTGCGATGGCGCACGATCGGCAGTCCACCAAACGCGCGCATCAACCACCCCAGCGGCGGCTGAAACAGACTGTGCTTGGCGAGAAATTTAATGCGTATATCAAACGCGGCGGCGAACAGCAGCATCAGCGGGAAATCCCAGTTGGAGGTGTGCGGTGCGGCTATCAGCACGTAGCTTTCCGGCTGTGGCCGCTCTCCCTCTATCCGCCAGCCAAAACTTCTCAGAACCAGGCGCGCGCAACGACTCTTGAAGCTACTCATGGCTTATTGCATCTCCAAAGCATGCTGCCCGACGGTCACCGTACTACCGCGTTGTTCAAGGCCCGCGGCGCCAGTATCCATGCGCTGGGCGCGGTTGAGGGAGCGTGGCAGATCCTGCCAATTGGACGCTCCCCAGCGGTGCGTTGGTAGCGGCTCGGTCAGGTCACTAATGTCCACCACCGACACAAAGCTAAACAGCGGCTGAATACCCTGCCCACCGCCAAGCTCGCGGTCCCAGCGCAACAGGGTGCTGTCGGTCAATCGATGTTCGGTGTCGAAGGCCAGCAGAAGAAATTCGCCACGGGTATCCGCTGCGCCCCAGTCTATCGACAGAAAATCGGCGCCTATGGCACGCAAACTGACCCCGACCTGATTCTCCTGTATTTGCCAATACTCCCATGCCAGCACATACCCACTGCTTAACGCTGACAGCCTAACCGGAGGCCCTAGTGCAGAGAGCACCTCACCAACGCCGACTCCCGGCGTTTGCACCCGCTCCAGATCTGCGGCGGGTAACGCTTGTCCGATGTCATAGCGGGACACGCTGCAACCCCCACTCACCAATAGCAGACACAGCAACAACGCACGCCGTGCCATCAGGGACTCGCAGCCACGTAACTGGAATACTCGGTGAGACTATCGTTGGCATCAAAAAAGAAAACAGCGCGATCGTAGCGGGTTTCAACATCAAACTGATTGTATAAGATCAGAATCAGGCCCTCGCCATTAGACTTTTCAAACAAGTAGTAAAGAACGGTTTCATCGCCCAAGGCGATAATCTGTGAGGGTGGACCCAGCGCAGCCAAAACCTCAGAGCGCGTAGTTTGGCCCGCCACCATGGACTCCATAATGGCCGGTTCCCACGTCACTTCAACACCACGATTATCGGTATATTGGGCGCAGCCAGACAGCAACACCGCACAAGTAATCAGCCCACAAACCCGTAACAGCAGGTTCCGAAAACACAAGCCAAACCGCATGCAAATAAGCCTTTTTGGGGAAATTGATCGCGCAACAGCATAAAACACATTGAAGGTGAGTGATAGCTGATTCTTGCGCTCTGAGCGAGGCATCTCTACCATGTACAGCTTTTGACTGGAGCCATTTCATGGACCGTAAGTTACTGATCACGCTGCACCTTTATCTCTCCGCCTTTTTCGCACCGGCGGTCATTCTGGTCGCGTTATCCGGCGGTCTCTATTTACTCGGCATCAAGGGCACCGTAGCGGTAGAACCGGTCTACTCCGGGCCAGCGGTAGCGTTTGCAATTGACGCGAACTCGCCAACGCTGAAGCAGGATGTGAAAGTGCTGCTTTCCACCGCTGGTGTTAATGATTTTGAGTTCGACTACGTCAAGGTCAAGGGGAATACCTTGTACACGCGCCCCACCTCCGCAGAACACTATCAGTTCAAGTTATCGGCGGACGCGGTCGAAGTCATTCACGCCATTCCCAGTCTGCAAAATCGCATGATTGAATTACACAAAGGCCATGGTCCAACGGCATTCAAGACCTTTCAGAAAGCCTTCGCAGTGGGCTTGCTGCTGGTCATCCTGAGTGGCTTATGGCTGGGTATTTCAGCTGCACGACTGCGACCCAAAACCCTGCTCAGCACTGGAGCTGGCACGCTGCTGTTTGTACTGCTGCTGCTTTAAAGCAGGCCAGCCGCCTGCAGCACGGCCATACCCAGGGTTATACTGGGCAACGATAACAGGGTGGTGACCAGCACAATGTTGGCAGCCAAAGCTCCGTTGCCACCCACCGCCACCACCATCACAAAACTGGCAGTCGCAACCGGCCCTGCCAGCAGCAGAAACAGCACGCCCAACTCTTCACCGCGCACCCCCCAGGCCAAAGCAATCAATACGGTGATTAACGGCGCCACTACCAATCGCCAGACACTGGCATCCAGCGTTGCGCGGCCCGATTCCCGCAGCGACTTTAAACTCAGCGCGGCGCCGATAACCAGTACCGCTAATGGCAGCACCAGTAACGCATAAGCATTGCCCACCTGATAGGCCCACCCGGGCAGCGTCCAGCCGGCAATAGACACCAGCATACCCACGGCTATACCAACCACCAGTGGGTTGCGTGCTATACCCAACAGAACGCCCAGCGGCGACGCACTCCTGCCATGCGCTCGATTCAGCACGTAAACCGCGAGCACGTTATAAACTACCGTTAGCACCGCCACTGGCAATGCCGCCATCACCAGCCCACGTTCGCCGTAGGCACTGGCGCACAGCGCGATTCCAATAATCCCCAAATTAGAACGGAACACTGCCTGCAGAAATACGCCATGATCAGCTTGCGGAAACCGGCGCCAGCGGCCATAGCAGTGTCCCAGCAGCGTAATGACCAAGACACTGAAGATGCCAGCCTGCAGATAGGTCGAGCCAGTCACTTGCGAATAGTCAACGCGACTGGCACCCAGCCCAAGAATAATCGGCATACCATAGCGGAATACCCACAGCGAAAGGCGTTCCGCCAACACCGGACCGAGCCAACCCAAGCGCCGCGCGATAGCACCCAGCAACACCCAGAGAAAAATCGGCCCGGTGACCTTAATCGCCGCCACCAGCGCCATAATTCCAGCTGAAATCATATATTTTTCAATAGCTTATTTTAATGACTGAAAGCATAGTCTGCTGCGACTACAGGCCCAAAGCGCGCTAATGCTCAGGGCCTGCGCTAGCCTCCAGATTAACATCTATTGACGGTGACAGTTCAATCGCAGTTGTCGCGTTCAAGGTATAGGCGTGCCGAATACCTGACTACCGACCATCGCCTGCAAGCTCTTGCTCCAACTGATTAGCCACCTGTCGCGGCAGCGCCGTATTCCTCGCCAATAACGCATAGGCAACCGGAATCACCAGGAGCGTGATCAGTGTGGCCGTAACCACCCCGCACATAACGACGATACCTATGACCATCCGTGCCTCATGTCCCGGCCCGGCGGCCAGCGCCAGCGGGGCCGCGCCCATCACCGTGGTTATAGCAGTCATAATGATCGGACGCAGACGCAACGCAGCACCGCGCAGAACAGCCTGCTCGAACTCTACACCCTGGCCACGTAATTGGTTTATAAATTCAACAATGAGTATGCCGTTCTTGGTCGCCAGGCCTATCAACATAATTAGGCCCACCTGCGAATAAATATTCAGCGTTTGCTCAAAAAACAGCAGCCCCCCTAGCCCGCCCACCAATGCCAAAGGCACGGTCAACAGAATAACAAAGGGGTGTACGAAAGATTCAAACTGAGCGGCAATGACCATATAAACTACCAACAGCGCCAGCATAAAGACAAACAGCACGGCGCGGTCGGTAGTCTTGTACTCCAGCGATTCGCCCTTGTAGTCAAAGCTCGCTTCCGCCGGCAATTCTTCCTGCACCAGCTGCTCCAGATAAGCCAGCGCCTCTCCCAGAGAATAGTCACCGACGGTATCCGCCGTAATTGTCAGCGCGCGCACGCGGTTATAGCGGTTCAAGGTTCCAGCATCCGCCTGTTCGGTCAGGGTTACCAGATTGGAAAGCGGTATTAACTCGTTGGTGCGGTCAGAACGCACGTAAATATCCTGCAAGTCATTGAGCGAAGATTGTTCGCTGCGCTCACCCTCCAAAATTACGTCATATTCTCGTCCACCCATAATAAACGTGGTCACATTACGCGAGCCCAGCAGTGTCTCCAGGGTGCTGCTGATATTCATCAGGCTGACGCCAAGGTCACCGGCACGATCGCGATCGACACTCACCCGTAGCTGAGGATTAGTCGGGAAAAAATCTGTATTCACTCCGGTCAAACCTGGGTTTTCACGTATCTTTTCGATGAGAATTTCCTGCCAATCCGCGAGGTCGTCGTAAGTATTACCCCCCACCACAAACTGCACGGGGTCGGCATTGCTGCCACCCATAGACCGCGGGCCGCGGGCATAGACAGCCGCCCCAGGGAAATTAGCAGTGCGCTGACGAATTTCAGCCAACACCTCTGCGGTTGGTTTACGCCCGCGCTCCCAATCTGGCAACACCGCCATCACAAAGGCTGAGCTGAAATTGCCGGCGGCACCGAAGGAAGGTGCCCGCACCAGCAGTCGCTTGACGTCACCCGCCTCTACCAATGGTAGCAAGCGTTCCTCCAGCAACAACGCCTGGCGCCGGGTGTACTCATAGGATGATCCTTGCGGCGTCTGTATCACCGACCAGATCATGCCGCGATCCTCCGGCGGCGCATATTCACCCGGCACCTCTTGGAACAAGATATAGGTGGCTGCCAAACTTGCCGCCAGAATGGCAAGCACCACTACAGGCATGCGCAGCAACTTGACCAGCAGGCGCTGATACGCGTCTTCCACGCGACGACTCAGTGCCTCGACAAAATCCGCCATGCCGTTGTGAATTTTGTCGGAGCGCAACAACTGACTGGCGATCACCGGCGCCAGCGTTAAGGCAACCACAGAGGAAAAAAACACGGCCACTGCCATGGTCACGGCAAACTCACTAAAAAGACGCCCGATATCTCCCTGCAGAAACAGGATCGGTACGAACACAGATATCAGCACCAGCGTGGTAGCAACCACGGCGAAGCCGACTTGTCGTGTTCCATTGAATGCTGCCAGCAACGGTGATTCGCCCGCCACCAGGCGCCGATGAATGTTCTCTAACACCACGATGCTATCATCGACCACCAGCCCTATCGACAGCACCAGCGCCAGCAGCGTCAAAAGGTTTATGCTATAGCCAAATACCGACAGCAAAGAGAATGTCGCCACCAGTGAGATCGGTACCGTTATTGCAGGAATCAACAGACTGCGTAGATCACCCAGAAACAAAAATATGACAAAAACTACCAGCAACGCCGCAATCAGCAGCGTTTTGTATACTTCCCGAATCGCTGCCTCAACAAAAATCGAATTGTCGAAGCTCTTCATCAGCCGAATTGTGGGCGGAAACTGCTCATTGAGTCGATCTATCTCCGCATTGATCAGGCGGCTCACCTGCACCGCATTCGCGGTGCTCTGTTTCACGATACCCAAACCCACAATGGGCTCACCATTACCGTTATAGAATGCGCGCGACTCGGCGCTGCCCAGTTCCACTCGCGCAATGTCACCGATCCGAACCAGATGACCATCAGCGCCCTTACGCAGCACCATGTTGCTGAAGTCCTCGGCGTTCAGGTAGGAGCGCTCGATGCGCACCACGAAATCGCGCTCCAAAGACTTCACAGTGCCCGCCGGCAGTTCTACGTTCTGGTTGCGAATCGTATTCTCGACATCGGCGACTGTTATTTGTCGGGCAGCCAGCGCCTGCCGGTCCAGCCAGATGCGCATAGCGTAAACCTGAGCCCCGGATATGCGCACTCGGGAAACTCCGCCCAGCGCAGCAAAGCGATCTTCGAGATAGCGACGCACATAGTCGGTGCGCTCCAGAATGTTCATGCCATCCGCCTCGAGATGGGTCCACACCAACACCTGCTCATCATTTTCGGACTTCATAACCTCTGGAGGATCCGCAGCCTCCGGCAACAACTGCAGCACCCGAGAGACACGATCACGGACGTCGTTGGTAGCAGCGTCTATGTCCCGATCCAGGTGAAACTCCAGACGAATCGTAGACTCGCCATCCCGACTGGTTGAGGTCATAGACTTAACACCGGCCAGGCCAGAAATGCGATCTTCAAGCACTTCGGTTATCCGGTTCTCGACCACCGCCGCAGCCGCACCTGAGTAACGGGTTTCAATGGTCACCACTGCCGGGTCTATGTCAGGGTATTCGCGCAACGGCAGACGCTCGAAAGACAGCAGACCAAAGGCTAGCAATAAACCGCTTAAAACGACTGCCAGTACCGGTCTGCGTACCGCCGTATCAGAAATCCACATCAGGGAGTAATCCGCTCTACCAGAGCCTGCTCACCACGCAAACGTGCCACGCCTTCGTGCACCACTTGCTCTCCAACCTCAAGGCCTGCCGTCACCTCTACCCAGCCGGGAATTCTGGAGCCCAGCTGCACCGCAACGCGGGTTGCTTGATCACCCTCCAATAGCCACACAAAGTGATCTTTGGCGCGCGATACCAGGGCCTGCTCCGGGATGACCAGCGCCTGACGCTCGGGACCCTGTAATATCAATGTCATCAACATACCCGGCCGCAAGCGCCCGTCGCCGTTATCAAACCTGGCTCGCGCCGTCAGTGACCGGTTATCCGGGTTCACCCGGCTGTCAATAGCACTGACTACGCCGCTAAAGGTATCACTATAAGCGGCTGTGTTAGCCATCACTGGCTGGCCAACAATGAGAAAAGCCAGCGAACGTGACGGTACGGTAAAATCGAGTCGCATGCGGGAAAGATCGTCCAGCGTCACAATACCCTCACCGGGACTAATCAGTGCGCCCGCACTGACCTGACGCAAACCAAGCACGCCGTCAAAGGGTGCTGTAATCGTTCGGTCGGCGATGCGTGCATTACTTTGCGCAATTTTACTGCGGGCAATAGCTGCCAGTGTTTTACGTTGATCAACCTCGGTCTCCGCAACCTGATTCCGCCGCGCGAGATCTTCCAGCCGCGCCACCTCCCGCTCCTGTTCTGCCAGCATTGCCTGCTGTTCACGCAAGGCGGCTGCCTCTTCGCTCTGCTGCAACCGCGCGAGTAAGGCACCCCGCAGCACTCGCTGCCCGTCTTCGAAATGCAGAGAATCAATGGTCTCGGTGACACTCGCGGTAATCACCACCGACTCCCAGGCCCGCAACGTACCCAAAGCTGCCACACGATCGCTAAACGGGCGCGTCTGTACTGTCCAGACCGTTACCGGCACCGGCGGTCGTTGCGCCTTGCCAGCAACCGCAGGATCCTGGTCTGCCAACAACAGCCACCCTGCCAGACACACGCCAGCAATCAGTAGCAGCCCCAGAATTCGCACCATACTATTCCATCTCATCCATAAGCGGCCTGGGAAACAGACCGTTCTTGTTGTTCGCGAAGCGTGGTACCGGCTGCACCACTTTCCACTGTTCCACTATCATACCGTTACGCACGCGAAACAGGTCAGCCGCAGCCAGCACGGGGATATCCGCCTCGCGAATTTCCTGCACCCGACTTAATATCCATACCAGATCATGCTGCGCCAGCACCAATTGCACCGTTATCGCGCCCGGACGCCGCTGCGCCCGCTCTAACATAGCCACAAGAGACTCACGCCCAGCGGGTATACCCGGCAGATGTAATTGAAACTCTGGTGCCAGATAACGCTCAACCAACTCCCGCACTGGCTCTGCATTCTGCTGCAAACCATCCAAGTAACTGCGCACCAGCTCACGGTTCAGATTGGTCTCGGCTGCTGTGGTGGTAAAACGAGCAGAATACTCTGTGCGACCCAACCATAGCGGCTGCGGTTGCCGCTCCTGGCTGGGAATCAGGTCCAGCTGGCGCGGCACGACGAAGCTGAACAGCAGATTATCAAGCCAGCCTGCCTCCAAAGGCTGCAGATAACTCAAGTACGCCTGCCACTTGCCGCTATCGGAAAACTGCAGCAAGTCAAAGTTATGTGAGCGCAACGGGCCCAGACGCCCGCCCCGGTGGATCACCAGCCAGGGCGGATCATAAAGCAGCAGCGCGGTGTCCTCCATAATATTGGGAGCCCCGCCACGCGGGTGACCCTCTACGCCAGCCAGTGCCAGTAATCCCTCGCGCCCGGGCGCCAGCATCGGATCATGTTGTTGAAAGTTGCGCGCCAGAACCTTATTCAGCAGCGGCTCATCCAGATTTGCAAAAGCCTGTGCAGTATTCAGCAGCGCTGCAGCAGCCATCTCGGAATGCGGCTCGACACTATGGTCTACCCAAGCCTTGAATTCAGGGTAGTCGTGAACCTCAACTCGATCCGCGGTATTGGAATCTTCAGCGCAGCCAGATACTAACAGCAGCAAGCCAATAAGCAGGGAACGTGCCCCGACCACGAACCATCTGTGCGGCGCAGGCTTCAGATGGGAAGGACCTGAATATTGCGAAAGCGCACGGTACCCTTCTCCCAGTGCTGCAGGGCTATAAAGCCGGGCGCTGTATCCGCTCGATCCATCAGAGCGGTAATTTGACTGTTCACACGCACCACTAATTTCTGCCCTTCGGCGGTAATATCCATAGTATTCCAGCGCCCTACCGTCACAATATTCTGCAGCGGAGGCATGACTTTGAGAACAATCGCACCGGTGCGGGCGTCCTGTTGCGGATGATTGTCCCATATATTCACCTCGAAACAGGTCTCCGGATGGATATTGGCGCGATCCTGACAACGCACAAAGACGCCGCTATTGGTAGTTTCGTCGATCCAGAACTCCAGATTAAGACGAAAGTCCTTGTAGCTCGAGCGGGTCATCAAGAAACCTTCGCCAGCACCGTCTGCTACCAGCTCCGCGTTTTCATAACGCCAGTTCGCCTCCCCCGCCGCTATCCACTGCTGTAACTCAGGGCCATCGATCAGCATGTTGCCGCGCGCACAGCCCATCAGCAGGACTGCAATCAAGCTCAGCACCAACCACTTACCGTTCAAACCCCTCATCCACATATTCTCCACTGATAAACATCGTCGCTAGACAGGAAGGGTAAACCAGATTTGCAAGTGGTAGCAATCCACACACTGCTGCTCTGCCAGCAAAGTGATGGCTGTGTATAATAACGCCGCCTTTTTGCTGGACCCTTACTATGAACACTGAACACACAAGCGCCAAAAATACCGATGATATTCGTATCAGCGCGACCAATGAGCTGAGGTCTCCTGACGATCTCATGGCCTCTATTCCGGTCAGCTCCGCTGCCGCGGCCACTGTTAATGCAGCACGCCAGGGTATTCACGAGGTGCTTGCCGGCAACGATGACCGCCTGGTAGCCGTTGTTGGTCCCTGTTCAATCCACGATCCGGCGGCAGCGCTGGATTATGCCCGTCGACTCAAGGCAGTAGCCGATGAGATATCCGATCAAGTGCTGGTCGTCATGCGCGTCTACTTCGAAAAGCCACGCACGACTGTCGGCTGGAAGGGATTAATCAATGACCCGGACCTGAACGATACCTTTCAAATCAACAAGGGGCTCGGTCTTGCGCGCCAGTTACTGCTGGATGTTGCTGAAATTGGCCTACCCAGCGGCACTGAGTATCTCGACCTGATTAGTCCGCAATACTATGCGGACATTATCGCCTGGGGTGCGATCGGCGCCCGCACCACAGAAAGCCAGACACATCGCGAGCTGGCTTCTGGGCTTTCTTGTCCGGTTGGCTTCAAAAATGCTACCGATGGCGACATTCAGGTGGCTATTGATGCGATCAAATCGGCATCTAATCCGCACCATTTCCTCTCGGTGACCAAGGCCGGTCACTCAGCCATTTTTCAAACTGCCGGTAATGGCGACTGCCATATCATTCTGCGTGGCGGCAAGCACCCCAATTACGATATGTTTTCGGTCGACGATGCCGGAGCTTTGCTCAATGCTGCAGGACTGCCACTGCGCATCATGATTGATGCCAGTCATTCCAACAGTCGCAAAGTACCTGCGCGCCAAATTGACGTTGCCAGAGACATAGCGGCGCAGGTGGCGCGTGGTAGTCAGAGTATTTTTGGCATCATGTTAGAGAGCCATTTGGTTGCAGGTCGTCAGGATGTCATCGACGGTCAGAGCCTGACCTACGGTCAGTCGATTACAGATGCCTGTATAAGTTGGGATGACACTGGCCCACTGCTGCATGAGCTTGCCGATGCAGTAGAAAAGCGCCGCCAAATACAGCGCTAGCCTGAGTGGGGGCCGCGCAGTATCCTTGTTGAAACTATAACGAAGAGCGCCGCCCTGTGAGAACTCTCGCCCTGCTTTGCCTGCTACCCGTGCTATGGGCCTGCAGCTCAGACTCCAAACCCCTACAAGTGCCTCCGGCAAACCCCAACTCCGTCGCTGGTGAAGGCTTGGGATGGCTCAGCCGGGTCGCCATTGACGGAGTCATGCGCGCGTCGGTAGCCAGCGGTTCTCGCTCTGGCTACGTCGCAGTCTTTGCTCGTGATGGCCAGCAAGTTTACGCCAATACAGCGGGCTGGGCCGACATCGAACAGCAGCGACCTATGCAGCTGGACACCCGCATGCGGTTCGCCTCAATGACCAAGCCCATGACCGCCGTGGCCGCCATGATATTGGTGGAACGAGGCCTGATTGGCCTTGATGAACCTGTGGCCACATATATACCCGCCTTTGCCGTCAGTCGCGTCGCTCGTCACCAGAGTGCCGATGGCGAGCATGATTTCGCCAGCGAGCCGCTCGCTACCGAACTCAAAATTCGTCACCTGCTGATGTTTGCGGCAGGCATTGGCCCGGGCCGCGAGCCAGAGCCCACCGACCTGTGGCGCTATTGGCAGAACAACGCGCCACGCCAGCATCCTGGAGGCAGTCTGGCCGCCGGAATCGATAATATTGCAGGACTGCCGCTGTTCGAACAACCCGGTGTGCGCTGGCGATATGGCTGGTCTGCAGACGTCATGGCACGGGTGGTCGAAGTAGCCAGCGGCATGCGTTTCGATGACTTCCTCAGTGCCAACCTGTGGCTGCCATTGGGTATGGAGAATACGCGTTTTCGCTTCGCGGATAAGGCCCCCGAAGAGCTGGCAACCGTTTACACCCAAGCTGAGAATGGCGACCTCGTCGCCGTGCCAACGCCGGACAGTGATACCCCCTGGCCCGAAGGTGGCAGCGGGACCGTATCGACCGCAGAAGATTACCTACGTTTTGCACTGATGCTCTATAACGAGGGTGAGTATCAAGGCGTGCGTATTCTAGAGCAGGAGACAGTGCGAGAGATGCGTCAATTGCATTTACCGTCCGGCGTTTTGGCATCTGAAGGACTGGAAGGCATTGGCTGGGGTCTGGGCATGGCTGTTGTTGCAGACGCCGATGCCACCCCGTTTGGCGACCGTGATGGCGACTTCTGGTGGAGCGGCTATTTTGGCACGACTTTTTTCGTCAGCCCAAGCACCGGACTAGTAGGCGTAGTGCTTTCCCAGAATGAGCCGGGACCCCACAGCGACCTACCAATAGCCCTGTATGCGATTCAGGGCTTGGCGTTTATGGGTCTATAGGCTGGAGTTTACAAATGCTTAGTGCGTCGGCCCTGCAACCGGTACCGGATTAAACGTAATCGGCTGACTCTTGTCATATTCCTTACGTTCCTGCATTGCCGCTGGCACCTCATCCACCGGCACCAGAAACTGGTTGTACCACTGGCGCAGCTTGGTTACCGGGCCGTCACCATCACATAAAATGGGGTTGTCGATAACCACCTTGTCTTTCCAGATCGCCAGGTCGGCGAACACGCCCTGATGGTTGTCTTCCATCAGCTGTCTTACGTAAGCTATCTGTGCCATCGGGTTACCCTGCATTCCCGGCGGTATCGGATACTTGAAACCCGCCAGAAATTCAAAACTCTCCATGCTGGTAGGCACATTCATTACCAATGACATGAACTTCGAGGTTTCACCCGTGACCAGATGGTGAGTCAACCGGTGCAACATATAACCCGGGCCATGATAGGTTGCCTCCGACTCCATATCGCCCATGGGTGAGCTGCCATTCATCAACTGGGTGTAACGATGGCCCTCACTGATATTTTGAAACAGGTTAATCGACTGACTGCCATGCACTGGACCAAAGTGCGCTTTGTCCGCCATGTTATCGATCAACTCGCGGCAATTGGATTCTACGACTACCCGCTGAATAACCCACGGTGTATAGGTATCTTCAAACACCTCTTCATCGCGCGGTATCTCCTGCTCGGGAAGCGGCGGGCCCCCATCCGGATCGTACCAAACGAAAACCAGCTGGTTCTGTTCGACCACCGGCCAGGATTTGATACGGGCGCGGGCGGGAATTTTGTTGGCATAGGGAATGTGGTTGCAAAAACCATCTGCGCCCCAACTCCAGTGATGAAACGGACAAATAACCGATTCACCCACCACCTGCGACCCTTCGCCGGCCAGATTGGCGCCCATGTGCGGACAATAGGCATCGAGAATATGCAGCTGACCCGTTTCCTGACCACGGTAGGCCACTAGCGAGGTACCAAAGTAATCAAGCTTGGTCGGTTGGGTGGTAAATTCGTAGTCGGCTCCGATACAAAACCATCCACGCGGATAGCGGTCGGGCAGGCTGCCTTTAATAACATAAGGATCTGGCACGGCAGTGTTCAAAGTAACCCCCTGAGAAGAATTGGAAACCTATTCACCTAAATATACCCCCGACGTGGCTTCAGTATAACCACTACCAGACAGACACAGGCTAATTAGATGTACCGTCGCCCTTAAAGTACCGCAATCAGCAGCGCAGCGACAATCGCTGCGCTGCGCAGTGGCTAGTTACCCTGCTCTACTTCATTGAAGGGAATACCCTTGTCGACACGGACGTCTTGGGGCAGCCCCAATACTCGCTCAGCAATAATGTTACGGAGAATTTCGTCGGTGCCGCCGGCAATACGCATACCCGGAGCGCCCAGGAAGGAGCCATGGAACAACTTACCGTCCAACTCTTCCTGACCTTCCCGGCCCAACATAACGCCGCCCATATCCATCAGATCAATGGCAAAACTACTGACATCCTGCAACTTGGAGGCGCTCACCACTTTGGTAATGGAGTTTTCTGGACCCGGGGTCTTACCCTGCGACAATGCGCTCATAACCCGATACTTGGTATTGCGCAGGCCCGCTTTCTCGCAGTGCCAGGTCGCAAGTTTTTCGCGCACTGCACGGCTCTTAATGGCAGGTTCCCCATCGATCATGATGCGCTGCGCAAGCTCCAGCAGATGGGGCGCATCCGCACCACCGGCGTCGCCTACCGCCAGACGTTCATTCATCAGTGTGGTCAGCGACACCTTCCAGCCATCACCTACCGCACCCAGACGCTGATGGTCAGGAATACGCACATCGGTAAAATAGACTTCGTTAAAATTGGAGTCCCCGGAGATCTGCTTAATCGGACGTATTTCGACCCCCGGAGATTTCATATCCAGAAAGAAGAATGTCAGCCCTTTGTGCTTGGCCGCGGTGGGATCACTACGCGTTACCAAAATGCCCCAATCGCAAAAATGGGCACCTGAGGTCCATATCTTCTGACCGTTGATGATCCAGTCATCACCGTCACGCTCACACCGTGTGCGCAGGTTGGCTAAATCAGAACCTGCACCCGGCTCACTGAACAGCTGACACCAGATATCGACACCTTCGACCATCCGCGGTATGCGCTCTTTCAGGTGTTCTTCACCGGCATAAGCGATCATGGTTGGGCCGCACATACCCAAGCCGATGGCATAAGGGCCTACCGGCACATCAAACTTGCCTTCTTCCTGCCCCCAGATGATGTTCTCCATGGACGTAGCACCGCGACCACCGTATTCACTGGGATAACTCAGGCAGGCCCAGCCGTGGTCCGCTTTAAGCTTCTGCCAGGCTTTGGCCCGCAGAATATACTCCGCTTCAGTTTCCTGATGCGGCGCAGTATCGGTTTTTGGTTGTGCATTGGCAGACAAGAACGCGCGAGCTTCAGCGCGAAAAGCGGCTTCTTGTGGGGTATCTTCAAAATTCATGATTCAGGCCTCCTTAGCGATACGGGATTCAAGTGCGTTAACCAGTCGATCTTCCCAACTGGAGAGGCTGCCGAGGTTGACACTCAGCGCCTTGGCACGGCGATAGTACATATGACAATCAAACTCCCAGGTGAAGCCCATACCACCGTGAGTCTGAATATTTTCTTTTGAGCATTCATGAAATGCCTTGGTTGCACTCACGCGCGCCGTTGCTGCAGCCAACGCCAGATCTGGGGCGTCCTCTGCCAGTGCCCAGGCACCGTAATAACAGTTAGAGCGGGCCAAAGTGGTGGCAATATACATATCCGCCAGCTTGTGTTTTATCGCTTGAAAAGAGGCGATAGAACGACCGAATGCATAGCGTCCCAGAGCGTACTCTTTGGCCATATCCAATGATGCCTGAGCACCACCGACCTGTTCAAAAGCAAACAAAACCGCGGCGCGGTTGAACAATTCCTGCAACTGCGCCCAACCCGAGCCGCCTGCGCCAAGCACTTCAGCACTGGCACCGGTCATCTCAACACAAGCCTGTGAGCGCGTGGGGTCAAGGTTTGCTACCACGCTGCGCGTTACACCATCGCCCTGTAGTTCCACCAGGCACAGCGAGATGCCAGCGCCATCCTTCGCTACCACAATCGCTATATCGGCGACATCGCCATCAGGCACAGGTAGTTTAGTGCCAGTGATCGTGCCATTTGCGTAAAACGCAGCAAGCGCATCTGCCTGAGGTGCGCCACGGCCTTCCGCAACCGCTACGGTGCCGACCACTTCTCCACTGGCCAGACCCGGCAACCACTTCTGCTTCTGAGCCTCGCTGCCAAACCGAATCAGCGCCTCAGTCGCCAGATAGACCGATGAGGCAAAGGGCGTTGGCGCCAGACTGCGTCCTAACTCTTCTGCCAGCACGCACAGTTCCAAATAACCCATCCCCAGACCACCGTAGGATTCCGGTACGGTCACTCCAGTCCAGCCAAGATCACAAATGGCTTGCCATAGAGCCTTGTCACAAGACACGTCAGCGTCATCCAGCACAGCGCGCACGGTACTGAGAGGGCTCTGTTCGCTCAAAAACCGCTGCGCCTGTTCGCGCAACAAATTTTGCTCATCAGAAAATTCAAAATTCATAGTGTTAAAGCTTCCTTATTAGTTAGGCGGGCGGAAAATCAGGTGCCATATCTTAGCGTGTGTCAGCCTTTGATCAACCTAAATGAGTTGACAGCGTAAACTCTACTGTAGTTTATTTCCTGTTGGCAAAACCAGTGAATAAGAGAAATAACATGCACTTGTCCAGAATATCTGCTGCACTGCGGCGCGTACTCACGATAATAGCCTCAGCCAGCGTCTTGTTGACGACATTGGCAAGCGCCGACGACGCACCGCGGACTGCAGCGGGAAAGCCGGATTTAAACGGCGTCTGGCAAGTCCTCAATCGTGCCAATTTCAATCTGGAACCACACGGGCCGAAAGCGGCGCTGGCCATGCGCGAAGGCCCGGTAGTGCCGGTTCCGGCCAAGGAGCTTGTGGCATTAGGCGCTGTGGGCGCTGTGCCAGCGGGGCTTGGTGTGGTAGATGGTGGAGCTATTCCCTATACCGACGCGGCACGCCAACAGCGTGACGAAAATGCCGCCAACTGGTTAACCCGAGACCCGGAAATTAAATGTTATCTGCCGGGCGTACCGCGCGCCACATACATGCCCTTCCCTTTCCAGATTTACCACAATCAGGATGTGCTGGTATTTTCCTATGAATACGCCGGCGCCGTGCGCAACATCGCCCTCAGTGACCCGGGGCCAGCGCCGATTGATTCCTGGATGGGGCAATCCTGGGCCGAGTGGGATGGGGACACTCTGGTTGTGCATACTGAGGGCCTTAACGGCCAGAGCTGGCTCGATCGTGCGGGAAATTTCGCCAGCGCTGGCGCGAAGATTACCGAGCGCTTCACCCGCACCAGTGCACATACCCTGCACTATGAAGTCACTATCGAAGATTCCAGTGTCTACCAACGCCCCTGGAAGATGAGCATGCCTCTTTATAAGCGCGTCGGTCGCGACGACCAACTGCTGCAGTTTAACTGCGTCGAGTTTGTCGAAGAGTTAATGTACGGGCACCTGCGCAAGGAGCCCTTGGACTGATGACACACGCCATGACTCAGTGGGTACTCTTTTTCATCGCCACATTAGTAGCTAATTCGGCTCATTCCCAACCGTGGCAATTACAGCATCTGCCCTGGGGTGACCCGGACTTTCAGGGCATCTGGACCACGGCTACCGTCACCACTCTGGAGCGGCCAGATGAATTGTCGGAGCTGGTATTAACACCGGAGCAGGCCTTGGCGGTTGAACAGGGCATGGAGGACTTACAGGAGGCCATTGACAACATTGCTGATGGCGACCTTGAAGCGGGTGGCGATGTAGGCGGCTATAACAGCTTCTGGATGGATCCCGGCACTCGAGCTCTGCGCGTTCGAGGAGAGCCCCGCAGCTCTATTATTGTCTACCCGCAAGAAGGAGAAATCCCCTACACACTGAAAAGCCAGCTGCGCTTCTATTGGAACGCCTACAAAATGCTGAGCCGGGAAAACAACCCGGAGGAACGCCCCGAAGGTGAACGCTGCACGGTTGGCTTTGGATCAACCGGCGGGCCACCGATGCTGCCAGTGCTCTACAACAATAACTACCAGTTTATGCAATCCCCCGGCCACGTTGGAATTCTGGTGGAGATGAACCACAACGTGCGTAATATCAGGCTTGGTGGCGAGCCTTTGCCGCCGCAGATAAAACCGTGGCTGGGCGATTCGCTGGGGCACTGGGACGGTGACACCCTCGTTGTGGAGACCACGCAGTTCCATCCGCAGCAATTCATGCGTCTGGCCATCAAACACCAGCTAATGATGGCAACTGATACCCGCGTTATCGAGCGCTTCACCCGCATCAGCGAGAACGAAATCGTCTACGAATTTACGGTTTCTGATCCAGAGCTGTACACTGAAGACTGGCGCGGCGAGCTAACCCTGCGTCGCAGCGCCGGTCCCATTTACGAGTACGCCTGCCATGAGGGCAACTACGCCTTGCCCAATATTCTCGACGGCG
This sequence comes from Candidatus Litorirhabdus singularis, assembly GCF_026262625.1. Classification (GTDB taxonomy): domain Bacteria; phylum Pseudomonadota; class Gammaproteobacteria; order Pseudomonadales; family Halieaceae; genus Litorirhabdus; species Litorirhabdus singularis. Next base: position 820,802 of record NZ_SHNN01000002.1, read on the forward strand.
CGCGACAAAAAGAACAGGAAGACTGATATGCGTAAAACGACTGCCGTGATTGCTCTGGCGCTGCCGCTGGCACTCATCGTTTCCTGGCGGGCAGTAGCGCATCATGCGTTCTCCGCTGAGTTTGATAAGGAGGCACCGGTTACGCTGAAAGGCAAAGTCACCAAAATCGAGTGGATTAATCCACATGCCTGGATTCATCTCGCCGCTGAACAGCCGGATGGCACCACCGTGGCCTGGATGGTCGAGGGCGGTACGCCCAACACCCTGCTGCGCGCCGGTATCAACCGTAACTCTCTGCCCATCGGCAGTGAAATCAATGTGCGTGGTTATCAGGCCAAAAACAAAAGCTGCGAGCCAGCCTGCAAAGCCAATGGCCGAGATATCACACTGCCTGGCGGCGGCAAGGCCTTTATGGGTTCTTCCGGCACCGGAGCACCCAAGGATGGATCTGACCCCAGAGACCGCTAGAGCGTGCTCAATGAGCTGATTCACCAAGCCGCGCTGTGGCTGGACAACACGGCTGCCAGCACCTCGATGCATGAATCCTTTTATGTCTATAACTGGGTGGAAACCACACACGTTCTGACACTAACCTTGTCACTGGGACTACTGCTGGTGATAGACCTGCGTATGCTCGGCTTGGCGTTTACCAACCTGCCCGCAACCCGGCTGGCGCAACGCCTGCAAACGCCCATGTTCCTCGGCTTTGCCGTCATGTTTATCACGGGCATGGCGTTGTTTTATGCGATACCAGTACGCAGCTCGCAAAGCCTCTGGCTGCGCATCAAATTACTGTTGTTGCTGGCCGCCCTTATTAACGCCCTGGTATTTCACAGACACTTGCGCAACGCCGGCCCCGATTGGAACAACGCCGTTAAGGCGCCGCTAAGCCTCCGCCGTGGCGCGTGGATGTCGATCGGCTGCTGGGTCGGTGTGGTGATCTGCGGACGTTTGATCGCCTATGACTGGTTTGACTGCAGCAAGAATCCAGCGCCATTGATCAGCGCATTTGTTGGCTGCATCAATGGCCAGGAGCAGTTCTAACATGTCCCTCCTCACGGCTTATACTCGCACCCTGATGACTGTCGCAGTCATTGCTATCACCACCGTATTCGCCCTATCCGACTTGCGAATAGCGAGTTGGGAAGCACTGGAGGCAGTTTTTGCGTGGAGTGAAACCACAGTATTTGGCTACATTGGTAAAACCTGGGGCGCTGCCTTTGCTATTGTTGAAGCCCTGCATCTGGTCGGACTTGCCGTGCTCGGCGGCGCGGTCATTATTGGCGATGGCCGTCTTCTGGGGCTCTGGTTTACCGACTATTCCTGTGCAGAGATTCAGCGCGGCGCCCAGCGCGGCTTCTTCTGGGGGCTAATGCTACTGCTCGGCACAGGACTGTTCATGGCCTGCGGCGTTGCCATGAAAATCTATTACATGCCGGTATTCTGGTACAAGATGCTGGCGCTTGGCACTGGCATACTGTTTGCCTATTGCATTCGAAAGCCGCTGTTAACAACGCAGCCCGATCAGCTGAACGCGTGGACTTTGCGACTGACCGGCACTGCCTCACTGATGATCTGGTTCACGGTTGCCGCCGCCGGACGCTGGATCGGCTTTTCAGGCTAAGGAGACAGGGTATGACCACAAATGAAGCCTCTACTAATACGCTACCGCCTGCTAGCCGTGACCTGGAGTTAGCAGCGCTGGTTGCCAGCGCAGCAGTCATTGCTTTTTTTGTTGTCTACTGGCTCGGCGAAATAGCTGAAGTCAGGGCCATGTTGAAGCTGGCCTATGGCTAACACGCCGCAGGCTGCCCGATAGTTTAATCGGCCTCAAATTCGTAGCGGAAGCTATGTCCAGCATTCATCTCCAGCGCATAGTCAAAAAACCCATTCACTTGCAGTTCAATAGTTACCGGGGTCGCACCCCGGTTTTGCCAAAACCAGCCATGAATACCGGTAAACGGTGCGGTGAAGCCACCCTGATCAGAGCGCGCGCGGAAGCGTGCAAAACTTTCAGCGTAACCCTCAGACGCGCCGTCCGGTTGGCTGTGCATGTCTGCCACAACTTCTCCAGTTGCCTGCCAGCGATACAGCAGAGTAGCGCCCTGCTCCAGCCGATACTTGTACTCCACGCTCGCAAACGGCTGCAACTCAAAGCTGATGCTGTCCTCAAGCCACTCGAGCGACTGCGACTGCAGCGGATTGACATCGGTTTGGGCAAAGCCCATGAGCCCCAACCAACGACCGCTGCCCAGCGGATCCCAACCGTACTCGGCCGGCAGCACAACCGCCACCAGAATCAGACCGGCGAAGACCAGCGACGTCAACGAGGCAACTAGAATTTTTTGGGGTGCCACGTTAGTCATGCAAAATACAGCCCGGCAAACTGGTAGCCCGCCAATACCAGACCGGCGCACAGTAGGCCCGCGTTAACGGCAAAAGCCTGAGCCGGAAATCCTGCCCGACCACGCCAGAGTAATAACAGCGATAGCAATAAAGCCAGCGCCAGCATTTGCCCCAACTCCACCCCTAGATTAAAGCTCAACAAATTTACCCACAGCCCGTCGCCGTTACCTACGTAGTCTTGCAGCTTGGTGGCCAGACCCAGGCCGTGACAGAGCCCGAAGACCAATACCGCTACCCGGGGGTTGGGATCAAACCCCAGCAGCCACTTGAAGCCGCCCATATTTTCGAAAGCCTTATACACGATAGACAAGCCGATAATGGCGTCTACCAGATGACTGCTGACGCGCCACCCTGCGGCCACTCCCAGCAGCAAGGTTAGGCTATGCCCGAGAGTGAACAGGGTTACGTACAGCACGATATCGCGCGGACGATAGAGGTAGAACAACACGCCAGTCAAAAACAACAGATGATCGAAGCCAGTGAACATATGCTTGGCACCCAGGTACAAAAAGGGACCGGCAGCTGCGCCCTCAAGCGCCATCACATAGCGCGCATTATCTGCCGAGAGGTCATGTCCCACTGCCAGACACGCAGCCGGTAGTGAAACCAGCCCGACCCAGTACGCCGCTGACCTGGGCTTCATTCCGGAGCGCCTTTCCCCTCGATCCAGTACTGGTCGTGGCAGGCCTTGCACACCAGATAGATGCGTCCGCCAGCATCAAACAAGGCGTCTGAGTCCTGCTGTTGCGCGGCAGCTATCGCCAGTTGACCGGCGCCGATGAGACCCTCGGAATACTCGTTCCAGTCAGCGCCGGCACTGCGCCCCGGCAACATCAAAAGGTTGCCCGCTTCTGCCAATACGGCGGCGGCCTGCACCACTTCCTGCCAGCCCTCATCGGTGGTGGGCGCAAGTTCAGTGCGCCCCTCAGCGGTAATGATGGTGCCGGCTGAGTCCCAGATTTTGTCGGCGGCAGGGTCCAGTATCCACAGCATGGTCTCGTGTATATCGGTAACTGGCTGAAACTTCGCTACCGGCGGTGGCACAGCCGGCTGACCGCAGGCGCTCAAAAGCAACAGCGATAGCAGCGGAACAATTATCTTCATAGGGTTTCCTTCACTGTCGATCAGCGGCTGAGACCATCGCGGTTGGCAAAATTAATCAGGCATCCAGGGGCGTCCACATCCGCTACCGCCACCGTCTCACCCGCCAGCACCGCATCCAGAGCATCGGCTAGATAATGATGCTTGGCAGCGCCTTTCTGTACCTGATAGGTCAGGCGGTCATCGATAGGTCCGTGATACACCACCGTACGCGTAGCTACCTCAATCACATAAACTTCAGCAGTGCGACTCAGGCGTAACGCCTCACCGACACTCTGATCACCATCCACCAGTACTGGCATGGCGTAATCATACTCATCGACTTCAGCGGCAATGCTGGCCGAATTATCCTGCAGGTTAGCGTTAATCAGCAGAAAGGGAATATCAAAGCGCGCGTACTCGTCACGCAGTTGTTTCAGCGCGGGCATCGCGTTACGCACGATGGGACAGCCATTACCCTGGCTCATCAATACCACCGCCGGCCCCGCGTTAGCGGAATAGAGTTCGTGAAGTTTCCCGGTGTGATCCTGTAAGCGAAAATTGTCTACCTGCAGACCGACAATATCTTTATCTCCGGAGGCCACAGAGGTGCCAGAAAAGCCCATCAGCAGCACGGTGGCAGCTATCAACCAGTGCCAAAGCCCGTTCGATCGCTCTCTCATAATCTGTCTCCGCCTAAAAATGGGCTTTCAGCGCTGATTCAGCTCCGGTTTCCAGTGACCAATATCCAGGTCACCAACAATGAACTTGCATACCAGCACCTGCTTACCATGGGTTTCATAGCTGCGCTGCAGACCGGTCTGCACAATCTCAAACACTCGAGCATACTCACCGCACAGCTGAGTGCTCATGGCGTTGGTATAAATCTCAATATCCTCATGCGCACTGATATCAGAGATAAAGTCTTTGATAACCGGTATATACTCGGTATTAAGAGGATACAAGCTAATTTCTACAGTGAGTTTCATGACGCTTTCTCTCGTATCATTTGCAACCTACTTCCCGACCTAATGGCCCACTTAATTGCCGACAACAGGGCAACTTGTGCCAATATAGCGCATCTAACATCGGCAACAAACTAACCCATCCACATTACCGAGAGGCTTTTCAAAAACATGCTGGAACAATTATTTTCGCTGCAGGGCAAGACCTGCGTTATTACTGGCGGCTCTCGCGGGCTCGGCTATGCCATGGCAAAAGCTTTTCTGGCTGCAGGCGCACGACGTGTCTATATTACCGCGCGCAAGGCAGAAGCCTGCGAGCAGGCTGCTGCAGAGTTATCCGCTGACGGCGCCTGTGTCGCACTGCCGGGCGATATCAGCCAGATGGCGGAAATTGAACGGCTGGTAGCTGAACTCAGCGACCGTGAGGAATCGATTGACGTACTGGTGAATAACGCCGGTGTCGGCTGGCTAGCGCCGCTGGACCAGTTTCCTGAAAAAGGCTGGGATAAAGTCATGGACCTCAATGTGAAGACACCCTTCTTCCTGACCAAGGCTCTACTGCCCCTATTAAGTGCCGGCGGCAGCGTCGAGCATACCGCCAGTGTTATTAACATCGGCTCCATAGCCGGTATTAAAGGCGTTACCGATACGTTCAGCTATGCTCCCAGCAAAGCTGCGGTCCACCAGATGACACGTAACCTGGCCACCGAACTGGCAGAACGGAATATTCGAGTCAATGCAATAGCGCCTGGGCGTTTCCACACGGCCATGACTGACTATGCCAAAGCGGACACAGCCTCATATGAGGGAGAGCTCCGCGCTATCCCCCTGCACCGCTGGGGAGAAGACCCGGATATCATGGGCGCCGCCCTATTGCTGGCCAGTAACGCAGGCGCCTTTATTACCGGTCAGATTATCGCCATCGACGGCGGCACCACACTGACTTAGGGGGCAGCAGCCATGCAACAACCAACTACACCTAATTTCTCCATCGACCTCAGCGGTCGTGTGGCTATGGTGACGGGTACTACCTCTGGTCTGGGCGCCCGCTTTGCGCGGGTGCTAGCGGCATGCGGCGCCAGCGTGGCGATTACCGGGCGCAGGGTCGAAAGGCTTGAATTACTGGCACAAGAGATTCGCGAGGCCGGCGGCACCTGTGAGCCAATCCCCATGGATATGACGGATCGCGACTCTATTCGCGCCGGCGTAAGCGTCGCCGAAGCTGCTCTGGGGACCATCGACATTCTGATCAACAATGCGGGCATACCCGACGCCCAACGCGTTATCAAAATGTCCGATGAACTGGTGGACAATGTGTTTGGGACCAACCTGACCGGACCCTGGATTCTGTCGACAGAAATTGCGCGACGACTGATTGAGAAAAAAATGTCGGGCAACATGGTCAATGTGGCTTCTATTGCCGCCTTCGTAACTAGCCCGGACTCCGCCGCTGCGCTCTATTCCACCACCAAGGCGGGGCTGGTACGTATGACTGAAGCGCTGGCCATGGAGTGGGCGCGCTTCCACATCAACGTCAACTGCATCGCGCCCGGTGCATTTGCCACCGAGATGCTAGAGGGCATGATGGAACGCACCGGGGATTTCAGCGATATCTTCCCGCGCAAGCGCATCTGCCAGCCCGAGCAAATGGACAGCACACTGCTGTTCCTGGTCTCACCCTCCTCCGAGTGCGTGACCGGTACCTTTATCAAAATAGACGACGGCCAGAATACGCGCTAGCGATAGCGCTTGTCCCGTCTCAGTCAACCCGGGCTTGAGCGCTGCCCTTTAGCACCACCGCTCCGTCCTGGTTAGTGGTGGTGACTTCAAAGTTTGCCAGCTTGACGCCGTCATGCTCTTCAATTGATTGCAGCACGGCGGTCGCTTCCAGATCATCTCCCGGCCACACCTGATTAGTAAAACGTACGCCAAACTGAGTCAAGCGGCCATCACCCACATAGTCAGTGAGCATCTTTCCTGTCATAGCCATGGTCAGCATACCGTGGGCGAAGACACTGGGATAACCCGCCACTTCAGTGGCGAACACTTCATCAGTATGCAGAGGGTTGTAGTCACCGGAGGCACCGGCGTACTGCACAATTTGAGTACGTTTAAGATCGCTAACCAGGCTCGCATTGTGGCTGCTGCCCGGGGTCAAATTTTCTGCGCGTAAACTCATGGTCTATTCCCCTATTGATCGACGGCGCGTTCAGTAGTCACACCCACGCCGGTAGCAGTCACACACAATTCATTATTCTGATCGAAGTACTCGGTAATAGTTTCAGTGAAACGCAGCTTGCCTGAACGCTTACCCTCTTTCTCCCAGGTTTTGCCGGTACGCACTTTGGCGTGCAAGGTGTCACCGACCTGCGGATGACGGTGGTATTCAAAGCGCTGCTCAGCGTGCAGGATACCGCCACCACCTGACTTTTTATCGTCTGTGTCAGCATCATTACCCGGGATAGATGCCGTGCGCGTGGTGGCCTCTTTACCAGAGCCAAACCATGGTTTGCCCGGTTTAGGACGCAAAAAATAGTTGGGATCGAACTGTGCACTGGCCTGCATAAACGTAGGCGGTGCAATGATGGCTCCGGGCTCAGTGCCGGCGGCGTATTCGCTGTCATGATACAGGGGGTTTTCATCACCCATTGAACGCGCGAACATCATGATGTGGCTGGCTTCAACCGGAAACTTGTCTATCGCCATTAGCGTTAACTCCTATGGTTTTTTAACTGCTTATTTAACTGCTTGCTTAAACGGTTTCTCTGCTTACTGCTGGCATGGACTACACTTGATCCGTCACCGGCTTACCATGCTGAAAATAGACGAACGGACCGGCTGCATCATTGCTGTGCTGCTGATCAAGTCGGCGTTCAACTTCCGTCAGCACCATGCGCGTAATATTGGGTAGCTCCAGTGCCCGAGCATCTTCCAACGTCACCCAGTGAATACCTAATAGCTCACCGGAACCCTCAGGGGCCTCGTGTACATCACCCTGAATCAGATCGGCATCCGCCATAAAAAAACGCGCGTCAAAGCGTTTACTGCGATACGGAGGCGTGATCGCACGAGCGATATACTGCAGGCTATCCAGCCGCGGGTTGATATCAAAGCGCAAAAATTGTCGCCATGATTCGCTGCGACTGCGCAGGGTTGGTGTGTCTGGCTCACCCAATATCAGGCCGGTCTCCTCGTAAGTCTCCCGAATCGCAGCCATTGCCAGAGCACGGGCTCGAGTCGGCGAACAGCCGCGCGTCAAACGCGCCATCACAGCCGGATGCAGGTCATGTGGAGGACGCAGGCGACCATCGCCGACATCGACTTTACCGCCGGGAAAGACAAATTTATTGGGCATGAACTTGTGCCCGGCAGAACGCTTGCCCATCAAGATTCTAGGCTGCTCACCGTCGCGCCGTACTAAAATAAGCGTAGCCGCATCTTTAGGGCGCACAGCTCGCCCCCGCGAGCGAATTTCACTGCCAGCTATATAGCGCGGATCGTAAGGCGTTTTCTTGTTCATCACGGCAGCGTCTCTAAAGACGGCTAATAGCCTCCTCTGCTGCAGCCAGTGAAGCGTCTATGCGCTCGCGCAGTGCCACCAAATCGACCCCGTCAGTGCTCTTATTGCCGGCCATGTAGCGTGCGTAGACGCCGTGAATAATCGCGGCGGTTTTCCAGCAGTTAAATCCAATATAAAAATCCAGCATACCCAGATCACGGCCCGTGCGATCAGCATAGCGCTTCGCCAGCGCACTTTTTGCCGGAAATCCCGGCACGCAGGTTGCTGCATCCGGACTCGCGGCAATATCCGCGGCATCTTCAGGCCAGGGGTTGAGCGCATAGGCGAGGTCGGCCAGTGGGTCACCCAGGGTCGATATTTCCCAATCCACTACCGCGGCGATGGTTGAGTCAGCGCCAATCAATACATTGTGAAAACCGTAGTCACCGTGCACCACCCGCGCCGGCCCCTGCTCTGGCATATTTTCTAAAAAGAAAGTCTGCAGGCTGTGCGCGCGCGGATCATCATGCTGCGCTGCATCGATCGAGGAATTCCACGACCGATACCAGGTTTTGAGTTGTCGGCCGACATAATTTTCCTTTTTGCCCAGCTCGCTCAAACCAATCTCGTCGGGATCCAGTGCGTGCAGTTCAGCTAGCGTATCGATGAAGGAAAAAGCCAAAATCTCGCGGCGTTCTGGAGGCACCCAATCAGCAGTTTGCCGACTGTTGTAAAGCGGCCGGCCGTCGATCAGTCCCATTAGATAAAACCAGGCACCCGTAACCTCAGTATCTTCACAAAAGCCTAAAGCCGCAGGCACTGGAACCGGCGTTGGCCCCAGCGCTGAGATTAAGGCCCACTCACGACTCATATCATGCGCCTTGGGCAACAACTCGCCCTGCGGGGGCCGTCGTACCACAGCAAGTCGCCCTGCAGTATCCTCCAGCTGATAGGTCAGATTAGAGTGCCCGCCCTCTAACCTGGTCCACTTAAACGGCGCTGTTAGCCCGGTCACGTTGGCACTGACCCATGCTTCTACCGCCGGGATATCATAACCTTCAGCCTGCTGAGTGCTCATTAGCGGCTACCACAAGCCGTGCTTGCGCACTTCATTACGACCTACCACCATGTGATGCACTTCATCGGGTCCATCGGCAAAACGCAGGTGCCGTTGATTCGCGTACATGGCAGCCAATGGCGTCCACTGACTCATGCCCGTCGCGCCGTGCATCTGTATTGCCTGATCAATAATGGTACACACCTTCTCGGGGACCATGGCTTTCACCGCGCTGACGTAAACTCGCGCCTCTTTGTTACCCAACACATCCATCGCTTTGGCCGCCTGCAATACCATCAGCCGGCAGGCATCAATCTCAATGCGCGCCCGGGCTACTATTTCCAGGTTTTTGCCAAGTTTGACAATGGGTTTGCCAAAAGCAACGCGGGTACTGGCGCGCTTCACCATAAGGTCCAGGGCTTTCTCAGCTTGACCAATCGAGCGCATACAGTGATGGATGCGGCCAGGACCCAGTCGCAGCTGGGAAATCTCGAAACCACGGCCCTCCCCCCAAAGTACGTTGTCTTTGGGCACACGCACATTATCAAACTTGATGTGCATGTGACCGTGGGGAGCGTGGTCCTCACCAAAAACTTCCATCGCGCCCAGAATCTCAACCCCCGGGGTGTCCTTGGGTATCAGAATCATTGACTGCTGGCGGTAGGTCTCTGCGTCGGGACTGCTCTTGACCATGGTGATCAAGATTGTACAGCGTGGATCGCCCGCGCCAGATATATAGTACTTCTCGCCATTAATGACCCACTCATCACCGTCGAGAACTGCTGAAGTTTGAATATTGGTCGCGTCGGAAGACGCATGATCCGGCTCTGTCATCGCATAGGCAGAACGAATTTCTCCGGCCAGTAGCGGCTTTAGCCACTGTTCCTTTTGTGCTTCGGTACCGACCCGTTCCAGTACTTCCATGTTACCGGTATCGGGAGCGCTGCAATTGAGCGACTGCGACGCCAGCGGGTTCTTGCCCAGCTCTGCGGCAATGTAGGCATAGTCCAGATTTGTCAGTCCATCGCCCAGCTCAGAGTCCGGCAGAAAGAAATTCCAAAGACCGGCCTCGCGGGCCTTTTGCTTCGCCCCTTCGAGTAATTCGGTTTGGCGCGGATGAAAAGTCCAGCGATCTTCTTTGTCCTTATCCAAGGCGAAGTATTCTTCGACGATAGTGTCTACATTTTCTTCAATGTGTTTTTTCACCGCATGGAACAGCGGCTGCGCCTGTTCGGACATGGCAAGATTGAATAGTTCTTTATCGGGTTGAGACATCGGATTACTCCAGGTTAATGTTTAATTTATTAAAATATTTCAGGAAATCTTTTTCTCGCCCTGCCAGAAGGGCTCGCGTAATTCACGTTTGAGAACTTTACCAATCGTCGAGCGTGGCAGTTCCTCTATCAATACTACCTCGGATATGCGCTGCCCCTTGCCCAGCCTGGTATTGGCCCACTCCTGCAATTCCACAGGATCTGGCTGGCATCCCGGTGTTGGTTCAACGATCGCCAATGGCGTTTCCCCCCAGTCTGACGATGGCACCGCAATCACCGCCACGTCGTTAACCTCTTCATGACGCACCAGCACATCCTCAAGATCAGCGGCAAACACGTTAAAGCCACCCGAGATAATCATATCTTTCTTGCGGTCGAGCAACTCCAGAAAGCCGTCGGCGTCCAACCGCCCCATATCACCGCTACGCTGCCAGCGATGACCCGCCTCGTCATACCAGTAGGACTCTTCAGTTTTTGCCTGGGCCTTGAAGTAGCCGTCCATCATATTCCGTGAGCGGCCGTAGATCTCTCCAGCCTCGCCGACCGGCATAGCATTGCCGTCTTCACCGACGATCGTCAACTGATTGCCCGGAATCGCAAAACCGACGGTGTGCAGCTTATGCGGGAACATATGCGCCAGCAAAATGCAGCCGACGCCGCCCTCCGTCATACCGTAGAACTCGATCAGCCCGCCAGGCCACTCAGTTATGACTCTGCGCTTTAAATCTTCGCGCAGCGGTGCGCTGGTGGAGTATTTCATCAAGAAGCTGGACAAGTCGTAGTCGGCAAATTTTTCGAAATCAAACAGGCGCTGATACTGCACGGGCACTAACATCGCATGGGTAATTGCATGCTCTTCCGCTAGCTCCAGAAACCGCTGAGTATCAAATTTCGGCATCAATACCGCGCAGCCGGCGTTGCCCATGGTTGGCAGCAAAGACGCCATCGTCGTATTCGAATACAGCGGCGTGGAGACCAGTGTTCGCGCCCACGGCGAGTATCCGGTTGAGGCGCCCGCAGGAAACTCTCTGGAACGCATGCTACGCGCATGCAAAATGCCTTTGGGAACACCGGTAGTACCGGAGGAATAGATAATATTGAAGCCATGGCTTGGATCTATCTCAATGCCAGGATGATCGCTGGAGTGCCCCGCGATAAAATCGGCGTAGCTTTGCCAGCCATCGCCCTCGAAGTCAAAGCCGACAAAACCGTTATCACCGACACCTGTTAACTGCTCACGAACCGGATCGATCAGTTCCCGGTAACCGGCTTCCAGAAACAGCACCTTGGCATCGGAGTTGTCCATCATCGCCGCCAGCGCTTCGCTAGACGCCATACCTGACAGCGGCACGATGCAAGCTCCTGCGCGCAATGTGCCAAACATAACCACCATGTATTCCAAAGAATTACGCGCCAGCGCTGCGACTTTATCATTGGGCCGGATACCCTCAGCTATCAGGGCATTGGCCATTCGATTCAACTGCTCGTCAAACTGGGCCCAACTCAGCTGGTGTTCACCCTCAATAACCGCCAGATGATGCGGCCAACGTCTGGCGTTTTCCGCCATAGCGTCTGACAAATCAACGAATTCGGAGAAACGCTTCGCCGCTACCTGCTTATAGCTCTCACGCCTAATGAACTCCCCCATACGCCGCAGCGCCAGGTCCGCCTCCGGAACTTCTACATTCACAGAGGTCCAGGCGTGGTAGACGTGTGGCCAGCGCTCAAGTCTACTGATAACGCCTGCCGCGATAGCCTTCTCGTGAAAGCGCACGCTATCATCCCGCAATCGCTCGTTTTCGCCGACCATAATGAGCAGCGGCGGCAGCCCGCCCAAGTCATCCATCAGCGGCGATGCCAGCGACTGCGCTGGGTCGCCGTCACCCATATACAAGTTAATCCAGTCGCGATCAGCACCCGTCAGCGGTCCGCCAGGCTGCAGCGCCGGGTTGCCCAACATCACATCGCTGACGTTATTGGTAATCCAACTATCGCTTGAACAGGTCAGGTCCAGCGCCGCTGACATCAAGATGGCACCCTTTGCCATGCGGGCGCCCTCCTGACGCAGGCGCAGCAGCAAGCTGGCGGCAAGGTTACCCCCAGCGCTATCACCCATGACGTAAGCACTGCTAGCCTCTGAGGCGCCCTGGGGACCGTTATCAAGCAGATAGTCCCAAGCCGCCGCACAATCATCGAGCGCCCCTGGGAACGGTGTTTCGGGCGCCAGCCGGTAATCAATTGCCAGTACAGCGCAGTTGGCGTATTTAGACATCATAACCGAGGTATTACGATGTGAGTTTAGCCCACACATGATAAAGCCGCCGCCATGAATCATTAGCAGACGCGTGCTCTCATCCGCACCCGGCGCCACAATCCATTCGGCGGCACAGCCTGCCACTTGCAGGGGAATAACCCGCACACTCTCATCAACTAAAGGCTGTTCAGCATCGCTAGACTCGCGACGTTGCTGCAAACGCTGCTTGGGATCAATGTCGCCTGCAGCGCCCTGATCTTGGGGTGCTGATAAGACCGCTGTCACCGCTAGCAAACCCTTGGATGGACCTTTCTTCACAAGAATTCTCCCAGCAACCCCATAAATACTTCTAGCTGGTCGTGATGCACCCAATGTCCGGCATCAGCCACGTTTTTTACCTGCGCATTGCGGAAAACGCCAATACGGCCGTCTTCTTGCGGATTAGAAGCGTTACTCTCTGCGCCATAGACCAATAATGTGGGACAAGTAATATTGCCCAGAATGTTCTGAGTTTCTTCATGGCTCATGCCGACGGAGGGAAAGCCATGCGTGTAGTTGTCGAATTTCCAGCTGAAAGTGCCATCTTCATTCTGATTTACGCCATGGAGGGTAAGGTGCCAAGCCTGCTCACTGGAAAGATGCGGGTTGGCATCCTGCATTCGCGCTGCAGCCTCTTGCAACGACGGATAGCGACGTGTCTGGCGACCTGAAAGCTTGCGCATCTGGCCGATCCAGCCACGCATATTCTCCTCGACCTTACGCTTGCGTATTTCCTCAAGCATTTTGGGCGACGGGCCTAGCCCTTCTATAGCGACAATTTTTTCAACCTTGCCGGGGTAAATGCCGGTATAGCGCAGCGCGATATTGCCGCCCATGCTGTGCGCCACTATTTTAAGCGGTGCCAGACCCAGCTGATGCACCAACTGCGCAATATCGTAAACATAGTCAAGTGTTGTGTAGGTACCACCCGTTATCCACTGGCTATCGCCGTGACCGCGCAAGTCCGGTGCAATAACATGGTAATCACGGCGCAGTTCCCGCGCGACCCAGTCCCAATTACGACAGTGGTCACGACCCCCGTGTATCAGTAGCAGCGGCGGCGCCTCGTGATTGCCCCAGTCGACGTAATGCAAACGCAGGCGCTGGCTAAAATAGTTGTGTGAACTGGGACCTGGAACAGCATCCATAGCGGACTCCAATGTGGGTGCGGTGGCTGACACCAAAGCTCTAAACAGCCGCAAAGAATAAACGCTGCGGGCAGCCATTGCTATCCCCGCTGTCGCTGGGTCTGGTCAACAGCGCAGCTCGCGCTTACAATGTGCGCCCTGCGCCCGAGTCGTTACATTCAATCTGGCCTAGTTATTCTGTGGTTACCGAGGAAATAGCATGAGAGAAGCAGTCATAGTATCAACAGCACGCACCGGTTTGGCCAAATCATTCCGCGGCGGTTTCAACAACACCAACGGCGTCAGCATGTCTGCGCCCACGCTGAAGGCCGCCATGGAGCGCGCTGGCGTAGACCCCGCAGAAGTCGATGACGTGATATATGGTTGCGCCAACCCCGAGGGCGCTACCGGCATGAATGTCGCCCGCAACGTTGCGCTGATGGCCGGTTGCCCGGCCTCTACCTCTGGCACCACCGTAAACCGGTTTTGCTCTTCTGGCCTTCAGGCCGTCGCCATGGCTGCTGGCCGTATCATCGCTGAGGGCGTTGACGTGATGGCCGCTGGCGGCGTAGAGAGCATTTCCATGGTTGCGCCTTTCGCTAACAAAAAGCATGTCGTTGACGCCGAGCTGATGGCGACCTGGCCTGGCATTTACATGCCCATGATCGAAACCGCTGATACAGTAGCATCGCGCTACGACGTGGCTCGCGCGTATCAGGACGAATACTCGCTGCAAAGCCAGCAGCGCACAGCCGCTGCCCAAGAGGCTGGCAAGTTCGATGACGAGATTATTCCTGTCAGCACTATCATGAATGTTACCGATAAAGAGTCTGGCGAGGTTTCCCAGCATGAGACTGTTGTCGATCGCGATGATTGCAACCGTCCAGGCACTACTCTGGAAGGTCTTTCTGGCCTTGGCCCAGTGCGCGGTGAAGGGAACTTTATTACTGCCGGTAACGCTTCGCAGCTATCAGACGGCGCCTCCTCGCAAATTCTGATGGAGCGCAAACTGGCAGAACAGCGTGGACTCGACATACTCGGCACGTTCCGCGGTTTTGCGGTAGGCGGTTGTGAGCCTGATGAAATGGGTATCGGTCCTATCTATGCAGTACCTAAGCTGCTGAAGCAGGCCGGCCTCACGGTCGACGACATTGATCTGTGGGAGCTTAACGAAGCTTTTGCCTCACAGGTACTGTACTCACGCGATACTCTGGGCATATCCAATGACAAGCTCAACGTCAATGGTGGCTCTATTTCCATCGGCCACCCTTTTGGCATGTCGGGATCACGTATGCTCGGTCATCTGCTGATAGAAGGTCGCCGCCGCGGCGCACGCTACGGTGTTGTCACTATGTGCATCGGTGGTGGCATGGGTGCTGCTGGCTTGTTCGAGATAAACTCTTAAGCTGACAAACTAGTCGCGGTGGCCTTGAACGGCACCGCGACACGGACTGACTGAGGCGGGTTTCACTCTTTAGGGCTCAACAACGGCCCGAAGCCCGCTAAAGTTTTTCTGCAAGAAACGCGCCTTGCATGCGAGTGCGGCTGCTTTCACCAACTACTGGCCCTGTACTAGTATAAGCGAAGGCTAATCCCTAAACGCTTACCAGCCACACATAATCCCGTAACTTACACTCGATTTTTTCTGCCTGCATGCACCTGCTTAGAGCTGGGCATCACTCACGTTTTGGCTTGCGCTTAACAGCTTCATAGGACATATTGGGGCACATAAAAATAAGCGTTAAGGAATACCTGATGGCTGAAGAAAAGCCTGTCGAATCTGCTCAAGTCTCGAGAAAAACTGCTTACTACACGTTGGGTGTTCTCACCGTAGTCTACAGCTTCAACTTCATTGATCGTCAATTGCTGAGTATTCTGCAGGAGTCTATTAAGCTTGACCTCAGTCTCAGTGATAGCCAGCTCGGTTTGCTAACCGGCTTCGCCTTTGCCCTTTTTTACGTAACCGCTGGTATACCTATTGCGCGCTGGGCGGACCACTCGAATCGGCGCAACATCATTGCCGGAGCGGTTTTTATCTGGAGCTTTATGACGGCGCTTAGCGGCATGGTCCAGAGCTTCGCACAGTTGGTTTTGGCACGCATCGGTGTGGGTATCGGTGAAGCCGGCGGCAGCCCACCCTCACACTCGATAATCTCAGATATCTTCCCAGCGGAAAAGAGAGCCAGTGCTCTGGGCTTTTATTCCACAGGCGTCAACTTCGGCATTCTTTTCGGGTTTCTATTTGGCGGCTGGCTCAACGAGTTTTTTGGCTGGCGCGTGGCATTCATGGTCGTCGGACTGCCCGGTATTTTGCTCGCATTAATCGTCTGGACGACCGTCAAGGAACCGGTGCGCGGGCTCGCAGAAAAGCGCCAAGTCTCCGACGAGAAAGTTCCAGTGAAACGAATATTGGCGCTATTGGCCAGCCGAAAAAGCTTTATACACCTGTCATTGGGCGCGGCCCTAAACGCTTTCTGCGGCTACAGCATCAGTAGCTGGACCGCTTCTTTCATGATTCGAACGCACGAGATGACTACCGGTGAGCTAGGCACCTGGCTAGCGCTCATCATAGGCTTTTGTGGCGCGATTGGCGTGTTCTTCGGTGCTCTGCTCGCAGACAAGCTGGCACCGCGTGATAAACGCTGGTACACCTGGCTACCGGCAATTGCAGGCTTCATCTGCGTACCCTTCATGGCGCTGGTGTATATCGTTGATGACCCCTATGTGGCCTTGGCATGTATGGTCGTGCCGGGGCTGCTGCACAACGTTTACCTGGGTAATACCCTGGCAACCACGCACGGGCTGGTTGGTCTGAGAATGCGTGCCACTGCCTCAGCTATATTGTTCTTCATCCTGAATATCATCGGGCTCGGGGCAGGACCGTTTTTTATCGGCGTGCTCAGCGACGCGTTGCAGCCAAGTCTTGGCGGCGAGTCCCTGCGCTATGCCATGCTCTACGTTATACCAGTGGTAATGTTCTGGTCATCCTGTCACTTTGTACTGGCTGGCAGAAACGTGCGAGAGGACCTGGCTGCTGCGCCAGACTAACGGTCTGGCGCAGCAACAAAGCTCGCTTATAGGTTGGTACGATCAAACATACCCCCCGCCTGCATTCGGGCGAAGAACTCTAACTCGTAGGCGTTCTCAGGATCTTCGCGTACCATCTTGTCCATGCCGACGGCGTCATCACCCACCAGGATACGCCAGCGCTCTTCACGCACACCGTCCAATATTATGCTCGCGGCCTGGGCCGCTGAGGTGGGCGCATTGTCGCGAAAGTTCTCCGGTTGAGCGATCAGTTGCTCGCGTACTTGATCATCAGTCAGGTGCTGCGCCAACTCATTGATCTTGGTCCAACCGCTACGCACCGCATCGACTTCCTCTGCGGTCAGCTCCGCCGGATCACTACCGCCGTGATATTCCTGCGAATTAATCACTATGGAAGTACCAATATGGCCCGGCATAACCACCGATACCTTAACGTGAGGTGCATTCATACGACAGTCGATTCGCAACGCTTCTGAGAAGCCTTTAACGGCAAATTTTGCAGCGCTATATGCAGTGTGAGGAAAGTGTGGCCCCATGCACGCCCAAAAACCGTTGACGCTGCTGACATTAACCACATGACCGTCAGCGCTCGCCACCAGAAGAGGCACAAAAACCCGACAACAGTTGTAGACCCCGCCCCAGCAAACACCAAAGGTATTCTCCCAATGCTCACGATCGTCATTGATGAAACTACCACCACCACCGATACCGGCGTTATTGAACAACAAATTGATATGATCCACGGCGTGCTGTTGCAACACCTCGTCAGCAAAGCGCTTAACAGCAGTTTCGTCAGCAACATCACAGCTGTGCAACGATAACGCAATGTCAGACTCAGCGGCCGCTTCAGCAAGGCGGCGAGTCTCCTGCAAATTCGCAGCATTGATATCACAACTGGCTACGCGACAACCAGCTGCCAACAACTGCAGTACCAGCGCCCTTCCGATACCACTACCGCCGCCGGTCACAACCGCCAGCCGGTTTGCAAAATCTGTCATTATTTTCTTCCTCTATAAAGTCTTGGCTGACGGTAACATAGCTATGAACTGCTGGTCGATCAGTGTGGCGTTGCCGTGCAGCCCAACTTTGGGTATCGTGCATCGCTAAATGTTAGTGTCCTAGTGCTGATGAAAAAACTGTCTACACCCGTAATTTTAGGCGGCATTCTGTTGTTAAGCCCCCTCGCTTGGGGATCACAGCCTGGTGACCGCGATGAAGTGCATCCTTTACTGGAAGACAAATTTACCTTCCGCGCTGGCGCCCTGCGCAATAAGGCTGAAGCTACGTTTATTGCCAGCCGTCCCATTCTGCCCGAGACCGAGCTAACACTGAACACTTTGGGCATTAACCAGACCAAGACGACAGGCTGGCTGGCGTTCAGCTGGCGTTTCAGCGAGCGCTGGGCTCTGAATTTGAGCTACAACGCGTTCGCTGTTGAAGGTGGTCGAATCGTTGACAAAGACTTCAATTTCGACGGTGTGCAATTTGCAGCCGGGGCAGATATCGATACCAGCCTGCGTGCTGATGCCTGGGTCGCTGACGTCAGCTACTCTTTTTATAAGTCTCGGAATCTGGAAATTGGGGCTGGCCTTGGCCTTCATGCTTTTGACTTCAGGACTGATATCGACACCGTGCCCTTCATTAATGAGAACAGTGTTGAAAGAGGCACAAAAAGCAACTACGAAGTCATCGCACCGGTACCCAATCTGCGCCTATATGGTCGGTTGGCTTTAAGCAACCGCACCGCTATCGACATTGAGAGCGGGCTCCTCAGCCTCAGCTACGATGAATGGAGCGGCGAGTTTTTCTATATTTCAAGCAGACTGGAGTATCGCTTCAAGAACAGTATCGGCGTGGGCATTGGTTATCAGTTGACCGACATAGATCTTGAAGAAGCCAGAGATTTCGGTCGGCGCCACGTCTACGATGTGAAATTTAACGGCACGATGCTTTATATGACCTACAGCTACTAAGCGCCGGGAATAGGACGATCCTATCTGGGTGCCAACAGGCAAGGACAACCATCGCGAGATAACTGCACCCGAACATTCGCGCCATGCTTTAGATAATTGCAGCACGACTTGCCAAGGGCGGTCATAGCGGCCATGATTTGCGGCTCTAATAATAACTGCAGGAATTCACCATGGGCGGACCACTCTCGGGCTTTCGTATACTGGAACTCACCTCCACGGTCTCCGGGCCCATGGCTGGCATGGTACTGGCAGATCAGGGCGCAGACATTATCAAGATCGAACCACCAATGATTGGTGACCTTGGCCGCGTTATGGGATCCTCCCGCAACGGTATGGCCGCAATGTACTCGACGTTGAACCGTAACAAACGCTCGCTCGTGCTGGACCTCAAGCAACCAGACGACATGGAAATTTTTCTCAAGCTGGTCCCGGAAACGGATGTGCTGATTGAAAATTATCGCCCGGGCATCGTAGAAAAGCTCGGCATCGACTACGACAGCCTTAAATCCATTAATCCGGGTCTGGTCTACGTCTCTATCACTGGCTACGGAGAATCGGGCCCCTATAGCGATAGACGCGTCTATGATCCGTTGATACAGGCCACCACTGGCACCAGTGTCGAACAGGGTGGGACTGAGCCTAGTAATGTTCGCACCGTTATCTTTGACAAGGTCACCGGTTACACCGCCGCCCAGGCCGCCACTGCCGCGCTGCTGCAGCGCAGCAAAACCGGGCGTGGCCAGTATCTGCCTATTTCTATGCTTAAGTCAGCCCTGTACTACCAGTGGCCGGACTTCATGTGGTCGCGAACGCTGCAGGGGGATGACATCACTCACGCTGGGGAACTAGCAGACTACTTCAAGGTTTACCGTGCCCGTGATGGTCACGTTGCCATTATTCTCGTCGCTGACGACGCACTCAAAAGTCTGTGCGAGTTCACTGGCTCCGAGCTGCACCTGGATCCACGCTTCACGTCTTTCCCCGCACGTCTTATGCACGGCGATGCTCTGCATGCTGAGCTGGAGCAGGCACTGAGCGAATTTGATGTAGCTGATCTATGCGCCTTTCTTGATGAAAAAGGTGTGCCGGTCGCCCGGGCGAATAGTCCAGAGGAAATGTTCGATGATCCACAGATTATCGAACAACAGGCGATTCTTACCGTCGAACACCCCGTCGCTGGAACCATGCGCATTGCCGACACACCTTTTAAATTCGAGGGGCAAGCAGAGCTGCCAGCCATGCATGCCGCCACACTAGGACAGCATTCGACCGAGATACTCCGGGAACTGGGCGTGGATCAATCCCACATTGATCGTATTGAGCAGCGTGAAGCTACCAACCGTGAATTGATGGCAGGATTCTCCTTATCCCAAGCTAGATAATCTGCGTATGGCTGCATCAATACGCACTTGCGAATATCACTTGATGGAGCACGCCGCCGCCAATTCGCCAGTAATCTCATTTTGGCCGCCAGTACCGCGAAGACTTTTGTGAGCGAGGCTTGTGTTAGCAATACCCACACGTGATCATAGGCCACCCGTTCCAGGACAATTCTAAATGACCCAACCAACAAGCTCGAGCACCAGTACTTCTGCGTTAACAAGCCTATTAGGTAAAGCGGTCAAGATTGAACCTCATGAAGTGCGCGCCACGCTAACTTCTTTCGCTTTCGTGTTCGTGCTGATGGCCGCCTATTACATTTTACGGCCGGTGCGTGACGCTATGGCCAGTGATTGGACTGACGCTGAAGTTAGCTGGCTGTGGACTTTCACTTTTTTCTTCAGCGCTATTGCGGTCTCCCTTTACGGTGGCGCCGTCTCGAGGATTAGATTTCAGCGTCTGGTACCTTCGGTGTACGGTTTCTTTACCGCGTCTTTCCTGCTGTTTTATGCTGCGACCCAAATGACCAGCGATCGCGAGTTGATAGACAAGGCGTTCTACGTCTGGATTAGCGTTTTTAGCCTGTTCCACGTCTCGGTCTTCTGGAGCTTCATGGCTGACCTGTTCAGCAAGGCACAAGCGCCACGTCTGTTCGGTTTCATTGGCGCAGGCGCCAGTACTGGCGCACTGGCCGGGCCGGCTATACCCACCTTCTTTGCGGGCAGCATTGGCACCGACAATCTCACTTTAATAGCGAGCGGGCTACTAGTGCTAACCATTCCGCTAATCGGTTTGCTACAAAACCTGAAGCAAACAGATTTGCACAATGAATCCGTGCACGTAGGCACCGATGACCTGGAATTCATTGGCGGCAACCCTTTGTCGGGTTTCACTGACTTCATCAAGAACCCTTACCTACTGGGTATTGGGCTGTTTATCCTGCTCTACACCTCGATTGGCTCTTTCGTGTATTTCGAGTTGAAAAACCTGCTGGCAGATTACAGCCGGGAGGAACGCTCGCAGATCTGGGCGAGCATGGATCTGGTAGTTAATTCGCTAACGCTGCTAATAGCGTTTTTTGTCACCGGGCGAATGGCAACCAGGATGGGGCTGCCTTTCACGCTAGCATCGGTACCGGTATTGATTATGGGTGGGCTGGTTCTCGTGGCCACCATGCCGGTAGTGTCTGTGGTGGTAGCCTTACAAATCGTTCGCCGCGCAGGCAACTACGCAGTCACGCGCCCTGCCCGCGAAATGCTATTCACCGCGGTTGATCGTGAGACTCGCTTCAAAGCCAAACCGGTCATTGATATCGTTGTCTATCGCGGTGGTGACATGCTCAACGCCTGGGCCTTTACCGGACTGACCACTGGACTGGGGCTAGGCTTAGGTGCTGTAGCGTTGGTAGGCGCCGGAATCGCCGGTCTGTGGGCAGCTGTAGGTATTTATCTGGGACGCAGCTGGCGCGATGACATTCGCGATGAAAAAGCCGCATGAACCATTTATAACCAGCCTGACCGGCTATTCCTGCCAGCCGGTGATGTGCTTGGCGGCTTGATAGCCAAAGGTCATAGCTGGACCCAACGTTGAACCGGGCCCAGGGTAATTGGGAAGTACTGGGGCACTGCAATTACCGATAGCATAAAGCCCTGGTATTGTATCTCCTGATTCATGAACCACCTCGGCATTAGCCGTGACCACCATGCCGCCCTGGGTACCAAAATCGCCGGGGTCTACCTTCATGGCATAAAATGGCGCTTGCATAATAGGTGCTAGACAAGGGTTTGGCTCTACCCGCGGATCACCATAATAGCGGTCGTAGACCGTATCACCGCGTTGCAGGTCGAGGTCCTTACCAGTGGCCGCGTAGCCATTGAATTTCTCTATGGTCTTTTCCAGTCCAGCTGCATCCACATCAATTTTCTCAGCCAACTCGCTGATAGTTTCGGCCTTGGCAAAAAATCCTTCTTTTTCAAAACGTTTAGGCAAAGCCCAGTCAGGACGAAACTTGCTGTTATAGAGTGGCCCGACCATGTAGCTGGCGCGAAAACTAGCGTCAAATATTTGCCAGGACGGCACACAGGGGTATTCGTCGCTGTGCTTTTCAAAGGTCTCGATCTGGTAGGCCATGTAGTTCTGCGACTCATTACTAAACCGCTCGCCGGCCGTATTAACCACGATGGTACCGGGGTAGGATTTCTCCATAATACTCAGGCGCGGCGATGGCTCGCCAGGCACCGATATCGTCGTGCACCACCAGGCACTATCGAGCATGTGCATTTTCGCGCCCAAGCGAAGACCTTCGTTGATAGCGTCCCCGACGTTCTCCGGGGCCCCGCCGCTCCAGCGATGATCGGTGGGTTGGGGCAAATATTTCTCACGCATTTCCTGATTGTGTTCAAAGCCACCTGCCGCCAGGATGACCGCTTTGCGCGCCTGCACTCGCACCGTCTTGCCATCTCGCTCCACCACAGCACCCACCACCCGACCGTCTTCTGTAATCAAGGACTGCATCGGTGAGTTGAGCCACAGTGGCATATCGCGGTCGAGCATCGACAAACGCAACCGCGCTACGCCGGCGCAGCCCGTAGCCAAACGCCGAGCATACTTGTCACCAAACAGGCGCCAGGGTATGTCCAGTATATAACCAGCTATCAGTTTAAAGGCCAGCGAAAACCAACCTGGCATTTGCGCCATCAGCAATGCCGCTTCAACCTGGGTAAAGCCAATAAGGCCAAACAGATGCATCATGTGGTGGGTACGACGCAGCCGCTTGTGCTCTCCACGCAGTTCGCTGGCGTTGATTGTCTCTGGTTCCATCGAGCGATGGCCTGGCATAGAACCTTGCTGATCTGAATAGTAGTCAGGGTAATGTTCCAGGGTGACATAGCGCACCTGGGTACGTTCGTGCAGAAAATCGACCATTTTGGGCGCTTGCTCGATATAGGTATCGATCATGTGCTCGGGCACCCGGTCGGCCGGAATACAGTTCATCAGATAAGTCTTGGCGTTCTCCGGTGAGTCATCTGCACCAGCCGCCATCGCATAACGATTGCAAGGCACCCACACACCACCGCCAGAAATCGAACTGGTGCCACCATAAAGATCGGACTTCTCGATCAACAGCACATCCTCGCTGCCCATCTCGTAACAGCATAACGCCGCCGTCATACCGCCGTTGCCCGATCCTACGACCAGTACATCAACACTTTCATCCCAGTTTTCTTGAACAGCCATATGCAACCCACGGTGGTGCTAAAAGTCGTCGCTATAGTACTCGAAACTTGCATCAGACGCTGGCCCTGCCAATGTGGCGCTAGCAGTTTGTTTAACAGGTTCAATAACTTGTGCCCCGCCAGCCCAAAGATCCATAGTCGTCTATCGATTTACTTCAGTTTGGGCTTTGACAAAAACATAGGGTATGCTCTGCCTCAACTATAAGGAGATAACAATGAAAAAACTGTTAATAGCGCTCACTCTGGTTGCCGGCAC
Organism: Candidatus Litorirhabdus singularis; assembly: GCF_026262625.1. Classification (GTDB taxonomy): domain Bacteria; phylum Pseudomonadota; class Gammaproteobacteria; order Pseudomonadales; family Halieaceae; genus Litorirhabdus; species Litorirhabdus singularis. Next base: position 844,396 of record NZ_SHNN01000002.1, read on the forward strand.
GGCCGCTACCCCTATCGCTCTATCGCACCTGGATAGCACCGCGTTTCACCAATCATACCGGCAGTCTGTGTTCGCACTGATGGGTGCTAATTTTGGCCCGATGACCTCTATGATCAAGGGCGAGATACCCTGGAACGACGCCATGTTTCAGGGCTGGGCCAATGACCTGGCCAGCGTAACCAAACTGGATATTGGGCGCGGCTTTCCGGCAGGTAGCGAAGGCGGTCAGACTCGAGCGAAGCCAGGCATTTGGAAGAACTGGGACGATTTTGAATCTAAAACAGAAGACCTGCGTACCGAAGCCGAAGCTCTGGCAGTAGTCGCTGCCAGCGGTGACAAAAAGGCAATTCTTCAGCAATTTCAGAAAACCGGCGGCAGCTGCAAAAGCTGTCATGACGACTATAAGTCAAAGGACTACTTGAACTAGTAGAGACCTAGTGCCCTGGCGCCAGTCGCCGGGGCAGCTAACAGAGCTGTCGCTGTCACTAATATCAACACCCTTGGGTAAATTACTCTCAAGGCCCGCGATAGTAGGCTCGAACGCAGACTGCAGTGCGCCAGTAGAAACATAGACAGGATTGGTAGAATCAACACACTGCTATCAATCATGCTTGTTACACCTCAAAAACTCCCAGCTAGGCGCAGCGCTCGCTGCCTGTCAATTTAGCTCGCGCTAAATGCTCAATTTGTAGACAAAAAAAAGCCCGCCAAACGGCAGGCTTTTGAGCGACGCAGGTTAGCTTACTTTCTGCGTCTGGATACACCAGCCAAGCCAAGCAGTGCCGAACCAAACAACCAAGCCGCTGCAGGCAATGGTACTGCCGAAACGTTAGCCTCAAGTCGTGCCCAGTCATCATCATCACTGATTGGAACAGTGAAGTTCAAACCAGAAACCAGCTGCAGGGTGGCCATGTCCGCGAGGTCGAACGCGCCGACTTTAGACAAGGTTATTGACCCGCTCACAGTAGTACCTGCAGTGATGGGCGCAGTGTTGTCAGCAAAACGGAAGAACACATTGTCATTCCAACCTCTGATATCACTATTCTGGGCTGCAGTATCGGGCGCCAGGCCTCCGATCAAGATCGTGTTCGCAGTAATGGTTGGCAGCGAGCTAAACCATTCCGTGTGCACGCCATAGTTGTTAGACCAATCGTTCTTGACCGCCAGATACCCTGGGAAAATACCAATGGTATCTTCGTCAAAGGTGCCGCTGATTGATAATGAAACCTCATCAGTCGTATAGGTATCTATTGAAAGAACCAGGGCAGCATTGGCCGAAGCCCCTGCTACTGCCAGCATAATGCCGGCCAGAGCGCTGGTCAGCGCCGACTTACTCTTTATATTTAATCGTTTCACATTAATAACCTCTGTTCATAATAGTCGCAGTGAAAACTAATGCATAAGTCGTGCCAACACAGTAAATACGTGGCCTACAGAGAATTTGGATCTGGATATGAAACCAAAGTGTAAAAAAAACTGACAACTTAGCTGTACAAATATTGATCAATCTCTATCTTTCGAAGCTAACGCGGTCACGCAGCATGGCAAAGCACTTGCCGCCCTTACCGCCTCTCGTGAGCGGACATTTCTCCAAACAACCAGGGGAAATTGGCCCGACCAGCAGAGGTGGGCTATCCGCTCTCGAAACCTGAAAATTGCTGTACACATGTTTCTAGCATCGTAGCGCCTTTGAAACCCGGGGATGGAAGGCGAGAGCGATCATGACTACTGCTGGCTTGAACGAGCACCATCAATGCCTGTATGTGGCAGAGAAACCCGTCTGAACTAACGCCCCTGCGAAACTCACAGGCGAGACTTACTTGTTTTCGAGCTAGCCAAAATGGCGGCCGGCTGTAGCTTTAGACTGACCAAAATCGTCGGAAGCAGGACCGCTCAGCTGACGGCTCTTCGTCACCAAAAATCTCTACGCCTTTGGTCGCTTCAGCACGCCCAAACCGACAAGTGCTGAGCCGAACAGCCAGACGGCTGCGGGCAATGGGACTTGGCCAACCTCCGCATATGCCACTTGCGGTTGGTCGGGAAGCATAACGATCTTCCCTTGTGGATCACGCAGCTCCCATCTGTTGTCGTATATCTTGGTACGGCTGTTGCCCAGAGAATCTTTGTTGTTTATTTCGTAAAAATCCAAAGTGCCGATAGTCAAACCGGTGCCCGGCATCGCCGAATAGGTGCCACCGAAAGAATGCTCACCTGGCAATTCGGCGACACTCGACAATGTTGGGAAACCCGCAGATACGCTCCAACTTACGACATCTTCGTCACCCCATTGCTGCTCGATCTCGGTGGGCTCTGCAACGTTTAGCTCAATCAAGATTATCCCGCTAGTTTGCGCCTCACTGGATGAGAAACAGTAGCTGTCTCTGCAGTCCGACATCTCCAGAGGTATACGGAACTCGAATGAAAGATTGGCTGCGTAAGTAGTCCCAGACGACACAATTAAAAACGCGGCCCCGAAAAAGGCGAGTGTGCGCCTAAGCCCTGAAGCAAAAGACCCGCGTAGAAATTCCTCTGCATAGCGCAGTGAAAATGCTTTCATGAAATTCTCCAAGAATATAAGCGTGCTTTGATTAGTTTTACAGATCAAATCGTCTTGTGAAACGGACTGTAAGAAGGCTTAAAGCCCACGGACAATCAAAGCAACCAAGTATCGTTATAAGGGATTCTGCAATATGTGTGCCAGATAGCCAAAAACCCTTTGATAGCGCTGCTTCCGGCTATAACGGCAACTGGGCACACCAAGCGATTGTAAAGAATTCTGACAGCATAATGTCCCTGTTTCTCACGGGGTCTCTGTGTCGTTTTGGGCGGAGCCTTGAGTTCGGTAGCCGAAGTCTATGCCTGTTGCATTAAGCTGCAATATGCATTTTTGGAAGTCATTGAGTATCGCGATGCCGTAGAGTCAGAGCAGGTGTGATACTTGTTCTCACACGAAAAATAGGTTGCTACGGCGCCGACGCTTAAGCGCTTTACCAAAGGCAAATCTTCAAGCGAACGGTATAGTGGACTCGCGCATTTTTGACGAAATGCGCTGACTTTATTATCGGATCAGTCAAATTCCCTTATGTATTCTTTGCCATGACATGTACCCGCGTGGCCACTTCTCGCCAAAAGGCCACCCACTGCTCTGCAATTAAAATGAAGACTAGTCGGGAAATCGCTCAAAGGTAACCATACCTTCAGGCAGGTAATGAAATTTCTGCTTCTCGATGCAATAAAACGCCATCTCAGGTTCGCCAAATTCAGCCGGGTCATCCATGGTGCCGACCTTGATGATAACCATGTCAGCCATGCTAGGAGGAGCGCTGGTCAGCGACGTACCACAGTTTTCGCAGAACGCCCTTACCACACCATTTTCCAGGTCGCTGCGCTGGAAGGTCTTGGGTTCACCGCTGGTGTAGTGAAAGCCACTTTTAGGCATGGCAACAATCACATTAGCCGACCCGCCAGAGATATATTGGCATTCACGACAATGACATTGCCCACGCATAAGAGGTTCGCCCTCTGCTTCGTATCGAATCTGTCCGCAATAACATCCACCGGTAAATTTCATGCTCTTCTCCACAGAATTTTTCCACATCATAGCAGCTCATTCGACAAACACGCTTCTATCAGCGGTTCTATTTCCCATCCTGTCAGGCTTTATGTTTTCTCGGATGCTACTCTACCCCATCTGGAGACGAGTCCGCGGTCAAGAGGCCATTATAAAATCGCATGTAGTGCCACTAAACTACCAAAATACTTGCGGCTTTGGCGCGTATTGAATGGCCACATAGAGTCCAAATCCTATAACGATGGCCATCAACAGCGCCAGCCAAATCGGGCGCGGTGAACGAACGCCGTGACTGCCGCCATGCACCATCGGACCAATAAGATCCTCGCGCTTTACCCATTGATGAAATAACACTGCGACGATGTGTAAGCCAATAAAACCGCTCAAAACCCAAAATATCCACTCATGCATGGCGCCGAAACGATCCGTCCAGGAGCTGTCCAAGGCGTGATGAAAAGGTCCGTCAAACATCAAGTCATCGCTATTAAAAAGACCGGTAGTAGCCTGTAGCAGCAGCAATAGTAGCAACACTAATACCGACCAACCCCCCGCGGGGTTGTGCCCTACCTGTGATGCATTGTGTTTGCGACCACGCAAGTAATGGAATACAACGCGAGGAGAGGCTACGAAATCACTGAAGCGACTGTGAATGCTGCCAACAAAACCCCACAGTATGCGTGTGACGACCAGCACCAACACCAGATAGCCACTGTATTGGTGCACTTGCAGGTAATCTTCCTCGTAACTGATCCAGCACAACAATACCGCCAGAACCAAAAGCCAATGCGTTAACCGTGTCCAACTATCCCAGGTTACTGCCACAGCAGCGGTTCTCGCGGCGGCGACTGGCGGCCAAAATTTGGCTCAGGCGGGGTATTTCGAAACGGCCGTATACGGCTCATATAGCGCCTCCAACGGCAATAACTGTGACGCCCGTCAGATTACCACAGGCAGTCCTGCGCTTGTAATTACAGCATCACCCAGCTTTGCTACACTCAATGATTCCTGCACTATTCCGGATAATTCCAGTGATCGACCAAAATACCAGCGAGACCAGTTTCAGTGCAGAGGTAGCACCCGACAAGCTCGTCGAAGACCAGTCTTCATGGAGTCAACCTGAGAATTTACCCAGTCTCACTGCCCCGGAGCTCTACATCAACCACGCCCTCAGTCACTTGCAATTCAACCTGCGTGTATTGGCACAGTCGATGGATGAAGAAACACCGCTGATGGAGCGCTTGCGCTTCTTGCTGATTTTTAGCTCCAACATGGATGAGTTCTACGAAATTCGCGTTGCTGGACTGCGCAGGCAGGTAGAGATGGACCGGGAAATCCCGGGGCGCGATGGAATGCCTGCCCATGAGGTACTGCGCCAGATCAAACTACAGTCGCATGAGGCCTATGCTCGCCAGTACGCTATTCTCAATGACGTACTGCTGCCACAACTGGCCGCAGAGGATGTCAGGTTCCTGCAGCGCGAGGAATGGAGCGAGGAGCAAGCAGCCTGGGTCAGGCGCTACTTCCGCGGCGAAGTCATGCCACTAATCAGCCCGGTGGGGCTAGACCCAGCCCACCCGTTTCCACGTCTGGTCAATAAGAGCCTGAACTTTATCCTGTCACTGGATGGTAAGGATGCGTTCGGCCGCGAGAGCGGACTGGCCGTTATCCCTGCCCCACGCACCATAGCGCGAGTGGTACGGCTACCTGATCATTTATGTGATAAAGGCGATAATTTTGTACTGCTGTCAGAAATGATAGCGGCGCACGCGGGTCTTTTGTTTCAGGGTATGAGCGTCACCGAGTGCCATCAATTTCGGGTCATTCGAAATGCAGACGTTGAAGTCAACGCCGCCGACGTAGAAGATATTGCACTGGCACTGCGCGGCGAGCTGCACTCGCGACGCTTCGGGGCTGCGGTCAAACTGGAAATTTCCAAAGCCTGCCCGGAGCATCTGAGTGAATTTCTGCTAGAGCGTTTTTCTCTCACCGAAGCTGAGCTCTTTCGAGTTGATGGTCCGGTAAACCTGCAGCGCCTCAACAGCTTGTTCGATCTGATAGAACGTCCGGATCTTTGCTATCCCGCGTTTACGCCGGCAATACCTAAGGCACTCAAAGCTGAAACAGGCATCTTTGATGCCCTGCGTCAGGAAGACTACCTACTCTTACACCCCTATCAAAGCTTTGCACCGGTGGTAGATCTATTACGCCAGGCAGCCATGGATGCCAATGTCGTGGCGATCAAGCAGACCCTGTATCGAACCGGGGAATCTTCGGAACTGGTTGAGCTACTCGCTGAGGCCGCACGCAATGGCAAAGAGGTTGCGGTGGTTATCGAACTGCGTGCGCGTTTTGACGAAGAAGAGAACCTGAAACTGGCCAACATACTGCAAGAAGCCGGCGCTCTGGTTATGTATGGTGTGGTCGGTCATAAGACCCACGCCAAGGCAATGCTGATCATTCGCCGCGAGGGCCGCAGGCTGCGTCAATACGCCCACCTGAGCACAGGCAACTACCACCCGCGAAATGCCCGCGTTTATACCGACTACAGTCTGCTAACCGCGAATGAAGAAGTTTGCCAAGACGTTGCTCGCGTGTTTCAGCAGCTAACGGGAATGGGCAAGGCCATGCGACTGAAACAGTTATTGCACGCTCCCTTTACCCTTCATAAGCAGTTAATCACGCTGATTGACGCTGAGGCCGAGGCAGCTCGTGAGGGCAGGAAGGCCCATATCATTCTCAAGGCCAACGGGCTCACCGAAGTCAAAGTGATCAAGGCCTTGTACCGAGCCTCTCAGGCTGGAGTTAAGGTTGAACTGATTATCCGCGGCATGTGCTGTCTGCGCCCGGGAGTTAAAGGCGTCTCGGAAAACATCACTGTAATTTCGGTGGTCGGCCGATTCCTTGAACACTCCAGGGTGTTCTACTTTCAGAACGCCGAACCCGGCATATATTGCTCCAGTGCCGACCTCATGGATCGCAACCTGTTTAATCGCGTCGAAGTCTGCTTCCCCATCCTGGACGATAAGCTGGCCACGCGTCTGCGCCGTGAAATGGATGCCTATTTCACCGACAACTATCAGGCCTGGCGCTTACAGCCCAATGGGCATTACTCGATTAATAAGCCCCGCCAGGGTCAAGAGCGTCGCTCGGTACAATCTGCGCTATTGACCAAGCTCGCCGTCTAGTTTCCAATATCGACTCTTGACCGCAACCGGTGCGGTCGGCTTCTTGGAATCTGGCATGATGGCAGCAACTGATCAAACCCCTGGCAATATACCCAACGATGACGCCGAAATTGCGCACGCATTAGAGGATGCCAGCATTCCCTGTCTGATGATGTCCATGATCCATATGAGCGGCGACTGCAGCCTGATGGATGGACCCATTAGACCGCAGGGTGTGTTTATTAACGAATACCAGGGCTTTCTCGACGAGGACTCCAAGGCCACTATCAGGCGCCAGGCGCTGGAGGTCATCAAGCGTTTCCGCGACAACGGCTGCGTACTACCACCACCCCCTTCCACCGCTACCATCCATCGCATGATGGAGTTTCTGGTAGCTCAGGAGGTACCGGCAGCCTACGTACCCATGCTGCTGGAAGAAATGGAGTTGGATGGGGAGGACCTGCGTACTGATAATTGGAATGAGCAAATTTCCGCCAGCGCCCGCAAGGACTTCAAGGTCATTGTGATTGGTGGTGGTGTCTCTGGTGTACTAGCTGCAATTCGATTAGCAGAGGCCGGCATTCCCTATGTGGTGATTGAAAAGAATGCCAGCGTTGGCGGCACCTGGTTCGAAAATCGCTACCCAGGCGCGCGCGTTGACGTAGCTAACCACCTGTATTGCTATTCCTTTGAGCCCGCACACCATTGGAGCCAGTATTTTTCGCGACAGCCAGAGCTACAACGGTACTTCGAAGACTGCATCGATAAGTATGAGATTCGCGACAACTTTCGCTTTGAAACCGAAGTTGTCGGTGCCAGTTACGATGAGAACTGCGGTCAATGGCAAACCACTATTCGCAACAGCGACGGCAGCGAGGAGACACTCACCAGTAATGCGCTTATCAGCGCCGTGGGTCAGTTAAACCGCCCCAGCATTCCTGATATTAAAGGCGCAGAGTCGTTTTCAGGAGCGGCCTTTCATTCTGCACAGTGGGATAGCAGCGTGTCAGTTGCCGGTAAAAAGGTAGCCGTTATCGGTAGCGGCGCCAGCGCCTTTCAGTTGGTTCCGGAGCTCGCCGCAGAAGCGGCTGAACTTACTGTATTTCAACGCACCGCAAACTGGATGTTTGAAAACCCCATTTATCACGAACAGGTATCAGCCGGCAAAAAATGGTGCCTGCAGCATTTACCGTTCTATACACGCTGGTTCCGCTTTTTGATTTTCTGGCCGGCGATAGATGGTGCCTACGATGTCGCTGTTGTCGACCCCAACTGGCCACATCAAGATCGCTCCATCAATGAGGCCAATGAGTTTACCCGTGAAATGTTTACTGATTATATTCGCGGCCAACTGGGTGAAGATTCTGAACTACTGGACAAAGTAATCCCAGATTATCCGCCCATGGGAAAACGCACGCTACAAGATAACGGTACCTGGCTAAAGGCCTTGCAGCGCGACAATGTCGAGCTGATAAGTGAAGCGGTTATTGAGATTGGGGAACACACCGTGACCAGTGAATCTGGCACTACTTTCGATGCTGATATCATCATCTATGCCACTGGTTTTAAGGCCAACAAGTTCCTCTGGCCCATGAACATCCGCGGCTGCAACGACGTGGCACTGGCAGATCAATGGGGTAACGAACCGGCGGCTTACCTGGGTATTACTGTGCCCAACTTCCCCAACTTTTTCCTCTGCTACGGTCCCGGCACTAATCTGGCCTTCGGCGGCAGTATTATTTTTAATATCGAATGTCAGGTTCGCTATGTGATGGAGGGGATCAAGGCCCTGCTGGAGACTGGTCACACCTCGGTCGCATGCAAACCGGATGTTTTTGAGGACTATCATCGCCGTTTCCGAGCTCAACACGCCCAAATGATCTGGGAACACCCGTCTATCAAGCACAGCTTCTACACCAATGAAGAAGGTAAGTGCACCTTGTTATGGCCGTGGAAAATTCTACAGATGTGGGAGTGGACGCGGGAATTCGACCGGAATGACTATCACTTTACTGATAATGCTTAGTCAGCCCCGCTAAGCGCCCCCGGCTAGGCGCCCCCATCTAGGCGCCCCCGGCTAGGCGCCCCCATCTATACGTGGAACGCCGGGATCACCTTCGTATTGATAGCGCCAAACCCCGTTGTCCATCACCACTCGGTGACGCGGTCCTGGCGCAGCGGCATCACCACTGTCATAACCGGCATCGCCGGCGAACATAATCCCAAAACCCTCATCTGTCCGCGCAACCACCGGGAAGATCACCGGCGGCTGTTGGGCTGCCACCCCGATAACTGCATCTTCAGCGCTGAGGTAACCACGCAGCGCTCGCAGCGTCATAATGGTGGGCGGGAAAAAGCCCATGTCCCCGGCTTCATGCCGCGCTACCGCGGCATCAATACCAATCCATTCATGGTCATGAATTTCACTACCGTCAATCGTTACGTCTGTGGCCGCAGGCGCCAGGGCGACAAAAAACCAGGTGTAAAATCGCTTCTTTTCAGCTTCCGGCGTAGTCCAATGGCTAAGGTGAACCAGCGTATCGGGGTCCAGAGCCATATCGGCCTCTTCCAGCGCTTCGCGCGCAGCCGCTACGCGTGCCGCCTGTTCCTCGTCACCCTCGGCTGCATCCCAATCCTCCTGGTCCAATGAACCGCCGGGGAAAACCCACATGCCGCCGGCAAACTGCACCGCCTTATTCCGCTGCAGTAACAGTACCTCGGGTCCGCCGCCGCTATCGCGTAAAAGGATTACGGTCGCTGCCGTGCGCAGTTGCTTGTCGGCTGGTACTTCCCTCATACCACCACACCAAATTGTGAACTGAGAATATCAATAATCTCGGCGCGCGGATTATCCGACAGCTGCAAAGAAGCGCCGGTAATTTTTTCGGCGATAGACAAATAGGTCGCTGAAGTCTGCATCATAATCTCTACGGGAAGCGCATTGTCACTAGCCAGAGCGGGACGCTCGTTCATGCGATCTTTATTCGTCAGAATATCGGGATCAGGGAAGTAGTTGAGCAACAGCTTGCGAAACTCTTCCTTGGAATTCTCCACAACCTTACCGTCACGGTACGCAGGACCATCCCAAATTCGCGAAGAATCTGGAGTACCCACTTCATCCATATAAATCAGTTTTTCCTGACCTGACTGATCGGTGACGTAACCAAACTCAAACTTGGTATCAACAAATATCTGATCGAGCTTGGCCAGTTCTGCGCTAATAACTTCAAAGCCTTCACTCAAGAGGTTCTCATAACGGTCAATATCCGCCGTATTGGCAAAACTGAATGCCGCATAGTTGTTCTCAATATCGGCGCGGGTCACGTTAACGTCATCAACTTCAGGAACGCCTGGAATGCCCTTCAAAATACCCTTGCTCGAAGGCGTAATCAGCAACTCTGGCAGCTTACTGTCTTTTTCCAGGCCATCGGGTATCTGGATACCACAAAACTCCCGCTCGCCTTTGCCATAAGAGCGCCACATAGAACCGGTAATATACTGACGAGCTATCGCTTCTATCATCACCGGACGCGCTTTCTGTACGATCCATACCAACGGGTGCGGGGTTTCCAGAATGTGACTGTCAGCCAGACCGCGCTCACGAAACAGGCGAAACCAATGATTGGATATAGCATTCAACGCTGCGCCCTTGCCGGGAACACCGTTCATACCGCCCTCGCCATGCCAAATACACTCATAGGCTGATATCCGGTCCGAAATCACCATAATCGCCAGTGGTGCGTCTGCAGCCACATCATAGCCACGCTCACGTATCAAACGTGCACTGTCTGCGTCCGTTAACCAATACACCGAACGCACCTTGCCATTGTGCACCGGTGCATCAGTGCGGATCGGCAGGTCATTATTTACAGCAAGTACTTTGTCAGCCAGGCTCATCATCGGGCTCCCCAGAGAAAACCGAGGATTTTAGCAGATAGCCACGCGTCTGCCAGTGCTAATCGGCGTTTCAAGAGCACAAACACTGGCGGCAATGGTCAGGTGCATGGCGGCTTTGGCCATCCTGTAATCCACTAACCACCAGTAGACTTCACAACATACGATCAATGGAAAACAGGAGACATTAATCATGACCTATCTACTGCTACTGTCAGGATTGGCTGTGATCTGCTGGATAGCTATTCGGACTCGCGAATTGAATGAACATGTCAACGCTGGCCGCGACGTCTACTGGCAGGATATATTCGACCGCGCCGCTACGGGCACGGAGCGAGGAGTGTTGGCATATGACCTGTGTGAGAAAAATCCTGGCCTGGACGCCGACCGCGAACATTTTGCCGACCTTTGTTACCGCAGCCAAGTCACACCGGATATGGCTGCTACCGCGTGGGTCGAGCGGGCACTGGCACACGCACGTAAGGCCTGACGTCGCACCACAATTCTTTACAATGAGGCGCGAAATCAACGATCAAATTAGGGTAAACTTCCGGCAATGATTTTTGCCGTTTTTCCCCCAGTCTTCCGCCCGATAAATAGCTCCTCGCGAGCACTATGCTTGCTACTGTTGGCAGCATTCCTGAGCGCCTGTTCAAATTCACCGACGGTGGATTCCAAGGCGGCGCCCCGCGATACTTCCATCGATCTTACCGGCTCCTGGGAAATGGATTACGGCCGCAGCGACAACGTTGAGCAGCAGCTGCGCAGCATCTATAACGAACTGCGCCGCAATGCCGAGCGTCGAGCTCGCTCAGCCGGTGGCAGTAACGCCAGTAGCATCAACGCCGGCGCAGACCCTTCACGCACTATGTCACGGGTAATAGACCTGGCACGTATGGCAGACTACATCACCGGTTCCCAGGTCGTTACTATCGAGCAGGGGCCCGACGACATCATTGTTGAACGTGAAGATAATTTTGCGCTCAGCTGCACCTTCACTGATGACACGCCAGAACCCATTGTCGATGAACTAGGCTCAGAATTGTGTGGTTGGGATGCCCACCAACTATTATTTGCCATGCAGTTACCTGATGGTCTGCGCATCAATCACCGGCTGACCATATCCCCGGACCGCCAAAGCCTGCAAATTACCACCACACTCAATCAGAGTGGCAGTCCAGCAGGCTTTACGGTCAATCGGGTGTATTATCGCTTTAAGCCTCTACCGGATAACTACGAATGCGAGTACACACTGAGTCGCGGTAATGTCTGCAGCAGGGCGAAACTCTAATGCACCGCGCACACTGGTCCTGCTTGAGTCTATTCCTGCTGCTTTGCCTACCGGTAAGCATGCTCAGCGCAGCTGTGGATACCCGTGAATTGAACATTTCACTGGTGGTATTTGACCCCGGCATTCCTACCGACCCCACCCACAATAAAGAACTGGGCATATTCCCTAAAATACGTAGCGCAGAAGCCCGCTACTTGCCTTTTGTTCTGCGTCAGGTACTGGTCGACAGCAACAGCTGGGGCGCGACTCGCGTCATACCCGATCCCGACCCCGGCACAGAGTTATTGATCACCGGCAGATTATTGCAGTCAGACGGTATCCAGCTCAGTTTTGAGCTTAACGTCAGCGACAGCCGCGGCCAGACCTGGTTCGTCAAAACCTATTCCGGCATAGCACCGGAAAACGCCTATCAGACCGGCCGTCAAAATGGGCCACGGCCGTTTCAGGCAACCTACGATGAAGTTTTGGCAGATCTTTTCCGTTATGCGCAAACGCTAGAACCTAAAGCGCTGGAAGCTATCCGCAACCTGGCCTTTCTGCGCTATGCGGCAACGCTGTCTCCAGCTGCCTTTGGGCCCTACTTTGACCGCGACGAGACCGGCAACTATCAATTACTGCGCCTGCCCGCCTACGGTGACCCCATGGTCGCGCGCATAGAAAAGGTCAGGCAGCAGGAGTATGTATTCGTAGATACGGTCGACGAGCAGTATCGTAAGCTGTTTGCGGCTATGGCACCCACGTATAATCTATGGCGGCGCTATAATCGCGAGCAAGCGATCTATCAAGAGGCCTATGAAGAGCGCCTGGCTGATCGCAGCAAGCCAAAAAGTGGTAGCTACCAAGCCATGAAACGCAGTTACATCAATTTTCGATGGTCAAAGATCCAGCAGCAGGAATCTGCGAAACTGGCTACCGGGTTTAATAATGAGGTCGCCCCTACCGTGATGCAGCTGCAGGGTCGGGTGGTTGAGCTGGAAGGCAGCCTCGAGGAACAATATCGCGAGTGGCGCCGTATCTTGCAGTCCATTTACCAGCTGGAAGCTACCGAGCAGTCTCTGCCCCGGTAACTACTCATCTAGCCGCGGTTATCGTAGCAGAAAGTTCTTCACCAAATTCTCAAACTCGGCTTTACGCTCAATCATCGCCCAATGACCGCAGTTGGGAAAAATGTGCAGCTCCGCATTCGGTATAATGCGCATTGGCACCAACGCTATATCCATCGGACTGACGCGATCATCACGACCCCAGGTAATCAGCGTTGGCGCCTTGATGGAGGCCAAATGTGCTATCCGTTGCACGGTATGCTCACCTCTGAAAAACGCAGCTGTAGCACCGATACTGGCCTTGGAATATAGTTTGCGACTAGTGGCTAGCGTTACCGGCTCAATAGCCTGTTCGTAACGCGTCTCGATCATATCCTCTGTCACCAGTGCAGGATCGAACACCATAGAGTGCAACCACTGAATCAGGCGTTCACGGCTGGGGTTCTCGGTAAACTCGGTCAGCAGGTTCAAGCCCTCGCCAGGAAACGGAGAAAAAATATTCATACCGATGCCACCGATGGTCACAAAACTACCCACGCGGTCTGGGCTGGATGCGGCTATATGAGAGCCCACGATACCACCCAAAGAATTACCGATAAGATGGGCCTTATCGATGTTAAGCCCATCGAGCAATGCGAGACAGGCGACGACACAACCGCCGATCGGGTCGCCCTCAACCGCGTCACTTTTACCATAACCCGGTAAATCGATAATCAGGCAGCGGAAGTGCTCGGAGAAAACTTCCAGATTGCCCTGGAAATTGGCCCAACCGGTGACGCCTGGCCCAGAGCCATGAATCATCAATAAAACCGGCCCCTCTCCTGCCTCATGGTAGTGAATGCTGCCTTGGGCAGTGGCAAGTGTGTTGCTGGTCGCTTCGAAGCTGAATGCAGACATCGGCGTGATCTCCTGGGTGGTTGTAACAGGGGGCTGAACCAGCCGAAATTCATTACCGGCTCGCCAACGCAAGGGCAGACAGTTTAAACTGATCCATCGTCTCAATCACCCCGGAGTGAGGATTTGCCCGCCACGAGTACAGAAGCTCAACCGTGCCACTGTGGTAGCAGAACCTTGTGGGAGACCTGCTGCGCACCCATCATTCGCGGCGATAGGGCTGCCGCCACCGCGGCAGCCCTGATGCGTTCACGATATAGCGCCTATGTGGTGGAGGCGGAAAGCTATTTATTGGCGAGCTGGCATCCGCAAACACGGCCCTCCCGTGTTCGATTTACTAACGGACAGCGATGGCTAGGCCTACAAGTAAAAAATACCGCGTCGGGCGGTGTTGATGACAAGGCCGGCACGGTAGAATTCGTTGCCCGCTACAAAATAGACGGGCGCGGTCATCGCCTGCATGAAGTCAGTCGCTTTGAGCGACTGGAGGGACAGTGGTATTACCTGGATGGACAACACCTGAATTGAAACAGCCCGCACTTACATGAGCCTCATCACAAATACATCGATCAAGCTGGAGCGCTGGTTTCGCGGGCGGCGCGAATTTGCACAGCTGCAAGCCTGTGACAGCGCCGTCGTGTCCTATGGCAAAGCCGGACGCACGTGGCTGCGGGTAATGATTTCACGCTATTGCCAGCTTCAATACGGTATCGCAGATGATCAAATGCTGGAATTTGATAATTTCCACCGCCTGAATCCCGCTGCACCAAAAATATTTTTCAGTCATGACAACTACCTACGCAGCTATACCGGCAATTTGCAGAGCAAGCGTGACTACTATCGCAAGCCAACCCTGCTACTGGCACGACGACCGCAGGATGTAGCCGTATCGCAATACTTTCAGTGGCGCCATCGCATGCGGCCCCGTAAAAAAGTTATCAACGGCTATCCGCCACATGGTGCCGAGCTGTCGATACTGGAATTCGTGCTCCACCAGGGTCAGGGACTGCCCAACATCATCCGCTATATGAATTTGTGGGCACAGGATATCGACAACATGGACGCTTTTGCCATGGTCCGCTACGAGGACCTGCGTGCCTCACCAGAGCAACACATGGCGCGTGTGGTAGAGTTTCTGGGGCTGGAATTTAAACCCGAATGGATCAGCGAATGTGTGCAATTTGCCTCCCTGGAAAACCTGCGCGCGAAAGAGAAAACCAACCACTTCAAAAACAGCGGCAGTCGCATGCAGGCTGGTGACCCCGATAACCCCGACTCCTTCAAGGTCAGACGCGCCAAGGTGGGCGGCTACCGGGACTACTTCAGCGACGAGGAAGTAGCCACACTCGACCAAATGGTCGAAGAACAGCTCAAAAGCGTGTTTGGTTATCAAAACCAGCAATAAGCGTGTGACAAGCCACAAATGGCCGCCTAAAATACGTCAATTATTTATGCTCGGACAGGCACCGTGGCTGACTTTAGACCTGACCTTATACTACCACTAAACGCGTCAGCCGAGGCTGGAGAAGCGTCACCCGCCCGTCGCCTTGAGGGTCTGTTAACAAACCCCCATGACCTCCATATAGAATCACTGGAGCAACACCGCGACCGACTGCTGGTACAGGTGCTGTTCACCCTGCTGCTGAATGTCATAGCGCTACTGGCCATCTTTTACCTGATCATTCCGACCACCGGAGACGGTCGTCTCTTTGGCAGTTATCTCCTGAGCGGCGTGCTGGCCATGGTCGTCTCGGTGCGGCTTCTGTTTATGCTGACCGGGGCACGAGACCTGTGTGCCAATATATTGCTAGCTGCACTGGGCAGTCTTCTGTTCGGGTCCAGTTTCTATCTCGGCGGTGTCCTATCCCCTACTGTTATCTTCATGCTGGTGCTGCCCGTATTGGCTGCAACTTTAATGAAACGGCGCTGGGCCTATATATGGACTTGTCTCGTCATTCTAGCCTGGCTAACTCTGGTAACGCTGGAGTTTCGCGGCCATTCCATGACCGCACTCACCTTCGAAGCTAACATTGCCATCGTCCAGACGATCTCCTTGATGGGTACCCTACTGATCATCATCGGGGTGTTAATGTCCTACCTCGTATCTAACAAGCGCTTACATCGTAGTATGCAACTCAGCGCCCAACACCTGGATCATTTAGCGTCTCACGATGAGCTGACAACTATTCCCAATCGCCGTTCATTCTTTGAGGAGGCTGAGCGCGCCTTGGTGCGCGCACAGCGTCAGGATTCAGTATTCGGACTGCTTATTATTGACCTCAATAACTTCAAGCAGATTAACGATAACCATGGTCACGCCGTTGGCGACGAAATTCTGCGTAACATGGCCGGCCGCATGCGCGCCGGATTTCGTCAGAGTGACTTCATTGCCCGTCTGGGCGGCGACGAGTTCGCGGTAATACTCGGTGCGGTGGATCACCGCAGCGGCATGGAGCAAGCTATAGAGCGCTTTCTGCAAGTTCCCTGCGACGGCGTCAAATCCGGCGATGCAAATCTGGACTATGACTGTGCGATTGGCGGCGCACTTTACCCGGCTCAGGGCGATAGCATACTGGACCTGTATGAAGCGGCCGACGCCAATATGTACGCGGCCAAGAACACTCAGCCCGAAGATGGCTAAGAGTCCTAGAACATCCGCGGATGTTCGCTGACAGTACCTCCCTCCACGGGAAACTGGCCGCCGGTGCAATAACTGGCTTCGTCAGACGCCAAAAACAACGCCATTGCCGCCACCTCTGCCGCACTCCCCATCCGTTTCAGCGGTGACATACGCTCAAGGTTAGGCACAATCTCCGGGGCAGCATCCAGCGCAGGTTGCAATATAGCGGTAGGTGTCGCGCCCGGGTGTATGGAATTGCAGCGAACATTCAGTCCTTCAGTCGCGCAAAAAACCGCCACCGACTTGGTTAGCCCCACAACACCAGCCTTCGATGTCACATAGGCCACATCACCGGGTATCGCCAGATAAGAGGTTGAAGAGGCTGTATTGACTATACTGCCGCCAGCCGTTGGCTTGTTTTCCCCCATCAGCGCAATAGCGGTCTGACAGCCCAGCATCATGCCGGTCAAGTTAATAGCCAACAAGCGGTTCCAGGTCGCCACATCAACGTCGACAATTGACTGACTGCTAACGATACCGGCATTGTTCAGTAACGCATCCAAACGGCCATATTCGCTGCGCACATGCGCCGCCAGAGCCGCCCAGTCACTCTCGCTGGTAACATCCAGGTGATAAAATTCTGCGCCACAGCTGGCCGCTACATCGCGTCCACCGGCCTCGTTAATATCCGCCAGAATAACTCGCGCGCCTTCGGCACAAAACCTGCGTACCATGCCCTCGCCAATGCCCGAAGCACCGCCGGTAATCAAGGTCACTTTGTCCTGCATACGTCCGCTCATTGCTTACCCCTGCCAGTTTTATCATTAGACCGCCAATGTCCCATAAACACAGCAGTGCGGCAACGCTGGAAGTGGTTTAACCTTGACCTGAATAACGTGAGAATTTGCATGATCAAAACGATAGAAATAGCCGTTAGCGGCCAGGGCTTATATCCCATTACCCAAGCCGTACAGCAGGCGCTGCCCTCGAACGCCGCCGAAGGGCTGTGTACGCTGTTTATCCAGCACACCTCTGCCAGTCTGTTGATACAGGAAGACTACGATAGCAGCGCCCGCGTAGACCTGGAGAACTGGCTCAATCGCCTGGTGCCCGAGAATGATCCTTTGTATACCCACACTACGGAAGGTAGCGACGATATGCCGGCCCATATTAAAGCCGCGCTGACCGCTGTGTCGGTGGCGATACCGCTGCAAAACGGAGAACTGTTGCTAGGCACTTGGCAGGGTATATTTCTGTGGGAACATCGGCATGCGCGCGGCAATCGCAGTGTAGTGATTCATCTGAACACTTAGCACAGACATAAACGGCATTGGCTATAGTGCCCGCAAACTTCTAGACTGGACAAAAAAAGGGCCGGAGGGCCACATTATGAGTTTACTGATAGGCGGAATCTGTCTCTGGGCAGCCGTACACTTTATACCCACTCTATTTCCGTCGCTGAAAACCAGTGTGAAAGCAAAGCTCGGTGAAGGCGGTTATATGGGCCTGTTCTCACTGGGCGTACTGTCTGGCCTGGGCCTTATAGTCATGGGCTGGCGCAGCGCTCAGCCCAGTCTGGTCTACTTGCCGCCAGTGGGCCTGCAGATGCTGGCGCTGCCACTGATGTTAGTGGCTTTCCTGTTGTTTATATCTGCCAAACGCAACACTCGCCTGAAGCGGATATTGCCGCACCCACAGTTAAGCAGCCTGGTACTGTGGTCCGTGGCACATTTGCTGGCTAATGGTGATTCGCGCTCGCTGGCCCTGTTTGGCGGCCTGGGGTTGTGGGCTTTGCTAGAAATTGTTTTGATCAGCCGGCGGGATGGACCCGCCGCAAAGGTCGAGCCGCCCTCTTGGGGTAGCGAGATTTTAGGTCTGGTGATAGCGGTGGTCGTCACTGCCGTCGTTTACGTCCTCCACCCCTGGATTGCCGGAGTGCCAGTCGTTTAGCTTATAGCTCGGCGCAGATATGCCCGCCATCGACCACGATGGTGGAGCCGCTCATATACGCAGAAGCATCTGAGCACAGCAACAGCAACGCGCCCTCAAGGTCTTCGAATTCACCGAAACGGCGCATGGGTATGCCCTTCACAATGGACTCCGAGCGCTCACTTTCGAGCAGCACTCGACTCACGTCAGTGAGAATATAGCCGGGCGCGATGGCGTTACAACGCACCCCGTAACGGGCGCCTTCCAGGGCCATAATCTCGGTTGCCTTGATCAATCCGGCCTTGGACACCGCGTAGGGAAACTGACCTTTTATGGTGCGGTAGGCAGTAATCGAGGCAATGTTGACGATATTGCCCTTAGTCTCGCGACCACCGACCCGTTCCGTATACATCTTGCAGAGACGCCACGCGGCCTTCAGATTAGTATCCAGCACATAGTCCCAGTCATCTTCATCCATAGAAACATAGGTGCTGGCACCAGACTCCACACCGGCATTATTCACCAGGACATCCAGCGGTCCAAAGGCGGCTTCAGCTTCTTCCAGAAAACGCGCAGCGCTATCACGGTCGCGAACATCCAGCTCTAATCCCAGAGCCTCGCCGCCGCCGGCATTTATTTCTTCCACTCTTGCAGCGATTTTATCAATGCGTCGCGCACCCAAAACAACACGCGCACCAGCGGCGGCTAGAGCACCGGCAAAATGAGAACCAAAACCCGACGAAGCGCCGGTGATAGCGACAGTCTTGCCCGCCATCGAAAATATATCTACACCTGCTCCCAAACTCATACCCTACCCCTGATAATCCTCATCAGGCCGCCGAAGTTGGCCGCCATCGCTGATTGTTCTACTCTAAATCCGCAACTGCACAGGCTCAGGGAGCGACATATTCCCCCGGCGTACCATCGTAGCCATCACCGAAGCAAGCGCTGGCACCGCACACATTGAGCACCTCACCGGTACGCCAAAAGTGCCCTTTTTGCTGCCAGGCCGGCTCCTGACTAAACGGCATGCCATGGGTATTGTACCCCTCAGACTGCGGCGTGTTTGCCACTGGCTGTAATTGTGTACCATCATGTCCGGCTATCGGAAAAGGGCCCGAATCGAAGATTATCAGCGCGCTTCCCGCAAATGGATAGGCATCTATGCTGTCTATACCCACGTAAGGCTCCACAGCAATATGGCGACCCGCCACCACCGTTGGTACGTGTCTATGCAACTGCAAACTACGAGCCAGCACCTCAGCCGCGGTCTCAGTTACAGTAGCATCGCCTACAGCCGCCTGCACCAGCACTCGGCTTGCACTGGAGCCCGGCAATGGATTGCGGGTGATATGACCTGAATAACCGTTATTTTCACCGCGGTCCCAGAGCATCTGCAACAGCGCAAGGCCCATCGCCTTGTCTACTGGTTCTGGATAGGCTGGATCGAAGCCAATCGAAAACCCTGCCCAGGCATTGCTGCGCCGCATCAATAAACTGAAACGCAAGCCCGGCACCATCAATACCGAGCGCTCAAAATGCGGATTCAGGGCCGTCAGCGCACCACCCAGTATCCCGCCCTGACTCAAGCCATCGTAGTGCACCTCGCCGGCTTTGAACAACGGTGTACCGTTGGGGTGCTGAAAGGCTGGCTCACTCGCAAAACCGTCGCTTTTAACCAACGCTTCAGACAGTAATATTTTGTTAACAAATGCCTGTTGCAGTCGATCTACCAGGGTTGGAAACAAACTGATATTACTCAATACCCCGAAGGTCACACCCAAGTCCTGATTCGACATACCCCACCAATCCATGCCGCAGTAAATCAGATTCTGATCATTGGCAAGCGCAGCCAGGCCCAACACAGAGTCCCGATCACCGAACAGACCGTGCCCGGCAATCACCGCGCGCGTGTCAGTACTGAAATCGGCCGCGTCAGCAAATGCCGCCGGAGGAATGGCGCAAACAAAAGGCACTGCAACCGTGGCATTACCATTTAGCTGCACCGGCAGAGCATCGGGCGCTAGACTGTCGTAGTTGAGAACGGAGCCTGGATCTCCTGACGCTGAGGAAAGAAAATTGGAGACCTCGACCGTACCGCGCACAGTTCGCGCCAGATCAGCTCCGCCAGGATCTGTTGGTGCCAGCTCAATCACTTCAGTAATCACCACCGATGGTGCCGCGCCCGCAAGATTTGCCAATGCGGTATCGCGCATATGAACTGCCCTGCCAGTAATATTATCGCTGGAGGCCACGGTAAAGTCCCAGGTCAAAAACAGCGACTCGCGTTCGATTCCAAAGCCCGACAGCGCACTGAACAGGGATTCCATATGCTCGCGTCGAGATTCGAAAGCCTCAATATCGGATGGAATCTGTTCTTGGAATACTTTAAAGGCATCGCTGGGCTCCATTGTTGCACCGTCTGCGTCGCGCAAATTACGCAGCACTACAATATAACGCTCACCGGGAGTCAGATTCTTTGCCACCCTGATCATGAGTAGCCCTGATTCTGGCGGGGCATAGCTATCCAATTCCGTCCAGATCAACTGTGGCTCACCGGTGGTCGCATTTAGCACCTGAATCGGCGCGTCAGTTGCCAACGACAGACCAATATCGGTCAGCGGCGCGGCACCGGTCTCACTCAAACTCACTCCGGGAATCTGCGCCAGTATCAGTGGGCCTGGAGAAAAACCGTCATTGCGATTGTGCTCGGTAACGTCAAACGGATCCGCGTCCAGGTTAAGCGGCATAACAGCAGCGTCGAAGCTGACTCTGCGCCCCGTATTCGCGCTGACATCTTCAGTCGTAAAGAAATCATTGGGAAACGGAAACAGACAGTAGTCGGGCTGCGTGATATCGCAGCTAGCAGCTGTACTCACATCAATCGTCGCAGGATCAACCGAATACACTGGCTCGGGCAGCATCGATTGCGGCGCGCCTGAGTTATCCCCAGAGCAGGCAGAAAGGAAAAGAAAACTACAGAGTAACGAGGCGAAAATATATTTAGCAGACATAGAAACGGACAAAAACCTTATATAAGAAATCAAAACGCGGCAGATGCTAGCAATCTCGGGGAAGGCACGCAAGTTTGTGCCGCGGCGCCAGGTGACGCCGCGCTGATTCCAGCGTCTGCGCGTGGAAAATTAGTCCAGCATAGAGGTGAGCCGCTGACGGATAATTGCTTCAGCATCAGCCATGATATTTTTCACCAACTGATCGCAGCTGGGAATATCGTTGATCAGACCGCCACTCATACCGACCGTAACCATGCCGGCTTCGATATCCCCGGTGCTCCAGGCCTTTTCCTGATTCTGGCCAGACACCAGATGATGGACCTCGCCAAACTCGCCGCCTGCGGCTTCTATATCGGCGACGCTATCAGCAATCCCATTGCGGTAAACCCGCGCGGTATTCTTGTAGCTTCTAAAAATCAATCGGGTCTGGTTTTCGTCCATCTCCACGACTTTTTGCTTGATACCTTCATGGATGGGCGCCTCTTCGGTAACCAGAAACCGGGTCCCCATATTGATACCTTCGCAACCCAATGCCAGTGCTGCAGCCAGACCGCGGCCGTCGGCGATACCGCCAGAAGCGACGACAGGGATCTTCAGCGCCTGAGTGGTGGCCGGGAACAGTACTAGTCCGCCCACATCCTGCTCGCCCGGGTGACCGGCGCATTCAAAACCATCGATGCTGACGATATCAACCCCAATGCGCTCAGCCTTGAGCGCGTGACGCACCGCCACACACTTATGAATAACTTTTACACCGGCCGCTTTGAAGCGCTCCATAAAAGGTTCGGGGCTGCGCCCCGCGGTCTCAATGATCTTCACACCACAGTCAAGAATGACCGAGATGTACTCGTCATAATCAACCGGCGTTGCGACTACTCCCACCGTCAGGTTTACACCAAAAGGTTTGTCGGTCAGGGAGCGGCATTTTTCTATTTCTGCGCGTAATAGTTCTGGTGTGGGTTGGGACAAGGCTGTCATCACGCCCAGTGCCCCGGCATTCGAGGCTGCGGCGGCCAGCTCTGCCGTCCCTACTCGCATCATGCCGCCGCAAATAATCGGCGTTTCTATACCCAACATCTCAGTGACTCTGGTTTTCATACCCGCTATATCCCCGCTCAGTTAAAGATGACAGCAGCGCTGACTGCGCCACACAAAGTGGGACACTATAGGTGGCTTGTTTTGTGATGTATAGGGTATTGGGCGATGCTGAAAATGGTGCGCCCGACAGGATTCGAACCTGTGACCGTCCGCTTAGAAGGCGGATGCTCTATCCAGCTGAGCTACGGGCGCATAACTCAAACAGTTGCCATTATAGGACAACTCCAACCGCGGTGGCTGCAGAACTAACGGGCTTCCAAGGGGGTGTGGTCAGCTCGATTAGTGTAATGGGGTGGCCGACGGGTCTTGAACCCGCTACCTCCGGAGTCACAATCCGGTGCTCTACCTGGTGAGCTACGGCCACCACTAAAAAGTGGTCGGGGTAGAGAGATTCGAACTCCCGACATCCTGCTCCCAAAGCAGGCGCGCTACCAGACTGCGCTATACCCCGACAAGGTATTGAAACTTGCGATTTTCAAGAGCGCGCATCATACCCGCCACCCTCCCCAGCGTCAACGCGAAAAGCAGGTAGTTAACAGGTTCTTAACCGGTACGGTGCTTCCCCCCGCTGCGGTGCTCATGCGATAATCCGCGACTTTTAGACTACCCCCAAAAGGAACAGCTGTTATGTCGGCAATGGTATTGGATGGAAAGGCCCTGGCGGCAGCCACTGAAGCGGAATTACTGCAGCGAGTTGAGCAGTTAAAGGAGCAATCAGGCGGCAAAACACCCATTCTGGCGACAATTCTGGTGGGCGATGACCCCGCTTCAGCGACCTACGTGAAAATGAAGGGCAATGCCTGCCGTCGCGTTGGCATGGACTCCCTGGCAGTAGAGCTGCCCTCCACCACTACCACAGAGCAGCTTCTCAACAAAATTGAGGAACTGAACGCAGACCCCGATGTACATGGCATATTGCTCCAACACCCGGTACCGGAGCAGGTGGACGAGCGCGCCTGCTTTGATGCTATCGCCTTACACAAGGACGTTGATGGCGTAACTTGTCTGGGCTTTGGTCGCATGGCGATGGGCGAAGAGGCTTACGGTTGCGCTACCCCTCAGGGCATTATGCGCACTCTGGAACACTACCAGATAGAAATAGAAGGTAAGCACGCCGTCGTTGTCGGCCGCTCACCGATTTTAGGTAAGCCGATGGCAATGATGCTGCTGCAGAAAAATGCCACGGTAACCATCTGCCATTCACGCACCCAAAATCTGGCTGAGTTGGTCAAACAGGCCGATATTATTGTCGGCGCGGTTGGCAAGCCCGAGTTTATCAAGGGCGACTGGATCAAGGATGGCGCGGTTGTTGTTGACGCTGGCTATCACCCCGGTGGCGTCGGTGACATCGAACTATCGGCGATTACCGAACGTGCTGCGGCTTACACACCAGTACCGGGCGGCGTCGGCCCCATGACAATCAATACGCTCATTTATCAGAGCGTAGCTTCTGCTGAACGCAGTCTGGGCTAGTCAGCCTGCGTCACCAGTAACCGGTAAAGCGCCGCTAACCGCGGCGCCAGCTGGTTCCTTCACGCGAATCTTCCAGCACTACCCCACTCGCAGCGAGCTCATCGCGAATCTGATCAGAGCGAGCATAGTCTTTATCCAGCTTGGCCTGCTGTCGTTCGGCAATTAGCGCTTCAATTTCCGGCGCTGCAATAGCCTCATCATCAAGGCTGCTCTGAAACCACTCTTCAGGATTGACCTGCAGTAGCCCCAATAGATCCCCCGCCGCTAGCAAACGACCCTTTAACAAGATGCGGTCATCACCTTCAGCCTTATTCAAGCCGTGTGCTAACACATGTAGCTCCGCTATCGCCTCTGGTGTATTGAGGTCATCCTTAAGCGCCGCGTAAAAGGCCTCGCCCTCCAGCACGATGTCCATCTCAACACCGACGTCGCTGGCATCACGCAGCGCGCCATAAATACCGTCCAGCGCCGCCTGTGCCTGCTGCAACAGATCGGCAGAGAAATTGAGCGGGCTGCGATAGTGCGCCGACAGCAAGGCAAAGCGCAGGACTTCACCCGGATAGTGCGTCAACAGGTCACGCACCATGCGGAAATTGCCCAACGACTTGGACATCTTCTCACCATCGATATCCAGATAAGCATTGTGCATCCAATAGCGCACATATTGACCGCCATGAGCACACTGGCTCTGAGCCAGTTCGTTTTCATGATGCGGAAATATAAGGTCGCGACCGCCACCGTGAATATCAATAGTATCGCCCAAGTGCGCGTGAATCATGGCGGTGCACTCCAAGTGCCAACCCGGCCGACCACGCCCCCAGGGGCTGTCCCAACCCGGCTCATCTGCTGCGGCTGGTTTCCAGAGCACAAAATCGCCCGGGTAGCGCTTGTAGCTAGCGACTTCGACCCGCGCCCCGGCCTGCATATCATCCAGCGAACGGTGCGAAAGCTGGCCGTAGTCTGGCATTGATTGCACTGCAAACAGTACATGACCTTCGGACTCGTAGGCGTTACCTTTTTCTATCAGGGTCCGCGCCAGCTCGGTCATCTCTTCAATATGAGCGGTAGCGCGCGGCTCCATAGAGGGCGCCAGAGCATTCAGCGAACCCATGTCGGCGCGATACTTCTCCGTGAACTCGTCAGTAAACTCGCCCATATCACGGCCCGACTCAGCGATGGCCTGAATAATCTTGTCATCGATATCGGTGATGTTGCGTGCGTAAACAACCTCGTCATATTGGGTCTGCAACAACCGGAACAAGGTATCAAACACCACCACCGGCCGCGCATTGCCTATATGCGCCAGGTTGTAGACCGTGGGTCCGCACACATACATGGTGACTTTTTCAGGCTCAAGCGACTCAAATTCTTCCTTGCGACCGCTCAGCGTATTGTAAATTTGTATGCTCATCCGCTCAGGACCCCGCGCTCGCCCAGGTATCACGTAACCCGATAGTCAAATTGAATACCGGTGTGTCGCTGCTGTGATCATAGCGATCGGCGACAAAATAGCCCTCACGCTCAAACTGAAAATGACTTTCCGGGGCCGCATCCACCAACCCCGGCTCTATCCAACAGCCCTGCTTAACAAGCAGCGACTCAGGGTTAATATAGGACATGAGGTCATCGCTGCCCTTGTCAGGCGCCTCATGGTTGAAAAGGCGATCATAGATACGCAGTTCCGCACGCTGTCCGCCGTGCGCAGCGACCCAATGAATAACGCCTTTGGCCTTCACACCATCGGCGGGGTCCTTGCCAAAGGTGTCCTCAATCATCCGGCAATGCACTTTTACTATATTCCCCTCACTGTCCTTAATCGCCTCTACTGCCTCAATAATGCAGGCGTTGCGCAAACGCACGCGTTTGCCAATAACCAGACGCTTGTACTTTTTGTTGGCCTCTTCTCTAAAGTCATCCCGGTCTATCATCAACTCACGGCCGAAGGGTAGTTCGCGCTCACCGAGGTCATCCCGGTTAGGGTGACTGGGCACGGTCAGCGTCTGCTGCTGATCCTCAGGGTAGTTGACCAGCACCACTTTCAGCGGGTCCAGTACGCACATAGCGCGCGGCGCATTCGTGTTCAGGTCATCGCGTATAGCATGCTCCAGCATGGCAACATCGACGATGCCGTCGCCGCGGGTAGTTCCCACCATTTCACAGAACTTGCGCAATGCCGCCGGCGTATAGCCGCGGCGACGCATTCCAGCAATGGTAGGCATACGCGGGTCATCCCAACCAGCGACGACATTGTCATCCACCAACTGCTTGAGCTTGCGTTTACTGGTAATCGTATAACTGGTATTTAAACGACCAAATTCATACTGACGCGGTGCTGCCTCTACCGGCAAATGCTCAAGAAACCACTCATACAAGGGCCGATGATCCTCAAACTCGAGGGTGCAGATGGAATGTGTGACACCTTCAATCGCGTCACCCTGCCCATGGGCAAAGTCATAGGTCGGGTAGATGCACCAGTCATCTCCCGTCTGATGATGTCGAACCTTGCGAATGCGGTAAATGATGGGGTCGCGCAGGTTCATATTAGGGGCGGCCATGTCGATCTTGGCGCGCAGCACTTTAGCGCCGTCATCGAATTCTCCGGCCTTCATAGCCGCCAGCAACTCCAGATTTTCAGCCACACTGCGCTCACGATAGGGGCTATTACGGCCCGCTTCAGTCAGCGTACCGCGATATTCTCGCGCCTCATCAGCAGAAAGATCACAGACGTAGGCGTGCCCCTGCTCTACCAGATGCACCGCCCAATCATACAATTGTTGAAAGTAGCTGGAGGCATAATGCACTTCTCCGGCCCACTGATACCCAAGCCAGCGGATATCCTGCTGGATAGAATCGATGAATTCCTGATCTTCTTTTTCAGGGTTAGTGTCATCAAAACGCAAATTGCAGACGCCACCGAAGGCCTCCGCCAGGCCGAAATTAACGCTAATCGACTTGGCATGGCCGATATGCAGATAGCCATTGGGCTCTGGCGGAAAGCGCGTAACCACCTGCTGGCGCCGCCCGGAAGCAAGGTCATCTGCAATTATCGTGTGCAGGAAATTGGCGGGGGGCGCAGCTTCTGTCATATCAGCGGTAACCGGTCACAAAAAGGGGGCACATTATAGGAGACATTTGGGTTCACTGCACCGGCAAAAGTCCGTATCATTGCATCCTTTTGAAACCAGCAGCCAGCCCTGACAAGGAACACAGAATGATTATAATGCGAACCACCTTCGGCGACATTACTATCGAGCTCGACGCAGACAAGGCCCCGCAGACCTGCGCCAATTTTATCGCTTATGCCAAAGACGGGTTTTACGACGGCACGGTTTTTCACCGCGTTATAGACAACTTTATGATCCAGGGTGGCGGATTTGAAGTCGGCATGGAACAGAAGTCCACCGGCGAAAATATCGAAAACGAAGCCGATAACGGCCTCAAGAACGACAATGGCACTATTGCCATGGCGCGTACTATGGACCCCCACTCGGCAACGGCTCAATTCTTCTTTAACGTGAAGGACAATGACTTCCTGAACCACACCGGTAAAAACAGCCAGGGCTGGGGTTATGCGGTATTTGGCAAAGTCACTGACGGCATGGACGTGATTGAGAAAATTAAGGCAGTGCCAACCGGCAGCAAGGGCGGCCATCAGGACGTACCGTTGGACGATGTCATTATAGAGTCAGTCAAAGTCGTCGAAGACTGAAGCTACCCCGCCAATACTCGCACCCTATGCCCCTTAATGTCGCGCAGCCCCTGCGCGACCGGGGCAACAAACAAAGTTAATTCTGGCTAGTAGCTCCTGCTGCCGGCACGCCACTATGGAATCTAAACTCGGTATCTGGAGACTCGATTAATTCCTGCTCTCGGTGTTTAATCAGCAACAGTCGCCCCGCTATTTCCTCAGGTCCCGCCAGCGCCTCGGCCAAGGCCAGATAATCCAGAAAATGTCGACTCTCGGACTTTAGCAGCGAGCCATAAAATTCGCTCAGCTCGCTATCCAGACGCGGCGCCAGTCTGGCGAACCGCTCACAAGAGCGCGCTTCAATAACGGCGCCGACCAACAGGGTGTCTACCAGACGCGCAGGCTCTGGGCTGCGCACCAATTGGCGCAACTCAGCGGCATAACGACCGGCTGATAAAGCTTTATAGGTAATACTTCGCTGCTGCATCAGGGCTGCCACCTGCTCAAAATGGCGCAGTTCCTCCCGCGCCAGTCGCGACATTTTTTGCAACAACCGCGGTTGATCTATCCTGCGATACTGCAGGTGGGCCGGACTTTTTTGATCCGAGTCTGCATGGGAGCGCACCGTATCTGCAATGCCGGGGATCCCTGAACGGTATCGCTTCATAATAGTCAGAGCCGATTGCGCCGCCGCATGCTCGCAATTGGCATGGTCAATTAACAGCCATTCGGGGTGCTCAAGCGCCCACTCAACCCACGCCTGAGGCGTCACACAGGGCAAAAAGGCTTCTATATCGGCAATAGCACTCATAGCCGGGCTCAGGCGGTGCGGGTGGCGTCAACGTAACGCTCGTAATAAGCGTCAGACAGAATAAAAAATTCGTCATCTATAATCAGGCGCAGCTGTTTCAGCGAGACATTGCGAAATTCGGCGTCAATCAGCAGTCCATAGTCCAAAGGCTTTTCAATCTGACCCCCACCGGCCTTGAGTAAAGCATAGGCCCAGCAGAAATGATCTTTGTGGCGCGGAAAGTCTATCATTTGCGCCTGCAGTTGCCGTTCCAGCAA
This sequence comes from Candidatus Litorirhabdus singularis, assembly GCF_026262625.1. Classification (GTDB taxonomy): domain Bacteria; phylum Pseudomonadota; class Gammaproteobacteria; order Pseudomonadales; family Halieaceae; genus Litorirhabdus; species Litorirhabdus singularis. Next base: position 873,143 of record NZ_SHNN01000002.1, read on the forward strand.
TAGTGGATCGACCACCTGTAGCTTATTCGCCACACAGCGGCTCAGAAAATCTGTCAGGCGCTGATCGATCAGGGTTTTTTGCTGGTTATCGTAGCTGTTCCAGTCGATGACCTCGTGCGCAAAACGTTTGCACCCACGGCAGACTCGATCGCCAATGCCGGTCGAGCAGACTCCGATACAGGGGGTTTTGACGCGGATCTCGTTCATCGCGAGAAGTGTAAGGTATCACTCGAATGAATGCACGGTATTCGCCTCTGAGACTCCAAATTACGTGGCCTTTAAGCTATAATCCAGCGCCAAATTTAAACCAATTCAGGAGATCTATCGTGTTAGACGCATACCGAGAGCACGTTGCCGAGCGCGCCAGCCTTGGCATCCCACCCAAACCCCTCAATGCCGAGCAAGTAGCGGGTCTGATTGAGCTTCTGAAAGCACCACCGGCGGGTGAAGACGCCTTTTTGCTCGATCTGATCAGTAATCGCGTGCCCCCGGGCGTTGACGAAGCCGCCTACGTTAAAGCCGGTTTTCTCTCAGCCATTGCCAAAAGTGAAGAGAGCTGTGACTTGATCTCTGCCCAGCACGCCGTAGAGCTATTGGGCAAAATGCTGGGTGGCTACAATATAGAAGCCATGGTGGGCTTGCTTACCGATGATGCGCTAGGCGCAACGGCGGCCCAGCAACTGAAGCACACGCTACTCATGTTCGATGCTTTTCATGACGTTGAGCAACTGGCTCGCTCTGGTAACAGCAACGCCGAAGCCGTTATGCAGTCCTGGGCCGACGGCGAGTGGTTCACCGATAGCCCCGCAGTGGCTGAGTCGATCAAAGTTGCTGTTTTCAAGGTAACTGGCGAGACCAATACCGATGATCTGTCGCCCGCCCCTGACGCCTGGTCACGCCCAGACATACCCCTGCATGCGCAGGCTATGTACAAAATGACCCGCGACGGTCTGGAACCTGAAGAGCACGGTGTGCGCGGCCCTATGGCGCAGGTTGCAAAAGTTCAAGCACAAGGCCTACCCGTTGCGTTTGTCGGTGACGTCGTAGGCACCGGCTCCTCGCGTAAGTCTGCTACCAACTCAGTACTGTGGTTCTTTGGTGATGATTTGGAAGGCGTACCCAACAAGAAAGGCGGCGGCATCTGTATCGGTGGCAAGGTCGCTCCCATCTTTTATAACACCATGGAAGATGCAGGCGCGCTGGTTTTTGAAGCCCCGGTAGACGACCTGGGTATGGGGGATGTCATAGAAATCCGCCCCTATGATGGCAAAATTCTGTCTGAGTCCGGCGACGTCATATCCGAGTTTGAGCTGAAATCTGATGTTCTCCTGGACGAAGTACGCGCCGGCGGGCGCATCAATTTGATTATCGGCCGCGGCCTTACTACGCGTGCCCGCGAATCACTGGGTCTGCCAGCATCTGAGCTCTTCCGTAAGCCCGACGTGCCAGCTGCCAGCGACAAAGGCTTCACCCTGGCACAGAAGATGGTCGGCAGAGCCTGCGGTATTGACGGCGTGCGTGCCGGCACGTACTGCGAGCCACGCATGACCACGGTTGGCTCCCAGGATACCACCGGCCCGATGACCCGCGACGAACTCAAGGATCTCGCTTGCCTTGGCTTCTCCGCTGACCTGACTATGCAGTCTTTCTGCCATACTGCGGCGTACCCCAAGCCGGTCGATATTGACACCCAGCACAGTCTGCCTGATTTCATTATGACCCGCGGCGGGGTTTCTCTGCGCCCGGGCGATGGCATTATCCACTCCTGGCTTAACCGCATGTTACTGCCCGATACCGTGGGTACCGGCGGCGACTCTCATACCCGTTTCCCAATGGGCATTTCCTTCCCCGCCGGTTCTGGCCTGGTAGCATTTGCTGCGGCTACCGGCGTCATGCCGCTGGACATGCCAGAGTCTGTACTAGTGCGCTTTAAGGGCACCATGCAGCCTGGCATTACCCTGCGCGATTTAGTCCATGCTATCCCCTACTACGCTATTCAAGAAGGCCTGCTGACGGTCGACAAGAAGGGCAAGAAGAACATCTTCTCTGGCCGGGTACTGGAAATTGAAGGCCTCAGCGACCTGACAGCAGAGCAGGCATTTGAGCTGTCTGATGCTTCAGCGGAGCGTTCCGCTGCTGGCTGTACCATTGCCCTGAGCGAAGATTCGGTAACCGAATACCTGCGTTCAAACGTGGTCTTACTCCGCTCCATGATTGCAGACGGCTACGGTGACTCACGTACACTGGAACGCCGAGCTCGCAAGATGGAAGAATGGTTGGCCGATCCGCAGCTCATGAAAGCCGATGCCGATGCCGAGTACGCTGCGGTCATTGAAATCGATCTGGCTGAAGTGACTGAACCGATTGTGTGTGCGCCCAACGACCCCGACGACGCCCGCTTACTGTCGGAAGTCGCCGGCGACAAAGTGGATGAGGTTTTCATTGGCAGCTGCATGACCAATATTGGCCACTTTCGCGCTGCAGGTAAACTGCTGGAACAGCACAAGGGTGGAATCTCCACTCGTATGTGGATTGTTCCGCCGACCAAGATGGACGAGCATCAACTGATGGAGGAAGGCTATTACAATATCTTTGGTGCCGCCGGTGCGCGTACCGAAATGCCTGGCTGCTCGCTGTGCATGGGAAATCAGGCGCGGGTCGCGCCTAACTCTACGGTATTGTCGACATCAACGCGTAACTTCCCGAATCGGCTTGGCGATGGCGCTAACGTTTATCTTACGTCTGCTGAACTGGCTTCAGTCGGGGCGATTCTAGGGCGTCTACCCACTCCTGAAGAATATCAATCGTATGCAGAAAACCTGCAATCAATGTCGGCGGAAATCTACCGCTATCTGAACTTTGATCAGATCGCGGAATTCCAGAAGAGTGCCGAAGATGGCGCCCGCATTGCAGCTATTGAGATTCAGGAAGTGTCTGCCTGAGTCAGACACTGAGCGGTATCAGGCCGGGGCACTGCCCCGGCTTTTTTTTGCCCGGCGCACACGTTGTAAGGGCTGCGACTAACCCGGCTTACTGTTTGCGGGGCCTAAACCCGCGCACCAGATTGCGCAGCTTTTGCAATTGTGCCTCTTGGTCCTGCAGCGGCGGCAAATAGCTGAGTGTTTCATACGCACCGGTGATCGCCATGACCTGTTCGCCCCATTCAGGACGCTGCTCGATAGCGCGACGCGCGTAGTCCGCCGGTGTCTCTCGCGGCTCCCGGACGCAACCCTGCGCCGCCATACGGTCGCAGAAATCAAGATAGCTCAAGGTTGCCGGATCCAGTTTGGCTCTAGCCGGACGACGCAGCAGCGTATACAAAACCGGACCTAAAACCAGCATCCAGATCACGCCCACCAGGGTAGCAATACGCGCCGGACTTATTTCGCCAATCAGTCCACTTAACAGGTTGTACTGTTTGGCGCTATCAAACTCCATCACCAAGCGCTGCCAACTATAGTTCATCGCATCCAGGCGCAAACGCAGCAGGTTCACCCAGGCAACATTGCGATAGCGCAGCGGCGACAGCGGTGAGCCCGATAAAAAGCCTTCATCATCACCCATTGAGTATTGAAGACCCCGCTCAATGCGCTCCGGCGCAATGGCCGCTGTAGGGTCTGCCCGCACCCAGCCCTCCCCCGGCAACCAAACCTCGGCCCAGGCATGAGCATCAAACTGATGTACGATCAGAGTGCCATTGATAGGACTTAATTCGCCACCCTGATAACCGGCTACCACTCGCGCCGGCACGCCTGCCGCTCGCATCATGTAAACAAATACAGCCGCGTAGTGTTCACAAAAACCGCGCCGTGACTCAAACAGAAACTCATCCATGCTATTGCCTCCCAGTCTCGGCGGCCGCAGCGTGTAATGAAAATCCTGCTCTGTAAACATAGCCATGGTGGCACGCACGAAACTGCGCGAATCTTCACCAGCTTCTGAGTACATTTGCTGTGCCAGCTCGCGGGTTCTTGAATTCCCAGACAACGGCAGCTGTGTCTCTACCTCTCGTCGCCAATCACTGAGCTCAAGTTCGATGGGTATATCAGTCCAGGAGCTGACTCGGTATTCCTTTTGATCCTCCAGCTCAATCGGCGACTGCAATCGAAAGTCGTTGGTCGACATCACTCCCAGGTCACTGGGACGCGCATAGCGCAGAGAGTAAAGCCAGTTTTGCTGGGTTGCCTCCAGCAACACACTGTAATCGAACCGTTGTCCCACCAAGTTTTGTACCACCAAAGGACGTCTCTCGTTGGCCGGCACCTCACTCCAGGTCAATGCTCGCCAAGTGCTGTCTTCAAGTTTTGAAAACACTAATCCACGCCAGTAGAGTTGGCTGCGCGCTGGCACAAAGTCGTCGAACTGAACACGGAAAGCCACGTCGCCGGATAAGCTCAGATTAGAGATATCTCCAGGAGACATAAAATTGCTGACACCGGACTTGGCCGCCTGCCGCTGCAACGGCACACTCCACAGTGGATCAATACGCGGGAATACCAGAAACAATATCAGCATCAGCGGAAATGCCTGTAGCAGCATTACGCCGGCGCGACGCAGCGGTAGCAGGCTGAATTCCAGTTTCTCCGGCTGTTGCAATGCCACCAAGGCTGCAGTTATCACGGTAACCACAGCCAGCAGATACAGTGTGACCTGCAGTTCCTGACTAAACAAAAACTCGGTTACACAGACGAAGTAAGCCAGAAACAACAGCAAGTAAGCATCCTTCTTCTGGGCCAACTCCAGCAGCTTCAGTGAAAAGGCCACCAATAGCAGTGCCACCGTAGGCTCCAGACCAATCAAACTGTCGTAGCTTAACCAGATGCCTCCCAGACAGGTTGCCGCGCATACCACCTTCACACCGCGGCTGGGGAAGGACCAACGCCCTTGATACACCAAGACGCGTGTACCCGCTGCCGCTACGTAGACCAGCACCAACCACATCGGCACCCGACCAAGATGGGGCAATAATAGCGAGAACTGCGCCAATACTATCCAGATCAGAGCATTACGTGGAATCTGCTGTTCAAGCTTCATCGTCAACTCCAAACAATGCCAGCTCACGTAAAACCCTTTGACGATGCGCTTCGCTCAAGGCTGGGCTTACTGACACCCCGGGCAAGCGCAGCCCGTATTCGTCTTTACTCTGATCATATTCCAGCGCCCAATAACATAAATGACTGAGACGCTGTTCAGCGGGCAAGCCCTCGAACATATTCCAGTCCAACCACACGCTGGTATCCGCATAGGCGGTGAACTGCTTGGTCTGCAGCGGCTGGCCCTTAGCCAAACTGCGCCAGTAAACCTGACGCAGCGAGTCACGGGTTTGATAATCGCGCAGGCCGTAGAAATCGTCCTGACCCGGCACCGGCACCGAGGTACCTTCCGGGCGGTCACTGGCAATACCCGGTAACGGCCCACTGGCGACCGGGCGCGGATAAACCAGAGCGCGAATATCTAAATCGATCCAGGTCCAGGCGCGCAATATTCCCAGCGGATAGCGCGTTTCAATCAACAGCCGACCGGGAGTATGCCAGCCTCTCTCACTGGTGCGCAGATAGAGCTTGACGGAAAGCTCCTGCGCTTCATCCAGACTGACGGTAACCGTATCACTGTCACTCCACTTAAGCGTCAGCGCTCGATGCCGCCGTTTAGCACCGCGCGACAACTGAATTTCAAATTCCGCCTTCTGCCCGGCGAAGACCGGGTTGGCCCGAACCGCCTTTATAGTCAGCCCACTGAGATTGGCAAACGTATGCAGCACCGCGATCACGAACAGATTGGCCAACAGAAAGGTCAGAGCAAAAGTCATATTGTTCTGGTAATTGATGGCCGCAACGAGCATCACCAATAACGTTAGCAAAAAGAAAATCCCCACCCGCGACGGAAAAATAAAGATTCGCTTCTGGTCCAGGGTAAGCGATCTGGCCGGCGGTATACGCCGGTTTATCCAGCGCTTCCAGCGCCGTCGAGCGCTGGTCTGCAGTTGCTGCAAGGGACCCGGGGCTGACACATTCATCACCAAGAATGATCTCCCCTCAGGGTTTTATCACATCCACTGTGGCCAGAGTTTCGCGAATCAGCGCATGGTTATCGCCGGCAAAGTCGCTATTGGCAACCAAGCGATGACTGGCCACCGATGGCAGTATGGCCTGCAGATCTTCAGGGACGATATGGCTGCGACCGTGCATCAGCGCCCAGGTTCGAGCACTTTGCAGTAAAGCCATCGAGCCTCGAGGTGACAAGCCACAGGCAAAACCAGAAGCCACACGAGTATGACCCACCAGCCGTTGCAGATAATCCATTACATTGTCAGAGGCATGCACCTTGCCGGCAGCCTCACGAAATGCGATCAGCTGGCTAACTTCAAGACACTCTTCCAATACTATAGAAGCGGTCCCGGAGTGATCACCCAACAGCATACTGCGCTCTGCGGCAGGGTCAGGATATCCCAGTTCAATGCGCATCAGAAAGCGGTCCAGCTGCGACTCGGGTAACGGATAAGTACCAGACTGATGCAAGGGGTTCTGAGTCGCTATCACGAAGAATGGCCGCGGCAATTGACGGGTTTCGCCGTCGACGGTCACCTGTCCTTCGGCCATGGCTTCCAACAGCGCACTTTGAGTTCTAGGCGTGGTGCGATTAATTTCATCGGCCAGCAACAGTTGAGTGAAAATTGGGCCATGATGAAAACTAAATGATGTAGACGCCTGATCAAACACTGACACGCCTAGAATATCCGCGGGCAGTAAGTCACTGGTAAACTGCACACGCTTGTAGGACAGGCCTAAAACCTGAGCCAGCGCATGCGAGAGTGTGGTTTTACCCATACCCGGCAAGTCTTCAATCAAGAGATGGCCGCGCGACAGCAGGCAGCATAGCGCCAGCCTGATTTGTGGCTCCTTGCCCAACAACGCCTTGCCAACTTCCGCTACTGTCTTGTCAATTATCTCTCGCATAATTCGCTGCGCTACAGCGCCTCCAAGCCTCTTTGGGCATCTGCCAAAAGATCGTCTATATGTTCCAGACCCACGGCAATACGTATCAAGTTACCGGTAATGCCAGCCTCTGCTCGCTCGGCATCAGTGAGCCGGCCATGTGTCGTTGTGGCGGGATGCACGATAGTAGATTTTGCATCCCCCAAGTTTGCCGTCAGCGAAAATATCCTGGTTGCGTCAATAAAGCGCCAAGCCTCAGCTTGCCCGCCCCGAACCTTGAAGGACAATACCCCGCCAAAAGCCGATTGCTGGCTACACGCCAACTCATAACCGGGGTGATCAGGTAAACCCGCATAAAAAACCTGTTCTACCTGGGCTTGCTGCTGTAACCACAGCGCCATCGTCAGTGCACTGCGACTGTGCGCCTCCATTCTCAGCCGCAAGGTCTCCAGGCCTTTGAGAAATACCCAGGCGTTAAACGCACTCATAGTCGGACCAGCAGTACGCAAAAATATCACCAGCTCTTGCATCAGTTCGCCACGTCCTAATACCGCCCCGCCGACACAGCGGCCCTGTCCATCAAGATATTTAGTGGCCGAATGGATCACAATATCAGCGCCCATTTCTAACGGTTTCTGTAAAGCCGGCGTGCAGAAACAGTTATCGACGACCAGTAAAGCATTGGACGCGCTCGCCAGCGCCGCCAGTGCTGCCATATCGGCAACCTCGCAGAGCGGATTAGAAGGGGTTTCCAGAAACAGCATCTTCGTCTCGGGACGCACGGCTTGCTGCCACTGGGACAGATCGGTCAGACTGACAAAACTGACTTCGACGCCAAACTTGAGCATATACCTATTGAACAGGCCTGTAGTGGTGCCGAATACACTGCGTGAGCAGATGACATGATCACCTGACTTCAGCAGCGCCATGCAGGTGCTCAGTATGGCCGACATTCCCGATGCAGTAGCAACGCACTGCTCCGCCCCCTCCAGCGCCGCCAGCCGCTCTTCAAAATTACGTACCGTCGGGTTGGTGTACCGGCTGTAAACGTTACCGGGTGAATCGCCAGCAAAGCGCGCGGCAGCGTCAGCCGCGCTATCAAACACATAGCTGGAGGTCAGAAACAGGGCTTCACTGTGCTCCCCTTCATCACTGCGCCGCTGACCGGCACGTACCGCCAAAGTATCCAGATGTAGATCCGCCGGCAGGCTGTTATCGCTATCTTTATTCATTCAGGAAGCTTCGTTATGCAGGCCGATAACTGCACCTTCTTCACCATTGCCCTGATGGCGCTGGGTTTGCGCATCGTCATTGCGCAGTTCATGGATGCGGTCCAGATAGGTCTGATCCACATCTCCGGTAATATAATCACCATTGAAGACAGAGCAGTCGAACTTTTCTATATCGGGGTTGCCTTCATGGCAACTGGCGATCAGGTCTTCAAGATCCTGGAACACCAACCAGTCGGCGCCGATTTTGGTACAGATTTCGTCCACTGAATGGCCGTGAGCAATCAGTTCATCGGCCGATGGCATGTCAATACCATACACGTTGGGATAGCGCACTGGTGGCGCAGCCGAGGCGAAATAGACCTTGTTGGCACCAGCTTCCCTGGCCATTTCAATAATCTGGCGGCAGGTAGTACCGCGGACAATAGAGTCATCGACCAACATGACATTCTTACCTTTAAACTCCAGTGGAATCGTATTCAGCTTTTGCTTGACCGATTTTTTACGCTGACTTTGACCGGGCATAATAAACGTTCTGCCTATATAGCGATTCTTCATCAGGCCTTCGCGAAACTTGATACCCAACACATGCGCCATGGACTGCGCCGCAATTCGACTGGTATCAGGGATGGGAATGATCACGTCGATATCGTGGTCAGGGCGTTCCTTCAAAACTTTGCGGGCCAAGTACTCACCCTGACGCAGTCGCGTCTTATAGACGGATATTCCATCCATAATGGAATCAGGTCGGGCAAAATAGACGTACTCAAAAATGCAGGGCGCAAGCTGCGCTGCCGGTGCACACTGATGGAAGAATATCTCTCCAGCGGCGGTTACATACACCGCTTCGCCGGGTGCGACATCCCGTATCAGTTCAAAGCCGAGTACGTCCAACGCCACGCTCTCCGAGGCAAGCATAAACTCCTCTCCAGACGCCACGCTGCGCTTACCAACCACCAAAGGGCGAATGCCATAGGGATCGCGGAATCCAACGACACCGTAGTCGGCCACCATAGCTACCGCGGTATAGCCGCCGCGGGCACGCTGGTGAACACCGCTGACAGCGCTGAATATATCATCTGCATTAGGATTCAATTTCCCCAGTCGCTGCAGTTCATGAGCGAATATATTCAGCAACAGCTCTGAGTCAGAATCGGTATTAAGATGCCGCAGATCGGTCTGAAACAGCTCCTGAGTCAAGGCTTCTGAATTCGTCAGGTTACCATTGTGCGCCAGCCCTATGCCGTAGGGGGAGTTAACGTAAAACGGTTGCGCCAACGCGGCGCCGGAGCTACCCGCTGTGGGGTATCTCACATGTCCGATACCAATATTCCCCTGCAACCGTTGCATATGTTCCTGACGAAACACATCGCGGACCAGACCAACGCTTTTGCGCTGATGAAAGTTGCCCTCGGCAAACGTCATTATGCCCGCGGCATCCTGACCCCGATGCTGCAGCACGGTCAGTGCGTCGTAGATAGATTGGTTGACATTAGATTTGCCAACTATCCCGATCAATCCACACATTTTTCAGACTCCATTAATGCCCTGACTCAAACCCTGACGGGTAACTTGTAATCACCCAGAAGGGTGGAAAAATTGTCCTGCGCCCATTGTGCCACCAGCAGCACATGTGGCAATAGCTTGGACTCCTGCTCCAGCGTCTGACTGGGCGCCAGCCCCCGGAGCACCAACACCGCTACCGTGACGATCAGCACGCCTCTTGCGAAGCCGAAAACCATGCCCAGCAATCGGTCCATCAGCGTCAACCCGGTCATCTGAATCACTCTGGACAGAAGCCGGTTAATAAAGGCGCCTAGTATCAATGTGGCAAGAAAAAGTAGCACGTAGGCGACGGCGTAACGTAACGCATCCGCCGCAATAACTTCTTCCAATAGTGCAGCAAGGCGCGGCGCGAAAGTAGTGGATAGAACAAATGCCACCACCCATGCCACCAGCGACAGCGCTTCCTTCACAAAGCCGCGCAGCAGGCTGAAAAAAATGGACAGCCCAATGACTCCCATGATCAGCCAATCTATCCAGTGAAAATCCATGTCAGGGCAAGTAACGCGTAATCATTGATGTCACGCGCAGCTCCCTGTCAATGACCTGTTTCGCCTCGAGCATGTCTGCTTGCGCAAACTTGGGGCCCACATAAACCCTATATAATGTTCCAGAGTCGCGCCGCAGGGATTTGATATAGGCTTTATAACCCATACCAATCAGTCGTACAGTTAACTTCTCTGCCTTCTCCTGACTACCCACTGTGACCACCTGTAGCGTCCACGCTACGGGTATACCCTCAGCATCCAGGCTGGGGCTGGCTTTCTCTGCTGGCTTTGCAACGGGCTTATCGACTCTAGCGGGCTTAACTGTCGTCTTGGGCTTATCTATAGGCTTACCTACCACTGCAGGTTTCTCTTTGGGAGCGGCGGGCTTAACCGAGACCGCAACCTCTTCTGAGTAACGTGCCTTCGGCAAACCCTGCAACGGCTTGGGCGCAGGCAAATCGCGCCGCGCCAAAGCAGGTATAGCGGGCACCTGGCTGCTGCGGTCCACGGGTTCCAGCTCCGGGGTCACAAAGATCACCGGCCAGAAGATAACCCCAAGCACAATAATTACCAGGGCTCCGACCAAGCGCTGCTTCAGAACATCGTTCACGTACTGCTCCGGTCTTTGACCAACACAGCCTGTATCTCCGCCACGGTGTAAAACGATCCGAACACCACCAGCCGATCCCCTGCTTGCAATATACTCATGGCCCGCCGATAGGCCTGACGGGGATTCTTGCTACTACTGATCATGGGTAACCCCTGCTGACCCAGCGTGATGGCTAGCTGTTGCGGTTCGCAACTGCGCTCTACCTTGGGTAAACCCGCTACAAACCATGCATCAAAGGCTTCCAGACAAGGTTGAATCATACCATGTATGTCTTTGTCTGACAGTGCTGCAAAGAGCGCAATCTGCCGACCTGTGACAGGATTCTCACGTAAATAAGTCTCTAAATTACCGACCGCCTGCGGATTGTGTGCCACATCCATGAGCACCTCAACTGGCCCTACCGCCACTGACTGCAGGCGTCCGGGCGGCGCCGAATTCGCCGCAATTTGGGGTACCGTAGACATCGGCACCTCAACACCCAGCCTGCATGCAGCGTGCCAGGCCGCAGCCACATTTTCAGGGCGTAGCCGGTGACCTGGCGCAAAACGCTCAGCCTCCGTCACATCCAGATACAGGCAATCACATTGCTGCCGCTGTATCTCCTCGCGCAGGCGAGTTGGCGGGTCCAGGTCCGCGCAGATAACGGGAATACCGGGCCGTAATATGCCTGCCTTCTCCACAGCAATCAGGTCACGGGTATCTCCCAGCCAATCCTGATGGTCAAGATCTATCGCAGTCACTATCGCCACATTGGGATCGACAATATTGACCGCATCCAGACGTCCACCCAAACCCACTTCCAGCAAGATATAGTCCAGTGCCGGATCGCGGAACACCAGCAGTGCCGCCAACAGGCTGAACTCAAAATAGGTCAGGGAGACGGCGCCCCGATGCGCCTCGATCTGTTCAAATGCCGATACAATAACGGCATCTGCAACCGGTTCTCCGTCAATACAAATACGTTCGTTATAGCGCAATAAGTGCGGCGAGGTATAACGCCCGGTGCGGTGGCCGCCACTGCGCAGCAATCCGTCGAGCACACATATAGTAGAGCCTTTACCATTGGTGCCCGCCACGGTAACCACCGGACAGTGAGGGTGTAACAAGTCAAGACGGCCAGCGACCTCTGCAACCCGATCCAGCCCCAGCTCAATCTCACGGGGGTGCAGCGCCTGCAGTTTCTCTAACCACTCCGGAAGGGAGTTGCCGGTCATATCGGTTATTGCGATTGCTCGTCCACGTTGGTATCAAGACCAAATTCCTCTACGGACTCTGGTTGGCTATCACCACTGGTAGGGGGCTGATTATCGGGCGCCTTGCCGCTGAGCTTGGACAGCAGACGATACAGCGTCGGGCGCATTTCGTTGCGGTGCACGATCATGTCGATAGCGCCGTGCTCAAGCAAAAACTCGCTGCGCTGAAAGCCCTTGGGCAACTTCTGGCGAATGGTCTGCTCAATAATATTGGGGCCGGCAAAACCAGCACGGGCATCAGGCTCAGCGATATTAATATCACCCAGCAGCGCCAGACTGGCTGACACGCCACCGTAAATTGGGTCAGTCATCACTGAAATATAAGGTACCCGGCCCTGTTTCAGGCGCTCCAGTACGGCACTGGTCTTGGCCATCTGCATCAGTGAAATCAAAGCCTCTTGCATGCGGGCGCCACCGGAGGCTGAAAAACATACCAGCGGCCAACCATTCTCAAGTGCCAGTTGCGCTGCGCGGGTAAACTTCTCACCCACCGCATAACCCATAGAACCGCCGTGAAAGTTAAACTCAAAAGCTACCGCCACTATGGGTAAGCCGTTAAGCTCGCCGCGCATCGCTATCAGAGCGTCTTTTTCGCCAGTCGATTTTTGGGCTGCTGTAAGCCGGTCTTTATAGCGCTTTACATCTTTAAATTTAAGCCTATCGACGGGTACCACGTCGCTGAAAATCTCTTCACGCGGGTCTTCATCGAGAAAATAATTAAGCCGCTTACGCGCGCCAATGCGCATATGGTGATCGCATTTTGGGCACACTTCACCGTTGCGCTCCAAATCGGGCCGGTACAGCACCGCCTCGCATTTAACGCACTTCTTCCACAGCCCCTCGGGAACCGTGGTGCGTCTGGCCGCGCTCTCGCGACGAACACCGGAGGGTAGAATCTTGTCGTACCAGCTCATAGTAAATCCCGTTCAGCTAACTATTCAGCTGCTAACAGCAGCATCAACTCCCGCTCTTATCTCTGCGACCAGTGCTGCCGCCGCGGCTGCTACTGCCGCATCATCACCGCCCTGTGCCGCCGTATCGGCCGCTTTTTGTACCAGAGCACTGCCTACTACCACACCATCGGCTACCACCGCGATTGACGCTGCCGTCGCAGCGTCCTTAATGCCAAAGCCAACGGCTACCGGCAACTGACACAACTCACGTATTTCACGCACTCTGACCGCAACTTCCACGGGGTCAAGCGTTGCCGCACCGGTCACGCCTTTCAGTGACACATAGTAAACGAAGCCACTTGCGAGTTCAGCGATTTTTTCCACTCGCTGTATGGAAGTGGTCGGCGACACCAAAAGGATATTATCAATATCAAAACGCTTGAGTTGGGCGTTCAAATCGGCCACCTCTTCCGGCGGCATATCTACAGTAAGCAGGGCATCCAGGCCCGCCTCTGCTGCAGCTTCGGCAAACTCAGAGTAACCCATCCGTTCGACCGGGTTGGCATAGCCCATCAACAATATGGGGGTCTCCTGGTCCTGCTGCCGGAACTCACCAACCATTCCCAGCACCTGACGCAGACTAACGTGGTTGGCAAGGGCGCGCTCATGGGCGACCTGAATCACCAGCCCCTCCGCCATTGGGTCCGAAAACGGCACACCCAGTTCGATAATATCGGCACCGGCCCCAACCAGGGCATGCATTAATGGCACAGTCGTGGCCACACGGGGATCACCGGCCACCACATAGGGTATGACCGCCCGTTTGCCGCTGGCGGCCAGTTCGGCAAAACGTCCGCTAATTCTGCTCACTGACTAACACCCTCTATATCGAATCCGGTCACTTCCGCAACGGTATGAATATCCTTATCCCCACGCCCTGAAAGATTGACCACGATGAACTGGTCCGGTGTCATGGTAGCGGCCAACTTGCCTGCATAGGCCAGCGCATGGCTGGACTCAAGCGCAGGCATGATGCCCTCGGTCCTATTCAAGTCAGAGAAAGCCGCTAACGCCTCCTTATCATTTGCAGACACGTAATTGACTCTGCCAATGTCCTTGAGCCAGGAATGTTCTGGACCCACTCCGGGGTAATCAAGACCCGCTGAAACCGAGTGGGTGTGCATAATTTGACCGTTTTCATCCTGCATAAGGTAGGTACGATTACCGTGCAGAATACCCGGGCGTCCGGCCGCCAATGGCGCCGCATGCTCAGTGGTATCCAGACCCAGCCCTGCCGCCTCTACCCCGTACATCGCAACCTCTGTGTCCGCAAGGAAAGGGTAAAAAAGGCCAATCGCGTTGGAGCCGCCACCCACACAGGCTACCAGTGCATCGGGTAAACGTCCGCACATTTGCTGACACTGCGCACGGGCCTCACGCCCGATCACACTCTGAAAGTCTCGCACCAGTTTCGGGTAGGGGTGCGGCCCTGCCACAGTGCCAATGATGTAAAACGTGTCGTCTACATTAGTCACCCAGTCTCGCATAGCCTCATTCATGGCATCTTTTAGTGTCCGCGAGCCGGATGTCACCGGTATCACCTCGGCGCCCAACAGCCGCATACGGTAGACGTTCTGCGCCTGACGCCGCACGTCCTCCTCTCCCATAAACACCTGACATTCCATGCCCAGACGCGCGGCTACTGTCGCAGTAGCAACACCATGCTGACCCGCACCGGTTTCCGCAATGACGCGCTTCTTACCCATGTGCCTGGCGAGTAACGCCTGCCCAACCGTGTTGTTTACCTTGTGCGCCCCCGTGTGGTTCAGGTCTTCGCGTTTCAAAAAGATCCGCGCACCGCCCACTCTATCGCTCCAACGCTTGGCTTCATACAGCGGTGAAGGTCGCCCCACAAAGTGTGCAAGGTCCTCGTCCAACTCGCGTTGAAACTCGGGATCCTTGGACAACTTGTCGTATACCTGCTCCAGTTCATCCAGCGCAAACATCAGGGTTTCTGACACAAAGCGCCCACCGTATTGACCAAAACGGCCTTGTTCATCAGGTGTGTTTGCCAGTAATTTCTCGGTTATGTCCACTATTTCACTTCCATATAGATTGATCTGCCTGCTGCACAGCAGCAACAAAGGCCTGCATTTTCTCCCGGCTCTTATGGCCGGGGGATTGCTCAACGCCGCCACTCACATCTACCGCAAACGGCGCACTGGTGGCAATCGCCTCACTCACATTGTCGGCATCGAGCCCGCCGGCAACAATTAACTTCCTGTCGTGACCATGGGGAATACACGACCAGTCGAAACTCTCTCCGGTACCACCCACCACGCCTTTCCTATAGGTATCCAGCAGTAACCCCTGAGCACTCGTGTACGCGCCCATTAATGCCTCAAGGTCAGTGTCGGGAGCAACCCTCACCGCCTTAATATAGGGCATACCGAAGCTGGCACAGCGTGCCTCACTCTCAGCTCCATGAAACTGCAGTAGCGACACGGGTAACTCGTTACATACGCGTTCCACTTCTGCGTCTGCTGCATCTACAAACAGCGCCGTCAATGTCACAAACGGCGGCAGCTGAGCTATGGCAAGACGGGCACCCTCGATGTCGACTGCCCGCGGGCTAGGCGCGTAAAACACCAGTCCGAGCGCGTCGGCACCGGCTGCAACTGCTGCGTGGGCATCAACCTGGCGGGTGATCCCACAAATCTTTATACGAGTACGTGTCAAAACAGACTGGTCGAAGGCTTAAAAAAGGATGGGTATATTAACAGATACTACTGATGTCGGCAGCGTTTGGCTCAACTATTGACCAGCTATAAACCACGGGCCCGGGGCCAGCACTGGCAAACCAAAGCGTTCAGGGTAATTTACGCCAACCAGATACAAACCATTGGGGGGAGCGGTCTCCGGCGCCTGAGTACGATCTCGCAACAACAATAACTGCGCCAACTCAGTCGCACTCATCCGGCCACGGCCGACCAGAATCAAAGCCCCGACAATATTCCGCACCATATGATGTAAAAATGCGTTGGCCTGAATATCAACAATGACCAAATCACCCAACCGCTGTACACGGATAAAATCGATATGTCGCATTGGCGTCGATGACTGACAGGAAGCGGCACGAAACGAACTGAAATCACACTCACCCAATAATTCCTGAGCAGCCACATCCATAAGCTCCGCCTGCAATGGGTAACGCACACGGGTTAATTGAGCGGGAGAAAGCGCGGAGCGAACCTGCGTGTTTAAAATACAATAGCGATAACGCCTGGAGGTAGCACTAAACCGGGCGTGGAAATCATCCTCTACCGCCTGCGCCGAGCGCACTGCCACAGAATCGGGCAAATTGGCATTGACGCCCATTACCCAGGCCTTGGCGCTCCGTGACGCCGGTGACTCAAAATGAACGACTTGAGCGGTGGCGTGAACACCAGTATCGGTGCGCCCGGCACAGGCTACCCGAATCGGGGCTGCTGCTATCGACCCCAGGGCCGCTTCCAGCACCTCCTGAACAGTAGACACGCCGGACTGCTGCAGCTGCCAGCCACAATAATGGCTGCCATCATACTCCACGGTCAACGCTACACGTCGACCAGCGGCAATATCCTCGTTGGAGAGTGGACTAAACAGTGGAGTAATGGACGTAGTAGAGGATGGAGCAGATCGTCTATTCAATGCTCGCTAACAGAGCACGCGCTTCCTGCTGCTGATCCGCATCGCCATCGACAACAACTTCGTTGAGGATATCCCGCGCACCATCCGCATCACCCATATCAATATAGGCCCGGGCCAGATCCATACGGGTGGCCATTTCTTCACCTTCCGCTGAAAAGCCAAGACCCTCATCGGCGGTATACTCAGGCACGCTATCACCAGCATCGGCCTCTTCTATCTCCAAAGCGCCAAATTCGGTCATCAGGTCATCATCGTCGATGCCAATATCCAGTTCGTCGTCATCGCTCATCAGATCCACAGCAGAGGACTCAACATCCCCGTCGCCGTCTAACTGCTGGGCGGCAGCTAGTAAATCAAGCTCATCGCCTGAAGTCTCTTCACGTTCCGGCGCAGCACCTGACCCAGCTTCCTTGAGCCCGGCCGCCATAGTGGCCAGATCAAAATCGTCACCTTCGCCTGCGGCAGCAGGGGTCTCAACGGGTGCATCAAGCTCTATCTCATCATCACCAAAATCGAGATTATTGCTTTCTGCGAACGTGTCATCGTCGAGATCAAGGTCTTCAAAATCCAGCCCGTCATCCAGATCCAGGTTCAGGCTGTCATCTGTATCAGCGTTGCTGTCAGCAGCGCTGAAGTCTATATCAAGGTCTTCACTATTGTCTTCAAAGGGGCTTTCAGCCGCTGCCACAGGCTCACTCACCTTGGCATCCGGCAACCCACTCAGCCAACTATCGCCACCGTCGACTGCTTCTAGCAGGTCACGGGCACGTTGCAATGCAGCCGTATCACCCATCGCTTCGAGATCAGAGTACTGCTGCTGATACGCCTCGCGATCTACCATTTCAA
Source organism: Candidatus Litorirhabdus singularis (assembly GCF_026262625.1). Classification (GTDB taxonomy): domain Bacteria; phylum Pseudomonadota; class Gammaproteobacteria; order Pseudomonadales; family Halieaceae; genus Litorirhabdus; species Litorirhabdus singularis. The sequence goes on from NZ_SHNN01000002.1 coordinate 890,650, forward strand.
CTGACGCTTCCATCAACTTCAGGCGATATTCAATATTGCCAGGGTCCGCAGTAATAGCATTCTTGAGCAGCTCAACGGCCTGCGGGTAACGACCATAAGCAATATAGATATCGGCTTCTGCCAGCGCATCACCCGATTCAAACTGGGCCGCATAAGCTCCGTCATCGCCGCCGCCAAAGGCGCCACCGCGCTGACCCGATTCCTTAGCGCTCTCTTCCGCCAAATCATCAACAATCAGGCCATCATCGCCCAACTCCACATTGGCAAACTCATCGTCATCATCAGCCTTACGTGTTTTTGCACCGCCGCCGCTGACGCGATTCTTCACGTTATAGGCAATACCGAACAATAAGATGACTAAAGCGATTCCTGCATACAGCAGGTTGTTCATAATCCAGCCCAACACACCACCGTCGTCAGACTGAGCAGCGCTGCTACTAGCAGTACTTGAACTGGCTGCAACTGGCGCGCTAGCTTGCGTATCAGTGTCACTGGCCTCTGCGCCCGTCATACCGGTTTCTGAGCCAGCCTCTGTAGCCGCCACGGCAGCTTCTGCCATGGCCGATTCTGCATCACTTGCAGTAGTACTATCAGTACTATCGACCACGCCTTCAAGCTCGGTCAGCTCATCAATAGGGGCCTGCCGCTGCTCTGCCAAGCGGGTCTGCAGAGCAGCAATCTGATCATCTTTCAATGTGACCAGAGATTGCAATGTTTGTAACTGCTGTTGCATGGAAGCTATTTGATTGCGGATATCGGCGTTATCCCGCGAAGCGCGGTCAGCATCTTCCATTCGCGCACTAACACCCCCAGCCGATGAACTCGCGGTAGAACCATCACCTACATCGATCTGCAGACGACCCTGCTCATCCGGTTCACTGGTCCAGCCGGATCGCTCTGCGGCTGCCTGCTCCCCGCGTGAGGCGCGGTTCTCGAGCCAGCTTTGCTCCTGCTGAGTTATAGCCGCGGTTACTTCTTCCGGAGCCCGCTCGGAAATTTGATCACGTTCCGGCAGCACCAGTACGTAACCAGCTTTCAATTGGTTAATGTTATTGCCGATAAAAGCATTCGGATTGAGGCGCTGGATATCCAACATTGTGTCTTGTACGGAAGCGCCATTTGGGCGCGCTCGGCTGGCGATAGCCCAAAGCGTTTCATTGCGTTTAACCAAATACTCGGCACCAGACTGCGGCATATCACCAGCGTCCGACCCGTAGTCAGGTTGAGCTGATGACTCGCGCGGTTCCGGCTCGGGTTCAACCACTTCGTCAACCCCACCATCAACTCCTGAGCGCACGCCTGAAGTTCGCTTGGCAACCAGCATATCGCTGCCTTCACCAGACAAAACCGGGAGATCCAGAAGCACGGTGTACTCGCGCAATAGACGGCCGTTGGGCCAGCGCGCTTCAACCAAAAAATCCAGAAAGGGTTCTCGTACAGGGTCACGCGAGGTAATGACCAGACGCCCTTCATCACGGCCATCCAACTTAATTTCAAATTTGAGACCGGTGAGAAAGTAGGCGCGTTCAACGCCGGCGCGCTCGAAGTCTTCGCTGGCGGCAAGGCGTATTCTGACCTGACCTTCATCAAGGCCACCGATTTCAAGCAAGTCGACTTCCGCTCGCAGCGGTTCGTTCAGGTAGGATTGCAGCGTCAGTTCACCCAGGCCCAGCGCCGATGCGGTTGCCGGTGACAGACTCAATAGGCCTGCCAGCCACAAATTTCCCTTACGCCCCATAAAACTGCCTTATTATACTCATGCCCTGCGTTCCCACTCCCTTAGCAAATGCGGCCTCGAGCCGGCTCACTACTGCGTGGACTCTGCAAAGAAAAGACCTAGGTATTTCCTTTAACTAGTCTACGTAAGTATCTTTTATAAATACTCTTTTAGCAAGCACTCAGCTATCTGGATGCTGTTAAGTGCGGCACCTTTACGGACATTATCGGAAACAACCCACAGGTCAATACCCCTAGGGTGGGAAATATCCTCACGAATTCTGCCAACAAATACCGGATCTTCGCCTGTAGACTCCTCTACCGCGGTTGGATAGCCGCCATCGCAGCGCTCATCCACCACCTCGACCCCGGCCGCAGATTGCAGCAATTCACGCACCTCAGCGGCGCTAATTTTGTCGCGCGTTTCAATGTGCACGGCTTCTGAATGCCCATAAAACACCGGCACACGGACACAGGTTGGGTTTACCTGAATACGGGGATCAGCGAATATTTTCTGGGTTTCCCAGACCATCTTCATTTCTTCCCGGGTATAACCATTATCTTGAAACACATCAATGTGTGGCAGCACGTTAAAGGCAATCTGACGCGGGTATACTTCTTTTTCTACCGAGCGCCCGTTAAGAAGTGCCGCGGTCTGCCCTGCCAACTCGGCAATCGCCTCTTTACCGGTGCCCGAGACTGCTTGATAAGTCGCTACATTAATACGCTCAATACCCACCGCGTCGTAGATCGGCTTCAAGGCAACTACCATCTGGATGGTGGAGCAATTCGGGTTGGCAATAATGTTGTGCTTGGCGTATCCGGCCAGCGCCTCCGGGTTTACCTCAGGCACTACCAGCGGGATATCTTCCTGCTGCCGGAAATGTGAAGTGTTATCGATCACCACACAGCCGGCAGCACCGGCGCGCGGCGCAAACTCCTCGGAAATGCTGCCACCGGCGGAAAACAGTCCAATCTGCGCCTGGCTGAAGTCAAATTCGGCCAGATCACCGATAATATAGTTACGCCCCTTGAAGCTGACCGACTTGCCCGCTGAACGAGCACTCGCCAAGGGGTAAAAATTACGCACCGGAAAATCGCGCTGTTCCAGAATCGAGATCATGGTCTCACCCACGGCACCGGTTGCGCCAACCACGGCTACATCTACTTGCTTACTCATTAACAGTTACTCCCAGTTGCGCCAGCACTGCAGCACCCATGGCCCGGGTATCCACCAATTGCTGGCCGTCGGTAAATATGTCAGGGGTACGTAAACCTGCATCCAGTACGCTGCTAACAGCAGCTTCAATGGCCTCTGCGGCAGCCGGGCAATCCAGCGTGTGACGCAACATCATTGCCACCGACAAAATGGTAGCCAGTGGGTTGGCCTTGCCCTGACCAGCAATATCGGGCGCCGACCCATGACATGGCTCGTACATACCCCTGCCCTGTTGATTCAATGAAGCGGACGGCAACATACCAATAGACCCGGTCAGCATTGCCGCCGCATCTGACAAAATGTCGCCAAACATATTCCCTGTCACCAGGACATCGAACTGCTTGGGTGCGCGCACCAGTTGCATAGCCGCGTTATCCACATACATGTGAGACAACTCAACATCGGGATATTCCGGAGCCAAGCGGTCCATCACCTCACGCCACAGGATCGTCACCTCCAGCACATTGGATTTGTCGACCGAGCAGAGTCGTCCGTCACGCTTGCGCGCAGACTCAAACGCCAGACGGCCAATACGCTCTATCTCCGACTCCCGGTAGATATAGGTGTTGTAACCCTCGCGCTCGCCGTTTTCCAGGGTGCGAATGCCACGTGGCTCGCCGAAGTAGATACCACCGGTCAGTTCCCTGACGATAAGAATATCCAGTCCAGATACCACTTCCGGCTTCAAACTGGAGGCGGCAGCCAACTGCGGGTACAGCAATGCTGGGCGCAAATTACCAAACAGCTCCAGCTTCGAACGAATCCCTAATAGGCCTTTTTCCGGTCGCAGAGCCCGGTCCACAGTATCCCACTTGGGGCCGCCTACCGCGCCCAACAAAATGGCATCGGCCTCGCGGGCACGGGCCAGTGTGTCTTCAGGCAGGGGCACACCATGAACATCCAGCGCAGCACCTCCCAGCAGACCATCTTCGAGTTCAATCGGCAATTGATACAGTTCAATCACCCGCTCCAGCACCAGACGCGCTTCGGCCACAATCTCAGGGCCAATATAATCGCCCGGTAATATCAGTACTTTCTGGCTCACAAACAGCTCCTATTGAATAACATCAAACAGCCATGGTGACTGCTGGCGCCACCCGGTCTCGTAGGTACGGATCGCATCTGCCTGCTCCAGCGTCAGACCAATCTCATCCAAACCGTGCAACAAGCAGTGCTTGCGAAACGCATCCACCTCAAACGCCATTTCATCGCCAGCGCTGGTAATCACCACTTGCCGCTCCAGATCTATGGTCAGTTGATAACCTTCGTTGGCATACATCTGCTGAAACAGTTGCTCAACGATGGCGGCATCCAGGACTATCGGCAGCAGACCATTCTTAAAGCAATTATTGTAGAAAATGTCCGCATAGCTGGGCGCAATAACGCAACGAAAGCCATAATCATCCAACGCCCAGGGCGCGTGCTCACGACTGGAACCACAACCAAAGTTATCCCGCGCCAGCAACACAGACGCGCCCTGATAGCGCGCTGCATTCAGTGGAAAATCAGGATTTAGCGGCCGCTGACTATTGTCACGTCCGGGCTGCCCCTCATCCAGGTAGCGCTGCTCGTCAAACAAATTAGGGCCAAAGCCACTACGCTTGATCGATTTCAGGAATTGCTTGGGTATGATCATGTCAGTATCGACGTTGGCACGGTCCATCGGCGCCACCAAACCGGTTTCTACAGTGAATGCCCTCACGACTTCATCTCCCATTCGCGTACATCAACAAAATGTCCGGCAATCGCCGCTGCCGCAGCCATCGCCGGACTCACCAGGTGAGTGCGCCCGCCGAAACCCTGACGCCCTTCAAAATTTCTGTTGGAGGTTGACGCACAGTGCTCGCCGGGCTCCAATTTATCGGCGTTCATGGCCAGACACATAGAGCAACCCGGCTCACGCCACTCCAGTCCGGCTTCAATAAATATTTTATCCAGACCCTCGGCTTCCGCCTGCTCCTTAACAATGCCCGAACCTGGCACTACCAGCGCCTGATTGATGCCAGCATCGACTTTATAGCCCTTAACCACTGCCGCAGCAGCGCGTAAATCCTCGATACGCGAATTGGTGCAGGAGCCAATAAAAACTTTCTGAGGACGGATATCGGTAATTGCCATGCCCCCCTGCAAACCCATGTACTTCAGCGCGCGCTCTACGGCATCCCGCTGGCCGGCATCGCTAATGGCAGCCGGGTCAGGCACAGTGCCGTCCACCGGCAATACCATTTCCGGGGACGTACCCCAAGTCACCTGGGGGAAGATATCCTCACCCCGCAACTCAATTACCGCATCAAAGTGGGCGTCGCTATCACTGTGCAGTTCGCGCCACGCCGACTCAGCTAATTCCCACTGCTCGCCCGTCGGTGCATAGGGACGTCCGCGCACATAATCTATAGTGCTCTGATCAACCGCGACCATACCGACACGAGCACCCGCTTCAATGGCCATATTGCAGACCGTCATGCGGCCTTCCATCGACAGCCCGCGAATCACTTCGCCGCCAAACTCGATGGCGAAGCCATTACCGCCGGCGGTGCCTATATGGCCGATGACCGCTAACACAACATCTTTCGCGGTAACGCCAGGTAATAAAGTGCCGTCAACGCGCACCAGCATATTCTTCATCTTTTGCTGAATCAGGCACTGCGTGGCAAGTACGTGTTCAACCTCAGAGGTGCCAATGCCGTGTGCCAAGGCACCCAGGGCACCGTGGGTTGCGGTGTGTGAATCTCCGCAAACGACCGTCATGCCAGGCAAAGTCGCACCCAATTCCGGCCCGATCACATGCACAATACCCTGACGGCGATCATTGATTTCGAACTCAACAATATCGAAGGCCTTGCAGTTGTCATCCAGAGTCTGCACCTGTATTTGCGACACTGGATCCTGAATAGCTGCCACGCCACCGCTACGCTCAGCATAATCAGTGGGAACGTTATGGTCCGGTGTGGCCAGATTGGCGTCCAGACGCCACGGTTGACGGCCAGCCATACGCAAGCCCTCGAAAGCCTGCGGCGATGTCACCTCATGCAATAGATGCCGGTCGATATAAATCAGCGCACTGCCGTCATCACGCTGTTGCACCAGGTGAGAATCCCAGAGTTTGTCGTATAAGGTCTTGGCCATGTTCGCTCCACTTGCCGCCATTATTCATGGCGAGTCTGCTATATTCACTGAAAACGGGGAGATTCTAGCGCCCAGCAATTGATAAGACAAATTCATATTTTTTATCTATCGAATTCCCTCTAGGAATACATGGGCGATTCTCCTACACTGGATTGATGGACACACAAAACCTTCAAGCATTTCTCATGGTCGCCGAACTCGGCTCGTTCTCGCGCGCGGCAGAAGCATTGTATTTGACCCAGCCAGCGGTCAGTAAAAGGGTCGCGGCACTGGAGTCCCAATTGGAATGCAGCCTGTTCGACCGTATCGGACGACGCGTATTTCTCACGGAGGCGGGACGCGCACTATTGCCTTTTGCCAACAGTATTCGAAGCAGTCTGACCCAGGCCCGTCAATCTATCCGCGATCTCTCCGGTGAAGTTGGCGGTACTTTACTGCTAGGTACCAGCCACCACATCGGCTTACATCGATTGCCACCGGTATTGCGCCGCTTTAGCAGCACCTATGGTGGCGTCAAACTCGACATTGATTTCATGGATTCCGAACAGGCCTACGAGCAAATCAGTCGCGGCAATATCGAGCTCGCACTGGTGACACTGGCCCCGGAAGCAGACCCCACCATGTTGGCAACTCCGGTTTGGTCGGACCCGCTGGATTTCATGGTCGCACAAGACCACGAACTCGGTCAGGCCAAGACAATTACTCTGGAGATGCTGAGCGCCTACCCCGTGATTCTGCCGGGGCTGAATACCTATACCGGACAGATTGCCAAGCGCCTGTTCGACGAACGCGGCCTTAAACTTAACATAGCTATGTCGACTAACTACCTTGAAACCATCGGTATGATGGCATCCATCGGCCTTGGCTGGACTGTGCTACCGCGCTCTATGCTTAGTGAGGGATTGCAGGCACTCACTATAAAGGGCATTAGTCCGCAACGTGAGCTAGGCTATATCTATCACCGCGGTCGCACTCTCTCCAATGCAGCCCAGGCCTTTATTCAGGAACTTTACTAACGTCAGGAATCAGTCCTTGCCATGCATTGCAGCCAGCTTATCCAGCTGCCCTTTGAAACCGTCATGGTCAGGCTGGTAAAACGAACCGCTATAGCGACACACCAATTTTTCACCACTAATAATCACACCGCTAGCAAAGCCAAAACTGCGTTTCAAGGTCACCTGCTCGCTGCGCGTTTGCAGCCAGTCTCCCTCGCGGGCGGCGTTAATAAAGTCAAAACTCAAGTTCAGTGTAGGTGCCGGGCCTATTTTCTCCCGCGCAAAATTGATGGCTGAAGCCGCACCAATGTCCGCCAGTGTCATCAGCGCGCCGCCATGACAGATACCTATCATATTGCAGTGTGACAGCTGCACATACATGCCCAAACTGACCTCACTATTGTGTTCACGTCGGTACACCGGGCGCAATACATCGGTAAAGCCCAGCCCTTCGGGCAAAGGTTTATAGCCAGCTGGCGCAGGCAGGGTCTCAGTTTCCATTCGTCATCCTTAAATCAAAAAATACCCAATTCCAGGCCGGCAGCAAGGGTCAGGCCTAACTCGCCGCTGCGCTGAAGATAATCTGCGTTGACTTCGCCGCGGCATATCACCGGTAAGGCGACTTCCTTCATCGGAAACCCGCGCAAAATTCTTTGCACCTGCTGCACCGCCCCACGGCCATCATTACCAGCGCTGAGCAGCAGCGCATAGGGCAAATTCAGTTGCAGTGGTTGCGCTGGGTAAAAGGTGCGGTCGAGAAAATCTTTCATCGCCCCCGACGCCGCCGCTGAATTTTCCGCCAACGCCAACAACAATCCGTCGGCCGTCGCCAGATCGCGGATACCGGCGTCAACAGCGCGCACAGTCCTGACGTTAATATCACTCCCGGCGGTCGCAGCTGCGGCTGCTTCTCGTGCCAACAGAGCCGTTGCCCCGCTTTGTGAGTGATATACAATAAGTAGCGTTTTTCCCATCGGCTTATCATAGCAACAAGGAACCCCGAAATGACCAGTAACAGACAGTGGCTACTCAAAGAACGACCCAGCGGTATGGTTGGGCCCGAGCATTTTTCCCTACAGGAGTCCGCGTTGCCTGAACCCGACCTGGATCGCGGGGAGGTACTGATAAAAACCTTGTACCTGGGTTTCGATCCCGCCATGCGCGGCTGGCTCATAGATGAGCCGAGCTACCTACCACCGGTGCAGATTGGCGAGGTCATGCGCGCCAGCTCGGTGGGAGAAGTTGTCAGCTCGTCTAACCCTGACCTGCCGCCGGGCACACTGATACAAGGCATGGCAGGCTGGCAGGAGTATTCGATTGCCGGCCCCGACAGTTTTATCCCGCCACAGCCGCTCCCCGCAGGTTTGACCCCGGCTATGGCATTGTCGGTTTTCGGCACTACCACACTGACTGCTTATTTTGGTCTGCTGGATATTTGCGAGCCCCAGCCAGGCGACACAGTACTAGTTTCCGGTGCTGCAGGCGCTACCGGCTCAGCCGTCGCACAGATTGCCAGAATCAAGGGATGCCGCGTCATCGGCATTGCCGGCGGGGCAGAAAAATGCGCATGGCTGCTAGACACCTGCCGACTTGATGCAGTCATCGACTATAAATCTGAGAATATTGATCAACGTCTTGCTGAACTCTGTCCTGATGGAATCAATGTGTTCTTCGACAATGTCGGTGGCGACACGCTGGAAGCGGCGATTACCCATATGGCCGATTTTGGTCGCATCGCACTCTGTGGCGGCATTTCCGGGTACAACGATGTAGAGCCAGCACCGGGGCCCCGCAACCTAATGATATTGGTACAGCGACGCATCAAAATGCAGGGCTTCATTGTCATCGACTACATGGACCGATTCGAAGCGGCCATGGGCGAAATTGCCGAGTGGGTAATGGCTGGTGAGATAGCCTGGCGTGAAGATATTCAGCATGGATTTGACAATATTCCGGCGACATTTCAACGCCTGTTCAGTGGCCAAAATACCGGCAAGCAGTTACTGGCCCTGGCTGAGCCTGGCGCCTGAAAACAGCCTGTTCGCACCTTTTTGGTGCGCATACATCTGTGGATAACTCTGGGGATAGAGCGCGGAAAAAAAGTGCCCGAACTAAAGACTTTTCGCTTGGGCGGGCCAGCTCGAATCCACCTTAACTACGCCATTAGATATACATATCAATAACTTACACTATTTTTATAGTCTATTATCGATATCCAAATCTGCAAGCCCTTTAAATTCAGTGGGTTAAGGCATCCGTGTGCATAAAAAATCGAGGCGCCAGTTAGTAGACACTGACCTCGCAAGTGCCATCAATACAGCATATTCACTGGTTAGTCGGCTCTGACGTCACGGTTCTAGTCTCTGTGTTGCAGCTTCCAGCATTGATGCCCACTGCGACCGCGCTGGTAGTCAAGGTCCAGGGTCTGCCGGGTAATGTTTTCCACAACACAGAATTCTGCCACCTCGTCGTCTAGCGAAAAACTGCGTAAATTATTGGAAAAATACAGCACACCCTGGGGACGCAATAGAGCCATCGCATCACGCAAAATTTGCAACTGATCGCGCTGTATATCGAGCGTCTGTTGCATCCTCCGCGAATTGGAAAAGGACGGTGGATCCAGCAGTATTAAATCATACCGTTCCTGATGCTCGGTCATCCAAAGCAGACAATCGGCCTGCACCAGGCTGTTGTCGGTTTCAGAGTAGCCATTAACTGCCAAGTTCTTGCGCGCCCAGTCCAGATAGGTTTTGGACATGTCGACGCTGGTAGTGGAACGAGCACCACCGGCACAGGCATGTACCGATGCAGTAGCGGTATAGCAGAACAGGTTCAGAAAATCCTTGCCCCGGGATTCCGCTGCCAAGCGCTGCCGCAGCGGCCTATGATCAAGGAATAGACCCGTATCCAGATAGTCGACAAAATTCACCAACAGTTTCACGCGCCCTTCCAGCACCGTGTGTAACTCACCCTGTGCTGCTGCCTTCTGGTATTGCTGGGCGCCGCGCTGGCGCTGCCGTTCCTTATAGAAGATTCGCTCCGGTGCTATGCCTGTAGCCACTGGCAGCGCTCGCACCACTTCCTGTAAACGCCGTTCCGCTGCATCTGGCTCAATGCCTGCGGGTGCCTTGTATTCTGCTACATGCAGAAAGTCACCGTAACGATCGACAGCCACCGCGTATTCCGGCATATCTGCATCATACAAACGATAGCAACTAATACCCTCACGGCGCAGCCACTTGTCCAGCCGGCGCTGGTTTTTGCGCAGGCGATTGGCGAACATTTGCGCGTTGTCGCTCAATTCTTCGCTACTGGCCTCGCTACTGGCCTCGCCCGCAGACACTGCCTTACCCACGGCGCCTGGCAGCGGTGGTCGCCGACTTTCCGCGCCCAGTTTGAACAGCAAGAGTTGGCTGGGCAAAGTGCCATTATAGAGTGCATAGCGTTTGTGGCTGCGCAGCCCGGTGGCAAGCCCTAACTCTTTATCACTGGTGAAGATCGCCGCCTGCCAACCTTCAAATTCGCTGCTCAGCACGTTACCCAACTCACGGTACAGGTAGCGCAAGCTCTCTTTCTCACCCAGGCGCTCACCATAAGGAGGATTCACTATAACCAGACCTCTATCGAGTTGCAGCTGAGCCGGCTTGCGCAGCTCCCCCAGAGGTTGATGGGTGACTTTCACCACGTTCTCAAGGCCGGCACGCTGGATATTCGCCTGCGCTCTGTGCAAGGTCCCTGCGTCTGCATCATAACCCTGAATTTCTGGCAGTTGGCGTGAGCGACCAAGCTCGGAGCGCGCACGCGCATCAGCCATTAACGCCTCCCAACCAGAAACGTCATGAGCCGGCAGTTTTTCAAAGCCCCAGCGCTGGCGTTTCAGTCCCGGAGCAATATCAGCGACCATCAGTGCCGCTTCCAGCAACAGGGTTCCTGAGCCGCACATTGGGTCAACCAAAGCACCTCCTGCGGCTGCGATTCCAGGCCAATCAGCGCGCAGCAGTAAGGCAGCTGCGAGATTTTCCTTCAAGGGCGCCTGGCCGCCTTCCAAACGATAGCCGCGCTGATGCAGGCTACCACCCGAAAAATCTATCGCTACCACCACTTTGGTTTTGGACAGACGCACATTCAGACGTAGATCAGGGTCCTGCATGGACACTTCAGGGCGCGGCCAACCTTTGCTCTGTAGTTGATCTACTATAGCGTCCTTGCATACCTGAGCACCGTAGCGAGTATTGCGAATCTCATCACTGCTGCCACTGAAATCAACTCGCAGTGAGCCGCCCTGGGCGAGGTAAAGCGTCCAGTCCACTTCCATTAGCCCCCGGTAGAGGCTGTCACTATCGCCGCTTTCAAAATCGGCCAGAGGCTGCAGAATACGATTTGCCAAACGGCTCCATAAACAGGCTCGGTAGGCCACTTGTGCGGGCGCGGTGAAATGCACCCCGCCTACCGTCTCCCGTGTCGTCGCGGCGCCAAGGCTTTGTATTTCTTCCAGCAGCAAACCTTCCAGACCACGCGGGCAAGAGGCATACCACTTCAAATCGTCCATGTCATAACCCTGTATAAGCCCGGAGCTGAAGCCGCGAACTATACCGACTTTGCCAGTCGCCCACCACGACCTATCTACAGCAAGCCGTTAACCACAGTTTGCAACATCAATTTCGCATAAAAACTGTGTCGCTTAATTCTAAATGATGTTTGCGAGCCGCGGCGGAGTCTGGTTATATAAAGACGTAACTCACAGGAGATAACATGCGCAGACAAAAACGAGATATGAGTGATCGGGCTTTCCAGCGTGGATATCAAGCAGGCGTCAGTGGCCGGTCTAACGAAACATGTCCTCATTCCAATGACGACCAGAGACTGTGCTGGTTATCCGGCTGGCGCGAAGGCCGCAGTGATCAATGGGACGGCCTCACCGGAGTCTCGGGAGTGCACAAAGCGGTGGTCTGAAACCACCGTTAGTTCAAACTACTCTGTGCCAGGTCCAGTAGCTCTCTATTAGCGACTGCGAACATGGCAAAGTCTGGCGTTTTTGCAGCATGTAATTCGCCCAGCATTGTTTTCCAACGTTCTATGAGCGCGGCTTCTTGTTGTGTCCAACGTTGTAAACAGAGCTCTGTATCGCGTTCTTCACACACATGCTTGAGCGCACCTACGGCCAGCGAACGCTGCTGCCACTGCAGGTCTTCCAGGTATGTGTCACGCGCCTGCGCCTGCCACTCATTTTCTACGGTTATACCGGTCACAAGGCGCGCAAACCAATCTAACTCCAGAGTTTCTCCCAATCGATAAAACAACGACCCTACCTCGAGATTTGTTGCCTCATGCTCCGCCGCTGCAGAAATAATACCCAGCGCGGAATAAAGATGATCAGCGCCTGCCACAAACTGTGCCAACTGCTTTGGCACGCCGCTGTCCTGCAATTTCTGAAACCGTTCCTGCACCGCGTGTGCACTTTCTCCACATAACAGCTCGGGCAGTGCTGACGCGATTTCCGCTACTCCGTTCTTGAATTCGCCGATGGCTGCTCCAGCATCCAGACCATTACGGCGATTTCGCAGCAGCCAACGACAGGCGTTTCGAATAAGCCTGATAAGCTCCCGCATCATTTCTACCTGCAGTTCTGCATCGACGGCAAAATCCAGCGCCTCTATAGCTTCCCAATAATCATCTAATTGAAAAATTTCTCTACTGGCGCTGTAGGCGATCGCTATTTCAGGTACTGATGCGCCGGTCGAGCTGATCAAGCGTCCGATAAAACTGACACCCATACGATTAACCAGATCATTGGCAATCTGTGTCGCCACAATCTCTCGAGCCAACCTATGCTCACCGACTTCCTTGCGGTAACTTTCCACCACCGCCGCAGGGAAACCGCCCGTAACCGCCGCCGCAAGATAGCTGTCATCGGTGAGAGCGGAAACCGCCAGTGCTTCTTTCAGAATGCCTTTGCTATAGCTAATAAGAACTGACAACTCCGGCCTTGTTAAACCCTGATTCTGCAAGCGCCTTTCTGCCAGTTGCTCATCGCTGGGCAGGAACTCCAACTCTCTGTCCAGCAGTCCGAGCTGCTCCAGCCGGTTGAGCACGCGGCGATACTCGCCACTGCGTTGCACCGCCTCACTCTCAGCAATACTGATCGCCTGCGTCTGACGATAGTTGTTACGTAGCACAAGCTCTGCGACGCTATCCGTCATCTCCTGTAAAAACTTGTCACGGTGCTTGAGCGTGAGGTCACCTCTGGCGACAACCGCATTGAGCAGAATCTTGATATTTACCTCATGATCTGAACAATCCACGCCGCCGGCGTTATCGATAAAATCTGTGTTGGAGCGACCACCTGTCAGGCTGTATTCAACACGGCCTAACTGTGTCAAACCAAGGTTGCCGCCTTCACCCACAACGCGACAACGCAGCTCACTACCATCCACGCGCACCGCATCGTTGGCCTTGTCACCTACCTCAGCATGCTGTTCCTCGCTTGATTTTACGTAAGTACCAATACCGCCATTCCACAGTAGGTCGCAGGGCGACTTGAGCAGGGCGTTAATCAACTCCGCCGGAGTCATTGCTGATACCGGAATATCAAATCGCTGCTGCATCTCTGGAGATATACTGATCGACTTAGCTGCGCGCGAAAAAATGCCGCCGCCGGCGGAGATCAGGTCCGCTTCATAATCCTCCCAGCTCGAGCGCGGTAGTTGAAACAAGCGCTGTCGTTCAGCGAATGACGCAGCTGGATCGGGATTCGGGTCGATGAAGACGTGCTGGTGATTAAACGCCGCTACTAACTGGATCTGCTCTGACAACAACATGCCGTTGCCAAAGACATCGCCGGCCATGTCACCCACCCCAACCACGCTGAACGTTGTGTTCTGGATATCCAGTCCCAACTCTCGAAAATGCCGCTGCACGGAGACCCACGCCCCACGCGCAGTAATGCCCATTTTCTTGTGGTCATAGCCGGCACTGCCACCGGAAGCAAAAGCGTCATCCAGCCAGAAGTCGTATTCTCGGGCTATTGCATTAGCGATATCGGAAAAAGTAGCCGTACCTTTATCTGCGGCAACAACCAAATAGGTATCGTCACGATCTTTGCGCACCACACGTGGCGGAGGCACAACTTCTCCCTCTATCAGATTGTCAGTAATATCCAGCAGTCCGCGGATAAAGGTCTGGTAGCAGGCCACCGCTTCCTGCTGCAATGCATCACGACTGGTGTCAGCCAAATGCCGCTTACAGACAAATCCACCTTTCGCACCCACCGGAACAATGACCGCATTTTTGACTTGTTGAGCCTTGACCAATCCAAGCACCTCGGTGCGATAGTCTTCATGCCGGTCTGACCAGCGCAGCCCGCCGCGGGCCACCTTACCGCCACGCAGATGCACGCCCTCTACGGCAGGTGAATAAACGAATATCTCGTGCTTGGGTACCGGGGCGGGAACGCCGGGAATGAGACTGGGCCGAAACTTGAAAGAAATATAACTCTTCTCGGCACCACTCGCATCGGTTTGGAAATAGTTGGTGCGCTGTATCGCCTGGATAAGCGCCAGATACTGCCGGATGATGCGGTCCTGACCCAGGTTCTCTACCTGCTCCAAAGCATCAATGATGCGCTGACTGAGCAGTAATTCTCGCTCTCCGCGCCAATCTCCATCGCCCTCGAAATCTGGATCAAAACGGGTCAGGAAGAGCTCGACCAGTGCACCGGCCACATGCACATGCTCAGCCAGTGTCTCTGCAATATATTCCGGGCTAAAATTGAAGAGTATCTGACGGAGGTATTTTGCAAAGGCGCGCAACAGGGATATTTCCCGCCAGTCGAGCCTTGAGCCTAACAGCATTTTGTTAAACCCGTCGCTCTCAGCCTCGCCGCTCCAGATTCTACCAAATGCATCGGTGAAGTCTTGCTTCACCTGTGCCAGCTCGAAGGCGCCGCTGAGCGCGTAACTAAGACTGAAGTCCTGTATCCAGAGCTGCGCACCGCCCTTCTCTCTTACCGGATAGGCGTTCTCAGCCAGCACACGCAGACCCAGGTTTTCAAGAATAGGCAAGACATCAGACAAAGGTAACGATGTGTCTCGATGATAAAGTCGAAATCTCAACCGCTCGGCCGGCTCATCGACAAGGCGGTAGAGGCTCATTTCAAGCTGTTTACCGTCGCATATCTGCAACAAACGGCCAACATCCATCGTCGCAATGCGAGTATCAAAGTCCTCCCGATAACCCGCAGGAAAGCTGCTACCGTAGCGCGCTACCAGTTCCATTCCTTGCTCTTCACCATACTGCTCAAGCAGCCGATTGTGCAGACGATCTTGCCAGGATTGTGTGAGTGCTATTACCTGTTCTTCCAGTGAGTCCAAATCCAACTCAATCGGCTCATCCGGATCCAGCAAGAACACGAAATAAATACGCACCAGAATGGATTCGGAAAAATAGGTGTTAAATTCGCTGCGATGACTGCCCATGGCATCGCCGAGCATTGCCTGAATCGATTCCCTCACAGCTGTGGTGTAGCGATCTCGCGGCATGTAGACCATGCAATAACAAAACTTCTCATGCGACTCCAGGCGGGTAATCAATCGCACCTGACGCCGCTCCTGAATCTGGTTAACCGCGGTACTCATCCGAGAGAGTTCTTGAACATCTGCCTGCAACAATTCGTCACGGGGGAACATCTGCAACACCCGGGTCAGCTCACGCCCCTCATGATTGCTATCATTGAAACCCGAGGCCTCCATCACCCGGGCAATCTTCTTTCGAACAATGGGTATATGAGCCGGACTCATCGAGTAAACCGCCGCCGTAAACAAACCCAGGAAGCGATGATGGGTTTTTACCCTGCCCTGGGGGTCGTACTCGTTTATTTCTACGTAATCCGGGTACGCCAATCGGTGCACACGGGATCGACGCCGCGATTTGCTGAAAGACAGCTGTCTTTCCAGCAGCACTTCAGGTGCCGCCGCTGCGTCTGCCAAATCCTGCACCAAATAGGCCTTGCCGCGAGATTCTCGTAAACGCAGCATGCCGAGTCTGGTGTGCTCCTGCTCCATCACTTGGGCATGCTCTTGTTCGTAACGTATTGCCAGCGACTCATAACCTAGCAGCGTTATGTTATTGCGGTCCAGCCACTGCAGAAAAGCCACATGTTCGTTGCGTATTTCCTCGTCTATTTGCTCTTCCTCCGCTACCGCAACTGACACTTCGGCCAGGCGATCACGCATTGAAGAGAAATCGGTAACCACATAGGCCACTTCTTCAAGAATCTCGGCTATTGTGGCTCTCATTTCAGCAATTTCGTCGGCGTCGGTACAACGATCAATGCTGAAAAAAAACAGACTGACTACTTCACGCTCCTGGCCATTACGAGGTTCAATAGCAATGATCTCACCGCTGGCAGCGCGTTCGACGGCAAAATTCTGCCCATGCAGGTTATGGATAGTAGTATTGCGGCGGTTCAGCTCGCCGCGAACTGAATCAAGCAAGAACGGCATATCAGGCGCAATGACCGTAACGACAGTATGACTACTTTCCCAGCCCGACTGTTCTACATCCGGATTTCCAATGTCGATACAGGCAGCGCCACCCGGCCAGGTTCGTAATAAGCCGAAACTGCTATAAATAAACCCGAATAGATCAGCTACATCCAGCCCCCGCAGGTCATCCGCAGGAAATGAACGGAAAAACAACTGCGCGAGGCTATCCACTATGGCGGCCTCACCACTATCAGCACGCTTGGCTATCATTGCTGACAGGTCATTCAGCATTTTTTGTCGAATACTATTATCTTTCATGGGCGGCACCGGGGAACTCAATATGGAAAGGATAGTCTATTTGGGTACAATGCTGCACCAATATAGCCACACCTATACAAAGACACCAACCTGGGAGAGCGACACAAGTGCACAGGGAACAAATCGGACTACTCCAGCAATGGCTCAGCGAGCAGATCATCGGCCAAGAGCATCTGGTTCAGCGCCTGCTGATTGCGGTGCTGTCTGACGGCCATTTACTGGTAGAAGGGGCACCCGGCCTGGCTAAAACCAGAGCTATCAAGAGCCTTGCTGACGGTGTCGAGGGCGATTTTCACCGTATACAGTTTACCCCTGACCTGTTGCCAGGCGACGTTACAGGCACCGAAATCTATCGCCCCCAGGAAGGCGGATTTCACTTTCAGCGCGGCCCCATATTCAATAGTTTGATACTGGCTGATGAAATCAACCGTGCGCCGGCGAAAGTACAGTCTGCTTTGCTCGAGGCTATGGCAGAACGGCAGGTTAGTGTTGGTAGCCAGACGTATGAACTGCCAAGACTGTTTCTGGTGATGGCCACTCAAAACCCCATAGAGCAGGAAGGCACCTATCCGCTGCCCGAGGCGCAGCTGGACCGGTTCCTGATGCATGTCAATGTCGGCTATCCTGATCGCGACGCCGAGCGACGGATACTGCGCCTGACCCGCGACGAAGCGATCCCTGGGCACAGTACCAAGCCCGCTATGCTCGCACAGCAGGCTATTTTCGCAGCCCGCGAAGACGTATTGAATCTCCACATGGCAGAGCCTGTTGAGCAATACATCGTAGAATTGATCATCGCTACGCGGCAGCCTGCAGAATATTCAAGCCTGCTCAGTGGCTGGATCGAATTTGGTGGTAGTCCACGCGCGACTATTGCCCTTGATCGTTGCGCCCGTGCCCATGCCTGGCTGCGCGGGGCCGAATTTGTCACACCGGACGACGTTCAGGCGGTGATTGCGGACGTGCTGCGACACCGACTTATCCTGAGTTTCGAAGCCGAAGCCAACGGTATATCCAAAGATCAGGCAATTGCAGAATTGGTACAAAACGTTCCTGTCGCATGACTTCTGGCAGCGGCCCCTACACTGAACTGGAAGCGCTGATTCAGGAGCGCCATAACGGCAAACAGCTGAAATTGGCGCTGCGAACGCGAGCGCTGAGCGCGCTGTCGGGCGGTAACCGTTCTAACTTCCGTGGCCGCGGCATCGACTTCGAAGAAGTCCGAGAATACCAACCCGGTGACGATATTCGCACCATTGATTGGCGGGTAACTGCGCGCACCGGTGCAGCCCACACCAAGATATTTCGCGAAGAGCGGGAGCGACCAGTGCTGGTGGTAACCGACCAGCGCAACAGCATGTTCTTTGGCAGCCGCAACTGCTGTAAATCAGTACTTGCCGCACACACCGCAGCGCTACTTGCCTGGGCCGCATTAGAACAGGGAGATCGCGTCGGCGGCTTGGTATTCAATGACCGCGAACACCGAGAGGTGAGACCCCGGCGCAGCCGCGGCGCGGTGCTAAACTACTTGCACCAGCTCAATGAGCTCAATCGCCAGCTACCCGACCTGGAGCGAACCGAGACTGCCGCTCAGCCGTTTGCAGACACCGCTGCGGAAGTCAGACGTATCGCCCGACCGGGTAGCGCAGTACTCATTATCAGCGATTTCAGAGGCGCGTTAGGAGCGCGGGCCATGGAACATCTGCATCAGCTTTCCCGACATACTGAAATAACCGCTCTGCACTGCTCTGATCCTCTCGAACAAAATCTGCCCGAGCAAGGCCGATACCGGGTCACCGACGGCAAGCTAAAAATTGATTTGAATACCGGAGACGGTGCCGTGCGGACGGCTTTTAGCCAGCGCTACAGAGATTCACTAGACGAACTGCAGGACAATTTCGGAAAACTAGGCATCCCCCTGCTACAGCTTTCGACCGCTGAACCAGCGCTGGATTCTTTACTACCCTACTTCAGTAGCATGCGGCGCGGGGTAACCACCGCATGAACCCGCAGGATCCACTCGCCCAACTGCGCGACATCCAGTTACCGAATGAGATTAGCTGGTGGCCACCAGCACCTGGCTGGTGGATAGTGGCTGCGTTATTGCTATTGGCACTGCTGGGCCTCGCGGCATGGCTGTGGCGACAGCGGCAGCGCCGCGCCTATCGGCGCTTTGCGGTGGCAGAACTGCTGACTGCTAGAGACGCCTTCGAAGAGTCAGGCGATGCACTGCACTACGCGCAGCAACTTAACCTGATCCTGAAACGGGCGGCCCTCACCGCTTGGCCCCATGATGAGGTTGCGAACCTCAGTGGCGCCCAGTGGATGAGCTTTCTTGACCAACAATGGCCGACCCGGTACCAGGGCACTCGTTTCGTCGACAGCGGACTGGATACGCTACCCTATGCGGGTCATGCTCAGGCCGAGCTTGCCGAAAGCAGCGCTGAAATCGCCGCCAGCTGGCTAAACCTGCACTCGGCGGGTCGCTCATGATCGAGTTTATCTGGCCCACGGTATTCCTGTTGCTGCCATTGCCCTGGCTAAGCTGGCGCCTACTGCGACCGGCTCAGACAGAACAGGCCGCGTTGCGGGCGCCCTTTTTTGATAGCTGGGCAGAACTCAACGAGCAGCAATCACGCGGTCACGGCGGCGGCCGCGCGGCCAGCGCGCTGGTATTGACTCTTATATGGTGTCTGCTGCTGATAGCGGCCGCGCGCCCGACATGGATAGGCGATAGCATTACGTTGCCGCGCGAAGGTCGCGACCTGCTGCTGGCGGTAGATATTTCGGGCAGCATGCAAATTGAGGATATGCGCTCAGGGCAAAATCTGGTGCCACGCCTGAACGCCGTCAAAGCGGTGATCGGTGAATTCGTACAACGCCGTCGCGGCGACCGACTTGGCCTGATACTGTTTGGTACTCAAGCTTATCTGCAGGCACCGCTGACTTTTGACAGCGCCACGGTCAAACGCTTCCTGCTGGAGGCCCAGATTGGTTTCGCCGGTAAAGAGACTGCTATTGGTGACGCCATTGGTCTCGCTGTTAAACGCCTGCGTCAGCGCCCGGCCCAGAGTCGCATTCTGATACTACTCACCGATGGCGCCAATACGGCTGGAGAGGTCAGCCCCATGGGCGCTGCCGCGCTAGCAGCAGAAAACGATATCCGCATTTACACCGTAGGGGTGGGTGCCGATGAAATGCGCGTGCCGGGAATATTTGGCTCCAGCTTTGGCAGTCGCGTTACCAATCCCTCGCGCGACCTTGACGAGGCCACGCTGCAACGTATTGCCGATACCACCGGCGGCCGCTACTTCCGTGCCCGCGATCCAGCCCAACTTGCGGAGATTTATCGACTACTGGATCAACTGGAACCAGTAGACCAGACAGCCGCAACGTACCGCCCCCGACAAAGCCTGTTTCAATGGCCACTGGCCATCGCTATGGGACTCAGCCTGTTGCTCGCTGCTGCTCGACTGACTGGCGGCAAAGGGGCGCACCGATGATGGAATTGCTGGCGGACCTTCACTTTATCCGGCCATGGTGGCTACTATCGCTGCTACCTGCCCTGTTTCTGCTTCTATTATTGTGGCGGAACGTGCGCGGCGGCCAGGGCTGGCAGCAGGTCATTGATCCGGCGCTGTTACCGCACCTGCTGGATCATCACACCATGGCCAGCAGCCGCTCGCCTTTGCCCGCATTGCTTCTAACGTGGATCATTGCTGCACTGGCGCTTGCGGGCCCCAGCTGGGAGAAGATACCGCAACCGATACTGCAGAAACAAGATGCACTAGTGCTGGTGCTCGATCTTAGTTTTTCGATGTACGTAGAGGACTTGCAACCCAATCGCTTGCAGCGCGCTGAGCGAAAATTACTGGACTTACTCGACACCCGGGTCGAAGGCACCACTGCCCTGCTCGCCTACGCTGGTGATAGTCACGTGGTCAGCCCACTGACCGACGACACCAGTACCATTGCCAACCTCTTGCCGGCACTTAGTCCTCGCATCATGCCGCTAAAGGGCAACAACCCACAGCTGGCAATTGCTCAGGCTATAACACTGCTACAGGCAGCCGCTGCCCCGGACGGACATATTGTGCTGGTTACCGATGGTATTCGCCAACGTGATGTTGGCGCTATTACCGAGCTGCTGCAGCCGCATCGTATCAGCCTCAGCGTACTTGGCGTGGGCACCAGCGATGGTGGCCCAATTCCAACCGGCAGCGCCGGTCTATTGAAAGATGCTGATGGCAGTATCGTCATCGCTAATCTTGAACGCGGCCCCCTGCGTCAACTCGCCAGTGCCAATCAGGGGCGCTATGCCGATATATCGCTAGGCGACAGTGATTTGGAGCAGGTATTGGCGCGCCCACTTAGCGCCAACTCAGATCAGGGCCTGCTATTGGATCGTAGTGCCGACACCTGGAATGACCTGGGTTACTGGCTGGCGCTGGCACTGTTGCCAGCGGCGCTACTCGCCTTTCGTCGCGGCTGGGTTCTCGGTATCGCCCTACTCTTGATTATTCCATCGGAGCGCGCGCTGGCTGTTGAGTGGGAAGAACTTTGGCAAACCCCGGATCAACGTGCTGCCGCATTATTAAAGGCGGGTGAGCCCGATGCGGCCGCACGCCTGTTTGACAATCAGGACTGGCGTGCAGCGGCCGCCTATCGCGCGGAAGATTACAAAGCAGCACTGGAACATTACAGCGCCAGTGACGATGCCGGTAGCTGGTACAACCGCGGCAACACGCTGGCGCGCAGCGGCAAACTGGGGCCGGCCATCGAAGCCTATACTCAATCGCTCGAACGCGATCCAGACTTTGAGGATGCGGCCTTTAACAAGCAGCTACTTGAGCAAATTCAGCAACAACAACAGCAACAACAGCAAGATCAGGACCAGGACCAGGACCAGGATCAAGATCAAGATCAAGAGCAGCAGCAGAGCTCCGATCAGCAACAGCAAAATTCGGACCAGCAAGAAGATCGGAATCAGGATCAAGAACAGCAAGATCAGCAGCAAGATCAACAACAGGACTCGAAACAGGAGCAAAAAAATTCCGGTCAGGATGAGCAGCAACCCTCAGATCAACAACCGGGTCAGCAGGACGAACCGGACGATCAATCTGAAGCGCAGCAACCTGAACAGCAGCCTGGCGAGCAGCCAGAGCCAGAACAACAACCGGAACAGCCCGAAGCTGGTGAGCCAGATCCCGCAGAGGAATCAGCAGAATCTGAGCAAGAGCGCGCACGCGCTGAAGCCCAGGCCGAACAGGATGAAGCCGAACGACAAAAGGAACTGGCAACAGAGCAATGGCTGCGCCGTGTACCCGATGATCCAGGCGGCCTATTGGAACGAAAATTCAGGTATGAAAGTCAACAAAATCAACAACAGCGAGAGAGTGATGAGACTATTTGGTAGTACCCTGGTGGTCTTATTGTGCCTGCTGAGCGCTGCAGTCACGCAGGCGGCGGTTATTGCCAGTGTTGACCGTGGCAGCCTGAGCATGGGCGACTCCTTCACCTTTACTCTGACGGCGACGGCCGGCGAGGATCTCAACAGGACCAATTTTTCCGCTCTGATACGGGATTTCGAGGTGCGGAGCAGCTCCCGCGAAAGCAGTTTTAGCTATAGCGGAGGCAAGCAACAGGCCAGTAACAAATTGCGCATCGTACTAGCTCCTAAAAGAACCGGTAGATTGGTTATTCCGGCCCTCAGTGTGGGCGGCTCCAATACCACTGCTATCACAGTCATGGTGCGTGAGGGTCGCGCCGACCTGAATGCCCTCGATGAGATATTTGTGGAGGCTGAAGTCAGCAGCACAACCGTCTATGTGCAGTCACAACTCTTGTATACCTTCAGACTGTACCGTTCCATTGGGCTGCGCGACGCTGACTACACTTGGGCGCCGATGGACAATGCCTCCAAGGAGCAGCTGGAAGGCAGCACTTACATGAAGCGTATTGATGGTGTCGACTATCAGGTATCGGAGTTGCGTTTTGCCATTTTTCCGCAGGAAAGCGGCACTCTGGAAATCCCGCCATTAGAGTTTGTCGGGCAGCTGGGTCGCGGCATGTTTGAACGCGGCCCAACACTGCGGCGACAAAGCGATGCAATCAAGGTCAAAGTCCTCCCGATTCCAGACGCCTATCCGGGCGCTGCCTGGATACCGACTACCCAACTCACGCTGACCGAGGACTGGTCGGTGGACCCGGCCACGCTGGGCATTGGCGACTCCAGCACGCGCACCATCACGCTGCGCGCAGGTGGTCTACCTGGCAGCCAGCTGCCGCCGGTGAACGCTCCGGAGCTGCCAGGGGTGAAGGTTTATCCAGACATGGCCAAATCGGAAGATATAACCGGCAGCAAGGGTATTGATGCACTAGGTATTAACAGTGCAGCCTGGGTAGTGATACGCGATGGGGAGTACGTTATTCCTGAGGTGCGTATTCCATGGTGGGACGTGAAGGCTCGCAAGGTACGCTACGCCACCCTGCCCTCGCGTACGATTTCGGTGGCAGCCAGCGCCGAACCTCAAAGCACTGCACCAACGCCGGTGGCCACAGAGCCGTCCTCTTCAATGACGGCCGCGGCTGCGCACCACAACTACTGGCGCACGGCAGCAATGATTATTCTGTGCTGCTGGCTGGCCACTACACTCTGGCTGCTGCGCAGACGTGCGGCACCAGTAGAACAGGCTGAGGTCAGCGCCAAAGCCGACACTGAGTCAAAAATATTCAAGCAGCTAGTGGCCAGCTGTAAGCAGGGCAATGCCAACCAAAGCCGTCAATTGCTGCAGGATTGGCTACGGATGGTGTATCCGGAAGTCGCCAACCCGGGCTTAGACTGGCTGCAAAAAAATGCGACAGATAATGCATTAGCCGACTCACTGGCAGAACTGGAGTCAAGCCTATACGCTGTAAAAACAGATACATGGAGCGGCAAAGCGCTGGCCACCGCGCTTAAACAATGGCGCAAACAACAGCGCGCACGACGTGCCAATGCCAAGACACCGGAGCTACCGCCGCTTTATCCAGTCTAAGCCGCCTGTAACAGCGTGACCCTACAAGCTCTTGGCAACAACCTCGTAAACGTCACGCGATAGGTCTGGCAGTGCAGCGATCGTCTGCAACTCGCTGTGCATTAGCTGCTGCCGCTTATCATAGCGCCGCCATTTGGTCAGCGGCGTCAACAAGCGCGAGGCGATCTGCGGATTACTACTATTGAGTTCTACCACTGTTTCCCGCAGCAATTCATAGCCACTGCCGTCCAGTGCATGGAAGTTAGTCGGGTTGGCATTGCAAAAAGTACCCACCAATGCGCGGATCTTATTGGGGTTTCTGGCATCGTAGGCTGGGTGCTCAAGCAACTGTCTGACGCGCTCGATAGCGTTTTTAACGGGCGCGCTGGCTTGAACCTGCAACCACATGTTGACCACCAGCGGTTCGTCTTTGAACTGCGCATAAAACGTATCCAGCGCCGCTTCGCTTACTGACTGCTCACCGTGGTGCACCAAAGTCACCAGGGCAGCATGGCGATCGGTCATATTCTCTGCGCCTTCAAATTGCTGCTGCGCCAACGCTACCCCGCGTTCAGGGTCAGCCACGGCGATATAACTCAGACAAGTATTGCGCAAAGCGCGAGCTGCCATTTGAGCGGCAGTGGGCGCGTAAGCGGCGCTTGCGGCAAGCGCGTGATAACGTTCCAGCAAGGCGTCTTGCAGGTGGCGTGCTACCGCTTCGCGCACTTTACCGCGCGCACTATGAATCCCGTCTACGTCGATCGTATCCACCAACTCAGCGAGTGTATTCTCGGCTGGCAAGCGCAAAATTTCCGCGACCATAGCCGCGTCTGCGTGGACATCTGCCAATACATTTGACAGACCATTGAGTAACGCCTGATCTACTTCAACGGCCTCAAGCTGCACCGCGTGCACAGCATTAACAGCAAGCCGTTGCGCAGCCTCCCAGCGATTAAAGCCGTCATCGTCATGACTCAGTAAAAACGCAAGCTGATCGGGTCTATAGTCGAACGACATTTTTACAGGCGCTGAAAACCCCCTCAACAGCGAAGGCACAGGACGTTCCGGCAACGGGCCGAAGCGGAAGCTTTGCTGTGGTTGAGTTAACTCCAACACACAGTTGGTATTGTCTGAGGTTTCTGCGTCTTCAGGCATATCAGGTGATTGCAGGCGTAATGCACCAGCCTCACCTAGCAAGCCCAATGCTACCGGAATCATAAACGGCTGTTTCAGTTCCTGCCCCGGAGTCGGCGGACAGCTCTGTTCGAAATTCAAAGTATACATACCTGACTCTGCGTCCCATTCCTCACTGACCGCCAGACGGGGCGTGCCGGCCTGAGAGTACCAGCGCCGAAACTGGGACAGGTCACGGCCGCTTACCGCTTCCATCGCGAGCACAAAATCCTCACAGGTAACGGCTTCTCCGTCGTGTCGTTCAAAGTACAAATCACAGGCCGCGCGAAACTTTTCTTCGCCCAGGAGAGTACGCAGCATCCGCACTACCTCTGCACCTTTTTCGTAAATGGTGACGGTGTAAAAATTGGAAATTTCCATGAACGAATCAGGACGCACCGGATGCGCCAACGGTCCAGCATCCTCAGCGAACTGCACCGTGCGCAGCATGCTGACTTCTTCAATCCGTTTTACAGTACGCGAGCCCATATCCGCGGAAAACTCGGCGTCGCGATAGACGGTGAAGCCTTCCTTGAGACTCAGCTGAAACCAGTCACGACAAGTCACCCGGTTACCCGACCAGTTATGAAAATACTCGTGTGCGACCACGGCTTCTACCCGTTGAAAACCTGCATCGGTAGTCGTTTGCGGATGCGCCAGCACGCAAGAGGTGTTGAATATATTCAGGCTCTTGTTTTCCATCGCGCCCATATTGAAGTCGTCGACCGCAACAATATTGAAAATGTCCAAGTCATACTCACGCCCGAATTTTTCCTCATCCCAGCGCATGGAGCGCTGCAGGGAATCCATCGCGTGCGCGCACTTGTCGAGGTCCTTGGGTTCCACGAATATTCGCAGTTGCACCTGGCGACCACTATGGGTAACAAAACTATCGTCGAGACTCTCAAGGTCGCCTGCGACCAATGCAAACAGATACGCCGGCTTGGGAAATGGATCATGCCAGCTTGCCCAATGCCTATCGCCACTGACGCCACCGTCGGTCTGGTTTCCATTACTGAGTAATACTGGATACTTTGCAGTTTCCGCTTCCAGACGCACGGTAAATCTGGACATCACATCTGGACGATCAAGATAGTAGGTAATTTTGCGGAAACCTTCGGCCTCACATTGCGTACAAAACATGGTCCGCGACTTGTAAAGACCCTCCAGTGAGGTGTTGTCCTGAGGCGTAATACGAGTACGGCATGTCACGATAAAGGCATCACCCGGAGCCGTCAGCAACAGACTCTCCTCGGTGAGATGGAATTGCCCAGGTGCCTGCACCACGCCATCAATAGCGACCTCCAGCAGCTCCAACTCTTGCCCGTGCAGGACCAGCTGAGCTGCCGCGGCCACGTCAGGATTGCGGCGCACTGTGAGCGCCGACTGCACCAGCGCATGATCCTCATAGAGCTGGAAATCCAGCTCTGTATGATCGATCAGAAACGCGGGGGCCTGATAGTCCTTCAGGTAGATGGTAACTGCTTGTGCGTCCTTCATGGGTAACTACTCTCAATAAGTACCTACGACCGCCTGAGGTCGCAGCGGGAAAAAATAAACTAAAGCTGGCGTAACTCCAGTTGGTAGCCGCCGTATTTACGCAGATTAATCACACCGCCATCAAAGATCAGATACTGGCCCTTGATCCCCATCAGCTTGCCCGTTACCAGCGGTTGCTTATCCAGATTAAAAGACGTGACTTTAACCGGGTGCTCGATAACGGGGTAAGCAATCTCTATCTGGCTCTCATCTGTGAGTGCAGTGATAGACTGCAAGCCATGTGTGTCCTGTAAGCCGGCCAACTCCGCTGCGCACTGCTCAGCTAAAGTATCGCGCACTGCAGTCAGGTCCAGGTCCTCCACGTCGCCCTTGAGCATCGCCCGCCAATTGGTTTTATCGGCAATATGCTGCTTATAAACGGTTTCAACCAAGCCGGAAAGCAGACGGGTAGCCACCCGGAACACCGGCAGCGCCTGAACCGCTCCCTGATCCATCCAGCGGGTAGGAATCTGGTTACCACGGGTAATCCCGACCTTAACGCCTGAAGAATTGGCCAGATAGACGAAATGGTCAGTCATGCAGTTGCGTTCACCCCACTCCGGCTCGCGGCAGGTACCGGCCGCATAATGGCATTTCTCCGGGCTCATAATACAGCTGTCACAGCTGGCCAAACGCGTGAAGCAGGGATAGCAATAACCCTGATTAAAGCTCTTTTTGGTAAGCCGGTCGCAGCTCACGCAGTTGATAGCGCCCAGGTGCTCAAGCTCCAGTTGCTCTCCGAGTAAAGCGTTCATGTCTACTTCCTGCTCACCCAACTGCAGAGCATACTGGACGGGTGACTCCAGCTTGGTGAGCATTTTTCTGGCGGCACCGCTGGCGAGTATCTGACTCACTGTTGTTCTCCTGAAGGTTCATCTTCAAATTTTAGCGGCTGAGTTTCAGGCGCCGCACGAGAAGCTCGCGCCTTGGCACCTTTGTCTATATAGCCAGTTCTTTCTTGAGCGGACACATGCAGTGATTCATAAGCGATTATCGCCGCCATGCAATCCTCCCGCTGTTGTGGCGTTACGCTCCTGCCATCAGGCCAGCGTCCCAGCTCCACAGCCGTTTTAAATCTGGCTACCAAGTCCGGGGTCAGGTTCGCAACCATCTCCTGATAATTCACAATGTTTTAGTCCTGTTATGCATGCCTGTACCGCAAGAGTTTATCCGCGTGATCTGCCAGGCGTATTGCCACCGGCAATACGTGAAACCAGCGCTGCGATCATGCCAAATATCAAACCACCCAGATGCGCGCCATTCGCCACGCTGCCAAAGCCCAGAACCTGAGTTGGCGCCACAATACCAAACACTAGCCAGCCAAGCATGAACCAGACCACAGCCGGCGGCAGCGCCAGATCAAAATTCTTAAACAACCGCTGTCCCAGTATAAAATAGCCCAACAGCCCGTAGATCACTCCGGACATTCCGCCGAAAGGTATCGGGCCAGACCACAGAAACTGACAAATATTTGACCCCATGCCGATGACAAGAACCAGCAACCCCAACATCGGTGCACCCATGCGCCGCTCCAGCTTACCGCCCAGCTCCCACATCCACAGACAGTTGAAAGCGATATGGAGCCAGCCAAAATGCAGGAAAATTGGCGTAATCAGCCGCCAGTACTGACCACCGCTGGCCATAAAATGGACTTTATCACCACGCACTTCAAACGCCGTAAAAGTTAAAAAGCCAGTAGCGCCCGGTAACAGGTACACCAGCAAGAAGCCCAAGCAGCTCAATCCAATCAAGGTCACGGTCAGGGGCACTGACCGCCAATTCGCAATCGTTAAGGGCTCCATCAGTTGACCAACGAGTGGCCCCAACGCAGTTTATCCCGACAACTGGCGTAAAAGCTGTGACCCGGCGGGTGTATCAAAATTAACTCTTCGGGCTTTTTGTGAATGTGCACACTATCTCCCGGATGAGCGGACAAATTGACCTGTCCATCACAGGTCACTGGCGGGTGAATCCGCGTATCCTGCGGTATGTCCATGCGGATGCGGCTATTGCCGTCAATGACAATAGGACGGCTGCTCAGGGTCTGCGGAAACATCGGCACGAGAACGATGGCATCCAATGCCGGATGCATAATAGGCCCGCCGCCTGACAGCGCATAGGCCGTCGAGCCAGTCGGTGTCGATATAATCAAACCATCGGCACGCTGCCGATAAACAAAAGTGTCGTCGATATACAGATCAAACTCTATCATACGAGCCGACGTACCCGAATTGACCACCACATCGTTAAGCGCATCGGCGCGCCCTATGCTCTGGCCGCCGCGTGTCACTTCGACGTCCAGCAGAAAACGCCGCTCACGGGTGTAATCCCCGTCCAGCACAGCGCCCACTCGGACCTCAATATCTTCCGGCGAGATATCCGTGAGGAAACCCAGCCGACCGCGATTCACACCTAACACCGGAACTTTGTGCATCGACATAGCACGCGCAGCGCTCAGCATACTGCCATCCCCCCCGACCACAATCACGAGATCGCAATCGGCTCCTATATCGTCACGCGTAATAATATGCGCTGTCGCCTCGCCCAGCAGCTTGGAGAGCCCCTTTTCAATAGAGATGTCCAACCCGCGCGCCTCCATTAACTGCACCAGACTCTGCACTGTTTCGAGAGCGTTGTGATGACGGCTACGGCCTATCAAACCGATCTTTTTAAATTTGTCTGGCACCCTGAGGCATCCCCGCGAAAGAGCACATAGTATACCCACAGCGACGCGCCGGAGCACACCCTAGAAGGAGTTAACGTAATTTTGCGCCGAGCACAGTCTTAAAGCCTGTACACTCTGAGCTTACGCAAGCTGTGCGGCCACCGGTCACGACACTTTGTCTTGTAAATCGTCTCTCTGGCGGCTGCAGTCTGCGCCGCCCTCAGCGCCATAGGAGGGTGTTTTATTGCTGCATCTCTGGGACAAATTGCATCATCAACAGGTGCGGGACTTGGCTTGGGCCTGTTTTAGTCCACCGCTGCTCAACAGCAAACAGCTAGGCGACCCGGAGGTTGGCAACTGTGCACTGGAGCTGACACCTGCCAGAGAACAGCTATTGCTGCAGTTGGACGCCTCCCCCGGTGCGCTGGAACAACACCTGGCTGCGCGCGTCAGCACACGACTCGGCCTGTATTTTGAGGCGCTATGGCACTTCTTTCTGGCTGCGGATGAGAGCGTAGAGTTGGTTGCACACAACCTGCCCGTGCGCGACGGCGGCAGAACTCTGGGTGAATTTGACGTTATCTACTGGTGCTTACAGCGGCAACAGCACGTGCACCTGGAATTGGCATTGAAGTATTATCTGGGCCTACCTGGACAAGACATCTGGCTTGGACCCAACCAGCGCGATCGACTGAGCAACAAGGTGCAACACCTAGTCCAGCGACAAATTCGCCTGAGTGAACAGACTGCAAGCACCGCTCCCCTACTGGAACTGGGTGTCAAAAAACTACGGCGGGAAATAGAAGTTAAAGGGTACCTGTTTGACGCTCCGCACGAGCGGGCACTGCCTCCCGCGGGGCTCCATGCCGGCAATCCGCTGCGGCGTTGGCTTGAAGTCGATGAATTCGCCAGTCATAACAATGACACAGCACGCTGGCTAATATTGACGCGTCAGCAATGGTTGGCACCGGTTTCTGTCAATCCCCAGTGCTTGCTGACTACCGAGCGCGCAACAACCCTTGCCAACGAACAATTCAGCCAGGGACGTGGTCCCTTGATGGTGGCAGAGTGCGACAGCCAAGGTCTCGAATACAACCGCTGTTTCGTAACCCCCCCCTCATGGCCTATAGGGGACGACCTCCCGCCTCAGGTTGCACCCTGCTAATCCTGCAGCGACGCCAGTAACGTCAGTTCATGATCGATAACGTCACGACCCAGACCACCGGCCAGAGTTGCAGCTAGATCATTCAGAGGCTCGGGGTCGAGATGAGCAAGTTCAAAACCTATATGGCCGGGGTCCATGTGCACTAGATGGGCATGAAACTCGAGATCCCGCCCGCCATCTAATCGCAACATGAAGCTAAACGGGTGCGAATAATCTGCGTCCCAATCGTCGGGCTCGCTAACACCGAGGCCGGTCAATGAGATGTCGAGCAGTTGCAGGGGCCACACCTTAGAGCCCTGACGCACCTCAATCAGACTGTCCAGGGTCAAACGGGTAAATGCACGTCGCTCCTGAGTTGCCGCGAAGTTATCTGCCATGTCTATTCTACTCCAAGTAATCCGGGTCGCCCTGTCCACGCTCATTCAACACCGTTCTGTGGAGGGTATCAAGCTTGACCGGGGTACAGCATCTCCATCACTGTTGCCTTCAAACGCCGAATATAGCTGGCAGATTTGAAGCTAAGTGGCTCCAGAGCAATTTCAATCAATATTCCGGTCAACATACAATGCACCGTGTAAATCACCTCCTGAAACACTTTATCAGAAGCTTTACTATCGTGAAATATGCTGCGTGCCAGCTCCAGATGTGCGTCACGGCTGCGGCTAATCGACAGATCATTGGCGGGTCTGCCATGGCCCCGGGTCGCCAGCAATATTTCCATGGTCGCCATGTATTCTTGGCCCTGATAGTGACGCCAGGCAGCATCGACATATTTAGCGACACGGCGCAGCGGTTTGCCCTTGGTGAAGCTGCTGGCACTCAGAGTGTCATGAAACTTTGTATGTGAACGCAGCAGTATTTCTTCGAGAATCTCTTCCTTGCCACCAAAATGATGTTGTACCGCGCCCCAAGTCACACCGGCGCGGCGGGCAATCTTGCTGGAGCTGGCAGCCGAGTAACCCTCCTCCTTTATCAGGCTGATCACGGCACCGACAATGGCGTCTTTAGTCGCCTTGCTTTTCGCCGCCTGACGGCCCATTGCGTCTACGTCCGCCTGATTAAGCTTTACTGGCACAATATACTCCGCAGGCCTGCATCACTGAAGCTGGGCAATGTAGCAGAGATTGACTGACAGAACACGACTATTAGTAGCGCCGTGACTTGGCTGTCTTTATGCCGCCAACTTGTCGCTGCATAGGCAATAACCTATACTCATAAAAAATTGCAGTATAAATGTTTTCCCCTGCCCCGCATATAATTAGAGACGGCGCCATGAGTCAATCAGAACACTCCATCCCATTTGTCAGCGGTGCAAAAACCGCTGCGCAAGGTGGCCATTTTGAGGAGTTCAGCCAGCACCCCGCCTACTTCTTGACTCGGGCTCACGCCGAATGTGGTGAGCTAGCCGAGTTTGATATGGGAGGTACCCGTACGGTGCTGATGGTGGGACCAGAAGCGCATGAAGCGGTATTTCGCGAGGATGATATTAAGGTCAGCGCGCGCGAGGCGTACCAGTTTATGGTTCCAATCTTTGGTCAGGGTATTCAGTACGGAGCACCGCTGGACATCGAGCGCCAACAACTGCGCATGCATTCCCGCGGCCTCGCTAGCGAAAAAATGAATCACTACGCACCTATCATCGCCAAGGAAGCCCGCGACTGGATAGCAGAATGGGGGGAATCCGGGGAGTTCGACTTTTATGAAGGTTTCGCCGACCTAACCATAAAGACTTCAACGCATTGCCTGCTCGGCGCTGAGTTCCGCTACTCACTGACCGATGAGTTTGCCAGCCTTTACCACACGCTTGGCGCAGCCGCAGATGCCGGCGGCCTGCAGGACCCGGGCGCTCGCAAGGGCGCCTACGATGCCCGTGACAAAGCGCGGGCGCGGCTAGAGGAGCTGATTACCGAGCGGGTTGAGCGACGGCGGCTAGCCGGTGAAGTACACCCCGACCTGCTGCAAGTCTACATGGATGCGACTTACGCCGATGGCAGCCAGCTATCTACCAGCGAAATCGCGGGGATGATCGTCTGGTTCATGTTTGCCGGCCACCACACCAGCGCCAATACGGCGGCCTGGGTACTGGTCGAACTGGCCCGCTACCCCGAACTTGCGAAAACCGTTGTCGAAGAAGTGGACGCCGTGATAGCAACGGGCAATCAGTTTGACATGAAAGTACTCAGACGCATGTCAGCGCTGGAAGGTTTTATTCGTGAAACGCTACGCGTGCATCCGCCGCTGAATACCTTGACCAGACGTGTGGTAGAACCTTTCGAGTACAAAGGACACATCATCGACAAGGGCAAGAACGTTATGCTTTGCCCCTATGTGGCACACCGATTGGAGAGCAGTTTTGAGAACGCCCTGGAGTTCCAACCAGACCGGCCGGCTCCGGACAACCCCTTCGCACTGATTCCTTTCGGCGGCGGTCAACGCAAGTGTGTTGGCAACGCCTTTGCGATTTTGCAGGTGAAAGTGATTTTTTCGGTGCTGTTGAGTGAATACGAATTTGAGCTGGCTGGCCCACCTGGGGAGTATGCCGAAATCATGCCCTCGCTGATACTGCGCCCCTCCGACCCCTGCGTATTACGCTACCGCCGCCGCGCGCCGGGGAAATCGACGCAGGTGCAGTGAGCATGACGAAATATCGCGTAAAAGTAGATTTGATGTTGTGCCAGGGTCACGGCGTCTGCACCGAAGAATGTCCTGAGGTATTCAAGGTCATCGATATGGGAACCGGTTATCCCAAGGTCTCGCTGACCACCGAGAACCCTGCGGAAGAACTGCGCAGTAAAGTTCAGGATGCAGTGGATTACTGCCCCAATCGAACCTTGAGTATCGTCGAGATAGACTAGCTGGCTAGCTCAAATTTCGAACTGACTGGTCGCGTAAGACGCCATCACTTCCCCACACACCGGAAAGATCACATCCATGTGCGCACTATGGGTCGCGTAGGCAAGGAAATTCTCTTGTCTGGAAAACTGCGCTGTTACTGCCAACCCTGCATTACCCTCCAACAGTCCGAGATCGAGCCCCGCGTGAAAATTCTGCATATCAGGAATCAGCCCTGGCAGACGTTTGAAGGCCGCTAGTACTGCCTGCTGCTGCACGGAGTCAGTGTCCGCTTTGAACGTTATCAAAGTAATGTGCTGGATCATGATGAACCCGCCTTCTCCTTACCAGCGACTTCAGCGTCGTGGTGATCAATAGCCTTTTGAATACCACCCATATATTCGGCCATAAACCGATCTGCGTTGCTGGAGGCCCACTCCAGCGACGGCGTGCGATTATCATTACAATGCTGAAAATGTGGCATCACGTAACGCGCCAACAATTCATAAGATTTACGGGTGGCTTCATAGCTGGCCGCGTTGTGAGCCAGCGATAAAAATGCGCCAAAGCCTCCAGACTGTTCCTGCAAATTCTGGATATGCTCGACCAGATCATCAGGCGTACCCACCAGCCCCACGCCAAACGCGCCCAGTCCCCCGTTGCACCAGACTTCTATGGCTTCATCCAGGTCTTTCACCTGCGGAAACAACTCGCCACCAAATTTGTGGAAGTAGTTAAACATATCCATTAATCCATGCTCCAGATCCTGCCGCGCCTGCTCGCGAGTTTCCGCAATATGGAACGGAGCCACCACCCGCCAGGTACTGCGGTCCACGGTCTGCCCATATTCGGCGGCCTTATCTTCACAAATCTGCCAGCTATCGGCCAAAGCCTTAAACCCCTGCGGGCTGGAAGCCGCCACCGATAGCATGTTGGCACCGTACTGGCCTGCCAGGCGCGCTCCCGATGGAGAGATCGCCGAGGCCACAGTAATCTCCAGGTTCTCCTGATAAGGCAAAATATGCATACGCGCTTCATTCAGCGTAAACCAATCGGTGGACACGGTGACCACTTCTCCGCGCAGCAACTTGACCAGCACATCCAGCGACTCACCCATGCGTTCACGCAGGCGCTGAGGATCTACGCCCATCATATGAGCATCGGCTATTAGCTGACCCGGTCCTACCCCAAACATAATGCGACCACGAGTCTGGTGGTCCAGTTGGGCAATACGATCAGCCAGTATTAGAGGCTGGTGGTAGGACAGTGAACTTACCCCGGTGCCGAAGCGGATATGGCGGGTGCGCTCTGCTGCAGTTGCGATAAACACTTCTGGCGACGAAATACACTCGTAGGCACCCGAATGGTGTTCGCCAATCCAGGCCTCGTCATAATCCATCTCATCGAGAAATTTGACCAGATCCAGATCTCTCTCCAACGCAAATGTAGGGCTGGTGCGATCATTGTGAAACGGTGCCAAAAATGCGCCGAACTTGAGCTTTCTGGGTTTGTAAGTCACTGCTCTCTCCCGATATATTACATTTCTTGTGAAATGTTTTTGTACTATAAACGCGAGCGTTGATATTCGCAAGATTGAAGCCTTTAGCTGCGCAGGTTTGTACACCACCGGGTTTGGGCTACGTCTGCTTTCACGGTTGACCCGCATTTTTCACTTAGGCTAATCTAGTCACCTGCGCTACTAGCGCTACGCCATCATAGAACCCCCCTGCGCAGGAGCCACACCATGCTCTCCAAAATGGACGACTACCCTATTCATCAAACTGCCGAGCCGCTGGCGCAGACCGCCAGCAGCGACCGCTTCTGCTATGACCGCTTCTGGTACAACGGACACGCCCGCGACGGTTCTTTCTATTTCGGAGTGGGCATGGCGCGCTATCCCAACCTTGGCATACTCGATTGCGGCTTCAGCCTGGTCATCGACGGACGCCAGTATGCCTTCCACGGGTCACGCCGGGCACCGCAGGAGCCCAGCGAGACCAGTGTGGGGCCCTTCTCCCTGCAGATTCTGGAACCCATGGGCCGACATCGTTTGATCATTGGGGAAAACGAAACCGGTATCAGTTGCGACCTTATGTTCACGCCCTATACCGGCGCGATCCAGGAAGGAAGGCAAACCCTGCGCAACGAGCGCCACGTAGTCATGGATGCTACTCGCCTGGACCAGTTTGGACATTGGTCTGGCACGATTCAATATCACGGTCGAGAGCTGGTCGTAGGGCCGGAAACTTTTGGGCTTAAGGATCGCTCCTGGGGAGTGCGGCCTGTCGGCGACAGCTATACCGGCGGCGCGCCCATGGACAATTTTCAACCCGTGCACTTTACCTGGCTGCCTATTCACTGGGAGAACCGTTGCACTCTGGCAGGCTTTTTTGAGGATTCCGGTGGCTATCAATGGCACAACGACCAGGTCATAGCGCCCACCTATAAACGACAGGAGGACATTCCCGGAGTTAACGATGCCGGGGTTGATATCTGGAAAGGTACAGTCGGGCATAAACTTGAATTACACACGGGAACCCGCTGCGCCAGCGGCGGCGTTATCGAGATGCAGGATAAGGACGGTCGCAGGCTGGAAATATCCATCAAGCCAAAACTGCTGTATCGCATGAAAGGTATCGGCTACCAGCACCCGGAGTGGGGACACGGTAAATGGCATGGTGAGTTAGCCATAGACGGTGAAGTCTGGAACTGCGATGAAGCCGACCCGCTGGCGCTCGAGAATATGCACATCCAGCAAGTGGTTGAAGCGCGCTGCGGCGATGAAATTGGCCACGGCGTGCTGGAGCAAATATGGCTTGGGCCGTACCAGAGCTATGGCCTGGAGGATTGGTTTGACGGCGCTGAGTAGCGCCTCCCCGCTACCTTTCAACTAAGAAATTCTTGCGCATCCAGGTCAACACACTGCTGCAAGTGGCGTTGAATCATAGTCAGAAACATGCGGTCACCGCGCTCTTCAGCCCCACTAAAACTGGCACCTAACACAGTAATCAATATACCGTGCATCGCATACTCCCGGTATTGCTCCCAGCATTCAGATAGGTTCAATTCAACCCCTTGGTGCGCCAGTTGAACGCGATATTCCGCAACCAACTCACGCTCCCAGTCGCGGCGATCTTGCGACTGCAGACTGCCACCCAGAAAATAGGCCGCATCTGTCATTACACTGGTGTGTGAGGGCGTCTGCCAATCCACAATGATTGCAGTATCACCATTAAACAAAATATTCTCACAGCGAAAATCACCGTGCGCCAGGGTCTTGGCTCCCTGGTATCGATTCACAAAATGGGTGTACGACTCAATAAAGCGCTCACCAAACTGCACACACTCAGCAGAGATTCCATGACCAAATCTATCGAGGAACCCGGGCCAGTTCTGCTGCAGCAGAAGCTGGCCAAATGCACCACCATCTGCGGGATCCACTTTCATTACATGATCTGCGTCGGTAATCGTCTCATCACCGTAAAAGGCGGCGGCCAGCTTAGCCGCTTCCGCCAAAGCCGTACCCGCACGCGCGCGACTTTCACCGACCAGTTGACTACCCGGCTCCGCCGGCGCCATATCTTCCATCAGTAGCATAAAGCTGGTTTTATCCGGGCTCAGTTCACTGGCAAAAATCTGTGGCGTTCGCATGCTGGTGCGCTTGGCAAACTGACGGTAGAACATGACCTCGTTATAATATGCACCCTGCAAGCCCGCCATATTACGCGCAGTTTCATCCGTTGCCGGAAGCTTGGCCACCAGACTGGACGGCAAACCACCCGCATCGCCTTCATAGGTCATGGAGATTCGCGCGTTATCGCCCATTTTACCGGTACCTATGAGCACCCCAGACGCGCTCGCCACTCGACCCTGACCGAGGTGACCGGACTTTTGCAGACATTGCGTCAGAGCCAGCGGGGTTAACTCTGCGATTGTGGTTGGAAATTCTTGTTCAGTACTCATTCATGCACTCCATTACATCGCCTTGGCGGCACATTATCGGCTGTAAAAGCCTGGCTGGCAGCCAATGCCTAGACCTTTGACGCAGCCTGCACCAACTCAAATATCAACGCCTGCCATTGCGCCAGTCATAGGGGTTGATTGGCTGCGGGTCAGACCACAAACCCCAGCGCCGGGCCTTGGCTTCATCTTCGGCAGACTCATAACGCCCTCTATCCTCCGGCGACTGTTCCTTGGCGTAGTAACGATACCACCAAGCTAACCCTGCCAGCAGCTGCGCGTGGTTGGTATTCAGCGTCATGCCACAGCGTGAACAATCAGCGGGTTGAACCCAGACCTTACCCAGCACACGTCCATAACGATCAAGCTTGGTGTATTCAATCCTGACCGATTGTCCGGCTACCATTTGTGCCAGCTTATTCCGCGACTCCTGACCAAAGGGCTGATCACCTTCGGGAGCGTCGATACCCGACAGGCGAACTTTTCGCTTAACGCCACCACTATCAATTACGTCGATGGTATCGCCGTCGATAACAGCAACTACATCCACAACGATATCGACAACGACATCGCCAAAAGAGTCAGTGTTTGGCGGCGCCGTTGCCGAATCATGCCCAGCACCCAGAAGCGACCGGGCAGTGCCGTTGGCTTGCTGTAACATCGGCTCACTAGCTTGTTGCGCCTGCAGCACTAGTGGCGCAGCCCGGGCCTCCATCCAGCGCAAACTATCTGTAAGCCAGGTGACCTGCCCTTTATCCGCATACTGCCAAACGCTAGCCGCCGCCAGTATGAGCAGTAACCACAGAGATTTGTTGGGCGCAAAGCGCGTGTTTGAGTCGTTTTTCACTGTTCTCACTAAATTAGAGCAACCTGACAGAATTCTTGCAGCTTATACTTTTACGCCAAAAAAGGTCCAGCAAATACGCATCAACGGATTTTACGCGGCTCTTGTGCTGTTCTACAGCAAGACCGTAAACGTATCCTCATATACCCAATTTTCCATTACAGCACCTTCAGCGGCAGTGATGGGGGTACTCGAAGGCGTACCTGAAGATATTCCTGACGGAATACTTCAAGCGCTCCGGCAGTAGCCCAATACAAGGGACGGGAACCATTAGCCGAGGGCGAAATTTTGCGAGACAGGTAGGCCGCTGTAGTCATACATAGGCGTAAGCGTGATATTTTTGAGCTTGATCTGGCAAAGGAGTCTGGAAACAGACGCTCTGAGGCGCAGGACTTGCTACATCATCTAAATGGCGGACCGGACGGGACTCGAACCCGCGACCTCCGGCGTGACAGGCCGGCATTCTAACCAACTGAACTACCGGTCCAACGGTAGAAACTTGTGAAGACATAACCACAAGCGTACTCGAATAGTGGTGGGTGGTGACGGGATCGAACCGCCGACCCTCTGCTTGTAAGGCAGATGCTCTCCCAGCTGAGCTAACCACCCCCGAATCCGAGAACGCGCATTCTACAGTTTTATCGATAACTGTCAAACACTTACCCGTGAAAAATGTGCGATACCCATGACAGCTGAAACCGCAGCGCATTTCGGTGTAAAATTCCCGCCTTCGCGGCCGCCCGGCACTCTGCTGTAAGACCGCTCTGACCCCACAACGCGGATAGCCAGCCATGGATATTTACAAAGAGTTTCACTTTGAAGCGGCCCACCGCTTGCCCAACGTACCTCCCGGACACAAATGCGCGCGTCTTCACGGCCACTCCTTTCAGGTACGCCTTGTAGTCAGCGGACGTGTTGGTGATGACAGCGGCTGGGTCATGGATTTCGGCGATCTGAAGCGCGCCTTCAATCCACTCCTGGAAATGCTCGATCACAACTACCTGAATGACATAGCCGGCCTGTACAACCCCACCAGCGAAAATATTGCGCGCTGGATATGGACTCGACTAAAACCCGAACTCGAAGGGCTAAGCCAGGTAGAAATTAGAGAAACCTGCACCTCTGGCTGCGTCTATCGAGGCGAAGAATAGTTTTAGGTAACACGACGGGTTTTTCTTGACAAAAGCATTCACGCTACAGAAAAAGAGGTTTTGCACTTGGTCCTGTAGCGGTCTCTAGGGCGGGTCTGTGATTTGTTTCCGGTAACCCGCAGAAGTTACCTTTGGTAGCACCGCCTCAGCATGTTATGCACAACAGCTAGAGTTTGGGTTAACTTACCGAGGTTAGCAGTAACTTCAATCAAGTTGGTTTATATTAAGCTTGTAAGTTATTGATTAATATAGATATATATGTATTGAACAATTTTTAACCAATTTGTCACATTCCTGTAATCACGGCGTTTGCAGCAGTAAAAAACAATTTATCCACCGACTTACCCACAGTTTCTGTGGAAAACATTAGTAGCAACAATTGTTGCACAGGCACGCATTTTGTGCTCCCACGGTCGCTCTCAATGGAGTGTTGGTGTGCGTTCAGCCATCACCATTGCCTCCACTCTCTGACCCAACATTATGACGGTTCCAGCGACCCTTTGTTCACCGTCATAACTGTACTCGAAGCGGTACTGGCGCCAGAACCTCCAGCGCCCTGCCGCATCCCTGCTCAGCGACAAGCGCCCCACACTGACGGTGTCGTCCAGCAGTTGTGCATCATCAGCTACGCAAGCGCGCTTGGCAGCCTGCAAAGCCAGCTCCCGCACTCTCAGCGCCTGCCAAAAATATAGAGCCACTGCTCCAAAACCTAACAAGGTCGCCACTTCTCCGAGTGTAAAATGCATCACTCAGGCTTCTTCAAGCGCCGCACCACCGCTTGAAAGGTCAGTACCACAGCCCCTGACACCAGCAGTTGGCCGCTCACAAACGTCATTGAGCCACTCCTGCGCACGACTTCGCCACGACCTTCTACCCAATCATCCAGGCGTGCCGCAGACACAAAGTCGCTGGTAAAGCTGATGGTGGCGCAGTTTTCCTTCACGCCCGACAATGCCAACATCGTGACCACATAGTCAGCAAAGCACATCAGTACTCCACCGTGGACCGTGCCAATGCCATTGCAGTTCTGCGCGCTGGCCCGAAAACCCATAGTCAGGCCTCCATCAGATTTCTGATAGTAAAACGGGCCTATATAGTCCTCTGCGGGGCTTACGCCCGTCAGGCTTTTGTAGCCGTCTGGGATATCCAGTGCCTCACTCATGCTGCACCCCCGGCTTTAAGCTCAGTCAGTATGCCCTTCCAGGTCTCTGGAGGTAGCGCATACGGCGCGTAAATGCTGAGACGGGTGGTAAACTCAGCGTACTTGTCCTGTAACTGCCCGGCAATGCTCGCGGGTTCCCCGCACACGGCGAACGCCTTTAGCATGTCATCGTCAATAAGGTCGGTCATTTCATCCCACCGCCCCTGTTTTGATAATGTGTTCAGTTCCGGGTGCAGAGCTTCGTAGCCGATCGCCGCCATTGGCGCTAAGTAAGCCGGTGTTGAGCCGTAGAATGCCAGCAGGCCACACACTGTGCGACGCGCAGCCTCGTATTCTTCTTCCGTAGAGCCGGTGACCACGATGCCAGCCACTTGGGTGATATAGCCGTCACCGGTGCGCCCGGCTTTTTCCCAGCCACGCTGTAATGCGGGCAATTGCTGCTCAAGCAAAAACGGCATGGTGTTAAACGGATGCACGATCAGGCCATCGGCGACCTCACCCGCCACCGCGGTCATGCCAGGGCCCATCGCCCCCAGTAGTATGGGTGGAGCGCCCCACTCCAGTGGGCCGGGGTTAAACATTGGAGTCATTAATGTATGGCGATAGTATTTGCCGCGATAGTCCAGTCGCTCCCCATTCTGCCAGCAATCGAAGAAAGCTTTTACCGCCTCAATGTATTCGCGCATGCGCGAGGCCGGGGGGTCAAAGTCGATACCAAAACGTTTCTCAATATGGGCGCGCACCTGAGAGCCAATACCCAGCATAAAGCGCCCCTGGCTGAAGCGCTGTAAATCCCATGCCTGGTAAGCTATGTGCGAGGGGTTGCGCGGGAATGCTACTGCAATGCCTGTAGCTATCTTGAGCTCGGGGGCATGCTCGCTGGCTATAGCCAGCGGCAAAAACGGGTCACCAGCGCCCTCCAGAGTGTAAATGCCATCGTAACCAATATCGCGTAACTGCGCCGCTTCGCGCGCGGCATCTCCCAACTGGGCGTAGAAAGGTCCATCTATTTGCATAATCGTAGTTCTGCCTTCAAAGTCTATAACCGGCCTAGGGTTTCATTCCGGCCCCCCGCTGTCAAACCTGCGACCACTCACATCCGCACCGCTGCCTGATATGCTAAAACAGACTGTTACTGAATTGTGTTTTTGCTAAGATGTGCCGGCACTTAAACAGGAAGCCTTTATGAAAAACCGCATCATCCTATCCCTGCTCCTTCTACCGCTGCTGTTGGTCGCTTGCTCTAGCGCGCCCTCTTACAACGCCACGGTATTCCAGTACGATCTTCAACAGGAACTAATCGCCGATAAGCCGGTAGAGACCGTGGTGTTGGCCAGCATCAATTTGGGCGGCCCATCGCGAGGCTATCTAGAGGACTCCTCTGCCAAAATAGACAAAGCGGTGACCAGCTACCTACGCGAGAATGGCTACAACGTGATTTCCCAGCGCCGCTTCCAACAGCAGTGGAAAAGCGCCGTGCGCGCCTATGGTAATCCGATAGACCCCACCACCGGCCGAGTCAACCAGAAGACTTTTACGCTGTGCTTGATGCAGGTACGAGACGAACTCAAAAAGACTGATCAGGTAGATGCCATCGTCTTCACTGATATTATAGAGCGTGATATCACTTTCTCGGGCGGACTGAAACACCTCGCGCGCTGGGACGGCGTCAGCCGTAAGCCATCGCTACAGGGCCCGGGAGATGGCGTATCCACCGATTTTGACTGGAATCGCACGGCCAAGGCGGCATCAATCTGGGTCAGTGTCTATAATGAGGACTTGCAACGCGTCTTTACCAGCATTGGTGGTATGGACACCACCGAAGCTATCGATACTCGCTCTTCCAGCGGTGAATTTGTCCGCCGCCGCTCTATTCTGGACAATGATAACCATGTTCGCGAAGGCATAGAATTGGCGTTCCATCCACTGATTAAGATGAAAAACTACCCCGGCGACAAAAAATAGTCCGTCACGAACACAGGTGCTGACCCGCTCGGGTCAGCGCCTAGAATACCTCCAGGCCTCGCTCGATACACCACATCGCAGATAAAGCACCCAGCACATACACTGGCAGAGGCAGCCAACGGTGTTCCTGACCGCGAAACAGGTTGCGCACCAGCAACCAAAGCGCAAATATAAGGGCAATAAACGCCAGTTGACCAAGCTCGATCCCAATATTGAAGAACAACAGGGCCAGCGGTAGCTCACCCTGTGGCAGACCCACCTCAGACAGAGCACCGGCAAAGCCCATACCATGCAGTAGCCCAAATCCGCCGGCCAACCACCAGGGGTAATGACTCAGCAGCCCACTGCGATCTTTGCGGGACAATTCAAGTGCGAGGATAAAAACACTAAGCGCAATCGTGAATTCCACCAGCGCTACCGGATAGTCAAAATAACCCAGAGTGACCAGCGACAGCGTAATCGAGTGACCCAGAGTAAACGCCGTAATGGTCCACAGCAGTCGTTTGCCGCCGCCGACAAGCAGTAACAGACCAAACACAAACAACAAGTGATCGATGCCACCCCAGATATGATCTGCACCCAGCCAGCTGTATTCCTGTACAACCTGCAGTACCGATGGAGTTTCAGGTATGCTGAAGACTGGCTGCTCAGTGTTCAGCAGTGATTGGTAATAACTGCCATCCGCTGCTTCCAATGAAGCCAGCACTGAGGCCTGATTATCGCTCAAGCCTACCACTTCAACGTCCTGCCCTATCAGTCCCCCGTCGCATTGCATACGCCAGCTACGCACTACGCCAGTGCCTTCCATCTCTCCAGCCGCGTCGTCCATGGCACTGCACTGGGCGGGAAAGACCGGGCGTAAAGCCACCGAACTAGTGGTCTGAGCCGGTGTTTTCCAGACCACGTTGTATTGCTGCTCACCCACTTCCACCATACGCAGTAGCGAGGGGGCAAAACGATGTGCCTGACTGGCCGGGGCCAAAACTACCGACAGCAAAAGCAGCGCGGCAACGATATAAGCCTTCACAGTATCACCTCATAATCTTGTCGCAGCTCACTAACAGCATCTCTAAGCGCCTGTTGACGCTGCTCCAGCAACAAATCCCTGCTTATCTGCGGGCGCACTTCTTCAAGCTCTGCGTCTCGCTCCGGTTCTATCGCCTCCACCCAAACCAGATGCTGGCCGTAAGTGGACTGTACGGGACCGACCCATTGCTGGGGCTGTAACTCCTGCTGCTGCAGGTTGAGCACAAAGGCGCTACCGAAATGGCGGGCCAACTGCTCGGCTGACTGGGCCCGAAACAGATACCCGGGTAGAAAAGGCGAGCCCAACTGTCGAGCCTGCTCGGGGGAAAGCTGCTGCTCAAGAATTGCTGCCACCTGTTGCTCCAACTCTGCCTCACGATCACGACTGAAAAATACATGCTCAATGGTGTAGCGGGCGGGCCGTCGTAGCAATTCTGTATCACGAACAAAACGCTCACTAATGTCGGACTCGGATGGTTGCGCCAGCCTGGCCTGCGCCAGCAGCAGCTGCTCCATAGCCTGAATCAACCGCCGCTTAACCACTTCATCGCCAAGATGCAGTTCCATACGCAGCGCGTCCTCATACATCTCCTGCTCGGTTTTGTCCTCACCTAGACGCAGAAAACGGATATTACGAATCAAACGCTGCCGCACCACGTTATCGTAGAGATGCAG
This sequence comes from Candidatus Litorirhabdus singularis, assembly GCF_026262625.1. Taxonomy (GTDB): domain Bacteria; phylum Pseudomonadota; class Gammaproteobacteria; order Pseudomonadales; family Halieaceae; genus Litorirhabdus; species Litorirhabdus singularis. The sequence goes on from NZ_SHNN01000002.1 coordinate 934,679, forward strand.
GTTCAGCGCTATCGCTTCCTGAAAGAGCATATCGCGATCCAGTTCTGCAGCAATCATAAAGTCAAGCTGCTCCTCACTGGGACTGCGTCCAGCGGTGGTAAACCATTGCCGCTGCAAGGACTCGATACGCGGCTCACTCAGTGGGCCCACACTGGGACGCGGTGGTGGATCAATCCAGCGGAAAAGGTAAAACAGGGCAAACCCCAGCAGAACAAAGTGTAGCCAGGGCCGGCTAAGAAGTTTCATCATCAGTTAGGTCTCGTGCAAACGTCTAATCTTCGTAAGTAATGGATTCACCGTTGGCCTGCGCCTGTATGGTGCCTAGTAAATCTTGCTGACTGAGCATGGCGGCATTCCAGGTAGCGATGTAGTTCAAACCATCGCTGACACTGTGGTCACGCCCGTAAACAATCATTTCCTTACTACCTCGAATCGCCAATGGCGACTTGGCGGCAATATCTCGGGCGATACCCATAACGCCGTCCAGTAACTCATCGCGGTTGGGGAAAACCCTGTTCACAAAGCCAATTCTGAGCGCCTCATCGGCCTCAAAACGCCTACCGGTATACGCCAGCTCGCGCACCATGCCATCTCCAATCAGGCGCGGCAAGCGCTGCAGTGTACCCACATCTGCGACCATACCGAGCTCTATTTCCTTGACCCCAAACCAGGCATCAGCGCTGCAATAGCGCATATCGCAGCAACAGGTCAGATCGATAGCGCCACCAATACAGGTATTGTGTATAGCAGCGAGCACCGGCACCCGACATTGCTCGATAGCACTCAGGTTATCTTGCATACGCAAAACAGTTCGTCTGAGTGCTTCGGCGCGACGGGCCGGTTCAGTGCTGCCGCCATCGCCAGCAATACCCGCAAACATTGTCAGATCCAGACCTGAGCAAAAGTGTTTGCCGTTGCCAGACAGCACCGCTACCCGAACTTCGGGCGCCTGGTCGATCCACTCGAAACAGTCCTGTAATTCGCGCCACATCGGAGCATTCATAGAATTTGCTTTGGTCGGCCGGTTCAGTGCTACTTCGGCAACGCCATCGCTGACGCATAATGACAATGTCTGGTATTGAGGAATTGTCATAGTGCTCTCACTGGTTCCAGTATTTGACATAATTATCCACCTCTCTTAACGGCAATTGCTTGGCTTCGCTGTCACGTGAACCCAGATACAGGAAGGCGACGATCTCTTGGCTGGGCTCATGCTCTAGAGCGGTTTTTACAGTGTGATCCGTAGCATAGCTGCCAGTGCGCCATACTCCTGCATAACCCATCGCTTCCGCCGCCAGCAGTATACTGTGCGCTGCGCAGCCCGCCGATAACAGCTGTTCATCGCGCGGTACTTTCGGATGCGGTTGCACTAGGCAGCTGACTACGATCAGCACCGGTGCCCGTAACGGAGCAGCACGTGCCTTATCCTGTGCAGCTGCGGCTGCCAGTGGATCGTTGGCGAGCAAGGCGTCCACAAACACTTGCCCGAGACGATCTCGCCCAGCACCGGTTATCACATTAAAGCGCCAGGGCTGCAGCCAGGCATGATCCGGCACACGCAGGGCGGCTTGCAGCAAGCCTTCAACCTGCGCAGCATCCGGACCCGGAGCGCACAAACGCGGCGCGGAGTTGCGCTGCTGCAAAAATTTCAAAACATCACTCATGATAAGACGACCCAATCAACGACGTGCAATGATGGCGACATTGGCAGGAAAACGCCAGCCTCAAACGCCCGGCTTTAGACCTCGCCGACCAGAATATTCATGAAGCCCTGATCTTCTGGCACCGAGTCGACATTGTCACACCACAGAGCCAGGTCAGCTTCCGGGGTGGCAACCAGACGATGTTCTATGTGATCAATAATATGAAAGGGCAACCCAAGTTGCGCCAGCAATTCCACCAATTCACGCCCGGAACTGTCCGCGGCGCGAAGAGCGGCAGGTGTAAGTTCAACGATCAGACGCAATCCAGCCCCAACAGTTTTTAATACCGGCATTAAGCCTGCGACTACTGCGCTCTCAGCACCCTGAGTATCAATTTTGACCAGATCCGGCAACAAACCATGTGTTGATAGGTACTCAGCGCCATTCAGCAACTGCACTTGCAGACTCTCACGGGTCTCATCCTGAGGAAACAACTGGTGATCGCCGCGATTCTCGAGATTAAGGTGTAACCGCGCAGTACCGCTGGTCGCTGCCAGAGCCGCTGCAACAGCAGTGGCCTGAGTAAGCTGATTGAGTTGGATGTTGTCCTGCAGTAGGGCAAAGTTAGCCGGCTCAGGCTCGAATGCTACTACTCTGCCCTGCGGCCCCACCAGATGAGCCGCGAGCACGCTGTAATAACCAATGTTCGCACCCACGTCCAAAAAACACTGACCAGGGCCCAAAAGACGCACGACCAGTTCGGTTTCGAACGCCTCCCAAATACCATGCTCGCGGATTTGTCGGGATACGTGAATGTCGGTTTTCTCATGCACGTAAAGGCGCAGACCGGCATTTACTCCAGTAACCCGCAGCGGAAAACTATCCACCATCGAGCGTACGGGCTTATCGTGCGTCATCAATGCCCTTGCTCGCTGCGCAACGTCGCCAACTGCTCGGAACTAACGGCTGCGCCGGTTTCATAATAGAGTTTCTGCGCCAGCGTGGTATCGCGCACGGCGTTCGACGCTACCCGTTCAATAAACAAACGCTGTAGTGCCTTACCGAGCCAACCCAGTCCCAGTCGATAACGCATGCGATTAGCCAGTAAGACCTTTCCATCCTGCTCTATCAAGCCATAGTCAAACCAGGCTTCGGTCATGGGCGGCAGCGGCCCTTTTTCACCCCGGTGCAAACGCAGGCTAAAGCCTTGGCCCTCATCCCAGCTGACCACAGTTTCATCAAGGGTCAGCCGTGTGCCCTGATAGACACGGCGACTGGCACCCACTCCGGTTCGCAATTCAGTGGTCATGTCGAGCCCGGTCAGCCCAGGCACATACAAATGCGCTTTACTCAAGTCACTGAGTTTTACCCATGCCTCATCGGCGGGCAGGGACACAGGTACCGAATACTCGACGGTATATATTGGTGTGGTGTTCATGGAATTCTCGCAGCCAGACATTGCTGCGCAGAAAAGTACTATAAATAGAAAGGCGCCGCCAGCGCTGTAGCGGTCATGGTGATTACCAACCCACGGCCTCGGCAAAGTCGCCGGCGAACTGCTCAATCCATTCTTGCGCCGCCTCATCGGTGGTAAGTAGGCGGCCTTCTGCATCGAGCACAGAGCGCCGATAGTCTTCGATCTGGCACAGTTGCGCGACCATCCGCGCCTTGAATGCTTCACTAGCCTCTGCAAACTGCAAGCCCGCCTCAATTGAACTCTTGTTGGCACGGCACCATACCACACGACCTCGCGCTCTGTAGTCGGGCCATATCTGTGGAATAGAGACGATTATCTGAGACCCTACTGGAACCACTTTGGGCAACTGGAATGCCAGCCCACCCGCAGAAATATTCAGCAGACGGGTTTGACTATGAACTTCCATTTCATCAACCACCTCTACTTCAATGGGTACTGTAATGGGGTGTCGAATATATTTACGCATGAGTCTTGTTCCACCGAGCTTTTCTATTAAGCGTTACCTTAATGTAAGCCGGTGAACGGCACAGATCACGCGCCAGCCACTGATTCTGTGACAGATCGCTCACATTTTGAGCATATCAGCGTACGGGTTCTCGAGCTCCAGAGAGATTTCGGGGCCTTTAGCACCCAGCCGCACACGGCGGTCCGTCAGCTCAATATCATCCTGCCCCAGTACGCCGTCATCAAACCGATAGGTAGGCCTGGATGTGCCGGCGCTCGCCGCGGCGTCATAAGTTGCCGCCCGCTCTTGCACACCTTCGTTCAAGCTCTGCCACTGTGCCATCGCTTTGTGGCCATGTCGTTGCTGCAGCATCTTATGGGTAACTCCGGGCGCTAATACTGTGGCTGATGCATTATTGCCCCCGAAGCCTTTGGCGTTAATTACGGCATACGCCTGTTGCTGCTTATCTATTTGTACATGCTCGTGAGAAAAAGACAGATTGGTCTGATGCACATCCTCGGCTAGCTCATCGATAGTGCTAATCCCCGGCAGCCAACCGTGACGCCAGATACCTAGAGTAGCGACCAACTGATCGGCTGCCGCGGCACCAATTGAGTGTCCCAGATAAGCTTTTACAGCTACTACAGGCCAGCTTTCGATGCCGAAAGCACCAGCAACCTGGCTCAGAATATGTGATTCGGTCACCCGGTTCTGTGGGGTTCCAGTGCCATGCGCCTGCACCAAACCCGACTCACGCAAGGCTTTTTCTCCCACCATATTTCGCGCAGCGGCTACCGCCTTGGCTACCGTAATATAGTTACCGACGCCAGGTGCTGCGATTGATTTTTTGGGACCATCTGCGTTCACGAAAACATCGCTGACCGAGCCGTAGACCGATGCACCGAGCTCCAGCGCCAGCTCATCATCAAACAGGACCACCATTTGCGCCGACTCAGCAATGGTAAAGCCACAGTTGTTTCCAAAGGGTCTGCAGGCGCGACGATGATCCGGGCCCTGCGATGGGTCCAGCCCATCCAACTCACACAACTCCTTGTCACTGGCCAGCGCACCCATCGCCGCATAACCTTCCATAACTTCCGGGGTAATCGGCGCCTCAGCATTGCCGACAATAACCACCCGACTGCGGCCACTTTGAATATCAGCGATACCATGGCGCAGGTTATAGAGAAAGGAGGCGCAGGCTCCCATACTGGTGCCCGTGGTACCGAGACTGCCCAGCACGTAAGCGTTGATAAAGTCAGCCGGCATCTCGGCAAAACCAAACGGACAGTACTTGGATGTCACGCGGCGTCCGTTGTAGATGGCCTTTAACATGCCGCCATTACCATCGGCGTCCAATTGGCTCATGCCGCTACCCGCATAAACTGATATCTGATCAGGTGCGACCCGCTGTTGAAGAACTTCCCAGGGGATACCGGTATTGGCCAGTGCATCAGAGGCGGCAAAAACCGTCATCTGCAAACCGCGGGGATGACTGCGTGACTGGTAGAGTTTGCCCGGCTCAAAACCGCTGGGCAATTGGCCAGCGGCCTTAACCTGCGCCTCACGCGTGGTCGGCAATAAAAATACCGCGCCCTGATCTATCTCTACACGCATGTAGAGGTCGTCTACCGGCGTTGCATGCCAGCCTGGCGGGAGCGGCTCGGGGAGATGTTTGCGCTGACTGGTGAAACTCATTGGCTGATGTCCGGAGTGCGCCACCATACGTCGATTCCAGGCTACCGCATCGACATCAAACAGATGGGGCTCAATGCGCCGAATCAAACTATTGCGGCCCAACAGTGCGCGGGTAGCATCGGTGCTGTCCCACTGCGTCCCCGTCAAACCCGCGAGCGATGCCCAAGTATCATCGGCAGTCTCCTGTGGCAAGGCCTCAATAACCATGCGTCTATAGCCATGATCCGACGAGCTCCTGCCAGCGGCATTAACACCGCCATATCCCACCACTACCGGTAACTTCACTATTTTCTGCCCTGCTAGACGCTAATTATCGAAGCCCTATTGTATAAATGAATGGCATTGCATTTATAAGCCATATGCGCCATTTTATACGCCAATAAAGACAGTGTGAACTAATGCCATGAAGCGCGTGATTGCCGCCGTTTATCCTCGTAGCCTTGCTTCCAGCCTGACACTCCCGATGGACGTGCTGCGTGCGGCCAGTCAAATAGCGCAGGCCTCACAACAGCCTGGCAGCACCCTGGAGGTAATGCTGGCGGGCACCGAATTGGCCCCAATCGCAACAGCGGGAGGATTGGAACTGACTCCGCAGCTGACGCTGGCGCAGGTCAACAGCTGCGATATGCTGCTGCTACCCGCACTCTGGCGCAACCCTGCCCCCGTGCTCAAGAGTCAGGCTGCCTGGATACCGAAGCTGCGCGAACTGGCAGCCTCCGGTACCGTCATTTGCAGTGTCGGTACCGCCAGCTGTTTTCTGGCTGAAGCTGGACTGCTTGATCATAAGGCGGCCACTACACATTGGAACTATTTTGCGGAATTTGAACGCCGCTATCCCAACGTGAACCTGAAGAAGCATCACCTCATAACCCAAAGCGAAAACCTCTACTGCGCTGGCAGCATTAACTCTATCACCGACCTGATGATACATATGGTTGAGGGCTGGTATGGCACCCGTGTCGCGCGCGCTGTGGAAAGCCAGTTCTCACCCGAGATCCGTCGCCCCTTCCGCGCCCACGCCTTTTTGTCCGGCGATGCCAGCATTCATCAGGACGAATTAGTCGTCGAGGCCCAGCAATGGCTGCAGGATAACTTGCATCAGCGCGTCAACATCGCTGATATGTTGCCATTATTACAGGTATCCAGTCGCACACTGCAGCGCCGCTTCCGACAGGCCACCGGACAAACACCGCTACAATACCTGAACCGCAAACGCCTGGAGGCGGCTACCGATATGCTGCGTGCCAGCAATCTCAATGTCAGTGAAATTGCCTGGCAACTGGGTTGGCAGGATGTCAGTTACTTCACCCGACTGTTTCGCCAGCACACCGGAATGACGCCCGCACGTTATCGCCAAAGCGTGCGCGGCAAGCTCTTCGGAACCCACGACTAGCTTCAGCCTTAGCTTGTCTCTAACACCCTGTTATGGCTAAATGGGCGCCCCCAAACCCTCTTGCTCTGGACCCTTTTATGACCGTGGAATCTGTAGTTATTGTCAATGGCGCCCGCACTCCCATGGGAGGCCTGCAGGGTGCACTTGCCGCCGTGCCCGCTCCGCAATTAGGCGCCATCGCGATCGAAGCCGCGGTAGAGCGTAGTGGCATTGCTGCAGACGAAATTGATGAAGTGTTCATGGGCTGCGTGCTACCCGCCGGGCTCAAACAAGCACCGGCCCGCCAGGCGGCTATTGGTGCCGGTATTCCTGTCGCTACCGGCGCGGTCACGGTTAACCGTATGTGTGCTTCAGCCATGCAGGCCACCATCTTTGCTCACGACAGCATCATCGCCGGCACCAATCAAACTGTTGTCTGCGGCGGCATGGAGAGCATGACCAATGCTCCACATTTGGCGATTGGCGCGCGCACAGGAGTGCGTACAGGTCATGCCACACTCGCCGACCATATGTTTATCGACGGGCTTGAAGACGCCTATACAGGCCGCGCCATGGGTTCTTTTGCACAGGACACCGCTGACCAGAATGGCCTGACACGGGAACAGATGGATGCCTACGCCATCGAATCACTCACCCGTGCCAAGCGAGCCATCGAAGACGGCAAACTGACTGCGGAAATTGTACCCGTAACAGTAAAGACGCGTGCCGGTGAAACCGTGGTCACTGATGATGAACAGCCCCACAAAGCCAATATAGACAAGATTCCCAGCCTGCGCCCTGCTTTCGCCAAGGACGGCACTATCACCGCCGCTAACGCCAGCTCAATATCCGACGGTGCCAGTGCACTAGTGCTTATGGCAGAAAGCGAGGCCAAGCGTCGCGGTCTAAAACCCTTGGCACGCATTGTCGCCCATGCGCGCCATTCGCAGGAGCCGGCAGAATTTACCACAGCTCCGATTGGCGCGATGGAAAAGCTTTTTGCAAAAACCGGCTGGAGCAAAGACGACGTCGACCTGTTTGAGATCAATGAGGCTTTTGCCATGGTCACAATGCTTGCCATGCGCGCCTTTGACCTGGACCACGCCAAGGTCAACATCCACGGAGGGGCCTGCGCACAAGGTCATCCCGTTGGCTCAACTGGCGCACGGATTATCGTCAGCCTGATGTATCAATTAAAACAATATGGCAAACAACGCGGCGTCGCCGGGTTGTGTATTGGCGGTGGCGAAGCCACTGCTATCGCCATTGAAATGTTGTAGGTCGCCACTCATGCCTCTTAATAGCGTAGCAGATATCATTGATGACATTCGTCAGGGCAAGATGGTCATCCTCATGGACGATGAAGACCGCGAGAATGAAGGCGATCTGATTATTGCCGCGGAAGCGGTGACTCCGGAAATCATCAACTTTTTCTCCAGTGAAGCCTGCGGGCTCATCTGCATGCCAATATCTGAAGCTCAGGCGCAGCAGCTACAGCTACCACTGATGGTGCGCAATAACCGCTCACAACATGAAACCAACTTCACCGTTTCTATCGATGCCGCCAATAGAATCGGCCCCGGCATCAGCGCAGCACAGCGCGCCCAAACCGTACTCGCAGCCGTCGCCGCCGATGCCAAACCAGAGGACATCATTCAGCCCGGGCATATATTCCCGCTGGTAGCCAAAGCCGGCGGAGTTCTGCGCCGCGCTGGTCACACAGAGGCCGGCGTTGATCTGGCGCGCATGGCCGGCTTTGCACCGGCAGCGCTGATCGTAGAGATTATGAATGAAGACGGCACCATGGCACGGCGCCCAGAGCTGGAGATTTTTGGCGAAAAGCACGGCATCAAAATCGGCACCATTGCCGATATGATCGCATATCGTGCTATGCACGAGCAGTCTGTTGACCTGAAGGACCGCCGTCAGATAGATACCGAATTTGGCGAATTTACGCTATTCACTTTCATGGATGCACTCGACGACATTCTGCATTACGCACTGGTCAAAGGTGAATTCAGCGACGCCGATCCAACATTGGTGCGCGTTCAACACATCAATACCCTGCGTGACATCTTCAGCACACGACTCACCGATGAGCAACCTGGATGGTCATTTCGTCGCGCCATGCAGCGCATCGCTGATGAAGGTACCGGCGTCATGGTTCTGATCGGGCAACAAGAATCCGCCGGACAACAGTTAGAGCAAGTACTGCAGTTTCCTGAGGTACCCACACCCGTTAACTCAACGGCGGAAGACGGTACTTATATCTACCGGTTAATTGGTACCGGCGCACAAATCTTGAAGCAGGTCGGTATTGGGAAAATGCGTGCACTGTCAGCACCCACGCGCTACAACGCTCTGTCCGGCTTTAACCTGGAAGTCACCGAGTTCATAGAGAGCTAACGGCTAACGAAAATTGGGGGTGCGCTTTTCCATAAAAGCCATAATCGCTTCTATATTTTCCGGGCTGCCAGCCTGACGCGCCATACCCTCGTTCTCTGCCGCAAACGCGGCTTCGATATGCGCCCGATGCGGCAGGCGCAGAGTTTGCTTGATTTCCTTGAGTGCATTGACAGGCCATTGTGCTATTTCAGCGGCCTTTGCCATTGCCTGAGGTAACAGCTCATCGTCGGCGTAACTGCGCGCCGCAATGCCGGTAGACACGGCGCGCTCGGCATCGATCCACTCTGCGGTATAAAACAGCTCTGCAGCGTTCTGTGCTCCGATATTAGCCTGCAGCATATAACTGCTGGCAAATTCCGGCACCAGGCCCAAGTTCGCAAACGGCAAGCGCATCCGCAAAGTTGAGCCGACATAGCAGATATCCGCATGAAACAATATGGTCGCTCCACCGCCAACTGCAACACCGCGGGCAGCACCGATCCAGGGTTTGCCAAAATCTGCGACCGCACGGGCGCAGGAATCAAACGGATGCTCGCCCGACTCTGTATCGGGGTCGCCACCGCCGAAACTGGAAAGATCAACGCCCGCGCAGAAATTGTCTCCCGCGCCTGTCAGCACCAGACAAACTACATTGTCATCCGCCTCAGCGGCACGAAACGTCTCACGAATTTGCACCCACATAGCATCATTGATCGCGTTTTTCTTTTCTGGACGATTCAGGGTGACCAGCAATACGCCGTCACGGTTTTCAGTCAGTACATAATCTGTCATGGGTTTTCTCCGCGGTCGCGCTACTAACTATGAAAATGAACGATATCGGCGAGCCCACCGCGATCGGTATGACAGGAGTTTACGGGGGCTTCCTCTACTTCGTAGCCAAAAGAAATACCAAATAGCAGTTTATTGCTGGCATCAACCTCCAGCACCTCACGCACCAGGTCGCACTGAAAACTCAGTGCTGTCTGCGGGCAACAGGCTGCACCGTGAGCCACCATAGATAACATCAGCGTCTGCGCATACATACCCAAATCACAGGCTTCGCGCAGACCTAAAGGTGCGGGCAGAAATAGAAAGGCTACATGCGGCGCGTCAAAAAAAGTGAAGTTACGCATGAAGCTGGCCTGACGTTTTTGTTTCTCTTCACGTTTGATCCCCATGGAATCATACAGAGCTTGCGCTGAGCCATATTGACGCTCTTTGTAGACCCCCTCATAAACACCGTCATAGGGGAAGTCTATGGTCATCTTGCCGGCCATAAAGTCTGCGGGCATGCGCTCGCGCAATACCTCCAGACGTTCGCCGGACGCGACATGTACCTGCCATGGCTGCGTATTACAGTTGGAAGGCGCACGCAGAGCAGCACTGAATATCTGCGCCAGTAGTTGTTCGCTCAGTGGCTCGGGCTTAAAGGCCCGCACCGACTTGCGTGCTGCAACAACTTGGGAAAATTCTTTGGCCAGTTCCGTCATTAAATTACTGCTCCAGATTCCTTAAGGGTAGCTATTGTAGCTTCAGTACAGCCGATTTCCTGCAATATTTCATCAGTATCGGCACCTGGACCTACCGGCAGGCGACTGATCTCTCCGGGGGTGCGACTGAACCTTGGCGCTGGCGCGGTTTGAGTAAAACCGGCGATATCGACAAACGACTTGCGGGCGATATTGTGTGGATGCGCAGGCGCTTCAGAGATCGATAACACCGGTGCGAAACAGACGTCAGTACCTTCCATAATCTGTGTCCACTCGTCGCGACTGCGAGTCATGATGATGGTGGCTATCTTTTCCTTCATAGGTCCCCACTGGGTCTTGTCGAACTGCGCAGCAAAGTCGACCTCACCTGACTCCAGCCCCAGCTTCTCCAGCAGCAGCGCGTAAAACTGCGGCTCAATGGAGCCAATAGAAACCCACTCGCCATCACTACATTGATAGGTATCGTAATAGTGCGCACCGCCGTCCAGCATATTGCTCTGACGACCACTGTCTTCCCAGAGTCCCACACCCTGAAAACCCTGCATGCAGGCCATCAGAGAAATCACGCCATCGGTAATCGCTGCATCTACCACCTGACCCTTGCCCGAAACAGAGCGCTCGAACAACGCAGACAGTATTCCCATAATCAGATACATGGAGCCGCCACCAAAATCACCCACCAGATTTAGCGGCGGTACCGGTCCAGAATCCTTACGGCCAATAGCGCCCAAGGCCCCCGTCAATGCAATGTAGTTAATGTCGTGTCCGGCAGCATGAGCCAACGGGCCATCCTGCCCCCAGCCCGTCATGCGCGCATAGATCAATTTGGGATTGCGCGCTAAAACCACATCGGGACCGAGACCCAGTTTTTCCATCACACCAGGCCGATAACCTTCAGTCAATACGTCAGCGGATTCGAGCAACTTCAACAGCGTGTCGACACCCTCTGGCGTTTTTACGTTAATAGCTATGGAGCGACGATTGCGCTGCAACACATCCCCGGGGGCGCCATCGGCGCTCATGGCACCACCTACCGGTCTATCGACACGAATCACCTCGGCACCAAGATCAGATAGCAACATGCAGGCAAACGGGCCGGGGCCTATACCTGCCATTTCAATCACTTTAAGGCCTTTCAGTGGTCCTGCCATAGCCAAGTTCTCCGGTTACTCGCCGGTAAAAACAGCGGGACGCTTTTCTTTAAAAGCGCGCATGCCTTCACGTGCATCGCTAGAGGCAAAGACTGGATTGGCAAGCTCGTCGGACGCGACCATGGCATCTTCCTCACTCATGCATTCCTGGTGCTCGCGCAACGAGCGCACCACGGCTTTGACCGCCAGCGGTCCATTCGCGCAAATTTTCGCGGCGATTTTTTTGGCCTCAGCCAAGGTCTGGCCTTTATCGACAATACGATTAATCAGACCGAATTCCAGTGCCTGCTGTGCGCTAATATGCTCACCACAAAGCAGAATCTCAGCCGCCAGGCAGTAAGGTATTTGACGCCGTAGGCGAACCGTTGAACCGGACATGGGATATAAACCGCGAGCCACTTCAGTAACACCGAAAATGGCATCCTCAGCCGCTACCCGGATATCGGTGCCCTGCAAAATTTCAGTACCTCCGGCCAGGGCATATCCCTCTACCGCCAGAATCAATGGCTTGTTGGGGCGATTGTCTCGCAGCAAAGCTTGCCAATGAATATTAGGCACGCTCCCCATCAGCTCCATAAATTCTTCAGTGGAGCGATGCTCACCGTCAGCGCCTGCTTTGAGATCCATGCCCGCGCAAAAAGTATCGCCGTTGGCGGTCAGAATGGCGCAGCGCAAGTCGTCATCTTCGTCCAACAGTCGCCAGGCTTTATACATGCCCAACAGCATCTCGGGGCTAAAGGCATTCTTCGCTTCAGGGCGATTAAGGGTCACGATCAGTACGTTGCCGTCCTGCTCAACGATGCAATTGCTGGTGCTGATATCCAGTTCAGCCATGATGCTATTCTCCCGTTATCTGATTGTTGTGCGCACTGATCTAGCCCACCAGAAACTGGCCGCCTAGCGCTATTTCCTTTGCCTTTGGGTAAGCTGGCTTACCACTGGGGGCACGAGGGATTTCAGCCACTACGTGCAGTTCGCGCGGTATCTTATAGCCTGCCACGTGCTTACGAGCCTCATCTTGCAATTCCGTTAACGTCACGGTGTTATCGCCACGCAACGCCACCACCGCCGTCACCTTGCTGCCAAAACGTTCATCAGGCGTATCAACGACTAAACAGTCAAATACAGCCGGATGCGCTTTAAGTGCTTCCTCGACTTCTTCCGGGAATATTTTTTCACCGCCGGAATTAATGCAGTTGGAACCGCGGCCATAGATCGTTATCGACCCGTCTTCCTCCAACCGTGCCTCATCGCCGGTCAGCAACCACATCTTGCCGTCCACGTTGACAAAAGTACGCGAGGTTTTTTCGGGGTCGCCGTAATAACCTACCGGGATATAGCCTGAACGAGCAAAGATACCCATCTCTCCGGGCTTGACGTGGCTATGAGGAACGCCCTCTTCATCGGTAATAACGTCCATGAAATCTGACTGCGCAACATTGCCCAGACCTTTCTCCTCAGATTTCTTTTCCCCGCTGTCAAAACCCATATTGCCCGACTCGGAAGACCCGAACGAGTTGCTAATAAAGACGTTGGGAAAGTGATCGCGAAACTCCTGCTGCTTTGACACTGAGAATACCGCGCCACCAGAACCGACACTGAATACCGAACTCAAGTCCCAGCGTCCGGGGTTGGCTTTAATAGCATCCAACAACGGTATCCCCATCGCATCACCGACAATGGAGATTGAATTTACTTTCTCACGCTCGACGATGTCCCAGACGGCAGCGCCGTCCAATGAGCGATCGGGGTTTAGTATGACGCTGTTACCTGCCAGTAACTGGATACAGGCATACCACCAGCAGGCGCCATGCATGAGCGGAGCCAGTGCCATACCCACGATCGGAAAATCACCAATGCGCGCAGCGATTTGCTCTGGCGCTGTAATCGGTCCGTCGGGATGAAACCAACCACCGCCACCCAGCGCGGCAAAAAAGAGATTTTTGTGCGGCCACATAACGCCCTTGGGCATACCCGTGGTACCGCCGGTATAGAGTAGAAACAAATCGTCGTCGCTGCGCTCGCCAAAGTCTGCCGCCTGACTCTGACCAGTCAATGCAGTCTCGTATTCCACCGACCCAATGCTGTCCAGATCTTCACCACTGGCATCAGCCACGGCGACAAAGACATCCAGCTCCGGTACTTGCGCCCGAATTTCAGCAATGTGCGGCGTAAATTCCTGATGATGAATAACGGCGACCATATCCGCGTTATTAAAGATGTAACTCAGCTCTTCCTGCACATAGCGATAGTTGACGTTGACCGGCACGGCGCGCAACTTAAAGCAGGCCATCATGCCTTCGAGGTACTCGTTACAGTTGTACATATAGAGCCCAACATGATCACCAGGCTTTACTCCACGTTCGCGCAGATAGTGGGCCATCTGATTGGCGCGGATATCCAACTCGGCAAAACTGGTGCGATCTTCACCGCACACCAGTGCATCGCGATCCGGGACCTTTTGCGCCACCATTTCGAACATATCAGCAAGATTAAATGCTTTTTTCATCAAATTACCCCTTGTCTGCGCTAACAACCCACATGGCGAAAAACTGTGCGCCGCCACCATAGGCATGACCCAGCGCAGTCCGCGCGCCTTCTACCTGATGCGCTCCAGCATCACCACGCACCTGACGCGCGGCCTCGGCAAAACGAATCATGCCGGAGGCGCCAATGGGATTCGACGAGAGTACGCCACCGGAGCAGTTCCAGGGAATATCCCCGTTCTCGTCCAGTGATGTCGCGCCTTCCATAGTAAGTTTCCAACCTTTGCCCTCTTCGGCAAAACCGAGATTTTCCAACCACATGGGTTCGTACCAGGAAAACGGCACATACACCTCGGCACAATCGAAGTCCTTTCTCGGGTTGGTGATACCAGCCTGGGCATAGACATCCGCAGCACAATCTCTGCCTGCCTGCGGGCTGACCTCTTCCCGGCCGGCATACATAGTAGGCTCACTGCGCATGGCAACACCGCGAATCCAGGCCGGTGGTTTTGGTGACTCGGATACCAGCGAAGCATCTGCTATAACCATGGCGCAGGCACCGTCTGAGGAAGGACAACTCTCCAGAAAACGTATCGGATCCCATAGCATCGGTGACTCTTCTACCTTGGCCATCGTTATATCAGGAAGCTGAAGATGCGCGAGCGGGTTGCGAGCGCCGTGCAGGCGATCTTTGGTAGCCACTTTAATACCGACATCGTACGGCGCACCCGAACGGCGCATATACTCACGGATAATCGGCGCAAAATAACCACCGGCACCGGCATTCAGATGCGGCGAGAACGGATGCGGACTGGATAGCGCCCACATCGCATTCGACTCAGACTGTTTCTCAAATGTTACAGTCAGCACGCGTTTAAACGTACCGCTCTGCACATGCGATGCAGCCACCAATGCTGTCGAACCACCTACCGATCCGGCCGTATGCACGCGCAACATGGGTTTGCCATTAGCGCCCAGGGCATCCGTCAGATATATTTCAGGCATCACAACACCTTCAAACATATCCGGCGCCTTACCGATAATCACCGCATCTATATCATCAAAACCCAGCCCTGCATCCTCCAGCGCTTTAACCGCCGCCTCGCGCAGTAAGCCCGCGATCGAAACATCGCCGCGTCGGGTTTGGTATTTGGTTTGGCCTATGCCGACCACTGCTGCCAAATTAGCCATTACGCTGCCTCCAAAACCGTGACAAGGTTATGTTGTAAACAAGGACCGCTGGTCGCATGAGCGAGCCCGCGCTTGATATCACCGTTAATGATACGTTGTGCCACCTCGCCAATCCGTGAAAGACCAGATGCCATCATCAGATTACCGGCCAACACGCCGCCCGACGGATTGACCACTGTCTCTGAGCCAAGGCCCAGTGCCCGCGTCAGGATGATTTCCTGATGACTGTAAGGTGCATAAATTTCTGCGACTTCAATGGCGCCATCACTGACACCTGCAACCGCAGCGGCCTGTTCGGTAGAAACCGAGCGAGTCAGGTCACGAGCCCCCAGATTATGCGTTTCGATACGATGATCAATACCACTGATAACCGCATAGGGCTTACCCCATTCACGTGCTTTCTCGACGGTACACAAGACCATCGCTGATGCGCCATCTGAAACCGGGCAGCAATCATGCTTACGCAGCGGCGAAACCCAAGTCTCTTCCGCCAGTAACTGTTCTACAGCCACCTCTCCCTTAAGCTGTGCGTGCGGGTTATTGGCGAGTGCGTTGCGACGCGATCGTGCCACTACAGCCGCCATGTCCGCCTCTTCCATGACACCCTGATCCAGCATCATGCGGGCCTGCATGGCCGCTAGACTGACCGTATCTACCCACAGCGGAGCCAAGTAGTACGGGTCCAGTTGTTGAGACAGCACGGTAGGCAGTTCGCCCGGCGATGACTTGCCGAAGCCATACACCAATGCTGAATCAGCATGCCCCATACGAATTTTCAGAATGGCTTCATACAGTGCCCAAGCCGCGTCCATTTCAACATGGCTTTCCTTAATCGGGGGCACCGCTCCCAGTGCATCAACCCCAAGTACAAACGCAAACGCTGCGCCCTGCTGATAGTCACAGCTCCCGGAGCAGGTAAAATCAACGTCCTGCGCGGTGCTGAGGCCAGCAGCGCCAAGTGCACTCTTGATCACCGGCATGATCAGCTCAACTTCGTTTTTGGCACCAGCGTTGCGCACACAATCCGACTGCGCAAACGAAACTATCGCTATATCCTTCATATTCAGACCTCCCAGCCAGTTACAGGTACTTTGCCAATGCTCTCGCTGGGTACATCAGGTTCGTCTAGCGGTTTAAAGTAGCGAATATTGTCCATAGCGTAATCCCACTCCTCCTGAGGTTTCCAAACTGCCTGCACGCGCTGTCCGCGATGCACGGTATCGTTGTCGCACTCGCTGAGCAGGTGAATAAAGGAAATGTTAGCGCCATCAGGTATCAGGTTGGCAATCACGTAGGGCGGCTGGATGGGGTTACCCGGGATCGGGATGTACACGATAGTAAAAGATTCCACCGTGCACTTGTCAGCTACCTCGACCTCTTCTGTGGTAGCCACACCACAAGCCGCGCAAGAACCCCGCGGCGGTAAATAGACGTTATTACAGGAGGGGCAGCGTTGCCCTACCAGTTTGCCCTGGCGTACCTGCGACAAAAATCGAGCCGTCGCTTCGCCCGCCGTAAAGTGATACTTGAGGTAAATCGGTACTTCGATACCGGTGATCATCTCACGTTCTTCGCTCATGACTCGTCTCCTGCTGCAACAAAGCCGTCTATATCTGTAATGAAGCCGCGCGTCTCCTCAGCCCAGCGCGCAGTCACGCGCATACCAGTACTGACCTCCGACTCAGCACTGGCGCGCAAAACATGCACCATCGGTACGTCGGCTCCGTCCAGCTTGATCAAAGCCCAAGCAAAGGGCACAGCCGACGGATGTGAGTCTCTGGGCTCCTTGACCCAGCACCAGCTGACCACTTCTCCGCTCTGCCCAACCTCGACGAACTCCGAAAGCTCCTCTGCTGTGACCGGGTCATACTCCATGGGTGGCACATAGACCTTGCCATCGCTGCCTTTAATACCAACGATGATCCGGTCACGCAGATCTGTGAGAAAACGGCCCACAACGGGGCCCGTAGAGCGGGTATAGGTAAATCCCAGCTCAAAATCCTGACTGAGTAGCTCCGGCTGTGACATAGGTGCCTCCTGATGATTGACGGCCCGAAAAGGGAGAGAAAGTATCGACCAGCCACTGCACCAACTCAATGGCGCATCCGACCAATTGGCACTGACAAATGTGATCACCGGATGCGTTAGCGGCCATTTTGGTCAATTGACGGTCCTGGAAAGTCCTGGAAGGCCCTATAAGGTCCGCTAATTATGGGAGCCAGATCACAGATCTGTTGGCTTTTATTGCTAGTCGTAATTTTTTACTTCAATGCATCCAGCGACAGACCTATTCTGAGTGACAAGCTGATCGCAAGGTCGGCATCTGATAACAAAGGTAACAGAGGTTTGTTAACCCATGTACGAGAGAAGTGGCGAGTCACTTGAGTTTCACAGCATTGAAACTGATGAACAGCTGGAACATTTTGCCAGGAAGTTTTTTCGGGTCCGGGTCCGCCACCTGCAGGGTCATTACCTCAGGCTGGGTTCGCTGAAACTGACGATTGCTGATGTTTCTGCCAGAGGTATCAGTCTGGTTTCAGACAAGGTTACCGCTATGGTACTCGGTGACCTGATCTCCAATAGCGAGCTGGTATTGGATCAGGAGCGATTCCAAGGCTTAAGTGGTCGCATCGTACATCACTCTCTGGATGGTGAAGGCAACACTGTCACCGGAATACAATGGCTGGAGCTCAACACTATTACCGAAAAGAGAATGGAAATAGTGGTCGAGAGCTTGCGACAAAAACTGTTCGACGACATCTAAGGACGCCGCATTAATGGCCGATTCCTGTGAAACCCCCGACATGGCACAAAGCGGCGACATCATGGAGCGCCTGTTGTCTGCACAAAGCCGAGATCCACATCCCTCTGCTGCGAAGCTGGATAGCCTGCTCTATCGTGACCCGGCAACCTCCCCTCCAATAGCAATAGCAACCGCTACCGACAACGTCGACCGACCACAAACACCCGACAAAAATCAGGTAGCGCTAGAGGTTAGGGGCACCCGAGCTAATATCCGCATCACCATAGCGGACGTGGCAAGACAGCCGACTACAATGAACAAGCTGGCCGACGTTGCCGTGAAGGCCATAGTCAACGAGCTGCGGAGAGGTATCGTATGAAAGTTATTGTCTGCCCAAAGTGCACTCGAAAACACAAGGTCAACGCTGCATCCTTGCCGCAGGCTGAGATGGTGTTTGCACGATGTCGCGCCTGTAGCCACAAATTCCCGGTACAACTCGACCAGCTGAGGCGTACCGAGGTAGGCGTTAGCTCACCTCAGTCAGGCGCGGGACGAGCAAGAAAAATATGCGTTACGCTCAGCAAAGGCGGGGTCGGCAAAACCACCACTGCCGTCCATGTCAGCGCTGCATTGGCCGAGTCAGGCAAGCGCGTGTTACTGGTAGATACTGACACTCAAGGACAAGCGGCGTATATGCTGGGGCTAAAGCCCAAAGCAGGCTTGACCGAGCTGCTCACTGGCGAACTTACGGCCGAAGATGCGATCACCCCGGCACGCGATAATCTGTGGCTGCTGGCAGGTGGACGCTCATTGGCAGGTGCGAAACGTATTATCGACAAAAAAAGCTTCGGTAGCGAACACACGCTCGCTGAAGCTCTGGCCGGCATCGATCGTCAATTTGACTTCATTATAATTGACACATCACCAGGCTGGGACCAGCTCACCGTAAACGTACTGTTCTACGCAGACGAGATCATGATACCGGTAGCGCTTGAAGTCATGCCGCTGCATGGGCTGTCCGAGTTCAGCAAGAGCCTGCAGGCCATCCAGCAGTATCGTAAGGATCTACGAATCAGCTATATCGTGCCCACCTTCATGGATAACAGAGTCCAGCACCCGCAAGAAATCTTTCAGAAACTGGTGGATGCCTACGGCACAAAAATTTCTAAACCCATTCACTATGACGAGCGTTTTAGTCACGCTCCGTCATACGGCAAGACCATCTTTGAGTATGCACCGGAAAGTCGCGGCGCAGCCGACTATCGCGATCTGGTAACCCGCATAGTCTGCGAAAAGATGGCAGCCTGACTACAACTCAAAGCGAAATTTACGCAGCCAGGCTGTTACAGCAAACATAACTGCAGCTGCTACCCAGCCCGCTACCAGCCACTGCAACCCCGGGCTTGGTTGCACGCCACCAGAATCATCTGACACTGGCGAGAATTGGGGCAGATACAATTGCCCCAGCGCTGAACTGTAACTACTCCCCAATACAACACGCTCAACCACGATCAACGCAATGGGTACCAAAATTGCTATCAGCACTGGAGATCGACTCGCCGCCGCGGATGCTAATAGCAGCCACATATAGAAAGGCACAACCCAGAGCAAACCGGTCAGTAGAGCCAAACCTTGCTGCGACCAGAGCTGCAATAGACTAAAGGGCTCCGCCCCCGCTACGGTTACTGAACCCACTACAGAGCCGGAGTCCATCGGCTGATCCCCCGTACCAAGGAGCAACCACAGCATCCCCTGACTGAGGCAGGATGCAAACAGGTAAATGGCCGGTGCCAGCAGTACCGCTACCAATAGCTTGGACCCAAGTTCCTGCCACTCAGCAACCGGCATCGACTTAAAGAACAAGATGCTGCGATCGCGCCGGTCGTTATAGAGCGTACCCAGCAAGTAGATAGTGCTAATCAATATCAACACCCATACAAACAGCAGGTGTACCAAAGGCAATAACACGGTGAGCAGACTGCCAGCATCAGGGGCACCCCCAAGTTGACCACCAACCGGACCTGTCGCTCCAGGCAGAGGCTGTTTACCAACCGCAGCACTGTTACCAACCTCTATCGGTTGATCAACCGTAACCGAGATGCTGACATTATTGCCGCTACTGGAAACCCAGGCGCCCACTTTATCCAGGTTAGTAGTCAATATCTGCTCGGCAGCGAACATCCCCAACAATACGATCAAGACCTGCGCCAACACCAGTATCGCAGGCGTTATTAGCAGCATCGTACGGTGCTCTGCAAATTCCCTTCGCAGCAGCCCGCGCAGCCGAACGCTGCTAGTAGAGATCACTGAGATTTGCCCATGCCGAGCTTGGCTAGAAATATGTCCGCAATCTCCGGCGCACGCAGCCTTCCCAGCGCAGCCAGTTCCTCTGCATCACCATCTTCAAACATCAGCACTGTACCTGCTGTGGTAGCGCGCTCGCTAATGGGAGCCCGTTGTCGAGCGAGTTCCAGTTGCTCTGTGGTCACTTCAATTTCAATGTAACGCTCGGCAAGTGCAGCTAAGGGCTGGTTCAAAATAACTTTACCGGCGTCCATAAACACCACGTCAGTAAGAATGCTCTCTACCTCCTCTATATGATGAGTAGAGATGACAATGGTGCGCTGATCATGGTGGTAGTCTCTCAAGAGTTGATCAAAGAAACGTTTTCTAAACAGAATATCAAGACCCAAGGTAGGCTCATCGAGAATCAACAGCTTCGCATCAATGGCCAACACCAAAGCCAAATGCAGTTGCACAGTCATACCTTTGGACAACGTGCGGATCTGAGTCTGCGGCGCAATGTTGGTATCTGCCAAAATTGCCTCCGCGCGCGAGCGATCAAAGCGTGGATGCACGCTGGCGGTATAATCCAACAGCTGGTGCACTCGCATCCACCGCGGCAATACCGCGGTGTCTGCAATGAAGCACACCTGCTCCTGCACACGGTGACGCTGCCGCCGAGGGTCACGCTGCATAACCAGAAGGTCGCCACGGCTGCGCTCTAGTCCAAGCAAACAGCGCAGCAGAGTAGTTTTACCGGCGCCGTTGGGGCCCACCAAACCAGTAATTGATCCTGGCTTCAAGGTAAGGTCTACGCCATCGACCGCCCGCACGGAACCGAAATGTCGCTGCAGAGATCGCGCCTCTACCACCGCGTTCGTGCCAAACTCCTGATTCATTGGTTCACCCATTATCAGCCCGCTTTAAGGGCAACTTGCATATTGCCTGCAATGGACGCCGCCACGCGCTTCGCACGCTCCGCTTTAGGTCCCGCCCAAGACTGATCTACGCTGTCCAGAAAAAGCTGCAACCAGCGCGAGAAATCGTCCGTGGTTAACAATTTTTTGGCATTAAGCTGACGATGAATATTCATAGTATGCCGCTGGTAATCGCTGCTACCGAGCAGGAGTTTGGCCCAATAACGTTTTATATGCGGCAAGTGCACTTGCAGATCGACCTGAGCCACGTCAATGAATATAGGCGCCAGTTGTTCATCCCGCAACAAGCCGGCATAGAAACATTCTACAAGTTCGTCAATGCGTTGCTGAGTATCCAGGTCCGGCATTGCCACCACTATTTCTTACGCTTGTTTTTCTTAACATGCTGCATGAGTTGGCGCTTACGCTGGATCTGACGACCGGTCAGCTTGTTGCGCTTGTCCGCATAGGGGTTGTCCCCGGTCCGGAACTCAATACGCACTGGCGTACCTGACAGTTTGCACTCACGGCGAAACACTTTTTCCAAATAGCGCTGGTAAGAATCCGGTATTTTGCCAGTCTGGCTACCATGAATAACGATGAGCGGTGGATTCTGGCCACCCGCGTGCGCATAGCGCAGTTTAATCCTGCGTCCATTGAGCATCGGCGGCGGATGATCCAAAACAGCGCCTTCCAGTACTCTGGTGAGATGGTTTGTCGACAGCTTGCGGGTCGCAGATTCATGGGCGGCGTTAACAGATTTGTACAAGTGGCCAACACCAGTTCCGTGCAGCGCGGAAATAAAGTGAATGTCAGCGTAGTCAATAAATTGTAGTCGTCGCTCCAATTCAGAACGAATACGGTTCTTGTCGTGACTCTCAAGCCCGTCCCACTTATTGAGGGCGACCACCAAACCACGTCCGGCTTCAATAGTCTGGCCCAGCAAATGCAGATCCTGATCGACCACACCTTCATGGGCATCCATCAACAAAACCACAACGTGAGCGTCATCGATGGCTTTAAGCGTTTTTACGATAGAGAATTTTTCCACCGTTTGCGATACATTCTTACGACGCCTGATACCTGCGGTATCGATCAAGGTGTACGCGATACCGTCCCGCTCAAACTCAATGTAAATGCTATCTCTTGTAGTGCCAGGGTGGTCGAATACCACCAGACGTTCTTCGCCCAACATGCGATTAATCAAGGTTGATTTACCCACATTGGGTCGGCCAATCACCGCAACCCGCACGCTACTGTCGCGCGCCTGCTCGGCTTCAGCGGTTGGCAGCGGGAACGACGTCAGAGCCTCCTCTACCAGCGCCTTAACACCGCGTCCGTGGCTCGCGGCGATTGCGTAAAGATTCTCCACGCCAAGTCCGTAAAAATCGACCAGCGCTATATCTTCGTTAATACCGTCAACCTTGTTCACGACTAGCAGGAATGGCTTGCTGGCGACGCGTAAGCGACGCACCAGCATTTCATCTGCCGGCGTTAGCCCGGCGCGGGCATCTACTAACAGAAACACCACATCGGCTTCATCAATCGCTGCCTGTGATTGCTGCGCCATATGGCTGTCAATGCCATCTTCCTCGCCGCTGATACCGCCAGTATCGATGGCAATAAAGGGGCGTTCGCCGATACGACCCTTACCGTATTTACGATCACGGGTAAGCCCCGGCAGGTTAGCAACCAGGGCATCGCGACTTCGCGTAAGTTGGTTAAACAGCGTGGATTTGCCGACGTTGGGACGCCCAACCAAGGCGATTACGGGAATCATGTAAAACTAACGCTTCGCAAACTAATCATCTAACCCCGTCACTCGATAGGCAACAAGCTTTCCCGAATTGGTATACACGTACAGAATATTACCTTCTGCCAACATACGTCCTCGGACACCCTTACCATCAACTTTAATCCGTCCGACAAACCGACCGTCTACCTGATCGAGAAAGTGCAGATGCCCTTCAAGATCGCCCACGACAACATAACCCTTAACTGCTTTGGGTGGACTCAGACGGCGGTTTTCCAGCGACGGTTGCTCCCAGCGCACGCCCTCACCATTGCGATAATAGGCAACCACTGAACCGGCAGAATCAGACACGTATATGTTGCCAAAACCTTGATCAAGACCCATATAGCTGGACGCATCCTGCTGCCAAATTTTACGCCCGGCGGAAATATCGATCGCCACCAGTCGTCCCTGATAACTGGCCACATAGAGCAAATTACCCAGCAGCAACATTTCACCGTCAATATCCACAATCCGATCTATTTCTGATCGTCCCTGGGCAACGGCAACGCGGGCCTCCCAACGCATACCACCAGTATTCAGATCAAGCGCTACCACCTTGCCGGTGGCCAGTCCTGCAATAACAATCCTGTCGGCTATGATTGGCGTGCTGGTGCCGCGCAGTGTCAGCACCGGAAGGTTGCTATCGAATACCCACAACTCCGCACCATCGCTGGCGTCCAGTGCCCGCAACTTACCGTTGTAGGTCTGCACTACCACAATCCGTCCGTCACTTTGCGGCGCGGCCAAAATTTCGCCGTCAAGCACGACGCGCCATTGCTCGCTACCATCACTGGCATCCAGTTTAATAACTGATCCATCACTGCTACCGAGCAATACGCTATCGGGGCCAATACCCACAGCGCCGGTTATCGGCTGATCAAGGTCCTGCTTCCACAATTTTTTGCCGTTGCTTTTATCCAGCGCCAGCACCAGACCATCAGTGCTGGCTGCATAGATAACATCGCCACTGATAACCGGTGCCAGATTATTAAAAATTTTGCCCTGCCCTTTGCCTACACTGCTACTCCAGACACGGTCGGCTTTCATTTCAGGCTCAAATTCAACCAGTGGCGCAGGCTCATTCGCATCGTCGTCATCATCAGCAAACCAGCCTTTGACGGTACTGCATCCACCGCTTAAAAGCAGGCTCGTGATCAAGACCAACCCGGCCACGCGACGAGTGTTACTCATTATCTCAGTCTTCACTGGTGACCAACTCCGGAATGGTAGCCTGCGGCTCGCGCAACTGAGCGATCGCCTGCAGCTTCAGTTCCAATATCGGGGCTGTGGCGCCGCTGTCGAGTTGCAGCGCGGCAGCGCGCCGATAGGCCTCTACCGCGGCGTCCAGATTACCCAATTGTTGCTGAATATCGCCTTCCGCTTCGGCATAGGCTGCGCTATACGTACCGACGTTTTCACCACGCAACATGGATAGCGCGGAATCAGGATCGCCGGCGGCGGCGACAACTCTAGCCAGGCGCAACTGCACCACCCGTTGCATATCAGTATCCGGACCACTATTTAGAACCCAGCGCAGCTCAGCCTCAGCGGTGACCAAATCTTCTTCACTAACCGCCAGCTTGGCCAAATGCAGTGCCGCGAAATGTGCGTACGTAGTGCCACTGAAATCTGTCTTAAGCGTGCCTGCAAGATGCCTGACGGTAACCTCTTGCTCGGCGCTGGCAACATTACCGCCAGAGACGTTAATGGCATCAAGCATGCTTTGGTAAACCGTCGATGCGGCTTCCGCCTGCTCGCCAGTGCGCTGCTGCCAGCTCTGCCATCCCAAACTACCGGCCAGGGCCAGAACGATAACAGCAATGGTAGATTTACCATTATCCTGCCACCACTTCTTCAGTGCCTCTACTTGTTCTTCCTCAGTACGAAATTCTTCGGCCATTAGTGCTCCCTCAATAACTCATCAATGCGACTCGCGAGTGCCTGCTGCGAAATCACTTCTTGCTGCCCGTCGCCAGCGGCGCTGCGCATCTGTTTTAGTCCAACCGTGTTTTGCTCTACTTCATTGTCGCCAAGGATCACCGCCAGACGAGCACCGCTTCGATCAGCTTTTTTTAGCTGACTCTTAAAGCTGCCACCGCCGCTATTGCAGTGGATATGATACTTTGAATCAGCCGTACGCAATGATTCAGCCAAGCGCAAAGCTGCCACTTCGGCATCAGCACCCGCTGCTACAAAATAGATGTCAGCGGCAGGGTTCTCACTTACCTTGCCCAGCCCTTGTAGCATCAATACCAGCCGTTCCATGCCCATAGCAAAGCCCGCCGCTGGAACCGGCTTTCCGCCCAGTTGCTCTACTAAACCATCGTAACGCCCACCGGCACAAATAGTACCCTGAGCGCCCAAGGCATCAGTCACCCACTCGAATACCGTGCGATTGTAATAGTCCAATCCACGCACCAGACGCGTGTTGACGGTGAAAGCGATACCGGCAGCCGTCAGGAATTCTTGCAAGCGAGAAAAATGTGCTTCAGATTCAGGGTCCAGATAGTCACGCAAGTCTGGTGCGCCATCGAGCAGCGCCTGCGTCTGTTGATTTTTACTGTCCAATATACGCATTGGGTTGGTCTGCAAACGACGCTGACTGTCCTCGTCCAACTCATCTACATAGTCATTCAGATAAGCCACCAGAGCTTCTCTATAACGTTGCCTCGACCCCGAGTCACCAATAGAATTAAGCTGCAAATGCACTTGGTCTGTTAGCCCCAGCGACTCCCAAAGTCGGGCCGACATGCACACCAATTCGGCATCCATATCAGGCGAAGCCACGCCAAAGCTCTCTACACCAATTTGATGAAACTGACGCTGCCTTCCCTTTTGCGGACGTTCGTATCGAAACATGGGCCCGGCGTACCAGAGTTTGGTGGTGCTTGCCGCCAGATTGTGTTGGCAAACTGATCGCACACAGCCCGCGGTACCCTCAGGCCGCAGTGTCAGACTCTCGTCATTGCGATCCGGAAAGGTATACATCTCCTTTTCGACGATATCGGTGACCTCACCAATACCGCGATGAAACAGATCCGTGAACTCGACCAGAGGTAAGCGAATTTCCTGATAGCCGTAGCTCGAAACTACGGCGGCAACCTGCCACTCCAGATACTGCCACAACGGCGTCTCCTGCGGGAGGATATCGTTCATGCCGCGAACTGAACGCACATTTTTCACTCGATCATATCCTGTCAATTCCTGGCAATAATGCTGTCGTCTTCAGCAACGCGCTGCTCTTCCAGACGTGTTGCACGTTGACGAATAACTTCTTCAAGATGATCGATGAAGTCTTCATTGCTGACTTTATGGTCCGGCTCACCATCGACATAAATAAGATTACTGGGGCTGGCACCCGTCAGACCCACGTCGGCTTCGCGTGCTTCGCCTGGCCCATTGACGATACAGCCAATAACGGCAACATCCATGGGAGTGCGCACATCCTCCAGGCGCACCTCCAACTCATTCATGGTTTTAACAACATCAAAGTTCTGTCGCGAACAGCTGGGGCAGGCAATAAAGTTGATGCCGTTAGAGCGTAACTGCAGCGACTTGAGAATATCAAAGCCGACTTTAATTTCTTCCACCGGATCAGCGGCCAAAGACACCCGTATGGTGTCTCCGATCCCATCCATCAGCAGCATACCAAGGCCAACAGAAGACTTTACCGTACCACCGCGTAAGCCACCTGCCTCTGTAATACCCAGGTGCAGGGGTTGTTCAATCTGGCTGGCGATTAACCGGTAAGCATCTACAGCCATAAACACCTGAGAGGCTTTAACGCTGAGCTTGAAATCTTGAAAATCGAGCTTGTCGAGTATATCGACATGACGCATCGCCGATTCCACCAATGCTTCCGCCGTGGGCTCACCGTACTTTCGCTGCAGGTCTTTACCCAGAGAGCCCGCATTCACACCAATGCGAATAGGTATGCCTTTATCACGGCAGCTCTCAACCACGGCTCTGACGCGATCGTCACGACCGATGTTGCCAGGATTAATGCGCAGACAGTCGACACCGTACTCGGCAACTTTCAGTGCAATCTTGTAATCAAAATGGATATCCGCGACCAATGGCACGTTAACCTGGCTGCGAATTTTCCGAAACGCCTCGGCAGAATCCATATCCGGAACCGAAACGCGAACAATATCAGCACCAGCGTCAACAATACGCTGAATCTGGCCAACGGTTGCCGGCACATCGCAGGTATCCGTATTAGTCATGCTCTGCACGCTAATGGGTGCATCACCACCCACTGCTACATCGCCAACCATGATTTGACGTGACTTGCGGCGCTTAATTGGAGATTCAGTGTTCATTATTCACCTACCGTAAATCTGGCAATCACCCGGCCCGGGCGACGTTTTATGGGTACCGCTTCGCCCAGGTAGGTCAGAGTTACCATTCGAGCATCTCCTACCAGCACATCAAAGGGCGCCTCTCCACCAACCTGCAGAGTATTCCCCGCATCATGCAGGTTGGCGTAAATCAGCTCCGCAGCAGCATTTCGAATTTCTATCCAACAGGCACCCGAAAAGCTGAAATTTAGCAGCGGGCCAGACTCAACAACCACTGGAGACAACATATCCGGAGCCTCGGCAGCCGGGTTTTCTATTGCTGCCGCCTGGATCGGAGGCTCAACCGCAGTGCTCTCGGATAGAGGTTCCGGCTCTGAACTCTGCTCCTGCAGGGGCTCTGACCCTGACCCCAACTCCAAGCCCTGCGCTTCGATAACAGCGTCGCTTGCAAGCTGCTGCTCAGTCATCTCACCCAGCGGCAGCGGCGACGTTGGCTCGGCGCCCGCCTCCTGCACAGCCGTTACGGCGGGCACTACTATCGGCTCAGCTTCGTCACCACGCAGATACCACAACAGAGCAACCAACAGTAATGCTGCCATAATACCTGCGGGAATAGCCGGCCCCAGCTTCTGTACCTGCGGAACCGCACGTTTAACACGTCGAGTGCGAGCTTTGTCGGCTTCATCGACATCAGGCAATGCTTCATAAGCTTCGATCAGATCTACTTCAGAGACACCAACCAATTTGCCATAGGCCTTGAGATAACCGCGTCCGAAATTAGGGTTACGCAGTTGGTCGAAACGATTGGACTCGATGGCGCCAACGTAATTGGGCAACCAGTTGAGTCGATCCGCCATTTCTCGCTGCGAGATGCCCTGGGCCTCACGTGCAGCCGATAGTAACCCGCCAGGAGCGCCTGAAGACTGCGCTGCTTTAGTGTCAGAATCCTCCACGCTGCACCGCTTTTTCGTAAGCCTGAAATTCCGCCGAGTCAGGATACATATTGCGCAAGGCAAGACCATAGCTCGCCGCTGCATTAGGGTCATTCAGCTTCTCAGCCAAGCGCACCCCTAACCACAACGCGCGCGGAGGCTGGCGTTTCACAATCGATTTATAATAATCGTAATAGCGCTCCGACAGCGCCCAGTCTTCGGCGCGGAACTCAATATGCGCGAGCTCCATCAGCGCCAGCGTATTGGTTCGATCCATCGTCAGTGCACGCTGAAGCGCGTCACGCGCACCAGAGTCATTCTCGAGCGCCAGTCGGCATAAGCCAAGATTCAGATATGCCCGAGGCCGCGACTCGTAGAGCGTATCCTGAATCACTATCTCCAACTGTTCCTCAGCATCGTCAAAGCGCTGCTGCTGGTACAGGAAGGCCGCATAGTTATTACGCGCCCTGGAAAAATCGGGTTCCTGCTCAAGGGCGCGCCGAAAGTGCTGTTCGGCGAGCTCATATTCACCCGTGCTCTGGTAAACCAGAGCAAAGGCTTCGTTAACTTCAGGCGCGTCAGGATCGATCTCAGCAGCCAATTTCAGATTGCGCTTGGCGTCCTCCCAATTCTGTTCACCAATATAGCTACGCGCCAGTGCCACCCGGCGCGTCAGCGCTGCTTCTGGCGATGCCTCGGAGGTAAACACTTGTCCTTCCTGAGTAACGCATGCCGGTAACAGCACTAGCAAACACGTCAGCACAGAAAACCTCAGCAACACCTTTATGAACATGCTCATCCGACTGTTACCACCTGTACCTGGTTGTTATTCTGCCTGTGCCGCTCCGCCCGTCGCGTACGGTCTACCACCTGCCCCACCAACTGGCCGCAAGCAGCATCAATGTCGTCACCGCGGGTTGTTCTCACAGTGACAATAAACCCGGCATCTACCAGCACCTGCCAAAAACGTGACACCGCGTTACCGCTTGGGCGTTCATAGCCGCTTTGTGGAAACGGGTTGAACGGAATCAGATTGATCTTGCACGGGAAATCGCTTAGCAGAACTGCCAGTTCGCGCGCCTGATCCGGCTGATCATTAATACCCGCCATCAGCGTATATTCAATGGTCACCACGCGCTTTTTGTCAGTCTGACTATCAATATAATTCCGACAGCTCGCCAGCAGTTGAGCGATGGGGTATTTGCGATTGATGGGCACCAGTTGATCACGTAACTCATCGTTGGCAGCGTGCAGAGATACAGCCAGCGACACTTCACTGCACTCGGCCAGCTTATCCAACGCTGGCACCACACCGGATGTACTCAGCGTTACGCGACGTTTGGAGATGCCATAGGCAAGATCCTCCATCATCAAATCCATCGCGGCGACTACATTGTCAAAATTAAGTAGCGGTTCACCCATGCCCATCATCACCACGTTGGTCACAATCCGGCCATTGCCGGACTGAAACGCATCGTAGGACTTGATCGCCAGCCAAACCTGACCAATGATCTCCGCTGCAGTAAGATCGCGCTGAAAACCCTGCTTGCCGGTAGAGCAAAAACTGCAGTCCAGACTACACCCTACCTGCGAAGAAACGCACAATGTGGCGCGTTTGCCCTCAGGAATGAGCACTGATTCGACCAACCCTCCGCCCTCAACCCGAATCGCCCATTTGCGGGTGCCGTCAACAGAATCCTGCTGGCTGACAATCTCCGGGGGGCGCACTTCAGCGATCTGCTTGAGCGTTTCGCGAAAGCTCTTGCTGAGGTTGGTCATCTGGTCAAAGTCATCAACCCCCGCATGGTGGATCCACTTCATCAATTGCTGGGCGCGAAAAGGCTTCTCCCCATGTTCGGCACAGAATTTCTGCATCCGTTCAAGCGGCAAGCCCAGCAGGTTGATGCGCTCAGCAGTCATAGCCTAGCGCTCGCAGATCTCACTAGCGGCGAAGAAATAGGCTATTTCACGCGCCGCAGATTCCGTGGAATCTGACCCGTGCACCGCGTTGGCATCAATCGATTCGGCAAAATCTGCCCGAATAGTGCCGGCGTCAGCCTCTTTTGGGTTAGTGGCACCCATCAGTTCACGGTTCTTCAAAACCGCATTTTCGCCTTGCAGCACTTGCACACACACAGGTCCTGAAGTCATAAACTCTATCAGGGCGGGAAAGAACGGACGTTCACTGTGCTCAGCATAAAAGCCACCGGCCACTTGCTCGCTCAATTGCAGCATTTTTACGGCCACAATTTGCAAGCCATTTTGCTCAAAGCGATTGTAGATTTCGCCCACTACGTTTTTGCCGACAGCGTCAGGTTTTACAATCGACAGGGTGCGCTCAACAGCCATTTCCAATATCTCCGTACAGTCAGTAGAACGGCCAGCGACGGATGCCGCAGGTGCGACAGGCCGATGACCTTGAATTAACCGGCCGATTATAGAGATTTTATGCGAATCTTTCACCCAAAATAAGCATTTCAGGCGAACTCATTTGACTTGGAAATCAGTGGTTTAGCTGTTGGATCTCAGCTTGCTTCCTCAATCCACGCGCCCTGAATAGCCTCAAGGATTTTCTCGCCACAGCGATTGGGGTCATCATCGAAGCCTTCCAGCTCCATTACCCAGCGGCGAAGATCAACAAAATTGACCGTCAACGGGTCGGTTTCCGGGTATTTCTCCGCCAATTCAATAGCGATATCCAACACATCTGTCCACACCAGACTCATAGCGACTCCTTAATGACGTTCCGAAACCATATTGATCGTGTAACGCGGAATCTCGACCACCAGATTCTCGTCATCGACTATAGCCTGGCAACTCAAACGGGAGTCCGGTTCCAGCCCCCAGGCCTTATCAAGATAATCATCTTCGAGCTCATCCGCTTCGGCCAAAGACTCATAGCCCTCACGAACGACCACATGACAGGTGGTGCAGGCACAGCTCATTTCACAGGCGTGCTCGATATCCACATGATTACGCAACAAGGCCTGACAGATGGTTTCGCCGCTGTCCGCCTCAATCACAGTCCCCTCGGGACATAATTGTTCATGCGGTAAAACTACAATCTGTGGCATCAGTCGGCCTCTCCCAGTTGATCCAGTTGCGCCACCGACAATCCGGTCAACGCCTGTTTAATACTTGCATCCATTCTTCTTGCTGCGAAAGATTCGCTGGCGCGGGCAAGACTGTCAGTAGCCATCTTAAGCGTCTGAATGTCGTCTAGCTCCTGCCCCGCCGCCAGTGCCGCCATTTGTGCCAGCAACGCCTCGCGCTCAGCCGTTTCAAGCAGCGTAGCGCCATCCTGATCGAGCGCACTTTGCAAATTCTCCAGCAGCTGCCTGGCGTCCAGCCGCTGCTCGGCCAGCTGTCGTGATTGCATGTCTTCTGCTGCAAACTCCCAGGAAGCGCGTAACATCTCTGCTATTTCGTCTTCTTCCAGACCGTAGGACGGCTTAATGGTAATCCCTGTCTCTACGCCGGTAGTTTCCTCACGTGCAGACACGTTTAACAGTCCATCAGCGTCTACCTGAAAAGTAACCCTGATTCTGGCAGCACCGGCCGCCATAGGCGGTATATCGCGCAGCTCAAAACGTGCCAGTGACCGGCAACCCTCTACCATTTCACGCTCGCCCTGCAGAACATGGATAGACATCGCCGTCTGGCCGTCTTTATAAGTGGTGAATTCTTGCGCCTTGGCGACCGGGATGGTCGTATTACGTTCAATGACGCGCTCCATCAAGCCGCCCATTGTTTCCAGGCCCAGAGACAATGGAATCACATCCAACAGCAACATATCGGAATCTGGTTTGTTACCTACCAGCACATCAGCCTGTAATGCGGCCCCCACTGCCACTACCGTATCAGGATCGATATCTGCCAGTGGCTCTCTGCCAAAAAACTCAGACACTGCGGCCCTTACCAGAGGCACCCGGGTAGAGCCCCCCACCAGCACCACACTGTCGATATCCGTCGTCGCCACGCCAGCATCTCGCAGCGCCCGCTTGGAGGCGAGAATAGTGCGCTTGACCAGCGGCTGAACCAAACCCTCCAACACCTCTCGTGTCAGGGTTAGCTCAGGCAATCCGGGGACAGTAAAATTAACCTGCTCGACGTCTGAAAGTGCTTGTTTAGCGGCGCGCGCCGCCGTCAACAGTGCTCGCGCCTGAGCGGGCTCTGGTTCCTGCAAACTGTATTCTTGCTGCGCCCAGGCGGCAATCAAGGCGTCGAAGTCATCGCCACCCAAGGCGCTATCGCCACCGGTCGCCAACACCTCAAACACACCTCGGTCCAGGCGCAGAATCGAGACATCAAAAGTGCCGCCCCCAAGATCATAAACCGCGACCACACCATCATCGCCGCTATCAAGTCCATAGGCTACCGCTGCAGCCGTCGGCTCATTCAGCAAACGCAGCACTTTAAGCCCGGCCAGCTGTGCAGCATCTTTAGTCGCCTGACGCTGCGCATCATCAAAGTAAGCCGGAACCGTGATCACCACGCCATCGATATCGGCACCAAGGGTGTTTCGTCCGCGCTCTGCCAGTACATTCAAGATGGCCGCAGAGGCTTCAACTGGCGTAATTTCACCGGCGCTGGTTAAAAAGCGCACCTGCCCCTCCTCGCCTCCGCCTAACTGATATTCTGACCCGGCCACATCATTCCGCGAGCGCCCCATGAAACGTTTAACTGATTGCAGGGTATCCAGCGGGTACTCGGAGGCCAGTGTCAGCGCAGCATTACCTACCTGCGGTACGCCTTGCGCCGAATAGTAAACCACCGAGGGCAACAGCATATTGCCAGCAGCATCCGGCAGAGTTTCCGCGCTGCCACTGCGGACACTGGCGACTAACGAGTTTGTGGTACCCAAATCGATGCCCAGGGCATGCTTACCCTCGTGCGGCGCCGCCGCTTGTCCGGGCTCAGAAATTTGTAGCAAGGCCATGTCTATTACCCTTCGAGTAACCAGCTTTCCATTTGTTCAGCTTCTGCGCGCAGTTTATCCAAATACTGCAGCTTTAAAACCGCGGTAGCCGAAATTTCATAATCCTCGGCTGCCAATCCGCTAGCAAGCTGACTCATCAACTGCGCCGAGTCGGCACCTATCTCTGTCAAAATATGGTCAAGTACGGGCTCCGGATCTACCAGGCCAGAAACGCTTTCCAGTTTTTCCCGCAAGTCCATTTGTTGTATCAAAAAACCGCCATCGACCTGCCGTGAGCTCAACACATCTCTGTCATACCCCTGCTGAGCCAACATATAGATGGCTCTGCGCAGAGGGTTACGCAAGGTTTCATAGGCTTCATTAACAAAGGCTGAGTACTGCACTGCCAAACGCTGCTCCTGGGGATTACCCGCCGCGTGGCGATCAGGGTGCAGTTGCTTTTGCAGCGCACGGTAGCGCTGGGCGACATTCTGGTCGTCTACCTCGAAACGCACTGGCAGATCGAACAGAGCGAAATATGACTGGGTTAGATCCAAGATTTAAACGGTGAAACTTTCGCCGCAGCCGCACTCGCCAGAGACGTTCGGGTTCTTAAATTCAAATCCCTCGTTGAGGCCTTCCTTTACAAAATCCAGTTCGGTTCCCTCAAGGTAAACCATGCTTTTGGGGTCAACGACCACTTTGACGCCATGGCCCTCGAACACTTCGTCCACCGCTTCGGTCTCATCGACGAATTCAAGCACATAGGCCATCCCGGAACAGCCGGACGTGCGCACACCAACGCGAATGCCTAGCCCACTGCCACGGTTATCGAGATAGCGGCGCACATGATTAGCGGCCGCTTCAGTGATGGTGACCGGTCGCATTAGACTGTCTCGCCACGCTTCTCGCGGAAATTCGCTACAGCGGCCTTAATCGCATCTTCGGCCAGCACTGAGCAGTGTATTTTCACTGGCGGCAGCGCCAACTCCTCAGCAATCTCAGTATTACGAATCTGCTCTGCGTCTTCAATGCGCTTACCCTTGACCCATTCGGTCAGCAGCGAGCTCGAAGCAATAGCTGAGCCGCAGCCATAGGTTTTGAACTTGGCATCTTCAATAACGCCGTCGTCATTAACCTTGATCTGCAAACGCATAACATCGCCACAGGCGGGAGCACCTACCATACCGGTACCTACGCTGTCATCGCTATCATCCATCTTGCCGACGTTACGCGGGTTTTCATAATGGTCTAAAACTTTATCACTGTAAGCCATAAATACTCCTTTTTACCCTAGTGGGCAGCCCATTCAATTGTACTAAGATCAATACCGTCTTTATACATATCCCAAAGTGGCGACAACTCGCGTAGCTTGTCTACCGCCTGCCGCAACTGCGCAGCGGCAAAGTCTACCTGCTCGTTGGTGCTAAAACGCCCGAAGCTGAAGCGCAGCGAACTGTGCGCCAGCTCATCGCTCAAGCCAAGCGCCCGCAGCACGTATGAAGGCTCCAGGCTAGCTGAGGTACACGCTGAACCGCTACTAACAGCCAGATCCTTCAGCGACATGATCAGCGATTCGCCTTCCACAAAGTTAATACTAACGTTGAGTGCACCCGGCAGACGAGCCTCTTCATCGCCATTGATATGCACTTCTTCAATATCGCTAATCGCATCCCAGAAGCGCGCACGCAAACCGCGCAGACGCTCTGCTTCAGCACCCATCTCTGCTTTGGCTATGGCAGCGGCAGCGCCCATGCCTACTATCTGGTGAGTGGCAAGGGTTCCAGAACGCATACCGCGCTCATGACCACCACCATGCATCTGTGCTTCCAAACGAATACGCGGCTTGCGACGAACGTATAAAGCACCCATACCTTTTGGCCCATACATCTTATGCGCCGACATGGAAAATAGGTCAACCTTCATCTGTTCCATATCAACCGGAATCTTACCGGCTGACTGCGCGCCATCGACGTGGAAAACCACACCGCGCTCGCGGGTCACTTCACCGATCCCGGCAATATCATTAATCACACCAATCTCATTGTTGGCATGCATAATACTGACCAGCGTTGTGTCATCGCGCAGAGCGCCTGCCACAGCTTCCGGCGAAATCAAACCGTTGCTATCGGGGTCAAGATAAGTCACCTCAAAGCCTTCACGCTCAAGCTGCCTGCAAGTATCCAGCACCGCCTTATGTTCTATCTTGGAGGTAACGATGTGCTTACCTTTTCGATGATTAAAATGGGCAACGCCTTTTATCGCCAAATTGTCGGATTCAGTCGCGCCGCTAGTCCACACGATTTCGCGTGGGTCAGCATTCAACAACTCGGCAACCTCACGCCGCGCATTCTCGACAGCTTCTTCGGCTTTCCAGCCAAACAGGTGCGAACGTGAAGCGGGGTTACCAAAGTTCCCCTCCATGGTAAGACACTCAGTCATCTTTTCGGCGACGCGCGGGTCAACCGGTGTCGATGCCAAATAATCCAGGTAAATAGGCAACTGCATGTACTACTACTCCTTCGGGTACGAACCGGCTTAGTGACTTACTTCGCGCAGCCGGAGATCATCAATGACTTCTTTACGCTCGTCCTGACGTGCAGATATATTTTGCACCTCGCGTCGCTCTACGAGACTCGACAGACTGATACTCGCTAGAAAGCCATGAATTTGATTGCTGAGATCACACCAGAGGTGATGCGTGAGACAAATTTCACCCTTCTGGCAGTCGGTAGAGCCACCGCAGCCGGTCGCATCTACATTTTCATTCACCGCGTCGACGATTTCGGCCACATATATTTCCTGGCCGGCTCGGCTTAAACGATAACCGCCGCCTGGACCGCGCACACTGGTAACCAATTCACAGCGACGCAACTTGGCAAACAACTGTTCAAGGTAAGACAGGGATATTGCCTGTCTGCCTGAGATATCTGCAAGGCTTACTGGACCGCTGTGCGCGTGAATCGCTAGATCCAGCATCGCTGTCACGGCGTAGCGTCCCTTGGTGGTTAATCGCATGCTCTGAACCTGCACTTCGGATGAGCCAGAATTATGCAATAACCGACTATTTTAATCAACTATTTAACCCAGTAAATTAGTCTGGTATCCGGTTTTCTGCTAGCTGCACAAATATCTTTATACTCTATAACTATCAACCACTTACATGGATTATAAAGAAATTTACTATTTCGCTGTAGAGCTTTTGTGCAGGGATTTCTGGGTTTCTGTCAAAATCCCGCGCAGGATATTGAGTTCCATTTCATCCAGATTCATACGCCCATATAAGCGACGCAGACGCGTCATCAGCTGGCGCGGAGCGACTGGGTCCAGAAACCCAATTTCGATCAGAGTTTGCTCCAAATGCTCGAGATAACGCTCTACATTCTCAGCCGTCGCAAAAGGAGCGTCCCACTCCGACTGCGCGTCACTCGATAAACTGCCCTCCAGAGCCAACATACGCAGTTCATAACAAACCACCTGCACCGCCATCGCAAGATTCAGGCTGGTGTAATCTTCGTGACTGGGGATATGCAAGTGCAGGTTACATATCTGCAGTTCTTCATTAGTCAGACCACGATCTTCGCGTCCAAACACCAGTGCCACCTGCTGTCCGCTATTCCTGCGCTCCAATACTTGCCTGGCGCAGGCACGCGGGTCCAGTGTTGGCCAGGGTATACGACGGCCGCGCGCACTGGTACCGACGATAAAGTGACAATCCGCCACTGCTTCTGCCAACGTTTCAACGACCGTGGCGTTTTCCAGAATATCGGCCGCACCCACTGAGCGCCAAACCGCCTGTTCGTCAGGAAAGCTGCGCGGTGCAACCAGCACCAGCTCACTCTGCCCCATATTCTTCATCGCGCGGGCAACTGCCCCGATATTGCCAGGATGGGTCGTGTTAACCAGCACTACCCTGACCGATTCATTACTCATGTTTATATGCCTGTTTTTGTGCGGCGCGCAGTGTACCAGATCTGCTATAATCGCGCGCCGTCGCCACCAGCAAGGAACACTCCCATGGAGCCAATGACCAACATCGCCCTTAGAGCAGCGCGCAAAGCAGGCGAGTTGATTGCGCGGGCCACCGATAACATTGACCACCTTGAGATTCAGTCCAAGAGTGCCAACGATTACGTGACCGAAATTGATGTCGGCGCCGAGCGCGAAATCATCTACCATCTCAGCAAGGCCTATCCCGATCATGGGTTTCTCGGAGAGGAGAGTGGCGCCAGCGGCAATGCCGACAGTGACTATCAATGGGTCATTGATCCTTTGGATGGCACTACCAACTTTATTCGCGGTATTCCCCACTTTGCCGTTTCTATAGCCTGTAAGTACAAGGGCAAGCTTGAGCATGCGGTGGTGCTGGACCCGATGCTGCGGGAAGAATTCACCGCCAGTCGCGGTCGCGGCGCGCAGTTAAACGGTCGTCGGATTCGAGTCAGCAAGCTGGCAGGATTGGAGAGCGCCCTGCTCGGAACAGGTATCCCGTTCAAGTCACAGCATCAGGAGCACCTACCCGCTTACACCGAAACGCTAGAAGCCCTGGCTGGTCAATGTGCCGGCATTCGCCGCGCTGGTGCCGCCTCGTTGGACCTGGCCTATGTGGCTGCCGGACGGCTCGATGGCTTCTGGGAAATAGGCTTATCCGAGTGGGATATCGCCGCTGGCGCCCTACTGATTACTGAAGCTGGCGGCCTGATAGGCGACTTCAACGGCGGGGCCGGTTTTATGGACAGCGGTAACGTGGTCTGTGGTAACCCAAAGTGTTTCAAGGCCGTACTACAGGTTGTCAAACCCGCACTGGGCAAATAACCGCAGGCGCAAATCGCGCCTGCGCGTCAGCTCGACTTAGACTACACCGCCATCTTCGGAGGAGGCTTCCTTCACCGGCACCATCAGGTCTTCTTTGCTGATGTTGAGCAACATCAGCACATTAGCAGCAACGTAGATAGAAGAATACGTACCGACAACAACACCCACCGTCAGCGCCAACGCAAAACCGTGAATCATCTCGCCACCAAAAATCAGCAATGCAGTAAGCACCAGTAACGTGGTCAAAGACGTGACCAGCGTGCGGCCCAATGTCTCTGTCAAAGAAACGTTAATCGTATGTGCCGCATCGCCCTTACGAATTTTCCGGAAGTTTTCCCGAATACGGTCCGAGACCACAATCGTGTCATTTAGCGAATAACCAATTACCGCCAACAGAGCCGCAAGTACAGTGAGATCAAACTCGATACCGAGGATCGAAAAGAAACCCAGCGTGATCACCACATCGTGCACCAAAGCCGTGACCGCGCCCAGCGCAAACTTCAGCTGAAATCTGAACGCTACGTAGATCATCACCAGGCCCAAAGCCATCAGCATGGCCAGACCACCTTGCTCACGTAATTCATCGCCCACCTGTGGACCCACAAATTCAATACGGCGCAATTCCACTTCACCCGGATACGTCGACTGCAGTAGTGCCAACAGCCGGTTACCATCTTTATCGGAGTAGCCCTGCGGCAAGCGAATCATCACGTCCCGGTCGGAACCAAAACTCACCACCACGGCACCGGCAAAACCCCCTTCGTCGAGGGTGCCGCGAATCTCCGACAGCTGCGCTACATCGCTGTAATGCACTTCAACCAGCGTGCCGCCGGTAAAATCCAGCCCCCAATTCACCTGCTTGATAAACAGTGAGCCCAGCGCGACAGTTATCAGCACCAGCGAAAATACGGCAGCAATACGTCGCTTGCCCATAAAGTCTAGAGTTTTCATTTGCGGCTCCCTCCAATCTGGATCGAATTGAGGGTACGTCCTCCGTAAACCAGATTAACAAGGGCGCGGGTTCCCATAATCGCCGTTAGCATTGAAGTCACAATGCCTATCGACAAGGTCACAGCAAACCCTTTAACGGGCCCGGTCCCTACTGCGTAAAGAATCACCGCTACCAGTAATGTCGTAATATTGGCATCCAATATCGTCACCACGGCGCGTTCAAAACCCGAGTGGATGGCCATCTGCGGCGACAGCCCATTCACCAGTTCTTCCCGTATTCGTGAAAAAATCAGCACGTTAGCATCTACTGCCATACCCACAGTAAGCACAATACCCGCAATACCCGGCAAGGTCAGAGTCGCCCCCAGTATCGACATACAGGCTATCAGCAGCACCAGGTTGGCGCTCAGCGCCACAATGGCTGCAATTCCAAACACCCGGTAATACAGCACCATAAACAGCACCACCAGACTCAGGCCTACCTGCACTGACATAAGCCCCTGGGCAACGTTTTCCGCGCCTAGCGAAGGTCCGACCGTGCGTTCCTCTACAAAATCCATGGGTGCCGCCAGCGCGCCGGCGCGCAGCAACAATGCTAACTCAGAGGCTTCCTGAACGCTGTCCAGCCCGGTAATCTGAAACTGAGCCCCCAGCGCCGACTGAATAGTGGGTGCTGTGATTACGCTTTTTTCGTCATAGGGCGTCTTGATAATAATTTCTTCGCCCTGTTCGTTGATTTCGTAACGGGTGCGGTTTTTACGCTCGATAAACAGCACCCCCATCCGGCGCTTGATGTTGTTACGCGTGGCGCGGTGCATCAGAGCGCCACCCTCACCGTCCAGACTGATATTGACGTTGGGGCGTCCGTTTTGGTCAAAACTGGACTGAGCGTTGGATACCCGCTCTCCGGTAATGACTATTTCACGCTCCAACCACTCACTGGCGCCAGCACGCGAGGCGCTGCGAAACTTGAACTGCTCACGTGATGAGGCACTCGCGTCGCTGGTAGCGACCAGCCTGAACTCAAGATTAGCGGTTTTACCCAGAATACGTTTTGCTTCAGCAGTATCTTGAATACCCGGCAGTTCAACCACAATTCGGTTATTGCCTTGCGGCTGAACTAAAGGCTCCGAGACGCCCAGTTCATTGACGCGATTACGCAGCGTGGTCAAGTTTTGGGTCAGTGCGTAGCTGCCAATTTCCTTACGTGCTGCTTCAGACAGCGTGGCCTTCAAGCCCCATTCCTCGGCCGTACGCTGCACCACCAGTTCCGGGTAAGTTTTACGAATCGCCGCTATCGCATCATCCCGCAGCTGCTCCGCTTTGAACACTCCGTGCATAGCGCCGGTATCATCTTGCTTGAGAATACCGCGCAAGCCTTCTTCACGCAGCAGCTTACGACTGCCCACGAAGAACGTTTCCATGCGCCGCTCAACCGCGCTGTCGATATCAACCTCGAGCTTGAAATGCACACCACCGCTAAGGTCCAGCCCGTATTTCATAGGCTGGGCGCCATAATCACTGAGCCAGGCTGGCGTCGTCTCAGCCAGGTTTAAGGCCACTACATAGCCGTCACCCAGCGCCCGTTTCAGCATCCGCTGAGCGCGTAACTGGTCATCGCGCTGACGCAGACGAATCAGTCCGCTAGCGGCCCGCTCACCGACTTCGGCACCAAAAAATTCAACCCCGCCCTCAGTGAGAGCATCGGTAGCACGTTTGAGCGTGCGCTCATCAATCAGCGTGGCGCTGGACTGACCGCTAATCTGCAAGGCAGGATCGGGCGCGTAAAGGTTAGGCGCCGCGTAAAACAGGCCCAACGCTACTATCATCAATAGCAGCAGGTTCTTCCACAGGGGGTAGCGATTTAGCATAGGGGTCTCAAATCGAAAGTTGCGACATTATAAGGAATTGCAAGGGCACAACAAGGGCACAGCAAGGTCAGCCCAGCCAGACGCGTGCATTGCGGAATAATCGCATCCACGCAGCGTCTTCGGCCCATTCAGCAGGAGCCCAGGAACATTGCACCGTACGGAATACTCGCTCCGGATGCGGCATCATGATAGTGACCCTGCCGTCAGCGCTGGTAACGCCAGTTATACCCCCACTGGAACCATTGGGGTTAGCCGGGTAGGTTTCCGTCACCGCACCCTGATTATCCACATACTGCAGGCTAATCAGGCCAGCGGCGACTGCCGCCTGCCGGGTTGCGTCCGAGGCAAAATCTGCGCGGCCCTCACCGTGAGCAACAGCGATAGGCATCTGCGAACCGCTCATGCCCTGTAAGAGTATCGACGCGCTATCAGGCACTTTAACCAAAGAGTAACGGGCCTCAAATTGTTCAGAAACATTGCGCACAAAACGTGGCCAGAGTTCAGTACCCGGGATCAGTTCCTGTAAAGAAGACATCATCTGACAGCCATTACAGACACCCAGACTAAAACTGTCGGTGCGCTCGAAGAACCCGGTAAAACTATCGCGCAGCTGGTTATTCAGCAAAATACTGCGCGCCCAACCCTGCCCGGCGCCCAATACGTCGCCATAGGAAAAGCCACCACAGGCCACCAGTCCCTTGAAGTCGGCCAGCTCGTACCTGCCGCTGAGCAGGTCAGACATGTGTACATCCACGCTCTCAAAACCGGCTCGATCAAACGCCGCTGCCATTTCTACCTGACCATTCACGCCCTGCTCTCGCAGCACTGCCAGACGCGGCCGCGCACCGGTGGCGATATAAGGTGCGGCAGTATTATCGTTGCAATCAAAGCTCAACGCCGCGCTCAGTCCCGGGTCGGCCTCAATCAACTGAGCGAACTCCTGCTCGGCGCACGCTGGGTTATCACGCAGTCCCTGCAAGCGATAGCTGGTTTCGCTCCACACCCGCTCCAGTTCAATTCGCGGCATATTCAGCAGTCGCTCACTACCGTTGGTCAACACTACCGCTTCACCAGCGGTGACGCTGCCCAGATCATGCAGCTGCCCGGCCAGACCGAGCGTGTCAGCAGCGGCCTTTACCTCTTCCAAAGCCGTTTCGCTGACCTGCAGCACCATACCGGCTTCCTCATTGAACAAGGCCGCCAGAGTCTCGCCGCCAAGGCCGGCAATATCCACCTGCCAACCACAGTGTCCAGCAAACGCCATTTCCAGCAGGGTAATAAGCAAGCCACCATCGGAGCGATCGTGATACGCCAGCAATCGCTGTTGCTGCAGCAGTTGTTGTACCAGCTCAAAGGCCGACTTCAGCAGCAGTGGTTGCTCTACGTCCGGCGCTTGATTGCCGATCTGGCTGTAAACCTGAGCCAATGCTGAACCGCCCAGGCGCTGCTGTCCGCCGCTAATATCTATCAGCAGCAGTCGGCTCGGGCCGCTACTGGTGCGCAATTGTGGTGTCACCGCCTTGCGCACGTCAGTAACCGGGCTAAATGCGGATACAATCAATGACACCGGCGCGGTCACTGCCTTATCGGTGCCCTCATCTTGCCAACTGGTGCGCATGGACATAGAGTCCTTACCCACCGGTATCGTCAAACCCAAAGCCGGGCAGAACTCCATTCCCACGGCTCGCACCGTGTCATACAAGGTCTCATCTTCCCGGCCATAGCCTGCGGCGCACATCCAGTTGGCCGACAGTTTAACGTCCGAGAGTTGCCTGATAGGTGCCGCAGCGATATTGGTAATCGCCTC
This sequence comes from Candidatus Litorirhabdus singularis, assembly GCF_026262625.1. Taxonomy (GTDB): domain Bacteria; phylum Pseudomonadota; class Gammaproteobacteria; order Pseudomonadales; family Halieaceae; genus Litorirhabdus; species Litorirhabdus singularis. Next base: position 977,350 of record NZ_SHNN01000002.1, read on the forward strand.
AGCTACCGCCATACGGCCAGAAGCAGGGCCGTCGATCAGTGCCAAAGGCGTGCGCTCGCCCATGGCCATGGCTTCACCCAGTGTTGAATCATAGGAAACGGTGGTAATAGCGCAATCCGCGACCGGAACCTGCCAGGGGCCAACCATCTGGTCGCGACTGACCATTCCTGTCACGCTGCGATCACCAATGGTTATGAGGAATTTCTTGCTGGCCACGCTGGGCAGGCGTAGCACTCGATGCAAGGCATCATCCAAAGTCACTGACTGCAATTGCAGCGGCGCTTGATCCACAGTCTGGCGCGTCACCTGGCGATACATATGCGGCGCTTTACCAAATAGCACCGACATCGGTAAGTCGATGGGCGAGTCACCAAAGCTGGCATCGGTCAACTCCAGGTGCATCTCATCAGTTGCCTCACCGACGACAGCAAAAGGACAGCGCTCGCGCTCGCAGATAGCGCTGAACAGGGCCAGATGCTCAGGCTCGACCGCCATCACATACCGCTCCTGAGACTCATTACACCAGATTTCCAATGGCGACATACCCGGCTCATCATTGGGTACGTTGCGCAGTTCAAAGCGGCCGCCGCGACCACCATCCTTCACCAACTCGGGAAAGGCATTTGACAGCCCGCCAGCGCCTACATCGTGAATAAAGGCGATAGGGTTGTCTGCTCCCAGTTGCCAGCAACGGTCTATCACTTCCTGACACCGACGCTCAATTTCGGGGTTTTGGCGCTGTACCGAAGCAAAATCAAGCGCCTCGGCACTGTCGCCGCTGGCCATGGACGATGCCGCGCCACCACCAAGTCCGATCAACATGGCTGGTCCGCCCAATACGATCAATTGCGCACCGGCGGCAAAATCACCTTTCTCAACGTGCTCAGCACGGATATTACCGTAGCCCCCAGCAATCATAATGGGCTTGTGGTAACCACGCACTTCGCTGCCGGCAACGCCGTCTGCCTGCATTTCAAAACTACGAAAGTAACCGCACAGATTGGGCCGCCCAAACTCATTGTTGAAGGCCGCGCCACCAATCGGTCCTTCGAGCATGATATCCAGCGCCGATACAATCCGCTGCGGTTTGCCATAGGCCTGCTCCCAAGGCTGCTCCGCGCCTGGAATATTCAGGTTAGACACCGAAAAACCGCTCAGCCCCACCTTCGGTTTGGAACCTCTGCCGACTGCCCCTTCATCGCGAATCTCCCCCCCGGAGCCGGTACCGGCACCGGGGTGCGGCGCAATAGCGGTCGGATGGTTATGGGTTTCCACCTTCATCAGCAGGTGAATATCCTCGTCGCTGTAGCCATAGCTGCCCGAGGCGGGGTCTGGGTAAAAACGCCCCGCCCGGCTGCCCACAATAACGGCGGCGTTGTCCGAATAGGCCGAGAGCACGTCTTCGCCACCGACCGCATGGGTATTACGGATCATCTTGAACAGAGAATGCTCCTGCTCTACGCCATCAATAGTCCAACTGGCGTTGAATATCTTGTGCCGGCAATGCTCCGAGTTAGCCTGAGCAAACATCATCAGCTCGATATCGTTGGGATTACGCGCCATGTCGATAAAAGCCTGATACAGGTAATCCACTTCATCATCGGCCAATGCGAGCCCCAGCCTTGTATTGGCTTCCACCAGCGCGTCGCGTCCGCCGCCCAGCACATCAACACTTTGCAGCGGTCGCGGTGAGTCATGATGAAACAGGCTTGCTGCCGCAGCTGGCGAGGACAGCACCTGCTCAGTCATACGATCATAAAGCTGCGTTTGTAAGCTGTCTGCAACACCGCTTGCGGCTTGCACATACCACGCAGTACCGCGTTCAATGCGCAACACGCTGTCTAGCCCGCAGTTGTGCGCGATATCGGTAGCCTTACTGGACCAGGGCGAAATGGTGCCATCGCGAGGAGCCACCAGCACCAGCTCTCCGGGTCCACTTAATTCACCGTTATCAAAGTGACCGCCCAGCAACTGTTGCAGCGAGGTTCGCTCCGAGTTGCTCAAATCACGAGCAACCTCAACGAAAAAAACATGATCGCAGCTTAGCGCGTCCACCGAAGTGCCGTTCGCATCACATTGTTGCTGCAGTTTGGTCAGTCTAAAATCCGACAGAGCGGAAGCACCGCGCAGGATGAGCATACCGGAATGGGCCTCTGGACAGGGGGGTTTAAAAACCGCGACATTGTACTGTATTTAGCCGCGACAGGTTAGCGCAGGAGGCAAATTATTGGGTTTTGTCAGCGCGCGGGCGCAACGCTAGAATAGGGTCATGCCCCGCCTACCCCTACAGCTCTCATTTTGGCTTTGCCTGCTCCTCATCAGCGGCTGTGAAAACGGCGATAGCCTGGCTATGATCCTTGAAAAAGGCGAGATCAGCATTGCCACTCGCAACGCACCCACTACATTTTACCAAGTGCAAGACGAGGCCGCGGGCTTTGAATTCGTGCTCGCCTCACTGTTTGCTGAAGAACTGGGGGTGAACGCACGCTTTATCCAGCTGCACAATAAGGCCGACGTGGTGGAGAGTCTGCAGCGTGGTCAAGCCGATATGGCGGCCGCGGGAATGGCGCGAACGGCAGAGCGCGCGAGTCTGTTCGACGCAACCAACTCCTATGGCGAGTTACACCTGCAGATTGTGTATCTGGCAGGGACCAAGCGTCCCCGACAGATTAGCGACCTGGCGCAGGGACGCCTGGTTATTAGTAATAGTCAGCGTCATATCGATACCGTGACTTTTTTGCGCTCCCTGCAACCGGCGCTGGAATGGCGCCAGATAGACACCGAAGACAGTGCCGAACTTTTGGAGATGGTGACAGACAGGGAAGCTGACTTTGCGCTCATCGACTCGAATGAGTTTAAGGTTAACCGCAGCTTTTACCCGCGCATGCGGGTCGCCATGGAGCTGGATCGGGTCGATGAACTGGCTTGGCTCATGCCCGATGCTCGCGATAACACCCGCCTGCTCAACCGCGCCAACCAGTTTCTGGCCCGCGTCAGTGCAGACGGCACGCTGGAGCGACTCAAGGAGGAACACTTTTCAAGGGCCTGGAACAACAACCCGGTAGGATCTCAGACATTTAATCGCATGGTACGCACCAAGCTGCCTCGCTACGAAACCCTGATTCGAGAGGTGGCCAAGGAATACCAATTGGACTGGCACCTGTTAGCGGCAATTGCCTATCAGGAATCACATTGGAATCCGCGCGCACGGTCACCAACCGGGGTCAGGGGTATGATGATGCTGACCCGCTCCACCGCCAAAGAGCTGGGTATAGTCGACCGACTGGACGTGACCGAGAGCCTGCGCGGCGGTGCCCGCTACTACAAGCTACTCAAACGTCGGCTACCCGAGGATATTCTGGAGCCGGATCGCACCTGGTTTACGCTGGCCGCTTACAATATCGGCCGCGGACACCTGGAAGACGCCCGGGTGATTACGCAGCGCCAGGGCGGCGATCCTCACTTCTGGAAAGACGTGTCTCAGTACCTGCCGCTGCTACAAAAGAGCGCCTACTACAGCAAGGCCCGCTATGGCTACGCCCGAGGCTCAGAGCCCGTCACCTACGTCAAGAATATTCGCCATTACCACAGTATATTGGCCTGGCGCGACATCAATCAGAATCAACCGGCACCGCCTGTGAACAGCATCGAACTGCTGCCGCCTATCTTACGCGAGACCGGCCTCTTCGCTCTCTAACGGCGGCGCCGGAAGAAATTTCGCAGGCGCTGACTACTGGCCTCAGCCAGCAAACCACCACGCCAGGTAATACCGTGATTGTAAAAGGCTTCATCCAACAGTTGCAGCTGACTACAAACCGCACCGGCGCGCGGCTCGGTAGCAGCGAACACCAACTGCTCCACCCTGGCGTGAACCAGAGAGCCGACGCACATTGTGCAGGGTTCCAGCGTCACATAGAGAATACTATTGGGGACCCGATAATTATTCCTGGCCGCTGCTGCCGCCCGCAGTGCGACGACTTCAGCGTGCGCGGTGGGGTCGGCCGCCGAAATAACCTGATTCCACCCCTCTCCAACACACTCTCCGTCCTGCACTAAAACAGCACCAACCGGCACTTCGCCTGCATCGGCAGCGAGGTCGGCCAAGGCCAGCGCGCGCAGCATCCACTGCTCATCTGCTTCTGTAAAGTCGTTGCTGTCTACTTCCATGGCATGGCTAATCACTTCAATGAGCTTGGGATGTCTGGGCTGGGTATGATTGTAACTAGCAACTGCTGCAGGTTCCCACAATAACCGATGCTGCTACTGCTCTGCTGCGGAGTTTAACATTCGCTGCCACGTTCGGCACCGCCCAACACAAGAGCGCACAACAACCCGCTCTTTACCTGACCACACAAGTCAGCTAGCTTGCAGATAAACTTATGAATATGAGGCGAGGCAGCTTTTGATGTCAGAATTTTGCAGCAGGTACGGTCCTTGGGCACTGATTGCCGGAGGCGCACAGGGTATTGGCGAGGCCTACTCGCGCTACGCCGCCGGTCAGGGACTAAACGTCATAGTGTTAGATTTCGACGCCACTGCCTTAGCCCGCATCGAAAGCGAGTTGACCAACGAGTTTGACGTCGAATGCCTGCCCGTTGAAATCGACCTGGGCTCCGCCTCGATGCTTGCCAACGTCATTAGCGCCGTCGCTGAACGCGAGGTAGGGCTGCTGGTATACAACGCCGGTCTAGCCGACGTAGGACCGTTCTTCAAAACCGACACCGGACTGGACTTTGAGCTACAGCGCATCGCGGTAAACGTCACTGGCCCGCTGGTTTTGACCCACCACTTTGCGGCCCCTATGCTGGCCCGAAAACGCGGCGGCATTATTCTTATGTCATCCGGTGCCGGCTTGAAAGGTGCGCCCTACTACGCTCATTACTCAGCCACCAAGGCCTACGATATAGCGCTAGCTGAAGCACTCTGGGGAGAGTTCAAACCTTATCAGGTAGACGTACTGGCAGTGGCTGCGGGCATGACTTTGTCGACCGCTGCCAAGGGTTACCAACATCTGGATACCTCAGGTTTTCAGACTCCGCAAGAGTTGGTAAAGGAGGCCATGGAGGCCATCGGCAAGCAACCGCTGCTGGTGGCGGGACAACAACATCGTGCCGGTCACGAGAAAATGAAAAAGGTACCCGATGAACAATTGATTGGGTACCTGGCCAAGCATGCGATCGACAATTTCATGGACGGCAAGCCGCCCAAACAGGCTATCTAACAAGCCTCAGATCAGCTCAGACCGAGAATGCGGCGGTTGGCTTGCTCGTCGGACTCGCCGCCAGCAAAGTCGTCGAAGGCTTTATCGGTGGTGCGTATGATATGCCGATTTATAAATTCAACGCCCTCTCTGGCGCCATCCTCGGGGTGCTTCAAACAACACTCCCATTCCAGCACCGCCCACCCCTCAAAGTCGTACCTGGCAAACTGGCTAAAAATACCACTGAAATTCACCTGCCCATCGCCCAGTGAACGAAAGCGCCCAGGACGTTCTTTCCAGTCTTGATACCCACCATACACACCGCTACGTCCATTGGGGTTAAACTCCGCGTCCTTGACGTGGAACATCTTGATACGCTCATGATAGATATCAATAAACTGTATGTAGTCCAGTTGCTGCAACATGAAGTGGCTGGGGTCATACAGAATATGGCAGCGCGGGTGATTACCCGTGGCTTCTAAAAAGCGCTCAAAAGTCACCCCGTCGTGCAGGTCCTCGCCCGGATGGATCTCGTAGCAGAGGTCGACACCGGCGGCGTCAAACGCTTCCAGAATCGGTAGCCAGCGCGCTGCCAGTTCGGCAAAACCGGTTTCTACCAGACCCTGCGGTCGCTGCGGCCATGGATACATGGTGTGCCACAACAGGGCACCTGAGAACGTTGCGTGCTGTGTCAGCCCCAGATTGTGACTGGCCTGCGCGGCCCACTTTAATTGCTCTACAGCCCAAGCCTGACGTGCGTCCGGGTTGCCACGGCATGCCTCGGGAGCAAAACCATCAAACTGTTCATCATAGGCAGGATGCACGGCGACTAACTGGCCCTGTAAATGGGTCGATAGCTCGCTAATTTCCACTCCATTACCACGGCACACGGCATGTAATTCAGCGCAGTATTCCTTGCTCTTGGCTGCCTGCTCCAGGTCAATCAAACTACTTTCCCAGGTGGGTATCTGCACCCCTTTGTAACCTAGCTCGCCCGCCCAGCGCGTAATATTATCCAGACTATTAAACGGCGCCTCCGCGGCGACAAACTGCGCGAGAAAAATGGCCGGTCCCTTCATTTTAGACATGGTCTGTCTCCGTAGCGGTAGGTTGTAGTTCAGGCATATCGTGCCACTTAATTTCACTGGCGCTTGCGGCAACAGCCAGTTCGATAAACGCCATGCCCCGAACCGCTTCCTCGATACCGGGGCAGTCTGCGGCGCGCTCACTGGCCTCCAGACCCTGCTGCCGGGCACGCACCTGCTCTGCAAAGGCCAAATAGAGGTTAGCGAAGGCTTCCAGGTATCCTTCGGGGTGCCCCATCGGGACACGCGTGTTGGCGGCTGCCGCGACGCCCAGATAGTCGGCCCCGGTGCGCAGCATTTCGGTGGGGCGATCACTCCACTTTAGCCATAGCGTATTGGGCTGCAAATGTTCCCATTCAAGCCCACCCTTGTTGCCGTAGACCCGAAGGCGCAGGGCATTCTCCTCGCCCACACTGACCTGGCTTGCCGCGAGAGTCCCGCGGGCACCATTGTCGAAACGCAACAACATGGCGCCGTCATCGTCCAACTGTCGGCCCGCCACGAAACTGGTCAGGTCGGAACACACTTGCGCTATCTTGAGGCCTGAAACGTACTCGACCAGATTCGCTGCGTGCACTCCAATATCGCCCATGCAACCGCTGATTCCCGCCTGCTGCGGATCCAACCGCCACGTCGCCTGCTTGTTACCCTGTGCTTCCTCGGCATACGCCAGCCAGCCCTGCGTATACTCCACCGTAACCTTGCGGATTACGCCCAGTTCACCCGCAGCGATTCTGGCACGCGCCTCTTTGATAAGTGGGTAGCCGGTGTAAGGATGCGTCAAACCGTACAGCAGGCCAGTCTCCTTGACGATTTCCTGCAACCGCAGCGCTTGCTGCAAGTCCAGTGTCGCCGGCTTGTCGGAAAGCACATGAAAACCAGACTCCAAAGCCGCCTCGGCAATGGGAAAGTGAAGATGATTGGGTGTGACAATAACGACAAACTGCATTCGCTGAGAGGCCGGTAGCGCAGCCTCCAACCGCATCATGTCAGCGTAATCGGAGTAAACCCGGTCAGCTGCAAGATGCAGGGCGGCGCCAGAGCGTTGTGATCGACTCTCATCAGCACTGAAGGCGCCGCAGACCAGCTCAATCTCACCATCGATAGCCGCAGCCATGCGGTGCACCGCACCGATAAAGGCTCCCTCGCCCCCGCCAACCATTCCCATCCTGACTTTTGCCACTCTAATGCTCCTTACACGTTATACGGAAGTGCCGCGCGCCAAGGTTACACGGCTAAAGCGGGGGGTCAAACTATGCAACCGCCGATGGCGCGTGTAGCGCCTACACTAACCAGCTTGCAGCAACGCCGCGAGCTCTGCCGATAACTGCGGCTGCGGCCTATCAGTCAAAGTCTGCGCTCGTTGCTCCGCCATCTCTGCCGTCATCTCCGGATGCGTGGATACCCAAAAATTGCCGCTGGCAATCTGCGGCAATATTAACTGCGCTGCTTCGTTGGCGCTGATGCCACTGTGCGTGAGCATCGCTTTCATCTGCTCGCGGTGAAGTTCACTGATAGGGTCAGCGCCGCCTTCGGCGTCGATAAATATTCGGGTCGCGACCGGACCGGGTAAAATCACTGACACTTCTATAGGTGCCTGCTTCAGCTCCATTTCCAGGCGCAAACATTCACTGAAAGCCAGCACTGCGTGTTTACTCATGATATAGGCGGTTTGCACCGGCATAATACCCAAACCACCCACTGAGGAAGTGTTGGCAATGAACGCAGGCTTACCCGCAGCAATCATGCGTGGAGCGAACGCTCGAACACCGTGCACAACCCCGTTAATGTTGATTCCAAGAGCTTTATCCCAGGTTGCCGCCGGAATCTCCCAGCTAAAACCCAGCGTCTCGATACCAGCGTTATTGACTAGTAGTCGCACTTCGCCAAACGCATCATAAGCAGCATCAGCGAGTGCATCCAAAGCCTCTGGCTTACTCACATCAGTCTCCACTGCCAGCGCCCTACCGCCGTTCGCTTCAATAGTCCCAGCCAGTTCATCAATGCGCTGCTTGGAAATATCTGCCAGAACCACCGACATATCCAGCTCAGCGGCCTGCAGCGCTAACGCTTCACCGATACCGGAAGCAGCGCCCGTAATGACTGCCACTCCACCGCGTAACCTGTCCAATTGTTCAGTCATATTACTCTCCACTATTGAAAATTTTTCCCGCTACGTCAACGACTGCCGCGTGGCAAATCTCAGAATAACGCCGCTACTTTTAGCACAATCTTTCCCCGGTTGTGGCCGCCCTCTATCAACTCATGCGCCTGCGCCACATCGACCAATGGAAACTCTTTTATTGGCGGTAACTGAATCTCTCCACTCACCAGCAACCCCGCTATTTTTTCCAGAGTCGACGCGCAGTGGCTGTCATCCATGGTTGAAAAGTGATGCGTGATACCTCTACGCTCTGCTTCTGCCAAGGCGGCAACTGCGTCGCCGTCGTCTACCAGCGTGGGAATACTGACCAGCGTGCCGCCCTCAGCGACCAGATCAATCGCCCTTGGCAGGGTGCTGACGCCTACCGCATCGAGCAGAAAATCAAGACCCTTTGGCTGCCACGCCTGCACCGCCACTGCAATATCTTCGGTGCGGTAGTCAATCACGCGCTCGACCCCCAACGACTTCAGGTACTCCACGTTGGGACTACTGCAGGTAGCTGCTACCCGCGCGCCGCACCACTGCGCAAACTGAACCGCAAAACTGCCCACGCCGCCGGAGCCACCGTGTACCAGTACCTTTTGATCGGCTTGCAGCCCCCCACGATCGAACAAGCCCTGCCAGGCCGTTAACGCCGCCACCGGCAAAGCCGCAGCGTCGCGAAGCGCAAGCCCGGGTGGTATCCGGGCCACTCTGTCAGCGTCTGCCAAGGTGTATTCAGCATAACTACCCTGCCCGCCCTGACCATGATTGGTAGGCGTAAATACGCGGTCACCTATGGCTAAACCTTGCACCCCAACACCAACAGCGGCGACCACTCCGGCGGCATCAAAGCCAATAACATACGGGAAGCTATAGGGGCGATAGGCGGCAAGCATGCCCTGACGATTCTTCCAGTCCGCTGGATTGACACCTGCGTAGGCAACTTGCACCAGCACTTCACCGGGACCTGGAGCAGGCGTGGATAGCTCGGCGTATTCAAAAACCTCTGGACCGCCTGTCTCGCGGATTATCATGGCAAACATCAAGAACCCCTCCAGTTGACGGCTAAAGTGCACAATATGAACAGTATCTGATTGTGCAACAGGGGTTAGTGTACTCAACAATGACGCCGCTGCACCAACCTACTGGCATGGAGTACATGCAACCTGCCAGCCACGGTATGCACTGACAAACTCGGGAGAACAATGACTCAAGCGAACTCAGCTCGCCATCGAAATTAGCCGTCTCCGCTATACGGATCAGGTTGGATGGTAGCTAGACGTTCGGAAAGATATGAAAAAGTCTCAGACTCACAAATACAGCAAATGTTTGCCGAACTATTGCCGAACTATGGACGCCGGGACTAAGCCCGGGCAGGTGTTGTGAATACGAACCTCAGAATTTGAAGATGAAACCAACCAGGGGACCCGACATCTCAATCTCAACTTCAGTTTGCTCACCCATTGGGGTGGAACCCTTTAAATCCATACGCAGGTAACGATAGCCAACGTCAAGTGAAAACAGGCCCGATTGTCCGAAGGTGTAACCAACCGAGGCTTGTCCGTTGTAGATCCCTTCAGAGCCACCAAATGAATAATCTCCGCGCAACGTCCAATGCCAACGCGGCGTAAACTCACCGTAGGCACGACCACCTATCATCACATCTGTTTCAGAGGGACCCGTTTTAATGTTCAACGGCGTCATCATGGGGCCAGGCGGCATCACGGTTGCCTGCACATCAAGGTCTACGTTACGCAGTCCGGCCAACAAGTCGAAGCGTACCGCTGCGTCAGGCGCACTAAGTTGATAAATAGCACCACCTTCCCACAGTTTTAACGTCAAACTGGCATCCGTGTCCACAACAGCCGGCAGCGGACCGCCGGGGCCAACAGACGTCGATTTACTGTCACTCAAATCAATATAAATCGTATCTAGATACATGCCCCAGCGGTCGCGGCGACCTTCTACGCGCCCCATGAAGGCCGCGTCAAGTTTGTCCAGCAGGTCCGAGAACTCTGCTTCTCCACCAATACCGTCACCATCCTGTACCGACAGGTCTAACACTACATCAGATCCCCACAGGTAAGGTGCTACTGTCCATTCCCATTGCTCGGCTTCTTCCGCTCGGACCAGGCTCGCCATCATTAGAAGCGACGCGAGCGCTGCAGTTTTGAGTTTCATGTTGTAGGTGCTCCATTGTGTTGGTTGTCGATCAAGTTAGTGACTTCTCAGATCGTGTGATTGGCTCGCATGGACTACTTCAGCAGTACCCGTGCCATTGGCAGCAAAGTAACGGTAGAAAGCCGTTAGCAGTCTGGCAAACAAAACGGGTATTGCCATCCGCGACTCGCACCAGCAATGTATGCAACTGCGCCATCGCTGACCGGTTTTCTTAACACACGCAGAAACTCTAATGCTGTGGAAGTAGAGTAGCCCGACAGGCCCTCATTCAGATATCAACAAATCGTCAACATGGCAGTGTCTTACCGACATTACCAGTCATGATACTAGCAGAGAAGTATGCTGTGACTGGTGACCAGCTCGCCATGCCAGCAGGGCTGGCGGGCGAGACTATCTAGTGTGGCAATTTAGAGTTTATCGCTTAAGCGGTTGAGTGAGCCAAGTGAGTGCATATGGGCATAAATCCATGCGAGAAAGCCCTTACGAAACCAGGCACCTACTTTCTCGTTATCGAGGTCACCCAATTTGTCTTCATCAATAATAAATAACCCGTCAAGGCGCAGGGCGCTCTTGTCCACTGTCATGACTTGCAGCATAAAAGGCTTGAACATAGACAACTCAGACAGCTCGCTGCAAAATTCTCTTGTCAGCTGATGCTGAGCATCGAAGTCGGTTAAGAACGTAATGATACTATCGAGTGTCTCAGTATTTTTTCCCTCATCATCAAACAGCCTGTCACCCTCTTCTGAGAATCCAGCAGCAGTGCTGTCATAGCAAAGATCTTTACCTTCTGTTAGTGCAAAAGGGTAACGCCGGATAAAAGCGGGAATATAGTTACCCGTCCATTCACCTTCAGCGCCTATTTGTTCGTGCCCATCGCCGCGTAGAGACAAAAGTACTATCGGAAAGTAATTTCCCTCTTCGTCTTTGCTGAACAAAACCGGTAAATCCCGACTGGCCTCAAAGAATTCAATACCTGTCAAAGGGACCGAGTTGACGCCTTTTGAAAAGCCATAATCAGATGTTGCTGTGAAGCACAAATCCTTGTTAGTTTCCCGATTGAGCACTATCGGCTGCTGATAAAACATAAGCTCAGCCATGAAATCTATCCCCTTACTTGCAAAAAAAACAGAATAAGATCAGTCAGACCAATTCCAACTGAACCTGCCATAAAACACCCAGTCATCCTGATCTGGCAGAACATCTTCGGTAGGATGCGCGATGGTCGAGGTAAAAGAAAACCCGGGGCCGCCACTCCAGCCAAGCCCTGCACCCACTGCTTGAGCCGGCTGTGTGAGATCGAGAGCGTAAACTTTACCGGCGTCATAAAACAAAAAGGCATCCACGTTACCGCCAAACAGCTGGAACCCACCGTAGTGAGCCTCCAGGCTTAGCCGAAAAGCAGAATCTCCACTAATAAACCCAGCTTTATAGCCTCTCACTGAAGTAGCACCTCCCATCGAATACGCTACTGCACCCGGAATCAGATCCTCATCAGTATACTGGTAATCAAACTGCGCCAGTCCGTACCAATTAGATGCTCCCAGTCGATAGAAAATGCTGGAATCTCCGCTGAGCATCATAAAGTCCTGGTCACTGTCAGCCACCGCCTTGTTCTTGGTACTAACCCAGCCGAACATCTGTCTGGCAGACCACTGCCATCCGGAGCCCACCCAGGTAAAGTCGGCACCGGCATCCAGCCTGACTATTTCATAGTCGCTTATGATTTCTCCGGCCACCGTGGACTCTGAGTTTGAGTAATAAGCTGTCCCTAGTAAGTTTATCCAACGGTTGGTGGCAGAATGCGCCAGAAACGAGGATTCCAGGCTGATGCTATTGGATGATCCTTCAACCGATACATCCTTAAAGTCGCCGCTAACAACCTCGGTTTCATTCAGGGAAACTGTGCTGCCAAGCCGCCAGCGAGATGCTTTCAGCGGTGCGTTGTAATTTGCACTGAAAGCCAAGTTACCTTCCGTCGCGAGTGCGTAAACCCAGGCCCGGTCAGCGCCGCTAATGAGGCCATAGCGACGATAGATCGCCCCAACTTCTTCCTCGCCTGAGCTCTCGAAGCCATAGTTATCGGCAAACACCTGAAGGTTATTCTGTGCGACCTCATCAACCCGCAGCACCAGGTCAGTCAGTCCAAACGCTTTGCCTGCACGCAGTTCAGCTTGCAGGCGCGAGTCATTCACCCGGTTGTAACGGAGAATATCGACCTCAAGCAGGTTCATATCCTCCAATCTCTCGCCTTCCGCTGGGTTCAGCCAGCCTTCTACAAAATCTTCAGCGACATAACTGTTCCCTTCCACCAAGACATCGCCAAGCTGGCCTTCCACCAGCCTGATGACAACGGTACCGTTATCCACTTCTTGCTGAGGCAACAGCGCGGCTGCGGTAAAAATACCTTTCTGACGGTAAAGGCCATTTATGGCTGCGACCAGGCGATTCAGATCTGAGAGTCCTGTCTCTTGACCAATGTAGGGTTCCACCAGTGATCTAAGTTCGTCCTCGCTAAGCAGTTCCGATTGACTAAAGCGCACACTAGTGAGCACAAAGGTCTCTTCGTCGAGTTCGGACTGAGCTTCAACACTCGTCTCTTCTTCCTGCTCTCGTGTTTGCTCCAGCAGTTCCTCTCGCTGCCGCAGTATCTGCTCGCGGCGCATCAGATCCTGCTCTTGCCCGGCTGGATCAATAGCCGGAGGCAGTACTTGTGAAGAAACGCTGGAAGAAAATACGACAAGAACCAGGGATCGACCCAGTTGACTGCAAAAATTCATAGTTAGCCCGCTTATAGTTCTTCTGCAGTTCACTAGCCGCCACCGCCGCTAGCGGAAACTTCCAGCCATTTATAATCCGATTCCGGCAACTCCTGGCCAGCCACCGTATCAATAAAGCTGGCCTGAATAGCACCACCTTCAATACTTACGTTTTGGAGACGCTGAGTACCGGATACGGCGGGTAGGATTGGCTGTTTGTGCAGGTCCCTCTGTACCTGATTTTCCGTACTTAATCGCTGAAAAGCGTCCAGAATAGAAGCGCGTTCAACGGCTTGAACACCTGCCAACAAATCTTCTGGCGGAGCAAAAAACAGCGATACAGGATCACTGAAGCGCGAAACCACCGCATCAGTGCGCACCTCAGTTCCACTCATAGCCAGCCAGAACTCGCCATACGGCGTCAGCAGCTGAGCATCAACATTGATAGCGCCGGGCTTGATATTGTCCAACCTCATGGTCAGGGAATTGGACTCAATGTCGAGACTGCTGTCGACGATTCCCTCAGCAAGTCTCAGGGCGCCATCAAACTGCAATGACCCGGTGTTGGTATAGAGCTGTTCCAGCCTCAGCTTTGCAGTATTACGAACCGTCAAATCAATCGACTCTGCGCTACCACCACCAAAACCTGTCAGTGAAAGACGGGTTTCAGGCGCATCATTACTATCCACCTGGACATCGATGACATCTGACTCAAAAGCCACTGGCCCTCCTCCCGTCAAATCAAGCTGATTCACAGCCAGTCCCTGCCTGGCTGCAATGCTGCCCTCTTCCATCACCACTCGGTCAGCCTGCAAAGTTCCGTCGACCCAGAGATAAGGGTTACCTAGTAGATCGCCTAGCACCAGATCGCCACTGACCTGAAGCTGAACCTTGCCATTACGCGCGTCCATCAGGGGAGAGCGCATACCGCTTTGCGCAACAATATTGATATCACCCGTTGAGGTTTGTGCTGACAGCCATGGCATATCAACCACAAGCGGGCTACCGATTCCCGTTGCAGCCATTATCAGGCCCTCCGAGTCAGAGCCGCTGGCACGCACATGAAGCGGGCTATCGGTCCGGCCTTCAATAGCGCCACCGCTAATCAGGCTCAGCGCTTCTTCCCCGTTCCAGGCAGTGCTGACAGATGACAGCAACATGTCACCTACGCTGCCTATACTGACTTTGCCAGCAGTCGACAGGTAGGAATCACGTCCCATTACCAGCTCCGCACTGTCTACTATTGCGTCAGAACCGGCATCAATACTGCCATTCAGAGCGACCAGACCTGCGCCGGCTAACAGCGTCAATTCGCCACCTGCGACTATAGATTTGGCGATCGATAAATCACCACCCGCGGTGGCGCTGAGTGCATCGCCGCTGCTCAGTGTTCCACCGAGCCCCACGTGCTGGCCCGCTTCTAGCATCAGGGCGCCCTCTGCCACCATGGCAGCGGCCGAGACTACATCAGTCTTGGCATCAACAACCAAGTTGCCAGCACTGCTAACCACTTGCTGAAACAGAGCGCTGGCAGCGCTGTTGACCGTCAGGTCACCACCGGCTTGTAATAGTGCCAATACCGCATCTCCCTGTGTGCTATCGACAGAGAGCGTATCGCCGCTTTGCAAGCTGGCATCGCGACCCATCTTCACGGTCGAGCCCAGCAGGTTGACCGAGTTCATCGCAGCAAGTGTTACACCATTGCCTTGTTCTATCTCTTCCGCAGCCTGCAACGACGCCGACTGACCAATCTGAACATCTTCTGTCAAGTGTATGGCCGCATCGCTGTCTACCATCAACGCGCCGGTAGCTGTCACCAACCCCAGCCCAACACCCTGCTCTGCCGCAGTGATTTGTATGTCTCCGGCGCTGTCGATAACGCCATCAGACCAGGCTACACCGGCTCCGGACAGGCTCACCCCATCCACCGTAGAACGCAACAACGCATTGGGCGTCGCCGTGATCTGGCCCGCACTTGCAGCAAGTGCCAGGCTACTACCGGTCACATCCGATTGCACCGCAATGTCTCCAGTCGCTGACTCTAGCGATACCGTTTGCGCTACCTGCACACTATCCGTCAGGTCTATACTCGCTGCGCTGTCCACCACCAACTCGCCGGTAGCTGTCACCAGCCCCAGCCCAACACCCTGCTCTGCCGCAGTGATTTGTATGTCTCCGGCGCTGTCGATAACACCATCAGACCAGGCTACACCGGCTCCGGACAGGCTCACCCCATCCGCCGTAGAACGCAACAACGCATTGGGCGTCGCCGTGATCTGGCCCGCACTTGCAGCAAGTGCCAGGCTACCGCCGGTCACATCCGATTGCACCGCGATGTCTCCAGCCGCCGACTCTAGCGATAGCGTTTGCGCTACCTGCACACTATCCGTCAGGTCTATACCCGCTGCGCTGTCCACCATCAACGCGCCGGCAGCTGTCACCAGCCCCAGCCCAACACCCTGCTCTGCCGCAGTGATTTGTATGTCTCCGGCGCTCCCGATAACACCATCTGACAATGCAACACCGGCAGCGGACAGGCTCACGCCACCCACTGTGGAACGTAACAGCGCACCGGGCGCACCCGTAATTTGACCAGCACCTGCAGCAATCATCAGGCTGCTACCGGTCAACGTGGACTGCACGGCAATACCGTCATTAGCTCGCAACTCGATGGCCTGTGCGCTAACCACATCAAGCAATTCAATCGTACCCGAGCTCAATGCAGCCGGCGCAGCGGTCACAGTCAGGTCGCCGGTAACATCCAGTATTTGTAAACTAACGGCATCTATAGCACTTAAGGTCGCTTCGCCATCTACAACCACTTTAGTACCCGTCAGCATCTCGATACTTTGGGCATCGGCCAACAAATCACCCGCCGCAATCTCAACATCGCCGTTCAGGCTAAGAGCAGCGGTGGCCAGAAGATCCAGGTTGCCAGCACGCAAGGTAGAATCGCCCAGTCTGAGGCTGCCCGCATTCGCCTCCAATCGTCCCGAGTCAGCTGACACCGCAACTGCAGCCAGATCGACGCTGCCCGCTGTAATATCAATGGCATCAATCGCAGCCAGAGAAGCTCCGGCAGTCCCGCTCAAAGCGCCTGCGGCATTGAGCGTCAACGTATCGGCACTAATATCGCCAACCACGCCCACGCCAGCCTCGGCATCTACCTGGAACTGACCCGCGACCTGTATATCACCAAGCACCTGTGTTACAGCACCATTAAGATTCAACCACGCATTAGCGGCATTAATAGTAAGGCCATCTGGGCCGCTCACCGTGAGGTTCAGGCGGCTGTCCACGGCACCCAGGTCAAAGGCTCCGCTGTCCAGAAAAACCTGACTAGCCAACATAAACTGATTGCTATCATCGGCCAGGATACTATGGTCGTTACTCAGGGAAAGTATGCCACCCGCTTCTAAAGAGCCTACTTTCAAGTCACTGCCGAGGTGGGTCAGATACAAATCACCGACCGCTCCGGCCTGTCTCAGCGCACCGGAGACCTGTAATGAAAGGGCCTGCCCCAGTGTTCCTATATTGCCTTGAGTATTCGCCAGGAAGACATCCCGGCCTACAACGTTGATCACACCCGCGCTTGCTGAAATCTCGTTACCCACAATAATACGAACATCGTTGGTTGCGGAATGTATTTCGCCAAGCCGCAGCGCTGCTTCTGACTCAATGTAAATTTCATCGCGAGCAGACACGTTCAATTCGCCATTGGTCTCGACTTTGATCGGGTCCACCTGCGCCACGGTCAAAGTCACAGTGCGGCCATCCACTGTTTGCTGAATGTCACCAGGACCGGCTTTCAAGAGCGCTGTTTTCTGTTCATCGCTAACCGTACCCGGGTTATCCAGATCAATCGCAAACTCCATCGCTTCCAGGTTCTCACCGACACTGCCGGAATTGGCGACTATATTGATATTCGATGCGACTATATTGGGAGCCCGATCGGTGAGCTGACCGGCAGCATCTGCACTCAGGGCCGCTGCGGAGATACTGATATCCAACTGGCTTTGCTTCCACTGGGAGCCCTCTACCATTTGCGCGTACCAGTCACTACTCTCAGCAATTTCAAGCGTGAACTCGCTGTCATAAGCGCCGTCAAGCAGGTCGCCATACTCGTAGCCAACCAACACTCCTTTCTGCTCACGACCGATGATATCGTCAACGCTGGCGAAGCTCTCAGGCTCTGCCACCTGATCTGCAAACCAGCGCTTCGAGTCATCATATTCAGATTTGACCAGAGCAGTCAGCTCATCGACATCAGTTACTCCATAGCGCGCCTGCAGACCCGGCAGGAAATCGGGGTCAATCGCAAAGCCAGACTCGCTGTCGTCGCTTAACCTCAACTTTATTAACCAGTAACCGTGATAACGGCTGACAAACTGGTTTTCGTAGGCGCTGACATAGCGATCGCCAGAGCTACCGTCGAGCAGGCTCAGACTATCCCAGACCGCTGCCTGCTCAGCTAGCTCCTCGGCTGACTTGGCCTGCCCACCAATCGCGTTCACAACACTGCCATTGTCGGCACGCAGCACCACATTGTTACGTGCTGCAATACTTAGAATCGATAGTTCGCCATCGCGTTGAGATACCGCGATATCGGTCTCCGCATTCAGTGTAACGGCACCCGCCACATCAATTTCGAGAAACTCGTGGCTCGCAGGCTGGCCCATTGTGCCGATCTGTCCAATGCTACCAGTGCGACTCGTCAAGTTGATGCTGTCAGCACTTATCAGGGTGGAAGCGTCTCGGGCTACAAGGCTTTTATCTGCAACTCCAACAATGTTGTACAGACTACTCAGTTCACCGATCTCTATCGCATTACTGTTCAGCGCTGTAGCCTCAAAATTAATTGAGCCCTGCGTAGAGACGAGCGAAAGCTCGTCCGAACGTACCTTGAGTGCCTTACCGTTTTCGCCGATATTGCCATTGGCAGTAATACTGGTGATTGCCGATGTAATTTGTGCATTACCACTGAGGATCAAGTTGGCATCAGTATTAATAGATGTGGTGCCCAGAGGATTACTAATGTTGCCCGTTAGCTCCAGAGACGCCACTGAGTCCAGCGATACGCTGCCTGTAGACGCACCGGTAAATTCAAAACGAATAGAATGATCCGCCTTAATGTAAGTATTCGATCGCATGTGCAGCTCTTTGGCTATCTTGATCGACGGATCAGCAGCGACTAGCGCGCCTCCGTAATAGGGTGCGTAGCTCAAATTCCATGCGCTGAAGCCAGTTGACCGCTCCCAGCTACGTTCGAATTCATGCTGCAGAAAAGCCTTGGCGACGCCGTTACTACAGGCGCCCGGTGCCGCCCCGCAGTCTGTATAACGATAGGAATCCGGCTCCCCGCCCCAGTCTTTCTCGTAACCCCAGCTTCCAACAACACCCGCGTGCCTGGCAAAGTACCCATCCGGCGGCAGCTCTACATTGCGCTTTAGCGTTGCGCTATCACGGAAGTAGAAGAGCTGGCCCTGCTTGGGTGTATAAGTCGTCGAAACCGTCTCACCGGTACCACCGAAACTACCTTTATAGGCTCCGTCCAGGTAGGACACTGCCGTAGCCGACGTTTCGTACTGATCTATGCGATTGCCAGGCGTATGCACGTACCACTGTGACTTCGTTCGGTCTTTATCAAGGTCGGTGATCCGAATAATACCCTCTGGGTTGTCGCCAGGGCTAAGCTTGCCGACCACTAACTCTGTATTGGAAAGGTTGTTGACAGAAATTTGCCCCAGGCCATCCTTGACCACTATTTTCCCGTCTTCGCCCGTCGAGGAAATAGCCGCCCTGATTGCCACATAGCCACCACCACTCACAGGGACCTCCTCGACCTGTAGTTTACGAGTCCCAACATCATAGATCAGGGATATACCCTCGCTATTGGCGGTTTTAGAGATATCAAAATCGTAAGTCTTAACGCTATAAAACGACGGGTCGTAGTCCGGGAACAATGTGAATGGCTGATAATTTGGGTTGAAAAAGCTTCTGGTGAAATTCTCACCGGGCGACAATTCAACGGTATCGCCCGCGACCAGACCCAAATCACTCACATACTCACTGATGACACTATCAAAGCCAGTGCCTACATTGGCCGTCCAATTATTATCCCGGCCAACCCGGATGGTGCCATTGATATCCAGTCGACGGGCGTTAATGATCACCTTGCCACCAACCAACAGCTCTCCGCTAGGGGTTAGCTCGCCCACATCGATGTTAGGGTTAGCCGTAAAGCTGTTCTTTACATCCTGATAGCTTGCGGTTTCCTGGAGCTCGCCGCGTTTATCAGCTATTGCCCGGAAACCCCACTTTGTACCGCCCCTGGAAGTATCTGATCCAAAGTTATAAAAAGTAGAGGACGGAGTTGCCGCCGAGGAATCCGTACGGAAACCCCAGTTAAAGTAGACATTAATCTGATCGTAGCCATAGGGTTCAGCAGCATAGTAGGGTGTTGGGGACACTCCCTGAAAACCAAAAGCATTATAGCCGCCTAAGGCGGAGCCAGTGAACCACCCATTGAAGGCGTTTATGTTCGTAGCACCTATGGCTGTTGAATATTTGTCGCTCAAGTAATAATGGACAAAATCTACCTCTGAAGGCGACCAGCGTTGTACAAAATTAATTAGGCTGGAAGGCGAGCGAGTATATGCCTGATCAATATTGGGCTGATTGAGCAAAAGTGTACCCGCAACATCCAGATCAATAGAGGCAGCCTCAATCACCGCCTGCTGCAGCAAATCACCTTCACGTACAGTAATATCCACCGTCGACAAAAGGTTTCTCAACTCGGCATTGACAATGACGTCTGCATTGAGACGATTCGCACCCTTGGGATCGTGCACGATATACATGCCAGCCTTATAGGGAGAATCTACATCAGCAGGATCTACCCTGACTCCTAGGTCTTCGAGAATATCGCCAACCACTCGCGATGCCCCACCTGAGACATACACATTGCCACCATTCTTGTTAGCTATCAGAAGATTGCCAAGCTGCAGGTGCTTATCAGACTCGTTGACGATATCGATAGTGGCATTACCCAGTGCGGTGAAACGCTTTTCTTCCTGCGTGCCTTCTAACGTAATCGACTCGGCCACCAGGTTTATATTGCCGGCAGACGCACGCACATCTTTGACCTCTATGACCCTGTTTGCCTCCGCTGAAAGGTCATCGACAACAGCCAGCAGCAAGACTTTTTCAGCCCGCAAGTCCTCTATTTGTGCCAGGTAAGGGCTCACGCCGGTGGTTGAGGTTGTTGTCGTGGCGCCACCGCCGGAACCCGCTCCGGACCCATCTATCACCGCAACTTCGAGCTCGTCTCCTGGCAACCATGCATCCAGTGCACTCAGTTCCAGAGTAAGGGTCGCTGCGTAGCTGGGATCAGCAGTAGCGTCAACATTATCCAATAGCACTTGCACCTGGCCGCGATAAGAATCCACTGCACCTTGCGTCGCGAGCAGGATAAGCGCTTCGCCCGCCGCGCCAGACAGATCAGACGTGGACACCGGTGCTGCCTGCAGCTCAGCAATTCTGGCATCTAATTCGGCAATATATGCTTCTAACTGGCCGCGCGAAGAAAATGTATCGTCCAGTTCGGCAGCAGTGCCAAAACGGGCGAGGTTCTCGACAATGGCCCCATTTTGATTAACCCTGACAAGCTGCCGCGCATACTGCCCGGCCGTCACGGTGCCGGTTCCGAATTTCAAGGTATTGTCGCCGATAACCAACGACGAACCAAACTTGGTCTCAGCGCTAAAGAGTTCCAGATAGGGATTACGCTCAACACCCTGGCCGCTGGCCAGCAGTGTGCCTTGTATCGCGCCTATATTGACATCGCCATCGCTGCCGATCGAGAAACCATCACCCAGCACCAAACTGTTGTTCAAATACGATCGAGCGCGAGCCCTATTCCCCGCGGGAATTGGAGTCGCCGTCCAGTTATAGACATTTGCGCTGGCAGTAGCCTGCACCAGATTTTGCCCAAACCCGTCGGAGGACTTACCGGCATGAATACTGATTTCCTCGATAGAATCAACAAAGAAATCATCCCCAACTGATACGATGTTGCCGACGTTCACGTAAGCGTCAGCAACACCTCCAGCAACACCCGCAATGGCCCATACGGTCACATTGGCTGAAGACCTCGCCGCACCAGACGCATAGGCGCCAATGCCAACCGCCCCGATGCTATTTTCAAGATGAACATTGTCTTTGAGGGTAATGGTATTACTGACGTTAACATCGACATCGGACTCGGTGCCCGCGCCTTGCAACGCGCCGCCTACTTCCAGAACCGCTTGGTCAAAAACATTGAAGCGAGTAAGCGCGTCGATGGCGATCCGTTGTGTCAGAGCACCCGACAACTGTGAAACTTTAAGTTTGACGTTATCGCCCAGTTCCACCTGAGCTGCCAGACCCTTGAGGTTCTGGTATGACAGACCCGCGCTGCCGTTGGCTCCACCGCCACCACCAGCATTAATGCTCATTCCAAAATCCGAGTTGTAAGGAGTCTGGATCTGCCGCGCCTCGTTAATGGCATCAATATCTATATCTGAAGCTTCAAAACTTACGTTGTCGCCAAGTTCAACCCGCGCGGTTGTATCAACCTCTACATCAGATTCGGCGCCAGAGCCGCCGACAGCTGAAACCGTCAGCGAGCTGGTACCGGCAAAAAAGCTTACCTCGGTCTTGGCCGTGATTTGTACGTTACCGGCATCAACCGGCAACTCGTGATAGATGCCATCCCAGTCGTCCAGCAGTACAGCGGCAGAAAATTGCCCGCTACTGTGATCCCCCGCATCGACAACCGATTCTGCTGCGTTGCCGGAAAAGACACCGCCGCCGCCTGCTGTGGTGAATGCCTGGTTTTCATTCAAGCTGGTCGCATCGAGAATTAAATCTCCCTGCCGCCCTAAAAGGTAGCTCGGGTTACTGCCGAACTCCACCCGAGTGGAAGTAAAAGACTGCGCCAAACCGGTCTGATACCCGCCGGCTGCGAGGCCAATAAAGTAGCCGTCGGATTCTGCAATCTGAATGCCCGTGTGGCGGGCAAGAACCTTAAAGTTGGCATTCGGCAAGGTGACATTGTCACCAATCTGCGCAACTGATTGAGCATTGTTGGTCGCGTTGGCCTCTGAGCCAGCAATCCCTAACAGTAGTCCGCCTGAAGCCGCAAATGCCGCCGCGTAGGTGGATTGATAGTCCTCACGCGACCCGTCGCCAGTCTCGCTACGCACTTCAACATCACCAAAACCACCGAAGGTCACGCCATCGGCCACTACGGTCTTGGCCTCAGTGTTGGTTGTGGCATAGGCAAACGAACCACCCATTGAGGCTGATCCGGACAGTGTTACTCCAAAGGCGCTGGAGAACAGCTCTGGCGCAGACTGGGCTGTCAGCTTTAACAGACCGGTACCGGTACTAACCGAACCGTCCAGTGTTGCAGTGACTTTGGCATTGTCTTCTGCGGTTGTAATAACCCCTTGCAGAGCGCCACCGATACCGCCCGCCAAGCCGAAGCCCGTGGCTTTTACCAAGCCTGCGCTGCTGGCATCAATCGTCAGGTTGTTGTAACCGTCAACAGATCTCCCAGCCTTACCCAGCCAGGCATCCACCTTGCCGCTCTTTTCTGCATAACCAACGCTGACACCAACGGCTCCGGCGCCCAAGGTAACGCTCACATCACCATCTGCCACGGAAGATGGCCTGCCTGCATCAAGGCTACCGATCCGCACTTCAGTCGTATCTACAGCAGTGATGGTCAAGTCGCCGCTATCGCTGCCCGTCGCACCCGCGACTCCAGCAACCACACGCTGTTCACTGCGCGCATCATTATAGTTTACGACGACGGTTATGCCGCCCAGCGAGCCAACAAAGGAACTCGACTCGGCTGCCGCATCGGCGGCTGAAAGATTGCCCGCCCGCGCATCAACCACCACTGTGTCAGCCGAGAGATCTGTATCTACGGTGGCAATACTCATATCGTATAGCCGGGTGATACCTATACCGCCAGCAATACCGGCCAAAGAGACCTGGGCCGCACCTATACTCTGTGAAGAATGTATACGATTACTGCTGTTGACATTGAGTTCATCAACATCGGTACGGCCACCGGAAATTCTTGCTGCTGTTACGCTCTCTCCGGACAGCGCCAGCGATGTTCCGGACATCGTAGTAGTGTTAGAAGTACCAGATGTAGCGGCTGCTACCGATACACCCGTAGCAGTAATCTTGGCGCGATCTGCGGCAGTGATACTGGCGTTGGAGGCCAGAGTATCTTGTCCCAGCATGGAGTTAGCCACCACCCGAGAACCGTCAAATTCATCATCCGCATTGGTGCCATCATCAGCCGTCGTATCACCTTGGCCGAACATAGACACACCTATGCTAATCGCCGCAGCAAACTTGCCCGCCGCGCCGGCTATGCTTAAAAGCTCTGCCTCGCGCCGGGCGTTAGCGTCGATATCGAGCAACTGCGCGGATATGTCGGAGCCAACAATTTCGCCATAGACCTGACTGCGCCCGAGGACAACATTCGCCACGGCGCCAATACCAACCTTGCCGACACCAATGCCCGCAGCAGCGTGATTGGCTCTGAGTATCTCCTGAGCACTCACGGTAACAGTAGTGGCAGCGTCACTGGCATTCTTGCCGCGTAGCGTTGTGCTGTAACCACCTCCCGTGGAGTTTGCCCGACCATGAATCGCCGCGCGAGTCTCGCCTCGAAACTCAGTCACATCAATCATGGCTGCACCACCAAAACCCGGTGAAACACCCGCGCCAAAGGTGTAGCTATTCACGTCTTCGAAACGAGCGGCGTCAACCGCAACCGTTGTAACGTTGACTGCCGTTGTTCGCGTATCGCCTGCGTCACTGAGATCATTGCCTATAAGCGCAGTACTGTCACCACCCACAATGTTCACCGCCAGACCAAATCCAATGCCGGCTTTCGCGCCAATGCCCACTGACCCGGCAGCAACATTAGCTTCCTGGCGACGGTCAGACTGTACCGTCAGCTCATTGGCAGTAACGGTACCACCACGCAACCAGGCTCGGGTACTACCCGCTTGCTCGGTAATAACCACGGAAGCGGCCCCGCCCAGTCCTCCGGACCCCGCCCCGGCAGCAATCCCTGCCGAAACCGCCTGCGCCACCTTGGAACTCTTGGCCGCAATGTCTACTTCATCCGCATTGATCTGACTGTTTGACACTGTCGCCAGCGCCGATTTCTGCTGACTATTGGTTGCAAAGCCGGCAATGCCAGCGCTACCACTCAGCGATACAGCTCCGCCTGCTGATAACGCCAGGCCCGCCTCATGGGCACTGGCCCTAACGCGAACGTCGGCACCTGCTTCATCGGCGCTGCTCATATTGATTGTGCTATTGGTGATCCGGGCTTCAGTAGTACTGGTCGCTACGTTGGTAGCCACATTGGCCACCAGCGCAGTTGAGGACGCGCCGGCACCGCCAATCGATACGGATTGTTGCTTGGTACGACTGGTCGCATTGACAACCAATCCCGAAACATTCTCCGAGCTTTTCTCCAGACTCAGCAGGCTGAAACCCGTCGTCGCCTGATCCAGCAGGTCACTCGACTCCTCGGCTTCGGTATCGCCTTCTTCAACCTCCCCTGAAGTTGACAAGTCCAGCAGCGCGCCATAGTTGCTTAATTCACCCGTATCTACGGTCAGCAGGTTTGCGGCATTCTTACCTTTAGCGTCTACAGACGCATCCGCTATGTATGCCTCTGTTTTGCCAAACTCTATGGACGTGGTAATCGCCAGCGCACCGGCGTTACCGTCTACCCCTACGCCAATCGCACCGCTACCCACCAGATTCTCGCTGTAAGCATCGGCGTTCACGAGCACATTGTTGTAGGCGCTGACCGTAGCCTGATCTGCAATACGCGCAACCACGTTGCCATCAATAATTCCGGTACCTACCGAACCTGCCAAAGCACTGCCCTTGGCCAGAGCTACACCGGCATTGATCGTCAATAGCTCGTTATACCGCGCCGCATCCACCTTAATGTCCTGGACCTTCAAGGTCGTGCTACCACGTGTACTTGCGTCGCCCAGCACCTCGGCTGTCACATCGGAATCAACCCGATTGGTTCCAATTGCCGCGCCGGCACTGTCCCCACCGTTACTCAGCGCCACAATCCAGCCGGTAGCCACACTGTCGGTAAAGTCATAGGCCTGCACAACGACCGCACCGCCTTCGTCAGCACCGACCTCGCCGTCACGGTTGGTACCAACATCCTTAATGGATGCGGCAACCAACTGGTCAATATTATTAACGCCGATGGCGCCAGCAAACGCGGCGTTGCTGCCATTGGTTGCGCCTACGCCGATCGCATTACCCACCATCAAGTTGTGATCGTTGGTTTCGCCACTAATGGCACGCACGAGTATGTCACCACTAACCAACAGTTGTGTGTTGGCTATCCGCGCCCGAGTCTCGTGGGCGTCAGTACCCACCAGATTGACCGCAACGGCCAGGCCCGCTGCTCCGACTAGTCCAGGGCCCGCGCTGCCGGCGGTGCTGCCTGCAACGGCGCCCGCTACATTGATGAGATCCATGGCGTTGTTAGCGGCAACCAGGACGTTCTCAGCCTTAACAGTACCGCGGTCAACACCATTCCAGTCACCTATTTCAGCAATCACCTTATTGTTCAGTCGATTAACCGCAACAGAACCCACCCCTGCTCTGGAACCGGTAGCAACACCTACCCCAACAGAAACCGAGTACAGCAAAGAATCATCTCGTGCCTCAACGCTAACAGTGTTCGCCTCAGTATCGCTCTCTTCGGCGTTGACATCGGTATTCTTGATGCTCGCAGTAGTTTCACTGAAGACATCCGCATGGGCATAAGAAATACCGACATTGCTATCACCTACCTGAACCAGGCCAGCGACCGCGGTAATGCGTTTCCCTTCCAGTCCGGAGTCATAGCTGCTCTCGGCACCGCTTTCGGTGGTATAAATACTGCTGTTATCGATAGCATCTGCACCACTGAAATCAAATTCCTGATTCAGCGTACTACTGCCCAAGCCATCAATAAGCTGTTCAAGCGCTTCATCGCGTTGACTGCTGGCGTTCACGTAAAGACCTGAAACACCGTCAATAGAAACCCCATCAACATCCGCCAAGGTATCAGCGCCGATAGATCCTATGGCGAAACTGCCAGCATATCCCTTTGAATTTTCAACACCGGAATAACCACCACCCGCAGCACCAATACCGATGACATTAAATGACGACCCGGCTACAGTCACCTCATCAAAATTGCTGAGACTGCCTCCGTTAATCACCGCCTCTACGGCAGCGCCAGAATAGACATCTTCATTGTAGGCAGAAAACATAGCGGAAGGATCATTGATCTCTGCAAACGTAACAGCTAATCCGCCGCCCTTGCTACCGCCAACATACAAAGCGCCGCCGCCAACGCCGATATCGGAATCACTGTAGGCGAAAACCTCAAGATTCTCTGGTTCAACGCTTAAGGCATCATCCTCTGACACGGCTATATCGCTGTTATCGATACGTGCCGAGGTTCCATCGTAAATCTGAGCCCCGGAAATCGACAGCGCGCCGTTGTTGGTTTCCGTTGTCTGGGATGCCTTTGATACGGCAGCTGATAAGCCGATAGAGACGAGTTCGCCGCCATGCAGAGCAGCCACACTGACATTACCTGCCTGATTGATACTGCTGTCGGAAATACCAGCCAACGCGTCATTAAAACTAATCTGGTAGGCGATAGCACCGGCTATCGTATTCTGGCGCGCCGGCTGAGGGTTCGCATCCTTCAGATAAGAAACCGCCGCCGATCCAGCCACTGCGGCTGATATCACTTTCTCGAGGGCCTTAACGCTCACCTCTACTTTTTCACCACTGTCGTCACCTCTGTCTTCACTGCCAATGATGGCACCCTGAATAAAGGCCTTGGAGTCGATATTGTTGACCGCTACGGTAAAACTACCGGCGCCGCTGCTTCCAGTGCTATTCGCGTTGAGCGAGGGTGAGCTTGGGTCGGAAGATGCACCTTCAGAGCTGCGAGCCCGGGTGGTTACTGAATTTAGAGATGCATCTCCGTTGCCGGAGCTGGCAGAGTTAAACGCCGAACTCAGGCCATTCTTGAGGGAATTCCAGTAGGTCTGAGACTGGTTAGGGGTGCTCGAGGGGCCACAGTCTACCGAGGTAGTTACGGTGCAGCCACTGACGGTTCCTGCCAATGATATTGCGCCATTGGTACCGCCAGATCGCGAACGCACGGTGACGTTATTGGCCAGAATACCGCGTTCGACGGGGGGCCCATTGGGCGAGTCAGGCGCGGGACGGGAACCGGACTCAAGCTCTATCTCGACACGCTCGGCCTCAGCGCTATTGTCACCGATGTAGGCCTTGTTATCGCCCTGCGTGATATTCACTGCTATAGCGATGCCCTTGGCGCTATCTTTGGCACTGCTGGCAGCGCCGGCTATAGCCCAGTTACCGAAGCCGTGATCAGCTAACACTTCCAGTCCGGCTACATTAACTTTTGCCTGGTTGCTGAGCGACGCGTGATTGAGTGTTTCGCCATTGAGGATAGCGATCACGCCGTTGAAGCCCATACCACTGCTCGCGCCAGAAGACGGCGTAATCAGGAAGTGCCGTTCCTCGGTGTTGCTCTTGACCAACACGTTCTGCAAGCTGCCACCGATTTTAGCATTCAGCGTGGCTTGCCCAACCCCAGCTACCGCCGTGGCGTTCTGTTGAATAAAGCTGATGCTCCCGCCCACAGCTCCGCCACCGTCATTGGCGCCAACTCCGCTTGGGAGTCCCAAGGCGCCAATATTGCCAGCCATATTAATGCTTTCATTCAAGTTGTAAGCCTGGACATCAATGGCCGCTGCATCAAAATTG
The DNA here is from genome assembly GCF_026262625.1 of Candidatus Litorirhabdus singularis. Classification (GTDB taxonomy): domain Bacteria; phylum Pseudomonadota; class Gammaproteobacteria; order Pseudomonadales; family Halieaceae; genus Litorirhabdus; species Litorirhabdus singularis. The sequence continues at coordinate 1,005,634 of NZ_SHNN01000002.1, forward strand.
AAGCTGTATGTAATTTCTTTAAAAGGCCGCGATGAACCGGTAATACCCGGTGTTCTGAGTCTGCCAGCAACCACTCGGTCTACCGACCAGGGCTGACTCGAGCTTGTTGTGATATTCGCATTGTCGCCAATCCAGGCCTTGGTGTTCAGATCATTAACCACGACATTGACGGAGCCACCGGTGGCGGATGTCTGGGCATCGGCACCGGCATTGGCGAAAGAAGTCAATATATTGCTCTGTATACCGCCGACGCCATTAACAAAAGTCTTTAAGCGCTGCAGTCCACCTGCCAAACTTTCAAACTTGTCGTAGGTCGAAACCGCGGGGACTTTTTGCCGCGCCTGCACCGCTACACCGCTGGCATCGACTGTCACTGAGTCGCCAATCTCGGCAACCGCATCACTGGTATTGGTCGCGATATTCACCGCCACAGAGAGGCTGGCTTCCGACTGATTACTCACCTCCTCCGGCGAGGCGATAGCGGACTCAGCAGATGTTCGCCAGGCGCCCTGATCCTCGCCCTGTGCCGCATTGGGATTGCCCCCGGCAATCGCGACATTGTCAGTCCCGAGGTCGGTTTGTGCAATCACTGCCACTCCGCCGCTAGTAGCCACCGTAGGAGCCGCGTTCTGGCCCTCTACGTTTGTGCCCAGGTAGGCATAAGCCTCGTGATCTGAAAGGTTAAGCGTGAACGCCAGACCGCCCTTCAGATCAACCTTGCCCTGGCTGTTTTTGGGCACGCTGGTTCCGTCGGGTAGCTTGGTAAGATTCCCGGTTAAATAGTTTTGTACCTTGCCTAAACCATTGACCAGGCCTTTGAGTGCCTTGGTTCGCAACAGAGCCGGAGACCCCACCGTCACACCTGATTGCACAATCTGGTTAACAGTGCGGTCCAGTGCAGTGATGGTGACATTACCGTTAGCGGTGCGAACACCGCCCGCATCATCCGGGTTGAAGCTCGCACCCAGCTCAGCGGTGGCATTTGTGTCAAAGTCGCCTACCGCTACAGCCAGACCATAACTTGTGTTTTTAAGGCCGGCAGCCGTCGCCGTAACCTCGTAATAGTTCTGGTTCTCTGCGGCGACTTCCAGCCCGTTTCCAGTCACGATCGCGCCGGTCTCTATGATGGCGGTTGAGTTAACGTCTGATTCGCCAATAGCAATGGCCATGACCGCAACATTTGCATCATCAGCTATCAGGTCGACCGCGGAGGCAAGCATACCCGCCTCATTGTGTGACTCGACCGTGATCTGTCCACCCGCATTCAAGGTTGCACCTGTCTTGACGCGCGTTTCGCTGTTTGCGTCAGAGCTGGCATAAATTGCCGCCAAGGACGCCTGGGAAAACGCACCGCCCGCAGACAGCGGAATGGAGGTCGCCTGGGTCCAGGATAACGACTCACTTTCTAGCGAGATATCACCACCAGCCTGTAAATTGGCATTGCTACCTACCTCTACGCGGGCGGAGGCATCCGCGGCCAGGTAGTAGGCTGAAAGCCCGGTAATCAGACTTTGGCTAAGCTCAAACACCGGCACAACCGCCGATTCGTCGAACCATGAAGACACCGCCGAACTACTGGCGCTGGCCACTATTTCGTCGCCCCATATACTGCCATTCAGGGAGATTGAGGTACCGGCTTCCGCCAAACCAAAACCCACCCCACTTTCGGCAATCGCATCAATGCGAACATTACCTCCGACGTCCGCACCACCGTCTGCAGGAACAACCGTCCGACGAGCATCAATCTGACCACCACTCACCAGCGAAAAGTCTTCTGCTGAGATAGTAATACCACCGTCGGCTAACAGCGCTCCCGCAATTTTGACATCAACGCCAATGTCAGAAGAGCCGGAATCCTGAGGACGCGCGACATTGTCAGCACCCACAATCCGGATAGTTCCGCCGTCACTCTTAAGCGCTACCGGGGCCGTGTAATCGCCCACATTGACCGCCATGACATCCGCAAGCGACACATAGGATGCCTGTCTGGCGTTACCCACTGTAATACTGCCAGCAACAGTGACGGTATGCCCATGGAGGTCGACGCTGGTCTTGGCGTTGATCTTGCCACTGATTGAAATCAAACCACTGGGCGAGACCGCCAGAGAGTATGCCTCCGGCCCCTCGAGTAATCGGGCTGGAGCGTCGATCAGACTATCAATGTCCACGGCGGTCGGGGTTCGCACGGTGAGGCTGCCCACGTTAACAATCCCGCTCTCGCCAACCAGGAAACCATGGGAACTCGCGAACACCACGTCTCCCCCGAGTGCGCCATTCTTATAACTATTGAGAATGCCGTGTACCGCCGGCTGACTATCTTTTACGATATTAACCAGTTTACTGGCGTCTGCAGGCACCACGAGCTTGACGGTATTACCGGTACCGACCACGAAATGTTTGAACACATTGACCGGAATGCCAGCTTTGACATTATCGTTAGTTATTTGAAAGCTCTTGCCGCCAGTGCCAACTGGGTCATACTTCGCTGTCGCGCCATCGACAGCGATATTATGATCCACTGCGACAGCGTGCATAGCCCCGCTGGATAGCAGTAAGCCCCAACCGACAGAGCGCGGCAAGGAGCGTTTCCCGCGAAGTCCTGCACACACTTCTGCCACCGCGCGGGAGAGCGGACGTAGGCTCTTGGGGTTGCGCGTTAAGGATGCTGAAGGGGTCAAGGGGAGATTCTCTTCTTCGAGAACTTTACGCATTTTTCTAGCATCCATGTCAATTTTTTGATCCAACGCAGAAAAGTAACTCATAACAAGCTTTTAGGCAATATTCGTCACTCGGTTATGGCAAAGTTTGCGCACTGGTACCGGCTTCGCCTGATACGACGGAAGCCGCTGGCGCTTCACAAACAATCAGATATAGCAATAATCATGCCCCTTACTAAAATGCTTGTGTAATCAAAGCAGTAGAACGCCCCATTAGGCGACAGATTGGGCTGTTGTAAATAAACCTGACAGCCTGTACGGCGCACCTCCCATACGTGGGCGCAACCGCAGCCTCAATCAAAGGAAGGGCCGCAGCCACAGCAACAGACCGGCTAACTCCCGGTAGCTACACAATTAGCCGAGCCTACAGACAGGTTCTACTCGTGCCGGCCTGTTCCCGAATATCTTCCAGGTCAGTGATAACCTCTATTAACAAGACCTTGGCCTGCGTGGTAGAAGTCAATTTGCTATCGCGCTCTACCAATCCCGGAAGCATAGCCACAGCTGCGTTCTCTCCATCAGTCTCTGCCACACTCATCACCTCCAGCCAGTATCCGGCCAACGCGTAATCATAGTTTTTGTCTGTTTGGGCGGCCTCCGCATAAGCAATGGCCACCGTGTGCTTACACCTGGCCAACGCCTCCAGACCGCGATAGGCATCGTCTCCCAGCTCGCGACGCAAATCCTCCATTTCCGCAGCTACCCTACGGCGCTCCGCTTCCTGGTTACTCTCCGCCTTTTGGGAACCACGCACAGCACCTGTAACTGCACCCGTGCTGCCCCCCCATACCGCGCCACGAGCAGCGGCATCACCAACGTCGCCGCCAAATACCAGCGCCGTCATCATGCCACCGATAGCCCCCACCGCCGCACCACCCGCAGCACCCTCTGCGGCGCCGCGAGTAGACTCTGTGGAGCAGGCCGTAAAAGCCAATGTGAATACCACTGAGAGTAGTAAGACTCTATAACACTTATCCATGGGTAGTTTTCTCTGCCAGTTTATGAATGCGATCAGTAGGCTCATGTTTGAGCAGCGCCAGCTAACTCTTAGACTAGGTGCGAAAAAGAAATACCCTCAGCCAACCAATAGTCGTCAACCATGTCGCCCACTTTGTTAGGCACCACCAAGTGTGCTGCGTAATACGTATGCAAGCAGCGAATACGCGAGAAATTCTGGATACCCCCAATCCCTCGCTGCTGCAAAGGCGCCGAAAAACCCAGGTTCTCCAGAGTATTCTGCTCTTCTGGGGAGGTCAGCGAATGTCGCAAGTCGATATAAGCCTGATGCTGAGCAGCCAATTCCTGCTGTAATGTTGTCGAGGCATCGACCCGCGCCTGACATAAAGTGATAAACCCTCCCGCCTCCATTCTATCAATCGCATAATTCAACTGCTTATCAACCAGCCAAAATAGAGTAGGAAACGGTTTTTCATCGACCAGACTGGAGACCTGGATGACCACTGGCGACCCATTGTCTGCGCGTATCGCAATAGACTTTAAGCCACGGGGACTGCGACCAAGGAGCTCAGCAACAAGCTCAGAATCTGCTATCGAAACGTCAGGATCTACGGATAAAAGGGGAACATTGGTATTCACGGTAGGGTTCTTTATAAAGTGATGCTGCCATAATAACGTTAACGGCGGCCGGTGCCACGCCGCTTCAGACATAATTTCAAAAACTAAAAGCCGCTTTTTTCCACTACTCCAGCATGCCCGAGTAGGTTTTATGGCTCTCCGCTAACTGGCTCTTCAGCTATAGCACCAAGATTGCTGCGCATAATGTACAGACCGACCATCCTTTGTTTTCAGAGAGGGAGTCACAGCCCCGCGAGAGCTCTAACCGAAGCAAACAGCTTGGTGAACTGGTCTTGCGGCGGCGACATGGACTATTCCCACTCAATCGTATAGATCAGTTTAATATTTTTGCTGTTGGAAATTTTACAATTCTAATGCCCTACTTCAAGCACGCAATTGATAACTGCTTATAAATTACTTTTTGGACATGGCAATTAAGTCACACCTGTTAGTGCGTATCCTGTCCGCTGTACTTCTTCACAAAAAATAAATCTTTAACATTAGTCGCTATCTAATATAGAAGAGTTTTGAGTTAAAAACTTTCCAACCATAATGCTTGCCGGAATATTTATGTGGTCATTATCCCTGTATAAAATAGTTCGATCTTTCACCATATTGCATTCTTCATCTCCACAAAAAAGTACCGACGGATCTAATAATTCAGCTCCAAAATCAGAGGCTATTCTTTTTAGCATAGGAAGATATCTTCTCTGCGATTGAAAGTCAGAGATAGAGATGCCGCATTTGTGTTTCTTTTCATTGAACATCTTCACGTAATAGCAAAACTTAGCATCAAAAATAAAATCTGGCACATCAGCAACAATTATCAAATTTTTCCCAGCTTGACTAAATAAATTTAGCGTCTGAGTTAATCTTTCATTCAAAACATCTTCGCCATATCTGTCGTATTTTTTATGCCAATAGATAGAGTAAATAACCGTTTTGATTTCTGTGTTGTTTACAATGTAGTCGATTAAATACTGGTGGGTTTCCTCTCCTGCAAAAGCATCCCCTCCTCTTATAAGGTAAATGTAATCATTATTAGACTCTGCGTTAAGCCCTAAAAATAAATGCTCTGCGTGACTATCACCAAATATGGCAACATCAGGTGCATTATCCGACGATTGCTGGCACCTGATGAGCCCATCCCAAACCGGCGCTTTACTTAATATCACTTCATCTGAGCACAAAGAATAATTTTCCTTTACATATAAGTGAAATTCATCATGCCCAATATCACCAGAAGTTATATCTAAATTTTCAGTTGTGACGTAATCAAACCATCCATTTTTAACATCCGCATAGATTCCAATTGCGCTGATGATAATCATTCCAGCAATCGAAAAAACAAAAATAAACTTACGAGAAAAAACATGCTTGTTTCTAAAGGGTTTTTCAACGAAGCGCCAGCTAAGCCAGGCCATTACTAATGAAGCACTACATAAAATTAATAAAAGAACTTCGGAAATGTCTCCTACTGCTCTATGTCTTGCAAATGCCAGTAAAGGTTGGTGCCATAAGTAGGCGCTATAGGAAATGAGCCCGATACCAACAATAGCCTTTAGGCTTAGCAGATTATGAACAATAGTTTTTGGAACGGCACACAGAATCAACAAACCGGTTCCAATAGTTGGGATCAAAGCGTACAAACTTGGAAATGGAGTAGTTTCATCGAAGACGATGATCGAATAAGCGATCATACTAAAACCGAGTAAACTTAAAATTTGATTAAAAGTACGTGATTTTAGATGGGTTTTGTATTTCAAATAAAACGCAGCAAATACGCCAACCAACAACTCCCATCCTCTTGTGGGAAGGAGAAAAAACGTTCCTGATGTTATTTGGGGATTAGTGGCATATTGGGTTCCCAATACTGCTAAGCCTAAACTCAACAGGAAGACAAACGATAAAATTATTGAAATCCACTTTACCCCTAATCGCCAGGTTAACATTAAGAATATCGGAAATAGTATGTAGTACTGCTCTTCTACAGCCAGACTCCACGTATGGAGTAGCGGCTTGAGTTCAGCAGCAGTATCGAAATATCCGCTTTCTAACCAAAATAGCATGTTGGACGAAAAAAACGATACAGCAATAAGACTCTGACCAAAGTCTTTCAAATCACTTGGTGTAAGCCACAGCCACGCGAAGGGTAAACATGCAGCCATCACGAAAAACAGCGCCGGCAATATACGACGAGCTCGCCTTTCGTAGAAATTTACCATGCTGAATTTACCTTCAGCCATTTCTGAGATAATGATGGTAGTGATTAAGTAACCACTAATCACAAAAAATACATCAACACCAACAAAACCACCGCTGAACCATTCAAACCCAGCGTGAAAAAGGATTACTGGGATCACAGCTAGGGCGCGCAGCCCGTCTATCTCAGCACGATATTTCAAGTAATTTTCACCCGTGAAAAAAACGTTACTATTTAGTTACTGCCGCGTGATTCTCTGAAAGAGCGCCATAACCAGAATCTAATAAATCAAAAATTTACAAAAGAAAAGCTATTCCCACTCAATAGTCGCTGGCGGCTTGCTGGAAATATCGTAGGTAACCCGGGACACGCCGGATATCTCATTAATGATGCGGTTGGATACTTTTTCCAGCAATTCATAAGGTAGATGCGCCCAACGCGCGGTCATGAAATCGACCGTTTCTACGGCACGCAACGCGATAACGTATTCGTAACGGCGGCCGTCACCCACAACTCCCACCGACTTGACCGGTAGAAATACGGCAAACGCCTGACTGGTCTTGTGGTAGTAACCCGAGGTGTGCAATTCTTGAATAAAAATGGCATCCGCCTCACGCAGCAGATCCGCATATTCCTTTTTAACTTCACCCAAAATACGCACACCCAGACCGGGTCCCGGAAACGGATGACGATAGACCATGTCATGGGGTAGACCGAGTTCCAGGCCAATCTTACGAACTTCGTCCTTGAACAAGGTGCGCAGGGGCTCTACCAGGTCCATAGCCATGTCATCCGGCAGACCACCAACGTTGTGGTGCGACTTGATGACATGGGCCTTGCCCGTCTTGGCGCCCGCCGACTCAATAACGTCAGGGTAGATTGTTCCCTGAGCCAGCCATTTCACGTCCTCAATACCAACCGCTTCCTGGTCAAATATCTCAATAAAGGTATTACCAATAATCTTGCGCTTCTTCTCAGGGTCGTTAACCCCTACCAGTCGCGACAAAAACAACTCCTGGGCATTGCTGCGGATCACTTTGACACCCATATTCAGGGCGAACATATCCATAACCTGCTCACCCTCGTTTTTGCGCAACAAGCCGTTGTCGACAAAAACACAGGTCAGTTGAGCGCCGATCGCCTTGTGCAACAGCGCCGCCACCACAGATGAATCAACGCCGCCGCTGAGACCCAGTAGTACCTTGTCGGTGCCCACCTGTGCACGCACGGTGGCTATCGCATCTTCGACAATATTAGCTGGCGTCCACAGCGGTTCGCAGCCACATTGCTCCAATACGAAGTGCTCAAAAATACGCTTGCCCTGAGCGGTGTGAGTCACTTCAGGGTGAAACTGGATGCCCGAAAATGGCAGCTCAGTGTGGAACATCCCCGCAATCGGGCAGCTCTCGGTTTCCGCCATGAGCTCAAATTTAGGGGGGAGCTCTACGACTTTATCGCCATGGCTCATCCACACATCCAGCAAACCACGGCCCTGCTCATCAATGTGATCACGAATATCATGCAGCAGTGAGCCATTGCCCACTTGCGTTATCTGCGCATAGCCAAATTCTCGTACGTCGGAGCCAGCCACCTTGCCCCCAAACTGCTCGGCCATGGTCTGCATGCCGTAACAGATACCCAGTACCGGCACGCCCAGCTCAAACACCAACTGCGGTGCGCGCGGCGAACTGCACGCTGCTACGGATTCCGGACCACCAGACAGAATGATGCCGCTGGGATTGTAAGCACGAATATCCTCATCCGACATATCATAGGCGTGGATCTCACTGAACACGCCTACCTCACGCACGCGCCGCGCAATGAGCTGGGTGTACTGGGAGCCAAAATCCAGGATGAGAATCTTCTGGGAATGAATATCAGTCAAGCTGTTGTCCTGCGTTATGGGGTAGAAACTGCGGGGAACCCCCGCGGGGGGTTAGCGCACTGGATAATTGGGCGCTTCCTTGGTAATGGACACATCATGCACGTGGCTCTCACTCATACCGGCTGAGGTGACCCGCACAAACTCGGGCTTGCTGCGCATCTCTTCAATGGTATGGCTACCGGTGTAACCCATCGCTGAGCGCAGGCCGCCCATTAACTGATGCACGATACTCGCGACCGGCCCTTTGTAAGGCACCCTGCCCTCAATACCTTCTGGGACCAGTTTCTCGGCACCTTTACTGGCATCCTGAAAATAACGATCACTGGAACCCTGAGTTTGGGCCATAGCGCCCAAAGAGCCCATTCCTCGGTAGGATTTGTACGTGCGGCCCTGATAGAGCTCTACTTCTCCAGGCGCTTCCTCGGTACCGGCAAACATGCTGCCCATCATCACCGAATGAGCGCCTGCGACCATGGCTTTCGAAAGATCGCCGGAGAACCGAATACCACCGTCCGCTATCGCGGGGACACCAGTGCCCTTTAATGCGTGGCTGACATTGGCAATAGCAGTAATTTGCGGGACACCGGTACCCGTCACAATCCGCGTCGTACAGATAGAACCCGGCCCTATACCGACCTTGACCCCATCGGCACCGGCCTCAACCAGCGCCAAGGCAGCAGCAGCCGTAGCAATATTGCCACCGATGACCTGCATGTGCGGGTAATCCGCCTTAATCATCTGCACGCGCTGAATAACATTGGCGGAATGACCGTGCGCAGTGTCCACTACCAGTACATCTACACCCGCATGCACCAGCGCGCTGACGCGATCATCGGTATCCGGACTGGTTCCGACAGAAGCACCTACCAGCAATTGGCCTGCGGCGTCCTTAGCGGCTCGAGGAAAACTCTCAGCCTTGTCAAAATCCTTAACGGTAATCATGCCGCGTAGGTCGAAGGCATCATTGACCACCAGAATTTTCTCAATCCGGTGTTGATGCAGCAGTTGCTGTACTTCCTCAGAGGAGGCGCCTTCCAGCACGGTGACCAGCTTTTCACGGGTGGTCATGATACTAGCCACCTGTTTAGCCATATCGGTCTCAAAACGCATATCGCGCCGAGTGACAATACCAACCAAATCATTGCCTTTGAGCACCGGCACGCCAGAAATACCATTGGCCTGGGTCAGCTCCAGCAATTCAGCGATGGTCGCGTTCTGCTGGATAGTGATGGGGTCTGTGACGACGCCACTCTCATATTTTTTGACTTTGCGGACCTGCGCAGCCTGCTCGGCAATCGTCATACTCTTATGCACAACACCCAGACCACCTTCCTGGGCGATCGCAATCGCCAGGCGCCATTCGGTGACGGTGTCCATGGCCGCTGAAACCAGCGGTATATTGAGTTCGATTTCACGGGTCAACATTGTCTTGAGGCTGACGTCGTTTGCCGTGACATCAGAATATCCAGGCAACAGCAGCACATCGTCAAAGGTCAGGGCTTCCTGGGAGATACGTAGCATGGGCGTTTCTCTTCCGCTGCGGGGTTAAACGTGTAATTATAAATCTTCCGCGGTACCTGCGTAAATGAAAACAAGTTAATACCCTCTTGCAATCGACCCCAATTAACCCAGAAACCCTCTCTGTCAGCGAGCTTAACCGCCGGGTAAAGCGTGTTTTAGACAATCACTTTGATTTTCTGTGGGTTGAGGGTGAAATCAGTAACCTGGCCCGCCCTGGCTCTGGGCACTGGTACTTTAGCCTCAAAGATGACCGTGCACAGGTGCGTTGCGCTATGTTTCGCAACACCAATCAGCGTGTCCGCTTCGCCCCTGCCAATGGCGACCAAGTGCGTATTCGGGCTTCTGCATCGCTTTATCCGGGCCGCGGCGAGTTTCAGCTGGTAGTTGAGCACATGGAGGCGGCGGGTGCCGGCCGGCTGCAACAGGCGTTTGAGGCACTCAAGACAAAACTGCAGGCTGAAGGCCTGTTTGATACCGAACTCAAACAAGCTCTGCCGCAATACCCCGCCCATGTGGCCATCATTTCTTCACCAACCGGTGCTGCGATCCGGGATATGATCACCGTTTTCAAGCGCCGCAGCCCTGGCACCAGGCTGACACTCCTGCCGGTGGCGGTTCAGGGCGAAGCAGCCGCCCCCCAGTTGGCCGCTGCTGTGGGCTACGCCAATCGTTATCAGATGTCCGATCTACCGCCATTTGACGCACTAATCATCGGTCGCGGCGGCGGCAGTATCGAAGATTTGTGGGCGTTTAATGATGAAACTCTCGCCCGAGCTATAAACGCCAGCAAGATTCCAGTCGTCAGCGCTGTCGGCCATGAGGTAGATTTCACCATTGCTGACTTTGTCGCGGATGCGCGCGCAGCCACTCCCTCCGCTGCCGCAGAATTACTCAGTCCGGAGCAACCCCAGCTCATCGCCAGCCTGCGTTCTACCGAGCAGGCACTGTATCGGAGTATTAGCCGACGACTGCGCGCGGAACGAGAGGGTGTGCAAAATCTGCGCCGCCTGCTGAAACACCCCGGTGAACGCCTGCAGGAACAGTTTCAGCGCCTGGACGACCTCGAACTGCGCTTGAACTTGAGCTTATCGAACCAGATGGAGCGGCGGCGCCAGAAATTAAGCCTGACCCGCGCTCATCTGGGCCGACTTTCGCCAGAACGCGGCATCAGTCAGTATCGCTATGCTTTACACAATGCAATGGCAGCGCTGCGCTCATCGATGCGACTGCAGCTACAGACCCAGGGCAGTCGTCTTGGTCGTACCACCGGCATGCTCAACTCATTAAGCCCGCTGGCAACACTGGAGCGCGGCTATGCGTTAGTCACGACCGAGGACGGGGCGGTGCTGACAGATGCGAGTCAAACCCATGTTGGCGCGACTATTCATACTCGGTTGGCGCACGGGCAGCTCAGTAGTGTTGTTGATAGCATGAGTAGCGAGACAGTGAACAATAAGAATGAATAGCCGCCTTGCCTGACTACTACCCAGCAATCAAGTTGGTGCACATGGCCTGCGCCTGGATTTCGATTTGTGGGTTTATTCTGCGTGGGGTTTGGATGCTCAGAGGCTCCCCCCTATTACGATTGGCACTTACCCGGCGACTCGCCATGAGTATCGACAGCCTGCTATTGCTCAGCGCGCTGGGGCTGGCGACTATCTCTGGCCAGTGGCCTTTGCAGCAAGCGTGGCTGAGTGCCAAGTTGGCAGCGCTGTTGTTGTATATCGGGCTGGGAATGGTGGCATTGCACTGGGGCCGCAATCGAGTTGAGCGCGGGGCTGCGCTGGGAGCGGCAATTTTAACGTTTGCTTATATTGTTGGGGTGGCGACTAGCCGGCAGCCTATACCTTGGTGAGAATCTTGGCAGAATGAATTCTGCCAAACAGCCCAAACAGATCTAGTATTTCGCGGGCAGGCGCGAGTTGATGATGATGTGGCGACCTTCGAAGCGAATATAATCGCCGATGGTGAGGTCCTTGAGGATACGCGCTACCATTTCACGGGACGCACCGACACGGTCGGCTATGTCTTGCTGAGTGAGTTTCTCCGGAATTAGCAGAGTACCGTCACCGCGCTCCTCCGCCAGATCCATCAGCACGTTCGCGACCCTGCCATAGACGTCCTGCAGTGCCAGACTCTTGACGTCAGCAGTCAGCTTACGAACTCGGGCCGAGAGATTACGAATCAGCTGCCGAGAAATATTGGGGTGTTCGTCCAGCACGCGATTAAAGTCATCTTTGAAAATAATGCAGAAGCTGGATTTCTCTACCGTTCTTACCGAAGCGGAACGGGTCGAATCATCTAGCAAAGCCAGCTCACCAAAATAGTCACCCTGACCCTGAGTGTTCATGATGAACTCTTTGCCATTCTTATCACTACAGTAAACTTTTACCTTACCGCTTTCGATAATGAACAATGAGTCAGCCGGGTCGTTCTCGTGGATGACCACCGTATTTTTGGGGAAGGAACGGCTGCTGCTGCTCGAAGACAACGCATCCAATTCGGCTTCCGACAGCCCTTCAAATATCTCAACCTGTTGCAAAATCAAGGTCATACTCCAATCTTGGTCGCACTAGCCCCCGTGCGTTGATCTATGTTAACCCAAACTGTATCCGCTGCGCACTATTACTGAGCTACACGGCTAGCTATAATCCGTGTTCGACGTCACAAGATCAGGATTCAGTTTAATTGGCCAATAACATAGCTGGCAGTCCGTGGACCGACCATGTCTTTAAAGCCATGGCGGAGTTGCGTGGGCTGGAATACAGTCGTGCGGAGCTCAGCCGTGAGCAGTCGGATGATTTTGACAAGCTATTATCCGCCAGCGCAGCACTGGAAGCGCTACTCGCGGACCTTGACGAGCACAGCGAACACAATCTCCGCAATGTGCTGGGAGCGATGCGCGGCTATGCCGAGCTGTTGTGCGAAGACCTCACGGCAATACACAGCAATCTTCACGCCGTACTGCAGCGTTTGCTCAAAGCGATCACGTCTGCCGCTAGTGACAACAGCGCACTACGTAGCCTACAGGTTGTGGATGAGGCCGAATCCGGCACTATTCTGGCGGTCGATGATACCGCCGAGAACCTGGACTTGCTGGGACGCTACCTGACGCGCTCCGGGCACCGGGTGCTGACCGCCAGCAGCGGTGCCCAAGCGCTGGAATTATTAGAGCACAACTCTATAGATACCGTATTACTCGACCTTATCATGCCTGGCATGGACGGTAATGAGGTGCTCAACCGCATCAAGGCCAATGCAGAGTGGCGTGCCATACCGGTCATCGTGATCTCCGGCCGCCAAGACATGGAAGGTATTATTACTTGCATCGAGGCTGGCGCCGACGACTACCTGTTCAAACCCTTCAACCCGGTACTGTTACAGGCCAGGATCAAGGCCGGCCTGGAGCGCAAACGCTGGCATGACCTGGAAGATCAGTACCGCCAGCAACTGGAGCGCAATGAAGCTTTCATCCGATCTACCTTCGGCCGCTATGTATCCGATGAAATCGTCGCCAACCTACTGGAACAACCAGAAGGGCTAAGCCTGGGCGGTGACCTGCGCGAAGTCACCATCCTTATGTCAGATATTCGCAAGTTCTCGACTATCTGTGAAAACCTGGCACCCGAAAACGTTATGAAGTTGCTAAACACGTATCTGGGCACCATGTCAGACATCATTATGGCGCACCAGGGCACCGTCGATGAATTTATTGGTGACGGTATTCTTGCGATTTTTGGTGCACCTATCAGTCGCGACGACGATACTGAGCGTGCAGTGCAATGTGCACTGGAGATGCAGGCTGCGGTAGCTACCATCAACCGCGAATATGTCGAGGCGGGGCTGCCAGAGGTAACAATGGGTATCGGCGTCAACACGGGAACCGTGGTGGCCGGAAATATCGGTTCTGAAAAACGCAGCAAGTACGGCATCGTCGGACACCACGTAAATCTCACTGCACGCATTGAAGAGCGCACCGCCGGCGGTGAAATACTGGTGTCGCAAAGCACACTGGAGAAATTACCCACCGGCTTCACTACGGGGCGCCGCGAACAGGTAAAGGTCAAGGGCATTAACAAAAGCGTCGATATCATCCAGATTACTGCCGCACCTGTGACGGGAGCTGTTAGCGATGTCTGAAATAGTCCTATTAGTTGAGGACAATGAGCTCAACAGGGATATGCTGAAGCGGCGCCTTAGCCGCGCTGGGTTTGAGGTGGTAACCGCTGGCGATGGACAGCAGGCGTTGGACAAATTGCGCGCAGCACCCGCTAACGTAGTGTTACTGGATATGAATCTACCCATAAAAGACGGCTGGACCACCTGTAGCGAGATACGCCAAGACCCAGCCCTGTCAGACACGCCGATTATTGCACTGACAGCACATGCCATGAACGAGGATCGCGAGAAGGCCATGGCAGTCGGCTGCGATGATTACGCTACCAAGCCAATCGACTTTCCAGACCTGCTCGAGAAAATCGCCAGCGTGTGCCGCGGGCGGAGTAAACCGGGGTGAGCCTGACCCGGCGACTAACGCTGTCACTGCTGGCTATTCTGCTCATCCTGTCGCTGAATGTGGGGACTCATTTCTGGGGTAGTTTGGCGCGTACCGAAAGCATGGCAGCCTACCGACACTCCGTCGCAGCACAGCAACTCAGTACCAGTATCGGCCTGGAACTGGAGGACCAGCGCAAGCAGATTCGAATACTCGCAACTCTGCGTGAGACTACCGATGACCTACTGGACGAAAATGAACAACGGCGCGCCAGCGCCAGTCTGGATTCGATTGCCGGAGAAATAGACGCTCTCGGTCGTCTGTCCGAGGAGATTACACGCCCGCAATACAGCGCTCTGTGGCAGGTCAGCCAACGGCTAATTCCGGCCTGGCAAGTGTTCTACGATAATTACAATAATCCTGGCTACCAGGCGCCGGCAACCGGCGCAGATGCACCGGAAGACTATAGTGAGACCTTGGCCTTACTAAACCGACTGGAACAACGTCAGAGTTTCATTGCAGAACAACGCGCGATCATCATTGACCAGACTATCTCCCTCACTGACCGCATCACAGTTATCGGTTTTGTCGCCTCCATTTTCCTGACCAGTATTCTTGGGTTTTTTCTGATTCGTTATACCAATGAATCTCTCAGCCGACTGAAAACCGGCACCATGCGAATTGGCAGCGGCGATCTGAATTATCGTATCGACAATATTGAAGATAGCGGGGAACTCGGGGAACTGGCCGATGCGTTTAACGATATGTCAGATAAACTTCGCAACGCCATCGACGAGGTGCAGGAAGCTAAAGAGACCGCTGATCAGGCCAACCAGGCCAAAAGTAATTTCCTCGCCAATGTCAGTCATGAGCTCCGCACACCACTGAACGCCATCATCGGCTACAGCGAGATGCTCTTCGATGAACTAGGCGACGGCGGTGAAATAGACACACCGCAGGTGCAACAGGACCTCGACAAGATCATCCTGTCGGGCAAACAACTGTTATCGCTTATCAACGACATTCTTGATCTGTCGAAGATAGAAACAGGAAAGATGACCGTACACTTCGAGGAGTTCGATGCCGCTGCATTACTGGAGCAAGTGTGCGAGTCGGTGGCGCCATTACTGGAAAAACAAAGCAATACGCTGGAACTCAGCCTTAACTCTGATTTACCCATGCTCTACAACGATGCGACCAAGTTCCGCCAGGTGTTCCTCAACCTGCTGGGCAATGCTACCAAGTTTACTCATACGGGCACGATCAAGGTCACGGCTCAGGCTCGCCCAGACTCCCCAAACTGGCTTGATTTTACGGTAGCTGATAGCGGTATCGGCATGAGCGAAGATCAGCAGGAACGCATTTTTGAAGCATTTGTGCAGGCAGAAGACAGTACAACTCGAAACTACGGCGGTACTGGATTGGGGCTCGCGATCTGCAAAGAGCACTGTGATTTGATGGGTGGCTCTCTGGCAGTAGAGAGCGAGCTTGCCGCTGGAACGACGTTTACGGTGTCGCTGCCGGTGCGGGTTCAACGCCGAGAGTCAGATCACGCAGCCGTTTGATCGCTTGTTCGCGCTTGGCCAGTTCCTCGCGCAGTCTGGCGTTTTCTTGCTTCAGGTTACCGATACCAGAGTCCATCTCCAGAAAGGTCTCCAAAGAATCCTGCACCAATTGAATCTTTCCGTATAAGGGCTCGTGCGTCGCAATCTGTTGGCGCAGCTGTCGATAGCTATCGCGTGCGGCTTCGCTGTCATAGATCGGGCTGTCGGGAATAATACTCAGATACGCAATTGCAATCTTAGCCTGCAGATCTGCGCGGTCGGTTTTCTCCAGTCGCTGGTAGCGCTGAAAGTACTGCAAAGCTTCGAGATATTGCTCATCATGCAACGATTCAAAGCCCTTTTCCAGAAACGCTTCCTCGCCCGGCGAAGTTTCACACTGACAATTTCGCTGAGGCATATTGAGGGTAATTTCCTCTGCCGGCCCAGCCGAGCCTGAGCCACTTCCCGAAGGCGGTGAACTCGCACACCCCCCTACCAGCAGCAGGGCAATCAGACTCAGGACGATCGGATAATGATTCAACATGGACTCAGTGTAACATCGGCAAGGACCGCCGCCACCTATTCGGGTCGCATATGTGGAAACAGCAACACATCGCGAATAGACGACACATCAGCGAACAACATAACCAGTCTATCAATACCAATGCCCTGCCCTACTGTCGGCGGTAAACCGTACTCGAGTGCGGTGATATAGTCGGCATCGTAATGCATGGCCTCCTCATCACCAGCGTCTTTTTCAGCCACCTGATTGCGGAATCGTTCGGCCTGATCCTCAGCATCGTTGAGCTCCGAAAAGCCATTCGCCAACTCACGGCCACCGACAAAGAACTCAAAGCGGTCAGTCACAAATGGGTCAGCATCACTGCGTCTGGCCAATGGCGAAACTTCGGTAGGATAGGCGGTAATAAACGTCGGCTGATCCAATAAATGCTCGACCGTTTTTTCGAAAATTTCGATCTGGACTTTACCCAGCCCCCAGCTGTCTTTGAGGGGAATCTCCAAGGCTGTGGCGATTTCACGAGCCCCGGTAACGTCAGCCAGCCGCGCCGCATCCAGCTGCGGATTAAAGTGCAAAATGGAGTCGAATACGGTCATGCGCGCGAATGGCTGTTCCAGGTCGTATTCGGCTCCCTGATAATTCAATCGCGTTGTTCCCAGCACCGCCTCGGCCAGTTGACGCAACATGTCCTCAGTCAGGTCCATAGCGTCCCGGTAGTCCGCATAGGCCCAATAATACTCCAGCATCGTAAACTCGGGATTGTGACGGGTGGATAAACCTTCGTTACGAAAGCTGCGGTTAATTTCAAATACTCGCTCAAAGCCACCGACAACCAATCGCTTCAGATACAGCTCAGGCGCAATACGCAGGTACATATCCATGTCCAGCGCATTGTGGTGAGTTACAAACGGCTTAGCCGCGGCACCACCTGGAATCACCTGCATCATAGGTGTTTCGACTTCCATGAAGTCCTGAGCCTGCATATAGCGGCGAATAAAATCGACGATCGCCGAGCGCAAAATAAAGACGTTGCGTGATTCCGCGTTGACGATCAGATCTACATAGCGCTGCCGGTAGCGCATTTCCTGATCCGCCAGACCGTGATACTTATCGGGTAAAGGGCGCAGCGCCTTGGTCAGCAGTCGCGCCTCTTCCATATTGATGTAAAGATCACCCTTGCCCGACCGATGCAGTGGTCCACGTGCGGCCACAATATCACCCAGGTCCCAGCTTTTAATCTGCTTCAGGGTCTCCTCATCAAGCTCCTTACGGTTAACGTAGAGCTGAATTTCTCCGCTAACATCCTGAATCAACAGGAATGCACCGCGGTTACGGATCAAACGCCCGCATACGGCATACTCTCTATTCTCGGTTTCCAGCGTGGCTTTTTCGCTAGCTTCAAACTCACTCTGTAACTCGCCAGCAAAGCCGGTGCGACGAAAGTCATTGGGAAAGGCGTTACCGTGCTCACGTAGCTCGGTCAACTTGCCGCGCCGTTCCGCGATCAGCTTATTCGTATCCTGTGCATCAGTCTCTGTCATTACCTGCTCCGTTCCCGCCGCTTGGGCTACAGCCCGCTTTTCAGCGAGGCCTCAATAAACTTATCCAAATCACCATCCAGCACCGCTTGAGTATTGGAAGTCTCTACACTGGTCCGCAGGTCCTTGATGCGCTGATCATCCAGCACATAGGAGCGAATCTGGCTGCCCCAGCCAATATCAGATTTACTGTCTTCCACCGCCTGCGCTTTCTCAGAGCGACGCAGCATTTCCTGCTCATACAGCCTGGCGCGTAACATCTTCCAGCACTTGTCGCGGTTTTGATGCTGTGAGCGCTCGCTCTGGCACTGCACCACAATGCCCGAAGGCTCATGGGTCAAGCGCACAGCTGAATCAGTCTTGTTGACGTGCTGGCCACCCGCTCCGGAGGCGCGGTAAGTATCGGTGCGCACGTCCGCAGGGTTGATATCGATGTCTACGTTGTCGTCAATCTCCGGTGAAACAAACACTGAACAGAACGACGTGTGGCGACGATTTCCAGAGTCAAAGGGCGACTTGCGGACCAAGCGGTGCACGCCGGTTTCAGTGCGCAACCAACCAAAGGCATATTCTCCCTCAAAACGAATAGTGGCACTCTTGATACCGGCAACATCACCCGATGAGGCTTCTTCCAGGGTGGTCTTGAAGTTCTTGGCCTCGCCCCAGCGTAGATACATACGCAGTACCATTTCTGCCCAATCTTGTGCTTCGGTACCGCCAGACCCAGACTGGATGTCCAGATAGGCATTGCTGGCGTCCATCTCACCGGAAAACATACGACGGAATTCCAGCTTCTCTAACTGTCCGATCAGCCCAGCCAGATCGACCTCGATCTCCTCGACCGTGCTGGCATCTTGTTCTTCAACGGCCATTTCCAGCAGATCGCTGGCATCTGTGCAGCCCGCGTCCAGCTGTTCAATCGTATTGACGATAGTTTCCAATGCGGAACGCTCGCGCCCCAGCTCCTGGGCGCGCTCTGGCTCTTCCCAAACGCCGGGCTCGGCTAACTCCAGCTCTACTTCAGCAAGACGCTCTTTGCGGTTGGCGTAGTCAAAGATACCCCCTAAGCACATCGGTGCGCTCACTGATATCCTTGATCATTTGGACAATGGGGTTAACTTCCAACATAAACGGCGTGACCAGCTAGTGTAAAAGGCGCGCATTTTAGCGCAGCGGGCAGCTCAGCTCTAGTACCGCCGCACGCTAATTGCGCTGCACACCACTCATACGGGGAATTGGTTAAGCACAATCGCCAACACGATAATCTGCGGTAAGGTGATCAATGGTAAAAACAGCGCGATTTTCCAGGACCGGGTGGTATCTCGAATCGACATAATTTCGGTATAGTCGGTGGCTACACCGGCCATCAGAAAAGCAAAGGAATTACCGGGTGCAGACCCTCTATGCATAAGATCCGCAGCCACAGGGGTAGTGCCCTCGGAGCAAACCTCGATAATCGTGGCCGCCAGTATAGTCAGCCCCAAACCCGTCATAGTGGCTCCAAACCAGGTGGCAAAGACGGCTTCCGGCACCAACATACGGATGACTGAGGCCAGTAATATCCCAAAGAGACCCCACCGAATCACAATTCGCGAGCCGCGCACACCTTCGAGCAACAGGCGTCCGCTGCCGGCCATTGAAAATTGCCAGGAAGCTCGAAATTCACGCCATAAAAGCCCTGCGTTAGCCTCTGCATTAAGAAACTCACGATGTGGGTTCTCCGGCAGTCTACCCCGCGCCACCAGCGCATCAAAAATGGCACCGCTTATCAGTCCAATGACCAGAGACAGCGCAATAAACAGCAACGTCCAACCCACCCCTATCAGGCCAAAAAGAATCAACGTCAAGCTGAAGGAATTCCAGGGGCTGGCCAGCAAAAAGGCCATCACTTGACCCAACGAGGCCCCACGTTCATAGAGCTTCATTGCCACGGCGAGAATACCGTGGCTGCACAGGTCCAGAAATACGCCGGCGACTGTTGCCCTCAGTAATGAGCTGAACCCAGGCGCATAACCCAACACCGACATCACCAGATCGCGAGGGATATAACCAAGAATACCGACAAACACCACACCAATAGCCATGCCCCACCACATGCTATTGAACAGGTCGATGACCCCGTGAGACAGAATCGACAGGCGGCCAGGATCCAGCGATTCATGGGGCAGCCAGAGACCAATAGCGTAAAGCACTACCACCGAGCTCACGCAAAACCAGAGAAATCGGTCGGGCTTGCGAGGGCCTGCAGCGTGCCCCGAACAGTGATCGGTCGCAGCGTCGTCCGCAGCTGGCGCCGGCTTTTCTGTATCACAGCAATCACTCATGCGCGCTACCCCGACCCAGTTCATCGAGAATGGCGCAGTCCGGACCCTCGTTGCCGCTGCAACGGCTGGCCAGATCACGCAGCATCGACTGCATTTGCAGCAGCTCCTCAATGCGTTGCTCCAACTGGTCACACTTTTCCAGCACCAGGCTTTTGACGTGGGCACTGTGACGCTGGGAGTTACTCTGCAGCTCCAGCAACTGTCGGCATTCCGCTACAGAAAAGCCCACCAGACGGGCTTGATGTACAAATCTGAGCTGCTCTACCGCCGATACATCGTAGTAGCGATAGCCGTTATCCGCGCGACTCGCTGGCGGGATTAGTTCAATGTCTTCGTAGTAGCGAATTGTCTTACTACTGAGGCCGCTGGCGGCAGCGGCGGCGCTGATATTCATGGTCGTCTCCATCGGGCTACGACTACAATGTAAACCTTACAGCTGCTGGAAGGTCAAGCCCCTTCTTCAGACCGGTTCCAACACCTCTATCAGCATCTGCACCGTCTCTCGCCCCCGGAACTCGTTACTGTCCAGTTTATAGGCGACGCGCACTTGCTCAAGCTCGTGATCAGGCCACAATGCTGTATCGATATTAAAGGCTATAGCATCCAACAGCTGATCAGGTTGCTGCGGATGCGCCAATACCAGTTTCAGGTGGCGTTCACCGACAATCCGTTGCTGCACTAAGGTAAACACACCATCAAACACCGGTTCCGGAAAGTGCTGCCCCCAGGGTCCACCAAAGCGCAGCTGCCGCGCCAGCTCCAATTGCATCTGGGAGGCCGGCAGCTCACCATCCGATTCTATCGCCGCCTCCAATTCTACACCGTCGAGCAGGCGCTCAACCTCGTGCTCAAACAGGTCGCGAAAACGTTCAAAATCCTTGCGCTCAATGCTCAAACCCGCCGCCATAGCATGACCGCCGAACTTTATAATCAGACCGGGCGCCAGTGTCGACACGCGCTCCAGCGCGTCGCGAATATGCAGGCCGGGGATGGACCGCGCCGAGCCCTTAATAGTTGTTTCATCGCCATCGGCAAATGCAATAGCCGGTCGATGCAAGCGTTCCTTAATCCGCGCTGCGAGAATACCCACCACGCCCTGATGCCACTGCTTGTCATATAAACACAAGGCCGCCGGTGGTGTGGTGTCCGCACCGGGCAGAAAATCGTCCAGTTTACGCAAGGCATCGGCATGCATTTCACGTTCAATCTGCTGGCGGTCGCGATTAAAGTCATTCAGCTCACTGGCCAACGTGCGCGCACGTTGTGGATTATCGGCCAGCAGGCACTCAATACCGATGGACATATCATCGAGCCTCCCGGCAGCATTCAAGCGCGGCCCCAACGCAAATCCCAAATCTGCAGCCGTGAGCCGAGCCAGGGATCTTTGCGCTACTTCGGCCAATGCCACTATGCCGGGCCGCACGCGTCCGGCTCGCATACGCTTCAAGCCCTGCTCTACCAGCACGCGATTGTTATGGTCTAGCGGCACCACGTCGGCTACCGTTCCCAGCGCCACCAGGTCAAGCACCTCCGCCAGATTCGGCTCCGCAACACCGCTGCGCTGAAAATAGTCGCGCTCGCGCAATTGCGCACGCAGCGCCAGCATCACGTAAAAGATTACGCCCACACCGGCCAGGTTTTTACTGGCGAAACTGTCGCCGGTCTGATTCGGGTTGACGATCACATCCGCAGCAGGAAGCTCAGTTCCGGGTAGATGATGATCTGTGACGAGGGTTCGAATACCGAAGCCGGTGGCAGCAGCAACGCCACTGACGCTGGAGATACCGTTGTCTACGGTGATAATAATATCGGGTTTTTGCTGCGCAGCCAGCGCCACAATCTCCGGCGTCAAACCATAGCCGTATTCAAAGCGATTGGGCACCAGGTAAGCCACCTGCTGAAACCCCAACTGTCGCAGCACGGTGACTACCAGCGCCGTGCTGGTAGCGCCATCGGCATCAAAATCTCCGACGATGACAATACTGGACTGTTGCTGCAGGGCATCTGCGAGCATGACTGCCGCCGAGTCCAATCCCATTAAGTCATTGGGTGGTAATAATTGATCCAGGCTTAGCGCAAGGTCGGCTGTCTTGCGAACACCACGATTGGCATAGACCTGCTCCAATATCGGGTGCAGCCCAAAACCCGCCGCTGGCAGCTCTGCTTGCAAACGACGACGAATGGCTTTTTTCAAACGCTTTAGACTTTGATGTGCGCGATCATGTGCGCCTGAACCGCGCTCAAGTCGTTGGGCGTCACCGCGAAGCGTTCTTCGCGCTCAAACAGGTCGGACAGATGCTGGGGTAATGCAGGCTTCACACTAAGACCCGCCTCGGCAACGGCCGCCGGGAATTTCGCGGGATGCGCAGTAGCCAGGGTTATCACCGGTGTAGCTGATCCCGCACAAAGATCACGTGCCGCGCTGACTCCAATCGCCGAGTGCGGATCCAGCAGGTACTCACTGGTGTCATAGACGTGTTTGACCAGAGCGCAGGTTGTCGCATCGTCCACGCTCTGACTGCTGAACAACTCGCGTGCAGTCGCCATCGCTTCACTACTGAAAGTGATATCGCCGTGCTGAAAGGTATCCATTAACTCCGCTATGGCAGCACCATCACGCTGATAAAGATCAAACAACAGGCGTTCAAAGTTACTCGAGACACTGATATCCATGCTCGGTGAGAGCGTGTGCTGCAGCTGACCGCGATGGTAGACGGCGTTTTGCATAATCCGGTGCAACACGTCGTTGGCATTAGTGGCAATAATCAGCTTCTCGACAGGCAGCCCCATCTTCTGAGCCAGATAGCCGGCAAAAATATCACCGAAATTGCCGGTAGGTACTGAGAAAGATACCTTGCGGTGCGGACTGCCAACGGCCACTGCCGCGTAAAAGTAGTAGACAATCTGCGCCATGATGCGCGCCCAGTTGATCGAGTTGACGGCCACCAGATGGCGATCTTCAGGCAGAAAGCTGCGATCATTAAAGCTGGCCTTCACCATCGCCTGGCAGTCATCAAAATTACCTTCGACTGCGATATTGTGGATATTGTCACCGACCACAGTGGTCATTTGGCGGCGCTGCACATCGGATACCCGCCCATGCGGGTGTAGAATAAAGATATCGATATTCTTGCAGCGTTTGCAGCCCTCGATTGCAGCAGAACCGGTATCACCCGAGGTCGCCCCCATGATCACCACCTTGCGGTGTTGGCGTTCCAATATGTAATCCAGCAAGCGCCCCAGCAACTGCAGGGCGAAATCTTTGAACGCCAGCGTCGGGCCGTGAAACAGTTCCAACACCCATTCATTGGCGCCCAGCTGCACCAACGGGGCCACAGCTTCGTGACGGAACTCGGCGTAGCAGTCATCAATAATAGTGGCGAGGTCAGCTTCGGGGATCGACTCTGCCACAAACGGACTGATGATCCGCAGCGCCAACTCCGGGTAGCTCAAACCGGCCATGGCGGCGAGATCAGCGCTGGAAAACTGCGGCAGTGATTCGGGCACGTAAAGACCACCGTCAACCGCCAGACCGGTTAGCAGTACTTCTTCAAAATTCAGTGCCGGAGCCTGGCCCCGGGTGCTAACGTATTTCAACGCCACTCTCTCCTCTTACTCACGCCTTAGTGACAACGTAGTGCCGCTATTTAACCGTCCAGACTTTCTACCCGCAACCGGGCCACAGCGTCTACCACACTGGGCAAAGCCTCCAACTGAGCGCAGGCCGCATTAACGGTCGCACCCAATGCCTGATTAGTCAGGATAATAATAGGTACATGGCTGATACCCGCGGGCGGCTGCTTTTGAATCAAAGCTTCAATACTAATACCCGCATCACTGAGTATGCTTGCCACGTTTGACATCACACCCGGTTTGTCCTCAGCGCGCAAACGCAGATACCAGGCACAGTTGACGTCTTCAATCGGCACCACCTGGGGCACATCAGAGCCCTCTGCGGCGCCCAACACAGCAACGCTGGGGCTCTGACCGCAGGCCATATCACGAGCCAGGTCTACCAGATCAGCCAGCACCGCAGAGGCGGTCGGCTCAGCACCAGCACCAGCACCGTAGTATAACGTCGGACCTACCGCATCGCCCTCGACCAGTACCGCGTTCTTAACACCGTTTACGTTGGCCAGCAGACGCGACTCAGGAATCAGAGTTGGATGTACACGCATCTCTACGCCGCCGGCTGAGCGCCGGGCGATACCCAGGTGCTTTATGCGATAGCCCAACTCTGCTGCGTAATCCACATCTTCGGATTCCAGAGTACTAATGCCTTCAATATAAACCTTATCGAACTGCAGTGGCATGCCAAACGCGATCGCCGCCAGAATGACCAATTTGTGCGCCGCATCAATCCCCTCTACATCAAAGGTGGGATCAGCTTCAGCGTAGCCCAGGGCTTGTGCTTCGGCCAGGACATCGGCGAAGTCACGGCCTTTCTCACTCATCTCGGTAAGAATAAAGTTACCCGTACCATTGATGATGCCAGCCAGCCATTCGATACGGTTGCCGGACAGACCTTCGCGCAGCGCTTTGATGATCGGAATACCGCCAGCCACTGCAGCTTCAAAAGCGATACTCACTCCGGCAGCTCTGGCTTCGGCCAAAAGTTCGTTACCGTGCTCGGCAATCAACGCCTTGTTGGCTGTAACCACATGCTTGCCATGACTGATGGCCGTGCGCACCAACTCCAGCGCGGTGGTAGTGCCACCGATCAATTCCAGCACGATATCAACATCTGGGTCGCGGGCAACATCAAAGATATCGCGACTCACCTTGATTCCGGTGACGTCGACGTCAGGCTTGTCACTGCGTGTACCGATGTGCACAATTTCAATATCGCAGCCTGCCCGCGCACATATCTCTATGCGGTTGCGCTGCAATACGTTCAAAGTTCCTGCACCTACTGTACCCAGGCCGCAAAGCCCTACTCTGACCTTATCCATCTCAGGCAAAACCATCCTTCTTGATCATTCTCTTTATATTACGAATAGCCTGTCGGGTCCGATGCTCGTTTTCAATCAATCCAAAACGCACAAAGCCCTCACCATATTCACCAAAACCAATACCGGGTGAAACCGCGACCTGCGCATCACGCAAGAGCTTTTTACTGAACTCCAGGGACCCCATCTCGCGATAAAACTCGGGGATTTCTGCCCACACAAACATCGTCGCCTTGGGCGGCACCACTGGCCAACCCGCCGAATTCAGGCCGTCACACAGGACGTTGCGGCGACTCAGGTACAGTTGCCGAATTTCTTCCACACAGCTCTGATCACCCTCAAGCGCACTAATCGCCGCTACCTGTACCGGGGTGAACATACCGTAGTCCAAATAGGATTTCATACGCGCTAATGCGCCGACCAGCTGATGGTTTCCCACGCAGAATCCGACGCGCCAGCCTGGCATGTTATAGCTCTTGGACAGAGTAAAGAATTCACAGGCAACTTCTCTCGCGCCTTCAACTTGTAGAATAGAGGGCGCTTCGTAGCCATCAAAACACAGGTCTGCATAAGCCAGATCCTGTACCACCCAAATTTGATGTTCACGCGCTATTGCTACCACTTTTTCAAAGAAGGGCAGCTCCACACAGTGGGTGGTCGGGTTGGACGGAAAGTTAAGCACCAGCATCTTGGGCTTGGGCCAGCTGTTGCGAATAGCATTATCCAACTCGGCAAAAAACTCTTCCTCTCCCGCCATCGGCACGTGGCGAATATCGGCGCCGGCTATGACAAAGCCATAAGGGTGAATCGGGTAAGACGGGTTGGGTACCAAAATGGCATCGCCGGGACCTGTCGTGGCCAGTGCCAGGTGCGCCAGACCTTCTTTGGAGCCCAGCGTGACGATGGCTTCGGTTTCCGGATCCAGACTGACATCGTAGCGCCGTTGATACCAGTCACAAATAGCTTTACGCAGACGCGGTATACCGCGCGACTGGGAATAGCGATGAGTGTCGCCACGGCGCGCGGTTTCTACTAATTTATCAACGATATGGGACGGCGTCGGCTGATCGGGATTACCCATGCCGTAGTCGATAATATCTTCACCAGCGGCGCGCGCCTGCTGCTTCAAATCTCCGATAATGTTGAAAACATAGGGGGGTAGTCTTTCAATTCTCTGGAACTGATCTTCCACGACGGACACCAATCATTGGCCGGCTATGCGCCGACAGAAACAAGGGAGGGAACCTTACTGAGGCGCGCCGGACCTGTCAACGCGGCCCGCCACTACAGAGGAAGTTTGGTTAATTAATACCCAAGCGTGCAGCGAGATCGGCGGCGGAAAGATAGCCCGGTACCATTTGTCCACTTTCTAACACCATCGCCGGTGTTCCGCGCACACCCATCTCCTGCCCCAGCGCGAACTGATCGGCTACTGGATTGTCTTCACAGACGTTTTGAGCGATGCTTTCCCGATTCTTCAGCTTGTTCATTGCTGCGTTGGGATCTGCTGCACACCAGGCGCTGGCAATCTTTCGATAGGAATCACCGCCAATACCTGAGCGCGGATAAGCGAGGTAGCGAATTTCAATGCCCATCGCATTCATTTGCGGGACTTCCTGGTGCAGTTTCTGACAGTAGAAGCAGTCAACATCAGTAAATATCGTCACCCGCGCGCGGGTTTCTCCTGTAGCCGGGTAGACGATCATGTCCTGCATCGAGACCTCGGCCAGCAATGACTTACGACTGTCATCACGACGCTGCTCTGCAATATTGACCAGACCATCATCATTCACCGCAAACAGATCTCCGAGGAAAAAATGCGTCGCGTCTGCCGTAACGTACACCAGCGGACCGGCTGCGATCTGCACCTCGTACATGCCCTTGACCTCACTCTGTTTGATCGAGAGTATGTTGAAATCAGGACGTGCCTGAGTCAGCCGCTCACGGATTAGATCCTCCGGAGTTGCCGCCGCAAGCGCACCCTGCGCTACGCTCAGTAGTACAGCGAATGCAAGATATCTGCCTAAATGTGTAAAACGCATGCCTGTTTCCTTTCGTGAGTATCTACTTTGGAGCACATTGGTCCTGGTTGGTTCCCTGCTGCTAGCCACGCGGATGATGCTGGGCATGCAGTTCTTTCATTCGTTCTCGGGCCACATGCGTATAAATCTGCGTGGTAGTCAGGTCGCTATGGCCCAGTAGCAGCTGCACGACGCGTAAATCTGCGCCGTGATTGAGCAGATGAGTGGCAAACGCATGCCGCAGCGTGTGCGGAGATAGCGGACTGGTTATCCCTGCACGTTGCGCGTAGATTTTAATACGATACCAAAAGGCCTGGCGAGTCATTTGTGCACCCCGTCGACTGGGAAATACCGCCTCACTGGGCACATGCCCCAATAACTCGGCCCGCGGCCCCTGCATAAAGCGTTGCAACCAACTTAATGCTTCTTCACCCATGGGCACCAGGCGCTCCTTATTGCCTTTACCAATGATGCGCACCACCCCCTGATTAAAGCCCACCTGCGATACCTGCAGGGAAATCAG
Source organism: Candidatus Litorirhabdus singularis (assembly GCF_026262625.1). Taxonomy (GTDB): domain Bacteria; phylum Pseudomonadota; class Gammaproteobacteria; order Pseudomonadales; family Halieaceae; genus Litorirhabdus; species Litorirhabdus singularis. The sequence goes on from NZ_SHNN01000002.1 coordinate 1,033,449, forward strand.
CTCAGTGACACGCAAGCCGCAGGCATAAAGCAGTTCGAGCATAGTGCGGTCGCGAAACTCCAGTATCAAATCCAGGTCTGGTGCCTGCAGCAGGCGCTCAACGTCGGCTTCGCTCAGGGATTTGGGTAGCGGTCGCCCCAAACGTGGGCTATCGATATCCAGGGTTGGGTCGCTAGTGACCTGACCTTCGCGCAGCTGATAGCGGTAAAAGCCGCGGATACAGGACAAAAAGCGTGCACTGGAGCGAGCGGAGTAGCCTTCGACAATGCGTTCACCGAGGTAATCAAGCAACTCGGACCGCTGCGCCTGCAGCAGTATCGCGCCGCGAGACTGCAGCCAGCTAGCGTAATGAGTCAAATCGCGGCGGTAGGCCATTAAGGTTTGGTCGGCGAGCCCCTTCTCCAGCCACAAGGCGTCCAGAAAGGCGCTGATAATCTGCGCCTCGGGGTCGCTAATGGTGAGCTGCGCTGGCGCCATAGTGTTTCTGCCCGAGTACAAAAAAGGGCGACTCGCGTCGCCCTTTCGGAGATCTTAGCGAGACAGCTTTTCCTTGATTCGAGCTGCCCTGCCGCTGAGCTCACGCAAGTAATAGAGCTTGGCCTGACGCACATCGCCGCGACGCTTGACCTGAATGCTCTCTACCAGAGGACTAAAGGTCTGGAAGGTACGCTCTACGCCAATACCGTGAGAGATTTTACGCACGGTAAACGCAGAGTTGATGCCGCGGTTACGCTTGCCCAATACCACGCCTTCAAAGGCCTGCAAACGCTCGCGACTGCCTTCCTTTACCTTGACCTGGACAACCACGGTATCACCGGGGGCAAACTCAGGAAGTTCCTTTTCCATCTGTTCCGCGTCCAGCTGCGAAATAATACTGTTGCTGCTCATGTTGTGCTCCTGTTAAAAATCTGCCCGAGGGCGTTGTCTGCTATCCGGCAGCGGAACCAGGTCCCGCGCACCGCTATGTGTCTGTTACTGCTGGCTCAAATGCGCCAGTATTGCTTCCTCTTCGGCACTCATTTGTCGCTGCTGCAACAAATCCGGGCGCCTTTTTAACGTTCTCTCCAGCGCTCGTTCCAGCCGCCAGCGTCGAATCTTTTCATGGTTGCCGCCCAGTAACACCTCGGGCACGCCCTTCCCCTGCCAGACTTCTGGCCGGGTATAGTGAGGACAATCCAACAGGCCATCGGCAAACGAATCCTGTTCCGCCGACAACTCATGTCCCAGTACCCCGGGTAACTGCCGCGTTACCGCGTCAATCACCACCATGGCGGCCAATTCACCACCACTTAATACATAATCGCCAATGGATAATTCCATATCCACCTGCGCTTCTATTAACCGCTCGTCTACGCCTTCGTAGCGACCAGCCAGTAATATCAGCGACTCTTGACCCGCCAGTTCCACTGCCGTGGCGTGGTCAAACGTCTTGCCCTGGGGTGACAAATAAATCACCTTGGCATCACCCCCGACCAGACTTCGGGTCTTGGCGATCGCCTGTTCCAGTGGCTCTGTCTTCATCACCATGCCTGGGCCACCACCATAGGGCCGGTCATCGACCGTGCCATGACGGTCCACGGCAAACTCCCGTGGATTGGTGAGGTGCAAGCTCAATAACTCCTGCGCCACCGCCCTGCCAGTAACCCCGAGCTCACTGACTGCAGCAAACATTTCGGGGAACAGAGTGACCACGCCTACCTGCATACTCTAGAACTCCGCATCCCATTCCACCGTCATGGTCTGCTGTACCAGGTCTACCTGTAACACCACGCTACCCCGTAACCAGGGTATAACTCGCTCGCGCTGGTCAATACTGCCCTCACAGGGCTTTACAACTACTACATCGTTAGCGCCGGTCTCCATCAGGTGATCCACACGCCCCAGCAGCTTATCGCCGCTAGTTACTGCCAACCCTTCAAGCTGGTGCCAGTAATATTCTTCCTCTGGCAGCACTGGCAGAGCCTGCGCTGCTATCGCTATCTCACAACCTTTCAGGCTCTCCGCTGCGGTGCGATCGTCAACCCCTGCAACGTGTCCTACCAGGCCCTTGCCGTGCACTTTACCGGCGTCTAGCGCCAGCGCTTGCCAGCTTTCTTGGCCCGGCTTACCCCGGTTTATCAACCAATCACCGTACTCGAGGAGATTTTCTCCCGGGTCGGTAAACGAGTGAATCTTCAGCCAACCCTTGATGCCGTAGGGTGCTCCAAAACGGCCAACAATCACTGGGGCGGCGGCGTCACTCATGCCGTCTGGCAGCCCTTAGGCAGCGGCTCTGTTTGTCTTGACCAGGTTAGCAACGCGATCAGAAACCTGTGCGCCCTGTCCTACCCAAAAGTCCACACGATCCAGGTCAACGCGCAGGCGCTCTTCCTGTCCACGGGCAATCGGATTAAAGAATCCAACACGCTCAATAAAGCGCCCGTTACGTGGGTTGCGGCTATCAGTCACGGTCAAGTGATAAAAAGGGCGCTTTTTGGAACCGCCTCTTGCTAATCTGATTGTTACCATCGTCTGCTAACTTCCTTTAAAGTGGTGGTATTTGCGTACATCGCAGTACGAGACACGCATACCTAACCGACCGGGGGGCCGGAAAAGGCGCGTATTCTACGCCAAAGCGGGGGCATTTTAAACCCCGTAGAAGAGAATTTCTTCAGGTATTTCCGCGCCTTAGCGCTACCTGCCGAGCCACTGGCGAGGCACCTTTACCGCAGCTGGGGCTCTACTTGAACGGCGGCATACCCGGGGGCATACCGCCAGGACCAGGACCACCGCCGCCCTGCATCATGCCGCCCATGCCACGCATCATTTTCTCCATACCGCCGCCCTTCATCTTTTTCATCATCTTCTGCATTTGCTTGTGCTGCTTCAAGAGACGATTAAGATCCTGCACCTGGGTACCGGAGCCCAGCGTGATGCGACGCTTGCGCGAGCCCTGAATCAGCTCAGGGCGCCGACGTTCAAGGGGTGTCATGGAATTAATCATAGCTTCCATACGAGCGAACTGCTTGACGTCAACCTGTTGCTGGGCCATTTGCGCCATGTTGCCCATACCGGGTAGCTTGTCCAGCATCCCGGTGATACCGCCCATACTGGTAATCTGCTGCAGCTGATCGCGGAAATCCTCAAGGTCGAAGCGCTTACCCTTCTGAACCTTACGCGCCAGTCGTTCAGCCTTTTTCTTGTCGAGCTTCTGCTCTGCCTCTTCGATCAGCGACAATACGTCGCCCATACCAAGAATGCGCGAAGCGAGGCGATCAGGGTGAAACGGGTCCAGCGCTGTAGTCTGCTCGCCCACACCCAGGAACTTGATTGGCTTGCCCGTAATCGCACGCACCGACAGCGCCGCACCACCGCGGGTATCTGCGTCAACTTTAGTCAGTACGACGCCGGTCAGCGGCAGTTTCTCATTGAAGGCTCGTGCCGTGTTCGCGGCGTCCTGACCGGTCATTGCATCCACCACAAATAAGGTCTCGACCGGGTTAATCGCCTTATGCAGACCAGCAAGCTCATCCATCATGGCTTCATCAATACCCAGACGACCGGCGGTATCGACCAGCAACACATCACAAAACTTGATACGCGCCTGCGCCAGTGCCGCCTCGACGATATCAATAGGCTGCTGCGAATCATCACTGGGAAAGAAGGTCACCCCCACTTCCTCAGCCAGCGTTTCCAACTGTTTGATAGCCGCAGGACGGTAAACATCAGCGCTTACTACCATTACCGACTTTTTATCGCGCTCTTTGAGCAATCGGGCAAGTTTAGCGACCGAAGTGGTTTTACCCGCTCCTTGCAGGCCGGCCATCAATACCACTGCGGGCGGCTGCGCCGTAAGGTCTAGGGCCTCGTTACTTGCCCCCATCAGTGACTCAAGTTCGGCTTGAACGACTTTAACAAAGGCCTGTCCGGGGCTGAGGCTGCGCGAGACTTCCTGACCGATGGCCCGCTGTTTCACCGCCTCGACAAAATCTTTTACCACTGCCAGAGCGACATCTGCTTCCAGCAGCGCCATACGCACTTCGCGCAGCGTCTCCTGGATATTATCTTCGCTCAGCGTGGCCTTGCCAGTAATACTGCGCAGGCTATGGGATAGACGGTCAGTCAGATTCTCAAACATGGATAGATCTCGCTACTATTGCTTATACCCGGACAAATCGGTACAAAGGCGGGAGTATACGTTACCGCGAAGTCATCCCCAACCATGGTTGTCACCAGTTTTACTGCCGCTGCTATTTATCTACTGGTCGCCACCTTGCAATACAGGTCGATCCGGAGCCAGCAGCCTGCCTCACGCACCGCAATACTGAGCCTATCCTGGATGGCTCTCTTGCTGCATGCCGTCTGCGCTATTGCCGCGATTCAGTACGCGGAGGGCATCAATCTTGGCTTTTTCAAGATATCCGCCATTATTTCTCTGATCATTAACCTGGCCTTTTTGCTTAATGTGCAGTGGCGGCCGGTCCAGAACCTGCTGATCATACTGTATCCGATAGCCGCCATCACAGTCGTCACTGCCTCCCTCGCCCCGGGTAATCAGACTCCTTTACATAACCTCACGGGCGGTATGCTGTTGCATATTGGCAGCTCTATACTGGCCTATGCCGTGCTCACACTGGCAGCCTGTCAGGCCGGCATGGTGGCTCTACAGGACTATCAGTTGCGCCATCGGCACCCCATTGGCCTGGTGCAAATCTTGCCACCGCTGCAGGTCATGGAAAAAATCCTGTTTGAAATGCTGTGGGCGGGCCTGCTGCTGCTTACCCTGTCAATCGGCTCGGGGATGGTATTTCTGGAGAACATGTTCGCCCAGCAACTGGCTCACAAGACGGTCCTGTCTATCTGCGCCTGGGCACTTTTTGCGGTGCTGCTCTGGGGGCATCACCAACTCGGCTGGCGCAGCCAGACCGCAGTGCGCTTTACACTAACCGGTTTCATTGCCTTGATGCTCGCCTACTTCGGCAGCAAGCTGGTACTGGAAGTTATCTTACAGTAGCAATAGCCACAATTGAGTGCTTGCGAGTCGACCGCTTTTTCTGCAAGATTGCGTTTTATTCCATTGCAGGTTTACCCCTAGTTGAACGAAGCACCGCTGGGTCTTCTCTTTTCCATTCTTGTAGCACTTATTTTTCTGTCGGGATTCTTCTCCAGTTCGGAGACCGGCATGATGTCGCTGAATCGCTATCGCTTAAAACATCTGAAGAGTTCAGGGCATAAGGGCGCCAAACGCGTCAGTAAGCTACTGGCCAGACAAGATCGCCTGATCGGGTTAATCCTTATCGGCAACAATCTGGTGAATATTCTGGCTTCCGCCATTGCTACGGTCATTGCCATTCGACTGTGGGGCGACGCTGGCATCGCCATTGCCACACTGCTGTTAACACTGGTGATTCTGATTTTTGCCGAGATCACACCCAAAACCCTGGCCGCCCGTTACCCGGAGAAAATAGCCTTCCCGGCCAGCCTGATACTGACTGTACTACTGCGAGTCTTTTACCCGCTGGTGTGGTTGGTGGGCGGCATTACCAACGGCATACTCAAACTGTTTGGCGTCAACCCTGCCGAGCGCGCCGACATGTCAATAACCACCGATGAACTGCGCACCATTGTGAATGAGGCGGGCAACCTGATACCGGACCGCCACCAGGGGATGCTGCTGAATATACTTGAGCTTGAAAGCGTGACTGTCGATGACATTATGGTGCCGCGCAGTGAGGTCTATGGCATCGACCTGGCAGAAGCCGACGAGGTGATTCTGAAGCGCATTCAAGCCTCGGAATATACCCGTTTGCCGCTCTATACGGATGATATCAATGAGGTCAGTGGTGTACTGCACATGCGCACCACCAGTCGTTTTATCAGCGAAGCCGGACTGGATCGCAACAAAATGCTGGCCGAAGCTGCCGAGCCCTACTTCATACCCGAAGGCACGCCACTGCACACGCAGCTGCTTAACTTCCAACGTAAAAAGAACCGTATGGCGGTGGTGGTTGATGAATACGGTGTGTTGATGGGCCTGGTGGCACTGGAAGACATTCTGGAAGAAATTGTTGGCGAGTTTACGTCTAATCTGGCCGAAACCATTGAAGATATTTATCCACAGAAAGACGGTTCCTATATTATCAATGGCAGCGCTACGGTGCGCGACATCAACAAATCGCTGGAATGGCTCCTGCCAACCGAGGGACCCAAAACCCTCAGTGGATTACTACTGGAGCATCTGGAGGGTTTTCCCGACGGCAACGTGTGCATCAACATCGAGGACTACCGACTGGAAATTCTGGAGCTGCGCGACAATGTGGTGCAGGCTGCGAGAGCCAGTGAGGCTTCTTCTCAAAGGCGCTAAAGGTCTATCACAGCACCTGCATCGCGCGCACGCTGCGCACACCGCGCCAGCACCTCACGCTTGCCATCATCATTGAGCATGCTCCAATCGGTTATCTCAATAGCACTGCGGTAGCAGCCCTGACAAATATCTTCCTCGTCGAGAAAACAGATAGAAACGCACGGTGAACTTATCTGCCGCTCACTCATCCCTTTTGTTCCTCCAGCCCCCGGCTGAAGCGGTGGCCATTTTCGACATAATGAACGGCGTTCATGGCAAATAGCTCGCGCTGCTCGGCACTCAACTCGCGCTTGATGCGCGCCGGCGTGCCCATGACCATACTGCCATCGGGAATTTCCATGCCCTCAGGTACCAGGCTATTGGCACCAATTACGCAGCCTTTGCCGATCTTCGCACCATTGAGCACCACCGCATTAATACCGATCAACGTGCCGTCGCCAATGGTGCATCCGTGCAACATGGCGTTGTGACCCACCGTGACATTAGCACCGACGGTCAACGGCACACCGGCGTCAACGTGGCACACGGTACCGTCCTGAATATTACTACCCGCGCCAATATGGATTAGGGCGCTATCACCGCGCATCACCACGCTGAACCAGACGCTGACGTCTTGCTCCAGCACAACGTTACCGATCACCGCCGCATTGGGGGCTATAAAATGCCCGCTGCCGCGTAGTTCCACTTCGTGCCCATCGAGGCTGTACATCATGTATCGTTTCTCCAATAAGCGCCCAACGGTAGCTGAGCAGCGTGGGTAATATTAACCAGGCGCACCAGCATGGCTGCGGTTATGCCCCAAATACAATATTGCTGATAATCATACCGCGGAACCTGCCGCTGCGCGCCGGCATATTCAAAACTGTCGAAGCTGAGATTACTGGCATCGGCCAAAAATTCCAGCGGCACGCTGAAGATTGTATCTAACTCTTGCGGGTTCGGCTCAAATTTGACCTCTCCCAACAGGCGACCCACGCAGGGCGTGACCTCAATACCAGTGCGCGTCACAACCGGAGCCATCGTCCCTAGCTGTTCCACCTGACGCGCGGGCAAGGCAACTTCTTCATTGGCTTCACGCAGCGCCGTAACCCAATGGTTGGAGTCTTCGGTATCGCAGCGGCCGCCGGGGAACGCTACCTCACCCGCATGCAGGCGCATATGATCAGCGCGGCGCGTTAGCAGAACCTCGGGCTCTGCCTCCAATTGCTTAAGTAACACCAATACCGCTGCCTGCGGCAATGTCGCGCTCTGCTCACTGGCACCGCCGGCGGACTCTAACGGCAGGGCCTGCTGTAAACGCAATAGCATTTTGTCTCGAGTCAACGGCTTGCTTGCTCCAGGCTCAAAGGCCAAAGATCATAGGCCGGCTCTTCATAAGGATGCGCTAGCAGCAGTGCCTCACGCGCAGAGTTGACCCATTCTTCGGCAACCACCATTTCAACTTTATACTCGGCCAGCTGCTCCAGCTGACCCAGCTCTCCAATATGCGGCTGGCTACCCACAAGCGGCCGAAACTGTCCCATACCAACGGTTTGCCAGCAGCAGTGCTCATAGTCACCAACGCGACCAGCGCCCGCCGCAAATAACGCCGACTTAACCGGCTCCAAATGCGATTCTGGCACATAGAAACACAGCTTATAAAGCTTGCGTGCTTCAGGCACCTTCGGGGCCCCGCTGCTGCTCCGCGTACCAACGTTCGCTGTACTGTTGCAAACTACCGGTTTCGATCGCAGTCCGCATCGCCTGCATATGCGTTTGGTAGTAGCGCAGGTTATGTATGGTGTTCAACTGCGAGCCCAATATTTCGTTGCACTTGTCCAGGTGGTGCAGATAAGCACGGCTGAAGTTTTTGCAGGTGTAGCAATCGCACTCCGGGTCAAGCGGCAAAGTACTGTGGCGGTGCATGGAGTTGCGCAGCCGCACTACGCCGCGGGAGGTAAACAGATGGCCATTGCGGGCATTACGCGTCGGCATAACACAATCAAACATATCGACGCCCTGCTTGACGCCTTCCAACAAGTCGGCGGGCGTACCCACCCCCATCAGATAGCGCGGACTCGCAGCGGGTATAGCACTGGTAATACCGCGCAGCACCTCCATCATTTCGTCTTTGGGTTCACCCACCGACAAACCACCAATCGCGTAACCATCAAAACCGATTTCGAGTAGTCCGGCCAGCGACTGCTGGCGCAGATCCACGTGCATACCGCCCTGAATAATGCCAAACAAGGCGGCACCACTGTCGCCATGGGCATCTTTACTCCGCGCAGCCCAACGCAAAGAAAGTTCCATGGAGTCCAGCGCTTCCTGATGCGTGGCCGGATAAGGCGTGCATTCATCAAATATCATCACGATGTCTGCGCCCAAAGTACGCTGTATCGACATGGATGTTTCCGGGTCCAGGAACACACTGGCACCATCGACCGGAGAGCGAAACTTGACGCCGGCTTCGCTGATTTTGCGCATTTCTCCCAGACTGAACACCTGAAAGCCACCAGAATCAGTCAGAATCGGACCCTGCCATTGCATAAAGTCATGTAGATCACCGTGGGCGGCAATCACTTCCATGCCCGGCCGCAGCCACAAGTGAAAAGTATTGCCGAGGATGATCTGTGCACCAATTTCCTCAATATCTCGGGGCAGCATGCCCTTGACCGTGCCATAGGTGCCCACCGGCATAAACGCCGGTGTCTCCACCACGCCGCGCGGAAACTCGAGGCGACCACGACGCGCTGCACCATCGGTGGCAGCCACGGCAAAACTCATCTGGCAATTATCAACACTCATCGCGCACCCCTTTGCGGCAGCAGAAACATGGCATCACCATAACTGAAAAAACGATAACGCTCCTCCACCGCTTGTTGATAGGCGCTCATGACTTGCTGATGTCCAGCCAGGGCACTGACCAACATAATCAACGTCGACTCCGGTAAATGAAAGTTAGTGAGCAACGCGTCTATTACCTGAAACCGATACCCCGGATAGATAAAAATTCGGCTATCCCCCTGCCAGGGTTGCAGTGTGCCGCCGCCTTCACTTGCAGCCGTCTCTAAAGCACGAACGACGGTGGTACCCACAGCTACCACGCGACCGCCGCGGGCCTGAGTGTCGGCTACCTGCTCACACAGTGCCGCCTCCACCTCGAGATACTCCGCGTGCATGTGATGGTCTTCTATGGCATCGGCGCGCACCGGCTGAAACGTTCCGGCACCCACGTGCAAGGTGATAAAACCCGTGTCCACCCCGCTCGCCCGCAGCTGTTCGATAAAATCAGCACTAAAATGCAGACCTGCCGTAGGTGCAGCTACCGCACCGTCACGTTCACCATAAACGGTTTGATAGCGTTCCCTATCGAGGCTTTCGTCTTCACGCTCGATATAAGGTGGCAGTGGCATGTGGCCGATCTCGCGCAGCATGTCCAACAGGCTGGCCTGCTCCTGAAGCTGCAAATGAAACAGCTCGCCCTGCCGCCCCAGCACCAACAATCGAGCGCGGGTTGCGCCCGGCTCCTGCTGTGCTCGCAGTAACAGCTCGGTGCCAGCACGCGGTGATTTACTGCAGCGCACATGCGCCAGCATCTCGGTATCGGAGAGCATACGCTCTACCAATACCTCAGCCTGGCCGCCGCTGGTTTTCTGGCCCCACAAACGGGCGGGTATAACCCGGGTATTGTTGAAAACCAGTAAGTCGCCGGGCTGCAGGATGTCCTGCAAATCCACAAACTGTCGGTGTTCGGTGCTGCCGTCGCGCCCATCCAGGCACAGCAACCGACTGCCCGTGCGTTGCGGCAATGGATAATCGGCGATCAGTTCCGCCGGTAGATCGTAATCAAAGTCACTGCGTTGCATAAAAGATAAATCCGCGTCCAAGCGTCGTGATTATACAGACCACTAAATCAAAAAAGCCGGCACAAGGCCGGCTCCTTCAGAACAAGTCGAACTCTACTTGTCCTTTTCTTCCTCAGCAGCTTCTTCTGCCGCAGGGGCTTCTTCTTCAGCAGGTGCTTCTTCGGCAGCCGCTTCTTCAGCAACTTCTTCTGCTGCTTCTTCAACTTCTGGCTCAGGCTCAGGCGCCGCAGCTACCGAGACGGTCAGCAGACCTTCCTCGACCAAAATGCGCACCTTCTCCTCACCGTTGACCTGACGCTTGTTGGCATCTTGCACAGCGTAACGCTTGTCACCGCGCTGATAGATGGTGTATTCGCTGGTCTTCTTAACAACTTTCATCGCCATTTCTCTTTCTCCTCGAGATACTCAGACAGACGGGGTAGCCCCGAAACAGGCGCGAAGTCTACAGATAATCGGAGAAATCGCAAGGGAAAGTCATTGAAGTCCGGCGTCTGTATAGATAGAATCCGCGCTCTGCAATATACCTTCCCTGTGCCGGAGTGGTGAAATTGGTAGACACGTCGGATTCAAAATCCGATGCTAGCGATAGCGTGCCGGTTCAAGTCCGGCCTCCGGTACCACTTTTTTGTTTTAACCCGAGCGCTCCAGCAGGCGTGCCGGCCGAATGTCGGACCATCAAGTACGGCCTCCGGTACCATCTTTATACAAATACTGAACCACCCAGCAGGCGTGCCGGCCGAATGTCGGACCATCAAGTACGGCCTCCGGTACCATTTAACACCCCCGCAATCTCTGATAATTGCGTACACCCTCCGAAAGCCCAGGCATTCGTATCTCAGCGTGTTGACTTGCTGATGTTTCAAACGCTGATGAAAACATCATTTCCTGAAGCTGACTATATGTGATAGCTAGCCGCAGGCTGCGCTCATGATCCATTCTCCGGACGCACTTAGCATAAGATCACCCAGCGCGGAGCACTGAGTCAGGGGCCCACCCGAATTGAAAAGACTTGAATCCGTTGTATAGACGCCCAAATTCTCTGTGCCAGACAAACTGAACAGAGCCAAATTCGCTAAAAACCCTGATAGTGCTGCTCATTTTGTGACCCGGGTCAAAAAACGATTTTGCTGGCTTTGATAAAGTGGAGAGAGTTGGTGAAACTGGCCCGTCAACACTAACCTGATCTTCGTCATGAAAACCAAGACCAGAGCACTGACACAACTTCTGCTTGTGAATATATACTGGCATTGGTATTGCTTGATCTCTTGTTATTAAAGGTTAAAAAAGGCATTGCTAAATGAATCGACGTGAATTTTTCCATCTCACAGCTGTTGGTGGAATTATTGCTTCATTCCCAACGGTTTCACTTTGCCGAGAAAGTATTTACCTCATGCCTTCAGGTGGCGATGATACCGAAGCAATTAACACTGCGTTGAAAGCCAGCGCTCGTATTGGCGTGCCCGTGATACTTTCACAGGGTGCTTATACTGTTACAGATAGTATTATTGTTCTAGTTGGCGCTAAGCTTATCTCGCAAGGGGAGTCTAGCTTGATCACATTTACTGGTCAAAGCACGCACGCAGCCATCACGATCCATAGACCATGCCATAGTGATGCTGTTAAGAACCTGCATGTAAAGGATAGCCGATCACTAGTTCCAATGACGGCCATGATTGGGTGATGAAATGTCTTTAGCTATTAGACTTGGTGATGCAACGACATCCCAGCAATTATTAAATGTTGTTACGTTAAAAAATCCTAAAGATTTCCCCATAGCTGCAACAGTTTCTAAAAATGGAACTGTTAATATTGATTCAGCGTCACTGCGATTAGATGAATTACCGGACAGAGGAATCTGGACAATACGTGTGAGGTTTACAGACTTGTCGCCTTGGACAAGTTATACGTATTCTATAGTTCAAGATGGTAAATCCATTGATGGATCTTTCCAAACATTGCCCGATAATCAAACAACGCCATTTTCCTTTATTATCGGCACGTGTGATGGCCCAAATCCTACCAATCCAACCAATACATATAAGACAATAAGGCAAGTTGTTGAGAATTCAACTATTCCGGTTCTCCATATGTTCATCATTGATGATGTGCATTATGCAGACAATTTTACTGTTGATGATCCAACAACTGGGTTTGTGTCGACAGGATTACCACAGGATACAGGCTTAGCAGGTGACTATGCAAAGTCATGGGCTGCAAACTATGGCCTGATACCTAGTGAACCAAAATGGATGATGCCAGATCGACAATGGGTATACAGGAACATTTCTTGTAGTTACTCAGGTGGCGATCATGCTATCGCGTCTAATTGGTGTAGAGGTGACGCGAATCCGGAAGGTCATGATAGGATGAGTAAAGATTGTATGAGAGGCCCTGGTAGCTTAGAAGATGTTGCTGGTAGTGAATGGGATTCTTTTTTTGGAAATATCAATCCAGATCCATTAAGAGCTGGACAATGGTATTGGGGAAAAGAGATGGGGCCAGTCAAGATGACGCTTTGGGATATGTCAAAAACATGTGAACCTTTTGACTCAAGGTTGCCAACTGACACGCAGTGTTACGGTGCTCAGCAAATTTCAGATCACATGAAGTATTTAGATGTAGATACGCACCCATTTAAAATAGGATTACATGAGTCAGGATTGACTTTAATGGGCCAACCATGGCTTGAATTTCATAGAACAGAAGCAGAGGCTTGGTATAAAGACTTTATAACGCGTCCTAACTTAAATGGCTCTAATGGGAGTTTTGTTTCTATTTATGGGGATAATCACACAGTACATACTTTAAAACTTGATGACTTTTGGGTGTGGAGCCCTGGGACATTAGGTGATGCAAGAGCTGTAGGAGGTATAAATGCTTTTAATCCAGATCGGTCATGGGGATGGGGTGGTATTCCCAAATATGGCGAATCCTCGAGTAAATTAATAGGTGACAGGTTCATACATAACTTCACAATGGTTACTGTTCACGCTGATAAATCACCTATGTACATTGATATTGCACACATTGATGGTGGCAGAGGTGTAGTTAAGTATTCTGCACGACTTATTCACAAGTCTATAAAGAATCAAATGGTAGAGCTATGATCTTTAACTGGTGCTATTACCCTCTTGAAACAGATGGAAATGTAAATGGAATTCAAAATCCATTGCCAAATTTTACTATTCAGCATGGCAACCCCTGGGAAGCAGGTAATGATTGGTTTAATGGTAACGGGCTAGATACAAGCATAGTATTACCTTGGGAATCAAATGTTGCTTTGTTTGATGGTCTGGCGTTGCCTGATAATGGTGCTTACATGCTTGGTTTTCAGATCCAACTTGGTGCTGCGCCACAATCTAATCAAACAATTCTCTTTTGCGGTCACGTAGGCAATGGAAATAAAGACAAAGATGGTATTAGAGTTGATTACAGAACAAATGGAAGGGTAAGGTTCACTTTCTTTAATAAAAATCATACAAATATTATCAAAGAAACTGATATTGTAAGTAATAGCCTAAGAAATATATTTTGCTATATTGACCATCGACCAGCAGGGATAGGAGTTGATAGCGCTAATGTTCATGTATATGAGGATGGTACAGATGTAAATGCAACTCCTTCAGGAGTCAGTTTAAGCTCATTAGGTAGTATATATCCACAGCAGGTAAATTCGGCTACAGCGTTGATAATAGGTGCCTATCAAGTAAATGGGCAACCATTTGCAGGTACGCATTACAACGGAAAGGTTAGAAGGATTCATATAATGAAGTTTGGTTCATTGGCAGAAGATACGCCAAGCAACATAGCTGAAATAATGAACGAACTTTCCCTGAAAAACATGATACCAACGGCTGCAGTTGTTCAAATTGCAGGCTTACCATTAGATGAAATCACACAAGACTTTGTAAGATATGTTTAATAAGCATAGTACAAGTAGTTGTTGGTTATAAAAAAACATCATACATGCTGCAAAATCACTCATTAATCATTTTATTACCTTTTCGTAGGCTTATACTTTTTTTGGCGTATTTATGTTCTTCTCTCATGAGTACACCATCTGTTGCTGATTTGGTAGACCGAGGTTTTGGTTTTATCTATGACACAGATTTAAATATAACATGGTTATACGATGCAAATTATGCTTCTTCTGAGCTCTCTGATACAAGAGTGAGTGACATCATAAGTGCCGTTGTTTCGGTTGATGGGCACGCATTATCTGCAAACGACTTTTTCAAAAATGCCTCCAGCGAGTATACCGGTCAGATGACATGGTGGGGCGCAAAAGCATGGGTTGATCAACTCGAATACTCTCACCCACAGCTTGGAATCATATATGATCAATGGCGACTACCTTTAGTATCCATATCTAATGGAAGCTGCGCTAACTTTGATGGCTCACCTAGAGCCGATACATATGGATACAATTGTGTAGATAGCGAGTTAGGCAGTCTTTATTATACTGAGTTAGGTGGTACATCCTCAATTACAACTTCAGGGATTGGTTCGAGCGATGATCAAGATTTATCCAAGTTTATAAATGTTCGTGAAAGTTTCTATCACTTAGATAACATCGCTAGCCCATGTTTGAATTTACCTGGCTCTGCCTGTAATGTGTATTTCAGCTTTTATAGTGGATTTCAGTGGGGTACTTTAAAAAGAAACATGAATTATGTCTGGGCCGCTCTTGATGGTGATATTGCTGCATTTGATGTTGATCAGGACACAATTACAGACTTAATCGATAATTGTCCAGTTAAGTCGAACACTGATCAGTTAAATAATGATCTTGATGGTCAGGGCGATGCATGTGATACCGATGATGATAATGACGGATTAACAGATGCTACTGAACAAATAATTGGAACGAATCCGTTAGCTATAGACACCGATAATGATGGGTTCTCTGATTACGATGAGGTTAGTGCTGCTAGTGACCCACTGGATGATGCCTCTATACCTATTACCGCAGATGGTGATCTAAACAATGATAGCATTGTAGATGCTCGGGACATTCTTCTTGGTCAGCAAATTCTGCTAGGAATGGTTCAATTAACTGCCGATCATCTGGCTCATGGTGATGTTGCGCCGTTAATTAGCGGTACGCCTTCACCAAATGGTTTATTTAATCTTGGTGACTTAGTTGTTATACAACGGAAAGTTATGGGCACAATTAGTTATTAAAAGCACTTGTCATATCAAATTTCTAGATTGAGAATGACCGCTATTGGCTGCGGTTTCAACCGGTCAATGCAACACACTGGTTAAATCGTTCTGCCGGTATTTCATAGTTTAGCGTTTTTCTTGGTCGCTCGTTTAGTGTAGGTTTCCGGTGAAGGACCCCGTAGCTAGTCAGGCATGTTCCATGGCATGAGTTTTTCTACATCGGCCATGTAAGCACTAGGCAATTTCTCAAACAACCAACTCAGGTAACTGTAGGGCTTTTTGCCGTTCGCCTTTGCACTTTCCACTAAACTATAAAGATTTTCACTAGCAGTGGCGCCGCGCTGACTATTACTAAATAACCACGATTTCCTACCTATCACAAAGAGACGTATCGCATTTTCGGCTGGATTATTATCAATCGGCCACTCACCATTCTCAATATATCGACTCAGCTCAGGCCAATACTCCAGGGTGTAATTCACGGCCTTGTCCAATGTCGTTTTCGGCGGTATCTGCTGCTGACTTTTGAGCAGCTAGGTGTGGAACTGCTTGAGAACTGGCACGCTGCTTTGCTGTCGGCAACGATGCCGCGTAGCGGCATCGCTATCCTTGGTTTGTTTTTCTGCGCCGTATTGCGTATTCCGGCCCAACGTGAACACCCATTCCGGGTTGAACGTGAACACTTTTCCAGTTTTTCCGGAATGGGTGTTCACCTTCCCGGAATCACTGCCCACGTTCAACCGGAATCTTTCTTAACGCATTGATATTCCATTGATCTGGTAGGCTCTCCGCTTTTTAGGGGAGAGACCATACCAGCCAAGAGGATCAAGATGCGTAAAATCAGAGATGTGCTCAGGCTCCGAATCTCTGGTGAACTGGCCGTTCGCCAGCTCAGCCTGAGCACCAAACTTAGTGTTGGCGGCATCCAGAAGCTGCTGAACACGGCCAAAGCCCTAGATCTGTCCTGGCCCCTGCCCTCGGATCTGGACGACAGCCAGCTGGCGGCGTTGTTTTATCCCCGTACCGATACGCGTCGATCCGAACGGTTTGAAATACCGGACTGGCCGGCGGTGCACCAGGAACTCAAGCGCCGGCACATGACCAAGCAGTTGCTGTGGGAGGAATACACCCAGCAATACCCCAACCGCTGCTACAGCTGCTACCGGCACTGGTGTGGCAGACAGAAGCGCTCCATGCGTCAGCACCATAAAGCCGGTGAGAAGTGTTTTTTGGATTACTGTGGTCCCACTGTGCCCATTATTAACAGCAGCACCGGCGAGGTGAAGGAAGCCTAGGTCGTCGTGGCGGTACTGGGTGCATCCAACTACACCTACGCCGAAGCCACCTGGAGCCAGTCTCTACCCGACTGGCTGGGAAGCCATGTGCGTACACTGGAATATTATGGGGGCACGCCAGAGCTAATTGTCCCAGACAACCTCAAAAGTGGTGTCAGCAAAGCCTGTCGTTATGAGCCGGATCTCAACCCCAGCTACCAGCAGCTGGCCGAGCACTATCATTTAGCGGTGGTGCCCGCCCGGCCCTACAAACCCAAAGATAAAGCGAAGGCCGAGAACGGCGTGTTGATTGTAGAGCGTTGGATACTGGCCCGGTTGCGCCATCACAGCTTATTCTCGCTGGCGGAGTTGAACAAGTGCATCCGTGCTTTGCTGAAAGATTTTAAAAAAAAACCTTCAAGCAACTGCCAGGATGCCGCAGCACAGCCTTTTAACAGCTGGATAAACCAGCGCTGCAGGCGTTACCCACCCAGCCGTACTGGTATACCGCCATCAAACCGGTAAAGGTGAACATTGATTACCATGTGCAGTACCAACAATACCATTGCTCCGTACCCCAACAGTATGTGGGTGAGCGACTGGAGCTGCATGCCGGTGAGATCCTGGTAGAAATCTACCTCCACCGCCAGCTGGTGGCCTCACATCCACGAAAATTTACCCCGAGGATCACCACCAACGCCGCTCACATGCCCAAGCGGCATCGTCCACATCAACAGTGGACGCCCCAACGATTGAAACGTTGGGCACAGGATATTGGCCCGGTCACGCAGCTGTGGGTGACAGGTCAACTGGACGGCTCAGCGCCAATACAGCCGGGCTGAACCGGCTCAAGCAGGTCAAATCCATCCTGCGCAGCAACCGTGACCAGCTACCCGAAGAACTCAGCCTCAGCGCTGAACTACCCCAGGACCACGAAAACGTGCGCGGGCCTCACAACTTCCATTAGGAGCACACAATGACAGCAACACTGACCATCTCACGTCTGCAGGATCTGCGCCTGGGCGCCATGGCCCAGGCACTGCAAAGCCAGCAGGAGCAAGCCGGCACCTATGAGGGCTTGTCGTTCATGGATCGCCTGGGGCTGCTGTTGGACCAAGAGTGTCTGGAGCGGGAGCACCGCAAACAGGAACGCCTGGTCCGCCAGGCCCGTTTTAAGCTCAGCGCCAGCATCCAGGAAATCGACACCAGCATCCGCGCAACATCAGGCAAGCACAGATTGCCCAGCTGGCGCAGGGAGGGTGGATTGATCGCGCTCGGAACTTACTCATCACCGGCCCCTGTGGCAGCGGTAAAACCTACCTGGCCTGTGCCCTGGGACACAGCGCATGTTTGCAGGGGCACCGCGCCCGCTATTACCGGCTGTCGAAGTTACTACTGGCATTGACCCAGGCCAAAGCAGACGGCAGCTATCAGAAGCAGCTGGCACAGCTCGCCAAGATCCAGGTACTAATCATCGACGACTGAGGTCTGGAGGCGCTCACCGCCGCGCAGCGCAATGACTTGATGGAAATTATGGATGATCGCCACGGCAATCAATCAACGATGATGATCAACCAATTACCGACCGATGAATGGTACGCGGCCATCGGTGACAACACCCTGGCAGATGCCATCCAGGATCGCCTCATGCATAACTCGCATCGTCTGCAACTGACGGGTGAGTCGATGCGCAAAATAATAGTGGATTTGACTGATGGTGAACACCTGGATTAGAAGGTGTTACTCGTGATGCGTTGAGAAATCAGGGGTTCACGTTCTCCGGAATGAGTGTTCACGATCACCGGAATACGCAATATAGCTTGCCAATAAAGTTAATCGCTATATCCGCTTTACCGGTCTTTCCCTTCGGTTGCGCCTTTTGCGCATCCATAAATTAGCGGCGACTGTGTGCCCAGCAGCACAGGTGGTTTAATCCCTGACGTTTAGCGACTTCCCGGTAAGGCTTATAACCATCAGTCATAAATGTGCCGGTAAAACCGTTCAGCAATCGAGCCGCCGTCGCCGCTGATCGGCCAGCGTCGTAATGGAACTGAACAACAGGCTTATCGGGTGGCCCACCACGCTGCACCCACATGTACGAGTTGCTCTCGGGTGTTTTTCCCGGCTCATTGAGAACCTTAACCCGTATTTCATCCATAAACAGAGCGGGGCTACTCATTAGCAGCTGTTTGATATAGTTTGTCAGTGGCTCGATCTTTTCGGCTACCTTTAAAACCGATTCCGACAGGGTTTTTCGGGAGAACTCAATCCCGTACCTATCAAGAATGCCGCTCAACCGATACAGCAGCAAACCATCAATATACTTGGATGTAATGATATACGCCATGGTACTGCCCGATGCAATGGACTTGGACAGCAGTAAATCGGCTTTGGGTGCACTTTTGATGGAGTCATCACAACCCTTACAGGCGTATTTCTTGCGAACGTGCTGTATGTGCGGGTTAGATGTTTTAGAGTTAGATTGTCAGGCGCTTACTAAAAAACCGCGGACAGCAACTCATTTTGTGACTTGAGTCTAAGAAAATATTTCTTGCCTTTGATAAAGCGGTACGGGTTGGTAACACTGGCGCTCCAACACTAACTTGATCATCGTCATGAAAACCAAGACCAGAGCACTGACACAACTTCTGCTGATCATCTTTATCGCGATCGGCTGCATAGCCTGTGGGGGCGAAGAAGTCGAGGGCGGAGGCTTTGCTCCGGGTTTGAGCGGATCGGATAGCGCAGCACCCAATGACGATCTCGATCCCGATCCCGATCCCGCGACTGAAGCTCTCACACCTGAGGAAGCTGCACGCTTTCTGAGTCAAGCTACCTTTGGACCTACCCAGGAGAGCATTGATCAACTGGCGTCATCCAGCCTGGAAGCCTGGTTTACGGACGAGCTGGATAAGACCGCCTCGCTGCACCTGCCCTATGTGCTCGCAAGTTTCGGTCCAGGTGAGGAGTTCCTGGACGAAAAAAACAATGTCAAATCTGATGTTATTTACGCCTCCGATTCCTTCTGGCTGGCGGCCATCGAGGGTGACGACCAGCTGCGACAGCGGATGGCGTTTGCACTTTCGCAGATTTTTGTTATCTCAACTAAGAGCCGTCTGGATCGGACACCGCAAACAGTCGCTGCCTACATGGACGTATTGACGGAGGGCGCGTTCGGCAACTACCGGGATCTGCTCGAGGAGATTACTTACTCTCCGGCCATGGGCGTCTATCTGACGTACCTGCGCAACCAGAAGGCCAATGAGACTATCGGTAGGGAACCCGACGAGAACTTCGCGCGTGAGATTATGCAACTCTTTACTATCGGTCTGGTGGAGCTTAATCAGGACGGCACCCCGGTAACGGACTCCGGCGGCGTTACGATAAAAACCTACAATAATGAAGATATCACAGGGCTCGCCAAAGTATTTACCGGCCTCAGCTACAATCACTCGAGTTATTGGGGGTCGCTGCAGGAGCTGCCAAAAGAGGCCTTATACCAGCCCATGGTCATGTTTGAGGAACATCACTCACCTGAAGAGAAAGCTTTTCTGGGGCAGTTCATCCGCGAGGGCGTCGATGGAGCTTCCAGCATAAGTAGCGCCCTGGATACCCTTTTCAACCATACTAACGTGGGCCCGTTTATCGGTCGCATTCTAATACAGCGTTTTGTCACCAGTGACCCGGAGCCTGCCTATATTGAGCGTGTGGCAGACGCATTTGACGCGGGCAGTTATACCTTGCCGTCAGGAGACGAGGTCGGTGAGGGACGTCGTGGGGATCTCACCGCAACACTGGCGGCGGTGCTGTTCGACGAAGTGGCGCGAGATAGGACGACAGCGCTTGAGTCCCTAAGTAATGGCAAGCTGCGCGAGCCGGTCATCCGATTTACTCACTGGGCGCGGGCATTCCGTGTTAACAGTGCGGACGCCAACAACGAAGTTATTCTGCGTGACGCTAGCAGCCCGAAGTATCTGGCGCAACATCCTTACGGATCGCCCTCGGTATTCAATTTCTATCGGCCAGGTTATGTCGCGCCTGGAACGGAAACCGGGGATGCGGGGATGACCGTACCGGAACTCCAGATATTCAATGCGACTTCTTCGGTGGGATACCCCAATGTACTTACTCTGTTTTCACTCGGTATAAGCCCGAAGATAGAGGACGGTTTTTCGCCTGCTTTCGTACCCAACTACAGCACAGAGATCTCGCTGGCGGAGGATGCTGGAGCCTTGCTTGATCACCTTAATCTACTCCTCACGCACGGCACGCTGCGGGAGGACACTAGGGCAAGAATAGCGGAGACACTGTCGCTAATACCGCCCAATAGCGACGAACAGTTGCTGGCCCGCGTTCAGCTGGCGAGCGTAATGGTGATGACAGCACCTGAATATATCGTACTGCGATGAATCGACAAGAGAACAAATATTATGCAAACGCGTAGAAATTTTCTTAAGCTCTCAGCCAGCGCCCCCCTGTTAATGGGAGCTGGTTCTTTGCTCGGTGGTATTCCGGCCATGAGCAGCCAGGCTGCAGAGGTTGGGGGCTACCGCGCATTAGTCTGCATCTTTCTGGATGGTGGTATGGATTCCCACGACACCGTCATTCCTTACGATAACACCTCTTACCAGAGCTTCGTCAGCCATCGTACTTCGCTGATGAATGCCTATGATTCGACCAACACTGACTCATCGAGAAACCGTAACAACCTGCTGCCACTGGATCCGGTCAGCGCGAGTTTCAGTGGCCGCCAATTCTCATTACCGCCACAAATGGCCGCATTGCACTCGCTGTTTGACCAGGGAAACGCAGCCATCGTTGGTAACGTGGGCCCGCTGCTTCGCCCCGTCGATAGCGCAGCATTGGAAGGCCGGGAAGATTTAACGCCTGCAAGATTGTTTTCGCACAATGATCAGATGTCGACTTGGATGTCATTCGCTCCTGAGGGCTCATTGACCGGCTGGGGTGGTATGTTCGGGGACGCCGTGACGGCCGTCAGCGCCAATCGAGAGCCCGTTTTTTCCCAGATTTCGTTGGGCGGAAATAGCGTATTTCTAGCGGGTGATACCGTCGGTGCCTACGAAATGGAAAAAGACGGGATACCCTCGATCGCCTTAATCGAGGAGGCGGGTAGAAACCTGCCGCTCACCAGCATACCGCTGCAGCTGCAAGGCCTGCTGCGCGACCACTTTGCCTCGGCAGGGAACAATCGCGGCAACCTGCTGGAGCGCGATATCATTGATCTAAGCCGGGTTTCGCTGGACGCGAACGATAAGATGCGCATTGCCTTAGAGGGAGCCCCAAGCTTTACAACCGAATTCCCACGCTCTTCACTGGGCAAGCAACTGGCGCAGATCGCCCGCACGATCGCCGTCAGAGATACACTGGGGGCGTCCCGCCAAGTGTTTTATGTAAGAGTCGGTGGTTTCGACACTCACTCTGACCAGACAACCACGTTACCTTACCTCCAGCAGGACCTATCCGACTCTATTGCCGCCTTCTACGCGGCGACCCAGGAACTGGGTGTCGAGCAGGATGTCACATCGTTTACTATGTCCGACTTCGGTCGCACACTCACGGCCAACGGTAACGGAACGGATCACGGCTGGGGTGGCCACCATTTTGTCGTGGGCGGTAGTGTGCGCGGTGGCGATATCTATGGCGATATCCCTAAGGCAGAACTGGGTCACGCGCAGGATGCGGGCAGTGGCCGTCTCATACCCACTATGTCGGTGCAACAATTTGCCAAGCCGCTGGGCTCTTGGTTCGGCTTGTCAGACGAGGATCTGAATACGGCGCTTCCCGGGCTGTCCGAATTCCCCACAGGTGGGCCCAATCTATTTGTTTAGTACTGCGCGGTGAGCCCCTAAACGCCTCGGAACAGTTTACGCTTGCGATTTCTACCGCAGGCCATAAGGTACTGGCGTTTTAGCGGGCAATACCCTTAGATCAGCAAAGCCAGTCAGCTCACCGCAGCCCGCTTACATTTCTTGTAAGTCGCACAGGATTCTGTGCACTAACCTCCCCCATATCGTCACTTTGTTCCGCACAACCCAAATTTTATGGATTTTTTACCGCAGTCATCTGACAGTGCATCTAATCTAGATTAGTATTGCGCCCGCAGAAGCGTTCCCATACCAAAACACGCGCGGTCCCACCTGCCACTCGTTCACCACAGCAAGCAGCACCACATGGAGCACCACATGGAGCAAGCACCTACCGAGGCGGAGGAAAGACAGACCTTCATACTGCTGGTCGTTTTCCTTGCACCCATATTATCGTTCATGATTGTAGGCGGTTACGGCTTCCTGGTCTGGATGAGCCAGCTGGTCCTCGGACCCCCGGGAGGTTGAAGTAATGAGACTTAATCGACGCGAACTTCTTGGCGGAAAAACCAACACACAACAGGGTCATGTTGCCAGTCTGGTGGTGCAATGCCTGCCGGACAAACAGAGCAAGACCTGCGCAGCGATAGAGGCACTGCAATCAGCGGAGATTCCGCTGCGTGAGGAAAGCGGCAAAATGGTCGTTTTAATCGAGGTCGAGAGCGAATCGGAGCTGTTGGAAACCATCACCGAAATAGAATCTATACCCGGCGTCATCAGCGTCAACCTGGCCTTCCACCAGGTGGATGCGTAAAGGAGCAACACCCCATGAAATCATCACGTCGAGATTTTATCAAAGCCAATGCCATAGCAACGGCTGCCGCCGCCGCTGGCATGAGCGCGCCCGTCAGCGCCTCCAATCTGGTGGCCACTGACAATAAACTGAAATGGGCCAAGGCACCCTGTCGCTTCTGCGGCACTGGCTGCAGCATGAATGTAGCGACCCGCGACAATCGGGTGGTAGCCACCCACGGAGACATTAAGTCACCCGTGAACAAAGGGCTGGCGTGCGTGAAAGGATACTTTCTGTCCAAGGTTATGTATGGCGAGGACCGATTGCAGCAGCCACTGCTGCGAATGACCGATGGCAAGTACGACAAGCACGGCGAATTTACCCCGATTAGCTGGGACGCCGCCTTTGACATCATGGAAGAGAAGTTTAAAGCGACGCTTAAAGAAAAAGGCCCACGCGGCGTCGGCATGTTTGGTTCAGGCCAGTGGACGGTATGGGAAGGCTATGCTGCTGCCAAATTGTTCAAAGCCGGCTTCCTCTCAAACAATATCGACCCTAACGCTCGCCATTGCATGGCTTCTGCAGTGGTTGGCTTCATGCGTACCTTTGGTATTGATGAGCCGATGGGGTGCTATGACGACTTCGAGCATGCAGATGCCTTTGTGCTGTGGGGTTCCAACATGGCCGAGATGCATCCGATTCTGTGGACGCGCCTGACAGATCGCCGACTCAGTAATCCCCATGTCAAAGTCTGTGTTATGTCCACTTACGAGCATCGCTCATTCGAGCTGGCGGATATTCCCGTTATATTCAACCCCCAGAGTGATCTGGCCATTCTCAACTACATTGCCAATTACATTATTCAAAACGACGGGGTCAATACAGACTTTGTCGACAAGCACGTCAATTTTCGTCGCGGCAATACCGACATAGGCTACGGCCTGCGCCCGGAGAACCCACTGGAGCAGGAGGCTGCCAATAGCGACAAGGCTGGTGGCTCACAGCCCATGAGCTTCGAGGAATTTGCCAAGTTCGTGTCCGATTACGACGCGAAAAAGACCACCGAAATCAGCGGTGTGCCGGAAAAACAACTGATCGAAATGGCTAAGCTCTACGCCGACCCCAAGACCAAGGTGATGTCACTCTGGACCATGGGGGTCAACCAGCACACTCGCGGTGTCTGGGTGAACAATATGATTTACAACCTGCACCTGCTCACTGGCAAGATATCCACACCCGGCAATAGCCCCTTCTCACTAACCGGTCAGCCCTCGGCTTGCGGCACCGCAAGAGAAGTTGGGACCTTTTCCCACAGACTGCCGGCAGATATGGTGGTAAACAATCCCGAGCATCGCAAGATAGCCGAGCAAAAATGGAAACTGCCCGCTGACGTCATCCCCGGGTGGGTCGGCTCCCATGCGGTGCAGCAGAACCGGGATCTCAAAGACGGCAAGATCAACGCCTATTGGGTTCAGGTAAACAACAATGTGCAGGCCGCGCCCAACCTCAACGAGGAAACCTTACCCGGCTATCGGAACCCGGATAACTTTATCGTGGTATCCGATGCCTACCCAACGGTAACCGCGCAGGCGGCAGATCTTATTCTGCCAACGGCCATGTGGGTGGAGAAAGAAGGCGCCTACGGTAATGCCGAGCGACGTACCCAGTTTTGGCACCAGATGGTAGATGCGCCTGGCGAAGCACGCTCGGACCTTTGGCAAATCGTGGAGTTCTCAAAACGTTTCACCACAGACGAAGTCTGGCCTGCTGACATTCTGAATGCCAACCCAGAGTTCAAAGGTAAAACGCTGTTTGACGTGCTCTATGCCAATGGCCAGGTGGATAAATACCCCCTGAGCGACATTGCGGAAGGCAATCGCAATCAGGAGTCAGAAGAGCTCGGCTTCTACCTGCAAAAGGGCCTGTTCGAGGAATACGCCAGCTTCGGTCGCGGCAAGGCTCACGACCTCGCCGATTTCGATACCTACCACGAAGAAAGAGGATTACGCTGGCCGGTAGTAGAGGGCAAAGAAACCCGCTGGCGCTACAAGGAAGGCTCAGACCCCTATGCCAGAGCAGGCACTGACTTTGACTTCTATGGCAAACCAGATGGCAAAGCCGTTATATTCGCCCTGCCCTTCGAGCCAGCGCCCGAAATGCCTGACGAAGAGTACGACCTATGGCTGTCCACCGGACGCGTGCTGGAGCATTGGCACTCTGGCTCGATGACACAGCGCGTACCGGAGCTGCACAAGGCGTTTCCGAACGCGGTGGTCTACATGCATCCGAGTGATGCAAGAAAACGGAAATTGCGGCGTGGCGACGAGGTACGGGTGATTTCCAGACGCGGTGAAATTAAGACCCGGGTAGAAACTCGCGGCCGCAACAAACCTCCCGTCGGCCTTGTTTTCGTGCCCTGGTTTGACGCCAGCCAGCTGATCAATAAGGTAACACTCGACGCCACAGATCCACTGTCAAAACAAACAGACTTTAAAAAATGTGCTATCAAGATTGAACGGGCATAGAGAGATATCACTATGAAAAATGTTATTGCAGTGCTGTCATTCTTGCTACTCACAAGCCTGACGAACTACGGCGCCTTGGCCGAAGAAAGGTTGATCACCGAAGGCGGTCAGACCACTGCCACCTTACGCAATGGCCCCATTGATGAGGAAGCCAGCCCGCCCAAGATGAGCAAGGTGGAGAACAATGATATTAAGCGCAAACGCGCCTATCCAATGCAACCGCCGACGATTCCGCACAAAATCGACGGCTACCAGGTAGACCTCAAGGTCAACACCTGTATGTCCTGTCACAGTCGCAAACGCACGGCAGAAAGCCAGGCGCCAATGGTCAGTGTCACTCATTACATGGACCGCGAAGGTAATTTCCTGGCAGATGTGTCTCCGCGGCGCTACTTTTGCGAACAATGCCATGTGACGCAGGCAGCAACCAAGCCCCTGATCGGCAACGACTTTATCGACATCGATCAACTGATCAACAACGATAGCCCGAAGAGCCACTGAACATGTTAAAAATCATCAAGCGTTACTGGCTCACTATATCCAGTCCCAGTAAGTACTACAGCCTGGGTTTTTTATCCTTAGGTGGCTTTGTTATGGGCATCATATTCTGGGGCGGGTTCAACACGGGCATGGAATTGACCAACACAGAAACCTTCTGCACCAGCTGCCACGAGAACATCTACGAGGAATTGCAGTCCACTATCCATTTCACCAATCGCTCAGGCGTCAGAGCCATTTGCTCAAGCTGCCATGTTCCCCACGAATGGACCGACAAAATTGCGCGTAAAATGCAGGCCTCAAAGGAAGTCTGGGCCTGGGTTACCGGCACCATCAATACACCGGAGAAGTTCGAGGCGAGACGCCGAACGCTCGCGGAAAACGAGTGGCACCGGCTCAAAGCCAATGATTCATTGGAGTGCCGTAACTGTCACGAGTTCGAATATATGGATTTCACCTGGCAGAGCGAACGCGCCGCTCAGCAGCACTCTACCGCCCTTATGAGCGGCGAGAAGACCTGCATTGATTGCCACAAGGGCATCGCCCATAAATTGCCCGATATGACAGGCGTAGAGGGCTTCTAATTCTGCGCCACTGCAGCGGCTCCACCCTTAACGATTCCAACGAAACTGCCGCCTGTTCGTGTCTGGCCTCTCGTACCGGCCAGACCTAGGCTGAGAGCTACAGCAAAAACATCACGCGGTATAAAGAATCGCCCGCTCGTGGGACAGTTCGCGGAAGCCATGCACACCATGATAACGCCCAATTCCGCTGTTATTGACGCCACCAAAGGGCAACCTATGCTCGGCCACATGCATGATGCAGCTGTTCACCGTAACGCCGCCAGACGTGGTGTTATCAAGCACTTCCTCAACAAAGTCATCGCTCTCAGAAAACACATATAACGCCAATGGCTTGGGCTGTCTATGCAGAGCATCGTAGACTTCTTGCACCTCTTTATAAGGGAAAATCGACAGTATCGGCCCAAAGGTTTCTTCACCCAGAATACGGGCGTCATCGGGAAGATTAGTAAAGATGGTCGGATGCACAGATAGCGTTTCTTCAATCACTTCACCGCCGCATACGACATGCGCGCCTTTTGCCTTCGCATCATCAAGGTAACCCCGGATACGGTCCAGGTTGCGGCGGTCGATGATTTTACCCGCCGCCTCGATATTCAACTCACCGTCTTGGTAGAACATAGCCTGGAATGTGGCCTGCGCTACGGCAATAAATTCCTCGGCCATAGCTTCGGGTACGTAGATATTTTCCGGACACAGACACACTTGCCCACTGTTCATGTTGCGCAGAAAGGCCACCTTGCCAGCCGCATCCTGCAGATTTGCATCGGCACCGATCACCACCGGGTTTTTACCCCCCAGTTCCAGAGTCACCGAAGCCAGGTGCTTCGCAGCGGCGGTCATTACCACTCTGCCCACCGCAGGGCTGCCCGTGAAGAATATGTGATCCACCGGCAAATCCAATAAATCATTGGCCAGCTCTACTCCGCCCTCAAAGACCGCTATCTCATTCTCGTCAAAGGTCTCACGAATAATTTTGGCGATCACGGCACTCACATGCGGGGCCATTTCATTGGGCTTTACCAGAGCGCAATTACCCGCAGCGATGATAGGAACCAAAGGTTGGAACACCAGGTTAAATGGGAAATTCCAGGGGCCAAACAACAGCACTACACCACGCGCCTCATAGACCATTCTCGCGCGCACACCTGGCGAGCCCGCAGAAGGCTCTACTTCTACCGGTGCCATCCACTCTGCGAGGTTGGCAATGGCATCATCGATATCAGTGTAGCAGGCATCCAGCTCTCCCTGTCCCCCGCCGTCGCCCTTACGCAAGTCGGCGTACAAGGCGGCTTTCACTTCGGCCTCATGGGCCTCAATCGCCGCACGCAGCTTCTGTAACTGTTCGATGCGCTGCTGAGTGCTGCGTTTCCGCACAGTCCATTGCTGCTGTGTCTGTAATTCGAAAATTCGTTCAAGATCGGCCTTGGATACGGCGTTGACAGGTGCGTTCATAGTGGTCTCCCAGAGTAATTGGCATCAGCGTCTAGATTCAGCCTGAGTATAGACCACTAAAACAACAAAATGACTACTGTCATCATCTATTCCGGCACAGTGAGCGTACACCCTGGGTGTTGTGTGTTATACCTTCGACCTGATCACCCTTTTAATAATACAGAGGAATAGAACATGGAAATCAACCGCCAATGGCTATTAGCCCATCGCCCCAATGGGATGGTCGGCAAGGGTAACTTTGAATACCGCGAAACTGCTGTCCCAGAGCCCGAAGATGGCGAGGTGCTGATCCGCAATCTGTATTTTTCCTTCGACCCCACCCAGCGCGGCTGGATGGAAGATAAAGAAAGCTACCTGCCGCCCGTGAAAATTGGCGAACCCATGCGAGCCGGCTCAGTAGGTCAGGTCCATGCCAGCCGTCACCCTGATTTCGCGGTTGGCGACATGGTTCAAACCACCGGTGGCTGGCAAGACTTCACTATTGTCGCTCCAGGCAGCAGCATCATGGGGTTGAACAAGTTACCTGAAGGGGTATCACCCGACCTGGCCCTTTCGGTGATGGGTATTACCGGACTCACCGCCTATTGGGGCATACTGGATCTGGGTGATCCGCAGCCTGGTCAAACCGTGTTGGTTTCCGGTGCCGCTGGTGCCACCGGTTCAGTGGCAGGGCAGATTGCTCGCATCAAAGGCTGTCGCGTCATCGGCATCGCCGGTGGTCCAGAGAAATGTGCCTGGCTGAAGGACGTCGCCAAATTTGACGACGTCATCGATTATAAAAATGAAGACGTGGATCAACGCATTGGCGAACTCTGCCCTGACAAAGTCGATATCTTCTTCGACAACGTCGGTGGCGACATTCTTGAAGCGGCGC
Organism: Candidatus Litorirhabdus singularis; assembly: GCF_026262625.1. Classification (GTDB taxonomy): domain Bacteria; phylum Pseudomonadota; class Gammaproteobacteria; order Pseudomonadales; family Halieaceae; genus Litorirhabdus; species Litorirhabdus singularis. Next base: position 1,062,631 of record NZ_SHNN01000002.1, read on the forward strand.
TCAATCACCTGGCCATGAATGCCAGCGTTGTTCTGTGCGGCGGTATCTCATCCTACAACGCCACCGAGCCCGTACCCGGTCCCACTAACCTGATGAATCTGATTATCGCCCGCGCGCACATGAAAGGTTTTATCGTGCTCGACTACATGGACAGAATCCATATCGCCGTACCGGAGTTGCTGGGATGGATAGCCAGCGGTGAACTGGTTTACAACGTGGATATTCAAGAAGGTTTTGACAACATTCCCGATACTCTGAACCGTTTGTTTATGGGCAAGAATCTGGGTAAGCAATTGCTTAAGCTGGGCGACCCCGCCTGAGTATTCGGACACACCCATTCTTATAACTTGAAAACATAAAACTGCCTGCAGCCCCCGACTATGAATACTGACTCACAGTTCACCGTCGGGAGCTGTACCGGCAGCTAACGGTGATGGCTTTTATATTCTTGAAAACGCCCTTTCTTATAACCTGACTCCAACTGAATCCCCAGACTCTTGGCGAACTTACTTAAGCCATTGTATTGATTCACAATGAAGATAATCTCTACCACCTCAGCGGTGGAGTAGTTATTCATTAGATCGATCATTGTTTCTGGACTGACCTTCGTGCCCATCACCAACTCATCTGCAGTACGAATCAACAATAAATCCGACTCACTCAATTCACCTCGCGGGTCTTCGTCCAGCAATGCGTTCATGTCTTGTTCGCTAATCCCGGCCTTTAAACCACTAGAATAATGGTGTTCCCACTCATATTCTGATTGCGCTCTAAAAGAGGTTCGCAACGCCAGTATTTCAAGATCACGTGGGCTAATTTTTGTGACAGAGCCCAGCTTGGTGGCCAGGGGTAAAAATACATATAACAGGGTTGGATCGTGCGCGATGGTCGCCAGCATATTAATAGGGCTTTTATCATCTTCATCGTCAGAATCCAGAGCGGAAAACACCGCTTTCTGCGACAGACTCCATAATTCCTCACTCACCGGAGCAATAATGGGCTCGGCGGCCGCAACGTGGGTAGACCAGGCGGCAAGAAGAATCAGGCATAGGTTCGAGTACTTGTTCATACATCAATTCCGTAGATCGTAGGTCTAACTTAACTCCTCCAGGCTGGCAAAATCTAGCCCGGATCTGGACCCGGCATGGATAAAGCGATCAGACCCCTGATTTTCTCTGGAGCTGGTCTAGCCCAACCGTTGATTTCAGCTCACAGCGTTAGTGTAGCAATCTTCCTCCACAGTCCGTTCAAACGACCCATAAAGTTGCTACACTATTTTCAAAGCTCATAACGGATTATGCAATGCTACGATTATCAGGGACGATTGTTCTGGCCTTTTTTGCCAGTCTGGCACTGGCTGGCGGGGGCAAGCTCATCGATTCGCAGAATCGTATCGATTTGTCTGTTTCAAGTACGTTCAACCAAAATTTAGTAAACCATTGCACTCGCTCAAAGCAAGGACAACAGGCATTTGAATGCAAGGTTCACTGCGGCACCGTGCATGACAAGTTACAAGGTTTTACCACCCATATCAGCCGCGGCAATGTCTCGGTTGAAGTTATAAAAAGCAGCTTCGAGCAGTTTTTTAAGGGGGTTATGCAGTGCGCTCAAGTTTGGTCCCCGAATAAGCCACCTATTGACCTAAAACCCTATGCCGACCTGATTGACTACATGCGCGCGGGTAATCATCCGCTGCCACCTGCGGCGGGTCAGCAATCAGGCAATCAATATGCATTTGCGCCCCCACCGGGCACAGTGAAAGCACAGTCGCAGCAGCCAGTTCCGGCACCACGATCGGCACAAAAGTCTTCCGCTCCAGCCGTGGGTATCAGAAACAGCGCCCAGAGGGTTATTGACGAGCAACCCAAGACTCCCCTTGAGGCGGTCAAGAAGATGACTCGCTTGAACTACGCTAACGCCTGCTACGAGGCCGCCACTGCCCGCCGTGCCGATGCAGCCTGGCGAACAAAGTGTGAGCGTCCCTGCAATAACATTGCCGCCGGGGCGCGCCACCTAATGGGCAGCACCCAAACCCAGCAGTCGGTAACCAGATCAGCCACCTCTTTAAGCGGTCACATTCAGGAATGCGGTCAATACCTTAATCCGCGACATCCCTATATCCAGATGGCTGGTGGCATCACCCTGGAAATACTAAAACGGCCAACTGTTTTCGATGAATGGCGTGCCCGCGGTAAAGCTACGATCACTGCCCAAAAAGATAGCGACCCAACCGCTTATGTTGCCGAAATAATGCGCATAGCAAATGCAGCGCAGGCCTTCTGTGGACCAAGACGGGCTGACTGTGTGCAGCAATGTGCTGCGATGAAAGACCTCGCAGACCGTTTGGGTGTCGCAGCCCAGGCCAATGATCTGAGCGCCATGCAGGAGCCGCTGAGCCTGTTGCCGCAGACAGTGATGCTATGCAAAGTCATGTCAAACTCATCTCCGGAGCTACCGGCACTGACGGATCTACTAGCACACGTGAAAGCCAACCCTAATCTGTTTCTCACTGCGTCTAGCAGTTCTAAAGCACTCATCTACCAGCGACCAGATAATGATTTCGAATGGCCGTTACAGCTATCTGGGCAGGCTAGAACAACCACATCCAGAGACAACCCACACTTCAGCGGTATTCATCAGCTTGGACAGATGCAGCTCAGCTGTTTTGAGTCGGGCGCGGTTGACTGCCTACTGGCCTGCGCCAACGCCGTTGTCGTGTCTGATGCGGTGATAGAGCTGGCAGATAAAGGCGCTCACTCACGTCTGCCGGTGATAGAACAGTTGCAGGATGAATACATCCGCAGCTGCCATCAATTGCAGCCAAGTGGGAGTCAGTTTTCCGCAGCGGGCAGCACCACCGCCGCGCTGGCTCTGGCAAATTATGACTTCGCAGCCAGCACGGGTAGTCAGTCCTTGCCACCCTATCAAGGCGATAATCTTGATTTAACCAGATTGAGATATCCACCGGAGCCAAATGCACCCTATGACACTTTCTCGCCTGCCCGTGGTCGCTTGGTCAGTATGGAGTTCAAACAACTCGCTGACGCCATGCTTACTGTGCACAATTATTGTTTAGAGTCCGGCAGCCAGGACAGGTGCCCTCCACTTGCGCTTGCCGAATGGCTTGAGCCTGCCAGTCGCGTGCTTGATCCGAGCTTGCAAAATCCGCAGATCGCCGCCGATCTGGAGTACATAGTCGCGGCCTTTGCCCCGTCGCATACGATAGAGCGGCATAATAAAATGCTCGAGTATTGGGGGGTCACTGTAGGAACTGCATCGTCAACACACAAATTGGCCGGCCCGCAGTATATGAATGGCCTGCCGCATAAGGTTCAGCCGCCTAAAATCAGGCCGATTATGCAGCTTGCCGAAGCCGCGGCTGATGTGAACCCGGGGTTCAGTAACCGCAAAGGCATGCGCTTTTACTGCGGAGTAAGCGGACGTGCAGCCGCCAATCCGTTTTACCCAACCGGTCAGAACAATACCAGCTGCGAATACCTGAGTGCTTTGTACTACCGTGATTTTGATCAACTGGTGCGACTCGAGTCTCTGTTCGCGGAACCCATCGTGCGGAGAATGCAGAAGGATATTTCCGGGCCCAACAATCCCTGGGCGATTATCCTTGGCGCGCAGACGGAGGCCATGGCTAACAATATGGACCAGATGAGCATGATGCCCTTCCTCATCCCCAGCTATATTATTGATTTCTCAAACCACCGTGAACGTTGCCTACCAGCCGACACGCAAGAGTATACCTTTGCCAAAACAACGGTCACGGAGTACAAGAATCGTTGGGGGCATACCACTAATAGCAGCAAGAATGTGCAGAGCAACACTTACCGGGTAGCGCGCGAATGGGTCCCAATTCTGGATCGAAATAGCTTACAGCTGTCTGCTGAAGGCCTCGGTATGTACGAGATGTTTGACAAAAACTATTCCAGAAGCGCAGAAGCTCGAGCCGCCGAAACCGAATATGGTACCCGCAGGCCTGGCATTGGCAGCGTCACAGTCGATATCAACAGTCGAATGAGGCTTTCGTCATGCGACGATCCAGTCATGATAAAACTGGATCAACGGCTGCGCGAGTTTGCCAACTATCGCAGCGGGATCTAGCTGGCGGTGACGGGGCCGCCTCGATGACTGAGCTCTCGCTTAGGGCAGTTCGAAAACATACAGTGCCTCGCCTCCAGTCGGCTGGTAAATGTCGGGGCTGACCACTGCTGTCATCGCCCGAAACACGCCAATGCCCGTCGGCACTGCAATATACTGTTTGCCCTCAACACCAAAGCTGGTGGGGTAGCCGTGTGTTGGAGCCCCAAGCCTTGATTGCCAGAGCGTGTGTCACACAATTAGAGAGCCTCAGTTACCCGCTTGGCCAGCCATGGACACTGAAGCTAATGCAGCCACTGTACGTTCACTATTTGTTCGCCCGGCAGTGCCCTGGACAGCGCCATGGCGGTCAAATATTCGGGCGCCAAAGCCGCACCAGCCTTGCTTGACAGACGCTGACAGCCCTCCATACTGCGCTACCATAACGCCGCAACATGGCGTAATCAGTCGCAGTCACAGCAGGGGTTAATATGTCGGCAACAGACAGGGCGTGCATTATCGGCGCGGGCTGCTCGGGGTTCACCATGGCCAAGCGTCTCAAAGATCACGGCGTGGCTTATGACTGCTTTGAGATGTCCGACAATATCGGCGGTAATTGGTATTACAAAAATCCCAACGGCCGCTCTTCCTGCTACCAAAGCCTGCATATTGATACCTCCAAGTGGCGCCTTGCCTTCGAGGATTACCCTGTCCCTGAGTCATGGCCAGATTTTCCCCATCACAGTCAGATTCAGCAGTATTTCAACGACTACGTTGATCACTTTCAGCTGCGCGACACTATCACTTTCAACACCTCTGTCGAGGCTGCCGTGCGACTCGATAGCGGCGCCTGGGAGATCACCCTCAGTAACGGCGAAACCCGCCAGTATCGCTGGCTGATCGTAGCCAATGGCCACCACTGGGACGCGCGTTTACCAGACTACCCGGGGCTCGAGAGTTTTGCGGGTTACCAGACCCACTCGCATCACTATCTGGACCCCTTCGAGCCCTATGACTACCGCGGCAAGCGGGTGGTGGTGGTCGGTGCCGGCAATTCAGCGATGGATATTGCCTCAGAGCTTTCACAGCGACCGATCTGTGAAAAGCTTTTCGTATCGATGCGCCGCGGCGTATGGGTATTACCCAAGTACGTCAATGGCAAACCGGTGGATAAAACCCCCATGCCAGGCTGGATACCACGCCGCATGCTGCGGGCGCTGGCACGCCGAAAAATCAAGGAGCTTACCGGTAACCCCGAGGACTACGGCCTGCCGCGTCCGGATCACGAGCCGCTGGATGCACATCCCTCCATCTCCAGCGAGTTTTTAACCCGGGTCGGTAGTGGCGACATCACTCCCAAGGGGGCCATTGATCACATCGACGCCAACGGCGTGGTATTTGTCGATGGCAGCCGCGAGGACGTCGATGCTATTTTGTGGGCCACTGGCTACCAGATAAGTTTCCCGTTCTTTAGTGACCCGGCGCTACAGGCACCGGAGAATCGATTCCCGCTATTTAAGCGTATGGTGAAACCCGGCTACGAGAATCTGTATTTTCTGGGTCTGGCACAAGCCGTTCCCACTCTGGTTAACTTCGCCGAGCAGCAATCGAAATGGATAGTCGAGGCCATAGGTGGCGCCTATAGTCTGCCGACTGATGACAGTATGAAGCAGATCATCAACACCGATGAAAAAACCTATCTTGGGAATTTTTACGACACGCCGCGACACACCATGCAGTGTGAATTTGATCCCTATGTCGCCGACCTGCAAAAGGACCTTGCGCTCGGTCGCCGTCGTGCCGGCAAAGTCTAAAGCGCTGTGAAACCTATTCAGGCAGGCTTAAATTCAATATGCAGCTCCTGCAGCGAGCGCAGCAGATAGTGCGGGTGATAGCTGAAGGTATTTTTGTCTGGCGCAAACCACAGGTCATCAATACGCTCAAGCAAGGCCCTGAACGCCCAATATAACTCTCGGCGAGCAAGCGGCGCACCCAGACAATGGTGTTTGCCGGCCCCAAAGGCCATATGCCCGCCCGCACTCTTACGTTCCAGGTCTATGGTGGCGGCTCGTTCAAATCTATCGGTGTCACGGTTAGCTGCCGCATAGCGAATATTCAGCAGGCTACCGGCAGGTATTGTAATGCCGCTAATGGTGACTTCTCGCTTTGTTGAACGCATCAAACCCTGCACGGGAGACTCCAGCCTCAGTACCTCTTCGATAAAGTTATTCAGATAACGATCGGGGTAAGCTTTCAATTGCTGCCAGATGTCTTTGTTCTCTATTAACAACTTAACGCCGGCGGAAATGGCATTGGTCGTGGTTTCAGAACCACCAACGAAGGTATCAGCCATCATCTCAGCGTGCAGTTCATTGTCGTTTAGCGGTCTTCCCCAGTTCGCAATCACGGAGTTAACCAATACGCTGAGCAAAGAATCGTCGGGGCTACGTCGTAGCTTTTCGAAGATGGGCTGAAAATAATGCTGAGCTTCTATTTCCTTACGCACAGTTTCGAGCTCTGCTTCTTCATCAAGCATCAAACTGATGCGATGAAAGAAGGCCTGAGTCCATTCCTTGATACGCCACATATCACCTGCATCGGCACCCATCTGACGTCCGATAATAACCAGAGGTAAAGGGACGGCAAATTGACTCACCCATTCACAGTGGCCTGATTCGATGAAATCATCAATCAGCTGAAAAGCCAGATCCCGCACTTCGTCATCAAGCTCGGCGACTCTCTTCGGTCTAAAGGCTTCATTGTAAACCGCTCTAATGGCCTTGTGATCCGGGTCATCGCGGCCGGCAAGCGTAGGCGCGGGCAGCCAACCCTCTGCTTCAAAAAGGTCTACAACCTTCTGCTGCCGCGGCGACAACTGCTGGTCATCACCCATCATCTTTGTTTGATTACTGAAATTGACGTCATCGGTGAGAATCTGCTTCACATCATCGAAACGACTGATTACGTACATTCCGGTGGTGGGACACAGATAAACCGGGGCTTCTTCTCGCAAGACCTGATAAGCGTCATAGGGGCATTGCTGTGTCTCCACAGCAAACAGGTTCACATCAGACACTGTTGATTTGTTCATTCGCGAGGGCATCTTAGAAGCTAATACGTTAAGCCTTACTCTGCGTATTCACTTATCCAAAGTCAAGGTAAGGGCCCGGTGACTGGTAGCCGGTAATCTGGATACGAATTCATACCTTTCTCAGTGCTGGGCAGCGCCAGCGTAGCATTGGACCGGCAAAACGGTTGGGATAAGCTGCCACTTCAATTACAATGTCGCACTTGCGTCGGACCTACCTCCACACTAACGGTGGGCGCTATTCAGACGCTGGAGAATCCATGCACATTGAGGCCGTAAAGGTCCGTCGACTGTATCTGCAAGTCGCGGAACAACTATCCAGGCTAATCGCCGAGGGCGAGTTGCTGGTAGGAGAACGCCTGCCATCAGAGCGCGATCTTGCTGCCCGGTTCGGTGTCAGTCGCCCCACTGTCCGCGAGGCGATGATCACCATGGAAATCTCCGGCCTGGTGGAAATACGCTCTGGCTCCGGAGTCTATGTGCTGCCCCAATCGTCGCCGCAGGGTTCTGCGCCAACAGAGGAAGTACCGGGACCCCTTGAAGTACTTGAGGCAAGACGTGCGATAGAAGGTGAGACCGCGGCTTTGGCGGCAGCCCGAATCACCGAAACCGAGCTAACAGCACTCCAGCAACAGCTTAACAAGCTCGCCGATGCCAGCACCAGTATCAAACAGAAAGAAGCCGCCGACCAACAGTTCCATCAGCTGATTGCAGCGGCCAGCGGCAACAGCGCGCTGCACTCGACGATTGTCTGGCTCTGGCAACTGCGCAACCAAACATCTATATCGAACGCTTTTCATGAAAAACTACGCGCAGAAGGCTCAACACCGGTGCTGCAAGACCACACGGCAATTCTAGACAGCTTACGCCGACATGATGCCGGGGCCGCGCGCAACGCAATGCACACTCACCTAAATCGCGTTATCGATTACGCACTCAAAGACTGATTACACTATGAAGAAAGTTATTATCCTGGCGCTGGCAACTGTTGCCAGCCCATTAGTACAAGCACAAACCGTCGCGATGGAAGATGTGATTGTTACCGCACGTCAACAGCCGCAGCAGGCAGCCCGACTGCCGCTTGATTGGGCTGTGATAGAAGACAGCGACCTGGCCATGGTCGCCCACACCCATATCAACGAATCCTTCCAGCGTATCGCAGGTGGCTGGATAACCCGTGGCAATGGTCAGGAAAGCCTGACCGCTCTGCGCTCACCCGTATTTACAGGCCCTGGCAGTTGCGGCGCATTTTATGTTGCTGAAGATGGCATCTCCTTGCGTGCTCCCGGTTTCTGCAATGTTAACCAGCTTTTCGACGCCAATACTGAGCAGGCACAGCGAGTAGAAGTTATCAAAGGGCCCGCCAGTGCGCTCTATGGCTCCGGTGCCATGCACGGTGTCATTAACGTGCTCAGCCTGGCTGCCCCGGATGAACTTATGCATCAGGTCGGTCTCGAAGGTGGACCCCACGGCTATCTGCGCGGCAAATACCAGATCGGCAACCGGGTCGGAGCGCACGCCTTCGCCGCCGCTATCAATGCTACCGATGACGATGGCTACAAAGATGACTCGGGCTTTACCCAACTCAAGGGTACCCTGCGCCACGATTACAGCGGCAGCACTTTTAGCACCAGCACAATATTTGCTGGCGCCGATCTCGATCAGCAAACCTCAGGCTTTGTGCAGGGAGAGGACGCCTACAAAGACTCGGATCGTAAAAAGGAAAACCCCAACCCCGAAGCCTACCGTGAAGCCTGGTCGATGCGCCTGCACTCAACCATAGAAATCCCCCTGGATGAAGCCAGCAGCTTGAGTTTTACGCCCTACTGGCGCAAAAATGAAATGGAGTTTCTGCAACACTTTCTGCCCTGGCAGTCGGTAGAAGAAAACGGCCATGAGAGTTTCGGCTTAAACAGCAAGTTCTATCAACAGACCGAGTCGCTGCAGCTGGCAGCGGGCATCGACCTGGAATATACCGAAGGCTGGTTACTGGAAACTCAGGAGGAGCCTTTTAGCCCCAACCAACCCGCCGGCACTCACTACGACTACGACGTGGACGCCTCGCTGGCATCAGTGTGGAGTCAGGCTGACTGGGATTTCAGTGACAGGCTTAACCTGTCTGCCGGAGCGCGTTTTGAATACACCAACTATGATTACCAGAACCGCACCGACGACGGACCTGCCTGCGGTCCTGACTCGACACCCTCGTGCCGCTTTTATCGACCGGCCAGTGGTGAAGATGACTTCAAAAACTGGTCACTGAATGCCGGTGCACTGTTTGACATAAACGATTCGCACGCCGTGTTTGCTCGGGTTTCACGTGGCTTTCGAGCGCCGCAGGCTACTGAACTATATCGACTGCAGGCGGGCCAGGCCAACGCCGATCTGGACTCGGAGCAACTCGATGCGCTTGATATAGGATTTCGTGGCATCGTCGGCCAGTTTCACTATGAAGTGGGCGGATACTACATGAACAAGGGTGACGTTATCTTTCAAGATAGCAACCGACAGAACATCAGTGGCGCCAAGACTATTCATTACGGTGTTGATATTGCCCTGCGCTGGCAGCTCAATGACGCTTTTGATGTAGCTCTGGACACCAATCTGGCGCGCCATGAATATGACAGTGACATAAGTCTGCTGGGCTCCAGTGGCAATATCAAGGGCAACGACATCGACACTGCACCCCGTTATTTTGGCAGCCTCCGCCTGGGCTGGCAGATCCACGAGAATCATCGCACCGAGTTGGAATGGGTCAATATGGCATCCTATTATCTGGAACCGGACAATGCCCATGAGTACGACGGCCACAATTTACTCAACCTGCGCCTGACCAGCCAACTCACCTCGCGTATTCAACTGGGCGTTCGGGTCACCAATCTTACCGACGTCGATTACGCCGAGCGTGCCGATTTTGGCTTCGGGCAATACCGCTATTTTGTCGGCGAGCCGCGTTCGCTGTACCTGCAATTGCAGATGAATCTGGCGCCCTGAACGGGCGTCAACGGCCAAGCACTGTCACGTCAGCGGCGAAATACCTATGGCGTGACGTACTTTATCAAGTAGTTCGGAGGCGGTAGCCCGCGCCCTTTCACCACCTTTACGCAGCTCGTCTTCAACAAATTCGGGCTCCGCCATCAGTTGATTGTAGCGTTCACGGGCTGGCGCCAGCTCGGCATTAATCAGCTCAAATAGCTCCTTTTTGGCGTCACCCCAACCGATACCGGCGGCAAACTTCTCACGCATGTCGTCAACCTGCGCAGGCGTGGCGAACGCTTCCCATATCTGGAAAACGGTAGAATCATCGACGTCTTTGGGGTCGCCCGGTTCCAGCAGATTGGTTTTGATTTTGTTCAGTGACTTACGCAGTTTCTTTTCCGTCTCGAACAGGGGAATTGTGTTGTTGTAGCTCTTGCTCATCTTGCGGCCATCGAGCCCCTGAAGGATCGCGACATTGTCGTCAACGACGGCTGAAGGCAGCGTGAACACTTCCCCAAAGTGGTGATTGAAGCGTTGCGCGATATCGCGAGCCATTTCCACGTGCTGTATCTGATCACGCCCTACCGGAATATCATGAGCTCGAAACATCAGGATGTCCGCTGCCATCAACACCGGGTAGCTGAACAGCCCCATGGTGACGCCAAAATCAGGGTCTTCATTGGCTTCCTGGTTCGCTTGCACGGACGCCTTATAAGCGTGAGCACGATTCATCAGTCCCTTGGCCGTATTGCAGGTGAGTATCCAGGTTAACTCCAGAATCTCTGGAATATCACTCTGCCGATAGAATACAGAATTGTCAGTATCCAGGCCCAGTGCCAACCACGTAGTAGCGATCTCTTTACTGGACTGACGTATCTTTTCCGGATCCGTTGCCTTGATGATGGCATGATAATCCGCCAAAAAGAAAAAGGACTCGATGTCCTTATCACGGCTCGCGCGCACAGACGGACGGATAGCACCCACATAATTACCCAGATGGGGTGTACCGGTGGTGGTAATACCGGTCAGGACACGGTGTTTTTCCATGATCAGTTCCGCTAATCGAAAAGCGGCCTATGATACTGAGTTGGCTGGTATCTGGCTATGCATCAGATGCCGGTATCGTGATAACAGCCTGGTCGCAGAATAAGCTGACACATCAACCCGAGGCAGCGTCTGCGACACCGTGTGACGCAGCGCCAGATCAGCCAGCAACTCAACAGCTGCTTCATTGTCACGGTACAACAGCTCAGCCGGTATCCACTCTGGATAAACAACTCGAGCGGGCGCGACCGGGGTACACCCAGCAGCACAGGCCTCAAGCATGGATATGCCTTGAAAATCATGCAGTGCTGTCGATAACACTATCTGAGAGCTCTGCAGCAGCCGCACATAGTCACTACGCTGTTCGATGAAGCCCCATTGGCCCCGCGCGTCGTTTTGCTCTAGCAAGGCACGCAGCGCTTCAAACTCAGCGGGGCACTGGCGAAATTGCTGCCCCACCACGTGGAGCACAAAGCTGACATTACGCTGCACCAATGTTTGGGCTATCTGCAGCAGCTCAGCCGGGCCCTTGTCATATTCCCACCGATGATTCCAAACGATTTGCAGGGGCTCGGTTACTGCTGCGTCTATTGGCTGCCGCACTGCATCGAACCGTAAGGGTACCGCCAGCACCTCAGATTTCGCGGCAAGCAAGTTCGGTATCCCCGCAGGAACCCGGTCAGGAAACCGCCCGAGCATCTGGTCACAGCCGTGCAGAAAAGTGTTCATATTAAAGGCCGAATTAAACACCAGCCGATCTGCCGCCAGCGCGGCGTATAAGCTGACCATTTGCGGTTCCAACAGGCCATGACGGCCCTGGTTGTCGGGATAAGCGAACTGGTTCTCGTGGAAGTAGACAATGGTCGGAATGGCTGCCAGCGCCGGCACCAAGCCGCGCAAAGTGGCAATATCCACCATTGAGGTTGCCAGTATCAGGTCGTAGCCTGCTTCAAGCCGCTCTCGCTCGCTGATACTCCAATACAGCGGATTGCCTCTCACCCGCCAGGCAAAATGCCGTGGCGGCAGGCTCAACACCTGCCATTCAAAATCCTCCAGCCCCTGCTCCAGCTGCTCACGCCAATGACGATGACTGCCCGCCTCATAGGCCGACAGCAACAGCACTCGGGGCTTTATCATCCGGCGGCTGGCGCAGCAGCCAGCGCTTCTCCCCAGTTCACGTAGGCAGACAAAACCTGCGCCAGGCGGCATGGGTCTTTGCTACCGGTGAGTTCGCGGGGAGAATGCATCGCCAATTGCGGTACACCGACGTCCAGCGTTCTTACTCCGATTGCGGTTGCCGTAATTGGGCCGATAGTTGAACCACAGCCCATGTCATTGCGCACAGTAAAGGACTGTACCGGCACATCTACACTGGCACACAGCTGCCGAAACAGCGCTGCTGTCTCACTGTTGGTCGCGTAGCGCTGATTGGCGTTACTCTTTATGACCGGCCCGGCGTTCAGTAAAGGACCATGATTGTCATCGTGACGTGCGGAGAAATTGGGGTGTACTGCGTGAGCATTGTCGGCGGAAATCATAAAGGATCGCTCCACCAGCATCGCATAGTCAGTAGCAGTGGCAGCAAGGCGCTGCAGTACGGACAGCAGCAGCGGGCCGCTGGCGCCCGCAGCACTCTGGCTGCCCACCTCTTCGTGGTCGGTACATATCAACAGGCTGCTATGGCGACCGTCGCTGGCTAACAGGCCACGCAAACCAGCGTAACAACTCAGCAGATTATCAAGACGGGCACCGGCCAGCAGCTCATTATCCAGACCCAGTAAGGCAGCAGGCTGCACATCGTAAAAGCCCAACTCGTAGTCCAGAACTGCTTTGACGGACACGTCCAGGTTTTCTCGTTGCATCGCTGCCGCAAGTTCAGTCGCCAGCAGCGCACGAAAATCAATCTCATCACCACAACCCAGCAGAGGCAGGATATCGGTCTGGGCATTGATCGAACGCGAGCTGTTCGCCTCGCGATCAAGATGAATAGCCAGGCTGGGAATCACCGCCAGCGGACGCTTGAAATCTACCAACTGCTTGCGCAGAGTGCCGCTGTCATCTGTGAAGCTCACCCTACCCGCCAACGACAGGTCACGATCAAACCAGGGATTGAGTAACGCTCCACCATAAACCTCTACAACCAACTGCTGGTAACTCTTGTGATGTTTTTCAGGCTTCGGCTTGACCATCAGACAAGGGCTGTCAGTGTGCGCACCGATCATCCGCATACCCTCTAATGGGCCGGCCTCGGTACCATGCACAAATGCCACCAGACTACTGTCGTTGCGAATACTGAAGTAGCGTCCGGCGACACCGGGCCAGGCCTCTATATCGTTCAGCTGCACGAATCCGGCCGCAGTTAATTGTTGCGCCATAACCTTAACCGCATGAAACGGTGAGGTGGCGTTGCCCAGAAATTCGATAAAATCCTGATTAAAAGAAACGTCGTCCATGGTTAAGCTCCAGTGGTGTGACTACCACCATACATAGATGAGAAACAGGCCAAGCATGACCCTGTAGATGACAAAAGGCATAAAACCAATACGTTCCACCACCCTCAGAAAAAATGCGATACACGCAAACGCTGTGATTCCTGAGATCGCAGTAGCCAATGCCAGCAAGCTCCAGGATATACCAACGTCGTGAGCTGCAAGCTCCAGCCCTTGCAGCAGACCTGCCGCAGCAATGATAGGAATAGAGAGTAGAAAGGAAAACCGTGCCGCGGTTTCACGATTGAGACCACAGAAAAGTGCCGCAGTCATCGTGATACCTGAGCGCGAAGTTCCGGGTATCACCGCCAAGGTCTGCGCCGCGCCAATAATCAGCGCAGAGCGCAAAGTTAAGGTACTGCCACCGGTAGCCCGCGAGTCGGCCCAGCCCAGTAATAATCCAAAAACAATAGTCGCAGCAGCAATGACCAGCATAGAACGAAGATTAGCCTCAATAAAGTCGCCAAATAGCAGGCCAACCAGACCAGCCGGCACCGTCGCAAGCCCAAGCCAAAAAATCATCGCCGCATCACTATTCCAACCACCGCCGCTAATCCAGCGCAGCCCCCCCGCCGCTAACACCCCAAGTTCAGCGCGGAAGTAAATAACAACCGCTAGCAGTGAACCAACGTGCACCGCCACATCAAACACCAACCCCTGATCCGGCCAACCTAATAGCTGTGCTGGCAAAATCAAATGCGCTGAACTGGATATCGGCAAAAATTCAGTGAGACCCTGAATAATTGCCAACCATATCGCCTGATAAATATCAGTCATTAAACCGCCTTGCCCTGTTCAGAGAGTTTCTTCCAGCCAATATCATCACGCAGGTATACTGGAATAACCTGCTCGGGACGCAATGTCTTGTCAGCCAGGTACAAAGGTACCGCCAAGCGGATGATATCGCTCGATCGTGGCCAGATATCAGCTACTGTCAGGGTGAAACATTCGCGCACCGCCGGCGGCAATAAATCCTTGTAAGCCAACCCGTTACCCAACGCCAACATACGCTTGCCTGCGGGCAATGGCGGCAGCGGCACCTGACCAGGGCCAGCAACACCGTCTTCCAGCAGCGCCGTGGCAAGCCCGTTACAGATCTGGTAATACCCGTAATAGACTTCGTTGATTCGGGCGTCCAGCAGCACCAATAACACATCACCTTCATTCGCCTGCTGCAGCGAAAAAGCACCCTGAGCCATGCAGGCAAGGGTGGAGACCCCGACCACCGGTAAGCCCTGACTGTAGGCCAGACCTTGTACCGCGCTGGCTGCAATTCTTAGTCCGGTGAAAGAACCAGGACCGTGGTTATAAGCCAATACCTCAATACCCTGCGCTACTAAATCGCCGCCTTGCAGCAGTTGTTGCAACATGGGGAATAAGCGTTGATTGTGCTGCCGAGGCAGGTGCTCAAAATGCTCGCTCAATGCACCGTTGCATTGCATAGCGACCGAACAAACATCGGTAGAGGCATCAAGGGCCAATATGTTGGGCATGGTTTAGGCTTTCTCCGTTTCCGCAGCGCATTGTATGAAGGCGTACCCTGCCCATGCAATAATGATTGCAATGAAAACACTAGCGATTATCCTCGCCGGCGGTCAGGGTCTGCGTCTGGGCGGTATCGACAAAGGCCTGTTGCCCTATGCCGGCAGCACGCTCATAGAGACTATTCTGGCTGTAATCTCTCCACAAGTCGACCAGACTGTGATCAGCTGCAACCGCAATCTGGAACAATATCAACAATTCGGCTATCCCATCATTACTGACACACTGAGCGGCTATCAGGGCCCGCTTGCAGGCATTGCGGCTGCGCTCTCAGGCAAGCAGCAATGCGACGTCGCCATAACATTGCCCTGCGATAGCCCAAACCCTCCTGAAGATCTGGCACTTAAACTTGGCAGCCAACTAGCAGATGATAATTACGACCTGTGTTACGCCTGGGATGGCAACCGGGATCAATACCTGTTTAGCGCCATGCATTACCGCTGTCGCGCGCAGTTGGAAGATTATCTGGCCCGTGGTGGTCGCTCAGTAAAAGGCTTTCACCAACGCTTGCGTTGCAAACGTGTAGACTTTTCATCTCAGCCCCAGCGATTTATAAATATAAACGCGCCGGCGGATCTTCCCTAAACCCACAAAAAAAGGCCCGCAGTGCGGGCCTTTTTCTGAACCTTAGCGACAAACCATCTGCCGCTCGGCCTTACCGTACTTTTAGCCTATGACTTTTTTGCAGCTGCCTTGGCCTTGGGAACGGACTTTTTGGCAGCAGCTTTTTTGGGTGCTGCCTTTTTCTTAGGTGCGGCTTTTTTCTTGGGCGCAGCTTTTTTCGCGGCAGGTTTCTTTGGCGTCGCTTTCTTGGCTACAGCCTTCTTGGGAGCTGACTTCTTAGCGGCAGCCTTTTTCGGCTTGGATTTCTTAGCCTTATTCGCCTTAGCAAGGGCCTTCTTAACTCTTGCTTCAAGCTTCTTTTCAAGCGCCCGTAGCTTCTTGGCATCAGCTGCCATACGTTTCTTGGTCCAGGCAGCCGCGTGAGACGCCAATGCTTTCGCCTTATCCACTTCTGCTTTCGCCGCTAATGTAGCTTTTTGTGCAGCCAAACGCTCGCGCGCGGCCTCAGCCTCAGCTCTATGCTTGGCGTCTACCAGCGCCGTGTTCAGCGACGATTTGGTGGCGCTAGCTTTCGCACGTAGCGCTTTAACCTTGGCATTCAATTTTTTGGTTGCGTTAGCGGCTGCTTGAGCGGCACGCTTATCTGCTTTCTTGATAGAAGAAGAAGCCTTCTTGCGCGCAGCAGCGGCCTTTTTCTTGGCAGCTTCAAGATTCTTCTTTTCTGCAGCCATCAGCTTGTTAACGGCATCGAGAGCTGCAGAATGTTTGCTTACTGCCGGGTGAGACGCTGCTTTTTTCTTGGCAGTGGTTTTTTTGGCAGTCGGCTTCTTGCGCGCTACTGCTTTAGTTTTGCCTTTAGCTGCAGATTTTTTGGTGCTGGTAGTTGCCATCTGAGTTTTCTCCTAAGAATTTTTTTTACCGCGAATCCAAAATAGCACAGAAAAAATGCGGCGTACAACTCGCAAATCAATAGCCGCGGCGCGCAAAGTAATAAGCCCGTTCAAAAGCTCAGGTAAAGGTTCAGCCTTGCAAGCTGGAAATTATGCTCTGGCGAATATCTTCTACGCTACCAATGCCCGCAATGCGATGGTACTGCGGCGCGTTACTTCCTTCCAACGAAGAGTAAAATTCGATCAAAGGCGCAGTCTGGTCGTGGTATACCTGCAGGCGCTTACGCACAGTTTCTTCTTTATCGTCGTCGCGCTGCACCAACTCGTCACCGGTTTCATCGTCAAGCCCGGCTCGCTGTGGAGGATTATGCTCTACATGATATATCCGACCGGAAGGGGCATGGACACGCCGACCGCTAAGTCTGGCAACAATGGCTTCGTCTACTACCGCTATCTCTACCACGTGATCAAGGTCAACACCGGCCTCTACCATCGCCTCGGCCTGAGGAATGGTGCGCGGAAAACCATCGAACAAAAATCCGTTTTCGCAATCGGCTTGCTTAATACGCTCTTTAACCAAACCAATAATAATTTCGTCAGACACCAGACCGCCTGCACTCATCACTTCCTTGGCCTGCAAACCAAGCTCAGTGCCAGCGCTGACCGCTGCCCTGAGCATGTCACCCGTAGAAATCTGTGGAATAGCAAACCGCTCACAAATGAACTGGGCCTGAGTACCTTTACCTGCACCGGGGGCTCCAAGCAAAATTAGACGCATTGAGTAACTACCTGCCTATTCGGGGGGGTCAAGATACACAGCTAACTTCAGCAGTACAAGTCCCCCACCAGCATGCCCTATCTTGGAGCTTCAGGGGCAGCCTTAATGGATTCCCACGCTGCCTCTCGCTCTGCGGCAGACGCCTCTGCTATCGTCATTCCCTGAGCCTTTAAGACGGCTTCCATAGCTGTAAAACGCCGCTCAAACTTGAGCGTGGCGCGACGCAGCGCAGTTTCAGCGTCCGCGCCTGCATGCCTGGCCAGATTTACGCAGGTAAAAATTAGATCACCAAGTTCCTCTTCCGCACGTTCAGCGCTCTCATGTCGCGCCGCTGCAAACTCAGCCAGTTCTTCCTCCACCTTGGCCATAACCCCGTCAGTATCTAACCAGTCAAACCCGACCTGAGCTGCTCTTTTAGAAATTTTTTGTGCCCGACTCAACGCTGGCAGGTTTACCGGGACATCATCGAGCACACCAGTCTGGGCGCGTGCCCTGCGTTCCTTGCGCTTGATAGTTTCCCAAGTAGTCGCAACCTCGTCGACGGCGGTCGTTGCTGCAACCAGACCTTCAATAGCACCATCTGCAAACACATGCGGGTGCCGGCGCAGCAGTTTTTCAACCAGTGTATTAACGATACCGGGGAAATCAAACAAGTTTTGCTCGCGACCAAGCTGCGCATAAAACACCACCTGGAACAGCACATCACCGAGTTCTTCGCGAACATGGTCGTAGTCAGCTGCCTCAATAGCAGACACCAATTCATAGCTCTCCTCAAGCGTCGAATCTACAATCGACCTAAAGTCCTGCTGCAAGTCCCAAGGACATCCGTATTCAGGATCGCGCAGACGCTCCATGACCCGCAACAGATCTGTGATGGTGTAGTTGTTGTCGAGCTCGCTACTGGAGTTAGTCAAGATTGCTCTCCGCTATCCGCTATCCGTCGCGCCGAGATCACATTGCTCAGTCTGATCATGCGGTCCAGCAATTTTCCCAGCACCGCCAATTCAGCCACTTCTAACGACAGGCGTATGGTTGCCGCTTGTCCAGCGCTGGCCGAGTCCGTGTTAACCGAGCGCAGATTCACATTCACTTCCAGCAGCAGCTCAGTAATGTCACGGAGCAAGCCTTGGCGTTCATAGGCCTCGACCTCGACCTCAACAACAAAACCCTGCGTCGACGGCTCACCCCACGGTACCTCCACCATCTGTTCCGGATGCGAATATTGCAATTGCAGCAGACTCGGACAATCACGGCGATGAATACTCACGCCCTTGCCCTGAGTGACAAATCCAAGCACGGCATCCCCCACTGTCGGATTACAGCATCCTGCAAGGCGGCTTTCCAATTCGCCCACCTTACCCATAGTACCTGGCTCAGCCAGCTGCGCTGCTCGTCTGACCAAGCGCGGACGGACTAGCTTATCTGCCACCATCGGAAACAAGGCCTGCGCTGCCTGTAAAACCCGCGCTGCACTTAAATCGCCGGAACCTAAGGCCGTATACATATCCTCTACCGTGCCCTGCTGCAATTTCAGCGCCAGGCGTTTGTAGTCAACACTGGTTAAAGCCAGCCGCGAAAACTCGCGCTCTAGAAGATGTCGGCCGGAATCAATATTTTCTTGTCTGGAACGCGACTTAAACCAATTTTGCACCTGAACTCGCGCTCTAGAGGTGCGCAGGTAGCCCAAACCGGGCACCAACCAATCACGGCGAGGCTCACCCTCACTGGCAGTTAATATTTCAACTTGTTGACCGGTTTGCAAATGGTAGGTCAGCGGCACCAAGGCCCCGTTGACCCGGGCACCACGACAGCTATGCCCAACTTCGGTATGAATATGATAGGCACAGTCTAGCGGGGTGGCGCCCGCAGCCAAGTTAACGACGTCACCTCCAGGGGTGAACACATAGACCCGGTCCTGAGCAACATCGGTGCTGAACTGCTCAACTGCATCATCTACCTCACCGGTTTCTTCATGCCATTCCAGCACTTGCCGTAGCCAGGATATCTTTTCTTCGTAGCTGCTGGCCATCGCGGCATCGCCATCGGCGCCTTTGTAGCGCCAGTGAGCGCATACGCCCAGCTCAGCTTCCTCGTCCATTTCCCGGGTTCGAATCTGTACTTCCAGAACCTTGCCCTCGGGACCTATTACCGCCGTATGCAAGGAGCGATAACCGTTCTCCTTAGGATTGGCGATATAATCATCAAATTCATTGGGAATATTACGCCACAGGCCGTGCAGAACGCCCAATGCCGCGTAACAATCTTTGACTTCAGGCACCAACACTCGGACTGCACGAATATCATAGACCTGCGAAAAACCGATACCTTTGCGATGCATTTTGCGCCAAATACTGTAGATATGTTTCGAGCGTCCTCGCAACAGCGCATCGACACCAGCGCGACCCAAAGTTTCGGTCAGCTGAACTTTCACTCGATCGATAAACAGGTCGCGCTCCAGACGCTTACCATCCAGCAGCACAGCAATTTTCCGATAGGCCTCGGGATAGAGATAGCGAAACGATAAATCCTCCAATTCCCATTTGATCTGACCAATGCCCAACCGGTGGGCCAGCGGCGCGTAAACATCAAATACTTCTCGCGCCACGGGCAGGCGCCGCTCCTGGTCGTTTTTAACAGCTCTAATGGTGCGCGTGCGCTCGGCGAGTTTGATCAACGCTACGCGCACATCATCAACCATCGCCACCAGCATTTTTCGAATATTGTCTTTCTGAGCGTCCGCCTGTCCCAGCACCGGTGCATCACGCTCTACCCGAAGCGCACTAATTGCAGCCATGCGCTGAATACCTTCTAGCAAACGGCGGACGCTAACACCAAAACCGGCCTCAATCCCGTCCAGGTCAAGTAATTCCTGTTCAAAGGCGCAACACAACATGCCAGCGACCAGACTGTCGCGACCGAGGTGTAGGTCGGCCAGGATCTGCACAATATCAATGCCCGCAGGCAGGCATTCAGCAACCATTAAGGACGTCTCTGCTTCAGGCAGGGCCGCTACCGCCAGCGCAGCACGCAGAACATCGCTGCGGGCATCTTCACCAAGGTGAGGTGGCAGACTGGCCACCCAGGCCTCCAGATCGACCCGACCTTCGGCATCGGCATTGAACTCGGCCCTTGTCTTAACCATCGGCAAACACGCCGGTTGAGAGATAGCGATCGCCTCGGTCACAGACGATAGCCACGATCACAGCAGACTCATGTTCCGCAGCCACTTGCAGCGCACCCGCTACGCAGCCCCCGGAGGAAACTCCGCAGAATATACCCTCTTCGGCAGCCAGCCTTCGCATCATCACCTCTGATTCATGCTGGCCAATATCGATGACTCTATCAACCCTGGCCGCATCAAATATCGACGGCAGATACTCTTCTGACCAGCGTCTTATACCCGGTATGCTAGAACCATCCTGCGGCTGCAGGCCGACTATTTGAATCTCGGAACTCTGTTCCTTCAAGTACTGAGAGGTCCCCATGATGGTGCCAGTAGTACCCATCGATGAAACGAAATGGGTGATGGTACCGGCTGTTTGACGCCATATCTCCGGACCAGTTGATTGATAATGTGCCAGCGGATTATCGAGGTTGGCAAACTGGTCCAGCACTCGCCCTTCGCCGCGAGCCTGCATTTGCAGCGCCAGGTCCCTGGCACCCTCCATTCCATCGACCTGGCTCACCTCGATGAGAGTAGCCCCATAAGCTGCCATCGCCTGTTTACGCTCGCTGCTCATATGGGCAGGCATAATCAGCAGCATACGATAGCCCTTTATTGCGGCTGCCATCGCCAGCGCGATGCCGGTATTGCCGCTGGTTGCCTCTATCAATGTATCGCCCGGCTTGATCTCACCACGGGCTTCCGCTGCATTGATCATATTAAGCGCCGGTCGATCCTTGACTGAGCCGGCGGGATTATTACCCTCCAACTTAAGCAGCACCGTACTACCCGTGTTGGCGCTAATCCGTTGCAATCGCACTAGCGGGGTTTCGCCAACACAAGACTCGATGGTTGGATATTTGTTCATGTTCTTTGCACCATGTTTAAAATTTCAGGGCACCAAAACCGCAAAAGCGACCACGTAATCACTCTCGTCGGCGAGACTGAGTAGCATTTTGGACCCACCCAATTGCTGCGCCCGTTGCTCTGCTCCGCCGCGTAAAGTCACTAGCGGCGCCCCCTTGTCATCATGTTCAATCGTCATATCCTGCCAGCCAACGCCATGACCTATACCCGTACCCAGCGCTTTGACGATAGCCTCTTTAGCCGCAAAACGTTTGGCCAACAGACGCACTCCCAGGCGACTGTTGTCATACTCCTCCACTTCCACCGGGGTCAGAATGCGTTGCACAAAACGCACACCCTGCCGCTCAACAACGGCTTCAATGCGTACAATTTGTACAATATCGGTACCGATTCCTAACATCTGGAAGCATCAGTGAACATGGAATAGCTCCCGACTCTTGAGCGGTCGGTCCCCAAGATGCTGTCGCAATGCCTCACGCATAAGCCGCTTGGCGCAGCGCCGCGCCGGCAGGTCAAACTCCCCCGCGGACCAACGCAGCAAGTCATCGCCGCCGTAGCGTGACGCTCTAGCATGTCCTGCAGGCGCGGCTCGGGTGAGGCCATAATCAGGGTGAAACTGGTAATGCTCACCACTCTGTATAGGCTCTCCGGACTCACCATCAACGTCCAGCTCAAAACCGTAACCCAGTTCAATTAACAACCGGTATTCGAATTCCCGCAGACAGAGATCAAGCTCTGCGCCCTGGGCGAGCTGCTGCAAGACCTGTTCGTAAAGCGTAAACAACACCTCATTGGCGTCTTCAGGCTGTAACAAGCGCGCCAGAATTTCATTGAGGTAGAGACCGCAATACAGCGCCTTGCCGACCAATCGAGGCGCTGCCAGACGTGATTCACAGGCGGTAAGATTTTTAAGATCGCTGCGACCGCTCCAGGAGCAAAGAATTGGGGTGAATGGCTGCAGTAACGCACTCATGCCACTGCCGCTACGCTTGCCGCTGCGTTTGGCGCCCTTGGCAACCACCGCTACGCGGCCGTGGTCGCGCGTAAACAATTCCACCAGCAAACTGGTGTCGCGCCAAGCGCGCGTATGCAGTACCAAAGCTGGTTGCAACACTACCTTCATAGGACCGGTCGCTATTAATCCTCATAGCCCAGGCTGCGCAGAGCCCGCTCGTCATCAGACCACCCGGATTTCACTTTAACCCATAGCTTGAGCATAACTTTACTATCGAACATCAGCTCCATATCGCCTCGCGCCTCGGCACCGATACTGCGCAACCGACTCCCCTTGTCGCCAATGATAATTTGCTTCTGTCCGTTACGCTCCACCAAAATCAGGGCAGAGATATGCAGGATTGCTCCCGCCTGCTTGAATTCCTCTATCTCGACCGTAGTCGCGTAGGGCAGCTCATCGCCTAGCTGACGCATTATCTTCTCTCGGACTATTTCTGCGGCCATGAAACGTTGACTGCGGTCCGTAATCTGATCCTCTGGAAATAGGTGCGCTGCAGCAGGAAGCAGCGCGGTAATCTGCTCTTCGAGTGGCACAAGATTATGACTGCCCAACGCAGATATGGGCACGATGGCAACAAAATCTGCCTTTCCCGACAGCTCCTGAATATGCGGCAACAGCTCCCCTTTATCGGCCAGCAGATCGACTTTATTGATCGCCAGCAGCATGGGCACACCGCTATTGCGAACCTGCTGCAACACCATCTCGTCTTCGTCCGTCCAGGCGGTACGGTCAACCACCATTACGGCCACATCGACATCTCGGATGGCGCTGGTTGCGGCACGATTCATATAGCGATTAATCGCTTTTTCAGCGCGCTGATGCAAACCCGGCGTATCGACAAATAAAATCTGTACCGGACCCTCTGTTTTGATCCCCAGTACCTGATGGCGTGTGGTTTGGGGTTTGCGAGAGGTAATGCTGAGCTTCTGCCCCAACAAATGGTTAAGCAGCGTCGACTTACCGACATTGGGGCGTCCGACAATGGCGACGTAGCCGCTGCGCAGTACTTCAGCCTCCGACATTCAGCTGCTCCAGCAGACTGGCAGCTGCCGCCTGCTCTGCGCGTCGCCGACTGGAACCATCCCCTGTCGAGGTCGCACCAGAGCCAGCGAGTTTGCAGCGTACGCTAAAACGTTGGTCATGATCTTCACCCACTACCTCCAGCAACTCATATTCGGGCAACTTCTCACCACGCCCTTGCAGGTGTTCCTGCAAACGGGTTTTGGCGTCTTTGCTGACGCCAGGCGCAACCGCGCGCACGCGTGACTCAAACAGCTGTAAAATCAGTTTACGGCACTCGGTTTCATTCTGATCCAGTAGCAAAGCACCGAAAATTGCCTCGAGCGTATCCGCAAGAATAGAATCACGCCGATGGCCACCACTCTTCATTTCCCCCGCTCCCAGGCGCAGATAACTGCCCAGGTCCAGCTCGCGCGCCACCTCTGCTAACGTTTCTCCCTTAACCAAAGCCGCGCGCATTCGGCTCAATTCACCTTCCCGTGATTCCGGATAGCGCAGGTAAAGCTCGTGGGCAATGACATGATTTAGAATCGAGTCGCCCAAAAACTCAAGCCGCTCGTTATTACGGGCACCGCAGCTGCGATGAGACAGCGCTCGATCCAGCAGTTCCAAATCAGAAAACTGACAGTTCAGTTTCTTCAGTAGGGCGCTAATAGAACCAGCAGGCATAGCGGCCCTATTCAATCTCGAATTTCAGGTTGTCAAACATCAACACAGCATCTATACCATCGAACAGCGGAGTCCGGTCCTCATAACTTGCATCAATAATAATGACGCGTTTTTCACGATACACTTTCACATCTTTGACCGTTATCGCCTCTATTTGATTGGTAATGAAGGCATTGGTCAGCTTTTTCTGAACTTCACCCAACGACATCGAAATATTCGACGAATCCACAACGCTTTGGACTGTTGCCTGGACACTGCGCCCCTCCATATAGGTCGGCGCAAGGCGCAGCACCACCGTCAGGAAAAAGGCAAATAGCAACATAGCGACCAGTGCTTGGAGAACCGATACACCGGCCTGGCTTTTTAGTGATGTCATGACGATATCTCCGCTATAACTTTATTGAATCGCGCCTACGCGTGAAAAGCTTGGCAGGCTCAAAAATGAATCCCAGTGCATCCAGATAGCAAACGCCTTACCGACAATATCGCCCTCGGGCACCTGCCCCCACACTCTGCTGTCACTACTATTATCACGATTGTCACCCATCATGAAATAGTGACCTTCGCGAACTGTGACAGCAAAATTATCGTTAGCACGCGCCATATCGGTGCGAATCTCATGCTCGACGCCGCGCAAGCTCTCCTCAATCAGACGGAAACGGGGACGGGATGGCGGCAATTGCGCCAGCAGCTTTTGCTGTATCTCTTCTCCGTTGACGAACAAGCGTTTGTTCTCATAGCGAATTTCATCACCCGGCAGACCAATAACTCGCTTGATAAAATAGGTATCGTTCATATGCGGAGGGAAAAACACCATCACATCACCGCGCTGGGGTTCATTCAAGGCCATTACCTTGGTCCGCACCACCGGCAACCGGATGCCATAGGTGAATTTATTGACGAGAATATAGTCCCCGACCTGCAGCGTGGGCACCATGGATGAAGAAGGTATCTGAAACGGTTCTACCAAAAACGAACGCAACACAAAAACCACAAACAAAACTGGAAAGAACGATTTGGCGTACTCGACCAACAACGGCTCGCGTTCAATTTGGCCGGCGCGCTGCTGATATTCCTGCTGCTGCGACGAACTACTGGCCTCGCGTTCCGGATAGGAGCGCTGCAATTCACTCAAGCTACGCGCCCGGCGCGGCGCCAACAGCAAATAGTCAAACAACCAGATCAGTCCGCTGCCAAATACCAGCATTACCAATATCAAAGGAAAATCTATATCCATACCAGGATCTCGTTATCAGTCTGACATCAACACCGCATGAAACGCGGTCTGGGGTATCTCAACACTTCCCACCTGCTTCATACGCTTTTTACCCGCTTTCTGTTTATCCAAAAGCTTGCGCTTACGCGAAACATCGCCACCGTAGCACTTGGCCGTGACGTTTTTGCGCAGAGCCTTCACGGTTTGCCGAGCTACGATCTTGCCGCCTATAGCCGCCTGAATCGCCACGTCAAACATTTGCCGTGGAATCAGCTCCTTCATCTTCTCAGTAACAACTCGGCCGCGGCCCATAACCTGACTGCGATGCACAATCACAGCTAGGGCATCAACTCGCTCACCGTTAATCATCAAGTCTAGCTTAACCAGATCAGCCGGCTCAAAACGCACAAAGCTGTAATCCAGCGACGCGTAACCGCGACTCACTGACTTGAGACGGTCAAAGAAATCCATGACTACCTCGGACATCGGCAGCTCATAGGTGAGTGAAACCTGTTGTCCCAAAAACTGCATATCCTTCTGCACGCCGCGCTTATCAACGCACAAGGTAATAACATTCCCCAGATGTTCCTGCGGTACCAGAATATTGGCCTGAACTATGGGCTCACGCATTTCTTCAACTTCGCCCGCATCCGGCAGCTTAGACGGGTTATCGACGCTCAGCACCCTGCCGTCCTTATGCAGCACCTCATAGATTACCGTGGGTGCCGTGGTGATCAGGTCGAGATCGTACTCGCGCTCCAGTCGCTCCTGGATTATCTCCATATGCAGCATACCGAGAAAGCCACAGCGGAATCCAAAGCCCAGCGCATCAGAGCTTTCAGGCTCATAGAACAAGGAGGCGTCATTGAGTGTTAACTTGGCCAATGCCTCGCGAAAATCCTCGTAATCGTCAGAGGAGATAGTGAACATACCCGCGTAAACCTGTGGCTTAACTCGCAGAAACCCAGGCAGTGCATCGACATCCGGTTGACCCGCGTGGATGATCGTGTCACCCACCGGAGCGCCATGAATATCCTTAATACCCGCGACAACAAACCCCACCTCACCTGCCTGCAAGATGCCCGTTTCCTCACGCTTGGGAGTAAAAATACCTACGCTATCGATACCATGGGCGCGGCCAATGCTCTTTGCCACGATCTTATCGCCCTTGCGCAAAACGCCGTTTTTGACGCGCACCAGCGATACCACTCCCAGGTAGTTGTCGAACCAACTATCAATAATCAGGGCCTGTAACGGCGCCTCTCGATTACCCTCAGGCGGCGGTATATGCTGAATCAGATACTCAAGCGCTTCCTCAATACCAAGGCCCGATTTAGCGCTGACCTCACAGGCTTCCTGTGCGTCAATGCCAATAATTTCTTCAATCTCTTGCTTAACCCGCTCCGGGTCAGCCTGTGGCAGGTCCATTTTATTGAGGATTGGCAGCACCTCGAGGCCCTGCTCTAACGCCGTGTAGCAATTGGCAACGGACTGAGCTTCGACACCTTGCCCGGCATCAACCACCAGCAGCGCGCCTTCGCATGCGGCCAACGAGCGTGAGACTTCATAGGAAAAGTCGACATGCCCCGGCGTATCAATAAAATTGAGCTGATAGGTCAAACCATCCAACGCCGTATAGTCGAGCGTTACACTCTGCGCTTTGATGGTAATGCCGCGCTCGCGCTCGATATCCATGGAATCGAGAACCTGCACGTCCATTTCTCGCTCAGAAAGGCCCCCACACACCTGTATAAAACGGTCTGCAAGAGTCGACTTCCCGTGATCGATATGGGCGATTATCGAGAAGTTGCGGATTAGATCCAGATTGCTCACTAGGCTGAAGCCTGCTATTAGTTGTCGCTTGGGCCCGGCTACGTTGCGGATTGCCTCTGGCAACCCCCTACGACCCCAAGTCAGGAAAGGGCGCGATTGTACCCGATTGCAGATACAACCGCTATTGCCTCCCCGCTCAACTACGGCACTTGGCGGCTACTCTAACTTGAGCCCGATAAAGAGCGGAGAACCGCGCCGGATAAGCCGCAGCGGCGTTGATTTTCCAGGCTTTATCTTGTCCACGGCCCGCACAAAGGCTTGCACCGAATTGATCGGCGTAGAGCCAACCAAGGTAATCACG
Source organism: Candidatus Litorirhabdus singularis (assembly GCF_026262625.1). Classification (GTDB taxonomy): domain Bacteria; phylum Pseudomonadota; class Gammaproteobacteria; order Pseudomonadales; family Halieaceae; genus Litorirhabdus; species Litorirhabdus singularis. Next base: position 1,090,178 of record NZ_SHNN01000002.1, read on the forward strand.
TCGCCGGCCTGAATACCCGCACGCTCGCCGGCACCCCCTGACTCCATCGCAGCGACAACCACACCGCCAGAAATACCCCAACGCGTTTGCAACTCTGCATCAACCTCCCTGACTTGAAGACCCAGTCGAGAGCCTGACTCGGCTTCCGCTGCTGCTAGCGCGATACTCGGTTTTTCGTCAGCATCAAGGCCTCCGACCTTCACCTTGAGCGTTTTGGAACGACCGTCGCGGATAACCTCCACTCGCGCTTTGGTGCCTGGCGGCACCAGCCCCACCACATGCGGCAGATCAGTAGAGGTAGGAATTTCAATACCGTCAAAGGTGACGATGACATCGCCCGCCTCTATACCAGCCTTGGCCGCCGGCCCATCGGGTTGCAATTGTGTCACCAGTGCACCGCGCGGCCTGTCCAGCCCAAACGACTCAGCCAAATTTTTGTCCACATCCTGGATCGTGACACCCAACCAGCCACGGGTCACCTGACCGGTCTCACGCAGTTGCGTCACTACGTTGTGCACGACACTGACGGGAATCGCAAAAGAGAGTCCGATAGAACCACCACTGCGGGTGAATATCTGTGAATTGACTCCCACCACTTCACCTTCAAGATTGAACAGCGGGCCACCGGAATTACCCGGGTTGATCGCCACGTCGGTCTGAATAAACGGCACGTAATTGTCATTGCTCTCATTGGGCAAGCTGCGTCCCTTGGCACTGACGATACCGGCGGTTACGGAATAGTCGAGCCCAAAGGGCGAACCAATTGCCAACACCCATTCGCCTACTTGCAGCTCTCCTGGCTTACCCAACTTAAGCACAGGCAGACCGCTGGCCTCCAGCCGTAACAAAGCAAGGTCGGAACGCGGATCCAGCCCCACGACTTCGGCGACGTACTCGCTCCGGTCCGTAAGTCGCACAATAATACTGCTGGCACCTTCTACTACATGATTGTTGGTTACCACATAGCCATCTTCAGAAATAATGAAGCCGGAACCCATCGACTGCCGCTGTTGCTGAGGCGGCCCACCACGAAACTCAAAGAAACGGCGTAAATATTCAGGAATTTCCTCCTCGGCACGCGCGTCAGATACCTGCTGATCATATTCGACCAGAATTTTGACTACCGCCGGGGTGTTCTCTTCTACGATAGGCCGAAAATCCGGCAGTAACACCCCCGTTGCCAATACCTGACTGACAGCCAACACATTAACCAATACGGCGACAATGGCCCAACGCATACTTTGCATCGATACTCCTATCAATAACATCCAAGAAAAATTACAGTCTGACGGGGCCCGCACGGCCCAATAACCGAGGCTGGTGATCACGGTTATTACGGTGCTTCCAGGCATGCAACCGCACTAATAACAGCCCGCTCCCAAACCCGGTCGCCGCACCCAGGCCTGCAGCCAAATCACCCGCTGCCACCGGAAATAAAAAATCGCCGAGGCTGGCACCGCCCAGCAGGCACAGTAGCGGCAGCAGATAGACCACGAAGGATCCTTTAACAACCACCTGCTCGGGTAATTCAAAGCGAACTTCTTCGTTCAATTGCAACGGCGGCTCTAAGGCCTCCGCCACAGGTACCCTGACATAATTACTGCGCCCACTGCCCATTTCATTCAGCAAACCATGACCGCAGCCTTTGCGAACAGCGCAGTTGCCACAGGTAGTCGCACGAATAGTCTCAACCCACAGCCCGTCATCTTCGAGCGCTACAATACGACCGGTTTCAGTCAGCATCAGCGACCTCCCACACAATGGAATCTGCAACCATGCGCGCAGTATTCACCGGCACTTCGCCAATCACGGTTACCAATACTGGGCTAGCCTCGATTTGCATACCGCGTGAATAGGCTGAGGTTCCGCCCTGTCGCGCAAGGCCCTCTCCGAGTTCAACAGAACCCTGCAGCGACTCCAGAAATACGCTAAACACCGCGAGTCCATCAGTAAAGGTTTGCTCGTGAGCATTATCGTGATGGCTGGTTGGCGCAAACCCTTCCGGTACCCAGCCAACCAGCCATGCGCGCACCGCTGCAGCAGGCGTCTTCGGCCCTGGGGGCTGGGGATGGTCGGTGTGATGAACCACTTCTACTTCGGTACCGGCAACAGCAGGGTTCGCCAACCCGAACTGCACATCAGCAAACTGAAAGCGCTCCAGCGTACGCCCATCTTGAGCCATCGTCTGGCTTTTCAGCAGCAGGCCGCTTTCCGTATCCAGTGCCATAAGGTAGCCATAGCGAAACATATCGCGGGGTAAAATTTGCAGCACCTGAGCAGTGCGACCCGCGACCAGAATTTCACCACCCAATTTCAATTTGTAGTGCGCGGCCATGCCGCAATCTTCAGCATCACCACCAAAGGCCAATCCCAGACGCACTAGTTTGCTGCCGGGATGAATACAATCCAGTGGGTGTTCGGTACGCATTACACTGCCACCGTCGCCGGTCAGGCGAGTAACGTGCGCCGTCTCGGCACTGTCAGTCACCTGATGGCGAATACGCAGGGTCTGCATTGAACTGCCGTGCTCGTAAGTAAAAACGCCGCTGTAGCTCACTTCCTGCAGGCTGTGCGACATTTTATCCAGCCACTGTCTTGCTGCCAGGTCTTGCTCGTTGCAATCGGCGGCAGCCGTATTGCCGACAAAGCCAAGCAGCAATAGCAGAGCGAGCAGTCGCGACATCAGCCGGCTAGTCCTGTGCATCAACCGGGAAACTGGCAACGCGCGCATATGGCATCATGCCCTGAGGCGTGTTCAAACTGGCTGCATCGGTATGCGGAACCAGATAACGTTGCAGGCGCTTGCGGGCTATTTGATCGTAACCCACTGCGACAGCAGGCTGAGCCACCACCGTTTGACCGCCAAAGCTGGCGGTCATAGCGGCACCGCCCAGCGCATTAACCGGTCCCACTGTAGAGACCTGATTGGCAATTTGCTGACTGCCGACAGCATCGGCAGCATCCGGACCAAGGCCGTAAAATTGACTAACTACCAGCACCACCGCAAAAACGGAGGCTGCAACAGCAAAGCTGGCCAGCGGTCGCAAAGCTGTGCTCACAAAACCTGACCCGGCGTTTGCTGATTCTACGTCCGACTCTCCATCCAACCCTGCTGCCACGCCGTCGGCAAATGCCAGATCGGCGAATTTTGGGCTCAACAAGGCCGCATCGCGGTCACCGCGTACCACAGCTGAGGCACCGTGCATGCGCGCCCAGGCACTACGCAACTCGCCTGCATCGCTGTGTTTCAGTAACCGCTGCAGCTCCAACTCGTTAGCTTCGTCATCCATCAGTGCCGACAGCGACTCTTGCATACGCTCATTCATTCATTTACTCCTTCTAACACTACAGTACTGGTTCACCCTGCAGCTGTGCCTGAACCTGTTTATCGATAGCTTCCCGTGCTCGGAAGATACGCGAACGCACGGTACCTACCGGGCAATCCATAATTTCTGCGATATCCTCGTAACTCAGACCATCAAACTCACGTAAAGTTACAGCCGAACGCAAATCATCCGGTAATTCGTTGATCGCTCGATTGACCACCGCCTTTAGCTCTTCACCAAACAGCGCATTTTCCGGATTTTCAAGATCTCTTAAGGCGGAACCGCTGTCATAATATTCGGCATCTTCTATTTCTACATCACTGCCCGGGGGACGCCGACCGCGCGATACCAGGTGATTCTTGGCGGTATTAATAGCAATCCGATATAACCAGGTGTAGAAGGCACTATCACCACGAAATCGTGGCAGCGCCCGATAGGCTTTGATAAAAGCCTCCTGCGCGACATCCTGGACCTCATGACTGTCCTGAATATAACGCGATATCAAGCCAAAGATCTTGTGCTGATACTTGAGCACCAGCAGATCGAACGCTCGTTTGTCGCCAGCCTGGACTTTCCGGACCAGTTGCTGGTCGCTATCACTTGCGGTCAATCGCCACTCCTCTCCATGTAACAGTCAGATAACCGTGTACACAAAAAGTTCCCGCAGCGACGACTGAATTGACCATTGAGGCCTGATTTCATACTACAATGACCATCTGTAAGTAATTGACTAACATACACTATTTAGCCAACTGAGGCAGCATCTAGACCATGTCACAAGTGCACCATCATGACGTACTCATTGTCGGCAGCGGCGCAGCGGGACTGGCCCTGGCGTTAAGCCTGCCGGAAACCATTAGCGTTGCGGTTATCAGCAAAGGCGACCTCACCCAGGGCTCCACCTACTATGCACAGGGCGGTATGGCAGCGGTGCTGGACGAAAACGACACCATCGAGTCCCACGTCGCCGATACCCTCGCCGCCGGCGCCGGCCTGTGTCGCGAAGAAGCCGTACGCTACACGGTCGAAAACAGTCGCGGGGCCGTGGATTGGCTGATCGCACAGGGGGTCAAATTTGACCTTCGCGATAAAGTTGGCAGCGACGAATTTCACCTCACCATGGAAGGCGGACACAGCCATCGACGGGTGATTCACTCAGCAGACGCCACCGGACGCGCCATTTCGGACGTACTGGTGGAAAATACTCTGGCTGCCAAGAATGTCACTATTTATCCACACCGGGTAGCTGTAGACCTGATTGTCGATGCAGATGGCTGTCAGGGCGCGTATGTGCTTGATCGACGCAACGACACCGTGGATGCTTTCCAGAGTCGCTTTGTAGCGCTGGCGACCGGTGGCGCCAGCAAAGCTTATCTATATACCAGTAATCCAGACGGTGCCAGCGGCGACGGTATTGCCATGGCCTGGCGCGCAGGTTGCCGGGTTGCCAATCTGGAGTTCAACCAGTTCCACCCAACCTGCCTGTACCACCCCCAGGCCAAATCCTTTCTTATCAGCGAAGCCGTGCGCGGCGAAGGTGGTCGCCTGCTGCTGCCCGACGGCACCCGTTTTATGCCCGCCTTCGATTCGCGCGCAGAATTGGCACCGCGCGATGTGGTCGCGCGGGCCATCGACCATGAAATGAAACGCACGGGCAGCGACTGCGTCTATCTGGACATAAGCCACCAACCGGCAGAATTTATCCAAAGCCATTTCCCGACCATCAGCAGTCGCTGCCTGGAGTTTGGCATAGACATCTGCAAACAGCCCATACCAGTAGTACCGGCAGCGCATTACACCTGCGGTGGCGTGGTGGTCGATACCTGCGGGCGCTCGGATGTCAGCGGCCTGTACTGCATTGGAGAGACGTCGTTTACCGGCCTGCACGGGGCCAATCGCATGGCCAGCAACTCTCTGCTTGAATGCCTGGTCTATGCCCGTTCCGCCGCCACCGATATCTGTCAACGCATGACCAACAAGCCACAACAATTAGCGGTACCCGCCTGGGACGAAAGTCAGGTCACCGACTCCGATGAAGACGTGGTCATTTCACACAATTGGGACGAGCTGCGCCGCTTTATGTGGGACTACGTCGGCATCGTAAGAACCGACAAGCGTCTGCAGCGCGCCCTGCACCGAGCCCAGTTGCTACAAGAAGAGATCAAGGAGTATTACAGCAACTACAAGGTCAGCAATGACCTGCTTGAACTGCGTAACCTGGCCATGGTCGCCGAGCTGATGATTCGCTGTGCGATCTCACGTAAAGAAAGCCGCGGTTTGCACTTTACGCTGGACTACCCAAACACGCAGGCAGTGGCAAAAGAAACCGTGCTCAAACCGGACAATTGGTATAACGCCGAGTGGTAGCGCCAGCCTAGCGACACTGGCAGCGAAGAAACACCTGTAACCGGCGCCATACCTCTGGCGCATAGTCATTACGCCATAACCACCAGCATTCAAAGGCGCCACACTCAGCACGAGTGCACAATACCACCGCGAACGAAGCTACCAGGGTGCGCTGAGACACCTGTAGCGGCCTATAATCCAGTGGCGGGCTTCCGGCAAAATCCTCACAACCTTCAGGCCCGCTCGGTTCTACCCCGACAAGCGCAAGTAAATGCAGCACCTGCGGACGATTCATTACAGGCCAGTTTCTGAACACCCACAGGCCGCCAGCTAGCAGGGCTAGCGCAGCAAACGGCCGGACTGGTAATTCGAGCAGCAGTAGGCTGGCACACGCCAGACCGTAAAGACCGCAAAATAATTGCCAGCGGCCCCTGCCAGGTACTAGCTCAAATGTCAGAGCGGACGAATTCGAGAATACGCCGGACAATAGCCGCTATCTCTTCATCTTCGGGCTCCACGCGGCCGAGGAACCAGCTGAATAAATCCTGGTCCTCGCACTCTAGTAGACGCTCGTAGCGTAATTGATCAGCAGCGGAAAGCTCACGAAAGCGGCGCTGCACGAACGGTTCCAGTATCAGATCCAGTTCCAGCATACCGCGGCGACTGTGCCAGCACAGGCGATTAAATTCTATGTCAGTTGTCATACCCACAGTATAATGGCTGACAAACTCTGGCGCAGCATCTATAGTTGCGCCGTGACTATCTATTTTGCTCAACTTCCACACCGCGGCGCGCTCTTAATCAACGGACCCGACCGCTCAAAATTCCTGCAAGGTCAAACCACTTGTGACGTATCTGCGGTCACAGACAAGACTGCCGTGCAAGGGGCGTACTGTACCCCTCAGGGTCGGCTGGTTTGCGATTTTCGTATTCTCTGCGATACCGAAGACAGCTGGTTACTGCAAATGGACCGCAGTATCTGCGCCCATGCCGCAGCAGCTTTCGGCAAATATATCGTGTTTTCCAAAGCCGAAATCGCCGATGCCAGCGACCAGTGGAGCAGCTTTGCCGTGTGGACCGACACTCCGGGCGAGTGGGCCAGCGGCTGGGAACTCAACGGACAATGGCAAGATGGACATGCCCGTTGGGTGCAGACCGACAACGAGGGTCAGCGATTTGAATGCCTGGTACCCACAAAGCACGCCGCTGAATTACACGCAGCACTGACCGCCGAGATGACGCCGGCAAGCGCCGAGGAATGGCAACTACTCGAAATCAGCGCCGGCATAGGACACGTTGAGGCCGCCACCATCGAAGAATTTATTCCGCAGATGCTGAATTATCAGCTAACCGGCCATATCAGTTTTACCAAGGGCTGCTATACCGGTCAGGAAGTCGTTGCCCGCATGCATTATCGAGGCAAACTGAAGCGACCGATGTATCTCGCCAGTTTTGACCAAACATCACCACCGGCAGCTGGCAGCCCACTCTATGCGGCGGGTAACGAGCAAAGTGTCGGCAATATTGTCAATGCTGCGGCGCTGGGCGATGGCTGCATGGTACTCGCGGTCATCACGACCAAGGCTTTAGACGGCGGCGTTCACCTGAACGACCCCGCCGGGCCGCTGCTAAGTCTGGGCGAACTGCCCTATTCCCTGGGCGCTACGGACAGCGAAAACTAGTCAGCCTGCTGCCGCGGCTGGCAGACTCCAGTCGATTGGGTCGAGCCCCTGTTGCTGCAAGTACTGGTTAGCCTCGACGAAGTGACCACAGCCAAAAAAACCACGATAGGCACTTAACGGTGATGGATGTGGTGCCTCCAGCACGCAATGCCGATCTCGATCAATAATAGCGCCCTTACGCTGCGCATAGGCGCCCCACAGCATGAAAACCACAGACTCGCGTTGCTCGTTGACAATACTGATGACGCGATCGGTAAAACGCTCCCAGCCTTTACCCTGATGTGACGCTGCCTGCCCGTGTTCGACGGTCAAGACACTGTTTAACAACAAAACCCCCTGCTGCGTCCAACCGGTGAGACAGCCCTGCGCTGGCATAGTAACGCCCAGCTCCGTCTCAAGCTCCTTATAGATATTCACCAGTGAGGGCGGCACCCGGACGCCCGGCAACACTGAAAAACACAGGCCATGAGCCTGACCGGGACCGTGGTAGGGGTCCTGCCCCAAAATAACCACTTTGACGCTGTCTAGTGGGGTTTGATCAAGCGCGCTAAAAATCTGCGCACTGGCGGGATAGATCGTCTTACCGGCCTGCTTCTCTGCACGCAGAAAATCCCCCAGCTGAATCATATAATCGCTATCAAACTCCGTCTGCAGGGCCCGCAACCAGGATGCTTCCAAACTGACTTTTTTCATCTTCGGTTCGTTCTCCTGACCTGAATCAGCTGCCGCACCACGCCATTGCGCGGTACAATAGGCCTACCATAATAAACAGCGGCAAGTTTTAGACATGAGCAAATACCAAACCCCCTACCAAGCCTTGGGCGAAGAAGGCATCCGCAAAATCTGTAATGCCTTCTACGACATTATGGACGAGTTACCAGAGGCTGCGGAGCTTCGTCGCATGCACGCTGACAATCTGGAACCAATGAAAGTCAAACTCGCGGACTACCTGACGGGCTGGATGGGCGGACCACCGCTGTACGCCGATAAACACGGCACTGTTTGCATGACCACACCCCATGAGCATTACGCCATTGGTCCCCGCGAGCGTGATCAGTGGCTACTGTGTATGGAAAAGGCGTTGGTGGCCACCGAGGTCGAAGAGGAAGTACGCAGTATGCTCAAAGAGCCTCTATTCCGGGTCGCTGACGCCGTGCGCAATCGCCCAGAATCAATCACCAATGATGATCCGAATATCATCGCCATTGGCTAACCCACCGATCAGCTGCTACTGACAATCACGCTGTTGCGCAGCAGTTCAGTAGGCTTCTTGCTGCGCTCATACTTACGCGCCGGCGTATTCACCGGATCTGCCAGCGGCTCCGCCTGCCGACCTGCGTCACGACGTTCCTCGGACACCGTGTTGTAACGGGTATCACGCTGCCTGGGCTGTCGTCCCAGCGCCTCTATAAACTCTTCCATCTGCGGCGGCGACCATTCCTGGCCGTGCTCAGAACCGGCAGCACGAGTAATACTCTCATTCATCAAAGTGCCGCCGATATCGTTGGCGCCGGCATTCAGGCAGGCGCCCACGCCGACCCGACCCATCTTGACCCAGGAGGCCTGAATATTGTCCAGCAAGCCGTGAAACACAATCCGTGAGACCGCATGCATCAACAGGGCTTCTCTGAAGGTTGGGCCCTTCCGCGCCTGACCTTTCAGATACATCGGCGCTTCCATATGCACAAACGGCAGCGGCACAAACTCAGTAAAGCCGCCGGTGATGGCCTGTAGCCCACGAACCCGCAGTAAATGCCGGGCCCAGTGTTGCGGCCCCTCGACATGCCCATACATAATTGTCGCTGTGGTGTTAAACCCTACCGCGTGTGCAGCCGACATAACTTCCAGCCACTGCTCCGTATTAATTTTGTCGGGACACAGTACCTGACGAATTTCATCATCGAGTATTTCAGCAGCGGTACCGGGCAGCGTGCCCAGCCCTGCTTCCTTCAGCTGCGTCAAAAATTCCTGCAGGCCAAGACCCAGCGTGTGGGCACCCTGCCAGACTTCCAGCGGTGAAAAAGCGTGCACATGCATATCTGGCGTCACGGCCTTAACCGTAGCAACAATATCCAGATAGGTCTGTCCTGTGTACTCCGGATGAATACCACCTTGCATGCAGACTTCGGTGGCTCCGCGTTCCCAGGCTTCCTGACAACGCCTCCCTATTTCGTCCGCATCAAGATCGTAGGGCCGACCGCGCAGATTTTCGCTAAGCTTGCCCTTGGAGAAGGCGCAAAATTGGCACTTGAAGTAACAGATATTGGTGTAGTTGATATTGCGATTGACCGCAAAACTCACGGTGTCTCCACATACTTCCCTACGCAGCGAGTCAGCCTCTTGGCAGACGTAGGAAAAATCAGCGCCGCGGGCCCGAAACAGCCGTTCGACCTGCGCCTCGGTTGGCGTACCGCCGTCACGACAGAGCTTAACGATTTCCTGTATTTCAGCGGCTACAAGGCTGATATCTATGTCTGCACTGACCTGCTCCAGCACAGATTCGGGAGGCTGCATATCTTCTCCCGGACACCACTCGTCAGTGCGCGGCAAACCCTCGGCGTCTATCCCTTGCAATACCGCCAGCTGTACTGAAGAGTCCAGCCAGCGTTTGTGATCCAAGGCATAAGCCGGATAAATAGTCATCCGCTCTGCCAGGTGCTTACCCGCCGCAGCGGTCTCTCGTGACAGTTTGTCCAGATGCGGCCAGGGTGCTTCAGGATTCACAAAATCCGGAGTCAAGGGTGATACGCCACCCCAGTCATTGATGCCTGCGTTCACTAACTGCGGCAGCACACCTGGACTCAGGTTCGGTGGCGCCTGAATATTCATCTGCGGCCCAAAAACAATGCGTGCTACAGCAATCGTCCACAGCAGTTCGTTAAGGTCAGGCTCTGGGGCCTCGGCCATCAGCGTCTCGGGCTTGGCGCGAAAATTCTGTACGATAACTTCCTGCAACTGGCCGTGCCGTAAATGGCTCTCGCGCAACAAAAGCAGCGCCTCAATACGTTCCAACCGGGTTTCGCCAATCCCAATTAAAATACCCGAGGTAAATGGCACCTGCTGTTCACCGGCCAACTCAATAGTTTCGAGGCGTCGCGCCGGCACCTTATCGGGCGAGCCGTAATGCGGCATGCCTTTTTCGCACAGGCGCTCGGATGCAGATTCCAGCATGATACCCATAGAGGCAGAGACTTCACGTAACGCCGACATCTCTTCCGCGTCCATGCAACCGGCATTAATGTGCGGCAACAAAGTGGTTTCTTCCAAAACCCGCCGCGCCACATGCGTCACGTATTCCAGAGTAGTGGCAAAACCCATCTCTTCCAACGCCTTGCGCGCCGCGCTATAGCGCAACTCGGGACGCTCGCCGAGGGTAAACAAAGCTTCCTTGCAGCCCATGGCCTGGCCCTGACGGCACAAGTCCAGAACTTCATCTTCGGACATGTAAGGCGCGCGCAGCTTGCGCGGTGTCTGCGCAAACGTACAGTAGTGGCAGACGTCGCGGCAAAGATGCGTTAACGGCACAAATACCTTGCGCGAATAAGTAATCAGATTAGTGTGGCCCTGATCGCGCAGACGCGCAGCAGTCGCTGCCAGCCGCGCTGTATCGTCAATCTCCGCCAGCGCTAGCGCAGACTCGGTATCAGGCAGATGTCCTTCCAGGCTGGCCTGCAGCAGGCCCTCCAATTGCAGATCTTCAAACTGCGTCATGTTTTACTTCCATGGCGGCCGTGCCCAGACCGCTGCTATCGACCGCCCGCAGGCGCTGTGAAATTTCATCAACCAGTAACAGCCCGGCACAATGCTCGGCTACTGGATCATTGACCAGATGATGGTAAAGGCGCAACAGATCTTCCGGCTCATCTACATCAAGCCCTGTACGCTCCGACTCTACCAGACGCACGCTTAAGCCGCGCTCTTCCGCCAACCGCGTGTGGGCTGCACAGGATGCCTGACCATAGCAAAAAGGTAATTCAGCGGCGGCCGGCAATACCATGATATTCGTCCCATCACGGTTTAGATCAGGGGCTATCACTATATCAGTGTCAGACGAGGCGTAGACTGCTAGCAACTGCTGTAAATCTGCGGCACATAACAACGGAATATCGCCATGCAAAACCATAAAGTCTGTAACTCCGCGCTCGGCCAGCATCGCGGTAGCGGCAGCCACCGAACCGTTGAGCCCGGGAGCACCAAGCCTGGCTTCTGCCACCCACTCTAGACCGTACTTATGCGCCAGCAGCTCAGCAGAGGGGTCATCAGAAACCACCAAAACGCCCTCCAACTCCGCCACGGACGCCAGCGCAGTCAGCACGTCCTCAACCATGGCCTGCATCAGCACCCGACGTTCGAAGGGCGCCAGCACACCAGATAGTCGTGATTTGGCCTTGACCAGATCTTTCAGAGGCAATACCGCCCAAACCATCAGGTCAACTCCTCTGCCAGCGCTAATACCGCTTGGCCGAGGCTAACGCGGTCGTCCAGCGATTTCATTATGGTTGGTCGCACAGCAACACTCATGTTTTCTGTTTCGATCATGGGCGCCAGTGTAGCGTCACTTTCATCGACAACAAAGCAATCTATGAGGCCCTCGTAATATTCGGCGACAGCGGCGGCGGTCACCGGAATTCCCAGTTCCGCCATCATTTTGGCGGCCGGCCCCTTGATAGCCAAGCCCGCAACAATAGGCGATATCGCAATCACCGGCGCCGCGGTGTTGCGTATTGCAATGCGCACACCGGGCAGACCGAGGATTGGATCAATACTCACGAACGGGTTAGACGGGCAAATAACCACGGCGCGCAGCTGTGGGTCCTCCAGTGCAGCCATTAGCTCTGGCAGCGGCTGCGCCTGCTCAATACCGGCAAATTCAAAACCGCTGACCGCAGGCTCGCACTGACGTCGCACGAAATAGTCCTGAAACCCCAGCCGCCCCTCGTCGGTTAGTACCTGAGTAGAAACAGGGTCATTAGTCATGGGCAAAATACGAGGCCCAATATTCAAACGTTGGCACAGTTCGGCAGTCACCTCAGCCAGGGTAGCTGCAGCGGCCAGACGGCTTGTCCGAAACACATGGGTCGCCAGATCCCGATCACCCAGCCGAAACCAGGTCGGCTCACCGAGGCGCTCCATAGCCTCCAGGAACTGCCAGGTCTCTCCCGCCAGCCCCCAGCCCAATTCCTGGTTGCTGAGCGCAGCCAAGGTATACATAACAGTGTCTAAATCCGGCGCAATATGCAGGCCGTAATGCTGAAAGTCATCGGCGGTGTTAGCAACAATGGTCAATTGCTCTGCAGGCACACAGTGAGAAAGCCCCAAGGCTAGCTTGGCGCCCCCTACTCCCCCGGACAGGGCTAGGTAATGGCCATCGACAGACGCATTCATATCAGCGGAACATGTCCTGAGCCGGGTTCCGTAACAGCGCACTGGAACCCACCTCGGCAGCACTCCACTGCGCGCCACGAATAAGCACCACCGGACAACCCTCGGCGGCCTGGCCCATGACAAAAGAGGCTGCGGCGGCAAGTTCATCGGCCACGGCAACCTCTGTTACTTCCAGCGATCGGCCGAACAGATCTGGCTCACCGACCTGATTGCGCAGTGGCTCGATGCCGGCAGTACCAATAGCCATACCTACTGTACCCATGCGCCAGGCACGTCCGGCGCTATCATTAATAATGAGTCCCAGTCGTGTGCACTGATAGTGTTGCTGCAAAGCCTGCCGCAGAACCTCTGCGCTGCCATCGGAGTCTTCCGGTAACAGCAGCACGGCAGGGTCTTCCTCGTTCGTGGGCAAGTTGGATTTATCAATGCCCGCATTCGCGTGCACGTAGCCCAGCTTATGCTCAACAATGACCACTCCCGGGCGCCGCCGCAGCACAGTCTTTGATTCCCGCAGGATAAGTTCTGCCTGCCGCGGATCCTTATCGGATGCCGCCGCCAGCTCCAGTGCCTCAGGCCCGGGCTCTACCGTCGACAATCTGACGTAGCGCCCCTCAGCCTTGGACACAATTTTCTGCGCCAGCACCAACACGTCACCGTCCTCCAAAGCCAGATCATTGGCTTGCAGTGATGATTTCAGCAGTTGTGCAAGATCGTCGCCAGGTTCTACCAGCGGAAAGTCCTGCAGCCCAACAAGCTGCATGGCCTGACTCACAAGGCTCAGTCCAACCCGGAGATCGTAATGCCAGCGTGGCACTTATACTGACGGTTGATATTGATCAACACAGACGTCAGCGCTTCGGCGGCCGCAGCATTATTGATAAGCCCGGCGTGAAAACCACGCATCCCGGCAGCTTCCACCAGCTCTATGACTGCAGCGCGCGCGTCTTTGCTGTTTCCACAGACCAGTACATCGCAGGCCAAACCGTGGCCTTCTTGTAAGTGGTGCGCGGCAACATTTTGAAAGGCAGAGACCACGTGGACTTCTTCACCCAGAATGTTTTGCGCAATCTGGCCAGCAGAGCCCTGCTCCGGCAGCTGCACCCTTCCGACCTTGGGTGGCACCAGCGGCACAGTGACATCAATCAATACTTTGCCCTGCAAAGCCGGCTTAACCAACTCCAGCGTGCTCGCCTGATGGCTGAACGGCACGGTAAGGGTAACAATTTCAGCAGCCGATGCAGCAGCCATGTTTTCCATGGCCTCTACGCCAATATCACCAACGCCCCGCTCCGCCATTATTTCGCGCAGATCGGCCGCTGCCGCTTCGGCTTTCTCCTGAGTCCTTGAGCCAATAATGACGCGATAACCCGCTTGGGCCCAACGTCGCGCCAGTCCGGTTCCAAGATCGCCAGTTCCGCCCAGTATTGCCAATACTGGCAAAGATTCGTTTGTCATAAAGAATATCTCGATGTGTAGTTGAATTTGCTGGCCGTCAATCGCCATTCACAGGCCAAGATTGCACCGCCAACGGGAAGGGAGGTACGATAAGCGCCGCCCGAGCATATTATGTAAATCAGTCACCATGCACAAGTAACAGGAAGTATACGCAATGGATAACCCGCTAGATCTTTCCGGCAAAGTTGCCATTGTCACCGGCGGCGGCAAAGGCGTTGGCCGCGGCATCAGCGAGCGCCTTCTGGAAGCTGGAGCCGACGTGGTTATTTGTGGCCGAACCGCTCCCGAAACGCTGCCAGCAGCAGCAAATCGCAGCGCTGTATTCACCGCCTGCGATGTGCGTGACGTAGAGCAGGTCCAAGCCTGCGTCGACTTCACCGTGGCGCAGTTTGGGCGCCTCGATATTCTGGTCAACAACGCCGGTGGTGCTCCGTTTGCTGAGGCTGCTACCGTCTCACCCCGCTTTTCAGAGGCGATTATCCGCCTCAACCTGATCGCGCCACTGAATTTCGCCCAAGCCGCCAATCAGGTCATGCAAACCCAGGCCAGCGGTGGCAGCATCATTAATATTGCCAGCGTCAGCACTATTCGGCCTTCTCCCGGCACCGCTGCCTATGGTGCCGCGAAGGCAGGCCTGGTCAATCTGGGCACTTCGCTGGCGGTGGAATGGGCGCCCAAAGTTCGTATTAACGCTATTATCTGCGGCCTCACCGAAACCGAACAATCGCACCTCCACTATGGCGATGCGGCGGGTATTGAGGCAGTCGGGCAAACCATCCCGCTGGGGCGGATGGCGGTTCCCAGAGATATCGGCGATGCCTGTCTGTTCTTTGCTTCCCCCTTGTCCTCTTACGTCAGCGGCGCCAATCTAGCGGTACATGGTGGTGGCGAGGCACCGGCCTTTCTGGATGCCGCTAACGTGGAAAAACCCGCTTGAATTTCTGCCATCCAACGCCACTGTTACTCGGTATGGTCGCCCTGCTCGCGATCGGCGCCAGCTGGCCCCATGCTGATGCGCAAACACCGCAAGATACCTCCACTGCAAACTGGCCCGCTTACGGCGGCGGCAATGATGCGGGACGTTATTCCCCACTCACACAGATCAATAGTGATAACGTGGGCCAACTGCAGCCGGCCTGGACCCACAATTCCGGCGACTTCTCTGACGGGCGCGGTGAATGGGCATTTACCAGCCTCCAGGTAACCCCTATCGTGGTCGATACCACGCTTTATTACTGTACGCCGTTCGGCCGCGTATTCGCACTGGACGCAGAAACCGGGAGCGAACGCTGGGTCTATGATCCACAGGTCCAAAATAAGCGCAGCGGCCTCTACCCCGCGGTTTGCCGCGGTGTGTCGTGGTGGTCGGACCCCAATGCCGACGGTGGCACTTGTTCCTCTCGTATTATCTACGGTAATCGCGATGCACAACTAATAGCCCTTGATGCAGCTACCGGACTTCCGTGCGAAGAGTTTGGCCAACAGGGCAGCGTCGCCCTGAAAGAAAGCATTGCCGGCGCCGCAGAGTGGGAGTACTACCCCACATCGCCACCCTATATAATCGGCGACCTGGCGGTGATTGGTGCAATGATTCCCGATAACGATCGGGTCGACGTGCCCAGCGGCGTGGTACGAGCTTTCAACGTTCGCGATGGCAGCCAGGTCTGGGCCTGGGAGCCAGTTTCAGACGCCTACCGCCAGCGCCATCGCGACCAACTCGGTAAAACCCTCTATCACCTTGGTTCGCCCAACGTTTGGGCGCCGATCAGTGGTGACCCCGAGCGCGGCCTGGTCTACATACCCACCGGCAATCCCTCTCCCGACCTTTACGGCGGCGAACGCGAGGGCAACGACTTTTATGGTTCCTCCGTGGTCGCGTTGAATGCGACAGACGGCACTGTACGATGGCACTTTCAGACCGTGCACAATGACGTTTGGGACTACGACGTCGCCTCCCAACCGACGTTGTTCGATATCGCCGGCGTTGGCGATGGCCGCCCCGGACTCGCCCAGGCCACAAAGATGGGGCATGTATTCCTGCTCGACCGGGAGACCGGAGAACCCTTGTACCCGGTGATTGAGAAGCCGGTACCGCAAAATGGCGTTCCCGGCGAGCAACTGTCGCCGACACAGCCGTTCCCTACCCACCCGGGGCCCCTACACTTGCCAGCCCAGCTCACCGCCGAAGATATGCATGGGTTTGCGCTATTTGACAAATGGGCCTGCCAAAAGGAACTAGCCAAATACCGCTCCGAGGGCATGTTTACCCCACCCTCTCTCCAAGGCAGCGTCACTTACCCTACCTCTACCGGGGGCATGAACTGGGGCGGCGTCAGCGTCGATCCGATCAATGGCATCCTCTATACCAATCAAATGCATCTCGCTGCAGTGGTACAGCTGATTCCTCGTGATCAGTACACCGCGCTGAATCCAGCCGAGGGCGGCTATCCGCTAGAATATTATCCAATGTCTGGCACCCCCTATGGAGTCAAACGCTTCCCGTTATTTTCGCCACTGGGTGCGCCCTGCAACCCTCAGCCCTGGGGTAGTTTGACTGCTGTCGACCTGCGCAGCGGTGACGTATTGTGGAGCCAGGCACTGGGCACCACGCGGGGCCAGGCACCTTGGCCATTCTGGATGCAGACCGGCACACCGAATACTGGCGGCTCAGTTGTCACCGCTGGCGGCCTGCTCTTTATCGCCGCCACAACTGACAGTTACTTCAGAGCGTTTGATGCCCGTAGTGGTCGCGAACTGTGGAAACATGACCTGCCGTATACTGGAAACGCCACGCCAATGACCTATAAAATCAGGTCAGATGGCCGTCAATTCGTTGTTATAGCGGCCGGTGGTCATGGCTGGTCTAGCCCAGGTGATGCCTTGGTTGCTTTCGCGTTACCCCGACAAACGCGTTGATTGGCAAGGAAAACGCGCACTTTGGTCACAAAACAGGCAGTAAATGGTCTTTAAACTTGCACCCCTGCACCATTGCAATAGACTTCATGGAAGCAAGATTGACCCGCAACAAAACCGTAAACTCCGCCACGGGTCGCGATCCGGGGAAAAAGAATGACAGAAACACTAGCGCTATTGCAGCATGAGCCCGTCGAGATTTTGGTCGACGGGCGCGCTGCATACGCGGGCGACATAAGCTCTGCAAGCGCGCATCACATGGTGTTGTCAAACACCAAACAGGCTAACGGAAAACTCGGCACCAAAGGGCTCACCGTGCACCCAGGTAAAGCCGCTGAAATAGTATTCCTAACGCTTTTTGACGATCAGGGCGCACAACTATCCACCTCGGTTACGTTGGAGTCCGTGCGCGGAGACAACTTGAGTGTGGTGCTGCGCAAGCCTGATGCCCCTGAATGCAGAGAAATTCTTAGTAAGCTGCGCCTCATAACCGGCGACGGCCCGGCGGAAGGCCCGGGCGACAAAAATGAAATACTGACCCAATTCCGCAAACGCTCACTGCACCGTATCGACCAGATTATGGACGATTTCCTGGGCAATCTCGCCGACCACCTGTTTGACAAGTCCGCCGACCCGCGCATGCGCAGCAGACAGGAAGAACTCTACGATTCCATGAACACCATCAAACGCAGTCGCCAGTCCATGCGCCAGTCGTTTACCAAACACATTGCTAATTATTTTGATGACCCTGACGCCATGAAACGTGAGACGGCAGAGCCCGTCAACGTTGAAGCCTCTGAGCTCAATCTCGTCGATATCAAGACCTTTGAAGAAGAACTGGAACTAGATCGTATCGTCAAAGGTGGCGAGTACCGCTATGCGGCGCCGCTCGAGTGCATGACCATCCGCTTTGCCGAACTCAACGACGTCGACCCATTAGATGTCGGCCTGCCGATTTCGGTCACACAGATTTGCCAATCCTTTCACGACACCCTCGAAAGCCGCGAATTACCAGACTCAGTAGCAGCTGACATCTATGCATTTTTCTCTTCCGACGTGGTGCGCCAGCTGGGCGAATTTTACGATTCACTGAACACCTTTCTCGCTGATCAAGGCATCAATCCAGGTATTGAAGAACAGGTAGAAAAGCACGGATCGGTGCTCAAGCTACGCAAGAAAAAGACGCCGCCAAAGCCCGATGTCGATCGCACCAGGAAGGATGAAACGCAAGAAAAAAAGCTAGATCATGAAGCAGAATCCGCACCAACGAGCAATTCAGCACAAGCCGGCACTGGCAATGAGGCCGACCGTGAGAACCAGCGCAGCGCTGACAATCGTCAGGGACGTGACAACCAGTTCGGTGCTGGCAACTCATCGAACCAGTCGCCAGAAAATCAGGCTATGCGCGGTGCTCCGGCAGGACCTGCAGGCACTAACTTCGGCAGCCCCAGTAGTAACAGCGCCGCCGCGACCGGCGCTATGCCCCAGTCCGGAAGTAACGTAGCTACCCCGGATTTCTCTGCAGGCAGCGGCGCGCAAGCAGCGCCGGCACAAGCCCCGACCGCAGAGGTGGGCGCTGGCCCCAGTAGTCCACATTTTAATCCTGACACTCTTTATCGATCGGTTATCGAGGCACTAAACTTTCAGCATCAGCACGTTGCCGGTGGCGCTATCAGTGCTGCTGGTGGAGCTAGCGCGGCCATACCAGCTGCCGCAGATGGCACAGGGAGCCTGGGAAACCAGGCTAACCCCGCCATGTTGGCTGCCGCGCTGTCTTCACTGCAACACAGCCCGGACGCGCGATCAGAAGTACAGTCCGCACAATCGCTGCGCGACTACCTGAGTGACAATCAGGGCAAAATAGCGGGTTTGAAGGGGACCGATGGCATCGGTGCGCAAAGCCTCAACCAGCTGGATTTGGTTGATAACCTGTTTGGCAGCCTGCGAACGGATATTGATGTCGCACAGGAGCTGCAGGGCTCACTCGGCGACCTGCACATTCCACTGGCCAAACTAGCACTCATGGAACCGCAGTTTTTCGTCGACGAACAGCACCCTGCGCGAGGCGTCATCGACAAACTGGCACTGCTATCGTCCTCCGCCAACTATCCTAACAGGGCACTAGAAAACCGAGTTTCTGGCGTCGTGAATAATATTGTTCAGGGCTATGAGACCGACAGCGGTGTTTTCGGTGAAGCGCTGACAGATTTGACGCGACTGGTCGACCAGCAGGAAATGGCGCTGGAGCGTAATGTAGAGCGTGTCGTAAAAACACAGGACGGACGGCAGAAGCTGCTGCGCGCACAGCTAGCCGTAGAAAAACTGTTAAGCAGCAGAATTCGCCCCCCCCGTGCACCCAAGTTGATGTTGGACCTGGTGGAACATGGCTGGCGTGATCTGTTGACTCTGACCCACGTTAAAGAAGGCCCCCATAGTCGCTCTTGGCGCGACTACACCAAGACGCTGGATCTACTGTCTCTTTGGCTAATAGAACAGCAGAAGGGTATTTCTGACGAGCAACTGCAAATGGAGCGTGCTCTGGAAGCGGAACCCTTCGTCGACATGATCCGTCAACAGGTCAGCACTGAGTTACCCAGCAATGTGGCGCTGGATCCAGTGTTGGAAGAACTGCTGGAAGTGCTATCCGGACATTCTCCTGTTCAATTAGTCGACATCGAGCATGCACCCTTCGAAGCGAAGGCCAGCCCCGCTGAGACTCGACAACGTATAGAAACACTGCCGCGACTGCGCCGCTGGGTCAAGCGGGTTGAAGAACTTGAGGCTGGAGTTTGGTTACGGTTCCGCGATGATGCCGGTAAAAAGCGTCGCATGCAGTTGGCCTGGATCAGTGAAGAAAAAGACCGCTACGTATTCGTCAACGAGCGCGGACAAAAAATGGCCGACCTCAGCAACGTCGAATTAGCGAGACAGCTTTCACGTGGGGTCAAACCACCCTCGCCCTCTGAGAAGCTATCACTGGTCGATCAGAGCATGTACAACACGCTCGAAACCGTACAAAAAACGCTAAGCTTTGACAATAATCGCGACTCATTGACCAAATTGATTAACAAGAAGGCCTTCTTGGGTCAGCTGGAACTGATGCTCAATCAGGCCAAAACCAGACACTCCCAACACGGTCTAATCTATATTGATATTGACCAGTTCGCCCTGGTCAACGAGGTTTATGACGAAGTAACCGGCGATCAGGTTTTGAGCGAATTTGCACGACTGCTGGCGCAACAACACAGCGACAAGATTTCCTCGGCGCGTCTGGAAGACGATAAATTCGCCGTCCTGCTGAAGGACCGCTCGATAGAACAAACCATAGCGCACGCTGAAAAAATTCGCTCGGATATTGAGCTCAGTCCGATAACGATTGATACCGATCGCGTCTCTTTCACCGTTAGTATCGGCGTTGCTTCCGTGCAGGACTTTCATGATTCGGTTGAACAGGTTATGGCCAATGCCGAGTTCGCCATGCGCAAAGCCAAGACCGACGGCCGCAACAAAGTCGTTGAGTTTCGCGATCAACAATCGCTGGCCGATGAATACAAATCTATTGAATCGGCGGCAATTGCCAAGATTGAAAATACTCTGAAGTCTGACAGCTTCGAACTAAGAGCACAGCCTATCGTTGCAAATGTGCCCAACTTTGCCGACTTGCCGGTTAAGTACTACGAGGTTCTTTTGGGCATCAAAGACGAGCACGGCGAACTCACATCACCGCAGGACTTTATCGTTAGTGCCGAGCGTTTCGGCTATATGGTAGAAGTGGACCGCTGGATTGTGAATGAGGTATTCGCCTGGATAGCCCGACAGATGGATGATCAAAAAGAGATCCCCAATCTGTCAATCAACCTGTCCGGCACCAGTATTTCTGACGACAGGTTCATGGACTACCTGTTCGAGAAAATCTCTGACTACGGCGTTGGCACCAACCGTATTTGTTTTGAAATAACGGAAACCGGAACCATCTCCAATATGACCAAGGCTGCGGATTTTGTGCGCGCCCTGAAGAATATTGGCTGTCGTTTTTCCATTGATGACTTTGGCACGGGGCTAGCCTCGCACAACTATCTGCGCGAACTCCCGGTAGACTATCTGAAGATTGACGGGACATTTATTGCCACTATTCATCAGAATGAAAAAGACTATGCCATGGTCAAATCGATCAATGATCTGGCGCACTTTCTGGGTCAGCAGACGATTGCGGAGTTCGTGGAAAACGACCAGATCATTGCCACACTGCGCACCATTGGCGTCGACTATCTGCAGGGTTGGGGAGTTGGCAAGCCAATACCGTTGACCGAGTTAACCAAATCGCTGCCGCGCCTGCAGACCTGATAACGGGTTATAAAAAGAAGTCTCCGTTCTCGAGTCCTAACATCACTGCCCCGTGGTTACGTCCATACTTACCCGGGGTATTCGCCACATGACCACGCCCAGAGTGCAGATCTCTGAAGTACCGATTCAGTGGGTGGCTCAAGAACATGCCACTAGCACCACAGCAACCCAACAAATTGTCCATCGCGGAGACACAGGCATCCGATACGGCGGCGGAGTCGTAGCGCATTTTCACGCGCTCATCCATAGTCAGGGGCTGATTTGAACGAACAGCTTCCATCATCCGATCAAAGTTCCGATGCAGAACCAATTTCTGCTGATCAACTACGATAGCCGCGTCAGCCAAGGCTTGCTGAGCAACCGGATCTTCTGCCGCTCGTTTGCCATCGTTAATTCCCACTCGCACGCCCATCACCTGGCGATAGCAATCGATAGCTCCCTGCAACGCACCGATACTCGATGATGAAACCGCACGCACAAATATCTGCCCGAATGGGATCTGGAACAGTGCTGCTTCATTGACCTGATTACCAGGACTGCTGCAGTTCAAACCATCCAACGCCTTGTGCGTCCTGTATTCAGGCACAAAAGCGTCGTTCACTATAATGTCGTGACTACCCGTACCCTGCAGCCCCATAACATCCCAGTTTTCTTCTATCGTGTAATCTGCCAACGGTACCAGGAAGGTCCGCATATCGGGCGGATCACTGGAATCCAGAGGCGGACACACCGCGCCCAAAAATGCCCACTGACAGTGCTTGCTGCCGCTGGAAAATCCCCAGCGACCGCTGAGCTGAAAGCCACCCTCTACTCGAGTCACTTTTCCGACAGGCATATAGGACGATGAAATCAGTACCGAATCGTCGTCGGACCAAACCTCGGCTGCGGCCCGGTCATCAAACAGTGCCAACTGCCAGTTATGAATTGCCACTACGCCAAGCACCCAGGCGCTGGACATGCAGCCTTCCGCCAGTGTCATCTGTACGTCGAAAAATACCTGTGGGTCGAGCTCAAAGCCGCCCCAACGCGCAGGCTGACAAATACGAAAGAATCCAGCACGCTGAAAATCCTCCACTGTCGCCTCTGGTAATTTACCCAGCGCCTCACATTCCGAGGCGCGCTCTCGCAGCGTAGGCACCATGTCTCTGGCGGCTTGCAGTAAGCTCGCCGCTAATTGCTCGGCGCCAGCAATAATCGGCGCGGACTCTGAAAGGCTGTTTATAGCGGTATTCATTGACGCTCTCCTTGAGGACTCAAGTCCCGATACGAGCGTAAGATTCTGCTCAGCAGTTGCTGCCTTTACATCACTCAAATAGGTTAAACTCCTGCAATGCTCCGCATAAACGCTGACTATGATGACAAAAATTGATCTGGAATATGATTCGCTGATCGGGTTGATCTATCAGGGCTGCCTGGAGCAGCGGCCCTGGGAGAGTTTTTTACCCAGATTGCGCCAGGTCATGGACGCGCACGCTGTCTCACTAGTGCTGCGACCACCCGCGGCTGGCGACCGCGGAGTTATATTAAACTGCAGGCGCGGCGGCGATGCGGTAGAAGAGCAACTCGCCGATCCCAACGACTGGGAAGCCATGATCTACCGCGAGCAGTTTTTTGCCATAGACCCCTTCATCAATTTGCCACCCGACAAAGTCGTAACGCAACAAGAGCTGGTACCGGATGCTGAGCTACTGAGCAGCGCCTACTACCGGGACTATCTTGAGCCCATTGGGGTTTTTCATATACTAGGTGCCGACACCACCGAGCCACAGGGGCTGATGGCGCGTCTTCGAATTGCGCGCCAGTTGCGTGAGTCTCCTTTTGCCGAGCCGCAAAAAGCGCTTTGTGCCAGATTATTACCGCATCTCAAACGCGCACTGCAAATACATGCCCGCCTGAACCACGCGACCTTGGAGCGAGATCTTTACGCCGGCGCCGTCAATCAGCTCTCCGTAGCCACGATTATTCTGGATGAACAAAGCCGCGTGTTAAACACCAATAGTCTGGCACGCGAATTACTCGCGGAGAACGATGGCCTGGCGCTTATAGAAGATAGACTGAGCTTGGGTGCGCGCAGTGAAAACGATCGTCTACAGCAGATAGTCGGAGCGACTATTAGCGCTCAACTAGCGGACGCTACCAGCATGGCTAGCGCACTAAGGGTGGCGCGGCCCTCCGGCCATCCTGATCTAGGCCTCGTGATCAGGCCGGTACCTGCTTCGGAGTGGGCGAAGGGTCAAGCTAGCCCCTGCGTCGCCATCTTCATTAGCGATCCGCATCATCAGGAAAACGCATCGACGCAGATGCTGACTGAATTGTTCCAATTGACCCCTGCGGAAGCCAATCTTGCTATCAAACTGGCGCGTGGCCTAAGCCTGGCGGAAGTTGCAGAGCAACAAAGCGTGTCTCAGCACACCACTCGCGCGCAACTTAAGTCCATCTTCGCCAAGACGGGTGCAACCCGTCAGGCTGAATTGGTAAGGCTGGTATTAAAGAGCGTAGCGTCGCTAGGTTAGCTCAGCACGGACCCTATGGAGCCGCGAACTTGTGCCCCCATATGCTGGGCAAGGCCGATTTAGTAGGCTTAAAGTTAGCCCAGTCTATCTGCAGTCCTTCGCAGCCAAACTCCATCGGGAAACCCGCGGGCGTGAGCATATAGAAAGACAGCATACGGTCGTTCGTATGGCGACCCAGAGTCGAGGTAACCGGTATATCGCGCGCCAACACGCGATCCAGGCAGTAACCCACCTCGTCTACCGACTTCACCTCAACCATGAGATGGATACAACCTACGGGGCTCTCACCCTGATACAGAGCCAAGCTATGGTGACGCGGGTTGTTCACATGCATGAACTTCAGTCCCAGGCCCGGATCGGCCGGATCGTCGCTGAATTTGAAATGCATAGAATCGGAGTCGCCAAAACCTAATACATCGCGATAAAACGCGTGTGTTTCATCCAGATTAGGCGCCGGCAGCACCGTGTGGCCAAACCCCATGTCACCATTGAAGCCAGTTTCAAAGCTGGGAATACCCACCGGCGAGACAAACTTCAGGTAATCTAGGTCAGCCCCGTGATAAAGCTCCAGCGTGTTGCCAGCTGGGTCCTGCAAACGCAAAAGCTCGCGTACTCGTCGCGCCTGACACTCAGCCTCAGTACCCGCTATGTAGTCAACGCCTGCAGCCTCTAGCTGGACCCGTGCGGTTTGAAAGTCGGCCTCGTCCTGCAGTTCCCAGCCACAAATCTGCAGCCGATCTGACGCGCCTTGCACTACAGCAAAACGGAAAGGTCTTTCATCCATTTTCAAGTAAACAGCGTCGTCCGGCATACCCGGCGCCACCATCAGCCCCAACACCTGTGTGCCGTAATCCAGCCACTTTTGCGGCTCGGTCGATTCTATAACTACATATCCCAGACTACGCACGTTCATGCGGTGGCTCTCCTGTTATCGGTTAAGCAATGCTAGACGTCATTTTGGTGGTCATGGGCATGTGCGTCAACCGATGTCCGACGCAGCTTGCATACGGTATAGGGATACATACCGTATGCAACACGATCGCGGAAATCACGCGTTGTTGCCTGCCGTGACTCGACCACAAGGATAATACCGATGCCTTGCACCGCCGTTACTTGACCTGCATCAAGACCAACCCTATTCACCAAGGTCAACACCCCAGTGAGCCGCCGGTTGTTGCTATTATCGCGTCAGTCACAACTATTTCGACCGTCACAACAAGGACAGCGCAAGTAATCATGGAGTCTTCTCTGCACACCCGCGACTGCGCATCTGAGCGGTTGGCGGAAAAGTATTCAGGCGCGGGGCCACGCTACACTTCGTACCCGACTGTGCCAAACTTCAGCTCCGACTTTCCAGTTGCCGACTTTATTGCCGGCAGGCGGGCACTGCCCCGCAGCATTCAACCCCTTTCACTCTACGTGCATGTCCCTTTCTGCCGTGACATCTGCTATTACTGTGCCTGCAACAAAGTAGTCACCCGAGAAAAAGGTGCCGGTCGCCGCTATTTGGATGCCCTGCAGCGTGAAATCAGCATGCAATCTGAGCTGTATGGGCAGCGACCGGTTACCCAGCTGCACTGGGGAGGCGGCACACCCACATTTCTCGATCACGCGGAAATTACCGAACTGATGCACGAGCTTGCCAGCCATTTTAAGCTGAGCGGCTCACCGCAACGCGAATACTCTATCGAAATCGATCCTCGTACTGTAGATAGTGCCACCATGGCTTTGCTCAAAGGCCTTGGCTTTAATCGTATTTCTCTAGGCGTGCAGGACTTTGATCCGCTGGTTCAAAAAGCTATTAACCGTATTCAACCTTACGCCAAGGTACGCAAACTGGTCGAGGACATCCGCCATCTCGGCTTCGGGTCATTAAGCTTCGATCTTATCTATGGACTGCCGCATCAGGACAGCTACAGTATCAACAGTACCATCGACAGGGTACTGGAGCTGCAGCCGGATCGAATAGCCTGCTATAACTATGCCCACCTACCAGAACGGTTTTCCTCACAGCGAGCCATCGACCGCCACCAACTACCAGACAGCAGCGCCAAGTTAGCGATGCAGATGTTGCTGGCAAAAAGACTTAAAGCAGGCGGCTATGTGCACATTGGTCTGGATCACTATGTGAAGCCAGAAGATGATCTGGCCCTGGCTCAACAGCGCGGACGCCTGCAACGAAATTTTCAGGGATACTCGATTCAGATGGCCCAGGATCTGGTCGCCCTGGGGGCGTCCGCAATCAGCCAGGTGGGGGACAGTTATTTCCAGAATGAACAAGATCTGGACGCCTATTACCAGCGCATTGAAGCGGGGCTTTCGCCGCTCAAGCGCGGCTGCACGTTAACCAAGGAAGACCGCTATCGACGCCACATTATTATGGGACTGATATGCAACCTGAAGCTTGACCTTCCAGCACTAGAGAGTCAGTTCAATCTCGATTTTGCCAGCCACTTCATTGCAGAACTGGAACAACTTGAAGGTATGCAGCAAGACGGTTTAGTCGAATTGAGTGAAGATGAGATAACGGTGACGGAAACCGGACGGCCGTTTCTTCGCATAATCTGCATGGTTTTTGACCAATACCTGCTAGAACCTCACCAGATCCAGCAAACCCTGCGCTATTCGGCCGCAGTGTAAAAGCATATACTGAGAGAAAACCTGCGGGATCACTACTATGACTATTCCACTGCGAGACACCACCACTGCGCCGAGACGCTGCACACACGACTATCAAGTTAGTTGCAGCAACTGCCGACTTGGCACTATTTGCCTACCTCTGGCACTAGAGGCTGATGCGATAGATCAACTGGACGAGATTATTCAGCGTGGCAGACCGCTACAGAAGGGCGATCATTTGTACCGCGAAAGCGACGATTTCAAATCCGTATTTGCAGTGCGCTCGGGATCTTTCAAAGCCTATCGAACCACCGACGACGGTCGTGAGCAGGTCACCGGGTTTTACTTCCCTGGTGAAGTCATGGGAATGGACGGCATCGCCAAGAATTCTCACGCCTGTTCCGCCAAAGCACTAGAAACTGCTGCCGTATGCGAGATTCCGTTTAACTCACTGAGTGACCTCAGTGTAAAAATGCCAACTCTACAGCGCCACTTCTTCCAGTTGATGAGTCGTGAGATTACCGAGGACCAGCAGCTGATTACCCTACTAAGCAAGAACACTGCGGAAGAGCGCATTGCCGCATTGATGCTTAGCATCTCCTCGCGCAATGCCCGCCGCAAACTGAGTGCGACCAACTTCAGGTTGCCCATGTCCCGTATCGATATTGGCAACTACCTGGGTCTGACGGTTGAAACCGTAAGCCGGGTTTTCAGCCGTCTGCAAAAGCTGGAAGTGCTGCAAGTCAGCAACAAGGAAATCGAAATTCTCGATTTAAAGGCGCTGCAGGATGTTGCCAACGTGATTATCGAGACAGAGTAAGAACACAAAAATCAAAAAATCAGCCAATAATCGGGGGAGCCAGAGAACATGATTAATCATGCGATTGGCGTACTATTTAGACCTGCCAGTGAGTGGCAGGACATTGCTCGGCTGCCCGAGAACAGTGTCAACAAACTCGTTCTATATCCGTGCATCATGGCATTACTCCCAGCGGTGGCCTGGTTTTACGGCACCACGAATATCGGCTGGACGGTAGGCGATGGTGACGCTATCAAACTCACCGCCGACAGCGCCCGGACCATTATTATTTTGTTCTACTTTGCCATGGTCGGCGCGGTTGTGGGTATCGGTTACTTTGTACACTGGATGTCACGAACCTATGGGGCTGACTCTAGTATCGCCAAGGGCATCGCTATCGTCGGCTTAACTGCGACCCCATTGTTTATTGCCGGGGCCAGCGGGTTTTACCCCATTCTGTGGCTCGATATGATTGTTGGCGTGATCGCGGTCTGCTGGTCTGTATACCTGTTGTATCTGGGCATACCCATCGTCATGGATATTCCTGAAGAGCGTGGTTTTCTCTTCTCCAGCGCAGTCATCGCTATTTGCCTGGTTATGGTTACTTGCATCATGGTGGGCTCGGTAATCCTCTGGGATTTTGGCGCCGCCCCCGCATTCACAGATTAGAAGGTCGATGGAAAACGCTATGAGCGAACTGAATTCTGCACTGGAACATCCCCAGTACAACTACAAGGTCGTGCGCCAATTTGCGGTAATGACCGTGGTCTGGGGTATCGTGGGTATGCTGGTGGGTGTACTGCTGGCGGCGCAGCTGGTTTGGCCGGTACTCAACTTTGACACTCCCTGGCTCAGTTTTGGCCGTTTACGCCCCTTGCACACCAACGCGGTTATTTTCGCTTTTGGCGGTTGCGCCCTGTTTTCCACCTCACTATTTGTGGTTCAGCGCACCTGTCAGGCCCGGTTGATTTCAGACAAACTTGCTGCATTCGTGTTCTGGGGCTGGCAGCTGGTAATTGTAGCGGCAGTGATAACACTGCCGATGGGCCTGACTACTTCTAAAGAATATGCTGAGCTAGAGTGGCCGATTGATATCCTGATCACCGTGGTCTGGGTAATGTATGCCATCCTTTTCTTCGGCACGATCATGAAGCGCAAGACTTCGCACATCTACGTAGCGAACTGGTTCTTTGGCGCCTTCATCATTACCGTTGCCGTGCTGCACATTATTAACAGCCTTGCGGTACCGGTGGGAATGTTCAAGTCCTACTCTATTTACGCCGGCACCGTCGATGCCATGGTGCAGTGGTGGTACGGGCACAACGCGGTAGGCTTCTTCCTGACAGCCGGCTTTCTAGGCATTATGTATTACTTTGTACCCAAGCAGGCTGGGCGTCCGGTCTACTCATACCGTCTGTCTATCGTGCACTTCTGGGCACTGATAGCCGTCTATATTTGGGCGGGACCACACCACCTGCATTACACAGCGCTGCCAGACTGGGCCCAAAGCCTGGGTATGATTATGTCGCTTATCCTGCTGGCACCGAGCTGGGGTGGCATGATCAACGGCATGATGACCCTGTCTGGTGCCTGGGACAAACTGCGCACCGACCCCATTCTGCGCTTTCTGGTGGTGTCCCTATCCTTTTATGGGATGTCTACCTTTGAAGGCCCGATGATGTCCATCAAGACCGTCAACGCGCTTTCCCACTACACCGACTGGACCATTGGTCACGTCCATTCCGGTGCCTTGGGTTGGGTCGCCATGGTGTCTATTGGAGCCCTCTATCATCTACTGCCGATATTGTTTGCCAAGCAGCAAATGTACAGTATTCCTTTGATTAACGTGCACTTCTGGATGTCGACCATAGGCACGGTGCTGTACATCGCCTCAATGTGGGTGAACGGTATTCTCCAGGGGCTGATGTGGCGCGCTTACAACCAGGACGGCACTCTCACTTACAGTTTCGTTGAATCGGTTGAGGCGAGCTACTCTGGTTATCTGGTGCGTCTGATTGGTGGCCTTATCTTCTTCGCCGGCATGCTTGTCATGGCTTATAACCTCTGGATGACCGCCCGCCAACCTCAGGACCGGTCGCAACCAGTCCCCAGTGCAGCCTGAAGGAGCCGAATATGAAACATGATGTGGTAGAGAAAAATGTCGGCCTGATGATGATCCTGATTGTGGTCGCTATCAGCTTCGGAGCCTTAGTAGAGCTGGTACCCCTGTTTTTTGATAAGCAGACCAATGAGCCGATTGCGGGCCTCAAACCGCATACCGCGCTGCAATTGGAGGGCCGCGATATCTATATTCGTGAGGGCTGCACAGTCTGTCATTCGCAGATGATTCGTCCCCTACGTGCAGAGACAGAGCGTTATGGACACTACAGCGTTGCCGGCGAGCATGTCTACGAACACCCTTTTCTGTGGGGCTCCAAGCGGACCGGCCCTGACCTGGCCCGCGTTGGCGCGCGCTATAGCGATGACTGGCACCGGGCTCATCTGTATAACCCTCGGGACGTAGTACCTGAATCGAACATGCCCTCCTTTCCCTGGCTCTTCGACAATGAGATCGACGGCACCAAAACCGGACGCAAAATGGCCGGCTTGAGAATGGTGGGCGTTCCCTACACCGACGAAGATATAGCCGGCGCAGAAGCGGCCGTAAGCGGCAAGAAAGAAATTGATGCAGTGGTCGCTTATCTGCAGCAACTGGGCCTACTGATCAAGGCCAAGCGCTGATCATGGATATCAATACGCTGCGCGGGCTGAGTACGCTGTTTTTGTTAGTGGTTTTCATCGCCCTGGTTTTCTGGGCGTATAGCGATCGGCGTAAAAAGGATTTCGATGAGGCGGCCAATCTACCGTTTGTAGATGATGAGCCCGTCGAGTCAAAAGATAAAGTTGGAGAAGATTCATGATGAGTAGTTTCTGGAGTGCGTGGATTATAGTCCTGACTGTAGTGAGTTTGGCGGGAATACTATGGATCCTGTTGGCCAATCGCACCGCGGGCGAGCAAGAGACGGACCGCACCACTGGCCACGCTGCAGACGGCATTGAGGAATATGATAACCCCCTGCCCTATTGGTGGTTTCTTATGTTCCTCTTCACCATCATATTTGGCGTGGGATATCTGATCGCCTACCCGGGGATGGGTAACTTCAAAGGTCTATTGGGCTGGACCCAAATTGGTCAGTGGGAGAAAGAAGTTGCCGCTGCTGATGAGCGTTTCAGCGGTGAACGCTTTGCCTATCTGGCGATGCCTATTGAAGAAGTCGCCGCAGTGCCCGCCGCCATGAAAATGGGACAACGTATGTTTGCCAATAACTGCGCCAGCTGCCACGGCGCTGACGGCAAGGGCAGCTATGGTTTTCCCAACCTGACGGACAACGACTGGCTCTATGGCGGCGAACCTGACGCGATCGTCGCCACTCTGGTGCACGGGCGTAAAGCCGCTATGCCAGCTTGGGGTGATGTCTTGGGTGATGAAGGTGTTCGCAACGTCACCGCCTACACGCTGAGCTTGAGCGGTCGCAACGTTGATGCCGAGCATGCAGCGGCTGGCAAGACCCAGTACGACATGTTCTGCGTTGCCTGCCACATGCCCAGCGGCGAGGGAAACCCTCTGTTTGGCGCGCCCAATCTGGCCAATGGCATTTGGCTCTACGGTGGCGATAGCATGCAGGTATCGCATTCAATACGAGCCGGCCGCAACGGTGAAATGCCCGCCTTCGCAGACTTAATCAGTGAAGACAAAATCCACATAATTTCAGCCTACGTATATAGTCTGAGTCGCAGTACTGACTAACGGGGACCCGATGTCTGAAGTTGATCTGATCCCGGTCGAGGAACTCGCACCGGCAGAAGTCGCCGAGCTTGATCTTTACCAGAAACGAGAAAAGATCTACACCCGAAAAATTGAAGGCTTTTTTCAGCGTATCAGGCTGTTTACCGGCTGGCCGTTGCTCATCGCCTATTTTTTGGTGCCTTGGCTAAGCTGGGGCGACCGTCCTGCGGTACTGTTTGATCTACCTGCACGTCAGTTTCATATCTTCTTTATGACTTTTTGGCCACAGGACTTCCCACTGCTCGCCTGGCTGATGATTATCGCCGCCTTTGCGCTGTTTACGGTAACCACGATTGCAGGACGCATCTGGTGTGGCTACACCTGCCCGCAAACCGTCTGGACCAGCATTTTCATGTGGATGGAGCAAAAAGCAGAAGGCAGCATGAATCAGCGGCGCAAGCTCGATGAGGAACCGTTTTCAATCACCAAGCTCTCCCGTAAACTCGCTAAACACGGTATGTGGATGGGCTTCGCATTTTTTACCGGGCTGACATTCATAAGCTATTTTTATCCGATTCGTGAGCTCATCGTTGACCTGATTACGCTGCAGGCGGGCATGATGGCCACCGCCTGGACTGTCTTCTTCACGCTCGCCACCTACATTAATGCAGGCTGGCTGCGTGAACAGGTATGCATGTACATGTGCCCCTATGCGCGCTTTCAATCAGTTATGTTCGATCACGATACGCTCATCGTGTCTTATGATGAACGTCGCGGTGAGACACGCGGCGCGCGCAAGCGCGACGCCGACCCGGCCAGTCTTGGCCTCGGAGATTGCATCAGTTGCCAACTGTGCGTACAGGTCTGCCCCACCGGCATCGACATTCGCGATGGCTTACAATACGAGTGTATTGGCTGCGCCCTGTGCGTCGACGCCTGCGACTCGGTTATGGACAAAATGGGTTATGAACCCGGGCTGATCCGTTACACCAGCGAGCGCGAACTGGAAGGCGGTAAAACTCACTGGCTACGACCACGCGTGATAGGCTATTGTCTGGCTGTGGTTGTCATGTGCAGCGTGTTTTCCTGGCATGTCCTAACTCGCGTGCCGCTGGAGCTAACGATTATCAGGGATCGTGACCAGCTTTACGTTGAAAGCCCCGATGGTGGGTTGGAAAACGTCTATCTCCTACAAATTGTCAATATGGACCAACAACCGCATCGCTACCAGATACGCATTGAGGGATTGGAAAATGCTCGTATTATCGGGAACCCACAGGTCACTGTTGACGCCAGCGAAGTGCGCACGCTACCACTTCGTGTTGCCGCCGACCGCGCCCAGTTCAGCCGCCCCAGCACCGAGTTTAATTTCGTGATCACGGCATTAGATGGTGCCAAATGGGAGGCCACCTCAGAAACTCGGTTCCTCACGCCGGTGAGTAATTGATGGACGAGCTGCCGTGGTATCGCTATATCTGGACCTGGGTCATCTTTGGCCTGCCTGCCATAGTCGTCGTAGCCGGTCTATCGACATGGTGGATAGCCGCTAACGATGCCGACTCGCTGGTGGTCGACGAGTACTATAAGGAAGGCCTCGCCATCAACCGTCGCCTCGACCATGAGGCTGCAGCTGCGCGGCTAAATATGCGCGCCGAACTGACGGTCGCGGACGCCATGCTAACAATCGTAATGAGTGGTGACGCAAAACCTGCGGCACTGTCGGTGCTACTGTCACATCCATTAGATGCAGATCTGGACCAGACGCTGCGCGTTCCAAAAGTCGGCGACAGGCTGTACCAGGTTCCAATCCAATTGCCATCACAGCCTCGCTGGCACTGGCGTATCAAGCCGCTTGCCAATACTGCACAGGAATGGCAGTTGCAGGGCGAGCTCATCCGCTAGGCAATTATGTCGCCACCTACAACCTGCTTCCATTGTGGTGAAGCCGTTCCCCGCGACTACACGCTTACTGCGCTTATTGATGGCATCGAACAACCCATGTGCTGCCCCGGCTGCCGTGCCGTAGCAGGTATGATCGCGGCCAGTGGTCTCGAGTCGTTCTACACCTTACGCACCGACTTTGCCCCCAGGCCAGAAGTCGATACGCCGATATCAGACGCCTATACACTGTTTGATGAACCTGAGAATCACTCCGGCTTTGTCAGCATGGTGTCCCCGGACATCCACGAAGCTCGCTTGCTTATTGCGGGGATCAGTTGCGCGGCCTGCACCTGGCTAATCGAAAACTCTTTGCGCAATCTGCCAGGTGTTGTCAGTGCAGAACTCAATCTGGCGCAGCACAGTCTGCGTGTACAGTGGCAGGAGTCTGAGTTAAAACTGAGCCGCATTTTTCATAGCATCGCCACGCTGGGCTACCAGCCTTATCCATGGAAACTGTCACTGGGCGCCGAGTTGATTGCCACCGAACAGCGGCAGTCGCTCAGGCAGTTGGCCGTGGCGGGGCTTGGCATGATGCAAGTGGGGATGTTTGCTATAGCTTTGCACGCGGGAGAAATTCAGGGTATCGCTGACGAATATCGCAGCCTGCTGCGCTGGGTGAGCCTGATTGTTTCCAGTGTGGTTGTGGTGTATTCCGCGCGCTCATTTTTTCGCAACGCCTGGATCAACTTACGGCAGAAGCATCTGGTGATGGATACGCCAGTGGCGCTGGCCATTGGCCTCGCTTGGACCGCCAGCGCCTACGCCACATTTACCAACAGCGGTCAGGTGTACTTTGACTCCGTATCGATGTTTACCTTTTTCTTGCTGCTTGGACGCTTCGTAGAACGGCGTACACGGCAGCAGGAACTGTTGCGCCAAATTGATCTGCAATCTTTATTGCCCACGACTGCGCGCAAGGCCGTGGACGGCGACTGGCAACAGGTACCCTGCCACGCACTCAACACCGGCGATACTCTATTATTGAACGCCGGGACTCAGGTTCCTGCCGACGGCCGGTTGCTCGTTGGCACTGCCAGCGTTGATGAAGCAGCACTCACTGGCGAGCATCAACCTCGTGCAGTGTGCCCAGGAGATACCGTCAGCGCCGGAACGGTTCTGCTTGAGGGTAATCCGCAGCTGGAGGTACTGGCGGCAGGTGATGCCACGCGCATTGCGCAGACGCTGGCACTGTCTGATGTAGCCCAGCAGCACAAACCACCCATCGCCCTGTTGGCTGATCACATAGCCAGCTACTTTGTTGCGGCGATACTGTTTATTGCGGGGGCGGTGGCATGGTATTGGTGGCAGCAGGATCCGCAGCGCGCGCTGTGGGTGACTCTGTCAGTGCTGGTAGTCAGTTGCCCCTGCGCGTTGGCATTGGCAACACCGGCCGCTCTCGCACGCGCCAGCACTGCCCTGAAGCGCCGCGGGCTGCTGTTATGTAAGGAGTCTGTGTTGGAAAAGCTGCGCGGCATCGATACGGTTCTATTTGATAAAACAGGCACGCTGACGCGCGGTGATCTCACCCTGGCTTCTACCCACACTTTTGCAAATACTGATGAACAATTGTGCCAGCAATTGGCCGCTGCGCTTGAACAGTACAGCAATCACCCGGCCGCGCGCGCCTTTGGTGACAGCGGCTCGGTGCAGCTAGTGCAACCCGTCAACACGCCAGGACGCGGTGTCAGTGCCAGCTGGCAGGGTCAGCACTACCGTATTGGCAGCGCTGAGTACGCCCGCGAGCTTAACCCGGGGTTACTGCAACACCCGGCAACAGAGGGTTACTGGATTGTTCTGTGTTCAGCTACCGCAACGCTGGCTTGGTTCCGACTAAGAGACCAGGTGCGACCGGAAGCGGCAAGCATTGTTGCCGAACTTAAGCGACTCGGCTTGCGCGTGGAATTGTTGACAGGTGATAGCTCCAGCGCTGGTAGCGAACTCGCCGCGAAACTGTCTATGGATGACTGTCACAGTGGCCAGAGCGCAGCACAGAAACTCGAATATCTGCGTCAGAAACAGGCTGCCGGCCACCGCGTGCTCATGGTCGGCGACGGTCTCAATGACGCCCCTGTGCTGGCTGCGGCTGACGTTTCTATCGCCGTTAGTGGTGCTACCGACCTGGCCAAGGCCAGAGCGGACGCAATCGTCATTAACAATCGCCTGCAACCGCTACTCGATGGCTTTATCTATTCCAAACGATGCTTCCACATTATTTATCAGAATATAGCTTGGGCGCTGGCGTATAATGCCAGCCTGATACCACTAGCAGCGGCAGGCATGGTGCCACCCTGGGCAGCTGCCATCGGTATGTCATTGAGCTCGCTGCTGGTAGTGACCAATAGCTTGCGACTGAAGTAACCGCGCTGCACGCGAAGAGGCAAACTATGGACAGCCTGTTTTTACTCATCCCCATCGCGCTGGTATTTTGTTTTATCGCCATCCGTTTGTTGCTGTGGGCTATAGACGCCGGGCAATACGATGACCTCGACAAA
This sequence comes from Candidatus Litorirhabdus singularis, assembly GCF_026262625.1. Classification (GTDB taxonomy): domain Bacteria; phylum Pseudomonadota; class Gammaproteobacteria; order Pseudomonadales; family Halieaceae; genus Litorirhabdus; species Litorirhabdus singularis. The sequence continues at coordinate 1,125,780 of NZ_SHNN01000002.1, forward strand.
GAAGCCTCACGTATTCTGATGGACGATGCTCCCACCGGAGCTCCAAAAAGCTCCACCCAAGACGATGACTCCGGACGCTGACTGGCAGCCCGCCGCGGCGCTGGTGCTGGGTCTGTTGGGAAGCAGTCATTGTCTGGTTATGTGTGGAGGTATCGGCGCGGCGCTGGGCATGGGCACGGGCGGTAAAAGTCGCTGGTTCCTGTTGCTGCTGTTCCAACTGGGTCGCATAGCCAGCTATAGCCTGCTAGCGCTAACCATCAGCATCATTCCCAGCTTGTTCATAGCGGCCACCGGCGGCTTCAGCGTGCTGAGGATACTGGCCGGCCTGTTGCTTATCAGCATGGGTTTCTATATCGGTAACTGGTGGCGCGGTCTGGTGGCGCTGGAAAATATCGGGCAGTTACTGTGGCGTCAGGTACAACCGCTGACCCAGCGTATGCTGCCAGTGACCAGTGCACCCCAGGCCATTGGTATCGGCTTGTGCTGGGGCCTGCTGCCCTGTGGGCTCATATACACAGCGCTGGTTTGGAGCGCCAGCGCCAGCGGCGGTGAACCACTGCAAGCAGCGCTGCTAATGGCGTGCTTTGGATTAGGTACCCTACCCTCGATGTATTTAAGCAGCACCGCTGGCAAGCAGCTCATGCAGGTTTTGCAATCAAGACACTTGCGGCGCGGTGCTGCCATTATGCTGATGCTGATGGGACTGTGGACCATACTTGGCCCCGCCAGTATGCAGCATGGCGGACATGGCGATCACGGTAGCGGAACACAGCCTGAAACAGTGGCACCAGACCATGATATGCATCAGCACGGTTAACGGAGCGGTTGTCAGTTCAAAGCCGGGGACGATACTTAAGGTTCAATCAGCAAACGTAACCTGAGCCGTCAGCGCGGCCGCACCAGCAGGGTCAAAAACTGTCAGGCTAGCACCATCTGCTGCTACCGGCCCTCCACGCAAGCGCAGGGTCTGGCCAGAAAATAACGGGCTCAAAGCGCGAAAGCTGAAGTGTCCAACCTCCCGTGAATCATTCCTGCGCACCAGTTCTGACAATAACATCGCGGACAGTGGGCCATGCACTACCAGATCAGGATAAGCCTCCTGCTGCCGGGCATACTCAAGGTCATAATGAATACGGTGACTGTTAAACGTTAGCGCAGAAAAGCGCATCAGTAGCACCGGATCGCTCTCCACATCCAGATTCCAGTCAGCCGCTTCCAGAGGTGCCAGCTGTTTGTTAACAAGGGTACTGGATGCCGGTGCCGTCACTGCAGGTAGATAGATAAAATCCCGCTCCTCTTCCACACACAGCTCACCGTCTTGGGAGTAATGAAAACTCACCGTAACAATGAACAAACCACCACGCGAGTTGGGTTTTTCTTTGATCTCTTTAACCGTTTCCAGCAACTGCGTAGGAACGCCGATCCGCAGGCTGCGATGATAAAGAGTGCGACCACCGGCGAACATACGTCTGGGGTGCGGCACCGGGGGCAAAAACCCCCCTTTAAGAGGATGACCGTCAGGACCAATACGACTGCTGGGCGCAGTCTCAAGAAAGTAGAGCCAGTGCCACAAACCTGGCAGCACTGTCTCAGACACCGGCTCACGCCCTGGTTCAGGCGCAATCAGGGGTAAATCAAGTAGTGCAGTCATGGCCTGCACCGGCCACGGGTCCAGTACTGCGTCTGTGCGGCGCTCGCGCCCCACCCACTGCTGTAAATCTGCCACTTCTGTCACCAACCTAGCCTGCGTCAGCGACGCAGTGTCGCGGCCAGAAGTTGTTGCAACTTCGCCCAGGAGTCTGCGTCGGCTGCCTGATTGTAGGCCACCGGAATTCCATACAGTTCCCCATTACGGTCAGCTTCTGGGCTGCTAAAACCGTGCCCCGCACCGTCATAACCAATAATTTCGTAATCCGCACCAGCGGCCTTCATCTCTGCATCAAACGCTGTCACCTGCTCAGCAGGAATCATGCCGTCATCATTACCGTGGTAAACGGCTATGCGCGCTTTGATCTGCCCGGGCTGAGCGGGAGTTGCGGTTTCTAATACCCCGTGAAAACTGGCCACGGCTGCCAGATCCATCCCGGCGCGCGCCATAGCCAACGCCACTGCGCCGCCAAAACAATAACCAATGGCTGCTACCCGACCAGCATCAACTTCAGACTTGCCTCGCAGCCACTCGAGCGCAGCGCCAAAGCGTTGCGGTACTGCTGTCGGATCATCAAGAACCCCCTGCATCAGCGCACCGGCATCATCCGGAGTTAGCGCCTCGCGACCAGCGCCATACATATCGGCCGCCAGGGCACAAAAGCCCAACTCTGCGAGCATATCGACGCGGCGACGAATATAGTCATTGATACCCCACCATTCGTGAACAACGATCACGCAGGGCGCATTCGTAACGCCTTCGGGAGCCGCAAAGTACCCTCGCAATTCCGTGTCTCCGCTAAAATAGCTGACCTGGCTACCGGCACCTGAATTTACTGTAGGCATAACGGTTTAAACTCCTTAGAATCATTACCCGACAAGTATAACCAGCCGCCTGACTTATGAAAGCGTTTACCTTCAATACCACCAAATCCATCATCAGTGAGCCCGGTGCTTTGCAGCGGATCGGCGCTATTTGCGCCAGCCTGAATATTACCCGCCCACTGATCATAAGCGATGCCGGCATTGTCAAAATCGGACTGTTAGCTCAGCTCGAGGCAGCCCTGAGCGACGCCGACCTGCCGCTACTGGCGTTTACCGATGTAGTAGCAGACCCGCCTGAATCGGTCGTCGAGCAGGCACTGCAGCTGGCGCTGACGGAATCCGTTGACGGGGTGATTGGATTTGGTGGCGGCAGCTCTATGGACACAGCCAAGTTGGTCGCTTTGCTAGCACGGTCCGGCGAGAGTTTGGCGGACGTTTACGGGGTAGATCAAGCTCAAGGCCAGCGCCTGCCACTGGTTCTGGTACCGACAACCGCCGGCACTGGTTCCGAAGTTACCGCGGTAGCCATTGTTACCACGGGCGAGACCACCAAAGCCGGTGTGGTGGCCAATCAGTTATTACCCGACGTTGCCTTGCTGGACGCTCAGCTGACACTAGGGCTACCTGCGCCGATTACCGCTGCCACCGGCATCGATGCCATGGTGCACGCTATTGAGGCTTATACCAGCGCCCACAAGAAGAACCCCTACTCAGACATGCTGGCACGTCAGGCGCTGACCCTGCTGGCTGACAATATTCGCGAGGCGACCCACCAGGGCGATAGTGTCGATGCACGTCAGGCGATGCTGTTAGGCGCCTGTCTGGCCGGTCAGGCGTTCGCTAACGCCCCGGTCGCTGCTGTCCATGCCCTGGCCTATCCATTAGGTGGACACTTTCATATCCCGCATGGGCTGAGTAACTCATTGGTGCTGCCTCACGTGCTGCGCTTTAACGCTGAGTCAGACGTGGCCAGCGCGCAATACGCAGAACTAGCCAACCACTTACTACCTGAGCAGTGCTGCGGCGACGACCACAAAGATAGCGCGGCACTGATTAACTGGCTACAAACGCTAATCGCCGACCTGCAGTTGCCCGCGTCACTAGAAGCAATGAATATAGAAGCCTCTGCATTACCAGTGCTGGCAGCCGATGCAATGCTGCAGCAGCGTCTATTGATTAATAACCCCCGGGTCGTTGAAGAAGCCGATGCGCTGGCGATCTACCAAGCTGCCTGGAAGGATTGAATTCATGAGTCAAGAAATTCACCACCGTGAAGACTATCGCTGGTTCCAGCCAATCACCACACGCTGGCTGGACAACGATATCTACGGGCACGTCAATAACGTGATCTACTATTCCTGGTTTGACACCATCGCCAACAATTTTCTCATTACCGAAGGTGGCATAGATATACAGGGCGGTGACCGCATTGGCTATATTGTTCACTCACAGTGTAACTACAACAGCGCCATTGCCTATCCCGAATCCGTGGAGGCAGGCTTTCGTGTCAATCGTCTGGGCAACAGTTCAGTGGAATACGGAATAGGGATTTTCCGCCAGGACATTGATGATGCCGCGGCCTGGGGCACCTTCACCCATGTCTTTGTCGACCGTGTCAGTGAGCGCCCTGTGGCGATCGATGGCAAACTGAAGCAGGCGCTGGAATCGGTGCTGGTTTAAAGTAAGCCAGGTGCGCCAACTTTCACTTTCACTCCCACTGCCAGTCTGGTTCCAACGCCGAACCACAGCCCTGCAGGCGGCGCTCGTCTAACTCTACGATAACCGCGTTCTCAAACACTTCTCCGGACATAGTGTCCTGACAATGCTCGGTTTGCAGGGTGATTTTTAGCTGCTTGCCATTGGCGCTGGTCTGGTAGATTGTTGCCTCTTCTGACAGCAACGGATCAGGTGTATCAAATAGCCAGCGTTGCTGACCATACCCGGTAACCAGTAATATCTTTCCACCGGGGGTAATCTCCACCAACCAGCCCGGCTCCTGCCCTACTCCACGAAACTCCACGCCCCGACGTCGCGCCTCTTCCCAAGGTGCCCGTGCGGCGTTTAGGCGACAATTGGTGTAGCGAATACCGCGGATAGCAATAATCGCAGAACTTCCCTTGCTCCAAACACTGGTTTGGCCCACTTCATATTTTTCACCGGAGGCGCTAACCACTCGAGTCAGTTCATAGACTTCCTCGCCAGCATACAGGGCTAGCTGTTCTCCACGGACGCTGGCAACCAGCTCGTCCTGATCGCATTCGTATACCAGGGTGCGACTCATCTCAGCTTCCTGAGCTGGCTCCTCGGCCTGCTGACCGGCGCAACCCGCCAACAGTGACACGATAAGCAAGGACGGCCAGTAACCGTTGTGCAAGCTCATGCCAGCGGCGCCACGGACTTTAGAATCAATCGTACCAACATGGTCTGGCGACTGACCCCGGTTTTACTGAATACCGAGCGTAAATGGGTACGGGTGGTATTGCGACTGACCCCCAATTCAAGCGAGGCCTCGTCTAGCGTCAAACCATTGGTTAGTAACATCGTTAATGCTGCCTCAGTTGGTGTCAGACCAAACAAGCGGGTAATTACTTGAACAGGAGCTTCCGCCTGTGACTCGGGGTTGCTGATGAAAATAGCCACCGTCGGTATCGAATGCACCTGCCTGGCCTCCGCGCCAGGTACAGGCCGAATTAGAACACCCAGATCACCAGCGCCGCTGGGTCGCTCAACACGTAGGGCTTCGACTGCCATGATATCGTTGTGTTGCTGCGCCTGAAAGACCCGACTTACCAAAGCCAGCAGTTCATTGGTTTGCTCTCGCTTGCACAACACCAAGTGTCCATCAGACGCCGTGATTCCATCGCCCTCAGCCAATAAAGCCTCGGCCAGTTCGTTGCAGGACACAATAGTGCCATTTTCATCCAGCAGAATTGTCGCGACCGACATCTGCGCAACAACTCCCGCGTATACGGCTCTCTCACTTTCCAGGCGCCGCACACGCGTATGCAGTCGAATGGCGCGTTCAATATGTGGCAGTAAATCCTGCAAGCGCTGTTTTTCCGCTTCCCCAAATCGCGGCGCTCCGCGATAACGCCCGATGCGCATACGGGCATCAATCTCTCCGTTGACACGCAGGTCTACCGCCAAAAAGTCATACCAGTTTTGCGGCGCCAGTATTACCTGGTAAAACTCGCTGGCGAGCAACTCTGCTTCGCTCATGAACTCGCGCAGAGAAATAACTTTTCCAGCGGGTAAATTGACCATCGGATCTAGCAAGAATTGCCCTTGAGTATAGCTCTCAATATGGGAGGTGGAACCGCCATCGGATAGTAATTGCATGCGTGAGTTGGCGACGGGTGCGCTACTATCAGGTGCGCTCTGCAGGGGTGCATTGAGCAGTAAAGTAACCGCATCGGCAACGAATACACTGCGCAGTAAGGTTAAAAATGAACTCCAGGGAGGGTCTTCCAGCGGCCCTTCGTAGAGCGCACCCAGCAACTCGCCCAAGTCTGGATCAGTTGGCATTGGCCACTGTCAGTGAAAAGTTTGCGGTCCATGACTGGCGCCGGCGTGTGTTCCTCTGCTCATCGCTCTCGGCGTCAAAATCAAAAGCCGCAGCCGCAGTAAACTCATCGGCAAGGTGAAGCGCCTGCACGCTGACCGCCGCATAAGTCTCGCCGTCAATTTCAGCCCGCACAAAAACCAGTTCATTGCAGACCGCACAGTGGCAAAAACCAGCGCTATAGGTACCAAAGCGATGGGAATAGATAATATGGGGATGCTTCACCTGCACGGTGATCATGGCTTCGGGAGTGGACACGAAAGCATGTTGCTGGGGCGAACAGTATTCGCAGCCACAGCTTCGCACCGGCGTGGCACTGGCCTGCGTATTACAGAAATAGGTCACAGCAACGCCGCCACAGCGGCAGCCGCCCTCGTATTGGTGTTTAAAATTAGTCTCTGTCATGGCGCTAGCCTCTCACACTTCGCAGGCGCCGCAAAGTATCCGCTGCAACAAACCCCAAGCCCAGCCAGACCAGTGCAAAACTCGCCAACTGCACCGGGTTCATAGGTTCGCCAAAAATGCAGATAGCCACCAGTAATTGCGTACTGGGACCGATGTAGAAAACCAGGCCCAATGCCGACAGTGCCGTCAGCCGCGAGGCAGCCACGTAGCACATCAGCGGCACGGCGGTCATCACACCCGCCCCTATCAATATCAGGTCCACTTTGAGGCCATAGCGCCCTAATCCCGCGCCCCGCTCCAGAATGATCCACACCAATGCAAAGGGCGCCATTACCAAAGTCTCTAGAAACAGACCTTCTACCGCCTCCAGTGCCACGGCCTTGCGCACTGCACCATAGATACCAAAACTGACGGCAACCCCTAACGCCACCCAGGGCAGACCACGATTCTCTACGATAAGCAGCAACATCCCTATTGCGGCAAAGGCTATGGCGATTTGTTGGGCTCGGCCTATGCTTTCCTTAAACAGCACAATACCGATCACCACATTGATCAACGGTAGCAGAAAGTAGCCCAAGCTTGCTTCAGTGGCACGCTCATTCGTCACCGCCCACAGAAAGACACCCCAGTTGATTGCCTGCAAAGCGGCCGCGCAGCAGACGATCAACATGGTACGCGGGTTGGCAAGATGGGATAACGCGGCACGCAAATGCCCAACCCATAACAGACATAACGCCACAAAGGGTAGTGACCACAGAGCACGGTGAGCCACCAGGTCAGCGGCGCCCACCGGGTCAGCCTGCACCCAATAAAGAGCGGCAAAGCCCCAGATCAGGTAGGCTGTAGTCGCCAGTAACAGGCCTTTATTCATTATTGTGCTTCACCCCAAAACGCAGTGCGACAGCCCGCGAGGTTAACTTAATTCCGGCAATGAAATCAGTATCATCCGCAGCGCCAGTATCGTCACCAGGAGCTTGAACCAAAACTGAAAATTGCCCTGCGGCAGATACTGGCGCAAGCGCGTGCCAACCCAGGAGCCCGCTATGACCGCCAGCATCATACCCCCAATGAGTGGCGCATATGCCGCAAAACTAAAACCCAGCACAAGAAACGCCAACACCTTGAGTAGATGATTCAGCGCCATATAAACTGCAGTGTTCACCACCAACCAGTCGCGTTGCTTATTGCGCCTTGCCAACAAGGCAGCGCCCAGCGGACCAGTAGCACCCACCAGCATACCCACGCCGGTCTGGTAAAAGCCCAGCATCGCCATAGCAAAACCGCCATCACCCCCCGCCGCTGGCAACGGCAACCAGGTAATAACCAGTATCACTATACCGATCAATATCGGCAGCCAGTCGAGGTTAATAGCATCAATCAGTAGCCCGCCACCCGCAGCCCCACCCAGACCTCCAACAACAAACGGCAATATCAGCGAGCGATCGATATGACGCCAACCAAATAGTGCCCGAGAGCCATTGCTCGCCAACTGGGTCATGGCATGCACTGGGATTATAGCTAGCACAGGGACCACACCCGGCATCAGTGTTATCAGCGGCACGCCACCGCCCATGCCAAACACGCCTGCAAAAGCAGACGTCAGGAATGCGGCTAGCACCAGCCAGTATTCTCCCACTTTGGTTTCCCACTCCCAGATGAACTTATATTGTAGACCGATTTGCGGCTCAAGACTGATGCTGGCAATCGCTCACACATTCTTCAGTACTATTAACCGCCTATAAAAGTTAGGTTCCAAGGCGTCGACACAACCGCGCAACCACCTCCTCGGCTAAGAGCATAGTAACGACCACCACAATAAACGCGATGACGCCATGCCATGGACCGAGAAAACGTATCTGCTGGCCGAAGGCAAAATCGATCACACAAAAAATAATCAGTTTGGATACGAACAGGATTACCCAAGCGCTGAAGAAGCGCATGAACCGTGCAAAGCCTCCCTCTCATGCATTGAAGAACGCCGCCACGCGATGTTCAATTTTCAGGGTTATCGTCAGTAGCACCTGTAGCAGCAGCGCCACGGCAAGCGACACAGTGAATGAAGACAGCTCCACCATTTGCCAATACTCGGCATAAAGATTAATCACTACCAGATCAATCAAGATTGCTGTGAAGTAGCGCATAAACATGCGCTGCCGGGAGTCTGGTTCTTCGGCGGAGGCGACCTCCAAAAATCCGTGATCACTCATTACAAGTCAGGCCTGTGTAGTGTCTCACCCAGTAGGGGCAAAAATAGTGGTAGCAGTGTAACTGTTTAGGACAAAGTGCAGGGAGGCAGTCCTACCTCAATTAGCGGCCGCTCGCTTAGCCGCCTCTTGTATGCGGACATTTCTCCAAACAGGTAGAAGAAGCAGGCGAGAAAACATAAAACCAGCAATACACAATGTGTATATGATGCTAGCAATAATAGGTCCTGCCTCTCGGTGAAAGTAAATATCTGAAGCATTCATAACGTTAATCAAGATCAAAACCGAACTTGGGCTTTGTAAGATTAACGTCAATCTTACCAAGGATTTTGTTCTACCTACGCCCCTCATACTCTTTTGCACAGCAAGCGACCCCCAAGCCTGCAAACCTGCTGAGATTGCACTGCATATAGCCCAGAGCGTTGTTTCCTTGATATTGAAGGAGTATAGAAGAATGGCAATGGAACATATCAGTGACGTCAATAACGAGAATTGGAGAATCATTGTTAAACCAACGGCATCGCCGCGGCGTGTTTCTTTGTCACCAGAAAATTGAAAGGTTGCGATAATCCCTGCAAACCCCGCCAATGCGATAGATGCCTCAACTCCCAGTATTAGTATATCCAGCGTTTCCATTCTTTTTTTCCTTATTTTTAGCTGCCCAACAAGGGTACCCCGATGCCTGTTAATAGGCGAGAACGGACATCAGGGCTGATCAGATCCAGGACTGAGCTAACGTCTGCTTTCACCTCAGAGCGGACATTGGCCAGGGGCTTAAACCGGCCTATTTAGAGCCTGCTATGTGCCATGAGGGGACTTTGGTAATGTGCTCTATAACGACTACGCCCGCGCCATTCGAAAAATTTGAGTTATTCTAAAGTCTCCATATATCTCAATCCTTTGGGGCTCAGGAACGGCTTGAGCGGTGCGTCCAGCAGCTTGTGAGCACTGAATTCGCCCGCTGGTGGCATATACGGCATGTCACCGTAGTACACGGTAATGCCAAACTTTTCTTTTCGGAGACAACGTTTTTCCCTTTTGCGTTCCGAGATGGAATGATCGATTTCTTTGATGAACGCAGCAACAATAATCCGGAACACTTTCTCCTCATCTACACCATCTCGCAGTAGTCCTTCCGATTGCAGCCTCTGCAGCGTGTCGTGAGGCTCGCGGCCTTTTCCGATGCAAGTTGAAAGTTTAGTTGGTGCTCGCACAGTCAGATATCCTCGTAACTAGTGCCACTCATAATGTGCGCTCTCCATCTGTTTATTGGTCCTCAAGACACAAACAATTTACTTACCCCGAGCGTCTGGTATGAGCCGGAAGCAGACGCCTGAAATTAAGTTTAGCCTAATGTCCGTTCGTAGGCGAAAGCCGACGTTAGGGCAGATGGATTCCACGACCGGTTGAACCCGCACCTCAAAGCGGGCCCTTCAACTTTTCCTCAGCTTCCGCCTTTTCCATACCAAGATTTCATTCAGGTTCTTTTGCTCTCCTTGATTTAACCGCCAAGGAGATCAGATAGCACACTACGACTATTGGCCATATCAGTGTCCAGGGTAAAAAAATCGAAAAACCAACGACGCCTGGTGGCGTACCTGTTTCTATGAGAAAAGTACCTAATACAAGAGGACCAGCACCCAAAACCAAAAAAACAATAATGGCTGCTCTATTCTTTTTGAAAAACCGAATCTGGGTTTCCATGGCAGTCTTACCTTTCAGCCTTTAACATCCCTTTTTCAGTGTAGACCGATGTCGACTAATAGGCGAAAGCGGCCATCTCAATTAAGAATCGCCCGCAGTTCACGCGGCCCACGCAGTACACCCCCACAGATAACAACTTCGTGATCGGGGTCCAGCCTCGCATCGGGGAATTTCTGCAGCAGGACTTGCACGCCCGTCTCTATCACCCGCCTAGCCATATGACTGCCAAGACAGAAGTGCTCACCGTGACCGAAAGACAGGTGGCTGTCTGTTCGAGTGTAATCAAATTCACGCGGCCGCTCATACACCGCCGGGTCACTATTAGCGGCTGAAATGCACAACCGTACCTGCTCACCCTGATTTATCTGCGAGCCTCCTAGCTCAAAGCTACGCACGCACTCACGCGGGACCATCACTAGAGCCGGCTCCCAGCGCAGTACTTCCTGTAACAGCGCCTCCAGCGGCTTACCGCCGGCATGAGCCATCTCACGCAGAGTAGGATCGTCCAACACAACCGCCAGTGTTGTTCCCAGTGTGTTGGTACTGGTGTCGATGGCGGCGGGAAACAGGTTGCGACAGAAGGCAAATATCTCTTCATCAGATAAGGCACTCCCATCCACTTCTGTCTCCAGCAGTAACGAAATCATATCCTGTTCAGGTTTCAGTCTGCGGGCCGCCACCACGGGGCCGAGGTACTCACCCATTTCTGAACAGGCGCTAATGGCTGCAGGCAAATCGATATAGCTATGCATGATGCGATCAGCCCAGTCATGCAGCCGCGGCGAGTCGGCAGCCGGCAAACCCAACAGCCGGGTAATATTGTTAAAGGTATAGTGGCGGGTGAATTGACTCACCAGGTCCAGCGACTGACCGGCTTCGAAACCAGCTACCAATTTACGCGCTTCGTCGGTGAATACGGTTTCAGCCAATTCGCGCATTTTGCGCGGGAAAAACACCGAGGCAACCGCGGCGCGGTGCTGCCGGTGTCGTGTGCCCGTCATGGTGGGCAAGACCTCCCCCATGCTCGGCTCAAGCAGCTGTTTGTACGCCGCTGGCGCGGACAGAAACTCGTCGTCGCCAATCACCTGCCGTACTTCAGCATTGCCCAGTACAAGCCAGGTGGGCACTCCTGCGAAACTGACCCGCACTACCGGTGACTGTTCACGCAGCTGCGTTAATAACTGGTGCAAGTCGGGGAATTCGCCAATAGCAAAATCTATATCCGACATAGAGCTACGCTGGCATCTGGCCCATAAATTGGTTCATATCAAAATAGTCACGCCAGTGACAAATTTTTCCATCGCGCAACTCAAACACACCCATGACCGGCAACTCCACCCACTTGTCACCCATCAGGAATCGATCAATGCGCTCGTTCATGACCACTCCACTGGCACTCTCGGATTGATTAAGCACCACAAACTCTACCGTCGATGCCATTCCGGTAAAGCCTTCTATAGTCGTCCTGATCATGTCCTTACCCACATTGGGCGGATCTATCGGAATATTGGTATAGATTGCATCGTCGGTGAAGCATTCAACAATTCTGTCGATATCCATACTGGACCACAAACCGCAAAACTGTTGCACCAAATCGCTATTAGTTGCCATGCCGATATTCCTCCCAGAAAAACGAACCTCACTCTAGCGCATGCCGGAGTATTGCGAAACCCGATTGCTGAAAGCGCTCCCCCTTGATTGATATCAATACGGTCAACAGGCGCATTGGTTAAAATATTTATGCTGTAAACCCACCAGGAGAAGATACTAAATGTCGACCACAAAACTCATTGCGACAAGCGCTTTGCTTGCCACTGTAATCATTGCTCCCGCTATCAGTTTTGCCGACCAGGGCGACTGGATTATTCGCGTTGGCGCTGCAATGGTAGACCCGGACGCCTCAAGTGACCCCATTGATATCGCAGGACTGGTCACACTGGATGGTGTCGATGTCGACTCCGACACCCAACTGGGCATAACTGGCACTTATATGTTCAGGGATAAGTGGGGCGTATCACTACTGGCTGCCACACCATTCGAGCATGATATATCGATTTCCAATACGGACCTGGCGGCAGGTTCGACCAAGCACCTGCCACCCACTCTGACATTGCAATGGTACCCGCGCGGCGGCAACGACGGCTGGCAACCTTATCTCGGCCTGGGGATCAACTACACCGGATTTTTTGATGAAGAGGTAGACCCTGAATTAGAAGCTGCCCTTGGTGTTATTACCGAACCCGTCACCGGTGTCACTGACCCGGTTCCCGCAAGCTTGAGCCTGAACAATTCCTGGGGCGTGGCCCTGCAGGCTGGCATTGATATACCACTCAATGATCGCTGGGCGCTGAACGCTGGTTTGTGGTGGATCGATATCGACACCAAAGCTACTATCGGCACTGAGTTGGGCGACGTAAAGTTTGATGTTGAGCTGGACCCTTGGGTTTATATGATCGGTGTCGCGTATACCTTTTAAACGCGGCTGCACTCATTTCAATCGTGATGACGGCGCTGTCTACGTTACCGCTGCACCTGATACCGATAGCTCAGGCGCAGCGGCAGCGCATTTTTGTTGGTCCACATCAGACAATACTCTCGCGCAGCCGGCGCAACATAGCTGTACTTATACTCTCGCTGCTGTTTTAGATTGACCGGGAAACGCACCTGACTTTCCAGATGATAGTGAATATTGAAATCCACTTCTGCTGAAGCACTGAAACTAATTTCCAGCAAATCATTACGCTTTAACTTAATACACGGCTCTTCGTTGCTACGTGGCGCCAGTTCCAGCTCTTGTTCCTGCGCCTGCACAATTTCCGCAGCTGTTACTTTTGCTGCACTGTAGCTAATAGCAGCCAATACTACACAGACTGACAGTGTCCTTAGAGTCCGCTCCATCTAAACCTCACTCCCCAACAAAATGTGGCTCACGTTTTTCAAACAAAGCGCTGATACCTTCAATATTGTCCCGGGTTCCAGACAGCTTATCGAATTCCTGTAGCTCGAATGAAAGAGCTTCTTCTGGCCCCATGCCCTGTTGTCCGTTGACTACTCGCAAAATCGCTGCGACAGCAAGCGGCGCTTTGGCCGCCAATGCCTCGGCGCTGGCCCAGACGCCAGCTTCCAACTCTGAATGATTCTCATAGCATTGATGCAGCAGACCCAGGCGCAGCGCTTCGTCAGCCTCTACATGACGGCCCGTCAACAGCATATCGAGCCCTGCGGCACGGCCAACGGTACGCACGACACGATAAGCACCACCCCACAACGGCGCCGTTCCCAGTTCAACCTCAGGCAATGCCAGCCGGGCACTGGCATCTGCGTAGCGAAAATGGCAAGCCAGCGCCAACTCAAGCCCGCCACCCAGGCAATAGCCGCTGATACTCGCAATCACTGGTTTCTCCAGTAATTCGATACGTCGGTACAAGTCATGTCGTTGCTGGCAGAATGCCAGCGAACCAGCCGCAGCGATCGCGTCGGCTTGCTTCAGGTTGGCTCCCAAGGAGAAATGCTTGCCACCCGCACCATTGATAATAATCGCCCGCACCGAACGGTCGGCGCCCAAGCGCGTTACTGCCTCATCCAGCGCGGCCACCTGTTCAACACCGATAGGATTATAGGGAGTATTATCAAGGCTTAGTTCTGCCACAGCAGCCTGCCGCCGTTCTATCAAACCCGTTGCAAGCATAGTGTGGCCCTAGCGCAATAAAAGCAAAATTATAGCAGCAGAAAGCCTATATATCCGGCCTTACACAGCAGATGCAACGCCTGATCCTGGGCCAGCGATGTGCGCTTGGAGCATTTGCTATAGTCAATGACTGCGTGCAGGAAAACCTCTAGTAGACCCAACAACAGGCTGCCGGTAATCAAATACACAGCCCCGCCGTGACCTAGCGAGTGCGACCCCATCCAATAGAACCAGGCCGGAAATTCGCGATTACCGTCGGCGTGGAGTTCGCTCTGTGGATTTTTGGCGGCCGCCATAATATCCGGCTGCAGGACAAAATCCAGAACGGCATGTGCCACGAGGAGCTGAAAGGCTAGCTCAAGTACCTGCACAGATAAAAGTCCCAGTTCAATAAACGATGGGGAAGCATAACAGTGATGATTTGATCGCCCCAGCGGGTAGTGTGAACCGGTTCACACTTAAGTAAAATCAAGCCCCAATAACAAGCTGATTTGACACTTCTGCCGCGCATGCGCGCGGCGCCAATCAAGCCTTTTGTTGAGCGCGATCAGATCGTGCCGGCCTCGCGCGCCATATCCAACGCAAGGTCTTCAATCATATCTTCCTGACCACCGACAGTGCGGCGGCGCCCAAGCTCAACCAGAATATCCCGTGAAGACAGGTTGTATTTCGCGGCGCTACGCTTGGCGAACAGCAGAAAAGACGAATAAACCCCAGCGTAACCCAGAGTTAAGGCATCCCGATCGACGCGAACGATTTCGTCCATCATTGGCACAATCAAGTCTTCTGCAATATCCATTGCTTTGAAAGTATCAACGCCGGTCTCAATGCCCATGCGGTCACACACCGCTATAAATACTTCCAGTGGCGTGTTGCCTGCACCCGCACCCAGTCCTGCCATAGAACCATCGATACGATTAGCACCGGCGGCTACCGCCGCTATCGAGTTGGCAACGCCCATCGCCAGATTATGGTGGCCGTGAAAACCCAGTTCAGTTTCAGGTTTCAGCTCTTTACGCGCTAGCGCCACGCGATCAGTTACATGATCCGGCAACATATAGCCGGCAGAATCAGTGATATAGACGCAAGTAGCCCCGTAAGATTCCATCAATTTCAATTGAGTAACTAACTCATCCGCCTCAATCATATGTGCCATCATCAGAAAGCCCACCGTATCCAGACCTGCGATCTGACTCGCTACCCCAATGTGCTGCTCGGAAACATCTGCCTCGGTGCAATGGGTGGCAACTCGAATCGTGCTGATACCGCAATCGACTGCCATATGCAGATGATCTACGGTGCCGATACCCGGCAGCAATAAAGCGGAAACCTTGGTATTTTTCATCTCCTTGCAAACAGCGGTCAGGTATTCCTCGTCCGACGCCGCAGGGAAACCATAGTTAACACTGGTTCCGCCTAACCCATCACCATGGGTCACTTCGATCATGGGCACGCCAGCCTCATCCATGGCGCGCGCTACAGTGACCATCTGCTCAACGGTAATCTGGTGTTGTTTGGGGTGCATGCCATCGCGCAAACACATGTCGTGTACGGTAATCTTTTTGCCCGCCAGGTTCATCAGACTCTTCTCCTATGCTGCTGTACTGGTGGGCACGAAGGCACCACTGATAATCTGCTCGGCATACAACTCTGCGGTACGCAGACCTGCGGCTGTCATGATGTCGAGGTTGCCGGCGTACTTGGGCAAAAAATCTCCCAACCCTTCTACTTCCATGTAAATGGAGACGCGCTTGTCATCAAATACCGGACCATTCTTAAGTTTATATCCAGGCACGTACTTCTGGACCTCAGCGATCATGGCATGAACAGACTCGGTAATCGCGTCCTGATCCGGCTCGTCGACGGTCAGGCAATGAATGGTATCGCGCATGATCAGCGGTGGCTCTGCCGGATTGATCACAATAATAGCTTTGCCTTCAGCCGCACCGCCAACAGACGAAATGCCGCTGGCTGTGGTGCGGGTGAACTCATCGATATTCTTGCGCGTACCAGGACCCGCTGAACGTGAACTCACCGTTGCTACAATTTCGCCATAGGAAACAGCCTGTACTCGAGATACAGCAGCCACCATGGGAATAGTTGCCTGACCACCGCAGGTCACCATATTCACGTTCATGGCTTGCGCGGCTACCGCTTCCTCAAGATTAACCGAGGGTACACAGAACGGGCCTATCGCAGCAGGCGTGAGGTCTATCATCACCGCGCCCTGCTCATTAACCTTGCGACTATTCTCGGCGTGCACATAGGCCGAAGTGGCATCAAAGCAAATCTGCACGCCGTCCTCACGCATAGTGGGCAACATACCATCAACACCGTCCGCGGTAGTTTTCAGACCCAGTTCCTGAGCTCGCGCCAGTCCAGGCGAGTCCGCTATTACGCCCACCATCCACACCGGCTCAATCCACTCGCTGCGCATCGCTTTCACCAGCAAGTCGGTGCCGATGTTGCCCGGGCCAATAATGGCCGCTTTTATTTTCTGACCCATAATTCAGGTTTCCACTTTTTCGGAGCCGGATACGCCCCGCTCATTTAAACCATTCTGCTTACCAGCGCCTAATACCCTGCGGCGCCTTTAACAGTCTGACTCTCTATACAAAATTACAACTACAGCCGCCAATACCGGCAATCTCCAGCGACATCCGGTCGCCCGCTACCACCGGTATCAGCGGTGCCAGTGAACCCGACAAAATCACCTCACCCGCGAGAAAGGGAATGTCGAATTGGCCCAGCGTATTAGCTAACCAGGCCACTGCTGTAAGCGGGTTACCCTGCACGGCTGAACCCAGACCTTCACTGTGAAATTCGCCATTGCGACTAATCGTCATATGTAACGCTGGCAGGTCGACATCTCTGGGGTCTACTTCTGTGCTGCCCAGCACATAGACACCACAGGAAGCGTTATCGGCAACCGTGTCCTCAATTTTAATATTCCAGTCACGTATCCGTGAGTCGACTATCTCAAAGCACGGCATGATGGTTTCAGTAGCATCCAGAACATCTTGCTCAGTGATACCGGGACCTACCAGATCATGTTTGAGGCGAAATGCGATCTCGCCTTCGGCGCGCGGTTGAATCATGCAATCGGCAATCGAAATGTCGGCACCATCGGCAAAGACCATGGCGTCGGTCAGAAAACCAAAGTCTGGCTGAAATACGCCAAGCATTTCCTGCACCGGCGCGCTTGTCACACCAATCTTCTTGCCTGTGACGACCTCGCCATCGGCCAGTCGGCGTTGCAGCATGCGCAACGAAATATGGTAGGCATCATCGATAGTAATATCGGGCTCGCGCTCGGTCAGCGGCGCCAGCGTGTACTGTCCTCGCAAAGCCTCATACAGCTCGTCGCCAAGGGTCTCAATGTGATTGGCCTTCATAATACTGCCGTTCCAGAGTTCGGGGTCGCAATTATAAATCAAAGCCGCAGTGGGGTAATACCCATAACGCCGGCCATCGTCTTGCAGTGGCTAATAGTCTGTTAACCCAAACCAGCGCCGCCCAGTGTGCCAGGCAGCGCATTCTGAAACTGCTAGAGTCCGAAGTCTGCGTTAGGCTGACCGAACAGCACGCCGCCCATATTCATGGCGAACGGAGTCGAGTTATTAGCAACGTGGGCCTGACTGGCGAGAATATCCAGATGTCGCGACAGCAACTCGCTGCCCTGACGAATGCCACTGGAGCCAGCCGCTTTCAACATCTTTGACGACATTGCCAGACAGCGGTCCGCCACCATGGCAGAGTCGTAACGATAACGAATGCGATCTTCCACCGCTATTGGCTCACCCGCACGGGTGCAATCCATCATGGCATCAAAGTTACGGTACATAACCAGCTTCATCTGCTCGATCTCTGCTTTGACCTCGGCGGCCAGTAATTTAGCCATGGGGTCATCGCGCATTGGCACCGGTCCCGCCTGACGTGTCTTGGCCACCTCGACAAAATTATCCAGCGAGCCGTGCAGCGCACCCAGACTGGCGGTGCAGACCGCGCGCACAAACACCTGCATAAACGGCATGCGATAGAGTGGCGCTGAATTGATCTCATTGCCGGGGTTATCGCAATTGAAGCCATCAATCACTTTATGAGTACGATGCTCAGGTACAAACGCATCTTCAACGATCACGTCATGACTACCCGTACCCTGCAAACCAACCACATCCCAGTTGTCGGCTATTTCATAGTCGGCAATAGGCACCAGGAAGGTTCGGTAATTCGACATGTCGAAAGGCGCGTCTTCAGTGGGCACTACCGCGCCCAGGAACACCCATTTGCAATGCTCGCTGCCACTACTAAAGCTCCAGCGGCCACTCAGCTTAAACCCACCATCGACCGGGACAACTTTGCCAACTGGTGCATAAGACGAAGATATCAAAACCTCCGGGTCTTCAGCCCAAACGTCCTGAGCTGCCTGATCATCAAACAAAGCCAGCTGCCAATTATGCACTGCGACTACGCCCAGCACCCAGGCGCTGGACATGCAGGCTTTGGCGACTTCCAGACCAACCGCATAGAACACCTGTGGATCCATGGCGTAACCGCCAAATTGCTCGGACTGCAAGATCTTGAAAAATCCCGCCGCTTTAAAATCAGCGACGGTTTCATCCGGCACCCGACGTAAACTCTTGCACTCGGCAGCGCGCTCCCGCAACACTGGCTGCATATCTCGAGCTGCT
Organism: Candidatus Litorirhabdus singularis; assembly: GCF_026262625.1. GTDB lineage: Bacteria > Pseudomonadota > Gammaproteobacteria > Pseudomonadales > Halieaceae > Litorirhabdus > Litorirhabdus singularis. Next base: position 1,144,506 of record NZ_SHNN01000002.1, read on the forward strand.
TGTAACAAATGCTCTGCGCGGGGGCTCCCCATACTGTATTGATTCATACTGATGACCTTTTCATGGACTGACAAACTTTATAACGCGCTGCCTTCTGTGGGCAGACCCTTATTACACCGCCGAATCACTATTCTCGGCATCACCTGTTTGAGGTATTTTTCATAATTTATATTTATCAATTACTTATAGCTATTAATTAATGTAGTTTGGAGAAATAATTCAATGCAGCGGTGGCACATTCAACATCCTGCTCGGCAGTACTGGCGCCCCCGACACCGATAGCGCCAATCACCTGCCCCTGAGCCAAGATGGGTAAGCCACCCCCCAGCAGCGACATATCGGGTAGCTGAGCAAAGGCCAGCATTGCCGGTGGGTCGGCCACCAATGCGGTAGCCAGCTCCGCACTGCCAAGTCCCACCAACGCGGTACGGGCTTTACGCACTGCGCCGGCCTCGGAAATTAATAGTGCCCCATCCATTTGGGCAAACGCGCGCAAGCGGCCATTACTATCTACAACAGCAACGCTGATGGCCCAGCCCTGTTCACTGGCAAATTCCAATGCAGCAGTGACCGCCACCATGGCGGCCTGATGTGAGATCACTGACTGTGTGGCTTCAAGCTTCATTCGACAATGGCCTCGCCGAAGCTGGTTGTCTCACCAAAAAAGGCACGATGACTCGGCGGCTGTTTACCGTTGATATCTACCACACCGTATTCTTCACCCAGTTCTGCACCAATAAATACCCGACCGCTTTTTTCCAGCAGCTGCGGGTCACGCGCCAATTGATCGATCACTAAACCTGAAAATTCTGGGTTCTCTGCTGTCGCCGCGAGGTCAGCGTACATATCAGGCTCCGCTTCAAATACGGCGCGAGTGCGCTCGGTCAACAACAAGCCCATCCACAATGAAATGACCGCCACATTGTGGGGCCTGAAATCTACCGCCATATCGTGCGCCATCTTGTCCGCTGCCGCCTTACCCGCGCCATAAGCAGGCCCGTGCATATAGATTCTGCCACCAAAAGAAGAGGTATTAACTACCAGGCCAGAACCGCTGGCAAGCAGCAACGGAGCCGCGAAATAGCTGGCGGTATAATGCGAGCGCATACCGACATCGAATATCTCTGTCAGCGACAACGGCTTTTCCCAAAATGGTCCGCTGGCGGTCAGCCCATCAGGCACACAGGTGGCGTTATTCACCAGTATATCGAGCCGGCCCTGTTCACTGCGTACCTGCTCAAACAACGCCTCGACCTGGGCATCGTCGGCATGATCGCATATAACCGCAATACCCTTACCTCCGGCGGCGGTGACCGCTTCTGCGGTTGCGTAGACGGTTCCCGGTAACGGCGCATCACCCTCATTACGGGTGCGGCCGGTCACGTAGACTGTAGCGCCGGTACCCCCAAGAGCCACCGCTATGCCGCGACCTGCGCCACGACTGGCACCCGTTACAACAACAACCCGATCACTGACAAGTCCCATTACTGCCTCCAACTGCATTACGATTTGGTTTAGTATTAAGGCCCATCCTAGAGGAATCCCTATGGGCGAGTCCACGCTTGGCGCTCCACCCGTAGCAGTCTTCGGTTTATGGTATACCCACATGACCGGGTCGGCGACGATATGCCTGCACCCGTGAAACTACTGGTAGTGTCTCAACATGCAGAAGCTTTCCGCCAGCTTCTGCATAACGCTGCATTGCCCAATCTGGAAGTTCGCGCAGCGCCCGACCCTGCTCAGGCCCTGCCGCATTGCGACGCCGCGCAGGTTTTGTTTGGCGCCCCCGACATGCTGGTCCCGCTGCTGGATCATTGTCCACATTTGCAGTGGGTGCAGTCCAGCTGGGCTGGTATCCGACCCTTAATAGACGCTCCACGGCGCGACTATCGCCTCACCGGCGTCCGGGATATCTTTGGCAGGACCATGGCTGAGTACGTACTGGCCTGGATACTTGCGTTTCGCCGCGATGTGCTGTCGCGCGCCAACGCAAGACACTGGGATGACAGCCCCAACGGCAGCGTCCAGGGACAAATCATCGGCATTGCCGGTACCGGCTCCATCGGCGCCGAAGTGGCTCGCTTCTGCCAAAGTTTTGGCATGCAAACACGCGGGCTGAATACTGCGGGCACTCCTACAGAAAACTTCGATCGCTGCTATGACAGCAGCTCGATAACGACATTCGCCACCCATCTGGACTACCTTGTTGCCTTGTTACCAGACACGCCTGACACGGATGGCATTATTAATCACAGCGTGCTTGATGCGCTCAACCCGGGGGCAGTGCTAATCAATGCCGGCCGCGGTAACAGCATTCATTATCCAGACATGTTCCGGGCCTTACAGCGAGGTCAGCTTGGCCGAGCTGTACTCGATGTATTTCCGGAAGAGCCGCTGCCTCAATCAGATCCATTGTGGCAAATGGAAAATGTGACAATCACCAGCCATACGGCAGCGCCCACCAGCACGACAGCTATCGTCGACATTTTTTGCCAGAACTACAGCCGTTTTCAAGCGGGTGACGTGCTACTGAATGAGATCGATTTTAACCAGGGGTACTAACAGGTCTGTAATAAACCTGTGCACCTTGGTCAACTTTGCTACAGAGAATGGCGCCCCTCAGAATCAGGGCGCCTGCATTACTGTCAGCTGAACATATCCATATTGGGCTGACCGAAGAGCACTGCGCCGACATTCTTGGAGCCACTGTCGGGCTGATTGGCTGCGTGCTGGCGGAAGGCCAACATATCTTGAAAAATTTCGTTAACGCGATTGCCCTGATAAATAGCGCTCCCCCCAGAATTAGCCAGAAGCTGCTGCACGGCCTTAACGCAATCATCAACCGAACGCGCGGCGTCATAACGAAATTCAGCGCGCTCCAGGTCTGAGTAAGCTTCGCCGCGGGTCGCCTTATCCAGTAAGGTATCGTAGGCGTTCGCCATTTTCAGTCGGCAGGTACTAATCACCGACCTTGCCTCAGCTCCCGCCGACTGACTGGCAGGAAACTCCTTCGCCTGCATGCCCACGCTATTAAGCCGGTTGGCGTTGTACTCGCAGTATGCGTCCAGCGCTCCCTGCGTGGCACCCACAGCAGGCATTGAGACCGCCCGCACAAAAACCTGTCCAAACGGCAATTTGTAAATCGGATTGGTATTAAGCTGCTGCCCCGGGCTTACGCAGCGGAAGCCCTCGTCAAAGCCATGCACCCGATAGCTGGGGACAAAAGCGTCCTTGACCACCAACTGCTTGCTACCTGACCCCTGCAAGCCGGTAGTGAACCAGTCGTCCACTATTTCGTAATCCGAGCGGGGTATCAGAAAGGAAGAAATACCTGGCGCATCGCCTTCGTTGGCCGGCGGAATCATGCCACCCACAAAAATCCACTCACTGTGATCGCTGCCGCTGGAAAATTGCCACTGGCCGGAGAATCGATAGCCACCCTCCTCGGGAACAACCTTGCCCTTGGGGGCATAAGAAGAAGCAATCAGCGCATTGTCATCGCGACCCCAGACATCTTGCTGAGCGCGGTCGTCGAGCAGACCAAGCTGCCAGTTATGCACACCCAGTACGCTCAGCACCCAGCCACTGGAAGGGCAAGCGCGGGCTATCTCAAACACCACCTCGTAAAAGTGGCGCGGGTTCATCTCAAATCCGCCGTAACGTACTGGTTGCATCATCTTGAAAAAACCAGCCGCTTTGAAATCGGCAATGGTCTGATCAGGCACCCGTCTTAACTCACGTGCTTCGGGCCGGCGCTCGAGCAGGGTAGCGTGCATAGCGCGGGCCCGTTCTAAAAACTCCGAAGGCGTCACTATAACTTGTGATACAGCGGCTTCTGCTTGCATGGTATTCACCTCAATTCAAAACACTGAAGACAATGTACGCCATTTTTTAGCTTCTGGCTGGCATTCGGGTTCAAGCAAATAGACCAGTTTAAGCCACCGTAAGCCACGTCGCGCCTATGCGCTCCCGGTGTGAGACCCGTTACCTTACTTCTACGATACGTAAAACGTTGGTGCGGCCAGGGCTACCCAGCGGTAAACCAGCGCTCACCGTCAGAAAATCGCCGGGGCTGGCGAGGCCCAGCTCGACGGAAATCTCGCGCGCCTGAACCACCAGATGATTAAATGCGGTGTCTTCATTATAGCTGTCTACCAGCACGCAATTCGTGCCCCAGACGATACTCAGCCGCCGCGCTATTGCCGGCGCCGCCGTCAGACTCAATAGCACGCTGTGCGGACGCTCCCGCGCGGCACGCAAGCTGGTAAAGCCCGACGAGGTATAAGTCACTGTGACGCTGGAACCAATCACTCGTGACACCTCGCGCAGGGCGGCACAAATGGCATCGGCAGTCGTTGCCTCATGCTGCGGCGCCGCCGACTCCAATAATGTCAGGTAATGCGGATCCTTTTCTACTTCACTGATAATTCTGGACATCATCGCAACCGCAGCTACCGGGTAGTTACCCGCCGCCGTTTCTGCAGACAGCATCACTGCATCGGCACCCTCATAAACCGCATTGGCCACATCACTGGCTTCAGCCCGGGTGGGCACGGGTGCTGCTACCATCGAGTCCATCATGTGCGTGGCTACCACCACCGGAATTCCGCATTCACGGCAGCGTTGCACCAATCGTTTCTGTACGCCCGGCACTTGTTCCGGCGGCAGCTCAACTCCAAGATCTCCGCGCGCCACCATAATGCCGTCGACCAGTTCAAGAATGGCATCAATATGGGTGAGCGCCGAGGGCTTTTCAATTTTGGCCATGATCGCCATCTTGTCGCCCAGCAATTCGCGTAACTCAATCACGTCCTGCGGTCGTTGCACAAACGAGAGCGCAACCCAGTCTGCCTCAATATGCTCCATAACGAATGCCAGGTCGGCACGGTCTTTTTCCGTCATAGAGGGAATAGGCAGCTCCACATCTGGCACGTTAATGCCCTTGCGACTGGAAAGCTCCTGCCCGGCAACGACCTCAGCGGTAATGCTCTTGCCGTCACCTGATATTACTCGCAGCCGCACTCTGCCATCGTCAATCAGTAAGGTACTACCAGCGGTGAGTACCTCGAGAATCTCGGGGTGCGGTAGTGGAATCAAATCACTGCTGGAATCAGGCTCGGGCAAGCCCAGCCGCAGAACATCACCGGGAGCGATAGCGAGCTTGCCGGTTGCTAACTCTCCCAGGCGCAGTTTAGGCCCCTGTAAATCTACCAACACTCCCAACGGACGCCCGCTCTGCTCTTCTACATTGCGAATCAATTCGTAGCGGCGTAAATGTTCCGCATGCGTGCCATGACTGAAATTCATTCGAAACACATTCACACCGGCATTAACCAACTGCTGCAGTACCTTGGCCTCATCGCTGGCAGGGCCCACGGTGGCTACTATCTTGACCTTACGTCTGGAAGTCATGCTTCAGCTCCACTGCTGTCGATATAAATAGCTCGAAAATCGTTAACATTAGTATCGGTAGGTCCAGTAACAATCAGGTCACCCAGTGCATCGAAAAACAGCCAGGATTGATTGGCGGCCAGTAGCCCGGTGGCATCGAGCCCACGCTCACGCGCGCGTTGCAAGGTGGTTTCATCAATCAGGCTGCCCGCATTATTTTCGCTGCCGTCGATCCCATCAGTGTCCGCCGCCAGCGCCACAATACCAGGCGCCCCACCCAAAGCCAGCGCCAACCCCAGAGCAAATTCGCTATTCGGTCCGCCTTTGCCCTGACTGCGACCTACGCTGCCAAGAGTCACGGTAGTTTCACCGCCGGACAGCAATATACATGGAGCCGCCAGCGGTTGTCCGCGGTGACGCACTTGTTGCGCAATACCCGCCAACACTTTACCAACTTCACGGGACTCTCCCTCCACGGCATCAGACAAAATCATCACCGCCATTCCCTGTGCGCGCAGATGGTCCGCTGCAGCCTCCAGCGATAGCTGCGGCGCGGCGACCACATGTACTTCGTTGCCTACAAAAGCAGGATGCCCCGGCTTCGGCGTCTCGGCCTGATCGCTATCCAGGTAACGCAAGGCGCTGGGTGGTAATTTGAGTTCAAAACGTTCAATGACCGCCAGAGCATCCGCTACAGTTGCGGGGTCGGGCAGTGTCGGCCCTGAAGCGATGAGCTGTGCATCGTCACCAGGCACGTCAGAAATCAACAGTGTTACAACCCTCGCCGGCGCACAGGCCAAAGCCAGCCGCCCTCCCTTGATCGCCGATAGATGTTTTCTGACAACGTTAATCTCGTTAATGCTGGCACCACTGCTCAGCAGTTGGCGGTTGATCTCCTGCTTCTCGGCCAGACTTATATCGCCGCCGGGAAGTGACAACAGCGCCGAACCACCCCCGGATATAAGACATATAACCAGATCCTCATGGCTAAGGTCCGCGCATAATCCAAGTGCCTCTGTTGCCGCTGCTACACTATTTTCATCAGGCACCGGATGCGCAGCCTCGCGCACAGTTATACGTCCACAATCCGCCGCCTGCCCGTGGCGGGTGACCACCATGCCTGACAATGGGGCATCCCAGTTTTTGTCGATAAACGCAGCCATGGCCGCGGCGGCTTTACCGGCTCCCAACACCAGTGTGCGTCCGTGCGGCGCATCAGGCAGGTACTCTGTCATGACTTCTGCCGGTTGCGCAGCCGCGACGGCCACCCCGAACAGTTCGCGAAGTAAAGCTCTGATATGCGCTATTTTTTCTGAATCCATAAGTACCTTCCTACACTCATTAGAAGCCTCGTCGCCGCATCCTTGCCGGCTCAATGTTGTCGCTCTCTAGGCAAGATGCCATACTCCGTCGCTGTCGACAAACCCACTGGCTGTGAGAGTTCAACTTTGGATCCCCGTAAAACCTATATCAGCGCACAGCAGCTGCTGGACGATTCCTTCGCGCTGGGATTGCAGATACTTGAAAGTGGCTTCTACCCCGATTTTATCGTCGGCATTTGGCGCGGCGGAGCACCGGTGGGCATTGCTGTGCAAGAGCTATTGGAATATTTTGACGTGTCCAGTGATCACATAGCGATACGCACTTCACTTTATACCGGCATTAATGAGACTGCCTCACAGGTGCAGGTACACGGTTTAGGGTATTTGATCGAGCGCGCTGGAGCAGGCTCCAAAGTGCTACTGGTTGATGATGTATTCGACAGTGGTCGCAGCATTGAGCAAGTAGTGCACGACATCGATCAGGCGCACTCCGGCAGTGGCCCCGAGTTACGGGTCGCAACGCCATACTATAAACCTGGCAACAATCGCACCCAACGCAAGCCCGACTACTACTTGCACGAGACCTCAGACTGGCTGGTATTCCCCCATGAGCTCTGCGGTCTCAAGGCAACAGAACTGCTCAAAGACAAGCCTGGTATCGACAGTATTCGAAGCGCACTACAGGCACGCACTCAATCAGTCTGAGTGCAGCTGCGGAGCGACCTGCTCTGCAAATAAGCGCAAGCTCTGCCAACCCAACTCGGGCGGAGCACCCCCCACTAACGGCGCCAGATGCAAAGAACCACCCGCGCGCAGCTTCGCCAGCGCTTCAGCAGGCGTCAATACCGCGTACTTACCCTCCGCACGGAGTGTCTCAAGATCGGCGGCAAATGATTCTGCATAAGCGCGCCGGGTAGCGTGGCGCCAGCTACCGTAAGCCAGTGCGTCATATAGCATGTAACGGCCAATTTGCTGCCAGCCCAACTCGACATCTTCAGCCAGAAAGGTTGTAGTTGGATAGCCCGGCAATATCACCAGACCACCGCTAAAGTCCTGTTCAGTACATGCTTCACGATAGATTTTTACCAACTCCGCATCATCAATAGCAGGAAAGAACGGCAGTCGCAGACGCGCGGCACGGCGCGCAGCCGGCGCCGAGTTACCACCGATGGCCAACAGTGGGTGTGGCAGACTATAGGGTCTCGGCAATACCTGTACGCTGGTACCGCGGTAATCGAAAGGCATGCCAGTCCAAGCTTGCTGCATCACTTTGATGTTCTCTTCCAGCAGCTGTCCGCGCCGTTTCCAGTCGCGCCCCAGCGCCAGATACTCCTGCTCCCGATAACCAATACCGGTAATGACCGTCAAACGTCCCCGACTCAGTAAGTCCAACACCGCTATGTCTTCGGCGAGACGCAAGGGATCGTGCAGCGGCACCAGCAACGCTCCGATACTTAATAGAGCGTGGCGGGTGCGTGCGGCAATAGCGCTGGCCAGATTAAGCGGCGAAGGCAGAAAACCGTCAGTTGTATTGTGATGCTCTGAAAGGCCAATAACGTCTATGCCGCGAGTGTCACCCCACTCAGACATATCGAGCACTGCCTGATAAAGATCGGCAGCGCTGCTATCCCCGTTTGCAGGACAGCGCATATCAAAACGCATAACGACTTGGCTCACCAGTAACCCCTTTTAAGCTGAAGCATTCACCAGACTCGCATGATCTCCAGCCACCGCAGTCTGGTCAAGCACTCTACTCACGCGCTCTGGTTCTGACGTTACATCAGCCAAAGCTAACGACCTGCGATGCTTTTCCGCTATGCTGCCCCCATGCCCTATTTTCTCTTGCTGCCACTACTTTTGCTGCTAGCCATAGCCTCTCCACTGCTGGCCGAGCCGCGCCAGCTGCACAACAATAAGGCACCGGGGTGGATGGCCAGCGTCGGTAAACTGACAGTACCTGGGCAAAAATGGGAAGACGGCGAGCGCCACCATTACCAGGAAAATTGTAGCGGCACCTTAATCAGCAAAAAGAAGATTCATGACCCATCAGACACCCGGCACAGCGCGCGCTATGTCATCAGCGCGTGGCACTGCCTGGAATATTACAATGATTTATCCAAGGCTATCAGCTTCAGCCTGCCCAATAGTGAGATAGAGCACAACGCGGCACTGGTGATAAGCGGTGGCAGCATGAACGCCGACTGGGTATTACTGCGTCTGGACCAGCCCATTGCCATAGACGCCCCGATAGTGATTTGGACCGAGCCCGCCAGCATCGGTAAAACGACTCTTACCAGTGCCGGCTACTCCCGCGACCTGATGGCCGCCGACAATGGCAGACTACTGAGCTACCACCCGGACTGCTCGGTTACCGCGATCGCCAGCGCAGTGATTACTACCAATTGCCGCGCCGCCAAAGGTGCCTCTGGTGGCCCGCTGGTAGCGGTAGTTGAGGGTGAGGTCCGACTCCTGGGAGTGCTCTCTGCCGGCGACGGCGAAGCAGTCAGTTTGTATGTTCCCAGTGATCAGTTTGCGCGGCGCGTCGCTCCGTATCTGCGCCGCTGACGCAGACGCTAAAAGAAACTAACTGCTGTTACCGGTCTTTAGCTGGCGCTCAGGTGGCGCCGAGCCAATATGCGTTTCGCTGCGCTCCGCGGCGAGGTCCACCTGTTTTTGACGTTCGGCAAAACGCGTCTTCTGATCATCACTAAGTTCAGCGAAACAGTGCGGACAACAGACGCCCCGCTGATACAACTCTGACATCTTATCCTGCTGCGTAATCGGACGGCGACAACCATGACACTGGTCGTATTCGCCCTTCTCCAGCTGATGATTGACTGACACCCGGTTATCAAAAACAAAGCACTCCCCTTCCCACAGACTCTCCGCCTGCGGCACCTCCTCCAAGTATTTCAGGATACCGCCTTGCAGGTGATAAACCTCCTGAAAACCTTCTTCAAGCATAAATGCTGAGGCCTTCTCGCAGCGAATACCCCCTGTGCAAAACATCGCTACCTTCTTTTGCTTGCCCGGTTCTATATTGTTGCGCACGTATTCAGGGAATTCCCGAAAGCTGGTTGTATGCGGATCAACTGCACCCCGAAAAGTGCCAATTCCGACCTCGTAGTCATTACGCGTATCGATCACCAACACGTCGGGATCGCTGATAATATGGTTCCAGTCGTCAGGTTGCACATAAGTACCGACCCGCTTATTAGGATCGACACCGGGCACTCCCAGAGTGACGATCTCGCGCTTCAGTTTTACCTTCATGCGGTAAAAAGGCAGGTGATCGTCAAACGATTCTTTGTGCCCAATATCGGTAAAACGGACATCTCGCTTCAGGTAGGCAAGAACAATGTCTATAGCAGCGCGCGAACCGGCAATGGTGCCATTGATGCCTTCATTGGCCAGCAACAAAGTTCCCTTCACGCCGGCATCAAGACAAACATCCAGCAGGGGCTCACGCAATTGCTCGTAGTCATCCAGCGTCACAAACTTGTATAACGCGGCTACTACTATAGTGCTCACTGCCCCGCCTCTCCCTTGCTCCCGCCCAGGCACTGCGGTGAGTCAGGACTGGCGGCATTGCGTTGCTGCCACTCCTCCGGGGTATACGTGTGTAGCGCAAGCGCGTGCACTGGGCCGGCCAACTGCTCCGCCAAAAGTTGGTACACGGCCTGATGTCTAGCCACCTGTCGCTTACCGGCGAACGCCTCAGTCACCACTACCAATTTGAAGTGGGTCTCGGAATTTGCCGGCACACTGTGCTGATCGCTCTCGTTAACGACCTCCAGCCAAAGCGGGGCTAGTTCATCGGCAAGCTTTGTTTCAATGGTTTGTTGAATAATCATAGGCCGCATTATAGCGCAATCCGCCACCAAATCGCCCACCACAATGATGTTAGTTGCTGAGGGCTAAAGACCAGTGCCAGCAAGACTCGAGCGGTAATCACCTGGGGTTTGACCGGTCCACTTCTTGAAAGATCGATGAAAAGCGCTAGGGTCGGTGAATCCCATTTTTGCCGCTACCTGATTAATGGATAAAGCCCGATTATCCAGCAGCGCCAGCGCCGCTTCACATCGGCACTGGTCCTTCAACTGCTGAAAAGTGGTGCCCTCACGCTTGAGTCTGCGCCGTAATGTAGGTGCGGACATATTCAAAGCCGCACACAGCGTTTCAAAGCTGGGAAAACCCTGACTAAAATCGTAACCAATCATAGCCCGCAGTTGGGCGACCAGACTATTACTGTGCTGGTCATTGGTCATCACCATCAATTGGTAGGGCGCAGTGCGCAAAAATTCATGCAGCGACTGTTCGGTGTGAACTAACGGGTAGCGCAGGCACTCGCTGTCGAAGTACATTAAATTACTGGCCTGATTGTAGTAAATCGGACAGCCAAACAAATCTTCATATTTAGCCGGATTACGCGGCGGATCACCGGCAAAGTCAACGCGCTGCAAATCGATAGGCCGGCCGCTGAGCCAACCGAAAAACCGATGCCATACTGACAGGCCGTAGGCATCCGCCGCCCCTACCTGTCGCATCGCGCTACCGGGCATGTCGCGGTAGCCGACCCGGGCGTGACGGTCGGTGAAGTTAGCGTAGAGCTCTGCGCCACCACCAAAGAACGTGCGGTAAAAATCAGAGGCTCGGGAAATGGCTTTACCCAAATTCTCAGAATGAATAATGCAATAGCACATCATTCTGAAGGCCCCCGGAGATACCACCTTGTGCGGATGCATGCCAAAGGTCTCATCCTGCAGCAGACGCAGCGCCTTCTGATAAAGCTGCGAATACTGCATCGCGGTTATCTCTGCCTGCCAGCCTGCGGCACTCTCATCCAAAGGGTCGAAATCCAACCCCGCCGCGGTCAGCGCGGAGCCGAAATCGAACCCGCGTGCGGCAGCCATGCGGATCAGCGATGCGGCAAATTGGGTTGGAACCATAGCTGTTGGCATAAAGAGAGTCGCTGGACGTGACAGGCTGCAAAGGAGGCACCTCCTACAAGCATTGACGCGCGCGCCAGATAGCAGAGGGCCCTATTGCTGAAAAGCTTACCAGCTTTGGGTTCCAGGTCACAGTTCAAGCGTTTTTGGCCGTTGTTGACCCCAAAGTACGCGCCTATACTGACCTTATGGATGAACGCTATGACATCTATTATTCGGCCGGCATCCTCGATGACTTCGAGGAGGAAGCTGTACGCGCCAATCTGGCAAGGCTTTTTAAGGCGGGCGACGCCGCGCTCGACAAACTGTTCTCTGGCAATCCACAACCGGTTAAACGGGGTGTGGATAAGGCCGCTGCGCTCAAATATAAAACTGCGATGAATCGTGCCGGTGCCATTGCTATTATCAGAAAGAACACGCCTGCGCCAACGACGCAAACAGCGCCGGTAGCAACAACTGTTGCTGCACCCGTTTCGAATACTGCTGCCAGTGCCGAGCCTATGAGCATGGCTGACCGCGTGGCGGCATTGACTAAAGCCGGCGGCACTACCGCGGCAACCATGACTCTCGCCCCCACCGGTTCGGAAATTCTTAATCCTGAAGAGCGGATATCTGAGCAGGCACCAGACCTGGACTTGAGTCGACTCAGCATTGCCCAAGCACCCGACTTTGATGCGGAAAAAAGGCAAGCCAAGGCGGCCAAAAAGGAGTCAGAGTCAGATCCGGAGCCGAAGCCGCTCCCTGAACCGGTGCTTGAATCGGCGCCTGACACCAGTCACATAAGCATGGGTGAAGTAGGTGAAAACATTCCGCTGCTCGCTGAAGCTGCGGCTGCGCTTAGCCCCGATATCAGCCATCTTAGTGTTGGCGAGGTAGGCGAAACGATTCCCACCCTTGTTAGCGACGTCACTTCGTTGAGACCAGACACCAGTGCCATTGAGCTGGCCCCAGAGGGCAGCGATGTACTTGAAAATCAGTATCGCAAGGTAGAGTCTGGCAAGGCACCAAATACCGACCATCTTCAATTAGAGAAAGCAGCGGCGGATTAAAGCGCTCCGCTCAATACTCTCCGCCCAGACTAACTTCAACCCGCAAACCAGGACCGTTGTCTTTTAGCTGAATGCGGCCATGATGCATAGTGACTACGGCTCTGACCAAACTCAGCCCCAAGCCGCTACCGGGGTGCTCGCCACGACTTGATTCGAGTCGAAAAAATCGTCTGAACACGTTCTCACGGTCCGCGCTGGGAATTCCAGGCCCACTATCTGCGACGGTCAATAATACACCGCCAGGGCGCAGGGCTTTGACACTGATCAGGATAGTGCCTCCTGCGGGGGTATATTTAACCGCGTTATCAATCAAATTGACCATCATCTGAAACAGCAAATCACGATCACCATCAAGTTCAACGGCAACAATTTCCTGAGTTAGCTGCAACTCCTTATCCTGCGCCAGCGGCTCATAGAGATCAACGACATCAGCTACCAACGCTCCCACGTCAAAATGTGCAAAACTGGTAATACGGTTGCCTGCCTCCAATTGCGCGATGCGCAACAGCGCGTTGAAAGTTGCCAATATCTCGTCACACTCCTCCACCAGCAATTGCACACGCGGCATGTCATCACTGTCCGCTTCCTGCTGCAAGAGACTCAGATGATTGCGCATTCTAGTCAGTGGAGTGCGCAGATCGTGAGCTATGTTGTCGGAAACTGTTCGCACGCCATGCATTAATGACTGCGTCTGATCCAGCATCGAATTAAAGTTGACGATCAGCTGCCTGACATTGCCCTCCGAGTCACCCAGCGGAATCCTCTGCCCCAGATCACCCTTGACGATATTACTGATGCCAGCGTTGATATCCTCGATTCGTTGTAGCGTAAAACGAGCCGAAAAGTAGCCGCCCACAAGGCCCAGAATCAGGGTCGCAATCATGGTTCTCAAGAGGGTCGAGACAACCAACTGATTGGACTCGAGAATGTCGTTATAGCGCAATGCCGCCATGACATGGTAGCCATTACTCAGAAGCTCTGAACGTGCCACTAACTCTAGCGTCGGGACTCCACCAACCAGACCTGCAGCCTGACGCCCTATAGACAACCAGCCATCACCAAATTCGCGATACTCCGGCCATGCCTTAAGCGTGCCGGTCACTTTGGTATAATCGGCATCGGCCAACAGGTAGAAAAAGCTGCTTTGCTGGCGCTGCTGATCCTGAATATACTCCTCTATACCGGCAACGCCCTGCCCCTCATAGACTATAGTGAGCGTCTCTAACTCCTCCACAATAGACTCTTGCAGGTCCTCAAAATAATTATAGGCAAATACGCCGTAGAGAACGGCCATGCTGATGAACACTGCAATACTGAGCCCAACCACATAAGTAAACATGTAGCGAAAGGCAATACTGGTAAGAACCTGAAAGATTTTCACCGCAGTTACTCCGCCGGTACCCCGAGGATGTAGCCAGACCCGCGCACGGTGGTCAGCAGCGCCGGTTCAAAATCGCGGTCTATTTTCTGGCGCAGGCGGCTAATATGCACATCAATTACATTGGTCTGAGGGTCAAAGTGATAACCCCACACATCTTCAAGTAACATATCGCGTGTGACCAGTTGCCCACCATTGCGCATCAGACATTCCAGCAGCTTGTATTCCCTTGGCTGTAAACTTAGTTTTTGACCAGCCCGCGCGACCTGCTGGGTCAGCAAGTCCATAGTCAAATCGGCAACGACCAGGGTGGTCTGCGTACTGGCGTTCTGCAAATTGCGCCGCAGCAGCGCCTCTGTACGCGCTTTGAGCTCGGCAAAGGAAAACGGCTTTACCAAATAGTCATCGGCGCCGCATTGCAGCCCTTTCACCCTGTCATCCACCTCCCCCAGCGCGCTTAGCACCAGAGCGGGGGTATGGTCACCTTGCTCACGCAAGCGACTGATCAGGCTCAAACCGTCGAGGTGCGGCAACATGCGATCAACCAGCAACATTTCATACTGAGCAGCCACCGCCCGCTGATAACCGATTTCACCGTCGGCGACGCATTCTGTAGCATAGCCGGCGTCGCGCAGGCCATCCGCAATATACTGGGCTACCGCAGCATCGTCTTCAATAATGAGTATGGTCATAGCGGGCAATGTACCACGGACTGATGGTAGAATCTCACATCGAAAATTGCCGACTTTACCTATGCCTGATCACGTTTCTCCGCCGCTATGGCGCCGCCTGGGCGCACTGATTTACGATACCTGTCTGGTGCTTCCACTAGTCATGCTCAGTGTCGCCATAGCTATGGGTGTATACCTTGCAGTAACAGGACGCGCCGATGCCAGCATGGAGCAGCAAATGCTGCCCGCGACGCTGGTACGCATACTCTCACTGGCGACCGTAGCCGTATTCTACTGCGTTTTCTGGTTAAAAAAGGGCCAGACACTCGGCATGCAAGCCTGGCGTATCCGCTTGCGCAGCACCGATGGCACCAGCGTGACTGCCCGTCAGGCCTTGCTGCGTTGCCTGGGAGCTTGTGTGTCGCTGGCGGTCGGCGGCCTGGGATACTGGTGGTGTCTGTTCGATCGCCGCGGGCGCTACTGGCACGACTACTGGTCGGGCACAGAGTTGGAATTACTACCCAAAACCTGAAACTCGCGTTAGAGGGTGGTTAACGCGTAAACTTCACTGCAATCAAAAAATGACTGGCTTAAGGACTTAACATGGAAATCACGGCTCGCAAAATCGCCAATATACCGGCTCACAAAACCAGCTGCGCCATCGTAACGATAGCCAAGAGCAGGAAGCTGTCTGAGGCTGCCAAAGCCATTGATAGCGCCCAGTCAGGCTTAATCAGTGCTGCGCTCAAGCACGGTGAGATAAGCGGCAACGCCGGCGAAACACTGATGCTGCACGGCGCTGCCGACGCTGCCTCCGCTCGGATATTGTTGGTCGGCGTAGGCAGTTCTGCCAAATTTGATGCAGCTACCGCGCGCAAAACATCCACCGCCATAGTCAAGGCACTGCGCGCGGGAAAGTGTAAAGAAGCCTGCTTACACGGTACAGGGTTAGGCAGCAGCGACTACTCACTGGGGCAATTTTGCGAACTGCTCAGTCGCGACCTCAGCCTCGCCAGCTACGTCTACAGCGAGACCGTCAGTAAACCCCGCCCGGCACTGCCTTTGCGCAAGCTTGTCGTTAACGGCGGCGACGAGCTGACTGTTCGTGAGGCCAACAAATTCCTTAACCGCGGCCAGTATGTGGGTGATGGCATGAACATCGCACGCCGACTCGGCGATCTGCCTGGTAATATCTGCACTCCCACTTTCCTCGCCAGCGAAGCCCGCCAGCTCGCCAAGAGCAGTGCCAAGCTGAGTACGCGCATACTTGAGGAAAAAGACATGCTGAAGTTGGGCATGGGCGCTCTACTCTCAGTCAGCGCTGGCAGCGACCAACCCGCCAAGCTGATCCAGATGCAATATAAGGGAGCAGCCAGCACCCAAAAGCCTTACGTTTTGGTTGGCAAGGGCATTACGTTTGACAGCGGCGGCATTAGTCTAAAGCCTGGTGCCAAGATGGACGAAATGAAATACGACATGTGCGGCGCTGCCAGCGTGTTTGGCACGCTGACAGCCATCATAGCGATGGAGCTGCCGATCAATGTGGTAGCCCTGGTTGCCGCCTCAGAGAACTTACCCAATGGCCGCGCGACCAAACCCGGCGACGTGGTCACCAGCATGTCCGGGCAAACCATTGAAATACTCAATACGGATGCCGAAGGGCGTTTAGTGCTGTGTGACACACTCACCTATGCCGAGCGCTTCAAGCCAGCTGCCGTCGTCGACATCGCCACTCTGACCGGTGCCTGTATCGTCGCTCTTGGCTCCCAGGCTAGCGCCATGTATAGCAATAACGACAAGCTTGCCGAACAACTCAACAGTGCGGGCGAGATCAGCTATGACCGCGTCTGGCGCATGCCACTGTGGGAAGAATACCAGCGTCAGATAAACACCCCTTTTGCTGACATTGCCAATGTCGGTGGCCCTGCAGCCGGCAGCATTACTGCAGCATGTTTCCTCGCCAGATTCACCGAAAAATACCATTGGGCGCACCTGGACATAGCGGGCAGTGCCTGGAACAGCGCGCCCAAGGGCGCCACCGGCCGTCCGGTGGCGATGCTAACTCGTTACCTGATGGACCGCGCCGGAATCAAATAGGGTGACAGAGGTAGATTTTTACATACTCAGCGAGGATAGCAGCGACGCGCGCCAGTCTTTTGCCTGTCGCCTTACCGACAAAGCGTTCAAGCAGGGACGTCGGGTCTATATCCACACAGCAGACGAAGCTAGCGCCAAGCATCTGGATCAGCTGCTGTGGGACTTCCGCCCCCAGAGTTTTCTACCTCATTGCCTTGCCAGTAGCACTGCCGATGAACCGATTGTAATAGGCTGTAGCGACAGCCCAGGCAATCACAGTGATGTACTGATAAACCTGGCCCTGCAGGTGCCCGATTTCGTTGGCCGCTTTGAACGGGTTACCGAAGTGGTTACCCAGGCACCCGAGATCCGCGAACCGCTGCGCCAGTCGGCCCGCTACTACAAAGATCGCGGCTACCCGGTGAAGTTCAATAAACTGTAGCAGACACGTATAATCACGACCTTTTTCAGGAAACCATACAACGATCATGGATAAGACATACCAACCCGCCAACATCGAAACCCGGTGGTACCAGGAATGGGAGAGCAAAGGCTACTTCGCACCAAGCGGCAGCGGCGAGCCCTATTCCATTATGATTCCTCCCCCCAATGTAACCGGCAGCCTGCATATGGGGCACGGGTTTCAGGAGGCGATCATGGACGCTCTGATTCGCTATCACCGCATGCAAGGTTGCAATACGCTGTGGCAGGTGGGAACCGACCACGCCGGCATTGCCACGCAGATGGTCGTCGAGCGTCAACTAGAGGCCGCCGGCACTAACCGCCATGAGTTAGGGCGGGAAAAGTTTATTGAGAAAGTGTGGGACTGGAAGCAGGAATCAGGTGGCACTATTACTCAGCAACTGCGACGGCTGGGCTCTTCGCTAGACTGGTCACGCGAGCGCTTCACCATGGATCCGGGACTTTCTGCCGCAGTGCAGGAAGTCTTTATCAAACTGCATCAAGAGGGCTTGATCTACCGGGGCCAGCGCCTGGTGAACTGGGACCCGGCATTGCATACCGCCATCTCAGACCTCGAAGTGGTATCCGAAGAGGAAAAAGGCCACCTCTGGAACTTTAGATACCCACTCAGCGACGGCAGCGGACATCTGGTCGTCGCCACAACACGCCCCGAAACCATGCTGGGTGATACCGCCGTGGCGGTGCACCCCGAAGATGAGCGCTATGCACAACTGATCGGAAAGTCTATCGACCTACCGCTGACCGGACGCACGATTCCTATTATCGCAGACGACTACGTCGACCGCGATTTCGGCACCGGCTGCCTCAAAATCACCCCGGCTCACGATTTCAACGACTATGAGGTCGGCAAGCGCCACAGTCTGGAGATGATCAACATCTTCACTGACGATGCCGCTCTCAATGATGAGGTGCCCGAGGCCTATAGAGGTATGGACCGGTTTGTCGCCCGCAAACAGATTATTGCGGACCTGGAATCGGCGGGCCTGCTTGAGGGTGTTAAGGACCATACGCTGAAAGTACCGCGCGGAGACCGCTCCAATGTAGTCATCGAGCCCTATCTCACCCAGCAATGGTATGTAGACGCCAAAAAGTTGGCCCAGCCCGCCATCGACGCCGTTGAGAATGGCTCCATACAGTTTGTACCAAAGCAGTGGGAAAACACCTATTTTGCCTGGATGCGGGATATCCAGGATTGGTGCATCTCGCGGCAATTGTGGTGGGGACATCGCATACCCGCCTGGTACGACAACGAGGGCAACATCTACGTTGGTAACGATGAGACCAGTGTTCGCCAAGAAAATAACCTGGGACCGGAAGTCGCACTGCGTCAAGACGAAGATGTGCTGGATACCTGGTTTTCCAGCGCCCTTTGGACTTTTTCAACGCTGGGTTGGCCAGAGCAAACGCCAGACCTGAAAACCTTTCACCCCAGTTCGGTGCTGGTTACAGGCTTTGATATCATTTTCTTCTGGGTCGCCCGCATGATCATGATGACCCTGCACTTTCGCAAGGAAGTCCCTTTCCATACGGTTTATGTCCATGGATTGGTACGCGATAGCCATGGTCAAAAAATGTCAAAATCAAAAGGCAACGTACTGGACCCGATTGACCTGATCGATGGCATCGAACTAGATACTTTGTTAGAAAAACGCACCGCCGGCATGATGCAGCCAAAGTTGGCCAAGAAGATCGACAAGCAGACGCGCGAAGAATTCCCCGAGGGTATTGACGCTTACGGTACCGACGCCCTGCGCTTTACCTATTACTCGCTCGCCAGCACCGGCCGTGATATCAAATTTGATATTGGTCGCATTGAAGGTTTCAGAAATTTCTGCAACAAATTATGGAATGCTGCGCGCTACGCATTGATGAATTGTGAAAACGAGGAATGCGGAACAACCGAGGCTGAGTTCACGCTGGGCCTTGCGGACCGCTGGATCATCAGCCGCCTGCAGGAGACTGAACAGGAAGTAAAGCGCGCTATTTCGAACTATCGCTTTGATCTTGCCTCACAGGCCATCTATGAGTTCACCTGGAACGAGTATTGCGACTGGTATTTGGAACTGTCAAAACCCGTACTCTGGGACGACGACGCGGCGGCAGCGGCCAAGGTCGGAACCCGCCGCACCCTGATCAGAGTGCTGGAAGCGATCCTGCGCATGACCCATCCACTGATGCCATTTATCACCGAAGAAATTTGGCAAAAAGTAGCACCTCTGGCCGGTAAATCTGGGGCCACCATCATGCTCCAACCCTATCCGGAAGCCGACGAGACAAGCATAGACGCCCTGGCAAACGCCGATATAGAATGGCTGAAAGGCGTCATTGTTGGAATCCGCAACATTCGCGGCGAGATGAACATAGCGCCTGGTAAAGAGCTCAGCGTTTTACTACGCAATGGCGACAATAATGATCAGCGAAGGCTTGACGACAATGCGCAATACCTGAAAAAACTCGCCAAGCTTTCTGAAATCCGATTTTTAGACGCTAACGAATCAGCTCCCGCAGCTTCCGCGGCGCTGGTCGGCAAGCTTGAAATTTTGGTACCACTGGCAGGCGTTATCGACAAGGATGCCGAACTCGCCCGCTTAACCAAAGAAATGCAAAAGCTGGATAAGGACCTTGAGCGCCTTCGCGGCAAGCTGAGTAATAGTGCGTTTATTGATAAGGCGCCTGAGGCTGTAGTCGATAAAGAACGTGCCAAACTTGATTCTCAGGAACAGGCACTGGCGAAGCTGAAACAGCAACATGAGGAATTGGCGGAAATATAGACCCTACACAATCAGGCAACGGCTTCTATAAGAAAAACTCACGGTCGCATCATGCATGAGACCGGATGATATAAAAAAAGTCAGAGGGTAAGAAGATGAGTGAGCGCGTAACGGGCACAGTGAAATGGTTTAACAATGCCAAGGGGTTCGGTTTTATTACCCGTGGCGAAGATGATAGTGAAGACGTCTTCGTGCACTTTCGCTCCATCCAGGGTGAGGGCTATCGCACACTGAATGAAGGTCAGGAGGTGGAGTTTGCTGTCGTCGAAGGCCCCAAAGGATTACAGGCCGAAGACGTTTCCAAAGTCTGATTGCCAAGGCTATCGGGGAATCTTCTTGGCTTCTGTGGCTGACTCCGGCCTGGCAACTACCGCCAACAGGTGAATACCATCGCTACCACCCATTGCAGTGTCGAGAATGGCCTGCCGTAGTGGTATAGTGTCCGCCATTTTATAGACGAGTCCCATTATGAATCTTCCAGCTCAACTAGTTCTGGCTGTGGCCCTGGGTGTCGCAGCAACTGCTGCAACTATTGCTACCAAGGCCTCCACACCGCTGATGCTTGCGCTAATCATTATCAGCGCCACTGTTTTGACAGCCCTGCTTGGCAACCTGGGCCGCAAGCAGCCTGGGAACAATGCCGCCAAACCATCCAAAAATTTATCCAAGCAACCAGCCGCCAAGCGCAAGCAGCCCCAACAACAGGCGTCAACCAGCGGCGGAGCCCGTGAAGAAGGCGAAGTTAAGTGGTTCAATGGCTCAAAGGGCTTTGGCTTCATCATTCGCCCCAACGGCGATGAGATATTTGTTCACTTTCGGTCTATCCGCGGCGATGGCAACACCCGGCGCTCACTGCGCGACGGCCAGCGTGTTACCTACGAATTGGGCAATTCCGATAAAGGCCCGCAGGCCGAGGAAGTGGACGCGCTTGAATAAGTCTACGAACCTGGCTTAGTAATGCGGCGGCGGTGGCTCTGCGCCCACTGCCGGCTGCTGCTGAATCTCTCGATATTGCTGTCTTAGCACTCGGCTCTCAGTCTGCAACGTCTCGATGTCACGCTGCTGCTGTGCCAGGGCTTCATTCAACTGGCTGATCGTTTCCTCCTGAAACGCCAACTGGGTTTGCATATCGACGAGTTGCAGCGCCAGTTCTCGCAGTGCTTCTTTTTCGGACATCGTTTTTATACTCTTGCGCTATCGGCAGGTGTTTAGATGGCAAACCAGCTTAACATTCATGACTGGCACCAACAGCCAGACGAAATTATTATAAGCACAGCCGACCTCAGGGTACATCAATAGAGGCATTTGATATGGGCACGAAGAATCAATCTGGTAGCCGTGCGGTTTACTCAACAGACCGTGGCCGCCTGTGTCCGCAATGTCAGCGCGCCGTTGCTGACTGCGTGTGTGGCAAACAACGTCCCGCCAGCAGTAGTGACGGTATCGTTCGGTTGCGACGAGAAACCAAGGGGCGCGGTGGTAAAGCAGTCACCATCATCGACGGTGTGCCGCTGGCACCATTAGAGTTGAAACAACTTGCACGCGAACTCAAGCAGCGCTGCGGGGTCGGTGGCAGCGTAAAGTCTGACACCATAGAGATTCAGGGAGATCATCGCGATATCCTGAAGACCGAGCTGGAAAAGCGCGGTTTTAAGGTCAAACTGGCCGGCGGTTAAGCCAACGGTAAGCGCCTGTACCTGAACGGGTCAGGTACTGACTCAGTCTCGCGCCGCCGCTAACTCGGCGAGTCTCGCAGACAACGCCAGCGCCTGCGTGCCGTCCACCTGCAGGCTACGAAAGTCCTGTGGCAACCAGCGCAGATCCTCCGCCACATCGATATCCGGTAGCGCCTCTAGACTTGCGTGTGTGAGCCCATAACACCCTGCCGCACTTTGGCTCTGCTCGAGCACAACTGAAGTTCCCCAGCTAACACCCTGCAACCAGCCAGCGCAGGCACGGCGCATGCCCAATAGAACATAGCCGCCGTCAATGGCAGGCCCAAACACCACGTCCGTATTATCAAGTGCTGCTGCTGCCTGCTGGAGGTAGTCCTGCGTTATAGCCGGTGCATCACTGCCCACCAACACCACTTTCTCGTAGTCGAGCAACCCGTGAGCAAAAGCTGCCTCCATGCGCTCACCCAGATTACTACCCACCTGCTCACGGGTCTTCAGCACAGCGCCGGGATCAATCTGGCTCAACCAGCCGCCCGCGTCATCACCGGTCAACCACAACTGCACAGGTCCCAACCCACTGCTGCCCAAAGTGCCAAGTGTGCGCAGAACCATACTGCAATGCAGATCTGCGGCTAAATGCGCTCCCAACGCGGGAATCAGCCGTGTTTTGACCTGCCCGGCAATTGGCACTCGCGCAAACTGTATCAACAACAGTGACTGCCTAGCGGCCATAATATTGACGCGCTAAACGCGCAGGGTCGACTCCCAACCAGTAAGCCAGCCGCAAACGCCACATGGTCATAATGGTGCTCCATCGGCCATGCTGTAACCAGCGCCGCGGCGAGGTAATCACCGGCGTGGCAATAATGTGGGGGGCGCCCTGCTGCCGCAAACACTTACTGAATGCCACGTCTTCCATCAGCGCTATGGCAGGAAAGCCCTTAACCTGACGAAACAGTTGCGCTTCTACAAACAAAAGCTGGTCACCGGTAGCAACCCGCGTGATCCGCGAACGCTGATTCATACACCACGAAACCAGTCTCAGCAGTCGATCATTGGTATCCAAGCGTACGCGAAAAAAGCCCCACAGCGGCGCCGTCGCAAGCGCACTGTTCAGTTGTGATGCGGTACAGGTAAGTTGGGTGTCACTGTGCAAAAATGCCAGGTAGCGTCCTCGAGCCGCGCCGGCGCCGGCATTCATTTGCAGGGCACGCCCCGCCTTGGTCTGCAGTAAATGGTCACAGTGAGGCTTGGCCAGCTCGACGCTTGCGTCGGAGCTACCGCCGTCAACCACGACTATTTCAGCAGCAGGAAAGTCGCGCCTCAGTGATGCCAAGCTAACTGCCAGATGCGCTGACTCATTGAGAACAGGAATAACAAAGCTGAGCAGCGGCTCAGCCATCCAGCGCGCCACTGCAACTACTGCCCTGCCCGGCGGTACAGCCGTAGCAGTGTTCGGCGGTGTATATAGCTGCGCTATCAAGCGCATGGCCGTCCAAAAGATCAGCGATATGTACCCTACGATCACTCGTGAGCACTGGCATATCCAGCATTTGGTTGAAATCACAGTCGTAGACAAAACCCTGCCAATCAATGCTAATAAGCTCGCGGCACATGACTGAGTCCAGATTTTCCGTTGCAAAACTTTCCCGCAACATGCGCATATAGGGGTAGTACTGATCCTGAGACAACAATACCGCGCCAAAACGACTGATTGGCATATTGGTGATGGTAAACAATGAATTAAAGGAGATACCAAAGCGGGACTGCAGCTCACGCTTGTAATCCGACTGCAACTGTTCCTGCGGCGGTGGCAGGTTGGTGCCAACCGGGTTGTAAACCAGGTTCAACTGCAAATCTTCCTCTACGCCGTAGCCGAGCTGATTCAGTAACTGCAGCGCTTGAATACTGTCGGCGTAGACCCCCTGACCGCGTTGCTCGGCAACGTTTTCCTCTTCATAGCAAGGCAGCGAGGCGGTGATAACCACACCCTGGGCCGCCATAAATTCTGCCAGGTCTTCGTATCCAGGCTCTAACAGGATAGTGAGGTTACAGCGATCGATCACTTCTATGTCGCGCTGTCTGGCCTGCTCTACCAGCCACCGAAAGTGTGGGTTCATTTCTGGGGCCCCACCGGTCAGGTCCAGCGTTGCCGGCTGCAACCGGTCCATTAGCGCCACCACCTGCTGCGTGGTAGCCAACGACATTTCTTCGGTACGTGTTGGACCAGCATTAACATGGCAATGCACGCAGCTGAGATTGCAGCGATACCCCAGATTAATCTGCAGCGAACTGATGCGCTGGCGCGCGATAGCCGGGAAATCGCTGTTCAGTAGTAGAGGACGAGTCTCACGCATGGCTCAGTATTGCTCCTGCAACTCGCTGGCCTTAAACAACACGGTTGGCTTATCACGCAAGCCATCGTAAACCACCTGATAGGCGAGCACTGCCTGCACATAGTCACGTGTTTCTCGGAACGGTATCGATTCCACCCATTGCGCCACATCCATCGACTGCGCAGTATTGGCGCGCCAGCGCTTCACCCGATGTGGGCCAGCATTATAGGCGGCCAAGGTAAAGATTCGGTTCTCGTCGTAACGGTCCATCAGCTGGCGATAATAAGCTCCACCTAGTGAAATATTGGTTTCCACGTCATAGAGGTCCTCGCTGAGCGAGTTATCGCCAAGTCGCTTCGCCACGGATTCAGCAGTGCGCGGCATAAGCTGCATCAGTCCGCGGGCGCCGACGCGCGATCGAGCGTTCGGAAAAAATGCACTTTCCCTGCGCACAATCGACATCAACTCGGTATCGGTCACGTTATAGGTCTGCGCATAACGATCAAACAGCTGCGGATACGGTGTCGGAAAACGCAGCTCCAGCCTGTCGAAGGCCTTGGCCTTATTGGCAGCATCAATCGCAAAGCGGTGCCAGCCCTGATCGTTAGCATGTTGCGACAGACTTTCGCTACGCTCTGTCTTGGACCTGGCCAGCAGGTAACTCCATTCAGACTGTGCCAGCATTGGCTGCTGATGAAACATCAGCTCAGTAGCACGCTGCAATCCAGGCTCTTGCCGGGTGTCACTGGCGGCCAGCAATGGCGGTAAAGGCTTATGATTGAGTGAATAGTCTAACGCTACCTGCTCAGCGGCAAGAAAACCGTAATAATGTCGCTCCTGAGCCAGTTTCAGCCAGATCTCCTGAGCCGCGGCAGGCTCACCCGAATGCGCCAACACATTTGCGCGCCAGTAGCGCCATACCGAGGCCTCGCGAGCTGCTGGACTGAGGCCGTCCAACAGGGGGGCAAAGGCCACCCAATCATTGTCACGCAGCGTCCAACGCAGGCGTCGTTCCAATAGCTTGTCATCACCCGCACTCACAAGGTAGCTGTCTAGCCAGATAGTGTGGTCAGTAGCCTGTTTTCGCAAAATGGCGTCTGCAAGTGCCGCATTGGTGCGTGCCACGGCACTATCGGAATACGCGTAACGCTCCTGCAATTGTGGCCACAGTCGCATGGCATGATCAAGGTCAACCCGGGCTAGCCGGCGCAGGCCATGGCTGACAATGTCCATCGCATAAGCGCTGTCTGCCGGCAGCCTATCTGCCCGCGCTACGCGTCCGGGGTTGCGATAAACTTGCAACAACACCTCGTGCCACTGCTCTATTTCCTCACTGCCATAGCGCGCCACATAGCTCATTAGGCTACTACGACGATTATCAAACGCCTTGAGCATGCGCTGCCAGACAATATCATCTCCCAGCATATCGGCTTTGATCCAGGCTTTGAACAATGGGTCACAGGCATCAGGCCGCGAGGCTTGGTAGTTCCACAATTCCTCGGCACCCTTCCACGCTACCTCGGTATCGGCTTGCGACAATCGGGCGCTGTAGTAGTAGCACTGCAATTCGATATCGTTGGGACGCGCTGGAGAAACCGCCAAATAGTCCTGCCAACGCTGATCGCGCCCCGCCCGGCGTAAATATTTGTCCTTGAAACGCAACTGCAAAGGCGTCCCGGCACTGGCTTCAAGAAACTCCAGCGCTTGCGGCGACGGTACGTGCCGGATCCTCGACTCGAGGCGATAGAAATCAAGATATAGAGCTAGAGGGTAGTCCTGTAACTCATCGCGCCTTGCCGCGACGCTAGTCCAGTCGCTGACGGTAACGGCATCATGAGCCTGCTGATAGAGCTCGCGTTGCTGCTGGAGCTCAGTACCGGCAACTACCGGTAACATCCAGCACAAAGATAGAAGAGTAATTAGCTGACGTAGCATGGCAATCGTGTCGCAGAAGATGAGAGGTAGACTGCCTAATTCCCGTTTGGTTCACAAGCGATATTCACCTCCTGGCAACAATTCAGGATACATCGGACGCACCAACCGTCCCAGAGCGACTAACCTGGCTTGGCGACTTCCACGCTGGCAGGTGGCTTCGAGTAAGCCGGCTCGGTCGACGAAAGCGCAGCCAGTGCTGTGCGGCGATCCTCAGCGGTAAAGCTGCCAGTGGTCAGGCAAAACTCCACCATGTTGTCATTGGGGTCGCGGGTGTAGATGGAATGGCACCAGTTGTGATTCACCTCCAGCACGCGCAAGCCAGCATCCAGCCATTGCTGCTTGCGTCGCATCAAGTCGGCACGATCGATCACATCAAAGGAAATATGATTAATCACATCAGGAACCCCAGCTGCTCGCGACAGGTTAGTCTCAATCTCACCAACGCCCGGGACCTCATGTAGCTCCCAGAATGCGACAAATTTTGAATCGTCCTCCATCCGGTAAAAGAAGTGCTTGGCCCAGCCGCCCTCGTGAACGGGCTGCACCTCTACCTTCACTAGGTCGAAACCCATGACACCCTCGTAGAAGTCATGAATCGCCTGAATATCTGTACAGGCCAAAGCCAGATGGTGGTATCCCATAGCAGTTGCTCCTAATTAGCTGTCTTTATTGTCGTCGACCATATTCATGACATCGCTATCGCCGCCAGCCGGTGCCGCAATTTCAACAATGCGTTCATCTACATCATCGTATTCCAGGCGTAACGCCTTGCTCATAACCGCATGCATTTCATAAAGTGCGGTCACATACGTCAGCTCCAAAATTTCCTCGTCCGAGAGATGCTCTTTGAGCACTGCGAAGACCGCATCGCTAACGCGACCGCCTTCCAAAACCAGCGCGTCCGTATAGGCCAAAACCGCACGCTCTAACGCGGAAAAAAGATCGCTAACCTGCCAGTGTGCGATAGCCTGAATCTTGTCCTCCGCCAAACCGACTGAACGACAGGATTTACAATGCTGTGAATAAACGAACTGCGAACCACGGGTGTAGCCGGCACGGGTCTGACCCAGCTCACGTAGCTGCGGGTCAAGCTTGCGCGCAGGATCACGGTAGAACTGAAAACCCTTAATCGCGTGCTCCAAACAATCCGGTACCAGAGCAAATACGCTCCACCAGTTGCCTGGGGTTCCTGTCTCGGTTCCGGGCTCCTGCACCGGGTCGCGGTCACCAAACAGCATGTCGTACATCATGGTGGCTACCGGGCCAGCTTCTGACCGTGGCACCTGTCGCAAACGTGGCATAGCATGTCCTTATTTATTATTATTACTTTGCAAGATAACCCGACATGGCAGCGTATGCCAACCCTGCTGACCCTGCCACGCAAATCATGTAGACTTCCGCCCTTCGCCCTCGTAGCTCATCTGGATAGAGCACCGGCCTCCTAAGCTGGGGGTAGCAGGTTCGAGTCCTGCCGAGGGCGCCACTGCCTTTGCTGGCAGAATATGAGAATCGGCTCATTGCACAAAGCAAGCGAATCAAAAACCCGAGAGAGACCGAGCCGGACGCCAGACCATGGCTAACCAGCAGCCGCTAATACAGCCTTCACATCAACCTCATCAATCTGCTCCGGCAGCAGAAATTGCTCGGCATAGCGCAACGCAGTGCCGCTTTGCACGAACAGTCGAAACAGTTCGACATCTATATGGCTATCGGCCGCCATGCCGGCCATTATCTGCAGGGAATTTGCCAGTGTTTTCGGCTTCTTGTAGGGTCTGTCACGCGCCGTAAGTGCCTCAAAAATATCGGCAATTGCCATCATTCGGGCAGTCAGAGGCATATCATCTCGCAGCAATTTGCGCGGGTAGCCAGTACCATCCATCTTTTCGTGATGACCTCCGGCGATATCAGGCACATTCTGCAAATGTTCAGGAAAAGGCAACTGCGCCAGCATGATGATCGTCTGCACCATGTGATCGTTAATCTGGAAGCGTTCCTCTGGCGTTAACGTGCCGCGTTTCACACTAAGGTTATAAATCTCACCACGGTTATACCGATGCTCCGGAGCTTCAACTTTGAAACCCCAGGGATTGTCGGGTGCGTGTAGGTCGGAATCGGTACGCGCAAATATGTGCTGGGGTTTGTCCGCCAGCAGCGACTCCTGCACAGGTAACGATACAGGGTCTGAGCCTTCACGCCTCTGTCGCTCTTCCCAGGAAATCCCCAATTCGTCATCCAACGTTCGACGCCAGGTGCGCGCGGCTATTTTCTGCAAACGTTGCAGACTTTCATCATCCAGAAACTCCCCGCCAATGTTACATTGCGCAACGTGTTCAAACTCAGCATCCAGCTCCGCCCACTGCGCGTCCAGCGTGTGCTTCAACGCGGCTTCGTCCTGGCCGGACACGCGACCCTGCCAATAGTCAATTTCCGCATCGCGTTTGAGCACCTCAAAACGCGTGCGTATTTCATGGATACGATCATATATCGTCTCCAGCTTGGTGGCCTTATCAACCACGTACTCCGGGGTGGTGACCTTACCGCAATCGTGCATCCAGCCTGCAATCCGCAATTCCTCCCACTGCTCACTGCTCAGCGCGAAATCTCCAAAGATCGGGTCATCTGCTGCACAGGCAGCCTCTGCCAACATAAAGGTTAGCTCTGGCACACGCTGGCAGTGCCCTCCTGTGTAAGGGGACTTGGCATCAATGGCGTCTGCAATGACACGGATAAATGAATCAAGCAGGTCTTTCTGCGACTGCAACAGCTGGCGGCTTTCGATAGTCACCGAGGCAAAGCCAGACAATGCCTGTAGAAAACTAAACTTATCAGGTGCGTGCTGATCAACTACTTCTGCGGCCTGATCTACACGGTTCACCACACACAACAGTCCCGTGGTATCACCGCGACGCCCCCTTAAGGGCAGCGTCAGTATATCAATCTGCTCGGCACCCAAGGTTTCACAAAGCGCTCCTAGCCCAGGAGTATCGGGCTGCACCAGCAAGCTCTGATTACTGTCGCTACGCCAGGCCTGCACCAGCAAGTTCTCGGCATCCAGGGTTAATCGAGACGCCATAATCGCGCCCCGCGCTAGCGGATCGTCGATACCCGACAGCCCGGAAATCTCAAGCGCCGTGCGATCCTTGTCGAGCAACAACAGTGCCACCGCATCGGACTGGCTAACACTGTGAATTTCGTCACTCACTTTTTGCAACAGCCGCTCAAAATCCTGCTCCGCGGCCATAGATTGTATCAACCCCAGGAAGCGACTGATGGTGACCTGCATCTGATTCATGGTCTGAATCAGCTGATGGACCTCGCGGATATTGGAATCACTCTGATGCGGCGTATCGAAATCAAACCGGGTAATCCGCTCGGCGTAGGTGGCGAGATCGACAAGTGGACGCGCAACCGAACGAGCGACGCTCCAACCAATCACCAACGCAATCACAATCATTAGCGCTGTCACCACAACATCTCGCTGACGCAATGCCAATGCCAGCGATAGCAACTCAGAAGCGGGCGCGGCTACAACCAGCGTCGGTTCCAGACCGTCGTGCAAACCCACCTTGACCAGCGATCCATACCAATCCTGCCCTTCGTGCTCAAAGCTGTACCAACTCTGACCGGGCGTAAACTGGCTGGCAATTACCTGAAAAGGCGCATCGCGCAACTGCCCGATATCAGGCATCTCTGCATTATCATCACCGACCACAGCCTGCAGCCGGCGGTAACCTGAATAGGCAATAACTCGGCCGTCTTCAAGATACAAGGCGCTACTTGCACTGGGCGTCAGCGGATTGCTCGCCAAAGTGTCTGAGAGTTGAAACAGCGGCACATCCGCAGCCACTACGGCCGCACCGTCGGGAGAACTGCGCGACAGCGTGAAGCCCTGCGTTTGCAAAAAATAGAACCAGTAGGGATCCGTATGCGCATTCTTACCGGGGTCGGCACGGGCTGCCAAATACCAGGGCCTGGAGCTGGCCAGATAAGGGTCGGGCTGAGCCGGCTCCCGTTTAAGGACGGCCAGAGTGTGGTCAAGAAACAGGCGTTCGCGCAGCAGAGTTCCACTGCTGCCCCTACTGATACTGTCCACCACATAACTGGCGGAATCTGGTGCAGCAAAAAATCCGCGCTGCTCGCGCAGGCGCGCATCTTCTTCACCGGGAATACCGACCAGTCGAATCACAAAATAGTCGTCGTCCGCATAGCCTACCTGCAGCGCCGAGATGCCCCGCTGGGCTAGCAGAATCTCTGCTAGCTGTCCGGCATATTGCAGACGCTCCTGCAGGGTTTGCGCTGCGGTTAGCGGCGAATAAGAGAGCGCAGTCAGACTCGAATCTACAGCTCCATAACGACTGCGATAATCCAGCCTTAATGCTTCTCCGGCTGCGTCAAAATCACCTACAGCCTTATCAAGTAGTAAAGCACTAACGGTTTGCTGATTGCTCCAGGTTACGGCGACACCCACAACTACAATCAGCGCCACGATCACCAACGAAAGCTGCACCCGCAGCGGATAGTAACGTCGCATACTCAAAACTCCTGACCGCAAAGTCCTGATTGAGAATCAGGGAGCACCGTCAAACTGGCCTACAATTTCTGCAACCCTTCCCTGCAGCTCCAGCAATACCGCCAGTACCTCATGACCGTCAAGGAAATTGGTATTGGCAAAGACAATGCCAAATCGCGCACTGCTGTTTGTGCCATAACGTAGCCCTGCCCCGCCCAGACTTTGCGGATTAATACTCTGCGAACCGCGGGTATTGATCTCTCCCATGGTCATCAGGGTATTCCCAGAGGCATCAGTGACTTCCAGATTAAGGACCGCGAACACATCGACCCTGGGTCGCAACGGACGCTGACGATCCAGCCCCAGTAAATGCTCAAGCACATAAAGACGTGAATCCAACTCGTTCAGGTAAGGCCGTAGTGTCCTAATATGCGCCACAAAAGACGGTGAGGCACCCTTTAGCGCTATACCAATCTGCTTCTCAAACTTTAACTCATCAGGACAAATCGGAAAATGGGCGCTCTGATCCGGGTCCACATGATTACTCACGATCGCTGCCACCGCCAGACAATCCAGACTGGTACGCAGGTTGGCCAATGCATCACCCACCAAACCCGGCACTTCTGGCGGTAGCGGCCGGTCGAAATATGCGAGCACAGTGAGCCCTGGCACACCCTCCTCTTGCACCGTTTCGATCCGGTGCTCGTTATAACGGATGTAGGTGTCCAGTAGAGTTTGCAAGGCCTTAAGGTGATGATCGGCCCTTTCCAGTTTCAGTCTGGCGGCCGACAAATCCAGTCGCATTGGCGCTGCTCCCGCAGTTCATCTGAGTATCCGTTCAGATTAACATTCTGATGGTGTTTAAGCAGAAAAAGCGGCCCAAACTGCGAACTGCGTCAGCATCCGGGGCTACAAATAGTGCTTTGCGGCTTTGTCGACCTCCACCATCATCGGAGAAGCTAAAAATAATTATTCGGGCTGGCGGTGAACAGTCTCCTTTTATACTATGCACGCACCTAAAAATAATCGATAAGGTTCTAGTATGGCAAGGTTTGACAACCATAGCGTGGTCGTCACTGGCGCCGCCAGCGGCATTGGCGAGGCAACCGCACGCGGTATCGTGGCAGAAGGCGGCAATGTCGTTATCGCAGACTTGCAGGAAGAGCGTGGTCGGGCGCTAGCAGCCGAACTGGGCGTAGCAGCGATTTTCCACAAGACCAACGTTTGCGAAGAAGCCGATATTGAGGCCGCTGTAGCGCTTGCACAAAAGCAGTTCGGCCAATTGACCGGTATGGTCAACAATGCCGGCATTGTCGGCGCCATAGGTTCCATTATGGAAACGTCGGCAGAGGCTTACGACCACACCATGGCCATATTGGCGCGAGGTGTATTTTTGGGCATCAAACACGCTGCACGCGCTATGGCACCACATCGCCGTGGCTCCATAGTATCGCTGGCAAGCACCGCCGGTATCGTTGGCGGCCTTGGCCCTCACGTATATACCATGGCAAAGCATGGCGTAGTGGGTCTCACCAAGTCAGCAGGCAGCGAGTTGGCGGCTTATGGTATTCGCGTCAACGCGGTAGCGCCAGGCAATACGGTTACCGACATGACCAGTGCAGTCGTCACCGACGACCCCCATGACCATGCCACTACGACTAAACGCATTGCTGAAACCTCACCACTGGGCATAGCCGGCATGCCTGAAGATATAGCTAACGGCATCATGTTTCTGCTCAGCGATGAAGCGCGCTATACCACTGGCCATACGCTGGTAATGGACGCCGGGCAAACTAGCGGCGGACCACCTGCAGCTTTTTTCTCGGTAGACGCAGAAGTCGTCTTACACGCCGGCCAGCGCACCAAAACGCCTTAGCGGCATGTGCCAGGGGCGCGCTTACTTTGGTGCGCGTCGCCCTGCGCGATCGTAAACCGCGTCGTCTCCACGGCTACCCCTTAGCCCATCGGGGGCCTGCTCAAAGTAACTATCACTGCTGGGTGCAGTGGTACTCCAGTCATTGCGTTCGCTGCGATAAACCATCTTCCAAACGCCCTCACGGCATTCATAACGATCGATATAGCGGCCCGCGATAATCATGTCCTGAAACCCATCCTCAAGTGGCATCTTATGGTAAGCGCTGAAGTACACTTCACCAAAAGCTTCATCACCCTCGACTTCTATGAGAATCTGTCCGAGCATATGGTGGTTGGCCGCATGCTCACTTAGCGCAGTTAATGCGAATTCTATAAATGGACCCGGTGGACCATTGTAGAACCCATATTCACAGTAGGCATCTTCGAAAAATACCGACGCCAACAGGTCACCGTCTAAACGGTCCAAGCCGCGACTGTAGAGTGCAGACAATTCGCTGCAGGCCTGTTTGGCCACTAACTCGCGCATCTGTGCTTCTATCGCCATAACTAATTATCCGCCAATTCCAAGAAAGTCATAAAGTGGGTCTTCCATGCCGTTACTGCCCTTATGCAAGTCTACAAAACTCTCGGACTCTCTTGCGTCGCTCAGTTTACGCTCCCGCGACCAGTCCATCACTACCAGACGATGCTGCAGTTTCCACTGGTCACCGTGACGCACCAAGGTATCCAAATAACGTCCGCTAAAAATCATTTCACGTTTGGCACCAATCATCAGATGGCTAGCCGTAACATAGCTCTCCGTCCGCGCCTGGTGCATGAAAAAGTGCACAAGGGTATTGGTAACCGCATGATGCGTTAATTCGTAAGCTGCTGTTAAAGCCGGCACCACCGCTTCAGCAAACACGTGGGCTGAGCCCTTGAAGCTGCCGTAATCGACCTCCGCGTCTGGCCAGTAACATGCTCGAATGCAGGCCACATCCCCACGATCAAGACCGCGGCTGTGGTTATGCAGCACATCCTGAATTGCTATTCGATCAGCGATTTCTTCCAGCGCTGAAATCTTACCAATATCTATAGCCATACCCGAGTCTCCGCTGACAGTTTTTTTGTCCTTAGCATAAATGCTATAAACGCTTATAATTGCTAATAATAACAAAAATGAGTCACAGGTCTTCTGCTGTACTCCTCAATTTTTGACATAGGCGCCGATGAAGCCAAAAAGGAATCCATAGTGACAGCCACTTCAGACACCCAGCCCGGCTCAGCCCGCGCTCCAGGACCCAGCGTAGCAGATACTCTACGCAGCGACTCTATAGCTCCACCACCGCCCCTACTCGAGCAAAGCTACCAATTCCTGGGCGACGCTGAGATACCTTTCAGTCGCTATACCGACACTACATTTTTCCAAAGCGAGATGGAAAAGCTATGGCCAAAGTCGTGGCAGTGGGCTTGCAGGGAAGAACACATACCTGACGTTGGTGACCATTACGTCTACGACATTGGCAAATGGTCCGTCATCGTCGTGCGCGCGGAAGACAATGTCATTCGCGCTTTTCTCAATGTCTGCTCGCATCGCGGCACCCGCATCCTGTCGACAGAGGGTGCCGGCTACAGCCAGTCATTGACGTGTCCTTTTCACGGTTGGTCCTGGGACCTTAACGGTCAACTGACTCAGCTGCCCGGCCGCTGGGACTTCCCTCACGTCTCTGATGCGAGCCATGGTTTAGATGAGGTCAGCTGCGAGCGCTGGGGCGGTTTTGTGTTCATTAATATCGACCCCCAAGCTGCTACGTTAGACAACTACCTTGATTGCCTGCCAGATCACTTTAAGCACTTTCCACTGGAACAGCGCAGAATAAAGTTACATGTAGAAAAGGTCTTGCCCTGCAACTGGAAAGCGGCCCAGGAAGCTTTCATGGAAGCCTATCACAACGTCGAAACACACAACGCTCCTAACGGCGCCAATGCCCAGTACGATATCTTTGGTAAGTATGTCAGCCGTTTCATTCATACCATAGGCAGCTACAGCCCTGAGTCATTGGCCGACTACGCCGGTGACCGCTGGCGCAGCCCGCCACTGACAGAGACCGAGCAACTGCAAGCGCTAGGTGTGACCGACGCTGCCGCTGCTGAGCAGGCAGAGCAACATACGGCGCGTGCGGTCGCTGCCGCAATCTATCGAGAGCAAATGTCGGCTGATATGGGTGTCGACCTGTCTGCCTGCAGTGACAGTCTGATGCTGGACTCCATTGAGTACCACCTGTTCCCGAATATGTTCTTCTTCCCCGGCATCAGCATACCTATGTGCTATCGCTTCCGCCCCAATGGCATGGACACAGACACCTGCATTTTTGACTTGATGCTGCTGGAGCCAATAGCAGAGGGGGCTGAGCACCAGGAACCACCAGAGCCCATTAAGCTGAGCATTGACCAATCCTATACCGAAGCGGAAGGACTGAGTTGGCTGGCACCGGTATACGATGAAGACACCGGGAACCTGCAAATGCAGCAACAGGGATTCAAGACCAGTACCCGCGGCGGGGTAACTCTGGGTAATTACCAGGAGTCGAGAATCCGCCGTGTGCATATGACTCTGGATGAATTTCTCGACGCGCCAGTGACGGAGGCATAGCAGCTAAATGAGCGATAGCAACTATACAGTCGTCGCACGAACCGAAGCTCTGCCTGCAAAATCAAGTTTGCGGGTAGAGCTCAAGGGCCACGATATCCTGCTCTGCCACATAGAGGCGGGCATATTCGCAGTGACAAATCTCTGTTCTCATGCGGAGGCGCAGCTGCATGAGGGCAAGCTCAAGGGTCATAAGATTCTATGCCCCCTGCACGGTGCCGCCTTTGACGTGCGCGACGGGACCGCCCTGACTCGTCCCGCCACCAAACCCCTGTGCAGCTATCGTGTAAAAGTCCTGGGTGACGATATTCTGATAGAGCTGCCAGAGACTAACTGAGCGCCTCTCTGCGGTGTGGCCGGCGCTTGCAATGGCAACCCAGTAAGGTAACATCCGCGCCCTTCGCACTCGCTGACAGTGCATGTCTTCGTCAGCAACCAACCCAGAGAGCCTGATGACGACATTTAATGACCTCGGCCTGGCCGAGAACCTGCTGCGTGCGGTTACAGCGCAGGGCTACACGACCCCTTCACCGATACAAGCCAAAGCCATCCCGCTAATATTGGCCGGCCGCGATGTCATGGCAGCGGCCCAGACCGGCACCGGAAAAACCGCCGGCTTCACGCTGCCTTTGCTACAGCGCCTGGACAATGGAAAACCCGCTAACCCCAATAGATGTCGCGCCTTGGTCTTGACGCCCACCCGCGAATTGGCAGCGCAGGTCGAGCAGAGCGTCGTGACATACGGGCAATTCACCAACACCAGCTCAACGGTTGTTTTTGGCGGCGTAAAAATGAACCCACAGCTGACGAAGCTGCGCGGTGGCGTGGATGTATTGGTGGCAACCCCGGGGCGCTTGTTGGATCTGCACGGTCAAAAGGCAATCCGCTTTGACGACGTAGAGGTACTGATTCTGGACGAAGCAGACCGAATGCTCGACATGGGCTTCATCCATGACATCCGCAAGATTATCAATCTGGTGCCCAAGCAGCGGCAGACCTTGATGTTCTCCGCCACCTTCTCCAAAGAAATTCGGCAGATGGCAGGGCAATTCCTCAAAGACCCCAAACAGGTTGAAGTTAACCCTGCCAATGCCACCGCCGAACTGGTAAAACAATGGGTTCACCCGGTCGACAAAAAACGTAAGGCCGAATTACTCTGCCACCTTATAAACAGTAAGGCCTGGAACCAGGTACTGATATTTTCGCGCACCAAGCATGGCGCAGACAAACTCAGTAAACAGCTGGAAAAAAATGGCATCAGCGCGGCCCCCATTCATGGCGACAAAAGTCAGAACGCCCGCACCCGGGCACTGGAGAGCTTCAAGAAAGGCAGAATACAGGCGCTGGTGGCTACAGATGTCGCCGCCCGCGGCCTCGACATTGAGCAGCTACCGCAGGTGGTTAACTTTGATCTGCCCAATATAGCCGAAGATTACGTGCATCGTATCGGTCGCACCGGCCGCGCGGGCTCAGCCGGACACGCCTATTCCCTGGTGAGCGCCGATGAGGCCGATTATCTGGCTGGTATCGAAAAGTTGATAAGACGTAAAATTGATCGTATCGACATCGAGGGTTTCGAACCCGACCACGACGTGCCTGAAGGGCGGGCCGGGCGGGTTGCCGCGAGTAACTCACGACGCGAGTCGGGACGCAGTGCCCATAATCGCGGCAATAACGGCGGTAAAACCAACAATAGCAATACCACCAATAGCGGGCGCCGCCGAGGTCGTAGTGGCGGTAATCGGCAGGGTAATGGCCGGGGGAACAAATGAGCCTGACGCCGATATATGAAATAAAGTGTTACTTATCAATCAGATAGGCAGTAATTCAACAGTTACACGGTGACGGCATATAAACGCCTGCCGGCAGCATACGGCTCAAAAGTAGAAAAATTACCAGAATTTATTGTTGTGAAAAATTTTACTGCCTGCAAAACGCGAGCTAAACTAATTAAGCCTGAGATTCAGCGCAATTTATGCTCGACACTACGTAGCTACTTTCGTGTACATCGTTTCGTTAACCATAAGTAAAAACTGATTCCCGGCGTCGCGACCGATAAAGGCGCAACACGTATCAATTAAGGAATAGTTATATGAGCACAACAACTGGCACAGTAAAGTGGTTTAACGAAACTAAAGGCTTTGGCTTCATCGAGCAGGAAAGCGGACCCGATGTCTTTGTCCACTTCTCTGCCATCTCCGGCGACGGCTTCAAGACGCTGGCCGAAGGCCAAAAAGTGCAGTTTACTGTCACGCAAGGTCAAAAAGGCCCACAAGCTGAGAACGTCCAGGCGGTCTGATAACAGCTAATCGATATAGGAGCGCATAGCGCTCCTTTTTTTTTGAGTCCATTTTATTACAGGGCATCCCTGCTGGCGCCTGATTGTATGCCCGCACGCCCGAGACCGCGGAGTTTGTTTCTGTGAAATTCGTTCTTTCCACCTCTTTTAGCAGCGTATCCCATCTGACTTCCCTGGCACCAGTGGCAGATAAGCATGGCTGGCACTCCATGTCATTCTCGGACCACGTGGTACACCCTGCCACCATTCGCACCCCCTACCCTTACACCGATGACGGCAGCCGCCGCTGGGAAGCGTTTACCGATTGGCCCGATCCCTGGGTAATGATGGGTGCACTGTCCACCATCACTGAAAAACTGCGCTTTACCAACAATATTTTTGTGCTGCCCATGCGCAACCCCTACCTGACCGCAAAGGCCATCAGCACAGCAGCCATCGTTTCCAACAACCGCATTACACCTGCCATTGGTGTCGGTTGGTCGCGCGAGGAGTTTGAGCTGATGGGACAGGATTTCAGTAATCGAGGCAAGCGCACCGATGAAATACTGGAAATTATGCGACTGCTATGGAGCGGCAAAATGGTGGAGTACCAGGGCCAGTATT
The DNA here is from genome assembly GCF_026262625.1 of Candidatus Litorirhabdus singularis. Lineage (GTDB taxonomy): Bacteria > Pseudomonadota > Gammaproteobacteria > Pseudomonadales > Halieaceae > Litorirhabdus > Litorirhabdus singularis. The sequence continues at coordinate 1,182,459 of NZ_SHNN01000002.1, forward strand.
ATCAATTCGATAGCATGGAAATGAACCCCGCCCCCAGCGCTTATATCCCTATCTGGATTGGCGGCATTTCAGATCCCGCCATGAAACGTGCCGCGCGCATCGGTGATGGTTGGGTAACGGATCTGCAAACCAGCGACGAAATCATTGAATGCGTCGGTCGCATTCAAACCTGGCGCAGAGAATATGGCCGCGAACAAGAGCCGTTTGAGATTATGGCAACACCATCGGACGCCTTTGACGTCGACGGTTATCGCCGATTGGAAGACGCCGGTGTTACCCATATCCTGACCATGCCCTGGCCGTTCTACCACGGCGACACCGATGATCTGGAAAAGAAAATCGATGGGGTCAAACGCTACTCCGACGACATCATCAGCCACTTTAGCTAAACCCGGACCTGAGCCCAAAGCAGACTAGATTTCAGGCGCGAGAAACTCCGGGTTCCGTGCGGCATGAACGTCGTCCAGTCGCTTATGGGCGGTTTTGATCCAGGGGTCATCCGCAGGCGGCAACAGGTAAAACTGCCGCTCTAATACTCCCTGCAACACCCGCTCTGCCAGCACCCGCGGCGGCTTCGACTGGCTGGTAGCATCGCTAATGGCCGCATGCGCAAACTCATGCATTGCGGTCTGGTTTTCCTCAGCCAAGGTGGCCGGTCTGTTACGACGCGCCCGTGCGATCTCGGTATCAGCCAGTTCGGGGCACAAGCAAGACACGCCAATCTGCGGCGCCGACAGCGCAAGATCGTGATACAGGCACTCACTCAACGCCAGTGCGGCATGCTTGGTCATGTGGTAAATACCGGCGATGGGCAAAGTGCACAGCCCCGCCATAGAGGCCGTATTCACAATATGGCAGTCCTGTCCGTGCTCGATCATCGCAGGCACAAAATGCCGAATGCCGTGAATAATGCCCCATTGATTAACCCGCATCACCCACTCAAAGTCGGCTTCGGTTTGCTCCCAAAGCAGGCCACCGGTGTAAACACCGGCGTTATTGCACAGCAAGTGCACATTGCCATAGGTCTCAGCCGCAGCGCTCGCGAGCGCTGCCACCGAGGCGTCGTCACCGACATCGGTCACAACGCCCAATACCGCTGCGCCCTGTGAGCGAAGTTCTGTGACGCGCTTTTCCAGAGCGTCTGTTTCAATATCCGCCAGTACCAGCTGCATGCCCTGCTCTGCAAAAACCTGCGCTAACGCGAAGCCTATGCCGCTGGCCGCACCGGTAATAACTGCGGTCTTACCTGTTAAATCCTGCATTCCTGAAATCCCGGATTATGCGAACTGGTAGAAACAGGCTTTGTTCCCGTCAGGATCCTTGAAATACGCACCGTAAAACATATCCGGAATACGCTGCCCAGGCTCGCCGTCACTGGTGGCACCGAGCTCAAGCGCACGGGCGTAAAGCTTTTCGACCATTTCTTTTGAGCCGGGATCAATAGCGACCATGGCACCATTACCGGGGTGTGGCGCGTTCTCGTCATAGGGAGTACAAACCGCCAACATCGCCTTTTCGCTGCCGTTACCAATAAAGGCAATCCTGCCAGCGTCCATTACCACTGAGGCACCAAGCTCTTCAAGCAAGTCGCACCAGAATGCCTTGGACTTCTCTATATCGTTAGTACCTATTGTTACGTACCCAATCATGTCTATTCCTCTTTAACGTTAATGGCAGCTGAATTCAGCGCGATAGTATAGCCGAGTGCGGCGCACCGAAGTCAACGGTGGCGGCACTCATGAACTCAGCTAGGTTCAAATAGTCAGGTTGAGAATCAAGAGGGTATAACCGCTGAAGATCGGAGACCAAATTACAAACCGTGAAGGGACGGCAATCACCAGTGCCATGAGCGCCACTCCCAGTGCGGGAAAGACCAATGCCGGCACCAAATCCACGCCAAACATGACGTAATTCACATAGGGGCCAATCAGGAAGTAGGCCAGCATGGAAACCGCCGAAAGGCGCCCCAGTCGCTGATTATGCGAGAGCATATCCAGATCACTTTCCGAAGGATCTGGTAACGCCAACTCGGCGGAACCGTAAACAAATATTGAGCCCACCACCAGCGTCAGAAAATCAGAGAAGCCCCAGTTGGGCAAATCGCGCAATCGCCACCCTACCCACCAAAGCTGCAGGATGTAGGCCATAACCGTTAGTCCCCATAGAGCCGAGGCCCAGTGAAAAGACACCCGGCTATGGGCACGCACCAGCAAGCTAGCTGAGTGCAACACCCGGGTTAGCGCCAGACCAAGGATGATGGATACGGCAACAAAGATATACTCGTGCTGAGTCAAACGCTGAGTTCCTCTTACAAACGGCTTATTGTTTTAGACAACATAGTAGCGCGGAGCTGCGCGGATTACACCGCGACCGCAGACCGGGTCAGTTACCATGCTTTGGTTGCATTACCTCGGTTACACTACCTGATTATAGAACTACAGCAAGAGGTAAGTAAGATGCGTTTGAATACTCCAAGAATTCCAGCATTAACGCCCGCCGAGTGGAGCCCCAAGGCCACTGAGATCATGAGCCCATTCGTCGCCGATGGCCGTGACTACAATGTGTTTCGCACCCTGATGAACCACCCGGATCTCGCCAAACGATGGTTGGTATTCGCCAATCACGTGCTGGCGCGAAGCACCCTGCCAGAGATTGATCGTGAACTATTGATACTGCGCATCGGGCATCTATGCAGGGCCGACTATGAATGGAACAAACATGCCGAAATATCGCGTTATCTGGGCATGAGTGAAGCGTTGATCAGTAGCTCAAAATCAGGCCCGGACACCCCTAAACTGCAGCCATTTTATCGTCTGCTGCTAACCGCCACTGATGAGCTGCATACCGACGCCCATATCACTGACGACACCTGGAAGGCGCTAAGCGAACATTACAGCGTGGAGCAGATGATGGATCTGGTCTTTACCGTGGGCCAGTACAATATGGTTTCCATGGCGCTAAACAGCTTCGGCGTTCAGCAAGACAGCCCTCGCACCTGACGGTAATGTTCAGGGTGATTTCTGCAGGCGGTAACAGGCTACGGCTGTATCATGACACAGCCAATCCTGGTCCGTGGCACTATAGCTGGCCGCTATTTTCTTAAATGCATTCCATAGTGACGCGTAGCTACAGTTGCGTTTATCCACCGGAAAATTGCTCTCGAACATGCAGCGCTCGGGCCCGAAGCAGCTAATGGCATACCGGTAGTAATGCCCGGTAGCCGCCACAATCTCATCCGCATTCAGCGGTTGCTTCAGGCCGCGCACGCCATTCACCGCCATTAATAAACCACCCAGCTTGGCATAGACATTGGGACAGGCCGCCAGGGCCGCAACCTCGACCTGCCATTGTCTGAAAATTGCATCCTGTTTGCCCGCATACGGACCAATACCCAGCGGCCCGCCAAAATGATTGAGCACGATAGTAGTGTTCGGAAATGCTCGCGCCAGCTCAGTCAGTTCGCGCAACTGAGGGTGATACAACCAGGCGTCAAAGCTCAGACCACGCGGCGCCAACTCGACAAAAGCTGCCTGAAACTCATCGCGCAACAGCAAATGTTGTGGCGGATTGCTGTGAGAGGTGCGAATCTCAGGGGCAGCATCATAGGAAGCACAATGACGAATGCCGCGAAATCGTGGACTCAGCGACTTATGTTGGTCCAGCACTGCACCCACCTGCTCACCCAACAACATATCGGCAAAACCAACAATACCGGCGCACCCGCGCATGGATCCGTAACTTCCGCTGCTGCACATCGCGGCAACGCCATTCACAAACTCAGTTTCACCCAACGGTTGCAGAGCGGTTGGACCTGAGCTGCGGTACATGGCTCCGCATTCTACAAAAACAGTGCTCACGACATTATGGCCGCAGCCAGTATCGGCCAGTAACTCAGGCAGCATATACGGCGCGGTGGCATGATCCCACAAGTGGTGATGGGGGTCACACAGCGGCCTCTCGGGGTCGATAATGACTTCCTCTGTGACCATTGCGCTGCCGCTCAATCTACTAGCGCCTGATAGGTCAACACTTTGAACTCACGTGCCAGTCGGGTCTGGTGCGGCAGGCTCTGCACCATAAATATCCCAATCAACTGCTCCTGTGGGTCAATCCAAAATCGGGTTCCGGCAGCACCGCCCCAGCTAAACTCACCGACACTGCCAGTTTGACTCATGGCGCCCAAGTCGAGCGCCACGGCAAAACCCAGACCAAAACCCATACCGCCACCCATAGCGGAGGGCATGGCTACCTCTCGCAGATGATTCGTGGTCATTAGCTCTACAGTCTTGGGCGATAACAAACGCACGCCATTTAACTCCCCGCCGTTGAGCAGCATCATGCTGAAGCGCATATAGTCGTCTGCAGTTGAGATCAAACCAGCGCCGCCACTTTCGAAGGTAGCACCTACCTTGTAATTGACATCCGTGCGCGGGTCCGCAGGCACCAGCCCGGAACCGCCGACTACGGGACCGGCTGCGCCCCATGCACCGCCTTCGGGTGCATACAGTGTGGCTACTCGAGGCCACTTTTCAACAGGCACTACAAACGAGGTATCAGCCATAGCCAAGGGGGTAAAAATACGCTGTTGCAGAAATTCGCCAAAGCGCATCCCAGACAGTGCTTCAATCAGGCGCCCCTGCACATCTACTGCTATGCTGTAATGCCAGCGCCTGCCTGGCTCGTATTGCAACGGCAGTTTACCCAGTCGCTGCACAAACTCTTCGATAGTCGGCGCTTCAAACAGCTCCGCCTCGCGGTACAACTTGTCCACTTCAGACTCACCGAAAATACCGTAGGTCAGTCCTGCGGTGTGACGCAGTAGATCGCGTATTGTCGGCTGACGCAGCGGTGCCCGAGTTTGCCCCACCCGCGAATTATCGCCAGCGCTGCCTTGCTGGATCTCGGTACCGTCAGAAACATAGCCGCCGTCAGCATCAGCGCTGGAGAGAGCCAACTGCAGATCAGCCAGCTCGGGCAAATATCGGGCCACCGGGTCATCGAGGAAAAACTTGCCCTCTTCGTACAGCATCATCAAGGCTACTGCCGTCACCGGCTTAGTCATCGAGTAAATACGATGCATGGTGTCCTTGCGCATCGGGCTATTATCCTCGCGGTCACTCAGCCCGTATACCTCGTTGTAAATAATCTTGCCGTTGCGCGCAATCATACCCTGCCCGCCTACCATGACACCGTCGGCGACCGCCTGCTGCATATGCTTATTAATGCGCTGCAGGCGCTCTGCGGAGACGCCTTCGTGCGCAGCTTTGCCGGTTTTCAGGTCGCTGGCAGTGGCCCAGCTGGCCAGCAACAACAGACATACAGTGCGCACCAGCGCCGGGGCGACAGATTTGAGTGATTGCATTACTACTCCCCGGAACCATGCTGCGGCACGAACCGCTGAAAAGGCACTTGTTATGACGCCATTAACTATGGCACTTTAGTCGCCAACAATAATAGTAACGTAATTCACTCAGCGTGCGAACGTTCACGGGCAGCGCCCTGTAAAGGAGAAGTAATGGCACTAACGTCAATTGATACCGGTACCGATGAGCTACTAGCCACCCTCGAGGATGGTATTGCGCTGCTGACACTGAATCGCCCGGAAAATCGTAACGCCTTATCCGAACCTATGCTCGATGCCCTGGCAATGTTGCTAGATCGTTGCGAAAAGGACGCCGCTATCCGCTGCGTGGTGCTGACCGGGGCCGGTGGCGCCTTCTGTGCCGGTGGCGATGTCAAAAGCATGGCTGAGTCAGACGACCCCGGCAGTGCTGAGCAGACATTGGATGAAGTCATCCATCGTCAGCGCCTGTTGCAACGCGCCACTGCGGGGAAACTTTACCAGATGCCTAAGCCCACTATTGCCGCTTTGTCCGGCGCTGCCGCTGGTGCCGGCATGTCGCTCGCCCTGGCCTGCGATCTGCGCGTCATGTCGACCCGGGCCTTTCTGGTCACTGCTTTTGCCCGGGTTGGGTTTTCCGGAGACTATGGCGGCAGTTACTTTCTGACGCAGCTACTAGGCACGGCTAAGGCTCGCGAGCTCTTCTATTTATGTGAACGCGTTTTGGCCGAGGAAGCGCTGGAGCTGGGCCTGACCAACTGGGTGGTGGAGCCTGACACACTGCGCGACGATACGATGTTGATCGCCAGGCGCCTGGCTGATGGCCCTACGGCGGCGTTTCGCTATATGAAGGAAAACCTGAACCGAGCCATCAACGGTGACATGCAGGAGTGTCTTGATATGGAAGCCACGCATCACGTGCACAGTCGCTTTACAGAAGACCACCGCGAGTCTGCGCTAGCCTTTGTAGAGAAGCGAGAGCCCGTGTTCAGAGGACGCTAGCGGAGACCTGCGTGGGTCTCGCTAACTGGCTCAGTCTATCACGGCTAGTGCTAGCGCCAGCCACCGTCTATACCATCCTAACCGAGCAATGGGGTATCGCATCGGTTCTGGTAGCACTCGCCATTATCAGCGACCTGATCGACGGACCCGTCGCTCGAGCACGTGGCGAGGCGAGCGCCGCAGGCGGCTTGCTAGATCATGGTAGCGATGCCATTTACGTTAGCTGCTGTCTGCTAGCCGTCGCCTGGGGCGGATATATTCCTTTATTACTGCCCATTCTCGTCGTCGCTTCCTTTAGTCAGTATGTGATGGATTCCAAGGCGTTATCGGGCCAACAACTGCGGAGCAGCAGTCTGGGGCGCTGGAATGGGATAGCTTACTTCGCCCTGCTGCCCTGCCTCTTGCTGCCACCGGCAGTATTCGCTACCTTTCTTCCCCCGGCACTATTAAGCACAGTGGCCTGGGTACTAATCACAAGTACTCTAGTGTCGATGCTAGACCGTGCCTGGACCCTGTTACAACTGAGAAGACACCAATGAGCCTACCCCACTGTATCGCCATTACCGGAGCTAACGGTCATCTCGGCCTAAAACTGCTTAATGCGCTCAGCGACCAACCGGTCAAGGCTCTGGTGCGCTCTGCGAGTGCAGCTAGCACTGTGACTGCATACGTTGCGGACAATCAACTACAGAATGTCACCATCGAGGTCGTCGACTACCAGGACACGCGACAGATGCAGAACGCACTCGAGGGTACCGACTATTTAGTTCATCTGGTGGGCATCATTAAGGAGTCCGCCAGCAACACTTTCGATGACGCCCATATTCACGCCAATCAAGTGCTATGCCATGCAGTAGCCGGCAGCAGCATTCGGCACCTCTGCCACCTGAGTCTGCTGGGGGCGGATGAAAACTCGCGCAATACCTGCCTGCAATCCCGAGGCACAGCAGAGCGCCTATTACTTAACAGTGGCGTGGCGACGTTAATCCTGCGCATTCCCATGGTCCTGGGGGGCGATGACTACGCCAGTTACGCGCTGCGCAAGCGCGCCCATGCCAGTCTCAGTTTTAGTTTTCGTGCCGCCAGCCTGGAGCAACCGATTGCGGCCAGAGACGTTCTGGCTGCCGTGCTCAACGATATAGCCAGAGCACAACAGGGCGCGAGTGTCGGTAACCAGTTGCTCGAACTAGCTGGTCCGCAGAGTCTACCGAGAGCCGAGTTGTTCGAGCGTGCAGCGGCGACCCAAGGCAATAGCACCCGAGTAATATCACTACCCCTGTGGTGTGGCATGGGGCTGGCCTGGTTGCTGGAAAAACTGTCTTCCACACCGCCGGTAACACGAGCCATGCTAGGCGTGCTTGATCACGACGATAATATTGAAGCGCAAGTGACTGCGACCACGTTGGGAGTCACCTTGACGAGCCTGGACGCCACCTTGAAGGAATGCTTGGCAGAATCCCAATAGGGTATTCAAACCAACAGTCAGGCCTGCTAACGTAAGCTTTCTATAACAACAATAAGAGAGGATCACCGTGAAAATTATCAAATTTTTCGTGTATAGCATTCTGTTTGCGGCACTGATTGTGGGCGGAGTTCTGTTCGGTGCACGCTTCGCTGACGGTCCATTGGAGATTATTGCCGGAGGCCCTTTTAGAAGCGGCGAACTGGTTACCGGACCAGAGCCTGATTGGAGTTTTGTGCGTGACCTGGAAACAGTGGAGTTCCAACTAGAAAGACCACCGCGTTCACGCACCACCTGGATTGTAGAGCACGAAGGAAGAATCTATATTCCCAGTGGCTATATGACCACTGCATGGGGCAAGATATGGAAGCAATGGCCACTGGAGGCCGAGCGCGACGGGAGTTCTATTCTTCGCGTCGGCGACCAACTCTACCAGCGACAGCTGATTCGTAGAAAAACCGGGCCAGAAGTAGCGGCTGTGGTAGCGCTGATCGCAGAAAAGTACAATATTCCGGCTACCCCCGAAGCTGTGGCCAGTGATTACCTCTGGCTATTTGAAATGGCCCCACGTTGAAAGCTGGAGACATCTAATGACAGCCGCCCTCGAGACCCTGCGTAACAACCTCGCTCTTCGGCCCTGGTGGATGAACCTGATCCTGGCGTTCTGCGCCTATATGACTTTTATCTATGTGCCCTGGGATCTGTTTATCAAACCGGTGGCGGTAGATCAGGAAGTATGGTTTGGTTTTATGCTAACTGGCTGGGCAGCCAAGGCCACCACTCCCCTACACTGGCTAATTTACGCCGCAGGTACAGTAGGCTTCTGGAGAATGCGGCGCTGGATGCACCCCTGGGCGGTGCTATATGTGCTGCAGATCGCGATCGGAATGTTTGTCTGGTCAATGCTGGATGACCGCAGCCCGGGGTGGTACACCGGCGTTATCGCTGCCCTGCCCTTCATCGGCCTTGCCATCGCCCTGTGGCGCAGCAAGCCTCGCTTCAATACCTGAGATGATCTATGAGCGTCACCCGTAAAACCAAGATCATATGCACTATAGGCCCTGCAACCAGCAGCTATGCCATGCTGGAAAAGCTGGCTCTAGCCGGCATGAACGTGGCACGCCTGAATATGTCGCACGGCGACCATAAATCTCACGCCGAAGTCATCAAACGCTTGCAGAAACTCAATATCAAACTCAAGTACCCGGTGGCTATTCTACTCGACACCCAGGGCCCGGAAATCCGCACTGGCGAAGTCGAACACGCCCTCGACCTAAAAGAAGGCGAGGTTATCTCAGTGGTTGCACGCGGCGCCGAAGACGTTGAAGAAAATTCTCTGATGGTGAATTACAGCGACCTGATCCGCGACATGAACGTGGGTGACCGGCTGACAGTCGACAATGGCCTGATTAACCTCGAAATCCTCGACGTCGAAGAGCGCGTGCTGCACTGCCGCGTGATTGACGGCGGCATGCTCAAGAGCAAGAGCCATGTCAATCTACCCGGCATTAGAGTCAATTTGCCAGCTATTACCGAAAAGGACCGCAACGACATCAAGTTTGGGCTCGACATGGACGTGGACTATATTGCGCTGTCTTTCGTACGCGACGCGGGTGACATTCACCAGCTGCATGAACTGCTGGGTTCCAAGCAAGGCAAGGTCAAAGTTATTGCCAAGATCGAAGACCAGGAAGGTGTGCGCAACGTCAACGAGATCATTGATGCTGCCGACGGGATCATGGTCGCCCGCGGCGATCTCGGCTGTGAGATGGATTTCTGGGAGTTACCGCACGCCCAGCGCCGCATCGTGCGCTCCTGCGCCCAAAAAGGTAAGCGCGTTATCGTCGCTACTCACTTGATGGAGTCGATGATTGAAAACCCCATGCCAACCCGGGCCGAAGTCACCGATGTCGCCAATGCGGTTTACGAAGAAGCGGATGCCATCATGCTATCCGGGGAAACCACCATTGGTAAATATCCCATTAAGTGCGTTGAGAGCATGGTCAAGATTGCCGAAACCATAGAGAAACACCGCGGCCTGCAATTTACCGAAGACCTCATTAAGAGTGATCACAAGCAAAATATTGCTGCCAGCGCCGTGCATCTTGCCGAATCACTGCCAGCACGGGCTATTGTGGTCATTACCCGGCGTGGTCGCATGGCCAACTATGTCACCAACTGTCATCCGCAGCATTCGGTCATATACGCCTTCAGCAACGATGGTCGTACGCGTCGGCAGATGGCACTGAACCGCAATGTCTATCCTCACAAGCTGATGTTTTCCAAAGACCCGGAGAAAACCCTTAAAAAGGCCTTTTCGATCCTGTTGAAGAAGGAAGGTTTTCAGCCCGGCGATCAAGTTGTAGTGATTTCAGACACCCTCAGCGGCTCGGGCATTGATGCAGTCCAGATACGCGAGCTACCAGACGCCTGAGCCGGCGCAACGCTTTCGTCAACGATCTCTTGCCCGGCGGCACCTACAGCGCTCCCTTTTGGCACCGAAAACCTGTAGAATACGCACCCCTTTAGTTGGCGCCAGCCAGCATCCTATACAGGCTACTCCCATGAGTGAACCCGCAAGCCCGGTCTCCTTTGCCGACCTGGGTCTTCCCGACATACTGTTGAAATCTCTGAAGCAGGTTGGCTACGAAGCGCCCTCCCCGATTCAGGCTGCTACGATACCTGCTCTGTTACAGGGTAAAGACATGCTGGGCCAGGCTCAGACCGGCACCGGTAAAACCGCTGCCTTCGCTCTACCGATACTGGCAAACCTAACGCCTGGCGCCAAAAAGCCAGCCGCGCTGGTACTCTGCCCGACCCGCGAATTGGCGATTCAGGTCGCGGAAGCCTTTCAAACCTATGCCCGCGGCATTGATAAATTTCATGTACTGCCACTCTACGGTGGGCAGGATATGCGCGGCCAACTGCGGCAGCTGCAACGCGGTGTCGACGTGGTAGTCGGTACTCCAGGCAGACTGCAGGATCACCTGAATCGTAAATCTCTGGACCTGTCAGCCTTGCGCACCGTGGTGTTAGACGAAGCCGACGAAATGCTGCGCATGGGTTTCATCGACGACGTTGAAAACATTCTCTCGCACGCGCCCGATGAGGCTCAGACGGTACTGTTCTCAGCGACACTTCCGGAGCGCATCAAGAAAATAGCTGGCAAGTTTCTGAACAAGCCTGAGCATGTCAAAATTGCGGCATCATCAAGCACCGTTGACGCGATCGACCAACAGTACTGGTTACTCAACAACAATCAGAAACTCGATGCCCTGACCCGCCTGCTCGACGTTACTGAGTTTGACGGTGTCATTATTTTCACCCGAACCCGCGGCACCACCGTCGAATTGGCGGAAAAAATTAGCGCCCGAGGATACGCCTGTTCACCTATTAACGGTGACATGAGCCAGTCTAATCGCGAACAGACCATCTCGCGTTTGAAAAAGGGCAAGATTGATATTCTGGTCGCCACCGACGTCGCCGCCAGGGGCCTGGATGTCGATCGTATTACACTGGTTGTCAACTACGATATCCCCTACGACAGCGAAGCTTACATACACCGCATTGGCCGCACCGGACGCGCTGGTCGCGAAGGCAAGGCAGTTCTGTTTATTACCAAGCGCGAGCAACGTCTGCTGCGAGCCATCGAAAAATCAACGGGTAAAAAGATCGCGCCGGTGCGCCTACCCAGCGCCAAAGAAATCAGTGAGCAAAGGGTTGAACGCTTCAAGCAGGAAGTCAAAGCGACCCTGGCAGAACCCGCCTCGCCCCTGCTGGCTGCCGTAGCCGAGCAACTCTGTGAAGAAACTGGCGCCACTCCTCAGTTGCTGGCAGTCAGCCTGATTGCCATGTTACAAAAAGACCAGCCACTGGAAGTGGCCGAAGCGCCTTTGCAAAGGCAGGCACCGGCACTTTCTGACAGCGCCAGGGCCCCTATGGCTGAGTACAAGAGCAAAAACGACAGCCGCAGTAAGAATAGAAACGAAAGCAAGAGCAAAAACGAGAGCAAGCGCAAGCCGGCAGACAAGCCCGTAGGCAGCAGCAAAACTGAAGGCGCCGCTGAGTCAGACAATGAGGGCGGCCCGCTAACGATGGAGACCTATCGCATCGAAGTTGGCCGGCAGCATGACGCCAACGCTGGCAATATTGTCGGCGCCATCGCCAACGAGCTAGACATCGACAGCCAGTACATTGGCCGCATCGAGCTCAATGATGACCACAGTACCGTCGATTTACCCGAGGGCATGCCGCCAGAGCTACTGGAGGCATTTGGCAAGATTCGCGTCAAGTCGCGACCGCTCGCAGCCAGCCTGGTCGGTAAATCTAACGAGAGTCATAAGCCCAAGTCGCAGAACCGTGCTGACAAATCAGCCAAAAAACCGGGCAAGACCAAGCGAGCTACGGGCAAAAAGTTCAGCACCGGCAAAGCCGACAAGCCTGCGCGTAAACCGGCCAAGCCCAAAGAGTGAAAGTCTGGGTAGACGCCGATGCCTGCCCGCGGGTCATCAAAGACATTCTGTACCGCGCCGCACAGCGGGTCGAGGTTGAACTGGTTTTGGTTGCCAATCAGGCGCTGCAGGTCCCGCCCTCGCCGCTAATTAGCAGTCGGCAGGTAGCTGGCGGCTTTGATGTGGCTGACAACTACATTGTCGCTGAAGCCGAGCCCGGCGATCTGGTTATTACCGCAGACATTCCTTTAGCAGCAGAAGTCGTCGAGAAGCAGGCCTACGCCTTGAACCCGCGCGGTGAGCTCTATACCCGCAGTAATATTCGCCAACGCCTGGCAATGCGTGACTTCATGGAAACCATGCGCGACAACGGCCAGGCCAGCGGTGGCCCACCACCGCTGAATCAACAGGACCGTCAAGCATTCGCCAACGCGCTGGATCGCTTCCTCGCGGAGCATCACAGCTCAAAAAAGTGAGCACCTGACCAGGTCTGCGGCCCGCAACTATTTACCAAACCGTCAGCGATCACTACACTGCCCTCTCCAGTGAGGCGCAGCGTTATGATTATTGAACAAGTGTGGACCGGCAATGCATTCCGAAATTTCAACTATCTGATAGTCTGCCCTGAGACCGGCGAAGCGATGGCGGTCGACCCGCTGGATCACGAGAAATGCCTGGCCCGCGCCAACAGCAACGGCTGGCAAATAACCCAGATTCTTAATACCCATGAACACTTTGACCATATAGGCGGTAATGCTGATGTGGTTGCGGCCACCGGTGCCAAAATACTGGCGCACGCCAATGCTCGCGACACTATCCCGGATATGGACCGAGGGCTACTGGCGGGTGACATCATCAAGGTGGGGCGCACGGTCGAGCTAGAGGCGCTGGACACACCCGGGCACACCATGAGCCATGTTTGCCTACTATCGCACACAGAGACTCCTGCCCTGTTCTGCGGCGACACCCTGTTTAATGCCGGGGCAGGCAATTGCCATAATGGCGGACACCCTGAAGAGATGTATAACACCTTCGCCAACCAACTGGCGAAATTGCCCGACAACACGTTGATTTATCCGGGTCATGATTACCTGGGCAACAATCTGGAATTCACCCTGGATCGCGAGCCCGACAACCAGCGCGCCCAAGCCCTGCTTGATGAGGTCGCCAACCAGAACCTGGATGCAGCGCTGGTCACTTCGCTGGCGCTGGAAAAAGAGATCAATACCTTTTTTCGACTGCATAGCCCCAGTGTCATAGCCAGACTGCAAGAGGCTTTTCCGGAGCTCGATGAAAACCCCGATTCACGCACTGTTTTCCTGAAGCTCAGGGAACTGCGCAACAGCTGGTAGCCGCAACTCATGAACGAACCCCAGGCCGATACTCGAACGCCCTCGCCGCCCTACGGCTACTCCAGGCTCTGTCTCTATCCGCTAGAGCAGCAGCTGCGCATTGTTGCTGAGTTCTACGTACACAATATTCGCCCCAGTCGGATCGCCTATCGTATGGGTATCGATATTGATCTGGTGGATAAGCTAATCGGCGGTGAGGTACATCAGGAAGCCTTTAACCAAATGGTCATATACTATCGCAAGCGCCGCCGCAGCCAGCGCTTAAGCCAGGCCAAGAAGCTGACCGGGACGGCGAGAGTAGAGCTTCAAGAAGGTATTGAACGCGATTTTCGCGAGGCAGACCCGCTTTAGACCGCGCGCCATAGCCCTAACATAACGGGCTTAGGAGCATCCGCAGCAATCACCGATCGAAGGCCTCTTTGTGCCCGATACACTGGTCCAGATACTGGTGGAAATGCGCCACCCTGCATTCAGTCTCGTGTAACCAGACTCCGGCAAAGCCCTCAGAATGCATACCCTGCTGAGCATGGCGTAACAGTGATAAATCCTGGTCGATAGTCGGGGTCATGCTATGGCGTCCGGCAATAACGTCTTCATAGGTAAAGCTCTCATGCTCAGGTCGCTGTTGCGGCTTGGGCTGCGCCGCATCTTCAGTCAACATTTCAAACGAAAACTTGTCCAGATAGCTCTGGTTGGGGTCGGTCGCATGCGGCCGCACCCGCATCAGCCACATCATTTCAGGCTGATAGGTACACACCATGTTCGGAAATACGTTGGTCTGCATCACATCAGTGAGTTCCTCGTCACTGAAATTACTGAAATGAGGCATAGGTCCTGCCGCCAGTTTTCGTTTGGCAGCACGGATCGCGGGCTGGATCTCCTCGACCCTGCCCACAAAATCATTGGCATCCAGACCCAACGCTGAAAGCTGCATCTCCAGTAATTCAGGTGGACTGTCGGGCTGCGAAAACTGCGCGTCCGTCGTCGCACCGGGCACCCACACACGGGTGTGACCGCCCGCGTAAAGATCACTGCGCGCATTGCTGCAATCGACAAAGCTGCGGTGCTGAGGGTGCAGGTAATGGACATGATAGAGCTCACCAAAATTGTCTACCACCGCTTTCCAGTTACAGTTAACCAGTACAGTTTGATCCTGCATCAGCGTCATCGCCTCAAACTGATAGTGCTGCATAAGCGGCAGCATATCGCGCAGGAATTCTGCTAGCGGTGGTGCTGCTGAATCAAGGCATACCCATACTAACCCCAAGGCAGTCTCACAGCGCACCTCCTCCAGATTGACGCGGTCCTCTGGCAGACCATGCTGAAAATGGTCACTGGCCGGCGCGTAAGTCATTTCACCTTCAGGGTTATAACGCCAACTGTGATAGGGGCAGCGAAAGCTATCACGCTTACCGCAAGGCTCATCCACCAGACGCACGCCACGGTGCTGACAAACATTGTAAAATGCGCGCGGGTCGCCATCTTTGTCGCAGGTCAAAAGCAAACTCTCAGCACCGATTTCGTACACCACAAAATCCCCCGCTTCCAGCAGGTCACTAAGGGGAGCGGCCACCTGCCAGGTTTTGCTCCATACTGTTTGCCATTCGCGCTGCATCCAGTCATAGGATATATAGCGCTCTTTCCCAAAATTGCGCACCGGTTGCGGTAGCGGCTGCGTGCTGGACTGCACGATAGAAGGTACGTCTGCCATTGCGGCTCCTGAGTCAATTTGATAACGCTGAAGAACATTAAGTCTACGTCATCAAATAATCAATTGCAGGTGCTGCCTGCATGGCCGTTCACGCCAGCAAACCCTGACCGCAAACACCATTTATTCGTAGTGGCGAGCGCGCTATCCTGACCCGGCAGGCAGTAAAGCCGCCATAAGAGCTTACCGGTGCAAAAGACAATCAAACCTATGCAACAGCTGGCACGAACTGGAAACACCCGTCAGCGGCTAACAACTGTCTGCATTAGCTGGCTGCTGCTGTTAGCCGGGTGCAGCGATCCGCACACCGGCAGCCGCTATGCAGCTGTGGAATCGCCACTAGCGCAACCCGATACCGAATGGCGCCATTATCTCGGCGACTCAGCGTTCACACACTATTCATCACTACAGCAAATAGACGTTACGAACGTAGGTCAGCTGCAAGAGGTGTGGCGCTACCGAGCCGGTGGCGAGCTGCCTCACGGCGGCAGCCAAATGACCTGCAACCCTCTGATTGTCAAAGCCATCCTTTACTGCACCGGTCCCGACCTCAGCGTATTCGCTCTGGACGCAGCCACCGGTAAAGAGCTGTGGCGCACCGCCACCGATGACAGCTTCAGCCGTCACGGTATCAATACACTGCGCGGTCTGAGTTACTGGGAAGATAAGACCCAGAACGAAAATCAGAGCCCGCAGCGGCTTCTAATGACAGCAGGCGGCCACCTGTATGCGCTCGATGCACGCACCGGTCAGCCCATTGCGGACTTCGGCGACAACGGTAGGGTCAGTCTGCATACCGGTTTGCCCGACTGGGCCAGTGACAGCCTGGTGGTCACCACCACCCCGGGCACGGTCTACGGCGACCTATTGATTCTCGGCAGCCGCGTCTCTGAATTCAAAGGCGCCGCGCCCGGTCATATCCGCGCCTTTGATATTCGCAGTGGTGCACTGCGCTGGACCTTTCGCACTATTCCCGCCGCCGGCGAATTCGGCGCCGAGACATGGCCCTCCGCCTCCCTTGAGCGTGCCGGTGGTGCCAATGCCTGGGCTGGCTTAGCGGTTGATCAGAAGCGCGGCATGGTGTTCGCACCTACCGGTTCCGCCAGCTTTGATTTCTACGGTGGCGACCGTCACGGGGACAATTTATTCGCCAATTCACTGGTCGCTCTAGACGCCAACAACGGAGAGCGTCTGTGGCACTATCAGTTTGTACGCCACGATGTGTGGGACCGGGACTTACCGTCACCACCCAACCTGATCACCGTACAACGTGACGGCAGCAGCATTGACGCAGTTGCGCAAGCCACCAAGAGCGGCCACGTCTTTGTGTTCGACCGCGATAGCGGCCAGCCCTTGTTTCCCATTGAAGAAATCACCGTAACCGGCACTCCCCTGCCGGGCGAGAGTCTGGCTGCCAGTCAACCACTGCCGACCGCGCCACCCCCGTTTACCCGCCAACAGTTTGCAGCTTCAACGCGAGACGCGGCAACCGTGGCTTATCTGCAGCAAAAACTAAGCACCTTTCCACCGCACCAACCCTTTCAGGCCCCGGACACTGGCGGCACGATTATCTATCCCGGTATCGACGGCGGCGCCGAATGGGGCGGCATGGCCTGGGATCCACAGAGCAGCCTGCTGTTTGTGAACGCCAACGAAGTCCCCTTCCAGCTGGCGCTCACCGAGCTGCCGGAAGGTCAGGGAGATGGCATTGAAGTAGCTTATATGATGCTCTGCTCCGGTTGTCATGGCGGCGATCTGGCCGGTGATGGGGTTGGTATACCTTCGCTGCGTGATCTTGGCGACCGTCTGTCGCCATTGGAGGCATTGCGAGTAGTGCGTGAGGGTCGCGGACGTATGCCGGCGTTTACCCAGCTGAAGTGGTACGAGCAAGCGGCGACACTCTGGTACGTTTACAACTGGGATGCCAATGACGTGGTTCCAAGCCACGGTACCGACCAGGATGACACAGCAACCACCCATGACAGGTCGCGCAACTATCTCAACGCCGGCTATCAACGCTTGCTGGATCAAGATGGTCTGCCCGCTTCAGAGCCTCCCTGGGGCACCTTGACGGCGATTGACGTCGACAACAATCGCATTGCCTGGCGCACCCCGCTGGGAGATTACCCCGCCGCAACGCAGCTGGGGTTGAGTGGACTGGGCGCTGAAAACTACGGTGGCCCGATAGTCACCGCCGGCGGACTGCTATTCATAGCCGCCACGCCGGACGCTCAGTTTCGTGCCTTCGATTCCGGTACTGGCCAACTATTATGGCAAACTAGGCTCGACACTGCCGGCTATGCCACTCCCGCGACTTACGCCGTCAATGGGCGTCAGTTTGTCGTTATAGCCGCAGGCGGTGGTAAGCTGGGCACGGCATCTGGCAGCGAATACATTGCCTTTGCCCTGCCCACCACCGACCACAACACCACGACAACAGTAGCGCATTAGTCATGTTGAAAAGCCCCGCTGAATTTGATCTGCTGGCGCCCAACACTGTCGAAAACCCCTACCCGTTCTTTGCGTCACTCCTACGCGAAGCGCCGGTCTACCAATTGCCGGGAACCAACGTTTACCTGGTCGCCTCGGCACAGCTGATAGATTCGGTACTGCAAAACCAGGACGACTATTCGGCCAACCTCACCGGCATACTGGTCACCGGCACAGATGGTAAGGCGGAGCTGTTCGACCTAACCCAGTTTGGCAGTGCCGTCGACGCTATCGCCAACGCCGACGAGCCAACCCATAGTGTGCATCGCAGGCTAGTACTGCCGCAGCTGACGGCGCGCAAGGTAGCCGCGATGGAGCGAGAAATACGCGACTGGAGCCAACAACGGATTGAAGATTTCATCAGCGCTGGCGGCGGCGATTGGGTGACAGCAGTTGCTGATCCCATACCTGTACTGGCCATGTCGCGACTGGTCGGTCTGCCGCCAGAAGACTTACCACAGTTATTAAAATGGGCCTTCAGTGGCGGCGAGATACTCGCCGGGACAACCACGCTGGAGCAGATGGTGGCACTCGGCAGCGCTACCGCAGATATGGCCGGTTACCTGAACAAACAATTACAGCAGGCGCTGCAGGCACCGCACAAAAACACCTCAGAATGCGTTCTGGATGAACTGGTTGCGGGTATACGCCTTAAGCAAATCAGCGAAGCCGAAGCAGTATCTATTATGGTGGTACTGGTGGGTGCGGCAGGAGAGTCCACCTCCAGCCTGACTGGCAGTGCCGTACGCATACTGGCACAGAATTCAGATTTACAGCGGCGGCTACGTCAGCAGCCGTCCCTGATTGATGCCTTCATCGAAGAAGTGGTGCGCCTGGAATCACCCTTCAAAGGTCACTACCGGGTGGTCAAGCGTGCCACCACTCTCGGCACTATCACGCTACCAGAACAAGCCAGAGTCCTGCTGTTGTGGTCGGCGGCCAATCGCGACCCGGATCACTATGCGGCGGCGACCAGTGTTGACCTGGAGCGTGAGCGCCCCCGCGACCACCTCGGTTTTGGGCGCGGTATACACTTTTGTGTCGGCGCACGCCTGGCACGTCTGGAGGCCAAAATTATGCTGGAGGAATTGCTTGTGCAAACTTCAGACTTTCAACTGACGGCAGATCCGGTGCATGTACCCAGCATCTTTGTGCGGCGACTGTCGCAGCTACCATTGAAGGTCAGCGGCCCCGCCTAACCCACAGGGTGGCTACTATAATACCCATCAAAAACACGGCTGACAGCGGCAACCAGCTGCCGCGCGGCAAATAACTATCTCGGTAAAACGACCTACTGACCCCCGGCACGCTCCATAGATTACCGCTGCCTTTGCCCACCACCAGTTGTCCCTTCATACCTTTCTCCATGTGCTGGGCCATATCGCAATGAATCAGGTAAGTGCGGTCATCCCCGGGCACGATAAATGTGCCGCTCACGCTGGCGCCGGCGTTGGCTTCCAGGTGAAACATGCCGGTGGGATACAGGTACTTCGGCAAACCATGCACCATCCACTGATGGCGCACTTCATCGCGATTGCTAAAATTGACGGTCACCCGCGCACAGGGCTCAACCCGCACTTCATGCATGCTGAGACCAAAACTGGTGCCCGGTACTGCCGCGGCAAACTCCTGCCCGGCGGCGATATCAAAGTCATAGTCACGGGAGATCGCATCGCAGCCGCGCGGCAGGCGGTCATGATTGGCATTCATCACCATACCGGCTGTATCTAGCTGCATATTGTGATGGCCAGCGTGCTGAGCCAAAGCGCAAGTCGGCGCTAAAGCCAGCAGCCACAGTAGTGCTAGCGTCCTGATCTTAGCCATGACAATAGTGTTCCCAGCAGACCACCCAGAGCCAGCATCAGCACACTCAGGCGCAGCAACAATATCCAATCGGGGCCCGGGTCTCCAAACAAGCCCGGTGCGTAGCTTTGCCACACTGGCAACTGCTTGCGGTAGTAGGCTACTGTGAAATAATTATCCCAGGATACACCTTGCGTGCGCGGCCAACCCGACTCCCCCATATACTCTTCGTAAACAATGGCGCTGATATTACCGCCCGGCCCTATACCGTCATTGGTGACGCCCTGATACTGATGGTCATGAAAGGGCCAGATACCCGGCCCATAGGCGTGAACACCATCGTTCTCCAATATCAGGTCCAGCTCGGCTCGCTGTGAAGTTGCCAACCACACCACGTCGCGCGCCGAACGAGCCGCTTCGGGAACCGCACTGCCATCCTCTGCAACCACAACAAATTTGTGGCCATGGGTATGTAATGCAATGCCCTTGGCGCCGCCGTTTACTACCCGCAATTTAATCCGGTCGCCGGGCGCGGCAACCACCAGTGACTCTCGAAATGTGTAAGGGAAAGAGCGGCCATTGAGCGTGAAGTAATCCATGCTGGCGTCGGTAATATCGTACTCACGATGCATGGAGCGCGTGATCACACGGGGGTCATTACTGTGCTGAATTCGCTCACTGAGCTGCTGATCTAGATCCAGGTAATGCAGGTCATACTCCTGCTGATAAGACTCGCGCACCGCCACCGCCGGCGCGCGCACTTGCCCGGCACCGACATTGATGGTTTGGACCCAGTTATTCGGACGGTTTTCCTCAATCACAAACAGCCCCTGTAAACCCATCATCACGTGCACATGAGGCTGTACGTGACAGTGATAGAACATGGTGCCGGCGTGCCGTGGGGTCAGTTCATAGCTGCGTGCCATGCCCGGCATCACCGGTACTTCACTGGTCAGCGGCACCCCGTCATTGCCAGCGCCGGTAGCCGTAGTAAAGCCATGGTCGGCACCGTGCAGGTGCAGCGTGTGTGGCATGTAGTGGGTATTTTCCAGCGTGATGATAACGCGATCACCCTGCTCAACCCGCAGCGCTGGCGATGGCAGGCGCAACGCGCTGCGCGCCTGATTAGATTCAAAATTCTCGGTTGCCATACCTGCCAGCTTGGGCGCAAATACCCAGAGCCCGGGTGTAATACCTGGCGCCAACGCATAGCTAGTCACAGGATCACGGGACTCCGCTGAACTGCCGTTAAGTTCAGCGACCTCCAGTCGAATGTGAATCACATCCGGATCACCGTCGCCGTCCAGATCAGCGCCTTTTTCTACCGCGTCTGCGGTCAGGCCGCTGCGCATCAAGACCCTATGCGATACATTATTGGTGCCACGCACGGCAGCAGCAACCAACCACGGATTGTCCGCCACACAACCGGCCACCGCCTGCACCGTAACGCCCTCAATCTCTTGCTCATCACGCCAACCGGCCTCACCGCCGGGGCAATAATCCTCCGGCGTTTCAGCATTTGCCGCCAGTGGTCCTGGCAGGCTGCGCCAGGGGGCCGCTCCGAACCACTGTGTCAGTGCTATGCGCACGGTATCCGGATACCACTGCGGCGGCCAAGCCAACAGCACTAATGCGATACAGATCAGAGCGAGTCTAGTGCTGCGCATGGATACGTCTCCACCACAGGCCGCCCAGCAGCAGTGCAAATGCCAGTAAGGCCAGCCAGGGCAAGTGGTTAGGTTTAGCTACGGCAAATGGAAACACTGCTCGATACATGATGTCCTTGTCGGGATGGGGTGCAGTGACAATGCCAATGTAATCACCGGCCATTTGAAAGTCGTATTCTGCCAACAGTTGATTGCCTGAAAACACAGCAGCCGGCTGATAAAATACAGTGCGCGCGTCCAGATCTTCCAGCGCCGCAATATTCTCCCAGCGAGTAAAAATACCCCAGTCATCATCATCGCGAATAATTCGAAAGTCCACACCGACCTCCTTCATGCTGCCATGCAAGTAGTCCAGAACAAACAGGGTGGGACCGGTATCAGGCAGGTCCTCGCAAAATTCACTGTCGCCACGGGTCTCTGATTGGTAGACGGTAAAATGAGCAGTGTATAGCCCAATTTCGATCATACAACTGCCCGCTTCGCCAACCACGCCACCTGCCGACCACACCACGGCCGACTGTGGCATTAGCCACAGACACAGCAGTGGTGCAATTAGCCACCGCCACAAAACTGCCGAACGCTTACCGCGACATGATTTGTAGCCATCATCTGGTGTCGATCGAGCTGACATTAGCAGGCCGCTCAAGCTACTAACCTGAGGTCCGAATCACGGCGCGCGCCGTCAACTCACCGGCGCCAAGCCGCCGATAAGCCTCACCAACATCCGCGAGCTCAAATACTTCTACTTCATTGACTAGCGCGCCCTCCGCGGCCAACGCTAACACGGCCTGAGTATCCGCAATCGTGGGCCCCATAAAAGAGAAAATCTGTGCCTCTTTACTTGCCAGAGCGTGAAACAGTGGTTGCGGGTAGCCGCCCATTTCTCCGCCTACCAGCCCATAACTGCCTAGCTTACCCAGCACAGCTATACCGGCAGCAATCGTTTGCTCGTTGCCGACAAAATCCAGCACTGCTACTACTCCCTGGCCTTCAGTCAGTTGCATCACTTCGCGCCCGAGATCCACTGCACTGCTATCGACGCAAATATCTGCTCCCAGACTGCGCGCGTGCTCAAGCTTGTTACTGGCGATGTCCGCGACAATCAGTCTGGCCTGCGTTAGTAGCTTAATATACTGGACGGCAAAACTTCCCAAACCACCCGCTCCAATGACCAATACGTTAGCGCCCGGCAATAACTGCGGTCGAATTCTATTAAAGCCATGCCAGGAGGTGGCGCCCGCATCAGTCAGTGGGCCAGCGGTGAGCGGCTCCAGGCCCTCCAGTGCAATCAGCGAACGCTTGTCTCTTACCAGCACGAACTCGGCTAGCCCACCATCAAAACCGAAGCCACGACCCACACCATTATGCCCACAGACATTATCATGGCCGCTGAGACATTCGTGACAGCTGCCGCAGGATGTCGGCGATACCAGGGCGACCGCCTGTCCCTGCTGTAAACCAGTCACTCGACTCCCCCAACGCTCAATCCACCCGGCCGTTTCATGGCCCAGCGTAAACGGCATTTGCCAGCCCAGTGTCGGACCCAACTGACCTGGCATATGCATCATATGCAGATCGGAATGACACAGGCCGTTACCGGCCACCCGCACCAGTATCTCGTCGGGCCCGGGCTCAGGCACCTCTACTTCCATCAGCTGCGGAGGCTGCTGCCACTGCAACATGCGGTAAGCAGACATGGTCTGGCTCATGCTGACGCAGCTCCAGTGCTCGCGTGCGCAGAGCCCCAATACTGATAGCCGGCAAATCTGGGCGTATTGGGTAAATACATTTCTTCCAGATCATCGATAACAAAGCCGCCCTCGGCCAATAAACCGGGAATTTTCCGATGCAGATTACAACCGCCCATCAGCGGCCGCCACCAGGGATTAATACGCTCCTGCCACCGCTGTATATTGGCGTCCGGCGCTTCCCCGTGCTCACAGAACAGCAGCTCACCGCCTGGGCGCAGTACTCGCGCCATGCCCGCCAGTGCAGTCACTGGATCGGGTATCGTACAGAAGGCATAGGTGACCAGCACGGTGTCCACCGAATTGTCATCAAGGGGAATTTGCTCGCCCGGCAAACCGATAAAATCGACTGGAAACGGCAAGTCTCTGGCACGCTCGCCAGCCAACTTCCAGGATTCCTCCGACGGGTCCAGACCAATCACGCGCGTTACCCGCTCGGTATCGTAGTAAGGAAGATTATGTCCGGTTCCAATACCAATCTCCAGTACGGTGCCGCTGGCACGGGGCACAATTTTTTCACGTTGCTTCAGTATCGGTTTGGTACCACAGCCACAATTTACCAAACGCGGCACTATATGCTTATCGTAAAAACCCATTATCAAGTATCCGTTGACCAAACCTCTATTATAGGCACAATCAGTGTTCTGCAAAGACAACGAGGCAATCTTAATGATTGACGTACATTACTGGCCCACCCCCAATGGTAAGAAACTAACCATCCAACTCGAGGAATGCGGGGCCGATTACGAAGTAATCTACTGCAGCATCGGCAGCGGCGATCAGTTTAAGGACGAGTTTCTGAACATCTGCCCCAACAATCGTATGCCGGCGATTGTCGATCATGACCCGGCAACCGGCGATGAGCCGCTATCGGTATTCGAATCCGGTGCTTGCATGATGTATATCGCCGAAAAGACCGGCCAGTTCGGTGGCCGCGATGAACGGGAGAAATGGGAAGTCTACCAATGGGTCATGTGGCAAATGGCCAATCAGGGGCCGAAGACCGGCGAGCGCGGCCACTTTGCCAGACTGAAGGACAAACAGGGCGACCAGAGCTATGCCATGGCCCGTTTCAACGATGAACTGCACCGCATTTACGGCGTACTGAATAATCGCCTCTATGACCGCCGCTACCTCGCGGGTGATGCCTATACGATTGCCGACATGGCCTGTTACCCCTGGGCCTGCGGCTGGGAAACGCAGGGCATTGATCTGACAGAATTCAAATACGTAACACGCTGGCTAGACGAATTGGCACAGCGCCCCGCACTGCAGCGCGGCATGGCAATAGGCAGTGACCTGACCCAGAGCTACTCTGAGGTGCCAGAACAAGAACGGCAGCGCATTGTCGCCCTGCTCTACAATCAACGCGCCCGTCCCGCACCAGAGACTGGCGGCATCGACGTCTGAGGAGACTGAAAGCTATGGCAAGATTAGAAGGAAAACGGGCAGTGATTACGGGCTCTTCGCGCAGCCTGGGCCGGCATTTTGCACTGGCTATGGCACGCGAAGGTGCCTCGCTGATCATCAACGGTACCAACCAAACTGCGCTCGAGGCCACCGCCGATGAACTGCGCGCGCTGGGCGCGAATGTCCACTGCGTGGCGGGCTCAGTCGCCGAGTCTGCGGTCTGCAGCGAACTGGTCAATACCTGCGTTGAGAAATTTGGCGGCATCGACATTATGGTCAACAACGCCGGTATTGTGCGCGACCGCACGCTGATGAAAATGAGCGACGAGGACTTTGACGAGGTCATTGGCGTAGACCTGCGCGGACCGTTCATGTGCACAAGGCAGGCAGCTCAAGCCATGCGTGAACAAGAATCCGGTGGCCATATCATCCAGATTACCTCAGCGTCAGGGCTCATTGGGAATTTCGGCCAAACCAACTATGCGGCCGCCAAGGCCGGGCTTATGGGCATGATGTATACCGCCGCCAAAGAGCTATCGCGCTATAACATTCGTAGTAATGCCATGTGGCCGGTAGCTCGCACGGATATGACCCAACCGCTGGTCGACAAGGCTGACATGAGTGCTAAGGAAATGGGCTTTGGCGAGCCTGAGGATGTGGCGCAGGGACTGGTCTGGTTAGCCAGTGACGCCGCTGCCGCCATGAACGGCCAGTGCCTGACCTGCAACGGCCATAAAGTGGCGCTGTGGCACTCTCCCGCAGAAGATCATATCAAGCAGCAGGATAGCCCGCTAAGCATCGAGGACATTGAGGCACATTTCGCCGGGGTAGATCCACTGCCTGTCTATAGCAGCCGCGGCAAGTAATGGGGGGGGCTTGCGCTCCCGTGCAAGCCCCGAAGATTTAGCCTATTCGACGAAGGCACGCTCCACCACATAATGACCCAGCTCGCCATTGCGCGTCTCACGGAAACCACCCTGCTTGAGTAACCCGGTCAGGTCCTTAAGCATTGCCGGACTTCCGCACAGCATAAAACGGTCATGCTCAGGGTCTAACGCCGGTAAACCAAGATCCCGAGTCAGTTTTCCGATACGCATCAGGTCAGTGAGACGTCCGTTGGTCTGAAACTTCTCACGGGTCACCGTTGGGTAGTAAATCAACTTCTCGCGCACCACGTCACCAAAATACTCGTTCTGGGGTAAATGGTCAGTAATGATGTCCTGATAGGCCAACTCATCAACGTAGCGGCACCCGTGGGTCAAAATAATCTTGTCAAAATTTTCGTAAATCTCCGGGTCGCGAATAATGCTCAGGAAAGGCGCCAACCCGGTGCCAGTCGCCAACAGGTACAAATGCTTACCGGGTAACAGGTTGTCTTCTACCAGCGTACCGGTCGCCTTGCTGTTTACCAGAATCTCATCGCCCACATTGATATGTTGCAGCTGTGAGGTGAGCGGACCGTCCGCAACTTTGATGCTGAAGAACTCCAGCTCTTCGGCATAGTGTGGGCTCGCCATGCTATAAGCACGCAGCAGTGGTCGCCCCTCCTGTTCCAGGCCTATCATGGTGAAATAGCCGCTCTTGAAACGAAAGCCGGGATCACGAGTGGTTTTGAAACTGAACAGGTTGTCAGTCCAGTGATGCACCTCGGTGACTTCTGCACGCAGTAATTCAGCCATGTCCGTGACTCCTTAACTCTTGAATTGGACTCCAGCATAATGCGCGCCGTTATATTTATAAAACGGTTAATAATGATATATAATATCGCTTTTACCGATATAAGGAGTACAGCTCTTGCGCTATACCCTGCGTCAGTTGGAAGTTTTTCTGGCTACAGCCAACAGTGAGAATATCAGTCGCGCTGCAGACCAGTTAGCCATGTCACAGTCAGCCGCCAGCGGTGCTTTACGCGAGCTGGAAAACCAGTTTCAAGTGCAGCTATTTGACCGCGTCGGCAAACGCCTGCATCTCAACGAACGCGGCAGAAGCCTGCGTCCCAGCGCTCAGGCACTGATCGAGCAAGCAGCCACTATCGAGAGCGAATTAGCTGGGCAGGCCACTAGCGGTCACCTGCGTATCGGCGCCACTTTGACCGTCGGCAATTACCTGGCGGTCGGCATGATCGCGCAATTTCGCGAGCAGTACCCACAGGCCAGTGTCGCATTGGAGGTTGCCAACACTGAGCATATCGCCGCAGCTGTCGCTAACTTTCAGCTCGATGTCGGGCTCATTGAAGGCGAGCTGCACCATCCGGAGTTAGACATTATCCACTGGCGCGACGACGAGCTGATCGCCTTTGCCGCACCCGACCATCCGCTGGCCCAGCGCAAGTCACTGCAAGACGATGACCTCAAAAAAGCCCGTTGGATAGTTCGGGAACCCGGCTCCGGCACCCGCCAGACCTTTGATCGCGCCATGCACGGCTTGCTCAGCGAACTGGAGATTGATCTGGAGCTGCAGCATACCGAAGCCATCAAGCGTGCCGTAGAGGCTGGGCTTGGTATCGGCTGCCTGTCCAGAATCTGTCTGAAGGAAGCTTTTGCCCGCGGTTCTCTGGTGCCTCTGGACATTCACTGGCGTGACTTCAGCCGCAGCTTCAGTATTATCTTGCATCGCCATAAATATCGCGGTCCGGCGTTGCTGAACTGGTTGCAGTTGTGCCATACAATGCCCGTCTGAAGTTACTATCGAAAACCGGTCCAATCGATGCCAGATTTACAAATCAACAGCCATTTGCGAGTCCCGGAAGCTGAGCTTGAGTGGCAGGCCATCCGTGCGCAGGGTGCCGGCGGACAGAACGTTAACAAGGTCTCCAGCGCCATTCACCTGCGCTTTGATGTGCCCCGTTCCTCACTACCGGAATACTGCAAGGAACGACTGCTGGCCCTGCGCGACCAACGCCTGACCAAGGACGGCGTGCTGATCATCAAGGCACAACGCTTCCGCACGCAAGAAAAAAACCATGACGACGCCTTGCAACGGCTTCGCGAAATTATCCTCAAGGCACTCGTTGTACAAAAACCACGGCGCGCTACCAAGCCAAGTCGCAGCTCGCAGCGCAAGCGAGTCGACAAAAAAACCCAACGCGGACACACCAAGCAGCTGCGCGGTAAAGTGCAGGATGATTGAACGGCAATGATCGAACCCATAGACGATGAGCGCCGCGCCGAGGTGATCGCGGCCACGAATCAGTACCTGCAGCTGGCCGAGACCGTGTACCAACACCCGCTGAAAGAAGTCCAAATACGCTTCGATCTTCCCGGCAGTAGCGCCGGCATGTTTAAAGTCGCAGGCGGCAACCGCATTATTCGCTACAATCCCTGGCTGTTCGCAAAATACTACCCCGAGAACCTGACCGGTACAGTGCCGCATGAGGTGGCGCACTTTGCGGTGCACTGCCACTACCGACGCCGGGTTAAACCCCATGGGCCGGAATGGCTGGCGCTAATGCAAGCCTTCGACGCTGACCCCAGCGTCACCTGCAGCTTTGATCTCAGCGGCATTCCCCAGCGCCGCCAAACGCGCTACAACTACCGCTGTGATTGCCGCCTGCACGAAGTCTCAGCCCGGCGTCACAACACCATGGTGAGGGGCAAGGGACGCTATCAATGCCTGCAATGTAAAGGTGAACTAACGCCCACCCAACTGCCGTTTGAGTAGCCACGGCGTTTCGCCCTCCCCGCCCAAAGCAGCTATACTCGTTTTTCCCTCGACTGGAGCAGAACTATGAATCAACCCGCCAATGACATCATCATGAACCGCGAAGCTGGTGGTGACATGATGAAAATGCCTGAAACTCCTGACGAAATTCGTGAGGATCGCAAGAACAAACTAGCCGCCGCGCTGCGCCTGTTCGGTAAATTTGGTTTTGATGAGGGCGTCGCTGGTCACATTACTGTCCGCGACCCGGAGCGTACCGACCACTTCTGGGTTAACCCCATGGGCAAGTCGTTTAAACTAATGACCGTATCGGACCTGCTGCTGGTCAGCCACACCGGCGAAATTGTGGAAGGCCATGGCATGCTTAACGGCGCTGCGTTTACTATTCACGCCAATATTCACATGGCCAATCCAAACGTCACTGCGGCCGCCCACTCGCACTCGATTTACGGCAAAGCCTGGTCCAGTCTGGGACGCCTGCTTGACCCACTCACTCAGGACGCCTGCGCTTTTTACGAAGACCATGTGCTGTTTGATGATTTTACCGGTGTCGTGCTGGACAACAGCGAAGGTGTTAAAATTGCCGAGGCATTGGGCGACGCAAAAGCTGCTATTTTACAGAACCATGGCCTGCTGACCGTGGGAGAGACCATTGAAGCTGCCGCCTGGTGGTTTATCACCATGGAGCGCAGCTGCCAGGCCCAGCTCATGGCAGAAGCCGCTGGCACGCCCAAGCTGATCCGTCCCGAAGCAGCCAAGCAGACTTTCAAAACTGTCGGTGTTCCGATAGCCGGCTGGTTCAATTTTCAGCCGCTGTACCAAACTATCATTGACGAACAACCAGAGCTGCTAAGCTAGCTGCTCTTCATCAACCCACTCACCGTGGAAGCCCTGCGGCACACGCACCGGTAGTTGTACTTTCGCAACCGGTGCGGCTTTGATGTTATTGGCATCCAGAATCCACAGCGCGCTCTTCTGGTCACGTCGGTCATAGACATAACTCAGCAAATAGCCTTCATCTTCAGCCTTGGACGTGGGTACGAAAAACGCCTCGTTAGGCGCAAAATGTGAGGCCAGATCGTGACGTTCACTACTGCCGAGTTGCATATCAAACTTCATAAACCCGGTGGCCCCGTCGTATGCCATTTCGCCTAGTGACTCCTCCGCGCTAAGGCCATACCCATACCGGTAAGGCCGCGTCCACAATCCTCGGTGTATTTGCGGAAATTCCATGGCCTGCTCATCGCGACGATCAACCGCCACTGAACCGGTTGTCAGATTCATGGTAAACCGCGTCAGGTAGGCCGGATGGTTAAAATCGTGTGAGTCCTTTACCCATAGCTTTTCGTAACGGGCGGCATCCAGTACCACCTCGTCGCCCTGCTCAAACGCATTCATAGTGTGGAAGATAAAGCACGGAGGGACATCAAACCAACGCACATCCGCGTCTTTGCCGGTGCGCGGCATAATACCAAACCGACAGGGCGCGGAATCATCCCAGCGAAACGGCAGACCATCGCCGGTCACCGCCAGCCGCATCGAAAATATAATCGGCATTTCCATGAAGATGACGTAATTTTCGGTCACCGCAAAATCATGCATCATGCTTGGGCCTTTAGTGGTAATAGGCTCAACCTGCACCATCTCACCGGCAGCGTTAGCTCGCATATAGGTTAAATACGGCTCCATGACGTTATAGCCGAATAGAATCAGCTCTCCGGAGACCGGGTCGACCTTGGGATGTGCCGTCATATTTGTCTTTAAACGACCTGCGTAATTGTAGGGGCCTATGGTCGCCAGATCCGTGGGATCAATTTCATAGGGGTAGCCAAACTCGCCCAACGACAGTAGCTTGCCACCGTGATGAATGAGCGAAACTGCACTGCTAGTATCCGCCAACTTGGGCGGGCCCATGCCGCCGGTTTCTTCGCGCAGCACCGGTGTATCAACGTAGCGATTGCGGTACCAGAGTGCCTTACCGTTTTGCAGTCGCAGCCCGTGCAGCATTCCGTCGCCACCAAAAAAATGATCGCTGGGACCGGTGTGCTCGTTGGGACCATTGCGCACGTAGAGTCCACTAAGCTCGGGAGGTATGGCGCCCTCCACCTTTAGGTCAGTGACCGTAACCTGCTCTGAAACGGGCGGATAGTTTCCCTCACGCCAGAACATATAAGGCTGCTCTTTACTGCAACCTGCCAACAAACCGGCACCGCCCAGACCAGCAATTCCAGCCCCTGTATAGCGTAGGAAATCTCTGCGTTGCATAGCCTGCCCCTGGTCCCCTTCGAGCCCGTCAGTCACACCTGATCGATTAGAACGACCACTTCAATTCGGCGCCATACATGCGCGGCGCATTGGCGGCATAGCCACCGACACCCGCCGACTCCAGCAGAGCAGTGCCACCGACCACGTAATCTTCGTCGGTCAGGTTGGTTCCATACAGAGAGCCAATCCATTTGCCATCGTTCGATATCCAGGTAACTCGCCCGCTGACATCAAATTGCTCGTCCTCCA
Source organism: Candidatus Litorirhabdus singularis (assembly GCF_026262625.1). GTDB lineage: Bacteria > Pseudomonadota > Gammaproteobacteria > Pseudomonadales > Halieaceae > Litorirhabdus > Litorirhabdus singularis. Next base: position 1,213,067 of record NZ_SHNN01000002.1, read on the forward strand.
GCCACAGTTCGGTAACGCAACTGGTGGAGTCAAAACAGTAATCAACGTTTTTCTTTAAACTGGCCTGCAGGCGCGGAATAATCGCGCCAATGCCCGTGTTAAACGTGTACTGGGCCGCCAGGAAATAGGTTTCCTCTGGCAGGCGGGGCAAATTCTCATTGGAGCGATCTACGTTGCACTCATCAACCAGGACCAACGCCAAGTTAATACGATCACAGCCATCGGAGATAGGATCGCCAGCCTCCGCGTAGAGTAATTGCACATCCTCAAATTCATCGATATCACCATCGTTGAAGGTGGCATTGAAGAACAGTTCAAGATTTTCCGTGGCCAACCATATGGTTTCTATCTCGATCCCACTGATGGTGGACTTGGCGGCATTGATGGTCGCGCCAGCCGGCGAGTTTGTAGTCGTGTTTATCACCAACGTAGTCAACTGGCGATTAGTGTAATCCGCGTAAAACATCGCCGCATTGAGCCGCAAACGCCGATCGAGAAGATCGAGTTTGATACCCAGTTCGTAGTTAGCGACTTCCTCCGGCTCGAAGGTCTCCAGCTCTCCGCTGGGCGCTTCTGATAAACCCCCAGACAGAAACCCCTCACTGTAGGTCAGGTAGATACTGCCAGTATCCACCCAGCTCCAATCGGTAATCAGATACTGTAGGCTACCCATGAAACTGGTGTCATCGGCTCCAACATCCTCCTGAGTGTAATCGGTTTCGGCAAAATTAAAATTAGGATTGTACTCAAACACACTACGATCCACCGACCAGGCACCTGTGAAGGCAGCATTGACCGCGCCGCCATTTTGGTCCAGCGTGGCTGGCTCAAGTGCATAGCGCTGACGCGACAATTCACGCTCTTCGTCGGTGTAGCGAATGCCCAGCGTGGTGCGCCAGTTATCATTAAACGACCACTCCACCTGAGAGAATGCCGCGAACGCTTTGTTCTTTGCCTCCAGTAAGGTAGACGTGCTGTTAAGCATAAACAAGCCGCCGATACCGGGATCAAATGGACCCAGGAAATTGGTCGCTATGTTGCCATCGGTTTGCTCATCGAAGTAAAAGAAGCCGGCCACATATTGCAACCGGTCATCGGCTGCGCTGCCGCTTAACTCGAACTCCTGCGTGTATTGATCGGTTTCCCGATGCGAACTTTGCGGATGCACTAATTGCGTACGATGCAGCCAGGGTAGACCGGTATGATCCAACTCATCGTCCTGAGCCGCTTTGGTATAACGCCAGGCGCTCACACTCTTAAACGACATATTGTCGTTAATTTCCCACTCAGCGGTGAACGACAGCCCTTTATTCTCGGCTTCATAGCCACCACCAAGATCTGATATCACCTTTCGATCGTCACCCAAATCTGCAGCGTCCTGACAGAAATCATCGTAAGTGCGACCGGTCGAGGGTGTTACCTGCAGCGTATCAAACAAAGCTGCCTGCCACCCCGTTACGCCATCGACTGGCACACAACGCTGGGGCCGCGCTTTCTGGTCGGTATCGGCATAGTTGGCATTCAAGTCCAGGGTCACGGTATCGCTGGCATTCCAGCGCAACTGCCATATGGCGTTGACCCGCTTTTCATCAACGTAATCGTCACCATCGAACTGGTTCTCAATGTAGCCATCGCGATTAACACTATTGACCGACAGACGCGTCGCAAAATCTTCCCCAAGAGGAATGTTAATCATGGCTGAGCCATCCATGCGGCCGTAATTGCCTACCCGCGCCTCAATGCTGCCCTGAAACTCGTCCTGCGGCCGATTGGTAGTAAAGACCAGCGCACCGCCAGTAGTATTCTTACCAAATAGAGTACCCTGTGGGCCCCGCAGCACCTGTACTGAAGCAATATCATTAAGATCCAGCAAGGCACCATCAGGACGACCTACGTACACATCATCGATATAGATTCCCACACCGGAATCAATGTTCGGGCCACTGTTGCGTTGTCCGATACCGCGAATATATATATTGGCCAAAGGTGCATTGCCGTTAGCCGACTGCACCTCAATATTGGGTGCTATGGAGTTGAGATCAGCCAGATTACGAACCCCGGCCTCGCGCAGGGCTTCCGCGCCCAATGCGGTTACCGCAATAGGCGTCTCTTGCAGACTTTCCTGGCGCTTTCGCGCGGTGACAATAACTTCTTCGAGAATAGCGTCCTCTGCCATCACCACCGGACTGGTGGCGGTTCCCAACAGTGTGCTCACGGCCAGAGCCATAACGCACGGTTTGCAAAAAGCTCGCGTCGACTTAGCTATCATCAGCAATACCTCAATTTATTATTAGTAGTTAGGGTCGTCTAAGACTGATAGAGCTCCACTGTAAGAAATTATGCACTGCGGCACAAGGTAATTGACGGCGCATTTTCCCGCCATCCTAACACCGCTTAATAGGTTCGTTAGCACTGCCTTAGAACGCCCATCAGACGCTATCAGTGCGCGACCCAGCCACCCCGGGGGTGCTCGCTGGCAAGCGTGCGGCCTCCTCTGTCGATTGTCGTAATATAGGTAAACCCGATCCAGAAACTGACTGTGGCCTTGGAATACTTCAGGAAAATTCAATAGAAACCCGTGCGCCTGTTATGGCCGAAAGAATTCGGGATCAGCAGTTCTATTTAACCGGTAAGGCAAATGCCATGATGTGGTCTCCCGGCGGGCTACCACCGCCCCAGTGACCACCAGCGGCGATCAACACATATTGACGGTCACCTACCTGGTAAGTCATAGGCACCGCATTTGCCCCTGTCGGCAGCTTGCCCTCCCATAACTGCGCCCCGGTTTTTACATCAAACGCGCGCAGGGTGTGGCTATTGGATATACCCGCGAACACCAGCCCACTATCAGTCATCATGACTCCGCCCAGCCCCGGTAAGCCCTTGATCCACCAGACCGGGAACGGCGCCAGATTGCGCGTGGTACCCAGCGGTACACTCCACAGGACTTTACCCGCATTGAGATCTATTGCATCCAGCGTACCCCAGGGCGGCTTAGTACACGGTATCCCCAGCGGAGACATAAACATGCCGACTTGCACGCAGTGCGGTGTGCCCTTCATCTGTTGCGACACTCCCTCGCACTGCTGGCGAGGAATGAGCCGCGTTATGCCCGGAACCCGGTTTGTATACACCACCATCACTCCGCTATCCGGGTGGATAGCCGGTGAGCCCCAGTTATTGCCGCCTGCGTTGGCCGGGCTGTTGAGCGTGCCCTCAACAGAGGGCGGTGTGTACCAGCCGAGGTTGTTGTACTCGGCTATTTTCTTGGCACAGGCCCATTGATCCACTAACACCATGCCCCAGACATCATCCGCAGTAACGATGGGATCAACAAGATGGGGGATATGGGTTGGAAAGGGCTGGGTCGGAGACAAGTACTCGCCCACCACTGCTCCAGTCTGCGGCACCGGCCGTTCTTCTACCGGCCACAGCGGTTCACCGGTTTCCCTGTGCAGCGCAAACGTCATCCCCATCTTGGTGACCTGCACTACCGCTGGCACGGTTTCACCATCGACCTGTAAATCCACCAGCGTGGGTTGTGCGGGCACATCGTAATCCCATATATCATGATGAACGGTCTGAAAGTGCCAAACCAACTCACCGGTGGAGCCTCGCAGCGCCACTACAGAACTTGAATAGTAGTCCGACCCTTGCCGATGACCGCCGTAGTAATCTGGTGTGGTATTACCCGTCGGCAGAAACACCAGGTCGCGCTCCTCATCAACAGAGATAATCGACCACACATTGGTTGTACCCGCCCGAAACTCACCCCCTGCCTCCAGAGTGCGATCGCCCGGTGCAACCGGGTGCCAGGCCCACACCAACTCACCCGTGCGCACGTTGTAAGCACGAATAACACCACTGGGTGAATCTGTGCGCTGATTGTCCAGCACCAGCGCGCCGGTAATGACGTTTTCACCCAGGATAGCTGGCGGCGAGGTTATGCTGTATTCAGCCGGGTGATGCTCGACCATACCGTGGCTGGTATCGACCTCCCCGGTATCACCAAAGTCTTCACAGCGTCGACCGGTGGCAGCGTCCAGAGCGATCAAACGCGCGTCCAGGGTTCCCAGTAAAATTCGGTGTTCACAAAAACCCTGTTTACCTGATTGCCAGGAACTGACCCCACGACAATTGGACAGTAAATCGGCGTAGTGATCAATCTCTGGGTCGAACACCCACAGTTCTTCGCCGGAGTTAGCATCCAATGCGAACACCCGGTTAAAAGGTGTGCAGTAGTAAAGCCGGTCTTCCACAACAATCGGCGTTACCTGCAGTGAACTTTGGCTGATATAGCCTTGCGGAAGAAATCCTTGCGCTGACCCGGGTATTTTACCGGCCTCGCGGATATCACCCGAACGGTGCTCCCACGCTAATTCCAGGTGCGCCACGTTCTCGGGCGTTATTTGATTGGCGCGAGAAAAGTGACTGCCGCCTGCTGTCGCCCCATAGGCAGGCCACTCGCTGGGTACGCCAAGGGGAATTTCGCCAAGACGTTCGGGCGCTGGCGTGCAGGCGACGCTTAACAAGAAAGCCAGAGCCAAGGTCGATAAGTAATATCTATTCACGATAGGAAACCTTCGATCCTCATGGCCCGAGCTTTCATCGGCAGCATTTATAGAGCGTTTGCGTAAGCTCCGGCAGGCACGGCAATCAGACGGCGACGCCAGCCACTCCCTGTGGACAGCTGACACCGGTGCCACCAAGACCGCAATATCCGCCGGGATTCTTCGCCAGATACTGCTGGTGATAATCCTCGGCGTAATAAAAGGCGGTGGCTTCTTCTATTTCTGTAGTAATCGCGCCCACACCGGCAGCATCCAGAGCCTGCTGAAACGCGGCCAGAGAAGCTTCTGCTGCAGCTTGCTGAGAGCTGCCGAAGGTGTATATTCCAGACCGATACTGGGTACCCATATCATTGCCCTGACGCATACCCTGAGTCGGGTTATGTCCCTCCCAAAAGTGTTTCAGTAATGTTCCATAATCTACCACTGACGGGTCAAAAACGACCAGCACCACCTCATTGTGTCCGGTCTGACCACTGCAGACTTCCTGATAGCTAGGATTGGGGGTGACGCCAGCGGCATAGCCGACAGCGGTGGTATAAACACCGGGGATCTGCCAGAAAATGCGCTCCACACCCCAGAAACAACCCATGCCAAATACCGCCTGCTCCAGATGTTCCGGAAAGGGGGGCTGCAGCGGATTGCCATTCACATAGTGCTGCGCGGGCACGGGTATAGCGGTGTCACGCCCGGGCAAAGCGCTGGCTGCGTCTGGAATACTGTGCTTCTTGCGAATACCAAATAAACTCATTGTTCTAACATCCTTCTGCTGACTTTCTTACCTGCGTCTTACACTACCTCCAGACGCACCGGAAAACCACTCATTCGCGGCATAGCATTAATCGAAGCCAGGTCACTACTGGTGCTTATCAGTAGATTGGTATTACTGCCCTGCTCCAAATAATCATCCGCATCAGGCAAACCACCGAAGCCGTGACTGACTGACACGACACCCTGTCGCACGCTAGGATCAGCCGCTGCGATCGCCTCAATGCTGCCATGCTCCGAGCACACACGCAGTCTGTCGCCATCGGCACAACCTTCCGCCTGCAGGTCCAATGGGTTAACAAAGACCCGGTTATAAGGCACCCTTTGTTTAATGGACGGCAGGTCGCGACAGGCACTGTTAAGCGTGTCACGCATGCGCCGCACCGCAAACCGATAACCAAAGTCACGACTGGGTGCCTGAGCATAGACAGACTGCAGCTCCGCCGCGACATCGGCGGGTAGTAGACTAAAACGAGTCTGCAGCGCCGGGTCAGCTGCTGTTACCCGCTGCGGCTTATCCACGTACACTCCGCGCTCATGCGCCTTGAGATGTTCGAGGTCAAAGTCCGCGTGGACCATCGCAATCTGCAACAAGTCCTCGGTGGTGGGCGCCTCGCTCATATCAAGTGGCGTTTCAAAATAATGCAGCGTCACGTCCAGACGTCGCGCCAGTTCCCAGAAGTAATGATGATCGTCATACACTTCCGCCCCACTTGGCGGAGTCGCTACAGCAGGCGTGTAACGAGTATAGGGTGCAAAGGTCACCAACTCTTCGTAGATAAATAGCGGCAGGTCGGCCCGCTCGTAGGGCAATGTCGGCGGCAGTATGTAGTCAGCCAGTTGCGCAGTAACGCTCATGAAAGGCTCAATGACTACCAGCAAATCCAATGCGCGCAGTGCCTCCAAGATGCGCCGCTGATCTGGCACCGCGGCGGCCGGGTTACCGCCGTGAACGATAAGACAACGCACTTGCCCGTCACCGGGCTGCAAAATTTCTTCAGCTAAAGTACCGGTTGGTAACTCCTCTTCGATCAGACCGTAATCACCAACGCGGCTTTGATAACCCTGCTCCCACCAGCGCGGCGCTGGAATCACCTGGGCCGGACGCGGCCAGCGCGGCTTCAGTACGCCCGGATTAGGAACCTCCTCTCCCTCGCGAAGAAAGCGGCCGCAAATTACGTTCAGCGTTTCTATTAAGTGTTCCGCCAGATTCGGATAAGCCGACATGTCCGGACCCGTTGCGCTGGTGGCGCAACCGCGACTTGCATCATAAGCAAAAGCGCGGGCTACCGCGTATAACTCAGCACTGCTGATGCCAGCGCGAGAGGCGACCCAGTCCGGCGTGAAGTTCGCCACTGCAGACCTCAGCTCATCGAGCTGTCCGGCATGGTCGGCACAGAATTCTTTATCCTCCCATCCCTCTTTCAAAACGATATGAAGAAGACCTGCCATCACTGCAGCATCCTCTCCCGGCAGTACCTGCAAATGAAGATCGGCGAACTTGGCTGTTTCAGTTTCCCTGGGATCCACAACAATTAACTTCATGCCGCGCTCACGCGCTGCCTTGAGGCGCTTGACCGGATTGCGGTTGTCAAAGCCTGTGGTAGAAATTGTTACCAGCGGATTAGCGCCTAAAAGCAGCAGCACCTCGGCTTTGTCGAAAGGATCGCGACCGGCGGGCCAGATACCAATACGGCCAGCACTCACCGCTTTAGAAGATTGATCAATAGTGACCGAAGAAAATGACTTATGACTGCCAAGTTCCTTGAGCAAGCTTGCCAGCAGCTTAACCGAAGAAGATGTGAAGAAACCGCCGCCGCCTTTATAGCCGGCAATACTGTCGGGGCCATAGCTATCGCGCAGCGTGCTGATGCGTTCGGCAATTTCGTCCAGCGCCTGGCTCAATTCCACACGCGCAAAGGTGCCATCAGGCTGACGCTTCAGTGGGTGCAAAATACGCTCGGGGCTATTGTGAGACTCCGTGGCTTTCATGCCTTTGTAACAGGCGAAGCCGAGCGTCTGCGGATCATCCTGATCCCCACGAATACTCTGCAAGCTACCCTGGTCATCCACCTCAACGACTACCCCGCAATGCCCCATACACATGCGACAAAAAGACAGTGCCTGCTTCATTCCGAACCCCACTTAACTGAATTATGGCTGTCCGACAGTGTACCGCCGAATCGCGACGGCTTCATCGTCCATAAGCAGTAGAAGCTTTGACCCTGATTTCAGATTCTGCGATGCTCTCACGTCAGCAAAGGACAGCTCATGAAAAAGCGAATTATAATTGGTATCAGCGGCGCCTCAGGCGTCATCTACGGCATTCGGGCCCTACAACACCTGGCCGAAATGGATACCATCGAAAGCCACCTGATCATCAGCGACGGCGCGGCCTTGAACATAGCCGTGGAGACTGATTTCAAGGTGGCTGATGTTAAGGCCATGGCTGATGTGGTTCACAGCAACGACAACCTCGCTGCGGGTATTGCCAGTGGCTCCTACCGGGCCGATGCCATGGCAGTGGTGCCCTGCAGCATCAAAACGCTGTCCGGTATCGCCAATTCCTACGCCGACAACTTGCTGGTTCGGGCCGCCGATGTCACTCTCAAAGAGCGCCGGCCACTCATTTTAATGGTCCGCGAAACGCCATTACACAAAGGCCACCTGGAACTGATGACCCGTGCCGCAGACTATGGTGCAGTTATTCTGCCACCCGTCCCGGCCTTTTATCAGCAACCTGCCAGCGTCACCGAAATCGTCGACCAGAGCGTGGGCAAATTATTCGACTGTCTCGACATAGAACATGACCTGATGCGGCGCTGGGGCGGCAAAAAGACCAAACCCACCAGCTCTGGGCAATAGCGCCTGCTGGTCAAATAGTCTAAGTTAGTCCGGTTAATCACAGTAATCATTAAGAGGCATGAGCATGACCCTCCGACGTCGCAGTTTCCTGCAGCTGGCTGGCACCTGCCTGGTAACTGCCACCGCACCCTTTAGTGCGACACTGATTGCCGCCGTCCCCAGCACCACAAGAATCAGTTTCCCCCAGGGCGTTGCCTCAGGCGACCCCACTGACAGCAGCGTTATTTTGTGGACGCGCGCGGAACCGCTGCAAGCCGGAAACGTAGAACTCGTATTGCAGGTTAGCCTCAACGACGACTTTGAAAGTGTTGTAGCCGAACAAACACTGATTGCACTGCAAACCGAAGATTACACCGTGCGCGCCCATGTTAAGGGCTTGAACGCCGGGCAACATTACTTCTACCGCTTTGTCGCCAAGGCTGGCGGAGAATCACGTCGCGGGCGCACTATGACCGCACCCAGTGCCGACAGTGAACAACCGGTGAACCTCGCCTTTGCCAGCTGCCAGAACTTCGAACTGGGTTATTTTGGCGCGTGGCGGCGCATGGTAACCGAAGACAGCGCCCGCCCGGCGGACGAACAAATTCAGTTTGTACTGCACTTGGGCGACTTCGTTTATGAACGGTATCAGAACCAGGTCGTCGAAGGTGATCGCGTTATACGTGATTTCCCCGCTTATCCTGACGGCTCCAAGGCAGAGACCGGCAGTCGGACCTGGGCCCGCACACTCGCCGATTACCGTCATTTATATAAAACCTACCTGAGCGATCCTGATCTGCAGGACGCCCGTGCCCGCTGGCCCTTTATCTGTACCTGGGACGATCATGAATTTACCAACAATTCGTTTCAACACTTCAGCACCTACGACGATGTGATCAAACCAGAACTACAGCGCAAACAGGATGCCAACAAGGCCTGGTTTGAGTTCATACCGGCGCACGTAGAGGACGACACCGACAATCTTCAGATATATCGCGATCTGCGCTGGGGTATGCTTGACCTTTTCCTAACCGACTTACGCTCATACCGCAGCGCTCCACCGGTGCCCAGCGGATTGATTGAGGAACTGGGTCTGGCGGCGATACCGCTAGAGTTGATCGATATCTGCGATGCCGGGCGCAACTACAATGGCGGCCAGGCACCTGAACTGCTGCCCTTTGGCGACGGCACCACAGCGAACCCGGCCCTTGCACGCGAGCCAGCCAGTCTCTTCGGTACCACCCAAAAACAATGGTTTCGTGACAAACTGGGTAGCTCCGACGCGCACTGGAAGGTCTGGGGCAACAGCTTGCCAGCACTGCCTATGAGACTGGACCTTAGCAGCATACCGCTACAGGGCCTCGACGACTCGGCCCTCTCGCAGGACTCCTGGAGCGGCTTCCCCGGTGAATACCGCGAATTGATGCAATTTCTGGAAAGCGAACAGATAGGTCCTCTCGTATCCTTGTCCGGCGACCACCATTGCCAGTCTGCCGGCACTCTGGTGCTCGACCAGTCTGAGCCGGACTCACCGCCAGTAGCGGTGGATTTCAATGTGACCGGCATCAGTTCAACGCCCATGCATACCTACGTCTGGCACTCCGCCAGCGGCGGCAGCAGCCCTACTTTTATGGACATGGTGAAGTGTGAACTTGAGGGTAAGCCGGTCAATACGTTCAATATGACCATGACTCAGGGTTCACTGGCAGCTATCGCTTACGCCAATAGCGGCTGGGAAACACTGTCCGACTGGCTCGGCCCCAACCACGCCAACCCCGGACTGAGCTATATTGACAGTGACAGCAATGGCTATGGTTTGGCGAGTTTTAGCTTGCAGCAGTGCTCGGTGCAGTTAGTCACTATCGTTCCACCCACGCAACCAACAGGGCCAGATGGAAGTGCTATTCAACATGTGGCGAACTTCAGTCTACCCCATTGGTCCAAAAATCAGCGGCCGCAGTTACAGGGCCCAGAATTCAGCGGCAAGCCACCCTTTCCCTGGGACAAAAATCAGAGCTGAAAACTTTGTCATGCAAATGCAACAAAAAATCGCTATCCTAGACTCACCTTATAGGTAAACCATGAAGAAAGATTACCCGGGAAAGCGGTAATCAGTCGGACCATAGAGACGAAAATAGAAGAGAAAGTAACGTTATGAACACGGTAAACAATTTTAACGCTTCCGAGCTATGCAGCTCCAAGTTATGGGAAGTCATCAGCAAGCACGCGCAGGAAAGAGACACTACTTCAGAGCTTCAAGCGGCCATAGAAGAACTGGCAACGCGTAGGCACTACCTGCAAGAACTGGAGTCCATGGGCTTATTCACAGCCCATCGTCGTTGATTGGCACAGCCACCCAGCCGCCGCTCCAGCAGCGGTGAGATTGCCCAGTTTCTCAATCGCAGTAAGCAAGTAGCGACATCAGCCGCAGCAGGCGCGCGGCTGATTTTTGCCGTCGATGCCACTGCCAGTCGCCAACCCACTTGGGATCAGGCCAGCAAGCTTCAGGGTGAAATGTTTCTCAGCACCAGCAATTTGGGCGGTCTGGCCGTACAGCTCTGCTACTACCGAGGCTTCAATGAGCTGCGTGCCAGCCAATGGCTGCAAGACGAAGCGGCCTTATTGCGACAGATGAGTGCAGTGCGCTGTGAAGGCGGGTTAACCCAAATTCAGCGGCTACTGAACCACGCCCTGCGCGAACACCGCGCCCTACCCGTCAAGGCCATGGTCTTTATTGGCGATGCCATCGAAGAAAGCGTTGATGCGTTATGCGGCAAAGCTGGCGAAGCCGGTCTGGCAGGGCTGCCCCTGTTTATGTTTCAGGAAGGCCGCGAGCGCAAAGTAGAGCAAGGCTTTCGAACTATGGCGCGCCTGAGCGGTGGTGCGTATGCGCGTTTCGACCATCACAGTGCCGCACAATTGGCTGCACTACTGGGTGCGGTGGCGCGTTATGCGGCGGGAGGCCGTTCGAGTCTGTTGGAATACGAGCAAAACTCCGACAGCGAGGTTAAACTGTTGCTTGATCAACTCAAGTAAGGCGTTGTTGTGCCCAGATTAATCCTGCTACTGGCGATAATGTTCGCTGGCTATATCATTTACCAGCGTATCAAGTCGCAAACTCCTGCGCAGCGCAAAAAATCCTACATCCAACTGGGGCTGGCAAGTTTAGTGATTGTGGTCGTGGTAGCCACGCTGACCGGACGCATGCACTGGCTGGGAGCCGCTATAACCGGACTCGTCGTGGGCGCCAGCCGTCTGCTGCCTATGCTTATTCGTATGTTCCCGGCGCTACAGTGGCTGCATCGAAAACACGCCGCAGCGCAGCCCGGTAGCGGTAACCAACAGTCCAGTGTCGAAACCAGTATTTTGCGCATGAGCCTGGATCACGATACGGGCGCTATGAACGGAGAAGTCATCAGCGGCGAATTCGCCGGCCAATTCCTCAACGACCTTGATCAATCACAGCTACTCCGCTTACTCGATTGGGTGCAGAAATCTGATCAAGACTCCGCACGTTTGCTGGAGACGTACCTGCAAAAACGCTTTGGCGATGAGGCCACGTTTAGCCGCACGCCCCCGGCCGACAGCAACGGTTCCATGAATCGGAGCGAGGCGCTCGCGGTGCTGGGTTTGAGTGAAGAGGCCAGCGATGAGGAGATAGTCGCAGCGCATCGTTCCTTGATACAAAAATTGCACCCCGACCGCGGTGGCAATGATTACCTTGCCGCCAAAATCAACCAGGCCAAAGACCTGCTACTGGCTTAATCTGCAACCTGGGCAGCACGGATTACCTGACTGCAATAGGCTGGCAGCGCCAGACTGATACCGCTACACTGCGCGCGCGCTGACGCCAAAACACAACCGAAGGAGAGCATCGCAGCAATGAGTGAAACATTTCTGGTCTGTAATCAACTGCAACAATTCTGGGGTAAGAAAAAGGCCTGGGTGGATGGCAGCGACCGCAAGCGTATTCTCTGCAACAAGCATGAAGACGAGGCGGTCAACCTGCTGGTTGAACTCAGTTCCAAAGATATAGACCTGCGCGGTCAGGTGACCCCTGCAGAGTTGGACGACAAGGGCTTACCCGTCGTCGAGCCTAGTGCCCACCGCATTGTAGAAGTAGAAATTCCAGTACCCGAGTCAACTCCCGAGTCAGTCACTACACCCGTCGCCGAAACGGCTGATGACGATGCCAGAGCATCGGAAATCACAGCATCCTGATTATTATTATTTTATAATATTCAATAGCTTAGGGTTTACTTGTAAAGTATTTAGTTAAAAGATCGAGGCTATTGTAGATACGATCGTCGCCAGGGTCTAACTGCAACAAAGCGGTCAATAGCCTTTAAAACCATTAGAATGTCCCCATATTCACAATCTATTCAACTGTTAACAATGGAAACATTTTCATGATGCGCATCCTGCTTTTTCTGGCCACCAACTTTGCCATCTTGCTGGTTGCAGGCGTGGTACTCAACCTGCTCGGCTTTGACTCAATCATGGCCGCCAACGGGGTCGATCTTAACCTCAGCGCCCTGTTAGTGTTCTGCGCCGTATTTGGTTTCGGCGGCTCTCTAATATCACTGTTCATCTCCAAATGGATGGCCAAGCGCGGTACGGGCACTGTCATCATCGAACAGCCTCGTGGCGCCGATGAGACATGGCTTGTGCAGACCGTCAAAGAGCTGGCCGCTGAAGCTGGCATCGGCATGCCTGAGGTGGGTATTTTCCCCAGTCAGGCCTCCAATGCCTTCGCCACAGGCTGGAACCGCAACAACGCCTTGGTGGCAGTCAGCGCCGGCTTGTTAGAACGGTTTTCTCGCGATGAGGCACGCGCAGTTCTGGCCCATGAAATCGGACACGTGGCCAATGGCGACATGGTTACCATGACCCTGATTCAAGGTGTGGTGAACACCTTCGTGTTATTTTTCTCACGCATCATCGGCCACACGGTGGACCGGGTGATCTTTAAGAATGAGCGCGGCTACGGTATTGGCTACTGGGTCACCACCATCATCGCCCAGATCATCCTAAGCTTTCTGGCGTCCATGCTGGTCATGTGGTTCTCACGCTGGCGCGAATACCGTGCCGACGCCGCTGGCGCCAGTCTGGCCTCTACCGGCGCCATGGTGGCAGCATTGGAGCGCCTGCGAGCTGAACAGGGACTTCCGCAAGATATGCCGAGCGAAATGGTGGCCTTTGGTATTAGCGAGCAGATGAAGGCAAATGCCACCCGTCTGTTCAGCAGTCACCCGCCGCTGGAAGATCGTATTCGCGCCCTGCGCGAGAATGCAGGCTAAGTGACGGAGGGTCAGCTAGGGCTGGCCCAGCGCCTTCAGGGTGTATTCGCTGGTAGGAATAACATCGATCTTGTCAAAGTCGATAAAGCGCGTGCAGCTGGCAATCATCGCCTGCAGGTTAGCCTGATACTCGACCTCGTCGGCAGCCCCATAAAAGGCGTGCTGTGAGGTCATCGCCTCGGGCGGGAAATGTTCTTCAATAATGGCATCAAACGGTGGCGCGGCGTATGTCATTGGACGCGCTATAACGTTTTGACGATAGCCAAAGGTTGACTGGGTTTCTATCGCTACCTGGGTATGACTGCCATGCCAGATTTCCAGCCACTGCTGTTCACTCAGACGCTGCGGACGCTGCAAGAAAACGACCTGTGCCATGCCATACGTGCGCTCACCCTGCTGCGGCGGATGCTCGGTATTCACAATAGGTTCGGATTCCGTCACCAGATAACCCGCCATACGTTCTACGTACTTTTCAATGGCCGCTTCCAGCGGTTGGCGATAGACCGAGCTATCCAACCACACTGAAATAATAGCATCCATCGTCGGCCGACAATTGCCCTGAGCCAAGCCACTGGCGGCGGCGACATCACTGTCGACGACTGACACGCGCAGCGCGCGTGGCTCAAGGGCCAATAGCTCCGGGCCTAACTGATCCAGCAATACCGCGCGAAACTCATCACCGCTTAACCCGGATGCCTTCCAGACCGGATACATTATTTTTTCCATGGTGCACTGCCTCCCGGATTGAATGTGTGCCTACATACTCCAGTAGGCACGCATAGACACTACCTTACCGGCATCATTGAACTCAAACACGTCGATAATCTCAATGCGCAGATCATCACCGACGACCGCATTAAAAGGAAATGCAACCGCATTGCCAGCGCAACGAGGCGTACCGGTCAGTTCCAGAGTAGTGGGTCCCGGCACTGACATTTCGTAAAACGCTTCGATTGCGGCCATGCCAACATGAGGCTCACTGCCCACAGGGTCTTCAACCACCGCATCGGTGGCAAAAATATCGCGAATAATATCCATATTGGATTCGGCAAATGCTTGTATATAGCGATTCACAACCGCAATTTTGTCAATAGCTTCCACAGTGTTCTCCTTTGATAATTGATGCGCTCAGGGTTGCGGCCAACTATACATCGTTTCGCGGACAGCAGACGTTGCAGGCGTGATTGATAGCCATGGGTTCAATTTCTCGTCCAGAGGCGCCACGGCTTGTGCTTCAGCCGGTGCGCAATACCGTATCGCCCAGGTGACCGAACAGTGAGTATTCGGTTTCGTAAATGTCATCCACCTGCGCCTCTGCCTGCTGCCACAGAGCCTCCTCACCGGGGCGTTCGGCCAACTGCTGCATGGTCGGTGACAAATCGTTCCACAGTACCGCGGCCTGATGCGCCAACTGCTCAGTGACAATACTGACCAGATCCGGGCGCTGCTCGCGAGCCCAGCTCATGAATACTGCAAAGTGATTCCGGAAAAAGCCACCGCCGGTACCATACTTGATAATCGCATTGTCTACGTAACGCACATGATCAGTCGCATCGTCTAACTGGCGCCAGCTATGCAAATGCCGCGAAAACGTCAGCAGCCCTTTCAGCCCCACCGCAATCTCATGGCCTCCGCCACCTTGCGCCGCCCCCATCAGGTCCAGCTGCGAGTGGTCCATACCGTGCATGCGTGTCACCGTCTTATACAACGCCAGCCCGCAGGCATCGGGCAGGCTATGGCGCACCGAACCAGAGGTAAATTGTCCCCAGGCATTGAACGTAGAAATGGCCTCCGGAGGATTGCGACTCAACCGCAGCGCCTGCATGGAACAGGTTTCCGGTTCTGCGCGCACGCGGTCGGCAATGTAAACCTCCTCGCGCTCCTCATCGAAACCCAGCAGCACAAATCGATGGGCGGGAAAATGCACTTTAAACTCACGGTAATCCAGATACAGAATATCGCCACTGAGCATAGTGGGTTTACCGGCGAGCACCGCCTCGCGAACGTCAGCCCAAGCCTTGTCATTATCGGGCTCCGCCTGTTCGCTATAGTCCATGCCCAATGTCTCAGCCAGATCTACCTCCATGGAGGAACCTCGGCCAAATAACATGAAAGGCGGCTTAGCCTGCTCATAGGTGAAAAACACGCTATCGAGCCCAGCGCCCAGCCCGAACACCACGCCCTCATCCAACTCCAGACCGGTGTAGTGATAGATAAGATTACGCATCGCCCCGCTACCGCAGTGGCCGGCCGGAAGATTACGGTAGTTTTCGATCATAGCCCGCATTATCAGGGTTTCCTTCTATTTTCATTACTGTGTTGCGCGCAGTGTGCCATGGTTACGGTTTAGAGTCTCAGCCCTTAAGCTCAGCGCGCACGGTCGGCAATACTTGCTCGGCATAAAGACGCAGGCAATCCCAGCCTGCGTCCAACGGCATACCACCGATAAGCGGATGCACAGTGGCAAAAAATTCAGCGCGGTTCAGATGCCGTTCTATGCACTCCTGCGGGGTAATAATTTCGTAGCGCGCTTCGGCTCGCAGCGCCTCTACGCTGGAGCTGGCAAACTCCAACGGTCGCTGCAGGCCCTCCTCCTTCCAACTGCTATATTCAATCGCCTCCACCAGAAAGTGATGGCCCAGCTGATCCCAGGCAGCCTCCGGGTCATCATGCAAGAACATCACTGAAAAATCTGCCGGCGGCGTATACACAAAACCGTTGCTGTGGCCGTGCTTGGTCAACTCCTCGTAATACAGGGCCTCCAGTTCCGGATCGGCAATGGGCGGACCAAAGGGCAAGCCGCGCCGAGCCGCACGTCGCGCCGCTGGTTTACTCATACCACCCACCAGAAACATCGGATGCGGTCGCTGAAACGGTTTGGGGGTTACATTGATCAGCTGACCGTTGTATTCAAACGGCTCATCGCCCCAGGCCGCCAACAGGGTGTCCAGTACGTGATCCATCCACGCACCGCGCGTTGCATAGGGTTTGTCCATGGCACGAAATTCCTTCTCGCGATAGCCCATGCCTGCCACAAAAGTCAGTCGACCGCCGCTGAGCAGATCAATAACCGCGAGATCCTCCGCCAATCGCACCGGATCGTATAGCGTAACCAACAGCGCCATGATCCCAATGCTGCAATGCTCGGTGCGTGCGGCCAGCGCCGCTGCCATCGTTAGCGGGGACGGCAACCAACCGTTTTCTGCGCAGTGGTGCTCTTCAACATTCACCGAGGAAAAACCTTGAGCGTCAGCGTATTCGGCCATGTCCAAAGCAGCCTGATAACGCAGAGCTGCGGCCTGCGGCTCAGACTCGGTACCGGTGAGGTTTATTCTCAGGTTACTACTTATGTTTGCCACGGCTCAGCCTTCCAATCCAATCGTCAGCGGTTACTATAGACTCAAAATTTTCCCAACAACAAATAATAACCAGGGAAGCTTGTCCCAATGGCTCGATTACTGAAGATACTACTGGCGCTGTGCGTGCTGTTACTACTGACCGCGGCTGCGGCGGCAATGTACCTGCGCTACGAATTTGAGAATGCTCGCAATGAGGCCGTCACCATTGAGCAATATTTCGCTCGGCCTGCTCTGCGCTCCCAGTATGCAGCACCCACACGCGAGCCGTGTCGGCAGGTAGCACCGCAGCGGCAAGCATGGTTTGGCGCACTGCATATACATACCAACGCGTCCTTCGACGCAGCCGCCTTTGGTGTGACCCTTAACGCCGATGATGCCTACGCCTTTGCACGCGGCGCGGCCCGCGAATACCGATTGCAGGACGATGCGGACGATGTTGAGGTACCGATAGTACAACTGTCCAGACCCCTGGATTTTGCTGCGGTTACCGACCATGCCGGTAAGCTGGGCGAACGGCGCATATGTTATGACCCGATGCAGCCGGGCTATGACGCGCTGGCGTGTAAAATCTTTCGCGGCGATCTCCGACTACCGCTGGACGATGCCATGCAGCCGCTGATGCGTCTGGCGTCACAGGCCATTTTCTCAAGCTATCGATCCGCACGTGTCTGCGGTGCCGATGGTGAGGACTGCCGCGAGGAGGCCGCCACCGCATGGCAGGAAAACCAACAAGCCACCGAGCACTGGTACGACCGCTCTGCAGATTGCAGCTTCACCAGCTTTCACGGCTATGAATATACCCTCGCTAAAGACGGCGCTAATTTGCACCGCAACGTCATTTTTGGTTCAGCATCGGTACCCCCAGCGGTGATTAGCGCCCAGGATATGACGCAACCAGAGCAGCTGTGGCAGTGGCTGGAGCAAAGTTGCCACCAGCAGGGCGAAGCCTGCGATGTCATCACCATTCCACACAACAGTAACTGGAGCAGCGGCCGTATGTGGTTCCCCTACTCCCTGCAAACCCATTTGAGCCCTGAGCAGCAACGCGAATTTGCCGCACTGCGACAACGCATGGAACCACTGGCAGAAATCATGCAGGTAAAAGGCGACTCTGAATGCCGCAATGGACTGAGTACTGTCTACGGCGCGGCCGATGAGCTCTGTGATTTCGAAAAACTGCGCCCGCCCACCGAAACTATTGAAGACTGCGGTGAGCTGATGGGCTCCGGCAATATGCGGCTGGTAGGCTGTCTGTCGCGATTCAGCTACGTACGCTACGCGCTCAGCGCCGGCTTGGCCGAGCAGGAAAAACTGGGTGTGAATCCTTTCAGGTTAGGTATTATCGCTGCCACAGACAATCACAACGGCACTCCCACCGCAGACAGCGAAAGCAATTATATGGGCGCGAATGGCCCGGACCGTGAGGCACGTCATCGCCTGCGCGGCACGGTAGAGGTTCCCGGTGGTATCGCCAAGGGCTCGCCGGTGCGCTATAACCCCGGCGGGCTGGCTGGAATCTGGGCACAGCAAAACACGCGGCAGTCGCTGTTCACCGCCATGCGCAACCGCGAAACCTTTGGCACCAGTGGGCCCCGCATCGAGCCCCGTTTTTTTGGCGGCTGGAATGTGCCGGAAACGCTGTGCCAGGACCCCGCTATGATCAGCAAAGCCTATGCAGCCGGGGTGCCCATGGGTGGGGAGCTGAATGGCTCAGCACTGAGCAACGGCGCACCCCAGTTTGTTGTCAGCGCGAATCAGGACCCGCAGGGCATGCCGCTGCAAAAAATTCAGGTCATCAAAGGCTGGGTTGACGCCCAGGGCACGCAGCAGGCTGTTTATGAAGTCGCTGGCAACGGCGCTAACGGCGCCAGTGTCAGCGCCGCCGATTGCACCCCGCAGGGTAGCGGCTTCGCCCAACTCTGCAGCGTCTGGCGCGACCCTGATTTCGATCCCGCGCAGCGCGCGGTCTATTATGCCAGGGTGGTAGAAAATCCAAGTTGTCGCTGGAGCACCTGGCAATGCAATGCAATGCCCGCCGCTGCACGCCCAACCAGTTGCAGCGATCCTGAAGTGCCCAAGTTTATTCAGGAAAGAGCCTGGACCTCGCCGATCTGGTACAACCCGGCCCCCAACGCTAGTGCGGAGACAAAACTGTGAAATCTATTCTTGAAGGTGTGCGTGTACTCGATTTAGCACAAGTGCTGGCCGGGCCATTTGGTGCGGCCATGCTGGGTGATCTGGGCGCCGACGTGGTGAAAATTGAACCCCTACGCGGCGACGAATCACGGCATCTGGGCCCCGCTACCGGCAAGGACAGCGCAATGTTTATTGGCGTTAACCGCAACAAACGCGGCATGGCCATCGACCTCACTTCAAGCGCAGGCCAGGAAGTGCTGCAGCGCCTGGTCAGCGGCGCCGACATCATCGTTGACAATATGCGCCCCAGCGCCAAAGCGCGTCTGGGTATCGACTACGCAACTCTTGAGGCTATCAACCCGCGTATTATTGCTGTCAATGTCAGCGCCTTTGGCACCAGCGGTCCCTATGCGGGCCGACCCGGCATTGATCCTCTGGCGCAGGCGCTGGGAGGTATAATGTCGATCACCGGGCATCCTGGGGCGGCACCACTGAAGACCGGCAGCCCCATCGTCGATGCCACCACCGCACACCTGGTGGTAATTGCCGCTCTGGCAGCGCTGCGCCGCCGCGACCATACCGGGCATGGCGAACTGATCGAGGTTAATCTGCTGGACGCCCTGTTCAACCTGCAACCCACCATCATGTCCCAATATATGGTCGCCGATTACGTGCAACCGCCCACCGGTTGCGGCAGTGAACTGATGGCGCCTTACGGTCTGTTCCAGAGTCTTGAAGGCGACTACTGGCAAATTACTGCATTGACACAGAAGTTCTTTGGCAATTTGTGCAAAGCCCTTACCGCCGAGCATCTGCTCGACAACCCCGACTACGCCACCAACGAACTACGCATGCAAAACCGCGCAATATTGGAGCAGGAACTGGCGGCACTAGTGAGCCGCTTTGAATCGACTGACCTGGCGCAACGCTTCGCTAACAATGACGTAATGGCAGCTCCGGTCAATTCCATTCCCGCCGCCACCCGCGACCCCCAGCTACTCCATAACGGCATGATCACCCACACCGAGCACGCCGCGCTGGGAACCATCAAAACCGCAACCTTACCCTTGCACTTCAGTGCTGAGAACCAGCCGGGCGCTCCGAGTGCTGCACCCGTTCTGGGACAGCACAATACCGAGGTACTCGTGGAACTGGGTTACAGCCAGGAAGCGATCAGTGAACTGCTGGTACAGGGCGTGTTGCACAGCGAAGGCTGAGTTCTAAAAGACCCGGCGATTCTAGTAGGAGCGTGGCAAATCGAGCACATGCTCGGCAATATGCGAGAGAATCAACTGCTCAGTAACTGGCGCTATCCGCGTCAGTATGACCTCGCGCAGCAGCCGCTCGACATGGTATTCCTTGGCATAGCCCATACCACCCAGGGTGAGCACGGCCTGGGTACAAGCGTCAAAGCCAGCCCGCGCACCCAGAAACTTAGCCGCGTTAGCCTGCGGACCACAGCTCAGCCCGGCGTCATACAGAGCCGCCGCCTGCAAACACATGGCCTGCGCTGATTCCAGATACATCCACCGTTCTGCCAATGGGTGCTGAATGCCCTGGTTCTGGCCAATAGGTCGATCGAACACAATCCGCTCGCCGGCATACCGGGCAGCACGTGCTACCGCATCCTGACCGATACCGATAGCCTCCATACCTATGAGGATGCGTTCAGGGTTAAAACTGTGCAGCAAGTACTCAAAGCCCTTGCCCTCCTCACCGATGCGATCGCATTCCGGCACCAGCAGATCGTCAATAAATACGCTGTTGCTGTCGACTGCCTTGCGGCCCATCTTGGGTATTAAGTGCACCTCAACCTTGCTCCGGTCCAGGTCGGTGTAAAACAGCGTCAGTCCGGCGGTGGGCTTGTGGCAGTCTTCCAGCGGCGTAGTGCGCGCCAACACAATCATTTTATTGGCAACCTGAGCCGTGGTGGTCCAGAGCTTACGTCCCGTGACGCGATAGCCGCCAGCCACCTTTTCTGCACGGGTACTAATGCGACTGGTATTCAACCCTGCATCGGCTTCAGTCACCGCAAAGCAGGTCTGATCGGTGCCGGCAATGAGTGGGGGTAACCAGCGCTGCTTTTGCTCTTCAGTACCAAACACCACAATGGGGTGCGGCCCGAACAGGTTGATATGTATAGTCGAAGCAGCCGCCATGGCACCACCATACTTGGCCACCGTATTCATCATCAGGGCAGCTTCCGTTACTCCCATTCCACTGCCGCCCTGAGCCTCTGGCATAGTAATTCCAAGCCAGCCACCGGACGCCATAGCGGCGTGGAATTCACGGGGGAATTCACCGCTTGCATCCAGTTTCAGCCAGTAGTCCTCACCAAAGGATTCACACACCCTGGCAACCGCGGCAATGATAGTATTTTGTTGATCGGTCAGTAGAGTATTGATAGTTAGACTCCCTAGGCGTAAATCAGCCTAATCTTCACCTAAACATGTAATTAATAACAGTTTTTCAGTACAACAACGGAGCTAAAATAAACCCGGTTTAAAAGAAAATAGTTACTTCTGTACCGCTGGAATTTCCCAAGGGCATACCAGAACGCTACACGCTGGTTCCCAAGGATGAAAGGCCAGACGATAAAAATTAATTAGTGAGGAAACAAACCATGCCTAATAGCAGCTATACATTCCATAAGACCTTGCTCGCCAGCACCATAGCGGCCACGCTATCCGTGCCTGTGTTAGCTCAGGATATGGCCCTGGAAGAGATCGTTGTTACAGCCCAGAAGCGTTCTGAGTCTTTACAAGATACGCCTATCTCCATCGCTGCCTTTAGTACTGAAGAACTTAGTATGATGGGCGTCTATGAGGCGGGTCAGGTTGCTGATTACACCCCCAACCTGGAAATCAGCCGTCAGCCAGCGAGTCTTGATAACTACGGCTACAGTATTCGCGGTATCGGCTCAGGTGAAACCAACCTGCTGGCGGAAAACACCGTTGGCCTGTATCTCGATGGTGTCTATATCGCCAGAAACACCGGCGCGACCTTTGACATTGTCGATCTGGAACGCATAGAGGTTCTGCGTGGACCCCAGGGCGCTCTGTATGGACGTAACACCATCGGTGGCGCGATCAACCTGATCACCGTCAAACCCGCCGATGAATTTGGCTTCCAGCAGAAATTCACCGTCGGCAACCGGGATTTCCTGCGCTCCAACACCACCGTAGATACCGGCAAGTTGGGTGACATGTTCTCCGCCAAGATCACTTTCAACTACAACGAAAAAGACGGTCTGGTTAATAACATAGTGCAAGGCAACAAGCTCGGTGAGCAAGAGTCAAAAGCCGGCCGCATCGCACTGCGATTTACCCCGACTGACAATTTTACCGCTGACTACACCTACGAAAAGTCGGAGCGTGAGAGCAACGGCTCCCTCGGCCAGCTCGTCCACATGCGTCAGCAGCTGGGCGGTATCGTAACCGGTGGTGCAATTACTCAGCAGGCCTTCGAATTTGCGAACCAAGATCGACTCAACAGTCTGTCGACAGCATTTTCACCGGACAAAGACACCTACTCAGATATCGAGATGCACGCCTTGACTCTGGAGTGGAACCTCAACGACAACATGACGATTAAGTCGATCACTGCCCAGCGTGAATGGGACAGCGGCACCACCGGCACTGATTTTGGTTCCTTTCAGTCCGATGGCGCTACCGTGTTACGCGCTGATGCATTCTTCAATTTTACCCCAGTACCTGCAGGGGAATACGTATCCACCTTCCGGGCGGAGCGTGTCAGCGACAACAAGCAGCTGACGCAGGAATTCCAACTGATTGGTGACGGCTTTGATCAGAAGCTGCAATATACCGTAGGCGCTTATTACTTCGAAGAAGAAAGTAATGAGGACAACCCACAGGAATTTGTTTTGCCCATGGCACTGCTATCCGGTTTCGTTGATCCCTCGACCTATGGCCTTGATGCCGTCCTCAGCACACCTATCTTCCAGTACGGTGCGGAGAATGAGTCGATAGCCCTCTACGGGCAGTTCACCTGGTCTTTCACCGACGCCCTGGATGTAACCGCTGGCATTCGTTATACCGAAGACAAAAAAGATGCCTACCTGCGTAACAGCAATATCGGCGGCGGCATCCCCACTGCCAACGCAGAGGATGAATGGGATAACACCAGCGGCTCGCTGACCGTTAACTACGCCTGGAACGATGATATTCGCACCTACGCCACGATTTCGCAGGGCTATCGCTCCGGCGGCTTTGCCCCTCGCGTCTCTACTGCGGAAGATTTTCAACTCGGCTTTGACGAAGAAACCGTCACCAACTATGAACTGGGCTTGAAGTCAGAGTGGATGGATTCACGTCTGCGGGTTAACGCTGCCATGTTCTATACTGAGTATGAAGACGCACAGGTCAACAGCTTCAAAGCTGGCACCGGTGGTGCCTCATCTGTAGTGGATAATGCCGGCGAGTTGGAGATCACGGGACTGGAACTTGAGATGACCGCCATATTGACTGAAGGCCTGCGCCTGATGCTTAACTACGGTTATACCGATGCTGAATACAAGGAGTTCCTCACGGGTCGTATCGATCCAGTAACAGCATTCCCCAACCCGAGTAGCGAAGCTGACGCTGATGGCAACGAAGATGTTTCTGACGTCGCTATTGTGCCACGAGCGCCCAAGCACAATGGTGCGCTGATCCTGTCTTATGACTTCCAGCCGCTCAGCTTTGGTATGCTCAACGCACGAGTAGAAGCCACTTATAAAGATGAGATGGTATTCCACCCACAGCAGAACCTGTTCGACTCGACTGAAGAGCAGACTATGATCAACGCTCGCCTGACCCTGTCGGAGATGGAAGTACTGGGTGGTAATCTGATGTTGTCTGCCTGGGGTCGCAACCTGACTGACGAGGAATACCGTGAGTGGGGTATCGACTTTGCCACCCTCGGTGGTGTCATTGATTCGTTCAAGGAGAAGCGCAGCTACGGTATGGATCTGGTTTACCGGTTTGGCGCTAACTAAGCACCAGCTACAGTGCTAAATTCAAGGCCGCTTTCAAGCGGCCTTTTTTTTTGCCTCTGAACTATCCAAACAGAAGTGGGCAAGAACGCCTGCAGAGCGGTCGCTCTAAGTCAAAGCAGATGAATCGTAGAGCAAGTGTGCAGAGCAATCGCCCATCAAATCAACGAACATTTTGCGTTCTTCGAAACGCCAGCCGGCATCGCTGCGGACAAAGGTATCGTGATAGCGACCGGAAATAATCGGCTGCAGTGCCAGAGCATCTGTCGCTTGAATAACGGTGAAGTAGGAGCGCGCCCTGCCCTCATCGCCATCAACCTCGATAATCACATTCGTGGTCAGATGTTTAGTCTGCGGCGTACCGGTAGACTCATAGATACGACAAGCCTGCTGATACATGGCCAACACCGCTTCGTATCCGCCAACGTGGCTATCCTGGGCCGGCGCTACAATAGCAGCCTCGCGAAACAATTCCGCCACGGACTCCAGTTCACCAGCATCAATGCGCTCGGCATACGTGTAAATCAAATTCTCAATCAATCGGCTATCATTCATCGCTTACACCTGTATCAGTAGGGTAGTCTGCAGAGAGGGTAACCTGCTGCCAGGTATCGAGATCAGCAGTGACCCCCGCCAGTTTCTCGCGGTAGCTGGCCAACACGCCAGCGCCCAGCAGCAGTTGTACAGGAGGCTCGGGATGATAGGCGATATCAACAAACACCTGGGCCCCGCGCACCGGGTCACCCGGTTGCTTGCCATCCATGTCTGCAATCATATCCAACCGCGAGCCCACATGTTCGGCATAGTCGTCCAGACGTCGTTCAGACCGGTGCATAGAACGTCCCGACCAGTCGGTACGAAAAGCACCCGGTTCAACCGAAGTTACCCGTATGTTTAACGGCGCGACTTCTTTGGACAGCGCCTCCATCAGGCCCTCAAGCGCATACTTTGATGCACTGTAATAGCCGGTACCCGGGTTCGCCATCAAACCTGCTTGCGATGAGTTGTTAATGATACGGCCGCCACCCTGGGCTCGCATCAACGGCAACACCGCCTGAGTCAAAGCCAGCGCGCCAAAGAAGTTGGTTTCAAATAGCGCTCGCACTGCGTCATCTTCGCCCTCTTCGACCGCTGCTACATAGCCATAGCCAGCATTATTCACTAACACGTCAATGCGCCCAAATGCTTCCACCGTAGCGTCCACGGCGGCGGCGATCTGTTCCGGCCGGGTCACGTCCAATGCCAGCGCGAGTGCCTGCTGCGGATAGCTGGCGCAGAGTGACTCCAGCACTGCAGGATTACGTGCAGTGACAGCCACCCGGTCACCGTGAGCCAACGCAGCAAGCGCTATTTCGCGGCCGAAGCCGGTAGAGCAACCGCTGATCAACCAGCACTTGGGTTCAGTATTCTCTGCTGCCATCTATCTTTTCTCCTCGGTAAGACGCCATTGATAACTATCGCTGCGCTGTTGGCTGAGAGCAAGGCGCTGCGCGGGCGACACCCGCTGATCGGCCGGTGCTGTTGCCAAGAATTCATCCAGCGGCATTAAACGTGAAGTCACTCCCAGCTCGTCATTGGCCTGGTCCGCTTCAAACTCTGCCCAACGCAGTGTCAGAATACCGGTATCCATGTCGTCGGGGTCCAACCAATTGTGCACACCGGGATCCACCGTCGACAGTACAAAAGTGTAGGTACCGTCCGCGTTGGCTCGCGATTGCATCATGTTAAGGCAACCATTGCGTTCAACAATATTGTTAGTGGTGCCCCAGTAGTTGGTAATCGGAGCGATAAAATACTCAGCCCCACCCATATTCACGTCAAGCACCAACACCTGACCGGGATCAGGCAGGTGAAAATGGCCCATAATATAAATTTGATTCCGCAGCGCGCCGTCCGTATCCCGGTCGATGGTGAAAATGAAATCATTGGCGGGTTTGTCCAGCGCCTGGTTATTCCAACGCACCGTATTAGTCGCCCATTTCCGCATATATTCCGCTGCCAAAGCCAGATCTTCTTCCGCCAGCCGCGGTCCACGCGAAGGCACTTCGCCGAGCCGCTTAACGCTCAGCTCGTTGACCCGATCGCCAGACCAGTCTGCCAACACATCGCGGATATAGAATTCTTTGGCAGTGGCACAACTCTGGATATGATTAACTCGATCGCCAGCAGGTTCACTGTCCACGCTGATAGTAAAGCTGCCATCAGCATCTACCACCAGGTCCTTGCCTGACAATAGCCCCACCGTTCTCATATCCGGATCCCACAGGGTAAAGTAGTTTTCAACCAACCGCTGCTCGGCAACCTTGCCGCTGATTAAGTAGCGTTCATCGCCACTCACTGGAATGACCCGGTAAACACTGTCCGGGTTATCAATACCCCAGCGCGAACCAGGAATATCAAGGTTACCCAGTCGGTGCGGAATGCGCGAGATAGTGATGACCTTTGGATACAAAGGGTCTTGATTCAGCGCCCAGATAACAGCGCCAAACATCACCTCATCGAAGGCAGCCTCGAAACAGGACTGCATCGCAGCACCAGGATTTACCGCCGCCAACCACTGCTCCCGCACCTCAGAACGCACTTGCTGTAACTGCTGTCCGCGATAAAGCTGCAGAGCGTAACGTTCGTGGTCGCGCTGCTGCCGCGTATCTATTGGGTTATTCTGTACAGTCATTTTGTTATCCTTGTATACACTGAATACCAACACCCCAGAGCGTAAACCAAGGTGGCGGAAATCACCAACCCGGCAGGTGCCGGACGAGGCAGAAACAGGGACGGTCTATTTTGTTATGACAGATTCTTCAAACGGCGGCTATCCGCGGCCCCGCCAAGCCTGGTCCATGCTGGCCGCACTATTTCTGGCTTACACCTTGTCCTTTGTCGACCGTCAGATTATCACCCTGCTGGTCGGCCCCATCCGCGCCGATCTGGGCATCAGCGACTTTCAATTCAGCCTGTTGCATGGCTTTGCGTTCGCGCTGTTTTTCGCTGTGCTGGGTTTACCGGTGGGACGTCTGGTCGATCATCGCAGTCGCCGCCACATCGTCGCCTGGGGCATTGCCATATGGAGTGCCATGACGGCCCTGTGCGGACTGGCAACCAGCTTCTGGCAGCTTTTCCTGGCTCGTATGGGCGTGGGTGTGGGTGAGGCAACGCTATCGCCCGCCGCTTACTCGATGCTCAGTGACGCTTTTCCGCCGCAACAACTGACCCGGGCGGTGGCGGTCTATAGTACCGGTGGAACGCTGGGCACGGGGCTGGCATTGATCATTGGGGGCGCAGTGGTGCAACTCGTCAGCGCAGCCAGCAGCATAGACATTCCTTTGCTGGGAACCTTTAAGCCCTGGCAGGCCAGCTTCTTGATAGTAGGTATTCCCGGCTTACTGGTGGCAGGGCTAATGCTCACTGTGATTGAGCCGAATCGTCAAGGCGTGCTCAGAGATACCAGTGACGTACCCATCGAACTGCCGGTTGGCAAAGTCGTGAAGTATCTGTGGGAGCACCGGGCCAGCTATGGTGCACTCTTCATTGTCACGTCCTTGATGACCGCTCTCAGCAGCGGATTCATTATGTGGTATCCGACCTTCCTGATTCGCATACACGACTTCAGCATGGCAGAGGCCGGCTACAGCTTTGGCATGCTTTTTCTGGTCTTCGGCACTGTTGGAGTATTACTGGGAGGTTGGCTGGCCACCGCGCTAATGGCCCGTGGCTACGCGGATGCACATTTACGCGTCATCGTACTGGCGGCCAGCCTGGCGCTGATACCTTATTTGGTCGGGCCGCTAATGCCCAACGCAGCCCTGGCACTGGGCTTTATGGCTGCTGCGATCACGGCAACCCAGATGATTGCAGCGGTCTGCGTAGCGGCCATAGCAACTATTACACCTAACCAGATGCGCGGTCAGGCTTCTGCGGTGTTTATTCTCGCCATTAACTTCATCGGTTTTGGCCTTGGGCCCAGCATCATTGCCTTCGCCACGGATTTTATATTTGCCGATGATATGGCGCTGCCTCGCTCTATGTCGTTAGCAGCGCTACTCATTGCACCGGCCAGTATCGTATTGTACTGGCGCAGCCTGCCCCATTACCGCCGCCATCTGGCCCAGTCGGAAGCGTGGCGCTAGTGCGAGCCTAGTCTTCCGACCAGCTGTTCCAATGAGTAATTTCTTCCGGTGGCTGCCGCTTGGCAATTTTGAAGTCAGTGCCGAGCGTATAGGCAACCGGCAGTAGCGCTACCTGCATCACTTCATCGGGTATACCAAACAGTTCAGCCACCTCAGCTTCCCAAGCCAGATGCAACGTGGTCCAGGCCGAACCCAGGCCGCGGCTGCGCAAGGCTAACTGAAAACTCCACACTGCGGGCAAAATGGAACCGTAGACGGACGCCACTTCAACATGCAAAGCGTCAGGCGCAGGCCTGCCTACCACGCAGGGAATCACCAATGCCGGCACTTCAGCCATGTGCTCAACCAGATAATCGGCAGAGTCATAAACCCGCGTTGTCTGATGATCCTCAGGTGGCACATTTTGCTTGAACTCATTGAGCATACTGGCACCGCGGCCATAGATTTCAGCCACGGCTTTACGCTTGGCCGGGTCGTTGACAATTAACCAGCGCCAGAACTGGGTATTTGAACCGGTGGGGGCCTGTTGCGAAAGTCGTACACAGTCCAACAACACTTCACGTTCAACGGGGCGACTAAAGTCCAGTCGCTTGCGCACAGCTCGAGTAGTACTTAATAAATGATCAGTTTCTTCAAGATTAAACGGGCCGGTCATAATATAGTCCTGTGATCTGATTGGGTTTATGATACGTAGTTTTAAATAACCTGAACTATAACAGCCTCGCAAGCAATCACCATAATCAAGGGGCGTTGGAGAGCACCATGGACGCAGTCGATACTGAACAACCCGCAACAGCAGAGGCAGCCCCAGAGCAGACCACAGCTGCGAGCGCCACCCTGCAGCTGACCGACAGTCAGAAGCTGATCAAACATGGATTAATTCAGGGCAGCATCGCTCTGGCGGCCTTTAGCATGTGGGCCGCCACGGACGCCTGGTTAGCCGTTACACAACTACCCCTTGCCAACCTACTGTCAATTCTCACGGCGATTATTGCGGGCGTGACAGTCAGCACAGTCATCCACGAATGGTTTCACTTTGCCGGCGCCAAGCTGGGCGGCTCACGCTATACGATACCGACGCAAACCGGTTTCTTCGTCTACGACTATAACTACGCTGACAGCAGCGTGCGCCAGTTTTATATTATGAGCCTGGCCGGTCAACTCGGCAGCGTGGTCGCCATCGTCGGCTTCTACACGCTAATTCCACTGGATACCTCAGGTCGCTTTATGCTGCTGGCTGCTGCGATAGGCAGTGCTCTGTTTGGCGGCGCCATTGAATGGCCGGTTATGCTGCGAACTCGACACAGCCACAATCCACTGGCCGAATTAAGCAAGATCACACCGCGGGTATTCAACCGCAGTTTATCATTCGGTCTCTTCAGCGGCCTGCTGGTATTTTTCAGTTTCGCTTAACCCAGGCCCCGCCGCTGGCAACGCCAGAACCAGCAACGCGGCCACCCCGGCCAAAAGCGCACAACCCGCAAAAACCCACTGATAGCTGCCCGTGCTGTCAAACACGAACCCCGCCAAAGGCAGACCCACCAGACCCAACGGCAACATCAAAGGCGCCTGGGCACCGTTCACCCGCCCCATCACCTCGGCGGCAAAATGGGCGCTGTTGAGATAAGGGTGGAATGGTATGAAACCTCCGCCGGCGGCTCCCAGCAACGCGGTGCCGCAAATCGCAAGCCTGTAGCTCTGACCCAGCATCAGGGTTAACAGTCCGGCAATCAATAATCCGATAATCACCAGTGCAATCAGTTTCAAATGCGCCCGTAGCTGATCGACAAAGACTGCCACAAACACTTTCGCCAGAAACCCGGCCCCCCCCGCCGCCGCTATAAACGTTGCTATATCCCTATTATCAAAGCCCAGGTTGGTAAAATGCGGGCCGTAGGAAATCACAGCGACCACTACCGCATTGCCAATCACGGCAGCCGCTATCCCAATCACCCAGAATGCCCGCCGCCGCATAAAGCTGTGATCGGCGACGACGTTGGTGGCGCCAACATGGACGCGTAGGGACTCAGGCGGCAAGCGCGGCAGACCCACTCGGATGGTCACCAGTAATATCAGACCGACACCGCAAGCAAGCAGCGTTACGGTCTCGCGCCAGTCCCGGGTATCCATTAACCACGCCACAATGTAAGGCAACGCCACTGAACCCACACTGACACCCATTGCCGCCAGTCCCAGTGCGCGTGCGGCGCTCGCCTGATAGGTCTTAACCAGTAATGTGTTCAGAATTAGTGGACCGTAAAGACACTGGCCAACGGCAAATCCGAGAAAGCCCAATGCCAGCCAGGCTAAGGTAGCGGCGGTCGAGAGCGCCAACAGCGCAGTGACCCCAATCAGTACCCCAATCAACATAAGGCTGCGAATGGAATAGCCATCGGCAAACCGTCCCGTCAACGGACCCACCAGCGCCGGCGCCAACAGAAAGAATACCGGGCCGATATTAATGACCGCCACACCCACGCCGAACTCGGCGGCAACAGGTGCGACAAAAAAACTGAACACACCCAGCAAGCCAACCGACAGTAACTGGCACACGGCAGCAACTGCAGTGGTACTCCAAAGCGGTCTGCTTAGCCCCACTGGCCGCACGACCTCAGCGGAATTCAGCGGAGTAACTCCAGGGCGGCGGCTGTCATAGCGCTAACACCGGTAGCCAGTGTCGGTTCCACATCGGGATAGAAAAACGGCGAATGCAGAGAAGGCAGGGCCAAATCGCCCGCCTGAGCCTGAGCATAACGTTGTGGCGATACCGTCCCAAGCCGAAACATGAAGCCCGGTATACGCGGCTCAGTACGTCCGTAGCGGGCAAAATCCTCACCGCCCATAACTTTTTCCACCGCTTGCACCTGCTCAGCACCCAGAGCCCGTTCAAACGCGGCGACCGTGCGTGCCACCAATGCCGGATCGTTCCACAGTGCCGGCGTATACTCCTGCTTAACCGTTACCAAGGGCAACAAGTCTTCGTCAAAGCCCAGTGCACGCGCCTGGTTAAGTGCGATGCGTTCAATACCGGTCAATAACTTCTGTCGTACCGCATCACTGTAGGAGCGCACCGTAAGCTGCAGGTCCACCCGGTCAGGAATAATATTGTGTTTACTGCCGCCGTGAATGGAACCGACTGTCACCACTGCGGGCTCCAGCGCAGCGATTTCACGGGAGACCAGGGTCTGTAGCGAAGTAATAATGGCTGCCGACAAAACCACAGGATCTTTACCCATATGCGGGTAGGCGCCGTGACTACCAACTCCGCGTACAGTAATGTCCACCGAATCAACATTGGCCATCATAAAACCGGAAACATAGCCCACCGTGCCCGCTGCCAGTGTCGGCGAAACGTGCAACGCCAGATTGTAATCGGGACGCGGAAATTGCTCGAAGAGGCCATCTTCCAACATGCTGCGCGCACCAGCACCCCGCTCTTCCGCCGGTTGTCCGATGATCACCAGGGTGC
This sequence comes from Candidatus Litorirhabdus singularis, assembly GCF_026262625.1. GTDB lineage: Bacteria > Pseudomonadota > Gammaproteobacteria > Pseudomonadales > Halieaceae > Litorirhabdus > Litorirhabdus singularis. The sequence continues at coordinate 1,244,631 of NZ_SHNN01000002.1, forward strand.
CACGCCACTTGTCGCGCTCAGCGGCGAGTCCGCGTGCAGTTCCAATAGCCACTGCCATATGCATATCGTGGCCACAGGCATGCATCACCGCAACCGGCTGGCCGGTCAGTTCGATTCCCTGAGCCTTACTGGCAAAGGAAAGTCCGGTTTGCTCAGCCACAGGCAGCCCGTCCATGTCGGCACGAATCATCAACACCGGGCCGTCGCCATTGCGTAATACGCCGACGACACCGTGGCCGCCAATGGTATCCGTTAGCGTTGCCCCGCTTGCCTGCAGGCGCTCGCGCACGGCAGCGCCACCGACACCGACAGTCACTTCAAAGCCAGCCGCTTTTAGCTCGCGGGCGTACACTGCGGCAGTGTTTTGCTCCTGATAGGACAACTCTGGATTAGCATGCAGATACTGATAGAGCTGCAACAGCGACTGCTCAGCGGCGTGCGCCCAGCCAGTAGCACCCAGCCAGAGTATTGCGCATAAAACTCGCGACACTGCGTGCTGCATAAAGAATCTCCGTGCAATCATCAACTTTTCCTTTACCATAACAGAAACCCGATTCGACGCGAGCTTATGTTTTCTGAAAACAGTACCAATGACGGTGACGGCACATCAGAGCTACCTGCAGGTGCTACGCTAGCTGCGCTTGACCTCGGTTCCAACAGTTTTCACCTGATTATCGCCCGCTTTGAACACGATGAACTGCGGGTCATTGAAACCCTGGCGGAGAAAGTACAACTCGGCGCCGGTCTTAAAAACGGTCAGCTGGACGGCGCAGCCATCGAGCGCGGCCTAGAGTGTCTGGCTCGATTTAAACAAGTACTGGACAGCGTCGAACCCTATAGAACTCGCGTGGTCGGCACCAACGCATTGCGTAAGGCACGTAATCGGCGCGATTTCACCGGCCCCGCGCAACGACTGCTGGGCACTCCAGTGGATGTGATTTATGGCCGTGAGGAAGCGCGCTTGGTTTATCTGGGCGTTGCCCACAGCCTGGCCGATGATAAACAATCGCGGCTGGTCGTTGATATCGGCGGCGGCAGCACCGAGTTTATTGTCGGCGAGCGCTTTGAGACACGCGAGCTGGATAGCCTACAGCTGGGTTGTGTATCACACAACAGCCGCCATTTTGGCAACGGCAAAATCAGCAAGAGACGTTATCGATCAGCCTATACCGCGGCTCGCCTTGAGGTGTCCCGCGTGCGCCGAATCTATCAGGCAGGTAACTGGCAAGAGGCAGTCGGTTCTTCTGGCACTCTACAAGCCATTGAGTCGCTACTGCAGATACACGGGTGGTCCGAACTAGGAATCACCCGTGAGGGTCTGAACAAACTGGAGCAGAAACTCTTGAGTTTTAGCAATCTGGACGAGATTGACATTGAAGGTCTCACCGAAAACCGCCGTAACGTTATCCTTTCGGGCACTGCAATCACCTCGGCACTGTTCGACGAATTAGAAATAACAGTCATGCGAACCTCACCGGGCGCGTTGCGCGAAGGTGTACTCTATGACCTGCTCGGGCGACTTTCTCACGAGGATGTTCGCGAGCGCAGCATTCAGGCCCTTAGCCAGCGTTACGGCGTTGACCAGTCTACGGCTGAACTGGTCCAGCAACGCGCCAGAGTGCTGTATCTGGCGACGCGTAAAGGCTGGAAGCTGGATAAGTCAGACTGGAAGCTACTGCGCTGGGCCAGCCTGACCCATGAAATCGGCATGGCGATGTCACACAAGAAATACAATCAGCACGGCGCCTACGTATTGAGGGCTTCTGATCTACCCGGTTTTTCCCAGGATGAGCAAGAAACGTTGGCACTGCTTGTACTCTGCCACCGTCGAGGAATAGCCGCGTCCAGCTTTTCTCGCTGGGAACAGACGGCCAAGCTGCACATACTGAGACTGATATGTTTACTGCGTCTGGCCAGCTTGTTCAAATATGTTGAGCAACTGGAATACTTGCCCGAATTCAGAGTGCACGCTGAAGACACCAGCTTAAACCTGGAGTTTCCCAGCGGCTGGCTGGTTCAACACCCACAAACCATGCAGTCGCTCAAGCAGGAAAAAACCGTACTGGCAAAAGCCGGCTTAAAATTGCACGTCAGCGGCTAGGCCGCTAAGGCACAAGTCGCTCATGCTGTTCTAGTGCAGAACGCAACTGCTCCTGAATCACCCGAGCTACCAGCCACAAGCGGTCCTGTCCCCAGGACACTAGCAGCTCTTTACCGTCACCATCCAAAAGCCTATAGGCGGGAACCCCCCAGATATTGCTTTGATACATCGTTTGCCGACTGCTTTCAAACTGCTCTTGCCAATCTGTGTCAGCCAAATGAGCTTGGGCTTCCTTCCAATCGAGGCCAGCCCGCTCTACCACTTTACGCAAGCCGCGATCAGAGCCTGTATTGACGCCCTCAAACCAGGCCGCGTGCAAAAAACTACTGAGTAATTCGGCGCCCTTGTTATTAGTCTGTGCCCAAGGAAACAAAGCGTATGCGCGTTTTACCGGTGTACCGATAGGGTCAAATATTTTCCCCCACTCAATACCCAAAGCATGCGCCTCGCGAGCCGCGTCTGCGATAATATAAAGCCCTTTGGTGCGCGATAGTGAAACCCCGCGCATCACCATAGGCAGCACTGGCCGCAATACCAGTCGCACGCCACTCGCCTCAGCCAGCGCTAACGTGCGATCAAAAATAATTGAAGTATAGGGACTACGCAGGGACGGATAAAACTCCAGCGTCATACTACCGCTATCACAGCGCGGCCCTAAATCTATCTTGGGCCTGGGCGCCACCAGTTTACGGCCGTCACCACGTCTGAGGCCAAGTCCCGATAAGCGCTCTTCAAGGTGATAGAGTCGGTCGACACCCCAATACCATTCACCCGCATAATAAAACATGGCGCCAGAATAATGCCCTTGCTGCGTCTGCAGCGCAGTGCCCTGGCCGATCACTTCTAACGCTTCAGCTTGATCACAGGCTTTGTAGCGCTGCGCCAATTGCTCCAAGCGTGCGCTACTGTTTTCCCACAGTGCATCACACACCAGTGGCAACAGCTCGCGCCGCTGCGGTTGCGACATGCCCGCCAGAAGCCGGCTGGCGACATCCACGTTGCGCGCGCTGGGCATGTCAGCTTTACTGGGAAACTTAAGCCCGTAATGAGGTGCCACCGCGGCGCAGTCATAGCAAGAGTATTTTTGCAGCAGTATTGGCTCTGGAGAGTTGTCGCCGCTAGGCCCCGCAACCAGATGCACCTGTAGTTCAATTTTGTAATTAGCACAAATGGCGTCCAGCAACTGAGCTGCGAGATAGCTATAGGGGTCGTCGACCTGATGATAGTAATGCACCTGATGCGGTTCATCGTTTTTAACGCGCTGCTTTTCCGCGCGCCGCCATAGATTCTGGCGCCGCTTTTGGCTGGCGACATGCGTAGTTACGCGTGAACCGATCCAGCGAACCAGGCCAGAGGGGTTACTAGAAGCGATGCCACCCTGATCTTCAAACTTGGGGGCCATGATTACTCCAGTGTCGATGTAAAAACGTAGAATTTGGAACCGTGACAAGATTACCAATGCTAGACATGAAATGAAATGCAGAAGGCGGAGAACGGCGCCCCCGCCATACTATTTAGTTGAGTACGCGATACCCGCGACCACGCAGACAGTTTTTCAGAACCTGGGATTTCTCTCGCTCGCCCATTTGCGCGGAACGCGCAGCTCCGCTTATTGCTCCAACTCCGGCTCCCTTACCGGCATCACCCAATACCGCACCAGTGGCCCCACCCACCGCGCCGCCAGCCACAGCACCCTTGGCGACACCTTGTTCAATGCGTACCTGATCGGCGTAACTTTGACAATCCGAAAGATCTGATTCATAGCGCGACATATCAACACCTTTGGTATCGATGATGGGCTGGGGGTGCGATTGACATCCCGCCAACGCTAATAGAAATAGAGCTAATGCTACCTTTCCAATGCGCATGAGCGCCTCCTGTCGTGTTGCGTACAGTGTAGCGAAATGATCCCACTACCAGGCAGATTATTTTGCTGGCACCCGGTTTACTACGACAGTCACTTTACAAAACTTTACTCGCTGCTGGCAGCTACCTTTGTCGAGTTCAACCCTCTGCATGCAAAGCTAAAGGGTTAATCAGGCGTTCAACACTTGAATCACATAAAGTCATGTGAAAACCAAGCCCGCTTGGCCTACACTAGCGTTACATTCCTTTGTTCCGCGGACGGTCCTATCAATGAAAACACTGGCAACAATACTCGGCGTACTGGTATTCCTGATCATCGCAGCAGTCGTCGCTATACCCATGCTTATCTCGGTTGACGATCTCGCCGCGCCAATCGCCGCAGAGGTCAAAACGGCCACTGGACGCGAGCTGACGGTTGCGGGAGACACTTCCTTATCAGTCTTTCCAAGCCTGTCGGTGCAGCTCAATGATGTCTCACTGTCGAATATGACGGGCGGCACCCGCGACGCCATGATCACGATGCAACAATTGGATGTGCATATACCGTGGCTGGCCCTATTCTCTGGACAGCTCAGTGTTGAACGCTTTGTCATCAGACAGCCCAACATTCTGCTAGAGACCGACGCCGGCGGCATGGGCAACTGGAACCTGGGCCCAACGGCAGAGCCAACCGCCGAGGCACCCGCAGAAGGGGGCGTGGCTTTGCCCGCTGGGTTCGATATCAACTTAGGGAAAGTCGCGATCGAGGACGGCAGCCTAACCTACCGAGATGGGGTCACCGGCGCAGAGACCCAGCTCAGTAATCTGCAGCTGACAGTCACACTACCATCGCTGCATAAAGAACTAGGGATTAACGGCGCCCTCACCTATATGGATGAAACGTTTGAGCTAAGCCTGGCCGTCAATACGCTGGCGAAAATACTCGGCGGTGAACCGTTTGACATGGCCGCCAGCATAAACTCGCGACTAGTAACGCTAGACTACGCCGGAAACATAGCCGCTGACGCCAGCCTGACCGGCTCGCTTAACCTGCAGGCTGACTCGGTGAAAGCGTTGATGGCGTGGCAACAAATAGACATGGAAAGCAAAGACAACGCTCTCAACCAACTGACGCTGGGTGCTGATATCAGTTTTGGTAACGACCAATTGGCAATGAATCAGCTCAAATTGACACTGGATGCACTGACAGTCACCGGATCCAGTACGATCACACTGGCAGAAACTCCTGCTGTAAAGGCCAATATAGACTTGGGCTTACTGGACTTGAACCCGTACCTACCGAACGAGTCTGCCAGCGAAGCAGGCGCACCGCCGGTTGCCGACGCTGAAGCCGCATCAACCCCGATAGTCTGGGACGACACTACGATAGACTTGTCTGGTCTAGGCGCGGTTAATGCCGATATAAAGCTGCGCACCACAGGCCTGGTGTTCCAGGACATCAAACTGGGTGAGACTACACTAGCGCTGCTGCTGCAGAACAGTAAACTCAAGGTGCAGCTGACCAAATTCGAGGCCTACGAGGGCACCGGCAATGGCCAAATCACGCTCAATGCCGCTAGCCAGCCCTATCGTGTCAGCACCCGTTTTGACCTCACTGGCATACAGGCACAACCGTTATTGCGCGACGCCGCGGGTTTCGACAAACTGATGGGGAACGGGCAACTTAACATTAACTTGAATACCAACGGTATCAGTCAGAAATCATTCATCAAAAAATTGGCCGGGAACGTGGGCTTCGCCTTCAACGACGGCGCGGTAGCGGGCGCCAATATCGCGCAAATGCTGCGCAGTTCCGAGAGTCTGCTTAAAGGTGATGTTGGCGGCGCCAACCTGAATGCCAGTTTTGATGAGGCGGCGCAAACAGACTTTTCTGAGATGAAAGGTACCCTCAACTTTACCAACGGGGTTGGAATAAATGACGACCTCAGCCTGGCAAGCCCGCTACTACGGATAACCGGTGCCGGCAAGGTGGACCTACCTGCCACCAAGGTTGACTACGTGGTCAAAGCGCGACTGGTTACTAGCATCGAAGGTCAAGGTGGCGGTAAGGCCAAGGGAGTTGGCATACCGATTAAAGTCATTGGCCCCTTTCATGACCTGAGCATCAAACCAGATTTCAGCAAAGCCGCCGAGAACGAACTTAAGGATCGGGCCGGTAAAGAGCTATTCAAACGTTTTGGGCGCTAGTTAGCTATCTCGCTGCACTCTCCAGTGGGGGGTGCGGTGCATACATGAAGCCGGGTAACCGCTAGTGGCCCCATCCAAAACCCGATAGACTGCGCAGCCCAGTCGGACCGTCTCTATGCTTAAAATTGGTCATTTCAACACGCTTGTCGTGCAAGACAAGACCTACAACGGCCTCCTGCTGGACGGCGGCAGTTTTGGGCCCGTCAGGATCCTTGACGCCGAAGGCTCTGCGAGCGAAGAAGTCGGCGATACCGTTGATGTATTTGTTTATCCCGACAGTAAGGGATTGCTGCAGGGAACGCGACAGGCACCGCTGGCCTGTCTGGGAGAAGTCGCCTGGCTTGAAATTGCTGAAGTGAATGACATCGGGGCTTTCGCACACTGGGGACTCCCGAAGGACCTGTTCATACCCTTTGCTGAGCAAACCAGTGGGCTGCAGGCGGGAAAGAAAGTCTTGGTACGGGTCTATCTGGATAACCAGAGCCGCCTCGCGGGCAGCATGCGACTGGACCATTGGGTAGACGATGACGCCAGCCGTTGGAACAGCGGCCAACAAGTCGCCCTCATCATCGGCGACCGCACAGAATTGGGCTACAAGGCTATTATTGAACATCAGTGCTGGGGGCTGCTGTACAGCAACGAGCTACAGCAACCGCTGCGCAAGGGCATGCAGCTCGAAGGTTACATCAAACGTATTCGCAGCGATGGTCGCGCCGACCTTAGTCTTGAAAAACCGGGCTACTCAAAAAGTCGAATCGATACCGTCGCTGAGCAAATTATGACGACTCTGGGGGAGAACGATGGCTACCTGATGCTGAACGATAAGAGTTCGCCAGCGGCGATAATGTCCATTTTCGGGGTCAGTAAAAAAGTATTTAAACAAGCCCTAGGGGCGCTCTACAAGCAGCAGCGAGTGCAGCTTGACGGTCGTGGCATCAAACTCAACGAGACCGATGCAGAGTAGCGTAGATTTGGCAGCCAATTTAAGTACAGCAGAATCTGGGTTACGCTTTAAAGCACCGCTAATTGGCTATTCAGTAAATCAGTCACCAGCATGTCGCCAGGACCGTGCGATATACAGAACGGCGGCCGCGAGCTCTGCACAATGCTCTGTGGCGTGACGCCGCAACCCCAAAACAGCGGCAGTTCATCTTGCCCTACCGTCACCGCGTCGCCGTAATCCGGCAACGCGATATCATCGATTCCAATTAGCTGCGGATTACCGAGATGGACCGGGGCACCGTGTACTGAAGGAAATCGACTGCTTATCTGGATGGCACGAATGGCGTCTGCAGCGGCAAACGGGCGCATACTCACAACCATATTGCCGTGCAGCCGACCGCTGCCTGCACAGGCAATATCGGTCTGATACATGGGGACGTTTTTACCCTCGGCAATATTGCGAATCTCCAGCCCTGCTGCCAGCAGAGCCTCTTCAAAGGAGAACGAGCAGCCAATCGCAAATACCACCAGATCGTCGCGCCAATGGTCCATCAGGTTGTCTACCGCCGCAACCTGCTCTCCATTTTCAAACACTCGATAACTGGGTACATCAGTGCGCACATCCAGGTCTGAGCCCAATGCAGGTAACAGCGGCGAGCCCGGCTCCGACATCGCTATCAGTGGGCAGGGCTTGGGATTCTGGTGACAGAAACCCATAAACTCCATCGCCCAGTCCTCGGGCAGAATCATCAGATTGCACTGCACATGGCCGCCCGCCAAGCCTGAAGTGTTGCCCTTATGCTGCCCGGAACGAATGGCTTGGCGCAGTTGCTGCGCGGCATTGTGAATGCTCATAATCATCAATCCTGTTCCAAATGCAGCGGACAGCTAAAAGCTGAAAGCACGCTCTATACTCCTTACAATAACACGCTGATGGCAGTAACAGCAGCCGAAGCTTTGTGGACCATCCGCTTGGCGACAATCCATGGTCCAACCTATACACGGGGGTTTTTATCGCCGCAAAACCCTCTTATCATGCGTTCTTGACGCGACCCTGCGTACCACAGATGGCTGGCCTGACATCAATAACGGCCGCAAAGGAGATACAGATGAAGGCAGTATGGAATGGCACAGTTTTAGCGCAGAGCGATGCTACCGTTGTAGTAGAGTCCAATCATTACTTCCCACGCGACTCTATTGTAAAAGAGTATTTTCAGGAGAGCAGCAAGACCACCCATTGCCCGTGGAAAGGCGACGCCAACTACTACTCTATTACCGTAGACGGCAAAACCAACACGGACGCTGCCTGGCATTACGACACCCCCAAGGACGGCGCCAGCGAAATAGCGGGCATGGTCGCATTCTACGGCAGTGTAGAGGTCTCAGCCTGATCACCCTACACTGAGAATGCGGTTGATGACGCAGGAGACGAAACCATGATCAAGCCAGTTGCTATAGACCATATTGTGCTACGTACTGAGTACGTGCAGGAGCTGGTTGATTTTTACTGCCAGGTTATTGGTTGCACCATAGAACGGGAAACTGAAGCCGAACTTGGTCTGACCCAGTTACGGGCCGGTAATGCGCTCATAGACATCGTCGATGTTAAGGCCACATTGGGCCTCAAGGGCGGTGAAGCGCCGCGACAAACCGGCAACAATGTGGACCATTTCTGCCTGCAGATTGAAGCCTTTGAGGAACAGGCCTTGATCGACTACCTGCGTTCCAAAGGTGTAGCTTGCAGGGGTTTCGCCGAGCGCTACGGCGCTCAGGGCATGGGACGCTCGATCTATATCAAGGACATTGCCGGCAACAACCTGGAATTGAGGTCAGTGCAAGAACATCAAACACAGTAGTCAATGGTCTGATCTCGAAGGCTATTGGTGAAATTTTCAGATTGTTGACTCAGCCCGGTTCCATTAGGATGCGTGGCTGCGCGAGCCAAGCGACCTAATTATGCAACGACGGATATCGATAATGAAAAAGATTCTAATTCCAGTGACCAACCACGCCACACTAGGCGACACTAATCAAGCCAATGGCACCTATGCACCAGAGCTGACACATGCTCTGCACGTGTTTCTAGAGGCGGGCTTTGAATACGATCTCGCTTCGATCAAAGGCGGCAAGGCACCGCTCTATGGCACTGATGTTGAAGGCGACGCCGTTAACGACGCGATACTGAACAATGCAGAATTTCAAACGCGTTTGGCCAATACGATGGAGCTATCTCAGGTGGCGATTGCTGATTACGACGCTATCTTTTACCCCGGTGGCTTTGGCTTGCTATCGGACCTGGCCAGCAATGAAGATTTTGCCCTGCTCAGCGCCACGCACTATGAAAACGGTGGAATTCTGGCAGCGGTATGTCACGGCCCTGCGGGCCTGCTACCTATTACCCTCAGCAATGGCCAAAAGCTACTCAGCGATAAGTCGGTGACCGGATTTACCCGTGAAGAAGAAATCGATTTTGGAACTATCAACGATATCCCATTTTTGCTGGAGGAAGCTCTCACCCGCAACTCTGCGCGATACAGCAAGGTTCAACCCTGGGGCGTATTTGTGGTTGAGGACGATCGCGTCATTACCGGACAGAACCCCGCTAGCGCTCACGCGGTTGGCGAGGCTGTCACCAAAATTCTGCTGGAACAAGCGTAACCCGTGATCCCGTTAAGCAGCCGCTGAAAACTGGCCCTGAAATTTTCATCGAGTCACACTATGCGTAAGCCACCCGTACCTTCTAGCGGCAATCTTATTGTCGCCATTTTCATGACTGTCGGGCTATCAGCCTGCGGCGAAAGCGAACCGTTGACAGAGCAACGCTACGCGCCGGTTGATGAGCTGATCATTCAGGTTACTAGCGCGGTGGCTTCGCTGCCGCGACTGAGTCTGGTTGCGGATATTGACCATTCCCGAATGGCGGCGGAAACCGGAGCAGTCATGCCTCCCGCGCGAGTGATTATTTTTTCCGATGCTGCCTTAGAAACTAACTTGCTACAACAAAACCAGTTGCTGGCGGTAGATCTCCCGCTGAGAGTACTGGCCTACGAGGAAAAACCGGGAGTCGCGAAAGCTATTTATAACGAATTTGACTATTTGCTCTCTCGGTACTCGCTGGCGGAAAACAGTGCGTTACGCACCGCCCATGACAAAGCCTACGAACAGGTACTGGCGGGAATCCCCGCAACTTCACGCACTGCATTTTCCGACAATTCCATGCAGCCAGACGGGATGGTAACCATTAGCAGCCCTTACAATTTTGCTAAGACTATAGAGCTTATTAAAGCCGCCATAAACGCGCAGGACGATACTGTTGTATTTGGCGAGGTCGACTATCAAAAAAGTGCACGCGCCAACAGCTTAGAACTGCGACCAACCACTCTGATACTATTCGGCGCGCCCGCGCCTGGGGCCGCTGCGATGCAGAAGGCTCTGACACTGGGCTTGGATGCATTTTGTCAGAAGTTTCTGGTATGGCAAGACGAACAGGGAAACGTGCATCTTAGCTACAATGACCTACTGGCGCTGGCCGAGCGCCAAAATGTTTCCAAGAGCATCCCGCTTCGAGTGATCAACTTTCGGCTGGCAAAAACGTTCGAGGCAGCGCTTGATCAATAGTCATTGGGAACACTAACTGCGTTGCTGGCAAGCATACTGCTCCACCAAAGCGACCCCGAATCGCCATGTCTCTCCTTCAGGAGCAGTCTGCACCGCCACGCAGCAGCCTTCCTGGCATAGCCCCTGTGGCCTCACCGTTCTCAAACGTGAACTCGCCGCGCTTGATGGTAGCGGTATAACCGCGTGCCTTCTGAATAAGCCGCTTACCCTCGCTCGGCAGATCATAAACCATTTCCGGGGCTAGTAATGACAAGGCCTCGAAATCGATAATGTTCATGTCAGCAAGGTAGCCAGGCGCGATCAAACCTCGATCATTAAGCCCATACAGACTTGCAGTATTGCGAGTCATACGATTGACAATCAATTCCACCGGCAGCTTCTCCGCCCGGTCGCGAGCCACATAACTCAACAGGTAGGTGGGTGCGCTAGCATCGCACAGCACCCCGCAGTGAGCGCCGCCATCGGATAGACCGAACACACTATCGTCGCGCGCAATGGCGTCAAAAAATGGGCTGAGATCGCCGTCATACCCGCTGAAGAAAAAGAGTATCTGCCGCTGCTCAGCCAGCGTATCCATGAGCACATCCAAGTGGTGCTCGCCACGCTGCTCGGCAACGCCCATTATACTGTCGCTTGCGGCAGGCTCGTATGACAGCGCTTCATCCAAGGGGTACATCTGCTCATAGCTGCTGGTGAAGCGCCGGGCATCGGCATTGCGGTGGTGGACCGGCTGCTCCGTTCGTATTTTCTCGCGAAACTCGGGGTCGCGCAGGTGCGCTATACGCTCGCCCAGCGGCAAGTGATGAATAGCCTTGTAGCTGGGGAAAATCGCCAGCGGGTTGATGGTGCCCTCCAAACTCATCAGGATAGATGCAGGACGGGCTCCTACCTGGGGACGAAACTCCAGGCCATCCTGCCGGAGTCGATCTGCCAGTGCCCAGATTTTCAACTCGGGCTTTGGCACTGTCAATACTGTAACCGGGCGCCCCGTATTGCGAATAATCGCCTCGATCCAGTCCAACTCAGCATCATCTTCCAGGTAATCGGTGATGATCTCGATGGTGCCGTGGTCCAGCCCCTTGAAGGCGTTGCCCAATGCCAGCATTTCCTTGGCCGCGGCGTGTGTTCCGGGTACGTGTTTGCCGTCCTTGTCGAGGTGACCGTAAAACCGCGAAGTGGAAAAACCCATAGCGCCAGCCTTAAGCGCCTCCCTGGTCAGGCTTGCCATGCTGGCGATATCCGCATCTGTAGAGTCGTCATAACAGCGATCGCCCATCACGTAACGGCGCACCGCCACATGCGGCACCTGAGAGCCAACATCCATCACGTATGGGGTATCGATCGCGTCCAGGTATTCTGCATAGCTTTCCCAACCCCAGGGGATGCCTTCGTCCAAGGCGGAGCCAGGAATGTCTTCCACGCTCTCCATGAGTTCGATAAGTCGCGTTTCATCGCCGGCGCGAACCGGCGCAAAGCCCACCCCGCAATTACCCATGACCGTGGTAGTCACGCCGTGCCAGCAACTGGGCGTCAGGTGTTTGTCCCAACAAACCTGGCCGTCGTAATGGGTATGAATGTCTACAAACCCCGGCGTAAGCAATTGCCCCCGCGCATCAAATTCTCGCGTGGCCGGCCCGAGGTTATCCCCTACTTCAGCAATCAGTCCGTCCTTAACACCTACCGCACCCTGAAACGCGGACTGGCCCGAACCGTCGACGATAGTTGCATTGGTAATCTTCAAATCGAACATGGAAGCTGCTCCTGTTGAGCGCAACGGGACTAATGGAGTTAACCTGACTATATTTCAAGTAGATTCCAGATAGCAACCTTGGTGGCAGCAACGCGAAAGCAAGAAAAGCTGACACCACCTCGACACTGAAGCCATCGCCACTGCTAGTTGTTGGGCGCCTGTTTAAAGGCGCTAGTGTCATAGTAGTCTCGATAATAGGTGAGCTTACCGTCTGCAACTTTATAGATGCCACACCCTTCAACGCTGCGGTCAGGCATCATCGCTTCCCATTTGCACCAGGCCGCATCGGTACCACCGCAGATCTCACGCGCCTCAAAGTGCACCTGCTGCTCCGCAGTCGCCTCGTTCATAGTCTGCATAAACACAGCAATATTCTTTTTGCCGACGACCGTGCCATAGAGCGGATCCTCCAGTACAGCGTCATCAGAAAAAAGCTCTATCAACCGCGTGTAATCCCCTGCGTTTTGTATTTCCCAGAACTGCTCAATGAGTTCCCGTGCTGTCGATGGCATAGTTATCTTTCTCCTAATAATTTTGGGCGCAAGTCAGATTTTCAAAGCAACAGTTGAAGCTATCTGAACTAGAATTTTCCATTGTCGTTCTTCCACGAAGATTGCGGCGCAATTGCCTCACTAGTATCCCAGTGCTCAATGACTTTGTAATCTGACAGTAGGAAAAAGTCGTAGAAGGCAATGTCAGCAGTAACGGTGGTGCCTTCACTAACCGGCAGCACAAAGTTGCCGTGGACTAGAATGCTGGGAACCCCACTGCCAACTCACGGTTTGTAGCTGATAGCGAAACCTTCACCGAAACAGTACCATCGTAACTGACTCGAAACACTCTCAATAGTCGAACACTGCTTATTGCACAGGAAATCACAGTGACTAAACCCTGCAACTGGAAAGGCACGGCATTTAACACCTCACCGCAGTCCGCCAATGAAATTCACAGCGACGCGATGGCGCGCAGCTATGGCTTTCGCGGAGGTCTGGTTCCCGGGGTCACTGTATCGGCCTATCTGACCCATCCAGCGGTCGCAGCATGGGGGCTCGACTGGCTAGAACACGGCGGTGCAAAGGTAAGCATCCTCAACCCGACCTACGATGGTGACAGCTTCGCTGTAGCATTAGATAACGTCACAGACTCGGGCTATCAAGCGACGCTGACAGACGCAGGCGGCACGGTAACTGCCAGTGCAGAAGTCTACCGTGACCATCAGCGTCCAGCGCCTATTTTGCGCGGCGATACGTTGCTACAGCCAGACAGTACGGCGCCGACAGCGATACCGGCAACAATGTATGAGATGCGCAAACACGGCATGTCGGCACTGGCTATCAATTGGCGTGCAGGGGTAGAGATGGAAAGCTATCTCAAAAACGCAGCAGCCATGGCACCAAGCCATGCACCCACGAGCACCGGCCCCGGCTTTGCCAATACTGCGTTTTTGCTAGGCCTGAGCAACTGGGTGCTGGCCGACAATGTCAGCATGAATCCCTGGATACATATGCAAACTCAATCCTGGAATTATGCAGCAGTAAAACCTAATACCAGGCTCACTGTCGAGTGCACCATTACTGACTTGTTCTCACGCAAAGGACACGAGTTTGTCGACGTGGAAGTTAACGCTTTTAATGCCGACAATAGCCAACCGGTGATAACCATAATGCTACGTGCAATCTATCGGGTGCGCGCCGCAGCAAACTGACGTTCAGCCCGCCGCTTTCGTCGCCGCTTCCAGCTCCAGCAGTGCCTGTTCCAGGCCGTCAGCTATCAGCTGAACGTCGGGCAACAGTTTCATACACCCTACCATAGTGAAATTGACATGGCCGGCGTAGCTCCAAAGAGTGATGTTTAAACCAATACCTTCCACCAGCGGGCCCGCCGAGTACAAGTCCTCAACCACATTGCCCAATGCTTCAAACTGCGTGCGCGGCCCAGGCACGTTGGAAACAGATAGATTCGCGGGCGGACGATAGCCTGGCTTATCGGCATCCTGATGGGTATAAGCGCGATGAGCGGTAGCCTGCTGAATCAACGGTGGCACGTAATGCGCCATCAGGCCGAAGGTGTCACGCCCCACTACTTCCAGCTCAGCCTTACCTATCTCGCTGGTAGCGCGAATAGCTTCGTAGCGTGTTACCGGATCGTCAATCTGAATGTGTAATAGCGTAGTAGTCACCGCAGTCGAATTGCCCGACTCACGATCACTGGCGCCGGGTTCGCGGGATACCGGAATCGTCGCCAACAGCGCTTCATTAAAAGGCTGATCATGCTGCTGCAAGTAGGCCCGCAGACTGCCCGCCACCATACCCAGCACCACATCATTGAGCGTGCCCTGTAGTTGGCTTTTTAGAGTCTTAAGTCGATCCAGATCAAACTGCGCCATGGCGAAGCTTCGACGTGAAGACAACGCACGATTCCAGGGCGCCTGCGGCAGGTCGCCATTAATGCTCATCAACGTCGGTGATGTGGCGGGATCGGCAACTTTTTTAATGGCCAAACTACCTCGATACAGGGCGCGAAAAAACGACGGTAGATTACCAATGTCGTATTTAATATGGTCATAGACCGCGTCCCAGAACAGACGCCCTTTGGAGGGAATGGCCTCCGGCTGCCACGCTGGTGCCACTGAATCGGGCTGATGATAACCGCTCTGCCAAACGCGCATAATGAAGTTAACGGAGGCCATGCCATCGGCCAGCGTGTGATGTATCTTCTGCACCAGTGCAATACGCCCATCTTGCAAACCTTCAATCACCCAGAACTGCCACAGCGGGCGGGTCTGGTCGAGCGGGTGGCTGGCAATATGCGCGATAACATCTTCCAGCTCTGCCTGCCCACCGGGCGCCGGTAGTGCAGCACGATTAAGGTGATAGTCGAGATCAAACTCGGGGTCTTCTATCATCACCGGATGATGTAAACCGAACGGCACAAACACCGGTCGCTGGCGCAACATTGGAACCTCGTGCAACAACCGCGGAATCGATGCGTGCACCGAATCAAAATCAAGTACCGCGTCCTCCCCCAGCCGCACCAGAAATATTTTCAGGGTGTGCATCGGGGTGGTGAGTGTCTCCCGATACAACCAGGCGGCGTCCTGTCCATGTAACCTGTACATTGCGCAGCGCTCCGCTTATTCCAGCGCTTCCAGCGCGGCTTGCTTGGCCCAAGGGTAATCTGCCTTGCCTGCAGGCGAACGCTTGATAGCGGCCAGACAGACAACCTCTCGCGGCATTTTGTAGTTGGCCAGGCGGCTGCGACAAAACTCTCGGAGGTGCTCCAGCGACATTGCTTCGCCGCTGCGTGTCTGACATACAACAACCACCTTCTCGCCGTAGCGCTCATCGTCCAGACCAACCACAACCACATCGAGAATGTCATCGTGTTCTTTAACGCGTGATTCCACCTCTTCCGGAAACACTTTCTCACCTCCGGTATTGATACTCACGGAGCCCCGGCCGTGCAGGAATATGCTGCCATCGGCCAGTACGGTAGCGAGGTCACCGGGTATCGCCCAACGCTCTCCATCCACGACCACAAAAGTCGCGGCAGATTTCTCCGGTGCGTTGTAATAGCCAATGGGTACATGACCTTTGCGCGCCAAATAACCCATCTTGCCAGAGCCCGGGCTAATGGACTGGTTGTCTTCGTCCAGTACGGTCATATGGGGATTCACCATAAAGCGCGGTTCATCGTCGTCAGGCGCACCACGGGCGCTGACCTTGCTGCCCATCAGACCGGTCTCCGACGAACCCAGTCCATCCAGAATCATGGTGCCGGGTGTCAGCGCCAATAACCGCTCTTTGGTTGCGGGCGAGAACAGCGCACCACCAGAGGCTACTACTAGCAGCGCAGAAGTATCCCAACGCTCCGGATGTACGGCCAGACAGTCGATCAATGGATTAGCCATGGCATCACCCACAATCACCATCATCGACACACCCTCGTCGTTGACCGCCTGCCAGATATCCTCGGCAATAAACTTGCCGCGTGATGGAATCACAATCTTGCCGCCGCTAAGCAGTGCGGTAAACGCGCTCCACTGAGCCGCTGCGTGCATAAAGGGCGGAGTCGGCAATATCACCAGAGGCTCATCTCCAATACGCTCCACCAGCTGCTCAGGAGCTGTGATAGGGCCTTCAGTCTGCTGCACATCACCCCCGCCCATAGCAGCAAAAAAGATATCTCGATGATGCCACATCACACCCTTCGGCATTCCCGTGGTACCACCGGTGTAAACGATATAGATATCATCGGAATCTCGCGGTGGGAAGGTTCTATCGGCAGCCCCGCCAGCCAGGGCTGATTCGTAGTCCAGGTAATCAGCATTACCCTCCTTCCCCGAACCATCGGCAACCACGTACACCAGGCGCAATGCCTCTATGTCTGGGGTGACCTGCGCCACCCGCGCCGCAAACGACTGATGAGTAACCAGCGCGACCATGTCGGCATCCTGATAAAGATAAGCCAGCTCGCCTTCGACATAGTGGAAATTAATATTAATGGGCACCGCACGCAATTTGTAGGCAGCCAACATACACTCCATGTACTCGCTACCATTGCGCAATTGCAGACCGATATGATCGTTGCGCCCTATTCCCTGAGCCTGCCAGCAACTGGCCAGGCGCGTGGCGCGCTCATCCAATTGTTGATACGTTAGCCGCCGCTCCTCACTGACAATCGCGGTGCGTGCAGGCACAGCGCTGGCGACGGATTCGAACAGATCAGCTAAATTAAAACTCCGGGCCGTGGTGCTCATGAGCCTGCTCCTGAGTTATTGGCAACTGATTTTTCCCGTAGTGGCTTTTTCCTAGCGGCTACTTTTGGCTTTGCCAATGGCTTCTTGCTGGTCACTGCTTTTCTTTTTACCGCCGGTTTTTTCCTGGCTGCGGTCTTATTTTTTGCGGCCGGCTTGAGTTTTCTGTCCACGCGAGATTTCACCGCAGTCTTTTTACGCACCGGTTGCTCCAGCCCGGCGGCGACACGCAACGCCTTCAGCCCCTGCTCCAATCCTGTAACAAATACGTCGGGATCGCTTACCACTGCACCATCACAATGAAAACCCAAAGTAATCGTCTTGTGCACAGACGTAATGCCGCCGCTAACCGCGAGAATATCAACCGCAGGGATCATGGGAATACTCTCGCTCATCAACCCGTTAGCCACATAGACCGGCTGCCGTGGTCCCGGTACATTGCTAAACAAGGCGTTAGCCAAGGTCATTTTATCGCTAAAGCGGGCCAGCAGTTCAAAACGCCCCGCCAGATACAGGCTGGCGTCCAGAGCAATGGGGAAGATCAAATCCGCCAGCTCACCAACGTCTACTACCGGGTCCCGGGGGCGCGTGAACTCTTTGAGTTCCAGCGCATCGTTGTGAATGGCCTGCAACCGGGCCACCGGGTCACTAATGGTGTTGTGCAGGCACAATCTGCCAGCGGTCACCTGATTACCGCCGGTACCCGAGGTATCCGAGCGCGTGCTCACTGGCACGCCACACCACAGATCAAAATCTACCTGCTCACCACGTGAATCAAAGTAGCTCTCCATAGCGCACGCGTAGAGAAACAGACCCATGTCATTGACCGTCACATCAAAATGACGGGCTACTAGCTTGATATCGGGCAGAGACAGGGTTTTCCAGCTAACCGAACGAGTGTCGGAATACTTGCTGATATTAAGAGATGTCGGTTTAACATCTGGCATCAGTGGCCCGGCAAGCTCTCTATCGGACTCCAGAAAATCGCGAACACCCGTGCCGAAGGCACCCAGAATAGGGCCGGTGTTTTGCAAAACAAAACGTGGCGTTTTCAGCAGCAGGCGCTCTCCGGATTCAACCAGAGCCTGACCCAATAGGCGCATAGGGCCTGGAGGCACCACAATGTCGCGCACACTGGTCACTAGCGGCTCAGGTGTCACCGGCTCTGCGTCATACATTGAGGACAGGGCTTCTACCAAGCCTACCCCGTCAGCTACCGCGTGGTGAATGTTGCACATTACCGCCAGCTTGCCACCGGCAAGTCCGTCGATAATGGTCCAGCGCCACATTTGTGACAGCGTGAGTGGCACCGCAGAAAGCTCCGCCAGCCGCTGGGCAAGCTGCGGATACTCACCGGGCGCCGGCAGTGTCTCGACAAATATGTGGTCCCAGATATCAAAATCAGGGTCCTCCATTTTATGCACAGTACCCAGCCGCAGTGGGTCTTGAATAAAGCAGTTACGTAACAGCCCGATGCTACCTAGACGGTTAGCCAGATGCCCCGCAATAGCGTCTGCATCCAACTTGTCACCGGCAATGGCGGGCTCCAGAATAGAAGCACCGCCCATCACGGCGCTAATAACCTGATATTGATCCGCTTTATAAAAGAACTGGTCAAATAGCCCCAGTTTGTCCATGAGTGCTACTCCTGCATTATTTTTGGTGATGACGCCCGAACCGGCATGCCCCAGCCTGCCGCAGTCTTGCCAACCTTGTTTTGATTGCATGAATCTGGCCTGCGTGAGCTCCAAATGCAACTGCGGCACCGGTTAAATTGATGTAGGTCATTAACAAGCGCCCCGTGTTTACCCCACACTGAATTACCGGCACTTGGTCGTTAATTGCAGTAGGCTCCCATGAGCAAGCAAGCGAAGAAAAAGACCGTTAAGACTCACGATGGCAGCATGGCCTATAAGAGCGGGGCGTGGTCTTTTTCCGCCGCCGGTCCGCGAGTCATTGATAAGAAAGCGCAGAACCTGGGCGGGATTGTCGAGCAACTCAACAGCGAACATCGTTATTTCAGTGCCCTGCTCGATCAGCTGGAAGTCGAGAGTGAACGACTGCAGCCAGGCAAGATTCCAGATTACCCACTGCTATTGGACATTGTCGACTACCTGGTTAACTACCCGGACCAGTTTCACCACCCCCGCGAAGATCTCCTGTTTGGCGAGCTACTCAAGGTGGACAAGAACTTTGCAACAGATTTGAAACGGCTGATACGCGAACACAAAACTCTGCGCAGCTACAATGACAGCTTGTTCGCTGAGCTAAATCGAATCGCTGACGGAAGGCCGGTGAACCGTCCAGAACTGCGGCGCAGCCTGCAGCGCTATATTGATGGCTATCGCAAGCACATGGGCTTTGAATCAACCTCAATTTTCCCGAAAGCCAAGGGCAGCCTGAATGCGGATGCCATGGCCCGGCTGCAGGAAAAAACCAGCGCCATCGACGACCCATTATTCGGGGCCCAACTACAGAACCGTTATCGGCGCCTGGGGCGCAGCCTGCAAAGCCGCATCGAAGGCTTCAGCGCCGAGCTCGCCAGCCGCGAAATAGCCGGCATCGAGTCAGCCATTAGTGGCACATCTATCGCAATGAACCGTATTCAGGCGCTACGAGAAGGCTTAACAGAGGTCAATCGCACGGCGCTACAACGCAACAAAGACACCCTGAAAGACCTTATACCGCGCCCGATTGGGCTGGTGACACTGCCTGCCGCCCTGATGCGTAATCACGGCCAATATTTACAAGACAGTGTGAAGGCGCTCCGCATTGCGCTAACAGACGAGGTTAGAGACTGAAATATTCACAAGTCCGGCGGTCGCACCAACAATCCTAGCAGCCGCACACGCGCCATTGCGCGCCTAAGCAGGAGAACAGCATGCCAAGTTGGCAAGCTCAAGTAATGAACACATGCACACGGCTGATGATGAAGCCGCTGATGCGCTTTGGCAGCGTCGATTCGATGCGTTCGATGACCGCCACCATCGACGAACAGATGGAAAAAACCATGCCCGAGGACCTGCGAGCCAAAATGGTGAGTGGCCCCGGTTACGAAGGTGAATGGGTTAACATTGGCAACAAGCGCCCCAAGAAAGTCATTCTGTATTTCCCGGGTGGTGGTTTCATCATGCGCATCGCCACTCAGCACAAAGCCTTTGTCGCCAAGATCTGTCGCGCAGCCAACTGTAAGGCGCTGCTGGTTCATTATAGCCTGGCCCCGGAAATTCCCTTTCCCGGAGGACTGGAAGACTGCCTGGCGGCCTACCACGACCTGCTGAAGCAGGGTGTCGATCCTCAAAATATCACTCTGGCAGGCGATTCAGCGGGTGGCGGACTGGTGCTCAGTACCCTGCTGGCCCTGCGTGACGAGGGCACCGCCCTGCCACGCAACGCCATCATACTGTCACCGCTGGCAGACCTGACCTATAGCGGCGAATCGCGCAAATTCAATAGCTGCAAGGACCCGATGCTACCCAACCACCGTAGCTCTGAGATGCACGAACTCTATATTGGCGAAGCCATACCCGAAGACCGATTCATATCGCCCATTTTTGCAGATTTTGATGATCTTCCGCCCATCTTGGGCATGGTTGGCAGTACGGAAATACTGCTCGACGACACCATCCGTGCGGCAGAAAAAGCCAAAGAGGCAAGCGTGCCGTTCTTCCTTGAAGTCTGGGAAGCGATGCCTCATGTGTTCCCCATTTTCGGACTGTTGCCCGAAGCCCAGGTTGCCATTGAGCGCATGGGCATGTTCATCAATAGCAGCCAACTGGATCCACTGCCTGCCCAGTATGGAACGCACTAGACTGATATGAAAGAAGCAACCGAGCACTCCGCGTGGGTTAATCAACTGTGAAGCGACTACAGGGTATGGATGCGCTGTTTCTGCATACTGAAACGGCCACGCAGTATATGCACACCTTGAAGGTGGCAATCTTTGAACCCCCGGCCGACGGCAGCCCCTATTCCTTTGCTGACCAGATGGAGCACATCGCCTCTACTATTCATCGGGTGCCACCGTTTCGCTGGAAGGCGTTACCCATACCTTTTAACCTACACAACCCGATATGGATCACCGACCCACACTTTGACCTCGCCCTGCACGTACATCGCGCGGCTCTGCCTGCACCAGCAGGTTCTGATCAGCTAGCCGAATTTATCGAGAACATCGCCAGTACGCCGCTGAATCGCGAGCGACCGCTGTGGGATTTATGGATGGTGGAAAATTATCTGGGTGACAAGATAGCTGCGGTGTCCAAAGTACATCACGCTCTGGCCGATGGAGTCGCCACGGCGGAATTGCTGGAGGACTTCATGACGCCGGAAGCTGGTGCTGAAATTCCAGCACCTCCGCCACTTGCCATCGAACAGCCACCGCCGCTCTGGCGTATGCTGGGCGCCGCGCTGGTCGACCTGATTAGAGACTTGGTCCGTATTCCCGCCAAAGTCATGGCAGTGCGCGCAGCCAAAGCACACCAGAAAGAACGTAACCTCAGCCCCGAAGAGCGGCCTCCCGAGCCTTATAGCGCGCCGTTCACCTTACTTAACCGACCGATCAGTTCACACCGTAAATTCAACTTTTTTACCGTACCATTGGCGCGAGTCAAAGCTGTTAGCGCCGCTTACGGGGTGACTATCAATGACGTCGTGATGAATATGGCTGCGCAAGCAGTGCGGGAATACCTGATAGAACATAACGACTTGCCCTCCCAGTCATTGACTGCCTCTATCCCAATTTCTACGCGGGGCAAGGAGGCCGAACACACCTACGGCAACAAGGTCGGCTCTCTGTGTGTATCCCTATGTACTGATATCGCCGACCCAGTCGCCAGACTGCAAGCTATTCATGCAGCTATGGCAGCTTCCAAGCTGGATTTTGAAGACACCGCAGGGGGCCGCGCCGCGGATGTAGTTGGGCTACTACCGCCAGTGTTGGTGAGAGCTATCGGCAGCTACTCTCGTCGCCTCTCCATGCAGGGTAAGTCGCCGTCTTACAATCTGATCGTGTCCAATGTGCCGGGCCCGCGCGGCGAGCTGTTCGATGACTATCTGGCCATGTCGGAGTTCTATTCCATTGGTCCGATACTGGAAGGCATTGGACTGAACATCACCGCGTGGAGCTTCCGCGACAATCTGAGCTTTTCGATTCTGTCGTGCGTGCGCGCCGTACCCGATCCTGGCGTGATCCGCACGGGGCTTATACGCGCACTCGATGATATGGAGAACGCCCAGAACAATTCGCAGGGGGACCACGGTGAGCGCGCCGCCACTTAAGCCCGGCCGAGCACTGATCACTGGTGCCTCTGCCGGTATCGGTGAAGCCTTCGCCCACGAATTTGCTCGCCACGGTTATAATCTGACTCTGGTTGCACGCCGCGAACACAAACTACAAGCACTGGCAGCAGAGCTAAAAAAAACCTACGCTATCGACGTCTCCACCTGTGCCTGCGACCTGCTTGACCCATCCAGCATTGAGCGCATTAGAAAAACCTGCAGCGATCAGGAAATTGATATTCTGGTGAACAACGCTGGAGTCATGTACCACGGTGATTTCAAGGAACAGCAACTAGAGAGCATTGATTCAATAGTGCATTTGAATGTCGCCTGCCTGACCAAGTTAAGCAGCGTATTCCTGCAGCCAATGCTACGGCGTGGCGGCGGTCGCATTCTCAACATAACCTCTACCACCGGTTTTCAGGCCGGCCCCACCATTGCAGTTTACGCCGCCAGCAAGGCCTACATCCTGTCATTCACCGAGGCGCTGGCAGAAGAACTGCGCGACAGCGGGGTGTACGCTACCGCTTTTTGCCCGGGGTTTACCGACACCCACATGGCAGCAGAATCTTTTGGTGAAGATATCAAAAACGAGCCAATGAGTGCTTTTCTGATGATGTCGACTACTGACGTGGCCGCGCTGGGCTATCAGGCCTGCATGCAGGGCACTACCATCAGTGTGCCAGGTTTCGCCAACAAACTGGTCAGTGGCATCACTCGACTCCAGCCCAAATGGATGAGCCGACGCCTGCAGGCCTGGATGTACCGCAACATGTTGGGCGGTGCAGAGAAAAACTGAGACAGTTCACTGGCAGCTAGCAGCAACGCAGCCTGCCACAATCAGAAAATGCTCAGCTCAGGGAACCAGAATAGGTAGCTTGGTGATAACGCGTTCGGCTATCCACTCACCATCTACCTCTATCTCTTCCTTAATGAGGCGTGAGCCTTTGTCCACGTTGGCGAGCATACTTGGCAGCACATACGAAAAATACTTAAGTGCGATCCGACTACCGATGCATGAATAACGCGAACCACCAAAAATATTATGATTGTCGCGAGTAAACTCTCGTTTGAAGTTCAGTGTGAGAGGTGCATCCCAATGAGTCGGGTCCATGTTAACGCCGGGATAGAATATAAATAGACTATCTCCCACGGCTAAATCCTTGCCTCGCAAAGTGAACGAATTATGAACCTGACGGGAAAGCGCCTTGACGTGATTATCCCTGCGCAAGAACTCCATAATAATACTCTCACTCACCCTGTCGGGATTCTCTCTGAGAGGAGCAACGGCATCAGGGTAACGCATTATATTCCGCAGCATCAGCGCAGTTGAAACGCTTAAGGTATTGGGCGTCGACTGCACGAACGTTACCAAACTGGCGATACCATCGTTGTCATCAAATCCCGCTTCTCTGGAGGCGCGAGAAAACTCATCTAGCAGCGTACCTGCTGGTGCATTATTAAACTGCTCAGCGACATAAGCCCGCGTGCGCGACATGGCTTCATCGCCCTTTCTGAGCATTGCCTCGTTATCGAAATGTTCGAATGACTTTACCAGCGCCACACTATCATCGTACAGACTGGTAAGCTGAGCGTCGGTATACGTGAAACCCCAGGCAGACAGCAGCATGCGCATAGGCAGCAACCTTACTTCGATCATGTAATCGTCGTGCCGTCCAGATTGACGAAACCGCGAAAACGCACGTTCGATATCGTCGACGCGCAACTTATCGAGCAGCATAGTCAGATATCGACCTAACAAAGCCTTAGCTTTCACATCGGTCAGCGAGTATTGGTAGTGCCAGGCCCGCGCGGGATAATTCTCAGAAAAGAGTTTGTTCGCCGCTTCGTCAACACTCACTGGCTCACGAGCAACATTTTTATGGGCTGCAATCAAATCGTGACAATCTTCAAAGCGAAAACAAAAATTCATGCCCTCGGAGGTAAATCCCAGAACCTCTTCTTGCTCATATAAATGCTCTATAAAGGGGTAGGGGTCCAGAGTAAAAGCAGCATCGAATACTGATACTTCAAGCGGCACAAAGTGCGACATTGTAAGCCCTCTCAAACACTAGCCGCCGTATGACGACACCTCAAGTTTATAATATAACCGGGTGAAAGCCTGATCATCCAGATTCAGGGATCAGATGCCGCGCAATACAGCGGGTCAAAGTCCCTCGCCTCAATCGGACGATGGCTGATACTGCCACCCACCAAAGTTGGCTGCAGGTCAATTTGTGTCATATTCAGTCCGCACTTGGGTGCAAACGTGGAACGCCTACTACTCCGGCACTGTTTCTGAGTCTGGCGAGGCGTCTGAATCAGGCGCCTCGGCACCTTCTAACAGCTCATCGGTATCGCCCTTCTCCAGCTTTCTGGCGCGCTTTTCCTCCTTTTTCTTTTTCTTGGCGATCTCTTTCTGTCTTTTCTCAAACGAATAATTGGTTCTTGCCATTAGACTTCTCTCTAGCTAATTAGATTACAAAACATGAGTTCCTGCCTGTAAAGGCACCGTAATACTGGCTCATTTCGACAGATTTTGCTGGAACTTAGGTTCAATTCGCAAGCTTACCGTGATTCGGCAGCAACTTGGCAACAAGTTGCTCATTGTCTGGAAAAACTCCCGTTTCAAATTTCGAATACACGAGTCTGCCATCGACCTCTACGTCAAATATGCCCCTTCCCTTAGGAATAAGTTCAGATGAGACGCCTAGCGCTGTTTCGATTGTAGCAGCCAAACTGACCGCCTGCGGCTTATAGTTTCACTGAGCACAGTATGTGATCGAAACTTTCATATTGCCCCCTTGCTTCTAAAGGCGTTACGGACGACCCGGAACGGCTCGCCGCTCAAGACCAGCTTAGCTGGGCTAGTTGCATTAATGCTAGCCAGCACCCCCCTATGCTTACTGTTTGAGCTTAGGCGACGCCACCGCGACAGTAAAGCACGGTTTGAGGACAACCAATCCCCTCATCACAGAGTAAGCAATCGCTCCAACCTGCGTTCTAATACTGCCGGACCAGAACCACTGGGAGTCCCTATAGAGAAAAGCTAAGCTGTATTCATCCGTTCATCCGATCGTTCCCCTCGACATGCCTCAAAGGCATCGTCAAGAGTCTGGGAAAGCGCATTATTAGCATAGTCTGTGGAGGTACCAAGCGGTATCAGAATGCCAGCGGCAGTCGTCACAAGTCCAGCAGCACTGTGTGGCCGAACTCATTCGTCTACACACCGCAAATAATCAGATGTTATGGGTGATGATTTAGGGCTCACGCGCCCTATGCGTTGTGACGTAAGCAGAATTCAAGTGTGCGCTGACGCTAAACTAATGACTCACAAGGCTCAACGCTGACAACTCCAGACCGTAAATCGATAGATTCTTGACCCCGGCATTGCGCAAGCGAGTGGCAACCCTACGCTCAACTTCATCATCACCAGTACCGAGACTCAAGACACGCACATGGTCCCCACTAACCGCCTTATCGCGGATAAGCCTGGCATAAAACTGGTAAGGGTGCTCAGTACCAAAAAATCTGCGTTACGCGCGGAGCCAGTCAGTGGGCAGACCACCCATTAGTGATGTCGGGTAGCCCGAAAACGATGCCAGATTTCCGAAAAGATTTTTCTCTCTTTCACTGCAGGAAAGTACGCGCTTAATGTCTTTGAAAATCATTGGCATTCATTACTTGCGCTCTCACGCATCAAGTTAAACCATGTCCACACCGGAAGGAAGCAGAGAACGTGTATCTACAGTATGGCGCCAAGAAGAAAGAAATAGCCTATAGTCTATACAGCTTTTAGACAGACAAAATGTTTGAATTTATTTACGCAAGCAAAAGATGAGCTGGGGAACAGGAATGACAAAAAGCCTACAAGGGAAAGTGGCGATTGTGACCGGTGGGAATGCGGGCATTGGCAGGGCCACAGCAAGACTATTCGCAGCCGAGGGCGCGAAGACTGTTGTCTGCGCGCGACGAATTGAAGAAGGCGAACAGACGGTCAGAGACATAGTCGACGCCGGTGGTATTGCCACTTTCATTCAAGCTGATGTATCCAAAGCGGCCGACGTTAAGGCGTTGATCGATCAAACCGTGCATCTGTATGGACGCGTAGACTGCCTGTTTAGTAATGCCGGAATTTCTGGCAACCCTGGCACACCCATTGTGGACCTGGAAGAGGAAGAATGGGATCAGGTTATTAATATCAACCTGAAAGGCGTGTGGTTGGGCATGAAGTATGTCATTCCAGTGATGCAACAGAACGGCGGAGGCTCAATTATCAACATGTCATCGATATACGGTCTCATGGGGTCGCATCTGCAGATGCCTGCTTACACTGCTAGTAAGCATGGCGTTATTGGCTTGACCAAGTCAGGAGCAAGAGACTACGCCCCCGATAACATTCGAATAAACGCTATCTGCCCAGCCTATATCCATACCGAAATGGTGGATGGCCCGATGGCCGCTGACCCGCAACTGGCCACGACAATTATGGGGCTGCATCCAATAGGCAGACTCGGAACCGTTGAGGAAATTGCTGAAGCTGTTTTGTGGCTGGCGTCGGACAAATCCTCATTTGTTACCGGCCACTCTTTAACAGCGGATGGTGGATTAACACTCGGTTGATAGATCTGGGGCGGATCTTAACAAGCTGCTCTCACGAATACTTATCGCCTTGCTCGCGCTTTCGAATTGTTTTTGCCGGAGTTCCGTAAGCTGTCACAAATGATTCGACAGAACTCATTAGCAGCGACCCAGCGCCTATAATCGTGTGCTCACCAACCTTTATTCCTTGAATCAGAACCGCTCCGGCCCCGACCGCTGAATACTGGCCGATCTGACAATTTCCACCGGTTAACGCGCCTGGAGCCAGGCTGGAAAAGTCCTCCATTATTGAGTCGTGGTCCAACGAGGCGTTGGTATTAACAATGCAAAATTTTCCCACGGAAGAGCATGGATTGATCGCTACGCCAGCCATTACCACGCTACCCTCCCCTACCGAAGTTTCTAACCCCATAGAGGCCTTCGGGTGAACAGCAGAAACGAACACAAGCTCCGGGCTAATGGCTCTAACCCCCTCAACTACCTTGGCACGAGTGAAGTTATCTCCAATCGCAACGATAGCGCCCTGAATGGCGTGAGACTCTATCAAGGTTGGCAAATCCTCTTCTGTGCCAAGTACTGGATAGCCTAGCACCTTCGCACCGACTTCCAGGCCAGGATCCAGTAAGCCTACAACGTTATGTTTGCCCTCCTGCTGCACAATGTCGATGATAACTTTGGCATGGCCTGAAGCACCAATGATTAGGATATTGCCCATAGTGTCCATCTAACCCCTAACGCTTAACAACGCGATGATAACTCGCGCGACGACTTAAAGATTCGGTCACAGCCAGCGACAGGATCATCTGACTATGTGTTCTCCGCAATCTGCTCATGATTACGAACCACCCTTTCAATAACGGCCGCTAAGTATGATGCAGCAAACTCTGGATCGACTCCATACTGACTAGCCAGCTCACTCATACGTTGAAACTGTATAGCCTCACGTGCTGGGTCCTTGGCAGTTAAACCATTGGCAGCTTTATAGTAACCAACCCTGTCGGTGACTTTAAACCGCTCGGCAAACATCGCAACGATGGCGTTGTCGATGTTATCGATACTCTTACGAAGATCATCTAGCGTTTCCAACATTACCCCCTGAACACTTAAACGTGTATTCGACCATCCCATTATTAGCGCAACTGCCTACAGATGCTTTCACATTTATGATACTCAGCGGGGGGTTGATCCCACAAGCTATTGCAACAACTCCTCGCTGCACTTTCCTGCATTCACCGGATTGCACCTGGCCACACCATCTCCCGGAATTGTCACCTGATAGTCACTAAACTCTGGATTGGGTACCGGATAATCAGTACTGATAAAATGCGCGCCGCTGCTCAGCGCCGCTTCGCGCCGAGCTGTGTCACCGGTGCGGGCCTGCTCGGTATCCGCATCTGCTCTGGTCCGAACCATATAACCCAGTTGCACCATCATATCGATTTCTCCAGGCACCGCAGTAGGGCTATTGCGCTTCAAAAACGCTGCTTCAGGCGTACCTGGCTCAGAATCAGTAAACAACACACGACCTGTCAGTGACGGGTGACCGGCTATGTAGTTGTCTCGTATCGACCCACCATTATCCAAGGCAAACATAACTCTGCCTCGCGCCTCAGACAAAGGTAACCAGCCTTGCGTCAATACAGCCAGCTCGAGTGTCGCAAAGTCTCCGCGAACATCATCAGGTACAATGAGTTGGCTATCAGGAAACACACTACGAATTTCTATATCCACCTGATTTAGAGCCTCCGGCCCAAACTCCAAGGGTATTGCAAAACCAAGATCCAGCGGATCAGCGATAGCTTCATCCTTGGTCTCTACCAGAACAGTAATCGGCAAGTGCCCGGGATTGGCATCTGACCAGGTTTTAATTTCCTGTAAGCAAAGCACAAAGGTATAGCAGGTTGTCTCATAGTCGATTTCCTGCACGTGAAGAACTTTCAGACCCGGCTCGTCCAACGCAGAGATCCCGGACGCCGCAGGCTCACCAAACAGCGTGCGCCCCTGGTGATCAGCATAAAGCGAGCCATCCGGATCATGGAAGACGTCCAGCTCGATCTGTCGGATGCCCTGCTGCCCAAACTGCTCCTGCAATGGTATATGTGTATATGCCAGAGTCGGCGCCACCTCGGGAATGAACGCTAGTAGCAGCTCAAAAATATCGGCCCTGGGTTGAATGTGGTAACTGTTGTGTGTGCCCAGGTACTGCAAGTTGTTCATCAGGATATCGTCATCCGCGAAATTGCCAGAAGTATCCGAAGAATTGGTACAGCTTGCCAAGATCAAAGCGCAAGCAATAACCAAGAAAAGAGCCGCCGACCGGAAAACATTGCTACCTGAACACATCATCGACACCCTTACTTATTATTGGAGTTACCATAAGCGTAATTGGCTTCAGGCACCAGAGCGCCTGGCTGAATAATTCACCTATGCCACCGTTGAGAATTATGGGCTGGAGACCCAGAGGCTATAGTGCTCAATTTTTGTAGTGCTGCGCCTTGCGCCCATAAAAAATGCCCGGTTGTTTAAGCCGGGCATTTCAGAACTACTCGATGTAACTCAGACTTTAGAATTCAACCGAAAAGCGAGCGTACCAAAAGGCACCGTTAAAGCCATAGGGAGATGTGACCGCATACTTCGCGCCAACGGCATTGAAAGTTCCATTGACTTCATCATCCGGGTACTCATCAAAGATGTTCTCACCACCGACAGTGACCGTGTAATGCTCAGCAAAGGTATAGCGAGCTTCAATATCCACCAAGAAGGTATCGCCGTACGTATGCGCGTCAGAAGCATCTCCTGCACTAAACAGACCGCCAGTTGTTGACCACTCATCATAGTAGTTAAAGCGAACCAATCCGCCGAAACCACCCCGCAGATAGTCAAAGCTCAGTACCGAGTTATTTTCAGGAATCTGGTTTTCCAGGTCAAAGACACGGGCCGCATTGATAGCAGATTCTTTAACATCAGAAATTTCCTGCTGATTGTAGTTGTGACGCCAATCAACCATCAGGTTACCCGCGCCGATTTCGAAAGACTTGCTAACGGCTAAATCCACACCGCTCACGTTGCTTTCAAAACCGTTGACGAAGTACTTGGCACCACTGCCCAGCAGTAGATCCGCATTGGGATAGCCCGAGGCGTTGAGGTCGTCTACGTTTTGCTGATTAATGGTGAAATTAGTCAGCGCCAGACGGTCCTCAATAGTGATGTCATAGTAGTCGACGGTAATCGTCCAGCTATCACCAGGGGTCCACACCAAGCCCGCAGTGAAGCTGACGGACTCTTCCATTTCCAGAGGCGCCGAACCCAGCGACATTGCCACCGGATTGCTGACAGGGTAGGTTCCGTCGGGAATCAAGTTGCCATCGGCGTCAGCTGCTGTGGTGATATTCAGCGTGTTCACCTGGCCCGGGGTAGGAGCGCGGAAACCCGTGCTGAAGGTACCACGAAGGGCAAACTCATCAGTGAAGTCATAACGGGCGGAGAGCTTGTAGTCTACGCTATCGTCAAACTCTTCGTAGTCCTCATAACGAACCGCAATCGCTGCAGACAATTGATCGGTAAAGTTGTGCTCTGCATCGACGTACATCGCCCAGCTGTCACTATCCCAGCTGCCGGTTGTTTCATCGAAGGATCCCTGGAAACCATCTGAACCGACGCCGAACTGCGCAAAGGTGGGGCCAACTTCCGTAGAAGCCGCATCGCCTGCACCGATTTTGTACGTCTCACGACGCCATTCGCCGCCGAAACCAAGGTTCAGGCCGCTGTCGAAACTCTGGACAAAATCCAGGTTTACGCCGCTTTCTTCCTGAGTCAAAGTACCTGGCGTAAAGCTGGTGGGTGAAAGAAGACCCAGGCTGGGGTTAATACTGTCACTGAGCGTGTACTCCACTTCGTTCTCGCCATAGCGACCGCGAACATTGTAAGTCAGGCTATCATTGATATCGCCACGACCGCCGACTACAATTTCAAAGTCAGTGATATCCGCTCCAAACAGCGGGCTGTAACCGCCCGGGAACTGCGATGCAATCGGGTTGGTCAGCTCGTAACCGCTGGCGTGAGTGTCATTGGCGGTGATGTAGTCGTCGGGGCTAAGGCCCTGAGCGAGGATCGAATCCACCAGACTCTGCGGCGCAGCATCGGCAAAGCCGTCGCCGTCACTATCGGTCTTCAAAGTGTCACGAGCCGGCAGGCCGGTAGTTGCATTGTTTAGGTCGCCTGGCAACACTGGTCCGCGATAGAAGAACCCGCCTACAGTTTCGCTGCTCTGGTAAGTACCGTGGGAGAACAGCTCAAACTTTTCACTGAACTCGTAAGCCGTGTTGTAAACCAACTTGGTGGATTCAATTTCGGGATCACCCCAACGCTGACCCAGTCCATTGTAGGGAACCAGTTCATCGCCAACGATGTCGCCGACACCAGCTGCGTCTCCACGAGCTTGACCGCGGCTAGTTGTATCAGAATCACCATATTCACCGGTCAGGTTCATGAAACCGTTATCACCCAGCTTGAAGCCACCGTTGATACCAACAGTAACTCGCTCGCCGTCACCGGCGTCATATTCGCCATACTGGACTTTGGCCTTAAAGCCTTCATCAGCATCATCAAGTATCAAGTTCACAACGCCGGCAATAGCATCTGACCCGTACTGGGCTGAAGCGCCATCACGCAATACTTCAATGCGCTTCAAAGCCAGAGATGGAAAGGCGGAAAAATCTACGCCCTGTGAACCCTGGTTAATGGTGCCCAGTGGCGCCGTCTGCAGGTTAACCAGTGCAGAGCGGTGACGACGTGTGCCGTTGACCAGTACCAAAGTATGGTCAGGAGACAAGTTACGCAGCGTTACCGGACGTATGAATGCCGTACCATCAGCAATAGGGAAACGCTGTGTGCCAATAGAGGGGGCGATCTTACTGAGCGAATCAGTCAAATCGAAAGCTGCTTGATTTTGTACCGCGCCGCCACCAATAACATCAATGGGTGACAAGGTTTCCGTGGGGGACAAGCCCAGCTTTCGAGTACCGGTTACAACAACTTCTTCCAGGGCTACATCTTCTTGCGCAAAGCCTAGCTGAGCCGTCAGTGGGAGTGTGGCCAAAATAGCACTGGCCATAACAGATTTTTTAAAGAGGTGCATGATTCCTACCTTTGTTTGGGTGTGGGGTATGCTTTTTTGTTTAAACAAAAATTATTATGAAAAACACCCCGCAATTTTAGCCTGCGCCAGAATGGTGCGCTTTCAGCCATTGTGGGAATAATTCACAGTATTGTTATTGAGGTAAAAGACTCACCAGACTATGAAGCGTCTAAATAATGCTCCGGTGTGCACTGCATAAAGGCGACATTTACTACAATACCGTAGGATCAAAGCCGTATTTGAAGCCTGCTAATATTTGAATGCCAGCTCGCTTTTCCTGCCCTATGCCTGCGGAAGCGAATTTACGCAGCTGTGTCATAGATAAAATGCAGCCATCACAGCGTATTCTCTAACCAACTCATAGGCTATGGGTGCAATTGAAACCAACAGCAACAACGCCATACAGATATTAAACAACCTCTGATGCAATGGGTCTCTAAGTAGTTTCTTGAGCCAAACACCAAATACCAGCCAGGAGCCAACGCAAGGAAATAACACGGCGAAAAAGACCGCCGTTATTAGAAGAACCTGCGCATATATATCTTCGCCTGCAGAGGTATAAGTGGCTACCGCCCCGGTCGCCATGATCCATGCTTTCGGATTGACCCATTGAAACAGCACCGCCTGCAAAAAAGATAGCGGTTTCCGCTCTGCCGAATCCAGAGCCTGTGGCGCAGAATTAGCGATTAGCCACGACAAATAGATTAGGTAAACAATACCAACTACCTTAATGACTTCATGGAACACGGGGTATGCCTCGAAAATGAAGCCGAATCCCAAGCCCACTAAGGCCACCATTGCCGGAAAGCCCAAACAAATACCAAAATAATGGGGCAGGCTACTGCGTATCCCAAAATTAACCCCGGACGCCATCATCATAATATTGTTGGGTCCAGGCGTAATTGTGGCCGAGAAGGCAAAAATAACTATTGCAAACACAAGCTCCAAGCTCTGATTTCTCCTTACGTGATCTAACACAGCCGAAGGGGCGAGTTGCGGTGAGTCTAGCGGTACTTTTTGTACGCCAGCTTACTTTCTTCCGGGTTCAAGCTAGAGCTAAAACATGAAGTCATCTGATGGCTGATCTGCAGATTTCCTATTCATCATTGGTGGAACTCTGATCAGACAGCTCATCAAACTTGGCCGCCATGGTGGGATTACCCCGCGTCAGTTTCTTGATCGTCACATCCTGTGCCTTGTTATTGGCAAGACGCAGATTTCGATCAGTGCCCAATAAAGCGTCCTTGGTTTTTTGCAGGTGGTCTATGGATTTATCGATCTCATCAATGGCGGTTTGAAACTTTCTGGAGGCCAGCTCATAGTTTTTTGCAAATGCGGTTTTGAAAGTATCAAGGTCACTTTCAAAACTGGTGATATCCACATTTTGGGCTTTAACCAGCGCCAGCTCTGTCTTGTATTCAAGCGACTTCATCGCCGCGTTACGTAGCAGGGTAATGATAGGAACAAAGAACTGCGGGCGCACAATGTACATCTTCGGGTAGCGGTGAAAAACGTCTACGATTCCAGTGTTGTAGAGTTCGCTCTCTGGTTCCAGCAGGGATACCAGCACCGCGTACTCACAGCCCTTTTCTGCGCGATCTTTATCCAGCTCTTTCAAAAAGTCCTCATTCTTCTTTTTAGTTGCCGTTGTATCGGTTTCGTTCTTCATTTCAAACATAATCGAAACGATCTCGGTACCTGCCTCGTCATTATCGCGAAAAATGTAATCGCCCTTGCTACCCGCACTGGCGTCGTTGTCTTTCTCGAAGTAGGCTCTGGGAAACGCTGTCGCTCTAATGCGGTTGAATTCCGTATCGCAGTGCTGCTCCAGGGTCTCGCCTACCATCTTGGTCGACAGACGAGCCTTCATGTCGCGCAGACGCTCTATCGCATCGTCACGATCTTTGATTTGCGTCTCATACTTGTCCTTGAGAGAATTTTCGGACAGCTCCTTTTCAAGCTGCGCTCGCTGAAGGCCACTATTGAGCTCATCCCGCTCCTTCTCCACCGCGCTCACCGCCTCTGTAATGGCCAGCTTATGCACAACTTCAGTATTCCCCAGCCTCGCCTTCAATTCTTGTATCTCTGCGTCCTTGGTCGCAGCGGTTTCCTGAAGCTCCTTGGCCAACGTTGTTTCGGCGAGCCTGCTCGCGGCCTGATTGTCATGCTGCGCCTGCTTGAGCTGATTGGCGAGTGCGTCGCGCTCTCTCTCCATGTCGCTTAACGCCTCCGCGACAGCCAGCTTGCGAGCTACCTCCCCCGCATCAAGCTCGGCCTTCAATCCCTGAATCTCGGCGTCTTTGGCCGCGGCAGTCTTTTGCAATTGGCTGCTGACTTCGTTCTTGGCCAGCTCAATAGCTGTTAGCTTGTCCTGTTCGGCCAGCTCAAGCCTGTCGTGTAACTGCTGATCAAACTCACTGTCGCGAACCTGCTTGAGAATATCGGCATACCCCGCCTCATCAATCTGGAAGGCCTTGTTGCAGTGCGGGCAAATGATTTCATGCATGTTTGCTTGTGTTCCTTGTATAGCGAGCTGCGACGGCTAAGGCACGCTGGTTCTGCGACTGGCCTTGGCACGATTCCTGTACTGAATGAGCTTAGCCCTAGTAAAGACCAACCGCTAGCAGGACTAGCGAATCGGATAGAAAAATCGTAGCTGAGTTTAGCGATGACACCACCCGGGCTCAGCGCGTGCGCCAGCTGCTCGCCGAGTGAGGGTCGGGTTCAATCCCAGCACTTTTCCGACACACCACTGCAACACGTTTTGCCACTATTTCCGTATGTGCGGCAATGGCATCCACATGCTGCGAATTGGCAGCGCCCTGCTCTCTGGCTTCCCGCAGAAACTTGAGAATAACACCCTCCTGGACCTTGAACTTGACCCAGCGATAAAGGGCAACATGGCCGGCAACCGCCACCAGCACTACAAACGCTATGGTAAGTTCTGATTTCACCTTAATCCTGTTGGCACTCGTGCGGCACTGTAGGTGGGTCTAGATGTGGGGCCGAATTCATTCGGAGAGATTATTACAGGAGCAAGGCCTCTTGGTCGAACAAATTCGACCCCACAGCTCGCCCACCATTACGACCCTCGCCCTTTTCCTGCCGCCCTTGGCATACTCCCAGACAATAAAAATAACAAAAAGCAGTAATATGGCCGAAATCGAATGCATGATGATACCGCTGACTGGGAGACTCTCTTCTACTCAATTCGCCGTCGCTTTCTTGTTTTCGCGATAAGCAGCACAGCGCGGCCCATAAGGACAAACCGATCTGTTAGAGAAATGAGCACGTGCCAAACCTAATCTCCATTTTTCAAAGATCAAAACGTCGGCAATAATCCGCAAACAGCGAACCGTGTTTCTCCTGCGTTAAGCAGAACTGTTCAGGTGTGTAGCGATGTTCGCCATGCTTATCCCGCGGCCGCTGGCTTAGATAGCTCTCCATCGCATTGCGTACGGTATCGGTGAACTCAAAGCCAAAATGACAATACAGGTCTTCGATGACTTTAAGTGGTGCCGCAATCATATCCTCAAACTTTACGTCAAAGATTCGACTATCTTCGTCGGTGAGCGCCGCCCGCTGCTGCATTCCCAGCTTTAGCATTTCAGAGAAGTATTCCGCTTCACCCTGCGCGATAGCGACCGGGTCAATGTCATCGCTAAAAGCGCTGTGCAGCGTGCACGATAGACTAGCAATTGATGGCAGCACTTCCATTGGCGCTCTATGCGTTTGTACAATCGCCGCATCCGGGTACTGCTTGATCAATACGTCAAGATAGGCAAGATGCGGGGGCGTTTTTAGCACCCAGCGCTGCTCCATGTAATCTACCTGCATATGCTGCAGAAACTGCTTGTGCCACTGGTAGGCAGCGGTCATATCCTGATGCAGGGCCCAATGACGGTATTCAGGGATGTGGAAAGTAACTCCGAACTGGTCAGAGAGAAAATGGGGAGCCAATAGCGCCACACATTCTTGTGGCAACTCTGCCCCCATTGCGTGAATCGCTTGGAACCCTGGAGCCAACAGCTCCAATTTCTGCACGCCTTTTTCCACCTCAGCAATGCGCGGATCACGATGATAAGTTTGGCGCTGCGCAGGGGGTATCGGATCTGCAACCTCCCAGGTACTGGGGGCTCGGTGCGCTGGGTCTTGAGCCAATAGCTCATACAAAATAGTGGTACCGGTGCGCGGTAACCCCAGAACGAACAAGGGCCGGGTGATTTTTTGCTCGGCTATTTCAGGTCGCTGTTTGCGATACTCAATCAGGTTCAAACGCAGTGTTAGGTTCTCCATCAACAAGCGATGGACCCCAATCCGGCCCATTTGCGACAGATTGGCTTCATGTTCCAGCGATGCGGCAAGTTTCTCCAGTGCCGGAATAAAGCTTTCATCACCGAAGTCGGTTAAGCCCGTCTTTCTCCTTGCCTGTAGAATGAGTGCGGCGGTGGGCAGTAATGAGGGCCTTTGAATCCCCAGTTTACTCAAACCGCGCCCCATTCGATTAAGGAGTTTTATAGCCGTGGGTTGATTGGGAGAAGGATATTGCATGTGAGCTGTTTTCCTAAACTGTTTCCGGTTCGATAACAAAAGCTAGCGTATCACCGATTGTGATTGGAAAGAGTTAGGTGAGGTTTAGATTCTCACCGCTATTGATTATCAACGCTAGCGATCATCATATGCGGTGTCATGACGTGCCATAACGTCCGACGCCATTGTCTTCAGGTCGGTGATAAAGTCTGGATCGTAGTCATAGCCGCTAAGATCAACATCAAAGATGGCCTGCAACCATACCAATTGACTCAATTCGACCAACATCGCCTCTGGGTGACCCAGTTGATCTCTATAAATGCCCAATTTTTCGTCACCGGAAATCAAGGCCTCTACGTCTGGCAGGTTGCCCTGGTCATACAATCTGTAGAGCTCTACCGCTCCATCACCGTAGGGAATACAGTAAAAAACATTGTCGGGGTATGCCGTTCGTAAAGCATCGATAAACGCACTATGAAATAGTGCATGGTTGTCCACCGCAGTGGCTTCGTAGGCATCGAAACCTGAACGTGCGGGCCCAGTTGGCCAGGGCAAAGCGATAAAAAATTTTGTCTCTGGATTCTGTGCCAGCGCGTAGTCCACCCAGTTCGTATAGCCCTCCAGACCGAGGTAATCACCGTGAATGGTCATACCAAAGAGATCGATATCTCCAGCGTCCAATATCGCCTGTATTTGCGATCTTTTGTCAGGCTGTAGCCAGAGACCCTGAGGTGATCCGGTGCCGCCACCTGAAAACACAACCTGCTGGGTGTGATCCTCAATGCCAATGCGCTGAACATGAGATGGCATACCTTCAGCAACCGGCTTAAAGAAGCTATGACCGATGAAAAGTGCGTTATAGCCAAACCCAACCGGTGTATTTTCAGGCGGTTGAATAACTGGGGTTTCTGGAGTTTCTGGAGTTTCTGGAGTTTCTGGGGTTTCTCCCACATCACCGGCGTCGATGTCGTTGCCACTACCACCCCCACCACAAGCAATAAGTAGAGACGTAAGCATAGCGGTGATTAGCGCTTTGCTTAGCTGCGCTTTCAATTGACAATGTGTGTTCGTAATAAAAATCTTTACTCCTTAGATCGCATATTTTGGCGTTAGTCTACACTCAGCGCCAGCTACTGGTAGGCGCGTGGGTCCGAATTCATTCGGGCAGATTACGCCAGCCGCAGAGCCTATTGGTCGAATAAATTCGACCAATAGGCCTTGTGTTCCATAGTCCCTAACAGCAAGGCATTAATCATAAATTGTGGGTATTGGAACCCGCTTGTGTTGAGTCTTGGTAAAGATCTCAGTGAGCTTCTTCGCAATCTGCGGGTCTACCGACTTTCCTTCAAGAAAATCATCGATCTGGTCATAACTCATTCCCAGCGCCTGTTCATCGGACTTTTGGGGTGACAAGGATTCCAAATCTGCGGTCGGTGCTTTCTGCATTATTTTGACAGGTGCACCTAAATGACTGGCAACTTGTCTTACCTGGCGCTTGTTCAGGCCGAACAATGGCGCAAGATCACAAGCCCCATCACCATACTTGGTGTAAAAGCCGGTGATATTTTCGGCTGAGTGATCGGTCCCCAACACTAAGCCATCCAGCATCCCTGCAATTTCATACTGGATAACCATCCGTGTGCGCGCCTTCACATTACCTTTCACAAAATCTTGCTTGCTATCACTGGCAACCAACAAACCACTTTCTTGCATTACCTGGCAGGTCTCACTATGAATCGCGTCTGCGCCTGGCTGCACATTGACCGAAATTGACTCACTGGGCTGAATGAACTGAATGGATGCCTGTGCGTCATCTTCGTCTGCCTGAACGCCGTAAGGCAGGCGCACCGCAATAAAGCGATAACCCCCCTCGCCTTCACTATTCAGTTGATCGACAGCCAGCTGCGCGAGACGCCCAAGCGTGCAGGAATCAATACCGCCACTGACGCCCAAAATCAGCGTCTTTAGACCGGCAGCTTGTAACTGAGACTTTATAAAACTTACTCTCTGAACAATCTCTGCTTCAACATCGATCTCTGGCAACACGCGCATTTCAGCGATAATGGACTGCATGACTTCAACTCTGTGAGGGTAAATGGACTTTGATGATAATTAATTTCGCCGGCAAATTCAGCCAAAACCTGCAGCTAGACACTGGTTTATCAGGACAAACTTGTTTATCGCCGCAATCCGAACATATGTGAGTGTCATATAGGAGGCTGTGGCTAGACCAAACCGGCCCAAAATTGTCTACGCCACTGGTTTGTGCCTGGCGATCAACACGCCTGCCGGCATGCGGTAAAACCCGAATTTTGAAAGATTAGAAAACGCACGCTCATCATACCCGCAGAGCCCTCACACAGGTGGCATGCGGCGGATGCTCCAGTATAGTATGTGTCCATAGCAGTTACCTTGAGATCGAAAAATCCACATGAAATACATTTTCCCCTTATTGCTATTCGCCTGCGTGACGCCAACTGCTTTCGCCGCGGATCTAACTATATTGGCGGGTTATCAAACCAACCCGGATTTCAAGATCAGCGCTGTCGGCCCTGCTGAAGACGGCGATAACTTTGACGACCTGGCCTTAGATGACGGTCCAAGCCTGAGCATCGCATGGGACTTTGTGTTTAAACGCAACCCCGACCAGCGCATTGGATTTTACCTTAGTCACCAGCAAACTGATTTTGACACCGCCGATCTTGGTTCTGATACAGGCATGAAAATAACCCACGTGCACTTCACCGGTACCAGTTACTACCCCAACGGAAAAATGGAGCCTTTTGTGAGTGCCGGCGTAGGCGTTGGAATATTTGCGCCTGAAGATAGCGACCTTTCAAGCGAAACCAAGTTCTC
Organism: Candidatus Litorirhabdus singularis; assembly: GCF_026262625.1. Taxonomy (GTDB): domain Bacteria; phylum Pseudomonadota; class Gammaproteobacteria; order Pseudomonadales; family Halieaceae; genus Litorirhabdus; species Litorirhabdus singularis. The sequence continues at coordinate 1,284,256 of NZ_SHNN01000002.1, forward strand.
CGCCCAGATTGCAGCTGGGACTAACTACAAGTTTACGGAGAACCTATTACTGCGCTTTGACATACGTTGGCTGCCGACTTTCTTCAATGGTTCTAGCGCCATATTTTGCAACGGTGGCTGCGTGATAAGAGCTGAATCGGACACTTACAGCCAGATACAAGCCAATATTGGTCTGATGTTTCGCTACTAAACCCATGGCAGTTCATCAACTAGCAAGAAGTCCGGCGGCCCTGGTGAATCCGGCGGAGAACCGGGAACGCTGCGACGCAGAGTGCTTAATAGTTGAGACGCCCCACTCGTTTCGACCACATATGCCGTTACGGGCCTGGGTCTTACTGGCGTTGTGAGGAAATATTCCCGCCGTCCACTACCAGTTCGGCAGCGGTGATATAACTCGCTTCAGAGGACATCAAAAAACGCACCGCACTGGCTACTTCGGCTGAATCACCCAATCGCCCTAGCAGTATATGCCGCTTAAACGCTTCCAGCACCTCAGGTACCGCCTCCAAGCCCTGCATCAACATAGGCGTCTCTATTTGCCCCGGGGAAACCGAATTGATTCTAATGCCGTGCATCGCCAGCTCATCAGCCAACGCGCGTGACATGGAAAGTACGCCCCCCTTTGACGCGCTGTAGGCCGGGTTCATCATGTTACCGAGCGTGGCGTTAATTGAGGCAATACCTACCACCGCAGACCCGGATTGGGACTTCATATCTGGCAGAATGGCCTTAATAATAAACGGAAGCGCGCGCAAATTGATATCCAGTACCGCGGACCAGGTCTCTGGGGTTAACTGCTCCAGTGTCGCCACACCGCTTATACCAGCGCCGTGTACCAAACCCCCGATAGGACCCAGGGCCTCGCGGCTGGCTATGACACCGGCACTTATCTGGTCAAGATCTGAGACATCCACGGCCAGGCCAATGGCTTTGACGCTGTGCTCCTGCGCAACAGCGTCGGCGACAGCTCCAGCTTTCCCTGCGTCAAGATCCCAAACCGCCACGGGCCGCCCAACCTGTGCCAACGATTCAGCACAAGCCCTACCTATTCCTGAGGCGGCGCCGGTAACAATAACCGGTGTTGCCGGCAGATAATTGATCGATCTCATCTTGGTATCTCCAGGAATAGTTGGACGGTATCCGTAGCGGTGTACAGAGGACTATACATAGCACAGCCATGTGCTAGCCCTATCAATCCGGAAACGAAAATCCAGCCGCCCTCTCATCCAGCCAAGAATGGCGGATGAGAGAACATGAACGGGGGAAAGCGGTTGTCCCGTCTATTGCCTAGAATGAATACTTGAGACGGACGCCGTAGTAGCGCTGAGAGTTACGGGCGAAGATATTTGCGAGTGATGTGGCGCCGCCGTAGAGCTGGCGCAAGTCTGCAATTCCAGAGCGGTAGTTTTCATCGGTGAAATTGTTGACGAAGGCAGTGACGCGATAACGACCTTTGTCCTTTTCATTGATGCCGATACTGAGATCGCCAACGCCGTAGCTATCTTGCGCGGTTAAAGGATTCTGCAACAGCGAAAAGTTCACCTCATCTTGCCAGACATAGGAGGCATTAACGAAGCCGTAGAAAGGCATACTGCCCAAGTCCGCTTGATAGTCGGCTACGATATTCCACTTCCACTCGGGAGAATTAGGTAAATCACCACCTGAAATATCTTGAGTCCCGTCGATACAGCCGGTCTCTTCAATTTGGCCGTCGTAACAGCTCGCCCCTACCCACTCATCGATGGTCGCGTCGATATAGGAAGCGCCAAAGGTCAACGTGAGATTTTCACCAATCAGCGCTACGCCTTCCAGCTCCAAACCTTTGGTTTCGAGTACACCAACATTGTAGAGGTTGGCGTCAAGGCTGCCATCTTCGGCTATCTGAGTACTCTGAGCCTGATAATCCTCGTACTCGGTCCAAAATGCGGTCAGGTTCAACTGCAGTCTGTTATCTAACAGCATACTCTTGACGCCCAATTCGAATGACTCCGAGGTTTCCGGTGCTACCGGATTGTCCGCTTTGCCTTGATTAAAGCTGCTAGTCATGTCGTAGGCCTGGCCCTTGTAACCTGTCGCTAAGCGCGCATATAACATGGTGTCCTCGCCCAGGAAGTGCTGTAGCGAAAGATTCCCGACGATTTCCGAGTCACTATCGCTCGCAGATATGGGCGCGTCTGGACTTGATATGTTCTCTACCCAATGAGCCGATATTTCTTCATCGTTCCAGCGCAGGCCGCCGGTAAGACTTGTGGATTCTCCAAAGCGAAGGGTAGCCTGCCCAAATAGCGCCATAGTCTCAGTTCCCGCCGTACCATCCCAGTCGGAGGGAATGATGGGAAGACCCAGATTACGTTCGAAGCTTCTGTCAGTTTCGGCGTCCGCATAGTAAGCCCCAACCAGGTACTCATAGCGGTCGTAGCTAGGTGAGGCCAGGCGAAATTCCTGAGAGAAGAAATCTGTCTCTGTCGTCGACACAGAATAATTGCCGCCGGTAACCGCGCCACCTGTGAAAAGGCCGTAGACATCCACATCCGAAAAATCGACGTCGCCATCATTACCGTACTCCCACTTGTCAATGGCGGTTATGGAAGTAAAGACAAATTCACCAAGACCGACGTTGAAACGCAAGTTACCGCCAGTAGTCTCAGTTTTGTCCTCGGGGCCATCCTCTGAACGAAAGTCGAGGTTTTGGTCAGAGGGGGTAATGCCAGGAGCCACTTCACCGGGAACAAACCCAAAAACGCTCGCACTGGGGTCTAGGTCCAGCCAGGTAAGCGCACAGCAGGTGGATTCGTCTTCTGAATAGTAGGCGGTCAGCACACTCTGGACGTTGTCATTGATATCCCACTGCAACTTGCCACGCAAGCCCTTACTCTTCTCACTGTTGACGTCATCGTTAATGGTCAAGTTGTTGACAAAGCCATCCCTGTCACTCCAGTGCCCGGTTATGCGATAACCCAATGCATCCGTGATCGGACCTGAAACAGAACCCAATATCCGCTCTTCATCGTCGTCTGTCAGCGTCACTTCAACCGACCCTTCAAGCTCTTCAGAAGGTGACTTAGTGACAATACTGAGTACGCCGGCTGATGCACTTTTTCCAAACAAAGTGCTTTGCGGGCCGCGCAGAACCTCAATACGTTCAATATCCACCAGGTTGCCAATAGCCTGCCCTGCCTGAACACTTGATACATCGTCAATCAGCACCGCCACGCTTTGCTCAACACCGACACTGTAAACATCCGTGCCGATACCGCGCAGTCGAAAACTGCTGTTCTGCTTGTTGTCACCCACACCTACGGTCAATGACGGCGTCAGCTTCACCAGATCTTGGGTCTGATTAATTCCAAGGTTTTCGATCATTTCGGAGCCAATGGCTGTAACCGCCACAGGAATATCCTGTGAGCTCTGCACACGCTTCTGGGCCGTAACAAGAACTTCTTCCAACTGGCGGCCTTGCGCCAGCACGGCTGGAGCAGCGAGTGTTGACGCGAGCGCGACGCTAACGGCAGCTACGAGTGTTTTTTGGTGATGATTACGGTGCATATTCAAGCCCTTTATAGTTTTTTTAATCTTTTGCTGCGCGACATTATGCCGATATTGAGCCGCATATCAATGAGGATAGGTGGCGTCAGGACTCACAGCTGTTGTTATGTTATGTCGCTAAAAGGGAATACTGCGATACAAATTTATCCCCTGTGCCTTCACATTAGGTATTCTTGAGCCCGCAACAACAGGTAGTTTCATTTGCCGATGGCAAACAACATAATAAACCACGCTAGTATTCAGGTAGTAACGCAATGAAGAAACAGGCGACTTTGATCTTTGTTCTGTTGATGCTGCTCGCCAGCAGAGGGTATTCAATGGAGTGTAACAAGGGGCTACTAGAGACTCAGGCGATTCAGCAAATCGAGTATCTCAGACGCTGGTATGCCAACGCCACGGACTTGATTGGGGTTGCTACTCCGCAGTCTATTGCGGAGGGCCGGGCGATCTACCGGCGAATCTTCGCGAAAGAGGCGCAGTTGTATGCGGGCTCCGACGACGAGCCGCGCGTCGGTCCAGAGGCGTGGGCGGAGCTGGTACTTGAGGCTCTCGGAGACTTGGGCCCGACCCAACATCTTATTGGTACGCAGTTGGTAAAAATCAAATCGCTCAAATTTGATGACGACTGTAATATCGTCACTGGAAGCGCCTATATGGAAAGTTATGTGCAAGCATGGCATGAGTTAAAGGATGATAGAGTCTGGTTGTTTCTCGGTACGTATGAGGACGACGTGGGTTACACCTCAGGCGGCGGCTGGCAGATAGAGCGCATGCACCTGCGGCAGGTCTCGGCAGAACGACGATACCGGGATACCGCTGTAGGCAGAGCGGCCGATTAGGCTCCCGATCTCTTGCCGAAAGCGATTCATGTATATCCAGTTTTGACGCGGATCTTGCCAGGTTTCGCATCGGTTAGTCGCGGGAGGCCTAGCTGCTTCCAAGCTCCAGGGTGAACTGTTAGTCTTGATCCAGATTCGAAACCCTTGGCATTTACGCCTCCAAACATTATTGAAAGGAGTAATTCGTGCACCTGAAAAAATTACCGATGGACCTCACACTCGATTTGAAGGGCCTGATAATTTCTACAGTGATCGCAATGTCGAGCGCATCTGCAAGCGCCGGGGACGCAGGCCCTATTGGTAGTAGCATAGAGGCTCCGCGTACCCTTGTTGGGTACAGCAGTGAGCTGTCCGTTAGGCCAGGAGATCCTATCAAGTTTATGGTTAACGCCGTGAATGGAGGCGCCTACGAGGCGGACCTGGTTCGAGTACTCAACGGAGAGTCTCGGTCGATTTATGGCAAATTATTCGAGGTTAAGAAGGTCGATGCCAGCTTTGACGGTGAATATCAGGGTAAGCCTCAGTCTCTCAATCTTGGCTCCTATATTCATGTAGAAAAAACCAAACCGCTGGATAAGCTAAGTAGCTTTACCGTTGGCGCCTGGATTTATCCAGTATTTGATCCCACAGAATTTGTCCCGCCTGACCTGGACAATCCTGACCCCTTTCATCCACCGACGCTGACGATGGCACCCAAGATACTGGATAAGGCCCAGACAATCGTGTCCCGTTTTGATGCGACTACAGCTTCCGGTTGGGCGTTGCGACTGACCCCTGATTTTCAGCTGCAATTTGTAATAGGTGGAGGCGACGGAGAAGTACAGTCCGTGACAATCCCTGACAAGCTGCGCGATTGGGATTGGGCCTATGTGGCCGCGAGCTACGACGCCGAGTCGCAAACCGTATCCGTGCATCTGCGAGAGAAGCCCTATGCTCCAGGTGACCAATTTACTGCACGCAACCTTGTGGCGGCAGGAGCGGTTGCCCCCCCTACCCATTCAGGCCCTCTGCGTATCGCTGCTTCCCGGGGTGGCGCAGGTGCCGCTGCCGCGCCTTTTGAGAAACCGGTTGATATCTTTAACGGCCGGCTCCAGGACATCCGTATCGTCAAAAGCGCACTGACGGCAGAGGATATTGATTTATTGTCGTCAGAAGAAGCACCCAAGAAATTGCGTAGAGGTTTGGTAGCCAATTTTGATTTTGCCCAGAGTATGAAAACTGCGCAGGTGGCTGATATCTCCAGGAGCAAGCTAACCGGGGCTGTAGTGAACCTTCCCAATCGAGCCGTTCGAGGCCGCTTCTGGAGCCCTGGCACCATTAACTGGACAGACGCGCCTGACGACTATGACGCCATCACCTTTTACGCAGACGACCTATACGATGCGCAATGGAGCAGCGATTTTGAGTTCACAATCCCTGCCGATCTGGCCAGCGGCGTATATGCCGCCCGGCTGAAACAGGGAGATTTTGTTGAATATATCAGCTTTTTCGTAGCCGCCCCTAAACATGGACCCAAGGCGAAGCTGGCCTTCTGGGCGTCAGAGTTTAATTATATCGCCTATGCCAACATCTCTCTTGGCGTGACCGCAAAGAAAAATTACCCCAGCCATAACTGGAACGAAGCCGATCTGGAATTTATGGCTGACAATATCGAGTATGGCACCGGAGGGGTATACAACACTCATGTCGATGGTCGGAACTTCGGCTACGGTTCGCGCCTGCGACCCGACCTACAAATGAAGCCCGGAGCAATGACTTACAACTTTGCGGCAGATCTACATATAGTAGCGATGCTCGAACATTTTGATATCGAATACGATGTCATCACCGACGAACTGGTTGATCTCGAGGGTGAAGAACTCCTCAATCAATACACGGCCATCATCAGCTCGACCCACCCAGAGTATGTCACCACCAGAATTGTCGATTCAATTGAGACCTTCACCCAAGGCGGAGGTCGATTTATGTACGTAGGCGGCAATGGCTATTTCTGGTCTGTAGGCAGCCATTCCGAATTACCCGGTGTTATGGAGAGCCGAAATTTCTTTGACATCACTGATCGATATCTCTCCAACGGTGAACGCGGTGGTTTGATGATTGAAACCGGACGTGCATCTGGACCGATTTTCGGGAATGAAATGTCCGCCATGATCTTTAATGGATCAAGCCCCTACCGTCTGCTGGAAGATGCCAGCAACCCGCGTGCCGCCTGGATTTTCGAAGGACTCACGGAGGGTGACGTGTTTGGTGATTACGGTATTGATCGGGTACACGGCGCAGCTGCCGGCTTTGAGATCGACAAATATAATGCTGCCAACGGAGTACCCCGCCACGCCCTGCAACTCGCGACTTCAGAAAAACTCCGGGAAAAGGTTGAGGATTTGAAACTCTCAATGATGCCTCTGTCGATTTACTACCATCCTGAAGACACAGAAGTCCACGGCAAAGCTGACATCGTATTCTTCGAAACGGCGAATGGTGGTGCCATGTTCTCTACGGGGTCTATCACCTGGATGAGTTCGACGCCGGAGAACAACTTTGACAATGATGTTGCTCGTATTACCTTGAATGTCATCAATCGCTTTATGGATCCAACACCCTTTCCGGCTATAGCCGAAGAGGAAGTGGACGACGTTGATCGCCTGCCTGCAAACCCGGAGTATGAACATGCCGATCAGCAATAGCGCTCATCAGACGGATTGATACTGCCGATGCGTTTAGCTGTGCTCGGACAGTCCCGTGAATTATGACTGGGAGCTATAAAACTTCATCGGCCCAGTAATTCCATAACCGCGGTAGTTGCTACGCGACTACCGTAGGGAATTGCTTCAAGCTCGACTTTGTAGTCTCCATTATGATTAAAGTAGGGAGGCCTGTTCCCTGCGTCCATAAAGGCTTTGGGGCTCGCAATGCCAATCATAATGTATGCAAGAGGCACATCTTCGTAACTCCCCAGTAGTATATGGGCGTCTTCAGACGCCATAGCCGCAGGAGCCGTGTCGATGATTGCATTCTTATTAAAACCACCCTCAAAGCTACGGGAAAGTCGCGCTATTAATGAGGCGTCGTTGACCAAAATAGTGCTCTTCCAGATTCTGAATTTCATGATGAAATGAGTCTCCTTTTTACCGGCTGTAGGTTGCAAAAGAAGAATTTTCCTATTCGCTCTATCACTCAAACCTGCCAAGGTTCTGAATATTGATGTTCATGTGCACCCTCAGAGAAATGGCAGATTAAGGACCACTTTAGTTAATGCTATTAATCTTTAAACGCATTAGCTTTTTGGGTGACGTGATATAAAGCTGAGAGAACGTATCATTTAGCGTCATATTAGTGACTTGCCCTAGCACAATCTTACCCAGCAATGCTCCTTCAGGCGATAAAACTCCCACGCCATTTGGTATAGAAACAAAAAGAAAATCGCTAGGATGCACTACCATGCCATCGGTAGACCCAGAACCTTCAGAAATCAATTGTTTGCCATCAAAGAACAGGCGTGATTTTTCGAAGTTGCCCTGGTGATCAAGCTCAATGGCCACAATTTGTGCCTTATTCTTTGCCGAATCACTGACATAAAGAACTGACTGGTCATTTGATAAAGCAATACCGTTTGGCTTGCGAAGACGCTTGGTAACAGCAATCAGTTCGCCAGATTTTGTTAAACGAAACACGCCAAAAAAATCCAATTCAATATCGGGGCTTTTCTCGAAACCCGACAGGCCATAGGGCGGATCGGTAAAATAGATGTCACCTGAACGATGCACTACTAAATCATTGGGGCTGTTAATCGATTTGCCACGATAGTGACTTACCAGTATGTCGTAGTCCGGAGTTGGCTGTGTGATTGGTGCCAGCATCCGCGCCAGTGTTCTATTGCTTTGCTGGGCCAAAAGCAGGCTACCATTCTCGTCAATGGCCAGACCATTGGACCCCCGCCACAATTGACCCAAACCGTCGGGCGCATGCCCTGAAGGCTGCAGGTACACGCTTAAGCCCCCCGCATCACTCCACTGATAAACCTTACCCACTGCCACATCAGAAAACAGCAGCGAATCCAGACCCTTTACCCAGACAGGACCCTCCGCCCATTCAAGTTCACTGGCGAGGATTTCAACCTGGCTATCGACTTCGATGAATTCATAGAAGCGGTCGTCATAAACAACCATTTCCACATCCATCAACTGTGTTGGATTTGCAGTAGCGAAAGGCGCAAGTAGACAAGAGAAGATAATCGGAACCAGGTGGCGTGTAGAAGCCGCCGATACAAAAAACCAAATGTACCTGCACAGCTCGACTGCTAACGCTTTCATTGAAAATTTCATGCCCAGAGCTTTTCATACTCTTCAGGCGATTGATAGTTCAAGCGTGAGAAGTCATAGAAAGTAGTACTGACACAGCGAGATCCGACTAATGCCTGAAAGTGTATGGTGGCAAAAGATGTGGTTACTTGCTGTGGTGATGTGCGTACCGCCAAGATCGTTTGACATCATTATGTCTATACTGCGAGCGTCAATACCCTCTATTAACGGCTGCCCGGCGTTAAAAAGTGATTTGCCCGGTAACTTTCTGGAGAATCCGCAATAGGTCACCTAACTCGAACTGACCGTCGGCCTGAGGGACACCGGCTATCAGCGGAGCAACATCTCCCCGCCGCAGTTCGGAAGCAGTTAGCGATAGCGATCCGAGCAGAAATTGCTGTCCGATTAGAACATCGGCCAAGTTCACCTCGCCATCGCCGTTAATGTCTCCATTCCCCGGCCCCGGTACGCTGTCTTCTTCCAGAGGATCACTGCCGGAAATAACCTCATCACCATCGGAGTAAGTATCTCCGTCGGTATCGAAAAGCATTGGATTGGTCAGGTACAGGTTGGTTTCGTCGATGTTGCTAAGTCCGTCATTGTCCTGATCGGGGTCACACAGATCGCCAAGACCATCAACATCAAGGTCATTTTGATCGGGATTTTCAACTAACGGGCAATTGTCCTTAACATCTGGATCAAGAACCGCGGCGAACGGGAAATAACCTCCGCCAAGCCAATCGCTGCCATCGGTCGACCGGTAGCCGACGCCCAGTGAGTAGCTCGCGCCCGCACTGATAAACCAACGACAGCTGGATAGTGCCTGCGCGACGACAGCGACGCCAGTACCCGCGGCTATCGTGGCCGGATTGGAAAACTCATACTCTTGGGCACCATTAAAGAATGTGGGCACACCGGTTCCAGCGGCCAACACTTCAGACGCCAGGATCTCACCGCCGGGCGTGCCCGCAGTGTCCAGCGTCCGAATAGATAGAATGAGGTCGCCGCTGGGGCAGTCTATCGGCAGCGCTATCGTAGTTAGCGATCCGGTGAATGGGATGGGAAAGGTCATGGCCCGGTAATCAAAGTCAGATCCGCTATCGGGCCCGAATGGGAAAAAGCTGCCGCTCAAGCTATCCAGTCCGTAAGACACGGCTTCACCTTCAGTGTCATAGACGTCGTCGCCATCAATATCTGCATCACAGGCGTCACCTTGAGCATCGCCGTCGACATTGGACTGAGAGCTGTTTGCAACGCTTACGCAATTGTCCTGAAACAAACCCCAGCCGTCCGCATCGCTATCATACAGCGCTGCTGCCCCGGCGATATCGTCGGCTTGTGGAACCTCGGTATTGCCTGTCGTTGGTCGCATGATGGCACCGCCCGCCGAGGTGTGATTCAAGCCCAGTCCATGCCCCAGTTCGTGTACAGCGACCCGCCTGAATTCGGCAACCCCACTCCAACTCCCGTTGTACAGGTCCCACTGTTTGGTGTTGTTGAAAACCGTGCCTGTTTTAGTGGCATTGGCGCCAGAAAACCAGGTTTGCTGTACCGCCAGCGTTCTGCTGCCAAAAGCATTGCCACAGCCTGTCTCGGCAAAAATCACACCGTTACCTGGGTCCACTGAAGGCACTACACATGGGTCGGATGACCCATTATCTATGGTGGCTGTGTAGTTGAACGTCGAAGTAGTATTCCAAATGCCCAAAGCCTCAATATAGGCGCTTTGCAACTCGGCCGTGCTGGGGCCGCCTGCCACCACGTTGGGCTCATTGACGCCAGGCGGATTGGATGCAGTAAGGTCAACATTAATATCAGCTTGTCCCTCCGCCCAAAAGAAGCTCGCCAGCTCATAGCCATTGGCAGCGATGCTGTGGCTGAGCACAATCGTCAGTGCTACCTGCACGGCTTTACCCCGCAGCGTATTCACTTGGGATTGACCGGTGTTTCTTCGCTGCTGCCATCTCGAGAATCTGCGGGCAAGAGTCCAAGCAGTGCCCGCTTGAAGCTGGCTTTGTCCAGCCCGGGCTCAGAGTCGTCTGGGCCGCGTCCCAATCGAAGGCCTAGCGCATCGCCCTGGCTCAGCGGGACATCGTTGGACATTCCCCTTGCCTCTTTACTGCGCTGCTTCGCGGCCCCTACCTTGGCCTCTGCATCCACTTCCACCGCTAGCACCGGCGAGTTGCCGGCCGTGAGGACGCGTTCGCGACCTTTCTGATCGAGTGTAATTTTGAAATGACCCTGGCTCCAGCCAAGCAGTGGATTAACTTGCTGGCGAGCAGGATCCTCCAGAAAATAAATGCCGCGCTCACCGGGAATGGGGTAGGTCATGCTATCTACTTGCAAGGTGAGATCATCGACTGATCCGCCGGCGAAAGTCAGCGTGACGGTCTCCGCACGCAGGCTGCCCTTGATAACATCGATGACCCGGAAGGACACATGGGTGAAAATCGAGGTTCGCTGCGCATTCCAGCGCGCTTCACTGGCAATGACCTCACCCTCGAAAATTACCGCAGCCTCATTGACGAGTTGGCGCATATCTACTGCCAACACCGAGGTGGCATAAAGCGTGCGCGGCGCGGCCAGCAAAAACAAAACCAGCGCTAGCCAGCTTATGAAGCTGGTACGTGATGTGCACTGATTCATATCCAAGCCTCCCCTTCCCATAGTTGATGATATCGTATTCTCGTGTTGCTGCAGAGTCGAACAATGAATGCGAGTATACAAAATACCGCGCTAGACCATGTGTAGAATTGTTACTCGGGTGCGCCCATGCTTTCAAACTCTAACTCTGGGCAGGGATGAGAAAAGACCTTGGTTCCCTAGTTATATTCACTGATGGCCCTAAAGCCAATCGTTCAGTGCGATCCCAATGCCGATTCGCTTGGTGTCGTTTTCCATATCAATCAGGTTTTCGCCGTATCCGCTATACACCTGCACAAAACCCTTAAGATGGTAAACCAGTGGGAAGCTCCAGTTAAGTTCGACACCGCTTCGGTTGTCACTACTCAAATTATTTTTTAGCCCCAAAAAAAACAAATGGTCGCGATGCTGGTACGCAAGACCCAGCTGAACACGCCCCATATAATCTTCAATATTGGGGTTGTCCTCCGCGCCTTCTGGTTCTTCGATTCTTACCCAGGTTTTTACTGAAGCAACAAAGTTGCCTTTATCAAGTGCGAGCCCTGCAGTCACTCGATTCCAGCTTCTTGACAGTGGATCGATCCGTCCATTTGACTGGTGATTCAGTCCTATTGTGGCTAACCTCGCATTCCAGCCAAAAACATCAAATTCCGTGGGTATTTGCCAGATGAGCTCTGGCTCATGGTTAGTTTCACGAAAAGGCTCAGATGCGATAGTGTCCGCATAGAGCTGCCAGTATGACTGCTGGGTGTAGCCCAACCATATTGAGGAGCCGCGCCAGAGATCACGCGCCAAGAGTGTCTTGATACTCAACTGAAACTTTATCTCAGCGTCGCTAAATGACTCTCCGAGCGGATCATATACCGAGTAATCGCTGGAGGCGTTATAGGTTACTGGAAGTATGTAATTTGGGCGGTGCGGTGTCATCGAAAAGCGCTTTTCAGCTAGCTCAAGTTCCTGTTGATTCCTCGAGATAAGCGGCAATTGCGCGTTAGACTCCGAAGGCTCAGTAGCGGTCTCTACTGCAGTGGCAGCTATAGCTGACTGACTAAGTATTTCGTTTTGGTTTTCTGCGGTGATATCTATTTTGACCTGCGAGTCCGCAGGGCTGTAGTAAGCGTCGTAGCAACTCAAGCGTGCAACATCATCTCCAAACGCAGCGCAGAGCTCTGGCGCAGTTCCTGCGTACGAGTTGGCAACAGCAATAAATGTGCAAAACCCCAGCGAGATTGGTTTCATAGTAATACCCGATAATTATTGAATTTAGGCTAATGAAGTGACGTCTGATTGTCGAGCGCATAGGGGCCTCCGGAGCGTCGTAGTAGCGGTTTTGGGGGAAGATCGCGACATTGGTCACACCTGAGAGAAAGAATGAGCAGGCAAAGCTGGGAAGGATTAGTGCGGGCAGACAAGCCTATGCACTTCAGCTAGCAGTACCCACGCACACACAGTCGGATCTACGCTCCAATAAACTGATCTATAACAATGTGGGTGCCGGACTACTTATCCCTGGAGCAGCAGTCACCATTGCCTGGGACATGCGCGGCTCGGTGAAAGGTGCCGATGGCATTGTATTTGTCCAGCTTAACTCCGAACGCGCCGGTTTTGGCGTCTCCAAAGCAGAGCTCTGTACTGATGGCCCGATATTCGCCAAGCATGACTGGCAGAGATTTGTATGGAGCACCACGCTCGCCCCTGACGTTGGCGGTAGCGTGACGCTACACCTGAGTTCCCATTGCCCACCTGTAGCCGGGCGCGGTGTAGGTTCTTACTGCGACTCGATGCCCTGAACGGGCCCGCTGCTGGAGGCGTCCGCTTTCACCTCTTATGTGACCTTTCCTTTTTGTCAGGATTTTTTACACTTAAAACTGAGGGTTATTAGTGCCTAATCCCATATAAACCGTCGTTATGGTCAGTTTTTACGCACCATAGCCCGAGAAACGACCGCTTCCACCTCTCTTCACCTTTTTCACAACATATGGCTATTAGTCAGTAAATATTACAGTTGTCGACTTATCTGAGCATCTAACTTACCTAACTACTTGATTGCATTACCTTGGCATGATTAATGCATGTCTTTACAGTTACTTAAAGGGAAGAGATTCAGAAGGAGCGTAAAATGAAATATCGTCTAACCCGGACACTCACAGTTGCAGCCCTAACAATCACGCCAACTCTGCACGCCAACGCGACGTTAATGGATGGTTCGAGCTTCGCTGATGCCGGTACTTCCGCGAAACAGATACTGAGCGACGGATATTCCGCTGGCAATGGGATTTACTGGATTGATCCTGATGGCCCGGGAGGCAGTACCGCCTTTCAAATTTATGCAGATATGACGGTTGAGGGTGGCGGCTGGACTCTCGGTCTAAATAGCGTTAATGGGGACCCTTCGTCAAGTACGGATATGGTCTCCAACACCGGCACGGTTGGTTTAACTACCAGCCAAACTCGCGATATGTCGAATCTCGCCATTGGTCGGGAAGCGCAATTGAGGCATGTAATATCCGACTTAGCTGGGAGCATTGTATTTGATGGGTATTACACTGGGTTTTACCACGGCACAATGGCAGACACCGCAGACTGGACGGTCTTGTCTGGTAGTTTGGCTGCGGTAGGCTTGAATTATCATGTTGGACAAGACTGGTCTACATCTACAAACGACGTAGATAATTGGGCTCAAAATTGTGCAGTCAGATTTGGTAATCCTTGGTACCACAACGCGTGCTGGACAACGATACCGGTGCAAACGGATGCGAATTGGCCCTTGAACACACCTGTTTATGCGCCGAATTGGCCGGTCAATAGACAACAACCAGCCGGTCAATATTCAATTTATGTCAGGGAGTCGGTCACGCCAACGTTTGCAACCGTCCCCACACCCGCCACCCTCGCCCTATTCGGCCTGGGTCTCGCTGGCCTTGGATGGTCAAGGCGCAAGAAAGCGTAAACAATACTCCTGATAAGCCCGCTTCGGTGGGCTTTTTTATGCCTGATATTTGGGGTTTCTAATGTCTCAAAGTAGGCGAAAGCCGACATTAGCGGTGATCGGATTCCAGGGCTGAGCTAACGACCGCTTTCACCTCCTTAGAGACATTGATATCCCGCTAGCTACTCGCCAGCTCCACACAAACCCGACTACCGCTCTGGCCTCATAACTGCCATTCAACCTGCGGTGACATCCGCAAGTTTAGCCGCCTCTTGTATGCGGACATTTCTCCAAACAGGTCGGAGCAGTAGACGAGAAAACATAAAGCCAGCAATAGTCAGTGCATATACGATACTCGCAATAGCGGGGCCAGCCTCCCTGTGAAAGAATATATCTGAGGCATTCATAAGGTTGACCAAGACCAAACCAACAGTCGGCAATTGAATTAATTGGGCCAACCTTCCCAATTTTTTTGTCCTTTGAACGCCGCTCAGATGCTGGTACACGACATAAGTTGCCCAGGTCTGCACAATTGCTACTAGCGCGCTACATATGGCCCATAGGGTCGTTTGCTTGACGTCAAAGGAATACAGAAGAATGCCGATAGAAGAGACCAGTGCCGCCAACAACGAGAATTGGAGAATCATTGTCAAGCCAACGGCGTCGCCTCGCCGTGTTTCATTTTCGCCACTAAATTGAAAGGTTGCGATAATGCCTGCAAATCCCGCCAATGCGATAGCTGCTTCAACTCCCAGTATTAGTATATCCAGAGATTCCATGCTTTCTTTCCTTAGTATTAGTTGTCCGATGAGGATACCCTGATGGCGACTCCAGGGCGAAAGCAGGCTTATGGGCCTGGATCGGCCCTGGTGGGGTAGATGACCGCTTTCACCTCAAAAGACACAGGATTTGGCACCAGTCTCTGCGCCATCAATGTGAAGATATTTGTGTCAGGTTTCTTTACATTCGCCGGGCCACTTTACTGACCATCATTCGTAAGTTGTTGATCTATATGACTTGGTATGAATCTTGCTTTCATTAAATTATTGGTGATCTCTCGTACAGAAATACGAAGGCATGTATTAATGAAAAGACTAAAGACAGCAATCTTCATTTCAATTTTTGCCTTATCGAGTGGTGCAAATGCTGCTCTCACATCTCGCCTTGATGGTCAGGCAATATACGACGATGTTTACGATCTCACGTGGTATACGACAGTATTCAATGGGAACCTTTCATCCGTTAGTTCATCTATTTCGAATCTTGATGTGGAAGGCATTACTGGGTGGCGGTTGCCAGATCATAATGATCAAGAATACCAGACACTGCGCGCCCAGATTGGCACAGGTGATAGTACGCTGTCACAAGAGCTCTTTGGCGGCACGTTGGTGGATAACACATACTTCACCGGAACAGCCGCAGGAGCATTTCCATTCACCGACGTGTGGAGCTTTTATTGGGACCGAAACCTGGCGGTTGAGCAGTACAGTTCTAATGTCTTGGCGGGAATAGCTGTACAGACGGGTGATATTGCGGCAGTCCCCATCCCCGCCGCAGTCTGGCTATTTGGCTCTGCCCTTCTAGGACTTGGTGCAATCAAGCGCAAGAAAAGTTAAAAAAGAAGAAGAGCCTTACTCGCGAGGGCTTTCTATTGCCTGCTAATTGATAGAGCTAACGTTCGCTGCCAGGTGCGATCTCAAAGGAGACATTAGAAGCTAAGGGCTCTGACGCCTTAAGTTACTAATCAGGTCTCTCAGTATATACCGGGAATTAACCGATATGGCACGCGTAGCGCGTAGTCTCGATAGCCCGGCAACTCTTCACGTAAAGTCTGGTCTTCAAGTACCGTTCTAATCACTGTGGTGATTAATGCCACCGCCGCAGGAATCAGTGCCCATACCGAGCCCAGAGCAAGAACAATACCGAACAGTGAAAGAATAGTTCCGGCATAACCCGGATGCCGCACAAACCGGTAACAACCGCTGTCACACACCACATGCCCTCGATCCGTGCGAATGCAGACAACGCTATAAAAAAACCGGTTCTCTACCAATGCCCATACAGCGAAGGCATATCCGAGCGCGATTAAAATGAAGCCAATCACAATGAGCCAAAGTGGAAATTCGGGGGACCCGTTATAGCGGTGGTCCAGCCCGGCTGCAATGACCATAAGGAACCCGATGCTCAACGCCATCAGTGGGGCAAGCACTTTGTCCCAGGCTTTTGCGTTTTGGAAATTTTCAATATTTTGTCGTTCGGCCAACAATCCGGGATGTCGTTGTTCCGCCCACATGCGCCCTCCTATACCAACTGCAAAGATCAGTAGAGAGTAAGACCACGCCTGCCACCAACCGAGGTCCCCACCGCATATCAGTAATGTAAGCGGGATAAGGAGATATACCACTACTAATCTGATCCACTGAAGCAGGGATACTGTTTGAGCCGCCTCTTCACTAACCGTCTTCGCTGACATGTCACTCCCCAAAATAAAATGGATTTGTGTGTGCCTAAAAACTATTCGCAGGGAATCGGTCTATTTAATACCGACTCTCATTATGCAGACAAACAATAGATGGCCCACTTTGGGCCTTCCAGCCCAAGTATTCTAGCCTAGCTCCGATGTCCGCTAATAGGTGAGGGTTCAATCGGGGTTGCTGGGTGGCCTTGCTCGGTGGTTTTCATGTGTGTTTGAAAGTGGAGACAGGCGGGTTCCCCCTGGTCTAAACTGACACCATGCAAGATAACGAATTCAACGAGTATACGGACGAGTTTGGCCAAACTGCGCCGCTACCAGCCAGCCACGGTCAGCGCAAACCGCCGCCGGTCGACTTTCAGTTTGGACCTGCCGAGGGTGAACGGTTCCCTGATTGCACACTTAGGGACGCCGACGGCGTTCGGATTAACCTGCACGAGGACAGAGGCAGCGCCAAGGCAGCTGTTCTTTTCTTTCGCTCGGCCGTATGGTGACCCCCCTGCATGACGCAGCTGGTCGAGCTGCGAGACGCGTATAAAAAATTTCAGGCGGCGGGCGTCAAGCTCTATGCCATTTCCTATGACCGGCCCGATGAGCTGGCAGAATTTGCTGCCCACCACGACATCAACTTTCCGCTACTGTCTGACAAAGGCTCCAGGCTGATCAGACAACTGGGTATTCTGAACACCCATGTGACGCGCGATCAGGTGCCCTTCTATGGCATCCCCTACCCCGGCACCTATGTATTGAATGAGCAGGGCGTTATCACTGGAAAGCTATTCGGACGCAATCACCACGCCCGCTTCACCGGTGAGTCTATGCTGGACAGCGCGTTGGGCGAAATTCTTATCGGCGAAGATGAGCCGATGGCTAGTACGGACGACGAACAGGTCAACATAACCGCAGTCTGGCACGGGGGCGGCGGGACAGTGAAGGCCTCGGTGGTGCGCGAAATCGTAGTACGCTTTGAGCTGGCTGAAGGACTGCACATCTATGATGAACCGGTGCCGCAGGGCATGGTCGCGACGCGTGTGGAGGTTACCGGTCCTGAAGGCTTCCACACCGGTGATATGCGCAAACCAGCCACCCACACCCTCGAACTTCCAGAACTGGATACAGCGCTGCAAGTCTGGAGTAACCAGGTGGATCTTGCGATTCCGGTCTGGGTGGATGACAGCGTCGTTAGCCTGCTTGGCGAGCAGGCAGAAGTTGACCTGGAAATCGCACTGAAGATTCACTACCAGGCCTGCGACGATCAGGTCTGCCACATTCCGCAATCGCGAGACCTTACGCTGAGGGTTCCATTCGCGTCGTACACCGCGCCCAACCTGTTCAAGCGCGTTGCCGGACTGGACATTTCAGCAATGGACAGCCAGCAACTCATGAAACGCAAAATACGGCGAGGGCTGCTTCGCTCGCCCATAGGTGGCCTGCGCTTTCTGCGTAAAATGGCCAGCGATATGAAGAAAGGTCCAATGGGGAAAAGGCGCGGCAGTAGCTAACCCCCAATATTAGGTCTGAGAAACTAACAACTGCCTCACACTGATTGTCGCCCAAGCTAAGGCTAGTAGATGAGCGGATAGGATAAAATAGACATGGGTATCCCGTGTATTTTCTGTAAGTTTGCAGTGTCAGGTCCTAAAAAAAATTCAAGGGAGTAAGAGATGAGTGAGTCCGAATCAATATCGAAATTGCGGCTGGCATTGGCTGGGGTTTTGCTCTTTGTGAGCGTCGCTGTTTTTGCGGTTCGCTTTGTGCACGCAGGCGCCTACGCCATGCCCACTACCGGGGTGATGGCCAGCGGAATTGGCGCACTGGTATTGGGCGGGCTATTGCTATGGCCATCGCTTCCGCGTCCGCTTGGTATGCTGGCGATGATCGTGAGCCCTTTAGTAATGTTCTTGGGGCTCTACGCAACGATGGCCGAGTTGGAAGAAGTGATTTCGATCTATGCCACCAATAGCGCTGGCAAGACAGTTGACCTGAGGCTATGGGTTGTCGATCGCGAAGATGGGGCGTGGGTAGGCATGCCGAGCGCTAAAGCGATGGAGCACTCTCTCGATGGTGCACGCCTTGAAATGCTTCGCGGCGGCCAGACACAGTGCGTTGTGCCTGCGCTCTACGAAGACCGGCCAACGGTGCGTGCAATCCATACCCTGAAGGTAGAGAAGTACGCCGTGGCGCGCGCCTCGGGAGCCATAGGTCTATACCCGCTTGAGGCAAAGGACACCACGGTCGCCCTGAGGCTGGATTCCTGCCCTGGAGGCTGATGGGTTTGTATTTCTCGCGCGTCTCCCCAATCATAGAAACAGTTGTCTATACTGGTTTCGCTAACAATTCTGCGAGAGCGCACATCAATGAAGATACAGATAGGTACGGTAAAGGAGCTTTGGCGCTATCCCGTAAAGTCCATGCAAGGCGAGTTACTGCAGCAAGCGCAAATAGAAAAGATCGGCCTGATTGGGGATCGTAGCTGGGCGATTCGCGATGAGGCCACGAATGAAATAAACGGTGTCCGAAAACTGCCGCGCCTGTTGAACTGCACCGCTCGGTTCGAAGGGCAGCCCCTGCCCGGCCAGACAGGTAGCGATGTTCCCGCTGTGCAGGTGCAGCTTCCCGATGGCACCCTGTTCCTTAGCCGGGATCAGCAAAGTAGCAAGCTTCTCAGTGCGTATCTGAAAAAGGAAGTTAGCCTGCAACCGGTGCAGCCTAAATCGGATAAAGAATTTTACCGCCTGAAGACGCTCACCGGCGAGCAGGCGATGAAGAAGCAGTTTGACGCCAGGGGCGGAATGCCTAGTTTAGGTTCTCTGTCCTGGTCTAAAATGCTGGAGCTTGGATCCTATGTAACACCCAGGGGCAGTCTTTACGATGTATATCCGCTGCATATACTAACCAGTAATTCGATAGCAATGCTCAATTCTCTTGAGCCTGAAGCTGATTTTCAACCGCGACGTTTCAGGCCGAACATTTATATTGAGAGCGCCCAGAAAAGTAACAATCTGGATGAGTTCGACTGGGTTGGCGGAGCACTTTTTATCGGTGACACCGTCATCAAATGTGAATCAAGGACGGTGCGCTGCTCTATGCCGGCACAACCCCAGCCGGGTTTGGAAAAAGACAGCAAAGTACTGCGTACGCTCGAGAAACACACAGAACGACACCTCGGCATCAATGCGTCAGTATTACGTGGGGGATGCATCCGCGATGGCGATCCGGTTTTCTGGAAGCCAGAGTCACGCCTGTCACCCCGCCGGTATTTTCAACCGGTTTCAGATCGGATAAAAAATT
Organism: Candidatus Litorirhabdus singularis; assembly: GCF_026262625.1. Classification (GTDB taxonomy): domain Bacteria; phylum Pseudomonadota; class Gammaproteobacteria; order Pseudomonadales; family Halieaceae; genus Litorirhabdus; species Litorirhabdus singularis. The sequence continues at coordinate 1,304,275 of NZ_SHNN01000002.1, forward strand.
CGCTGATTCAACGCGGGCTAAAAGCGATCGATGACAAGGCGAAAAGCTAACCCGCGGGATAAGGGGTCAGAGCCCTTTCTGGGATAAGGGGTCGGAATTCCTCACGCGCGGTTTCCCGCGCGTATACAGAACCAGACAAGAATCAGACCCACTACTGTTTCGGCGAGCAGAACGCTCAGCGCTAATACAGACTCGCTGGTGCCGAGAGCCGGGTCGAGTTTCATAAATATCATGGTATAAAGCTTTCCACTCATATAGGCCCATGTTCCCAACTGCAACAGCTGCCCTTCGAGACGCTCAAGCGAGCGCAGCGAATATAGCAGGACCGCGATAGCAACATAGTCATCAACCGATAGTGGCCAGAACTTATTGGTGGTTAATAAGACAGCCGTTTCACCGATAAAAAGCAACACGCAGAAGGCTATGCTATAAATTCGCAGCGCTTTAATCATACTTTTCTCTCTTTTCCCTGGGTCAAGTGGGCGACTGAATGAACACACCCCAGCCGCTCGTTTGCCTCGTTATTATTCTTCGTTCGACGTAATGACCTTCAACATAGATTTCCATCGAAACGGCAGCAGCAACTGTCGCCACCAGGACTGCGGGAACTGAGCATCGTTCTCACCTAACCCCAACTCATCAATATCTTGCGCAGACTTGGGAAGACAGCGCGTACCAAACACAATATCGAAAAGGATCAAGTTGTTGCCGTAATTGCTATTACTGTGCCTGATAATCGATGAGTGGTGCCACCGATGCAGCTCGGCTCCCGCGAAGACCCAATTAAGCCAGCCCAATTTGTAACGCACATTGGCGTGCTGCCAGTTGCCATGTAAAGCTGTGAATAACGCCACCAGAACCACCACCACAGGAGGTGCGCCAAAGAGAGCCAACGGTATCGCAGATGCTAACCCGCTGAGGCAAAGGTCTACAAAGTGGAAGCGCGGTGCATTCAAGAAGTACAAGCGTTTGGCACTATGGTGTACTGAGTGAAAACGCCAACCGATATGCCATTCATGAAAAAGCCGATGCCGCGAGTAAGTGCCCAGCTCACTCACCACAAGACCCAGCGCAGCCTGACACCACAGTGGCCACTGAGTTGGCCAGGTTATAAGCGCGAATGACGCCGCGGGCTCTTGAATGATGGTGAAGAACGCATAGATAAGCCCGGCTCGAAGTAACTGCGACAGCGGCAGGGAAAACAACTGGTGAAATATGTCGGTACGAATATCGCCATATGACTTTCGCCATTGCAATGTGTGCGGGTGTATCCACTCCATTATTCCCGCTGTAAAGAGACTTAGAACTCCGAAGGGAATAATCGCTGCTAGATTGTCAGGGTCGATGATCGTCAAAATCACAGCAAAAGGCAGCAGTACACATGCCGGGTATACCAGCCAGGTAACTGCTGCTCTTGATCTTGAAGATCCGTAATCTACTGTTTTGGGGGTTGTTATAATGTGCCACCTCCTTAAGTGACGTGTCCTATTTATTTACTTACATCCGTCATCGATACGCCATCGCCCGAACCACAATACACTGCACTGAATAACCGAACCCCCATCGAACTTCATCATCAATGGATATATCAGCGATAAACCTGGTGTCAGCGCGCTCGCTCTTGGCATCCTTGATCGCCTGCTCCGTAGTTGGCGGCTCACCGTTAGCAAACAGGTATAGCGCTTGAGTTTGACAGCTGCGTCCCTCAACAAGGCCCAGTTTCTCTGCAGGACTGCCCGTCATCGCCCCTGGATAGCTACTGGTCACAAATGACCCGTGAAGCGACGTCGTACAGCCGCCCAATGCCATCAAAAGACATGCGCCCGCCAATGCAAACACCCGTACCTTCAACTTATACACTGCGAATTTTCCTTCTATCTGACGGCCACTAGAATATGAGATGCAGCGGCCACATGACACTATTCACGACTGAGAATCACAAAAGAATGAGCCCGAATCGACAATACTAAATCATGCTGGCGCGGAAATCTTGGTCAGTTAACTTGCCGCTACCGCGAATAGCTGAGGGCGTAGTCTGGGACCAGCGTTTGAATGATCTGCGAAAATTGGTGGCATCGCTAAACCCCAGCAAGCTGGCTATTTCCGCAACCGGAAGATTTGTGCCGTTAAGATATTCCAGAGCCAGCCGATAACGCACTTTATCCAGCAATTGCTGATAACGATTCCCTTCCTTCGCTAAATGGCGTTGCAGCGTGCTCTCACTCATATGCAATTGCCCCGCCACCTTGGCGCTGGTGGGGAACTCGCAGCCGGCCTGCAACAGAATTTGCTGCACCCTCTCGCTCACCATACCCCCTTCACTGTCGCGTGATATCAAGCGGTCACACTCACGCCTAAATATATCGCGCGCTATCGGGTTGGACGTGGATATCGGCGAGTTAAGGCTGGCATTGTCGAAAAACATAGCGCTGCGCACCGCGTTAAAACGTACTTCATCGCCAAAAATAGCTTGATATTGGGTCAACTCGGCCGGGGCCGAATAGCCAAACCTCAAATTCAGGACAGCCGTTTGCCGACCCAATAAAATACTGCCGCTGTTTACGATGGCGGCATACAGTACTTCGGTGTAGAAGCGCTGCAGAGCCTGCGGTAAATGCGCCGCCCTCACCCACAACTCCACTTCACCTTCATGTTGCTGCAATTCAATACCAATGCTGGGCAAAATGACGCGGTTGTAGCGCACCAGGAGTTTCAAGGCATCGCCAATAGTCGCGCTGGTCATCAAGGCATAACCGAAGATTCCCTGAGAGGCGATGCTGATTTGGCTACCAAATCTGAGCCCAAGTTGATCGTCTTTTGACAACTCAAGCGCATTGGTACACGCAATATCAAGCTGACGGGCAGTCAGATTAAGTGCTGCCTGAGACTCGAGCTCCTGCGCACCTGTATTGTGCAGCAGTCGCTCGCGGGATACGCCGCTGGGCTCCAATACTTGCAGTAATGTCGCTATGTAATAGGAGTGCATGATGCCCCTTGATTGTATTTAACCCTATATGTGACTGTATTTAACTCTTAGTATGGCGGCATTTAACCCGCTAGTTGATGGCATATAACCCCATTAGCCCGTACCAAGTCAACTAGGATGGCACCTCGTTACTAACCCACACCCTCGGAGCTCAGTCATGTCTTCCACAGCACAAGCCGCCCTCCTCTCCAACCATCCTTCTGCCACTGAAGTTCACAGCCAGGTAACCACGCCCGCTAGTGTGCAGATCAAACCCCGCAATCGCTCGCATGATATTGCTCAAGCGCTGCAGGGAGATTGGCTGGATAACAACGCGTTTCTTACGGCGGTCTTCAACGGCATGTCCATCACGTTCCCGGCCGGGGAAAAATTTTTCATCGATAGTGTCAGACATTTTGGTGATGACATTACAGACCCAGCCTTAAAGGAGCACATCCGCGGATTTTGTGGCCAAGAAGGCTTCCACCGTCGCGAGCATCAGCGTTACAACGAAGCACTGTGTACAGCTAGAGGATACGACCTGGAAAAACTCGAAGGGAAGTTGACCAAGCGTCTGGCCTGGGCACAAAAAAATCTTTCGCCGCTGCAAAACCTGGCGATTACCGTCGCAATAGAACACTTCACAGCAGTGCTGGCTGAGTTGCTGTTGCGCTCCGATTCGGTGATGAATAAGGCCGACCCGTCAATGCGCGAACTATGGCGCTGGCACGCCGCCGAAGAAATGGAACATAAGTCTGTTGCCTTCGATGTTTACCGCGCAGTCGGGGGCAGCGAAGCGCTGCGTGTTTCCGTCATGAAGCGCGCCACATTCTTTATTGGTTTGGAGCTCATGCGAGCGCTGCTTTATATCCTGCGTAAAGAGGGTCAACTGTTTAACATCAAGCTATGGCGCTCTGGAATCACCGGATTGTTCGGTAAACAGGGTGCCTTCAGCGGTGGCCTGGCTCCCTACAAAGAGTTTTACGCCGAAGGCTTTCACCCCTGGCAACAAGATACCCAGCACTTGTTGGTTGATTGGGCAGCTGAGGCGGCCTAGCACACGTGGGGTGGGATTGGATCAGGGCTCCAGAAAAGAGCTCTGCCCCCTTTTACAGAGCCCTTTTTGCGGTGGATAAGGATAAGGGGGCAGAGCCCTTTTTGCGGCATCGTAAAGGACTCTGACCCCCAATTCACAAATTCAGGCATCAAAGTACGGCCGATCGCCGGCTATGGTGACGCGCTCCATCTTACGTACGGCGGGGAAATAGTCCGACGTGGCAAAGTGCTGGCAGACGCGGTTGTCCCAAAACGCTATTGAGTTTGCCCGCCACTTGAAACGGCACTGAACTTCCGGGTTCCATGCCGACTTGAACAACTCGTCCAATAGTAATTTGCTTTCCTCGTCATCCATATCTTTGATATGACTGGTAAAAGCTCCGTTGACGTAGACAACGCGCTGCTTGGTTTCGGGGTGTGTTCTAACGATGGGGTGCTCCATGAGGGGGTATTGCTCGTGAAGCTCCTCCGGAGTTTTCTTCAACCGTCTGGCGAATACGCGCGCGATATCATGCACCGCTATGCGGCCGCTAATTCTTTCTCTGGTTGCCTCTGACAGCCGGTCGTAGGCGAGCGCCATGTTAGCGAACAGGGTGTCACCGCCCAGCTGCGGCACCTCGATGGCGCGCAGTACGGAGCCCAATGAGGGTTGTTCACGCCAGGTCACGTCAGAGTGCCACATGTTTTCTGAGCCTCTGGAATTCGGGCCATGTTCGATGCGTAATACTTCCGGGTTCTCTTGCGCCTTGGGCGTCGCCGGATGCACTTCAAGTTCGCCGAAATGCTGGGCGAAGTCTATATGCTGCTGCGGTGAGAGTTTTTGATCCCGGAAAAACACAACCTTATGCTCCAGTAGCGCTGCCCGAACGTCTTCGATCAGGCCTGCTGTTATCTGGGTGAGATCAATCCCCAGCATTTCAGCCCCTATGGCGGGGGTTACTGGTTCAACTCGTATCTGTTGGGCATCACCCATGTGCAAGCCTCCTGCTGTTGAGAAGACCAGCTTATCTCATTTTGAATAAGGGGTCAGAGCCCATTGCAGCAACATCATAAAAGCATAAAAGAACTCTGACCCCTTTTGTGCTACAGCAGATTTTCTTGATCTATTTTTATATTCTGTTCACCCCTGACTATACGAGCAGATACGCGTTCAGCCATTTTCTCGGCAAGATCCTGAAGACCATCAAGAATCGCCTCTTCGTACATCGCTCCCTGGTTTTCATTCCACTGCACTATGGGCGCTGTAGCAGATTTGTAGTCAAACTTGGCCTTGCCAAAGTACTCCTCTCCATTACTATGAGTCCACGAGAAGATCAGGTTACCAGTCAATACCAGGTACATTTCTTCGTCGTCCAGCTGTTGAACGGTAATGCTTGATAATAAAGGCGAAACAATGATGTCGGCCTGTTCACGTTGCCGCGTTTCATCAGCAGGCACCTGACTAATCAGTCGGTTGTGCATTTCTAGTTGATAATCGTATTTGTCGCTCACGCTTGCCAGGTTGCGATTAATACTGTCGGCGTGTTCCCCTTCTGCAGCCGTGGCCGCGCCATATATAAGACCACCAGCACCTCCAGTTACCATTCCGGCCATTCCCATCGTCGAGATACAAAGACCTGCCAGAGGTCCCGTGGCGCCACAAAGCAGCACCCCGGTAAGCATCCCGGCAACACCCCCGGAAGCGGAACCGGTAGTGGCCGCATCAAGAATACGCTGATCTTTATCTTTCAGCTTCTCGATGGAAGGTAAATCTGCGGCCTGCACAATAGCCACGGACTTGAAGTCAGGAATAGTAATGTATTCAATCTTCGCGGGAGTTGCGCAGCTTAAAATCATCGCACCCAGCAAAAGCTGCAAAACGATCTTGAACATAAGAGTCATAAATTTCTCCTTTCTACCAAATCTAAGAATCACACTCTGAGTGAGTATCCGGCAATGATCTGAGTCAACAATAGTTCTGGGGCATCCATTGACTCTACAAAACATTCACAGGCCATCGAGAGAGGGGTCCGAGCCCATATCGGCAACACTGAAAAAGGGCTTTGACCCCTTTCTCGCCCCTTTCTCGCTCTCCCTACTTATAGGCTTGTGGTGCTGTGGTAGCTGTAACATTGTCTAAATGTGATACTGAACTTGCACCAGATCTTGTCAGCGCAAAGTTTCTGATGGACGAGGACTCCATGTGAGATTGTCAGAATCTTTGCTACACTCAGAGCGCAGTGCAACAAATTTGCAGAAACTTGCCGACAAATTGCTTCACGGGGTGACACGATGAAAACGAAACTTCTAGCACTGGTGGCAATAACACTTTCAGGCGGCGTTTACGCAGCCCCGACGATATCGCAGTTCGAAAACTACCTTGCGGTGCCGACTAGCGAGCCCATGAGCGTTGAGTTCTCGGACGACGATCTTGTGCCAATGCTTAGCACTGTATTGAGCGAGAGTCCCCAGTCAGTCGCGGCTATTAGTTCTCATACATCTGCGGTTTTAGCGCCTACTGGTGGTTCGGGCGGCAGCGGAACCATTGGCACGCCCATCACTCCCCCCTCAGTCGTCCCAATCCCGGCGGCAGCTTGGCTATTTGGCTCCGCACTACTGGGGCTAATTGCAACGAAGCGCAGAAAAGCGTAAATAGGATCAATTTACCCAGTCGACCTACTGAGCGAGTTTTTATCTGAAAGTTGATAACCCTATCGCCGGCGTCCAGTCGACAGCGGTCAGTCACACACGCAGGCATTACGGTGACCTCTTAATAGATCGTATGGCTGTAGCTGGAACAAAGCAGACATCACCGCTGAAAGGTCTCCACTGAGCCAACAACGGCTTTTAGTGCAGGGACACACGCACCCCCTGCTTAAAACCGGAGAAGGGCTCTGACCCCTTATTCACCTTATTTCAAAAGGCCTAACAGAACACAGCGGCTGCGGCCTCCAAAATGAGAGATACCATGAAAGCGATTAAGGTTTTTGATAAGAAACCAGAGCTGGTAGACGTTCCCGAGCCCAGCGGAGCAGGCGTAAAGGTCAAAGTAGTTTCGTCTTCTATTTGTGGTTCGGATATCGACTTGATGGCACAGAATGCGTTCGGCGATCACATTATTGGCCACGAATTTGCCGGCGTTGCGGAAGATGGACGCGCTGTTGCCATCGAGCCGATTACCGGCTGCGGACAGTGCTCCACCTGCGATGAGGGCTACCGTGTACATTGCGAGGCCGGGACTTTCGTGATGGGGGTTTTGGGTGATGGTGGCATGGCAGAATATGTCAGAGTGCCCGCCGCCAATCTTGTCGAGTTGCCCACCGGGCTGGATATCAGCACTGCCTGCCTGGTTGAACCGCTAGCAGTGGCTGTGCATGGCTTGGATCGTGCACGGGTGAGACAAGGTGAGCGCGTACTGGTTATCGGCGCAGGGCCCATAGGCCTGGCCACTGGCGCTGCATTGCGTTCACGCGGCATCGCTTACGATATTGCGGCACGCCACAATCACCAGCAAGCAGCAGCGGAAAAAATGGGTGCAGGATTAATCCCAAGGGGCCATTACGATGTCGTCATAGATGCGGTGGGCAGCTCGGCTTCCTTGCAACAAGCGGTGCAGATGACCAAGCCTATGGGGCGTGTAGGCCTGGTAGGTGTCTCCTGGGGAAACTTGGAGCTGGAGCCCGCCTTTAGCACCGGCGAAGTCGAACTGATCCCCTCGCTGGGATACAACTGTAAAAGCCCCAACCGCAATTTCGAGGAGGCCGGGAAAATATTGCACGCCTATCCAGATGTCGCGGAGTCACTGGTCACGCACCGATTCCCCCTGGATGCAGTCACCGAAGCTTTTGCAGCTGCAGCCAATAGGTCCGCCGGCGCGATCAAGGTTGTTTTTGATATTACTTAGCGCCGCGAACACGAGATCAGGTTTTGAAAAGTTAACTAATCGTGGCTAAGGGGTCAGAGCCCATTTTTGTGGCATGGTAAAGGACTCTGACCCCTATTTCCTATAGCGAAGGAAAATACACCTCTATCAAATAGCCGGTTAAACTATCGAAGTCGCCATGCGACACCCCAGAGTTTCCCGGCGCCTCATACGCCAACAGCATAGGATTCGCGAAGATGAGTGTGATTTCCAAAGGTCTTTTTGTGGCGGCGACCGTACTGCTCACCTGCGGTGTGCCTCGCACCTGGGCCGCGCAACTGGACGGCGCCCTAGATGCGCTGGCGACGGGTGAGCACTACCTGAATGTCAGCCTGGTGCCCTTGTACCAGTATGCCTCCAGAGCCGATACCGATACCGGGAACTACACATTTGATGTTATAGGCAAGTTCACCCTGCTCGATGCTCCCGCCCGCTCAGCGGTGGGCAATACCGACCTGGTGTTCTGGGTCAATTCCTCGGACAAGTTTGGTGGTCTGGACTCGACCACAGAGCTGTCGCACAAGGCCGGCTTGCTCTGGGATACCAACGATATCGCTGCAGAAAGTTCCAGCACCACCATCCTGGTACTGGGCCTTGAACAGTGGTTGTTCCAAGACCGGGTCTCAATGGGAATGGGTAAGTTCTTCCCCGGACAGGTGTTCCTGTCATCCGCCTACACCGCCGATAACTCCAATGGCTTTACCAGTAAAATGATCTCCGGCAACCCGGTGGTATCCTGGTGGGAGTCGATCGGCATTGGTGCGAATGCGGCCTACTGGGGTAAGCACTGGTCCATCCAGGCTGCCTTTGTCGACAGCAAGGCGGAACAGGACCTGGACTTTTCAAGCTTTGCCGATGGTAAGTACGCTTATCTACTGGAATCTACTTATTCACCCCCCAACGATGACGGCGATACCGCCATTGGAGCCGTCATCTATTACATCGACGAACGCGAGCAGCGGGAGTCGGAGTCCGGCGTGGTGGCACAATTCACCCATGAATGGGGCGACAGCGCAAAGTACGCCGTGTTTGGTCGCTACTCTTTCAGGGATGGGGGTGAGAGCCAAAATCTGGATGATCCCTCTATCGAAGCAGCGCTGGAACAGGGTGGCTTACTCGGCGTCGCCTGGAACCGCCCCTTTGGACGAACAGATCAACAGCTGGCGGCATCACTCATATACGGAAAACCGGCGGACTATCGCAAACAGCAGGGCTTCGATACACAGTACGGCACCGAGATTTTCTGGAAGTGGCAACCCCGATCCTGGCTCACGATCATCCCCAACCTGCAGTTGACACGAAATTTTGAAGATAATTTGGAGACGGTTGTCGGCTTGCGCATTGGCGTCGGTATTGAACGAAACTGGGCTGAATCATCTGTTTTTAGATCTGTGCAGGCTGAACCGCCGCGAGCTAAGGGGAACTGACGCCAGATACCTGCACACCGAAATGTGGATAAGGGGTCAGAGCCCATTTTTGTGGCATCGTAAGTAATCTGGCCCCTAGTTCAGTCATCAAGCGCAGCGCTTCCTTCGGGGCCTTTGCCAAGTCGGATACCGCTTGCGGACAATGTTATGTGAGACTGTCCTACGCAAGATAATGCTCAAGGATGCCACGCCCAGCGAACACTTCCTTGATTGTGATGTTTGTGTCTGCACCCAAACGCAGCAATTCGTCCTGCACATGTAATCGCGCCACGTTCAGGCGTTTCTGGGTACGGGCCCGAGTGAGTCCGAAACCATAGTCGTACTCATAGTACTTCTCACCGGCCAGCCCCGCGGCTATATTGGCGGTGGCGAACTTAAAGTAGGTTCCCTGCAAGTAATCCAACAACACGCTAAGTGTATCGGGTAGCTGATCTTCTTCAGGCCAGGAATCGGTTGTAGTGTCCCAGTCGGTGAAGAAGCGCTCGGTGTAATCAAACATCATTTCCCGGTGTTCTCCCAGCCAGCTCGTAGGTTCCGGGTCACATATGAAGTGGGCTTTGCTGGCCCCAGCCAGGGCAAAATCCGCGAGACAGGGGCGTTGGCCCAGCAGAAAGTCGTTATTCGCAAAATGCGCTGCCAGCGCGTCCAGCATATTCTGGAAGTCGCCCTTGACGGCCTCCGCCTGATCTGGCCCCACGCCATTATACTGACACACATTCTTGCCAAACCCCTCGTACATCATCGGGCCAATACCAGCCAGTTGCTCTAGCTCGTCAGCTGAGAACGGGGTCTCGATGGATCGGTCCAGCATCATATTGGCGCCAAAACGCGGGCCTACCCAAGTTACGTTGTCCGGGTAGCACCAGCGGCTGTGCACGCATACGCGCCCAAGCCAATGATTGAAGGCATCCTCCAGAATGTAGCAGCAGGCGCGCTGCAGTGGTGACTCAGGAACTACGGGGTGCTGCGGGAAACGCTCGTTGAGCATTGGGCCAATGGCGATGGTGTCGTTGAGCAACCATTTGTCCGGAGTCGCCAGAAGCGGGATAAAGTGGGTACCGGCCCGTGCCTCTAATTCGGCTTTGCGCTCCTCCGTCTTGAAGCGCCAGCTCCAGGGTATATTTTGGAACCGCAATTGGGCCTCTAGCTTGCGCGTGAAGAAGCTCATCTCGGAGCCCACTAACTGATAGTCGCCTTTATACATGTCTAGTCCTTTATTACGCTGGCCGTTGCGAAGCTTACCCTACTCACGCCAAGTGAGTCAGATAAGGGGTCAGAGCCCATTTTTCTATAAAGGGCTCTGCTTGGATTCAAGAATCAAGTGCAACACGTATCAACCCTCCGTCCATTTCACGCTCCATTAGTTCTTGCGGTGTTTTAAACCCAAACCGCTTGCGAGGTCGCGTATTCAGAAGCCAA
>NZ_SHNN01000019.1 GCF_026262625.1 Candidatus Litorirhabdus singularis
GATCTGCGCGGTGGCGCGGGCAACGACACCCTATGGGGTGGTGCGGACGGTGACCGTCTGGAAGGTGAGGCAGGGCAAGACACGCTCTACGGCGGTGGCGGCATCGACTTCCTGGTGCTGGATCATGGCGCAAACGCGAATGTGAACGGCGATGTACTCCATGGGCACTTCGGCAACGCAGTGGCGTTCGACACGGCTGACGACAACGCCACCGACATCCTGCTGATCGAGGGTACGCCGAACGACGACACCATCCTGATCTCTGAGGACGTTGAGGGACGTCTGGTGGTGGCGATCAACGGGTTCGCGTCTATCGTGGACTGGCGTGATGCAAACGGTACGCCGGTGGTAGAACAGATTCAGGTGAGTGGCCTGGGCGGTAACGACGACCTCGGCTTCGCCGAGGGTAGCGGTGCAGTGGACTTCTCTGAGCTCAGCGCTCGCAGCGACGATTATCTCGGCGTGTTGCTCGGCGGGTCGGGCAACGACACCTTGCGTGGCACGGCGGGCGCGGACCGCATCGAAGGCGGCAGCGGTTCGGATGTGCTGTATGGCTATGCGGGTGACGACCAGCTGTGGGGCGACCTGGGTGATGGGCAGGCGAGCGATCATGACGTGTTCTACGCCGGCCAGGGCAACGATGACCTGATTGGTGGCAGCGGGACGAATGATCTCTATGCCTGGTCGCGTGATCCGGAGCTGGGCGG
>NZ_SHNN01000020.1 GCF_026262625.1 Candidatus Litorirhabdus singularis
CTGTGAGGCGTTGAGCTAACCAGTACTAATTGCCCGTGAGGCTTGACCATATAATCTAAGTAATTTTGCAAAAAACGACTTCGGTTGGATGTGCGCAAGTCACAGTCAGAACTCGAATTGCTCTTGAGACAATGTTGTTAAGACAGTGTTCTTGAGAGAGTCAGCTTAATCGACCCTTGTTCCCTGTAGGGAGCTGGGGTAAATACCGAATCAGCCGAATGTCTTTAGACATCAGGCAAGCAGTTTTGCCTGGCGACCATAGAGAAGTGGAACCACCTGA
>NZ_SHNN01000003.1 GCF_026262625.1 Candidatus Litorirhabdus singularis
CTGGGCTGGGCGCTCCCGTCCAGCTCCTGATGGGCAAACCGGATCAGGGGTTCGGCCGCAGCTCGAAGTTCGGTTTGCGTTTTGCCTTACCCTTCTTCAACTTACCGCCACCAGCCACAAAAACTCCTACCATCCAGCTCGGCATAGGCTCGGTTCCACCAACCTCCCCGCCATCCCCAGCAAAAACCCCTTCCCTTTCTTCCAGTTACTGACCACCTCCACCACACACCATCCGCCTCATAATCGGGTGCTCTAACTAGCCACTAGCATCCACGATAGAAAACGCTTTAAGAATCAGAGTCTTTACTGGCGCGAGAGCACCCGACTCTGAAAATCGCACTGGAAAAGTGGAGAGAAGATTAATGATTTGTGGTCGAATGAATTCGACCCCACAGTTTGGGTAGAGCCTGACAAGGTCAGCGGTTCGAATGCGGAGCAAGAAAAAAGACCAAGCCTAAGCAGACTCGGTCTTTATAAATATTGGTGGAGCTAAGCGGGATCGAACGGGCCGGCCATCCGGCGCTGACAAGGTCAGCGGCTCGAATGAGGAGCAAGAAAAAAGGCAGTACCCATGAGGTACTGCCTTTTGTATTGGTGGAGCTAAGCGGGATCGAACCGCTGACCTCAACACTGCCAGTGTTGCGCTCTCCCAGCTGAGCTATAGCCCCAGTATTTTGTGTTTCCGCTAACTGGTGCGGATTGGGGCCAAGCCCCAAGAAGCGCGCATTTTAGTGATGCACCGGTGCCCTGTCAAATGCTAATCCGGCAGAGCGTCGTAGGCCTTCTCCAGCTTTTTCATGCCCTTCTTGGAGACGCCGCCCAAAATGTCTATGGCTTGGCGCAATCGGGCGCGGGTCATGTCGGGGCCCAGCAAAATCATGGCGTCGAAGATGGAGAAGGAGGCGGCAGAGCCGCACACGGCAATGAAGAACGGGGCCAGGAAGTCTTTCATTTTCACTTCCAGGGCGTCGGCGATGGTTTTGAGGTCGTTAAACACGGCATCGCGCTCCCAGTGACGCTGGGCTTCTAGCCGCCAGAGAGCAAATTGCAGGGCTTTTACGGTGTCTTCGCGTTCGCCTTTGAGGTCGGCAAAGCTGTCTTCGGTCAGTGGCAGGGTGCCAGACACCAAAAAGCTGGCCAGCGGGGCAAAGTCGCTCAGGGTTTCCATGCGCTGACGGGCATGGGGCAGTATCGACAGCAGGGTCTTGCGGTTAAACGCCCACTCCTGCAGCCGGTCGGCCAGTTCTTCGTCGGTGTGGTTTTCGCGTATCCACATGCCGTTGAGCCAGCTCAGCTTTTCGACATCAAAGATGGGGCCACCCAGGGAGACGCGCTGAATATCAAAGTTCATGATCATATCGCCCAGCGTAAACTTCTCGCTTTCGTCGGGCATCGACCAGCCCATGCGGCCCAGGTAGTTGAGCAGCGCCTCGGGCAGAAAGCCCATGCGCTCGTAGTACATGATGCTGGTGGGGTTCTTGCGCTTGCTCAGCTTGCTCTTGTCGGGGTTACGCAGCAGCGGCAGGTGGCACAGTACCGGCATGTCCCAGCCAAAGTATTCGTACAGCAGCTTGTGCTTGGGCGCTGAGTTAATCCACTCTTCGCCGCGTAGCACGTGGGTAATATCCATCAGGTGATCGTCCACCACGTTGGCCAGGTGGTAGGTGGGCATACCGTCAGATTTGATCAGTATCTGGGCGTCGACCATGCCCCAATCAAGCTCGATGGTGCCGCGCAGCAGGTCGTCTACGGCGCAGCTGCCCTCCTCCTCGGGTACCATCATGCGAATAACACAGGGGTCACCGGCCTGTTCACGGCGGGCTACTTCGTCTGCGGGCAGTATCAGGTCAGAGGGCTTGAGTGCGGTGCTGTTGCCAGCCTCACGGCGGCCGTCACGCAATACGGTGAGTTCTTCCGGGGTGCGGTAGCATTTAAACGCTTTGCCCTCAGCCAGCAGCTGCTCAGCGTAGTCGGCGTACAGGTGCATGCGCTCGCTCTGGCGGTAGGGGCCGTAATCGCCCCCTACATCGGGGCCTTCGTCCCAGTCCAGTCCCAACCAGCGCAGGCTGTCTAATATGGCCTGCTCAGACTCCGGAGTACTGCGGGTCTGGTCGGTGTCTTCTATGCGCAGTATGAACTTGCCGCCGTGAGCACGGGAAAAGCACATATTGAACAGCGCAATATAGGCGGTGCCTACGTGGGGGTCGCCGGTGGGCGAAGGCGCAATACGGGTTCTAACGGGTTTTTGAGCAGTCATTTTAGAGTCTGGCCACAACTTAAGTGGCGGCGATTATACGGCAATTATCGCGCAGCGGCAGCCCGTCCGGCGCGGCGGCCAAAGTAAGTGGCATCACCAATCGACATACCGCTGGCATAGCCTTCTGCGGTGCGCGGCAGCCCGGCGGTGGTGCGCCCGGCGGCATACAAACCTTTGATGGTCTGACCGGTGGGGGTTTGTACTTCGCCGTCGATGCTGGTTTCCAGGCCACCGAAGGTAAATGAGGGGTAGTAAATACCGCTGTCTATGGAGAAGTCCAACAGCGCATAGGGCGGCTTGTTCAGCGGCCGCAGCCATTCTTCGCTTTTATGAAACAGTGGGTCCTGGCCCTGTTCGGCATAGCGGTTATAGGTGTCCATGGTGGCACTGAGCGAACCCTCGGCAAAGCCGGCGTCGCGCTCCAGGTCGGCAAAGGTCTCGGCCACCTCTACCACTTGCGCCGCCGAGTACATGGGCGGCTCGGTGTATATGTCGCTGTCGACCACCATATACACCTTGCGGTTGCTCTGGTTCAGGCAGTGATGAGCACCGCGTGAGTGATAACAGTCTTCATTGATAAAACGGTTGCCCTGCTCGTTGACGAACACGCCTTTGCAGAACTCGCCCGAGGGGTACCAGATGACGGAGACAAAGCCTTCGTGCATATTGATGGCAGCAGCACCGGCGCCCATGCCCATGAGAATACCGCTGCCGTTGTCGCCGGGGCTGCCAATAGGCGTGCCGTCGACCAGACGCGGTGCGTAACGGGCCACCATGTCGCGGTTCATGATGAAGCCGCCACAGCACAGCACCACGCCTTGTCGGGCACGCCAGGCGCGTTGCTCGCCGTCTTGACGCACCATTAGGCCGACCACCGTATCGCCCTCGCAAATCAGGGTGAGTGCGCGGGTATCAAAGTGCACGTCGATATCGGTAGCGGCAATGGCAGCGGTGAGGGTTGCCATGAGGGTAGCGCCGCCCTCTTCCCAGTGAGCTTTGGGTTTGTGCGCACGCGGGGCTGGTTGTGACAGTTGCTGTTCGGCATGGCCTTTTTCATTGCCGGAGTAAGCCAGCGATTGATACTCGGGAGTATTGGTGTGCTTGCCACCGTAAAACTGGGGGTTAAACACCACGCCCTGGCTCACCAGCCAGTCATAGTGTTCCAGGCTGTCGCGGCAGTAGGCCTGTACGCGGCTGTCGTCGGTATGGTGGCCCGCTGCGGTGCGCACGTAGGCTTCCATCGCTTCTACGCTGTCTTCAAAGCCACAGGCTTGCTGAATGGGAGTCCCACCGCCCAAGTAGATCTGGCCGCCGGCCAAGGCGGTGGTGCCGCCACTGCCACTGGCCAGTTCCAGCAGGGTTACCGCAGCGCCGCTGGCATGGGCCTGCAGTGCAGCGCAGGCACCGGCGCCACCATAGCCAATCACCAGTACATCGGTCTCAGCGTGCCAGTGGTCTATGTCGGCGGCGCTTAGGGGTTGATTGGGGTCTAGCTTATCGGTGGTCCCGGCCATTGGGTTAGTCTCCGGCTGATGCTAAGGCCTGCTCGGCTTGTCGCTGCGCTAGCAAGCTGATCTCTGCGGCCTTGAAGGCGTGGCGTTGAGTCATGGCATGTTCGGTGCGGTTGAGGCTATCCAGTATCAGCTGACCAAAGAACGGAAAGCCGCTGCGGCCCAGGCATTCAATTTCCTGCTCGCCTTCACCGTTGACCAGAAACAAACGCGAACTGGGGGCTTCGCGGGCCACATCCAGATACTTGCGCAGCTCCATGGTGCCTTCGGTGCCCACAATAAAGGTACGCCCGTCACCCCAGGTGCGCAGGCCGTCGGGGGTAAACCAGTCCACCCGGGTGTAGAAGGAGGCGCCGTTATCGCCGGTGAGCGAGATCTCGCCAAAATCTTCCAGGTCGGGCGTGGTCGGGTTGTTCATATTAGCGACGCGGGCAAAGTTGATGCTGGCATCGTGGCAGCCGGCGTAGGTTAAAAACTGTTCTACCTGATGGCTGCCAATGTCGGTGAGAATGCCACCGGTGCAGTCTTTATCAAAAAACCACAGTGGGCGCGTGTCGCGGGCCAGCCGATGCGGCGCAATGTTCAGCACTTGCAGTACGCGGCCAATAGCGCCTGCCTTAATCATCTCACCGGCGGTCCAGGCGGCGTCGTTGTGCAGGCGCTCGGCGTAATAGACCATGTATTTACGACGGGTCACGCTGACCACATCGCGCACCATGCTCAGCTGCTCCAAGCTGGTGAAGGGAGATTTGTCGGTGAAATAGTCTTTGCCCGCGGCCAGTACCTGACGACCCAGTTCGGCGCGGTCGTTGGGAATAACAGCACTGGTTACCAGGTTTATGTCCGAGTCGGTTAGTACTTGGCTCATGCGGTCTGCCACTTGTACGCCGGGGTAGCGCTGTACAAACTCGGCAACTTTTTGCGGGTCGGGGTCATAGACCCACTTCAGGGTAGCGCCGGCATCCAGCAGGCCGTTGCACTGGCCGTTGATATGGCCATGGTCCAGCCCTACCGCCGCAAACTGAAATTCGCCGGGGCCCACCACCACTTCGGCCTTGGCCGTGGGGGCGTAGTTGGCGCCATCGCTAATATCTACCATACCGTGCTTACCACATTCCCAGTTTGACCAAGGTACTGTACGTGACGCTGGCCAGCACCACCACAATGCACAGCACCATAGCGGTATTAAACAGCAGCGCGCGCCCGCCTGTGGGCATGGCATCGCCTAAGTAGTCGCGACGATTGTTCAGCACCAGCCAGCCGACGTAGGCGATGGGCAACAGAAACCCGCAAATGGCTGAGGTAGGCAGTACCACCCAGGCGCCCATGGTCGACCACACAAACACCCCCAGCACCGCCGGTGTCGGCAGCAACAGCGCCAGGCGATACTTGCGCGAATCATGCGACCAGCCAAACATCTCCGCAGCAGCAGCCCCGCAACACAGCATGTGCATAACCAGTGAACCCACCGCCATACCCAGCACGCCAAAGGCAAAGATCAAACGACCGGTGACCTCACCCAGCCCGGCCTCGGCGAACATGCCGCTGGCCTGCGCCGGTGACAGCTTGCCGGCTATATCCAGGTCACTGCCGTAAAAGGCTCCGGCGGCGGCAATTGATATCAAACTGGTCACCAGTATGTAGGGGATCACCAAACCCAGCACAATGTCATAGCGCGACAGCTCGCGGTGTGACGGCCCCCAATTGCGGTGCAACAGGGTGTAGCCGTAAACAAAGGTCATATTAATACCCACCGCTGTGCCCAGTGCGGCCATGATGGTGGTGACACCGGCGGCATCGGTGGGCAGGGATGAGGGAATGTAACCGGCCGCGACTGCGCCCCAGTCAACCTGACCCTGCGCGCTGGCCGATAGCACCACCCAGGCAAAGCTGATAATAATCATGCCGCTAAGCAGCTTGACTCCGTTTTCAAACAGCGCCACCGCACGGCCACCGGCACCGTAGTGCCACGCTGTGTAGGCGCACACGCACCACACCGCCACCGCCAGACCCAGCAGGTAAAAGTCGCGCGCCAGACCGCCGGTTTCTTTCAGACTGAAGCCGGTGCCTACTTCAACAATTTCTTCCAGCATGCCGGCGCTAAGCGGGTAGTGAGAAAAGCCCCAGATAATACTGGAGGCCAGCGCCGCAATGGCCCAGGCCCAGGCCAAACCCGGGTGCACGTATTCGCGCATGGCCTTGAACGGGGCCATACCAGTACTCAGGGTCTGGTGCGACAGGGCAAACAACATGATGCAGCCCACCAGCATAGACAGGGGTTGCACCCACAGCAGCTCGTAACCGTACATGCCGCCAATGGTCAGTGAAGTAATGGCACTGCCACCTCCGAGTGTCATGGCTCCCTGCAGCCAACCGGGGCCGCTCAGGCGCAGGTATGAGGGCAGCTTAACCAGCCAGGGTTTCTGTGCCAGTGCGTCGAGCCGTTCTGCTTCAGTCATCGGTACGACTTCTCCATATCCACATGCACTTCAATATCGGCTTTTTGACGCAGGCTGGAGTTGGCCAAACGGACCTCCAGTGCTTGTTGGTAAGCGGCGCTGTCCAGCGGCAGCTTGACGCACTGACCCTGCCAGGCTGACAACAAAATGGCGTTGGCCAGTGCCAGCGAATCCAATCCCTGCACAGCAGGTGCTATCAGGTCGGCGCCGCTGCTGATGGCGTCGACAAAGTTCTGCAACATGGCCGCATGTTGGTCGGTGGCCGTCGGCACTGTAATTACCGTGGTTTCCTGCTGCGGCTGACCGAACATGTCGCGAGTCTCGCGGTTGTACTGTGCGGTGCCGGGTTCGTTGCGCGTGTGGGTCAGCACCTCGCCGTCGTAACAGAGCATGCCCAGGTCACCGACAATATCCAGCCGGTTCACCCCCGGCGCTTCGCCGGTAGAGCCGACAAACACGCCGCTGGCGCCATTGGCATATTCAAAATGGGCGGTGGCTTCGTCTTCTACTTCAATATCGTGGTACTTACCAAAGCTGCAAAAACCGTTCACTACCAAGGGCATGCCACACAGCCATTGCAGAATATCCAGGTTGTGAATGCACTGGTTCATTAACAGGCCGCCGCCTTCACCGCGCCAGGTGGCACGCCAGTCGCTGACCTGAAAATACACCTCGGGCCGAAACCAGTTGGTCATGGTCCATTGAGTGCGTTGCAACGGGCCCAGCAGGCCTGCGCTTAACATTGATTTCATGTGCGCATACACGGGATCAATACGCTGGTTGAGCATCACCCCAAATACCTGCTCTTTAGTCGCCGCCGCCAATACGCTCTCGGCTTCGGCCAGTGACAAGCCCATGGGTTTTTCCAGCATCAGGTGCAGGCCACGCTCCAGCACGTAGCGGCCAATCTCGGCGTGGCTCATGGTAGGTGTCGCGACGATTATCGCATCACACAGACCGGAATCTACCAGCTCGCGGTAGTCATTAAATACAGTGGCTCCCGATGCATTGAGATCCGCAGGCGGATTACGCGCCGCAACAGCGGTCAGGGTAGCACCCCGCACTGCCCCGCTTTGAATACGACCGATATGCTGCTGACCAATGTTACCCAGCCCGACCACGCCTACGCGCACGGCGGTCATGGCTTAACCCTCCACTCGGGGAATAGGAATACGTTGGCCCTGACGTATCATCACCAGACTGCGCACCATGCCATCGTCTTCTACAATAAATTCCAGCTCTACGGTCTCATCACCGGCGGCGGCATTAAAGCGGTTGTCGCCCAACGGCTGCATGGGGCCATCGCCATACATAGGCACTTTCATATTCAGCTCACCGTCAGCTTCGTACACGGTCAGTGTCAAAAAGCTGATTTTGTAATCGCCGACTAAGCGGCCGTAACCGCGATCTACCGGTACTTGTTCCAACTCAGCCACGGTCCAAGGTGTGGTGCGCCCGGCAGTGGCTTCCCGAATGCTTTCTACCATGGCAATACTCACCGGATCTTCGCCGTGGCCCCAGGAGCGGCGCAGGTAAATCATCAGGCCTGCCAGCGTCTCGTCGTCCAGTGCCGCCTGACCACCATGTGGCGGCATCAGGCCATTCCACACTTTGCCATCTATCTCTACTGGCCCGGTCATACCCTGCAGCAGAATACGGCCCAGCCATTCCGGCGGCCCCAGGACCCAGGGCGCGTTGACCAGCGACGGTGCCAGTCCGGCAATACCCGCACCCCCGGGGCCGTGACAGCTGGCACAGGTATTGTAGAAGCGCTCGCCTTTTGCCATCAGTGCCAACTGCGTAGGACTCAACGGGGTAATACCGGCCGCTAATTCATCGCCGGGCCAGGTAAACGCGCGTCGGCCCGACAAACGTGCTGGCCACAGAGGGCTGTCTTCATCGACGCGGGTGTCACTGAAAATGGGTGGCGCAGCTGCCAGCTGGGCCGGCACAAAGCCAGTGCTGTAGGTCACGCTGCGCAAGCCATCGAGCAGTGCAATTTGTTGCCACTGATCACTAGCGGCTACCAGGTCGAGCAGTTCCAGCAAACCTGCTGGCGCTGGCTCAGTGCTATCGAGTGGACCGCGTAATTCAAGATAGGCCGCAGCCACCATCGCGGTTAGTAATTGCTGGGCACCTTCTTCATCTTGTAAAACATCAGCCGCGAACAAGGCCTGCAGCAATTTAAATTCGCGACCAGTGGCCGCACGCACCAGCGCCTGACGCAAAAGCGCGCTATCAACACTGGCAGCCGCCAGCTGCACCCATTGCTGCTGAATAGTCGGGTCCTGTAACTGCGCCTGCATGGCGTAGGCCAGTTGCAGATGCACCACGGCGGGCAGATCTTCGCGCTGCAGTAACGTATTAAGATCGGCAGCCGTTAGTAACTTAGCACCGGCACGCAGCGCCTGTAACTGACGCGCATCCTTAGCGGCATTGATAGCTGCCAGAACCTGTTTGCGGGTCAGCTCATTACGCCCAGCCAAAGTCCACAGCGCATGCACTGCCGCCAGTTCGTTGTCGGCTTGCAGCCAGTCGGCCAGCGCGGCGCCGGGTTGATGCTGTGGCTGCAGCAATAGGCGCTGTGCGGTATCGCGCACCCAGCCGTTATCGCTGGCCAGTGCCGCTACCAGTTCAGCCGTGGTTGCATCACCCAGTGTGATGGCAGTGCCATCAGCCTTACCTTCGGTATGCACCACGCGCCAGATACGACCGTGGCCCAGAGGCCGGTCGAGTTCACGGGTGAATATCTGCTCGCGCAACTCTTCGGTTAAAAAATGCTGCTCCTGAATTATGCCGCGGTACATATCCAGAATGTAGAGTGCTCCGTCGGGACCGTTAAAGGCATCTACCGGGCGAAAGCGCTCATCGGTAGAAGCCAGAAATTCGCGCTGCCCCCAGGTGCTGTCGGCGTACAGGCTATGCTCTGCGCTCAGCGCTGCGCCGTCTTCGCTCAACTGAAACTGGGCCACGACATTAGCCCCGGGCTCGGGCACAAACACGTTACCGCGATAACGCTGCGGAAACTGGTCGCCACGATAAACCGCCAGACCGCTGACGGCAGTGGCATGATACAAGCGTCCGTCTTCGCGCAAAGTGTTGTCCAGGTAAGCACGATTAACGCCGGGGTTGACCCGCGCGCTGAACACTTCCTCGGGTGCGGTTAACACCACACCAACACCAGCCGCGTCAGTAAGGCCTGCAGCGGTAGCCTGATCGCTGGCGGCAATAAAGTCGGCGGTAATGAAATTGGAGTTGTTGTTGTATAGCACACGGCCGAAGTCGTCTTTGGTAATACCCCACTGTCCGCGATGCACAGTCGTGCGCACTTCCAGCTCGCCGTCCACCATACGCATCTCGCGGTTAGACTTGGCGCTCAGCAGCCAGTTATCCAGCCCCGGCAGCAGGCCGTTTTCCAAATGCTCAATACTGGTATCACCGTCAGACATGCCGTACTCGCCCAGGCTGCGCTTATTGGCACAGGCAGATTCCGGTGTCGGCAATTCGCACAGCCACAGGTGCGGGGGTTCGCCAATCAGTATGCCGTCGTTAACGACAGCCACGGCGCGCGGATT
Organism: Candidatus Litorirhabdus singularis; assembly: GCF_026262625.1. Taxonomy (GTDB): domain Bacteria; phylum Pseudomonadota; class Gammaproteobacteria; order Pseudomonadales; family Halieaceae; genus Litorirhabdus; species Litorirhabdus singularis. Next base: position 9,803 of record NZ_SHNN01000003.1, read on the forward strand.
AATCAGACCATCCAGAAATACCTCACTGGTATCCATCTGCCCGTCACCGTCGGTATCGGTCAGGCGAACAACCTGCCCTACCGGCTCTTCCTGCCCTACTCCATAGGCGTCTGGCATAAATCCACGCATCTCTACTACGTATAAGCGACCAAATTCATCCCAAGCCATGGCGACCGGGTCTTCAACCAAAGGCTCCGCCGCAACCAGTTCAATACTGAAACCCGGGGCCAGCAAAAAGTCGGCCTGCGCCTGGGCGGGTGTGAACACAGGCGCCGGTTCGTTATCCAGCGTCTCGTAAAACAGCGGTTCGGTGCTGCCACCGCGCAGATCGGTCCAACTGAAATTCTGTAAAAGGAAGCCGTCGGCACAAGCCGCCGGTGCAACAATAATCGGACCCGCATCGGGCAGGCCATCGCCCTGCCAGCGCAGCACTTCAACTTCACCCACGGTGACTACTACGCGGTTGCCCGATGCCAGCAGTCGCACCTCATGGGCATCTGCCTCCGGTAGTGATACAGCCTCGGCCTCGCGCTTGCCTGCGGCCGTGACTACGGTGGCCTGAGCCGAATTACCCGTCAGGCTTACCTCAACATGACGACCACCCTCAGCCCCCATGGGGTGATGCCGAAACTGCACCCGCTGTGGTTGCTCGCACACCCCCAGACTAAAGCGGGCCTCAAACTCACCAAATTGACGCCGTGTGGTCAACAGTGCGTCCGCTGCCGGTTGGCCCTGCCAGCCGCTGTCTGCAAACTGCACCTCGGGCATGTCGTTAACGCGCCAATCACCTTCTTTATCCAGCGCTGGGCCCGGTGCCAAAGGCGACTCAAGTTCGCGCAGTCGAATATTGCGCCAGCGTATCGCACCGCTGTTACCTGAGTGCACCTGGAGGGCAATAAACCCGCGCGCACTCAGAGTGTCTATCAGGTCGGCCGCCGGAACGCCGTTGAGCCAGGTTTGAATCGAGGCGCCGCTGACCTTGATGTGTACTTCGTTCCAGTCATCCAGGCGAATCGCCTGTCGCGCGGCTTCGTTGTCTTCAAGGTTATTGATCCAACCGCGTCTGGCCTCGTCATAAATACCGCCCGACCAGGCACGATCTGAATGGTCAAGTTCGTATTGGTAACCGTAGACGCGGCCATTACCCTTACTATTGCCGTCATCGTCACGCTGAGCGGCGCGGAACATGACACCGGAGTTGCCCAGTTCATCCCAACGCATCTCCAGCTTCAATTCAAAGTCGGTGAACTCTGCTTCGGTGCGCAAAAAACTGTTGGCGCCGGGGCCATAGGTGCCCAGTATCGTGCCGTCGTCTACCCGATAGGTGGCATCTCCGCCCACCGCATACCAACCGTCCAGAGTATGGCCATTAAACAGTGACACAAAGTCCGCTTCAGAGCCTTCACTGCCGCCAAACCGCGCTTGCCAGCCGGCAAAAACGGCAAACAAAACCATAAACAGAACGATCAAAAATCTAGACATCATTACACTTCAATAAATTGGCCTGACCAATTTACGAGTCTAACTCATCACCTGTTTACAATACAGACCTGCACAGGCTCGCCAGGGGCCTGCAAAGTGATCGCGTGCGCTACCAAAGCTACCTAATTCCCGCACTAACTGGTAAATCTGCCACAGTTATATCACCATTGAGCGCTAGCCATTAATCAGTGAGACCAACCCCATGTCGCTCAACCAGAAAATCATTGCCGTCACCGGCGCCAACGGTAACCTTGGCCGTGCTGTTGCCACCGCCGCTCTCGCCCAAGGTGCCTCGGTAGCGCTGCTCGACATTGCCTTTGCCGACGATCTCAAAGAGTCCAGCGATGAGCGCATCCGATGTTTTGAAGTGGACATGTTTAATGAACAGGCCACACGTGATGCCTTTACTGCGATCGGGGCAATAGACGGCCTGTGTAATGCTGCTGGCGGTTTCGCCATGGGCACGGCTGTTCACGATACCACCGAGTCTGACTGGCAAATGATGTTTAACCTGAACGTGCTGACTGTGCTCAACAGCAGTCGCGCCTGCGTACCGGCCATGCTGACCCGCGGTCACGGTGCCATTGTGAATATTGGCGCGGCGGCAGCCATCAAGGGCGAGGCACTGATGGGCCCCTATCTGGCCACTAAAAGCGTGGTACTGCGGGTTACTGAGACCATGTCAGAAGAGCTCAAAGAACAGGGCATTAACGTCAACTGCGTTATGCCCAGTGTTATCGATACGCCACAGAACCGCAGCGCTATGCCAGATGCCGACGGCAGTGACTGGGTCAGCCCCGAGCAGTTGGCAGAAGTGATTTGTTTTCTGTTATCCGATGCCGCCAGTGGTGTGCACGGCGCCTGTGTACCGGTTAAAAACCTGGCCTAGTTTTAGCAGGGATCCGGTCACGAGCGTTTGCCGTCCTGATGTCGCGTCAGGTCGGCGGGCGTGTCTACATCCCACAGCGCGGCGGCCAATTCAATCTCACGCAGGTCGCGGTTATCGCGCAGTAATGCCTGTGCACCACGGTCACCGCGCAAGCCTGTTAGTTTTTGATACCAGCCTCGGGTAAAAATCGCGGGCACGCCGCGGATATTGCCATAGCGGCTGCATACGCAATCGAAGCCGGGTAATTCATTGATTAAGTCCTGCAGATGTTGCGCCGTTACCGCTGGCTGGTCACCCAGCATGACCAGCAGCCAATCGTATTGCTCTGCCAGCGCGTCAACGCCGGCAGCCAGCGAGCTACCCATACCCGACGCCCACTGCTCATGCGCTATAAAGCGAGCACCATTAACCGCAGACTCGATTTCGGTGGCTCCGTTGCCTAACACGCAGTAGACATGATCTGGCAATACAGCAGTGGCGGCATCCACCGCATGTTGTAGCAGCGGCTTACCCTGCAGCGGCGCCAGTTGTTTGAGACTGCCAAAACGACTGCCGGCACCGGCCGCCAAAATGAGTGCGGCGCCACGGCTCATGGAAACGTCAGGCCTGTCACAGCGCTAACACGAAGTTATCACGGCTTTATCAAGCCACTCATGGAGACAGCGTCTGCGCCCTGTAAAACCGCGTGACACTCGGCCAAAACCGACAGCGCAATCTCTTCCGGTAATTCAGCGCCCAAGCGCAATCCGGCTGGCCCGGCCAGCGGTAGCTTGAGATCAGCTTCTGCAAGCCCTGCAGTCGCGAGCACCTCAGCGCGGCGACTCACCGGGCCCAGCAATCCGATATACGCCGGCGACAGCTGCTGCAGTGCCGTAACAGCTTCTGCATCCAGGCTAACGTTGTGCGTCATCACCACCGCTGCATCAACATCTGCCAGCGCTGCCTGTTGATGTAATTCTGAAGGAGCGCAGCGCAGGGTTCGGGTCGCATTCATAAAGTGTTCACGGCGAGCGTTGGCCGGGCGCGGGTCACACAGGCTGACATCCCAGCCCATTTGCGTGGCCAAACCTACCAGCGGCCGCGCATCCACGCCGCCCCCTATCACCAACAAATGTGGCGGTGGCCGCAGGTGCGTGCACAACCAGTCAGCGCCGTCCTGCTGCACCACACCGGCGCGGCGGCCCTGCAGTTGCTGTAGCAGTTGCGCGTAGGCACCGTCGTCAGGACCTACCGTGCGCGCTGAGGCCGTTTGTTTCTCTGTTGGTATGTGTTGCAGATAAAGCAGTGCTTCGCGGCGCTGCAGACAACCCTGCACCTGTTCAAGCCCAAGGTAATTGTTGGCGGCCTGCACCGACTGCAACAGAATGTGAATACGGCCGCCGCACCCTATACCCAACTGAAACGAGATATCGTCCTCGTCATTGCCGTCATAGCACAGGGTGCTGGCCTCACCGCTGGTCATTAGCCGGCGTGCATGATTATGAATATCCGACTCCAGGCAACCACCGCTGAGCATGCCCAACTGTTGGCCCTGAGTATTGAAAAACATCATGGCGCCGGGCTTGCGATAGCTAGGCCCTTCGATGGCGTAAACGGTACCCAGCACCCAGTCGAGCTCGTCGCGCTGCGGCAGCCATTGACTCAGGTGTTCAGAAAATTGGTTGGGCATTGTCGGTAGGTAAGCCGTTAGGTAGGTTGGTCAAAGGAAGCGCTATTATAGCAGATCAGTCCGCGCTGCCCGCGCTGTCCATTACTATGCCGCGGTCATGCAGGGTGGCAATTTCACCACTACTGAGGCCCAGGGTGTCGGCCAGAATTTCATCGGTATGCTGCCCCAGCAGTGGTGCCGGCACTACCGGCTCGCGTGGCAGGTCGCCAAAGCCCAGTGGGTTACCCGGCATCAGGTAACTGCCAATACCGGGTTGTTCAACCTCATCAAACAGCGGGTTTTCGACACTGCAGTCAGGGTCGTTAGCCACCAGCTCCGCCACACTCTGGTACTCACCCCAGCATACACCCGCAGCATCCATAGCCGTCACTGCCTCGGCAAAGCTGTGCTGCGCAAACCAGGGTTCTATCAAGGCTGCCAGTGCTTCGCGGCTCAGATAACGATCACCCTCACGGGAGAAGTCGCGCCCCTGACTATCTGCCAGCGCTGCCGCCTGGGCACTAATACCGGTAGCGGTTTCAATCGCCTGCCATTGATTAGGGCTGACCCCAACAATCATCACTCGCTTGCCGTCGCTGCAGCAGAAGTCACGGCCAAAAGTGCCGTAAATATGATTACCTATTGGCTCGCGTTTGGCACCGTTAACCTGGGCCTCGGCGATATAGCCCAAGTGCCCTACCGTAGCCAATGCTACATCTGCCAGCGCCAGCTTGATCAACTGGCCTTTGCCAGTGCGAGTACGGTGACGCTCGGCCGCCAGCAAACCCAGCGCGATATGCTGACCGGCAATAACATCCCATGCCGGCAGCGGATTATTAATAGCCTGTTCGCTGCCGGGTTCGCCTGTGAGCAGGGGGAATCCCACTTTGCTATTCACCGTATAGTCCAGGGCACTGCCGCCGTGGCGATCACCGGTCAGATTCAGGTAAATCAAGTCTTCGCGGTGCGCCCTCAGCTTCTCATCGGCGAGCCAGCCCCGCGCCGGAAAGTTGGTCAGGAAAAGTCCCGCATCCGGGCCCGGCAGTGTGATCAGCCGGGTCAAAATCTCTTTGCCCTCGGGCTGACGAAAATCAACCGCTATCGAACGCTTGCCCTTATTGAGGCTATGCCAGTAGAGGCTGCGCTGGTCGTTGGTCACCGGCCAGCGGCGATAGTCAATGCCACCTTGCAAGGGGTCAAAGCGAATCACGTCGGCGCCGAGTTGCGCCAGAGTCATACCGCCCGATGGCGCGGCGACAAAGGCACTGCCTTCCACCACTCGCATGCCGCTCAAAATCTTCTGCATAATTAGTCCTGTCCTGCGCTGGCGACCAGGTCGCGAGCGACCACTTTTAGCGCCAGTGTTTCTTCGGCGCCCTCAAAGATAGACAGCACCCGCGCATCGACAAAATAGCGACTTACCGCGGACTCTTCCGCATAGCCCATGCCGCCGTGAATTTGCATGGCCTCCCGCGTCACCCACTCGGCTGCACGACAGGTATAGAGCTTGACCAGGCTGGCTTCCATTTTACCGCCGCCCGCATCCAACTGGCGCGCCACGCTGTAGCTGAACTGTCTTGAGGCCGTCAGCTTCATTAGCATGCGGGCCAACTTGACTCGGGTCAGTTGATATTCGCCCACCGCGGCGCCAAACACTTTGCGCTGAGCGGCATAGTCCAGCGCCCGCTCCAGAGCTGCCTGCATTACGCCAGTAGCACGTGCCGCAGTTTGAATGCGGCCGCCGGCGAAACCGGCCATGGCATGGTAAAACCCTTTACCTTCGCCTTCGGCACCACCGACCAGATGCGTATCGGGCACAAAGAAATCCTCAAAGAAGACGTCGTAGGAATGCATACCCCGGTAACCCAGAGTGGCAATGGCGCGACCAGTGACACGCCCGCCCGACTCTTGATGATGATCAAACTCATGGCCAGCGACGGGCGGCTTCTCTACCAGAAATAAACTTAGACCCCGGTGCCCGGGCTGATCATTGCTGCGTGCCAGCGTCACCAACACGTCGGCCTTGCCGGCAAAGGTACACCAGGTCTTGCTGCCATTGAGCAACCAACCACCGTCTACGGCGCTGGCCCGCAATACTACAGACGCCACATCGGAACCGTAATCTGGCTCTGTAACGGCAATTGCTGCCAGCACCTCGGCACTTGCCAGGCGCGGCAGCCAGGATTGCTGCTGCGCTTCGGTGCCGCCAGCTAATAACGCCCGGGCGGCAATTTCCGGCCGCGTAATCAGACTGCCTGCAGCGCCCAGGGAGCCGCGAGATAACTCTTCAGTCACCACAATCATGCCCAGACAATCAGCCCGCTCATCCGGCATCAAACCGCCAAAACGCTCGGGAATACAAGTACCAAAACAGCCCAGCTCCGCTGCGGCGTCAATCAGTGACTGTGGGATATCCAGGTCTTCTCGGTGCACTTGCTCGGCTACCGGCATCACCTGATCGTCGGTGAAGCGCGTAAAAGTCGAGCGCACCATTTCTTTCTCAGCATCCAGCTGAGTAGGCAAGCGCAGGCCGGGCAGCGCCAACGCCTGCTCGCCAATGGCAGCCAGGCGCACCGGCTCCAACCACTCATCCAGCAAAGCGGTACAGACTGGCGCAGCTATAAATTCCATGATCGCAGCGCGCGTCAGGCCGGGTGCACCGGCGTGAGCCAGCAAGCGCTGCTGAATACTAAATACAGAATCGGCAACACTGGCCACGGCAACATCAGCGGCCAAAGCCGATTCGGCAGCCTCGGCCTGCGCATAGTCGAGCATGACCCGCGCGGCCTGCAGTTCGGCAGCGCAGAACGCCAGGTCGTAACACAGCAGCTGATGTTCATCCAACAGTACGGCCTGCACACGACCGTCTCTGCTGCACAGCAGGTGCAGTTGTTGCAACGAGCCATTTACCAGCTCTGCGGCCAAATCAAGACAGGGAAGACATTGTTCCAAATCGGCGTGTCTGGCGTTCGTATTGGTCAAACTAATATCACCTTTGCAGCTAACAATATTCAGTGTTTTTTAACGCTATCGGTACGGCACTCGCGTCTCTAATTCTGAGCTTCCTGACAGCAGGCGACTACTATCCGCATTGGCCGCCACTCTGACAAGTTGAATTTCGAGGCAGCACTCGTTTTAACCGCATAATCCGCTACACTGCTTGGACAGTATATGTTTCGGAGCCGTCGTATACATGCAAAGCTTCAGCGCCAGCGAGCGTATTCTATCGCTGTTCACTACCCTGCGCCCTGGAGAGGGTCGCAGCGCATTGCTACTGGGCGCGCAGTCGTTTGTGATTATGTTTTCCTATTACCTGCTCAAGGTCATTCGCGACCCGCTGATACTCGCCGAAGGTAATCCCGAGCTAAAGGCCTATACGAATGCCATGCAGGCTGTGATTCTGATGCTGGTGGTGCCCGTTTTTGCCAAGATCTATCAACACCAGGCCGCTAATCAACCCCAGCACCTGCTGGTACAGCGGATACTACTGTTCTTCATCGGTAACATGGTTCTGTTCGGATTGGCGTATAACGCTGGCTGGCGTATCGCTATAGCCTATTACGTCTGGCTCGGCATCTTCTCGGTTATGGCGGTAGCGTTGTTCTGGTCGTTTGCCGCAGACCTTTACAACGTCAAGTCCGGGCAACGGTTGTTTCCGGTGATCGCCGCGGCCGCATCGGCCGGCGCTTATCTGGGCGCAAGTTTTGCTGGCATGTGGGACCCCATGGTCGGCCACGGCGGCACCATCTACACCGCCGCCGTGCTGCTAATGCTGCCCTGCTGGCTCAGCAGTCTGGTAGCACCGACAGTGCCGGCAGGTTCCGGTAGTAGTTTTGCTGGCAGCGCCCAGAGCGGCGAAGAAAAGGAAGACGAGCACACCTCTTTGGCCGAGGGTTTCCTGGTGGTGTTGCGCAGCCGCTACCTGATACTGATTGCGGTTTTTGTGATTATCATGAACCTGATTAACACCAATGGTGAGTTCATTTTATCGGCCTTTGTGTCACAGGCCGCCGATGCCAGCTTTGGGCTGCCGGCACAGGCCGCCGAGCGCGATGCCTTTATCACACGCTTTTACTCCAGCTACTTCGCCTGGTTCAACCTGCTCGGCTTCTTTGTTCAACTGTTTCTGGTGGCGCGAATATTTGACAAAGTCGGCTTACGAGGGGCCATTTTGATACTGCCAGCGCTAATGATATTGAGCTATTCTGCGATGCTGATTTTTCCGCTGCTGGCGGTTGTGCGCGTCTCCATGATCGCCGAGAACAGCCTGAGTTACTCCTTGCAGAACACCACGCGTCACGCTCTCTTTCTACCGCTCAGTCGCAAGGAAAAATACGTAGGCAAGCAAAGCATAGACACCTTTTTCTTCCGCTTCGGTGATCTACTTTCCGCGGGAGCCGTGTTTATAGGCAGCAGTTTACTGGGCCTGCAACTGAGCGGTTTCGTGATTGCCAATATCGGCTTGGCAGCGGGCCTGTTTTGGATATCCTGGGTTATCGGCAAGCAGAACCAGGGCGTAGTGGAGGCCCTGATTATCAACGCTCCCCCAATACTGGCAGTACCCATCCCCGACCAACACATAGCCGCCGGTGAGCCCTACGATCTGACCTTACCCGCTGGCACCTTTCTAGACCCCGATGAAGGTGATGCTCTGAAGTTCCAGGCCTACGGTCAAGCCCGCGGCCAGCTGCCCTCGTGGGTACGCTTTGACACAATGCGCGGCCACTTTCGTCTGGCCCCCCCGGCGGGCAGTAGTGGCGCATTAATATTGATGGTGGTAGCGACAGATTTTGACGGCCTTGAGGCCGAGGCGGAGTTCACGCTGTACTATGGTGATATGTCGGAAGCGTAGGCGCTCCACCGACAATTGGTCTCAATTCCTGTATATTCCACTGCTCACACAGCACCACGGTTGTGACTGACTCAGACCACTGACTAAAAACTACGATTCGACTTACCATGGAACAACCCAACCGCCGTTTCAGCGTCGCACCCATGATGGATTGGAGCGACCGCCATTGTCGTTACTTCTGGCGCCTGCTCAGCAAGCAGGCCCTGTTGTACACCGAGATGGTGACCACCGGCGCCCTCATTCACGGCGACCGTGAACGGTTTTTGCGCTACAACCCTGAAGAACATCCCTTAGCACTGCAGTTAGGCGGCAGTAACACTGCCGATTTGGCGCAGTGTGCTGTGTGGGCTGAGGAATGGGGTTATGACGAGGTCAACCTGAACTGTGGCTGTCCCTCTGACCGGGTTCAGTCTGGCATGTTCGGCGCCTGCTTAATGGCGCAGCCACAGCTGGTCGCTGACTGCGTAAAAGCCATGCAAGACGCCTGTTCCATTCCGGTCACGGTAAAACACCGCATTGGTATTGATGATATGGAGTCGTGGCAAGAAATGGCCGACTTTGTCGATACCATCGCCACCACCGGCTGCAACACCTTTATCGTGCATGCTCGCAAAGCCTGGTTGCAGGGCTTAAGCCCAAAACAGAACCGGGAAGTTCCGCCACTGGAATACGAGTGGGTCTATCGCCTCAAGCGCGAGCGCCCGGACCTGGAGATCATTATCAATGGCGGCATCAATTCACTAGCAGCAGCGCAGCAGCATCTGGAGCAGGTGGACGGCGTTATGTTGGGACGTGAGGCCTACCAGAATCCTTATCTGCTAGCGGAAGTTGACCAGCAGCTACTGGGTCACACCTCAGCTGTGGCCAGCCGCGAGCAGATTCTGCTACAGTTGATGCCCTATGTCGCGCAGCAACTGGCGCAGGGCACCGCGCTAAACCATATCAGCCGCCACCTGTTGGGGCTATTTCAGGGAGTGCCCGGTGCACGCAAGTTCAGGCGCCATATCAGCGAAAACGCCTGGCGCGAAGGCGCCGGTATCGAAGTGCTGGAAACCGCACTGGGACTGGTACTGCAAGAAACGGAGAGATTGGCATCGTGAGCAATAAACTCGAACAACTACGCAGCATGACCACAGTGGTCGCCGATACCGGTGATATCACTGCTATCAAACGCTTTACCCCGCAAGATGCCACCACCAATCCATCGCTATTGCTGAAGGCTGCGCAGTTGCCTCACTACGCCGGGCTGGTCAGCGCTGCGTGTAAGGAAGCTGGCATCAGCCGCAGCGCGTCCAGCGAGCAGCTGGCAGCCTGTTGCGACCGACTGGCAGTCAGTATTGGTAGCGAAATCATCGCGACCATTCCGGGGCGGGTGTCCACTGAAGTGGACGCACGACTGTCGTTTGACACCCAGGCCAGTAGCGAACGCGCGCGGCATCTGATTGGCATGTATGAAGCAGCCGGCATTGATCGCAGCCGCATTCTGATTAAGTTGGCTTCCACCTGGGAGGGCATCCGCGCCGCCGAGCAGTTGGAACGCGACGGTATTAACTGCAACCTGACGTTGCTGTTCGGGTTTGAGCAGGCAGCGGCCTGTGCCGACGCGGGGGTCTATCTGATTTCCCCGTTTGTCGGGCGAATTCTCGACTGGTACAAAGCTAACACCGATCTGAACATGCAGTCCCCAGCCGATGACCCCGGCGTGCAATCGGTTAAGAGAATCTTCAACTACTACAAGCAGCATGATTATAAAACCGTGGTTATGGGCGCCAGCTTTCGCAACACCGGCGAGATCGAAGAGCTGGCGGGCTGTGATCGCCTCACTATCAGCCCGGGCCTGCTGGAAGAACTGGCGGCCGACGAAGGCGACCTACCACGCAAGTTGGACGCGGCACACGCAAGCAGCGAAGACTCGCGCAGCGCGCCTTCTGAAGCTGAATTTCGCTATGCCCTGAATCTTGACCCTATGGCAACGGAAAAACTGGCCGAAGGCATTAGAAACTTCGTCGCCGATCAAGAGAAACTGGAAACCTTACTGCTGGCCTTCGATGATAAAGTCGCTTAAATCACTGTTTCAAAAGCCCGAGCAGAGTGCCGGGCCAGAGCTGCAACATAGCCTTCATTTAGCTGCTGCTGCCTTGCTGATCGAAATGACGCGTGCCGACTTTGAGATTGCCAAAGCGGAGCAGGATGCGCTGGTTAAGGTCCTCTGCAACACGCTGGAGCTGGAGCATGCCGAAGTTCTGGAGTTAATTGAGCTGGGCTCCGTCGCTGCCGATCGGGCCACGTCATTGTACGAGTTTACGCGGCTGATCAATGATCATTACAGCCCGGATCAGAAGCGCGAGCTGGTGCGCAGTATGTGGCAGGTGGCGTATGCCGACAATGACTTGGACAAATACGAAGAGAGACTGATACGTCAGGTCTCTGACCTTATCCATGTCTCGCATGCGGCCTTTATTAAACTCAAACTGGAAGTGACCGGGCAAAAACCGGGCTGAGCGCTTCTCAACCGTTACTTCAAGACTCCTGCAGCACCACCATCAGGTCTTCAAAGCGCTGGCGGTTTTCTTCACTCAGGTCCATCAGCGCACGATGCGCCTCGATAACCTTGGCCTTAACCGCCGCCTCGTCGCCCGCTACCGTGGGTACTTCAGCAATATGGTCAGGCTCGTCGCAGGTTTCGTGGCGAATATCGAACAACTTGCCGAATGCCATGCTCTGCAACAAGCGGTTAATACCCGCATCGCAGGAGTAAATAACTGGTTTGAAGCTATACTGCTCGCGGGCGCGCAACGCCAGCCGTGCCAGCAGCCCCAGCGTGGTACTATCGATACCCTCCGCTGAACACAAGTCCACGACCACACTGTCAAAATCTGGCGCTGAAAACATGCGTTCCAGATAGTCATCAATGGTTGAGCACAGGCTGACCCGAACATCTCCTACCATTTTCAGGGCGTAGGCTCCCTCATGTTCTGCGGCAAGTATGCGGCCATTCATCGCTTACGCACCCTTGCCAATAAATAACGCGGCTATATCGTCGGGCGCAGCGCTGACCTTGTCCAAACCGAGTTGCACCACCAGCTGCTCGGGAGACTCCTGAGTACCGGCAAACGCCTCGAGAAAATAGGCCTCTTTTTCTATCAGGTTATCCGGCGGCAGAATCTCCAGAATGCCGTCGGTGAACAGGGCCAACATAAACTGATCCGGCAGATCCACCTGATACTCTTCAAAACTCACGTCTTCCATAATACCTACCGCGCTGCCCTCGCCCTCCAGATAGCGCGCGCCGCCCTGTGACACCAGCACCGGCAGCGGCAGATGTCCTGCCACGCTGTAGCGCATGTTCGCCGTCTCCAGATCAATAACTCCCACCACCATGGTGGCAAACTTGCCAATCGCCAGCTCCAGCAGGTCATGATTAGCCTGTTTCAGCATAGCGACAGGCTCAATGACGGTCTGGTCTTCCCGGTGAATATAATCGGAGCGTTTACGGGCAAACAGATTCTTGAGTAATACGGTAACAAAGGCCGAGGATGAGCCGTGACCGGACACGTCGGCAATCACGAAGGTCGCGTAACGATCACCGACCAGAAAATAATCAATAAAATCGCCGCTCAGGTAAAGCGACGGTATGACGCTATGGCTGCAGACATAATCGCCGATACGCGAGGGCGATTCTGGCAACATACGCAGCTGCACGTGCCGACCGGCCTGCTGGTCCTGTTCAAGCACCTGCACAGTGCCGCGTAGCTCGGCGTTGGCCTTTTCCAGCTGCCGTCCATAAACAGAGTTTTCACGGCGCAGAGCGCGCTGCTGCATGCACCGCTGGACACTTAAATACAGCGCCTCCCAATCATCGATGGGCAGTGCAAAGAAATCGCTGAAACCCAGCCGCAATGCCCTCATCACCTGATTGGCATCGTCCCGTCTCGAGGTCATGATGGCAGTAATGTCGAGTTCGCGTTCGCTCAGCACTTCCATCACGGCTTCCCAGGAAATACCAGGCATATCAATATTAACCAACACCAGGTCAACGTCGTCGTCTATGTCGGTGCCGATGGAGGGATCTACTTCAAAGACGATTTCGACATAGAAACCCCTGGCAGCCAGACGATCAGCAATCTCGTCAGCTGCAGCTTTATCGTGTTCCAGAATGAGGACATGGCCTCTACGATCGGTCATTCAGGCGCTCTAACACCACTAGTGCCGGAACCCTACTCCCATAGACAAGGGCCTGCAAGCAAGCGAAGCTCCAAGTGCGAACGATTTCACAAACTCGGCACTCACTCTTCATCCCAATCGAATTCATCGCCAAATTCGTCCTCGAAGTCAGAGAACGTATCCTGCACCACGCCATCGTTAACAAAGGCTTCGCGAGTCTGCAGATAGATGTCGCGGATAAAGATATAACGGTCACCACTGATCAATTGCTCGGCATCAGTCAATGCCGCTCTGTTGTCGATCACCTCCAACGAAAAAAGTCCGGCGCGGACACCAAAACTGTCAATACTCCATTGCACGGAAGCGACGGTATCCACCATAAAGCCGGTGCCGCTGCGCACGGTTCTGGGACCGAAGAATGGCACCATAATATAAGGGCCGGAGTCCATGCCCCACAGGGCAAGGGTATGGCCAAAATCTGTACGATACGGGGCAATACCCATTTCCGAGGCCACGTCGACCAAACCAAACATGCCCACGGTAGAATTGATCACAAAACGACCGCCGTCGCGCCCGGCTTCTGGGAAACGGCCTTGCACAATGGCATTTAGCGTGCCGTTAAAATCATAAAGATTGGAGAAAAAGTTACGCACACCGCGTTCTGCAAAATTAGGCGTAATAGCGCGGTAGCCCAATGACAGTGGTGCAATGATATTGCGGTCCAGCGCATCATTGAAGGCGAATACCTTGCGATTAAAGGCCTCATAGGGATCGCCAGGGGCTGTCTCTGCGGCAGTGGCGCACGCGGACGTCGCCAGGACCAGGCTAAGAGAAATGAGGCGCAACACAAATTTCATACGCAAACCAAACCTACAGATGGCGTGATTTTAGCTAGCACAGGCACCGTGAGCAACCGTCTTTCAGTGAGAAATGCAATCCAGCAGAATATCCTGCTGCAAAAACTGGTTAAGCATGTTCTCGCCAAACTCAATAATTGACCTTACGGAGTCGGCATTCATTTCCTCTGCCAGCTGCTTTAACAAGTCCCGTGCGGTCAATTCGCCATCATTATCCCTGATCAGCTCCAGCAACCGTGCAGTGGCAGCGTTAGTCTCCATAAACTGCACAGCGTCGTCACGATTCCGGTACACCACCAAATAAGTGGGTTGCGGCGGCGGTGCGTCGGGCTCACAGCCAGGCCCGATGGTATGCACCGGATATTGATAAACCAGCGACCACGCTAATGGCGACAGTACCGGCACCCCATCCAGCGGTGACTCAGGTGCGGCCGCCGTGGAGACGGCCGCCGTGGAGACGGCCGCCGTGGACTCGGCCGCCGTGGACTCGGGCAGCTCCTCGTCGGCAATATCCAAGGCTAACTCTACCCATTCATAGTGCACCAGTTCCACTAAAAACGGCGGATCGGCCGGACTCGGCTCGTAGTGGTGCATCACAAACTGAACAAATTCCTGACTGACCTCCAGAGCGTAAGGCGACTGACAGCGATAGTCTCTGATAAATACCCGGACCAGCCGGTGCCAGTCTTCATCGCGGTACAGGCTCCGGGTCACCGGAAAGCCACCTTTAATAAAGGCTTCAATGTTGTTGTAGACAAGGTCGTTATAAATCTTGATGCGACGACTCTCAATACCTGCCGGCGGCTTGTTCGCCGCAGGGTCGCGCAAATGCTCGGTCAACTCTCGCTGCTGCTCGGCAAGATCAGGCATAGCGGGTATTCGTCCTGGCTGCCGCAGCCTGCTGACAGCCTCGTATTCGGTCTATTTCCAGCAGTAACTCCTGCATCGGCGGCAGGTTGAAATCGCGTTCCAGCAGGGTCGGCAGCGCGCCGCACAGGGCGTAGGCCTCATCCAGCAGTTCCCACACCGGGTCGATGACATCGGTACCGTGGGTGTCCACCTTGAGATCTTCCGCCTCGTCATAATGACCTGCTATATGGATATAGCGGGCGCGTTCCAAGGGTAACTGGCGCAAAAACTCACTGGCATCATAGCCATGATTGATGCTGTTAACGTAGACATTGTTAACGTCTAACAACAGATCACAGTCGGCCTCAGCCAACACTGCATTAATAAACTCGGCCTCACTCATGGCCTGGTGGGGAGCTGCGTAATAGGACGCGTTCTCCAATGCTATACGTTGACCTACAATATCTTGTACCTGCCGTACCCGCTCCGCTACATGGTGCACAGCCTCTTCGGTGAACGGAATCGGTAGCAGGTCATAGAGATGGCCGTCATCGCCACAATAGGTCAGATGCTCGCTGTACACAGGGCAGTCGTATTGACCCATGAACCCGGCAACTGCCGTTACCAGATCCACATCCAGCGGTGCAGTGCCGCCAATGTTCAACGACACCCCATGCAGCGCTATCGGGTAGCGCTCTGCCAACTGTTGGAATTGCCGGGCGAGCCTGCCGCCCAGACCTATCCAGTTCTCCGGCGCCACTTCCATAAAGTCGATGCGGCCCGGAGAGGTATCCAACAGCGGGCCCAAAAGGGCCCGCCGTAGTCCGAGTCCAGCTCCCTGGAACCCGGTTTTTTGATCAGTCCCGCTCACAACAAACCCGTCTATTAAACCGGTTATTGCAAAACGTAACTGTTAAGGACATTACTCGCCGCCACAATTGTGCTCAGCGCCAGCTTTCTTGTCGCCGCCACAATTGTTTTCACCGGCAGCTTTCTTGTCACCACCACACTTGTGTTCACCGGCAGCTTTCATGTCGCCGCCACAGGCTTGTTCACCGGCAGCTTTCTTGTCGTCGCCACACTTGTGTTCACCGGCAGCTTTCATGTTACCGCCGCACTTGGCTTCGCCACAGGCGCTTTCGCCTTTAGCTTTCTCTCCGTGGTGGCCGTAGTTAACGAGATCATAGCCTCCGCTCAGCTGGTTAGCCGCGAATGGGTTAACGTCGGCCGAAGCCAGGGGAGCAACCGCGGTTGCCATGAATGCAGCACCTAGTGCTACTGCGAGAGGTTTTCTTGAATAGGCCATATTGACTCCTGAATTGTTAGTTCTAACGACTAATGTTGCGCAGAGCGGTAACACTTAAACTCAACGTGCTAACTATGACCGGCTATCAAACCACAAGTTTCGTGATTTTCGACAAAGTTTTGCTAATTAACGAAGAAATGCTGCTTTACCTGCAGTGAAAACCAAAACGGGTCACATTTGAGCGCATAGCAGACCTATAAGTTAGCGAGGATTAGCAGCATCCCAGTCCAGCGCAAGTTGCCACTGCTGCTGCAGTCGTTTGGCGGAAACGGGGACACTGGTGCCCAGAGATTGCGCAAACAGCGACACTCGAAACTCCTCCAACATCCAGCGATACTGATTCAAGGGCGGGCTAATCAGTAGAGCCTGCGGATCATCTTGCAGCCGCGTCTGCAGTTGCTTAAGCCCAGGCGCCAGCATGGCCAGTTGCTGCTCATCTTTGAGCGGGCTGCTGGAATAACGTTGCAAGCGCTGCAAAATAGACTTGCAGTAACGCGGGTAGTGGCGCAGCCACTGTAGCGGCGTATCGCGCAGAAACCCGGGACAGAATAAACCGTCAACCTGCTCTATTATATCGTCGCGCAGAGTCTTCGGAATAGCAGCGGCCGGCCACAATCTGCGCGCCTCGGTCAACGGCTCCAACGCATTAAGCAACAACGACTCACACTCGTTGGCTGCGGTCACCAACTGCCCGCGTCCGGATTCGAGTGCTGCGGTGAATGCTGCTTGTTCTCGCGGGAGCTCAGCGGCACCGAAAATGGCGTGAGCAATAGCCGCGTCAATAAGGTCTTCAAGCAGTTGCTCGCGGGTCATGCCGGCTCCGGCAATCACCAGACTGGCGGCATTACCTTTGAGCATCTGGCGCTTAATATAGCGCACCGGTTCACTGCACTGCAGGCGCGCCAGGCGAATCAAACCGAGGCGATGGGTGATCTGTGCCTGCAGCCGATAATCGAGCAACTGCACCGCAACGCTATCGCCCTCATCCACCAGTGCGGGCCAGGATTCGATGTCCACTCCCGCCTGACGAGAGCGCCAGCGCTCCGGCAAATCACCAATCGACCAGCGCGTGAGTCCGCTGGTAGCCGGGCTATCGACTGCTGCCACCTGCAAGCCTTGCTGAGTCAAGGGGCGGAACTGTTCAATCAGCTGCATCAGGTCACGCCCCTGCTGCAGCAACTCGCCGCCTTCATCGACGACGCGAATATTCATCCGATAGTAATCTTCCAGCGGCTGAGCCTGCCACTGCTCAGCCGCAACCTTAACACCGGACATAGCTCGTAATCGTGCCGCCAAAACCTCGCTCAGCGGCCGATCAAGCGGCGGCATATCTGCCAGAGCACGGTCAACGTGATCAGGCACGGGTACCAATTGCTTACGCACCAGCTTGGGCAGACCCTTTACCATCTGGATACACTTCTCTCGCAGCAGCCCCGGCACCAACCAGTCAAACACATGTCGTGGCACTCGGTTCAGCAGCCCCACGGGTACTGTTACCGACACTCCATCAGCCGCATGACCTGGTTCGAAGTGATAGCTGAGCGACAAACGCAGGTCTTGCCACTCAAAATGATCCGGAAACAGGTTACCGGTGTCTTCCTGCTCTGCGCGCAGACTCAGCTGCGCACGCGTCATACGCATTTCCTGATCGGCGCCAGTGGTGCGCTTCAACCAGGACTTTAGCCGACTTAGCGTTGTTATC
This sequence comes from Candidatus Litorirhabdus singularis, assembly GCF_026262625.1. Lineage (GTDB taxonomy): Bacteria > Pseudomonadota > Gammaproteobacteria > Pseudomonadales > Halieaceae > Litorirhabdus > Litorirhabdus singularis. The sequence continues at coordinate 27,552 of NZ_SHNN01000003.1, forward strand.
TCCGCCGGCAATCGCTGTTGATAGAAATCTTCCTGTACCTGCGGATCGACCACAATGTCGCGACGACGCAGTCGCGACTCAAGTTCCTCCAGCTCCCTAACCTGCTGCTGGTTATGGCGTAAAAAAGCCGGTGGCTGACGACAACGCCCCGCTACCAATGCCTCACGTATCAGAATCTCGCGCGACTCTACTGGCTGAATTGGCCCATAGTGCACGCGCACTTTGTCCTGTACCACCAACCCAAATAAACTGCTGCGCTGATAAGCCATCACTCGACCCTGGCGTGGCTGCCAATGGGGCTCGTAGTAATGATGTTTAAGCAGATGCGGCGCAATCGCCACACTCCAGAGCGGGTCCACCTCTGCCACGGTACGCGCGTAAACACGACTGGTCTCCACAACTTCCGCCGCCACTATCCACTTGGGCTTGCGCTTGAACTGCGAGGAACCGGGAAATATCTGGAATTTACGGTTACGGCTGCCCAGATATTCCTGGCCCTCGCTCCAGTTACCCATATTGGTCAGCAGACCGGCCAGCAATGCCTGATGCACGCCGTTGTAGTCGGCGGGTTCCTTGTTAGTGCGCAGACCCAGTTGCCGGCAGGCAACGGTCAGCTGAAAGTGAATATCGCGCCATTCGCGCATGCGGGTAAAACCCAGAAACTCCTTTTTGCACATCTTGCGCAACTGGTTCTGGCTCAACTCTTGCCGCCGCTCTTCAAAGTAATCCCAGAGCGCAACCCAGGCAAGAAAGTCGGAGCGCTCATCTAAAAAGCGCCGGTGCTGTTGATCAGCAGCCTGCTGGTGGTCTGACGGCCGCACGCGGGGGTCCTGCACGCTGAGTCCGCTGGTGATAATAAGTACTTCACGCAGACAGCCAGCTGCGCCTGCTGCCAGCAGCATTTTGGCCAGCCGCGGGTCCACTGGTAGATCCGACATCTGGCGGCCAGGCTGCAGTAGCTTGCCGCGCAAATCTACGGCACCCAGTTCTTCCAATAACTTGTAGCCGTCTCGCACCAGACGTCGATCTGGCGCATTGATAAACGGAAAGTGCTCTACCTCGCCTAAGCGCAGTCGCAGCATTTGCAGCACCACCGAAGCCAGATTGGTGCGCTGAATCTCGGGCTCAGTGAACTCGGGACGACTATCAAAGTCCTGTTCGCTGTATAGGCGCAGGCAGACGCCTGCGGCGATCCGACCGCAACGGCCCTGGCGCTGATTGGCACTGGCGCGAGAAATAGCCTCTACCGGCAAACGCTGTACCTGACTCTGATAGCTATAGCGACTAATGCGGGCATAGCCAGGGTCAATCACAAAGCGGATACCCGGCACGGTCAATGAGGTCTCTGCCACGTTGGTCGCCAGCACAATGCGCAATCCGCGCCCGGAGGGTTCAAATACCCGCTGCTGCTCCGCCGTAGATAAGCGTGAATACAGCGGTAATACCTGCAAATCGTTGTGTTGAACGCCGCGCAGCATCTTCGACAGTTCACGGATCTCACGTTCGCCGCTGAGAAACACCAGCATATCGCCGGGCGTACCGTATTCGCGGGCCAGAATCCGCTCGACGGCGTCGACTATCCGCGAGTTGAGATCGAAATCGTCCTCCCCCGGCTCGAGATAGTGGGTTTGTACCGGGTGATTACGTCCCGAGACTTCTATGACCGGCGCATCGCCAAAATGCTTCGAGAAACTATCAACGTCGATGGTTGCCGAGGTGATAATCAACTTAAGATCGGGACGCCGCGGCAACAGACGTTTCAGATAACCGAGCATGAAGTCGATATTGAGACTGCGCTCATGCGCCTCGTCGATAATAATCGTGTCGTATCGCTTTAGTTCGCGGTCGCGCTGAATTTCCGCCAGCAAAATACCGTCGGTCATCAGTTTGATCTGGGTCTGCTCGCCGACCTGCTCATTAAAGCGGACCTGGTAACCCACCAGCTCGCCCAATTGGGTGCCGGTCTCTGCAGCTATTCGCTGCGCTACCGTACGCGCCGCTAGTCGACGTGGCTGGGTGTGCCCGATCAGTCCATTAACACCCCGCCCTACCTGCAGGCATATTTTAGGTAACTGAGTGGTCTTACCGGAGCCGGTCTCGCCCGCCAGAATAACCACCTGATGCGCGGCAATAGCGGCGGCTATTTCATCGCGCCGCTCGACCACGGGGAGCTCAGCCGGAAAATTCAGCTGTGTTAGATCAAAAACTGGAGTGCTTTCACCCGCAGTGGTTTCCATTTGCTGTGCCCATTACTCCGCTTAGCGACATGAATAGATTACAATGCCGCAAAACTTAAAACGGGAGAGTATAAACCATGAGCCAACTCAGTAACTTCAGCTACGACGAAATAACTATCGGGCAAACCGCCAGCTATAGCAAACAGATCGGCGAAGAAGATATCCAACTGTTTGCCGCCGTGTCCGGAGACGTGAATCCAGTGCATCTGGATGCCGAATTTGCCGCTACCACCCAGTTTGGCGAGCGAATCGCCCATGGCGCCCTGACTGGAGCCATCGTGTCTGCGGCGATAGCCTTGGAATTACCAGGTCCGGGCACCATTTACCTGAGCCAGAGCCTGCGCTTTCGTCTGCCGGTGAAGATCGGAGATACCATTACCATCCAACTGGAAGTGACGGAAAAGCGCGATGACAAGAAGTTTGTCACATTGCAGTGCACAGCTGTTAACCAGACTGGCAAGACCGTTGCCAGTGGCGTGGCTGAGGTCATGGCTCCCAGCGAGAAGATGACGCTGGCACGGCCTCCGTTGCCGCAGGTTAAAATCGTCTCGTAATGGTGGGCTTATTGTCCGAATGAATTCGGACCCATAGATTGTGGCAGGATCGCGTTATTACAAACAGTATGAGACATTATTCATGAACACTCTGGAAGGGAAAGTTGTCGCGCTTACCGGCGCTGCTTCGGGCATTGGACGCTGTCTGGCCATTGAACTCGCCGAAAAAGGCAGCCATCTTGCCATCGCTGATGTCGATGAACAGGGTCTACAGCAAACACTGGAGCTGCTGCCGAAGGAGGCAAAGGCCAGTTTACATATCGTAGACGTCTCCAACCGTGAGCGCGTTTATAGTTGGGCAGATGAAGTGGTAAAAGAGCATGGGCACGTAGACTGCATTATTAACAATGCGGGTGTTGCATCCTCAATGACCATCGAGGATATAAGCTATGAAGATTTTGAATGGGTCTTTGATATCGTATTCTACGGCGTGCTTTATGGTACCAAGGCTTTCTTACCCTATTTAAAGCAGCGGCCTGACGCCCATATCGTGAACATATCAAGCGTCAACGGCTTCTTCCCCTTCCCCACGAATGGGCCCTACAATTGTGCCAAGCACGCTGTAAAAGCACTGAACCAGACCCTACTTCAGGAACTGCGTCATACGTCTGTCAATGTAACCTCTGTTCACCCTGGCGGCATAAAAACCAATATTGTTCGTAACTCGAGGTTTGCAGAGGGCACTGAATCTGGAGAAGCAGCGCAGAAAAAAATCGAAGGGTTTGATCGAATGGCTGGTACAACACCTGAAAAAGCCGCCAGTATTATTATCAAAGGTATGCTCAAAAACCGTAAGCGACAGCTCGTCGGTGTTGATGCGGTGATTATCGATCTTCTGGTTCGCTTAATGCCGCAGGGGTTTTCTGACTTGGTCGGTTTGCGTCATGATCGGGCCGTTGCCGAAAACTAGGCAAAAACTGTAGGACAGCATTCATTCTGCCGTTTTGATCGCACGCGCCAGTCTTGCAGCTTTGGGGACCTCGGGCGTCTTTATAAAAATGATCAAGCATGCAATAGAGGCTCGGGCTCAGATTGGTCTATTAGGGCTTTTACACCTACACTTTAAGAACAACACTATAAAGGTGAGTGCGGTGCTTAAACTAATTCAAATACTCGCGTTGGCAGCTTTGGCAGCTGGCTGCTCCACGGTCGACTTTGATTACCCTAAACCCGAATCAAGTGCACTGTCTGAAACTCAGGATACCTATTTGGCAAAACACTTTCGAGGTGCCGGAGATTCCTACCCGGAGGATTACGCGGGATTTCAGACTCTGAGCGACGGCATTGAAGCATTATCTGTTCGCCTCGCGCTGGCAGATCTCGCTGAGAAATCCATAGATGCTCAGTACTACCTGTTGAAAAAGGACGTTACAGGCAAGGCATTTGTCTTATCGCTACTGCGGGCGGCCGACCGGGGAGTGCGTGTTCGTTTGCTGCTGGACGATATGTTCACTGGCGGCTATGACGCCGGACTGGCGGGTCTAGACTCACACCCCAATATAGAAATTAGAATATTCAACCCGTTTGCTAGTAGGTCTGCCCGTTTCTGGGATGGCATTACTGGTTTTAGCCGTATCAATCGGCGCATGCACAATAAGTCTTTTACTATCGATAATCAGGTAACACTTATTGGTGGGCGAAATATAGCTGATGAATATTTCGGGGCCCGAAAAGACGCAAAATTCGGAGATCTTGACGTACTCGGGATCGGCCCGGTGGTGCAGGATGTTTCCAGTATGTTTGACACCTACTGGAAGCACGAGCGCTCTGCCGCGATCAATGCGTTTGCCAAAATGCCGGAAGATCCCGCTATCGAGCTTGAGAGACTACGTAAGGCGTTTACGCAGGCTGAAAAGGAAATTATGACAACCCGGTACGCTGCTGCTGTCACCGAAAGTATCATCACTTCTGCCCAAGGCGAATTGGGCATGTTTACCTGGGCGCCATATCAGCTGGCTGTAGATTCACCAGACAAGAGTATCAGCAGCAAATCCGCTACCGCGGCGTCAATTACAACACCACTGCTCGAGTCCATATTGGCGGCAAAAAAGGAGGTTCTTATTATTTCACCCTACTTCGTACCCGGGAAATCAGGTGTGGAAGCTTTAGTTAAACTACAAGAAAGCGGCATTGCCGTAACGATCATCACCAACTCTCTGGCCGCAAATAATCAAATCATGGTGCATGGCGGCTATGCGCCATCGCGAAAACCGCTTCTTCAGGCGGGCATTAAAATCTATGAAGTTCGCGCAGATGCGACTATTGCCGGTTCAGAAATTGTAGCGGCGGACGATGCCAAAACCACTCTGCACACTAAAGCCTTTGCTGTCGATCGAAAAGAGGCGTTCATCGGATCATTCAACTTTGACCCGCGCTCAGCAAACATTAACACCGAGCTCGGGGTCATCATTCGTTCTGAGAAGATTGCGACAGAGATTGCCGTCTTAATAGAAGAAAAAGCGCCGGCTGGAGCTTTCGAGGTGTTCCTCAACGACGACAATAAACTGCGCTGGCGCGGCCTGGACAATGGGGTAGACGTTGTTCTGGACAAAGAGCCACAGAGCACTCAGTGGCAACGCTTTCAGGCTGGCTTCTATCGGATTTTGCCCATAGACAGCCAACTGTAGGGCATTGCGGCAGCGACAGGTATACGCGTCAGAGATTTGCCGATTCGATCATAGCTGAGATTTTGGCTGCCTCAGACTGCGGGGCGCCTGACACTATTCGTCCCTATCGGTTAGACTCTCCGGCCTTGAATCTTTGGGCTACCACGCCTGAGCGCTCCTAATATGTCCGACTTTGTTCTTTCTCAGATACTGGTGGGAATAACGTTTTTCTTCAGTACCGTGAGCTTTCAGTTTCGCGATCAACGAGCTGTAAAGCTGTGTCTGGTGATTGGCTGTGTGTTCCTGGCGGCCCATTTTTATCTGCTAGAAGCCTATACGGCGGCGGTAACCACCACTATTGCTGCGGTGCGCTTTACAGTGTCTATGTACTGGCGTGATGACAGGCTGTTTTACCTGTTTTTTGCCATGGTATTGGTCAATGCGGTGCTCACGTATAGCGGTTTGCTTACTGTGCTTGCCACCATCGCCACTGGGCTCTCCACCTGGGCCGCGTTCAGGCATTCGGATAAGCAATTCCGTATGTTTATGATGGCCGCATCCTCGGTGATGATGATTCACAATATTCTGGTGGGCACGCCAATAGCGGTGCTGATGGAGGTGTTCTTTATCGGCAGTAATCTGATTGCTTATCGGCGCCTTTATAGGCGGCGGGGTTTGTCCGAATGATTTCGGACCCACGGATGGTACAGACCACCCACCTCTTGTGGGGCAGAATTTATTCTGCCAATAGCTGCAAGCTGTTTAGGAGCCTGCTGGCTGCTCAAGGAATTGGGCGGGGTCCATGTACTGCAGTTTTAGCAGTACGGTGCCAGGAACATCTGTTGTAGAGGCCAGCATCATTGCGTTGAGCTCACCCTCCTCCTCGGTAAACCCGGGTATACCAAACAGAACGGCGGAACTGTCCTGATCTTTGAAAGTGGTCAACTGCTTTTCATCACGCAACAAGTCACTGACTGACGCAACCAGTGACTGCACACTGGCACGGAACGAACCAAAATTGAGTTTGCCGCGAAATTCACTGTGGTCCAGCATCAAATCAAAGCGTGATTCCGAGCCATCTTCCATGCGCAAGGTGATCAACGCCACCCGCTTTTTGTCCATCAGGGCATTGAATATATTCTTTGCCGAGGTGCGCTGGGCTTCCAGCAAGGACTGGTGAATGACGTTATTGGCGACCGTCAGGAATTTTTCCTGCGGCATACTGTGCTGTTCATATTGGCTCATGGCGGCAAGTCTAAACCCGCAGCAGGCCAAACGCCAGTACCGGGCACATGAGTATTTTTTGCCACGGCCCCGCTCTGGTATGATGCGCCGATGCCAAGCCCCCGCCTGACCGTCAACTCCTGTACTCCCGTATGAATGCCACACCTCCTTGGCAGGCCGCGCCCGCACCCGAATTAAACTGGGAGGGCGACCAACCACACTCGCCCCACTTCGATGACTACTATTACTCAAGCGCAGACGGACTCGAAGAATCGCAGTACGTGTTTCTGCAAGGCAACGACTTACCCGCTGCCTGGCAACAACGCGCACGTTTTACCATCGCTGAAACCGGGTTTGGCACCGGTCTCAACTTTCTTGCCGCCTGGCAGGCTTGGCAACAACAACCGGGACAGTGCCAAACCCTTCACTACATCAGTTACGAAAAGTTTCCGCTGCGTCAGGCTGATCTGACCCGCGCGCTGCAGCATTGGACCCAATTAGAGCGCTTTACTCAGCCTCTGCTGGCCACTTACCCGCCACCTTTACCCGGCTTGCACCGGCTCAGCTTTAACGGTGGTCAGGTGATACTTGATCTGGTCTTCGGGGACGTGCTGGAGGCCAGCAAAGAGCACTTACTGGACCCCAATTTGCGCATAGACTGCTGGTTTCTTGACGGTTTCACCCCCGCCCGCAATCCGGATATGTGGCAACCACAGCTCTATCAGCGTATGGCACAACTGAGCGCCAATGGCGCCACTTTCGCCACGTTTACCGCTGCTGGCGAGGTAAGACGCGGTCTCAGCGAAGCCGGGTTCAGTGTCACCAAAGCATCGGGCTATGGCCCCAAACGCGAGGTGTGTCACGGGCAACTGCTGCAAACTGCTGCGCCGCGTCCGGAGTCGCCGGCCACCCCCTGGCACCACCACAACCCCATTCAACCCAGAGTCCGCCATGCCATCGTATTAGGTGCAGGGCTGGCCGGCGCCACCGTCGCCGCCGCATTGGCGCGACGCGGCTGGCACGTCACTGTACTGGATGAAAACGAGGTTGCCAGCGGCGCCTCTGGCAATCGGCAGGGCGTTCTGTATACACGGCTCTCGCACCGCAGCTCGGACCTGAATAGTTTCTCTGTGCACAGTTACAGCTATGCAGTGCGCCTCTACCAAGCGCTGTTGGGCAGCGGAGCGCTGCAGTCTGGCAGCGACGGTGAACTCTGCGGCGCACTACACGCCTTGGCCACCTGGGGCCCGAGCCACGAGTTGTTCGACACCGTGCAGTCCTTGCCAGAGCTGGTGCAATATCTAGACCCGGCAGCCAGCTCAGCAGCCACTGGACTCGCCGATTCTCCCGCTGGACTCTGGTATCCGGGAGCTGGGTGGATGGAACCAGCTGGAATCTGCCGCGCATTGCTAAATAATCCACGAATCGAAATCCGGCAGCAGTGTGGGCCACTGTCACTGGCGGCGCAGCCTCAGGGCTGGGCTCTGTTAGATACCAACGGCACTGCTCAGGCCGAGGCAGAAATCGCCATTTTGGCCACTGGCATCAGCAGCAGTCAGTTCGCCGCCACCGACTGGCTGCCATTACAGAAAATCCGCGGCCAGACTACCGAACTGGCCAGCAGCGGGGACTTGCAGGAGTTGCGCAGCGTCATCTGTCACGATGGCTATATCGCACCAGCCAGCGCCAACAGTCACTGCATCGGTGCCACCTTTGATATTGATGATACGGAATTGGCGCTACGTGCAGCAGATCACGAACGCAACCTGCAGGCACTGGAGCGCGCCCTGCCCGCTCTAAACCTCCGGCAAAACGCCAGGCAAGATTGGCAGGGACGGGTCGGATTTCGTTGCGCCAGCCCCGATTACCTGCCTATGGCAGGCCCGGTGCCAGATCGTGAAGCGTTTATCGACACCTTCGCCGCCTTACGCCGCAACGCGCGCCGCGTGATTCCAGAGGCGGGGGCTTATCTGCCCGGCCTGTACCTGAGCACAGCCCACGGCTCGCGAGGGCTGACATCGACGCCGCTGACAGCGGAATTGCTGGCCGCACAAATTTGTAATGAGCCACTACCCGTCACTACCGCGCTGGCACGGGCGCTAAATCCGGCCCGCTTTTTGATCCGGGACCTGTCCCGAAACCGTATCTAGACCGAGACTGTTACCACGGTTATGCCGGTAACGAAAACACGCTAGAATAGCCGCCCCTTGATAGAGAGTATGCCGCAGCATGACCCAAGCCGAACCACAGAGCGCCTTCAAACTCGTTCGCAATGAGCACATTGATTCACTGAACCTGCAGGTGGAGCAATATGAGCATCGCGCCACGGGCAGCGTGCACTATCATCTGGCAGCAGAGAACAATGAGAACGTTTTCATGGTCGCCCTGCGCACCGTGCCTCACGATTCCACTGGCGTCGCTCACATACTGGAGCACACGGCGCTGTGTGGCAGCGAAAAGTACCCGGTTCGCGACCCATTCTTTATGATGCTGCGACGCTCACTGAATACGTTTATGAACGCGTTTACCAGCAGTGACTGGACCGCCTACCCGTTTGCCAGTCAGAACCGTAAGGATTTCAACAATCTGCTTGAGGTGTACATGGACGCGGTGTTCTTCTCGCGCCTGGACCCCCTGGACTTTGCCCAAGAAGGTCACCGTATTGAATTTGCTACACCGGGCGATACCAGTTCAGAGCTGGTCTACAAGGGTGTGGTGTTTAACGAGATGAAAGGTGCCATGAGTTCGGTTACCAGCAGCCTCTGGCAGACCCTGTGCACGCATCTGTTTCCCAGCACCACTTACCACTACAACAGTGGCGGCGACCCGGCCTGCATACCCGACCTCAGCTATGAGGAACTGCAGGAGTTTTACCAAAGTCACTACCACCCCAGTAACGCCATCTTCATGACCTTTGGCGATATACCAGCTGCGGAGCACCACCAGCGCTTTGAAGAACTCGCTCTGTCACGCTTTGAGAAGCTGGACCAACGCATTCAAGTGCCTGCTGAGCAGCGTCTCCTGCAACCGCTGCGTATCAGCGAAACCTATGCCTTTGACGACAGCGGCAGCACCGATGACAAAACCCATATTGTGGTGGGCTGGATGTTGGGCGAGAGCACCGACTTACAACAACTACTGGAAGCACAGCTGCTCGCCAGCGTGTTACTGGACAACAGCGCTTCCCCGCTGCAACAGGCGCTGGAGAAGACCTCGCTGGGACAGGCTCCTTCACCCCTGGGTGGACTGGAGGACTCCATGCGCGAGATGGTCTTTGTGTGTGGCGTAGAAGGCAGTGAGCCTGAACATGTTGACGCGGTGGAAGCACTGGTAATGGAAGTGCTGACTCAGGTAGCTGAGGAAGGAGTTGCCCCCAACCGGCTGGAAGCGGTGCTGCACCAGCTGGAATTACATCAGCGCGAGATCAGCGGTGACAGTTACCCCTATGGCCTGCAGTTGACCCTGACGGCGCTGGGCTGCGCCACCCATTACAGCGACCCCATTGCCGTGCTCAATTTGGACCCGGTACTGGAGCAGTTGCAGCAACAGATCAAAGACCCCGACTACATCAAGGGACTGGCGCGCAAACTGCTGCTTGAAAACCCACACCGGGTGACATTGGTCATGACCCCGGATCGCGAATTGTCGCAACAGCGCCAGCAAGCCGAGGCGGAGCGACTGGCAGTGATCAAGGCCGGACTGGACAACGATCAAACACAGGCCGTAGTGGATTTGGCGACAGCCTTGAGCCAGCGCCAGGAGCAGAAGGATGACGAGTCCATACTGCCGAAGGTAGAACTCTCTGACGTACCGGCAGCATTACCTGAGCTGGAGGCAAGCACCCGTGAAATAGCCGGTTTTGCCTGCACCAGTTATGGTCAGGGCACCAACGGCCTGGTCTATCAACAGGCGGTGGCACCGATGCCCGCGCTGGATCGGGAGAGCATGCAACTGTTGCCCTACTACAGCAATATTCTCACCGAAGTGGGCCTGGGCGACGCCGACTATCTCGATATACAGGATCGCCAGTCAGCCACCTGCGGCAGCATCAATGCCTTTACCAGCATGCGCGGTGGTGCTGACAACGAGCAGAATGTATCGGCCTGGCTGATACTGTCCGCCAAGGCACTATTGCGTAATCAGAAGGAACAATCTCAACTGATGCGCGACACGCTGGAAAACGCCAGATTCGATGAATTGGATCGGATACGGGAACTGATTGCCCAACAGCGCGCGCGTCGCGAGCAGTCTGTGACCGGCAATGGTCACGGTCTGGCAATGGCAGCGGCCAGCGCCGGCATGAGCCCCGCGGCACTGTTGAGCCATGAACTCTCTGGTCTGGCCGGTATCCAGTCCACCAAAGCGCTGGATGATTCGCTGCGTGATGATACCGAGCTGGAAGCTTTCGCCGCACGCCTGCAGGTACTGCACCAGCGCTCGCAAAGCATGCCCCATCAGTTTTTGATTGTAGCGGAACAGGAACAACTGGACGGTGTGTGTGACACCAGCGCCTCGGTTTGGTCAGGCTTTAGTACCGATGACAACGCTGCTTGCTACCAGCCAGAGCCTTTCCGCGAACAGCGCCGTGAACTGTGGGTGGCCAACACCCAGGTCAATTTCTGCGCCACCGCCTACCCCACCGTGGCGCTGGATCACCCTGATTCACCAGCCCTGTCGGTGCTGGGCGGCTTTCTGCGTAACGGCTATTTGCATCGTACTATTCGAGAACAGGGCGGTGCCTACGGCGGCGGTGCTTCGCAGGATTCCAATATCGGCGCCTTCCGGTTTTACTCCTACCGCGATCCACGTCTGGTAGAGACCCTGACCGATTTTGAGGCCGCTATCGAATGGATGATGAGTGAAATGCATGACGAAGACACCCTCGAGCAGGCTATCCTCGGTGTCATAGGCTCCCTGGACAAACCCAGCTCGCCGGCCGGTGAAGCCAAGCAGCATTTTCACAACAATCTGTTTGGACGTAGTCATGAGCTGCGCGAGCGTTTTCGCCAGCGCACACTGGACCTGACTCTGGAGGACTTACGTCGGGTTACCGATACCTACCTGCGTCAGGGACAAGTCAGCACCGCTGTTATCACCAGCCAAAGCACCGCCGATAGTCTGGGCAGTTTTATTGAGGAACGAGGTCTACGTACCCTAGAGCTGTAAAGAAATGTAAAGTTAGTTTCGCTCCGGGTAATGCCGGATGACAAGCAGCCCAGGCTTGTTCAAACTGTGTGCATGGAATCACGCATACTGATCATCGACGACGACAAGGAGCTCTGCGCCCTGCTGGCAGAGTTTCTGACTCTGGAAGGTTTCAACGTCAGCAGCGTGCACGATGGCGCTGACAGCATTGAACTGTGCCGAACTGAAAGCTTCAGCGCGATTGTGCTGGACGTCATGCTGCCGCGCGTACAGGGCTTTGATGTACTGCGCAGGCTGCGCGAATTCTCTGAGACCCCCGTGATCATGTTAACCGCCCGCGGCGATGCCACCGACCGCATTGTTGGCCTGGAAATGGGCGCCGACGACTATCTCCCCAAACCCTGTAACCCCCGCGAATTGGCCGCGCGCCTGCGCGCAGTACTGCGACGCAGTGATCACCGCGGCAGTGAACCCAAGCGCGGACTGCTTGAGTGCGAAGATCTGCGACTCAACCCGGCAGATCGTAGCGTCCACTTTGCCGATGAGGCACTCAAGCTGACCACCGCTGAGTTTAATGTGCTGGCCGTACTCATGGAGCGAGCAGGCACCGTGGTAGACAAGGAAACCCTGTCGCAGCAGGCTCTGGGGCGCGCACTCACCGCCTATGATCGCAGTATCGATGTGCATATCAGTAACCTGCGTAAGAAGATCCCCGAACAGCAGCGTGAGCTGATCATGAGCGTGCGCGGCGTCGGCTATCAACTGACGCTGTCGAGCGCGAACTAATGCTAAATCTGTTTACGCGCATTTTTCTCGCCATTTGGCTCGCCATGATCGCTATCACGGGCAGCTGGATGCTGGCCGCGCGCTACTTCAGTCCCGATGTACCTGAGCTCTCCGCTGCAGAAACGCCACGTGACTTTGACTATCACCGTGGCCCACCCGACGCCAACCGCGGTCCGAAAAGTGGTGAGCAGAGGCCCCCCGAGCATCTAAGACCCCGTTCCCGCCAAGTAATGGAAACTGAAACAGCCGGCCATGCTGACAAGCTGACGCCCAGGCAGAAGCGGCCACACCTCCGACCGCCGCGGGAAACCTTCAGAATTCTGTACTCGCTGCAAAACGCTCCTGAGGCTTCATTGCAGGATACGCTGGAAAGAATTGAACAGAAGTCTGGGCTGCAAGTGTTCCTGTTCAACACACAGCAACAGGAGATCTTTGGCCGCAGCGCTCTCCCGGGCACCAAAGACATACTCAATCAGCTGCAGGGCTACCGCCGCAGAGCGGCGATCCCCACAGCAGACTACACGCTGTTCGGGCAGGAAATTTATCGACCACAGCGCGGACAGCTAACCGTGGTTATCGCCGCCAGACCGCCTGCCTCTGCGCTACTGCGAGTAATTACCGAACATCTCTGGCTACGCCTACTACTGGCTGTGCTTATCAGTGGACTGATTAGTTACGCGGTAGCGCGTTATCTGACCCGGCCGCTACGGCAACTTCAACAGGCGTCGCAGCAACTTGCACAGGGCGCACTGGACACGCGCATTCCCGTACCAATCTCCGGCGGTGGCGAAACCTCAGCTCTGGGCCGCAGCTTTAACAGTATGGCCGCCCAGCTGCAGGAGCAGATCGAAACCCAACAACGACTGCTACGCGATGTTTCCCATGAACTGCGTTCGCCACTGGCGCGCATGCGGGTGGCGCTCGCACTGGGAGAGACGTCGCCGCAACAAGCGGCTAAACAGATGCAGCGGCTAGAAAAAGAGGTGACGCGACTGGACGAACTGGTTGGTCAGTTACTAGCTGTGCCTGCAGGCAGGCTGGTGCTGGAGGATAGTATTGATCTGGTCGGATTACTCACCGAGCTGTGCGAAGATATTGGCTTTGAAGCCGCCAGCAGTAACAAGGCCTGCAGGTTTACCACGAGTCTTGAAGAGGCCGTAGTACTTACACACACAGACTTACTGAAGAAGGCCTTCGAGAATGTCACCCGCAATGCGCTGACCTATACCGCACCCCACTCCACTATCGAGGTTGCGCTAGAACGAGACGGCGACGCTTATCAAGTCACCGTGACCGATCAGGGGCAGGGTATTCCCGAGGCCGCTCTGGAGCACATATTCGAAGCCTTTTATCGGGTGGATGATGCACGCCAGCGCGAAACCGGAGGTTATGGCCTGGGCCTCTCCATTGCCAGCCGTGCCGTGCACCAACACGGAGGCAGCATCCGCGCCGAGAATACCGGCAGTGGCCTGCGCGTTACTTTATTAATACCGGCCTGAGCAGCTCGCTAAACCCATGAGCGGTCAATTCCTCAGCCCGTATTGCGCATACCCGCGGCGATACCCGCAATAGTCACCATGATGGCCTGTTCCAAAAATGGCTCTGACTGCGCTCTATTGCGCTGCAGCAATTCCGCCTGCAGATAGTTAAGCGGGTCTGTATAAATATCACGCAACTGCAGTGATTGACGCACCCAGGGCTCGCTATTGAGCAGCTTGTCTTGACCCGCAATATTCAACACGGTGCTGCAATCAGCCGCCAATTGCTCACGCAGGCGTTCGCCAATATGGCGCCACTCAGGTGGTACCAGACGCCCGTCGTAAAAAGCGGAAAGACCGCTATCGGACTTGGCGTAAACCATTTCTAACATCGAAATACGGGCTGCAAAGAAAGGCCACTCCCGGACCATCGCTCGCAGCGTATCGCCCTCGCCACGTTCCAGTGACATTTGCAGTGCCGCACCAGCACCAAGCCAGGCCGGCAGCATGAGCCGGTTCTGCGACCAGGCAAAAATCCAGGGAATTGCGCGCAGGCTTTCAATGCCACCACCGCCACCGCGACGTGCAGGGCGCGAACCCAGCGGCAACTTGGCCAGCTCCTGCTCAGGAGTCGCGTGCCTGAAGTAGGGCACAAAATCGGGTTCTTCGCGCACCACAGCACGATAGGCAGCACAGGAATCAGCCGACATTTTCTCCATCAGCGCACGCCACTCTGCGCGCGGCTCTGGTGGAGTCATCAAATTGGCTCGACAAATCGCGGTGGTGTACAGAGCCAGCGTCTTAATTGCCAACGAGGTCCAGCCCAGCTTGGCGCGAATCATTTCGCCCTGCTCAGTAACCCGCAAACCATTGCGCAATGAGCCTGGCGGTTGCGATAACAAGGCAGCGTGTGCAGGGGCGCCACCGCGACCAATACTGCCGCCCCGGCCATGAAACAGCGTCAACTTAACGTCGTGCTCCTCGCATATCGCTAACAGCGATTCCTGAGCCGTATACTGGGCCCAACTTGCGGCCAGTACACCTGCGTCCTTGGCCGAGTCGGAGTAACCGATCATGACCATCAGTTCGCCCTTGATGGTGTCTTTATACCAAGGCTGCGACAGCAGCTGCGAAACAATGTCACGAGCCCGCGACAAGTCATCGAGGGTTTCAAATAGCGGTACCACTGGCACCTCAAAGTCGCAGCCCGCTTCACGCAACAAAAGCTGCACGGCCAAAACGTCAGACGGCTGACGGGCCATCGAAATCACATACGCTGCCAAGGCTGAGGGCGGCTGGGCGGCGACCACCGCACAGGTAGCCAAAACTTCAGCGACATCTTCTGACGGCTGCCAACGCTGGGGAATCAAAGGTCGACGATTGCCAAGCTGCTCCAACAGAAAGCTCTGCTTTTGCGCCTCATCCCAGTCTTCATAGCGGCCCAATTCCAGATACTCGGTGAGCTCGGCGAAGACCTGAGTATGTCTGGCACTGTCCTGACGCACATCGTGACGCACCAGATGTAGACCAAAGCAACGTACCTTGCGCAGCAGGTCCAATAAGGCGCCCTCTGCTACAAGGCCCATACCGCATTCATGCAGTGAGGTATAACAGGTATGTAGCGGCTGCCACAGCTGATCGACATCGGTAAAGATGTCCTCATCTTCGATGGGCTGAGACTCCAGCTGCAGTTCAATGGCAGCACGGGTGCGCCGCATACGGTCACGCAGGTCGCGCAGCAAAACCCGATACGGTTCGCGCGCCTCACCCACCAGCGCATGCACATCAGCATTGGCGGCAGTCATCGACAGTTCTTCTACCAAAGCAATGAGGTCACCCAGATAGAGATCGGCCGCCTGCCAGCGACTCAGCAACAGCACTTCCTCGGTTATATCAGCTGTAACATTCGGGTTACCGTCGCGATCGCCGCCCATCCAGGAAACAAATGTCACCGGCGCTGCATCCAACGGCAAGTGCACACCACAGGCGTCAAACAGTGCCAAATCAAGACGGCGCAGGTATTCCGGCACCGCATGCCAGAGAGAGTCTTCCACGACCGCAAAGCCCCACTTGGCCTCGTCTACTGGAGACGGTCTGGACGCACGAAAATCATCGCCAAACCAGATCTGGGTCACCAGTTCGCGCAGCCGCTTTTGCAGCTTGTCCCGCTCGCGATCGGTCAGTCCACTAAGCTCCAATTGGCTCAGACAGCCACGGATTTCACTGTGTTTATGAATCAAGGTACGGCGCATGATTTCAGTGGGGTGCGCAGTTAATACCAGCTCAATTTTTAGCTCCGCGATGGCACCGTGCAGAGCATCAGCGCTAGCACCCTCTTCCAACAATTCACCAAAACCACTGGCGAGCGTCTCTGAAGCCGAGAACAGGGGCGCCATCTCGCGCGACACGGTATGGTGTTGATCGGCGATATTGGCCAGGCTTAAAAACTGACTAAAGGCCCGCGCTACCGGCACCAACTGCTCGTTACTAAGACCCCGCAATAGCACCAGCAACTGCTCACCGGCCTCTGTCTCGCCGTCACGTGCTGCGCGTGACAAGGTACGTATCTGCTCTACCAGCGCCAACAGCTCAGGCCCCTGAGCCTGAGAGATCGTCTCACCCAACAAACTACCGAGCGCACTAACATTACTGCGCAGGCTGGTGTAATCAGGATCCGCCGCTGGAATTTTCATAGCGCCCGTTAGCTCCACTTCCCAATGCGCGCGAGCAAGTCACACACACGACTGGAGTAGCCCCATTCGTTGTCATACCAGTTGAGCACGCGCAGGTAGCGGTCACCTGTTACCGCAGTAAACTGCGAATCGTAAATTGACGAATGGGCGTTACCAATAATATCCGAAGACACAATAGGCACTTCACTGAAAGACAGAATACCGCTGAGGTGGTCCTGTTGGGACGCTGCCCTGACTACCGCGTTAACATCGTCAACACTCACTGATTTCTCTAATTTCGTGAACAGATCTACCACCGAGCCATCGGGTACCGGAACCCTCGCAGCGATACCGTGGAGACGACCATTCAAGTCCGGCAGTACCTCACCCACGGCCTTGGCAGCTCCAGTGGAGGTGGGGATAATATTTTCGGCAGCAGCACGGCTACGACGCCAGTCAGAGTGCGGCACATCGGCCAGACGCTGGTCGTTGGTGTAGGCATGAACAGTGTTGATAACGCCTTCAACAATTCCGAACTCCTCATGCAGCACGCGCGCCATCGGCGCCAGACAGTTGGTAGTACAACTTGCGTTGGAGATAATTCGGTGTTCCGGGAGCAGACCATCATCGTTGACGCCTATCACCACGGTGTAGTCAATCGGCTCCGCTGCCGGTACTGTGAGCACTACGCGTCCAGCACCCGCCTGCAGGTGCCCTTCGAGCTGCGCCCGCTTACGAAATACACCAGTGGCTTCAACCACCGCATCAATACCCATTTCTGCCCAGGGTAGATCAGCAGGGTCGCGCACGCTCAATAACTTGGTGCGGCCTTTGTCGGTAACAAATTCATCACCGTCCAATTCCAGACGCTTACCGAATGGGCCCATAACGGTGTCGTAATCCAGCAGGTAACGCAGTGCGTCATAGTCGAACAGGTCGTTGATCGCGACCACGTCAATACCTTCAACCTCGTCCAAAATCCGAAATACCGAGCGGCCGATGCGGCCAAATCCATTAATAGCAACTTTCATGCTGCGCCCTCCTGACGATCTAACTCAGCGTACAAGCGCACCACATCCAACAGGCGCGCGGCGTGACCCAGATTTTCATACCAACCCAGAGTCTTGAAGATGGTCTCACCGGCCTTGATAGTGCCCTTGGTATCAAACAGCAGTGAGTGGGGGTTACCAATCACGTCCGAAGATACAATCGGATCTTCTACCACATCAACGATACCTGGGTAGTCTCCGACACTGTTACGCACGGCGTCGTTGATATCCTCAACCGTGACGCTGGCATCACTGAGCACCAAATTGGTGTCCAGCAAACAGCCTTCATGGATGGGTACGTTGAGTGCCGATGTAGTGATTTTTCCCTCAAATTGCGGCAACACGCGACCCAGCCAGTGTTGAGCCTCGTGACCATTGGGAATAATATTTTTCGCTGCTGAACGACTGCGGCGCATATCGCTACCGGCATAGTCCTGCAATACCTGATCCGAGGTGTAAGCATGAATCGTGGTCATACTGCCGCACTCAATGTCGAAATGGCGCGAGAGGATGTTTAACAGCAGGCACAAGGCTGTAGTCGTTGCGGAGCCCGCAGAAATCATCCGGTCTGCGGCAGTAATACTGCTCTCATTGATACCGGGCATAACAATGCGGTCGATGGTATCGGCGGGTAACGTGCGTAATATCACCCGACCCGCACCATTGTTGAGGTGGTCGTGCATTGAGCCGCTGTCACCATAAATACCGGTTGAGTCTATAACGGCATCGACGCCGAAAATATCCCAAGGGGTTTCTGCCGGAGTATCAATACCCATTAACCGGGTTTTAAAATTCGGGTTCACCAGAAAGTTGCCTTCAAGCGTATGCCGCTCCGGTTGCTTAACCTCGGAACGTAACAGGTAGCTGAGGATATCCGGCTTACCTATATCGGCGATGGCAACTACTTCAACATCATCACTGCGCGACGCCAGATCGTAGATCTGCCGTCCGGTCTGACCGAAGCCCATAATTCCCACGCGGATGGGTTTTTTTTGCGTCATACCTATTCTCCTTGTGCCAGCGGCGACATCGCATCGCGCGCTAAATTTTCTATCTGATCCCATTGTTGATTATCTACCAGATCGGCAGCAACCATCCATGATCCACCGCAACAGACCACGTTAGGCAAGGCCAGATAATCGCGAAAGTTTGCTGGCGTCAAACCGCCAGTGGGACAAAACCTGACATCGGGATAAGGCCCACCCAATGACTTCAAAAGCGCCAGGCCACCTACCGCCACCGCTGGAAACAGCTTGAAACAGCTATAGCCTTCATCAAGGCCCTGCATGACTTCAGAGGCGGTGGCCACGCCCGGCACAAAATCCACACCGGCATCGCGGGCGGCGCGTAATAATTGAGGCGTCGAGCCTGGGCTAACGACCATAGTGGCGCCGGCAGCTACGGCGGCATCAAGCTCTGCAGGGTTAGTTACCGTACCCGCAGCAACCAGCAGTTCTGGCAGCTCTGCTGCCACCGCGCGAATACTGTCCAACGCAGCGGACGTGCGCAACGTAATCTCCACCGCCTGCATGCCACCGCGGTGCAGGGCCCGTGCCAGCTCCACTGTACTTGAGGCGCTAGTCGCCGTGATCACCGGCAGCACACGCGCTTTAGATAGTTTCTCTGCAATCATTGAGGGACACCTGTCTTTCAGAAAAGTAATTATATTCCACTTCGGACCTTGTGGTCGATTTTCCAGCCGAACACTGTGTCTCAGAAGAAACGTGATATTAGCACACGAAAATCGGCTAAACCGCCGAAAAACCGCAATTCATCGTAGTGAAAGCTCGCTTTAACGCTCTACCTCCGACACCAGCTTGCAATAAAAATGTAATTTTATTACTTTCAGTACCATAAATAGAGGGTGTTACATGTCATTAATGGCAGATCTCCAGAACCACGAAGCTAGACGCAGTAAATCAGCTCGCAAGCTGATTGACTTTGTCCTTGCTGAGCCGCAAGCCGTGGTCTCTATGTCAATTGCCACTCTCGCTGCCTCCGTTGGTGTCAGCGAACCTACGGTTAACCGATTCTGTAAGGGGTTAGGGCTGAAAGGTTTTCCTGACTTCAAGCTGACACTTAACGCTGAACTAGCTCGCGCAGAGCCGCGCATTGCTCGCGACATAGAGCCCGACGACTCCACCAGTCAGATTATCGCCAAAGTGTTTGAAGCAAACCATGCCAGCCTTACCCGGGTTCTTAACCGTCTGGATAGCCAGGCAGTGGAGCAAGCAGTGAGCGCCTTGGATAAAGCCCGCTCCATAATTTTTTGTGGCCTGGGCGCATCAGCACCGGTTGCCATAGATGCTCAACACAAGTTCCTGCGCTTCTTTACGCCGGTAGTGGCGCACACCGAGATGATCAGCCAGCGCATGATTACAGCCAGTCTTACGCCCGAGGATTGCCTGGTCTGTATTTCGTATACCGGGCGCACCAGGGCACTCACCGAGGTGGCGGAGCTTGCGGCTGACACAGGCGCCACCATACTCGGAATAACGGCACCCAACTCGCCGCTCGCCACAGTCTGCACGCAGCTATTGGCCATTGAAGCTGATGAAGATACTGATCTCTACACGCCCATGACCTCACGCATTGCCCAGCTCACGCTGATCGATATACTTGCGACGTCATTGGCCTTGCGCAAGGGCGACGGGTTTGACGCCCACCTGTTAGCAGTCAAACAGCGCCTCACCAATACTCGCCAGCAGCTTGATTAATAATCACGCGTAGTTCCCGAGTATTAGCGATAGCTAAACTGCCAATGTGTCCTGACGGCGCTTGTCAGCAACCGCTTGCCCAGCCGCCCACAAAACCGTAATCTGCCACGGCATTCCTCTATTGCGGACCCCCATCAAAGCCATGTCAGATCCACTGCAAATGCATCCCGATCGCTTGCTCCCAGCGGAGCCCGCTACTCGTAACCTTGCTCGTCAGCTGTATCAGGCTATCAAGGACCTACCGATCATCAGTCCACACGGCCACACGGATGCCCAATGGTTCGCCAGCAATGATTCCTTTACCGACGCGACCGCGCTGTTTATCACGCCTGATCACTATGTTTTCAGGATGCTTTATAGCCAGGGCATCACGCTGGAGCAGTTGGGTATAGGCTCTCAGGAAGGTGCCGCCGCAGCCGCGGACCCGCGAGAAATTTGGCGCCTGTTCAGCGAAAACTACACATTATTTCAGGGCACCCCATCAAGACTCTGGCTGGATCACGTATTTGCCGAGGTGTTCGGGATGCAAGTGAGATTGGACGGCAATAGCTCGGACACCTATTTTGATACTATCAATGCCAAATTGAGTAGCGATGAGTTTCGTCCACGCGCTCTGTTCGAACGTTTTAATATTGAGCTACTGGCCACTACAGAATCCCCGCTCGATGCCCTGGAACATCACGCCAGCATCATCGACAGCGACTGGCAGGGTCGGGTGATCACAACCTACCGGCCAGACCCAGTGGTAGACCCCGATTACGATGGCTTTAAAGATAATCTTATTGAATTTGGACAACTCACTGGCGAAGATACTAGCAGCTGGCGCGGCTACCTGAATGCGCACCGCACGCGCAGAGAGTATTTCAAGCGCCACGGCGCTACCGCCACTGATCATGGCCACCCTACCGCGGGAACCGAGAACCTTGACGCACAGCAGGCCGAAAAACTCTTTCAGCGCGTCATCGCAGGCGATCATAGCCCCAGTGACGCCGAACAATTTCGCGGCCAGATGCTGACAGAGATGGCCGCCATGAGCCTGGACGATGACTTGGTGATGCAACTGCATCCGGGCAGCTATCGCAATCACAACCAGTCACTGTATGAACGCTTTGGCCGTGATAAGGGCGCAGATATACCTCGCCAAACTGAATATGTGCAGGCGCTAAAGCCGCTGCTGGACAAATACGGCAATGAACCAGGGCTATCGATAATCCTGTTTACCCTCGACGAAACTGCGTACAGCCGCGAACTAGCGCCACTGGCGGGACACTATCCGTCACTCTTATTAGGCCCGGCCTGGTGGTTTCATGACAGCCCCGAGGGCATGCGCCGGTTTCGACAGCAGACCACTGAAACCGCCGGCTTTTACAATACCGCAGGCTTCAATGACGATACCCGGGCATTTCTCTCCATCCCGGCACGGCATGACGTAGCACGACGGATAGATTGCGGTTATCTGGCAGAGCTGGTGACTGAGCATCGACTTACTGAAACCGAGGCCGCTGAGATAGCGGTAGACCTAACCAATAATCTGGCGCGTAAGGCATATCGACTGTAGTCGTGGATGCGGGCTCAGCTATTCACCGCAAGCACTGACTGCAACCAACGGCTGATCTCCTGGATTTCCTCCATACACACTTCATGCCCCATCGGATACTCTCGCCACTCGATTGCATAGCCTGAGCCCTGCAGGGCCTCTAGTGCAGACTTACCCAAGGCCATTGGTAACACCGCATCCTGCTGACCATGGCACATGAGAATAGGAATCTGCGCATTAACCCTCGCCTTCTCAGAGCCAAGACTTTCACTGTCTGCAAGAAAGGTAGACAAGGCAAGAATGCCGGCCAAACGCTTCGGGTAATAAAGTGCGGTGTGAAATGCCAGCACTCCGCCCTGGGAAAAACCCGCCAGTAGAATGCGCTCAGCGGGGGTACCGCTATCAATCTCATATTGAATAAGATCACGAACCTGCCTCACTGACTTTTCCAGGCCCGGCGAATCGACGCCACCTCCAGGATCAAAATCAAACCAAGCCCGTGCGCGCTGTCCACCAAAGGCTGTCACGGCCATTTCGGGGGCGTGCGGAAACACAAAGCGAATGGGCAAGTCAGCAGGTAAATGAAGCTCGGGCACAATGGGTTCAAAATCGTGTCCGTCAGCGCCCAGTCCATGGAGCCAAATGACAACGGCAACCGGCGCTTCGGCAGGATTTATTTCAACAGTTGGTAATGGTGCAGACAGCATATCGAATTCTCTTTCCTCTTCACTTAACCCACTGCAGCCTGACGCTCGCTGCGTGCAGACAAGATAACTTATTATCGTTCAAAAATGATCAGCTGCAGGCCGATAAATGGCATGGGGTAGATCTTGGCATGCAGATTTGTCTGCGCTCCACACCAGCTGGCGTTGATTCTCTCAGCTAGCTGTCCAACGCCAAACGGGACCCACTACCAGGAGGCACACAGGTAAACGTTAGACCATTGTCTTCCTCGGCCGCTGCTGCGCGCAGCTCGGTGCTACTGATAATATTGGCGTTGTTATCTTCATAGCTACCGGCATCAAATAGCAGCGATACCCGCACCTCATCTAACACACCGCGAACAATCAAATCACATTCTGGCAACGGGTCTACCACGACAGCCTGCTGTTCCAACAGATCTAACCTATTTATTGCCGCCTGGCCCGTACTGGCGTTTAGCGTTACCTGCTGCCCCACCACCGGCGCCATATTGCTATCCGCCGCCATAACGAAGCGCACAATATCTTCCTGATTTTCTTGCCTGGGTGCAGGAAACACAAAGGTGGGAGAAGCAAAGAAATCCAGCAGAGTGGCGATAGAGCCATCGTGAAGATAGCCAAAGCCCTTAATCTGTGGACCCTGATGTTGCCCGTTACCCAAAAAGTCCCCAGAGGTACCGAACATACCTACCTTGGAATAGGCGTTGCGAATATGCGGTATTTTGAAGTTCTCGGCAATACCGGCACCCTCAAATGACATTAGGCCAGAGGTTCCAAACTGCTTCTGCTCGGGGTTCAAGACATGGCAATGATTGCAGCTACCAATGCCGGTGATATTGTTTACATTGAAGTAGATGTCTTCGCCCCGAGCCTGGGCCGGGGTGAGACTGTTGTCCAGATTGCGTACCGGATTTGGCGGAGGCGTAATGGCCAGCGCGAAGTCTGTAAAGACCTGCAAGTCCTGAGCGCTCAACTCCTCAGTTCTGCCGACGAGCCCGACAAAAGCAGGGTTAAATTCCTTGAACGCAGCCGCCTCTATGCTTTCCAGCTCACCATTAACCAGGGCGCGGTTCTGCCCGGTACGATCACCACGCCAGTGCTGTGGGCCTGAATCAGCTATTCCGCGCAGAGTTTGAGTGGTCATGGGCCCTTTCATGGGATGGAAATTAAAGGTGGTGATGGGGCTATTAGCGACATACTCGTTGGGATTGCGCTGCAACGATGCGTCCGGATCACCCAGATCCCAGGCCAGCTGATCCATGTCGCCGAAAATATGGCAACTAGAGCAAGCGGAGGTACCGTTGGCAGATGTCTCCAGAGCATCATAGAGAAACCGCCTGCCTTCGATTATCCCAGCTGGCTCAGGGCTGAACAGTGGCTGGTGAGCCAGCATTTCGCCATCTTCTGTACGCCAGAGCGATATCGCGTTGTCGAAGCGGGTATACACAATAATCTGCTCGCCATCGCTGGATATCACCAATCCGGAAGGGCCTCCGTCAGCAAGTTCAGCGTGGCGCGCGGCGCTGGGAACGTAGTTGCCTGTGCGCAGCTGCTCTGTTGGAATGGCCGCTACCTTGGCAGAACCAAATGCAGCAACATACAAGACGCTACCGTCGGGGCTGAACACCATGTTAGTGGGCTGACTCAGGCTACGCGCCACATCAGGACCTGGATAGCTGCTGCCCTCGTCCACATCAAAGTCTATGTGCGGGTTAAGGTGGTTGTTAGTCACTCCACTAGCACCCAGAACAGCTATACGACTCTCGGCAATTCTGCCACGAACCGTAGTAGAGCCATGACCGGGGCCTTCGAAGCGTATCTCATTCAGCGAATCGAGATTGCTGACAAAAACATCACCGCTCACCGGGTCGACCGCCATATTGAACAAGATGGTGCCAACGCCAGAATGCTCATTGGTAATCGCTGGTACATCCGCCATTGCGTCAATGGTAAAAACATCAAGATCAGGTAGGTCGAACCTGACCTCTGCGGCCCAGTCTGTACCCTCTTCGTCCACCCAGGCACTACCTGATTTTTTAACGATAAGACCGGTGTCCGGTTGTCTGACGCCGTCAGCATTTGAGACAGGCTCTGGTTTAACCCTCGCGACCACTTCCTGTGACAAGGTGGTACTGCCATTACCCGACATAAAGGCTGCAGCGTAAACCGTGGTTCCATCGACAGACACTGCCAGCGCCCGGGGTGTGTCAGCAAACAGGTTGACGATAGTAAGTGGATTACCAGTGAGACTGGTATCCATAGAATCCCGGTCATACACCCACACGTCTGCTCTACCAAGACCAGACCGAACAAGATCATCTACATTGAAGCTGGGGTGGTTTTGCCCTCGGTATGCCGCCGTGACAAAAGCTCGCCGGCGATCAGGTCCTGCAAATACGATGTCTCTGGGTTCATCGCCCACCTGCAGGGTTTGCACTACCCGTGGCGTAGCACTCAAATCCACAATGCTCACCGAGTCGCTCAAGTGGTTGACGACCCACGCTTCGTTGTCATTGGCAAAGGCCACTGCCACTGGCTCCATACCCACCATTACGCTATCCACAAGCGTGAACCCTGCGGCTTCGACGGTGTATATCTCCAAACAGTTTGCGGCGGTATTGGTCACCAGTAATCGACTGCCATCTTCACTCAACGCCAACGGGCGAACCGGACCACTTTCGAACAACACATAACTGTCAGGTGACTCATTGGCGGTCAAAGTTGCGCCAGAGGAACCACAGGCAAAAGATGCGATTGGCTCTGGTTCTGGCTCTGGTTCTGGTTCTGGCGCTGGTTCTGGCGCTGGTGGGAGCGAATTCTCCGGATCGGAGCCAGAGGAAGAGCCGCCACACGCGGTGATGGCGGTTAGGAAGAGAGCTGCGAGCAGAAAACGGTTCACGATAGATCCTAAATCCAATATTTTCATAACCGACACTACCGTAAAAAACCGGCCTATCCCAGAAATTAGTTGCTCGCTAACATAGGCCATACACTGCTGAATTTTCAATTGACCACAGCTGGCAACACATAGATACCCATGATGCTATCCGCCTGATTGACATACAAAGGCCACTCCAGGTAATTCCCTTGTGTCATCACGATGACCATATTCTGTTCGGGGAATATATTGATATACTGCCCTCCATCTCCATCCGCTGAAATGTAATTGATTCCGTTCAGCGATCGATGCCAGAAATAATAGCTGTAGCTACCCGCACCGCTCACTACCTCTACGTTGGATACCTTGTTGACCCAATCGACGGGAATAACCTGCTCATCGTTCCAAACACCCTTGTTCAGATAAGCAATACCCACTTTCAGCATATCGCGAGGCCGCAACAGCATGCGCGCTGCACCTTCGGGTGTGCCATCAGGCTGGGATTGCCATTCATAATCTGTGATGCCCAGCTTGGCATAATAGTTCGCATCGGCCCAGCTACGAATGCCGCCGTCTACCACCCCATCCAGCGCCTTCAGCAGCATGTTAGGCCCCGCACTGTTATACACCCACGACGAACCAGGTCCAGCGTTGCTGCGTTCGAGCAGGAACTCGGTGAAATCGGTAGACTTCCAGAGCAGCGCAAGATCGTTGCTGGACCATTCATTCCAGACAAATCCCGACTGCATGTTGAGCAACTGCCGCAGCGTCAGCCCCGCCTTGGCCGGGTCTGCAAAGTAGCTCGAATACTCATGCAACAGCGGGGCAATAGGGTCATCTACTTGCAAGCCGTATTCAGCCAACACCATGCCGGCGATAGTTGAGGTTAACGCTTTGTTCACAGAGGCAATGTAATGCTTGTCAGTACGACCCCATTGTTTGTCAGGTGCAGTTGGGTATGCGCAGCCGCGGCATTTCTGCGTTCCGGACAATATTCTTGGCAGATACTACTTTCACTTACGGTTCCCCCAAACTTCAGGAACCTTTGGCTCCTCAATTGATAAGCGCTTTACGTCATCAGCGTAATATTCCACCAACAAATTCAAAATTCTGGACGATGGCTTAGAATCCGCTGAATCGTCGCCTCTGCGCGCTTGGGGCACTATTTAAAAGCTAGTGCGCCATCCGGTTATGCTAACAATGAACATACAGTCAGAGATTTGACCTGCCCTGATCTAATAACCGTATTCGGCACTGCCGGTTGCCTTGCGCATATCGATCTGGTTCACCACAACGCCGGCAAAGTAGTCCGTCGCCCGCCTCGAAGTTGCGCCTCGAGAGGCCGCATGCATCGGCGCGCTGAAACGCTGCAGTTGTCCGATACCTGCACCTATCTGCCTCACCGGGGTGGCATCCGCCTTGATCACATAAACCAAAGAATCGGCGTGAGTGGATAGTACGGCTGAATCACTGACTCCCAGAACAGGCGGGCCGTCAATAATCACACGATCATAGGTATCACGGAGTTCAACAATCAGCTGGGTGAAAGCACTTGATGACAATAGCCGCAGCGGTTCGGGGGGAATAGTACCGCTGGTCAATACATCCAGGCCGCCATCCTCCAAGGTCGTAACACAATCCTCGATGCCTGCCTGCTGCGCCAGCAGTTCTGATAGGCCTGGCCGCGTCGGGTCGAGGTTCAGATTCAGTGCCACGCTGGGGCGACGCATGTCAGCCTCCAGCAGCAAAACTTTTTCCCCTGGAGCGATCGCCATCGCCAGGTTCATCGCCAAGGTAGATTTACCTTCGCCACCTACGGATGACGTTACGAGGAGAACCTTTTGTGGTCGATCGAAACTCGATAGTGAGATGGCGGTAAGAATGGTGCGAATGGACTCGCCAAACCTGTGTTCGCCGTCTTCATGCAAAGCCAGCGCAGGCTGCGTGCGCGCCGTCTCGGACAGCTTCGGCACCAGACCCAGCAGCGGCAGACCAATCTTGGCCTCTACATCAGCTACATTACGGATCTTGTTATTGAACTGCTCCAGCAGGAACGCCAAGCAAATACCGGCAAGCAGACTCAGTAAAAATGCCAGCACTACGGCACGTGACTTATTCGGAGAAATTGCCTCTCTGGGCACAACTGCAGGCTCAACCACGGTAGCATCAAACGCTTGGAGGTCAGCGGTCAGCGCAGTTTCCTGCACACGGCCATAAAAAAGTTCGTATAACTCTCGGTTGGTATCGACTTCTTGCTGCAGACTGGCAAGGTTGGAACCCTTGCGCGTCAACTCCTGATATTGCTGCTTGGCATCTGCCAAATCGTTTTCCAGCGCAGCAACCTCTGCCTGAGCTGCAAGATACTCGGCGCGAATGCCACCAGCAATGCTTTGCCGCTGTACGTCAAGGTTTCGCGTCGCTTCAGTCAGCTTGGACTGAGCAGCAATCATAACGGGGTGCTTGGGCCCGAATACTTTGCCTGCCTCTGCGACCTCTTGCTCTGCCAGTGCCTGAATAGACCTGAAATCCTGTGCCGCGGCATTTTCCAGGACTGCTGGAACACTCTCAATGGCAGCGGAGTCATTACCGTATACCTGCTGATAGGCAATATTTGAGGCAGCCAGCTTGCGGCGCGCATTGACCAGGCGCGTGCTTAAATCGTTCACCTCCTGAGTTTGCAGCGCTCGGTAGCCCTCGGAGTCTATGAGTTTTTCCTGCTCACGAAATGCCTGCAGCTCCGCCTCCGAGTCCAGCAGATTTTTGCGTAAACCCGCAACTCGCTCGCCCATCCAGCTCAACGCCAATTCAGTCGCGGACTGCCGCGTTTCAATAATACTCTCCATATACGCCGCAACATGGGCGTTGGCATACTGCATCGCCAGTCGAGGGTCCTCGGATACGTAACCAACCACTACCAGCTCTGTCTCTGCGACCCGCTGAATCCACAAGCCTTCCAGGTAATTATCGACATCCTCGGATTGTTCGCTGAATTCAATCGAGCCACCGGGCGGCTCAGGCGGTTTTAGCGGCAAAAGTGCACGCCAGTCAAAACTGAAGAAACTGGCAATTCCGGAAGACTCGACTTCTAGCGGGACACCGACGGCCTCAATGACCTTGACGGCAATCGGGCGCGACTGCAAAATCTCGGCCTGCGTATTGTAGTAACCTTGATCACGAGACTCCACGCGATAAAGTTCTTCGATGGAAACAATATTCGCCTGTCTGGATTCAATATGCACCAGCGCCGACGCACTGTATATCGGTGTCATTGAAAAGACGACCACCGCCGTCACCAGAGTGACAACAAGTGCCAACGACAAGATGGCCCATTTGCGACTATAAACAGTCGTCAACAAAAAGAGCCAATCGATACCGCTGTCTTCAGCCTCCAAGTCTTCACGCATTT
Source organism: Candidatus Litorirhabdus singularis (assembly GCF_026262625.1). GTDB lineage: Bacteria > Pseudomonadota > Gammaproteobacteria > Pseudomonadales > Halieaceae > Litorirhabdus > Litorirhabdus singularis. Next base: position 56,542 of record NZ_SHNN01000003.1, read on the forward strand.
TCGTCACCTAGAAAAAACTCTGTGGTACGTCAATGACATCGCCAGCGTGGACAGCCTCGGACATCTCAATAGCAACGGCGGCAGACAACGCTTTACTAGCACGCTTCACCACAATCTCATCGGTTGCAGCGCGCGGGCCTAAGCCGCCCGCCAGTGCTAACGCCTTCTCCAGGGTGAGGCCGGGCTGGTATGGATAACCTCCCGGACGATTAACTTCCCCGTTGATAAAAAACAGACGGTATTGCGTTATAGAAACGCTTACGTCAGGGTTGATCAAATAGTCTCCCCGCAAACCATCAGCGATACGCTGCTCCAACCTAGGGAGCGTCATGCCTGCTATGACTATCTCGCCGAGGAACGGATAGTTACGCGTTCCAGCGTCACTCAGCGTAAACTCCATACTGAGATCCGTTTGTCCAAACACCGTGATGGCTATCCGATCTCCCGGCCCAAGCACGTAGCTCCCCGACTCCTGCGCCGTAGCAACCGAGCCCAGTGTAATGAGCAGGGTCACTGCCATAATTCTCAATATTTGCATTTATGCATGATCCAAAAAAGGAATCTGATTGGACTTAGGCTAACACCAATACCGCCCAAACCCACCATACGTCGTCAATCAATGAGAACACCGTCACAGATAATTGAAAGAGCTGTCGATTCACGTCCGCTCGATATTGAAATTCCGCCACGCGAGGCTTAACGTGGTCAATGACTCAAGTGTATTTCTGTCACACCCCAACAGCGGCACGTAATTATGGTGTCACTGGTTGAGAAAAAATGAAAGGAGAGAAAGCTCCAGTCACGATTATGTTGTTGACGCCAACAATTGTCCAAAGGGTTGTGGCGCCCTGAAGTCACGAGGAATTGAAATGTCGCAATATCATAGATCGGGAAGCTTCAAGACTTGTTCTCGAAGCCTCCGCTACCGTGGGGGGCTGGCCCTTACAGTTTTCGGGTTGTTTTCTTCTCCGCACCCAGCAATATTTTTTTGAACAGAAATGAGCTCCTTACGTTGGCCAGCTCGATAAGTACTTCCTCGGGACATGCTACCATTCCCTTTGGGCCTGTTCCTGGCCAATGTGTCTACATTGCCGAAGTAGTGCAACCGGAGAAGGGCTCTGACCCTCTGTTTATATGGTGCAATTACCTTGTGAACGTGATCAGAGGATTCAAGTTTGGAGATGAAATCAAGGTGAAAGAAATTGACCATGTCGTCGCTTGATTCAGGCGCTGAAATACAAGCTTTGACAGTAACTCGAGAGTTCTGTGATGAGGCCGCGATGAGTTCGACGTTGCAGTCCGAAGATCTGGTTCTGGTCCATGATTACCTCATCCAGATGGGTGGCGCGGAGCGTGTGGTGGCCACTATGGCCAATGCTTTTCCGGAGTCGCCAATTTATACCAGTGCCACTGAGCGCCCAGCGCTTCTCCCCGAGCTCATCGGGCGGGAGATTCACAATACGTGGGTCGATAGTCTGCCTGGGGTCTACCGCCACTTCAAGAAGCTCTTTCCCATCTACCCGGTCGCCTTCAAGTCGTTGCGGATTCCCTCCCGAAAGGCGGCGTGGATTAGCAGCAGCACCTTCGCGAAGTGCATCCGGGCACCGGAAGGGATGATCACCTTCTGTTACTTGCACAACCCGACCCGCTTCCTGTGGGATGCGGAAAACTTCCTTCGATATGAGGTTTCGTCCGGCCTGGTCCGCGCCGCAGTGAAGGCCAGCACACCGTATTTGAGACGTATCGACATCGCTGCGGCCCGACGCATGGACCACATCATCGCCAACTCCGAGAACGTGCGGAAGCAAATCGAGCAGTGCTACGACCGCGAATCGACCATCATCTATCCACCGGTGAATGTGGAGCGTTTCGAGGTGGCCACCGCGTCAAAAGGATACTATCTCGTCCTCTCCCGACTCGTCGGTTACAAGGGTCTCGATCGCGCCGTGCTGGCCTTTCGTGGACTCGATCGTATACTGCACGTCGTTGGCGAGGGGCCTGATCGCGCCAGGCTGGAGAGTCTTGCCGGAGACAACGTACGCTTTTTTGGACACGTCAGCGACGAGGAGATACGTGAGCAGCTTTCGAGTTGCGAAGCGCTAATCTTCCCCGGGTTCGAGGACTTTGGAATCGTACCCGTGGAAGCGCAGGCTTGCGGGAAGCCGGTCATCGCCTATGCTAAAGGCGGAGCGCTGGAGACAGTGGTAGAGGGCGAAACGGGTGTCTTCTTCCGCGAACCGACTGCGGAAAGCCTCCGCGACGCGTTACTGGAGATGGAAAAGCATTCGTGGGATACGGCGGCGATTCGACGCCACGCGGAACAATTCTCCGAGACAGTGTTCCTGGAGAAGATGACCAGGTTCATGGCGGAGCGCCTGTGACAATGGGGCAATGACTTCGAGGCCAGCGGTAGCTTTTTCACCAACCTCGATATCGCCAACGGCGAAATATGTCGATTAGTGAAAGTTCTGCACCGCCCTAAACTTTTGACGGATCGACGAACAATACTCGTTTTATAGAGCAAGAACCTCGTCGTAAACTTCCCTTGTTTTTAACGCCACAGCTTTCCAGTCATAGTTGTCCCGTGCGTACTTACGACATGTCTCCGCGTCCGGGATATCTATCTGTCCCGCGAGAATGCCTTCCAGTGAATTCTGGAGCGATTGCACGGAGGTGTCATCAGTAACCAAAGAGCCGGATAGTGGGCCTACAACCTCCGGCAAACCTCCAACCGGAGTTACGAGACATGGAGTACCGGAAGCGAGTGACTCTACTGTAATTAGTCCAAATCCTTCCAACTTTATCGTAGGCACAACTGACAGGTCCGCAGCAGCGTAAATAGCTGGCAGATCGTCTTCTGAAACGTAGCCAAGCATTTCAACATGTTGTTGCAGACCAAGTTGTACGATCCGTAGCTGAAATTCCTCTTCAAGCGGTCCTTTTCCGGCAATCTTAAGTCGGATATTGGGATTGGATTTAACCAGGTGTCGAACTGCATCAATTAGATTTTCAATACCCATACGACGTGCTATTCGGCGCACAGATACTATAATTGTATGATCTTCTTCCCAACCGAGTTGCCTGCGGGCTTCCACTTGCGACAACCCGCAATCGAAACGATCGAGATCTGCTCCGCCGGGTACAATTCTAATTTTTGATTCTGGAATACCAAAATCAGTGACTAACAACTGACGAAAAGCATTTGATAGAACGATGAACATGTCCGCCTTGGCATAGACACGGCGCTCGATATACTTCTTTAGTTTGTATGCGGTTTCACTGCTTCCCTCAACTACGCCTTCGTCGGCCCAGGGTCCGTGAAAGTGAACGACCATGGGGTACTTTTTTACTATCCCAAGTATCGGATAGGTGTACAAAGCAAAGTGTGAAGCAATCAAGTCGTAGCTATTTTCTTCGAGCGCGGATTTGACCAGCGCTCGCTGTTTCATCATGCGCGTCGTCAGCGGGGCCATATCGCTTGCGAAGGCTTGTATCTCGCCGGAAGAGTCTACCGCGACCTGATTCGTGCCAGCGACTGACCCATGAGCAATAACATTGGCATGCGCAAAATTCTCATAGAGAGCATAGTAGACTCTGTCTAAGCCGTTCCCGGGCTGCTCCGGGAACCAGCTCATACCCGTCTGGTAGATATTGAGTGACGTGTTACTCTTCACTAAAGTAGCGCCTTCCATTTTTCATCCAACATGATTTCGCCTGTCTTGTGACGCATAGGATTATCTGACATTGAGTATAGTGCTCCCCCCCAAAACGTATCAAATGTTCGAGACTCATATCCAAAAACCGAGCATATCTCATACATTCTGAAATGTATCGTGCGGATTGGCAGCGAGAGTCTCATATTCTGGTAATTGCCAATTGATGACTTCTACCCTGGCTTCTTCCATTGTTCGAAACCAGTGGCGGTTCAAGCACTCGTTTCTGAACTGGCCGTTAAGGCTCTCTACAAACGCATTCTGAGTGGGCTTTCCTGGCTGGATAAAGCCTAGCGTTACGCCGGTTTCCCCGCTCCAGAAGAACATTGCCTTACTAGCAAATTAAGTGCCGTTGTCCCAGATTCTCTTCCTCGGTTTGTTCGCTAGCAGTTTCTCAGCCAAGAGTTTCTTCGGCTTGCCGTTATCTGCCTCCAGCTCTCTAAATCGCGTTGCTTCGTTAACGTCTAGGCCCGCGTATTTGCTTCGCCAGTTATAGTACGTGCCGAACTAAATTCAGAGTGAGCGGCGAATGTCCTCCACTTTTGCTCCCGCCTCATGCTCTCGAATGGCGCCAATAATCTGCTATTCGGCGTAACGCTTCTTCATAGTGAAATCGCCATTTTTCGAGATTAGCTGGAAATCTCATCGTGGCCATGGTTCTAACATCAGGGGATAGGTCAGAAGCCACAAGTGCAATCAATGTCATTGACGTGATAACGAAGACTTTCGATCCCTCGCTAGCCGGCCGTGGTTATTGGTTGTCAATTGCGGCGCGAAATGAACGCTTACTCAGAGGGCACCTCTTAAAGCTGGGTTTATCTCAATAGTGACAATCATGGTAGCTCTGGCATCGGACAGCGCTACCTGTGTATAGATGTGGCGCGTCTCAAGAGATCGTAGAGTTCGGCGTGGAGATAGCCCGGATGGACGATCAAAGCCTTGCATACTTTAACGTGTGCGCCTATCGTTCAAAGGTGTCTTGCCAAATTATTGTGTCACTGTGCCCAAATCATGAAAAGCCAAACCAAATTGCTCCACCACTACTATAAGCCTGACATTAAGGAGCTGTTCATTATGCATGACGTTGTCGGCAGCTCTGTGCGCATAGCAACCACGTTCATCGCATTGGTGATCCTGGCCGCATTGTTGGCGTTGCCAGCTGCAGCGCAGAAAGCCGAAGAACCACTAACCGGGTTTCTATTTAACGCGACAACCGAACTGCACTATGAGGACAATGTATATCGTACCCGGTCAGATGAACAAAACGATGCTATTGCTGTGCTCAAGCCGGAGCTGTCCTGGAATGAGGTTTGGTCGGCATCCAGATTGGCTGTGAACTACCTGGGTGATTTCGGCCGTTATCACGCTGAGTCGGATCTGGACTATAACAACAACTCCATTAACGCTTACCTAATGCTTGAACACAGTACCAAGCTGCGATCCGCTTTTACCTTGGGTCACGAGCGTAAGGTAGATAAACCCGGCACTACGGATGCCTTGTCTGTGCAGGGCGAGAGACCCGATAAATGGAATAACAGCGAGGTCGGAGTTACGGTGGATTACGGCACCGCCGGCAGCCAGGGGCAGTTGGTGCTGGACACCTTATACAGTGAAAGACGCTATACAAACAACGATCAGGAGTTCCGTGACTACGATGGCGCGGGTGCTATGTTGACGTTCTATTACCGAGTTACGTCAGCCACGAGACTGCTTTTGGAAGCGGACTATATTGACTATGATTTCACGGAAGAAGACGCTTTAGGCGGAGATCAGAGTGGCGATGATGCTAAGCTTCTCGCTGGTCTGACTTGGGACGTTACGGCAAAAACGACTGGCGTTTTCAAGATAGGATACCGTAGTCGTAACTACGATGATGCCCGTTTCTCGGAGCAACAGGGTCTGGCCTTGTTTCTCGATGCTTCCTGGCGCCCCGATATTCACACAACGGTAATTTTTGGTGCTGGTAAGGACAATCAGAATTCAGGGCAGAGAGGTGCCGGTGGCAGTGTGAGGGCTTACGGATATGTTGCAGCTATTCGCGATATTACGGACCTTACACGGTTTAAAGTGGACTTCAAGTTTACTAACGACGAGTTCGAGAATTTTGCCAATCGTAAAGACAAACGATGGGATGCAGGCGTTGGGCTCGAATATAGCCTGCTGAACTGGCTCGATGTTGGGGTCGCCTACCGTGTCCAGAATCGTGAATCAAACGTGGATATTTTCGATTTCCGCAGTAATGCAATTATGCTGACTGCGACTACCCGCTTCCCTCAGTAAGTGCGCTCAGGCGGCGGATATGTTCATGCAGTGGACGGACGGGGTGGGTTGTTAACTTCGCTGACGAAAAGATCCAATATCTTGCCTTTTTCCAGATAGTCTTCTGCATACTTTAGCGCCACGGGGTTAGGAGTTGGCAATGCAAGTGTTGCCAATATTCCATCATACAGAGCAATCGTAGACTCTGGCTCTACTAACCTAGCGATACCATTATACTGATAGCACAGCAAGCAATGGACCCCAGTGATTGGACAGCGAATTGATAGGTATAAGTGTTTCCTCCGTCATGAGCACAGTGCTCAGAGGAGAAACAATGAGAAGACCAAGACGAAACCATTCACCTGAATTCAAGGCCAAGGTGGTATTGGCCGCTACTGCTAGAAGTGTCGAAAAAAGATGACACACTATAACCACGTGGTTTAGAGAAGATTTGCGCAATGAATCTCTCAAAGTTGGTGATCAGGGTCACCAGTTGGAATGCTGCCCGGCAGATAATTGGGCCGCTTCTCTCCAACGGCGGAGCTTTCGACTACGCGCTTATTATGATTCAGCCTCATGACATCGACGAAGCCCACCAGTGGCTTGGTAAACGCCGCCGCAACCACACCCAAACAATACCGACATCCGGAAAAGCAGCCTAGCCATTTCACGCAGCACAGGGCACAGAATAGTTCGCCCTCAGCTAGGCTAAAACGCACCTATCTTGGAATTCCTATAGTAACCAGTTTATCTTTTTAGATTCAGCAGACGAGTGCCCGCGCTCCATTCATCATCATACGAACTGGATTGTATTTCGCACAAATTTCGGACAAATTTAAGTGGTACAATATCGGCTGTGTTATTCCAAGTTCGATTTGGCGGTGTCTACGACATGCAATTCACATGGTCTGTCTACTTAGATCGCGGGCATGCTCTATTCGCCGGAGCATTATTGTATAGTGCGCTGCACCCTTCTAAACATAACAATGCAGAAGCAGCTTTTGTCGCTCTACCCTTCTTCATTCACCTTATCTACCTATTCACCTTGGTCAACACTCTATGGCTACTTTCCGGCCTGCCTTTTTTCCATCCGCAGAACAAACAAAATGAGAACTAAGAAGGTTTTGTTTATCACCCATGTCGGCGAACCTGGCGGCGCCGAAATGGTAATGATGAATTTTTGTAATTCGGCGCACCATAGCACCAGTGTATTAACATTGGAAAATGGGAGTATCAATGAGACGCTTGACACAAGAGGAATCGCTAACAAATCAATAAATTTTTTGGATGGAATTAAGGACTTCAAAAGAGAAGATGGTTTTAAGCAAATATTGAAACTGATTCCACGCGTTATTAAGCGTGTCACTTTGCTCAATACAGAGTTAAAAAAGCATGACATTATTGTATGCTTTTCGCAGAAATCATTTCTACTATGCTCTCTCGCAAAACCATTTAACCGCAAACCTATTATTTGGTTTATGAATGACATTCTATCCAGTGATTACTTTAGCCCTACGCTGCTTCATATACTGAAGCTACTCTCAAAGTTATCTTCTGACCACGTAGTCTTAAACTCAAAAGCCAGCCTAGAAAAATGGCAAGAAGCCGGCGCAAAAAAGAAGAACATTTCTATCATATACCCATCTATTGACATTTTTGATTTTGAAAAAAAACTTGAAGATACGGTCAAAATAGATGAATTCAAGTCCAAATACCGCGGAGAAAACACGGCCCTTATTGGGATCTTTGGTCGCCTTACACCTTGGAAAGGTCAAGACCTATTCATTAGGGCAATTAGTCGACTCAAAAACGTTAACGCCATTGTTGTCGGTGATGCTCTGTTTGGCGAAGCGAAGTACAAACAAGAACTTAATGAATTGGTCTCGGAGCTAAATCTTCAAGACCGTATCGCTTTTACAGGGCACATTAAGGAAATACCACAGCTCATGTCCATATGCGATGTTATCTGTCATTGCTCAACAACCCCCGAACCTTTTGGTTTAGTACTGGCGGAAGCAACAATTGCAAAAAGACCTGTTATTGCTAGCGATGGCGGCGGTGCAAAAGAAATTGTCATTCACGGTAAAACCGGTCAACTCACCCCTATTGGCAATATTGAAGCTCTTGTAGCTGCGATTGAAAAATACTTGGATGATACTGACTATACAAAAACCATTATCAAAGACGCATATACACATAGTCTTCAAAATTTTTCAAAAGAGACTATGGTGAAGAAATTGGACTCCATTATAGAAACATTATGAGAGGCTAACTTCCGCTACCGCTTTAAAGTCAAAACGTGATCACGCAGCCTTTCTAAGATTGGTACATTTTTCTACCTCGGTTTCGGCTATAATCGTCTCTCCTAATGGTTCCAACCTGGCAATAGACATTGATCAAAACCAAACATCTCTTCGCGTCTTTATTCGTCCTATTGATGGCAGCATTACTGTATGGCATTTTCCGTGCGGAGCCGCCGCAAGAACTGTTCTCCAATTCGGATAAAGTCGGCCACGTGCTGATCTTCTTCGCTGCAACGTTGAGTGGCAGGCTTTCCGGGATCAGACTGCCGGACTGGGCCTACTGGCCGCTCTGGGCAGTCCTGGCATTGATGATGGAATACCTGCAAGACGCGCTGTGGCCAACGCGAAATTTCAGTGCTGGAGATGCCTATGCAAACCTTGCCGGCGTGGTCGCCGCGTTAGTCGTATGGCTGGTGATAAGGCGAGTGCTACGGGGTCTAGCTACCCAAAATCGCGGATGAGTTTTACGAGCAACTGATGGGGCAGCGCGACACACCTGCCTTCAGAGGCTTCTCCGGGTTCAGCAAAATATTTCCAGCTATCCCGGATCACCGATTCGTATACTGGAAAGTGCCCAGATTTTTGATCAAACGCCGCTGAAAATTTCGGCGACGTCGAAGGCGCAGCCAGATGATTGATTGTATTATGACAAACAAAATGAGTGATACCACAACCCAATTTCTTAGGGTTGGCACTATGGTCCAAAATGCTATTTCGATGTTCCACATACTTGGTACAGATGCCAGGTAAAAGCTCAGCAGGAGAGTGTTCCTAAATCGGCCTAATATAATGATAAAAACAGCATACCAGGCTAATGGGAAGAGCAGTGCGCCGATAAAGCCGCCGACCATTGCTCCACTAGAAAACATTGAATCACCATAGTCTATATTACTACTTTTATGGCCTTCTCGGTAATCTGAACTTCTCCAATGATTTTTCTTAAAGAAAGGCTCCATTGACCAATCCAATTTCTCTTTGTCTATAAGGCCCCCAGGTATGGCCCATAACACTGATGTATACAGTCCCGTAAATACATTTTCTTTGTAATCAGCCGTCGAGGCCGCCGCCACAAAATCTGCAAAATCAGTCCGTTGTATTTCGTAAAACATGTTGACACCACCGTATCTGGTTTTGGTCATCTCCGTGAGTGGACCCAGAGTCATCATTAGTGCTAACGGCGCCATTAGCATGCTCAGAAGGACCATTGACTTTCGTTTCTTATCGGATTGAATTCTCGAAATTCGTGCAAAGACCAGAATCAGTATGGATAAGAGTAGAGCAAATCTTTGTCCCGAGTAATAGGTAATAGCCAAGCCTGCGCATACAAACAGCAATTCATTCCGGAGTGCTTTCTGTTGTGTTCCAAATAGAGCAAAGTAGTAAAGCGATATAAAGTATCCCGACAGAATTAGAGTGATCTGGGCTGCGCTTAGAAGACTATCGCCGAGGATACTCCCAGTAATCATGAAAAAAGTCGTTACCCCAAAAATGCAATACATAAGAGGCGTAAATAAACGCTCAACAGACTGATGAATATCTTTAGACTTAAGGTAAAACAAAATCCAGTTCTTCGCGTACAGTTTCAGGATAATGAAAATTGAAGCGCAAATCACAGATAAACCGAACAGCCTATAAAGTAGTCCTACATCAAATTCGGCATATCTGGCTTCTCCTAAATACTTCATAAACGGAACGCCCAAATAGATAATTTGAAGCAAACAGCTAATAGCGAGCGGTGTTTTCAGAAAAGAAGGGTTCTTGCAGTAACTTGAAAAGTTGTAAGCAATTAAATTATATAGAACGGCATGCATAATACATGCGAACGTAGTGCTTAATTTTCCGCCATCTAACTGACTAGGCCAAAAAACAATAAGTAGCGAATAGATAAATATAGATATCAGAACAATGGAGACATCTTGTGTACTTTGTCGAATCATCTTTGATTACTGGCTACCTAATTTGGGATAGACATTGGCACATTGCGGTGACTGTCGAGGGTTGCAATTTTTCACTCCGCCTGCTTTAACGGAGGTCGGGCCCTTTCAAGCGCTGAGAACATGTTTTTTGCAGATTCAAGGTCAGGTTCCTGCAACCGCGTATCGTCGCGGGACATCATACCAGGGACTGAACCCCGCAACATGCTGCCTACTGCACGCAGCGCATCTTCCCTTGACGCACCCGCCAACTTGCTCGGGTTTGACAACAACGCAGTGAGCTCTTGAAGGCTTTCAGGCTTGTAAATACCATCAAAACAATCAAAGAATACCGACCCGAGTACAATTGCCGGTATACCATAAAAGATCGCTTCCAATCCTACCGTACCAGTCAGTGTAATGACAACAGAGGCATGTGCGACTAATTTGTGAGAGTCCTCAGACGATTCAGCAAAAATCATACCCGGCATATGCAAAAGCCGACTGTATGTATCAATCTGCCTGCGTCCGAGCATTGGCGAATGCTCTTTTACAACCAGGGACATGTCCGAGGGTAAAGAGGCCAATATGTTTCGCAGAGTATTCACTTGCTCCTGGTACTCAAAGGCCATTTCTTCGACGGATAATTCTGGCTGATGATGAAGAAAGTACATTGCATATTTCCCTTTTCGAATTAGCTCAAAAGGGGTTTGGTGCTTCTTCAGAAAACGCTGGGCCTTTTGGCCATTCCTATACCTCAGATATTTTGCAAGCGGTGAATATACCTGGCCAGACATTACCCGTGGATTTATCGTCGCTGTGTTAGAACGCTGTCCCAGCCAATCCTTGTTACCCGCCAATAATCGCACAGGATTTAGTCTAGTCAAAATACCGGGTGCACCTTTGTAGACAGCCCATTTCGTAGATGCTGGTTTCGTTTTTTGCTGGGTAATAGTGTCTAGTTTCTGCTCAACCCTGATTAACTCTTCACCCGTCATCGGATTATCGGCCATATCCATATAGGCTGTTCGCGCCAAATGCCAGTCCAGGCCGAGACCGGTCTCCATGTAAACGCGCTCAGGCCAGACGCGTCCTTGAAAAAAGTGCCCTGCCGGTATGCCTTTCTCGCGCGCAAGACGCCAGATCATCCTATAGGGCGCTGAGTTCGTCTCCACGAACACTACGTCAGGTTTGAATTCTGCGAGTTCCTCTTCAAGCCGTCTATAAAGTGCGTACATGAACAGGATTGTCCGCGACCCGGTCCAGATCAGAGGGCCCCTGTTAAGATCGAATTCCAAGGAAGGCTGCCCCCGAAAACGCCGGTCCATCAGAATATCCCTATGAATAAAGAGTGACCCAATACGTTCTTCCAGGTTCTTCAATTCTTGTGTAGCAACGGTCAAATCCGCATCTGGGCCATCTAGCTCTGACTGGCCGGGCAGGATATCTTTAACCGAATCAAATGACCCAGTCTCCAGCCCGAATTCACTTTCTTCTCTGCCTATCGTAAGCAATCTTGCTTGCACTGGACCCGCTTTCTTTAGACCATTCATATAGGCCGAATAGTCCAGAATTTGTTCCTTATGCGTAAAAAGAAGTATTTTCATTGCTCAGTATTTCCGAGTATTGTCATGATCAGCTGCCACACACCAGTAAAAAAATAGACAAAGTGATGCTCGAGGTTCTGGCAAAAAATGTATTTCAAGTAATGTTAGGGCGGTGATCCAGCGTTTCAAATATACGTTCCATTAATAGGTGTTGAGAGATGGACTCCTCTAGGAGAGGCAAATTGCAACTTCCTTTGTCCATTATGTCTTCCACCAGATTGCCTATCAGCCCAGAAAAATACGGAAAATGGGCAATGATGCGCTCTTCTCGCTTAATATGTGCGTAGTCAAACAGGTAAACTTTCCCGTCTACTCTGATTTCCTGCGCACCGGTAAGAATATCATCGCCCCTATCAATCAGACTGAATGTCTTATCACTCTCTTCGTCCACAAATACCAGTTCCCCATAAATTTCTTCATACCCGGCTCTCTTGCTGGGAAATACCTTGGAAATATTGGTGTCACTTCCCACCTGAAGGTCTGTGATATTCATGTGTCTCTTAAATACATCAATCCAGTGCACTGCATTACAAGCCAGTCCCCAGCCTGACCCAGTGAGTTCTACCGTACTGACCGGCTCCGTAAAAAGACAATCAAAGGTTCTACTGCCATACATCCATTGATTGACGAAGGTAGGTACCCGCGGCAGCGAAAGACACTCCTCAAACTCTTGCCTGGACTTAAACAAGTACTTTTCGAGAATGATGTATCGAGGCTGCAGTTCCAAACAACGTTTGTAGATGTCTAACCGCGGCTGGCAGGAAGTGGATACCACACATAGGTCGAGCGGCTCAGTTATGTCCTCAAGAGAAGTCAGCAGATTCGCGCCACCCAGGTCCATTTTTTCGAGCTCATGAAGCCGGGAAGGTGCATCGACGAGAAACAGTTGAGCATCGGGAAAGCTATTCGAGATCCCCTGCACATAGCGCATGCCAATATTGCCAACACCAATAACACAGATATTCATTCCATATTGTCCCGCATCCACGCGTGAATTCGACGATGCTCTGCCAACGTAGGCAGCTTGTTGCTGGCTCCGGCGAGCAGGTCGTCGACAATTTCGCCTAACCCAGGTTTAAGCTGGGTAGGCACATAGGTAAGCGCATTGATGATCGGTCTATAAGACCGTAACGGACTCTCATCATCCGGCTCGTGTACTTCCATACCCTCGGCCGTGCTGAAAGCCTCCAGGGGCTTGGCCTCATAGACATAGCCATTATCGGCATAGAATCGCATAGAGAAATTTTCATTGGCGCCGTAGTTCATATTGATAACGATTGGCATGCCACTATCGGCGGACAGCATAAAGCTGGGTGATGATGTTCCTATTCTCGTGGCCGGTCGAAAAGGCCCCGCGAGATACCAGAGCATATCAATCACGTGGATACTCTGGGTAATCAGGGCATCAACACTTCGTTCTGGTATGACCACAATAATCTTAACGATCTTGCCGCTGTCAATAATGTCCTTCATCAAATCTACCCAGTAATAGTAGCGCCTGTTCATGAGTATCGTGATGTCTCGGGTGAGGTCATAGTCTGGCTGGTGGGAAAAGGGCTTCTCACAATAGATATTGCCCTGTAACCCGCTGCAAATTTCCTCATGGGATTCAATATTGGTACACACAAGCCAATTGCCCACGTCCGGGCCGATATCTGCGATAGGTCTTACCGCTAGCTGAGGAAACGTTGATTGAAAAGCAGCTACATTGGCAGAGGTCAGGTCTCTGCTAAAAACCTGAGGAGATATCCCTTTGGATAGTAGAGCCTTGCAGTACTCCCTGGCCATCGTTGCACAGCCTATGATGCCCCAGCTACTGTTCACTCGTTCCCGCCAGCGCGGCGTTCGGCGCAATTGCTGATAGTTCGTCTAGAAAAATCTCTATGATGTGAGGAATATCTTCATTTGCCAGTCCAAATGAAGACGGTAAGCTGATTGAGTTTGCCGAGAGATAGCTCGCAACCGGATACGCACCGTGTCCATATTCTCGGTAGGGTTCCATTTCATGCATAGGGTAGAAACCGGGCCGTGCGTCAATGCCACGATACCCAAGATTTGCTATCAAGGTGTCTCTAGAGCCTTCAGCATGACCCTTGAGGATAACCGTATACAGCCAGCAAGCATTTTCTGACCAATCATTGCTGGGCAGCAGGCTCAAGGAATCGACCCCCGACAGCAACTTGTCGTAAGTCTGAAATATCATTTTCTTCCGATCGAGTAGTTCGTCTATTCGATCCATTTGCGCCACACCTATAGCGGCCTGCATGTTAGTCATTCTGAAGTTAAAACCTGCGTATTCGTGCCAGTAGCGCTTCTTCGGGCTCATACCATGATCACGCAGCACGCGAGCCCGCTTTGCGACCTCAGCGTCCTTAAATACAACCATGCCGCCTTCGCCGGTGGTAATGCTCTTGTTGGCAAAAAAACTGAAGCAGCCGCAATCACCATCGAGTCCAACGCGACGATTCTTGTAAGTGGCTCCGAGCGCCTCCGCACAGTCCTCGATAATGAACAAACCGTTGCTATCGGCAAAGGCCTTGATCTCGTCAATATGTGCCGGCTGCCCATAAATATGAACGGGCATGATTGCTTTGGTGCGCGGAGTCAATAATCTTTGCATCTCTGCAAGATCGATAGTCCAGTTATCCTTATCAACATCGGCCAAAACCGGCGTCGCGCCTGAATGTATAATCGCGTTGATGCTCGCGCCAAAGGTGAAATCCGGAACAATCACTTCGTCACCGGCACCAATACCCAGAGCGGTTAGGCCCAGCTGCAGAGCGACAGTACCATTGGCAACCGCAATCGTATGCCCGCCGCCCAAATAGGTCGCGAACGCCTCTTCAAATTTGCCAATGAAACGGCCCTGGGAAGATATCCAGCCGCTGGTTACGCATTCGAGCACATTACTAATTTCCTGTTCACCAATGTCCGGCTCAAGCACCATAAACTGCCGAATCCGGTCACGCGTAGAGAAATCCGTAACGCGGCCATCGGAATCCAATAGAGGGATGCAGCGAACGCCCTGCTCAAGGAGTTTCCAAATATCAGAAATTTTGGCACCAAGAGGCAGATAGTGAGGTGACTTATTCACGTATTCGGTGTCTCGTGTAATCGTATCCCCGAGCGTCGCGCCTTCGAGCAGTGCTCGACGCGCATCCCCATCGGTGAATATGCCGATCAATCTCCGATCTGCATCGACAAAAAAGACGACACCGAGGTGGTTAGCATTAATTGCCTCCAGCACATCTTGAAATGTTGCGGGCAAGGCAACAAGCAATAATTCCAAGGGAATTTTGTCTCTGGCTTTCATAGTGATTGACTGATTTTTTGCAATTTTGAGTGAACAAGGTCTACTTGCTGCACCAGGACTTCGGGTGCGCAATCGTAAACCTCAACTGAGTAGTAGCCGACGTCCGGCTTCAGATAGCGCCAAAACCAGGCGTCGTCTGCAAATGGTTTGTTCGAATCTTCCAGGCCATTGTTGTCGCTAAGGTGATAGCCGGTAATTCTCTCGCTACACACATCAAACATGCTTTCTGGCTTGAAGCCCAATGAATTGGCGGACACCTTCAGATGCGCAACATCTATAAGTTGGGTGACGCTATCTGGTAGCCTCCTCATAATATTTTGACTTTCCTCAGGGTCGCACATGAGTAGAGGGTTGGAGGCAAATTCCTTCGCGTTGTTTGCGGAAAGAACGTTATTCTCTATCATCAGAGCAACACCCGCCCGCTCCGCTATCTCAGCCAGCTGGGAAACCCTGCTGATAAAAGCCTCAATGCTTTCATCGCGGTTGAACAGGCTTCTTGCCGGTATGCGCCTACCCAGCTCATCCACTTTCGGATCGAGAAGAAAACCGGCGTGAAAGCTATAGCGAGAGGTACCGAGTTCTACACACCACTGAATGGCCTGCTCGACGTGCGCAATACTCCTTTCACCTACTTGCTTATCCAGCGAACCAAGATTGAGCACAAAGGGATCCGCCGGTGGTGGAAAATAGTTGTGCAGCTGAAACTCAAGCTCTGGCACCAGTAACCGCAAATCTTCCAACAGTGTCTCGGAATACTCGCATCCGGATAGCTCTATGGATTTAACCCCTGCACTCAAAAGCTCAGCTGCTACAGCATCTGCAGGTCTGCCACGAAAACCACCGGTTGAAACATAGATCATGTTGTTCTCAATTTATTGAGGTTTCCTATTAGGGTCATTCTGCAAACCAAAAAAGCTGCACATCATTCACTCTAAAGCTCTATCAACTCATCTTCTGCAAAATCACGAGAAGCCGCACGACCAATAACCTGGTCCCACCGCATAGGCGAGATACCTGTACCCGGCCGCTTGGCTATAACATTGTCGTTACTGAATATTTCTCCCGCCTTAATCGCTTGACTCGCCAGGATCGATTTACGCATCACTGGCTCGTTACGCGCCTCGCTAGGCGTGAGTCGCTTGATACCGTCGCCCATGGCGACTTCAATATTACGTATTGCCGCGACCAGGGCTGCCAGTTCGTCCGGCTCAAGGCTTGCCTTGTGATCTGGCCCGGGCAAAGTGCGGTCCATTGTGAAGTGTTTTTCAATAACCGAGCCACCCATGGCCACCGCGGCGATCGACACTTCAATTCCAGGAGTATGGTCGGAATATCCAACCTCAAGACCAAAAGCATGCTGCATACTCTGCATAGCACGCAGATTCACTTCTGCCATAGGCGTCGGGTACTCTGTGGTGCAGTGTAATACCGCAATATTGGCACGGGGCGTACCGGCCTGCTCCAGAGCATCGATGGCTGCTTCGACCTCGCCCAGAGTCGCCATTCCAGTAGAGACAATAACCTTCTTGCCCAGCTGGCCTATGTGGCGCAGATAGGGCAGATTGGTCATTTCTCCGGACGGAATTTTGAAAAGATCTTGGCCCAGGCTGACCAGGAGATCGATACTCTCAATATCGAAGGCGGTAGAGAAAAAGCCGATATCTCTCGCGGCACAGTGTGCAATTAGCTCCCTGTGCATATCCGCGTCCAGCTCCAGGCGACGCAGCATTTCATGCTGTGATTCCAGTTTATCCGTGGTTTGGGTCTGGTAATCTGCCTTTGCCGCCGTTCTCGTTACTTGTCGGTCAGCACTAAATGTCTGGAATTTGACCAGGTCAGCACCTGCCGCCGCCGCACAATCGATGAGCTGCTTAGCCAAAACAAGATCACCGTTATGGTTTACTCCGGCTTCGGCAATAATGAGCGTATGCTTTTTCATGATTACTTATGTCCTACAAGTTAGTGTGGTACATCTGGCTCTGATGTCAACGCGCATACTGACAACCCGAAGCGCCCTCTGTATGGAAGAGGCAGTCCACCCCGACATTAGCCTCATGTTCGAGTAGCGCTCACGTCTTGTCTACCTCCAACTGCTGGTTCTGAGACTTCCATCAACCTCCTGACGACTTCTGACGACTTCTGACGACTTCTGACGACTTCTGACGATTTAAACCCAGAGGATGTCGCACCCATGGGTTTAACGTAAGGCCGTAAGTTTTGGGGCCACTTCAATAGGCGAGTGATACTGTATCTGGTAGTGCACACACTGATGAATATGACTGTACCAAGCTAAGGCTGATTTTTATCAGAGTGCCGTTAGACGAGTACAAATAATTTGCGTGTGCTTTTGTGGCAGATTACTCGGGCAGGCTACCGAAAACCCTGCATCTTTTGAAACAGAGTCGCAGGGTTGAAGTGCTCTGATTCTCTCCCACGGAAGTGTGCATTCAGAGCGCACTGGGAGTGCAGTTACATTACAAAACATTGCCGATACTACACGCCATGGGGTTCGCTTCGTCAAGTCACAATTAGCCTTATAAATAGTTAGTACTAACGATCTGCGGGACCGTCAGCGACGAAATACTATTACACCAGTTTCCTCAAATTCACTGTATAGTTAGGGGCATAAATCCAAGCCCCTTTCGGTCAGGGTCTGGCAGCATCAAGTCACCCTCTTTAACAACGCCATAATGCTCACGCAAGATTGGGGCGAAAGCTATTGGAAACCAGGGAAATTTCGGTGACTGCAGATAACGGCAAATAAGCATTGTGAATCAGTTGAATCTAAACACAACCGACCGCACTGAATTGCTCCGTTTCTGATATGAGTGGGATGAAGCAAAAAGCGTCGAAGGGAGTATTCTGGTCATTGGCTGAGAATATTGGAGTGCTGGGGATTAACTTTCTGGCATTTCTGGTTCTGGCGCGGCTGCTTGATAAGGAAGCATTTGGCCTGGTTGCCCTTGCGATGGCGTACGTTCTTTTTCTTGAGCTGTTTGTTCGTACTGCGGCTGTCGAAGTTATCATCCAAAGAAAAACACTTTCTGACCTGCACAAAAATACCGCCTTTTGGGCGACGGCAAGCCTGGGTGTTGTCGCACTTCTACTGTCACTCCTGATAGCCTCTAATGCTGGCACACTCAGCGGAGAAGATCAGCTCGAACATATTTTGTACTGGTTGTCTCTGGGCATTATCCCACTATCACTATCCACTGTTCAGAATGGAATAATGGTGCGAGAAATACGCTTCAAAGGGCTTGCCGCCAGACGAATTATAGCCTCTACGAGTAGCGTAATCGTTGCCTTAGTGTTCGCCTTGAATGGCATGGGTGTCTGGAGCCTGGTCGCACAACTGCTCACCTACCGGTTCGCCGACTTTCTGGCTTTGTATTGGGTAACAAAGTGGTTTCCAAAATTGCATTTTTCATGGTCTGCATTCAAGGATATGTCAGACTATGGGTGGAAGGTCTTGGCCAGCAACATCGCCTACTTTGCAGGCTCTCAGCTCGACAGAGTTATCATTGGTCATTTTCTGGGTGTTAAAACCCTCGGTATTTACGTCGTCGGGCAAAAACTGATCGAAGTCATCTATATGACGTTGAATGGTGTAGTCGGACGTGTTGCCCTCACCACCTTTTCAAGACTGCAGACGGACCAGGAAAGGCTAAAACAGGCCTGCCTGTCTGTAGGCCAGCTCACCACGATTACTGCCGTACCGGTACTGATGTTTCTTGCTGTTTCAGCTGTCGATATTATTGCGGCAGTGTTTGGTGACAAGTGGAGTGACAGTGCCGCTGTGACTCAGATACTGGCGATAGCGGCCATCGCCAGAATTTCGTTTGTGTTCCTAATGCCCGCACTTAAAGCAAAGGCTATGGCCGGGCGGGTCATGACAGCCATCATCTTGCAGGCAGCATTAAGTGTTTGCTTTGCAATACTGTTGGCACCGCTAGGATTGGTAGCAATGACGATAGGCTGGTCAGTCGGATACATTGCATCGACCGCGATGCTAATCTACTTCGTTGGCGATAGACTTTCCATCAATCTTACCGAACTCATTCGGATTTTTGCTGCTCCGCTGGTGTCCGCATTCGTAGGCGTGCTCGTGGTGTTTTTCCTGAGCCAGCAAATACTCGAATGGAATCTATCTATGTATGTGGCTATGGGCATTAAGCTGTGCGCGTTCATTCTTGCCTATCTCGGATCACTGGCAGCGATCGCTCCAAAGACTGTTAAAAATGCCTATACAGACATATCAAGCCTGCTAATAAACAAATAGTCTGCAGAACTTAGTAGAGCGCGTCAGCGCAGCCAGCCCGAGACATCGCGACCGGTCAGCTCGCCCAGCAGGAGGATATCCTCCTCGAAGCAGTCAATCAGCTCTTTCCTGAATTGCTCATCAGGTTCGGTGCGCGCCATCGGAACCTCGTTCCAGGCATGCAGTTTTAAGAAAGCGCCGGTTTTCACTCCCTGCAGGCCCAGCAGCCTCTTGTATTGCAAGGCATACGCTAGCATCTTCCCCAGCACGGGTAGCTTAACGCGCTTGCGAACGTTAGCCGAGGGAAAGTCACTGCGACCGTCATCAGGCACTCCCAGAAAGTCAAGAATATCCAGGTAAACACGGCGTGAATCTGCCTTCATATCGTCCATAAACACAACCATCACACGATCGCGCGATACCTGCCCAAGCAGGCGCTCTAGCTGCTCGCCCAGCCGACACACGTCCGCATACATCAAGCTTGCCGGATCGTTTCTGCTGTTACTAGGCAGACGCTTGCCCTGCACACGGTCCTCCTGCGCCTGCCAGGCCTCCTCAAAATCAGCTATCGTCTCGTGCTGCGTATACATTAGCTGCGCATGAACTGAAGGCGCCATTTCGACCGGATTACGTACCGCGACCAGGAAGCGTGCTGAGGGAGAGTACTCGAGGATATTCTGCACTGCCTCTAGCGAACGCAAGTAAGATGTCGAAGCCTCGCCCACAACAAGGTGATCGTCGTCTGCTTTGCGGAATAGACTCTCATACTGCTTCAGTGACATCCGGTCTGGATTGAAGATGTCATTGTCGAAAAACATTGGTTCTTTCCGGCGCTGCGTCATGAAGATACGCGGGTGCTCTTGAAGCCAGTTAGCCATTGCAGTAGTTCCGCACTTCGGTGCGCCAATAAAAAAGAAATTCGGCTTTTTCATAATTTCGATCTCGGGGAGGAAATTCCAATGTTCAAAAAATCGGTAATTACCTGCTTAGTCCTTGCTGCGCAGACCCGGCAAAAAGAACCAGTCGGAGCTGCCAAATAATAATGGAGCGCTTCCTGTAGGTTTCAACCTAATCACAGGAGCACTTCGCAAGTGTGTAAGGAACTCGTGCTTGATCAAGAAAGCTACGCGTTAAAGAGATATCCAGTGTTTTACTAGTAGAGCGTGGAAACATTATCCCTTTTTGGGTCAGTTTAAAAACCCCTATTTTTCCGCGATTGCGATTATGGTGTCAGTCATATCGACCTTCTCCAACATATTGGAGTAAGCGGTATCCAATTGATCCGTTGCCAACATACTCCAATTGATGTGCCCGCCTGGTTTTTTCTCTTTCAACCAATGCAGGTGATTCGCCAGATTATAACGTTGAAAGCCGCTAATGACCGTATTCTGAAACCTGGCTTCTCCCAAAAGTGCATTCAGGGAATAGCGATTATGTAACACCAGATGTTCACTCCAAAATGTGAATTTTTTGAACTCTTCAAGATCCAGAAACGAAAACAGAAAGTCGTTGGCATGCGGAACTTCAACAACAAGCTTGCCACCTACTGCCAGTTTGTCGTAAGCGACCTTCAACAGTTCCAACGGTTCGGTGAGATGTTCAAACACGTGAAACAAAGTGATCACGTCAAAATCATCGTAAGGCACATCCGCAATATCACTGTATGCCTCGTAGCTCTCTTCCTTTAACGCATCCAGCGCCCTCTGCTGTGGCTCTACCGCTACCGCCCTCTCTGCCACAGGCTCCAGCAAGTCCAGAATGCCGCCGGCTCCAGTACCGACATCCATCCACTTTTTGTTGCTGATCAAAGACAGGAACTGAGTTTGTCTGCGCGAGTCGTCCTCGAAGGAATCGATCAAGGCCCTTTTTCGATCGACCTCCTTCCAGTAATGCGGAAATTCCACCTTTTCTGAGTAGTGCGAAATATCCATGTGTTCGGTTGTTGAGGTAAATATGACGCCCGACTTGTTACACTTCAAAACGGCAATATCATCCCTGTCACGCACCTGCGGATAATACTCTTCAATAGAGTTTTCATCGCAAACGCCCAACTCACACAAGGTTTTAGCCACTTTATTTTTCATAGTATTGATTCCGAGATGTTAGACAGCCGGAGCACCGCTAAATGCTCCAACCCCCATCGACCACAATGTTCTGGCCAGTAATGTACCTTGATGAATCGCCCAATAAAAATACCAGAGCACCTGTCAGGTCATCTGTCTCTGCCATTCTGTTGCCGACTATCGTCTTGCTGGCATATTGCTTCACAAACGATTCAGGTTGATTATTGTGAACGCCGCCAGGTGATATGGCATTAACCCTGATGTCATGCTGACCCAAATAGGATGCCAGATATTTTGTCAGGCTCAATAACGCGCCCTTAATCGCTGAGTACTCGACCGGGCTGGTAAAACTGGCACCCTCATAAAGTTCAAATCGCGGCGCCATAAAGCCATAGATTGAGGCTATGTTAACAATGGTCCCCTGCTTCTGCTTAACCATGACTCTGGATACTTCCTGAGACATTAAAAAGTATCCGCCCAGATGAAGATTAACGTTTTCGCAAAAATCTTCGTAGGTTACGTCCTCAAACTTGCGCCCATAATTCTCGTTACGCGGGTAGGCATTATTGACCAAAGCGTCGATCACTTTATGTCTACTGATGATCGAATCAATCATGCCACGCACAGATTTTTTCGACGTAATGTCTACCTTAATAAACTCTATATTTACAGAGCCCAAATCCGCTGCTAGTTCGTCCCGCACCTTGCTACCTGCAGTCTCATCAACATCAGCAATAATGGCTATGCCGCCATTCTCAGCCACCGCCCGAACAAAGCCTTTGCCAATCAGGCCTGCCCCGCCGGTGACAACCACTACCTTACCGTCTAGCTCAGATTGCAATTTCATCTATCTCTACTTCTCTGCCTTCGGTTCTGGAAATATTTGCTGCGATCAGGACTTTCATTGAATTAAGGACAAGCTCAGGATCAATCGCTGGCCTGCCTGTCCTCATCATTAATACAAAGTCAGCCAACAGGCGCCTGAACATGGTGAAATTATCGTTGGTCTCAGCGTGAAATCTGTCAGTATCGCTCCAGAAATCGAACTGCAATGTTTTTGCCGCGCTTCCCAGAGCATCAATAAATATGAGTGAGTCGTCTTTGTTTCTGATCATCATGGACGTATGTTTTGCATCGAAGCAAGACACGCTTTTAGCCTGAAAACCGGTGACTGAAAATATCCCGTCGAGCATATGGATACCGTATTTTTCGAGACTATTGACGACCGTACCCCGGACCAACTTGAGCTCGCCAAAGCTATCAATATTACCCCTGATCTCGTCAAGCTCTCTCGCGTATCTGGCACCAGCGCAGGACATTAGCTTGCCATTTTCCAGGTACTTTTTGAAAAATTTGAGCTCCGACGTATCCAGGCTAAGCGGCTTGTCAATAAATACAAACTTGCCTTTCTCCAGAAAGGCCTTGGCCAAAGGATAGTGAGTCTCGTAATCATCTCTGGCAATAATGACGCCATCGACTTCGTCCAACATATCATGCACATCAGCAACAATATTTGGAATTCGGGAGGCGCGCGCCAGCTTCTTGGTCTGCTCGGGGTCTTGGGTCCAGGCGTGGGTAACTTGAACTTTATGAAAGCCAAACTCAGATGCATCTCGGATTTTCAGATAGTTATAAATAACATCCCACCCAGACTCCTTCATGCCCTGGGGATCAAACCCGTTGATTATGGCCGCGAAAGAGAACGGATGCCCGTTACCCTCGTTGATGCCAATAATCCCTAGATTTATGCGATCTACCATGCTGCCCAGCCCCCATCAACACAGATGTTCTGTCCGGTCATATAGCGTGATGCATCTGAACATAGCAGGGCAATGATTCCCTTAAGATCTTCCGGGGTGCCTATACGTCCCAGCATAGTTTTCTGTTCCAATTTCCCGATGAACTCTTCGTTATGCAGTATGTCACCGAAGGGAAACGGCCCAGGACTAATCGCATTCACCCTGATACCGTCAGGAGAAAGGAAACTGGCGAGATACTTGGTGAGCTGGATTACACCAGCTTTTGCTGCACCATAACTGGGCGGATTGACATGCTCTGTGCCCACATACATTTTGTAGTCCGGCGCTACGTGCCCATACATTGAAGCAACATTGACGATCACTCCTTTGGTCTTTTTTAAATACGGAGCTGCCTGCTTGGTAGTATAAAATACGCCGTTGAGACAGACGTCAATATCATACTTCCAGTCTTCAACGCTGATAGAATCGAATGAATTCTTGTTACCGGACCATGCGTTGTTGATAAGCACGTCCAGTCGCCCATGCTTGCTATCGATAGCCGCTAGCGCGTCATCGATGCTTTCCGGGTTGGTTATATCCAATTGCACCCCGGATACCTCAACGCCAAACTTCTCGGCCAGAGCTTTGGCAAAGTCAGCGCATTTTTCTTTGTCTCTGGATCCGATAACCACGTTGGCTCCAAGCTCAGCAAGGGCTTCGCACATAGCGGTTCCCAGATAGCCTGCGCCACCGGTGATAAACACCGTTTTGCCCTTCAGATCAAACAGCCCTTCCAGTGATTTCATACTACTCGTTTCTCCATTTTTTACTGCTGCCCGTCCGCATGTTGATAATGCTCCATGATCTTCTCAGCAATCATGAAATCGAGTTCGGTATCTATGTCTAGTGCTGTTTCCCTGGGTGTTATTACCGCAGACGTTCTGCCCAGTAGCAGGGCAATAGCATCCTCTTTCTCAAACAATATATTTTTGCTCAGCGCGTATATCTGGCCGGTTAGCTCAAAAGCCTTAGGCTGTTTTTGTCTGGGCAGCCATGGCACGGCGCCGTCTATGTAAGGCTCAACGACCTCGTCAGAGACTCTCCACAGTCGGTTGGGGGACACATCGGATGGCGTGAAAGTAGCTACACTATCGGCCTCGTCCTCAATCAATATCTGCAGGCATTTATCAAGATCTTCTGGCCTTCTAAACGGCGAAGTAGGCTCCAGCAAAGTCACAATATCGACAACTTCCCCCGCCTCCTCAACTTTGCGAACCGTGTATTTTATAGCGTCTATTACCAGCGATGTATCGGCAGCCAACTCGCTGGGCCTCATTATCACTTGAGCACCGTGAGCAATGGCTACGGCAGCAATCTCGTCATCATCAGTGGAAACAACCGTGCGCGTTACATAGCCACAGTTCAGCGCAGTTTCAATAGAGTGGACAATCAGGGGCTTGCCGGCGAACTGCTTAATATTCTTACCAGGAATACCCTTAGAGCCTCCGCGAGCGGGAATTATCGCCAGCACTGTTTTTTTACCCATAGGGATTGCCGCTCCGGCCGATGTTAGTGAAATGCTTGTCACATTCCCCACATAATGAAATAAGGCAAAAAACGCATTGCCGTGTCGGTTTAAAAAGTTCCGTGATGCTAAAACACGCTACTAAGCAACACTACACACAGTCTGTTCTAGATACCAATTTTTGGTGAGACACGGCCCACAGTTAATCGATTTGATACGAATAAATACAAGCTCATGCCGTGTCTTAGCGCCCGAGCTACGTTGCCGACCCGGCCTTGCGCCGACGAATTTTGCATTGCACTAATAATCTATATACGACCATGCGGACCAGCCGCGAGACGAACCCGCAGACTAGAAGCAGAAAGAAAAACGCCGATTTGTAAACCTGCAGAATGCCGAAACATTCAGGAGGCAGAGAAAAAAAGGGGGGCGAAAGGCCATTGAGTCACTGGCAGTTTTATTTTGTAGAGCCAAACAAACCACTGCCAGGGTTTAGTCAAAATCTGTATACAGACTGCTGAGCTGATCGGCGGAAAATCCGCGATACTGAAGAAACCGTAACTGTTTGCTTTTGGCCGGCCAATCTTCCGGCAGCGCTGGACCAAATTTTTTTAGCCGCACCTGCTGCGCTAACTCGCGCCAGTCGACCTCACAGAGTTGCAGAGCGCTATCGATTAAGTTTTCATCGGCGCCCTTTTGGCTTAATTCGGCCTCAATTCGCTCTGGCCCATAACCACGGGCGGAACGCTGCGTCACATAGGCTTCGCAATAGCGCTCGTCGCTTTGCAGGTTCTCCGCGGTCAGTCTCGCCACTTCACCCGCAATCACCTCTCTGGCGTCAGGCAGATCGCCAAAGCGCTTAAACAGCTTGGTTTCCAGCTCTCTTTGCAGATGCTCACGTCGTGCCAGCAAGTCCATCGCCGCGTAACGGACATCGGCGGGGTTTAACGCTTCCTCAGCAACGACTCTTTCAGTCACTACTCTCTCAGTAGCTGCATCGTCAGTAGATACATCGTCAACCACTTTATTCTCAGTCTGCTCAGAACATTCAGTTATCATGGCCCCTCACCTTTTAGTGCTATCCAGACAAAAAAGCGCGCCATGAGGGGAATCATGACACGCCAAGTCGCTTTCATCAGGGATGCTAATCGACAGCCACCGGGGCATTATCGATACAGCATTTTATTGGACCTGCGTGATACTCAGGAAACAACCCCGGACTCGTCTGCAGCCGCCTCGTCTTCTACTTCAGCGGGCTGGTCCTTATCGCGGGTTTGAACCTTGAGCAGCTGCGCGCGTATCTGGGCTTCTATCTCTTCCGCAATAGCAGGGTTCTCCTCCAGGAAGCGCGCAGAATTGGCCTTCCCTTGCCCTATCTTGTCGCCCTTATAGGCGTACCAGGCTCCCGATTTATCAACCAGGCCCTGCTTAACGCCAAGGTCAATAACCTCACCCATATGATAAATACCCTTGCCATACATGATTTGGAATTCGGCCTGACGGAAAGGTGGTGATACCTTGTTCTTAACCACCTTGACGCGAGTCTCGTTACCAATGACTTCATCACCGTCTTTAACCGCGCCGATCCGGCGGATATCAAGCCGTACCGAAGAATAGAATTTGAGCGCATTACCACCGGTGGTGGTTTCCGGGCTGCCAAACATGACGCCGATTTTCATCCGAATCTGGTTGATGAAAATCACCATGCAATTAGTTTGCTTGATAACGCCGGTAAGCTTACGCATCGCCTGGCTTAACAGGCGCGCCTGCAGACCTACGTGGGAATCACCCATGTCTCCCTCAATTTCGGCCTTGGGAGTCAGAGCCGCCACCGAGTCAATCACCAGTACATCCACTGCACCCGAGCGCACCAGCATTTCGGTCACCTCCAGCGCCTGCTCGCCCGTATCCGGCTGCGAGACAATCAGGTCATCGATTTGCACACCCAACTTCTCCGCATACAGCGGATCAAGCGCGTGCTCGGCATCGATAAAGGCCGCTGTACCGCCCAGCTTTTGGGCCTCGGCGATCACCTGTAACGTCAACGTCGTCTTACCCGAGGATTCCGGACCGTAAATCTCTACGATACGGCCACGGGGCAACCCTCCTATGCCCAGCGCGATATCCAGACCCAGCGAACCAGTGGAAATAGAGGGAATAGCGACATGTTCGGTGTCTCCCATGCGCATGACAGTACCTTTACCAAACTGGCGATCGATCTGGCTGAGTGCTGCGTCTAGTGCTTTTTCTTTGTTGGCGTCCATAATAACCTCTGTGCTCTTTTGGCCTTCTCACCCTCCGGCAGTCAGTGCCGTGGGAATCGAAGAACGTTGTCTACATACGGTGGTTGGCCGCGATGGCCACAGGAATTTCACCTGTATGAAGTACTGTATATTCAACCAGTATTTAAAATTGTGTGCAACCCTTTGGTACAACTATTTTCCATCCAATGCGACTGCCTTGATGTTGTCGCGGTTAATCTCGCTTTACAATGTTGCATCCGAGTAACGCAACACTGGAGCACACCATGGCCGACCTGATGTTTCGCTTTGATATGCGGCAACCGTCGCTGTCCACTACCCCGCGTGCAGATATGTATGCCGCCGCCATTGATATGTGCGTCTGGGGTGAGGCCCTGGGGTTTAACAGTGCACACCTGTCAGAGCATCATGGCTCGGAAGACGGCTATTGCCCTTCTCCGCTCATATTTGCCAGCGCTATCGCCAGCCGCACAGAACGCATGCGGCTGTTTATTTCGGCATTGATTGCACCGTTACACGACCCGGTGAGGCTAGTTGAGGATCTCACTGTTCTGGATATTATCAGCCGTGGGCGGGTCATACCCATTATTAGCGGCGGCTACCGCGAGGAAGAGTTTAATGCCGTCGGTAAACCCCTCAGCAGTCGCAAACATTACATGGACACCATAATTCCCTTCCTCAAACAGGCCTGGAGTGGCGAGAGTTTCACCTTTGAGGGCCGCACCGTGACCATCACGCCGCCGCCCTTCTCTCAGCCGCGCCCCATGCTCCTGATGGGGGGTAGCAGTCGACCCGCGGCGCGGCGGGCCGCCGAGCATGCGGACTTTTTTATTCCATCCGGTCCGGAAATTTTTGAGTACTACCGGGAAGAATTGAAGAAACGGAACAAGCCCGACCCCGGTCCCATGCCAGCGGCACCCTCGACGGTCACCTTTGTGGCCGAGGACCCGGATGCTTATTGGGAGCAGATAGCGCCGCACGTTCAGCATGAAACCAATATCTATGCAGAGTGGGCAGAAAAGGCTCAGGTGTTTAGCCCCTATAAGCACTACGATCATACCGACGACCTGCGCGCCTCGGGCGCTTACAAGGTCTATCGGCCGCAGGAGCTGGTTGAGGCGGCGCGGGATATGGTGAAACTCCAGCCGATTCAGTTTCATCCGCTATGTGGCGGAATCGCACCGGAGCTGGCCTGGCAAAGTCTGCAGCTGTTTGCCGAGACTGTGATGCCGACGCTGCGTGAGGAGAATATCGTTTGATCGGGTGGCAACGGCCCTGGGATATGCTCACTGTGAGGTATGTTTTACGGTGTGCCACTGGAGGCGACAGCGCGGTGGCAGTTCAAGTAAACTAGGGTTTTGGCAGGAACCCCCTCCGGCAGTGGCAGCTAACCCATCAAAATCGTCTGAACCGCAGCACACACCAATGATGCAGCAGTTCTTCCAGATTAAGCGCGAGCACCCGCGACAGCTGGTGTTTTACCGCATGGGAGATTTTTACGAGCTGTTCTTCGACGACGCCAAACGCGCTGCAGAACTGCTGGGCATTACCCTGACCACACGTGGTAAAAGTGGTGGCGAACCGATACCAATGTGTGGCGTTCCCTATCACGCCGCCGAGGGGTATCTGGCGCGACTGGTGAAAGCGGGCGTTTCCGTAGCTATTGCCGAGCAAATCGGTGATCCCGCTACGAGTAAGGGTCCGGTTGAGCGCAAGGTCGTGCGCATTGTCACCCCTGGTACCGTCAGCGACGAAGCCTTGTTGGAGGAATCTCGCGACAACTTATTAATGGCCGTTGCCACGCACGGTGACCGCTTCGGGCTTGCCTATCTGGACCTCAGTGCAGGCAGATTCCGGGTACTGGAGGTCAGCGGTGAGGAAGCCCTGCAGGGTGAACTTGAGCGCCTGCAACCAGCCGAAGTTCTCTACCCAGAGTCACTGCAAATGCCCAGTATTACCAACTGGCGCGGCGCCCGCAGCCAACCGGCCTGGGAATTTGATGCTGAGAACGCCCAGCGCCAGCTTAACGAGCAGTTTCAAACGCTGGACTTACAGGGCTTTGGTATCAGCCAACTGCCGCTGGCCATCGCTGCCGCCGGCTGCCTCCTGCAGTATGTCAAAGATACCCAGCGCAACCAGCTACCGCATATTACCGGGCTGCAGCAGGAACGCCCCGAAGATAGTGTCATTCTTGACGCCGCCACCCGTCGCAACCTGGAACTGGATATCAACCTCTCCGGCGGCGATACCCATACGCTATTCTCGGTATTGGAAAGCAATGTTACCGCCATGGGCCGGCGCATGCTGCGGCGCTGGCTGCATCGCCCGCTGACCACAGTGAGCGTTCTGGAAGCCCGCCAGCAGGCTATCGCCACACTGCGCCACAACTATCAGTTTGAACCGCTGCGCGACGCGCTCAAACCGATTGGCGATATGGAACGCATACTGGCCAGGGTCGCCCTGCGCTCCGCTCGTCCGCGCGACTTATCCCGGCTCGGTCAGTCGCTGGCAGCACTGCCCATGCTGCGCAGCACACTCAATAATGGCTCCAGTGAACTGCTTACGGAGCTGCAGCACGGCTGCTCAGAATTTCCAGACACCGTAGATCTGCTGCAACGTGCGGTCATAGAAAATCCGCCGGTGGTACTGCGTGACGGCGGCGTGATTGCCGACGGCTATGACGAACAATTGGATGAACTGCGCAAGATCAGCAGTAACGCCGGTGATTACCTGCTAGAAATTGAGCGGCGTGAGCGCGAACTGACGGGTCTTAGCAGCCTTAAAGTCGGCTATAACCGCGTGCACGGCTACTATATTGAGATATCCAAGGGTCAGGCCGAGAGGGCACCCGCCGCCTACGTGCGCCGCCAGACACTAAAGAATGCCGAGCGCTACATAACCCCTGAACTCAAAGAATTTGAGGATAAGGCGCTAAGCAGCAAAAGCCGCGCGCTGGCGCGGGAAAAACTTCTGTACGAGCAACTGCTGGACCAACTCAACGCGTTATTAACGCAACTGCAGGCCAGCGCTGCTGCCATCGCACAGCTCGATGTATTGGCCGGGCTGGCTGAACGCGCCGCCAGTTTGGACCTGTGCCAACCAGAATTTGTCAGCGAACCGACGCTGGATATCGAAGCCGGTCGTCACCTGGTAGTGGAATCAGTGCTGGAAGACCCCTTCATTGCCAACGACTGCCTGCTCAACGACCAGCGCCGCATGCTGTTGATTACCGGCCCTAACATGGGTGGTAAATCGACTTACATGCGACAGACTGCGGTGATCGCTCTACTCGCCCATATCGGCAGCTTTGTACCAGCCCGGGCCTGTCGACTGGCACCACTAGACCGCATCTTTACGCGCATCGGCTCGGCCGATGACCTCGCTGGTGGGCGCTCCACCTTCATGGTCGAAATGACCGAAACCGCTAATATCCTGCACAACGCCACGCCCAACAGTCTGGTGCTGATGGATGAGGTAGGGCGCGGCACCAGCACCTTCGACGGTCTCTCGCTAGCCTGGGCGGCAGCCCTGCAACTGGCCCAGCAAGTACGTGCCTTCACGCTGTTCTCAACGCACTATTTTGAGCTCACCGAGTTACCCGGCCAATGTCCAACTATGGCCAATGTGCATCTGGATGCCACCGAACACCAGGATCATGTGGTGTTTCTGCACAATATTCAGGAAGGCCCGGCTAATCGCAGCTTTGGTTTACAGGTGGCGCGCCTGGCCGGTATTCCCAGCCCGGTTCTGGACGCTGCGAATCACAAACTACGAGAACTGGAACAAGGTCAACCGGCAGCCCCCGCTGGTCCCGCGCCGGCCCAGACCGAACTGTTCACGGCTCCGGTTACTCACCCGCTGGTGGAAAAACTACAGACGCTACAAGTCGATGATTTAACCCCGCGCGAAGCGCTGCAGCTGTTGTATCAATTGAAGTCTGAGGCAAACTGAATACGGGTTCTAATCTCGTAAACTAACAGGTAGACTATCGCCCGATAGTTTAAGTATAAATTTGCTACCCGCCTTTGGAGGCCTGGAAGAAAATGACATTTGTAGTAGCTGAACAGTGTATCAAGTGTAAACATACCGACTGTGTTGAAGTGTGTCCGGTAGACTGTTTTTATGAAGGGCCAAACATGTTGGTCATTCATCCTGACGAGTGCATAGACTGTGCTCTGTGTGAGCCAGAATGCCCGGTGGACGCTATCTTTTCTGAAGATGAACTGCCTGAAGCAGAAACCGTCTTTCTGGAGCTGAACGCAGAGCTGGCAGAAATCTGGCCCAACATCACTGAAATGAAGGATTCGCCAGCGGATGCTACCGAGTGGGAAAACGTACCCGACAAGCTGCAGCACCTGGAGCGCTAATCGATTGCCTGGACCAGGGTCACAACGCTGATTTTCAAAGCCATTAGCAAAAAGTGATCGACAGGCGCAAACCTAAAAAGGGCAGCTGATCAGGCTGCCCTTTTTTGTGGGCGTTAGTTAACTATCCAAACAGGGTATCGCTAGACAGTCCCTGGGTTTCCAGAATCACGCGTAAACGTTTCAGCGCCTCTACCTGTATTTGGCGCACTCGCTCTCGGGTCAGGCCAATTTCACTGCCCACCTGTTCCAGGGTGGCCGGTTCGTAACCGCGCAGACCAAAACGCCTCGACACCACCTCACACTGCTTATCGCTGAGCTCACCCAACCACTGGCCGATGCTGTCAGAAATGTTGCGCTCCTGCAGCAGTTGCGCAGGATCTGACACCCGAGTATCAGGTATCGTATCGAGCAGCGAATGATCAGAGTCCGGCCCCAGCGGGGAGTCCATAGAAGCCACCCGCTCATTCAACCCCAACATCTTTTTAACATCAGCGACAGGCTTATCCAGCATGCCGGCAATTTCATCGGCCGAAGGCTCGTGGTCCAGTTGCTGGGTCAGCACTCGTGCCGCTCGCAGATAGACGTTCAACTCTTTAACCACATGAATCGGCAGTCGAATAGTACGCGTCTGATTCATAATCCCGCGTTCGATGGTCTGCCGAATCCACCAGGTGGCGTAGGTAGAAAACCGAAAGCCCCGCTCCGGATCAAACTTCTCTACCGCCCGGATCAGTCCCAGATTACCCTCTTCAATCAAGTCCAAAAGGGTCAGGCCACGGTTAATATAGCGCCGCGCGATTTTAACCACCAGACGCAGATTACTCTCGATCATGCGCTTGCGGCCTGCCTCGTCGCCACTGCGCGCCAGCCGGGCGAAATAGACTTCTTCTTCCGGGGTCAGCAGCGGTGAATAACCAATTTCATTAAGGTAGAGCTGCGTGGCATCCAGCGACCGAGCATATTTCTTATCACTCGCTGCAGCGCTCGCACGCGATGCTACTGCTTTGGTCTTGGTTTTGGATGCAGCTTTAAGCGGAGGCTTAAGTGAAGATTTAGCTGACGTCTTGCTGGCAGCAGGATCGGCCTGCGAGCAATCATTGTTGTGCTTGGCCGCACATCGCTTGGCGGGTGCCGCAGTCTTTCTGGTTCCAGTTTTTGGCCTGGAACTAGCCTCGCGCGGGCCAGTGTGCGCTTCCATAGCAATACCTCGTTATTGTTTTTGTATCGAGTGTATATCCCAGCCGGCCGAATAGAGTAACTCTAACTTTTAGCAACTACAAGTGGCTCGATAGGGCCCCGTTTGGGTCAGCCATGGGTCTGAGGGAGAGAAACTTAGGATTCAGCTCTGCTTGGGGAGAAATTTCAGCGGGTCGATCGGTTTGCCGTCACGGCGTATCTCAAAGTGCAGTTTGACAGAATTGGTAGCGCTACTGCCCATATCGGCGATACGCTCACCCGCCTTTACTGAGGCACCCTCGGCCACCCGCAACCGTCGGTTATGCCCGTAGGCACTGAGGTAGGTTTCGTTGTGCTTGATGATTAGAAGATTGCCGTAGCCAACAATGCCATTCCCGGCATAGACCACTTTACCGGCGGCAACCGCCTGCACCGCATCACCCGCTTTACCCGCAATATCTATCCCCTTATGGACTTCACCTGAAAATCCACGCACGACTTTACCCTGACTCGGCCAGCGCCAACGACCTACCTTGGCAGCCGGAGCGGCAGCTGGCTTTGAGTTAGAAGGTGTCGTAGATGTTGATGTTGATGGCGCAGAGGCTGTCTTGCGCGGCGCCGAATTGGACTTGCTGGTCGTTTTGCTGGTGGACGCAGCCGACACCTTACCTTTGAGCCGGAGGCTCTGCCCGGGAAAAATCGTGTAGGGATAGGCAATCGCGTTGTTGCTAGCCAACTGTTTGTGATCCAGGCCGTAACGCCAGGCGATACCGTAGAGGGTGTCCCCATGTCTGACCGAATACTTGGTCGGCACACTACTGTTCGCCGCACGTTCGCCGCCGGTGCGATCCTCTACCGGCGCTCGCGGCGGCGTGCCACAACCGCTCAGCAGGGCCAGTAGAATTGAAAGAGCCAGCAGCGCCGAGACACGCATGCGTCTCAGGTGCTCTCTATCTGCAGGCGTCCCCACCGCCGGTCGATCAACCATATCAGGAGAAAACCTACGAACGCCAACACAACGCAGACCGCAACCATCGGGTCCTCGCCGGTGCGTGCCAGAAACTCATCGGGTAACACCGGCCACTGTCGCGCTGGCTTGAGTTCGCCATCGCTGCCTGCGATCCATTCCAGTACCCGTTTCCAAGGCCAAACGATGCTCAGTGAGCCGAATAGAAACCCGGTCAACAGCGCTACAGTAACGCCGAAATAGTGGTCCATCAGCCACTGTAGTATTCGCGAAAATGTCATCAAACCCGCCGCCGCACCAAACGTAAAGACCACCAGGACTGGTATATCAAAGCCCTTCAGAGCTGCCAAAATGGTGCTGTACATGCCCAACAAAACCAAAATAAAGCTGCCAGAAATGCCCGGGAGTATCATTGCGCAGATGGCAATAAAACCGGCCAGAAAAACCCCAGTATAGCCCTCTATAAAACCAGCTCGGGGCAACAGCCCCACCGCCACCGCCACTACAACTCCGAGCAAGAGCGCCGATATCTGACGCCACTGCCAATGCGGCACCTGCCGCAATAACAACAACGCAGAGGCCCCGATCAGACCGAAGAAGAAGCCCCATAGCGGTTGCGGGTAGTTGTGCAATAACCAGCTAATAGCCCGCGCCAAAGTTAGCAGGCTGGTAGCAATACCGGCCAGCAGCGCCACAATAAAGCGTCCGTTAACATGATTCCATACGCCGGCTATATCGCCGCGGAGCAGCAGCTTCAAAGCCTGTATGTCAAAGCTCGCAATGCTGCGTAGCAGCGTCGGATAAATGCCGGTGATAAAAGCAACCGTACCACCCGACACCCCCGGCACAATATCCGCCGCTCCCATGGCCATACCTTTCGCGTAAATACCCAGTAAACGCATACTACTTCACCACCCCACCCAACAAAGGCACAAACCGCACCTGATCGACAATCTCAGTATCAAAGCCGCTATCAGTCCGCACCACCAACTGCAGGTGCTGAATATCGCCCCCCACCGGTATAACCAGACGGCCGCCTGGCGCCAATTGCATCAGCAGCTCTTCAGGAATAGTCTCCGGTGCGGCGGTAGAAATAATACCGTCGTAGGGTCCGTGGGTATCCCAGCCCATACCGCCATCACTGTGGCGGAACTGAATATTGCGGTGGCGCAGGCTGCGTAATAGCTGGCGTGCGCGCAGCTGCAGCGGCTTGATACGTTCCACCGAATAAACGCGCTCTACTAACTGCGCCAACACCGCGGTCTGGTAGCCGGAACCGGTACCGATTTCCAATACGCTGTGCAGTGGTCCGGCGGCAAGCAGTAACTCGCTCATGCGCGCCACGATATAGGGCTGGCTAAGGGTCTGCGAGTAGCCGATGGGCAAGGAGCTGTCTTCGTAGGCCCGTTGTGCCAGCGCCTCGTCGACAAACATGTGTCGCGGCGTGGCACGCATTACCTCAAGCACCCTCTGGTCGCCAATGTGCTGTTCACGCAGGCGAGTAATCATACGTTCGCGAGTGCGCTGGGACGTCATCCCGATACCTCTGACATCGACATTACTCACTGGCGCTAGTGCTCCGGCCTGGTGTTGGTTTCATAGGTATCAAGTAATTCTCTCAAGACAGCGGTTGCATAGCCTCCCGCCTCTAGTTCGAAGCGCAATAGCAGGCTGCCATCATCACAAAACTGCCAGCAAAAGTCATCCGCAATCAACCGCGCCGCGCGCCAATCCAGACGCAGCTCCTGAGCCAGCAAACCCTGGCAGAGAGAGGCATGGCGATCCAGTACCGCCTGCTGGGTAACGCTCAAAGATTCACCGGACGCGCCGTAAAGCGGCAACCCCAGGTGTATATCGAGGGCCGCTGCTCTGGACTCCAGCCCCGTATCTTCAATACCGGCGACAAAGCGGCTGTGGGATCCAGCCAGCAGGCAGGTATCCCCCATCTCGGGTGTCTGCCAGGTTTGCGCGCCTACACGCTCTGCCAACAATTCATTAAACAAAAAGCTGCGCACCGCCGAAAGATACAGAGAGCGCTGGTTGCGACGCGGCGCCCGGCCCGAGCCGCTAAACCAGTTCTGAGCATGACGCAGATTGTTACCCTGATTGCCAAAACGCTGCGGCCCAAAGTAGTTCGGCACGCCCTGCCTACTGATGCGTTGTAACCGCGGGAGTAGCTGTTCAATGTCAGCCTCCACCTCGCGCAGACGCAGTTCAAACAGATTGGCGCGATGCACGCCGCGTCGCAGTTTCTTGCGATGGCGGTGACGTTCCAGTATTTCAATCCCGGGCACCGTAAACTGGTCCCAGGCTGGTTCCGGCCTACCCGCCAGGCCCAGACTAAACCATTGGCTGGTGACAGCGTGTTTATCCTTGAGCCCACAAACACCGATATCGCGCTCCGCAATACCGGCGAAGCCCGCCAGTTGACGCACGACGTCTGCCGTATTCAGGCCGGTTTTACGCAGGTATAGCAGGCTGTGCTCACCCTCACCGTCGGGCGCGAAGGGCAATACTTCCTGCACGACAAAATCTGCCTCCGTGGCGCGCAATTGTGCGCGCCCCGGGCAATCACCCTGATGCCGCGGCCAATTGGGTAACGCGGTCACGTAGCTGGTGTTAGCAGCACCACAGCGTGCACGGCTATCCCCTCTTCGCGCCCGGTAAAGCCAAGTTTCTCAGTGGTAGTCGCCTTGACATTCAGTTGCCCTGGCGTCGCCTGCAGGTCGCTCGCCAGCGCTATAATCATGGCTGGAATATGCTCTGCCATACGCGGGGCCTGCGCAATAATGGTGATGTCTGCATTACCTAGCTGCAGCTGCTGTGCCTGCACCAACGCATACACGCGACGCAACAGGCTGCGACTGTCTATATCAGCATTAGCCGGGTCAGTGTCTGGAAAATGCCGGCCGATATCGCCGGCGGCGATAGCTCCCAGCAGCGCGTCACACAACGCATGCACGGCCACATCGCCGTCGGAATGTGCAACCAGTCCACGATCATGGGGAATGCGGACCCCGCCGAGGATGATGGCATCGCCCTCGCCAAAACTGTGAACATCGTAACCGTGACCTATACGCATCTCACTTGTCCTCGCTTCCCAGCGCTATTGCCGCCAGGGTTAAGTCTTCCGGCCGAGTAATTTTAAGGTTGCCCCGGTGACCGGCGACGAGCAGCGGTCGGTGACCAGCGCGCTCCAGTGCGGCCGCTTCATCAGTAACCGGATCATCACCAGCTATCGCCGCGGCCAAGCTTTCGCGCAGTGCCGCATAGCGAAACATCTGCGGTGTTTGTGCCAACCAGAGGCTAGTCCTATCCAGCGTCTCGCTAACGCGACCACTGGCGTCACTCCGTTTGACGGTCTCCGCCACTGGCAATGCCAATAGCCCGCCTATCGCATCGTCCGCCACTGCTTCACACAATGTCCGGACCTCCTGCCCCCGAACACAGGGCCGCGCTGCATCGTGCACCAACACCCAATCCATGGGTGCGGCTCTGTCTTCCAGGGCAATCAGGGCAGCCAACACCGAATCGCAGCGTTGTTCACCGCCGGTTACCGACTCTATTGAGGGGTTGGTCGCTAGCTCCAGTGAATGCCACCAGCGGTCCTGCGGATGCAGCGCTACGGTAATACCGCTGAGCATACCCCAGCCAAGCATATTGTGAAGCGTCTGCTCCAGCACCGTACTGCCCGCCAGCGGCAGGTACTGCTTCGGCACCTCGGCGCCCATGCGGCTGCCTATGCCAGCCGCAGGTACCACGCCCCAATATTTGATGTTTCCCCCAATCAGATGCGACTCAGTTTCCATCATCAGACTCAGCGGCTTTTTCAGGCGTTTTTTTGTCGACAAGCTGGTAGAAAGTTTCACCCTCGCGAATCATGCCCAAGTCCTTCCGGGCACGCTCCTCCAGGCTATCGAGACCCCGCTGCAGGTCTAGCACCTCCAATTCGAGTTTTCGATTACGCGTACGCAGAGTCGCGTTAACTGCCTGCTGAGTCTCAATTTTTGACTGCAGCCGTGACAGTTCGGCACGGCTACCCTCGGCAAACCAAAGCCGATACTGCAGCAACAGCAGCAGCGCCAACAAGCCCGCTGCAAGCCACTTCATTGGCGCCGCGCAGCGGGTGACATCCGCTTATCAGGCGCGGGAAAATTCAGCGCGACCACGGTAAGGGGCAGCCCCGGCCAGTTCGGCTTCAATCCGCAGCAGCCGGTTGTACTTTGCCACCCGATCCGAACGACAAAGTGAGCCGGTCTTGATCTGACCCGCAGCGGTCGCCACAGCTAAATCGGCAATGGTGGTGTCTTCGGTTTCCCCAGAGCGGTGGGAAATAACCGCGGTGAAACCTGCCTCCTTGGCCATAGCAATCGCATCCAGAGTCTCGCTGAGGCTACCAATCTGGTTAAACTTGATCAGGATTGAGTTGGCAACCCCCAGCTCAATACCCCGCGACAATATGTTGGTATTGGTGACGAACAAGTCGTCCCCTACCAACTGCACCTTGTCACCACACTTATCAGTCAGCATCTTCCAGCCGTCCCAGTCGCTCTCGTCCATACCATCTTCGATGGAAATAATCGGGTGACGAGCAGCGAGGTCAGCCAGATAAGTGGCGAACTCGGCGCTGGAAAACTTTTTACCCTCACCAGCCAGGTCGTATACGCCGTCGCGGTAAAATTCTGAGGCTGCACAATCCAGCGCCAAAGTCACATCCTCGCCCAGCTTATAGCCGGCAGCAGAGACCGCTTCGGCAATCACTTCCAGCGCTGCTTCGTTGGAGGGCAGGTTGGGGGCAAAACCACCCTCGTCACCCACTGCGGTGCTAAGTCCGCGTGCGCTAAGCACTTTCTTCAGGTGGTGAAAAATCTCCGCGCCTGTGCGCAGGGCTTCAGAAAAACTGGGCGCTGCAACCGGCTGCACCATAAATTCCTGAATATCGACGTTATTGTCAGCGTGCTCGCCACCGTTGATGATATTCATCATCGGCACCGGCATAGACAGCTCGGTGGTGCCATTGATATCAGCTATATGCCGATACAGGGGCACCTTGCGGCTATCAGCAGCAGCGCGCGCAGCGGCCAGCGACACAGCCAATATCGCATTGGCGCCCAACACTTCCTTGTTTTCAGTGCCATCGGCTTCAATCATCAACTGATCAAGATTACGCTGATCGAGCGCATCGACACCCACCAGCAGCTGACGAATAGTGGTGTTCACGTTGGCGACCGCTTTCAATACGCCCTTACCCAGATAACGACTGCTGTCGCCGTCGCGCAACTCAAGTGCCTCACGGCTGCCGGTTGAGGCGCCTGAGGGCGCGCAGGCGCTGGCGACAGTGCCATCAGCCAATATCACATCGGCCTGAATCGTAGGGTTTCCGCGCGAGTCCAACACCTCGTAGGCCTGCACGTCAGCAATTGTGCTCATCAAGTCTCTCCGTTATCTAAACAGGGGGGGGGTTAAGGTTTCTATTCGGTATCCAGTTCCGGCAGTGATTTTACCAGATCATCCACAGCTTTCATCTGTTGCAGGAACGGCTCCAACAAGTCCAGACGCAGCGCGCTGGGCCCATCGCACAAGGCCTTATCCGGATTCGGGTGAGCCTCAAGGAACAGGCCTGCTATACCAATGGCGAGACCTGCTCGACCCAGTTCCGTGACCTGCGCGCGACGTCCTCCGGAAGCGGCACCCAGCGGATCGCGACACTGCAAAGCATGGGTGACGTCAAATATCAAAGGAGCGCCTCCGCCGGCGTTAATCATGGTCCGAAAACCCAGCATATCCACCACCAGGTTGTCGTAGCCCAGCTGCGTGCCGCGCTCACACAGGATCACCTGATCATTACCACACTCGTTGATTTTCTCAACGATATTACCCATCTGACCCGGGCTCAAAAACTGCGGTTTCTTGACATTGATAATTGCGCCGGTGGCCGCCATAGCGTGCACCAGATCGGTTTGCCGGGCCAAAAATGCCGGCAGTTGAATAACATCGCAGACTTCAGCCACTGGAGCCGCCTGGGCGGGCTCGTGCAAGTCGGTGATCAATGGTACCCCAAACTCAGCCTTGACGGCGGCCAGTATTTCCAGCCCTTCATCGAGGCCGGGGCCACGGTAAGAATGAATGGAAGATCGATTGGCCTTGTCCCAGGATGCCTTGAACACGTAGGGAATACCCAGACGTGCGCAGACCTCCACATAATGTCCCGCGACCTGCAGCGCAAAGTCTTTGGACTCCAGCACATTGACGCCGCCAAATAATACGAAGGGCTGGTCATTGGCGACACTAAAGTCACCTAACTTAATATTTTGTCGAGTACTGATCATGACTCAGCCTCGGCCCGCTTAGCCAGGGCTGCCTGGATAAAGCCGGTAAACAACGGGTGGCCACCGCGCGGCCGCGAAGTGAATTCAGGGTGAAACTGGCAGGCCACAAACCATGGGTGAGCCGGAATCTCGATCATTTCAACCAGACTGTGGTCGGCGGAAAACCCGACAAAGTTGAGTCCTGCGGCCTTGAGCGGCTCCACATAGTGATTATTAACCTCATAGCGATGACGATGACGTTCAACGATAGTTTCCTGTTGATACATCTGCCGGGCGATGGAGCCCTCTACCAAATGACAGTCCTGAC
The DNA here is from genome assembly GCF_026262625.1 of Candidatus Litorirhabdus singularis. Taxonomy (GTDB): domain Bacteria; phylum Pseudomonadota; class Gammaproteobacteria; order Pseudomonadales; family Halieaceae; genus Litorirhabdus; species Litorirhabdus singularis. The sequence goes on from NZ_SHNN01000003.1 coordinate 96,642, forward strand.
CGCCCAACCGCATAGTCCCGCCCAAATCAGATTTCTCACTGCGGGTTTCAGTGCTGCCGTCGCTGTTTTGCCACTCGGTAATAAGCCCGACAATCGGATGCGGCGTAGCCGGGTCCATTTCAGTGCTATTGGCGCCTTCCAGGCCGGCGACATTACGCGCGAACTCTACCAAAGCCAGCTGCATTCCCAGGCAGATGCCCAGATAGGGAATGTTATTTTCGCGGGCGTGACGAATAGCGGCAATTTTGCCCTCGGTACCGCGGGAACCAAACCCGCCGGGAACCAACACGGCGTCGACTCCGTCTAACAAGCCCAATCCTTCTGCCTCGAGTTGCTCCGAGTCAACATAGCGCAGCTGCACGATAGATGCCGTTTGGATACCCGCGTGCTTCAGCGCCTCATTCAGAGATTTATAAGCGTCCTGCAGGTCCATATACTTGCCGACCATGGCCACTGTCACGGCTCGAGTGGGCTCAAATTCACCGCGTAGAACCTGTTCCCAATCACTCAGGTCGGCTTCAGGGCAGTCAATGCCAAAGCGTTCAACCACGATCCGGTCCAGGCCTTTGCCATGCAACATGGCCGGAATTTCGTAAATAGAGCGGGCATCAAGCACCGGGATGACGGCCTGCTCCTCAACGTTAGTGAACAAGGCAATCTTCTTACGCGCGCTCTCTTCTATCTCTACTTCACAGCGACACAGCAGGACATCAGGCTGCATACCAATGGAGCGCAGCTCCTTAACCGAGTGCTGGGTGGGCTTGGTTTTGATCTCGCCGGCTGCGGCGATGTAGGGCACCAGCGTAAGGTGTATCAGCAGCGCGCGAGTGCTACCCAGTTCAACCTTCAGCTGCCGGGCAGCCTCCAGAAACGGCAGACCCTCAATATCGCCGACGGTGCCGCCAATCTCTATCACCGCAATATCCGCGCCCTCAGCGCCTTTGATTACGCGGCGCTTTATCTCATCGGTAATATGGGGGATCACCTGCACCGTGCCGCCCAAATAATCGCCGCGACGCTCCTTACGCAGCACCTCGTCGTAGACGCGTCCGGTGGTGAAATTATTGCGCTTCATCATGGTAGCGTGGGTGAAACGCTCGTAATGGCCCAGGTCCAGATCAGTCTCTGCGCCGTCTTCGGTCACAAACACTTCGCCGTGCTGAGACGGACTCATAGTGCCGGGATCAACGTTAATATACGGATCCAGCTTAAGGAGAGTCACTTTAAGGCCGCGGGCCTCAAGGATAGCGGCCAAGGATGCTGCTGCGATGCCTTTCCCCAAAGAGGAAACCACACCACCGGTAACGAAAACATAGCGCGTCATGTCAAGCCTTCTCAATAAATGAAGATGCCAGCAGGACGATTAAGTCGTTCGCCACCCTGCAAAAGATGGGCAATCAGCTTACCAGAAAGCCCTCTTAGCCTCAATCAGATTAGGCTGGAGAATTTCGACCCCAGCGCACCTCATAACCGGTTTCATCAGGCCCAGCCTGATACCCCTCGCAGACCCACAGGTCCCCTACTGCGACCAATGCATCACCTACCACCAACAACGGCACGCGATCTCGCCACCAGGGCGGCACAGCGTATTCCTGCAATAGTTTCTTCAATGTCTGGCTATGGTCACGACCACAAGGCTGGCAGCGCTCTCCCCCGTCGCGAAAGCCGACTTGCAGCTCATCGGCCCAGCGGCTGGCTATACCCCCGCTAATCGCAGGTATCAGCTGCACACTGCCAACGCCAGGCAGAGCCAACCCTGAACCCACCCGCAGTGGTTGCCCCACCGGAAGCACCACCTGAGCATCCAGCGCACAGGCATACAATTGCTCACGGTAGCGACGCAGCACATAACTGGCGGTACGACATTCAGGCGTTTGCCCACTGTCGGCATGCCGCAGCTGGCTGATGTACTCCAACAACTGATCCCGACCCGGTAGCGGCAAACCCAGCTCCTGTAACCACAGCCGCAGTATACGCGCGCTAACTTCGATGCCATTTCCGCTCAGGCACGCCTCAGCCAGGGTTGGCGTGGCGTAGTGACTACCGCGCGCTGCCCGCATCCGCTCAGCATAAAACCCCTGCAACAGATCTTCTGCCTCGCCAACAGCAGTTATCCCGCGCCGGACGCTGCCTCGATAACCGGGCCATCGCTGCTCCAACAAGGGCAGCACAGCGTGACGCAGATAATTACGGTCATGACGAGTGTCAGCATTGCTGGCGTCCTCCACCCACTTGAGACGATGCTGGTCGGCATAATCCTGCAATTGCTGACGCCGGAAACCCAGCAGCGGACGGTATAGGGTTCCAAGCCCCAGGCCTCGACTCTGCGGCATACCAGACAGGCCCCGGGTACCAGCTCCTCGCAGCAGGCGCAGAAAGAAAGTCTCTACTTGGTCGTCCAGATGATGCGCCAGCAACACTACTTCACCGCGCTGCAGCAGGCTTTCAAACACTCGATACCGGGCATCGCGAGCCGCCGCCTCAAGCCCCTTGCCGACCTGCTCCACCGCCACCGTCTGTACGTCGATATCAATCTTGAGTTTGCCGCACAATGTGCGGGCGAAATCGCTCCACTCCAGGGCATCGGGGTTCAGCTGATGGTTAACGTGTACCGCCAGTAATGCCGGGAATTTATACTGAGTGCGAAGCTGTGCCAACAGGTGCAGGAGAACAACCGAGTCCAACCCTCCGCTGAGGCCTATCAGCCAGCGGCTGGCGCCTAGATAGGGTTGCAGCCCGGCAACCAATTCAGGTGCGTCAATTGTCACCGCAGGCAACCCGGGGCGCCGCAGCCCGGGTTAGTTACCGTAGGACATTAGACGCTGATAGCGCTGCTCAAGCATGTCTTCTTCAGGCATGGCCTTGAGGATCAGCAGCTGAGTCAGCAAATGGTCACGGATACGCTCGGACATTAACTCGAGGTCGCGGTGGGCTCCGCCCGCGGGTTCCGGAATAGTTGCATCGACAATGCCCAGATCCTGCAGAATACTGGATGTTACCCCCATTGCCTCAGCCGCATCGGGTGCCTTCTCAGAAGTCTTCCAGATAATATTCGCGCAGCCTTCAGGCGATATCACGAAGTAGGTTGAGTATTGCAGCATCACCAGGTGGTCGCCCACACCGATGCCGAGTGCTCCGCCGGAACTACCCTCGCCGATAACCACACAAATAATCGGTGTGCGCAAGCGCGACATGACCGCCAAATTCTGCGCTATTGCCTCTGAAATGCCGCGCTCTTCCGAGTCGATACCCGGATAAGCTCCCGGTGTATCGATGAGTGTAATAACCGGCAACTTGAAGCGCTCGGCCAGCTTCATCAGGCGCAGGGCTTTGCGGTAACCCTCAGGTTTGGGCATGCCAAAATTGCGCGCCACTTTATCCTGCACGCTGCGGCCTTTCTCCTGCCCAATCACCATCACTGGATGCTCACCCAGCATCGCGATACCGCCGACAATGGCGTGATCATCGGCAAAGTGGCGGTCGCCATGAAGCTCATCAAAATCGGTGAAAATGCGCGGAATATAGTCCAGCGTATAGGGCCGTCGAGGATGCCGGGCAACCTTGACGATATCCCAGGCGGTCAGATTTGAATATATTTTCTCGGTTAGCTTGGCGCTCTTGTCCCGCAGCGTCGTGATCTCGGCACCAATATTGATGTCGTTATCGCTACCCACCAGCTGCAGCTCCTCGATTTTCACCTCAAGGTCGGCAATCGGTTGTTCAAAGTCGAGAAAGTTAGGGTTCATGTCGAGTCCATGATTCGGTGAAAGGCGCTGGCAGAATTCAAGCCACCCCGTTTTATGATCGCTATATTACACGCTGCATCAGAACGGGGCCAGCCAACCCGGTCAGTAGTTCAGAGTAACATTCTGCGAGCCACAGCAATCGCGCAACTGCTGCAGAAGTTCGTCACTGGGCACCACGGTCCAGTCCTCTCCCAGACGAATACGCGCACGGTTTTCGGCCTGCGAGTACCACAGAGATACCGGGCAAGTGCCATTAGCATGCTGCAGCAGTTGCTGTAATTGCAACGCAAAAGCGTCATTGACCATGTCCTCACGTAACTCAATCGCTAATTCCGACGCACTGTTCTGACGCGCCTGCAGCAAGCTGCGCACTGAGCTGGTCTTCAACGACAGACCGCCTGAGTATTCGTCATTACCGACCGTCGCTTCCAACACCACAATATGGTCCTTCAACAGCAGCTCGCGGTTTTCCTCAAATACGTCGGGAAATACCGTGGCATCAATGCGCGCTGTTCGATCATCCAACTGCAATATGGCCATGGTCCCACCGCGGCGCGTCTTCATGGTGCGCATGGACACAATAAGCCCAGCCACCATCTGCGCACTTTTACCATCGGCGCGTAAATCTGCGATTCGACAAGGCGCAAAGCGTCGAATCTCTGCCTCATATTCATCTATAGGATGCCCGGTCACATACAGGCCCAGGGTTTCCTTCTCACCATTCAACCGCTGTTTAACGGGCCAGGGTTTAACGGCACGAAAATTCCCGTAGACATCCTCTTGACCGGTGGCCGCAACCAATTCACCAAACATATCGGCAATGCCTGCATCACGGTTACTGGCATTCTGCCCGGCGGCCTGCAGAGCCTCGTCCAGGCTCGCCATCAACACAGCACGGTCTTCGCCCAGGTCGTCAAACGCTCCGGCGCGAACCAGTGCCTCTATTGCCCGGCGATTCACTTTACGCGGATCGGTGCGAGCGCAAAAATCAAACAAATCGGTAAAGGCGCCATCCTGATTACGGGTAGCCAGAATATTCTCGATAGGACCTTCGCCCAGACCTTTGATAGCCCCCAGCCCGTAAATAATTTCAGCGTCCTGATTGACGGTGAACATATAGTCGCCGACATTAACATCGGGCAGCTTCAGTGGCAGCTCCATGGCCCGGCACTCTTCCACGAAAACGACGATTTTGTCGGTATTCTGCAATTCCGAACTCATCACCGCCGCCATAAACTGCGCCGGATAGTGCGTCTTCAGCCAGGCTGTCTGGTAAGACACCAGCGCATAGGCAGCCGAATGCGATTTGTTGAAACCATACCCGGCAAACTTCTCCACCAAGTCAAATATCTTCATGGCCAGGTCCGGCTCGATGCCCTGCCCCGCCGCACCTTCCTGGAAAAACTCGCGCTGCTTGGCCATCTCCTCGAGCTTTTTCTTGCCCATGGCGCGGCGCAACAGATCGGCTCCGCCCAGGGTATAACCCGCCAACACCTGCGCGATCTGCATCACCTGTTCCTGATACAGAATAATCCCATAGGTAGGCTCAAGAATGGGCCGCAGCCATTCATGCTGATACTGGGCATCCGGATAGGAAATTGCCTCACGTCCATGCTTGCGGTTGATAAAGTTGTCGACCATCCCCGACTGCAGCGGACCCGGCCTAAACAGCGCCACAAGTGCCACGATATCTTCAAAGCAATCCGGTCGCAGGCGCTTGATCAAATCCTTCATACCGCGTGATTCTAGCTGGAATACCGCGGTGGTCTCGGCGGCCTGTAGCATTTTAAAGCTGGCCTCATCCTGCAGTGGAATTTGCGACAGATCCAGCGGCTCTTCGGCATTGCTCAAGCGCGTGGCGTTGATCATCTTCACCGCCCAGTCGATGATCGTCAGGGTGCGCAGGCCCAGGAAGTCAAACTTGACCAGGCCGACGTCCTCTACATCATTTTTGTCATACTGGGTAACCAGGCCGCCGCCGGATTCATCACAAAACAGTGGTGAAAAGTCAGTCAGCTTGGTGGGGGCGATGACTACACCACCAGCGTGCTTGCCAACGCCGCGCACCACACCTTCAAGTTGCACCGCCATTTCCCAGATTTCTGCCGCCTGGGTATCGTCACGCAGGAAATCGCGCAGCGGCTCCTCGTCCTCGATGGCCTTTTCCAGCGTCATGCCAACTTCAAAGGGGATCATTTTTGACAGCTTATCGCCAAGTCCGTACGACTTCCCCTGCACGCGCGCCACGTCGCGTACCACCGCCTTAGCGGCCAAGGTGCCAAAGGTAGTGATCTGGGAAACCGACTCCCGACCATAGGTGTCGGCTACATAATTGATGACCAGATCTCGATTTTCCATACAAAAATCAATATCGAAATCAGGCATAGAGACCCGTTCCGGATTCAGGAAACGCTCAAACAGCAAGTCATACTCAAGCGGATCAAGGTCGGTAATCTCCAGCGAATAGGCCACCAATGAACCAGCGCCAGATCCACGCCCGGGACCGACCGGTATGCCCTGGCTTTTCGACCAGCGGATAAAATCCATGACAATGAGGAAATACCCTGGAAACCCCATCTGATTGATAACATTGAGTTCAAAATCCAGCCGGTCACGATATTCGGTCTGGCGTTGAGGGAAATCTTCAGCTCCGGTGTCAAATAAAGCCGTCAGACGCTGATCCAGCCCCTCATGCGATAGCTGACTGAAGTAATCCTCCATGGTCATCCCGTCTGACACTGGATAATCGGGCAGAAAGGCCTTGCCAAGCTCAAGCTCCACGCTGCAGCGGCGCGCAATCTCTACCGTATTCTCCAGTGCCTCGGGAATATCACTGAACAACTCCGCCATCTCTTGCGGCGAGCGCAGGTACTGTTCCTCGGAATACAAACGCAGGCGGCGCGGATCGTCGAGAGTTCGACCATCGTGAATGCAGACCCTGGCCTCGTGAGCCTCAAACTCGGAACTATCGAGAAAACGTACATCGTTGGTGGCCACTACCGGACACTCATACTTATCCGCCAGCGCCACCGCCTCATGCAGGTAGTTCTCTTCATGGTCACGCCCGGTTCGCTGCAACTCCAGATAAAAGCGGTCGGGAAAAAGTTCCATCCAGAATGCCAGACGCTGTTCGGCCAACTCAGCTTTTTCACTCAGCAGAGCCTGCCCAATGTCGCCACGCAGCCCGCCACTGAGCGCAATCAAACCCTCACTGTAGCTAGCTAACCACTCGCGCTCTACCATCGGCACGCCCAGATGCTGGCCTTCGCTGTAGCAGCGGGTAATTAGCTCGGTCAGGTTGCGGTAGCCTTGCTGGCTGGCCGCGAACAGACAAATCAAACTCGGGGCTTCACGGTCGTCGCCTTCCTTAACCGCCAAATCCACACCAAATATGGGCTTGATACCGGCCGCGGTGGCCGCCTTGTAGAGCTTGACCAGACCATAAAAGTTGCAGTGATCAGTTAGCGCGACGGCCGGCATACCCAGCTCCCGAACCCTATTAACCAGCGGTTTGATCCGGACCAAACCGTCAATCAGGGAATACTCGGAATGCAAACGCAGATGTACAAACTCAGTCATAGCTGCAGTCTAACTCCCGCTTACCACGGACAACAACCTGCGCACTGGCGCAAATGATCGTCGGTGTATAGGCGTGACTCCCAACTGCTGTAGGGCATCCAGATGAACGCGGGTGGGATAGCCCTTATGTTGCGCCAAACCATAACCCGGGTAGGTCAGGTCCAAATCTTCCATTTCACCGTCCCGCTGCACTTTGGCCAATATAGACGCCGCGGCGATCGCTGGCACCCGGTCATCGCCTTTGACCACCGCCTGAGCAGCATAAGACCAACGCGGCAGGCGATTGCCGTCCACCAGCGCGTACTCAGGCTGGGGCTGCAGCGCAACGACTGCGCGTTGCATGGCCAGCATGCTCGCGTGGAGGATATTAAGCTCATCAATTTCAGCAACCGAAGCGCGACCCAGCGCCCAGCCCAGCGCATATTCGCGTATCTCTGCTGCCAGCTCTGTGCGGCGCCGTGCGGTTAGTTTCTTGGAGTCACGCAGGCCAACAATGGGCCGCGCCGGGTCCAGAATGACCGCCGCCGCCACCACATCGCCTGCTAGCGGGCCGCGGCCCACTTCGTCTACGCCAGCGAGAAGATCACCCGTATAGGGCACATCAAAGCGTTCATATTCATCGCCCATACCTACCGGTCGGCGCACAGGATAGTAGCAGAGGCGCACTCAGTGTCATCTACCCTGGCGCTGACGGCAAACTTCCAGATACCGCGCTTTTCAGAAACAATAGATGAGTGCAGCATGACCCGATCCCCGGGAACACAAGGACGCTTAAAGCGCAATTTATCGGAGCCCACAAAATAGTAAATTGAGCCATCGGCGGGCTTTTTGTCCATGGTCTTGAAACCAAGAATACCGGACGCCTGAGCCATCGCCTCCACTAAAAGCACACCGGGGAATACGGGCTGCTCCGGAAAATGGCCATCGAAGAATGGCTCATTGATGGTCAGATTCTTATAGGCCACAATCGACTCGCCGAGATTCAGTTCTACGACCCTGTCGACCAGCAAGAACGGATACCTGTGCGGCAGGTATTCCCTGATTTCATTGATATCCATCATCACATCACCCCGGCAATACAGCTTTACGGTGGCTACAACAAAAGCACTGCTATAGCCCTGTGGACCGCCACGCTAGTCGGCGGCAGTCCAGCGAGCAGGCTACAGATTACTCTGCGGCTGCAGCCTGATTTAACTTGTCGGTAACCTTGGAGGTAATGCTATAGCCAGCATCCGCGTGTATAACCGCATTACGCTGTAACAACAGTCCAATTCCCTCGCTCTGAATCAGATCCCGCAGCACTGCCTGTACTTTAGGGGTCATCTCTTCCAGCAGCGCCTGCCCGAGATCTTGCTCTGACTTTTGCAGCTTGCGCAGCACGTGTTCAAGATCAGCGTTTTTATTCGCCATACGCTTGCGCGCGGCCTGCTGCTCTTCGGCACTCATTACCGCCAGATCCTTCTGCAGCTCTTTGATCAAATTCTCACGCTCGGTCTGCAGGCGCTCCAGTTCCGCCTTGTCAGCCTTATAATCGGGCTGTGCCCGCAGACCATTGAGCTTTTGTTGTGAGGCATCGGTTTGCAAGATGGCCTCTTCCAGATTAACCACGGCAATACGCCCCTGCGCCGCGGCAAACGCTGGCAGCGTCAGAATCGAAAGTGATAGCAATAGAGTAGTAAGATATTTAGACACAGTATTCTCCGTACTTGTAAAAAAAACTAGAAACCTCGTCCGAGGGTAAATTGAAACGGCTCTTCTTCGTCGAAAGGACCAGTATTCAGCGGTTTAGAAAGACTGAAAGTCATCGGCCCGAAGCCGGTGATCCAGGTCACGCCAACACCCACTGAAACCCTGATTTCGCCACCTTCAATGTCGAAACAATTAATCTGTGACGGCCGGCAACCGGTATTGAAGACATTACCCGCATCCACAAAAAACGCCGAGCGTATAGAGCGCTGATCCTTGATAAAGGGTAGCGGAAAAATGAGTTCAACACCCCCCTCAATCAATACATTGCCACCAAACGGGTCAGGCACGTCATTGACGTCTTCAACAACCAGTTTGCCATCGACCTCACGATAACTGAGGAAATTTGCCAATTCTGTTGGGTTACCGTCCGCATCGATGGCGGTCACCGGCTGCTCAGAGCGATAGAGTTTCGCCGGAGTACTGCGCGGCCCGAGTGTATTGCTCTCAAAGCCACGTACCGAGCCAAAGCCACCGGCAAAGAAATGCTCATAAAACGGCAATTCTGTCGTCTCGCCGTAGCCATCGCCGTAACCCAATTCGGTACGGAAGCGCAGCGTAAAGCTGCGATACAGCGGCATGTAGTATTCACCGCGATAGGTCAATTTATAGAATTCCAGGTCACTGCCTGGCATGGACACTTCCAGCGCTACCGACTGCGAGGCACCGCGAGTAGCGTTCAGACCGCGATTAAGAGTGGACTGAGTCCAACTGCTGGTCAGGGTCCAGTTGAGGTATTCATCACCATTTTTGTCCAAGAAACCTAACTGGCTGGGCAGTGTCAATTGGCTCAGCTCCAGTTCACTTAGCGGCTCAATCACTTCCGGTTCGGTGTAAAACAGAGTGCCGTCATCGCGCACATCCAGCGTGCTGGTATGCCAATAATCGACCCCCTGCAGTAGGCGCGGGCTGGCCTTGATTTCCTGCACAGCAAAACGCCCTGCGGTAATTTTAGTGTTGGATACGCCTACACTGAAACCCAGGCGCTCGGTTTCCTTGATCGGGTAACCAAAGTTTACTGCGCCACCGAGCGTGTCGGTGGTGTAACTGGCAACATTGACCTCTTCAAGGTCAGTCGAGCGATAGAAGATATTAAACCCGCGGCTAACACCATCCTCTGTGTAATAGGGGTTGGTATAACTGAAGTTATAAAAGTCCTGATAACTACTGGAGTTGAGGCCAATACCCACGCGTTTTCCCGAGCCAAGGAAGTTATCCTGTTGCAGATTCACCCCCAAAATGAGCCCGGTACCCTGAGCGTAGCCGAAGCTGGCGCCAATACTGCCCGAGGACTGCTCCTCAACAACAAATTCCACATCGATCAGATCATCGTGACCCGGTACTTCCGGCGTATCGACTATCGCCTGTTTGAAGAAGCCCAGACGCTCCAGACGGATGCGCGAAGTTTCGATAGACTGTGAGGATGCTGGTGCTCCCTCCATTTGCCGCATTTCCCGCCGCAAGACTTCATCTATAGTCTTGGTATTGCCGCGGAAACTGATACGGCGCACATAGGTACGCTTGCCTGGGTCAACAAAGAACTTCATATTGACCGTATTGGTCTCTTCGTCTATTTCAGGAATTCCGCTTACCTTGGCGAAGTTATAGCCTTCATTACCCAGACGTTGGGTCAAGTACTCCTCGGTACTGGTGACCATTTGTTGCGAGAAGGTCTGCCCTTCGCGAACCAGCAAAAAGCGTTTCAGGTCTTCCTCTGGCAAGACCAGATCGCCTGAAAGTTTGACCGAGTCGACAGTGAACTTCTCTCCCTCGCTGATATTCGCAGTAATAAATACCGCGTCCTTTTCGGGAGCGACTGAAACCTGGGTAGAATCGATACTAAATTGCAGGTAGCCGCGGTCCATGTAGTAAGAGGTCAGCTTCTCAAGGTCACCACTGAGTTTTTCCCGCGCATACTTGTCGTCGTTGGTAAAGAATGACAGCAGTCCCGTGGTCTTCAACGTGAAGAGATCACCGATCTCTTCGTCATCAAATATTTCATTGCCGACCACATTAATATGCTTGATAACGGCAACGGTGCCTTCATCGACATCGATATTGACCGATACCCGGTTACGCGGTTCCGGTATTACGTCCGTTTCGATAGCGGCGTCGTAGCGGCCCTGCATAACATACTGGCGCTGCAGCTCCATCTGCATACCTTCCAGAGTGGAGCGTTTGAACACTTGGCCCTCGGCCAGACCGGCACCCTTAAGGCCGTCCAACAGCGCTTCTGTTTCAATTGCCTTGTTACCGTCAATAATGATTTCTGAGATGCTAGGACGCTCCGCCACCATTACCACCAGCACGTTACCGTCGCGACCAATTTGAATGTCGTCGAAGTTACCGGTGCCAAACAGCGCGCGCGCCGAACTGCGAATCAAGCCGGCATCGACCAGATCACCTACCGCCAGCGGCATCGCGGCAAAGACAGAACCCGCAGAAATACGCTGCAGCCCCTCGACCCGGATATCCGAGACAATAAAGGAGCTGTTCTGCGCCTGTGGTGACTGGGCCAAGGGCAATAACAGCAGAACTGCAGCTATAAACCTGGTAAAACGCGTGATCAACTTATTTAGATACCTGTTTCAGGCCCTTGCGGAAGGGCAACGTGTGGGTGGCGTAGAGCCATCACTTACAACCGGGTAATATCGTTATATAAAGCCAACACCATGACCCCCATGATGATGGACAAGCCCACCTGGTAACCCACTACCTGCAATTTTTCAGGTACCGGTCGCCCGAATAAGGCTTCCAGGCTATAAAACAGCAAATGGCCACCATCCAGTACCGGTACCGGTAACAGATTGATTACACCAAGGCTTACACTCAACAGCGCCAAAAACGCGATGAAAGACTCCAGCCCACTCTCGGCGGAAGCGGTCGCAACTTTAGCAATGGTAATCGGCCCACTCAAGTTTTTCGTAGAAATAAGACCGGTGAGCATCTTTTTTATTGAATTGAGGGTAAATATCACCAAATCTCCGGTGCGCGTCGTCGCCGCAACCAGAGCAGACCAAGGTCCATAATGAAATTCGCGGACCATTTCCGGTGGCCATTCGGGCACTTTTACGGTCACTCCGACCTGACCATAGGTCGTACCATCGTCCGACTGCTTGCGTGCGGGTATCAGCAACGCCTGCGCTGCGACGCCATCGCGCTCGTATTCGAGCAGCATTTCTGTGCCGGGACGCGCACGCACATACTCCACCCACTGCTGCCATTCGGGCATCAGTTGGCCATCCGCCGCAAAAACCCGGTCGCCAGAGCGTAACCCGGCAGCAGCAGCCGGGCTATCAGCGACAATTTCATCCAGAATCACCGGAATAGGCGGACGCATAACCTGTATGCCAAGGCCGGCCACCAGATTAGGTTGTTCGCTGTCAGCCAACCAATTTTGTAGGGTAGCGGTAGACTGATAAACCAGATCCGAATCCGGATAGCGCACTGAAAAGTGCAGTGGTCCGCTATCACCAATACGGTCTAAAAGACGAAAATTCACCGCCTGCCAGGTGGGCGTTGCGCGACCGTCAATAGCCACAATCTCCTGACCCGTTTCCAATCCCGCCACCGCAGCGACTGAATCCGCCTCTACCTTACCGATAATAGGCGCAATACCGGTTTCACCAGCAATAAACACAAACCAGTAGGCGACCACTGCCAGAATCAGATTGGCCGCGGGACCCGCCGCCACAATCGCAATCCGTGCCCAGACTGACTTGCGGTTAAACGCGCCATCTTCAGCGCCGGGAGTGACTTCCTCAACCCGCTCATCCAGCATCTTCACATAGCCACCCAACGGCAACATTGCAATGACATACTCAGTACCATGACGATCGTGCCAGGTTAACAAGGGACGCCCAAAGCCTACTGAGAAACGCAATACTGTCACTCCACAGCGGCGCGCCACCCAAAAATGGCCAAACTCATGCACTGTCACCAGCAGTGCCAGCGAAAACAGGGTAATTAATATGGTGTAAATCAATTCCATTAACTCATCCCGCTAATCACGTCTCGCGCCATCAAACGCGCGGTACTGTCAGCTTGTTGGACCACATTCAACGTCACAGGTTCAGCGTTGACTGTCTGCTGTAACACCTGTTCGATCACTTCGGCTATGGCGGTGAATGAGATCCTTTCTTCAAGAAAAGCCTCCACCGCCACTTCATTGGCGGCATTTAACGCCGCCATACATATGCCGCCCCGCTCCACCGCCTCTCGCGCCAGGCGCAGGCAAGGAAAGCGCTGCTCATCCGGAGCCTCAAAATCGAGCTGCCCAGCCGCCACTATATCCAGATCAGCGACACCCGAATCAATCCGCTCGGGCCAGCCTAGCCCATAGGCAATAGGCGTGCGCATATCGGGGTTACCCAGCTGCGCCAGCACCGAGCCGTCATTATACTGCACCATCGAATGCACAATACTCTGTGGATGAACCACAATCTCAATATCAGCAGCGCTGACATCGAACAGCCAGCAGGCCTCAATCAATTCCAGCCCCTTATTCATCAAAGTAGCCGAATCTACCGAGATCTTGCGCCCCATATCCCAATTGGGGTGGGCGCAGGCCTGGTCCGGCGTTACCTCGCGCATGGCTTCTGCTGACCAGTCGCGAAACGGACCGCCAGACGCCGTCAGCAGTATTTTGCGGAATCCGCGTTTATCAATCTGCGCCTGCGCGTTGGACGGCAGGCATTGAAAAATAGCATTGTGCTCACTATCGATAGGCAACAGCACCGCATTTGCGTCGCGCACCGCACTCATGAACAGGCCACCGGCCATTACCAGCGCTTCTTTGTTCGCCAGCAACACCTGCTTACCCTGCTGCGCAGCCGCCAATGTCGGCGCCAGCCCGGCCGCGCCGACGATAGCCGCCATCACAATATCCACCTTTGCATCTGCCGCCACTTCAACCAGGTTGGACGCACCGCTGAGGACCTGTGTTGGCAGCCCTTGCGCCAGCAGCTGTTGCCGCAATTGCGCGGCGGCTTCCGGCTCCAGCATAACCGCATAGCGCGGCCGAAATTGCTGACACTGTTCTAACATTACCGCCACTGACTGACGTGCCGTCAGGGCATAAACTTCGAACTGCTCGGGATGGCGTGCAATCACATCCAGCGTGCTGACGCCGATAGAACCAGTGCTGCCAAGAACGGTAACTAAACGCAGGGCTTGCATAACGCGGTTACCAACCTGCCAGTATCAAACCCAGCGCGAACACTGGTGCGGCCGCGGTATGGCCATCAATTCTATCGAGCAGACCGCCATGGCCGGGTAAAATAGTACCGCTGTCTTTCACTCCACGATGACGTTTGACCATGCTCTCGAGCAGATCTCCCAGCACCGAGGCCATCGCCGTTGCCAAAATGACAGCAAGAATACCCGCCAGACCAAGCTGCGGTGGCCGCAACACCAGGAACACCACGCAACCGAGCATCGCACAGGCGAGCAAACCACCCCAGACACCCTCCCAGGATTTGCCCGGGCTGACTTGCAGTGCCAATTTACGCTTACCCCAGGCACGCCCTGCGAAGTAGGCACCGACATCCGCGCAAGCGATAACCACCACCATAAACAATAACAACAGAGGACCGTGGCTATAACTGAGTAAAAACACCACTGCCAGCCACGCCGGCGTAATCACCAGCAAACCCATCAGGCCCAGCATAAAGGGGTTGCCCCACAGCCCGGCACTGGCGGGATAGCCCTTAACCCAGAGCAAAGCCAGCGCCCACCAGACACCGGCTACCCCTAACAGCTGTTGCACCGCAGCGGTGTCCGGGACATCGCCAAGGCGGCAACTGACATACATCCAAAGCATCACCAGCGCCTGCAACGAACAAAAAGCCATCCGTAACGGCAGCGACTTGTAATGCGCGAGGTTAGACCACTCCCAGCCGCCCACCAATGCAACCGTCGCCAGAAACAGCGCCAGTCCAGGCAGTGGCAGAAAAGCTACTGCAGACACCAGTAAAGCAACTAGCGCCAGCGCAGTTATAATTCTCTGTTTAAGCATTGCGGTCACCGCCTTTGCCCTTACCGGCAGCCTTGCCTTCGCCCTCGCGCAGGCCGAAGCGGCGCTCACGACCGGCAAAGTCAGCTATCGCGCGTTCCAACTCGGGCTCGCCAAAGTCTGGCCACAGAATATCGCTGAAATACAGCTCAGTGTACGCAAACTGCCACAGCATAAAATTACTGATGCGATGATCACCGCCGGTTCGAATACACAAATCCGGGTCCGGCAAGGAAGCCAGTGAGGTACCGGCATCCAACCGCTCTACGGTAACGTCCTGCCAGGCGATTTGCCCCTCGGCAACCTGACGCGCCAGTTCACGGGCGGATTGCGTAATATCCCCTTGGCCGCCGTAGTCAGCCGCAATCACCAGCGTAGTATCGGTATTGTTAGCGGTGAGTGTCTCAGCGTCATGCATCAGACGTCGCAACCGCGCACTGAATTTGTCACGTTCACCGATAAACCGAATGCGTATACCATCGGCATGCAGCTCACGTGTTTCATTGCGCAAATATCGCGAGAACAGCGCCAGCAGGCTGCGCACTTCGTTGCGCGGCCGGCCCCAGTTCTCACTGCTAAAAGCAAACAGAGTCAGCACTTTTACCTGATTTTTGTTGCAGGCGCGCAGCACATTGCGGATAGCTTCTACGCCGGCCCTATGACCGGCAACTCCGGGCAGGTTGCGACGTTTTGCCCAACGATTATTGCCATCCATGATTATGGCAATATGATGGGGTATCAGGGACACTATATTTCCAGCAGATCAGCTTCTTTGACGGTCAGGGATTTTTCAATTTCAGCGACGAAACGATCTGTCAGCTTTTGTACCTCTCCCTCCGCCTTGCGCTCTTCGTCTTCTGAAATTTCCTTGTCTTTTAGCAGTTCCTTCAGCATCGCCATGGCATCACGACGCGCATTGCGCACCGAGACTCGGGCAGATTCCGCTTCTGCGCGCGCCTGACGAATAAAGGTCTTGCGCGTTTCCTCGGTCAGCGGCGGCATGGGCAGGCGAATCACCTCCCCGGCAGTAGAAGGGTTTAAGCCGAGATCAGATTTCATGATTGCGCGCTCGATATCCGCCACCATAGACTTATCCCAGGGCACCACATTCAGCGTACGTCCATCTTCTACCGATACGTTGGCCATCTGATTAAGCGGTGTGTCGGATCCATAGTAGTCAAGGCGAATACCATCGAGCAAACTGGGGTGCGCGCGCCCGGTCCTGATTTTATTAAAGTTGTGGCTCAACGCTTCCAGGCTTTTGCCCATGCGTTCTTCCGCTTCCTGTTCTAGGTCGTCTATCATTATCGTTCCCCTGGGGCGCAGTAGGTGCCCCGCATACGAGTATTAACAGTGTATGAGTGTGCCCTCGGTACCGCCGACTACAATCCCCAGCAAAGCGCCCGGTTTTTCCATTTCAAATACCCGTACCGGTAAGTCGTGGTCGCGACAGAGGATAATGGCGGTCAGATCCATAACCCCTAACTCTTGGTTCAGCACTTCGTCAAAAGTAAGTCGATCGTACTTGACGGCGTCCTTAACCTTGACCGGATCAGCTGAGTACACCCCATCGACTTTGGTGGCCTTGAGCATCAACTCTGCCTGAACTTCGATCGCACGCAGGCAAGCCGATGAATCGGTGGTAAAAAACGGGTTGCCGGTACCGGCAGCAAAGATAACCACGTCGCCATTTGTCAATGCACGCATGGCCTTGCGTCTGTCGTAGTGGTCTACCACACCGCTCATGGGTATGGCCGACATTACCTGAGTGGAAATATTACAGCGCTCCAGAGCATCACGCATGGCCAAAGCGTTCATTACCGTCGCCAGCATACCCATATGATCGCCAGTGACCCGATCCAGGCCCGCGGCCTGCAAAGCTGCACCACGGAACAGATTACCCCCGCCCACGACCAAACCCACTTGCACGCCTATACCAACCAGCTGCCCTATTTCCAGCGCCATACGATCAAGAATGGCGGGGTCTATCCCGAACGCATCCTTCCCCGTGAGTGCCTCACCACTAAGCTTGAGCAGGATTCTCTTATACTTTTTGTCGCCAGCTGAACCAGTCATAAACCACCACTACCTATATGTGCACGTATGTTACCTGCGGCGCACCT
The DNA here is from genome assembly GCF_026262625.1 of Candidatus Litorirhabdus singularis. Classification (GTDB taxonomy): domain Bacteria; phylum Pseudomonadota; class Gammaproteobacteria; order Pseudomonadales; family Halieaceae; genus Litorirhabdus; species Litorirhabdus singularis. Next base: position 113,849 of record NZ_SHNN01000003.1, read on the forward strand.
CAGCGTCCATCAAGTGATGGCAAGAAGCCCACCTATCAGGCACAAAAAAGGGCGGTGGCTGCTACGGTTTTGAACCCCGTATAGCCAACCGCCCGGCTTAGCCCTCAGGCTCGCGATCAGCTCTTCAGCTGAGCCGCCACTTCGTCAGCAAAGTCGACCTGTTCCACTTCAATGCCCTCACCCACTTCATAGCGCATAAACGCTACTACTTCGGCACCGGCCGCACTCACGAGCTTACCAACAGTGAGGTCCGGATCTTTAACAAAGGACTGATCCAGCAGGCTGTTCTCAGCAAGAAACTTCTTGATTCTACCGCCGATCATCTTCTCGATAATCTCTGGCGGCTTACCACTTTCCGCAGCTTGCGCCGTGAAAATTTCTCGCTCTTTATTAACCAATTCCTCGGGCATATCGTCAGCGGCAACCACCTGCGGGTTCACCGCGGCGACATGCATTGCCACGTCACGTGCCAACTCGACGTCACCGCCGCGCAATTGCACCAGCACAGCGATACGCTTATTGCCATGTACATAGCTGCCAACAACGCCGTCTTCGGCACTCAACTCGGATACCCGGCGGACACTGATATTTTCACCAATTTTCTGCACCAGAGCTTCACGATTGGTTTCCAGCTCACCTTCCATCAACGCAGCAACATCGGTTTGGCGTTTGGCAAAGGCAACCGAGGCCACGCTATTTACAAAACCCAAAAAGTTTTCATCGCGAGCAACAAAATCGGTTTCGCTGTTCACTTCCAACAATACTGCATAACTTGCATCGTCTGCGCCCTGCACAGTTACCACGCCATCAGCAGCCGTACGGCCTGCCTTCTTGGCGGCCTTCATACCGCTGGACTTGCGTAATTCTTCGATCGCTTTTTCAACGTCGTTGTCGGCAGCCTTGAGTGCATTTTTGCACTCCATCATGCCTAATCCAGTGCGTTCACGCAGCTCTTTTACCAGTGCGATAGACATTAGAATACCTCCCTTGAACTCCCTCTTGGGAGCAGATAAATTGTTCTATGAAATAGGGGGCCAAAGGCCCCCTGGTCAGCGGCTATATGCGCTTTACTCAGCAGCCTTGGGTGCTTCTTCGGCCGCCGGCTCAGCAACAGGCTCTGCCGGAGCAGCTTCTGCAGCAACTGGTGCCGCTGCTTCAACTTCCGGCGCCGCTACTTCAACTTCCGGCGCCGCAGCTTCAACCGCAACTTCGGGTTCTGCTTCAACAAACTCATCAACTGAAACTGCTGTGAGGTCACCGCCGTCAGCTTTGCCCGCCAGGCAGGCGTCAGCAACACTTTTAACGTATAACTTGATCGCGCGAATCGCATCATCGTTACCGGGGATAACGTAATCAACGCCATCCGGGTCACTATTGGTGTCGACTATGCCGATGACCGGAATACCGAGCTTGTTGGCTTCGGTGATCGCGATACGCTCATGATCAACATCAACCACAAACAGCGCGTCGGGCAGGCCGCCCATTTCCTTAATACCACCAATACTGCGCTCCAGTTTTTCCATGTCACGGCTGCGCATCAGAGCTTCTTTCTTGGTCAGGCGATCGAAAGTACCGTCAGCAGCCTGCGCTTCAAGGTCACGCAAACGCTTGATAGAAGCGCGAATGGTCTTGTAATTGGTCAACATACCGCCAAGCCAGCGATGACTGACATAAGGCATGCCGGCGCGCTCTGCTTCTTCCTTGATCAGCTTTCCAGCCGCACGTTTGGTGCCGACGAAGAGGATCTTGTTCTTGTTGGAAGCCTTGTTGCGCACCATTTCCAAAGCTTCGTTAAAAGCCGGCACAGTGTGCTCGAGGTTGATGATATGGATCTTGTTGCGGGCACCGAAGATGTACTGACCCATTTTAGGGTTCCAGTAGCGGGTTTGGTGTCCAAAGTGTGCGCCTGCCTGTAGCAGTTCGCGCATGCTTACTTGCGTCATGACATTAGTCCTGTAGTTGGGTTAAACCTCCACATATCCCATGCTCCAACCACCTTTGAAAGCGGCACCCTGAACCATGTGACGACATGTGTGTGTCGTTGTTCCCGAGGCAACTGCCCCGAGTGGCGCGCTTTATAGCATATAAGACAAACCGAATAAACCTGTTTTCTGGCTAACCTGCTGTTTTGGATTGGAAATTTGCTTACTGGTAGTGAAAATGGGTTAAAATGCCCGCTTTTGTCGGTTGCCCCCTAAAGGGCGCCTCGTTATCACCTGTGGCCCACGAACTATGTCAGTATCCATCAAATCAGTAGAAGAAATCGAAAAGATGCGTGTCGCAGGACGGCTCGCTGCGGAAGTCCTGGAGATGATCGCGCCACACGTAGTACCCGGTGTCACCACCGGCGAACTGGATCGCATTTGTCATGACTACATAGTCGATGTACAGAATGCTATTCCGGCACCGCTAAACTACAACGGTTTTCCCAAATCTATCTGCACTTCTATAAACGAAGTTGTCTGCCACGGTATACCTGCCGATAAAAAGGTGCTCAAACAGGGCGACATCGTCAATATCGACATTACGGTGATAAAGGATGGCTACCACGGTGATACCAGCCAGATGTTCCCCATTGGCGACGTAGCCCCCCACGCGGAAAGGCTCATGGCTATTACCCAGGAGTGCCTCTACCTGGGTATTGAGCAGGTGCGCCCTGGCGCCACTCTGGGCGATATTGGTCATGTTATTCAGCAGTATGCGGAGAAGCATTATTACTCCGTTGTCCGTGAATACTGCGGCCATGGTATCGGCGCCATTTTTCACGAAGATCCGCAGGTACTGCACTACGGCAAACCCGGCACCGGCCTGGAGTTGAAACAGGGCATGACCTTCACCATTGAGCCCATGCTCAATGCAGGTCGCCGCGATGTAAAACTGAACCGCAAGGATGGCTGGACCGTAACTACCAAAGACGGCCGCCTGTCGGCTCAATGGGAGCACACGCTCGCAGTGACTGAGACCGGCTGCGAAGTTTTTACCACCCGCAGCACAGAGAGCTTTCCGCGCACATGAATAATACCACCGCAGCCCTTGCTGAACTGCCCACGGAGTTACTGGACAAGGCACTGTTGAGCAAACAATTTGCGGCCAGCGATGACTTTCGCGCGCTGAGCAAAACTCTGTGTCAACAAGCCAGCGACCACCTCGACAACGCCTTCCGCGCTGACGCCGACATTCAATCGCTGATTCGCCTGCGCGCACGCTTCATTGATACCCTGCTGTGTAGCCTTTGGGAGCAGTTCGACTGGCAAGACGCCGAGATAACGCTGGCGGCCGTCGGCGGCTACGGCCGCGGGGAGTTACATCCTGGCTCAGATATTGACCTACTGCTGCTGACCGGTACCGGGTGCGACGGCTGCCTGACGTCCATTGAACAGTTTGTCACTCTGCTCTGGGATATAAAACTGGCAGTCGGACACAGTGTGCGTAGCATTGAGCAGTGTGTCAAAGAAGCCGAGGCCGATATTACCGTCGTAACCGCCTTACTCGAAGCGCGCTTGATTGTCGGCTCTGCAGCACTTTTAGACGATCTAAGAGAGGCCATATCGCCGCAAAAAATCTGGCCCAGTGATGCCTTCTTCCGAGCCAAGTGGACCGAGCAAAGGCGTCGCCACCATAAATACGCCGACACCGAGTACAACCTGGAACCCAACGTAAAAAGCTCTCCTGGCGGCCTGCGGGATACTCAGGTGATCGGCTGGATAGCCCTGCGCCAATACGATGAGAGCAATCCGCGTAAGCTGGCAGAATTAGAATTTTTGACGGAAGACGAGCTCAGCACGCTGATCAATGGCAGAGATTTTCTGTGGCGGGTGCGCTATGGCCTGCACATGCTGGCAGGACGCGAGGAAGACCGTCTGCTGTTTGACTATCAACGCGAGCTGGCCACCTTGTTTGGCTACAACGACACCGACAAGCGGCTAGCGGTAGAGCAGTTTATGCAGCAGTACTACCGCTGGGCATTGGCACTCGCCCAGCTTAATGAAGTGTTGATGCAGCACTTTGATCAGGTGATTTTGCACAGTGAGGGTCCTGAGCAAATCGAAGCCATCAACGCGCGCTTCCAGATTCGTAATGGCTATATTGAGACCTGCCATGAAGACGTCTTTGTCCGCGACCCCTCCGCCCTGCTTGAGGTCTTTGTTTTAAGCGCGCAGTTGAAGCAGGTTGCAGCTGTGCACGTGAGCACAATTCGTCAGATCCACACACATCGCGATCTGATTGATGGTGAGTTCAGAGCCAAGCCTGAAAATCGCCAACTATTTATCGAGCTTCTGAAGTCCCCCTACAAACTGGGTAGAGTACTAAGGCGCATGAACCGCTACGGTATTCTCGGCCAATATCTGCCGGAATTTGGCAAAATTGTCGGGCAAATGCAGCATGACCTGTTTCACATCTACACCGTGGATGCGCACACGCTGGAAGTGGTCAAGAACATGCGGCGCTTCATGCTGCCGCGCAATCAAGAGAAATTCCCTGTCACCAGCCGTGTTGCCAGTCGCCTGCCCAAGCGTGAGCTACTGTATATTGCTGGCTTGTATCACGACATTGGCAAGGGCCGTGGCGGTGATCACTCTGAGTTGGGCGCGGTGGATGCACGGATTTTCTGCGAGAACCATGCCCTCAGTGAAAGTGACACCGAACTGGTGGTGTGGCTGGTGCAAAGTCATCTGTACATGTCAGGTGTGGCCCAGCGCAAAGATATTACCGACCCGGATGTGATTCAGCAGTTTGCTACCGCCATGGGCGACCAGCTGCATCTGGATTACCTACTGGTTATGACGGTAGCGGACATCAACGCCACCAACCCTACACTATGGAACGCCTGGCGTGGCTCATTACTCCGTCAACTGTATACAGAAACCAAGCGCGCCCTAAGTCGCGGACTGGAAAACCAGATAGAAAGAGAAGACGTCATCGAGCAAACCCAAAACGAGGCGCGCGAGGAACTCGAGGGGCTTGGTTTTACCGATGAAGAAATTGGCGAGCTGTGGGCTGCCCGCGAAGACGACTACTTTCTGCGTGAGAAATCTGAAGACATTGTCTGGCATACCGATGCCGTCGCCATGCACTACGACAAAGACAAGCCGCTGGTATTGGTGAAGCCTGCCGCCGATACTCATACCGAGCTGGCAACCCAGATACTGATTCACGCCAGGGCTCAGGACTATCTGTTTTCAGCTACCGCTGCTTCCATGGAGCAACTGGACTTGAGCATTCAGGATGCACGCATTTATACCGCCGCAGATGGCATGGCTATGGATACGTTTTACGTGCTTGATGGCAACGGTGAGTCTATTGCCGCAGATCCAGGCCGGATCCGCCACATTACCGAGGTGTTAACCGAGCAACTCAGCGACGCCCATCGCTACCCTGAAATAGTAAAACGACGCACACCGCGACAAAACAAATTCTTCGCCATGCCCACAGAAACCCGCATGAGTCTGGACGAGGAGCGGCAGCTCAGCGTACTGGAAGTCATCACGCCCGACCGTCCAGGTCTATTGGCCCGTATTGGGCGCATCTTCTTTGACCTCGGCATTGAACTGCAGGCCGCCAAAATCGCCACGTTGGGCGAGCGGGTTGAAGACGTATTTTTCATTACCACCAAAGATCAGCTGCCTATTACTGACAGCAAACTCCGTGAGCGTATTCAAGACGCGATTCGCACTGAGCTCGATCAACAAGCGGCCGCCTGACGCCGATTATGAATCCTGATCTGGAGCGTCTGCAGTCCTACCCCTTCGAAAGATTGCGTAAATTATTTGCCGATATCACACCTAACGCGGAGCTGGCACCGATCACTCTGGGTATCGGCGAACCGCAACACCCGGCCCCGCAATTTGTCGTGGAGAGCCTGCAACAGCACCTACCCCTGCTGGCGAAATACCCTGCTACCCGAGGCATTGCGGAACTGCGTCAGGCCATCGCGAACTGGCTGCAACAACGTTTCTCCCTGGCACAGGTAGACCCTGAAACCCAGGTGCTGCCCGTCAGTGGCACTCGCGAGGGTTTGTTCGCGATTGCCCAGTGTCTGATTGATCGCAGTAGCAATCCATTGGTGCTCGCACCCAACCCGTTTTACCAAATCTACGAAGGCGCAGCACTGCTGGCCGGGGCTGATCTGCACTTGCTGGACTGCACCTCAGAAAATCAGTTCAGCCCAGACTTCAGCGCCGTTCCCGCGGCTGTCTGGCAACGCTGCCAGATGCTCTATATCTGCACGCCGGGCAATCCAACCGGCAAGGTGATGGGGGCCGCTGACCTGCAGGCTTTAATCGAGTTGGCGCAGCGCTACGACTTTGTCATTGTCAGCGACGAGTGTTATTCAGAAATCTATCCGGATGAGACGCAGCCACCGTTGGGCCTGTTACAGGTATGCGAGCAAATGGGACTGCAGGACTATCGCCGATGCCTGGTCTTTCACAGTCTTTCGAAGCGCTCCAACCTGCCGGGACTGCGGTCAGGCTTTGTCGCTGGTGATGCCACTCTGCTGCAACAGTTTCTGCTCTATCGCACGTATCAGGGCTGCGCTATGCCCATGCAAAATCAGTGGGCCAGCGCTGCGGCCTGGTCCGACGAGACGCATGTCCGCCACAACCGCGAGCTGTATCGCAGCAAGTTTACCGCCGTCTGTGAGATTCTTGGCGACTGCCTCGATTACAGCCAGCCGGAAGCCGGGTTTTACCTCTGGCCACAGACACCGATTGACGATACCGAGTTCGCCCGCGGCCTGTTGCAACAGCACAACCTGACCGTGCTACCGGGTCGCTATCTCGCCAGAGACAGTGACGGCGGCCTGAACCCGGGTAGCCACCGCGTACGACTCGCGCTAGTAGCACCGGAGTCACAGTGTGTAGAAGCTGCTCACCGCATCAAACGCTACGTAGAGTCGCTGTGAGCAACCTGAGCAAGGCACAACGAGTCGAATTCATACTGGGTCGCCTGCAATCACTGTACCCCACCCCACCCATACCGTTGGATCACCACAATCCCTTTACCCTGCTGGTGGCTGTTTTATTAAGTGCACAGTGCACCGATGAGCGGGTCAACACCGTCACTCCAGCACTGTTTAAACTGGCGAACAATGCGGCTGATATGGCACAGCAAAGCCGCGAGGACATTCTCGCCATCATCCGCCCCTGCGGCCTGTCACCACAAAAATCGAAAGCGATTTCCGAGCTTAGTAAAATTCTCATGCGCGAATACGGAGGCGAAGTTCCCGCCGATATGGATAGCCTCGAGACCTTGCCCGGAGTCGGCCATAAAACCGCCAGCGTGGTGATGGCACAGGCCTTTGGCGAACCTTCTTTTCCAGTCGACACCCATATACATCGTCTGGCGCAACGCTGGGGTTTGTCCAGCGGCAAGAACGTGACGCAAACCGAAAAGGATCTGAAACGCCTATTCCCGCGTGAGCGTTGGAATGACCTGCATCTGCAGATCATCTACTACGGTCGTGAATTCTGTTCGGCACGAGGCTGTGACGGTAGAGTCTGCGACATATGCCTGACTTGCTATCCGGATCGCAAACACCCCAAAAAAACACGCAAACCCTGACTCGCAGCATTTGCCGCCGGCTAGAGCCCAGCAGCGACAAAAAAGGCGCGTAATTTCATGCCATGAGAATGCATGGAAATCTCGAATTTGCTATCCTACTCGGCCTTCAGAAGCAGGTCATCACTATGTCACAAGCGCTCTATGCACTGGGTATCGGAGTCGGCACCCAGAACTCCAACGGCGAGTGGCTGGAAGTTTTCTATCCGCAGCCCCTACTAAAGCCTGATACGGACCTGCAGCCATTGTTGTCGCTGCTGGGCTATACCGACGGTAACCAGGCTATTTCCCTGACCCGCGACCAAATGCCTGGCCTCGCAAACGCGCTGCGTGACGCCGGGCAGCCAGCTCTGGCAACGGCGGTTGATGCCATGTCGAACTCAGCGCGACCTCTGGTAGCCTCCGTGTTGGCTACCGACGCTGCTCCCGCTTCGGTTCCTGAAGCCTACCTCAAGCTGCAAATGCTATCCCATCGATTGGTACAGCCCCACGACACTGACCTGACTGGCGCGTTTGCCGTATTGCGCAATGTGGCCTGGACCAGTGAAGGAGCTATCGATCTGGAAGAATTACCGGCGCGGCAGTTACAAGCCCGACTGGAAAATCGCGAACTAGAAGTAAGCTGTGTCGACAAATTTCCCAAGATGAGCAATTACGTGGTACCTGGCGGTGTTCGTATTGCGCATACCGCACGGGTGCGGCTGGGCGCCTATTTAGGCGAAGGCACTACCATTATGCACGAGGGCTTCGTCAACTTTAATGCGGGCACCGAAGGACCGGCCATGATCGAAGGTCGCATATCGGCAGGTGTCATGATTGGCGCGGGATCAGACTTGGGCGGCGGTGCCTCAACTATGGGTACGCTTTCTGGCGGCGGCAATATCGTCAACACCATGGGCAGCGGTTGCCTGGTTGGCGCCAACGCCGGTGTCGGCATTCCGCTGGGGGACCGCTGCACGGTAGAAGCCGGCCTGTATATTACTGCGGGCACGATCGTCACCATGCTCGATACCGACGGCAATGTGGCTGAGCGAGTCAAAGCCAGAGTTCTGGCCGGGCAGCAGGATCTGTTATTCAGGCGCAACTCAGTTAGCGGGACTGTCGAATGCCTGACCAATCGCACGGCGGTCGAGCTGAACGCTGAACTGCACGCGCACAACTGATGGCCGCTACACTGGACCTATGCCTTGACCTGCTTGGGCGAGCCTCAGTAACGCCCGTCGACGCCGGCTGCCAGTCGGTTATGATGCAGCGACTGCAGGCAATTGGCTTTGACTGCACGCCGCTGCCCTTTGGCGAAGTTGAGAACTTCTGGGCGCAACGCGGCGATAGCGGCCCATTACTGGTATTTGCCGGACATACCGATGTGGTGCCTACCGGCCCCGAAGCGGACTGGCACACCCCACCCTTCGAACCGACCATCGTCGACGGCGTACTTTACGGTCGCGGCGCTGCAGATATGAAAGGCAGTCTTGCGGCTATGGTAGTAGCCTGCGAGCGATTTGTTGCCGCTCACCCAGAACACACTGGGCAGATAGGCTTTCTAATCACCAGCGACGAAGAAGGCCCGGCGGTCAATGGCACGGTCAAAGTCATCGAATGGTTGCAGCAACAGTCTATCGCCATGGACTACTGCCTGGTCGGCGAACCGTCCAGCAGTGCAGTGCTGGGCGATGTCATTAAGAATGGTCGCCGTGGTAGCCTTGGCGCTATCCTGACTGTGCGCGGCATACAGGGTCATATTGCCTACCCGCAGCTGGCCGACAATCCGATTCACCGTGCACTACCGGCACTCGCTGAGTTAACTGCTGTGCGCTGGGATGAGGGGAACGAATACTTCCCGCCCACGTCGCTACAGATCTCCAATATCAACAGCGGCACCGGGGCCACTAATGTGATCCCGGGCGAGCTGGAGGTACAGTTTAATATCCGTTTTTCCACTGAGATCACTGACACCCAGCTGCGTGAAGGCGCCGAGGCGATTATGACTGCGCACGGACTGGATTACAGTATCGACTGGAATCTCAGCGGACAACCATTCCTCACCCCGGTCGGTGATCTGGTCATTGCAGCGACTAAGGCTATTGAAGAGCACTGCGGTATAACGCCTGAGCTTTCTACGTCAGGCGGCACCTCAGACGGGCGCTTTATTGCACCCACCGGTAGTCAGGTATTGGAACTGGGGCCGGTCAACGCTACCATTCACAAGCTCAATGAAGCGGTAGACTGCGATGCTCTGGAGCAACTGACCACCGTCTATCAAGCTATTATTGAGCGCCTGCTGCTTAACCCTGCAACCGTTTAATCTGCCCCTCCAGGCCGGTGCTGGCTAGACTCTGATTGCCAGCGCCGGTAACTACGACAACCTGATCGCCGGCCAGCTCTGCCAGGCTAATACGTACCACCTCATCAGCCTCCATCCACATAGATTCCGGTACCATCGCCGCATCAAAACCCTGCATACTGTCGCGCCCGTGAAAATCACTGCGGGTATAGCCGGGACACAAGCTTTGCACTTTAATGCCGGTATCCGCCAATTCCTGCTGCAGTGCCTCGGAGAAATGGTTCAGAAACACCTTGCTGGCTCCATAAACCGCTACCATCGGGTGCGCACCAAAGGTGACTAGCGAGCTGACATTGATAATAAAGCCGCCGCCACGCTCGCGCATAAAAGGAATAGCCGCCCTACATAGAGCCATAGGCGCGGTGATATGCAGCTCTACCATCGCTTGCTGGGGTGCCAGATCCAATTCAGAAAACGCGCCCAAAGTACTAAATCCGGCATTGTTGACCAGATAATCTACCGGGCCCTTTTGACGCAGTGTTTCAATGACTCGGGTCTGCCCCTCGACGGTTGTCAGGTCGGCAATAACACAATGCACCTCAACCTTGGCCGACAGCTCTGCGGCCAGCGCCTGCAGCTCGACCTCACGCCTACCGACTGCAATAATCACCTCGCAACGCTCTGCCAATTGCCGACAAAACTCGGCACCAATTCCAGAGCTCGCACCCGTGACCAGCGCAGATATTTTTCCTGTTGCCATCATTACTCTCCTCTGTATTCATTCTTTCAGCTCAGCTGATCCGGCCAAGGCTCACATGCCCGCGGCTACCGCTGCCACAAGCTGCAAAGTTCACAGGGTGTCTACGTTACCGGATAAACATCGAAGCGAACTTTACGCCCGCCTATAACAAAGCCGGGGGCGCGGCCTGGAAGCGCCGGGGCCCGCGCCGGACGCTTTACCACCACCCGGTAAGAGGCCCGCCCAAAAGCCGCCGCCAACAGCTCTTCGGAGTCCTCATCCTTGCCCAACAGCTCCTGAAACATCCACATTTCCTTACGCACACGGGCCGATTTCTGACGCTCCGGAAACATCGGGTCCAAATAGATAACATCGACTTTCTCAGACGCAGCGGCCATATAGGCTATGCTATCGACACACTCCAAACGTAAACGTGAGCAAGCAGCCTGCAGCCAGCCATCACCACTGGCCAAGCCACGATCAAGGCCATTGCGAAGTAGCGCAAATGCCACCGCGGAGCGCTCCAACATCATCACCTGACAGCCCAAATCAGCCAACACAAAACTATCTCTACCCAATCCGGCAGTAGCGTCAATCACGCTCAAATTATCGCGTTTGCCGACTCCAACCGCACGACCCAACAATTCATTTTTTCCAGCGCGCCTACGGTGCCGCATGTCTCCGGCGCCAAAATCTACCCGCACCGGGCCCGGCGCAGAGGGACCGGATAACCTCAGGTCCACCCCCAGGCTACTGTAACTCAGGAAGGGTATGGCGTCCGCACTCGGCGGCAGTTCGCTGTAGTGTAGGCCCAACTCAACAGCAAGAGCATGGGCATGCGCCTGATGGTGCGCGTCAGCAGGGGTGACACTGATCACCAATTAAAGCGAGTTCAGCTTGGCGGCTCGCTTCAGTAGCGTCGCAATTTTTTGCCCATCAATGGTTCCGGCAACCGAGGTATCGACAGAGCTTCCAGCGCCTGGAATAGCGGGCAACGCTGCGTCACTTAAACCCAGCTCCAGTGTGCTACCACCATCAGTACGCAATTCGACCTGCAGACTATAAGAGCTACGGGTTATGCCATGTTTGTCCGTGAGGGTAAAACGCCGCGCCTGTAGATTGCCATCGGCACCGACAACTTGAGCTGGCTGGCAAACAATACGTGACACCTTCTCGCCCGATAGGGCAATACCATAGAGCCGCTCAATGGAATCGGTGCAGGCATCGAGGAAAGCCAGGCTGTCGACAGACGCTGCCTGGTCCGGCAGCGTGGTTGTAAAGTCACCCACATAAACCTGACCGGGAAAGGACAGGTCGAGCATACGTGCCAGCTCAATGGTTACATCACCGACAATATAACTGAACAGTGTCGGGTTGACGCCTTCGGCCTGGTACAGCTCATAGTGACTACCAATATGAAAGGCACAGCGAATCAGCGGCACTGTATTGCCCTTGCTAGCTTCCCGCGCCAATTTGTTGTCGGCAATCACCAGAATCAAAAAGTGAAACAGATCTATATCTGCCTGCGCACTGCCGTCGCGGTTCCACACGTAATAGCCATCGCCGGTGGTTGTGCGGGCAAAGTTAATTTCAATGCCCTTTTTCAACAATTTGCTATATGCCGAGTTGAGTGAATAGGACAGACTATTCAACTGGCTTGCCTGCTCAAACGGCGTATACAGAGAAAATTCCGCAATATCGAACAGCAACACCGCGCGATGCGTGACATAGCTAATACCGTAGCGCTTCACCAACTGCTCGACAGCATTCACCACCGAGCGCTCCTCGCTCAGCTCAACCGAGAGGCGCACAAACGTGGGCGCCACGCCCAGGCGATTGGCTATATCAAAGAACTCATCGCGATTCTTGCGCCGGTGACCGGAAATCAGGTGCCGTATGAACTCTTCGTTACTCTCCGCTGCCGCCCGATTTTCGACGGCCGAATAGTTACCAAGGAAATAGTGGGGAACCAGCAAAATCAAAATGCCGTTATCTGTGGGACTCCAGCACAGCACAATATTCTGGCCCAGACGCCACTGCCGACGCAGTGCATCTTCCAGGGCCTTCAGATTGCCACGCTGGACAATACTGATGGTATCGCTGGCCGGGCCCTGCGCGGTTGACTCTCTGGGTGGCGCCTGTTGCATTCCGCTACTCATTCTTAAACCTGTGGTAGTACGCTATTATAAGATCAAATTAGAGTTAGCGGCTACTGACGCCTATAACTTCCGCTCGAGGTTCCTGTAATGCGCAGTCAATTGTCACACTACTTCCGCTGCAGCGCAGCAGCCGCACTGGCTATTGGCCTAAGTGCTTGCAGTGACTATCGCTTAACCGTCAATGAAAAGACAGTCTACACGCCAGACCCCCTGTTCACCGCGTTCGAGGTGGTCGATGAGAACCTCAAAAACTGCATAATCCAGCGCATCGAAGATCAGACCATAACCGCCGCTGGCCAGCTCAAAGAACTTAACTGCAGCCATGGCAATATCACAAGTCTGGTCGGAATAGGCACTTTCCGGGGCCTGCAGAGGGTCAAGTTGAGCAACAACAAGCTTGATGACTTGACACCGCTGGCACAGTTAACGCAACTGGAGGTATTGGATCTGGAAGATAACCCGCTGCGCGAGTTAGGGCCGGTGCCCGGATTACCGCGCCTGAGTTTGCTGAATGTGATTGGTAACCAGCAATTACGCTGCAGCGAGATTGAGCCAGAACGACTTTCTCCTCTACTGCGAGTAGAGGCACCAGAGCACTGCAAGCGTCAGGCGAACCCCGGCGGGGATCGCTAATGCAGGCTAATCCAGTCAAAGCCTTCTTCCTGATTTGCCCACAGTAACTCCTCACTGCGCCCAAAATGGGGCTCCAGCGCCGCCAGCACAGCGCTGGGATGATTGTTTTTCTCGCTAATATGGGCAATCACCACGTGCTGCAGATGCTCATGGTCGATCGTGCCGAGAAAGTGTCCCGCCTGATGATTATTGAGGTGGCCCCAGTCGCCGGCCACGCGCCGCTTTAAAGAAGGCGGATACGACCCCGCCTGCAGCAGTTCAGTATCGTGATTGGCCTCCAACAGCAGACCATGCAACCCCGAAAAGTACTGGCGGACCAGAGCTGAGACACTGCCAAGGTCAGTCAACAATCCGAACCGCAGCCCACCGGCGGCAATCACAAACTGGCAGGGCTCTCTGGCATCGTGGGGTACCGCAACCGGGGTCAGCTCTAACTCTCCAACCATGAAGGGTTTTTCGCTGCACACCATACGGTACTCGTGGACATCGCTGCAGCGCTCGCTGACGTAGGTGCCGTGACTCATGTAGACAGGAATCTGATAGCGACGCGACAAACGCCCCACGCCGGAACAGTGATCGCTATGTTCGTGGGTAACAACAATGGCATCCAACTGCTGTGCAGAAACGCCGTGACGATCGAGGCGACGCTCGGTTTCTTTTAGAGAGAAACCGCAATCAATCAGGACCAGCGAATCCTCGAACTTGACCAGCGTACCATTACCGCGGCTACCGCTGCCCAGCGAGGCAATACGCACCTAAGTGATATTACCTTTGATCAGCGACAGGATACTCTGCGCATGACTCTGGCTGAGTTCGCCGCCATCCTTGCGCGAGATTTCTATGTGCACGGTTTCACCCCCCAGATCATTCAGTTCTACCCGGTAGTCGTACTTTTCAAGCTCAGCGGCGGGATCATCCTCATCATTGGAGAATAACCAGTCGAGCCAACCGCTGTCTTCTTCCAGAGGTCGGTTATAGTGCACGAAATAGGCACCGGCGCTGCGATCGCGATCGAGGATGTCAAAGTTGGCCTCGCCCAGCGCCCGGTCTACCGACGCCCAGGCGCGGTGATACGGCAAGTCGAGACGAATATAAGGATTGCCGTCATCATCTTCTTGCATGCTGACGCGGCCCGAGGCACTGATCGCTTGCTGAGCCATCATGGATACCGGCGCGGTGCCGACACTGTCAGCAATAAACTGCGCCATGCTGCGCAGCATATCGTCTTCACGGGCAGCGTCCGTTGAATTGGTAGGCCAGGTATTGATATCCCCCACCATCCCCATTTGCAGGATATGCAATTCGGAGGTATTACGCTGCACGCCCTGCTCGATGCGGAAGCGATAGCGCTCCCCAATAGCACCTTCTGGTTCCACCCATGCCGTTTCAATTAGGCCGGCGCTAGCCTCAACCCGAGCAATGGGCATATTCACACCACCCAGATAACTGCGCACCTGAGGCCAAAGCTGCCCCGGAGCCACACTGACCAGCATCCATTGTTCGTCGGCGAGTTTTTGGATGCGCACTAATTGATCCACCGAGCCGGTCACCAGCGGCGCCGGACGCGGCGCATTAAATTCACCGTTTACGCTAATATCCTCGGTGATCGGGGGAATAACATAAATATCTTGCAGCGCCTCGTCATCGAGCCCTGCGGGCACTTCCAAAACAGCAGTAGCGCGCGCCTTACGGTAATCATCCGTACGATCACGAAAATAGCTCTTTTCGCCGTTAATATAGGTACAGCTGCTCAGACCGAGCAGCAGCATTAGGGCGATGGCGCGCTGAGCAACAGGCCTCACAACAAATCCAACGCTTGCAGCGCGGCCAGTACCTGCGGCTGATATTGTGCTGCCAACTCGGTCATAGGCAGTCGCAGATGGCCACCGCAGCGGCCCTGTTGGGCCATAGCCCACTTAACAGGAATCGGATTGGATTCAAGGAACAGCACGTCATGCAGTGGCTGCAAGCGCGCATCGAGAGCCCTCGCTCGCTCAGTGTCACCCGCAATAGCCAACGCACACACCTCCGCCAGTAACGCTGGTGCGACATTGGCGGTCACCGAAATATTGCCCTGCGCGCCCATCAACATCAATTCGGTTGCAGTGGCGTCATCGCCCGAATAAACCGCCATACGACCGGCGCAGACATCTATCACCTCGCGACCGCGCTGGAGGTCCCCGGTAGCTTCCTTAATTCCGACAATATTTTCGATATCCGCCAGTCTGGCGACCGTCGCGGGCAGCATATCGACACCGGTGCGACCCGGCACATTGTAGAGAATTTGAGGAATAGAGACCGCTTCAGCAATACGCTTGTGATGCTGATACAAACCCTCTTGCGTCGGTTTATTGTAATAGGGTGTCACTAACAGACAGGCGTCGGCACCCACTCGTTGCGCGGCTGCCGTCAACTCTACCGCTTCAGAGGTAGAATTAGCGCCGGTACCGGCGATCACCGGAATCGCACCCGCCAGCTTGCTCACAGTCCGCGCGATAACATCGCAGTGTTCTGTAACAGCCAGTGTGGCTGACTCACCGGTCGTACCCACTGCCACGATAGCACCCGTACCCGCCGCAAGGTGTAAATCCAGCAAGGCGTCTAGACTTTCCCAATCGACTGCTCCATCATCAAGCATGGGCGTGATTAGGGCGACAATACTGCCACTTATCATCTGTGTGTTCTCCAGATTACAAACGGCCTGTCATTTAAACTATGGCCATCGTTGAAGATCGCCATTATCCATGTAACCGCCCAGATAACAACTGCACTCGATAATTACCACTATGTTGCTAAATAGAACCACAAAATTTGTCTTTCTACTGCTGGCTGCGCTGCTCTTGGGGCAACCCGCTGCATTAGCCCAAAAGCCACCCAAAATCAGTGATCTGTCTCCAGCCGATAAGCAGTATATGAGCGATTCCAAAGCCCAACTAGATGCCCTGGCGCGCAGTCGACTCGGTGAGAGGTTTACTGGTAGTAAAGACCGTGACCTGACGATTCTCCAAATGATACTGGATCGTGGTCTGGTCAAACCCGATCAAAAGCGCGAACTGCAAGCCATGGGCATCATTCTGGGCGACCTGCTGGCGCGCGATCTGGGCATGCATTGGGTGGTTTACAGCGACCATGTTGGACGCAGCAGGGCCTTGCGCATGGCTACTACTGACCACTATCTGTTTCCAGTCACCGCTATTTCACGCCGCGTCGAGGCAGATGCGCCGGTCGATGTTGCAGCAATCTATACGAAACAGTCTCAGCTTATGGCGCCTCACCGCCGCCAGCTGCCGTTCCAGTAAACGGCTAATACTCGATGTCTTCCGCGGTCGCACGATACGTTTGCTCTCAGGGTCCAGAGCAGAGCACCGATATATGTTTCAGCGGTGACTGGACGCTGGACGCCCCGGCGCCCGCGTTCACGACATTGGCGAGTGAGCTTGAGCAGCAGCAGAACCGCACTCTGCGCTGCCAGGTAGATGACAATCTGGAGTGGGACAGCGCCCTGATTGCCTTCCTGTTGCAGTGCCACAATTATTGCCTGACCAGAGAACTCACTCTCGACAGCTCCGCTCTGCCCGATGGGGCCCGCAAGCTATTGGCCTTGAGCACTGCCGTCGCCAGCCTTGAAATAGCGGCTGCAGAGCCGAAGTCACTGCTGGAGCGTCTGAACCCCAGCGCCCCACTGCTGCGCCTGTGGCACAGTCTGGAAGCTGCCTTGGAGTTTATCGGCAGTGTCAGCCTGGCCTTGGGCGCGCTGATGCGCGGGCGCGCCAATACGCGCCTGACGGATTTTCTGAACTTCCTCTTCGAGGCAGGACCCAAGGCCCTGGGAATCATCACCCTGACCAGTTTTCTGGTGGGCATGATCCTCGCCTACCTGGGCGCCGCGCAGTTAGCTCAGTTTGGTGCACAAGTTTACGTGGCGGATCTGGTGACGGTGGGAATGTTGCGTGAAATGGGAGCGCTGATGACGGCTGTAGTTATGGCCGGCCGCACCGGCGCCGCCTATGCTGCACAATTAGGCACCATGCAGACCCGCGAGGAGATTGACGCGATTGTTACACTGGGCATCTCGCCGGTCGAGTTTCTAGTGCTGCCGCGCCTGCTGGCGCTCATTGTTATCATGCCTCTACTGGTTATCTACGCCAATTTTATTGGTATCCTGGGTGGCGCACTGGTGGCCTCGGGTATGGGTGTGAGCTTGACTCAGTTTCTGGAGGAAACCCGCACCGTTATTACCCTGACCCAACTCAATGTCGGCCTCGGCAAGGCCCTGGTATTTGGTACGCTGATCGCCCTGGCAGGCTGCTATTCAGGTATCAACTGTGGTCGCAGCTCAGCCGCAGTAGGCGAAGCCACTACCAACGCGGTGGTGACGGCAATCGTGTTTCTGATTGTAGCGGATGCAGCCATTAATATTGCCCTGCAGAATATGGGAATCTAACGGTGACAACAGACGCACCTCATATTCACGTTGAACAGCTGACCATGGCATACGGCAGCAACCTGATCCAACAGGAGCTCACTTTTGACGTCAATCGTGGCGATGTCTTCGTGATTATGGGTGGCAGTGGCTGCGGCAAAAGCACCCTTCTCAAGCATATGATTGGCCTTTATGAACCGGCGGTCGGCGACATCTTTTATGCCGGGCGCAGCTTTAACAAAACCGATGATGCCGGGCGTTTCCAACTGCGACGGGAATGGGGCATCACCTACCAAAGCGGGGGGCTGTTCAGCGCCATGACGCTGGCAGAAAATACCGCGTTGCCGCTGCAGCAATACACCAAGCTGGGGGCCACCGAAATTGCCGATATTGTCGCCTATAAGCTGGCGCTGGTCGGCTTGGCTGGTTATCAGGACTACTACCCTTCGGAGATTAGCGGTGGCATGCAGAAAAGAGCCGGACTGGCGCGCGCCATCGCACTCGATCCTGATATTCTGTTTTTCGATGAGCCATCTGCAGGCCTCGATCCGATCAGTTCGCAACTACTGGACGAACTCATCCTGCAAATGAAAGAATCACTGGGCGCTACGGTGGTGATAGTCACTCACGAACTGGCCAGCATATTCGCGATCGCGAACAATTCAGTATTTCTGGACGCGGAGACCAAAACCATGATTGCCTACGGCGACCCGAAACAACTGCGTGAAGACAGCAGCGAAGAAAAAGTGCGGCGCTTTCTGGCGCGCGGTAAATCGGGCAATGGGAGCACGGCATGAGTAAATCCAAACATACGGTAGCCATCGGCGTGTTTGTAGTGGGCGCACTGGGCATACTGGTGCTGGCCACTATGATCTTTAGCAGCGGTTTTTTTGGCAGCGACCTGGAGCGCGGCGTGCTGGTGTTTCGAGGCTCAGTCAAAGGCTTGCAAGTGGGCGCACCGGTGGCCTTTAAAGGCGTCCAAATCGGCAAGGTGGTGGATGTTGACCTACTGCTCGACACAGACACCTATGAGGTAATGATGCCGGTGGTCGTAGAGATTGATAACAACTCCGTGCGTCGCAGCGGCAGTAATGCAGACAAGGAGTCGCTGGACCACCTGATTGCCAACGGTTTTCGCGGGACTTTGCAAACACAGAGCCTGCTGACCGGCCTGCTCTACGTCGAGTTCGATATGTATCCCAATGCCGAACTAAACTACGCGAACATCAAAACCAACTATGTGCAGTTACCGACAATACCGACGGACATGGAAAAACTATCGAGCAATCTGCAGGACGTCGACTTTGAAGCGGTATTTTCCAACCTGCAGCGGTCCCTTGCCGGTATCGACAATCTCATCAACAGTGCTAGCTTGCAGAGTTTACCGCAGCAGTTGGTTGCCAGCCTTGATTCGATTGACACTCTGGCCGAGCAGATGCAAAAGGAAGTCGAACGCTCTGGCCAAAGGGTCGCGGAACTGCTGGAAACGACCAACATCGCCGTGGACGGTTTCAATACTGAACTACCCAGGCTCGCCGATTCTGTAGACGTCACACTGGAAAATCTCGACGACGCCATTGGCGCCTTTGAAGCTACCATGAACTCTGTCGATTACACATTGTCGCCAGACTCTCAGGCAATGTATGAATTGATTCAAGCCGCGCGCGAACTTGGGGCAGCTGGTCGTTCCCTGCAGTCTCTGACAACAGCGCTGGAAGAGACCCCCGAATCACTGCTGCGGGGCCGCTCGCTCAAAGAGGATTAACCATGCGCATAGCCAAAACATTTATCACTGCTACGCTACTTCTATTTTTGTTGGCAAGCTGCGGGAGCACCCCGCCTAGCGACTACTATTTGCTGAGCGAAGAAGCCACCGGCACTCCTGGTAGCAGCGGACCGGCTATTGGCATCGGCCCCATAGATATTCCCGATTACCTGCAGCGCAACATAATGGTAGTCAACGAAGAGCGCTATCAACTGCAGCTGGACGCCACCAGTCGCTGGGCGGAACAGTTAGACGCCGGGATACTGCGCGTCATGACTCTGAACCTCGCCATTTTGCTAGACACTCAGCAGATCCAGCGCTTCCCCTGGCGGCGCGACTCTCCCCCCGATTACGGGGTTAGCATCAACATTATCAATTTGCGGGTAGACGGCACACAAGCGCATCTGGCGGCTGAGTGGACACTTAAAAATACACGTGCGCAGGCAGATATTGCCCAGAAGATCAGCCAGTTTTACACCTCTATGCCCAGCGCGGATGCGGCTGGGGTCGCAGCAAGCTATAGCTCACTGCTACTGCAACTGAGTGAAGAAATTGCGCAGGAGATTCGCAAACATCGGGCTGCTGGCAGCACTTCACAGCCAGCGGGCTAGTTTTTAGCTGCGGCCAATTCACACAACCAATCAACCGCCACCGCGGCCTGAGTCAGTCCCGCCATAGTCACAAAGCCATGGATCATGCCCGGGAAATGCCGCAACTGCACATCGACTCCGGCGGCTTCCAATGCCCGCGCGTAAGCCTGGCCCTCATCCCGCAGCGGGTCAAAGCCTGCGGTGATCACCGCAGCCGGCGGCAAACCACTAAGCTCGGCGCGCAAAGGCGACGCCAGCGGGTCACTGCCCTGCTCCGGGTGCTCCAGATAATGCCCCCAGAACCACTGCATCATGGCCCGCGTCAGGAAAAAGCCTTCCGCATTCTCCTTGTAGCTGTCAGTCTCAAAATTGAAATCTGTGACCGGATATATGAGCAGCTGCCGGCTAATAGCCGGAGTACCGCGATCGCGGGCCATTAAGCTCACCGCCGCTGCAAAATTAGCACCGGCACTATCGCCAGCTACCAGTAACTGTGAAGCCAATCCTTGATAGTTTTCTGCATTTTCCGCCGCCCAGCAGGTCGCTGCATAGCAATCCTCCAACGGGGCCGGAAAAGGCGCCTCAGGCGCCAATCGATATTGCACTGAAACCACCAAAACATTGGCGCCAGCACACAGTTGGCGGCATATTTCATCATGAGTATCAAGATCACAGACAACAAAGCCACCGCCGTGATAAAAAACCAATACCGGGAACGGTCCCTCGCCATCGGGGCGATAAATTCGCACCGGTATACTGCCAGCAGCGACCGTGTTTATAACCTCACCCACTGGCGTCGGCTGCTCTACTGGAACCGCACTCATGGCGGCTCTGAACTGCTCGGGGGTAGTTACCGACGGGTCGGGTAAACCACTCTCTTCAAGCAGGCTCAATACAGGTACTAGTTCTGGGTCTAGAGACATGATGTGGGCTCTTTAGTTAGGCGCTAGTAAGGCACGACAGGACACCACCACACCGACAACGACTGCCGGTGCAGGCACAATATTTTCTGGTTACACGGACCCTGAATAATGTCCGCGGCACCCGCCACCCCAGATAGGCCAAAGAGTAGCGCGATCGGTCTGCCTACTGAGCAGCCTTAGCTTTGTACTCACGAATTTCCGCATTAAATGCTTCGCCGACAGCTGTCACTTTATCGACCGCCGCATTATAGACGGCGGCACGTTCGGCAGCTAAGTCTTCCGCGCCATCCTCATCTGTCAGGGCTGCCGCTGCAGTTTCCGCCTCCAGACAGGGCAAATACTCGCCTTCTACACTGCTAACATAGGCTTTAACAGCTTTCTGACCTTCGACCATGGTCGCCAAATCAGCGACCGCTCCATCCGGCATGACCGGCTCGGCAGGGGCTTTACACTCGGCAAAGGCTAACGAGGAACCCAACAGGCAAATGGCGGTTAGCAGGTATTTCATAGCGATGTTTCCTTAGACAGTTATTGTTCCACGTGACCTTATCAGGTTGTGCAAAATAATCCAATCCAGACCACAATCGGCAGCAACAGTGACTACAGGTTGACCCAGCTATTCAGTGCACGTAAACGGAACTGGGTGCCTTGATACTCCAGTACGCTGGATTCCTGAAGAATCTCCAGCAAGGTTACTCCCGCCGCGACCCGATCGCCTTCGCGTCGATTCTCACCGTTTATCACCACAAAACGCTGTCTCGACTGGGCCGACCAACTATGCTGCCGATAATACAGGCTCGGCACCTGGTCCTTGAATGACTGCGCTAGCTCACCCAACAGTTCAACCTCACTCTCGGGCACCGCAGACTGTAGTTGTTGGGTCGCAAGCTCGCGAGCAGCCAGCGCGGTCATGGCTTCTATATCTATACCCTTTGACGACCGCGAAGCAGGGGCGGAAGGCGAGGTTTGATCCGCCTCTCGCTGCGGCGGCCTCGAGTTGCGATAGAGTTCTGCGACTGCGGCTCTCGAGGTGGTCGCTGCAAGCGGAGTATTAATGGGTGCAATCGTGATCACGTCAGGCTCTGCCTGTTGCGGCAAGGACGCCCGAGTCGCTGTCTCGACAACAGTTTCTGGAACTGATGAGGAAACCACCGGTAAAGCCTCCGGCGTCGTCTCTAACGGTGTTGTGGGCGATGCTGCAGGTACTCCTGCCCCCGCAAGAGCAGCCATGGCAGGTTTGCTCGTCTCGGCGCGCGAGTCTGAGAACTGCAGGGTTTTCGGCACAACAGCAACAGCAGGCTGTTGCTGCGGCTTACTATCCTTATTGAGCCACAACACCAGCGCTGCCAGTGTTACTAGCAGCACAGCGGCCAGCATTATCAATAGCCAACTACCGAAACGAGCGTTGCTGCCGACTGCAGGTTGCTGCTGCGTGCTAATACCGGGCACGCCACCGTCTGCAGCGCGCTCACTCTCTGAGCGGCGCAAAGCATCAAGAATCAGCGACATCAGTCCTCTCCTGTCTAACAGAGCTCGGCGCAGAATCCGCACCGGCGCGCTCCAGACTGACAACATCTACGGTTACTGACTGCAGTTTCAACAAAGTCTGCAGGCCAACGACGCCATCATCGCGTAGCCCGCTCTGCCGCTGAAACAAACGCACCCGGGTGTCCAGTGCCGCCGTAAAATCTAACTCAGTCAACGGCTGTTGTTGGCCGTCAAGTCGCGCAAACTGTTGCGCCAACCACGCCACTGTTGGGCTGCTATCACCCAATGCCAGGGGGCTTGAATAACCCGGCGGCGGTTGCCAGATCAGCATATATTCTCCAGTCCATAGTGGGCCCAGTCGAGCCAGGGCGACATCTACTTCCCTGCCGCTATGCAACAGCCGCGCTTGCTGCGCCTGCACCCCAATCAGCACCGCAAAACCATTAAAGCGCTGCGCTGTAACCAGCGATAACAATACTGGCCGCTGCAGCTTCAATACATCGTCCCAGGTTTCGGCACCAGCAGACTCGCAGCGCCAGCCGCGCGTCGATAAGGCTGCACAGACATCATTGGCCGCAAACTCTCCGGCGCCCACATAAGCTGCCAATACTGTCCGAGCACTGCTTTCACGGGAATACCAGGGCTCTGGCAGGGCCGCGGCCGGGATAGCCACGGGCATTGCCACCGCGGGTGCTGGTGTAGGCTCGATCGCGGTACGAGTACTGGCAGGTATTAAAGAAGGTGGAGGCTGCTGATACCCAATGACGACTAACAACACGCCGGCCAACATCGCTGCCGACACCAGCGCCGCTGCCAGCGGCCACCGGCGCGTTATCCCTTGAGGCTGTGCCAGTTGTTCACCCATGACTTCGGTAATCGCCTGCTTCAAAATCCGCCGATCCGGACAGGGTTTACCCTGACCGTAAGCACCCAACAGGGCGCGGTCACAGACCACGTTTATCAAACGCGGAATACCACGCGTGCTGCGATGAATAAGACTCACCAGGCCAGAGCTAAAAAGCCGTTGTGTCGCGGGTAAGCCGGCTACCTGAAGCCGATGCATAATGTAAGCATCGGTCTCGATTCGATTCAGCGGCTGCAGGTCATAGCGGGCAGTGATGCGCTGACTGAGTTGGCGTAACTCTGGTTTGGCGAGCAGAGCTGACAGCTCTGGCTGCCCTACCAGAATAATCTGCAACAGCTTTTGCGTATTTGTCTCCAGATTTGTCAGCAGACGTATTTGCTCGAGCACATCAAACTGCAGGTGTTGCGCTTCGTCTATCAACAACACGGTGTTGCGACCGCGCTGATGATTCGCCAGTAGATACTCATGCAGCAAATCGGTCAGAGTTTTCAGCGTTGTGGCAGAGGCGTCATAAGCTATACCCAACTCATCGCAGACAGACGCCAACAACTCTTCAGCATTCAGGGCCGGATTGAGAATAATGGCGATATCGGTCTTGCTCGGCAGCTGCTCGAGCAGGCATCGATTAATCGTGGTTTTGCCGGTCCCAACTTCACCGGTCAGCAGCACAAAACCACCGCCACTGCCGACTCCATACAACAGGTGCGCAAGCGCGTCGCGATGGCGCGCGCTCATGAAAAGATACCGGGGGTTCACCGCAATAGAAAACGGCTGCTCCTCCAGGCCAAAGTAGTTGTGGTACATGGTGCTCGCGGCTGCCAATTAAGTCGCAACATTATGCCCAACAGCCCGCTAATGTTCTATAGTGGCCGACTTGATCAAACTCGCGGAGAAAAATCGATGAAAACCCCAGCCAAGATAGGTCTAGGACTGATTGCCCTAATCGTTGCAGCAGTCATCCTGTTCAGCGTGCTCGTATTGCAAAACCTGGACAGCATCGTCAAACGAGTCATAGAACAAACCGGCACCACGGTTGTGGGCACCAGCGTGAGTCTGGCAGAGGTCAAACTGACGCTGAAGGATGGCCGTGGCGAGCTGCACGGCCTCAGCATTGCCAATCCTACGGGATATGAAGCTGACAATGCCTTTGAGATGGACCAGATCGCGCTGCAGATAAACCCTGCCAGCATTAGCGGTGATGTCATCGTTATTGATGAAATTCTGGTTGATGGCGCCTTGCTAAATATCGAGCAAGCAGCCGGCAAGAGCAATCTCAAGCAGTTACTGGAGAACATCGAAAGTCAGGCCGGTGAGGCCGCACCAGAGCCGGAACCCACGGAGTCGGGCGCGGAGATACTGCTGGCCGTTGGCAAGTTCAGCTTTATCAACAGCACGGCCAAGCTAACCGCCCCGGGCATCGAGACCACTTCCATGGATATTCCCGACATTCGCGTCAGCAATCTGGGTAGTGCCGAACAAGGCCTTACTCCTGCTCAGTTGGCGCAGCGCGTAACCCGCCAATTACTGCAGCAAGTAGAGCAGGCCGCCAGCGCTAAAGTTGAGCAGCTGGCCAAGGACTATGCCAAAAAGGAACTGGAAAAGCAGATGGACAGCAATCTGAGCGACAAAGACAAAGCCAAAGTTGATGGCTTCAAGTCTCTGCTCAAAAAATAGCTCTGGCTAGGCGCAGGCGTTTGAACACGACTGCGCCAGCGCAAAAGCAGGTAGTACATGCGCAAGCTTCCCGACGCTCATAGCCCGCTAAGGGAGCTGTTAAGCCTGGCGCTGCCGATGGTAGTGTCGCAGGGTTCGTTCGCCGCGATGATTTTCGCTGATCGTCTCTTCATGTCATTCATCAGCCCCAGTCATATGGCAGCAGCTCTGGGTGGCGGCATTGCCTCTTTCCTTAGTCTTTCCCTGTTTCTGGGCGTGATGTCATACGCTAACGCTCTAGTCGCCCAGTATTACGGTGCCGGCGATTTGCATAAGTGCCCGCGGGTCGTAACAACCGGTCTGGTCATGGCCGTCATGTTTCTGCCCTTGATCGCTATAGTGGCGTATTTCGTCTATCAGCTATTTGCGGCCATGGGACACGAAAGCGAGTTGGTAGCGCTAGAACAGACTTACTACAAGATATTGCTGTATGGATGCCTCTTCAATCTTAGTAAAGCCTGCATCGCCTCTTACTTCGCCGGTATCGGTAGAACCCGTGTCATCATGATCGCCGACCTGTTTGGCATGTTAATCAATATCCCTCTGAGTTATGCGCTTATCTTCGGGTCACTGGGACTGCCCGCTCTGGGCATCGCCGGTGCTGCATGGGGCACGGTTATCAGCACACTATGCGCACTCGGAGTGTTCGTTGCCTTTTATCTGTCACGGGATCATCGGTTGCAGTTTCGAGTCAAGGAGTCATTGCGCATAGACTGGGGGATTATGCGTCGCTATGCACGACTGGGGTTCCCGTCGGGCATTGAGATGTTTATGAACATCGCCACGTTCAACCTGTTTATACTCATGTTTCAGGCCTACGGCGTCGCCGCCGGCGCGGCAGCAGCTATTGTTTTCAATTGGGACATGGTTTCTTTCGTACCAATGATAGGTCTGAATATTGCAGTCATTAGCCTGATTGGACGCTACGTCGGAGCCCGCGATATGAGCAGAGCCAACGCGGTAATCGCAGCCGGATTCAAACTGGCACTCACCTACGCGGCCTGCCTCGGTTTATTGTTCATCGTGCTACGCCAACCGCTGATCGGGATCTTTGCCGGCTCTGGCGCAGACTTCAGCGAAATCAGGCGGCTAGGTGGCTTCATGATGGTCGGCCTGGCCTGCTATGTTCTCGCTGACGCCACGCTGCTCATTGCCGGCGGCGTACTGCGTGGCGCCGGAGATACCCGCTGGCTAATGATCACCTCTATTTCATTGCACTGGATCATGGTTGTCATCCAGTACTACGTCATTCTGGTACTGCAGCTGAGTGCTGAAACATCATGGCGCATTTTTGTCGCCAGCATTCTAATACTGTCATTGGTTTACCTTTGGCGTCTGCTTGGCGGCGTGTGGCGCCAGCCCGAGCGACTGGATCGAGTCATGCAAGAGTAGTCCAAGCATTATAGATTCGACCAGGACAGGCACTTTGCATCAAAACAAGCTATATTCGCTTTTTCGACACAGCGCTAAAACACGAGGACTAATCAAATGCTTCAGCTGACCGGAATGGATGCATCCTTTTTATACCTGGAAACGCCCAACGCACCTATGCACATTTCAGGACTGGTTATTTATGACCAGTCCACAGCGCCGGGCGGTAAAGTCCGGTTCAAAGAGATCATTGAGAACTACGATCAGCGCTTGCAGAGTATGCCGCCGATGACGCGCCGGCTTGTAGAAGTGCCGCTAAACCTGGACCACCCCTATTGGGTTTCCGACGGCAACTACGACCCTGAGTTCCATATTCGCCATCTGGCATTACCCAAGCCGGGCGACTGGCGTCAGTTATGTATTTTGATATCACGGCTGCACGCCCGCCCTCTGGACCGCAAGCGTCCGCTGTGGGAAGCCTACGTTATCGAAGGTCTGGACAATGTTGAGGGCGTACCCAAAGGTAGCTTCGCAGTCTTTAGTAAAACCCACCACGCAGCCATCGACGGCACCTCCGGAATGGAAATGACGGCGGCCATTCACGATATGTCACCCGATTACATCGAAAACCGCAAACAAGCGATTATTCAAGTTGACTCACAACCCAGCCGTCTGGAATTGGTTGCCCGAGCGCAGATAAACAACATCAAAAAGCCTTTCCACTTCGTGGACGTGGCGATGAATACGATGCCCGGCCTGGCACGCACTTATGCGGCGACGAGACGCGGCGAGTTCAAGTCGGTCAAGGTGGTTCCACGCACGCGTTTCAATGACAAAGTTTCACCGCACCGGGTATTCGATGCGGTCAGCTTTGAACTGGAAGCAGTGAAGGCGATTAAAAACTCAGTGCCGGGCGCCACGGTAAACGACGCCGCCATTGCCATTGTCGGTGGCGCCATGCGCAAGTATTTAGAGCACTACGACGAGTTACCGGATGATTCGATGGTGGCTATGGCCCCGGTAAACGTGCGCACTGAAGGCGATAACACCGGAGGCAATGTCGTATCGGCGCTTACCGTTCAGGTACGCAGTGATATTGCAGAACCACTTGAGCGACTGCAGGCAGTGCACGAGGGAACCAGAAACGCGAAAGAGATGTCACAGGCCATCGGCGCCAAGGCCATGACCGATTACACCCAGTTTATCCCCTCAATGCTGACTGCCCAAGCGGCGCGCATGGCCAGTCGCTGGGGGCTGTTAAATCGCATGAAGCCGCTCTTCAACTGCGTAATTACCAACGTACCTGGACCTCAGGTTCCGCTCTATAGCACCGGTGCCAAAATGATAGCCAATTATGGCACCGGCCCAGTATTTGACGGACTCGGCCTGTTTCATGTCATCAGCAGCTACTGCGGCGCGTTCACTATATCCGCCACTTCCTGTCGCGATATCATGCCGGACCCGTCTTTTTATCGGCAATGCCTGGAAGAGAGCTTTGCTGAGCTGGCAGCAGCTGCAACCAAGAGCAGCGCCAAAGCCCGCTCTAAAGCCACATCCAAAACAAAACCCAAACGCAAAGCGCGCGCCGGCAGCAAAGCCGCCTAGCCCTCCGCGGCTGCGCACATTCGGCCGCTGAGATATTGTGGCCGGGCGCGAGTATCGTATTGCGTAGGTTGCGTAGATTGCGTAGGTTGCGAAGGAGTACCCCTCGCCTTCAATATTGTCTGTAGCGGGACCTAAAAGTTTAAAGCGGACTGGCGCCTAGCGCATCACGAATCAACACCAAAACATCCTGCTCGCTGGTCATTTCTCGACCATCCGCCAGCAACGCGATTCGCGCAGCAGCCATAACCAGTTCACGATGCTGTTCGTTGCTTGCGACAGCGGCAACATACTCTAGTGCTGTTTGCTGTCCCTGCTTCGGATCGGCGACCAGAGCAGAGCAGATATCACGAAATACGCGTTCCACAGAGTTCAGATCAAGCCCAAAAAACAGGGCTTCACGGTCGCGTAACAGCTGCAAGAATCGGTTAACTTCGGGGGGTGAAAGATACCCATCTGCGGCGGCTACCAGCGCAAAAGCGCCGGTTACCGCGCGCAGAAGTTCATCCGAAACGTCCTCTGAAAAATGTGCCCAAGAAGCCAGCGCGTAGGCAGTATTGTCATCGAGTTCCATAATTACATCGTGATCTGTTAAACCGGTGCCCAATGTACCATTTGTCGCTGATGCGAACCAACCCCCGCGGCTGCGCGGGACGATAACCGGGTCATTAAAAAGCCGCCTTAGAAACCCTCGACCTTATGAATATTGTTCCAGACCGCATTCGGCATCCAGCGACGCATATAAAAACCAATTTTTGCTTCGCGGGTCACTGTGCACCAAAAATTGCCTTTCTCAAGATCCGCATCGACAGCGGCCAACACCACATCCGGAGTCAGCTCTGAGCCCTCAGACTGCTGCATCAGCTTGGGCCAAGTGGTTTCCTTACCTTGATTCAATAACGGCGTCGCCACTGCGGGTGGACACACACAAACGAACTTGACGCCGCTGTCACGATTCTCATGCCAGAGCACCTCCGTATAGGTCGCTACTGCTGCCTTACTGGCATTGTATCCACCCATCATCAGGCTCGGGATAATGCCGGACATGGAAGCGAAACTGGCGAATTCGCCACACCCTCTGGCAACCATTCCCGGGACAGTCGCACGTGCAACACAGACCAGTCCGCCGTAATTAATGCTCATCAGCTTATTGGTAACCGCGGGGTCCTGCTCCAGCAGCTTGCCAAATGGCATAATCGCCGCGCAGTTGTAGACTCGATCCAAAGGTCCGTGTGCAGATTCAAACTCGGCAACCGCCGCCTCAACCGCAGCAAAGTCGGTAATATCAACCACATAGGGGTGAATATTTGGATTGCCCGCCGCCGTTTCCTTCAAACCCGCTTCATTCACATCCAAAATAGCCACTTGCGCGCCAGCAGCAGCAAACTGCTGTGCAGCCAATGCCCCCATGCCGCTGCCGCCACCTGTTACCAATGCTGATTTACCCTGATATGCCATACCATTACTCCCGCTGATTTACTCAGTTTACGATGCAGCAGCAGATTAACCCCGTGCCAGCATGACGTCTATAACAGCGGCGGCCAACAATCTGAACCAGACGCTCATACCGCACCCCCACCCATGGCTGTTAAAGAAGCAGGTGCTGGTCTGGATCCTGCACTTGTTGTACTTTTGCAGTCAACCAGCTACCCACAGCCATGCGCACGCGCGCCGAGACGACGCCATGAATGAATGTCCCTTTGTTAACTTACTGGATAACGACACATACGCCCAAGGCATGCCCTACGACGAGCTAGCACGCATCCGCGCGGCCGGCCCGGTAGTAAAAATGGACGACCCTATCACGGGCATTCCCTACTGGGCGGTCGTGCGTCGCGAAGCGCTGGACTTTGTGTCGCAGAATCCGCAAATTTTTTCCTCCGCTGAACGCGGACCGTTTCCCATGGAAACCGCCGACGGCGACAATGCGCAGATGATGGCGGAGAACTTCATTATTAACATGGATCCTCCGCGCCATATGAAGTATCGCAAGGTGGTCAGGGATGCCTTTACACCGCGGGCTGTGGCCGCTTTCGAGCCACGCCTGCGCGAGATGGCCAAAGGCATTATCGACAATATAGCCAGCCAGGGGCACTGCGAGTTTATCGAGGAAGTAGCCGCTGAACTGCCACTAATGGCGATCCTGGAAACCCTGGGCGTGCCACTTGAAGATCGCCACCAGTTTTTTCACTGGACCAATGCGATGGCGTTTGCCGACGATCCTGATGTCGCTACCACCGAAGCAGAAGCTCAGACCGCCAGCCTTGAAGTGCTGCTCTACGCCCATCAGCACGCCGCTAACCAACGCCAGAATCCGACCAGCGATGTCGTGCAGGCGCTGTTGACCGGCGCCGTAGATGGCGCACCTATCAGTGACGACATGTTCGCATGGATGTTCATGCTGATCATGGTAGGTGGCAATGAGAGCACCCGCTCAGTCACTTCTCAAGGCATGCGCCTGCTGCTGGAACACCCACAGCAGTTAGAGCATCTGGTAGCTCACCCAGAGGACGTACCCGACGCGATCGAGGAAATGGTCCGCTATAACACGGCCTTTATCATGATGCGACGCACCGCTATGGAGGATGTAGAGGTCTGCGGTGAGACCATCAAGAAGGGTGACAAGGTGATCTTGCACTATCACGCCGTCAACCACGATGAAGACGTGTTCGGGGATGATGCAATGGTTTTTGATATCCATCGCGCCAAGCGCACCGATAATCTGCCGCGGCAACTGCGCTCCTTTGGCGTTGGCGAACATTTTTGCCTGGGCATGAATCTGGCTCGAATGGAGTTGCGCATTATCTTTGAAGAACTGCTACCGCGACTGCGCAACCCCAAGCTTGACGGTGAAATCACGTACATGCGTAATTTCTTCACCAGCACCATCAAGGCTATGCCGATTACCTTTGACCCAGAGATCAAGTAAAGGCGTAAACAGGCTGAAGTAAAAGAAGCGCGGCGGCAGTCGCCCCCGGGATGCAAGTCGCGTACAATCGCCGCCTCATTTACTGCATGTGATGGCTCCATGGCCCTGTTTAAGCTCGACCAGGCATCCCTAAATTTCGGCACTCATATCTTGCTTGATCATGTGGATTTTGCGATTGAGCCCGGTGACAGAATTGGCCTTCTGGGCCGCAATGGTGCCGGTAAATCAACATTGCTAAAAGTTATTACCCAGCAGGCTGGACTGGAAAGCGGCGAGCGCTGGTTACGGCCCGGTACTAAGATGGCCTATCTGGATCAGGCGCTGCCGCAAGCCGACGATCAGGACGTTTACGATGTCGTCGCGCACGGGCTGGCTGAGGTTGGCGACCTGCTGGCACGCTATCACCACTGTATTAATGAAAACGACATGGACGGCCTGGCCAAGGCCCAGACAGAGCTTGAAGCCAAAGACGGCTGGCGCCTGCAACAGCGGGTAGAAACTGTAATCACGCAGCTACAGCTGCCCAGTGACGCGAAAATGGCTAGCCTTTCCGGCGGCTGGCGGCGACGCGTGGCGCTGGGGCAGGCACTGGTCAACGAACCGGATATCCTGCTGCTGGATGAACCTACCAACCACCTGGATATCCCGGCCATCGAATGGCTGGAGCGACAACTGCAAAGCTACCCGGGAGCGATCGTATTCATTACTCACGACCGGGCGTTCCTGCAGTCGCTGGCAACCACTATTACCGAATTGGATCGCGGCCACCTGACCAGCTGGCAAGGCACTTACCACGGCTTTTTGCGTCATCGTGAGCAGCAGCTGGCGGCCGAAGAGCGGGCCAATGAGTTGTTTGACAAGCGCCTGGCTGAAGAAGAGAAGTGGATTCGTCAGGGCATCAAAGCCCGGCGGACCCGCAACGAAGGCAGAGTGCGCGCATTGAAAGCCATGCGCGTCGAACACGGCGAACGGCGGGCGAAGACTGGCAAAGCAGATTTCAGCCTGGACGCTGCTGATCGCTCTGGCAAGCGCGTAGCGGAACTGGAGCAGGTGACACAACAGTTTGGCGACGATGTTGTCATTCGCAATTTCTCCACTCTGATTAGCCGCGGCGACCGCATCGGTATCGTGGGCGCCAATGGCGCCGGCAAATCGACGCTCATCAAAATCTTGTTAGGCGAACTGACACCCAGCTCGGGCACTGTAAAGCTTGGCACCAAGTTGGAAGTCGCCTATTTCGATCAGCTACGGGCCAATCTGGATCCTGAGAAAAACCTCATCGACAATGTCTGCGGCGGACAGGACTTTATTGAAGTAGATGGCAAAAAACGTCACGCTATTTCTTATTTGGGTGACTTTTTGTTTACCCCTGAACGTGTGCGAACGCCCGTTAAGGCCTTATCAGGCGGTGAGCAAAATCGCGCCATACTGGCCAAGCTATTCAGCAAACCGGCAAACCTGCTGGTGCTGGACGAACCTACCAACGACCTCGACGTAGAAACTTTAGAGCTACTGGAGGAAATTCTGCTCGGATTCAAGGGCACTGTACTACTGGTCAGTCACGATCGTGAATTCATGGACAACGTTGTGACCAGCGTATTAGTGCTGGAAGGCAATGGCGTCGTTAGCGAGCATGTCGGCGGCTACAGCCACTGGGTAGACCAAGGTGGTAGTTTACGTGGTCTGGACACGCCTGCTGAGGCGCCCACTGCCAGCACAGCAGCCCCGGCGGCAGTAACACCGACGGTAGTCTCGAAGAAGAAGCTATCCTACAAGGATCAGCGCGAACTTGACGCACTGCCCGCTGCGATTGAGGAGCTGGAGCAAAAGCAGGCCACCTTGGAAGCGCAGGTCTCAGCGCCCGACTTTTACCAGCAGGATCACCAGTTGCAGGAGCCCGTCGTGGCTGCCATTAGCGAGGTACAGGCCGAGCTACAAAAGGCCTATCAGCGCTGGGAAGAATTGGATAGTCAATAACGGGGCTTGGCACGCTGACCGCAGGCCGCTGCGCCTGCCATCCGCGTGCCGCAACACTCACTGCTTGGCGCCAAGTTTCCTGGCGTTCTCATGAGTCTCTTGCGGATCGTCCACTCCAACTTCCCAACCCTGCAGGTTTTCCTTCACCAGATCCGCCAGTACCTCAATATGGCCCGGCGATGCGTTCAGTGCCGGAATATATTCAAAGCGCTCACCACCGCCCTCCAGAAACACATCTCGAATCTGCATATCGATTTCTTCAAGAGTTTCCAGGCAGTCAGAGGAAAACCCTGGGCACACTATCTGTATCGACTGGGTTCCGGCAGCGGCCAGTTCACGCACCGTACCCTCGGTGTAGGGCTGCAACCACTCAGCGGCGCCGAAACGCGACTGGAAGGTCGTCAGTATCTCGTCCTCGGCCAGACCCAGCTCTTGCGCCAGCAGACGTGAAGTCTTCTGGCATTCACAAAAATAGGGGTCGCCCAGTTCCAACTGACGCTTGGGCAGCCCGTGATAGGACAGTACCAACTTGTCGGCGCGACCGTGGGCCTGCCAATGAGACCTTATGCTCGAAGAGAGGGCCATAATGTAAGGAGGATAGTCGTGATAATGGGTGACGAAGCGCAAATCCGGCAACCAACGACGACGGTTAAAATCTGCCGCCAGCGCATCGAAGGTTGAGGCTCCGGTAGCGGCCGAGTACTGCGGAAACAAAGGCAATACCAGTAGCTTGCGCACGCCCTGTTGGCTGAGCCTCTCCAACGCGGTTGCCAACGACGGCTCGCCATAGCGAAACGCATACTCAACCACAATATGATCACCACACTCGGCGCGCAGCTTTTCATCGAGAGCGGAGGCCTGTTCTCGCGTGTAATGCAGCAGTGGCGACCCCTCCTCCATCCATATCTTGCGATAGTTCGCCGCAGACTTGCGTGGACGTACCAGCAAAATAATGCAATTGAGAATGAACCACCACACTGCCCGTGGAATCTCTACGACCCTGGGATCGGACAAAAACTGCCGCAACCAGGGCCGCACTGCCCCTGCCGTCGGTGCTTCCGGTGTGCCCAAATTAGTTAACAACACGCCGATACGTGGCGGCTGCTGGTGCTGAAAGTCTTTCTGATTTTTAAATGCCATGGTTTCTTATACGCGCCAAGTAGTCTAATAGGATGACATTTAATGCTTCAGTCGCCTCCAACTGAATCATATGTCCTGCGCCGGGGATCATTTGCACGTCCATCAGCTTTGGAAAAATAGCCCGCATCTGGGCAATCGGATCGTCGCCGTGAAAGCCTTCCAGATCGACGTCGTTTTCACTGCCAATAAACCAGGCAGGCACTTCACTCTGCACGCCTTCATAGGGCCGGCGCTGTTCCCACTTCATGTCCATGGAACGGTACCAATTGATGCCGCCGGTAAAGCCACACTGACTGTACTCGGAGACGAAGAATTCCAGCTCCAGTTCGCTCAACCAGGGCCACGGCAGCGGCGGCGGCACAACCATAGCGTCGATATAGCTGGTCTCCGGTGGAAACTTGAACATATCGAAATAACTGACCTCGCCGCTCAGGGTCCAGAACACAGTATGTAAAAAGCGTCGTGTCTGTTCCGCCAGCTCAATATCTGCACGCGGCGGCTCCAGAAAATAGTTAATGTGCAGAAAGTGCTCTGCACCCATGCGCCGATACCCGGTCAGCGGCGGTTCATTGGGGTCGTGCGGCGCCGCCGGGTTTTCCAGCCCGATCACTGCGATCGTGCGCTCGGGGTGCCGCAGCGCAAAGTCATAGTTGGCAAAAGCACCAAAATCCAAACCAATGAATATGGCTTTCTCTTCACCGATATGGTCCAGCAGTCCCAGCAGATCACCGGTGATATGGTCGACATCGTATTCGCGCGGATCATCTGGCGCTTCGGTCTGCCCCATGCCGCGCATATCCGGAGCAATCACGCGGAAGCCGGCCTCTGCCAGCACCGGTATCTGCCGATGCCAACTGAACCAGAGGTGCGGAAAGCCGTGGCACAAGACAACCGGGATACCCTCGCCCTGCTCCACATAGTGGGTATGAATGCCATTGATAACGGCGTAATGGTGTACCCATTGAGCATTCAGCATGGACCGTCTATCCTCCATTGGTTACCTAAAAAAAGTGTGGCCCGCGACGCTATATTGCCTGGCGTTGCCACGCACTAAAACAATGCTGCGGCAAGCAGAAGTATAAACTCAAAAAGGATTCAATATGAAAATTGATGGCGGATTTGGCTTCGGCCAGGAATTTCACTCCACCGACAAGCTGGTGCGCAAGGCGCAGGAGCTGGAGGAAATCGGCTACGACGGACTACTGGTAGCAGAAATTGCTCACGAACCGTTTATGCCACTGGCATTGGCAGCGCATCACACCAGCAAGATTAACCTGCGCACCTCTATTGCCGTAGCTCTGGCGCGCACCCCGATGAACATGGCTAACATCGGCCATGACCTCAATGCCTACTCTCAGGGCCGCTTTACTTTGGGCCTGGGTTCGCAGATCAAGCCGCATATCACCAAGCGCTTCGGTATGCCCTGGCACGGCCCGGCCAAACAGATGCGAGAATATATTGAAGCTATGCATGCTATTTGGGATTGCTGGTATGACGGCACCCGGCTCGCCTACGAGGGCGATATCTACCAGCACCGGCTAATGACTCCGGAATTCAGCCCTACCAACAGCGAGTACGGGCGACCCGGCGTGATGATGGCAGCGGTAGGCCCGCTCATGATGAAAACCGCGGCCGCAGTAGCCGACGGCATTATCGTGCACTCTTTTTGCAGCGAAAAGCACTTCAAAGAAGTCATGATTCCGAGTCTGGAAGCAGAGCTTGCCGCCAATGGCAGGTCCCTGGAGGACTTCGAAGTCCAGTTTCCGGTGTTTGTCGCCAGCGGCGAAACCGAA
The DNA here is from genome assembly GCF_026262625.1 of Candidatus Litorirhabdus singularis. Lineage (GTDB taxonomy): Bacteria > Pseudomonadota > Gammaproteobacteria > Pseudomonadales > Halieaceae > Litorirhabdus > Litorirhabdus singularis. The sequence goes on from NZ_SHNN01000003.1 coordinate 149,803, forward strand.
GAGCAGCTGGAAAAATCCAAGGCCGCCATTAAATATCGGCTGGGCTTTTACGCGTCTACACCAGCCTACAAAGTGGTGTTGGACACCCACGGCTGGGGTGACCTGCAGGGCCGCCTAAACCGCCTTACCAAAGACGGGCGCTGGGATGAGCTGCCGGATCAAATTGACGACGAAGTCTTGATGGCTTTTGCCGCGGTGGGCACGCCAGAGGAAGTCGCGCACCAGCTTAAGGACCGTTTTGGCGGATTGGTTGATAGAGTTGCGCTGGACTCCAGCCATAGCCCCGAAATACTCGAGCAGCAGATGAATATTCTGCGCAGCTAACAGTCTCAATCAGCATGATGTAACTGTATCGGTCCTGAAAGCCATACTGGGCAAGCCTTATACCGGCACCAGCATGGCACCGATGCCGCCACATCATTATTATCGGACTCACACCATTCTCACAGAACGAAAAGGAAGCACTATGATAACTACCCCAGAAGCCGTGCACTTTGGCAAAGACGACCTGCCGTTTGTTGATATCGGCGATGGCAGCATGCTGAAAGTGTTACATGTCCGCGTTGGTGAAGGCCTGTGGATTATCGAGAATATCTTTCAGGCCGGCTACGAAGTGCAAAAACACCGCCATACCGGACCGGTCTTCGGCTACACCACCTCCGGTGCCTGGAAGTACAAAGAGTACGACTACGTTAATCGCGCTGGCTCTTTCCTCTATGAACCCGCAGGTTCAGAGCACACGCTGCAATGTATCGAAGACAACACCCGGGTCTGGTTTCAGATGTATGGCTCCAATATCAACCTCGGTGAGAATGATGAAATCGATATGGTGGTTGATGGCAGCCTGACGCTCAACTACTACCTGGCGATATGCGAAGAACAGGGACTGCCACGTCCCAATGTACTTATCGAACCGTGAGTGAACTGCACACCATCGTCGCTGGCCTGGCCTTCCCGGAGTGCCCGCGGTGGCACGATGGCAGCCTGTGGTTTTCCGACATGCACGCTGACCAGGTGATTCAGGTCAGCGCCAGCGGCAAGATACTGCAAACGCTGGAGGTACCAGGCAACCCCGGCGGTCTGGGCTGGCTACCAGACGGACAGATGCTGATTGTTGGGATGAAAAGCAATCTGCTCTACCGCCTGATGGACGCTACGCTAGAGGTCTATGCTGACCTAGGCACAGTGCACACGCATCAGAGTAATGACATGGTGGTCGGTGACGACGGCACCGCTTACATCGGCAATTTCGGCTTCGATCTGATGGCTGGCGACCCTCCACAATCCACGCAGCTGGCTCAGGTAGCGCCCGGTGGCGCCGTCAGCGCCGGCCCCAGCGAACTCAGTTTTCCCAATGGCATGGTGATTACAGACGCCGGTAAGACCCTGGTCGTGGCGGAATCATGGGGCAATCGGCTAACGGCTTTTTCCATCGCTGCCGACGGCAGCCTCAGTCAGCGCCGGGTCTGGGCTGAACTCGGCAAGCTGATACCGGACGGTATTTGCCTGGATGCCGAAGGCTGTATCTGGGTTAGCGCCTGTGCCAACCATGCCTGCGTGCGCGTGCGCGAAGGCGGCGAGGTGTTAGAGAGCATCGATACCGGCAACCTGAACCCGTTCGCCTGCATGCTGGGCGGCGCTGATGGTCATACTTTGTTCATGTGTAATGCCGGCAGCGCTAATCCAAAGCAAACGCTGAACGAGCGCAGCGGTCGTATCGACTGCGTGCAGGTTTCAGTGCCCGCCGCCCCTGGAGAGTAATATGAAAACCTGGCTTATTAGATTATCAGTCACCCTAAACGTGCTGACGCTGGCAGTGGCGGCGGGCGTTTATTTCAATGGCGCTAGCCTGGTACGCAGTTTTCTGGAACCCATGTACGAGCGCAAATTCAGCTTTTTTGACAGCTATCCGATAGCCAGCGGTGCGACCGTATTCCTGGGCGACAGTATCACCGAGGGCGGCGAGTGGCAGGAAGTATTCCCCGCACTGAGGGCCATCAATCGCGGCATTGGCGGCGATATTACCACCGGCGTTTTACAGCGCTTGGAACAGGTCAGCAAGGCTGCACCTGAACGTGTGTTCCTGATGATCGGCACCAACGACCTGACTCACGGACCGGACAGCCGTGACACCAGTTACCAACAATACCGTGAAATCGTCCAGCGACTGCAGCAGGAGTCTCCGCGAACCGAAATTTTCCTGCAAAGCGTGTTGCCCCGCGCCGCGGATAAGCAGGAAGAGGTTGAGGCCTACAACGCTGTCATCGCCGAGATTGCCACAGCTACAGGCACCACCTTTATCGATCTATACCCGGCGTTTCTGGACCCGGATGGTTCCATCAAAGATGCTTACAGCAATGACGAACTTCACCTTAATGGTCCCGGCTATCAGCTCTGGCAAGCTCAGCTACAGGACTATATGAATTAGTCCGGGTTGCGCGAGCGCAGAGTTTCCAGCGTATGCATAACGCCACGTAGTTCGGCCAGGCCCTTAAGGCGACCACCAAAGGAATACCCCGGGTTGACCCCGTCACGGCCGATTTCGTCGCCCATCAGATGACCGTGGTCGGGGCGCATGGGTATGCCATCACTGCGCCCCTCGCGCTGGCGTCGGGATTCTTCATCCAGCAACGCCTCTATCAAACCCACCATGTCGTTATCGCCATCGAGGTGCTCAGATTCGTAGAACGAGCCATCGCTTTCACGCCGCACATTGCGCAAATGGACAAAATGAATATCCGGCCCGAACTCCCGTGCCATCGCAATCAGGTCATTGTCGCCGCGAGCACCAAAGGAACCGGCACACAGTGTCAAACCATTGCTGGGACTCGGCACAGCAGCCAATAAGGCGCGCGCATCTGCCGCCGTAGAAACCACTCTGGGCAGACCGAAAAGGCTAAAGGGTGGGTCATCAGGATGAATACACAGGCGCACGCCAGCGGCTTCCGCTACCGGCACCACCTCGGCCAAAAACTGGAACAGGTTGTCGCGCATACGCTCAGTACCCATGGCAATGAACTGCGCAATTGCGTCGCGAATGCCGGCCCGGTCGTAGGACCCTTCACCACCGGGCAGGCCAGCAATAATATTGCGCTCGAGCAGCGCACGCTGCTCTTCATTCATCGCCGCGAAACGCTCACTGGCGCGCTGCAGCAGCTCGGGAGCATAGTCTGCGGCTGCGTTCTCACGCTCCAGCATATACACATCATAAGCAACGAAGTCGGTCATTTCGAAACGCAGCGCGCGGGAGGCATTCGGTAACTCGTACATCAAATTGGTGCGGGTCCAGTCCACAACCGGCATAAAGTTATAGCAAACCACTTCAATACCGGCAGCACCTACATGGCGCAGCGATTCCTGATAGTTAGCGATATACCGCTGATAATCGCCACTGCGGGTCTTGATATCATTGTGCAGGGGTATGCTTTCCACCACCGACCAGTGCAGCCCGGCAGCTTCAATCTCGGCCTTGCGCTGCTTTACGTCAGCCAACGGCCAGGCAGCACCCGTACCAATATGGTGTAGCGACGTCACCACGCCGCTGGCGCCGGCCTGCACAATATTTTCCAGAGTGACCGTATCCTGCGGTCCAAACCAGCGCCAGGTTTCCTGCATTTATTCTTACCCCAGTTTTACATTAGCAGTATTGGTATGACCACTTTACCAGAATTGATTTACCGGAGTTAGCCTGCATCACAACGGCACCCTGACCACTTTGGGCCGGTTGACGCCCCCATCACGACGACCTAGTATTAGTTGCATTAAAAGACTTGGTATTGAGTATGAACGAAGCTTCTACTACTGCACCCGGCGTGGCCTTAATCGTCGGTGCCGGCGACGCCATCGGCAGTGCTATCTGCCGTAAATTCGCCGCACGCGGCCTGACGGTATGCGCCGCCCGCCGCAATGCAGACAAACTGCAGCCGCTGGCGGATGAGATGGCCGCAGCCGGTCAGCCCTTCTATCCCTTCAGCTGCGATGCTCGCAACGAAGATGCGGTCATCGAACTGTTTACACATATCGAGCAGGACATAGGTCCACTGGAAATAGTGATCTTTAATGTAGGTGCCAATGTGCCCATGGGCATTCTGGACACCGATAGCCGCAAGTTCTTCAAAATATGGGAGATGGCGTGCTTCGCCGGGTTTCTATGCGGTCGCGAGGCTGCGCGCCGTATGACCGAGCGCGGGCATGGCACCATTATATTTACCGGTGCTACTGCCAGCAGACGCGGCGGTGCCGGTTTCGCCGCTTTTGCCAGTGCCAAACACGGCCTCAGCGCCCTCGCCCAGAGTATGGCGCGAGAACTGGGACCGCAAAATATTCATGTAGCGCACGTCGTTATTGACGCCGGCGTGGACACCGAGTGGGTCAGCAACATGGTGCCTGACTTCGAGCAGTTGAAAGCCGATGACGGCATCGTCAATCCCAATGACCTGGCCGACAACTACGTCATGCTATTTGACCAGCCGCGCAACGCCTGGACCTACGAGCTGGACATCAGGCCCTGGCGTGAAAAATGGTAGCCGGTGAATGCCTTAAAACGGGTGGCCCAAACGCAGATAAAAGCCTTTGTTGTCATCCTTTCCAAAAGCCGCCTCGGCACGAATAACAATCCCTGCTTCTTGCTTTAGTTTGTAGATGAAACCGCCGCCTACGGAGGGGTAAATATCATCGCTATACGTACAAGAGCGATCACCTCCATACAGGCAGCCAACGCCGGCAAAGCCAACTACCCCCCAACGCTCACCCACCATATAGCGGGCATCAAAGTCGACGTGCGTCCAGTTACGGGCAATATAGTTGCCTACCACGTAACCACGCAGGCTCGCCGATGAATAGCCACCCAGCGGGGCCTCGTTAGTCCAGCGCCCTTTTACCTGCATGGCCAGAACCATGCGGTCCAGTGGCTGAAAATAGTGCTGGTATTCAGCGTGCAAAACATCAAATGACTCGTCACCACCCAGACTCTCGCGATAGGCGATGTTGTGGGCAACGAACTTGTTACCGCTGCTGGGATCGCGTTGGCGGTCACGGGTGTCATATTCAGCAACCGCGCCAACACCCACCGAGTCAAAGCCAGTGAGACCAATCAGTTCCAAAAAAGCACCGAGCAGGCCGTCGGCACCGATGGCATAGTTACTGGATATCGCCTGCCCACCCAGGTACCAGTTGGGTCTGACCTGATAGCTGTAACGCACAAAGTAAGCCTCGAGATCATCTTTGGTGCGTGCCGGCAGGCCTACGCCAAGAAAATCGTCGTAGTCATTATTGATCTCTCCTGATACCGCGCCGGCGACAATCTTGTGCTTGTTGTCGTTCAGATAAATATCGGCAAACGCAGCCAGAACCCAGGATTCGGTATCACTGTAGGTGCCGTACAGGCCCATCATCGACTGGGTAGAGCCAGCATCAAAACGCTTCAGATACGCTCCAAGGCCACCTAACGTGGCACCCAGTTTAGGCTCACTGCTGAGCAGCGGAGTCAGCAACCAGGGCGATTCTTCAGCACCGGGATCACTAACATCTTCAGTCGTGTCAATCGGCTGGGCTACGCTGAACACTGGTAATAAAGCCAGTAGCATAACGGCACCGAGGCGCAGTTTCCTGAAGGTATCTAGCATAGGCTTTATGGCTCCGAGGCGGCCGCGCATTCTACTCAGTTCACCTGCGTAGCTCAACGGCGTTAGTCCTTAAAATGAGCCGGTCGCTTTTCCAATTCCGCCATCACTGCCTCTATCTGGTTTGGCGTACCGATAATGGCGTCCTGCTCGACCGACTCCATCATCAACCCGTCCTCGGCGCTAAGATAGTTCGCAGCATTAAACATACGTTTATTGGCGCGAATAGCGTCGGGGTTGCGCCCGGCGATCTGCCGTGCAAGAGTCATCGCGTGCTCATAGGGATCTTCCACGACCGCTGTAACCAGCCCCATTGTAAGAGCCTCCTCAGCGGTGAATATTCTTCCGCTGTAAGACAACTCTCGCACTACGTCATCGCGCAGCAGATGGCGCATTAACTGGGTGCCAGCCATATCGGGCACCAGACCCCACTTAATCTCCATGACAGATAATCGGGTACCAGGCGCCGCATATCGAATGTCCGCACCCAGACACACCTGCAGGCCACCCCCTAGCGCCACGCCATGCACTGCCGCAATGACTGGCATGGGCAGCTCGCGCCACATCCAGCCAGCATACTGCGGTTGATTAGCGATGCCGTGAGTGCGCTCCGCCAACGTCTTGGGGACAGCTTTTGCCCCGCCTTTGTGCTCTGAGCTCTTACCGCCTTCGGCCATGGCGGCAAAATTGGCCATATCCAGCCCCGCACAAAATGCCTTACCCTCACCGGAAAGTACTGCGACTCGCACACTGGGATCATTGCGCAACTGCTCACCCGCTTCCTCTATCGCTTTAAACATCGCTGCATCCAGCGCGTTCATCTTGTCTGAGCGCACCAGTCGCACATCGGCCACGCCGTCGGTAACCGTAATCTCAATTCGATCTTGCATGTAATTCTCTCTCTGTAGGATTGGCCTGCAGCGTGGACAACCACTGTGTCAGGCTGTTCATAAACTCGGTGAAGTGTACTGTTGGACCTTCAGAACAGGCAAATCCATGAGCACTGTTGTCAAAGTGATGGCTAGCTACGGCAACACCTGCAGCAGCCAGCTTCTGTGCAAAAATTTTACCTTCATCGCGCAGCGGGTCAAACTCCGCAGTGCACAGAAAAGTGGGCGGCGACACTGCCAAATCATCAGAGCGCTGAGGCATGGCACGCTCAGCGGTGGGATCAGCGGAATCTAAACCTCCCAGATAGGAATCCCAGAACCATTGCATCAGCTTGAAGGTGAGCACGTGTCCGGTCGCATATTTTTGGTAGGAACTGTAGCCCGCTGTGTAATGGTCTACCGCGGGATAAATGAGCACCTGACCTAACACCGTCGGGCCCGGGTCACGCGGCAATGCCAGCGCCGTACACGCGGCCAGATTACCGCCAGCGCTGTCGCCGGCCAAGACCAGACTGCCGTTGTTGGGTCCGAGCTTGGTTGAGTGTGCGCCACACCATAAAGTCGCGGCCAGACAATCTTCTTGCGCCGCCGGGAATCGAAACTCAGGAGCCAGGCGATAATCTACGCTAACCACACTGCAGCCACTGGCCACAGACAGCTGCTGACAGAAAGGCGCATGGCTCTGGGTGTCACCGATGACCCAACCGCCACCGTGAAAGAAGACAATCAGTGGACGTTCGGCGCCGTCATCACTCGCAAACAGCATCAGGTCAAAATTATTGCCTGACATCTGCAAGCGCTGGGCCTGATCGGACTGATAGTGGCCCTTCCACGCCGCATGATTCTGGTAGCGATAGAGGTGGCGTAGCAACCAGATCTTGATTTTATTCAGCATCAGCGCTTATCTCCCGCACTCACTGCGCGGCGCACGTTGAACACCCCGCTCATGGTCGCCAACGTCTGCTCGCCGCAGCAAATGCTGCCGCTAACGTGGGCGCTGCGCTTGCCCAGCCGGTCGATTTTTGTGGTCGCCACCAGCCAATCACCCAGCCGCGCCGGCGCGAGGAAATTAGTGGTCAGTGAAACCGTCGTCACCGCCGGATTGGGTCGTTCACTGAGGTATACCTGAAAACTCAAGGCAACATCAGCCAGGGTGCTCAACACCCCGCCATGGGCTATATCAATGTAATTAATATGTCCGTCACCGACCCGCAGCCCGACCTCATAACAGTCACCCACGGTACGCACATAATATGGTCCCCCGCGCTGCAGATAGGGCCCGTTGAACTGGGCGGGTTGAAAGCCGTCGGGAATCTCACTCATTAATGCTCTCCCCTTGCCGACTAGCAGCCACCTGCAGAGCCCCGTAGCGCGGCTGATCAATGGCCAATTGTCCGGCAACGGTTTGGCGCATATGCTCGGCCAGACCTGGAGCATCCAGAGCCAAGCCCTGACGCAGTGCCACAGCCAGCTGACGCCTTAGGCTCAGTGCATCGCCCGTGGCATTGAGTAATTGCTGCAGCCGGGTTGCTTCTGCCTGCGCCAGTTCCGTTCCATAGTCAGCTTCACGACGTGCGGTCGCTATAGAATTGGCTGCCACCCGTGACAGAAATGCCAGCCGCGGGTCAGCGCTGGCGCTAACCTCCTCGCGCAGGAAGGTCTCGACACTGGAAAGTAGCTCATCAAGCACCGGTAACTGGGTCTCCATAGCGGCTTCGTTAGCCCCTGTGGGCAATACAAAATCACCGGGGATCAACAGATTAACGCAGTCCATCTGAGCCTCCGACGAGCGTCTGCCAATCGCCGGACGCTCTACGCTGGGGTTATCTCCGCTGCGCCAGCTCTGCGCCATGCGCAGACACGCAATGGCCCACCAAAACGAACCGAAAACCTGCCAATAGTGCAACTGCTCATGGGTCACCGCGACTTTGGCAACGGCGTTATAACCGGCCAGCAAATCTTCTATGTGGCCAAACCCACCGACTGGCAGCTGAGTGTTACCAAAACGCCAGGAATTAACGCACAGCCAACCAAGATCGCGAACCGGATCGCCCAAATGTGCGATCTCCCAATCCAGCACCGCAGTAATTCCGGCCTCAGTCACCATCAGGTTGCCATTGCGAAAATCGCCGTGCACCAGATTGATTTGCGGATTTTGCGGCAGGTTCTGCAGCAGCCAGCGCGCGGTGTAATCCAGCATCGGCTCAGCAAGTCCCAGTTCCTGGTAATAGTTCCAGGACTCGTGCACCAGTTGCTCTGGTGTGAGCTGCATCAAGTGCTGATCGAGGCCTTCAGTACGCCAGTCAATATTGTGAATACGCGCCAGAATCTCACCACACTGGCGCGCCAGCTGCGGCCGCACCACCGCCAACTGCTCCGAGCGAACAATACGCGAGCCCAGGGTTTCACCGTCTAACCACTGCATGAAGAAGCCACCGCCAAGGCCGTCCTCCTCGCGCAATACATAGTAAATCTCTGGCTCCGGAATACCGGCTTGGCCCATTAGCTGCAATAGTCGCGCCTCTGCATCCAGGCCGATACCGGCGACGTCACCGGTGTCAGTACCCCCCAGTGGCGAGCGGCGCAGTGCGTAAAAGCATTCGACACCGCCGATAAGGACCTTTAAACGATAGGTCTCCAGACTGGCCCCTGCAGTCAGCCGCGAACAATCCAGCAGCGCCTCGAAACCCGCGAATTCGCGAGCCATAACTGCGGCGACACCTTCTTCAAATTTATCGGACACTAGTCGTCTACACCTTTGGGCGCCTGCTGCTTCATAAACCCGAACAGGTAACCTGCGACACGGCGCATCTGAATCTCTTCAGCACCTTCAGTAATTCGATAACGACGGTGATGACGATAAATGTGCTCAAACGGCTTATAACGCGAGTAACCCAGGCCACCGTGCACCTGCATGGCACGATCCGCCGCCTCACAGCACAGACGATTAGACCAGTAGTTACACATGGAAACTTTATCGGAACAGGAAAACGCGCCTTCGGTGTCCATCAGCCAGGCAGTCTTGTGAATCAACGCGCGCAACATTTCACACTGTGTTTGCAGCTCTACCAGAGGGAACTGAATGCCCTGATTAACGGAGAGCGGCTTACCAAACGGTTTGCGCTCCATCGCGTATTTCACCGACTCGTCAATGCAGTACTGGGCCGCACCCAGGCTTGAGGCCGCCTGACGAATCCGATTCTCATTAAAGAAATGCTGCACCAATTGCAGGCCCCGGCCCTCGCCGCCGAATATTTCGGTATCGGCAATGCGCACATCCGTGAAAGAGACATGGGCATGGTCACTGGGCATATTGAAGGTCCACAGATACTCCTCAACCTTGACCCCTGGCGCGTCCATCGGCACCAGGAATGCGGTAATACCTTTGCCATCGCCAGGTTCTCCCGAGGTACGTGCCATAACAATATCGCGCGTCGCCTTGTGCACCCCGGTGTTCCAGGTTTTCTCCCCTTTGATAATCCAATGGTCACCGTCGCGCACGGCGGTGGTTTCCATGTAAGTGGCATCAGAACCGTGAGCGGGCTCAGTAATACCCATAGCAAAACCCACCTGACCCGCTGCCAGACCTTTGACCCACTGTTCCTTTTGCGCCTCGGTACCATATTCAAGCATCAGCAGCAGGCCGATGTTATTACCAACGATGGCGTGCTCATTCTGCAGGTCACAGTGCAGCCCCAAACCTTTGTGTGCCAGATGCTCGCGAATAATCGCCATGCCCAAATTACTGCCGTCACGACCACCATATTCGCTGGGGAACGGATAACTGAATAGCCCCGCTTCCACTGCCAAATTACGCGCCTGACGCAGCAGGTCTTCCCACTCCTCATTGGGTAAGCCCTCGCGTTCCCAATCGGTACGGGCATCCTCACGACGGTGGTCGAAGAAACGCATATTGTCGTCCTTGCGCTCCAGCGGCTTAATTTTGTCCTCAATAAACTGGTCCACCTCGACCAGGAAATTGGCGATATCCTCAGGGATATTAAAATCCATTGTTTTGCTCCTGCTTGTAGTTATTAGTTATTAGTGACTACGGTTATTCGTTACTACTGGGCTCTGACGTAAGACTCCAGACCGGAAGACATGCTCTGGTAGGCGGCTTCCAGCTCGGCGCTAACAGTGGCCTCGTTGATTTCAGGTAAGACCTCGAATTCGCCCTTCCAATTAAGACTACAGCTGCCGTTTGTTATCGCTTCAACTTGCACTCGGGCTTGGTAGCTAGCCATGCCACCTGCTCCGGCTGCGGTCAGCGAATAGGTGAGTGCCAGCGCCTCCGGATCCAGTGCGTCTAGCCGCTCACTGATTTTGCCGAGGCCAGGTATATCCAGATGTCGAATCATACCTACACCCTGCCCTTGCAGCTCCACCGTGCCCAAACCACCTGTGGCCCAGTCCAGAAATTGCCCAAAGTCAGCCAACACAGACCAGACATCTTGCGCAGCGCATTGCACCGGTATTACACAGCTGACTGTGGTCATAGGCTATTCTCGTCAAACATTATCACTCCAATTTTTTAGCACGATTTGGCCCTGTTCACTGACCACACCGGACAGCGACGTTAGCATGCTCTGACGAGACATTGTGGGCAGGCTCGACAGGCTTAACAAGCCCTTATTCCAGAGCAGTAGCACACCCCAGGTGTGCGCCGTCAGCAGCGCTGCTGTGCGAGCTGATTGCACTCTCCGGGTAAGCTCGCCGCGGCGCTGAGCGTGCCGTAACTGACGTTGCAGAAACTTTTGATTGGACCGCAACAGCAGGTCGACGATGGGGCTTGAATCCTCAGCCTGAAAAAGTGCCCTCGACATAGCTTGAGCATACTCCGGGCTGACCAGAATCTGTGCGCTAATAGCATCCGTGTAACGTAATATCGCTGCAAGGCCCGCGGCTTGCTCACCGGCTTGCACCTGAGTAACGATGGCATCCAGCAGGTCGGCGACCGCGGCCATGACCAGCCCGTCCTTGGTAGCAAACAGGTTATAAAGGGTTTTGTCGGAAACCTCACTAACCCGCGCCAGTTCACGCATGGTCAGCCCATCGTAGCCACGATTGGCAATCAGCTCTCGCGCTGATTGCAGCACACGCTCCTGGCGTTCTTGCTGCCGTGGTGAAGAATAGCTGCCACGTTTGCTGCCCACCTTTGCCAAAACCTCTAAACTCCATCGCTGCCAGTCGTGAAATAAATACTAACGCAGGTTGCTATTCAAAAATACACCATGCTATATTTTTTAAAATAATTTATCAGGAACCCTCGCCATGCACTTTTATGACCCTGACATCGCGGCCGACCCCTACCCCCATTACCAGCACTGGCGGGAGCAGCAGCCGGTTTTCCGTGATGAGACGTCAGGCCAATGGATAATCAGTCGCCATGCCGATGTGGTTGCAGCCCTCAAAAATCCCCAATTGTTCTCTTCCTCAGCTTTCGCCCAAAGCGAACAAAGTGCTGTCACCCTACCTTTATTGTCAGATGATCCACCGCGCCATACCCAGTTGCGAGCGCTGGTTAACCGCGCCTTTACCAGCCGCACGCTGAAGCAAATTGAAGCCGACGTGGTCCGGCTCAGTAACAGTATGATTGCGGCATTACCCAGCGGCGAGCCGGTAGACATCGCCGAACAATTCACGATCCCGCTGCCGGTGGCAGTCATCGCCCAGATGATGGGTATTCCAGTAGCACGCGGCGAAGACTTCAAGCGCTGGTCCGACGCGCTGACCGGCACCTCGGAGGCGGATGACATGGAGTCGCGCATGCCCGACATCATGGAGATGGCCGCGTTCTTCAGCTCGCTGATACCGGAACGGCGCGCCAATCCCGGCCAGGATCTTATTAGCCAGGTGGTCAATGCCGAGGTCGATGGAGAGCACATGTCGGATGAGGACATTGCGGGCTTCTGCATGCTGCTGTTGATTGCTGGTAATGAAACCACCACTAGCCTGCTCAGCAATCTTCTACACCATGCCGCCAGCAATCAGGGGGTATGGCAACAACTGCGTGACAACCGCGATGGCATTGATGCTGCCATCGAGGAAATATTGCGCTTTGATGCGCCGGTGCAGTTTGTGTTTCGTACGGTGATGGAAGATTTCACCCTGCACGGACAGCAACTCAGCGCCGGCGATATTGCAGTGCTGCTGATGGGCTCTGCCAATCGTGACTCAGATCACCACGAGACCCCCGAGCAATTTCGCCTGGACCGTAAACAGAACTCGCACCTGACCTTTGGCCACGGCATTCACTTCTGCATTGGTGCACCGTTGGGCCGACTGGAAGCCCGCATCGCCCTGGAGTCAATGCTCGATCGATTCAGCTCCGTGCACCACGCTGAACAAGCCAACGAACGAACGCACTCCCAAATGTTGCGCGGCTTCCACCACTTGTGGCTGGAATTTAAAACTGCCTGAAGGAGCATTAATACCATGACCATGAGCCAGGAAGAAGTCAGCAAGCTGCGCCACTTAATGGAGTTTGAAGCTACCCGCACCGAGCCTCCCCTGGCCTGGCCGCGGACACCGGATATTCCTGCTGGCCGCTACGTCGACCCGCGTTTCTTTGCCCTGGAGCAGGAGCACGTATGGCGCAAGTCCTGGCTACTGGCGGCTCACATTGACGAGGTACCGGAGCCCGGTTGCTTCATGCTGTGGGAAAATACCGGCCAACCGATAGTCATTACGCATGCCGAAGACGGCCAGATAAACGCCTTTTATAACACCTGTAGTCATCGCGGTGCGCCCGTAGTCACCCAGCCCAGTGGCAAAAAGAAGCGCCTGACCTGCGCCTACCATGGCTGGAGTTACGATCACTCCGGTGCGCTCTGCGCCATTCGTGACCCGGAGGACTTTCATGATCTGGACCTGTCTCAGCGCGGGCTTCAGCCAGTGCGCTGCGAGCGCTTTGGGAATCTGATTTTTGTCAATCTGGACCCGCAGGCGATGACACTGCTGGAGTGGCTGGGGCCTATTGCCGACGAATGGGAAGAGTTTCAGTTTCACAACTGCCGACTGGCCGCCCGCCATATCTTCGATCTCGACTGCAACTGGAAGATCGCCATGGAGGCTAACACCGAGGTCTATCATGTGCGCAGCATTCACCCGACTACCGTCGCCCCCATCCTTGATGACCGCCGCAACGTCAATACGCTTTACGCCAATGGCCACGGCCGCATGGTGGCGCCCACTCCAGCAGGTAAGTCGAGTTTGGAAGCCGTGGCAGCACCACCCGATATCGCCCAGATCGATGGCGTCGGCGAGATTGGCCGCACCTGCACACAGTCCTACGGTTTGTTTCCCAACTATGTGTCGCCGCTGAGCCAGTTCGCGATTCCACCGATTCTGTTCTGGCCCAACGGCATCAACAAGTGCCGCATGGAGACGTGGACCATGGCGCCAGCCTGGAAAGAGGGTATGAAGCCCAACCTGTGGACTGAGAACGATGGTGCCAGCCTATGTCAGGTGCTGTTGGAGGACACCCAGTTCGGTGAGAAAATTCAAAAATCGATGGAATCCCTGGGGTTCAAGGGCGTGCCGCTGAGCTACCAGGAGGCCCGCATTTACCACTGGAACGAGGCCGCCGATCGTATGATCGGCATTGACAATATTCCCGAGGAATTACGCGTCGCGCAGGTGATTGGCGAAGAGTGGATTTATCCCAATGATCCGCGACTGGAACAAATGGCCTAAGCCTCACCCCAGCGCGCAACCTGCTCGCGGATCAGCTCCACCACCGCCTGCGGACGCTGCATGGGAATGAAGTGCGAACAATCGGACCAGTGCTGCTCTACCGCATTGGGAAAAACATCGACCAGTCCCGGCCAGGTCGGGGACGAAGAAAAGTCCATGAATGATCCTGGCGCCGGGGACTGCGCACGAACAATCAGCACTGGTATTTCCACTCGGGCAATGCTCTGGTAGATATCACTATTGCTGCGCGACGTCATATAAACCTCCGCCTCAATGTCTGGAGGACAGGCCAGCACAAAACCACCGCCGGCAGCCGGTAACAAACCCCACTGGCAATAGTCGCGAAATATCCGCTCATCCATCAACGGAAACGAGCTTTTAGGAGCCAGTCGGGCGACCATGTCATCGACACTTTCAAATTGGTTGCGGCGTTTTGAAGCCGGATGCTTACCCCCCGGAAAGTGGGCACGAAAATCATTGTCTGACTGATAGGCCTGCGGTTCCAGTACGGTAGGGTCCAGTAAAACCAGTCGGGCAAAGCGATCACACAGAGCGGCAGCATCCGCCATGGCGTGAGCCCCCATGCTGTGACTGATACCAATCACATTGCTCAGCTGCAGGAATTCCAGCAGCGCCACCAGATCCTCGGCAAAAATTCGCCAACTGCCAGCCGCCAACTTCTCACTACGACCGTGACCGCGCAAATCCACAGCAATGCTGTGTAAATCCGGAAAGGCTTCTGCCTGATAATCCCATAACCGTGCGTGAAAACCAGTGGCATGCACAAACACCAACGACGGTGCATCGGCGCGCGCCTGGCCACGCTCGTAATAAGCCAGCTCGGCGCCATTAAGTTTTACCTGATGAAATACCGGATCCATAAACACCTCTAATAACAGCGGCGAATGGTAACCGCCAGAACCGCGCCTGACCAGCGCCCGGCTGCAGTCATCGTTGATAGGGATTGGCTGCAAGTCATGCTAACGTGTGCCCCTGCAGCAGCTATAGCGACCCCATGCGTACCACACAAAAGAAAGTTTCACAGGAATCTAAAGAGATTACTCAGGCACCTGCCCGTGAACTCTGGTCATGGGCGTTTTATGACTTTGCCAACTCCGGCTATACCACCGTCGTGCTCACCACGATTTACTCTGCGTTCTTTGTTGGCGTCATCGCCGCCGACGTGGACAGCGACGCACCAGGAACCGCCACCCTGCTATGGACCATGGCGATTGCCGCCGCCAATCTTATCGTCCTGATCAGCGGGCCCATACTGGGAGCGATTGCAGACCAACGAGCCTGCAAGAAAACACTGTTAATGGTATCCAGCGTTGTCTGCGTCATTGCCACCGCCTTGCTGGCAACTGCAGGCCCTGGACAAATTCCACTGGCAATGGCTTTGCTGGTGCTATCAGCGATCGCCTTTGCCAGCGGTGAAAACTTTATCGCTTCCTTTCTGCCTGAAATTGCTCCCAGCGGAAAAATGGGCCGTATCTCCGGTTACGGCTGGAGTCTGGGCTACTTCGGCGGGCTGCTAACCCTGGCCAGCTGTCTGGCCTACATTACCTGGGCCAGCGAACGCGGCGATACCGCCGCAGACTATGTGCCGGTAACTCTGGTTATTACTGCCGCCATATTTGCGGCCGCGGCCATACCCACATTCCTCTGGTTGCGCGAACGCGCCCGGCCAAGCACTGGGCCGAAACCGCGCTCCTACATATTGGTAGGTCTGGGGCGGGTGAAAACCACCCTTTCCCACGCCCGCCAGCTACCGGATCTATTTCGATTCCTGATCTGCCTCACCATCTATCAGTCGGGCGTGGCAACCGTGATTGTCATCGCCGCTATCTACGCCCAGGAAGTCATGGGTTTTAGCAGCCAAGAATTGATTATCCTGATTATGGTCGTGAATTTTGCTGCCGCCATCGGCGCTTTTCTGTTCGGCTTCGCGCAGGACAGGTTCGGCTCTATTCCAAGTCTGGCGGCGGCGCTGTTAGTCTGGATCGCGGCCGGACTGCTCAGCTTTGCCACTACCACAGCCGACGGATTCTGGGCAGCTGGTCTACTAATCGGCGCTGCCATGGGCGCCACTCAAGCCGGCGGACGCGCTCTGATCGGTCGCTTTACGCCATTGGAGCGCAGTGGTGAATTTTTTGGTCTATGGGGTTTAGCGGCTCGCGCCGCCGCCATCATTGGCCCGCTCAGCTACGGCATCATCAACCGCCTCAGTGACGGCGATCACCGCATCGCTCTGTTATCGACGCTGACCTTTTTTGTAGTCGGGCTAATCCTGCTACTACGGGTAAATGAAGCTGACGGTGTTGCCGCGCGGTTGCAGCCTTTGCAGCACTAGTACAACACGGTCTTTCGCTACCGCATCAGAGCCCGGCGCCTTTAACCTGACCGTAAGGCAGCAGTTTGTGCATCACCTTGATATCACCCAAATCCGCAATGCTGGAGATCATATTCTGGAACTCCGGAGTCGCGCAGTGGGCTGCATAAGCTTCCTCTGACTTATACAGCTCGTAAAACCAGAGTTCATCCGGATCATCCTCTGCCGCATGAAAAACGTAAACAGGTACTCCTTCCTCACTGACGGTGGCCTGCTGCATGGTCTGCGTCAGCGCCATGAGTTCTTCGCGCTTTCCGGGCTTGGCCCTGACATTAGTGATAAAAGCCAACATCGTTACGACTCCTGTGGTGGCTTTTCCGGAACGCTGGCAGCAGCTGGCGTACCAAATAAATCCCGCTGCGCGCGACGCCAGAACAACAAACCAATCGCAGCGTTGAAAAGGATGAAGAAGTTGTGTTGGACAAAACCAAAGGCCGCCATCTGTCCTTCATTATCGGGGAACAGAACTACCCAGAAGGTAATGGCTGCAGCACGCATGGGAGTTGGCACTGCAGCCGCAAAAAAGATAATCGGCAGATAAGGCAGCAAACCCAGCACCGTTGCCTCGACTCCAAACAACTGCAAGGCCAGCGTATAAACTAACACCGCTGCCAACAGAGCCGGTGAACGCAACAGGAAAAATGCCCCGTAATGCCAGAACCTAGCCTGACGGAACGCATGCAAAAGCGGCCGGTCACGCAGACTGCTGGATTGCAGATACCAGCCTGAGAAATAGCCCACCCACAACACTAGAAAAATGGCAGCTGCTGCGGCCAACCAGGGGATCAGGCCAAACGCCTCTGGTAAAGAGTCCGCCGCCAGTATGTATCCGATGGTCGCCCATACCAACAGATAAAATATTTCACAGAACATAATAAACAACATGACCGAGCCCACTTCCCAGCCCGGGGTCTGGTGACGGCGATTCAGGTAAAATGCCATAGCCCCCTTACCAACCTGTTCGTTAAAGATTGAAATAATGTAGGCGCTAGCGCGCACTGGCAGAATGTCACGGTAGCGAATATCACTGACAAACCAGTTCAGGGCGCGGGTAACCACCAGGGTATCAACCAGAAAGTAAAATACTGAATAGCCAACCATCAGTGCCAGCCAGGGCAGCCAGTTAACACCCGCAAAAACCTGCGTCATATAATCTACAAGATTCAAGCCTTCTCGCTGCGCAGCACCGTTAAGTCGGTAATACAGATAGGCGAAGCAGGCCAAAGTGATCACTAAAAAAACCACCCTGCCCAGGGTGCGCTTGCCCGACGCTGCTGGTGCAGTTGCAGGAGCTTGTGGTTGTTCCGAATCAGTCATCACAGTCAACATCTTTGGTATTGGACTCGCATAGTATCCAGCCCGCCCGCCCGTGGCCAGCCCACTAACGGTTCAACTATTCGCAGCACGGGGCTAAGTTGTAACAACGGTTGTCCCGAGGCCGCAGCGACAACCTATACTGCTGCTATCAACCCAAGACGGAGAGACCGACATGAATGAACTCAAAGGCAAGGTAGCCATTGTCACCGGTGCTGGCCAGGGCGTGGGCCAGGGCATCGCGTTTGCGCTATCAGATCTGGGCGCCAGTATTGTGGTGGCTGGACGTACTTTTTCCAAGCTGGAAACCAGCGTCGCCGAGATTGAATCACGCGGCGGCCGTGCAATCGCAGTCGCCTGCGACGTTAATGATCTCGACAGTCTGGAGAATTTAGTAGCACAAACCATAGAGCATCTCGGGGGCATTCAGATACTGGTTAACAACGCTCAGGAAGTGCCTCTGGGGACGCTAATGGAAGTCAGCGACGAGGCCTTCACCAGTGGCTTTACATCTGGACCACTGGCCACCCACAGGCTAATGAAGCTGTGCTACCCGTACCTGAAGGGCGATGGCTGCATCATTAACCTGGGCAGCACCGCAGCGCGGCGCTGGGATATGAGAGGCTATGGTGCCTACGGTGGCATCAAAGAGGCGATTCGTTGCCTGACCCGAGCTGCTGCCTGCGAATGGGGTAAGGATGGCATTCGCACCAACGTCATTCTGCCGCATGCTACCTCTCCGGCCCTGGGCTGGTGGATCGAGAACAACCCTGAAGAGTCTGCCGAGTTTATTTCGACCATACCCATGCAGCGTGTGGGCGATTGTGAACAGGATATTGGCCGCTTCGTTGCCCGCCTGTGCACCGAAGACAGCGCCTACGTTAATGGCCAGAGCATCGCGTTGGACGGCGGTCAGGGGCTGATAGGCTAGATGGCCATCAGCACAGCATTCCAGCAACTACTGGACGCGATCCCGGACGGTCTTAACGCACCCAGCGACGATGTGGCCACGGTGCGCGAGAAGATGGCGCCGCTGCACGGCCACGAACTACCCGCCCAGGCCAGCGTCGAATTGCTGCAGATCGGCGAACGTGCGGCGGCCTGGGTCAATCGCGATGACCTGCGCCAACCCGGTCGCCACGCCCTGTTTTGCCACGGTGGCGGCTTTGTTTCGGTGCGCATGCCGGAATACCTGTTCTGGGCAGAATATGTTGCTCGCTATCTGGGCGCGCGCACCCTGGTACCCGATTACCGGCTGGCACCAGAGGCTGCATTTCCCGCCGCGCTGGACGATTGCTTTGCGGCCTATTGCTGGATGCTGGAACAAGACATCGACCCACAAACCATTGTAATTACCGGGGATTCTTGCGGCGGCGGCCTCGCTGCGGCAGTGATGTTGAAGGCGGTTGCGCAAGGTCTGCCGGTACCGGGCTGCCATGTTGGTTTTACCGGTTGGTATGACCTGACCCTCCCTGGCGCATCCGGCATCGACCCGGGCGGCAGAGATCCTTTTATTACCCCGGGCTGGTATCAGCGTCGTGTCAAAGACTATCTGGCTGGCGCCGACCCACGGCTACCATTGGCATCGCCGGCACAGGCGGACTGCGAAGGACTGCCACCGCTGCTATTACAGGTGGGTGGCTGTGACATTACGCGTGACAGTGCAGTGGCGATGGCCGCCGCAGCCGGCGCCGACGGTGTTCAGGTAGAGCTACAAATCTGGGCGGGCATGCCACATGGCTTTCAGGGACTGGTGGGTAGTGAGATACCTGAAGCCATCAGCGCTTTTAAGTCTGCGCGACAGTTCGTCGACAAACACCTCACCTCCCATTGAGCGGCAGCTAAAAGCGACGATTCACAGCAGAGTTCGTCGGCCTCTTCAATCAATATAGTTATTGCGCGTCACCTTGAACTCCGGGCCCAGTGGCTCCAGCACTTCAAATATCCTCCGGTAGCCGGTGTGCGTAATCAACCAGCGCCCTTCCACGCGCTGGTAACGGTCATGGTAAATACCGTTGCCGCTGATCCTTATCCGGTGTTCCAGCGCATAAACCGTATCGTGCAGGTACCAAATACCTTCGGCTGTGTCGGCACCGGTCAAGGTAATTTCCGGATGATGTCCGGTATGCATCGACAGAAACTGGCGACCACTCATAGAGCTTTCAAGAAATTCGATGATCGCATCGAGACTATCGAAGCTATGGTCTCCATCACTATAACTGGCGCTGGCGGTATCGGTAAAAAGTCCGCGCAGGTCGTCCCAGGCATTGGTATCCAGATGACGAAAATAGCGTGCCTTAAGTTGTTGTATGGCTTCCAGATCTTCCCACGTCACGCGGCTATCCTCGTCTTCAGTCAGTAGTCGTCATCACACCACACTTTAACCTTCAGATAAACGTCAGGCTGCAATGCTGGCAAATGCCAGCAGCAACCTCATAGCCATGCGGACGCCGGTCACAAAACGGCAACGCCAGCCAAACGCGATAGCCACAACTCTTGACCGCGCACCGCCACCCCCCTATGATTCTCAACAACACAACTTAACGAACGTTTAGTAAACCCATGACTGACCAGACCACGGACACATTGCTCAAATGCTCGGCGCGACTGTTTGCCGAACGCGGTTTTGCCGGCACCTCTATGCGGCAGATAGCGCGTGAAGCGGGAATCACGCAGGCGGCGATCTACCATCACTTTGCCAACAAGCAGGCCTTGTACGTGGCTGCGGTAAGCCATCTGCACCGCGACAAAATTGGCGGCGTACAGGAAATCCGCGAATCTACCGCAGCGCCAGCACAAAAGTTAACGCAATTTATTCTCCTGATGCTGCAGCAGTTAGATGCTGATCCGGATTTCCGCCACATCTTTTTTCGCGAGTTGATCGAGGGCGATGAGGCACGACTGCAAGATCTGGCCGCCAACGTGTTTCCTGAAATTGCGCAGATGGTTGAATCATTGATGCAGGAACTGGCACCCCATCTCGACAGTCACCTCACCATGCTATCTATCTCAGGATTGATACTGCTGCACCTGGAAGCACGGCCACTGAGCCTGCTGCTGACCGGTGGCGCCGAGGACAAGACCCGCCTACCGATACTGGCTGAGCATATCACCACACTGCTACTGAACGGAGTACGCACCGCATGAAGCAAATCCTCGCCTCACTATTAATAGGCGCAACCACCCTGCTCAGTGGCTGCGGTGACGCCGAACAGTCCGACAGCGCACCTGCAGAGCGCGCCACCAGCGTCATTGTGGTTACCGCACTAAGCCGAGACATAGACTATGTGCTTAACGCACTAGGCAGCGTGGAGAGTATCCACCATCCCGTCATTTCCGCTGAGGCCAGCGGTCAAATCGTCAGCATTGATGTCGAAGAGGGTCAAAGTGCGCCCACCGGCACGGTTCTGGCACGCATTGACCCCGCCACACACCAACTGGCCGCGGACACTGCAGCCGCGGAATTGCAGCGGCAGCAGGTGTCACTAGAAAATCAGCGCAAAGAGGTCGCGCGTTTGCAGCGTCTAGCCGAATCCCAGTCAGTCTCCAAGGATCAACTGGAAGATCAACAGGATAATCTGGCGATGGCCGAAGCCCAACGGCAAATGGCTGATACCCAATGGCAACAAGCCCAGCTCATGGTCGCCAAAACCAGCGTGCTGGCGCCGACTGCCGGGATTATTTCTCGCCGCAGTGTATCTCTTGGCGACTACGTCACGCCGGGAACACCACTCTTTGCAATGGTCTCAGTCGATCGCCTTAAAGCACGGCTGGCATTTCCGGAACACGAGGTTTCAAAGATCAGTATTGGTCAGCGGGTGCGGCTAACCAGTCCAGCGGCCCCCGACACGCCGGCCGAAGGACTCATCATGGGAATCAACCCCCAGATCAGTATTCACAATCGCGCCATAGAAGTGACCGTGGAGTTTGATAATCCAGGCGGCTGGCTACCAGGGTCAAGCGTGGATGCGCAACTCCTGATCAAACGCCAAACCGGCGCCCTGACCCTGCCCTCTACCAGTGTCGTGATTCGTCAGGGTGGGCCGGTCGTATTTCTGGTTAATAAAGGCCGCGCCCAAATACAGCCAGTGACCACCGGATGGCGTGGCGCGGACTGGATAGAAATTCAGAGCGGCATTAGCGCGGACGACCGGGTAGTGAGTCACGGCGCCGCACTGATCAGCGACGGCAGTCTGCTCGCGGAGCGCCTCTAGACCATGAACCTACTTGAACTTTTTGTCCGCCAACGGGTTCTGGCCTATATGATCAGCGCCGCAATAATACTGTTCGGTATTATCGGACTGCAGGGCATTGGACTGGACCGCAACCCCAACGTTGAACCCCCGGTCATCGTGGTCAACACGCTAAACCCGGGTGCCACACCCGAGGTAATGGACAGCAGCGTAACCAGCATTCTTGAATCGGCCATCAACTCTATCGCCGGTATTGAAGAAATTCAGTCAAACTCCCGACCTGGCAGTTCCAGCGTGATGATCGAATTTGATTTGCGCAAAAATGCCGATATTGCTTTCAACGAAGTGCAGGCAAAGGTCAATCAGGTCATGAACGACCTACCACAGGAGTCAGAAATACCGGTGGTTGCGAAAGTAGATCCCAACGCACAGGCGGTAGCCTGGCTGATGCTCAAGGGTGACCGGCCGCTGGCGGAACTGAATCAAATAGCACGTATACAGGTAAAAAAAGCGCTGGAAAATATCAGCGGCGTCGGCGAAGTTGTGGTCGGCGGTGGTCGCGAACGCAAGATTCGTGTGGACCTGAATCTGTCGCGTCTGGCCGCTCTGGGCTTAACGGCACAGGACGTTATCACCGCGTTTAGCCGTGAGCACATTCAGATACCCGGCGGCTTTCTGGTGGGGGGCAATCTGGAGAAGCTATTGCACCTGGACCTGGAGTTTCACACAGTAGCCGAGCTGGAAGAACTGGTAGTGGTATGGCGCCAGCAGGTACCCGTCAAGCTGCGTGATGTGGCGCAGGTCAGCGATGCACTGGATGATAAACGCAGTCTCGCCCGCTTCAATGGCGAAGAGGGAGTGGCGATAGCGATACGTAAAGTACAGGGTTCGAACACGGTGCAGATCGTACGCGAAATTGAGCGGCGTCTGGAGCAGACTATCGCCCCTACCCTGCCAGACGGCATAGAGCTGATCGTAGCAGCCAACGAGGCGGGTGTGATCGAGGGCATTGTCGACGGTCTTAACGCCCACATCATTGAGGGTACCTTGTTGGCCGCGTTCGTGGTCTGGCTGTTTCTACTCAATCTACCGGCCACAGTGATTATTGCTACTGCCATTCCCGTGTCTCTCGCAGGTGCGGTAATCGTCATGTTCTTTGGCGGCTTTACCTTCAATATGCTTACCATGAGCGGGCTACTACTGCTGATTGGCGTGGTTGTAGATGACGCCATTGTGGTCCTCGAAAACGTGCACAGACAATATGAAGCGGGCCAGACTGACCCGATACAAGCCGCCATCGACGGCACCCGCGGCGTGGTCGCGGCGGTCTTTGCCGCCTCCTTAACTCTGGTGTGTATTTTTGCCACGGTGATTTTCATGGATGGCATGATCGGCGTTTTCATGCGCTCTTTTGCGGTCGTGGTAACTGTCGGCGTGATCACCTCTCTGATTGTGTCTCTGACACTGACCCCGGCTCTGTGCGCACGCTTTCTGAAACCCGAAAAAAACAACGACACCAATCCGCTGCACCGCATTATCAACCGCGGCCATGCGCTGCTTGAAAACAGCTACCGACGCATGCTTGACGGCAGTTTACGACATCGCGGCATGACGCTGATTGGAACCACGCTGGTAGTCGCATCCAGTGGCTGGTTCATGACACAACTAGGCACAGAGTTCTTCCCGGAAGATGAGGAGTCACGCTTTCTGGTCACACTCAACACGCCGCTAGGCTCTTCCATTGATTACATGGAAGACAAAGTCGCACGCGCCGAGAGTATTCTGCGCAAGTACCCGGAAGTACTCCACGTGCTTAGCACCGTAGGGGCGCAGCGCGGAGACGAGATAACCAATGCTTCCCTGAAAGTGGCCCTGGTACCGCCCAGAGATCGCGAACTAAGCCAAATGCAATTAATGCCCATCATTCGAGAGGCCATGCAGGAGATTCCAGGCGTAGATGCCTATCTGGGTATGTACCCGATGTTTGAGGGTATGGGCGGAAGCCCGTTTGAAGCTTATATCACTGGTCCCGACCTCTACGAGGTAGCCCGGCTGTCCGAACTGATGCAGGAAAAACTGCAGGAATACCCCGAGATGGGCAAAGTGCGGCTGGAGCTGAAGCTGGATCGACCGCAGTTGAGTTTTAGTGTAGACCGCAATCGCTCCCAGGCACTGGGCATCAGTACCCAGCAGATCGGCGACACGGTGCGAGTACTGGCCGGGGGCGCGGATATTGCCAAATACAACGAATTACCCGGCGATGGGGAGCGCTATGACGTGCGACTTGCAGCCAATCGGGACACCATGATCGGGGCCCGGGACCTTGAAAACGTTTATCTGCGTGGTCCCGAGAACAGTCTGGTGCAAATGAGCTCGGTAGTGACCATGGAAGAAAAACTCGGCCCAGCTCAGGTACAACGACTCGCGCTGAATTTTAGTGCGGGCTTTTTTGCCACACCAAACACTGACATTGGTTCCGCAGTCAGTATTTTCCGCTCCAGCGCCGGTGATATCCTACCTCCAGGCTATCAGGTGTTACTGGTGGGCCAAGCCAAAGAAATGGAAAAGACCGGCGGTGCTGTGCTCCTGCTAATCATTACCGGACTGATCATGGTGTATATGGTGCTGGCCAGTCAGTTCAATTCCTTTCTGCAGCCGGTGCTGGTCATGCTGGCGCAGCCGCTGGCCATTGTCGGTGGCTTTATGGCGCTATGGATTGCCGGCAACACGCTGAATTTGTTTTCCATGATTGGCATGGTGCTGCTGGTCGGTCTGGTCTCCAAGAACTCGATTCTGCTGGTCGACCTGATCAATCAATTCCGCGCACGCGGTATGAGTGACGCCGAAGCGATTCGACAGGCCTGCCCCCAGCGCATGCGCCCGGTGCTGATGACCTCGTTAACCATTGTCTTGGCCATGCTGCCCGCTGCAATAGGCGTGGGCGAAGGCTCGGGGCAATACGGCCCGCTAGCAGTAGCGGTGATTGGCGGTGTAATCAGTTCAACCCTGCTTACCCTGCTAGTGGTGCCAGTTGCCTACTCCCTGCTGGGACGCTGGCTAACGCGCTAGCCGTAGTGGCCCGCTTGCAGTTGCTTGACGGCATAGTCGCAGGCACGCGCTGTAAACGCCATGTAGGTTAGCGAGGGATTCACGCAGGACGCCGACGTCATAAAGGACCCATCAGTGACGAACAGGTTGTCAATTTCATGGGCCTGATTGTACTTATTCAGTACTGATTGAGTGGGATCATCGCCCATACGCGCGGTACCCATCTCGTGAATAGCGCCACCACCGGTTTCCATATTGGATTCATCATTGGTGATGTAATACACCGCGCCGGCCGCGCGAAACAACTCCGCCGCCTGCTTGCCGGTATCATTAGCCAGCGCCCGCTCATTGGCACCCCACTCAAACTCAGTCGCCAGCTGCGGAATGCCGAAGCGGTCGACCTTGCTGGCGTGCAGATAAGCCTGGTTTTGCGCCTGAGGCAGGCACTCAGAGAACGCTGACAGGGCCCAGATCCACATGGGGTTGGGTTTTTTCAGCGACGCTTTGTAGTCTGCACCGAAACCTTTGCTGTTAAAGGTGGTTTGCCAGTCACCGCGCATGGGTATGGCCTGAATGCCAAACCCGCGCACGAAATCAGCGTCCTCGTCTTGCCCGGTCAGATTGCGAAAACGCGGTATATAAAGCCCATTGGGACGATTACCTTCGTAATAGCTATTGACGTCATCCACCATGATACCGAGATGAATCATCTGCAGGTGGTCCATCAGGTACTTACCCAGCGCGCCGCTACGATTAGACAGACCGTTGGGGTGCTGCTCGCTGGTAGAATTCAACATGATCTGGGTACTGCCCAGCGTCGACGCACACAGGAAGAACAGCTTGGCGCTAAAAATGCTGCGCTCACCGGTCTGGGTATTGATGGTTCTGACTGCCGTAATACGCGTACCGCTGGCATCGTGGTCCAGCCGCTCCACTACCTGGTCAGGCATCAAGGTCAAATTTCCGGTGGCCTGCGCTGCCGGCAAGGTCGAGCTCTGCGAGCTGAAATAGCTGCCCGTAGAGCAGCCACGCTGACACGGCCCACAGTAATGACAGGGCGCACGGCCGTTATGTTCCTCAGTAAGAATCGCGACCCTACCGATGGTCATGGGTATATGTGGCATCTTTTTATTGATGCGCGCCTTCGCGGTCTTCTCGATTTCGTAGTAATCCATGGGCGGCAGGAATTCACTGTCGGGCAGCTGCGGCAGGTTCTCGGCTTGACCACTAACGCCAATGAACTTCTCCACGTAGCTATACCAGGGTGCAATTTCCTCATAGCTCACCGGCCATGGGATCCCATGACCATCGGTAGCGTTGGCATTAAAATCCTGCTCACTCCAACGATAGACCTGACGCCCCCACAATAATGAGCGCCCACCGACCACATCCGATCGAAACCAGTCGAAGGGTTTTTCCTCACTGCGCACATAAGGATTCAAACGATCATTGTTCCAATACTGTCGGGTCGCCTCGCTAAAGGCGTAGCTGGAACTCTGCACAAAGTAATCACGCTCGTTCTGCTCACGATCGGGCATTCCATGAAACGGGATTTTCCAGGACGGTGCATGCTCTCCCCGGTAATCCTGACCGTGTTTAATATCCTTGCCGCGCTCCAGCACCAGCACCTTAAGCCCCTTCTCGGTCAGCTCCTTGGCGGCCCAGCCGCCGGAAATACCCGAGCCGACCACTATCGCATCGAACTGTGTAGCACTCATAACCCGGTCTCCGCCGACAACATGCGCATGGGAAGCTCCGCCGCATAGGCTGAGTCATCTTCAGCCAAAGCCAGGCTGCCATTAAAACTACCCATAGGATTTTCACGCAGAAACTGGGTCCCCCCCACTTCAGATAGCATGAACCCTAGCACCGTCAACTCCTTGAACTGACAAATAAACGGCGCCTCGGAATCCCACACCCGGGTCACATTGCCCAGGTTATACCACTGGGCATCACCCGCCTCCGCCTCCAATTGTTCCAGTAGCTGTAATTGTTGCTTACCAGATAACGCGGCAAAATCGCCATTCGCTCTGGCCAGAAGGTCCGCCAGCCCAGCATCGAACATCGCGCGCTCAGCGTCGTTAAACCAGTCAGCTACCATCAGCTCAATAAAGCGAGCCACCCCGGCATCTGTAGCGCCTGGAGTATCAGTCGCGGGAATCACTTGCTCAGCCGCTGCAGTAACAGCCGCACGCTGCGCAGCGTTGAAATAAGTGAGCGGTTTGCGGTCTATGTAATTGGTTTGTCCGGCCAGAAAGCGGGACTGTTCATTACTCAATGCCCAGCTGGTTGGAATGCTGCTAGCGCCGGCGGCAAACACCGCTGCACACTGTAAAAATTCTCTTCGATTCACACACGACTCCGGCGTTGATTCCTGAATTGTAGGGCTAATGTCACCAGCAAACCTACGCCAATACAGGCGATGGTCTGATATTGCCACAAGCTAAAGGCATAGCCGCCACCGCGGAATACCGTGTAACCCCAGTAAAGACCGTCGACACTCAGCGCATGACTGGCTTCGTAAAACGCCCAACCAGTGGGCTCCAGGCCGAAACGCAAATAGATCGCTACAATCAGCCCCCACAAACTCGCTCTTATTATTCCCGATGACACTTGGCTTCTCTCGCGGCGCAGTTGAAGGAGCTAAAGTAATTCATTCGCGCTTTAGGGGTCAAGCGTCGCGTCAGCGCCGATGATGGCGCAATAATCAATTCGCGCTCAGAGCCAGATACCAGTAGCATTCGCCAGTCATAATCCCAATACCCGGTAATCATGGAGACCCCGCTTATGCTGTCAAAATATCTGCTACTTGGGCTGCTACTAATCGCTGCTCTACCAGCAACCCTATTCGCCAGCAACGGTCAGGCTAAAGACCCCGGAGCAGAAGCCACTGAATGGCTGCAGGCTTTCCTCCGCGTGGACACGGTAAACCCCCCGGGAAACGAATCGCGGGCGGTTGATTTTTACGCTGAGATTTTTGATCGAGAGGGCATAGTCTGGGAATCTGCGGAAAGCGCACCCGGTCGCGGTAATATCTGGGCCCGTATTAAAGGTGGCGATGAGCCGGCCCTGATACTGCTGCAACATACCGACGTGGTGCCTTCCAACCCAGAGTACTGGAGCGTGGAACCGTTGTCCGGGCTGATTCGCGATGGCTACCTGTGGGGCCGCGGCGCGCTCGACATGAAAGGTACCGGCATTAGCCATCTCGCTGCCTTTCTGGCGCTGCATCGCGCCGGTAAGCCGTTGAACCGGGACGTTATATTCCTGGCTACCGCCGATGAAGAAGCCGGCGGTAAGTTCGGCGTCGGCTGGATGGTTGAACATCACCCGGAAGTGTTTGCCGGTGCCGGCCTACTGCTTAACGAGGGCGGCGGAGGCAGCCGTTCTGGTGATCAGGTAGTGTTTGGCGTGGAAGTCACCCAGAAGGTACCCGTATGGCTGCGCTTAACGGCCGAGGGCACTCCTGGGCATGGCTCGTCGCCACGCAGCACTAGCGCTGTGGACAGCCTGATAGGCGCGCTGACCAGATTACAAGGCAATCCCTTCCCCGCGCGCATCATTGCTCCGGTGGACGCGATGTTCAAATCCATGGCGCTGGATGCCCCAGCGGAGCAGGCAGCAGTCTTTACCGACATGAGGAGCGCGATTAAACAACCAGGATATTTACAGCAACTGCAAAGCGACTCGCCACGCTTGCATGCGATCACCCGGGACACTTGCAGTATCACGCGCCTGCAGGGTTCCAGCAAAATTAACGTCATTCCCCCGGTGGCCTGGGCGGAAATTGACTGTCGTATTCTGCCAGATCGACCCGCCAGCGCTTTTATAGCCGATATCAATAAGCTGTTGGAAGGTCGTGGCATTCTGGTTACCGAAATACTGTCTTTCGGCTCCGCAATATCGACCACTGATACGGTGCTCTATCGCGCAATCGAAGAGTTTGCCAATGAGCGCTACCCCGGCTCAAGAGTCATGCCTGCGGTATTGGGAGGCTTCACTGACAGCCATTTCACCCGTGAACTGGGCATCGCCAGTTACGGCTTTAGCCCAGTCGTTAATTCAGAACGAGACTACGTCGGCATCCATGGCAATGACGAACGTATCAATATTGCAGACTTCCGCGAGGGTGTGGACAACCTGATTTACCTGCTGGGTAAAGTCGTCTACCCCTGAGGTGCACCGTGTCGGCATGACCCACTAGCGCGGGCTGTACCAGATTGGCGAACTGTAGGCGCGGTCCTGCACGGTAGTCGGAGCTCGCGGATCAACCGCGCGACCTAATCTGACCCGGTCGTATTCCGACCAGCGTGGAGTTTCTATCTCAATCACACGAGCGTAATAAAAGGCGCGCTCTGCCGCATCAAAATCAGGATCGGTCCAGACTGTTGCCAACGCTGTAGCGCCTATCGAGTTATCATAGCTCGCATCACTGAGATCCACGCTATTGCCCAGCGACTTGAGGCTGCCGTTGCGACGCGGTCGACGTCCGTCCGAGGCCGCCACGTTATAAACCTTCTCGTGCAACTCACCCGCATCATCCAGCCAACCCTTAACCACCTGCAGCCTGTCCAGGTTGGCTCCATCCGGATCCTTTAACGCCGCAATCATGAAGTCTGGAGCCTTACCTTCGGGAGCGCCCAGTTCACCTCCCATAGGTACCCCTTTGCGATAACCAATACGCGCAAAATGCGGGTCAAGCACGTCATCTTCTGCGTATTCCCAGCCACCAAAAAACCGCAGGCTTATACGTGAGCCGGTTGTCGCGTAAACCTCTTTTCTGCGCATAGCATCGAATAATGATTCACGGGTATTCTCCTGCGCCCACACGGCGGCGTAACCGGAGGCCACAAAGGCCCAGGGCATAGTCAGTTCTACGCCGGGTTGCTCGGTGGTGATATTGCTTACTGCTGGCGCAGTGCGCGGCATGGCTGGTTCCATCACGGTGGCCTTACCCCAGAAGTTATCTTCGCCCCCGGTAGCCAGCGAAGTATGCGAGTCGGTGCTGCCAATCATGCCAAACTGGTAGGGGTTGATTCCCAGGGTACTGGCCAGCAATAAGCCGCTCTTCAATGCGCTGCGAGCGTACTCATATTGCAGCATATCATTGGATTTATTGGCACCGGCAGTTGCGACAAAGTTACCTCCGTCCCAAGTTTCAAAGTCCGCAAACTCGTCATCGGGTGACAGGAAAGGATGCGTTTCACCGTCGCCTTTGATCTGCGTCACCTCCACCAGCGGTTCATGCCGCAAACGCCGCGCCGCGTATTCGGCGTCGATAGCCGCACCGGAATAATCCGTCATCTGGAACATGCGGCCATTACTGAGGTTGCCGTTATGCGGGATTGCCAAAATGCGTCCGCCCGTGTTCTCCTCATAGCGCTCCATAAAGCTCCACAAGTTGGCCGGGTCCTCACCGCCGTTGGATGCTAATGGTTGCATCTGCCCCGCTTTATCGGCTGCATCAGCATAGATCACCACCCGGTGCAGATTGTTGCCAGCGGGCATAGACGTCCATTCAAAACCAATCAGGGCGGTAAAGTTACCGGGATCGTTATAGGCATCCGAAATTGCGATCGATTCCTGCCAGATATCCGCTGAAACCTCGGGTGAATCCAGCATGGCAGTACCCTGTGACATCTTGCTCAGAAACTCCTGCATAATCGCCCCGGCCTGCTCTGGAGACGCATCACCGGTCATCGCTTTATAGACACGGCGGGAGTCGTCCGTAGTGAGTAGACGTGCGTCACCTTCGCGCAACTTAAGCATGGTGCCCAGCTGCTCGGCATGGTCTGACACCACCAGGAAATCAAGCGGTCGATAGAGCCGCGCTAACATGCCGGCGTTGGCCTCAACCGCCTCACCGCGGGCAAAGCGATAGGCATCAGCAGGGCTCAGGCCGGTATTACCCATGGTATTTGCATCTACGCTATAGGAGCTGTGCAAGTGGGTATCTCCCCAGTACACATTCATCGGAAAATTCTCTTCCGCCCATGGCGTATAGTCTTGTGCCATGACCTGTGTAGCGGTATATCCGAGAGCCAGCAGCGCGCAGCGCAATAGCAGGGTTTTATACATGACTAACCAGCCTTTTATAATTATTGATAGCCACAAAAGCATAGACCATGTTGAGATCAAATGGCAGCAGAGGTTCTGCCTGCTGTGGGGAAACTGAGAGAGAAATGCGAGGTGACAGTCTGTCACCCCGCAGCAGAGTGCTAGCCCAGAGCGGGCGGCACCGGAGTCGTACGATTCAGAATCATATCGGTGCGCGCCTGGATTTTGGCGTCGGTCTCAGGCGTGGTCTTTAGCAACCAGAACTGATCTTGCTCAATACCAGCAACAGCCATCTCTGCCACTTCATCCGGATGCGTGACATTCATTTCGATACCGTATTCTGCCGCCATCTTCTTCATGTCATCGACCGAATTGATGCCGGTTTCATTGCCATCACCCTGAAAGTCTTTTTGCAGTTCTTCAGGACGCACGCGACCAGAGTTGAACAAGCCGGTATCCACAACATACGGCCCGGGGAATAAAGCACTGATTTTAACCGGCAACTGCTGCGCGGCAACCTGAAAATGCAGGTTCTCAGTAATACTCTGGACCGCCGCCTTGGTCGCGGTGTAAACCGGACAGTCTGGCAGGACAATGAGTGCTCCGTTGCCAGAACCGGTAATGGCGAAGTGTGACTCCACGCCTTGCTCTATCAATCGCGGCATGAACACCTTAATGGAGTTAATCACCCCCCACAGATTGACGTTCAAGGTCCACTGCCAGTCCTTGTCGGAGTAATCCCACATATTGCCAGACTCGCCAGCACCGATACCGGCGTTGGCGAACACCAAATGCATACCACCGAACTCGGCAATGGCCTTATCCGCGACGGCGTTCAAGCTGTCTACCGAAGTGACATCACAAAATTCGGCAATCGCCGTTATGCCCTCCGCTGCCAAGTCTGCGGCCACAGTCGTCAAGGCATTGCGGTCGACATCGCCGACTACAATCTTAGCCCCCCGCCGACCCAGCGCAAACGCCAGCGAACGTCCGACGCCGCTGGCACCACCGGTAATAACTGCAACTTTGTCCGTAAAATCTTGCATACGGCTTACGCTACGTTCAGGTCAGCAGGAGCGCCGCCCACACCAGGCCAGCGCGAACCGGAGATAGTGTCAGCAAACGGCAGGAAGCCTTCACCGTCAAGCTCACCCGCAAGAGTCATCGTGCGATCCAGAAAGATCGGCCACCACAGGTGTGCCGACAGTTGCTCACGCATGGGCAGCTTGCTGGCCAACGGATCCCAGGGGCTATCGCGTAATATTAACTCACCGTCGACTTTTTCGCGACGTTGAGTGCCGTACTTGCTCATCACATGCACTACATGTGGCGGAAAGTCGTAACCGGTTGCGGGACCGCCAACGCTGACTGCACGTGATACTTTTATCCACCACTCGTTCTGTACCCATTCGTCCATGGGGTCTAGCTCACCGGTGCTCTGGCCGCTGAACTCCAGGAAGGTATAACCTTGATGCACGCAACGCGCTGACACCTGATCCATCATCCGATAGAAAGTGGTATCACAAGGGTACTTGGGCTGACCGTTGGTCTCCTGGCTGATAAAAATAGCCGACTCCTGATCAATACCGTATCCCAGCGTGTACTCGCCAGCGGTGCCGTTATAGTCCGCGTCAACCGTGGTAACCACACCGTACTCAGGAATATTGGGTACCGGAAAATTGTAGATGGTCAGGTTCACATTGGGCTCAGCTCCGGGCTCAATGCCGGGTGGCAGCAGCGCCGCAATTTTTTCAGGATCAGTGCGATACTTGATCTTCAGCATAGGCCAGTTGAGGATATCGCCAGTGTTGCCTTGGATAGAGTCAGTCATTGGTTTTCCTTTTTGGTTGTTGTTTTCGTTTTTTTATTGGTAGTGCCCGGACTCACGTGCCGGGCGCTGTAGGCTAAATTTTTACAACGCTTTAGCTGCGACTAAGCTGCCGCATTATCGTCGATATAGAACTGCCGCACCCACTTACGAAAGCCCACCAATGAGGTATCGCCTTTGCAAAATACGGGCTTTTGACGATAAATCTTGTGGCGCCAGATAGGCATATCGTCACCAATACCTTCTTTAATCCCGCGCATAACATCATCACCTACCAGATCGACAATTTCTTTACGCACAGTCAGTGTCCAGCGCATGTGCGTTTCTTCAAGGCTGGTGGGCTGGGCGGTGGAATACACCAGCATTTCTGCACCAGGCCCATAGACCGTTCTGACCACCGCCAAACCCGGATTGTGCAGGGTGGCGTGCAGTGTATTAGGGTGCGCAGCATCTTTGGCATCGGCCACCATGTGCAATACGCGGCCATCCTCTGCTATCTCAACCTTGCTCGGCGGTGTGTCCTGCATGCGGTGCACATACTGAAAATGCTCTGGGTCACAGGTATTCTCAGCAATATTCTGCACGTGATTGGGAATGGTAAACTCCCAGTATTGCGGCTCGCTCCAGTCATCGCTGGAAAGCTCCTCCAACGCAGGAATCTCCCATGCTGGTGCCTCTTCCAAGGGGTGATACCAAACCATGATATCCCCGTTGGTTTCACTGACTGGCCAGGAACGCACTTTGGCTCGCTCCGGAATTTCATCGCAGTAAGGTATTTCTACGCAATCTCCACTGGCGTCAAACTTCCAGCCATGAAACGGACAGCGAATAGTCTCCCCCACTACTCGTCCTTCGACACCCAGATGGGCGCCCAGGTGTGGACAGAATGCATCGGTGACCACTGCCTGACCGGAGCGGGTACGAAACAGCGCCAACTCGCGGTCAAACGCTGTCACTCGCTGAACTTCGCCACTGGCAAGTTCGCGGCCACGTCCAACCGAGTACCAACCAATGGGAAAATCCGGCCCGTCCTGGGATTTGGACTCACATACACCTAAAGCCATCTAACAAACCTCTACTGAAACTGACTGAACTGAGGACCGATACGGTCCGCAATGGGACGTAAAGCATCTTCCGACATGCCGTACCACTTAATAGCATTCTCGCCTAATACCTTGCGAATATCGGATTCTGGAAAACCACTGAAGTTTTCGACCAGACGCGTCTCCGTCTCGGGCCACGTCCCCTCAGGGTGCGGGTAATCACTGCCCCACATCAATTTATCTTTGCCCAGGAAATTAGTTACCGCCATGTCACCACGCTTGGCGCAGGACGCCCCGACACCAATATTGCGCATAAAATACTCAGACGGCAGCATGCTGAGATGGGCCCGAAAATCACCCAGCTTGGCCGACTCTGGACCTTCGGTAGAGTGAAAGTCGAGCATCTTCAGCCAGTACTCCAACATCCAGTTGGTGCCACCCTCGGTAAGACACGCCTTGAGTCGCGGGAAGCGTTCAAACACGCCGCCCCAAATCATGAAGGCCAGCGGCCGATACAACCACCACATGACCTCGGACACATACAGACCCATGGCGCCGGGACGATCCTTGGCGGGGTCCATAGGAAAATCCGGACCAAAGAAATCTTCCATCGGTCCCGGTCCAGAATGAAAGTGGACCATCACACCCAGGCTTTCGCAGGCCTCCCAGAAGGGGTCGTATTTAATATGGTTGTAACCCGGAAACTCATGGGTCATCACCGGTATCATGACGTGGCGGAAACCATTGTCGTAACACCAGCGCATATTCTCTACCGCCAGCTGCACATCCCACAGCAACGGAATAACCGCTACACCATGATGACGCGCAGGATTATTGGCACAAAATTCTGACAACCAGCGGTTGTGGGCCATAGCACCCGCCCACTGTAATTCCGGTGTCATATCCTTGGTCGGCATCGACAAGCCGGCCCCAAACGGCGGCGTGTTGACCTCAGTTATACCGTCAGGAAAGATCATTTCAGCGGCAATACCATCTTCATCCAACATGGCCACTCGCTGCTCGTAAACCCAAGCACCCGTTAGACGGTCTTCAATACCTATGCGCCATTGGTCATTGATTTCCTTGATCAGGAAACTCTCTGACGCCTTAGTCGACATTTCGATGGTGATAGGCACCGCAATATCCAGAATATCGTGGAATTTTTCTTCCACGTAAGGCTTGTACTCGGCAATAGGAAGGCCGGCATGGCAGTCTGAAGACACCACAATCATACGATCCGACATATAAACTCCTGCATCTGTTATGTCGCTCGAATCGGCTGCTTCCGATGCCATAGCGACTACTATTAAAAATAAACAAATGAGCATTTGTGCTCGTTTGTATACTTTTATAGACTATACGCTCATGGGATGCAACATTTGCTGGATATTTTGTGGATGCGATTGAGACACTAGCTGAACGACCCGAGACCAGCCGCCGAGAAAAGCGCAAGCTGGAAATTCGCGGTCGTATTCAGGATTCCGCCTACACACTGTTCCGTGATCAGGGCATTCAAGACACCAGCATTGAGCAAATTTGCTTGGCAGCTGACGTAGCCAGACGCACTTTTTACGGCTACTACCCGAACAAAGATGCCCTGCTGCGCGAACTCAGCCGCGAGCGCATTTCCAATACTGCTGAGGGTATGATCGAGCAGGTCATGACCGAACATAGCAGCACGCGCGGCCGAGTCTCTGCCATGATCGACTACATGGCGGCCAATATTCGCCAGTATTCAGACATCGATCGCAAGCTGATCCTGATCACCCCGGTATCAGCCGATGACGATAATCACCTGCGTGAACTCAGCGCCAGCGTGCAGGACCACTTCAGACAAGTTTTCAAAGCCGGCATTGCCAATGGTGAATTAGGCCAACGCTTCTCGCCGGAGATTCTCTCCGAGATGATTATGGGTACCTTCAACAACATGATGGTAAGTTGGGCCGTGGACGCACGGTTTCCGATTTTCGAAAAGCTTGAAGAAGCGCGCGACCTGTTCGACCATATCCTCGCACAGACTTAAAATAGGCCAAGCCCATGCAAATCGATATCTATAGCCCCGACAGTTACCTACAGGGCATACCGCATCAGCAGTTTGCCTGGCTACGCGCCAACGACCCGGTGCACTGGCATCAGCACCCCGCCGGTGGCGGTTATTGGGCGATCAGCAAACATGCCGACATCCTTGCGGTATCGCGCGACCATAAGAGCTTTTCCGCGCAACAGGGTTTTGTCATGGTGGACGACCTGCCCGCTGAGATCCTGCCCATGGCACAGGGCCAGCTCTTAGGTATGGACCCGCCCCAACACGGCCCCATTCGCCGCGCTGTGATCACCCGCTTTACCTCCAAAATGCTGGCCAACCTCGAGCCACAGATTCGCAGCATTACTCAATCAATCATGGCGAATGCACGCGACATCGGTGAGGTCAATTTTGTCGAGTCACTAGCCGGCGACCTACCCACCGCAGTCATCGGCTCTATGCTTGAGATCCCTACCGATATGTGGCCACAGATCAGGGCTTGGTCAGATATGCAGACTTCCGGCGATGACCCCGACCTGGGTGGCTCACCAGAACAGATTAATCAGGCTTCCGTAGAGATGGGCACCTACGGCTACCAGCTAGCTACCGAGCGTAAAGACCAGGGCGGCGATGATCTTATCTCGTTATTAATCAACACCGAGGTCGACGGCCATCAGGTCGACGAAATGGAGTTCGCCAGCCTGTTTATCCAAATCACTGTGGCCGGCAATGAAACTACCCGCGGACTCATCAGCTCCGGCATGCACCAGTTGATGCAGCAACCCGAGCTGTACCAGCAGCTGCAGGATAACCCGTCAATGATACCCGGAGCGGTAGAAGAAATGCTGCGCTGGACTTGCCCGCTACACTATTTCCGCAGAACGGCGACCTGTGACACCGAAATCCGCGGACAGAAAATTGCCAAAGGTGACAAGGTCGTTATGCTCTATAGCTCTGGTAATTTTGACGAAGAGGTATTTACCGACCCCATGCGCTTTGATATTGAGCGCAACCCCAACCCGCACCTGTCATTTGGCCACGGCATTCATCTGTGCCTGGGCGCCAACCTGGCGCGCATGGAGGCCCGCATATTCCTTGAGGAATTCTTTAAAACCTTTTCCGGCATCGAAATGGCCGGTGACACGGCTTATATTCGCTCCAACAGTATTCACGGTTTCAAGCAGATGCCGGTGCGATTGTTGCCGCGCTAACTTCTATGGCCTTCGGCATTACAGCTTAAACCAATCAAAGACCAAAGCTCCCCACGGTTCTGCCAGCGGCCCGACTGAGCTATGCTTAGCTGGTTATCACATAGCGTGCAGACCGGCGCATTGACTGAGGAGTAATTATTGTGGAAAGACTAGCGGGTAAAGCGGTACTGCTGACCGGTGGCGCCAATGGTATGGGTGAAATGCACGTACGCAGACTGGTTGCCGAAGGTGCCCGAGTGCTGTTTACCGACGTCAATGTCGAGGCCGGACAGGCTCTGGCCGAGTCAGTCGGCGAGCGCGGCATATTCGCCCAACAGGATGTCAGTCAGGAAGCAGACTGGGTGCGCATTGTCGAACTGGCGGTCGCAGAACTGGGCGGCATCGATGTACTCATCAACAACGCCGGCATTCATTCTTTTGGCAGTCTGGAGGAAGAAAACGTAGAGCGGCTGCGTCAGGTACTGGACGTAAACGTAGCAGGCACCTGGCTTGGCATACAGAAAGTTGCTCCTATAATGCGCGCCGATGGCGGCGGCTCCATTATTAACCTGTCTTCCATGGCAGGCTACGTGGGCATGCCCCACTACACCGTATATTCAAGCTCGAAGTGGGCGGTGCGCGGCATTACCAAGTGCGCAGCCAGCGAATTGGGCGCAGACAACATCCGCGTAAACGCGATACTGCCAGGCGCCATCGATCAGACCGGCATGTTTAATAGCGCAGAGGCAGAAGCTGCCATGGAACGGCTGAGCACCAGTACGCCACTAGCAAGAGTGGGCGAGCGCGATGAGGTCTCATCGCTGGTGGTGTTTCTCGCATCCGACGAATCTGCCTTTATTACCGGCGCCGACCACCTGATAGATGGCGGCAATAGTCTGAGCTGATTGTCACATCAGCTCAAGATATAGCACCACTACTTAATAGTTCTCGGGTATCCAGCTGCCATGAAAGCCCATTGGTACCCGCGCTGGCAGATGCACAGTGGCTAACGCCCCGCGACTGAGGTCGGCGGCGTCCATGATCACAAGCTCGCTAGTGCCCGCTGCCTTATCGAACACATAGCTGAGCAGCCATCCATCATCTTCTGCACTGCCATCCGGGTCGGCCACAAACACAGCTTCACTGCCCTCGCGTCCGGCACCCAACTCAAACACCTGACTGCTGTCATTGGCGAGATCGAACTTGATATAGCGTTCGGCAAGCGGGCCGACATCGGATAAACCCGCCACATAACCATAGCGATGCTTTAGACCTACCAGGCTGTCATTAAGACGCGGAAACTCGGTAGAGCGGTCATCCAGTTGGGTCTCAGTGACGGTACCCTTGTCCTGATCAATCACCCAGCGGTATAACATCGCTGGACTCTCAACCCGAGCCGCCATGACGTTGGCCTTGCGACAGACATCGATAACAATCTGATTGCCCTCTTCGTAGGCATTCAGGGGATGAAAAACATAGCAGGGGTCGATCTCATACCACACTACATCGGCATCGCATCCCTCTCGTGGCATCACACCCAGGCGCGCTCCATAGGAAGGGTCCCACTTAATGGGCAGGCCGCTATCAGCCATGTTCTCCACGTCCCAAACGGCGGGGAGATCCATCCAGATTACATAGTTACGGGTGATGTTGAAGTCGTGAATCATGGTCGCGCCGGGCACGGTAATTTCTTCGCTTTGCACCAGTTCGCCACTCGCCGACACCCGGTGATAAGTCAGATAGGGCGGAAAAATGCCGTAGCCAAAGAACAACAGCTCGCCAGTCTCAGGGCAAGTTTTAGGGTGTGCCGTCATTGGCGTATTGAGCTTACCGGCAAAATCCCAGGGACCTTCGGTTTCCAGCTCAGGCGTCAACGCAAAAGGCAGGTGCGCTTCTTCCAATGCCAATATCTTGCCTGCGTGATGGATAATGTGGGTATTGGCGGCAGACTTCTGCAAATCCATGATTGCCTCAATGGGGTCCGCACCGGAGTCCGCAAACAACGGGGTACGCACATAACGATTGCGATACCAATTGGCTTTGCCATCCTCCAACTCAACCCCATGAATCATGCCATCGCCCAGAAACCAGTGGCTGGACCAGCCAGTTTGTGGATTAGGCCCATTGCGCAGCATTCGCCCGTTCAGCGCACGCGGAATTTCACCAGTGACTTTAAGCTCAGTAGCTGTAACTTCTTCAAAGGTAGGCGCGAAATTATCTTTTAGATAAAACGGCAGATTCTCAGGCATGACTTCTGGCTTATTCATGGGCTCTCTCCTTGCGTTCCTCACATGATGGCGGGAATCGACAGGCTGCCAGCATAAACCAGTTTTACGAAGACCGGTAGCTCACCCGAGGAATCTACTCGGGGCTCATCATGGCGTACAAATAAGCGGTGTCAAAGACCTCCCAGGTCTCGGCAATTCTGCCCGCCTCAAGACGAAACAGGCTGTGGTACTGATTCTTGTATTCATCACCTCTGGCAGTAATCGCACTCAGGGTGAACAACATGCTGACGCGATCTCCCTCTGCCGTAAACGCCTGATAATCAAAGCGCAGGGTCTGCGGCTGGTAATAGTCAGAGACCACGCCACTGAATAACGCCAGCACCTGCTCGCGGCCGACACAAGTGGCCACGGAGACGTTCGACTGCGGAATATGCCACACGACATCCTGTGTAAAAAAGGGTTCAAGATCAACCTCCTCACCCTTGAACTTGCGCTCCAGGCTCGACTGAAAAGACTTTATAAGTGACTTATTTTCCGCTTCGCTCATCGCTGGGACGCCTGAGACAACCACTCTTGCTGATCATAGAAAGAAAATCTCTCTCGCACCTGCGCCTCACTCATACCGAACTGGTCCAACCGGTGCTGATGTTTACCGTGTTTGTTTTGCGGATGCGCATCCATATGCGACTGCAGACATC
Source organism: Candidatus Litorirhabdus singularis (assembly GCF_026262625.1). Taxonomy (GTDB): domain Bacteria; phylum Pseudomonadota; class Gammaproteobacteria; order Pseudomonadales; family Halieaceae; genus Litorirhabdus; species Litorirhabdus singularis. Next base: position 190,023 of record NZ_SHNN01000003.1, read on the forward strand.
CACGCACGTCGCTATCGAAAGGCAAATCAAAATGAGCATATATGCGCTGCGCGGTATCCATCGAATCAGACACCAGACAGTCATGTTCATAATCGGTAAAACGTTGCTGCGGCAATATCCGCCGATCCTTAAGCCCGCGCTCCAAAGAACGGGCATACCACTCCATTACCAAAGGACCAAATTTTTCGGCATCGACCTGGTCCGCATTGCCACCACACATATAATTACTGAGAATCATCTGCGTCATTGAACAGATAGATGAGGTAACACTCACGACATCGCGATGCCCCCACAGAATATTGGCATCGGGAAACAGATCCAGCAGGACTGGCAGCGCCCACATATGTGCCGGCGCCTTTAGTAGCCAGCGCGTACCAGGCCGCTGCCACTGTAATAACTTCAGGTAGTTGCGGTATTCCGTATAAAGACGTGTCAGGTCATGATTCTGGAACCAGCTGCTATAGGGTTCCAGCATAATCTCCCAACCGGTCTGCACACCGTCAAAAGAATAGGCATGCATCATGACGCACTCTTCCGGTAAATCAGGGTGGGCATAGTGGATTTTGTCAAACTCTGGATTACGGTTGGCTTCCATATACTCCACCATGCCGACATGGCGCGGGTCCGGAGTGCCACGCTGCCATCCCGGTAACGGCTCGGGACAATGAATTTCCCAAAGCAACAATGACTTGGTGGCGGGGTCGGCATTCAACAAATTCACCATTGCCGACGTTCCGGTGCGCGGTAAACCTGTTACAAACATCGGCTGCTTGAGTTCAATATCGAGGATTTCGGGATGCTCATCAAACGCTTGCTGCATCTTCAAGCGTGTGACCAGTCGACCCAGCGTAGTTTGACTGCAGGCTTGACGACTACCCTCATCAACAACATTTTTGTCGTAAGTCTCTAGCAGCACCTCCAAACCTTCTCGAAAGCCAGCATCACCAAAGTGATCAAGACCAGTCTGTGCCCGTGCCGCATCTATCAGTGAATTTGCATCAAACAAGTTCTTGCTCATTGTGGCTCCGGGAAATCATTTCTGCGAAAGCAGCTCTGTGCGTAAACCGCTACCATCGTCTTCAAATTATCAGGCTACTCATTTTGTGCCAAACATCATCAAACGACAGACAAAAAAATGCCAGCGAAAGCTGGCATTAATCTTCTAACTTGAAGCAACGAGTTTAATCTATCATGCGGACTTGGGCTTAGGTGCTGCCTTCTTCTTTGCCGCGGCCTTCTTCTTTGGTGCCGCCTTCTTCTTAGGTGCAGCCTTTTTCTTTGCAGCTGCTTTCTTTTTCGGTGCAGCTTTTTTGGGCGCAGCTTTTTTGGGCGCAGCTTTTTTCTTTGCCGCAGCCTTCTTCTTCGGAGCAGCCTTCTTTTTAGCTGCTGTCTTTTTCTTAGCCTGAGCCGCCGCAGCTTTTTCTACAGCCGCTGCCGCCCGGTCTGCAGCCTTCGCCTTTTGCTGCTCAAGCATCACATCGGTTCGCAAAGGCACCAATCGCTCAACAGCGTCTGCTAACACTTGTGCGATCTTACCAGCGGTATCGCCCATGTGCCGCGCCTGCGCTCGCAATTCTTCCAACTTCTTTTGGTTCTCGCTGGTAGGCTTGCCCTTGAGCGAGCTACGAGCTTTTTTCAGCCGTGCATTCGCTGCCTTTTGTTTTTTGCGCGCCGCAGCCAGTTCGCGCTTACCGCGTTCAACCCGCTGCTGTGCATCCTTCAATAAACGCGCGCGAATCTTCTCGACTTCACTATTCGCTTTTTGTGCAAGCTTGACTGCCTGCGCCAGTTCTTTCTCTAACATGTTCCGCACTCCTGAAAGGGTTGATACCGCAACTGTTGATACCGCACCTACAGTGTAGGAAAGAATTCACCAATTGCCCAGCGGCAATTGCTATTCTAAGTGCAGCATTAATTACATTTATTGAGCAGCATCAATCTAACACAAGACACGCTGCCGCGAAAAAACGGAGAGAGATGATGAGCTACCCGATAGATACCGAACTAACAGCGATACTTGAATATATTCCAGCATCTGACTTTTCTGACCCGGTTGCGACGAGAAAAAACATGAAGGACATGATGCAATTGTTTGGCAACGACACCGATGAAAGTGGTATCAACATTACCGATACCACTATACCCGGCATGTCCGGTGCACCCGATATACCACTGCGTATTTACAGACCAGAGGAATCGGACGCTATTACTGCGGGCCTTTTGTATATACACGGCGGCGGCTTTGCGGTGGGAGATCTCGACAGCGAGCACAGTGGTGTAGTCTCAATGTGTCGTTCTCTAGGCATCGTGATCGTGTCTGTAGACTACCGACTGGCACCTGAAGACCCTTATCCAGCTGGACTTGAAGATTGCTATACGGCATTACAATGGGTCCACCAGCAAGCAACGACCCTGGGCATTGACGCTACACGAATCGGTGTAAGAGGCGGCAGTGCCGGCGGTGGTCTGGCCGCTGCGCTGGCGCTGCTAACCCGCGACCGAAGCGGTCCATCACTGTGCTTTCAATTTTTGGGCATTCCGGAACTAGACGATCGACTGAGCACGGTAAGCATGATTGAGTTTACCGATACACCATTGTGGCATCGCGGCAATGCCATTCTCAGCTGGCAGTATTATCTGGGCGACAAGTACCAGCCAGGCGCTGAAGGAGTCCCCTATACCGCTGCTCCTGCGCGCGCCGACATTGAGGATCTACGTGGACTGCCGCCGGCCTATGTATCGACCATGGAATTTGATCCACTGCGCGATGAAGGCATCCAATACGCGCTAAAACTTTTACAGGCTGGCGTTGCCACCGAGCTCCACAGCTTCCCGGGAACTTACCACGGCTCAGAAATGGTACTTGAGGCTGCGGTCACCAAACGCGGCAATGGCGAAGGTTTGGAGGCGCTGCGCCGGGGACTTGGTTTATAATAGAGTCAGCCGGATGGCCGCTATTGTCAGTTCAGATTGACCGCTGCCACCTATAACTAACCGTATCGTCAACGCTATACTTTGCGACCCAACGCGGAGATTGACCACTATGTCTGACAGCATTCACCACCCCCCCTTAATGGCCGACCTACTGATCAACGGCCTCAATCGTTACGATGACGAGCCCTGTTTATATTTGGGCGATAAGGTTGCCAGCTACCGCGACGTACGCGAGTCCACCAGTCAAATGGTGCAGGCGCTGCAGAGTTCAGGACTCAGCCAAGGCAGGAAAATTGCCGTTATATCTGCCAATAGACCCGAAGTGCTTTCCAACATTGCCGCCATGCAGCTCGCCGGCTGCATCGGCTCACCGCTGCACCCAATGGGCTCACTCGATGATCACAGTTACGTCATCGAACACGCTGAAATCGACGCACTGGTATTTGATACCACAGTATTTTCGCCCCGCGCAGAGGAACTCAAACAACGTTTTCCCGATCTTATATTGCTGGGTTTCGGACCCAATGACGTCGGCGCAGACTATCTGGCACTAGCCGCTAGCTTCGAGCCGCAGCCACTGGTGGCACCGGATGTGGATCCGACGGACATCTCATCGATCACTTACACCGGCGGCACCACTGGAAAACCCAAGGGAGTTCTAAGCACCTACCGCGCCACCTCCTATATGACCATGATACAGATGGCGGAATGGGAATTTCCCGCAGACCTGCGCATGCTTATTGCGACACCACTGTCACATGCCGCTGCGGCGTTCTTTGTGCCTGTATTGCAGAAGGGTGGCGCTTTCTATGTCATGCAGGGTTTTAGCCCTGATGAATTTTTTGACATGGTGGAAACACACCGCATCACCGCAACGATGCTGGTACCCGTCATGCTCTACTTCCTGCTCGACTCGCCACGCTCAGCTCAGGCTGATATGTCGAGCATGGAAACTATATTCTATGGCGCTTCTGCGATGAGTCCCGCACGCCTGACCGAAGGCATCAACAAGTGGGGCAAGGTTTTCTACCAGTTCTTTGGCCAGTCAGAGGCACCCATGGTGTTGGCCAATATGAAAAAGTCCGAGCACGACCTGAGCAAACCCGAGCGCCTAAGCTCCTGCGGCCGCCCCGCTCCCTGGATTCATCTCGCCTTACTCGACGATAACGGTAATGCAGTGGCTGCTGGCGAACCCGGTGAAATTTGTGTGCGAGCACCGTTGGTTATGCATGGCTACAAGGATATGCCCGAGCAAACCGAAGAAGCCATGGCGGGAGGCTGGCTGCACACAGGTGATGTTGGCCGCCTGGATAGTGAAGGTTTTCTTTACATAGTGGATCGCAAGAAGGATATGGTAGTCAGCGGCGGCTTCAACGTTTTTCCGCGCGAAGTAGAAGATGTGTTGTCCGGACATGAGGCGGTAGGTCAGGTAGCGGTTATCGGTGTACCGGATGAAAAGTGGGGAGAAGCCGTCAAGGCGGTTGTGGTGCTTAAGCCCGGCTTTGAGAGCAGTGAGGAACTTACGCAAGCATTGATCGACATGGTTAAAGCTGCGAAGGGTTCAGTGCAGGCGCCCAAATCGATCGACTACGCCGACGCTATTCCGCTGACGGCGGTTGGCAAACCCGATAAGAAAACCCTGCGCGCCGCGTACTGGAGCGATTCAAGCCGCGGTGTGGGCTGAAGCAGAGTTAAAACTCAGCAGTGCTGGCCCGGGCCAGCACTAGAACTCCAGCGGCAGCTTGAGCCACGTGTCGAATATGTAACGACGGTGCTCCCACACAATATCGCGTGCTTTATCATGACTGGGGTGATGTTGAGAAAAGCCGGCACGCATGCTGCCGGGCATGGGAAGTTCAGCCTCTGGCAAAGGATTGATCATTATTGCCAGCATCACCGCCGCGTATAGATCCAGCGCCGTTAGGGAGTCGCCAATAAAGTAGCGCGAGCCTCGCGCCTGCTGCTGCTCTAGCAGGTCACTACATAGCTCGAGCAATTGACCTACCCGCACATATGAAGCTTCCACCTCAGCCTCACTATAGCCATACTTCGCCGCCAGTAACGCTAATACCGGAGAGGCCTCAGGCCCGCCAGAGGCCGCGATAGACTGCAGACGCCGGTCCCAGGCGAAACCACACTCACCGGCGAATTCGCGCAACAGGCCAAACATAGCAACGCGCTGCGAAGCATCTTCTGGTATCAGTCGTGGCTCTGGCTGCAGTTGTTCCGCCTGCCACAACATCGCCTCCCAACTGATACGAATGCGCTCATCATTAAATGCGGCTACCGGGGCACTGTTCTGTCCACTCCAAGCAAGCAGCTCCGCATTCTCCTGGCCCATCAACTGGGCAACGGGTTTGTATTCAAGACTTTTGACGTGATAGATCGCTTTTACACACTCACCCCAAGCACCCGGCACACCTGCGACCAACACCAGACGCAAGCCATCGGCGCTGCGCCCCTCTTCCAGGCTCAAGTACTGCATAGTTTTCTCCCCGCTGCCAACCCGTTCCAACAGATCTAGCGTGTCTCGATAATGTCGACAAGACGGTCTATCTCGCACAGTTCCGCGGTAACGGGTGACAGCATTGCCTCTTCGCATCCGGCCGCCTCAATATTGTCCAATGCCTCACGCACAGCATCAGGCCCGCTACGATGCTGCGAGTCGGCCATCCATTTGGCAATGTCTTCACCCGCAATCAGCAGATAGTTGTAAACGTAGTCGTATAGCTTCTGTTGCCCACCTTCGGCCAGCGTAAACCAACAACCGCCCATGTGGTAAGGCACAGTGTCACGACCTGCATCAGCCCAAGCCTTGTCCGCCATACCTAGCGTATTGGCGAGTTCGTCTTTTTCGCCATTACCGGAGAAGGCGAAAATACCGTCTGCCCATTGCGCGCTGCGCGCAATCCCCTTCGGCCCCATAGCACCGGTCAGAATTCGCGGCCCACCTTCCTGCACCGGCACCGGCCCCACCGGATCAACACCTTCAAACGGCGGATTCTGTGCCCAGATACTGCGCATGGTCGCCACCTGCTCATCCATTTTGGCGTGGCGCCCACCATAGGTCGCCCCAACCGCTTTGTAATCCAGCGGTCGGCCGCCATAGCCAACAGTCACCGTCAGCCTGCCACCAGACATCACATCCAGAGTCGCGATCTCTTTGGCCGCTCGCACCGCGTTATGCATGGGCAGCACATAGAGCGTCGTATTGATCTCGATACGCTCGGTAACCGCCGCCGCAGATGCCAGCAATATACGCATATCGTAGGTCGGCCCCAGAATACGCTCGCCACAGGACAAACTGTGAAAAGGACCCTGATCGATATGCCGAAACCAGGCGTGATAGTCGTCACGGGTCAAACCCTGCTTCATATAGGGCAAACACAATCCGATTTTCATAGTTTCTCCTGTATTGGTTTAGCCCTGCAGCAGGTATTAGGCACCAGCCTGCAGCGCTGAAATAATTGGCGACTAGCGCTTGAGTTGAAAGTCGGTACTGGTGCGATCCCAGACCCCGGGTTTGAGAGCCCGATCTCGCAGCTTATACTTTTGCACTTTGTTGGTAGGCGTAAACGGCAGCTCTGAGACAAACTCAATATAGCGCGGTACGCAAAAATACGGTGCGTTGTCATTAACATAGCGAGCCAGCTCATCGGCACTAGCTCCGACGCCATCATTAGCTACCACATCCAGCTTGATCTCATCTTCGCTGTCCAGTTCATCGGCGCGAATAGCATACACAGCAGCCGACTGCACCGCTGGATGCTGCATCACAATACCCTCAATCTGCACAGAAGAGACATTCCGACCTTTGAACCGAATAACGTCCTTTTTCCTATCGACAAAAAAGTAATCGCCGTCCTCATCGCGTATACCGAGGTCCCCGGTATGATACCAACCGTCAATGTAGGCAGCGGCCTCGGTGTCAGGGTTTTCAAAGTAGCCGTTGAAGATCTGGTACGGTTCCGTCTGACGCACACAAAACTCTCCCACTTCACCCGTGGCTGCGGCAATACCATCGGCATTGACCATCTTGAGTTCGATACCTGCTGACAACTCTCCCAGGGCGTTCGGCTTCCATTGCTTGGCGGGCGTATCCTTGCGCGACAGCAGCAGCATCACTTCACTCTGCCCAAATCCCTGCAAATTACCTTCAATACCGAACCGTTCGCAAAACGGCCGCATTAACGGTTCTGGCATCGGCACCATATTGGCCATGCGCAGCGGATTCTCTGCATCGTCTTCCCGGGGAGGCTGCTTCCAGAGAAAAATGTGCATGGCCCCCAGCGTCATCGTCTGAGTGGCCCCGTAGTGTCGCAGCCTGTCCCAAAAATCGTGCACTGAGAACGCCGGGTCAATAGCGCAGGCTATACCGCCAACCATAGCCCGGTAGACGTTAGCCACCCAGCTGGCCGAGTTATAGAGCGGTAAACAGTTATAGGCGACGTCACCTTCACGAAGTTCGAAATTACGATTGTTGTGAATCGCCGCCCTAACCCAGACATTGTGGCTCTGCATTACGCCTTTCGCCTTACCGGTCGTGCCCGACGTCCACATAACCGCACAGGTATCACCGTAGTGGATATGGCTCATATCAGGCTCTGAGCAGTCATCCGAGATAAGATCAGTAAGTCCAAGCGCTCCGGCCGGCTCTTTACCTTTCTCCAAATCCACGACCACCAGGGGACCAAAGGCCAGGTGCTCACGCACCTCCAGCAGCCGCGGTAGCAACGCGCCCTCGGTAATCAAAATACTGCCGTGACTGTCGGCAATGGTTTCGCGTAACCAGTTGCCTCGATAGTCGGTATTAATAGGGACCCAAATGGCCCCCACTTTGCTGCAGGCCAGCGCCAAAAACACAAACTCGACGCTGCTGTTGAGAAAGAAAATGACTCGATGACCGGCGCCAGCACCCCGCGCACGTAAACCGTGAGCCAGCTGATTTACGCGGGTGTTAACTTCACTATAGCTATAGCTCTGATCCTGCCAGAGCAGAAACGGCTGATCACCAATGGCATCGGCATGCAGGGCCAGAATAGTGCCCAGACGGCGGTTACCCGGATCGGAAAAATCTATCTCATGCATAGTCTAGGCGTAGAATTGGTTAGCCCACTTACGGAAGCGCGAAATAGGTCCATCGCCATCGCAAAAATTCGGTTGTTCACGGTATAGCTTGTTTTCCCAGATTGGAACATCATCACCAAATTGCCGGTTAACCTCAGCCACAAAGGCCGCACCTATGCGGTCGACCTTTTCGTCCCCCTCTTCGTTGCGGTAGTAAATATGAAAATGCTGCTCAACATTATCCTCATCCACCGCTACCGTGGTTCCTACCATACACACATCCACCAGGGTCTGGTAGCGGGTCACAGAGAAGCCAAAACCCATGGTATCCGTATTCAAAGTGCCTTCTACAGTGCCTTTGGAACTGGGGAAATGCTGAGTACTGCGCATGATCATTGACGGGCCTTCAAACCGAAAGTCACCGTACTCAGCATCACCCGGGTGATTGTGGATGGTCACAAAATGCGCGCCATCAGCGGTGTTTTCAGCCATTTCCTGTAGCGCTGTACGTACCTTGTGTACGCGACTGAATGGGCCCTTCCAGGCTTCATCCTCAGCCTCGGGAATGTTTGGCAAATCAAACAGCGGGGCAACATCCCCCGGGTGATACCACGCCATAATGACGCCATAGTGTTCCTGTGTAGGGTAAGTGCGCAAACACGCGCTTTCATTAAGCTTTTTGGCGTAATCAATCTCTGCCACCGCACCATCACCGTTATAGCGCCAGTGGTGAAAGGGGCACTCCACCAGATTGCCCTTAACCCGGCCACCCACACCAATATGCGCACCCAGATGAGGGCAGTAGGCGTCCTGCAGGTGCGCCGCACCGTCTTCGCCACGCCACAAAATCAGGTCGCGCCCAAAATAACGCACGGTATGCAGTTCAGAGGTACCGACTTCAGCGGAATAACCCACATGAAACCAGCCATAGGGTAATGGAAAAGGAAACCGACTCATGACAACTGCCTGTGATAAACGCGTGCGGCCAGCTTAGCCAGACGCCGCACATTCTTCAACAAAACAATTCAATTGAATTGTTTTTGGGTTAACAAATTGAGCCGCAGCGGTTTCTGAGCCTAGCGAAACTGATAACGCACCGGCATCGACTTGAGACCACCGACAAAGTTGGCGTGAACCCAGGTTGGCTCCGTCGTCATTTCCATGTGCTTCAGACGCGGCAGCAGCTCACGATAAAAACGCGCCACTTCCATGTTTGCCAGATGCTGCCCCAAACACATATGTGAGCCATAGCCAAACGCCAGATGCAGTTTGGAATCGCGTTTCAGATCGAGTTCATTAGGGTTGGCAATCACCTCCGCATCACGATTAGCGGCGGGAAACCACAACGCTATATTGTCACCTGCCTTGATCTTCTTACCACGCAACTCCAGATCATCGGTCGCCGTACGCACCATATGCCGTACTGGCGAAACCCAACGCATCAGCTCCTTGGACGCTTCCATATCCATATCTGGATTATCGCGCCACTCGGACATTTGTTCAGGGTTATCCAACAGTGCCTTCATACCGGCACCGAGCACGGCGGAGGTGGTGTCATGGCCGGCGCTGGCGGCAATAATAAAATAGCTCATCTGGTCCAGAGGGTTCATCGGCTCGCCGTCTACTTCGGCATTAGCCAGCACCGTGGCCAAATCATCGGTGGGGTTTTTCTTGCGATCGGCGATCACTTCTTCAAAGTAAGCGGAAAAAGCCAGCAGTGTTTCCATGCTCTCACCATCCAGGCTCTGACGCTGCAAATCAGGGTCCTGATTACCGAATAACTCCTGCGTGAGGCGCAGCATAGTAGCCTCAGACTCACGCGGGAGACCCAGTATCGACATAATAATACGCAGTGGATAGAGTAAGGTGATGTCCTTGACGAAGTCACACTCGTCGCCCATCTCCTGCATCTTATCGACATACTCTTTACACATGGCCTGAATCTCGACATCGAGCTTTGCCACCGAACGCGGCAAAAACCAGTCACGACTGACACGGCGCAACTTCAGATGCTTCGGCCGATCCATGTGAATCAGCGTCTCCAGACCATTACGCGTTCCGAACTGTTCCAGCAATGGCTCCTCAAAGGCCTTGGGGAACAAAATGGTGCGCGGGGCGCTAAGAAATCGATCGTTGTTACTGCCGACAAACTTGATATCTTCGTATTTCGATAGTGACCAGAACGGGTCAAAACCCTCTGGCTCAACCCAGGTCACCGGATCGTTCTCACGCAGGTAATCAAACAGCCCATGCATGGTGGTTTCGTGACCCATGATCTCCGGGTTTACCAGATCAATATTTTTGTATTGGCGACTCATCTCAGCTTTCCTTGGCCAAGAGCTGACGCAGCACGCCATCGCAGTCATCATTTTCCATGTAATAAGGTGACGAATATCCATTGGCTTCAGCCACGGCACGGTCACGTATCGCCACCATATCCTCAGCGCGCAGTTGCTCGCAGGTAGTCGGTATACCCACCTGCTGATTTAAGTCGCGTACCGCCGCAATAAACTCTTCTGCAGATTTCTTACCGATCAACACCGCGAGTTCAGTCAGCTTGTCGCGCGCGTCTGGCAAGGACATTTCCAACACGAATGGCAGTACCATCGCGTTAGCCAGCCCATGAGGAACACCGTACTCGGCGCCCAGCTGGTGTGCGATGGCGTGGACATTGCCAACGTTGACCTGATTAATTGCCTGACCCGCCATATAGGCTGCATGCGCCATACCATCGCGAGCATCAATATCGCTGCCCTGGCTATAGGCCACCGGCAGCTGCTTAAAGATAATACGAATAGCCGCGCGCGCTTTATCCCGCGCATCACCTTTGTCCCACACACTGATATAGGCTTCAATAGCATGGGTCAACGCGTCCATACCGGTCGCCGCTGTGATATGAGGCGGCAGCCCGGTCAGCAGCGTCGGGTCGATACAAGCGGCATCAGGCCCCAGATTGGCGCCCGCAATAATTGATTTCTGGTGCGTCTGACTATCGGAGATGACCGCGCCGCGGGTAGCCTCAGAGCCCGTGCCTGAAGTGGTCGGTAGCGCAAACAAGGGCGGAATCGCATTCGGTGCCTTACCCATACCCACCAGATCGCGGGGGTCGCCAGGGTGAGTCACCATCGCTCCAATAATCTTTGCCGCATCCATGGAGGAGCCTCCACCAATAGCGAGAATGCCGTCGCAGCCATTCTCCTGATAAACCGCGTGCCCCTGTTCGACAATATCAAAGGTGGGGTCTGGCAGTACCGCATCAAATACCACGGTCTCGGTATCAGTACCTTCAAAGCCAGCCAAAGCTTGTCCAACGATGCCCAGCTCAACCAACGGCTTGTCCGTCACCACCAGAATTTTGCGCACGCCGTTACGGGAGATGTACTGACAGAGCTGCTTGGAACTGCCCTCCCCGGCAAATAGCATATAGGAAGCACCGCCCATGAAATTCATCATGAAACTGGCAAACTTGAGAAACAGGCCGTGCTTGCACTTTGCGAATGACATTATTTTCCACCTCAAAAACGAAAGGCTGACATTATGGAACGCCGCTGCGAGCTTCACCATAGCTGCCTATAGTCAATTTTGGCCACAAGCGCCGAAGACAAACTCGTCGGGCTGGATACTATTCTCGAAAAGGCCGTTGTAGCGTTTCATGCAGATATTGCGCGCCATCGTCGAGACTCATGGCTTTGACTTTATTACTGAACATTTCCGTACCGATGGGGCAGGCAATCCCCATATCACGCCACAATTGCAGCATCCGTGGCCAGTCGACCACTCCCTCGCCCGGCGCGCAACGATAACCCAGCGTCTGCTCCATAATGTCTTCATCAGGCTGCTCTGGCAGCGCATCTGCTACTTGAATAAAGTGCACTTTGTCTCCGGGCAGCTGGGCCAGCGCGTCGTAATCCATCCCCGCACGGGTAAAGTGCCAGGTATCAATAACAAACCCGAGGTTGTCCTCTGCCACCGTATCAACCAGCTGCAGAACCGCCTGCGGATTGGGGAGTGCTGACCAGGGCAAAAATTCCAACCCCAGTTTGACCCCTTGCGCTCCCAGCTGCTGACACTGCACCCGCAAATTGGCGGCGGCACGGGCAAAGTCAGGAATCTCGGGTGTCATACAGCCGACCATCACCAACTCGGGTTCAAATACCTCTGCGGCCGCCAGCATCACATCCAGTTCCTCCAGATGCTCGCCATTGCTGGCGTGGGTCCAAGCCGTCATAAATTCCAGCGAGGTAGCCCGCATCCCGTGTTGATCCAGGACCTCACGCACTGCCTCCAGACTTCCCAGTTCTTTGCGGCCGACGTCGATACTCATTAACCAGAAAGAGAGCTCGGTAAAACCAGCGCGGCTGGCTGCAGCAATATTGTCACTGAAACTGGCGCCATCCGGCAGGCAGGCGTAACAAAGCAGGTCGGTACGGTCGAACATGTCAATCTCCAGTTGAGTGAGTGCTGACGCATCAGATAGCCGCCAAATATAGAACATTCGGACCAGAACCGACAGAGCCGCCTGGAAGAGCCGCCTGGAAGAGCCGCCTGGAACAGCCCTTCAGGGTTTTTTAATACGATTGTATTATTTTTATGAAATGTCTATAGTGACCAAAAATCGGAGAGCGCCGCCATGAATACCTCTGTGCAACAGCAACTGAATTTACCACCGATGGATCAGGTAGGTTTTGTCTATAAGGATCTGGACGCCGCCATCGCCCAATACGGCCCCATGTTTGGCCCCTTTGAGGTACAGGAATACGGCAGCTTCGATTACACCTATCGCGGCCGTTCGGAACCGGCCGAGCTACGAATCGCGTTTGGAAAAAGCGGTGACATAGAAATAGAACTGATTCAGTGGGTCTCTGGGCACAGCCCACACAGGGAGTTCATTGAAGCCGGCAATGAAGGTATGCATCATCTGCGATTTCTGGTCGATAACGTGGACGCCATGGTTGAGCAGGCAGCCGCCTTCGGCTGGCATTGCATCTGGTATAACCAGTTTGCGCCGGGTTTGGCCATGGCTTATATGGAACGTGAAGGCGACCCACTGCTCATCGAGTTTTTCGAAAACCAGCAGGCTACATAGCCATGGATAGCAGTATCTTCAAAAACCACTATGGACCGGCAGCGGTCATCACCGGCGCCTCCTCAGGCATTGGTTACGCGTTTGCCCAACGTCTGGCCGCGATCGGCTTTGACCTGGTACTGGTTGCACGCCGTGAAGACCGACTGCAACAGTTAAAGCAGTCGCTGCAGCAGTATCACGTTAAGGTGCAGCTGTGCGTTGCCGACCTCACCACAGAAAGCGCCGTTGATGCCGTATTTAGCGCCTGCCAAGGCATGGATATCGGCCTGCTGGTCAGCAATGCAGGCTTTGGCCTGAAGGGGGCCCATCAAGACAACGACCCGGCCACCATGCAGCGCATGCTGACGGTTAATTGCAACGCGCCGATGCAGCTCAGCCACCGCTTTGCACCGCAACTGGTGGCACGCGAACGTAGCGGAATTATTATCACCAGCTCTGTCGAAGGCCTGATGGGTTTCCCCTACTCCGTGCCCTATGCAGCCAGCAAAGCTTTCACCAACAGCCTGGCCGAAGGCCTCTGGGGTGAATTGTCACCTCAGGGCGTCGACGTGCTCGGACTGTGCCCGGGTAGCACTGATACAGAGGCACACGCCCTGCAGGGGATTGATCAATCAAAGCTGGAAGGCATGATGAGCGCCACCGAAGTGGCGAGTCTGGCATTGGAGAACATTACCGAAGGGCCAATCTACATTGCGGGTGAACAGAATCAGCAGATGTTTGCCAGTATCACCGAGATGCCAAGACGCGACGCACTGCTAATGATGGCCCAGACCATGCAGGAGTCGTTCAAGTAGGCTCGGTAAACTCCGTGGCAGGCTCATGCGGCAGACCATTGATGACCGCCGTGCCCCAACTCATCATATCGATCGCTGCTGGTCGACTGGCGAGGTAATCGGCGGGCAATCGAGCCCGATTGTCTTCTCCCGCCACCCACAAAGGCCCCTCGCCCAAATGCATCAGGCCTTCTTGCGCCGCCTGATCGCAGGACATCGCACCGCCTGGCATAAAAGCCTCGAAGTCCACGTGGGCGTGGCTTGGCGTGTTCGTGGCACCCAGCACCAGACACATAGCATCAACTCCGCTGGGCTTCAGGTCATGCCACAGACCTTCCGCTAACATCTGGTCAAACGCTTTACTGGCAGGATATATAGACAGCCAGGCTGACCCAGCCATAGCCGCCATAGAAGACAGCAGCATAAGTCCGCCGCGACCGCGTTCGACCATCGCTTTGGCAAAATGATTACACAGCAGCGCCGGCGTGCGGCAGTTCAAGTTAATCATGAAGTCGAGATCGTCAACGCTCCACTCGGTGTAGCGGGCATACTTGACTGCCGAACCGACGTTGTAAATGAACAAGCCCACCTCTAACTCCGCGCTAAACGCCTGTATTCGCTGCAGCACATCGGGCTGAGTAAGATCGGCAGACAGATACCTCACCTCGATATCATGTTCCCGCTGAAGGCTATCTGCCAGTTGCTGCATGGGTTGCTCGCGCCGCGCCACCAGCAACAGATTAAGACCTGCTGCCGCCAACATTCTGGCAAAAGATTCCCCTACTCCCTCAGAGCCACCGGCAACTAGCGCCCAGGGGCCATATTTGTCCGCGAAACCGGCAGGCAAATCTGCTGTGGCCGTCATACTCAACTCCTACCAGTGATCAAACCGGAACCCTCAGGACGCGGAAGCGTAAACCGCATTGGCCGCTGCCACTGCTTTGCCGCCAGCCAGACTCAGGCCCTGACCAATTAGCGTGTTTTCCAGTGCCGCCAGACACAAACGCACGTTACCGGGGTTGCTGGCATAGCCCATCAGGCCGATGCGCCAGACCTTACCGGCCAGCGCTCCAAGACCCGCACCAATTTCAAGATTGTAATCCTGTAACAAAGTGGTCCGCAGTGCAGCGTCATCAACACCGTCAGGAATACTCACGAGGTTGAGCTGGGGCAACCGACTCGCGGCTTCAACTACCAGTTGTAGCCCCATGGTTTCCAGACCCGCTTTAAGTGCCTCGTGATTGCGCGCGTGACGCGCCCAGCTGGCCTCTAAACCTTCTTCTTGCAGTATGGTCAGAGACTCGTGCA
Source organism: Candidatus Litorirhabdus singularis (assembly GCF_026262625.1). GTDB lineage: Bacteria > Pseudomonadota > Gammaproteobacteria > Pseudomonadales > Halieaceae > Litorirhabdus > Litorirhabdus singularis. Next base: position 205,191 of record NZ_SHNN01000003.1, read on the forward strand.
GCGCGTATAACGCGTTAATAGGCGCGGTATGGTGATAAGCCCGCTTGGCACCGCCGCCCCAGTAGCCCATCACCAGGTTCATATCCAGAAACCAGCTTTGTACTGGCGTCTGGCGCGACTGAATAACATCTACCGCGGCCTGACTGAATGTTACCGGTGATAACCCCGGCACACAGGACAAACACTTCTGCGTGCCAGAGTAGACCGCATCTGCGCCCCAGCCATCCACATCAACTTCTATACCCGCCAGTCCGGTCACGGTATCCACAATCGACAACATGCCAGCCGCACTGGCCATTTGACACAGAGCGTAGGCGTCACTTTGCACACCGGTAGAGGTCTCGGCGTGCACAAAGGCCAGCAGCTTGGCGTCTGGATGCGCAGCAATCGCCTGCGCCACCTTGGCGGTGTCAACTGCGCTACCCCACTCGTCTTCCACCATAATCGCTTCGCAGCCGGCGCGAGTGACATTTTCTTTCATACGCCCACCGAATACGCCGTTCTGACAGATAATGGCTTTATCACCCGCCTCCAGCAGGTTCACGAAGCAGGCTTCCATGCCAGCGGAACCCGGCGCCGATATCGGCAGCGTCAGTTCGTTACTGGTCTGAAACGCGAATTGCAGTAATTGCTTGATCTCATCCATTAACTGGATAAAGGCCGGATCCAAATGGCCGATGGTCGGGCGCGCCAGGGCTCCGGTAATACGAGGGTCAACGTCGGAGGGCCCGGGGCCCATCAGTACACGCCGGGGCGGATAAAAACTCATAGGGAATACCTCAAAATCTGTGGCCGATCAGTTTACCTAATTGGCTCTGCCACGTCAGCTGATCAACGCATAACGCTAAACACACAACTGGACGTTAATCAGGACGGCACGTAACATTGCGGCATACTATTGTCGGCGGGCCTCACCCGCCACCAAGCCCATTCCAGTCAGGAGTTGCCAGAGATGGCGGATGTCGTACCTTTTAAGAAACCCAGTCTCAAGGAAAAACACCGGGGCAATACACTGTGCCGCAATGGCCACCACAAATGGGCGATCGAAAAAGCCAATCAGTTTGACGTCAAGTACGGCAAGCTAGTCACCATTTACAAGTGCAGCCGCTGTGGCACACTGCGCAACGAACTAACCTGAACGCCACGCCAGCTCTAGCTGGCTAATATCTGCGTCAGCTTCTGCAAGTCGCTCACCTGCTCTTTATTCAGTCGCTGCAGCTGCCGACTCGACATCTCATCAAAACTGACCGCAGCTTCTGCATAAATGCGGCCACCCCCCCTGCTCAATTTGACCAGACTGGAACGGGCATCGCGCGGGTTGCGCTGCTTCAGCACCAACCCGGTTTTCTCCATCGGCATTAGCATACGGGTCACACCCGATGCCGTGCGCCCCAGAGCACCGGCCAGATCAATGCGACGCATGCTCTGGCCGGGTGCCTCCGCCAACAGGTGTAACACCACAAATTCTGCCAGACCCAGCCCGTGCACCGCGCCCAGGCCATTATCGATGCGCCCGGTTAACTCGCCCACGGCGCGCGATAGCGCCAGCACTGTTTGCGCTTGTGTATTCACTGTTACAACCACCTTATATATTTGCATAATACTTGATCTATCAAGTATCTATCCATAAACCAAGAGAGTCAAGCGACAATGATCTCTGGTCGAAGGATTTGGCGAGCTGTTATCGGCGCTCAGCGATGAATAAACGTATCTGCAACATAAGAAGCGTGCCGCATAAGGCGAGCATCCCGACATTGACAGTCAATGCCAGCGGACTCATCTGCGCCGCGCGAATCAATAGCGTCGCAGCCGGCGCGAGCGCACCGAGGACCGCAATAAATGAGGCGGCATACATAGCTTAGCTTAAGGGGTCAGAGCCCTTTTTTGAGCGTCCGCTTCGAGGTTTGATCTCAACCGGTCGTTAGCTCTGCCCTAGATCTGATCCGCCCTGCCGTCCGCTTTCGCCTATCAACGGCCATATATCCTCATGACGTCCAGAGCCATGAAATCGGCGCCTTATGCCATCCTCATTTTAAACCCAGCTGGGTATTGTGGCTCAATTAGGGAAAATTATTTGGGAGTTACTAATGGGCTGGCTTGAGAATCGGCGCGTAAGGCGCGAATGGCAAAGAAAGGTGGAGAGAATCTTTAGCGGCACGGATGAACCAAGAAATAAGACCATGAAGGCTTCACATTTCATCTGCGTCACTACCCTGGCAGTCGCATTATCTGCATGTGCGCCCAACGCTGAGAAATCTCCAGTTGGCGCCGAGGAGCAAGGGGTAGCTCAGGGGAGAACATTAATCGTTGACGGTAAGGCACGGGAAATTCCTGAGGGCGCAGACGTAATTTCTTGGAAGTGCCGTGAGTATGGTAGCCGCGATTCCAAGGATGAAGTTCTTGTCGAAGTTGGCCGAGCATCGTTTGCAAGCCTTGTCAAAACGCGCGATGAATATCAAGAACTGGACGAGTCGGATAAAGACTCACTTTCGAAAATTTTAAAAGCATTGGAGGACCACACCGCATTCGTTCTTTATGACGGAACGAATGAGGGAGAACTTGCCTTCTACAGTCGTGAGGGTCTCGACCAGAATTGGTATTGGGGTAGTCTTGGGGAAGAGGACCAAAAATATCGATACGCAATCGTTATAAAGCCGGATGGTAAAGGCCTGTACTACGACTTCTCTACCGCCAAAGATGGTGTCAAGAATAGGGCTGATGACGTTTTTAAATGCAGCAGGTGAACATACATGTTCTCTAACTTGACGTAGCTGTATCTTCTCTGCCCAAAGCGGAGAGAGAATAGTCGCTAGTTTAGTTCCGCTTCGAGGTGATAGTAGTCGTTAGCAGAGTCCTGGAATCCGATCAGCCCTAATGTCGGCTTTCGCCTATTCTGGGACATACTGCTCACCCGTTTCTAACAGATAAACTAGCTTACGCATCAGAGCTAGACTTGACGCCTCTGCCACGTTTGGCGGAGGCGACCAGTCGCTCGCCAGCGGTGGTTGGAAGCGAAGAGGCCGTGGTATGCATCAATTTTATTGCCAGGGACACTGGTTCATTTGGTCCGATAATTCCATGCATTCTATTGTTGTAGAGCTTTTCTTAGTTGCTCAAATGCCTCTGCGTCTTTTTTGCTGAAGTTGAATTTTGTGCTAGTGGTTTCCACTAGTTTTTTTTTGCCAGATTCGCCTAGTGCATGGATAGTGATTGATATTGGATAATCCGTATTGGTAGCTATGCTGGTTTGCGGGCATTGAAAAAATGTAGAACTATTGCTGCCAATCTGTTTTGTAACCTCGCATTGTTGTTTATGGTCAGGTGCTTTGAAGAAAACTGTTACATCTAGAGGCGTGCTGGATCCATTTGCCAAATTTAGAGCTAACGCGGGTCCGGTCCCTGGAAATGCCATCATTCCGCCGCTAGTGATACTGACCCATTGTGATGAGAACTGATAAGCAGTCGGACGTGTACTGCCGCTACTTACTATTGAGGAATTAGTTTCAACAAGATCAATGCCATATGAGCTTTTAACTCTTTCGGCAATGTCGCCCTGAGCAATATCCACTTTATAGCGAATATTTGTGTAAATGGTAATTAGGCCCGGTGGAAATTCAACAACTATCCTGCCAATATAAACCGGTTTGTTTGGTTGAACAGAAAAACTCAGCTCTATCTTCTTCTTCGCAGAATAGCCAAAACCGCTTTGGCTCAATACGAAGAAAGTGTAACTACCCGCAGGCATAGATAAAGCAAATATCTTTTCTTCGCCATCTCGATTTGCAATGACAGAATACTCATCTGGGAACATGCCTGAATCATTGTCATTTTTGGCGATGAGCTTCCATTCTGTTCGACCAAATGGATCGTCACCACCTCTTATTATTAGCGAGCCTATAGCTATACCTTCATTTGGTGAAAGAGATTTCAAATCTTCAGGCGATAACTTGGAAGGTGTTGCGCAACTGTTGAGAAGAAAAACAATAAGAAGCATTGAGCAAACTCTGAGTGAGTTATCAGATTCCATTTCTTTCTCCTATTTCGTGCCTGGCGAAAAATAGGGACTTTAATACTTTCATCATGTTCATGACGCGTCCCCACTTTCGGTGCATCTAATCAACTTTGAGCGTAACTCTCCTTCATATGGAACTAGTTGATCTGGAGTAATATTACCGTATTAAAAGTAAGACTATTTTGCTGCTGCCGGCAGCTTGGCTATAATGATAGGGAATAAGAAAATGTCGGTCGAGGCCGCCATAAGAATGAGCTAATGGGGTCAGAGCCCTTCTTTGAGCGTCCGCTTCGAGGTGAAAGCGGAAGTTTTCGCTGAATATATCGCATGGCTGAAAGGGCTCGTTAGCCAAGCCCTTGAATCCAATCCACTGTAATGTCGGGCATCAGTAATCGGGACAGACCTACATTTTGGAACCCATAAAAGGGCTCTGACCCTATCTGATGCGCCATCATTTCTCGGCAAGGTGGTAGTCATGAATCTGATCGGGAGTAATCTCACGCTGTAAGATACCCTCAAAACCACCGGGCGGCGCGTAGCTGTCTTCGAATTGCACCAGCCCATCATTATCAAAGCCCCAAATGATGACCAGCCGACTTTGATACAGGTATAACTTCTCGGCATCGGCGTCTGCGTGACCCATCATTTGCAGCACCGCTCCAGGGTAGGCCATCTTGATGACGCCCTCCTCCATAATATGATCGCGGTCGGCAATAATTCGGTCGGACTTGTGCTCTATGCGGTGCAAACCCGACTCGACAATCATACGGTAGTAATCGGCAACGCCGGCTTTACCCTGCGGGCTGTTAGCAGCATCCGCCGCCGGGTCGCCAGAATAGGAATGATAGCTGGCCTGCGGGGACACGGTGGCCATAAGTTGCTCGAAATCAGCCGCCGCTTCATAGCGGGCATGATTAATCACGATCTGCATGTGAGCCCTGATCTGTGGGTCTGGTTCGACCGCCATGCGTGATTCCATCAAGACCCAGTTACGTCGCGGATCTATAATATAATCGCTCATAAGAACACCCTCTGCGTTGGCAAGTAGTAGTGCCCCAGAACCGCAGATAGCGGTATATTGAAGCCCTGATAACAACTCAAGCTACAGCAGCCAGAAGGCGCTTACCAGATGTCACAGGCTATACCCGGTCTCGCCATTATCATTTTTCTGGCCTGGCTTACTTCTTCAAACCGTCGCGCGTTTCCACTGCGACTGGTAATCGTCGGTTTTGGTGTGCAGCTACTGCTGGCACTGGCGTTCCTCAAACTACCAGTTCTGCAAGAGCTGTTATTACTGATCAACAAAGCCGTACTCAGCGTCGAAGCGGCTACCAACCAGGGTACGCAGTTGGTGTTTGGCTTTGTGGGTGGCGGTCCTGCGCCCTATGCAATTACCGCTGCACAACACAATATGGTGCTAGCATTTCGTGCCCTGCCCATTGTAATCGTCTTCGCCGCGCTCAGCGCTTTGCTCTGGCACTGGCGTATCATCCCGCTACTGGTAACCGGGTTTGCGCGCCTGCTGGCGGGCACACTGGGCCTCAGCGGCGCGGTCAGTGTTGGCAGCGCTGCTTCCGTTTTCGTCGGCATGGTGGAGTCGCCCCTGCTGATTAAACCCTATCTCGCCAAGATGTCGCGGCATGAACTGTTTGTGCTGATGACCTGTGGGATGGCTACGGTTGCCGGTACCGTGATGGGTTTGTATGCGGGCATTCTAGCTAGCGTGCTGCCACAGGCACTGAGTCATATCCTGGTTGCATCACTGGTGTCAGCGCCGGCGGCGATTATGCTTGCCGCTATTATGGTGCCTGCCGAAACCGATGCGACACCAGCGGTCATGGATATGTCCTCGCCCTATCAAAGCAGCATGGATGCGCTGGTCAGCGGCACTGGGGAAGGCGTAAAGCTGTTCGGCAATATCATCGCCATGCTCATCGTGTTCGTTGCACTGGTGTATCTGGCGGACCAAGTGCTCGGATTAATACCCACAGGCGGTGAGCCTCTGAGTCTTATCGGAGTCGCAGGGAAATTATTGGCCCCGCTCGCCTACCTGCTAGGAATCCCCTGGTCAGAGGCGCAGTACGCCGGGGAGCTATTGGCCACCAAAGTCTTTATTAACGAGTTGGTGGCCTATTTGCAGCTAGCAGGTAGCGATTCCCAGCAGCTGAGCGCACACAGCCAACTGATTATGACCTACGCACTGTGTGGCTTTGCCAACTTTGGTTCTTTGGGGATAATGTTGGGAGGTCTGACAGCTCTGTGCCCGCAGCGTCGCGACGATATTATGCAACTGGCACCGCGGTCAATTTGGTCGGGACTGCTGGCAACCTGTATGACCGGAGCGCTGATCGGTCTGGTAGCCTGACATTAGAGATCCGTGCGCAGGGGTTCAGTGGCCTGCATAATCAACGAGTGGAGCTCGCCGCCGTTAAACAGTATTTCGATATGCTTTATCTCACCGTTTTCTATCCGAAACCGCGTGGCAATACGCATCACCACGTCCATGCCGTGTAGTTCCAGACAAAACCTGGCGTCAACATAGGGATCTTCTACCACCCAAACGAGGTCAGTAATCGCCTTATTGGCAAGATAAGCATCTCCGGCCAGTAGCTCTCGAAGCTGTTGGGCGTTACCACCCGTCTCCCAACCCATTTCCATACGCACGCAGTCTTCGGCAAACAAAACCTCATCGGGCTTGTGCTCCAGTAAACCCTGAAATAAATAAGTGCTGGCTATTGCGATCAGTTCATCACGTGTCGACATAATCTAACTCCGTTGCCTCCCTATGCTGTTGCGGCATGTATTCATTACCTCACTGCTGTGTGACAGCAAGCTCATTCAAAAAACGTACGATTGTCTCAGTCACTTCACCGCGATGGGTCAGCGGCATAAAGTGATCCGCACCTTTAATAGTATGCAATCTCGCCCGCGGCAAAATGCGCGCCAATAGCTGGGCATGGTAATACGGCACCGATGCATCAGCTGTACCATGCACGATCAGCGTAGGCGCCCTGACGTCATCTAAAGGCAGGTCGAGAGCCGTGAACTGCTGCAAATCATTCTCAAACCCCGCGGACCGCTGTGAAGGCGGCCACATCGCCCACATCATATCGAAGAGTTCACGAGTTGCCTGCGGACTAACCAGCACTCGCTGCTGATTATCAGGGTCTGGCAACATCATGCGCACCAGATCTTGCTCGCCGAGCAGGTTGCGCGCGGTGGACAGTGTCAGCCACACACCGAGGTCACTGCTCAACCATGCGGATAGTGGATCCAGTGTTATGCTGTCGACAACCGTCTCGAGCATCACCAAGGCCACTACCCGATCAGGATATAGCCCGGCAAAGGCCAACGCGGAAGGGCCACCACCAGACAAACCAACGACGACCGCATAGTCAATATCCAATGCATCGAGCAATGCCGCATACGCGTCAGCCTGCTCCTCCGGCGAACGCCCCGAGGCAAGCGGCGTACGCAGGTAACCCGGACGCGAGGGTGTCAATGTGCTCAAGCCGGGTACGCCGGGAAAGCCTAAAGCGTCGTAGCCACCAGGCGTGCCATGGATAAATAGCAACACCGAATCTGAATCACCCTCAAAATGATACTCAACAGGACCCACTCTGGTGTCAATAACCTGACTCCCGGCAACTAGTCCTTCGCGGCGCTCACCACTGAAATCAGCATAAGCCCACCAGGTACCCAAGGCGCCGATACCAGAGACCAATAGAAGACCCAGGATAATTTTGTTTAGCATCGCTTCTACCCCAAAAACCGTGATTTCGACCGCCTCGCTGCGGCGAACCCAGCATCACCCCGCAACACCGGAAGCAGAGGTGCAAGATAGCATACCTGCCGGCAAAACCGCTCCAGTCAGACGCTCATACGGACTAGAGCTGATGGCTTTTTCTGGTACTATCTTTACTCAATTGATCCACCGTTTACGCTTCTATTTTTTCTAACAGAGCGCGACTTTTCTGTAACAGAGCGCGATCAGGGAGATTCAACAACAGTGAAAGTACTCGACTATGACGCAACAGAACAGCGCCATTTAGGCCGCGCCATTGCACGTCAGGCAGCGGAGAATGGCGACTGCACTTTCATCATGTTTGGTGAGGAGCGCTACACCTTTGCCGAAACCAACGCCAAGGTAAACCAGCTGGCGGCGGGCCTTGCTGAAGCGGGCGTAGGCGCGGGTGATCGCATTGCATTTTTTATGTCCAGCTCTCCCGAGGTTATTTTCCTGGTGCTGGCCGCCAACAAGATCGGTGCCATATGGGTACCGGTGAACACCGACTACAAAGGTGCATGGCTGGAAGACACCATCAATCGCAGCCGCCCGACACTGGTTTTTACCGATGCCAGCCACGCCGAACGTCTTGCTGCGGTGCAGGCCGATCTGGCGGGTCTGCCTATTGTCGTGCTGGGCGACCCGGGGCCACTGAAAGGTTGCCGCAGCTTTGACTCGCTCTATGCAGCGGATGCCGCTGAGCCCGACATGTCTGCCTTCAAATACAGCGATACCTGCGCCGTGCTGTGGACTTCGGGTACCACCGGACGCTCCAAAGGCGTGATGCAAAGCCACAATGTGTGGTTCAACGCCTGTCTCTCGGCTACCGCCCAATACAAGACTCAGGCTGACGACGTCATTTTCTGTGTACTGCCTATGTACAACTCAGCGGCATGGGTTACTTCTATCTTCAGAGCTCTGCTGGCTGGCGTGCCTTTGGCCATTGACCAGTCCTTCTCGGTAAGCAACTTTTGGGAACGCGTCAGCTATTACGGGGCGACCCAGATATTCACCTTAGGGGCCATGCATATGTTCCTGTGGAATTCACCGGAAACGCCCAATGATGCCGATAACAGCTTGCGTAAAATTCAGGCTGTACCCATGCCACACGATATTATTGAGCCTTTCGCCAAGCGCTTCGGGGTTGAGGTACTGGGCCAGGGGATGTCGCAAAGTGAGGCTATGATGATCGTCAACCAATACGCCGGCGGTCGCACCAGCTGGCCACCGGGCAGCTGCGGCGGCCCCACGCATTTGGTCGACATTAAGCTAACCGATGACGATGGCAATGAGGTCGCCATTGGTGAACACGGCGAATGCTGGATCAAGCCCAAGCAGGACTACGCCATATTCAACGGCTATTTTGATGATCCAGAAGCCACCGCCAATGCCTATGAAGGGCAATGGTATAAGACCGGAGATCTACTGAAGCGCGACGCCGATAATGTCTTTTACTTTGTCGACCGTAAAAAAGACGCAGTACGCTTCAAAGGCCGCAACATCTCTACCTTCGAAGTTGAAATGGTCGCTCGCAAACACCCCGCGGTATTGGATTGCGCGGCGTTCGGCATCGCTAGTGAACATTTGGAATCCGAAAACGAAATAAAGCTCGACATTATCCTGCGCGACGGCCACAACCCCGAGCCTGAGGAAATTGCTCGCTTTATCAACGATAACGCACCCTACTTTTTTGTACCGCGCTATATCGAGTTCGTCGCCGAGCTACCTTACACGCCCACCAACAAAATCCAGAAATACAAGTTGCGCGACAAGGGGCTTACCGCCACTACCTGGGATGCCAATCAGGCTGGATTCAAGGCCACCCGCTGATTCTCCCTGCTACCACTAGCAGCAGGCAATAAGCGGGCGCCCGCAGTAAAGCCGCGCCCAGAGACAGATACCACAGCACTAGATCAACTCGCCCCGCGTCTGGCAGCAGAGCGGCGCAAGTCGACTAACACTTAGTACTTTGGTTGTAGATATTTGCAAATAACGGTCGGCTTATCTACTATTAATACGACCTCCTTAATAGTGAGAGCACCCAGATGCGCACCCCCCTCTACAAGTCGCGGCCTGTCGGCCCCCACTCCGCCCGTTTTGGCGGAGAACGCATCAACGACTTTATTGTCATGTCCGAGGGCAACTCCAATACTTATCTGCTGGAGACGCCGGCGGGTAATATCCTGATCAACTCGGGGATGGGCTATGAAGCACCTGTGCACGCGGCTAATTTTCAGGCGCTGGGTAATGGCGCGGCGATAAAGTACCTGATTACCACCCAGGGGCACGTCGATCACGTCGGCGGCGTACAGTACTTTCGCGACCAGCACCCTGGACTGCAATACATTGCCCAGGCCAACAATCCTGAGCATCAGGAGTATGACGCACGCCTGCAGGCATTTCGCGGCCAGCGCTCCGCCTTTCGTTTCATGGAGGCTTTCAAGCAGGATTTCGCGTACTACGCTGAGCAGGGCTACACCGGCATTAACGCGCAGGATACGCCAACGGCTGATATTCTGTTTGAGGAGCGCCACGAGTTATCACTGGGAGGCCTGGACCTGGTACTGATTGCTGCCGCCGGTGCCGAGACCAACGACTCGCTGATTGTTTGGCTACCGCAACACCGTATTGTATTGACCGGCAACCTGTTCGGCTGTCCGTTTGGCCACTTCCCCAATCTGGTGACCATCCGCGGCGACCGTTACCGCGATGCCCTGACCTGCGCTGCAGCTGCCGATAGTGTACTAGAGCTAAACGCAGAAATGCTGCTCTATGGCCACCACGAGCCGGTTGTCGGTGGCACATTGATTCGCTCTGAAATTAGCACCTATCGCGATGCCATTCACTATGTGCATGACGAAGTGGTCAAAGGTATGAATGCTGGAGAACCGTTGCATCAGCTGCAACAGGACATCCAACTACCGGCGGAGCTCGAAGTGGGTCAAGGCTACGGCAAGGTCTCCTGGAGTATTCGTGCAATTTGGGAGAACTACGCGGGTTGGTTCAAGCATGAATCCACCACCGAGCTCTACAGTGTTCCACCCACCGCTGTATACGCAGACCTATTGGAACTGGCTGGAGCGGGTCCGCTGCTGGACAAAGCTCGCGAGAAACTGGCGGCTGGACTGTTGGAGGAAAGTCTGCATCTGCTGGATATTCTGCTTAGCGTCCAAGCTGATAATACAGAGGCTAAAGAACTGGCCGTTGCTGTACATCAGGCCCTGCTCGAGAGCGCAGACAACTTCTGGCTCAACGGCTGGCTGGAAAACCAGATCAAGCTACTGCAGGGTGGCAGTACCGCCCCACTCGCTTTCAAATAGAGTGGTCGGCGCGCGGCCTAGAAAACCCGAAACCGACGCTGTACATGGGCTTGGCGCACGCCTATCACCTGACGGCGTTGCTCCAGCGTAAGCACCGGCATGTCATCCGGAAAGCAGTCCTGAATATCCGCAAAGGCCACCTTGCGACAGCTAATAGTCGGCCAGTCAGCCTTCGGCGGCAGTTCAGGATAAGCCCAACGATGCGATAAATAGCCACTAGGCAGTCCGGTAGTATCTATCCAGTTCTGCACGCCGGGGTCACGATGGGCAACCACCCAGCGCTGAATACTATCGTCGCCCATATGCATCTGCGCCAAATTGAGACTGCTTTGATGATTCGCGTAGTCAGGTGACTCGCCCCATAGATTGCCCAGGTGCATGCTGCTGTAGATCGGATCGCCGCTGAAACTTGCCTCCACGTAAAGCGCCTCGTCCGGTTCAAGCTCAAAAATTCCCCCGGCGTAAATATTGGTGCTCATGCCACCGCCGGTATCAGCAGATGCAGCATTGGGCGTGTTATAGGCGTTCACTGGCATAAAGTACGGACTGTTATTGACGTTCTCATGGCTGCCATTGCAGTTCAGCACTTTGTCATAAAAGTTTAGCCAGAAATGCATTTGACCGCGCACCACCGCGCCCATACGTCGCAACTGCGCAGCCGACTGCTCAGGCGTCTGCGCTGGTGGATGCTCGCCAATATTGTCTAATGGTGTGATCGAGAGATGGATCGGGTCTTCATTTTCCCAGTCGTAGAACAGCTGTCGTCCGGACACATAGTCTGCATAACGTGGCTCATCATCTTCTGCGTCGCCGCGCGGCGGTTTAGACGTGCAGATGAAATTACCCTCGTATGACTGTGGCCGCTCGGGTGCCAGCAGCACTTCAAAATCACCATTGCCGGCGACCTGCAGACGACTGGAGTCCAAGGTGCCAAACCCCGTGCGAAACCCGGGCATGAGTTCGGCCAGATTGCCTGTGTCACCCGCCATAGGGCCGCTGGCAGATTCAAAAATAAGATACTGCGGTGCTTTACCGCCGCCAGCTGAGCGCGGCTCACCGCGCCAATGGGAGAAATCGCCAGCATTGCCCTTGATCAGATAGCGCTGACGACCATCTATCGCCGCATAAAAATAGATGGCGTCGCTGTTATCAATCGTCGATTTATTGAAAATGGACAGCGCATTACGAAAAGCAGGAAAATTGACGTCCTCGTGAAACGCTCGCTCAATACCGTGATGCACGAAGCCAGCCAGATAGCGATAACCTTCGGCCAACACCCGCGGCGATGCCGAGGGCGGAAAGTAAGCCGGATCATCAATCGCGTTGCGAGCGCTCTGCAGCTCGCCGATCAGATCATCCCAGGCGGATCGTAATTCGTCGCGTGCCTGCTGCGTCGCTTCAATTTCTGTCATGACTAACTACCCTCGTTAACTAGCAGTTTCTGACCATTACTGGCTCGATACCAAATGGGTGAGGACCAGGCCCGCTCCTGAATCACCGGACGATGATCGGCGGCACAACATTCCTCTAGACCGTGACCAATAGTGCGCGGGTCACCGCAATCCACGCCGTTAGCGACACAGATACGTTGGCTCCAGCGACAGGACGGATTTTCTATCACGCGCGAGTAATACCAGGCGTCCGCATCCGCATCAAAATCCGGGTCGCTCCACACGGCGCACAAGGTGGCATGACCGGTGCCACTGGTGGCACAGCTGGTCGTATCGACGCTGGCGCCGTTATTGGCACTGCCAACGACGTCGTAGACTTGCTCGCGAGGTTGGCCGCCACTGTCTAACCAACCTTTGATTATTTGTATGCGCTGCAACGGCATACCCTCTGCACCAGCAACACCCGCGTCGGCCTGCGCCGATACCGCAAACACGGGAGACGCTGCCGAGCGCGGCGGCAGGTCGCCGCCCATGGGCACGCCGTCAGCGTAACCGCGGGTTACAAACTCACTGCTCTGACAGATATCCTCAGGATAACTCCAGCCTCCAAAGAAGCGGGTAATAATTCGCGGACCGCTGGTACCGTATGTCTCGCGTCGCTGCATGGCATCGAAGAGTGAATCGCGATCATTCTGCTCCGCCCACACCACAGCCAGCCCACCGGGACTGTAATCCAGCTTATCGGGTAGGCCAGGCGGCATTCGGTCTCCAGCTGGAACGCCGGCACCACCGTGGCCGAGAAAATCGTCTTCGACCGCCGCGCCGGGTGTCCCAAGATGAGTGTCGGTACTGGCTATAACACCGTATTTATAGGGATTTACGCCCAGTTCACGCTCAATCGCCAGGCCGTTGGTAAGCACGTCTCGCACAAAGCCTGCGCTGCGCATGGGCGGTGCACCCGCCGGTCCCAAACGTCCAGAACGCAGTTGCTCGAAGCCACACAACTCATCACTGGTCTCACCGAACTTGAAGTAGCATTCGGAAGAACCTTTGTGTTGCATGATCTCTACCAACGGCTCGTATTTTTGACGCAAGCTCGCATACGCCGCATCTATAGGTGCACCGCCGGCATCTTCACGGGTGAACATATCACCCAGACTGACATTCGAGTTGTGCGGAATTGTCAGCGCTTCACAGCCGGACCCGCTGCCATTGCAGTCGCGTTCAAGCGCCGCCCACAATAATTCCGGTGCCGGTTCGTTGATGAATGAAGGTGGCACTGCTGGCACTTCGCTATTACGAAACATGACATTGCGGTGCCAGTTACCGCCGCTGGGCCCCATACCTGTCCATTCGTATCCTACAAACGTAGTAAAGCTGCAGTCGCTACTACGATCGTAGTGATCTTCTGCTGCCTGCTGGATTTCGCGCCAGGGGGGTTGCAGTGCCTGAGCACAGATCCCGGTAGTCTTGTCGCCGCAAAACGGCAGGCGGTCATTGGTATAGGAAGCATAAGCGTTAAACAGGTAAAAGGCGCCGCGCGACCAATGCCGGTAAACCAGACACTCCCAGGCATCATAACCTTCCAGTTCCGGACTGTTGCAGATATTGACCTCACCGATCAGCTCAGCGTGGTCCGACAACATCGTGAAATCCAGCGGCCGTGACAGCTGCAGCGAACGCCGTGCCTTGCCATCGCTGGTCCAGGGCTGCAGCCCTATACGTTCACCGCGGGCAAACCGGTAAGCCTGGTCCGGTGTGGTACGAGTACCCTGAGTGCTAGCATCCAGCGAATAACGGGTATGCACATGGGTGTCGCCAAAAAACGCCTGACGCAAGGGGTCGTAGTGACTGCAATCTTCGCCGTAGGCCGAGACGCTGAGGCTGGTTAATAACAACACAATAAAACAACGTCGCCACAGGAGAAAAATCATACAAGGATGTCCGCAAGATTTCTTAAGCATAGAGTATAGAGCCGATAGCGGTTGAATGTGCATCCTACAGCGCATAGCGCTGCCAAACTATTGAACCGGCGGCAGACATGTTACGTCCGAGCGCAACCCAGAGAGCGGCAGAATGAATTCTCCCGTGCAGTGAGCAACGCTCACCCTAATCATCAGGCAAAAAAATGGCAACCCGGAGGCTGCCATCTAACGTTGTTTACAGGCCACCCGCGGGCGGCTGCCACAGCTCCGCGCTAGAAGCGGTAGCTAGCAGTTACCCCGTAGGTGCGCGGTGGCGTCAAGGTCAGCTCGTTGTAAGCATCACTTGCGGCGCGCTTCGCCAACACACCGTCTTCGTCGGTCATATTCTTGCCGAACACCTGCACACTCCAGGTATCACTGCGCAAGCCGGTATACAGGTCGAGCGTGGTGAAGCTGTCGGCCTCAAAGCGAGCCTCGATATCTCCAGGGACTTCGGTCTTTCCACGATAAACCACCAGGCCACTGAGATACGCATCTGCCCCAAACAATAACTGCGGGAATACATACTCAGACTGTAAGGTGCCAAAAAACTCGGGCTGCTCGCTGGCCTGCTCACCACTGGCGTCACAGGTATTAAAGCGATTACCCGCATCCACCGGAGGACCATTAGGATCGGTACAGGGGACCTCACCGTCGGTGAACTCTACCTTGGCATAGGTTGCCGAAGCAAAGAGTGACCAATTATCAGTGATCAACATTTTAAGCTCGCCCTCAAGACCAAGTTGCTCCGCCTCATCGACATTTACATAAGGTCGATTGCCGGCTATCTCTACGTCACCACTGGTAACATTGTAAGCTTCAAAACCCACCTGAACCTGATAATCCTCATACAAACTGTAGAAGAAAGCTGCCGAGTAGCGCGCCCTGCCGTCAAGGAAATTACCCTTCATCCCCAGCTCAAAGCTTTCTACGGACTCACCGGTGTAATTATTGAGGTCGCTATCTGGATCTTCGGGTGTCGCCTGAAATATACCAGTGGTATCAAAGTTAGGCGCTCCAGGACGATAACCCCGGTCCAGCGTACCGTACATGTTTAAGGCATCGCTAAACTGATGCGCTAACTTGATAGTGCCGGTCCACTCTTCCTGCTTGTCTTGGTCGCCTATAAAACAGGGGGAAGCACTGCCATCGGGACAGGGGAAAACACTGGGAATCGCAACTGTCGGGTCAGTCAGTTCGCCGCCTGGTTCCATCACTGCGCCCAGCAGAAAATCACCATCAATGATATTGGCGCTCTCAGATTCAAACTCGTTATAACGTAGGCCTACTGTCAAAGAAGTGTCATCGGTGAGATTGAAAGTATTGTGTGTAAAGATAGCTGAGGTAGTCGTGGCAGTGGGAATATCGAGAAATATCTGGAATACCCCAACGCCTTCAATGACCTGATCCACCCGCACGTCGGTCTGCGCCGCAGCATCGGAGTAATAGGCACCCACTGTCCACTCCCAGCGATCATCAAAGGCAGCACTGCTGATGCGCAGTTCATGCTGGAAATTATCGTTTACACTTCCGCCGTATGTACCAGCGTTGTACAACACCACACTGGGGATATCGGTGTTGTCGTTGTCATTGCGGGTGTCGTACTCTGAAGTCAGTAAGCCGGTAAACCAACTAACATCGATGTCACCCAAAGCCCAGTCCAACTTAAAAGTATAAAAGTCATCTTCTTTCTCGTTCATGACCGAGGGGGCATCACCTATTGCGTAACGGTCATCAGCCTGCACATTATAGTTGGCCAGATCAGAATCAATAGTCTCCACGATCCGGTGCAAGTCAGAGTCGTCAGTTTCAACACGGTGATAGCCAAACAGCATGCTCAAATCGTCAGTGGGCTCCCACAACAATTTTATACGGAAGGCATCTCGACCCCGTTCATCAGTTTCGTTACGGACAATATTTTCAATCCCGCTTTCGCGCTTGTCTGTTAAGGCGGCAATTCGAATCGCCAATTTGTCTTTAATAATAGGGACACTAACAGCTCCCTGCAGGTTGTAACCTGAAGGATCCACGACACTGCCCTGCACATAGCCGTTGACCTGAGTGAGGTCAGGATCGGCAGTCTTCATAATCATCGCACCGGTGGGTGAAGGCTGTCCGTACAAGGTGCCCTGAGGTCCTCGCAGAATTTGTACGCTGTCCATGTCGTACATACCGCCCAGCGCTGTCGCTGCCTGCGACGCCATGTAATAATCATCCAGATAAGTACCCACACGTGCGGGGGCTGCCTGCTGACTAAAGGTCCCGACACCTCGCAGACCCACACCTGTGTTGGTGTCACCCTCAAAACGTATATCCAGACCAGCGGTTAATTTACCCAACTCGTCCGCCTGAAACACAGAAAATTCTTCGATCTGCCGGGCGCCGATAACATTAACTGCCACCGGGGCTTCCGATAGCAATTCATCTTTTTTCTGTGCAGTAACAATAACTTCTTCCAGTTGCGCAGCTGCAAATCCGGAGTGCAATGTTGCAACCGCCACAGCGATTGCCAGGGGAGTGCGTCTCATATTAGTAACCTCAGTTTTTTTTATCTTGCGAGTAAATCAGGGCACCATCCTCAAAGGGACGATCACTAGATTAACGACAAGGTTTCGCCAGCAGTAGTACAACATTTACATGGGAAACCAATTTTTATATATTTTAGTTAGTCCATCTTTCCGAGTTTATTGAACCATCTTGGTTTTACGGCCGGAGCATTCTGCGCCACCGGCACCTCGCGCGCATCACCCATATTGGTTACAGGCCAAGCACTCAAGTATTCGGCGAATACATTGCACTAGTCCAACTGAGCAGCCAACAGCCCGTCGCCCAGTACTGTCTGACCATCGAGGCTCATTACCGGCCGTTGTAGTGCATGCAAAAGGCGTCGGCTGAAACAGACCTGCCCACAATGACGTTGGGTACACAATTCCAACGCGGCCTCCACCATCACCTCCAGCGGCTCAACCATATCGGGCCGACGCTCGGCGATATCGCGGACGTACTCAGCTCCCGGGGTCAACACAATCGCTTCTGGCGCCAGTGTATTGATGCACAACCCTGCCGCAGTCATTTCGTGCGCCAACGCCTCGGTGTAGCGATCCAGTGCGGCCTTGCTGGCACCATACGCACCGATCACGTGGGCCGCCTCCGGTCGATCGGGGTAAGGAACTTGCGGCTGATTGCTAGTGGCACTGCTGATATTCAGTATCCAGCCTTGCCCGCGTTCCCGCATGCCCGGAATCACCTGTTGTGCCAGCTCTACCGGCGCATTAACGTTAACTTCAAACATCAGGTTGCGGTCGGCAGTTGTCAACTGACTGGGCATACCCATACGCGCCATGGCCGCGTTGTTGACCAGAATGTCCAGCGGACCGAAGTGCGATTCAGCGCGCTCAACAAGGTCGGACCGTGATTGCGAATCTGCCAGGTTCGCGACTTCAGCTACAGCATCTGCACCGCTGGCCTGAAGATCGGCAACCGCCTGTTCCAGAGTGCCGGGTAGCTTACCGTGTACCCCCAACCGCGACGCGCTGAGTATCACTCTTGCGCCCTCAGCGGCGAAGCGGGTGGCGATTGCCAACCCAATACCGCGACTAGACCCTGTGATAAGCGCAACTTTCCCTTCAAGAAGATTCATGATCTGCCTCTTTCTCTGCCGCAACAGTCACAGATGGCCGTGGCCATTCATAGCGCTGATACAACGTTTCCAGTTCGGTTTCTATACGTTGCAGTGACAAGTCATAATCATCAATGCTGTATTCAAATTTGCTGTTGTGAGTGCGCTCGCGATCTGCCTGTGCCGCTAACCAGGATTCATAGACTGGGGTCATCGTCATGCCCAGTGCTGCGTAGACTGCATTAACAGTTGCCTGCGGATCCGTGGTCAGGTCACGATAATCGACAAACATTTGCGGCGTATCAGGATGACGCGCCAAGACCCGATGCGGGTTGTGAAAGTGCTCAAAGGCGATATCCGTCAGTAAGTCCAGCGAAGTACCATAGTCCTCGCGGGTCCACCCTCTGGACCCCCAGGCCACTTCTACCAGCTTTAGCACACTGGGAATACACTGCACGGGATCACGCACCATCACCAGGATGCGAGCATCGGGGAATGCCTCTATCAATGCCTCTACCCATCCACTCATCACCGGGTTTTTGGCCAAATGCACCTTGTCGCCGCCGTTGAGCAACAGCTGCCTTTTCATGAGCTCACGATAGTGATGTAGCCAGCGCTTGCGTTTCTGGGGCATCTGATCGACATGAAAGATGTCGATCACGTCCATCATTGGTATATCCAGAGACCACTGTTGAGTAACAAAGGCCGCCGTCATGGCAAAGCAATCTTCCTCTGAGGCCCATAGGCTCATGTAATGCATATGCCGGTAAGGACCAAAGGTTTTATCATCCCAGGCTACCAATTTGCGCCTGCAGGCACCGCCCAAACACCGCTGATCGAGCCAACCCAAACCGCGAATGATTTTTTTCTCCAGCAGCGAGGGAAAGAACATTTCCCAATACAAAGGATAGCTAAAACGCTCTTCATCAGCCGCCAACAGACGGTGTAATAGAGTCGTGCCACTGCGACCGTGTCCGACAATGAATACCGGCGCGCGCATCTGCTGGCTCCATAGACGCGGAAAAAACACATAGTCGAGCAGAAAGAAAACTGCATGAATCGTACTTACTAGAGGTACGACTACCAAAAGGCGCAGCAGCATCTTGGGCTTGGAGGGATAATCCTGCAGCTTCCAGACATGGCGCAACACTCGCCAGTAATAATCAAAGTCAAAGTACATAGTGGTTTCCCGGATTACGCCCCAGTCTAACGCAGCAGGCTGGCCCGGCAACCCGGTCAGCCTAGCTTTCTGCACCAGCCGCATCTGAGTGCAAAAACATACTCGCGTAGATAGCGGTGCGCACTGATTCTGTCAACTCAAGGTTTCTTGTTATCATGCGGCTTCCTCCAAGAGGCATTGCCATGCGCCAACTACTGATATTGTGGATTCTTGCACCGCTGTTGCTCACTACGGCCTGTGCCGTCAACCCGGTAACCGGCGAGCGAGAATTATCGCTGGTGTCTGAGCAGCAGGAAATTGCTATCGGCGCTCAGCAGTACGGACCGTCGCAGCAATCCCAGGGCGGAGCCTACGTGCTTGATGCCGGTCTGCAGGCCTATGTCAGTGACATCGGCCACCGTCTGGCAGCAGTAAGCGATCGGCCTGACCTACCCTATGAATTTGTAGTCCTGAATAATTCTATACCCAACGCCTGGGCCCTGCCCGGCGGTAAAATTGCCGTCAATCGCGGCCTGCTGGTTGAACTTGATGACGAAGCCGAGCTGGCCGCCGTCATAGGCCATGAAATTGTTCACGCCGCAGCTCGTCATGGGGCGTCGCAAATGAGTAGTGGCGCGCTGACCGGATTTACCGCGCAATTGGCGACTATAGCGGCAGCCAGCGTTGGCTTTGGCGATATTGCTAATTCCGCGTCGCAGGCAGGCAGTGCCGCCTTCATGGCCAAATATGGACGTGATGACGAACTGGAGTCCGACAAATATGGTATCCGCTATATGTCAAAACTTGGCTACGATCCTCAGGCAGCAGTATCGCTGCAGGAAACCTTTGTACGCATGAGTGGCAAACAGCAGCAAGATTTTGTTAGCGGCCTGTTCGCCAGCCACCCGCCCTCCCAGGCGCGAGTTGATGCCAACCGCGTGCATGCGCGTGAGCTGCCGCCAGGGCAACGCTACCGTGAACGCTATCAGCAGCGCATAGCACAGCTTAAGCGCGACGCTCCGGCTTATGCCAAGCTCGATGAGGCGCTAACTGCGCTCGGCGAGGAACAACCACAAAGAGCCATTAACCTGCTGGACGCCGCCTTGAAAATTCAACCCAATGAAGCGCAGCTCTGGGAGACTCGTGGCCACGCCTGGAATATGCTCAAAAACAGTGACAACGCAGTCAAAGCCTACAGCACCGCCATTGCCAAAAACCCCGCTCAGTTTAGCCCCTACCTCTACCGGGGTATCACGCACTATCGACGCGGAGAAACCGAGCTGGCCGAGCAAGATCTCCTCGCCAGTAATCAGAAATTACCCACCGCTGTCTCTGCCTACTATCTGGGCGAAACCAGCCTGGCTAACGATGATCAACAGCAGGCGCTCAGCTATTTCAACCAGGTGGCACAAGGCGGCAATAAAGAGCTGTCGCAGCTTGCGCAGGTGCGTCTAGCCCAGCTAGAGATGGCAGCGCAGCCCGGCAAATACATCGCTACTGCGCCCTACGTCGGTAAAGACGGCTATTTGTACATTGCCGTGCGCAACAATAGTAGCCTGACCGCTGCAAACGTGAAGCTGGAGCTGATTCAGATTGATAGCAGCGGTAAGGCTATTGCGCGCGAACGTCTGCAAAATACTCTGCAGCTAAATAGTGGAGAGCGCGTCGATATAAAAACCCGTACGGGGCCGCTATCCAATACCGCAGCAGCCAGCCAGTTTCGCAGCCAGGTGATTAATGCCGAGCCGGTCGTCGTTGAACTGGCCGCCGCCGATAACCGCTAGCAGCTGACCCGGTTAGCTGTTTTCGGCCTCCCGCGGCACCGGAAAGGCCTCCATATAAGCGGCAAACCGCTGATAAAGCTCAGCCCGAGTTATCCCGAAGTCGCCTTCAAGATCATACTGGATTTTGCCCAGGTGCCCGCGCTGGTGTTGGTCACTATAGGCCTGAATTTCGGCGCGGGTAGACGCGTCAAAGCTTAACCCGGCCTTGGCATATATCTGCTCCAGCACACCGAAATCATCTTTCATAAATTCATCGAAGTGGACCTGAACCACTTGCTCCGCGGGCAAGGCGTGAATACCCGCCGTAACTCCCTGCAGCAGCGCCTCCTGAATGCGCAGCGCCTGCGCGCTGACTTCGTCCAGATCGACCGGATCACGACTCATACGCGCGGTATAACTGAGCATAGTCACCCAAGAGGTAAAAATGCCGACCGGGTCACGATGGGTCACCACATAAGTGGCGTCGGGGAATACGTTGTGCAGTACCGGTAGAAAAGCCAGATGCTGAGGGCTTTTGAGTACCCAGCGCCGCGGTCCGCGCAACCACTGCAGGGCCTTCAGCACACGCTTTAAAAATTCATAGTGCGGCGTCTGGTCCTGGCCATAATAATAATCTTCCCACTGCGGAATATTAGCCAGATTGGCCTGCAGCAGAGTACTGGCATCCAGAAACTGCAGCTCAATCTCTTCATGGATACTGTCATTGCGCACATCGTACATATTCTGGAAGTACGGCATCATCGCGTCCTGCATCGCCAATTGTGCCAGCCCATTGGCATAACGCTCATCTTCTGCGTCGCCCTTGAGGGTGGCCTGGCTGGGAATCGGCTCCAGGGATTCCCAGTAACGCAGCGAGCGTAAGCGGGTATCTGCGGAAATCAGGTTCAGTAAGTGGGTAGTACCTGAGCGCGGTAAACCGGCAATAATGATCGGGGCTTCTATCTCCTCGGCTTCAATCTCGGGATGCTCCAGATACAACGCCTCCAGCCGACTCCGTTGTACCAGATGGCGCTGCAGGTACATGGCAATCGTCATACGCCCCATGGCGCTGAGATGGCTGTCTGTAGCCACAGCAGAGAGAAACACTTGTACCCGCTCGCGCAAACCCGAGTCTTCATAAAACGGCACATCACACTGCTCACGAGCCGCCGCCAATACCCCGTCAAGCGTCAGGTCCACGGGCACGGCAGCTACGGCATCCAGCAGTGCCTGTGCCTCAGGGGTGTATTCGGGAGCAGCAAGGTCCGTAAGGCGGATAGTGTCAGTCATTTTAGTTGGGTCCGATGGGGAGGAGCGCGCTAAAAACTGCAGAGAGGTGGCGCTGATACCTCTAGATATTGACCACGGGTATCTGACCAGGCAGTCCCAGATTATTCTGCTCGAGGATGCGGTCGGCACGATAGCTTGAGCGCACGAGCGGGCCGGAGGCTACCTCAGTAAATCCTAATGCCAGCCCCTGCTCTCGGTAAGCCGCGAAGGTATCCGGATGCACCCACTCAGCCACCGGCAAATGGTTTACTGTGGGACGGAGATACTGCCCCAGTGTCAAAATGTCCACCTTGTGAGCGCGCAGATCACGCATACATTGCAATATTTCATCCGGCGTTTCACCCAGACCCAACATCAGGCTCGACTTGGTCAGTATCTCCGGGCGGTGGGTTTTGGCGAAGGCCAGAACATCCAAAGTCTGTTGATACCCTGCTCGAGGATCCCGCACCCGGTAAGTCAGGCGTTCGACTGTCTCCACATTCTGGGCGAACACCTGCAAGCCAGAGTCGACTACCGTGGCCACATCGGCTTCCACGCCGCAAAAATCTGGCGTCAACGCCTCGACTGCGGTACCCGGGTTGAGCTCACGAATAGCTTTCACACAGGCGGCATAGTGCGCCGCGCCACCATCATCAAGGTCATCGCGGTCGACCGAAGTCAGCACCACATAACGCAAATTCATCAACTTGACCGAGCGAGCACAGTTCGCGGGTTCCTGCGGGTCCAGCCAACCCTTGGGGTTGCCCGTATCCACGGCACAGAAACGACAGGCGCGGGTACAAACGGCACCCATCACCATTATTGTGGCGGTACCGTTACTCCAGCATTCACCGATATTGGGACAATGACCTTCCTCGCAAACAGTAGCCAAGCGATGCTCGGAGACAGTTTCCTGCACGGCACGGTACTTTTCGCCGCGCTCAATACGCATCCGCAGCCATGGCGGCTTGCGTTGATTGGGTACTTCGCGGTCGGCATTGGGCTTAATGCCGTCCTTGATCGCGGAAAAGCCCTGCGGCGTGCTGAATTTGACGCCGCTGCCGGGACGCTTGTTGTTCGCTTCACTCATGAATCTATTCTAACGGGAAATGCTCGCCAATACTCTAGCTCGCCTCGGCTAATTGACGACCCAGCATCACATCTCCGGCTATGGTCGTGCGATTGATAAGCCGCTTCACTCCAGGTTTGGTACCCGACGTGCAATGCATAGCGCGCCAGTTATCCCAAAGCACCATGTCACCCTGCTGCCATTCATGAAAATAATGAAACTCAGGCTTGCGGGTATGGGCCACAAGCTCCCTTAGCAGCTCGTCTGCCTCACTATCATTCATCCCGGCCCGTTCAGGATCAATGACCCGATCCAGGAACTGTTCGACGATTTCCAGCAGGTTGGCACCAGTTACCGGGTGCTGCACTACGATAGGATAGATGGCATCTGGAAAGTCCGGAAACCCCATATCACTGGGTTTCTTGGGTGAGTCGGGGCCGGGTTCATAGTCCTCAACATCAACAAAGCGCATCTGACGACGCTGCATATTGAACTGATAAGCTACTTCCAAACCAGCCAGCTTTTCCTTTAAGGCCGGAGCAAGCGCGTCATAGGCTTTCTGCAGGTCGCCAAAGCCGGTCAAACCATCCTCCGAGGCTACCACCACCGCACGCAGCAACGCTCCGTGATTAGGCTTGCCGGTATAGTGCAGGTCCTTGTGCCAGTCGAGACGACCAACGATCTCCTGCCCCTTATAGAACGCTGTTTGATACTTATCTTTGTCGCCGCCATTTTCCAACACAAACAGTTCCGGATAGTCCAGTGATGTGGTGGTCGCCAGCGGGTGCATCTCCAGCGGCCCAAAAATGCGACTGAATTCTATTTGTTTTTCAGGCGTCACTTCCTGGCCACGAAACAGCAAGATGCCGTGCTCATACCAGAGCGCCTTCAGTTCTGCCTGCAACTGCGGGGTCATGGGAGCATTGATATCAAAGCCAGTGACTTCGGCGCCTACGCTATCGAGCAATCGTGTCTGTAAACCCATTGTCGTCTCCTTTAATCTTGCTACGGTGCGCTTGCAAACTAGTCCAAGATGCCAGGATCAGCGCGTAATTCACGCCGCGCCATGGCTTCAAATTGAAACGGAAAACCGTTGGCATCGGTTATTCCTACCTGCTTCACCACAGTATCTGGTAATGGCACGCCACCACCAATAGCTTCCGCATACCAAGCGCGCTGGCTACGCCATTCGAGGGTCAAAACGCGCAAATGCGCCTGACGCAGATCCTTCGCTACCACCAGCGAACCGTGATTTGCCAATAGCGCCCAGCTGGCATCACCCAACGCATCCACCGCAGCCTGAGTCGCATCGGTATCTTCGAAAGTGCCGTCGTATTCATCAAACAATAGCAACTCACCGGGTACATGAGCGCCAGTCTGATCAATAATCGGCGGCACCCGCTTGGCATTGGCCCAGATACCGCTCCAGTGCGCATGATTGTGAATCACAACATGTGCGTCCGGTCGCTGCTGATGCAGCTGTATATGCAAGCCCAGCGCCGGAGTAACATTCCAGTCGCCTTCGATGATATTACCCTGCGGGTCCAGTGTAAGAATGTCGCTGGCGGTCAACTCATCCCAAGCCAACTCCCACGGATTCACCAAGATATTGCCGTTATCCAGACGATAGGTAATATGCCCTGCAATGTGCTCGTTCCAGCCCTCGTTAAAAATCATTCGACACAACAAAGCCACCTTGGCCTTATCGCTCATAGGCGGCAGCAGCTCACGACGACCGGGGCGCGGCGCAAACCGACGCACCATGGCCTCATTTAGTCCCTCATACTTTTCCATATTTACTCTACTCCTGCTAGCAACTGCGCTCAGCCTGCCAAGACAGCTGCGGCTACTTCATTGATCATGGGACCGACCAGACCACGATCATAGCCCAACAGCTCAGTGTCTACTGCATCTGGTTCATAACTTACCGTAACGCCAACGCCGGCAAACATAATCACATTTGGCAGCAGCGGGTGGTCATCGTCGCGCACCTCAAACTCGCGCGGCTTACCGGCAGCCGCGGCCCAGGTCTCGAGATAATCCTTCCAGCTATAGTTTTCATCACCGACCAGATACGCCTTGCCAGATTCCCCACGCTGCAGCGCGCCGACTATCGCCTGGGATAGCGATGTGGTGGTGATGTGATTAGTACCACCGGGCGGCGCAAAGAGTGGCAGGTCGGGAAGGTTGCCCATGACGTAATGCACCAGTCCCCCCAGATGCGGAATATCGAGGCCGGGCAAGTGCCCCAGTACATAGGGAGCATTCAGGCTACAAACGCTAAAGCTATCATCCGCCAGCGCCCGCGCGCCCTCATCGGCCAGGTGGCGCGACTTCACATACGCATTGACTTCAATTTGCTGCGGCGCCACCTGCGGGTAAAAACTGCCAATATAAACCGCTCGTGGAATGCCCGCCGCTTTGGCCGCGGCAAAGAAACGCGGCACAGCCTCGCTGTTGCTGCGGCTGTAAAATTCTTCCTCTGTTACGGAACCATCCTGCGGCATATAACGGATATCAACGGCGGCGGCAAAAACCAGCGCATCGAAACCTCGCAGTCGCCCGTCGCTGCAATCGTCATCAATATAGTTGCCCGGTATAAAATCAAATTCCGCCAGCCCCGGCACTGAGCTGCGCTTGCGCGCCATTAGCGTAACGGCATGACCCTGCTGCGCCAACTGCAGCGCTGCATGACCACCGATAAGCCCGGTGCCACCTACAATTAATACTTTCATTGAGCTCTCCTGATACCGCATGTAACAGCCATACGGCCGCCTCGAATCTACCAACGATTATGCCCTATACAGCGGCAATGGCTGCATCGCAGCGGTTTGAATAGCTGCATCCTACGACACTAATTCCTCGCCGCAGCCGTTATAGAAGGTCAACTGACCACTAAGCGGACAGGGTTTGCCGCTTCAGTAAGCGAGCAGCCGCATCAGAAGGGAAACACCAGGGGAATCAATATCAGCACCGCCGCGGAATAAACCAGAGACATAGGCACACCGGCACGAAAATAATCAGCCAACCGATAACCGCCCAGGTTTTGCACCATCAGGTTGGTGGCGTAGCCGTAAGGCGTAAGAAAGCTGGCACTGGCGCCATAGGCAACAGCCATCACAAATGGCATATGGCTCAGCCCGTAGCTTTCGGCCAGCCCAAAAGCAATCGGAAAACTGAGTGCGGCAGCGGCGTTATTAGTCATCAGCTCCGTCAACACCAACGTAAATAAAAATATACAGGCGATGGCGGCATGCGGCCCCAGATCAGCTAAACCGGAATGCAGCCCCTCGGCCATCAACGCCACCAATCCCGAGTTATTCAGCGCCTGCGCCAATGTCAGCGCCGAGGTAATAATCAGACACAACTCAAAGGGGAATCGGCGCCGCAGCTCTTCCACCTTGATAACGCCAACGGCGAGCATACCCACTAGCAGCAACGCTAAACCCTTGATCAATGGCAGCACGCCCAGCGTTGCTAGCAGGATCACACCTAGCAAACTCAGTGAGATGAAGTAGTTTTCAAAACGGGTGGCACTGGCGCCTACTACCTCGTCATCAATAACGATAAAATTCTTGTCGAGGTTTTTGCGCTCGTAGAAATCGGGGCCCACGGCCAGCATCATGCTGTCACCGGCCTGAATAGTAATGCTACCGAGCTTGCCCGAGAGCCGTTTACCACCGCGGCGCATGCCGACAACGGCAGCATCAAACAGCGAGCGAAAGCCGGTATGTTTAAGTGTCTTGCCTTCGATGGAAGCATTAGGCACCACCACCACTTCAATCACGTTGCGGTTGAGCAGGCCTTCTTCCAACGCAAACAAACTGAGACCGTTGAATTCCTCCAATACCCCCACTTGCTTAACATCACCAGAAAAAATCAGTTTGTCACCGGGCTCGATATGCTCGCTTGGCGACACCGGCGATATCAGGTGTCGCCCTCTTACGATCTCGACCAGAAACAATTCTTCCAGATCTCGCAGCCGATTCTCTTTAACACTCTTGCCGATAAGCGAGGAATCCTCGTTGACCTCCGCCTCAATAAGATATTCATTAAAGTTCACCTTCTCGATGGCGTTATCGGGCAGCAATCGCGCGCTGACAAACATCATCACCATGCCCAGACCGGTTACGCTGGAACCAATAATCAGGAAGTCAAAAAACGCCAAGCCCTGCCCCGTCATGTCTTCGAGAAAACTACTGACGATCAAATTGGTGGAGGTACCAATCAGCGTCATAGTGCCGCCCAGAATCGCCGCATAGGACAGTGGGATCAGCAACTTGCTTGCGGCGTGATGGCGATTACTGCGCACCGCATGAGCCAGCGTCGCGACCACGGCGGTGTTATTGAGAAACGCTGAAAACAGTGCGGTAACAAAGCTAAGCCGAAACAGGCTCAGCCCATAATTCTTGGTGATAAGGCGACCGGAGACTAACTTGAGCCAGCTCATTTTCTCCAGACCAACTGACACCAGCAGCAGCAGCAGCAGAGTGACAAGGCCCGTATTGGTGGCTTTGGACAACACCTCTTCCGTGTCGACCAAACCCACAAAATACGCCGCCAGCATAGCACCCGCAAATACTTTGGATGCCTTCCAATCGGTGAAGATCAGGCTAGCGAATAGGGCTAAAAAAAGCAGCGAAATGAAAATTTGTTCCAGCATAGATCTCTACGTTTTTATAAGCTTGCAGCCGCAAGAGCGCCGCCATAATAACCCGTTAGCAGCAGCCGGTGAAAAATGTTTTGCGGTGTAGTTCACAGAGATGAACATAAGAACCAGGTGTTCTAGACACCCATACCACAGCGAACAGCGCTAAGGCCTATCTGCAGGCTACAGCTAGTTATCCAGGGCACCCTGTTCGATCCAGCGCCGCACCAGCTCCAGATTATTATCGGGCCAGCGAAAGTAGGGCATCAACCAGCCCTCGGCACCCAACTGCAGGTGCTCACCGGTCAGCTTCTTCCACAGATAACTCTGATCCGGCGACCCTGGTCGAACCCGCATCATTTGCGGGTAAGCAAAGGCCGGCACATCAATCAGGTTTCCCAGGGTGTTGCCGGGCTCGATAACCAGATAGCCGTAGCTGTCTTCACGCATATGGCAGTAACTACACTCACGCATCAATAGCGGCAGCACCTGCTCGCTAAAGCTGACCGATTCGACATCATCCGCTGACCAAACCGGCTGCCCTAGTAAGAACAGAAAACCGGCAACTGCTGTTTTGACATAATTCACAAGGTTTCCTCCTGCGCGCCCATGGATTGCCGCAAAGCCACCTGTTGGCCAGCAATTTTGCCGAAAGTCAGCGCAGAGCCAATAGTAGCTCCCGCAGCCCAATAAGCGTTCGCGGCCGGATGTGCCATACAATTGCCTGCGGCATAAAGACCTGAAATAGGTTTATTCTGGTAATCCAGCACCTCGGCCTGAGCATTAACTTTAGGACCCCCATTGGTCCCCAGCAGACCCGGCGCCAGAATGATCGCGTAATAGGGCCCCTTTGCTTGCAGCGGGTAGAGTGTGGCATTCAATTCTGACTGGGGTTCCCACTGGGTACCCTGCTTGGGTGGCGTGTAATTACTCCAATCCTGATCCTCGCGATAGTTACCGCGCCCAAAATCCGTATCAACGCCCGCTCGTGCCATATTATTGAAGCGCTCTACCGTAGCCTGTAACTGGTCTGAAAAAGCATCCTCAAGCTCAATACCACCGGTATGGCTGGCCAAAGTCGCCAGTCGCTCCTGAATGCGCTGTGACAGTTGTTCAAGAGTATCGCCAACAATGACATAGGGCGCTGCTTCCGGCAGTGGGGGTATTGGATGATTGCCCGCACGAAGATCAGCGGTGCGCTGGTCGTAGACCATAAACGTCAACAGGTGCGGGTAACCCGCAGCGCTGGCGTCAAAGTTGTACAGTTGGCGCACGCGGTCGTTGTAGCCGCGCTTTTCATTCACACAGCGTTTACCACTGCGGTCCACCAGCAGCATACTGTCGCCCGGCGGCCAATACACTACCGCTGGCACCGCCTTATAGCGCAGCGTATCCTCCAACACCACTTGTCCGCGCCACGCGCCTGCCATATTCGCCAACTGCGCACCCACCGCACCGGCAATCGGTATGAAATCGCCTTCATTGGTTGGCACGGCACAAGTGCCAAACACCGGATCCATTTGATATTGGCGCAAATATTCCTGATTGTGACTGTAGCAGCCAGTAGCAAACACCACCCCGCGCTGGGCACGAATAGCCACTTCCTGGCCGTCGTCATTGCGTGCCAGCAGGCCAATCACTGCTCCGGCCCCATCGAGCACCAGCTGCTCTGCCCGATGTCGCATCACCAGTGTGCAGCCTTCGGCCAACAGCGCCTGACGCATGGTATCAACCACACCCTTGCCGGCGGCAAAGCGACCATCGCTGTCGATAGGCTCAAGCCCGCGTCCACGTGGCACCTGATTCCAGGGCGAGTGGTCAAAGTAATCCGGGGTGTACTTGCCGTTGGTCCATATTTTCGCAGCGCGAAAACGAAACGCCTTCCACGCCATCATTTCGTCTACCATGCTGGCGCCGTTATCGTAGAAAGCGGCCAGTAGTTCAAAGGTATTCGTATCCAGGCCCAGCTGCGGGTGTTCCGGCTGAAACAAATGCGGGTAGGAATACTGCGCCATGTATTGCAGGCAGGCGCGTCGATCATCATCGACACCTCGACTGCGTAATTCGAAATTATTGGGAATCCAGATATGACAACCGGACTTGGCGGTGGTGCCACCCCAGGCCGAACCCTTCTCAATAACTGTAACCCGAGCGCCCGCTTTGGCGGCGTAAAGAGCAGCCGTCCCGCCGGCTGCACCTGAACCGCAGACCAACACATCGGTTTCGATATCCCAGGATCGCTGGGTACTCGCATCACTAGTAGTCGCGCAACCACCAAGACTGGCCGCAGCGAGCCCAGCGCCACCACCCAGCAACAGCGAACGCCGCGATAAGTTCTTTTCATCCGTCATCTGAACAGCCTGCAATAATCAACGCGAGCTAGACTAACACTGTGATCAGGCGTGGCGCTGGACGACACGGGTTTTAGGCTCTGTAGTAGTAATAACTAAACTACCCATGTGCAGAATATTGTTAGTATGACGACACATTAATCGAGGTTCTCGATCATGCGAATAATAGCCCCTACCGCCCTTAGCTTGCTCCTGTGCACCCCACTGCTGGTCAATGCCAGCGAATATTCACCCTATGTCGACGAAGACTTCCCTCGCAATCTGTACTGGGGCGATACTCACTTGCATAGCTCATTCAGTATGGACGCCAGCATCATGGGCAACGCCGCCCTGCCACCAGCGGCGGCATTCCAGTTTGCTCGCGGCGAAACGGTCACCGCCAATAACGGAATGCGGGTTCGCCTGCAGGTACCGCTGGATTTTCTGGTCGTAGCGGACCACGCTGAACACATGGGCATTTTGCCCAAGTTGCGTGAGGGAGCAGCTGATATTCTTGCTGACCCCATCGGCCAGAGGCTTTACGAAACGCTGACCAACAACCCGGATGGCAGCAGTCTATTAATGGGCGAGTTACTGAAATCGACCAGCGCCAATAGTCCCATCATTGCCAATGATGCTATCGAACGCAGCGTCTGGGAGGAATCAGCCAGCACCGCCGATGCCTTCAACGATCCTGGCACATTTACCACGCTGATAGGCTACGAGTGGTCTTCGATGCCAGGCGCCGATAACCTCCACCGCGTTGTTGTATTTGCCGATGCCGCCGACAAAGTCACGCAGATAAAACCGTTTTCTTCTTTTGACTCAGAGCAGCCAGAGAAGCTCTGGGCGTTTCTGGCGGACTACGAAGCGAAGACCGGCGGCCGCGCACTGGCCATCCCGCACAATAGCAATATCAGCAATGGCCGCATGTTTGCTGTGGAAGACTCTGATGGCCAGCCCTTTAATCGTGAATACGCCGTACAACGCATGCGCTGGGAACCGATTATTGAAGTCACGCAGATCAAAGGTGACGGCGAGGCCCACCCTTGGCTCTCGCCCGACGACGAATTTGCCAACTTCGAAACCTGGGACTTTGGTAATTTTGGCGCCCTGGAAGGCGACAACAAAGAAAACTATATGCTCCAACATGAATACGCCCGCTCGGCGTTGAAACTGGGATTGCAGCAACAGGCATTACTGGGTGTCAATCCATTCAAGTTTGGCATGATCGGTAGCACCGATTCACACACGTCATTAGCTACCGCCGCTGAGGAGAACTTCTTCGGCAAATCAAGCACGGTGGAGCCCGGCAGCAACCGCACTTATGGCAGCGCCAGTTCGGTCGCCAGTAAATCCGGTAACGTGATGTTCATGCCGTGGGAATACGCCGCCTCAGGCTATACCGGGGTGTGGGCCCGCGATAACACCCGCGAAGAACTGTTCGCAGCACTGCAACGCAAGGAAGTTTACGCAACTACCGGCTCACGCATTGCGGTGCGCCTGTTCGGCGGCTGGCAGTTCAGCGCTGCTGACATCAACCGTCCCGACCGCACCCGCCACGGCTATGCCAGTGGGGTACCCATGGGGCAGGACCTGCCGACGGCCAGCGGCGAGCAACCCGGATTTATGGTGTACGCCAGTAAAGACCCCAACGGCGCCAACCTCGACCGCATTCAGATCGTCAAGGGATGGCTGGATACTGAGGGTGAGCTGCACGAGCAGGTCTACAATGTAGCGGCCTCAGATCAGCGTCGCATCCGCAGGAATAAGGTAAAACCACTTAAGTCTACGGTGGATGCAGCCAGCTATAGCAATAGCATTGGCGAAGCGACGCTGGCCGCGTTCTGGGAAGATCCCGACTTTGAACTTGAGCAAAGCGCCTTCTACTATGCCAGAGTCATAGAAATACCCACACCACGCTGGCCGGCCTATG
Source organism: Candidatus Litorirhabdus singularis (assembly GCF_026262625.1). Lineage (GTDB taxonomy): Bacteria > Pseudomonadota > Gammaproteobacteria > Pseudomonadales > Halieaceae > Litorirhabdus > Litorirhabdus singularis. The sequence continues at coordinate 237,458 of NZ_SHNN01000003.1, forward strand.
ATGCCGCGCGTCTGGGCGCAAAAATTGATGCCGCAGTGCCACTGGAAGTACAGGATCGAGCCTATACTTCACCTATCTGGTATACCCCCGCGACTGACACACGGCGTTAATGGAGCTAAACCTATGAGTGATTCTGAATGGCATGAGTTGCGCGCACAACAGGCCATACGCGATACCCTGTACCGCTACTGCCGCGGCCTTGATCGCATGGACAAAGCTATGGCCTACGCCGTATTCAGCGAAACCTGTCAGGTGAATTACCATGGTATGTACACAGGCAGCGGCCATGGCTTTGTGGATTGGGTCTGGGAGGCGCATGCCGGCATGCAGCGCCACTCTCATCAAATCACCAATTGCCTGATTGAAGTTGATGGTAGCCGCGCCACCAGCGAGTCCTATGTGACAGTCGCCCTGTGGACCAAACCACCCGAGACTCAGGAGATAGTGTGTAAAGGTCGTTATCTGGACCGCTGGCAGTGTGACAACGGCCACTGGAGTATTGTCCAGCGAGAACATGTGTTGGACTTGCAGTCCACCAACGGCGTACCTGATATCTCAGCACCCAACTCCGTCGGTAGCCGCGACAGCCAAGATGCTTCCTATGGCTTCAGTCGCTTTAAATCCTGAACGAAAACTCTAGCCGGCCACCAGCGGCCGAAACATGGGTAGCTTAAGGTTATCCCCGCGCGGCACAAAACACACTTCAACAGGCATGCCGATACAAGCCGCCTCCGGCTCACACTCAATCAAGTTGGAGAGCATATGCCAGCCCTCCTCTAATTCAATGATAGCGCCAATATAAGGCGCGTCGAACTCGGGTCGTTGCGGCCGGTAAATCACCGTAAAGCTGTACAACACTCCGGTCCCACTGCTGGCAACCCAGTCCAACTGCTGAGAGAGACAGTTAGTACAGGCGAGTTCAGGTATAAACACATAGTGGCCACAGTCCTGACAGCGCTGCACCAGCAACTCATCACGCTGACAACCCTCCCAATGGGGCCGTGACAAATCAGTTATTGTCGGCACCGGCAGACCCGGTGTATTCAGCTTGTCCAGATCACCGTAGGTACTCATGTCGGCTCCCTCCCCATTAGCATCACATCGCAGAACAATGCCCCGGAACCACCATTAGAGGCTATCGCTACATTAGCGTCCGGCACGGTCAACTCGGCTGGCAACTGACCGCTGAGTTGCTCATAGCCAGAGATCACCTTCTGTAGCATCTGTAAGGTGCCCGCATGACTGAACGAAAGGGTACCGCCGTTGGTGACAACCGGGAACTCGCCATCGACTGCAATGCGGCCGTCCATAACGAAATCTCCGCCCTCGCCTTCCGCACAGAAACCAAAGGCTTCGAACTGCCGAATAATCTCAAAAGAAAAGGGGTCATAAAATTCGCACACATCGACATCTGTTGGCCGCAGTCCCGCCATCTCGAAAGAGCGTTCGGCTGCGCGTCGCCCTACCCATCCGTAGGTATCCCAAACCGGCGCCCGGGTATAGGCCATGCCCTGCCGATCGGTCCCGCCGCCGAGTATATGAATGGGAACCACATCCAGGTCGCGAGCACGCTCCGCGGTAGTCAACATCAGACCGCCTCCGCCTTCACTATTGATGCAGCAATCCAGCAAGTGAAACGGCGAGGCTACCATTCGCGAAGCCAGCACATCTTCAGGTGTGACCTCACCCCGATCGTAAAAACACCCCTTGGGATTTTTGTTGCCGTTACGGCGAATAGTGGCTGCGACTTCCGCCAATGCCTCCTGTCGGGTGCCATACAAATGCATATGGCGCTGAGCGCAAAAGGCAAACTCAGCGGCGGTGTATAAGCCCCAGCATTCTGAAAACTCATGAGTAGGTCGGGTCCAGGGTGACGTCGCTTCGCCATAGCTATACTCACCCGCCTGAGCGTGGGCAATCATTATCATCTCGGCCTGGCCTGTGGCAATCGCGCCGGCTGCTTCCAGCACCGCAGCAATACCCATAAACTCATTACCACACCAACGCGGCTGGCCGCCCAGCAACTGTATGGTCTCGCGGCCGTTAAGCCCCCACACCGGCGTACTTACATTGACCCCATCGACCTGATCGGCACCGACGCCGGCGCGCTCCAGCAAGGCTGGAATCACCTCCAACATTAATGACATGTCATTGGCGCCTTCCAGGCGACGCGCCTGCTGGGTGTTATAGCTGGCAATGATCACTACATCCTGAAGCGGATTTCGACTCACTGTGTTCTCCTGATAGCACGCAGCGGTCTACTGCGTTTCGTAAAATAGAAGCATATCACTGTCTGTAATCACCTCAGAGAACCGGAATCGACAAAAGAGGGTATAGCACAAGAATCTGACCAACATTACATGGCGCCTGTCGATCACACTGCCCCGCCTAGGGGAACACACGTTGATGGACAAAGCTTCTATACGCTACAAACCCGCGCATGCTAGACTCGACGCTGCAGACAGACACAGATCTGACGCTGGTAACAAGCCCGCCACAAGTTTTTAATCATATCCAGAACCGACAGCATGCGCGCTAAGCAGCAGATTTTTCGTGTCCGACGCGAATACAACCAATGGGTGAACAACCAGACCCTGGAAGACTACGCCCTGCGTTTTACCGCCAAGAGCGCTCGCCGCTGGAGTAGCTGGCAAGTCTCGATGACCGCACTGGGCGCAACGGCTTTCCTGGCTCTGGAAGCCATCGGCGGAGCAATTACACTCAACTACGGTTTTACCAACGCTGTCTATGCCATGCTGGCAGTGGGCGCAGTCCTGTTTGTAATTGGCCTCCCTATCAGCTATCACGCTGCGCGACAGGGTCTCGACATTGACCTGCTGACCCGTGGCGCCGGATTCGGCTACTTGGGATCCACCGTCACCTCGCTGATATATGCGTCTTTTACCTTCATCTTCTTCGCCATTGAAGCAGCCATTCTCGCCATGGCGCTCAAGGCTTTGCTTGGCATTCCCCTCTACATTGGCTACGTACTGTGCTCAGTGGCTGTGATTCCGATTGTGACCCATGGCATCACGGCCATTAGCCGCTTTCAGGTTGGCACCCAAGGCCTGTGGCTGGCACTACAGCTACTGGCCTTGCTGGCAATTGCGATGTTCGAGCTGTCCCGAGTAGAAGACTGGACCCAGTTTCAAGGTCTTCAACCAGCACCAGAGCCAGGCTTCAACCTGCTATTATTTGGCGCTGCTTCTGCCGTGTTGTTTGCCTTTGTCGCCCAGATTGGGGAGCAGGTGGACTACCTGCGTTTTCTACCGGCCCGGGAAAGTACCGGCAAACTGGCTTGGTGGAGTGCCATGATCTGTGCCGGCCCAGGCTGGATTTTTATCGGCATCATCAAGATGCTGATTGGATCTTTTCTGGCATGGTTAGCCTTCAGCGGAGGTAAGCCTTTCGCAGTAGCTACCGACCCCACCTACATGTATCAAACGGTCTACGGGTACTTCACCCAGTCTCCGACGCTGGCTCTGATACTGGCGGGCACCATGGTCATCATTTCGCAGATGAAGATTAACGTTACCAATGCGTACGCCGGATCCATCGCCTGGTCGAACTTTTTCTCGAGACTGACTCACAGCCACCCTGGTCGAGTAGTGTGGCTGGTATTCAATGTACTCATTGCACTGCTGCTGATGGAGCTGGGCATTTATCAGGTACTTGAGAATATACTCAGCGTCTTCGCTATCGTCGCCGTCAGCTGGCTGGGCACTATTGCCGTTGACCTCAGCATCAATCTTCAGCTCGGGCTAAGACCACAAAAAATTGAGTTCAAACGTGCCCATCTGTACGACGTCAATCCGGTCGGAGTAGGCTCGATGCTAGGCGCGGCGTTTGTAGGATTGGTCTGCTACAGCGGCTGGCTGGGCCTGGAGGCACAGGCCCTGGCACATTTCTTGACACTGATTACCACGGTCATACTTGCCCCCGCTATCGCCTGGCTGACCGGAGGCCGCTATTACATTGCGCGTGAATCAATTGAGCTGGCGGAGCTTGAAGAGCCCTGCCGATGCTGCATCTGTGAAAACCGTTTCGAATCCGAAGACATGAGCTATTGTCCGGCCTACGCAGGAGCCATTTGTTCACTATGCTGCTCACTGGACAGTCGCTGTATGGACTCCTGCAAACCCGGGGCGCGCTTCTCAAGGCAGATCGTTCATTGGCTGGGGAAAATCATGCCGGAGAAAGTTGTTGCCCTGGTCGACTCACGCATGGGTCACTATCTGGCAATTCTCAGTTGCATTGCCGGTATCAATGCAGCACTTTTAACCCTGGTGTACTACCACATTGATCCTAGCGAAGCGGCAGTTGCGGAGCTGCTAAGCGAGATGCTGTGGACTCTGTTTTTCGTGTTCATGATCATCGCTGGCGTTATCGCCTGGTTATTCCTGTTGTCTCAGGAAAGCCGTCTGGTTGCAGAGGAGGAGTCACAGCGCCAAACCCAATTGCTTATGCGCGAGATACAGGCTCACGGTGCTACGGACCGTGAGCTGCAAAATGCCAAGGAGAATGCCGAAGCGGCCAACCTGGCCAAGAGCCGCTATCTGGGAGGTATCAGCCACGAGCTGCGCACACCGCTGCAATCCATTCTTGGCTACGCGCAGATTCTGGGTCGTGATCCGGAGATTCCGGATGCACGCCGCGACTCTATCGATATCATCAGGCGCAGCGGTGAATACCTCAACGACCTGATTGATGGGCTACTGGAAATTTCACGTATCGAAGCCGGACGCCTGGATATCCAGAGAGAGCAGGTTGACCTGCATACGCTACTGGCAGAGCTGGTCGATATGTTCAGGCAACAGGCCAACGCCAAGTCAATCGATTTCAATTATCGCTGTTCGCCTGCGTTGCCACGCTTTATCAATAGCGATGAAAAACGACTGCGGCAGATTCTTATAAACCTACTGAGCAACGCCATCAAATTCACTGACACAGGCAGTGTCAGCTTTGATATTAAATATCGCAGCCATGTTGCGGAGTTTATTGTCGAGGATAGTGGCCGCGGCATCGCCAGCGCCGACCGCGACCGGATTTTCCAACCGTTTGAACGGGTACACCGCAGCGGCGCGCCTTACACCCCAGGTACCGGGCTCGGCCTGACCATCGTGCGACTGCTGTCGGAGATGATGGGCGGTGATGTCAGCCTCAACAGCCAGCCAGGTGTAGGCACTCGCTTTGTCTTGCAGATGATGCTGAGCCGTATCGATCAACCCAGCCTGCCAGCACCGCCCAAGCGTCCGGTCATCGGCTACCATGGTGCTCGGCAACACGTCATGGTCGTCGATGATGAGCCACACCATCGCCAAATACTGGAGCAGTTACTGACACCGCTAGGCTTCAATGTGCAAGAGGCTGCTGACGCAGCAGCCTGTCTGTCAGGTCGCAAAGACTGCCAGCCGGATCTATACCTACTGGATATCGCTATGCCCGGAACCGATGGTCTCGGTCTGGCAAAAATACTGCGCTCCTCTGGCGATAAAGCCGCCATTATCATGATATCGGGTAATGCACACCGCCGCCGCGAGATCATCAACAGCAATTCCATGACAGAGGAAGCCGAGCGAGTTTACCACGATGACTTTATGACCAAACCCATACGGCTCGATGCGCTGTTGGCGCGCATTGGCAAACTGCTGCAGATAAAATGGGTGTATGGGGCAGTCGACAACAGCGCGCAGACGCCCGCTGTGCTAGACACGGACTCCGTTCACATTCCGGCGTCACACCCCAGCATAGTGCAGCTCAAAACCTACGCAGAACTGGGTTACCTCAAGGGGGTTCGCGAACAACTGACTGAACTGGCGGAACACGGAACTATCGAAAAACACGCTATCGCGCATATGCAGCAGCTGGCACGCGATGCACAACTGGAGAAAATGGTGGAATTTTTGGAACGCTCAGCATGAATATAGCAACAAAAGACAGTGGGATAGTGCTGATCGCCGATGACTCGCCTGAAACTCTGGGTATGCTAAACGAGGCACTGGAACAGTCCGGGTATATGGTTCTGGTTGCTCTGGAAGGCCGCCAGGCGCTTACTATCGCCGAGAAAATCACCCCCGACATCATACTACTGGACGCGATCATGCCCAAGTTAGATGGCTTCGAAACCTGCCGCAAGCTGCAGACCATACCCCAACTGGCAGAGGTTCCGGTGATTTTCATGACCGGGCTAAACGACACCGAAAGTATCGTCAGAGCGCTCGACTGCGGGGCTGTCGACTACCTACAGAAACCCATTAACCCAGACGAGCTGATCGCACGCATGCGAGTACATCGACATAACGCCAGCAAGGCTACCAGTGCGCGCAGTGCACTGGACAGCACCGGCCAACATCTGTTCACCATCAATGTCGAAGGCCGCATCGTCTGGGCCACACCACAGACCATCGCCTTGTTCAATATCGCCAGAGTCAGCGACACCTGGAAGGATCAGGAGCTACCCAGCCAACTGTTGCAATGGCTTAATCACCAGCCACGGCCCAATCAATCGATCGAACTTAGCGGCCTGGAGCACCCACTGCAGGTCAGGTATCTCGAACGTTCTGACCACGGTGAGGTTTTACTGAAGCTGCTGGATGGAGCCGTGCCATCGGGGCCCGAGCGTCTGCGCAAAGCTCTACCGCTGACCGGCCGCGAATCAGAAGTGCTGTACTGGATAGGCAATGGCAAAACCAATCGGGAAATTGCTCTGATACTCGACAACAGTCCGCGCACTATCAACAAGCATCTGGAACAGGTGTTCCGCAAACTTGAGGTCAGCAATCGCACTTCAGCCGCAGCCATCGCCCTGAAAATTATGGCAACAGAGTGAACCCGAAACGCGCCTCAGGCGCTAGCGTGTGCCGCTGGCGCAGCTAGCATTCCCTCGCGGATGATAAAGTCGATGATAGTGGTCAGGCCATCTCCACTTTTGAGATTGGAAAACACAAATGGCCGCTCCTTACGCATCAAGCGAGCGTCGCGGTCCATGACCTCCAGCGAGGCTCCCACCAATGGCGCTAAATCGGTTTTGTTAATCACCAGCAGGTCAGAGCGGGTAATACCCGGCCCGCCTTTTCGCGGAATCTTGTCACCCGCACTGACATCAATTACATAAATAGTCAGGTCAGATAGCTCCGGGCTGAAAGTCGCACTGAGATTGTCGCCGCCACTTTCCACAAACACCACGTCCAGATCACCGTGGCGAGCCATCAGCTCATCAATCGCCGCCAGATTCATAGAAGCATCTTCACGAATAGCCGTATGCGGACAACCGCCGGTTTCAACACCAATAATACGATCGGGACTAAGCGCACCATGGCGAGTCAGGAACTGCGCATCCTCCTGTGTATAAATATCATTAGTGACAACCGCTATCTGGTACTCATCGCGCAACACGCTGCACAGGGCTTTCAGCAACGCCGTCTTGCCGGAGCCCACTGGGCCACCAACACCTACTCGTAAAGTTTGTTTCGTTTTCATCTATCTTCTCCTCAGATTTCTGTGCGGCGATTGCGCGATTCAACTGCGAAACAACCTTGAATATTGGGTTTCATGCCAGACGCTGGCGAGCGCCAGACCGGGCAGCGAGGCACCGATATCCCGATCCTCTAAAACCATGGCAGCATCAACCGCTGCTGGCAGTTGTTCTGACAGCTGACCCAGCAGTATTTGAGCGGCACTCTGTCCCAACGGTACCAGTTTTGTTGCCGCCGCTACTTGATTCTCCAGCCATGCCCAGGCGTAGCCATGACAAGCGGCTCGTGGGCTTATCGACCACGCATCACAGGCTATCGCAAAACCAGCGGCAAATACCGGCGTCTGTAAAGGTGGTTGAGGCAACTCAAGCTGATTAAGCAAACGCACCAGGGCCTCGCCCATCGCCGTATCAGTTAACCGCAGCTCGGCGGTTTCACGACACGCCAACAAATAGTCATTCCAGTACTGCACGGCGCTGATATCACGTTCTTCCTGTGCTCGTTGCAAGCGCAAAAGCAGCGGCAAGTCCACTCGGGCGAGGCTGTAATTTAGCTGATCCAGCAACCAATCGTGAGTCGCTTCCCGGTCTTGCAGCCAACCCTGCTCAACCGCATTTTCAAGTCCCTGCGAAAAGGCGTAACCACCCACCGGCAGCGCTACGCTACTCAATTGCAGCAGCCGCAGCAGAGCGCTGTCAGTCGTGGTGATGGCCATGACCAGCTCCTGCATAGGCGCCGGCTTCGGGCACAAACACTAACTCCTCGTGACTGACCTGCAAACCAAGTTGCCGCAACATTTGCTCCAGCACCGGATCTGGCGTCATTAGCAGCCAGCGCTCACCCACCTGAATTTTGACATGGCGATTACCCAGGTGATAACAGGCACGGGCAAAAATCTGCCAATCACTGCAGCTACCGCGTACCACCATTTCGCTAGCGCCTGCGACTTCAAACAAGCGACCACACTCACTTTCCAGAAGCTCACCCAGAGCCAGGGTTTTCCCGCGTTCCAAAAAGATGCGCAGTTCGGCACCAGTCTCTGTCCGCACCTTGAGCCGACCACGCTCGCGCTGCAGGTGATCAAGTACTACCCGATCGTGAACTGTCGCGCCTGGCTCGGCCGGGCGGCGACGTTGAATTTCAAAGCTTTGCGTAATGTTCATAGGCACGCTAAAACAAGCAGTAGAGCTGCGCCAACGGCAGCACTTGCGCAGGTTCGCAGGTTAACAGTTCACCGTCAGCGCGAACCTCATAGGTCTGTGAGTCGACGGTGATACTGGGCTTCCAGGCATTATGCACCATGTCGGTCTTACCGATAGTGCGGGTATTGCGGCAGGCTACCAAACGCCGGCCCAGCCCTAGCTTAGCGGCTAGATCGGTTTCCAGCGCTGCTGCTGAAGTGAAAGTCACAGCAGTGGCGCGGGGAGCTTCACCAAAAGCACCGAACATCATCCGGTAGTGCACCGGTTGCGGTGTAGGAATCGATGCATTGGGATCGCCCATGGGGGCGGCAGCGATGAAACCACCTTTGATAATCAGGGCCGGCTTGATAGCAAAAAATGCCGGTTTCCAAAGCACAATATCCGCCAGCTTGCCTACTTCAATCGACCCGACCTCATGGTCAATACCATGAGCAATGGCTGGATTAATCGTATACTTGGCCACGTAACGGCGCGCCCTGAAATTATCCATTTGCGGAGTATCTTGCTCCAGCGCACCACGCTGCTGTTTCATCTTGTGCGCTGTTTGCCAGGTTCGGGTAATCACCTCACCGACTCGGCCCATCGCCTGCGAGTCAGAAGCGATCATACTGAATGCTCCAAGGTCATGCAGAATATCCTCGGCGGCGATGGTCTCTTTGCGTATGCGCGAATCCGCAAACGCAACATCCTCAGGAATCGAGGAATCCAGATGGTGACATACCATCAGCATATCCAGATGCTCATCCACGGTATTGACCGTGTAAGGACGCGTCGGGTTGGTCGACGAAGGCAGCACATTTTCCTCGGCGCAGGCTTTGATAATATCCGGCGCATGGCCACCCCCGGCGCCCTCCGTATGGTAAGTGTGTATGGTGCGACCTTTGAACGCAGCAAGCGTGTCATCAACAAAGCCGGACTCGTTGAGAGTATCGGTATGAATCGCTACTTGAACATCAAATTCCTCCGCCACGCTTAGGCAGGTATCGATAGAAGCCGGCGTGGTGCCCCAGTCTTCATGCAGTTTCAGACCACAGGCACCGGCGAGAAGTTGCTCTTCCAGCGGCAGCGGTTGACTCGCATTACCCTTGCCCAGAAAGCCAAGATTCATCGGCATAGAGTCTGTCGCCTGCAGCATGCGCGCTATGTTCCATGGACCCGGCGTACAGGTGGTAGCGTTGGTGCCAGTGGCCGGCCCGGTGCCTCCGCCGAGCATGGTAGTAATACCGCTCATAAGCGCCTCTTCAATCTGCTGTGGGCAGATAAAGTGAATGTGGGCATCGATACCGCCAGCGGTCAGTATCTGGCCCTCACCGGCAATGACCTCGGTCCCGGCACCAATCAAGATATCAACGCCATCCTGAATATCAGGATTGCCCGCCTTGCCTATGGCTGCTATGCGGCCGTTCTTGATACCTACATCCGCCTTCACAATGCCCCAGTGATCAAGGATTAGCGCATTGGTAATCACAGTGTCGACGGTGTCGGCACAGCTCGCCTGCCCCTGGCCCATGCCATCACGAATCACCTTACCGCCGCCAAATTTTACTTCATCACCATAGCGGGTGAAGTCACTCTCCACCTGAATAAACAGATCAGTATCAGCCAAACGTACCCGGTCGCCTGTGGTCGGACCAAACATAGAGGCGTAGGAACGTCGATCCAATGTAGTCATTGTGAATCTCCGGATACTGCCGTCGTCACGGGCAGTGGCCCCATAATTTCACCGCGAAAACCAAACACCCGGCGGTCCCCCGCATAGGCGACCAGCTCCACTTCACGGTCTTGGCCCGGCTCAAATCGCACGGCGGTGCCGGAAGCAATATTCAAACGAAACCCAAGAGCCTGCTCGCGATCGAATATCAGCGCGGGATTGGTTTCATAAAAATGATAATGTGAGCCGACCTGCACTGGTCTGTCACCGCTATTCTCGACACGCAGTGTTAGCGTCTCGCGACCCTCATTGAGTGTGATATCGCCTTCAGCGACCAGAATTTCACCCGGTATCATGCTGTCCCTCGCGTTTCAGTTAATTGGATTGTGGACAGTGACCAACTTGGTCCCGTCAGGAAAAGTTGCCTCAACCTGAACTTCAGCAATCAAGTCGGGAACCGCATCCAGCACCTGCTCGGCACTGAGAATGGTCCGACCATAGCTCATCAGTTCGGCAACGGTCTTGCCGTCACGGGCACCTTCCATTATTTCCAGCGTCAGGTACGCAACCGCTTCCGGGTAGTTCAGGCGCAAGCCACGCTGAAGACGTCGCTCTGCCAACAAGCCTGCGGTTACCACCAGCAGCTTGTCCTTTTCTCTTGGCAATAGTTCCATAGTTCATTCCGTATTCGCTGCAAGTTTGCAGATATTATGTATACCAGATACGCGGCACACTGGCAGGCCGTTGCATAACCAGCGGACGCAGGACCTGCCACCAGTCGGTAAAAAGCTTGCGCGCCTGCGCCGCGCTGCTACCGAGGTAGCGACCAAGCACGAAGTCTCCGTTAAGGCCCAAAGCTGCCTCGCGCTGCAGTCCAGCCGCGCCAATCATCGCACGTAGAGTGTCCAGGGTCAGCGTAGACGGCGCCGTCACCGGACCAATCAAGAAAAAACCGGCCACCGGCTGGCCTTGCAACCCCACTTTGGAATCCAGCAGAGGCAAGTCCGCGGCAGTCAACTTCAGCTGCTCGATAAACACCGGACGCCCGTCAAGAAAGACCGCATAGCGCTGCCTGAAACTGCCATCATTAAAGCGAGAGGCGCTGGCCGGTAATCCGAAGCAGGTAATTTCCCAAGCCCCGAAGTGCGCGCCCGGCGCCAAGTTAACAGTTGTCTCAAGCTCCACTCTGGCGCCGTCATAGACAATACTCTCTTGCGGAAACCACTCGACCGCGGCGTCAGTGTCCACTTCAATATGTACGTTCTGAACCTGAGCATCACCACCTTGGCGCGCTCTATACATGCGCCCAGCCCCGGGCGTTGTCAGCAAAGCCGCACTGGCTGCGCCTGCATGAATACTGATCTCAAGCCGATCCCCGGAAACCAGTCCACCCGGAGGATGCAGCGGATAGACATGGGCCCAATTCGGGCCCTCTGGATAAAAGGGCTTTTGTACGTACAGCGGACCGACGTGGTGGCAACTACTCAAACGACTTCCGCGGTCGGTGCGGGTAAACTTCAGCGCCAGTTCTGCATGCCAGTGTTCCTGATGAATCTTATCCAGAGCGGATTCAGCCCTCATGATCGCCCGCAGCCAGCGGCGCCATACCTGCTTCGAATAACGATCGCCAGACGGCCGCGATCATAATCGCTCCGACTACTGCGGCAACGCTATAAAGTGGGTCAATACCCTCACCATGATGCGCCTGCGCCAGCGAAGGTACCATCGCTGTCGATAATCCTGCTGCTATACGCCGAAATGAAATCACCTGCTACTCCTATATTGCCTGTCGCCATTGGCGCACTATGCAATGCTCCAGTTTGTGAGCCGCCGGCGTTCATCTACCGGTAGCAATTTTTCGAGTCTGACTAGACCGCCAAGTGGCGATTTACCAGTTCATCGCTTAGTAAATCCATGTTGCCAGATGCTACCACACGGCCCTTCTCCATTAACCGAAACTCCTGCCCGACGCGACGTGCGAAGGCGAGTTTTTGCTCTACGAGTATTACAGTAAGGCCCTGCTCCTTATTCAGCTTCAGCACCACATCGCCGATCTGACGCACGATATTGGGCTGGATACCCTCATTGGGTTCATCGAGAATCAAAACCTGCGGATCAAGCACCAAGGCGCGACCGATAGCCAGTTGCTGCTGCTGGCCACCTGACAGGTCGCCGCCACGGCGACTGAGCATATCGTTGAGCACCGGGAACAGCTCAAACACTTGTTGCGGTATCTCCCGGATTTTGTCGCGGCGACTGCCCAGGCCGATACGCAGGTTCTCTTCCACTGTCAGCAGCGGAAACACGTCACGTCCCTGCGGCACATAAGCCACGCCGCTGCGCGGTCGGGCCACCGCCGGCAGTCGAGCGAAATCAGTATCGCCGACACGAAGGCTGCCAGACTTTATGGGCAACAGACCCATAAGGCATTTCAATAAAGTTGTCTTACCAACACCGTTGCGCCCCATGATGCAAGTTATGGAACCCTCCGCCACCTCAAGATCAAGATCCCAGAGCGTCTGGGTGCTGCCGTAAAATTGATTCACCCCTTCTATACTGATCAATGTCCTTCCCCCAGGTAAACTTCGATAACTTCGGGGTTATTTTGAACTTCTTGCATCGAACCCTCCGCGAGCACCGCTCCCTGATGCAGAACGGTAACAGTGCGCGCGATGCTGCGCACAAACTCCATATCATGCTCAACCACCACCACGGTTCGTTCACCCGCCAAGCTCGTTAACAATTCGGCGGTGCGCTCAGTCTCCTGCGGCGTCATTCCAGCAACGGGTTCATCCACAAGCATTAACCGCGGGTCGGCAATGAGCAGCATGCCAATCTCCAACCACTGTTTCTGGCCATGGGACAGCGCGCCAGCGAGCATGGACTCCTGCCCCTGTAAGCCGATTGTCTCCAGTACGTGTGCTATGCGGTCGAGTTCTGCGCTGCCCAGTCGTGACAGCAAACCATAAAATATCGACTTGTTTACCTTCATCGCCAACTCAAGGTTAGTGAATACGGTTTGGGCTTCAAACACACTGGGCTTCTGAAACTTGCGCCCGATACCCAGCGCGGCGATTTCTGCTTCGTCTCGATCGAACAGGTCAAGCGTCTGACCGAACCAGACCTGCCCACTATCGGCGCGCGTCTTCCCGGTTATTACATCCATCAACGTTGTCTTACCCGCACCGTTGGCACCTATCAAACACCGCAGCTCCCCATCATTGATATACAAATTAAGATCATTTAGCGCCTTAAAACCATCAAAGCTGACACTCAAACCTTCCACATACAATAGTATGTTTTTTGATGCGTCGACGGCCGGTGGCTGTTTCTCGATGAGAAAAGGCCACAGCTGATCACGCGGCATACTCTGACGAAAATCTTCTGACAAACTCATGAGGCCTGCCCCTTTACTTGCAGCCAGCGCGCTTTTACCCACCCCACAATACCATCGGGCAGAAACACGGTGACGCCGACGAACAAAGCGCCCAGCGCAAACAGCCAGGCCTCGGGCCATACCGCCGTAAATCGGGTTTTGGCATAATTTACTAGAACGGCACCAAGCACAGCCCCATAGAGGGTACCGCGGCCACCTACCGCCACCCATACCACCGCCTCGATAGAATTGAGTGGCGAGAACTCGCCCGGATTGATAATGCCTACCTGAGGTACGTAAAGTGCGCCGGCAATGCCCGCTAACACAGCCGAGTACACAAACAACCAGATTTTGTAATGCTCAGTCCGAAAGCCAATAAAACGCGTACGGGTTTCGTCATCACGCACGGCACGGATTATCCGTCCCAGTTTGGACTGCATTATCCAGAGGCTGACGGTATATCCAGCGCCCAATGCTAGTGCCGACAACATCAACAACGCAACGCGGGTAGAGTCCTTTTGCAGGTCATAACCCAGGATTTCCTTGAAATCAGTCAGCCCGTTATTGCCGCCAAAACCCAGCTCGTTGAGAAAGAACGCAAGCATCAGGGCGAAGGTCAATGCCTGGGTCATAATGGAGAGATAGACTCCCACCACCCGCGAACGAAATGCCAGATAACCGAACCCAAAGGCCAGCAGCCCGGGCACCAATGCCACCATAATCAGCGCCAACCAGAACTGGTCAAAACCTAGCCAGTACCAGGGCAACTCCTCCCAGTCCAGGAACACCATAAAATCGGGTAATTCAGGATTGCCGTAAACGCCGCGATCGCCGATCTGTCGCATCAGGTACATGCCCATTGCATATCCGCCAAGGGCGAAGAAGGCGCCGTGGCCCAGACTAAGGATTCCGCAATAGCCCCACACCACGTCCACCGCCAGCGCCAACAATCCGTAACACAGGTATTTGCCCAGCAGCGTTATCGTGTATGTGCTCACATGAAACACTGAGTCTGGCTCAAACAGCAGATTGCCAACCGCGGCCAGCGTGGTAATAGCGAACAGAATGAAAAGAAATACCCTCGCACCCTGACGCAGTTCCTTGGCTCGATCCGCCACTCCCGGCAGCGCAGCGTAATCTGATCCTATTGCTCCCACAGCCGTCATTCCGCCGCCCTCCCCTGTTGCGGGAATAGTCCACGCGGACGTTTCTGAATAAACAACACGATAAATACCAGTACCAGTATTTTCGCCATAACAGCACCCGTGGCGGGCTCCAGAAACTTGGTGAATACACCCAGCGACAAACCTGCAACCAGTGTCCCCCACAGATTACCGACGCCTCCAAACACCACTACCATAAAGGAATCAATGATATAGGCCTGGCCCAGATTGGGGCCCACGTTGGTCAGCTGACTAAGCGCTACGCCAGCCAAGCCAGCAACACCGGAGCCGAGCCCAAAAGTCATGGCGTCAACCCAATCCGTTTTTACACCCATGGCTTTAGCCATCGATCTATTCTGAGACACTGCGCGCACGTTCAATCCTAGAGTCGTGCGTTTTAAAATAAGTTGTAGCAGGACAAAAACCAGCAGTGCAAACAGAAAAACATACAGACGGTTATAGGTCAGCGAAAATATGCTGTTGATCTCTAGTGACCCACTCATCCATTCCGGGGTCGCGACCTGACGATTGAGCGGCGAGAAAATGCTTCGGACAGCCTGCTGCAAGATCAAACTGACACCAAACGTCGCCAACAAGGTTTCCAGCGGCCGACCATGCAGAAAACGAATAACACTACGTTCTATTAGAATACCCACTAACCCCGAAACCAGAAAGGCGGCCGGCACTGCTACCAGCAAAGAGTACTCAATATGGTTTGGCATTAGCAGTTGCACAACATAGGTGGTGTAAGCGCCCAGCATAATGAGCTCGCCGTGCGCCATATTAATGACCCCCATGACACCAAAGGTAATCGCCAAACCAGTCGCAATAAGCAACAGCACGGAACCCAGGCTGAGACCAAAAAATAGCGTTTCCAAGAACGCATAAAACCCGAGCTTGCCGTCAATTTTGTCAAGCAGCCGACTAGCACTGGTAAACACCACGATATCCTGCTCCAGCGGTTGCGCATCCGCATCCAACGCCACCAGCGCCTGCAGGGCATTGCGCACAGCCGGCTGCAAGCTACCTTCGAGCTCTCGTAAGGCTTGCAGGCGAGGCTGCCGGTCGGTCGCCGCGATCAAAAGATTCAATGCCAGCGCCTCATTCAGTAAATCGACTATGTCGCTGTCAGTTTCCTGGGCACGCGCCTGCTGTAGCAGTTCCAGATTAGCCTGATCCGGCTTTTTGAGCATATTCTCAATGGCGGTCAAACGCAGCTTTGGATCATCGCTGAGCAAGGTAAGCCGGCCAATAGCCGCTCGCAGCTGCACCCGCAGTGCGTTGTTGAGTTTGACTTTTCTGATTTGCTTCTTGGCAACAGACCCTAACGCGTCAGTACTGAATACGTCACTGATCTGAAAGCCACCCTCGGTTTGTGAGACTGCTCGAACCAGCCGCTTATCAGAGCGCTGATAGTAGAGTTCACCAGCCAGCAAGGCTTCCAATACGGGCAACGCGGTTGTACCCGCCTCCAGCTCCAGCCGCTCGACCAGCGCCGGCATCTTACGTAGATTGGCACCAACAAGAGGTTCACTGAGCTCGGCTAAAGTGACCGAAGGGTTTGGGGTCGAAGACTCTGCCGCGGACTGCTGACTGTAAACAACGCCGAACACCGCAATAACAAGCGAGAGAAAATAATGGATGGGCAATTTATTCATGCGGTTACTGACCTGAAAAGAACGTTAGGAAATGGGCAAAAAAAAGGAGGGGTCGCCAGACGACCCCTCAAACCCACTTACACCCATGTAAGGAGCTGCTTTACATGTTCTGACCGGAGCATTTAGCTGTCTTCGCATTGAAGTTGCCGCAGCGAATTGGGGTTACCCAGTCAGCGACAATATCCTTGGACCCAGGCAGGTAATCAGACCAAGCATCACCCGGCACTACGCCCATGGTTTCAGAGACAACTTCGAACTGCCCGTCAGCCTGAATTTCGCCAATCAATACCGGCTTGGAAAGGTGATGATTGCGATTCATAACCGCTGTACCGCCGGTCAGGTTTGGTGTGGTTATCCCGATCATCG
This sequence comes from Candidatus Litorirhabdus singularis, assembly GCF_026262625.1. Lineage (GTDB taxonomy): Bacteria > Pseudomonadota > Gammaproteobacteria > Pseudomonadales > Halieaceae > Litorirhabdus > Litorirhabdus singularis. The sequence continues at coordinate 254,349 of NZ_SHNN01000003.1, forward strand.
CCTGCTCTACAGCGTCAACATCGGTAGTACCGGCCTTCTCTACAGCCGCGACCCACATATTGAAACCTATATAGGTAGCTTCCATAGGATCGTTGGTCACCCGTTTATCGTCCTTGATGTACTTCTTCCACTTGGCGATAAACTCGTCGTTCTCGTCGCTTTCAACACTCTGAAAGTAGTTCCAGGCGGCGAGGTGACCCACCAGCGGCTTAGTGTCGATACCGGAAAGCTCTTCTTCCCCGACCGAAAAGGCTACTACTGGAATATCTTCCGCTGAGATTCCCTGGTTACCGAGCTCCTTATAGAAAGGAACATTGGCGTCACCGTTGATCGTTGATACAACAGCCGTCTTCTTACCCTCGCTACCAAACTTCTTTACATCCGCAACAATGCTCTGCCAGTCAGAATGACCGAACGGCGTGTAGTTGATCATAATGTCTTTATCAGCCACGCCCTTGGCCTTGAGATATGCCTCCAGAACCTTGTTAGTCGTACGTGGGTAAACATAGTCGGTACCCGCCAGCACCCAGCGCTTAACATCCAACTCATTCATCAGATAATCCACAGCAGGGATCGCCTGCTGATTGGGCGCAGCGCCGGTGTAGAAAACATTCTTTGAGGATTCCTCACCCTCGTATTGAACCGGGTAGAACAACAGTCCGTTGAGCTCTTCAATAACCGGCAGCACAGACTTGCGTGAAACGCTGGTCCAGCAACCGAAAATCACATCGACCTCTTCCTGGCTAAGCAGCTCACGGGTTTTCTCCGCAAACAACGGCCAGTTGGATGCGGGGTCTACAACCACAGGCTCCAGTTTCTTGCCAAGCAGTCCGCCTTTCTTGTTCTGATCTTCAATCATCATCAGCACGGTGTCTTTCAGTGTGGTCTCACTGATCGCCATGGTGCCTGACAGTGAGTGAAGAACACCGACCTTAATCGTGTCCGCTGCGTACAGGCTGGCACTTAGTACAGCGCCGCCCACCGCTAAGAGAGCTGTGGACATTAATTTTCTTGTATTCATTGATACTTCCTCGGTTCGTTAAATTTGGGTTAGATTTGGATCTGGATGCCAAAGGAGAGACTCTGAACATCGGCGCCCTTATAGCCGCTGATGTTGGCATCACCGGTGCCGTAGTTAAGGTTCAAGCGCGCGTTATGGCCGTCGATCACGTAGTTCACGCCGAGTTCAGTCAAGTCGCTCTTGTCGCCATCAGAGGGTTTGTTCTCTACGTAGCGCACATAGGGCTGAAACGCTCCGGGACCGATCTTTTCACCGAAGTAGAATGCCCCTGAAAGGTAATAGGATTCACCGTCAAACAGGCAGAAACAGTCTCCGGTCATCGGTCCCGAGGCCAGGGTATAGTCCGCTTCGAAGTCCTTATACTCGGCCTCAATAGTCAACGCATTGCCATCGCCAACAACAGTCTCAGACAGTAGGTCTATGGTGTAGCCACTGAAGTCACCCGAGCTATCCTCACTGCCCGTGCCGTCCTTCTGGCTTTGTGCGGACACTGCAAGAGTTAACACATTGCCCGCCTTGCCGAAGTAAGTGCCGCTAGTATAGTAGGCGGGGTTACCTTCCATATTCAGGAAGTTGTAGGCAAACCGCGCGGCAAAAAGCGGATTGTCATCGACGTTACCAAAACCTTCCACACCTTCAAAAGCACCTACCGCGTATTGAAACTTGCCCAGTGTTCCCCATACGGTAATACCATCATCGCGCCCGTAGGAACCGGCATCACCGCCCTGATCAGATGGATACAGCGGCTGCGTGTACTGGTTCCAGGTCAAACCATAGAACGGACCATTCATTTCAATTCGATCTGCCGGGGTTAGCATTCTTCCCATCCAGATATTGAATGACGGAGAGAATTCCAACTGAGCAATCGCATCCAGCACATCGACGGGCCCGTCGCCAAAAATTTCATCGGTGTTAAACGTGAACTTAACGTATTCATGCACCTGTCCGGAAAAGTAGAGGCGTATGTTCTCTACATCAAAATCAGTCGCATCATCACCACTGGGAGAAGCGTCTTCAGTGAATTTGGCAACGGTTCTTAAACCCGCTCCCACCGAAATCCATTTAGTATCATCAATCTCCAGTTTTTTGCCGGCGAGTGCTGGCATGGAGATGCTCGCGCCCGCAATCAGCCCCACGGCCATGACCAGTTTCGCTATCGGTTTGACAGCAGTAGTAACGTTTTTCATGCTAAATCCCCTAGGTACAAAAGTTATCGGAATGTAACTTTTCGATGAGGCGATTATTCAGGCTTGGGCGATCTGGCGGTATTCGTTCAATGTCGGAAGCTACTACGTCAAATGACGTAGAGCACACTTGAGTTACGCCAGAAACACGCCCAAGTCCTGGGTTTGCATACTCAAGCGGCGCTGGCTACAGTGGCTGACACCACACTAACAATAATCCAGGATATCCAAGCCCATGCGTATACTGCTTATCATCGTCCTTATAGCCAACGCCCTGTTTGAAGGCCTTGTAGGTTTGCTACTGGTTATTTCTCCAGAGTCTGCCATCACTGATGGCAGTGTCGCCGGCATCACCTTTGCTACTAACTACGGCTTCGCGGCGCTGACGGTGGCCAGCGTGATCGCGTGGTGCTGGAAAGACAAAGATAACCTGCGCACCATGGGTGTGGTACTGGGCATTCTCTCAACCTTCCATAGCGCTCTTACTGTTGCCACCGCGATCAATATGAGCACCACAGGTGAACCTCTGCCGACGATCGTGCACGGCATTATGGCGTTAATGTGCTGGGTTCTGTTTTTCAATCGAAAAAAATGGTGTTCCTCTTGAGCCCAGCGTAGTTACGTGTGAACGCATTCGCTTATGGCACCGGGCTAGTCGCCTGCTTGCTGTTAGCCAGATGTGCCAGCAAGATCAGGAAACCGCGGGGTTATTCCACAAGCCCAAATAGATGCACTAAGAAAAGCAGAATCAACGCATTTCGCGCCAATACGTTAACCTTTGGTGACATCGGGCAAACTGTGTTTTAGTGGTCAAATAGCAGCGAGCTCCAATTCATACTCATATAGCAGACCATACCATTTGGCCTGCGGGGCAAAACCTCAGATTTACATAGAGTTGTGGTCATACTATGGAATGTCGAAAAGGTTGCGGCGCCTGCTGTATCGCCGCTTCAATTAACCACCCGCTACCTGGCATGCCTATGGGCAAGCCTGCGGGCATGGTGTGCGTTAATCTACTTGCGGACTCTAATCTTTGCTCATTGTGGGGTGGCGATGATTACCCCGCTACTTGCCAGAATTTCAAAGCCGAATTGGCGGTATGCGGCAATGACCGTGCCGAGGCCATAGTACTTATCGACAAACTTGAGTTGGCTACTCGTAGCTGACGGCGGGTTCATAAATCCCTGGAAGACAAACTGGAATGAAACTGGCGCATCGAGACATGCGATTGGCGCCAGCAGCCAGAGCCTTCGTGCACCATGCGATGCATGATATCCACTTCAAGGTCACAGCAGTGGCCACCACCCTGGAGTTGATATCATGAACACAGTTTACAGCAGAGTTTTCCCAGCGTTATTCGTCGGCTTATTGCTGCTCAAAGGCTATCTGGTACTGGCTGCCTGATTTTGTGCAGCTTCCAATCGCACTGAAGCGTCAGCCTGAATAACCAGCGCACCTCCGCCAGGACGATTCGCATAGCCACGCAGTTGCTCTTGCAGCTGCGCCGGCAATACGACGCCCCAGTCTGGTTCGGCAGCTCCAGCGACATTACGCAGCCCCTGCCTTAACGCCTCTGGCACAGTGGCCGCCTCCATCCGATGATATTGTGCCGGAGGCTCAGCCTGAATAAACAGAGGTTTACCCCGACTGATCCAGACCTTGTCATTCAGCGTGGCGATAACTTGCACTGACTGCGCTTGCAACAATGCCAACAGCACCTCAGGCGAGTCGAACTCCAGTGTATAGCCAAGTTCCGGGCTAGCCGCTGGGGCGGTCGGCTTGGGTTCCGGAGTAACCGGTAGCCGAAGCGGCTTGCTCGCGTGAGATGCCTGATCCCTCGGAATCCGAGCTACTTCCTTTGCGGGCGGCGGCGATGGACTCAAATCTCTGGAAACTGAGGCGAGAACCTCAGTAACAGAAGCGGTTGCTATCTGCTTCTCTCCCTGCTGCTCCTGAGCGACTGATTGCACCAGCGAAAATATGGCAGCAAGACACAAGCCCAGAATCGCCACAAAGCGCATAACATCTGTCTGCAGTGCCTCCAATTCGCTGTCATGAGAACCTGGTCGCGTCAGTGAGTACATTAGTTTGTCGCCTGCGCTTCGCCGGGAGATAAGCCAGCGGACGCCAACGCACCACTGTGCAGTAACTGTTCTATACGCTGCAAGGCGTCGATACCCTCCGCAAGTCGCTCCTGCTGTGCATGCATATATACCGCGTTCAGCGCCGACCCCAGCCACAGGGTTTTAATCAAACGCATTAAGTACCCGCCCATGCCGCCAACAATGGTGGTGCTCAACGCCAGCAGGATACCGCCGTCAACCAGCCGCTGTAGAACAGAGAAAGCGCTTTCACCAACACCCGCGCCGGGATCACCCAGGCCGTGCAGCAGCGCACCGCGCATACCCACCGCGGTCCAGATAACGCCTACACCAAAAAACAAGGTGGCTGCGAGATCCAGCAGTTGATCCAGGCGCAGTACCTGACTTAACGCTGGCTGATCAACATCCAGCGCCGAGTTAAGTCGCTGCAGCAACACCAGAAAACAGATTAGCAACAGCGCGAAGGGCAGTATCGCCCCCTGCAGATTGAGCTCCGCCAGACTCCACAGAGTCTTTAAGCTCTCGGGCACATTCAAACCAGCGTTGTCAGAAAGCCATCGTGGCAACATTACCAGCACAACAAAACTAGTGCTCAGGCCAGCGACCATACCGCCAAAGAAACTGCGGCTGGCTTTGAATGCAGCCACCGTCACACGTCCTGGGTACAGGCTACTTCGACGGCGTCGAGCACTAACTGTAGATCAGTAAAGTGCTGCTGAGCTTCGCGGAAGCGCTGTTTGTCGTTCAGTATTTCCAGCATACCCTCGCGCTTGAACGCCAACTCGGAGCGCATACCTGCATAGAGCTTGTCTTTCTGACGCAATGAAGAACAGCTGCTGCGAGCCTCATCCTTGACGACATAGAACTCCGGATCAAAGTACTGGCTGAACAGTGCCTGACCTTGCCGCTTGGAGATCACACCCTGATCAATGGTATCGCGCAGCAAACCCGCGAAACGAGCCTCGTTGTCAGGGCCCGGGGAACCCTTGGCGGCACTTAATAACTGATCACGATAGCGTGGATAAGAGTAATGGCAACTGCGATCCTGCAGTTTCTCTCCCACTTCGGCAAACAGGCGATCGACATTACTGGTCTCACTCAGTTCACACTGCTGTGAGACCTGGGTTGGCGTCTGTGAGCAAGCCCCGAGGCCTGCCATTAGTAGTGCCGTAGTTGAGGCTGCGAACAATTTTCTGATTGAATTTTTCATAGTATTCTCCGTGATTATCTAACCAGCAGGTCACTGTAAGTGTCTTGTTGTGGCGGAGTCTCAAGCCCCACCTCCAGAATGTCTTCGCTGCGATCGGTGTCACCCCATAGCAAGGCTTTAACATCAGTGACCGTGGCGCTGATCTGATCGGTAAGTTCACCCCACTCCAATTCCAATACCAGCTCGGTACTCTGGGAACCGATTTCCGCCTCTATCAGATCCAGAAAGTACAGCGACTGCATTGAGTCCAGATAGATCTGTGAAGCGAGTACCGGTAACGCATCAGCCTGGCCACCGCCACGCTTGACCAGCTCGTAGTAGCGCGAAAACATTTTGCTGAGCTTGCCCTGTCGGTTACCGCTGGCACTGACACGCGGAGACATCGCATTACTGGCTGAACGACCTGCGAGGATTCTTTGCACATCACCCGGCGTCATCTTGCGACCGATCTCGGCGCGCAAGCTACCGCCCATCGAGTTAACTGTGTCGTCCAGGGTGGTGCGCATTTGCGGGATGCTCTGCTGCATCACATCAAGCATGTCCTTGTAGCTACCGCGTATGGCCTTGCGCAATTGCACACAACCGACATCCTCACTGTTTTCGCACTGCGTACTTTCATAGGCCTGTTTCTGCTGATCGAGGCGGGTGACGACGGTGTACATGCCGCTTTCCATCTCGCGCGCTGCGCGTGATGTTTCGCTCAGGCTCGCCACCACCGAGGTGGGAAACAGATTGATTTTGGGCCGGCTCGATTCCGCTGACTGTGGCACGGCCTGCGCCAGCGAATGGGTTAGAAACAGGGCCCAGCCACAGGCCACTGCCATTGCTCGTTTATTGAACATGGGGCTTCTCCTTACGTTTATCGTGGTGTGTTTCATAGTGATCTCCTAAAGATAAAAACTCGTATTCTGTGCTCGCGCTGCAACGGCAATACCGCGAGCGGCTATTTGATCCAGCGCAGCCCGCAACTCGGCTTCACTGCGATATTGCAAGATCACCTGATACAGACCCATTTGCGCACTGCGCTGCTGTAGATCAAGACCCGGGACGGCCGCGTCAAGCCAGGCAATAAACTGTTGCGCGCGAAAGGCCTGAGTGAAAGTCATCAGCACCTGCTGACCGCCCGTGGTGTTAGGCCTGACTGGCGCATCACTTGCTGTAGCTTCGCGACCCAGCACCTGCTCAAGGTGACCGTAGATGTATTGGCTGTACCCATTGGCGCCGTCGGGCACCTGTCCCGGCGCGATACGCGAGGGGCCATAATTGTAAGCAGCAAGCATCAGGTGCAGATTACCTGTGTAGCGTTCCTGTAACTCGACTAGATAGCGTGCCCCCGCGTCGACATTGCGACAGGGGTCGAACAGGTCAGCCTGGCGCTCTACACCCAGATGCTGGCTGGTTTGCGGCCAACGAATTTGCATCAGGCCAATAGCCTGACGATTCGAGATGGCAGCTGGATCAAAGCCACTCTCGCCACTGGCTACTGCCAACAGTAGAGTTTGCGGCAGCTGATGCGCCGCTGCAGCTCGCGCAAAACACTCCTGCCAGGGAAAGTCACCGACTGGCTGCAGTGAGGACGCTTCACTGGCGTACTGCGCCCAGCGCTGCTCCATTATTGTGCTGGGGTCGGGCTCAGTAACAAGCGTTTCAACAACGGCCTCAGGCGCTTCTGGCTCTAACGGCGCTAGAGGTACTGGGCCGGGCAATGTCTCACTAGCTGAAGCAGGGGTTGCCGGCGGTATAGGCGCAACCATATCTGCCACAGCATCGTCAGGGACGAACACAATCTGGGAGTCATCCTCCAGTACCACAGCCAATTCTTCGGCTATAGCGGCCACCTCTCCCACCGCAGCTTTTGAGGTTGTGATCAATGACGGGTAATAATTGACCAGCGCCACGGCCATGATGACCCCACCTATAAATCCAATCAAAGTCGACATAGCGATCTCCCTAGTATTCCCAGCGCACATAGTCGGTAACGCTTTGTCCATACTGCGCGTATTGCTCGAAGGCTTTGAGGTCACGAAACCCTGCACAACTGCGGGCACCCAGCAGCGGTGTTGGACGGTGTCGGGCATCTGTCACTCGTAAGCGCCGTAAGATGGTTGCACCTGCGGCAATCACACCCTCTACATTTCCGTAGGCATCGTGTCGGTAGTTGCCGGAACGCGCGATGCAATGATTGAAATGACCGCCGGAGGTAGTCAGCGAATAGGCCATGGGCACAGTGGCTCGATTCTGCAGTTCCAAAGTCAGCAATAAGTCTGCACGCGCTCCGGAGCGATCCTGCTGGGCAGCTTCGACCAGTGCCACTTGAAGATACTCACGGGGGGAGCCAGGCGGCACCGGTAGGGGCTCGGCGTTAAACTCGCGCGGCTCCGCTATGCGCTGCTGCTTGCGTACATCTGTATCCATTGCGCTGGCATTTTTAGGCAACTGGAGATAAGTCACCGCCTGTGCATGGCCCAGATTAACGGAGCCGGGCGCGGCTTCCAGCCAGAGCTGCCAGATACCGTCGCGAAACGGCGTCATGGTTACGCCCAACTGATAGTCAGTACCTGAAGGGCTCACCTCGAGTTCGCGAAACGCGGCCAGCAACTGGGTACTGGCGGCCAAAGTCTCGCGCACGGTGGCGGGTAAGCCTGTGCCCGAAACGGTTTGCAGGCTCAGGCGCTGTTGCACGTGGGGTCTTAATTCACAGGCCAGTTGATAACTCAACTCCGCGGCGGCCTGCTCCACTTGCGCCGGCTGCCAGGGTGCACCGAGACTACCGTCAGCTGCTCCCGTCGCGGCTTGCGCTGCGTATTGGCGTTCACCACGAGACAGCTTGCCGCTCCAGGTCCAGCTCTCGACAATGCGTCCAGCGCTGGCAATCTCTACTAAGGCCAGCTGAACCGTACGCAGCCCACGCTGCCCCGGCATCACCTGCACCCTGAGTCTATAGTCAACATTGGCGGCACTATTACAATGCAAGGCATCAATGCTGGCACCCGTGCCGCGAGGTAAACCCGTAGGCCCCGACAACTCCGCGCTCAGTTGTGGCAGCGCTGACAGGTTTTTGCGCAACACAGTGACAAGCGCAGCGGTCAACGTATCTTCCGCCCCCGCATCCAATTGCAGCTGTGCGCCCTGAAAGCGCGGATGGGTAGCCATTTGGTGGCGCAACTCGGGTATCGCCTTACCACTTAACCATTGTGACAAGGAGCTGGCAGCAGCGGCCTGACCACTACACAGCAGTAGCATGACCGCGGATACGATCATCAAAGCCAGCGGTATCACCCGATACTCTGTTCTCAACCTGCACATCGTATTGCCACCCCTCGCCATCACGTCTCAACATGATTGAAGGATTACACAGGCTTACTGAACGAAAACTGAACGAGTGCGGGAAACTTGACTGGCTGGATCAGGGCGGCGAGATTAGGGCGCTGCTGGCAACTCGCCCGAGGCAGGCTTAAGCGGCAGGCGCACGACAAACATTGCGCCTCCAAGCGGCGAACTCTGCGTGTGCAGGCTACCCCCGTAGGCACTGACTATTTCGACCACGATAGAAAGCCCCAGACCCTGTCCAGCGTTGGCGCTGTCGGCACGGGCCCCGCGACGCAAAATAGCTTGCTCCAGACCTGCCGCTATACCGTCGCCATCATCAGCGACACTGAGCTCCAGACAGCCACCTCCAGCGTCATCGACCAAGTCGGCAGCTACTGCAATACGGTGGCGACAGTATTTCAGCGAGTTTTCAAGAATGGTGCCAAACAGGTCCTGCAGGTCGCGCTCCTCGCCATAGAACAGCGCGCTGTCCGCAACCTGATCAAGGTCAATCATCACCGGCCCCTGTAAATTTAGGTCCGCGCTGCGTCGCGGCAGTCGACTATAAGCGGCGGTGATGCGTTCCAGTACTGGTCGCACCGGCACTGGCTTGCCCAGTATATTCACCGCACGGCCGTCCAGCCGCGCCCGCGCCAGCTCGCCTTCAACAATACCCAACATACGGGTCACCTGCTCATCGACCAGCCCTCGATACGCGTCGCCCTGATCTGAACTATTGCGAATCAGCATGAGTGGGCTTTTCAGCACATGAGTCAGCCGATCCATTGTGTTGCGCACGCGTTCACGGCGTCGGGTCTCACTGGCTAGCAGCAGGTTCAGATTAGCCGTTAACGGCGTCAGTTCAGCGGGGTAGTTATCATCCAGCGTCTCTGCCTCACCCCGCTCGAGCACGGCAATAGATTTGGCCAAACCGCGCAACGGCGACAAACCCCAACGAAACAGCAGTGTCTGTGCTACCAGCAAAAGTGATGCCGCTGCCAAACTTAACCACCAAAGATACTGCTGAAAATTCTTGCGCGCCGCCAGTTCGGGCTGGCGCGACTCGATAATCATAAAGACGCTTTGCGGCCCGCTGCTACCCCAGGCAACCCCTGTCGCATGACAATAGTAAGTCGCACCCAGCCGGCATTCTTCAAAGCGCGTCTCGCCAATAGCGACTTGCAGCAGCGGCGCCAGCGCAGACGCTAGCTCAGCCACGGACTCAGGTGCCTCGGGGATTAACTCAGCCGATGGGCTCTGCCACAACAAGTCACCGCTAACACTCAGAACCAAACCGTAAAGCCCTGAGCGCGGCGCCTGATAACGCGGATCGTCGAGACCCTGAAACTGCCACTGCTGGCCATCCCAATCGGCAGCACGAGCGAGCAGTAGCTGCTGCAAACGCATGCTCTCCTGCTGCGACTGCAACTGATAATTGGCAAAAGCACGATCCAAAAACCAGGCGGTTACTCCCAGAAACAGGGGCAGAATCAACAGACTGGCAATCAGTAGGCGGGCGTGAATCGAAGGCGCTGAAAAGGCAGCCACCTGTCAGTCAGAGTCCCGGAACAAATAACCGCGGCCGCGCACAGTTTCAATCGGTTTAAGGCTGCCATCAGGGTCAAGCTTGCGCTTAACTCTGCCTACCAGGCCCTCAACACTATTGGCGCGCGTATCGGCACCGGGGTCACGCTGATAGCTGTCAGCTATACTCTTCTTCGACTGCACTCTGCCCGCATTGCGCCACAGGTGCTCGACGATTTCATACTCGGCGCGCGTAAACTCAATACGCTCCTCACCGCGATGCACCAGTCTGGCGCGCGTATCCAGCTGCAGGTTGGCAAACTCCAACAACGGCTGATCGAGTTTGGGATCACCCAGTACCCGCCTCAGTACCGCTTCGATATGCGCAAAAAGCTCGGCAAAATACACCGGCTTTTTGAGGTAATCGTCGGCACCCGCTTCCATCGCCTGCACAATACTCTCGACATCATCGCGGGCGGTGAGCACAATAATCGGCAGGGTGTTGCCTGCTTTACGCAGACGCTTGATTAGATCCAGGCCCGACATACCCGGCAACCCCAGGTCGATCACCGCCAGCGTATAGTCAATTTCCTGCGCCTCGAACAAGCCGTCTTCGCCGTTGTTAACAACCTTGGCCACGTAACCACGCTCGGCAAAGCCCTCGGCTAACTGATCCGCCATGCGCAGGTGATCTTCAACAACCAGGAATCGCATCAGTTGGTCCGCCGCACTTTGCCTTTTTTGCTATCAAACTCATACCAGATAATGCGTCCGCCGCGCACCTGAGCCTTAATAGCTTGACGATTTTCACCGGCAGGACGTGACAACAGAATATTAATACAGCCCTGCGTGCGCTCCTGTTTACTGCAGCCTTCCAACTTTTCAATAGCGCGCTGCGCCTGACCCACCTGAGCGGTGGCGGGGATAATGACCGCAAGCCCAAGAGCCAGCCACAAAAGAATGCGGGCTATGTCAGTGACAGCCCGCTGATAGAAGGTTCTCGATAAGGGCCCTGTTTCAGGCCGGCGTAACATTAACATCCAGTTTTACCCATTGTCCCGGATCGTAATCCATACTCGAATAATGTACCTGCCCATTGTAGCGGTAGCCGACTCGGTACTCTACCAGCTCGCGTACCTGCTCCCTGTGCTCGCGCACACGGCATGGCCCATCGACTGTCACGCTGCGATTATAAGCCACATTGCGGCCAATACTGTGGCCTATAGAGGCACCCAGTAAACCGCCAGCGACAGCTGCCACCTGCGGATCGCCATGGATGTCACCGATGCGATGCCCCAGTGCGCCACCAATCACAGCGCCCAAAATGGGTCCGGTGTAATTGACGTTAGCGCCGCTGTAACCTTGTTCACGCAGGCAGGAATGATCACTGACCGGACGCGAGTAACTGCGGTAGACCGGTTTAACGCTCACCACCCGCGCCACATTTGAGCCGTAGCGGTCGCGCTCATAGCGCGAGGCATAGCGTTCGGCCCGACGCTCAGCTTTGCGCTCCGCCTTGAGCCGTGCTGCCCTATCGGCCTTGCGTTCGGCCTTGATTGCCTTTTTGTAATGCTGACGTGCCTCACGCTGGTGATACTTTGCCTGCTTCTCGTAACCCTCGTATTTGGCCTGAATGGCATGTTTGCCCTCATGCTTATCGGGATGATGGCCACCATGAGCCCCAGCCTGGGCCGCGCCCATTGCCAACACACTTACTATCGCTGCTGCTATTAGTTTCTGTTTCATCGTTGTGCTCCTCGTTACTGGAAAACGTCTTTCGTTTGACGCTGAGCACTACTTTAAAACCGCCTCGCTGAACGGAAGCTGAACTGATTCAGGAAATTTCCTTAGCCGGGTTAACAGGAACTTCAAGCGGCTTCTTTTCCACCAGACCCAGCCATTCACCCACGGTGCGGAACACCGTCTTAATCAAACGCCAGAGTTTCGGCAGCATCCAGATCACCATCAACAGAAACACGATAAGGAAACCCAGGAAGACCAATGGATAATTAAGCGCCGCCCAGAGCCCGCCAAACACCATGAAATCCTCTGTGAATGAAGCGCCCCAATTGGTGAAAGGCTCCGGTGAGGTGTTAATCAATAAGCGACTCCCGGCCTTGGTAGCGTGACTGGTGGCGGCTAAACCGCCACCAAGGATGCCCGCACTGATTTCAATGGCCGGAGTCACATCACCTACCGACCCGGCTGCCAGCAAGGCTCCAGCGGGTATCCTGACAAAGGTATGCAGGGTATCCCAGGCACTGTCTACTCCAGGAATCTTGTCGGCGAAAAACTCAACCGCATACATAAGACCGGCAGCGCCAATGACCAGAGGGTTCTGCAACACTTCCAAAGCGGGTGGCAGCTCGATATTGCCAGTCGCGCCGCCCAGACCCAAAACCAGTAATGCGGCATACAAGTTAATGCCACTGGCCCAGGAGGCACCCATCGTCAACGCCAATGTAGCTAGCAGTGCGTCATAATTTTCCATCGTCTGTGTCCTCAGTAACTTTAGATAAGGGCGCTACGGCACCCTTGAGACACACTAAGGCGTCTTCCTGAACAGATGCTGAATGAACCCTGATGCATCCCGCCAACTCATTGTAGTTTGCGCACCTTGATATTCCGGTACCACACCGGGTCGCCATGATCCTGCAGCACAATATAACCGGTGTCAGCCAGGCCAAAGTCAGGCATTTCAGTAAACTTGCTCGCCGCCAACAGACTATCCCACTGCTCACCACCGCGTTCAATGGCAACCACCCGCACCCCGTTAAGCCAGTGTTCGATCTGGTTATCCTGCACCCGCAGCAATATGTGGTTCCACTCACCGGGTGGCTTCACCGTTTCCGGGTCCGCCGCCAGCAGATCATAGAGGTCACCGGCTCGATGGGTGGTTATCGCACCATCAGGATGACCCTCATTGTCCAGCACCTGCATCTCCAGACCGGTTTCCCAGGGTGAATTGTGCGCTTCATCGGCCACCAGATAGAAAATGCCACTGTTGCCATTAACGCCGATTTTCCACTCCAGACTGAGTTCAAAATTTTTGAATTTCTCGGTGGCATAAATCAGGTCGCCACTACCGGCACCAGAAATGGCAGCCCACACCATGCGCCACCACGGGAACCAATCACCGGGCTGCAACTCGAGCATGCCATCGTTAATCACCCAACCACCAACCTCGCCTGGTTGACCGCCGTAATTGCGCCAGCCGCCAAAGTTACTGCCGTCAAACAAAGACTGCCACTGGGAGTGAGTATCGGAAAGCGCTATAACATCACTGGCCTGCGGAATGGCGTTGAGCGTGTACCATCCTTCGCTGATCCAGAGCTTTTCCCCACTAACCGAGATCAATCGCGGGTTCAGCCTCAAATAAACCACATACCCGGGCTTTAACTGGGGGATAACGGCGCGCAGCTGGAGTCTGTCTGCGCTCAATTGCAGCTCGCTGACCGGGAGTTCGTGGGCATCGTATTTCGGTCCGCCATACTGCTCATTGGGAAAGTAGAACCATTGACGCGCGATCAGATCCGCTGCCACGGGCTGCAGGTCTTGCGCCAGCGGTTCAGTCAGGGTCAGGGTAAAGCCATCCGAGTTGGCCTCAATGCTGAGAATTTCATACGCGGGCTGGCCCTGATAGGTAAGGCGTTCCAGCCCATGCCAGACTTTACCAATCTCACCCCAGTTGGGCGGGTTGCCCAATTCACCCACGTAGATCGAGCCATCCGGACCCCGTTCCAACCGATTCACATTACCCTGGAGCCCCCCACTAAAGTGGAATGCAGCGCCCTGTAGCTGGCCATCAACTGACTCCATAAAGACACGCTTAATGCCACCGTTAGTGACATCGCCATGAATCATTTGCCCGCGATAAGGTCCCTCATTAAGCAGCAATGGCTGGGACGGTGAGTTACCGATTTCATCTTGTGGCAACCAGACGACTGGCGGTTGCTCGCGCAGCTCCATCACGCCCGCATCCGGTACCACTCTGGAGCCATAAAAACCTCCCGGCTGAACGTGCACTAATTTATTGGCCGGTAGCCAGTCGCCCTGGTTATCCGTGACAAACAGTTCATCGTCCGGTCCTAGCCCAATACCGTTGGGCGTTCGAAAACCCGAGGCAATAATGCGGGCTGAGCCATCTTCCAGCGCAATTTCCAGCAACTTACCCTGAGTGGGCAGCTGCTCTGGGCAGCTGGCACCACCGGGCAGCACGCACACCGACAGCAATGCATAGAGTTTGCCGTCCTTATGCACCAGGCCGAAGGCAAACGAGTGAAAGTTGGCACTGGTCGGCCAGTCTCGCGACACTACCCGGTACTCATCAATAATCTCGTCACCGTCATGATCAATCAGCTGCGTCAGTTCCTGCTTCTGCAGCACGTACAGTGAGCTATCGACTACCGCCACTCCCAGCGGCTCATGCAAACCCTCGGCGATACGCAGCGGAGGCTCGACACCGCTGGGGTCGATCAAAAAGACGCCGCCATCGAGATCCCAGCTGGCTACCACCAACTTGCCATCGCTGCGAAAACCCATGCCCCCGACCTTGGGCTCAAATCCCTCTGGCAACAGGCCCTCCAGCTTGAATGCCGGGTGCACAGACTGCAAGAATGGATTGATATCGTAGTCACGGGTGGCAGCATAGGGCTCACCGCTAGCGTCCATAGGAACGTTCTGCGCGACACCCGGATCCGGGCGACTAAGGATGTAGGTCACTGCCGCCCGAGCATCCTCTGGCGATATTTGCGGATGCGGCGTCATCTGCAACTTACCCCATTTCCCGCCGCCACCCTGAATGACGCTATCCGCCAGTGCTGTAACTGACTCCTCTTGCACGTAGCCGCGATAGCGACCTGCGATCCGGGTCCAGGCCGGCCCAGTCACCTGATGCTGTTCGGCATGGCAACTGAGGCAGTCGCTGTCTGCAATCACCTGTTTGCCGCGTTCATTAACACCGCTATCCACTTCAATACGACGCTGAAATTCGCGCTCAGGAATCGGCGTAGTCTGCGTCAGTAGCACCAAAGTATCAGCACCCGCTAGCTGTAAAGGTCCCTCGCCGTTGCGATACCAGGCCTGCAGCTCAGGTGAACCCTCCTCTACACGAAACTGGCGCAACAGGCTTAGGCCTTCAGCGCCCCGTGACAATTCCGGGTATTCCACCAGTTGCAGCCGGGCTGCGGCAGACGCAAGGCTAAAGCGCAATCCGGCCGTTTTACGATCCACACCGTATTCATGGCCCAGATAGGTGGCCTTCGCTGGCTGCGCGGTGACGGCAGAAGCGCCCAGATACCACTGTGTTGGCTGCTCTTGTCTCAGGTACCAAACGCCCCGCGACTCGGGCTGCGGACCATGGCGATAGTCGTAGGTAGCACCCTGAAACAACAGTTCGCCCTGCCAAACCTGGTACAGCGACACGGTACTGGTGTCATAAGCCGCCCAGATACCTGGCGCCAGGGCAAAACTGAGCATACGCGGACGTGCATCTAGATTACTACGTACCACCCAGGGCGCATGCCCCCGCCCCTCGACCAGGCTGCGGCCATAGCCGGGGTCAGTTGCCATCTCGGCGCTGCCGCCCAACTCTGCTGCAATAATGGACCAAACCGCGGCCGGTCCATGCTTTGAGCCGACCTCAACCAGATAGTCAAAATCGCTGCGGGTCATCAGGCGCGCCTGCCAGACATACAGGCTGACCAATAAGGTCAGCACGACCAATAGCGCTGGAACGTAGATCAAAAACAGTTTTCCGAGGAATTTCATAGATTATTCTTATCCTTTTATCCTACTCGGCGATAGTAGTCGGGATGCGACAGCACGGCAAACGGACACCGCGGCTACAGACTTGAATAGTGCCTCTATACTGACCTGCAGAAACGCCCGGTAACCGGCGGCAGAAATACATACAATCAATCCTGTTTTTTTTGTTATCATCGCTTGCCTGAACGACAATAAACACATAACAAGGGAGAAGAATCATGTCTGCAGATACGGCAGCCGCGAAAAGCCTGGCGGAAATGAAGTTACTGGACCCGGAGGCTCTCAAGTGCCCCTACCACTACGACAAGACACTGCGCGAGCAGGCACCGGTCTATCAGGACCCGGAAACTGGCGCGTATATCGTTTCCACCTACAATCTGGTCCGCGAAGTTCACAAGGCCAAAGATGTCTTCTCTAATGAGTTCACACTGGCACTGGGGTCTTCCCGCAAAATAGACGACGACGTCGTGGCGGAGATGCGCAATACCTATGATATCGGCAAGGGCACACTGCTTACCGTCGACGACCCGGAGCACGGCTTTTACCGTGACGCGGTCAAAGACTTCTTCCTGGCTGACAATGTTGCTCAGTACGCCCCCTGGATTCGCGAAAAAGCTAACGCTCTGGCTGACAAGTTAGAACAGAAAGAGTCTGCCAACTTTGTCGAGGAATTCGCTAGACCCCTGCCGCTATCCGTCATCATGCACGTGCTGGGTATGCCGGAAGAAATATTCGATCAGGCCTTCCAGTGGACTGTCGATAACGTGGCACTGCTATCCCAGATCGCTGACAAAGACGCCCTGATTGCAGCTCAAAAAGGCGTAGCAGCAGAATACGAATGGTTTGTCAGCGCACTCAATGAGCGTCGCGGTAACTCCCAAGGAGATCTGCTGTCATTGGTGGCCAACGCTCGCTACAAAGATGACGATGGTGATCGCGAAATGACCATTGAGGAACAAATCTCTTACTGCACCCAGTTTCTGGTAGCCGGTAACGAAACCACTACCGCCACCCTCGCAGAAGGTTTTCGTCAGCTGTGCATGCACCCTGAGCAGGAAGCCATGATTCGCGCTGACCGCTCATTGATACCTAATCTGGTAGAGGAAACTCTGCGCCTGGCCAGCCCCACCTCCAATATGTGGCGCGTTAGCAAAACCGACTATGAGCTGGGTGGGGTCAACATACCCGCGGGATCCATGGTGCTACTGAAATACTTCTCCTCCAACCATGACGAGACCATGTTCGAAGATCCCATGGCATTCGATGTAAACCGCAAGAACGTGCGCCGTCACATCAGCTTCGGTTTCGGCACTCATGTTTGTATTGGTCAGCATTTATCCAAGCTGGAAATGATCATCGGCTGGGAAGTCTTGTTTGAGAGATTCGACAATTTTCAGCTGGCGGTCGGCCTTGATGACCTTGAATATATGCCCAACGTGCTGTTACGCGGCCTGGAAGAAGTACCCGTCACCTACAAAAAAGTCGGCGGCTAATTCCACAGGGCGGCTTAGCCGCCCTTTTTTTTCGATCAATCTTCCCGGATTTACCCCCCGCTTGGCGCGCATCAGGTAAACTGCCGCCGATGAACAGCGCCCGCGACATTCTCCAATCGACTTTTGGCTACGACGACTTTCGACCGCCGCAAGCCGAAATCATTGATACTGTGATCAACGGCGGTGACGCGATGGTGCTTATGCCAACCGGTGGTGGCAAATCTCTGTGTTATCAGATACCCGCGCTAGCCCGTTCAGGCTGCGGTGTTGTCATATCGCCGCTCATCGCGCTGATGCAGGATCAGGTCAATGCCCTGCGCGAACTCGGCGTGCGGGCCAGCTTTCTCAACTCCACTCTGGACGCTAACACCGCACGAGACATCGAACAGAGCCTACTCAATGGCGAGCTGGACCTGCTCTATATTGCGCCCGAGCGGCTCAACCAGCCCCGCACTATGGATCTGCTGCAGCGCACCAGCCTGTCGCTGTTCGCCATCGATGAGGCCCACTGTGTGTCGCAGTGGGGCCACGACTTTCGCGCTGACTATCTGCGCCTGAGCCTGCTGCACGAGCAGTTTCCGACAGTGCCGCGTATCGCCCTGACCGCCACCGCCGATGCCCGCACTCAGGAAGAGATAAAACTGCGCTTGCAACTGCAGGATGCGGCCTACTTCTGCGCTGGTTTTGATCGCCCCAATATTCGCTACCACATTGCACTCAAGCACAATCCGCGCCAGCAGCTGTTGCAGTTTCTGCGCCAGGAACATGAAAAAGATGCCGGCATTGTGTACTGCCTGTCACGCAAGAAAGTGGACGACACCGCAGCCTGGCTAGCGCAACAGGGCTTTAATGCTCTGCCCTATCACGCTGGCCTCGACGCCTCGGTGCGCGCCGATCATCAAGCGCGCTTTCTGCGAGAGGAGTCAGTCATCATTGTGGCTACCATCGCCTTCGGTATGGGTATCGACAAACCCGACGTCCGCTTTGTTGCCCATCTGGACATGCCCAAGACCGTCGAGTCCTATTATCAGGAAACCGGTCGTGCCGGTCGTGATGGCGCACCCGCAGACGCCTGGATGATTTACGGACTGCAGGATGTCATCAAACTGCGGCAGATGATGGGGGAGTCACAAGGTAGCGAGGAACATAAACGCGCCGAGCAACATCGACTCAATGCCATGCTAGGACTCTGTGAAATCACCACTTGCCGCCGTCAGGCGCTGCTGGCCTACTTCGATGACCGTCCCGAAGCCGCCTGCGGCAACTGCGATACCTGCCTGCAGCCGGTGGCGACCTGGGACGGCACCGAAGCCGCGCGCATGGCACTCAGCGCCGCCTGGCGTACCGGGCAGCGATTCGGGGTCAACCATCTGATTGACGTACTACGCGGCGCCGAGACCGACAAAATCTTTCAATGCGACCACCACCAGCTGCCCACCTATGGCGTGGGCAAAGAGCTGGATGCCAACCAGTGGCGCTCCGTCTACCGTCAACTGGTAGCGCGGGGGTTTCTCACGGTCGACCTGGAACGGTTCGGAGCGCTGCGCCTGGAAGAGGCCTGCCGTCCGGTATTACGCGGCGAACAAAACGTCGAGCTGCGCAAAGACGTCAAGCTCAAAGCCAGTAAGCAACGCACGCGCACCCAGCTGCCCGAAGATCTGGATATCACCTTGTGGGAGGCTTTGCGCGATCGCAGACGTGAGCTGGCAGAGGCGCAGGGCGTTCCACCCTACGTGATCTTCCACGATCGTACCCTGCAAGAGATGTGTCAGGCAGTGCCGCAGAATTTAATGCAGTTTGGGCGCCTCAGCGGTGTTGGCGAACGCAAGCTGGAAAAGTACGGTGACGAGTTCCTGGCGGTGATCAACGCCCATCTGGAGCCCGGCGGTGCGGCTCAGGCCTGAGGCGTCTCGCTGTCGGCCTTGATCCGGCGCCAGCGCAACGGTGCGACAATTTGCGCCCACCAGGTCATCGGGAACGCTGCCAGGCCAGTCATGCCAATATCTTCCGGCGGTGCTTTATCAGCCGGCAGGTGACGGGTCCCGAACACCCAGTCCCAGACACTCACCGTCTGCCCATAATTGCTATTGGACTCCACTATCGTGCGGGAGTGATGCCAACGGTGCAGTTCCGCCATGCTAAAGAACCAGTTCAGCGGCCCCAGCCGCAGCTGCAAATTGCCGTGCTGAAATATGCCGTGCAGGGCGGTGATCAGCGTGAAATACGCCAGCAGCATCTCACTGGCGCCCAGCGCTACCAATAACATCAGCGAGGGCACAAAGGTCAGCAGCGAATCGATCGGGTGAAAGCGCCCGGCGTTGAGCCAATAAAGACGCGGCGCGCTGTGATGCACGGCATGAAAGCGCCACAGAAAGTCCCACTGGTGTTCCCAGCGATGAATCCAATAACCGGGTATTTCGCCGATCAGCAGCACCATGACAATCTGTAACAATAGCGGCCATTCATGAGGCCAAATACTGGCGCCATACTCAGCAGACAGGTAACCACCGATTACTACGCCCGTCGCCGTCAACAAGGGGGTCACCAAACCCAGCAATACGGCGATACTGACCGCATGCGTAGCATCAACCCGGATATCGGCACGGCTGATATTCCAGCTGCGGTGATAGGGGTATATATGCTCAAAAATAGCCACTACGATAAACCCACCAAACTGCGGCCCCAGAATAGCCAAGGCTGGCTCTACCCCATTGCCCATCAACCACCAGGCTATGGCAACGGCAGCCGTCATTACCACGGGAAAGATACCGTATTGAAACAGCCGTGGTGCGATCACGTTTGCGCTGGCTGCTGGTGCTGATCCTTGTGACACTGAATCAGGCACCCTGGCTAAACACCGGCCATTGCTCGGTAATACTGCCCTGGTCATACACGGCGATATCACCAAACTGTAAAAACACGTGCTCGCTTTGGGTCGGTCGCAAAAACACCCAGTCGTCTGGCTGCAGGTCGATGCTGTTACTACCCATCAACATTTCCTGATTAGTGCTGCGCCCGTACAGGCTATTATTAGCGAGCCCCGCCGGTGACTCCGGCCGCGCCTTCCAATAGCCTCCATAGATGAAGAATGCCTGCGCAGCATTGGGGTTGAGCCAGCGCTGCACCCTAGCCAACGACTCAACGCCCGGCACCTGCGCCGAGGGCAGCGACTTAATCACTGGGGTGGCAATAAACGCCGCTGGTTGATGTTCGGCCAGCGAGTCGAGATCAAAATCCGTCGGTTTAACCAGAGCTGATCCCGCCGATAACTCGGTAGCCACCTGTTTCCCGTCGTAATACTGATAGGTTGGGCTTCCCGCCGCGTTCAGCGTGGTGTCCGCCAAAGACCTTTTCAGCTCGCCCTCGGCAATCGCCAACAGCTCGCGATAACGTTGCTGAGCCGAACTGAAGGCAGCGTCAGGACCACCCAATAATCCGGGCATTTTTGCGACATGGGGCTCGTATCCCATCAAACCGCCCAATTCCAGCCAGGGAGATTGCTCCAATATCCGCAGGGCGGTTACCAGACTTTGCTCATCGGCAAAGCCACCCCGATGCAGACCCACATCCAGCTCGAGATTAATGCGCATAGGCTCATCGAGTTGTTGAGCCAGCTCGTGATATTGCTGCATCCGCTGCGGCGAATCTACTAGCCACTGCAATTGTCGGCGCGGCTCAAACCTATTGCCGCGGTGCTGCTGATAAAAACTCGCCGCAGCCGCTACTGGCATAGGTTTACCCAGCAACAGATCACTGCCGGGCATTTCCCGCGCGATAAGGTTCAGAAACGGCTGATGAAACACCATCAGGCGCTGAGTCCCGGTATGCTGCATCACTGTATCCAGTAACGGCAGCGAAGGCAGCGACTTGGCGACCACGCGATAGTCATAACGACCCTGCAGTCGCTGTTTGATAATATCCGCATTGGCCAACAACCGCTGCCGATCAATCACCAGTGTTGGCCGTGCCAGACCCGCGCCATCGAGAGCCGCCGAGAGTTGGCGAAAATACGCGTTATGGTTGGCGCCGCGATCGCGCCAACTACCCAAGCCAAACATCAGACCAGCGCCGCCCACGGCCAAGCCACCAGCCAGCAGCTGCCGGCGTTTCATGTTCGCCCACCAAACAACTGCGCCAAATACGTATTAAGGAATTTGCCTGCGGGGTCGAGTTCGTTTCGCACTCGCTTGAAATCGCCCCAGTGCGGATACAACTCGGCAAAATCATTGGCCGTCAGCGTATTAATCTTACCCCAGTGCGGGCGACCGCCATACTTGCGGAAAATGGGTTCGATGGCTGCGAAATACTCGCGGTAATCCTCTTCAAAAAATCGATGCACAGCAATCGACATACAGTCGCGCTGATAAAAAGGGCTCAACCACACGTCATCTCCCTTAACGTAGCGGACTTCTATGGGGAAAAACACATCGCGATGACCGCTCTCCAGAACCTCACGCACCTCACGCAGGGCCGCCAGCCCATTTTCACGTGGCAGATGATATTCCATCTCGTTAAAACGTACGTTGCGCTCACTGGCATAGTTGAGCCAGGACGCTTCCACCACCACTTCTTTATCCATGGTTGCCGCAATCGCTTTGATCGGTAATCCGCGCAGTACATCCGACCACCCGAGGTAGTCGCGAATCAACTTCAGATCATTCACCGCTTCGTTAGCATCATGGATCGGCGTCGAGTGCTTTTCTTCGTCGGTAACATCGTGTGTATGTAAAAAGCAGCGTTCGGAAAACGGGATGTAATAAAATTCAAAGTTGCGATGCGCTGAGGCCAGTGCATCTGCCTGCTCCATGGTCTCTTCCCAGTCTGCGATCCAGGATTCGCGACGCGAGCGATAGGGGGAGGTATTCTGCAAGCGGATTTTACTGAGCACACCCAATGCACCCAGCGAAAGACGCGCCGCTTCAAACACTTCTGGATTAGCCTGAGCGTCGCACCAAAGTGCTTCTCCGTTCGCGGTAATCAATTCCAGGCCGGTGACAAAGGCCGGTAGACCGGTAATCTCAGCACCGGTGCCATGAGTACCAGTGGCCAGTGCACCAGCCAACACCTGTTCGTCGATATCCGGCATATTAATCAACGCCTGGCCCACCTCATGCAGCGGACCACCCATAGCCGACAACTGAGTGCCTGCGTAAAAGGTGGCCTGTTGCGTATCGGCATCATGATCAATGAGACCGCTGATGCGAGCCAGCGACAAAATATCGCCGTCGGTTGGCACCAGTGCGGTAAAGGAATGCCCCGCACCTACCGGCCGCAGCGGACCCGCGCTGTCGCGGATGACTTGCTGCATCTCTGCCACACTAGCCGGTGCCAACCGAGCGCGCGGCTGGCATGACTGCGAACCGGACCAGTTGCGCCAGCCTATAGGTTTACGCGCTGCCGCCGCCCACTGCGGGCCGACCGCACTCGCTGCCGCCGCTGCGGCCAGTATTTTGAGAAACTGACGCCGTGGCTGAGTCATCTCAGGAGCCACTCATGTACTTAATCAGCGCAATAAAATCCTCTTCCTCGCAATCAAAACACATACCCATGGCTGGCATACCCTGAAAGCTATTGATGGTGTGATCCAGCAGCACATCCATACCCTGCGCCAAGCGCGGTTCCCAGGCCACAGTGTCGCCAGTCAACGGCGCTCGTCCCTGGCCCTTGGCATGACAGCTACGGCAGGAGCGATTGTAAATAGCGACGACTTCCGGCGCTCCGGACGGCTCGACAAAGCCGGGCTTGGCTGCTGATTGCGTTGCTTGCCCTCCGTTCTCAGCCGAACAGCCGACTAAGGTAAAGGCAACAGCAAAAAACAAAACTTGAAGTTTGGACATGGAATACACCGTCAATATCAGGAAGCCAAAAGTATACTCGGATGCAGCGTCGCGGGCACCCCCTGAGCCCAGTCAGGCTCGAGGTAGAAACTCTTATACCGTTAGCATCCAATGAGTGACATAGAAGTGCATTATTTGCCGCAAAATGAGCGTTAGGCTATGATCGAAAACCAATGCGGTTGCAATGTTTTTAGTTTAACGGGCAGCCCTGGCACACACTCCCTAAGCTGATTGGATTACGCGTTTGAAGACAGCAGGCTTCACAAGAAAACTGCAACTTGCCATTGCCATTGCCTTGGGCCTGGGACTATCGGCATGCGATAACTCCCCGCCTTTGCAAATGGACGGACCGACCGCGCAGTGGCCGCATGTGGGCGGCAATCAACAGGGGCAGCGTTTCTCACCGCTAACCCAGGTTACTCTGGAAAACGTAGACGATTTACAGGTGGCATGGACGTATCGCACCGGTGACGTCTCCAGTGGTAATGAGCGGCACGGACCGACGACCTTTCAGGCGACGCCGTTGGTGGTGGCCGACACGCTCTATTTCTGCACCCCCTATAACCGCGTCATTGCGCTGGATGCCAACACTGGCGACGAGTACTGGACATTCGACCCGGAGCCGAACCTGACTGGCGTTTATACACCCGCCTGCCGCGGCGTGGCGTGGTGGCCAGGTGAGCCCGCCGGTGCGGCTAATGCGAGCAACTGTAAGGCCCGCATCTTTACCACCACCCTGGACGCCAGGCTGATCGCTCTGGATGCGGTCAGCGGTGAAGCCTGCACAGATTTTGGTAACCGCGGTGAAGTCAGTCTGCTGAACAATCTCGGCGATGTGCGCACCGCCGAGTACTACCCCACCTCAGCCCCACTGGTCATTAATGACCTGGTGGTAACCGGAGCCTCAGTACAGGACGGTCAGCGCGTGGATGCCCCGCCCGGGGTCGTACGCGCCTTTGATGCTCGTAGCGGCGAACTGCGCTGGGCCT
The DNA here is from genome assembly GCF_026262625.1 of Candidatus Litorirhabdus singularis. Taxonomy (GTDB): domain Bacteria; phylum Pseudomonadota; class Gammaproteobacteria; order Pseudomonadales; family Halieaceae; genus Litorirhabdus; species Litorirhabdus singularis. The sequence goes on from NZ_SHNN01000003.1 coordinate 278,784, forward strand.
GGGAAGGCACGCCACCGGGCCAGATGCCTGTTAGCGCGGCAATGGCCAGAGCTGGCGCCGATTTTACCCGCGCCACCCCCAATGTCTGGGGCAATATGTCAGCAGACCCGGAGCGTAATGTCGTCTATTTGCCAACCGGCAATTCACAACCAGATCATTATGGCGGCCGTGAACGCGGCGATATGGATTACTACGGTACCTCTGTCGTAGCACTGGATGCCGATACCGGCAAACGCCTCTGGCATTTCCAGACCGTACACCACGACATCTGGGATTGGGATGTAGCTGCTCAGCCTGTCAGTTTCACCCAAGCCACCGCAAACGGCAGTGTAGCCGGTGTAATTGCAGCAACTAAAGCGGGACATATTTTCCTACTCGATGCTGACAGCGGTGAGCCGCTGTTCCCGGTCGAGGAACGCCCAGTACCCCGCACCACTGTGCCAGGAGAATTCAGTAGTCCAACCCAACCATTTCCGACACTGCCCAAACCCGTGCATCCGCCCACCCTGACTGAGGACGACATCTGGGGCATCTATCCCGGGGACAGGGCAGCCTGTTTGGAACTGTTTCGAAGTTACCAATATGAAGGTCTGTTCACCCCACCCGCGCTGGGCAAGAAAACGCTTGCCTGGCCGGGGATCGGCGGCGGCATAAACTGGGGCTCTGTCTCGATAAACCCCACCAGCAATATTATGCTGGTCAATTCGATGCGGGTACCCTATACGCTGGAACTGGCACTGCGGGAACAGGTCGCGGACCTCAGCGGTGCCGATCAGGTCGGAGCCAATCCACAGGAAGGCACCCCCTACGTCATTTTGCGCGGGGCCTTTTTGTCTCCGAATAATACTCCCTGCACCGCACCGCCCTGGGGTGTATTAACCGCCATCGACCTCAATTCCGGTGCCACCCTTTGGGAACGCCCGCTGGGTAATCTGGAAGGACTGGCGCCGCTGGGCCTGGGCCGGTTTTTCAATTGGGGCACTCCCAACACTGGCGGCAGCCTGCAAACAGCCAGCGGCCTGGCTTTCATTGGCGCAACGCTGGATGGCTACTTTCGCGCCTTTGATATCAGCACCGGCAAGGAAGTCTGGCACGACAAGTTACCCGCGCCCGCACAGGCTACACCCATGACCTGGCGCAGCGCCGGTGGCCGGCAATACATAGCAATCGCCAGCGGCGGCCATGGCCCACTGGCCTATGCGGCTCTGGGTCCCGAGCGGCTCGGTGAAATGTTGGGTGACACACTGGTCGTCTATGCACTACCCGCACCGGACTGAACGTTAATGAAACTGTTATCGCCTACCTCTATTGGAGCAATGTCACTGCGCAACCGCCTGGTGATGGCTCCCATGACCACCAACTATGGCCACGAAGACCAGTCTCCATCACCGCGCCTGATAGAATTTTTGCGCACGCGCGCACGCGGTGGAGTTGGGCTGATTACCGTCGAAGTGTGCACGGTTGATGTCCAGCAAAAGTATCAGCCGCAATCATTGACGCTGGGTGATGACAGTTTCATCGAAGCGCATCGGCGCCTCACCGACGCCCTTCATGAGCACGGGGCAAAAGCGCAGCCGCAGATCACGCACCCGGGGCCGGAATCCATGATTTCGATTTACCACGGCGGCCAGTCAGTTGGGCCCAGCGCAGGCGTGGGTGCAACCCACGGAATGCCATCGCGCGAGCTGGCAGCAGCTGAACTACCTGCCATTGTCGAACAATACGCGCAGGCAGCTCGCCGTGCACGCGAGGCCGGCTACGATGGCATAGAGCTGCACGCCGCCCACGCCTATATGTTGCTGGGTTGTTTTCTGTCACCACTGAAAAACAAACGGCGGGACAGCTACGGCGCCGACACCATGGAAAACCGTGTCAGGCTGCTGGTCGAGGTGCTGCAACGCATCAAAGCAGTAGCCGGTGCCGACTTCCCAGTGACCCTGCGCATTTCAGGTTTTGAGCGTATTCCAGGCGGCCGCGACTCTTACGATACCGCAGCTGTGGCAAGCATATTAGTAGCGGCTGGCGTTGATGCCTTTCACGTTTCCGGAGGGGTGTCTGACCCCATGGTCTCGCAAATGATTTGCGGACCCGAGGTTGGCGACGGCTATAATATTCCAGCGGCACAAGCCATCAAAAACGTGGTCGATGTACCGGTGATGGTGGTGGGCCGTTTTCTCGACCCGGAGCTCGCAGAAGCGACACTGCAACAAGGCAAGGCCGACATGATAGTAATGGGACGCCCCCTGCTGGCCGACCCGGAACTGCCAAACAAACTTGCAGCAGGTCGATGGCAAGACATCAGGCGCTGCATTTCCTGCCAGAACTGTATCGACTCCATGTTCCTGTGGCCCACAGAGTCGCGCATGAACTGCGCCGTCAATGCCGCCAGTGGGCGCGAACTTACTCTGGACTACCAGCCCGCAACTGAGCCCCTCCATGTTGTGGTGATAGGCGCCGGGCCCGCCGGCATGGAGGCGGCAAGAGTTGCCGCTCTGCGCGGCCATCGGGTCACCCTGATTGAGCAACAACACCGCCTGGGCGGCTCGCTAATGCTGGCTGCCACCGTACACAGTGATAACCAGCGTCTGCTCGACTACCTGATTGCCCAGGTACGTCGTCTGAATATCCATGTCGAACTGGGCAGCACTGCCAGCGTAGCGCGCATCAAGGCACTGGCGCCGGATCAGATTATCGTTGCTACTGGTGCCTTAGTAGAGTTACCCGCACTGCCGGGCATTGACCTGCCCAACGTTCTTACCGGCGCGCAATTGCGTGAACTGACTAACGGCGGCACTATCCCAATTAGCGCTCTACCGAACTGGCTTAATGTGCTGCGGCGACCGGCCGCCGGGTTTATTAAGCGCAACCTCACTCCCTCCATGCTGCGCCGCGTGGCGAGCTGGTGGCTGCCATTGGGACAGCGCATCGCGGTGGTTGGCGACGATCTGGCGGCGATTGAACTCGCCGAGTTTCTCGCGCGCTGCCAGCGGCAGGTGTGTATTTTGAGCTCAGCATCACTGCTGGCGCCCGAGATCGGCCCCAAGCGGCGACTGGAGCACGAAAAGCGGCTGGAGCAATTACAGGTGTCAATTAATACCGGCGTCAACGTCGCCGCCATCAGCGCCGACGGAGTCACACTACAGTTGACTGCGCATAGCACCACACTGGTGGCGGCTGATCACGTCATTGTCACTGGTTCCGCGCAGGCAGATGGCAGTCTGGTAACGGAACTAGAGGCTGCAGGCATTACCTGCCGGGCCATCGGAGATTGCACCGGTCTGGGCCTTATTGTAAAAGCTATTGCCGAGGGCAACGCAGCAGCGCACGCTATTTAGCGCTTTGCTGTTAGATGTTGAAACGCGTCTAAGAAGCATCCCAGGTCGCGGCTTCACCCGCAAACAACATACGCTCGTCACCTTGAATAGCGGTACTGGTGTAGTCACGGCGCACAATACGCCACCCATCAGCAGTGCGCTGAAAGGTGTCATCATAGACGCCCCACATAGAGCAGACCTTGTCGGCAAAACTGCCGGCCCCAAAATGCACCGCGTAGTAATTGCTGATACAACGCATCTGATCGCCGACAATGCTAACGCGGGGATTGCTGATATTGTGCTGAGTCGCAGCCACTGTATTGCGCGACATATTGTGCTTACCACTGCTGATCAGCGTCGCCAGACCATCGACCTCCATGCCATTGTAAATACCGACGGTATTCTCGCTGAACACTTCGTCCATAGCATCCCAGTCCAGCGCATCGACAATTTCACAATAGCGGTACAGTATCTGCTGGATTGCATGACAATCCTCCAGCGTCGGTGCAGCAGCCATCACATTCTCCTCTTCCATTCAGCAAGTACTAGTCATCAAGCTTCCAGCGACGTCCAATCCAGGGCAGCAGCACCGGCGTCGACGTCACATAATTGCGCCACTGTTCATCAGCGCCCCAGCGTTTCAGGGCAGCCTTCTGCAGCAAGGGTACACCACTGATTCGCAACAGCAACAGGGCCACAAATACCGGTGACAGCAGGGTCAGCCATTGTGCGCCGACAAGTGCCGGCAGGGCCAATAGAGCCAGCCCAGACCACAACAGGATCTCGCCAAGATAATTGGGGTGCTGACACACTGACCACAGCCCCGTGCTAATAAAGCGTCCACTATTTTCTGGCTGACGACGAAACCGATGCTTTTGTTCATCGGCGGTGACCTCAAGGGCAAAGCCGATCACCCATAGTGCAAGACCGACTCCATCGCGCAACGACAAGGATGGAGAATCAGCGGCTGCCATAGCCGCCAAAACGCAGCCTGCGGTAGCGATAACCCACAGAGCCTGTAAGGTCCAGGTCATCAGAAACGGACCAAATCGCGAGCGAATAGCATCGAAACGACTGTCACCACCGGCCTGACGTATACGTAAAAACAGAAAGCTGCCCAGACGCGCCGCCCATACCACCACCAGACAACCCACCAGCAAAGTTCGCTCCTGCGCCAGCGGCGCCAGCAGCAGAAAAAGAAAGACCAAAGCGATGTAATTGAGACTGCCCAGCAAATCAAACCACGCTTCTGTCTGCCGCCAATACGCGAAAGCGAAGCCCAGCCATTGCAGGCCGAAGCTTCCCAGCGCGGCCCACAGCGGTAAACTCAAGCCTGCATAGCTAGGCGTACCAGCGCCGGCCGCAAGCCCTACCAACAAGCCGATACTGACGATCAGCCCAAGAGTCAGTGCGCGAGTCATGCTAGGCGCTCGCGGCAAACAGTCGCCGCAGCGCCGCGATACGACGCAACATGGAATCGGCGACCACCGGGTTGTCGGCAGCCAGCTCGTAACCGTGCACTGTACCCTGCGTACTATTCAGTTCCACATTGACGCCCGCGCTCAGCAGTCGCTGCGCGTAGTCGATACCCTCGTCGCGCAGCGGGTCATACTGCGCTGTCTCCAGATACGTCATGGGAAGGTCTTTCAAGTCTGCGCGCAAACCCGCGGCAGCATACTCAGGTACATTTCCAGTCAGCCTGTCGCCCAGATACATTTGCCACATACGCCGGTTGGATTCGGCAGTAAATACCGGCACAGACTCAAATTCAGTAGCCGATGTGGTCTTGCACTCACAATCCAGTACCGGATAAATAAGCACTTGGCCCTGCACTGGATTACCTTCATCAAGTGCACGTTGCGCGACCCCTGCGGCCATCGCGCCGCCGGCACTATCGCCCATCACCACGATGCGTGAAGCATCTGCCTGCAAACGCTGGGCGTTATCGACCACCCATTGTCTGGTATCAAAGCAATCATTAAACCCAAGGGGGAACACGTGTTTGGGCCCCAGGCGGTAGTCAACCAATACCACCAGGCAATTAGCCTCCAGCGCATAGCGCTGGCAGGAAAGATGATGCATAGAGGCATAGCTCAACGAGAAGGCACCGCCGTGGTAATACAGCATGACCGGCAAAGGCTCGGTGGCATCGGTCGGGCGCATAACCAGCGCCTTAAACTGACTGCCGTCGGTACCTTGCAGCACTTCCTTTTCCACTGTCACGCCAGGACCGGGATTACGACACTTACGCCATTGGTCAAACTTTAAGAAAAGGTTCAACAGCCAAGAAGCGACCCTGCCAAATGGCAGGGTGAAAGACGGGACCTTCTTATAGTCGTCATGCATATTGCTGATATCTGTCACGGCATTCCTCGATAGCTTTGGGGTTTAGACTTTGGTGATAAAAATGATGCAACAATCACTGGGTAATCGGCTCACAAATGAACACCGGTATCTCGCGTTCGGTGCGTTGTCGGTAGAGATCATAATCCGCATAGTGTTCAACGCATACCGGCCACAATTGCGCCCTCTCCTCGCCTGCAACTTCGCGCGCACGTAGCTTGCGCAACAGTCCACCTTCTTCAATCGTCACATCGGGGTTGGCCACCAGGTTGTTATACCAGACCGGGTGCCTGGGCATCCCACCCTGCGAGGCCACCAACAAGATAGTATCGCCATACGGCACGTACATAAGCGGAATGGTTCTGCGCTTACCACTGCGCGCACCGGTCATCGTCACCAGACAAATAGGGTCACCCCCTAACTTGTTCATCAACTTGCCCCCACTGAGGCGGTAGACCCACACATTGATACGGGTAAAGATCTTGAGTACACCCTTGGGTGGCGGTTTACCCAGCTCCACAGTAGAGGAATCGGCTTGCGACATGACTTACTCTCCTTTCGATTATCGTGAGCTGCTAACTCAGGCGGCGCAGCTTTATCAATGATCCATAGACCCCTGAGCAGCTCCAGCTAGCGCCGTAAACCTGTGGCCGCTATGAATGCTTAAACCCGACGCCAGTTTCCAGTGTCGAATCGAGTTACTTGACGCGGTAAGCCTACCACGACAAAGTCGCTTGCGGCATAGTAGCCAACCACTTGAGGGTGGCAAGCAACAACAACTGTCACAGTATTTGAACCCTCACCATCAGGCATCTGCGGGAGAATCAACATGGGTTTATTAGCCAACAAGGTCGCTCTGGTCACTGGCGCTGGAATGGGTATTGGCCGTGCCATCGCGGTTGCCTGCGCCCAGGAAGGCGCCAGCGTCGTGATTGCGGACTTTAATCAGGAAGCCGGCACCGAGACCGTAGACATCATTATTGGTCAGGGCGGCATTGCCAGCTTCGTGCTCTGCGACGTCAGTGATGAGGAACTGGTGGCAGCCATGGTTCAGCACACACTGGACACCTATGGCCAGCTTGATGTGGCCTGCAACAGCGCAGCGGTGACTCGAGGCAGCGGCCCTATCCACAAGTACCAACGCGATGACTGGGACCGGACTCTGGAAATGTGCCTGACCAATACCTGGCTATGCATGAAGCATGAATTGGTTCCCATGCTGGCCGCCGGCGCTGGCGCCATCGTCAACATCAGCTCCAATGCATCTTTGAAAGGACAGCCACATAATAGTGCTTATGCAGCCGCCAAGGGTGGGGTCAACATTCTGACCAGCAGCAGTGCCGGCGAATACGGGCACAAGGGAGTACGCATTAATGCGGTTTCGCCTGGCACTATCCGCACCCCGGGTGTCGAAGCGTACTTTGCCGAGCAACCCCGGCAGCAGGAAGTGCTCACCAGCCGCATACCGATGCGCCGCCTGGGTGAGCCGGAAGAAATTGCTGAGGCTGTGGTGTTTCTGCTTTCGGATCGGGCGTCTTATATTACCGGCCAGATACTCTCAGTAGATGGCGGCAACGCGGTATTCTGAGCAGCTTGACCCCGCCCGTGACTAATCGTCGAGGAACTCCACGGAACCTGTTTCAAGTGAGTACTCGGCGCCAATAATCATCAAATCACCACTTTCTGCGAGCTCCTCTAGTAAACTGGACCCCTGCCGCAAGTGCTTCACTGAAGCATGCACATTCGCCCGCACGCAGTCACGCATAAGTTCCTCTTCATCTCTGTTGTCGGCGTTCGCCAGCAACGGTTCCACTGCAGGTCTGACCCGATCGACAATAGAATTCAGATACTGCGCCCGATGTCCGGAGCCACCGCGCAGCGCATCGACCGTTGCGGCAATCGCGCCACAGCGGGTATGTCCCAAAACCACTACCAGACTGGTGCCAAACCACTCCACGGCAAATTCGATACTCCCAATTTGCGATGGTGCCACCACATTGCCGGCAACGCGGATCACAAACAGATCACCAAGACCCTGATCAAATACTATTTCACCCGGGACCCGTGAGTCAGCACAGCCCAGAATAATCGCAAACGGATTCTGATCGGCAACGAGTTCCTCGCGGCGCTCCTGACTGCTCAGCCGCGGCCCCGCAGGCTGCCCATCGCGAAAACGTCGATTACCGTCCTTCAGTCTTTGCAAGGCTTCTTGTGCGGCAACCATACCCAATCCTTCTATTAGTGCCGGCAGTGCCAGCAGGTAGTGCGCAACACAGAGTGCGCAAATATCGCCACAGGGTACGACATTAGCCGGCGTGCGGGAATGCTTGCGAGCCGCTAATTCGGTTTACAACGGTAAACCCGACGTAAGGAATTACGCTGCAGGCTACTCTGGCGCAGCGCCCAGCTGAGGAAATCCGCGCCGCCCCTGCAGGCCACCTGTGTGCAGGGCCAACACCCGGGTCGCCGGATTCAGCCGCCCGTTCGCTATCATCTGGTAAAGAGCGTACATCAGCTTGCCGGTATAAACCGGCTCTAGCGGTATCCCCTGCACCTGCTCAAATTCCTCGATAAACTCGGCCAATTTTGGGTCGCAGCGGGCATAACCACCCCCATGATAGTCCTCTTCCAAATGCCAATGGCAACCGACTCCGCCCTGACCGGCAATCCAGCCCCCAATATCGCTACGCAGTTGTTCCCCTGCGCCTTTCAGCACTACCACGCCTAACACCTGCTTATCTGCCGGCAGTGCCGCCGCCAGACCCGCCAATGTGCACCCCGTGCCCGCGGCCAGACCAACCAGCTCCGCCGCAGCGTAATGCTCCATAATCAAGTCAGCGATGGCACCGCAGCCCTTCGCACCGTCCAAACCCGCCCCACCTTCGGGGACCATAAGACAATGACCCAGACGTTGCTGCCAGGCCGCCAGCCATACCGGGTCATGTCTGCGCCGATAGTCGCCGCGACTGACAAACTCCAGCTGCATACCCCAGCGCTTCGCATCTTGCAGGGTGGCAGACAGTGGCGCGTTGGCATCACCACGGATGATACCCACGGTGGGAAAACCTCTGGCATGCCCCACCGCCGCCAGTGCATGAATATGATTGGACCAGGCGCCTCCGAAGCTGACCAGCGTCTGTCCTGGCTCTAGAGCCGTCAAATAGTGCTGCAACTTATAAAACTTGTTACCTGACGCCGGCGCATTGAGCAGGTCCAAACGCAACATCCGGCAATTTTTCAGGCTAGTGCCGGCGACCAATGCCGGACTCAAGGGCTGCACAATGGCATCAGCAGACATTCAACTATTACCAGTCGAAGACTGAGCGAAAGTAGAGTTTGACGCCGCTAACGTCATTGCCTGCTCGATTAAAGGTGAGCCCAACCCGATCAAACTTGAACCGCCAAAACTGCAGCCTTTGACCCTGTCGACCCAGCGCGATCCCAGCTTGCCACTGGTCCACCGCCTTCACTATCTGCTGGCGCTGCACAATATAATCCAGATTGTTGTGGTAGACGGTATAGGTCACATGCCAGTTTACCTCCAGGGGGTTTTGCGCCAGTTTCCAGGGCAGCGGATAAGCAAACTCCAACCCGGTCATCAACGGAAACATATCCTCGTTGCGATCCTGGGAGGGGTTGTAACCCACGTAGGACAGGGAATTCAGTAACGCCCACTGGAGATTGCCAGTATTAAAACGGTACCGGCTATTGATGCCTAGCCAATAGGTCCAGGCCGACTCGCTACCGTCGGTCAGACTCCCCCAACCCAAATTAGCACTGGGTCGCAAAGTCCAGCGCTCAGTCACGGGAATATCCAAATCAACTCCGGGCGTCACACTGATACTACCAACGTTGTCAGGGTCGACAATCCCGGGGATGTCATCGAGATCAAAACGGTGCAACCCGACCGCCATGGGAAGGCGAAAATTCCAACCCAGTTGGCGCTCACCACCCTGCTCGTAGTCGGCTTCTGTGTAGCGCCAGCGCGCCGTGGGATTGAGCACCGTGACCGACTTGTTATCGCCAACCCGATAAACACCGGTGCCAAAAAAGGAGGAGTAGGCCCAATGTAAATTGCCGCCATCGGTGCCGCTGGTACCGGCTGTCGCCACTGCACTTAACACCATCAGCAAGGCGGCCGCCAAAAATGGCAGGATCCGCGAGCAAAAGACATATTTTGGAACAATCACAGCCGCATGCTGGGACAGGCATGACATAGAGTCAAGGACTGCCAGCGTCCTGGCAACGCTGAGGCGCCCTCTCCCGGAAAAATCAAATAATTAGCGATATTATCTATTATTTCATTAAATATTAGATATATATTGACTATATACCCTCAAAATGATCCATATTTGCAAGCTATCACCACAAGAAACCTCCTATACTATCTCTCATCGTCACCCATGACCCCGGTACTCAATATGTCAACTTTTGATCACAGCAAGTATCCCGCTTTCAAGCCATTACAGATGAGCGCCAGACGCTGGCCTGACCAGACCATAAATGCTGCGCCAACCTGGTGCAGCGTCGACCTGCGCGACGGTAATCAGGCCCTCATTGAACCCATGACTACGGCGCAGAAATCACGGCTGTATGACCAACTGATCAAAATTGGCTTTAAGGAAATTGAAGTCGGCTTTCCGTCCGCTTCCAGTCATGACTTTGATTTCGTGCGCGACCTGATCGATAACAATCGCATTCCTGAGGATGTGACTATTCAGGTATTGACTCAGGCCCGCCCTGAACTTATCAAAAAAACCTTTGAGGCGTTAAAAGGCGTCCGACGTGCTGTATTGCACGTGTACAACTCAACCTCAACAGTACAACGGGAAAAGGTGTTCGGACTCGACCGCGACGGCATTACCGATATCGCCGTTCGTGGCGCGCAGATGGTCAAGGACTACGCCGCCAAATACCCGGAGACTGAATGGGTATTTGAATATTCACCGGAGAGCTTCACCGGCACCGAAATCGATTTTGCCATTGACGTGTGCAATGCGGTTATCGATGTCTGGCAGCCCACGCCCGAACACAAAGCGATTATGAATCTGCCCTCCACCGTCGAGATGGCAACACCGAATATCTATGCTGACCAGATAGAAACCTTCTGCGATCGTATTAACCGTCGCGACAGCATTCTGATCTCTACACACACTCACAATGACCGCGGTTGCGCGGTTGCTGCCGCTGAATTAGGCGTCATGGCTGGCGCTGACCGGGTCGAAGGCACCCTGATGGGTAACGGTGAACGTACCGGCAATATGGACATTGTGACCATGGCGATGAATCTTTATAGCCAGGGCATCGATCCCAAACTGGACTTTGGGCCGATGGACGAAATCATTCAGACCTACAAGGACTGTACCCAAATGCCATTGCACCCGCGCCACCCCTACGCAGGTGAACTGGTATTCACGGCATTTTCCGGCAGCCATCAGGATGCTATCAAGAAGTGCCTGGACAAGCGCGATGACAGTCAACCGTGGGAAGTGGCCTACCTGCCTATAGACCCCGCTGACATCGGCCGCTCCTATCAGGAAGTGGTGCGCATCAACAGTCAATCTGGCAAGGGCGGTATCGCCTACGTGCTGGAGAGAGATTATGGCCTGCAATTACCACGCTGGCTGCAGATTGACTTTAGTGGAGCAGTACAGCGACACGCAGAGAAAAGTAAAGCTGAGGTGGCCCCTGATGCTATCTGGGAACTGTTTCAGGCTACCTACTTCACCGCTGCGGGTCCGTGGACCCTGGGCAACTACCAGGTCAATCGGGAGGATGGCAGCGACAAACTGCAGGCTGAGTTGATCAAGGCAGGAGTCACACACTCACTCAGCGGCAGCGGTGCCGGCGTGGTTGAGTCGTTTGTGAACGCGATGGAGCAGTTCGTGGGCAAGCAGATTGTGTTGGTGGAGTATAGCGAACACGCGCTCAGCCAAAGCGCCGATGCCGAGGCTATCTGTTACATACAAATGAATATCGACGGACACAGAGTATGCGGCGTTGGTCGCAGCGCGGACATTATCCAGGCTTCACTGGACGCCATTCTGGGCGCCATTAACGTGGCGGCGAGACAGTCTGAAGAGCAGGCAGCATAAGGGCAGAAGCTATCCTGCAGGGCGGCGTGAATTGCCAATAATTCACGCATTCGCCCTGTAATATTTACGCCACATTAGTCGCTCGCTTACCTAAACTGGAAACTCCAGAAATGGCTTCTGGAAGAACACAAAAGCTTTCGAGGTATGACATGAAGACGCAAGCACAAGACAAAGCGACCTTCGCAGAGGTTTTTGGCAGCATCAAATTTGCCGGTAAAACTTCCACGACAAGCTCACGCCCCTGGCCCAAACGTGGTTTCGCGGTGAGCCAATCTACTCACATGGGTGGCACATCGTCAGAAGAATCCAAATCGGTGCGCTCCAGCAACTGAGATACAGCGCGTAGCTGCAAGGCACCCGCCGGCGCGACTGATTACTATCGTTTCTGCTTTACGTCATCAGCTCTCGCCGCCCGCCTAATCCTGACGCTGCCGCGCAAACAGGTCCTTGACCTTATCCGTAAGTGTCTCAAACTTGAGATCAGTGAACTCTCCCGCATCCAAAAACAGTTTGTCGCATTGTGGGCAGGATTCCAGACAAATATGTGTCTGTACCGGGTCGGTAATCCTGCTCATTGTTATGTGACAATCCGGGCACTCAATATCATCTATCGGATTATAGTGGCGCCCCAGCGACGGATGCCCGACATCGATAAAGGCTTCAGTCATCCACTGCTGACGCATTTGCCACAACACCTCAGGCGCCACAAATAAACCAAGGCAGTGGCTACAGCGCTGCAATTCCGATCCGCCAGCAATACTCCGGGTTTCAAAACTCTCGCCACACTTGGGGCAACTCACCGGCATGGCATAATCAACCGGGCTGGTGAATCAACGGCTTAAACAACTGTTGCTGCCAGGGCTGCCAGCGTCCCTCATTCTGGCCTAGCCGTTCGCATAGCAAAGCGCGCACCAGCGGATTGAATGGAAAACCGATATGGCTGGCGATGACTGCGATACTCTCCATTAACGGGTGCTCTGGAAGCTTGGCAATACTCTCACCGACAATCCCGTCAGACCGACTATAAACTGCAGTTACCGGAACTTCGAGTTTGCCAGAGAAGGTATGCTCACTCCACTGCTCCAACAATTCTGGCGCCACATCAGCATTGTTCATACGCTGCATCACCGAGTACACCGAGGTACCACGAGGATCACCAAACGGGGTACCCAGAGTCACTACCTGACGGATCAAGTCAGGGTGGCGATGCGCCAGGCTAGTCGCGTACAAACCGCCCAGGCTCCAACCCACCAGGCTGACTTTACGTCGGGTTCTACTTACCTCGGCGGCAATCGACTCCGCCAACGCCTGCTCCGTGCGATCGCGAAATTCCAGAGTGGCTTCCATGGTCGCCAACCCCTCACTAGGAATGTTTCTACCCAGGCCCCAGGGAATAGCATTGTAGTTTTGTCGATCCAAAAACCGTCGCAAACTGGCGGTGGAACCGTCGGCACCAAAGAACCCCGGCAAGGCCATCACTGAGTGTCCATCACCTTTAGGCAGTGTCCGCATCAGCGGCTTCAACAAGTAGCCGCTGGAAGCTTCGAAAAAAACGCGACTGAGTTCAAGCACGCTATGGTGGGCGCGCGGCGGCGTTGGAGACAAACTGCTAGGAGCGGTCATAGCTCATCCTGCTGACGAATTCATGGCAGGGATTATTCCATTGCTGAGCGACAGTTGATACAGGTTAAGAGTTGCAGGAACTGTGCTAGGATTGCCGGTTCCTTCAATCCCATACTCCAGCCCAGTGACCGATACTCCAGACACCATTTACGCTAATCCCGTCCCAACACTACGCGCCTTCGCCTTCGACAGCAGTGTCGTGGAAGTTTTCCCCGATATGATCAAGCGCTCGGTGCCAGGGTATACCACCATCATTGCCATGACAGGCATGCTGGCCGGCAAGTATACAAATGCCGGCGCGCGTTGCTATGACCTGGGTTGCTCGCTGGGCGCCTCAAGTCTGGCCATGCGCCAGAACATCAAGGCCGATGGCTGCAAGATTATCGGTGTCGACAATTCGCCCGAGATGATAGAACGCTGCCGCAGCATCCTCGACACCGACACTAATCCGACCCCGGTTGAACTGCTGTGCGCCGACGTTCAGGATATAACGGTTAGTGACGCCAAAGTGGTGGTCCTGAATTTCACTTTACAATTTATTCCAGTAGCGCAACGGGATGCTCTGATCCGCAATATCTATGCGGGACTGGAACCCGGCGGAGTCATGATTCTCTCCGAGAAAGTCAGCTTTGCCGACCCGCATCTGGATCAACTCAACATTGAGCTGCACCATCAATTCAAGCAAGCCAACGGCTACAGTGAACTGGAAGTCGCCCAAAAACGCTCAGCCATTGAAGACGTATTGATCCCCGAAACACTTGATCAACACCGTCAGCGTATCGCTGCTGCCGGCTTCAGTAGTTGTGATGTGTGGTTTCAGTGCTTCAACTTCGCTTCACTGATCGCCCTCAAATGACTACCACCATCGATTACCAGCCGCTGGTGCAGCGCTGGCAGGATACCCCGCTGCAGCCTTGGGCGGACATTTTACAGGAACAAATCGGCGCAGATTTTCACAGCCGTCGTTACGGCGATCTACCGCGCTGGCTTGAGGCACTGGAGGCACTACCCACAATAACTGAAGCTGCTGTCATACTCGATCAAGCCGTTGTACAGGTGGGCCAGTCCCAGCAGTTGAGCGACGCCGAAAAAATACAACTCGAGACGGCACTGCGCCAGCTTCACCCCTGGCGCAAAGGCCCCTTCGACCTGTTTGGCGTGCATATTGATACGGAATGGCGCTCCGACATAAAGTGGTCGCGACTGCAATCGCAGCTGGGAACACTAGAGGGACAGCGCGTACTGGACGTAGGCTGTGGCAGCGGTTATCACAGCTGGCGCATGCTCGGAGCCGGCGCCGCTGAAGTCATCGGAATTGACCCAACCCCGCTCTTCGTCGTTCAGTTCTGGGCACTACAGCGCTACATCCAAAACCCCAACATCTGGGTACTGCCACTGGGAATTCAACATGTACCGGCGCAGTTACAGGCATTTGATAGCGTTTTTTCCATGGGCATTCTCTACCACCGCCGCTCTCCCATAGACCACTTGACGGAGCTGCGCGATGCGCTGGCACCCGGCGGCAAACTGATACTGGAGACGCTGGTTATCGAGGGTGGCCCCAATGATTGTCTGGTGCCACAGGGGCGCTATGCGCGCATGGGTAATGTCTGGTTTATTCCCAGCTGCGAACAACTGTGTACCTGGCTGCGCAAACTCGGCTATAAAAATATTGAAGTAATCGATGTTTCCGTCACCACACCGGCAGAGCAACGCAGCACCGATTGGATGCAGTTCCAATCACTGGCAGACTTTCTGGACCCCAAGGACAGCAGCCTGTCTATTGAAGGCTACCCGGCGCCCACCCGGGCTATGGTAGTCGCTAACAAATAAGCCCCCCCGCACCAGCCAGGCTCTCAGTGCAGAGCGTTGTCGTCCAGGTGATTCTCGAAGACGTAATGAAACACATCGCGGAAAGTTCGCGCAAAGTGAACATTGATTCCCTCGCGTAAATAATCTGGCAACTCCTCAAAATCCTTCTTATTTGCGGCTGGCAGAATCAGCTCCATAATGCGACTGCGCCGCGCAGCAATAACCTTTTCACGAATACCACCTACTCCCAGCACCTGACCGGTCAGGGTGAGTTCCCCGGTCATTGCCAATGGCCGCGCGATGCGTTCCTTGCGCGCCAGTGACAGCAACGCAGTAGCCATGGTTATCCCTGCGCTGGGCCCATCCTTGGGAGTTGCTCCTTCTGGCACATGTAGATGCACCAGACTGGTGTCGAAGTAATCGGGAGGACAGCCATAGTCCTTGAGGTGAGACATAACATAGCTGTAGGCGATGTCGGCTGATTCTCGCATCACCTCACCGAGCTTACCGGTCAACTTAAAGCCCCGGTTCAGCGTATGCACCTGGGAGCTTTCAATCGCCAACGTAACGCCGCCCAGCGAAGTCCAGGCCAGGCCAGTGGCGATACCCAAACCACGCAGAGGCTTGTCATTAGCGAACGGCGGCTTACCCAACAAATCCTCGATATCCTTGCGCCCTACCCGCAGCTTAGACTGATCACCTTCCAGTAGTCGCACGATACTTTTGCGCACAATCCGCGCCAGCTGTTTTTCCAGACTGCGGACCCCCGCCTCACGACAGTAAGCGTCAATCACATAGCGTAAGCCTGCGTCATTGATCTTGAGCTGATCCGGGCGTACGCCCGAGCGCTGCAGCAAACGTGGCCACAGGTGATTTCTGGCTATTACCAGCTTTTCCTCAGCGATGTAGCCCGACAAACGAATAGTTTCCATGCGGTCTAGCAATGGCGCCGGTATAGAGTCGAGCTGATTCGCAGTACAGACAAATAGCACCTTGGACAGATCCACTCTTAGATCAAGGTAATGATCCAGGAATTCGCTGTTCTGCTCCGGATCCAGAACCTCCAGTAGCGCCGAAGCCGGATCACCCTGATAGGACGATCCGATCTTATCTATTTCATCAAGCATAATGACCGGGTTGGACACTTCGACATCCTTCAGAGCCTGAACCAATTTGCCCGGCATAGCGCCGATATAAGTACGCCTGTGTCCCTTGATCTCAGCCTCGTCACGCATACCACCCAGACTAAATCGGTAAAACTCGCGACCCAGTGCATCTGCCACAGAACGGCCTATCGAGGTTTTACCAACGCCAGGCGGACCCACCAAGAGCAAAATTGAGCCTGACACCTCGCCCTTGAACGTGCCCACCGCGAGAAATTCGATGATGCGTTCCTTCACGTCCTCTAGGCCATCATGATGAGAATTGAGTTGCTCGCGGGCGTGACCCAGATCGAGCACGTCCTGCGAATACTTACCCCACGGCACGGAGGTCGCCCAATCCAGATAGTTGCGAGTCACCGCATATTCCGGTGAGCCCGTTTCCAGGAATGACAGCTTGCGCAGCTCCTCATCGATACGTTTCTGCGCCTCTGCAGGGACAACCAGACCCTCCAGCCGCGCCTGAAAGTCATCGGCATCGACGGTCTTGTCGTCCTTGGAAATACCCAGCTCTTTCTGAATCACCTTGAGCTGTTCCCGCAGAAAAAATTCTCGCTGTTGTGCGGAAACCTGCTGATTAACCTGGCCAGTAATTTTTGTCTGCAGTTCGGCGACTTCGCGCTCCTTGCGCAGCAGGTTAAGCACCAGTTCCATGCGTGGTATCAGCGGCAGTGTTTCCAGAACCTGCTGCAACTGAGCACCGCTGGCGGTGGTTAGGGCCGCGCAAAAATCAGCCAGAAACGATGGCTCATTGGGACTGAAGTGAGACAGGTAATGCTTTAACTCTTCGCTATACAGAGGGTTTAGTGGCAGTAACTCTTTGATCTCCTTGATCAGCGCCATCGCATAGGCTTTTACCTCGTCGCTATCGCGCTGGCCCTCGCTCCTCGGGTACTCAACCTGGGCCAGAAAAGGAGCTTCCTCACTCAGCCAGCGGACCACCCGAAAACGTTTGATACCCTGCACCAAAAACTGGTTCTGAACGCCCTGAGCACTCTCCTCGGAACTGTCCTGAGGATTGGGAACGCGATGTAAACGCACCACGCAGCCAGTCACCGGGAAGTCGGCGACGGCCGCCTGACCAGACTCTTTTCCCTCAATAAAGGCAACACCCAACAAACGGTGACCCGAACGGGCCACTTCGCGCAGGGTGTCCCCCCATTGCTCCATATTCACCGTAACCGGTTGCGCCTGACCCGGAAAATAAGGGCGTGTAGATATAGGCATAATATGCAACGTGGCGGGCAGCATGTCATCTGCCACAGCCAGATCATGGCCGCCGTTTTCGGAGCTGAGAATCTCGCCATCTACGGCATTATCCTCATGCCCGGCCCCTGCACCCAAAAGTTCGTCGTTCATCAAACCGCCCCTTTTACCTTCACCATCTGATAAAGGATATGGAGTCGTTTCCGACAAATTCAATACACCGCTATAATCGGCGCACCAAACTATTTATAGCGGAGCAGCACGTGCATATAGACCAAGCCAGTAAAGCGGACGCCGAGAACATGATCAGCCAGCTGGAAGCCAGCTACCAGCAACTTGCCAGTAGCCAGCTGAATCTGGATTTGACTCGCGGCAAACCATCGCCGGCGCAGGTAGCGCTGGCCAGCGACCTGGACGGGATTCTGCAGGGCAACTACGTCGATGCTGATGGCATAGACACACGCAACTACGGTGGTCTTGCTGGTATTCGCGAGGCCCGTGAGCTGTGTGCCGCTATTAGCGGCTGTGATCCAGACCAAACTCTGCTAGGTGTTAATAGCAGTCTTAACCTGATGTACCAGGTGGTGGAGTTCGCGCTTAACTTCGGGCTGCAGGGAGATGCCTGGAAGCAATCTGGCGCGGTGCGCATACTGTGTCCAGTACCAGGCTACGATAGACACTTTGCTCTGTGTGAACATCTGGGCATCGATATGGTGCCGCTGCCCATGACAGCGACCGGGCCGGACATGGATCAGGCCGAAGCACTGGTAAGAGAAGATCCTGCTATTAAAGGCATCTGGTGTGTACCGAGATTTTCAAACCCCAGCGGAGATACCTACTCCAGTGCCACCGTCGAACGTCTGGCCAAACTGGGAAAAATCGCCGGGGCAGGATTCCTGGTGCTCTGGGACAATGCCTACGCTGTGCACAGTCTCTACGAAGACGCGCCAGTGCTACCCGCTATTGATCACTATCTGGACGCGGAAACAGAATCCAGCGTGGTGCAGTTCGGCTCGACGTCCAAAATCACTTTTGCGGGCGCCGGCCTGGCCTGGCTATGTTCCAGCGCCGACAATATCAAAAGGATTAGTTCGCACCTGGCGTTCTCCACCATCGGCGCCGACAAAGTCAATCAATTACGCCATGTGCGCTTTCTGCAGAACCGGGCGGGTGTTGAGGCCCATATGCGCAAGCATGCGGAACTGGTACGGCCACGGTTTGAACTCGTGCTAAAGCTGCTTGAAGAAGAACTGGAAGGCAGCGGCCTCGCCACCTGGACCAAACCCAAGGGAGGTTACTTTATCCAGCTCAATACGCGCCGCGGACTGGCTCGAGAAGTAGTCAAGTTGGCCGCCGACATCGGCGTTAAGTTGACCCCGGCCGGGGCTACCTGGCCTTATGGCAGAGACCCGAGAGACAGTGACATCAGACTGGCGCCGACCTTTCCGGATCATAATGAACTGGAGGCTGCAGTACGTGCTTTTATCGTCTGCCTAAAGCTGGCGAGCTGGCGCCAGCTACGATGAGATTTAGTCGTCGCTCCCACGCTGGGTACCGGGAGTGGTTCCAGGCATTGGAAATGCTGTGATATTGCCGGCCCCTGCAGTGGCATCGCTAATTTTTGCAGCGCCTTCCTTTTCCACTTCATCGATACGAATTATCGAGTGCATTGGAATATAGCTGCGGGTGACATTGCCAAACTCGTTTTTGAGCTTCTCTTCTGACGGATCAACCAATATCTGGCTGCGCTCGCCAAACATAAACTCCTCGATCTCGATAAAGCCCCACATATCGCTCTGAAAAATCTGTCGGGCGTACACCTCATAGACCTTGTTCTGGTTCTGAAAGATGACCTTGTAGACGGGCTGTGGCATTGACCAATTCACCTGCAATTTTGGGGGCGAGAATGCTATCACGATTACACTATCAGCATACTCCCCTGATCCAAAAAAACTAGGTTTGGCAAAGACTTATCTGTATAATCGCCGACCCCTTAAACAGCACATGTGGAACCCGGTGGCAAAACGACTTTACATTCAGACTCACGGTTGTCAGATGAACGAATACGACTCATCGCGTATGCGTGATCTGCTGCAGGACAGTCATGACATGGTCATGGCGGAGACGCCTGAAGAAGCTGACGTTCTGCTGCTAAATACTTGTTCTATAAGGGAAAAAGCCCAAGAGAAGGTGTTTCACCAGCTCGGGCGCTGGAAGCATCTGAAGCAGCAAAACCCTGACTTAATTATCGGCGTAGGTGGCTGTGTTGCCAGCCAGGAAGGCGCTGAAATCGGCAAACGCGCACCCTATGTCGACCTGGTTTTCGGACCACAGACCCTGCACCGTCTGCCGGAAATGATGGAGCAAAGCAGCTCTAACGGCACCATCGTAGTCGACGTCAGCTTTCCAGAAATCGAAAAATTTGACCGCCTGCCCGAGCCCAAGGTCGACGGCCCGAGTGCCTTCGTCTCGATAATGGAGGGCTGCAGTAAGTACTGCACGTTCTGCGTGGTGCCCTACACCCGCGGTGAAGAGGTCAGTCGCCCGCTGGATGATGTTATCGCCGAGATCGCCCACCTGGCAGAAAACGGTGTCCGCGAGGTCAACTTGCTGGGACAGAATGTGAATGGTTACCGAGGGGAAGATCATACCGGCGCCATCGTTGACTTTGCCGAGTTGCTGCATTTTGTGGCGCGGATTACCGGTATCGAACGCATTCGCTATACCACCTCACATCCGCTAGAATTTTCCGATGCGCTGATCGATGCTTACGCCAGCATCCCCCAATTGGTCGATCATTTACACCTGCCAGTGCAAAGCGGCTCAGACCGGATTCTAATGGCTATGAAGCGCGGCCACACGGCAATAGAATACAAATCAAGAATTCGGCGCCTGCGTCAGGTCCGGCCTGACATCAGCATCTCTTCGGATTTCATCATCGGCTTTCCCGGTGAAACCGAGGCTGATTTTGCCGCCACTATGAAACTGATAGAGGACATCGGCTTCGACTTTTCCTTCAGTTTCATCTACAGCGCCCGGCCTGGCACACCAGCGGCGGAGCTAGAGGACACTACCGAAGAAAGCGTCAAGAAACAGCGCCTGCAAATATTGCAAACTCGTATTACACAGCAGTCAATGGCGATCAGCCGCCGCATGGTTGGCACCCGTCAACGGGTGTTGGTGACCGGTGTTTCGAGACGGGACCCGGGCAAACTGTCCGGACGTACGGAGAATAATCGAGTCGTCAATTTCGCCTCTACTGACCACAGCCTGATCGGTCAGTTTGCCACTGTGACCATTGAAGAAGCGCTGCCAAACTCACTGCGCGGTTGCCTGGCCGAGACCACTGCCCAGGTAGCGACATCTGCCGCTACTAATGCCGCGACCAATCCAACAAATACGGCAACAATCCCTGCCGGTTGACTGGCGCAGATTCCCAGTTATGCTTATCCTTTACTTCTATGCTTACGGAACCCTAATAGCCTACCTTGACCAAGACTGAATCTTCCAATGCTCGCACCGTTACTCTGGAACCGGATGACCCCAATCATCTGGCACTATTGTGCGGACAATTCGATCAACATCTGCGCCAGATTGAACAGCGCCTGGAGGTTAGCATCAACTCACGCGGCAATCAGTTCGTCATCGATGGCGAGCCTGACGGCGTTGAGAACACGGCAAGGTTGTTACAGAATCTGTACCGTGATGTCTGTATGGGCATAGGTCTGGGGCCAGAGTCGTTGCATTTACAACTGCAGCAAATCGACATGGAAGCTGACATTCAGCCTGGTGCTGATGCCAGCATCGAGCAGCTGACGGTGATTCGTACCAAGCGTGCCTCTATTAAACCGCGCGGACGCAACCAGCAGGGCTACGTCAAGTCGATCGCCCGTAACGATGTTAACTTTGGCATTGGTCCTGCTGGCACCGGCAAAACTTATCTGGCGGTGGCCTGTGCGGTTGAAGCGTTGATGGAAGAACGCGTGCGCCGCATCCTGTTAGTCAGACCCGCCGTAGAAGCCGGTGAGAAGCTGGGCTTTCTGCCCGGTGACCTGTCGCAGAAAATTGACCCCTACCTGCGCCCTCTCTACGACGCGCTATATGAAATGCTGGGGTTCGAGACCGTCAACAAATACATCGAACGCAGTATTATCGAGGTAGCCCCGCTGGCTTTTATGCGCGGGCGCACATTAAATAATGCCTTCATTATTCTTGATGAAGCGCAAAATACCACTCGTGAACAGATGAAGATGTTTCTCACCCGTATCGGCTTCGGTTCTACCGCGGTCATTACCGGCGACGCCACCCAGATCGACCTGCCTAGAGGTAGTCAGTCGGGACTGATTCATATTATGGATGTGCTGGACGGAGTTGACGGCCTCGGCTTTACCTATTTTCAGAACCGCGATGTGGTGCGACATCCGTTGGTACAACGTATTGTCGAAGCCTATGACGCGCATGACATCCAGCGCACCACTAGCCTGGACGGCACCCGCTCATGAATCTGCAGGTAGATGTTCAGTGCGCCTGCACTGAGCCCGTACCTGAGGAAGAGGACATACGACGGGCCATCGACGCCGCTCTGAGTCATCATTATCAGAACACTGCTGACAGTGCTGAAGTCAGTGTGCGGCTGGTCAGTGAAGCAGAGATGTCCGAGCTCAACGCGGTCTGGCGCGGCCAACACAAATCAACCAACGTACTTTCCTTTCCTGCCGACCTGCCCGCTGAGGTTGAGCATCCACTGCTTGGCGATATTGTCGTTTGTGCCGCCGTGGTGACACGCGAGGCGCGGGATCAACACAAAACTGATGCAGCGCATTGGAGCCATATGCTGGTTCACGGTAGTTTGCACCTGCTGGGTTACGATCACGAACTGGACGCCGAGGCAGAGGCAATGGAGACCATGGAAACCCTCATTCTGGAACAACTGGGTTACCCCTGCCCCTATAAGGGCCAGCCACAGCTGGATACTATCCGGAGCCTGGGATGACTGACCAAAAATCCAGTGGCGACAGCGATAAGTCGTGGATAGAAAAAATTGCTCTGGCATTTTCATCAGAGCCAAAAAGTCGCTCTGATCTTAGCGGGATCCTCACCATAGCCCGCGATAACGAAGTGATTGATGATGATGCGTTCGGCATTATCGAGGGCGCTATGAAAGTCGCCGACATGCAGGCCCGCGACATTATGGTGCCGCGACCGCAAATGGAAGTTATCCGGGCTGAGGCCAGCCTGCAGGAAATACTGCCGCAAATTACTACGTCGGCCCACTCCCGCTACCCGGTTATAGGCGAAACCACAGACGACGTGCTGGGCATTTTGCTGGCCAAAGATCTGCTGGCTCAGGTTCTTGAGCCTCAGCTGGAGAACTTTAGCGTAACCGCATTAATGCGCGCCACTAACGTCGTACCAGAGAGCAAACGGCTGAATGTGTTGCTGCGCGAATTCCGCGAGAACCGGAATCACATGGCCATCGTTATCGACGAATACGGCGGTGTAGCCGGCCTGGTCACTATTGAGGACGTGCTGGAGGAAATCGTCGGAGAAATCGAGGATGAAACCGATGTGGTCGCCGATCGCCCGATTCGTAAGGTGGCCGAAGGAGAGTACCTGGTAGAGGCACTGACTCCGATTGACGATTTCAATGAGGAGCTCGAAACGGATTTCAGTGATGATGAGTTTGACACCATCGGTGGCCTGGTCATGCAGCAATTTGGACACTTGCCCACCGGTAACGAAACCACCAACCTGGACAATATCGAGTTCAAAGTAGAAAGCGCCGATCAACGTAAAATAAACAGTCTGCGGGTCCGTGTCAGAAAACCTTGAGAGCGAAACACGATCGAGCAAGATCGGCGCCAGCCTGCTGGCTATCTTTGCCGGCAGCCTGATCACACTCGCGCTCGCCCCCTATAATCTGTGGCCCGCGGGCCTGCTAAGTTGTTGTATTTATATCGGTTTGCTGCGCAATGGATCACTGCGCATGGCGGCATGGCTGGGGTGGCTCTACGGTATCGGTATGTTTGGCACCGGCGCCTCCTGGGTTTACGTCAGTATCCATGAGCAGGGCAACGCCAGCGTGCCGCTAGCGGTCGCGCTGACGGCCATATTCGTCTCTGCGCTGGCCCTGCTGCACGCTCTCTTCGCCTGGATATACGCAGCCCTGCTGCGCAATGTAATGGCCGGTATGCTGCTCGGCTTCCCCGCGCTGTGGGTGTTGTTTGAATGGATTCGCAGCTGGTTATTTACCGGCTTTCCCTGGCTCTATCTGGGCTACTCATCCATGGATACCTGGGCCTCAGGCTGGATACCGGTGATCGGCGTCTTCGGCGCCTCACTGCTGTGCGCTTTTAGTGCCAGCTGCATTTATCTAGCCTATATGCGCCGCAACCCCCAGGCGTATCTCATCTACGGCACTATGATCGCTAGTCTGTGGCTGACCGGCTGGCAGTTACAACAGGCCAAATGGGTCGCGCCGGCCAGCGCAACGCCGCTGACGGTAGGACTGGTACAGGCCAATATTCCCCAGCAAATGAAGTGGCGGCGGGAGTACTACCAACCCACTCTCACCCTGTATCAATCCATGACCGAACCGCTACTGAAACAGGACATAGTGGTTTGGCCAGAGGCAGCAATACCCAGTTACTACCAGAACGCACAGGATTTCCTGCAACCCATGGCAGCAGCGGCTGAGCGCAGCAACACGGCACTCATTACCGGCATACCCTGGCGTGACGCCGGTGCCAGTGAGTACCACAACAGCATTGTGGCAATGGGCGCTGGCACCGGCGTTTACCATAAGCAGCGACTGGTGCCGTTTGGTGAATATGTCCCGCTGGAGCACTGGCTGCGTGGGGTCATCGATTTTTTTGACTTACCCATGTCATCCTTCACTCCGGGTCGTAGCAAGCAGTCGCCTCTGCTGATACACGATTTTCGAGTCGCGCCGTTTATCTGCTATGAAGTGGTGTATCCGGATCTGGTGCGCAAATTTGCCCGCAAAGCTGACCTGCTCATAACCATCAGCAACGATGCCTGGTTTGGTGCCTCACTGGGCCCCATTCAGCACCTGCAGATGGCCCGTATGCGGGCGCTGGAAAACGGCCGCTATATGATCAGAGCGACCAATAACGGCATCTCCGCCATCATTAATGAGCAGGGAGAGATTGTCACCATTGGCAACCAGTTCCAGCGTGAGACCATCACCGGAGAAGTTCAGGTAATGCTTGGTGAGACGCCATTCACCGATATCGGCTCGATACCTATCATCGTAGTCTGCGCGCTGACGATACTGGGGCTGCTGGGCGCAGGCACTATGGGCCTGAGACTCCAGCACGACTAAGCCTCACACTGCGACTGCTCCGCTCCTGTTTAGCAATCTTTAGTGATAGAATGCCCGGTCATTTTTGGGCAACAGTTGGTTGACAGGCACCATGGAAGAACAATATCGGCCAGAGCAGTTAGAAAGCGCGGCGCAGGCCTGGTGGCAACAAGCCCGCAGCTTCTCCGTAGACGTCGATGATCAGCGCGAAAAGTTCTATTGCCTGGCTATGTTTCCCTACCCCAGCGGCAAGCTACACATGGGGCACGTGCGCAACTACACTATTGCCGATGTAATCGCGCGCTATCAACGCCAGCAGGGTCGCAATGTACTACAGCCAATGGGCTGGGATGCCTTTGGTCTGCCGGCTGAAAACGCCGCCATCAAACACCAGGTACCACCGGCGCAATGGACCAGCGCCAATATCACCGAGATGCGCGCCCAGCTGCAACGACTCGGGTTTGCCTATGACTGGGAACGAGAAATTGCCACCTGCCATCCACAGTACTATCGCTGGGAGCAGTGGTTTTTCACCCGTCTGTATGAAAAGGGTATGGCCTACAAGAAGAAGGCTGAGGTCAACTGGTGCGAAACCGACCAGACCGTTCTCGCCAACGAACAGGTGGTCGATGGCTGCTGCTGGCGCTGTGACAAGCCGGTAGAGCGACGTGAAATTGATCAGTGGTTTATTCGGATAACCGATTACGCACAACAATTGCTGGATGATCTGGACCAACTGGATGAATGGCCGGAACAGGTGCGCACCATGCAGCGCAACTGGATTGGTCGCTCGGAAGGCGTCACGCTCAGCTTCGGACTGGATGATGGCAGCGACCTGCAAGTTTACACCACCCGTCCCGACACCTTGATGGGCGTGACCTATGTCGCCGTAGCACCCCAGCACCCGCTGGCACAGGCTGCTGCGGCCGATGACACTGAACTGGCCGCTTTTATCGCAGCCCAGGGCAAAACCAGTGTCGCTGAAGCCGACATGGCCACTATGGAGAAACTGGGCAAGCCGACCGGTGTTGAGGCAATACACCCCATCACCGGTGACAGAGTACCCATTTGGGTCGGTAATTTTGTTCTCATGAGCTACGGTTCCGGCGCTGTCATGTCAGTGCCTGGCCACGACCAGCGCGACTGGGAATTTGCACGCAAGTACGGACTGCCGATTGTGCAGGTCATTGAGCCACTGGCCGATGAATCCTGCGATCTCGATACAGCGGCCTTTACGGAGCGCGGCCGCACCGTGAATTCGGGTGAGTTCAGCGGCCTCGAATTCCAGCCTGCCTTCAATGCCATTGCCGACTATCTGCAGGCCAAGGGCAGCGGCGAACGCACCGTCAACTTCCGCCTGCGCGATTGGGGAGTATCCCGGCAGCGCTACTGGGGCGCACCAATACCCATCATCAACTGCACAGATTGTGGTGCTCTACCGGTGCCCGCCAAAGACCTGCCAGTGGTTCTGCCCACCGATGTCGCACTTGAAGGTGTCGGCTCGCCGCTGAAGAAAATGCCGGAGTTCTACGAAGTGGACTGTCCCGCCTGTGGTAAGCCTGCGCACCGCGAGACGGACACCTTCGATACTTTTATGGAATCTTCCTGGTACTACGCCCGTTACAGCAGCCCGCGCCTGGATACAGCGATGCTGGATGCCGGCGCGGACTATTGGACTCCGGTAGATCAGTATGTAGGCGGTATAGAACACGCCATTTTGCACCTGTTGTACGCACGCTTTTATCACAAGCTGCTGCGCGATGAAGGTCTGGTCAGCAGTGATGAACCTTTCAAACGTCTGCTGACCCAAGGCATGGTGTTAAAGGATGGCGCCAAAATGTCAAAGTCAAAGGGCAATGTGGTTGATCCACAGGGCCTTATTGACAAGTACGGCGCTGATACCGTGCGCCTGTTCAGTATGTTTGCGGCGCCACCAGAACAGTCACTGGAGTGGTCAGAGTCTGGCGTCGATGGCGCCTATCGCTTCCTCAAACGACTTTGGAAACTGGTCGCAACGCATGTTGCAAGCGGCAATGCGGCGGCTCTGGATACTGCAGCTCTGTCGGGCGCGCAAAAGGCAGTGCGACGTAAAACTCACGAGACCATTGCCAAGGTCAGCGACGACTACGGGCGCCGTCAGACTTTCAATACCGCGGTTGCGGCTGTCATGGAGCTAAGCAACGAGCTGTCCACACTGGGAGACCAGCCCCAGGATCGCGCTGTTGCACGCGAAGCACTGAGTGCCATGGTGCAAATGCTGGCGCCTATCGTGCCTCATATCTGCCATCAGCTGTGGCAGGATTTGGGTGCTAGCGGCAGTGTGGTAGACGCTGGCTGGCCAACCGTAGACGAGTCAGCTCTCGTGCGTGACAGCATAGAAATGGTGGTACAGGTCAACGGCAAAGTGCGCGCACAAATGGAAGTGGCCGCCGGAACCAGCCGCGAATCGATCGAAGAACTTGCGGTACAACAGGACAATGTACAGAAGTTCCTGGACGGTGTTACTGTACGCAAAGTTATTGTGGTTCCCGGCAAACTGGTCAACATAGTGGCTAATTGAATGAGCGTAACCACCCTGTACAAAGTTCTGATCATCGGCCTGACCATGGTTCTGTCCAGCTGTGGTTTTCAGTTACGCGGCAATATTGATATTCCACCCGAATGGCAGCAATTACGTCTGGTATCTCCCAGCCCCAATGGCGAGTTGGCCCGCGAAGTGCGCGACGGCTTTAGTAACAACGGCGTGCAGTGGGTCGAGGATAACAGTGCCAATTACATACTGCGGCTGGCTGATGAGCGTTTTCAGCAGCGCAACCTGACTATTGGCAGTAATGCCCGCGCCACTGAGTTTGAACTGACCCTGGACACCACCTTACAAGTCATGGATGCCGCCGGCGAAGAAGTCATGCCACCCTCGCAGGTGACAGTGACCCGCGTAATGACTCACGATCCGGAAAATGTCGCCGGTAAAGTGGAAGAGTCGCGTCTGTTGCGTGATGAAATGCGCATCGACCTGGTTCAGCAGCTATTGCGCAAAATTCGCTTTGCCGCAGTCAACAGCGGCACTGTCACAACGGCACCTGCAACCGCTACTGCCACGCCCTGATGCGACTGCGCCCAGAGCAACTGAACAAAAACCTGGAGCAGCAGCTGCACTCCCTTTACCTGGTCAGCGGTGACGAAGATCTGCTGGTGCAGGAAGCCTGTAGCGCGATTCGGGCCAAGGCCCGCGAGCAGGGTTGCAGCGAACGCGAAGTACTGCGAGTAGAAGGTAAGTTTGACTGGAACAACCTGCTCGGCTCTGCTGCCGAAATGTCACTGTTTGCGGAACGCAAATTAATAGAACTGCATATTCCCTCGGGTAAACCCGGCGCCGAAGGCAGTAAAGCCCTGCAGGCCTACCTGGCAAATTCCGGTAGCGATAATATTCTGCTCATCATTGCCGGCAAGATCGACAAACAATCAACCAACAGTAAATGGTTTAAGGCCCTCGATCAGGCGGGCGCCATCATTCAGGTGTGGCCGGTGGATGCGCGCCAGCTACCCCGCTGGCTGCAACAGCGATTACAACAGGTCGGGCTCAGCATTGAAGCCGAAGCCCTGCAAATGCTCTGCGAGCGGGTCGAGGGCAACCTGCTGGCAGCAGTGCAGGAGGTTGAGAAACTGCGCCTGCTGGCAGAAAACGACACTTTGACCAGCGCTGATATCCAGGCGGCAGTTACCGACAATGCCCGCTATAACCTGTTCGATCTGGTCGATCACGCCCTCAATGGTAATGCCACCGATGCGTTTCGCATGTTTTACGGACTGCGTGGTGAAGGCACCGAAAGTGCTGTCGTATTATGGGCACTGGCCCGCGAAATACGCATGTTGTACCAAATACGGCTGAGCATCGACAGCGGTAACTCCGCCGCTCAGGCGCTTCAAGCAGCACGGGTCTGGGACAAACGCCAGCCGCTGGTCAACGCCAGCCTGCAACGCCATGGGCGCGCTGCTATTGAGCAACTAATGCAACAGGCAGAGACAGCAGATCGTTGTATCAAAGGTCTGCAAGCGGACTCACCCTGGGACGCCCTGAGCCTGTTATTGCTGAATCTCTGCACGACTATTGGCGGCACCGGCAATATTAACAAGGGTACTCCTCACAATAGGCGACAGCTCGCATGAATGGCACGGCACTTAATCAAATTGATCATAGTGAAGCTGAATTTATCGGTCTCAGTTTCAGTCAACTGGAATGCGCTGAAGAACGTTTTGCCGACAAGGAATTTGATGGCTGTCGTTTTATCGACTGTGATTTCAGTGGTACCACCTTCGCCCACTGCAAATTTCTGGACTGCAACTTCAGCGGCTGTAATCTCAGTGTGGCTCAGCTTGAGTACAGCAAGTTTTCCGAGATTGAATTTAGCGATTGTAAGCTGATTGGCGTGGACTGGACCCGTGCCGAGTGGCCACAACTGGCGCTGAGCTCTTCACTGGTGTTTCGCAACTGCATTCTCAACGACGCCTCGTTTTTCGGACTACAGTTAGCAGAAACTGTACTCGAGAACTGCAAGGCACATGACATGGACCTGCGCGAGGCGGATTTCAGCGAATCCAATTTTCGCGGCACCGACTTCAGTCACAGTCTGTTTCACCGCACCAATCTCAGCGGCACTGATTTTGAAGACGCTCACAGTTTCGATATTGATGTCGCCACCAACGTTATACAACGCGCGCGATTCTGTCGCGCCGAGGCTGTTAACCTGCTGCACAGCCTCGGTATTGAACTGGTGGACTAACCACCCGCTACCGCAATATCAGATACCATCAACCAGCTCGATTTCAGGCGGGCCCGCCATGCAGGGGCCCAGTGAGCGGCCAATTTCGCGAAAGTAATCACTCTTCCCGTGTGCTTCAAATGCCGCCTGGTCGGTGTACTGTTCCAGCACTTTATAGACTTGGCCATCAGTCCGGGATTTATGAATCTGATAAAAATTACAACCCTCTTCCTGGGCGTTAACCTGCTCCACCAATTGCTTGAAAAGCGCTTCAAATTCCGCATTTTTACCTTCAGCCACGGTTAGCGTGGCGAGTACTCCGATAGTCATATCTACTCCTCTGTCATTACAAAGCGGCCGTAGCCTTGGCTTACGGCAGGGTGGTGTGAGTATGTCACATTCACCCAGTCACACAAAAATACCCTTGATTTATTGCCGGAGAGAAACTACTGTATGTTCATACAGTATATAAGCGTTAGCGTGGGGCAACTGCCCGCACACACAAATAAAGAGCACAAGTACAGGGCCACCAAGTCGCGGATAATCTGCAGCCGGCAGCCCTGGAGTAGTAAGGGGAAGACATGAATGCAGCTATAGATCACGTAATGCAGCGCCAGGATACCTGGCTTGGACGCGCCTCCCGAGCGGCACGCCAAGGCATGCCCACCGGCTATCATAAACTCGATAGCGAGCTTCATGGCAACGGCTGGCCGCTGGGCAACACCATTGAGTTGCTCAGCGACGGCAATGGACTAGGTGCCATGGGTTTGTTTCTACCTGCCATGGAGCAGCTCAGCCAACAAGGGCGCTGGCAGGTTTTCATCGCCCCTCCCTACATACCCTATGCCCCCCTGCTAGAGGCCCGTGGCATCGACAGTCAGCAGGTTTTGCTGGTACATCCACAGAACCGGCAAGACCTGCTGTGGAGTATTGAGCAGGCTCTGCGCAGTAGTACCTGTAGCGCCGTATTCGCTTGGCTGGGAAACACTACTTTTAGCTACAGCGAACTCCGCAAGTTGCAGCTCGCTGCAGCCGGCACTGATGTCTTGTCAGTGCTGTTTCGGCCACGCCAGGCTGGCCACAATCATGCGCCGGCGCCACTGCGCCTGGAAATGAAAGAATATCGTCGGCTCAATATACTCAAACAGCGTGGTGGCAATCAGTACGTAGACGTCAACCTGGGTACTGAGGATGATATTCCCGGTCAGCCGCAGCTGTGGGAATTACCCGCTTACGCACCGGTACAACACGCACAAACGCCCGCTTTCAGCGCTTGACTGCTGTGTCGAGTGTGAGGTGCTGGCAACATGAGTCTATGGCTATGCCTGCGGTTTGAAAAACTCCCACTACAGGCACTAACCCGGCGCGACAAAGGACTGATAACAGCAACCGCTATTCTGCAACAGCAGCGGGTACTACAGGCCTGTGACACAGCGGCCAGTCTTGGCATCAAACCCGGGATGCGGGTTGCCACGGTGCGCGCATTAGATGAATCTATGCGCCTGCTGGAGCGCGACCCAAGTCTTGAGCAACAGTGCCTAAAGCAGTTGTGTTGCTGGGCTTACAGTATCAGTCCCAGCCTGCATATTTACCGCGACAACTGCCTGCTCCTGGAGATCGGTGGTTGCCTAACCCTGTTCAAGGGTCTTGAAAGCCTACTGATACAGGTTCATAGCGACCTATCTTCCCGTGGGTATAGTTATCTTACCGGGCTGGCCGAAACCCCCAAGGCAGCGTGGTTGCTATCCCATACTACCGACGACCATCAGCGCCCCCTGAACGAGCGCCTACAACCACTGCCACTGCGCTTACTCGATATGTTTCCACGCCAACTTGACTCTCTGGCTCGCGCGGGGCTATGGCAGTTTAGCGACATCCTCAATCTGTCGACACAGGCACTGGGCCGCCGCTGCGGCAAAGATATGATCCACTTTATACAGCAGGCTCTGGGCACCGCCCATGATCCGCAACCCGACTACAGCCCACCCCCACAGTTCCGTGACGACTACTGGTTCGGTTATGAGGTAAAAGCCAATCAGGAGTTGCTGCCGGCTATACAGCGGCTGCTGCAGGCATTGTGCCAGTTCCTGCGCAACACCCAGTTGCAGTGCCAACAAATTCAGTGGCAGCTATACGGCATTCAGAGCAATCTACATTCACTAACCGTAGCCAGCTCGTTGGCCCACTCCAACTGGCGGCAATGGTATCAATTGAGCCAATTGCATATAGAACAGCTGACACTGGATATGGGGGTCGAGGGTATCAGTTTGCAATGCCTGAACCTGAGTGCTGGCAACAACCATACTGGCGACCTGTTTAACGCGGCCGAGCAAAGTGAACCACTGCATAGCCTACTGGACCGGCTGCAGAACCGGCTGGGGCTGCAGTCGGTCAAAAAGATAGCGGGACGCAATGAACATCTACCGGAATTCGCGGGTTATAGCAGCTGTGATAACGACGGCAACAACACTGTCGACAACAACATCGACAAACACGACGATAGCCATGCACAACCTTCTATCAGCGGCGCATATCGGCCGTTTTGGCTGATGCCAGAACCACAGCAAGTCAACCAGTCAGCGCGTGGGCTGTACTGGGGTGGCGGTCTCAACATTATGGAGGGACCGGAACGTATAGAAGATAACTGGTGGTTAGAGCCCGTAAGCCGCGACTACTATGTAGCGCTTGGCCAACGCGGCCAAAAGTACTGGGTCTATCGTGACAGACTACAGAACCGTTGGTTTATTCAGGGGATATTTGCCTGAAACTGACGGCTGCGCCGCCAATTGGGGTCTTTGAGAGCCGACAGCTAGCGCGTCGGCCGTTAGCGCCACTCTAACTACTCACCTCTTCCAGACCAGTAGTTGCGATAATTGTCTGCATGAGCTCGACAACCTCGTTTTGCTCGCGCTGCTCTTCCTTGCCCAGCGTAGCCATACGGGCAATCATGCCCAGACGAATACGGGCTCGCATAAGCTCAGTAGTCAATTGGGATTCGCGCTGTTTTGTCATTGTGTGTCACCTCAAACTTGATCAGGGATTATTATCGGCTCGCGCCAAAACAATGCCAGTGGCGACACGGAAATTAGTGACTGCTGTCACAAAATTATGGGCGGTTCCTGAACAGCACAAGACGCATGCCACAAAGCCAAAAATAAAGTTGTGAACTGGCTCACACGGATTTGAAAACTCTGCGAAAGGTGAGATTGAGACGGGGCCCACAGGGCTTCTTCTGTTTGTTAATGCCGTGCTTCCAGCAACGCTGCGTGGCGCCGCGCATGAGCAGCACGCTGCCCGAGGCCAACGGCAGATGCAGCGCCTCCAGATCGCGTTGGTGACGATGCCGGAATACCAGTTTACGTACTTCCCCCAGGCTCAGTGATGCAATGATAGGCGCCGGGCCCAACTCCACCTCATCGTCACTGTGCATACCCATACTGTCGCTCTGATCCCGGTAGTAATTCAACAGGACGCTATTGAAGGGAGCGCCCGCCAGAACCTCAAGTCGCTGTTTGAGGTCGAGTAGCAGCGGTGTCCAGGGTAAGGGTTGCAACAAAATTCCTGAGTAGGAGTAGCTGCTATCAGCATCCCCATACCACGCATGCAGACGCGGCTGGCGATGGGTCTTGCCCCAGACCACAATATCTTCCTGTCGCCACTCCGTCTGCTCATACAGCTGATCAAACAAACTCGTCGCTGGCAGTCCCAGCGAGGGGGCCACCGCATAGGACAGATCGGCATCCTGTAGTGGTATCGGCTGTAAGCCAGCGTTATCGAACAAGTCAGTCATCTTACTGGGACGAAGCCCACTCGTTGCGTGTCAGGCGATACAGCACGTGTTCGCACAGCGGGTCGTCTGCGGCAACCAGGGAATGCTGGAAGTTACTATGGGTATTCGACATCCCCAGCCGCGCCATAACCGCTATCGAAGGTTGATTAGACAGTGCGGTAAAAGAGACGATAGTGTCCAGCCCAAGTTCCTCAAAACCAAAGCGCAGCGCCTGCAGCGCCGCCTCAGTGGCTAAACCCTTGCCCCAGAATGGCCGTGCCAGACGCCAGCCAATCTCTATGGCGGGACTAAAGGCCAGCTCTGTGGCGATAGGAGTCAAACCGGTAAAACCGATAAAGTGTCCGCTCTGACGCTCTTCCAGCGCCCACAGACCCCAACCATGGCGGCTGATGTGATCGGCAGCACGCTGCGCCAGTTGATCACTTTGCTGACGACTCAAGGGCTGCGGGAAGTAACGCATGACCTCACTATCCGCATTCAACCGAGCGAACGCATCGTAATCGTTGACGCGCCATTGCCGCAGCAGTAAACGCGGCGTGCTCAACTGTCTCACAGCCATCTCAGTGCTACCCGGCGGCTTGGCTGTAGCTAGCGGATGCGGCCACCAACAGAAATGCTCCCATGCATGCGCGGTCCCGAATTATAACCGCCACGGTAGCCACCGTAGGAGCTATAGCCGCTAGACACGCCAACGCTGCCATAAACCTGAGGGTCATCGCAGCCACTCAATGAGACTAGCAACGCGGCCAACACACCACACTTTATAAACTTTATCGCAACTCGCATATTGTTACTCCTCATCAGGACCAAACTCCGGCCAGGTCTGAATGGCGATCCCTGCTCCGGATGGGTCCGCAATCAACGCTACTCTTCCACCGACAGCGCGATCCTGTGGTGCCAACAAGACACTGCCACCCAAAGCTTCCACACGGTCGACCATAGCATCCAGGGTGACATCATCAGCCACCCGGATATAAGTAGCCCAAAGCGGCGTCAATCCCTCTATAGGATTGGGTAATATTCCTACTCTGCCAACGTCATCAGACTTCAACAAGCGGTAATTATGCTGGCCCTCCTCGGCAGTTACGGTCCGGTCAACGACCGTGTAATCCGCAATACCCTGATAGAACTCGGTCGCAGCGTCTACATCACTGGTCCACAACTCGTTCCAGAGAAAGCCGCCGATATCTGGCTCAGCTGTATCCAGCGGGTCGCCGCCGCGCGCCTCCAGTAAAGACAGTAAGGCCCCCTGCGGATCGGCTACCACCGCCATGCGACCGCGTTCGGCCATATCTCTGGGCGGGCTGAATACGGTGCCACCTGACGTTTCTACAAAATCCACTGCAGCGTCAATATCAGCCACTGACAACAAGACTACCCATTGGGAAATATCAGCTTCCGTATCGAGCAGGTTCTGGTCTATCAAGCCGCCTATGAGCCGGCCCTGGTTGCGTATCAGGGTATAGTTCACTGTCCGCGAGAAACCCAGATTCAGCCCCATATCCTGAAATTCCCAGCCGAAAAGCTCCGCGTAAAAGCGTCGCGATTCCTTCGGGGTATCGGTAATCAGCTCATGCCATACCACTTTACCCGCGAGCCGAGTATCAGTCGGCGCATCCGTGATCGCCGGCATATTGATGCTGACACTGCTGCAGGCTACAAGCGTCGCCAGCAGTGCCGCTAACAACGGCATTTTGTATCTATACAAAGTAACTCCCTCCGCTGAACCGGGTTACGGATCAGGCTTTTTTGACGAACTGTGACTTGAGTTTGACTGCCCCTATGCCATCAATTTTACAATCAATGTCATGGTCGCCAGCTACCAACTTGATATTTTTGACCCGCGTGCCCACCTTGACCACATCGGAGCTGCCCTTGAGTTTGAGGTCTTTGACCACGGTTATGGTATCGCCATCTGTCAGCACATTACCATTGGCATCTCGATAGATGTCCGCTTCGAGCACTTCTGCCGACGCAGTAGCGGACCATTCATGGGCACACTCGGGACACACTAACAGCTCCCGGTCAGCGTATGCATAACCACAGCCACAAGCCGGACAGGGGGGTATTTCACTCATATAGTGGTCTCAGACATCAGCTGGAAACGGCGCCAGGGCGCGCAGTATAGATGGCTTCGACCCATCATGCACTCCAGCCCCCGGGACCGCTACCCAGGACATCAATATTACCCAACACGGCGCGATTCAACTTGCGACGTTGGGTCATCAACCAGCGTCCATCGAGCCGACGCCAATGGTCGTGATAATCCCCCAACGTACTAAAACTCTCACCGGCACGCTCACCGACTCCCACATGCATATCACTGACATAGGCTTCACTGGTTGCCGTGTCGCCATCCACTTCGACAATAATATTGCCGAGCAAATGCTGGGTCGGGCCGCAGGCATCAAGAAATGAACGCATATTGATTACCATAGCCTCTCTGCCAGAGAGCTCACCGGCACCCAAGTCGGCTTCAATATTATCTACCGTGATTGTATCCAAAGCCGACCAATCGCGCGTATCCATGGCGCGCGCAAAACGAATCAGCTGACGCGTAATCTCATGCTCAGCGAGCAAGGTATCAATATCCATAATAGTCTCCAAAAGCCGCGACTCCGGATTAAAATAAGCCCGGGTAGTCCGTCCAGTAGTAACGTAAATCAGGACTGCGCCAGTCCTGATAAATACTGTCCCAATCCAGGCCTTCAATACGCCAACCATGGTGGGGTTCGATATTGGTGGAAAATACCGGGGCACCATAATCACAAAAGCGGGTGTCGACACTGAGGCGCACCACACTGTCGGCAGTATTGGGTTCCGCTTTATGCACCGTGGCTGAGTGAAAAATCAGCACGTCACCCTGCTCGTAATCGGACACATGCCAGCAGGTTTCATCCGGGTATATCTCACATTGCACTCCACCCACCCCCTGAGTCTCAAATACCGGCCGTACCCCTCGCTTATGTGACCCGGGTAAGACCATCACTCGCCCCATCTCCTGTCGCACGTCGTGCAAGGCCACCCAAATACCGGCCATAGTGGGCCCGGCATGGTGCGAGTGTGCATCCTGATGCGGCGGTGTTTCATAGCCTATTTTGCCCGGCGTGGAAATGCGCGCCATCTTCATCGGATAAACAAACACCGGCTTGCCAGTCACCGTCTCCATCAGGTTCTGCACCTGAGGAGTATGAAAAAAACGATGAAATGGCTCAAGGCTCTGAATACGTGGGTACAGTTGGTCCCACACCGGGTCAGTCTCAAAAAAGGGGCTGCCGCGTAAAACCGGCGCCTGCTCAATATCGCTCCAGCCAATATGCGGTTCAACC
The DNA here is from genome assembly GCF_026262625.1 of Candidatus Litorirhabdus singularis. Classification (GTDB taxonomy): domain Bacteria; phylum Pseudomonadota; class Gammaproteobacteria; order Pseudomonadales; family Halieaceae; genus Litorirhabdus; species Litorirhabdus singularis. The sequence continues at coordinate 315,540 of NZ_SHNN01000003.1, forward strand.
TGGGCGAGAATATCCTGCAGCAGCTGTGCGCAATCTTCCGCGGCGACATACCGGCGAAAAAACAGGTAGCCCTGCTCTTCGAAACGAGCCCGCAAGCTACTCGGATCTTCGGCCATGGAAGACACTGAATAAGGTAATTTTTCAGACATGGGTGACGCTGCTTCCTGAGCCGATAGCTGGCTTAACTATAAAGGGAAATATTTTAGCAAACGCTGCGTACAACGCCCATTCAAGCATCATCAGCCCCCGCTTCGTCGGGTCTCTCCAACTGACAGTTCCAGCATAATTCAAACACCGCAGTATTGCGCTCACCACAGCTTCGGCAATGCCAATCCGGGGACTCATCAGACTGTTGCGCCGCGGCTATCAATGCCGCAGCGCGAGGATAATCGACTTCACTGGGTAACCAAATTTCTAGCCAGGCATCAAACGGGGAAACCTCACCAATACCGCCGCCAGAAAATTCATTTCGGTATACGGTGTCAATGCCGGCGGCATCGAGTACATTACGGATGTTGCCGACCACAAGGCGATTTTCATGGCTAAACAACAACTTCATAACTGCTCCACAACGCTTTCGTAAAACCTTGACCGTCTCAAGAACAAACCCCGCTTATCACGCTGTCAGTCACTCTGTGGCGGAATTGAGTAAGTCCCTACCGCATGGGCTACGGCGCGCTCATCCCCTTCAGAGTACAACTGAACTTCACCGACAGCCAAGCTGCGACCGAGCTTGAGCAAATTACAGGTGGCCAATAGATCGGCCTCAGATAGTGGCTTGCGCATAAAATTGAAAGACAAACTGGTGGTGACGGCCAACGGTACAATGCCAATACGGGCCAGAATGGCTACATACAGTGCGCAATCGGCCAAAGCCATCATGGTCGGACCACTGACGGTTCCGCCCGGACGCAGATCGGCAAAACTCACCGGCTTACGCAGGGTAATCTGCTCTGGCTCCAACGACTCGATCAAGAAGTCAGATTGAGGGAACTCGGTAGCAAGAAATACTTCCAGTTCAGTCCTGGTTGGCATGGGATGCAATATTGATCAGCCTCACAGACTGCTATTTTTATTCACACTCGGTAGAAGGATGGCGCCCGGCTAAGCCGGACGCCTATCAGCAGCGCGGGTATCAGCTGTCCAACGTCTGGTAGTAGTCACTCAGGATCTTGGCAACTTCGGGGCGGGAAAACTCAGGCGGTGGCGCAATACCCTTACCTAACATCTCTCTAACAGCGGTACCTGACAACAATACAAAGTCTTCCTTACTGTGGTCAGGTGCATCCTTCATCATCACCACTTTATCCAGCTTCTTGCTGTAAGCCGTGTGATCTGCGTTGTAGACTTCCAATTCCAGCGCGCCCTCAGGGACTTCTTCAGCAAAGATAGTCTGAGCGTCAAAACCACCGTAGTAGTCTCCAACACCGGCATGATCACGGCCTACAATCAGGTGAGTACAGCCACAGTTCTGACGGAAAACCGCGTGCAAAACCGCTTCGCGCGGTCCCGCATAGAGCATGTCAAAGCCATAGCCAGTCACCATGACCGTGTTAGGCGGAAAGTACACTTCAACCATTTTACGGATAGAGGCATCGCGCACGTCGGCTGGAATATCACCCGGCTTCAGTTTGCCCAATAACATGTGAATCAGTATGCCGTCGGCATCCAGGTCGTGCATGGCCATCCTACACAGCTCTTCGTGAGCGCGGTGCATGGGGTTACGGGTCTGAAAAGCCACGACCTTATTCCAGCCATGCTCGGCGATCTCATTGCGTATTTCTACTGCGGTGCGGAAGGTGTCCGGAAAGTCTGCCTGGAAATAGGAGAAGTTCAGTACGTCAATGGAACCCGACAAAAGCGTGCGACCGAGGCCAGTAAACGTGGCAACACCCGGGTGTTTCTCATCCAGACTGCGGAAAATTTTCTCCGCCATAAAGTTAATCTGATCTTCCGAAACAGTCTCGACCGCCGCCACTGACATAATCGCCAATACGGGATTACCCTCGACATTGGGGTCACGCAGAGCAATTCGCTGACCGGCCTCAACACCGGATTCGTTGGTCAGGTTGACAATAGGAACCGGGAAAAAAAGTCCATCAGTCGTGTGCATCTTTTCTGCCACACTCAGTGAATCAGCCAGATTCATGTAACCGGTCAGCGGGTTGAAATAACCACCACCCAGCATCACGGCATTAGCGGCAGCGGCAGAGTTCAGCAATATAGAATGAAGGCCTTCGGCTTCTTCAATCAGCGCATGACGCTTTTCAGAGTCGTATACAAAACGCGGGTCAAGCGCGTCTGATCCATGGGGCTTAATCATTGGGTTGTCCTTATTCGCTGATGATGCCGCGCTCTTTCAGTGCGGCCAAAATGATGCTGACTTCCTCAGCCAGGGTTTGCTGATCTGAATGCAGGTGAATCTCGGGCTTGGTCGGTGCCTCGTAGGGGTCATCGATACCAGTGAAATTTTTGATTTCTCCCGCACGGGCCTTTTTGTAGAGTCCCTTGGGATCGCGTTCTTCGGCAGCCGCCAGGGAGCAATCGACAAAAATCTCGATAAACTCCATACCAGCTTCTTCGTGCAGCGCACGCACCTGGTCACGATCTTCACGATAGGGGCTGATAAAGCTGCTTAGCGCAACAACACCGCTGTCTACAAATAATTTAGCGACTTCGCCAATACGGCGGATATTCTCAGTGCGATCTTCCGCGGTGAAGCCCAAATTCTTGTTGATACCCATGCGCACATTATCACCATCCAGGCGATAAGAAAGCACGCCCATCTCATGCAGAGTACCTTCAAGTTCTACCGCCACCGTACTCTTCCCGCTGCCAGAAAGACCGGTAAACCAGAGGGTAGCGCCCTTGTGGCCCAATAACTTGCCGCGGTGCTCCGGGGTGATATCGCCTTCATGCCAATGCACATTAGTTGCTTTTTGATCTGCCACTTGATGTTCTCCTGTCGTTTTAAATCAGTTTCAGTTGGGAAGAATAAACTTCTCGCGATAACGGGCAAACTGCTGCTCTAAGCCGCTCTCGGTAAACCCATATTGTTCCAGCGTATAGGCGTGGGCAGGGCGCAGCTCGCGCTTATTAAAGTCCTGCCACTGCTCCATCTCGGCACGCGCCTCCGGCGTAAAATCCATGCCGATAAAATCATAGATCTTTTGAATCTCGGTCAGCGGCTGGCTCACCGTATCCTTGAACCACAGATCAAGAAAATGTTCTTCACCCACTTGTTCGCGCACATCCATCGTGTGCGTCATACCGCGGGCAAACTTGCGCGCCCAGGTTTTCCCTACCTCGCAAGGATCTGCGTTATCAGAGTATATAACCCAAAGCGCCGCAGTCATACTGGTTAATGACGGGATGGTATCGACAGGGTCACGGTGCGTTTGCACCACGCGGGCGTCTGGAAACACTTTAAACACGAGATCCATAAAGTGCAGATGGTGCGGTGCCTTCACTGTCCAGCGCTCTGCCTGCTTGCCGGTACGCTTTTTCTGCCACTGCAAGAACTGCAGTAAAAGCCGCCAATACTCGTAACCCACAGTATGGTCTTGCGCCTCAATCCAGCGGTCAAAGGTGGGCAGATTAGCGTAGGCTTGAATGTTATAGCTGTAGAAGCTTTGCTCGAGCAGCATAATGTCTTCATCGGGGCCCATAGCATCCATGGGGTGCACGGCCAGCAGATCAGGATTAGCCTCCAGCATGGCGCTCATTTCAGCTTTGGCATCAATGATGCGCTGGTCTTCTCCAGCCGGATCCCAGTCCAGACTCGGACAGGGATAGCGTACCTCGTACCATAGCGGCGCGAACAGACGATGATCGGCCGCCAGGGTGCGATGCAACATGGTGGTGCCGGTGCGCGGTAAACCAACCACTACCAGGGGTGCCACAATCTCTTCATCGCGTATTTCAGGATAGCGTTTGAGGTACTCCTGCACCCGCAGACGAGTGGTCAGTATATCCACCACCCGCTGTCGTAAAACAGTTTCACCGATAGCGTTAAGGTCCGCCTCGTGCTCTAACGAGAACAGCAGTTTTTCCAGCGGCTCGCGGTGACTGTCATCACCAAAGTCACTCAGGCCATCCACCGCACAAGCGTCTCGAGTCAGGCTATCCGGTGTCCAATCGACCATCTATAAGTCTCCAAATTTGACCACACGGGTCTTAACCGGCGGGAAACTGCTGGCTTCGATATAGCGCAGCAGCATTGAGCCCTGATTATGTCCCGCAGTACTGATCCAGTTCGGATAGTTCTGACCCGGGTCACTGTGAGCAACAAGAATCTGCAGCGAGCCGTCTTCAGCATAGCGGGCAGTGTGCTTGTTAACGTGAATACGGTGGTAACGGTAGTCCAACGACTCTAACCAGAAGTTGCTGAGCTGGAAATTCCAGCTGCGGCACTCCGGTAACTCCGCAATCTCGATCAACAGCGCCTCATCTGCCGCTAACTTCCAGTAACTGTTGTGATAATAAATGGAAGGATCGCCACCGGCGGTCAGGCACATTTGTTGGTCATTGGGAGGCAACTGGTTGATATGCTTACTAAAAATATCCATCCAGTCGATAAACAGACCGGCCGTGCCATTGATAAAACCGTTGACCCGGCCCAACTGCTCGGCAAACTCCACCGGATCCAACTGCGCCTCACCATCGGGATTCAAACACTCAATGGTCAACTGGGCAGCGCTCTCCTGGCTTCGATTCTGAAAGGTCTGCCGCACCAGCATATTGTCAGATTCTGGCTGCATCGGCAGCCAGTTGCCAGACTGTGGCGTAGCGCTGACCAGAATTTCGAAGCTGCCATCATCGAGAATATCCAGATCCTCCAGTTCGACATGTCCTGTAGGTGCCATAGTGCCGGTGCTACCGTATGAACCTGCTTTAGTCTCAATACTGAGATAAGGCACGCTGCCGCGCTGTCCACGAATACGGTAATCGTAACGCCCGGAAATCGCACAGTTCTGATAAAAGTTGTCAGGGTTGTCATTGCCAATCTTGGCAGTAGCATGCGATAAAGAGTAAAACTCGGGGAACCGGGGATCGCCAAATTCAATGTTCTTTTCCAGACTTAGACGCAGCAGACGCGTGAGATAGCGGTAACCCTCGGCACGATCGAAGACGTTAGCTGGTGCAGATTCACGCAACACTTGCTCTCCGGTTGCCTTGAGCGAGTCACAGAAATCCGCCCACAAACTGCCATCCATTATTCTTTGTTCTTCTTGATCCACGGGTTCAGCCTCCTCGATAGTTGTGCAACCAACGGCGCCAGCGCTTATCGCTAATTGGAGCCGCTAAAATACATGATGATTTGAATCACAATAGAAATCATCACCAGCGGCCAGATCCAGCGAGTGATGCGCTGCAACTTCTCTGGTTCCATGGGACTGGCAAATTTCTCACCCAGCACTACCATCAGAGCCACGCCGATAAATATGAACAAGACAATGCCTAGCAGCGTACTCATGATAAATCCCGTTTAGCCAGTTGTTGTCGAACGCCTTCATACCAGAGACTGGGGCTATCAATTTCACCGCTGGCGTCCAATTCAGGGTACTCCAGGTCCCGCTCTATGCAGAATTCGCGAACGCTGGGGTGGCCCCACTCGAAAAAGAGCCTGCGGTAGGTAGCGTCATCGATACGTCTGTGCCGATAGAGTCCCGCAGCTTCGCGCTGCCGCTGCACTTCGGCCAGTATAATGCCAGCGGCCACGGAAACGTTAAAGGACGCCACCATACCCACCATGGGTATGGTGATACAGCAATCTGCGCTGGCAACCCCATGGGCGCTGACACCGCGTTTTTCTGCGCCCATCAATAGTGCCGTGGGCCTGGTGTAATCGGGCTCACGATAGTCTATAGAATCAGTGCCCAGATGCGCTGCGATCACCTGCATATCCTGTTCACGCGCGATATCAAGCGCAGCGTCCAGCGTTTCGTGGCAAACAACCTCCACCCAGTGATGGGACCCCATGGCAGTGCCGCGAAAGGCCTTGTAGTTATCCTTCTCGACCACCGTGTGCGCAGTCATGATACCCACAGCATCACAATTACGTACCAGCGCCGATACATTCCTCTGTTTGTTTACAAAGTCAGTGATCACCGTCAGGTCCGGCTGCCTGCGGTCAAGCACCGCGCGCAACCTGCCAATACGTTCCGGGGTCATCAGCCAGACACCACACCCACTACGGGCAGGCGCTCCAAAAACTCGATAACCGCGGCACTGAAAATATCATTGCGATCACCCGCCACCATATGCCGGGCCTTGTCGACATCAACGTATTCTGCATGCGGAATCAGTTCGAGAAACTCGCGCACTTCATGCTCGGTAACCACGTCCGAGGCGCGCCCGCGAATGAGCATCACCGGCACGGTGATATTACTTGCCGCCGCCAACAACGGCTCGGGTGCAGACGGACCGCCCTCACGCGGAGCAAAAAAGTTGGGGTCCCAATGCCAGTAGTAGCGACCTTCGCGCTCCCGCAGATTCTTGCGCAAGCCACTGAGATCATCGCGTCGCGGTCGACCTGTATAGCGCGCCACGGCATCCGCGGCCTCTTCCAACGAGCCAAATCCGCTCTCAATATGCTCGTGCATAAAGTCGAAAATCTTCTGCACGCCGAGATGATTCAATCGAGGGGTGACATCGACCAGCACGATAGCGGAGAACATACCGACATCCAGTTCACCAGCACCCCACATTGCCGACATACCGCCCAGAGACGCACCTACCACTGCGGGCGGCGTGGCGAATGTTCGCGCCAGGCAAGCCATGTCGAGGGCAAAATGTCCCATCTCATAGAGGCCCTGTTCAGACCATTCGCTCTCCCCGTGACCGCGATGATCATAGGCCACCGCATACCAACCGCGCTCTGCCAATGCCTGCGCCGTGCCGCCCCAGGAGTGACGGGTCTGGCCACCGCCATGGGCAAGGATTACCGGAGGATTGGCAGGATCTCCCCAGGCGTCAGCCACCAGAGTAATGCCCTCTTCGCCTTCGTATTCCAGTCTTTCGGGCTGTAAATCCATGCTATATCCGTCTCAAAAAGTGGGGGCCCTACTGTGGAAAGAGGCCCTATACCAGACCCATCATCTCTACCAGACCATGGGAATGTCCGGCGGTATAGCCACCATCAACAGCCAACGCCTGACCGCTGACAAAAGAAGCATCATCCGAAGCCAGGAAAAATGCGGCACCGGCGATCTCTTCGGGTTTACCGAAGCGTCCCAGCTTGTGCTGCGATTCCACGTCGGCCCGAAACGACTCCATGCCCTCCATGTCCATCACCTGCCGGAACATGGGCGTATCAATAAAACCCGGACAGATAGCATTAACCCGAATACCCATGCGGCCGTAGTCGATGGCCGCATTACGTGTCAGCAATACCACCCCGCCTTTGGACGCATTGTAGGAACTGCCACCCTCACAACCCTGCAAGCCCTCCACACTGGCTACAGTAATAATACTGCCACTGCGCTGCTCCATCATGGTCGGGAGTACTGCCTTTAGCGACAGGAAAGTACCCTTCAAATTGATATCCAGCACCCGGTCCCAGGCGTCTTCCTCCACCAGATGCACTGGGCCGGCGTCGCCGACACCGGCAGCTGTCACCAAAATATCTACGCGCCCGAAGCGCTCAACCGTGTTGGCAATCATATGCACTTGCGCTTCAGCATTGGTCACATCCAGCTGATGAAAAGCGCTAAAACTCTCGTCCTGTAAGACGTGAAGGTCGGCACCAATGACAGTAGCGCCTTCACGACAGTAGCGCTGCGCGCAAGCCAAGCCAATACCCGAGGCTGCTCCAGTCACTACCGCAACCCGACCCGCCAGTCGCTGCTCCTGGCCATTCATGCTGCGGGAGCCGCCTGGGCACCGCGTATCAGCTTGCCGGGCAGTGCTCCGGTTGCCGCGCCATCAGCCATAACCACTTCGCCGTTCACCAGCGTCGCACGGTAACCTTGCGCTGACTGGAACATACGACGTCCGCCAGCGGGCAGATCGTAGATTATTTCCGGCGCATCCATCTTCAGGGCACCGAAATCGATCAGGTTAATATCCGCCTTCATCCCAACTTCCAGTGTTCCCCGGTCTTCCAGACCGACACAGCGGGCTGTATCGCGGGTGTGCATCTTGACCGCCTGCTCCAGCTCAAAGCGCTTACCACGCGTGCGGTCACGAACAAAGTAGGCCAATAAATAGGTAGGCATGGAGGCGTCTGATAGCACCCCGCAGTGGGCACCCGTATCGGCCAGGCTAATGACCGAGTTCTCGTCCTCCAACATGGTTACCTGCCGACGCAGGTCTCCCTTGTCGTAGCCCATCAGCGGAAAATACAGCATCGACTTGCCATCGCGCTTCAGCAGGGTGTCATACGCCAATTCCTGCGGTGTGATCCCCATGGCTGCGGCTCGCGCGGCCATGCTCTGATCTGGAGTCGGCTCGTAATCTGGCTCCTCTCCCAGTTCATACATCAGGTCGAAATCGGCCGCCATGCGATCGGCCGCCTCAATGCCCATGGTCGGCGTCGGCTCGGCCAATATGGCCGCTCTTACCGCAGGATCGCACAAGCGCTCAAGGCGCTCCTCTGGTGACAGGGCAGCCAACGGGGCAAAGTTCTGATGCATGAAAAACGGGTGCACGGTGCCATTAAAATTCATCAGCACATTGACCGGACGTGCGCCGACGTGAGGCACTAACCTGGCGCCCTCAGCATTCGCCTGTCGCACGTAATCGAGCTGGGCTTCGACCCGCGGCCACTGGCTTTCGTCTTGATAGAACAGCACAAAGTTGATCTGACACTTGTTAGCAATTGACAGGCGCTTCATCCAATCCATTTCCACTTCCCAGTCGTCCCAGTCAGAGACCAGCTGGTAGATGCCTTTGCCTATTTCCCCAAGCACTTTGCCAATACCCAACAATTCACTTTCATCAGAATAGGTGCCTGGCATCGCTAAACCCTCGCGGGTCCGGTGCAACTCGGTACGGGAGGTGGAGAAACCGATAGCACCGGCCTCAATGCCCTCGCGCACTATCGCTGACATCTGCTCGACGTCGGCGGGCGTGGCCTGCTCATTCTGCACACCGCGATCTCCCATGACATACGTGCGCACCGCACAATGGGGCACTTGAGCGGCAACGTCGATGGCGCGCGGAAATTTGTCCAACGTATCCAGGTATTCAGGAAAACTCTCCCACTCCCAGGTTATGCCTTCGTGGAGCGCAGCTCCGGGTATATCTTCAACGTCTTCCATAACCGCAATCATGCGATCGCGCGCTGCCGAGTTAGGCTCACAGGGCGCAAAACCGACGCCACAGTTACCCATAATCAATGTTGTAATACCGTGGTTCACCGCTGGACTAAGCAGAGGGTCCCAGGTGGCCTGGCCGTCCATATGTGAGTGCGTATCCACCCACCCCGGCGTTACCAGCAAATGGCTGGCGTCGAGCTCTTCGGTAGCAGAGCCGTTCACATCACCGACCGCAGCGATGCGTCCGTCCTTGATAGCGAGATCGCCTTCAAATGCTTTGCGGCCGGTGCCATCTACCAGAGTTCCATTACGAATAATCAGATCAAACATAGTTACCTCTCAGCCCGCTTGGCGGGATGGATCATCAAGTTCCGCCGGCGCAGTGCGACCGGCATAAATCACTTTCGCCAGCGCTTCGCCAACATCCAGTATCAGCGTCGAGCTTTGGTGAAAACATGAACGGGTGATTTTCCAATCCCCGTCAATACAGCGATACTCATCGTCATAGCCACCGCCCAGCTGCGTGGCCACATTTTGTTTAGTATCTATCATGTAGTAATACAAACCCCATACCGCACTGGCCTCGGTAGCGCTGTGGACGGTAATCTGTGGATTTTGCGCATGGTGCATTTCAATAATATGCTCCGCGCAGGCCAATTCCGTGAACACCGCCACCATATCATCGGCCCGGGTGAAATTGCCTATCCGCCCGTATTGCAGATCGATTTCGCCATCGGCAAAACAGCTTCGCACCTGCGCCGGCTGTTTGCCGTCGCAACTGGCAAAATAACGTGCCTTAAGGCCCTTGATCGCCTCTATTGCTTCCAAACGGGCCAAGCGCAATTCCAGATCAGACATCAGCCTACCTCCTTGATTAGTTCAGGCGCCATAGTGCGCACCATACTGGCGACACCCACTTTCCAATCAACCGCTGTGGTGCCTATCAGCTCATGCATGCGAGTGGTATCGATACAGAGGCTGCCAAAGGCGGTGGAAGTCTCGTTGAACACCGGTTCAAATCCCGTCAACTCCTGTAAATAGGCGCACCATTCTTCGACACTGGTAGCTTCCGAACCACCAAAGTTCAGCGTCGTTACCTCCGGCGTGGCAGCAGCCAGCAGCCGTGGAATCTTTTCCAGATAATCATCAACATGCAGTAAATTATAGTAGTTGGGCTGTTCGGGGTGTATATCAATCGGAATGCCGTTTTGCATCATCAACAGGTGGTAGTAAGGCCAGCCTCCGTTATCACCGTAGGGAACGCTGAGGCGCGCAATCGTCGTTGGTATTCCAAACTGATGAGCAGTAAATCGACACACCGTTTCAGCGGCAATTTTGCTGATACTGTAGGTGGGGAACATGGCTCGGTGATTATCACCTAAAGGAGAGTTCTCACTCCGCGGCTCATGCCCGGCATATTGATAAACTGCCGTCGATGAAAAGTGTAAAAAAGCCTTCACACTTTTGCAGTGCAGCATCAGACGTCCCACGCCCTCGGCATTGGCTGCCAGGTCGTAGTCAAAATCATCGGTCTTGACTACCGCGAAGTTAAGCACGTAGTCAAAGTCGGTTGGCACTGCGGCCAGACCATCCACATCAGCGAGATCGGCGGCCACACAGTTAGCCCCCAGAGCCGTTATACGATCACGGTCTTCTTGCTTGCTGAATCGCGCCAGTGCAGTAACATCACAATGGCCGGCGAGCGCCGCCACCACGGGTTCCGCTACCTGCCCTGTAGGACCGGTGATGAGTATTTTGCTGCCAGTCAATTTAACCGGGTCGAATGCCATTTTCAGCTTCCACTTGTTACCGAATGGACGGCTATTCTACTCCGAATACCCCTCGCGCTGGGCCGGCGGCGTTCAAGACATTAAACCGCGGCCTGCTACCGAAAACGGCACTCAAGTTAGACCATCATCGTGGTCAGGCGCACTACGTTAATACGATTGCCGCCAAGATCAGAGGCTCGGCGCATCGCCTGCAGCGCTGAATTGTTAATCTGCTCTGCCAGCTGCTCCATATTAACCGCAGGGTAGCTATTGGGACTCCAACAGGTCAAGCCAACTGAGAGGCTCGCAAACAGGTTAGCACCGCGTTTGTCGTCAATCTCCATAAACTCAATTTCGCTACGCATACGCTCCGCTACCTCCTGCGCCTTGGCCTCGGTGCAGGCGGGCAACAATAGTGCAAACTGGTCCAGACCAGACCGTGCGATATAGTCAGTCGCGCGCAGCATGCGCGCTATTTGTGTAGCGATAGAGCGTATGACGTAGTCACCGGACAAATGTCCATGGGTGTGATTGATATCGGCAAATTCATCTACCCTTACCTGCAACAACACCAGCGGTTTGTGGTGACCCTGCGCTCGGGCTATTTCCTTGCGCAACTCCATGCCAAAGGCTCGGTTATTACCGGTTCGCGTAACCGGATCAAGCAGGCTCAGTCTGGACAGGCGCTGGGCGTTAACGCAGTTATCCAGACAAATAGCGATAATCTCGGCAAGGTGCGCCATGAATTCCCGCTCACCGCTACTGGCGAACGCGTCCCGTTCATCGCAATCCCAATGAAAGCTGCCCACCAACTGCCCATCGCGCATCAGGGGCAGCAACACCAGAGTAGCCGGCCCGTTCGCACTAAGCGGCAGCTCTGAATCGGCCAACGCAGTTACATCCACCACTTCAATTTCAGGCCGCACGCCATAGCGCTGGTGCATATCAAAAGTGTCCTTGACCAGCTGCAGGTCGTCACCATAATCCAGTCCCGGCGGCATCAATTCTGCTATTACATGCTGCGGGTCATACAGTGTCAGGCTGGCACCGCACAGCTCAAAGTGCTGCCGAGTGGAACGCAGCAAAATGTCCAGCAACGCCGCCAAACTAGCCGCTTCAAGTAGCATCAATTCATATTGCTGCAGGCGTCGCGAGAGCCGCTCGTTCATCTCGACATTACGCGCAAAACGCTGCATCTGCGCATCAATATCGCGGTAGGACAGATTGTCTGAAGAGCGAGTCCAAGTCCCGCTATCGCTGCTGTGATCACTGCCTTGCATGAATCATGTTCCCTTGCTCGGGCCGGCAATGATACACTGCCGCCGCAACGTGGTGTAGCTCTACCGCCCGCGTCGTTTAAATCCTGAGGGGTGGCCAAAAGCCTGAGATACTGACCCAGTGGCGTCAGTGAACCCTTTGAACCTGATCCGGTTAGCACCGGCGTAGGGATAGGACAACCTATCTGTTACACCTTGCAATGTGTTCACGACCGGGTCTCTTTGCCTATTCTGGAGAGACTCAATGAAAGCTTCAATACGCCCCTTTTTGACCCTAAGCTGTCTCAGCGTAAGCTTGGCCACCGGCGATGTCGGTGCCAATGAATTACCTGAAATAGTTGTCACGGCCCAGTTTCGCGATACCAACCTGATGCAAGAGGCCAACAGCACCAGCGTCATTGGTGCGGAGCTGATTCAACAACGCGCCGCTCAACACCTTGACGAAGTCATCAATCTCGCACCCAACGTAAATTTTTCTGGCGGCAGTAATCGCGCTCGCTTTTTTCAAGTTCGGGGTGTCGGCGACCGCAGTCAGTTTCAGGCCCCACTCAATCCCTCGGTTGGCGTCATTCTGGACGGCGTTGATTTCAGCGGTATGGGCGGTCTGGGGACCCTGTTTGATATTGAGCAGGTGGAAATACTGCGCGGCCCACAGGGCACGCTGCACGGCGCCAATGCCCTGGCGGGACTCATCAACATCCGCAGCGCCGCCCCGACTGCGGAGTTCGAAAACTATATTGAAGCCGGCATCGCCGACTACCAAACCTGGAATCTCGGCGCGGCCAGCTCTGGACCACTTGGTGATTCACTGTTGTATCGGGTTGCTGCGCATCAATTTCGCAGTGACGGCTTCACCGACAATCAGTTTCTCCAGCGCGAAGACACCCAGTCGCGCGACGAGCTGACCCTGCGCGGTAAACTGCGGTGGCTGGCCGACGCCCATACTGTGGACCTGGGCCTCAACCACATCGACATCAACAATGGCTATGACGGTTTCTCGCTGGATAATGTTCGCGACACGCTGTCCGACGAACCCGGTCAGGACGACCAGAAATCCAGCTCCGCCTCTGTGCTGGTAGCCTCTACGTTCAACGCCTTTGATAATGAAGTGCTACTTACAGTAGCCAACACCCGCAGCGATTATGGCTATGACGAGGACTGGGTTTACGAGGGTTTTCACCCCTTTGGCTACTCATCCTTTGACCGGTATCAGCGTGAACGCGACAGTTACAGTGCGCAGTGGCGACTGCACTCCAATGACAGCTCAAAACTGTTTGCGAACTCTACCGACTGGACCGCCGGAGCATATTATCTGAGCAATGATGAAGACTTGAATCGGTTTAACAGCTACGGCAATACCCGTTTTGACAGCCGCTATGAGACAGCGACATTGGCACTGTTTGGCCAGCTGGACATTAGTTTCACAGAAGCACTTAAGCTGACACTGGGCCTGCGCTGGGAAGACCGCGACACCGACTACAAAGATAGCAGCCAGGTGAATTCAGATACTGAAAAGTCGCTTTGGGGCGGACGCATAGCGCTGGAATACCAGACGAATGATCAGACCCTCGCCTATGCCAGCATCGCGCGCGGCTATCGTGCCAACGGCGTCAATCCAGACATTCTTTCCACGCTGAATGAGATATCGGACCCCGAGGTGCTCAACCTGTTGAGCGGCGTTAGTGAGTACGATGAAGAGTCCCTGATCAACTATGAGGTGGGCCTGAAAGCGCGGCTACTGGAGAACCGGCTGGAGACTCGCCTGGCCATGTTTTACATGGACCGGGAAGATCAGCAAGTCCGCGGCTCCTTCGTCGTGCAACGCCCCGGCGGCAGCAGCGACTTCATTGACTTCACTGATAATGCAGCGCAGGGCAATAACTACGGGATGGAACTGGAAGTTGACTGGCTACTGAGCGACGCGCTGCGCTTGTGGGGCAGTCTGGGATTACTGGAGACGGAATACGAAGACTATATCAATGCACAAGGTGACGACCTTGCCGGTCGCGAACAGGCTCAGGCGCCTGCATACCAGTATACCCTGGGAGCACGTTACAGCTTCAGCGGCGGGCTGTATCTGCAGGCGGATCTTGAGGGCAAAGACTCCTTTTACTTTTCCGATCGGCACGAAGTGCGTGCCAGCGCCTATGACCTGCTTAATGCCAGCGTCGGCTACCAAGCGCGCAACTGGACGCTCACCCTGTGGGGCCGCAATCTGACCGATGAAGATATTTTTGTACGCGGCTTTGGTGGTTTCGGTAATGACCCACGTAAGGATTATGCCGTCGAGCCCTATTATCAGTATGGCGCGCCGCGCCAGGTTGGCCTTAGCGCCAGCTACACGTTCTAGCGCTACCGATACACCATGGAACAGCTACTTCAGGACGCCGCCGCCAACTTTTCCTGGTGGGAAGCCAGCGCAGTCGTGCTGGGCATCGCGTATCTGCTGCTGGCCGTGCGGGAAAGTCTGTGGTGCTGGTACGCTGCCGCCGCCAGCACCGCGATTTTTCTTTTCCTGTTCTGGGATGTAAACCTGGTTATGGAGTCTGGTCTGCAAGTCTATTACCTGGCCATGGCAGCATACGGTTGGTGGCAATGGCGGCGTGGTGGCAATGATAACAACCCGCTGCAGATCTCACGGTGGTCACTACGTCAGCACTGTGTAGCTATCTCTCTGGTACTGGTCGCCGCTAGTGCCAGCGGCACCCTGCTGTCTCTCAACACCAACGCGGCGCTGCCGTATCTGGACAGTTTCACCACCTGGGGCGCCGTATTGGCTACCTGGATGGTGGCGCGCAAAGTTCTGGAGAACTGGCTTTACTGGCTGGTTATCGATGCGATTTCTATCGGCTTGTATCTGGACCGGGGCCTATATCTCACCACCTTGCTGTTTGTGGTATACATAGTCATCGCATGCTACGGATATTGGCAATGGCGGCAACATTACCTGCAAACACACAACTGAAACTGCAACAGGTTCTGTCCCAGTGGCAGCATTGGGACAGCAAGGAACCGCTGCTGGTTGCACCGACGGTGCAACACCAAATCGGCTCTGGCCGCAGCAATCTCAGCTGGCTGGTGGCCGCTGGAGAAAGACAATTTGTGTTGCGCCTGGATGGTCAGGACCCACAGCGGCTAGGCCTCAGCCGCCCAGCGGAATGGCGCGCGCATCAAAATGCCCATAAACAGAGTCTCGCACCCAAGCCACTGTACTTTAACCCAGAGCTTGGCGCATTGGTCACCGCTTTCTATCCCGCTGACACTGACACTACGCACCCGCTAACCGAGGTGGCCGCTCTACTGCGCGGTATCCATGGGCTGGCGCCGGTCAAATTCCGACTCAGGCCACTGCAGCGAGCACAGCATTATCTGGTTTACCTCGGTCATGAGCAGCCTGAAGCCGCCTTTGTCGCCGCCTGTGAACGCGCCAGTAACAGTGAACAATGCCTGTGTCACAATGACTTGCTGCAGGCCAATCGCCTTGCAGGCGCCGCCGGGTTGCTGGCAATAGACTGGGAATACGCGGCGATGGGCAACCCCTGGTACGACCTGGCCGCGATTTGTGAAGGGGATTCACTCAGCGATCAGCAATGCCTGGAAATGGTCGCTAGCTATTTACAGCGGAAGCCAAAGCCCGCCGAGCTGGACCAACTTAGCGACAATAGACTGATATACCTCACTCTGTGCGACTACTGGCAGCGACTTACAGAACTTTAGCCACAGCCGCGGCAAAGTAATCCATATTGTCGGCACGCAAGCCGGCGATATTCATGCGGGAAGAGCCGACCATATAAACACTGTGCTCCTCACGCAGACGCTTCACCTGCTCTGCGGAAATACCCAAAAAGGAAAACATACCCTTTTCACGGGCAATGAAACCAAAGTCCTCGCCGGTAGCTGCATTGAGTTTCTCAACCAACTGCAGGCGCAAACCGTTAATCCGACCACACATCTGCTCCAACTCTTCGCGCCAGAGCGCATTAAGACGCGCATCGGTAAGCACACGACCGGCAAGAATCGCACCGTGCGCCGGAGGCATGGAGTAAATTCTCCGCGCGGCGGCTGTGGCCTGAGTTTGCGCGGCAATAGCTGCGTCTGGATCGGCTGATACAAACAGCGCTGCCCCGGTACGCTCACGATACAGACCCAGATTCTTGGAGCAGGAGCCTGCAATCAAAACCTCGGGGACCGCTGCAACTAACTGCCGTAATCCAGCCGCATCAGCCTCCAGCCCATCACCCAAACCCTGATACGCGAAATCGACAAAAGGCGTAAATCCGTTGCGCGCGGCCAACGCTGCGATAAGCCCCCACTGTTGCTGATCAAGGTCGGCGCCACAGGGGTTGTGACAGCAGCCATGCAGTAGCACCAGATCACCGCGGCCAACCTGTTGAAGGTCTTCCAGCATGGCTTCAAAATCTACTGAATGGGTCGCTGAAGCATAATAACGATAGCTGCGCAGTTTGAGGCCGGTAGCTCCCAACAACGGCACGTGGTTGGGCCAAGTCGGATCGCTCACCCATATAGTGGCGTCGGGGTTGGCAATCTTGACTACCTCGGCACACAAACGCAGCGCTCCAGAACCACCGGGCGCCTGCACGCTGGTAACTCGCGCCTCCGAAAGGGCATTGGAATCCGCACCCAGCATCAATTCCTGCATACCGCGATTGAAATCCGCATCACCGACTTGAGGCATATAAACTTTGGTAGTTTCGCTGCCCACCAATTCCTGCTGCGCCAGCTTGATGGCCTGCGGCACCGGTGTCGCCCCGGCCTCATCCATATAAACGCCCACAGTAACATCGACTTTATGCGGGTTAGGATCGGCTTTACAGGCAGCTGCCAAGCCCAGAATTGGGTCGGCGGGCAAGCGCTCAAGGGCTTCAAACATGGTCAAATTCCGGGGTTGCAGTGAAGCTGCGCATTGTCTTACAGACGACGGCGGCACTCAACCGCATTCAACGCCTGGGAAGCAACTTTCACCGCGCCGCGCGCCTCGATCTGACTAGTCTGACAAAAACCAGTCAAAGTAGTGCTTATTGAGCGCAACCCTTTGCCTAGCGACTGCCAGCACGTATATTGGACGGCCTAATCTCTGGAGAAGCACATGGCAGACGAAAACTGGAAAGTCGTAGATATCAGTGAAGTCAGGCAGCGTCTGGAAGGCCGCGACGTAGAATATCTGGAATTTCTCAACGTACCGTCAATCAGCTGCGGCCTCTATTCGCTGGCGGCCGGCAGCAAAGACATGCAAGCCCCTCACGACGAGGATGAAGTTTACTTTGTGCTGGAGGGCCGCGCTCGCATGCGTCTGGGCGACGAAGAAAAAGACGTCGTGCCCGGCACTCTACTCTATGTCGAAGCCGCAACTGAGCACAGTTTTTTCGAGATTCAGGAAGACATGCTACTGCTGGTAATCTTCAATAATGCGGCAGCACAACGCTAACCGCATTCAACCCCGCTGCAGCAGCAGCCGGAAGACCATGCCAAACGATAAACGTCCGGCCGCCTTACGCCAACAAGTGCAACACCACGGTACCGGTCACATGCGGGCCCAATTGATTGTTACCGGCTATCGCCACCGTGACTTCTCCAGTAGCGTTGTCGCAAGCTTGTACTTCTCCACTAAAAGTCATGCAGTCACCAGGGAAATTGGGCGCACCCAGGCGGATGTCCACCTTCTTCAGGCGTGCGGCGGGGCCAGCCCAATCAGTCACATAGCGTCCGACTAGGCCATTGGTAGTAAGGATATTCATGAATATATCCGGCGAACCCAGCGCTTGAGCCGCGTCTTTGTCATGGTGAACATTCTGATAATCACGGCTGGCAATAGCGCCGCCGACAATAAGCCGCGGCGTAATATCAATACTGAGTTCAGGCAGCTTAGTACCGACCACAAGATCAATCAATCGTAACTCAGCCATCGGCATTCTCCCGGCTACCGGGGCGGTATTTGAAGACCCGAAAGCGCATAGTCCCTACCAGTTCATCCCGTTGGTTATAGAACGTGGACTTTTCCGTGGCAAAAAAACCCGTACCCAGGGCAGTGGTTTTCTCCGCAGAAATTGATTCCAGTTCGGCTTTGTAATAAATCTCGTCACCCGGTTGCAGATACTGCTCGTACTCCTGCTCGCAGTTGACCGCCACCACACCCGGGTAGCCTGCAGCTTCCAGTACTTCCAGCACTGCAAAGGCGCTGCCCGAGCTGGAGCCAGGCGCTCGCTCACCGGCATAGCCAACCATGGACCATGCCTGCAGCATAGTTGGCGGGGCCACCAGTTGTTGATGTTCAACCGCCTGCGCTGCCTGATCGCTGGTATAGATAGGGTTAGTGTCACCCATGGCCTCACACCAGTGCCGGATCATCGGCGCGTTAACCGGATCCCATGAATGGAACGGTCCAAACTCTTTACCCACATACTGCTGTAGGTCTGGCAAAGTCGCGCTCATCGTCCGAATAACCCCGCCTCAAGCTGTCTGACCTCATCACTGGGTTTGTCCAGCGTCGGGATATGGTAGATGCCAGCGGCTTCATCCAGATAGTTGGCCGCATTCTCGCGCTTGTCGTAAAAGTGCCCATACCACTTACGCACCATGCGAAAGGGGCCATCGTTGGGCATTTGCATGACCCGGATGGCAGAGCGCTTATGCCGCCAAACATCAAAATCAGCCGCAAAGGCATCCAAAGCGCCAGCCTGAATACCTTTTGCCGTTGCTATATCTGCTTCCGAGTGAGGCACATTGTCGGCCTTGGCAAGAGCCGCATGCCAAACCTTTGACACCCCATCATCAATCGGGGTGTTAGCGATCAGCTCAAACGTCAACACATCACCAAATTCCTGCTTGGACAGCAATACTCCGGGACCGGTGTACCAGGTAGTAGTGGTTAACATGGCATTGTATTTCTGATGAAAGCCGCCCTGCCGCTGGATACAAAGATGCCCATCAATTTCATTCTCGAAATATTCGCAGGGGGCACCATGGGTCGGCCCCAAATGTTGGGCATCGGCCATATTATCCAGTATTTCCTGCCCGTGCAGCTCGATCTCACCGAGATGGTCCAACTCCCAGCGCACCCAGCTAGGGTCATCCCATTCCTTAAGGCAGGGCGCTGCATATTCAGGCTCTCCTCCCTCAGGATCCCACCACATCATGACGCAGCCCATGACATCTTCGACATGGTACGAGCCTATGGCTGCAGACTTGGGCAAAGCGCCCTCATGGTAAGGAATGTCATCGAGCTTGCCATCTGCACCATAACGCCAACCGTGATAAGGACAGCGGATTGAGTCACCCTCAATTTGCTCGCCATTTTGCACAATCATGGCGCTCTTGCTGGCCGCAATATGAGTCCCCATATGCGCGCAATAGGCATCCAGCATTATGGGCTTGCCACTCTCCCCGCGATACAGAGCGAAGTCCTTGCCAAAAAAACGGACGGGTAGCGGTCCTGCATCCAGCTCACTACTCTCTGCAACAATGAACCAGCCCCGCGGAAATACCTCCGGGCCCAGTGAATACTCAGCTGCTTTTGCCATGTTATTTACTCCCTATCGTTTGCAGACCACGCATTATGAACAAGCACCCGGTCAGCACCAAATTCGCCAGTCACCCTTTCTAAACCGCACTGCGGTTTATCCGACCTAATCTCTGAAGTTGGTAAATTGCAGAGGATATTCCAGATCCAACTCCCGCAGTTGCGCCATTATCTGCTGTAATTCATCGCGTTTCTTGCCCGTTACTCGCACCTGTTGGTCCTGAATTTGTGACTGGACCTTAAACTTGGTTTCCTTGATGGCTTTGTTGATAGTCTTGCAGGTCGGTGAGTCCAGCCCATGCCGCAGGGTAATAACCTGCTTGACCTGCTTACCCAAACCGGTGATATCACCCAACTCCATAGCCTTGGGGTCAAGCTCACACTTAATCAGTGTACTGCGCAACATATCCTGCATTTGCTCTACCTGAAAGTCCGCATCTGCAGTCAACACCACACTGCGCTGGTCGCGCTCAAAAGAAGCCCCCACGCCTTTGAAGTCAAAGCGGTTAGCAACAATACGAGCAGCCTGGTCGACCGCATTTGTGAGCTGATGCAGGTCAACTTCAGAGACAATATCAAAAGATGGCATAAGGTATACTCGCTGATTCAGATGCCGCTGATAATAGCATTTAGTAGCGGAAATCACTGCTGTGAAAGGAAACAATCTTGACTGAGCGCTGGCACATTCTGGGAGCGGGAGCCATCGGTACCCTGCTCGCCACTCAGCTGCAGGAAGCCGGCAGCAAGGTGTCTCTGCTGCACCGCAACTGCGCCGGCGCAGAGGTAGCGCCGGCGCAGTTGAAACGATATGCCCAAGGCCGTGTTTCAACTCACCACTTAACCCGCTCAAGCGCTGCCGCTGTGCAGGAGATTCAAGGTCTTATCATTACGACTAAAGCGGCGGATGTGATACCGGCATTACTTGACGTCAGAGGAAAACTTGCCGCAGATGCACCGGTGATACTGTTGCACAACGGTCTTGGCATCTATGAGCAGCTAATCAACCACTACCCGGCGAGCCTGACGTACTGCGGCATCACTACCGAAGGTGCTTATCTGGATAATGCCGGAGATTTGATTCACGCCGGGCACGGAGACACGCGGGTGGGCCAGCCTGACGGGGCAGCAACGGCAAGGGCGCTAAGCGAACTGCTCGAGCCACGAGGAAGCTGGCTCTGGGATGCAGACATAAACCTGTCGCTGTGGCGTAAACTCATGATTAACTGTGCCATCAACCCCCTCACGGCCATACACGGTTGCCGCAATGGCGAGCTGCTGGAAAATCCGCAGCTGCGCGAGGAAACCCAGGCACTGGTCGCTGAACTAGCGGCCGTCAGCGCAGCCGCTGGCTTTAAACAGCTAGCCGCAACCCTACAGAAAACGGTGGCCGGGATCATTGGCGCAACCGCCGACAACGCCTCGTCCATGCGGCAGGACCTGGAGCGTGGACGCGCCACGGAAATCGAGGCTATTACCGGCTATTGCTGCCGTCGCGCCACTACGCTCAATGTCCCTACCCCACTCAACCATCGATTGCTGCAACAGGTGCGGCGAATAAGTATGGAGAAAAACTGATGCTGCTAATCATTGCTGTCGCCGCAATATCAGTCGTTGCGCTGGTTTGGGTTGAAACCCGGGGCCCGCGGCGGCTAGCCTGGCTGTTCAAGCCACTAGCGGCTAGCTGCTTTGTAGCGCTGGCGATTGATAGCGGCGCCCTGCATAGCGGCTACGGTCAATGGCTATTGGCCGGGCTGGCACTGAGCTGGCTGGGTGACGTGCTGCTGATACCCGACAGCGAAAACTGCTTTAAAGCCGGACTGGTCAGTTTTCTGTTGGGTCATGTCATGTACGTGGTGGCCTTTAGTCATCTACCACTGGTGCCACTCCTGCTCGGTATTGGTCTGACACTGGCGTTGGCACTGGGGGCTTTATCCTGGCGCTGGTTACAACCGCATTTGGCCCTCGATATGCGCATACCGGTGGCCCTATACGTCACCGTGATTTGCGCAATGGTGACCATTGCCACGGCAGTTGCGGATAGTCCACTGGGCTATGCTGTAGCCATCGGTGGCTGGGGATTCGCCCTCTCCGATCTGGCGGTTGCTCGCCAGCAGTTCGTAAAGCCCGGAGCCAGCAACAGACTCTGGGGTACACCACTGTATTTCGCCGCGCAGTTACTGCTGGCATTAACACCGCTGTTGCTAACAAATTGAAGGGTTAGCCTATTAACAATTCAAGAAATTGGGCTGCCAGGCCCAGGGTCACTTTCAGTTGCCATAGAGTCGGCCGATAGCGCGATCCATACTGGAGCGCCAGGCGCGCGGCGGCACCCCGGTCAGCAATACCGAGTAATCTTCACGTTGCTGTCCATGGGTCTCGCGAATCATGCGCAGTTCGCATAGGTAGGTATTACAGCGAATTCGCGTGTGTAAGCGCTCCTCTGGCGTCGCTCCGGCGGCGCTAAACTGCCCTGTCGCCGCCAGAGCCTGACCCAGTAAACGATGCAACTCATCGGTGGACGGCAATGACTCACCCTCGCTCATCGCGGCGATTAGCGGAGGCCTGAGCTCAACCGGTTGCACGGTTTTTGCGACCTCCTGATAGTAGAGCAGGCCAGATCCTGCCAGCACACTCGCCGCCATGGCACCCGCAATATATCGCGATGGATGCGGCCGACCCCAGCGACCCCACTCGGCCCGCGAAAGAAGCCGACTGCGAGCTGCACCAGTGACACTCGCAGGTAAGCGCGACGGTGAGTCTATTTGCATAATCTCACGACTGCGACCGCCCATCACCGCGCTGAGTGCTGCGCCCTGATAGACCGGTACAGTGCGTTTGATTTTGATCAGCGCCTGGCGTACTTCCAGTGCGCCCAACGTGCGCTGACGTGGGTCCTTGGTCAACATTAGATCGACCAGTTCACTCAGCTCCGGCGCAATGGCGGTATTGCGCTCTTGCAGCGGTGTATGTGGGGTATGCTGGACCTGTTGCAGTAACACCAAATCGTTGGCGGCAGTCGCAAACGGGTGCTCGCCAGCCAGGCAGCGATACAAAATCAAACCCAGGGCAAACACATCAGTGCGCGCATCCAACTCGGCGCCGGCAGCATGCTCAGGCGACATTGCTAATAGCGTTCCGGGCACCGAAACAGGCAGGGTGTCTTCATTGCTGGCGGCCTTAGGAGCAGCTTGCGGGACCCCCAAAGCAATCCCAAAGTCGCCCAATTTTACCTGCCCACTACTGGCAATCAACACGTTCGCTGGTTTCAGATCACGGTGCACAACGCCTGCACGCTGAGCCGCCGCCAGCGCCGAACAAAGGTTAATACCCAGCTGAATCACAGTTGCCTGCTGCAACGCCACCTGTTCGCACAATACCTGTAGATCAAGTCCGGGGACATATTCCATCACCAGCACCAGATGGCTCTTGGTTTCCACCACATCAAAGATCTGCACAATGGAACGATGATTAAGCCGCGCCAATGCGCGCGCCTCCGCGACGACTTGTTCACGCTGCTCACGGTCGCGCGGCGCCGCAATAAGTTTAAGCGCCACCTGGCGCTTGAGGCGGCGATCATAACCGGCATAAACCGAACCCTCACCGCCCTGCTTGACCAATGACTGGACCCGATAAGGGCCGATAGTATCCTGGCCCATTCAGCGCGCCCGCGGCGCCAGTTCCAGAGCACGCCAGCGCCGCAACAGCGCTGGGCGAGAAACACGATGAGTGGCAGCCGCCTGCTGCACCTGCCCCTCGCTCTGGCGATAGACTTCACGTACTTCCTGAGCTGGCACATCGTTAGCCAGACGCAGCTCCTCGATACCCTGTAAACGCTTGTACAGTGCAGTTCGACTGACATCCAATAACCGCGCCGCCCGGGCAGGTTCATAGTCAGCCTGCTCCATGACTCTTATGACTTCATCAGCCGGCAATTCAGCGGCTACTCTATAGGCCTCACTGCGTTGTGCAAAAGCGACAACCGAATCTTGATGGAGTGCGTCCATAATAATCTGGGGCACGCGAAGACTGCCGTGGGCACGCGTGGAAAGCACAATCTGCTGGCAAAAATTACGCAGCTCACGCACGTTTCCAGGCCACCGATAACGCGCCAAATCAACGACCAGAGCGGCCCACTGTCCATGGATAACCGGATCCATCTGTGGCTGATGCAAGGGTGCGGGGGCATTACAATCAAGCTCACGCAAGAAATGAAAAAACAACAGGCCCACATCTTCAACTCGGTCTCGCAAAGGAGGTACACGCAGGGTGACCACCGCGAGTCGGTGCAACAGCGCAGCGCTGAACCCCTGCTCTTCGACACTAGCGTCGGTCGCAGAAACCACACGTACATCTACAGTCTCAATACGACCCCCGGCCCGTTGTACCTCTCCGCTTTCCAGGGCCCGCAACAGCAGCGGTTGCACCGGTTCCGGACAGGCGCCAATTTCATCTAAAAACAAAGTGCCGCCAGCGGCTTGCTGAAAGTACCCCGGTTTATCAGCGTCTGCACCGGTAAAAGCGCCCTTACGCACACCGAACAGTTCCGCAGCCGCAAGCTCCGCAGGAATAGCAGCCATATTGACGGCGACCAAGGGCTGTTCGCGGCGCGCACTACTGCTATGTATCGCCTGAGCCGCCAGCTCTTTACCGGTACCCGACTCACCCCGCAACATAACGGCCGCATCAGTAGCTGCCACCGCGCCAATCTCACTCCGTAAAATATCCAACGCCGAGCTGGCGCCAATAAAGCTACTGTCGCGGCTGGCTTCGGCTCCAGTCTCGACGGGGGCCAGTTTCAACAACAACACCAGACGTCGCGCCAGCAGTAATACAACCCCACGACTTAAATCGGCGCGACTAAGATGATGACTGCCGATAACCGCCTGTCCATCGACATGCAATGAGCTGCCGCGAGCAGGCAAGCTCACGGCAACACCCGCGCGATCGCGGGTAAAAACAATAGGCTGGCGACTTATATGACGGTCTGCAAGCGGCGCTTCATTAGCACTGACGTGAGGATCGGTGAACAGCGGCGAGTGACGACTTAACTCTGCCACCTGCCCAAGCTTGAACTTACCCAACTCACCCCGCTGACCGACACGCTTCAAATTCGGATGATAAAGAATTGTCAGCACCAAACGTGGCGCAGACACGGCCAAAGCATGTCGCAGCGCTACTTCAGGTATCGTTGTTTCAGGACCTCGATCTGCCACCCTCACCACTCAATTTAAACGACCTTTTATTGAGTGTAGCAGCTGCTGAGAATTTAGTAGGGCAAGGTCGCTCCGCCATCGAGCAACAGATGCTCTCCGGTAACGTTGGATGCACCCACAGCAAAAAACCAAATATTATCGGCAACAGTATCCGCCGTCATAATGGCACCCATTGGTGCCCGATCTTTGAAATGCTGCTCCACCGCAGGATAGAGCTCTTCGCCAAGACCTTCACGCAACCATTCACCCTCCACCATGCCGGGGCACACTGCATTGACCTGGATTTCAGGGCCCAGCTCACGCGCCATAGACTGGTTGATGGCCAGCAATGCTGCCTTGGAACAGGCGTAAGCCAGGCTACTGCCCACACCTTTGAGGCCAGCCACCGAAGCTACATTAACGATAGTGCCACCGTTACGTTTCATAACGGGCGCGACCGCTCTTATCATCTGAAAGGCACCGACTGCATTAATTTGATATAGCCGGTGGAAATCTTCAGCGTCCAGACCATCCAGGTCACCATGCGCACAGAACTTGGTCGTGCCAGCATTATTGACCAACACATCGACCCGCCCCCATGACTCTTGCGCAACGCCAACCAACGCATGGCAGGCAGCGTCTTCACCGATATCTGCACCCACTGCAACCGCGTCAACTCCCTGACGATGACAGTAGGATACAACCTCTTCAGCACCAGCCTGATTACTGTTGTAATTGACCAATACATTAAAATTTTCGCGCGCCGCACGTCGAGCGACCGCAGCACCAATACCCGAGGATGAACCCGTAACAATAATGACCTTCCTTGAACTAACCGACACTTGTTAACCTCCTGTTTACAAAAATATTGTGAGTAATGAAACGAACAGTAGCCACGCAATCGCACTGCGTGATATCAAGCCATGCAGCTGATCCACCTCCCATTCACTGACCTGCGCAAAGGTTGCCTGATCACCGCTGTCATTATAAACCGTAGACTTCAAACCCAAAGCTGCATGTGCGCAGTCGCTGAGCACTTGGGCATTGCCGTTACGCAGATCCTGCCAGGCGTCGGACAACAGGGCTCGACTACCTACGTAATCGCCGGTAAGCGCAAAAGCAGTTAGCATCAATCGCGACGGCACCCAATCGATATAGTGAAGTACACTCGGCGCCAAGCCAGCAGCGGGGCGTGCACGACTGCTCTCCGCATAGATCTGCAATAACCGATAGGCCACAGCCCCGACAGGACCAAACAGTACAAAGTAAAAAATCACCGCGAACCAGCGTTCAAAGGCCATATAGACAAAACGCTTCTTCATCCAACGATGCAGTCCTTCGGGACCAGTTTCATCGAAGTCAGCCGGGTCAGCCGCGAACAACTCCTCAGCTGATAACAGAGCAGACTGCAAATCCCCACCCCCGCACTGAGATCGATAACGGGTCACTGCCGCTTCATAGTCACCACGTCCAAAACTGTACAATAGCAGGCACACGGTGAGCCCCATTCCGACCAGCCCAAAAAGCCAGCCACCAAACAACTCCAACAGCAACCAGATTGCCGCTGCCGGCAGCATGATAACCAACAACAATTCCAACACAGGTGGAAAAGACCAACCGGCAAAGCGGTTTAGCAGGGAATAAAACCATTCATCACGCTGAAATTGCTGACTACTGTCCCAGTAATGAACCAGTATCAACGCTACAACCAAAGCCAAAAAAGTCACTATTGATCTCCATCGTGGGCAAGTGTCGCTAAAAAATTTCGCCAATCGAATGCCGGCCCAGGATCGGTCTTACGCCCTGGAGCGATATCTTGGTGGCCACATATCCGCCGACGCGTAAGCGCCGGGTAAGCCTGCATCAATGCTTGGGTCACTCGCGTGAGTTGCCTATATTGTGCACTAGTATAGGCATCATGATCGGTTCCCTCCAGCTCAATACCTACGCTGTAGTCGTTACATTCGGCGCGGCCGCCAAATTCAGAAACCCCTGCATGCCAGGCGCGCTGGTGAAACGGCACGAACTGGATAAGCTGCCCGTCCCGGTCGATAAACAAGTGCGCTGAGACGCACACATCCCGCAGCTGCTCAAAATAAGGATGCTCATCGCAATCAAGCTTGTTGCAAAAAAAATCCTGAACCTGCCCGCCGCCAAATTGACCGGGAGGCAAGCTGATATTGTGGATAACCAGTAAACTAATCTCTGACGGTTCCGGTCGCTGATTACAGTTGGGCGACGGCAGCCGCTGGGCCTGCTCGATCCAGCCATCGATCACGGTGAGGCCTAACTGTTCGAACTTCTCCATTGCAGCGCTTCCATTATTAACCTCGCTATTGCCGACCAGTAAATGCGACAAACGGGAACATAATAGCCCAACCTGCTACAATCGCCGCCACATTTATTTGCTGCAGCCGAGGCGCCAGTGTCGTCATTACCCCCGCAAGAAGATATCAGCAACCAGGTTCGTGCCGCACTGCGTGAGGACGTGGGTAGTGGCGACATAACCGCGCAGCTAATCGCCGCCGACAGCATCGCACGGGCGCGGATAATCTGTCGTGAACCAGGCATATTGTGCGGTACAGCCTGGGTTGATGAAGTGTTTCAGCAACTGGATTCATCAGTCAGCATTGACTGGCAGTTTAGTGACGGCGACAGTCTGAGTGCTGACGCCACACTCTTCACTTTGCACGGCAATGCGCGCAGCCTGCTTACCGGGGAACGCGCAGCACTAAACTTCTTGCAGCTATTGTCGGGCACCGCGACCCTGAGCAGTCATTACGCCGGCGTAGTCGCTGACACTGGCGTCACGCTACTTGATACTCGCAAGACTATTCCCGGCCTGCGCACAGCCCAAAAATACGCCGTGACCTGCGGTGGCTGCGGCAATCATCGCATGGGTTTGTATGATGCTTTTCTGATCAAAGAGAACCATATCCATGCCTGCGGCTCAATTGCCAGCGCCATAGCTAACGCGCGCCGTATCGCGCCTGATAAACCGGTGGAAGTAGAGGTAGAAAACCGCGATGAGCTGGAGCAGGCTCTGGCCGCGGGCGCCGATCGCATCATGCTGGACAATTTTTCACTAGCCGCACTGAGAGATGCGGTGGCCCTGAATGCCGGTCGTGCAGAGCTTGAGGCTTCAGGCGGTATCACTGATGAAAGCCTGCGGCCAATTGCGGAAACCGGTGTCAATTTTATTTCTATCGGTGCGCTGACCAAAGACTGTAAAGCGCTGGATCTGTCCATGCGCATCACCGCCTGAGGCGACTTTGCAAGCATGACGCTAGCTGCGGCAGTTGGTACCGCCGCAGTCACGTCAGCTAAAACAGCGCGCCAGATGCCACTAACACGCCATTGTTGTCAGCATAGACATAGTCACCCGGATTCACAGTTACGCCTCCGATATGCAGTGCAACGTCCACCTGACCTACCCCAAGCTTGTCAGTCTTGAGCGGCGTATTTGCCAATGCCTGCACACCTAGCTGAATCACCGCGATTTGATCAACGTCGCGCACCGCACCATTGATCACCACGCCCGACCAACCATTCGCTGCGGCTTTTTCCGCCAACATATCACCGAGCAGAGCGCGCCGCAGCGAACCGCCACCGTCCACCACGATGACCCGACCCCCACCCGGAGTACCCACCAACTCTTTGACCAGCGAATTGTCCTCATGACATTTCACCGTCACTACCGCACCGCTGAACTGCTGTAGCCCACCAAAATTACGCAGTGGCAGCTCTAGTGCCGCCACTTGGTCCGGAAAATCATCGGCGATGTCCGGGGTAGAGATTGTTAGCTGAACCATTACATCCACTCCGTCGGGTAGTTCTGTAACGCAGCGCTACCACCAAAAATGACTTCTGCATGACTAGCGGCACGCACCAGTATATGTTCGCAATAATAGCGAGTACTGGCGATTTTACCGGGGTAAATAGATCGTTCGCTCTGCTGGCAACGCGCACTGGCGACGACAGACGAACGCGCCAGATGCCAGGCTCCGGCAACGTAACCCAACTGCATCATAAAGTCGTAGGCCCCCGCTTGAGCCGTGTGCCGGTTCTCCTGCAGCTGTTCCACTAGCGTAGTGGTGGTTGCCGCCAGCGTCGCCACCGCGCTGGCCAATGCAGTACCAATGTCAGCAAGCTCCGCATTATTGCAGTCTGTGACCGTCGCTTTCATTTCCTCAATCAGCGCCAACATGGTCGCACCCTGATCACGCCCCAGCTTACGACCCACTAAATCGGCCGCCTGAATACCGTTAGTACCCTCGTAAATGGGCGCGATGCGCGCATCACGCAAGTACTGGGCGGCACCGGTTTCTTCGACGTAACCCATACCGCCGTGAACCTGTACCCCCAGTGAAGCAATCTCTACACCCAACTCAGTCGACCAACCCTTGATCACTGGAATCATCAAATCCACACGCGCCTGCAGTGCAGGGTCAGCTGATTGATGGGCCAGATCCATAGTCACTGCTTCGGTATAGGCCAGTGCCCGCATCGCTTCTGTTTGTACCCGCATGGTCAAGAGCATGCGCTTGACATCGGCGTGCTCAATAATGGGAACGCCACCCTGCACTCGCTCGCGGGCGTAGGCCACAGCTTGCTGATAGGCGCCCTCAGAAACCCCCAGACCCTGCACTCCCATTTTCAGGCGTGCTTCATTCATCATAGTGAACATACAGGCCAGGCCCTGATTAGGCTCACCCAGTAAATATCCGACCGCGCCCGCATCGTCTCCCAGTGCCATGACGCAGGTAGGACTGCCGTGAATACCCAGTTTGTGCTCCACCGATACCGGGTATATATCATTGCGTTCACCCAATCCACCGCTGCCGTCATCCAAATACTTGGGCACGATAAACAGCGATATTCCGCGACTGCCTTCCGGCGCATCAGGCAACTTGGCCAGCACCAGATGCACAATATTATCCATCGCTTCGTGGTCGCCCCAGGTGATGTAAATCTTCTGGCCGAAGAGTCGATAGTGATCCCCATCAGGCACCGCCCGAGTCTTCATCACGCCCAGATCAGAACCCGCACCGGACTCCGTCAAACACATGGAGCCGGCCCACTCACCGCTGGTCATCTTCTCCAGGTAAGCGGATTTCTGCTGCTCGCTGCCGTGGGCTTGAATGGTCATTGCCGCGCCGATACTCAGTATAGGTGCCAGCGCAAAAGCCATATCAGCGCTATTCCACATCTCACAGGCGGCCGTGCCATAAACCTCGGGCAAACCCTGCCCGCCATGAGCGGGGTCAGCAGCAATACCGTACCAGCCGCCGGCCGCTAGTTGCTGCAGGGCCTCGGCATAGCCCGGGCTGATCTGCACTTTGCGCTCGGCGCAGCTGGCGGGCTGCGTATCCCCGACGCGACGCAGCGGCGCAATCACTTCTGCACTTAGCCTGGCTGACTCTTCCAGCAGTGCGCCACTGAGATCGGGACCCACACCCAGTTCTGCAAATCTCTGCAAACCGCCCAGTCGCTCGCCAACCTCACACAACTCGTCGATGACAAACTGCATGTCTTCCACCGGTGCTCTGTAATTCTCCACTGCTCTGCCCCTGCTCTATGACTGAAAAAATCTGCAGCGAGAGTTTACCGTTTTGCCCCCCTGCACCGCCACTCCCGTCAACACACATAACTGATAATCAACAGAAACAATCCACAACCGACCCACTGCATCGCATTGCACCAGAGCGTCGCACGTGATAATTTTCCCCATCTATACCCATAACCCAAAGCATTCACAGCATGAATATAAACCGCGTCGACCTCAACCTTCTGGTCTATTTGGACGCCCTACTGCGGGAGCGCAACGTTACTCAGGCCGCCAATACGCTGAACCTGAGTCAACCTGCCATGAGCAACGGTTTACGGCGCTTGCGCGTTTTGTTCGACGACCCCTTGCTGGTGCGCACCAGCGACGGCATGACACCCACGGAAAGAGCGTTGGAGCTGGAACCGCAAGTTCGCGATATTCTCGAGAAAGTTGACCGTGCGGTACAACCCATCGCTGAATTCGATAGCGCCAATACCGAGCGCGTATTCCGAATTATGGCCAGTGACTACGCCGAGTCGACGCTGTTACCGGCGCTATTGGGAAAACTCAGATCACAGGCGCCCGGGGTTATTCTGGATATCATGACTCCCAGTGATGTCAGTTTCCTTGATGTGGAGCGCGGCAAAATAGACATGGTCATCAATCGCTTTGACAGCATGCCCCAGTCTTTCCACCAGATCACCGTCTGGAACGACACGTTTTCCTGCCTGCTCAGCGCAGACAATCCCTTGCTGAAAAGCTTTACCCTGGAAAACTATCTCAAAGCCCAGCACGTCTGGGTCAGCAAAACTGGCATGGGCGTTGGGGTTGGAGTGGACCCGGCCGATGTGCAGCGCCTCGGCTGGGTCGATGTAGCACTCAACAAACTGGGCAAGAAACGCCAGATTGCAGTTTTCACCAGACACTATCAAGCCGCCATGATTCTGGCAGAGCAGAACGACCTGGTGGTTACACTGCCAACTCTGGCAGCACAACTGCAGGTCAATAACCCTAAGCTGGTTATCAAAACGCCGCCCATTGATATCGCACCACTGGAGCTAAAAATGGCTTGGAGCCCGCTATTGCAACACAATCCGGCCAACCGCTGGCTGAGAAAACTGATTGTCGAGACTGGGCGTGAAATCAGCTGGGAACACTGATCCACTGCCGACCAACATTCAGCAACCGAATAGTGATGATAAAAACGATAAATTAGGGGAATTATACCCCCTCCTTTATAGTATCTGGCCTTGCGGTATAGACCGCTCACATCAGTGTGACCAGGCAGAGGTATCATCATGAGCCATAGGATTACCAAGGGCGGCCTGCAGATTGCCGCCGAGTTGTTCCAGCTAGTGGAAGACGAAGTTCTGCCCGGCATCAGCATCAAGTCCGAGCCCTTCTGGGCGGGACTGGAAACTATTCTTGGCGACCTAATGCCGCGTAACCGTGACCTGTTAGCGCAGCGCGATCAGCTGCAGCAGCAAATCGATGAGTGGCATCGTGACCACCCGGGCGCCGACTATGACCGCGACGCCTATCAGCAGTTCCTGACCGATATCGGTTACCTATTGCCGCAGGCGGAAGACTTTTCAATTACCACCGCCAACGTCGACCCCGAGGTAGCCGAAGTTGCCGGTCCACAATTGGTGGTACCGGTTATGAATGCACGCTATGCGCTTAATGCCGCCAATGCACGCTGGGGAAGCCTCTATGACGCGCTCTACGGAACCGACGTTATCAGCGAAGACAGCGGCGCCGAACGCGCCGGCGGCTATAATCCAGTGCGCGGTGACAAAGTTATTGCCTACGCCCGTCACTTCCTTGATGGCGCGGCGCCGCTGAAGCAGGGCAGCCACAGCGACAGCACGCACTACGCCATTGTCGGCGGCGCCCTGCAGGTTACCCTACAAGATGGCTCCAACACCGGCCTGGCAAACCCCGAACGCCTGCGTGGCTACAACGGCGCGCCAGACGCCCCCTCCGCCGTGCTGCTGAAAAATAATCGCCTGCATATTGAGATTCAAATCGACGCTACCAGCCCTATCGGCAGCACCGATGGCGCCGGCATCAAGGATTTGTTGCTGGAGTCAGCGATTACCACTATTCAAGACTGCGAGGACTCTGTCGCCGCAGTGGATGCCGCCGACAAAGTCGTGGTCTACCGCAACTGGTTGGGTTTAATGAAGGGCGACTTGAGCGAGAACTTCAGCAAGGGCGGCAAGTCGATGCAGCGCACCCTGAATCCTGATCGCAGCTACCTTGACCCGAATGGCGACGGTTTCAGTCTGCCAGGACGCAGCTTGATGTTCGTGCGCAACGTTGGCCACTTAATGACCAATGATGCCATTCTGGACAGCAATGGCGAAGAAGTACCAGAAGGCATCCTGGATGCCGTGTTTACCAGCACCATGGCACTGCATGATTTGTGCGTTAAGCGCCAGCAGGGTAATTCACAGACCGGCAGCATCTATATTGTTAAGCCGAAGATGCACGGCCCCGAGGAAGTCGCTTTCACCTGTGAACTGTTTGCCCGCATCGAGACAATGCTTGGACTCAGCGCCAACACCATCAAACTCGGCATTATGGATGAAGAGCGACGCACTACTGTAAATCTGAAACAGTGCATCAAGGTAGCGGCAGAGCGCATAGTTTTCATCAACACGGGCTTCCTCGATCGTACCGGTGACGAGATTCATACCTCCATGGAGGCCGGCGCCATGACACCCAAGGGCGACATGAAACAACAGCCCTGGATCAGTGCCTATGAGGACTGGAATGTAGATACCGGCCTGCAGTGCGGCCTGCAGGGCAAAGCCCAGATTGGCAAGGGCATGTGGGCCATGCCAGACTTAATGGCAGCAATGATGGAACAAAAAATCGCTCACCCGGAAGCCGGCGCCAATACGGCCTGGGTACCATCGCCCACAGCCGCGACGCTGCACGTCATGCATTATCATCAGGTGGACGTGCGCGAGCGTCAGCAGTCGATCAAGCTGCGTGAGCAAGCGGCCCTCAGCGATATCCTGACTATACCGCTGCACCGTGGACCGGCACTCAGCGAGGAGGCGATTACGCGCGAGCTGGACAACAATGCGCAGGGTATTCTGGGTTATGTGGTGCGCTGGATTGACCACGGCGTTGGCTGCTCAAAAGTACCGGATATCAACAACGTGGGCCTGATGGAAGATCGCGCCACTTTGCGAATTTCAAGCCAACATATCGCTAACTGGCTACGCCACGGCGTTTGTTCAGAGGAACAGGTCCGCGAAACCATGGCGCGTATGGCAGCTGTGGTTGACGCACAGAATGCCCATGACCCCGAATACCAACCCATGGCTACGGACTTGGAGGGCAGCATCGCCTTCCAGGCTGCGTGTGAATTAGTGTTTGCGGGCTGTGATCAGCCCAGCGGCTACACTGAGCCAGTGCTGCATCGGCGGCGCCGGGAGCTTAAAGCAAGCCGCGCGCAAGGTTGAAACACCCTGAGACGCCACTCCAGGCCGCCTCACTAGCGGCCTAGACGTCCTTATACATCAGGTTGGTAATCTGCTCTGATACCAACCCTATAAGGAACACTATTATTGCCGCAAGAAACATCATCGCACTCATGTTGGTAAAGCGTGCATCTACCAGATAGGTGTATAGGTAATTAAAGCTCCCCAGTAGCCCTAGCACAATAGACAGTGGGAAAAATATCTTCAAGGGCGAATAGAGCGTGCCAATCTTGAAAATAATCAGAAAGAACCTGACGCCATCGCGCAGCAAATTGATGTGGCTGGTACCAATGCGGTTGGCAACCTCAATCGGCACGAAAGCAACAGAATAACCGGCGCGAAAAAAAGCCATGGTGCTGGTAGTCGGATACGAAAACCCGTTTGGCAGCAAATACAGGAACTCCATAAACAAGTGCCGGCGCACCGCACGAAAGCCGGATGTGAGGTCAGCAATATGGTGGCCGACCATGCTGCTCGCAAGCTTGTTATACAGTGTATTGGCAGACCAACGAGCTACGCTCGCCTGCGAACCTACACCACTACGGGCACCGACCACCAGATCAAAACCCTCATCAACTTTAGCCAGCAGGCGCTCAATATCGGCAGGATCATGCTGGCCATCGCCGTCCATAAAAACCATCAACTCGCCGCTCGCTGCCCGTGCGCCACTCTTGATAGCAGCACCATTGCCCTTGCTATAAGGGTGCACCACCTCAGTTACCTGAAACTCGCGACAGACCTCGCTGGTGCTATCAGTAGAGCCGTCATTAACCACAATAATTTCAGCCTCCGGATGGCGCGCCACCAAATCTGGCAGCACTTTACGCAGACCATCAGCTTCATTTTTTGCTGGAATTACAATTGAGAGAGAAGACATAAATTTCATTCCCCCGGCGCTATAGCGGCGGGCTGGTTAACGGGTTGAGTGAACAGCTCCAAATTATAGTGTTGCTGACGATTCAACAAGCCCTGAGCCTGTAATTGCTGCAATTCCTCAGCCACCCGCTGGTGCTCGGCACCCTGACCGAGCACCGAGGTAAAGTATAACTTCATCATTAGCGCGCGAATATTACCGGGCGAGCGACCCAGCAGCCCATTAATATGCTCCAGCGCCTGCGGATAGCGCTGCAAATAATTTTCCAATATCGCCAGGCTGACATAGATAGTGGGGGCAACAAAACGCGGATCTGATACCTTAAGCAGTTCCGCCAAACGATCTGCCAGCAGCGGGAAATCAGTCGCCGCGCAGCCGCCATCGAGAATCCGGTTAACCAGCAATGTCATCGTATTACTGGTCGCATCAATGCGAAAATCTTGCGCGGTTGCGCTGAGACCCGCAATCACCGCCGCCGGAATAGCTTGCTCACCAAAGCAGTACAAAGAGATACCGCGCAAACTATGCTGCAAACTGTTACCCGTGCCATTGAGCTCTGCAGATCGATCCAGCATCACCACGGCCTCGTCTATTGCACCAGCCTGACCTAGTACCCGCGCCATTTCTGCGTTGGCACGCGCGGAATCTGGAAAGCGGTTGAGCGACACCGCATTGAGCACAAATTCGTTGGACCAGATTTGCACTTCACTGCCAAGCAATAAGGCATTACGCATCAGCATCAACAGCAGGGCCGCCAGTAACCAGCTACGCAACCAGGGCCAGCGTTGCCAGAGTCCGGCCAGAGCCGCCACCAGTGCTATGAACAGTCCCACCGCCGGTAGGTAGTTGCGATGCTCGAACACCAACTCCAGCGGGAAGATAGTAGACTCCATACTGTGGGCAGTGACAAAGAACCCGAAGCCGAAGGCCATCGGACGCCAGCGCCGATCACGCCTCATTACAAACACCAGCGCCAGTACCAGCAGCCAACCCACTAGCGCCGGCAGAGTTACCCAAGGCTGCAACCAACCGCGTGATACCGGCCAGCCATCCTGGTACAAACCCAGACCCTGAGGGTCTGCCCAGAGTAGCTGAGCAACGTAAAACCAGACCACGCGGCCTTCTGTCAGCAGCCGTTCCCCGCGGCTAAAATCTCGACCGCTATACCCCCCCAGTACGAGTTCCGGTCGCCATATCAAGACCGCCCCCACGCTCACCACCCCAAACGCCAATAGTAGCGTATGAACCCAGCGCACCTGACGGCCAGCCCTACCCCGGTAGTGCAATAAGCACCATTCGCTAAACATAATCAACGGCAATGCCAACAAACCGTTTTCTTTGGCCAGGGGCGCTGCCACCATCGACAAGAGGGACAGTGCACCCCAACCTAGCCAGCCATTTCCGGTACTGAGCCGCGCGCGCAGGTAGCTCCACACTGCCAACAAAGACAATAGCGCTGACAGTTGCGCCATGCGTTGTATGGTGTAAAGCACTGTGCTGATAAATAGCGGGGTTAATAACCACAGACCGGCTACCAGTACCGCCAATGCAGCAGCGCGCGGATAGTGCAGACAACGCAGGACGTCGCGGGCGAACAGTGCTACCAGCGCTGCCATAAACAGGTGTAGCACCAAATTGAAACGCTTGGTGCCTGCAACACCGGCATCGATATAGATTTTCTCGAGACTGAAAACCAACATCGACAACGGCCGCCCCAACGGGCCCGAAGCATTGCTGCGCACCACATCAGGGAGAAACTCCCGGCTCTCCTCCAGATTATCCAAAGCTCGCAGATTAGAGCCATCATCCAGCACCGAGGGGCCTGAGGTGCCGGGCCAATAGAGCCATAGGCACGCCACCGCCAGCAGCGCGAACAGTAGAGCCGGTAGCGCGGCGGCAGCGCGACTGCTCATGGCGCCTCCTCGGCAAAGCTGGTAATCACATGGCGTACGCGCTGCGGTCCGGCATCCGCAGCCAAACTGGCGCGCAATGCCTCTAACGCCTGACCTAACTCGCCACTGCGGTTATACCAGGCGGCCATACCATCCCACGCGTCCAGATTGTTCGGAAAGGAATCCAGCAGGCGAGCATGCAGAGCCAGCGCCTGCGGATAATCCATTTTCACATTGCCGTAAAAGGCCGCCAGATTATGCAAATAGTGGGGCCGCTGCGGATAGCGCGCAATCAAGGTCTGCATGATGCCAATGTAGGACTCGTCACTGATATCGCATTGACCCTCTGAGATACACTTCATTAGCAGGCCCAGCGCAGCGTGATCATTGTTGTTCAAGCTCCGCGTTGCGGCTGCCTCGGTCAACTGCCTCACCCAGTCACCGTCTTCTTGTGGGCCGAAGTATCGGCTATCGAGATACAACAAGGTAGTCAGTGCGGTGAAGCTGCCTGCATCGAGTTCCAACATGGTGATATAGCCCTGACGCGCCAACACCAGCCGCCGTTGCTGCTCTGACTTCGCAGTGGCGGATTCAGCCAGCCGCAATTGCAGGTTGGCATAGTGATAGCTACTGCGCAGAGATTGCGGATGATGGTGCAGGTGGTAGGCCGCCATCACCTCCTCGTCCCCCCAGAGGCTGGCGCGATTAAATAGCTGGAGCCCCAGCACCAGCACCAACAGGCCACTGATCAGCAGACGCTGACGCAGCACTGACAAGGGCAGCAGCGACCAAATTACCCATGCCACCAACAGGCAAACGCCCAACGACGGAAGATAGTTGCGATGCTCCCAGGCCAACTCTAGCGGCAGCACATTGGCCTCCAGACTGTGCAACAACAAATACCAGCCTAGGGCAAAACTCAGCAACGGCCAACGGTGACGCCAAAATACCGCTACGCCGATGGCAGCAAGCCATCCACCCACGGCCAGTGCGGTGGTATAGGGCTGCCACCATCCCCGCGACACCAGCACATCGTCATGATGCAGCGCCAGCGGGCGAATATCGGGCACCAACGTCCAACCGAGATAACTCCACAGTACTCTTGCCTGAGTCAGCAAACGCTCCTCAAGATTGAAATCGCGGGTCCAATAACCACGTAAAATAAAGTCGGGCTGCCACCAGACCACTGTCGCCATTAACAGCAGCGGCGAGAATACCGCTAGCGCACAGATAGCCGGGATAAGTGCATACCGGCGCCCCGCAACCTGTCCGTCGAAAAAGACCAGTTCGACCAAGAGCACCAGCGGTATCATCAAGATGGCATCCTCCTTACAGAGTATGCCCACCGTCAGGCTCAACACGAGGCCAAATAAACAGGCTGAAAGTTCGGATGCTGTTGGCGCCCGTTGCAGCCAACGCGGTCGATAGGAGACGTAAACCAGCAGCGCTGCCAGGGTCGCCAAAGCAGCCAGCTGCTCCATCCGTTGCACCGCATACAGCACCGTAGAAACTTGCAGAGGGTGCAGTAGCCAAAGCGCGGCGGCGGTTGCCGCAAGCCAACTGGCGCGCTGCTCATCAATATCAATCTGTGGTGAAAGTATCAGCAAGCGACGGATCAACTGATAAGCCAGCAGTGCCATTCCACCATGCAGCAACAGATTAGTGAACTTCATAGCCCATGCAGACAACTCTCCTGACATCTGCGTATTCAACGCAAAGCTGAGCATACTCAGAGGCCGACCGGTGGGTCCACTGGCAGAGCTGAACAGGGCGTTATACCACTGTATAAAGTTGCCCGAGTCGAACACCAATGCCGAATTTTTAGCGATAGCCGGACCGGAATCAAATAAGAAAGCGCTGCCCAGACCCAGCCAATAGGCAGCCGCACACATCAGCAACAGGACTATCCAGTGGCGGACTAGTGGGACAGCGGGCATAGAGTTACTCGACAGGACTATGAAGGTGCACAGATTATAGCGACTGCAGACAAAGATGAAGGCAAAAATGAAGGCAAAAAAAAACCCGGGCAAGCCCGGGTTCTTCTGCTTAGCGAGTATTAACCGCGGCAGTTAGCAGGCAAGTACTTGGCTTCGATAGTGCCAGGCTTGCAAACCCACTGCATGGTGCCGCCTCTGGTGCTAGTGTTAGACAGCAGCATAGTCTGGTCGTCAGCAGTAGTTCCGCCCACATCTTTGATCTGCAAAGTGATCAGGCCAGTGGTGTAGATAACCGAAGCAACAACGTCAGTATCAATGTTGCTGCGCACGCCAGCTTGTGCAGGAGTCGTAGGAATTGCGTCGTTCGCGATAAAGTACTCGCTCACATTAGTTTTGGCTTCGCCCATAGTCATAATGGCTTCAGACAGCTTCGCACGCACTGTATAGTCCTGATAAGCAGGCAGTGCGACCGCGGCCAGAATGCCCACGATAGCGATAACGATCATCAGTTCGATCAGTGTAAAACCTTTTTGGTTAGTATTTTTCATTTTGTATCTCCGTTAGTACTATTAAGTTGTGGTGCCGGCCACTTGTTCCGGTCCTGCCGGAATTCGGCAGCAAGCCAGTCCAGCTGAATAAGACTAATGCAGGCACCGTGCCAACAACGGAACTATGCCATTTATTATTTTTAATATCGTTTAAAATCAATATCTTATGGTTTAATTTTATTTTCGAATAGTATTTCAGAGGACACTTTTGTGGGCCACTCAGGCGTCAGACAGTGACAATCTACGTCACTCGTGGTCACAAAAGGTCTGTTGCGCAAATATGTTGTGACACATATCGACTTTCATTATATCCGTACTATAAGCGCGATGACTTGATGGCTATACTGCTGTCAATCAATTGCGAAAATACCAAACGCCATGCGCCAAGCAATACACAGGGCCCAAGAATGACAAACAAAACGCCAACTCAGTTAAGTGGCCTGGCCGGACGCCTGGTAGCCGATGGATTACTCGATGAGGAAGTCGCCCACGAAACTCAGTCCACGGCCTCACGAGAAAAAGTCCCCTTTGTAAAACTGCTGGTAGATCAAGAGCTCATTAACAGCCACAAACTCGCGGAAATGGCGTCAGAAGAGTTTGGAGTTCCCCTGCTCGACATCAGCGCTTTCAACAGTGAGCTGCTGCCTCGCGAACTGGTGGCGCCAAGTCTGATCGCGAAGCATCATGCGCTACCGTTATTCAAACGTGGCAGCCGTCTCTATATAGCCGTCTCTGACCCCACCAATCTGGTGGCACTGGATGAGATCAAGTTTCACACCGGCTTTAATACAGAAGCGATACTAGTTCATGAAGAAGCTCTTAATGAGCTCATCAATGACTGGATTGAAGAAAACGATTCATTGAGCACCGGCCTCGATGATCTGGATGACGCTAGTCTCGAAGACCTTGATATAGAAGGCGGGACCGACGATAACTCCGACGATGATGGCGCTGAGCTCGACGAGACGCCTATTGTCCGTTTTGTTAACAAAGTGCTGATCGATGCCATCAAGGCGGGTGCGTCAGACATACATTTTGAGCCTTACGAGAAGTCCTACCGTATTCGGTTTCGCACCGACGGCATTCTCGAGGAAATGGCACGACCACCCAATAATCTGGCGGGGAGACTGGCAGCGCGACTTAAAGTGATGTCACAGATGGATATTTCTGAGCGACGCGTGCCACAGGATGGCCGTATCAAGATGAAGCTTTCCAAAAACCGCGCTATCGATTTTCGGGTGAATACCCTGCCGCTGCTGTTTGGTGAAAAAATTGTACTGCGGATTCTCGACCCATCCAGCGCCCAAATGGGCATCGATATGCTCGGCTATGAACCGGAACAGAAAGATCTCTATATGCAGGCACTGGAGCAACCGCAGGGTATGATTCTGGTAACCGGTCCAACCGGTTCCGGTAAGACGGTGTCGCTTTACACCGGCCTCAATATTCTCAACACCCCGGAACGTAATATTTCCACTGCGGAAGACCCCGTGGAGATTAACCTGGACGGTATTAATCAGTGCCACGTAAACAACAAAGTAGGCCTCAACTTTGCCATGGCGCTGCGCTCATTTCTGCGTCAGGATCCGGACATCATCATGGTGGGAGAAATACGTGACCTGGAAACTGCCGAGATTGCGATCAAGGCGGCACAGACAGGTCACATGGTTATGTCGACTCTGCACACCAACAGCGCGGCCGAAACGATTACTCGTATGCTGAACATGGGCGTACCGTCGTTTAACCTGGCAACCTCTGTGAACTTGATCATTGCCCAGCGTTTGGCGCGGCGTCTGTGCAAAGAATGTGCCGAACCTATCGATGTACCGCATGAAACTCTGCTCAAGGAAGGTTTCACTGAGGAAATGCTTGAATCTGCAACTTTAATGCAACCCGTGGGCTGTCCCAAGTGTACTTCCGGCTACAAAGGTCGAGTGGGTATCTATGAAGTAGTACGCGTTACACCAGCGCTGGCACGTATTATCATGGAAGAAGGTAACTCTATTGATATTGACAAGCAGGCACGCAAAGAAGGCTTCAATGACCTGCGCATGTCAGCTCTCCGTAAGGCAGCCTCTGGCGAGACCAGCCTTGCAGAAGTTAACCGGGTAACAACGGACTAAGTTATGGCAACAGCAGCAGCTAAAGGTAGCAAGTTTCAGTGGCAGGGGACTGACCGTAACGGTAATGCCTCCAAGGGCGAGATTGAGTCAGTCAGTGTGGCAATGGCCAAGGCCCAGCTGCGTCAACAGGGCATTAAACCACGCACGGTAAAAAAGAAGTCCAAGCCTCTGTTTGGAGACGGCGGCAAAAAAATCACTGCCTCCGATATCGCGATTTTCACCCGTCAGCTCGCCACTATGATGAAGGCCGGTGTACCCTTGGTACAGAGCTTTGACATCGTCGGCGAAGGCACCGACAACGCGCGCATGCGCAACGTCATTAGCACCATCAAGAATGAGGTGGCGTCGGGTACCAGTCTGGCGGCTTCATTGAGCCGTTACCCTCAATACTTTGATGAATTGTTCGTTAA
The DNA here is from genome assembly GCF_026262625.1 of Candidatus Litorirhabdus singularis. Lineage (GTDB taxonomy): Bacteria > Pseudomonadota > Gammaproteobacteria > Pseudomonadales > Halieaceae > Litorirhabdus > Litorirhabdus singularis. The sequence goes on from NZ_SHNN01000003.1 coordinate 357,404, forward strand.
CCTGGTCGCCTCAGGAGAAACCTCGGGAACGCTGGAGACCATGCTCAGCCGCGTCGCCACCTATAAAGAAAAGTCAGAGCAACTTAAAGCCAAGATCAAGAAAGCGCTGACCTATCCTATAGCTGTGGTCGTTGTGGCTCTGGTGGTGACAGGTATTCTGCTGGTTAAAGTAGTGCCGCAGTTCGCTGAAACCTTTTCTTCGTTTGGTTCTGAGCTGCCAGCTTTTACCCTGTTCGTGCTGAATATTTCGAATGCTGCACAGGAATGGTGGTTGATCATACTGGTTGGCATTATCGCCTTGGTCTACGCCTTCCGCGAGGCCATGAAACGCTCAGTAAAGTTCTCTGAGGGCATCGATCGCGTCATGCTAAAAATGCCAATCTTCGGTGACATCGTCTTTAACTCGGTCATAGCGCGCTTTTCCCGCACACTCGCTACCACCTTTTCCGCCGGTGTTCCCTTGGTAGAGGCACTGGACTCTGTTGCAGGAGCAGCCGGTAACTCGGTTTATGCAAAAGCCATCAAGCGTATTCGCGATGACGTAACCACTGGCTCCCCACTTTATACCTCTATATTAGCGACTGGAATTTTCCCCACGATGCTGCTGCAGATGGTATCCATTGGCGAAGAAGCAGGTGCCTTGGATGACATGCTGGAAAAAGTGGCCGACTATTACGAAGAGGCGGTAGACAACGCCGTGGACAGCCTCAGTTCGTTAATGGAACCCATGATAATGTCCGTGCTAGGTGTTCTGGTGGGTGGACTAATGGTCGCTATGTACCTGCCAATATTTATGCTTGGCTCGGTCGTCTAACGCTCAGATATGGAATTTATTACTGCCATTAACCAGCACCCATGGCTGCTGGAAGCACTGGTGCTGTTGCTAGGACTCTGCGTAGGCAGCTTTCTCAATGTGCTTATTTATCGCCTACCGGTCATGATGGAATCCGAGTTCCGCACTGAATGCTACCTGCTCTTAGAGCAGGACAATCCTGCAGATGAGCCAGAGCGAAAATTCAATATCGCGTTCCCCAACTCTCACTGCCCCGGTTGCAAGCACGAAATCCGCGCCTGGGAGAACATCCCAGTACTTAGCTGGCTGCTATTACGCGGCCGCTGTAGCAATTGTGATAGCGCTATTTCAATGCGCTATCCCGCGGTAGAGCTTGCCTGCGGCTTACTGTCGCTGTTACTGGCATTACAATTTGGCAGTGCCAGTATGGGTCTGCTGGGCGCCCTACTGCTGACCTGGGCGCTGATAGCGCTGACCATGATTGATATTGACCATCAATTACTACCCGACAACATAACCCTGCCGCTACTTTGGCTGGGCCTGCTATTCAATATCGGTGGTACCTATGCCAGCCTGCCCGACGCCGTGATCGGCGCCATTGCCGGCTACCTGTCGCTATGGAGCGTGTACTGGTTGTTCCGCCTGCTCACCGGCAAAGAAGGCATGGGCTACGGCGACTTTAAGTTACTGGCGGCACTTGGCGCATGGCTGGGCTGGCAGGCACTGCCAATGATCATATTGCTATCTTCATTGGTAGGGGCTGTATTGGGAGGTCTAATGATGTTTTTACAGCGCCGTGGGAAAGATATTCCCATGCCCTTTGGTCCGTACCTCGCCATTGCCGGCTGGATCGCATTTCTCTGGGGCCCTGAAATCATGGCCTGGTATTGGGAAATCGCCGGACTACAGAGCAGCACATGACACTGATTGTAGGTGTCACAGGTGGTATCGGCAGTGGCAAGTCCGCGGCTACTGATCACTTTGCCAGCCTGGGTATTACGATCGTCGACGCTGACCTCGTCTCACGCATTATCGTTGAGCCGGGCCGTCCGGCACTGACGGCGATCGCTGAACACTTCGGCGCTGAAATCCTGCAGGCAGATGGCCAGCTCGACCGCGCGGTGCTGCGTCAAAAGGTCTTTACGGATAGTGCTGAGCGCGAGTGGCTGGAACAGCTCACGCATCCGTTGATTGGAGAAGAAATCATCCGCCAGCTGGCACAATCTCAGTCTGCCTACACCATACTGGCATCGCCCCTGTTGCTGGAAACTTCACAAAAAGACCTCTGCGCCATAACCGTGGTGGTCGATGTGCCCGAAGAACTGCAACTACAGCGCACCATGGCGCGGGATGCCAACGACGAGGCTCAAGTACGGCGTATTATGGCAGCGCAGATGTCACGCCAACAACGCCTGCAGCTAGCCGATGAGGTCGTCGATAATAGCGGTGATCTAGCAGGGCTATACGGTCGGGTTGAACAACTTCATCAGCAGTTTTTAGAGCAATGCTCCATCTAAAAGCCTGCACCGCGATCTAATCCAGCGCAATCAACAAGACGCGAAACATTTTTGATAGGAACCTTTTCTGTCGCTCTATATTCTCCTCTGCCATTAAATCCCCCTCGGCGAGAACATCAAATATAGCCTGCGACTGAAAGTAGCCTGCAGTAAGGTTGAACATTGCGATCACACTGATAGCCACCATGGCTGGGTCGTGATGATGGGTGCCCAGTACCGCCTGCATACTGTGTGAGCCCTGCTGGAGCAGATGCTCCAGCCACTTCCGCATCAAACGATGCCCATCAGAGTCAGCGCCGCCTTGCAGCGCTTGCTGAAACAATGCCGCAACGTGCGGATGCTCACGCAATAAATCAGTCATGCGCTCAGGCAAAGTTTCAGGACTGCCACCGTTCGCCAAAAAATCATCCAGCGCCAGAGAGAGAGGCCGTAGCGCCCGCTCCAGCACGGCAGCGTAAAGCGCCTGCTTGCCTCTGAAATGATTGTACAGCGCAGGCTCAGTTAATAGCGCAGCTTCACTGATCTGACGCAGACTGACACCTTCAAAGCCATAACGGGAAAATAGTGGCTCGGCCGCGTCCATGATGCGCTGCCGTGTCCGCTCACCTTTACTCATAGTCGTCGCTAGAGCCATTGGTGGCAGCTCCGGTGCTTTGAACGACTGACTCATGCTAGCTACCCACCATAATAATATTAATATTAGATCATATTTATAACATATAACTGCGAAATTCCGGTGGATAATTACTCTATTCTATTGATAAACTGTATTTTTATTAATATTTGATAATATATTGGTGCCAAACATGACTACAGCAAAAGATTTGGTCAGCGACGATGGCGCCTGGGTGAACCGCAAGGTATGGACCGATCAGGCGATCTACGAGCTGGAAAAAAAAGCCATCTTTGCCAAGGCTTGGCTATTCCTTGGGCATGAGTCTCAGATTCGCAGTCCCGGAGATTTCGTGCAGGCTTTTATGTGTGAAACCCCGATCATTCTCGCCCGCGGCTTTGATGACAAAATTCACGCCAGCATCAATAGCTGCTCCCATAGAGGGCTCCCCGTATGCCGCGCCGACAGCGGCAACACCAAACGCTTTGTCTGCCCCTACCACAACTGGTCCTATACCGTGGCTGGCGAACTGAAGACCATTCCGCAGGAGTCCGAAGTCACCCACAAACCCGATAAGAGCCTGCTGGGACTTAAACAGGTGCCACGAGTGGAATCCTGGCGCGGCATGATCTTTGGCAGCTTCAATGAGGACGTAGAATCGTTAGAGGACTATCTCGGCGATATGCGCTTTTATCTGGACGCATTTTTCCTACGCTTTCCAGCGGGCATTGAATTCATGGGGGCACCGCACCGCTGGCTGATAAACGCCAACTGGAAGCTGCCGATGGAGAATCAACTCGGTGACGTCAACCATGGTGCCTTTTTGCATGGCGCGCTAATACCGCGCGAGGCTCAGGATCAGATCGAAGCGATTGGCTACAGTTGCGTCACCGAGCCGGGTGGCCACGGCGCAACCTTTCGCCTAATGCCTGATGAGACCGCGGCCAGCGAGATAGCCTGGGGACTGGAAGGCATGGGTGGAATTTTCGGAGGTGCCGAAGTTCAGGAGTACCTGCTAGAAGTACAAGCGCGCGCCGCCGAAAGGGTTGGCGATATCCGTGCCCGCATGAAAGGACTGACTTACGGCATTTACCCCAACCTATCATTTCTCTGGTCGAACACTTCCTTTAAAGTGTCACATCCACGAGGACCCGGCCAGGTCGAGTACTGGTCCTGGGCAGTCGTTCCTGCCGACGCCCCCGACCACATTAAAAAAATTCTTCGCACCAACTACAGCTCTTTTTTCGGACCCGGCGGTATCCTGGAGCAAGAAGACTCAGAAGCCTGGACCCAACAGTATATCGGCAGCAATATTGATTTTGCCGACGATCGCCCATATTACTACGGCCTTGGACTGGGCGATGAAAAACCGCACCCCGAGCTACCCGGACTAGTCAGCGCCACTGCCAACGAATACTACGGGCGCGCGTTCTACACACGCTGGCGGCAGGCGATTGAAGCTGTGGAGGCTAGAACATGACAACGTCCTACCCGTTGAATACAGAACAGCAGCTACAGCTGGAACAGTACTACTATCGTGAAGCCCGACTGCTCGACAGCCGTCAGTACCAGCAATGGCTAACCCTGCTCAGTCAGGACATCAGCTACACCATGCCGTCCCGTTCCAATGTTCAGATCGATAATCGAGAGCGCGGCAACGAGGCAATGCTCAGTATTGAGCATGAGCTGGAGCAAGCCGAATCCATGGGTTGCCCGATTCGGGAAGAAAATATCATTCACTTGTCGGTGCGGGTAGAGCGCGCTTACAAAATGAACTCATGGTCGGAAAACCCACCAGCCAGAACGCGGCGCATTATCGGCAACATAGAAGCCTTGCGCGCAGAACAGGAAGCTCTGGAGGTGGTCAGCAATTTCCACCTACACTACAGCCGCCCCGGGCATGCCACCACCCTGTACAGCGGTCAGCGGCAAGACCGCTTATTGCCAGACGGTGACACCGTGTTCAAGATAGTGCGCCGTATCGTGATTATGGACTACGCCATTATTGAGGCCCCAACAATGGGGCTGCTATTCTAGTGGCATCTCAAAAGGCATTAAATCCCTCGGAGAAAAGACACGGAGGACGCGTTCATGCGCGCGGCGGCATACCATGCACCATAGTCAAAAAATGCAGATGCGTGCCAGCGCGGCGGTGCTCCGACAACGCCTGATAATCCGGGTCTGCGTACCAGGCCTGCGCCTTCTCGGCGGAAGGAAATTTGAACATTACCATGCGCCCGGTACGGGGTGACGCACCTTCGAAAGTTTCAGTGTTGTCGTCGTAGGTAAAAAACTCACCTTCATGACGTTTCAGAATCGGGAAAAAACCCTTTTCGTACTTGCGGTATTCATCGGCATCATGAATATCGAAATTAGCGATCACATACGCGGGTGCTTCAGACATCAGAACAATTCCTTGTGTGGTAAAAGTGTTTATCGGTTCACGCTTCATTCAGCGCGACCAGCGTCTCGGCTCGCCAGCAGTCATGCTGTGCGCTTGCAAAGTGACCATGGCTACCTGAGAATGCAGGGCCTCATTATGCCAACAGTCAGCAAGGACACCAACATGAAAATTGGTCTTATGGCCGGTGCCACAGAAGCTACCGGAACCGGAATCAACGACATCATCGAGTTTAGCAAGCAGGCTGAAGCACGCGGCTTCGACTCCATCTGGCTTGCAAATATCTTCGGCATCGACGCTGTCATGGCCTGCGCCCTGGCTGGCGCAGCTACCGAACGTATAGAGCTCGGCACCGCCGTTACGCCGAGCTACCCACGCCACCCATTGGCGATGGCGCAGCAGGCACTGACTGCCAACGCGGCCTGCAGCGGTCGTTTTGCAATGGGCATCGGCTTGTCCCACAAGCTGGTTATCGAAGACATGATGGGGCTTTCTTATGCGCGCCCCGCATCGCATATGAACGAGTATTTGCAAGTATTGTCTCCACTGCTACGCGGTGAGCCCGTGAGCTTCAGTGGCGATGAGTACCGGGTAAACGCCGCGCTAGACGTTCCAGACGGGGCCCCCTGCCCCCTGTTGGTGGCTGCACTGGGCCCGCGTATGTTGAAGCTAGCCGGCGAATATGCTGACGGCACTATTACTTGGGTGACCGGCGCGCGCACTTTGGAAAATCACATTATTCCAACTATCAGTGAGGCTGCCGCAGGCGCCGGACGTGCAGCGCCCCGCATCGTTTGCGGACTGCCCGTTGCAGTGACCGAACAACCCGCGGAAGCCAAAGCCATGGTAGCCGAGTCATTAAAGATGTACGGAATGCTGCCCTCTTACCGTGCAATGTTGGACCGGGAAGGGGTTGAAGGACCTGCTGATGTGGCTCTGATCGGCAGCGCCAATGAAGTCGCAGATCGACTCGCGGCCTTGCGCGAGATAGGGGTTACCGATTTCAACGCCGCTATCACTCCTACCGACCCGGACGTGTTTGACAACACTATGGCCGTGCTAGAAGCCGCTATTAGCAATTAAGCGGTTATTGTACCTGGCTGGCTGTCGGCGTTACCTCAATTATGGGCGACGGCAGCCAAGGGAGCAAAAAATTCCGGCTGGGCCAGCCAACCCTCAGGGCCAGGGTTATCAGCAAAAAAGCTGGTATCAAGAATCAGCTCTGAAACTCCTGCAGCGCGTGCCTGTTCGACCTGGCGCGACAAATCTTCAATAGAACCACACCAGTCTGGCTGCATGGGGCCAGCACTAACGGGCGCCAGTCCAGGCAGTTGCGGCGAACAAAACACGCGGTATATAAGTTCCAGCGGTGGGCGCCCAAACTCACTTTGCGCCATATTGTTGATTGCGCGTAAACCGCCTACTGCAGCATCCAGATCCAGTCCGGCGGGCATCCAGGCATCGCAGTACTCCGCTGTACGCCGCAGACCCGCCTCTGACCAAAACCCACTGATCAAAGGTATTTTTCCAGTCACCGGCTTGGGACTAGTCAGACATTCCGGTATGGAAAAGAAGGGGCCCTCATAGGCCACCGGGTCTGGGCCCAAGCAAGCCTGAAGAGCGCGAATGAAATCACGTGAGCGCGGTCCCCTCGAGCTGAAGGGCGTATCCATCAACGCGTACTCCTGCTCACTCCACCCCAGCCCGAGACCGAGCTGGAAACGACCTCCGGACAAAACATCGATGGTCGCAGCCTGCTTGGCCAACGCCAGAGGCCGATGATAAGCGGTCACAAGAATAGATGTGCCTAGACCGATGCTGCCAGTAACCCCAGCAACAAAAGACAATAGCTCCAACGGCGACAGTAACTGGGCATAGGGCTGCGGCCAAGGTATATCTGCGGAACCCGCATAACCCAAAGCTGGTTGCGGATAAAACAGGTGCTCTTGGACCCACAGCGAATCAAAACCCAGCGCTTCTGCCTGCACGGCAAAGTCAGAAACAACAGCTGCACTTGTGTGTGGACCCAACTGCGGAAGACACAGGCCAATTTTCATAATGGGGGGCGCCCTGAAAGATTAAGGACACATGATACTCTTAGAAGTGCTGCCGGTCAGTCCCGAAGCGTGTATTGCTTTTTACCAGGTCCCGGGCTCCACTGGCTCCGGCTGAACCGCGTAAAACAGATTCTCACGATGGAGACAGTAGGCATAGGCCTCTTCCAGCGCTGCAGCGGAAAAATTCAGTGGCCTCTGACTGAAAGTGCTGTGCTGAGACATACAGCTAGCACGCCGCTGCTCGGTCTCAGCATCGACCTGGCTGACGAAATTCTGAGGCACCAGAGTAGACCCCGCAGAGCATCCTACTAGCGTCGCTAAGACTGCTAGTGATAGCATTTTCTGGAATGGTAAACGCATGGCAGGTTCCAATTTCTCAGGCTCTGAAACTCACTATAGGAGCAGCTGATACTATTGGATAGTGACTATTACCTGCTTTGATCAAGCTAGCATGTGAATTCGTGACTCGAGTCACAAAAAGCAGCGAATCCCACGAAGAAGCAACATTTGAGGCCAGTTTTACTGTGCTATGGAAACAACAGAGGACGTCACAAAGGCGCGGAAAAGATCAGGTTTGTAGGTTTATGCGCGCCTTCTTGGTGAACTCCTGCTGGGCTTTCTCATCTTCCAGCAAGCTGTCGATTGCGATAGGAACCCGCACACCGGCCTGCAAGCCCGGCTTCTGTTTCATAGCGTCCAACCAGCGATCAAGGTGCGGCAACCCGTCTCTGGAGACTCCCGACCACTTGTAAGTCCGTACCCAGCACCAGTTGGCGATATCGGCAATGGAATAGTCATCAGCCAACCACTCGCTTTCACCCAGACGGCGATCAAGGACTTCAAACAGACGTCGCGATTCGTTTTGATATCGGTCAATGGCTGGTTGGATCTTCTCAGGAAAATAGCGGAAGAACACGTTAGCTTGCCCCATCATTGGTCCCACCCCGCCCATCTGGAACATCAACCACTGCATCACTCGCGCCCGCCCGGCGGCATCTGTGGGTAACAACTGACCGGCCTGTTCAGCCAGATAGACCATAATGGCGCCAGATTCAAAAATGGCCAGATCATCCGCACCCCGATCAACGATGGCGGGTATACGGCCATTCGGGCTTATCTTTAAGAACGCATCCGTCTTCTGATCGCCGGCGCTGAGATCGACGGCTTGCACAGTATATTCGGTACCGAGCTCTTCCAAAGTACAGGAAACTTTATGCCCGTTAGGGGTCGGTGAGGTATAAAGATCGATCATGTTCTTGGTCCTGTCGGGGTGAGCAGCGTCTTGTTAAAGGAGTTTCTGCTATTGCAGCGCTAAAGCCTCATACCGTCAAAAACGGCTGAGCGTAACATCGCCACATTATGGCAGCAGTGATCGCAAAGACAAGAACCGGGGGCGCACCGCCCACGCGGATGAATTACCCGCCCAAAAAAGCAGTAGCTGACCGCCTACATGACGCTGAGGTTAGGGGGGCCGTGATGATACTCATTTCCCGCCTGAGCCATAAGGCGTTCTAGCTCGCAGGCACTCACCGGCTGACTGAAATAGTAGCCCTGATAGTTAGTACAATCGTGACGCCGCAGAAACTCAAGCTGCTCTTCACTCTCCACTCCCTCTGCCAAAACCCGCAGGTGTAAACTCTTGGCCATAGCGATAATCGTGGTCGCAATAACAGAATTTTTGCGATCAACAAATAGGCTGCGCACAAAACGCTGATCAATTTTGAGTTCGTAAAACGGCAGCTCCGAGAGATATGACAGAGAAGAGTAGCCGGTTCCAAAGTCATCCATGGAGCTACGGACTCCAAGCGCGTTGAGCGCGTCCATCTTCGACTTGGCGTCGTCTAAATTCTCAACGACCACACTCTCAGTCAACTCCAGCATCAGGTGCCTGGCGGGTAACTGAGTTTCGCTTAACACGCGGGCGACACGCGCTACAAAATCTGCATCACGGAACTGCCGGGGGCTCACGTTGACCGACACGTGGTCAAGCGCCAAGCCTTGTTGCAGCCACTTACTCATCTGCTCACAAGATTCTTGCAAGACCCAATTTCCAATCGGGACGATCAAACCACAGTCTTCTGCTACAGGAATAAACTGTTCAGGCGCTACTGCGCCAATACCCGGCCGTGTCCAGCGTATCAATGCCTCAGCACCGCGGATAACACCACCCCCGTCAACCTGAGGTTGAAAGCGCAGCATAAATTCATCTCGCTGCAGAGCTTCACGTAAATCTCGCTCCATAGCTAAGCGATTCTCGGCAACCCGCTGCATTTCGGGATGGAAGAAACAGGCTGAATTCTTGCCGCCGCCCTTGGCCTTATAAAGCGCAGTATCTGCCTGCTTCAGCAATTCCAGAGGCGAACTGGCGTTACTGGGAAAGATGGTTATACCGATACTCAGCGACACATAGTGCTTCTGTCCGGCAATAATGTAGGGGACCTCCGACAACGCCAGTATTTTCTCGCAGATGCGACTGGCATGCTCTATCGTGTCTTCCTCGTTGCTGGTATCCCCCGGGAGTAGAATCAGGAATTCGTCGCCACCCAGACGCGATACTGTATCTGACTTACGCACATTATCGGTCAGACGGCGACCCAGCTCGACCAGCAAACAGTCACCATGGTCATGACCCAGCGTGTCATTAATATCTTTGAAATTGTCGATGTCCATAAAGAACAACGCGCCAGCGGTTTCATAGCGCTGTGCGTGGGCTAACTCACGATCAAGGCTATCTAAAATCTTACGACGGTTGGGCAACCCGGTAAGGGAATCAAAAAAGGCCAGCTTATTAATCTTTTCCTGAGTACGCTTTTGCTCGGTGATATCCGAATAAACAGCGACATAGTGAGTAGTGCCCCGATGACGATCCGTTACGGCCGTCAGACGCTGGTACATGGGGATACACTGGCCGTTCTTTTTCCGACACATCACTTCGCCACTGAATTGTCCATCCTCCTCCAGCGCATGATGGATTTCATGCCAGGGCAAATAGCGATCCTCCAGCGAAAACATCGAGGCTTTAGTGCCGACAAGATCGAGTCGCTCAAAACCCGTTGCGCGGGTAAAAGCTGGATTCACCCGTCGAATTGTCAGGTCTTTGTCGGTAATAAGAATCGGCTCATGTGAGTCGAAAGTGGTCGCCAGTAAGCGCAACTCTTCCTCTGACACCTCTAGCTGATCCGACTTACGCTTGAGCAAATTGGCAATTGCGGTATTTTTACGCCGAATACTGACCAGCGCCACCAGTAGCACAAAGGCCAGCAAACAGCTGGCAAGACTTAACGCAGTCATTCCGTAGGCCATTTAGACGCCTCTCGCAGTCCGCGAAATCGCGGTAGTAGGGAAACGCGTATTGGGCCTTTTGGGCAGGGTATTTAACATGCAGAAAGTCTAGAGACTCAAGCCGACAACACCAAACCGGAACAGCAAAAATGGCTAGCTGTTCACATTTTACCTAAGCGAACCGTGAACAGGTGCGCAATCGCCGGTCGCAGACTATGGCAGCATCTTAAATAACTAGTTATCGCTAAATATATGCGGGGTATAGAAGCCATGGAAACCATAGGGCACATGATGCAGCAAAGGGATGGACGCTATCTCATCCGACATCGCTACAGCGTCAACCAAAGACACCTCGCTGCGTCCGGTGTCAGCATTGAACAACACGGCCGCCAACCAACCATCGTCTTCGGCAGTTCCGCCCGGACGCGGTATAAACAGTGCCTCGGAGGTGAAACGTCCGGGCCCGAAGTCAAAAAAACTAACTACGCCGGTCTGGTGATCAATTTTCTGCAGCGCATTGAACGTATAAGGAGTGCCGTTCTCTAGCACTGTAGCGGTATACGAGTAGCGATGTTCCACACCGGTGCGGCGTTGATCCCAAACCGGAAAGTCGCCGCCCTGAACACCCTCATGACGATAGCCAGAAACCTCACCACTGGCCAGGTTCAGTTTGAACCGATAAAAGCATGCGCTGGGATCGGGCTCCACTTCAATATCCGCGAACACGTCGCGCATAGCATCCATTGAACCCATTTCATCCACTCGACAGACATCGACATTAATTTCATCGCCGTCTTCGTAGGCATTGCCAAAGTGATAGCAAAAAAACGGGTCAACCTCGAACTCCCGGACCAAAGACAAATCATCCAGCGACAACACCACGACCTTGGTGGGTAATGAGGGGTCGTAAGCCATCGCATCCACAATACTGTGCATGCCCAACACAAATTTGAGCGGAGTTTTAAACACGGCTGGACACAGAAAGAACACTGCGTATTTGTCCGTCATCGCAAAATCGTGACACATCGCGTAATTGCCGACCTTGTGTCGAGTGCGCCCTACCATCTCACCATGAGGATCAATCTTGTAAAAGTTCAGCGCGCCCATCATGCCGAAGTTGTAATAATTTCCGGTACCCGGGTGGACCTTGCCATGAGCACTAAAAGGCATACCCATTTTTAACTGACCGGAGAAATTATGGGCGCCTACGGTTGTAAGGTCGGCGGGATTCAGCTCCCAGGGCGCACCGCCCTCCCACAAGGCCAACAGTCGGTCGCCGTGATAAACCACCGCTGTGTTAGCCGCATTACCCGGAAAACGGAACATATTATTTAAAAAACCACCGGGGCGCTGAGTGCCCACGCCGCGATACAAAATTTTCTGCGCGGCAGTCTCGTTTACATACTTGGGCGTGCGCACATACCGATTGCGGTAATGCACCTGGCCTCGATCAAAACTAATAGCACTGAGCATCCCATCGCCATCGAACCAGTGCCCATATTTGTAGGGTCCGATCTTAAGCCGACCAGGCCCGTTGCGAAACAGGGTGCCCACCAGCTCTTCCGGCACTTGCCCAGTAATGGTGTCAGCGTCTACGGTGTAGTCATGTTCTTCTGAAAGCGCTTCATAGCCGGCGATATGACAGCCTGGCTTGATGCGTGCTGCTACTGTGTTCGGCGCATTCATAATCAATCTTCTCAGCTACAATCATTGCACCAGCCTATCACTATTACGGGCACAACTGGTTGACAGCTGTCTACAGCCCGTCAGGTTTGTCTCAGTTGCGCCTGCTGGCATGGGCGGCACACGGGGCACCATTTACTGCAGACGCCATAGCCGTCGAGGTGATTGCCACTGTGGTGATGCTGGTTGCTGCAAGTCGCTGTCCGCAACCACAATCCTGACATTGTTAAAGCAGTGACTGCCGACTTTGCAGCGCCTCTACAATGGCCTGGTTAGCGGCAGGAAACTCCAGTTCAGACAAAGTTTCGAGACGGACCCAACGCAGCTCCTGACCCTCGCGGCCAACCGGGTCACCGCTGAAGTCCTTAACCAGCCAGACATCCAAAAGCACCTGTTTGTCGCCATAGTCATGGCGCACTTCCACCAGCGCCTCCACGGCGCCCGTGCAAATGCCCAGCTCCTCCTGCAGCTCGCGGTCCAGCGCCGCCAACAGGCTTTCACCAGGTTCAACCTTGCCACCCGGAAACTCCCACAAACCACCCTGGTGTGAATTCGGGTGGCGAAAACTGAGCAGCACTTCGGTGCCAGAAGCTGAGCAGATAACACCTACCGCAACGTGAACCAGGCCCATTCAGGTCCGGTACTCGGCATTAATTCGCACATAGTCGTAAGATAAATCACTAGTCCATACCGTGGCGACGGCATCGCCACGCTGCAGCTCAACCACTATCTCAATGTCCTCTGCGGCCATCGCTGCCGCACCCTGCTGCTCAGTGTAACTGGCAGCGCGACAGCCACCCTCTGCAATCAGCACATCGTTAATACGCACGGCTACGCGGTCAACATCGAGTTCCTCAATGTCGGCACGGCCAATCGCCATAAGTAGACGTCCCCAGTTGGGGTCACTGGCAAACAGCGCGGTTTTAACCAGCGGTGAGTGGGCAATGGTATAGGCCACCTCCAGACACTCTGCTTCGCTGCGGCCGCCCTGCACCTTGACGGTGACGAACTTACTGGCACCCTCACCATCACGCACCATGGCCTGAGCGAGCTCCAACACTAGCTCTTTCAGTGCGTCGGCAAATAATTCATAGTCGGGGTGGGCAGCGCTATCCAGTGCGATCGAACTGCGACCGGTGGCAACCAGAATCGCCGCATCATTAGTAGAAGTATCGCCATCGATACTGATTCGGTTAAAACTGAGTTCAACAGCCTCGCGCCACAAGGACTGCAGTAACGACTGCGGCAAACCTGCATCGGTTGCGACATAGGCCAGCATAGTCGCCATATTGGGACGAATCATACCGGAGCCCTTGGTGATTCCGGTCAGCGTAACGGTCTCGCCATCGATCACAATACACCGGGAGGCCAACTTGGGACGTGTATCGGTGGTCATTATACCTGCGGCCGCGGCCTCCCAATTGGCCTCACCCAGACCAGCCAGCGCAGCTTCAAACACTGCCTCCAGCTTACTCACCGGCAGCGGTTCCCCGATGACTCCGGTAGAGAAAGGCAGTACCTGCTGCGGCATGACGCCGGCTAATTGTGCCAGTTGTGAACAACACTGCTTTGCGTCGCTGATTCCAGCAGCACCGGTACCCGCATTAGCATTACCTGTATTGACCAACAGATAACGAGCTGAGGCGTGCGCCAGGTGGTCCTTGGCGACCTGCACCGGCGCCGCACAAAAAGCATTCTGGGTGAACACGGCCGCCACAGTCGCCTCAGCGGGAAACTCCATAAGCACCGTATCCAACCGCCCCGCGGTCTTAATCCCGGCGCTAACCGCAGCGAGCCGAAACCCGCTTACCGAGTCAGAGCTGGCCATGACACTGCTTATACTTTTTACCTGAACCACAGGGACAAGGCGCATTGCGCCCGGTCTTGGGAGCTTCCCGCGTAAACGGCTGTCCCGCGGGCGCCGCTGCGTCGTTATCAGCCTCGGGTTCGGGACTGGATAAGGCGCTGGCTTGAGCGTGCTGGAAAGCTAGTTTTTCTCTCTCAGCAGCTTCACGACGACGGCGTTCAATCAGCTCTGCCTCGTCCTGACGCTGAATCTCCGCGTGACTCAAAAACTTTATGACTTCGTATTTGAGGTTATCCAGCAAACGCTGGAACAACTCAAAGGATTCGCGCTTGTATTCCTGTTTCGGGTTTTTCTGTGCGTAGGCGCGCAAGTGTATGCCTTGACGCAGATGATCCATGGTAGCCAGATGCTCTTTCCACAGCGTATCGAGTACCTGCAACATAACCGACTTTTCTATTTTGCGCATATCAGCGCCAAGGGCTGCAGACTTCGCATCATAGGCGGCGGTCACAGCTTCCAGTATCTGCTTGCGCAAATTCTCCTCATGCAGATTATCATCACCATCCAGCCATTCTTGCACCGGTAACTGAACGGCAAACTCGGTCTCCAGCTGTTTCTCCAGGCCACTGACATCCCACTGCTCTTCTACACTCATGGGCGGAATAAAGTCGCTTACGACCTCACTAACCACATCCTCACGAATCGCTATGATGGTGTCCGATATGTCGTCTTCAGTGAGCAGATCATTACGCTGCTGGTAAATCACCTGACGCTGATCGTTGGCAACATCATCGTATTCCAGCAACTGCTTACGAATATCGAAGTTACGTCCTTCGACTTTCCGCTGCGCCTTCTCAATGGCGTTAGATACCATCCGGTGCTCTATCGCCTCACCCTTCTCCATGCCCAGCGCCTGCATGAAATTTTTCACGCGGTCGGAGGCAAATATGCGCATCAGATTGTCTTCCAGAGACAGATAGAAACGTGATCCACCGGGATCACCCTGACGACCGGCACGACCCCGTAGCTGGTTATCAATACGCCGGGATTCGTGGCGCTCGGTACCCAAAATATGCAGACCACCGGCCTCTAACACTTCTTTGTTGCGTGCCTGCCATGCCTGTTCTACCCGCTGCTTGTCGGCATCTGAAGGGTCTTCCAGCTGTTCTATTTCAGATTTTAGATTACCGCCCAACACAATATCCGTGCCTCGACCCGCCATATTTGTAGCGATCGTCACCGTACCTGGCACACCGGCCTGAGCAATAATATCGGCTTCACGTTCGTGCTGTTTGGCATTCAGAACCTGATGTTCAATGCCGGCAGTTTTAAAGCGCCGAGACATTTCTTCAGAGGTCTCAATAGACGCAGTACCGACCAGTACCGGTGCGTTCTTCTCGATGCACGCTCGCACATCCTCTACGATAGCGTCGTACTTTTCATCACGGGTCAGGTAGACCAGATCATTGAGATCATCACGGGCCATCGGCTTATTGGTGGGCACCACGATAACCTGCAGGCCATATATCTGACGAAATTCAAAAGCTTCTGTGTCAGCGGTTCCAGTCATACCCGACAACTTGTCGTAGATCCGGAAATAATTCTGAAATGTGGTCGAAGCCAGAGTCTGGCTCTCATTTTGAATCCTGACTCCTTCCTTGGCTTCTATCGCCTGATGCAAGCCCTCAGACAAACGCCGACCGGGCATGGTACGACCGGTATGCTCATCAATCAGCACAACCTGATCTTCCTGCACAATATATTCAACATCGCGCTGAAACAGGATATGCGCGCGTAACGCTGAATGTACGTGATGCAGCAGGTTCAGATTACTGGCTGAGTAGAGGCTATCACCCGCTTCCAGCAGCCCATTCTTGGTCAGCAATTCCTCGACCAACTGGTGACCCTCTTCATTCAGTTCTACCTGTCGCTGTTTCTCATCGACGGTAAAGTGTCCTTCCTGCCCGGTCTCACCCTCTTCTGCGGGTATCTCCTGTTTAAGCGAAGGGATGAACTTATTAATAGCGCGATACATCTCGGAGCTATCTTCAGCGGCACCGGAAATGATCAACGGCGTACGCGCTTCGTCGATCAGGATAGAGTCAACCTCATCAACGATGGCAAATGACAGCTTGCCCTGAATACGGTCTTCCAGTGCAAACGCCATGTTGTCGCGCAGGTAATCAAAACCAAACTCATTGTTGGTGCCGTAAACAATGTCGGAGCTATAGGCCTCACGCTTCTGGTCTGGATTCTGCCCGGACAAAATAACTCCCACTGACAGTCCCAAATACTCATAAAGAGGCGCCATCCAGTTAGCATCTCGATGCGCAAGATAGTCGTTTACCGTCACCAGATGCACACTGTTGCCCGGCAGCGCGTTGAGGTAAGCCGGCAAAGTAGCCACGAGGGTTTTACCCTCACCGGTACGCATCTCGGCGATATTACCTTCGTTCAACGCCATACCACCGAGCATTTGAACATCAAAATGACGTAGACCCAAACTACGCTCGCCCGCTTCGCGGACGACCGCGAACGCCTCAGGAAGAATAGCATCGAGCGTTTCACCGGCGGCCAGTCGCTCACGAAACTCAGCGGTTTTGCCACGCAATTCCTGCTCTGACAATGCGGCGATAGCCTCAGCGAAGGAATTAATTTTTTTGACGACCTTGCCCATACGCTTGAGCTGCCGGTCGTTTTTACTGCCGATTACGGTCTTTAGAATATTTGCAATCATTGTGCTTTGAATACCAGAAAGTAAAACAGGAAAAGCCCGGTGCGACACTATTCGATCGCCCGGGCATTGTAACGTGAATTAGGGGAATGTCAGCGTCGGCTGCGGTGGATATAACTAGCCGGATCGACTGGACGACCGTGCTTATACACTTCGTAATGTACGTGGGGGCCAGTAGAACGACCGCTGCTGCCCATCGCGGCAATAACCTCGCCCTTCTTGACCAGATCGCCCACCTCAACCAGATTAGTCTTGTTGTGTGCATAGCGCGTCGAGTAGCCGGAGCCATGATTGACCTCGACCATGTCACCATAGCCGCTGCGCTCGCCTGACCAAGTTACAACTCCGGCAGCCACAACGACAATATCAGAGCCATCTTTACCGGCAAAATCGACGCCGCCATGCCAGGCATTGCGGCCAGTAAACGGATCGGTACGACTGCCAAAGGCTGATGACATCCAGCCTTTCTTAATAGGCCGGCCAGACAAATAGATATCGTCGGCAAACTGGCGGTTAAGCAACAGCGACTGTAAAATCTCCAATTGCTGCTCACGGTCGAGCACGCGTTGCTCCAGGGCCTTCAGTTCAGTCCCCAGGTCATAGCGCAGCGCTGTACCTTCATCATTTCGTAATAAAGGCCCACCCAGAGCAGGTTTGGACCCAAAATCAAATTCGCCTTGCTCAAGACCCGCCAGATCAGTCAGGCGCTGGCCCAGTGCATCCAAGCGCACCAAACTCGCTTCCAATTCAGCGGCTGAACGAGTCAGTGCCTGCAGCTTACGCTGACTGGCTGCGCGCAAATCTGCTACTGCCTCGCTCTGTTGTTCAAGCTCATCCTGCATAGCGCCAAGGTTGATATCGCGCTGCATAGAGGTGGGCGCCAACTGCGCCACAAAGTAGCCGAGGCCAAGCATACTCAAGGGTACGCCTAGAAAACACAGGGACAACACAGCACGCGTCTTCCGACCCAATTCGAGGAACCGGGCGCCGCTGTGTTCATTGTTGATGAGAATAACTTTCATGAATGCGAATAGCTGTTTCCCAGAAAGGAGGCACTATCGCATATCTGTTGACCAATTGCCATTTCGTCGACTGAACCCAGGTCGCAAAATAGGAACCGCTGGTAAATTCGCAAAAAAAACCAATAAATGGCCACAATGGAAGCGAACTACCGGGAAAAGGGAAATAAACCCGGCTCGCCTCCACTGCTTGCCTGCGTCGTCGTCACGGGGTCAACCAGCGCGACGGCGCACTGTCACCTAGTCCGCCTGACGACGCAGAAACGCAGGAATATCGAAGTAATCCTCCGATCCAACTGCCTTATCCATCGCCGCCTGAGGTTCTTCCCGTGCCGCGCGGCTATCCTTGCGGTGTGTCACAGGCCGATCCAGCTCACGATAATCCGGCTCTGCCTCGGGCTTATTAGCGACTGCAGGCTTGACTACAGGCTCAACGACCTGCAACTGACGGGGCATTGCCTCACCACCGAGTCCAGTGGCAACCACAGTTACCTTCAAGTCTTCTTTCATCGACGGATCTATCACCGTGCCAACCACTACCGTGGCATTTTCCGAGGCAAACTCCTCAATGGTATCGCCAACCTCAGAAAACTCGCCCAGGGACAAGTCCAGTCCAGCCGTAATGTTGACCAGAATGCCACGTGCACCTTCGAGATTGATATCTTCCAGCAGCGGACTGCGAATAGCCGCCTCAGCCGCTTCGCGGGCGCGATTGTCACCACGCCCAGTACCGGTACCCATCATGGCCATACCCATTTCCGACATCACAGTGCGCACGTCAGCAAAGTCGACGTTGATCATTCCAGGACGAATAATCAGGTCAGCAATACCCTGTACCGCGCCCAACAGAACATCATTCGCCGCCTTGAAAGCATCAATCAGGCTAGTACCTTTACCCAGCACGTCCAACAGCTTTTCGTTGGGAATAGTAATCAAGGAATCAACATGTTGCTGCAGCTCTTTCATGCCCTCGGTAGCGATCAGAGTGCGCTTCTTGCCCTCGAACGGAAACGGCTTGGTAACCACAGCGACAGTCAGTATGCCCAGTTCACGGGCTACCTCTGCAACTACCGGCGCGCCACCAGTACCGGTACCACCGCCCATGCCAGCAGTGATGAAGACCATATCCGCGCCAGCCAATGCAGCTGCAATACGCTCACGATCCTCCATAGCGGCAGCCCGACCAACATCCGGGTTCGCACCTGCCCCCAGACCCTTGGTGATGTTGCCACCCATCTGCAGCACTGTCTTGGACTCTACATCCGCCAGTGCCTGCGCATCTGTATTGGCGCAAATAAACTCTACACCGTCGACCGCGTTGGCGATCATATGTTTGACGGCGTTGCCACCACCGCCGCCGACCCCAACGACTTTTATGACTGCTGTTTCTGGTACGTTATCTACTAGTTCAAACATGGTCTTACTCCCTTTTTTATAAACTGCCGGACCAAAGCCCGACGCCCAAGCTATTGCTAAAAATTGTCTTACTAAAAATTATCCTGAAACCAGCCGCGCAAGCGCTGCCATGGACCCGGCGCTGCGGCACTGCGTCCCGAGCCCGGCACCACCCCGTCCTCCTGTGCCTTAAAGCCGTATTGCAACAAGCCAACACCGGTTGAATATATTGGGTTCCTGACGATATCGGTGAGACCGGCGATCGCCTGCGGAAAACCTACTCGCACTGGCATATGAAAGATTTCTTCGGCCAGTTCCACCACGCCTTCCATCTTCGAGGTACCACCGGTCAATACGATGCCGGCGGGAATCAAGTCCTCAAAACCGCTACGCCGCAGCTCCGCTTGCACCAAAGTGAACAGCTCGTCATAGCGCGGCTCCACCACCTCCGCCAGAGCCTGACGCGACAGATCCCGCGGCAGACGATCGCCGACGCTAGGCACCTTGATAGTTTCATCAGCACCTGCCAATTGCGTCAACGCGCAGGCGTACTTAATCTTGATTTCCTCCGCATGCTGAGTAGGCGTGCGCAGAGCCATGGCGATATCGTTGGTGACCTGGTCGCCAGCAATCGGAATGACGCCGGTATGGCGAATGGAACCCTCAGTAAAAATCGCTATATCGGTAGTACCACCGCCGATATCTACCAGACAAACACCCAATTCTTTTTCGTCGTCGGTCAGCACCGAGTAGCTGGAAGCCAGCTGCTCAAGGATGATGTCCTCTACTTCCAGACCACAGCGACGGATACACTTTTCTATATTCTGTGAAGCATTGGTGGCGCAGGTCACCAGATGCACCTTGGCCTCCAGGCGCACCCCGGACATGCCCAGTGGCTCCTTGATGCCTTCTTGACTATCGATCACGTATTCCTGTGGAAGAATGTGCAGTACGCGCTGATCAGCGGGTATAGCAACTGCCTGCGCCGCGTCTATGACTCTTTCTAGATCATGGCTAAATACTTCGCGATCCCGAATAGCGACGATGCCATGAGAATTGAGACTGCGAATATGACTACCGGCAATCCCAACATACACAGAATGGATCTGGCAGCCCGCCATCAGCTCCGCCTCTTCCACAGCACGCTGTATTGACGCGACGGTAGACTCAATATTGATCACCACGCCCTTCTTCATTCCCTTACTGGGATGAGAGCCGATGCCGACTATCTCAATCACACCACCGCTACTGACCTCACCCACGATCGCCACGACCTTGGAGGTACCAATATCGAGACCAACGATCATGCGTTTATCCTGCACACCGCCCATCAGCAGTACCCCCTTACACTATTTTTCGCTGCAAACGCAGCGCCTTGCCCCACTTTTATGACGCTACTCATCCGTTCCTCCAGGCCACTGCAAAACCGCTTTCATAACGCAAATCAACTCGTGCAATGACGCCGCCATCTTGAGCCAATTGGCTCTGATAAAAACTCACATAGCGCAGCAATTTGTCCTCAATACGGTCACTACCCAACACCAGTGTGGTGTCATCACTGAGCCGCGCCGACAAACCGCCCCGACGGTTCATGACCAACTCTCTAACCTCCAGACCCAGCGGCTGCAGCTGCCCATGCATAAACATGTACATCCGCATCAGCGCCAACTGGCTGCCTTCCGGGCCTGACAAAAGCGGTAGCTCGGGCAGCTGCGGCACTTTTTCTGGCGCAAACACCTCACCTTCATGATTAACAAATGCCAGATCACCCCAGCGCGCTATGGGCAGTTGCTCAGTAACCACAATTTCAATCTGGTTAGGCCAATGCCGCTTGACCACAACCTGATGCACCCAGGGCAATTGCTCCAGCGGCAGCCGAATCGCATCAAGATCGGCGCCCAAAAAGCCGCCGACAAGAGTCGCTGTCACCATATTTTGAATCTGCTCACGCGACACCTGCTGCAAACCGCCACTGACTGCCACGCGCTCAATCGGCATCTGCTGCAAATGACGGGCACCGGCCATCACTAGTGCAACCACCAGAAGACCCAAACAAGTCGCCAGCAACCGGCGCAACCAAGTCGCTGCGCTATGCATAGTTCCCGCTGGCAGCGCCGCTTTAGTCGCCTTGCGAGTTGCACCCTGAGTCGCCTTTTTAGCCACTATCTCAACCTCCGCCCATTCCCAACAGAGCGATACGCCCCACCAGTTCTTCGAGGTTGATATCCAAAGCCTGCGCCGCCATGGGTACAAGGCTATGACTAGTCATACCCGGCACCGTATTCACTTCCAGAACCCAGAGCTCACCCTCGACATCACGCATAAAGTCCACCCGACCCCAACCTTTGCAGCCCAGCGAAGTAAAGGCTTCCAGCGCCAAAGCCGACATCTCTGCCTCCTCTTTTGCACTCAGACCGCAGGGGCAAAGGTAACGGGTAGCATCGCTGAAATACTTGGCCTGGTAGTCATAGAATTCGTTGTCGGTCTCCAGCTTGATTGCCGGCAGCGCACGCTGGTCCAGAATCGCAACGGTAAATTCTTCACCTTCGATGAAGCGCTCTGCAATCACAGCATCACCGTATTGCGCAGCCTCCTGCCAGGCTGCAGACAGTGCCTCAGCATCCGCTGCCCTGGCCATACCAATACTGGAACCTCCATTGGCTGGCTTCACAAACGTACTGCCCAGTCGGTCAATGATCGCCTGCCAGTCGCTGTCCGCCGTAAGCTCAGCAAAGTCGGCTGTAGCAATTCCCAGACCCTGCCACAAGCGCTTGCTCATCAACTTGTCCATCGCCAACGCCGAGCCCAGCACACCGGAACCGGTATAAGGAACACCCAGAGTTTCCAGCGCACCCTGTACCACGCCATCTTCACCGCCGGCGCCATGCAAACAATTGAACGCCAGCTCACACCCTTTGAGTTGCTGCCACCAAAGCGAATCCGCTGTGTCTACGCGGAGGGTAACTACCCCCAAAGCTTCCAGCGCTGCCAGTACAGTGGTACCGCTCATCAGCGAGATCTCCCGCTCTGGAGAACTTCCGCCCATCAACACAGCGATCTTGCGTCCACTCAGGCGCTCGAGGTTCATTGCTCTGCCCCCGTGAAATCATGCTCAAACAGGCTCTGTGCCAGCGCAGAAACGTTACCTGCACCCTGGGTCAGCACAACATCACCGTCTTGCAATAATCCAGCCAATACCGCTGACACCTCATCAAGATCGTCAACAAACACGGGCTCCACCATCCCGCGCTGGCGCACACTGCGGCTGAGGCTGCGTCCATCTGCTCCCGGAACAACTTCTTCGCCCGCCGCATAGACTTCTAATAGCAACAACACATCGCAGCTACTGAGCACCGCTACAAAGTCTTCATAAAGGTCCCGGGTGCGACTGTATCGATGCGGTTGAAAGACCAACACCAGCCGTCGCTCCGGCCACGCCTGGCGCGCAGCTTCCAGCGTCGCACGAATTTCAGTGGGGTGATGGCCGTAGTCGTCGACCAACAGAGCTGAACCCTGCGGCAAGGGCAAATCTCCCATGACCTGAAAACGTCGACCGACTCCCTGAAAGCCCCGCAGACCGCTCGCAATAGCACTGTCCGCTACGCCTTCGTCACAGGCGACTGCTACCGCGGCTGTAGCATTAAGCACGTTGTGCAGACCGGGCATGCTCAACTCAAGGTCCAGTGTCGACTTGGAATCCGGACGCTGCACCCTAAACCGGGTTTTCAGTGAATCCTTGACCACATCCGAAATTCGATAATCTGCATCTTCGGCAAACCCATAGGTGAGCACCTTTCGTCCCACTTCGGGCAACAAATTCGCCACATTGGGATCATCAACACAAAGCACCGCAACACCATAGAAAGGTAAATTATGTAAAAACTCGAGAAAGGTTTTTTCCAGATTAGCGAAGTCGCCGCCATAGGTTTCCATATGATCGGCTTCAATATTGGTCACTACGGAAATCATTGGCTGTAAATGTAAGAAAGATGCGTCGCTCTCATCGGCCTCTGCAATCAGGAAGCGGCTCGCGCCAAGCTGTGCGTTAGTGCCGGCACTGTTAACCAAACCGCCAATCACAAACGTGGGATCCAGCCCCGCCTCCGCAAATATGGCAGCAATCAGACTGGTGGTAGTAGTCTTGCCATGCGTACCAGCAACCGCGATACCGTGCCTGTAGCGCATCAGCTCGGCCAGCATTTCTGCCCTCGGCACAACCGGAATTCGAGCCTCGCGGGCTGCCTGCAACTCGGGGTTATCTTCTAGCACCGCGCTGGAAATCACCACGACATCGGCGCCATCAACTTGCTCGGCAAGATGACCAATAGCAATAGTGGCACCCAAACTCCGCAAGCGGTCTACCGCCGCGCCCTCACGTTCATCTGAACCGCTGACCTGATAACCCAGGTTGAGCAACACCTCAGCAATACCTGACATACCGGCGCCACCGATACCAATCATATGGATTGCATGAATACGCCGCATCTCGGGAACGCGCAGAGAGAGATCGTCAGACACGCCTCACCTCCTCACAGATATCCGCAACTCGATGTGTGGCCTCGCGGCACGCTACTGCTGCTGCCGCGGCTGCCATCGCCGCCAAGCGCTCCGGCGCGGCGGCCAACTGTTCAAGTTGTGCTGCCAACGTCGCAGCCTGCATTGCGCCCTGTTTCACCACCAGCGCTGCATCGTGATCCGCCAACCATTGCGCGTTATGCGCCTGATGATCATCAATCGCGCCAGGTAAGGGAACCAAAATGGAAGGACGACCCATGGTGGTGAGCTCAGCAATGGTGAGCGCTCCAGCACGGCACAGCACCAGGTCCGCCCACTCCAGAGCTTCGGCCATATCTTCGATAAAGGCCTCTACCCGCACGCCGTCCCGCAGCTGCGGCGGGTAGCTTTCCAGCACACTGGCGTAATGTGCGCGCCCGGTCTGATGACGTACTTCAAAATTCTCGGGACTGGTAAGACAGGCCAAAGCCTGGGGCAGCACTTCGTTAAGTGCCAATGCACCCAGACTGCCACCGAATACCAACAAGCGCAGCGGAGACGAGCCGTCATAGCGATACTGACAGTCACGCCCTTGCTCCAATAGCTCGGCACGTACCGGGTTGCCTACCAGGGTGGTTGCTACCGTAGCCGGAAATGCCTGCGGGTATGCCACCAGTACTCTCCGGGAAAACCGCGCCAAGATCCGGTTTGTGGTTCCCGCTACAGAGTTTTGTTCATGCACCAGCAGCGGGCGTCGCAATAGCCAGCTGGCGATACCACCGGGCCCGGCCACATAGCCGCCCATACCCAGCACGCAAACCGGGCGCAACCGCGCCACCGTCAAAAGGGCGCGCAGCATAGAGGCCAGTAACATGAACAATCCGCCCAAGCGCGTCAGTAAACCCTTGCCACGAAGACCCTGCACCGGCAAGAAATGTAATGAAAATCCAGCCCGAGGAACCACGTCGGCCTCAAGTCCCCGGTGAGTGCCAAGCCAGTGCACGGCATAACCACGCTGCCGCAACTCTTCCGCGACAGCAAGCGCGGGAAATACATGACCGCCGGTACCACCGGCCATAATCAGTATGGGCGCCATGGCGGGGTTAGCGACCATGTGTGACCCCCTCGCCCCGGCGGTGATGATGATCGATACGCAGCACCAGCGCCAACATGCAGCAACAAGCCATCAAACTCGAACCACCGTAGCTAATCAGCGGCAGAGTCAGACCTTTGGTCGGCAACAGGCCGGTAGCCACGCCGATATTAATAAACACCTGAGCTGACAACACCAACGCCACGCCCTGACAAACGAAAGCTCCAAAAAGGTCGCCCAGCGCGGCCACGCGGCGAGAAATCCAAAGTATGCGCAACA
Organism: Candidatus Litorirhabdus singularis; assembly: GCF_026262625.1. Taxonomy (GTDB): domain Bacteria; phylum Pseudomonadota; class Gammaproteobacteria; order Pseudomonadales; family Halieaceae; genus Litorirhabdus; species Litorirhabdus singularis. The sequence goes on from NZ_SHNN01000003.1 coordinate 382,571, forward strand.
CCAACATAAGATACAGGGACAGTATCAGCGTGGTACCGAACAGACCGGTCTCCTCAGCCCAGATCGAAAATACAAAATCAGTGTGCGCCTCGGGCAGATAGAACAACTTTTGAATACTATTGCCCAGGCCCACACCGAACCACTCACCCCGTCCAAAGGCGATCAAAGACTGCGTGAGCTGGTAGCCGCTGTCGAACTGATACTCCCAGGGATTACGATAGGCCAGTAGGCGCGCCAGGCGATAAGGCTCGCTAATTACCAGAATCACCAGAGCGAACATGCTCGCCAACGCTACGGCCATAAAGTGTCCAACTCTAACGCCAGCGAGGAACAACATACCAAACGCAGTCCCCACCGTGACCACGGTAGCCCCGAAATCTGGCTCCGCCATCAGCAACAGCGTCATGGCGAATACCACCGCCATGGGCTTGATGAAACCACTCCACTCGCTGCGCACCTCAACTTGTCGTCGCTGCAGATAACCGGCCAAATAAATAATGAGGAACATCTTGGCGAATTCGGAAACCTGAAGTGTTAATGGACCAATGGCCAACCAGCGTTGGCTGCCGTTGGCCCCGCGCCCAATGTGTGGAACCAATACCAGCGACAACAGAATCAGACTGACAAACAACCAGATCCAGCCCGTGTCGAACCAGAATTTAACGGGCACGCTGTAAACAACCGCAGCGCAGAACAATGCCAGCGCCACATAGATCAAGTGACGGTTACTGTAGTGCAGCGCATTACTTTCGCGCACCAGCGCATAGTCAATAGACGCCGAGGAAATTGCCACAAAGCCGGCCAGTAGCAGCAATAGTGCAATCACCACCACGGGGCCGTCGACATCACTGGCATGACCACGAATACCATTGAGCAAAACCGCGCTACCCATCGGCTTGCTCCTCGCAAATCAGGGCACGCACTGCTCGCGTAAACTGCTCGCCCCGGTCGACAAAGGAGCGGAACATGTCGAAGCTGGCACAGGCCGGGGACAACAAAACAACATCACCTGCGGCCGCCAGCTGTCTGGCAGCGCTGACGGCCGCCGCCATCGAAGTAGCGTGCAGCGCTGTTACCGAGTTCGGAATAACCGCCTCTATCTGCGCCGCGTCTTCGCCAATCAACACCACGCCCTTGCAGCTGCTGGCGAAGGCGGCGCCCAGTTCGTGAAAATCTGCACCTTTGCCCTCACCACCGGCAATGAGAACGATATTGCATCCCTCAGACAGACCCTGCAACGCAGCCAGAGTGGCGCCCGTATTGGTCGCTTTGGAGTCATTGATGAAACGCACGCCAGCACTGTCGCCAACCAATTCACAGCGATGCGGCAAACCGGTAAATTCCCTTAATGCCGCCAACATAGGCGCCAGCGGCAGTTGCATGGCAGTACCCAGTGCCAGAGCCGCTAAAGCGTTAGCAATATTATGGCGCCCCACCATGCCCAACTCATGCACCGGCATCAGCAGCGAGTCCTCATAGGCTAGCCATTCCGCCCCGCCGTGCTCGACTATTCCGAACTCGCGCTGCGTCGGTGCGCTCAAACCAAAACTCATGCTGACGGCAGACAAAATTTCAGGAACTGCGGTCCGCGCATCCTCTCGATTGAACACAGCTGTCGCGCAACCACCAAAAATTCGTTGCTTGGCACGGTGGTAGCTGTCGATATCACCATGCCGGTCCAGGTGATCCTCCGAAACATTCAAAATGCAAGCCACGGCCAGGCCCAACTCACCCGCACGCTCCAACTGAAAACTCGAAAGCTCAAGGATGTAACATTCATTACTGTCATCCAGTAATTCCAGCGCCGGGGTACCAAGATTGCCACCCACCCCGACCTGCAAGTCACTGCGTCGCGCCATAAGACCCAGTAACTCGGTCACAGTCGACTTGGCATTAGACCCGGTGATACCCACTAGCGGGGCCTGCGCCGCCGCCGCAAAAAGGTCGATATCGCCAGCAACTGGGACGCCCGCCTCTACAGCGGCGGCAACCGCCGGCTCCTGCAAGGCAATACCCGGGCTAACATATAGCTGCGCGGCCTGAGCTAGCAGTGCCTGAGGCAACTCGCCAGTGATCACTTCGATATGAGGCAGTTCATGGCGTAACTGCGCCAAGCCTGGAGGGTTCTGACGACTGTCGACCACCACGAATTGTTCGCCGCGCTGCGCCAGAAAGCGCGCTACCGACACGCCAGTAGGCCCGAGGCCAACCACTACTGGTTGTCCGCTGCCTGCAATCATGTCCGCATCAAGAGCCACTCGCATTTCCCTAACTCAGCGCAACTTCAATGTGGCCAGCCCAAACAGGACCAGCATTACGGTAATAATCCAGAAGCGCACGATCACGCGCGGCTCCGGCCAACCTTTCAATTCAAAGTGATGGTGGATAGGCGCCATTCTGAAAATTCGCTTACCGGTAAGCTTGAAAGAAACTACCTGCATAATCACGGACACCGTTTCCAGCACAAAAATGCCGCCCATGATGAAGAACACAATTTCATGTCGGGTAATTACCGCAACCGTACCCAGTGCTGCACCTAGCGCCAGCGCGCCAACATCACCCATGAAAACCTGTGCCGGGTAAGTATTGAACCAGAGGAATCCCAGACCAGCGCCAGCCAGCGCCCCGCAGAACACTACTAACTCACCGCTGCCGGCGACGTACGCAATATTGAGGTATTCCGCGAACTGAACATTGCCCACTAGATAGGCGATTATGCCCAGTGCTGAACCAACCATGACAGTGGGAAGAATGGCCAGGCCATCGAGGCCGTCAGTAAGATTTACCGCATTACTGGAACCCACCACAACAAAATAAGTTAACACGATAAAAGCCGGGCCCATGTCCCAGGCGACGTTCTTGAAGAACGGCACGAACAACTGCGTAGCAGCCGCGGCATCACTGTTCATATACAGATAGACAGCCACGCCCAGGCCAGCTATCGACTGCCAAAAGTACTTCCAACGAGCCGGCAGACCACGCGAGTCTTTTTGCACAACCTTGCGATAATCATCAACCCAGCCCACCGCGCCAAACACTCCGGTCACCAGCAATACGCACCAGACATAACTATTACTCAGGTCACTCCAGAGCAGCGTACTGATCGCTATTGCGACCAGTATCAAGGCTCCACCCATAGTCGGAGTACCAGACTTGCTCAGGTGTGATTCGGGGCCGTCATCACGCACCGACTGACCTATTTGATGGTAGTTGAGTCGGCGAATCATGGTCGGCCCCACCAGCAAGGCAATACCCAGCGCGGTCAGTACGCCCAGAATGCCGCGAAAAGTCAGATACTGGAAAACCTGAAAACCGCTGGCAAACTGACTGAGGTATTCGGCAAGCCACAACAACATATCAGCCTACCTCCCCTTGCTCAGCTAGCAGCGCTTGCACGACATGCTCCATCCCCATACTCCGCGAACCCTTGACCAGCACTATGTCCTGACGACCAAAACGACCGCTAAGAGCCGCTATCAGATCATCGCGGCACTCAAAGCAGTGCGCCTGACTTCCGAACCCTGAAGCTGTAGCAGCCACCTCAGTACCGGTAAGCCAGACCTCGTCGATATTGGCGGCTGCGTACTCACCAATCTCGCGGTGAGAGTCGGTACTGATACTACCCAGCTCAAGCATATCGGCTAATATCAGCACGCGATTACCGTCTGCTGCGGCCAGCGTATCGATGGCCGCACGCACCGAACCGGGATTGGCGTTATAGGTGTCATCAATAACCAGTGCTCCGCTGGTGGCCCGCCTGGCTCCCACGCGACCAGGCTCAAGCTGCACAGTTGTTAACCCCGCGGCTATTGCTTGCAGATCGACACCCAAACTATGCGCCGCAGCTGCAGCTGCCAGCGCGTTGGCAATATTGTGACGCCCGGGCCATGGCAGGCTTACTGGAGCACGACCGGCAGGCGTTACCAAGACGAATTCAGTGCCCGCCATTGGGTCAGAAACACTAATTGACTCGGCTCTCACCACGGCAGCATCAGCAAATCCAAACTCGATCTGCGGCACCGAACCAGCCACCTTACGCCACAGTGGCGCATAAGGACTGTCAGCCAAAAACACCGCTGTGCCGTTGGCACTCAGTGTTGAAAATATTTCTGACTTGGCATGGGCCACGCCATCCACTGAACCAAAACCGTCCAGATGGGCGGGCATTGCATTCAGTAGCATGCCCACACGGGGCTTACCCAGCTGGCAAAGATAGGCCACGTCACCGGCCTTACCAGCGCCCATTTCGACCACTGCATAACGATGCTCTTCGTTCAGCTGTAACAAGGTGGTCGGCACGCCTATTTCATTATTTAGATTCCCCGGGGTAGCCAGTGTCGGTCCTTGCGTAGCAAGAATGCTGGCCAACATATTCTTCACCGATGTCTTGCCCACACTTCCAGTGATCGCAACCAGATCACCACTAAAACGCTCGCGATTAGCTGCGCCCAGTTGGCCCAGCGCCAATTGAGTGTCGGCAACCTGCAGGCTGGGTAGCGGATAGTCGCCGGCGCAGTCAACAATCGCTGCTACCGCACCAGCGGCCGCGGCCGCATCCACGTATTCATTGCCGTTAAAGCTGGCACCACGCAGCGCCACAAACAAATCACCGGGACTAATACTGCGGGTATCAGTAGAAACCGTGTTGAAACTAACGTCCTCGCCCTGCAATTTAGCGTCAAGCACGGGTACCAGTTCGCCTAGAGAGAAACTGCCTATCATTGGCTAGCCCTCGAAGCGACAGCCATGCGCAGCTGCTGTACGTCGCTGAACGGCAACCGCTGCTCACCGACTTGCTGATAAGACTCATGCCCTTTGCCTGCTACCAAAATACAATCGCCGGCAACCGCTTCCCCCACAGCCATAGCAATAGCGCGGGAGCGATCAACTTCTGTATGCAGCTCAGCTGCGTTAGCGTGTGCGATCTGCTCTACCACCTGCTCTATAATCTGCTGCGGATCTTCTCCACGAGGGTTGTCAGAGGTCACGATGACAAGGTCCGCCTCGACACTGGCAACCTGTCCCATCAAAGGCCGCTTGGTGGCATCGCGGTCGCCGCCACAACCAAACACGCAAATCAGCCGCCCCTGGCAGTGCGGCCGCAACGCGCGCAAGGCTTGCTCAAGCGCATCGGGTGTGTGGGCATAATCAACAATTAGCTGCAGGCCCAGCAAATTCTCTACTGATTCCATGCGGCCCGCAGCCGCCTGTAAATGAGGCGCCTGCTCCAGCACTTGTTCCAGTGGCACCCCGGCATCACAGGCAGCGGTTAGCGCCGCCAGCAAATTAGATAGATTGAATGCACCCACCAGCGGGCTATGCAGAACGCCTTCACCCCAGGGCGACTCAATATCCGCATGCAAACCCTGATCATAGAAACGCACGTTGTGCGCAGCTACCTGCGCCGCCACTCCGGTAATCGAGAACGTCAGAAGTTTGGCCTCGGGACGCACCAACGGCAGCAGTGCAGCACTAAAAGGATCGTCGACATTGATAATAGCGGTGTGCAAATCAAATTCTGTGAACAGCTGCGATTTAGCCATACCATAACTGTGAACATCACCATGGTAATCAAGATGATCGTGGCTCAGATTGGTAAATATAGCGCTGTGAAAGGGCACCGCGCTCACGCGTCGCTGCACCAGACTATGGGAAGAAACTTCCAGCACCCCATACCCTACGTCACTCTCACGCCAGGCTGCTAATTCAGCTTGCACGCTAACCGGATCCGGCGTGGTATTGCGCGCTTCGCTGACAGCGCCGGTGAGCCCGGCACCCAAGGTACCCATCACGCCGCAGTCGCCGTAGGCGCGTCGCAATATCTGCGCCAATAGCTGGGAGACCGTGGTCTTACCATTGGTACCTGTCACCGCCGTGAGCTGCAGGTGTTCACCGGGTTGACCGTAAAAGTGCGCTGCGATTTCGGACAGTCGCTGGCCCAATTCTGCTACTTCAACCACCGGCGTGGAGCCACAGGCACGCCGCTGCACATCAGACAAACCGACATCGGCGAGAATCACAGCGGCACCCGCAGCTGCCGCAGCCTCACAGAAATCACGACCATCATATTGGGCACCGGCAACTGCGAGAAACGCATCGCCGGGTTGCAGCCGCCGTGAATCCAATTGCAACCCCTGCACCTCAATAGCCATGCCAGCCAACTCCGGCACCAGACGCTCCAGTGGCACGGCAAGAGAATCCATGGTCTGGTGCGCCATCACTAGACTGCCTCCGCCGCAGCAATCTGGTGGGTAATCTGGTCAGGCACAATATTCAGCAAGCGCAGTGCGCCCGCCATAACGCGGGAAAATACTGGCGCCGCTACTTCACCGCCGTGATAACGATCACCCGCCGGCTCATCAAGCAGTACCACCGTAACCAGGCGCGGATCCGAGATGGGAGCAACGCCAACAAACAGTGCCAAGTAGCGATTATCTGAGTAGCCTCCTGCCGACGCCTTATGGGCGGTGCCGGTTTTTCCGCCGACGCGGTAGCCAGCCACACGTGCGCGCTTGCCAGTGCCAATATCTGCGGTTACCCCCTCCAGAATCTCCAGCATCTGGGCTGCCAGCGGACGACTCAATACGCGCTCGGAGACTACATCTTCAGGCTCAAGCCGCAGTAGCGAAGGAGACACGCGACGCCCTGCATTGGCAAACACTGAATAGGCTTGCGCCAGCTGCAGAGGCGTGGCGGTCAGGCCATGACCATAAGCCAGCGTCGCCCGCTCTATCGGGCGCCATTTCTCGCGATAGGGCAGCACCCCTGAACTCTCACCCGGAAAACCCGTTCCCGGGTGCACACCAAAACCAAAACCACGATACATCTGCCAAACCGCTTGCGCATCAAGCGCGAGCGCTACTTTGACCATGCCAACCTGACTGGATTTGACAACCACGCGAGCAAGATCGATTTCACCGTAGTTGACAGGGTCATGCAGCACTTTACGACCTACCTGAATGCGCCCGGGAGCAGTATCGATAAGCGTCTGCGGCGAGAACTTGCCACTGTGCAGCGCCGCCGCCACCGCCACCGGTTTCATCGTTGAGCCCGGCTCAAAGGCATCTATTAAAGCGCGGTTACGACGTTGACCCGGCTCTACACCACGCAAATTATTGGGGTTGTAGAACGGGAAGTTAGCCAGCGCCAGGACTTCACCGGTACGACTGTCCATGGTCACCACGCTGCCGGCTCGCGCGCCCGTCAACTTAATCGCCGTATGCAGTTCGCGATGCGCGAGATATTGCAGGCGCAGATCTATACTAAGAGTAAGGTCCCGCCCAAATACTGGCGCCCGCAGCTCACCAACATCGCGCACCACGTTGCCATGCCGATCTTTGATCACCTGTTTGCGACCGGACTGGCTCGCCAGGTGCTGGTCATAGCTCAGCTCCAGACCCTCAATACCTTTGCCGTCGATATTGGTAAGCCCGACCACGTGCGCAGCGACTTCACCGGCCGGATAGTAACGGCGATATTCGCGGTCGCTGCCAACGCCGGGAAACTTCGCATCCAGTACTGGCCGCGCCCGCTCCGGTGACATACGCCGTTGCAGATACATAAATCGCTTGTTCGCATAGCGTTCCAGTTTTTCGCGCAGCTGCGATTCCGACAAATCGATTAGTACTGCCAGCTCCGCAACACGCTCTGATGCAGCAAGTCGCGCCGGATCAGCCCACAGCGAGACCACCGGGGCACTAACGGCCAGCGGCTCGCCGCGGCGGTCTGAGATGAGCCCCCGGTAAGCCGGGATCACCGCGTTGCGCAAATAACGCGCCTCACCCTGGTCCCGCAAAAATTCACTGCCACGATCACTGTTCATGACTTGCAGACTCAACAACTTCCAAAGCAACAGACAGAATAATAGGCTGATAACTATGGCCATCAGCGGCAGCCGCCAGGGCGAAATCGGGATCAATTGTGACTTTCTCATCGCCACAGCACCTTGATATCAGACGCCGCCGGACTGTGCATTTGCAGCTGCTCCATGGCGGCATTCTCAACCCAATCATGATTAGCGACCGCACCTTCCTGCAGTATCAGCTGACCCCAAACCTCCTGCATGCTCCACTCAGCAGACTGCAGCGACTGCAATGTGGCGTAGTGTTGCCGACATTCGTGTGTGGTTTGAATAACCGCCACAGCACTCAGCAGTACTCCCGCCAACAATAGCGAGTTGCCACCCAGCCAACGCAGACTCACTACGTCGGCCACGACATCCGCGCTCTTGTTTTTCGCCTTAGGCACCAATTTTCTCCGCGACTCGCATAATCGCCGAACGTGCGCGCGGGTTCATGTCGACCTCTGCGGCACCAGCACGCACCGCCTTGCCGACCAGACGAAGCTGCCGATCCAGATCGCCATCGCGTATCGGCACACCGGCCGGAACATAGCGTCCACGAGACATATCGCGAAAGAACCGCTTCACTATGCGATCTTCCAACGAGTGAAAACTGATGATTACCAGACGACCACCGCTAACCAACAGTTCCAGCGAGGAGGCCAGAAACTGCTCCAACTCATCCAACTCACCGTTAATATGAATGCGAATACCCTGAAATGCCCGGGTTGCTGGATGCTTATGCTGCTCCCAGCGCGGGTTAGCCTCGGTAACGACTTTTGCCAACTGCCCGGTAGTTTCCAAGGGTGCTTCTTCGCGAGCGCGCAAAATGGCACCGGCGATGCGACCAGCGTAGCGCTCTTCTCCGTAGACCCGTAACACCCGCGCCAGATCGCCGTGAGCGACCGTCGCTAGCCACTGCGCTGCAGTTTGGCCCTGACTGGTATCCATGCGCATATCAAGCGGACCCGAGTTCTGAAAAGAAAACCCTCGCTCACCTTCGTCCAGCTGCGGACTGGATACACCAAGATCGAGCAAAATACCGTCTACGGCAGCGACCTGTCGCTGCTGCAGGTGCTGAGGCAGCTGGACAAAGCTGCCATGCTCAAAGCCAAAGCGCGGCTCGCTGTCAGCAAGCTCCGCTGCTGCTTCCATGGCCTGCAGATCCTTATCTACCGCCAACAGATGCCCTCCAGCTTCCAGTTGCCCCAGAATTTCTCGGCTATGCCCGCCACGACCAAAGGTGCCGTCGACGTAGTAACCGTCCCTGCGAGTTATCAGAGCCTCGGTAGCCTCTGACAACAAAACCGTCTTATGCGACCCGTCCATCTATAGGGTCAGCGACATCAGTTCTTCAGGCAGCTCCGCCTCAATCCCGGAATCCTCCAGCGCCTGGTCGCGCTCGGCCAGCCAGGCCTCCTCTGCCCACAATTCCAGCTTCTTGCCCTGACCCACCAGTACCAGCTTTTTCTCCAGACCCGCGTACTCACGCAGCGAGGCTGGCAGCAACATCCGGCCATTGCCGTCCAGCTCCAGATCAGTCGCATACCCCAGCACCAAACGCTGAAACCGCTTCACCGCCGGCTTCAGCGCCGGTAGGTCCTGGATTTCACGTTCAATTTTTTCCCATTCGGGCAGCGGGTAGATAGCGAGACAACGGGACTGGGTATCGATTGTGGCAACCAACTGGCCCTGGCATTCGCTCAGCAACGGCTCGCGCTGGCGAGCCGGCATCGCCAGTCTCCCCTTCGCATCCATATTGATATGCTGTACGCCACGAAACACGACTTTAATCCCCACTGCACGGCTTCAAAAACCACTAAAAGCCAGAAAAACCCACTTTTGTCCACTTTTCGACACTATAGGGACGTAAGGGAGAAACTGTCAACTTGGGCAGATAGGAAAAAGGTCTATAATTCAGTCAATTAGCGCGCTTTTGGAGGATTCACAGGGCTTTCTGGGAGCACGGTAAAGATCAAAAATGATCAAAAACAGCCTCGTATCATTCATAGTTCATAGTTTACTTTAACTATGAAACTATTTTCATCTTAATAAGCGTGTTTTATATTCTATTTAGAAATAACAGAGCCGTTCTTTGGCCTGCATTTAGGCAATAAGGTGGAGTTGGCCGATAAGCCGGGTTCTGTCGTAGACGATCATTCATCTGCGATCAACGTCACCGTTAACCTGTAGCGACCTACCCGAATCCACTGCGGGCCGCAGCTATGGATTCCTATTTGGTCTTGCTCCGAGTGGGGTTTACCATCGCCACGCCTGTTACCAGAACGCGCGGTGCGCTCTTACCGCACCTTTTCACCCTTACCTGACCCGAGGGCCTGGCGGTTCACTTTCTGCTGCACTTTCCGTAGGCTCACGCCCCCCAGGAGTTACCTGGCACTCTGCCCTATGGAGCCCGGACTTTCCTCCCCTCACCGCGAACGGTGAAAAGCGATCGCCTGGCCAACTCCGCGCGCAAGGTTAGCGACATTCCTGCGCCACCGCAAGGCGCACCCACAGGTGCCTCTAGAGCGGCCAGCGCTGGCGACTAATCCCCCCGTGCCACCAACCAGTTATAGAGCTCTTTCTTGTTGGCCCCGGTATAGCTCGACGCAATCGCTGCGGCTTTGCGCGGCGGTAGTTCATCAGCCAGCAATACCAGCAGACGTTCTACTTCTGCGCCCAACTCCACTGGTAACGGAGCAGCGCCGTCTACCAACAGCACAATTTCACCGCGAGACTGATTACTATCGGCTCGCACCGTGGCAAGCAATTCGGCGACTGGTAGGCGCAAGATGGTCTCAAAAGTCTTGGTCAATTCACGCGCGAGCACGACCAGGCGCTGCTCGCCAAAGGCCTCAGTCATCGCCTCCAGCGTTGCAATAAGACGGTGCGGCGCTTCATAGAAAATCATCGTCGCCGACTCCGTTGCCAGGCTTTCTAACTGACGCTGACGTGCCGCAGCACGGGCCGATAGAAAGCCCTCAAAGCGAAATCGGTCAGTGGCCAAACCCGCCACTGATAGCGCTGTTATTAATGCACTGGCGCCCGGCACGGGAACCACTTTCCAGCCCTGGCTGTGCGCGTGCTGTAACAACCGGTAACCGGGGTCAGAAATCAGCGGAGTACCCGCATCGGAAATCAGCGCCACCGCACCGCCGGATTCCATCACGGTCGCAATTCGATCGAGAGCGCCCTTGCCACTATGGTCATGGTACGCCAGCAGCTGTGTGTCAATATTGAATTCGCGCATCAAATTCGCGCTATGACGGGTATCTTCGGCAGCAATCAGCTGCACAGACTGTAGTATTTCCACAGCCCTTGGTACCATATCCCCCAGGTTCCCGATCGGGGTCGCCACAACGTAAAGAGCATTCTCCATCAATCTGATATCCAAAATGTTTCAGAATTTTTCAGCCGGGCGTCAGCTACTCGCTGGACTGTGCATTGCCGTCCTGATCAGCGCCTGCGGCAGCCAGCCTAGCGCACCTACCGTGACTGAAGGACCGGCACCCGTAATCCCCGACACCGAGCTAACCGAGCTCGACGCCTGGCTGGAAAACCCGGTTCTCGCTCGAGCCGCCGGCCTTTTGGACAGCGGCGACACTGACTTGGCTGCCAGCATACTCAGCCAGATTGACCGCAGCAAGCTGAGCCCTGACGAGATTGCATTATACAGTCTTCTCGATGCTCGCGCGCTCGAGCGCGAGGGCAACGCCACTCGGGCCAACGAAACACTTGAACAGGTGCTGATTAGCGGCGCCGAGTTGGAGCCACAGATCCGTGAGCGCTTGCAACTGGAGCAGTTAGCCATCCTCACCCGCGCAGGGCTAAAGCTGCAAGCTGCACGTCAGGCTGCGGGCTGGCTGGCAGACTCAGATACTGATCATCAGGAATTACTGCTAGCTACGCTGTGGCAGCAGCTGCAATTACTACCGTTGCGCGAACTCGAGCAAGAGCGAGTCTTGAGCGTAGATCCACAATGGCTAGCCTGGCTGGACCTGACGCTATTAACCGCCAGCATTGATGTCAGCCCGCTCAGCCAGGTAAACGCGCTAGCAGATTGGCAGCAGCAGTATCCTGAACACCCTTTTGCCACCAACCCGCCAGCCAGTTTGGCGGGGCTGGAGCAACTGGCGGCGGCAACACCGCAGCGAGTCGCACTGATATTACCTTTAACCGGCCCACTCACCCGCGCTGGACAGGCGGTACTCGATGGTTATCTGGCCGCGATGCATATCGCCAGACAAAATCAATGGCCCGGCAGCGAACTACTGGTACTCGATAGCGACCAATTCACCGACGCCTGGGACGCCTACCGCCAGGCCGTAAGTGGCGGTGCCAACCTGGTGATCGGGCCGCTGGCCAAAGAGAGCCTGCCCCAGTATGCACCCGATGCTGCACTGCCCGTGCCATGGCTGGCACTTAACTGGCTACCAACCGCTGTAGATGCTTTCCCCGGGTTCTATCAATTCGCACTGTCCCCGGAAGACGAGGCTGCACAATTGGCCGAATTGGTCTGGGCGGACGGCGCCCGCAGCGCTCTGCTGGTGCACCCGGATGGCGAGTGGGGAGAAACGGTAGCCGCGGCACTACAGACACGCTGGGCGCAACTGCACGGTGATATGCGCGGTACCGCGACCTACTCTGACTCCAGCAACTACTCCGATAGCATCAAAAGTGCGCTGAATATTGCCGAGAGCGAGCGCCGCGCCAGCCGTGTACGACAAATCATGAGCAGTACCATCCAGTTCACGCCGCGCCGGCGCCAGGATGTCGATGCCGTGTTCCTGCTCAGCGGCAAACCTCAGGAAGCGCGCTCGATTAAACCACTGATTGCCTTTCACTACGCCGCCGACTTACCGGTTTACTCAACATCACAAGTTTACGGCGGCAAACCCGAACCGCAGCGTGACCGCGATCTCAACGGCTTGCGTATGCTGGAGATTCCGTGGCTGCTGACTCCGCCACCGGCACGCGTCGGCATCGAGGCCGCCAATGGCAGTCACTCCCTGGCCGCAATGTACGCACTGGGTCACGATGCCTTCCTGCTGCACTGGCGACTGCCGGCGATGGCCGCAGACGAATCCAGTCAACTGCGCGGCGCTACCGGTTCGCTCAGCATGGACAGCAATGGTCGCATCCACCGCCGCCTGCTTGCCGCAACATTCAGAAAGGGCACACCAAGACCACGCGCGCACTGACACACCCTCACTTTCGAAACATGGAGGTTTCGGAATATGGCAACGGGAAAACCCTACGAAGACCTGGCTGTCCAGCACCTAACTCGGGCAGGCATGACAATTCTGGAACGAAATTACCGCAGTAAGCTGGGCGAAATCGACATCATTGGCAAACTTGAAAATCACCTGATATTTGTTGAGGTACGCTATCGCAGCAACCCCCGCTACGCCAGTGCCGCACAATCTGTAACCAGCGCCAAACAACGGCGTATTATTCGGACAGCGCAATTCTATTTACAGCGCCGATGGCGCGGCAGGGAACCGGCCTGTCGCTTCGATGTCATAGCCATAGAACCGGGCATAACTCCGGACCAAACTGAGGTACAATGGCTGCAAAATGCCTTCACACTCTGACTCATGGATTCTTACTCCGCTATAGCCGCCAGTTTTGGCGAAACTATCGACCTGGTCTCCACTTCAGTAGACTCACTCGCGCCAGAAATAGAGCGTGCCACCCTGCTCTGTATCGACGCTTTACTGCAGGAGCGCAAAATCATCACCTGCGGCGTCGGCAGCGGCGCCGCGGTCGCCCAGATTTTCTGTACCAACCTACTGCATCGCTTTGAGCAGGAACGCCCGGCGCTACCTACCATTGCGCTAGGTGCTGACGGCACCACTCTGACAGCACTGGCGGCCACATCCAACAATGACCTTTACTCCAGGCAGGTGCGTGCCCTGGGCCAGCCCGGCGACATACTGCTGGCGATCGCAGGACACGATAATAACGGTAGCATCGTGCGCGCTGTGCAAGCCGCTCACGACCGCGACATGCCTGCCATCTTGGTCAGCGGAGGCGATTGTGCTGATGTATCAAGCCTGTTACTCCCGGAAGATGTGGAGTTGCACGTGGCCAGCGCCCGCGCTCCCCGTATTATTGAAGTACAGGTAATGATCATTCAATGCCTGTGCCAACTCATTGACGATTCACTATTCGGTAGCTATCAATCATGAGCACTTTGCGGCACCTCCTTTCCGTTTTAATAGTATTGAGTCTTAGCCTCGGCCTGAGCGGCTGCGCTTCACTGCTCACCGCCGCAGATTCCGAAGCCATTGAGGATGATAGTGGCGAGCGCACATTTGGCGCCAGCATGGACGACGAATCTATCGAGACCAAAGCGCGAGTTAATGTACATGCCGCCAACGAAGCTTTTGACGATACACATATCAGTATCATCAGCTACAACGCCTACGTCCTTATTGTCGGCCAAGTACCCAGCGAGGCATTGAAACAACAGGCATCGGACGTTATTCGCGAAATTCGCCGCGTACGTCGAATCTATAACGAGCTGGAAATCACCGGCAATACCTCCTTCATGACGCGAACCAGCGACACCTGGATAACCAGCAAGGTAAAAACCAACCTGATTGCCAACGCTGAGACTGAGGGTCTGCGGGTCAAGGTTGTGACCGAAAATGGGGTTGTCTATCTAATGGGGCTGGCATCACGCGCCGAGGCTGACCGTATAGTTGATGTTGCCAGCGCCAGCTATGGCGTGCGCAAGGTGGTGCGTTTGTTTGAGTATATAGATTAAGCGACCGGCAACCGGCCGTTGAAACCCTGCCTTAAGCCCAACGAGAAACTACTTTACGACTTTAAGCGACGGCTTGCGTGGCAACGTAGGTGGTTGCTCAGGATCTGAGGGAGGCGGCTCCGGGTTAGTGTCTTCATCAAAGACCATACCCTGACCATTCTCCCGTGCGTAAATGCCGATGACCGCTGACGTCGGCACATAAACGTCTGTGGCAATACCGCCAAAACGGCCATTGAAGCTCATAGCGTCGTTGTCAATGGACAGATCTATCACCGATAGAGGCGATATATTAAGCACAATCTGGCCATCTTTAACGTATTGTTGAGGGACCTGCGCACCACTGTCCATGGCGTTAACCAGAACATAGGGCGTGCACTCATTATCCAAAATCCACTCGTACAGTGAGCGCATGATATACGGCCGACTGGACGTCATAGACATAATCTACCCTCTGCGTGGTACCGCCTGAACAGCGCTTAGAGCCGCATCTCTCGCTCTTGCTCAGACAGACTCGCCTGGAACGACTCGCGATTAAACAGCGTATCCATATAAGCCAGCAACGGCTTGGTCTGCTTGGTTGAGCGGATATCAACGCCAAGCGCCGGCAAGCGCCAGAGGATCGGTGCCAAACAGCAATCCACGAGAGTAAACTCTTCACTCATGAAAAACGGCTTATCGGCGAAAATCGGGGCAATAGCCGTTAGGCTCTCACGCAACTCTTTGGTGGACTTCTCCATCACATTATCGGAACGAGTGTGCAGAATGGCGTCAGCCAAGGCACACCAATCGCGCTCGATGCGATGAATATAAAGACGGCTTTCTGCACGAGCTACCGGGTAAACCGGCAGCAGCGGCGGGTGGGGAAAGCGCTCGTCCAGATATTCCATCATGACCTTGGACTCATAGAGCACGAGATCCCGGTCAACCAGTGTAGGCAAGGTGTTGTAGGGGTTCAAATCTGCCAGTTCAGGCGGCGGGTGCGCTTCACTAGCCTCAACCACATCAACCGTAACGCCCTTTTCCGCCAGGACAATCCGCACTCGGTGACTATAATGACTTTCGTTATCTGAAAAGAAGGTCATTGACGACCGTTTTGCCACAGCTCCCATTGGAACTCCTCGCGATTAATTAATCGGTTGACGAATGCATGAAAAGTTTTAGTGAACGTCCTTCCAGTATTCCCGGTTCAGTAACCAGGCGAATACAAAGAACAGCGTAATAAACAGTAAGACATAGATACCCAGACGCTCGCGGTGCATAGCCGCCGGCTCTCCAGAGTAAGCCAGAAAATTGACCAGGTCGTAAATGGCAGCATCATACTCTGCTGGTGTCATCAGCCCTGGCTCGGTGATGGTAAAACGACTGCAGGGCTCCTCCAGAATATCTTCACCGGTCAAAGGGTCGCGCTTGATGCCGCCATTGGCCGCAGCCACCGGACCCATAGCGCACTCCTGCATTCCCTGCAGTTCCTGCAGGACATGAGGCATGCCTACGTCTTTGAATACCTTGTTATTAACGCCATAGGGGCGACTATCATCTGCGTAAAAAGTCCGCAGATAGGTGTACAACCAGTCGGTGCCGCGAGCCCTGGCAACCAGAGTCAAATCTGGCGGCGCGGCCCCAAACCAACGCTTGGCATCAGCGATGTCCATCGAGTTGGACATCAACTCACCCACGCGGACATCGGGATCAAACATAAAGTTGCCCGGCAGCAGGTCCAGTGGAATCTCCAGATCAGTAGCCATGCGCTCATAGCGCGCGTACTGCTGGGAGTGACAACCCATGCAATAGTTCATATACAACTGAGCACCAGTTTGCAGCGACGCCTTGTCGGTCAGGTCTGGTTTCATATGGTCCAACGCCACGCCAGGTCCACCGGCACCCACGGCTTTCAAGGGCAGGAAGCAAAGCACACCGATCAGAATCACGCCGCCCATCGAGCCCCAGAACCCAATACCACCATTATCGGTAGTTCGCTCAGGCACAGGCTTGGTTTTCTCCAGTGAGGTCCAGACTGGCATCAGCAGAAAGAAGCCAAAGTAAATCACGGTGCAAATCTGCGCCAGCACGGTCCGCTCAGGAGTCGGCGCCCGGACGCCCAAGACACCCAAAATAATGAAAGAAGCGGTGAACAGAACCAGCATCACTTTTGTGATATTGCCTTTATAACGCCAAGACTTTACTGGACTACGGTCAAGCCAGGGCAGGATAAAGGGAATAGCAACCGAGGCGGCAAAGGCCACGAAACCCCAGAATTTATCCGGCACGGCTCTCAACACTGAGTAAAACGGCGTGAAGTACCAGGTCGGCGCAATATGCTCCGGCGTCTTCAGGGAATTGGCTTCCTCAAAGTTAGGATATTCCAGAAAGAACCCGCCCATTTCAGGGAAGAAGAACATCACGGTGCAGAAGATGAACAGGAACACAGCGATAGCCTGCAGATCGTGCACCGTGTAGTACGGGTGGAAAGCGACGCCATCTAGCGGTATCCCGTTCTCATCCTTATGCTTCTTGATGTCCACGCCATCAGGGTTGTTGGACCCAACCTCGTGCAAAGCCAGCAGGTGCAGTACAACCAAAGCGAGCAGAACGATGGGCAGCGCGACCACGTGCAAGGCAAAGAAACGGTTGAGCGTTATCCCGGAAATCAGATAGTCCCCCCGAATCCAGGTCACCAGGTCTTCTCCCACAACGGGAATAGCACTAAACAGGCTGATAATCACCTGCGCACCCCAGTAGGACATCTGCCCCCAGGGCAGTACATAGCCTACAAACGCCTCAGCCATCAGCACAACAAATATGAGCATGCCGAAAATCCAGATCAGCTCACGCGGTTTCTGGTAGCTGCCATACAGAATGGCACGGAACATATGCAGGTATATCACGACAAAAAACGCAGACGCACCGGTAGAGTGCATATAGCGCAAAATCCAACCGTAATCCACATCGCGCATGATGTATTCAACGGAGGCAAAAGCCCCTTCCTGACTGGGATTGAAGCTCATAGTCAGCCATATGCCGGTAAGCAACTGGTTAACCAGGACGAGCAACGACAAGACGCCGAAGAAATACCAGAAGTTGAAGTTTTTGGGCGCGTAGTACTGGCCCATGTGGGTATTCCAGGCGCGCATAATCGGTAGCCGCGCATCAACCCAGTCTCTTAATCCGATGAGCATATTGTTCATTATGCAGCTCCCTCGTCTACGCCAATCACAATCACGGTGTCGGTCTCATAACTGTAAGGTGGCACCACGAGGTTGGTGGAGGCCGGAACACCGGCATAAACCCTGCCGGAAAGATCAAAAATAGAACCATGACAGGGGCAGAAAAAGCCTCCACGCCAGTCCTTGGACTCATCGGCGAATGAGGTCGCGCCGACTTCCGGATGAAATTTGGGAGCACATCCCAAGTGTGTACACAGACCTACGATGACCAAAATCTCAGATTTGATCGAACGACCCCTGCCTTCAATGTACTCGGGCTGGTCTGATACAGCAGAATCCGGATCCTTCAATTTGTCATCAATTTCAGCCAAGTCGTCAACTTGCTGCTGCGTGCGCCGCATCACGTAAACCGGCTTGCCGCGCCATTCTACCGTAACCATCTGGCCCGGTTCGACTTTGCTGACATCAAATTTTACCGGCGCGCCGGCCGCCTTGGCCTTGGCACTGGGATTCCAGGAACCCAGAAAAGGTATCGCTATACCGACCACGCCAGCAACACCCACTGCGCTGGTCGCAGCCGTCAAAAATTGTCTGCGGCCAGTGTTCACGCCGTCACTACTCATGATTTTCTCCCAAATCAGACTCTGGTGCAGGACTCGCACCCGGGGGATGGTACAAAACGCTGCAAATGGTAATGATTTTAGTCTTGCGTGACAAGGTAATGGGTTTCAAATAGCTGTCTTGAATCAAAGAGGCAATATGTATTTGAAGGTGTCAGGCACTGGTTTTACCCTCCAGTACAGACGCCCAACCCAAAGCCATAAAAAAACGTCCAGGGGTAGTACCCAACTGGACGTTCTCGACGGCTCGCACGCTGTCTTAACGCTTAGAGTATTGAGGTCTCTTACGCGCCTTGCGCAGGCCCACTTTCTTACGTTCTACGGCACGCGAATCACGGGTCACATAACCAGCTCCACGCAGTGTACCGCGCAACGACTCGTCGTACTCCATGAGCGCACGGGTAATGCCGTGGCGAATAGCGCCGGCCTGGCCAAAACTACCGCCACCAGCTACCGTAATATTGATGTCAAACTTATCGTTCAGTTCAACCAGTTCCAGAGGTTGACGAACAATCATGCGTGCTACTTCACGACCGAAGTACTGGTCCAAAGGACGCGCATTGACAGTAATAGCACCACCACCGTTACGCAGAAATACACGGGCGGTAGAAGTCTTACGACGCCCGGTTCCATAATATTGAGTCACTGACATAAGATTATCCGTTATATATTCAGGGGCTGGGGTTGCTGAGCTGTATGGGGATGCTCAGTTCCGGCATAAACCTTGAGTTTGCGATACATCGCACGACCCAGAGGATTGCGTGGAAGCATACCCTTGACCGCTTTCTCCAGTACCCGCTCGGGCGCCTTGGCCAGCAGCTTTTCGAACGACACCGACTTCAACCCACCGGGATGACCCGTGTGATGATAGTACATCTTGTCGGTTTTCTTGGCTCCGGTAACCTTCACCTTGTCGGCGTTAACCACCACGATGTAGTCACCAGTATCGACGTGAGGCGTGTATTCCGCCTTGTGCTTGCCGCGCAGTCGGTGCGCGATTTCACTGGCTAGACGACCCAGAGTTTTGTCCTCTGCGTCTACCACAAACCAGTCACGCTGCACTTGTTCCGCTTTTGCGCTAAAAGTTTTCATGTCCTAAATTGCCTCAGCAAGGCCTCCAATTTCGAGAGCGCGAATTCTACCCACCTGCTCTGGCTATTACAAGCACCTTTTTCGACCAAAGCGCGCTTCTGGCACCAGCGCGCCCTGCTCCGACCTCTACCCCGAAGCTAGCGGTTTATTATACCTGCAAATGGGCAGGGAACGATATTAGCCGCCCTCAATCCAAACTAAAGCCTTCAACACCGGTAAATGAGGCCCTCACCGTCTACCGGTGTGTAAATTGTGACGGTTTTTCTTCTCGGCTTTAGTCTTCATAATGGGCCTCAAGAGAGACATTCCTGCTGCACGCTAATGCAGCCACATCAGACTTTCACAAAGGGACCACCCCATGCCAACCCTCTTTCGATACTGTTTACAGCTGGTTGCCCTGATTATTTCATCGTTGCTGCTAGCAGATACTGCTGACTCGGAATTGCCCCCCATGACCTGGGAGGTCCTGGAATTCGAGCGCAAGTCAACCTGGGGCGACGCCCGTTCTCGCCTCTCGCTGAGCCGTATACCAGCGGCTGAGCTAAGCGCTGTGCTGCAACAACCGGGGTCGCGCAGCTATCTGCAGCCGAATCCGGAGGAGCGCGTCCAGGAACTGAAAGTAGAGGCCACCGTGGGCACCAAGAATCAGGTTTCACTGCAATTGTTGATGCACCCGGAAACTCAGGCGCTATATCAACGTTCGCGCTTCTCCATCGGTCGCAAAGACCGCCGCTTCAAGTTCTTCCGCTACGCTGAAGATGGACTGACGCGGTTGCGTAAGGATCCCGCGGACAAAAAGGAAGCCAAACTGCCGCAGCAACAATGGAGCCGCAGCAGCAGCACTGAGGTGAATTATTCAGAGGAACTGCAACATACTGCGGTGACCAGTCCATTCGCCTTGTTCGTTATACTCTCGCGACTGACCTCAGAGCAATTGGCGCAGCAGCCCGTGCTTCTGGTCAATACTGACACTAACGTCTATAAGGTAACGCTGAGCCCGCAGCCAACAGTGCAACTGGATGTCAAATACAATCTGACGCGCACCGGACAGGCCGCGCAGCGGCGAAAAGAGACCGTCGACGCCACACCGGTCAAACTGTTGGTAGCTCCAACCGCACTGGCCTCTAATAAACCCGATTTCGAGTTGATGGGCCTTAGTGGCGAAATTACCGTATTTGTTGATAGCCTCGACCACACGCCACTGCGCGTTGCCGGCATCGCCCCGCGCGTGGGCGCGGCACACCTGGATATAGCGAACGCCGTGCTGGTAGAACGCCAGGAACCATCAGACTGATGCCGGACGCAGCACTCAACCCCTCTCGAATTGGCCTGATCAGTAACCGCAATAGCGGGCATAATCGCGACCAATTGGGCGCTATCAGCGCCTTGATAGACCGTTGTCCGGCGGTACTGCATACCATTACCGACCAGGCGGAAGATGTTGGCCCCGCCTTGGTGGCAATGGCTGCTGCCAACATAGAAGTTCTGGCAGTCAATGGTGGCGACGGCACCATCTCCGCACTACTCGGCCACTTGCTGGAAAATCCTGTCTTTGACCGCATGCCTCAAATCATATTACTGCCAGGCGGCACCGCCAACATGAACGCGGGAGACATAGGCGCCAGCGGCAAACTGCCCGCTGCCATTGAACGTTTTTGTGCCTGGACACAGTCGTGCGATGCGCCGGCGCCCATCAGTCGCCACCTGATGCGGGTTCAACTAACTCCGGATCAACCGCCCCACTACGGAATGTTTCTGGGCTTAGGCACCGTGATACAGGGCACCGAATACGCGCATGAAGAGATACACTCACGCGGGCTGCGTGACGATTTCAGTGTTGCCCTTGGTGTGGCACGCACGGCCTGGGGCGTCTTCCGCCATGACCCCAAGTTTGCCCGCCCGGTGCCGCTCAAATTTGACGCCGACAACAGTGGCAACCAGGAGCATCAGGCACTGGTCATGGTGATAAGCAGCCTGCAGCAGCTGTTTCTGGGTATGCAGCCATTCTGGGGGGAACAGCAAGCCCCGCTGCGCTACACCATCATCGACGTCAATCCGGTCAAGTTTCCTTCCACCTTCATCTCGATTTTAAGAGGTAAGGCGAACCGTAATGCGACTCCTGAAAACGGCTATCACAGCGCCAATTGCACCACTTTGAACCTGTTTCTGGATGGCCACATCAATCTGGACGGCGAGATCCTGGAAGTCAGTCGTGCCAACGGACCCATCCAAATTGCCGCCACCCCCGCCTTCGAATTTATACGCTTATGAGCAACTTCCCGACGGTAGAACTACCCGAGGTCAACGCGGCACCCGCCCTGGTGCAATTGATCAGCGAACTGCGCGCGCAATACAACGACGCCATCAATGCAGTGGTTATTTACGGATCCTGTCTGCGCAGTGGCGATATATTTGATGGACTGCTGGATATTTACCTGATCTGTGACAGTTACCGCTCGGCTTATGACGGCTCGCGACTGGCGCTGGGCAACTGGCTACTACCTCCGAACGTTTTTTATATCGAGAGTGAGTACGAGGGGAAGATACTGCGCAGTAAGTACGCGGTTATCTCCAGCGCTGATTTCGCCAAATTCTGTTCACCAGCTCGCTTTGAATCTTACATCTGGGGCCGCTTTGCACAGCCGGTCGCAGTGCCCTGGCACCGTGACCAGCCTAGTCTGGACAACCTGCATCAGAGTCTGCAACAAGCTGTGACGACATTTCTGGGCCGCAGCCTGCCCAGCATACCTGCCAGCGGCACCGTCACCAGCTTATGGCAAGACAGCCTGGCCCTAAGCTATAACACCGAACTGCGCAGTGAGGGCAATAATCGTGCCGGACAGCTGGCGCAAATGTCCGCCAGCCATTTTGCCCGGGCCACCGAACTGGTCGCCGCTCAGGTTCGTCCACCGCTAAACCTGCACCGAGTGGACGGCGAGCTGCACTATCAATCCAGTGTCACCCGCTGGCAGACGCGCTGGTCCACTCTGGGCTGGGCCTGGCGGGGCATCAGCGGCAAACTGCTTTCAGTACTGCGCCTGCTGAAGGCATTATTTACCTTTCGCGGCGGCCTCGACTACATCGCCTGGAAGCTGGAAAGGCATTCCGGAGAAGAAATAGTGATACCAGACAGGGTTCGACGTTATCCGCTGGTTTTTCTGTGGGGATTTTTCTGGCAGCTATACCGCCGCGGCATCTTCAAGTAGCGAGGCCGCTAGCGATACTTTATAGTTAAGCCAGCGTTCTACTACGGTTTTCAGGCAATGACTCACTGCGTATTTATCCAAACCAATCACAAGCAAATGACCGGTGCACTGGTAGCTCAACATGCACTGCGCCGTTATTCACAGAACAACGACAAGTTCGATGTGCGCATCATCGACACCCGCGACTACCCGATGTTTGCTGCCCACGAAGGCGAGGAATACCTGCGCGATGGTGTCAAACGTGAATGGCTCAATGAAGACCTCCAGTCCTTTACCCCTACCCGATTTATGCCGCCAAAACTAATGAACTATGAGGGCCGCGCGATCGTTATCGACCCGGATATCTTCGCGGCAACTGACATCTGGGAATTACTCAACCGGGACATGCAGGGCAAAGCCATCATGTGCCGCATGCGCTCTGGCCCCAAAGGCCTGGTCGATCGCTGCTTTGCCAGCAGCGTTATGCTGCTTGATTGCGCCCAACTGAAGCACTGGGACGCAGAGGCAAAGTTTAATGCCATGTTTGATTTCACCCAAGACTATCAGCCGTGGATATGCCTGAAGGAAGAACCGCGGGAATCCATCGAATACTTCGAACCTGAATGGAATGATTTCGACAAATTCACCACCGCCACCAAGATGCTCCACACTACCAGGCGCAAGACCCAACCCTGGAAGACTGGACTGCGCACAGACTGGCGACCGGCGGAGACCTTTAGATTATTTCCACCGGTGGCCTGGGTAATGCGGGCGCGCCGTCATTTGTTTGGGGAGTATGCGTTTCTGGGCAATTACAAGGCTCACCCTGACAAGAACCAGGAATGGTTCTTTTTCGCCCTGCTCAAAGAGTGCCTGCAAGAAGGCACTATCAGCGAGGAATTTCTGCGCAGCGAGATGGCCGCTAATCACGTTCGTCACGACGCCTTTGACGTTCTGGCTAACACCCCCGCTCTGCCACCCGGACCAACGCACCCATTAGCGCAAGCTACAAACCGCGCCGCTTGAGGCGCCGCTCAGGGCTTTAGCAATTGCTGCACGCGCTCAGCAGTCGCGGCTAATTCTGCGGCGGCATCAGGCGTCACACAGCTGCCAGAGGGCGCACCATCACTGAGCCAGTGAGCGGCGCCGGAGGCAACCAATAGTTGCTGGATTTTACCGATATCACGACGCATCCGCTGCGGCCCCCAACGCATTGCCAGACGATGACTCAGTGGCTTGAAGCGAAATTGATGCCCGTGCCGCCACCAGCTGCCAGCATCCTCCATGTCAAAAATATGCAGCGGTTTACCGCAACTGGCTGCTTCCGCCAACATCGACATGCTTTCGCCGGTAATCACAAACTCATCGGCTAGCGCCAGGTAACCCAAATACGGGTTCGCGCTATCCGTACGCCCAAACCGAAAACAGTGCACCGGCACCGTGAGCTGATTTTCTAAAGCCTCAAAACTGGCCGCAGGCGTGCGCGGGCTATCAGTGATCAACAGCGAACCGCCAGCCTGCTCTGCCAGAAGATTGGCCTGACGGCCCAGCCGCGCTGCCTTATCAGACGTCAGTACAAAGCGGCCACTATTACCGCCGACCATGAGTGCCAGCCAGGGCCGTGGCAGGTTTTTCAAAATAGGCAGCCACTGCTCGCCCGCGGCAGCCAGTTGCTCTGATTGCAAGCGCAACAAGGGCAGCTGATTATGCAAAATATTGTCGGCGCGCGGCAAAAAGTATTGTCCAGTGGTGACTATAAGATCCCAGCGGGCAAGCGCTGACCAGGGCCTACCCAAATGCACCAATTTCGCATGCCCCCCGGACTGCTGCTGAATCCAGCGCGCTACAGGCTCATTGCGGCGCCCGGCGCTGATGACCAGGTCCGGCCATGGCGCTACCAAGGACGAAGACTGGCGCTGATCAATACCAGCCAAGGTGGCACCTAAGAGCAGATGGGGCAGCAACTCCCAGCTCCGCGCACTTATCTGCTTGCGCTCATACGACAAACCAAGTGCATCTGCCAGCGCCAGCACCTGAGTATTGTCGCCGGCCTTGCGGCCCAGCAGGACCCAGATCAGCGGCTCGTCCAAAACCCTTAATCCACCGCCGCGGTTTTGCGATAGCCGTAAACCGGATCCAGCGAGGCCTCAAGCTGAGCGTCAATCGCCGCCACTTCTTCATCGCTAAAATAATCACGAAACCCACCAACCTTGGCACGCCGGGTTTTGAAGCTGTCAGGATTGTTTTTGTCACCGGGCTTCATCCGCTCACCAGCGAGACGGAACTTGCTGGAAGATTCCAGCTTCTTCATGTTCTCAAAGGCACTGTATTCAACCGCCGCGGTGACCTGCTCGGCAGTCGCATCAACTTTCATAAAATCCAGCATACGCTGTAAGTGTGGCGCCGGGTCGGCGCGTAAATCTTCGTAGCGCAGCACCAGATACTGTTGAATATTCGGCGCCTCTAACGCCCATAGATTGAGATACTCACACACCGCCGCCATGCTGCCGCCGTTGTCTCCAGTCACAAAATCAAACAGACTGATATCTGAACCACGCTCCGGGTAATTATTGATGGCAACTTTGTTCGGGCGCAGCCGAAATTTCCACTGAAAATACTGCGATACAGCCACATCACGAGGGTCCCGTGCCAACAGCACCACCGGCTTGTCATAGAAGGGCTTCTTACTCTCTGCAGCTCCGGTAAAGTCCTTAATATAATTATCATGAGTGAAGAAAATTTTAGGAATGGCCTTATTCATGTTGTGGAAATTGTCCATTCCCAGCAACGCATTGTCCGGTAAACCGTATTTAACGCGAAACAAATGCGAGACCATAACTCGCAGCCATGTGCGGCCACTTTTCCCAAAAGAAACCACGGCGATATCGCTGCGCCGTAATAGTTTGAGCTGATCTTTTCCGCGCAGCACGCGCTCGGCTGCCAATAGTTCGGATTCCGGTCTACCGCGCAGGCGCAGGTGCAGCCAACGTCGCTCCAACTTGCGAGTAGCGGTCTGGAAAAATTGTCGAACCAGCTGAATGAAGTAGACCATGCACAGGCACCTTAATGAGCTGCTTTAGCGGCGGCGCAGCATATAATAAACCCGCTACGGCCGCAGCCGACTTGGTACAAATACCCATAACTATGAAAATCT
Organism: Candidatus Litorirhabdus singularis; assembly: GCF_026262625.1. GTDB lineage: Bacteria > Pseudomonadota > Gammaproteobacteria > Pseudomonadales > Halieaceae > Litorirhabdus > Litorirhabdus singularis. The sequence continues at coordinate 408,398 of NZ_SHNN01000003.1, forward strand.
TGAATCCAGCGACTGTCAAGCAAGACCCGAGTCGCAGTCAGCAGTGCCCCAACGATTTCAGCCGCTGATACCACCGCGCCGCTGCAGCATAGGCTAGCAGAACTAAAGGGAGATTGGTGAGTCTGTTACACAGTCAGGAAAATAAACAGATCGCACAGAGCTGTTGTACAATGCCCGCGTTCGCCACTGGAAACCAGCCTTGATCATAGACCGATATATCAGCTCAGAAGTCATTCGCCCGTTTGCCGGCGGACTCGGTCTTCTGGTGCTTATTTTTGTCGGCTACTCCGCGACTATCCAGCTTAATCTGGCCGCGCAGGGTCAGCTGGGGATTACCTCTGCCTTCAAACTGATCGCACTCAATACCTTGATCACGCTGGAAGTTCTAATGCCGTCGGCGCTGTTCTTTTCCGTATTGGCCGCACTCAGCAGGATGTATAAAGAGTCGGAGATGAACGCTTTTTTTGCAGCCGGAGTGAGCCGCACAAGGATCTTGGAATCGATCTTTAAACTGGCGGCGATGGTAGCGCTGCTCACCGGGCTTATTTCGATAGAAGCCCGGCCCTGGGCCTATCGAGAGGTTTATCAGATAGAGGCTGAAGCGCTGGCCAAGTTCGACCTGAAACAGATGGCCACCGGAGAATTCGTCAGCATGGGAAGCAGCAAATACATTTTTATCGCTGATGACATCGATATCCAGGCTGGGCTGCACAAAGAAGTATTTCTGCATAAGCGCCATCAAAAAGACGGTCGCACCGAGATTATTGTGGCCCAGGAAGCCTCGCTACCAGTCCTGAACCCTGGCGAGCCCTTAACGGCTGAATTTTACAACGGCCATCACTACTTGCTGGACGATCGTAAAAAACAAGATGTATCGATCCGCTTTAAAAAGTTGACCGTCTACCTCGAAAACGAGGGAGCGCGGGCCGCCTATCGACGCAAGGCCGAAACCACAGAGCATCTTGGAAATTCATCTGACCCCAAGGATATTGCCGAGTTCCAATGGCGTTTGACGACACCATTGGCCACCATATTACTGGCGCTGATAGCCGTACCCCTGGCAAAATCTGAGCCCCGCGAATCGCGGTTTCGGAGTTTCTTCATCGCTATTGCGGTCTATGTCGGCTTGTTCACCTTAACCAGTGTGGCCCGCACCTTTATCGAGCAGGGTCGACTGCCGGCCATGCCCGGCCTCTGGTCGGCTTACATAGTTATAGCGCTAGTGCTATTGATACTGCTGAAGCAGCCAAGACTGAAACCGCGATGAGCATCCTCGAGCGCTATATTGCAGGCACCTTAATCAAAGGCTGGTTCACCGTGCTGCTGGTGCTGGGCACCGTATTTGGTCTGATTGCCCTGATTCAGGAACTCGATAAAACCCAGGGCGATTACGGCGTGCCGCAGGTCATATACTTCACCCTCCTGAGCCTGCCACAACAGCTACTCGACCTGATGCCGGTCATTGCACTGCTGGGCACCATTGTTGCTATCGCCAACCTCGACAAAGCCAACGAGCTGACCATTATTCGCAGCGCCGGCGTGCACCTTGCCACCGTACTTAAGGCCATAATATTGCCGACCCTGGTGCTGATGGCACTGCTATGGGTTTGCCTGGAATACGTTTCCGGGCCTGCCTTTCAGACCGCACAACTTATGAAAAGCGCGACCCGTAATGACCACCCTGATCGCATCCCCAACGGCGGCGTGTGGTCCAAATTTGACAATCGCTATATCCATTTGAGCAAGCTGAGAGATGGTAAAGAGCCCGGCGACATTCGTCTCTATCAGTTCGACGACAGCGGTGAATTGGTGCAGGCAGTGAGCGCGGTCACAGCCCAAATTGAACAGCGTCGGTGGAACTTCAACACAACTCGAACCAAAACCAATCAGAATGGCGAAATGGTTACCGCCTTGAAGAAAAGCCTGGCAATAGACAACCTGTGGTCGGTCAAGGAGTTACCCACCTTGAGCCTGCCCAGTCAGAGCATGCGACTATCCGTGCTCTACGAATATGCGCAATATTTGCGTGAGCAGGGACAACCCTATGAAATTTACTTACTAGCATTTTGGCAGCGTATTACACTGCCCTTTGCCGTCGCTGCGATGATCTTACTGGCTACTCCAGTCAGCACCAGCCTCGGCTCCGGCCGCGATGCGGGGCTCGGTAAGAACATCGCTATTGGCGCCGTAATTGGCATCTTTTTCTTCCTCGGCACACAAATTTCGCACGCAGTTGGACAGCTTATGGGCCTCAATTTCCTGCTCATAACCTTAGCCCCTATTGCGGTCATCGCCGTTGTAGCCCTGCTGCTTTTGGCGCGGCTGCGCTGGTGACTCAAATACTACCTGACTACTGCACCAGAGGACCCGCTTAGCCATGCGTTTGATGCTCAGCTTTTTCAGCGCCTATAAACTGCAAACTGCGCTTATGCTCACGGCGTTGCTGCTATCTGGCATGGCTGAAGGCATCGGCTTGTCCGCACTGCTGCCGCTGGTTAATGTGGCACTGGGCGCAGATGCCACTGCTGGCCTGACTGGCGGCATGGTCAGCGCTGAGCAGAATGACTTCGAACGTTTCTTCCTGGAAACGCTGCAAAGCATGAACATTGCACCGACACTGCAGAACCTGCTCCTCATCATGGTCATGGGCGTCGCCTTCAAAAGCGCACTGCTGCTAATCGCCCAGCGCCAGGTCGGCTACACCGCCGCCCAGGTTGGCACCGACTTACGACTGGAAATGCTACGCGCGGTGTTGCGCAGTAAATGGGAGTATTTTTTACACCAGCCGGTGGGTAAATTGACCAACTCACTGGCCACGGAAGCGCAACGGTCGTCCGCCTCATTTGTGTACGGGGCTACAGCTCTCACCTATTTCATTCAGGCCGTCATATACGGCGGCGTGGCTCTAGCCCTGTCTTGGCAAGCGACGCTGACAGCAACCCTGGCCGGCGCCGTAGTCATTGGAGTGTCGCACTTTCTGGTACGCATCACTCGCAAGGCTGGTAAAAAGCAAACCAATCTACTGACCTCCTTGATGTCCAACCTGACAGATACCCTGCAATCGGTAAAACCACTCAAGGCGATGTCGCGTGAACACTTGGCCGACAACGTTCTGGCTGGCGACACGTCGCGCCTGAACAAGGCACTGCGACGACAGGTACTCAGCGGCGCCGTGCTGGACTCAGCTCAGGAATTGATGTTTGCCGTATTTATCGCGCTGGGCATTCTGGTGGCACTGCAAGGTTTTGATATGCCACTGCCTACCGTCATGGTGCTCGTGGTCGCCATCGGTCGCGCCTTTGCCTTCCTTGGCAAGGTGCAAAAACAGTTTCAGAAAATGGCTCAGGGTGAAAGTGCATACTGGGCAATGCGGGCGTCCATCGATGAAGCCCTGGGCGCCGAAGAGCAGCTCAGCGACGGTATCGTGCCGAACTTTGACCACGCAATGGAATTCAGGGCTGTCGATTTTGACTATGACCAACACCCGGTGTTCAGACAGCTATCACTGACTATTCGGGCCGGTACACTGACCACATTGGTGGGCCCATCTGGTGCCGGCAAGACCACCATTATTGACCTCACTATTGGTTTACTGCGACCGCAACAGGGGCAGATATTGCTCGATGGCACACCTCTGTCGGACATCGATATCCGCGCCTGGCGCAGCAAGATAGGCTATGTGCCTCAGGAAACTGTGCTACTGCATGACACCATTGCTCACAACGTATCATTGGGCGACCCAGATTTGGATCCTGAGGCCATTCAACGCGCACTGGAATCTGCTGGTGCATGGGATTTTGTGCAAAAGATGCCCGAGGGTGTAGAGACAAACGTTGGCGAACGCGGCGGCAAACTGTCCGGTGGCCAGCGTCAGCGTATTGTTATTGCACGCGCCTTGGTTAACCGCCCGCGGCTGCTGATTCTGGACGAGGCCACCAGCGCACTTGATCCCGCCAGCGAAGCCGCTATTCGCCAGACCATGGAAACCCTCAAAGGCGAACTCACCATTCTGGCTATCAGCCATAACAGGGCGATGGTAGATGCCGCCGATACCGTCTACAAACTGGGCGACGGCCAAGCCAATGTCGTCGACCGCGAAACGGAAGCCGCGCTGTTTAGTTAGGCTTGTTCACCGGCGTCAAACATCGCTTGCACCGCGTCCACAGCTCGTTCCAGATCGGCTTGCGTTGATTGTGTGGCAACCAGCTGAGGCTGACCCAGCCACGCCGCGCGCCCGGCGTCCGCAAGACGCTGGTGCACCAATGTAATATCCCGACTGAGCCGCTGCCAAACCCAACGCATCAGACCACGATAGGCCAGTGTGGACAGGCGCCAGTCGTTGTCAGCCGGCAGCCGCCGCGCCGCCGGATCCATGGCCATTGCACCACGTGCCAGATCAAACATGTACACCGGTTTACCGGTGGCACACGCTTCTGAAAGCATTGATATGCTATCGGCGGTAACCACAATCTGCTGCGCCAGTGCGAGTAAGCCAAAGTAGGGGTTATTTTCATCGCCGGCCTGCCACTGATAAAAATACAATGGCTCTGGCAGTGCCTCGCGCAAAACCGCTACCACAGCCGGATGGGTACGCGAGCTGGTGCTTACCAAAATAGAGCCGCCGCTGGTCGCGACTAACTCTGTCACCTCACTCGCCAGCCGCCGGGCCGCCCTAACACCCAGTGCATAAGGCCCGCTGTCGCCGCCAACAATAACCGCGGTATAGGGCGATGGCAGTGCAGCAAACTGCTCACGCCACTGTGCGGCAGCCTGCGCCAAGCGCTCTTCGCTCACCTGATGCAGCGTCAACGCATTCTGAATCACGTTCGGGCGCCGAGGCAGGCGATACTGCGGTGTTGTTATTACCAGATCAAAACACTCGGGGTTAGCCCATGGCCTTCCGACATGCACGATGCGCGTATGCCCGCCAGACTGCTCGCAAATCCAGCGACACACAGGTTCGTTGCGCATACCCGCGGTGATGACCAGATCCGGCCACGGCGCTTGCAGCGCGTCTGATTCAGACAGACGAATACCTCGCAGGTTACTGCCACGAAAAATATTCGTGAAAAATTCATACTTTCGGTAGGCCAGTCGCTTTACTTTATAGCCCCAACCCAGCGCCTCTGCTAGCGCCGTAACCTGACTGCGCTCACCGGCGCGGTAGGGGTCGATCAACCAAACTACTGGCATTGGATGGTGTCCGTGGGTATAGTTCGAAGCACTGGAATCTAGCGGCTTGCGGGACATTGCGCAAGTTGTCTCAGGTTTCAGTCAGCGCTATTCAGCGCTCACATAACACCGACTTCACTCTCAGCATGGACAAAAGCAATGGCAGATAGTAAGCAGTACCTCGAATTTATGTACGGGGCTCTGGCAGAGCTGAACAAACAAGGCCTGGAGTTGTCAGAGACAACCGACATGATTGCCGATATGGGGCTGAGCTCGCTGGAAGTTATGGAATTCATTGAGCAGATTGAAGACGAGTATGATATTTCCATACCGCTTAATATTCTCCCCGACGTTAACACCATCGGCCAATTGGCCCAGAAACTTCAGGAACTGATCGAGTAATACAGCATGCTGTTTGACAAATTCAAGGAAATGGCCGGATTCCAAGCCGAGCTAACTGAACGTGACATCAAGCCCTTTGGGGCGGTTACGGAAAAATTTCTGTCGCCAACAGAAGGTATTGTTGGCGGCCGTAAAGTGATTCTTGCAGGTACTAACAATTACCTCGGACTCGCCTATGATCAGCGCTGTATCGACGCCGCGCAGCGCGCAGCGCAGGACTGGGGCACCGGCACCACAGGCTCACGCCTCGCCAACGGTTCCTTCGTCGAGCACGAGTTGCTGGAGCAGGAGCTGGCGGATTTTTATGGTGTCGGTCATGCCATCAGCTTTACCACCGGATACTCAGCCACGATGGGCATGTGCGCTACCATAGCCGGCCCTGGCGATGTCATTCTGTTGGACTCCGACAGTCACGCCAGTATTTATGCGGGCGTACAGCTTAGTGGCGCCGAAATCATTCGCTTCAAGCACTCTAATCCGGACGATCTTGCCAAGCGGCTGCGACGCCTGGGTGATCGCGTGAGCAATACGCTCATCGTCGTTGAGGGCATTTACAGCATGCTCGGCGACACTGCACCACTGCAGGAATTTGCCGAGGTCAAACGCGAGTACGGTGGCTACCTGATGGTAGACGAGGCGCATTCACTGGGCGTACTCGGCGCTACCGGTCGTGGTGCCGCCGAAGCCACGGGCGTTGAGGCCGATGTGGACTTTATTGCCGGCACTTACAGTAAGAGCCTGGGCTCCACCGGCGGTTATTGCGTCAGCCAACACGCCATGCTGGATATCATTCGCTACTGTATTCGAGCCTATATTTTTACTGCCAGCGCGTCACCTTCCACGGTGGCATCCACTCGCAAGGCACTGGAAATCATGCGCCAAGAGCCAGAACTGCGCGCCAAGCTGTGGAGCAACGCCAACAAGCTTTATAGCAGCCTGCAGGACATGGGGCTTAGCGTTGGCCCTACCCCGAGTCCGGTGGTTGCAGTAGAGCTGGGCGATCGTGAACAGGCCATCCTGTGCTGGAATGCACTCATGGACGCCGGAGTCTACGTCAACCTGGTCATACCCCCGGCTTCGCCATCGACCAATTTCCTGCTCCGCTGCAGTGTTAGCGCGGCGCATACCGAAGAGCAAATTAACCATATTATTAACGCCTACGCGGCGTTGCTAAAAAACGGCGCCATTAGCGTCCGGGCTGAATAATGGAAAAGCTAATTATCACCGGTGGCGGGCCACTGCAGGGTGAAGTCACCATTGCCGGCGCCAAGAATGCAGCGCTACCGGCAATTGCAGCCTGCCTGCTAAGCGCCGAGCCGGTAACACTCACGAACATACCTGGCGTCCGCGATATCGACACTGCGCTGCAATTGCTCAGCCTGATGGGCTGCGAGGTAGAGCGCGATGCAAACACCCTGCAAGTAACCGCCAGCACGCTCACTTCGGTGCGCGCACCCTATGAACTGGTGCGCACAATGCGTGGATCGATTTTGTTACTAGGCCCATTACTGGCGCGCTTTGGCGAAGCTGATGTATCTCTGCCGGGGGGCTGCGCCATCGGTTCGAGACCAGTCAACGAGCACATTACCGGCCTCGAGCGCATGGGAGCAGAGATTGATATCGAAGCGGGTTACATCAAGGCCAAGGCCACCCGCCTCAAGGGTGCACATATCGTCTTTGACGTGCCCTCGGTAACCGCTACTGAAAACCTGATGATGGCAGCGACCCTGGCCGACGGCACCACCGTTATCGATAATGCCGCCATGGAGCCCGAGATAACCGACCTGGCACTCATGCTCAGCAGCATGGGTGCACGCATCACGGGTGCTGGCACCAACAGTATTACTATCGAAGGCGTTGTCAGTCTCCATGGCGCGCAGCACCAGATACCACCAGATCGCATCGAAACAGGAACTTTTCTGGTGGCTGCGGCCGCAACTCGAGGCGATATTACCCTGCGCAACAGCAACGCAGCACACCTGCAATATGTCATCGCGAAGCTGGAAGATGTAGGCTCTGATATCAGCAGCGGCCCTGACTGGATACGCCTTAACAGCCGCGGTTTACGTCCGCAACCGGTGAATATCACCACCGCGCCCTACCCGGCTTTTCCAACCGATATGCAAGCCCAATTTGTCACCCTCAATGCGTTGGCAGATGGCAGTTCCACCGTGGTGGAAACTATTTTCGAAAATCGCTTTATGCACATCGCAGAGTTACAGCGCATGGGTGCGCATATAGAACTACAGGGGCATACCGCAGCCATTCAGGGCACCGAAAGACTGCAGGCGGCGCCAGTGATGGCCACTGACTTGCGCGCCTCAGCCTCGTTGGTCATCGCTGCACTGGCTGCCGATGGCGACACCACCATTGACCGGGTCTATCACCTGGATCGCGGTTACGACAACATCGACGCCAAGCTAGCTGACCTGGGTGCCAGCACGCGCCGGGTCTCGGGCTAACAGGGGCGCAGGGTGCAAACCTGGTTTGCCCATTTATCAGACCCACATCTGACCACCCTGGAGCAGGTCAAGCCCCTCAAGATATTGGGGAAACGCCTGCTAGGCTACATTTCCTGGCGTCGCAAGCGACGCTTTGAGCATCGACCTGAAGTGCTTGCAAGCCTGCAACAGCACTTACAACAGCAACCGTCCGACGTGCAATTACTGGTTACCGGTGATCTCACGCATATTGGTTTACCCGATGAATTTACCCAGGCCGCACATTGGCTGCGGCAGTTAGGCGAGCCCGACGCTATTGCCGTCATTCCCGGCAATCACGATGCCTGCGTGGCGCTACCCTGGCGGCAGGGGCTAGGACAGTGGCAAGACTATCTGAAATCTGACACACCGCAGCAGGACACCTTTCCCAGCCTGCGAGTACGTAGCGGCATCGCTTTCATTGGCGTATCCAGCGCCTGCCCCAAGCCACCTCTAATGGCGACCGGCACCGTCGGTACGGAGCAACTGGCCAAGCTGGCCGGGCTATTGAAAGAAACACGAGCGCAGGGCTTGTTCAGGGTAGTCTACATACACCACCCGCCCAAAACCGGCGTGGTCAAATGGCGCAAGCGTCTCACCGACGCACCCCAGTTAAGCGCAATGCTGCAGCGCGAAGGCGCTGAACTGGTGCTGCACGGACATGGTCATAGAGCTCAACAATACAGCCTACCCGGCGCGACTGGCGATATCCCGGTGATAGCAACACCCTCGGCCTCGGCTATGGGCCTCCACGGCGCCGATATCGCTCAATACAACCGGTACGGAATAGAATCTACGGCAGAAGGCTGGAACCTGACCGCTATTACCAACAGCTATGATAAACAGGATGCGGTGTTTCGCACCGGCGCTGCGCGCCAGTGGCAACTCAAACGTCAGTAAGCGTGCAATGGGCTAGTCTTCTTTGACTGCAGCCTTGGAAAATGACCCGCGCACCAGCGCCAGGTCGGAGATCGAATCAACATCAACAGCTGCATTAGCGTAGGGTAAAATTACCACTCTAATGCGCAGACCAAGGCGCTTGCTCAATTTCGCCAGAGCTTCCTCCAGCGGCAGCACGCCCATGCGATAGCGCAGCACCGCCCACCAGCCCAACAGCCCAATAACGACTCGCGGCTTCTTGCGTTCCTGCTCAATCTTGCGCCAAAAGCTGGCGGCACGACGGCCCTCGGGGGTAACAAAGGCGAACAGGTTGCAGCCACAGAACTCGCCATCTGAAAAACGCAGTACCGTTTTACGCATTTCTGGATAAGCTTCCTGTACCAGCGCATACGGCGCCAGGCCTACCGTCACGTCCACATCATCAGCCAGACTCTGACGGCCAAAAGCATCGACGATTTCGGGCGTCAGCAAGGGGTGGTCGGCCGTTGTCAGCAACACCCGCTCTTCCAGCGGCAAAGATTGCATCGCTGCATAGGCACTGGTGCTGGGACTGCTCTCCGGTGCCAGCCATGCCACTTCAGCAGAGCTCACCATCTGCTTGAGCTCTGCGTCACTTTCCAACTCCGACTGCAGCGGCCCCGACAGCAGTATTTTGTCTACCACCCTGGAACCCTTCAATGCAGCAATAACCCGGCGCACCATCGGCACTCCGTCGATATCAATGAGTGCCTTGCAGCTAACACCCGAGTGATTAATGAGTGAATCCTGCTTGGTACGATCACCCGCCAGGACAATAGTGGTGAGATGGTTGCTATCGGGATCTAGATGCATAATGTCAACTTAGTGTCTTTTCGTACATGCGGTAGCGCTTATAGGCGACTCCGCCAATGGTTTCAATGATGTTACGAATGCCGGCATTGCTTTCAAGTATCCAGCCCATTTCGGCACGTTCAACGCCCAATTCAAGGCCTGCCCTGCGCACCGCGTCTACGCCCATAAAAGCCATGGTCGGGCCCAACCGAGAATTCTGGAATTTCTGCCTTACGCCCATTAAAGGCACCCGAGCGCTCTTAACCCCGACGACCTTGAGCCGCCACAGCAACTTCACCCAACCAAAGGGCAGCAGTTTACCGTTCAAGTCACGGCTTGCCTCATTAATATTGGGCAGCACCACCACGAAAGCCGCTGGCTCTCCTTCGTACTCCACAATTTGCACATACTCATCAGGTAGCAAAAGGGTCAGTGTCTTCACCAGCGCACCGTATTCCTCCGCTGTGAAAGGCACAAAGCCCCAGTTGTTTTGCCAGGCATCATTAAAGATGTTACGCATAATCTCGGCTTCTTCGGCAAGATGCTTGCGCCGCAGCGGCCGAATCGTCACCTTGTCTGACACTCGCTCAGCCAATCGCAACATAATCTCGGGCGGTTCAAAGCGGGTATCCAGCATGTAGGCCAACATGTCCTGAGCCGGCACATAGGCCTGCTCTACGACGCGAGTGTCATACCAGGGCTTGCCATGACCCATCATAATAAAAGGTGGGGTATCAAAGCCGTCTACCAGCAAGCCAACCTCTTCATTGACGCCTAGATTGTAGGGGCCACGCACACGCCGCATACCCTGCTCTCGCAACCAGCCTTCAGCCGCAGCAAACAAACGGGCGAACAGATCTGCATCGTCCCCCGCTTCGATCAAACCGAAGTATCCAGTATCATCCTGATAACGCTGCTGATGCAGATCGTCTACTTGCGCGCTGATACGCCCCACCGGTTGATCACCACGATAGGCAACCCAGGCCTGCCATCTAGCGTGGAGGAAGAACGGGTTATTGGGATCAAAGCGTTGTTTTTGCTCAAAGTCGAGCGGCGCAATCCAGTGCGGATCGTCCTGGTATATCAGACGCGGTACATTGAGAAAATCGCGTATACCGCGGCGGTCCAGGACCGGCCGAATGGCAATTTCAGAGGCGTTGGCGGACGACATAATCGCGCTGTTCTCAAACCTGTGGAGGTGGGTAAAGGCTGGAAGTATAGCCGCGCAAGTGGACACTAACAATGCGGGGGTAAATGCATCGGTAATTTTACCTACAAATAGAGGTGCAATATAAAATACTTTATTTTCAATGCGTTACGAGAGGAAAGCAGGTGAAATAGTAGCTCTGTGCAATATCTATCCATGTATTAAACGAATCAGAACCAGAACCCCTCAAAATTTTCTGAAACAATCGCCCGACTATTGGTATTATTGCATAGCCGCTCGCGGAAGCCCGGTGCTAATATGGCGTCCATCGAGTGAAGGTAACATATAACGCTCGTCAGAGGCGCACCCGCAGCACCAAGCAGGGAAGCGCCCGCCAGATAAGGTTGGGGACGTTAACTGCAGGTTGCCAGAAACAAATCGGCAAATTCTGCTTCATTGAGCACTGACGGCGATTTTCGTCAGTATGTGCGGGGGAAACATTGTGCAACTTAACGCGACTCCAACCAGTCACCAACTACCGTTCCGGCCGGCCGACTTTGCCACGCTGACCGAGGCACTGGACTATGCAGCTCAGGGCGACACCGGCACCAATTTCTATACCGGCCGCGGTAAAATCTACGAAACGATTCCTTACAGCCAGCTGCGCGCAGAAGCGCAGACACTGGCCAGAAAGCTGCTTGGCTATGGCCTGGAGCAGGGCGATCGCGTGGCATTGGTTGCAGAGACCAGCTCCGACTTTGTCCGCTTCTTTTTCGCCTGCCAATATGCCGGCCTGATCCCAGTGGCACTGCCTGCCACCATCAAGATGGGCGCTCACGCAGTCTACGTAGCACAGTTACATCGCCTGCTGGAAGCAAGCTCCGCGGTGGTTGCTGTCGCAACTGAGGGCTACCTGCCCTTCCTCAAGGAAGCCGCTGAGGAACTGGATACAAAAATGGTTGATTTGCCAGAGGCATTCCACGCCCTGCCCGAATCTGATCAGCCGCTGCCTACGATACAGGCAGAGGATATCTCTTACATTCAATACACTTCTGGCAGCACGCGTTTTCCACGCGGCGTTGTCATCAAGCATCACACCATCATGGCCAACCTGAGCGGTATTATTCAACACGGCCTTGATATTACCGCCGCAGATCGTCTGGTGTCCTGGCTGCCGTTTTATCATGACATGGGCCTCGTCGGTTTTGTACTGACACCGGTCGCCGGTCAGCTTTCCGTCGACTATCTGGATACCCGCGAATTTGCAGTACGTCCGCGCCAATGGCTGAACCTGATGACGCAGACCAAAGCCACCATCTCTTTCGCGCCCTCTTTCGGCTATGACCTGTGTGCACGCCGTGTTCGCGAGAAAGACGTTGCCAGCTACGATCTCAGTAACTGGCGCGTTGCGGGCATTGGTGCTGAAATGATCCGGCCAGAAACGCTGGATCACTTTGCCGAACTGCTAGCACCTGCGGGCTTTGATCCCAAAGCCTTCACCGCCTGCTATGGCATGGCAGAGTGCACCCTGGGCGTCAGCTTCTCACCGTTGGATGAGTCCTACACCACACACTACATCGACAGCGACCAACTCGCTGACCTCCACAAAGTAGTGATCATGGAACCCGATGATGTAGATTGTCGTGGCCGACATTTTGTCAATTGCGGTAAACCTTTGCCTTGTTATGAGGTAGAAATTCGCGATGAAGATGGCAACTGCCTGGAAGACTGGCGCAGCGGCGTGATCTATGTACGTGGCCCTAGCGTAATGTCGGGTTACTACAACTTACCCGAAGAATCCGCCGAAGCTCTGTGTGAAGATAACTGGTTGAATACCGGCGACATTGGCTATCGGGTCGACGGCACTCTCACCATTACCGGGCGCAAGAAAGACCTTATTATTATCCACGGTCGCAATATCTGGCCACAGGATTTAGAGCATATTGCAGAAACCCAACCCGAAGTACGGGTCGGTGACGCGGTGGCCTTCTCAGCTCCCGACGCGGGCGGCGATGAACTCTGCGTACTCGTGGTCCAATGCCGCGAGACTGACGCCAATAATCGCCTCAACCTGGTAAAACGCCTGACCGCACTGGTGCGCATGGAGCTGGGTCTCGACTGCTATGTCGAGCTGGTACCCAACCGCTCACTGCCCAAGACCTCCTCGGGCAAGCTGTCACGGGCCAAGGCGCGACTGGACTTCATTGCCGAGCACGACGAAGAGCGTCTGACTGCGGTAGCCGAAGAAGTCCGGGTAAGGATTGCCTCCGCTTAAGGAGTAGTCCCCTGATCATCGCGGTTACAGGTGCTACCGGTTTTATCGGAGCGGCGATATGCGCCGCACTGATTGAGGCTGGTTTCGATGTGCGCGCACTGGTGCGCAGTCCAGAGCGAGCCGAGCAACTGTTGCCTGCCGCCGTTAACATAATCCAGGGCGACCTTGATAGTACTGCCAGACTGAATGAATTGGTCACTGACTGTGACTGCGTTATTCATTGCGCAGGATCGGTGCGCGGGGCTTCGCAGGCCGCCTTCGACCGTACCAATGTAACCGGAACTCAGCACGTAGTAGAAGCTATACAGCGCATGGCTACACCAGCTCGCTTGCTATTGCTATCCTCATTGGCGGCGCGCGAGCCCGGCCTATCATGGTATGCAGCCAGCAAACATCGGGGTGAGATGCTGGTTGCCAACGCTGACCCCGCCCTGCAATGGGTGGGGCTGCGACCGCCGCCTGTATATGGCCCGGGTGATAAGGAAATGCTACCGATATTCAAGCTCATGTCGCGCGGGCTGGCACCAGTACCGGGCAACCCGGGCAACCGTATCTCACTGGTGCATGTCGACGACGTAGTCCAGGTCATCGTCGGTCTGTTGGAGCTTGCAAACTGGCCTGGACGCAGTTATACCCTGTGTGACGGTCGCGAAACCGGCTACGACTGGGACGAACTGAGCACTATTGCAGCTAAAGTATGGCAGCGAAAGGTAAGGATATGGCGCATTCCGACATGGGCTGCAGACCGTGTGGCGGGGTTTAATCTGTATCTGGCACGCCGCTTTGGCTACGCACCCATGCTCACGCCAGCCAAGTTGCGTGAGTTGCGGCACCCGGACTGGGTGGTCGACAACAAAGAGCTGACCGCGCTACTGGGCTGGCAACCACGGGTCGATCTCGAACAGGGGATAACACGGCTATGGTAAGCGAGCGGTTAATGGCAAGGACATTTGCAGCTGAAACTGCGGATGTAATCGGCAGCTCGAGATGAACGAGCCGCCCAAGCAAATGAAAGGAAACCACCGTGGCTGAATACATCCTCGGCAATTCACTCAGTAAAGCCGCCAGCAAGCACAAGTTCTTGCGGGCCCTGCTGTGGCGCCTGGATTTCGCAGTGGTTTGGCTTTTAATCAACCTGTTCGCCCTATTGCCGACAGATACCGCGTCCAATCTTGGTGAGCGCCTCGGGCGCTTTATTGGGCCGCGTCTGCGCCGTAAAACTGAGCTGTACAGAGAGAATCTTGCGATCGCTTTTCCGGAACAGACTCCGGCGGAACGAGAGGCACTGCTGGTGCGCTCGTGGGGCCGCGCCGGTCGCGTGCTAGCTGAATACCCGCACTTCAACCGCATTGCCGCCAGCAAGGATCGTGAACGCTTACATATTCGTATTCTGCAAGACACACCCACCTACAGCGACGAGCACGCTGCGGCAGTTATTGTCACCGCGCATCACAGCAATTGGGAGATGGTTGGCTCTGCCATGGGGCGACTCGGCATCCCCAACAGCACCCTCTACAGCCCACCCACCAATCCGCTGCTGGACCGCATGCTACTCGCCTCCAGAATGAAACTGAACTGCGAACTGGTGCCCCGTGATAAAGCCGCCCGCAGCCTGGTGAAAGCCCTGGCACGCGGACGCAGTGCGGGCATGGTGATGGACCGACGTATTGACGGCGGTCATCCGATTCCATTTTTTGGCCGCCCCAAGCCCTCTACCCTGCTGCCGGCCAAGCTGGCCCTGAAGAATGGTATTGACTTGATACCGGCGCGGGTAGAGCGCCGTCAGGGCGCCGAGTTTGAAATAATCTTTTACCCGCCAATAACTGCACGTAACCCGGAGGCCAGCGAGGACGACCGTGCCGTTGACATGGTCACCCAGGTCCATGAACTGTTTGAGGAATGGATTCGCGCGGAGCCCGCAGACTGGTTCTGCAGCAAGCGAATTTGGCCTAAAATGAACGCGCAGGACGGGTATAATGCGCCAACAGCAACCGAGGCACGCTCCAATGTCCAGTAAAACCGAACATCAATCTATCAGGCT
This sequence comes from Candidatus Litorirhabdus singularis, assembly GCF_026262625.1. GTDB lineage: Bacteria > Pseudomonadota > Gammaproteobacteria > Pseudomonadales > Halieaceae > Litorirhabdus > Litorirhabdus singularis. The sequence continues at coordinate 423,625 of NZ_SHNN01000003.1, forward strand.
GTTTGAAAACAAGTTTCTCGAAAGCCTGACCCATGTCCACCCCCTGATTCCCTTGCTCCTGTGGGCGCCAATCGCCAGCTACCTGCTGTGGCGCAGCGTTGCGGTGCATGAATTGCCAGCAGCAGGGCTGCTACTGACCGCTGTTGCGGGAATTCTGGTGTGGACCCTGACCGAGTATGTGCTGCATCGCTTTGCCTTCCATTTTCCTGCCAAGAGCAAGTTTGGCAAATGGCTGGTATTTCTGTTCCACGGTAATCACCACGATGACCCCAAAGACAAGACACGTCTGGTGATGCCGCCCAGCGGCTCTATCCCCATCATGATCGCCCTGTATTTCCTGTTCTCGCTGTTTGTGCCGGCGCCATGGATAGAGCCGTTTTGCGCGTTTTTCATGATTGGGTATCTGATTTACGATTACATTCATTACGCTACTCATCATTTCCCGATGAAAAACCCGGTGGCGAAATACATCAAACACTACCATCTCAAACACCATTTCTCCGGCGAAAAAGGGCGCTACGGCGTCAGTTCACCGCTGTGGGATAAGGTGTTTGGCAGCGCAGGCAGCGGTAACTAAGACAGCGCTGTGCCTCGCTACTATGTCATCCCCAAGCAACTCGCCGATGCTGCACCCGCGCTGGGACGCTTGGCACAGTGGCTGGAAGCCGTTGGCATCAGCTTCGCCTTCTGGATACTGAAACGCTTATCACCTGAGCGCGGTTCACGCATCGCCGCCGCCGTTTTCCGAAAACTGGGGCCGCGCACCGGCAAAGCCAAAAGCGTTCGCCGCAATATGCGCGTGGTATTTCCCGACCATAATGATGAACAAATAGAAGATCTCTGCCAACAGGTCTTCGGGCAACTGGGCATGGCCACGGTAGAACTGGTCAAGATGCGACAGCTATGGGCCGAGCGTGAGCAGCGCATGGAATTTGTAATAGCACCGCAGGCGCTGGCCCACCTGCAGGCACAACGGCCCACCGTCTTTGTCACTGCGCACGTCGGTGCATGGCAGTTGACCAACCTGATATCACTGCATCAGGATCTAACCATCACCACAGTGTATGCGGCGGAAACCAACCCGACGTTACATGATCTGTTTCTGGATCTGCGCGAGGCTTTTGGGGTTAAGTTACTGCCCACTGAAGACGGTGTGCGCCCGCTTATGCGCGAATTGAATGCAGGCAATAGTATCGGACTGGCAATGGACAATCGCCTCGATAGCGGCAGCCCCATACCATTTTTTGGCGTCGATGCGCTGACCAACACCACCGCAGCCAGGCTAGCACTAGGCAACGCGCAGGCAGCCCTGATACCCATTAGGGCTGAACGGCTAGAGCCCGGGTATTTCCGTGTTAACGTCTACGACCCCATCATCAGCTCTGATCCCAACGCCAGCAAAGCCAATCAGACGCTGGATATGACGCGCCAGATCAACCAGCACTTTGAAAGCTGGATACGCGAGACCCCCGAGCAATGGATGTGCCTGAAACGGCGTTGGCCCAAGCCTGGAAAACCATGAGAACCTGCCGAGCTACTAGGGACGGTGGGAGCGAGCCAGATAATCGTGGCTTTGCATTTCCTGCAAGCGACTGACCGTACGCTGAAACTCAAACTCAAGGCGACCACCGGTATACAGCTCTAGTAACGGTACCTCGGCCGATATAATGAGCTTGACGTTGCGGTCATAAAACTCATCCACCAGATTCACAAAGCGTCGCGCCTGATCATCGCTGGTGCGGCCCATCTGCGGTACGTTACCCAGCAACACCGCATGATAAATGCGTGCCAGCTCAATGTAATCATTTTGGCTGCGAGGGCCATCACAAAGCTCAGTAAATTCGAACCACACAACATCGTCAAAGGCCCAACGCGAGCTGAGATAGCGGCCATTAATTTCCAACCTTTCCCATTGATAGCCAGTCTCAGGAACCAGGTCGTCAAAGCTCTGTTTGAGGCTAATTTCGGCTTCCGCATCCAACGGCCAATGATAAAGCTCAGCCTTCTCCAGCACGCGCAACCGGTAATCTATGCCACCATCAACGTTCAACACGCGGGTATGCTGCTTCACCAGGGCAATGGCTGGCAGGAAACGCTGACGCTGTAGCCCATTTTGGTAAAGCAGATCTGGGGCGATATTAGATGTCGCAACCAGAGTGACGCCGCGCTCAAACAGGGCCTCCATCAGTCCACCGAGAATCATGGCATCGGTGATATCAGAGACAAAAAATTCGTCAAAGCACAACACTCTGGCCTCGCGAGCCAGCCGGTCGGCAACGGTCAGCAGGGGGTTAACGGTGCCCTCTAACTGCGTCAATTCATTATGCACACGCTGCATAAAGCGATGAAAGTGAATGCGCAACTTACGCTCAAATGGGAGGCAATCGTAGAAAGTATCGACGAGATAGGTTTTGCCACGACCAACACCCCCCCACATATACAATCCCGGTACCGGCGCCTGCGCCTCCTCTGGCCTGATGCGGCGCCACCAGCGCCCGAGTGCTCCGCCTTCAGAGCGCTCTGACTCAGCCGCTACCAGGCCCTGGTAAACTGCTTCCAGCGCCTGCACCGCTTGTAGTTGCGCGGCATCCTCGACGAATCCATCGCGCTCCAGGTCTTGCCGATAGCGCTCAAGCGGAGTACTCATATCAGGTCTGCAAATTGCTCCAGTGGAGGGGACGCACACTTTAACCAGCGCGCGTTTAGTTGGCAACGTTGTGCCGCGACCATACCGCAGCTGCATCTATCGGGGTATAATCCACACCACCATCTCAGAGCCGTTAACGGGGAAACCTCAGTGTACAGTGACAACACCCTTATTCTCGCCATTATTATCGCCCTCCTGTTAGGGCTGGGCGTCGGTGCCTTTGTTAGCCGCCGCCTGTCGCCTGACACTAAGCGTCAGCGCGAATTGGAGCGCAATCTGGAGCGTGCGCTTGAGCAACAGCGCAACTATCAGCTTGAAGTCTCCGAGCACTTTGCCGATACGGGCAAACTACTGGGTACGTTGGCGCAGAGCTATCGCAACGTCCACAACCACTTGGCGGAGGGCGCCGATCGACTGACAGGTGCCGAACAGGGCCCGCAGCTAACACCGCTGCCAGATTTTTCAATCGACAATCAGACCGCTACTCCTGTTACCGAGGCCTCCCAACCACCTCTGGACTATGCACCCAAGATATCGCCGCACGAGCCAGGCATGCTCAACGAAGAATTTGGACTGGACAAAATCGAGCCCGAGCCTATTCCAGAGCCGGTGATAGACACCCAACCCATAGCAGCGGCAAAACTCTAAATCTGCTTCAAACCGGGTTGGGAATATCGATAAACTCGTGGTTAAGTCCCAGCTCCACCTGCAGTTTCTCTCCCAGCGCGCGCACTCCGCCGCGTTCGGTTGCATGATGTCCGGCGGCAATAAAGTGAATACCCTCCTCCCGCGCGATATGCACAGTTTGCTCTGATACCTCCCCGGTGATAAACACTTCCGCACCCGCGGCAACAGCCTGATCGATATAACTCTGGGCGCCACCAGTGCACCAGGCTACGCGTTGTACCTGTGCCTTCGGATCACCGATATGTAAAGGTACCTGGCCTAGCTGCTGCTCTAATCGCTGCAGCAACTCAGCCAGCGACAGTGGCTTGGAAAAATGACCATAATTACCAACCCCCTGAGGGTCAGTCGGGTCAAGCAGCCCCTCTTCAGTGATATCCAACAACCGCGCCAGCATCGCATTATTGCCAAACTCGGGATGGGCATCCAACGGCAGGTGGTAAGCCAACAGACTGACATCCGCGCGCAATAGCGCCGCGATTCGCCGCTTTAGCATACCCGTCAGGACTGGACTATCACCCTTCCAGAACACGCCATGGTGCACCAGTATCGCATCCGCACCGCTGTCGATCGCGGCATCCAGCAAGGCCTGGCAGGCGGTCACACCTGACACCACTTTACCGACACTGGCTGTGCCTTCCACTTGCAATCCGTTGGGGCAATAATCCGCAAAGAGCGCCGGACGCAACCACTGCTCCAGCGTGGCAACCATGTCTTTCAGTGGTACTGTCATGTAACATTCCTCGACCAAATTATCCGTTCATAATAACGCCAACAGCACAGGAGTCATTCGCTTGTTGAACAAGGCGCTGAAATTATTTACCTGGCCGGCCATCGCCGGACTGCTGGCGGCCGTGCTGCTTCTGCAATGGCATAATTTCCAGAACCTGGAACACAAAGTCAACGCCATTGCGGAACGCGGCAGCTACGCGGATGTCGTGGCCAGTGCTGTACCAGCGGTAGTGAATATCTATACCAGTAAGCTAGTGCGTGAGCGAATTCATCCGCTAATGAATGACCCCTTCTTCAGACGATTTTTCCGCAGCAGCGCTATGCCGCGTGAGCGCATGGAAAACTCTCTCGGCTCAGGGGTAATCGTCAGCAGCGAGGGGCTCATACTCACCAATCGCCATGTGGTGGCAGGCGCAGACGAAATCCGGGTCGCGTTTTACGACGGCCGAGAGGTGCTGGCGCGCGTCGTCGGCAGCGATGCCGATACAGACCTCGCAGTATTGCAGGTGGAGCTCGACAATCTCCAGGCTATCACTCAAGGCAGCCCGGATCAGGCTCGGGTGGGAGATGTGGTATTGGCAATCGGCAACCCCTACGGCTTCGGCCACTCCGTCTCTCAAGGCATCATTTCCGGGCTAGGCCGCTATGGGCTAAAGCTCAGCACCTATGAGGACTTTATTCAGACCGATGCGGCCATCAATCAAGGTAATTCTGGCGGCGCACTGATTGATACCCGAGGCCACCTGCTGGGGATTAATACCGCCAACGTGCAGAGCGAGGGCGCCGCCACTAATATCGGTCTGACTATACCCGCCGATCTGGCATTGAATGTGATGGCAGACCTGGTGCAATACGGCAAAGTCATTCGGGGCTGGATGGGGCTGGACGTGAAACCGGTGCCAAGCAACGGCGGCAGCGCCCTGTTAGTAAAGGCCACGGATGCTGGCGGTCCCGCGCAAAAAGCTGGCTTGTTGCCAGGCGATATCATTACCCACTTTGACGAGCAGGCGATTGTCGACGCACGACTCACTATGCAACAAATTGCTCAGATGCGCCCGGGAGACATCATCGATATCCAACTACGGCGCAACACGCAACAACTGTCACTGCAGGCTATTATCGGCGAGCGTCCCAGCAACAACCGCTGAAGAGCGCAATTGCAATGCTCGATGGATTAACGTCGGGCTCAGCTATCAGTATCAATACGGTATTCAGCAGAGCGCGCATGCGCCTCCAGTGACTCACCGCGCGCCAACGTGCTCGCCAGAGGCGCCAAGGCCTGCGCACCCTCCGGGCTGCAGTGAATAATCGAACTGCGTTTCTGGAAATCATAAACTCCCAGGGGTGAAGAGAACCGCGCAGTGCCAGCCGTTGGCAGCACATGATTCGGTCCAGCGCAGTAATCTCCCAGCGCCTCGGGTGTGTAGCGGCCCATAAAAATGGCGCCCGCATGCCTGATTTCAGGCAACCACTGCTCCGGCTCTGCCACTGCCAGCTCAAGGTGTTCCGGCGCAATACGATTCGAAATATTGACTGCATCTGCCAGGTCAACCGTTTCTATCATGGCGCCGCGGCGCTCCAACGAAGCCGTAATAATCTCTGCGCGCTCCATAGTGGGCAGTAATCGGTCGATACTGGCACTCACTGCTGACAGAAACTCTCGGTCCGGTGACAACAGAATAGACTGCGCATTTTCATCATGTTCAGCCTGAGAGAACAGATCCATGGCAATCCAGTCCGGATTGCTATCGCCATCGCTGATAATCAGTATTTCAGAGGGCCCGGCAACCATGTCGATGCCTACCTGGCCAAATACACGACGCTTGGCGGTCGCCACATATATGTTGCCTGGGCCGACGATTTTGTCGACCCGGGGAATGGTCTCAGTACCGTAGGCCAGCGCCGCGACAGCGTGGGCACCGCCAACCGTAAACACCCGGTCGGCGCCAGCAATCGCGGCTGCAGCCAAAACCATGTCGTTTATATTACCAGTGGGTGCTGGCACCACCATTACAATTTCCTCGACACCGGCCACTTTGGCGGGAATCACATTCATCAACACTGAGGAGGGATAACTGGCTTTTCCACCCGGAACGTAAACGCCAACGCGCTGCAGCGGTGTCAACTGCTGGCCCAGACGGTTGCCATGGGCATCCCGATAACTCCAGGAGTCCTGCAGCTGGTGTTCATGATAATCGCGGATGCGTGTGGATGCCTGCTCCAGTGCCTCGCGTTGTGGCGCAGAAATAGCCCCTAAAGCTGCCTGCAACCTCGGCTGATGCACTTCCAACTGACTGACACTTGCCACGCTGAGGCCGTCGAAGCGGTGGCTATAATCAAGCACCGCGGCATCACCGCGCGCGATAACATCCCGGACAATAGCATCGACGCTGCTAACCACCGCGGGATCTTCGGTTTCATTCCATGCAGTCAGCGCACGCAGGCTGTCGGCAAAGTCGGTATCGGTACTGCGCAGCCACTTCAAACCGACTGCCCCTCTACCGCCAACCCCACTGCATCAACAATGGCCTGAATAGCCTCATGCTTCGAACGCATGGCGGCCTTATTGACCACCAGTCGTGAGGAAATATCAGCAATTTTTTGCAAAGGCTGCAGGCCATTGGCGCGCAACGTGTTGCCAGTGTCTACGATGTCTACAATGATATCCGCCAGATTCATCATCGGGGCCAGTTCCATAGCCCCATAGAGTTTTATCACGTCCGCATGAATTCCCTGCTCGGCAAAATACTGCTGTGCAATGCGCGTAAACTTGGTAGCCACCCGCACCCGACTGCTACCGGGGCTCCAACCTGCAGGACCCGCAGTCATCATTTGGCAACATGCAATACCCAGGTCCAGCGGCTCATAAAGACCTTCGGCGCCATTTTCCAGCAGAATATCTTTTCCTACCACGCCTATATCGGCCGCTCCATGACGGACATACGTGGGCACATCTGTGCCCCGAATAATCATTAGCCTTACGCCCGGCATCGTAGTGTCAAATACCAGCTTTCTGCTGCTGGCAATGTCCTCGAGCGGCGCTATACCGGCGGCGGCCAGCAACGGCAGAGTTTCTTTCAGTATCCGGCCCTTGGTCAGCGCCAGAGTCAGCTCGGCACTCATTGCTGCTGCGCCCACTCCGCCGCAGTAAAGGTGCGGATGTTTACGGCATGGATGCTGCCATCTGCGATCTGTTCACGCAGCACTGCATAGACCATCTGCTGTTTCTTGACCGGGCGCAGGCCGGCGAAGATCTCACCCACTACCAATATGTCAAAGTGATTGCCTTCACCGCTTACGCTGACCTCACAATCCTTCAGCCCGCTGTGTAGCAATCCTTCGATATCACTGGTCTGCATGGTGCACTCCTTTCTCGCGCCGGCACTGAACTTGTGCGGCACCTCTAAAAACGCGGCATTCTAGGCGATTTGATCAATAAAGGCGAATCAGGTCGCAACCCCGTGCGCGCTAGATTTCTTCGGGGGTCCAGTTATCTATCACTGCTTTGAGGTCGCCGTTGTTATCTCGCACTGCGGCCTGAAACTGGTTACGGTAGACCTGCCCGAGATTGATTGATTCCACAATCAGATTACGCAAGCGCCAGTCGCCGGAGCGCGCCCGGCGCATCTGATAGTAAATTTGATAAGGTTCGTCGGCATCGCCGTGAATCAGTTGTACTACTGAAACTTTGTTGCCTTTTTCCTCTTCCGCGTCGGTGGGTAATACCTCTACCCGGCTACCGCCAAAAGCGAGCAGTCCCTTACCGTAAGTACGGACCAAGCCGAAGCGCATTTCCTGCGTGAAACTCTTTACGTGCTCTCGCAACTGCGCTTTGCCTTCAGCGGACAGCGACTGGTAATAGGACTTGGTCGCATAAGTACCCATTACACCCTTGGCAAAGCCAGAAAAATCAACAACCTCATCTAAAATAACCAATAATTCAGCGTAATAGCGCTCGGGATCTTCATCAATATAATCAGGCGCGGCTTGTACCACCACCATGACGCGGTCCGTTGCCGATGTAACCAACTGTTGTGCGCTAGGGGCGGCGGTCTCTGCTGCGCCCACTACCGGCACTGCTAAAAAAGCGAGTATGGCTATTACTTTCATCAAGCTGTCAAACATAATAATTTCCTGCGAGCCAAATTTGGCCTTTCCGTTACCTGCTTCCACGATATACTGTTCGCCCCCGGTCTTCCGTTATTGACCTCCAGCGGCGTCGCAAGTTCAACCGCAGCAGTCACCGCCATGCGGGGCGGGGCATACTTTAACAGGATTATACTTTATATGCTGATCGCGTCAGCTGCCATACTGATTGGATTCATCGTGCTAGTTTGGAGCGCAGACCTGTTTGTTGCAGGCGCTGCTTCTATGGCAGAAAACATGGGCATGTCGCCTATCTTGATTGGCCTCACCATTGTTTCCCTGGGCACATCAGCCCCCGAGGTTTTGGTCGCGATTACTGCTGCCATGTCGGACGTGGGCGAACTGGCGATAGGTAATGCTATCGGCTCCAATATTGCCAACGTTGGCCTGGTGCTTGGGCTGACCGCACTGATCGCACCACTGCCCGTGCACCGGGCGCGACTGCGCCGGGAACTACCGACCTTGATGGCCATCACGATCGCCTGCGGTCTTTTACTACTTGATGGCAAGCTGGACCTTCTTGACGGATTGCTGATGCTGGGGGCACTGGCATTCATACTGTTTGAAATGATTAATAGCCAGTCTCATGACCCCGATGCCAATGAAGAAGCCGGGGTTGAAGATTTGCCCCATATGCAGCCAGTGCGCGCCTGGGTGAGCTTTATCATCGGCCTGGTGCTGCTAATCGCCAGCTCCAAACTGCTGGTGTGGGGCGCCAGCAAAGTCGCTATTGAACTCGGCGTCAGTCAATTAGTGATTGGACTGACTATTGTTGCTATCGGCACCAGCCTGCCAGAACTGGCCGCAACCATGGCCAGTGCCCTCAAAGGCCACGGCGAAATTGCTCTGGGCAACGTAGTCGGCTCCAACATTTTCAACCTGCTGGGCGTAATGTCACTACCGGGGATGTTTGCCGTTGAGTACCTCGAGCCTATGGTGCTGATCCGCGACTACGCCTCCATGACGGGGATCACGCTGCTGCTGGCTGCGGTGTTATACCTGAGCCTACTGCGCCCCAAATGTCGTAACGAAGGCGGCAACATCCATGTTGGCAGGAGCATTGGTGCATTGTTACTGGCAGCCTACGCACTGTATTATTACTTCCTGTATTTGACGGCCTGAGCCATCACCCAACAAACTGGGGACCCCCATCGTGTCAAAAGTATCCAACCCTGATTTTCTGGCGTCGGTACGCCGCACCGTTTGCATGGAGCGTGATGCGATCACTGATCTACTGGAACGCATCGACGATTCATTCAGTCAAGCCTGCGAGCTATTGCTGGAGGTTAAGGGCCGCGTAGTCGTTACCGGAATGGGCAAGTCTGGGCATATAGCGACCAAAATCGCGGCCACGCTGGCTAGCACTGGAACCCCGGCAATGTTCGTCCATCCCGGCGAAGCAAGTCATGGTGATCTGGGCATGATAACCCCGCAGGATGCCGTTATCGCTTTGTCTAACAGCGGTAACACCAGCGAGGTAGTGACCCTGCTGCCGCTACTCAAACGCATGGCAGTGCCGTTGATCACCATGACAGGCAACCCCGATTCCGTCCTCGCACAAGCCGCCGACGTCAATCTCGACACTCGGGTTGCGGAGGAGGCCTGCCCGCTTGATTTGGCGCCTACCTCAAGCACCACAGTCAGTCTGGTAGCGGGCGATGCATTAGCCATTGCACTGCTGGAAGCACGGGGCTTTTCAGCCGAAGATTTCGCATTTTCACATCCTGGCGGGGCGCTGGGCCGGCGCTTGTTGCTCAAGGTTGAAGACATCATGCATTCCGGAGACAGTATTCCCAGGGTTTTCGAATCAACCACCCTGGATGACGCGCTCATGGAAATCACCACCAAGGGACTGGGTATGACCAGTATTGTCGACGCGGAAGGCGCCCTGCTGGGGGTCTTTACCGATGGCGACTTACGTCGCGTACTGGATGACGAAATCAATATCCACAACACACGTATTCAGGAAATAATGACGCGTAACTGCATCACTATTACGCGACAGATTCTCGCGGCCGAGGCCCTGCATATCATGGAAGAGAACAAGATATCTGCTCTAATCGCTGTGGATCTAGAGCAGAAGCCAGAAGGTATTGTGCATTTGCATGACTTGCTTAGAGCGGGTGTTGCATGAGCGCGCCAACCGCAAATGCCCGCCGCATTCGCCTGTTAGTTCTGGATGTCGATGGCATACTCTCCAATGGGTTACTCATCTACGGAAATCAGGGTGAAGAGATGAAAACGTTTCACACTGAAGATGGACTGGGTATCAAACTACTACAACGATCAGGCATCGAGGTCGCCATCATTACCGGACGTGAGTCTGCCATTGTTGCCCGGCGCGCCAGCGAACTGGGCATTGAGCGACTGATACAGGGACGTGAAGATAAACTGCATGCGTTACGTGAACTTGTCGCTGAGCTGGAAGTCGAACTACATGAAGTCGCCTACATGGGCGACGACCTGCCCGACCTGGCCGCTATTGCCAAGGTCGGTCTTGGCATGACCGTCGCAAGTGCCAACCCGTTTGTAAAGGAACATGCGCTCTGGTGCAGTCAGCGCAGCGCCGGTCGGGGTGCTGTGCGAGAAGCGGCGGAGTTCATTCTCCAGGCGCAGGGCAAATTGGATGACATTAGACAACGTTACCTCAGCGGCGAGCCCGGTTGAGCAGACAAGGAGCACCAGCAATCTCTAGCAAACACACCATTTCTGGACAACACACTATCTCTGGCAAACACCTTGCAGCTATAATTTGCAGCATGACCTACTACAGAACACTCTACCAGGGCATGTGTCTGGCGCTATGCTTTGCGCTGCTTCCACAACTTGCACTGGCGCTTCCAGACGACAAAGATCAGCCCATTTATATTGAAGCTGACGAGGCCGTGCGTGATGAAAAAAGTGGTCTGACCCTGTATCGCGGCAATGTCACCATCAGGCAGGGCACCTTACGTATCGACGCACAGGAAGTGAACATCTTCGATATCGAAACCCAGGCCGACAAAATCGTCGCAACTGGTAGTCCCGCGCGCATTGAGCAACAGCGCACACTGGAAGGCGCGGTCATGCACGCTGAAGGTAATACCATCGAGTATTTCAAGGAAGAGGAAAGAGTCTTCATTCGCGAGAACGCCATGCTGGAGCAAGACGGATCTATCGTCCAAAGTGACACGATCGAATACTTCATTAATCAGGAACTGGTCAAGGCCGCTACCGACCAAAGCGTCGGCGATAGCAAAAGCCGCGTGGAAGTAGTAATACCTGCGCATCGGGTAGAAGCAGAGCAGCAAGACCGCCCCACGCCGCCGCCGTCTGCTCCGAGCGCGGAGTAATAGCATGGGCTTACTGAAGGCCAATAACCTGGCGAAAAGTTACGGTGGCCGCAGCGTTGTCAAAGACGTCTCCATGGAAGTTGAACGCGGCCAGATCGTTGGCCTGCTCGGGCCGAACGGCTGTGGCAAGACCACTTGCTTCTATATGATTGTGGGGATTATTGCTGCAGACCAGGGCAACGTCAGCATTGATGATGAAGATATAACCGCGCTCCCCATGCACGGACGGGCCCGCCGTGGCATTGGTTATCTGCCCCAGGAAGCCTCTATATTCCGCAAGCTAAGCGTAACTCAGAACATCTATTCGATCCTGGAAACCCGCAAAGATTTGAATCGCGCGCAGCGTCTGGAGAAACTTGAGTCGTTACTCGAGGAATTCCATATCACCCATATTCGCGACAGCAAAGGTATCGCATTGTCCGGTGGTGAGAGGCGTCGGGTCGAAATCGCCCGCAGTCTGGCGACTGACCCGGATTTTATCCTGCTAGATGAGCCATTCGCGGGCGTCGATCCCATCTCGATCAACGATATCAAGCAGATCGTCAAACAACTGCAGAGTCGTGGTATTGGCACCTTGATTACCGACCACAATGTTCGCGACACGCTCGATATCTGCGAAAAGGCCTTTATCATGGGCGAAGGTCATATCATCGCCGCTGGCACAGCCGACGATATTCTCAACAATGAGAAGGTCCGCAGTACCTATTTAGGCGAAGACTTCCGTCTCTGAGAGCCTGTCTCTGCGCTCTGAGTGTGAGCGACTTCACACGAATTCCAAAAAACATGCCATTTTCGTGCCAAAATTGAGTTTTGTTGGTTGCCTCGGCTATGGGCGGCGGCTACACTCGATGAAAATACAGGGATAAACAGCGGGTTTCGGCTCCACCGATATTTGGTTCGAAGCCCCGATTATTATGAAACAATCGCTGCAATTAAAGCTTGGCCAACAGCTGACGATGACTCCTCAGTTGCAGCAGGCTATCAGGCTTTTGCAGCTCTCCACCCTCGATCTACAACAAGAAATTCAGCAAGCCCTGGACAGCAATCCTATGCTTGAGGTTCCGGATTTCCCAGACGAGGGCGGCGATAGCACAGATGGCAATAACGAGACGCCCTCGCCCGAGGCGACCAGCGAACAGGCAGGACCCGAGGAACTGATGGAGCTGGCTCAAGGTGGAGAGTCGCTGGGTGACACGATTCCCGACGACCTTCCCGTGGATACGCAATGGGAAGACGTCTACCAGGCGCCGGTCAGCGTCGGTAGCGGTGGCTCCGATTACGGCGACAATGACTATGATGGTCGCCTGGAGCAGACGGAAACACTCCAGGAACGCTTGAGCTGGCAGCTTAACCTGACCCGTTTCTCAGATCTGGACCGTTACATTGCCGTTGCCATCATTGATGCCACCAATAACATGGGACGCCTCAGCGTGAGTGCCGAAAAGATCTGGGAGGGATTTGATCCAGAACTGGAAATAGAACTGGACGAGGTCATGGCGGTGCTGCATCGCTTGCAGCAGTTTGACCCACCTGGAGTCTGCACCCATGACTTGCAGGAATGCCTGCTGGTGCAACTGCGACAACTGCCTGAAACGACCGAGCACCTGGCCCAAGCCAAGATGGTGGTGTCCAGACACATTACCTTACTGGCGACCCGAGACTACGCGCAGTTAATGCGCCGCGCGCGTCTGCGCGAGCCAGAGTTGAAGGCCGTACTCGAATTGATTCAGACTCTCACGCCTAACCCCGGCGAAAACCTGGGAGATGACGGCACCGAATATATTGTTCCCGATGTTTTCGTGAGTCGACGCGGGGGTACTTGGGTAGTAGAGCTCAACCCGGACATTGCCCCGAAAATCCGTATTAATGCCGAGTATGCCGGGCTGGTAAAACGCGCCAACAGTAGCGCAGACAATACCTACCTGCGCGATAACCTGCAGGAAGCTCGCTGGTTTCTCAAGAGCCTGCAGAGTCGCAATGAAACCCTGATGAAAGTGGCGACCAAGATTGTTGAGAGGCAGCGGGGTTTTCTGGAGTTCGGAGCCGAAGCCATGAAACCACTGGTACTCCACGATATTGCCGATGCCATCGAGATGCATGAATCAACCATCTCGCGAGTGACCACTCAAAAATATATGCACACACCGCGAGGCATATTCGAGTTAAAATACTTTTTCTCAAGCCATGTGAATACTGCGGCGGGGGGCGAATGCTCATCCACCGCTATTAGGGCATTAATCAGAAAGCTGGTCGATGCAGAAAACCCCCGTAAGCCGCTAAGTGACAACAAGATCACTAGCTTGCTGGAAGATCAGGGAATCAAGGTGGCGCGCAGAACCATCGCAAAGTATCGTGAGTCCCTGTCAATCCCGCCCTCCAACGAACGTAAGCAATTGGTTTGAGGGTCATCCATTCCGCACAAGGAGCACACTATGCAAATTAATATCAGTGGCCATCACGTTGAAGTTACTCCCGCCTTGCGAGAATACGTACTGAGCAAGCTCGAAAGGCTGCAGCGCCACTTTGACCAGATCACCAATACCGATGTCACTCTAATCGTTGAAAAAATGGTTCAAAAAGCGGAGGCGTCAGTCCACGTTTCGGGTGCAGACATCTATGCCCAGTCCGAGTCCGATGACATGTATACCGCCATCGATCTGCTGGCAGACAAGCTGGACCGGCAGTTAATCAAGCATAAGGAAAAGCATCGCGGACACTGACCTATGCCCGCTCCTACTCTCGATCTACGTGGCACTCTCACGCTGGCCAGAACCCTGTGCCATGCCCCAGGAGTCAGCAAAAAACGCCTGTTTGAAACTGCCGCGGCACTGATTCATGAAGATCAACCGCACCTGGAAGTCAGCGATATTTTCGCCAAGTTCCTGGCGCGGGAGAAGCTCGGTAGTACTGCTCTGGGCGATGGCATCGCTATTCCACACTGCCGCATCGGCAATTGCCAACGCGCTTTGGGCACGCTGATCACCTTGGCGGACCCTATCGACTTCGATGCCCCGGACGAACAGCGCATAGATGTGCTATTTCTATTGCTAGTGCCAGAAGAAGCCCATCAAGAGCACCTCAACCTGTTAGCAGGTCTGGCGCGCAATCTAAGCAGCATCGATTATCGTCAAGGTCTGCGTGATGCAAAGGATGCGGCAGCACTCTACAAGTTCGCTATTGATTTCAAGTTACCGGCCTGACACGTGCATTTGGTCGTCATAAGCGGACGCTCGGGCTCTGGCAAAAGCACCGCGCTGCACCAGTTGGAAGACGAGGGTTACTACTGCATCGACAATATGCCCGCGCGCCTACTGCCGGGCTTATTCGACACCGATGAAGGCAATACACCGCTCGCCGCCGGTATCGCAGTGTGCATAGACTCCCGCAACATCTTGAAGGACCTGGAGCAGTTCCCTGCATTGCTGGAATCGTTGCCGCCCGATGTAGACACCGATGTGGTTTTTCTCGACGCAGAAGACGCCGCGCTGCTGATGCGGTTCAGCGAGACGCGCCGACGACACCCCCTGAGCGATGACAATACCTCTCTGGCGGAGGCGATTCGGCAGGAGTCCGCGTTATTGGAGCCACTGGCCAGCCGCGCCTCGCTACTAATCGATACCAGCCAGATGACTATTTACGAACTGCGCTCTGCAATTCGCCAACGCATTCTGGGAAATCGCAGCGGCGATATGTCGGTATTATTCCAGTCTTTCGGCTTCAAGCGCGGGCTCCCCAGTGAATCCGACTTGATTTACGATTTACGTATGCTGCCCAACCCGCACTGGGATGCAAAACTGCGCAAACTGAATGGCAGAGATTCAGACGTCATCGCCTATCTGCAGCAGCAACCGGTGGTGGAAGAATATTATCAGGATATATGCCGGTTTCTGGACCGCTGGCTACCTGAGTACCAGGCCAATAACCGCAGCTACATGACGATTGCTCTCGGTTGTACCGGCGGCCAACATCGTTCAGTATACGTCACCGAGCGCTTGTATGAACGCTACCGACAGAGCTATTCCGAAGTTCATATCAGGCACCGCGAACTACTTCACTGGTAGACGGAACGCCTATGATCCAGCGCGAAATAACCATTATCAACAAACTGGGCTTGCACGCCAGGGCTGCGGCCAAGTTCGTCAGCTGCGCCACCGCATTTTCCAGTCAGGTTCGAGTGGGTCAGAACGGCGACCTGGTGGACGGCAAGAGTATTATGTCAATCATGATGTTGGCCGCCGCCAAGGGCAGCGTTTTACAACTCGAGGTGGAGGGTAACGACGAGCAGGCCGCGCTGGACGCGCTGGTCGCTCTCATAGAAAATCGATTCGACGAGGCAGAGTAAGTGCCCGCCCGCCACGACCCCGACAATACGCAGAACCAACTAAAGGAGCTCAATAGAGCACTCGACCGTGGCAGCGTAACCGAGGCCAGGCGCATGCTCGAGCTGCTCCCGGCTCCGGATGTCGCGCACCTGTTAGAGTCATCCCCGCCACAGAGCCGCAGCGAGCTCTGGGAACTCATAGACGACCAGAGTGAAGGCGACGTTCTTCAAGAACTCAGTGATGAAATCCAGTCCCAGTTCCTGCGCACCATGGACGCCGAAGAAGTGGCTGCAGCGGCAGCCGGCATGGACGTCGATGATGTCGCGGACATGCTGCAGCAACTGTCGGAGCCAGTGCTACAGGAAGTACTGGATTCGATGACCCTGCAGGATCGCACGCGGGTGGAGCAGATACTCAATTACGCCGACGATACCGCCGGCGGTTTGATGAATACTGACGCCATCACCGTGCGCCCGCCCCATACCATGGACGTTGTCCTGCGCTACCTGCGACGTCACAGCGAAATACCCGAGATGACCGATAATTTGATTGTCGTTAATCGCGCCGACGAATTCATAGGTCTGCTGCCGCTATCTACGCTGCTGGTCTCTGACCCGCATGCGACAGTCCGGGAAATGATGGTCACAGATGTGGAAGCGATTCCCGCGGCGATGCACGACAGCGAGGTGGCCAGCTTGTTCGAACGCCATGACCTGGTCTCGGCGCCGGTTATTGATCAGCATGGCAAGTTACTCGGTCGCATCACCATTGACGATGTCGTCGACGTGATTCGTGAAGATGCCGATCACTCTTTAATGAGCATGGCGGGGCTGGACGAGGACGAGGACACTTTCGCCCCGGTGATGGCCACTACGCCGCGACGCGCTATCTGGTTGGGCATCAACCTGCTAACAGCGTTCCTCGCTTCCGGCGTTATCAACATGTTTCAGGATACGCTGGAAAAAGTCGTGGCGCTGGCGGTACTGATGCCTATTGTTGCGAGCATGGGGGGTGTTGCGGGCACTCAGACCCTCACCGTTATCGTGCGCGGCCTGGCACTGGGGCAGATTGGTCATAGCAACCGCAACTGGCTTATTGTCCGGGAGGTTACCGTCGGTCTGATCAATGGCATACTCTGGTCTCTGGTGGTGGCAGTGGCGGCGTCGCTCTGGTTTCAAGACCCTTTAATCGGTCTGATTATCGCCGCAGCGATGGTCATTAATCTGCTGATGGCAGCGCTAGCCGGCACCATTATTCCGCTCACCCTTAAGCGCTTCAAGATCGATCCCGCGCTGGCTGGTAGCGTGGTTCTGACCACGGTGACCGACGTCACTGGTTTTCTATCATTCCTAGGTTTGGCAACAATTTTTTATGCATGATAACGAAGAAGAAGAAGAAGATTTAGGCCCCAGCAAATCGGCACTGAAGCGGGAAATGACAGCGCTACAGAAAGTCGGCGAGCAGCTGGTCGGTTTGAGCGAGCGTGAGCTGGCCAAAATGCCGATTGACGATGAAAATCTGTCAGAGGCTATAACACTGGCGCGGCGCATCAAGTCGAACAGTGGACGCCGGCGCCAACTGCAATATATCGGCAAGCTGATGCGGGGCATAGATGCCAGCGCATTGATCTTCGCACTGGAAGAACTGCACCAGCAAGGTCAAGCGGAAGCCAAAGCCTTTCAGGCGCTCGAGTTACTGCGTGAGAATATTCTTGGGGGCGATGCTGACGCGATTGAAACTGTAGTGCGGGATTACCCCAATGCCGACCGTCAGCAATTGCGGCAATTGCAGCGCCAGCATCAAAAAGAGCAGAGCGCGGACAAACCCCCGGTCGCTAGCCGCAAGTTATTCAAGTACCTACGCGAACTCGCTGAATCAGAAGACGATTGAGCCGGCACAAGGTGCTGCGAGAAACGCGATAACGCACTAGCTAGACTCAATCTACAGGCACAGCTTTGAGGGTACTGGAGGGCGCAACTTCAGGTACTGGATCCGGCACTGGATCCGGTAATGTCTCCGGTAATGCCTCAGTTTTGATCTCACCTTTGACCTCAGCTTTGACCTCAGCTGGAATCACTAGCTCGGTTTCCTCTGCGGCGTCAGGCTCCGCAGCTTCGGGCCCTGCCGCTGATGGCTCTGCGCTTTGATTCGCTGCCGGCACAGCCACCTCTTCACTAGTGAGGACATCTACTGCAGCAGGACTGGTGGGGAGCTCCGGGGCACGCCCATTCTGAGGAGGCGTCACATCGTCGAAGATACGCTTAAAGTCGACTTCCGGGTTATTCCATGGTCCCTCGATGTTGTAGATTGCGCTGCTAAAGCGGTCCATCTGCTCACTAAAAATCTGACTAACAACAAACACCCCTGCGGCCACCGGCAGACCCGCAACCAGAGCGGCTATCCAGGGTAGATTACTGGCAACCGGCAGCGTCGCCACCAGCTCTCCGGCCACTGTCTCGGACCCTATATCCGCCAGTCCAACAAACTGAAAGCGACTGCCGCGGCCGGCGACGTCGATCAGCGGCACGTCGATAACATCATTATCAAATAGCAACTCGCCAGTGATCGAATCGAAAGGCACCCCCGACTTGGCCAGTGAATTCAGGTCCAGACTTAACCGCCGCACAAATTCCGCCAGGTTAACGATAGCCACCACGCGCAGCGTTCCCTCCGCCGCCCCAGATGCATTCAGAAACCGCCCCTCGTCGACGTTCATTACTAATTGCCCCGATGTCCCCAGCAACGCAAAGTCGAGAGGAGACGCCGGCCAAGCGAGATCTATATCAACTCGCCCGCTATTGGTTTCAATGATACGTTCATAGCTGAAGCTAGCCAGTACATCGCCAAAGTCGACAAAATGCACTGGGCCCCATAGACGGGTATCAACCTCATCCCCGCTGCGGCGCCAGTCAAGATTCATAGGGGCCTCATCGACACCCAACTGCAAGCCCCGCAGATTCCCGAAAATGTCTCGAAACTGCAGTGTGTCTCCCTGCTCCTGCAACGAAAAATTCAGTTCACCCCAGCGTTGTGAGCCAGACCAGAGGTTTTCAATTTTCCACTCGAAACTCGGTAGCTCCAACTTTGACACCGCATCTGGATCGGCCGCCTTCAACCACTGCGGATCAATGCCCTGAATATCCAGCCTCTGCAGGTCCAGCTGGACCCAACTCAAGTCATCTGCCACCACCGCAGTGCCATCCAACCACGGCAAGGCAAAGCCAATCTGCCATTGACCCGGACCCTGCTCCGCATCCAGCAACACGGTGTTGGTACAGATTCCGAGAGCACAAAGCTCGCTAACCTGCAGACCGCTCACAACAATCGGCATTTCAGGACCAGGCAGGGGTGCAGGTGGCTGTGCGGATGGCTGTGCGGATGGTTCCGACAACGCAACCGACCCAGTTGTCAGGTCGTCGCCTAAAATATAATTGTCAATAAAGCTCCACCAGGATTCGGCCTCTACAGCAGGCAGCGCGCCACTGATCAGAAATGTGTCCTCTACCACCGGCAACGGTTGAGCGTTGAAGCCCAGACTGGCGCCATGATAGCCGCCCGCGTCCAACAACAGGCTCACAAACGCCCGCTCTTCATAGTCAATATCAAGCTGTCTGCGCTCACCATCCAGCGGCATGGTAAGTCTGAGGTCACTGACCTGTTCCGAGGCTTTGGCAAACCCTGGGGGAAGGTCCAGTGCAACGCCCTGCAGATCAGAAGCCATGACTATTTGGCCGGTCTCGCCGGGCGGCATCAAAATGTGTAATTCAACCGCAGCAACGCCCGTGGCCAATCGCAGTAAGTCCAACTGCAGCCAATTTCGCAGTGACTCAGCACCAACCTGACCGTCAACTCTCACGTCCAACAGCCCCGGCCCGTTGTCTGAGGTTTGCTGACTGACACTCGCCAGCAGTGGCTTGCCCCACAAACTGCCGCGTATATCTGTCGCCGTGAACCCTTCCCGCCAGTCATAATTCAGCTGGCCGCTGATGTCATCAACCGGAACCCCCAACGTCGCAGTCGTCAGATCCACCGACTCCCATTGAGTCCTGACTGTCACCTTGGGTACGGCGGCAGAATTACCCAGCACCAGTTGTAGATCCAATTCCGTGCTCAGCTCTCCGTCTAATTCCCAACCCGTGAACGCATCGCCAACAATATTGGCCAGCGGCGAATTGAGCAGCACAGAAAGCCCATCCGCCGCTGCGCCCAATGCGCTCCCTGTAACAGATAGCTGCATCAGCCCTTGTCCAAACGGCTCCAAATCAAGTTGGGTCACCTGCAGTTCAGAGCCATAAATCTGACCGCGTAAACCACTCCCCGAGACGTGACTATCATCAATAAACAGGGTGCCTTCCAGATCACTCAGCGATGGCCAGTCGGGATGGTATTGCAGTATCGCGTCCGCTACGTTGAAGTAGAGCTGCACGCTGCGCCTATCGGTGGCGCCAGAACGTAAGCTGCCACGAAAGATAAAACCGCCGTGAACTATATCGGCCTCACCAATACTGCCCGCCAGCCAGTCCAGCAACGAATCTGGTAAGGTATACGGCAGGTACTTGTAGCGGTAGGTTGGGCTGGCATCCTCCAACCCAACCATCAACTCCATCTCCAGGCCTGCTTCGGTCGCCTGCAGCGGCACGTTCAGGGAGAACAGTCCTCGCACCCGGCCCTCTTCACCAACACCGGTAAACGGCCCGCTAAACAGCTGGAAATTCTCCTCGGTCACAAACCAACCCAATTCAGCCGCAAACTCATCGTATTCGAGCGGGTGTCGATAGACAGTGGGGAAACCGAGGGAAAACTCCGATGAGCGCATTTGCACGGTTCCCACTCGCGGCTCCAGTGCCAGAAAGCCAGCTGCGTTGCGGACCTCCGGCGCACCACGCCAGGAGGCAACACTCAGATCATCAAAATTGGCATTCACTTGCCAACTACCACCTGGATCTGAAAGGTCACTGACTTTTAGTTGCAGTGTCTGCAAGCTACCTGCAGGTGCCAGTATGGCAACCACATCGGCCAAACCCGGTGGCAGAAAATCTTCTTCGATCAGGTAATCACTCAGACTACCTAGATCCACCACCGAGGTACGCAGATCCAACTGGCCGTCATCAAGCACCCCCGACATCGCATTCAACTGAAACGTCTTGTCCCCAATACGAGCATTAATTCCGGAGGCACCATAATGCCAACGACCGTCAACCGTTGCCGCATGCACCTGCGCCGAAAGCTCATCCAGTTCCAGGCGCTTACCATTATCTACCAGTTGCTGGATTTGCAGATCGCCAGCTGCGAAATCGGCCAGCACCTGCACTTGGCCGGCATCAATATTCAGCCACAATTGTCCGTCCAACTCGCCATTTTCCAAACGGAAGCCAGCCGCTTCCGCTAAACCGGTGTAATTGGAAACCTCTGGCACATGTGACTCGATATGAACCTGAGCGCGTAACTCATCAAGCTCTGTAGGCTCACCGATACCCTCGGCTATCACTCGAAACCAGCTGCGCTGGCTGGGTGACAACACGGATGCACGCAGGCGCCGAAAATCCTCATCGCGGCGCAGATTCAAATCTACCCGAAAATCATGTTCTATCTCGCCTTCATGCACTAACACCCGTGCCTGCTCCAGCTCCAGGCTGCCGGTGGCAAATATAAAGCGCAACAAGCTCTTACTGAGACCCCCACCCGCCGGAATGCCAGGGATAGCCAGTGTTCCGTCCTCAGCAATATCCACGTGAAGTTGCAGGCCACGGGCAACCAACGCGTGCATTTCCACCTTGAGCGAAGCTACTGTACCGGCCAGGTTAAGCCCTATGTTCAGGCGTTCCACGTGAACCGCTACCGGGGTATGCTCATCGCCCAGAATCCTGACGCCTTCCAACTCCAGATACGGCGCCATCGCAGTCCAGCGCCCGCGAATATGATCAGCCTCTATTACCATACCCAGGCGCTGATTCAGTTCTTCCAGAATCGGCTGCTGGAACTCGCTCACTCGCGCCACCACAAAGCGGCCCAAGCTGACGTAGGTAGCTAAAAGCATCACAAAAATTGCGATGGCTACCCACAGAGTATTGGTGAGCCTGTTGAGAAAACTGTGAGTCAATGGATTTCCTGAATCGACCAAACTGCAGGTATTAGAACGGTATTATGTCGAAGTGTTCCCTGCGATACACGGATTCAACGCGGATCTGTACAGTTTTGCCAATAAATTGTTCCAGCTCGGCCATCGCCGTAGATTCCTCGTCGAGCAGCCGATCGACTACTTCCATGGCAGCCAGCACCCGCAAGCCTCCTGCTTTATTGCCGCGCGCCTCCCGCAGGATCTCCCGAAAAATGTCATAACAGACCGTTTCGACGGACTTCATCTCCCCTCTGCCGTCACATACCGGGCAGGGTTCACAGAGCACATGCCCCAGACTCTCCCGGGTACGTTTGCGGGTCATTTCCACCAAACCCAACTCGGAGACGCCGGTAATAGCGACGCGCGCAGTGTCCCCTTCCATCGCTTTTTCCAGAGCAAGCAACACCTGTTGGCGATGCTCAGACTGGCGCATATCGATAAAGTCGATAATGATAATACCGCCCAGGTTTCGCACCCGAACCTGACGTGCCAAGGCAACCGCTGCCTCAAGGTTGGTCTTGTAGATGGTCTCTTCGGGGTCACTGCGGCCCACAAAGCCACCGGTATTGATGTCAATGGTGGTCATGGCTTCAGTCTGGTCAATCACCAAATGAGCGCCGGACTCAAGCTCAACCTTCCGCTCCAGGGCCTGACTGATTTCAGCCTCCACTGCGTACTGTTCAAACAGCGGCAGCGGCCCTTCGTAGGGCTCCAACAAAGGCGCAATTTCGGGCACGAAATCCAAACAAAATTGCTGCAGGGCGGCGGCGGTGGCGGCATCATCCACCCTTATTTTTTCCAGACCAGAGCGAGCCATATCCCGAATAGCGCGCTGCGGTAACGGCCAGTCTTCATAAATACGCTGGGGAGCGGGACCAGCACTGACGCGCTTGGTGACGGCGCCCCACAGGCGCTGCAAAAATCGTAGATCGGCCTCCAGTTCGGCTGCGGCAACACCCTCAGCAGCGGTGCGGATAATGAAACCTGCGCCCGCATCCATACCGACGGCAGCAGCACTAGCCTGCAACAAGTTACGCAAGCGGCAGCGCTCTTCCTCATCTTCAATTTGCTGGGAAACACCGGTATGGCTAGTGCGTGGCAGATATACCAAATAACGCGAGGAAACAGAAAGCTGCGTGGTCAGCCGTGCACCCTTGTCACCAAGAGGCTCTTTGGCGACCTGAACCAACAGGTCTTGACCCTCCCGTAGATGCTCGCTGATGCTCCGTTTGGATGCCGAGCGAATTTCCCAGCCATTGGCGTCGACTGCAGTAATGTCGTTGGCGTGAATAAAACTGGTGCGCGCCTCTCCGATCTCTACAAAAGCGGCTTCCATGCCGGGCAGTACCCGCACAACTTTACCCAAATAGATGTTACCGGCAATACCGCGATGAGCCGCGCGCTCAATATGCAGTTCCTGCAGCACACCCTGCTCCAGCAACGCCACACGTGTCTCCAGTGGAGTCACGTTGACTAACAGCTCCTCACTCATCCAGCGCTCCCTGCAACGCCGTTGCAACACCGAAATCGGCTAACAGCTGCCAGGTCTGCGCCAGCGGCAGACCCACAACGTTGCTATAGCTGCCGACAATAGACTCTACAAAGGCGCCACCAAGCCCCTGAATTCCGTAGCCGCCCGCTTTATCAAACGGCTCACCAGAATCGATATATGCTTCTACAGCCTCGCGCTGCAGACTGACAAACTGCACCCGTGTTTCGCAGAGGAGTTCCTCAACCCGATCACCGGCAGCCAGACACACACCGGTTAGCACCCGATGCTCGCGGCCACCCAGGCGCGCCAGCATCGCCAATGCGTCCATTCGGTCTACCGGTTTACCCAGAATTTGCTGATCCAGCACCACACAGGTGTCTGCCGCCAACACCACAACGTCAGCATCATTTACCTGAGCCTGGCAACTGGCGGCTTTTTCACGCGCCAACCGAACCACATAGTCTGAGGCTTCTTCCCCCGCCATAACAGACTCGTCAATATCCGCCGGGCGTTGACTAAACTTCACCCCAAGTCGGGTCAAAAGTTGTACTCGACGCGGCGAAGCGGAAGCTAAAATCACAGGCATAGCTGACGCTCAACTGACCCGGTAATGGCGGCGCACAGACCGCAATAAAACCAAAACCAAGGGCCACAGCAAGGCCCCGACCAGAGCAGGCATCAAAAACAACAGCGTATCGGCGCCGCTGCTGGTGAGATTCTGCACCCACTGCCCCAATAGCTGATTCAAACTCAACAACATAAGCACCACAGCCGCCTGTTGCCCCAGGTTGAACACCCGCAGGCGCTGATAGAGAATCAACGCCAAAAATGCCACCAGTGCAAATGCCAGCGCATTCTGCCCCAGAGCTGCGCCTTCCAATACGTCGAGCAAAATGCCCACCAGAAAAGCGATGAAAATTCCAACCCGTTGTGGCAGCGCAACAACCCAGTAGATCAGCACCAACGCGACCCAATCCGGACGCGCCACCGCCAGCCACTGCGGCAGCGGAAAAATGGCCAGCAGAAACGCCACACCAAAGGTGACACCTATCACCCAGACCGCGTTGGCACCAGGCTGCGACATCCGCTTAGTCCGCCACTGACTGTTTGAAAACCAACAACACGTGACGGCTGCGGTTAAGCGCCGCGTTGGGACGAGCCTTCACAACCGCGAAGGGCTGGCCCGGGTCACGCGTCACCTCAATAACCGTGGCTACCGGATAGCCAACTGGAAAACGTCGGCCTAATCCAGAGGTGACCAACAAGTCACCCACCTCGATATCCGTTGTTGAGGCCACATGACGCAGCTCTACTACATCGAGTCGACCCACACCCTCGGCGATCGCCCGCACCCCATTGCGATTAACCTGGACCGGCAACGCGTGGGTAGCATCCGTGATCAGCAAGACCCGGCTACTGGCGTTTCCAGCCTCGATAACCTGCCCCATCAGACCATCCGCATCCAGCAACGGTTGGCCCACAAAAACCCCATCGTCGGTACCTTTGTTTAATACCACCTGATGGCGAGCAGGATCTGGAGTCACGCCAATGAGTTCGGCGACCAACACGTCATCCTGCACCAGCGCGGAAGAATTCAGCAGCGCTCGTAGACGTAAGTTTTCCGCCCTTAGTGCGGCCATCTGCAGCATTTTTCCCTGCAATAACTGCGACTCAGAGCGCAGGTGTGCATTCTCTTCCAGCAGCGTACTGCGGGTAACCAGAATTTGACTGGACCAACTGCTCAAGCGGGCGGGAAGATCCACCAGCCAGTAAAAAGGATAGGCGGCATTTGACAAGGTGGCACGGGTCGCCGCCATCTGGTTAAAGCGCACATCGGCAAAAATCAGAGTCAGTGCCAGAACCCCCGTCAATGCTACGCGGGTAAAGGCAGAGGTCTCTTGGACGAACAGGGGCTTGATGCGTGCTCCTCGCTGTCAGGCAACAGGTACGGAGTGAGGCCTACTCGGTAGAGAGCAGGTCAATGGTATGTCGATCCATCAGTTCCATGGCCCGACCACCGCCACGCGCCACACAGGTGAGTGGATCATCAGCGACAATAACCGGCAAACCGGTCTCATCGGCAATCAGTCGGTCGAGATCACGCAGTAAGGCGCCACCGCCGGTCAGCACAATACCGCTTTCAGCGATATCGGCTGCCAGTTCCGGAGGCGATTGCTCCAATGCAGACTTCACTGCTTGAACAATCTGCGTCAATGGCTCCTGCAGGGCTTCAAGTATCTCATCTGAATTCAGTGAAAAGCTGCGTGGGACACCTTCGGCAAGATTACGACCCCGTACGTCAATTTCACGAAGCTCGCTGCCGGCAAACGCACAGCCAACCTCTTCTTTTATACGTTCCGCCGTGGCATCGCCAATCAATGAGCCGTAGCGACGTCGGACATGCGAGACGATGGCTTCGTCAAAGCGATCCCCGCCAACTCGAACAGAATCCCGATAAACAACGCCGTTCAATGAAATAATAGCAATCTCTGTGGTTCCGCCACCGACATCCACAACCATGGAGCCATTGGCTTCCTCTACCGCGAGCCCGGCACCGATGGCAGCCGCCATCGGCTCCTCTATCAAACGCACTTCGCGCGCGCCGGCACTCAAGGCCGATTCACGAATAGCGCGACGCTCAACCTGAGTAGACATACAGGGAACACATATCAGTACGCGTGGACTAGGCCTGATGAAGCTATTCTCATGCACCTTGGCAATAAAATGCTGAAGCATTTTCTCGGTGACCTGAAAATCGGCAATCACGCCATCTTTGAGCGGCCGGATAGCGGTGATATTGCCCGGCGTCCGGCCCAGCATACGCTTGGCGTCAGTACCTACAGCCTCAATCGTTTTCTGGCCATTGTGCACACGAATTGCCACCACTGACGGTTCATCCAGAACAATGCCCTGATCGCGAACGTAAATCAGTGTATTAGCGGTACCCAGATCAATGGACAAATCATTGGAAAAGAGCCCACGAAGATTTTTTAGCATGTAATTTTTTATACCCTGTTGCACCGGCTAAACGGCGCATTGAAAGCGGTTTGGGCCTGCCTATAAACAACAAGCCAGAACTGGGCGATAGCCACTTGCGCGGAATCTGCTTGACTAGCCGGCAACTCTAACAACCATGGGGATTTTGGGCAAGGCGCAAATGTGTTAACTTTGCGCCCCCGCAGCTGTTCTGGCGGGGCTTAACAGTCTTTTGTAAGAGCATTGTCATGTCAATTGAGCAAGCAGAAATAGAAAAACTGGCGGAGCTGGCGAGAATTCGCATCGCTCCAGAAGAACTCGCGGCTGTCACCAGCGGGATCGCGAGCATTCTAGGCATGGTCGACCAGATGCAGAGTCTGGCCACCAGCGATGTCGAGCCGATGGCAAATCCGCTAGACGCCAGCCAGCGGCTGCGGGAAGACGTTGTTACGGAGGTAGACCAACGCGAAGCGTTCCAGGCGCAGGCGCCAGCGACCCAGGACGGCCTCTATCTGGTACCCAAGGTGATTGACTAAGATGCCCTTTCACAGCCTCAAAGACGTAAGCAGCGGCCTCCAGGCAGGCACCTTTTCCAGCGAAGAGATCAGCGCAGATTATCTACGCCAGATTGAAGCCTCCAATCCTGAGCTCAACGCGTTTATAACCGTGACCGCCGACGCCGCGCTCATCGACGCCCGCAGCGCCGACGCAAGCCGTGCTGCCGGCACAGCGGGGCCCCTCACCGGCGTACCGATGGCGCATAAAGACATATTTTGCACCAGCGACGTTCGTACCAGCTGCGGCTCCCGCATGCTGGACAATTTTGCGCCGCCCTATAATGCCACCGTGGTCAGCAAGCTTGCCGCCGCGGGTATGGTCAGCCTGGGTAAGACCAACATGGACGAGTTCGCTATGGGCTCCTCTAACGAAACCAGCTTTTACGGGCCGGTACGTAACCCCTGGAACACAGATTGCATCCCCGGCGGCTCTTCTGGAGGTTCAGCTGCCGCCGTGGCCGCCGGCATGATACCTGCGGCCACCGGCACCGACACCGGTGGCTCTATCCGGCAACCCGCGGCACTGTGCGGCATCAGCGGCCTTAAGCCTACCTATGGGCGAGTGTCACGGTTGGGCATGGTGGCGTTTGCCTCCAGCCTTGACCAGGGCGGCCCTATGGCACGCAGCGCCGAAGACTGCGCGTTAATGCTGACTGCCATGGCGGGGTTTGACCCCCTGGACTCTACTTCTACCCAGCGCCCTGATGAAGACTTTACAAGGAATCTTGAACAACCGCTGCAGGGGCTCCGCGTGGGCGTACCTGGCGAGTACATGAACGCCGACCTGGAACCAGAATTGGCCAGCGCCATGCAGCAGGCGCTAACTGAATACGAAAAACTGGGAGCCACATTGGTCGACATCTCACTACCTCATACCGAGCTGTCTGTACCCGCCTATTATGTGATCGCGCCCGCAGAGGCATCCACCAACCTGTCACGCTTTGATGGCGTTCGCTACGGCCACCGCTGTGAAAACCCAACAGATCTGCACGATCTTTATACCCGCAGCCGCGATGAAGGTTTTGGCGCTGAAGTGAAACGTCGCATTCTGGTCGGTACCTATGCGCTGTCGGCTGGCTACTACGATGCTTACTATCGCAAAGCACAACAACTGCGACGCCTGATCCAGCAGGATTTTATCGGTGCCTTTGAGCACGTCGACGTCATTATCGGGCCAACCACACCACATCCGGCGTGGAAACTGGGCGCCAAGTCCGATGACCCGGTCGCCATGTACCTGGAAGACCTGTTCACGCTCAGCGTCAACCTGGCGGGGTTGCCCGGCATGTCAATTCCAGCCGGTTTTAGCGACGGCCTGCCGGTTGGTTTGCAGCTTATCGGCAACTACTTTGACGAGGCGCGACTGTTGAACGTTGCCCACCGATATCAGCAGGTCACCGACTGGCACCTGCGCACGCCGACAAGCACTGGCGGGGAGCAATAGATATGCAGTGGGAAACAGTTATCGGCCTTGAGATTCATGTGCAACTGGCCACTCAATCAAAGATATTTTCCGGGGCGGCCACCCGCTTTGGCGCAGCGCCCAACAGCCAGGCCTGCGCGATAGACCTGGCCATGCCAGGCATGCTGCCGGTCCTCAACACAGAAGCCGTGCGCTGCGCGGTGCTATTTGGTCTGGGCATAGACGCCGAAATAGCCAAACGCTCAGTGTTTGACCGCAAAAACTACTTCTATCCAGACCTGCCCAAGGGCTACCAGATTTCGCAGCTGGATTTTCCAATTGTAGGTCGCGGCAGCGTGCAAGTGCAGCTGCCGGATGGCAGCGAAAAAGAAATAGGCGTGACCCGGGCTCACCTTGAGGAAGACGCCGGTAAATCATTGCATGAAGACTATCATGGGATGTCGGGTATTGACCTGAACCGCGCTGGCACCCCGTTGCTGGAAATTGTTTCAGAACCCGATATCCGTAATGCCGAGGAAGCGGTCGCCTACCTGCGGACAATCCACTCCATTATTACCTATCTGGGTGTCTCTGATGGCAACATGGCGGAGGGTTCTATGCGCTGTGATGTAAACATTTCGCTGCGCCCCCGAGGTGAGGAGAAGCTCGGCACCCGCACCGAAATCAAGAACGTCAATTCCTTCCGCTTCGTCGAAAAGGCAATTGCCGTCGAGGTCGCCCGGCAGATGGATATTCTTGAAGATGGCGGTTCTATTGTGCAGGAAACTCGCCTGTACGATGCCGAGCGCAACGAGACGCGATCGATGCGCAGCAAGGAAGTAGCCAACGACTATCGCTATTTTCCGGAGCCCGACCTGCTGCCTATTGAAATCGATGACGCTTATATCGATGCGCTGCGTGAAAAACTGCCAGAGCTACCCCGTCAAAAACGTGAGCGCTTTTGCAGCCAATACCAGCTCAGCGCTTACGATGCCAGTGTGCTGTCAGACTCGCGCACTATTGCCGACTACTTCGAAGCCGTATGTGACGCCTGCAACGACCCAAAACTTGCCGCCAACTGGGTTCAGGGCGAACTGCTGGCGCAGCTCAACCGCACTGAGAGCGACATTGCCGATAGTCCGGTGCCGGCTAGCGAGCTGGGCGTGCTTATCACGCGTATTGCGGACAACACCATCTCTGGCAAAATCGCCAAACAGGTTTTCGAATCAATGTGGAACGGCGAAGGTGGCGTTGATCAGATTATCGAAGCACAGGGGCTCAAGCAGGTCAGCGATAGCGGCGAACTGGAAGCGATGGTGGATACTGTCATTAGCGCCAGCCCCGATCAGGTGCAACAGTATCTTGCCGCCGATGAGGGTAAACGCAAAAAATTATTGGGCTATTTTGTGGGGCAGATTATGAAAGCCTCCAAAGGTCAGGCCAACCCGAAGATGGTCAACGAGTTGCTACACAGCAAACTGGTTTAACAGAGCAGGAGAAGAACATGCGTAAGGATAAAGAAAAAGTACTGGATGAAGTATGGACCGAGGATCGAGTCCGCTCTTTTCTGGAAGTACGCTCCTTCGACCAGACAGACCGCAGCTTTCATATGCTACTGAAAGCCTATCAGAGCATGCGCGCGTCCGATTTCGAAAAATTCGTTGGCTTTTTCACCAATGATGGCCGTGACGTCAATTGCACGAATGGCAACGAAGAGACCGTCCTCTCCATTATCAGCCAACACAACAAAGGCGAAGAATACGCCGCTATTCTGCGTTCAGCCGGCGCCAGCCTGTAGGGCAGCATTTATTCTGCCGGGAGCTGGCTCCAGATTCAGAGCTAGCCGCCCCGGGTGTAGTGCTCGCGATTCTTCTGTTTCTGTTCTTCGCTTTTACGCAATAGAACAAAAACGGCCCCTGTACCGCCCTGCTGGACGGTTGCACTGTGGAACGCCAGCACTTCATCAAACTGCTGCAACCAATGATTCACACAGCCCTTAATAATCGACGACTGCTCCTGCTCACGACTGTTCTGACCCTTACCATGCACAACCTGCACACTGCGCAGACCTAGCTCCTGCGCCTGCATCACAAACTCATAGAGCTCCTTGCGCGAAGCGGTCACCGAGCGCCGGTGCAGATTGAGTAGCGCTTCTGCGGCATAGCGTCCCTGCTTTAGCTTACGAAACACCCCATTCTGAACACCGGGCCGCTTGAAACTAAGCACATACCAGGGGTCTAGCTTAGGCAGGTCGTCAACTTGCAGAAAATTGGGATCACCGGTTTCAGCGACAGCTGCCTGCCGCCGCGCAGCAGCGCTGGCGGCAGCGGGGCCACGTTTGGGCAACACTCGCGCCTCATGCTGCAAAGGGGCGACCCCTGCCATTTCCTGTTGGAACAGGAATTCCTCGTCATCGTTCATGCCGGACAGTATTATGGAAAAATGCCAGCATCGCAAAACACAGATTTCACCTGCTGCCCAATATGTGGCCACCAGAACCAATGCGCCAGGGCAAAATCGGGACAAGAATGCACTTCAGAGAAAACAGCAGACTGTTGGTGTATGCAGGAGCAATTCCCCGCAAGTTTAAAAACCCAGCTGCAGCAGAGCAGTGCACAGGCAGTATGCATATGCGCGAAGTGCCTGCACAGCTATCAGGAGAACCACAATGAGCAATAGCATTAACGATGGCGTGGGTTATTTGCTGACCGGTGCCGGTTTATTGAAGCACCCTTCGCTGCGCGCCTTTGTCATCGTACCGCTGCTTATCAACATTATGATCTTCGGCACCTTGATTGCGCTGACCGTAGGTGAAGTCAGAGACCTCATGGAAAGCTGGATGGCCGCTATTCCGACATGGCTGTCATTTTTGAGCTGGATTATCTGGCCTTTGGTGGTCATCTCGATAGCGATGATTAGCGGCTACCTGTTCACTGCCATTGCGATACTCATCGCCTCACCTTTTAACGCATTGCTGGCAGAGAAGGCCGAAGAGCTAATTACCGGAGAGCCGGCAGATGGCCTGGAAGGTATCGCCGGTGCTTTGATGAGCTTTCCGCGCTCGATCGTCCGGGAATTGGCCAAGTTTCTGTATTACCTGCCACTGCTATTGGCGGTGTTGCTACTCAGCCTGATTCCGCCACTCAGCCCGTTCGCGCCGTTTCTCTGGTTTTTACTGGGAGCATGGATGATGGCCGTACAGTACGTTGACTATCCGATGGACAACCATCTGCTTAGCTTTAAGCAGGTAAAACAGGCGCTGCGCGCCCGACGCACCAGCAGCCTCGGGTTCGGTGGTCTGGTGGCCTTGGCCAGCGGCATTCCCATCGTTAACTTTTTTGTGGTACCCGCGGCCGTTGTTGGCGCCACGGTGTTTTGGTGCGAGGAAATTAGAGGGCAGACCCCGCCCTAGCCCCCGGTTTTATCCAACAGTTCCTGCGGCGGATGCTCACAGGACAACTTGTTACCCAGCAGCGTTTCAATATCGGGCAGCAAAAATGCATCATCTTCACTGGCAAAACTGATTGAAATACCGCTCGCTCCGGCGCGACCGGTACGGCCTATGCGGTGCACATAATCTTCAGGATCTTCCGGTAGATTATAATTAATAACGTGACTGACACCATCCACGTGGATACCGCGACCAGCGACATCGGTAGCTACCAGCACTTTAATGGCACCGGTTTTGAAGTCATCAAGAGTACGGGTGCGCTTGTTCTGGGGAATTTCACCAGACAGAATACCGCAGGTGACACCGCTTTTACGCAAGCGCTCATGCAGGCGGCGAACCTGATCACGACGGTTGGCAAACACAATGACACTGGTAGCCTCATCTGTACGCAACAAGTTGGTAATAACCCGGTAGCGCTCCTCGCTACTGCACATATAAACCCGCTGATCGACACTGTCAGTCGCCACATGCTCAGGCTCAATGTCGATATTGACGGGTTCGAATGTCCACTGCTCTGAAAGATTCAGGATATCCGGCGTAAAAGTGGCACTGAAGAGCAAGGTCTGGCGATGCGATTTAGCGGGCGTAGCGCGCACAATCCGCTTCACCTGAGGGATAAAGCCCATATCCAGCATACGGTCGGCCTCGTCCAGAACCAGACATTCTACCCGGTCCAGGAACAGGTCACGTCGACCCATGAAGTCCAGTAAGCGGCCTGGGGTCGCAACCACAATATCCACTGGGTTACGCTGCAACTGATTAAGCTGCTTCTGGTAATCCATACCACCGATCAAAGTACTCACCTGCAAACCAGTGTGTTTTGCCAAGTCCACAGCATCGGCCGCAATCTGCATCACCAGCTCTCGTGTGGGCGCAATGACGAGACCACGCGGCTCACCCATAAAACGCTCGCCTTCGATAGGGTTCTCGAGCATGTCATTCAGCATGGTGATCAGAAAGGCAGCCGTCTTACCGGTACCGGTCTGGGCCTTACCAATCGCATCATGACCCTGCAGGGTATGCGGCAGGATTCCAGCCTGAATCGGCGAGCAATATTGAAACTGAAGGTCGGCGATGGCATGCAGAATGGTGTCGTCCAGGCCCAGATCGTGAAAGCGCGTTTGGCCTTCCTGCTCGGGCACCTGAAATTGGTCTGGGCTCCAGGACGTGTCCTGATTGGCCGCGTTACGTTTCCTTGTCAAATCTATGCTACTCGTCTGTTAGGGAAAAAAGCGCGCCATTCTAACACTTTTATGTCAACAACCGTACTTTGATATGACGGGGCCCGCAGCGCGCACATAAAGTTGCGTTGCTGGCCACCTGACCCCAGACTCCTGCGGCAATGAACGAATCTCCCAACACTGACGGTAATTTCCGCCATGAGACCAGCGCCATGCTCAAGCTGGCGCTGCCTATGCTGGTTGCCCAGTTGGCACAGATGGGGACCGGCGTGGTCGACACCATCATGGCAGGGCGCTATGCAGCTGAAGATCTGGCCGCTATCGCTATCGGCTACAACTTTTGGCTTCCCGTCTACCTAATCAGTCTAGGCATCATGCTGGCGGTCACCTCAATTGTCGCTCAACATTTTGGTGCTGGGCGCATTCAACAGTTGCGACGCTGTCTGCCACAGGCTGTCTGGCTGGCTTTGGGGCTGGGAATACTGAGCATGCCGCTGCTACTGTTTCCCGGGCCAGTTCTCGACCTGCTGAATCTGGAGGCCACAACGCAGGAAAAAAGCCGCCAATATTTGTGGGCCTGCGCCTGGGGTTTGCCGGGTGCTGCGTTGTTTCAAGCGCTGCGCTGCCATACTCAGGGGGTCGGTATTGTGCGCCCGTTTGCGATAGCCAGTGTGATTGGCTTTGGTGCCAATGTACCGCTCAACTACGCCTTTATTTACGGCCACTGGGGCCTGCCTGAAATGGGCGCAGCCGGGTGTGGCTGGGCCACCGCTATCTCCATGTGGATAACCCCAATATTGATCGCTTTCTATATCGCACGCTCCAAACCCCTGCGCCAATACCTGCCGGAAATGCGTATACACGCGCCAGACTGGCCCCAGATGCGTGAGATACTGGTCTTGGGTGTACCCATCGGCCTCACCTTTTTCCTGGAAGTCGCCGTGTTCTCGGTCATCGCTTTTATGATTGCTACTCAGGGCAATACCGCCATCGCCGCCCACCAAATCGGCTTCAACATCTACGATATTATTTACGTGCCACTGATCAGCGTCGGCGCCGCCATGACCACCCGCATGGGGCACGCCATTGGTGCTGGCTCGATGCCCGCCGTATCACGCAGTCTTTACAGCGGCATGCTGATCTCGTTTGGGGTGTTGATGCTGGTGGCTCCTATTCTCATATGGCTGCCCGACATGGTCGCACGCATTTACACCCAGGATACGGCGATACGAAATCTGGCCGTCACATTGCTGCAACTGACCTCCCTGTTCGTCATATTTGATATGTTGGCCGTGATGACCTCGGCGGCGCTGCGCGCCTTCAAGGATACGGTTTTTCCGTTTGTGGTCATGGGCATTGCTTACTGGGCGGTGGCCTTACCGCTGGGCTACTGGCTGGGTTTGGCCGACCCTGAATCCAGCACCTATGGGCCTCGCGGCTTCTGGATAGCCATGATTTTGGGCATAGCAATTGCTGCTATATTGTCTGGATGGCGCCTGCAACGCTGGATGCGCCAGCCGCTGGATCGCCAGCCGCTGGATCGCCAGCCACCTAACGCGAACCACACACCGGACAGTTAACTGCTGGTTGCAGATTGATACGGCGCACCTGCAACGACCAACCATCAACCATCAGCAGCTTACCCCGCAACGGCTCGCCAAACTGCGCCAACACTTTGACGGCTTCAAGCGCCTGCAAACTACCGATAACCCCTACCATAGGTGCCAACACGCCACTTTCGGCACAACTGAGGTCAGCGTCCTCCGGAGCATCCGGATACAGGCATTGGTAACACGCGGTCCCGCTGGCCGGGTCAAACACGCCAACCTGCCCTTCGCTGCGAATCGCAGCCCCGGACACCAGCGGAATATTGGCGGCCACGCAGGCCTGATTAACAGCAAACCGGCTAGCAAAACTATCACTGGCGTCGACCACCAGGTCAATCCCTTCCAACAAGCCCGCCAGGGTCTCGCCATCGGCCCTTATGGCAAATCGCTCGACCTGCGTATCACTGTTAATAGCGGCAATACTGCGCGCCGCGGAGTCAACTTTCAGCGCGCCCACGTCAGCCTCTCCATGAGCGATCTGGCGCTGTAAATTGCTGGACTCGACCACATCATCATCTACCAGTCGCAAGGTACCCACCCCCGCCGCAGCCAGATACAAGGCTGCGGGACAACCCAGACCACCCAAACCCAATATCAACACATTGGCTGCCAGTAATCGTTCCTGACCGGCAATATCAAGCTCTCCCAGCATGATCTGCCGGTTGTAACGCAATAACTGTTCGTCATTTAGCACAGTTCAACTCCTGCTATACCGATGCCGGCGGCAGCCAGCAGCCGCCACTGACCCGCTCTATGCCGGCCAGATCACGGCGTGACTGCACTGCACTAAAACCGCGTTTCTCCAGCAACTCACGCACGGCTGGAGCTTGATTATAACCATGCTCCAGTAATAGCCAGCCAGACGCTGCCAGGTGGAGTGGGGCCTGCTCAACTAGCCTGCGAATCGCATCCAGGCCGTCGCTACCACTGGCTAAAGCCTGACGCGGCTCAAAACGTAAATCGCCCTGTTCCAAGTGCACATCCGAACTCTCAATATAGGGCGGATTGCTCACCAGTAGCTGCCAGTCAGGTTGCTCAGAGAAAGGTTCAAACCAGGACCCGGCGCGTAGCTCTACGTTTGCCAGTGCCAGACGTTTAACATTGTCAGCCAGCACTGCCAGCGCCTCGGTGCTGATATCTGTGGCGCACACCTGCCAGAGCGGGCGTTCGCTGGCCAGCGCTAACGCTACAGCACCACTGCCACTGCCCAGATCAGCGATCGCTGCCGTCGCCGGCAGCTTTAAGTCCAACGCCCATTCAACCAGTGCTTCGGTATCCGCACGGGGAATTAAGGTGTGCTGGTTTACTTTCAGAGTGAGTGACCAGAATTCGCGCTCGCCGGTAATATAAGCCAACGGCTCGCCCAGCCTGCGACGTTCCAGCGCGGTCAGATAGGCCTGCTGCTGAGCGGCGTCCACCTGGGCCTCGGGCCATGCGAAGAGATAATTACGCTGACGCTGCAGATAAAAACACAGCAATACCTCGGCCTCGCGGGCAGCTTCCCCACCGGGTAAGTCTGCCGCCAGCGCCAACAGTTCTGCCACACTGGCCATGCCTAGCCCTCGTCGGCAAGCGCTGCCAGCTGGTCGGCCTGGTACTCCTGCCGCAAGGGCTCGACAACAGCGCCCAGTTCTCCTTCCATGACTTCATCCAATTTGTACAGCGTCAGATTGATGCGATGGTCGGTAACCCGTCCCTGAGGGAAATTATAGGTACGAATCCGGTCTGAGCGGTCACCCGTGCCAACCAGATTACGACGCTCTTCAGCTTGCTCAGCTGCCTGCTTGTCCTGAGCCCCGGATAGTAATCGTGCCGACAGTAAGGACATAGCACGCGCCTTGTTTTTATGCTGTGAACGCTCATCCTGGCACTCAACCACCATGCCGGTGGGCAGGTGAGTAATTCTCACCGCAGAGTCAGTTTTGTTGACGTGCTGACCACCGGCGCCAGAGGCGCGATAAGTATCAATGCGCAGATCACCTTTGTTGAGTTCTATGGCATCAACTTCATCCGCTTCCGGCAATATCGCTACGGTACAGGCAGAAGTATGAATACGCCCTTGCGACTCGGTTTCGGGTACCCGCTGCACCCGGTGGGCGCCAGATTCAAATTTTAGCCGCGCATAAACGTCCGCACCGACAACCCGCGCGATAATCTCCTTGTAGCCGCCATGGTCACCAGAGCGCTCGCTGATGACCTCAATCTGCCAGCGATTAGCTTCGGCAAATCGCGAATACATCCGAAACAGATCGCCGGAGAAAATAGCCGCTTCGTCGCCACCGGTGCCCGCGCGAATTTCCAGAAACACGTTGTGTGAATCGTTAGGATCGCGGGGCAGCAGCAGAGTTTGCAGCTCGGCCTCCAGTGCATCGCGCTGCTGTTCGCCGCTAGCGAGCTCATCCTCGCCCATAGCGCGCAGCTCAGGATCGCTATCTTTGAGCATAGTGGTGGCTTCGCCAATATCTTCAAGCACGCGCTGGTAGTTGCGGAAGCAGAGCACCACGGCATCTACCTCGGCATACTCCTGCGACAGCTCCCGAAAGCGGTTCTGATCAGAAATAATTTCACTGTCGCTCAACAAGGCACTGAGCTCCTCGTGACGATCTGCCAGGGCATCGAGCTTGGTTATTAGCGATTGCTTCATTTGAGTTTTGTGTCAGTCCTGTTGGTGATCATCAATGCCTAGCAGGCGCCGGCCTGCCAGCAGCACATCTTCATGCCCTTCGGCACTCGCGCGCTTGAGCTCAATGGTGGGTGCATGAATCAGCTTGTTGGTTAAACTGCGGGCCAACTGCGCCACAACTTGCTCTGCAGAACCGCCACGGGCCAAGTCTTGCAGAGCGCGTTCAACTTCTGCATCACGCATGGCCTCGGCCTGACTGCGCAGTGCCCGCACCGTATCCACCGCGCCACGCGAGCGCAGTTCCTTTTCAAATTCGACCACGCCGGCGGCTATCAACTCATCGGCCCGCCGCGCTTCATCGCGGCGCGCTGCCAGATTCTGATCGACAATTTCACGTAAGTCATCGACGCTGTAGAGGTAAATATCGTCAAGCTCGCCGACCTGAGATTCTATGTCACGTGGTACGGCGATATCGACCATCAAAATGGGGCGATGCTTGCGCACCTTCATCGCCTGCTCAACTGCGCCTTTGCCGAGAATAGGCAGTTGGCTGGCGGTTGAAGTAATCACAATATCACTGGTTTCCAGCTGCACCGGTATATCGGCCAGTAAAATGGCTTCTACACCAAATTTTTGCGCCAGCTCCCGAGCCCGACCCAGCGTCCTGTTGGCTACCACAATTTTACCGACCCCGGCATCGGACAAATGGCGTGCCACCAACTCTATGGTTTCCCCGGCGCCTACCAGTAAAGCCTTGGTCTCTTTGAGATCGGCAAAAATGCGCCCGGCCAGGTTGACTGCCGCATAGGCTACCGATACCGGGTTTTCACCGATGGCAGTGTCGGTACGGACTTTCTTGGCCACGGAAAACACGGTGGGAATGATGCGCCCGAGCTCAACACCAATAGTGCCGGCCTCATCCGCCACGGCGTAGGCAGACTTCATCTGACCCAGAATTTGCGGCTCACCCAGTACCATCGAATCCAGCCCGCTGGCGACCTGCATGAGGTGCTGTATGGCCAGACTATCATTGTGCTGATAGCAATTATCTGCAATCTGCTCGGGCTGCAGATGATGGTACTCCGCCAACCACTGCAAGGCTCGCGGGCCGGCATCAGCGTCTGCTGCAGCATTGGTAAAGCAGAGTTCGGTACGGTTACACGTAGACAGTATCAGCAACTCACCCAGGCCCACCTGGGCGCAGGCGTGTTGATGCGCCTCCACCAGCTGCTCGGGAGCAAACGCCACGCGCTCGCGTACCTCCACTGCTGCAGAATTGTGATTGATGCCAAGGACCGTCAGGCTCATAGTGCTCGTCAAGTTACCGAAAAAGCTGGCGGGTAGCCAGTGGGCGAAAAAGGGCGCGATTTTAACAACTTAACCACAAAAAAGCAGGCACAATCTGTGCACTGTAGGCGAATCGCGCCAGCTGTGTCATCATTAACCGATGCGGTATATCCATTTCGTCATTTTCTGTCTCCTGCTTCTCGTCGGATGCGCCCAGACTCCAGAATTGCAAACAGCCAGTGAACCAGCGGCTGAGCCTATAGCAGCACCCGTCGCAGACGAAGAGCCCGCCGCACCCGTTGCGGAAGTGCGGGTCACTCCGCAACGCCCGTTTCCCGATGATAGCCTCTACAGCCTGCTGGTCGCCGAGTTTGCTCTGCGTCGCCGCAAATATGAGCAGGCGCTGCAAAACTACACCGAATTGGCGCCACAGCTACGTGATACAGCCGTCAGCGCCCGCGCCACGCGCCTGGCGCAGTACATGCGCGATGACCAGTCTGCCATAACCGCGGCGCAACTGTGGGCAGAACTCGACCCGGATCAGATGGAGGCGCACCTGATGCTGGCAAACATGCTGGCTCGTCGCGGCCAGACTCTGGAAGCGCTGCCGCACATGATTGCCCTCACTCGCGCCGGCGGGGCCGCCAACTACTCGGCGCTGGCCACCGGCTTTGAGCAGCTGAGCAACGGGCAGAAGCAAAAATTACTGGATACCATTAATCAACTGCGTCTGGAGCAGCCGCAGGACACCCAATTAATGATCTGCAAGGCCCTGTTGCTTGAAAATCTGGGACAGACTCCGGCCGCTGTCGACGAACTACAGGCGGTTTTCGTCATTGATGATCAACAGCTGCAGGCGATTGTTCTGGAAGCCAAGCTCAAGCAAGATCTGGGACAGCATGACGGTCTGTACGATCGCATTATTACCGCACTAGAGGCCAATCCCGACAATAGCTTGCTGCGGATGCAGTATGCACGGCTCTTAACCCGCACCGACTTGAGTGAGGCGCGCACCCAGTTTACCTATCTGCTAGAGCGCGCTCCGGATGACTCCAACCTGCTGCTCTCGGTGGCCCTGATAGAAATGGAACTGGGTAATATTGCCGAGGCGAAACCCCATCTGGAAGCACTGCTGCGACTCGACACCCGAACCGATGAAGCGCACCTGTACCTGGGCAGGATCGCAGAGCAACATCAGCGCTTTGATGATGCCCTGCTGCACTACAAAAATATTACCCCAGCCGGGGATTTCGGTTTCGCCACCGGCCGCATAGCAGCGCTGGCGCTGGCGGCGGGCAAAGATCAGGAATTGCGCTTTTACCTGGCCCAACTGCG
The DNA here is from genome assembly GCF_026262625.1 of Candidatus Litorirhabdus singularis. Taxonomy (GTDB): domain Bacteria; phylum Pseudomonadota; class Gammaproteobacteria; order Pseudomonadales; family Halieaceae; genus Litorirhabdus; species Litorirhabdus singularis. The sequence continues at coordinate 463,517 of NZ_SHNN01000003.1, forward strand.
GCAACAGTATCCACGTCTGCGTGAGCAGCTCTACGCCATAGAAATCGATAGCCTGAGCAGCACCAATCGCACTGGCGAGGCCCTGCAGACCGCCAACGTCGCCCTGCTGGAGTTACCCGACAGTTCTGACCTGCAATATATGCGTTCGATGCTCTATGAAGCTCAGGGCAACCTGAACGCCATGGAACGCGATATGCGGCTGATTCTGGAGCGAGATCCAGACAACGCAACCGTGCTCAACGCGCTTGGCTATACTCTCGCAGATCGCACTGACCGCCTGGCAGAGGCCGAGATGATGATTACCCGCGCCCTGCAGCTCCAGCCCGATGAACCCGCAGTCATCGATAGTATGGGGTGGGTCAAATATAGATTGGGTGAGGTTGAAGAAGCCCTCACCTACCTCCAGCGAGCCTATGTGCTATTCCCAGACCCGGAAGTTGCCGCCCACTACGGTGAAGTACTCTGGGTCAGTGGCGATCAGGAACAGGCGCTGGAAATTTGGCGTGCCGCCCTGCTGGTTAAACCCGGTCACAGTCTGGTGCTAAAAACCATGCGCCGGCTGGGAGCCCCGGTCGTCGCCGAGTAAATGACTTACCTGTCACGCTCTTCAATGCTGCTCATGCTGGCGCTGCTGGGAGCCTGCGCGGCAGCCCCCCTAACCCCCGCAGGCGCAGACTGGCAAACCAATCGCGACGCACTCACCGCGCTCGATAACTGGCAGCTGCGCGGCAAATTGGCCGTCGTTACACAGGACAGTGCCGATAGCGTTAACGTCAATTGGAACCAGCAAGGTGCCATCACCCACCTGATATTGTCAGGCCCCATTGGCTGGGGCCGCGCCAGTATTAACAGCGACGGACAAACGCTGCAGCTGGAGCGCAACGGAGAAACAAGCACCGTTATGCTCGATGATGAACGTGCTCTGGTGCGTTTGTTGGGCTGGCCCATGCCGGTGGCGCTGTTACCCTGGTGGATACGAGGGCTGCCAGCACCGGACCTGCCGGTAGATGTGTTGGAACTGCAACAGGGTCAGCTGCGTGTGCTTTCCCAACAGGGCTGGCAACTGACCTACGAGCGCTACCAACCGGTTGGAGAGCTGCAGCTACCGAGCAAGATTCGGTTTCGCAGCGAGGGCGCCGAAGGCAAAATACTGATCAAGCAATGGCTGCCGGACCCAACACCGTGAAGCTGCTGTCTCCGGCCAAACTTAATCTGATGCTGCACATTGTCGGGCGTCGCAGCGACGGCTATCACGAATTGCAGACGTTGTTCCAACTGCTGGACTACGGCGACACCATGGATTTTGAAGCCACCGACAGCCCAGAACTAAACGTCAACTGCGCCGGCCTTGAACTACCACCACAGCAAAACCTGGCCTATCGCGCCGCACATTTGCTTCAGCAACACAGTCAATGTCGACGCGGCGCCAGCATAAAGTGGCAAAAGCAACTTCCCAGCGGTGGCGGTCTGGGTGGTGGCAGCTCCAACGCAGCAACCACATTACTCGCCCTCAACCGGCTCTGGGACTTACACCTTAGCTTGGACGAACTGGCGGCGCTCGGTCAGCAATTGGGCGCCGATGTGCCCGTTTTTGTGCGCGGACACAGCGCCTGGGCGGAAGGTATAGGCGAAAAACTGGTGCCGGTGGAGCTCCCGGAACGCTGGTATGTGGTCATTAAACCGGCCTGTCAGGTGTCTACCGCAGAAGTTTTTGCAAATGAGCAATTGACACGGAACACGCCAACAATCAAAATGGCGACCGTTTTTGCACAGGGTGGGCATAACGACTGTGAAATGGTCGTACGCCAGATGTATCCCGCTGTAGATAAAGCATTGATTTGGCTAAATAAATTCAGCCAAGCCAAACTGACCGGTACCGGGGCGTGTGTGTTTGCTGACTTTGCCAATAAGCAACAGGCAAATACCGTGATCCGACAGTTGCCAGACAGCTGGCAGGGTTTTATCGCTAAAGGGGTCAATCTATCGCCCGTGCACGCTGCATTAGCCTGAAGCAGCACAGTTTATTGGGGTGTCGCCAAGCGGCAAGGCACCAGGTTTTGATCCTGGCATTCGCAAGTTCGAATCTTGCCACCCCAGCCATATAGGTCTGGGCAAAGTTACAAGACTTTGCCCGGACAATTTGCCACATAGACCGGCACACATATCCGGTGCCCTGCCATCGGAATCGCAGAGGTCAACTCCATCACTCCAGGGGAAGTCAAAGTGTCCGTAAAAATGATGGTCTTTAGTGGCAATGCCAACCCGACATTAGCCGATAAAGTCGCTGGCAAGCTACAACTGCCGCTGGGCAATGCCAATGTCGGCCAGTTCAGCGATGGCGAAGTAGCTGTTGAGCTCAACGAAAACGTTCGCGGTAAGGACGTCTTCGTATTACAGCCCACCTGCGCACCTACCAACGACAATCTGATGGAACTGATTGTCATGATTGACGCGCTGCGCCGCGCCTCAGCAGCCCGTATCACCGCTGTAGTCCCCTATTTTGGCTATGCCCGCCAGGATCGCCGCGTGCGCTCTTCGCGAGTCCCTATTAGCGCCAAAGTCGTGGCCGACATGATGGTGGGCGTAGGCGTTGACCGGGTCTTAACCGTTGACCTGCACGCTGAGCAAATCCAGGGCTTCTTTGGTTGCCCGGTAGACAACATCTACGCGTCACCCATTCTGAAAGAAGATATCGTGCACTGCCGCTACGAAAACCTCATGGTGGTGTCGCCTGATATCGGCGGTGTGGTTAGAGCGCGAGCCATAGCCAAACAACTGGATGATGCGGATCTTGCCATCATCGACAAACGCCGTCCGCAGGCCAATGAAGCACAGGTGATGAACATTATTGGTGACGTCACCGGTCGCACCTGCCTGTTGGTAGACGACATGGTGGATACCGCCGGTACCTTGTGCAAAGCCGCCGAAGCACTCAAAAATGCCGGCGCCGAGCGCGTCGTCGCCTACTGTACTCATGCAGTATTGTCAGGCAATGCCATTAGTAATCTTAGCGCCTCCGTGCTCGACGAGCTGGTGGTCACAGACACGATTCCTCTTAGCGATGAAGCAATAGCATGCGGACGCATTCGACAGCTGACTATCGCCCCGCTACTGGCTGAGTCCATTCGCAGGGTGAGCAACGAAGAATCAATTAGCGCGCTGTTCGACTGAACAGCGTTTATTAAACCACCGGTTTGACTGGTCGAAGGTCAACCGGTGCATTTATCAAAGGAGTCCAGACCATGTCTGACACATTTGAAATAGAAGCCACGGCACGCGCCGACAAAGGGAAAGGTTCGAGCCGCCGCCTGCGTCGTCTGGCCGACCACATCCCCGCCATCATTTATGGCGGTGAGACAGAGCCACAGCCGCTGACACTGATCCGCAAGGATCTGGAAAAGGCGCTTGAGAACGAAGCTTTTTACAGCCACGTACTGGCCATCAGTATTGACGGCAAGAGCGAGAAAGCGATTCTCAAAGACCTGCAACGTCACCCTGCCAATAACCTGGTGATGCACGCTGACTTCATGCGCATCAACGTCAATGTGAAGATCAAAGTGAACGTACAGATTCACTTTATCAACGAAACCGAGTGCTACGGCGTCAAAACCGAAGGCGGTATGGTTCAGCATCAGGCTACCGATGTAGAAGTTCTGTGTCTGCCAGGTGATATCCCCGAGTACCTGGAAGTCGATATGCTTGATGTGAAGGTGGGTGACATTATCCACTTGACCGATATCAAGCTGCCAGAAGGCGTAGAGTCTACCGCGCTGTCTCTGGGTGAAGACCACGATCTGGCAATCGCCAGCGTACTGGCACCTAAGGGCAATACTGAAGAAGAGGAAGAAGCCGCAGCAGCTGAAGCCGCTGAAGCTGATGGCGCAGAAGCTGATGGCGATAAGGAAGGCGACAGCGAGGACTAGATTCCTCTCTGTCGGTCTGTGCCCGCATTGTCCGAGCCCATCAAACTGATTGTAGGATTGGGAAACCCCGGTGAAAAATACCGGGGTACTCGGCACAATGCCGGCGCCGATTTCGTCGCAACGCTAGCCCAACAGCACGGTGTCACCTTGCAACCGGAGTCCAAGTTTTTTGGTCTTGCCGGCAGACTGCAAGCCGGTGATATGGATATACGGCTACTCATACCCACCACCTATATGAATCGCAGCGGTCAGGCGGTTTCATCAATGGCAAAATTCTTCAAAATTGACGTCGCCAATATTCTGGTCGCTCACGATGAGCTCGACTTTGCTCCCGGTGAAGCGCGTTTCAAGATAGGCGGCGGACACGGCGGCCATAATGGCCTGCGCGATATTATCAGCGCCATGAGCGCTGACTTTGTGCGTCTGCGCATTGGTATTGGCCACCCCGGCAGTGCGCCCGAGGTAACCAATTACGTACTGAAGCCGGCCTCGCAAAGCGACCGGCTGCTGATTACCGACAGCCTGGACCGCAGCGCAGATACGTTGCCCATGCTTGCCGCCGGTGAGCTGGCCAAAGCAACCCACCAATTGCACAGCAGCAATTAATAACCAGTTAAAGGATTACCACCATGGGATTTAAATGCGGCATCGTCGGTCTGCCTAACGTCGGCAAATCGACCCTGTTCAACGCCCTGACCAAGGCTGGCATCGGGGCGGAGAACTTCCCCTTTTGCACCATCGAGCCCAACGCCGGTGTAGTACCGGTGCCTGACCCTCGGCAAGACAAAATCGTCGCACTGGTCAAACCCGAAAAAACCATTGCCACCACCATGGAGTTCGTCGACATCGCCGGACTGGTAGCAGGCGCCTCCAAGGGTGAGGGCTTGGGCAACCAGTTTCTCGCCAATATTCGCGAGACTGATGCCATTGCTCACGTGGTGCGCTGCTTTGATGATGAAAACGTCATTCATGTCGCCAACAAAATTGACCCACTCAATGATATCGAGATCATCAACACCGAACTGGCACTGGCTGACCTGGAGAGCTGCGACAAAGCGCTGCAGAAGGTCCTGCGCACCGCCAAGGGTGGTGACAAGGAATCCATTGCCCTCAAGGCACTGCTGGAAGACAAGCTGCTACCGCACTTAAACGAAGCGCTGCCAGCGCGGGCGCTGGATCTCGACGACGATGAGCGAGCTCTGGTAGGCACCCTACACCTGCTAACAATCAAACCCACCATGTACATCGCCAATGTCGATGAAGACGGCATGGATGGCAACGAACACGTAGCGCAGGTAAAAAAGCTGGCAGATGCCGAGAACGCCGTGATGGTCGTTATTTGCAACAAGCTGGAAGCCGAAATAAGCGAACTGGAAGATGACGAACGCGATGAATTTCTGGCTGAGCTAGGCCTGGAAGAGCCCGGCCTGGACCGCGTCATACGCGCTGGTTACAACCTGTTACACCTGCATACCTACTTCACAGCTGGCGAAAAAGAAGTACGCGCCTGGACGGTAAAAGTCGGCGCCACCGCGCCACAGGCCGCGGGCGTGATTCATACCGACTTTCAAAAAGGCTTTATTCGCGCCGAGGTAGTCGGCTATGACGACTTCATCGCCAATAGCGGTGAACAGGGTGCCAAGGATGCTGGTCGCTGGCGTCTGGAAGGCAAGGAATACGTAGTGCAGGATGGCGATATCATGCACTTTCGCTTTAACGTCTAGGTCCACGCCTTCACGGCTTGACTTGGCACCTCAAAATCTGCAAAATTCGCGCCTCTCGTATCTTGCGAGATTCTGCACACCTTTGTGGCTACGTAGCTCAGCTGGTTAGAGCACAGCATTCATAATGCTGGGGTCGGTGGTTCAAGTCCACCCGTAGCTACCAATTAATTATTTAAAAACAATGACTTACAAACAGCCCCCAATCACCCAACGCCAATTGAACTAAGCATAGACTAAATCACTAGGCGTTTTCTCCTGCTGACAGCTCACGCCACTGAACCGTCAAATCTGCAAATGTTTATGTTGGTACGTTTAGCCCTAGAGTAAAGTCGGTGGTTCAATGCCCCCCCGGGGTGGTGTTTGCTACTCTTTTATTTAACGGTAGCCGCTCTGACTCACGATAGCCCAATTTGAGTTTTCAAATTTAAAAAAAAACAGCTTTTTGACTACTGTAGCGTCCTACTTACCTTGCGCACTCGCTACGCTCATTGACGTGCCAATGAGTGAGCCCATGAGCGTAGCGAGTGCTACAGGCCGTTGCGGCGCTGATGTCCGCTTTCGCCTATTTTGAGACATTCTCAATCTACTGAGCTACCCTCCACAATTAATAAATAAAAAGGGTTTTGAAGTGAAACGTACTCTACAAGACTGGGCTAATCTAGCCGGAATCATCGGAAATGTTGCCATCATAGTGTCACTGCTGTTTGTTGGGCTTCAAATTTCAGATACTACGAAGGAGATGAGGGCTGAGACCGCACACAATGCCACTGCCGCACTTCAGACATGGTACAACGAAGTCGGAACCAATGAGCAGGCGGCAAAAGTATTTCGAAAAGGAATGAATGACGCATCATCTTTATCAAAAGATGAGGCATTGCAGTTCATAATGAGCGTGCATAGTGTAATGCTGGCTTATCAAAGCATTTACTTCCTGGGTATTGAGGGAACGCTGGACTCAGATATGAATATCGCTATGTCTTCGGCATTGGAGGCCGCAGTTCCAACTCAGGGGTTCCGTTGGTACTGGCAACAACGTGGCCGCCACTTTACGAATGAGTTTAGGGGTTTTGTTGACCAAATTATCGCCGCTCACCCGAATGGCGGGGCAGAAGTGTATAAATAGCCCTATTTGATTGTCCGCTACTCGCTGCGCATAAGAGACGAAATGCGAGCCAGGGTATGCTGGCTAAGCAGTCCGGAAAGAGGTGGAGGCAGACATGGCAACCGTCTCCTTTCGCCTAGGAACGGTCCTTAGCCATGTGATATGGTTTTCACCAGGGAAGCGGTAGGCTCTGGGACCTGATTGGAGCATCAGTTGTTCTCCCTCCGCCACTTCTTGCAGTCGGGGTCTCGCTGTCCAGCAGCATACCCTTCGCTGTAAGCCTGCCTATACGTATCATCGTCATATCCGTAGGTAAGGTGGCCGCGTTCATCACAGCCAACGGCGAATCCATCTGAGTTGCCTCGGTCCCTCAATGTATCTTCGGACATAAAATCAGGGTTGTCATCACACCCCATGATGAACGTAGCAGCAACTGCGAATGCTAGTAGTCTTATTTTTTTGTTCATTAGCTCTATACCATCACGCAACAGAGAAAACTTCCTTCGCAAATAGTATAGACAATGGTTGAGATAACATTCATGAAGACAAATCAACCTTTACTCTGGCGCTCAGTCCTCTGCACTGGATAGCAATTCCTCCCTGACAATCGCCACATCTTCGGGCGCACGATGCCCAGCTTGACCTGATTGCCTGCAACAGCGATCACAGTCAGCACTATGTCATTACCGATTAATATTTTCTCGCCAAGACAGCGTGTAAGTATAAGCATGATCGACCCTCCGTGGTGTATGCCTTAGCTAAGTGTAGGCGAGATTCCCGCTGCTTTACCGTTGTAGCGATAAATGACTGAAATGGATTGGTGAAAGCCTCGATGCGTTCCCTACATATCTCCTTCATATCGGCTGCTGGAAAGGCTCTCAGCTTGTCAGTATACTTTACAAATCCCTGTTTTCTACTAAGCCTTAACGCGCTAAGTTATTGATTTGTATCAGTGGGTGCAGCCGCAAGTCGCATTAGATTAGCAATATGGCGGAGGCAGTGATTAAGCCCAGAACTAACCGAAGGTATTATTAGCGAATGAAAACGAGAAGGAACTCCTTATGAAATTGTTGAAGTCTCTATGTTTATTCAGTGCAGCTAGTTTGTTGTCAGGCTGCTATCTTGAGGCCTTTGTAGGTTCAGGAGGAGAAATCAAATCACTATCTGGCACACGAGATTGTGAGGTGAACAGTGTCTGTCTGTTTGAAGTTACTGATACAAATTTCAATGAGTCGTTTGTTGCTATGCCCAAGCCAGGTTATGTGTTTTCAAAATGGAAGGCAGGAAGCGGTTATCTCTGCGGCGATGATACAAACCCTATATGCACCGCAAATAACACCGGTTACGTAGGAAATCCATCAGCAGACGCTATTATCGCTTCAGATTACCGATACCACATCATACCTATCTTCGAACTTGCTGAAACTAGCGGAACTGACGCAGTGGTTGTTGATGCTACAGGGAAAGTAATCGGAATACCCGCTGCAGGGTTGCAGGAAGGGCAAGCAGGATATGGTGGAGAGATGACTGTCTACATGACTTTCGATGGACTAGAGGGTGCGCATCTTGCCGTTCTGGATACGCACGAAGAGAGGGTAAAACAATACGAAAGATTCATCCCCGCTTTTTACAGTGACTTTGGCTGCGATGCGCCCTTCATTGTCATGGACGCGCCACAAAACGAACCTGCTTACGCAATAGCAACAGCTCGGCAACAATTTTATGCGGTTGATCTTTCTGCGGAGCCTGTCGAATATACTCGGCGAACCAGATGGGATGATGCCGCCGAGAGTTGTCAGACACTAGGACAGACGTTACTAAGCACTGGCCTACCCATGGTTCCGGTTGAGATAGACATTACTTGGCCAATCCGAGTGGAACTTAGATAGTAAGTATTGGTTTTTCGCCGCGCTGGCCTCGGAGCCTTATCTAGTGAGCCGCTACTGAGTCCTTTTCAATGTCCTTTAGTGGGAGAAGAAAGCCGAGATCAGGGTTGATCGGTTCCAGAGCTAAGCTAACGACCGCGCACATCCACTATTAGACATAGGCAAGTGTCAGTAAATCTTACAAATCTCCGCTTCCTACTAAGCTTTAACGGGTACTGACAAGTTAACTTATTTTTGCTCGAAAAGTGGGGAGCCAGCGCGAAAGACTCAGTGAAGTCGAGCCAAAAGTGGGAGCTGATGACGCATTTCTGGTTATCTGACCCCTAGTTGTGTAGCGCCAGCCCATGACTTCAAGTTAACTTGTCAGGACCCCTTTCTGACATAATGTCGGCTTAAGTCCGCTAATGTGTTGAACGAGACCGCTGTATGCGCCGCTATAAAATTTTCCTGCTATTGGCCCTGACAGTACTGCCAATCAATTTTTTATACGGCGAGTCAGAGGCATTGTTCAGTGGCGCGCCACGTGGCGATGACGGGCGCTTTACCAACCCGACGGGCGACCTGGCACACGGCAGCTTCGGCGTTCGCTTTCCTTTCATACTTCGACGTTTGGGGACCTATTTTCGTAGCGCCGAGGGAGCGCCGCCGCGGGTCGCCAATGACGGAGCTTTCCTGCGCGAAAATGCCCGCCACAGCGTACCCACAGTAACCTGGATCGGGCATGCGACATTGCTGGTCCAGAGCGAACATGTAACGTTCCTGACCGACCCCACCTGGTCAGCCAGGCCCAGCCCTATGCCGGGAGTGGGTCCGAAGCGTTTTGTGAAGCCCGGCCTTGCGTTCGCGGACCTGCCGCCAATTGATTTTGTGTTGATTTCCCACAATCACTACGACCACCTGGACCTGCCAACGTTACGCAATCTCGCTGAGCGCAATGCTGATACCGTATTTTTTGTCCCGCTGGGCAATGGTGACCTCCTGCGCAGTCAGGGCATCACGCATGTCGAGGAACTCAACTGGGGGCAGGCCTTCACCTACAAGGGCGCCACTATTCATTGCCTCCCATCTCAGCACTGGAGCAAGCGCAGCCTCACGGATGACCACAAGGCACTATGGTCATCCTGGGCCGTCACCGGCGACCAGCGACGCTTCTACTTCGCTGGCGATACGGGCTATTTTTCGGGCTTTGAGGAAATCGGACAAAAACTTGGGCCATTTGACCTGGTTGCGGTTCCCATAGGTGCCTATGAACCGCAGGCCATGATGCGCGAGTCGCACATGAACCCTGAAGAGGCACTTCGTGCTGCACTGGATTTACGTGCCGAAACGGCTGTCGCCATCCATTTTGGCACCTTCGACCTCTCCGACGAACCGCTTGACGAGCCACCACGCCGTTTCAGGGAAGCCGCTGCTGATACAGAGCTTGGTGATGGGGGAGCATGGGTGTTAAACATTGGTGAGACTCGCGAGTTCTGAGATTAGCCCACCTATAGCTTGGGGGGGGTTTGGGGGGGTTTGGCAAGTTCCGTCAAGCAACCGCCCTACTCCATTCTGCAAACGCACTGATCCTTAGATCACGATAATGCTTCGCACCGACTAGATCCGTGCTCAGATTAAACAAGTTATGCACTGCGGCATAGGCGCTAACAAATCTCTGCGCCTGCTTTACCGATTTGAATCGCCTGATCCCTCGCTCCCTGACCCTCGTCGTTGCAGGCGGCGGGCATACAGACGGCCGAACTTGATACACCAAAGACGGATCGCTTTCCGACTGACAGTGATGCTGCGTTCAGCTAGGAGGTCTTCAATATCGGTGAGTGAACTTGTCAGTACCTTGCGTCATCAATAAGTGGTACTTTCGACAAAACCAAGGGAGCACAGCGCATGGACCCAAATATCAAACTTCGACGCCACGCCAAACTATGGGAAAGTGGTACCGCCAACGTTCAACGCTGGGCTGTTGGCTCAGTGATTTTTGCCGTTGTCATGATGCTAAATGTCATCAAACCCTATCATGAGAACTATCAGTCTCAAGAAGTGAAAGATCTGCGTATAGAGTTCCAAGCGTTAGAAGATGAACAAAAGAAGAATGGGCTTCGGATCGCCGGGTTGAATGCAGTTGAAAATGTGCTTGATGAGATAAGACGTGATATCAAAAAAGAACCTTGGGCTGACGAGATAAAAACACTCGTTGACCACTGCCGGGGAGGTTGTCCGGCGGATACAAAGCCGGTTGCCAATGGTGTGATCAATGCCATTTCATTGGAGTTGCGAGAACTCATCGTGGATAAGCTTGATGCCGCCATTAACACCGCAAAGCTCGACCCAGATACAAGTAAAGAGCTCAAACAACATGCTAAGGAAATTAGGGAAAAAATTGAAGAATGGAGGCAAAGCAAGATCAACACAATCTGGTATCGAACCAGAGCAATGAAGCGCGATACCGGCAGTCAGGCTGGCAATGCGGTATTGGTGAGCGCGGAAGAGGCTGAGACCAAGCTCAGCGATCTGGGTCAGGCCACATTGGAAGCGATTAAGGGCACGACGGCAGCAATGGAGAGTAAAAAACAGGAATTGGATACAGAGAATGTCGCCCTTAGCATCGATTTGAAGGACAAAAACGAAACTATTGAGAAAGCGATGAACAGGGCTCTACCCGGCTGGGCGACAGGACTGTTCACTGTTGAAGACATGATCAAGAACTATCCCTGGATACTAATATCACTCATCGTATTCATGTTGGCGAATGCCTGGAATGCCGGGCGCCATTTCCGCGGCATGGCGGATGCGGAGGGCTGGTCCATCGAGGAGCGCAGTGACCCATTGTTGTCTTCCCCATGGACGCTCACATGGCGTGGTTACACAGGCTCTGCCGTGACGACGCTCTATTATTTCACCGTGCTGGGAGCTCTAGCTGCCTGCTTGTTTTTCTCTCTGCGACTCAGCAATACGCCATAGAATTTCTGAAGTAGACAGCCGTGCCGCGTTTTATCCGTCCGCCGGCAATCGATTACTTGGCGCTTACCGTTGAGCAAAGCTGAGCGGCGCGCTGCCGGAATGTTATTTTCGCATCAAGTGCCTTGAGTCAACCCCGCCACAGCGGCGACCACAAAGGAGGCCAGCAACCAACCACTCAAAGCTTGAACATACAGCGAGCTCTGCGCCCACTCCGGCAAATTTTCTTCGATGTGCTTTCTATGGGCCGAATTGAGCTCAACCAGTGGCAACATATAGTCCAGGCTTGCCCACGTAGACCACCAGAGTGATTTGTCGCTGGTGAGCCGAATAATTAGGGCTCCTACACAGCTGAAAGCAACTACCCAAAACAGCGCCAGAAAAGAATAAACACCTATACCATATCCAACGCCAATCTCCAGCAACCACATTCCGGCGCAGCCGCTCAAGCTGCTAGTTATATCATTTCCATTGCATACAGCCGTCCTCTCTCTCTTCCTGGCCTCAAAGAGGACCTCGGCGGCGGCACTATAAGCTCCATCTTTACGCAGCTGGCTCGCCAAATGGTGATAGGGCTGTGCAGTAAAAGTCGTGTCACGGCTCAGCCAGTCCACGTAGTAACCCGAAGAACTACCACTCTTGCCCAGACTGTCATCATGCAGTTTAGAGTAATGCAGGCCATCAATTTCTAAAACCGGGAGCTTATTCCCTTTAACAGAATCAAGTTCCCTTGTACGAATCAGCCCATCGTGAACAACTGCTACTTGCGCGTCCTGCAGAATAATCTTATTTATTCCGCCTGCATCAACCTGATGTCGACCTTGTTTTTGTGCTGTTACTTTGTCACAGGTTTCAGTTTTTTTACCGGCATAATCAAGCATCAAATCGCCGCTCACTTTCAATCTTCTTGCATTTACGCTGCCTTTAATGATGCTCCCGCGCAAGTCAAAATCGTTCCCGATCTTTGTGTGCCTCAAGTCGATCATGGCATCGCCCGGGGAACGTATCTCGCACAAAATCAAACTATCGCCTATAGAGCTATTGGTAAGGTCGAGGCCAGCAACCTCAGCCCCCGAGAACCCCATGCGCCCATTTACTCTTGAGCTACGTAAGTCAATTCGTTCAAGAAAACGGGCACCATGCCTGAAATTTAGATCTTCTCCAACGGACAGGAACTGCATATTTACTTTGCCCTTGAAATGGGCGTAGTCACCCACAAACTCACCTTCAACTACGGCACTGTTAGCAATAAATTCTCCCCCGATAACGGTACGAAATCTCTCCGGTAAATCAACGCCAGACTCAACATTCTCCGACTCATGCAAATGAAGATCCTGCCCTATAACGGCATGCCTCATATTAAACGTTCTATCAACGTGAGAAGCCCGGGCAGACAGTTGGCCTCGAACAGTCGCGCCAGACAGTAAGAAATCGCTCTCAAAAAAAGAGCCATCAACTATCAGGTCATAATGAAATTCGGTATTCCGAAACGTGACCCGGTCCGAAAACCTGGAGTGCGTTAGCGAAACCCTCTTGGACACTTCTCTGTCCGTGACGCAAACGGGATTCTGAAAGTGCGCGCCAACAATATTTATCGCAGAAATGTGCACGTCCGAGAGCAGATGATATAAAAAGCCCTCTTCAAGTAATTTGTGATTGTTCAGCAGCGACGGTTCATTTGAGCCAAGCCCACATAATTGACCCTCGCAGCTAACCGCTCTAAGGTCGGCTTGCATGCCGCTTAGAAGCTGCAACTCTATCCAATCTGTCAGCGGCGTCCGCTCAAAATTCTCTATGAACTCGCAGCTCTCATCCAGAACTCTCTCGTCCGCAGATGTATTCAATGGATACAGAGAAACTGCCAAAACTGGCAAGATCATTAGCACACCATGGACCAAGGACCGAAGTGACAGGCGAAAACACTGACGGTAATCCCTGAAGTGTTTGATGAGCGTCATAGACGGCACTCCTCCCAGAACAAGACATTGCTGCAGGCACAGCATTGTTCGGCCGCAGGTATCTGCATATTCATGTAACCCCTCATCTACTTACTGAGCGGTGCTACTGCCCAAATTGGCAAATCCTCCAAGCCTTTCAACATCCTTCAACATGCCCTCACAGATATGTTCCCCCAATGCTCTGTATGCCTCAAACTGGGCCTCCGAAAAAAACTGATCTGCCGTCGATTCATGTGGATAGGCAGGGTTCTCTTTGCGATACGCACGAATGTACTCCGGCTCATCTCCCGTAACCGAAAGCTTGATGTAAAGCAGGTGTCCAACCTCGCCGTTGCCATAGTTAATGTCCGCAAGTGCCCAATGCGCCAGACTGTTCCGTTCGCCAGACGACGCGCGTCTCAAGCGCAGATTGTCCAGCGCGGTGTCGCCCTCCACCAGGGAATCTGAACCGACACTGAAATCAATCTCAATTCCCATATCGATCCTGGCAAAACGCATGACGGTGACGAGACCGTTGAAAGTGATCTCCGGGTCATGCTCGCCGTCTACAGCGACGATAAACTTACAACGCCGGCGCAGCAGCTCATAAACTGCCAGGTTCTCAATATGGCCACCATCAGATACGTTCACATGCGAGGTCTTGGCATTGATTCTGCCAAGGGCTTCTCGCCATATTAGCGCTGGGCGCGCGCCACCCAGCAGCATTCGCTTGTACCAGCTTCCAGCCTCGACTTTAGCCGGATTGGGAAGCCAGTACCCCAGCCGAATATTGAGAAGCGTCATAATAAAGCTCAATGAGCGATTGGTAGTGCGCCCCATATTCGGTGCAGCAGCAGCACCCGAGATGGCCATAGCGGTTCCAAGATTAAGGTGGCTGTCTACATGCTCCATTACTTCGGTAGGCGCGTAGCCGGTGATTTCACCCCCGGTATAGTGTTTGCTGAATATGAAAAAGTCCGACTCGCGTCCGCGCAGATCCTTAAGGCTACTGCCCTGCAAATTAAGCGCCACGTTGACCAGATGGTAGGGCGCCTTTGAGCCAGGCTGGTTCAGTTGGCTCATCTTTACGTCGTCGGTAGGAAGAATTTCATCCTCATCATCCAAATCGATGAGGAATGCCTTACTTAACCTGTCGCGATAAAACCCATGAGGAGAGGTGATGTTAATGTCGAGAAAATATCGGTTAAATAACCAGAGGAAAATGGCAGCGATGATAAACGCAATACCTTCCCTGCTGAAAATTTGATGTGGCTGCGCACCAAGAATTCTCAAGCTGGCTGAAGACCCTCGCACAAGATAGTAACAATCTGATTGCTGATCAATACGAAAGCGCTCGCGCAGGGAAACAGGATAAGTAGGCTGATTTGGAGCTGCATCACATTTTGTGGGGGAATCGGCATCCTTTGGCCTAAAGCCCCAGATTCGCCGATCTGCTCGCCAGTCATCCGAATCAATTCCCGCGCAATCAGTCTCGGCACACTCCATTTTACCAGTGGTGATTTCCAAAGACGCCAGATTCAGATTGCGCCCGGCAAAATCACCTATGACATCCTCTACGGATTCGGGCTGACGTTTATCAGGTTCGAACAACAGGCCGTATAAGCCTATTAGTGAGCTATAAAGATCACCGATCTCCTCTCTGACGCCGAATTCTCTGGGGGACAGTGGCGTAACAGCATCGCCAGAATCCTTTGGGTCAACATCCCATTTTCCACAGCCCTGGTCGCTCTGCTGACACTTCGCAAGCTGATCGAGATACTTAGATGATTCAAGCGGCAAAAAAGGTGAATCGATAAACTTAAGACACAACATCAAAAAAATGAGAAAGATAACGGCGGGACCTAATACACCTAGTATCAGCAGTACCACCTTGCCGAATATTCTCCCGACGTTTTCTGATGCTTTTCCAGCAAGACCAAAAGCACAAAACACCAGCAACAATAGAATACCCAAAGACCAGTAACCCTGGCGTCCCAGTTGCACCAACCATTGCGACAATTGGCCGCCGTCATGCTCTATGGCAAGCCGGGTGAGATTCAACAGTGGCATGGCTAAGGCGACGATGATCGCTAGCAACAGCGGCACTGTTAACGCTAGCTCAAAGTAATTTCGTTGCCGCCAGCTAAACAATTTCCCCAGTATTTTCACGGCGAAGGGAAAGGCTACCGACATAATCACAAAAACCGTAATCAATGGCATAATCAACAGCGGAAACTGATCCCACAGCGGCCCGAATTCGTAGAAAACCGCAACAAGCACCACGGACATCATAATAAATGGCAGGAATACGAAAAGGTTGAGTACAACGCCTCGTAATAGCAGGTTGGGTAGGCGCAAACGCCCCAGAATGCCTCCCGGCATTAAATAGCTACTGAAGTTACGTAGGTGGGTTAGCGCCGTCGGTTCAGTAGAACCGGTAGTGTACTTAAACGGAAACTTCTCGTAGTCCGTACTGGCTTTTGGATTGTTTAATACAGATGAGAGACAAGAGCCAATATAGCCGCCGCCCGAAACAGTAGACAGGTAGTCTATGTGTTTAAGCCAGCCGTGTTTTGCCAGGCCCTGTATTACGCCCAGACTGAAGGTGGCCGAGCGGATACCGCCACCAGAAAGTGATAGGCCTTTGAGACTATTGTCCACATTGGGCTTGTCATCGAAAGCTTCGCTGACATCAACTCCAACTTTTTGCCGACGCTCGCTGATTGTTTTTAACTCTTGCGGGAAGACTTCTTCTATAAATTGATTCTGATTTCGACCCTTCGCACTTTCCATGTTCAGCTTCTCTTATCGTCTTCGTGATCAGGCGCTGTTAGCGCAGAATATTATTGGGCTGGTACGAATGTTTAATTAGTGGCCACTTAGGCACTCGCCTCCTGTGCCGTTCCGACATAGGAGAAGGCCTTCCAGGAGATGATGTTTCGTTACATAACTGATCTACGTGATAATGCACTACAGAGTCTTTAAGAACTCGATGATATTCATTCGATCTTCTTTGGACAGCGCCGGGCCAATCACTCCCTTGGCCTGTTGATCCCAGCCCTTCTCGCGGTCCCACCTATTAGAAAATTCATGGCCCTGATTGCCGTTACCGGGCACCGTAGTGTCTAGTATGAAATAGCCATCGCTGCTGTATTTTTCGCCTGGGCGAAACAGCGAGGTGATGTCCTCAGGCTGTTTCAGTCCCATATGCACCGGGTCGAATGTGATATTACCCAATTGTACATATCTTGGACGCTGATCCGGGGGGGACAGCAAGTCATAAACAGTTGCTATCGAACCATTGTGCAGAAAAGGCGCAGTAGCCCAGATACCATTGTGCGGCCGGGCCTTGTAGCCAGCATCGATTTGCAGGCAGTTCGGTCGATGTTCTTCGTAGATCGCCTGGTCTTCTTCGGCGATATAATTCTCAATAAACCATTCGTTATTAACCTGCTGCACGATGGCACCTAGCGCCAGTCCAAACAGCATATCTGGACTGTCCCCTACACTCACATTGACCAGGCGGGGCTCCGAAGCAGAAGCGATCTTGGGATCCATTGATTGTGGAGCATAGGTGCAAATATCCGCTGAAACGCCCATACCGGCGGTTTGCTCTGCCGCTGTGCCGCCGGCATCCCCCGCGGTATCCACCGTACGGTACTTCATAATATCTGCTGTCGCGGGGTCAGTGCCGACTTGCTCCACCGAGATCATTTTCACGTTCAACAGAGCGTCAGGCGTCGCATGCTTGTAGCGACCGTCGGCCCCCCTCTCTGAAAGAGATTGGCCAGCGTGGGGCTTCTCATTGTAGTAGACCTCTGGCTCGAAGTACTTCCGGCTACCGTACCCGGTTTCGTGTGTGTCCTGGTTACGCCAGAAGGCATCTGAGTTTAGCGGTGGTAAATGACAGCCAGCGCAGTGCTCTGTGTACAGCGCCTCTCCCTTACTACTGCGCGCAGGAACAACCTCTCCGAAGGCCTCTGGCCATTTGGGCCCAGACAAGCCGGTCAAGCCATTCAGTCCGGTACCAGGATCGCGTACAAAGGGATTATCTAAGCCTTCGGTTGAACCGCTGGGAAAAGGATTATCTCCGCTAAGCGCCTGCTCGATCCAGTAGAGGTTAGCCAGCGGCACCGAAGATGAGAACCGCGCCTCACCTTTGGGTGCTCTGGTGTTTATAGTGGCTCTTACACCCATAGCCTCACCCGCATTCCTGATCAGGGGCTGCATTATCGAACCATCGTACTGGACCCAGTCGAACCAGGAAGCAGTCCACAAATGTGGAAAGTTAACCGGGGCGTTAATGGCCACATAGTTACCATAACGCTTCGGGTCCAGCGCAAAAACCTGGTTACCTATGCGATTAAGAGCGTCCAGACGTGCGAAACCCTCAACGACATCAACCTCGCCAGGAGCCTCGGCCAGGGAGGCAACACGCGCCTCTAGCTCCACCGCTAAATCGGCTGCGTTTTTGTCCGTGTAGGCATCGTCCTTGAGCACGGCCTTGGCAAAACGATCAAATCGCGCATTGAATATAGGAAATTTTGAAGAGACGAGGGTCTGGCCCAGCGCCGCGCCAAGTGCAATGGTCAGTTGCCCCAGGTCGATAGGGGCCGCGCCGCCCTCAATTATGTATCTCTTGTTATTATAGATAAGCTGAGACGTGTGACAGGCAGAGCAGTTAAACCCAACAACAGTTTCACTATTATTGATGCCCTCCAGTGACTCGTATTGTGAAAGCGCAAATCCCACCGGCAAGCCATCTGGATTCAGATCGCTTTTCTCACCCTCAATAAATCCAAAGCGAAGTAGATAGCTGTTATCTGAGAATTTTCCCCGGTCACCGAACGGAATCGTAAAAAGGCTGCTGGCTGGCTGCTCCAGTGCCAACAACCAACTCAGAGGAATAGGTAGCGTGGAAGTGCCCTGACTGATGTGGTGAAACTTTGCGGTGGTTTGCTCATCCCAGTTTTGACTGCGGTTCAGACGGACCACGTCTTTGTCACTGATCTGCGGCAGTGCAGGTAGCCGCGGTGCTGACATTGCCTCCAGAACAGCACCAAATTTGTCCCCCGTAAGGAAATCAACCGCGGCGATTAACAAGATAAGGCCGATGGCCATTAAGAGCCGCTTGAGCGGGTGCCTGAAAACTGTTTTTCGTATGTTTATCAATTGAGATTACCTTATTTTTATTAGGTTTTTCTCAAGCCAGCGGACTGGCTTAACATCTTGGGCTGACCAGGCCACTTAATCGTTAAATCGCTATTCACCCCATCTGCGAAACGAGCATGTAGATGTCTATAGTTGCTAAGGTTAGCTGGTTTCTCGCTAAAGTCTAAGTTTAGTAAATATCAACGAGACTGCAGCTTGGTTTTGGCTCTGTTCCTGCGCTCTGTCTTGAGGCTCTGTTCACTGTTGAGTGAATGCCGCCGCGACGCTCCGTTCCCAGAGCGTCTTGCGTGAATTCGATCGGTGATCGCCGACCCGGCGCTACCAGAACAGGATGGGCAACAACTAAATGCAGAGGATCAAAATGGTCAACTTTTGAAGAGGTGAAATACCCCTGCTCACGCCATGGAACCGCGCAGGTATGCCAGATTCGACATGTGGGGAGATCTTTGGCAGGATTAGGACAACAGACAGTGTGGTGACTGTCAGCATTTATGCTATTGGGCCGGCGCGAGTTACATTGACTGCGTTAATTTAGTATTGCCTATAATCAGGGCTGGGTGACTCGCCAACGGGTGCCTGCCCACGTTGCATAGACCTGTATTATCACTTACCTAAAAACGGGAGATTACCTATGACCAGCTCAAGTGAAGCCCCCTTCAGTAGCCCCGGCGAGATCAACAACTGGCCGATGCTCAAGATTGTTTATCGCACCAGCCCGGAAGCCATAGCTGCACTACTGCCTCCGGGAATAACCAACAGCGAAACTTCCAACGTCACCCTGTCTATTTATAATCTCCCGGTACCTGATGAGCCCGAGTATGGCATTCTGATGACTTGCGATGCCACCTATGATGGCATTCCAGGTGAATGGGCGCTGGGTTATGGGATCGATCAGGAGTCCGCGATATTTATCAGTCAGGCCACCAACGGCCAGCCCAAGTTTCCCTGTGAAACCGAGTACTACCGACAAGGCGACCGTGTGCGCGCACGCTGCATACACCAGGGCTATACCTTCGTCGAGTTTGAAGGCACTGAGGTTGGTCAAGACAACTACACCGACGGCCTGGAACGCAACGAATGGTGGGTTAAGGTTTCGCGCGAAGTAGGCGGCGGAAAAGGCTACGACTTCCCTCCACACGTCGTCCATGTACAGGGTAAATACGGCCCGGGCTATCGTCTCAAGCTGGACGGTGAACTTACTCTACGCGAAAGCCCCTGGGATCCCATCGCCGAATTGCTGCCGATGGAAGAGCAGGTTTCTGCGCACCTGTGGTGGCCTGAATTCAAGAGCCGCGATATCTCACTGGCAGGCCCGCTCGACCCAGAGGCGTTCTGGCCACATATTGATACTATTTCCGGCTCACGCTGGCCCGGTAGCAATGGCGGGCCCAAGCGCAAAACCCCACCTCCACCATCGCAATGGAAGAAATCAGCCTGACGGCAAGTCATTGATCATCCCCGCTAAAGCGGGGATGTTGAGCAAAGATTGAGCCCTTGCGAGCGGATATCAGCGAGGGTTTTGCCAGCTGGCGTTTATCAGTTTTTGACGTTTCAGCACATTAACCGCTGAATAGCTAGCAAACCCATTCCAAGAGCACATTAGGTGGGCATCGTATGCAGCAGAGTGTTGGCTTTAGCAAGAAATATGGTGCCTGGGCGCTGGTCACCGGCAGTTCTGCCGGTATTGGCAAGGAGTTCGCTCGCCAACTGGCAGCACGGGGCCTAAATCTGGCTCTGGTGGCACGCCGCGGTGACTTACTGAGAGACTTGGCCGCAGAGCTGGAGTCGACCTACGCTATTCAAACCCGTGTGATCCCCTGTGATCTCAGCCAGACCAACTTTCTGGAGGAGATCAGCAGCGCCTGCGTTGATCTGGAAATTGGCTTACTGGTCAACAATGCCGGGGCGCCCAGTTTTCACGGGCGCTTTCTCAGTCGCTCCATCGCCGAGATGGAGCAGACGCTGCACTTCAGCATCCATGTACAGTTGCATCTTATCCGTCATTTTGCCGCAGCCATGGCCCAGCGCCGGCGCGGCGGTATCGTTCAGGTCAGCTCCATTTCAGGCAATCTATCCATGCCATTCATGGCGGAGTATTCGGCGAGCAAGGGTTATCAGCTGCAGCTCGGCGAATCACTGCACTACGAACTCAAGGATTACGGCATAGACGTAATCGTGCTGTCCCCAGGGGCCACGCACTCCGAGCGCATAAACTTCGGCATGCAACCGGAACCGGTCGTAGCCGCGGCCCTCGACAATCTAGGCCGACTACCCTCGGTCATTCCCGGCTGGCGCAACCAATGGAGTGCCTTCAAACGCCGACACTTCAACAGCCGCAAGCAGGTTGTACAGGCAATGGGTGACTTCCAGCGCGGACGCTTGCAACCACCCCACGACATCATAGAGTAGTCTAAACTGACTGAATATCGTGCATAGAATAGATGGGAGAGAAAATCATGGACCGTTATTTGATTGTATCCACTGATGGCCACGCTGGGCTGCCGCCAGGAGGCTATCGCGATTATCTGGATACCAAATACCACGCCGAATTTGACGCTCGTCTGACAGCCCAACAAGCGGCGACCAGGGCAAGAGAGAACAAATTCCTGATTTCCGATTTCAATGATAAATGGCGCCAGGGTATCGAGAAGGAGCTAACGGGCGCTTGGAATGGGGAGATGCGTACCAAGGTCATAGATGGCGACGGTGTCGCCGCCGAGGTGCTATTTCCCGACGGAATTACCGAACAAAACGCTCCACCTTTTGGCGCTGATCTCGGCCTGAAACCCTGGGGTCATGATACCGAGCTGCAATGGGCAGGCGCCCGCTCCCACAATCGCTGGATGGCTGAATTTTGCAAGGAAGACCCGGTACGTCGCATAGGGCTAGCCATCGTGCTAATGCTATACGATGTGGACGAGGCTCTTGCAGAGGTCAAATGGGCGCACAAGAATGGCCTACAGGGTATTTTGATACCGGCATTAATGGGAGAACTAGACCCCTATAACCACCCCAAGTATTACCCTATCTGGGAGTTCTGCCAGGAACATAATATGGTGGTTCATACTCACTCCGGACCCTCCCCAGACTTCAATTTTGACCTGCCGGGGGCCATGGGCATTTACCTCACAGAGTTTGCCTGGTGGGCCGGGCGCCCTATGTGGCACATGATTTTCGGCGGCGTTTTCGAGAAGTTCCCGCGCCTCAAGTTCGTTATCACCGAGGTCAGCGAGTTCTGGGTTCCACATCTGCTGGAGCTGATGGACGTGCGCGCTTCGGTCAAACATACCAGCGGCAAGCTGGGTGATTTTCGCAGCAACCTGACCATGAAACCCAGTGAATACTTCAAGCGTAATTGCTGGGTGGGCGCCTCTGCCTTATTCGACGAGGGCTCCACTGCGGTGCGCCATGACATCGGCATTGAGAACGTAATGTGGGGCACCGATTATCCTCACCCCGAGGGCTCATGGCCTAATACCCATGAAAAGCTGATCAAGTACATGAAAGGTATGCCGGAATCGGAATTGCAGTCGATACTCAACCGCAATGCAATAGAGTGTTACAACCTCGATGTGAAAAAACTCAACCCCATTGCGGAACGTATCGGCCCTCTTAAATCGGACTTTGTTGACGCGGCTGCCTGAGGCAGTGAGGAGAAAAACAATGAACAAGCGCTTTCCTATGCCAATGCCCTTCGGCTGGTTCTGTATCGGTTACGGTGATGAGCTGGCGGTAGGCGAGGTTAAAAACGTTCATTACTTCGACAGGGACATGGTGTTGTTTCGCACCGAATCAGGAAAAATCGGGCTTAGTGACCCGGTTTGCCCACATCTTGGCGCCCACCTGGGCCATGGCGGTACTGTGCAAGGTGAATCCATTCGCTGCGCTTTTCACCACTGGCAGTACGATACGCAGGGAGTCATAACCGATATTCCCTATGCCAGCCGCATTCCGCCGAAGTGGGAAGGTAAGCCCTGCCTGAAAACCTATCCTGTGTGCGAAAAAAACGAAGTCATCTGGGCCTGGTACCACCCCGAAGATGCCGCACCGGACCAGGAGGTTATCGAGCTGGACGAGATCAAAGATCCTGAATGGGTCGATCAAGAACGCTACTTCTGGAGCTTTGATTCCTGCCCACAGGAAATTGCAGAAAATGGCGTTGATGTTGCCCACTTCAAATATATTCACAACATGGACGCCGTACCTCAAGGAGAAACCACGTTTGAAGGGCATATTCGCCGCAGCAAAGTGCGCGGCCCGCGCACCATGACCAATGCAGCCGGTGAACAAGTGGTCATCGAGTCAGGTGTCGACGTGGTACAAAATGGCGCTGGCCAAAAGTGGACCCGGTTCAGCGGTATGGTGGATTACTTGCTGCAGGTATTGGTCACGCCGGTGAACGATGAACGTGTTGAAGTCCGCTTTGCTTATACGCACAAGAAGTACCCGGAGGATTCCTTCGAGTACAAGACCTTGCGCGAGGGCATTGCCGCCACCAATGGCCAACGCGGTCTGGACGGCGACATTCCGATATGGCAAAACAAGTTTCACCTGCGCGAGCCCATACTCTGCGACGGCGACGGACCGATTATGCGTTTTCGCAAGTACTTCGCTCAGTTTTATGTAGGCGGCCCCTATGGTGATGAAGGTGACATGCCCAGCGACCTGGAAGCAGTATCCTGAGGCACAATTTTGACGGACACTCACAAACACGATCCGCTAAGGCGCTGGCAAGACGACTGAGCGCTAGCAACCATTGCTTGAAGGAGCATCGACAATGACAAGCGACTACCAGGGCAAAACGGCAGTGGTAACCGGAGGCGCCTCCGGCGTCGGCCGCTGCCTGTGTGAGCGGTTTGCACGCGAAGGCATGAACGTCATCATGGCGGATGTGGAGGCAGACACGCTGGAAACTGAGGCGGCGGCGCTAAGAGAGATGGGATTGAACGTAGTAGGAATACGTGCCGACGTCACCGACCCGGAATCGATGGACCAGCTTGCCGAGCGCAGCAGCGCAGAGTTTGGCAACGTACACATCCTGTGTAATAACGCCGGCGTAGGTATCAAAGAGGCTCAGCGCCGTATGTGGACGCTTACACCCAATGACTGGACCTGGGGTTTTAATGTCAACGTCATGGGTATTGCCAACGGCGTGCGTGCTTTCGTTCCCGCAATGCTGGCCCACGGGGAGCCGGGACATGTCGTAAACACTTCTTCGGGGAATGGTGGTCTCAGCTCGTTGCCCACCACACCCATTTACGCCTCTACCAAGGCGGCGGTGACTAGCATGACCGAAGTCCTGCACTACCAGTTTCTGCAGGAAAATGCGGCACTGCAGGCACACCTGCTATTTCCCGGACCGCACCTGGTGAACACTCGTATCCTTAGCTCGATGCGCAACCGCCCCACCGAACTGCGCGATGATAACGAACCCGCTGCCTATAACAGTATGGCTGATCTGGCCAAGGCCTCTGGCCTGAAGCTGCAACTCACCGAGCCGGAAGAAGTTGCGGAAACCTGCTTACAGGGTATTCGCGACGGCCAGTTCTGGATCCTGCCCGCCAGCGAGCGGCAGGACAATCGAGTCAATAACCGCACGCAGGACATACTCAATCGCGCTAACCCACAATTACCTGAGGAATGAGGACTACACTATGGCATCACGCGTCGCACAATTTTGTATTTCGGTCACTGACCTGAATCGTAGTGAAGACTACTACACCAATGTATTGGGGCTACAGGTTCAGCAGCGTATAGAGATCCCTGATGCCAAGGAACTCGTACTGGGGTCCGACGGTTCGGAGGGGATGATTCAGCTGGCGCAAAAGACCGACCAACAGGGACCCATCAACCACGGTGACGAGGCCTTGTGGAAGTTCTATATCTATAGTGACGACATCCAGGCGATTTACGATGCCGCCAAGGCTTATGGCAGTGAATGCCCGCAGGCACCTACCAAACTAGAGCAGTGGCCCGTAACCATCGCATTCATCATCGACCCGGATGGCTACAACATCGAGTTGGTGCAGCGCGACGGATAACCTTCGGTTTTGCGTGCGGCTTGCCGAATGATTCGCAAATTGCAATGCAGAACCGAACACTGATCTCTAATGTGCAGAGAAAGCAACCGGAACGCCTTTAAAACGGTCAGTACTCTTCATCGATAAACATGGCACGGATCTTGATAGCTAAAGGGTTATCAAGCTAATCATTCGAGCCAAACTGTGCTGCTTTTCAAACCACATAAACTGCTATCCGCCCTCGCGCTCCTAGTCGCGGCGTTTCCTGCAATCTCGGCACCATTTCCTACCTGCCCGAGTGAGGCTTTTCTTACTCAGGGAAAGCCAGCTGTGCTCTATAGCGTGTCTTTGACTACTGGCACCTATGACCTCTTAAAGGAAATGGATACCGTCAACAAGCTCAACGGTATGGGCTTCAATTACAGTGATGGCTACCTGTATGCCTGGTTTTATGAGCAGCAGACACTAGCCCGTATTCACGCGGACTACTCCATTGAGCCTCTTCAACTGCAACCGGCGCTGAACCTTCAATACTACATCGGTGATATTGCCGTTACCGACAATGCACAATATATCTACCGCAAAAATGGAGCCAATGGAGGCCTTTGGCGTATCGCGCTTGACCCGGTGAGCACTGACTATCTGCAGCCGCAGCAAATTGTGACGGCTCAGGAACTCTATTTGAACATTTTCGATATGGCCTTCCACCCCAGCGATGGCTTCATTTATTCCGTCGACAACATTGGGCGCCTATACCGTATATCACCAGCAAACGGTGTAGCATCGCTGGTCGCCAATGTAGGGCAAACAGGTACTTTCGGGGCTGTCTATTTTGATGTGGATGGTCGTTTGTATATTAGCCGCAACAACGACGGTTACATCTTTCGTATCGTTATTGATTCTGCAAATCCCACTGCAGAGTTTTTCTCGTATGGACCGGCATCGAGTAACAACGACGGTGCACGTTGCGCATTAGCGCCGGTGGAAGAACCCACTACACCAACCATGGATTTTGGCGACGCACCGGCCACTTACGGGACCAAACTCAGTGACAACGGAGCCAGGCACATAATCAATCAGGCACTGTACTTGGGCGAATCAGTAGATGCCGAAAATCGAGCATTCTTAGCCCCTTCAGAATCGGATGACACAAAAGACCTTCAGGACGACGAGGATGGCGTTCAGTTCGTCACCGAGCTGGCACGAGGCGAATCTGCGGTGATTGAAGTGACTACCGTCGGCGATGGTTTGCTGAGCATCTGGCTGGACAGCAATCGCAACGGAATATTTGAACCGTCAGAGGCGGTCATCGCGGATAGAGCAGTAACTACCGGTAACCCGTTTTTATCCTTCACAGTCAGTGAAGCAGCTAGTCTCGGGGCCACATGGATGCGGGTTCGTCTGCACAACACAGCTGGCTTGACTGCCATAGGATTGGCTAATGAGGGCGAAGTAGAAGACTACCCGGTAAACATAAATCTACCGAGTACCAAGACCGAATACTACCCATCAAGCTCCGGCGTGGTGACGTTGGCCTACGAGGACCAGTGGCCATCACGAGGTGATTACGATATGAATGACCTCATCGTGTATTACCGAACTTCTATCACCTCGGATAATGACGAAGTGGGCCTGGTCAGACAAATACAGGTCGAAGGGGAGATCGCCGCCGTAGGCGCGGCCTTTCATAGCGGTTTCGCCGTGTCTATCCCAGGCCTAAAAACCGTCGACGTCAATGCTGCTGACGTGTCGCTTCTAATCAACGGGGAAGCTCCTGAAGCCATTGAATTTGGCAACACGGTAGCGTTCATGCCCCTGCAAGGTATACCCGGTCAACTGCAGCAAGATGCTCTTTTTGAAATCGTCAGAGACGTCTGGACAGCCGTTGCACCTGGTGAAGGCTGCGCCTTCCACCGCACAGAGAACGGGTGCGGTGAATCTGAAGCCGCGACATTTATTCTCACTATTCCCATCTCGGGCGAGGTACCCGCAAGTCAGATCGGTAAAGGCGTATTCAACCCCTTCGCATTTGCCACCAATGGGTATACAAGAACCAGTATTTTCAAAGATGAGCTGGGCGCCATAGTACCTCCCGGCGATGGCCTGGAGATCCATCTTAAAAATCACCCCCCCAGCTGGCGCGGGGATAATGAATTGCTGGGGAGATCATCTGACCGTTCAATTCCGAGCAGTCTCAGTACCAGCAACCCCATTACCTACCAGACCCAAGCTGGATTGCCCTGGGCAATAGAGATTGCAGGGCGTTGGTGCTACCCCTCCGAATATCAGGATTTAACTCTGGCTTATCCGGATTTTGTAACTTTTGTAGCTAGCGACGGCCAGCTGGGTGCCGACTGGTTTCGTATGAGCAATGCAGGCAATCACCCGCAAAAAGGTGAGGCTGGCTACATCTTCCAAAAAGACAACACAATTAGTTCAGGGTGCGCACAATGAAATATTTTTCATCGGTTAGTGAGACCGCGAAATCATCGTCCAACCGTAGCATGCGGCTCATCCTGCTAATGGCCACGACTGCAGTAACAGGCTGCGTGTATATTGACCAACCTGACATTCAAACTGCAGAGTTGTATTCATGGAATGACCGGCAGTCACCGCTGGCAACACGTAACCTCTTCGTAGACTCAACGCAGAGACAGTTATTTAGTTTTGTCAATTTGCTCCATACCAACCCTGATCTCGTAAATGCAGAAGACACGCCTTACGTCGTCCGCGCCTGTGATGCTGAAACATGTTATTCGTCGATTGTTTTCAGCTCTGACTTTATCCGCAACCCCAGGAATTTTCTGCTTGGTACGGCCACGATTTCCGCGTTATCAACAACCATCTACAATGATGTGTCAGATCTACCAAAGGAAGCTGTTGCCGCGGCGCTTGACGCTCTGGCTGCCAAGGTTCTCATACCCGCTGAGCGCACCTCACCGTATACCGATTTGTTAAGGATGAATATTGCTGATGAAACCGTCAGAGAGGCTAATATGATACAGCCTGACCTGGAAGGCGTCGCCTTGAACGCGATCCAGAACGACGCACAATACACCTTCACCAAACTGCTACAGTCAGTGACCTCCGACACTACAGATCTTATCAGCACAGCAGAGTTTGGTTTTTCCAGTGCCAGCCGTATCAACGTTGACGTGGATGTGTCGACACGTATAAATGGCCCCGTTCACCTATCTATTTGCAACTCATTCGAGAACGACGCAGATGGCTACAAAGTCGACTACGCGAGTTGTCAGCTCAAAATAACGCTTGAAGATGGACGTTTCACTGGCGAACTAGAACTACCATCCACAAATGTCCCGCTATTGGTTACGCTCCTGCCAATGAAAGCTCTGGGGCGTGTGGAGTATGTAGAATGGGTCAGCTCGGCAAATGGCACTCTCCAGGTGCGCTGATCCAGACACCCAGCGCAGACCTCGCGACTTCGGTATTTGCGATTCATCGAGTCACTAAAAGCTGCTCGTACCTACACCGAATACACCTTATAGTTTAGACTTTCGATACCAATAATCGTAAGGAACTACACTATGACCCGTGTACTCGCACTGCTCACCGCATTACTGCTTTCCACTCCCACGCTTGCCGACACTGGCAAGCTAGAGGATGCCATTGAGGGCAAGCATCGCACAGAGGCCTATGTGGCGCGCGACAAGTACCGCCATCCTCTTGCAACCCTTCAATTGTTTGACGTTCAACCTCATCACACCGTGGTTGAAGTGTGGCCCGGCGGCGGTTGGTATACCGAAATACTGGCGCCATATCTGCGCAAAGAAGGCCAACTGATCGCCGCTCACTTTGACTCCAATGACACCCAGACCAGCTACCGACCGCGCTCAAGGCAGGCCTTCGACGACAAAATGGCTGGCAACAAGCGGGTCTACAGCAAGGTCAAAGTCACGGCGCTGAGTTTTGACGAAACTGCGGGGACGCTTACCGGGCCTGCAGCCGAACCCAACACGGTGGACCGGGTACTAACCTTCCGCAGCACGCACAACTGGCACAACAACGAGACTATGAATGCCGCCATGAGCCATTTCTACGCGATTCTAAAGCCCGGCGGCAAGCTCGGTATCGTGCAGCATATGGCGGATGAGGATCAGGACTGGAAATCACGCAGCATCGGCTATGTGGGCCGCGCCTATGTAATCAGCGAGGCCACCAAGGCCGGGTTCGAGTTACATGCGGAAGGCTACTTCAATCGTAATCCGCTGGACACCAAGCGTTACGCCAAAGGCGTCTGGCAGCTGCCACCCAGCTTACGTGATCTGGAAACCGATGCCGAAAAGGCGCCCTACCAGGCCATTGGCGAGAGTGAGCGGATGACACTGGTGTTCGTCAAGCCTTTATAGCTCGGCTGAAGGCCGCAGCCGAGGCTACCCGGCTGCGGTGATTTAGAGAGTGCCGCTTACCCTATACGATGCAGGGCGCACACTTTGTTACCGTCGGGGTCACGCAGGTACGCCAGATAAATGGTTCCCGCGGCGCTAACACGCTCTCCCGGCGGATCTTCACAGGTGGTGCCACCATTGGCGATACCCGCCGCGTGCCAGGCCTCAGCCTCAGCCGGGCTGTTGGCCGCGAAGCCAACAGTACTGCCATTACCGCGGCAGGCAGGCTCGCCGTCGATAGGAATGCTGATAGAAAAGATGCCACCGGGTGTGGCGTAAAAACACCGGCCTTTGGGATCGATTACACCGGGCTCGAAGCCCAGGGCTCCCAGAATGGCGTCGTAGAACTTCTTGGAGGCGTCCATATCGTTGGTGCCAACCATAATGTGACTGAACATAAGCTTTTCCTTAGCAGGTCGATTGCGAAGCGCACAGTCTAGGTAACTAAGCGCACAAGCACCAGAACTAGCCCGACTCCTGTGCCGCATTGCTAACGACACAATCTGTAGTGCATTACTACAGTTCTCACACTATCTGAGTAAACTCCGAATATCTAATATAGCTAGCGTCAACTGCCGGTCTAAGTAGAGCCATGCTTAACACGGCACCTAAACCCGAGCAAAGTAGATAACACTTTCCCCAAGTTGAGGCATTTACGCCACGTGGACCAAAATCATTCCACTGTCTTGTGAACGAACCACCTATGCTTTGGCCTCCGGCGTTCTGATGGTGGTTATCAGCGTCCTGTGGCAGCCGATCGACGGGACTCTATGGCAGGTCGAGTCAGAGGTAAGCGAGCTGGACCATCGCCATAGTTGCGAACTTCCTGATCAATCATTTTGAATTGTTTGGCCTACAGCGAGCGTGGTCAGCTGCATCCGGCAAACCGGCAGCTGCACCCGCATTTACCGACCGCGACCTATACCAACTAATCCCCCTGACCTAACCAGCCTCCAGCAGCATCGAGACCAACATCTCTGCATGCGCTTCAACCATGCTTTCCTCGCAGGGGTCGACGCCAAACAGGTCTTCGCATTCTGCTGCAAAGGAAAATATGGTCGATGTACTACTGATCATAATGTAGTACCAGTGAATGAAGGCTTTTCTGTCCAGACCTTGTATTTCATAGACCAATTTTTCCATTGCCATAGTGGAAGGGCGAATATGGGTGTCGATCAGATATTGCGTACGCCAGCTGTGCCGGGTTGCCTCGCGACTCATTAGTCGGCTCAGTTCCGGGTGGCGTGCGTGAAAGTAAACGTAAAAGCGCACGATAAAGGCCAAGGTCTCTCGACCTGAGACTTCTTTCATGATCGTCATACGCTCGCTGAACTCAGTGCTCATTAAGCCAACAATGGCGTCAGCCGAGGCCTTCCACAACGTATCTTTGTCGTTAAAGTGATAGCTCAACAGATTCCGTTTAACGCCTGCAGCAGTTTCCAGATCGCGCACCGACACCGCATCAAAGCCGCGCTCGGAGAACAACAATATCCCGGCATCCAACAGCTTGGCTCGGGTTAGCTCAGCCCGCTCCTGGGTGCGCCGGGTGCGTTTGGTCGGCGCATCCGAGGTGACTGTTTCTGTGTCAGGCATAGTTTCCACGTGTTACCCGCTGAGAATCGCAGGAGGTTAATTTGCATAGCAGTATAAGGGACAGAATCTTATACTGGCCAGCATTTATATTTGTTGACGCGCACATTTAGTGAAGTTATATTTGTCGCGATGTAAATTTAGTGTCTTTTGACAGTCAGCCGTAAACGACAATGAATCGAACCTGGGGACTACACCAATGACGTACTTACCGCACCGACACGCAAGAACCCTGCTCTTCACCGCAGTCGCCACTCTCAGCGCAGGCCCGGCCATGGCACAAGCCTTACTGGAGGAAGTTGTTGTCACAGCCCAGAAGCGTGAAGCAACACTAAGTGACACGCCAATTGCTATCACTGCGCTAACTTCAGAGCAGCTGAATGCGCTGGGCATCGTCAATCAGCAGGACATCGCCAACTTCACGCCGAGCATGTCCTACGAGGAGAACGCAGGCGGCGGTGAAGGAAATCGAATCTACCTGCGCGGTATTGGCCGCGAAACCAGTAGCGCGGGCACGGAACCCGGGGTTGGCGTTTACGACAACGGTTTTTACACCAACGAATCCGGAGTATTGGCGGGCTCGGTTGATCGTATAGACCGCATCGAAATTTTGCGTGGCCCGCAGGGCACTTTATATGGCAGAAACACTACCGGTGGCGCCATCAATGTCATCAGCAAAAAGCCCGGTGATGAGTTTGAGCATGTCGTCCGGGGCGTGGTTGGCGACTACTCCACCACCTCACTGCAGCTGACGTCTAGCGGCCCGATCACCGACAAGGTCGGTTATCTGGTGCATTACAGCCAGCTCGATCAGGACAGTTTTTACGAGAATCTCACCGGCCCTGACCCTCGCGGCATCGACACTGATTATATAGAGGGTCAGATTGACGTCGATTTTACTGACAATATTAACTGGAACCTGCGTTACACCAGCGCCAGCTTCAAAAATGAAACGCTGGAGCGGGCCAAGCTGGATGGCTATCGCAACGAACCTGATGCACCGTCTCGGCTAGGTGAAATTGTAATAAACCCGGAGCTTTTTGCAGTACTGGACGAGGGCCCTGGGCAAAGCGACCCCTTCAAGATCAGCTCCGATTTCAGAGGCGAGGTCGCTATTGATGATCAACAAGTATTCCAAAGCACTTTAAGCATAGATTTCGACGGCGTGACCGTCCGTATGCTGAATGGCTATCAGGATTACACCTGGAATTCCGCCAAGGATTTTGACGGCCTGAATAGCCCCGCCTCATTTGTTGAAACTATCGCTCAGGAGGAAAAGAATGTTCAGCATGAGCTGCAGTTTATTTCCAATGGAGACGGTGACATTGACTGGGTGTTGGGCCTGTTTTATCTGAAAAACGATAATACCCAGCCCTACGCTTTAACCGATGCCGCCAACCCGTTCCTGATCAACAATATTTCCGGTGTCGAGAACCCGGACGGGATTTTCTACGACCAGGTCGGTGTACTGGAAGCAACCTCAATGGCGATTTATAGCCAGGTAGACTGGCAGGTCAACGAACGTCTATCCCTATCCGCTGGCTTGCGCTACAGCGAGGACGAGAAAAAGGCCTCAGAAGAGCAGCAGATATTCTATGATTCTGCGCTGGATTCTTGCGGCGGCGGTGGTGCAGATGAGTTTTTGCCCGCTTTGAGAGCTGGCGGTGACCCCTATGGGATTCCCGCAGGCTGCGCAACGCGTTTTGGTTTTCAGGTCAGCGACCTGTCGGCGGAGCACGAAGAGACCTGGGACGCCGTCAACTGGCGGTTGAACGCCAGCTACGAAATTGGTGATGACGGTCTGCTATTTGCAACGGTCTCCACTGGTTACAAGCCGGGAGGATTCCGCTTAGGTGCCATGCAAGATGATCCCACCACCCCGGAAAACGAATCAGTCGTCGACAACGAAGAGCTAACTTCCTATGAGATCGGCTACAAAGGCACCATTGCCGACAAACTTTCATTCAGCACCGCTGTGTTCTTCTACGACTACGAAGATATGCAGGTAGAGCTGGCTATTCTCGATGCCAACACCGGCATTGCGACAGCTAGATTAGCCAACGCGCCCAAGTCTGAAGTCTACGGGTTTGAGTTTGAGTCAACCTGGCTGGCGACAGAAAAGCTGACTTTGCTGGCTAACTATTCCTACCTCAAATCCGAATACACCGAAGAGTTCATTGTGCAGGATAACAAAGACGGGCAGCTGCGCGATGTACAAGGTAACGAATTGAACCGAACCCCTAACAACAAGTTCACACTGGCGGCCTACTACGTACAACCAGTAGGTCCAGGTGATGTGGTATTGACCGCCAACTACAGCTATATCGATGATCAATATATGACCGTATTCAATGACGACATTGAGACGGTAGACAGTTATCAACAGGTCAATGCTCGTATAGCGTGGAAGCCCGATAGTGCAAAATATGAAGTAGCCGTGTTTGGCCAAAACCTCACCGACGAACTCAGTTATGCCAATGCCTACGGGGTGAGCGGTGAAGCTGATGGTGTGCGTCGCTCCGGACGCCCCATTAACCCACGCACCTACGGCCTGGAAGCAGTAGTATTTTTCTAGACCGACGCTAAGCGAGGGCCCGGGGCAGCGCAAGCTGACGCGGCGCCCTCGCACAGAATACTTTCCAGCAATCAGGAGTAAGGCCCATCAGCGCTCTGTCCGCCAGGGAAAAATGGGCCTACGCCGTCGGCAACATACCCTTTGCTGCTAAAGATGCAGCATTTGCCAACTTCGTTGTCTTCTATTACACCCAGATTCATGGCCTCAGCGGCACTTTGGCAGGCCTGGCGATGTTCATCGCCTTATCCTGGGACGCAATATCTGACCCCATTGTAGGTAGTTGGTCCGACAACTTTCGTTCACGCTGGGGCCGTCGCCACCCGCTGCTGGTAGCCGGTGGTTTGCCAACGGCGCTGCTGTTCCTGGCCCTGTTCACACCGCCCGAGCAGTTTGGAGACGCCGGGATCTTCCTCTGGCTATTGGGAGTGTCGATACTGCTGCGCACTTTCCTGACTATCTACTTCATCCCCTACTCCGCCATGGGGGCAGAGTTATCCACTGATTACGACGAGCGTACGATTATTGCCAAAGCCAGAGTGACCATGGGCTGGCTGGCGGGAATGGCGTTGCCTGCAGTGGCCTTCATACTGTTTTTTGGCCCGCGCGATGGTGTCGACGGGCGCCTGGTAGCTGTCAATTACTGGCACTACGGGGTGCTATCTGCGCTGGTGGCTGGTATCACCGCCGTGGTCTGTATCATCGGCACACGCAGCGTCATTCCGCGCCTGCCCACTGCCAGCCCAGCGCACAAGTTCTCCTGGCGCGATCCGCTGAAGGATTTGCAAATGGCGCTTACGAATCGCAATTTTCGTCTGTCTGTGGGTGCGAACCTGGCCTTTGGCATGAGTGCGGGAGTCTATACAACGCTCTCACTCTATCTGGGCACCTATTTCTGGGAGTTCAGCGCAGACCAGCTGGCCGGGATGGTCTTGCCCACGGCGATCGCAACACTGATGGCATTTATGGCGCTCCACCGCCTGGGCAGGCGCTTTGACAAACCACATTTACTGGCGTTTGCCAGCCTGGCACTGGCGCTCAACGCGCTCTGGTTTTTGGGGAGCCGCCTACTGGGCTTCCTGCCAGAAAATGGCCACGCCATCATCTATCCCTTGTTGTTGCTAAACACCGGAATCG
Organism: Candidatus Litorirhabdus singularis; assembly: GCF_026262625.1. GTDB lineage: Bacteria > Pseudomonadota > Gammaproteobacteria > Pseudomonadales > Halieaceae > Litorirhabdus > Litorirhabdus singularis. Next base: position 497,944 of record NZ_SHNN01000003.1, read on the forward strand.
GCGTGTTTATGATCGTTAGCATGCAGGTACTGGCGGCCTCCCTGGCAGCGGATATTATCGATGAGCAGGAAATGGCAACCGGTAAGCGCCAGGAAGGCGTGGTATTTGCGGCTGGCGCATTCGTACAGAAGGCAACCACCGGCGCCGGAGCGCTGCTGGCCGGTATTGTGATCGACTTGTCAGGCATCACGGGAGATTCCGTGCCCGGCAGTGTTGATACCGACGTATTACAAGCACTGGGGTGGTTCACCCTGGCCATGACAGCAGGGTTGGCCCTGATCGCCTTCTTCTTTAACACGCGATTGCGGCTGGGGCGCAAGGACCACCATAAGGTGAGAACGCAGCTCGCCGCCTCAACTCCCGGGGATTAATCGCATGCTTCGAATAGCCAATGGCACCCGTTCAATATCACGAGGATTAGCAACGACATGTTTACCTTAGACCCCAACCAGAGCCATGTAATGCCAGCGCATTTCGGACCGCGCTATATTGGCGAAAAAACCAGCGGCCGCTACCACGATTGCACAGCAATGACGGTTTCCTATCTGACCGACCGGGAAAAGCTGGCGGCCTATTTACCGGCACCCTTTGAGGTAGCAGAAGAGGCAGTAGTTACTGTTTACTATGTCTGCAACAAGCAAGTCGACTGGCTGGCCGGACATGGCTACAACATGATCGCCGTGAACGCAGCTGTCGTTTATAACGGCGAACAAGAGCAGCTGAGCGGCACCTATTGCCTGGTGATCTGGGAAAACCTGACCGACCCCATTCTGGTCGGTCGGGAGGTGCAGGGTATACCGAAAATTTATGCGGATATCCCTGAGCACAGCATTCACGGCGGCAATTGGAGCTGTAATGCCAGCCATTTTGGTCACAAGATTATCGATATCGCCATCAGTAATCTGGAGCCACTCTCTGCTGAAGATGTGGCAGCTGGGCAACAAGCGCAGGAAGGAAAAGACCATCCAATGACATGGCGCTATATGCCTGCAATCGGCGGATTTGGCGAAGCTGCGGTTAACGAACCGGTGACGTTTCCTTCAGAAAATAACTTCACCGATGTGTGGACCGGTGAGGGGTGCGTTGACTGGGCGCGCCTGACCTGGGAACAAAACCCGACCCAATATCATATTGTGAACGCCTTGCAGGCGCTGCCGGTATTGGCGTATCTACCTGCGCTGGTCACCAAAGGCAGCACAAATTTGGTGCTACCGGAACGTTGGACAAGAACACTCCGTTAAGCCAGCTCCCAAGCAAACCAGAGACTACTGCATACAATGAAGATACCCGAAATAAATAGCGTCTGTTTTGTCGGTGCCGGAACCATGGGCTGCTTTAACAGCCTGATGGCGGCAGCGGCAGGCTATCAAGCCGTGATTTACGACATCTCCACGGCAGCGCTGGATCAGGCGCCACAGGTACTGGAGGGCATGGCCGGTTTTTTGGCTGCGCAGGGGTTCTTCCCGCCCGCTGCAATACCGGAGGCGCTTGCCCGTATTTCGGTAAATCCGGTTTTGCGCGACGCTGTCGACGCAGCGGACCTGGTTAGCGAGTCGGTGGCGGAGCGCCTGGAAATAAAGCGTGATGTGCACCATACCCTGGATGCCATTTGCAGCCCCGCCACGCTCATAACTACAAACACCTCCAATCTTATGGTGTCCGACATTGAAGATGTACTGGTTCGCGGAGAGCGATTTGCGGCACTGCACTCGCACCTGGGTTCCTACGTGATCGACATTGTCGGCGGCCCAAGAACTTCGGCGCGGACTATAGATGTACTCGAGCGCTATGTGTTAAGTATCCGGGGCCTGCCGCTGGTGCTAAAAAAGGAAAATCCCGGCTACGTGATTAACGCCATGCTGGGGCCGCTGCTAAGAACCGCCAGCGTTCTGGTCGTAGAAGGCCACGCTACGCCCGAAGATGTTGATCGCGCCTGGATGTTGAATCAAGGCGCCGGCATCGGGCCGTTTGGACTCATGGATTTGTTTGGCCTGAACATCATCTTCGATAGCTGGAAAAAGCCCCAGCTGCAGCAGCTGCCCCTACAGGACAAGCTGATCGATTTCATCACACCCTATATAGAGAGTGGCCATTTGGGCATAAAGACCGCAAAAGGTTTTTATGGCTACCCAGAGCCACGCTACCAGCAAACTGATTTTCTTGAGACAAACAGGGATCTTTCGCTCGTCTATAACGCTCTCATTGCAGTGCTCATCGAAAATGCCATCTTGATTGCACACGATGAGGTGGCCGCGCCTATCGACATAGACCGCGCCTGGATGACTTCATTTTCGCTGGCCCAGGGGCCGTTTGCTGCACTGGATGAGATGGGTATTGATACTTTCTGCGATACCTACAGGGCGTTTATCGGCAAGGGCATCTTGCAGGGCCGAGTGGCAGATCAGGTCGAGTCCTTTTTACAGCCACATATTGAAAACTCTCAGCTGGGCGTCAAATCAGGACAAGGGTTCTATGGCTACCCCAACCCCGCATTTAGCGCGCCTAACTTCATTCCTGAACGGTAAATTTTCTACTACCGAGATATTGTGCTGCTACTGAGGCTGAAATTAGTATGACTCCATCGCTGGATATAAACCGCTTATTCTCCCTATCGGGAAAGGTCGCTCTTGTGACCGGAGGTTCACGGGGCATAGGCCGCATGATAACCCAGGGGCTTTTACAGGCCGGCGCCAGGGTCTACATTTCGGCGCGCGGCGCCGAAGATTGCGAGCAAGCCGCGCGCGAGCTGACTGAGTATGGTGAGTGTATTGCCATTGCTGGTGACGTCACTGACCCGGACGCCCGCGCTGAGCTGTGCCGGCAGATAACCGCCGCAGAGCCAGCACTGAATATTCTGGTAAACAATGCCGGCACCGCTTGGGGGCAGGAGTATAAAACCTATCCTGAGGCGGCCTTTGAGAAACTGATGAAACTCAATGTTAGCGCGGTGTTTGTTCTAACCCGGGATCTAACCCCTTTATTGGAAGCGGCAGCCTCACAGGATGATCCCGCACGGGTAATCAACATCGGCTCCATGGACGGCCTGCATGTCCCAACGGTGAATCGGCTGGGTAATTTCGCCTATTCAGCAAGCAAGGCCGCGGTGCATCAATTGACTAAAAATCTTGCCGTGGAGCTGGGCCCCAGAAATATAACAGTCAATGCAGTAGCACCGGGGTTTTTCCCCAGCAAGATGGCCGACCTGGTTATCGAGACTCGCCGCAAGGATATTGAAAGTAACAGCTTGTTAAAACGGCTGGGGCGCGACGAAGAAATGGCAGGCATCGCCATTTATTTGTGTTCCCGCGCCGGGGCCTATACCCACGGCGCTATCATTCCGGTCGATGGCGGCACATCGATTAATCACCAACACGCCATGGATTAGCGCCCCTGCGCAGATGTCACCGCCCCGTCATACGCACTTTCGCCGAGGCGCATGGCGGCTAAGCAAAAGAATAAGCTCCGCCTCTCTTACTCCGCTGAGAAATGCCCCATGCACTGTCGCCGGATGCTGGCTGTGAGTGGCTTCACCGGCGAAGAATATTCGGTTATCAATGGGCGCAGCCAGATCGCACCGCATCTCCGGTGTGGCTCCCATCGCCAGCGCTGAGTAGGACCCGTAACTGAATGGATCGGCAGCCCATCGAGTGATTCTGTAATCCATGGGTTCTGGCACGTACTCACCATAAATCGATCGCAGCACGCCCATGGCTTCCGCGAGCACATCGGCATCGGTGCCGCCCTCCATTTGTAGCGCAACCTCGCCACCGTTAAAGGCAAGCAGCACTGGCTCACCGGTTACTGGTTGTAGGTTGAGCCAGTAGGGGAACCTGGCCGGTACCTCGTTAACATAGCCAAAATTGTGTATATCAGATTCCCAAAAGCCTTTATCAAACCGCAGGTACAGCTTATCGAGGAGCCCCATCTCAAGCGCGTCAATGGCGGCTACTTGTGCGCTGGGCAGCGCCGGTAAAAATTCAATCACCCCCGCCTTGAGTACACCCAGCGGCACGGTGATCAGAACCCTACTTGCCGTATAGTTTTGAGTCTTTGTCTTTACAACGACGTTAGTGTCCTCCCGATAATCAACCGCTGTGACCGGGCTGTTCAAGACAATATCCAGCCCTTCGGCGAGTGCAGAGGCGAGGGCGTCGTAGCCATGAGGAAATACAACCTCAGTATCACCGAAGGCTTCGCCGCCTTCATCGAGGGCGCTAACCGAAAGTCTAGAGGCGTCCAGACCGTAATCGTTCGAAAATGTCTGACTGGCCAGTAAAGCTATTTCCGCCTGACTGAAAGCGGCAAGCTCACCCGCTGCCGCTGACTTATCAATAAGTGTTTGCACTGACGCACTATCTCGCAAACCGGCAACCGCCCTACTCAGCGCCGGCATAAAGCGTTCGGAACCCTCCGAGATCAGATTATTCGTGGTACCGCCGGCGTTATAGGCGCGGTAGCTATCGTAATCCCACTGCTGCGTCACCACGCCCAACTGCTGACTGTATTCATACAGGGGATTGCCGGCAATGCCGTGTATCCAATTGGCGCCCATATCGAGAGCTAAGTCAGGCATGCTGCGATCGGTCCAGGTGCGGCCACCGATTCGATCGCGCGCTTCCAGCACAGTCACCTGCAGACCCGCCTCTTGCAGTAAGCTCGCAGCGCGCAAGCCGGCCATACCTGCACCAATGACGATAACCGATTCCTTCACCATCAGCCTGCTAGCACCCCGCGGCGCAAAAAAGCGGACATGTCTAAGGTTCAGTGATCAAGTTACGCATGAAACCCAAATAACTTCCAACGCTGGTGACCACATCACCATCAGCCAGATACGCCCAGGGATTCCACAGCGTGGCCGGGTGAAACATTACGCCTTCGGGGGTACCGGTGAGTAGTAAGGTGCCAGCTGGAATGTGATCACAAGCCCCAATTCGAACCATCTCATCAGCCATTTCATAGTCGGTCTCGCACGCCGCCAATACCTTTGACAACAGCTGTCGAGGCGACCAGATCATAGACCCAGCTGAAGCGCTTTGTCGCAATCTGCCATTAACAAAAAGATCCAGTTGCAGCTCCTGATAGAAGTTCTCGTCCTGCGGAATAACCAGTAGTGCTCCAATAGGCAGACGGCTATCGCCACCTTTGGCAAGCACAAAACCGGTGAGCCCCATCTCGCCTCCCAGATCAATATCCTTGACGAGTTGCCAGCGGTCGGTAAAGTCATTGCACAGTACATAACCAAGGCGGGCAGGCGTTGTGGGCTTATGCTCGGTGAGCGGAACCGCACACAACTCCACCTCATAATCCAGCCGCCCTGCGGCCAAAACATCGCTGTTCCAGGCTGTGGCCCGCGACAACTTGGGGAACAGGAAAGGATCACCTTCGTGACCCACCTCCTCTGCATGACCGCGAAAATTAGTGCCGGCGGCTACATGGGGGTAATGGCCATCAAGGGGAGAACCTAGCTGCTCCCACCCCATACGCTTGACCGCTAAGCCACCGTAAAGTTTTTGCAGCCCCCGCTTACCGAGCTCACGAAAGACATGCAGACTATCCGTATACTCCACGCCAGTCGCGTCACTAATATCAACAGCCGTTATACCCGCTTCGTCCACATCGATCACCAGTAACATCGCTCCTGAACGGTGTCGAGCCAGGGTCACAGCGCGATCACGCGGCGCCATTTCTAGCGACGCCAGCGCGATTGATTCAGTGATACCGCTAACCACAGGCCGGGTAAGCGCATAGCTAGAGACCAGTGCGACAACAACCGCTAATAGCAATACTGATACTGCAACTTTCACTGGCTACTCCAATGCTGACGTTCAGGTGTGGCGGCTATGTCAGTAACATTCTCACCGAACAAAACGAATGTGATACTTACATTAACACAATGGCTTGCCGACCCTAACCCTGCATGATGCTAATGGCGAACCTGGACCCGGCACTACGCCCGGTACTGCGCCCGGTACTGCGCCCGGTACTACGCCCGGAATTTGCAGCGGACATGCCGGAGCGCTGCAGTAATATGACCATGCATCTAATCGAGAGCGCGGCGCACTTGGTACAACAGGAACAGGCAGAAGTGTTTAGTGGTCACCTGGTTAGTGGGTTAAAGCAGAATTTCCCAACATCTGTGCCCTCTTGAAGCGCAAACCAGATGCAGCTTTCGCGGTCGGCAGCGGCACGCCGCCCGAGTTTGATCCATCGCCTGGCTGCTAATGGCTGAGCAGACTTCACCCCTATGTGCGCCGAAATAGTCCGGCTGGAGATTTATTTTCAATTGGCAGGGAATTAACTGCGCGGGATGTATCTAAAGGTAGGTCTTTAGCGACAATCAACACTAAAAACTAGGCCTGGGCCTATCGGAGACTACGCATGATACAGCTACTCAATAAGCTCCAGAATCTACTGGAACTTGGCTTCAAAATAGACTTTATCGCCCCGCTCCTGCTGCGCCTATATCTGGTGCCAGTTTTCTGGATGGCCGGCACGCAAAAGCTGGGACATTTTCAGGATACCGTGGACTGGTTTGGCAATCCTGACTGGGGATTGGGGCTGCCTTTTCCTTTAGTCATGGCGACAATGGCGGTTGCCGCCGAGGTTGGTGGCGCCATCTTACTCACTCTGGGCCTGGCCACACGTTGGATCAGTATCCCGCTCATGTTTACTATGTTGGTCGCTGCAGTATCGGTCCACTTACAGAATGGATGGCTGGCGATTAGCACGGCCAGTGGTCCGTTTGCCACCGAGCGCACGATAGATGCGATAGACAAACTCGACCGCATCAAGTCCATCCTGCAGCAACACGGCAACTACGAATGGCTTACCGAAAGCGGCTCCGTGGTGATACTCAATAATGGCATCGAGTTTGCTGCCACTTATCTCGTCATGCTGCTGGCACTGTTTGCCCTTGGCGGCGGCCGCTACATCAGTGTCGACTACTGGTTGGCCAAACGCTTTCGCGACAACAACATCGCGACGTCTTAGCGCGGCCGACCAAAGGGGACCCTTCGCCGAAGTAGAGCAGTAACTGCGCAGTCACCGCTACCCTCAATACCAATCGGTTGGCAGTACATTCTGATCTGGGGCGGACTGCGTGGCGCCATCGCCATCGCCATCGCCATAGCGTTGGTGCTGAGCCTGCCTTTGGAGCCGGACTACTGGTGGACGGTCCAGTCCATGGTGTTTGGAGTGGTACTGCTCACTTTGCTGGTGCAAGGCCCGACCACCGGCTACTTGATTAAGCATTACACTCATTAAGCCGGGCGCGGACTGCCACCAACTCAAGAGGAATGCGGTAACTGCATCTAACAATGCACATCCCTCCTTCGTGATCAGCATTTTCCCGGAAATCCCCTCGAAAACCATAAAAATCCTGCAACGGATCGAAAATTAGCTATAAAAAGGAAATCATATATTCCTATTTGTTCTAAATCTTAATGTTAGCTATCTCACAGTTCCGACAATCCCGACAAGCCAAGTGAAACGCGACACGTTAATCTTTTCAACAACCTAATTCCCAGAAGAAAAAACGTGCAGAGCGGATTACACAGAACGGCAGCGTTTACGTTGATTGAGATACTGATCGCGATGGCGATCATGTCTATAGTCGCAATGGTGGCAGTACCTACCTATAGCGGCTATATGGAACGTATCGAAATTGCCAACGTAGAGGCGGATTTCGTCAAAATCGATATGGCGATGCAGGGCTATTGGGTTTCCTATGGCAGTTACCCACCGGACCTGGAAACTCTTAATCTACAAAAGGATGATCCATGGGGAAGCCCCTACCAGTATCTGAATATGGCACTGACCAAAGGCAACGGGCAAAAGCGCAAGGACCATAATCTGGTACCGCTGAATACGGATTACGATCTCTACAGCAAGGGGCCGGATGGGCGCTCGGTAGGCCCATTGACAGCTAAACACAGTCGCGACGATATCATTCGTGCCAACAACGGCGACTATGTCGGCGTTGCCTCTGACTACTAATTATCTGTCGAGGACAATTGTGAATCGTGTAAACACAAAGCCTGCGTACAACTCCCCCAACAACTCAAGAATTACCCGTCAGCTATTTTCGATATTTTTCCTGTTCGCACTATTACCCGTCAGCATTCTTTCCTACGTCGCGCTGGAAACTACCGCTGCAGCTTCAAGAAACCAGTCCACGCAAGCACTTGAGGATAAAACCAAGACTCTATCGTATTTAGTCTTAAACCGGCTCGTGTTCGCAGAGAAAACTCTGGGACTGGCGACAACCGCCGAGGAAACGCCAGACAACAGAGCGAAAAGTGCCTGGGTCGGGTTAGATTACAACAGCTTCCAAATGACACCACAACAACAACAACAACTCGCCTTAGGGGGTTATGTTGTGAGCGCCACCACGCTTGCGAACCCTGCGCTCAAACTCATAAGGGCCATTGAGCCCGAGCGCCTTGAAGCCGGCTTCCAAATGGTGCCGTTGACAGAAACTCTTATTCTTGGTGAGGAAGAAAGTCGCAACCTGAGCATAGATTCCTGCGTCTTTACTGAACACGGTCTCCCTCTGTTCTCGAGCCATCAGCAATTGTGTGCTGAGTTGGGCGAAACGACCAACGCCCTTGCTGGACACAAGGGTATGGTGAAATTCGGACTGGCAGAAACTGAATATCAGGCCAGTTTCCGAACTCTGTTTCTGCAGGACCGATACCAGGGTCCAAATTGGAAAGTAGCCGTTATCCAAAAGCAAGACGACCTAACCTCAGCGGCAAGTCTGTTCAAGAGCAACTTTCTACTGCTGGCGCTGCTGGTAATACTGAGCCTGAGCCTTGCTAGCATCCTGTTGATTCGCCGCCGCATGTCCCCGCTCAGCGATATAATGGAAGGCATCGCGCGCGTCAGTGAGCAACGTTACGACACGCCGGTACAGGTAACTACCAAGGATGAATTCAATGACCTCGCCACGGCAATCAACGGCATGTCACACAAAGTTTCCTCGCAACTCAACATGCTGGAATCGCTGGCTGCTCTTGATCAGCTGATACTAACGCGCAGCGGGCGCGATACTTTACTACAAGCAGTAATAGAGCGGACACGGGAGCTGCTTGCGATCGATGCAGTTGGAATCCTTATAATCGAATACGGAGAAGACGGGGAGCACACCACCCTTCAAACCTGCAATACACTGAAGCAATTGAACAAACGCACGGTAGCCTTGCAGAACTATCAGCAAGCGCAACTGCTGCAGGAAGACCTTTGGCTATCCAAGGCCGGAGGACGTCATGATGATATCTTTGAGACACTACCTCATCAGATTACCGAAGCGCATCTGTTGCCTGTGCGCAACGAAGGTGGCGTTAATGTTGTGCTGCTACTGGGTTACCAAAAGCGCGAAGATCAGGGTGCCGAGCACACGTCAGTCATCAACACTTACATTGACCGCATTGCCGTTGCGCTGGCCAATTCTGATTCCGAGGAAAGACTCTTTCGACAGGCAAAATGCGACTCACTGACCGACCTGCCGAATCGACTATCCATGCTAGAACGCCTTAATTCCAGCATTAATCATTCAGAAAGATCCGGGCAGTCATTTGCCCTGCTGTTCATTGACTTGGACGATTTCAAGCTGGTAAATGACTCTCTGGGCCACATCGCGGGAGACGACATGATCACCGCGATGGCGACGCGACTTAAAGAGAATATTCGTGACGGAGACATGGTTGCACGCATGGGCGGCGATGAGTTTGTCGTGATTTCTGACTACTTTGATAACGGAAATGCTGCCGCCACAAGAATGGCCAAGTTATGTGACAAAATAATGAAGGTAGTAGACGAGCCAATGCAAATACATGGCCGGGAAATACGTTCCGGGACTAGCATAGGTGTCGCGATATATCCCCGCGATGGGCTCGATGCCAATATCTTGCTCCGTAACGCTGATGCCGCAATGTATCATGCCAAGGACAAAGGGCGCGGCAACTATCAGTTCTTTTCAGAGAGTCTGAATACCGCAACCACCAAACTGATGGAGTTATCGTCGGAGCTAAAACGAGCGCTTGAGAATAATGAGTTCGTGCTCCACTACCAGCCTAAGTACGAGACAAAAAGTGGCGCGATAGTTGGAGCCGAAGCGTTAATCCGCTGGCAGCACCCCGAGCGAGGCCTGCTCGCGCCAGGCCAGTTCATAGACGCAGCGGAGAGAATGGGACTTATCACCGCTATTGGCGACCAGACAATGGGTATCGCTGCGCGCCAGATTCAGCTGTGGTCTGAGCAGGGACTGAACGTTCCAAGAATTGCCCTCAACATGTCGGCGGTACAGGTACAGCAGGAAGATGTGGTGGAGAAACTGATAAGCTGGCAAAAAGTATTCGGCATACCCTACGAAAAGCTGGAAATCGAGATTGTCGAAGGCGTTTTAGTAAAGGATATAGACGTCACCAGCGAGAAGCTCAATCGCATTCGCGAACTGGGAGTGGAGGTCAGCATCGATGACTATGGTACCGGTTATTCTTCACTGAGCTACATTCGCAGCCTGCCGGTAGATACACTGAAGCTTGATAGATGTTTTATCACTAATCTATGCTCAAGCAAGGCGGACCGCGCCATTGTGTCTTCCACTATACTACTCGCCCACGAATTGGGCCTGCGGGTTATCGCCGAAGGGGTTGAGACACTGGCACAGCTACAACTGCTCAAACAACTGGATTGTGACGAGGTTCAAGGGTTCTATCTGAGTAAGCCACTGTCACAGGAAAATCTAGCCATCCTACTCTCTGACCGACAAGACGGTGCCGGGATCTGCCAACAGGTCAGTAACTCCTAAGATATCTGGCATCACTCGGCATTAGTATTGCAACGCTAGGCAGCCACCCAGCCCGCGTGAAATCCATAAGGTACGCGATGAGGAATCATCAGCGTGGCTACAGGACCCGCAGCCAAATCCAATGCGTCAATAATCAGGCATTCACTCTGCTCAGCCGTCTCATCATGAATGAACGAGATGATATAGCCGTCATCCTCCGACTGTGAATTTACTCGCGGCGCAAACACGGCCTCACCACCAAAGCGGTTGGCGCCATATTCGTAAGTCACCTTGGCACCGGTGTCGTTGTCATACTTGACCACACCGTTGAAGGTCAGCGGACGCGTTGGGTGAAAGATAGCGCCATACACATAACGGTTCTTGCGGCAGGAATACTTTTCGTTAATGCGGGTAAAGTCGCAGTGCACATCACACAGCAGACCCTCCTCTACCTCACCGCTATCGAGGTCGATGCGCCACTGGTACAGCTGACCCTGGGTTTCGGTAGGGTCATCGCCCAAGGCTTCGCCGGCACCAATGATGTTGGTAGTTTTGGAACGCGCCGCCTGCAACACAATAACGCGGCCCTCTTCCCAGGCATTCGCTGTGTGAATGACTACGCCGACTTCGACCTCAAACCAGCGCACATCCGCATCGTTACCAAAGCGAGGCAGAACGCCAATACGCGAGCCGTGCTCAGCATCAAAGCCCAGCGCGGGCCCGCCTGCCATGGCCCGTTCAATATCAAGCGTAATAGGAAAATCGAGGAATAGGCTGTGGTTTTCAGTCACCGCGAAATCGTGCATGAATATCGGCTTGGGAATATTAATGGGAGTGGTGTGAACCAACTCGCCGGTGGCGCTGATCACCGAGTAATTGACGTAAGGCGCCTCGAAAGACGAACCGAATGTCATCATCTCGCCCGTGTGCGGGTCAACCTTCGGGTGCGCTGTAAAGGAGTGAGTCAGCTTGCCATCGAAATCAGAAGTGCCACGGGTGTCGAGATTCGGAAGACCGATAACCGTAGGCTGGGACGGTTCGTGCAGGGCGTACAGTGTCTTGTTATGAAACACAAAAGCGGTGTTCGCCAGGTTCTTGGTCCCGGGCATACCTTCAGGAACCCGCGCCGGGGTCGGATCAAGCATGGACAGCATGCCCTTCCAGACCCAATCACCTGTCTCCTGCTCTAACTTGAAACCCTCGGTCTGTACAAACCGATTGCGATAACGGGCAGTGCCGGCAGAAAACTCTATAGAGTGAATCATCCCATCGCCGTCGAAGGTGTGGTAAGTCTCCACGCTAAAAATGTGTACCGGGTTAGGCCCGATCCGCAGGAAGTTACCTTCGAGATCTTTTGGAATCGAACCCCTGACCTCCATATCCTGAATGTCATGCTCTTCCATGATAGGCCCGAAATTTCCTTCCAGAAATGGATTTCCTGCAGTAACAGCAGCGGCATTAGGCATGGCTTTTTCCTCAGATTAATTCAGCGACCCAGCATAGCCCAAGGCTCCCGAGAAGGACAACATGAGAATCGCCGCCCAGTGTTTTGGAGCCGGCACGGGAACGGTGACCGCCGTTGGTCCCCCGTTCAAGATATGCTGATGTGCGCCCTGCCCTTGAGGACGCCCTTTAGCCCGGGAAAATCTACTGGGGCTCGCCAGTCAGCGCATCTACGCGGTCCATCCATGCGACGACGACAGGGTAGCGACTAATAATCTCTGCACCCAGTTCCGCGACCTTAATCGCATCGATTTCAACAAAAATGCTGATATCCGCTGCGGACAAACCCGTCGGCAACAAAAAGTCCTGACCCTCAAGCATCGCCGCGATGCTGCCAATGTGGCGATCTATGTCACTCAAAATAACTTCTCGGGAGCGACGCCCAGCGCCTTGTGATTCTCCCATCTTGCGCAGCAACCCTGGTACAAAAGGGCCCATCAAACGCTTGACCCATGGCTTCTCGTGCTGCAGCAAATGGCCCGCCCGCCTTTTGGCGTTCTCGGCGAAAGAAAAGTGCAGCGCTATATCATAGTAATAGAGGCTTTCATCCGCCCAATCTTCCAGCACGTTACACAGCGCCAACTGCGCCGGGTCTGCGGGCAGCAGGGGCGGCTCAGGATACTTCTGTTCCAGGTAATGTACGATCTGGGTAGAGTCCTCAATCCGCGTGCCCGTATCGTCGAGTACCGGCAGTTTCTTGGCGGAACTGTATTTACCCGCACCCAGCAGTGACACTTCCTGCACCGAGAAAGGAATATTCTTATAGCGCATGGCACGGCGCACCTTGTCACAGAAAGGCGAAACTTCAAATTGGTAGAGCGTGATCATCGGGTTTTCTCCGCAGCTGGAGGGGTGATTATTAGCTTGTCACCAGACTCGCCAGCAACAGCTGGCTTATCCGGTGACAAGCACAGGAGCATCAGGACTCTATGGCAAAGGTCAGCCCGGCATGGGCTACCAAACGCTTGATGAGCTTCTGGCCCATGGCAGGTGCACTGGTGTAGATACCACCGGCCAAGTCTGGACAATCCTGTAACAGGCACACCGCACTTTCAGCAATCATTTTAGAGGTGGAACCATAGCCGGGGTCCATATCACCGGTAACCGCTGCTCTGATCTCATCGCCAGCGGCTGTGGTGCCAACGAACAACACATCGTAGTTGCCTGCTTCACGGGACTCCTTAGAGGGACCTTCACCCGGCTGTGGCACATCATCACCCACTAACGGATTGACCGTGGCGACTATTTCCGCAACTGCTTTACCCTCTTCACCAGCTCCCGTCAGCATCATCTCGTCATACTGAAAATCTTCGCCATAGGCGAAGCCCAGCAAAGCATTGGAGCGGTGTACGTTTTTAGTATTGATCGCTGCCATAATAAAGGGTGCCACCCATTGGCCTACCACTTCATCTTCATACGGTTTGTTGTCAGCCGGCTGCTCAGGGCCCTGAAATCCATTGGCCAGACTAAACGGGTTAGCGAGCACCGCCAGCAGCTCAGGGTTCTTACCCAGCGCTTCCATTGTCGCGTTCAAGGACGCCGCAGTGCCGCCCGAAAACTCACCATTCATGGCACGCACCCGGCCGCGCACGCGGGGACACGTGGCACCAAATTTCTCGCTGGCGGCATCTTGCAGAAACAGCACACCAAGGTCGAACGGTATGGAGTCAAAACCGCAGCTATGCACAATACGGGCGCCTGAGTTAACTGCCTGCTCATGATAGCGATTGATCATTTCATGCATCCAGCCCGGCTCGCCAGACAGATCGACATAGTCGGTACCCAGCTCGGCACAGGCTGCCACCAGATCAGAGCCGTACAATTGATACGGACCCACCGTGCTGATAATGCAGCGGGCATCGCGCACCATGGCGCGCACGGATTCAGGATCCGCTGCATCCGCCACAACCAGAGGTGTTGCCGCATCAGCGCCAATTTCGTCGCGCACACTCGCGAGCTTGTCATGACTGCGTCCCGCCATAGCCCAACTTAGACCATGCCCCTTGATAACATGCATATACTCAGCCACCAGCCGTCCGGTAAATCCGCTGGCGCCGTAAATTACGATATCGAACTTTGCATTGTCGCTCATAGCTATACACTCCCGTTTACACCATCAGTACCGCCCAAAAAAACGACTACCGAGCTGGGTTTGATAAAAAAAGAGCGCAATATTATCACGCCAACGCCGGGGGAAGGTAAGCATTATCAGAAGCAGTCAGGAGCACCTGTTCAGGCATTAAAAACGCAGTGGGCAGCGGGCAGTGTGCAGTTCGCCATCAGAGTGCGGGCTCGCAGCCAAATAAAATTTGGCCTCTGCTTGACCTGTATCATGGCTGTAGCCCTTGTAAGGCGGGGTTACACCGTCTATCGTTGACCCAATAACCATAATCAACAAAAGGTTAATGTGACTTGTCCTCATTACAGCGTTTAAAAGAATTCCTGTTGCGCCCCAGCGCGCGGTTTTCCGTGCTGGCGCTGCTGGTGACGGGTCTGGTGGCCGGCGTATTCGCCGTCGTCACATTTGAAACCGCATTGCACGCGACCAGCACCGAAGAATTTTGTACCAGCTGCCACGAAATGGCTGACAATGCCGGCATGATGCTGGTGGGGACTACCCATTTCGAGAACAAGAGCGGCGTACGCCCCACCTGTTCAGACTGTCATGTGCCACAAGAGTTCGTTCCGAAGATGATCCGCAAAGTTGAAGCGGCAAGGGAGGTATGGGGTTCAATAACCGGGGTTATCGATACTCCGGAGAAGTATGCCGCCCATGCTCCGGTGATGAAGGCCAGGGAAATCGCCCGCCTGAAGGCCAATGATTCGCAGGAGTGTCGCAACTGCCACGATGTAGAGAAAATGCTGTGGTCGGCGCAAACCGCCAAGGCCCAGCAATACCACCGCCAGGGCAACGAGGAAGGCAAGACCTGCGTTGACTGTCATGCGGGCCTGACCCACACACCAGCCGAGCAGCAAGCTCCGGCACAACTCTAGCCGACGCAGGGGAGCACTATGCGCAAAGTCTGGGTGGTATTATCTGTCCTGTTGCTAATATCGCCATTGGCATGGAGCAGCGATTCTCAAAGCTGCCTCGGCTGTCATGACTTTGGTCCTGAGTCACCGGTACACCCCATGCTTGAGGGCCAGCACGGTAGCGCAGAACAGGGTTGCGCAAGCTGTCACGGTGCCAGTGTCGAACATAGCCAGCGCCCTACCATGCGTAGCCCTGACGTCAGCTTCGGGCCGCGCTGGGGCTCCAGCGTGGGAGATCAGGATGCGCCATGCCTTGACTGTCACCAGCAAGACGTTGCCAAGCACTGGCAGGACTCCCTGCATATGTCCAACCAGATGACCTGCGTCACCTGCCATGACCTGCATAGCGAGCAAGACAAGGTCCTTGCCGCCGGCGGCCAGCTTGCCGTTTGCAGCATCTGCCATAAACCTCAGCAGCATGGTATCCATGCCATTTCCGAAAAGCTGGATGAAAACCCGGATTGCACCACCTGCCATAACCCCCACGCCGACCAGGTGCCACTGGGGGTGATGTTAGCCAATCGCTCCGCAGGCTGCCGCACCTGCCACGACCTGGTGCAAATGTCCGCAGAGGGTCAAAGCACCGCCAAAGCGCGCAGCTATCACAAGGTGATGGCGCAGCCTGATCGCACCTGTCTGGACTGCCACAGTGGTATAGCCCATGGCCCCGCAGATGCCGTTGCACCCTTCGTACCGCTGGCCGTCGCCAGCAAAACAGTGACCTTATTTAATCCAGGACAGTCTGATATTGACTGGATTCTTAGCGAACACCCAGGCGCCCAGCCGTTCCGCCAGGGCAGCAACTGCCAACAGTGTCACCGCGGCGACGAGGCTGCCATGGGAGAATCAATGGGTGCTAAAGCGCCCACTTCCCGCGATCTTGAGGTCAGCATCAGTACCGAGGGGCCAGACCTGGTGATGCAGGTGAGCTGGACCGGTGGCAGTGATGACAGCTCGCTGGCCCTGATGTGGGGCGATGGCGGCAATAACGCATTTCGCCGCGGCGGTTGTTGGGCGGCCTGTCACAGTGATATGCCGGGCATGAGTCGTGACCGCGGTCAGGCATTGGGCAAATACCTCGCCGATTCGCGGCAACAGGTCAAGCGTATTGGACAACCGGCACTGGTTAAGGACAAGGCTGCGCTGGAAACCATGCTCGCCGCCGGCAACTTCGTGGAAATGTGGCGTGTAGAAATCGCAGCCGGTGACACGGCACAGGCCAATACCGCCACGCTGCAGGCTGACCTGACCTGGTCAGACGACTCCCCGTTGCAGGCTACTGCGAGTTTCAAGGCGGGGCGCTGGCAAATGCTGCTGCGCAGACCACTGCAGGCGGGAGCAAGTCACAAGGCCTTCTCTGCCACCGGGAGCTATACCTTTGGTATGGCCTTGCACGGCAAACAACACCAGGGCGGCTCGCACTGGGTGTCATTGCCGATGACGCTAAGCCTGGATGGTGAGGACACCGATTTCCGTGCGGACTAGACTCCTCTGTGGCGGCGCCCTATTGCTGCAATTAGTGCTGGGGCTGGGGCTGACGTTTAATGCCTCAGCGCAAGATTGCCAGGTGTGTCACACGGCAGCCGCCGATGAAGCCGTGCACGCCGTGTTTATGACCGCGCATGGGCGCCTTGATGGCGGCGGTACTGCGGCCTGCCAGTCCTGCCATGGCGCCAGCCCCGAGCACGCCGCCAAGCCTGGCAGCAATCCCCCTGAATACAGCTTTGGCCCGCGCTGGGCCATGCCGGTGGAAACCGCTAATGCAGCGTGCCTGACCTGCCACCGGGATGATGGCCAACTATTCTGGCTGGGCAGTGAACACGAACAGGAAGAAACCCGCTGTACCGACTGCCACCAACTGCACGTGAACCAGGACCCGGTACTAACCCCAGCGGGCGAGTTGGATAACTGCCTGCAATGCCATTCGCGAGTGGAGGCACAAATGCGCCTACCCTCCAGGCACCCAATCCTGGAAGGCAAGACCAGTTGCAGCGACTGCCACAACCCCCATGGCAGCAGCACCGATGCCGCACTCCGCGAGCCGACTCTCAATGACCAATGTTATACCTGTCACGAGGAGACCCGCGGCCCCTATCTCTGGGAGCATCCGCCAGTGACCGAAGACTGCAGCCTGTGCCATGAATCACACGGCTCGGTGCACGATCAACTGCTGACAACCCGCGGGCCATTCCTATGCCAGCAATGTCACTCGGCTGCGTTTCACCCCAGTCTGGCCAATACCGGCAGCACGCCCAGTAATCGCAGCAGCAATCAGAACATGCTGGGGAAGAACTGTCTGAATTGCCACAGCCAGGTGCACGGCTCCAATCATCCCTCCGGCTCAAGGCTAACCCGGTGAGGTGGTCGCTGCTGGCCCTGGCCGGATGCGCAGCGACCGCACTGGCGCAGGACCCCTTTGCGCCGCTGCTGGAGGACACGCGTCCACTGGCGACCCGCTGGCAGGTAGATTACAGCTCCAACCTCAAGCTGGGCGTGGGCTATGTCAGCGAGGACAACTTCAAGTTTGGCCAGTACAACGGCCTGCACAAGGAAGGCGCGGTGCTGCTGGGAGACCTGTTGTGGCGCGGTAACAACGACGCCTCCTATTGGCAACTAAGCGGCACCGATCTCGGCTTGCAGACTCGTGAGGCCGGTGCCCGCTGGGGCAAAACCGGCAAGTTTGAACTCAGTTTTGAGATGGACAACCAATTACAGGTGCGTAACGACAGTGGTCGCACTCCCTTTACCGGTACCGATGTATTGAGACTGCCGGAGGACTGGATCGGCGCCAGCGGCACCGGCGGGTTCACCAACCTGAACAACAGCCTGCAAGGCTTTGACCGCGAATTGAGTCGTGACCACTACGCCGTTGGACTGCAAGCGCAGCTGTCAGCCGCCTGGTCGCTCAGCGCCAACCTGGGCTACGAGGACAAGCAGGGTACGGCGGAAACCGGCGCCGCTTTTTACAGTGATGCCGCCGACGGCCATGCGGCAATCCTGCCGCAGGAGATTAATTACCAGACTAGCGATTTTGATCTTGCCCTGAGTTACAGCGGCGACCGCCTGCAACTGACCGGCAGCTGGCAGTACTCGGATTTTGATAACGATGCCGAGCTGCTGCGCTGGCAAAACCCCTACAGCGGCTTTCAGACGACGGTGAGCTACCCGGCCGGCGAAGGCGGACTGGGGCAAGCGCCGGACAATACCCTCAACCGGGTTCGTTTATTGGGCGTCTATACCTTCAACCCGCGCTGGCGCCTGCAGGTAGACGGCAGTTTTGCGCGCACCGAGCAGGATCAGGACTTCGCTGACTACACCGTTAACCCGACCCTGCAAATTGATGAGCCATTGGCAGTCGCCAGCCTCGATGGCCAGGTGGATACCGGCGTACTGGATGCGCGGCTGTATTTTCGTCCGCTGCCAAAATTGAATCTGGAGGCGCGTTTTCACGGCGAAGAGCGCAGTTACCAGGGTGACCGCAACGGCTACCGCTATGTTCCCGGTGACGCCGCCAGCCAGTCTGCAACGGCACTGACAGTTTATAACACCCTGCACGACCATAGCCGCAATCGTTTCAGCCTGGAGGGCAGTTACCGACTGCCCTGGCGCAGCAAGCTCTGGCTGGAGTACGGCTATGAGGAGGTGGAGCGTAAAAATGCCGCTGTGGAAACAACTCAGGAAAATACCCTCGACCTGCGTTACCGCATCAGGCCACTGGACAGCGTCAGCACCACACTCAAACTCGGCTACGCCGATCGCGCTGCGGACACCTACCGATGGGATCAGTCGTACTATGCGCGCCTGGATGCGGAGCTGATCAACGCCACCCCGGCCAGTCAGCGCTACAGTAACCACCCGCTGCTGAGCCAGTATCACCTGGCCAATCGCGAGCGCAGCGAACTGCAGTGGGATGTTAACTGGCAACCGGCGCACGCCTGGGACGTGAGCGCGAACCTGCTGTGGCGCGAAGATGACTACGACAAAACCGACCTGGGGCTACGCAATGAAGAGCTGGCGCGGCTGGGCGTTAACCTCGGCTGGTTGCCCAGCGCCGGGTTGCGTCTGGGGCTTTACGCCAGCTTTGACCGCTACCAGTCGCAACAGCGCGGGCGCAGTTTCCGCGGTGGCCAGGAAAAGAACGCCTTCGCCATTTACCCGCCGCTGCCACAGGCGTCCGACCCCGCGCGGGACTGGGACACAGGAACAGATGACGAGGCGACCACGCTGGGCCTGAATGCCCAATGGCAAGCGGGCGAGGCATTGAGTCTTAGTGCTGACTACAGTTATGTGGCGACCAATGCCGCCTATGACTTTGCCGCTGGCACTGCCAGTGGTGTTGATACCACGCCACTACCCGACGCTGAAAGTGAGCAGCACCACCTGCTGTTGGAAGCGGCCTGGCATTTACGCGACAACCTGTCGTTGCAGCTGGCTTATCAATATTGGAACTACAGCCAGGACGACTGGGCGCTGGCGGGAGTGACCACCAGCAGCATTGACAAGGTACTGACCCTGGGTGAACAGGAGGCGGACGAGAGCCTCCACTATATAGGAACTTCAGTGATCTACCGCTGGCAATAACAGGCGCCACGAAGCTGAGAAAAGGTGAACGAGATGTTGAAGAAAGTCACAAACTTATTCTTGATGCTGGCACTGACCGCGGCTGTCAGTGCCTGCGGTGGCGGTAGCGGCGGCGACCGCGCCGAGGGCGTGCAACCTGGTCCAGATGAGCCTGGTGGCCAAGTCCCTGTGCCCCCTCCAGAGTTACCGGCTGCGCCCGGCTATGCCGATGCAACGCAAGTTTTCGCCTTTATCACCGCGGCTCAAATTCCGGAATCCGGCTTCACCGAAGTTACTTTTCAGGTAACCGACGAAAAAGGTGATGCCATTGTCGATCTGGAGCTGGAAGATGTGCGCTTTGTATTGTCCAAGTTGCGGGCCAGCGAGCTGGGCGGTGCCACCGGCGAGTGGCAATCCTACATCAACACAATCGAAGAGCCAGATAGCAGCGTGGGTCCCGGCACCGAGCCGCGACTGCAGGCGACTTATGAGGATTTCAGGGCCGGCGGCGACCTGCTCAACAACCTCGATGGTACTTACACCTATACCTACGTCACCGACGTGAACAACCCGGACCCTGACATTCTGGCCCAGGCGCAGGCCGAGGATCTTGATGTCAGTTACGAGCCCGAGCGCCCGCACCGCGTTGCCATCCAGTTCGGCGGCGGCCCCAATCCAATCAACCCCTACTACGACTGGGTGCCTGCCACCGGGCTTGCCGCAGCGCCTGCCATGCAGATTGCCGCGACCGCGAACTGCAACCGCTGTCACGACCCCTTGGCTATTCACGGCGGCGGCCGCATTGAGGTGGAGTATTGCGTGACCTGTCACAACCCCGGCTCGACTGACGCCCACAGCGGCAATAGCGTGGCTATGAAAAACATGGTGCACAAGATCCACATGGGCGCCAACCTGCCCAGCGTGCAGGCGGGAGGTAGTTACATTATCTATGGCTATAGGAATAGCGAACATGACTACTCGCATGTGCAGTACCCGCAGGATCCCCGCAACTGCCAGAACTGCCACGTTGGCACCGGCACCAGTAATGAGTTTTATCCTGATGTAGCGTTGACCAACCAGGGCGATAACTGGGCCGAGTACGCCACCCGCGACACCTGTGGCAGCTGCCATGATCTGGTCGACTGGGATACCCACGCCCGTGGCCAGCCCGATGACAGTCGCTGTGCCAGCTGTCACCAGGAAGGCGGCCGTGCCGGCAGTATCGCCAGCAGCCACGCTCTGCTGATTCGTGATGAAGCCGCCCGTTATGACGCCGTGGTAGAACACGTGGCCAGTTCCGGGCCTGGCGACAAACCCAGCGTCGACATCCGTGTCACCAACCCGTATACGGGTGAGGATTACGATATTCTTGGTGACGATCCGTTTATAAATGATGGCGCTTCACTCAACGTCAAACTGGCCTGGTCGACCACCGATTACACCAACACCGGCAACGGTGAAACCAACGCCAGTACCATTTCCCAGAGTGCACTGAGCAGCGCGACCCCGAACGGCGATGGCAGCTTTAATGTATTGTTTGACCAGGCATTACCGGACTCAGGAACGCCACCCGGAGTGGCGGCCAGTGGCAGCGGCGTGGCGATCATTGATGGTCATCCCACCGTCGTCATAGAGGAGGGAGAGGACCCGGAAAATATCCCTATCCGCGATGCGCATGCGTTTTTCTCCATTGATGAGGCTGATGGCATGCCGGTCGAAAGGCGTGATTCGGCAGATATAGGTGCCTGCCTGAGTTGCCACCAGAACCTGGTACTGCATGGCCAAAATCGTGCTGACAACCTGCAAAGTTGCGTCGCCTGCCACAACCCGCGCAACACCGATCGCGATACGCGCGCTGTTGCAAACAACCCTCCTACCGATGGCAAGCAGGAAGAATCCATCGACATGAAAACCATGATTCATGCCATTCACGCCGCGGGCATGAGGGAAAATCCGCTGCAGATTGTCGGCTTTCGCGGCTTCAATACCTACGTGTTCGACGAAGAGCATGTGCAATACCCAGGTCGGCTTGGCAACTGCGTAACCTGCCATGGCGATGATGGCTTTGAGCTACCCCTGGCCGCCGGCGTATTGGCCACTACCGTGGACACCGGCAGCGATCCCAGCGACCCGGCAGATGACCTGGTCACGACAGCGGCAACAGCGGTCTGTGCCAGCTGCCATGATTCCGACTTGGCCACTGGACACATGATCGATTTCGGCGGACGCTTTGCCACCACACAGGCAGCCATCGATGACGGCACAGAGGCCGAGGGGTGCGACCTCTGCCACGCCGCAGGGCGTGATCATGAGGTGCGCCGACTGCATGGTGTAGATTAGCCAGCTAACATCGGGTAACTTGCTAAGGTACCCTCAAGAGCATCTAACCATGGCCGAATCTTCTCTCGCGCTAGAGCAGCGTGCGCTGAAAGTCTCAATAGCAGGCGCGCTATTCATGTCGGTGCTAGGGGTGGGTTTCGCCATCACCACAAAGTCTGAGGCGATTCTACTCGATGGGGTTTTTTCGGGCATCGGTTTTTTCATGGCGATCGCTACACTTAAAGTAGCAGCTTTGGTGACCCGCCCGGACGACGAGCGTTTTCATTATGGCTACGCTCACTTTGGCCCACTGATCAACGTGCTGAAGTCATTACTGATGGTGGTACTCTGCGTTTTTGCACTGCTGTCCTCCGTCAGCGCTCTGCTGGGTGAGGGGCGACCGCTACAAATCGGCAATGCCGTTATCTACGGGATAATTTCGACGCTGGGCTGTATCTGCTTTGCCCTCTATTTGTCGCGTGCTGCAAAGACAACCGCTTCTTTGCTGGTATCTGTTGACTCCCAGGGATGGATTATCGATTCGATGATGAGTGGTGCGGTGCTGCTAAGCTTTATTGCCGGGTATCTCGCCATTGGCACCACGCTGGAGGTCTATCTGGACTACCTCGATCCACTAGTGGTTACGGTTCTCTGTCTACTAGCGCTACCTATGCCGATCAGAATACTCATGCAGAATGGACGTGATGTATTGCTGATGGCACCGGAAAAGGCGGTGCAGGATGATGTGATCGAACGAGTAGCGCGGGCAATGAAGGGACTCTCTGTGGCCGATTATCGCCTGCGCATGCTAAAAATGGGCAGCACCATGAACATACTACTGCATATTAAAATGGGGCCGGATTTCAAACTGAAAAATGTCACCGAGCTTGATGCTATCAGAACGCGCGTGGTGCAGGAACTGAATGCCATGGAGGGCCGAGTCACCGCAGACCTGGTATTTGTTGATGACATGACATTGGCGGACTAGGACAATGGAACAATGCATAAGGCGATGAGTAGCCCAGCACACAAATTTGGCACTAGCGCATACCAGGCATAAACTAACCCGATGCAGCGCCTCATCTCTTATCCCGTCATCTTTGCCGCTGGCATCAGCATCGGCTGGCTGCTGCATGGTTCACTCGACTCCACACCGCCACCTATCGAAAGCATGCCAACCACGGTAATGTCACCAGCGCCGGTTACATCGTCGCGCCGTAGCGTCAGCACGCAAATTGTTGCAGAAAAGGAAGTAACGCAGCCGTTGTCACGCTCTGAGTTCCTCCAGTTGTTAAATACCCAGTTTGGCAGCGCCATTGAAGTCTACGCTTTTACTCAAAGGCAGAACCCAGAGGCAGCGGCCCTTTTGCGTCCAGCGCTAGACTCATGGCTGCGGCAATGCATGAGTCATTGCGCGTCAGGTGAATTCTCTGCGAATGTGAACGCTTGGCTACATCTATACTACGAAGACATTCCGGTTCTGTTGCTACTGGCGGAGCACCAGACCGCACAGGGCTTTCCCGAAGAAGCGGCCAGAACGCTACAGTACGCCAGCACTTATGCGTACGAAAAATCACAGCTTAGTGCTGTTGCAGCAGCGCTTGAGAGCTTGGTAGTGACAACCGATCAACGAATGGCAGCAAGCACAAACTGGGTCGAACTGGCAGGTTTTTACGAACTGCTAGACAGCATCGGCTTAACACAGCCGCAGTATCAACTACGGCAAGCGCTGCTCTATCAACAACTGGGCGAATTCAGCAGCGCGCGAGCGCTACTACTAAACTTGGCCGCAGCGGATGAGAACGGCGATGAGGAGTGGCGAGAAGGCGTGCAGGCTGCTCTGCGCAACAGCTCTGATACAAC
This sequence comes from Candidatus Litorirhabdus singularis, assembly GCF_026262625.1. Taxonomy (GTDB): domain Bacteria; phylum Pseudomonadota; class Gammaproteobacteria; order Pseudomonadales; family Halieaceae; genus Litorirhabdus; species Litorirhabdus singularis. Next base: position 522,011 of record NZ_SHNN01000003.1, read on the forward strand.
CCCGCAAGAGATGGCCACTATGACCGCACCCCAGACCATTCCACTACAACGTCTGGGTGAACACTACGTACTGCAGGCGTCCATCGACAACATACAGTTATCGCTACTGATCGACACAGGGGCCTCCATAACAACGCTGTCGAGAACCGGCTTCAATAAGCTTGATTCCGCTGGACTGCAGTATCTTGGCAAACGTCTTTTTAACACCGCTGGTGGCGTGGCCAGCGGTGAGGTCTATCAGACTAACGCTATTACTCTAGGCGACTCTACTTGGCAGCAACTGGATATTGCAGTGCTGGACTACCCCACCGCCGCGGGTGTAGACGGACTACTCGGCATGAACCTGCTACGTAATTACCGCTTCCAAATCGATCAAGACCAGCTATTGCTCTATCTACAGCCCCGCTGAGGACCGCATGACTAAAAAAAGTCGGCCATCATTTCGTCCACTTCCCAAAATGCACGCAGAGACAATACTTTACCTTCCGCATCCACCTTGTAGACCATCACCAGTTCACAGCGCCCGACTGCACCCTCCGCTGAGCGCGTGGTAATGGTGCCAACATTGGCGCACTCGTTACCACAGGCAAAGCTCTCCCGGATATGAAAGCGCACGTTGCCCGTACCGATAAAGTTATCCCAAAAAGCCGCTATGGCATCGATACCGTGGTGGCCTTTACCCTCTGGGTCCATTGGCGAGACGCCTACCGGGTCCTCCAGCACAGCCTCCGCATGAAAATTTTCCAGCCAGCCTTCCCGGTCGCCGGCTTCTACGGTTTCAATAGAACGTATTGCTGCGGCACGAGCCGGATGCGGTGCACGGTTCTTCATTATTTCATGTGACATGGTAAAAACTCCCTGATTGCAACACAGCGATAAGTGTATACCCTGACACCGATGCGAGCCTTCTTTGCTTTTAAACCGAAACCGGAAATCTGTCTGAACATCGAGAGTTGGAGGCGGTTGAACTGGCCACTATTAGCGAGACCCGTGCCGGTGGCTAACTACCACATGACTCTGGCATTTCTTGGGGATATTAATGAACCGCAGCTGGAAGCTCTGATCGACAAAACTTCAACGCTCGAACTGCCGAGCTTCAAACTGACACTGGATACCACAGGCTTCTGGAGCAAAACCGGCATATTATGGCTGGGGCCATCGACGCCACCAGCGGCTCTGAACCAGTTGGCGCAGGCGCTGGGCAGCGTTGCAAGTTCCTGCCAATTGCCTGTCGCACGCAGCCAGTTCAAACCGCACCTTACCTTGGCGCGCCGGGTCAACCCGCCTCCGGGAGCACCGCTCCAATTGCCTGAGTTCTCATGTGCCTGCAGCAGCTTTGCGCTCTTCGAGTCCAGCCAGGGTAAGCACGGCGTGAGCTATCACACCGTTGCCGAGTGGGCGCTGCATCCCTCTGCCGGGAAACGCCAGCTCAACCAATCTTAGCTGCTAATCTGTTTCAATATTTTCATCCGCGTCACTGCCAAACCAATGCTGCATTTTGTCGGCTGCTTTAGTACGAACATCATCGTTGATATAGGTCGCCACCGCTGCCACCGCCAGCGCCAGTACGCCAAGGTCATCGGCATAGCCAACAACCGGGGTCAGATCCACAATAGCGTCCAGGGGTGCGATAAAATATCCCAGCGACGCCACAATAGTTGCTTTGGCCCAGGCCGGGGCTTTCTCCTCCTGACTGGCATAGTAAAGCCATAGGGCTTTCTCTATCACTTCGCGACCGGCGGTACGCGCATACACGCGCAACTTGTCCCAGAAACCCTGCTCGGACCAGGCCTTCGAGTAATCCTGCGGTTCATTCATCAGTTGATTCCCTCAGCCTGAAGCCTTTGTTTAGCTCATATCAGCGTAAGGGTTGTCAGTGGGCAACTCAATAGCACCGGGTAAGCCATCAATAGTTACTCGCAGCTTGTCGATCACTATCGCCTCGTCCGCAATCATACCCTCGCCAAATCGATAAATAGGCGCATAGTCGCCGCGATCAGCCGCAAGAAAATACGCGCTGGCTGCGGCTTCGCTGATTTCACGCCTGGCGTAATAAGCCGCCATGGTCTCAGCGCTATACCGCCGCTCCAGCATCCGCTGAGTACGTGCGGGTGATAGCACCACCGCCGAAGCATTGTTGCCCCCAAATCCCTTGGAGTTCAAAATTGCCACCTCCAGATCCTCGGGGTTACGTTGGACATGTTCTGGGCCAATGAGCAGACGTTGCTGATGCACATCATCGGCTACCGCCTCAATAGTAGGTATGCCCGGCAGGATACCGTGCACAAATGCACCCAACGCTACTACCAGCTGGTCACCACTGGCAGGCGCAATGGTGTGGCCGACATAGGCCTTAACCGCAACCACCGGCCAGTCCTCAATCTCAAAGGCCGCCGCAACCTGATCAAATATCTGCGATTCTGTCACACGATTCTGTGGCGTACTGGAGCCGTGGGCCAGCACAAAGCTCTTGCTACGCAAGGCTTCTTCCCCGGCAACAGCGACTACGGCAGCCGCCGCTTTGGCCATGGTGATGTGATTGCCAGGCCCCGGCGCGGTAATCGATTTTTTAATACCGTCGGCATCAATGAAAACATCGGTTATCGAGCCTAGTAATGGCGCGCCCAATTCAACCGCCAAGGCGTCGTCCATTAACACGAAATACTGACTGGCCTCCCCCATGGTAAATCCACAGTTCTCGCCAAAGGGGCGACTCGCACGGCGATGATCCACTGCCGCATCACCATAAGTTCGAATCATGTTTTCGTCGGTTGCCAGAGCACCCATAGTGGCAAACCCATCCATCAATTCAGGCACTATTGGGGCCTCACTATTACCCACCATAGCGACTCGAACTTTACCGGCCTGAATATCCGCTACCGCAATGCGCAAGTTTGACAAGAAAGTCGCGCAAGCTGCCACCGAACTACTGGCGATGCCGACATTCGCCAGCACATAGGCATTAATGAAGTCCGTTGGCATGGAGTTAATACCCATCACCAAGGCCTTGGTGGTGACCCGATCGCCTTTCATGCGTGACTGCTGCATGCCGCCGTAGCCGCTCTGGTCCATCTGTCCGAAACCGCTACTGGAATAAACCCCGACCTGGTCAGGGTTTACATGGCGCAGAATCTCCTTCCACTCGATGCCCACTGAGCGCAGTGCATCGGTGGCCCCAAACAGCGCCATCTGCAATCCGCGCGGCTGGAAGCGAGAATTGTATAACTCGCTGATCGCAAAACCACTGGGTAGCTGACCGGCGGCTTTGACCGGAAAGTCGCGCTGATTGTCGAGCTTCACATTAACAGAGCCGACCACTGTCACCAGGGCCTCCTTATCACCCACCAAATCCAGACTCCAACCTTCCGGCAGCGGTTCCGGCACTTGCGCCAGAGGCATAGCAAATTGCAAACCAGCGCTGGTATCAGCAGGGCTCAGGCTGGCGTTGGACTGCCAATGCAATGCATCGACGTTGAAGTATTCCGGCGCCACCCGGCGCACCAGCGTGCCGGCGCAGACAACTTCTGCAAATCCTGCAGCAACAGCGCTGGCATCGAGTACTGTGCCTTCGGCAAGATCAGTGTTATCGGTATTTTCAATGCCATGAACTACGCGAAATCGACCGTCAGCCTCTGCAGCAACCAAGCCCATCATTACCGCCAGACCGACCAGAGTCTGGCGACGCTGCGCCTCGGGTAAGACATCGATAACCATACGCCGGAAACTTTGGAATCCCGAGGTGCGACCGGCGGCATTGACACCACCCATACCCACGATAACTGGTAAACGCATAATTCCCTCATGGGCGGCATCGGGGCCGCCCGCGACTGGCAAAACGTGAATTACACCATTAGTCACCAGCCGGGGTCCAGACCAGCACCTCACCATCCATCTGGTGATTGCCTTTTGCAGCGCATTCCAGCCATCACAGCAGCCACCCAAGCCACAACTGCGACTATCTTGATCGAGGTCAGTCCGGCTAGCGTAGTACTGCGCTAGATTGCTGGACTAGCAGACACACAACAATGATAAGGAGAGATGCCACATGGTCGAATTTGTTACAGGTAGTAACCGATCAGCGGGAGCCAGCTACGCCGACATCTTGGATGCAGACTCGCACCCGGTACGCGATATTCTCCGCGCCGAGTCTCCGCTTGAGCCCGGCCCCACCCGCATACCTGCAGATTATTACTATTCACGGGAGATCCATGAACGTGAGATAGAGAAAATCTGGAAGCGCAGCTGGCAACTGGCCTGCCACGAAGACGAGCTGCGCGATATTGGTGACTATTACGTTTACGATATCGCCACGCTGTCATTCCTGGTGGTCAAGACCGCCGAAGACACCTACCAGGCCTTCTACAATCAATGCCTACACCGCGGACGCCAGCTCTGTGACCAGAGTGGAAAATCTGCTTATGTATTTCGCTGCCCGTTTCATGGCTGGGCCTGGAATCTCGACGGCTCACTGCAAGAGATACCCTGTGAATGGGATTTTCCATCGGTCGATAAAGCCGAATACGGACTGCCGGAAGTCCAGGTAGCACGCTGGGGAGGGTTTTTGTTCATAAACCCCGATCCAGAAGCGGAGTCCTTTGCCAGTCATATCGGCAACCTGTCAGATCATTTCACTCTGCTGCCCTTCGAAAAGCGCTATAAGGCCGTGCATGTAGCCAAAGTCCTCAAGGTCAACTGGAAAGTGGCTCAGGAAGCCTTTATGGAGGCGTACCATGTCATCGCCACCCACCCCACTATTCTGGATTCACTGGGTGACAGTAATTCCAAGTATGATGTGTTTGGCAATTATTCTCGCGCCATCTCTCCACAGCAGGTGGAGAGCCCGCATATTCGGCCCTACGAGCCTGCGCCTGACTCCCGCATGTTCACCAGGCTCAAGCACGCGATTACCGGGTTCCTCTACGAACGTATCGAGGACAACCTGGTCGCCGTAACCGACCACAAAGGCCGCGTCAGTCATTTTCACGCCGACGGCAGCTGGGTCAATGGACCGATGACCCACTGCGACCCGAACATGTGCAATTGGATTGGCGGCAAACAACTGCCGGGTGCAGAGTCAGTGCCTTATCCGGCTATGCCAGAGCCTGCGCCTTCCGAAAACCGTCGTTCGGTTGCAGCCAAGCCGATTCGCGAAGACTTACGCGCTACCCTGGGTGATAGCGTCGATGAAATTTCTGACGCTGAGTTACTGGACGCTATCTACTTTACCGTCTTCCCGAACTGGCACCCCTGGGGGTCCTTCAACGACATCTTTTATCGTTTCAGCCCGAATGGCGACAATCCCGATGAGTGCGTGCACGAGTGCTGGTACATGCGCCCCTCGCCCAATGGTGAAGAACGTCCGGACCCGGCGCCTGTCCACTGGCTGGATGCCGACGCCGATTATACAGAGGCGCCAGAGCTGGGTTTGCTGGCCAAAGTATTTAATCAGGATGTCCACAACATGCCGCAGGTACAAAAAGGACTCAAGGCGATGAAGCGTCAGGAAGTGATTTTTGCAGATTACGAGGAATCCAAAATTCGCCACTGGTACCAACTTTATTTGCGGGCAATGGAGCTGGATTAATTGAAATAGCTTGTCCAGCGTTTGATTGCAGGCCTAAGTCCCGCCTAACAGTACAGCCTGCAACTGTTGCTGCGCAGCCACATTACTCAGCCTGTCGCGATAAAACCGCACGGCGTTGCTGGCCAGTTCGTCTCGCGCTGCCGGTGCATCTGCCAATTCCACAATTGCCTGCGCTAAAGCCTGCGGATCAGCCGCGGGTACCGTATGCCATGGCTGATAATCAACCCCGGCACTGAATCTCTCAGTGCATTCGGTGGCCGCAGTGATAATGCAGCGACCTACTCGCGCATAGGCATAAAGCTTCAGCGGCAGCACCCGCTGGGTTTTCTCGGTATCACCAAAAATACCCAGACAGATGTCGGACTCAGCTATCGCGCCGGCCAACTCCTGACTCGACATCCACTGCCGTTGCCAGTTCAGGCAACCGGGGTTCGCCGCCAGTACCTGCTCGAGCTCAGCCGCCTGCTGGCCATCACCAATGACACTGATCTCAATATCCACTCGATCCGCCAACAGCGCGGCTGCGGCGGTGATAGTTTGCACACCATGTAAGGGTATAAGAGTCCCCACAAATAGCACCCTACAGCGCGCCGGATCAGCCTGCTCTGTAACGGGGATAAAATTTTCCTCATCAGTCGACAGTGGGATCGCCAACACCTGCTCAGCGCGCAGCCCAAACAAAGCGCACAAGTGGCTGGCGCTTTGTTCTGTGTCGACAATATTAATGCTCGCGGCGCGCAAAGCGCGACGCTCCAGCAAAAATAGCAGACGGGCCGCCAGACTGTTCTCGCGCAACAGACCACGATCCAGAACGACCGTATCGTACAGCGATATAAAAGTATCGACGACAACCCGCTTACTGCGACGCGGCAGAAAAGACAGTGCCCATAAGAGGAGAGTGCCGGGGTAAGGGACATAGATGCAATCTATAGGAGGATGCCGCAGGTAGCAGAAAAGTACTGCACAATGGGCCGCCAACATCCGCCAGAAATTGCGCAACACGCGGCCGAGCCCAGCACTGCGCTGGGTGCTGGTGGCCCACGCTGAATAATGTATCTTGCTCACACTGAAGTGCGCGGAATCTTGCAGAGCAGCCACGCGATGAAGTACGTTCGGGTAGCCTTCAGACTCCAACTGCACCCCCAGAATTAGCAGCGTGGGCTTATCCATCGCGAACAAATTCGGGGAAGTCATCCATCTTTCCAGCGATACCATGGCCAATGCCAAACACCAGACATTTCAGGCGGCGCAGCTTATTGGTTTCGAAAACCAGTACTGCCAGCAACTCAGCCGCAAAACCCAGACTTCTGCGCAGACACCAACGCGGCTCGCGTAACACGTATTCCAGCAGCAGCCGCGTAGTGTTCCGGGCGTTGGTATAGTCCCGCAACGGACTGTGCCGATAGGGCCGCATGCCACCTAACCAGCTGCCGCTATCATATTCCTCGCCAATGCTATGCCGCATCATCGAACCAGGATACAGCGCAACAAGGCAACCTGCGTTACGTGCTCGCAAACAAATTTCGTGATCAATGCCGTCAATAAAAAACTCTTCCCGAAATCCACCGAGGCTGCGCCAGCTATCGAGGTGCATCAAGGTACCCGACGTGATGACGGTGGCCACGGGGATCGGCGCTGCGGCGGAGTCCGCAGTAATTTTGTGGAGTCCCCGGGAAACACTGAAATAGTTGCACCCCAGTAGCACCGGACATACAGAGCTGCGTGACCAGGCGGCTATCATCATAGGCACAAAATCTACCTCCAGCCTGCTGTCCTGATCGAGTGTAACCACCCATTCATAGCCTGCATCCAGCGCCAGCTGACAGCCCTGATTCAGCGCAACACCCAGCCCCTGATTGATATCGTTGCTATGAAAGTGCAAGCGCGGGTGAGTCACTATGTGCCCCGCACCCGCTCCAGTGTTATCTACCAAAAATACGGCGTCGAACTCAGACAACAGTAGCTGCAAGTGTGCATCAAATTCTGAATCGGGCTGATAACTGACGATGACCGCCGCAGTAGTCTGCACCGAAGGTGCTGCAGCAACGGTCATACGCAGTGCTTCCAGTGGCCGCAGAAAGGGGCTCGGATAGCCGGGCCCGCGCCAACGGCTGCCAAAGTCGCCAAGAGAGGAGGAAGCATATATCTCATGCCCGCTATTGAAACCCACGGCATCCAGCTTGACAAGCAAAGGGCCAGCGCGACCAGCCATTCAATCCAGATACAACGCCTGAATGATCTCATTACGCAGCTCCCCAGGCGCAATCACCTTATCGAAAGCCATAGCGTCAGCCGGCACCCAGGCTCCTGATTGCAGTTCCTGCATCTGCGCAGACTCTTCGGCACTGGCCCGCGTGGCCTCGGCACCACCAATAGCTGGCACGCCGCCGAGAGTAACACTCGGCAGTGCCAAGCTGATGGTCTGACGATCCCAGGGGTTCATCCCCATCACCGAACTTCCGAATCCAAACGCCTTGCGCAACGTCGCTACAACCTTGCGACCGCGATAACGGCGCTGTGCCGCAAACATCTGTCCGGCAGCGCGCAGCACCCCCTCCCGCTCAGAGGCTGCACCGGGCAATACTCCGGGGTTATCCAACAGGCTAAGCAATGGCAAACCAAAAGCGGCGGCCACATCAATAAAATGAGTTGCTTTATAGGCACCAGCGGCGGTGATCGCACCGGCCATTACAGCAGGCTGATTCGCCACGATCATGCAGGCCACACCACCGATTCGCGCCAGCGCCACAATCATGGTTCGACCATAAGCTGGCTGCAATTCAAAGAGGGTCTGGCTGTCTACCAACTCCTGTAATACATCGCGCATATCATAGGCGAGGTTAACCTGAGGTGGTATCAAGGTCATCAGTTGATCTACCGCTCGCGGCTGCGCCGCTGGCGCTTCGCGAGATTCAGGCACCTTCCCACCCGCCCGTGCCGGCAACATCGACAAAAAATAGCGCGCCATAGCCACAGCCTCAGCTTCGCTGTTGGCCAGGTTATGGGCTACACCGCTTTCTGCCGTATGCATCTGAGCACCACCGAGTTCCTCAGCGGTTGCATCAATACCCAGCGCGGCCTTAACCAACGGTGGACCGGCCGTAAACATGGCCGAACCAGCAGTCATGATAATCAGGTCAGCAAACATTCCTGTGAGCGCGCCATGCCCCGCTGAGGTTCCCATAACCAGAGTCACCACTGGCACCTGCCCCTTGAGGTCGGCTACCAGTTGTAAATCTCCCGGCGCAACCGGATAGCGCTCACTGCCGTTAGTCGCGCGTTCCCCAGCGCCATCCAGCATTAGCACAAGCGGCAGCTGCTGCTCAGCCGCCATACGTACCAGACGCGCTCGCTTAGCCGCATTCGGATGTCCAATAGAGCCGCCCTTGACCGTAAAGTCCTCGGCCATTACAACCACCGAACGGCCATGCACTCGACCGGTGCCGCCGACTAAACCATCACCTGGAACCGCAGCGGCTCCGCCCGGGTGATTACCGCCCGCCAAAGCCCCTATTTCACTAAAACTGGCTGAGTCGCAGAGGATATCTATACGCTCACGGGCGGTTTGCCGGTTGCGTGAGTGCTGGCGCGCGATCTTATCTTCGCCGCCCATCGCTTTCGCGGCATCGGTGCGTGCCTGTAGCTGCTGTAACAGACTGTTCCAGGCTTCTGGATTGTGTGTTGCCAAAACCATTCCCTCGCGTGAAGACTGACGTGCAAAGACCAACGCCTATCTTACCGTGGAATCGCGCAAAGTATGAGGTTTTGGAATTCAGCGAGCGGAGTATCAGTACAAAGCCAGCTAGGGACAACCATCAAAATAGCCGCGGGCACAGGGCTGCACCCGCGGAAAAATCAAGCAGACACCATCAAATCAGGCGCCTGCAGCATTGTGCTAGTCAGCCAGCTTGTGCAGATGGCCGAAATCTTTCTCATAGTCCGCCTGGGCTGCAGCAATTACCTTAAGCGCCTCTTCACGACCGTAAACATAGTCCACTTTGACATCATTCTTCTTGCCGGGAACCATTTTGTAAGTGGAGAAATAGTGCTGTAGCCGCTCTATTTTAATAGCGGGAAGATCAGCAATGTCTTCAACTTCGCCCCAGATATTGTCGCCTTCCAGCACTGCAACAATCTTGTCGTCGGCTTCGCCGCCGTCAATCATCTGGATACCGCCAACGACTCGGGCGTTAAGCAGAATGTCTGCACGGGTGATGTGACGCTCGGAATAGACGCAGATATCCAACGGGTCACCGTCAGCAATATCGGCGTGATGGCAGCGCTTGGCAACCTCATCACCGCAATAGGTCTGGGGAATGAATCCATACAGAGCAGGCGGTGAAGAAGTCGCACGCTGAGGCCGGTCAACCATCAAAAAGCCAGTATCCTTGTCCAGTTCATATTTGACGACATCCGCAGGGGTCATCTCAATATACACCTGCACTATGTCGTCTGTGGCATCGCTACGACGCGCTGTCAGTCCGTGCCAGGGATGGCGACGCCAGCGATTGAATTCATTGTTACCGTACATGGGTTACTCCATTGCTTACGACCCTGGCGACGCGTAAACGTAACGTCAGGACCTGAAGGTTGATAATAAAGGAGGCCAGATAGTTGAAGTTCCGACCAATAAACGCGCGCGAATTGTACCGGTTCTGGAGTAAAAAAACCGCATAGTATTGGACAAAATGTGAGCGATTACTCAGTCCAGCCAGAAAGCGTGATTTGGGTCGACGGCCAAACTGGTTTAGTCTTCACCCTCGGCCACCAAAGAGACAGTAAGCATGAGCGACAACGACGGTAATCATTATAGTCAGCAAGATTCCAACACAACCCACTACGGCGAGAACGGCTACGATGTTTTACTGATTGACGAGCCTGCTGAGGGCGTGCGCCGACTGACCCTGAATCGCCCTGAAAAACGCAATGCCCTCAATCACCAACTGCGCGGCGAGGTACTTCACGCCCTGCAATGCGGGGATGCTGATGACTCGGTACGGGTCATGATTGTGCGCGGCGCTGGCACATGCTTTTCTGCCGGTTACGACCTGGGCGGCGGTAACAGTGGCCTGTCATATCCGTTTCATACCGCCGGCGGCGACAGCCAGTGGCCACGCCATGTGGTAGAAAGCTGGATGCGCATCTGGGACCTGCAAAAGCCAGTGATCGCTCAGGTCCACGGTTACTGTTTGGCGGGCGGCAGCGAGCTGGCTACCGGTTGCGACCTGGTGTACGTAGCCGATGACGCACAAATTGGCTACCCGGCGGTCCGCTTTGGTGTACCGGACATGCAATTTCACCCCTGGCTGGTAGGTATGCGTAAAGGTATGGAAATGCTGCTGACCGGTGACTCCATCAGCGGCACCGAAGCGGTGGGCTACGGTTGGGCTACCGGCGCCTTTCCCGAGTCTGAACTGGAGGATCGGGTTCTGGCACAGGCGCAGCGAATTGCGACTATTCCTATGGATATTCTGGCACTGAACAAGCGCGCCGTGCACCGTCAGATGGAAGCCATGGGCCTGCGAGACGGACTGCGTCAGGGTACCGAAATTTGCACACTGGCGACTCATCAGCCCACCTTCAAGGCATTTCTAAAAGCCACCGAAGGCGGCACTAAGCTGACCGATGCCCTGCAGTCTCGTGATGGTCAATTTGGCGACTATCGCACCAGCGAAGATGAGTAAAGCTGTGTCTCTCACTAATATGGACTTCAGCCAGCAAGTCGTTATCGACACCGCCCAGCAAGACTGGGTCGCCAGCCCCATGCCCGGTGTGTGGCGCAAGCCACTGGCACGCGAAGACGCCGAACGTGGCCATGCGACCAGTATTGTTCGCTATGATCCAGGCGCCAGTTTCTCCACTCATGATCACCCACTGGGTGAGGAGATTCTGGTGCTATCGGGCACCTTCTCTGACCAAACGGGCGACTACAAAGCTGGTACCTACTTCCGTAACCCAGAGGGTTTTCGGCATGCACCCTTCAGCGCTGAGGGATGCACTATCCTCGTTAAACTGCATCAGTTCAGCCCGCAGGATAACGCTCATGTAGTCATAGACACACGGACTGCGCAGTGGTCCCCCGGACAGGGTAATTTGCAGGTAATGCCACTACACGCCTGCGGCAGTGAACAGGTCGCCCTGGTGAAATGGCCGGCGGGTGAAAAGTTTTTGCCTCACACCCACTTCGGAGGCGAAGAGATTTACGTCATGGAAGGTGAGTTTATCGACGAACACGGACGCTACCCCGCTGGTACCTGGATTCGCAGCCCACATCTGAGCCAGCACCACCCCTACGTGGAGCAGGACACGCTGATCTGGGTCAAAGTAGGCCATTTGAACAGCTGAAAAATCATCGACGCGTGGCTGGCAAAGTCGTCGCAGCCTGGCTCGCGTGATGCGCAGCTAGTTTTGCTCGGCCACAGCGCCCTGCATAGCATCCTGCAGTGCCCACATTACCACCGCCGTTGATACTCCGATCATCAACACGCCGTTAACCGCTTCTAGCGGGCCCAATAGACGATGCTGCTCCGACATCACGATATCGCCATAACCGAGCGTCGCAAAGTTTACCGCAGAGTGGTAAACAGCCACCGAGAAAGTGTTGAACTCTTCCAGCAACATAAACACTCCAGCCCAAATTCCGATCTGCAAAGCGTTGCCAAGCACCAGCAGTAACATCACCGCACAGAGCAGGAACATAGTGGCTGCAAAGGAACCACCAACAACCAAATGTTTACGCCGCGCATAGAACCGGACCGCAAGAGACACCAGCAGCGCCTGCATAATAAGGCATAAAACCATGGTTGCCAGACCTACTAATAAATTCGCCAACATCAGCCTACCTCAAGTGCGCCCAAGGCGCGGTTAGAGCTGCGAGCTCGCAGCCATTCAAGAAATATCAGTGCCATCCATGCGTAAAGGGTGACTAACAAAAACAGTCCCATGCGCACAGCAAATGCCTTATATACATCTTTGCCGCTGGCACTGTCCTCGACCGCGGGTCCCAGCAGAATCAACATGGTGACCAGCACGTTTTGCCAGAACGAAGGTGGATATCGGGTAGCCAGCACACCATAGAACTTACCCGCCAGAAATATTCCGAGCAGCAGTGTCCACAGAAAAAACATCCACAAATTGGGCGCAATACTGAGACCGAACCACAGCACCACCGCGAACAAACCGGCTAGCAGCGTAGACCCCAGCAGTTCCTTGCCCGCGTGCCGCGCATCCAGAATTGAAGTCTGCTGCCCCAGCGATACTGCCTTCATAACGATAGGCATGTAGGCCGCGGGGTTAACCAGAACCAACAGAAAGCTGGGGAAGACTATTAACGTAGCACGCAGCGCCAGCCAGTTGGATTCGACCACATCGACCGCAGGTTCAGGCACCGGTGTTGCTGCCGAGTCCTCAGGGAACAAAGGATACACCAACCAATGGCACACTACGGCGAGAGCAACGCCCAAAACCATGGCGTCAATTATACTACTGGCCACTACATAGCTAACCGTTCCCGCTGCCGTAATCATGGTTATACCCGCGGTCAACAGCGTCGCAGCAGCACCTTTGCCCAAATTAATACTGAGGAAATTGGTGACAAACAGTCCCACGAATACCAACAGCAGACCGGTTAGCGGATAATGCATTAGCACAGGCAGCAGCAACAAACCGACACCCAGTGTCAGTGTCAGCACCAACATCAGTCCCAGCATGCCTTTGACACCCATGGGTGGCTTTGGCGCAGCGGCGAGCATAAACGCAAATATGGGCGCCAGAAAAGGCATCTCCAGCGGTATGGCATAGGCTGCCGCCAGCGTCAGTGCAACCGTTAAGCTAAGTCGAAATACCCGCCGCGCCGCGACATCCATAGCCAGCCAGCGGGCTGGCTCAGTAGGCATACGACATGACGCTCATCAAGCGAATGTAGAGCTTACCCAGCCAGGTCAGCAATCCGCCTTCGTCGCTATAGGCCATGACAGATGCCTGTCCGCCTACCCGCAGGCGAGCCAACAGAGTCTCGTCCTGCGTCACGTCAAACCCAATGTTGACGGGAAACCGCTGTGATTGCCGCAGCCAGTCGCGACTATTATCGATAGTGGGCAAGGTGCCAGCAGGCGCTGTGCTGCCCGTGCTGATTCCCAAGCCGATACTGCGCACCTCGCCTTTGAAAACGCGGCCCGGCAGTATGTCAAAAATCAACTCCACCGGCGTGCCGGGACGCATATTACCCAGGTTGTTCTCAGTGTACTCGGCGCGCACCCAAACATCGCGCACCGCCACCAAAGTCATCACCGGAGTACCCGCACCCGCGTAGAGCCCGATGTCTGCACGCAAATCAGTTATCACACCTCTCGAGGAGGCCCTGACCACGGTCCGTTCCAGATCCAGCTGCGCTTTCTCTACCGCAGTTTGTGCCACTTGTACCAAGGTATTGATTTCACCTTTACCACCACCCTTTTGCTCGATAGCGCGTTGTATATCAGCCTCGGCAGCGGCCACTCCTGCCTTGGACTGATCCAGGGTAGCGCGCGAGATTTCAAGTCGCCTGACGGATATAGTCCCAGGGTCATCCGCACGCAGACGCTCCAGTCGGCTCGTATCTTTTTCAGCTTTTTCCTGATTGGCCTGCGCGGCGCGCAAGTTCGCACGAGCTGCGTCTACGGCGGCAGAGCCGGCATCCACCTGGCGCAACGTATTTTCAAGGTCCGACTGCGCCCTGGAAAGTGCGATTTCGTATTGGTTGGGGTCAATCTTGAACAGCCGGTCACCTTCATTAACCGACTGATTATTCTCTACCCAGACCTCCCGTACGACACCTGAGACCTGTGGTGCGACACCAATAACATAGCCCTGAATGCGGGCCTGGTCGGTATAGGGTGTGTAGCGATCAGCCGCCAGATACCAGGTCAGAGTGAGCAGGATCAAGATGGCGACCAGAGCACCGCCCCATTTGACGACACCGGGCGCCGCGTCTTCATTCAGTGCGGGCTCTTCGGCCTTGGTTGTCTCGTTACTATCCATGGCTTTCGCTCTCTGTTCTATGGTTCTGATGTCGGCAGCGGTGTCGTCAATAAATCACCCCAGTCGGTCCGCTGCTGCATTTTCTCGCGCAGGCTCTCGGGCACTATTTGCTCAATAGTCGCCTGCTGCCAACCACCCCCCAGTGCCTTGTAAAACGCTATCACAGCATCAATATGCGCACCTTGAGTAACCGCCCGGTTGTTGGACTGCACAGCCAGCGCGCGCTGTGCATCCAACACCCGCTGAAAATCTGAGTAACCCTCCTGATAACGCGAACTGGAAAGCTCCAACGAGCGCTCTGCGGCCGCCAAGGACTGTTGCAGAATAGCGTCCTGCTCCAGCGTTTTAACCACGCTGATAGCGGCATTATCAATTTCTCTGGCCGCCTGCAGAACGGTGTTTTGATAATTTTCAATGGCCTGCTGTAAACGCGCATCCTGCGCCCGCACGTTGTTCTTGATACGCCCGTAATTGAACAGGTTCCAGGTGAAACTGGGGCCGATACCCGTACTCAGGGTATCGTTGCTGGCGTCTAGCGAGTTGCCCGACCAACCGATAGTGCCAAACAGGGATATCGACGGATATAAATCAGCCTCGGCAACCCCGATCTGCGCCGACTGCGCGGCAACCTGCCAGGCCGAGGTACGGATATCAGGACGCCGCATCAGCAAGCGCCCGGGAATATCCTCAATCATGGTCGCACTCAGCGCTGGCAGCGTTGCCGGCACAGCCTCCAACTCAGGCATCGCTCCGGGCGGACGCCCAAGCAGTATTGCCAATGTATTGCTCAACTGCCGCTGCGCGATTTCCAGCGCCGGTATGGTGGCCAGTGTAGCCAGATACTGAGTATTGGCCTGCTGTAAATCCAGCTCCGCAGCCTGGCCACTGTCATAAAGCTTAGTGGTAATTTCGAAGCTGCGAAGCTGCAGTCCAGCATTCTCTTGAGCAATAGCTATCTGCAGCGCGGTGGTGCGATAAGCAAAATAGGCCTGTGCCACTTGTGCGCTTAGCAACACCTGCACATTCTGTTGATTGCTCACGGAGGCAAAAAATGCCGCATCTGCGGACTCAATACCTCGGGCAAAGCGTCCCCAGAAGTCCAGTTCCCAGCCAATATTGAAACCCACGTCATAAGCTGTAATATCAGAGCGATCACCCGAGTCATTGCCCTGCGTATCCCAACTGTCAACGCGCGCCAATGATCCACTGGCCTGCTGCAACTGGGGATAGCGGCTGCTCTGGACAATGCCCAAGGTTGCCTGGCTTTCAAGAATGCGCAGGCCTGCGATACGCAAACCAGGGTTTTCCAGCCGCGCGGTCTCTATCAGTTGATTGAGTATCGGGTCCTCGAACGACTGCCACCAGAATGACAGATCCTGACCCTCAGCATCTGCGGCGGGCTGTTCAACCTGGCCATAGAGGCTGGCCTCCCAGTCCTCCACCCAACCTACTCTGGGCTCCTCATAGTCGGGACCCAGGGTGGTACAGGCGCTCATCACGACGCTTGTCGCGAGCAGCAAGATGCGTAACGCAGGCATATTCAGTCGGCGCTATCTGCGGTTTCGGCGGCCTCGTGCTCAGCAAAAGCGTCCACCCACTTCATGAACACCTGATAGCCCACCGCCAGAATCACGGCACCAAGGAATAAGCCAATAATTCCTGCAGAAACCATACCACCCAGTGCACCCAGCAAGATCACCGGCATCGGTGCGTCAACTCCGCGACCTAATAGCATCGGCTTGAGCACGTTGTCGGAAGCCCCGCCCACCAACATATAGACAGTCCAGATAACATTACTGGTGCCAGAAGCGTCACCAACCATCCACAAATAGGCAATTACGGGTAGTGATATCAGCAACGCCGGTAGTTGCAGAATACCAAAGAACAGAACCACCAGCGCGAGGATTCCAGCTGCAGGAACACCGGCAAACATGAACCCGACACCGAGTATCAGTGCCTGTATCAGGGCCACACCCAACACGCCCACCGCAACCGAACGGGTCGTCAACGTTGCCAGTGTATGCACTTCTGGCCCTGCCACCGGACCGGCAATACGGCATATGATGCGATACATAGCGGCACTGCCGCTAGCGCCATAGGCCATCATAATACCCGCAACGATGTAGGCAGCGACAAAGAACAGAACTGCACCAGCGCTGCTACCGAGGTAGCCCAGTGTGCGTCGACCCAGTTCCTCCAGTGAATCTTTGTGGGTTATCAAGAAAGCTTCAATATTGTCAGCAGCATCCGCCCACAACGCAAACAAGCGCTCACCCACCAGCGGCCACTGTGCGACTGCCGGATTGGGATCTGGTATCGCTATAGTTCCCGCCTGCCAGGCGGCATAAATCGAAGTAATATGATCTGCAAAAGAGAGCGCCAGCGATACTACAGGCACCCCTACCAAGAGCAGGCCAGCAACAATCAGCAGCGTCGCCGCTCGGCCTTGATTACCGCCCAGGCGCGCAGCAATCGATTGATGCAGGGGGTACAGCGTCACGGCTAACACCAACGACCAGATCATCAAAGAGACGAAGGGGTTGAACACCCGAAAACACAACAGGACCAGTGTGCTTATAAAAGCAAACCGAATCAGCCCATCCATAAACTCGTGTGACGTCAAAGCCTGTGTCAGACTCGTGTTGGTATTCATCCCAATTTTCCCCTTAAACCTTATTATTAGTGGCGGTCATTGTAACCGCTACGATTAGTTTCGCCAGCTACCTCTGGGCGGCTTGCAAACAAAGCGCCCACCCACGGGTTAGCTGTCACGCCATGAGCAATCACACTGAACAGTATTGTCAGCAGCACCGTTATGACAATCGTCTCGATCTCTGGAAAATTCTCGCCCAACACGATCACGACAAACACGATACTGGCAAGTCCTCGCGGACCGAACCAGGCCATGAACAACTTTTCATTAAAGCTCAGTGAAGTACCCAAGAGCGACAGCATCACCGGCAGCATCCGTACGACTGTCAAACTGAGTAGCGCATAGACAAACACCTGCCAACTGAATGAGCCCAAGGCAGGGCCTACCACCGCGGCTCCAAAAATAACCCAGGTAATCATCGCCAGGGTATCTCCTGTTGCCTCCGCTGATTCCAGCATCGGCTGCTTCTGCGCCCCAGCTATGCGTCCGAATAGCAAACCACCGCAGAAAGCCGCAATAAAACCACTACCCCCCAACAGCTGCGCTAACGCAAAACACCCCAGGGCCGTACTGACCACCGGCAGTTGTCGCCAGGCGTTATCCATCCAACCATTCTCTGAGGCAACGTCAAGCAACTTGCAGGCAGCGAAGGTAAACACCACGCCACAGAAAACACCAATACCCACTTCAGTAACCATGAAGTGGAAAAAACCAGACTCCGCGCCCTCCGCCGCCGCCAGGGCCAACAAGGCCAGCAACACGGGTACGCAAATTCCATCGTTGAGACCACTCTCCACATTCAGACTGGTACGAATTCTGGCAGGCACTGAATGATCCGAGATAACAGCCTTTCCCAGCGCAGCATCGGTAGGCGCCAGTATGGTCGCCAGTATTGCTGCCTCGAGGTAACTCATTTGATCGAAGAGCAGCAGCGCTGCGCCAAAACCCAAGCCAAGGGTCAGGGGCAAACCAATACCCAACAGTCTTTCTGGTATGCGCAGATTGCGCTCCAGCACCTCAAAGTCCGCCTCGGCCGCGTCGCAGAATAACACCACGCCCAGAGTGATTTCGGCAATGAGCCGCAGCCCCTCATTACCGATATCAAGGTTCAACCAACCCAGACCGAGATTACCAAACAGCAACCCGAACATCATATAGACCAGTGCACCATTAATAGGACGGCGCTCAAACCAGCCGCTGGTGGCGCTATACACCAACGCCAACACCGCTAGCAATCCCAGGGTCTGGTAAATCATTGGCCTCGACTACTCCTCAAGATGGCGCGGACGCCGCTACAGATGGCGCTGCCATTGTATAACTCAAATCACCCTTGATGCGCGCTCCAGAGAAAACCTTGAGGTAAGTATTTTTCAGCACATAGTGATCTAAAAACGCAAGAATTCACCCTTTTTACCTGTCAGCAAGGTGGTAAAAGAACCATACCTGCCAATGCCTCAGGTTAAGCGGTAGCTTCACTGAGCAGTCCAGCCAGCAACCCGCGCAACGATACTGGAGCCAATGCTTAAACTGGCGTTGGGAAATTAGCGCTTTATCAACAGCCACACGTGCCTTGCTAAAGCACCGGGGTTTATAATGAGGAAAAATGTATTAGCACAGTGAGCCGCG
Organism: Candidatus Litorirhabdus singularis; assembly: GCF_026262625.1. Lineage (GTDB taxonomy): Bacteria > Pseudomonadota > Gammaproteobacteria > Pseudomonadales > Halieaceae > Litorirhabdus > Litorirhabdus singularis. The sequence continues at coordinate 540,892 of NZ_SHNN01000003.1, forward strand.
CATGATTTCAGATACCGCTGTCAGTTCCAGCCCGATTATTATCCAAGCACCGGTTGAACGCGTCTGGGAGGTACTGGTCGACTTCCCGAACTACATTAACTGGAACCGATTCAATCCGGACATCCAGACCCAGCTGAGTCTGGAAACACCGGTGGTGATGCAGGTTGTTATGGCTGGCCAGCAATTTGAAATGACTGAATATATGTCCCGCATTGAACCCTGTCGGGCACTGGCCTGGCGCATGGAAAATAACCCCGGGGATCCCATACACGCCGAGCGCACCCAGTATCTGGAAGCGCTAGACGCGAACAGTTGTAAATATTGGTCTGTGGATGAGTTCAGCGGGGTGGGCATGGCCGCTATGTTGGCAGAGTCGGGGCCGGCGGTTGAAGCGGGTTTTGAGCTGGCCGCCGACTGCCTCAAGCAACACTGTGAAGCCCTGGTCGGCGCAACAACTTCCAACTAAGCCAGCACGCCTGCATCCAGCAGCGCCTGCACCTGCGCGTTGTCGTAGCCCAGCAATTCCTCAAGAATAACTCGACCGTGCTCACCAGCCTGAGGCGCCAAACCTGGCTCAGGTAGGTTCTCACCGACAAATTTTACCGGAAAAGGCAGCATATCGGCGACATGGTCTGCTGCCTGTAGCCAGGGCATTCGCGCCTGAAAGTGCGGGTCATCGAGCAGGCTCTGCGGTGTATTGACCGGTGCTATCGCCGTGTTGTGGTCACTGGCAAACTGCAGCCACTGGGCACTGGATCTGGTCGCGAAAATTTCTCTTAACTGCGCCTGCAACTCACGGTTATTGCGAGCGTGATCGCCATAGCGCTGCCCAGGCCACCGTTCAAACAAGTCGCCGCGCTCAATACCGTGGCAGAAGTTTTTCCAGAACTCCTGCTCCGATGCCATGAACAACACATGGCCATCGCTGGTCTCGTAGAACTGATAACGCACGCCTTCACGCATACCCGCCGTACCCGGCGCGCGCCGCTCAAAATCATCGCTGGCATTGCCGGTAACTTCGCTCTGAGGGCGCTGATAGGCCTTCCAGGTTTCACTGCGCAGACGATCCATATAGGCAGCTGCATCGCTCTGACCAAGGTCAAGGTAAGCACCTGTGCCGCTGCTGCGCGCACGCAACAGGGCCGCGCAGATGGCCATGCCGGCAACCATCGGCCCCGCATGCATCCCCACTGAGGGGTGTTCGGGAATATAACAAAAACCGGCTTCATCATAGGCGGGCGCCACCAAACCGGCCCAGGCATCAAATGCCAAACCATGAGCAGGCATATCACGGTAAGGGCCATCCATCCCGTAGCCAGAGAGGCAGCAAAATACCAGAGCCGGATTCAACGCACGTAATGCCTCATAGCCCAGCCCCCGCCGCGCCAACGCGCCCGGACGCATAGCTTCTATAACGACATCGGCCTTGGCTGCCAGCTCGCGGAACACCGCCACGCCCTGCTCATGCCGCAGGTCCAGCACCAGGCTCTGCTTGCCGCGTGACACCTCGTGGTGCATCAGCGAGTCGCCTTCGATAATAGGCCAGGTCAGTTGGCGCACGTAATCACCGCCGGGAGGCTCAACCTTGATCACCCGCGCACCCAGGTCAGCCAGATGGGCGGCGGCAGCTCCGGCTGACAACAACGAACAGTCAAGCACCAACACATCGCTCAGTGGTGCTTCCGTTGCATTACCCGAAAGGGTCGTCATGGCTGCCACTCCTCACCCCGTCGCTGCCAGGGATTGTCCGCTACATCAAGGGGCACTGCGCAGCTTACCGCCGAGCTCGAGGCCAGCTCATCTGCTACCAGCAGTTCCAGGTCAAAATGCAGCCAGCCACAGCCAAAGTCATCAATCGCTTTGTGCGTCAGTACACCGTTAACGGTAACCGCAGAACCGGCATACACCGGTCGCTTCATGGCAATGCGCAATCGTCCCAGACGTATTCGTGGACCCAGGTTATCGGTCAGCAGGCGCTGAAACAGTGCGCCCTGGTGTATCGTGTTGAGAAAGATATCGGCATGCCCTGCCGTCTCTGTCGCATACTGGTAGTCGTGATGCAGTGGCGAGTAATCGCGCGTTGCCATTGCGCCAGCAACCACTGCGGTGGTGGTGACTGCTAATTCCAGCGGCTGTAGTGAATCTCCCACCGCCCGCTCAGAATAGTAGGCTTGGCTCATGACTCCACCTCACGGCGATAGCCAAAACAATCAAATTGCTCGGTGGCCACCAACGCCTCGTCCTGATTGTGGTAGCGCACCTCAATGACCCAGAAGCGACCGCGACCCAAGCGGGTGGTTTTCTCGGCGCTGACCTTCTGTAACAGTTGGCTCGAAGACAGACGATCATTGAGGACTGCCGGCTGATAAAACACTGATTCAAAACCACTGACTAGCGCCGTCGGATAATCAAACGCGGCCTTAAGGTCATAGTGAAGTTGCAGCGGCATCACCTCGCTATGATCATCTGGGCGCCATAGCTCGGGTCGGGTCCAGCTGGACACCATCGCCGGTGGTGTGAACTCAGCGCCGAGCAACTCAAGTGCCACCGCTGAGTCCCACCAGGCCGGATTGGCATCTTCAACCGCAGCACACAGCGCGCACACATTAGTGGCGGCCACCAAGGCCTGCGCCTGCCGCTGGTAGCGCAGCTGACCAACCCAGCCCGCTACCGGCTCAGGCAAATCAATTGACGCATCACTGGGTGTCACTTCACGCCTCCACCGGTTCTACCATTCGCACCGGTTGCACGCCGCCCGCAGAGAACTCGGCTAACAACTGCTCACGCAGTTCCGCCTGTTCGGCAACAGCCGCTTCCTTGACCACATCAAACCCGCGTATCCGGGCCGGCTGCGACGCCAGCTGCACCGCAGTGCTGTGATTAGCCACCGTCAGCTCTGCCAACACTTTTTCAATAGTCTGTTCATAGTCGCTGATCAACTGCCGCTCCAGGCGCCGATGTTTGGCGTAACCAAACACATCCAGCGCCGTGCCGCGCAATCGCTTTAGCGGCGCCAGTAGACGAAACGCCTGCAAAATCCAGGGGCCGAATTCGACCTTGGGGTAGCGGCCGGTCAGCGGATCACGACGCGACAGCAACGGCGGTGCCAGATGCACGCCGAGACGAAAATCGCCATCAAACTGCTGTTTGAGGCGTGCGGCAAAGGCGGGACTGGAGTACAAACGCGCCACTTCGTACTCATCTTTGTAGGCCAGTAGCTTGGCATAGTTCTGCGCTACCGCAGCACTCAGCTCACCTTCTACGCCGAGCACGCCACGTTCTGCCGTTGCCACTTTATCCACCAGTGTACGATAACGCTGTGCGTAAGCGGCATCCTGATAGTCGGTCAACAGCCGTTCTCTTGCAGCCAACAGACTTTCCAGAGTCTGCTCCTTTACTTCAGTTACTGCCGGTTCGACTGCAACCACACCCTCACCCATAACCGTCTGCAGTTGCTGTGGATCAACCACCGACAATCTACCCAAACGAAATGCCATCAGATTCATTTCAATAGCGACTCCATTGAGTTCGATAGCGCGTTCCAGCGACTCAAACTGCAACGGAATATAGCCACGCTGCCACGCGGCGCCCAGCAGAAACGCATTGGCGCCAATCGCATTGCCCAGCAACTTGGTGGCCACGGCGGACGCATCGACACCATGAGTATGCCCCTCCCGGGTACGCACCTGCAGTGACTGCTCCATAGTGTCGCTGTCGAAGCTGAGGTCTGCATTCAGGGCAAAGGCACTGGTGGGCGCCACATAACTGTTATAGACCACCGCCGAGCGTTGCGCAGACAGCGCCGGCAATACCTGTGCACCGGCTGCCACCACCAAATCGGCGGCCAGCACCAGATCGGCAGCGCCTTGCGGTATGCGCGTGGAAACCTCAAGTTCATTGGCGGCCACAAAACGTATGTGGCTGGTCACCGCACCGTTGCGCTGCGACAATCCGGTAATATCCAACACGCTGCAAGGTTTGTCCTCCATGTGCGCAGCAATACCCAATAGCGCACCGAGGGTCACAATGCCACTGCCACCGACACCGGCAACCACGATATTGCAGGCCTGGGCGCTCATGGTCTGCGCCGGCGCAGGCAGATCGCGAAGCAAGCGCTCGTCAATACCCTCACCGGCCGCTGCCGCGCTGCGCAGCTTGCCACCGTAAACCGTGACAAAACTCGGGCACATGCCTTTGACACAGGAAAAGTCTTTGTTGCAAACCGACTGATTGATTTTGCGCTTGCGACCCAACTCGGTGGCTACCGGCTCCAGCGCAATGCAATTGGATTGCACGCCGCAGTCACCGCAGCCCTCGCACACGTCCTCATTAATAAACAGCCGCTGGTCGACGTCTGGTAACTTGCCGCGCTTGCGCAGGCGCCGCCGCTCGGTGGCGCAGGCCTGCTCATAAATAATGACCGAGACCCCTTTGTGATGGCGAATATCCCGCTGCACCGCATCCAGTTCATCGCGATGATGGAAGCTGGTGATGGCCGGAAACAAACGCTTGTCACTATGCCGCTGCAGGTCATCAGTGACCAGGGCAATACGGGTGACGCCTTCCGCATGAACCTGAGCGGCAATATGCGGAGCAGTAATACCACCGTCAAAGCTCTGCCCTTCAATAGGCTGACCACCGGTCATCGATATCGCACCATTGAGCAGGATTTTGTAGGTCATATTGCTGCGCGCAGCCACATTGGCTCGCAGCGCCAACAGGCCCGAGTGAAAATAGGTGCCGTCGCCCAGGTTCTGAAACACATGCTCGCGGTCCATAAACGGCGCCTGCCCAATCCAGGTCGCGCCCTCCCCGCCCATATGCGTCAACGACTGCGTGCGGCGTCCCGGCATCCACGTCGCCAGTCCGTGGCAACCAATGCCACCCATAGCCACCGAGCCCTCCGGTACGTTAGTTGAGGTGTTGTGCGGGCAACCGGCACAGAAACTGGGAATGCGCATCAAACCTGAAGCCGCCACCTCGCCTCGACTGGCAGCGGCCAACTGCTGTTGCAGAGATTGCAGCGACTCCGCCAGCTCCTGATCCGGGTGGGCAGCGAGATAAACCGTTGCGACAATCTGCGCAACCTGAGCCGGGTTGAGTTCACCATGACTGGGCACTAGCGCAGCACCGCTGGCATCGTGTTTGCCGATAAGCTGCGGCCGCTCGCTCTGGTTGTAGAGAATGGCCGCCACCTGCTCTTCGATCACAGGGCGCTTTTCTTCAACCACCAACAAGGCATCGCAGTCGGCAGCAAAACGCTGCAGACCCTGCGGCTCCAGTGGCCAGACCATCGCTACCTTATAGACCGACAGCCCCAGCCGTTCCGCCTCTGCGGCATCAATACCCAGCTGCGCCAGCGCGTCCATGACATCCAGCCAGGCTTTGCCGGAAGATATAATACCCAGCTTTTTGCCACTCCCCGGATACACGGTGCGATCCAACTGGTTGGCGCGCACGAACGCCCGCGCCGCATCCAGTCGCTCTAGCATCAACTGCTCAGCGTCCAGCGGTGTAAAGCCAATGCGGATATTGAGGCCATCGGCCGGTAACGAATAATCTTCAGGCTCTACAATCTGCACCCGACCGGCATCAACGCTCACCGAGGCCGAGCCCTCCACGGTATCGGTTACACATTTAAAACCTACCCAGCAACCGGCGTAGCGAGACAGAGCAAAACCGTAAAGACCAAAGTCCAGGTATTCCTGCAACGTCGCCGGGTTAAGAATCGGCATGCCAAAATGAATCAGGGCATGATCACTCTGATGCGCGGTGGTGGACGAGCGCGCACCATGATCGTCACCGCACAATACCAGCACCCCGCCATACTGCGCTGAACCGGCATAGTTGCCGTGCTTGAGGGGATCGCCTGATCGATCAACGCCAGGACCCTTGCCGTACCACATCGCGAACACGCCGTCGTAACTGGACTCACCCAACTCTTTGACCTGCTGGGTACCCCAGACTGCAGTGGCTGCCATGTCTTCGTTAATGCCCGGCGCGAAGTGAATCTGATTCTGCTGCAGGAACTCTTCGGCCTGCCACAGCGCCAGATCGTAAACTCCCAGCGGTGAACCCCGATACCCGGAAATGAAGCCGGCAGTGTTCAGACCAGCGGCAAGGTCACGCTGGTATTGCAGCATCGGCAGGCGCGCCAGCGCCTGACTACCGCTGACATAGATGCGTCCGGACAGGGCAGTATATTTATCAGCGAGACTGATTTCTTTCACGATTTTTTCCTCACACTCAAAGCGGCTTCGTTAACGAGCGCCTGCGCAAGAGTGGCACCCTGCCCCGTATTCAGCGCCTGTTTTATTGTGCCGATCATACCCGGCTTACAGTCGGCGGCAGCCGTTGCCAATTGCTGCGCCAATGGCAATACCTCAGCAACCGCTACGGCATGATTAGCGAGACCCAGCTCAGCGGCACGCGCTCCACTGAGGCGTCGTTCACAGAGCAATAGCTCCCTGGCATTGGCGGCACCTACCAAGCGCGGTAAAAAGTAACTAGAGCCCAGTCCCGGCACGATACCCAGCTCGGCGAAGTTGAGTACCAGTTTGGCATCCTCAGCTACCACACGGATATCTGCCGCCAACATGCCGGTTATGCCAATTCCAGCTGCGGCACCGTTGATCGCCGCTATGGTGAGCAACTCCAGCTCAGCGAACTCTTCGGTAAAGCTGGCGATAAATTCCTCCTGCCCCAGCGCCTTGCCACTACGCGATAATTCACCGCCCAGAAACTCCAGATCGGCACCGGCGCAGAACGCCTTGCCCGCGCCAGTAATTATCGCTGCATGTATCTCTGCATCGGCCTCTGCTGCGCGCAACGCGTGCACCAACTCATCGCCCATATCAGGGGTATAGGCATTCAGCTTGTCAGGTCGGTTGAGGGTGATCTGCAACACACCGTCAGTCACCGCGGCAATAATTTCCCGGTAGTTCACGATTCAATCTCACTGTAATCACGCCACTGCGGCGGTCTTTGCTCGACAAACGCCTGGCCGCCCTCGGCTATATCCGGGTGACTGTTATGTTGCATGATAATGTCCCATGCGTGCTCTAAGCCATCCTGCAAGCCGCGATCAGCTCCCTCCCAAATAGCCCGCTTGCTGCGCGCCATCGCGGCCGGAGAATGCTGCTTGATTAGGTCCGCCAATTCCCGCGCGCGGGGCAGCAACTGCTCGGCTGGCACAACTTCTCCTACCAAACCCAGCTGATGAGCCGCGGAGGCTGAGAGGCGTTCACTGCCACCCATCAACACCATTCGCAATACCGACTCTAATGGCATTTTCCGAGCCAGGCTCACCGGCTCCAGGCCCGCTACCAAACCAACTTTCACGTGGGTATCGAAAAACGTCGCGTTATCGGCTGCAATAACGATGTCACTGTCGGCAACAAAGTGCAGACCGCCGCCCACTGCCATGCCATTGACGGCGCAGATGACCGGCTTCCAAACCTGGTTCTGCAATGACGTCCAGCGGATAGACTGCAACGAGCCTTCCATACCATCGCCATCGGTCTGCGGCAGGTCGGAAAGATCGGCGCCGGTGCTCAGTGCTTTATCACCCGCACCGGTGAGTATCGCCACCCGCGCCTGCGCATCGTTCTCAAACTGCCGCCATAGCAGCGGCAGTTCACGACTCATTACCGAGTTCACCGCATTGCGAGCTTGTGGACGATTCAGCGTAATCAGGGCGACCCCATCGGTTACCGCATAGGTAAGCGTCTCGTAGCTCATGCCTTGCTCATTGCTTTGCATCGGGTGCCACCACGCCTTTATGGAAGGGATAGGGTTTGCCGAGAATACCGAACACGCCAAACTGCGACGGCATCTCCGCCTGAAACTGTTCCCGCACCGCCTGCACCGTCCAGCCGCCGGGCATCGTCAGCGTCTTACCGTAGTGAGGCTGAATCATATGGGACAGGCGTTCGCCGCCAACCCCGAACACTTGACCGCTGACGTTAGCCGCCTCATCGCTGGCCAGGTAGACCACCAACGGCGCGTTGCGCTCTGCCTGCCACAGCTCCGCCGCCGACGTACCATCTTGCGCGTCACTCATCAGCCCGTCGGTCATACGCGTCATGGCGACCGGACAGATAGCATTCACCCTAATACCCAAGCGGGCCAACTCCAGCGCCCAGGTATAGGTCATGGACGCAATGGCACCCTTGGCCGCCGCATAGTTGGTCTGACCAAAGTTTCCGAAATGCGAGCCGGAGCTGGTGTTGATTATGGCGCCGCCATTACCTTGCTCACGCATCGCCAACGCGGCCAACTGAGCGCAGTGAAAAGTACCCTTCACATGCACCCCCCAGACCGCATCAAATTCTTCCTCAGTCATTTTGAGAAAGGAGCGATCACGCAGATTACCCGCGTTGTTAACCATGATATCAATACCGCCCCACGCCAAAATGCAGGCGTCGATAATAGACTGCGCTCCCGCACGACTGGCAATATCTGCCGCTGCCGCCAGAGCTTCACCGCCCTGGGCAACAATCTCCGCAACCACCGCCTCCGCCGCGGTAGCATCAATATCATTGACCACCACCCGTGCGCCCTCTTGCGCAAGCAACAGCGCATGGCCACGCCCAATACCGCCACCGGCGCCGGTTACGACAGCGCGCTTACCCGCTACGATACCCATAAAAATTTCCTGTCCGTCATAGCCATCAATCCAGTATCTCCGCCGCGATTCGCTGCTCCAGATAATCCGTATCCCAGTACATCAGCTGCAAATGCTTGGCGCGCCGGTAGTAGAGCTGCGGGTCCGCATCAGCACTGAAACCCATACCACCGTGCACCTGCACCCCCGTGACCGTACTGCGGCGGTACACAGCAGTCGCCTGCAACTTCGCCATCATTGCCAGCTGGGCGTAGGGCCGGCCCTGATCGCAGGCCCACGCCGCCTGATAAACCAGATAGCGCGCACCCTCAATTTCTGTCGCACAGTCAGCCAAATAATGAGCGATCGACTGAAACGCACCAATAGGCTGACCAAACTGTTGCCGCTGTTGGGCATACTCGTTGGCCATCTGCAGCATACTGCTGGCGCCGCCGATGGCCTGAGCGGCCACCGCAATTTGCGTTTGCAGCATTGCCTGCTCCCAGGTCGCAGTCGCATCGCCGGCATCCAGCTTGGCGAGCGCGTCAATCTCTACACCAGTGAAGTCCACAGCAAAAAGTTTTTGATCAGCATGATTGGGCTGCTCGCGAAGTTGCAGCGTATCTGCCGCTACCAGCGCAAAAGCCAGCGCGCCTTTATGCCGCAGCGCAACCAGCACCGCAGCGGCACTATTGGCGAATGGCACCAACACCTTTTCGCCGTGTAACTGCAGTTTGCCCGCCGCGGTCACGGCACTGCATTCCCAGTGGTCAGTATTCGGACTACAGGCTGCTTCCTGCCAGGCTGGAACTAACACTGTGTCGCCGCTAGCGATCTGCGGCAACCAGATTTGTCGCAGCGCTTGAGAGCCACACAGCTGCAGCAGCGACGCACAGACGCCAGCGGAGTCCAGTAACGGCAGGCTGACCAGACTGCGGCCCAATTCCTCATGCACGATGGCACTGTCGAGGCTGCCCATACCCAAGCCACCATATTCAGGGTCGATGCCCATGGCGGTAATCCCAGTGTCCGCCAGAGCCTGCCATAACTCTGTCGAATAACCGCTTGCCGATGTTTCCGCAGCGCGCACTGCAGTGCTACTGGCGTGATCACGGCATTGTTTGCGCACTGTCTCACGCAGGCGCTCCTGTTCTTCACTGAAGTCCAGTTCCATAGTCTAGCTCCGCCCCGCAGGCGCGCCGCGTCGCGCGCTGTCAACGATGGTGCGTATGGTGCTCTTATGCACCGGCAGGTCCAGTAACATAAAACGCATAATCACAGGCCCCAGACACTGATCGGTGAATAACTCTACATCCGTCGTCGCCGGCAAATCACCGGCAGCCACCGCCGCCACCACTAATTCCAGCAAGGGCGCGCGACGGGCGCGTATCACTGGTATCAGCGCTTCGTTCAACGAAGGATTATGCAGACGCTCTGCGGCCAACGCGGGCAGCACAGCGCCCAACGGTGTATCGCGCATAAACTGGCTGAACTGCCATATCATATCCACCAGCTGCGTCAGTGGCTTGCCACGCCGGGAGGCAACCAGTGGAGCGGTACGGTCAAAAGCCGCAATCACCAGATTCTCTTTGGTAGGCCAACGCCGGTAGATTGTCGCCTTGCTGGCGCTGGCGCGCGCTGCCACCTGATCAACGGTGAACCCGCGAAAGCCAACGTCGGCCAGTAACTGCAAAGTGGCATCCAATATGGCATTTTCCGCGCTAAGGCTGCGCGGTCGTCCGCGGCCACGCCGCACTGCTGTATCCGCGAGCGCTGTCATTTTGACGGCAGCCCCAAACCACGGCGCGAAATAATATTTTTCTGAATCTCCGAGGAGCCGCCGCCAATGGTATCAACCACGGTGGCGCGGTAAGAGTGCTCCCACTTACCCGCTGCCGGTGCGTCGGCAGCACTGCGGCGCAACAGCCCCATGGGCCCCAGGCAATCGAGGGCAAAATCCGCCAGACGGCGTCCCAATTCGGTGCTATAAAGCTTGCACATAGCCGCTTCCACCGTCGGCACATCGCCGCGCAGCGCTGCTGCTATAACACGGCGCTGCAGCATCGTCGCGGTCTCCACATCACAGGCCAGTCGGGCAATGCCGCGGCGCACTGAATCTTTTGTGGTTAACGGTTGACCATCGCGGAGCGTCAATTTGAGCAAGTCTACCAGTGCCTCAAACTTGGTCCGCAGCGGCCCGATGGTATAGAGGGTGAAGCGCTCGTAGTCCAGCGCTTCGCAGACATAGAGCCAGCCTTGATTCTCCTCGCCGACCAGATAGTCGGTATGCACGCGGACATCATCAAAGAACACCTGATTAGTGCGATGATCACCCATGGTGCGAATTTCTGTGATGCGCAGACCCGGTGCATCCATGGGTATCAGAAACACACTGATACCTTTGTGCTTGGCCGCTGCCGGGTCGGTGCGCGCCGCCACCCAGTACCAGTCGGCAAAGTGCGCTGAGGTCGTCCACATTTTCTGTCCGTTGAACACCCAGTACTCGCCGTCACGCTCCGCCTTGAGTTGCAGTGAAGCCAGGTCCGAACCCGCACCGGGCTCCGAGTAGCCCAACGCAAATTCAGTTTCCCCCCGCAGTATTTGCGGCAGAAACTCCTTTTTCAGTCGCTCAGAACCGTGGTTAATCAGGGTCTTGCCGATACAACCCACACCTTTGCCAATCAATGGCGCACCCACACTCGCCAACTCTTCATTGAGCAGATAGTCGTAGATACCATCACGGGCCTGACCGCCGTATTGTTCATCCCAGGACATACCCAGATAACCGGCTTTTGCCAGACGCTGGTTAAACACGCGCCGGGCAGCGCTGTCAGACAGCATGGAGTCGGCCTCGCGGTTCGGCGCAAACACACCATCGGCTTCATCCTGCTCACGATGGGTGGTCAGGAACTCGCGTACGTCACTGATAAAGGCCCGCTCGCTGGCGGCAAAATCGAAGTCCACGCTAGTTCTCCTGAGTTAACTCCACCGTATTACCATCGGCATCTTCCGCCTGGGCCACCAGCACACCCGGTCGCAACTCGCGAACAGGTACAGGAATTTTGAAACCGGCGTCAGCCAGAGCTGCGACCACTGCTTCCAGATTGCTGATGTAAATGGTCAGATAGCGGATACCGGTCTGGCTGGCAAAACCCTCACGGGACCCCTCGGCGGCCGGCGGTGTCTGTGGTACGAACACGCGCAGAATACTGTCACCCACCGCGTAGCGGCGGATAAAACCAACTTCCGGAAATTCCACCTCGCCCACCACCGGAAAGCCCAGCAACTCACCATAGAAGCGATGCGCCGCTGACAGATTCGTGGTGACGAGCCCGGCATCCAGCAGCGGTTTTTGTAAGATGGCGCTCATAGTGATTCCTCGTCCTGCTGGTTACCCGCGTTCAGGTTCTCTTCGATGGTAATTGCATCCAGGCCGCGGTGACCCCAGATATCGCCTTCCACAAATTCGTTGCTACTCCAACTGTCGTCAAGTAGACGTCCATCCCAACCAATCTCCACTTCGAAACCGGACGGGCTGCGCATATAGAAAGACAGCACATTATCGTTAACATGCCGCCCCAGTGTGGAGGTAATCGCCAGCCCGGCATCCTCAGCACGTTCCAGACACTTCAAAACCATATCGACTTCCGTCACCTCCAGCATCAGATGATGCAGGCCGACCATGTCACCAATACGCAGCAGGCCGATACTGTGATGACGGCGGTTACAGTGGAAAAAGTTGGCGGAGTTATCTTCACCAAAGCGAATGTAATCGGTCAGCTCGAAACCCAGTAACTGCGTGTAGAACTCCCTCGCTGCCATTAGAGGACCCGCAATCAGATTCAAGTGCCCCAGGCCCATGTCGCCAGTCAGGAAGCTCATACCCTGCGGAGAACAAAACTTGCGGTCCATAGTTATACCGTAGAACAGTTCGATGCAGTTACCCATAGGGTCCTGCGTGTACGCAATACCGGTGACGGCACGGCCACGCGCCTGCTCCTCACTACCCAGGCGTGCTTCTATGCCAGCCGCCTGCAGCTCAGCAACCGCCGTGCTGAGCGCAGCCGCGTTATCCAATTCAAAACCTATGTACAACAACCCGCTCTTATCATCCGAAGGGTGCACCGCTAGCCGCCACTGCCAGTCATCCAGCTTCAGGTAAATACTGCCATCGCTGCCAATACCACTACCGCCACTGGCCGGCCCCTGACCCGGCACCGCCGGCATCCCCCAACTTTCACCGGGCACCGCTCGCGCCGGCATGGCGCCGATAATATCGGTGGCATAACTTAACCAGGCTTGAGGATCGGGAGCGGCAAAGCCGGCATAACCCAGACTACGGATTTTCATGTTTCAGGTGCCCTCGCTATGGCTACTATTTGGCGGCAATCTGGTGAGACTCGCGGGTGACCGTGATAGGCACACGGGCAAAGCCCGACAGATGCTCTCCGAACACTCGCTCGCACTGCTCGTGTAACAACTCATAATCACTGATGGCATTAAACAATTCTTCCAGCACCACCCGCGCACCCATCGTTGCCAGATGCATACCCAGACACTTGTGACCACCGGTGCCATAGGTCAGGTCGCGTGGATACTCGCGAAAGATATCAAAGACATCAGCGCGCTCAAATTCCACCTCATCGCGGTTGGCAGAAGCGTAGATATACAGCAGTGCCTGACCCGCCTTGATCTGTGCCCCACCTAACCCGAAGTCTTTGACGGCACGGCGGCACAGCATATTGGTGGGCTGATCATAGCGGCAGGTCTCAAAATACAGCGGCGACACCAGGCTGGCATCAGCCAACACCTGAGTCCGCAGGGCTTGATCCTGACCCAGATAATAGACCGCACCGGCGCAAACCATAGGCGTGGTCTCAGAGCCCAGAATGAGAAAGTTCATCAGCACATTGACCATACCTTCATCGTCCAGGCGCTCGCCATCAACTTCAGCGTTGAGGTAGGCCGCAGTATGCCCAACCGCCAGATCCGGGTTAGCCCGCAGGGTTTGCACAAATTCAAACAGGTAACCGCCCAGCTGCGCCGCGGCCGTCTGATTACGTTCGGAACCACCGCCCACCTGACCGGGGTCGCGGTGCAGCATGTCGTCAATCAGCGCGCGAAAGGTCACAGCATCAGCCTTGGGCAGGCCCAGGTTGTAGCCGGAGTTCAGACAAAAAACCCGATTGGCGTAGTCGCTATAGACATCAAACTCGCCGCGCTCCAGTAACGGCGCCAACACCTCGCGGGCCAGTGCACGAAAACGCTGCTCCTGCTCAGCCACACTGGCCGGCGTATAGTCTTTGCGCACCACCGCGCGCCAACGCCGGTGTTCAGGGGCATCCATGGTGGTGAAGGCGCGAGGAATCGGCTCGCCGAGAAACAACTGGCCCGGCGTCGCACCGTCAGTCCAGGTGACATCGCCCTCATGCTGCTGGCTTGCCTCCCATACATCCTCAAAGCGGGCCAGCGCCCAGGCATCATATTTTTCGATGTAGTGGGGCTTTCCTTCAGCCCGCATGGCGGCATACAGCGGGAAGGGATTACGCATGGCGGCGTCTGAAAACGGATCGTACTCTACGGTCATAGGGATAGGTACTTTATAACGAAACTGTCAGTACCTATTTTAGAAGTCCCGGCCGATCTGTCAAGCCGGGATCGACGCGACAGTCGGACTACTAGCTCAACAGTTCTCTGGCATGTTGCAAGTAAGCATCAATACGCTCGCCAATCGCCTCCAGAGACTGCACCTTCATACCACCGCTGGCGCCCTGCTGCAGCCTTGCCAAAACGCCCTCAACGATGCACGCCTGCTTCCACCAGCTGAACGCGTTATACCATTGCATGTGCGTGATGCTGACTGCGGACATTTCACAGTAACAGTCCAACACTTGCTGACGCCCCGGAAACTCCGGATGCTGTGTGGGAGGCGCCATAAGCCAGGTCAGACTTTCGCCGGGCTCAGCCCAGTAATTCAGCGACCAGATAAAATCTGCGCGCGGATCGCCGATTGTGCACAGCTCCCAGTCCAGCACCGCCGCTACCCGGTAATCATCACCAAGAATACAATTGTCAAACCGGTAGTCGCCGTGCGCAAGACCCGGGGCCAATTCTGAAGGCGGTGAGGTGGCGACCAAGGCCGCATGCAATTCGTCAAACAAGGGCTGCTCACGTTGGCTTGCCACCTCAACCTGCCGCTTCCAGCGTTTCAACTGACGCTGCAGATAACCGTCGTGCTGGGCCAGATCTGCCAGACCCACTGCCTCCAGATCAATCTGGTGAAACGCCACTTGCGCTGCCACCAGTGATTCCATGGCCTGCCAACAAGCCGCAGCCGTCATTGCCGCGCAGTCGGACTGTTCACGCAGGGCGAGACCTTCTACCAGCTCCATGCAATAAAACTCGCTGCCGGTAACGGCCGAGTCATCACACCAGGCGTACAACTGCGGTACCGGCACGGCAGAGCCCTGTAGGCCGCCAATAATTTTGTATTCACGCTGCATATCGTGTGCGGTTGCTATGCGGGCACGCACCGGCGGACGTCGCAGAATAAAGCGCGCGGCATTGGCCGCCGTGACCCGGTAGGTCAGATTGGACCCACCGGCCGCAATCAATTCAAATTCATAGGGTGGCGGCATATCCTGCAGATTGGCCGCTAACCAGGCGGTGACTTGTTCCAGCTCTATACCCTTGGGCGACTCCATCAGGGATTCTCCACTGATGAATCAGCAGCATCCCGCTTGGCCGCCGCAACAGCGTCACCATACCTGGCTACCGCCTTCGCCCGCTGACTGGGAATATGCTCCGAGGGCAAGCCCTCGCGTGGCTCCTGCAACGCCAACACCAGCCGCGAGACGGTTTGCTTATGCACCTCATCGGCACCATCGGCAACGCGCAGCGCGCGCCCGGTGCGATACATCTGTTCCAGCGGCATATCACTGGAGTAACCCAGTGAACCGTGTAACTGAATAGCGCGATCAATCACCTGCAACATAATATTGGGCACTGCAAACTTGGTGGCAGCGATTTCCTTTTGCGAGGCCTTGCTATGCGGACCCTGGTTATCCATGGTCCAGGCTGCCTTAAGCACAAATAGCCGCGCCATTTCAATTTCCGCATAACTGTCGGCTATCATCGCCTGCACCAACTGCTGTGACGCCAGCGGTTTGCCACGCGTGTGCCGCGACACCGCCCGCTCCTGCATCATTTCAAAAGCTCGATTGCACTGCCCAATCATGCGCATAGCGTGATGAATACGACCACCGCCCAGACGCTTTTGGGCCAGCATAAAGCCCTCTCCGGGTTCACCGATCATGTTTTCCAAAGGCACCCGGCAATCCGTAAACCTAACCTCGGTATGACCGCCGATACGCGGCAGCAGATCGCCAACGTCAGTGTGACCGGGATGCGACATGGTGCCGACATCGCGCACCAACTCAACCCCAGGAGTCCCGCGCGGCACAATGACCATGGCGGCGCGGGCATGGGGTGGTGCAGCAGGATCGGTCACAGCCATCACTACCATAAAGTCAGACACCGACGCATTCGAGGCATACCACTTGTGCCCGTTAATCACCCACTGCTCGCCCTCACGTTCACAGCGCGTTTGAATACCCGTGGGGTCACTACCGGAGTTATCGAATTCAGTCAGCGCAAAAGTTGAGCGCATCTCACCGCGCAGCAGAGGATATAACCACTGCTCTCGCTGCGCTTCATTGGCCCCGGCGGCAATCAATTCGGCATTACCCGAGTCCGGCGCCTGACAGCCAAACACTTCAGGGCCCAGATCACAGCGACCCAACACCTCATGCATCAAGGCCAGATACATTTGACCCCGCCCCTGCCCACCATCCTCAGGCGGCAAGTGTGCTGCCCACAAACCGCGCTCTTTGACCCGCTGCTTGAGCGGCTCAAAAATGCGATCCATTTGTGGCTGAGTGACATCACCCAACAACAGCTCCAGCGGAATAATTTCGTCGTCTACAAACTCGCGAATCCAGTCCAGCTCAGCTTGTACTTCTGGCTCAGTTGAGAAATCCCACGCCATACTTTTCCTCCCTCGTTGTCGCCGCTGCGCTGCCGCACGTCACCGTGCCATCGTATTGCCACGGAGCATTTTGACCAGCATAAACCGGCGCTATGTCACCCACCAGTCAGTTTGAGAATTTGCGCGAGCGTGGTTTAAAAAAGGCGCGCGGCAGCGACTGCGCCTGGAATACAAATCAGCCTAATCGACTTCAGGTGTTTCGCGGGCACTGCCAGGCCAGCGCAGAGGCGCCAAAAACAAACCCCAGTAAGTCAGCGGCAACTCAACATCCCCCGTGCCGATATCGGAGCTTTGCTGAACCCTGTCCCGCGGCCAGAAGAAACTACCAAAGACCCAGTCCCAGACAATCGTGTTGTTACCGTAGTTGTGATTCGCCAGAGTGACATCCTTGCTGTGGTGCCAACGATGCAGCTCTGCCATCGAGAAAATGTAATTCAGCGGGCCCAGGTGCACGCGATAATTGGCGTGCTGAAAATAACCGTGACTGGCACTGAACAATGCCACCAACAGAAAGCATTCCGGCGACGCCCCCAACAGCACCAGCGGCAGCGTGCCCGACAGACCGTAGAAGGTGATATCGAGATAATGAAAGCGCGGCGCATTAAGCCAGTACAGCCGATTGGAACTGTGATGCACGGCATGCAGGCGCCAGCCCCAGGGCCACTCGTGCATCTTGCGGTGATACCAGTAACTGCCGAGGTCCGCGATCAACAATGCCAAACAAAACTGTGGCAGCAACGGCCAGCTGTGCGGCCACAGTGACCATGGCATATGCGCTGCCAGATACCCTCCCAGCAAAGCAAACAAGGCCAGGCGCAACGGCTCGGAGACCACAGCCGCCAACAGAGAGTTGATCACCAGCGTGGTTATATCGGTGCGTACATTTTCCGTCCAGCTGGGGTGCCAATCCGCACAGTGCGGCTGCACTCGCTCCAACAGCCAGACACAAAGCGGCACCGACACCAAACCAACCCCAAATGCCGCGGCGGTTGCCTCCGGGCGATGCTGCATGACCCAGAGCATACCGCCCATGACGGTGATCATAACTAGCGGGTAACTGGTCCAACTGATCAGTCGTCGCCACCACAGCGCCGGATACAGGAAATAGGGGTTGTCTGCCGTCATAAGTCAGAGTCTAGCTCAACCGCCAACAAAACCGCCATTAATAACCAAGGTATGACCGGTGACCCAGCTGGCCTCCTCAGACGCCAAATAGACTACGCCAGCAGCCACATCCTCGGGGGTACCGATACGGCGGGTGGCATAGAACTTCTCAGCACCCACGCTGAATTCAGGCGGCACCGTATTAATCAGGCCCAGAGCAATGGAGTTAGCGGTCACACCTTTTTTGCCAACCTCCAACGCCAAGGAGCGCATAAAACCGTCCATAGCGGCCTTGGCCGCGCCATAGATACTGGAACCGTAATGACCGATACGCCCGGCATCAGAAGTGATGGCAATCAGCCGCCCCCAACCACGCTCCACCATCGAGTCAGCCACCAGACGCACGCAATTGAGCAAGCCATACAAGTTGTTATCGATGTGCTGCTGCCATTCGGCTTCCGGCATTTTTAAAAACGGGGTGACGGTCTGCCCATGTGGCAGCGTACCCACGTTGGCGACCAGAATATCCACGGGGCCCACACCCTGTTCTGCGACCGCCAAGGCGTTGGCAACCGCGTCCCGGTCAGTGACATCAAACCCGGCTGCAACCGCGGTGTGGCCGGCGGCTACCAACTCGGCTGCCATAGATTCAGCGCGCTCGGTAAAGTAGTCGTTCACTATCACCGTAGCGCCCTGGGCCGCGAGACTGCGGGCAATGCCCGCCCCGATACCACGACCGGCGCCGGTAACCAACGCAACCTTGCCATTCAATTCAAACATGCTGTTCGCTCTCCAATAGGGTGCACGACGTCAGTGATCACTGCCTACTGCTATCAGGTCAGTCGGCTTCTTCAGTCCTAAACGCTGGTAATAGCGCTCGGGGATGTTGGAAGCCACTTTATACATATGCACGATGCAAGGTCCGCGCGCCAAATCAGCGGCTGGCTCAACCATGAACAACGGCGCACCAAAATGTTTAATGGCCGCGATCTCAGCGGCGGGCTCGTGACAGCAGTAAATCGGCAGGTTGTCGCGGCCATAGGTGAGCGGCCCCGGTTCTTGCACCAGCGCTCCGCCGCGCTGCTCACTATAAGCGCCCTGCTGAATCAGCCGCGCGCCACTGGGGCAGGTATGTGGCCGGAAGGTCACTTTTTCGTCGTCCTCACTGAGACTGAACGGCTGCAAATGACAGCGGGTAAACGCAATCAGCCGCTGTACTCGTTCTCGAAACGGCAGGTTTCCCCCGGGGTCAAGCATCTGCGGTTGCATCACGGCTTCCAGCACCTGCTGCAGCGGCTCGATTCCCCAACCCCGATACAGAATGGATAGCAGCGCGGTTATGCGCGACATCATGCCATCGTGCGCTCTCAGCACTTCATCGTGCAGAGCAGCACTGCGCTGCAGCTGCTCCTCATATAGCCCAGCCTCTCCCGCCGCTAACGCGAGCTCTGTCTCCGCCTTCCAGGTATCTACCAGCGTCTCGGGAGTCAGTTCACGTTCGGGCGCTTTATTGAAATCCAGTATTTCATCCAAAGCCGACTGAGCGACATCACTCCCAGCCAATTGCTCCAAGGTGTCCAGTACCCGCTGCTCCCAACCGCGGTAGCTGCCGATGATCAACTTCGCTTCTTGCAGCAACTGCAATTGCAGCACGCGCAGCTGAGGAAAGTCTTCCGTCTGTAGCGCCAGACGCTGCAGCTCTACGCTAGGTATACCAGCGCGCTCCAACTCTTGTTCACTGAACTCGCGAGCGACGGCAACCACCATCAACCCTGCTGTAACTGCTCAATCACCGCTGCCACCAAGTGATCATCTGCCGGATCTTCCGGCATCGGGAAGGTAATTCGCCCGGTCAAGTCGCCATAGCGCTCTTTGAATACAGCGGCAATTTCATCGTAGGTGCCACGCGGTACAACTTTTTCCAAAACCTCATCAGTGATGATATTGGGCATATCCTGCCAAGTACCGTTGCGGGTCATATCGAGCAGTTGCTGCCCCTTATCTTGCCAGCCGAACAATTCCAGCGTCGGCCAATAGGCCGGTGTCGAAAACAGGAACCCCAGCATCCCACGCTGCTTCTCCCATTCTGCGGCCACCGTAGCTTCGTCCTTACCCGTGGCAGTAAGCGGGCCCAGCACCAGTTTGAAGTCTTTCCCGTCGCGACCGGCTTTTTCAAAGCCCTGCTGCAGACGCGGCAGAAACACCTGACGAATATATTCCGGCGGTGTATTGGTGGGGTGGGTGATGACACCATCGGCAATGCGCCCCACCATGCGGGTCATGTCGGGGCCTACAGCACCGGCCAATATGGGGATGTCAGGGTGATCTATCGGCCCCGGATTAAAAAATGGCTGCAGCTTGGTCAGACTGTAGTGCTCGCCTTGAAAGTTAAGCCTGTCACCGCTTTGAAAGCTGTGAAAGATGGCTTTGACCGCCTGAATATATTCGCGCAGCTGCGGCACCGGACTATCCCAGCGCGCCGCGTAGCGCTTCTCAATATTGGGTTTGATCTGGGTACCCAGCCCCAGCTCAAAACGTCCCGCCGACATGGCTTGCAGGTCCCAGGCGGCAATAGCCGTAATCATCGGCGAGCGCGGGAAAGCCACCAACACCGATGTGCCAACGACCAGCTTACTGGTAGCCGCCAGCGCCATGGCAGAAATCAACAGCCCATCATGCACCGCGTCGGGAACTTGCAGCCCAAAGTATCCCATGGCCTCAGCTCTGGCAGCGCGCTCGCCTGCGGCGCCCGGCCCCATGGTCTCCGAACAGTTGGCGAATACCTGAAACATACCTGTACTCCGGTTGACTTGAATAATTAAACAGCTAAACTGATAGTAAGTTTAACTGACTATATCGATATTGCAATGCCCGATTTACAGCCACATCAGATAGGCCAGATACTGATGCTCGCCGCCCGCGATTTTCAGCGCCGTCTCGACCAGGACCTGCGCAGTCGCGGTATTAAAGGTGTCGGCTCGCGTCACCGCGAGGTCTTTCTACAGCTCGGTCAGAACGGCGCCTCGCGCAGTGTCGACCTGGCACACTCTGCCGGTATCAGACCGCAATCGATGATGGTTATTGTGCACGAACTGGAAGAGTTGAAGTTGGTAGAGCGCCGCCCGGACCCGTCAGACTCCAGGGCCAAGTTAATAGATTTTACTGATCAGGGACGCGCTTTTATCGCCGAGTTAACCCGCTCCACGGAAATCGTGTGGCAACAGTATGAAGACGCCGTTGGCAGCGCCCGTTTACAAGCAACCGTTAGCGGCCTGCAGGCCCTGTTAGACGCAGACAAAGGAGTAACAGTATGAGCAAAAAAGTTGCCTTTATTACCGGCGCCAGTCGCGGCATAGGCGCCGAATCGGCGGTGGCACTGGCCAAAGCGGGTTATCAGGTGGCGATCACCGCGCGCACCCTCAGCGATGGCGAAGCACACGATCATATCGGCCAATCCAGCGCCCTGCCGGGCAGTCTGGAGGCCACGGCGGCCGCAGTAGCTGCCGCAGGCAGTGAGGCGCTATGCCTGCGCGCCGATATAACCGATGAAGACTCGGTCGTAGCCGCTGCACAGGCCGCTCTTAAACACTTTGGGCAGGTTGACCTGCTGTTCAATAATGCGGTTTACCAAGGCACCGGTAATCAGGAGCGGATACTGGATGTGGAACGCGCCCAGTTGGATCGCATTTATCAGGGCAATGTCTATACGCCGCTGGCACTGATCAAGGAAATACTGCCAGGCATGCTTGAGCGCGGCCATGGCACCGTACTCAATATGCTCTCCGCCACTGCCTTTATGGACCCTCCAGCCGCTGCTGACAAAGGCGGTTGGGGCTTTGCCTACCCCTCCTCCAAAGCAGCACTGGGACGCATGGCTGGCTCGCTGCGCGCCGAGCATCCGGACAGCGGCTTGCGGGTATTCAACCTGGAACCCGGCACCGTGGTAACAGAAGTCATGAAAGCCGCCGGTATCGACACCGAAGTACTCGCGCGATTTAAACCCTGCACCCCGGCCGCGATCGCTGCAGTCGTCGCCTGGTTGGCAGAAAACGAACCCAAAGAGGAATGGAACCCCCTTGAAATTTTACGCGCGCCGCGCATGGCGAAGGCCATGAACCTGCTGGACGCACCTTCACTACTGGGAGAAGCAACATGAGCTTGGTCTTGCTGGAAAAACACGACGGATACGCGATCGTCACGCTCAACCGACCCGCCGAGATGAACGCATTGTCTCGCGATCTACGCAAAGAGTTTGTCGCAATTTTTGCGGATTGCAGCGCGGATGAAAACATCCGTGTGATTATCCTGACCGGCAACGGCAAGGCCTTTTGCGCTGGCTTCGACCTCAAGGAACTCGGCTCCGACAATTCTGACAACGCCGCCGATGAGGTCAACAATGCGCTGGCCTGGGCGATGAGCGCTTTTGAAGGACCGATTATCGGCGCCATTAATGGTCACGCCATTACCGGCGGATTCGAAATGGCCTTGGCCTGTGATGTGCTGATTGCCTCAGAAAATGCGCGCTTTGCCGATACCCATGCGCGGGTCGGGATACTGCCGGGTTGGGGTTTAAGCCAGAAATTGCCACGCTTGATTGGCTTGTCCCGAGCCAAAGAAATTTCTTTCACCGGCGCGCCCGTGTTCGCTCAGCAAGCTTATGAGTGGGGGCTGGTGAACCACGTTTTTACGGCGGAGGAATTACTTCCCAAAGCTATCGAGATGGCTGAGAACATGTGTGGCTGCGTGCCGCATGTGCTCAAACAGTACAAACCACTCATCGATGAGGGTTACTCAATGCCACTGAACGAGGCCATGCCCTGGGAAGAAGCCAAGGCGATCGAATCTGCCAAGCAGGCCAGCGCTGCCATGATTGAGGCGCGTCGTAAAAAGGTACTGGAAAAAGGCCGGAGCGAATCCGAATGAAGGGCAAGGTAGCCCTTGTCATGGGCGGCGGTGCCGGCACTGGCAGAGCCACGGTGCTGGCTTTTGGCGCTGCGGGGGCACGGGTTGTTATTGCCGACTTAAATCCCGAGGGCGGCAAAAAATCACTGGCTGAGCTGGAAGCCGCCGGTGGTGAAGGCATATTCGTACAGGCCAATATGGCCAGTGCCGACGATATCGCGCGGGTGATGGGCACGGTGCGCGACACTTATGGCGCGCTACACGCAGTGTCCAATAACGGCGCACGCGGTACTGACAATCTACCATTTACTGATATTAGCGAAACCGACTGGAACAACTGCATGGACGTTACGCTGAAGGGCGTGTGGCTGTGCATGAAGGCGCAGCTGCCACTGTTGGAAGCCTCCGGTGGCGGTGCCATCGTCAACGTTGCCTCCCTCTCTGGTATCAAGGGCGAACCCCTGCAATCGGTGTACGCCGCCGCCAAAGCCGGCGTCATCAATTTGAGCAAGTCGGCCGCCACCGAATACGCCAAACGCGGCGTACGCGTTAATACGGTCTGCCCCGGCGGTATCCGCAGTGGCGGCATGGAATTCTATCTGGACAAAATGCCGGAGATGAAAGAGAAGGTACTGGGCGTCCACGCGATGGGAAGACTGGCAGAACCGGAGGAAATTGCCGATGCTGTGGTTTATTTATGTTCCGACAAGGCCTCCTTCATCACCGGCCACGATATGGTGGTCGATGGCGGTGCTCAGATTCGTTCCAACGTAGTCGACCTCTGAAACCCTGTCATAGCAAGACAGCTGCGAGGTTCAATGCCCTCGCCAGCGCGCCTTGATATGTGACTGCCGCACGGCGATTTCACTGCGCCGCTGATCGGGGCTGACTTGCGGTGTGTCGGCGGGTAGGTGACTGGCAATGTCACTGAAATCTACTAACCTGGCTTCAGCTATCGGCATCCCTTCAGCTGAAGGCTGCTCCCGAAACACAAAGCGCATCGCGTGGGTGCCCTTTTCCAGTCCCGTGGTGTCCACCCAACCCTGCACCCCCGGGTCGCGATGGGCAACAATGTAGTAACGCGAACCATCAGACGCCACCGGCAGCTGAGCCCCGGTGAGGCTGCTGGTGTAATTCTGCTGATCAGGGCCTTCGAACCAGAGGTTATTCAGCTGAAAGCCAATATAGTGCGGCTCTACCGGCGCCGTGACTTTGACAATCAGGGCCTGCTCCGACTCCAGCTCAAATACCCCTGCCGCATAGAGCTGCTGGGCCCCGGCAA
This sequence comes from Candidatus Litorirhabdus singularis, assembly GCF_026262625.1. Lineage (GTDB taxonomy): Bacteria > Pseudomonadota > Gammaproteobacteria > Pseudomonadales > Halieaceae > Litorirhabdus > Litorirhabdus singularis. The sequence continues at coordinate 564,832 of NZ_SHNN01000003.1, forward strand.
CACCGCCGGCGGTAAACGGCGCCGCCGGCTGATTAATCCCGTTGACCGGCATATTGCGGCGTCCGTCTCCATTCACATCCGCATTGACCTCCAATGCCAGCGCCTGCAATTTTTGCCAGAACAGAATCTGATTCGGCAACTCGGTGCCTATCTTGCGTAATTTTGACGCGACAAACGCTGAGTCGATCGGCGGCCGACTCTCACCGATCGCGTCCAGCCGCAAAATTTCCATATCCAGTGGTTGCTCGTAGGTCCAGTCCGAGAAAATCTCGCGGACCGAAAGAAACTGCGCTTGGCGCAACTCCTCAGTGGCATCAACAGCACAGGCCATCAATTTCTGCGATAACAGGAAATTACCGGTATGACCCGGCGGCCGCTCTGGCCCTATCAGTATCTCGAAATTATTCAGACCTCCTACTTCAAGCTCAAAGCTATTGAGGTAGTCCAGAGTCTGATTTTTACAACTGGCCATCTCAGCCAAGTCGCCGGTACCGCCAGGCACATCGGTGATGGTCTGAAATGTCACCATGCGCGGCGCCTTGGCGGTCTCTAAACCACGTGCCGAAGAACCCCATTCGCTGACGTCGGAGGCAAAGCCCACCACCATGTAATAGCCAGTAGCGTCGATAGGCGCTTTCAGATACATCGCATCGGGATTTTCGCCGGTCCATTTACGCAACATATCCATGGAGCGACCAAACTCAGGAAAGCGGGGGTCCTGCCGCATTTCCATCTCGATCATTCGGTTAATGTGCCCCAGCATGTAGCGATGGCCTTCGGCAAGATTGCGATCAGTCGCGGGCGCCGGAAACGCACGCGGGTCGGTGAGACTGTGCTGAGCCCGGTTCAAACCATCGATAAAATCCGCCCAGCTGGAGTCAAGATCGTTAGCGGCCGGCGCTGGCATAGGCGAAGGTTCCGAGGACCAGGGCGTGTAGACCGCTGCTACCAATAAACCGCCTAGCAGCATGCCCAGCAGGGTAAAAACTATACGGCTCATATCAGTTCCTTTGGCAGCGCGCTATCTTGCTGCGCGCCGCACTTGTTATTAGTGTGATTTCATCTTACCGTTTACTTTCAATAATTATTACCCGGGAAGCAGCCCATGCAAGAAAAAATACCCCAGCAACTCGCGCTACTCTATGCCAAATATGTCGATGACAAGGAATTCGACAAAATGGGGGCGATTATGGTGGATGACGTCAAGATGGGTTCACACGGCTTTGGCAGCAACACTCTGGAAGAATTCAAAGAGCAGCTGAAGTTCCTCGACACCTTTTCCGCCACCATGCACCTGATTGGCAACCAGCTAGGCGAGTGGGATGGCGATAACTACAGCGGCGAAACCTACTGTGTTGCCTCACACATCTATGAGAAAGACGGGGTGCCCCATAAGATGGAAATGGGTATTCGCTACACAGACAGCATCAGTGCTGTAGGCGATACCTACAAATACACCGAGCGCTATCTGAACGTAGTATGGGAGCAGGATCTGCCGCTGACCATGGGCTGAGCACTGAGCGCTTGCGCGCTCAGAACAACAGACCACTGAGAAAGAGGACGGCCAGGCCACCATCGATGATCAGAGCCGGAATAGTCGCCTTGAAGGTCATGCCATCTTTTGCCATTGAGTAGAAACGAGCTAACAGCACCAAGGTCCAGCCCAACCCCAACGCCATGTAGACCTCGGGGGAGTTAAGAATCAACGCGGCAATCGCCAAACCCAGATTCATGCCCCCGAATACGCCGCGTATCTCTGACCAGGCATCGGGCCGCGTCATTTCAATACCCATACTGTCAGTAAAGGCCTTGGGCTTAAAAAAGCCGACCAGGCCCAGCAGTAACATCAGCAGCGCGCCCACTCGGGGCATCCATTCAATTATCGTTTCCATGGCACGTTCTCATTCAATTTTAAGGCAGATTAACAATATGACCGCTGCGCGCAAAGGTTTTAATAAGAGCGCGGCATGCCCAGCTCATGTTCGCCCAAATAGGACAAAATCAGATTGGTTGAGATAGGCGCTATCTGATACAGGCGAGTTTCCCGAAACTTCCGTTCCACATCGTATTCCTCGGCCAGACCAAAGCCGCCATGGGTTTGCAGGCAGGTATCACCCGCCGCCCAGGACGCCTCTGAGGCGAGCATCTTGGCCATATTGGCTTCGGCGCCACAATCATCTCCAGCATCGTAGAGCCGCGACGCTTTCTCTACCATCAGATCGGCAGCACAGGTCTGAGCATAGGCCCGTGCAATCGGAAACTGTACGCCCTGATTGGTGCCAATCGGCTTGCCAAACACCTCGCGCTCGCAGGCATACTGGGTCGCGGTTTTGATAAACCAGCGCGCATCGCCAATACACTCAGAAGCAATCAATATGCGCTCGGCGTTCATGCCCGACAAAATGTAGCGGAAACCCTTGCCTTCTTCACCCAACAGATTGGCAGCCGGCACCCGCAGATTGTCAAAGAACAGCTCGGTGGTAGCGTGGTTAATCATGGTGCGAATCGGCTTGATGGTGAGACCGTTACCCACCGCCTCGCGCATATCGACAACAAATACTGATAAGCCCTCGGTTTTCTTACTCACCTGTGACTTGGGCGTGGTGCGCGCCAACAAGATCATCAGGTCGGAATGCTCGGCGCGAGATATCCAAACCTTTTGCCCGTTGATCACATAGTCATCACCGTCGCGCACCGCCATGGTAGTAATGCTGGTGGTGTCAGTGCCTGCGGTAGGCTCTGTTACGCCGAAGGCCTGCAAGCGCAGCTCGCCACTGGCGATACCCGGCAGATAACGGGCTTTCTGCTCTTCACTGCCATGGCGCAGTAGCGTACCCATCGTATACATCTGGGCGTGGCAAGCGGCGGCGTTGGCGCCCTGCTCATGTATAGCCTTCATAATTTCCTGTGCCACCAGCAGCGGCAAGCCACTGCCTCCATACTCCTCCGGTATCAAACAGGCCAACAGCCCGGCCCGGGTCAGTGCCTGCACAAACTCGGTGGGATATTCCCGTTCACGATCTTTCTCACGCCAGTATTCCCCCGGGTACTCGGCACATATCTGCGCCACCGTTTCCCGCACCTGGGTTACCAGTTCGTCGTGATCACTCAAGCTATTTTCTCCTTTCTGATTCATTCGTAGACCGGTACCTTCAACATATCCACGCCACTGCCGCCATCCACATACAAATTGACGCCGCTGATATAGGCAGCGGCATCGCTGGCGAGAAACAACACCGCATTGGCAATATCTTCGGGGCTGCCCACGCGCCGGACCTGTGTTTCGCTAGTGAGGGTATCCGCCAGTCGGTCGACACCCTCCGTCTGACCAATTTCACCGGGGGCAATGCCGTTGACGCGAATCCCTAAGCCCGCCCATTCGGCAGCGGCTGAGCGGGTAAACGAAATCACCCCGCTCTTGGCGGCAGCAGCATGTGCCTGCCAGCTAACGCCCATATGCTCAAAGGGTGCCGTGATATTAATCACCGCGCCACCGCGCTCTTTCATAATCGCAGTGAACACCGCTTTGGTGACATTAAAAGTCCCCTGCAGAACAATGTCCGCCACCGTCTTGAAGGCATTGTATGACAGGTCTTCAATACGCGCCGGAAAATTCCCCGCGGCATTATTGACCAGTATATCCAGCGCTCCCCAGCGTTCCAGGGTACCCGCCACGGCACGCTCGACTGCCTCGATATCGCGGATATCAGCCTGAAAAACGATGCACTCTATACCCTCGCTGGCCAATTCGGCTGCGGTTGCCTCCAGCACCTCAAGCTTGCGACTACAGATAGCCACGCGGGCGCCGTGCAAACCCAGCTGCCGCGCAATCACCTTACCAATACCGGTACCACCCCCGGTAACCAGCGCCACTTTGCCGGCCATTAAGTCTACTCTGAATTCTGACATACACTGCTCCATCGGCTGCGCAGTATAGCGTTTGCCAACTGCTGGCGGCCAGTGCAGTGCGCCAGCCTGCCACTAGTGATTCAGGCGCTGCTCAGTCGCTCTGCAGCGGTTTTAGGGTTATCGGCAAGTCGTCGCGCGGCTTGGAAATGGGCGACTGCTGCACCGGCATGGTATAGCCCTCGGGCACAGACCACTGATACTGCTTGAGCATTTCAAACATCACCAGCTTCACCTGCATAATGGCAAAATGTAAACCGATGCACATATGCGCACCTCCGCTGAAAGGGATCCAGCAATAAGGGTGATTCTTCTGCTCTGCGCGCCCTTCAGAAAACCGCTCCGGATCAAATCGAGTCGGCTCTGGCCAGTACTCTTCCATGTAATGCGTGTGAATTGGATAGGTGGCAATCATGGAGTTGGCGGGAACGGTATAACCCGCATACTCGAAAGCATTGAGACTGTACTTCGGCAAGGTGGACAGCGGCGGGTACATGCGCAACGCCTCTTTCATCACCCGCTCTACCAGCGGCAAGCCGTCCAGGTGCGCGTAATCCAGATGCTCCAGCTGCAGTCCCCTAGCCTCTTCGCGCAACCGCTCCTGCCACTCGGGGTGCCGGGCCAGCGCATAGGTCATACTGGTCAATGTACTGGTCGTGGTGTCGTGTGCCGCCATCATTAGAAACAGCATATGATCAGCCACCTCCTGATCGGTGTACTGATTACCGTCCTCATCCTCGGCACGACACAGCAGCGAAAACATATCGGTGCCAGCCCCGCTGCGTTTAGCGGGGATCTCTCGCAGCAGATAGTCAATGATGTACTTACGGGCGCGGATACCGCGCCACAAAATGGTGCCCGGTACTGCCCAGGGAATACGCGGCATAGACGCCGCCACGGTATCTTCAAACGCCTTGCTGATCTTGCTGGCTTCGGCGCCCAGGTCCATACCCAGAAAAATAGTGGCCGCGAGATCCAGGGTCATATGTTTGAAAGCGGGAAACGCCAGCAACTTGCCGCTGGCATCAGCCTCCAGCTCTGCAACGGCGGTCTCCACCTGTGGCACCATTTCCTGCATATAGCGTTGCAGCGCCGTCGCCTTGAAGCCTGCCTGCATAATGCGGCGATGGTAGCGATGGTCATCGCCATCACGCAGCATCAGGCCGTTGGTAAAGATACGCCCGATAATCATGTCCCAGGCTTTCTTATTGGAAAACACCTGGCTTTCATTGACCAACATCAGCTTCGCCGCATCGGCCCCCATAAGATGCACATAGGTCATGCCGAACATCTTCTGCATGACCACATCGCCGTAATCTTTACGCAGCTCACGGGCGTGTTCAAGCGGATTATTGTAGCTGCGACGCAGCAGGCGCCACGTGCCCCAAATGCCGGGTTTTATAGGCTGCAAAAGCTTGGGCGGATTAGCGGTCATTACTTGCCTCTATGCGCTGCGATGCTTTGCAGGGACTATTTGTTAAGAATGGATTCTTTACGCGACTTGAGTTTTGGCTTTTCCGCCAATTGGTCGAGCCGGGTAGGTCCGGAGGCTTCGGCGGGATACACGGCGCCAGCGTTCTTATTGGCTACAGACTTGGTAGCCGCGGAACTGGGCTCAGCGGATGACGGCCGCAATTGCCACAGCAAAAAAAACAGCGCCGCGTAAACAATAAGGGTTTTGAAGACCAGTGCCAGCCCAATCCACTGTGGATAATGCTGTTGCAAAAAGCTGGCAACGTCGGTGTACAACCAGGACGTCACCAGTGCGAACGCCGCTGCCGCACCGATGAGAAAAAGCTTCATGCGATACTTACCAGCAAAAGCCAGCAGCGCACTGAGTCTGGCGAATCGATACAGCGACACGACTAGATACTCAGCCCAAGCATAGCGAGCACTCCAATGATCCCGGTCTGCTTGATATCGCCCCAGACGGAGGCCTCTGCGTCCGCGAGCAAGTATTCAAGCTCCTCTTCACTCAGATCTTCTTCCGACTTACTGTGCAGGATAAGATCTTTACGCACCCGTTTGACGGCTACTTTACGGACCCTGCGCTTGATCACACGATGCGGGAAATAGTGCTTAAGTTGTTCCAGTTCCATAAGCTTAGGGTACACCAGTCACAGGCTTTACCGATACGGGTACGCCGTTGACCACCGAGGTGCCTGAAGGGACATCCAAAGTCTCATCAACCAAATCATTGGCACTGACACCGGGCAGCCGCTGGCGCGCCGTCGACTGCCCACTGTCGGCGTAAGTGTGCCCAAAGCCGTGCGGAAAACTGACTACGCCAGGCATCATTTCATCACTGACCACCACCTCCAACACCTGGCTGCCAACGGCCGTGGTAATTTCCGCCGGCTGCCCCTCATGCAACGCCAACCGGGTCGCATCCTGCGGGTTAACCAACAGCGTGCAGCGATTCTTGCCACGCGCGTAGGGCACCAGATTGTGCAGCCAGGAGTTCATATCGCGAATATGCCGGCGGCCGACCATCACCAGGTCAGGCAGCGGCCTTTGCAGCGCCAGCGCAGCACGCGGCAGGTCGTTCACGATCAATGCGGGCACCAGATTAATGCGCTTGTTCTCCGTGCGTAGAGCATGAGGTAACATCGACTGCAGCGGCCCCAGATCAATGCCATGCTCAGCCGCACTAACCTTGGCCAGAGTCAGTCCATCCGGATTATCGCCAAACTGGTCGCCATAGGGCCCCAGCCGCAGCAGAATATCCAGAAACCGTTCGCTGTCACGATACTGCTCGGTCGCCGCCTTGATCTGCGCTGCTCTGGCTTCGGGATCAGCAGCGGCAGCGCAAATCTGCGCCAGCATACCGTCCAGCATCATCGCATTGAGGTCTGCGGCCTCCATGCCGTTCATACGGGCAGCCACCTCCAATAACAACTCATACTGTTCGCGACTGTCATCCGCCGCCGCAAACACCTGCGGCGAGTAGCGAGCAAAGTTGCGCTGGCAAAAAGCCGAGAACAGGAAATCGTAATTACTGTGCTCCAACTGAGTGGTCGATGGCAGGATAATGTCAGCTGCAGCAGTGGTCTCATTAATATAAAAATCTAGCGCCACTACAAAGTCGAGTTTTTCCATGGCACTGCGCACCGCCTTGCCGTTAGGCACTGACAATACCGGGTTGCCCGCTACGGTAATCAAGGCATGAACAGCGTCTGCTCCCTCACAGCTAAGCTCCTCGGCCATCAGGGACGCGGGCAGCATACCCATGTACTCCGGAAATCCTCGCGCACGCGACTTCCAGCGACCGTGCTTTAGCGGCTGATATGGCAAGGGCTCGTTCTGCCCGGTAGCCGGCCGCGCAATCATCGACCCACCCGGCACATCGAGACGACCGCTGAGTATATTAATCACCTCCACCAGCCAACTGGCAACGGTACCAAACTCCTGCGTGCACAGGCCGATGCGGCCGTACAGCACGGGATTGTCTGCCGCGTGAAAATCTGCCACCAACTGCCGGATAGTCGCCGCGTCGATGCCGGTTACGGCGGCAACACTCGCGGCAGTGTAAGGTGCCACCAACTGCCGTAACTCCATCACCCCATCGACAATCGGTGCCAGCGCGCCGACCGTCACCCAGTCATTGCTAAACAACTCATTGACCCAGGCCAGCAACAGAAAAGCGTCACTACCGGGCCTGATAAACAAGTGCTGCTGTGCGACCTCGGCTGTCTCCGTACGCCGTGGGTCCAGCACCACCGTGCGACCACCCCGCTCATGCAGTTCCTGCAGCCGCGCCTTAATGTCCGGCGCGCCCAACAGTGAACCCTGCGACACCAATGGATTGCCTCCCATGCACACCAGGAAGTCAGTGCGTTCCAGATCCGGCACGGGTATCAGCCAGGCGTTCCCGTAGAGTAGTTCACAGGCCAGGTTCTTGGGTTGCTGGTCAACACTGCCGGCGGAGAAAAAGCGCTCGGTATTGAGCATGTTGATAAACAACTCGGTGTAAATCTGGGTGTTGAAGTTATGGCCGTTGGGGTTGCCGTAATACATCGCGATAGCATCTTTGCCATACTGTTCGCGGATGCCGTGCAGACGCTCACCAACTTCGCTCAGCGCCTCCTCCCAGCTGATCGACTCCCAGCCGTCGGCGGTGCGTCGCACTGGCTCACGCAGTCGCTCCGGATCCTCATGGATATGATTGAAAGCCTGCGATTTAGCGCAGACATAACCGCGTGAACGCGGGTCATCCGCATCGCCTTTAATCGAAATTACCTGGCGCGCATCTTGATCCACCTCCAGCACCAGGCCGCAGCTGGCTTCACAGGTGGGACAACTACGGTATATCGTTTCAGTCGCTGATTCAGTCATTGTTTTGCCTTACTGACGTATCACAAAAATGCCGGATAGAGTCGACCCGGCACAAGCCATTGGGTTTGCTGGGGACCACCGCCGGCGAGCCGGAGAATGTATCTGCTGCGCGTTGCCGCCATTAAAAACGCCTCACCACAGCAGACTGCCATGAAATGGCATAGCCCTGATTTTGTCAATTAACAGCGGCAGCCTGCGGCCAGATAGTCAAACCAGCGTGGAGCCAATGTTCTTTCTCGCAGTGGACTCGTTGCCAGATTCGGTCCTGCCTTGGCTTATGGCCCTACACCCTCTGCAGGACCGGCTCCGCGACAAACCGCAGACATGACAGCACCGCGAGAAGCTAAGGGCAGCTCTCTGTGCCTGGAAAGTCAGGTCAGGCGTAGTGGGGATAGACCGGCTGGTACATCATGGCTTTTATCGCTGCCAGCGGGTTATCGGGTCTGACCACGCTGGCCACACCCTCCTCCCAGGCAACTTCCGCGACGGCAGCAGCAATCAGCGCCGACACTTCTGTGATATTTGATAGCGGCGGGTACACCCGTCCCAACTGCAGATCTTCGGCAGTAACCTGGTCAGCAAGGCAATTCGCAGCAGCAAGAAACATAGTGTCGGTGACGCGGGTGCTGCCACTGGCCAGCACTCCCAATCCGACCCCGGGAAATATATAGGCATTGTTGCCCTGACCAGAAACAAACTTCTTTGCAGCATAGCTGACCGGCGCAAAGGGACTGCCGCTGGCGAACACAGCCCTGCCGTCACTCCACTGGTAGGCCTGCTCCGCAGTACATTCAGCCTTGGTCGTGGGGTTGGATAGCGCAAAAATCAGCGGACGCTGGTTATACTCGGCCATGCTCCGAATGATCGACTCGCTAAACACCCCCGCTTGCCCCGCGGCACCGATCAGAGCGGTAGGCTGCAGTACCTCCACCGCGTCCTCGAAGTTGGCAATCGCTTGCTGATCATGGGCAAACGTCTGTTTTTGCTCGGGTATGTCGCTACGCCCGCTGACCAGCAAACCCTGGCTATCGAAGTACCAGCAACACTGCCGTGCCTCCGACTCGCTGATTCCCATCGCCACCAGCGCCGCCACCACACTGCGGCCAATCCCGATGCCCGCCTGACCGGCGCCATAGAACAACAAACGCTGGTGCTCAAGTTTGCCCTTGCTTATGCGCATTGCTGCCTTTAAACCCGCAAGAGCCACTGCACCGGTACCCTGAATATCATCATCAAACACACACGCCAGATCACGATAATGCTTTAGCAGACGAAAGGCATTGCGGTTACCGAAGTCTTCCAGCTGAATCAGCACGCCCGGAAACTGCTGCTGAGCAGCGTCCATAAATTCTGCGACCAGATCGTCGTAGCTCGCTCCCCTTTCGCGGCGCTGCTCCAATCCGTTATAGAGCTCATCGCCGAGCAGGGATTCATTATTGGTGCCGACATCGAGCGTCACTGGCAGGCAGTGCTCAGGCGCTATGCCCGCACAACCGGTGTACAAAGACAGTTTCCCAACGGGTATGCCCATGCCATTAGCGCCAAGGTCACCCAGACCGAGAATGCGTTCACCATCAGTGACCACAATCACCCGCACATCCGGGTGCGGCCAGTTAGCTAAAACATCTGCAACCTGACCAAGATCATCCAGTGAGATATACAGACCGCGGGGGCGGCGGTAAATGTGCCCAAACTCCTGGCAGGCCTTACCCACCGTGGGTGTATAGATGAGCGGCATGATCTCTTCAATATGATTCATGAGCACGCGGTAGAACAGGGTCTCATTGCGATCCTGCAGGGCTATCAGAAACAGGTAGCGCTCCAGATCCCCGGACTTGGACCGCACATTACCCAGCACCCTGCGTTCCTGCTCAGCGAGGGTATGCACGCGAGGGGGCAGTAGTCCATTGAGTCCCAGTGCCCGACGCTCTGCGAGCGTGAACGAGGTGCCCTTATTACGCAAAGGGTCATGCAATAACCTGACCCCGCCTGGTATCTCCCCGGCGTCATCCATTACTGCGTAGTCTCATCACTATCGACAACCTGCTAGTCCCGCAGTCGATCCGGGTAAACCAGTCCCAGCATGTATTCAGCGGCGGCTTCTGCATCGTAGTCCGACACACTGCTATCGCCTCCCCGAGCCGGCATTTTGAGGTAGCCTTGCTGAGCATGCTCAAAAAGAACAGCTTCCCACAGGCTCGATCTGTCCTCCCAGTCGGCCGCCCGTTCAGGCACCGGCGCGCCATCCTGGCCGCTCTCATGACACCCGGCGCAAGCTTGCTGATAGGCCGCTCGGCCTTCTTCATACCGCTCCAGGGCATTGCCTTGATTCACGCTAAAAATCAGCAACAACAAAAACCATCTGCAAGTCATCAGCCACATAACAGTTACCCCCAATCCAGGTCGGATTCTGGCAAGCCACTCTGCACAGTTCAGGCAGCTCTAAAGCAAGCATGGCACATCATTATCCAAAATGTATTGATGTAGCTCAGATAGTGAACAAGCTCTGGAGCAAACGCCTGATCACTGAGCGAAGGGGGCGCCGTCAAAGCGGTCGCGCACTACAAACTCCTCTACCGCCTTACGCTTCAATCGCGTCAATTGCTTCACCGGCTTACCGATCGGCACCAGCGTAGCCAACGCCCAATCTTCAGGAACATTCAGTAATTCCTTTACCGCCGGTTCAACCGCCAGACTGATAGTGGTCATAGTGCCGCCAAAGCCCTCGGCCCGCGCCGCCATAAGAATATTCCAGACCAGAGGATAGATGGAGCCTCCACTGGCCAAACTAATACGATCAAGGTCCTTGTCCAGCGCAGCAATACTGCCCAGATCAAGACAAACTGCTAACAACACGCTGGCGTTGCGCAGGTGATCGGTGAGCTGCGGCAACGGCTCAACCGCGGCTATCTGTTCCGCTGTCAGCGCGGTTTCGTGAATGGGACTGTAGGGCGTCTCGCCAGCCATAGACTGGGCTGTATAGCGCCGTGCGGTCTCTAAGGAAAGGTCTGCAATGGCGGCTTGCAAAGGTTTGTCACGCACAACGATAATTTTACCCGCCTGACGATTACCACCGCTGGGCGCGAAGCGCGCATTCTCCAGAATCTGGTAGAGCAATTCATCCGACATGTCCTCGCCGGTGTATTGGCGGGCCGAAAAAGTGCTGCGCATGGTTTCATAAAGTTCCAAGAATAATTCTCCCTTTCGGTACACTAAGAGGGCCCGAGACGGGCACGGCTTCAGTTTAGCAGATACTGCGGAGGGGTATTATCGGAACCTTGGCAAAAAAACCGGGCGAGCAAATGCTGCGCCCGATGCAGCAGACTCAGAACATGTACTTGAATTCCATACCGTACATACGCGGAGGCTCACGCCGGTCATAGGAGGGCGCACCGTCAGTAATCGGCGATGCGATAGCCGCACCGGAGCCGCCAGCTTCCGTGTCTGGACCCCAGTCGGTGGCATTGGTCATCCAACCGGCCACTTCCCAGTTGCCATTCGGGCTCAGGTAAGCAAGCCGCAGATTCAATTGCTCTTTGTCTTTAAGGTCCGGGCAGCTGTCAAAAGGCAAGTCATCACCGCGTGGCGCAACCGCAGAGTCCTGGCTAATAGTTAAATCACCGTCAACGGTATCCAGCTCATAGTAGGCTGAGGTGCCAGTACCCAGGTCTTCAATGTACTTACAGGAAAGACGGTCCGTCTCACCTTCCTGCCAGCCCCAGGAAATAGCGGCAGAAACTTCGGAGCCCGCATTCATCGCATAGGTATACGTTGCGCCCAGAGCATAGGAAATTTCTGGAGAGCCAGTCAGCTTGTTGCCGGTCTCGTCAACGGGATCGCATACACCGTCTACTTCGCGACGCCGCACACGGTCCGTGTACTTGGCATCCAACGTACCCAGATTACCCCAGAGCTCCAGGCCATTGACTGGCACCCAGTTAACAGCCAGCTCTACGCCTTGGCCTTCCACATCCGAGGTTTCAAATTGGTTGGAATCGAAATCTGACTCGGGCAGACAAGACGCCGGAATGAAGGTCAGGTCCTGCAAATTCTCGTAGTCGAAATCAAAATAAGTCGCATTAACGCGCAGCGTATTATCCAGCCAGGTAGATTTAATACCGAACTCCAGGTTTTCTACCTCGGCAGGGTCAAACGCAGGCGACACGTTGGAGTCGTCTGCACTGTTAAACCCGCCAGCCTTATAGCCTAGCGCCCAACTGGCGTACAACAAAACATCTTCGGTGAGCGCATAGTCCACCACAAAGCGCGGGGTGGTTTCATTCCAACTCTCGCTCTGATCGTAGGAGCCTGGAATAGTACCGCCGACTGGCAGGTAGTTACCGGCATCATCAAACAGTGTTGGCGTGAATGCAAAATGGACGCCGAAATCGTTAACCGGGACAAAGCGACTAAAGTCCTTCTCATCTTCTGTGTACCGCACACCGGCAGTCAGTGAAAGCTTTTCAGTCACGTCATAAGTAAAGTCGGCAAACACCGCCCAGGATGTGTAATCTCCCTGCACGTTGATATTCTCGCGATAGCGATCAGCCACTGCCAAGGCTTCTGCACCGCTGGTATAAATCCGTGGCAGATGCGGGAACACCGAAAACGCAAGATCATAGCCGGTACCCGGCGGAAAAGTGTCATAGGGAACGCCAACCTCGCGCTCTATAATCAGGCGATCTGCTGCACTCGGGTCAAGCGAGATCGCACTGGTCTGCTTGGCAGTCTCCTCGTGGTAATTAGCACCAACAGTCCACTGCAGTTTCTGCCCCCATTCACCGGCAAAGCGGAACTCCTGGCTCCACTGCTCATTATCTTCGATGTTGTTGTCATCGAATTCAAAAGTGGGATCGATCCAACCATCCTGATTCTCAGGGTTCTCACTCTCGTAAGTACGGTAGGAGGTGATCGATGTAAATGTCGCAGCAGACAATTCGTAAGTCAGGTGCAGCGAGGTACCAAACAGCTCGCGGGTTTCATCCAGGCGTCGGTTGGTGGCAGTCTCTCGAAAGTCTGCGCCGGCATTATCGCGCGGGCCATAAAGAGCGCTGGTAACGGCTTTCGAATCCTGATCAATTTTGTCGTACTCGACACGCCAGAGAATATCCAGATTATCTGACGGTAACCAACGCAGGGCACTGGTGATAGCCCAATTCTTTTGGTACTGATGATCATCTCCGGTAACAATATTCGTCACATAACCATCTCGGGTGTTTGCCAGCACACCGGTACGCCAGTACAGCTGATCGGTCAGCGGCAGGTTGTAAACACCTTCGACCTGCACACGATTATAATTACCCAGGGTCGCCTGAACCCAACCCTCGGTTTCATCAATTGGTTTATTGGTTACGTACTGGATTGCACCAGCCGCCGCGTTGCGGCCAAACAACGTACCCTGCGGACCGTTCAAGATTTCGATGCGGGCGATATCATTGAAGGCCACCTTAGAACCACCGGAGCGTCCAATGTAAACACCATCTAGATACACACCCACCGCAGGGTCTGCTCCCACCCCAAAATCGCTGGTGCCAATACCACGAATCTTGTAGCTGGGCTGGTTGGAACTGCGCGGAATCTCAACATTGGGAGTAAACGCGTCCAGGTCACCTATATCCTGCGCGGTAAGACGGTCCAGACTCTCTGAGGTGAACGCCTGCACTGCAATAGGCACATCCTGCAGACCCTCCTCGCGCTTCTGAGCGGTAACCACAACTTCTTCTAGCACAGCCTGTGAATGAGCGAGCTGAGTGGCCACTGCGAGCGCGACTGGCACTGCGATTCTGAATACGTTCATGCTGTCCCCTGATTTGAACTTTATAATTATTGTCAGCGGTTTAAAGACCAGTTTCTGACGTTTTTCGGCTCGATTATAGCATTGCGTCTGGCGCTAATTGCACCCCCCATTTAGTCTGTCAGCAGCACGCCCTCAGCGGTCGGCTGCAGCAAATCGAGATCTTTATTGCGCGCATTGTTGACGCCGATCGCAAGCGGCTGAACCCGCAATGGATAGCTGAGCTGTGGCGCAAAAATGGGGTCGTTAACCGCCAAACGGGACTGTGGGTCAAGCCATCGCTCAACGTCTTCCTCGCGCAATACCACTGGCATGCGTTTATGGAACTGCTCAAATTCAGGGGCCGCTGCCGTGGTTAACAGAGCACAGGACTCTATGATTTGATCGTCACCCTGCCAAATCTCCCAAACCGCAGCCACCGGCAATGCCTGATCAACGGCGGCAATGAGATACGGTTGCTTAGCGTCCTCTTCCTTCCGCCATTCAATAAACGAGGACATAGGCACAATACCCCGGCGGCTTTTAAAAGCCTCGCCAAACGCACGGCTGCTGGCAATGGTTTCGCTGCGTGCGTTGAACATCGCGTATTTCTGGTCGACCTGTTTTGCCCAGGCCGGCGTCAGCCACCAGCGCACAGCTGCCAGCTCTCGCTGCAGACCAGACTGGCGCACCATGGCAATAGTTTCAGTGGGAGCGATGTTGGAGCGAGAAGGTAACGTCAGGTCGACACCCAACACCTGCAGTAAACGCTGCAGTTCAGGATTATCAATAACGTTAAAGCGCCCGCACATAGCGTCTCAGGATAGACGCTCTGGTACCCGTCGGCAATTGGCGCTGGCGCGTTGCGTGATCGCTAGGCGCAATAGGCCTCGCCAGCGGCAATCCTTGCACCCAGTGCAGCCAATTGACGGGCACTACCGCCTAACATCATTTCATTATGACGCGCCCACAGACAGTAACGCCAAAGAGGATAGTCTCGGTCGATGCCAGTACCACCATGCAGGTGCTGAGAGGCGTAACTCACTCGATGCCCCACATCGCCAGCCCACACTTTGGCAATCTGCACTTCATTGGTCGCGTCTGCCTCACTGGCCAATAAACTGGCAGCCTGATAGGTGTTCAAGCGCAGGCACTCCACATCTATATAGCAGTTTGCTGCCCGATGTCCCACGGCCTGAAAGGTACCAATGAGCACACCGAACTGCTTGCGCTCTGCCGAGTAAGACGCGGTCATTCGCATTGAATGATCGGTGACACCCAGTTGATGCGCACACAAAGCGGCTGTTGTACGCAAACTCAGCCATTGCATGACCGCTGCTCCTGCGGTGGGACCGGCCAGCACATCCGCCGCCGAGACCTGTACATCCTGCAACGTCAATTGGTACTGCGTCTCATAGGTGCTGTAGCGCACATCTTCCAGGCTAATACCGGCAGATTTGGGATCTACAAGTAACACCACCACGCCACCATCAACCGCTGCAGACAAAAGAATACGATCAGCACTGCGGGCAAACGGTACGCAGGTTTTCAAGCCACTAACCCGATAGCCATCGCCATCCAATGTCGCTGTTGTCAGCGACGGTGCAGCGGGTTCCTCATTCCCCGGCTCCATCAGCGCCGCGGTAAGCAGCACATCGCCGCTGGCTACGCCAGGCAACCAGCGCCCCTGTAGCTCGCTGCTACCAAAGCGTTGAATTGGCGCGGCGGCGGAAACCAAATGAGGAATCACCGGCACCGGCGCAATGCTGCGCCCAACCTCCTCGATAAACAGCGCCAGCTCGGTAAAGCCAAAGCCCATACCGCCGTGACTCTCTTCAAGCGCCACGCCTAATAGGCCGGCCTGAGCCAACTGTTGCCACAGCTCGCGATCAAATCGCTCAGCTTTAAATTCGTCATAGGCTGCCAGCCGCTCCGGGGTCACCTGCTCACTGAGTATCTGGCGCGCCAACGTTTGTACTTCGCCCTGTTGTTCTGAAAATCCGAAATCCATACTATTTGCTCCTGCTAGCGACTGGCACGGGGAATCCACAACCCGGCCGCCGAGATAATATCGCGTTGAATTTCGTTGGTACCACCGCCAAAGGTGATAATAGAAGCAGTACGATAGAGTCGTTCTATACGACCCTGCAGTACTTCACCGGCCTCTGAGTGAGCCTTGACCATCGAGGCCTGCCCGACGACCTCCCCCAACAACCGGTAAGCCTCAATAAAAAACTCGGAGCCATAAACTTTTGCCACCGACGCATCGGCCATATCCAGCGTACCCTCACTCATCGCCCAAGCCTGCTTGTAGCAGACCAGCTTGAGCGCCTCGATGCCAACCCGTACCCGCGCCAGATTGCCCTGCACCCAAGCCTCGTCGACCAGACGACTGCCGTCCGCCAGCGTGGTTTCGCTGGCCCACTGCACCACTTTATTAAACAACACTGCAGTTGGACCAACATTCACCAGGCTCAAGCGCTCGCGGTTGAGCTGACTGGTTATCAACTTCCATCCGCCATTAAGCTCGCCCACCAAATTACGATCGCTGACCCGAATATTGTCGTAGAAAGTGGCATTCGTGCGCACATCACCCAGCGTATTGACCGGCGTACAACTCCAGCCCGGATCATCATTGGGAACCAGGAACATGGAGATACCCTTGTGCTTTTTAGGCGCATCGGGGTCGGTGCGCACCGCCAACCAGGTGTAGTCGCAGAAGTGTGCCAGCGAGGTCCACATTTTTTGCCCGTTGATAACCCACTCATCACCATCACGCACCGCGCTGGTTTTCAGCGCGGCCAGGTCAGTACCTGCACCGGGTTCGGAATAGCCGATCGAGATCAATAATTCGCCAGCGAGAATTTTGGGCACCAGCTCGGTCTTATGCCACTCATTGCCGTTTTCCGCCAACTGCGGACCCACCGACTCAGTGGTGAGAAACGGGAACGGATAGCCGGCCCGCATAATTTCCTCGACAAAGATAAACTGTTCAATCGGCGACATCCCCTTGCCACCCAGCTCTTCGGGCCAACCGAGGCCGATCCAGCCGTCAGCGCCCATTTTTTTCAGTGCAGTGCGCCACAGCGGACCACCACCCTCACCCATATCCCGGCTACATTCATCCATCAGTTCCGGAGTCATTAACTCGCCAAAATAGGCGCGCAGTTCCTCCCTGAGAGCGTTTTGTTGAGGGGTAAACTCGACTTTCATGGACTGACCTTTGCAAATAGTTGAATCAGCCCACCATATTACGGTGAGGCGCGCCTGTCTCAATAGCCAAAGATGTCATTAGGCACTGTCAAAACAGATCAAAGTATAGGCGGGTGGCCGAGTCTGCCATGATGAACCGGCTCCGCTATCGTCCGGTTCGCGGTTGCTGCCATCTCCAGCGAATAGTATTCTGGCGACCGCTTTTCCCCGAGGTATACCGCAATGAGCGTCAAACCACTGGTGCCTGCCATAGAAGGCTGGCACACCATGGACACTGCACAACCGCACCTGATCGGCACCCGTTGCTGTGACTGCGGCACCTACTTTTTCCCCAAGCAGTCGAGCTTTTGTAAAAACCCCAGCTGCGAAGGCAGTGAATTCGAAGAAGTCGAATTGAGCCGGACCGGCACGGTCTGGAGCTATACCAACGCCTGCTACAAACCGCCTACGCCCTTTGTCGCGCCGGACCCGTTCGTCCCCTACGCTATTGCTGCAGTGCAGCTGGAGCATGAGCAGATGGTAGTACTGGGGCAAGTGGTTGCCGGAGTGGACTGCGCCGACCTAAAGGTAGGCATGCCCATGGAACTGGTACTGGAAACCCTGCATGAAGATGAAGAGAACACCAAAGTTACCTGGAAATGGAAGCCGAGCGCTTAGCGCCGCCTGAGGATAAAACTATGTCACAAGAAGTTGCCATATTAGGCGTCGGCATGCACCCCTGGGGTAAATGGGGTAAAAATTTCGTGGAATACGGCGTAGCCGCTGCACGCGAAGCCTTAGCCGATGCCGGGGTGCCCTGGCAGGACATCCGCTTTGTCTCCGGCGCCGCCACCATTCGCTGCGGTTATCCGGGCTATGTGGCTGGGGCCACCATGGCGCAGGCGTTGGGCTGGCAGGGTGCTGAAGTTAACACCTCGTATGCCGCCTGCGCTTCTGGCTCGCAAGCACTGGCCGCCGCCCGCGCCAAAATACTCTCGGGCGCCTGCGACGTGGCCCTGGTGGTTGGTGCGGACACTACCCCCAAAGGCTTTCTGGCACCTGCCGGCGGCTATCGGCCGGAAGACCCGGACTGGGTGCGGTTTTACCTGGGCATTACCAACCCCACCTATTTTGGCCTGTACGCGCGGCGCCGCATGGACGTCTATGGCGACACGCTGGAAGACTTTGCGGCAGTAAAAGTCAAAAACGCCGCGATTGGCAGCAAGAACCCGCGCGCACGCTACAAAAAGTGCTTTACCGCTGAAGATGTTGCCGCTTCGGCAATGGTGGCGGATCCGCTGCGCCTGATGGATATTTGCGCCACCAGCGACGGCGGTGCAGCCGTGATTATTTCCAGCCTCGAGTACGCCCGCAAAATGGGTAAGGGCGACGCGCCTCGTGTTGCCGCTATTTCTACGGTGACGCCAACCTTCGCCAGCGAAGTTGTCGAGATGCCGGATATAGCAACCGACTCTGCTGCTGCAGCCGGTGTCGATGCTGCCAGCTACCGCGCGGCCATCCCCCTGAAAGCCTATGAAGAAGCTGGCATCGGTCCCGAGGATATCAGTCTGGCCGAGGTCTATGATCTGTCAACGGCACTGGAATTAGACTGGATAGAAGATCTGCAGCTGGCGCAACGCGGTGAAGCGGCACACTTGTTGCGTCGCGGCGACACCTCCGTCGGCGGCAAGATACCGGTCAATGCCTCTGGCGGCTTAGCCTCCTTTGGCGAAGCGGTACCCGCCCAAGCGCTGTCTCAGATATGCGAATTGACCTGGCAGCTACGTGGCCAGGCCGGTGAACGTCAAGTTGAGGGTGCTCGGGTAGGTATCACTGCCAATCAGGGCCTATTCGGTCACGGTTCTTCGGTCATCATCAAAAAGTAGCGGTCCCGCGGCCGGCAAACACGGCCGGGGCCCCGCCACGACCAATAAGAAAAAGGTATAAACAGGGGTTTAAAGACATGCGTATTTTGATATTTGGCACAATACTGGCGCTACTAAGCGCCTGCGGTGACCCGCTAGTCATGCTGCCGGGCGGGACGTTGAGCGGCACCGAAATGGCCGCGCCAGAACAGTGGGCACAAGTGCCAGACACGGTACAGTTAGAGACCAACCCCGGCGACCCCTATTCGGTGAACGTTTGGGCCGCAGGTGTCGGCAGCAACCTGTATGTGGCGACCGGTGAGGAAGGTAGCAGCTGGAGTGAATATATGGATGCCGATCCCAAAGTGCGCATCCGCATGGGCGACAGTATCTATCGACTTAATGCCACTCGGGTCACTGATATTGCCGAGCTTAGCGCCGTAGGCGCTGCCTACATCACCAAGTACGATATGGACCCGGACGAAGACTGGTCAGCCACCAGCATCGTTTACCGGCTGGACCGCCGACCCTGACCTATGGACGGTAGGCGCAGACCAGCGCTCTACTCTACCCCGCGTTCTAAGGCCCGCTGATAGGCCGGGCGAGCCTGATTGCGCTCCAGATAAGCCGCCAGCGAAGGGTAAGGCTCTAACTGCCCCAGCGCCTGCGCCATGCCCACCATATAACTGATACCAAAATCTGCACCACTGAAACGATCGCCCAGAATGAATTCATTATCGCCCAGTTGCTGGCTGATATGCCCGAAATGCAGGGCAATTTCAGGGTCACCAAAGCCGTCCAGTAAGGGCTGCGGCTCACCGCTGCGCAGCGCTATCATTTTCAACATCAGTGGAGTGAACACCGAACCCTCGGCATAGTGCAGCCATTGGGTATATTCGGCCCATGCAGACAGGTCAGACCGCGGTGGCGAAAAACGGTGGTTGGTATCGTATTTCTCTAACAGATAGCTGGTAATAGCTCCGGACTCTGACAACACCAGACCGTCTTCTTCAATCACCGGCGACTTGCCCAGCGGGTGAATCAGCTTGAGCTCCGGCGGTGCTCGCATGGTTTCAGGGTTGCGCAGATATTCCTTGAGCTGGTAATCCAGCTCCAGCTCTTCCAGCAGCCAGACCGCAAAAATCGAGCGCCCAATACGCAAATGGTGAATCGTTAACATGTCCAATCTCCAGTTTAAAATCGTAGCAGCGGGCTAACCACAGCGTCCGCCAACCGCCAAGTGTCCCATGACCGCCACCAAAATAGCAGCCTTAACTACTCGTACAGGTCAGCCTCGCGGTCGTTTGCTATGCTAACTGCTTTAGTAGGCCACGGAGGCCTCGATGAATCTTATAGAGTGGTTGTCGCTGGCAACCGTTTGTCTGCTGGGCGCCATGTCTCCTGGACCCAGTCTAGCGGTGGTGCTGGCCCATACACTGCGCCAGGGGCACGGCTCAGGATATGCCGCTGCGATTAGCCACGGCGTCGGTGTAGGCCTCTATGGGTTGCTTACCGTGGCCGGACTGGCAGCACTGGTGACCAACTCACCGGTGCTATTTAGCACGCTGCAATTGGCTGGCGCTGGCTACCTTATCTTCATGGGAATCAAATCACTGCGCGCCACCAGCAGCCCGCTAGCCGCGACCGACCCTAAGCTGGAGGGCGAACGCGAAAACCCCTGGCGCGATGGCTTCCTGGTAGCCTTCCTGAACCCCAAACTAGCCGTGTTCATGTTGGCGCTATTCAGCCAGTTCCTGAGCCCCGACACTGACTGGACACAGCGGCTGATCATGGCAACAACAGTCGGCACTCTAGATGCACTGTGGTACTGCGCCGTCGTGATGTTCATATCACGACCTCCGGTACTGGCCCGACTGCGTCAGGCCAGTGGCACCATAGACCGCGTGCTGGGCGTAATACTCATCGTGCTGGCGATCACGGTTATCATCTCAGCACTGTCCGGCTGATCAGGCTGCGGTGCTACTTCTAACCGGGCCGGAGTCGCTGTAGAACTGTTGAAACCACTTGCGATACTTGGCAATGGGTCCGTCGCCATCACACAGCACGGGGTTGTCCACATAGACTTTGTTTTCCCAGATGGGAATATCCTGTTGCACCTGGAATACTACTTCATCCCTGACCCCATGGGCGTAAAGCTTGTTGACGTCTTCCTGGTCGCGGGGCAGGGAAAAGTTAAAGCGCATATGAATATTCTGATCATCAATCGGCGTTATCGTGCCCATCATCACAATATCGAACATCCGGGAAAAACGCTGATAAGTGAGGCCGGGACCGATGCTCCAGGACTCCAGTTTGGACGCGTCACTATTCGCCCCACTGCGGTCGACGTTACCGTCTTCATCAATATGATTGGTCTGGCTGTCCATCAACGTAAGGCGCTTGTGACCGTCCATAGTGACCTTACCGTCCGGCATACTGTGGGAATTATGCACGGTGACAAAATGCGCAATATCTGCCGCATTTTCGCCGGTTTCCTGGATGATGGTATTGATAGTCCAGTCGTAGGTGTCGAGCTCGGTCCAGGCCTCTGAATTCAGTTCCGCGAACTCCTCGACCTCAAAACTTGGGGCCGCATGCTGGGGGTGATACCAGGCCCAAATCATCTGGTTGCGCTCTACTACCGGATAGCTGTCGATGGCCTGCTTGCCGTCTACGCGAGCCGGCATGCGCTTGGCATAGGGAATGTTGGTGCAAAAGCCATTGCCGTCAAATTTCCAGGCATGGAAGGGGCAGCTAATGCTGTCACCCTGAACGCTGCCGCCATGACCCAGGTGTGCGCCCAGATGAGGACAGTAGGCTTTGAGTAATGCGGGAGCGCCGGACTCGGTGCGAAACAACACCAGCTCCTGGCCAAAATAATGCAATGGTTTGACGTCGCCAGCTGCCAGATTGGCCGTGTACTCGACTGCATACCAACCGAACGGGATAGGTTTGTCGTAGCGCTTGTTCATGGTGCCTCCTTCATTGATAGTCTTACCGTCAGGCTGCCCTGATCATACTTTGCTTGAGATAATCCGCCAGATGATAAAAAAGCCGCCAACAATTAGCCAGGCCCGTTAGCCGCTGACGACCTCCAATCGCTGCTGTGATTCCCACAGCGCCAACAGGCGGTGGGCGTCGTCAACGTGCATGGTTTCTACCAGCTTGCCGTTGAGCACGGCCACACCTTTGCCCTCGTCTCTTGCGGCCTGCCAGACTGAAATAATCTGCCGCGCGTGCTCTACCTGTTCCTCATCCAAACCGTAAACTTCATTGGCCGTGGCGACCTGACTCGGATGGATTAGGGTCTTACCGTCAAATCCCAACGCGTGACCCTGCACACAGTCGGCACGAAAGCCCTCCTCACTAGTGATATCCAGAAACACGGAGTCGAGGATAACAATGCCGCCCATTCGCGCCGCATTAACGCAGCGTGACAAGGCATATTGCAGGCCCAGACGATCGGGGCGCACCGGCACACGCAGCTCATTAGCCAGATCTGTGGTACCCATCAGCAACGCCTCCAGACGACCGCCGGAGCTGGCAATGGCCTCGACATTGGCAACCCCACGGGGCGTTTCGATCATGCCCCACAGCGTCACCTCTGCCGGCGCACCGCTGGACTCCAGCAGTTTGCTGCAGCGCTGCAGCTGTTCTGCCGAATCGATCTTGGGCAGGCAGATGGTCTTCACGCCGCTGGTAGCAAGTGCCTGCAAATCAGCTTCGCCCCAGGGGCTGTCGATACTGTTGGCGCGCACCACCACCTTGCGCGCTCCATAGCCACCGGCCTGCAACTGTTCCAGCACCTGCTGCCGCGCCTGTTCCTTGGCATCGGGCGACACCGCATCTTCCAGATCAAAGATCACCGCATCACAGTCCAGCTGCCGTGCCTTGTCCATGGCGCGCTGGTTGCTGGCCGGCATATACAATGCCGATCGCAGAATTTGCTGACTCATATTTACTGCCCCGCTGTTTTGGCCGTCATCTAATCATGATTACCTGGAAATTCACAGTCAGGGTGCTCCTCAGTGCCAGGGCGGATCTTATTGCTAAACGCGGCATCGACGTAAGCCGCGAATCCATCAGACTTTGGTGCAGCAATTTCGGCCGTCTCTGTGTTTGAGGATTGAAGCCTGAGCATTCAGGCTATGGGGTCAATTACTGAGGTCTCCAGCAGCTGAGTTGCCAGCACCCTCTGTTGAGTCAGAGGCATCCACCAGAAAATTGATATCGCAGCGAACGCCGCCAGGTGTCATAAGGTCAGCATTATCAAATTCCAGCCGCACCCCGAAGGTGTTACTGGCAGCATCAATCAACTTGTCCACCACCACGACACTGGTCACCCGTTTTTCACCACCTCGGATATGTGGCGTCACCTCACCCTGCGTGCCGACATTTATCAACCCATACATATCCTCGGAAAGGATCACTTCTACATTCAACGGATTCACGTCGGCAATCTTCATAATCGAGTTTTCTTCCACAGACTCCCCTGCATCCAAAAGGATCTCCACCACCACCCCATCAATCGGACTTTTAATAGTGCGCCGCGCCAATATACCCTCGGCACGCTCTTTCTCGAGCTGCGCCAGCGCCAGGTTGTCATGGGCTTCGCGCAATTCTGCCTTCCCAAGTATCAGGTCCGTATCGGCCTTGTCTTTCTCATGGAACGGGATAGCCCTCGTTTCATAAAGCGCATCAACACGATTTTTTTGCGCCTGCAGGTAAGCAACCCTGGCTATCTGTGAGTCCACACCAGAACGCATTGCCGCGCGGGCTCTGGCGATACTGACAGCAACGATTTCGACATTCGACTCAAGCCGGGCCAGAACCTGCCCTTTCTCTATAACATCCCCACGCCTGACTAAAATCTCCTCTATCACACCATCTTCCCGCGTACTAACGTCAACCACGGAGTTCGGTTCAATCAGGCAATCATAACCCGAATAATCTTCAGCACCGGCCGGCACAACCCAGAAACAGGCTATGATCAACCAGCAAGATTTTGAAAACTCCCTGTATGTACTTCCCATCATGATCTCCATCACTACTCGGCGCGCCCGCTGAATGCGAGCATGTCGCCCAGGTTATCATCGAGTTTTAGTAACTCGCGTCTTATCTTGCTGTGATGGCGTTCAGCCGCCAACTGCGCAAAACTCACTAACGGCTTACCCATCCATAGCGGCAGGGGCTTACCACGCTTTTCCCATCGGCCAAGAAGTCTCGCCAGCGTCTCGCCAAAATATTCCTTAACAAGCTCATCCTGCAGTGAAATGATCGACTGGTAGACACCGGGATCGCCCTGCCTTCCACAACGCCCAGAAAACTGCCTGTCTATGCGTCGCGCTTCATGTCTTGATGTTGCCAGCACATACAACCCTCCGGCATCGGCCACACCCGGCTCCAAACGAATATCGGTGCCACGACCTGCCATATTGGTTGCCACCGTAATTCTGCCCGGCTGTCCTGCCTGGGCAATAATCTGCGCCTCTTCTTGATCCTGCCGCGCATTCAGCACCTCATGCGGCAGACCGGCAGCCGACAATAGCCGGTCCAGATGCTCGGAATCTGCGACCGAGCGCGTACCAATAAGTATCGGGCGTTGCAGCTGATGTAAACTGCGCACTGTTTTGACAATCTCACTCCACTTGTCATCGACATTCACAAATATTTTATCCGGTATTTCCCTTCGCCGTAGCGAACGATTGGTCGGTATCGTCACCACATTAAGCCGGTACACCGACCAGAGTTCACCGGCGATTTCACGGGCTGTGCCGGTCATACCTGCGAGCCTCAAATAGCGTCGAAAGAATCTCTGGTAACTAATGCGCGCCAGCGTCTCCTGCCGGCCGCTGATGGCGCAGCCTTCCTTGGTCTCTATCATCTGGTGAAGTCCGCGCTCCCAGGCACGATCCGGCATAACACGCCCGGTATATTCATCGATGATCTGAACCTTGCCGTCTTTCAACAAATAATGAACATCGGCGTGATAGAGGTGTATCGCTGCAAGCGCCTGCTGCACCAATTCTTGCCGACGCTTTGCCCCGGTCCACACACCACTCAGGCCTCTTACCTGTTTCCAGACATTGGCCTTGCCAAAATCGGTAAGCTCAACATGCTTGTCACGCACCCTGACGGTATAATCACGCTGCTCTCTCAACATGCGCGCTATCCTGATTGCTTCCTTAAAGGTGAACTCTTCCTGTGTCGCATCGCCCTTGCTGGAAATAACCAGCGGAGTACGCGCCTCGTCAACCAGCACACTGTCTGCCTCATCGACAATTGCAAAGCAAAGACCACGCATAAGTAATCGACTGGTACGCGGGCGATCCTTGTAGAGCCCTTCAAGTTGCATATGCAGCCGGCGATTCTCCTGCCCCAACAAAAGGCTGTCCTTGAGGTAATCGAAAACCAATTGCTTGTTGGTGCAATAGGTAACGTCACAGGCATAGGCGGCACGCCGCTGCTCCAGTTCCATACCCTCCGTAATGGTACCGACGGTCAGTCCCAGCGCCTGATAAACAGGGCTCATCCACTTGGCATCGCGTGCCACCAGAAAATCATTAACCGTAACGATATGCACAGGAATACCAGCCATTGCGGCTGTACAGGCCGGCAGTGTTGCCGTCATGGTCTTGCCCTCTCCGGTTTCCATCTCTGCGATCATGCCATTCAGCATGGCGCGGCCACCGAACAGCTGTACGTCGTGATGCCGCATACCCAGGCGCCGGGAGGCAAACTCCCTGATCAGCCCGAATGACTCCGCTACCAGCTCATCCCTGAACCCTTCGCTATAGAGACGCTGCCGCAAATGGGTGACACGCGAATGCAGCGCTGCTTCATCAAGGCTGTCGATATCTTCTGAGAACCGGTTCACCTCCTGGGCAAAGGGAACATGGCGAATACTGCGCCCATGAACATGTTGGCGCAAAAATCCAGTTATTCCAGCCGCCGTCTGGTCTAGCCACCCGTCCCTGATATCTTCTCTCTGCGGATATTCACCAACAGCAATACCCGGGCGAAGCGTTGCTGTACTAGAAAACATTGCGCCCCCCCGGCCTTGGCAAAAAACCAGCAGGATTACGCTTGAACGACAACGACGAGCGGAAACGGCTAGCGCAGCTATACACTGAATTGCCTCAGGAACAATTGTCTTAGTGAGCGGTACAGCTGCAACCCGGCTGGTTTATAACCCAGGTCAAAACGTACGTACATACGCTGCCCAAGAAAAGAGTTTGTTGCCATCGGCGGCAGCCCGACATCAATTTCAAAAACCCGCTCGAGCGCAGATCGCCCGCCTGCCTCCCTGGGGTCTATAGCGATGCGCCCCCCGCCCATCGAGCCAAGAGCTGCCGTGGGAAGCTGCATAGTGCCACCGGGCACTTCGCGCAGGATCTCTGCTGCATACGACTCCGAACTCCAGTCTGCCGGCATCACATCCACGCGCCGGGTGCGGTCATGAATAAGGGCTATTTCGTCATGCTTCACGACTACACGCACTGTTCTAAGGTCCGCGGGCCCAACCACATAGGCAACCAGCTGCCCCTTGCGGGCAAAACGCCCCGGCATATCCCGCTCTTCCGGCAACACTAGCAAGCCTGATCGCTGACTGTGAATCACCAGTGCCTTGACGCGCTCGCGCGCTCGCGCAAGGTCTGCAGTGGTGGCCGCCAGTTCATCACGAACAAGTGCCGTCTGGACCCGGTCGTTTGCCTGTGCATTTATCAACTGGCTCCTGAGTCCTTTTTGATCTGCCTCAAGTACCTGCACCCGTGCTTCCAGAAAAGGATCGCGCAATTCAAGAATTGCCTGCCCGGGCTCTACCCAACTGCCGCCGGGAACTAGCAGCCGGTAAAAAAATCCATCTGCTCCTGCCCTGACATGTGATTGCTCTGACGGCCAGACAACTCCATCGGCACGGGTAAAAAATGGGGCTGGCAAGAAAAACAGCAGCGCCACCAACACCAGCAGCACCACTGCGGAACTGCCAATGCTGCGGCCACGATTGTGCTTCAGGCGCGGGCTATTAAAAAGAAACGCAATATTCTTGCTCATAGGAACAATGACCTGGGTAATAATTGCCCAACTTGCAAGCAGGACACCAACAACAAAAAACTTGCCACCAATGTACAGGATGATGACAAACATAATAAACATGCGGTAAATAAAGGCCGCAACACCATAAACGGAAAACCACACGCGTTCACCCAGCGTATCGGCAGGAGAATCTGCCTCTTTCAGACGGAACAGATAACGCTGAATCAGGTAACCAAGATACTTGTTGGAACGTGCTGCCAGGTTGGGGATCTCAATGGCGTCAGACAGCACGTAATAACCATCAAATTTCAGCAGTGGGTTACCGTTAAATAACAGCGTAGACACACCGCTGATAAGCATCAGGTTGTAGGCAATGGCGTGCACTATTCCCGACTCCACAGTCAGCCAGACAAACATTGCCAGCGAACCCAGAAACAACTCCACTGCAATGCCGGCAGCACCAATCAGCATGCGCTTGCGTTTATCCCTGACACCCCAGGCAGACGATACGTCAACATAGGGAACCGGCACCAGTACCAGCAGCATAATGCCCATCTCGTGCACTTCGCCGCCGGCAAACTTGGCGGCATAACCGTGCCCCAGCTCATGCAGCGCCTTGACGACCGGGTAGACGAACCAGAGCAGTATCAGGTTTTGCGGCGTCAGCGCACGGTCCACAATATTTTCCGTGAGGTCGCCCCAGTGCGACAGGGCCATCACGGCACCGCAGCAGACCACAACCAGCCAGAGAAGGGCACCGAACCAGCTGAACAAGAACCGCACCCCGGGATAGGTCCGTTCGAGAAACTGCTCCGGATCAAGCAACGAAAAGCGCAGCGCCAATGGAGTCCATAAGCGCTGCTTAAGCTTCATGCGCTGTTGGCGCTGAAAACGCCGGAACAATTCTTCGCTGTCCGGCTGCACGTCAGAGATCAGTGCATCGGCCGCATGCAGCTGTCCCAGCAGACGGATCACCTCATCCTGGGTAGGCGCGTCATCACCAGACTCTCTGCTGACAGCATCCCACAATTCCTGGATAGTACTTTTACCATCCATAAGTCCGATAAAGCGATAGGCGGCAGGCGTGAATCGGTGCGATTTACCACCGGCAATATCCTGCAGAACAAACCAGACCCTGCCGCGATATTCATGACGATGCAGAAGAGCATGGCTGCGTAGCCGAGGTTTTAGCTCGGCAACCCGATACCAGGAAGGACTAAAGAATGAATCTGACATGGGTCACGATACTCAAGGCCACCATGACCACAGGAACATACTCCACCAGTGAGTAATCTTGTGCGTCCAGATCCAGATCAGCTTGCGCTCACCTACAAAAATCTTGCCAACGCCCTGCATACCGGGACGCAGTGTCGGGTGAGCTTTTTCCAGCAACCTCGCTTCTACCTTGAAATAGCTGCGCCCCTCTTCGGCTGCTGATACCGGTATAATCTTTTCGACCTCGATCACCAATGGCACTCCCGGCATACCGGTCAGGGCAAGCTGTCCGGATTGCGCCACCATTAACTGGCCGATATCGCGCTCGTCCACTTTAAGAATAACGCGGTAGGAATCCAGTGGCGCGACTTCAAACAGGATGTCGCCACGTTCTACCGGGGCACCCAGCGACTGGCTAAGATCCCCAGACACCACGAAACTGTCGAACGGCGCAGTGACATTTATACGCTCAAGCTGCTCCTCCACCAGGGCAATCTGTGCTTCTGCCTGCTCGATCTGCGCACCGAGGATATTGACCTGAGCACGATCGCGTTTTGCCTGCGCCTCGCTGTACTCCCGACTGTATTGGGATTTCTGGCTGGCCCATTTCAACCGTTCAAGCCGCAGGTCACGATCATCCAGCGAGAACAGCACATCACCGGCCTTAACAACATCGCCCGCCCGCGCATTGGCCTCGGCAAGAAAACCGGCCAGCGGAACAGCGATAGCCCGCTGCACGGCACCTTCCATTGTTGCATCGGCAGTAACGCGGTATTCCCCAGTTGCAAAGGTAAAGAAAACCAGCAGAAACAACGTCGAGGCTGCCGTCAGCTTGAGCGCTGTATAACGGGGTCCAACCAATTTCCGCGCATGGGTTTTCAGGCTGTCTAATGCCTTGATCGCCAACCAGCGATCATCCTTGCGTCTGGAGTCCAGCACCGGGCCCAGCAATGAGGCCGCATGTTCACATAATTTGACCGCGCTTCGATCAAATTTTTCTCCCTCAGGACGTTCCAGTGTAATCGCGCCAAGAATCTTGCCGCCGTCAGTAAAGGGTATGCTACAAATAGCTCCCGCGCCGTGCGTCTTTAGCAGCGAGGCATGGTAGCGGGTTACCTGCAGAGGGCCATCATCAAACGGCGGAAATACGACTGTCGCTTCCTGGTCAACAGCCTCGTCCATGGCCGCGCCGATATCACGGATAATATTTGACTTCTTTCCGAACGAAGCACTGTGAGACAGTGCATGCACCCGCGAGTGTTTGCCGTGCAGAAAACCGATACTGACCCGTTCACATTGCAGGATACCCGCCAGCTCTGTCGCCACTGCTGTGGCCGCCGCCTGAAAACGGTCGTAGTGCAAACTGGTAGCCACCAGGTCCAGCACGGTGACCAGTCGATCGGCGGAGGTGTACTTGTTCCTGTGAACAAGTGTCTCAAGCCATACTGCCCCCCACTCTAGCTGCCCAAGCACATGTTGGAGCTGGGCTTCTGAGCAATGATCCACCTCTATCGCAACCGCCCCGCAAACTTTAGCGTCAACCAGCAATGGACAGGCAATGGTGTTGCGTTGCTGCTCGCCGCGCGATGAAGTTGCACCACCGTGTATAACAGCATGGCGTTTGACAATGGTGGACTCAATCGCCGCTGCCAGAGCCGGGGTCCCCAGAGACCCTACCGGCCAAACAGCTATCGGTGCAAGTTCGCCTTCACCTTCCTTGCCCAACACAACCACGCCCAGACAAACATTGGCATCAATGATTTGGCACTGAATATCCAGCCATGCTGCTGCAAAGCTTGCCGGATCGCGGACAGACTTGAGCTGCTCCCAGGATTCTGAATCCGTGAAAACAGTGCTTACTGACGGCGCATCCCCTGGGTCTGCACTGTCGGACATAGCTTCTCCCTTTTTTTATTTGATAGACCGGCTTCCAAAGCTTGGAGGAAGACAGAAAATTAAAAACCGCTTAACGGCCCGATTCATTTCGTTATGTTGCCAAGATCTAACAGCGATTTATACGGCTTATTCTCAGATAAACCAAGTAAGCCGCTCGACATACAGCAATCTTTGCTTCGTCCAAAAAAACCGACCGGAAACAACCATAGAAGCTTTCAGCAGGGCAATTAACGAATTTCGGGGAAAGCGGTGGCTATTGCGGCTACTGCTATTCACATACGTTTAGCTCGTTAAAGCGACGATAGTAAAGCTGATCCGACTGCAACGCTCTGATCATCTAGAAGGACCCGCTCAGTGCCTTTTTCTGGATCAGCAGCACGTCATCTACACCGATCTTGCTATCTGTCGGCGCGGGGACACCACCGACCAGTGGCGCCACGTTACCATGTGCCAACTGCCCCGCATCAGGTGTATCCATTACCAGCGCAAAGCGTGTGGCTAAAAGCACGTCAATAACGTCGACCTTCCCATCGACATTGATATCGCCATCGGCAACCACCAACCCTACCTCAATGCTGCCGCCAGCAGCATTGGGTGCCCCACCAATGGAGGTAAATTCCAGCTCCTCGTTGATCAGCACCTCAACCACCTCCTGTACCGTGGTGCCAGTGGCTGCGTCATCGCGAATGAGAAAATCCAGTTCTAAAAGCACTGCCCCCTCCGTCGGGGTCACGCCGACGATCAGGCTGATGTTACTGATAATCACCAGTCCGCCTGTGTCATTGATCACCGGACTCGTGGGTGAGTAGGGCCCTCCCTGCAGACCCGCTCCATTGCGCGCGGCTATGAAATCCACCGCTGACGGGTCATAACTCACACGTATGTCCATTGACTCGATAATCAGACCATTGACATCCGTGATCGTAAGACTGGAGGTCACCGCGCCACCCGGCGCGCCCGTCAAGTTGCTCGACAGAGCCAGGGACTCGGCCCAGACCAGCGGCGGGCACAGCAACATCAGGATGCCGCAAAGCATTCCTGGCAGTGCCCCATGTCGCAAGGAAAACAAGACTAGCAGCCCATCAGGTAACGCTGACAGATGGCATCTTGCACGGATCCGTCATGGCGCAGCAGCAGCGCACCCGCTGCCTTTGGAGCTGTCAGCACAGTGATGTTAGCTGCGATCATTGCTGTTGTTATCATCTGTTAACTCCACATAATTGTTCTAATGTCGACGCTGCATCACAGTAGTATCAGAACGACATAAAACGGCGAAATATCCGAACCCGCAAAGGTATCACGGGCGCTCAAGACAAACCATCCGTGGCTAGCGGCAGATAAGCAGACGATCTTATAGATGCTGAGTTGGTCACACTTTCAGGGCGAAAAACGGCCTGTGAGGACGGCGAGTACCAGTCTACGCTGCGCTCATTGCCGGGCAAACTGCTGTCGCGGCTTACCGCGATCGACCAGCTACCGAGCGTGCGGGTATGACGCATCTTGTTCTCATATATCTCAAGCGCCAAGATACCCTGCACCCGCGTTTTCTCCAGTGAAACTCGATCGCCCTCAGGGGGTAGCAAACCCGTGGATGACGCCGCACCTTTATCGGTACTGGATATACCTGCCTCGACCAACTGTGTCGCGGTGAAGTTATCACCGCGCCCATCGACCGTGTTAGACAGTTCGGTCGATTTACCGGTCGGGCTAACAGGTAAAACCTGCGCGCTGGAGACGCCAATTAGGCTGGTGCTCAACTCGACACTGGCATCCCGGATAGGCAAGTCATCCGAAACGTTGATGCTAGCAGCCGTGAAACCGGCATCTGGCATCACCAGCGGCTGGGCGATGCTGTAAGTAGTGGTAGCGACGGTCAGCGGTGCCTCGATAGCGCTATCACTGTCAGTGTCCAGCGGCTGCGCCAATACCGTGACCTCGCCGTCCGTCCCGTCAGGACCCACAACAGGCTCGGGGATAAGTGTGTAATGACTGTCATTCAGCCGGGCACCCTGAATATCGATCACGGTTGAACCACTTACTGCATCGGCAATGATGCGGAAATCGATCTCTACCAGAATACCGCCATCTTCCAGCGGCACCGCCAAGTGACCAGAGGCGGTGTCGACAGTGATCAGACCCTCGGTCGAACTGTTGGCGAGGAATATCTCAAAGGTCTCGGTCACTTCGCCCGGACGTATCGCTTCCACGACCAGCACCTCGGCGTCGAAACCTATCTCTATCTGCAGGGCATCAAGCCCAACGGGCAGCGTATCGACCCACACCGGTACTGTAATCAGGTCACCGGAATACCCTGCAAGATCCAGCGGTATGCTGAGCGTCGGGTCCAGTCCGCCAAAGACAATCGCTTGCGACAGACTCGGCAGCGGCGGAATCTCCAGGCGATCAAAGCCTTCGATCTCCTGCAGGATACGCGTCCCGTCCAGGGAGCTCAGGCTACCGTTGCCCGTGATATCGCCAAGGATGAGGGGATCCAACAGCGGGTAATACTGGAAGCCGGTGTCCAGCTCGGCCACCACCTGGGATATATTGATCGCATCTTCCGATGTGTAACTGGCATTGCCGGTGGTATCACCGAGGTAGGCCACCACATGCACAGCGTCGTCCGCCTGCACGCTAATGGCACCGTTGTTGATAGACACCGCCGACAGATCCAGCAGCTGCTTCGCACCGTACGGGGCATCCTCGGGCACAGTCGCCGTCAAGGTCAGTAGCTGCAATGCCCCGCTGCCAAACCCGGTCCCACTACTGATGGTTACCGTGACCACTCCGGCTACCGACAAATCTGCAGCCAGGATCGCGTCCCCGGGTAAGGCCGCGCCCAGGGTAACACCGGTCACGTTGAGCAGTGACGGATCATAAGTCAAAGTCAGGCCGACCGAGGTCACGCCGGTGCCGTCGCTCAGCATGACCGGCAGGCCCACGCCCGTGGCCGGAACATCAACGGCCTGGCCCGGACCGCGGGCAACGTCGGAAATACTCACGGTGACCGCAGCTGACGGTGACACGGTGAAGGTCATCACATAATCATCGCCGGCTATGCCATCACCGTTGCCATCGAGCAGCCCGCCGCCGGTATTTATAAATCCGTCATTGGCACTGCGCAGCGTCAGGGTGTAGTTGTCCGCTGCCAGCACACCGCCGGTCCTCACGAAGGTTACGGTCTGCAAGCCTGCATCTAAAATCAGCGAACCGTTGACCGCACCCACCGTATCACCCACCAGCGTGATATCCGCTGCCCCAAGTCCACCCGTCTGGGTGTCATACAGGTTCAGCACTGAGGGATCCAATGGCTGACTGAACGTAATCGTCACGCCCGAAGGGCCTGGCGTCACCGAAGTCGCTCGCAATGCGGCAGTGTCAACGATAACGGTATCCGTAGAAAGACCGGCGTCATCGTCCGTTACGGCGAGGCCGATGGTGTAGCTGTCACCCGGATTGTTGCTTAGGTACTGGTGCGTCAAGGTGAAGGGCTGCACACCCGCGACACTTGGACCGAAGCTGAACTGTTCGACATTGTTCGGCGACAGTGGATCTCCCCAGTTAATATCCAGCGTGAAGCTGTCCAGCTTACCGGGGTCGATGATCGTCCCGCTGAGCGTCGTATTGCCGTTCTCGTCAATCGCGGTCGCCAGTAGACCGCCCAGCAGCGGCGCTATATTGTCGACATTAACCGTCGTTGTACCGACTCCGATCGCGCCGTCATCGTCCGTAACCACAACTGTCACTGTGTAGGTTCCGGTCGCTTCATCTGCATAGTTGTGATTCAGGGCGAAGCTATTGTTCGAACTCAGGGCCAGCACCTGCACACCACTTCCGTCGCCGTAGTCGACCGTCGCTGTCCAGCTGTCTGCACCGCGATCAATGAAGGTGCCAAAGCTGGTAAATGTGCGACCTTCATCAATCGTCGCAGCAGCGCCCGCATTAACCTCTGGCACCATGTTGTTTACGGTAACGACCGCCGTATCTGTCGCTGCACCGCCGTCGCCGTCGAGCGCTGTGACGGTTACGGTGTAGATACCGTCTTCTGCATACTTGTGAGCCAGGGCAAAAGTCTTGTTCTGTGTAAGGATCAACTGCTGCGAAGCGCTGCCGTCGCCATAATCGACCGTGGCAGTCCAGTTGTCGGCGCCCGGGTCGGTGAACGAGCCGAAGCCAATAAACGTCCGCCCCTCGCCGACTGATCCAGCCAGGCCAGCGTCAACTGCTGGCGCAACATTACTCACGGACACTGTTGCCGTGTCGCCGCCGACAGCCTCGTCATCGGATACCGATACGGTGATCACGTAGCTGCCGTTATCGGCATAGATGTGATTCAGGGCAAAGGTCTTGTCCGGATTTAGCGTCAAGGCCTGGACACCGGTGCCATCACCGTAGTTAACCGTCGCCGTCCAGGCGTCGGCGCCCGGATCCGTGAACGACCCTGCGCCGATGAATACACCGCCCTCATCGATCGCGCCACCCGCGCCAGCATCGACCGTCGGTGCAACGTTGTTCACCGTCACCGCAGTAATCGCATCGCCGACACCGCTATCGTCGTCAGACACGCTCACGGTAACGCTGTAGATGCCGTTATCGCTATAGCTATGATTCAGGGCAAAAGTCTTGTCCGGGTTCAGGGTCAGTACCTGCTCACCGCTGCCGTCGCCGTAGTCGACCGTCGCCGTCCAGGTATCAGTCCCTGGGTCGGTAAACGACCCGGTGCTACTGAAGGTGCCGCCCTCGTCTACCAGCCCGCCTGATCCCGCATCGACAACCGGCGCAATGTTGTTCACGGTCACACTGGTACTGGCGATCGCCAAGTCACCGTCATCGTCAGTCAACGTCAATCCGATAACATAGACATCGCTCGACGTGTCAGACGGTCTGTCGTCGCTGTAGCGATGCGAAGCAGAGAATGTTCCTGCAGCCAGAGCTGCCTGATTAAGCGTCGTGGTGGTGCCGTCGCCCCAAGTTATCAGCAGGGTATGGGTATCGATAAGCCCTGCGTCTTCGAACGAGCCGGTCAGATTAATCGATTCATCTTCGTTGATCACCGACGCACTCAGCACGAGCCCGGTAACCGCGGGTCCGGCATTGGTGACGACCGCAGTCTGAACGGCATTGCCTGCACCGCCGTCGTCGTCGGTCACGGTCAGGCTGATGCTGTAGCTATCGCTGGCATTGTCGTCTGAGTAGCGATGCGATAGCGAGAACGGCTGACTGCCTGTCGCATTGGAACCGTAAGTAAACGTATCAGAGCTGTTGTCGCCCCAGTCGATGACGAGCGTGAAGGTATCCAATGTGCCCGGGTCGTTAATCGTTCCGCTGAGTATCGTTGTTCCGTTCTCGGCAACAGCCGTAACTGCTAGATCAGCCAGCGTCGGAGCAACGTTGGTAATAACTACCGAGGTATCAGCGACTCCGGTGCCGCCGTTATCGTCGGTTACCGTCAGGGCGATCGAGTAAGAATCGGTCGCGTTGTCGTCCCCATAGCGGTGGGTCAGCTCGAAGGTCTGCGAGCCGGTGGCGCTTGCACCGATGGAAACCTGCTCGATGCCCGGTGCCAGCGGGTCGCCCCAGTCAATGTCGATAGTGAAGGTATCCAGCGCCCCGGGGTCGGTGATCGTCCCGGTAACTGTGATCGTGCCGTTCTCGACGCCGGGGGTGACCACCAGGTCGCTGAGTATCGGGTCAGCGTTGACAAAGACCACCGATTCACTGGCGCTGGTCGATCCGCCGTCTTCATCGCTCACCGTCACCGTGACCGTATAGACGCCGCTGACAGCGTAGCTGTGATTCAGGGCAAAGCTCTTGTCCGGATTCAGGGCCAAGGCCTGCACACCGCTGCCGTCACCGTAGT
>NZ_SHNN01000004.1 GCF_026262625.1 Candidatus Litorirhabdus singularis
CTGTGAGGCGTTGAGCTAACCAGTACTAATTGCCCGTGAGGCTTGACCATATAATCTAAGTAATTTTGCAAAAAACGACTTCGGTTGGATGTGCGCAAGTCACAGTCAGAACTCGAATTGCTCTTGAAAGAGAGAGTCAGCTTAATCGACCCTTGTTCCCTGTAGGGAGCTGGGGTAAATACCGAATCAGCCGAATGTCTTTAGACATCAGGCAAGCAGTTTTGCCTGGCGACCATAGAGAAGTGGAACCACCTGACCCCATCCCGAACTCAGTAGTGAAACGCTTCATCGCCGATGGTAGTGTGGAGTTTCTCCATGTGAGAGTAGGTCATCGCCAGGCTTTAATCCTAAACCCCGTTACTCAATGAGTGACGGGGTTTTTTTATGTGGATCGCCAGGCGGCGTGCGCGCCCCCGGTTAATACCAAGCCCCTGTAGCTAACGCTGCAGGGGCTTTTTTTGGTCTGGGAATCGCCAGGCGGCGTGCGCGCCCCCGGTTAATCCTAAACCCCGTTACTCAATGAGTGACGGGGTTTTTTTATGTGGATCGCCAGGCGGCGTGCGCGCCCCCGGTTAATCCTAAACCCCGTTACTCGATGAGTGACGGGGTTTTTTTATGTGGATCGCCAGGCGGCGTGCGCGACATGGCTAATAGCGACCCCCTGTAGCTAACGCTACAGGGGCTTTTTTATGGGTGGGTATCGGAGATGGTCGACTGCAAGCGGCCCTACAAGGGGAGTTACACCACAGTTGAGGGCCGCGAGCTAGCCACAGGTCTATGGCAGATTGAAGTCGGAGGGGCCTGTGAGGCCCTACAAGAGGCGATGCTTCAGGGCTGAGTTGCCCCGGGGATCTTTGAATAATGCGTTCGTAACCCCGAAGCTTACGCCGCTTTACTCTGCTGCTCTTTCTGCGCCAAATATTCGTCGTAGGTACCTTGGTAGTCCACGACTCTTTGATCGGTAATCTCCACGACTCGCGTTGCTAGTGTAGAAACAAATTCCCGGTCGTGGCTGACAAAAATCAAGGTGCCGTCATAGCCCTTAAGGGCCTGGTTTAGCGCGTCTATCGCTTCCATGTCCATATGGTTAGTCGGCTCGTCCATGATCAACACATTGGCATCGGACATCATCATTTTGCCAAACAGCAGCCTATTCTTCTCGCCGCCTGAACACACTCTGGCTTTCTTGTTGGCATCGTCAGCTGTGAACAGCAGGCGCCCTAGCATGCCGCGAATCATCAGGTCGTCGTCGGTAGGCCTGCGCCACTGCGACATCCATTCGAACAGGTTTAGATCCGAGTCAAAATCATCAGTGCTGTCTTGTGGGCAATAGGCGATGGTGGCGTTTTCTGACCACTGAATTTTGCCAGCGTTGGCGTTGATCTCATTCATTAAGCAGCGCAGGTAGGTGGTTTTACCGACACCGTTCTCGCCAATAACAGCCAATCTCGCGCCTGCCTCCAGAATCATATTGCCACCGGAGAATAGCGGGCCTTCGTCGAAGCCGTGGGCCAGTTCTTCAAGAATCAGAGCTTGGCGATGGAGTTTTTTGACTTGCTGGAATCGAATATGGGGAGACTTGCGGCTGGAGGGTTTGATTTCCGTCAGCTCAATCTTCTCTAATTTTTTGGCGCGTGAACTCGCTTGCTTCGCTTTGGAGGCGTTGGCGGAGAATCGATTGACGAACCCTTGCAGCTCTTCCATCTCAGCGCTTTTCTTGGAGTTCTCGGTTTTCAACTGGGTCTGAATCAGCGTGGAGGCTGCAACAAAGCTCTCATAGTTGCCCGGATAAATGCGCAGCTCGCCGTAGTCAATGTCTGCCATATGCGTGCAAACCGAGTTGAGAAAGTGACGGTCGTGAGAAATGATAATCATGGTGCATTTGCGTTCGTTCAAAACCCCTGCCAACCAGCTGATACTATGGATATCCAGGTTGTTGGTCGGTTCGTCCAGCAGCAGGATATCCGGATTGGAAAACAAGGCCTGTGCAAGCAGTACGCGTAACTTCCAGCCAGGGGCAACCTGACTCATCAAGTCGAAGTGCAGGCTTTCATCGATGCCCGCCTCAATCAAAATATCACCCGCTCTGCTTTCGGCGGTATAACCATCAAGCTCCGCAAACTCGATCTCGAGCTCAGCGACCTTCATACCCTCGGCTTCGCTCATTTCAGCAAGGCCGTAGATTCTGTCCCGTTCCTGTTTGATGTTCCAAAGTCTGGTGTCACCCATTATGACCGCATCGACGACACTGTATTCCTCAAAGGCGAACTGATCCTGACTGAGTGTACCCACTCTTTGGCCAGGAGTGATCGAGATATTGCCGGAGGTGGGCGTCAATTCACCACTGAGGATTTTCATAAAAGTCGTCTTTCCGCAGCCATTGGCACCGATAAGGCCATAGCGGTTTCCATCACGAAATTGTGCGGAGATGTCTTCAAAAAGCGGCTTGGAGCCGAACTGCATGGTGATATTGGCGGTGGTAATCAAGGGATATCCTGGGTGCTTGTTGGGAGAGTTACAAGCACGCCAATTCTTACAATGAGCCACTTGAGGGCGCGCATCCTATAGGTTTTTGGGCCCAAAGTCGAACCCAGTAGTGCAAGCGGCGCTTCGATTCTCGGTAACTCGCTGCCCGGTGCGCCATACGCTAGGTGTATCTATGTTGCTTGAGCAATCTCGGTGGGCCTGTTTTTACACAGTGAGTTTGCCATGGTCGTCTAAACCGGGACTGTGGGCCTGACTCGGCACGTCACAATCGGCGGCCGATTGCCTTTGATGGACGCCCAGAACCCACAGGGAGAATGGAGCTGAGGCTAGCCATGGCGTTGCGAGGCTGCTTCCTTCGCCTGCTCGGATCGTAGCCGCAGCAACCATGAGCTCTTGTTCTTCTCTGCGTCATAGAATATCGCGACCGTAAAGAAGAACATCAGGATCAGGATAATGTGCGCTGCGACACTGACACCGAAGTAAAGGATGCTGCCGAGATAAACCGCAAATACTCCGCTCCACATGAATGCCAGAATCGTCATGATGAACATTCTGCTGGTAGGGTCAGGTATATGCCTGATCGGATTTTTAGTGGAGTCAAAAACGTACTGGTATGCGTCGTAGATCCAAAGCCCAATTTTTTTCATGTCAAAGTCTCTTATATAGGTCAGTTTCCTATTAGAGGTTACGATCGTTCCTCGCAGTTGGATTAGTTTAAATTTCGATAGTGTGCAGCCGGGGTGCCTGAGCTTGGCTTGCAGGGCATTGAGCCTATTGCTATGTCGGTATTCTGTGGCTGTGCCGTCTCGCCCGATACCAGCCTCCACAGAGACTTCATCTCCTTCCATAGGCCGGGGTGAGGCCTATCCTGGCCTGCTGCGTCCTGCAGACCCTGCATCAGTAGGGCCTGTGCGACCATTTCACGCCCTAGTTGGTGTGAAACTTGAAGTTAAGGAAGTACATGCGCGGTGCCAGCGTGCTGACGTCAGTAGTACCAAAGGCGTCAACTGAGAAGCCACCGTTTATTTCACGCTCGTCCGTCAGGTTTTTACCGACTAGAGCCAGCTGCCATTTGTCACTTGGGGAGATGTAGGTGATACCGGCATTGAATACGGTGTAGGCATCCGCATGTAGTAAGTCGAAAGTGGCAGCCTGGGTGTCGTTGGTATAAAAGACGTCGTCCTTATACACCATGTCTGCACGCAGTCGCATATTGCCCATTCCTCCGAGAGCGAATTCATACTGGGCGCCGAGGTTACCCTGCCACTCGGGAACACTGGCAAAGGGTCGGTCAGAAGCATCCTCTACTATAATGGTGCCACCGGTGGGGTCACTGGGGTCTGGCACCAGAATATCGAATTCCTTGAACTCCGGATCAACATAGCTGGCGCCCGCAATCAGGGTCAGCCCGTCAGTCGGTACTGCGGTTATTTCCAGCTCAAAACCCTTGAGCTCGGATTCAGCAGCGTTGTCTACCACCAGCGCCAGACCTCCTGCCGCAATGCTGGAAGGGCGGTTCACCAGTATTTGCTGATCCTCGTACTCGTTATAGAAGATGGCGCCGTTCATCCGCAGGCGATTGTCCATCCATTCGCTTTTGAAACCCAACTCAAACGAGGTGAGGGTTTCCGGGTCGACTACGGAAACATCGGCAGCGCTGGTGGGGCGACCGTTGAAACCGCCACTGCGGAAACCACGCGAGACGTGGAAATAGGTCATCATCTCGTCGTTCAGCTGATAATCCAGCCCCACCTTCGGCGAGAACTCGGACCAGTCATCCTTACAGCTGTAGAAAGAGCCGGGCCCCTGGGCTGTTACGTCGCTGCAACTGGCAGGGTCGGTCGGGCCAGGTGCCACTATCGGCGATTGGCTGGCTTCCTTATAGCTGTACAGCTCAAAATCTTTTTCTTCCTGCGTGTAGCGCCCCGCGAGGATCAGGCGCAAGTCGTCAGTCAGGCTAAAGCTGGTATGGGCAAACAGAGCAATATTCTCAACATCTTGCTCGCGCTCATAGCGCAGGGTTAGGTCCAGCGGCTGCGCAAAGAATGCCAGCGGTACGCCGGTTTCAGGGTCGACTACCGACAGCGGTAATCCGACCAGCGCCTCATACAAACCGGTGGCTACATTCACTTGCGTATCGTGTTTCGCACTTTCTTTGAAGTAGTAGGCGCCGACCACCCAGTCGAGGCGGTCATTGAAAGCCAGCCCGTTGAGCACAAACTCCTGGCTGAACTGGTCTTGCTCAAACTGGGTGCCTACAGAAAAGTAATCCTGCGGGTCGTTATCACTGTCGCGCAGGATATCAGTATCCATCTTGCGATAGCCGGTGGTCGACTTCAGTGTCATGCCGCCATTCATATTCCAGGTATTGATCCAGCTGGCGCCACTGCTGCTCAGCTCATCTTTGGTTTTCTGCGACGCATCGCTGCGATCGATATCCCCGGTTTCGTTACAGCAGTCGCCGACGAAGGTGTTGTAAAAAAATGGGAATACCTGGTTAGAATCGAAATCTGCCAGTACCCGTGGGTAGATGTTCTGATCTTGCTCCACGCCGTCTATGACCAGATGAGAAGTAAAATTCTCTGTCACATTCCAGTTCAAGTGAGCGCGAATTCCCCATAGATCCTGGTCGCCGGCGTCGTCACCGCGACTGCGTTTCTGCCAACCGTCCGATTCTTTGCGAATCACCGATATACTGGCCGCCAATTTGTCTTCCACCAGCGGGAATTCCATGTAGATCTTGCCTGACTTGTGGCCGTAATCACCGACCCCGGCTTCAACCGACAGGTTATTGTCACCGCTGGGAGCTCGGGTGGTGACGCTAATGGCGCCGCCGATTGTATTGCGGCCGAACAGTGTGCCCTGCGGACCGCGCAGCACCGTGATTTGTTCAATATCGTTGAACTCGAAGTTGGCGCCAATATTGCGCGCCAGATAAACACCGTCGATATAGGTGCCTACGCCCGGATCTACGGTGACGGCAAAATCACTCTGGCCGACGCCACGGATAAAGGCGGCCAGGGTTGAGCCACTGCCATCGCTGGAGACCTGCATGCTCAGGCCTGGCGTCATTTCCTGGATGCTGCGTAAATCGGTAAGCGCGGCATCTTCTATGGTCGCCGCCGTTATGGCGGTAATCGATATGGGCGTACTTTGCAGGTCTTCCTCACGCTTGCGCGCAGTCACCAGAACTTCTTCCAGTGCCGTGGATTGAGCTGCAACAGCTAGCGGCATAGGCGCCATGATAGCGCTGCCAAGAACGAGTGCGGGAAACAGGGTGCGAGACGTGGGCATAACATTCTCCTGTCGATTTTAATGATATCGACTTTGGTTATTATTAGTACCATCAAGTGAAGCACCAGATGGTAGCCCTGGCTGCCCAGTGTACCGGTTGAACGTCAATACATTGC
Organism: Candidatus Litorirhabdus singularis; assembly: GCF_026262625.1. Taxonomy (GTDB): domain Bacteria; phylum Pseudomonadota; class Gammaproteobacteria; order Pseudomonadales; family Halieaceae; genus Litorirhabdus; species Litorirhabdus singularis. The sequence goes on from NZ_SHNN01000004.1 coordinate 5,898, forward strand.
GCGGAACCAGGTAACCTGTAGTGTAACCATAAAGCCAAGCTTTGTTATTCCAATAGGCAATATTACCAATCTTGGCGGCGGTAGCGGTGTTGCATGGTTTTGGGCTGCCGCTAAGTCGCTGAAGCCTGTGACGGGGCTGGGGACGGGTCTTCCTCATCGGCGCTGGTTAAGTCCAATGAACGCGTGGCCAGTTTGGAGAATCTTAACAATTTGTCTTTGAGTCGCCGCGAATAGGTAGCGAAATTCATTAGCGCGCCGGCGTCCTTGCGTTCGGAGTGTGCCAGCAATTTGAGTAGTTCACGATTGGCATTATCGATATTGGTTTGGAGCTTGGTGGCTTGCTCGTGAGTCTTGGGCTCCACTCGATCCAGTAACGCTTTTTGAATGATGTCGAATAACACGAGTGTATCGCTGGAGATTTCTCGCACCATCAGTAGCACGTCGCTTTTGAGTTCGATGTACTGTTTGTCGATGACTAGCTTGGTATTGAAAAGATCTTCTATGGAGTCGTGAATCTGAAACAGGTAGTCGTAAAGCGTGATCAGTGTCAGCAGTTTCCGGGATTCCGCTTCATCAGAGACGTTGGACACGGCGCGAGAGAAATACCGGACGTTCTCCCGTTCGAGGAAAGATACGTATTCAAGCCGCCGTGCAGAGACATCGTAAACATTGCGGTAGTTGGTTTCGATGCTCAAGCTCACCAGATTGTAGTTTTCCTGCTGGAAAGCCATTAGCTGCCCGAGGTTTTCCTCCAGACGGGCTTGTAGTTCAGCAAAGTTGTCAGTGGCGTCCTGTGACGGCATCTTAATGCGCTCGAAGTCCATTTTGCCCTCGCCTAGCAAGGATTCGATGAGACGCGTAAAAGGGTTGATGAGAATCAGAAATACCAGACTGGTACCGATATTGAACACCAGATGAATATTGGCCAGCGCGATTGCCGGGCTGGTGTTCAGGTCAGCAAGGCGGCTTTCGAATAGGAAAAATACTGGCAAGAAAATGACCACTCCGCCGACGTTAAACAGGAAATGGCTGAGCGCAGTTTTCTTCGCTGCCAGATCCATCTTCACCATGGCAATCAAGGCTGTTGCTGTCGTGCCGATATTGGCGCCCATAAGCAATGGGATAGCATTTTCCAGACCCAGCAGTCCCTGCTGGGTGAAAATTATGGCTAGCCCGGTGGTCACTGAGCTGGATTGCACCAGAGCGGTGAACACGCAGCCGATCAAGATCGCCAGTAATGGGTTTTGTGGCCTGATCAGGTACTCCACTAACGCCGGTTCCTGCTGCAGCGGCGCCAGTGCCGATGAGATGAGTTGGAGGCTGAAGAACACGAAGCCAAAATAGAAAATCGATTTACCAAAAATCGCATATCGTGTTCGTGTTAGCGATAGTGCGAAGCCAGCAATAATGAGCGCGGGAGCGAAGGCGGTCAGTTTGAAGGCTACTAGCTGGGCCGTAATAGTGGTACCAATGTTAGAGCCAAAAATTATCCCGACACTGTTTTTGAAAGACAGAACTCCAGCATTTACCAAGCTTATGGCAATGACTGATGTAGCAGAACTGGACTGGATGACGGCGGTAACCCCGGCGCCCAATATCAGACCTACAACGGGCACTCGCGTGGCGGTGGAGATGAAGTGACGAAAGCGATCGCCGGAAATGTTCTCAATTTCACGGGAGAAATGTTCCAGCCCAAACACAAATAGAATGATAGCCGTCAAGCCGGCTACGATAATTTGCAATGCTTCCATAGCCCCTCCGCTGTTAGCTTCATGTTAACCCTCTGCAACGCACCCGGATTTAACCAGCCTGCAAGCTGCGCAGAACCTGCTTCGCGGCGGCTCGCAATGCGCGGCGATACTCGTCGCCATCGCCAACGAAGTTCTTGCAGCTGACAAAACTGATATTGACGTGGCTGGGGGTACTGGAAATCACATGAAACAGGCCCACATTTGGAGCCAGCGGGCCGAGTCCAATAAAGTCTATTAGGCGATTCCCGCGCATGTAAACTTCAACCGGTACTCCCGGTACATTGCTTATAATAGTGTTCACAGGCATCGGTAGCTCATCAATATGGCCTGAAGCCATTAGCCACTCTCCCAGCCACAGGATAATGCCCGGGTAGAGGTCATCAACCACCTTCAGAACGGCTTTGGGGCCCAGCTTGGCCGACCGTTTTCTGGTGCGCGTAGAACCCGCGTGAATGGCGTTTAGTCTGGCTTTGATGTTTCTAAGGTCGGTGTGTAGCGGCACTGTTCCGATGCTGACCTGATTGCCTACTTGCTCCGAATCACCTTTGTCTCGCACGTCCATGGGCATAGCGGTGACCAGACTGTCCGCTGGCAATTCGTCATGATCTGCAAGAAATTTCCGCAGGCCACCGGCCACCACACATAAGGCGATATCGTTGATAGTGCAGCCATACTGCTTTTGAATAGACTTTAAACGCGGTAACGACATAGTAATATGCCCAACTACCCGATCATGGTCGACATGAGCATTGAAGCGGGTTTTTGGCACGGGTTTAGTGGGTTGTTCAGCAGTACTCGACTCCTGACTGATCTGCCACAGGCCAGGAGCAACCTTCAGCAAGTCGCGCGCCAGATCTACGGGGCGCTGTACGTTGTGCCACCAGGCGCGTCCATATTTCTGCCACCAGGCGGGGGAGGTGTAGTCGCTCTGATTGGCCTTCTGCTGCGCCGCCATAGTGGGCGCATCTGTAGCGGGGTCAAGACTGTGTAAGCTGGCAAAAAGTTGCAGAGCCGCCTTGCCATCCATTACGGCGTGATGGATCTTGACCAGAATGGCACTACTGCCGGTGGGAACTCCACTCAGGTGGTCCAGCCCTTCAATGAGCAGCGCTTCCCACAGGGGTTGCTCCAGGGTCAAACCCTGAGCCTGAAATTCACCGCATAGGCGGTACAGCTCAGCCCAGTTGGCGGGGGCTGGTAAGCTGACGTGAGCAATATGATTGGTTATGTCAAAGTGCTTGTCTTCAACCCAGTAGCCGCGATCCATTGCTAGCGGGAGCGCATCCAGTTTGCAGCGTAGAATCGGAAATTGTTGATCAATCGCACTCTGCATCACGCTGCAGGCCAGAGCATGATCAACGTTTGCGGCGTGCTTGCCACCGGGTTCGTAGATAAAAAGCGCTGACATATGCAGGGGTATGTCAGGCAGCTCTCCGGCTACCATCAAATTGTCCAGTCCACTTAATTGATACATTCAGGTTGTGCCTCTACCGCCAGCTGGCGATGATTAATATCGTACCCCTGGCGGCGGTGTCCAGCTTTGCAGCACGTGACGATAGTTGCTGCGTTCAAACGCGCCAGGGTCAGCGGCATTGGTTTGACTCAGGCTGCCCTGCATTTGTTGTACGGAATCGTATTCGTTGTCCTCTAGCCATTGCCGCATTTCATCCAAAAGCGTACTGATGCGCTGTGAGCCCTGCTGTAACAGCGCACTGCACAAATGGACTACATTGGCGCCAGCCAGCAGTGCCTTAATAATGTCCGGGGTATTATGAAAACCACCGGTAACCGCGATATCGATGTCTAACTGCCCCCGCATAATTGCTGTCCAGCGCACCCTTAGTAACGCCTCGTACGGACTGGATAACTGTAACTGAGGCTCCACAGCAAGCGTTTCCAAATTGATGTCGCACTGGTAAAAACGATTGAACAGGGCTATTCCAGCAACGCCTGTCTGTTGTAGTTGATGCGCAAAGTGTACCGGCGATGAAAACTGCGGCGACAACTTTACTGTTACCGGAATACTCACGACATCGAGCAGTTTGCGCAACATATTGATATAGCGCTGTTCCACATCTTCAGCGCTTTCCAGGATATTGGCGGCGATGTAATAAACGTTGAGCTCCAGTGCATCAGCACCGGCGTCCTGAAGTTCTTTTGCGTACTCTATCCAGCCAGCGTCAGTGATGCCATTGAGGCTGCCGATGACGGGTACCTGGAGGTGGCTTTTCAGTTGCTGCAAGTGTTCAAGATAGGTGTCGAGTCCGCTGCGATAATTGTCCGGCAGCGGCAAAAAGCTAGAGGACTCGTGGTGGCCCAGATCCTGATGGTAGAAAAAACGCTCCAGTTTTTTTTCCTCAGCTATCAGTTCCTCTTCGAACAGCGAATGCATAACCAGTGCTGATGCGCCCGCGTCTTCCAGATGACGGGCGCTATCAAGGTCACGAGACAGCGGTGATGCAGAGGGCACTAACGGATTTTTCAGCGTCATGCCCAAATATTGGGTCTGCAGTGTTTGCATAGATATGGCCTCCCTTCACTCATCCACGTCTGGTCCGGCCCAGTCCAGGGCTGCCAGCTGTTGGTAGCGCAAGTAGCGTTGCTGCACTTCCTGCTGTGACTGTTGCAGTAGTTTCTCTGCGGTTTCGGGCGCACTGTGCCAGAGCATATTGAAGCGAGTCTCAGATTCCACAAACTCACGGTAAGGCAGACTCGGTGGCTTTGAGTCCATGCGCAGTGGGTTCAGGCCAGACTCGGCGCGGCGCGGGTCATAGCGAAACAGCGGCCAATGCCCGCTGTCTACTGCCATTTTCTGCTGCCGGTGGTTGAAGGACATATCCACGCCGTGAGCGATACAGGGGGAGTAAGCGATAACCAGAGAAGTTCCAGGGTAGCTTTCTGCCTCCAGTAGAGCGTTCAGGGTCTGGGTATCTTTGGCGCCATAAGCCACATGCGCGACATAGACGCTTTCGTAGTCCATGGCGATGCGGGCCAGATCTTTCTTTGCTGTGCTCTTGCCGCCGGCGGAAAACTTGGCGACAGCACCGCGTGGCGTTGCTTTGGAAGTCTGGCCGCCGGTATTGGAATAGACCTCAGTATCCAGCACCAGAATATTGACATCGCGGCCAGAGGCCAGCACATGGTCCACGCCGCCAAAGCCAATATCGTAGGCCCAGCCATCACCGCCAACAATCCAGACACTGTTGCGTAGCAAGTTGTCACTCAGTTCCAGCAGTGCTCGGGCATCTTCAGAATCTAATGTTGCCAGTACCTGCTGCAACTGTGCCACTCGCTCTCGTTGCTCGTGGATTTCCGCTTCGTCTACTTCTGCACATTGCAAAATATCCTGCACTAACTTGCTATCGAGATGCCCTGAAATTTTCTCCAGCAGATTGCGGGCCGCCTGCTTGCGTTGATCACAGGCAACTCGAATACCCAGGCCAAACTCGGCGTTGTCTTCAAACAGGGAGTTGTTCCAGGCCGGGCCGCGTCCCTCGGCGTTGGTGCGCCAGGGAGTAGTGGGCAGATTGCCACCGTAAATGGATGAGCAGCCGGTAGCGTTGGCTACTATCATGCGATCGCCAAATAGTTGGCTTATAGTGCGGATATAGGGCGTCTCACCGCAGCCAACACAGGCTCCGGAAAACTCAAAGTGCGGCTCCATCAGCATGGAGCCTTTCATGGTGTTGCGTTTTATCTCTGCATGGTCATATTCCGGCAAGGCCTCAAAAAATGACCAGTTGGCGGCTTCTTGCTCGCGCAGCGGTGGCTGCGGAGCCATATTGATGGCCTTGCGGCTGACATTGGATTTGTCTCTGATGGGGCAGATATCGACGCATAAGTTGCAGCCGGTGCAGTCTTCCGGTGCTACCTGATAGCTAATGTGCACGCCTTGTGGGTAGTCCTTACCCTTGATCTGCACATGTTTGAATGTCTCCGGTGCCTGCTCTACGATCTCCTGATCAAAAGCCTTGGATCGAATAGCCGAGTGAGGACATACGAACACGCACTTGCCGCAATGAGTGCAAAGATCGGTTTCCCATACCGGAATTTCCAACGCTAAATTGCGCTTCTCGTAGGCCGCGGTGCCCAATGGATAAGTACCATCGACCGGCAATGCACTGACGGGAATCAAGTCGCCGTGTCCAGCAATGATACGCCCGGTTACCCGCTGGATGAAGTCTGGCGCATCGGCAGGCATGGTGACGCCAGCCTGGTCGCTGCTGCTAACCTGCTTGGATGTGGCGACCTCATGCAGATTGGCCAGGGTTTCGTCAATGGCCTTGATATTCAGTGAGACCATTTTACGACTCTTGCGACCATAGGTCTTATGGACAGCGTCCTTGATGGCAGCGATGGCCTCAGCTTGCGGTAGTACTCCGGAGATGGCGAAGAAGCAGGTCTGCATAATAGTATTGATGCGCTTGCCCATGCCCGAGTCCTGAGCCACTTGATAGGCATCGATGACGTAAAAGCGGATATCTTTGTCGATGATGTGTTGCTGAATGTTGGCCGGCAATGCTTGCCAGGCCTGTTCGGGAGGCTCGCTGGTATTGAGCACAAAGGTGGCGCCTATCGCGGCCTTGTCCAGTATTTCGTAGCGCTCCAGAAATACCGGCTGATGACAGCCGACAAAATTGGCCTGGCCTTCTTCTATAAGATAAGCAGCATGAATGGGGTCTGGCCCAAACCGCAGATGGGAGATGGTAACAGCCCCTGATTTTTTGGAGTCGTAGACGAAATAGCCCTGTGCATTGAGTTCGGTGTTTTCGCCAATAATCTTGATGCTGTTTTTGTTGGCGCCTACCGTGCCATCAGAACCGAGGCCGTAGAACAGTGCCTGAAACGCCTGCGCGTGGGCATCGGTCCTGAAGTCCGGATCCCAGTCCAGACTGGTGTGATTGATGTCATCGACGATACCGACGCTGAAATAGCGTTGTGGTTGCTCAAGTTTGAGTTCATCGAACACAGCCTTGAGCATGCCTGGGGTAAACTCCTTGGACGACAACCCGTAGATACCGCCACATACTTTTGGCAAGTCGCCTGACCAATGCTGTACTAGCGCGGTGACGACATCCTTATAGAGGGGTTCGCCGCCAGCGCCGGGTTCTTTGCTGCGATCCAATACTGCGATCGCCTGCACCGTACTGGGTAGGGCTGCCGTCAGTAGGCCTGCATCCAGAGGGCGGAACAGGCGCACTTTCAATACGCCAGTGGCTTCGCCTTGCCGGCACAGGTAGTCAACGGTTTCCACCGCCGTTTCAGCGCCTGAGCCCATCATTACCACCACCCTTTGGGCCTGCGGGTCACCGTGGTATTCGTATAACTTGTAGTGACGGCCGGTAGCTTCGCCAAAGCGGTCCATGGTGTCTTGCACCAGACCTGGAAAGGCCTGATAAAACGGGTTGATGGCTTCACGGCTCTGGAAAAATACGTCCGGGTTTTGTGAGGTGCCTCGAATCACCGGTTGCAGTGGTGACAGGGCGCGCTTGCGGTGGGCACTAACAGCTTGCTCATCCAGCAAATCTGCAATCATTGATTTATCCGGCAGTGAAATTTTGTTGATTTCATGGGAGGTTCGAAAGCCATCGAAGAAATGCAGCACTGGAATACGACCCTTTAAAGACGCGGCCTGGGCAATGAACGCAAAATCCAGAGCCTCCTGCACTGAATTGGAGCAGAGCATGGCAAAGCCCGTGGCCCGAGCGGCCATGACGTCGCTGTGATCGCCGAAGATAGACAGGGCGTGGGTGGCTACTGATCGCGCTGCCACATGAATGACTGCGGGGGTAAGTTCACCGGCGATCTTGTACATATTGGGCAGCATGAGTAGCAGACCCTGTGAGGCGGTGAAAGTCGTGGCCAGACTGCCAGCTTGCAGCGCTCCGTGAATGGCACCCGCCGCGCCAGCTTCACTTTGCATCTCGATAACTTCGGGCACTGCCCCCCATAGGTTGCTGACTCCGGCTGCGCTCCAGTCATCAGCCAGTTCACCCATTGGGGAGGCAGGGGTGATGGGGTAAATCAGAATGACCTCGTTGAGCAGGTGCGCCATGGTGGCGGCCGCTTCATTGCCATCGATTGTCACTGTGCGGTGGTCTGCAGTTTTTTGCATCTGCTTGCCTGAAAGGTGCAGTCTGGAACCCAAGTGTACCGGTGACGGTCCCTGACTTTGTTGAGCTGGCGCAAGATTCAGGTCGATTGAAATCGACCCAACAACATACTGCAGCCCCGTATTTACAGGTTACAATCAGCATCTTTAGTCTTTCCAAGGAGATCGCCGTGAGCGAGGCCCCGGGTAACTCTTTTGCACAACGCGCGCTGGCATTTGTGGAGCGCACCGGCAACCGTCTGCCGGACCCGGCGATGTTGTTTGTGGCACTGCTGCTGGTCGTGTGGCTGGCGTCATGGTTGCTGTCCTATTTTGACTACGGGCTTACCGACCCACGTACGGGCGGGCCACTGCAGGTCGTTAACCAACTCTCGGCTACCGCCATGACTCAATTTTTGGGCAGCATGGTGACCAATTTTGCTCATTTTCACCCTATCGGTGTAGTGCTGGTAGCGATGCTGGGGATAGGTGTGGCGGAACACACCGGGTTTATCAATGCCGCGCTACGATCGATGTTGCGGGTGACGGCCAGTTGGCTGCTAACGCCCATGGTGATTCTGGTGGGCATTGTCAGTCATACCGCAGCGGACGCGGGTTATGTCTTGGTGATACCCCTGGGCGGAGTGATTTTCTATAGCGCAGGTCGCCACCCGCTAGCTGGCATAGCCGCCGCGTTTGCCGGCGTCTCCGGCGGCTTTTCTGCGAATTTCATACCCTCGGCGATTGATCCTATGCTGCAGGGTATTACGCAAACGGGTGCGCAGATTATTGATCCGGCGATAACGCTGAACCCCCTGAACAACTATTTCTTTACGGCGACCTCCTCGGTGCTGATTATTGGCCTGGGCTGGCTGATTACCGATAAATTTGTCGAGCCGCGCCTGGCGTCCACTCCGCTTGATGAGGACATTGTTGACCAAGACAGTTCCACCGAGCTAACCGCGCAGCAATCCCGTGGTTTGCGTTATGCCTTACTGTCTATGGTACTCAGCCTGCTGCTGCTGGCTGTCAGCGCGTGGTCACCCGAATCCGCATGGCGTGGTGCCAACGGTTCGCTGACGGAGTTGGGTGCACCGCTGATGGCGTCAATTGTGCCGCTGATTTTTCTCTTGTTTGTTATCCCGGGCATCGTTTATGGCATATTTTCTGGAACGGTTACCAGCTCCAGAGATGTCATTGAGGGCATGACCCAGTCCATGCACAGCATGGCCTACTATCTGGTTATCATGTTTTTTATCGCGCAGTTTGTGTATGCATTTTCCCAGTCCAACCTGGGTGTGTTGCTGGCACTGCAGGGCGGGGCAGGACTGCAGGCGCTGGGTTTACCATCCGCTATGACCATTACCGGTATTGTGCTGCTGACCGGTTTGCTCAATCTGTTTGTGGGTTCGGCGTCTGCCAAATGGGCGCTGTTGGCGCCCATTTTTGTGCCAATGCTCATGAGTCTGGGGATATCGCCAGACCTCACTCAGGCCGCGTATCGTATTGGCGACTCGACCACCAATATCATTACGCCGCTGATGCCGTATTTTCCGTTGGTGGTGGTGTACTGCCAGCGCTACGTGAAAAATACGGGCATAGGTACACTGACCGCGATGATGTTGCCCTACTCATTGGGCTTCATCATTCTGTGGACACTGTATCTGCTGCTTTTCTGGGGTGCCGGACTGCCACTGGGTCTGCAGTCCAGCTATACCTACTAGCCTGGGTACGCGCTGCTAGAGGCTGTCCACCAGATTACGCAGGGTTTCACACTGTTTAACGCGCTCTTCGACGGTACTGCCGGCAAAAGCAATATTGAGTGAAGTGACACCGGCCTCTCGGAGTGCGTATAAGCTGTCCTTGACGAATCCCTCTGGCCCGATCAGCGAGTTTTTCGCCAGATACTCGGCAGGAATTGCTGCCTCAGCTTCTTCTTTCTTGCCGGCCAGATACAGGTCCTGGATCTCTTTGGCGGCATCGGGGTAGCCACTCTGGGAAAATATGTCGTTGTAGAAGTTCTTTGAGCGCGCGCCCATGCCGCCAATGTAAAGTGCTGCCTGTGGACGACCGCGGTCACGCAGATGTTCCAGACCGTCGCCGATAGCAACGCCGCCGCCGGCAAATATATCCAGCGGGGCTTTATCCGGTGAGCGCTTGCGCGTGCCTTCTGCCAGCGCTTCACCCCAGATTCCGGCTGCGGCCTCGGCGCTGAAGAATACGGGCAGCCAGGCATCCGCCAGTTCGGCAGTCATTTTGACGCTAGCGGGTCCCAGTGACGCAATACAGATGGGTATGTCATTGCGAACTGGGTGGTTAATCAACTTCAGTGGTTTGCCAAGCCCCGTTCCGCGCTCGGCTGACAGCGGTATTTGGTAGTGCTTGCCGTCGAACTCGACTTTTTCCCGGCGCCACACTTTACGGCATATCTCGATAGTCTCACGCAGATGCGCTACCGGAGCTTCATAGGAAACACCGTGAAAACCCTCCATGACCTGCGGGCCGGATGCCCCTAAGCCCAACATAGCGCGGCCATCTGATAATGAGTCGATGCCGGCTGCGGTCATTGCCAACAGCGTCGGTGTGCGGGTGTAAACCGGAAGTATGCCCGAGGCAATGGTTACGCGTTCGGTTTTGGCGGCCAGGTAGCCCATGGCGCTGGGGGCATCGAAAGAATAAGCCTCGGGGACCCACACCAGATCGAGCCCGGCCTGCTCAAGCTCCTGAATTTCAGCGACTGAGGACTTGAAATCGCTGGCGTAGTTAAGCATGGTTGATATGCGCATAAGCTGGTTCCTTGAGTTATTTTACGTCAGCCGCCTAATACTGTTGCGAAGGACCTATCGAGTGGGCCAGTTTACCGCTATCAGGCGGTCTCAGGAAATAATCGTCACATAAACTCTTGGCCAAGCCGGCTTGACGCCTTCCTGACCTCATGCGCACAATATCCTCTGATCTCAGCAAACACGGATGTCTGAAACGCTTGAAAACCGTTAGTAACTATAAGGGGCCACAGCCGATTTTCGTCTCTCTTATTGCCTGTCCGTGGTTACTTCTGCACTCGAAAGGTCAGTCGTGGTAAGGGCTGGCTATATGCTGCACAACAGACGGTTAAGTGTGACACTCCATTGCTTACAGTGAATGAAAAACTAGCTTGGCTCCTGGCAGTTATTCTGGGCGGAGTATTCCTGTTACCAATGGCCTTCGATGTGCTGCTTGGAATCGCTCTGCTAGCGGTGTTGATTCAATACTCAGAGCTGCATGCACCGGTTCTCAGAGTGCTCAAGGACCCCCTCTATCTTTGTGCGTTGGCTTTGCTTTTATACCTGAGTGCCAGTGTGCTCTGGTCGGCGAATATTTCACCTAAGGGCGTGGCGCAACTTTGGCTGCGAATGTTGTTTGTTATGGTGTTCGTGCTGGGTCTGGCTGTTGCCCATCAGCGAACTTCAATAACACTCTTGCGAGCTTGCCAGGTTGTGGCTATTGCTGCTCTGCTTTGTGCGCTATTGAGTCTTATTTTGTTTTATATGTACCCGCCGGCAGACAGTCGTTTGGAAGGCCCGTTCAGGTTAGAGAACCCTGGACGGATTGGGCGCATGCTTGCGGTGGCGCTGCTGTTTGCTATTACACTTTTCCAATTAGAACGTGGCCGCTGGCGTTGGTTGGCCGCCTTGAGTTTTGTCGTGTGTAGCATGGCCCTGATTAATACAGGCACCCGCTCCGCCTGGTTGGCTGCTGTGTTCGGCATATTCTGCTGGCTTCTGGTCAGCTGGCATCCAAAACTCAACAAAGCAGTTGCAGTAGCCGGGGTTGGCTCTGTGCTGCTTGCGCTGCTCCTGTATGTGATGACATATCACCCTGAGTTGTCCGCTCAGCTATTCCCGCGCGGTGACAGCTTTCGCATGTCTATTTGGCAAGCGAATCTTAGAGATATTTTGGACGGTCATGTGTGGTTCGGCTGGGGGCAACTGGTGGAGCATCGAGTGGAAATGGGGGGCTACCTCTTTCGAGGGACGCATAACATGTTTCTGGCGATGCTGGCGGCAGGGGGGCTACCTGCATTAGTGATGTTCTGCGTTGTGCTCGGGTGGACTGGTCTGCGTCTGGTTCGACATGCGGGCGGAGCTGCGGCCACGCTTGGATTGGTATTGCTGATCGCAGGTGTGGCCGGTTTCCTGTTCAATGGCGACCGCATTATCGACAAAGTGAATTTCGTCTGGTTTGTGGTGTGGGTCCCACTTGGCTTTGCGATTGGGCTGTCCCAGCAGTCGACACTGGACGATAGTAACTAGGCGCCGGCGGCTTATTGCAGCTCTATGTTCGCTGTTTCGCGTAGCCAAAAGAGCACAGCGGGCAGGGCGAGCAGGGAGCTCAATGTCATCAGCGATAACGCAGCGCCATGACTACCAAGCGCGGTATATAAACTCCCCTCAATAGCTAGCCCTGCCGCTGCCGCCACCAGAGAAATGATGGCACGCAGTGTCGCCGCAGTCGACCGGCAATGGGTCGGGAATAGTTCTCCGGCGATAGCGTTCACCATCACATCCACGACAAAAAAGCTGAACAGGGCGGCAATCCAGGCCAACGGCACCATCCAGCCTGAGGTGTTATAAAACAACAGGAACGTCGCGCAATTGAGCGCTATACCAAAGGCCAGAACCGGCCGGCGGCCTACCCGATCGGATGTACGACCGGCAATCACGTTGCCAAAGATGGCGAAAGTGCCAGCGACCACAAACATGATACTGACCTGAGAGGGCGAGTAACCATGGCTGTCCTGCAAGTACTTGGACATAAAATTGAGGTTGGCGACGGCCTGAAACCAGAACATGCCGGCGATCAAGGTGAGCGCCAACAGTGCCAGCCTGTGGTGGCGAAATAGTTCCAGCAGCGGCTGCCAGAACACTGGTTTAACCTGACCCGGCTGCTGCTGTTCAAACATCGGTGATTCGGGCAGGCTCCTGCGCAGCCAGGCCACGTACATAATAGCGAGACCGCCAATCACATATAGTGCGCGCCAGCCTCCAGGCAGATAGTCCGAAAGTCCGTACAGCAGCGATGCGAGACCTGATCCAAGGCCACCCATTGCCGCCAAAAACCCGACCCCCCAGCCGCGATGTCTGGACGGCAGCAGTTCCAACGCATAGACAACAGCCAGAATTTCTTCCAGCGTGGTAAAGAGTCTGGCGTTGGCCTGAAAGAAGATGAACTGGTTTGCTGTTTGCGCGAAGCTGGTGGCGAGTGAAAAGATCGACAATCCTACCAGACTCACGACCAGCAGCCGCCTTCGTCCGCGTCCATCCGATAGCAGTGCCAGGGCGATGGCTGGCAGTGCACCCAAACGGGCAATCGCTATCATAGTGCCAAGCTCCTCCTCAGCGATCGAGAAGCTCTCTTGCACGTCTGGCAGCGCCAGAGTGAGCAGGGTCATATCGTATTGACCGATAAAAAAAGCAGCACCCAGTAGCAGCAGTATTCTGCGTTCTGGAGCGCTCAGGCTCGCTGGTATTCCTAGTAGCCTCATGCGCGGTAGTCAGCCGATAACAGCTAGCAGACCCTGATATCCGCCCCCGACACAGTATCTACTTCGCGCTGTAAGTGTATTTCTGGCCGCCCAGTGAGGCTTCGTACATCAAGCCACCCTTGGCGACAGTGAAAATCGCCATGCCTTTACGGAACCCACCGTGTGCCATATTGGCATTATTTGTACCACCGCTGGCACCGGCTGTGGCACCCCCACCGGTATTGGCTTCAGCAGATACGCCGGCGGTAATAGCTACCGCCGTGGCCTGCGCGCTGAACTCAAAATTGCCGGAGGTGAATTCTTTCAGGGCGCGGGCATCTTCAAAGAAGATGATCTGGCTAAAGGCCTGACCGCCCAGCTGAAACCCGAAGGTCACCTGCGTCATAGAAGAATCGCCAATATGGCTGCCAGCGGCGTAAACCCTGCCTTTACCATGGGCTCCACCGATGCCGATGCCACCTTTGCCTACAGTAGGAAAGATCGCGTAGCCATAGCTTGCACTGAAGAACTCTGCGGTTTCGTCAGCGCTCTTGAATGACTCGATGGCGTCGCTATAGCTATCTGCCAGACTGGTGTTGGCGGTTAGTACCAGTGCCAGTGCGATTAAAAAACTGCCGAGAAGTCGTTGCATGGGGTTACCTTTGAGTGGCGATTATCATTGATGTGAAGGGGTCAAAGCTCGAGTATTTGCAGCAGCATTTGCTGGCGCGTGTTCCGACGCTTCATTGCTGGCGCTATAGTAATTGATTTGCAGCGCTTTTAAGAGGGTTCGGTAAAATTCACAGTTGTCTCTGCATGCTGCAAGTAGATTGTTTCCAGTGGGTTAAGCGCAGCATCAAGCATGAGTACCTTGCCGCCGTCGGTGGACTGGACGGCGGCATAGATGCGCTCGCCATCCTGAACCAGTCCGGTGACGCCTTTATCGACCGCAGGGTCGAGTCCGCAGTCGCTGAGGTCGACGAACCAACTGTTACGGTTAGCGTCGTGCAGGCTTAACCCGAACCACGCTAAGTGCTAGCGCCGCCCCGTGCGTCGCAGTGCTGCGGGGGTGAAATCGGCGGCCTTGGCGGGATTACCCCAGACATAGGCGTAGTTAGGGATCTCATTGGATAGACCGGTTATCAGATAGCGGCCGGAGACCAGGTCGTTCATCACGTCACTGCCCCAGGGAACTTTGGCCTGGTAGTGGAAGATGTTGTGGCTCTGCCCCACCCGCCAGAGTTCTCCGCGGCCGTCATACTGGTCTTTTACCACCACGCCCCAGCTGTCCTCATCAACGTAGAACACGCGCTTGGCGTAGACATGTCGCTCGCCAGGCTTGAGCGTGGCCTGCACCACCCAGACCCGGCGCAGTTCGTAGCGCGTGTGCTCAGGGTTGAGATGGCCGGGCATAATCAGGTCTTTATATTTCAGTGTTTTTGAGTGAAATTGATAGGCATTCGTTGGTCCGTATAGCTCCTGCTTACCGAGCAGCTCCCAGTTGTAGCGATCGGGGGCGCCGTTATAGGCGTCCAGGTCGTCGGTGGTGCTGAGGGCATCGGCCGCGAAGCCGGGTCCATCGTAAGACAGGTTTGGCGCCCGGCGCACCCGTCGCTGCCCCGCGTTATAAACCCAGGCGTTCCGTGGCTCGGCAACCTGATCAATGTTTTCATGCACCAGTCGCACATCGCCTTCCAGACGTGCCGGCTCGAGAATTCGTGACAGGTACAGAAACAGGCGGTTGGGGCTGACTTCGCCGGCCGGGAAATGGCTGCCAAATACCAGCAGATCCTGAAACACGACAGGACTGAATACGCCGTTGGCCTGCACCGGTATTAGGCTATAGGTGCGTTCAACACTGCCGCCGCGGTAGCGAGTAATGTGGTTCCAGATCACCTCCAGCGCGGAGTCGGGAAACGGAAACGGTACGGTGGTGCCATTCAGGTTGCGCAAGCCATTGCCGCCTTCGACCAGCTCGACACCGGCGGCGCTGCGTTTGACCTGCTCGAGCACATCAGTGGGGTAGGTGGACACGCGATGGCCGGGGTAGACCGGGAAATAATAGCTGTCGGGATAACGTTTCAGTAGCTCCAATTGCCCTGGACTGAGTTGCTGCGCGTATTGCTGGGCGTTGCTGGCATCGATCCGAAACAGTGGCTTTTCATCGGCAAACGGGTTTAGCAGTCCCTGACTGTCAATGTCGCCTACGGGTATTTCACTCAGTCCATCCTGCCAAGCGGGAATGGTACCTTCAGCGTTGCCGGCCCGCTCTGCGCCGACGGGCGTATAGGTCTCACCACCTAGGCTGGTGACCTGCTCGGCGGTTGCGCCAGCCCAGAGGCTTTGGCTGACGGTCAGTAATAACAATAAGGGTGCAGTGGCCCAGCGATGATTCATGTTAGCGTCCTGTTAAAATTATAAGGCCAGTCTGCATTGAGCTTCGTTAGGTCGCTATCAGATAGATCAAGTTTTGGGCTGAAAGCCCTCGCTGCAAATCGACGCGACCAGCTGGGCTCAGGCGAATAGCATGAGCACTGCAGCGGCCAAGTCCGCCAACCAACGCTTAACATCCAGCCACCAGTCGCTGGTTTGATCAATCTCCCACTGATCATGCGCGCGGCTGAGAACATAGGCCTTAATATCCTGGGTAGCGCTGGCGGAAAGCACGTCATCGAAGGCGGGCATGCCCATGGCGGACATACTGCCGCCACGCACCACCTCGTCAAAATTTTCATACCAGTAGTGATTAAGCTTGCGCAGGTCCGGCACACTGCCGTCGGACACCGCTGATGCCCCGTGGCAGCGCGAACAAAAACGGGTATAGGCCTGGCCGCCACGGTCAATAGCATCGGCATCGGCATTCACCGGCGGTGGGCGTTCGCGGCTGGCGGGTAATTCATAGGCGGGCAAGCGGTTGCTAGCGTCGAGTTTGAAAGCCAGTATGCGGCGTTTGGGGGTGGCTGGCTGGTGGTCCAGCCCAATGGCCTGGCTGTAGCCGCCGCCGCGTCCAGCCATGACCGCCACGTACTGCTCACCATTCACGGCGTAGGTAACCGGTGGTGCGGCAATACCGTGCTGTGAGTCGAAGCTCCATAGCAGCTTACCTGCAGCGGCGCTGTAAGCGTTAAAGCGGTTGTCGGTGGTGCCCTGGAACACCAGGCCGCCGGCGCTGGAGAGGACGCCGCCGTTGCCCATTTTAGGGGTCGGAACCCGCCACACTTCGCGTTGTTTTATAGGATCCCAGGCCAGCAGGTAGCTATTGATCAAACGCTTGAGCAACGCCTGTGTTAGCAAGTTGCCGAATGGTGATCGTTCTACCTTGTAGCCCAGGTTCCAATGATTCTGGTTCCAGGTGAAGTTATCTTCCTGTGCCATCGGTGCCGTAAAATCCAGCGCTGGCAGGTACACGAGGCCGGTTTGAGGGTTGTAGGACATCGGGTGCCAGTTGTGGCCACCCAGCCCGCTTGGGTGAAGCATAAACGGTTCATCAACGTAGCGTGCCGCGGGCACTTCTATAGGCCGCCCGCTGCTCAGGTCGTAGCCGGTGGCCCAGTTGACCGGGACAAAGGGTTCGGCCGATAGCAATTCACCGTTAGTCCGATCGATAATAAAAAAGAACCCGTTCTTGGGTGCCTGCATCAAGACTTTGCGGACCTCACCCTGCCAGGGCAAATCGGCGAGAATCATCTGCTGGGTGGCGGTGTAGTCCCAGGTCTCGCCCGGGTTCTGCTGGTAATGCCAGACATACTCGCCAGTCTGCGGACGCAGGGCGACAATGGAGGAGAGGAACAGATTATCGCCACCGCCCGGGCTGCGCACTTCCCGGTTGTGCGGCCCACCATTGCCGACCCCGATGTACAGCAGGTCCAGCTGCGGGTCATAGCTGATCGAGTCCCAGACAGTGCCGCCACCACCCATTTTCCACCATTCGCCGTGCCAGGTAGTCGCTGCCATCTCCATCTGCGAGTTTTCAAACTCCAGTTTCGGGTTACCCGGCACGGTGTAAAAGCGCCACAGTTGTTCGCCGCTGTCAGCCGCATAACCGCCAACATAGCCGCGCACACCATATTCCGCGCCGCCGTTACCGATAACGACTACACCGTTGGCGATACGCGGGGCGCCGGTGATCGCATAGGGTTGGCTCTGGTCGATCGTGAGCGTGCGCCAGCGCTCGGCGCCGGTAGCACGGTCAAGCGCCACCAGATAACCGTCCAGCGTTCCTACGTAGACGCTGTCCTGCCACAGCGCTACGCCGCGATTGACCACGCCACAGCAATTGACATTGGCGCGGTGGCGGTCCACACCGGGGTCGTAACTCCACAGCAACTGCCCAGTGTCGGCTTGCAGAGCATGCACCACACTCCAGTTGCCGGTGGCATACATAATGCCGTCGGCAATCAGGGGGGTGCCTTCCAGACCTCGGGTGGAAGGGACGTCAAAGCTCCATGCCAGGCCCAGGCGCTCGACTGAGTCGGTGTTGATTTGGGTGAGCGGGCTGAACCGGGTTTCCTGTAGGTCGCGCCCATGGGCCAGCCAGTTATCGCCGTCGCTGGCCGCCTGTAAAAGGCGTGGCTGGTCTACAGGCATCTGCGCCACGCTGGCGGCGCTGGCAGTCAACAACAGGCATAGCAGGAGTCGGTATAGCTCGGTGGGAGTTGGCATAGATACTCTCATTATTATGTGGCTTTAGCTTACCAAGTCAGAGGTGTTGGCCCAAGGGCTGTCGCGTTTACGTTAGCGCCGCAACGGCGCTATAGTGACGGCCGCAGCACATTTATCGATGGGAGTTTAATTATTCGCATGACAGTTGAAGAAGCGATTCGTGGCCGGTATTCAATCCGCGGGTTTCTGCCGGACCCGGTCCCCCAGAGCACATTGAATAATGTGTTCGAGTTGGCGCAATGGGCACCATCAGGTACTAACATTCAGCCGTGGCAAGTTTACGTGGCCTCAGGTGACACGCTGGTCACGCTGCGCGAGGAATTCAAGCGGCGGGCACGCGCCGGCGAAAAAGGGCACCCTGACCACAGTGACTCTGGCAAAATGGGCGAGCTCTGGCGGCAACGACGGCGCGATTGTGCAGCGGCACTGTACGACGCTATGGGCATAGAGTGGGAAGATAAGGCGGGGCGGGCGGCAGCTGCGTTTCGTAATTTTGAAATGTTTGATGCGCCGCATGTGGCATTTTTGTGTATGCATGAGAACTTTGGCAAGAGCTCTGCGGCCGACGTGGGTATGTACGCGCAAACCCTGATGTTGGCGCTGACGGCTCACGGGCTGGCGTCCTGTGCCCAGGGTACCATGGGCCATCATCCGCAATTGGTGCGTGATACCTTTGGTATTGAGTCGGAGGTTAAGCTGCTGTTTGGTATCAGCTTTGGCTACGAAGATACCTCGGTGCCCGCCAATGCGACCCGCACCTCGCGGGCACCTTTGTCAGAATCGGTGGTGTTTCGCGACTGAAATCCGCTTTGTGGACGCCCGGCGTGTTGCTATTTCGAGGTGCTCAGGGCGATATTAGAGGCTCCGGCTTCACGACAATTATCAATCACTGCGGCAACGGTTCTGGTCTGGGAATGATTGTGGGCGCGCAGCATTACCTTGGCTTCAGGCTTTTCGGCGTGCAGTCGCGAGATGTTGGCGCGTACTGATCTTGCATCTATACGGCGTCCATGGATCCAGATTTCGTTGCTGGCAGTGATGAGTATGCTGATATTCTCGGAGGGGCTTGAGCTCGCTTGATTAGTCGTTTGATTTCGACCCACTTCAATCACGACTTCGGTGATGAAGGTGCCGGCAACGATAAAGAAAATCAGCATTATCATCACCACATCAAGCATGGGGGTGAGATTAATTTCGACATCATTATCTTCTTTTTGCCGACTGACACGTTTTCTGTGTACGCCACGATCATCCACACCGACCCGATCAAACCACATTTCCATGTCTGTCTCCCGGATAGCGGCGCACCCGCCAAACAATTCAGACGGAACCGCTTGAGAAAAATAGAAGTTGTGCCTTACTGCAAACTATAACAATTGAAGCTATTTAGCCGCATGAGGCGCATCAATTTTTGGTGGGAAATGCGGGGGCACACTAGCGGCCCAGTCTGCGATAAATATAGCGCGCTTAGCAGGATGACGGCGACAATACTGGCGGCACTGTTGACGGGTGTCAGCGCCAGTTCCAGCCAGCGGCTGTCTACGCTGACCAATGATTGGGTGACGGCTTGTGTTAGCTGTTGCACTAACTGCTGTAGCGGTGCGTCCAGCAGCCATTCGCCAATGATCAGCAGGGCGGCCAGCGCCAGTCGCAGGACCAGTTGCTGGCGCCGTTGCAGCAATTCAGTAAAGGCATGCTCGTCGCCGCTCCGGGCGAGTTTGACCAGCAATGGCTCGGGCCCGTCCTGGTAGTGTTTGTCAGCAGTGGACAAGGGGGCGGTTGCCTAGTTGCTGCTGTCTTGCTGGTCGGTGCCTTCTGCAATACGTGCAGCAGCCCGTAAACCCAGTCCGATAAAGGCCATGAGAGTCGCAGCGCCGATGATGGGTAGCAACGCCTGCTGATTGATGAACCAGATACACAGGCCCAGAATCGCCAGCCCTGGCGCGATATACAGCACAATCGTGGCGGCGACTTTGAGGTCGCGGGCATTACTCTGTGGGTCGCTGTGAGAACCGAGTATCCGCTCAACCGTGGCCTGGTCCACACTGGCGCCACTTTCTATGACGCGGCGCAGGGTTTCCTGTTGAGTTTCTCGCTTGCGGGCAGAATCCCAGATTCCGCCCAGTACGATGGCGGCTATGAATAGCCAGAATCCGAGCGCGCCCATACCAGCAGCTGCATTTTCATAATCAATTCCCCTGAAAAGTTTAGTCTTCACTAGTAATGATGCGGGCAACAGCCGTTTAGATGCACCTGACGCAAAAAAAGTGCCAAAAAGGTTCAACCGGTGGCTCTGTGGCGGATTACTGAGCGTTTGCCGGGCTTTGGAGCAGTCGCACCCAAACTTTGAAAAGTGGGAACTGTGTCGCAACAATTGTGCCCCGATCAGGGCATGATGCCGACCATAGGATCAATGTTACGGCGGAAAGAAACAGTGAACACGACAATGGATGCAGAAATCATGGACCCCAGAAAGCTATACTGGCTCAGCGGATGTCTGGCAGGAGTAGGCGGCGCGATGCTGGCTATTGCCGGGCTAGGCCTGCTGCTGCTCTAAGCACCCCAAGGCTCGCTCAGCGAGGCTTGCGCTGGAATCCCCAGGCTTTTAGCGACCTAAGCGCATAGTAAAATCCCTTAGACCTGACTACCGGCGCCCGCCGGGCTTGCTAACTACGTTGCAAACCCCTCAGGTCGGCAAGCTGATATCTGCCCCAATAAAGTGGGACAGATGGCTGGTATCGTTGAACTTGCGCAGACTCAAACGGCCCTCATGGGCCACCAAATGACTGATAGAACCATTGTCGGCACCACTAAAGGCAAACGGCTGTGAGCCGGTGGCCTGGTGTAAAATGCTGCCGATAACGCCACCGTGTACGACGACCATTACGACCTGATCCGGGTGTTGCGCGATAATGCCTTGCAACCCACGCGCTACCCGTTGATTCAGCTGGGCGTTAGTTTCTGCGCCGGGTACGACACCCCACTCCTGTTCTTCATGTAGCGTGGCTACCAACGGGTTTCCCTGATGTGCCATGATTCGGTATACACCGGCTTCCCATTCACCCAGATGTACTTCACGTAAGTCGCCGACGATACCGGGCTGGAGTCCCTTTTTGTCACACAGTGGCTGAGCTGTCTCTACCGTGCGCCGCAGGGTCGTCACGTAAACCGCGTCAATGGGATGGTCGGCAAGTCGCTGCCCCAGGCGTATGGCTTGATCACGGCCCACCTCGGCCAGTTCCGGGTCGCCCTGTCCATCGACTAGCGGAAAAGGATTGTCAGTGCTGGCAGGTCTTGATTCACCGTGGCGCACCAGCAAAATTTCAGTGGCGCCCGGTGGGCGTACAAAGCGAGTTTGGCGGTAGGTTGGGGCTTCTGTCATGGCGGTTTATCCTGGCTGGTACTGAAGGCGCTTACTATGCCATTATCCAACGGTTGCCGTCATTGTCTTAGTGCTGGTGGCATTAGGTAGCGAGAATTTTTGGCGCTCAGTTTCAGTTACCACAGGTGGCTGGCTCTGCGGCTACAGGTTTTGGAGGGAGATAATAATGAAAATAATTAAAATGGTCGCAATTCTACTGCTGGTTTACGTCGGTGTGGTTGTTACTTTTGAGTCTTTGCTGGGGTATTTTCAGCCAGCCAATCAGGGGACGTTAAAGATCACGACGCAGGCTACAGATGGCACCCGCTCGCAGCGAGTGCTGGCGCAGCTGGAGACAGATGGGCAGCTGTATATTGCGGCCAATCACTGGCCCCGGGCCTGGTATCGTGAGGCCTTGGCTAATCCGCGCGTTGAAATCGAAAACGCTGCCGGGCAGGGCATTTATATTGCGGTGCCACTGGAGGGCGCTGAGCATGACCGCATTAATGAGGCGAATGCACTGGGCCTTGGTTTTCGTATTTTGACCGGCTTTCCGCCACGCTATTTATTGCGACTCGACCCAGTACAGTAATTGCTGCAGGTGGGTGTGCTGTCTAGACGTAGTTGTCACCGTGGCAGTAAGACACCATCCGGCTTAACTCGCTGAGACTGCGGCCAGACTGGTCGTGCAAGTCGTTAAAAAACTGCTGACTGCGTGACAGCGAGGTTTTGGTGTTGATGCCGCCTTCGATGATCTTGTGGTTGCGCAAAAAGCCCTCCACATCGCGAGATAGCAGGAAGCTGTTTACGCCCAGGCTGCGCAGGGCATAAGGGCCCGTGTTGCCGCCCAGTCTGGAGCCGTGTTGTTTCAGGTATTGCCAAAGACCGACAATATCGTCGCTGGGCCAGTTGGCAATGAATTTTCCAAAGCTGACACCTTCGCGCTGCTCTGTTTCGTGAATCATGAAAGCGTTTTCGCGGATGGCCAGCACTTTACGGTAGTTGCGGATGATGGCTTTGTCGCTGGCTTTTCGCTCCAGCATATCGTCTGGCATCATGATCAGCTTGCTAACTTCAAAGTCCCAGAACACCTCCTCAAAGTTGTCCCACTTGGCCTCGACCACGCGCCAGACAAAGCCGGACTGAAAAATCTTTTTGCAGAACTCGGCCAGATAGCGGTCGGTGGGTAGTCTTCCCAGCGTGCGTTTGGAAGCAGGGGTTGGCAGCAGCTTTTTGAGCTGCTTCTCGCCGCCCTTGCGGGCGCAGGCAGTGGCGTATATATCGTCAAATGATGGCATGACTCTATTCTACCCAACCGCGGTACCCTTTTCCCATGCCTGTGGGCTCAGAAATGCACACCTTTCATCAATGATGCCAGCGCTACCTGCTCATTGGAGACTTCGATCTTCTCTGGTGTTGCATCACCCTTGGCAGCGGCAGAGTCATTAAACATGCGGAATACCACGTTCATTACCACTTCTGAGAACCTGGGCGCCAACGCGGTCATAACCTGCAGGCCTACGCCCATGGGGGTGGCTATACGCTTGGGCTTCTTGATAACCGCTTCCACCACCATATCGACCGCTTCATCCGGGGTCAGTACCGGCATTGAATCGTAGACGGTAGTGGCGGCGATCATGGGGGTGCGCACCAGCGGCATATTGATGGTGGTAAAGCGCACATTGCGATCGGAAAACTCCACGGCTGCCGCCCGGGTCCAGGCGTCCAGGGCGCTCTTGGAGGCGACATAAGCAGAGAAGCGGGGGCTTGGTGTTAGCGCACTGATTGATGACATATTGATAACATGTCCCGATTCCCTGGCCAGCATACTGGGTGCAAAGCCGCAGATCAGCCGCACTGCACCAAAGTAGTTGATTTGCATGGTCCGTTCAAAATCGTGAAAGCGGTCAAAAGACAGCTCGATAGAGCGGCGAATAGAGCGGCCGGCATTATTGAGCAGTATATCGACGAAGCCGTGCGCGGCCAGAACTTCAGCGACCAGGCGGTCACAGTCCTCCATATCGGAAACATCGGCAGTATAAGAGGTTGAGAGGCCACCTACTTCGGCGATCTCAGCAGCGGTCTCGGCGAGTTTATCGGCGGAGCGCGCCACCAGTAGCACGTGCGCGCCGGCCTCGGCCAGGCGGATGGCCGAAGCCTTGCCAATGCCGGAGGAGGCGCCTGTGATCAGCACGACCTTATCCTTGATGTTGCCTTCCAGTGAGTGGTCAATAAACAGGTCCGGGTCCAGTTTACGCTCCCAGTAATCCCAGATAACTGGCGCGTAATCAGGCAGACTGGGGCAACTGATGCCACTGCCCTTGAGCGCTCGCTCGGTATCCCGGTTGTCATAGCGAGTGGGGTAATTGAGGAACATGGTGACTGAATCCGGCAGGCCCATATCGGCCAGTACGGTGCTTACTACCCGCTTGATGGGTGGCAGGCCGGCGATGGTGTCGCGAACAAAACTGGGAATGAATCCGAACATGCGCATATCCAGACGCATGCTCAGGCGCGGTGCGTGTCCCGCCTCGGCAAAGATGTTGATCAGCCGGCCCATGCTGTAATGCTCGGGGTCGCTGAGGTGAAAACAGTCGCCGTCGTGACCGGGCAGATGGGCAATGTGGTCCATTGCGGCAACCACATAGTCCACTGGTACCACATTGAATTTGCCGCCCTCTATACCGATCAGTGGGAACCAGGGCGGTAGCACCTTGCGCATTTTCTGCAGTGACTTGAAGAAGTAATAGGCACCGTCAATCTTGTCGATCTCGCCGGTCTGGCTATCACCCACCACCATCGCCGGTCGATAAATACGCCATGGCACCTGGCATTCCTCGCGCACGATACGTTCAGATTCGTGTTTAGTCGCGAAATAAGGGTGCTCGTAGTTTTCTGCTTCCTCAAACATATCCTCACGAAATGTTCCGTTATAGAGACCGCCGGCGGCTATTGAACTCACATGCTGGAAACAGCTGGCTTTGAGCGCCTGAGCCAGGCCAATGGCGTGGCGAGTGCCGTCGATGTTGGTCGCAGACTGTTGTTCGGCTGACGCTGCTATGTCATAGATGGCGGCGAAGTGGCAGAAATGTTGAACCTGACCGCTGATCTCGGCAATCGTCTCGGCGTCCAGCCCCAGGTTGGGCTGCCGCAGGTCTCCCAAAACGGGTACCAGCCGCTCGCTGTTGTCGCCAAAGCGGGTCTGCAGCGCGGCAAATTTTTCCTCTGACCCGGCGCGGGTCAGTACAAAGATGGTGCCCTCGCGTTGGCTCAATTTTTCGATAAAATTGCGACCTAAAAATCCGGTGCCGCCGGTTATGAAATAGCCCATTAAATCTTCCTCCAAAAAGTCAGTTGCTGCCTAAGTGTGGCCGCCTTAGTGATGTGCCAATTTAGTTTCCGCCTGAACAACGGCTGCCAGCCGTCTATCCAACGCTAGATGACGCCGGTGTGAAGTTGCCATACAGCGCGCTGGTAGGTGCGCCGTTTGGCCGAGTTGCTCAGGAGTTGAATGCCATCACTGCAGAGAGCAGCTGTCGGCAAGTGATCTGACCGACCAGTTTGCCGTCTTCTACTACCGGCCGACGGCGCTTGTTCTTCAGCAACATATCCTGTGCTACGTCAGTGATATCTTCATGTGGGTTGGCAACCACCAGATTCTCGCTGGCCATGTAATCGCGGACGCGACCTATCTTGTCCTGATTATAGGTGGAGCTAAGAATGGCCCGCAGGCAGTCGAGCTCGGACAGAATGCCGGCCAGTCGCCCCGAATCATCAACCACGCAAAGGCCGGAGATCTTGTTATCAATGATCAGCTTGATGGCCTCGGCCATTTCGGCTTCGGCATTGATGGTGACCGTGCGTGCCGTCATGTAGTCTTTCAGCTGTACAGATCTAAGCATAAGCTATCTCCTTATTTTTTAATAAGTTTAGACCAATAACGCGTGAATGCTTACCGATAATTTGCGCTCTGTTTTATGTATACTGGTTGGTGATTACGGTGGCGAAGAGCCCGCTATGCGCATAGACATATACTCAGATAATATTTGCCCGTGGTGCTTTATTGGTAAACGGCACCTCGATATGGCAGCTCGCAACCTGGGTTTGACCAACCTTGATACTCGTTGGCACGCCTACCAACTGTACCCGCAGATACCGATGGACGGCGTACCGCGCAAGGAGTTTATGCGGGCCCGTTTCGGCGCGGGGGGCGGTGACGCCTTCAAGCGGATTGCGGCCGTAGGCGTTGAGGCAGGCATAGCGTTTGCCTTTGAGCGCAATGAGACTATTCCTAATACGCTTAATTCTCATCGCCTGGTGGCCTATGCTGCTAGCGAGGGTAAACAGCATCAGACCATAGAGGCGCTAATGAGTGCGGGGTTTGAGCGCGGACAGGATATTGGCAGTCCGCAGGTATTGCTGGACGTTGCAGCAGCGGCTGATTTGGACGTTACAGCCGTAGAGCAAATGCTGGCTTCGGGCGCTTATACTGATGAAGTGCGTACCAGCGTTGACGAATGCGCGGCAGCCGGTATTCAGGGTGTCCCCCTGTTTCGGCTAGAGAATGGTGAGGTTATTCAGGGTGCGCAGCCGGTGCCGGTATTTCAGATGTTGTTGCAGTCAGCGCGCGAAGATATTGCCGCAGGGCTGGTCTAGGCAAGCGCCGTAAACCGGCGCAGGCTGTCGAGACGAGTGACGCCTCGGCTTTGGTTTTTCTGCTCCAGCATGTCGACTGCTTCCAACAGCAAGTCCGCTGTTAGCCCGAAGATACGTTCACCGTCGTGATCAATGACGCTCTCCTGGTACTGTATGCCGCGATGCTCGCGCGCTTCCTGATTCACTTTCAGACTGTCGTCAATCTGCAACGTCAGCACGCGAGCAACCTCAATGTTAGGTTGGGTTTGTGGCGCACGCGCCAAATAGCCGACCCAGGGTTGCATTAAATAGCCGCCACCACTCCAGGCGTCATCGAGGCGTCCCATTAGTTCAACATCGCCTCTATTGATACCGACTTCTTCCTCGGTTTCTCGCAGCGCAGCCTGAGCGAAATCTTCACCCGGGTCGAGGCGTCCACCAGGAAAGCAAACCTGACCGGCAAAACTCCTTAGATGAGCGGCGCGAACGGTTAGCAATGTTTGCGTTATTCCGTGCTCCTCCCAAAACAGTATGAGTACGGCTGCGCGGCCGAAATTGTTCGGTACAGCCTGCTCTGGAAATTGGAATGCGGGTCTGACAGATAATTGCGCCAGCGCTTGTTGTAACGGCGTCATGTGCCGACGTCCTCGAGTTTCACTGAGCGTATACTACCAAAAACCCGAGTCCCAGGTTGAGCTGCAGTTAGGCGTTGACCAGTGGGCCGATATCCAGCACGGTTGCTGTGCGCTTGTGAGCCGTCTCCGCGAGAGCTGGGCGTGGATTAAATAAGGTTGATACAGGAGTGGAAACTATCAGTAATAAAGATGCGTTCGGGCCGTGGATGTTTGGCTTGTTCTGGGTAACAGCATTGGGCTTAATGACGTTGTATTTCACCGGTATGCTTGATGAGCGTCGCAATCCCAATCAGGAATTGCGGTTGGTGAACTCGGCCGACGGTGCCACGGGTGTCGTGCTGGAACGTAATGTCATGGGCCATTATCTGGCCAACGGTGAGATCAACGGGCAGCCAGTGGTTTTTTTGTTGGACACTGGCGCAACCAACATCGGTATTCCCGCTGCTGTCGCCAGCCGACTGGGGTTAACATCCGGCACACCATCGCGTAGCCTCACCGCAGGAGGCATAGTCTCCACATGGTTGGTAACCTTGGATCAGGTCCGACTCGGTCCGATCGAGCGGGGTGAGGTGACTGCCTCGGTAATTCCGGATATGCCCGGTGAAGAGGTACTGCTGGGCATGTCTTTTTTGCGCGATCTGGAAATTGTCCAGAAAGGCGATACGATGACGCTGCGACTGGCTTTGGCGGGACCGCGGTAGTTAATAATAAAGTGAATAAGGAGAGTCAAAATGAGCAATGTGTCTGAATCTGATCGGGAGACATTTTTTGCAGACGTCGCTGCTGCGTCGGCTAAAGCAGTATGGTCTGCGGTAGCGACGGTACATAAGGGTGAGGCGCGCGTGCGCTTGGTCCATCCCACCTGGGAGGGCGACGTACTGTGGTTTTGTACGTCAAAGTCTTCGCCCAAGGCCAAGCAGCTGGCGGCCAACCCGGCCATCGATGTGCAATGGCAGGTAGCACCCCCTGAGTTTATCCACATTATGGCGCGTGGTACGGCAGAATTGCTGGATGACCCCGCCACGCTGGAGCATGTGTGGGAAGTGATGGACTATGACCTTGCCGATTTTTGGCCAGAAGGTCCCACTGCCGAAGACTTTGTTGCGGTGCGTATCACGCCGCAGCGGGTCGAGCTGTCAGAGATGTTCGGTAGCACCAATAAGCGCGTGTGGCGGGCATGATGCGCATACCGCTACTGCTGGCATTGCTACTGCTACCGTTGGCCAGCCTGCAGGCCGGTCCGGCTGCAGAGAACCTGGCGGCTGCGGTGCGTTTTGCCACCATCAGTCATCAGGATCGCAATCAGGTTGATGAGCAGGCGTTTCTGGGGTTGCATGCATTTTTGCGTGAGACCTACCCGCAGACGTTTGCGCAGTTGGAAGTGAAAGTGATCAATGACTTCAGTCTGGTACTGGTTTGGCGGGGCAGTGAGACCACGGCAAAACCGGTGTTGTTTACGGCTCATATGGATGTGGTGCCGGTGGAACCCGGCACCGAAGCAGACTGGACCCATCCCGCTTTTGACGGTGTCATAGAGAACGGTGTGATCTACGGTCGCGGCACCTTGGATGACAAGCTGGGTGTGATATCGCTTTTGGAGGCGGTAGAAAGGCTTCTGGCTCGGAGTTATGCGCCCGCCCGTACGGTGGTATTTGCGTTCGGCCATGATGAAGAAGTCAGTGGAGTGCAGGGCGCCGGCGAGATCGCCCGCTACCTGAAAGAAGAGGGCTTCTACTTCGACTGGATGGTGGATGAAGGCGGCATGATGTTTAACGACAACCCCTTGGTCCCCGGCGAGCAGGTGGCGCTGATTGGGGTTGCTGAAAAGCTTTATTTGACACTGATTTTCCGTGTTGAAGGCGAGGGCGGCCATTCATCCCGCCCGCCGCGGGTAACCACAATTGGCCGTTTGGCAGCGGCAGTAAAGAAGGTAGAAGACAACCCGTTTCCTGCCCGAATTGTGCCCCCGATCGACGCTATGTTGGAACGTATGGCGCCACACGTGGATTTCCCCCAGAGCTTTCTGTTTAACAACTTATGGTTAAGCGACTGGTTGATTGCACGGATAATGGAGAGCAACCCCACCACAGCCGCGTTTGTTCAGACTACAACTGCTTTGACGATGTTTAATGCGGGGGTTAAGGAAAATGTGATTCCCCAGATGGCGGAGGCACGGATTAACTTCAGGTTGTTGCCTGGTGACAGTGCTGAAATGGTTATCGAACGGGTGACTGAACTGGTAGATGATCCCGCGGTCAAAATTACCAGAGCGGCTAATACGGCGCGACAGGCACCGGTAGCCCAGATCGACGGTCCTGGATTTGTTCAAGTGAGTAGGGCGGTGGAGGCGGTTTATCCGAATACTCTGGTGCTGCCTTACATGTTACCGGCTACCACCGATGTCAGGCATTATCTGGATCTAGCCGATAACCATTACCGCTTTCACGGTGCGCTGATAGGTATGGAGCAGGGCGCGCAGATTCACGGTACCGATGAGCAACTGTCGGTTGCCAGCTTTGAGAAGACAGTGGATATTGCCGTGCAGATGATACAAATGGGAACTCAACCATGACGCAGCGATTGCTTGCAGAGGGAAAGACTATGTTGGGAAGAATATTGTGTGCCTTGGTTTTGATAGCGCTGGCCGGTTGTGCGGGTACTATTGAGGAAGCGGACACTAACGCTACAACAACTACAACTACAACTACAACTACAACTACAACTGCTGGCGCGGCTGACCTGATGCCGGCAGGCGAGCCCTGCCCAGAAGTAAGGCCGCAGATTTGCACCCTGCAATATGATCCGGTGTGTGGCTGGGGAGAAGGCGACTTTTATGGAGATTATGGTAATTTCTGTGGTGCCTGCGGCGATGAGCGAGTACTTCGAGTTGTCGAAGGTCGCTGCCCTGAAGCCACCGAATAGTTAGCGGCGTGGTGATTATTCACCTTTACCGAAAGCAGCGGCTGGGATAGAGTTCCGCGCTGTGTCTATCCACTCGCCTCAGAATAAAAAGGAAGCGACATGAGCTTAACCTCGCGCATACTGATCGCGATGGTGGCGGGCGTTTTTATAGGCTCTCTGCTCAATCTGGTTACTACCCAAGGCTGGCTTAGCGCTGGCATGCAGGAGTTTCTTTCTGCGTATCTGGTTGATGGTGTTTTAGACGTTGTGGGCCGAATTTTCGTTGCCTCCCTCAAGGTTTTGGTGGTGCCACTGGTATTCGTATCATTGATCTGTGGTGCGTCATCATTGGGTGACAGCAATCGTATGGGATCGATTGCCGGTAAGACGATGCTGCTGTATCTGCTGACGACGGCGGTTGCGGTTGGCACAGCTTTAATGGTCGCGCTTTTGACAGGCCCAGGTGAAGGGGTTGATATGGTAGCGTCCTCTGCTTATGTGCCGCGGCAGGCCCCTCCACTGTCCGATGTAATCGTGAATATTTTCCCGACCAATCCGGTGCGGGCAATGGCCGATGGCAAGATGCTGCAAATCATAGTCTTTGCCCTGTTGCTGGGCTATGCGATTTCACGCTCCGGTGAGGCCGGCGTGCGGATTGCAGACTTCTTTCGTGATTTTGAGCAAGTGATCATGAAGATGGTCGAAGTGATGATGGCGCTGGCGCCTTACGGTGTGTTTGCTCTGTTGGTGAAACTTTTCGCGCAGCTTGGTGTAGGCGCCATTCTGGACCTGGGTAAGTACTTCCTGACCGTAGTTTTCGTGCTGCTGATACACGGTCTGGTTACTTATAGTGTGTTATTGCGCTCATTGAGTGGTTTGTCGCCGCTGATAATGTGGCGTAAGTTGCGTCCAGTGTGGGCGTTTGCCTTCAGTACCGCGTCTTCCGGGGCGACCATGCCGATTACCATGCGCGCAGTAGAGAGGCGCATGGGCGTCAAGAATTCAGTGGCCGGCTTTACAGTGCCCTTGGGCGCTACCATCAATATGGACGGCACGGCGATTATGCAGGGCGTGGCGACAGTATTCATTGCCCAGGTGTACAACGTTGATATTGGTGCGGTGGGCTACCTGACCGTGATTTTGACAGCGACGCTGGCGTCTGTCGGTACCGCTGCGGTGCCCGGAGTCGGGTTGATTACCCTTGCTCTAGTGCTAGAGCAAGCCGGGCTGCCAGTTGAGGGAATTGCGCTGATTATTGGTGTCGACCGCTTGCTGGATATGGTGCGTACGGCAGTCAATGTTACAGGTGATGCCGCAGTCACACTTATCGTGGCGAGCAGTGAGGGTGCCATAGATCTCGATGTCTATGAAGACCCCAAGGCCGATACGCTGACCCAGGCAGTGGTGGTCAGTGCGGAAACGGATATAAAAGCCTGATCTGTATCAATTTGTGACTCTAACGGTGCCTCTCTAGTCTTTTCAGACGATGCGGGCAGACGATACGGCGCTCATACTACCCCCATCAAAATTGATTGAGGTGGCGCCATGACTGCTGCAGAGAAAGTACCCTATCAAATCAAGTCAGAGCCTATTCCAGAGCGCTATGCGCGCGGTTGGCATGTGCTGGGCAAGGCCACGGACTTTACCAGCGAGCCGCAGAAACTCGAGTATTTCGGTGCTAAATTGGTGGCCTACCGCGGCGCCGACGATGGTGAAGTGCACGTGCTGGACGCCTACTGTCCGCATATGGGTGGCGACCTGAGCCTGGGCACTGTCAAGGGTGACTCGGTGGTATGTCCATTCCACGAGTGGAGTTGGGGCGCCGATGGCGTGTGTGATGATATTCCCTATGCCAAGAAAATCCCCGCCAAGGCTTGTATCAAGTCGTGGCCAACCACCGAGCAGAACGGTTTGCTCTTCGTCTGGAACGACCCGGAGAATAATCCCCCGCTGGAGGAGCAGTATCCCAGTAAGATAGACGATTACTATTCAGGTGAGTGGACCGACTGGAAAATGACGCGGATACCGATTGCCAGCAACTGCCGCGAATTGGTGGATAATATGGCGGATCTGGCGCACTTTGGCCCGATTCACTATACCCGCAGTGTTTACGAGTTCCGCAATGTGCAGGACGGTCATGTTTTCAAGCAGTTCATGTCGGGCGGTCACGATTTGCTGACCGAGGGCGATGTGCCTATGACCAGCGTGGCTACCTACGAGGGCCCCGCGTACATGACGACCACAATGACTGGCGCGATGGATGGCACTCCGATGACCGTGCATTTACTAGTCAGTCACGTGCCGGTGCACACCGAGCTGTTTCATATTAACTTTGGTGTCATGGTTAAAAAGGTAGAGGGCAAGACCGAAGCAGAAAGCAGCGCCATGCTTGACGAGTATTTTCAGACCAATATCGAGGCCTTTCAGCAGGATGTTGATGTCTGGAATAACAAGGTGCGGGTGGACAATCCCCTGATGTGCGACGGTGACGGGCCCATTAACATGGTGCGCAAGTGGTACACCCAGTTCTATCTTGATGTGGCAGACATTCCACCATCACTGGTTGCCCGCAAAGAGCATCGCACTATCTAGCGTCTGGCGCTGGGTAAGCCACCAGCGTGGCTCTGCTCAGCCTAGCGTTACCGGCAGGCATAGCTCCAGTTCAAAGCGCTCCTCGCTGTCCAGAAATTGGTTGCGCTGGTAGCGCACATGAGCGGGTATTGTGCGCGGCCGCAAGCCAGACCTTGGTAGCCACTCCTGCTGCACCCGGCTCAGCCAGGGCAGTAACTCTCCGTAGCGTCCTTGCAGCCTGAACACGGCATGCAACCCGCCGGGGATGCGCATACTGCTGATCGCGCCGCGCCGCGGTAGCGAATCTTCTATCGCCAAACAGGCCACATAGCGACACTCTGCCAGCGGCACCAGCGCCGGGTTGGAGTGATGCAGGCCAATCTGGCGGTCACTGGCATGGCCTTCCTGCTGCGCCCAGTGCTGCAGCATTTGCCACGCCAACCGAATACTACGCCCGTAGCCCCGATGCCTGACATAGGCAACCGCCTGAGACGAAAATTCTAGCAGCTGTGGCGCTGGCAATGGCTGCAGCGCTATGCGCTCAAAACTCGCCGCAATTTCTGCATCATCGAGGTAGGGGGCTGGCCCACGTTGCTGCCCCTGCTGCCGCCAGCGCCCGGGACTCATCTGCCAGGTCTGCCGAAAGGCTCGGCCAAATGAGGACAGCGATTGAAAACCACACTGCTCAGCGATATCGATGACCGGCCGATCGGGGTTAAACATCAGCTGATTGGCGGCCTGTTCCAGGCGCGTCCTGCGGATATAACCGTGCACCGACTCACCGGTTACCTGGCGAAAGCGACGGTGAAAATGCGATTCAGACCATGTGGCGGCGACGGCCAGTCGATCCGCTGACAGGTCCGCCGCGATGTCTCGGTGAATCAGGTTGAGTACACGGTTGACCCGATTGATGTAATCGTCGCTCGTTGGCATTGCGTAAAAATAGCATGTTTGGACAAACTATAAAGCATATACGGACAAATCGTATCGGTAATACCTGTGTAGGATGCTGTCCACCTCAGGCTTTGTGGATTCCTAACTATGACCGCTATTCCGATCGCAGATCGCCTGCAGCGTATGCGTCCATCCTATATACGCGATATTTTGCGTGCCGCCAGCGCCGACAATGTGCTCTCTCTGGCAGGAGGACTGCCCGCGCTTGAGCTATTTCCGATGCGCCAAATAGAAGCGGCGATGCAAACTGTGGGTAAACAGGCGCAACTGTTTCAGTATGGCGAGACGCGCGGTTATCCGCCACTGCTGGATTACCTGCGCGACCTGCTGGCGATTCCCGCCGACCATGATCTGTTGATCAGCAACGGCTCGCAGCAGGGGCTGGACCTGATCGCACGGGCTTTTCTCAACCCGGGTGATGTGGTGGTAGTGGAAGCTCCCTGTTACCTGGGGGCGTTGCAGGTCTTTGAGCTGGCTGATGCCGCTGTGCGGTTGGTGGCACAAACGCCGCAGGGGCCTGATTTACAGCAACTGGAAAGTTTGTTTGCCGCCGGTGACGTGCGCCTGTTTTATGCGGTACCGGACTTCCATAATCCCACCGGTATTTGTTGGTCGCTGGCGACGCGTGAGCGGGTCGCCGCTCTGTGTGAGCAGTTCGGGGTGCTATTGGTAGAGGATGCGCCTTACCGCAATCTGCGGTTTGCCGGTGAGGAATTGCCACTGGTAGCGGCAGCGTTACCGTCACAGGCGCTGGTCCTGCGTTCCAGTTCTAAAATTTCCACACCGGGAATGCGCCTGGGTATGGTCAGCGGACCGCGGCAGTTTATTGACGCTTTGGTGCTGGTCAAGCAAGCAGCTGACCTGCACACCAATGTGCCGTTACAGGCGGCACTGCTTGAGGTGATATCGCAGGCGAGCTTTCCGCGTCATCTGGCGCGTTTGCGGGTGTGCTATCGGCGCCGTTATCGGGCATTGCTGGGGGCACTGCAGGCACAAGGATGGCAGCCTGCGGCGGTTTGCGGTGGTATGTTTGTGTGGCTGGAACTGGAGGACATCGACGCTCGAGCGCTGGCGGCAGAAGCGCTGCGCTGCGGGGTAGCCGTGGTGCCTGGTGAGGCCTTCTACCCGGCTGACGTAGCAGTCCGACCTGCGCTGCGACTAAACTTCACCCATTGCAATGAGCAGGCCATCGAAGAGGCAGTGGCGAGGCTAGCCGTTGCCATTGAGACGCTCCAGCGGCAAGATGCCGGATAAGAAAATGCCCGCCCAGTCGCTAGTCAGTTAAGCAAGGATATGGCCGTATGTTAGCGCTCAGCGAATTGAATATTTATCCGGTGAAATCGTTGGGTGGGCAGAGCCTGCTGCAGTCCACGCTTGACCGCTTTGGGCTAGAGGGGGACCGCCGCTGGCTGGTTGTTGACAGTGATGACCAGTTTCTAAGCCAGCGCGAGTTGCCGCAGATGGCTACCCTGCAAACGCAGCATGATGCGAACGGGCTAGTATTGCGCGGTGATGGCGAGCAGATTGGGGTGGCTACACCGGTGGCAGATGCGCAGCAGCGTCAGGTGCGGGTGTGGGGAGATAGTGTTGTGGCTCTGGATGCGGGCCCTGATGCGGCCCAGTGGCTGAGCCAGCGCCTGGGTCGTGACTGTCGTCTGGTCTATATGCCAGACACCTGTCGGCGCGCAGTAGACCCGGACTATGCCAGACAGGGGGAGACGGTGAGTTTCGCGGACGGATTTCCGCTGTTGCTGATAGGGTCGGCGTCGTTGGAGGCATTCAATCGGCATCTGCAAGCTCCGATAAGCATGAATCGATTTCGGCCCAATCTGGTTGTGAGCGGCGCAGAGCCTTATGCCGAAGATAGCTGGCGGCGACTGCGTATTGGCGTTATGGAGTTTGACCTGGTTAAACCCTGTTCACGCTGCGTGATGCCTGCCATAGACCAGAGTAGCGGGCGCAAGCAGCCAGAAGTCCTCAAGGCCCTCGCCCAGCATCGCCGCGGCGCTGATCGTAAAACCTATTTCGGGCAGAATCTGCTGTACCGCCAGAGCGGAAGCCTGGCGGTGGGTGATGCAGTAACGGTTCTGGAATAGGCGCGACTGCTGAGCCTGCCTCAGTCTCCCTTAAACTCGGGCTTACGCTTGTCCAGAAACGCTTCAACCGCTTCGCGATGGTCATCCATCTGATGGCTGATGGCCTGCATGCTGGCGCTCATGTCGAGCAGATCTTTGAGCTCCATGCGCTGTGCGGCCTTAAGTAACCGTTTGCTCATCCTGACACCGCGCGGTGGCTTGGCGGCAATTTGCCGGGCGATTTCCAGACTGCGTGGCATTAATTCTTCAGTGGGTACCAGCTCCATCAGTAGATTGATGTCGAGTGCCTCATCAGCCTTTACCAGACGCCCGGTGAGAGTCAGTTCCGCCGCCCGTTGATAACCGACAACGCGTTGCAAAAACCAGGCACCGCCGTCACCGGGAATGATGCCCAGGTTGATGAAGGTTTCACCGACCAGCGTCTCGGGGCAACCAATACGGATATCGCACATATTGCACAGATCGAAGCCAGCACCGATAGCGGCGCCGTTAATGGCTGCGATGGTGGGTACTTCGATGCCCTCTAGCGCCAGCGGTATCGATTGAATACCGTGCCGGTACTGCTCCTGAATCGCAGCGGGAGTGCCGCCGAAGAGACCGTTACCATCGCGCATTTCCTTGACGTTGCCGCCCGATGAAAAGGCCTTGCCGGCGCCGGTAATCACCAGTACAGAAACGTCTTCGCAACGATTGATCCAGTTGACTGTGTCGACAATGTCGTCAATCAGGGCGGTACCCGTGAGTGCATTACGCACATCATCGCGGTCGAAGGTGAGTGTAGCGACACGCTGGTCCAGCTCCAGTCGCGCGTCGGTCAGTTGGGGAATGCTGCTCATAGTCAGGTCTCCTGTGGGTTGTGCTATCCTTAGCGCCCTGGAATTTGAGGGAAAAAGTGGATGTCTATCAAGGTTGCCATCGTACCAGTCACAGCCTATCAACAGAACTGCAGTATTATTAAATGCGAAACTACCGGGAGTCTGGCGATCGTTGACCCCGGCGGTGACATCGACAAGATACTCGATGCGGTGAAGCAACTCGACGGTACCGTCGAGAAGGTAATTTTGACTCATGGCCATATGGATCACTGTGCAGCTTCAGATGTGCTGCGCCAAAAATTCTCGGTTCCTATAGAGGGCCCGCATCAGGAAGACAGCTTCTGGATCGACCAGTTACCCGCCTCCTGCAAAATGTCAGGGATGCCGCATGCTGATCCTTTCGTGCCGGACCGTTGGCTGGAAGATGGCGATACAGTCACGGTCGGGGCGCAAACTCTGCAGGTTCTGCACTGTCCAGGGCACACGCCGGGTCATGTGGTGTTCATCTATAACGACCAAAGAGTAGCCTGGGTGGGTGATGTCATCTTTCAAGGGTCTATTGGGCGCACCGATTTTCCGCGTGGCAACCACGAGCACCTGGTGACGGCTATCCGTGAGAAGCTGTTCCCCCTCGGCGATGATATTACTTTCATTCCCGGACATGGTCCGACCTCAACCTTCGGTCACGAGCGGCAGACTAATCCGTTTGTCTCGGACTCCCAATATGGCTGATGCGGATAAGCTTGAGCTATTGCGCGGCGAGTTTCACAGTCAGACCGCGCGCACTGAATGGCATGACCTGCAGGTACATTTTGCCCGCGGAGCGGTGGTGCTGGTGGCGCCGGAGCTAGATTTGGTAGAGGTCGCCGTCCAGCTGCAGGTTGACAATAAGCAGGAATTTGAAGATTGGATAGCAAGGGGCTTGGTAGCCGGAGTCAGTCCTGAACAGGGCCAGGCTTTCTACGCGGCTAACACCAGCTTGTGGACAGTAGTAGCCCCGCCCTGGGTGTTGGTGCAGCAGTCCGACAAGGAACCTCCCGGCGCGGGCTAGAGGACGACTTTAATCCAGTCATCGGCGCGCGGTTCGCCCCGTGGATATTGACCGTTAAGCAGGCGTAGCTGGTTTTCCGCATCGGGTATTTTGCTCTGCTTGGCCAGTGCCGCGTAAGTAATGCCCGGGGTGGCTTGAATGTAGGCCAACTGGCGTTGCTTGGGCCCTTCCCGTTCGGTATTTTTCATGGGCCGAAAGCTTTCAATCAGTGCTTTGAACTGGGCATCTTCCACGTTGAAATCAGCTTCGTTGACCACTTCACCCTCAAACAAGTAGGCGATAGAGCCCATGTGCAACAGTGCCAGCCGACGGCTGTTACCACCGTTGGCAGCGGGTGACACGCCCCAGTATCCTTGTAGCTCATCAGTTTTCAGGGGTGATGATTCCAATAATTTTGGCGCCAGCAGCTGTTGGTTGATGAAATCCCGATCACTGATGGAGGTGTTGCTGCGCTTGATGGTAATGGTGACGCTGCTGCTGCGATCTGTGGCATGACTGACGATAGCCCGGGAACCGGATTTAACCGTCCAGCCTTCCGGGTACGCAAAGCTGAAGCTAAGCTTGTTGTGATAATAACGGCCACCCTCGCGCTGGGCGGGTGCGCCACCTTTGCCATAGGTCATGCCATTGATGATGCCGCGAAATTCTCCCTGGTCAATTTGCGCCGGGGGGCGCTGCTCCATAGCCGCGGCAGCTTGAATAACTTCCTGCAAGCGTTTGTCATTGCGGGGGTGGGTGGAGAACAGCCCGTGATAACTCTGAGAGGGTTTTCCTGCGGCCTTGGCCCTGACACGCTGGTACTGTTCCTGGTCCTTCAACACGCTGATGACATCTAACAGGGCGTAGGGGTCATAGCCGGCCCGGTGTAAATATTGTGAGCCTTCGCGATCAGCCTCAAGTTCATGGTCGCGACCATAGCCGCGCACCAGTGCGGTGCCCGCAGTATTTGACGCATCGGCCAGGTCGGCGCTGCCCGTGGTGATATAAGCCAGCTGCGCCAATACACTATTAGCGGCCGAAGCCGTCTGCTGACGTACTGAGTGACGTGCTGTGACGTGACCAATCTCGTGTGACAATACCGCCGCCAGTTCAGCTTCATTGTCGAGGTAGGACATCAGGCCGCGGTTGATATAAATAAAGCCTCCGGGCAAGGCAAAGGCATTGATATCTTCACTATCGATGACGGTAAAGGTGTACTTGAGTTTGGGGCGGTCTGAATTTTTTGCGAGATTCTGGCCAATTCTGTTGATGTAGTCCTGCACCTCCTGGTCGGCGTAGGCGGCACCGTTTTTGATCATTTCATCGTGCATCTCCTGACCAATGGAGATTTCCTTATTCTCGCTCATTAATACGATGTCAGCACCGCCAGTAGCGGGGTTGGCGGCACAACCTGCCAGGGCCATATTGACCGCAGTCACTAAAACCAGAATCAGAGTACGTGATGACATCGGTAGCGGTATCTCCTAGTAATTAATGCTGAAAAATTCCAGCAGTTGATCGCCAAGCCCATCGCAGGCGGTACCCTGTACCGGCGCAATGATAGGGATGGGTACTACAACGGCCGGCATATAAGACTGCCCTGTGGCCGAAGTACTGACTCGACCGACTTCCTGGCGGTCAGTGAAATCCCAGATAGTGGCTTCGTAGTTCGCGTCGTTGCTCCAGGTACCAAAGCCGAAACAACCGGCGCCACCCGGGCCAATGCCACAGGACATTGAACCAGCACTATCGGTGCGCACGGTATTGCCGTCAATCCACACCATGTATTCAGTTTTCATGTCCTTTAGCTTGAGCTGCACGGCTTCCTTTTGCAGTAATCGCTCCAGATCGCTGGGTCGCATTGGTGCTGTGCGCGGTTCAAACCAGGGGTACAGCGCGTTCATAAAAACCAGCTCAGGCATAACGTTGACAGAGTCGTCAGCGGAAGTAATGTGTTTGGCCAGGCATTGAATAAAGTCGGGCTCGGTTTCGTAGTCACTGGCATGGCGGCGACCGAGAATAACCACGGTGGACTCGCCCAATGAGACAGTGGGCTCATTAAAAACCATTTCATCGACTGTTGCGGTTACGCAGCCGCCTAAAAACAGTAGGGTGCCGAGGCAGCAAAGCCGACAAAATTGGTAACGTGTCATGGTGTTGCCCGCCTGTCGGCAGTGTTTTCCAGCCACAGCTTCACTTCGGGTACTTGCTCGAAGTTCACCGCAAAGTTGGCACCCGCGTCGCGCAGGGCGACCACAGCGGCCAGATTTACAGCTGCTTCCGCCGAGCGCAGAAAGGCAGTAGGAGTCTTGCCGTAGGCCGTCATGGTCCAGTCGGCTAGCTGTTCACCATTGGCAGAATACAGCTCGTAGCGGTAGCGCATCCATATTTCAAACACATTGATCTTGGTATGGGTTGGAATGGAATACTGTAATTCGTTGACTTCTGGCACCAGGATCGCATCTACCGCCTGTTTGCCGACTTCTGCAACACGGTCCTTGCGCGGTAACTCATTGAGCAGAACGACTCGTTCAAACATACCCTCGAGTAGTGTGTTGTACATTTGCACCTGTGCAGCTCCGGTCTTCACGACCCAGTCTGACTCGCCGCGAGTGGTAGCTTCATCAAAGAATTCATGTTCACGAAATTCAGGCTTGTAGTAGACCCCCAGTGTTACTGGCAGTTTGTCGAGTAGTGGTGAGGGGAACCGTCCCTCGACAACAACCTCGTTGACGCCACAACTGCTCAGCAACAGCGTCAGCATTAGCACCCCAAGTACCTTCACTGCGTATGTCAGGTGTTGCACCTGACCCCAAGTGGTGGCGGTATCAGCGATAGTCGTTAAGCCCAACGAAGGTGCCTCCATTACGAAAAGTGAGCTCGCGCATCAGCGTAGCAAATCGGATGCCGGTAGTCTGCAAATGCGGTTGCCTGCTAAATTGTACGGGAAAACCGACGGCATGGATTCTCACCAGACGGTTACCGAATTCGTCTTCACGGTTGATTCGATCAACGGTATCGACTACCTGCTGAATTGATTGCCCGGTAAATTCGTCGCCGAATACGTAGACGCTGATTTTCTTGTCAGAGGCATAAAAGGTGCTGATGGCCGCCGTGATGCCTTCTACCGGCGAGCTATTGCTGAACACATTCCAGGTGCGCAAGCGGTCCATGATGACCCGCCGCCGGCCCGGGGTATCGGGTATCCACTGCCCGCGGTAGCGCGAGAACATGTAATTGCCCATATCATTCATGACCTGAATGCCCTTGACCTCGGGGTAGATGGACAGTGTTGCTTCGAATTCTTCCAGCACTCGATCCCAGGCATAGGAATACATAGAGCCAGAGGTGTCGATAACGAAAATAATATATTCACTGTCGACGGGGATGCCGCCTATCATCTGATTTTTACTTTGGTACTGGCTGCCCAATAACCGTTTCATTTCGTCACTGAGTTGTTGGCGCGCAATCGCCAGCTGCGAGGTGACGACGTCGTTACTGTCGGCCTGAATGTTCAGGGTTTCGTGTTGTGAGCGCACACTGGCCAGCTTGCCACGCAGCAGGGCGATGGCGGCTTCCTCATTGGACAACTGTTCATGCTTGGCGTTGAGGTCGCGGTTGAGAATGTGAGTTTCACCGCGCAGCGTAAACAGCTGCTCCTGCAGTGCTGCAATACGACCTTCAAGATTGACTGAGGCGGCTTCGATAATCTGCGGCTGCATGGTTTTGGTGATCATCAGTAGTAGAATGACCGCGCCAAAGCCGCAGCAGATCACGTCCAGAAAAGACAGCGTAAACTCCTCTATACCGCGACGCTGGCGCATCAGGGCCAGTCTCGTGATGGGCTCATAAAGGCTCCGGAGGTTGCCTGCGCCAGCTGCCATAATGCGGATGCGGCCATCGGGTCACCCTCCATAGGTGCCAGGATAACGTTAACCGGTACTGACCGGGGTAACTGCGCTACGGCGCGCTCGAACAGGCGCAGTCTTTCGCGGCCGTTAATCTTGCTGCCGCGAGGTCCGCTGGCGCCCTGTGTTGGCAGTCCGTCGGTGATCAGGAAAATATTGTCAGGCTTAGGTGATAGTTTCACAGCGGCCAGGAAAGCGTTTTCCAGACTGGTGCCGTCAGCGGGCACCAGTTCTTGCAGCAGCGTGGTGCTTTTTTCCAGTTGTTCCTGGTCGCCAACTTCTAGCCAGCTGCCCTCAGTGCCCGGCAGCAACGGCGCCGCCTGAGTATTGAAGGTATAGATCTGATACTGGCTACTGACTGGCAGCTGCGCCGTCAACCACTCCACGGTTGCTACCGAGCGCTTCCATTTCTCGGCGTTGCGCTTAATGTCATCACTCATGTTACGCAGTCGAATGACGTTGACCAATTCCTGTGCCAGCATGCTGGCAGAGACGTCTACCAGTATCAAAATGTTGCGGCCACCCAGATTGAGGCCGGTAAGATACTGTCGATTACCATCGCCAATAAAGGTGCGCGCGCTGATACCCCCGCTGTCATCACTGGAGGCACGTAGCTTTTTGACCTCTTCTTCCAGTTGCTGAATTTCGGCCATCAGGGTTTCAACTTCGCTGCGCTCGGTGAAGCCGTCGCTGCTCAGGCTTTCTATCAGGGCGCGAAACTCATCAATTTGTTCGCTGATTCGCATCGCCAGGCCCTTTGCTTCGACCATGTCAAAATCCACATCTGACAGAGTATTGCGCAACTGAACCAGGCCTTCTTTACCCTCTTTAATCTCCACTTCCAGCATATTGACCTCCGATAACAGGTCGGTATTAAGGACGCGGGTCTCTTCTTCAATAGCGTGGTCAATGATCAGGAATACCAGTATCACAGCGCCGAAGCCACATGACATGACATCAAGAAAGCTGAGGTTAAACGCAATATTGCTACGTCTGCGGGCCATCGTCTGTTTCCATTGCGGCAATCGTAATACGTTTGCCGTCTACAGTTTCGACCCTGTCTCCAGCACGAAGTTGCATGGCGGCGCGCAGGGGGTGGCCATTGACGGTGGGCAGGTTGCCAGAACCTGGGTGTAGGGTAAAAGTGCCGGCTTCGTATTCAAGCCTAAAACTGCCCGATTCGGTGGCCGTTGTTGGCTGCAGCTGGGGGGGAGCGGCAGTGACTTCGACCTGATTCGTGGGTTCGACGGTCTCAGTAGTCGTTGCGACTGCAGTTGGTGGTGCTGTCGTGACGGCCGTGGCAGCCGTAGTCGCGGCCATAGCGGCTGTGGTTTTTGCCGGCAGCTGAGTAATGTGATGAACGTCTGCACCGCTGCCGGTGATCAATTCATGATGCAGTCGGATACCCTGGACAACTTGCTCGGCACTGCAGATATGCGCGTCACCGAATGTGCTACTGCTACCAGGCAGTGACGCCACTACTGAGTCCAGCAGTAACCGCTGACAGGATTCCGGCACGGCTCGGGTGATCCTTTCAATCACAGGCTGACAGCTGGCTTCAAGTGCGCTGCGCTCCAGTCTGGCCTGGCGTCCTTCCAGTTCGAAATTGTATTCAGAATGTTGGCCCAGCTGCTGCAGCACGCTGCCCAGTTGGTCGTACAGCACTTGTTCACTGGTTGCTTTGCGCCTCGGGTCGAAGCGTGTCTGGCGAATAAAGGTGTCGGCAATGGCATTGGCCAGAGCGTCCTGCAGAGCCAGCCAGCCGCAACCCGGTATGGGTGTCACAGTGCCGCGCAGTAATTGTCCGTCAACTTGCTGCAACTGGGTGATAAGCGATTGATGGAGCTGCAGCTCCAGCAAGTATCCATGGTCGGGGAGAGCGACCGTTGCTGCGCTGGCAATAGCACGATCGACGATACCGGCGACTTCAAACGGGCACTGCGAAACAATGCCCAACAATAATGATAACTGCTCGGTATGCATGCTACCCGGGACTGCCAATATTAGACTGTCGGGCTTGCCGCCCAGTTCATGCAGCTGCAGCAGGTGCTGGTGCACCAGATCTGCGCTGTGGCGTGCGGCCCCGAATGCTGGCTGCAGTGGTTCCAGTCCCAGCTGCCACCAATAGCGATGTTGAATAGAACGAGGGTGCAAGCGCGCCTGCTCGCGCGCGGCCTCGCCAAACTGATAGCTGTCGGCCTGACGAAAGCAATAGCCTGGACTACTTAGCAGTGCCTGGTCGCCACGCCATAGAGTGAGATTCCGATCGTTAAGATCCAGTATAAACTCATTCATAACAGCCGCTCGAGTTGGGTGGGTTGGTCATGGCGTTAGCTAATCACCAGATGACGCATCAAATTGCGGTCGCAGTAGCGTTGGCTGCCTTGCACCAGCCGCTCCTGCGACAGCTGCAATTGATGCAGGCAGAACATGATGACAATACTCAGTACCAGCGCTACGAAGGTGGAGTTAAACGCGACACCCAGACTGACCGTCACACCGCTGATATCACCTTCCACTGCCTTGTAAGCCTGTCCGAGGGCGTCGCCGATACCGCGCACGGTGCCGATAAAGCCGATCGAAGGTATGGCCCAGGCTATGTAACGCACCATTGAAAGCTCTGAGTCAAGCCGGTCCGACTCGCCATCACATTGCTCTTTGATCGTGTTGGAAACGGCAGGGATGCTGGCTGTGGTGGCAAAGCGTTGTAGCGCCGCCAGCAGCGTGCGCGGCAGCAAGTAGTCTTGCTGCTCCGCATCGAGGGCTTCCAGCGCACGACTGTACTCACGTGCATCCTGAGGCAGCAGGCTGGTGCCCTCTGGTATATCGAGCAAAGATTGCTTGAGGATTTCCTGTTCGTGCAAAAGGCGACGGCCCTTATAGCCCATGATAGCGAGGGCCCACAGCAATAATATAAAACAGGCCTCCTGTTCGAGGTCACGAATAACCACATAAATAGAACGCTCAGGCACAAATTCCTCACCCGACGCCTGCAGTGCCATCTGCACTTCCAATATGGCTTCGGCATTGGGTCTAATAATGCCAACATAGGCTCCGTGCACCACGATAATAATAATCAGCAGGGCGAACAGCTGGTATATAAATTCCGAAGAGAGCTGTAGTTTCATGGCGTGTCCTTGTCGATTCCTGACCTAGATATCTACCGGAAAAGAAACCGATAAATCATCCGAAATTTGTTCCGAGGCGCGGTATTCATCCGCCGCACCAGAGTCTGCTGAGCCCTGAGAGGCTGCGCTGCG
The DNA here is from genome assembly GCF_026262625.1 of Candidatus Litorirhabdus singularis. Taxonomy (GTDB): domain Bacteria; phylum Pseudomonadota; class Gammaproteobacteria; order Pseudomonadales; family Halieaceae; genus Litorirhabdus; species Litorirhabdus singularis. The sequence continues at coordinate 50,071 of NZ_SHNN01000004.1, forward strand.
TGCTGGTGGTGCCGGTTTGTCCGGCACCGCGTCGGGCTGCGGGGTAGCATCCGTTGCCGCATCTTCGGGCTGCGCTAATACGCTGGATGCAACCAGCGTGACCGCGACCAGACCCAAAATCCCATTTCGTAGCATTAACGTTGCTCCGCATAGCGCGCTATACGGAATCCTACGTCATCCCGTCCGGCTTGCCCATAATCGCGAAAGGACAGCCGTAACTCAGTCACGGTCCCGTGAGCCCAACTGGCGCCGCGAATGACATGGTTGTTGCCGGTCTGCTTACCCATCGGGTCCACTGTGGTTGCACCATTGGTGCTGGCAATACTGTAGATATCGTGAACCCACTCGGCGACATTGCCGCCAAGGTCGTGTAAACCCTTGTGATTGGCGGGAAAAGAGCCAATGGGTGCGCTGACGACCTGACCATCGTTATAGGACTGTACTGTGCGCCCGGTAATATAGGCACTGGAAGTGTCGGCAAAGTTCCCCACTTTGTCGGTGGGCGGGTAGCTGCCGCCCCAGGAAAATGTCAGGAGGTCGGTGTTGCGGCTGCGGGCCACCCAGGCCCATTCCGCCTCTGTGGGCAGTCGATACCCCGTTGACTCGGTATCGAAGCCGGTTACCAGGCCATTGCTGAGTTTATAAACCGGGCTCAGGTTTTCGCGCTGGCTGAGCCAATTACAGTACAGTGCGGCTTCGTTCCAGCTCACCATAACCGCGGGCTGGCGGTCACGGTTTAGGCTGCTGCCTTCGACGCGACCAGAATTATGCTCGCTGCGAAATTCACGAAACTGAGCATTGCTGACTTCGTAGGTAGAGATATAGAACATCCGCGTCAACGACACCGGGTGTAGTACTTCATTGGCGCGACGTCCGGGCTCGCGACGCGAGGCGCCCATGGTGAAGTCACCGGGCGTGAACAGTCGCAACTGTTGTCCAGCACTATTGGTTACGATCGGCTTGAGATCGGCCAGTCGTGCCGCCGAGTCCGTGAGTAACTGTACGTTGATCTGTTGGCCCAGGCCCGGGCGTGGGGTAAAGCGTTGTCGATAACTGCGGTAGCCATCCAGGCGCACTTCTAACTGCTGCTCCACTGCGGGGAGTTGCAGGCTTTGATTGCCGCTGCCATAGGTTTTACCGGCAACAATAACCTGCGCTTCTGGAGGCATGACCTGAATGTTCACCTCACCTAATTTAGCCCGCAGCGTGACATGCAATGCTTCTTCTACGCCGGGTTCCAGACTGATGCTGCGGTTGGCGTTGCTGTGCCCGGCTTTGAAAACAGCGACTCGGTGCTCTCGGCCAGGTTTCAATTCCAGCAGCAGGGGCGTCTGCCCTCGGTATTCGCCATCCACAGTAACGCTAGCGGCTGCCGGAGTGCTGCTGAGTTGTAATTGCCCGTCAGCAGGTTGCAACGCCACTGGACCGAAAGACTGGTCTACGCCAGGGCTCACTGCAAGTTCAGTATCCCATTGCCTAAACCCTGCCATTTGCAGGCTGAGCTGATGCTCGCCCTGCAAAATCTCGAGCGTGGAGGGGGTGGTGCCAGCGGGTTCGCCATCAATGAGAACGGTCGCCCCCAGCGGCTCACTGGTAATACTGATATTGGCCCATGCCGGCTCCAGCGCAACCTCAAACTCTTGAGATTGCCCCATGCCGGTGACGTCAATAGTTTGTCGATAAGGTAAGTAGCGCGGAGCTAGCAGGCGCAGCTCATGCTCTCCGGCGGCAACAGCTTGTTGGTTGAGCGGCGTGTCTCCTACCTCCTGGTCATCTATGAGCACTTTGGCTGTGGCCGCAGTGGAGCTGATGTTGAGCAGTCCCGGCAGCTTCTCGAGTGCGTATTCAAAGCTCTGCTGTGAAGACTCAGAAACCAACAGTGGTTGTTGCTGAGGGTAATAACCGGGGGCGGTGAGCGAGATGGTGAAGTCGCCGCTGCGCAGTAAATAGCGCTCCCCCAGCTTTAACTGTAGTCCACCGTCTATGTTGATATCCGCGTCGGCTGGTATCACAGAAAAAAGCACTGAGCGGGCGCTGAAGAGAAACCAAAACGCTATTGCGAACAGAAATAGTACTGCTATCAAGCCCAATTGCAGCGGGCTGATAAGACGCTTTTGGTGTTGCGGGTCCGCGCCCATAGGGGTGAAGCTGCTGGGGGCAATAATAGTGGGTTCAGTATCGGCTGCCATGGCTTAGATGGGGTCCGTGCAGGCGATGGTTATGACGGGAGCTGATTGGTCATGGCTGAGTGTGAATTCTTGACGCACATCGCGAAAACCCCGGCGCACACCTACCGCAGTATAGGTGCCCGGCTTAAGCTCCAGTTGCTGGCGTCTGAAAGTACCCAGATGGGCCACACGATAGACGGTGACATCAGTTTCTTCATCGGACTCCAGCAGAACCGGGATCGGCACCAGCGCCTGTTCCATAATCGTATCCAGCGCACCGAGTTGCCGGCGCAGACGGGGTCCGGCCGGGCTCAGATTGTTGGCGTAATCCAGTAGTTGACGGGTTTCGGCATAAATTCTTTGGTCGGCGAGACGCTCTGGCTTGTCCAGGGTTTGCTGTAACAGTTTGTCTATTGATTGACGCTCACGGCTTAGGTCAGCGCCTTCGCGGGCAAACTGTACGGTACTGTCTATCCGTAATATGGCTTCAAAGGATGATAGGGCGGGCCCCCAGTCTTCGTTGCGTTGCGCCAATTCGGCTTTGCCGCGCAGTGATTGGATACGCTGTAGCGTGCGTGCACTGCGTGCCTGCGTTAGCGCGGCTTCGGTTTCGGCGGCGGCGGGCAGTAATTTCTGCGCCGCCAGAAAGCGCGCTTCGGCGGTGTCGTAATCCTCACGATCCATTGCCTGATAACCTGCGGTCATGGCTCGATTGAAATCACGACGGGCGATCTCCTGTCGCAGTTGGGCCTGCAGATTTTTTGCCAGCTCGTGTTCGGCGTCTAGTTCAAGTGCCTGCTGAGTATTCTCTAACGCCGGCTCGAGTTGATTGTCGAGCTGTAACTGTTGTGCCTGCTTAATCAAAGTCAGTACCTGCGGGAGCGTCATGGCGCGTGCCTGCGCCCGCAGCGCAGAGACACTGTCTGGGCTGATCAGTAAGGCGATGGCTATAGCCTCTGTGGCCGCTTGCGCCTGGTTAGCATCAAGTGCGTCCAGCGCTAACTGCAGCTGAGTTTCGAAAACACCGGGCGCCGCTTCGACCAGCGCGGTCATGGCCTGCAGGCCTTCGCCATAAGTCTCTCGGGCATCTTCAAACTGCTGTTGTCGGTACAGCTGATCGCCACTCGTGGCCAGGTCTGTGGCAGCTGCAAAAGCTTCCGTCGCCCACTGTTCAACGCTCATTTCTTGTAGGGCGAATTGCTGCTCGAGTAGCAGTTCCAGCACGGCCTGTGCCTCTTTTCGCTGCTGCGCTAACTGCGCATCAGACCATGGACTGGCCTGCTCTTGAGCCTTAGCGCGCGTCTGTGTTTGCGTATCGACGATCGGAGATTTGGCGTTTGTTGTCGCGAGCTCTGCGCTTGGCGCTTCAACCCAAGTGGGTAACCAAAAAAACACGGCCGCCAGTATCACCCCTAATGCCACCAGCGCGGCGATAAGCGGCCGCTGTGATGCGGTACCGGCAGGTGCTGCTGTGCCGGCCTCTGCCTGAGCGGCACGGTCTGGTGCGCCGGGCGCTAGCGTGTTGCCGCCAGGGTCAAAAGCACTGGGTTTCAGTTTTTGATTGTGTTCAGTCATTGTTGTGCATGTGGGGTATTGGCGCCAGAAAATGGGTCGCGGCTCAGCTCCCGACCGGTGTGGGCAGTGGCTCCAAAGCGCCAACTTCTGCTTCATATAGCTGACGCAACAGGTCACGCCACTGATCAAACTGGTCCTGAACATTACCGGTAAGCGTTACCGTGCGGTCTTCCAGTTCAATGATTTGCGGCGCGATTTCTGCCTCCAGGGACAAGCCCAATTCCTCTAGAGCCTGAACGTGGATTTCCGACTCAGTCCGCGCGTCCATGCCGCTTTTGAAAATAGAGCCGCCGCCCAGTATGGCCACCGTGCTGGCCGAATTAATAGAGCTGTCATTGCTGGCCCCTGCGGCGATACCCGCGATGACCAGTGCTGCCCCGGTAATCAGCTTACGAGTTGCCTCCGCTCTGAGTTCCTGTAGCGCTATAGCTTCGGTATAGCTGAGCTTGCGCCACTCTTGATAAGGGGCTGACATCTGCCCATTAAAAGCTGAGTAGTATTCTTGCATGGTATCGATGAACAAATGGTCGCGTTCGCGGATTTTGCGGACCCGTTCCAGCATGGGGTCGTTGTTAGCTGGCAGTCGAGTGATACTGTAGGTGCCGTCGCCATCTTCACTCAGGTGCCCGTCAAAGGCATCGGGTGACATGCTGCGCGCAAAGCGCAATTCGTTGACCGTTCGAATCGCCGCCAATTCCTCAGTGTTCCGCTTCAGCAGCTGCTCCAGCAAATCGTTGGCAATACGATTGTAGATTGCCTGAAACGGGTCAATGCGAGCTCTTGTAGTAGCGCCATAACTGTATTTACTGGCTTTGCTGCGATAGCCCTTGTCTAGCCACACCTCACCGCGGGCATCACGGGCGATAATTTTTAGCTCTAGCTCTTCGCCGCTGGAGCTGACAATGGTGCCCGCAACAACGATGTCCATGACCTGTTGATCAGAGGGTATAACTCTTACCGCGCCCCAGGCCGCGCTGCTCTGAATCGACTCCAGCAATATGTAGGGCATGTAGCGCGCTTCCGCGCGACGCACTTCCGGGTAGACCAGTTCGTCTTCATCGGCGTCATCCAGACCTGGATCAAAAATGCTGATGCCAACATCCAGTAGCAGGGCTTCGGGTACCTCGCGAGCAGAGGTGTTGACGTCGGGGACAGTGGTGCTCTTGATAGTCTGGTTTACGCAGCCGGAGGTGGTGAGGGTGAGCGCTAGCAGTAACAGCAGACGTGAGTAGCGGTTGGCCACACTCATTGGCTGATGCCTTTGTACTTGCGATACTCTTCCCAAAGTTTCTCGCGCAATTGCGGGTCGGATTCACGCATTGCAGCTTCGCGCAGCTGACGCGCTACGACGTCATCGTCGTCACCACTGGGAATGTCGGTAGGCGGTGGGAAAGTAGCAGCCTGGGCTGGGAAGTCACCAGAGTCACCCTGCCGGCTGGGATTGCCTGCGCCGCCCTGGCCGTTGCCACTGCCGCGCATAGGGGGCTGACTGCTGCTTTCGCCGTAGCCGCCATTGCCGCCGCCACCAGATTCAGAGCCCGCTGGCTGGGCGTCTTCTGGTGCATTGCCAGTTGTGCTCTTTATGGTTCCGCGTTCTTCCAGAATCAGGTCGTCAAAATCACCAGTACTGCGTTCCAGTTCGCCTTCCAGTATGGCAACGCGTTCTGCCGTTGTCATAGTGCCAGTACCACCGGAACCCGGAAAACCACCGGAACCGGGCATGCCGCTAGAACCGGGTATGCCGCTAGAGCCATAGGTGCCGCCAGAACCAGGCATACTTCCCGAGCCAGGCCTGTTGCCAGAACCCTGTGCTCCGCCGTCCGCCGCTGCCGATCCCTGGGTGGCGGCACCGGCCTGACCGGACCCACTGTCGCCCTGCTCAGCTGCGGCGCGTTCCATGGCGGCTTCAAATTCCTCTAAAGCTGCATTCAGAGTTTCATCGTCGTTGAGATTGGGTAGTGCATCGCTGCCAGCGGCGCCGCCTTGATCGGCGGCATCGCCGAAGTCAGGTTCCTGGCCGCTCTCTTGGCCATTCTCTTGACCAGCATCGGCGCTGGTGGCGCCAGCGGCTGGGTCTAACTCGCCTGATTCACTACCAGTGGCTGCCGATTCCTGGCCTGCAGAGCCCTGGCTTTCCGCGGGCGTCTCGAGCCCCGGGGTGCCCTGCGCGCCCGCAGGTGAACTTGATGCTGAGCTGGGGCTGCTACTGGAACTGGAACTGGAGCTGGAGCTGGAACTGGAGCTGGAACTCGGCGGCTGGCTGGGCGTAGAGGGAGGTGTCGCCGACGGCGGCGTTTGTGGGGCGGTGGGTGAACTGGCGCTGGGGCAACCCGTTAACAGCGCAACCATCAGGAGCACACTCGTACCTAGCAGCAGGCGCTGTCCGGCAAAAGGCTGAATTTTTTGTTTAGTAGGCATATCGTTTCGTTATGTTGACCGTGTCGGCCGGCTCTCCATTTTCATAGCGGGGCCGGAATAACTTCCGTTGCAGGCGTCTCATCAGGATATTGGGTTCCGCATCGGGAGTGGCCTCGCCCGGCTGATTTGAGACCAATTCCAGATCATACACCCGCCCGCGAGTATTAACAGCGTAACTTAGCTCTGCATAGCCTTGCAGCACCCTTGGAGGCTCAAGATCCCGATGCGCGCCGCTCAGTGTGGGCACCAGCTGCGGACTGCCGAAATGATGATTGAGCAGCCCCTCAGCATCCGACTTCAGCGATAACTCGGCCCAGGCTTCACGATATACCGCCGTAGCCGCGCGGTCGTTGCCATGCCAAAGCATCCAGTCACCCAGGTCAATCAGCGCCTCAGTAGACTGACTGCTGGCCTCGCCTTCATTGGCTTGCAGGACGTCGCGAATGACATTGAGTACCGCCTGCCCCTGCTGGTAGTTGTTAACCTGAATCAGGTTAAAGCGCGCCACATCCGGGTCGCCGGATCCGGCATCGCCAAACTGGATACTGGTGCCGGCCTCTCCATCATAGGCAGCGATAAGATACTGGGTTTCGACCATGCCGTTGAGCGGTTCCAGCAGCTGCATCGACGCGCCGCCCTGAGTCTGTGCAATCGTGTTTACCACATTGCTGTAAAGTTGCCACATCGTTAACAGACGGTTGAAGGACTCTTCCCCCACAGAGAGTGCATACGCCTGCTGTTCCCAGCGCGCGCGGCGCATCATTGCAGCCGTCAATTCCGGATCGCCAGAGGTATAAAGACGCCGTTGCAGACGGTAAAGATAATATTGGCGCTCATCGGCGGCCTCGTATTCACCGCTGGCGATCAGGGTTTCAATCAATTGTTCCAGCACAGGAATCTGCGCTGCATCGTTGAGGCCGTTGTTGATGCGCGATACATGGACGGCACGTTTGAAGACGGTGACAGCCTCGTCTAATAGACCCTGCTCCCGGTAGCTGCGTCCCAGCCCCATCAGTTGCTCTGCGAGTCCCGGTGCATAGGCGCCCAGACGGCTTTCCAAATCGGTAATATAGAACTGGTAGGCGGTAGCCGTCGGGTTTACCAGTGCCGGCTCATCGTTATCCTGAAAATCGATTACTCCACCTTGCATCATGTCCTCGGCTGATATTAAGGTTTCCGTAGATGGCACGACTTCAACCTGCGCAGCAGCATGGGTACTCAACTGCCAGTACACGCACGCTACAGTCAGGGCTCGCAGCCACCTCCGCACTTTCACTTGCTTGCCCCTGACATTTTTATACTGGTTTCCTCCCTACTATGACCGCAGCTTTTGCAATCGGTTTCACTGCTGCACTGACATGCTGTGCCTGATTCCAACATTATACCGACTCTAACGCCTATACGACGCCCTTATGTGAGCGGCTTGGGATCACCGGTTTGGTTTACAAACGAGGGTAGTTGTTATATCAAGGCGCCTTTATAGGCTCTACGTGGTTAAAAGATGTCCGGATTTGATGAAGATACCGCTGTTCACAAAGTAGCTGATACCCATTGGCAGGCCAATATCGTCCCGGGCTGGCGCATTGGGGCGGCACCTAACGGGGGCTATACGCTGGCTATCGCCGGGCGTGTGCTCAGCGAGGCGCTGGCGCACAGTGATCCGCTAACGGTTAACATTATGTACCTCGCACCGCCGCAGTTGGGTCCGGTAGACTGCTATGTAGAGCGGCTACGTACCGGTGGCAGCACCAGTCACGCCACCCTCACCATGCGTCAGGAGGGCAAAGCGGTGGCTCAGGTGAGTGCCTGCTACAGCGATGTGGCTGCTCTGCATGGGGAATCCTGGTCTTCTGCCCAGCGCCCACAAATTCAGCCGGCCGCTGACTGTACGCCTATTCGTGAGCACGGTATCGAATTTCGCCAGCGCGTGAATCAGTGCTACGCCAGCGGCTCCGAGGTCTTCCGACGCGGCGAACCTGACGGCAGCGGCTGTTTTAACGGTTGGTTGAGTCTGGTGGACGGTACCGATCCTGATCTGCTGGTATTACTATTATTCGCTGATGCAATGGCCCCCCCGGTGTTTACTGTATTTGGTGCGCTGAATTGGGTCCCAACCCTTGAGCTATCGGTCAGTGTGCGTGCCCATCCAGCTCCCGGGCCGGTGCAGGCCCGGTTTCAGAGCCGCTATATGACCCGCGGTATTATTGAAGAAGATGGTGAGCTTTGGGACAGTACCGGGCAGTTGGTTGCCGTCAGCCGGCAAACGAGCAAGGTGCGGGTGAACACCCAGTAATCCATTAATCCGCTGTGGCCTACCAGGTGGCAACCCAGCCGCCGGGCCGCCGGGTGTCGGTGGCGCCATACAACAGATTATCTATTTTTTGGATGGACTGAACTCTGCCCAGGGTGCGAGTGCTCATGTTGGCATTGTGTCCACGCTGCAGCAGCAGCTCTAGTGTGTCTGGACTGATGCCGCGCTCCAGGCTGAGTTTGTCGGGCATCCACTGATGATGAATACGTGCCTCTGCGCCTGCGGTAGCAATATTCATATTGAAGTCCATGGCGTTGAGGATGGTTTGCAGAACTGTAGTGATAATAGTGCTGCCTCCAGGGCTGCCGGTTGCCAGCCAAAACTCGCCGTCAGCAAATACCATAGTAGGAGTCATTGAGGACAGCGGACGCTTGCCGGGCGCAATCGTATTGGCCTCGCCTTCTACCAGGCTAAAGGCATTTGCGGTGCCAGGTTTGGCAGCGAAATCGGCCATTTCGTTGTTAAGTAACATGCCGGTTCCAGGTACCGCGATATGCGAGCCGAAACTGAAATTCAGTGTGTAGGTATTGCTGACAACGTTGCCCGCAGCATCAGCGACAGTATAGTGCGTGGTGTCGTGACTCTCGTAGGGCAGGTCGATGCCGGGCTGGATCTCCGCCGATGGGGTGGCACGCTCGGAATCGATGCGCGAGCGCTGTGACGCCGCGTACTCTTTATCAGTTAGGCGAGCCGTGGGGACTTCAAAATAGTCAGGGTCGCCCAGATACTGGCTGCGGTCTGCGTAGGCCAGTTTCATAGCTTCGGTCAGGTGATGAAGGTAGGCGGCGCTATTATGTCCCCAGGCGCTGACATCATAGCCCTCCAGAATATTCAGAATCTGGATGATATGAATGCCGCCGGACGAGGGCGGTGGCGTCGCCACAATTTCATAACCGCGGTAGGTGCCGCGCACGGGTTCGCGTTCAATGACCTTGTAATCAATGAGGTCCTGATGGGTCATTAGTCCATCGTGGGCAATCATGTCGGCGACGATACGGTCGGCAACCTTGCCAGCGTAGAATCCGTCCACACCGCGTCGCTGGATTTGTTTCAGCGTCCATGCCAGATCAGGTTGGCGGAAACGTGAACCTACCGGGAAGCGTGCGCCGTTTTTGTCAAAGAACAGCCGCGCGGCTTCCGGGTTGGCTAGTAGCCGCTCCTTACGATTTCCGAGTTCGTAGTCCAGCGCCCAGGTTACTTCAAAACCCTTGCTGGCCAATTCTATGGCGGGCCTGAGTACCTCGCGTAGCGACATGGTGCCGTATTTCTCCAGCGCATAGATCATGCCGGCAACAGTGCCGGGGGTGCCCGCCGCTCGATGGCTGAAAAACTGCCGCATCCGATCTACCTCGCCCTCTGCGTTGAGGAACAGATCAGCGGTGGCGGCCGCGGGTGCTGACTCGCGGTAGTCGATTAGCGTCTGGCGGTTGCCGTCGGCCAGATGGATCATCATAAAGCCACCGCCGGCGAGATTGCCGGCGCGGGGGTAGGTAACTGCCAACGCAAAGCCAGTGGCGACTGCGGCATCCACGGCATTGCCTCCATCGCGAAGAATTTGCGTACCCACTTCAGCGGCCAGTCGCTCAGGAGCGGCAACCATGCCTTTGCTGGCTATCACCGGAAGAAATCGGGTCTCGTAATTAATGATGGGGTGCTGTGCCTGGCTGCTCGCCCATGGGGCTAACAGAAGGAAGAGATAGAGATAGCGGTAGCGTAAAAGCACTTGAAAATTCCCGGTTCGCGGAGGAGGGTGGATTATGCCAAAATTTACGCCATGTTGGGTGTTTGATATGCGGGCGGGCTGCTTGTTGCTCCCTCACGCTGGAGTGGGTTCTATGCTGAATGATGATCAATTACTGGAACACCTGCGCCAGCGCTGGTTCGATATCTTTCAGCGGTTGGCCAACGAGGGTGAGGTGCCGCCAGCTTTTGTCCTGCGCACTGAAGGGATGATGGAGGCCTGGGTAGTGTCCGGTCAGTGTTCTGCTGTTCAACTGCAGGCTGAAATGTCGACTCAGTATCAGCGTGTTAGCGGTGACAGCCTGGCGCAGGTTTGGGGCGAGAACTGGAGTGACTTTTTTCGCTTTCCGCAAATACCTGCCTTTGCCCCGCGGGCGCCGGTGGTACCATCAACCAATGAAGTGAGTTGAGCGAGGTTGGCAGACGTGGTTAAAGGATGGTATTTTTCGCTGCTCTTTCTTAGTGCGGATAGCATGTTGATGAATAGGTTCCGAGCGTTTCAGTTTTTGATGTTGTTGCTGGCTGGCAGTGTGCTGTTCGGCTGTGCCAGTGGCGGACTTCCACAACCCATCGTCGATCACAATCGAGATTATGATTTTACGGCGGCGAAGACGTTCGCTTTTATGAACCGTAAGTCTGGGCCGGCGGAATCCGTGGTGCTCAGCGATATGGAAATTAATCGAGTCAATAACGCCTTCGAGCGGGCGCTGACTATGCGCGGGCTAACGTTGGTAGAAAAGCGCGAAGATGCCGATATTTTAATCAGTTGGCTGTTGGTTACCAAGGAGCAGACCGACGTGCGCAGTTACAACAGCACCAGTTATTACCAGTGTTGGGGCTGCGGACCAGCTGTATCAGATGTCAGCGTCAGGCAATACACCCAGGGCACTTTGATCGTGGATATGGTCGACCCGGAAATGCGTAAATCAGTATGGCGCTCGGTGGTACAGTCCAAGCTCAACGCTGAGCATGAGTTGGAAGGACAGCAGGAGCGGTTCAATAACGTTGCCGAACATATGATGGCGGCTTATCCGCCACAATAGTTGCCTCGCGGTGCGCGGCGTCAGCGCGCCGGCCGCAGCATAAACCACATGGGCGGGCCATCGCCGCCCAGCTTTTCTTCGGCAATTATCTCAAAACCATGGCGCTGATATAGAGGCACATTGCGCTCTGCCGAGCTTTCCAGATAGGCCGGCATATGGGCTGCGTCAATTTCCGGAGTCAGATGTTTGAGCAGTGCTGAGCCTACGCCTTGTCCCTGATATGCCTGTCGCGCGCCCACCGATTGCAGGTAATAGTGGGGGGTGCGGGGATGATGGCGCGCCATCGTCGCCTGTACCGCGGCCAGCCGTTTGATAACCCTGGGTCCGCGAGTCAAGATAAGGCGCACTATAAGCATCAACTGAGGAATGTTCATGGGGATTTCGAAGTCAACGCCTGGCGGCAGCCACATAGCGGCACCGCGACCTTCGGTATCAACAAAAGTATGTTGCTGCTCAAGAAACAGCCGCCGCAGCATGATGCTGTAAAACGGTTGATACAGTGCCTGGTTGGGAATCACCCAGGTCATGACGGGGTCATTGGCAAAGGCATCAGCCAAAATATTGGCAATCTGTTCACAATGCTGTGATTCGGCTTTAATAATGCTAGTGGGCGCGACATCCATTTTGTAGACTTTTCCCATGAAAATAATAACAGTGATTATAGCAGTGCTTTTTCTAGGTGGCTGCTCCGGGTATGAACTCAAGAATTTGGCCAAGTCGGATATCGATATGGTTGCGGACGAGTTCATTGACGAGACTCGTGTATTGGTAAGCGAGTTGACGGTTAAACTTTATGGCCGCAACCCGGATCAGTTACGCAAGACACAGGGCCTGAGTGTCGAAGACCGTTTGCAGCAGTTACGCTCCCAGAGCGGGCCGCTGGATTTTGCTGAACTGGGTGGTCGGCAGGAAGTTGCGGCACTGGAACTGGTATTTGACCCTGAGTTTCGAGGTGATCGGGTATTTGCCCTGGTGGTCGGACTCAGTGGTATGCTGCGCTACGCCTATGGTTACAATGATGAATTATTCATGTTCGACCAGCTTGATAGCGCGCGGCTGCTGGCCAGCGCTGAGAACGTGGATGTGTTGCTATGGCGACTGAAGCATTCTCGTAAAGCCAATGGGCGGCCCTTCCTGATTACCAGTGAGTATCGGGGTATCACGGACAACCTCAGTTTCGAACGGCTATTTGGCAAGCTGATTGTGTTGCAGGAAATGATGGCCAGGATTGTGGACGATTCCGGGCACCGCGGCGTTAATAGGGCCGTCAAGGCGGTCGGTAGTGTATTTGTGCCACTACCGTTGTAAAACAGCCGTGGTGAACCAATGCCTTGGTAAACCAAACTAGCGTGTTGCCCTGGAGGGAACGTGAATATAGAAGATTTTCGTCGGGAGTATCTGCTGCAGGGGCTCAAGCGCTCGGATCTGCACGATGACCCTACCGAGCAGTTTGAAACCTGGTTGGCCCAGGCGGTCAGTGGCGGTATCGCGGACCCCACGGCAATGGTCTTGGCGACCGTAGACGCCAATGGAAGGCCCTGGCAGCGGATGGTGCTGCTAAAGGATTTCGGCCATCAGGGGTTCGTTTTTTACACTAATTCCGATAGCAACAAAGCGCAGGATATCGCGGCTAATGCGTCAGTGTGTCTGCACTTTCCCTGGAATGTGCTGGAGCGACAGGTGATAGTCGCCGGCAACGCGGCAAAGATCAGCAATGTGGAAACTGCCCGTTATTTCTTATCGCGGCCGCGCGAAAGCCAGTTGGCAGCGTGGGCATCGGCTCAAAGTCGGCCCATTTCTGCGCGTCAGGTGCTGTTAGAGAAATTTGCCCAGATGCAGGAAAAATTCAAGCAGGGGGAAATCCCGGTGCCGGCGTTCTGGAGCGGCTATCGGGTGGTGCCGCGTGAGTTGGAATTTTGGCAGGGCGGTGCCAATCGACTGCACGACCGTTTCCGCTACCTGCGCAATGCAAAGGACGGCTGGGATATACGTCGGCTGGCACCCTGATAACGGTCTGCAACCGTTCTGCTATTTGGCCTGGCGTGAGCGAAAATAGCTTGGGTCCTGCTCGATTCCCAGCAGGCGACGCCGGATCATATCCAGGCCGGCGGCGGCAATCATAGTTTGAAACAGGGTGCGTTCAACCGGCCACAGCAAGCAACGGGTCTGGATATTATCGCGACTGCCCCAGGCGAGCCATACAGTGCCCACTGGCTTTTCTTCAGTACCGCCGTCAGGACCGGCGACACCCGAGACCGCGATACCGTAGTCGGCGTCGGCGCGCTGCATAGCACCCTTTGCCATAGCTATCACAACACCCTCGCTGACCGCCCCGGACTGTTGCAGTAGCGATTCTGGAACATCTAGCACTGTTTGTTTGATGCTATTGGCATAGGTCACAAAGCCGGCGTGAAAAGCAGCGGAAGAACCCGGTATACGGGTTAGCATGCTGGCTATCAGGCCGCCGGTGCAGGACTCTGCCGTGGTCAATGTCTCGCCCCTGTCTGCAAGAAGGGTGACCACCTGCTGCGCCAGACTGCTATCACCCTCACCGATGATGTGATCGCCAAACAACTGGTAGAGCTTTTCTTTGCAGGCAAGCTGGGCGTCTCTGGCAGCGGGGTCGGATACCGTCAATTTTATTTCCATTTGCGGTGCGCCGGCGCGAAACCCCAGCTCTACCTGAGCTGGCCAGTCGCTGTATTGGTCGGAGATAATTTGTTGTGCGGTGGATTCGCCCAGCCCGAAAGTCTGCAAGCGGATGATGTCGACCTCGCCCGACTTGCCCAGCCGTTCGCGCAAGTTCTGCAGAATATTGTCGAGCATCAGGCGTAATTCGCTGGGTACACCCGGCGTGCAGATGACGAGGCAACCCTCAACTTCCAGTTCAAACCCCACTGCGCTGCCGATGGCGTTATCAACGATGGTGGCTCCGGCTGGCAGTAGCGCTTGCTTGAGGTTGGCTGCGTTAACCGCGGCGCCACGCGCTTCACACCAGTTCTCTATGTGCAGGCGTGCTAGCGGGTTTTCCTGCAGTGGCACGTCGGCGACCGCTGCCAGTATCTCTGCGGTGAGATCGTCAATGGTTGGGCCAAGCCCGCCATTGACGATGACGACGTCAGATTGCTTGCATAGATCACGTAGCTCTGCGGTAAGTAATGCGGGCGCATCGCCGACAGTAACCTTGCGGTGAATGGCAATGCCAAGTTCTGCGAGGCGCAGGGCTATCATCGAGGAATTGGAATCCACGGTGTCGCCGCTCATGATCTCGTTGCCAGTTAACAGCAGCTGCACTACCGGGTTATGTTGATTCATGTTTGATCTCCTTGGGGTGCCATAGGATAACGGGGTGCGTGCAACTGTGGAAGCTGGAGTATCTGCGGTATCATGCGTCGATGTGTAAGCAAGGTAAATTTTAGAATGGCGACGCTGATCGGCTGCCAGGGCTGCGACATGTTGGTGGATCTGACGGCGATGCCCGAAGGCGGGCGTGCCAATTGTCCCCGTTGCGGACATTTCCTCGCGCGCTATCGCAGCGATGCTGTGGCACGGGCGCTAGCCTACTGTATCAGTGCTGCGATTGCGTTGGTGATTGCCAACTGTTTTGCATTTTTGACGATGGGTGCGGCCGGACTACAGACCACCATGACCCTGCCCGAGACGGCGATCATGCTATATCGTTACGGTATGCCGGATCTGGCTATTTTAGTGGGCGGATTCATTTTGGTGCTGCCGGCGTTGGCGTTGACGCTGATAATGGCTATCTGTGTGCCATTGACGTTGGGCTATGCGGCGCCCTGGCTAGTCGATTCTGCGCGCGTTTTGTACACACTGAACGAGTGGTCGATGGTAGAGGTGTTTCTGATTGGCGTGATCGTGAGTCTGGTTAAATTGTCACAGATGGCGGAAGTGCAGCTGGGCTATTCCTTCTGGGCTTATGTTGCCTTCAGCGTATTTTTCACCTTGGCGGTTTCGACGCTGGATCGGTTTCACTGCTGGCAGCGAATCGAAGCGGTGCAGCTCTCGTGAACCCCGCCGCTACCGCTGCCGCGCGTGGGCTCGCTTCCTGTCACCTCTGTTGCAAACTGGTAGCAGCAGACGTCGCGCACTGCCCTCGCTGTGGCGCGCATATGCATCAGCGCAAAGTCGATAGCCTGCAGCGCACGCTGGCCTTGTTGGTGACTGCCAGTGTGCTTTATATCCCGGCGAATATTTACCCCATCATGATTACGGACCAATTCGGTACCTCTATCGAGAGCACCATCATTGGGGGTGTCGTGCTATTGATAAACCTGGGCTCGTGGCCGATAGCGCTGGTCATTTTTGTCGCTAGCGTGATGGTGCCGCTGTCCAAATTTTTCGCCCTGTACTATTTAGCCTGGTCAGTGCATCGTCAGCCAGCCTCAGGTAACCGCCAGCGCACCTTGCTCTACACTCTCACTGAACTGATTGGCAAATGGTCGATGGTGGACGTGTTCGTGGTGGCGATTCTGGTTGCCTTGGTGCATCTGGGTGGCTTACTGGTCATCAGGCCGGGTATCGCGGCCGTTTCTTTTGCCGGTGTAGTCATAGTGACGATGTTGGCAGCACACAGTTTTGACCCCCGTTTACTTTGGGATAAAGAGGAACAGAATAATGGATGAAGCTAAGCCGGCGCTCGCGACCGGTCCGAAAGTGTCGGCGGTGTGGGTTTTACCGCTGATTGCGCTGGCACTGGGGGCCTGGGTTGTCTTTTACACGCTTAGTACGCGTGGCCCGGTGGTGGAGGTGCGCTTTGCCAATGCAGCTGGACTGATGGCACAGAAAACCAAAGTTAAGTATCGCGACGTGGAAATTGGGGTGGTGCAAAGTATCCGTCTCGGTCATCGTCAGGGCGGGATTGTTGCCACTATTCAGCTACAGCCGGAAGCAGAGCAATTGCTGGGCGACGACGCGCGTTTCTGGGTGGTGACTGCGCGGGTGGGTGCCGGCAGTATTACCGGCCTCGAAACGCTTTTGTCGGGCGCCTATATAGAAATGTCCCCGGCTCAGGTCGCGTCCAAAAAACGTGACTATGAAGCGTTGGATAGCCCCCCTTGGACCGCGCCGGACGCCGCCGGTATTCGGCTGCAACTGAGCAGTGAGCATGCACATTCCTTGGCGCCGGGAGATGCCGTGGTTTACCGCGGTTTTAAGGTCGGTCGTGTCGAGAGCAGTAGCTTCGATCCGGTTAGCCGGCGAGTTAACTATCAAATTTTTATCGATGCGCCCTATGATGGCCTGATCGACAGTTCTATCCGATTCTGGGATATCAGCGGGATTTCACTGAAGATGGATGCGGGCGGCTTCGAGTTATCCATGGGGTCTTTGCAGACCATTTTGCTGGGAGGTATTACTTTTGGTACGCCCAGAGGGATGGCTAAAGGAACACCGGTGGAATCCGGAACGTCGTTCATTTTACACAAAAATTATGCCGAAATTATGCAAGACCCCTACCGTTACGGTATCTATTATGTGGTGCAGTTCAGCCAGTCAATCCGCGGCTTGAAGCCAGGTGCCCCGGTCGAGTACCGCGGAATTAACCTGGGCTACGTGGTCAGGATAATGCTGTCTGAAATGCTGGGAGAGAAGTCACTGGAAGGTACCGGTGGTCCGATTCCTGTGCTTATTTACCTGGAACCCGGTCGACTGGAAATCGGGGATAGTCAGGAGCTTGCAGAGAAACTGCGCGAATCGATCGCAGTCAGCGTGAACAATGGCATGCGCGCCAGTCTCGCCTCGGGCAACCTGTTAACCGGTGCGATGTATGTAGGTCTGGATTTCTTCCCTGATGACGAGACTCAATCCTTGGGCAGCTATGGAGAATACCCGACTATTCCGACGATCAGCGGTGATTTTGGCCGGATCATGCAACAAGTCACCCAGTTTCTGGAAAAATTGAACGATCTGCCGCTGGACGCGACTTTCAGTGGTCTGAATGAAGCGGTTGCTGAATTGCAGGGTAATCTTTCTGCGCTGCGTGGGATTCTGGATGACGCCGATACACAGGCACTGACAGGTCAGTTGCTGCAGGTTTTGCAGCAGCTTGAGAAGGTGGCGGGGGGGCTCACGCCAGATTCGCCAGTCTATCAATCACTGAACGCCAGCTTACGTGATCTCAACGTGACGCTGAAAAATGTCAGTGACGTAAGTCGCACGATTTCAGAAAAACCCAATGCCCTGATTATGCCGGTAGAAATACCCGCGGACCCGATACCGGAGGCCAGACCGTGAGAATCATTTTACTGCTTAGTCTGTTAATAGCCGGCTGCAGCAGCCAGCCGGTAACAGCGCCCGAAATATATCTACTGCGCTCAGCGGCAGCGCAAGCGCCACAGGCAACGGCGCTGGCGCCACCACAGGTTGGCCTGGCCGCAGTCACCGTAGCCGATTATCTGGATCAGCCTGGCTTAGTGTTGGAAACCGACAGTGGCACCTTGCACCGCGCCCGCCAACATCTGTGGGCGGAGCCGCTGCGCACAAGTCTGCTGCGCTTCATGGCTAATGAAGTCGGAACGGCGCTGCAGGCGCCGGTTGCGGTCGGCGCATTGGTGCAGCAGGAGTTGCCGCAGATTTCGATCCGAATCGATCAACTGCACGGCAGCAACGATGGTGCTGCTGTGCTGGTGGCGTACTGGGAATATGCCGCTGTCGACGGGGCGATCCAGTCCTATCGTTTTACGCGCCAGCAGGCCCTGGCTGACGATGGCTACGCGGCGCTGGTGGCGGCGGAGAAAAGCCTGTTGATTCAACTCGCCGAGGCCATTGCTGCCGCGCTCGAGGGCTAGCCCATGCTCAAGTACTGTTCTGAATGTGGTCAGACCCTGCGCATGGCAACGCACGCTGCGGGCCATGGTTACTGTGAGCGCTGCCAACAGGAGCGTTGGGACCATCCTTCGGTAATGCTCACGTGCTTTATATCCTGTGGTCAAAAGCTGCTCTGGATTCAGCGTAAGCTAGAACCGCGCAGCGGCTTCTGGGCAATTCCCGGTGGTTTTATGGAGGCCGGTGAAACAATGGCTGAGGGTGCTGCTCGGGAGCTTTGGGAAGAGGCGGGTGTTCGGCTCGATCCGGAGCAGTTGGATTTCTATATGACCGGCACGATTACCTTTATTAATCAGGTTTATGTCGCGTTTCGCGCCGCCGTCGACGAAGAAGTTTGCCTAGCGGGTGACGAAGCCCTGGCGGTTGAGTTCTTCTCTCGCGACCAGTGTCCCTGGGACGAGGTTGCCTATCCCGAGGTTAATGACTCCATTCGTGAGGCCTACGATGACCTTGAGCGCGGCGTGTTTCTGCAGTATCAGGGTGAGATGACCGAAGAAATTTACCGATTGACCCCGATACAGACACGTTAAGCTCGCACTGACGTTATCAGAAGCCGCCGTGTTGCTGCAGGTGCTCCAGTTCCTCTGCCGTAGATTGGCGCTGTAAGATCGCGTTGCGATGGGGGAAGCGGCCAAATTTGAAGATCACGTCGCGGTGGGCTACCGCATATTGTCTGAACCCAGCTACTGCTTGGTGAGCCGCCTGTGGGCATTGGGTGAGTAGCTGGTCGAACAGGGCGACCCCTTCATCCTGCACGCTCAGGCTTTCTGAGTGTTCGTAGGGAATGTAGATAAACACCCGGTGGCTCAGGGGTAGTTTCAGGTGTTGCCCGCTGCTGACCAGACGACGGCAAATTTTCAGGGCCAGCAGGTCTCCAGAAAATGATTTGGGCGTTGCTCGAAACACGTTGCGGGTAAACTGGTCGAGTAGCAACACTAGCGCCACACTGCCTGGCAGAGTGTCCCGCCAGACGGTTAGCTCGTCCTTCAGCGCAGCTTCTATCAGGTTCAGAAAATGATCCCGGATATAGTCGTCAGTAGTGCTGCTGGATTTAAACCAGAGCTGCTGCTGTGGTGCGACAGCCATCCCCATTGGGTCGAGTTGGCCGAACCAGTATTCGAGAATCTCGTTGATACTTTCGCTGTTAATCATTGTGATAAGGTTACTGTCCCTTTTTTGTAACGGTAGCATGAGTGATGAGCGCAGTAGCCATAAATTTACCCAGAATATTGCGTGTGGGCGCCGGCGCCAGCACTGAATTAGTGGCCACCATGGCGCAGTTGGGTGTCTCGAATCCGCTACTGGTGACCGACCCCTTTATGGTGCAGCAGGGTTATGCCGGAGCATTGGAACAGCAGCTTAAGGAAGCGGGCCTGCCCTGCGCGGTGTTCGCTGATTCGGTACCCGACCCCACCACAGACTCGGTGGCTGCTGCGACTCATAAATTACAGGCGGGTGGCCATGACTGTGTAGTGGCACTTGGCGGCGGCAGTTCCATTGACACCGCCAAAGCCGCAGCGGTCATGGTGCAGCGTGACGGACCCATGCGAGACTACAAAGTACCCTGCGCAATCGACACCGGGCTGCCCGTCATCGCCGTGCCAACCACCGCCGGAACCGGCTCAGAGGTGACGCGGGCGGCGGTCATTACTGATACCGAAACTCAGGAGAAGATGCTGTGTATGGGGCTGGGTCTGGTGCCAGTGGCCGCTCTGGTGGACTATGAGCTGACACTGACAATGCCCTATCGTCTTAGCGCAGACACCGGCATAGACAGCCTCTGCCACGCCATGGAAGCTTATGTGAGCCGCAAGGCCAACGCCTTTACCGACGGTATTGCTTTGACCGCTATGGCAGCCATTCATACGCATATCCGCACTGCCTGCGCGGAGCCAGACAATCGGGTCGCACGCGAGGCGATGATGCTGGCGGCGACACAGGGTGGCATGGCTTTTTCCAATGCTTCAGTGACACTGATTCATGGCATGAGCCGCCCCATTGGCGCTCATTTTCATGTTCCCCATGGGCTCAGCAATGCCATGCTGCTACCAGAAGTTACCGCTTGGTCAGTGTCTGGTGCTGAGCGGCGCTATGCCGATTGCGCGCGTATCATGGGTCTTGCCCGCACCGCGGACAATGATCAGCTGGCTACCGACAAACTGATTGCCGGACTACGCCAGCTAAATGCTGACCTGCAGGTCCCAGGCCCTGCCGAGTGGGGTGTGGCGCAGCAAAGCTGGGATCAGCTGATGCCGCTTATGGCACAGCAGGCGCTGGATTCAGGGTCTCCGTCCAATAACCCCAGGATTCCCGACGTCGAAGAAATTGCACAACTGTATCAGCGGGTATGGGACGCCGCCTGAGGCTGAAAAACGCGCGCTAAAACCTGCCGGTGGCTTACATTGTAAGCGCTGTTTGAGTAGAATCTCGGTCCCATTTCCAGAGCCGGTATGCCAGCCATGAGACGAGTCGTATTTAATCAGAAAGGTGGTGTGGGTAAAACCAGTATCACCTGTAATCTGGCTGCCATTAGCGCGGCCATGGGTCTGCGCACGCTGGTTATCGATCTGGACGTGCAGGGGAATACCACCCATTACCTGGTCGGTGAAATTGACGCCGAGGCCTACCCGGCTGAAGCTCAGGGGGTCGCGGCACTGTTTAAACAGACTGTGGGTTCGCGCCGCATGGCAGCTAACCCGGATGCTTTTGTCTGGGAAACACCCTATGAAAACCTATACCTGATGCCATCTAGCCCGATTCTGACCGCTATGGAAAAGGAACTGGAGTCTCGCTATAAGATATACAAGCTGCGCGATGCGCTGGACAAACTGGATGAGGAATACGATCGCATCTATATCGATACGCCACCAAACTTCAATTTTTACAGCAAGTCGGCGCTGATAGCGGCGCAGTCACTGGTGATTCCGTTCGACTGTGACAGTTTTGCGCGTCAGTCGCTGTATAGTTTGATGGACAATATTGTGGAGCTGCAAGAAGATCACAACCCGGA
Source organism: Candidatus Litorirhabdus singularis (assembly GCF_026262625.1). Classification (GTDB taxonomy): domain Bacteria; phylum Pseudomonadota; class Gammaproteobacteria; order Pseudomonadales; family Halieaceae; genus Litorirhabdus; species Litorirhabdus singularis. Next base: position 71,179 of record NZ_SHNN01000004.1, read on the forward strand.
TCTGGCGGTAGAGGGCATTGTCATCAATCAATTCAACAGTCAGGCACGCTTGCCGGGTGAACTGGTTGCCGAACTCCAGGAGGAGGGTCTGCCAATCTTTGACACCTACCTGTCGGCATCGGTAAAAATGCGTGAGTCCCATCGCGATCATCGTCCTCTGATTGACCTTGCTCCCAGTCACAAATTGACCGCACAGTTTCTGGCACTGCACGAAGAGCTTGAAGCTAACGTAAAACGCCTGAAGCGCTAACGCAGCCTCGGCGCCACTAGCGGCCATGCAGACTATGAGCGATGACGTGGTACTCGATGGCGTTGGGTTGGCTCTGGTGTTTGGCTATCTGGCCAGCCTGCTGCTTATAGGTTGGCTGGCAAACCGCGCGCGCGGCGCCGCCGGGGCACGAGACTTCTATCTGGCGGGTAGTTCACTCGGTCTGGTGAGTCTTTTCTTTACACTTTATGCTACCCAGTACAGCGGCAATACGCTTTTGGCAGCGCCGGGCAAAGCCTATCGTACCGGTTTTGATGGCCTGGCTATTATGCTTGCAGTGATGGGTGTGGTTCTGGTTTACGCCACGTTTGCCACTCGTTTGAACCGCTTGGCGCAACAGCACGGGTTTATCACAGTCGCTGATTTTGTGCAGTGGCGCTTTCATAATCCACGGCTGGCCCTGCTGCTGAACCTGGTGCTGATAGTCACGCTGTGTACTTTTGCGCTGGGCAACTTCAAGGCCATCGGACTATTGCTGGAGAGCGTTAGCGGCGGCATGATCGGCTTTGCCACAGCGGTGCTGGTGCTGGCGCTAATCATGGGGGTTTACGAAAGTCTGGGTGGCATGCGCGGCGTAGTTTGGACGGATGTCCTACAGGGACTCCTGCTGTTGCTGGGCTGCCTGATTATTTTTTATAGCGTACATGCCACCAGTGGTGCTCAGAGCGTAACCCATTGGCCGGGTGCCATGGCGGAGTTACAGCGCTATGCCCGGAATGACCTGCAGCCGATTCACTTTCTGAGTCTGGTGGTGTTGATAGCGGTGGGTGCTGCGGTTTACCCGCAGGCCCTACAACGCATTTATGCTGCGCGTGATGCGAGTGTTTTGAAGCGCTCATACCGATTGATGTTTTTTATGCCACTGCTGACCACCTTGCCGATGATCCTGGTAGGGATGAGCGTGGCAGAGTGGCTGCCGGCACTACCGGAGCAGGATTCTGAGCGAGTTATTATTCTCGCCATCCAGAAGGTAATCGGCAGCTGGCCCGCTATGAGCTGGCTATTGATTCTGTGTTTGGCGGCGGCTTTGGCGGCTATTATGTCGACCATTGACTCGGCGCTATTAACCTTGGGATCCATCCTCACTCAAGATGTGCTGCAGCGTGATGAAGACGGCGTGCACTCGCTGCGTCGTTCGCGGCTAACCTCCTGGTGCCTGACTCTGTTGCTGGCGCTACTGGCAATAGTGCTACCACAGACTATCTGGGCGCTGATGGTGTTCAAGTTCGAGCTGTTGATACAGGTGGCTCCGGCCATTATTCTCGGCGTGCGCTGGCGCCAGCTGCGCGGTAGTGCGGTGTTGGCAGGGCTGGTGATTGGGCTGTGTTGCGCGGTGGGATTTAAACTGTGGGGTACTGAACCCTGGGGTATTCATAGCGGTGTCTGGGGCCTGCTGGCGAATTTGCTGGTACTGGTACTATGGCAGCGGTGGTCGCGTGATTGAGCGTTGGACATTACTGTTGTTGCTTGGGCTGTGCCAGATACCGGTAGCGATAGCCTGTAGCAGCGAGGATGTATTTGATCTGGTGAGCCAACGATTGGCCTACATGCCCGCCGTTGCGAACGCTAAATACGCGTTGGGTATGCCTGTAGAAGATCTGACACGTGAGGCGGTGGTGTTGGAGCAAAGTCGCGACAAGGCTGCGGCGGCGGGCCTGCCGGAAACGGCGGTGGTGGATCTGATGATGGCGCAGATGAAAGTCGCCAAGGCGATACAGCGACGTGAGCCGGAGCGACTAGAGGATACTATCGATGGTCGGGAGCTGTTGGCAGATATTCGTCCGCAGCTGTCGGCACTGGGCCGGTTACAGCTGCAGACACTGGCGTGCCTGCGACATCAGGGGGTGTTGCTGTTGCCAGCGGAGTTTGCGTTATTTAATACTTATCTTGAGCCCCGGCAACTGCCGCGCGATGAAGCGCAGCTGCTGTTTATGAGTCTGCAGGTGCTATTGGCCGCGCCCTGACGCAGCGCTACGTTTCTGGCATCAGATTGTTGAGTCGCTCCACGGCATCCACATACTCGCTGAGCAGATTAAACATCACAGTACGGACGTTTTCCTGCTCGCCAATCTGGCCGATCACTTGCCCGCAAGGGTTGAAGGCAACTTTCTGGCATTCGCCGACATTGGCATAGGTAGCGGTGCGACGCATGCCATCGGAGGTGACCATACCTTGTAGCGGCATACCCAAAGGATCGGGTGTGTCAGGACGCTCCCAGGCTTCGGTCCATTCATTCTTCAGCATGCGGCAGGTTTTACCGGTCCAGGACCGCGAGCGTATGGTGTCTTCGCTGGTCGCGTTTAGCAGCGAATCACGTTGCGCTTCTTCAATATGTGCTTCTTCTACCGTTAGCCACAGTGAGCCGGTCCAGACACCCGCGGCGCCCATGGCCAGAGCCGAAGCAATTTGGCGGCCATTACCAATACCGCCAGCTGCCAGCATCGGAGTATCTCCCAGCGCATCTACTATCTGCGGCCACAGTACTACCGAGCCGATCTCGCCGGTATGGCCGCCACCTTCACCGCCCTGAGCGACGACGAAATCTAAGCCGGCCGCTTTGTGTGCCAGCGCCTGCTTAACCTTGCCACACAGCGCACCTATCAGGCGGCCGCTGTCTTGCACCATCTTGATCTTGTCCGCGGGGGGTGTGCCTAGGGCGTTGGCGATCATCCGGCATCCGGGCCGTGTCAGTGCTTCTTCCAGTAACGGGGTTGCGGTGGCATCGGTCCAGCCCATCAGTCCCATGCTATTGGTGCCATCAGGCCATTCCGGAACGCCGGCGTCGGATAGCAGTTTCTGGGCGAAGTCCATATGCCCCTGCGGCACCATTTTCCAGAGCTGTTCCTCCATCTCTTCAGCCGTCATATCACCCATGCCTTCATACTTCTCTGGGATGACAATATCCACGCCGTAGGGCTTGTCCCCAATATGCGCGTCGATCCAGTCGAGTTCTTCCTTCAGCTGCTCTGGGCTGAAACCCACAGCTCCGAGTACGCCGATGCCGCCGGCCTTACTGACCGCTACGACTACATCGCGGCAGTGAGTGAAGGCGAAAATCGGGTAGTCGATACCGAGTTGCTCACACAATTGGTTTTTCATCATTAGTTACCAGACTGGCTATTGAGGACTGCTTAGTATTCGCGAGCGGCGTACTCTCGGCAATTGTCGGTCAATGCCATTTATGACTGGCGAAATTGATCAACACAGAGGGTCATAAGGTTATGATTGTTGGTTATTTGTCTTCCCCCGCCGGATTCTATAACCTTGCTGACCTTGAGGATTTGGCAAATTAGCACCGACCTATGACGATTGATCTCGACAGTGTGAACTTGCAACTGCGCGATGCTAGCGCGGACACCATTGTGCGCTGGGCTCTGGAGCAGGATTTGCCGACCATGGCTACCACCAGTTTTGGTCGCAATGCCGCGGTAATGTTACATCTGGTTAGCCGTGTCGATACGCGTGTGCCCACAGTATGGGTAGACACTGGGTATAACCTGCGCGATACCTATATTGTTGCCGAGCGTTTGATCAACGATCTGCAGCTTAATATGCATATCTATGGCCCGGAGATGACCTCAGAGCGACGTAACGCCATCATGGGTGGTGTGCCCACCATCGAAGATGAAGAGTTGCACCAGGAGTTCACCCGCCAGGTTAAACTGGAACCGTTTGCGAAGGCGATTGCAGACCTACAGCCGGAGCTCTGGTTGACTGGTATTCGCCGCGAGGAAACCGAGCACCGGCAAGGCCTGGATATCGTTTCACGTGATGCCCGCGGTATTGTGAAAGTCGCGCCTATTTTTAATTGGACCGAGCAGGACCTTGACGATTACATGGAGCAACATCAGCTGCCCACCTGCCGGCATTACTTTGACCCCACCAAGGTGCACGATGGCCGTGAATGTGGATTGCATACTGCTGCTTGAGAGGATCGGCGTTTAGTCTCCTTCCAGCCATAAAAAGCCGGCCGCGTCATAGACGGGGCCGGCAAAAGCCCTGCGGCTCATGAAACTGTTTAGGGTGCTAGCGCAGCAACGCCCACCGCCAATACCACCGCAAAGCCAACGAAACAGAGCACAAAGTTGCGCAGGTTCTTCATGGTCTCGATATCGTGTTGAGTATCAGCTTCCAAGATATGTTGTGTCATCGTTTTGTCTCCTGCTGGCTTGGTGATCTGTGGGTTTGAAAAAGCAATGACTAGAGACTAGTTGACCCGGAGAAATGACACCTTGATTTATATCAAGCGTAGCACCGGTAGCGGCTTAATTGATGCGTATGGCGAAAGCCTGTTACAACGATTAGAATCAGAGCGATAGCCGTGCGATACCCGGCTATGTGGAGACGGTTCATGGCTATTCAGTACGGGAGGTTTCGGACCCGGCTACTGCTCAGTACCCTGGTGCTGCTTGCCGGCTGTGCGGCCACCTTCACGCCAGTGCCTGCGGTCAACTCACTGGATGCGCTGCAAGTCTCCGCTGACCGTAAAGTAACCCCTGAGCAGGCGCTCGCAAACATTGAGCTGCCGGCATTGATTGAACTTAACGACGACATGCGTGATTGGGTCGATCGTTATGTACGCAGTGCTCGTAACCCGCGCACCAGGCTGGAACTACTGCATTCCAGTTTGCGTAGTGGGGCTTTGCATGGGCTTGACTACGATGTGGACGCAGACGGCAGCGCTCAGCAGGCCTTCGTGAACGGTAAAGCGAACTGCCTGGCTTATGCCAATCTGCTGGTCGGCATGGCGAGATATGCAGGCTTGGATGCGGATTATCAACTGTTGACCCTGCGCCCGGATTTTTCTCGCTTTGGTACCCGGGTAGCGGTGCAACAGCATGTTAATGTACTGGTCACGCTCCGTGACAGTTCGCGCTACAGTGTCGACTTGGATCCGCCCCCGCGCGATGCTGTTTCAGCCAGTCGTGCCTTGAAAGATCGCGAAGCGTTTGCGTTATATCACAACAATCTGGCGATGAATTACCTGCGTAGTGATGACCTGGAGCCTGCCTATGGGCATGCTTTACAGGCGTTGTCGCTGAGTCCGCAGTCGGAGTTTCTGTGGATAAACCTGGGCGTAGTCTACAGTCGGTCTGGACAAATCTCTGCTTCAGCGCAGAGCTATCATCAGGCGCTGGCGCTAAACCCCGACGCGGGCTCGGCGATGAATAACCTGTTGGTGCTGCACAGTCGCGCCGGAGATACACGGCAAGCAGATTATTGGGAGCAGGCCGTTGCTGACCACCAGCAACGCAACCCCTATTATTACGTGTCGCTCGGCGAAGCCGCAGCGCTCAACGGTGAGCTTGATGAAGCCTTGGTGCACTATCAGGAGGCGATTGCGCGTAAGGACTCAGACCCTGAGTTCTATTTCAGTATTGCCCGTCTCTACCTGGAGTTGCAGCAGCCCCAGCTCAGCATTGAGTATGCAGAAAAAGCCATTGAGCACGCGGTATTGATGCAGCAGCGACGCGAATATGAAGCCTTTCTGTCACAACTGACAGACGCTACATTGGCGGCTCTCTAGTTAGTTAATTGCTGAGCGTCGCGCGGATGTAAGCGCGCTGGTTATATTTGCCAGACAGGCGTGACAAAAAATTAGTCATCTTCATCTGCCAGCCATACTTTTGCTGCAGCGCACTGAGTGCATTGTCTATATCCGCAGAAGAGGTCAGTACCTCGGCCCGAGTTTCCAGCCAAGGACCGGTGACTTTGCCAGATACCGTGCAGGCTGCTACTTCGGATTTATCTGAATTGCGCAAACGTTTGACCTTGCCGGCCTCCGCTGCAGAAAAAATGTAGAGTGCGTCGCCTTCCTGTGCAAACCACACAGGAGTGGCAACTTTCGCCCCAGATTTTCTAAAGGTGGCAAAACTCAGGTAAGCCGCCCGTTGGAGAGTATCCCTGCCCATAGTTCACCCCATTTAACCAGAGCCGCTATTGTAAACTGCTTGGTATTCAAACTGTCGGGTATTTCTGAAAGAATGGTGGATTAATTTTCAGGTAGGAGTCAGGCATGGCGGTTCAATTGGGTGAGGAAACCACCACCGATGATGTCATCAGTGGTGTCGATCTCAGCGGTAAGACGGCTGTGGTCACCGGCGGTTCGGCCGGGCTTGGGGTTGAAACAGCACGGGTTCTGGCTGGAGCTGGAGCGCGGGTCATTATGGCGGCCCGGGACCAGGCTAAACTGCAGGTAGCGGTAGACCAAATTATGGCGGCTGATGCCAATGCCAAGCTGGAAACGCTGATCGTGGACCTGGCTGACTTGTCCAGTGTGCGCGCGGCCGCGGCTGAATTGCTGGAGCGCTGCCCGCGCATTGACCTGTTGATCAACAATGCCGGTGTCATGGCCTGTCCGCTGGCGCATACCAGCGATGGCTTTGAACTGCAGTTTGGTACTAACCACCTCGGGCACTTTGTGTTCACTTGTTCGCTGGTACCGAGTCTGCTGGCGGCAGCGCCAGCCAGAGTGGTCAATCTCAGTTCGGCGGGCCACAAGATGGGCTCAGTGAATCTTGATGATCCTAATTTTGAACAGCGAGAGTATGAAAAGTGGCTGGCGTATGGGCAGTCCAAGACCGCCAACGTGCAGTTTTCCGTGGCGCTGAATGCGCGTCTCAGCGGGCGCGGCGTGACGGTTAATGCGGTGCATCCGGGCATGATCATGACTGAATTGGGGCGTCACTTGCAGCCCGCAGATATCGAGGCACTGCAGGCGCGTTCGGCAGGTCTGGACACTAGCTTCAAGAGTATTCCAGCAGGAGCTGCCACCAGCGTCTGGGCCGCAACCAGTGCAGAGCTGGAAGGTCGTGGCGGACTTTACCTTGAGGACTGTCATGTCGCAGAGCCGGTGAACGATAGTAACCCCGCCGGTGGTTACACTGACTACGCGCTGGATGCCGAGGCTGCCGAAGGACTCTGGCAGCTGTCCGAGCGATTGGTCAAGCAGACATTTGAGATATAGGTTTTAGGAGTATGAAGATGCAAATTTCCAGAGTTTTGTTACTGGCGAGTCTGTGCTTGTTAAGCGCATTCACGCAGGCGGCCGCTAAAGAGGTCATTGATGCCAAGGCCGAGGAGGCGCTGATGGTATTTGAGAAAGAAAGCCCCTCTGGCGCGAAGCTGGTGCGGGAGGCCGCTGGTGTGCTTATTTTTCCCAATATGATCAAGATGAGTTTTGGTCCAGGTGGTGAGTACGGAGAAGGGGTTCTGTTTATCGACGGGGAGCCTGTGCGTTATTACTCTACCGCGCGGGAGACAATGATCTTTGCCGAGGGCGCCACATTTAAGGCCCAAATGCTGCTGTTCATGACTCGGGAGAGCTTGTCCAGCTTTTTGGCGAGCAAAGGTTACAAGCCGGGCGCTAACGGCAGAGTGGCGATGGCTAGCCTCGACGGCAGCGGCAAGGTGAAACCTGATGTGAAGCAGGCTCCTTTGATCGGCTTTTCTTTTTCAGACCTTGGCATGATGGCTGATGAAACGCTGCACGGCTATAAATTCGTCGGTATAAGTCGTCGTTAGCGCGGTGATGGGGGTTGATCGGGTGGATGTTGCGGATGTTCTGAAGGGCCTTGTGCCTATCGGTGATGAGGTGACCGTGAAGGGTTGGATACGCAGTAAGCGGGATTCCAAAGCCGGTATCTCGTTCCTGGCCATCAATGACGGCAGTAGCCTGGATTCGGTGCAGGCGGTAGTGCCGCAGGAGCTGGAGAACTACGCCGACGAGGTGTTAGCCATTACCACTGGCTGTGCCGTTGTTGTGTCTGGTCTGGTGGTGGCGTCGGAAGGTAAGGGCCAAAATATTGAGATACACGCGGCTAGCGTGTCCGTGTTGGGTTGGGTCGATAATCCTGAAGCCTATCCCATCGCTAAAAAGCGACACAGCTTCGAGTTTTTGCGTGGGGTAGCCCATTTGCGACCGCGCACCAATAGTTTTGGGGCCATTACGCGGGTGCGCAGTACGCTGGCTAACGCGGTACACAACTACTTCCATGGAGAGGGCTTCCAGTGGATTAACACCCCCATTATCACAGCCAGCGATTGCGAGGGGGCAGGTGAGCTGTTTCGCGTCAGCACCCTGGACTTGCAAAATATCCCCACAGCAGCCGATGGCAGTGTGGATTTTGGTAATGATTTTTTTGGGGCGGAAGCATTTCTCACCGTCTCAGGCCAGCTGAACGTCGAAGCTTACTGCCTGGCGATGAGCAAAGTGTATACCTTTGGGCCTACCTTTCGCGCTGAAAATTCCAACACCAGTCGCCATTTGGCAGAGTTTTGGATGGTCGAGCCGGAGATCGCTTTTGCTGATCTGGCTGCAGATGCGGATCTGGCCGAGGATCTGTTGAAGTATGTGTTTACCCGCGTGCTGGAAGAGCGCGAGGATGACATGGCGTTTTTCCAGCAGCGCATCGATGACCAGGTCATCGATCGCTTACGCACTGTTATAGATTCAAGTTTTGAGCGCATTGAGTACACCGAGGCCATACGCATTTTGCAAGATTGTGATCACAAGTTTGAGTTTCCGGTGCAGTGGGGCGCGGATTTGCAGTCTGAGCATGAGCGCTATTTGGCGGAGACACATATAGGCAGACCCACGGTGGTGATGAATTATCCCAAGGACATCAAGGCCTTCTACATGCGGCTGAATGATGACGGGAAAACGGTAGCGGCGATGGATGTCCTGGCACCCGGTATCGGCGAAATTATCGGCGGCAGCCAACGCGAGGAGCGTCTGGATGTGCTTGATGCGAGAATGGCTGAGCAAGGGTTGAGCGGTGAATTGGGGTGGTATCGTGATTTGCGCCGGTATGGAACTGTGCCACACGCTGGCTTTGGTCTTGGCTTTGAGAGATTGCTGAACTATGTGACCGGAATGGAAAACATTCGCGATGCTATTCCGTTCCCCAGAACACCGGGTTCGGCGCAGTTTTAGTAAAGAATGAGTACTGTGCTGGTGTTTACGTGACGCGATTGTGAAAAATTACCCAAAATCGGTCAAAAAATAGTCAATCTGTGAGCCATACTGAAAGTATGAATTCTCTCGCTGACAGTGTTGTGGTCACGGAGCTGGCCATCGTAGACCTGTTCACCAAATTGATATTTGGCGCTGATGCTGAGCTCAGCCAAACTGAGCTGCATATTCTCGGTGCACTGCGCGCGGTCGAGAGCAGTCTGCTGCTGCAATCGGGACGCGATGTGGGTTTCTACCTGCGGGCGCTATGCGTCAGTGACATGATAACCCTGGTGAATCGGGTGCATGAGCAGTCGGCGTTGAGCCATCGTGCGTCAACGGCACAGAGTCCTGTCACAGCTGCACTTTCGATCAGCCCCTAGGTATCGCTGGGCGCTGGCTCATCCTGTAGCGGCGAGAACAAAATTTCACGGGTCTTGGCGTCTACCTTAGTTAGCTTGACGCGCACCGGGCGTTCCAGCTGAAATTGGCGATCGCCACTGGTAAGGCTGGCGGTCCAGCGGTCGTAACTGAATTTCTCCGGCACGTTACGCAAATCCACCACCCCTTCGATACCATTTTCTAGCAGCCTGACGGTAAAACCGTTGCTATTGAGGTGACTGATAGTGGCTTCGTAGTCGGCGCCCACTTTATCCTGCATGAATACGCATTTGAGCCATTTCTCTGCATCCATACTGGCGGCGCGAGCCCGGGTTACGCGTTGCTGCAATACCTTCAGTTGTTCCTGGCTTACCAACTGTTCTGCTTCGTCATGCAGGACTTGTTTAATCTGGCGGTGTGCAAGGAAATCCGCGTACTTGCGCAAAGGCGAAGTGCAGTTACTGTAGCAGGGAAGCGCCATGCCCATGTGGGGCCCGGGCTTGGTGCTCAATTCTGCTCGCGTCAGCAGGCGGTTAACCATTGAGCGCAGCGGCAGGCCAGCGGGGCTTGCTGCCAGCAATTTCATAATGGCTCGGTAGTTGGCGACCTCGTCCAGTGGCTTGGCGATGAAGTCGGGCAAAAATTTTGCGACAAACTTTTTAACCTCTTGACTCCGGTCTGTACGGAAACCATCGTGACGAACAAACGGTCCATCCCTACCGTTATCCGCCAGGAAAAGCGCACAGCTGCGGTTAGCGGCAATCATGCACTCCTCGACCAGGCGCTGCGACTGCAGCTTCTCGTGTTGCTCTATATGGTCGATTTTCTTGTGTTCATTCATATACCAGCGATATTCGGTGCGGTCTTCCATCACTAGTTCACGGGCCTCACGATGGCTGCGTAGCGCACGGAACACCTGATACAGCGCCTCCAGCGGGGTGGCGTGGCTCATCAACTCGTCATAGTTGCCAGACAGGTAGCGGTCAACTTGCAGGTAACTGAGCTTGGCACGTGAGCGCACTGTGGCTTCAATGAATTCGAAGTGGCCGACGGCGCCCTCATCGGTGACGCTGATTTTACAGACTAGCGCTGGACGCAGCTGGTCTTCAGCCAGTGCACAGGTTTCCTGGGACAGCCGTTCCGGCATCATCGCAATAGCGTCACCGTGAAAGTACACTGAGGTGCCGCGTGCGGCAATTTCCTGTTCGAGCAATGAGCCGGGCTCAATATAGGTGCCGGGGTCGGCGATAGCGACATACAGGAACCAGCCCTCGCTATTACTCTCCGCATACAGCGCATCATCGATGTCCTGCGTGCGGGCAGAGTCTATGCTGACAAACTCGAGATCGGTGAGGTCACGACGCCGCTGTTGCTCCAACGGTTTGACCTTAGCCAGCTGTTGTTCCAATTCGGCGCTGGCTTCGCTGCTCCACTCCCGGGGCAGTTCGTACTTTGCCTCGACCAGGGCGTTTTCGATGCCCGGCGAGTCGCTGGCGCCCAATACGCGCAGAACTTTAGCCTGCGGTCTGCCGTCCTTAATGGGGTGACGCAGTACCGCGCTGGTAACGTAGTCTCCTTCTTTGACACCGTTGCGAGCGTGGGGCGGCAAAAACAGCCAGCGAGACACCCGGGGCAGGTCCGGTTCTACGAACAGCGCTTTGCCCTTGCGCACACAACGCCCAGTGAACACACCGATAGGACAATCAATCAGTCGCTCAATATCAGCGACCAGTTTGTCGCCTTTGTCGGGGCGTATACAGACCCTGACTCGGTCGTCAGGAAAGGCCTTGAGCATTTCATCGGGCGGAATAAATATTTCACGCCCATCAGCGAGCACGGCAAATCCGTACCGCGAGTGAGTGCCTTTGACAGTCGCGTCAGCATGCTCTTTCTCAGCCACCATCTGATCCTTCAGACCTTTCAGCTGGGAGAGCGAATCCTTATTGAGCATTGGTTAACCGGAATAATCATTAGAGGCGGCTATGCTAGCCCATATCCGGTGGAATGTCAGGTTGGCAGGCGCGCACCGCGCGATTTTTAGAACAAAGTTCTCCTGGCGTTGACATTGCATGAAAAACGGTTTGATAATGACAGCAGATCATGTGGTTTGCAGATCAGGCCGGGAAAAATATTTGAAGATTTTCCAGTCGTCACAGGCACTGGCATTATCTTGGTGATGCCGCTGCTGAAGACGAACCCCAAGGCGCTAATCTTACGCGCTTCTCTTGAGCTTCCCCCGCTCGGGCCCCCATCGCGCCAACATTTGCTACATTTTGATCTCTACAAGCGTCATTACCCTTTGCCCAAAAAGGTTTTACGCCGGCCTTTTTATGCGCAAACACTTATTCCAAAACCCACTTTCATGAGGATGTATCTATGGACTCAGGCGTCGCCTTGCGCGTAGAAGTGCCAGCACCGGCCAATGTTTCACAAAAAATTTATGTGCTGGATACGAATGTCCTGCTGCATGACCCGACGTCAGTGCTCGCGTTTAAGGAGCATCGTCTGGTGATCCCCATGACGGTGCTGGAGGAGCTTGACGATATCAAGGACCGGCGCGATAAGACGGTAAGTCGAGAGGCGCGCATTGCCATTCAGATGATTGACAAGGTAGTGGGTTCTGCCAGCACGCAGCAGATTCAAGATGGGGTGCCGATTACCGGATCTGTTCTGGACGGTGAACCCGGTCGATTGTCGATCTACCAGGACCAACTGCTGGATGACAATACGGCGATACCTTACCTGAACGATACTCATGACAAGGCCAACGATAACCGGATAATTAATGTTGCTCTCCAGCTACAGTCGGCTAACCCGGGGGCTTTTGTATGCCTGGTTACCAAAGATATTAACATGCGGCTTAAGGCCAAAGGTTCAGGGCTGGAGCATGTAGAAGATTACCGGCGGGACCGAGTGCTGGACGATATTGACCTGCTGGCGCGTGGGTATGAGGCGATGCCAGGTAACTTCTGGGATGGTATCCGCGATGTTGACACGCTGCGCGAGGGTAATTTGACTTTGCATAGAGTCTCGCGTGAAGACCTGCCTAACGCCTACCCGAACATGTTTCTTTACGATGACAACGAATTTTTCGCCTATGTTAAGCGGCTCGATGACACGCATGTCTATCTGCACTGCGATAGCAAGACCAACTTGATGAACCGCAATTTTTGGGGCTTGTCACCGCGCAATCTTGAGCAGGCGATGGCCATGGAGTTGATTAATGATGACTCGGTCGATATGACTGTGTTGACGGGTCCAGCTGGTTCCGGAAAAACGCTAATCGCACTGGCTTACGGCCTGCATGCCATTTTAGAACAAAAAAAGTACACCAAGCTGATCGTCGCCAGATCGACCCCGCCGATTGCCGAAGATATTGGGTTTCTGCCCGGTACCGAAGAAGAGAAAATGGCGCCCTGGCTGGCGGCTTTTGATGACAACTTGGAGATTTTGCACGGTACCGATGAGTGTAGCAACGGCAGTATTGAGTACGTCAAGGAACGCGCCAATATTCAGTTCAAGTCGCTGAACTTTATGCGCGGGCGTTCATTCAACAATGCTTACATTATTATTGATGAGAGCCAGGGCTTGACGCAATTCCAGCTTAAGTCGGTCATTACCCGGGTGGGCGCAGATTCCAAGATCGTGGTGCTCGGCAACTTGGCGCAGATCGATAACAAATACATCACTCCGCACCCAATTCCTAATTATGGTGAAAAAGTGTTACCTCGCCGGTTTTACAGGGCTAGCGCGGGGGTAACAGGAAATAAGAGCAAAGTAATGCCAATGTCGAGTGTTGGATACAATTCAAAATATGCTTTGTTACCCCTTACTGCCGAAAATGATGGTGTTCATAATGAACATAAGTCGCCATATACAGCAAAGTGCATGGAGGCAGCATAATGATAAATGGGAAAAGTCATCCACGCGTACTTGATACCAGTGCACTCGTACATGACCCGAAATCGCTGCTTGCATACAGTGACGATGTCTATATTTGCCTGACAGTTTTAGAAGAGCTGGATAGTCTAAAAGAGAGGATAGATAAATCTGTAAGCGCTGATGCGCGTGCGTGCATCAAGATGCTTGAGGATATTATTAACGGGCATTCTGCTGATGAGATGGAGATGGGAATTCTGTTGCCCTCTACCGAAACCACTAAAAGAGGCAGGCTCTTCATTGGTATCGATACACAGCTTGAATTTGCAGAAGCGCTTAAACATGGTATTGGCAGCGATGCTGACAATAGAATTATTAATTACGCTCTGCATCTACAAAAAAAACTCGGGGAAGATGTTTGTATAGTTACCCGAGATATCAATATGCGGCTAAAGGCGCGCACGATTGGTGTCGCGGCAGAGGATGTGCCTGTTGATAATCAGATAACGGATATTGATCTTCTTTATTCAGGCGTGGAGGTTTTTAAGGGTGATCTGTTTGACCTGCTAGAGAGGGAATCTCAGTTTTCAGTGTCAGACGGTGTCTATCGTTTTGAGCGGTCTTTGTTCAATGATGAAGCCCAGGTAAATATGTACTGGTATGATGATGTCGGGCATATCGGGAAGATAACTCAAATCGACGAAGATGGCGTTTACTGTGTGTTACTTCCTCCTAAGCAGGAAAAAATCTGGGGCATAAGCCCAAAAAATCCTCGGCAGGCGATAGCATTGTCTCAATTAACTGATCCGGATTACGATCTAAATATTTTGCTGGGGCCAGCTGGTTCCGGAAAGACTTTTCTAGCGGTTGCGGCAGCGCTACACGAAGTGGTAGAAACCAAAAAGTACAAAAAAATAGTGGTCGTACGGTCGAGAGATTTCATGGACGATGATCCTGGTTTTCTCCCTGGTGATTTGAAAGAAAAATCGATACCGCTAATGGCTGGAATAACGGATGCCTTGATTTCGATGCATGACAGCGATGATACAGAGCATGCCACGATGGCGACAGTTGAGCATATTATCGAGAGAGCCAATATTGAATTTACCAGTATGGCCTACTTTAGAGGGCGGTCACTAGACAATGCGTTTCTTATCATTGATGAGGCGCAAAATATGACTCGTGCGCAAATGAAAGGAATGTTATCAAGGCAAGGCGCTTCTTCGCGTACGGTTGTTTGTGGAAACTTAAACCAAGTGGACGACAAGTTTGTAACGGCTCTTTCGAGTGGTGCCAGCGCAGCAGTCAATGTTTATAGGGACTATGAAAAGGGTTCGGTCTTAATCTTTGATGAGGTGGAGCGTAGTTCTCTTGCTCAGTTTACTGAAGAGAATTTCTGACGGAACTGTATCTTGGCTCAATTAAGCTTATCGGCGTTGAAGCTTCGCAACTAGGCTGAAATATTTTGCGATGTTCGGACCCTGCTGGCGGAGTCCGGACACCCATAAAGTGTCACTGACAATCAAAATAGCGCCCTGATTTTAATGCGTATTAGCATTTATTGGTGACATGGCTTTTGGGAGGCCATTTTTAGCAAGCAGACAGCGAAACCCGGGGGATAATTGAAAATAAAATGCCACTTGGTATTAGTCGTTTTCTTGCTGTGCCGTAGACAAACTCCGTAAAATTCCACACTTTTCGATTGTGCGATCATCTGTGCAGCTAACACGAAGAGTAAGCAATTTTCGCCGCAACTCTTCCAGGTCACGCATTCGAAGCTCAACCTGTGCTATATGCGAGTCAACCAACTCTGAAACGTTATTGCACCCCATATCCCGCGAATTGTTGAGTTCAATAAGGTGTCGGATCTCTGCTATAGACAGGTCAAGACTCCGGCACTGCTTTATGAACAATACCTTGTCCAGCGCGGAGCGATTATATAGACGAAAATTACCCTGGCTACGTTGGGTCGACGGAAGCAGCTGCTCTTTTTCGTAGTAGCGGATAGCCTGCACCGAGCAGCCAGTGCGGCTCGCCAACTCTCCAATTTTGTACATATATTCTTTGCGCCTTGACTCTATAGTAACTATAGATACTACAGTACAGCCAATTGCCCAAGCAAGGCCAGAACAATGTCAGACCAATCCGAGACTTCTAATCAAGATGACGACACCCGTAATGAGTCTTCATCTGTAAAAGAGCCGCAAAGCTCACCTGGCGTCGTGAGCACATTTGAGGTGCCTAAAATGGACTGCCCCTCAGAGGAGCAGCTAATCCTGATGGCTTTGGAAGATATCGAGCCCCCGGTGATCTTGAACTTTGACACGCCAAATCGCCGCCTAAGTGTATATCACACTGCGGGAGCATCCGGAATCGAAGAACGGCTGTCGGCTCTCGGACTGGGCGCGAGGTTGCTCGATAAGCGCTCAGCACAGGTCAGTGAAGTGGACCAAGCCGAAGCTGAACAGCAAGCGTCCGACAAAAGACAAGCTCGCATACTCAAACTACTGTTAGCCATTAACGCGGTTATGTTTGGACTGGAATTTTCCGTCGGTGTGCTCGCCCAGTCTACCGGTCTTATAGCAGACTCTCTTGATATGTTTGCCGACGCCGCCGTATATGGCATCGCTCTATATGCCGTCGGGCGCAGCGTGGTATTGAAGGTTCGGGCAGCTCATCTGGCAGGCTGGCTGCAGGTTGTTCTTGCACTCGGGGCTTTGAGTGAAGTCATCAGACGATTTGTCTTTGGCAGTGATCCCGAGTCAACCCTCATGATGTCATTTGGGTTCGTTGCTCTCATTGCAAATGTTCTTTGCCTAGTACTCATTGCGAAGAGTAAGGATGAAGGTGCGCATATGAAGGCAAGCTGGATTTTTTCTGCCAACGATGTCATTGCGAATGTCGGCGTGATACTGGCCGGATTTCTCGTAGCACTCACAGGCTCTAATACGCCCGACCTCGTTATCGGATTAGTTATTGCCGTTATCGTGCTAAACGGCGGGAGGCGGATACTAAAGCTTCAATCATGAACAAATAGGGTAGATAAAAATGGGTTAGGCATGTAGTCGTTGTTGCCGTGAAAGTCCCTCAGGCGGGAGTGGCGATGTCGCCTTGGACGCACTTTTCACGTAAGCCCCTTAATTATACTAGGGAGAAAACTGGAATCATGTCACAAGAAAAGAATTTTACTCCGGCGCTTGGTTATACTGCCCTTACACCGATTTATGACTTGGCGGTCAGAGCTCTCACGCGAGAGGAGACCTGGCGCTCTGAATTGCTCGAGCAAATTAGACCCTCGCAGAGCGACCGTATTCTGGATGTAGGGTGCGGCACTGGATCTTTGGCAATTAGGATGAAAAAGATCAACACAGAATGTGAAGTACATGGAATTGATCCGGATGCCGCCATACTTACCAGAGCACGAAAAAAGGCGAACGCTGCCAATGTCGATATCACATTTCATAACGGTTTTTTGCATCCGAATATGCTTGCGCAGCTCGGTCGATTCTCAAAGATTGTATCGAGCCTCGTGTTTCACCAAACCGCGCTTGACTCGAAAAGGGATATTCTCGAATCCACGAGAAAGCTATTGCTGCCTGGCGGAAAGTTATACGTTGCAGACTATGGGCTTCAACGTACACCGCTGATGCGAACGCTCTTTCGCTGCACCGTTCAGGCTATTGATGGTGTGAAAGATACGCAGCATAACGCTAATGGCTGCATGCCAGAGCTAGTCGCTACAAGCGGGTTTACGAGCATAGCTGAGGCCCGGGTAATCCCAACGCCAACAGGCTCAATATCAATCTACACAGCGATCCGGCCCTAGGCACCATATAAACGGGCTACCCTGAAGGGATAATATCCCGAATTACATCATGTGATCCTGGTTAGAATGTATAATTGCAATGACAAAGCGTGAAATTAATTTCCTAAAAATAGGCGGAAGATTTTGAACGGACATTCTCATCATCATTCGAATATTTCGGACAACAGTTCAGAGCGAATAGGGCTGGCTTTTTTTCTTAATGTTGCTTTCACGATTATAGAGTTCGTTGGCGGCTGGCTTACCAACAGCACGGCAATCATGGCAGATGCGGTGCATGATCTGGGAGATAGCTTGTCAATTGGCAGTGCGTGGCTGCTCAATCGCTTGGGCAGGAGAAGTGCGGATAAAGAATTTACCTACGGTTATCGAAGGCTATCGCTATTTGGCGCATTGTTGAATGGAGTGGTCTTACTTATCGGTTCTATTTGGGTGTTATCTGAGGCGATTCCCCGCCTGGCAAATCCAGTGATGCCGATGGCGGAAGGCATGCTGGCACTGGCGATACTAGGCGTGAGTGTGAACGGCTACGCAGCATATAAACTCAGTCACGGCACAACATTGAATGAGCGTGTCCTAAATTGGCATCTGCTTGAGGACGTCCTTGGATGGGTTGCGGTACTTATCGTATCGATAGTGCTGCAATTCAAGTCTTGGCCCATTCTCGATCCGGTCCTATCTATAGGCTTCACGCTATTTATCTTGTTTAATGTGTTCAGAAATATCGTTGTTACCTTGAAGCTTTTCCTACAGGCTGTTCCAGATAAAAAGCTGTTGGAAAATATCAGGCAGTCATTGCTAGCTGATGGTGAGGTAGATGGAGTGCATCATTTGCATCTCTGGTCTCTTGATGGCGAACACCATGTCTTAACAGCGCACATAGTGGTGTCACCCGAGCTTAACAGCAAAAGCCACAAAGACCTGCGAGCGCGGATAAACCAGGGGTTAAGCGAATTTGGTTTAAATCATACAACGATTGAAATTGAATTTGCAGACGAGGAATGTCGCGATGCCTGATCGTTCTGTAATGAGCAAACGAGCTCGAATCTGGCCCTTCGGATGACAAACAAAGAGAAGAGAGCTAGCTTGCAGCAGGCAAAGGGCGAAATAATATGAATGAATCGGTAATAATAATTATCATTCATCAGTTAGTATACCAGGGGATGTTTTTTGCGAAGAACTTCATCTTACGGCGTCGACTGGGAAGACCAATTCGGGGCACAAACAAAGAGGCCAGTATATTCATCGGTTTCTTTCTTATTTTTCTTGGTCTTACATTTTTTGAGGCTTTCCAGATTGACGGGGGTATTGCATCATCCTCCACATGGGATATCGCCGCTTACTCTCTGGGCATGATCTTAATGTGCGCCAGCGTTCTAATTGCTAGGGCTTCCCTAAAGGACTTGGGTGACTCATGGCGAGTTGGGGTGATTGAGGACCAGCGGACGACGTTGATAGAAACTGGCATTTATGGAATCAGTAGGAATCCATACTTTGTCGCTTACCTTTTGCTGTTCGCCGCCTACACAGTTTTCCTGCAGAGCCTGCTGTTACTGATACTATCAGGTATTGGTTTTGGACTGATTCACAGGCTAGTTCGTAACGAAGAGAACTATCTATCAAAGCAACACGGCGACACCTACCAAAAATACAAAAAGGATGTGCACCGTTATTTATAGATACTGCAAGCCAAGTAAGGCAGGTCCCGGCCTGCCCCTGGAAAACGTCAGCCTTCTTTAATCGAGATAGTGTAACTCTGCGGAATCGTAATGTTGTTGCCATTTTGACCGAGATCAATTTTTGGTCGCACCCACAGTGACATTGTCACTGAATTCTTTAAGCAGCCAGTGAAATAATATTGGTGGGAAGTAGTGCATCGTAGGAATTTGATATAAAGGACGAAGTCACACTGGATCGGGTCATCAGGTTTGGCAGCTGCCGAGCCCGCAACCGTATGGCAACCCACAGTGAGCCCAGCGGGAGTGAACAGTGACATTCAACCAATTCTACGAATGAAATTTCCCAAGGATATAGGCGATCTCACTGTCTATTGGCAGCCGCGGGCAAGTGTACGGGCGGTATTGCAATGCCGTGCGGCGCTGGATTTAGGGTCACTACCCTGACCGCTTACTCGCTCCGTATACCCGCTGCGTCGGAAGTAAAACAGACGGAAATATTTAACAGTCCCCCAGAAATCGTGTAAGCTTCTGGTCGATCTTCGTTTCCTGGTCAAAAAACTGGTTCAAACTGAATGCTAAAATTTCGCCGCCATATCGCCATTTTTGTTCTGGCGCTGTTTACCTGCCAGTCGGTTATGGCGGGGCTCGGTGAACATTTGGCGTTTTCCGGTGATCAGGCTATGGAATCACAGCACCAGAGCTTTGTGGGCCATTTTACTAATGGTGAAGCAAAGCATGCCGAGCGAGGCTTACCGGGCCTGGTGGACACAGATTGCTGTCACGCCCACGGGCACTGCCATACCCTGGCTTTTGTCGGTGTTGTAGCGCTTGGACCGGAATATCACGGGGCAAATTTTACAGCACTATACTCTGATTCTTACCACTTCCTGTATTACGACCCACTTCTAAGACCCCCAGCCAGCGCCTGATTTCGCCATTTTTGGCGGATTAGCGCGCTCTACTGCTTAGCTCTCTTCTTGATATTTTTCGATGCTGGTTACTTGCCGGCCGGATGTCTGTCCCTCTGAATAGAGTTTACCGGTAGCTGCGTAGCTTCGAGCTTGCGTGTTTTGGCGACACGCCAGGCAAATAGCTAGACGTAGATAAGGGTTAACAGGATGTATCAATTCTTTTGCGGAGTAAATAACCGCAACTTGGGGCGTTATCGGCGCTCGACGAGAGCAGTGGTCGGCTATCTCTTCGCCGCGATACTGGCGGTTCCGGCACATGCCGATGAATCCCAAAACACAACGATGACGCTCGGGTCGGCGGTGCAGCTCGCCTTGTCTGAAAATCCAGAACTTCAGGTCTATCGCTTCAGGGAACTGGGTCTACAAGGACTGGCTAGAACCGCGAATCTGCGACCCCAACTTGAATTGAGCGCCGAGGCGGAAAATTTCGGCGGCACCGATGATTTTAATGGTACCGATGGTGCTGAGTTTACCCTGGCCCTCTCGTCCGTAATTGAACTGGGCGGTAAAAGGGATGCGCGGGTTGCCGCTGTACATTCACAGCGTAAGCTTTTTGACGGTGAGCGGCAGGCGCTGGCCCTGGATTTGATGGGAGAGGTGACGCGTCGTTATGTTGATGTCGTCGCCGCGCAGGCTCGTCTCGACCTTGCGGCCAATGCCAGGACACTTGCAACAGAGGTAGTCGAATCGGTGGAGCGCCGCACCCAGGCCGGTGCTGCCCCGGAGGCCGAACTCCTGAGAGCTCGTGCCCAACTGGCTCAGGCACAACTTCAGGTGAGAACCACGCAAAATCGCTTACATGCCTCACGATTGTCACTGTCAGTGCTCTGGGGCGATGTAGAACCCGACTTCGTACGGGTGGACGGCAGCCTGGCTAACCTTGGCAGCATCGGTGATTTCGAAGCGCTTTTTCAGCGTGCCGTAGAAAACCCAGCGATTACCAGCTTCGCCAGCGAGGAACGGTTGAGAGAGGCTGAGTTGCAACTCGCCCAAACGCAATCCAGAACCGATATTGGCTGGTCCGTCGGTATCCGGCAGTTCCAGGACACGAACGATACAGCGCTGGTCGCCGGGCTAAGTATTCCCCTGAATACGTCGGGACGTAATGCCGGGGCTCTCCAGTCTGCGCGGGCCGCGCGGGATGAAGTCTCGGTCCGACGTGAATCCGCCATGCTGGCGCTGCGGGCTCGCCTTTTCGAAGCCTACCAGCAGCGCAGGCTTGGGATTGAGACCGCGAGTTCGCTTCGAGAGGATGTGATACCTGCATTGACACGTGCGCTGCAGCAGACCCAGGCGGCCTATGAGAGTGGCCGTTACGGATACCAGGAATGGATGGCCGCACGGCAGGAGCTGATCTCGGCGGAATATGCCTTGATCGACGCAGCTGCAGCCTCACTCCAAAATGGCGCCACAATCGAACAACTGACGTCTGAACCCCTATTACCTTCGTTGGAACCTGGTTCCAGTGAGACCGAGCAGGAAACTGAGTAATGCAAACACTTATACGATACCGCAACACGTCCTGGCTGCACTTGATCATATTGGCAATTTCGCTGAGTTGGATAACTACGCCCGTCTATGCAGAATCGGCAGATTCAAATCCGCTATATCACCTCGTGCCGCGCTGGCTGACGCTACTGATATTGGCAGTCGCATTGGTTTGGATGATACAGCCTGCCCATGGTGAGTCACCCGCACCGGATGGTCATGAACAAGAAGAGGTTCACAGTGAGGAAGGTCATATTCCTCTAACGCCTGAACAAATCAAACATGCTGGATTTGCCATTGATCGTGTCGGTCCTGCGAGTATCCGGGAGACCTTACCCCTATATGGACAGATCGTGCCCAATGCGGAGCGCGAGCATACTGTCTCGGCGCGGTTCCCGGGCGTCATTCGCAAGGTTACCAAGCAGGTGGGCGATTCCGTGAAACAGGGTGAAACGCTCGCTACCGTTGAAAGTAACGAGAGCCTCAAATCCTACGCAGTCGTCGCATCGTTGACGGGTATCGTAGCTGAGCGCAATGCGAATGTGGGCGAGCAGACCGGTGACAGGGAAATGTTTGTCATTGGCGATTACTCCACAGTCTGGGTCGATGTGGCAGTGTTTCCGGGTGATCTCTCCAAAGTCCGTGTGGGGAAAGGAGTATTGATCGCGAATAATGATGCCTCTGTTCGCGGCGAAGGCAGGATTATTGCGATATCTCCCACTGGCAGCCGGGCCAACCAAACCACAACGGCGCGAGTATTGCTTGATAACCCGGCGCGACAGTGGGTGCCAGGTCATTTTGTGAGTGCAGAAGTCGTTCTGTCTGAGACTGCCGTGCCGATTGCTATCCGTGAGGAGGCCGTCCAGATCATGGGGGACGAGACTGTTGTTTTCGTCGCGAGTGATGAAGGATTCGAGGCGCGACCGGTAACGCTGGGCCGCAGTGATGGGCAACTCAGGGAGGTCCTGACGGGGCTTGAAGCAGGGGAGGAATATGTAACGGCAAACAGCTTTATTCTCAAGTCTGAGCTTGGCAAGGAGGACGCCGAACATGGGCACTGAGATCCGTAGCAAAGAGTACAAGCGATTGGCAGGCAGCTTTCTGGTGCGCCACCGAATCAGTATCCCATTTGCCTGTAGCGAGTTCTCCGTATGATTGATGCACTGATACAATTTTCGATCGCCCGCCGCTGGTTGGTCATGTTCCTGGTTATGGCAGCGGCCACAGTAGGTGTCTGGAACTATCAAAATCTGCCTATCGATGCAGTACCGGATATCACTAACGTGCAGGTGCAGATCAACACGGAGGCGCCCGGCTACTCGCCACTTGAAGTTGAGCAACGGATCACTTATCTGGTTGAGCTGGCCATTACCGGGCTGCCCTATGTAGAGGAGACGCGCTCCCTTTCACGGTACGCCCTGTCGCAGGTCACCGTCGTGTTTGAGAAAGGCACCGATATCTATTTTGCGCGCAACCTCATCAACGAGCGGTTACAGCAAGCAAAAAGCGAGATGCCGGCGGGCATTGAACCGGTGATGGGGCCTGTCGCCACCGGTCTGGGAGAAATATTCCATTACGTCGTCAGTGCTGAGCCTGATGCCAGGCAGGAAAATGGCGAACCCTACGATGCCACCGCACTGCGTACCCTGCAGGACTGGGTGATCAGGCCGCAGCTGCGGCTGGTGCCCGGTGTGACGGAAATCAACACCATCGGCGGTTTTGAGAAGGAATTCCATATTACGCCCGATCCGGCCAGCTTACTGGCCTACGGCCTGACCTTTGATGACCTGGTGGAAGCGCTTCCCAAAAATAATGCCAACGTGGGAGCCGGTTATATCGAAAAGAATGGTGAGCAGTACCTGATTCGAGCGCCAGGGCAGGTTTCTGATATAGCGGCAATTGAGGCGGTTATTGTCACCTATCGCGACTCCGTGCCGGTGACTATCGGCGATCTAGCACAGGTGGGTTTTGGCAAGCAATTGCGCACCGGCGCTGCCACCCTCGATGGCGAGGAAACCGTCCTGGGCACTGCGGTAATGCTGCTGGGTGCGAATAGCCGCACCGTGTCGGAAGCCGTGTCAGAAAAGCTGGTCGAGATCAACAAGACACTGCCGGATGGCGTATCGGCGAAACCGGTCTATAACCGGACCGTGCTGGTGGACAAGACCATCAGCACGGTGCAGACCAATCTGCTGGAGGGGGCTGTACTCGTTGTCATCGTGCTATTGATGATGCTGGGTAATGTCCGCGCGGCGCTGCTCACCGCCATGGTCATTCCACTGTCCATGCTCATGTTGATTACGGGGATGGTTGAAACGAAAGTGAGCGCCA
Source organism: Candidatus Litorirhabdus singularis (assembly GCF_026262625.1). Lineage (GTDB taxonomy): Bacteria > Pseudomonadota > Gammaproteobacteria > Pseudomonadales > Halieaceae > Litorirhabdus > Litorirhabdus singularis. The sequence goes on from NZ_SHNN01000004.1 coordinate 94,952, forward strand.
ACCTGATGAGTTTGGGTGCGCTGGATTTTGGCCTGATCGTCGATGGCGCCGTCATTATCGTTGAAAATTGCATTCTTCGACTTGCGGAGCGCCAGCACCACCTGGGACGGATTCTCAAGCTCGATGAGCGATTGCAGACGGTATTTGCGGCAACTCGCGAGGTGTTCACGCCCAGTCTCATCAGCGTGCTGGTGGTCATCCTGGTCAACTTGCCTATTCTCGCCCTCACCGGTGTCGAAGGCAAAATGTTCACCCCGATGGCACTGGCCGTGATCATGGCCCTGGTCTCGGCGTTGATTCTCTCTCTTACCTTCGTGCCCGCCGCGGTCGCATTGCTGCTGACTGGCCGAATTGAAGAGAAAGACAATGCCATTGTTCGCACGGCCAAGCGGCTGTATCTCCCTACTCTGGCTGCTGCGCTCCGGTTTCGGGTACCGGTATTAATGGGCGCTGTGTTGCTTGTGCTGGGCTGTGGATGGTTGGCCACGCGGATGGGCGCCGAATTCATTCCCAACCTGGATGAAGGCGATGTCGCAATTCAGGCTTTACGCATCCCGGGCACGAGCCTGACCCAGTCGCTCGAGATGCAGTTCCAGCTGGAAAAGGCGGTACTCGAATTGCCCGAGGTGAAAACCTATTTTTCGCGAGTGGGCACCGCCGAGGTCGCCAGTGATCCGATGGGCCCCAATATCTCTGACGGCTATGTCATGCTGAAGTCCCGGGAAGAATGGCCAGATCCAGACAAAACCAAGGCACGGCTGCTGGATGAAATACAGGCGAAACTGGCGTTATTGTCCGGCAATGCCTTTGAAATCAGCCAGCCGATTCAATTGCGATTCAACGAGTTAATTTCGGGTGTGCGCTCTGATCTCGGGGTTAAAGTGTTTGGTGACGATCTGTCTCAGTTGCTCCGGTCGGGAAATGAAATCGCGGAGGTGATTAACACTATTCCCGGTGCGGAAGGCGTGAAGGTTGAGCAGGTCTCGGGTTTGCCAATCCTGTCTGTCGAATCGAATCGAAAGGCCTTGTACCGCTATGGTCTCAATGTTGCCGATGTTCAGGATGTTCTCGCCGCTGCCACCGGTGGGGAGGATGCGGGCCTGGTGTTCGAAGGCGATCGGCGGTTTGCAATCGTGGTGCGGCTGACGGAACGGTTGCGTAGCGATTTGAACGCGCTGGAGCGTTTGCCCATACCGCTGCCACAGGGTGGCTATGTGCCATTGGGTGAGGTAGCCAGCTTGACACTCGCACCCGGCGCGAACCAGATTTCCCGTGAGAATGGCAAGCGGCGCCTGGTGGTCAGCGCCAATGTACGCGGTCGCGACCTGGCCGGTTTTGTAGCCGAAGTCCAGCAGAAACTGGATGAGCAAGTAAAAATACCGCCCGGCTACTGGTTGAGCTACGGCGGTACGTTCGAGCAACTGGAATCGGCCACGAAACGACTCAGTCTGTTGGTGCCGGTGACGCTGGTAATGATATTCGCGCTGTTGATGATGACCTTTGGCTCGGCGAAAGACGCGGCGCTGGTGTTCAGCGGGGTGCCACTGGCGCTGACGGGAGGTGTCGTGTCGCTGTGGCTGCGTGATATCCCCCTATCAATTACTGCTGGGGTTGGATTCATCACTCTGTGCGGGGTCTCGGTCCTGACGGGCGTCATGATGGTGTCCGCCTTTCGGGACGGCCTCGCGAACGGCAAGGATATCGATACTTCGATACACGACGGGGCATTGCTCAGATTGCGCCCCATTCTGATGGTCGCCCTGGTTGCGGCACTGGGGTTTTTGCCCATGGCGCTCAATACCAGCACCGGCGCGGAGGTTCAGCGTCCTCTGGCGACAGTGGTCATCGGCGGGATCATGTCCTCGACCCTTTTAACGCTCATTGTATTGCCCGGTCTCTATCGAATGGCCTATCGGAAACCAAGAACGGAGGCTCTTGGCGAGGAGGTGGTTACACCGTGACACGGATGTGGACTCACGCAAACACTTTATCGAGGTATCTATGAAACAAATCAAAGCTTTTGTACACCACATCCGTTCAGCGGCAGTAGTGGACGCACTGAGCGATGCCGGTTTTTCTAATATTACGCTGCTTGATGTCAAAGGGACTTTGAAGCCCCTGTCTGAGTCGGAGCAGGCTTACTCGGCTGAGGTGCGGCTGGCGATCATTTCCGAAGTGAGAGTTTCGCTCGTTTGCGATGACGCCGACGTCGATTTAGCAACCGATACTATCAGGCAAGCGGGCCGAATCGGGTCGAATACCTCGGGTTGGGTCTACGTTAGCCCGATTGAAGAGGCTCTTCCAATAGGAGGCCATGATGGCGGGCCTAAGTAAACGCAAAGCGGGTCGGGTACAGATAGGCCAGGCGGTGACCACCTGTGATAGCCGTAGATATCGCTAGCAAACGAGATGGAGTGGAGGAGACAACTATGCAACGCAGTACTGACCCGCCTACCGGGGTACATTTTCATGCCGAGCGCATCCACCGTATCAATGGGCTGTGGTACTACCTGACCCGAGAGGGCGCCAATGTGGGTCCATTCGCAACCAAGGACAGTGCAAAGAAACACCTTGTCCATTTTTTGGGAACTGGAGAAAAGATGGCGGCCGAGGAACCGGACCGGTAACAGCCTAGCGCATTGTAGAATGCTTCTGGCGCCGGTTATGACCAATGCTGCCGCCTATCAAGAGGCCATCGTGAATCGTAGCGGGGGCCTATTCGACGCCAGAGTTTCTGAGCGCGCCGAGCGACTGGCCCCATTGAAAGGTGAACTTGTAGAAAATGAGGCGAGCCTGAAGGCGATGCCAGAGGCCCAGTCTGATCTGAGGGAAGAGCTGGAGAACATTCTCCAGACGATTGATAAATTGAACGTGGTCAATGCTCAGCTGGTCACCTTGGGGCGCTTCAGGCCGCTATGGCAGAGGTACAGAAAAAGGTGAATGAGCGCGCCGCGAAAAATAGGGTGGGGTAGCTACTGTACCCTTGCGGCGATGCGAGCCAAAATAGGGGCAGTTGCGGTTTAGACTTGCCTAAATCGCCGCATTTGTGCTTGTATTAGATAAGGAGAGAAAATATATGCTGCATAAGATCGTAATGGCGCTGATGATTTGGGGGTTGGTTCTTCAACCTCTGACGGCTGCCGTGCCCGATCTAATGCCTGCAGACAGTTCTTCTACAGCCGTCGTGGTCATTGATAGCGTTGACGCCATGGCTTCTCACCACGCTATAAACGACGACGATGCCCCTCCCTGCCATGACATGGTAGACGAAGTTCAAAATTCAATGGATTGCGCCGATTGTGAAGATGGATGTGCGAGTAGTGTCTGTGCCTCTTCCTGTTCTTTTAGTAGTCCTGCAGTAGTTAACCAATTGATGCCGAAGCTCGCGCAACACACGCCTGTTCGTGCTGTCGGAAGCAATGATGCCCTAATTCAAGGCCGTCTCACCCGCATTTTCCACCCCCCGAAACACGCTTGACCCCTCTTAGAGCGCGCCAGCGCTCGCCTGAAGAAACTTTGTTGGCTTAGACCATTGACCTAGGTGTTACTCCTAGGTTGTACGCTAATCTCAGCGAATATCCTAAGTGTTGATTACGAGCCATATCTTGTGTGAAAGCGAGATTGATAACCGTCACGGAAGCCCGTAGTCACTAGCGAAAGATGCAGAAAATGAGAACAGTCACAGCCGTTGCGAGACAGTATGGAGTCAGTCCGGACGCGGTCCGGCATTACACCAAACTGGGACTACTTCGCCCGCTACGTAGTGAGATCAATGGCTATCGATACTTCGATTTGGCGCAGGAAAACAAGCTTGCCTTCATCCTATCGGCCAAGAAACTGGGTTTCAGCCTTAAAGAAATTGGACAAATCCTGCATACCGCAGAACAAGGCGACACACCCTGTCCTCTCGTTCGAGAACTCATCCAAAAGCGACTCTCAGAGATACGAGAAGAAGTTGCTGAATCACAGCGTCTGGTATCCCGGCTGGAAGTAGCCTGCGATAAATGGCGCGAGTTGCCAGACCGCATGCCTTCGGGCGATTCGATCTGTCATCTGATCGAAACTTGGCAGGCCTTGGTAACTGAGCCTGCCGAAAAGACTAAAACCCAAGAGACGCAACATGAACAAGCCCGTTGAGCAAAAAGACACACGCCAATCTGACGGCGGCGGTTCGCACCCGATCTACCTGAACGTTATTGATGCGTCATGTGCGAGCTGCGTCGACAAAATCGAGCGTGCGTTAAAGGCTGTGCCGGGCGTTAAGGATGCCGCTATGAACCTTGCGCAACGAAGTGTGGCGGTAACCGGCCATGTAGAGGGAAGCTCGCTGATTAAAGCGATTGAGTCTGCTGGCTACACCGCAAAAATGGCGGGTGACCCCTCTGATCGGGATAGCATTGACGAGCAGGAAAAATCAGACGAGGTGTATTACCGCAGGCTTCTGCGAGAAACATGGGCCGCCCTCTCGTTGGGTGTCCCGCTTATGGTCTACGGACTCTTTATCGGAGAAATGAGCGTCAACTCTCCGGGCCAGCGTTTGGCCTGGCTTTCAGTAGGTGTTGCAACGCTTGTTGTCATGTACTGGGCAGGCAAGCATTTTTATGTCGGCGCGTGGAAATCCTTCCTTAATCATTCGGCAAATATGGACACGCTGATAGCGCTTGGCACTGGGACGGCCTGGATCTACTCCATGTTTGTCGTGCTGTTTCCCGACATCGTTCCCGAAATGGCCCGGCATGTCTATTTCGAAGCCACGGCCATGATTATCGGTCTTATTAACCTTGGCCTGGCGCTGGAAATTCGAGCAAGGGGTAAGACGTCTCTAGCGATCAAGCGATTGATTGGTTTGCAGCCCAAACTCGCGCGTGTCATTCGCGAAGGGCAAGAACTAGACGTAGCGATTGAGAGTGTCGCTTTGGGTGAGCATCTGCGCGTTCGCCCCGGCGAGAAGCTTCCTGTGGATGGTGTTGTACTCGAGGGTCACACGACTATCGATGAATCTATGCTTACCGGTGAGCCTATGCCCATTGAAAAGGGGCCTGGCGATACCGTTGTTGCGGGAACAATAAATCGGAGTGGAACTGTCATCTTCGAGGCGACAAAGGTGGGCAAAGACACGGCGCTTGCACAAATCATCCAAATGGTGAAGCGAGCACAGAACTCCAAGCCGCCGATTGGTCGATTGGCTGATGTGATATCTGCCTACTTTGTGCCTGTCGTGATGATCATAGCCGTACTGAGCGCGTTGGTTTGGTTGAACTTCGGGCCGGAGCCGCGTTTGGCGTTCGCGATTGTCTGCGCAACCACTGTCCTGATTATTGCCTGCCCCTGCGCATTGGGGCTAGCCACACCGATGTCGGTCATGGTGGGCGTGGGGAAGGCGGCAGAAGCAGGCGTACTCATTCGTAACGGGGAGGCCTTGCAAACTGCATCAAAGCTATCGGCCATGGTACTGGATAAAACCGGGACGATTACGTTGGGGCAACCAAGAGTAACGGAGATCGAGCTTGTTGCAGGAGGCCTGGAAGAGCATGTTCTCTCGCTAGCGGCCAGCCTGGAATCCGGCTCGGAGCATCCGCTTGCACAATCGATCGTCGCTTCAGCCAAGGAACGCGGTATCTCCATTGAAAAAGTCGAGTCCTTCAAAGCCATCGCCGGGCACGGCGTGAGCGGTAAAGTTGGCGCTCATGAGTTGCTCTTTGGAAACGAGCGTCTCATGAACAAGCATGGCATAGAGCTGGGTGACTCTGTGGCTAAGGGGCAGGCTATGGCTGCCCGAGCCCAGACACCTATGTACTTCAGCGTGGACGGTCGGCTCGACGCTATCATCGCCGTAGAAGATCCCATTAAGGAAGATTCCATATCGGCGATTAATCGTCTCAAAGAGGACGGTGTTCGCATCATTATGCTCACCGGGGACAATCGCGACACCGCCAAGGCGGTAGCGCAGCGCGTTGGCATCGAGGAGTTCTACGCAGAAGTCCTGCCCGGACAAAAATCTGAAAAAATCTCTGAATTGCAGGCCCGGGGCGAAATCGTGGGTATGTCCGGCGACGGTATCAATGATGCTCCTGCGCTGGCGCTCGCGAATGTTGGGTTTGCGATCGGAACCGGAACAGACGTGGCCATTGAGAGCGCCGATATCACGCTGATGCGTGGTTCATTACATGGTCTGGCCGATGCTATCGAAGTCAGTAAGGCTACGATGGCAAACATCAAGCAGAATCTCGTTGGCGCGTTTATCTACAACGTAGCGGGTGTTCCCGTTGCTGCCGGTGTCCTGTATCCCTTTATCGGCATCCTTTTGAATCCCGTTATCGCTGGAGCAGCGATGGCGTTTTCATCTCTTACCGTTGTTACCAACGCCAACCGGCTCCGCCTATTCAAGGCGAGCGCAGCATGAGGAGAATTTAGGATGATGTTAGTCAATGTAGCAGGACTGATCGTGATCGCACTCATTGTGTGGTGGTTCTGGCTGTACAAGCCTAAAGCCGCCTCAGACATCGGTGGCGACACAGTGATACTTGTCGCCAACGGCACTTACGATCCCGCGCGCCTGTCTATCCCTCCGGGGAAACCCGCAACCTTGAAGTTCCTAAGAGAAGATGAGTCGCCATGTTCAGCGGTTGTTGTATTCGCGGATCTAGATATCAGCAAAGACTTGCCGGTTGGAAAAGTTTCAGAAGTCACGCTGCCTGCGTTGCCTTCTGGCGAATATCCATTCACTTGCCAGATGCAGATGTATCGGGGCGATCTGATTGTAGAGGAGAACGAGAAATGAACAGCAGCCAGCATAAATCAAAGCAATGGTTCACGACTAAAAGCATCTTTATTGCGTCTATAGCGGGGGCAGGGCTTTACTATCTATGGATCGAACATCACTCGCATCTTACCCACTTCTTGCCCTATGCCATTTTCTTACTCTGCCCAGTCATTCATATATTTATGCATGGTGGGCATTCGCATAAGCAAAGTGGAAACACGGCAATGGAAGAGCCTGGCCAATCAGCTCCAAGCCAGTCTCTACCTGAGGGTGAACCAAAGCCAGAAAACAGTACAACGAGAAAGGAATAGCCAGCATGTTTAGTTTCCAATCCAAAATGGTTGCCGCCCGGGCCAGGCGCGTCGGTATACCCTTTTTGGGATTCCCGGTAGAAGTCAGATTGCTCGTTTGGTGCGTGATGCTATTGGTGCCAATTAGCGCGGGGGCTTCGCAGAGTGATCGGGGTACATCGGACCTCACGGTGCAAGCTGCTGTAGTTGTTGCTCTTGAGGACAATCCTAGCTTAGCCGCCATGCAGATGCGTTATGAAGCGATGCAGGAAGTGCCTAGTCAGGTGGGCACCCTGCCAGACCCGATGGTTAACCTCAACGCGATGAACTTTCCGACCGACAGCTTTGATCGGGACCAGGAGGGTATGACGCAGCTCCAGTTCGGTTTCAGCCAGGTATTTCCGTTTCCCGGAAAGCTGGATCTCAAGGAAGAAGCCGCGACATTCGAGGCAGTCGCTGCTGGATATTCGGTCGACGAAATGCGCGTGCGTCTCGCCAACTCAGTAAAAACGACGTGGTGGCAGATCTACTACCTTGACCGAGCGCTTGAAACACTCGAGAAAAACAAGGAACTCCTGCGGCAATTTATCTCGGTAGCGAAGACCAAGTATGAAACCGGCAAGGGTCTACAGCAGGATATTTTGCTCGCACAATTAGAGCTGTCTAAGTTGATGGATCAGGGTATCAAACTCGTGGCTCTGAGAAAGCACCAGGCCATCAAGCTTAATACGCTCATGGACAGACCGGCTAGCGACCAGATTTCTCTTGTTGCACCCCAATACCGAGGAATGCCAGACATTCTGAGCGAAGCAGCGCTGTTCGAGCTTGCCGACGATGCGCGACCAAAGCTAAAAGAAAGGGAAATACAAGTCGAGGCCGCCCGCTCACGTTTAGCACTGGCCGAGAGGGACAGGTATCCAGACTTCAAGCTCGGGGTAATGTACGGCGAAAGGACCGGGGACAACCCGCCTTTCATGGGAGGCTCTCGCGCAGACCTTTTCTCTGTCATGGTCGGAGCCAAAATACCGCTCTACGCGGGCCGCAGGCAATCGCGAGCGATCTCTCAGAAAAACGCTGAACTGGCTAGAAATCAGTACGCACTTATTGACGAAAAGGGCGTGGTGAGAGCCGCCATTGCCGGTGCTGCAACGGATTACCAAAGATCGCGAGAGCAATATGAGTTGTTCGCGAAAGGAATTATTCCTCAGGCCGAGCAGACGGTTCAGTCAATGCTTGCCGCCTATCAGGTCAGCGAAGTCGACTTTCTCAATCTGGTACGAAGCCAAATGACATTGTTTAACTACGAGCTTTTGTACTGGAAATCAGTCAGTGAAGCCAGGCAGGCGCTTGCGCGTCTGGAAGCCGCAGTAGGAAAGGGATCTATCTATGAATAAGACAACCGCAATTGTAGGGGTCATGATGCTTGGGGTCGGTCTCGCGGCAGGGTACTTCCTCTCCCAGGGGAAAAGCCAAGGCCAGCCGGTGGCTGCCGGGAACGTGGAAGAACCTCTGTATTACCGTAACCCCATGAATCCAAACGTGACATCGCCGGTACCAGCGAAGGATTCGATGGGTATGGATTACATCCCGGTCTATGCGGAACAAGAGAAACCAAAGGCCGAACGCGAAATACTCTACTACAGAAACCCCATGAATCCATCTGTGACCTCTCCCACACCGATGAAGGACTCGATGGGCATGGATTACGTGCCCGTCTATGCCGAAGGGGAGAGCAGCGATGTTGTCGGGACGGTCAGTATTGATCCTGTGATCGTCCAGAACATTGGGGTAAGAACGGCTACTGCAAAGTCCGAATCGATAAGCCGAACCCTCCGCACCGTTGGCCGCGTAGATTTTGATGAAGAACGTATGGCACGGCTTCACCCCAAAGTCCAGGGATGGATCGAAGAACTGCGGGTCGATAAAACCGGGGAAACCGTCACGAAGGACGACATACTGCTCAGTATCTATTCACCCCAGCTGGTGTCCACTCAGCAGGAGTATCTGCTTGCTTTGAACAATCTCAAAGCGCTAGGTGAGAGCCCGATTGAGGAAATCCGTCAGGGGGCTAAGGATCTCGCGAGGAGCTCCCGTGAACGACTTCAGTTCCTGGATGTGCCCGAGCATCAGATTCGCGAGCTCGAACAGACCAGAGAAGTAAAGAAGACGATACATATCCATTCACCAGTCGATGGGACCGTGCTGCGTATCGGGGCGCGCCAAGGCCAGCATGTGAGCCCTCAGACGGAGCTGTATATGCTCGCGGATCTCAGGCGGGTATGGGTACTAGCGGATATTTACGAAAACGAAATTCCATGGGTGAACGTTGGCGATGAGGTCGAAATGACCCTCACGTCCGTGCCGGGGAAGACCTTCAGAGGCGAGGTTGCCTACATCTATCCCTATTCCGAAGCCAAGACCAGAACCACCAAAGTTAGACTGGTGTTTGATAACACCGACCTGTTGCTACGCCCGGACATGTTCTCAGAAGTCAGAATACTGTCCGATACCCGCGAGGAATCTGTTGTCGTACCCTCAGAAGCCGTAGTTCGATCAGGAGGAAGTCCGCAGATATTTGTTGTAAGAGAGCCCGGAAAATTTGAACCCAGAACAGTCAGGCTTGGCGTTGAATCAGACGGTCGCATTGAAGTGATTGATGGCGTAAGCGCTGGTGAGGAAGTGGTCACATCCGCGCAATTCCTCGTTGATTCTGAGTCCAAATTGCGCGAAGCCACCGCGAAGATGATGGAAGCGCTCAAGGCCGGTGACGCTAACACACAAAGCGACCACTCTGATCATACTGGCATGTCTCATGAAATGGATATGGAGACAGAACACCAGATGGACGAGGATATACACGGGGGCATGAATCATGATTAAGGCGATCATCAATGCCTCGCTTCGCGACCGATTCATGGTTCTCGTAGCTACGTTTATTATTGGGGCGGTCGGCATATTTGCCTACAAGAATGTGCCTCTTGATGCGATTCCAGACCTGTCGGATGTTCAGGTCATCATATTCACCGAATATCCCGGTCAGTCCCCGCAGGTTGTAGAGGACCAGGTCACCTACCCGCTGACGACCTCGATGCTCGCGGTCCCTGATACCAAGGTTGTGCGTGGCTATTCGTTTTTTGGCCTGTCGTTTGTCTACATCATTTTTGAAGATGGAACGGATATGTATTGGGCACGCTCCCGCGTGCTGGAATCTCTCAACTATGTCAGTGGCCGATTACCTAAAGGCGTAACACCCACGCTGGGTCCCGACGCTACGGGCGTGGGCTGGGTTTATGAATACGCATTGGTCGATAGAACCGGTAAACACGACCTCTCTGAGCTTCGATCTTTGCAGGATTGGTATTTGCGCTACCCGTTGCAGACGGTCAATGGCGTATCAGAAGTGGCCTCTGTAGGCGGGTATGTCAAACAGTACCAGGTCGAGGTCGATCCGAATGCCTTGCTTCGCTATAACATCCCGCTCGAAAAAGTCCGAATGGCGATCAAGACGTCCAACAAAGACGTGGGGGGTCGATTAGTGGAAATGGCTGAGACCGAGTACATGGTGCGCGGCCTTGGGTATATCCAGTCCATAGAGGACCTTAACGCGATACCGGTTTCCGTGGATCAGAATGGCACCCCAATCCGCTTGCGAGATGTTGCCCACGTCCAGATCGGTCCCGAGCTGCGGCGCGGGCTTGTCGATCTGAATGGCGAGGGCGAGGTCGCGGGCGGCGTTGTCATTATGCGCTTTGGTGAGAACGCACTGGCAACGATTCAAGCAGTGCGGGAAAAGCTAGAGGAGCTCAAAGCAGGACTTCCCGACGGTGTTGAGATCGTCCCGGTCTATGATCGTGGCGACCTGATTGAACGCGCAGTCAAAAGCCTGAATACCTCCCTCATGCAGGAACTGGTGATCGTAAGCATTGTGGTCATTCTGTTCCTGCTGCATGCCCGTTCCGCATTCGTGGTCATTATCACATTGCCGCTGGGTGTATTGATGGCGTTCATTGTCATGCGTCTGCAGGGCCTGAATGCCAATATCATGTCGCTGGGCGGTATCGCCATCACGATCGGGACCATGGTGGACGGGGCGATTGTCATGGTCGAGAACGCCCACAGCCGACTTGCGATAGCGCGCGATGCCAAGAGTAGTGAGCTTACGATAGATGAACGCTGGAGGACGATCGGTGAATCCTGCCAGGAGGTTGGCCCTGCGCTGTTTTTCTCGCTTTTAGTTATTACCGTATCGTTCTTGCCGATTTTCACTATGCAGGCACAAGAGGGTAGGCTTTTTAGCCCCCTGGCATTCACGGCGACCTATGCAATGGCAGCCTCCGCGATACTAGCTATCACGCTGGTACCGGTAATGATGGGCTACTTCCTGCGAGGCAAAATCATTGCGGAACACAAGAACCCGCTAAATCGAGCGCTTCATGCGCTTCACCGGCCGGTTCTGAAAACGGCGATGCGCTGGCGCGTCGTAACCGTCGTGTGCGCCCTGGCGCTCCTTGGGGCAACGTATTACCCCTACTCAAAGCTGGGGAGTGAGTTTATGCCACCGTTGGATGAGGGCGATATTCTCTATATGCCGACCACCTTCCCCGGTATTTCCATTACCAAAGCCAAAGAGCTTTTACAGCAAACAGATAAGATCCTCACGACATTCCCGGAAGTCCATCACGTGTTTGGCAAAGTGGGGCGAGCAGAAACGGCGACAGATTCTGCGCCGCTGGCGATGATTGAAACCACGGTTCGATTGAGGCCAAAAGATGAGTGGCCAGATCCAGGAAAGACGACGAAAGAACTGATGAGCGAGATGGATGCCGCGATTCAATTTCCAGGTCTAGCAAACGCGTGGACTATGCCGATAAAAACCCGAATCGATATGCTTTCCACCGGCATCAAAACGCCTATCGGCATAAAGGTATCGGGCCCGGACCTCAACGTCCTGCAGGAGGTCTCGCAGGATATCGAGCAGGCCATGAAAACACTTCCCGAAACGACATCGGCCTTCGGTGACCGCGCTGTAGGAGGGTATTACCTGGATTTCGATATCCACCGAGAAAGTGCGGCGCGCTATGGGCTGACCGTCGGCGCGGTGCAAGACGTGATTCAAAGCGCCATCGGCGGTATGAACATTACCGAAACGGTCGAAGGCCTTGAGCGATATCCAGTAAATCTGCGCTATCCGAGAGAACTGAGGGATGACATGGAGACGCTCAAGCGCGTACTCATACCCACCCCAACAGGGGCCCAAGTACCCCTCTCTCTCGTGGCTGACATCAGCTACACAAGGGGGCCGCCAGTCATAAAAAGCGAGGATGCAAGGCCCAATGCCTGGATATATGTCGATATATCTACCTCGGATATTGGTGGTTTTGTCAGCAAGGCCAAAGGGGTAATCAATCAGCAGGTGAACGTCCCAGCTGGTTATACACTCACATGGTCAGGTCAGTTTGAATACATGGAAAGAGCGGCTAAACGGCTGAGTATCGTTGCGCCAGCGACGCTCTTTATCATCTTTTTGCTACTGTACTTCAATTTCAGAAATGTCATCGAACCTGTAGTTGTGATGATGTCGATCCCTTTTGGGCTGATAGGAGGCATATGGCTCATCTACTTTAATGACTACAACATGTCTGTTGCCGTGGCGGTCGGGTTCATCGCGCTCGCTGGAATGGCGGCGGAGATTGGCGTTCTGGTGTTGAGCTTTATCGATACAGAAATTGCCCTACGCAGAAAAGAAAGCAGTAGGCGTCTCACATTGGAAGAGGTCAGAGACGCAGTACTGAGCGCTACTTCAAAGCGCGTCAGACCAGTGGCCATGACGGCAATTTCTACCATGGCTGGCCTGATACCGATTATGCTGAGTAGCGGTACCGGATCAGATGTTACGCACCGAATTGCCGCTCCCATGTTAGGCGGCATGCTAACAGTCATGATACTCAATCTTCTGGTGCTGCCGGTGATCTATAGCTTCGTTCTACAATTCCAGGAAACGCGGCGGGTTATTGTCGATCAATCCGAGCCGGAGTCAGAAGATGGTGTCGTAGGAGCAGCGCCATGATAGCCGCCATGCTGCTCGCATTTGGACTGGTTTCGCTGACATTTCTATTTCACTACCGCGTGTTGCTTTGGCTCGGTTCAAGGGGTCCACGGCTCGGGCTATCGACGCAGGCCCTGGTGCTTGTAATCGTCGTGACGCTCTTCCTTGTCCACATCGCCGAGATTGGAATCTACGCCTTTACCTATGGTATGTCGGTGTCTTTTCTTGATTTGGGCGTTTTCGAGGGCGCGGCGGTAACAGACGCGATGAGCTTTCTCTACTACTCAGGCGTGATCTACACCACGCTTGGACTGGGAGACATCGAACCTCAGGGGCACATTCGTTTCATCACAGCCATGGAAGCCCTCAGCGGTTTTCTACTAATCACCTGGTCCGCATCATTCACATTTCTGGCAATGGGGCGTCTGTGGCCTTGGGAAAATCATTGCGCCACATCAATTCAGCATGTGGACGTAACATTGGTCACCGAGAAAGGAGAAAAACAATGATCTATCCGAAAAAATTTGCCGTAGCGAGCGCGGCAACAGCAGCATTTCTATGGATAGCTTGTAGCGCACTGGTCGCTATTTTGCCTGAAGCCATGTGGCAAATGACAGGTTACATGTTGCACATAGAAATCTCACAGATGAATTGGGCCATGAATTGGACGGGCTTTTGCATTGGATTGGTGAGCTGGAGTGTTGTCGCCGGAATTGCAGGTGGTGTGCTGGCAGCAATATATATCCGCCTTTGATATCTAGCAACTCTAGGGATCCTAGAAAACTGAAGTGTAGCGTCTCTTTCTGTTTGATGCAGAAGACAAATAACGCGTGAGCGAAATTGGTGAAAGTATGGGAAATAGAGCGGATTTACCCGATGATTATGTGCCTGCATTGGGATTCGACTGGCTGACATCAATCTATGATCCAGTTGTTCAGCTTACAACCAGGGACACGTTCGTAAAACGAACTCTGATTGAAAAGGCTGAATTTGGCGATGGAATGAAGGTGTTGGATATGGCATTCACGGCCAGGCGAGTCGCATCAATGAAATTTTTCTCGCGTGTATGTGACAGATCTAGGTAGCCAACTTGATGGCACCCTGAGCAATCGGTCACACGTCGGAAACTAGAGCTATAAAATCTGATAATGGTTGTTCTGCATTGTCAAAGAGGACACGGAAGTCGGACTCAGTGCTTTTAAACTCGGCTTCAATTCTTCGAAGTTTCTTCTTAGTGAAATAGTTAGTAGCAAACTTAGACCCTAAGGCGTCACTCAATAAGCTCTCTGAAGTCTTTAATCCTTTGATACAGGAGCTATGCAATTCTCTGAGCCTCTCAATATCCTCGCAGTAACTAACATCTTTCCCTGAAAGAATTGAAAGTGCGACCCGTACGGCAATACCTTTCCCCGTTTGCCTAAAGTTTTGGTCTGCGGCCAAAATTCCAAAAAAACGCCTTCCGAAGGCTGCCTGCTGGCCCTGGCTAGCTACAGTAATGAATTTGACGAATTCCACCGGAACGCAGGATATGGGACTCAAATTGGTAGTCAGATCGCAGGTGATCTGGAACCGTACTGTGCTGTCGCCGCTGGAGAATCCATCGATCGTGGTAAATTTTTGAGCGTTTACAGCGCTTGAGAGCTCCGCGAAGGCGTCTCTCGCCCTGCTGTGTGTAAGATTAGGTTCTCTAAGTAAGTATCGCAACGTTGACGTCTTTAGCACATACCGATGCTGCGCGATACGGTGCGACTTTTGTACGGTAACAATCACACACAGCAGAATACGCAGCTTAATCGATGAGCGTTTCAACCCGGGATATGCGATGAGAGAAATCGGCACTGGTACGCTACGCCCCAGTTCTTTTGTCGCCCTCTGCAGAAAATTTGCCTCGATTATTGATGGTGGGCCCTCCGTTTCAACCAAGGCACGTTCTGCTTCTTCAATGGGATATCTGGCTTCAACAGTGGCGGGAGGTTCAGCAATGGACTTAGATATAGATTCGGACTTTCTATCTAGGTGAGTGCCTTCCATGAAGTCTGGCTGCCACTCGCAATTCCCACGTAGTTTTGTGAGAACTGGCTTCGCGTCTGATTTCCAGGCTCTCTGAAGGTACTCCTTGTTCAGTATTTCCCAACTTCTTCCGGGACCTAGGCGACGACATTCGTCATATGCTGCCAGAATAAGGCGCTTCTCTGCAGCCTCTATAACGCTATTCTTTGTGCCAAATGGGAATTTGGCGAGTACCACTTTGTGCCATCCAGACGTTGCCATTTCCTCGCCGAAGCATAGAACGGTATTGGCTATAACTCGATTTAATTCCGAAGATCCAGAAATGTAAGCTACATTTTCGCCAGAAGATTTACCAATATAGGAGATGGTCTTAGATCCATTTACAGAGAAATATACCTCGTAGATATGAGGAAAAAGCGGCTCAAAGATTTCGTCTCTGATAATTGGCATGCCGGTAGTGTCTCCAACAAGATCTAGCCTGACTCTCTATTTAGGTGGCCCATCTTTTTCTATTTCAGAAAAATGAGCATTATAGCCCGTGGTGTTATAACGCTCAATTGCGGATATTCCTGATTTTTAACAGGAGGCCGTTTTTGTGGAAACCTATCTTAGAGTGATCGGACAAAATGTTAGGTCTACTAGAAAAGCGCAGGGTGTATCACAGGAGGCTCTGGCGGACATGGCGGGTATTGACCGTAGTCACATGGGTTTTATAGAGCGGGGTAAAAAAGACATTCGAATTAGCACGCTGGTTAAGGTAGCCGGAGCGCTTAATGTCGATCCAGCAAAGTTGTTCGAGTGCTAGCCACCATAAAAGTTAAGGTTCAGTGATATTGCCCACCTTTTCTATCGCTGGCTTCTGGACGCTTCCATGTGCGTAAAAAATTTCCGCGCTCTCTGTTCCTTGAATAATGAGAATCATCGCCCTGGGGGGAAGTTGAGATAGCCACTCGTTCCTATCTAGGGGGGAAGGTGAGGGAATGGGCTCCGGGTGAGTGTGCCACTCACCCAAATACGTAATCTCGCCTCCTGACTTTTCCCACCATTGGTCAGCAATTTTTTGATGATGACCTGCTGCTCGCGAGAAACTGTATTTCGTTGCTATGTCATGTTTGCCCGGGTAGGTGGCAGCCACGATCTCTATATGTGATCCTCGATACCGTCCTAATAATACTCCCCCCGCTTCATTCTGGTCTTGTCTTTGTGCATAGCTGTCGATGCTACTTCTCACGGCACCAGAGATTAGAAGAAGCCCACCATTGGTTAGGTGTGCCACTAGGTCTGGCAGCATGGACATTCCTTCAGGGGCTTGAGGTCAGCACTCTTTGTGTCGCAGGCTCTTGGATCGAGGGAAATATGCCTGAAGCGAGGGGCCGGTGAATTGTTAATCCAGTCAAGACTTTGAGCTTGAGCTAGGCCCGCCGCAGTTACCGATGCTTGCGTAGGAAATGGTAGAAAGCCTCCGATCCCGCAGGGCCTAGGTTGCCATGAAGGAATTTCTACTCCGTTTTTAAATAGCTGAAATCTTTCCCCAATTTTCCCTGTCGAGTCTCTAGTTTTTAGGCATGCATAACATGCAAGACCACTGCCTGGTTGATCGAGTAATGTTCTCGCCGCGAGACCACCCGCGTCAATCCAGCCATAGAGAACAGGTACCATGTATTCACTACGATGAGCCTCGTGGCAGAGTGACGTGGAAAAGGTAATTTCTCCAGTTGTGTCCACCACCAGGTCGTATTGTTTCGCGAAAGCCTCATACTCGCAGGGATCAACCTTGCTTGGAATCGCATGCACGCAGCCTCCCACAGGGGGGTTGTCATTCAGTTCGGTTGCTAGGGCAGTGGCCTTGTTCTGACCAAGGTATCTACTAGACAATAGATGCCGACCGAGATTTTCTGGATGAAGTTCATCTGCATCATACAGTGCGAGCGAACCACCACCCGTTCCGGCGCCGGCATGTTGAAGTAGCGAAGCTACATATCCGCCCAGTGTGCCACAACCGATCACGGCAATGTTTATTGTGGAAAGGTTTCGCTCGTAAACCAAATTTCTTGTGTAGACTGTGCTGGCTCGAACGTCCCTGACATTTAGTCGTTGAAATGTATCAGCGGACTCGTACTTCTGGAGGCTAGATAACAGTGAGACTTTTCGATGAAGTGGGACATCAAGCTTTTTCTGTCGTCCACGTCTACCAGGTCGGGTGCGTTTGAACTTTTCGCGTATCACTCTCCGGCTTCTATTTGATCTAAATGAAAGTAAGCCACCAAGAAACATGCCTTGAAGCTGAAAAATGAAGAAACAAGAGCTGCTAGTCGCTATATGTTCGAACGCCTGAGTGACCAGCCTCTGATAAGAAGCCTGATGGCCAGAAGCCTTTAGCCAGGCCGCGACATGAGTGAACTGCGTTGGCGGCCAATCTTTATCGGGTATTTCAATATCGGTTGGTAGCGAAACTATGACTGCGTGCCCCGTTCCTATCTGCTCGGCGTTCTGCCTTTTTCTTCTCCAATCTCGAGTTCCTGTGGCGTCATCAGCCACGATAATTTCGCCAAGCTTTGTTCCAGCAGGATCAAGATAGTGAAAATACTCGTATACAATGTTTTTAGAGGATTCAGCCGCTAAATAAACAAGTTCCTCATTATTTTGTTGCCAATAGGCTGGCAGTTCTCTTCTAAATTCCTGCTGTAAAAGTTCTGGCTTGGTCGCGTACTGATCCAGTAAATGATGTAATGATGCCAATACGAGCGTGATGTTACCCACAGGGTCGTATCTGTCGAACTCGGCCCCCTGATCATCCAGGTAGCATAGATGCTTGTCGGCAAATACGTGGGGTAAGCGAGTGGGAAGCGAATCGGGCTTTGAAAGCAGAATTACGTCGGGTTTCCGAACAAAAAACGGGTCGAAAATTTCTATTTGGATCGGAAAATCTAAGTCAGACTTACTAAGTACTCCGCCGTAAATGTGTTTAGAGATAGAAGCTGAGCGCCTGAAACCATTGGCAGCAAGCACAAAGTGGATGCTTTGAAGGCAGACCGTCTCGTCACTCATCAGCCAGATCTGTGTCCAGAACGCATGGTGCCGATTTCCGGTTCAGGCTGTGCATCGATAGGTGTTGATGTGACGACCGCTGCTGCAATCGCCCCCGCCAAAGAGACCCAATCTGGTCGCCGCGGAAAACGATCACCCCAGTATAGCCTGAAAATATCCACGACCTGGATTGGAGAGCTTGCTTGCTGAAGTGCACCCACCACATCAGTTGATAGTTGATTAGCGGCCCGAATAATTTCCGCGATTTGTTCGGGTGACACGTTGCGGGGAAATATGATTTCCTTTTCCGAGACGGGGTTGCGAACATCCACTGAGAGCTTCTCGGGCAGTGCTTTCACAACCTGAAGCAAAGCGTCGCTATCGGAGTAAAACTCTCTGTCAGAGTCTCTAAAGACTTCCCAAGTGCAGATCATCAGCGCTATTGAAGTCGGTCCACCACTAGGCCATGTATTGTCGCGCCAGGCTTTCAGGTAGCGACAGACGTTGGTAAGGCGCTCGCCAAACACGATCTGTTCATTCTCAAACCAGGCTTGAATCTGGATGGGATCGCTTTCCACCCAGTGCCCTGTGTCCCTGAGAGCGAGGTACACCTTTTCTCCGGCCAGCATTCGCCGAAGGCTAAGGTCATCCGATTCATTCAAAACGGACCTTTTCAGTGTAGAGCGGCCGGCGGCTTTCTGGAGGTCATCAAACTTCTCTACAGGTATGGCATAGAGAGGGACATCGATATGGATGTCATGCGATATCTCCAGTCGTGCGCATGTGTTCTTTTCTATGAAGCGCCACCCCTGCTCACGGGCGAGTTCTTTCAGGGCTTCGTCAACAATACTAAAAAATATTTCTTTATTGACGATAGGTCTATCTCGCATGGCCTCTAGGGGGAGGTAAACACCGTCGTCAAGATCTAGTTGCTGCGGTGGAATTTGAGCTGGTACATTTTGGGTTCCATAGGCAAAGGAGCCCTGAGGCCAGAACCTGGGCTCAATATTCTGGAATACCTGCCTATCTGTCTCCTCCATTCGGCACAAGTATTCATCGTTTGATTTTGCTCGGGTAAATGCGGATTTCAGTGTATTCCTTACTTTGGTCCTCGCGTCTTTCATAAGCGCGAGCTGGCTATCATCAACATCTAGTTCATTGATAAATCTATCGCTCTGAAAGCGCTTGACCAACAAATCACTAACGTCATACTTCGGCATGCATCTTCTCCTTTACGGCTCGTGTGGGCCCGTGATCGGCCGCACGGATGCGGTATGTTGGAATAGTTCGATAATTTCCTTGTCGTTCACGCGCTGGCCAGCTCTATTCCTGGCATGCCCGCGTAGTATTTCCGCTGCAGCATCAGAGCCGTTATCGAGTGATAGGAGATTGGCTTGCTGCTCGGTGGCTTCGCTGTCGATGATTTCTAGGCGGCTGTCGAGCAGCATGCGCGCCATATCAAAATGCAGCTGCTCGCCAATAGACATCGACAGACTTATTATGTCCTTACCAAATCCCCAGCCTTTATAGCCGAGATCGAGAGGCTTCTCGTGATTGACAGCCAGTCCCTGCCCCATGTTTCCGATACACAACCCTGATATTTGCTCCAACTGCGCACCACATG
This sequence comes from Candidatus Litorirhabdus singularis, assembly GCF_026262625.1. Lineage (GTDB taxonomy): Bacteria > Pseudomonadota > Gammaproteobacteria > Pseudomonadales > Halieaceae > Litorirhabdus > Litorirhabdus singularis. The sequence goes on from NZ_SHNN01000004.1 coordinate 114,712, forward strand.
CTCTGCGAAGTTCGACTATTCCCATCAGGATTGGGTTGTTTGCGGCTAGCCCGCCGTCAACAAATCTATCTCCTTCGATGGAGTGGATAGGAAAGTACGTGGGTGCAGCACTGGTGGCCAGCGCGACATCAACCAGTGTTCTCGCGCCATCCTGGTAAAACATCGAATTGTGGGGCGTTTTGAATGCCCGCATTCGCCCCACTGTGTAGTTGATTGCAGGTATGAGCGCACAGCTGGCTAGATCTTTAACTTTCCGCTCGTCGAAAATATCCTCAAGCGCAGATTTAAGCGGACCCGCTTGATACTGAGCATTCCTGATTTGCCCCACATCTTTCTTTGAAAGGCCTAGCCGCCAAAATCTCTCGGTTGTGTGGTTGTCTGGAAATGGAGGGAAGATATTCTTACGATGCTTTTCGAATGTAGCCAAGATAGCCGAAGCGGGGATATGGGCAGCGAGCCCTAGCGCCAGAATGCCGCCAATCGAGGTTCCACAGATCATGTCGAAGCATGACGCGATAGGCACCTTAAATCGCGATTCGAGTTCGGCGAGAACCTGGGCTGTATACACGCCCCTGGCTCCTCCTCCACTCAAGGCTAGAACTTGATATTTTTGGTCCATTATTTTCCACGCAGCCTCTTTTTGGGCATTCCACATACTACATATGGGGGCTTTCCGTTCATATATCAACTATATACAGAAAATTAATGGCTCTTTAGAGTGCGGTTGCAGCACTGACCAGTTCGTGGCCGGTGTTTTTCATTGAACATGGTACTATATGGTAGGTATGATACCGTACCAAACCGTATGCACCGAGAGCCTGAACATGAGAAATATCTCCAGCGAAAAACGCGAAGCTATCACCCAGGCAGCTGACCGGCTGGTCAGCGAGGGGAGGGAGCAACCCACGAATGATGACGTTCGTACTGCAATGGGAGGGGGGTCTATTGCAGACATCTCTCCAGTAATGCGTGAATGGCGTGAAAGTCGGAGCAGCATTTCGGCCAGAGTAGAGATGCCAGATGCGGCCAAAAAGGCCGGTGACAAATTCGTTGGCCAGCTCTGGTTGACACTTAATCAGCTCACGAGCGGTGCCGTCGAAAATACTCGTCAAGAATGTGAGGAGAGAATAAAGGTGTACGAGGCTGAAAAGGATGAGGCCTTCAGCGAAATTGAACTTCTTGAGAGCAAAATTTCCTCGCTTGAAGACTCATTGAGCGGTATTCAGCAAAACTTCGATGACGCAAGTGGTGAGGTACGGGATCTTCTCGATAAAGTGAGGTCTCTGGATGTGGAGCGCGAAAAAGCAATCACACAGGCTAATGCCGTACGAGAGGCGCTGGAGGATAGCCAGGCCCAGTTGAAAGAAGCCCGTGCCTCGAACTCAAAGCTCCAGGACAAGTTAATTTCTCTCGTCGAGGATGCGGAAAAGAAAACTTGAAGCGAAGATTCAGCGGGGCGTAGAGTTACTTATGTAAGAAGCCAGACCCTACCTGATATCTAGTCAGGCTTCGTCGCCTCATATTTGTGCCAGTACAGCCGTTTGGTAAAGCAAGTGAAGCGGCGGTGAAGTCGTTCACTTGCACATCTTCTTAGCTGTCTACGGTAGGTTTCCTAGTACAAAATCCTGTAGTAGCCTTTTTACTCGTTGCTCAGCCATTCTACTGCTTAGCTGCCCAAAACAGAGGGCACTAATTCTACGCAGGTTATGCCTGCTCGCGCCCCTCTTCACTTCAATGCTCCAGTCAGAATTGGCATCGGACACCATGGTAATTTGGTGAATTTTCTTATTGTGACTGCTACTCCACTGGAAGCCATTCGCCAGCAGTTTTTCATTCCAATTTAGGCGGACTTCCAGCTGCTCTACTGCATGACGAAGGTCCGTGACAGATTGAAATCGTTTGTTTGGATCAAGATTCAAACAACGATTAATCAGGGTTCTAATTGGGCGGGTAACAAAGCGCCTGTAGCTTTTCCTATCTGGGTACTTGCCAGACAGTACGAGTTTCTGCAACTCTGCGGAAGGCACCGGTGGCAGAAAAGCATCTCCATTGACTAAGCGGTACAGTGTGACCCCGCAGGCATAGATTTCCCCTAGTTCGGAATAAGGATTGCCAATATGCACTTCCGGAGGTACGTGGAGTGTATAAACATAGCCCTTCATTCCGAAGGCGGCTGGATCAACACCCGCGGGAATTGAAAGTCCAAAATCGGATAGCTTTCCCTCGCCAGTTGTTCCGATAAGAATGTTCGCAGGCTTAATGTCACGGTGAAGTATTGACTGCGAATGAGAGTATTCCAGCCCTCTGAGTACATCGATCATTATTCGCTTTGCGCGTGAGAGATCTACATAACCACCTTTCGCTTCATCTTCGAGGCTACCTTTCGGCAAATACTCCATAGCAACATATAGGCGACCATCATCCATTGTTCCGGCTTCTTCGACTTTAACAACATTTGCATGCTCTGCTGCCTTAAGCACCTGGGCCTCGTGGAAAAAATTCTGGGTGTTTACGACTTTCTCTGGAGGAATTAGCTTTACTGCTCGCTCTGTTTGCAAGCCAGTGTCTATAGCCAACCACACCTCTCCGAAATACCCCGCGCCCAACCTTTTCTTGAAGTCAAATCCAACTGCCATCAGAGAAGTTCACTCCATGCGGATAGAATGGCGTCTTTCTCTTTATCACCATAATCTGAAAAATTTGGAATCATGCTGGTGTCCAGCTCGGTTTTTAGCAATTTAGCCTTTCCTTTTAGTCCAAGGTCTTTTGCAAGCGTGGAACCCATCTTTTTGTAGACGGCCTTAAGACCAACATTTGCTGCGGCTATGTATGCCGTCGCCTCATTCTCTACCCGTTCCTCGAACGTATTTCCCTTTGAGCGCCCCTCAAATCGTTTTATCGTGACTATGGAAATCCCTTCGTGCCTAGCAAATATTCCGTCAATTTCTTGAACGAGCCATTTAAGAGTCTGTGATCTATGGAATCCTTTTGGGCATACTACAGTGCTCAGTTCAACAATGTTAGGACTTGCTTTTGTCGAGTCCATGACGGCAAACGTGTAGTCCGAGTTACTAAATCGCAGGCCTAGTGAAATCCGTTTCTTTGCCATTTCGACTCCTGGATTGAAAATGAAGAGTTAAGTATATTGACCAAGCTCGCTGAAAAATTGGATTCTAATAATACTGCGTCAGCATGCTTGCATGATCTTGGGCATTTCGTCTAAACGCAGATAAATATCGTAACTCTACTATTTCTCTTTGTTAGGTTTGATAGGGATTAACTCGCCTGTATCAGTATCTATTTCCGTATGATACTTTACTCTAAGTTCAGAGCGTAATAGATCGTTGAATCGGTACATCTCAGTTAGGCTGACAATCAGTTTCTTCTCGTTATCCTTGAGCTCCACCGGTTCGAGTTCTGCCAGACGTTCTTTTAGTTGGCTGTTTTTCTCGGATGCGCTGTGAAGTCGGGCCTCGAGAGAAGCGATTTTATCATTGGCCGCCTGCTCTTCAAGTTCAGACTTCCTTGTTGCCTCTGCGTCTTCGATTTCGCCTCGAATGTCCTCGTAAGCGCTCTTTCGAAAGAGCGTGTGACTTACGCCAGCTTTTTTCGCGACTGTGTTCTTATTGATCTTCGCATGGGGCTGATTTTTAAGCTCGCAAAGAGCTTTTTTGAGTAAATCTTTTGCAGTCAGGTCTGAACTCATGACGTAGTCTCCACTATGAGTGGGTTGCTATCCGTCAAAATGATCGAAGCGGCCTTGCTGGTGTTTTTCCAGCTTTGAGCGAGTAATTCGAAATCGGCTTGTTTGCTAGCCGGTAACTCGTAATATACAGCGAGTTTTCTATCAGCAAAACCTTTCATGGCTCGCCAATGAACACGCTGACGCTCAGTAACGACATAGTTAGGACAGTAAACGCAGCCACTAGGTATCCCTACATTTTTTAACTTACAATCGGAGCCGCCAGTGCAGTAGCCATGGGGTAATCCGCGTATATCACGAATATTCTGTACCAGAAAGTTAGCGTAGGCGTTTAAGTCTTTGAAGTGTATTTGTTTGATTGTGCGACCGGTGCTGCTGGCTTCTGTTGCTTTGACCGAGAATACGAGTTCCTTTGCACCTTTGTTAAGTATTTCGCCACCAGCGCCCTTCAAGACACCTTCGGAGGCCTCCTGTGCAATCTCTTGTGCAATATTATCGACGAGCAACTCTTGAAAGTCTTCGAATAGGCCTATTAGTTCATCTGCGGTTTCATAGCCACGCGCTGTATAAACCAACGTCATAGAGCTGGCCAGATGTTTGTACTGATGTTTGATGTCATCCAAATCACCGAGTCGATTAGCAATAATAAACCAGGCGAAAGTATGGCGGAACATATGTGAAGTGATGTTGAACTCGCTGCCAGCGCTATACTTATCGCCGCGTTTGTTCCCGCGTGTGGATTTGTAGTTACAGCCTAGGGACTCAAGTTGATCGATGTCTTGTGTGGTCAATGTAAATCGTAAATGATGTAACGAAAACTTGGAGGCTTTTGACGGATCGTTTGATTCACTACCCAGTCTAGCCTCTGTAAAGTTAATGGATGTAAGGTTGTCTGCAACTCCAAAGAGAAGCTTACGCTTGAGCCCTTCTGTCAGTCGGTGCTTTAGCTCTGTAGGTAGTACGTCACTATGCTTTTCCAAGATAATTTCAGCCCTTTTATGCATTGCGAGAACGTAGCGCTCTAATAGCGTAACTGCATCGTAGGTATCCTGATTTGCTACCCATAGCATCACAACTTCGCTCTCGTCAGTTTTCGTGAGGGTGGCCTCAATGTAAAACCGCCCATCTTTCCTTTTGGCGCAGCCTATTTTGCAGGACAAAGCTTCTTCCTTACGCATTCCTGTGTAAGCCAATATGTATACCAGCACATAGAGTTTTAGGTTGTCGAATGCGAGATAGCCTTCTTTCAGTCTGCTGTTAAATTTCTCGCCTAGGCCTACCCTGACCAAACTAGAAGTGTTGCTTACGGGCTTGCATACTCGTGCTTGTGCAAGAGCTTCGATATAATGAGTATTAATGGAGTCCCATGCTTCGAACGCAGCGCTTGCCTCGTGCAAGCGCCTCTCACACTGAGCGATTACTTGTTTCAAAATGCTGGATGGGATGATGGGGTGGGATAAGACTACTTGCTTCCTGTTGAGATCAATGCCATGTCTCGCTATTTCATCCCAGAATATTTCACAGGTCCTTGGAGTCAGAAGACCGTAATTCAAGTGCTCTTGAAAAAACCTGAATTGGTGAGTGTAGATCTGATCCCCTTCTCCGAGCCTCAATACATCGCAAATAAAGTTAACAATATGGTTTCGGATAATCAGTTCAGGTAAAGTATTAAATTCAGCTAAGGATGCAATATCTTTGTCTTTTAAATAGCTTCCTAGTTTGATTGCGGGGGCAGCTTGTAGAGTGACGCTGTCAAATTTTTGTCCGTTTCCACCTTCATACAACCCAACGTTAGATGCTAGTAAAACAGCGGCTTTGATTTCATGTTTTGTTTGGATGGGAAGCCCTGAGAAGTCCACAGAGCGCTTTGCGTTCTCTCTCCATATATCGTCACCAAAACGGACGTCTCCGTGAAGAAAATGATTCAAACTAGTGACACTTGCAATAGGAACGGACTGTACTAGTTGATGGTCGATATCACTATAGGGAGTAATTGTCAGCAGCCCGGTCTCGTCTGGTTCTGCTATCTGCTCCATCAAGTCAATCAGATTCATTGTGTCACCCGGTTTCTGCTAAAAGCGCCCAATCTTCATGGCACCCTTTTGTTTTCATTAACTGTTTTCCGCTACTTATGGCATCACTATTGATGGCAGCAAGATCCTCTAGTATTTCGTCAACACGTTTTTCCAGCTCATCAATGTACCTGGCCTGGTCAGTGACTTCTTCGTAATCCGATACAGCGCGTTGCATTTCACCGACAATGTACTCTTTGTAGGATAACAGGCGCCACACGTGTTCTGCATCGGCGATAACCCGGAAGTGGCGACAGAACAAGCAAGCGTTGAAGTCCGAGCAACGAGGGCTTTCATTGTCGACCTCTTTGTTTAGGTGTTTGTGTGTATTGAGATAGGCGATAGCTTCAGCATCATTTCCTTGCGATGTGCAGCGCCCACTAGGCGTCTGTTTAGAATCGTCAGGTATATCTGTAACAATAATAATATCATCTGAAATTGGTCTCCCGGTGAAATAGTTCGCCATGATGCTTGTGGCTGAAGATAGGGTTTCCTCTGAACGAATTCCATTATCACGAAGATAAACATCCAGGAAAACTTTTAGCGAATGTTGCCCCGCCTTTTTGTATTCTTTGAAGTTTCTGGAAAACTGTTTGTAAATATAATTGAGTCCACCCTTTCTGATGCGCTGACAGTTGAATTGAATGTTACATTCGTTTCGTCTAAGTATAATGTTAAGCTTCGATGTAAAATTCTTAAAACTGAATCCACGCACTTTTCCCTTAGTGTCAATGTATAGTGGTAGTCGATATTTGAGCTTGCTTTTTTCGGGTAATTCCCCGCGTATGTCCGATGGAAAATTATCTCGGATAGCTTTAAGGTCGCGTAGGGCGTTGGTCACTTCAGTGCCGAACACTATTCCTTCCTTTTCCAGGTCGTCGGAGCTCATTTCAAATTCATAGAATTGAGTTTCGTAATCCGCCCGCTTTTTAAAAAGCCTAACAAAGTGTCTAGCTTGGCTAGATGATGAGGTATTTAATTGCAGGATATCATCAACCTCAAGCGTCAATACTGGTGCAAGGTTCCATCCAGTTTTTATTAGTACTCGCCCTAATCGTAATACTTGCTCATCATGAAGTGATAAATTACGGTCACAAAGAGCAAGCTCTATCGCATATGCCAGTGATGCTACATCTTCAATGCTGTAGTAGTCCGACTCTGACAAAGTTCTTTTATGTCGCTCCCTTTTACCGGCTGATACTGCGTAAGACTTAACCTCTGCCAATTTGTAATGTTTACAGAGGCGGCTGATAGCAGATTGATACTGTTTGGCGCTGTCAACTGATAGAATATTTTTTTCGAATGCTTCTCTTATGCTGTACCGAACTCTCTTAAATATTTTAGAGTTGTTCATCTTTAAAGCGTAGATTCCGTATTCAGAAAGTAACGACATGTCAGTGTCATCTAGATGACTAAGGTGGTTGAGAAATACGGCCTTAATGGTTGTCACCTGTCCAAAAATCGTAGTTTCTGCTTTGACATCGCCGTCAATGCGGCCCAGCTCGTACGCTGCGTAGTCAATGATATGTTGAGTTAGTAGGCTGGAGATCTCCGCGATACCAGAAAGATCTATGTTACTGTATTCATCGTCACCCGAATCGCAGGGAACGGACACTGTGTACTTTAAGAAGTTGTGGACTCTATGGGATGTTTCATGAAGTGTGTTGTACATTCTGAGAATTTCACCGAACGAATCTCGGGCTCTCTTATCTTCTATGCCATAGACCGCCAACAAAAGATCCGCATCATGCAACAGGAATGCTTCGATTCCGTGAGTGTTAAGGTCTTCCAAGAATGGTAGGTGCTCTTTGTGATCAACCATGGAGCTACTAATTTTGGTCAACCTCGTTATAGCGCTGACGGCCTTTAACTCTCCTTTGTCTTTGTAGACTGCGTCAATATATGTCTGGCATTGACGGTACCATTTTGGCGAAAGTTGGTAGACCCAGAATGCGCCCTTCGACATGCTTCCAGCGCGTAGATTGTGTTGGTTGCGCTGGGCATGCTTCGCCACATTGCCATGCAGCTTTGGATTGTTAAGTTTCCGAACATTTCCCAGCCGGGAATGGTCACCTCGATTTGTTTGTGAAAGAAGAATTTTGAAGTAGTTGTCATCATCTAGAGCATCAGCTAGCACTTGGCCACCACTGACGAAATCATCTACATATGGGTCAAATCTACTCTTGGATAAGGAGGCTTGCATAGCGTGTATTGAATGCCTATATTTAGCTCCACCTCCGGGTCCGGAAAGTATCTTATCTGCCAGCTCCTTAAAATCGATTATCCAGTTGACTGGGTATGTGTACATTGGGGCTATGTTAATAGTTGTTCCGAGCATGACCACCCGGCTAGGTGGCCACAGGTCTTGATTCTTTGAATGAGTCTTCGCCAGGTTCGTTATTCCGTTGAGAATTGAGCCGCCCCGTTGGGTAAGTGTCCTCTCTTCTGCCGCCTCAAATAGATAAAGCTCTTGTTCAATATTCGCCCATTTAGTAGCGTCGTCTAGTAGGGTGAAGCCTTCATCTATAAAGTTTTGGAAATGAGCTCCTTCACCGGGCTGTTTGAATGACCGAATGTAAACTAGTAGGTCTTTCAGTCGCTCAGCTGTCACATCGTGGCCTGCGCAGGTCCGTTCAGTGTCAGGCCTGCATGCCTCGGTGAGAATTGTGATCACATCTTGTGCGAACTGTTCCGAGTAGGACTCAAACTCTCGTACGAGGGTTAGGCTACGAGGAGGGATCACGACGCATTTACTCGATCCATCACTTCTTGATAGATATCTACTACCCATGGCTCCATTGCGCCATGTTTTCCAGCTTTTCCTTCGAGTGCGAAGTCGAGATAGAGCTGCGTGGTTTTAAATGTTTCATGGGAGAGAAGCAGTATGAGCTTGGCTTTTATTTCGTTTGGCGTGTAACCCTTTTTTAGAAGGGCGATGGCCCAGTAAGTAGCGAACGTGGCTCGAAGATCGTGGAAGTCTCTGTCTAGTCTTGGTAGTCCACGCTCCTTTAGTTCTAGGCGACATTTCTGGATAGTATTTGTAACAGTTGACTCTGACATTCGTTCGCCATCGCGATTAATGAATAGTGGAAGCGGATGATCGGGGTTATTCATACCATATCTGGTTTCATGCTTTAGGCGGCGTCTCGTATAGATATCATCTTGAGTATATCCCCAGAGCATCTGCATCAAGGTTGGTGAAATTCTCAGGTTCGTCGATTTGTCAAATTTGCGAACTAAATTCAGTGAGAAGCTGAAACGATTCTCGGCTGGATCAATAATGTCTTTGTAGTCGATCTGGACAACTTCAAATACGCGTAGTCCAGCAAAAAGGGCACACCTTATGAATAGTCCATAGGTTCGGTGAGCATAGATTTTGGTGTTCATCAGTAATCTGAGTTCTTCCGCTGTATACGCACTCAAACCTTCGCGTGGGTGACGGCTTTTTCTTTTAGCTGTTTTAGGAATTGACAGGTTGCTCACATAAGACTCGATTGCTCGCATATTCACGGGTTTAGAGCCAGGCATCGAAAAAGTTGCTTCTGCGTCGTCCTTTCGTTTGACGGAAATTGATTTGAGATGGATAGAAAAGGGAAGGAACTTAACTGTTGACCTTTTGTATGACCAAAGATAGAACGCTCTTACATTGCTTAATATTCTTTGGCAGCGATTGAATGCCAACTTCTGGCTTTCCACCTGCTTTACTAAAAATTGTTGAAAACGCCATACTGGCAGTAGGGCTTCAGCTTCGTCGAGACTATTAGGGTCATAGTTTTCCGGGATCGCAATTATTTCCTCATAGGATATGTCCTGTTCGATCATCCAGTCGAGATACTTCCGTAAGTCTTTTGCAATTGGTATTAGACTCTCGGTCTTCAGCTCCGGGGCTTTTTTGGATGCTAAGTGTCCTTCGCTCCAGACTCGCTTTTCCGTCTCAGTATGCTTGGATTTTTTGAGCGAGAAGTTGCCGAGCCTACGATCAATTAGGAAAAGGTTGAACTCCATGCATTCTCTGAGACGATGTGGGCACGACAGTAATGGGAAGTCGGGGAGGATTCTATCCCGGTGATAACGGAGTACGCGTACTGTGTGCTCACCGATATCTCCCTCTACTAGCTTGCCATCGGTGTTGGTTTCAAAGTACGGCAATGCCCCAAGATTGATTTGCGTTTTTATTATGCGCGTCATGACTACTCATGCGTCTATGGTCGTATGGGTAACGAAATATAGCACGTATTTAAAGATGGGGTTGTAGTAACATAATAAGAATGGGGTAAGTCCGCTGACGTCGGGGCTGACCTATCTGGTTGAGAAAACAAAACACTACCCACATGCAGGGATCATGCATGTAAACGGTATAGAGCGCAGCCGCCTGGCGGCGTTTGCGGAGGAAAATTTGTAGTTCAGTGCGGGGTGGGTTTAGGCGCCGCGCCTGGCAAAATATCTGCGCGCCAGTTGTGACTACAGCCGTTGACTGGTGCCTTGCCTGCAGTCCGTCGAAAAGTGTCACCTGAAGCTCATTATGGCTCGCATTAGTAGTAGCGCTGACGCATACTTCACGGCTTTTTTTGCGGGGAATTTCTGCCGATGCTGCCTTCTATTACCGACCGCCTTGCCGCTGAGCTCGAGGTGCGCCCGGCGCAGGTTACTGCCACCGTAAATCTGCTGGACGAAGGCGCGACCGTGCCTTTTATCGCGCGCTATCGCAAGGAAGTTACCGGCTCGCTGGACGATAACCAGCTAAGACTGCTGGCTGAGAGGCTACTGTATCTGCGTGAGCTGGAAGATCGACGCAAAGTTGTTATCGCCAGTATTCAGGAACAGGACAAACTAGCCCCTGGATTACTTCAGCAATTAGAGAACGCGGAAACCCGCAGTCGGTTGGAAGATCTTTACTTGCCCTACAAGCCGCGGCGGGTAACCAAAGCACAGCTTGCCCGAGAGGCGGGTCTGGAGCCGCTGGCGGACACGCTGCTAGCAGACCCAGCGCAACATCCAGAGCTTATCGCCGCAGGGTTTGTAGACGCCGATAAAGGCGTGGCAGATACCAAGGCCGCATTGGACGGAGCACGCCAGATTCTAATGGAGCGTTTTGCCGAAGACGCAGATCTGATCGAAAAGGTGCGTAAGTTTTTGCGCGAAGAAAGCCTGCTGGTGTCTGTGGTGGTGTCTGGCAAGGAGGAGGAGGGCGCCAAATTTCGCGACTACTTCGAACATCATGAAGCGCTGGGTACGGTGCCTTCGCATCGGGCGCTGGCTATGTTCAGAGGGCGTAATGAAGGTTGCCTCAATCTATCCCTGCAACTACAACCGGACGAGGATATTACAGCCAGTCACCCCTGCGAGGCCGTTATTGCCAATCACTGGCATATTAATACGGCCGAGCGTGCGGCCGATAAATGGCTGTCCGAGGTTGTCCGCTGGACCTGGCGCATCAAATTGTTGACGCATATTCAGACTGACCTGTTGGGTCAACTACGCACGCGGGCTGAGGCTGAGGCCATTGCGGTGTTTGCTACTAACCTCAAAGATTTGTTGCTGGCAGCGCCGGCGGGCCCCAAAGTGACCCTCGGGCTTGACCCCGGGTTGCGTACCGGCTGCAAGCTGGCACTAGTCGATGCGACTGGCAAGGTGATCGATCACAACACGATCTTTCCCCATGGCTCGCAGCAACGTGCGCACGAAGCGGAAGCATTATTGCGACAACTTATTGAGCGGCATGGGGTTGAGCTGATTGCCATTGGTAACGGCACAGCGGGGCGCGAAACCGATCAATTTGTCAGCCAGGTGCTAAAGACTATGACTGGCGTGGCCGTCGAGAAAGTCATGGTTAACGAAGCGGGAGCATCTATTTATTCAGCATCCGAATTTGCGGCCCGCGAATTCCCTGATCTTGATGTGACCATCCGCGGCGCAGTATCAATCGCGCGCCGCCTGCAGGACCCGCTGGCGGAGTTGGTCAAAATTGACCCGCGTTCTATCGGAGTGGGGCAGTATCAACATGATGTCAGCCAGCTGCAATTGGCACGGCAGTTGGATGCGGTCGTTGAAGATTGCGTTAATGCGGTAGGGGTTGATCTGAACACAGCCTCAGCCCCGCTGTTGGTGAGGGTTGCGGGTTTGACGCCATCAATTGCCGACAACGTGGTCAACTTGCGTGATGAGCGAGGGGCCTACCGCAATCGCTCCGAGCTGCTGGAAGTGAGGGGTCTGGGCCCACGTACCTTTGAGCAGGCGGCCGGGTTTCTGAAAATAACCGATGGCGACAACCCTCTCGATGGCTCTGCGGTGCATCCTGAATCCTATGCCTTGGTTGAAACAATTGCCGGTCGCCACCAACGTGATGTGGCTGCGCTGATCGGTGCGACTGAGTTTATTGGTTCGTTGTCCGCTTCGGACTTTGTCAGTGACGACATTGGGTTGCCGACGATAGTGGATATTCTGGCTGAACTGGAGAAGCCGGGACGCGATCCGCGGCCGCAGTTTGCCACGGCCCATTTTCAGGAAGGCGTCAATAAAATCAGTGATCTGCGTGACAACATGGTGTTGGAAGGTTGTGTCACCAATGTGACGAGTTTTGGTGCCTTCGTTGATGTGGGCGTACATCAGGACGGTCTGGTGCATATATCGGCATTGGCTAACCGTTTTGTCAAAGATCCGCATAGCATCGTCAAGGCTGGAGATATCGTTAAGGTCAAGGTGATGAGTATCGATGAGCCGCGTCAGCGAATTGGGTTGAGTATGCGGCTGGATGATGTGGCAGAGAACGCTGAAGAAGGCGTAAAGCAGGGCCCCGACAATCGGCGTAGCGGCAGATCGCGCTCCGAGGCGGGTAAGTCGGGCGGCCCGCGATCGGACGGCCCGCGATCGGACGGCCCGCGATCGGGCGGCCAGGGGAAGGGCGGAGCAGGCTCTGCTAAAAAAGCCGGTCGGCAGCCTGAGGCGGCTGCTAGCGGTGCCTTTGCTGAGGCATTTGCGCGGGCTCGCTCAAAGACGGACTAGCAGATTACCCATGAGTTAGAAAATTCTCCAGTGGCTGCGGTCTTGAGATGCCGTAACCCTGAGCATAATCGACGCCAATTTCACGAAGTTTTTCCATAATGGCGTCGTTCTCAACAAATTCAGCGACCGTTTGCATACCCATCAATTTGCCGATGTCATTGATCGATCGAACCATCGCGCAACTAATAGGGTCTTCGGCGATATCGCGCACGAAAAAACCGTCGATTTTCAGATAATCTACTGGCAGAGTTTTCAGATAGGCGAAGGAAGACAGACCACTGCCGAAATCGTCCAGTGCAAACTTACAGCCTAGTTTGCGCACACTGGTAATAAATTCTCCGGCATCGGTGAGGTTGCTTATAGCAGCCGTTTCAGTGATTTCAAAACATATTTTTTCAGATGGTATTGAGCTGGACAGAAGCAGTTCCAACAGAAAGTCGTGAAAGTCGGTATTGCTTAGTGACAAGCCGGACAGGTTGATGGCACAGGTTTTCAGCGTGGCCAGACGCTCTGGGTACTCCTCCAGCCGGTTGAATACGCTCTGAATAATCCAGCGGTCCAAACGTGGTGAATTGCCGAAGCGCTCTGCTGCACCCAGAAATGCGTCGGTTGCTACCGCCTGACCACGATCATCACGCATTCGCACCAGCACTTCAAAGTGTTCGCCTAAGGTGTCTTCATCAGTGTTTGCATCATTGCCCAGCGGCACAATCGACTGGGCATAGAGTTCCATGCGATTGTTATCCAGCGCATCGGTTATCTGCTCTATCAATTGCATTTCACTGTGGCGGCGTGCCAGCTCTGTATCAGCCTCCAGATAGATATGTATGCGATTGCGCCCGCCATTCTTGGCGGCATAACAGGCGGAGTCTGCCTGTTTCAAAATCTCTATAGAGCTGGCTCCGGTGCTGGCTGCAATGGGTACCAGTCCAATGCTGACACCGATGTTAAAAACACGGTTATCCCATGCAAACCGAAAGTGTTCGATCTTGTCGCGCAGATTCTCGGCGACCTTACGTGCCTGATGCAAAGTACAATGTTCCATCAAGATGCCGAATTCGTCTCCACCCAAGCGTGCCAGGGTGTCGCGCTTGCGCACGTTGCGTTTGAGCAACTCTCCGAGTTGGCGCAATAATTCATCGCCGGCGGTATGGCCGCAGCTATCGTTGATTTGTTTGAACTGATCCAGGTCCAGGTAGCATAGGGCATGCTCAGAATCTTCCTCGCGAGAAGATTCCATGACCCGCTTCAGGCGATTATCAAATTCGCGGCGATTCAATAAGCTGGTTAGTGAATCGTGGCTGGCTTGATAGCTTAGCTGTTCGCTTAACTTGCGGGTTTCGGTGATATCCTCGCAGGCGAATAGCAGTTCCAGAGTGTCGCTGGGATTGCCGACAGCACGCAGAGTTTGTCTGACCCACCGCGGAGATTCATCGCTGCAGCGCAGTCGTAACTCGTTCTGGACAGGGTCTCCAATATTTTCACGCGCTTGGGCCATGCAGTTATCGGCGATGCCGCGATCGGCTTCAATGACCAATTCGCGGAGTGGGCGGTTGATCAGTTCTTCTGGCTGGTAGCCTAGTTGCTCTGCCCCCCATCGGTTGATAGATGAAATTTGCCCGGCCATATTGACACTGATAAAAATGGAAGGCGTTTCCTCATACACTTCGCGTAGCCGGGTGGCTGCGGCTGCTACCGCGTCGCGTTGTTGGATTGCTTCGGCGGCGCGTGCTGAAGTGCGTAGCAGTCGTGTCAGCGCTTCAACCAGATACTGGCCTTTGATTTCTTTGGAGGTGAGGATATCCAGGCAACTGCGAGCAATGTGAGGGTCGACATCGTTTTGTTGGCGGCTGGCGAGTACCACCAGGACTTGCGAAGCGCGCAAGCCCAGATCGTCTAGTACATAAACCAGCTCGCTGCCTGCGAAACGTTCAGAGCACAGCACGAGATGCGGTTGGATTTCGCGCAATTTGGCGTGCGCTGCTTCCAACGATTTTGCATAGCTTGGCTGAAAATGCGTGAGTTTATCGGCCAGCGCCGCGCGCATACCGGCAAGTTGCTCCACCGAGTCGGTAAGAACCAGGATGGGAATAGGGCTGTGGTTAGATTCAGGCATCACAGTACGTTAAGGCAACGGCACGGGCTTGTCTATGATCTCAGGGCAGGTTGAGCGTGGCGAGGCTCTGACCCTGGCGCACGGCACTAGCCGCCTGCAGTTCAGGCTGCCAATCGGCCGCGGTTTCGGGAAGCAATAGAATCACCGTGGAGCCGAGCTGAAAACGGCCCATCTCTGCCCCTCTGGCCAGCGTTATGGGCGTGCTCTGGTTGTCGAAACGAAGCGTCTGCGGCCCGCGTGGAGGTGCCACCTGTCCACCCCAGACGGTTTCAATGCCTGCCACTATCATTGCCCCGACGAGTACTACGGCGACGGGTCCCACCGCTGTGTCGAAGTAACAGATCAGGCGTTCGTTGCGGGCAAACAGCCGCGGAACGTTGGCGGCGGTGGTCTGATTTACTGAAAATAACTCCCCGGGAACATAGGTCTGGGCGGTCAGTGTTCCATCAATGGGCATGTGCACCCGATGGTAATCTCGTGGCGATAGATAGACGGTGACAAAGCTGCCGCCAATGAAATCAGCTGCTCTGAGCTGATCGCCGGCCAGCAGGTCAGCTACACTGTAAGTATGACCCTTGGCCTGAAAGAGGCGTCCGCCGGTAATATCGCCAAGCTGACTAATAGCACCGTCGGCGGGGCTTAGCAGGGCATCGGCCGCCGGCGCCAGCGGGCGTGCGTCGGGCTTCAGGGCGCGAGTGAAAAATGCGTTAAAGTTCTCGAAATGGCGCAGGTCAGGCTCGATCGCTTCGCTCATATCAACGTTAAAATGGGCGGCAAAGCGGGTGATTAGCAAATTCTTCAGCCACGGGATCCGCGATTCTGCCAGCCATCCGGTTAGCCGCGACAGTAATTGCTGTGGCAGCAGGTACTGCAGCAGAATAAATAGCTTGTCCATACTCAAGACTCCACCGGGGTATCTTCGCGGTTGCCCCATTCACCCCAGGAGCCGTGATAACCCTTGACCGACGGATAACCGAGAATGCGCATGACCAGCCAGGTCAGGCTGGAGCGGTGATGGCTCTGGCAATGGGTGACGATGTCCTTGTCAGCGCTCAGTCCTAGCTCATTCAGGCGGGCCTGGAGCTGCTCAAGATTTACCAGTCGGGTTGCATTGCTGCGGTCAATCAGCTCAAGCCAGTCGATGTTGATAGCGCCTGGAATATGGCCGGCGCGCATGGAACCGGTGCGCTCGCCGTTGTATTCGGCGGCAGAACGGGCATCCCAAATAGCAAATTCGGGGCTGCCCAGGCGTGGCAGGATATCTTCAATTTCTGCAATCGGTGCCCTGTTGATAGTGACTGTGAATTCTCTGGGGTTAGCTTGCTGCGCCGTGGTCTCAGTTTCGAGGCCGGCATCGCGCCAAGCGTGTATGCCGCCATTCAGATAGCTGTAACTGGTATGCCCAATGGCTTCGAGTGTCCATAGCAGACGTCCAGCCCAGCCGCCACCTTCATCGTCATAGGCGATTACGTGGTGCTCCGGCGTTAAGCCTAAGTTGGAAAACACCTCGGCCAGCTGGGTTGCGTCGGGCATTTTTCCAGGTGCCGGCGCAACGCCGCATTGCAGGTAGCCCGGATGCAAATTGAGCGCTCCCGGTAGGTGGCCGTTGAGATAATTGTCCGGACCACTCACGTCTATTAACAAGAGCCGATCGTTCGGTATGAGGCTGGCCAGTTGCTCGACTTCAAGCAACAGTGGTAGTGCGGATTGTGGCATAATGTGGAGGCTCGAGCTGGTGGGCGGGTAGTGTATCCTGTAGGCAAAAAATTAGGAATTGTAGGGGAAAATGATTACGAGTAGTTTTTTTGCGGGCTGGCGGCGGCTATGTATGATTTTGCTGTTAGCGGCGTTTGCTGTATCAGCAACTGCTGCGGAGACGGTCAGCAGCGGCGTCGACACGGACGCCCCCCCGGCTAATACCGCTTCGGCAGCTCCACAGGCAGCTAGGGAAGCGGCTGAAGCGGCTGAAGCGGATAAAGAAGCCTGGGTGGACACAAGCGTAGATTATGTCGCCGATTCTGCCGATCGTCTGGTGCAGTGGATGGACGACTTTTACGGTGAGCCTTACGCCGATTTTGAAGCAGCGCATTCAAGTCTCAGGCTGCGCCTGGGTTACCAATATGATGAGCTTGAAGAGGGTGATATCAAAGTTAAGGTGCGGGGGAAAGTCCAGTTGCCAAAACTTAGTCGACGCCTGGCGCTGGTGCTGGAAGGCGATGAGGGCGAGGAGTTTGAGGACGTAGGTAACCTCAACGATGACGAGGAAAGCAGGCTTGGGCTGCAGTACAACGTTGGCGAGAAGCGTGATGTACGTTTTGACCTTATTGGTAACGTGAACGCTAGTCTCGATTTGCGTGCCGGAGGGCGGTTTCGTTACGCGCCTACTTTTAGCGAGAACCTGTTTGGTCGCTTTACTCAGGACTTGGGTTATGAAACCGGAGATACAGGTGCCTTCAGTCGTAGCAGGTTCGATCTGTATCGCCCGCTAGATGAAGACAATTTATTGGCTTGGCGATCACGAGTCGACTATTCCGACGATAGCCGCGGTCTTGAATGGCGCTCCTATGTCCAGTGGCGACGGCGTCTGGAGGAGGATACTGCGGTTACCTTCACGCTCAATGCCGACGGCATTACCGACCCCGTAAATCTGGTCGAGAACTACGGGCTAAGAATGAACTATCGCTCCAGTATCTATCGCCGCTATTTGTTCTACGAAATTGAGCCCGCTTATATGTGGCGCAAGGAGCCTGACTTTGACAACCGTGTTGGGGTTTGGAGTATCAACGTGCGCTTCGAAATACACTTTGAGAACGAGCGTGAGAAGCGTGCCGCTGCCGAACGCGATCCGCTCAAGCTGAAATAGCGCCTAGCTCTCCGCCCCGCCCGGAGTGCTGGCCTGCAGCGTGGCGATAATTTGTCGAAAGCTGTCCAGACGTCGCTGTAACAGCGGCTCCCGTGCAGCGGCTTCGAGCAGCGCGCAGCCAGGTTCCTGTTCATGGTGGCAATCGCGAAAACGACACTGGCCCAGATAAGCGCGCAACTCTGGAAAACCGTCTTCAACCTGCCAGCGGTCCATGTGCCAGAGGCCAAATTCTCGAATACCCGGAGAATCTATCAGGCTGCCACCATTGGGTAGATGGAATAGCCTGGCGGTGGTAGTCGTGTGCGTGCCCTCATTGCGACTGGTTGATAGCGCACCAATCTTGATGGCCGCCTCGGGCAGCAGCGTATTCACCAGAGAAGATTTACCGACGCCGGATTGGCCGATGAATATGCTGAGATGCTGGTCGAGCTCCGCGCTCAGGCTTTCCATTGCGTCTCCGGTCTCGCTTGATACTCGTAGCACGGGGTAGCCCAGTGCAGGGTATGGCGCCAGTAGTTCGTCGATGTCAGGACGATTGTCTGGGTTGAGCATGTCACTTTTGTTAAGCACAATCACCGCTTTGACCCCGACAGCCTCGGCAGCGACCAGATACCGATCGATGAGTAAGGCATGGGGTTCGGGTAGTGGCGCGATAACAATGAAAATGCGGTCGATGTTAGCCGCCACGGGTTTGAGGTCGCCATAGGGGTCAGGGCGCAGCAGTTCAGCATTGCGCGGTTGCCGTGCGACGACAACGCCGACCGGATCGCCCGCACACCAGATAACCCGGTCCCCGGTCACCAGGCTGTCGATATTGGCGCGGAGGTGGCAGCGTTGATTGCCGGCCGCAGACTCTACCTCAACTTGCGATCCAAAGTGGGCAATGACCAGGCCTTCCTGCTCTGGCCCCAGGCTATTGCTATCCATGTCCTGATCGATATGGGCCTCCCGTTTGGCGGCCCGCTCACGACGTTCATCCTGAATTTTCTGGATGCGCCAGCTCTGTTGTCGAGTAAGTTTGCGTTTTGACATGGTTAATTATTAGCTCTCACTGATCATTTTGCTACACTTGCGCGAAATTTGATGCCGGAGGCACCATGCAGAGCGAGCAAAATCTTATCTGGGTTGACATGGAAATGACGGGCCTGGAGCCTGATCAGGACCGTGTTATTGAGATTGCCACTATTATCACCGACAGTGAGCTGAATACACTCGCCGAAGGCCCGGTGATCGCCATTCACCAGAGCGATGCGGTGCTGGCCGGTATGGATGAGTGGAACACAACCCATCATACACGTTCCGGGCTGGTTGATCGGGTGCGTGCCAGTGGCGATGATGAAGTCAGTGCCGGCGTGCTCACCATGGAGTTTCTGGCCGAGTATGTGCCCGCGGGCGCCTCGCCCATGTGTGGTAATTCAATTTGTCAGGACCGACGTTTTATGGCGCGACACATGCCAGAACTGGAAGCTTATTTCCACTATCGCAATCTGGATGTCAGTACCCTTAAGATTCTGGCTCAACGCTGGCGCCCAGAGTTGATGGAGGGCCTGGTGAAGACCGGCGCTCACCTGGCGCTGGATGATATTCGCGAGTCGATCACTGAGTTGCAGTATTATCGGCAACACTTTATCAACACGACAGCGCCTGCGTAGCGCGCTCCTGATGCTGTTGCAACGCCCAGGTCACGTGTTCGCGCACTAGCGCTTGCGGGTGCTCGGCGCGGCTCTTCAGAGCGCTAATAATACTGTCGCTGGTATCGGCATTGCCCAGGGCAATGGCAATGTTGCGCAGCCAGCGATTGTGGCCAATGCGGCGCAGCGCGGAGCCTTCTGTGCGCTGCAGCCAAAGCTCCTCGGTCCACAAAAACAGCTCCACCAAGTCGCTGTCAGCGAGTTGGTGTCGCGGTTTAAAGTCGTGTTCCTCGGTATCCTGTGCGAACTTGGTCCACGGACAAAACAACTGGCAATCGTCGCAGCCGAAAATGCGGTTGCCCATCAGCGGGCGCAGTTCGGGGTCGATGCTGCCGGCATGCTCAATCGTCAGGTACGAAATGCAGCGTCTGGCATCAAGCACATAAGGACCGACAAAAGCCTGTGTGGGACAGACCTCCAGGCAGGCGGTGCAGCTGCCGCAGTGATTGTTGATTGGGGCTACTTCGGTAGACAACGGCAAATCCGTGTAAATTTCACCGAGGAAAAACCAGGACCCTGCGCTGGGGTTGATCAGCATGGTGTTCTTGGCAATCCAGCCTAAGCCAGCCTGTTCAGCGATGGCGCGTTCCAGTACTGGAGCACTATCCACAAAGGCCCGGTACTGACCACCGACCCGCTCTTCAATGCGGCGCGCCAGTTGCGCCAGTCGTTTGCGAATCAGTTTATGATAGTCGCGGCCCAGGGCGTAACGCGAAACATAGCCTTTCTCGCTGCTGGCGAGTACTTGCAAGGGTTGCGTATCGGATTCCAGATAGTCCATTCGCAGTGACAAGACGCGCAGAGTGCCTGGAATCAGTTGATCCGGGTGGGAGCGGCGCGGACCGTGCTTGGCCATGTACTCCATCTCGCCGTGATAGCCCGCGTCCAGCCAGCGCTCAAGGTAGCGCGGGTGCTCGCCGAGGTCGATGCTGCTGACGCCTACCTGGGCAAACCCCAGCTCTGAGGCCCAGATTCTGATGTCGGCCGCAAGTTCTATGTATTGTTGTGAGTCTGACATCGGTATAATTTTACCCTATGAACTTATACACAGCAGCGCAAACCCGGGAACTGGATCGCCTCACCATTGAGGGCGAAGGCATCGCCGGTATTAGACTGATGGCGCGGGCCGGGCGTGCAGCGCTGCAGGCCTTGCTGGAGCGATGGCCGCAGGTTGAGTGTCTGCATATTTTCTGTGGCGCCGGCAACAATGGCGGCGACGGGTACATTGTAGCTGAGTTGGCGCAACAACGGGGCATCCCGGTGCAGTTGTATCAGCTGCCCGACCCTGACCGGGTAACCGGCGATGCGGCATTGGCGCGACAGCGAGCGCTGGCGGCAGGGGTCGTTATCAATCAGCTTGGCAATGCTCTGCCCGCATTGACTGGAGGCGTGGTGGTCGACGCGCTGCTGGGCACAGGTCTAAACGGGGCAGTGCGCGAACAGTATGCTGCCGTCATCAACCATATCAATGCCAGTCAACTACCGGTGATGGCGCTGGATATTCCCTCTGGTCTTTGCAGTGACACCGGCTGCGTTCTGGGGGTGGCTATTGTCGCCGCAGTGACGATAACTTTTATTGGCCGTAAGCAGGGCTTATATACCGCTGCTGGACCAGAGCATTGCGGTCCGGTGGAGTATGCTGATCTGAGCGTGCCGGTAGCGGTTTTTGAGCAAGTGCCAGCGAGTGTTCAGGTCATGGATATAGAGCAGATGCTAGCGCCGTTGTCGCCGCGCCCTTTGAATTCCCATAAAGGCATGTTCGGTAACGTGTTAGTTGTCGGCGGTGATATAGGCATGGGCGGTGCTGCCTTGATGGCAGGCGAAGCGGCAGCGCGCTGTGGTGCCGGGCTGGTCAGCGTCGCGACGCGAGCGGAGCATGTGGCGGCCATTATTACCCGGTGTCCAGAAATCATGGCCCGGGGCGTACAGGTGGCAGCGGATATGGGATCGCTTTTACAGCGCGCCACAGTAGTGGCGGTGGGGCCAGGCCTGGGTACTGGACCATGGTCTGAGCAGATGTTCTGCGCTGCAGCGCTATCTGCGGTACCGCAGGTGCTGGATGCTGATGCCTTGACCCTGCTCGCCAGCGGTCGCTTGTTAGAGGTGCAGCCGCGCGCGAATCGGGTGATTACACCCCATCCCGGTGAGGCTGCGCGTCTGTTAGGTATAAACACAGCCGAAGTGCAAGCGGATCGCTTTGCGGCAGTGCAGGCGCTGCAGCAGCGCTACGGTGGCGTGGTGGTATTAAAGGGCGTGGGCAGTCTGGTGTGCGATGGACAGAACATATGGCTGAGTCCTTATGGCAATCCTGGCATGGCCAGCGGTGGTATGGGTGATGTCTTAACCGGCGTTATTGCCGCTTTACTGGGCCAGGGTTTGAGCCCGCCGGCTGCAGCCTGCGCCGGAGTCTGTCTGCATGGGCGAGCCGCAGATTTGGCTGCTCAGGAGGGCGGGCGAGGTTTGTTGGCAACCGATTTACTGCCGCTATTGCGGGCACTGGTAGACACGCCCGCGTGAGCACGGAGAAAAGCCTAAGCGCACCTGATGAGGCCGCGATGCTGGCGTTGGGAGCCAGGCTCTATGAGGCACTTGATGTTGGCTCTGTAGTCTATCTGAAGGGCGAGCTGGGTATGGGTAAAACAACGCTGAGCCGTGGCATTGTGCAGGCAGCGGGTCATACCGGCGCGGTCAAAAGCCCGACTTACACTCTGGTCGAGCCATATCAGCTTGCTGAAGGTACCCTTTATCACTTTGACCTATACCGCCTGGGTGATGCAGAGGAGCTGGAGTTTATGGGTATTCGTGACTACTTTATTGACTTTCGTCTGGCCTTGATCGAATGGCCAGAGCGCGGCGCGGGATTTTTGCCCCCCGCCGATTTAGTGGTTACGATACAGCCAGAGCTTCCCGGTCGACGCCTGCACTTGCAGGCACAGTCGCCGCAAGGGCGAGCGTGTCTGCAACGGCTGGCGCTATGATTCGAAGAAAGGATGTATGCCGACAAATTTGAAACCCATGCTGCAACAGCTGTCGCGACTTATCTGCTTGCTGTTGTTAGCTATGGCTGCGGCACCGACGCTGGCCATTGAAGTCCTTGACGTACGTTTGTGGCGGGCACCGGACCATACCCGGGTGGTATTTGACCTATCTGATGTTGTAGACCACAAACTGACACAATTACGCGGGCGCGAGCGCATTGTGCTAGACCTTAGTGGTGCCAGTTTTGTCGCTTCCACTGCCGGTCTCGAGCTGGGTAAAACGCCTATCACTGGAGTGCGCCACGCCGCGCGCAATGGCAAAGACTTACGCATCGTGCTCGACCTCAATGAGTATACAAAGCCGCGCAGCTTTCTGCTCAAGGCCAATGAAGTTCGCGGCAACCGTCTGGTTGTAGATCTTTACGACGTTGGCAAGGAGCAGGCCAGACCCAGCGTCAAAAAGAGCGTTGAGGATTCGGTGCGCCGGGATATTGTGATTGCGATTGATGCTGGGCATGGCGGTGAAGATCCCGGCGCCAGCGGCCCGCGCAAGCTGCGGGAAAAAGACGTGGTACTGGCGATTGCGCGTGAGGTGCAGCGTCTGTTTGAGCGCGATACCGGTTTCAAGCCGGTGCTCATTCGTACTGGTGATTATTATGTTGGCCTTGCCAAGCGCCGCGATTTGGCCCGAGCCAGGCAGGCAGACATGCTGGTATCTGTGCACGCGGATGCTTTTAAAAATCCCAAAGCCAAGGGTACATCGGTGTATACGCTGTCGCAGCGCGGTGCCTCCAGCACCTTTGCCCGTTTTTTGGCAGAGCGGGAAAACTCCGCTGACGTAGTGGGCGGCGTCAGCACGAGTGACAAGGACGATCAACTGGCCCAGGTGCTTTACGATATGTCGATGAGCTATACCCTTGATGCCAGTCGCGGGATTGGTGCGCGGGTGTTAACGCAGATGGATGAGATATCCAAGCTGCACCGTGACCGGGTGGAACAGGCGGCTTTCGCAGTGCTCAAGTCGCCCGATATCCCATCCATACTAGTCGAAACCGGATTCATCTCGAATCCGGACGAGGCGCGGCAGCTAGGTACTCGCAGTTATCAGCGTAAAATGGCCCGCGCCATTCATGCCGGGGTTAAGTCCTGGTTTATTGAGCACCCACCAGCCGACACTTTGATTGCCTGGCAGCAGAAGGGTGGGGCAAGGGAATATGTGATTATGAGTGGTGACACACTGTCTGAAATTGCCCAGCGCTTTAATGTTAGCGTGGCCGATCTGCGCGCCTCGAATAAACTCAGTGGCAGCGTGATCAAGGTTGGCCAGAAACTGATGATCCCGGCTACCTGATGCCGCTTATTCATCGTCTCAGTCCTCGACTGGCAAACCAGATTGCCGCGGGAGAGGTTGTCGAAAGACCAGCGTCAGTAATAAAGGAGCTGTTGGAAAATAGCCTGGATGCCGGCAGTCGGCGTATTGAGGTTGAAGTCGAGGCGGGCGGAAGCAAACTGATGCGCGTGCGTGACGACGGCTGTGGCATTGAGTTGGATGACTTGCCACTGGCTCTTAGTCGTCATGCCACCAGCAAAATCAGCTCGCTGGAAGACCTGGAGCAAGTGACCAGTCTCGGCTTTCGTGGCGAGGCATTGGCTAGTATCAGCTCGGTGGCGCGTCTGGCGATAACGTCTAATACGGATGAGCAGGGTAGCCATGGACAACGCGCTGAATCCAGTGGTCGCGATATGGAGGTTGCCGTCAAACCGGCCCCGCATCCACGCGGAACCACGGTAGAAGTGCGTGATCTGTTTTTTAATACGCCGGCGCGACGCAAATTTATGCGCACGGAAAAGACTGAGTTTAACCACCTCGAAGAAGTGCTCAAACGTCAGGCTCTGGCGCGCTACGATGTGGGGTTTCAGCTCACCCACAATCAACGGGTGGTGCATCAGCTGCGAGCCTGTGAAGGACAGGCCGAGCGGGAGCGACGGATTGCCAGTATCTGCGGATCTGCCTTCATGGAGCAGTCGCTATACATAGAGACGGAGCTGCCGGAACTGAAGCTGTGGGGGTGGGTTGCGCTGCCAACGTTCTCGCGGAGTCAGGCTGATCTGCAATACTTTTTTGTTAACGGTCGGGTGATCAAGGATCGATTGATTGCTCACGCCGTCAAACAGGCATATCGAGATGTGCTCTATCACGGTCGGCATCCGGCTTTTGTGCTGTATCTGGAGCTGGATCCGGCGCTGGTAGACGTCAACGTGCACCCGACCAAACATGAGGTGCGGTTTCGTGATGGCCGCACCGTCCACGATTTTATTTTTCGTGCGCTGCATCGGGTGCTGGCGGATGTGCGTCCAGCCGATAGTATGCCGCCCGCCCTGGGGCCTGCTGCAGCGGCCGGGATGGGGGCGGAGTTTTCGCCCCAACAGGAACGCCTGGGTTGGGGTGCGGCGACCGCTCAGCCCACCGTCGGTAATGTGCAAGACGCCATGCCCGTGTATCAGCAGTTGTATGCACCGGCGACAAGTGCTGGCCAGCCGCCGCTCAGCATGCCGCGATTGGAAGATGTGCCCGCCGAAGAGGTGCCGCCACTGGGCTATGCGTTGGCGCAATTGCAGGGTATCTATATTCTGGCTGAAAACAGCCACGGCCTGATCCTGGTCGATATGCACGCAGCACATGAGCGTATTACGTATGAGCGCATGAAAACTCAACATGCCAGTGCCGAGCTGCGCAGTCAGCCATTGCTGGTACCGCAAACCGTGGCCGTTAGCCAGCGCGAGGCTGAGTGCGCTGAAACCCACGGTGAGGTATTTGCACAGTTGGGTATGCGGGTGGAGCGCGCCGGTGATGAGTCGCTGGTATTGCGCGAAGTGCCGATTATGCTGCGTGATTCAGACATTGAGCAATTGGTGCGCGATGTGGTTTCCGACCTGCTGGAGTACGGTACCAGCGATCGCATCGCCGCGCATATTGATGAAATACTGTCGACCATGGCCTGTCATGGCTCGGTGCGCGCCAACCGTCGGCTAACGATCCCTGAGATGAATGCTTTGCTGCGGGACATGGAAGCCACTGAACGCAGCGGTCAATGTAACCACGGCCGACCGACTTGGACGCAACTCTCTCTGGAAGAGTTGGACAAGCTGTTCCTGCGAGGACGCTGAGTGGGTGCCGATCAAACCCATCGGGTAATCTGCCTGATGGGGCCAACCGCCTCGGGTAAAACCGATCTCGCTATAGCACTCGCAGCAGAGCTCGACTGCGAGCTGGTCAGTGTGGACTCGGCGCTGGTTTATCGCGGCCTCGATATTGGCTCGGCCAAGCCGGACTATCCGCATCGCCTGGTGGATATTCGCGATCCCGGTGAGCCGTATTCGGCGGCCGAGTTTGTAACCGATGCCACAGTCGCTATCGCCGAGATACAGGCGGCGGGGCGCACCCCGCTGCTGGTAGGCGGTACGATGCTGTACTTCAAGGCCCTACTCGAGGGGATGGCGCCGATGCCGGCCGCCAGCAGTGAGTTGCGCGCACAGATCAACAGCGAGGCTGCGACCCGTGGCTGGGAGCACATTCACGCGCAACTGGCGGCAGTCGACCCCGCATCAGCGGCGCGGATTCATCCTAATCATTCTCAGCGACTGAGCCGTGCATGGGAAGTGTGGCTGGCCAGCGGGGTGACTTTGACGGAGTGGCACTCCCGGCAGGCAGAGTCCGAACAGGGGCTGCTGCATAGCGGCATGGATATTGTACAACTGGCCATAGGCCCAGCCGACCGGAGCATCTTGCATCAGCGCATTGCCCGGCGTCTGGATGTCATGTTTACCGACGGGCTGGTGGCTGAGGTCACGCGCTTGCATCAACGCGGTGATTTAAACGCGGATCTGCCTGCCATCAGGGCGGTAGGCTATCGGCAGGTTTGGGAGATGCTGGAGGGGGTCTATGATCAGGCCACGGCTTACCAAAAGTGCCTTGCGGCGACCCGCCAATTGGCCAAGCGGCAGCTAACCTGGCTGCGTGGCTGGCCTGATGTGCAATGGATTTACACCAATGCTGCTGGTTTTGCGGCGCCGACCCCGGAACTACTCGAAAAATCTAGTATAAATCCTACCCAGCAGGCCTTGAAATATCTTGCAGCCGCCCCCATTGATCGTGGGTAGTGAGGTATACTACGCGGGCGTCGTCCCCGGTTGGGACATCGCTTATTGAGGAGGGGCAATCTGCCCCGTCCATAGTTTTTTTTGGCCCGATTTGGGTCCATAGATAGGAGAGAAAAGATGTCTAAGGGGCATACTCTACAAGACCCTTACCTGAATATACTGCGTAAGGAACGTGTTCCCGTGTCCATTTACCTGGTCAATGGAATAAAATTACAGGGCCAAATTGAGTCGTTTGACCAATTTGTGGTGCTACTTAAGAACACCGTCAGCCAAATGGTCTACAAGCACGCTATTTCAACGGTAGTACCCTCCCGAGTGGTCCGCATGCCTATGCAGAATCCGCCGGAAGAGGAAGCCGATGAGAGCTAAGGGTAACGGGTCCTAATTGTTTTTTGACAGACCCGAATCAGGTGAACGAGCTATTTTGGTTCACCTGAATCTCAGTTCCGAGACGGATCGTGAAGACCCGCGTGAATTTGAGGAGTTGGCATTGTCTGCCGGGGCTGACCCGGTGGAATATGTTATGGGCCAGCGCGATGTGCCCAATAGCCGGTTTTTTATTGGTACCGGAAAACTTGAAGAGATCGCCGAGTATGTGCGCCTGCACGAGGCAGAGGTAGTGCTGTTTAATCACAGCCTGTCGCCCAGTCAGGAGCGTAATCTCGAGCAGGAACTGTGTTGCAGGGTAACGGATCGAACCGGCGTGATACTGGATATTTTTGCGCAGCGTGCACGTACCCACGAGGGCAAGCTGCAGGTAGAGTTGGCGCAGCTGGAGCATATGGCGACGCGACTGGTGCGAGGCTGGACTCACCTGGAGCGGCAGAAGGGTGGCATTGGCCTGCGCGGACCGGGCGAGACGCAGCTGGAGACGGATCGGCGCTTATTGCGGGTGCGTATAAAGTCGATTTTGGCGCGTTTGAAGAAAGTTGAAAAGCAGCGCTCGCAGGGACGTCGTTCACGTCAACGTGCGGCCATACCGACTGTGTCTTTGGTGGGGTATACCAACGCCGGCAAGTCTACGTTGTTTAATGTCCTTACAGGCGCTGGGGTTTACGCGGCGGATAAGTTGTTTGCAACGTTGGATCCCACCTTGCGGCGCATCGATGTCGCTGACTGTGGGCCGGTCGTATTGGCGGATACAGTGGGTTTTATTCGGCATTTACCGCACAAACTGGTGGATGCGTTTCGGGCGACTCTGGAAGAGACTCGCAGTGCAGACTTACTGCTGCACGTGATAGATGCGGCGACCGACGAACGACAGGAAAATATCGAGCAAGTTGAGGAAGTATTGGAAGAAATCGACGCGCTGGCGATTCCCCGGCTTGAGGTCTATAACAAGCTCGATCTACTTGAGCAGGCCCCGCGTATAGATAGAGACGAAACGGGAAAGCCAGAGCGGGTCTGGTTGTCTGCACATACAGGCGCTGGTTGCGACTTGTTAGAGCAGGCGATCGGTGAGTTGTTGGGCGGCGAATTGGTGCAGGAATGGATTGATCTCGCCCCGGAGCAAGGACGTATGCGAGCTGCTCTTTATCGCCATAGTGCGGTACAGGAAGAGCGTACACGAGATGACGGCCACGCGCTGCTGCAGGTCAAGCTGCCGCGGGCCGACTGGGAGCGTTTGTTAGCTGCCGAGCATTTGACGGCTGAAAATTTGGCGGTGAAAGCGCCGCTGCAGTGGTCAGGTGCGAGCTGATTTGACGCGGCTTATGTTAAACTGTCTGGCGATTGGCGCTAGACTTGGATTGGCTTGAATGGGATTTCTAAATCCCCGATGGGAGAGTTATATGGCCTGGAATGAACCGGGTGGTAACGACAATAAACCCCGTGATCCGTGGGGTGGTGGCGAGCAGGGTCCGCCGGATCTTGACGAGGCACTGCGCAAGCTGCAGGAGAAACTTGGCGGCCTGTTTGGCGGCGGGAAATCTGGCGGGGGCGGTTCTGGTGGACCCAGTGCGGCTGTTTCTGGAGGCATGTTCGTAATATTACTGCTGGTAGCGGCAGTGGTTTGGGCGCTAATGGGGCTTTACACCGTTGACGAACAGGAACGTGGTGTCGTGCTCAGGTTCGGTAAGTATTACGATACTGTGCAGCCTGGTTTGCGCTGGAATCCGCCGCTGATTGATGACGTTACTACCGTGAATGTGACTCGTGTTAACACAGTGGCTCATCGCGAGCAGATGCTGACCGAAGACGAGAATATCGTCGAGGTCAATCTGTCTGTCCAGTATGTCATTTATAACGCCGAGAATTTCGTCCTTGAAGTGCGCTCGCCAGAGGTGAGTCTGGGGCATGCCACGGAAAGTGCGCTGCGGCATGTGGTCGGCGGTAGTTCCATGGACTATGTGTTGACCGATGGGCGTGAGCAATTAGGCATCGATGTGCAGCAGCGGCTGCAGGATTTGCTCGATAACTATGGCACCGGCATTCAGATTTCCAGAATCAACATCGACGAAGCCAAACCGCCGGCTGAAGTGCAGGAAGCGTTTGACGACGTGATCAAGGCACGCGAGGACGAAGAACGGGTGAAGAACGAAGCCCAGGCTTACTCCAATGGTGTTATTCCGGTAGCTCGTGGAGCAGCTCAGCGGGTGCTGGAAGAAGCCAACGCCTATAAAGAGCAGGTGGTCGCTGAGGCAAGCGGTGAGGCGGAGCGGTTCACAAAACTGCTAACTGAGTATCGCAAGGCGCCCGAGGTGACTCGGCAACGTTTGTATCTGGACGCATTGCAGACGGTCTATAGCAACACCAGTAAAGTGGTGGTGGATGTGGAGGGTGGTAATAACATGCTCTACCTGCCGCTGGACAAGATCGTGAATCAGTCATCGAGCGGTCAGGCGGGGCGCGGGTCAAGCGATCTCGATGTGCGTGAGTTGACCAACCGTGTGGTTGAGCAGATCCGTCGCGATAGCGCCGAGCGCAATAGCCGGGGAGGACGTTAAATGAATACCAAAAGTTTGGTGGCAGTTTTGTTGGCCGTATTCGGCCTGGTCTTAATCAGCAATTCGCTGTTTATCATCAAAGAAACCGAGCGTGCAGTTATGCTGCGGTTTGGTGAGGTTGTGCGTCCGGATATAGAGCCGGGCCTGCATGTCAAAATCCCGTTCGTTAACAGTGTGCGGGTCTTTGATGGTCGGGTTCTCACCGTTGACGCGCGCCCGGAGCGTTATCTGACGTTAGAGAAGAAGGCCGTAGTGGTCGATTCTTTTGCGAAATGGAAGGTGTCTGATGTTGCCAAGTACTACACGGCAACCAGTGGCGACGAGAACCGCGCTCAGGCGCTGCTCGCTCAGCGTATTAACAATGGTCTGCGAAACGAAGTGGCCGTGCGTACCTTGCACGAAGTCGTCTCCGGCCAGCGTGATGAGCTAATGCTGAGTCTAACCAATTCGTTGAACGAAGTGGCGAATGCAGAGCTTGGCGTAGAAGTAGTAGACGTTCGGGTCAAGCAGATCGATCTGCCGCCAGCGGTCTCCGAGTCGGTGTTTCTGCGAATGAATGCGGAGCGGGAGAAGGAAGCGCGTGAACTGCGCTCTCAGGGTAGCGAGCTTGCTGAGGGTATTCGAGCCTCTGCGGATCGCGAGGTAACCATCCTCAAGGCGGGAGCCTACCGTGACGCGGAACTGATTCGCGGTGACGGTGATGCGGAAGCAGCGTCCATCTACTCAACGGCCTTCAATCAGGACAGCGAATTTTATAGCTTCACGCGCAGTTTGCGGGCTTACCAGGACGCATTTCGCTCTAAGGGCGATATTATTCTGGTTGAGCCTGACAGTGATTTCTTCAAGTATCTGAAAAATCCTGGTGGAGCCAACTGATTCGAGGCTAATAAGCGGGTGATCGCACTGAAAAATCAGTGCAATTACCCGTAGTTCCTGTGATAGAATTCTGCAACCGTGAGGTCCTGCGTTTATAGACGAGCGTTGGGGTCCACGGTTTTTTTGTGCGCGCTATCCTCGGGGGGACGCGGTACCGACGATGGACGTCTGGCAACAACTGGCAGTAGCGGTGGCTATGGTCTTTATTCTGGAAGGGATAATGCCGTTTATTAGCCCCGGTCGCTGGCGTAATCTGGTGAAGGTTATGGCCGAGTTGGATAACCGGACAATGCGCGCTATGGGCCTGTTCAGCATGATGCTGGGGCTGGCACTACTATATCTGGTCCACTGACCAGGGGTTTCGGGACTTTGCAGCCCAAAGGGGTTTCGCGAATATGACGATGTATGACCGTTGGTTATTGCCAGACGGTATTGAGGAAGTACTGCCGTCCTCCGCCGCCAGAGTGGAGGATTTGCGACGCCAGCTGTTGGACCTTTATCGCAGTTGGGGTTACCAGTTGCTGATTACGCCACTAGTAGAGTTTACCGACTCGCTGCTGAGTGGCCTGGGTACAGACCTTGACACCCTGACTTACAAACTGACTGATCAGGTATCCGGTCGCACGATGGGTATCCGTGCCGACATTACCCCTCAGGTGGCGCGGATTGATGCGCACAGCCTGGGGCAGGAAGGTGTTAGCCGGCTGTGTTATGCCGGCAGTGTACTGCAGACCAGGCCTGGTTCGCTGTTGGGGTCACGGCTACCGATCAAGGTGGGTGCTGAACTGTATGGTGATAGCAGTCTGGCGGCAGATATCGAAATAATTTCCATGATGCTCGAGACAGTCGCCTGTGCGGGTCTCGGTAGGGTGACACTGGACCTGGGTCACGTTGGCATTTACCGTTCACTGTTAGCTGACAGCGGCCTCGACAGTGATCAGGAGCAGGCTGTTTTTGATGCACTGCAGCGCAAGTCGTTACCGGATCTGAAACTGGTGTTGGCGCCGCTGGCAGATGCGGGTCGGCGCCAGCTGATTCTGGAACTGGCGTCCAAGCACGGTGATTTGAGCGTGCTTGAAGATGTGCCCTATGCAGCTGCTGCGGTCGCTGAGTTGCATGAAGTTCGCGCGGCCATAGAGCATCGCTATCCGAACGTCGATATCTATTTTGATCTGGGTGAGCTGCGCGGTTATGACTATCATACCGGCTTGGTGTTTGCCGCTTATGTGCCAGGGTTTGGACAGGCGGTGGCGAATGGTGGCCGCTATGACGATGTTGGTGAAGTGTATGGCCGTGCGCGGCCAGCAACCGGTTTTAACACGGACCTGAAAGCGCTACTTGACCTGCTGGAGCAGGTGCCTCTGGCTTCCGCGATCAGTGCGCCCGTTGGCAGTGATGATGCGATGTGGCAGCGGGTTGGCGAACTGCGTGGGGCCGGTGAAATAGTGATCTGTAGTCTATCGGGTGAAGTTGATCCCCGCTGCGACCGGCAGTTGGTGTGCAGAGAGGGAGATTGGCAAGTTGAAATTCTGTAATTGGTGCAAAGTATGAACAAGAACGTGGTGGTCCTCGGTACCCAGTGGGGCGATGAAGGCAAGGGCAAAATTGTTGATCTGTTGACTGATCAGGCCGAAGTCGTAGTCCGTTTTCAAGGCGGGCATAATGCCGGGCACACGCTTGTGATAGACGGAGAAAAAACCGTTTTGCACCTGATTCCTTCCGGTGTTCTGCGTCGCGGCGTGACCTGCATGATTGGCAACGGCGTGGTGTTGTCACCCGAGGCATTGTTGAAGGAAATTGCCGAACTTGAAGAGCGTGATGTGCCGGTGCGCGAACGCCTGCGTATCAGCCCAGCCTGCCCGTTGATTTTGCCTTACCACGTAGCATTGGATCAGGCGCGCGAGGCGCGCCGTGGAGAGGCCAAAATTGGTACCACTGGACGTGGTATTGGACCGGCGTATGAGGATAAAGTGGCGCGACGTGGGGTGAGGCTGGGCGATTTGATGGATGCCCAACGCTTCAGTGGCAAGTTACAAGAAGTCATGGAATACCACAACTTCATGTTGAGCAACTACTATCAGGTGGCGCCGGTGGACTTTCAGGCGACCCTGGACGAGGCTCTGGAAATGGCCGAGCAGCTGCGTCCCATGGTTACTGATGTTACTGCAGCGCTGCACGAATACCGGCTGGGCGGTGCGCCGATTATGTTTGAAGGCGCACAGGGGTCACTGTTGGATATTGACCACGGTACCTACCCGTTTGTGACATCATCAAACACCACCGCCGGTGGCACTGCTACTGGTAGCGGCTTTGGACCGTTGTATCTGGATTACGTGCTGGGTATTACCAAGGCCTATACCACCCGGGTTGGCTCAGGGCCGTTTCCGACGGAACTGTTCGATAGTACCGGTGAACACCTGGCCCGACGCGGTCATGAATTTGGTGCGACTACCGGTCGTCCCAGGCGCTGTGGCTGGTTTGATGCAGTTGCGCTGAAAAACGCGGTACAGATTAATAGTGTTTCTGGTCTGTGTCTGACCAAGCTGGATGTGCTCGATGGTCTTGATACCATTCGCATCTGTGTGGGGTATCAGGATAGTGATGGCGGGGTTCTGCCCAACCCGGTCGACAGCGATGACTATGTAGGCCTGGAGCCGGTGTACGAAGACGTTCCAGGTTGGAGCGAGTCGACACTGGGTGTGGCTGAACTGTCTGGGCTGCCGGCTAACGCGCTGGCATATATCAAGCGAATTGAAGAAGTCGTAGGCGCGCCGATCGACATAATATCGACTGGGCCCGATCGCGTAGAGACGATTGTGCTGCGGCACCCGTTTAACGGCTAAGCGTATTGCCATGATACGAGAGGACCGCAGGCGTGAAATAGCTGAACCCAGGCTGTCCAGAATTGCTCCCACAAAAGCGTGGAGCCCACTGAAAATAGACTTCTCATACTGCCTGCGACTCCTGTTATGGCTGCTGGCACCGCTGTTGCTGGTGCAGGCTGCAACAGCGCCCGCCAGCACATTTACTATAGAATCTTTGGACGAACCGGTGTCTATTGCCGGTGCTTGGCGTTTCCGTACCGGTGACAGTATGGCGTGGGCGGCAGAGGACTACGACGATTCCAGCTGGTCTAGTCTGATGGTGCCCAGGGACTGGCGTGCACAGGGCTATGACGACTTGACAGGCATGGCATGGTATCGCGCCACTTTGCAGTTCGATCTGCGTGATGACGGTACTATCGACCTCAATCACCTCGGCGTTACCATCGGCAAGATTCATAGCGCCTACGAGCTTTATGCCGGGGGTATTTTGTTGGGCGGCTCCGGCAAATTACCGCCTAGCCCTGAGATGGTTTATGACCGCCAGCTGATATATCAGATACCGCGCGCCGCCATCGGAGAAGATGGCAAGGTGCGTCTGGCATTGAGAGTGTGGCGACATCAGCTGCTTTTCGGCAAGACTTCCGCGGGTGCATACGAGGGTAATTTCGAAGTAGGTACGGTATTTGATTTGATGCGCTCCAGTGGTTATACACAGCTGGTGTTGCTAGTTTTGTCGGCGTTGTATCTGGGTTTTGGCAGTTATCACCTGTATCTGTTTCGGCGCAACACCGCGCTGCGGCAGTTCCTCTGGTTTGGGCTATTTACCCTGTGCGTGGGTATTTACGGTTTTATGCAAAGCCAATGGAAGCACGAGTTCGGGTTGCCCTTTGTGGGCATGAAAAAGCTTGAGTATTTTGTCCTCTACATAATGCCGGCACTGGGCTTACAGATGATCTGGTCGCTGTTGTCATATGCGCCACCGCGCTGGACGCGCATTTATCAGTTCTCCTTTCTGGGTCTGGGAGGGATTGTGATGCTGGTGCCAGGGTTGGAGATTGCCTTTATGACTCTGGAAGCCTGGCTGATATGGGTGTTGCCGGGTATCTTCGGCGTTCTTGTTCAGATGCTATGGTATGCCCAGAGCGATGACGAGGAAGCGCGGGTAGAGGCGCGGACGATGCTGGTTGGGTTGACTATTTTTGCCGCCGCCGTTCTCAACGATATTTTGGTTGAGCAAGGGCTAGTGGAGACGCCTCGACTGGCTACGCCAGGCTTCTTTGCGGTAGTGGTTTCCATGGCAATTTCACTCGCTAATCGTTTCACCGGACTGTATGGCAGCTTGGCAACACAGGTTAGCCAGCGTACCCAGGAGCTACAGGACATGAATGCGCGATTGACCGAAGCTGCGCGGGTAGACATTCTTACCGGGCTGCTCAATCGACGTGGTTTCATGGGACGCGCAGAAGAAGAAGTTGTCAGGTCAGAGCGGAACAATCGCGGGTTCATATTAGTGCTCGCCGATATAGATCGGTTCAAGTCTTTCAATGATGACTACGGCAACGATTGTGGTGATCAGATTCTGCAGCAATCGGCCGATTTGCTGAGTCAGCATCTGCGTCAGGTTGATGTTCTGTCACGCTGGGGGGAGGAAGAATTTCTGCTGCTGTTGCCGGAGACAGACCTCGACGGTGGTCGGATATTGGCGGAAAAATTGCGCGCTACTGTGCAAAAACACGAGTTTGAATTTGATAATATTAAGCTGTCGCTAACCATGACGTTTGGTATAGCTGCCTTTGAGTCGGGCATGGAGCTGGGAACTTGCTTGAGACTGGCGGACCGGGCGCTTGATAGCGGTAAGGTAGCCGGCCGGAACGTGGTAGAGGTAGAGCGCGAGCGCGACTATTCACTGAAGCGGAAGCTACCTGCAAGCACTTGAGGCGGCGCACCAGAGATTGGCCGCAAAAGATGGATAATGACACTGGCAGAGCTGGGCTGGCCGACTATAGTTATAGCTGAATGAAGCGATAACACCGTTGGTTACAAGGAAGCAGCCATGGTCTTTTCAATACGTAAACACCCGGTGGGTGTGACCCAGCATATTGTGCAATCCACCAAGGAACGCAGCGACTGTTTTGGTCGTCCCAGTGATTACGCAGCCTATCTAAAATACCTGCAACACGCCTCCTGTCGTTTTCAGGTGGCTGTGCATGCCTGGGTGGTTATGCGGAATCACTGCCATTTGCTGCTAACCGCGGCCATAGACACGGCGATAGATGCGCTGTTGCGCGACGTACGTAAACAGTATCTGGGTTACTGTCGTAGTCTCTACCCCGACGCCTCCGAGCTGCTGCAAGAGCATTACCTGTGTAGTGCAGTGCAGGCGGATGACCATTTTTTGCGTTGCTGTCGCTTCATTGAGGCCAACCCGGTGCGCGCTTCAGTGGTCGCCACGCCAGCGGATTATAGATGGTCGAGCTACGGTTGCAGTGCGCTGGGTGTTGAGTCGGAGTTGTGGGTGCCTCATAGCCGCTATCGTGCGCTCGGTGCCGATAACCTGGCGCGCCGTATCGCCTATCGACGTCAGTTTGCCGACATCCTGAAGCCTGAAGAAACGCGCCAGATCCGGGCTTGCCTCTATCAGGGTAAGCCCTATGGCGCGGCTGGGTTCTGTCAGCGCCTGGCCCCTGCGCTGGAGACTCCAGTGGCGCTGCTGAAGACTCCCATATCGGGTTCCGACTTATCTCTACACCAGGGGAAGGACCAATGAGAAAACGTAAGCCACTGCGCCGGCGGGTACTACGGTTTTTGCTACTGGCCGATCTCGAACGCGTAGATGCTGAGGCCACAGCCAGTCGTATGTGTATGAGTAGTAGTACCCTGCGGCGTCGCTTGCGCGCCGAGGGAACCAGTTACCAGGTGCTGCTTGATGCGGTGCGTGTCCATCGCTGCGACAAAGTGCTGGCGCGGACGTCCCTACCCGGTAAGACACTGGCACTGGAAATGGGTTTTTCAGAGCCAAACAGCTTTTATCGCGCGTTCCATCGCTGGCACGGCAAGTCGCTAACCCGTTACCGATGCGAGTTGCAGCGCAACGGCGCGCGCTAACCCTTTGCCGGACAAGCGGTTATAATGTTCCAAACGGCGTTGACAGGGGTATCTGATGGAAGTTTCGACAATAGTGTTCTGGTTGCTGATATTGATCGCAATTGGCTACGTGATAACTATTTACAATACCCTGGTAACGCTGAAAAATCGTTATCAGAATGGGTTTGCGCAGATCGAAGTCCAGCTCAAACGTCGTTATGACTTGATCCCAAATCTGGTAGAGGCGGCCAAGGCCTATATGAGTCATGAGCGGGAGACTCTGGAGGCGGTTATCAGTGCGCGTAATAACGCTGCGGCGGTGCTGCAAGCGGTTTCAAAAGCCGGCGCAGGTGGTGCGGAAATGCAACAGTTGGGCGCAGCCGAAACAGCGCTGGGTGGTGCACTGGGTTCGCTTAACGTGACTATGGAAGCGTATCCAGATCTAAAAGCCAGTGAGAATATGCGCCAGTTCAGTGAAGAACTCACCACCACCGAGAACCGGGTGGCGTTTTCACGGCAAGGCTATAACGATGCTGTAACCGCCTATAATATCTATCGGGAGAGCTTCCCTCCGGTATTCTTTGCGCCACGTTTTGGCCACCCCACCAGTGCTGAATTGCTTGAATTTGATGATTCTCCACAGATTCAAGCGGCTCCTCAGGTCAGCTTCTGAGCCGGACTGTACTCCTAGCGTAACCAGCCGGTGGATTTTTATACCGAACAGGACAATGC
Source organism: Candidatus Litorirhabdus singularis (assembly GCF_026262625.1). Lineage (GTDB taxonomy): Bacteria > Pseudomonadota > Gammaproteobacteria > Pseudomonadales > Halieaceae > Litorirhabdus > Litorirhabdus singularis. The sequence goes on from NZ_SHNN01000004.1 coordinate 151,760, forward strand.
CCGGCGCAAGACGCGCTGGCTGATACTGCTTTTTATGCTGGCAGTACTGCTGTTGATTGGAATCACCAATGCGATATTTTCGAGCCTGCTGTTTTTTCTGGGCAGTCCGGACGCCTCGCTGGCAGAGCCTGCGACTTTTTCGGCCTGGTTGGATGCCTTCAGCTGGGACTCTTTCAGTATTGTCAGTTTAGCCGTGGTCAGTACCGTTTTTCTGGTGGTGATGTTCAAGTGGGCGCAACTGGCAGCGGGGGGTAAGTCGATTGCCGAGCGACTGGGCGGTCAGCGAATATTGCCCAATACCGCTGACCCCCAGCAGCGTCGCTGCCTGAATGTGGTTGAAGAAATGGCGCTAGCTGCAGGACTGCCAGTGCCTCCGGTATACCTGTTGGCCAGTGAACGCGGTATTAATGCATTTGCCGCCGGCATTTCTCCCACCGACGCCGTAATAGGGGTTACCCGGGGCACCATAGAGAATTTTGATCGCAATCAGTTGCAGGGTGTTATTGCCCATGAGTTTAGTCACATACTCAACGGAGATATGCGGCTGAATATTCGTCTGGCAGCGCTGCTGAAAGGGATAACGTTTATCGGCGACGTCGGTGAAATTCTGGTTCGCGGTGGAATGCATCAGGGACGCAGTTACAACAAGAGCAAGAAAATGCCTGCGCCACTGCTGGTCGCAGGACTGGGGTTGTGGGTAATGGGCTGGCTGGGTGGGCTGTTTGCCGGCTTCATCAAAGCGGCCATTTCGCGGCAGAAGGAGTATCTCGCCGATGCATCCGCGGTGCAGTTTACCCGCGATTCGCAGGGTATAGCGGATGCTCTGAAGTTTATCGGAGGTTATGTTCCGGGCACTTATGTGATTGCCGGACAGGCGAATGAATTGAGCCATATTTTTTTTGGCCAGATCGCTGATTCGCTGGTACAGGTGTTTGCCACGCATCCGCCTTTGGCGGACCGCATTCGGCGTCTGCAACCGGCCTGGGACGGTCAGTATATCGAGTACACTCGCGATCAAGCCTATACCGGAACCGCTGCCGATCAGGTGCGGCGCGAGCAGCTTGAGCGCGCCGCGAAGGTGGCATCGACGGCGGCACTGGTGGGTGCTATTGCGGGCGCCGGTGCCGATAGCGCCGTGCTTGCGGCTGCGGCTGATGCTGACTTTAGTCAAGTGGATACCCATTTGTCGGATTCCATACCAGAGTCACTTGCCGATCAGGCCCATGACCCGCTGGGTGCTCAGAGCATTGCCTACGCTCTATTGTTGGCGCCGGAGGGGGAGGCGCGTGAGGGCCAGCTTACCTTGCTGCGCGAAACTGGCGTGCGTGGACTGGAACTGACAACCAATGAGCTGGCAGGGGCCATCGCAGCATTGCCCGTGCAGCAGCGGTTGCCGTTGTTGGAGCTTAGCCTGCCGGCGCTAAAGTGTATGTCGCCTCCGCAGTACCGTGTGTTTCGCAAAACCCTGTTGCGGGTTGCTCATAGTGATCGCCAGATAGATCTTTTTGAGTGGTGTGTCTATCAGGTGATACGCCATTATCTTGACCCGGAGTTTGTGCCCGTAAAAGCCAGTCGGCCACGCTACCGCAGAGTCGCGCAGGTGCGGCAGCCTTTTCGCATGGTGCTGTCTGTGTTGGCCTGGCACGGGCATGGGGATGCGGGGGAGCGTGATGCGGCCTTTGCTCGTGGTGCTCAGGCTGTTGGGCTAGACAAATTGACGCTATTGCCACTGGAAGAGTGTGCCGTTGGTGAATTCAGTCAGGCCGTACACAAACTGGCGGACTGCTTTCCGTTACTGAAACCGCGATTGCTTAAGGGTATGGCGGCCTGCGCCAGCCATGATGAAAAGCTAACGGCTACTGAAATTGAGTTGTTGGTTAGTGTCGCCGCGGTAATGGATTGTCCGGTACCCGCCAGCGTTAGAATTGAAGCTCTGGCTTGAACCCGGATTATTGATCTTTTAACGTTCCGTATTCTCGCCGACGGGCGACACCACGCAAGGAAACATTTATGGACAGCTTATGGAGTTCCGAGGAGGCTGCCAGCCATGAAGGTGCGCTGGGGTTAAGGGTCTATACGTCGCGACTGTTGGGCCAGGAAAGCTCGTTGGTGCTGCATGGCGGCGGCAATACCTCGGTCAAAGATCAAACCCGTAATATTTTTGGTGAGCAGGTTCCAACGCTTTACGTCAAAGGTTCCGGTTGGGATCTGAAAACGCTTGAGCCGGCCGGCTTGAGCCCGACTTGTCTGGAGACCCTGTGCCGATTGGCGCAACTGCCCACATTAACCGATACCGAGATGGCGCGTGAATTGAAAGCGGCACTGCTGGATCCCTCAGCGCCGGCACCTTCAGTAGAAGCCATTTTACACGCGATCATTCCGTTCAAATACGTTGATCATACCCATGCTGACGCAGTGGTAGCGATTAGTAATACCCCTGATGGCGAATCATTGTTGCGCCAGCTGTACGCCGACGACATTTTGATACTGCCTTACATCATGCCCGGTTTTATCTTGTCAAAGCAGGTGTTTGAAGCGACCCGTGATATTGACTGGACTCGGATACGGGGGATTGTGCTGCTTCATCATGGAGTGTTCACCTTTGCGGATGATGCACGTACCAGCTACGAGAACATGATCGAGATTGTCGATCTGGCTGAGGAATTTCTGGCAGGTCAGGGCGCTGCAGCGATGAGAGCTGAGGGTGCCAGCGCATTCGAAGCCGCAGATGCCATAGACCTGGCCGCGGTGCGCGGCAAAGTCAGTGAGTTGGCCGGTCGGCCAATGTTGGCAACCCTGCGCATGGAGTCCGACTACGTCGGCTATAGCAGCCGCGACGATATAGCGACGATCGCCTGCGGTGGCCCGATTACGCCAGACCATACATTGCATACCAAGCGCATCCCGGTAGTGCTTGGGTGCGCCAGGGAGAGCGACCTGGAGGCGGCGCTTGAAGACTATGCTGACGCCTATCGAAGCTACTTTGCCCGGCATGATAGTGGCCAATTGACCTGTCTTGATGCGGCGCCGCGTTATGCAGTCTGGCAGCAGCGCGGCGTTATCGCCTTCGGCCAGAATATCGGCCGGGTCGGCGTGGTCAGTGACATTGCCCGTCACACGCTGAAAGCGGTGCAATGGGCACAGTGTCTGGGCGGCTGGCAAGCGCTGCCGGAGGCGGATATTTTTCAGCTTGAGTACTGGGAGTTAGAGCAGGCCAAGCTTAAACGGTTGGCGGCCCCCGGGGCTTTTGAAGGACGAGTAGCGGTGGTCACAGGCGCTGCATCTGGAATTGGTCTGGCTTGCCTGCGGCGTCTGCAAGCTGAGGGAGCCTGCGTTATTGCCTTGGATATCGACGACCGTATCGCCGACCTTACAACGCCGGGAGTGTTAGGGATGCGTTGCGACGTTACGGATGCTGAGGCTGTGGCTGACGCGCTGGTTCACGGCGTCTGTGCCTTTGGCGGTATTGATATTCTAGTCAGTAATGCGGGTGTGTTTTCCCCCAGCGCCGCCATCGCGAATTTGACTGACGCGGCATTGGAGCAATCGCTGGAGTTAAACTTCAGCTCTCATGTGCGGTTGTTACGTGAATGTACGCCATATTTGCGGCGTGGCTGCAATCCATCAGTGGTGTTGATTGCATCGAAAAATGTGCCAGCGCCTGGCCCCGGTGCGGCTGCTTACTCTACTGCGAAGGCGGCATTGACCCAGCTGGGTCGAGTGGCGGCTCTGGAGTTAGGCGCAGACGGTGTGCGGGTGAATATGCTGCACCCCAATGCCGTTTATGACACTGGGATCTGGACCGATCAGGTTCTGGCCGAGCGTGCCTCGAACTATGGACTGACTGTAGATCAGTATAAGTCCAACAACGTGTTACAGAGGCCGGTGTACGCGGCGGATGTCGCGGGCGCCGTTGTGGCATTGGCCGGTGATCTGTTACCAGCAACGACGGGCGCTCAAATAGCTGTTGATGGCGGTAATGAGCGGGTCATTTGATATTTTGGAATAACGCATTTGCCATGCATATCGTTGAACGTTCATACTCGTACCAGAACCCTAAAAAGAATGTATATGTGCCTGTGAAAAATTTTTGCCTGAGCGTGCTGCTAAGCGGCGCGCTGTTGATGATTGCCAGCTGTGGCGGTGCTGATGGTGGCACTGAGGTAGCTAGCAACGCCGATCTGCGCACCAGCAATATCGATACTAGTGACGTTCTTTTTCAGCAAGACGCTTTGCTAGTGGTTGATATTGAAATGGATGCTGCGGACTGGGATATTCTGCGCCGCGAAGGGCGCACGCTGCCGCAAGTATTCTCCGGTTGTGCCAAGGACTTCGAGTACACCCACTTCAAGGCTTCGGTTACCGTTGCCGGTCAACGCCTTGAAGAGGTAGATATCAGGAAAAAAGGTTTCCTGGGCTCGCTATCAGCAACTCGTCCCTCCTTCAAACTGGATTTCGATGACCATGTACCGCGTCGGCGACTGGAGGGCATGGAAAAAATGACGCTCAACAACAACCGTCAGGACCCTGGAAATACTCACCAATGCATAGCTTATAGCATGTTCAGAGCAGCCGGTTTGGCTGCGCCGCGCTGTAACTTCGCTCGCATCAGTGTTAACGGTGATGACCTTGGCATTTACTCACACGTCGATAGCATCCATGACTTGTTTCTACGCCGCAACTTTGGTTCCGCAGAAGGCAATTTGTACGAGGGCCAGATAGCTGATTTTGGTGAGTTTACCAGTGCCAATTTTCAAGCCAAGAACAACCGCCAGGATAATGATCGCAGTGACATTGAGGGCGTTGTCCAGGCACTGAAGGCCGATGACTCCAATTTGCCAGGATTGTTACAGCAGCACGTCAATCTCGACCACTTTGTCGATTACTGGGCGATGGAATCGATTGCCGGGCATTGGGATTCGGCCACCGGCAATGCCAATAACCACTTTGTTTACAACGACCCCGCCAGCGATCAATTTTATTATCTGCCCTGGGGTGCCGATGCGGCCTTGGAATTGGATAACTCACTGGCGCCAGGAACCGGGCCGCTCTATCGCTACACCACTATTGCTGCGCGTTTGTATCAGATTCCGCAGTGGCGTGAACGCTACCATGAGCGTGTTCTGGCACTGTTGGACGTGGTTTGGGACGAGGAGACGCTTAATGCCGAAGTTGACAGGATTCGTGACCTGACAGGAACCGATGAAAGCCGGTTAGTACAAGTACGTAATTTTTTGTCCAGCCATGAAGAGCGTGTGCGCGCAGCAGTTGCCGGTGATCTGGAACAGCAGGAACGCACCATTGTCGACGCAGCAACGGTATGCGCGCCGACTCGCATTACTGAAATCAGTGGGTCATTCACTGATGGGGTGGGGTTTTTCCAGTATACCGATATCGATGGTAATCAGGTCACTGTACCGGGTGTTGCCACCGCTCCTGCTGAAGACGCTGCAATTTCGCAGCTGGGTGATGGCATAAGTATGACTCTGGTCGGCAGAGTCGAGGGTGACCTTCAGTTGGTATTTGTATCAATTGAGAGCGGTGACTTTGGCAATTTGGAGGTTCCCTTTCATGGTTTAGCCAGTACGCTGATTCTGGTGGGTCTTGGTGGCCCTGAGGGCTTTAGCGTTTTAGGCTTTGCGGGAGAGGGGCTTATTGTCTTCAGTGAGACTCCTGAATTAGACGTGCCGGCCAGTTTTGAGTTTTCTGCCGAGCTTTGGCTCAACGACGGACGCGGTTTTGGTCCTCTGGGGGGCGGCATCTGATGCCACTGCTTCTGGACTCCGCACGTTTTCAAAACGCTCACAAGAATTTGCGGGTGCATACCCATCCTGTTGAACGTGATGCGATTACTCAACTGAGCTCTTTTGCCAGCCACAGTCTGGATGAACAGCAGGTGGTCGATCTACCCGATCGCACTGATTCCAAGTACCTGCTACCGATTGCAATACTGCCACGTTTTTTGCGCGAGGTTTGTGCCGATCACACTGTGCTTGAGGCCCGAGGTCACCGCATTTTCACCTATGAAAACACCTATTTTGATACCCCCGAGTGGGGTATGTATCGCAGCCATCATAACGGCAAGCTAAACCGCTACAAATGCAGGTTTCGGCGCTACCGCGAAACTGACTTGAGTTATCTGGAGATCAAGCAGAAGAATAACCGTAATCGTACGGTCAAAAACCGCATGCCCTGGAATAGCGATGAGCCTACCACGGTGTTGAGTGATGAACCCACAGTTGAGCCCAGTCTTTACGTTAATTATCGTCGCACCAGCCTTTGGAACCGTGCCACTGACGAGCGTTTGACGCTGGATTGGGACCTCTGCTATCGGCGGCCCGGTAAAACTCGCGTGGAACGATTACAGCAGGTTTTTATTGCCGAGCTTAAGCGCGATGGAAATGTCTATGGCTCGCCGTTTGTGCGTAGAGCCAAGGCGTACGGTTATAGCCCCAAGAGCATGAGCAAATATTGCGTCGGCGTTTGCATGACGGCTGCGGATGAAGTTAAGACCAACCGCTTTAAACCACTGTTGCGCAGCCTCGACCGGGTTGCCAACGCAGTACCTTACCTAGGAGTAATCGCTCGATGATAGAGAGTCTGGATTTGGACTTTTTTGTCCGATTTGCCATCAACATGGTGGCCATATTTTCTTTGGTGCGCTTCTGTTATTTCAGGTTTTCTCGTCGTCGAGCCTATGCCAGTTCTTTCATACTGTTTGGTATGGGTGTATTTCTGGTTACCGGACAGCTGTCATCTGTAGATATTTCTATGGGCTTTGCGTTCGGCCTGTTCGCCATTTTTTCGATGCTGCGGTATCGCACTGAATCTATCGATATCAAGGAGATGACTTACCTGTTTCTGGTTATCTCGATCGGCTTACTAGCGGGTGTTGGCACCATGACGCATCTGGAGTTAATTGCTCTGGTGATTGTGATCTGCCTGCTGGCTTGGTTGACCGAAACCAGTTTTCTGCTGCCGATGCTGGAAGAGCGCACCGTGGACTACGAGAAGATTGAGAATATCGTACCGCAACGGCGCGCGGAACTCCTTGAAGATCTGCGTACGCGATTGGGGCTGGATATCTGTGACGTTGATATTGTCTCGGTCGACTTTTTGCGTGACACCGCCAGGTTGAAAGTTCAATTTCTGCCGCCGGCGGATACGAATTCATGAGGCGGTATTTCCCCGGGCTGCTGCTACTGCCAGTTCTGTTACCAGCGCTGCTGGCTCAGGCCGACGACAAGCAGCGCCTGGAGTTGAGTGGACGCGTCTTCGTCGATGGTGATTACTATGAGTCGTTTTGGAGTAGCGAAGGCGATGATTCCAGTCGAAGTGTGGAGCTGCGCAATGCGCGCCTGGAGATGAACTATGACTTCCCCCGCGGGTGGAACGGTAAGCTGCAAGTCAATGCGTCTGCGGATCAGGACGACAGTGATCTGGGTTATGGCAGCGTGTACATGCGCTATACCAAGTGGAAGCCCGCGGATATTACACTGGGTCGGATGAAGGAACCGGTCGGTATGGAGCTTAATACCGGCTCATCGAAGTTACAGACGATTGAACGCTCGATGATGACGGATGCTTTCACCGCGGGAAAGAGCTGGGGGGTGCATCTCTTCGATGCCAATAATAAGCGCCGGTGGGCGTTGGCGCTGGTAATGGAGGATGATCAAGACGGTGATTATGATCGCTATGATGAGACTGGTTATGATGACCTTCCGGTTGCCGTTGCCGGCCGCTATACCCTGTCGCCTATTAATACAGACGAACAAACGTTGCAGTTGGGTATCAGTGCGACGGTGCGCGACTGGCGTGAGAATACTTTCCGCATAGCCAGTCGCGGGGAGGTCAGTGGAGCCGACAGGGTTGTTCGTAGCGCGGAGTTTGAGGCTGACAGTCAGGCCGTGGTCGGCTTTGAAGGCCTTTACCGCCTTGGTGGTTGGCAGGTGCAGGGCGAGTATATGGCGACCAGAGTGGCAGAGGTGGCGGGCCCTGACTGGGACTACAGCGGCTACTATGTGACTGGTAGCTATTTATTTGGTGCCCAACAGCGCCGTTTTAGAAAGGGCGAATTTCGCCGTCTGAAGCCAGAATCAGGCGCGTGGGAATTGGTCGCGCGCTATAGTTATCTTGATGCCCGTCAGCGCGGACTTGGTTCGGTAGCAGCCGTGAGCACCGTGGGAGTCAACTACTATGCCAACGAGAAACTGCGCCTGATGCTGGCTTTTTTACACCCCGATATTTCTGGCAGCGTTCGGCATGCCGACCCTGATGGCAATGCGGTTTCAGCGCGGTTACAACTGAACTTCTGAGGATTCTTGTGGCGTAGCCACGCGCAGCACTATCTTGCCCCGCACCGCCCCGGATTCGATATCACGATGCGCGCTGGCCGCTTCCGATAAGGGCTTCACTGCCCAGATTTCTGGTTTGATATTGCCCTCGATAAGCATTTCGAACAGTGAGCCGAGGTCGTCCTTGAACCAGTCAGGATGCTGTTTACGCACATCGGTAATAGAGTAAAACTCGACGGATTTCTGATCTTCAGGGAACCACTGCCACAGCAATTGTTGCCAGCGCCAGTGCAAGAACTCAGCCGCCGTAGTGAGCATTGAGTCGCCATCTCTCGAAGCCAGGTAGAAGCCGTAGGTTACCAGCCGACCGCCCGGTGCCAGTGTTTCATAGGAGCGCTGGAAGTTGTCCACACTGATGGCGTCGAAAGCAGCGTCAACACCGTTCATTCCAGTTTCCTGCTGCACGCGAGCGACAAAATCTTCGGCGCGATAGTCAATCGGAATCACGCCCAGGCTTCTCACATAGTCGTGTTTACTGGCCGATGCAGTGCCATACATTTTCAAACCTGAGACGCGCCCCAGTTGCGCCAGCGCGGTTCCGACGGCGCCGCTGGCACCGTGAATCAGAATAGTCTGGCCTGCCTCTACGCGCGCGCTGCGATAAAGCATTTGATAAGCGGTGGTATAGGACAGGATTAAGGCCACGGCCTCTTCATCATTAATTTCCGGGGGCAGGGGCACCACGTTAGCAGCTGGCAGGATAACGTACTCGCTGTAAGCGCCAATGACGGTCAAGTCTGCGACGCGCTGGCCTACCGTAAGCTGGCCTACGCCGGCGCCGAGTTTGTCTATGACGCCAACAAGGTCATATCCCGGTGCAAAGGGGGGCTCTTCGCTAACGCCGGCGTAGAGTCCCTTGCGGACCATGATATCGGTAAAAGAAGCACTGGCAGTGAGGACTTTGACGCGGATTTCTCCTGCTCCCGGCTCCGGCAACTTCGGCACCTGACGCAGCTGTAGTTTATCAGCGCTGCCAAACTCGGTAATGACGACCTGTTGGTAGCCGGCGCTGGATGCAGGTAGTGTCCATATTAAGGCAAGCAAAAGTAGGTATACACGCATCTTGTTCTGTCCTGTCGGGGTTGGCCGATGGTATAATATTTGGCAATGAAATACCTGCATACTCGTATAACTGAAGTTACCTATCCCGCCCGTGACCACGCCTTACTGAGGTTCGCTGCTGCCGCGGAAGACATCCCTGCTGTGCCGGGAGAATTTGTCATGATTCGCGGCGATTGGGGCTGTCACCCGGTATTACCGCGGGCTTTCTCGCTGGTGGAAAGCGGCGCTCATGGTGCTGTGCTGGTAAAAGCCATTGGGCCCGGCACCCAGCTCCTCGAATCAATGAAGGTAGACGATGAACTGGTGGTGTTTGGTGCGCTGGGTAAAGGTTATCGAATCGATGACAGCGGCTTGCGTCCGGTTCTGGTCGCTGGCGGTGTCGGCGTGGCCCCGTTGCTGTTCCTGGCGCGCGAGCTCGCCGCTCGTGGTCAGCGTCCCTTGTTCTTGTATGGTGCTGGTACCGAGCATGATTTGCCTCTGGCAGATGAGATTGCCGAGGTGGCGGAGCTGATTATTACCACCGAAGACGGGTCTGTCGGCGAGCAGGGTTTGATTACCGCGCCTTTGCAGCGCGCTTTGCAAGATGGCGCCGATTCCATTGTCTACACCTGTGGCCCCAACGGCATGCTCAAAGCGGTGGCCGGCGTGTCCCAGAGTCATAACACACCTTGTCAGGTAGCTCTTGAGGCACCCATGGCCTGCGGCATGGGTACCTGTAAGGGTTGTGCGGTACCCATCCCGGACGGCAGTTTTAAATACGTTTGCTACGACGGCCCCGTGTTTGATGCTGAGGTTATTTATGGTGCCGCTGATGAGTGAGCGACTGCGCACCAGTCTGGGTCCACTGACACTGGCGAATCCCTTTGTGAACGCCTCGGGAACTTATGGCTACGGCGTAGAATATGCGAGTTTTGTGGATGTAGCGCGTCTGGGCGGAGTCAGCGTCAAGGGCATTTCACTGTTGCCACGCCCTGGCAATAGTCCTCCACGCACCTGCGAGACCTCGGCTGGCATGCTCAATAGTATTGGTCTGGCGAACATCGGCATCGATGTGTTTCTGGCCGAGACCCTACCTCAGCTGCGCGAGCTGGGGGTCACCGTCATTGTTAATACGTTTGCCACATCGATTGAAGACTTTGTGGAATTGGCTGCCCGGTTTGATAATGAGACGGGTATTGCCGCGCTGGAACTTAACATCAGTTGTCCCAATGTGCATGCCGGCGGCATGCATTTTGGCGTGTCAGGTGCCGCTGCCGCCGAGGTAACCGGTGCTGTTCGCGCGGTAACGGACCTGCCTCTGATGGTCAAGTTGTCGCCTGAGGCGGGTGACATCGGTGAGGTTGCCCGCGGTGTTGAGAGTGCCGGTGCGGATATGATATCCATGATCAACACCATTCGCGGTATGGTGATTGATGTCGATCGGCGTCGACCCATGCTGGGGCAGAAAATGGGCGGTATGTCAGGCCCGGCGATCAAGCCGCTGGGTGTACGCATGGTGTATGAGGTTTTCCAGCAGGTCAGTATTCCGATTATCGGTATGGGTGGTATAGCCAGCCTGCGTGATGCGCTGGAATACCTTATGGCCGGTGCCACTGCGGTGCAGGTGGGCACCGCCAATTACTCAGAGCCGGGTATCAGCCTGCGTCTTGCAGATGAGCTTGAGGCCTGGTGCAGCGAACGCGATCTCACCGTCACCGACCTGGTGGGTTGCGCCCAAGGCGACTGAATTAAACCCCCGCTACGGCGTGCGGTTGATACGGCTCCTGCAGCGCGAACATATCCTCTTCACTTAACTCCAGAGCCATGGCGTCGATGGCGTCCTGCAGTTGCGATAATTTTGTAACCCCAATAATAGGCGCAGTGACTGTCGCGTTGGCGAGTACCCAGGCCAGCGCTGTTTGCGCTGGTTTTACTCCCAGTCGGGCCGCGACCTCGGCATTCCGCACGATTACATCGCTGTCGGCAGCCTCATTGTAAATCCATTGGGAAAGTTCGTCAGACTTGCTGCGCGTGGTGTCCGTAGCGGCGAAGGTGCGTCGGCACAGGTGACCTCGAGCCATAGGGCTCCACGGAATAACGCCGACCCCCTCGCTGTTGCACAGCGGCAGCATTTCCCGCTCTTCCTCTCGATACATCAAATTGTATTGCGGCTGCATGCAGACGAACTTGGACCATTGCCGGGCTTCCGAAATACTCAGGCACTTCATAAATTGCCAAGCTGCCATGGAGGAGGCGCCCAGGTATCGAACCTTGCCGTCCCGGACCAGGTCATTGAGGGCTTCCAGCATTTCTTCCATAGGCACATTGGGGTCTAATCGATGAATCTGGTAGAGGTCGATATAGTCTGTGCCCAGCCTGCGCAGTGATTGTTCGCACTGATAAATAATGTGCTTGCGCGATAGGCCGAAGGAATTGACCTTGTCGCGGTTCTCGCCACCGACAATGTTTTCAGTGCCCATAAAAACCTTGGTGGCAATGACCAGGTCGTGGCGGTTGGGCACCAGCTTATTCAGCAGATTGCCGGTAACCTCCTCACTGGCTCCGTTAGAATACATTTCCGCGGTATCAAAGAAGTTTATGCCGGCGTCCAGAGCGGCGCGCACGAAGGGTTCTGCAGCGCGTTCGTCCAGTACCCAGTCCCGCCAGGCAGGGTCGCCGTAACTCATCATGCCCAGGCAGAGTCGTGATACTTTCAGTCCAGTGTTGCCAAGCCGCCGGTATTCCATTGTCGCCAGATCCTTTTCGCAGTGTGTTATGTCAGGGTTGTATGAATGGGTTAGGCTACCAGTAAAAGCCGCTTTACAGTAGGCTGGGAGAAAGGAAGCGGAGTTACTCAGTTTATGCGTAAACAACACGATGCCAGCCTACTGGAGGGAGCTCAGGGTCACTTTCATGACCTGGTGCGTTCCGTGCAGATAGGCTTTGAATTTTTGCGCGGGTTTCGCGCCCTGCGTGGGCTGGGTCCAACTGTGACTGTATTTGGTTCAGCGCGGTTTGCGCAAGATCACCCCGCCTGCATACTCGCGCGCACGGTGGGCGCAGAATTGGCCCGCGCTGGCTTTACCGTGATGACTGGCGGCGGCCCCGGCGTTATGGAGGCCGCCAATCGTGGTGCCCGCGATGCCGGTGGATATTCCGTAGGATGTAATATAGAACTGCCGAATGAGCAAGTCGCCAATCCGTATCTGGACCTGCAGCTGGATTTTGAGCACTTTTTTGTGCGTAAAGTGATGCTAGTGAAATACTCCAGTGCCTTTGTAATTCTGCCGGGCGGGTTTGGCACTCTCGACGAAATTTTCGAGACGCTCAATTTGATTGAGACCAATAAGATTGAGCGTTTTCCGTTGGTGGTTATGGGCCAGGATTATTGGCAGGACATGCGTGAATTTGTGGAGCAGGTTCTGGAACCTGCCGGTGCGATTGCTGAGCCCGTCGCCCAGCGTGCCTATTGGACTGACAGCAGCGAGGCTATGTTGCAGCATATTTGTGAATTTGTAGCGCTTAACCCACATCCTGAGGTTCGGACGTGAGCTCGCGTCAGGCACCTACCCTGCAGTTTTTGGGTGCTGCTGGTACGGTAACTGGGTCGCGCTACTTACTCACTTCTCCCAGCGGCAGAGTTTTGATTGACTGTGGCATGTACCAGGGTTACAAAAAGTGGCGTGAACTCAACTGGCAGCCATTCCCTGTCCCGGCTGCCAGTATCGATGCACTTGTGCTTACCCACGCGCATCTTGATCACAGCGGCTATATACCGGCCTTGGTAGCGCAGGGTTTTACTGGCCCTGTCTATTGCAGTCAGGCTACTTTTGAGCTGTGTGAGATATTGCTGCTGGATGCTGCCCATCTGCAGGAAGAAGAAGCGGCCTATCGGAATCGCAGAGGTTATACGCGCCATGCACCGGCGTTGCCGCTGTTTACCGTTGAGCAGGCGCACAAGGCACTGACCTTATTCAAGCCACTGGCGGTTGAAACAGAGCACGATCTTGATATGGCGCGCGTCAGTCTTTACCCCAATGGCCATATTCTGGGCTCTTGTAGTGTTGATGTTGAAGTAGAAGGTCGCCACATCACCTTTACCGGTGATCTCGGCCGCAGCAATGATTTGCAGATGCCGGCACCGCTGCCGCCGCGCTACTGTGATTATCTGGTCACCGAATCTACTTACGGCGATCGCTTGCACTCGCAAGTAGACGTTGAGGGAATTATAGCGAACATTGTATCGATCACCGCTGCACGCGGTGGTTCAGTGCTGATACCCTCGTTTGCCGTTGGGCGGGCGCAGCTGCTGATTCATATACTCAGCAAGCTGAAACGTGCTGGCAGAATTCCAGAAATGGCGATTTACCTGGACAGTCCAATGGCGATAAGAGCCACTCGCACCATGCGCGCGCATCAGGACCTGAGTCGCTTTACTGCCGAGCGTGTCCAGCAGACCACCGAAGATGTTGAGATGGTGGAAACAGCGGATGAGTCAGAAGCGCTGGCGAGCATTCAAATGCCGATTATCATTATTTCCGCCAGTGGTATGGCAACAGGCGGGCGCGTGCTGCACCACCTCAAGCGCATGTTGCCGCAGCATCGCGATTGTGTGCTGTTTGCCGGTTATCAGGCGGGCGGTACCCGAGGTGCCAAATTGGTCGCCGGTGACGGAGTCGTCAAGATTCATGGCCGTGAGGTATCGGTGAAAGCGCAGATAGAGAGCATGGATTTTTTGTCTGCTCATGCAGACTATGAAGGGCTATTGGACTGGATGCGACAGCTGCCTGTTGCTCCCAAGGGTTGTTTCATTACCCATGGCGAGCCCGAAGCTGCTGGCAACCTGCAGCGAGAGTTACGTGAACAATTGGGTTGGCGTGCCGAGGTGCCCGAGTTGGGCGAAAGCTTCGAACTTTAGTAGAGCCAACGGTGTTCCTGCCGCCATCGCGCAGCTACACTGAAGTCATTACGCATTGCTTAGGGGATTATCATGAAAACCATACTCATTACCGGCACTACCAATGGCATCGGTCGGGTGACCGCTCAAGAACTGGCGGCAGAGGGTCATCATCTGGTGCTGGCTAACCGCAACCGCGACAAAGCCGAGCAGTTTGCCGCCGAGCTGAAGTCAGCTAGCGGCAATGACAACATCAGTTTGCTCGACCTGGATTTGTCTTCACTAAAGTCGGTGCGGGAGTGCGCGGCTGAGTTTTTGAGTCAGCACGATACGCTGGATGTGTTGTTGAACAATGCAGGTATGACCAGTAGTGCCGAGGTAATTACCGAGGATGGTTTCGAGTCTCAGTTTGCGATTAATAATCTGGCGCAATTATTGCTGACCGTAGAGTTATTGCCAGCGCTTGAAGCCGCAGCGCCGTCGCAGGTTATCTTTGTAACCTCGATGATGCACAAGTTTGGAAAAATTGATTTCGACAGCCTCAAGGGTGGTAAGAAGTACAACGGCAATGCCGCCTATAGCCAATCGAAGCTAGCCATGATGCTCAATGCGGCGGAGCTTGCAAAACGTTTGGATGCGCGGGGCGTGCTCGTCAACACTTTGCACCCGGGAGCGGTATCAACGGGAATTCTGGACGAGTATCCGCCGCTGATACGAGGCTTGCTGCGGCTGGTTTTTACAACCCCGGAAAAAGGTGCACGTACCTCACTGCACCTGGCTCAGGGTGATCCCGCTTTGCTGCCCACCGGCAAGTACTTTGTTAATTGCAAAGAAGCCAAACCGGGTAAACAGCTTGCTGACACTGCGCTGTGCGACAAGATGTGGGCGTTGAGCTGTGAAGCCTGCGGCATTGAGGCTGCGCTTTAAGGTTTATCCGGTAGAATTTATTCTGCCACCTCACCACCCCAACCCTCTCCGTAACATTTGGTGGCCTTGCAGAATTAATGCTGCCAACTAATCTTCTCGACATGCAATTAATCAAATGTCAGCTGTAGTAAATAGTGAAGGCGAGGGGGTGCTCTTTAAAGTTCGTGGCAGGTGGGAAAACCTGTCAAAGGTCGCATTGCGACCATACCGCAGTCGACACTTGAATTTGACTTTATTGTTAAGCGAACTGCTAAACCAACAGAGCCAGCATACTCCTTTGCACCGTTACATTCCCCGCAGGCAATGGCTGAAACATGAGCTATATTAAAGACTGACGGTCAGTGAATATCAGTAATAGTAATGACGATGAGGGATGATTATGAAACATAAAAAGGAAGCTCTCCAGTTTTGGTTTCTTACCTTATGTATCTATGTGTTTGCCACGCAGGCGAATGCTGGCATGTGGGATGATCTCAAGAACAAGGCGGCTGACATCTCCAAGGAGGTAATGGATGAAACCGTGGATGAAGTTATCGAAAGCCAAACTTCTCAGGCATCAAGTGAGCCTTCGAAGCCGCAGCAACAACAACCACTCTTTGACCAGCGGCTGGTTGCTGACACACAAAGCCAGCTAAATCGACTTGGCTATAACGTAGGGGCCGTTGACGGTCTTTATGGCAACGGCACCAGACAGGCGATAGTGAGTTTTCAACAAGACCAAAACCTGGCTGTTAATGGAGAACCTTCTTCTTCTCTGTTGTCGCAAATGGAGTCCAGTAGACCTCTTCAGGAAAATGTCGCCGAAAATGCTCTTGCCATTACTAGCGCACCTGAATCAACCTCTGGGCCTGAAGCGTCTACTGACAACTATTCTAGTGAGCAGAAGGTAGTAAAAGACCCACAACCTGCACAAAAAGCAGCATCTGCAAGGGTCGGAGTTGATTTTGATATTGTGGGTGTAAAATTAGGTATGACACCTGATCAGGTGGTCAGCGCCCTAAAAGCACATAATGAGCTGGTGAGAATAGAGTATACACATCACAAAAATACATCCTCGAGCTATCACATTAGCGGCATCACGCCGACGCCTAAACTCCCCGAGCATCTAAAAATGATTTTTGCATCCGTCAATGGTAATGCAGAGTCGATACAAATAGAGTTTGCCGAACCACCTACAAGCAATGTAGTCAGGAGTGTTGAGCGTCAGAATAAATTTGATCGAAGCGCCATGCCCTCGGGCAGTAATCTTAAGGCTGCGCTTGAAAATAAGTATGGCACGCCAATACTTGAAAAAGGTTCGGAGCTTACATGGAACCATTTTGATAGAAATGCGAATCTGCAAAAACAGTGCCTTATGAGCATTAATAATGGAGCTTATTACACAATTGGAGCTCTAACTAAGTGTGGTCCAGTGGTACTAGCAGACCTGCGTCGGGGAGGCGATGGAATAGTTGCTTTTATGAAAGTGAAGTTGTTTGATCCTGGCGATATTGATCTTCAGAAATCTAGAACATACGAGTATCGCGTTCAGTTACAAAAAGAACGCGACCAAGAGAATCTTGATCGCGCCAACCAGAATTCAGCCCCTAAGTTATAAGAGCAATCATCTACAGGCTCTTGCCCGACCCCTGTCGGTAGGCACGCGGGCTGCTCCCCACGTGGCGTTGAAAAACACGGGAGAAGTAAGCCGGGTCGGTAATCCCAATTAGCTGCCCAATCTCTGAAATACTAATGTCCGTGCCCCTGAGTAGTTGCGCGGCCTCCAGCATACGTTTTTCATCGCGCCAGCCAAAGATGGTCACGCCGGCCTGCTGTTTAAACAACCCCGACAGTCGTGAGGCTGACATGTGCACGTAATTGGCGACATCCTGCAATGAGAAGGCCTGATTGTAGTGCTCATGAATAAACTGCTGCGCATTCCTTATCCGATCGTCGTTATCCAGATGTGCAGTATCCGGAATCATATTGGCGCAGCGCATCAGTAGCTGCTCAAGCAAGTTGAAGTCCAGCTCCTCTTTCAAGTTGGATTGTTGAGCGTAGTTATTTAGCAGGCTGTTGATCACAGACTCGATTAAGGGGCGTAACGCCGGTGCAATCTGAAGTAGACTGATTTCGGGCCCGGTTTTGGGCCAGTCCAGATAAGCACGCCACTGCGGCTGTGGTTTGAATGTAATCCAGTACTGGTTCCAGTTTTTACTGCCCTCGCTGCGCTGGATGCTGTAGACGGATTTTGGAGCCAGCAATAAGATATCACCCGGGTAAACATGGGTTTCCCGCAGGCCTGTGCGCAGTGTCGCCTGACCGGCGACGGTATACAGGAGTGTCCAGGAGGTACTGTGTCTGGGCTGTGAGATTTCGTAGTCGTAAGCACTACCGGCAGTTCTCGTCGCGAATCCGGCGACGATGGCCTGGGTCATCAGGCCTTCCATATCAAGTGCGGCGACGTATTGCTTATGGAAAAACTGGGCCTCTGCATCGGTGAACACTTGGCGACCCGCCAGGCGTAGCTGCCATTCTCTAGCCAGGCGAAGTAAATCGGTCTGGTGTTCCAGATTGGCCTGAACGCGCAAAAACAGGGTTTTGAACGTCTTTGAATCTAGCGGAGACTCTGACTTGGCGAAGTATTCGCTAGCCTCACTAATTTCCTGCTCAGCAATAGACGCGCCGCTAATCATTTTGAACTGGGTCAGCGCCACCCGCTTGATATCAATCATTATAGTAATATTGTCCAATAATATAGGATTATATTACTACCAACACCGGCCATAATGCGATTAATGTCCTGATAAGCGAAATTCGATGCGCCATATGTATTGCCATCGAGTTTTATTGATGACTCTGGCAGAGGATATTTACGATGGCTCAAGGCAATTCACAAAACTGGTTGATTCAAGGAGGTACCGTTGTCGATGGCACTGGAGCAAGTTCCTTCGCTGGCGACGTCCGTATCCGTGATGGTGTCATTGCCGAGTTGGGGCCGAATCTTGAACCTGCAGCGGGCGAAACCGTCTTCGCGGCCGCTGGCTGTGTTGTGGCACCGGGGTTTATCGAAACTCATACCCATTTTGATGGCGCTATGTGGTGGGATACTTCTCTGGACCCGCTGCCGGGCTTTGGTGTAACCACTCTGGTCATGGGTAACTGTGGTTTTGGCGTTGCGCCAGTGCCAGAAGATGAAGCTGTACGCAAAGAGATTGTTGGTATCTTTTCCTTCTTTGAGGATATTCCTGAGCCGCCGTTTATGTCGGAGCTACCCTGGGATTGGCGCAGCTGGCCGGAGTACAAGGAATCTATGGTGCGCAATGTTAAATTGCCCGCAAACTATGCGGCGTTTTGCGGACATATTGCCCTGCGTCTGGCTGTGATGGGGCTGGACGCCTGGGAGCGGGCAGCTACGCCGACCGAAATCGAGACCATGGCGGCCATGCTGGACGAGGCCCTGGCGGCCGGAGCACTAGGCCTGTCTTCCAATTTGTTTGATCACGATGGTAGTGACCGTCCGGTGCCAACTTTGAAAGCCGATGACGCTGAATTTCGGGCGCTGTTCGAAGTGTTGGCCAAGCATCAGGGCAGTTGCTTTCAAGTGATTGTGGATGTGTTCAGGGCGATGACCGCACCGGAGTCAATGAAGCGTATCGCTAGCTTGACGGAAGATCTGGATATTCGCGTGCAATGGGGCGGCTTACCGACTTTGGTGTTCCAGCGCGATATGATGGGTATTCAGGCGCCGTTGATTGAATTGCATGAGCAGTTCAAACGTGAAGGCCGTGATTTTTGGACGGCTTTTGCTCACATACCGGTAACAACCACTATCAGCGTGCAGAGCTCGCTTATCTTCGCTCAGTCCAACGACTATGTATGGCATGAGGTTGTCACGGCAGAGGGCGATGAGGCAAAAATAGCGCTGATGCGTGATCCTGACTGGCGATTACGTGCCCGTGAATCCTGGGATACCCAGACCTTTGAGTTTTCGCCATTTCCCAAGGGGCGCGCGGAGAATCTGATCCTGATGAATACCGATAACGGTGTGGGGCCCATCAATACCACGCTGGGAGAGTACCAGCAGCAGATTGGCGCAGAGCATCCCTCTGACGCGATGACTGAGTGGCTGATTGCCAATGGTCTGGAATCAACCGTTACCATGCCAGCCTTTGAAATGGATCTGGACATGGTGCTGAGCCTGTTGCGTGACCCCAAGGCCGTGGGCAATGTCTCTGATGCGGGTGCGCATGGCCAGATGCTGTGTGGCGGTGGCGAGAACATCAAGTTGTTGACTGAGTTTGTCACCCGAGATGGATTGCTGACACTAGAAGAAGCCGTGCACGGCTTAACCGGTAAGATAGCCGAGCATTTTTCCCTGCATGACTGCGGTGAATTGCGGGTAGGGCGGCGCGCTGACATTACCGTTTTCGATCTGGACGAGATTGAAGTGGGCGATATGAAGCAAGTGTATGACGTGCCCGATGGCGCTGGCGGCCACACCTGGCGCTGGACGCGTGATGCCGCCCCCATGCGTTTGACCATGGTCAATGGCGAGCCCACCTTTATCGATGGCAAAAGCACCGCAGCACGCCCTGGAGCGATGCTGCAGCCCTCCTAACCCTGATGGGATTCGCAGCAGGTCCGATGCGAATCCCAGTCCCCTGTAGGGCAGAGTTCATTCTGCCGATACCGCGGACAAAGACGTATCTAAACAGCCTGATAACTACCCTCATCAAACCGTCGCGTCGCCCACCAGTACTCTGGAGAACTACCGGGATAGTTATTAACAATCTTCCTGTCCTTGGTCATATACCAACTATGGTCGACAGTAGACCAAGCCATAGTGCCTAACTGTTGCTGAAGTTTTTCATTGTAGTCCGCCATCACTTCTCGTTTTAGGTTCAGACTTTTCTCATTGCGCTTGCTCAGTGTTTTGATGCCGTCCAGAATATAGTTGGCCTGACATTCAATCATATAGATTATCGACAGATGACCCAGGTTGGTATTGGGCCCATACATCATAAAAAAGTTAGGAAAATCGGCAACGGTAATCCCTTTGTAGGCATGAGCGCCAGCATTCCACTCTGCGTCAAGAGTGAGTCCATTGAGGCCGGTTATTTCCATGGGTACCAGAAACTGATTGGTATTAAACCCGGTGGAGAGCACGATGGCGTCGACTTCTATTTCTTCCCCGGCTTCAGTCAGAATGCTGTTCTCTTTGACACGCTCGATGCCGTCGCAGACAAGGTTTACGTTGTCGCGATTAAAGCTCGTATAGTAATTGTCAAAAACGAGTACTCGCTTGGCGCCAATAACGAACTCTGGGACAAACGCCTTCTGCAAATTCTCGTCTTTAACCTCTTCCTTGATACGCCCCAGCACTCCGGCGCTGGCAAGTTTGACCAACCATTGCTTCTGTTTGTTTATACCGCGCAGGAAAAACTCAGATTTGCTCATAATGAAGTATCGACAGAGTCGGGCTGCTAACGGCACGTGTTTCAAGGCCCAGGTCTCCCAGGGCTTAAACGGACGATTACCCTGCTTAACAATCCAGTTCGGACTGCGCTGAAAAACATGTAACTGGGCAACCTTTTTCGCCAGTTGCGGAGTGGCCTGGACTGCGGTGGCAGCGCTGCCGATCATGGCAACTTTTTTGCCGGTCAGATCGAAATCATGGTTCCATCTTGCGGTATGCCAGCTAGGGCCCTGAAAGTCCTCCAGTCCCGGAATATCGGGAATTGCAGGTGTACTCAACTGACCCACCGCGGAAATCAGAATATCCACGACAATTTCCTCCCCGGAAACCGTGGTTAAAAACCACTCGCCAGTCTCTTGATGAAATTGGGCACTGGCAATTTCGGTGTTAAAGCGGAAGTGAGAATTGAGCCCGTACTTATCCGCACAATGTTGCTGGTAGCCAAGAATCTCATTCTGGCCACTCCATTTTTTGGACCAGTCGGTTTTCTGTTCGAAGGAATAACAATAAATCAGACTGGGAGAATCGCAGGCTGCGCCGGGATAGGTGTTTTCCCGCCAGGTACCGCCTAGAGCCGTTGCCTTTTCAAAAATGGTGAACGAATCAATGCCTGCACGTTTTAATCGAATAGCCATACATAACCCGGAATGGCCCGATCCAATAATAGCTATTCGCTTGCCTTGCATAGAGTGCTCCGTTAGTCGGAAAAGGTAGAAAGCTGAATGTTCAGATGATGTTATATGCTACGCCATTGTGAATACAGAGTTTCTGTCCGCTTCATGTGCGTTGATCACTAATGTGCGGGCATAAAAAAAGGCCTGTCGCGAGAGAGGCCTTTGATGGCGCCATTGCTTATCTTGCTATAAAGAAGCCGAGATGGGTGAGGCTACTGCAAGCTTGAGGGCGCTGTGATTAGCCGATTGGGCCATGACGTTTTGCTTGATTCTGGTTGATGAAGTGCGAGGGTTATAGAGCACCTGGTTGATCTGTTTGCCGTTTGATTTCAGATACGTCTCAACTGCGATATTGTGGGGCTGGTTGCCCCAGTCTTCGCCAATGACAAAAATGTCGGCATTAAGGGCCTGACAACCGGGGACATAATTGAGTTCGTCGTAGGGGCGTACAATATCGACACAACGCAATGCCTTGAGCATTTCCATTCTTTGCTCAAGCGGGATCACCGGCACATTTGGCTTGTAAGAGTTTACTACTCTGTCTGAAGCCACCCCAACAGCCAGAATGTCGCCCAGTGATTTACAGTATTCCAGCAGGGCAATATGCCCCACATGCAATAGATCAAAAGTACCTACGGTATAAACGATCATGTGCTGTTTAACTCCTTAAAAATGAATATTCACAACTGTGTTATGCCAACACGGCTGCCTGCTATAAAAGTTTCCAGCTGTATATGCCCGTTATCATCAGCGTGTAAAAAGTCAGTCGATATACGTTTGCGGGATTGTAAGAAAGCTTGGGGGTCTTAATCTGAGATACATTCAATGCGGCAAGTCCCAGCGAGCTGACGTACAGGATTACTGAAAATATGCCGGCCGAAAAAACGCTTTCAAAAAGAAAGATGAAAGCTAGTGCAATATTGTTGTTGTCCAGGGCCAGTCCGGTGTACTTGGCATCGCCAGACAAGCCGTAGGTATTGAAATAGCTAAGTCTTATCGCGCTGGCTGCTACAAGAATAAACGCGCCAGGTAGAAATATAGGTTCAAAATTGCCGTAGCTGAGTAATAGAATTGCCGGGGTCACGCCATAGTTCACAACGTCTATCAATGCATCAAGTTGCATGCCAAAAGTCTGGTCGCTAGGGGTTCTCCCTTTCATTTTTCGAGCGACAAGACCATCTGCCCAGTCAAAGGCAACGGCCCATATCATGCCAATGATGGCCGCGTAGTAGATTCCAATAAGACTGAAATAAATAGCCAGTATGGTGCAGGCCAACCCTGCCAGTGAGCACAAATTGGCCAGATCTTTGACGTAGGAAATAATAATGGGTGGGGATTCTTGCGGTTCTACTTTGTTGGTAGGCATGGTGCTCCTGAAGTAATAGCCACGATATCAATATCGAGCTAAATCACGGGATAAATAGGCCGCGCGCAGCATGGAGCTGAGCACTAGAGCATTGGTACGGTAAAGCGCTGGCGGGCCCCATTAATAATGGGAGCCGCAATCAGTGGGTGTTATGAACGGACCCTATTCGCTTGCTAGCAAATGGGGTGGCAATAAGGAGGATAGAGGCGTCTCGGCCAGTAGGCTCGATAGAGGATGGGACGGGCGGCAGTATACACACAATTGGCTTCCACCTCAGGTTTACTTTGCTGCGGGGCCGGGAGTGCGATTGGCGGGCACAAAAAAAAGGCCAGTCGCTAGACTGGCCTTCTTTAAATATGGTGCCCAGAAGAGGGTGAATCCAAGCGCCTTCGTTGCGCAGCAACGAGCGCCGGTGAACGCCGTGCAGCTGTGCTGCGGGGCCGGGAGTGCGATTGGCGGGCACAAAAAAAAGACCAGTCGCTAGACTGGCCTTCCTTAAATATGGTGCCCAGAAGAGGGTGAATCCAAGCGCCTTCGTTGCGCAGCAACGAGCGCCGGTGAACGCCGTGCAGCTGTGCTGCGGGGCCGGGAGTGCGATTGGCGGGCACAAAAAAAAGACCAGTCGCTAGACTGGCCTTCCTTAAATATGGTGCCCAGAAGAGGACTTGAACCTCCACGCCCTTGCGAGCACTAGCACCTGAAGCTAGCGTGTCTACCAATTTCACCACCTGGGCATAAAACTCAGTGGATTTTCCAACAATGCCATATAACTGCAGTAGCTGGACTGTGTCCAGTGTCTACCACAACACCACCTGGGCATAAAACTCAGTGGATTTTCCAACAATGCCACCTAACTGCAGTAGCTGGACTGTGTCCAGTGGCTACATCACCAACCGAAAACCGGCGTGTTGCGGCAGGTTGAGCGCGCGAACTTTACTTTTACGAAGAACAATTGTCAATCCTCGCGTATACTGTCGCCTTCAAAAATTGTAAACCTAAAAGGAAGGCCGCACTACATGGCCAAAAAGGGCAAAGCTCCCGATCCCCACGCCGCTCGCGAAGCAGCGAACTACGATAACCCGATCCCCAGCCGCGAGTTCATTCAGGAACTGCTGGCCGAAGCGGATCAACCACTTAGCAACCAACAGATATTCGAACGTCTGGGCCTCAAGGGCGATGAGGCGATCGAGGCATTGCGCCGCCGCCTGCGGGCTATGGAGCGTGACGGACAGTTGCTGATTAACCGTAAAGGCTCCTACGGTCTGGTCGATAAGATGGACCTGATTCACGGGCGTGTGCAGGGACACCGTGACGGTTATGGCTTTCTGGTGCCGCTGGCCGGCGGCGATGACCTCTATTTGAGTGCACGGCAGATGTCGCGTGTCTTTGACGGTGATGAAGCGCTGGCGAGTATTGAGGGTATTGACCCTAGGGGCCGGAAGGAAGGCAAGATCGTAGAGGTTCTCAAGCGTGGCACCACCGAGGTGGTCGGGCGCTATATTGAGGACTCTGGAATTGGCTCAGTCATTCCCGACAATGCGCGGGTTAATCATGACATCCTTATTCCACCACAGCGCAAGGGTGGGGCTGAGAACGGACAGATTGTCTGTGTGCAGATTACTGATTACCCAACCCGCAAACTGGGCGCCAAAGGCACTATTATTGAGGTGCTGGGTGAACATCTTGACCCGGGTATGGAAATTGACGTGGCTATTCGTTCCCACGGTATTCCGCATACATGGCCCGAGGAGGTGCTTAAGGAAGCTGCCGCTCTGGCGGATGAGCCGACCGAGGCCGATAAGGAAGGTCGCGTTGACCTGCGTGAGTTGCCGTTTGTAACGATTGATGGCGAAGACGCCCGCGACTTCGATGATGCGGTCTATTGTGAGCAGGTGAACGCCAGCTGGCGTTTGTGGGTGGCGATAGCCGATGTTGCCCATTACGTGCGTCCAGGCTCGGCGCTGGATGAAGAGGCGATTATCCGCGGCAACTCCGTGTACTTCCCGGAGCGGGTAGTACCGATGCTGCCAGAGGCTTTGTCCAATGGTCTGTGTTCACTGAAGCCCGGTGTCGACCGGCTCAGTATGATCTGTGAGATGGAAATTTCTAAATCGGGCAAGCTGGTCGGCCACAAGTTCTATGAAGGCCTTATTCACTCTCATGCTCGCCTTACCTATACCCAGGTGGGGCAGGTGCTGGAGACCGGCAGTCATCCTGATGTAGATGCCCAGCGAGTGCCCGATCTGGAACGCTTACAGGGCTTGTATAAAGTATTGCGCAAGGCGCGGGATAACCGCGGCGCGATTGACTTTGAGACGGTGGAAACCCGTATTCTGTTTGATGAAAACCGCAAGATTTCTGAGATTGTGCCAGTGCATCGCAACGATGCGCACAAGCTGATTGAGGAATGCATGCTATGCGCCAATGTAGCAACCGCGAGGTTCTTCGAAGCTTGCGAGTTGCCCATTCTGTATCGCGTGCACGAAGGCCCCAACGAAGAGAAGATGGAAAACCTGCGTGGTTTTCTCGGCGAACTGGGGTTGGACCTGTCGGGCGGCGATAAGCCCACCCCTAATGACTACCAGAAATTGCTGGCGCAGGTAGCCGATCGCGACGATGCCAATGTCATTCAGACTATGATGCTGCGCTCGCTGTCGCAGGCGGTATACCAGCCCGAGAACAAGGGTCACTTTGGCCTCAATTACCCGGGTTATGCACACTTTACCTCGCCTATTAGGCGCTACCCCGATCTGCTGGTACACCGTGGTATTCGGCGCATTGTTCGCTCCGAGATCGCCAGTGTGCAGGTGGTGCGGACTGGCGCCGCACCGATACCCGCGCAAAAGATTTTTCCTTACGATGTGGGTGCTATGGTGCAGTTCGGTGAGCAATGCTCGATGACTGAGCGGCGCGCCGATGATGCCACACGTGAAGTAGAGGCCTGGCTCAAATGTGAGTTTCTACATCATCGCGTTGGTGAAGAATTCGATGCAGTGGTGGCAGCGGTTACCAGTTTTGGTTTGTTTGTAGAGCTGTCTGATCTTTATATTGAGGGGCTGGTCCACATCAGCTCACTGCCTGGCGATTACTACCATTTTGACCCTGGCAAGCAACGTCTCAGCGGCGAGCGCAGCGGACGCAGTTTCAATCTGGGCGACTCGGTGCGCGTGCAAGTAGCGCGGGTTAGCCTGGAAGACAAGAAAATTGACCTCGAACTGGTCGGCAGCACTCCGCGCAAGGGTGCCGGTAAAAAGACGACCGGCGGCGGTAAATCGCGGGGTAGGGGTGGCAAAGACACAGGTGCCAAGGGCAAGGGTGCGACTGACAAGCCTGCCAGCAAGCGCAGCAGTAAAAAGCGTCGCACCGGGCAGCGTAAACACCACGACTGATGGCTTACGTATACGGACTTCATGCGGTGGATGCCCTGTTGCGGCAAAATCCGCAGCAAGTGGAGCAGCTATGGCTGCAATCAGGGCGTAATGACAAACGTATGTCAGCCCTGGAGACGCTCGCTCGCAACCAAGGTGTAGCCACTGACCGAGAGTCACGTGAACAGCTTGACGGGCGTGTGCAGGGTCGCCATCAGGGCGTTGTCGCCATTGTCCAGGAGGCTTCTTCACAGCAATGGGATGAAAAGGCACTGTGGACACTGCTTGACGAGTTGCAGGGACCAGCCACGCTGTTAGTGCTGGATGGCATCACCGACCCCCACAACCTGGGCGCTTGTTTACGCAGTGCAGATGCGGCGGGGGTGCATGCGGTGATTGTGCCGCGCGACAAGTCGGCGGATCTTACGCCCGTGTCCCGTAAAGTTGCCTGTGGTGCCGCAGAAGTCGTGCCGTTTGTGCGTGTAACTAACCTGGCGCGCACGTTGGAAGGTCTCAAAGAGCGTGGAATATGGCTCTACGGAGCAGCCGGCGAGGCTGAGACTACGCTCTATGACAGTGACCTGAGTGGGCCGCTAGCGCTGGTAATGGGTGCCGAAGGGGCGGGGCTGCGCCGGCTCACCCGTGAATGCTGTGATTATCTGGTGAAACTGCCGATGGCGGGCAGTGTCTCGAGTCTGAATGTATCGGTTGCCACCGGGGTGTGTCTGTTTGAGGTGGTACGACAGCGCAAGGCTGGCTAGCCACAGGCTTCGCGACCGTTGCAGTGCGCGTCTTTACAGGAGTCTCCCCCAGTAATCGTCGCTTGCGCACTAGCGCAAGAGCCGGTATTATCCGCCGCTCAAAATTTGCCCGGCCGCGCAAGCGTCCGATCTCCTTGCTACACCGGCTTTATTGGAATTCCGGGTAGCTAAAACCCGTAAGGAGCTTTACATGCGACATTACGAAATCGTATTCATGGTCCATCCGGACCAGTCTGAGCAAGTGCCCGGTATGATCGAGCGCTACACCGCGACCATCCAGAAAGACGGCGGCCAAGTGCACCGTTTGGAAGACTGGGGCCGTCGTCAGCTGGCTTATCCCATCAATAAAGTCCACAAAGCCCACTACATTATGATGAATGTAGAGGCGAGCAATGATTCCATCGAGGAATTGAGCACCACATTCCGCTATAACGATGCGGTAATTCGTAATCTGGTGATTCGGACTGATGAAGCTGTGACTGGTGAGTCATTCATCATGAAGCAGGAAAAAGAGCAGCGCGAGCGTAAGAACCGTTACGAAGAGCGTCAGGCTTCAGAGTCTGCTCCCACGCCAGCGGCCGAAAAGCCCGCTGAAGCACCTGCAGCCGACACCGCTGCAACCGACACCGAAGCAGCCGCAGAGTAACCGGAGGATATAACCATGGCACGTTTTTTTCGCCGCCGTAAGTATTGCAAGTTCACCGCTGAAGGAATCAAGCAGATCGATTACAAAGATCTGGATACCCTCAAGCAGTATGTTTCTGAGACAGGCAAGATAGTACCTAGCCGTATTACCGGTACCAAAGCCAAGTATCAGCGTCAGTTGGCCACCGCTATCAAGCGTGCGCGCTTTCTGGCGTTGTTGCCGTACTCGGACGCTCATAAGTAAATGGGTAAGCCCGGTCTGAGCGCCGGGCACTAGCCGATGCGTGGTCTAGCTGAATTTGTTATGCGTGGCCGCCCACAGGCGCTGCTGGTAGGCATTATTGGTGCCTCCAGTCTGATGTTTGCGTGGGTTAGTGCTGCTGTAGTGGCGCTGGTCACGCTGAGAAAAGGCACCGCAGAAGGAGCCTCGCTGCTGGCCTGGTTGATATTGCCAGCAGGGTTTCTACTGGCATTGTTCGGTGACCCTGGTCCCCTCGGTTTAATTTTGGGGACGGCTGCGCTAGCGTTTATGCTGCGGTCAATGGTCGCATGGCAACCGGTGCTGCTGGGTGCCATAGGCGTTGGTGCCGTTAGCGGGCTGTTGATGTTGTGGTTCGCTGAGCCGCAACTGCAAATGATGGTAAAGATGTTCGAGGACTTCTTTGCCAACTTGCAGGCCGATATGCCTGATGGGCAGCAGTTGCCAGCGCCGGGAATAGTGACGTTGGCGGGCATGTTGGGACTGATGAATGCCGTGACCTGCGTATTGAGCCTGTTATTGGCTCGTTACTGGCAGGCACTGCTTTATAACCCTGGGGGGTTTCGTGATGAGTTTCACGCCCTGAGGTTGTCACCGCAGGTGGCATTGCTGCTGGCGATGTTGATGTTGGCAGTAGGTTTGTACGGTTTTGAATATCGCCCCTGGGCGGTGTTGTTTGCAGTGCCTCTGAGCGTAGCTGGCATCGCTTTTATCCACGCCCGGGCAGCATACCGTGGTTTGGGGATTGGCTGGCTGAGCATGTTTTATGTGTTCTGGCTGGTGCTGGACCCGGTAAAAATGGTGGTAATTGCTGTAGCTGTTGCCGACAGTTTGATGAATTTTCGAGGTCGCTGGCAAAGCCAGGGCGGGAATAAAGATTAACGACAAAGAGAGCTGGGCTCTCCATAAGTAGAGGAAACACAGATGGACGTTATTTTGCTGGAGAATATTGGCAAGTTGGGTGATCTCGGTGACCGTGTCACTGTAAAGCCGGGCTATGGTCGTAACTTCCTGATTCCACAGGGAAAAGCGGTACCTGCTACCGCTGCCAACGTGGAGACTTTTGAAGCACGTCGTGCTGAGCTGGAAGCCGCTGCTGCTGAAACCGTAGCTGCCGCTGAGGTTCGCGCCGGCAAACTGGCTGACTTGGGTCAGATCACTATCGAAGCCAATGCTGGCGAAGAAGGCAAGCTGTTCGGCTCTGTTGGTACCAAGGACATTGCCGATGCAATTACCGCTGCCGGCGTTGAGATCAGCAAAGCTGAAGTACGCCTGCCGGACGGCGCTCTGCGTGATCTGGGTGAGTTCGAGGTCAGTATTCACCTGCACTCTGCGGTAAACGCTGTAGTTAACCTGGCTATCATAGCCGAGTAAACGGTAGGTCCCAGCTCCTTCAGAGGGAGCTGCTGAAGAAAAAGCACGCGCTTGGCGCGTGCTTTTTTATGCGCGCAATATAGTGCCGGGTGTAGGGCCTGGCCGTTGGCACAGCTAAGACCCCACAGTTCGGATATAAAGCTCGCCAGGCAATAACATGCTTTTGTTTCCTGCGCTTTTGCAGCACAATTAGCGGTTCCCTTGAAACCACCATCTCAGGCACCCATGGCAGAGCAAGACTACCCCGCTGATATCATAGATCTGCCTTATTCCGATGACCCGGAAGTGTCCCGTATCAAGATGCAGCCGCATTCGGTGGCGGCAGAGCAGTCCGTGCTGGGTGGCTTGCTGTTGGCCAACGATGCCTGGGATGCGGTAGCAGAGCAACTTGCCCCCGATGATTTCTACCGCACCGACCATCGCCTGATCTTCCGTCAATTAAGCATTTTGATGGAGGCCCGTGAGCCGGTCGACGTGATTACTCTGTCGGACGCCCTCAACGCTGCCGGCGATCTGGATGCAGCAGGCGGTATCGCGTACCTGATCGAACTGGCCAGCAATACACCCAGTGCCGCGAATATTCGCGCCTACGCTGATGTGGTGCGCGAACGCTCCTCACTGCGGCATCTTATACGGGCGGCTCAGGACATTGCCGATACCGGATTTAATCCGGAAGGCCGTACTTCAGCTGAGCTGATCGACATTGCTGAACGTCAGATCATGCAAATATCTGAAACCGGCCCCAAGTCAGGCGGACCGCAAACGGTGAATCCGCTGCTGCGTAAAGCTGTTGACAAGATTGATGAACTTTACAACTCGGGTGGTGAGATCACCGGCCTGAGCACCGGTTTCGCTGATCTGGACGGCATGACTTCTGGCCTGCAGAAGTCAGACCTGGTTATCGTAGCCGGCCGACCGAGTATGGGTAAGACGGCCTTTTCCATGTGCCTGGTAGAGCATGCGGTGCTGACGCAGGAAAAGCCTATTCTGGTATTCAGTATGGAAATGCCCGCGGACTCACTCATTGTGCGGATGTTGTCCTCCATCGGCCGTATCGACCAGACCCGTATCCGTAACGGCAAGCTGGAGCAGGAGGATTGGCCCAAGTTGTCCGCCGCGGTCGCCAAGTTGAACGATGTGCCCTTGTTTATCGATGATACTGCCGCACTGTCGCCCACCGAAATGCGTTCACGCGCGCGGCGGGTGGCTCGTGAAAATGGCGGTGAGCTGGGTATGATCATGGTCGACTACATGCAGCTGATGCAGGTCACTGGTTTCACTGAAGGGCGTACCGCCGAGGTGTCGGAGATATCCCGTAATATGAAGGCGATTGCCAAAGAATTCGACTGCCCGGTGGTGGCTCTGTCGCAGCTGAACCGCTCGTTGGAACAACGCCCCAATAAGCGTCCGGTCAACTCTGATCTGCGTGAGTCAGGTAGTTTGGAGCAGGATGCCGATATCATCATGTTTATCTATCGTGATGAGGTATACCACGAAGATAGTCCGGATCAGGGCATTGCAGAGATAATCATTGGCAAGCACCGTAACGGGCCCATTGGCGCTGTGAAGCTGGCCTTCATGGGACAGTACACCCGCTTTGAGAATCTGGCGCCGAACAGCTATAACTCTGAATATTGATGCGGACTGCAGGTCGCGGACTGCAGGTTAGTCCGACAGCTGCTGCTTGATCTTTTCCAAAGCACTCAGCGCCTCATCGCGGCTGCTCAAGGGACTGTGTTCCTGAGTCAATGCAGGTAGCGTTGGCAGTTCCAGTGTTTCTCCCGCCAGCACCCGCGTGCAATAGCGCTGATAGTGCTCGCGGAACACTGGCCAGCTCTGTTTTTCGGCTGTATTGGTCAGAAAGAACCAGTCACTATCGCGACCCGCCAAATACACCGCGGCATGGCTCCAGGCGTGAGCTGCCCTTGGGCTCGGTGCCTGGCAGGCCTCCTGGTAGGCAGCGCGAGGCGCCGGCAGCCCCAGATGCTCTAGTGAGCTATGGCAGCTCTCCAGCATCCGATGCAGCGTCGGCAGGTATTCGCTGGTTTCGATGGCGCGCCGAGCGCCCAGTAAAATTTGTCGGGAGGGGTAGGGCGCCAGTGCTTCCAGCCACAACTTTTTGACGTGGCTGAGTTGTTCGTTGTCAGGGTAGGCCGAGTAAAACTGGTTGTGGTAGTTCAGCCGAAACAGTGCAAACACCTGATTGATGGTGTCTATCAGTTCTTCGGTGATCTTAGGGGGTGGCCCAGCTGCGGTCGTTGAGGTCGTCGTTGAGGCTCCGATCTCTTGTGCGGCCTTTCGTATTAGCTTGTTGCTGTCCTGCTGCATGGTTTGCATCCGCAGATTGAGTAAGTTGATGACGGTTGGCCCAGCGGTATTTTACATGCTGGAGAAATTTTGTGTTCCAGGACTGATGTAATTGGTTGCTGTCACGCCAGTATAGAATAAATTCGGGCAACAGCTGCTCGGCAAATTCGCCGTCAATATGTGACATGTGCAGAATGTCATACACATCGGCGGTCGGTTGCCAGTCTTCGGGAATGCGCCGTGGTTCGGTATCGTGGCTCACGGCCGAGGTGTAGCGCGCCCACTGGCGCCGTATGTGATGAATAAACTTCGAATTCAGTTCTTTGACCGTTGCGTTACGCTCGCGCCAGTAAAGAATGAATTCGGGAATCGCATCTTCCATAAAAGCCTGACTGACTTCGCTACGTTGCAGTATCTCCAGTGCATCAGCACTGGGTCGCCAGGAGTTATCCAGCTTGCTGTTTTGATCGGGGGCAAAGCGCTCGGCCTCATGCTGCTGCTGATGGCGCCAGCGGCTTAGCACGTGTTGACGGTATTTGTTCTCCCAGGCATGCGACACCTCGCCGCGCTCGCGCCAGTAAAAGACAAAGTCTTCCAACTGGTCGAGCGCGAACTGACGCGAAATATTGTGGTTCAGTGCCAGCATTTGCAGCAGGTCTTCACTCGGGCTCCAGCTGGTAGCGATGAGCCCGGCTGACGCCCGTTGCGCGTTTGGTGGTGGCTCTGCAGGGCGCGGCTTAGCTGGGGCCTTTTCCTGCAACTCGTTGATTGCAAAGAGAAATATTTCAGACTCATGCAGTGGTGGTGAGCCAACTAGAATCACACCCTTGTCGGCCAGACTTTTGCTGACACGGTGCAAGTCGACGGCAGTCCAGAACGGCAGGGTGTCCAGCAACCAGCGGCGTTCGATCGTCAACCAGGCGTAGCCGTTGCGTGTTTCCGGTGTTCGGTGGGTGAATACAGTGCCCAGATGTTGCAGCAAGATGGCTTCCTCGACGCCAATAGTCGCCGCCAGTGCCGGCGAAAACTGCAGCTGTGTTTCGGGAATTAATGAGGAGTCAGTCATGGTGCGCACGTTGTATTCGGCCGCTCATTCTAACGCCGGTGGCGACGCATGTCAGGAATATTCCATCTAAATCGAGCACGATGCTGGGGTCGGCCTTCCCGCTCTGCTAGCATAGGCCGATGGCGAAAACCAAAAACAAAACCGCGTTTGTCTGCAACGATTGCGGCTCGGAATACAGCAAATGGCAGGGCCAATGCGCTGACTGCGGAGCCTGGAATACGGTGGTGGAAATACGCCTGGGGCCAGCGCCCGGCGGTGGTCTGGCGGGTAAGTCCGCGGCGACACGTAAGGGTTTTACGGGCACGCTGAGTGAGGCGAGGGTGCTCAGTGACATTGATCTGCAGGACCAGCCTCGTATTAGCACCGGTGCCGGTGAACTGGACCGGGTGCTCGGCGGCGGTCTGGTGCCGGGTTCTGCCATATTGATTGGCGGTAATCCGGGCGCGGGTAAGAGTACCCTGCTGTTGCAAACCATGTGCCATCTGGCACAGGGCATGGAAGCCTTGTACATCACGGGTGAAGAGTCACTGCAGCAAGTGGCGATGCGGGCCAAGCGCCTGGAACTGCCCACTGATCGCCTGCGACTGATGTCAGAAACCAATGTCGAGGCTATTTATGCGGCGGCGCAGCAGTATTCTCCCAAAGTGCTGGTGGTCGATTCCATTCAGGTGGTGCACAGCGAAGACATTGCATCGGCTCCGGGTTCGGTATCCCAGGTGCGCGAGTGCGCGGCGTACCTGACCCGTTTTGCCAAGCAGACCGGTACCGTATTATTCCTGGTCGGGCACGTCACCAAGGACGGGTCACTGGCCGGTCCCAAGGTGCTGGAACACATGATTGACTGCTCTATCTTGCTGGAGGGCAGCGATGACTCTCGTTTCCGTACGCTACGGGGCCAGAAGAATCGCTTTGGCGCAGTCAACGAACTAGGCGTGTTTGCAATGACTGAAGGCGGGCTCAAGGAAGTCAAAAATCCGTCCGCCATATTTCTCAACCGCGCCAGTGAGCCGGCTTCGGGCAGTGCGGTCATGGTGGTGTGGGAAGGCACGCGTCCCTTGCTCGTAGAAATTCAGGCGCTGGTCGACGACAGTCAGTTGAGTAATCCGCGCCGCGTGGCTGTGGGGTTGGAACAGAATCGGCTCAACATGCTACTGGCAGTGCTGCATCGCCACGGCGGCCTGCAAGTGGGTGATCAGGATGTGTTTGCCAATGTGGTCGGCGGCGTTAAAGTGCTGGAGACCAGCGCTGATCTGGCGCTATTGCTCGCCATTGTGTCGAGCTTCCGCGACCGCATATTGCCTTCAGATATGGTGATTTTTGGTGAAGTGGGCTTGTCCGGTGAAATTCGTCCGGTGCCCAGCGGTCAGGAGCGCCTGCAGGAAGCTGCCAAACATGGTTTTACCCGCGCAATCGTGCCGCGGGCTAATATGCCCAAGCATCCCATCGCGGGGATGACAATAACCCCGGTGACCAAATTGAGCGAGGCGCTGGCTGCCGTCTGAGACAGCCCCAAAGGTTATTTCAGCTTGCGGTATTTGACCCGGTGCGGCTGATCGGCGGCGCTGCCCAGACGTTTCTTGCGATCTTCTTCGTAGTCCGAAAAGTTACCTTCGTGAAAGATGACGCCGCCGTCATCTTCATAAGCCAGAATATGCGTGGCAATACGGTCCAGAAACCAGCGATCGTGCGAAATCACCAGGGCACAGCCAGGGAAGGCCAATAGGGCTTCTTCCAGCGCGCGCAGGGTTTCCACATCAAGGTCGTTGGTGGGCTCATCCAGCAGCAGCACGTTGGCGCCTTGCTTGAGCAGTTTGGCCAGATGCAGTCGGTTGCGCTCGCCGCCGGACAGATCCTTAACAAATTTCTGTTGGTCGGCGCCCTTGAAATTGAAACGCCCGGCATAGGAGCGCGAATTAACTTCGTAGTTGCCTATTTGGATGATGTCTTGTTCGTCGGAAATTTCTTCCCACACGGTGCGCGAGCCATCCAGATCATCGCGACTCTGGTCAACGTAGGCCATTTGTACGGTCTCGCCAATGCGTACGGTGCCAGCGTCCGGAGTCTCGGCGCCGGTAAGAATCTTGAACAAGGTCGATTTACCCATACCGTTGGCGCCGATAATGCCCACCAGTGAACCTTTGGGCACATTGAAACTGACGTTTTCAAACAGCTGCCGATCGCCAAAAGACTTGGCGATATTGTCGACTTCAATCACCACATCGCCGAGCCTGGCGCCGGGCGGAATGTAAATCTCGTTAGTCTCGTTGCGGGACTGAAAGTCCTGTGACTGCAATTCGTCAAACCGCTGCAGACGCGCCTTGCTTTTGGCCTGACGGCCCTTGGGGTTGGAGCGCACCCATTCCAGTTCTGACTTGATGGCTTTTTGGTGCGAGGCTTCCTGACGAGATTCTTGTTCCAGTCGGGCCTCTTTGGCGTTCAGCCAATCCGAGTAATTACCCTCATAGGGAATGCCGCGACCGCGGTCCAGTTCCAGAATCCAACCAGCGGCATTATCGAGGAAGTAGCGGTCGTGGGTAATGGCTACCACAGTGCCGGCAAAGTCGAGCAGAAAACGCTCCAGCCAGGCCACACTCTCAGCGTCCAGGTGGTTGGTCGGCTCGTCCAGCAGAATCATATCGGGGCTGGAAAGCAACAGACGGCACAGAGCAACCCGTCGCAGTTCGCCGCCAGACAGGGTGCTGACATCCGCATCCCAGGGTGGCAGTCGCAGCGCGTCCGCGGCAACCTCAAGGCGATGCTCCAGATTGTGGGCATCGGTGGCGGCAATGATGTCTTCCAGTTGTGCCTGACGTTTGGCCAGCGCATCGAAATCCGCATCGGGCTCGGCGTAATCCACATACACTTGCTCTAACGCTGCCATGGCATCAATCGCCTCTTGCACGCCTTCTTCCACATTGCCACGCACGTCCTTGGCAGGGTCAAGCTTGGGTTCCTGCGGCAGGTAACCCACCTTAATGCCCGGCTGGGGGCGCGCTTCGCCGAGGATGTCGGTATCCAGCCCCGCCATAATGCGCAACAGTGTCGACTTGCCCGAGCCGTTAAGGCCCAGTACGCCAATCTTGGCGCCGGGGAAGAAAGACAAAGAGATGTCTTGAAGAATAGTTTTGCGGGGTGGCACAACCTTGCCAACCCGGTTCATGGTGTATACGTATTGCGCCATGGCTTGGGATTCTGCTGCTTACGGAGGAAGGGTGAATTGTACGCAAAACCTGCCCCCATAAGCTACTGCTGCTGGCCATACAGCGCCGCTGGCTGGCGCTCTGGGGGTGATTGCCAGCGCAGCGTGCAAGCGGTCCAGTATTCGTCGAGGAAAAACCATGCAAAAAGAGGGGCGAGAGTGGATAACTGCAGCCTAAATCGGTAGAATCGCCGCCTTATTTTTCCACTCTTTTCCATTACGCAGGGGCATAGCCGATGTTTGATAACAAGCAGTCAGTGGCAGATTTTGACCCGGAAATCTGGTCAGCGCTAAACGAAGAAGACCGCCGTCAGGAGGAGCATATCGAATTGATTGCCTCCGAAAACTACACCAGTCCTATGGTCATGGCGGTGCAGGGCAGCAGCATGACCAATAAGTATGCTGAAGGTTACCCCGGCAAGCGCTACTACGGCGGCTGTGAATTTGTCGACAAGGCCGAGGAGCTGGCAATTGCTCGGGTCAAACAATTGTTCGGCGCCGACTATGCCAATGTCCAGCCTCACAGTGGTTCGCAGGCAAACTCCGCGGTATTTCTGGCCCTGTGTGAGCCCGGCGATACCGTGCTCGGTATGAGTCTGGCCGATGGTGGTCACCTTACCCACGGTGCTGCGCCCAGCTTCTCGGGCAAGGTTTACAATGCTATTCAGTACGGTTTGGATGCGGACACCGGAGAAGTAGATTACGCCCAGGTCGAGGCGCTGGCCAAAGAACATAAACCGAAAATGATCATAGCTGGTTTTTCGGCTTATTCACGGGTTATGGACTGGAAGCGCTTTCGTGAAATCGCCGACATGGTAGGCGCCTGGTTGATGGTGGATATGGCGCACGTGGCTGGTTTGGTTGCCGCCGGCGAATACCCCAACCCGGTACCGTATGCCGACGTAGTGACATCCACGACGCACAAGACCCTGCGCGGACCGCGTGGCGGCATCATCCTCGCGCGTGAAAACGAAGCGCTGGCAAAGAAGTTCAACTCAGCAGTGTTCCCCGGTGGTCAGGGCGGTCCCTTGATGCATGTTATCGCGGCCAAGGCGGTCTCCTTCAAGGAAGCGCTGGAGCCTGAGTTCAAAACCTATCAGGCGCAAGTTGTGAAGAATGCCAGGGCAATGGCGGCAACGTTCCTTGAGCGTGGCATCAACATCGTCAGCGGCGGCACCGACAACCACCTGATGCTGGTGGATCTGATCGGCAAGCCTTACACCGGTAAAGACGCAGACGCGGCATTGGGCGCAGCCAACATCACCGTTAACAAGAACGCGGTCCCCAACGATCCACGTTCACCCTTTGTCACCTCTGGATTACGCGTCGGAACCCCCGCCGTGACCACTCGCGGTTTTGGTGAGGCGGATATCGTCGAGCTGACCGGTTGGATGTGTGATGTTCTGGAGTCGCTTGAGCAGGACAATTCAGAGCAGGTAATTGCCGAAGTGAAGGCAAAAGTGCTCGCTATCTGCGCTCGCTTCCCAGTTTACGGGTAACCCAAACAGGGGACGGGTGGAGCATGAAAATATGTTACCATTCAAACACTTATAGTAATTAGTGTGGCGACAAAGACATGCATTGCCCGTTTTGCTCGGCTGAAGATACCAAAGTTATAGACTCCCGCCTGGTGGCCGAAGGCGATCAGGTGCGGCGTCGACGCGAGTGCCTGAGCTGCTCCGAGCGTTTCACCACCTATGAAACCGCCGAGCTGCTGATGCCCAAGTTGATCAAGAGCAATGGTAATCGCGAGCCTTTCGATGAGGCCAAGCTCCGCGCCGGCATGTTGCGTGCGCTGGAACGGCGACCCGTGGGTGCCGAGGAAACCGAGGCCGCTATCAACAATATCAAACACCAACTGCAGGCCACCGGTGAGCGCGAACTCAAGTCGCGTGTGGTTGGCGAGTTAGTGATGACCGCATTGCGCGAACTGGATGATGTGGCCTACGTGCGGTTTGCCTCGGTCTATCGTAGCTTTCAGGACCTCAGCGAATTTCAGGACGAAATTGAACGCCTGCGTACCGGGGCGCCAGACGCAGAGAACACGCCGACGAGCTGAGGCTCGTTGCAAACCTTCCCATGCTGACCAGTTTCGATTCCCAGATGATGGCGCGGGCCCTGCAACTCGCTGAGCTGGGGCGCTATTCGACCCGTCCCAATCCCAGTGTGGGGTGCGTATTGGTCAGCCAGCAAAAGATAGTAGCTGAAGGCCGCACGCGTCCTGCCGGCGGTGACCACGCCGAAGTGGATGCTTTGCGTCAGTGCACAGACAACAAGGGTGTGCATGCGTATGTAACGCTGGAGCCCTGCAGTCATCAGGGTCGTACCGGCCCGTGTTCTCAGGCGCTCATTGAAGCCGGTGTGGCAGTGGTCTTTGTGGCCATGCGCGATCCCAATCCAGACGTGAGTGGCACTGGTATCGAGCAGTTGCGAGCGGCTGGTATCAGCGTTGTCGAGATGCCATTAGAAGCCGTAGCGCGGCCGATCAATGCAGGGTTTTTTCAGCGTATGGAAACCGGGCGACCGCGGGTGCGCCTTAAGATGGCCAGTAGCCTGGATGGTCGCACGGCTATGGCAAATGGCGAAAGCCAATGGATTACCGGCCCAGCCGCTAGAGCCGATGTGCAAAGGTGGCGCGCGCTTAGCGGTGCCATTGTCACCGGTGTGGGCACGGTATTACAGGATGATCCGGCACTAACCGTGCGCGAATCGGGCTACGATATTCCGCAGCAACCGCTGCGGGTGATTGTCGATTCGAAGTTACGCACGCCGCTCCACAGCAAGATATTGCAGCAACAGGGCGTGACACTGATTGCCCACTGTAGTGAGGAACCCGGCACGGAGCTGGCCCGGCAGGGCGCGCAACTGCTGGGTTTGCCCGCCAACGATGGACGGGTGGACCTGCCAGCGTTGATGAGCGAATTAGCCCGGCGGCAGTGCAACGACATTCTGGTAGAATGCGGTGCCGAACTGACGGGATCACTACTCGCAGCGCAGTGGGTAGATGAGATTTTGTTGTATATGGCACCGGCCCTTTTGGGTAGTGCGGCGCGGCCGCTGGCGCAATTGCCGTTTACGGCCATGGCGCAGAAGCTCGAGCTGGACATTGAAGATGTACGTCAGGTAGGCGCAGACCTGCGGTTACAACTGCGGCCACGCTATCAGGTAACGGGAGCAACGGCGTCCTGACAGGGCGCGTTGAAAACACGGGAACAGCTATGTTTACGGGAATTATTGAAGCGGTTGGAGAAATTGCAGCCATGCAGCCAAGCGGTGGCGATATGCGTTTGCGCATTCGTACCGGTAAGCTCGATCTTGGCGATGTCCAATTGGGCGATTCGATCTGCACTAGCGGAGTGTGTCTGACGGTGACCGAGCTGCCGGGCGACGGCTATTGGTGCGACGTTTCCAACGAAACCCTGGCCTTTTCTACGCTGGGTGGTCTGTCAGTAGGCAGCCACGTCAACCTGGAAAAATCCCTGACTCCGCAAAGCCGTCTCGGCGGACACATTGTCTCCGGTCACGTAGACGGTGTCGGTGAGGTGGTGTCGTTTGAGGAAGACGGCCGCTCGATTCGCTGGGTGCTGCGAGCACCGGATAATTTGGCGCGCTACATCGCTCATAAAGGATCAATATGCGTCGATGGCACGAGTCTCACGGTGAATGCTGTGCAAGGTGCAGAATTTGATCTCAACATTATTCCGCAGACCACGCAGGAAACCATATTTGGCCAGTATAAGGCGGGAACCCGAGTCAATCTTGAGGTGGACGTTATCGCCCGGTATCTGGAACGTTTGTTACAAGGTGAGCAGGCCGCCAATCCTGAAGCCAGCTCAATTACCGAATCATTACTTGCAGAACATGGGTTTCTGCAGGGCAACGAAGGACATTAAGCGTGCAACTCAATAGTGTTGAAGAAATCATCAGCGACATTCGCCAGGGCAAGATGGTGGTGCTGCTTGATGACGGTGAAGAAAAGGACCATAACGAAGGTGTGGTCATGATGGCGGCAGAGCATGTTGATGCCAGCCACGTTAACTTTATGGCACGTCAGGCCCGCGGTCTCG
Organism: Candidatus Litorirhabdus singularis; assembly: GCF_026262625.1. Lineage (GTDB taxonomy): Bacteria > Pseudomonadota > Gammaproteobacteria > Pseudomonadales > Halieaceae > Litorirhabdus > Litorirhabdus singularis. The sequence goes on from NZ_SHNN01000004.1 coordinate 191,523, forward strand.
TCTGCTTGACGCTTACCGAAGAGCGCTGTCAGTTGCTGGGTTTGCCACCGATGGCCGATGATCCCAGCGGAGAGAAATCCAACTTCACCGTGTCTATTGAAGCGCGGGAGGGTATCACCACCGGTATTTCAGCCGCAGATCGTGCCCGCACTATTCAGGCCGCTGTTGCTCCAACTACCGTGGCAGAAGATATCGTTCAGCCCGGACATATCTTTCCACTGACTGCGGTTCCCGGTGGCGTGCTGACACGCGCTGGTCATACTGAAGCAGCATCAGATTATGCGCGACTGGCGGGTTTACAGCCGGCCGCCATGATTACCGACGTGCTGACCGCCGATGGTGTGCTGGCCAATGGTAGCCAGCTGGCGGAGTTTGCGGCCAGTCACGACTTGAAAATTGGCTCTATTGCCGATTTGATTCATTTTCGCGTGGTCAGTGAACGCACCATTCGTCGCGTGCGGGAAGGCAGCGTCACCACCGCCCACGGTGATTTTCGCATGGTAGCTTACCGCGAGCACAATACCGGTGATGTGCATCTGGCCCTGTATCAAGGTGATATCTTGGCCGCGGAGCCGACCCTGGTGAGAGTGCATTTACAGTCAGCCGTACGCGATATGGTGGCCGCGTCTACGCCGGGCCGTCCCAGCTGGAACATAGGTACCTGCCTGCAGCAGGTCAATGCCGCTGGCAATGGCGTGGTGGTTTTGCTGGCGCGTCAGGAGAGCAACGACCAATTGTTGCAGAGTATTGATATTGCTTTTGGTAACGCCCCGTCGGAGGGTGTTGGCGGTGAAGCTCCCAATACCTACAATATGGTGGGTTTAGGCTCGCAGATTCTGCGCGATCTTGGCGTTGGAAAAATCCGTTTGATGGGTGCACCAATCAAGTACAATGCGATTTCTGGTTTTGACCTGGAAGTTACCGAATACGTGAGTCCTGCGGGACTGGTAGATTAATATTGAGCAACGCGCCGGCTGCGACCGGGCGCTTCTATAAGGACTGAACTATGAGTGACATTAAAACAATTGAAGGCAATTTGACCGCAGGCAGCGGCCGTTTTGCACTGGTAGTAGGCCGCTGGAACAGCTTTGTGGTGGAACACCTCAAGGACGGGGCTATTGATACGCTGCGTCGTCACGGCGTCAGCGACGAAAAAATCACCATTATTTATGCGCCGGGTGCATTTGAAATTCCACTGGTGTGCAGCAAAGCGGCCGCCTCTGGCAACTATGATGCGGTAATAGCACTGGGTGCGGTGATTCGCGGTGGTACTCCCCACTTTGAATACGTGGCTGGTGAATGTGTGAAGGGACTGGCGTCGGTCATTGGCGAGCACAGTATCCCCGTTGCTTTCGGTGTGTTGACGGTGGACACCATCGAGCAGGCGATCGAGCGCTCTGGTACCAAGGCCGGTAACAAGGGTGAAGAAGCCGCATTGTCAGCGCTGGAAATGGTTAACCTGCTGGACCAGCTGTGAGTGCACCGTCCAAACCCAACCTGATGGCGGCGCGACGTCACCGCGCCCGGCATTACGCGATGCAGGCCTTGTACCAATGGCATATGGCCAACGCTTCTGTCACTGACATTGAGGCAGAGTTTCGCGAAGAGTACGACTTTGACAAGGTTGACGGTGAATACTTTCATACCCTGTTGAGTGAGATTCCGCGTCATATCGATGAGCTGGATGAACTGTATGCACCGTTTCTCGTCGAGCGCAGCCTGGCGGAGCTGGGTGCGGTGGAGTGTGCTCTGCTGCGGATTGGCACCTTCGAGCTGCGCGATCGTATCGATGTGCCCTACCGGGTTGTCATTAACGAAGCCGTGGGTCTGGCCAAAAAATTCGGTGCGGCTGACAGTCACAAATTTGTCAACGGTGTGCTGGACAAGACCGCGCGCCAGTTGCGAGTGCCGGAAGTGGCGGAGTTTGATGCCTCGCGACGTGCGCCGGGCTAACGCAATGCGCGTTGGCCACCAGCGGTTGCTGAGCGCGTCAAGCGCGTTCCGAACCTGCTCATGAACACAGAGTTCTCCTTGATCGATACCTGGTTTGCACCGCTGTCCGATGCTATAGGAGATGATTGTGCCCTCCTGGACTTGGCTCCGGGCCAGCGCCTGGCGACATCCACCGATACTCTTGTAGCCGGTGTCCACTTTCCGCCTGATGCGAGCGCGGAGCAAATCAGTTATCGCGCGGTGGTTACTGCGCTAAGCGATCTTGCGGCCGCCGGGGCTGAACCCTTGGCGATCGCGGTGGCGTTGACGTTGCCAGCCCCAGAGTCAGTTTGGCTGGAGGGGTTTGCCGCCGGGCTTAAAGATGCATTGCAGAGTCAGGGTGTACGTTTGCTGGGAGGAGATACTACCAGCGGACCGCTCACCGTAACGGTGCAGGTGTTTGGTGCATTGCCCCAAGGTCAGGGCCTGCAGCGTTCGGGAGCGTGCGCCGGTGACGGGGTATACCTGTCCGGCTGTACCGGTGATGCCGCAGCGGCGTTGACGGTTATGCGCGGCGACTGGCAGGGAGCCCCTGAACACGCAGATTATCTGCGGCAATGTTTTTATAGGCCGCAGCCGCGTCTGCAGTTGGGTCAGCAACTGCTGGGTATTGCCTCCAGCGCCATTGATGTTTCTGACGGCGTGGTCGCCGACGCTGGACATATTTGCCGAGCCAGCGGTGTTGGAATGCAGCTGCAAGAATCTGCGCTCCCGTTATCAACCGCGCTTGAGTCGCTGGCGGACGTTACCGCAGCACAAATACTGGCGCTGACGGGCGGAGATGACTACCAACTGCTGTTTACCGTAGCGGCGGACAGGGAAAGTCAGGTGCCAGAAGGCTGTACTCGTATTGGTGAAGTTATTGCCGGTGCCGGCGTTAGCTGTGGTCTGGAACTGCCCAGCGGAGGTTATGAGCATTTCGCCGCGGCGCCGCCGCGGCCAGTTGACGATCCGAATGTCAGTTGTGAGGTCGCTACGGATGCTGACACCGAAGACGGCCTGCCATTGACCGGTGTGTTCGGCTCCTGGAGCCAGTTTGTGGCATTTGGCTTTGGCAGTGGGCTTGCATCCAAGGCGCCTGGAACGGCAGGCACTGCGCTGGCGGTGCCCTTGTATCTGCTGCTGGCCCCGCTGGATCTGTTCGCCTATAGCGTGTTTATAGTCGCTGCGGCTATCTTCGGTATCTGGGTCTGTGACGTAGCCAGCCGCGAACTTGATGTGCACGATCATCCCGGCATCGTCTGGGATGAATTCGTGGGTTTCTGGATTGCGATGTGGGCGTTGCCCGCTGACTGGCCTTGGTTGTTGGCGGCGTTTGTCGTGTTTCGCTTTTTCGATATTCTCAAACCGTGGCCGATTAGCTGGTGTGATCGGCGCGTGCACGGCGGGCTCGGTATTATGCTCGACGATATCGTTGCTGGTGTGTTTACCTGCGCCTTGCTGCACGTTGTGATACTGGTTTCCTGAGCTGTTTCCCTCTAATCTGTGCCGATGCTGAAATCATTTTCCATAATTCTACTGCTGGCATTAAGCTCTGCGGCGCCCGTGCTGGCGGAGGAAGTGGTGGTGCTGGGTTTATTCAAGAACGCTGCCTTTCTGGAGGTAGATGGGTCTGGGAAATTGGTGCGAGTCGGTGAGACCTACCGTGGCGTAGACCTTTTGTCCGCAGACTCCTGGGTAGCGCGTCTTCGCGTTGGCGGCGCGGAATACGATGTTGGCGTTTCGCAGCGCATCAGTGCCGTTTATACCGAGCGGGAGATGACGCGAGTGCTGATACCCCGCAGTCGTAATCTGCAGTATTTGACCACTCTTTCGATTAATGGTCGCAGCGCGCAGGGATTGGTTGATACCGGCGCCAACGTGATGGCACTGAGCGCGCGTCAGGCTGATGCGCTGGGCATTGCTTATCTGGGGACCGTGACCCGCAAACTGACAACCGCTTCGGGAACTGTGCGCGCCTACTCGGTGCGTTTGGAATCAGTCGAGGTCGGGGGAATTCTGGTACGCAATGTGGCAGCTAGTGTGCTCGAAGGTAGTCACCCGCAGCAAGTACTGATCGGAATGAGCTTTCTGGAGCATGTGGAGATGAGTGAAAAGGCGGGCGTGTTATCCCTCATAAAAAAGTAGTCGTGGCTGAGAGCTTTAGGGCGCTCGCCTCTATCGCAGTCTACTGCTAAACTACCGCACCTTTTCACGGTAGACCCCTTATAGTGTCGATTCGCTACGTACAATCATCCCGCCTCCCCACCAAATGGGGCGCGTTTGACATGCATGGGTTTGAAGATATCTCGGCGGAAAAGGAGCATGTTGTGCTCACTCTGGGCGATGTCTCCAATGGCGAGCCGGTGCTGATGCGGGTGCATTCCGAGTGCCTGACCGGAGACGCCCTGTTCAGTTTACGCTGTGACTGTGGAGCGCAATTGCAGGCGGCGCTAGCGGCTATAGCCAAAGAAGGTCGTGGCGCGTTGCTATACCTGCGTCAGGAAGGCCGTGGCATTGGACTGCTGAATAAAATAAAGGCGTATAAGTTACAAGACGAAGGCGCCGATACCGTAGAAGCTAATGAAGCGTTGGGTTTTGGCGCCGATATGCGCGATTACAGCATCTGCAAGCCGATACTGGATCACCTGCATATCAACTCAGTGCGGCTGATGACTAATAACCCGCGCAAAGTAGCGGCGCTGGAAAAAATCGGCGTAGATGTGGTGGAGCGGCTGTCTTTAGAGACGCCCAGCAACCCACATAACGAGCATTATCTGGCCACCAAGGCCGGTAAGCTTGGGCACTTGATGGAGTAGCCCGGTGACCACGTTCTAGTGGTCGCGACGACAAATATAGTGGGCAATTTCCAGCAGGCCGGAGCCGGCAGCACCGAACGGTGCCAGTGCAGTACTGGCATCGGCTAACAATTCGTCGACCCTGTGACGAGCACCCTCCAAGCCTAATTGAGTAACGTAGGTTGGCTTATTGGCCGCCGCATCCGAGCCCTGATTTTTACCCAATGTGGTGCTGTCACTGGCAACATCGAGCACGTCATCCTGTACCTGAAACGCTAGACCAATGCTGCGGCCGAAACTGTCCAGCTGCGCCAGTCGCTTGGTGTCGGCGCCAGCTGCCAGTGCACCCAGACTGATCGCGGCCTGAATCAGGGCGCCTGTCTTGAGCGCGTGCATGGCCTGCAGGTGTTCTGCTGAGATAAGGTTTTGCGCAGCGGCGACATCTATCGCCTGACCGCCGACCATACCGCGCGCGCCGCTGGCAGCGGCCAGACACTGCACCATCTGTAGGCGTATTTGTGGCGAGCAACCGGGAGCTTCGGTCAGTAGTTCAAAGGCTCGTGCTTGCAGGGCATCACCCACCAGCACCGCAGTGGCCTCATCATAGGCAATATGGCAGGTGGGTAGACCGCGCCGCAGATTATCGTCGTCCATGGCTGGCAGGTCGTCATGCACCAGCGAGTAAGTGTGTATCATTTCAATGGCGCAGGCGGCGTAATCAATCGCATTACGCTCAGCGGCGACACTGTTGATAGCTTCCGCAGCCGCGTAGGTGAGTAGTGGCCGAATGCGTTTACCACCGGCACTGAGCGAGTAGTTACAGGCCTCGAACAGGCGCTCGAGTAGGGGAGTGGCGTTGCTGGAAAACTCTGAACCCGGTGCTCCAAGCAGGGGCTCTAATTGGCTGTTGCAGCGCTGCTGCCATGCCTCAAGGCGTGCGCTCACAGCGTGTCCTCGTCCTCTTCAGGTGTTGCAAAATCTACCAGCGCCGCGGCCCCGTCCTTTTGCATCAGCATTTTCACTTTCTGCTCGGCGCCTTCCAGTGACTGTTGGCACTCGCGGGTCAGTTTAATACCCTGCTCAAAGGCCAGTAGTGAGTCCTCCAAACTGAGTTCACCGGTCTCCATCTGTTCCACCAGGCTCTCTAATTGCTCCAATGCAGATTCGAAGTCGATTTTTTTTGCCTTGGCCATTGGGTTACACTCACTACTACATTTAGAGCGGGGAATTGTAGCAGTTGAAAACGATCTTGGTTACTGGTGGAGCTGGATATATTGGTTCCCACACTTGTGTTGAGTTATTGGCAGCCGGTTATGCGGTAGTGGTGCTCGATAACTTAAGCAATTCGCAGGCGGAGTCCCTCACCCGGGTGGAGCGCATCGCCGGCAAAAGTCTGACATTTCAGCAGGGTGATATCCGCGACCGCGACTGTTTGCAAAAAGTTCTGTCTGAACACTCGGTGGATGCCTGTATTCATTTTGCTGGTCTTAAGGCAGTGGGAGAATCGGTCTCTGAACCGATGCGTTATTACGACAATAATGTGCGTGGTTCATTACAGCTATTTGAAGTGCTCGACGAACACGCAGTACGCAATGTGGTGTTCAGTTCCTCGGCCACGGTCTACGGGTGCTCTAGCGACGATCCCATTGCTGAGGATATGCCGCTGCAGGCGATTAACCCCTACGGCCAGACCAAGTTAATGGTAGAGCAGGTTCTGAAAGATATCTGCGCGTCAGATTCTGCCTGGAACGCTATTAACCTGCGTTACTTCAACCCGGTTGGAGCACATCCGAGTGGAGATATTGGTGAGGATCCCAACGGTATCCCCAATAATTTGACACCCTATATCGCTCAAGTGGCGATCGGTAAACGCGATGAATTGTCGGTGTGGGGTGACGACTACGACACTCGCGATGGTACCGGCGTGCGCGACTATATTCACGTGGTGGACCTGGCGCGTGGCCATGTCAAAGCGCTGCAGCGATTGGAGTCGGCGCCCGGCCTGCTCAATATTAACTTGGGTACCGGTATTAATTACTCGGTGCTGGAGGTAGTGCGGGCCTTTGAGTTGGCCAGTGGCCGTACCATTCCCTATCGTATTGAAGCGCGACGTGAAGGCGACGTGGCCTGCTTGTTTGCCAATCCGACATTGGCACTGCAGGAGCTGGGTTGGCAGGCGAGCTTGGATATGGAAACCATGGCCGCCGATGCCTGGCGTTGGCAGCAGCAGAACCCGAATGGTTACCTCGATAGCTGAACCCGGCTGGCAGTTGCCGCGCAAGCGCCGCTGCCCCGCTATAGCAGAGCACTCAGTAGAGACCAGCCGGTTACAAACACGCGTCAGCTAGTTGGCGCCGATCAATAGGCGCCCGCAGCGGCGTTACAGCGGGAGAAACCAATATGGATCCACTTTATCGCAGTGCTTTTGCGCTGGCCGACGATATTCGCGCCGGTAGTCGTTCATCCCGTGAGTTGCTGGAGTTTTTTCTGCAGCGGATTGAGCGCTTTAACCCGGCGCTTAACGCCGTGGTGGCGCTGGATACAGAACGTGCTCGTGCTCGCGCAGATGCTGCCGATGCGGCGGTTGCCGCTGGTGAAGACTGGGGTCCGCTGCACGGCGTACCGATAACGATTAAGGATGCTTTGGCTACAGAAGGTCTGGTTACCGTCGGTGGCATTCCCGCCTGTAAAGACAATGTCCCCGAACAGAGCGCGGTTGCTGTGCAGCGCTACGTGGACGCTGGCGCGATCATCTTTGCCAAAACCAATGTGCCCTTTATGAGCGCCGACCTGCAGACCTATAACGACGTCTATGGGGTCACCAATAATCCCTGGGATGTCACGCGCACCTCGGGCGGCTCCTCAGGTGGTGCGGCTGCCGCGCTGGCAGCCGGACTCACACCGTTGGAGCTGGGCAGCGATATTGGCGGCTCTATACGCACGCCCAGCCATTTCAATGGGGTTTATGGTCATAAGCCCAGCTTTAATCTGGTGCCCCAGCGCGGCCACTTGCCGCCGGGTGATGGTGTACTCAGTGAGGGTGATCTGTCTGTTATCGGTCCGCTGGGGACTTGTCCGCAGGATCTGGAAAAGGCGCTGGATATAGTCGCCGGTCCGTTGCCGGAAGAGGGTGTAGCCTGGCAGGTTCAGTTGCCAGCGGCGCGTGCCACTGCAGCTGGTGATCTGCGCGTAGCGGTATGGTTGGATCACCCTGCCTTTCCGGTGGATGATGAAATACAGGCAGCGATTGCTGCCGCGGCGCAAACGCTCGCAGATGCGGGGGCGCAGGTTGACCTCGAGGCGCGTCCACAGTTTGATGTGGAGGAACAACATTCCAATTACGCCATGTTGCTATCCGCAGTGATGGGGGCTGGTATGCCGGAGGCGGTATTTGAGGGTGCCTCAGCGGCGGTGGCCGCTGCCGATCCCGATGACCGCAGTTTGCTGATGCAGCAAATGCGTGGCATCGCCCAGAGTCATCGCGAATGGTTGCGCCAGAATGAGAAGCGGCAGCACTATCGCGCGCAGTGGGCGCAGTTTTTCCAGAGCTATGATGTGTTGCTATGTCCCTGCGCCTCAGTAACGGCATTTCCCCATGACCACAATCCGGACCTGTACCAGCGTCAGCTGCAGGTTAATGGGAAAGCAGTGCCTTATCTCAATATTCTCGGTTGGGCCGGACTTACGCTGAATAGCTATTTACCAGTAACCGCTGCACCGGTGGGTGTCAGCAGTGAGGGCCTGCCGATTGGTATGCAGATTGTGGGTCCGTATCTGGAAGATCGCACTCCGCTGGCAGTAGCCGGTATGCTGCAGCAACTGCATCGTGGTTTTGTGGCACCGCCCGGTTACTGATCGCAGGAGCGCCTGAAGACACATTCCGTGACGCTAAGGCATACCACCCGTGGCATTCAAGGCAGTGGCACTCAACTCTGTGGCAGGGAATGTATTCTGCCAGTCTCGTTGTTCGAATGAACTCCAAGCCGCAGCTAAGAATTAGCTGAGCTAACCAGGCGTTGTTAGTCAGGAATTACCGACGCCATCGCAGACGGCACGCCGAGTATGGCCTTACCCGCATTCATTAGCGCCCGGCGCTTCTGAATAGCCGCGACAATGCCGGGACTGTCGAGGCCTATCGAACTGAGCTGTGCCTCGCGTTTGGCGTGGTCTACATAGATGTCCGGCAACCCCAGGTTGAGGACCGGTAATAACAGGTTCTGCTCCTGCAGGTATTCGTTGACAGCGGCTCCTGCGCCGCCGGCAATAGCGTTGTCTTCCAGGGTAACCAGCAGTTCATGGCTGCCAGCCAGCTCGCGAATACGCACGGTATCAATCGGTTTCACCCAGCGCATATCGATCACCGTGGCGTCCAGCTTCTCGGCGGCGTCCAGGGCAGCTTCCAGTAACACGCCAAAGCTCAAAATAGCGACGCCTTGCCCCGCGCGGCGTTCAACTGATTGCCCCACTGGCAAGCTCTGCATTTCCTTGATGATACGCGCGCCTGTGCCAGTGCCGCGCGGATAACGCACGGCTGCTGGCCCCGGATATTGATAGGCGGTAGAGAGCAGCTGCCGGCATTCGTTTTCATCAGAGGGTGCGGCTATAACCATATTGGGGATACAGCGCAGAAAGGTAAGATCAAAACTGCCGGCGTGGGTAGGTCCGTCTTCACCGACCAGGCCTGCGCGATCAATACCAAAGGTAACGTCCAGGTTTTGCAGGGCGACATCGTGTATTAATTGATCATAGCCACGCTGCAAAAAAGTGGAATAAATGGCGACGACAGGCTTGAGACCATCGCAGGCCAGTCCCGCAGCAAAGGTCACGGCGTGCTGTTCGGCTATGGCAACATCGTGAAAACGATCGGGATAGAGTTCGGCGAACTCAACCATGCCGGAGCCCTCGCACATGGCGGGAGTAACTGCCACCAGGCGATCATCCAGTGCGGCTGTATCACACAGCCAGCGACCAAAGACGGCCTGGTATTTGGGTTTGCGCGGTGGCGCCGGAGCAGTCACCTGGCTAACAGGGGCCGGTTTCGGGTCAATTTTGTTAATAGCGTGGTAGCCCACCGGATCATTCTCAGCCGGTGCAAAGCCTTTGCCCTTCATGGTCCTAATGTGCACGATGCGCGGGCCTTCGAGCTCTTTTATGTTTTCCAGAGTTTGCAGCAAAGTAGGCAGGTCGTGTCCGTCCAGCGGACCAATGTAGTTGAAGCCCAATTCTTCAAACAAGGTACCCGGCGCTACCATACCTTTCATGTGTTCTTCGGTACGTTTGGCGATTTCCCAAGCGGGAGGTACTTTCTCAAGAATTTTCTTGGAGCCTTCACGCATGGAGATATAAAACTTGCTGGCCCAAATTTTGGCAAAGTACGTGGCCAGCCCACCGCGGTTGTGGCCGATCGACATTTGATTGTCATTCAGAATCACCAGCAAATTTGGGCGCGCGTGGCCGGCATGGGCCAATGCTTCAAACGCCATACCGCCGGTCATTGCACCATCACCGATGACGGCGATGCACTGGCGCTTATTGCCGGTCTGCTGGTTGGCTACCGCCATGCCCATGGCAGCGGAAATACTGGTGGAGGAGTGCCCCACACCAAAGGTGTCGTAGACGCTCTCGGAGCGCTTGGGAAACCCTGCCAGACCTCCACCAAAACGCATCGAGTTCATGAGTTCGCGACGTTTGGTGAGAATTTTATGCGGGTAAGTCTGGTGGCCCACGTCCCACACAATGCGATCATCCGGGGTATTAAAAATGTAGTGCAGCGCCAGCGTCAGTTCTACCACGCCCAGGCCTGCGCCAAAGTGGCCTCCGGTCTGCCCCACGCTGTAAAGCAGAAACGCGCGCAGCTCTTCTGCCAACGATGGCAGCTGTTCTGCAGACAGCTCTCGCAGTTGTTCAGGGCTGGCGACCTGATCTAACAGCGGCGTAGCTGGCGGTGTGCGAGGTATTTCCTTGAGCATGGCGCGATTGTATCTTAATTCGCTCAATTCGGCAGGTTTTAACCCTGCGTATTATGGCGCAAATATGGTCTTTTCAGGCACCCAGAGTAGCGCGAGTTGCGGCAGAAACCGGGGCGCTGATAACCGCACAGATACTGTCTACCAGATTGCTCACAAAGAAGCTGGTATTGGCGAGGTCAGCAGCGCCGCTCTCACGCAGGATGGCGTGGTCGGCAAGACCGTGAAATAGCATGCCCACCGCCAAGCTCAGGCGTTGAGTCTGGACGGCTGGCGGTAGTGGTTGCAAAAACGGTTCCCACAGCGGTTTCATATCCGTGCCGTAGGCTGGAGCGTTGCTATCGTTGCGAACCATAAACTGGAGGATGTTGCTGGCCGCGAGCTGGGCGCTGATTTTGATATAAGACAGTCCCCCGTCGGGGTCTTCGAAGCGCGCTGCCACCGGCTGCACCAGTGTGTTCGCCACATCTTCGAGGCTAACGCTGGACTGGAGAGCAAGGTCCGCGATCATCTGCTGACGCTGTTGTGATATCGGCTGCCAGTGTTTTTCAAAAACGGCGGCGAGTAGCGCTTCTTTGTTGCCGAAGTGATAGTGCACTGCATTGCGATTTTTCTGCTCAGCGGCCCGGGTAATCTCATTCAGAGAGACGCTGTCGACACCGCGCTCAGCAAACAATTGCTCGGCGGTGGCGATGATGCGTGCGCGGGTGGCCTGAGTACGAGCGGTGGACGGTTTACGATCCACAGTCACGACCTAACCCTGAACCGAGAAGCCGCCATCAACGGTAATGGTCTGGCCGGTCATGTAACTGGCGAGTGGACTGGTCAAAAACAGAGTGGGACCGGCGATATCGGCAGCGACACCTAGCCGTTGCATGGGGGTGCGATCCAGGTGCGGTTGTATCATCTCAGGAATATCCAGCATGCCGGCGGTCATATTCGACTCGATCAGGCCGCAGGCTATGGCATTAACGCGGATATTGTCGCGGGCGTAGGTGACGCCCAATACTCGCGTGAGTCCCACTAACCCGGTTTTGGCGCTGCCGTATCCGGGCACAATTTCGATTCCGAATAAAGAGGTCATAGAGGCCATGCCGACAATGCTGGCACCACCGGGCAGGGCGCTGGCAGCCAGTTTGTCTTTCAGCGCCGCGGCCAATCTGAAATTGCTGGTCAGGTTGATTTGCACTGCCTCCTCAAACACTTCAGGCTCCCATTCACTGCGGCCACCGGGCAGCGATGCACCGGCGTTATTGATCAGGATATCCAGTTTGGGTATGGCGGCGGCCAGTGCCGCGATACTGGCGTTGTCTGTTGCCAGCATCTGGTAGTAGGTATAGGCACTGAGGTCGGTATCGTAGTCCGCAGCCTGCGCCCGGGTGCCGGTAATGATCACATCAGCTCCTGCTGTCAGGTAGGCCAGGGCAATACCTTCGCCAATACCGTGGGTGCCGCCGGTGACCAGCACCGTGTAACCCGCGTAGTCAAAATTGACCTGCTCAAACTTGCCTGTAGCCACTGCGGTGTCTCCTTTTGCGTGCGTCCGGACAAGTTAATACAGTTTCCTTAAAACAGCAATGAGCGTGGCATGATGCCGATGACAGGCGCAAAAATGAGCGAAAATGTTGTCATTTAGCGGTTATCGACACGTCATCTTGCCAATTTGGACAGGGCCAACCATAGTGATATCACAGCAGTCCGGTGGACAAGGAGGTTAACCGTGCTGACACACTCTTCCGTCAATTTTTGCGGCAGCAGTTGGTATGTGGCGCTGCGGCCCAATGCTGGCGCATCCTGGTTGCTTGATCACGGTTCCTGCGTCAATTTTCAGCAGCAACTGCTGGATGTATTGCTGCGTCGCGGCGCTCAATTACACGCCTATGCGCTGCTGACTGATGCGGTCCACCTGTTGCTGACTCTGGCTCAGGGTGCAGTACTAGAGGATTTGTTACCGCAACTTAAGGCGCAGTTGTTGGCGCAATCTATCTCGCCACCGAGCTCGCATTCCAGGCAACAGCCCGGTCAACCTGAGCTCAGTCCATTCAGCTTGCCCGACCGCGATGGAGCATGGATAGCAGATGACTGTGACAGCTTCCGTATTGTGACCGATAGTGCGGTGCTGGCCTGTTATCGCTATATTGATCTTTACCCGCTGCGCGCTGGGCTTGTCCTAGACCCAGCCGCTTGGTACTTCAGCAGCTATGAGCGGAATGCATACGGGGTGGCCGATACGCTGGTAACGCCGCATCGCAGTTATCTGGATCTGGGGCGTAGTTCCCGGGCGCGGGCGCAGGCCTATCAGCGTGAATGTAGCCACGGTAATGCTGGCAGCGGGTGTTCTGGCAGCCAGTCGCCCGCAGAGGTCGCGGTACAGCATAGACTTGCAACCATGGTGGCTGGCCTGTTGCAGGGTGACCGGCGAACGGGTATCCGCTGTCGGCAGTAGCGGAGCTGGGGACTAAGTATTTGACCTGCTACAGGGGTTTTCAGCACAGGCTGTGACAGCGGACTACACTAGGGAGTACAGTATTCGGCCTGTCATTAAAGGAGAAGAAGATGCGTTTCAGTTATCAGGTAGGTATGTGCGACAGCGACCACTATATTCCGCTGGCGAAAGCCGCCGAGGCAGCCGGTTATCACGGTATCACCATACCCGATAGCATCTGCTATCCGCAGGAGGCGAGCTCCAAATACCCTTACAATGCCGACGGTAGTCGCGAGTTTCTCGAGTCGGTGCCGTTTATCGAATCGCTGGTTGGTGTGGCTGCCATGGCTGCCGTCACGGAGCGTATTCGCTTCGCCACTTTTGTTTACAAGCTGGCCATTCGCCAAGCGGCCATCGTCGCCAAGCAGGTGCTCAGTATCAACAGCTTGAGTGATAATCGCTTTGATTTTGGTGTCGGTATCAGTCCCTGGGAAGAGGACTTTGCCGTTACCCAGGTGGAGTGGGCGAAGCGCGGCTTGCGACTGGATGAACAGATTGCGATTTTGCGCGGTTTGGAAGGCGGCGACTATTTTGGGTTTGAGGGCGAGTTGCATAGTATGCCGGCCAACAAAATGAACCCGGTACCTACGCAGCACACCCCCATATTGATAGGCGGCCACACTGAACCAGCTTTGAAACGTGCCGCACGGAATGATGGATGGATGTGCGCCGGTGCCGACATGCAACAGCTCACAACGTATATCACCCGCATCAATGAGTTGCGCGCAGAACTTGGCACAGCGGATCAGCCCTACAAGATTTTTACCACCGGTCAGGATGCGTTTACCCGTGAGGGTATTGAGCAGCTCGAAGCCATCGGCGTGACCGACGTGGTTATCGGCTTTCGCGATGTGTATAACCAGGAGCCTGACAAGCCTATTGCAGAGAAGATCGATATGCTGAACTGGTATGCATCGGAGTTTATTAACGTCTGATGCACTGACGGGTAGCTATCAGCTGCTGTCCAGGCTACTGCCGACGCAATGTCGGCAGCAGTCCACCCTGGTATTGTTGAACCTGATGTCACCTGAGGAAACCAAATGACCGAGCTTGCCCCTAATACGCCGGTATTAGTTGGTGTTGCTGCCTTGCAGCAACGTCCCGAAAGTGTCAATGAAGGGCTTGAGCCTAGCGCGATGATGATCGAGGTGTTGCGGCGTGCGGCGGCCGATGCTGGTACCGAGGAATTGCTGACGCGGGCCGACCGCATTGAAGTTCCCAAGGGTATGTGGAACTACAGTGATCCAGCGCGGCTGGTCGCCGACGCTCTGGGTGCTAGCGCTGCGACGACAGTACTGGGCGAGATTGGAATTCTGCAGCAGTCCCTGATCAATCGCGCCTGTGCCAGTATCAACAATGGCGAAGCACAGATTGTGCTGGTAACGGGGGCGGAGGCCAAGTATCGCGGTTTACAGGCTCAGATTGCCGGTATTGAGCTGCAGGAAACTGCGCAAGCTGAGGCCGTGCCAGATGTGCTGCTGGAGCCCGCTGCCGAGTTGTGGTCGGCGCTGGAGTCCAGCTCAGGGCTGGGTATGCCGGTGGGCTATTTCGCTATTATGGATTCTGCTTTGCGCTACGCCCAGGGCATTAGCGTTGGGGAGCATCGCGATCAGATGGCAGCGATGTACGCCGAATTCTCGCAGATTGCAGCGGCCAATGCGGATGCCTGGGTACGCGAACCGGTAGCTGCGGAATTTATTCGCAATCCGTCACCGGGCAACAAGATGCTGGCGTTTCCCTATACCAAGTTGCACAACAGTCAATGGAACGTAGATCAGGCGGCTGGCTTGATTTTTTGCTCGGTGGCGATGGCGACAGAACTGGGCATTGATCCGGGGCAATGGGTGTACCCGTTAGCGGCCACCGAAAGTAATGCTATGTCGGTTGTGGCAGCGCGTAAAGAACTGCATCGCAATCATGGTTTCAGATTGGCCGGACAGCGATTGCTGGAGTTGGCCGGGCGCAGCGCTGAGGACATCAGCCTGATGGAACTCTACTCATGCTTTCCACAGGCAGTGCGGGTGCAGCTGCAGGAGTTAGAGCTGGGTCAGGGCGTGCCGCTTTCGGTGACAGGTGCGATGACCTTTGGCGGTGGTCCGCTCAATAATTTTGTTCTGCAGAGTACGGTCAAAATCGCCCAGATGCTGCGCCGGGCTGAACAGCAGAGCGGACTAGTGACCTCGGTTAGTGGTATGAACACCAAGCAGGCCCTGGCTCTGTATGGTAGCGAACCTAACCCTCAGGGCTGGCAGTTTGCCGACGTTACCGCTGCGGCGGAAGCGGCAACGATCCTCTGTGAACTGGTGGAAGATTATGAAGGCCCGGCGACGATTGCCGGCTATACCGTATTGTTTCAAGGAGCTCAGGCCTGGCGCGCTGTTGCAGTATGCGATTTGCCCGACGGTAAACGGACGGTTGCCTATTCAGAGCAAAACACTATTTTGGAAGCATTGCAGGTGGGTGAGTTCTGCGGGCGCCAGGTGGCTGTCGTCGAAGGCCAGTTCAGCTAGCGCCAAATGGGCAGGGGCGGGGTTTCGTCTCCTGGATTTGAGTCAGCGGACTTAGGCTTTTCGCTCAGTCGTGCCAGTTTCTCTACGGCAGAGACTGATTGCCGGCTGAACTGGCCCGGTGGTGAATTGGAATCAACGCTCGGCTCGTCTGTGGTTGGAGTCGTTTCGGTGGCGACTGTGTCCACTGGAGCAGTCTCCACTGCGGCAGTCTCCACTGCGGCAGTTTCCAATGCGGCGGCCGCGGCGGCAAACTTTTTGGAGGAGGTAACCTCAATCAAGGGACGCTCCGTATAGCTTGCTTCGGTTGGGGCTGGCTTTGCTTTAGTCATAGATTCAGACGCAGGGACTACTGTTTCGCCAACCACTGCGGATGGGTCGGTTTCTACCTCTTCATCAGTAACCAGTGGCCGTATATCTGCCCGGCGTTGCCGCAACTTCATGGCGACAAAATCTTCGACATCGTGAGCACTCAGATAGGGGTTGAAGTTTAATTCTTCGCCAATGGTCGACAGTGGCCAGCCCTTAAAATCCTTACCCGGGTACACCACCGTATTACGTGGCAAGTGGCACAGTGTTTCGGTCAGGCTATGATAGTGCTGGCGCGGGTCACTGTCCGCTTGATCGCTGAGGCCAACGGTGCGCACCAGCAGGGTATCGCCGGTAAACACCGTTGAACGCTTGCCTTTAAGCAGATGAAAACAGTAGGAGTCGCTGGTATGACCGGGGGTGTGCAACGCGCGTAGCTGCAGCACACCGATGTTGATAATCTCACCGTGTTCAACGTAGCGCCCTTCCGCAGCGTTATTGAGGCTGGCGCCGCGAATACTTTCTGTACCCCATAGATCTGCTAAAACGGGCAGCGCACTGTTATGGTCATCGTGCGTATGGGTATCAATGGCGGCTCTAATGGAATAGCCGAGCTCGTTGAATAGCTGCACGTAATCGCGCAACTTCTCCTTCACCGGATCAATCAGTACCGCCTCCTGGCTCAGTGGATCGGCCAGAAAGTATGTGTAACTGAACGTGCGATGGTTAAATAACTGACGCAACAACATGAAAATACCTCTCGGGGGCAGTATAGCAAAGACCGACGCAAAATTTCATAATCTGTAGCACAGCTTTTTATGAAAAATGTACGTCTGTGCTACTCTTGCGCAATGTCTGATTCCTCCGGTTCTCTCAAAACGATTCTGTTTGCCCTTGGCGCGAATACAGCAATTGCAGCGGCTAAGGCCGCTGCCGCGGTTGTTACCGGTTCTGGCGCCATGTTTGCTGAGGCGATTCACTCCACGGCAGACGCCGGTAACCAGATTTTGCTGTTGTTGGGCGTGAGTCGCTCGCGCAAGCCACCTTCGGCTGATGCTCCGCTGGGGTATGGCAAGGAAATTTACTTCTGGTCCTTTATCGTTGCACTGATGTTGTTCAGTGTGGGGGGGCTGGTGTCGATCAATGAAGGGCTGCATAAGTTACAGAACCCGGAGCCGTTGTCGCATCCTTTCATCGCCATTGGGGTACTGGTTTTTGCGATGTTTGCAGAGGGCGCCGCGCTGCGCACCTGTTTGCAGCAGGTTAACAAGACCCGTGGTTCGCAGCCGTTGTGGCGCTGGTTTCGGGAGTCACGTCAGAGTGAGCTGATTGTCATTTTCGGTGAGGATCTTGCTGCCCTGGTAGGTCTTTCCTTGGCGTTAGCCGCTATTACCGCCACGCTGATAACCGGCGACCCGATGTACGATGCACTGGGCAGTTGTGCGATTGGTGTGCTGCTGGTGCTGGTGGCTATTTTGGTGGGTCGCGAGGTTAAGGAACTGCTGGTCGGGCAGGGCGTTGAGCCTCGTGTGCGTGCCGCTATGCTGCAGTTTCTGGAGGCGCAGCCCGAGATAAATGAGCTATTCAATCTGTTGACACTGCATATGGGTGACGATGTGATGGTCGCGATTAAGGCTGAAATGTCGGACCCGGGCAGTGCAGTGGGTGTTGCAAGAACTATCAACGCGGTAGAGGCGCGCTTCCGCGAAGCCTTTCCGGAAGTGACCTGGTTGTTTTTCGAACCGGATATCAAGGATTAGCGCATGGCTTCATTTAGTATCAGTAAACCCCATACCATGACTCGCGAGGATGTCCGTGATGCGGCCGAGAACCTGGCCAAGGGGCTCAAGGATCGCCATGGGCTGCGTTATCGTTGGCGTGGAGATACCGCCGAATTCAGTCGCAGTGGACTGGACGGAAGACTGATCATCAGTGATGACAACATCACCGTATCGGTGAAACTGGGCCTGCTAGCGTCTGCGTTTGAAAGGCCGCTCAAGAAAGCCGTTACTGATTACCTCGATGAATATGTTAGCTGAGCTGGGTCTGCGTCAGTGGCTAGGTCTAGCGATACTGCTAGTGTCGACGGTGACCTGGCTGGCTACGCCAGTGATCTTTTTTCTCGATATTGCGGGCGCTGACAAGGTGGCTTGGGCGAGTATCTCCTATGGCATTTCATTGGTGACCTGGTATATGTGTTTGCCGTTACTAGGTCCGGAATTTCTGCTGCTGGGACGAAAATGGCTGGCGTGGCTCAAAAATTCTCTACGTGAGCCAGCGGATCGGTAGAACCGATAGCGATGGCAAAATCCTCTGCCAGCGTCACGCTGCTAGCCGCCGCCTGCTCCCAATATTCTACCCGCTCCTGATGCGGTAATCGGGTCATGTCTGAACGGTCCGGAATCTTGCCGTGGGGCAGGCTTTCAAGATAGCTGTCAGAAGGGCACAGCAATACCACCCGATCCATCACCTCGCTACCACGGCGACGCCAGGGCAGAAACTTGTCAAACCACCCAGGGGTCACGCTCGCACAAAAATGCGGGTACAGCGCCAGCCCAGATCCATGAAAGGCGCTCAGGTCAAAATGGTAGTCAACGATACCACCGTCCCAGTATTGACCCGGCGGGGCGCCGTCGATATCACGTTCACCCGTCAGTACAAACGGAATCGAGCCGCTGGCATGCAGCACGGCGCGGGTGTTGGCGGCCTGTAATGGCGCATAGTGGGTGGCGAAATCCTTGAAGTCGAAGCCGGAACCAGAGCGAGGGCCTGAACCTGAACCTGAACCTGAACCTGAACCTGAACCTGAACCTGAACCTGAACCTGAACCTGAGTTTGACTCAGGATGTGAGCAAAACACCACACGTTGAAAGAATACTTGCAGCGCGCTGCGACTGAAGGTATTGAGCAGCGCTGACTGTGCCAAGCCTAGTGCTTGCAGTGCCGGGCGCTCACTGCCGGTCGGGCCGCGGCCACGTGCAGTGACCACATGGCTGCGAAAACGCGGGTGCTGCGCCATGCAGGCAGTGGCGGGTCGACCCAAAAAATTGTCGAGAATGCTCAGACTAACTTCACTGATCTCAGCCGTGGTCGGTTTTACGCCGGGCGCATAGTACTGGTGAATATAGTCGTGCTGCAGTTGTTTAAGCGCCGTCAACGGGTCGGGCTGTGCCAGCGCTGCATGCCGCCAGCTGCCAATGGAAGAGCCGATCAAATTGAGGGGCTGGTTGCTGCGCTGTAGGTAGTCGTTAAACAGAAATTGATCCAGTCCGGCGATGCCCAAAAACTTGGGTCCGCCGGATGCGCCGATCATAGTCTGAAAAATAGCTGGGTCCCAACCGTCCCGCGCTAACACTTTGCGTGCAGAAGCACCGGCGATAATGCGCAGATCGCCGCGCCATTGCGAATCAGGCGCCACTGCGAATCTCCCCCGGGGTATGGCCGGTCCACTTGATAAAGGCGCGGCGGAAATTGGAAACGTCGTTAAAGCCGACCATATAGGCAATACTCAATAGGGGTAGTTCGGTGGTGCGTAAATAGTGGCTGGCGTGCTCGGCGCGTACCTGGTCCAGTAATTGCTGGAATGAAGCCTGCTCTGTTTCAAGGCGACGTCGGAAAGTACGTGGACTGAGGTTAAGCATCGATGCGACCTGGGGCATTTGCGGGTAGTGACCTTCCAGGCGGCGCAATAACTGCAGGGTCTGTTCCGCCAGCGAAACTTTACCCTTCAAGTCTGCCAATAGACGTTTACACTCACCTTCGTACAGCGCCAGCAGGGCCGGGTTGGAGGAAGGTAATTCTACTTCCAGCCATTCTTCCGGAAATGAAATGCGCCCCCTGGGACAGTCAAATCTGACATCGTCGCCAAACAGCGGGTAATACTCATGCGCGTGCTCAGGCGCGGGGTAGGGTAGTTCAATACGAAAGCTGAGCCCGGGCTGATTGATTAGAAACTGCATGGTGTGGCAGATCGCTGCAAACAACAGTTCATGGCTGAACACCGGATGGCCTTCGCTATAGTCGCTTCTGGGTATCAGCCAGAAACGTCCGCCCTTGATTTCGTATTCCAGCTCTAGGGCCGGCGCCAGAATATGGTAGTACTTCAAGAAGAAGCTGATGACCTGTTGCAAAGTCTCGCAGGTCAGAAACGCCTGGCCCACAGTAGCGTGGGCGCTGAGGTTAAGGCGCGTCCCCAGATGCAGTCCCAGCGCCTGATCTCCAGTCAGCAGGTAGCCCTGCTCCACCACGTGAATGAAGTCATTTTCACTGATGCGCGCGCCGATGCTGGCCAGCCCGGTTTCTGTCAATTCAGTGCCCGCCAGCATCGCGCTTGCCGTCACGCCGCGTTGGCGCGCCAGATCAAGCAGAATGATCAGGTACTGGGCTGGAGTTGATGTATTAGTGCTGGCCATATATGACCACATTCTGACAACAGATTACCTTGTCGTAAACCCCCCTTGAACACATAGTGTCATCACAAGAATAGGAGACGAGCTATGAAACTGACATATCTGGAAGAAACACCACGCAAAATCCAAAGTTTTAAGGGGTCCGACCGCCGTAAAGGCGATGAAGGCGACATCGATGATTTGTTGACTTTGGAAGACGCCGAACATGTTGCAGAGATTTTTAGCACGCCGCTGACGGGTGCTTACACCTGGAATTACAAAATTCAGGATGACCGTATCAAGCGTTTGTATGAGTTAGGCAAAGAGCTCAACTGGAACGCCGAGCTGGATATCAACTGGGATCAACCCTGGCCCGAGGAAGACTTCGAGCAAGGTGCGATGCTGATGAACCTGACGGATTACCCTCCTTACATGGCGCTGACCCAGGAACAGAAGCGTGAGTTCTGGTTGCATCAAAATAGTTGGAGCCTGTCGCAGTTTCTGCACGGCGAGCAGGGCGCTCTGTTGGTAGCATCGCAGCTGACCTCTTGTGCCCCAACCTACAACGCCAAGTTGTATGCCGCCTCGCAGACCTTTGATGAGGCGCGTCATGTTGAGGCATTCAACAAATACATTCAGCAGCGTATCGGCATGATGTATCCGATCAATACCAGCCTGAAGAGCATTCTCGACAAGATACTGACTGACCCGCGTTGGGACCTCAAATTTATCGGCATGCAGATCGTTATTGAGGGCCTGGCATTATCAGCCTTCAACACCACGCGTGAGACCACGCCTGACCCCGTACTCAAGGAGCTTGTGTATCTGGTAGTGCGTGATGAGGCGCGGCACGTCACCTTCGGTGTTAACTATCTGGAAGAGTACATCAAGACGCTGACCGAAGAAGAGAAAAATGAGCGCGCTCAGTTTGCCTACGAGGCCTGTGTGATTAGTCGCGAGCGCCTGGTGGCTACCGATGTGTTCCGTCACTTTGGCTGGGACGTAGAAGAAGCCCGCCAGCGCGTGATGGAAGGCTTTGTTATGTCGACCTTCCGCAACCTGTTGTTTCAACGCGTTGTTCCCAACCTCAAGCGCATTGGATTGATGACTGACGAGATTCGTCCCAAGTTTGAAGAGCTGGGAATACTCGAGTTTGAAAGCCTGCCCGATGATGGTGATATTGACTGGAATGCAATGGAGCGTCCGCTGGACACCGGCGAGGCCCAGAGCTATGAGCAAAAGGCGTTGCAGGAACAGATGGAAAAAGCGATCCATGAAAAACTGGATCATGCACCGGCGGCCTGATCTGGCATAGGTGCAGCAGTGATAAGGGCGCTTCGGCGCCCTTTTTTATGGTGGTCTGTCGCTGGGAGGCGGCCAATGACGCAGGGTTCGTGCGAGCGGTGATTGGCAGAATAAATTCTGCCAGGGCTATCCCCTATGACAACCAGCGGCCAATTGGGGTTTTCACCCAAAGGATATTCATAAATTTCTTCATGCCATCAATGGTCTCGGCCTTGTAGGGATAGGCATTGGGCATCTTGCCGCCGCGCTTATCGATGACCACTGGCATCTCATGGCAGTAGCCTTTCAGCCCCTTCTCGCCGTTAACCTGACCCACGCCGCTGTTCTTGCGGCCACCAAAGGGGGCAGCCGGGATACCGTAGCTAACGGCCATGTCGTTAACCGAGCATGAGCCGGTATCAATCTGTAGCGCCAGCTGATAACCCTTTTCTTTATCCTGGGTCCAGACATTTCCATTGAGACCAAACTCTGAATCATTGGCGAGCTTGATAGCCTCGGCTTCATTGCGCACTTTCTGGATACACAGCACCGGACCAAAGGTCTCGTGAACCATAATATCCATATCGTTATTAACCTCGGTCATTACTGTGGGCTGGTAATACAAACCCTTCAGATCCGGATTACGCTGGCCGCCCATATGCACGGTAGCGCCCTTGGTTTTGGCGTCTTCCACATGGCTCTCTATAATGTCCATCTGCTTGTCCCAGAACACTGCGCCAATACTTTCGTCGTTGCCGTGCTCTGAGCCCTGCTTCAGTCCCTGACCTTTCTCCAGTACCTTGGCGAGGAATTCGTCGTACACAGACTCCACCACGTAAATGCGTTCGGTGCCGCAGCAGTAGTGGCCAGTATTCATGCAGGAGCCGAGCCAGGCGCCGTCGGCAGCACGATCCAGGTCGGCATCGCCGCACACGATCATGGCGTCGTTACCGCCCAATTCCAGCGTCACTGGAATTAGCTGACGGGCGCAACTTTCGGCGACTTTGCGGCCGGTCGCCACACTGCCGGTGAACGAAATTTTATCAACCCCGCCCTCAACAATCGCAGCGCCGGTAGCACCATCACCCAACAATACCTGCAGCACACCATCAGGTAGGCCGGCTTCTTTAAAAATGCTCTCGGCAAGCTTGGCCGAGTAGGGCGTCACTTCTGAACCCTTGGCAACCACTGCATTGCCCGCCATCAGCGCCTGTGCGGCCTGATTCATAACCAATACGAAGGGGCCATTCCAGGGCGTAATAAGTCCGATAACCCCAAGCGGCTTATAGGTGATGCGCAGTTCCTTGGCAAAGCCCAGCACGCCGTGCACCTTGCGTTTATGAGGTTTGAGGAATTTGCCGGCATTCTTGGCGTAATAGCACAGCGAATCGGCTACCGAAAAGACTTCCATACTCAATGCATCCGCCGGGGCTTTGCCGGTTTCGGCAACCACTGTCTCCATGATTTCGTCGGTTTTGGCGACCACGATTTTGAGGGCGCGGTATAATACTTCTGCGCGTGCTTTGTAGCTCAGCGCCGCCCAGGCGGGCTGCGCGGCGCGAGCGCGGGCAATTGCGGCATCGACGTCTTCTTTGTTGGCGCAGATCAGTTCGCCCGTGGGCTCAAGAGTAACCGGGCTGCGTAATTGCAGGTGACGACGCGAGTCGGTGGATTCTATGGATTCGTAAATAGACATGGATGGCTCCCGTATGCGTTCAGGCGAGTTAAACTAATGGTCATTAGTTGGCAAGTCAATGTCTGCTAAGGCCGTCAAAGCTGGCAAATCAGGTCAGCTTGCGGCTAGTATGCGCACTCACTGAGGGGAACCGAATGCAGACAGTAGCGCTTCTATGCAGCGCCGTATTAGTAGTACTGGGATTGGTGCTACTGGTACGACCGCAAATCATGCATGCCACCGTTGGCAGCCTGGATGAAGGTCGGGTGCGGTACAGTATTGCGCTAGTGCGCTTGTTACTGGGTTGCGTGCTGTTGGCGGCCGCGGAGAATAGCCGCTACCCGCAGATTATTGAGGTGCTGGGCTGGGTTTTAGTCATCGCTGGATTATTGATCGTGACTTTGCCACCCGTATTCTGGCGCCGCTTTATTGCTTTGTATAAGCGCTTACCGTCGCAATTGTTGCGGTTTGCGCCATTGCTACTGATTGTTGCCGCCAGTTGGCTGGTCTACAGCTTTACCTGAATCGTCTGGCAGGGCATCATTGTTCGTTGCTTTTCAAGAGTTGGTTTCATGTCCTCGGGCCCATATTACATCCTGGCGTTCTACTCTACCCTGATTGTCGGAGCATCACTGCTGGGTGGGTGGCTGCCGAGCCTGATCAGAATGACGCATACCCGCACGCAGCTCGCCATGAGCTTTGTGGCTGGGTTGATGCTCGGTGTAGCACTGTTTCACTTGTTGCCGCACGGGATCGCCGAGATTGGCGGCGCGCATGCGGTAGAGATTGCGCTGTGGTGGGTCATGGCCGGATTGGTACTGATGCTATTGCTGCTGCGCAGCTTTCACTTTCATCAGCATGATTTCAGTAGCGACGAAGAAGCGCACCATGATCATGACCACGGCTCGGGCCATCATCATGAGCCCGCGGCTAATAACACTGTGCGCTCTATCAGCTGGCTGGGTATGGCTATCGGCTTGGGCCTGCATACTTTGATTGATGGCATAGCTCTGGGCGCCAGCATTAAGGCTGAGGCCCTGGCGGAACCTGGCACCACTCTGGTGGGCCTGGGGGTGCTGCTGGCTATTTTACTGCACAAGCCGCTGGACGCTATGTCGATTACCACCCTGATGAAGGCCGATGGCTGGAGTAAAGGAGCACAGACGCGGGCTAACCTGATGTTCTCCCTGTTGTGCCCGCTGGGTGCGTTGTTATTCTTTTGGGGTGTGGCTCAGCTGGGCGATACCCGCGAGTTGGTGATTGGTTCGGCGCTGGCCTTTTCTGCCGGCGTGTTCCTGTGTATCGCCTTGAGCGACCTGTTACCCGAGGTGCATTTCCACAGCCATGATAAGGGAAAACTGACGCTGGCATTTTTGCTGGGCATCGGGCTGGCTTTTGCGCTTGGGGGTCTTGAACCTGACGCTGTACATGCCCTGGAGATTCTGCCATGAGTACCCCCAAACGCATTATTTATCCGCCCATTTGGTTGGTCATTGGGTTAGTTACCATTTTTGCCGGTAATGAATTTTTACCACTGGCGCGCTTTACGGGCCCCTTTGGCTGGTATCTGGGCGGATTTTCCATAGTGGTGGGGATGATCTTGTTGGTGCATGCCGGTGGCATGTTCAAAGTTGCAGAAACTGATCTGGTACCCTTCAAAAACGTCACCGCGCTGGTCACCGGCGGTGTCTATCGGGTGACGCGCAATCCCATGTACCTGGGCATGACGCTGGTACTGTTGGGTTCTGCGATTACCGTAGGCGCACTGTCTTCTCTGCTAGTACCGCCGCTGTTTATGGTGATTATTGAAGTCCGCTTTATTCGCCCTGAAGAGGAGATGCTGCGTGAGCTGTTTGGCGAAAAATTTGAAACTTATTGCAGCAACGTACGCCGCTGGATCTGATGGCAGCTGCGCACTGAGATTAGGGCGCACTGAGACTAGCGCACTAACGCTCCAGCGCTGCTACCAGTGGCATTGCCATTGAAGGGTAGTCGCTAATCACGCTATCTACTCCCATGCGGTGCAGGTTGGTGATCGCTGAGGCGTCATTGACGGTCCACGCGCTGATCTGAATGCCCTGTTTTTGCAGCCGTTTGATCTGCTCGCTGTTGGTGAGCGAGTTCCAGCCCGCAATCAGGTAGTTGCATCCAGCCTGTTGCAGTATTTCTTGCGGATCAGGAAAGCTTGATACCAGGCCTGTGTCCAGGTCGGGTAACCGGTTCTTGATCTGGTGTACTAGAGCTGCATCGCTTGAGGTGACAATACGGCCACGGTTTGAAGTACTCAAAAATTCACATACCGCGTCGGCCAGTTGTGAGTTATAGCGTGCCTTGCCGGGTTTAAGTTCTAACTGCCAGCTTTTGATCTCCGGTACCGCGGCCATCAGCTTACTGAGCGTTGGTATACCAGTGCCGCGTTTATTGGGCCAGGGCGTGCCATCCTGACGCGCATCCAGGCGGGCCAGTTGCGCGGCAGTCAGATCAGCAATTTTTCCCGCCACACCGGTGGTGCGGCGCAGGGTGCTGTCGTGCACTACCACTAACTGTTTGTCGCGCGACAGGTGTAGGTCAATTTCCAGGTGGCGCACCCCTCTAGCGACAGCATGTTGGCAGCCTGCAATAGTGTTTTCAGGGGCTTCTCCACGAGCGCCGCGATGACCATAGACAATCATGGTTATGTTTCCTCCAGTCAGTGGGCGCAGTATTACAGCCATCCGGCGGCGCTGGCAATGCGGCTTTGTACTAAAACATGGATTTAGCTAGACTGCGGTTTAACGGCAAGAATTCTATGCGGTGCTCATAAACCCCCTGAGCACCGCCACAACAGGTCGCACGTTTGAGTCACTCCCCATCGCCGCATATCAAGAACCCCAATCTCGCGCTGGGCTTTATCTTTATCACTGTGTTGCTCGACTCCATCGGTTTCGGCATTATTATGCCGGTGATGCCGCAGCTGATTATGGTGGTCACCAACGAGCCAATCAGTTCCGCCGCTATTTATGGCGGGTGGTTAATGTTCCTGTACGCCCTGATGCAGTTTTTCTTCGCGCCGGTCATGGGCAATCTTTCAGATCGTTTCGGGCGCCGCCCTGTGCTGTTGCTGTCGCTACTGGCCTTTGGGCTCAACTACCTGATGATGGGCTGGGCGCCAACGCTGGCCTGGCTAGTGGCTGGGCGCCTGATTGCCGGTTGCGCGTCTTCCACTTATGCTATTGCCAACGCCTATATAGCCGACGTGTTTCCGCCCGAACAGCGTGCCAAGAACTTTGCCCTGATGGGAGCCGCATTTGGTGGTGGTTTTATTCTCGGTCCGGTGCTCGGCGGATTTCTTGGCGAGCTGGGCCCGCGCGTGCCGTTTTACGCAACCGCAGTGCTGGCTCTGGTTAATGCGGTGTTCGGGTTTCTGGTACTGCCGGAAACCCTGGCGCCCGAGAACCGCCGTCCCTTCGACTGGCGGCGTGCCAACCCGCTGGGTGCCTTTGCGCATCTGCGGCAGTATCCACTAGTAGGACGATTGGTATTTGGTTTGTTCTTTTTTCTGGTGGCGCATCAATCACTGCCAGCAGTGTGGTCTTACTTCACTATTGCACGCTTTGACTGGAGTGAAAGCCAGATTGGTTTTTCGCTGGGTTTTGTTGGCGTGTTGATGATGCTGACACAGGCTTTTCTGATTCGCTGGGTCATTGATCGCTGGGGCGCGGTTACCACGGCCTATATGGGCCTGACCTGCGCTGGTTTGAGCTTTCTGGGTTATGCCTTTGTCACCGAGGCGTGGATGGTATATGTGTTTTTGCTGGTCGGTGCCGCTCAGGGTTTTGTAGGTCCCGCCGTGCAGGGTGTTATGTCGGCGCGCGTGCCGTCCAATGCGCAGGGCGAGCTGCAGGGTTCGCTGGCCAGCGCCTCCAGCCTGGCGGCGATTATTGCGCCGCTGTTGATGACTCAGCTATTTGGTTATTTTACGGGCGCCAGCGCGCCGCTGTATTTTCCTGGAGTGAGCTACTTTCTCGCCGCGACTCTAGTAGTGGTCAGCACTTTGATTTTGATACCGGGCATGCGCAGAGCCACCCGCTAATTAGACGGGTAAGCGGCGCAACTCTGCGCACTGGCACCATTCTCCGGGTAGATGTAAGGTAGCCGTTAAATTTCGAAGAAAAATCCCTTACCACTCAATAGAGGTACAACCCATGGCAGATTATATTCCACCCGCATTAGATTGGGTCCGTGATCAAGTAGAGCTCTATGAGGGTAGCGGCGGGCTCGAAGGCACCACACTTATGGACACGGGTATGCCTTGTATTATTGTGACCCACACCGGTAACAAGACCGGCGGTATACGCAAGATTCCGGTGATGCGAGTAGAGGTTGATGGTGCTTATGTGTTGATAGGCTCTATGGGTGGTCAGCCCAAAAATCCAGTATGGGTTTACAACCTGCGTGCCAATCCAGATGTACAGATACGGGACAAGACCGAGGTGTTTTCCATGCGCGTACGTGAAGTCACGGACGAGCAAGAACGCAGCCAGCTATGGTCCGCCAGTGTTGCTGCTTATCCTCCCTACGACGAGTACCAGGCGAATACCACACGCAAAATTCCGGTGTTTCTGGCCGAGGCTGTATAGCATTCATCTTCAACCCATTGGGGAATAGCGTGCGTAAAAACTTTGAGTCTTCGTTACGACATGTTTTGAATCACGAAGGTGGCTATGTAGACCATCCTAAAGATCCGGGTGGAGCTACCAACCGCGGGATAACCCTGAAGGTTTTTCGAGCCTTTTATGGTCAGCACCTCGGCAAGAGTGATTTGCGGCAAATTACTGAGCGTGAAGCTGGCGCCATATATAAAGCCAACTACTGGGATAAGTGTCAGTGCGACAAGCTACCGGACGGCTTGGACTACGCAGTCTTCGATCAGGCAGTGAACTCAGGGCCAAGTCGATCTATTCGTTGGCTGCAGGGCTCTTGTGGGGCTCAGGGCGATGAAATCGATGGGCTTCTGGGGCCGGCCACCTTCGCTAAAGTGAAGAGCATGGAGCCACCCGCGATCATTATAAAAATGTGCGCAGTCAGACTCAAATTTCTCAAGTCCTTAAGTCACTGGAAAGATTTTGGGCGCGGCTGGAAAAAACGCGTTGACGGCGTAGAAGAGATTGCAACGGTGCTTGCAGGAGGAGAGAAAGTAGCAGCTCCAGCTGCCGCGGTGCCGGCGTATGAGATATTGAAAAAAGGCTCAGCAGGACCCGGAGTTAAAAAGTTACAGCGCGCACTGAATCAGGTCTTGGCTGGGCAATGGCCGGCGATGAAGGTCGATGGAGACTTTGGTCCGGGAACCAGAAAAGCGCTTATTGAATTTCAGCGAGACGCTGGTCTGGATGCCGATGGTGTCGCCGGGCACAATACCTGGCAGGCCCTGGGCCTGGTTGAATAGGCAGTTTCTAAAATATGCCCCGGCTTAGACAAAAACAGCTGCCCCTTACTGGGGTTCAGCCTGAATCGGGGTAGTAGAAATAGTGATCAAATCTTCAATAAAGGCAATCACCCGATCGCCCCATATCTTGTTGTGGTCAGGAATAAGCTCTTCGCTCACGTAGATATTCAAATACGGGTTGAGGGGGTGTGAGCGCTTCAGATGCTTGAGCGCGACGTGTTCGAATTCCAGTTGCTGCCCATAATCTTGCTCAGACCAGCCCTTACCAAGGCTGCGCAGAACAAAATCTTTGTCGCGTGAATTATCGTTTGCGAGTGGTTCCAGTCGATGGGTCCAATAAGGTTCGAAATGGCCGATGGTAGTGGTATCTGCCTTACTTTCCTTGATCTCTATGGGAACTGGTTTGTTCTCTGCTGACGTGTTGATGTGGCGCTCGAGCGTATCGTGTGTTTCAAACATGGTAGAGAAGACTCTGCCCGCCGGAAACGCCATCCCGGTTGCTATATCACCCTCTGATGTCAGTACCGCCAATCGCGGCATCTGATCTGGCCAATATCTTCGGCAACTTGACTCGCCGCAGGACTGCGAAATGTCAAACAGCGTGGAATATCTCATAGCCTCGAAAGCCGGGTTCATCAACACTACCAGATCGCCAAACCCCTGAGCCGAATTCGAGTAGGTTTTCCCCGGTCGACTATCAATAAAGCGGTCCGCCATTACCTGCTGTAACGCTGTAAATACTACGGCGCCACCAAAGCTGTGACCGATAACCACCATTCGACTGTTGCGTGGTTTGGGATTCTCCATCTCGAAGCCGGCGCGCACATTAACGATTTCCTCTAGTCGCAGCAGCGCTTCAGTGACGCCCTGTTGCCCCACTTCGTGAGCGACACTTTTTCTGCCCCAGAAGGTAATGGAATTCAGGTATTTGATGCTCATCGAATCACCGCGCCAGCCGATATACACACCCAGAATCTCTCGCTTTTCTCGATTGTCCTGCGCAGCTGCAATGGTTTCGCTGGCTGATATTTTTGCCAGCATTTCCTTGAATGACTCGATGTTGGTATCACCGGGTTTGGCGCT
This sequence comes from Candidatus Litorirhabdus singularis, assembly GCF_026262625.1. GTDB lineage: Bacteria > Pseudomonadota > Gammaproteobacteria > Pseudomonadales > Halieaceae > Litorirhabdus > Litorirhabdus singularis. Next base: position 221,414 of record NZ_SHNN01000004.1, read on the forward strand.
GTGATGCCATCCGTGGGCAAACACGGTGAGAATAACGTCGCGCTTGCCTCCTATGTCTCGGTAAGTTTTGAGCACTGTGCGCATTTGCTTTCTATCGCGCAATTGCCCCTGGTCATCATATTCAATAAAACCCAGCTGGAATTCTGTATCGGTTCCCACGCCGTGAATGGATACTGCTGCAGCGTCGCAGGAATCTGCCGCGGAAACGGTACATTGCGTAAAGCTGTCGCGAAAAATAGTATTTTCTGAACAGGCAACGGATAAAAGCAGGCAAACTAGCAACAGGCTGCGTGAAAAATAACCGAGCATGGGCGTATCCTCTGTATTTTTATTGTGGACTGCTTAAGCAGAGCATAGACGGTGAACTTTGACTGCGAGCATAGCTCAGGTTCTAAGAACTTGCGAATAGAGGCTTTGTTTTTTTAGCGAGTCCATACTCTTTTAAAGAACGGGGTATGTTTAGCCTTTTAGAGACACGGCTTGGTAGACACGAGCGGGCGGTCGACGGACGGCCCATATCAGTCCTGTACGCTCCAATAGACATATCACCCAATAGACAGCATCGATTTCCCACCAGTAGAGGCCAGCGCGAGCTGAGGAGGGATAATAGTGATGGTTGTTATGCCATCCTTCCCCGAGCGCCAGCACCGCTATGATGGCATTGTTGGTAGAGTCATCGCTGGTGTTGAAGCGTCGGCTGCCACGGGTATGGCAAAAGTAGTTTACGGCTCCGGCCAGGTGAATGATGCTGACTGCGCCAAGGCATAACCCTATGGCGACCGTGGTGAAACCGCCATAGGCGAACAAGGCCAGAGCGATAATACATGCTGGAACATACTTGTGCTTGTGCAGCCAGACCAGTTCCGGGTAACGGCACAGGTCTTTGGTATTACGTAGAACTTCCTCTTCGCGGTAGCCGAAGTCGACCAAGCTGCCTATCCAGCATGACCAGGCGCCTTGGGTCGGCGAATGCACGTCGGCGTCGGTGTCGGTGTGGCGATGGTGCAGTCGATGCTTACCGCTAAAACCGATGGGGTCGCCGAAGGCTGTGGCGGCACACAGTGCCAGAAAACCCTGGAATACTCTGCTGGTAGCGAAAGAGCGGTGGGCAAAATATCGATGTAATGCCAGCGTGGATCCAAGAAGTTGCAGCGGCCAAATCAGTGCAAAGACGTACCAGTCCAAAGACTGCGCTCCGATAATCAAGGCTGTGATCGGGAGTAAGTGAACTATCAAAATTGCAGTATAGCGGGTTGCTTTGTCCTGCATCGAGATCACAGCGGTAGCGTGTTCTATGTCAGGCACTGGACGAGGCAAGAACTTCTAGCGGTTGGCTTTGTGTCACCCGGTCCAGCACGTCGGCCTGTAACAGCGGATTTATCTCTCGGCCAGCATCAACCAGCACGGTTGGCTCAAAATAGTGTCGATACTCAGCTGCCACTGGCAGGCAGGGCGTGTAGATATCATCCAGCCGCTCTGTGGTGCTGATGTGGGTGCGTGGACGGGCCTTCTTGGAAAATGATAGAGGGCTGCTAAAGGCTCTTGGAAACAGTATCGCAGCGACGTTGAGGTTGGCGTATATTTTCTGCTTCCAGTCGAGTGAATGTCGGTAGCGACGCATGAACTCTATCTGGTGACGGTAGACTTTACTCCGATAATTACGAAAATTTTTCCCGGTCTTAATGAAATCTACGACCTCATCGATGGGCTGCATCGGTTCAACGCATAACGTAGAGCTTTCAAGGTCGCGCATATTTGTATTGGGTAGTATCTGTTTGTTCTCAAGTCTTTGTTTGAACATTGGCGTGCCCGGGTAAGGCGTTGCGGTAAAGGTGAAAAGTGGGATCGGCACCTCTGGCGTATCGCAGATAATATCCATCTCCTGATACATCTGTGCTGTTGTGCGCTCCGTAGGATCAAAAACCAAGCCATACTTGAACAGGATCCCCTCATCCAGACAGCGAGTAATCAGGTCTACCTGATTGCGCTTGGCGTTCTGACTTTTGTTGACCTTGTCCAGCCACACCTGATCAGCAAAAGACTCGACGCCAACAAACAAGCTGATGCAACCGTTCTGCCTGGCCTTCTGGATATTGGTGTCGTCCCAGAAAAAAGTATCAGTTACAAAGCCAAACCAGTGTTGAAATTGTCCGGCGTCAATTCTGGCCTTAACCGGTGCAATGCGCTGATCGAATGTTTTGTTGCCATCGCCTACCAGTTGATTGTCATTGAAAACCACTGCGAAGCGCTTGCCCAGTGCATCCAGCTGCCGCTCCAGGTAGTCAACGGGCTGCGCGGAGTAGGGCAGGCCAGTGGCAGTAAGGCTGCAAAAATCACAGCGAAAGTTACAGTTGCGGCTGGACTCTACATAACCAAGCTGACGCATCCAATAGGCTAGGTCATAGCGTGGCGTAAAGACTTCGGCCACGTACTGTTGCCCCATAGACTCGGCAATAACGCCCTCAATTTCTTCTACATCACCCAGACAGAGGTAGTCGAAAAATTGGCGTGCGTACTGCGGTAAGGAGCGTACCGCGTGTCCACCGGCGGCGACGATAACAGAGGAGTTATAACTTTTGGCGTAGGCGGTTACATGTAAGAGGCGATCAAAGGCGGCGGTGAGCCCTGTAAGAACGATGATGTCTGGCCATTGCAACAGTGCAGGCTGGTAAATTTCAATAAACCCGCTGTTGACCTCGTTGTACAAGACGACGTCGCAGGTTTCGGGGTTGAAAAATCCGGCTAGTAGCACTGGGGCTGCGGTGTCGGGAACTTCATTGCTGCGCTTGATGGACTCGCGCATTTCCGGGAAATAGCAGTTGACGATTAGGACGCGTTTATTCGGTGTTTTATGTGTACTTTTAATTGAATTCAGGTGGCGCTCGAGTTGTCCCATGCTTACATCCTTGTGTCTAAGGTTGGTCTGGTTTTCTCATTGGGCTTTGGTCTCATGTTCCACGTCTGCCGCACGCGGTCGCTCTTGCTGCTCCGCTAATAGTCGAGCCAGATCGTTGGAAGCGTGTGAGCTGTAAGCGAGCGAAGCGTTGGCTTCTGCCAAAGCAATCGCTTCCTTGTAAAGTGCGACGGCCTGTTCGGTATCGCCTTTCATTTTAGCTATGGTTCCTTGCACCCGCAGAGGCTCGCTGATGACGTAGTTCTCACCACTGTTATTGACTAGCTGTTGGGCTTCATTAACGTAGTTTTCCGCTTCCTCAAGTCTGTTATTCATGGCGAGGGCTTCGGCGGTATCGAGGCACATTGCAGGGGCGCCAAAGAGAGCGCCTGACTGGCGAAATTTTTGCATGAAATCGAGCATGTTAGTGATTTCTTCTTCAGGCCCTTGGCCTTGCTCATCGCGCTGCTGGTGAAAACGCGCCCAGGACATAATAAATTCAGAATTAACGATCCAGAAATTGAGGTTTCTTTCCCGGGCGAGGGCGAGTGTTTTCATGCCCATTTCTATTGTCTCTTTATAGTCCAGTCGCTTCTGCATGAGCCAGGTGCCAAGGAACGAGGCAAATACGATTCCCACCGGGTTTTTTAGCTCGTAGGCGAGGTCAATTGCCTGCTGGTTCATTTCAAGGGCTTGTTCTGCGTTGCCAAGATGCCAGTGTATGTGGGCGCAAACTGACAGGTTATGGATGCGGCCATCGTCGCCGCTGGGAGAAAACTCACAGTAATCGGCAGCATTATCCCGCGCAATTTTCTGCGCTATTTCTAGGTGTTCTAGCGCTTCCGCAAGTTGTCCGGCGCGTTGTTTGCTGTAACCCAGGCAGTAGTGGGCCTGAACTTTCTTGGCCGCTGAACCATCGGTATCTGCAAGCCGTATCAGTCTCTCACCCACGTCTCTGGCATCGCCTTCTGACCCGCCTATTTGAAAATAGGACCAAAGGCCGCACAGCAGCGTAAATAGCTGGGGTATATCTCCGACCTTATCGCAGAGCTCCAGCGCGCGCTTGAAGGTCCTCTCTACCTGCGGGTCTGCGTAGCCATTAACGGTTAGCAGCGCCCTGCCGCGTATGGCCTGTAAGCCTACTTCAGCGATATCACGACTGACGGATTCCGGCATATTGGCGACGACGCGCAAACCGCTGTCCGTTAAACCAACGGATTCTGTCATGGCATATTTTTGCAGCGCACTCTTGGCGGCTTTGCTTAAACAGGTAATTGCCTTATCAAACTGCATGCTGCCTTCGTAGTGAAAGGCCAATACCTCGGGCACGGAATCCTCTTGACCCTCCGTCTGCTCCAGCGCGCTTGCTACCCTGGCATGCAGGTCTTTGCGCGTCGACTTAAGCATCGATTGATAGGCTGTTTCCTGCACTAATGTGTGTTTGAACGAGTAGACGCTGTTAGGGATTGAGCCGCGCTGATAAAGAAACTCTGCGTTGACCAGCAGTCTCAATTCGTCCTGAAAGCTGGTTTCATCTCTGGCTTGCGAGACTGACGTCAGAAGCTGGTAGTTAAACTCTCGGCCGAGTAAAGAACACAGCTGCAATAAGGGCTTGGCCGCACCCAGGTTATCAACTCTAGATGCCAGCGAACGCTGTAAGCTGGCAGGTAACACCAGCTCGCTGAGTTTGTAGTCTGGATTGGAATTGGCTGCAGCATAAACCGCTTTCGCCAATTCCTCAGCAAACAGTGGGTTACCGCCTGCTTCCTCAACCAGTCGTTGGACGAAGTCCTCTGGAGGATCAAGCTCAAGCAGGATATTGCTTACCAACTCACTGGTTGAGCGTTTGGACAGCTTTTGCAGGTTAAGGGTTGTGACATTTGAGCGCGATTCCCACTCCAGCTGCAATTTTGGGCGTGTAGTAAACAAGCTCATCATGCCGGAGTTGGATTTTTCGCTCACCAGTAAGTTGATGATCTCCAATGTTGAGGCATCAGCCCAATGCAAATCTTCTACAATGAAAAGCAGGGTCTTGTTTTTGGCAGTGGCGCGCAGAAAGTCGACCAAATACTGCATTAATTCCTGTCGTGCGGCTTCGCTAAAAGCAGCCTCATCATCTGCTTCAAACGACAGTAGCGACGCCACCAGTGGCACCGCTCTTTCAACATCAATCTGCAGGTCCATCATTACCGTCTTGATGCGCTCGGTTCTTTCGGCAGCTGAGCGGCTGCTGCCCAAGCCCAGGTCCTGGCCCATGATAAACTCGATAATTGGCTGAAAAGCCGAGTTGCGCTCCAGGGGGGAGCAGTAAAGTGGCATGACCAGTACGGATTTTGACTCCTGCGCGCGTCGGGTAAATTCACGAACAATGGTGGTTTTGCCGATGCCCGGCTCGCCGCGCAGTACAATGAATTCGTCTTCGCCTTCAATCGCACGCTGCCAGCGGTCGAGAATCAGCTCGATTTCAGAACGACGCCCCAGCAGCGAGCCTGCGGCCCCGTTATCGGCGTCGGGCTCGAGTTCAGGCTGGTGTAGCTCGAGTGCTCTATAAATAGGACTTACTGCACCTGTCTGGGCATTGGTGTGACTGCCAGCTGACTCGCACACCACCCGATTGCGAAGCAGTTGTTGGGTGAAATCGTCCAGCATCACCTCACCAGGGGCAGCCAGCGACTGTACCCAGCTGGCTTCTTGAGATGCAGTCCCGACGACATTCATGACTTCGTCGCTTTGATCAATGACCACATGGTCACTGTGCACGCCTGCCATCAATACCAATTGCTGTGAAGTGCCGGCCCTGACTTCCGAGCTTTGGCGCTGAAGATGCTCTGCTGCGGCTAATGCCATCACCACTGCCCGTATGGCGTCATTCTCGTAGGAAGTGGGATAGCCAAAGATAAACTCATAGGAGGTGCTGTTGCTGCTGGTGGCGACGGCGGAGTATTTCTCCGCAAGTGCGCTGACCAGCTTTTGCACTTCAGGCACCAGACTCAGCATTTCTTCCGGGTCGTCAACCAGAACACCGTTTTTGGCTAGCACAAAGGATATGTTGAGCAGCGTGACCTGATGCCGATGCGCTGTACCGGTTTCTATCTCGACAGAGGGGCCCTGAACGCCCGCAACGGCTTCTACCAACTCCGGGTCGAGCTCGGGCTTGTTTACTTCGGGCTCCAGGTCCCCGGTCCTCTCGATTCCCTGGAATGAGAAATCGAAAATCCAGGACAGCACCAGAACCACTGGGAAGCCGAGCAACAGAACAACAATAATGCCCTGCAGTATCCATTGGGGTGCACCTAGACCGCCGAGAATGTCGCTGACCGGGCCCACCACCGCAGCGAGCAGGATAAGGTAGCCGACTGCGGTACCGAAGGTTTTGCGTCTGCGCATTTCGCTCCAGAAATGGGCGGCACTGTCAGCAAATTTCCCCACGGTCTCCTCTCAATTTTTGCAGGACTAATGTCATGGTCACGATCCCGTGTGCCAGTTTAGCCTGCGGCGGTGCGGCTGCATTATCACTGGAACGAAAATCAATTTCAGGAATAGGCAAAGTACGCCATCAGATTAGTCAATACTAACCGGAAAGTCCAATGAGAGTGGGCCTCAGCGGGACATTTCTATGGCACCGCAGAGACAGGAGCTATGTTCAGAAAACGCTGTTCATCTGGAATCTTATAGACATTGCTGCGCCGATCCTGCAGCGGGGCGCCGGCGAGGAAATCGTTGCCTTCTGCAAGCATTTTTTTGCCTACATAAGAGCCGTACTCTGCCAGTTCTTTAACGCGCGGCGAAGCGGTGCTCGCTAGCTGCGCAAACTCCTCCTTGGAGGGTATCTTTTCAATACCGAGTTTCTCAAAACCCTCACGTGTGAAGCTAATGTTATAGCGCTTGTACCAGATATCGCCCTCTGCTGCCTGACGCTTCATGATCTGATGCTGCAGAAAGTTCACATCTTGCATCATCGCTGAAACCATCGAGGCGTAAAGTCTCTCATCATCCAGCTCACCGATATTGGAGCCGGCACCGCCTTCATGGTAGCCGGTACCCACGGAGTAGAATTTCAAGGGTTCCCGATACGGGTTCCAGCCCAATCTGCGCTGCACACCGACATAGGCTGCGTAGGTTGGGTTAGCAAAAGGAGAAATGCCACCGTCCAGATAGTCACCCTGAGGGGCGAACAGGGGCGGCAGCGCCGCACTGCGTAAAACGATTTTCCACACCGGTTCGCTGCTCTCATCAACCTGGCCGCTCCAGAATGATGGTTGTTCTACTTGGTCTTTGGGGAAGTTGCCGAAAAAGACCACCTTATTGAGGTCCATATTCTTGGTTACCACAGCAAACCGTTTCTTCAGGTCAGCCGGTCGCGTGTTTTCACCCAGCAATTTTTTGAGAACATCCTCCAGCATGGCGGAAGAGGCCTCTCTACGCTTGCGAGGTCCTGCAGCGCCCTTGTCACCCGCGCCGTCGTCCTTGGCAGCAGCGTTCATGCTGATGCTCAGCCCCTCACCTAATGCGATGAAATGCTGCTTCAGCTCGCCAGCGGAAATGCCTTTTGCCAGACCGGCTGCCAGCAGTGATCCGGCGCTGGTGCCGACAAAACAGTCAAATAACTCGCACGCTGGTTTACCGCCATTGGCGATTTCCATCTGCTCGATTATTGCGGCAGAAAAAACACCTCGAATGCCGCCGCCATCTATCGTTAAAATGCGCTTTGTCATAGCCTTTCCTTATACAGATTGTGGCGCTGATTATAAAACCAGCTATCTCTGAGGATAGTGCATAATTTGAATAGCGCTAGTCAAGACAAACCCATAACTACCGCCCTGTGCGCTGGCCATTGCAGGGTTCCAGGAGCAGTGGGTGTTAACGCGACTGAACTACTGACTGGCTTTTAGGGTTCGTGCCTGATCCAGTCCGCCGGCATTAGTCAGGTTTTCATAGCCGGCCTGGCGCAGGCTTTCCAGCGCAAAGCCCGAGCGCTTGCCGCTACCACAATAGAGAATAATGGCGGTTTCAGTAGCCACCTTGCGCTGGCCAAGCGCGGCGACAACATCACCAAACTCAATATTAATAGCGCCTTCCACATGTCCATCGGAAAACTCTGAGGCGGTGCGAACATCTATCCACATTGGGTCTGACTCCTGCGCGTGGGCTAGCATAGCGCTGCCATAGAGCAGCAAGGCTAGCCCCAGTTGAATGGTTAGTCCTATGATTTTTAACTTTGAACTCTGTGTTTTCATAGGGCCATGTTACGTTGTGAGACGATGGCAGGGAAGAGCTAGCAGCGGCAGTTGGCAGCCATTGCCGGCCGGGCTTGGGTTGAAGCACGCTAATGCAGGATGATGGCTCTATCGCTCCGGCCAATTCCTGTTGGTTTACAATCGAGTTACGGTGAAATAATAATGGCGCAACCTATTCAAGTGACGTGCGAGCGCAAGGCCATTTTTCGCTTTTACAAAATTGCTGTTGGCGTCTGTTTTGGCCTGATGCCAGCGCTGGCAATGGCTAACCCTGCCGGCTGTTTAGATGCGCCTGCTGTGTTGGCGAGTCCGACCCTGACAGTGGCTAGCTTGAACGTTGCGCATGGGCGCCGTCAGAGTTTCAATCAGCTGCTGCTGTCGCGTCAGGCTATCGAGTCTAACCTGGGTCTAGTAGCTGCTCAATTGCAGAACAGCGGTGCGGAAGTCGTGGCGCTGCAGGAAGCCGATGCAGCGTCAGGTTGGAGTGGTGATTTCGATCATGTTCAATTGCTGGCTGGCAGCGCGGGCCTGCCGTGCTACTTCCATGGGCTGCATGACCAAAGTCGCTTGTCCAGTTATGGCACAGCCTTGCTGTCGCGCTATGCGCTGTTTCAGACTGCGTCGCAGACTTTTGCACCGTCATGGCCGACCAAGCCTAAGGGCTTTGTGGTCTCCCGTCTGCACTGGAACCCGAATGACAAACTGGACTCAGCGCTTGAAGTGGTGCTGGTATCGTTGCATCTGGACTTTTCTCGGGCGAGTGTGCGCAATAGTCAGGCCGCCGAGCTAATTGCTGCGCTGCAGGATGTTACTGGCCCCTTGGTGGTGATGGGTGACTTTAATGCAGAATGGGCGGAGTCAGACTCTGCGGTGCGTACTTTGGCGCAGGCTCTGTCCCTGCAGGCTTATGAACCGGAGGTCGGCAACCAGGGCACCTATGTCGGCAAGCATAAGCGGTTGGACTGGATTTTGATTTCATCGCAACTAAAATTTGTAAATCATCGGGTTATCCCTGAGGTGGTATCTGACCATCTGACCGTTGTTGCTGAGCTAGCGTTAGTAGAGGTACTGCTATGACGCCACGTTTGCCTATTACTATTGCCTCGCTGCTACTGACTTTGTTGGCGCTGGCATCATGCAGCACGCAGCCCTACACAACTTCATGCCCTGAGGGAGGCGTTGCTGCTGGTCTGCCGCAGTGTCCGCCGATGGGGGCGGTGGCAGATGTTGAGATAGACGAGCAGTATGCTCTGCGTAACTTTTATCATCCGCAAAAGGGTGAGCAGGACCTGATAGAACTCAGCAAGCAAGTCGATCTTCCCAGGTTACCAGCGCGTGGCAAAATTCTGGGTACCTCGGCGGAGGCCGCGTTGGATTCACTGGCAGCCAAGCTCTGGATGATTGAGCATGCCGAGCACACCATCGACATGATGTACTACATCTATAAGAACGATCTGATTGGTCTGGGACTGATGGGTGCGTTGTGTGATGCGGTGGTGCGTGGTGTTGATGTGCGTTTTATGGTGGATTCCATAGGCTCTATATCGCTGCCGCGGTCGAGTCTACGCGCTCTGGCGACTTGTGCTGAAGAAGCCGGTTTTATGCGTAATGCGGCTGGCGAACTGACCACGCGTCGGGCCAGGTTGCAGGTAGTGGTGTTCAACCCGCTGTCCAAACTACTGGCTAATGCTAACCGCCGCTCGCATGACAAATTAATCATTGTCGACGGCATGTTCCCCGACAAAGCCGCGCTTATCACCGGCGGGCGCAATATTTCTGTGGATTACTATGGTGTCGATAAAAACGGAGCGCCCAATGCTGACACCTACCGAGATACCGAAATTTTGTTACGCGATGGGGCTGTGCAGGGCGAGGGTGAGTTGGGATTAGGTGAGCTTACTGAGCATTACTTTACCGTGTTGTTTCTGTTCAAGGACAATGCCTATCAGAAACCGCTGAAGACTGAGCAGGCGCGTTCTATCTATCGTCGTGAAAGAGCAACCGCGCAGGCAAGCCTGGCGCGTTTAAAAGCGTTGCCTGCGATGCAGCAGCATATGGCGCATATGCCTACCTTCATGACTACAGGGTTGGCCGAAGCCAAGGTGCTACTGGCTCATGAGCTGGCCAACCTTACCGATAGCAAGCCTGTGTCTAATGCCACCGGTAATATATCCAATAATCCTAATTCTATTGTGTATGTATTACAGCAAATTGGTGAGATCAAGCCGCAGCGCGAGCAGGTGCGCTATGTCTCTCCCTACTTGTTTCTGGCTCGTTACGAGGGCAAGGGTGGCGAGGTATTGTTGGACGAGGCTGAAAATACGTTGGCCTGGCTGAACGCAAATCCGGGTGCCACTCTGGAAATTGTTACCAACTCGATTCTGACCTCCGACAATTTTTCCGCGCAGTCCATCATTGATATGGAGACGGCCCCACGTTTGCTGCTGGACGAAGAGACTCGAGCGGCTTGGTTGGCGGCAAAGGAATCTGGTTCTGATTTGCCTGAACTTGTCACCAGCCAGCGCTGGCTTGAGCAAGTCAACAACCCGCGTATTCGTATCTACCAGACCGGCGGCATTGACTCAGTGCTGTTGCCGGGTGGCACGGTACATTACGGAAAAATGCACGCCAAATACGTGGTCGGTACGAGCCTGGCCTTTGTCGGTACCTCCAACTTCGATTATCGATCGCGCTTGTTCAACAACGAAATGGGTTACTTCTTCCAAAGTCCGCAGTTGATCGACGCGTTGAATGTTGAATTTGATGACCTTAAGGCCACCTCTTATCTGTGGGGTACGCCCGAATGGTTCGCGATGCGCCAGCAGGTCATGCAGCTTTCGGGGGTAAAAGGTTCCTCCTCACGCAAGCAGCGCGGCATCTACCGGATGTTAAAGAGCCTGGGTCTGGACTGGTTGTTTTAACGGCAAACGGCAGGGCAATCCTGTCGTCGCCGCTAGTACCGGTCAGCCAAAAGCTTTGGCTTCAACCTCTAGTAATGGAGACACGGAAGCGTGTGCCTTAACCCGCTCGACCAGTGCGGCCATTTTGGGCCAGCGCGCTGTATCAATGGTATAGCCAGCGTAGCCGGCGTTGACGAAGGGGGAGGCGAGTGCCAGATCGGCCACGCCGAATTCCTCAAACAAAAAGCCGTCTGCAGGCACTTCACTTTCCAGGTAGTCGAGCATGGGAGGCAGTTTCTTGTCGACTATTTTACTCACAGCCTCCTCGTCTACTTCTTGCTTGAACACCATCGGGCGCATAAAACGGTGAAAAAATATGGACGCAGCCGATTCAGCCAGCGCACTGCCGCCGTATTCTTCAAACCAGTCGGCGCGGGCGCGCTGGTTTATGTCGCTGGGGTACACCGGATTCTGCGGGTAGGCGGCCTCCAGATAACGGCAGATAACCTTGGAATCCGATATATTCAGGTCGCCATCGACCAGCGCAGGAATTTTCTGTAACGGGCTGACCCTGGCCAGCTCCTCGTCGCCAGACCAAGGCATGGAGGGTATGTGCTCGTAGGGCAAATCCTTCAGGGCCAGAACCGCCATGACTTTGCGAACAAATGGTGAGGCGTTGGCGCCATATAACTTGATCATAATACTCTCGCTGGATAGATGATTGGAGCTAGCCTTATAAGGTAGAGCGCTCGCCGGAAAGTATACTGTTACTGGCACTTTCTATGACAGTACTTTTTGTCGCAACCCTTTACAGCGGTGGTTGATCTTCGGCCAGCTTGGTGCTGTGATAGCTGGCTGATAGCCGAGCAATGTGACGTAAGGATGTTCTATGCGAACAGGCAACTATATGCCCCACCCGGGATTGACCTTACTGGTAGTGCTGGCCGTAGGAGTGTGCTGGCTACCTGTCGTATCGGGTTTGGCTGAGGCTTGGACCACTGGCTCTATTTATAGCGTCAGTGCTATCTATGCGACTTCTCGCGGTATCAATGCCTTGGTTTCAGTATTGCAAGGCACGACTATCGATTTCCCCATGGTCAATATTGCACTGGGCGAAGTGTTAGACCCGGTCAATGATCTGATAGAGCGTTTTTCTGGTGTGGTTACCCTGGCCCTGGGGGCCCTGATTCTGCAGAAAATTATGCTACAGGTAGTCTCTGCTACAGCCTTCAATCTAGCCGTCAGCGGGCTTGGATTATTGACCATCGCAGCGTCGGCGATGCAGCGACCAAGTTTTACCAGTGTGCTGCTGCGACTTTTTCTGCTGACCGTATTCGTGAGGTTGTCGCTAAGCCTGGTATTTATATTAACGGCTTCTCTGGACTCAGTGTTGTTGGAGCCGACCGACACTGCTAGTCACGTGCAGATGCAGGACTACCAGAACAGCTTGCGTGGTTTGAACATGATGGTAAGCAGCAAGCCGCCACTGCAAAAGGATAGCGACCGCTTATTGGATCGACTGAGTAAGCTGAGTAAGAGTAAGCGTGATTACCAGAGTCAGTTAGCTCAGCTGCACCTCGATATCACCTTTATGGAGAGTACTGTTTCCGTATTGAAAAGTCGGCGCAGCCTCTTTGGTGTCGAGTCTGCGGCAGAGCAGTCTGCCAACGCAGAGCTTAATGAATTGCGACTGCAGGCGGAAGAATTTTCGAGCTCTATTGGGCTGATTGATGATGAGGCAGCGGCGGTTTTTCAGCAGATGGATAAGGCAGGTTTAAGCGAAAATCCTGGCGCTTGGACGGCAGCAGACATCGGTAAATTGTTTGCCTGGAAGGAGCTGGTGAACGCACAATTGGAGTCAATGGAGGACAGCTTAAGTGGTTTTGTTGATAGCGCTATGACGCTGTTGGTTTCCATCGTACTGAAAAGCATTCTGCTGCCGCTATTGTTCTTTTACCTGCTGTGGTGGGGTAGCAAAGCCATATGGCGCTATGAACACATCTTGCGAACGAAACTGCCTTAGTCTACCCGGGAAAATTCGTATTACTGCTACCTGCTGTATTCCCCACGGTAGCAAGTGTTCGCGCAGAAAATCTACATGACCCCTTGAAATAAAGCTTTTCGCCCACAGATAAGTCTATGTCGCAGCAGGTCTCTCTGAGAGTGCTGTTGGCTTTACGTTGTCTTTTTTATGTTGCTTCTTATGGAGAATATAGTATGAACTCAATTGATTTAACCCCCCTTTATCGTAGTAGTGTTGGTTTTGACCGTTTGGCAAATATGTTGGATAACGCGTCGCGTTCGGAAACTTCTGCTGCCACCTTTCCGCCCTACAATATCGAAATACTGGACGACAACCGCTACGCTGTAACACTAGCCGTCGCTGGTTTCTCAGACGCTGAAATTGATATTCAGGTAGAGCGCGGCGTGCTGTTAATTCGTGGCGAGAAGGAAAAATCGGGCGAGAGAAAATTCTTGCATCAGGGCATTGCTAACCGCACCTTTGAACGCAAGTTTAATCTTGCCGACCATGTCAACGTGACCGCTGCAGATCTTTGCGATGGGCTGCTGACGATCAGTCTGCTCAAAGAAATACCCGAGGCTATGAAGCCGCAGAAGATTGCGATTAATGGCGCGGCCAAGTCCAGCGATGTGCTGGAACATCAGGTAAGCGATAGCAAGGCTGCCTGATTCTCCTCTGTGCTGCTGCGCCTGGGCGCAGCAGCGAATCAGTGACAGGACTTGTTTTGACTAAGCGGGCGCTCTTGCGCCCGTGGGTCTTTCTAATGAGCAACCGTACGCGGTGCTAGTGCAGGTTTAGCTTTTCTTCTGCATCATTTTGGCGATCTTGCCACTCATGCTCATGCCGGGTACCTGGCCCAAAAAATCACCCTTGCCCAGCGCTACGCCGTTATCGCGCAGGATGTTGTAGGCCGTGGTGTAGTGAAAGTAGAAGTTGGGCAGGGCCCAGCCAGTCAGATAGTCGATGCCGCTGAAGCCGAGGGTACCGATCGGTATTTTCATCACGATCTCGCGTGCTTCACTGTCGATATATTGCTTGGCTTTAATCGTGCGAATAAAAGCCAGCGTATTCTTAATGCGAGTTTGTAGCTCGGCAAAGGTTTCCTCGTCATCCGCAAACACTGGAGATTCCACACCTGCCAGGCGCGCACAGCAGCCCTTGGCATGCTCGGTGGCGATTCTGACCTGACTAATCATTGGTAACATGTCTGGTGCAAGTCGTGCATTCAATAGTACTGATGGATCGATGCCGCGAGCTTTAGCGTCTTTGGCTGCGGTTTTAAGGATTGCGGCCAGGTTCTTCAGCTGGTGGGTGAATACCGGGGCAGACATTTGGTACATCAGGTTGCTCATGGGCGAACTCCATTGTGGGTGTTGGTCGAGGTTGATTAAGCGCGCGCCATGATAGGGTAGAATGCACTCAGCGGGTAGTAGCATCGGTCAGCGATCTTGCCGCGCCAGGAATTTTTCGATGAACGCCACCGATACGTTTGCCGCCATTGGCGACTGCATCTTGAGTAGCACGGCTACCGCGCTCGAGCAGCAGGCCGCGCTGGTTGAATTTACCGACCTCTGCACGAGCATTGGAGGTGTCCAGCCCGACGTCTGCTTTGACGCCTGGTCCGGTGATTCATTGCTCAATAGCGGGGTGGCCATTAGCCCGCAGGCAGCGGCTCATTGCGTGGCTGATGTCCGGCGCACGGTGGTGTATATCCGTGGCCTTTACGCTGCTATCTGCGCGGCGCAGATACGCTTTGCGACGGCGAAGACCGCATTGGACACGGAGGCATCTTCGGCACCAATACCGTTGAGAATACTCTATGCAGGATGCGGGCCCTACGCGACGTTGCTACTGCCTTTACTGCACCGTTTTGCACCGGGTACTCTGCAAATGGTGCTGCTGGATATTCATGAAGAGTCACTCAATAGCGTGCAGCAACTGATTGCCAGCGCAGGCTATGCCGAACATGACTTGAGTCTGGTGAGAGCTGACGCCTGTCATTATCAGCACCCAGATCCGCTGCACCTCATTGTGGTGGAGACCATGCAAAAGGCTTTGGAGCAGGAACCTCAGGTGCCGATTACCCGGCAGCTTGCTCCGCAGTTGGTGGGAGAGGGCGTATTGGTTCCGCAGTCGATAGATGTGTCTCTGGTATTGCAGCGAGAGGGCGAGTTGAAGAGGCTTGGTGCTTTGTTAAGTCTGGCGGCCAATGTCGACCTTACGTCGGTGCGTGTGCAGATACCCACTGTTGCCGAACTGCAGCAGTGGCGGGCAGTGTTGCATACTCACATTACTGTATTTGGCGAGCACCAGCTGGGAGTGGGGGAGGCAGAAATAACCCTGGCGCGATTGTTCCCGGAGCTGTCACCGCTGGTAGCAGGTCAGTGTTGGGATATCGCTTATAAAACCGGTCCTTACCCTTGTTTTGAAGCGTGCTTGGTAGGCTCCTGATAAGCCTATTGCGGCACCCGGCTTCCCGCAGTATCAGTCTTCGCAGAAAAGTATCTGGTTACGGCCAGAGTTCTTGGCGGTATATAACGCGCGGTCGGCACGTGCCAGCCAGTTCGACCAATCTTCACCTTGGCGCAGCGTTGCGGCCCCCGATGAGAACTCCACGGCTCCGCTGGGGGTTTTAACCTGTCCCGAGAGCCGCTGATGTAGCCCAGGCAAATAGGCGCGTGCTGTGGTTTCGTTCATGCCGCGTAGGAGCATCACAAATTCTTCGCCGCCCATGCGATAAAATCCATCGTCGCCACGCTGTGATGAATGCACTGAGCGCACAAATTCTATGAGTACACGGTCGCCGGTCTCATGGCCGTGTTGATCGTTCACTTCTTTGAAGTTGTCGAGATCAAATACCATGAGGGTGGCGCTGCGTTCGCCGCTGCGGCGACCGGTGGCCAGGTCTTGCAGGTGCTTTTGCATCAGACGACGGTTACCGGCACCGGTCAGTGGGTCAATGTTGGCCTGTTTTGCCAGTAGCTCTCGTTGTTTTCGAAGTTGGTCTGTGGACAGCTGTGCAAAGCTGGTAATTAGAATGGCGACGGTCGTCCAGCTGACTTGTTGCAGCAAAGACTCATACAGCTGGGTGGCCGCGGTCAGTACCACAATCACCACAGCATTGAGTGCCAGTGCCCAACGCCTCGTTTGGGTGAGCGTATTGACCAGTAATACCAGCAGCGCCCAGAGCAGACCATTGTTGCTGACTAGCAGTGAACTTAGCAGTGCGGCGCTGCAGGTGGTCAGGCCAAATA
Source organism: Candidatus Litorirhabdus singularis (assembly GCF_026262625.1). Lineage (GTDB taxonomy): Bacteria > Pseudomonadota > Gammaproteobacteria > Pseudomonadales > Halieaceae > Litorirhabdus > Litorirhabdus singularis. The sequence goes on from NZ_SHNN01000004.1 coordinate 237,721, forward strand.
GTTTAATGGCCAGTGCGCTATGACGCGGGTAGCGGCTCAGCATGAGCACCATAGCTACCATCGACACGATCAGCGTGTTGACAGCCGCGCCACCGCTGTCGTCGGTTTGCCAGCGATACACCGCAAAACCGCTGATCACCACGATGGTCACTGAGCTGATCCAAAAAATGATGGACATTTCCAGACTGCGATCAGACATGGACGGTACATCCTCTGCAGAGTTCACAGAAGTCGAGGTATCTTTCAGAAATTCAGTAGTCACAGGCAGACTCGTTTTGCAGTTGTTTTTATAGAGTGAGCGGTCGGACTATGACATATAGGTAACAGATGGCCAAGGTGAGTCTTGCTCTGAGTTGCGGGTTCGCCTGCAATAAGTCGTGCTAGTGCTTTCCGGTTGTCCATCGCTAAGCAAATCACGCTAAACTGGGGTCACCTCCTTACTTGGAATCGACCTCATGAGTCAGCAGTCAACCCCCGCTTTGCTTCGCCCTGGAAGGGCTTTCGCCCTCTGTTGCTTCACTGCTCTAATGCTGGGCTGTGGCTATGTGCCATTCTCCGGCGGCGAACTGAACGGCACTTTGACGCCGGCGCCAGCGCAGTGGGGTAGTATCGCTGATGTGAATATTATCGAACTGGAAACCAACCCGACAGAGCCCTATTCAGTGAAATTGTGGATAGTGGATATGGGGCCCAGCCTTTATGTGCATGCGGGCGCTAATCAAGCCACCTGGGTGGTCAATATTGAGCAAGATCCGAATGTGCGCTTACTGGTGGGTGAACTATTGTATGAGCTGCGCGCCGAACGGGTGGCGACCGAGGCAGAGTTCGCCAGTTTCAGCGACCGCTATGAAGAGAAGTATGGCAACCGACCCCGCAACGAAAACGTGGCCGAGGCGTATTTGTTCCGCTTACAGCCGCGAAACTGAAGCCCGGTCAGTCCTAAAAAGGAATATCGTCGTCGTAGTTGGCGTCTGCCGGCGGTGGTGCTGAATCATACTCAGGGTAAGACTGATCGTAAGCGTCGTTGGCACTGGCGCTTGTCACCTTCCAGGCTTGAAGATTATTGAAGTACCGCCCGTTGTACTCGCGGCCGCGAATATCAAAAGTGACCGTCACCTCCTGTCCGGGCTGCAGGCTCTCGAGCAGGCTGATCTTGTCCTGCACAAATTCAAGATTGATCTCTTGGGGGTACTTGCCGTCTTCGACGATAACCACCATTTCTCGCTTGCGAAAACCGCTGGAAAAGGTTTGTTCGTCTTGAAGGAGTTTGATTTTTCCGGTCAGTTCGTAGGCCACGCTGTTACACCCTGTTGAATTCGGTTTGTTGTCAGGGCGCTAGTCTAGCGCTGCTGGCGGGCACTTGATAGTCGTCCCTTAAAATTCCCGTCAGGTGGTTTTCCTGACCCTGCAGCCGCTATACTGCTGCGCTTTTATGCAGGGTCAGTTCGCTCTTTACAGAGGAGTGATGGGACCATTCTGGGACGATTTCAGGGAGTAGTGCGGTAGTGAGTGGTAGGCAGGGTCAGAGTTTGAGAGGTTTGTTGATAGCAGCGCTGTTGGGTCTACTGGCTGGCTGTGGCAATGGTGGCGACGGTGAGCTGGGTCGCTATGCAGACGAGGCGCTGTGGCTGTGTAAGCCGGGTATTGCCCTGGATCGCTGCCTGGAGCTGGACCAAACAACAACCTATGTCTACGAAGACGGCAACACCGCGGTATTTGAGCATGAGCCGGTAGTGGATGCGGAGTTTGACTGTTTTTATGTCTATCCCACTGTGGACTTGCGCCCTGAGCCCGGTAATACGCTGGACCTGAGTGACGATACGTCGCTGGTGCGACCGCTTTACAATCAGGCGGCTCGCTTCACTGAGCTGTGTGAGATGTATGCCCCAAAATACCGTCAAATGACGATTGGCAGCTACTCGGTAGAGAACCCCTTTGGTAGCGGCTATTTTAGCTTGGGCTATAGCGATATCGAAGCTGCCTTTGACCAATACCTGCTGGAGAATCCCGAGCGCAATTTCGTACTGATTGGGCACTCGCAGGGCGCTCACGTGCTGCTGAGACTGTTGCAGGAGCGGTTCGATAACGACAATGACGAGGATCTGCGCTCACGCATGATTTCTGCACTGGTGATAGGGTCGCTTGGGGCCTACCAGGTACCAGAAGGCGAGTTGACCGGTGGTTCGTTGCAAAACATTCCATTATGTACCCAGGCCACTGACACCGGTTGCGTAGTTGCCTACGATACCGTTGCGGCCGGTGACTCGGAGCAGCGACCTGAACTGGAGCAACCCAGGGTCTGTGTGAACCCGACTGCACTGGGCGGTGAGCCAGGTATTGCCGCTACCACCATCTACAATCGTGACGAAGGGATACCTTTTCCAGCAGGCGTAGAGACCGACTGGATCGCCTACCCGGGACTGTACTCAGCCAACTGCGAGAGCGACGGCAGTTTGGGTGCCGATGTAGCACCGGGTCGTTCTACCCCGTTTACCCCGCAGCTAATACAAGTATTTTTGGGTTCAACCCCGGCCTCCTTGCATCTGGCGGACTACAATTTTGGCATGGGGGACCTGCTGCGCATCGTCGAGGTGCAGGCGGCTAACCATTGAACCTGCCTGCTAAATTGACCCGTGGCAGGCGGAATATAGTACAGTATTGCCTTCAAATTTCCGACTTAGAGTAGCCCAAGCCCATGTCTCAGTGCCCCTTTAAAAACATCCTCGACCCGGACATTTATGTTGGCGGTGGTCATCACGCCATATTTGCCGAGGTCCGCGAGCAATCCGATGGCCTGGCCTATATCGAGGACCCGATTACCGGTGTGCCTTACTGGGCGGTGACGAAACGCGAGGTGGCAGACTACGTGTGCAAGCACCCGCTGCTGTTTTCCAGCGCTGCCAAGACTATTTTACCCAAGGAAATGCCTGAGGAAGAGGTCGCGCTGTCGCGACTGATGCTGGTAAACATGGACCCGCCGGAACACGTCAAATATCGGCGCATTGTGCGCAACGCGTTTACTCCCAAAGCGGTACAGGGCTACGAGGCGCGGTTTCGGGAGGTTGCCCGCGAAACTATCGATGCTATTGCCAACACTGGCGAATGCGAATTTGTCACTGATGTGGCGGCGGAGTTACCGCTGATCGCTATTCTGTCGTTGTGCGGTATTCCGATGGAAGACAAACAACAGTTTTTTGACTGGACCAACACCATGATCTTCACCGAAGACGAAGATATGAGTGGTGTAGATGGCGTTGCTGCCTCCCAGGCGGCAGCAATCGAAGTCTACGCTTACGCCGCCGCGTTGGCAGAAAAGCACAAGACAGAGCCCTTGACCGATATCGTGGGGGCACTGCTGGACGGCACCGTCAACGATGAAAAACTGACGGCGGACGAGTTTCAGTTGTTCTTCCTGATGCTGATAGCGGCGGGTAATGAGAGTACCCGCTCGGTGATAGCACACGGTATGCGCCTGTTGATTGAGCACCCCGAGCAACTGGCCAAGCTGGTGGATGACCCCACCCTGATTCCCTATGCGGTAGAAGAGGTGTTACGTTATAACCCCGCCTTTGTGCAGATGCGCCGCACCGTGATGGAAGATGTGGAAGTGCAGGGTCAGCAGCTGCGGGCAGGAGACAAGATGGTGCTAAACTGGCAGGCCATTAACCATGACCCGGAGATTTTTGAGAATCCCGCGCAGTTTGATGTGGAGCGCTTCCGTAATAACCCGGAACTGGCCAACCAGCACCGGGCCTTTGGTAACGGCGAGCATTTTTGTATTGGCGCGCACATGTCGCGACTGGAAATGCAGGTGATGTTTGAAGAAATAATACCGCGCCTGAAAAACCCGCGCTTCGCCGCGCCGGTAGAGTATGTGCGTGACTATTTCGTCAACAGCATCAAGGCGATGCCATTGCAGTTTGAGCCTGAGGCTGCAGCCCGCGCATAGGGGTGCAGGGTTCTTTGCTTGCCCTCGTCGGCTACTTTTAGGGGCGCAAGTTTGCCTGGTCTAAAAGGCAGAAGCTGAGAGAAAACAGGACCTGAGTTGTCCTAGCAATGAGCAAGCCTCAGTAAACTAAGCAGTCGGCGGTTTCATTAGGTAAAGAGCAACAAAGTATGGAAACTATTAATTGGGACGCGCTGGGCGCCATTGGTGATTTCGGCGGTTCAATCGGTGTATTTATTTCCTTGATCTACCTGGCCCTGCAGATGCGCAGCAGTGCATCGGAGACTCGCGATGCCAGTATCCATTCGGTGATGGAGTTGGCGATACAGTTTCGCGCAGAGTCTTACTCGGGTGACCTGGCAGAAATTCGCTACAAAGCTGCCACCGGCGAAACTTTGAGTCCGCTGGAGTCACTCAAGTTTGAAGGGTATCTGTCGGCGCTGTTTGAGCTTAATGAACTGGTGTTTGTGCAGTACCAGAAGAAAAACCTGGACCCTGAATACTTCGAAGCCTGGGAGCGCCGCACTGGTGCGGCAATGTCAGTGCCACGTATCCAGCAGTTCTGGGCCAAGACCAAAGCCGGCTATCGCGCCAGCTTCGTCGACTATGTGGACGGTCTGCTAAAAACGGCGAGCTAAACAAACACCAGCAGGGATTGGGCCTCTTTCTTGGCATCGTCCAGCGTGGCGTCCTGGTTGGAAAGCAGGTTTTCCAGGAAGCGCTTGCTCAGGTAATTCTGTATATGGATTCTGACCCTTGCTTTCACAATGGGCGGACTTATCGGCTTGCTGATGTAATCTACAGCGCCGGCATCCAGGCCGCGCTCTTCATTGGCGGTGTCGGTCATACTGGTGACAAAAATCACCGGAATATCCTTGGTAGCTTCGCCAGCTTTAAGGGCTTCGCAAACCTGAATGCCGTCCATGCCTGGCATCACCATGTCCAGCAATACGATATCGGGATGTTGCACTTGGGCGATTTTCAGGGCCTGCTCGCCGCTGGTAGCAACACTCAAAGCATAGTCGCCAGCGAGTATGCTGGACAGAATTTTGATGTTGCCGGGTTCGTCGTCGACGATCAGCAACCGGCTCTTCTCTGGTATAGTTTGGTTCATTGCAATTTCCTGACTTGATCTGGCATTTCGATACAATACTATCGCGGCAGTGTATATTACTCGTGCTTGGATATACTAATAAGGACGCATTGTAAACGTGAATAAACCAGACAAACCTGTCAGCGTAGAAGCACAGCAGTTCTCGAACATTACTTTAGCGACCAGCCTCCTTTTTCTTACGGTGGGCTTGATATCCGGATCACTGGCCATATTTTTTGGCAGCCCGGTAGCGACGACGCTGGCTTTGTTTGTTTTTGCGCTGATTCTGCCGCTGGCCATTATGGCCCACTTGCAGGCCAAAAAAGATAACGTCGACCGTGCCGTAGGGCTGGTCTCCAGCGTTTGGTACATCATATCGGTCTTCATGATTATTATTGGCGACCGGCTCTACGGGGTATTGATCGTTACGGCGACCCTGCCCGTGCTGATGGTATTGCCCTACGTGTCGCTATTGATGTTTCGATGGGTTATCTCCGGCTCGATTGTGTTGATTGTGGTCGGCAGTATCACCAAGCTTTTGCCGACCTGGTACACCGCAACAGTCCCCGATCACGTCATAGCCGATGTCGAATCTTTCAGCGTCACTGCGTTGTCGGCTGTGGTAATGCTGTCCCTGTGGCAGTCAGGAGGCAGGCTAAAGCAGGCTGCCGAGGGTATGCGCAAGGCGATAGTCGCGCTAAAGGAGTCAGAAAAGTCCCTCGAGCTTAAGGTTGAGGAACGTACAGCCGAACTGGAGCAGGCCTTTCGGGAAATAACCGCGGTCAACGACATTGCTACGCTGGTCAACTCGACGCTGGACGTAGACACGGTCATGGATACGATCTACCACGGTCTGCAGTCCATGTTCAGTTTCGAGCAGATGGGCGTGTTTACCGTTGATAATGAAGATAACCGACTGCGGCTCAGGCAGCAGGCAGGGCGTCCCTTCCCGGCAGTGCTGGATGAGTTCCTGATCGAAAAAGGTCTGCCGCTGGATGCCGCAGACAGCTTTGCCGCCGCCAGTGTGGTCGGGGGCGAATCAATTTTTCTCGGGCATATCACGATGGATGTCGTTGAAGCTGCAGGGCGGCCTACTGACAAACTGATCGTCAGCCACCACCCGCTTAAATCGTTGCTCATGTGCCCCCTGAAGATCGAGAACCGAGCGATGGGTTGTATCTATTTTGCAGCATCTGAGGAGCCCTTTGACTTAACCGAGAAGGATATTGAGTCTATCGAGCGTTACGTGACGCAACTGGGAACCGCCGTGCGTAATGCGCAATTATTCCTCAGCGCCGAGGAAGCTCGCCAAGAAGCAGAAGCGGCGAACGATACCAAAGGCACTTTCCTGGCCAACATGAGCCATGAAATCCGTACACCGATGAATGCCATTATCGGGCTCACCGGCCTGTGTCTCGAAACAGACCTGGATAACAAGCAAAAGGATTACCTGACCAAGGTTGATAACGCCGCCAATTCTCTGCGGACCATCATTGACGACATCCTTGATTTCTCCAAGTTGGAGGCGGGCAAGTTCGAGTTTGAATCGATTCCGTTTTCGCTCAACGAGGTGCTCGATAACCTTGCCACCATCTGCATGGTGCGCTGCCAGGACAAAAAGCTGGAGTTGGTGTTCCAGCGCGACCCAGCGCTGCCGGACGTATTATTGGGTGACCCGACCCGGTTGGGACAGATACTGATCAACCTGGCGGGTAATGCCATCAAATTTACCGACAAGGGGCAAATCATTGTCGAAGTACGCGAAACCAGCCGCGATGGCGACCGGGTGAAAGTGCATTTCGATGTGCGTGACAGCGGCATCGGTATGAATGAAGAGCAGCTGGGGCGCCTGTTTCAGTCTTTCTCCCAGGCCGACAGTACCATCAGCCGCCAGTACGGCGGGACCGGACTGGGTCTGGCCATCTCGCAGCAGCTTACCGAGATGATGGGCGGGCACATAGAAGTCAACAGTGTACCGGGCGAAGGCAGCAGCTTTCACTTCACACTGACGCTTGAGCAGGCGGCGATCGAAGAGGAGCAGCCCGCCCGCACTGAGGTACCTCAGGGCCTGAACGTGCTTGTCGTTGACGATAATGAGGCGTCCCGCGACATATTGCAGGAGTATCTGGTGTCCTTTGGTTATACAGTGACTGTGGCGGAGACCGGCGAGCAGGCACTGGAAATAATGCGCCCCCAGCACAGTTTTGACCTGGTGTTGCTGGACTGGATGATGCCCGGTATGACGGGGCTGGATGTCGCGCTGGCTATTCGCGATGGAGCCAGAGTGCCAAAGATTGTGCTGCTGTCCTCCTGGGAGATGCCCAGTAGTGAACACGAATCGATGGTAGATGCGTTCCTGGCTAAGCCGATCAAACCCTCTGCCTTGCTCGATACTATTATGATCGCCTACGGCAAACAGGTGGTGCGCCGTGCGCGCAAGTTTGGCACTAGCACCGGGCCGGGAGATCTGTTGCCAATTCGCGGCGCGCGTGTGTTGGTTGTTGACGACTCAGAGATCAATCTTCAGATAGCCTGCGAGCTACTGGAAAAAGTGCCGTTGGTGCTGGATACAGCCTGCGACGGCAATGACGCCGTCGCTAAAGTGCGCGCTAATGACTATGACTGCGTGCTGATGGATATTCAGATGCCGGGTATGGACGGCTACACAGCTACTGGTGTGCTGCGCGAGGACTACCCCTATGATCAATTGCCGATTCTGGCGATGACCGCCAATGTTATGGCCGAGGATCGGGCACGGACGCGCGATGCGGGTATGAACGGCCATATTGCCAAGCCGGTGGACCCGGCCGACCTGTATCAGGCACTGCTTAAGGCCATTCCCGAGGCCGACTATAGCCATAACCTGCCGGCAGGTGTGGCCGCTTCAACAATAGCAGATGCGGCTCCTGTCGACCCCGCATTGCCCGCCAGTTTGCCGGGCCTGGAAATTGCTGAGGGCCTGCAGCGGTTGGCCAACAATGAAACGCTCTACATGCAATTACTGGCTGATCTGATGCGCGAGTATGCCGATGCCCCCGATATTATTGGCGAGCTGGTGACCGCTGGCAAAGCAGATGAGATTCGCGGTGCGGCGCATAAGATCCGCGGTATTGCCAACAACCTGGGCGCGGCTGCGATCGGTGCGGCTGCGCAAAGCATTGAGCAGACAGCGCTCGACGGCGAGCCGGTCAGCGGCGAGCAAATTAAAACGCTGGCAGCTGCCTTGGTGCAGGCGCAGGAATCAACCGCAATACTACTCCAGGATTATCAACTGCAGCCGATCGCTGACGGTGGCGGTGCTATTGATGTTGCCGCCGTGCTCGGGAATCTGCAGGCAGCCGTGGCAGCCTTTGACCCAGCCGCTACCGAGCTGATTGATCAACTGCTGGCCGGGCAGGCCGGAGGTGATGCAATGGCGCCGCAACTGAAGCAGCTGCGCGACTTGCTCGACAATTTTGATTTTGGCGCTGCAGAGCCCCTGCTTGTCGACATTGAGCGGGACTTGAAGTCCGCGTGAGCAAGCAGTGTCGCGCCAGGCTGAGCCCTTTGTTGCTCTTGCTGTGCGTATTGGTATCCCCGGCATACGCCGTGGTGGTGGACGATGTTGCGCAGCCAGTATCACTGGCCGGGCAGTGGCAATTCAAACTCGGCGATGATCCGGCGTGGGCCATGCCGGAGCTGGACGCAAGCCAGTGGCAGGCGACTGCGGTGCCAGGCCATGCTCCCGCAGGGCATGCCGGATATTCCGGTATGCTGTGGTTTAGGCTGGCGGTGCAATTGGACACCTCCAAGCAGAATGTACGTGAGAATATGGGCCGACTGGCTGTTTCACTGGGCGGCGTTATTAGTGCCTACGAAATTTACGCGGGCGGTATCAAGCTTGGCGGGGTTGGCGGCCTGCCGCCAAACGCGGCCGCCGTTTACGACAAACATGCCACCTTTTCGATTCCGGCAGAGGCTATAGATGCTGATGGCCGTGTGGTGTTGGCATTGCGCGTTTGGCGTGACCCCGCTATTGGCAGCTCCTGGGAAACCGGCCCCCACCTCGGTGAATATTTGTTGGGCACTATTGGCGACCTCCGGCAAAAGCAGGTCTCGGCGGCGATACTCCCAGAATTCCTGCTTGCCGTTCTCTACCTGGTGCTCGGTGTGTACCACCTGCTGATTGCGCGCCGCAATCCCATACTCAAAGAGTTTCTCTGGTTCGGCCTGTTAAGTTTGGTACTGGCCGGTTACACCTTTGAAACCAGCCAGAGCAAGTTTTTTCTCGATGTGCCTTACCTCTGGCACAAAAAAGCTGAGTTTGTTTTTCTCTATATCATGCCTGTGGTGTTTGCCAATACGCTGTTGGGTGCAACGCGCACCCCACCCAATCTGATGACCCACGGCTTTGCGGTTATCTTTGTGCTGTTCTTTGTTACCGCCGTGGTGCTGCCATTGGACCTCACTCTGCGCTACACCCTGCGGCCGTTTCAGGCAATTGGTGCGCTCTGGGCGTTCTCTATGGCGGTTATGTTGGGGTGGCGTGCCTATCGCGGCAGTCGCTCAGCCATGGGCGTGGTTGTCCTGATGATGTTACTTGGCCTTGCCGTGGTCAACGATGTGATTCTGGAAAGCGCCATTCTGGGCACCGAAAGCCTGTTGTATATTGTCGCTGCACTACTGATCTTTCTGATCGCGTTGATGATGGCCGAACGCTACACGGAGATACTCAAACAATTGGAGTTTTCAGTGGAACAACGCACGGTCGAGCTGGTGCATGCGAACACTGAACTGGAGGGCGCGCTGGCAACCAAGGGGCAGTTTCTCGCCAAGATGAGCCACGAGCTGCGTACCCCCATGAACGCCATTCTGGGGTTAACACGGTTGGGCCTGGCCACAGACTTGAACCCACAGCAGCGTGACTACTTTAGCAAGGTGGAGAGCTCTGCTGCCGGGCTGCAGGGGATTATCGACAATGTGCTGGATTTTTCGCGGCTGGAAGATGGCGAACTCGCCTGTGCTCCCATCCCCTTTGCGCCCGGACAACTGGTAGGCGACTTGTCCGAGCGCTGGGGAGTTCGTGCTGAAGAGGCGGGGCTTACATTCAATGTATCTTTCGATGAACAGATTCCAGAGGCAGTGCTGGGTGACGCGGTGCGCATTAATCAGGTGCTCGATAGCCTGCTGAGCAATGCGGTGGAGTTTACCGAGCAGGGCAGTGTTCAGCTTGACGTTACTTGCGCGCAGGCAAGCGGCGCTGCAGCGAGTATACGTTTCTCGGTTGCTGACACTGGCCCGGGCATTGAACCTGAGCAGCAGGTCCAGCTGTTTGACGCTTTCTCTCAGGCCGACAACAGCATGACCCGTGAGCACGGCGGCACCGGCCTTGGCCTGGCGCTGGCGCAGAAGTTGGTGCAACTGATGCAGGGAAATATCACGCTACAGAGCGTGCCTGGTGCAGGCAGTACTTTCAGTTTCGAACTCATGTTACCGATCACCGACGCCCTCCCTGCTGAGGTAAGCGATAACCAGCCGCTAGACCTGACGCCGATTCGCGGCGCGCGCATTCTGCTGGTGGATGATGCACCGCTCAACCTGCAGGTGGCAGGGGAACTGCTGCGTCAGGCAAAACTGATCGTCGATACCGCGGAGAATGGTGCAGAGGCGGTGGAGAAAGTGAATGCAGCACCCTACGATCTGGTATTAATGGATGTACAAATGCCAGTAATGGATGGCTATACGGCTACCCGTGCTATTCGCGCCAACCCACAATTCACAGCATTGCCGGTACTGGCAATGACCGCCAACGCTATGCCGCAGGATCGTGAGCAGGGTGAGGCGGCGGGCATGAATGCCTATATTCCCAAGCCAGTTGCTCCGGATGACCTGTACGCCGCATTGCTCAAGTGGATAGCGCCCGGTGAGCGCGATTTTGACGAAACGGAGTTTGCCGCTACCGAGCCAGCTGCATCCGTCGATGAATTGCCTGAGTCAATGCCCGGACTGAACCTTAAGGAAGGACTGGCGCGAGTGGGTGGTAACACCACGCTCTATCTTAGTTTGCTGCAGGACTTGTGCAGGGACTATGCGGATGCTGGCGAACAGATCAAAGCAACACTGGCTACAGGGGATACCGACAACGCTGCGGCCCTGGCGCATAAACTGCGGGGCATTGCCTTTAATCTGGGTGCGGGTGAGTTAGGTGCCGCAGCGCAGGTCATTGAGCAGGGCATAAAGAGCGGCAGCGAGGTGACTGAGCAAGATCAGGCGCAGTTGGCAGAGGCGATTGCACTGACACGCGACTCCCAGCGCCAGCTGGCAGACTATAGTGACAACGAGTCACCCGCGGAGGCGCTCGATGCGCAGCAGCGCAATGCGACGTTTGCCAATATTGTTGCGGCGGTTGCGGAGAACAATCCTGAGGCACTGGATATGGCGCAGTCGCTGCTGGAAAATCTTGACGAAGCAGCGCCCGGTTATGCTGAAGTAGCTGCGGCTATGGCGGCACTCGATATGTATGACTTTGAACAGGCAGCGGAGCAGTTGGCGGCGGCAGAGCCGCACTTCAGCGCCAGCTAATGACTGGCCTGAATATCGAATGCAGCCCCGGCTGTCAGCTGGTCTACGGATAAGCTGGTTGCGCGCAAGGCACCGAGGTTCAGTAGAGCATTGCAGTACGAGTGCGGAAGTTACTCTGCGGCACCCGAGGTGCTCACAATGGTGTAAGGTAAGGCTTCCAATTTGGATCGAGCTGGGGAGCTGAGCCCTATGTCACCCGAACATCTTCGCGTTATCACCGTCGTCTATACCAGTGCCTTGCTGCCGCTCATTATTGTGCCGTGGTTGCGCAGTCGGGGGCGCCTGCCTGACTGGGTGCCTGCGGCTTATCTGGGGAGTTTTTTGTTGTGCGCGCTGGGCTGGGAGATCTGGTTTACCTATGGGCTGGTGGCGGGCGATGCGGTCGACCTGCGGCGAGTGGATGTACTTAATCAATTCCTGCCCATGCACATCAACTGGCTGCTGAACTCGCTGGCCGATGCCGGCAGTATTACCCTGGTTGGCCTGTGGCTGATGTGGCTGAGCGCCGGTAAGCGCGCCGAGGTATTTGAGTCCTGGCAGTGGTGGCCATTCGCGGTCTTTATGGTGTGGGCTCTGGGACAAAATGTTGTGGTAGAGATGTTTCTTTATCACGACCAATTGGCCGTGGGTAAGCCGCTTTCGTGGGCACCGCTGGCACCCGGAGGGCCTTGGTGGAACCCGCTGTTGTTCGAGTTCAACGGACGCACTATTACCTTTCAGGGGCAGGTGCCCTGGCTGCTGGCGCCCTGGCTGATCTACGGCGGCGTCATTGCATTGGTGCGGCGCCAAAACCAGGCTGGCGCTTAGTGCTCTTGCCTTGTTTCACCGTCAAGTGATGGCCGCACGCCCTTATAGATCATCTTCCGCACGGCTAGCGGAAATAGGAGGCTCTGCACCGACCAGCGCGGAAACCGAAAACTGCCACCATCGGGTTGGAATACGCGCAGGCCACTGTCGGGTAAGTTAGGGTCCTGCACACCATAAATCGAACCCCAGCGATTTTCCGGCGCTGAATAGGGCTTCATGCGGTCCGGTTTGCCCTGCAGGCTGGCGCGTATATTGTGGCCGAGCAATCGATACCCCCAGTTGCGCGCGGAGGAGCGGTTAGGGTCGGTGGCGGCAATATCGCCCACCGTGAAAATATTGTTATAGCCGGGTACCCGCAGAAACTCGTCTGCTTTTACAAAGCCATCACGGTTAAGCATATCCGCAGGAACAAAGCTGTTGTTGGGTGTCACCTTACCCAGAGCCCACAGGGTGATATCGGCCTGAAAGTCGTCCTGCCCGCTGGACCAGTTGACTGGCTCAGTGGTCAAGCGGTCGCCGCTAAAGTCAGACTCTACCTTAGCCCGGTGCTGGGGGTGCAGATGCACACCCACATTTTCCAGATGCTTGGTTACTTGAGCTCGGGTGCGTGGGTGATAGCCGGGCAGGGGTTGTTCCTGGCTGTAGAAGAAGTGCACGGCCTTTGCCGGGTGCTGCGCCGCCAAATTTGCGGCCACGCTCACTCCGGTAGCACCACCACCAATAATCGCCGCCGAGTTGGCAGCCAGTAATTGCTGCGAGGCGGCCTCTATCTGGTTATTAATAGTCGCCAAGTCCGCCAGAGAATTGTCGCGCCAAAAACCATTGGTAACGCCGGAGGCAATAACGAGTGCATCGTAAGGCTCTACCATCTCAGTACCATCGGCTCGCGTTATCGTGACAGTGGACTGGTCGCTGTTAATAGCGCTGATAAGTCCTTGCACTGTGCGCACACCGTCCAGTTTGCGGTAGCGCTCATACGGCATCAGGTAATCTCGCTTCCAGGCCTGAGGTTGGGTCAGGCGCAGGCCTAATTCTTGACCGCTCACCAGGCAGGGTTTGGGGCTGACGCCCAGTATGTCGTAGTGCTTGCTGAGGTTTATGGCGACCAATAAACCGGTGTCCCCAAAACCGGCGATGAGGATGCGTTGCTTCATTGCTGGGCCTTATGGATTTGCGGCTCAAGGTTAGCATAGTGCAGCGTGATCGACAGGAAGCAGTGAGCCGGCAATAAGCGGGAATGTTTGCTCACTGGCACTATAACCCGGAGAGAGGGGTTGCTGATCAAGCCGGTTAGATTGCTCAATTCACCTGACGAAATGTAGGGATAAAGCGGGCTATAACTGCTTATAAATTGCACCATTTCTGTTGACTTGCAGAGCAATCTCCTTAAACTTACTTGACGCAAGCAAGCCAATTTAACGATAACTTATAATTAGCTGGCAGCAAGACATGGCGGTAGCAAGAGCGCCAAAGTCCAGCAGAGGCAGTCATGGCAACCGAAGCAGCTACTCTAGAGGCGCTGACGGCAAGAATCACCGAGCTCGAGAGCAGGTCGTCCATTCGCGACCTGGTATCTGACTATTGCCATGGCTTTGATAAACGAGATTACGACAAGTTTCTCTCTATTTGGTGGGAAGACTGCGTTTGGGATATTGGTCCGCCGTTTGGCCGCTTCGAGGGACACTCGGGCATTCACGAAGCTATTTATGACGTGTTGTGGCCAGCGTGGGGCGAATCTCACCACTTGAGCACTAATCTCAAGATTACGTTCAGCGATACAGACAACGCCACTTCCATTTGTGATGTTGATTGCATGGGCAAACTGATTGATGAAGATACCTGCACCATTGTGGGTGCCACTTATGCCGATCAGTTACAGCGCCGCGCCGGAGTCTGGAAAATCTTGCAGCGCACAGTCACCATCCATTATTTCAATCCCATTCCAGGTACTGTGCTGTCGGCCCCGGAGGCTGGCTAGTAACTGGAGTGAAACAATAAAAACCTAACCGCACGAATACTGTAAACCCATAAAAATTTTGATGAATCAAGTCAGGAGTCTACACATGAAAAAAAGAGCCTTAACAACCGCAATTGCTGTTGCTACTACGTCGATGGGAGTCTCGCTCGTGTCGCCACTTGTTGGCGCCCAGGAAGGAGGAGCGCTGGAAGAGATAGTGGTCACTGCCCGTAAACAGAACGAGAGCCTGCAGGACGTCGGCCTGGCTGTCAGCGCAATGAGCAAGACAGAAATCGAGCGTACTTTTGCTCGTGACATAATGGACCTTGCCAGCATCTCTCCTAACATGATTATTGATGACACCGGGCAGGGACCTGGTGGAGTAGCGGCAATCTTTATTCGCGGCATTGGTGCAGCTGACGTCGAGAAAAACTTCGACCCGGCTGTGGGTGTGGTAAAAGATGGCATCTTTATAGGTGCCAATGCCGGCTCACTGCTGCGCAGTATCGACCTGGCCAGCATTGAAGTCCTGCGCGGACCACAGGGCACGCTGTTTGGACGCAACACTATTGGCGGCCTGATTAATGTTACCACTACCCAGCCTACTGGCGAGTTGGGCGGCAAGGTTCGAGCGGGTCTAGAGGATTACGACACCTATTATGTTGACGGTATTCTCAACTTTGGTATTACGGATACGCTGGCCGCTAAAGTCAGCCTTGCCAAACGCGATCAAGGTGAAGGCTACTACGACAACGCCACCACCGGTGAAGACGGCCGCGGAGCGGTTGACTACCAAAGCTATGGCTTGAACCTGCTGTGGGCTGCCACCGACACACTGGAATTTGAGGTCACTTACCAGAAAGAAGAAACAGAGCAGGATACGCCGGAGCTGATCAACACCGGACAGGATCGTCACCTGTTCTGTAACAACACCGGTCAGCAGCCCGGTAACGATGTCGACTATGGCTACTGCTCGCCTTCACTGAAGGCGCCTATATCTGGTGACCGATACACGACTTTGAACCGGGGTCTCAGGTCGGGCGGAGGACCCACTGCGACCAGAGACAACCCCGTCGTCATTACCAGTGCAGCGGATGCCGTGGCTATCCCGCTTGAGGCTACTTTTGATACTGAATTTTATTCCTTGGAAGGTCGCTGGAACATCACTGACAGCTATCGCGTCGACTACCTCTTCGGTCACTGGGAGTCAGACGAAGAGGCTATCACCAACTGGGATGGCACCCCCGAGCTGTTATACAGTACCAGCCGTCCTGGCACTTACGAGCAGGATAGCCACGAAATGCGCCTGACTTATGATGGCGGCGGTAATCTTAGCTTCGTCGGCGGTCTTTACTACTGGGAGAACAGCTACGTTGCTATCTCCAATAGCTGGGTAGGCTTTCCTATCCCGGGTTCAATATTGGATATTTATCAGTTCACCGAGCAGGACACAAAGTCCACGGCCATATTCTTTGAAGGTGACTACGCGGTAACAGATGCGTTGACACTGACTTTGGGTGGGCGCTATACCGAGGACGAAAAGAAATCCCGACAGGAAGGTAATGTTGAAACCATCTCTGGCGAATTCACCAGCAACCCCGCAGAAGAGTGGGAGGAGTTTACCCCCAGGGTTGGAGCGCGTTACGCCTTCAATGATGACCTGATGGCATTTTTCACCTACTCGAAAGGTTACCGTAGTGGCGGCTTCAACGGTCGGGTGGCCTCGGTTGAAGAGGCGCGCGACCCCTACGATCCGGAAACTGTTGATAACTATGAGCTGGGTATTAAGTCCGAGTGGCTTGATAATCGCCTGCGTGTGAACGCCAATATGTTCTACATGGAGTATGAGGACAAGCAGGAGGAGCTGCAGCTGCCTGACTCTAGCGGTACAGGGCAGAAGACGATCGTTACCAATGCTGCCAGCGCTACCATTCAGGGTATAGAAGTCGATATACAGGCGTACATTACTGATAATCTCAGTCTGCGCGGTAATCTCGGCTATCTGGATACCGAGTATGATGGGTTCCAGTACGAAGACCTGGGTGGCAACATTGTAGATTTGTCAGACTTGGAGTTTCGTCGGGCGCCAGACTTCACTGGTACTCTGGACGCAACCTACGAGTGGGATATGGCCGGCGGCAACGCATGGGTCAGAGGCTCTTACCACTACATTGGCGAACACTATACCAACGTGACCAACTCGCCTGAACTGGAGAACGATGCCCAGCACCTGGTGGATGCCTCGGTGAACTACGCCATGGAAAACGGACTGCAGTTTAGTTTGTTCGGGCGTAACTTGACCGACGAAGACGGCTATTCGCACGGTTATGATGTAGCGGGTCTGTGGTCGTACGCAGCAACACGTGCACCGCGTACTTATGGTGTCGAAGTGGTTTACAACTTCGGTCAATAAGGTAGGCAGCTAAATAGCTAACGGAGGCAATAACCATGACCGATAATCGGCTGGAAGAGTTACTGAAAAAACAGGCGATTGTGGAAGTTGTCTACCGTTATGCTCGGGCTATTGACCGTCTGGATGAAGCGCCGCTACGCAGTTGCTTTCATCCGGGCTCTATTCACAATCATTTCTTCGAGGGGCCCTCATCGGATCCCTCGTTACCCTCTACTGCTGAAGATCCAGCAGATTTTGTGGGGTTCGCTCTGGAGCGTCTGCGCACCTATTCGCGCACACATCATCAGATGGGCAATATAATGATCGACTTCACCAGCGCCGATCAGGCGACGGTAGAAACCTACTTCACTGCGTTCCACCGGGTCAGACCCATTGGCGATCCGCTGGCGGGTGCGCAGGCCTGCGATACGGAGATGGACTATTTCGTGGGTGGTCGTTACATTGATAAGTTCCAGTATATAGACGGCGTCTGGGGCATAGTCAGTCGCATCGGAATGACTGATTGGGCCAGGTTGGAGGCACCCTGTTCGCAGGGGTTTGGCAGCATCGCGCCCGAGACCATTGGTAAACGTGCACCAGATGACCTGATTTGCGAACACTATTAGGCCTGGCTTAGCTCAGGTTCGAATCTATAGGGGCTTCGGCCCCTTTTTTATAAGGGAGATACAGTCTCATGAGATTGGCCAACAAATTTGCTCTGATCACCGGCGGCGCCAGCGGACTAGGTGCCGCGGCCGCGGCGCGCTTTATTGAAGAAGGCTGCGCTGTTTGTATTTGCGACATTCAGGACGGGCCAGGCGAGGCGTTCGCCGCGACCTTTGGTGACAAAGCGTTCTACCAACATTGCAACGTTACGATTGAAGATGAGGTGGCCGGCGCAATCGATGCCGCCGTGGAGCGCTTCGGTCGACTGGATGTGGTTTTCCACAGTGCCGGCATCGTCGGTGCCGTTGGCCCCATTGCTACCACGCCCGGTGACGAATGGCGCTTTAGCATGGACGTACTGCTCAATGGCACCTTCTACGCGCTGAAACATGCGTCTCGTGTTATGGGCCCTCAGGGCAGCGGCTCTATTATCTGTATGGCCAGTACGGCTGGGCTGATGGGTGGATTGGGCCCGCATGCCTACGCTGCCGCCAAGCATGGTGTGGTTGGTCTGACCAAAAACGTGGCCGTAGAGCTTGCTTCGAAGGGCGTAAGAGTCAATGCGATCGCGGCGGCGAGCATGGCAACTCCCATGGTCGCCAGCGTGATTACCGGCGACCCCTCCGACCTGGCTGGAGCCCGTGAAAAGCTTGCCGAAGCGTCGCCCCTGCATGGGCGGGCCGGCCTGCCGGAAGATGTGGCCAATGCCGCACTGTTTCTTGCCAGCGACGAAGCGGGATATACCACCGGGCATACTTTCACCACTGACGCAGGGTTCACAATCGGCGCCACCGTCGAAGGACCGGCGTTTGCGGAATATGAGCCTATCGTAAGAGAAGCGGGAAAGTCCGGCCTGGACGCCTGACCGTGACGCAGGTGAAGGCAGAGTGGCGGGGCTGAGTATGCCCGCCACCTCAATTCACAGGCAAAAAAAACCGCGCAGGCTGCGCGGTTTGATGTCATCGCAGCGAGCTGCGGTGACAGTATTAACTACCTGAATAACTACCTGATTAACTCGCCAGCTGCTCAAAATCCAGCTCCGGAAAGCCGCCATCTGCAGATTCGCGCAGCCGGTCGTAGTAAACGTGAGCGCCGCCGAAGTAGATCAAGACTCTGGGTTTGTGATTCTCGATATTGGCGCCCATCATCCATGAATTCACTTTGTCGCCCTGAGCCATCAACGTTTGCTCGTGAATTTCAGAGACGTGAGCTGACCACTCATCCTCAGCTGCCTGCTTGGGCTTGAATACATCGTAGCCTTCGCTCTCCATTTTCTTGATGCAGTCGGTAATCCAGATCGCATTTTGTTCGATGGAGGTGGGCAGGTTAGCGAAGGGCGCCTGTGGTCCGGTTACCATGAACAGGTTGGGGAAGTCGGCAGCGCAGACACCCATAATGCAGTTGGAGGTATCGTGCCACTTCTCGTGCAAGCTCTGGCCGCTGGCTCCGCGAATTGGGAACGCTTCAAGGGCACCGGTGTAAGCTCTGAAACCGGTGGCGAGTACGATGATATCGAACTCAAACTCGTTTTCAGTGGTGCGTACGCCGGTTTCCGTGACTTCGACAATCGGCTCCTGGTTTTTAATATCAACGAGGTGAACGTTATCGCGGCTAAAGGCTTCCAGATAGCCGTGGTCCAATGGCGGACGCTTCGCGAACAGCGGATAGTCATCAACCGACGGCACCAGAATATCTGCGATAGCAGGGTCTTCGACCCGCTCACGCATTTTATCGATGATAAACTGCGATGCCATTTTGTTCGCTTCCGGGTTTGATAGCAGATCGTCAAAGGTCTCAAACACCCAGCGGAAGCTGCCGTTCCAGTTGTCCTCGAAAATTTGCTGTATTTCCTCCGGCGGCGTGTCTGCCAGATTACGACCGGCCGTGCCAAATGCCATGCCAAATACATGGTTGCGGCACATGTCGACGATCTCGTCGTAGTTGTCCTTGATCTCTTTTTCCCATTCCGCTGTCATGGGCTTTTGCATGGCCGGCAGAATGTAGTTCGACGTGCGTTGGAATACGGTTACCGAACCTGCGGTCTTGGCCATCACTGGTACCATCTGCACGGTGGTTGCCCCCGCACCAATGATACCTACTCGCTTACCCGCAAAGTCCAGACCTTCCTGCGGCCAGCGGGAGGAGTGAAACAGGGGTCCCTTGAATTTATCCATGCCCGGGATCTTTGGAATTACCGGTTCGGAAATCATGCCCATGCCACTGATGAAGTACTTGCAGGTATACGTCTTGCCGTCTCCGGTAGTCACCAACCAATGGCCGGCGTCATTCTGATAATCGGCGCTGACTACCTCAGTGTTCAACTGAATATGTGGCCACATGTCGCATTTGTCGGCAATAAAGCGGAAGTACTGGTGGGTTTCTTTCCAATCGGGATAACGTGCAGTCCAGGACCATTCTTGCAGAAGTTCTTTGGAGAACGTCAGGCAGTAATAGTAGCTCTCACTGTCTGTCATCGCGCCCGGGTAGCGATTCCAGGTCCAGGTACCACCAACATCGGCAGCTTTATCAAACACCTGTACCGACATTCCTGCTTCACGCAGATGGTGTATGAGTGCGAGTCCAGCAAAGCCGGCACCAATGACGATCGTGTCAAAGTCGACTTTACCTGTGGAGGCTGCATTACGGCTTGGCTCTTGCTCTGTAGTCATTGCTGCGTTCCTCGTCTTGTCTATTTTATTTATATTACAGTCTAGTCTGTGCAACGCTGCAAGCACTCACTACTGCAAGTGCTTGCAGATCTGAGATCATGCGTCGGCATCGGGCAGGTAGTGCCCGTACTTTTCAAAAGCTGCGACGGACTGTGTCGGTGTGTGATACGTCGGAAACATTCCCGGAGCTGCTTCATACTCGCGCAGTACCGTGCGTGCCACAGTGACTTTGTGAACCTCTGACGGGCCGTCGACGACACCCAACTCGGGAATGTTTGCCCACATGTTCATCAGTGGCACCTCATCAGACATGCCCAGGCTGCCGTGCAGGTGCATGGCTCGGTACACAACGTCGTGCAGAATTTTTGGGGTAGCCGCCTTGATAGCCGCTATCTCTTTGCGCACTTCGCGGTTGTACTCTTTATGCTTGTCGATCAACCAGGCGGTGTAGAGCACGTGCAGGCGGTACTGCAGAATCTGTGTGTAGCTGTCGGCGATTTTTTCCTGGGTAAACTGCTTATTAGCCAATAATTCGCCCTTGGTGGTGCGGCTGAGAACTCGCTCGCACATCATGTCCATGGCCTTTTTCAAAACCCCAACGCTGCGCATGGCGTGGTGAACACGTCCGCCGCCGAGACGGGTTTGCGCCACCAGAAAGCCTTTACCTTCCTCGCCCAGTAGGGCGTCAGCGGGCACGCGGCAATCGGTGAAGCGAATATAACCGTGTACACCGTCGCCTTGTTCCACATAGGGACCAACGGCGGAATTGCGCAGGATATCCATGCCGGGAGTGCCTTGCTCCACCAGTACGATGGACGCACCTTCATGGATGGGAACCTCGGTGTTGGTAACGACCATCACCAGCAGAAATGCGGAGAATCGGGCGTGAGAGGCAAACCACTTTTCGCCGTTGATCACCCATTCATCACCATCGCGGGTTGCGGTGCAGGTGAATTCAGCAGGGTCGGCGCCGGCCTGCGGCTCTGTCATTGAATAACAGGAAGCGATTTCGGCGTTCAACAACGGCTGAAGATATTTTCTCTTTTGTTCGGGAGTGCCGAAGTGGGCGAGTATTTCCGCGTTGCCACTGTCGGGTGCCTGACAGCCAAATACACTGGGACCGAAACGCGAGCGACCGAGTATTTCATTCATCAGACCCAGCTTGACCTGGCCATAGCCGCCGCCACCGAGTTCGGCGCCAAGGTGGCAGGCCCACAGTTTTTTCTCTTTGACGATGGCCCGCAGGGGTGCCATCGCTTTTGCTGCTGGTGAGTCGGGATCCCACGGATCGCCGGGACCGCGGAACACCAGGTCCAGCGGCTCAATTTCGTCGCGGGTGAATTGATCGATCCAGTCTAACTGCTTCTGGAATTCGGGGTCGGTTTCAAAGCTCCAACTCAAGGTGTTTCTCCTGCTATGATTGACTTACTAGACGCAAACAAGCATATTTTGAATAAAATTCAGGAAAATTACTACACATGACGGAAAAAAAAGTTTGGCTGGTCACTGGCGCCTCCCGTGGCATTGGCCTGGCCATCGCCAAGAGAGCCTTGGCAGCAGGGGATTTAGTGGCACTGCTGGCCCGTGGCGAGCAGGTTGAGCAAGTCGCATCAGAACTGGGAGACAAGTGCCTCGGTATTCGCTGTGACGTGGCTGATCGAGCGGCGGTAACGACTGCCATAGATCACATTATAGCCACTTGGGGCCGCCTTGACATGGTGGTTAATAACGCCGGAGTCCATCGCGGCGGCAAGGTGCGCCGCTTGAAGCTCGAGGACTGGAATACCGTGCTGGATACCAATCTTACTGGCGCGCTCAATATCATTGCAGTGGCCGCGGCTCATATGGAGCCTGGAGCGGCAATAGTCAACGTGGGAGCCGTGGTCGGTTTTCGTGGTTTTCCCGGCGATTCTGCCTATGCGGCCTCCAAGGCCGGGCTTGCCGGCATGACGCGGGCTTTGGCAATAGAGATGGCGCCCAAGAATATTCGGGTCAATCTGGTAATACCGGGTTTGGTATTGACTGAAATGACCGGAGAACTGTCGGAATCTGCGCTTGAATCCATGCGCAAGACCATACCCATGGGGCGCTACGGCGAAGCTGACGAAGTTGCTGAAGTGGTGGAATGGGTGGCTCGTTCCCGCTATATGACCGGTGCCTTTGTGCCCGCAGACGGCGGTCTAATGAGCAGTTTTGGAACGATGGGTTAGAGACTATGAGCACGGCAAACAATTTTCAGCAGTGGATGCAGGCCGAGCTGGGCCTGACTAATGCCCGGATAGAGCGTGAGCTCAGCGGCGGTAATTCAAATCTGACCCAGCTGGTGTCCACCGACAGTCGAGCGTTAGTACTGCGCTCGGCGCCGGCTGCGACCATCAGTCCCAAGGCGCATCTTGGTGTGCAACGAGAAGCGCGCTTTATGGGCGCGCTGCACGGCAGCGTAAAAGTGCCGCAGGTGCTGGCCTGGTGTGAATCTACTGACGTGCTGGGATATCCCTTCGCGGTCATTGAGCACGTCAGCGGAGTATCAATTACCGACACTATGCCCGCCGCCTACGACAATGCCGAGTCCATCAATACGCTGGGACGGCAGTTGGCGGAGAGTCTTGCGTCTATAGCAGCAGCTCCCTGGCAGGAATTGGGTCTCACTGATATGGGAAAGCCTGATCGTTTTCTGCAACGGCAGGTGGAGCGCTGGCTTGATATCCGGCGTGGTCAACCAACCCGGGACTTGCCCGAGATCGAACGGTTAGGACAGTGGTTACTGGATAACTGCCCGCCTGCCGGACCGGTAGGCATCGTGCATGGCGACTTTCATCTCGACAACACACTGTGCAGTGAGTCGCAGCCAACTATGTTGGCGGTCATCGATTGGGAGATGGCAACGATTGGTGATCCGCTGGCAGACCTTGGATTGTTTCTGATGTTCTGGGGCCCGCGCCCGCTGGAAAAACCAGGCTTCGCCCATGTGCAGGCGGTCACACGACGCGAGAACGTGGTTGCCCGCAGGGAGCTAGCTTCGATTTGGGCCGCTGCTAGCGGGCTGGATATTGAGCAACTGGATTATTATATGTGCTTTGCTTTCTGGCGTTTGGCGGCGATTGTCGAAGGCGCTTACGGCTTGTTTCTTAACGGCAAGGTGGACACGCCGTACGCTCGTGGTCTGGAGTACGATGTGCCCGCGCTGCTTACTGAGGCTGCAATGGCAGCGCAGGGGGAGTGGTGATGAACTCAAGCACTGTGACGGCCCATTCCATGACGACAACGATGATGCACATGCCGATGACCGTGCAAATGATTATGAGGCATGGTCTGTCGGTGTTTCCTGATTCCAGGGTTGGTACTTTTGACGGCGAAACTCTGCACTACAAGAGTTATGCAGAAATCGGTTTAGAAGCGGCCAAGCTGGCCACCGCGCTGCAATCCCTGGGAATCGCTCCCGGAGACCGGGTGGGAACCTTCAGCTGGAACAATAACGCGCACATGGCAGCTTACCTGGCCATACCGTCGATGGGCGCAATCATGCATACGGTGAATATCCGTTTGTCGCCCGAACATATCGCCTACATCATCAATCACGCCGAGGACCGGGTGCTGTTGCTCGACGCCAGTTTACTGTCTGTGTTCGAGCCAGTGCTGCCGCTGCTGGATTCGCTGGAGCACTTGATCATCATAGATGGCGACAGTTTGCCCGCAGGGTTCGCAGCCAGTCATTATCATGACCTTGTTGATGCCAGTGAGCCTATGCAGGATTGGCCCGACCTCGATGAAACCAGTGCCGCCGCTGCCTGCTACACCAGTGGCACCACCGGTAATCCGAAGGGCGTGGTATACAGTCATCGCACCACGTTTGTGCATTCTTTGGCTTCGCGAGCTGCCGATACCTTTGGCATTTCTGAACGAGACAGAATTCTGCTGTTGCCACCAATGTTCCACGCTAATGCCTGGGGCTTGCCCTATAGCGGCTGGTTCAGCGGCAGTGATTTTATTTTGCCAGGGCCGCATTTGCAGGTGCCGGCAATTATGAAAATGGTGGCTGCTGCACGACCCACGATCACCGCAACAGTGCCCACCATATTGGGTGACTTACTGCGCTTTGATAGCAGCGAGCTGGATATGAGTTGTTTTCGGATGCTGGTGTGCGGCGGCTCCGCAGTAGCGCCGGCTATGATTGACGCCGTGCGTGAGCAGTGGGGCGTTCCGGTATTACAGGGCTGGGGTATGACGGAGACCAGTCCGCTGTGTGCGTTGTCACATCCGCCTCGTGACCCTGGTGAGCAGGGTGAGACCGCCTGGCGCGCCAAGAGTGGACGACCGGTGTCCGGCGTTGAGGTGCGGGTTGTCGACGACGCTGGCAAGGCGTTACCCCATGATGGTGAATCGGTGGGTGAATTGCAGTTACGTGGCCCCTGGATTACCGGTGGCTATCACAATAACGACTCCGCCGATGCTATCTCGGCAGATGGGTGGTTACGTACTGGCGACGTAGGACATATTGACCAGAAGCACTATGTGCAGCTGACGGACCGTACCAAGGATGTGATAAAGTCGGGAGGTGAATGGATATCCTCAGTAGACTTGGAAAACACGCTGTTGGCTCACCCCGATGTAACAGAAGTCGCCGTCATAGCGACCGCCGACGAGCGCTGGCAAGAGCGCCCGCTGGTCGTCATGGTTGCCGCTAATGATGAAGTTGAGGCGTCTACTTTGCGCAATTGGCTGCAAGATAAAGTCGCGCGATTCTGGGTGCCTGAGTATTGGTGTCTGGTGGCGGAGATTCCCAAGACCAGCGTCGGCAAGTTTGATAAGAAGCGTTTGCGCGAAATGAACGAAGCCGGTGAATTAGATGTTGAGGTTCTCGGCAAGTGAGTGGAAGAAAGCAGGCAACGACAGGGAAACTGACGCAGGCTGAAAGAACAGCGCGATCAGACGAGGCAATGTTTACTGCGGCCATTGAGCTTATCAATGAGCGCGGCACCCAAAAAACGACGCTTAAAGACATTGGTGAGCGCGCCGGCTATAGCCGTGGCATGGCCAACTATAGATTCGGCTCCAAAGAAGGCCTGATGATGGAACTGTTTGCGCAGTTTGATCAACGCTGGAAAGCGCACCTCAGTGAATATCTGGAAGGACACTCCGGGATCAGTGCGGTTATTCAAGCGGCTAATGCCCTGCGTGAGTTCTTGAAGCTCGAATCGGACTACATGCGTGCCATGTATCTATTGTGGTATGAAAGTCTTGGACACCAATCTGATATGCGCTCTACACTCGCCGAGCATCATGATGTTTATCGGTCAGATGCGCGCCGCTGGATTGAGCAGGGCATTGCGGCGGGAGAGATTCGTCCCGATATCAATGCAGAGCAGTTTGCGGTGCAATACTGCTCATTTATTTTTGGGGTCGTTTATCAATGGCTGGTGAATGCAGACGCGCTGGACCTCGATGCGGCTTTTGACAGCTACGAACAACTTACAGTCCAACTCCTGCGTAGCCAGGAATAATACAGGGAGACAGCAATGACATTTCTAGCCCGAGAACACGGTAAACAGGTTTATTTCGAAGATTATGGTACGGGTGATAGCGCCATCGTGTTGGTGCACGGTTGGGGTATGGGTGTACGGACCTGGGATTACACCTTACCTCGGTTGGTTGCCGCCGGTCACCGTGTGGTGCTTATGGATCACCGCGGTTGCGGGCAGTCCAGCAAGGACTTCGCCGATATGGGTATTCAGGCCATTGCCGATGACCTGGTGGCGTTGGTGCACAAGTTGGAACTGAAGCAGGTTGTGCTCAATGGCTGGTCTTTAGGTGGCGCGGTGGTGGTAGAAGCGGCGCGGCAGTTAGCTGAGCGTTGCAGTGGTCTGGTACTGACCTGTGCCGCCACGCCCTGTTATCTGCAGAAGCCTGACTATCCCCACGGTGGTACCGATGAGGCGTTGGCCGAAACCATGGGCGCCATGGCCGCTGACCGGGTCAACTTTCTCGCCGCACTGTCTGCGGGCGTTTGCGCCTCTGAGGTCAGTCCGCAGCTGGTGGATTGGATGTGGGCCATATTCATGGAGTCATCGCCGCTGGCGGCGCAGTCGCTGGGCGAGCTGGGTCCGCTCGACCAGAGAGACATTCTGGCTACCTTTAAGATGCCGGTATTGAGTTTCGTTGGCGCTGAGGATGGGGTGGTTGACGCCAATGTTTGCCGCTCGATAACAGACTATGTGTCGCATGCTCATGTGGTGGAATGCCCAAATTCTGGTCACGCACCGTTTATCGAAGAGGCTGAGTTGTACCACGGCGAGCTGCTCACCTTCCTGGCGGCCAACCTCTGAGGAGATGAGTATGAGTAACCCGGTAAACTATGGCTTATGGTACGACTTTCGTAATCCGGCGCAGTGGCACCAGCCTTTTGATAGCTTTTACCCAGAGCGTCTGGCGCAAATCAGCGATGCTGAAAACCTCGGTTTTGATTCCTGCTGGCTGACGGAGCATCACTTCTGCGAAGACGGTTACACGCCATCACCGCTGGTGCTGTCCTCGGCAATATTGGCACGTACGCAGCAGATGCGTGTGGGCACCAACCTCATGCTGCTGCCGCTGCATGACCCGGTGCGTATCGCTGAAGATGTTGCCACGTTGTCGCTGATTAGTGGTGGTCGCTTTGACCTGGGCGTGGGCATCGGCTATCGACAGCTGGAGTTTGATCACTTTCAGCGCAAATTGTCGCACCGACCTAGTCTGGTTGAAGAGGGTATAGAAATTCTGCGTCGCAGTTGGACCGGCAAGCCGGTTAACTTTTCTGGCAAACGCTTTGAAGTAGGCGATTTAGCGGTAACCCCAGCGCCAGTGCAAGTGCCCAAAATTTATCTGGGTGGCATGGTGGAGCCGGCCATACAGCGCGCCGCGCGTGTAGCTGATGGATTTCTGAGTACCGGCGGTATCGGCATGGATGTCTATAACGAGGCGCTGTTGCAAAACGGCAAGTCGATACAAGACGGCGATATTATTATGGGTTGCTGGGCCATTATCGCAGAGGACCCTGAGGCCGAAGCCGACAAAATTGGCGACCATGTGCTGTACCATATTAATGAATATATTAAGTGGGGAGCCTTTGGACCGCCGGATCAGACGCCGCTGTTTGAAAACGCGGCAGCTGCCATTGAGGGTGGGCTCTACGAACTCTGGGATGCAGATACTGCGGTTAGCCGCCTGAACGAAATGATGGAGACCTACCCGAATATTCGCGATATCCATTTTTGGGCACAGTTTCCGGGTGAGCCGGCGGAGTCAGGTTCTCAACGTATGCGCTATATTGCAGAGAAGGTGCTCCCCAGGCTGCGTAAGTAGCCGTTAGGTATGGCCGGACATGGACAGGATACTGTTCAGGAAAAGGCGGTGAGCTTCGTCCAGATTGATGTCAGAATCGAAATAGACGGCGGAGCGCAAGCCGATCATTAGCGCGTAGGAAATTTCTGCCGCGTCCTTGGTGCTCTCCATGAACACTGCGGGTGAGGCCTGAAAAATATCCACCAGGTGCGCTTTGCAGCTCTCGTCGAACTCCGCTTTGGTGATACGCAACACATCATCGTTGACCGCAGCACCAAAGCACTCGAGCATAAAGCCGATTTCCTTGATGGTACTGGTCTCGCCTTTGAACCAAAAATCGGCCAGTGACTGAATCTGCACCCGGGGTTCCTGGCTGCTGAACTCTGCTATGCGGGCCATGAAACGCACAGAAACGCTGTCAAAGTACTGCTCCAGTATGTCTTCCTTGCCCTTGAAGTAATAGAGCAGGTGACTGGCAGACATGCCCGCACCTTCAGCCACGTCAGCAAGAGTGGTTTTGACATAGCCCTTGGCGAGAATACAGTCGTGCAGAGATTTGAATATCTGGTGACGACGCTGGTCGCCGCGGCTTTCACGGCGTTTAGGGAGTGTTGTTGTAGGCATGTTCTAAAACCTTAGCACGGTCCGTGCTGCACTTGCAGCCTAAAACGTATTTCTTGAATATAATTCAAAATACACCTACTATTTCTTTCCCGCAAGCGTTGGAGGAAAGCAGTATGGGTGTGCAGGGTTTACGCATGGTAATTACCGGAGGTGCTGTTGGCATAGGTGCTGGCACGGCTCGACTTGCAGCCAGCAAGGGCGCGCAAGTGGTTATATCAGACCTCAACGATGAAGCCGGTCAAGCGCTGGCTGAGGAAATCACGGCGGCGGGCGGCGAAGCTATCTACCACCATGCCGACGTCACCATTGATGCTGACGTAGAAGCACTGATGGCTGCAGCTGCGGCTGCTTTTGGTGGTATCGATGTGTTGCACAACAATGCTGGCATCCACGAGAGCATGCTGACCAAGGAGTTGTCGCTGGAAACGATGACCCGCGATACCTTTGAAAAAGTCATGTCTATTAACGTCACCGGCGTGTGGCTGTGTGCGAAGTACGCACTGCCGTATCTGCGTGAGAGCGACTGCGCATCGATTATTAATGCCGGCTCCACCAGCTCGATTTCGGGTTACCCACAATGCCAGGCCTACGGGGCGAGCAAAGGGGCGGTTATGCAGCTGACAAAAATGTTGGCAGTAGACCTCGCCGTTGATGGTATCCGGGTTAATTGTTATTGCCCCGGTTCCATTCACACGCAAATAGTCGACAAATTTCTCGAGGCGGCTCCCGACCCTCAGGCGATGCTTAATACGATGACCATGACTCATCTGATCCCTCGCATGGGGCAACCGGTGGACGTGGCTGAGCTGGTGTGTTTTCTCGCTAGCCCGGAATCCCAATTTGTTAATGGCGCAGTGTGGACGGTTGACGGTGGTTCATTGGCCTGGCGCGGCACCCTGGATGTACTTGGAATGGAGGTACAAGCATGAGCTTAAGCGTAGAAGAAAAGTTGGCAATACACGAACTACTGAGTCGGGCAGCCTATGCCTACGATGAGCGCGATACAGCGATGCTGGAGAATTGCTTCAGTGTAAGCGCGGGTTTCAGTATGCGTATCGCCAAGGGCGACCTGGTGGGTCCGTTCGAAGGGCGCGACGCCATTATGGGCCTGATGACCGGCTCCATGGCAGAGCAGACCGACGTGCGCAGACACGTGGTGTCGAATATATTTTTTGACGACAGCGGCGAGCAGCTGCTGGCGATTTCTAATCTGACGTTAATGGCGACTGAGAACGGCGACATCAATCTGCTTTCGGCCGGCGTCTACAAAGACACCGTGGTCAATGAGAACGGTGACTGGCGCATAGTGAACCGGCATCTTGAGCTGGATAAAGCTTACTAGGAGCGCCCCGTGAATATCGGAAACATACCGGCGAAAGCCGCACGCCTCAATCCTGCTGCAGAAGCGCTGATCGACGTAGACAGTGGTCGCCGCATCACCTTTGGTGTACTTGAAGACCACGTGTGCAGATTGGGTAATGCACTGGTAGACACTCTGGCTCTCAGTAAGGGCGACAGAGTTGCCATACTGTCGCGCAACTCTATTGAGTACATGGAAATCTATTACGCTTGCGCGCGCGTGGGTATGATCGCCCAGCCTTTGAACTGGCGCCTGGGCGTACCTGAGATGGTGCGTATATTAGAGGACGGCGAACCTGCCGTCATCGTGTGTTCCGATGAATACCTGGAAGTAACCGGCGAACTTAAGGGGCAGATTTCTATAGCCAA
Organism: Candidatus Litorirhabdus singularis; assembly: GCF_026262625.1. Lineage (GTDB taxonomy): Bacteria > Pseudomonadota > Gammaproteobacteria > Pseudomonadales > Halieaceae > Litorirhabdus > Litorirhabdus singularis. Next base: position 267,481 of record NZ_SHNN01000004.1, read on the forward strand.
CTGGCTTAGTTTTGGAGCGAACAGCGACGGCAGCTATGAGAAATTACTGGCAGAGTCTAGCGCGGCTGAGCCCGAGGTTGCAGCATCAGTAGGTGGTGACGACCCGGTGCTCATTTTGTATACCGGTGGCACCACTGGTGAGTCCAAGGGCGCATTACACACGCATCGCTCGCTGTATATGGGCATGATTAACCAAACGGTAGCGGAACGTGTCGTACCGGGTGATGTATACATGCTCACCGGCCAGATGTTTCATATTCCGGTGGCACTGGCCATGAATTATCAGGCCCACGGCTGCCCGGTGGTGTTGATCAACTTTGATGCCCGGCTGGCACTGGAGACTATTCAAAAAGAGCGTGTATCAGCCTTTTTGGGTATCACCACTATGCTCAACTGGATGATGGCCGACGAAAAGTTTAGCGAGTTTGATCTCAGCAGCCTGCGCAATATTCAATATGGCGGCGGGCCCATGCCGCGCAGCGTAGTTGCCGCCGCATTGGAAGCCTTTCCCTGCACCATTATTCAGGGCTACGGGCAGACTGAAGGTATGACCATGAGCTTCCTGTCGCAGGAGGATCATATTCTGGCGCTGAGCGGTGAGCATGCGGAACGTTTGAGTAGCTGCGGTCGTGAGGGTTTTGTGACCAGCATTCGCCTGGCTGACCCCGACGGTAATACCGTGCCGCGCGATGGTAAAACACCGGGTGAAATTCTGATCAGTTCAGAAGCTAATATGGTCGGCTACTGGCGGCGGCCAGACCTGACCGAGCAGACGATTCGCGAGGGCTGGATGTGGACCGGAGACATAGCGGTTTGGGATGAAGACGGTTACGTCTTTATTGTCGACCGCGCCCGCGACATGATTATTTCCGGCGGCGAGAACATCTATAGCACCCAGGTCGAGGCTGCCATTCATCAGCACCCCGCGGTGCTGGAGTCTGCCGTTTTTGGCGTGCCTGATGACCAGTGGGGCGAGGCGGTCAAGGCGGTAGTGGTGCTGAAGCCTGGCCAGAGCGCTACTGAGCAAGACATTATCGCTGCCGCAGCCGCGCATTTGGCCTCCTACCAAAAGCCCCGCTCTGTAGATTTTGTGGACAGTTTGCCCAAGGCACCTACAGGAAAAATTCTTAAACGTGAGCTGCGCGACCCCTATTGGGCCGCGGCGGAGAAACAGGTATGAGCGAGCTGCTTTCGGCAGAGCTGCTGACAAACATTGGCCGCCAGAGCGAGCCGCGCAGGGAAATTGTTACGCGCAGGGATATTCGCAAGTACGCGGTAGCTACCGGTAATCGACAGCGTAAATATCTGGACGGCGACCTGGCTCCACCTATGTTCCACGTGCCCTTGTTCTGGGATGTGGTTGAGTTGGATCAGCTGACACCAGACGGTGTCTCTATTGATGCGTTGCTACCCAAGTTTCCTTTAGAGAAAGCGATGGCAGGGGGATTGAATATTGAGTACCACAAGCCGATTCGTCCCGGTGACTGGTTGACCTCCACCCGCACCCTCACCGCTATTTACGATAAGAAAGGCCGCTCTGGCGCGCTCATCTTTTATGAGGTGGTGATGGATATTGTTGACGATGATGGTGAACTGGTTATCCGTGAAAAAACCACAAGGATTTTGCGATGACTACGACGTCACAGCAGGCTCGCCTGGCCGCCGTTAGCGTCGGCGATGAATTGCCGCAGCGTGAGTTTGAATGCGGTAACGTGCAGTTAATGCTCTATAACGCGGCATTGTGGAACGGCCACCGCATTCACTTTGATGAGCCTTACGCCAAGGAAGTAGAGGGTTACCCAGGCTTGGTTATAGCCGGCCCCTTACTGGGCGATTGGTTGCATCAGGGCGTTGAAGAGTGGTTAGGTGATGACGGTCGCATAGTGTCGATCGATTATTCCAACCGCGTGGCCACTTATGTGGGGGATATCCTGACCTCCGGCGGCACCGTGGTTGAGTTATTCAATGATACCCAAGAGGCGCTGGTGGATGTGTTTGTAAAGAATGCCGCTGGCGATGTTGTAACCCCCGGGCAGGTGCGCGTGAGGTTTGGCGATGTCTGGTAGTGCTTTACGCGGTCAGGTAGCCATTGTCGGCGCCGCAGATACTGATGTCGGCGTGCTGCCGGGTCGCACGCCTATGGAGTTGTGCGTGGAAGCCGCATTGGCGGCTATTGCTGATGCGGGTCTGGATAAGAGTGATGTCGACGGACTGATCACCTGTAACGCTATGGCGCAGCCCATGCTTTACCACGCGGAAGCTGCGGCAGAATATATGCAGATATTTCCGCGCTACTGCTTTGCCGCAGGCGCCGGTGGTGGCACTACCTTCTCGGTGATTCACCATGCGATGTCGGCCATTGCCACCGGCATGGCCGACGTGATTGTAGTGAGCATGGCCGATGCGATGCGCAGCGGTTTGACCAGAGAGCAAGCCATGCTGGTCCAGGCCTCTACGGGCCACCCTGAGTTTGAGCAACCCTACGGTGTTACCGTGCCCGCTTACTACGCCCTGATTGCACAGGCACATATGGCAGAGTTTGGCACTACCGAGGCACAGTTTGCCGGTATCGCGGTTGCCTGCCGGGAACACGCAAGCCGTAATCCAACAGCGCAGATGCGCGACCCGATAACCGTTGCTGACGTGCTTGAATCAAGGCTGATTGCTGATCCACTGCACCTGCTGGATTGCTCGTTGGTATCTGATGGCGGCTCGGCGGTGGTACTGATGTCCGCAGAACGAGCGGCAGATACGGCACACGCACCGGTTTATATATTGGGTGCTGGTGAAGGCCATAGCCACGAACATATTTCAGCAGCGCGCAGTCTGACCACGTCGGCGGCGAAAGAGGCCGGCGAGAGGGCGTTTGCCATGGCGGGTCTGGGTCCGGCAGAGATGGACTTTGCTCAGCTCTATGATTGCTTCACGCCTACCGTGATGGTTGAGTTGGAGGATCTTGGATTCTGCGCCAAAGGCGAGGGCGGGGCTTTTGTGGACAGTGGTGCGTTACTGCCTGGAGGCGCTTTACCCGTGAATACCCACGGCGGACTCTTGTCCCACTGCCATCCGGGTAATCCCGGCTCGATGTTTGCCCTGACTGAGTCAGTCTGGCAATTGCGTGGTAGTTGCGGCGAGCGCCAGGTAGCCGGAGCTACCAACGCGCTGGTACATGCGCAAGGTGGCATCATGTCCTCCCATGCGGCATTGGTACTCGGCAAGGAGGTGGGTTGAGATGAACGCTGAAATACCCAGTCGCGTCCAACCGACTCCCAACGCCGTCTCGGCACCTTACTGGGAAGCCTGCGCTCGCGGAGAGTTGAGCCTGCAGCATTGTAACGGTTGCCAACAGTTCCAGTTTTACCCACGCACTATCTGTAGCCATTGTGGTGGTACAGATCTCGCTTGGCAGGTTGTCAGCGGCAGCGGCAGGGTCAAAAGTTTTACCGTGGTACGGCGCGGAATATCCAAAGCGTATGCAGCGCCCTACGTGGTGGCGCTGATCGAGCTGAAGGAAGGCCCGAGTATGATGAGTACCATCGTAGGCAGCGAGCCGGAGGTTGTAGCCATCGGAGCGAGTGTGCAGGTCGGCTTTGAGGCCTGGAGCGAAGATATTCAAATGCCGGTATTTTCTCTGACGTAGGTTGAACGTAATGAATAGTCCCAAGACACCCTTTGCAGTGATTAGCCCGGGAGCCTCGCCGGATGCATTGGAAGCCAAGCAGCCGCACATTGATCACGGCACTGAGGTGTATTCCAAGGAAGGCTACTTCAGTCGCGATTACATGGCGCTGGAGTGGGATCGCCTGTGGACCCAGACCTGGCTGATTGCCGGTATGGAAACCGATATTCCGCAGAGCGGCGATTATTTTCTGTTCGATATTGGTGACGAGTCGATCATCATTACCCGCACCGAGGAAGGCATTAAAGCGTTCTATAACGTCTGTAGTCACCGCGGCGCCAAGCTAGTGTGGGAGGAGCGAGGCAATCGCAAAGTATTTGTGTGTCCGTTTCATAGCTGGAGTTTTCACAATAACGGAGAACTGCGACGGATTACCGACGAAGACACCTTTCAGCCAGACCTGATAGCCCATCGCCCGGGTTTACAGGCGCTGGCCTGTGAAACTCATGCGGGCATTATATTTATCAGCATGGCCGAGGATCCTGCGCCATTAGCGGAGAGTATTGGTCTGCCAGAGGGTTACCTTGAAGGCTATCGCCTGGATCAGATGAAGGTGGTACGGCATGTGCGCAGCGAGTGGGGCTCTAACTGGAAAGTGGGGGTGGAAGCGTTTTACGAGAGTTACCACTTACACGCAGTCCATCCCGAGACGCGCGGCATCATGGGCGATCTTAATGTGCAGTACGACCTGTACCCAAATGGCGCCAGCCGCATGATTGTGCCGCTGGGACAGCCCAGCCCACGTTTTCATGACCAGCACACCGTTACCGAAGGGTTGGAGATGATGCTGCGTGATGCGGGCGTTGACCCCGCTGACTTTACTGGTGATGCCAGCGAGGTAAGGCGAGCCATGCAGCTGGGTAAACGGGAGCGCGCTGCGCGACTGGGCCTGGATTACAGTCACTTTGAAGACAGTCAGCTGTCTGACAGCTGGGCCACGGGCGTGTTTCCTAACGTGCAGATTGGTTGTCACCCGGAAGCGGTATTTCTGATGCGATTTTTGCCCCATGAAACCGACCCAGAGCGCTTTTACTACGACACCATGACGTTGTTGCTACCCGTTGATGACCCGGACTACTGCCCGCCAGCCTGGATGGGTCTACCCGAGGGTACCGATGTCAGCGGACGTGTGCGCCCGGCCACAGAGCATTATTCACTGGAGGAAGATGCCGACCTGGGTATGGTTCTGAGTCAGGATGCCGACTTTCTGCCGGTGGTGCAGAAGGGAATGCGTAGTCGCGGCTTCAAGGGGCAGCTGTGGGGTGAGCAGGAGCAGCGTTTGCGGCATTTCCACGTGGAGCTGCAGCGTTATTTAAGCGGCAATTAGCCCATGATTTTTGCTTGACAAATTTTCATCATAAGTACAAAGTTGAATTTGAATCAAATTCAAAACACCTAAAAAAAATTGGATCAACAGGAGTCCATTATAATGAAAACAATCCCGCGCACCCCGCAATACCTGAACTGGCAACGTTTTAGAGCCGGCCTGCTGATAGGCATGGCCCCGGCACTGGCCTTGACGCCTCAATTTTCGCTGGCCCAGGGGCCGGTACTGGAAGAAGTAACGGTTACTGCTACCCGACGTGGCGATACCGATATCATGAAAACCGCGGTGGCCGTAACGGCATTGACCGCTAGCGATATCGAAGCATTTTCGCCGCGTGACCTGAACGACATTGCTGTGATGGTACCCAGCCTGTCGGCCGGTACGGTGTCGGCGTTCAAGTCGGCATCCTTTGCCATGCGCGGTGTGTCTGAGACCACCATCATTGTCTACAAGGAGTCGCCAGTAGGCGTCATCATTGATGACTTTGTGGTTAACCATGTGCAGACCCAGAACCTGGAGATGTTCGATATCGAACAGATTGAAGTTCTGCGTGGCCCCCAGGGCACACTGTTTGGTAAGAACACCACCGGCGGCACCATCAATATTAAAACCAAACGCCCCGACCATGAAGTGCGCAATGCTGAGCTGCGTTATGAGTTTGGAGATTTCGGCACCCAAAAAATCACCGGCGCTCTGAACGTACCGCTTATTGAAGACACACTGTCGTTTCGCTTTGCTGGCCAGTGGCTGGAGAGCGATGGCTATTATGAGAACAATGCATCCTATGGTCCTTTGACCATCGCACCAGGCCTTGCTGCTCCGGGTGGCGCGATCGACGGACAGACTGGTCAGGGTGATGGTGGAGACCTCGGTGGTGACGACGTGCAGTCCATGCGCCTCAAGCTGCTGTGGTCACCGACAGAAGACTTCAATGCCCTGCTGCAGTACGAGTACATCAAAGATCAGGGCGACACACCGCCCGTAGTGAATGAGTCTGGTCCAGGCTACCTGTTCGACGCTTGGGGCTTCACCTCTGCAGGGGGCGATCCGCTGAAGGATGCGGGGATTACTAACAACGACGATTTCCTATTCGAAATGTCAAAGGGGCACCAGATTGATATTGAGGGTTTCTACCTGAATATGGACTGGACCATCGGCGACTACACCTTGTACTCGGTGACTGGACAGCGCAATCAGGAATCCCATCTTCCCAACACTTACAGTGGCGAAGTTTTCCAAACACTGTTTGATGCGACCCGTGACGACGAGCGAGAGACATTTCAGCAAGAAATTCGACTCGCTTCCGATCTTGACGGTCCGTTCAACTTTGTGACTGGTCTCTACTACCAGAAAGAAGACATCGACTTCTGTGTGGTTCAGGTGGTCGGCTTTGTTGACCTGTTGCTCGACGGCGAGCCCGCCTTCCTGAGCGCAAACCCACTGATTCTTTGTAACAAGCAGGAAGCAGAGGCGCTGGCGGTCTACATTGACGGTACCTACGACATCTCTGATAACTTCCACATCAGTGCTGGTTTCCGCTACACCGATGAGGAAAAGGAATGGACTGGACGGCCGCGGGTCCCCATTCAGGCACTGCCTGACGGTGGCTTTGATCCTAACTTCACCTGGGAAGAGTTGGGCACCCCGCTGGCGGGCGCAGATTTTGAGCGCTTCCCCGACGGTGTTGTCACCGATAAAGAAGACTGGCAGGAACCGACCTACCGCTTGCAGTTTGCTTATGACTTCAGCGAAGACCTGTTCGGTTGGGCCGGTTATTCCCGCGGTTTCAAAAGTGGCGGCTACAATGACCAGACCGGTACCGTCCTGAACCCGATTCCAGCGGTAGCGGCACGTCCGACAGACCCTGAAATTGCTGATTCGTTTGAAGTGGGTGTGAAGTCTATACTCGCCGGCGGCGCTGCCAACATACAGGTAACCGGTTTCTACGTGGAATACAAAGATGCCCAGAGAACCTTCAATGCCACTTTCCCCACCGGGCAGGAGACATTGTTCTTCAACGCTGCAGAGCTTGAGGTGATGGGTATTGAACTGGAAGGCTCCTGGGCGATTACTGATAGTCTGGTGCTGCGCGGTAACGCGATGTGGCAGGATGCGGAGTTCAACGAGTTTCGTGCTGACACCGACTTCGACGGCATTGACGATATCGATCTGAGTGGCAAGCCACCTACCCGTACTCCCGAATGGATGGGCGCATTGGATGCGATCTATACCTGGGATCTGGACATGGGCGATGTCGACTTCAACTTGCGTGTTTCCTATGAAGACGAGTCTGTTGCTGGTTATTCCGATGTGGACGAAAGTTATGACACCACATTGAATTCCAGAACCGTCTGGGACGCCGGCGTTACCTTCAAGCATTCCAGTGATAAATGGTGGGTTCGCGGCTTTGCCAAGAACTTTACCGATGAGCGCTATCGCACAGGTTCACTGTCAGTCGGTAACTTTTGGATCATGTCTGCCTATGCACCGCCTGAGTACTACGGCATGGAGTTGGGCGTCAATATCGACTTTTGATAGTGGCATGATCCACAACTTATTACATTGGGTGTAATTATTGGGCCGACTTTTGTCGGCCCCTTTTTTTGTCCGTAGAAAAATAAATAGGCTGCCAGCGGAGAAGTCGCTTATGGGTTTACAGCATTGGACATTGGGTGGGGTGGTCAGCCTGGCCCTGCTGGCAGGCAGTCCAGTATGGGCTGATGACTATTCGCCAGGCGTTGGACCACCCTTGCCGCGCCAGGCGTTGTTTGGTGACCTGCACCTGCACTCGCGCGCTTCTGCCGACGCTAATGCCATGGGTAACGTTTCGCTGACGGCGGCGGATGCCTATCGGTTTGCCAGTGGTGAGCAGGTAACCAGCAGCTCCGGTTTACCGGTGCGTTTGCGGCGCCCGCTGGATTTTTTGGCGGTAACGGATCACGCTGAATTTCTAGGTATTCTCAACGCCTTTGCTGAAAAGAACCCGCTGCTCATGGATTCGCCGTTAGGTCGGCGCTGGGGTGCTCTGTCTGGCGATGAATTTCTGCAGGCGTTTGTTGCCTCGCTGTCTGACCCTGACCCGGTGCGCGATGATGTGCCTGATTCACTGGAATGGCAGATATGGAAGGACCTGACCAGTACCGCCGACGACTTTTACAAGCCGGGTCAGTTCACCACGTTTTCCGCCTATGAATGGACGGCGGCCAATGAAGGTAACAACTTACACCGCTGTGTGATTTACCGTGATGCGGCCGATGTCACTTCAACCGTTATGCCGTTCTCATCTTTCTCTGGCGATGACCCCGAGCAACTGTGGTCGGCGTTAGAGCGGTATGAGCAAGCCACCGGCGGACGAGTGATGGCTATTCCTCACAACGGCAATCTGAGCAATGGCATTATGTGGGATACCCAGACCTTGTCAGGTGCTCCGCTGGATAAAGACTACGCCATCAAGCGCATGCGCTGGGAGCCGGTCGCTGAAGTCACTCAGGTTAAGGGCGACAGCGAAACCCATCCTATACTCTCACCGGAAGATGAGTTCGCCGACTTTGAACGCTGGGACCGCTACAACATTATGAATACAGCGACGACAGGGCCAGAGAACCTGCCTGGCTCTTATGCGCGCTCGGCGCTGAAGCGTGGCCTGTCTCTGGAGAAGACGCTGGGTGTTAATCCCTATCAATTTGGCATGATTGGCTCCACGGATTCACACACCGGTTTGGTGACCGCAGCAGAAGATAACTTCTTCGGTAAGTTCGCCAACTCTGAGCCAGGCGTGCGCACCAGTGGCAGTCATATGGCCGGCATGAAAAATGCCGATTGGGAGCTGGGAGCGTCTGGCCTGGCTGCTGTGTGGGCTCATGAAAACACCCGTGAAGCGATCTTCGATGCGCTGGAGCGCAAAGAGATTTATGCCACCACCGGTTCGCGAATACTGTTGCGATTTTTTGCCGGCTGGCAGTACCAGGGCGGTGAGCTGAATTCACCGGAGTTTACTGAGCTGGCGTATGAGCGCGGCGTGCCCATGGGCGGCGAATTGGGCCCAGGGCCACGCGGCCAGGCCCCGAAGTTTTTACTCTATGCCCTGAAAGACCCCGACGGCCCGAATTTGGCACGCCTGCAGGTGATTAAGGGCTGGCTGGATAAATCTGGCAAGCCGCACGAGCGGATTTATGAAGTGGCACAAGCCCAAGAGTTACCCGCCGCTACCAGTAAAGAGCCGCAGGACTATTCCAATGCCTTTGGCGCTGCAGAATTAAAGGCCGAATGGCAGGACCCGGATTTTGATAAGCGCGCCAGTGCGTTTTACTATGCCCGGGTTATTGAAATTCCACGCTTGCGCTGGACTATGCATGACCAGAAATATTTCAAGGTAGCGGCGGCTAAAGAAGCACCCGTAACCGTTCAAGATAGAGCCTATTCATCACCTGTTTGGTACCGCCCTCATGATTAAACGAATTCTATTGTCTGCCAGCCTGTGCGCCTTGCCACTATTCTCCTTTGCCGCTATCGACCCCGGTGCTCAGTTGTATCAGCAGCACTGTGAGCAGTGCCATGGTGGATCCGTATCCAAAGCACCGCAGCTCAGTTTGCTGCAAATAATGTCGCCCAGCTCGATTTACCGCGCTATGACCGAAGGCATTATGATGGAGCAGGCACGCGGCCTTAAAGCATCAGAGCGACAGCTGATTGCCGAACACCTGACCGGCCAACCGCTCAACGGCGGAGGCGAAGTGCCCTTGCCACAAGCCTGTTCCGGCGCCGACGCTGCTTTTTCTGCTGCTGGTAATACCCCGCTGGCCGGCTGGGGCACCGACCTGCGCAATCAGCGTTTTCAGGGCAAGCTGCACACATCGCTAAACTTGGCTGACATGCCAGGCATGAAACTGAAATGGGCATTTGCTTACCCGGATGCAGTACGTGCCAGGTCTCAGCCACTGGTGGTGGGCAATACACTATTCGTAGGCGCCCAGGACGGCTCAGTCTTTGCACTGGATCGCAGTAGCGGTTGTCTGCGCTGGCGCTTTGAAACTGTGGCCGAAGTTAGAACCGCCATTGTCTTAGGTGACCAGAAACCCGGCAGTGACATGCTGCTGTTTTTTGGTGACATCGTTGGCAATGTATACGCGGTAAGGGCTGCCACGGGTGAACTGGTTTGGCGTGACCGACCCGACGATCACCCCAGCCTGACGCTGACTGCGGCTCCGGCTTTGCACGAGGGGCGGCTCTACGTTCCCCTTAGCGCGTTAGAAGTGACCGCGGCGGCTGACCCTGAATATGCCTGCTGCACCTTTCGCGGTGGGGTAGCGGTCTACGAGGCCAAAACCGGTGCGCGTCACTGGACCGGCTATACCATTGACGTGCCGCCGCAAGAAGTCGGTAAAAATTCTATCGGTACGCCGCGCATAGCACCGTCCGGTTCACCGATCTGGAATACGCCGGTGCTGGACCTGAAGCGCCAGCTGATCTATGTGGGTACCGGCGAAAACTATTCCTCGCCTGCCAATGGCACCAGCGATGCCATTATTGCCCTGAGCATGAAGGACGGCTCTATTGCCTGGGTACAACAAATGACCGCGGGTGATGCCTGGAACATGGGCTGCGAGACCGAGGAAAAAGTAAATTGCCCGCCTGAAAATGGACCTGATTATGATTTTGGTGCCGCGACTATTCTGGCTCAAACCAGCACCGGTAAAGACATAGTGCTGGCAGGACAGAAGTCCGGTGACGTGTATGCACTGGACCCGGATAACGGCGGCAAGATTTTGTGGCAACAGAAAATGGGCCGTGGCGGTATTCAGGGCGGCGTGCATTTTGGCATGGCTGTGGACGGCGATACATTGTATGTGCCGATGTCTGACTTTGACGGCGGGCCGCGCTGGCCTGGCGTTGCGCGACCGGGGATGTCTGCCGTTGATATCAGTACTGGCACTGTACATTGGTTTACGCCAGCACAAGATATCTGTGAGGGGCGGGAGTTCTGCCAACCGGGCTTGTCGGCACCGGCTACCGCGATGAGCGGCGGTGTAATCTCGGGATCAATGGATGGTCACCTGCGCGCCTATGACAAGAAGAACGGTAAAGTCCTCTGGGACTACGACACGGCCCAGACCTATACCACCGTCAACGGTGTTGAAGCCAATGGCGGTTCCATCGGTGGCGGAAGTGGGCCGGTACTGGATGGCAATATGCTGTTCGTTAACTCTGGCTACGGTATCTACTTTCACATGCCGGGTAATGTGCTGTTGGCGTTTGAGTTGGCGCCCTGATGCTCGGACCTGCGGCGGCCGTCGGGGGTGTATTCAGGCTGGGAGCGCACCTGGCCTTGGCCTGGCATTATCGGGCTATAAGGATTAGTGCGTTTAAAGAATACGGTACGGCCGCCTGATAGCCATCAGCTGGATGTCCATTTCCTCAGAGGCTGAATGTGCCAGAACTGTTCTGGTAAATAGAGGGGCGGCCTCACGAGTGCTCCAAAACGTCAATAATTCTTACAATCCCTTGGAAACCACGCATCCTTTATTTTGTATCTCATTGATACCTATGGAAAAAACACTAGTGGCTTGATATTTGCATCTAAGGCTATACGGCCTGTCTATGGACCTTTATGGAGCAAGATGATGTTGAGCAAAAGAATAATCACGGCTATGGCTACTCTGTTATTTGCTAATAGCGTGCTGGCCAGCCAGCCACTGGGTACGCCTTTGGTGCTGCAGCTTGGAACGGAATCGACCCTCGCTACGGGCGGGATAATGATGATCGCTGCTGTCTCATTGGCTGTCGGCATCCGCATGGTGAAGCAAAAACAGCAAAGGTAGTATTTTTTCTCCGTCGCTTGCTAGCAAGAGCGTTCGCTAGATGAACCTCTCATTTGCTGGCATTCATGCGCTGATATTTTTTGGCAGCGCATTGCTATTACTCATCCTGGAGACATTGAGGAGAAGCCAGCGTGAGCCCGTTAGGGGCAGGGAGCGCTGGATCGTGAACCTGAGCCTTATGCTCGTGGTTAGTATGGGCGGAACGCTGATATTTGCGGCGGGTCCACTTGATATCGCGCAAGCACAGCAACAGGCTGGGGAGTCGGGCTGGAATCTGCCGCTGATAGTCGAAATTCTGCTGGTATTTCTGCTGTTGGATTTTTGGCGTTATTGGGAGCACAGAGTTTTCCACGAGGTGCCGCTGCTCTGGCGAGTGCATCTGGTTCACCACAGCGATACGTTTGTCGACGTGACTACAGCGGAACGCCACCATCCCTTTGAGGCGCTGCTCACGCTGCCGTTGGCAGCCATGCTGGTGCTGGCGCTTGGCCTGCCGCCAGCCGGCCTGATGCTGTACATGATTATTGCGGGCATGAGTGCGTTGTTTACCCACGCTAATGTTCGTTTGCCCGATAGGGTAGACAGGCGGCTGCGCAGGGTACTGGTAACGCCCTCTGTTCACGCGATTCACCACGGCAGCACACCGGCTTTGGCAGACAGTAATTATGGCGCCATATTCAGCTGCTGGGACCGGATGTTTGGCACTTACTCTGACCCCGAAACCACGCGGGTTGATCACTTCGGGCTGGAATATTTTCATCGGCGCAGCGAGCGCACCCTGGTGCAGACAATGCTGCAGCCATTCCTCTATCGCGCAAAGATGACTGCCTATGAGCGTGAACCGGATGAGCTCGCCGCAGTTGCGGCTATCACCCTGGGGCCCACCTGGGTGCGAGCACTTACCTTATTAGGACTGATCCTGGCCTTTTCTGGTCTGGCCATGTGGCCAACTGTTGTTAACCTGACCTCTATCTGGGCGTCCACAGAGAGCTACCAGTACGCTTGGCTGGTGGTGCCATTTTTCGTATACGCCATGGGCTGGCACTATCGCGAGGAGCTCCTGCGACAGACTCCGCAGCCAGACGCTGCCGGTTTGTTGCTGACCGCAGCTGCGTTGCTGCTGTGGTCGACCGCCGCGCTGGTGCAAATCGACCTGCTACAACATATTGCGCTGGTTATACTCCTGCAGGGTATTTTCCTGGCGGTGCTGGGGCGGGGACTGTGGCTGCGATTTCTGCCGGTGTTTCTGGTACTGCTGTTCATGATTCCATCGGGCGATGTGCTTGAGTTTCCGCTGCGCGTGCTGACGTTGGATATGATTGTTTTCTTCTGCCAGTTGGTAGATTTACCCTACGTATTGGATGGCTTCAGAATTAACGTGGGTGACAATAATTACGTGGTCCTAGATGCCTGCTCTGGCCTCAGCTTTGTCCTGCTGGCAATGTTCCTGAGCTACAGCCTGGGGTCATTGTTGTATCGCAATCTTTTTAAAGTTGTCGGCCTGACCATGCTGGGCGGATTGCTGGGCATAGTTGCCAATGGGTTGCGGGTCAACGCAATAGTCTGGGTAGACTGGATTAGCGGCACCCAAATGGATTTAGGCGCTCACCAGGAATACCAGCTACTGGCTCTCATCTTTATGTTAGGAGGTATTTTTTTGGTGCTCTCGCGATTATCGCTGGAAGCACCCACTGAAAAAGTCACCCCGACGAGGCCTGTCGAGCCTTCCAGTTTGGCGCGCTACTCACCGGCGGCAGTTGCTATGACCATCGGGCTGATGACACTCCTGCAGCTTTTCAGCGGAGGCAACACGACATCTGGCGCGGAGTATCAACTGCCAATTGAGGATGATTGGGTGGTCGATGCGGCACGCAAAACCGGGACCTTGCAACTGCAGCGCGCGGGGGCCTTCCAGGCCACGGTAGTGCTGGCTTTACCAGGCAACGAAAGTCTGCAAACGCCCCGACCGACCAAGGCTGCCGGCGCCTGGCGAGAGACCCGGGTGGAAAAGCACGAGGCCTGTGCTGAGCAGCGCTGCTACCCATTGATACACACGCAATGGAATATGGCTAAAAGCGATGCGGAAAAGCATATGTATTATGCCTACCATATAGGCGGCAGGGTAACCGACTCCAAATTACTGTACCGACTGGCATCGGGCTGGAACCGGCTTCTGGGACGGGAGGAAAGTACCGGCCTGATCTCAATGATGATTGACGGCGACTCGCCGCCGATTCATGAACTCGCGGGCTCCTACTCGCGTATCTTGCAGAGGCTATAACCCGCCACCGTTGGTCTGGGAATTAAGGGGGCAGACTCCTTTAACCTGGAAGTAGCCCGGTGACCTGAATGCATCGACCTCGGTTATTGTGCCTCCGGTGGGCAGTGTCACTCTGCCTTGGGATGGCGCACGCTCCACATGAAATAAAGTGATGCAACAATGCAGGCGATGTTGAGCGCGATGCCGAAGAACGTGTACTCCGGGCTTACTGTCGCTATTTTCTCATTGCCCGAGACCATGGCGTACTGGTTGGCAAAGCCAACAATAGTCAGGCCGCCCGTGAGCAGGCTGAAAACTGACGCGCCCGATACGGCGAGGTAGAGGGCATTGAGAATGGCGGCCTGTACCTTGGTCAGCTGGCTTCCCACGAAGTAAGCAACCAGTAAGTAACCAAACAATACCCCGGTCCATAATGCGAGATCGTTGGCGACCAGCCCGGCCTGCGTTTGCATGAGTCCAATCAAGCCCTGTTCGCGGGCGTACACCATGTACTCCAGTTGCGCTAACTCGAATTCGGTCATACCGTTTCTCCTTATTGTTTTGTGGTCATAATAGTACATAAAGCGTAGGCTTTGGTCGGGTTTGTCCGGGCGCAGTGGTCTACCTGAAATGGGCGTATGCTGTTCAATTCACTGAAACAAAAGCAAAGAGAGCGTGCTCATGCTGGACCTTGTTAGAGAAGCCGTAACAGCGCTGCAGGCGGAAACTGCCGCTTACCCGCAGGGTGTTCAGGTATGGATGAAACTGATGGGGTTTTCGTTCCTGGCCAGTATTGTATTCGTGTACTCACGAGTGGGCGCCCGCTGGATTCTGGCTGCCTTGCTACTGAACGTGCTGGGTCTGGTTACAGGGAAACTGTTATTCCCTGAAGCGAGCAGAATGGTGATTGGTACCTACGTGCATATTCTGTTCTGGCCAGCGATGCTGTGGGGCGTGTGGCGCTCCGCCAAACCGCTTTTACTGTCACGCGCAGCGAACGGTCTGGCCGACTGGGCGTATATGGCCTGGTTGGCGTGGGCGAGTGTATTGATTGCCATCTCGCTGGTGCTGGATTTTGGCAACCTCATTGCTATGTGGGTTTGATGCTATCTGGTGGCGGCGATTTTGGCGTTATCCTCGTATCTTGATGTCTGAACCCTTGAACATGTCATTTTTTGGAGCGTGGACCTTTTAACGATATTGGTGGTCTACTGTTGCTCAACCTTCCGGGAGCTCGTGAACCATGCGCCATTTCATCTTATCCATCCTGCTACTTGCGGGTAGCCTGCCTGCGGCGGCTGAGACCGCGATCGCGCATTTTGCCGGCGGCTGTTTCTGGTGCATGGAGTCTGACTTTGAGGGGCGTGAAGGCATTGTGAATGTGGTCTCAGGGTTTACCGGCGGAACCATGAAAAACCCCACCTACAGCGGTAAACACGACGGCCACTTTGAGGCCATTGAGGTCACCTACGACCCAGCCTTGGTGAGCTACCAGCAGCTGTTGGATATTTTCTGGGTCAACATCGACCCGTTTGATAACAGAGGCCAGTTTTGCGATAAAGGCTTTAGCTATCGCAGCGCCATTTTTCCCGCCAATGCCACCGAGAAAGCTTTGGCTGATAAGTCTCTGAGTAAAGTGGCCGAACGCTTTAAAGGCCAACAGGTTTATACCGAGATTCGCGCTGCCGGCGCCTTCTGGCCAGTGGAGAAATTTCACCAGAACTACGCGGCAAGGAACCCTGTGCGTTACAACTACTATCGCTGGAGCTGTGGTCGCGACCAACGCCTTGAGGCGATTTGGGGCGACGATAGCGGTGCAGGCCACCATTAAGGGTGACAGCTGCTTTTGGAGCTGGCATTGGCCGCGGCACCAAACGGATTTTTCGCGTAAGCATGTGACCCGGGAGACGGTAGTGTTACGTATGCTTGATGATGGCAGTACGGACAAGATTAGAGACGCTACCCTATGAACTTTGAACAATGGCTTGTCGCAATTGGCATGTCACCCAAGACAGCCAAGAGCCATTCGGTAGCCATTGCGGGTGGTCTATCCAGTTGGGCCGCTGCTGCCGACTTGGTTAAGCAATCGCTGCATGAAATTGATAGCGTCAGTGACTTTCGTCATACCTGCGAGAAGCTGCGTCGGCTTGAGATATACGACGCTCGCAATACCGTTGGTAAGGGACTGTACAATGCAGCCCTTCATAACTATGCCGATTATCTTGCTGAAATTACCCAAAGCGCTTTAGAACAAGACCTGAGCGATATCGTAGCGGATGCCCGGCTAACTAATACCGAGAAAACGACTCTCATCAATACCCGTGTGGGGCAGGGTAAGTTTCGTAAGCAGCTTATAGCGCACTGGGGTGGCTGTGCGGTTACGGGTTACGCTGACACCCGGTTCCTGGTGGCTTCGCACATTAAGCCCTGGGTGAGTGCCAGTCATCCGGAGAGGCTAGACCCCTGCAATGGATTACTGCTTGTGCCCAACCTTAGTAAGGTATTTGATCTTGGGTACATTAGCTTCCAGTCTTCAGGTGATATTTGTATATCGGAACAGTTGGAAGATTTTCAGGTGCTGGGTATCGACAGCGCAATGCGCGTGAGTTTGGGTGATGAGCATCAGGACTATTTAAGCTTTCACCGCCGCACAGTATTCAGGCGCTAAGCGCTGGCTAAAGTGGATTAGCCTGCTTCCCACTGATCCAGAAACCGCCACAATGTCGCGCACACTAGCGCATGATCAATCGTCCCATCGAGCATGTAGCCTTTAAGCAGAGCGATATCGACCAACTCGACTGTTGTATTTTCTGTCTCGCTTACATGGACTTTGGCCTCCGTGCCAACAACATGGCCGACAAAGGTATGCAGTTCGTTATTGAATACGGCGGGGTTAGGGTTCAGTACTCCCATCGAAGCGACCTTATCAACAATATGGCCCGTCTCCTCAAGGCACTCACGCTTGGCTGCGTCTGCAGGCAGTTCGCCCGCATCTACCATGCCGCCGGGAATCTCCAGCGTTACCCGCTGGCTGCCGTGGCGATACTGCTTAACCATGACGATTTCACCCTGGCTGGTGACGGGGATGAGATTCACCCAGTGCAGACTGTCTATGACGCAAAACGTGTGGTCTTTGGTGGTATGCGGTGACTGGTCGAGTACCTCCAGCAGTCTGAAAATGCGTGTTTCATTGAGTACTGTGGACTGCAGGCGTTGCCAATCTTGCATAAAAAACTATCTCCTTGGGATGTTGCACGGTGCCTGGCTATGACCGCCACTGCGCGACGTTGGCATAGTCAGGATCTGCTATAAGTACGCGACAAACACCGGTTTGGTTGCGTGCGGCGCCGCATAAAACCGCAATCAAGGGCCAGACTAGCCCGAGTCATGCAAGCAGGGCTCACCCCGCAACCGTTGTGCCAGCAAGTCGATAAAGGCCCTGACCCGGGCTGAGGCATGGCGACTTTCCCGGTGCACAATATGCACCGGATAGTCGGCCGGTTGGTATTGCGGCAAGAGTATCTGCAGCGCCCCGGCCTCGATCTCGGCGGTCACCTGGTAAGACAGCTGTCGGGCGATACCAAAACCAGCCAGCGCTGCGCTGATAGCGGCATCGTTGGAGGTGACGGTTAATCGTGCGTCGGTTTTTAACGGGTGGTCGCTGTCTGCGCCTGAGAAGCGCCAGCCGCTGCCAAAGCCACCAGCTGCCGAAGCGATCAAGCTGTGTTGACGCAGGTCCTGTGGCACTTGCGGTGTGCCATGGCGTGCAAGATAAGCGGGCGTCGCCACCAGTACATGGTGGACCGAGCCTACCCGCAGCGCGCGCATGGAGGAGTCGGGGAGTTCGCCAATACGCACGCCGACATCCAGCCCTTCTTCCAGCAGATTCACCGAGCGATCAAGAAATACAGCCTCTACTTCCATACCCGGGTACTGCTCCAGGTAATCCACGATACCCGGCATTACAAACAACCGGCCGAACATGACGGGCGCTGTCACTGCAAGGTGGCCACGCGGCTCGGCGTTAATGCCGGCCGCAGCATCGTCGGCGGCTTCCAGCCCTGCCAGAATTTGCCGGGCGTCATCAAGGTAGCGCCGGCCGGCTTCGGTGACGCGCACATGGCGGGTGGTGCGATCGAGTAGTTTCACGCCGAGCGTGTCTTCCAGCGCCGCCACCGCGCGGGTGACAGCCGGGGGTGAGAGTTGCAGGCGCCGGGCTGCCGCGGCAAAGCCCTCCTGCTCGGCGACTGCCACGTACACCTGCAGCTGGTGAAAGCGATCCATTAATTATTCCACTTAACGCAACAATGAATTTACATAATAGAGGATTCTTCTTCCAATAGGAATTTGAGAAAGTAGCTACATCGCAACGCAAAGGGCGCTACTGCCCCGCCCAGCAAAGGAAGATTGACCATGGCTCACAAATTCGCCGAGATCGCATTTACCCCTGTCGTTCGGGCCATCCAGACACAACAGGGCAGCCGCGGCGGTTATGCCCGCATGGATGGCGGCGATGACTACAACCACCAACTGAGTGGCCGTGAGGCAATGTTTATTGCTGCCCGCGACAGCTTTTACATGTCCAGTGTGAGCGAAAGCGGCTGGCCTTACTTGCAGCACCGCGGTGGGCCCGCAGGATTTATGAAGGTCCTGGACGAGCGCACCATCGGCTTCGCAGACTTTGCCGGTAACCGCCAGTACGTGAGCACCGGCAACTTCAGCACCAACAACCGCGTGGCGCTGTTCTTTATGGACTACCCCAATCGCACGCGCCTGAAACTGCTGGGCCGGGTACGCACCATTGGGCTGGACGAGCCAGAGCTGCTGGCGCGGCTGGAAGATGCCGACTACCCCGCTCAAATAGAGCGTGGCTTTGTGATTGAGGTAGAAGCCTTTGACTGGAATTGCCCGCAACACATTACTCCTCGATTTACCCAGGCCGAGGTTGAACACGAACTCACCGAGCTGCGCGCAGAGAACCAGCACCTGCAAGACCTGCTGGCAGGCTCGGTAGAGCGGCAACCGGCCGCGACTCAACCCAACCCGCCACCAACATCAGAGGTGCTGGGCGAGGGCCCCTTAGAGCTTATCGTCAGTGGCGTACGCCAACTGGCACCCAAGGTGAGAGCGTTTGAGCTGCGTGACCCCAAAGGCGGCGAGTTGCCGCCGGTGGAAGCGGGTTCGCACCTGCGCGTTCCCGTGCGCCTGCCGTCTGGCGCAGTGGTAGACCGCCATTACTCCATTGCCTCTAACCCGCAGCGCACTGACATCTACGAGATTGCCGTGCTGCGTGAAGAGGCGGGCAGCGGGGGCTCTGCCGCCGTGCACGACAGCTATAGCATTGGCACGCGTTTGCGCGTCGACCTGCCCGCTAATCACTTTGGATTACACGAGGACAAACGTCCGGCGCTGCTGATTGCCGGCGGTATTGGCATAACTCCCATCAAAGCTATGGCCCAGGCACTGGCGGCACGTGATTCCAAGTTTCATCTGCACTACGCAGGTCGCAGCCGTTTGGCGATGCCATTTCGTGATCGTCTGCAGCGCCAACTGGCTGATCGGTTGACCGTATACAGCAGCGACGATGGGCAGCGGATGGACGTTGCGGCCCTGTTGGTTGCCGCCGCAGACGACACCGTGATTTACGTGTGCGGACCACACAGCCTGATTAGCGCGGTAACCGCCGCGGCAAAGGCGCTGGGCATAGCGCGCGAGCGTGTGCGCCTGGAACTGTTTGCCTGATGAACAACGTTTAACAAACCTTTAATAACTGACTAACAAACCCGTGCAACCGTGCGGGTCACCCAAGGAGAACCATCATGACTACCATCAAACTTCACAGACACGCATTATCCGGCCACTCTCACCGCGCGCAGCTGCTGCTGTCGCTGTTGGGCATTGATGCCACCCTGGTCGACGTGGACCTGGCCGCCGGTGAACACAAACAGGCCGAGTTTCTGGCCAAAAACGCTCTGGGCCAAGTGCCCGTGTTGGAAGACGGCGATACTGTTATTGCCGACTCTAACGCGATTCTGGTGTATCTGGCCGAGCGCTACGATACCAGCCATACCTGGTTGCCCACCGAGCCGCTGGCGGCCGCGCAAGTGCAGCGCTTTCTGTCGATAGCGGCGGGGCAGGTAGCCTCGGGGCCGGCGTCAGCCCGACTGGTCAATGTCTTTGGTGCTGCCCTTGACCATCAGCGGGCCATGACAGTAGCGCACAACCTGCTGGAGGTACTGGAGTCTCACCTGATTGAGCGCGAGTGGCTGGTGGGTAGTCATCCGACCCTTGCCGACGTGGCCAACTACGCCTATATCGCCCATGCCCCCGAAGGCGATGTGTCGCTGGCAAACTACCCCAACGTGCGGGCGTGGCTGGCGCGCATCGCAGCGTTGCCCGGGTTTGTACCCATGCAGGCCACTGCGGTAGGGCTGGCTGCTTAAAGGCTTGCCTCTGCGGGCGTTAAGGTGCGCAGAGGCATTTGTCCCGCTTTAAGCTGGGTCAGGCACTTGCATCATTGGCTGATTAGGCAATACTGTCGGGATAAAATCTAACGAAAGGAAATTCTCATGCTACTGACCCGCATGCAAAGTGCAGCGCTCACCCTTCTTCTGTTACCCGCGTGGGTGCTGGCAGCCGACAGGCCCAACGTTTTGATCATCTGGGGGGACGATATTGGTATCAGCAATATTAGTGCTTACAGCGATGGCATGATGGGGTATCGCACCCCCAATATTGACCGAATCGCCGATGAAGGCGTTCGGTTTACCGATTATTACGGTGACCAGAGTTGTACCGCCGGTCGCTCAACCTTTATTACGGGTCAGGCTGGCCTGCGTACCGGGCTGACCAAAGTGGGGCTTCCTGGGTCCGAACTGGGCCTGCAGGACAGGGATATCACTATTGCCGAAGTGCTCAAGTCGCGGGGCTATGCGACCGGGCAGTTTGGCAAAAACCACCTGGGTGACAAAGACGAATTCCTGCCCACTGCCCATGGTTTTGACGAGTTCTTTGGCAACTTGTACCACCTCAATGCCGAGGAAGAGCCGGAAGATGAAGACTACCCCAAGGCAGAGTGGTTTCAGCAACGGTTTGGCCCCCGTGGCGTCATTCGTTCCTATGCCGATGGACGCATAGAAGACACCGGTCCGCTGACGCGCAAGCGCATGGAAACTACCGACGAAGAATTTGTCACAGCCGCGCAAAAATTTGTTGATACCCAGGTCAAGGCCGACAAGCCGTTTTTCGTCTGGCTCAATACCACCGGCATGCACTTTCGGACCCATCGCGCCGAGAAGCACGTGGGCAAATCGGGGCAGGGCTTCTACAACGATGTGATGGTGGCTCACGATGCGCTGGTTGGCGATATGTTGAACCAGTTGGATGAGTTGGGTATTGCCGATGACACCATCGTCTTTTATTCCACCGATAATGGCGTGCATTACAACACCTGGCCCGATGCCGGTATTACGCCTTTTCGCTCCGAGAAAAACTCTAACTGGGAAGGTGCCTATCGGGTACCTGCCATGGTGCGCTGGCCGGCCAAAATACCAGCGGGTAGTGTCTCTAACGACATTATGTCGCACCTGGACTGGATGCCGACGCTGGCAGCGGCGGCCGGAGAGCCCGACCTGAAACAGAAGTTTCTTAAGGGTGATACCGGCGTCACGGGCAAGACCGGTCGCAAATACCGTCTGCATCTGGATGGCTATAATTTTATGCCCTACTTGAGTGGGGAGGCTGCCAAGGGCCCGCGCCAGGAATTTCATTACTTGAGCGACGAGGGTATGCCGGTGGGTGTGCGTGTGGGTGACTGGAAAATTGTCTACGCAGAGAACCGCGCCAAGACCATGGCGCTGTGGGCGGAGCCGTTTGTGACCCTGCGTATGTTCAAGATCTTCAACTTGCGCCGGGACCCGTTTGAGCGAGCCGATCACAACTCCAATTCCTACTGGGACTGGATGATCGACAAGGCCCCGCAAGGCTACCTGGGTCTGGCGACCACGCAGCAGTTTCTGATGACCTTCAAGGACTACCCGCCCAGCCAAAAAGCCGACTCCTGGTCAATCGACAAGTTAACTGATGAGCTGTTAAAGCAGGAATAGCGGCAGATTTGATGCTTGCCTGCACGCCGACTTGGCGTGCAGCGGCATGGCCATTGAACCCCAAAAAACCGATTGCCGCTTCTAAAAAGGGGTCAGAGCCCTTTATGATCATTGTTCTTTCAAGAAAAGGGCTCTGACCCCTTATAGTTAATCTTGTCGTATTTTTGCTCGGAATCGTGATGACCTGGGCGGCCCTGCACACCAAATCTGCTCGTTCCTGAGGTAAGGCGCACACCTGTCTGTACCCAATGATTCGCCCCCTCGCTGCTAGCGCCGCAAAGATAAGGTCGCTTCACATTGATCTTCACACGAACTTCGCCCGTATACCCCGCACTAATTGCTCTGAACACACCCTCTGTCCAAACCTATACTGGCCGCTCAGGAAAATATTTATGTCACTTAAAGCTATTGCATTCGGTTCCATTGGAACCTTGATTGAAACCTCAGAAATCCAGCGAAGCGCGTTCAATAACGCATTCAAGGAACACGGTCTGGACTGGAACTGGACGCGAGATGACTATAGCAGGATGCTCCTACAATCTGGAGGGCGCCAGCGCATTGCAGCCTATGCCAATACTCATAACGCCGATGTCGACGCCAACGAAATCCATCAGACGAAAACAAAGCTTTTCGATGCTCATATTGAGGAGCATGGCGCGCCAATACGCGCCGGCGTAAAAGAGGTCATTGAGTTTGCCAAACAAACTGGCAGGAAACTGGCTCTGGTCAGCACAACCAGTGAAGACAACATTATTGCCACTTTGACAGTTCTGAGTGGCCTTGTGGATCGTGACGACTTTGCATTTATTGGCAATGCGTCAATGGTCGAGAACGGGAAGCCGGCGCCAGATATTTATATCAAAGCGATGCATGACATGGCCATAAAACCAGACGAGGTTATCGCTATCGAAGACTCAGAACCCAGCCTTGAATCTGCGGTGGCGGCAGGAATTCGCTGCATTGGATTTCCGGGTGAGAATACGGCAGAACAAAATTATGACGGTGCTATTGTTCGAGTTGATGCTCTGACCACAGCAATGTTCTCTGACAAATGAGCTAAGTCGTCCAACGCTTCAATCGAAGGCGAGTTTAAAGGGCTCAGGTTAAAGGGGTCAGAGCCCTTTCATGATCTTTGTTCGTTCAAGAAAAGGGCTCTGACCCCTTATAGTTTTAGACTCTCCAAACAAATGATCGAGCCCGACGGATCAGGCTTTTTGACTGGTGTCTTCGTTTGCTGCGTACCAGATGAACAGACCAAATGCGATTTTGTTTAAAACGTCGGCGAGGTTGTAAACGATGTTAAGAGTGCCAGCGTCCGTACCACCGGCCATATAGCCGAAGAAGTAGCCCAGCGGGTAGATCGACCATCCGATTGTCACAGTCCACTTCATAAGGCTGTACGATTTTTGCACGGCCGGGGGCGCTTCTGAAGCCGCCACTTTACTCGCTTCTCCGAAGAAGATTTCATAGAGTATGAAGGCCCAGCCAACCATTCCAATGCTGAACCCGAGCGTGACATTCATGTAGCCAGCTTCACCCATGTAGCCGGGGACAAGCATAACCAGAGTGCCGATGAGCAAACGCCAAAAAATGCCGCCGGAAACTTTGGCGATGGCAGCAAGGATAAGATAGAACTCAATCATCAGCAGCGGCACGGTTAACAACCAATCAATGTACCTGAAATCGGTTGGTGTGCTGCCGGTAGAAACCCAGACTTCGCGCATGTAAAAGTAGTGAAACGCTGCGATAAAAGTCACCAGCGCTGAGACGGTGAGCGACGTTGCCCACTTACCCCCCATCCTCAACGATTCCATGAGGAAGAAGATGGTAGCCGCGGCGAGTGCCATTGAAATCAACCAAAATGAGTAGCCGACGAAGTCGCCAGATTGAAGCATCGCCGAGTCGCCTGCCGCGGCTGTAGCGAGAGGGCTGAAGAAAAACAGACTTAAGAGTGTTGTAGCTAGAGATGTAAACGTAAATTTACTTTTCATAAAAGACTCCGAGATTGTAAGTTATTAAAGGTACCTCGGCTGGCTTTTTTGTAACCAGTCAATAAGCGTACGATAAAAAATCGGTACTGGATTACTGTGCCGTTTTGGCAGCTCGAGTGTTCCGTGTAATTGCATTAAGGCGTGCTGCCCGTTTCTCTTTTTACCGGATGAGTTTTAAGGGGTCAGAGCCCTTTAAGAGGCTTGTCATCAGGTAGCCTAATCACGCAACATAGCCTGAGTGACCAAAGCTCTAATAATAATCGGGTTCAAACATGGCTATTGAAACCAAAAAAACTTATTGCCGCTTCTGTCTGGGCTGCTGCGCTATGGACATAGACGTGGATGGCGATGAGCTTATTGCCCTGCGCGGCGACCCTGATAATGTTTTGTCTGGCGGTTATACCTGCCTGCGCGGCCGCGAGCTGATTACCATGCACCAGCACCCGGACCGGATTCGCGGCGTGCTCAAGCGCGAGGGCGACAACTTTGTCGAGATGGACCAGTCACAGGCGCTGGATGAAGTTGCGGCCAAGTTGCAGTCCCTGCTTGAACAATACGGCGGTCGATCCATTGCCACCTATAACGGCAGTTGGGCCTTTACCAACTACCCGACACTGTTTGTGTCCAAAGCCTTTCATCGGGCCATAGATTCTCCGTCACTGTTCTCGCCCATCACCCTGGACCAGCCCGCCAAGGCCTATATGCCCGCGCGCTTTGGCGCCTGGTCGGCGGGGGTCCACTCCTTCAAGGATGCCGACGTGGTGATGTTCATTGGCTGCAACACGGTGGTATCGCAATATTCGTCCGCCGGTGGCTTGCCACCCTACAACCCCTACCGGCGCCTGCAGGACGCGCTGGACAAAGGCGTTAACGTGATTGTAATAGACCCGCGCGAAACCGAAACCGCGCGCAGGGCCAGGCTGCACCTGCAGGTGCGCCCCGGCGAAGACCCCACCCTGCTGGCAGGCATCATCAGAATCATTATTGACGAGCGGCTCTACGACAAAGCCTTCTGTGACGAGTTTGTCGACAGCATCAGTGCCCTGCGCGACGCACTGGAACCCTTTACCCCGGACTATGCTGCCAAACGCAGTGATGTACCTGAGCAGCAACTGTATGAGGCCGCACGCATGTTCGCCGGCGGCAACAAAGGCGCCGCCTCCACCGGCACCGGCCCGGAAATGGCGCCCAATGGCTCACTCACCGAACATATGGTCACCACTCTCAACGCCATTTGCGGGCGCTTCTATCGCGAAGGGGAAAACCCCACTGGCTGTGCACCGCTATCACCCGCGCGGCCGCGCAAGGCCCAGGTTATTTTTCCGCCCAAGGCCTGGGGCGAGCATTCACAGCCCACTCGGTTCCGGGGCCTGACCCAGCTGGGTGATGAGCTACCCTGCAACGTTATGGCCGATGAAATATTGACCCCCGGTGCAGGCCAGATAAGAGCCCTGTTTGTGAATGGCGGTAACCCGGTGGTGGCGTTCCCCAATCAGGACAAAGTGGCCCGGGCCATGGAAGACCTGGAACTACTGGTAGCCCTGGACCCCTGGTTCTCGGCCACCTCGCGCCGGGCCCATTATATTTTTGGTCCCAAGCTGCAGCTGGAGCGAGAAGAAGCCACCCTGCTGGGGGAGATCTACTTTGAGGAGTCTTACTCCCATTACACCGACAAAGTCACCAGTGCCAACGCCAACCTGCTGGAAGAGTGGGAGCTGTACTGGGAGTTGGCCACCCGCATGGGCATACCGCTGGAGGTGAATGGCGTTGCCCTGGATATGACCCAACGGCCCAGCAAGTTTGAGATTACCGAAATCATGACCCAGGGCTCAGCAGTGCCTTTGCAGCAGGTACGTGACGAGACCATCACCAGCGGCGGTAAGATTTTTAATCAAGCCGTGCGCCCGGTAGCCCCCAAAAGTGAAAGAAACCAGCACCGCTTCAAGCTGCTGCCTGAAGATGTAGCCCAGCAGCTCAAAGACGTTATCACCGAACCCCTCAATGAGCAGGGCCAGCCCCAGAGTAATGCGAGCTACAGCCACCTGCTGGTATCGCGGCGCATCAAACAGTTCTTCAACTCTACCGGCCACAACTTCAATAAGCTCAAAGACAAAGGCACCACCAACTACGCCTATATCCACTCCAGCGACCTGGCCAAGCTGAACCTGGCATCAGAGACCCTGGTCGAAATCGTTTCAGAAGCGGGCACCATAGCCGGGGTGGTCAAGGCCAGTGACGATGTAAAGCCGGGAGTCATCTCCATGGCCCACGCCTTTGGCGACACCACCAGCAACACAGACAATGTTAGGCAGCAGGGTTCATCGACCAACGTACTGGCGAGTGATGAGAAGTATTATGACCCTATTACCGGACAGGCACGGCAGAGTGCTATTCCGGTTAATATTCGGGTGGTTTGAAACGAGAGCATTATTCTCGTGGCTGATCCCAGCCAACGTCGTTGGCGCGCTATGTAAGGCTGATGGCGGTTACGGCCATTTATTCAAGAGACTCCGTGATTGAAAATTGCGAGATGAAAACTCTGTATGTTGGTATCGATCTAGCGATCGCGAAGAAGAAGTATCTGCCCATTTGCCTTTGTTCATGGGACGGAGAAAGGCTACTGCCGGTAGATTTGACGCAGCTGACTTGTAGGCCGCCCAGAGGCAGAGGGAACCTGGCAGTATTGGACGCGGAGCTGGTTAAGCGCTTTGTAGACGAGGCAGCGACTTACCTTCAGGCGGTAGCTACGAAACTGGGTGGCAGGATTGTCCGAATTGGCATTGATGCGCCGAGATCACCGCGTGTCGAAAACCAGAAAAGGCGCGCCGCTGAAGTCGCCATGGACCAAGCGGGAATCAGCTGCTTCACTACTCCTAGCGCCAGCGAATTTGAAATGATTTTTGGAAAAGTAAGGCGCCACATCGCCAATGGTGGTGAGGAAAGCCGCCTACCTCATGCTAACCAGTTATGGATGCAGGTAGGTTTTCGACTGTTCGAAAGGCTTTCGTCAATTGCTCCATGTATAGAAGTTTTCCCTCAGGCCACAGTTAGGGCTATAGGCTCTGGTGCCATTCATAAGAGTCAGGCGGGAGTTGTGGAGAGTCAATTGAGCACGGCGGCGCAGTACACGGGGTGGCCAGCTGGCGGTGGACGAGAGGTAGTGCTCGGCCAAATAGGTTTTGGTAGTAACCACGACCTGCTGGATGCCTACTTGTCGGCTTGGGTCGCAGCGCTGCCAGAGTCAGAGCGACGAGCTATGGGTGTACCGCCTGAAGATGTTGTATGGGTGCCCAGAGTAGGGGAGCCAGCCTTTGAGCGCCCAAAGGTTATCAACAAGCCAATAAGGGCTGTAGGGTCGCAAGATACCCCTCGAGCCTCAGACGGCCTACAAAGGCTGTGCCCAGGCTGTGGGCAACATCAGTTCAAGCGCTGGCCATTCGGCTGGGATGTCCATGCTGCACATCGTTGTGTCGGTCTTAAGTCTACCGACCCAATAGCGCGGAAGGCTGAGTATCGTGGTTTATATGCGCATCTTTTCCCCGGCAGAAAGAAATGATGCCGGCTGGGTCTCTCTATCATGCTGATGGCTGTTACGGACTCGCCCCTGAAAGTCGAGCTGACAGACAATTCCCCAATGAGGGCTGCTATAGCACTTATGGCTTAGAATTCAGCTTGGTTCAGAATCTAAGGACAAGAAGTTGATCTATGTAGGCCGCATAACCGCAAACTATGCTGTATCTTTACAAATCTTCAATTCCTTCCACTAGAATTGGGTAGCGTAGCAATGCGTCTCTGTTGATCAAGATAATGGCGAAATGGTTAAGGCCAGTGTGTTTTATGAATGTTGAATAATGTATTCAGTGGAATTACAACGAGTTCTTTAAGAGGCCCGGTAGTAGCTTGCTACGAATACAAATAATATGAATATTGTTATCAGAATACTCGGGAAATCAAAAATATCTACTAGAGTGAATTGTAAATGCGTCTAAAAAAAGCGTTAAGCATGCTCTCAAAGTCATCGCCCTATGCAGTTTCAACTGTTGGCGAAAGCATTGATAAAGAGCTAGAGAAAATTAAGCAGTATCTCTATGTAGAGACGGATATCGAAAGAGCATTTAGAGAAAAACTGAACGAAATTCAGTCACATGAGATCATTTTTCTGTGTGGTAGTAGTGGAGACGGAAAGTCAGAAATACTGACCCGATATAGAGAGGCATACCAAGGCAAAGTTGATTTTCACCTGGATGCCACACATAGCTTCAAGCCCGATGACACGGCCGTGGAGACGTTGGACTCGATTTTTGCTAAGTTCACTAATTCTGACAGGCCACTAGTAGTCGGAATAAATATCGGAATGCTGGGTAATTATGAACGTGAGGGTGATGATGCTCATAGTAATGTCAGATCTGCTATAAAGTGTTTTTTGGAAGGCGAGCAGCTAGCAGGTGACTATACATTTATTGATTTCGAGGCGTTTCCAAAATTTCAGATCGTAAATGGCGAGGTCGACTCAGAGTTTTTCAGCGGACTAATGGATAAGGTGGTAAAAGATGAAGTGGATAACCCATTTCGAGAAGCCCTCAATGAAGAAATTTCCCGCGGTACTCACAATCTCCTAGTCGCCAACTTTCTCCTGCTAGGTGAGCATTCAGTACAAAAAATAATTGTAGAGCTGCTTCTTTGTGCGCGCATAAGAAAGGATCAGTTTATTACCGCACGTATGCTTTTAGATTTTGTCTATTGCCTTTTAACTGGACCGGGCTATCTTTTCGACAACCTATTCAGTGGGGGTGACAATGAGCTTTTGGCTGCTTTGGCTGATTTCGACCCGAGTATCATACGTAATAAGCAGTTGGATTTGTTTGTTATACACAGGACTCTCGATTTCCGGGACGACAGCTATCTCGACTTCGTGAACGAATTGGAGTCAAGATATAGGGTTAAAGGTGATCTAGATCCTACCTCTCTAATTAGATGCTTCTATTTGCTTAAAAGCACTGAGCTAGAGAATGGCTATCACCTAAGATTCTCTGATTCTTTTGACGAAGCATCTTTGACGCTATACAAAAAAATATGGCAGCTGCATAAGGAATTTGACGGCAGTAGTGAAAGCAGAGCGCTACTAAAGCCATTTTACAACGAGATAGTCCTTCTTTCGATTAACAAGTATGCAAATAAGAACGCCTCATATCTAACGAAAGATGAATTTTACATTTCTTCTCATGGGTTATCTGACCTTGCAGCTGAGGTAGATATCGCTATCAGCTACCCGCGCATTCAAGCTGATGAAATACATGATATCTCTGAATTTAACCTGCATATTATTGTTAACGAAGATCAGCTAGAGCCGGTTCCGGTAAATGTGAATTTGCTGGCGATGATGATGGATATCTGCGCTGGTTTCCGGCCAAATAAGCACAACAAAAATAGCGTTGTTCTTTTGGATGAGTTAGTGAATAAGATCACTCGTCATGCGAGTAACTCTAAAGTGCTTTTCCTCCATCGAAACGGATTGCGTATTAAGATAAAAGAGAATCCTGATGGCGATATTCGAGTGGGTGGCCTTTAACGATGTCTATACTGAAAAAAGACCTTGCTGTGTCTAACGTTAACTCGCTGAACGGCTATTTTCCAGTACGTACAAGTGTTACTGAATCTGCCTTTGATTGGGAAGTTGCCAAAGGCGTAGTAGTCCGAAATGTTTACCGCAAGATACTGGCGAAAGACATGGCAGTCAAAGAAGGTGAAGGGGCTAGTTATTCGAAGTTTCGAGAGGTCTGCCAAAAGGATTTCACGGAACGATTGGACGAAATTCAGCTATGGGAATATTTGGAAGATATGTATTTTTCCCAGGATACATTTTTCACCATAGCGCCTGAATGTCTCTTATTTCGAATCGCTAATCTGCCAGTTAGCTCTCCAAAGAATAGACTTGGTGACCTCTTTTCAAGCCTGATGCAGGACTATCATAATCCGCAGCCGGAGAGGATGAAGAGGAATTTTTTGGAGCAGCAACTAGTAGACTCGCTGCGCTCCCCAGATGTCTTGAAGGATTTTTTCGGGCCGAGAAATTCCAAAAATATCGAAGAAGAGCCGTTCCTGCCTTTCCTTACATGCCACTTCCGTAAGGACATAAAATTTCTGTCTGACCACCCTGGTTATCTTATACATTGCCTTGAAGAGTTCTTGAGGCTTTATGGGTATTTGTATACAGCCCAATTGGCGCTGAATATAGATGGTTATAAGAGTGAGCCTGCGGCAAGGCCGTTGTATTTCATTATGGAAAACGAGACGGCGAGCCTCGAACGAACAGACCTAGTGCGTAACGGTCACCAAAAAGTTTCATCGAATATCCAAAAGATTTTCCCTTACCTGACGATGGCTGAAACCTTACAGGAAGTCGCTGAAGACCGTCCTCGAATACCCCTCTGGCATTTTGCGTCGCAGTTGGCGCCATTAGACACACCGCGACTGCGGCAGTATGCAAAGGATTTTGCAGAGGATCGCGATTTAGCGATAGATTCTGACGATTCAAATGAAGACCCGCTTTACTGGCTGCAACAATTATTGAAGCTATCGCTTATGCAGTTTGAGAAGGGGCAAACAAGATCTGCAGCCCAAGGTAAGTTTGTTAGGGCTGCCGAAGTTGAGCTATGCAGTACTTTTGTTAGAGCACGTGGCCGTGTTGGTAAAGTTCTGGTGATGAATCAGGATTACCTTGCTCTTCTAACCAATTTGGCGATAGGTGAGAAGCAGCGCTTGCGGTTTCATGAGTTACTCGAAGAGTTCAGAGCACGAGGAGTGTATTTTGACAAGAAGACACAGCAGAGCTTGATCGGCTTCTACGAGCGCGTAGGCAATGTCGAAAGAATGAGTGACAGTGGAGATGCAGTGTATGTCCGTAAAACTATTTGAAGAGTTTCTTGCATCCTACTTCCTGAACTGGGCGAATACTGGAGTGGAGCCAGGTTTTCGCTATCAGTTTCAATCGCCGAACCTGGAGAACAGCGCGAAGCTTTACAAATCTTTTATCAATCCTGAGCTGGTTTCTGGTTTCGTCGATGCACGGGGCTCGAAGTTGGCCTACACCAGCTGCGGTAATGCGAAGCTTATACCTGTAATACATAATGACCAAGATGGTCTTGGATATACAGAGAATTTCATTTCGTTTTTACGCGATGAAGTTGCTGGTCAGCAAGGTGAATTTGAATCAACCGCTTTACTGATTATTCACAACAGCTTGTTGGACACCATTGTTAATAGTGCGGAGGACCTAACAAGTTCCCACTCTGTATTTAACCCGGAGGAGATAAAGGCAGCTTTGCTTGATCTCGTCGATAGATCAGGCAAGCCAGAGAGTGTTGAGATCTCACGTATCCTCTTAGAGTATCAATTTGACTTGATCACAGAAGACCAAGGCAGCATGTTTGGCTTTGGAACGCTTTATACTGCGATTGCCGACGGTGTAATAGAGTTTCATGAACTTGGCCTGTTGCGTGACCCTGCAATACAGAAAATGCACGGGCCTCGGGCTGCAGAGCAGATACGCAAGCGTCTGGACAGCAATAGAGCCCTTTATGAACAGATTGAAGACGTGCAGGAGCACTATCCTGATCAGTTGGCGGACAACCTCCCTGACTTAGGTAAACCGTTCATAGCTAGGCACTTTCCGCCCGAAAAACCCTATTCTTGGAAGGACCTCACCTATGATGAGATTCGAAAGGAACAAGACCGTAATCGTGATCAAATTCTTGAAGTCAGATCTGAGAAATCGGCGACGGGTGAGCTAATAGTTCGAACGCGTGGTGCTAGTAAGTCAGCGCTGAGAGCCCGCCATATGCTTCTAGTGGTTGATCGAGAGAGGCAGGATTTTGATATTTCCCTGGAATTTACAGGCGGAAAGATCAAGCTTGGCGAGTTAAAGATTGTCGATAGTTGTCAGGTTAGTCCGATTACAGTCGGTAATCTTCAGCTCAGCAGTGGTAATGTGAACACTTCACTCGTCTTAATCGGCGCTATGCGTGAGTTACCGCGATTCTTTCGGATTGATTTAACCCGTGAAAAAACGTCTGAAAATTTCAAGTTTCACTGTCTCGTTCTTCAGAAGGGCCAGTTTAATATTGATGCGATAAGAAATAGTTTCCTAGTCGATGTAAGAAATAGTCTAGTAAAGCTTCAGTCTCAAGAGACCACTCTTCCCATCTCTAGCGCTGGAGCCGGTAGCACCGCGATCATGACTGAGGTTGGCCAGTCGTTTAACGTGATCGATCAAGATGTAATAGATTTCACTGATATCTCCAATGAAGTCGACAGAATTGATTTCGAGGTGATTAGTGGCGAAGCTAAACTCAAGTTCGACGTAGAAGGTGCCGCGGCAACGGACGTATTATCGTTACCATTGCTTTTAGATCTATCAAACAAGTCAAACCTTTTTAATGACGGGCTTTTTGGCGTATACAACAGAACCAAAGAGCGTGTGTATATCAATAATCAAGAAGTTAAGGGTACATCACGTAGTACCGAATTATTGAATTATGAGGCCGGTTTTATAGATGGGGGCCTGCTGTATTGTGATGATGGAACCGGCGAGCAGCTTAGCCATGTAGACTTACAAGAGCATGCGCCCGCTTTGTCGGCCGCCTATAGGGCGCTCTACCAGTACTATAGTGAGAAGAATACCTTGCCCTCTTTGTGCGGCTGGGGCCCTGAGTACCAGCGACTTGTCGGCTCAGTAGTTAAGGAATATCGACTTTACTTGGACGCAATTCCACAGAAGCAGTATCTTGAAGCAGGCCACAAGCGTGTACTGCAATTAGGTATGGCCAAGCTGGGTACGAAAGAGTACATCCTTCCTACCCATCCGTTGGTGCTGGCCTATTATCATTATCTGGTATCAAGTGCTGTCAGTGATAAATCAGCAAGTTTCTTTGAGCTACCCACGGTCACGCTTGAAAGACTGAATCCTCAAGGATTGTTGCCGTTTATTTATGATTCGGAGCACGATTTCTCCTATGTTAAAGCTGAAGAAGACAACTGTTTTTGGTTGCATTGCGTTGCTCACAAGGATGCCAACTACAGCTACATTACCAAACTAGTTAAGGACAAAATATCAGAATTTTCAGCCGCGTTCGACTCACTATTCCACAATATCAAGAACAGTGAAGCCAGAACTACGTTGATTATTAATTCAGTCAATAACTACGACAACCATGAAGTCTTTATGGGTGTGGTTGCGCATGTTGTTAAACTAAGAACAAAAACCTTTAATGTGCACATCAATATATACGACGAAGAGCTCATGGAGAATGAGTTCGATCGTTTCGCGGAGATGGGAAGTTACGATCGTATAAAGCAGCACTACGGCTTGAATACCGGTGTGGCGAAGGACCACGCAGACACGATTGTTGATATGCTTAGAACACGTGTCACATACAGCAAGTTCACGCATACTGAAGTTGATTCACAGGCCTATGCGCACTTAACGTTTTTTAGAAATAATCAAAAAGTCAAAGTTATCGATGTTAATCCAGTAGAAAAACTTTCTGGTGTTTGTTGTCATGGCCTTATCAACGGCGAGGCATCGGCAAGTGAGCAGGGCAATTACATCACAGGGTTTGGTCTTAAAGGTGTTGAGCATAGCGAGCTGCCGCATGTTGAAATTGCCAAGCTAGTTGGCAGGCTCATTCATCCGGCCAGAGAGTCGACAGTTGAATATCGCGACAACAGCGCGATAGCTCTGGCAGTAGATGATCACTTCAAACGATTACTGGAGCGGTCTTATGATAGCTCTATATGGACGTCCATTATTGACCCCAAAGTGACGCTGGATTTCTTTGAAAATAGCGAGAATATGTTATTGATCCACTACTCGGATCAGTACACAAGCTCCGCGAGCTACGATGCAATCACCGTTACCAGGCAGACTGATCTTTATGATCGTGTCCTGGCAAAGGAAGACGGAGGGCTGATAGGGGAGTTCAACGCCTTTAATGGTGAGTGGTTGCTCCAGATGGTGACCGCCAATCCAAAAAATCGTAAGGAACGAAAAGGCATTCTGGCGGCTTATAAGCTCGTAAGTTGCCTCCTCGCTGAATCTGACATCACCTGGGTACCAATGTCAGCCGCCGAGATGATTCGCGTGTCTGGCAATATTGGACTGAATATGTCTGGAATCGAATTCTCCAGGCACGCGCAGGGTTTTCGCTCGGGCCCTATTTCAGATGACGTATTGTTTGTGGGGATCAAGGACGACAGCCTTTATGTGCTACCTCTCGAGGTCAAAACGGGCGTTAGTTATGATTCCAAAAAGGCGATTACACAGGCCCAGGAGTTAGCGCGATACATTGTGGAGGATGTGCTCAACGGTGATGCATTGGAGCGCAAAATATATCGCAGTCTCTTCATTCGCCAGTTGCTGATGCAAGTTGATAAATATTTGCTGTACTCGGTCTACCCCGATGACTACTTTGCTCCATTGCTGGAGACCAAGGAGTGGTGGCTACAAGGAGACTACGACGTGGCAGCCGTTGCAGAGTATCCTAGCGGTTTCGTAGTCGCCAATTTGGAAAGTGATACTTGCCTTGAAACAAGCGCAGTCGAGGTAGACGGGATTCTTAAGATTGAGGTGCCTTATAGCTTTATACCCGCGACAATCTCTACTTCTCTAAAAACTCTAATGGCGGATAACAGTTCCACTGCTGTTGCTCCCCTGGCAGACAAGTACTTTATGAAGGAGACGCGGCCTCGAGTATTTAGTTACCAAGAGGCAAAAGCAGAAGATGAGGGTGAAGAGCAGCAACCTGAGGCTTCTAGAGTCGATGCGGGAGCAACCGAGCAAGAGGCTCCTGAGATTGATGATCCTCAAACCACTGAAGAGCGGGAGACCGCTGGAGTTATTACGGAAAATTCTGGTGATTCTCTTAAGGTATTGATTGGGCATGAGGTCAATCATAATGAAGCAGTATACTGGGAGCCCACCAACACAGCCAAATTTATGAATACCAACTCAGGTATTATTGGAACCATGGGGACCGGTAAAACGCAGTGCACAAAGTCTGTTGTTACCCAGCTGCATAGAAGCCAGCATCTAAACGTAGACGGTAAGCCGATTGGTATGCTGATTTTCGACTATAAGTCTGACTACGTAGATGATGATTTTATGGCTGCCACATCGGCAAAGAAGTATCGACTGCACAAGTTGCCCTACAACCCTCTCAGCCTATTTGGCGATACTCCAATGCTGCCTGTTCACACGGCCAGAGGTTTCTCTGAAACGATGGGTAAGGCATTCGGTCTAGGGCAGAAGCAGCTGCTAAGGCTGCGTAAGCTGATTGCAGAAGCTTATGAGCTTGCAGGAATTAGCAAGTCTGATCCTAATACATGGTCTAAGTCGGCACCTACCGTAGCCGATGTTTGGTCGCTCTTTATTTCGCAGGAAAAGGTGGAAGAGGACTCTCTTTATGCCGCCCTGGAAAGCCTTCATGAGCTGGAGATTTTTGAGGACGATGTAACCAAATGTACAAGCCTCTATGAGTTGATTGATGGCATTACGGTCGTTGAGCTAGCTGGATATCCCCCCCAAATACAGAACCTGGTGGTAGCCCTTACATTGGATCTCTTCTACTCGCAGATGCAGAAGCAGGGTAAGCCGAAGGTTAGAGGCGATTATCGACAAATAACGAAACTAATATTGGTTGATGAAGCCGACAACTTTATGTCTCAAGACTTTCCGAGCCTTCGAAGGGTGTTGAAGGAGGGGCGGGAGTACGGTGTTGGCGTGATATTGTCTACTCAAGATATCACTCACTTTAAAACAAAAGAAAATGACTACTCCTCATATATACTTAGCTGGGTCATTCATCGCGTTTCGCAGATCAAGAATCAGGACATTAAGTCGCTCTTCAATAAGGACGATAAGAGTGAGCAGGAACACTTGATGAAGACGATACGCGGATTAGATAAGCACTATAGCTTGTATGTGGATGGTGATAAGAAGGTCGTCAAAATAAAAGATCGAGCTTTCTGGGAGCTTTTTGATGGAATATAAGCTGAGTGATTTTTTCAGGGAAATTTGGCGAAAACTCAAATGTGTGAAAGAGAACCATCTCTTTCTCTGCTTTTTCTTTGTATTTATCGTGTTCCTGGGAACATGTGGATTATGGATTGAGCCGCTTTTAGGTGAATACCCACCCAACTGGGATAGGTTTACAGGTGGTCTAAACACCACTGGACTGCTATCAATTAGTGCGCCATTGGTAGCGGTAACGATATTCGATTCTGTACTAAGACTCGTAACCAAGTATCGCATCGATCCTGAGTCGATAGATGCGGATCTATTGGTGTGGTTGACGCTTTTTACGATTATTCTCATCGTGGTTCTTGCCGTGCTGTTTGCACTTGGAGGGAATACGACTAACGGCTACTCGCTATGTGCTATCTCAGCATGGGTTTTGGTAATCTTCTACTGGGCTATCGCCAATATCGATAATCCTTCATACCAGATACCCGGGGACCCAGGTAACGCCAATGGTACCGATAGCTATGATGACCTGATGACGGGAGGGAGTTGAAACTATGGACTATTTCTATTCTGAAGACGCAATACTTGTTGAACAACCCTTTGGTAGTTTTTACATAGCTGTTATACCGGCTTCGCAACTTGTCGAAATTGCATACTCTCTTCCTGCCACGTACGGTGAGCTAGAGTTAGACGGAGTTCAAAGAGGCCTCAACAAGAAGAGAGTCGAGAGCATAGCTAGGTTTTGTAAAACTGAGAATGCGCTCTTTCCGAATTCGATTATATTGGCTGCCAATATATTGGAAGACGGATCCGCCATCGCTAGTGAGCTAGCGTGGACTGTTTTAGATGGCAAACTAAACGTGCCTACGGAGGTTCGCGCCGCATCCATTGTAGACGGTCAGCACCGAATTGAAGGCCTAAAACTTGCGTTAGCAGAAGGGCTAGACGACTTTGACTTGGTTTGTTCCATCTACTTCGACTTGCCCGCGCCCAGACAGGCGGAGGTGTTTGCTACCATCAACTTCAATCAACAGAAAGTTGACAAGAGTTTGGCATATCAACTTTTTGGATATGACCTTGATTCATCAGACCCCAAGTATTGGGCGCCGGATACTTTGGCGATTTCCCTTACTCGAATATTGAACAACAACGATAGCTCACCTTTTAAGAACCATGTCTCCTACGGTACATCCAAAAAGTACCTTTCATTCACCAGTGAGAAAGAGGAAAAAGCATATAGGGAGGACCCTTGGAAAATATCAACATCCACAATGGTGGAGGGTATATCAAAGCTAATATCTTCGAACGCCACGGTTGATAGATATGAGCTTCACAAGAAAAGGGTTATAAAGAGGGATCGCAGTGTTCTTCGAGAAAACAAGAGACGTGCTTCTGAACCGTGGAGAGATTTATATTTGTCATACTGTGACGCGCAATTATATGACATTGTGGAAAAATATTTCAAAGCTGTGGAAGGTGTTTTATGGGCAGGTTCCGGCTTACCTATATTGAGAAAAACAATTGGTATTCAGGCGCTATTTGACCTGTTGAAGGTTGTCGCGGAAGTGGAAAAGGGTGCCCCTGATTTTTCCGTGGACGAATTCAGTCATATTTTGGAAAAAGTTGATCTTAATGATGTGGGCAACCTTGAAACAAACTATTCTGGATCGGGTCGAAGCCTAATAAAGCAATTACTGGTAGATGCATGCTTTCCAGGCCACTAAATTATTAGAGGTTGTCGATTAATCCCATGATGGAATTTCTCTGATCTAACTTCGTAGCTCCGTCAGCAACATGGCAGGCCCATGCGTGATGAGTATCCCTTCGATTCAGTCCCGGGTATTTTTCTCCAAGTAAGAACTCAACAACCAGGCTATGCTCGCCGAGCCATGTGAATTTGTCTAGCTCGCGGCCACCAAATTCCATCGCTCTTTGCTGCACGTCAAAAGTAAATCCTTGCTCTATGGAAACAAAAAACGCTAACCTTGCTCCGATGTTGACCGTCAGGCCGGTATTCGACTGTAGGCGTCTTAGGCAGTGAGTAGCGCTTTCTGAAATTTTCATTTTGTTTGGCAGCATTTTTTTAAATCCCTATAACTTAGAACGCCAGAAATAGCCTTCGTTGAATTCAGAGCAGCCGGCCTTAGAGTCGTAATCAACGGAGAATGCATGTGATATCTCCGGAGATAGTTCACTATAGAAATCCTCATCTATCTCAGTGTCAGTAGAGAGGATCAGTACTTGATGACTAGCAGTAGGGAAGTAGTTCTTAACGAGTTTGGTTCGGTGTTTAGAATCCAGTCTTCCTAGTGGCGTGTCAATTATTATAGGCAGGCTGCGGCCAGATGTGCGGCCAAGAGCTTCTAGCATGGCGATGGCATAAATCTGTTTTTCGCCGGCAGAGAGTTTCTTTTTGTTGATTGCCTTTCCATGTCTATCTGAAAGGTTGACGTCGAAAGTGGTAGGGTCAATTTTTGCCTGGATATCCATATCCTCTTTGCGGGCCAGCTTGCCAAATGATTTGACGAATTCTTGTTCTAGAATAGCCAGTTTGCGTACTCGCGTTTGCTCAGAAAATTCGCTTAACATGGCTCTAGAATTTGCGGCCAGTTCTATACCTTGCCCATGGCTCATAGACTTGCTGAATTTCTCGTCAAGATCTCTAAGTCTCCTTAGGTTATCCATAGCCGCTCGCAGCGAACGCTTCGCCTCTTCTTTGTTCACTTCGATTTGTTTGACTAGCCCACCTCTTTTGCCTTGTAGTTCACCAAGCTCTGCCAATATGTCGTCTAATCGCGACTGCTCAGGTGCACGTGCGATGTTGGCCGCGGCATTGGCTAGCTCTTCTTCTAACCGTTCTGCTCGCGAACTGAGTTTCTTTAGCTGTTGAACTTGCTGAGGAACATAAGAAGTTACCAATGTCTGAATTCGACTTAGCTCACTGTCAGAAATATCGTGGATAATGTCGACGCTGTTGTTATCTGAGTTCAGCGGCTCGAGCGTTGATGCGATAGCCTCGTCAATCGCTTTTTGGTTGCTCTTGCCAACCGCCTTGGTTAGTTCAGCACGCAATTTTCCCATATGTTTGTTGAGTTCTTTTTGAGTCGCTAGTCGATTCTTGGCAGCTTTTTCCGCTTCCAGCTGTTTCAGCAGGCTCTCTATCGATTTTTTTGCCAACGCTAGGGGAATCGCATCAGAAAAGAGTGCCTTGATTTCATCGTTCACGCTTGTCTTTTCCTTGATGAGTTGCTCGGAGCGAATCTCTTCGGCCTCTCTAGATTTCGCCCAGGCACCTCCTAGGTCGTTCAGTCGTTGCTGTGTTGTAGCTACATCGGCGGTGACTGCCACAAGCTCCGTATTAAGCTCTTCACTTTGCGATAAGTAGCTTTGATATTCGGCATAACTCTTCTGATATTGTTTCTCGAAAGCCTTTAGTTCCTGGGCTATATCTTTAGGGTGCTTTGTCTGCGTGTTTTCGCGCAAATACACGCCAAGATCGGCTCTCAGTCGATCGATGATGTCTAAACCCAGCAGCCTTTTAATCGCATCTGCTAGCGCCTCATTGCCTTCATCTTCAGCTAAGTCTGCAATTTTTTCACCATCAAAGAAAAACAGATCAGCAACGCCGATGGGTATAAGTTCATTGAGGAAGCTCTGGAGTTGTTCGCTGCTGAGCCCTTCCAGTACTTGGCCATCTTTATGTATTTCTAGATGCTCGGTGGTTTTGGTGCCCGTGTGTTCCCAACTACGTACAATTTTGAAATCGTTTACCGTGCCTTGTTTGCCAAAGGTAAAATCTAATTCAATAGAGGATGCGTTTGGCGCTACAACGCTTTTACGTGGTTTGTGAATATACTCAATCAGTTGTTGATGATAGGCCTGCGTAGAAATACTGCGTCCCATACTGCGCCGACCATAGAGCGCCAACCTCACAGCGGTCAAGGTAGTAGTTTTTCCCGCACCATTGAGGCCGCCAAAGAGCACAATAGGGCGCTTGTGGCCGTACTTCACTCTTGGAGCTAGGTCGACAACATGCTGGCCGCTGAACACGCCGAAGTCACTAAGCGTTAGAGATTTTAGAATCATTTAGCGAGCTTCTCGTATTCCGCAGCAAGTTCTTCCAGCTTTTCGTTGTAGCCAAGTTCTAGTGCTTTTAACTGTGGCTTATGCGTATTGGCGTCCATTTTTATCTTGATATCTTCCAGCGAACCCCAATCTCTGTTCAGCAGCGTTCCCATTTTCTGGTACAAGCCCTTACGTCGGCTCAGACCGTCCATTGAAAGCTCTAGCTCGATCAACTTCATGGCAAGCTCGAAAGGAACCTCATGTTGATTTTCTAACTCTTTTAGTAAATCAGCATCGGTCTGGGTAAATGCTCCTGAATCCTGGTCAGCCCAGTCAAGATCGGTGCCATAGACCTCTCTATAAATTTGAGGAAGTGTATCGGCCCAGTCTGGCTCATTGGGATCAAACATCCATTCGCGTCGAATGGCATACAATTCCTCGGCTTGGATCAAAGAAATGGCTATGCCTTGGTCGTTGAGTTTTTTCTCAATGGAAAGCAGTTCTTTCAACCACTCTTTGCGTTGTTTCATCCAATAGGGGCCAGGAATAGTTTTTATTAGAGAGTCTGAATCGTCATTGATAGCCTTGCGTGCATACTGGACTTTACCTGTGCGCCGCTTGTAGTTGCGATACTCGCTCTTGTTCTCTGGTAGTGTGCTTTTGTAGAGTTTATTGCGAAATTTCTTCAGCTCGATTAGCCATTCATTTCCATTACCAGATTCAATGAGGCCTTCTATTGCTCGGTCTTTGGTTACCACAGTGCAGGTCCAGCAGCCAAAACGGGAATTGCCACACGAGGGTGTGCTAGTGTCCGTTACCAATGGGCATTCCCCATCCTCGGTTGAGTCTTTATATAGATGGAACAGCTCGAAATGATCACCACCCCATGGAGCAGGCGCACCAAGTAAATACATCCAAACGTCGTCATGAGTCCAATCTTCAACCGGGGTGTACGTTAGCGCACCGGTTAGCGTTGAATGTCGATTGAATCTAGATCCCTTTATCTCGCGCGCCGCTTTCTTTAGCTTCCCATCTTTGTCGCGAACCTCCTTTCCTTCAATATTGCCTTTTCGGTTGCCACCTTCTTGCTTACGAGCTCCCAGAACGACCACGACTTCCCCAAAGCGGGCAACCTTATCCAAAATAAACTCACTAACAGGGTCTATTTTCATGCGCTCAGTGCACCACCTGAAGCTCTGTGTGGGTGCAGGATAGCCCTTACCGAGCAGATTGGCCCAGAAGGTTTGATCCATCTTGGGTAGCACTATGTGGGCAGATAAGGGGAGTCCCTGCTTCTTCGCTTGCGCATTGATTTGCTCGATAGTGGTAGTAACCATGTTTACTACCATGGGCGTCTCAACGAGCGTATCGGACGAGATGACATAGATATGCTTGTGGCGCTGAGCCTTCTTCAGCTTGGTGAGTGCCACGTAGATAAGAGACAGAATAGTGGTGCTGTCCTTGCCGCCGCTGAAGCCAATCACCCAGGGTTTTTCATCTTCCAGGTATAGGGTTTGTATCTCAGTGATTAGGGCAGGTAGTTTGGGGTCATCTGCTAGCAATTCGTCCATTGATTCATAGAGTGGCTGTTGTTTGCTCATTGTCTAAATTGCTCTTCCAAAATTTTGCTATCTGCGTTTAGCGGTACGTTTATGTGCTGCTTGATTAGGTTGGCTGTTAAGGCAACGTTGGCT
Source organism: Candidatus Litorirhabdus singularis (assembly GCF_026262625.1). GTDB lineage: Bacteria > Pseudomonadota > Gammaproteobacteria > Pseudomonadales > Halieaceae > Litorirhabdus > Litorirhabdus singularis. The sequence continues at coordinate 309,439 of NZ_SHNN01000004.1, forward strand.
CTTGCTTTACTGAGTTTGCCATAGACTAGGGCCCTGCCTTCCCAGACTTCTGTGTTAGCGCGTGACCAATCTATAGTGCTCAGATTCTTGAGCTCTTTCTTCCATGTTTTGGGCTTCTGGCTTATTAGATCTGCACCTGCACTCCCAAGAGCTTGTAGTGTTACACCATGCGCGTGCACGTAGTTCTGTCTCAGCTCAGCGGTACTGACTTCTTTGCGTTGCGCGGCTTTCCAATCATGGATATTGCTACAGACTTCCGTCCAGAACTCCGCGGCTAAGTCCTTCTCCTCTTGGCTTATTGAGTCTTTAGCTGATTTTCTCAAGAGTGCTCGACTCGCGAGTTTGATACTGCTTAATGTGAATAACTTGATGCTGCGGTTTGAGAGGCTGGATTTATCCATTTCAGTCAGCCGCCGGAAACAATCTACATTGGCGACGACGTGGCGCGCTAATTCTGAGCTTGGGTCCCTATGATCATAGAGCGTGCTCAACGAATCATTCGGTCGTACAGCATGTTTGTTCAAGTCAGCGAACATTTGCTGGCTGCGTTTGAGATCTTCGTCGACAAAGAAGAGCACAGGGATGTGATCATGGCCCAGTTCGTGGGCCTCTTTAATGGCTTCCTCGATGGCCGCACGGCGATGTTGGCCGTCGTTGATCAAAATTTGAGCGTTCATTGAGACCGTGAGCATTCCTAGGTTTACCGCCGGTCCGGTATCGGCCATGGGTTCAAAGTGGACTTGCTCGTCAACTGAGGCCGTAATCGCAGAGAGGGTGTAATTGTTTGGGTTGGCTATCAAATAGTCGGCTATTTCGGGTATACGGCTTTTGTTGAGAGTACGCTGTGCTCTTAGCTCCGGTGGCACCTCTTCTTCGTCAAAGACGAAAATTTTCGGTACTAGGCGCATGGGGCACATAGCTATATAGCAGGGCCTCCCCGCCTGCACACCCCTAGCGGCTGGAAAGGTGTGGCTGTACTCGTCGATTAGCGTCTTGGCCATAGCTCACTCACTTGAAATGCAGATTACTGCTGAAGAGGCAGAGGGCGATTGTATGTAAAAAAGCATTAGAGAGGAAGTCATAAATGACTTCCATATCGCTTAATCAGGCAGGTTTATTGATTTTTATGACAAGGGGGAAGTCTTTATCGGTCACTAGATGGTATTGGTAAACTGGCCCTAGTTGGGGGTAAGGGGTGCCTCACCTTTGCGAGCTGCGAGTACATGTGAGCCAAAAAAAATCAGAAAAATCAATATGTTGGCCGCACAGTCTAATTTTGGTGTCTGGCTCCAAAGTGACCGATGACTTTAACTTCTGCTCTATGCCGCAAGGTTCTCTGTGCTGCTTTCCATATGCAACTTTTTCAGGCAGATATTAATTTTCTGGGTGCAGAGCGGGAGTTTTCCAACGGCTCAGTAAGCTTTCTTCAGCGATTCAGCGGTTTTCCAAGGACCATGAGTTTTGGGGCGCAGGCGCTTATATTCATCACCTTTCTGTTCAATCAGACCAAGCTCTCCAAGCGCCGCTGGTTCTGTATATACCTGTAATATCTTGCGCGCGATTTGCTGGTTTAGCTTACTACCCGGTCCAAAGTGTTTCATGCTGTGAGGGCCAAGTTTTTTTGCCAAGCCTTCGAGCAGGTCGTTTTTAGAAAATGTGGAATGCTTTGGCAGAAACTCGAGTGCGAAGTAATGCCATGCCTCTGCGCGCTCTTCATCGGTGACTAGCTCATGATGCAAGAACCATAGGGATGTAATGGACTCAAGTTCTGGGTCCTTGTCTATCACGATGCGGCCCATCGGTGTCAGTACCAATGGCAAACCCTGTTCCGCCAACCCTGTCTTATGTAGCCAACTTCTGTAGGTGGCAGCGAAGGGAGGGCCATAGCCAAAAGGCTTCGCTAAGTCTTTGTCTTTCAGGTTGGGGGTTTTCAGGGCGCGATCAATGAGCCCGGCCATTCTTGGACGATCTAATGCAAAATTACCGTGGAATAGAACTGTCATGTGCGCAACCTAGGGATATCACGAATGGGGAATACAGGTGTAGTTAGCTTAGGCGTGCTGGTGCTTAAAATCCACTTGAGATTCTTACGCTCCAAGCTGGGACTAGGAAGTAGGAATTCGGCCGCCCTGGGTTCAGAATTACCGGCTTTCAAGAAGAGGCGGGTAAGGGGGCAGAGCACTTTAACCTTGCTAATTCCAGGCGGATAGCAGATCGGTTATTACGGCTCCGACCCCTTTATCTTTTTAGGGCTCTGACCCCTTTAACTAGTGGGCTGTTTCAGGGGTTTTATGTAGCGCGGTTTGTCTGAGACAGGCTTGATGTATCGCTGGTGGGGTGAAGGGGGAGGTACCCCCGTAGGCGAGTGTGTCTAGGCGTCCGGTACCTGTGGTCGCTGTCGCAGCCTCAGGATCATTGCGTTGAGTGAATGGAGTAGGCTAGTTGCTTGGGAATCAAGGCCGGACTACCGCAGTCACAGATCGTTAAATCTCCAATACCCTTCAGAAGCCTTCAATAATACTCTTGCGCTTATTTGAATATTCTTCCTCAGTCAGCACGCCCTGCTCATGCAGGTCCTCCAATACTCTTAGTCGGACGGCTATTGTGGAATTCTCGTACTCCTCAATGTCGGCAGTTTCTACGCCATTTTCCTGCCCCGCGTTAGTGCAACCGTTTCGAATATATAGCTTTTCCAAAGCCATATATCGCTCCTGATAGGCCTGAATTTCGACCTTTTCTGCATCGCTCAGATCCATGAAGAACCAGGGAACAATCAGGAACCAGCCAGCGACGCCAAGCGCTACATTCTTGCCGGTCTTCTTTGTTTCAGGCACAAGCTCGGCGACCTGAGCGTTTATATAGGCCAACTCTGCCTTTAGCTCCTGACAGCTCATCTCATCGTCCCCAAGTTTATAACTTGCCACTGGCATAGCAGTCTTACCAGCACAACCCACTAGGGCAGCTACAAGAGCTATACAAATTGCGTTTCGGTAGCGCTTGGGGAAATTATCTGTTCCTAAGCTATCCATTACACTGCAACCTCCGAAGGGGTTTTTGGTTTCTCAAGACTTCATTTAAGCAGCTCTATGAGGTACTGCCAAGCTAATTGCTTATCACTGGTAGAATCAGCGAATGAACCCATACAATCGACACCGATGCCCACGGCACGTCATCAACATCGGAGGAAAAGGGGGCAGAGCCCTTTAACTTTCAAGACGCGCCTTTATCTCTAATGCCACACAGATAGACGATCGACTATTTAGGGCTCTGACCCCTTTAACTCAGCAGCAAAGGGCTTCTTTAAACGCCTGTTGCGATCTAGTGGCACTGAGCCAAGGAAGATCGTGACCGATAAGATGCGAAGCTATGGAGTCGCTCACCGGGAGTTAATACCAGACACGATTCACAGCACGCAGCAGTATGAGAATAATCGGGCTGAACAATCACACGAGGCGACCAGGGTGCGAGAGCGGGTGATGCGTAAGTTCAAATCGGTCAAACAGGCTCAGAGATTTCTGGGTGCACATGCTGCGGTCTCCAATCTCTTCAATTTGGGTCGGCACATGGTGGGTGCTCAGCATTATCGTGATCTCACGGCAGGTGCGTTCGAAGAATGGGGTAGGGCGGTAGTTTGAGATCTGAGGATAGATTCCGATGATCTCAAAAAGTTAACTTGTCAAAACCCTTTACAGAGTGTTGATGCCTCGGCAAATCTACTGTACTTGCGAATGCCCATTATCTAAACCTGACCAGTTGTCTGTGTTTTTACGCATGTTGCCCTGCGATTTTTGGTTCGTCCATGGGCGCGAGGTTTGGGGTGGTGTGGCAGGCGTATACGTCGATTTGCCCCGGCCTTTCCCTGTGAACGATTTGAATATGGTGCCGCCACGGTCCATTTCTCACTAGCACCCATATCACAGAAACGAAATTGGTTACTTTTGGTTGCACCAATTGATAGTCATAATGAATATCTGTGAAATGGATTTTTCCTTGAGATTAGCGAGATGACAAACGGATGAGCTTCTGGAATATATATGACAACAGCCGACAGGCACTAAGAGAACGCCGAGGACATAAGGATAACTTGCAGAGCATCGAGAGGTGTAGAGAGGAAGCGATTGCACTGGAGGAGGCGGCCCGGGAGCGATCCAAGAAGACGACAGAACTTTTCAATCTGCAATTGCAGGGCGCGGTCAGCTCCTTGGAGTCAGCACGAGAGTGTCTGTCTAGTTTCATTGAGTTAGGCGAACAGAGGTTTGCCGAAACTGGCTCGAGTGAGGGCTTTGCTTTTACTGCCGATTTTAGTGAAGCGACTTCCACTGGCAGCGCTGATGTAAGTGCCACGTTATTGGCAGCGGTCAAAGGCTCTACAGGAGTGGCAGCTTCTATTGCGGCGTACTCAACTGTAGGTGCTGTGGGTGCTGCTTCCACTGGGGCGAGTATCGCAACTCTATCGGGAGCTGCCGCGACAAACGCCACGCTTGCTTGGTTCGGTGGAGGTGCATTGGCCGCGGGCGGTGGTGGTATGGCAGTTGGCATGGGCGTTCTAGGTGCTCTAGCAGCGGCCCCCGTGGCCTTCGCGGGTGCGGAATATGCATCCAAGCACTACAAAAAACGTGGGAGTAGTTCTGCTGAAGAGTTGATTAGAATCCAGCGTGAGTATGAGGAGAAAAAAGCTGAGTGTAGTTTAGCTGATCAGGTCTCCGAAAGGTTAGGCACCAAGATCGCGGTGTTTCGACATATAGTTTCTCGTGCAAATCACTGGGTATCGTTAGTGAGAAGTTTTAGTGATGTAGGAAGCACCCAGCTGGTTATCGTAACTCAGGCCTTTGGGCTCAGTATGATGCAGCTTGAAGAAGCGTTCCGATCGGTTATACAGCATGCGGTTGTTGATGAGCAGGGACAATTGACTGCACCACTTGATCTAGATGTCGATGAAATTGTACTCGCAAGAGAAAGCTCGAAGTGGTCGATATGAGTCGGTCAGCCCGCTTATGATCGACGTAAGGGCGGCCGACGATTATCATCGGATACACGAGGGCAAGTTCCCTAATATTTTCAGCTGCACCGTTCGCATAACAAATTGCTCTGTGTCTCAATAGTATTGACGAGGCACGCAGGACCAAGGGGATGTAGTAAATGTCAAAAATCGAATTAGATCATTCGAAGGGTGCGGTAAATAGAGCGGGGGTTACATTGCTGTCTCCAGAACAGCAGGGACAGCATGAAGCCAAATCTGTGTTGGATAACTGGCGAGGGTGTCATGTGGCTCCTCTGAACAGTTTCCAGACTTCTCTGAGACTTAGGCTCAAGAAAGTTGATGGAAAGGCGCTTGTATCTCAAAGGCTGAAGCGAACTCCCTCTATACTTTCAAAACTAGAGCGTAACCCCGGTATGAAGCTGGCTCGAATGCAGGACATCGGTGGGATTCGGGCGGTTGTGAAGACCATGAGGGAGGTTAGAGAAATTGAATCTGCGTATAAGAAAGGAACCAGGGTGTTTTCGCTTGTCAAAGGAGGAAAAGACTACATAAATTACCCTAAAGATTCGGGGTATAGAAGTGTTCATATGATTTTCAAATGTAAAGACGGATTCTCGATTGAATTACAAGTTAGAACTGAAATACAGCACGCATGGGCAACGGCCGTCGAAACAATGGGTACATTTCTGGACCACTCGCTCAAGTCTAGCCAGGGGCCCGAAGAGTGGCTTAGCTTTTTTACATTGGCCAGCTCTGCGTTTGCCATCCTCGAGAGCACGCCTCGAGCACCAGAGCATGACAGTTATTCTGCGAGACAGGTTTTAGAGGCCTTGCTAGAGAAAGAGCAGGAACTGGATGTCATAAAGAAGCTTTCTGGATTTAGAGTGGCTGCACGACACATAGAGGCTGATAAGGAAAAGGGTCACTATCATCTTGTTACGCTCAACCTTGAAACTAGGTTCGCGAATATACAAACCTATGCTCCGAAAGATATCGATAGAGCAAACATTGAGTATTCGCTGAAAGAAGAGCGTGTGAAAAAAGGAGAGAACCTGCAAGTTGTTCTGGTTACATCGGAGTCAATATCGGCACTAAAAAAGGCGTATCCGAGCTTCTTTCTAGATGCCCAATTGTTCGCAACGCAGATTGCTGTAGTTAGGAGGAAGCTCGCTAAGATGGCGTAGCACAATGGTGGAAATAATAGGAAGAGCGTCTAGAGTTGGATGCCAAATTTTAGAGCTTTCTCGTTGTCCTGGTGCAAGGTGCCTTGCTCTCAAGATTGACTTTTGGTAAATGAAAACTGACAAGCGGCGAACTACCGCACTGTAGGAGAGCGGCTCCTATTACTGTCAGTAAAATGCCTCTCCCAATCTGTCAAGTCTGGAGCGAGTAGGTGCCGTTAGCATCCACCCAGCACCACCAAATCCCCCTGCATCACCGCCAGCGCCACATCAGTAGCCACCACGCTCCTCAGGTCGCCATCTTCATCACTATCGAGGTTAATACAGAATCCCATCCAGAACTTTACCTGCGCATCCGAGTTACCGGCCTGCTGGAGGTATTGCTCGAGGGCTTCTTGGTGGCTCTGGACTTCACCAGCTTCGGCTTTCAGGTAGGCGAGGGTGAGTGTTGTTAGGTGCTTGATGGTCATGGTGTGAGGATAGCAGTTGTTGGTGGTTTGGCTATTTGCTGTGTATTACAGGCTGGGCAGTATTGGAATCTTAGGGCAGCTGCGTTTACAGATTGGGGAATGGCGGTAGCTTGAGATCAGGAGTTACATTTGGCTGGCTTCAGGAAGTTATCTTGTAAAAACCATAAAAATGATGTGGATATATTAAGACCAGCTGGAATAGACATGAAATATTTCCCTGAAAATATTATTTGCCCATGTAAACATCATTCGAAGCTACCCGATAACAGTAAGGATTGATTAATAGATGAATGTGAAGAAAAGCCCGGTATTGGTCAAAAAATGCGCAACCGAAGTGTCGCTTCGAGATGGTGAGATTTATGGCAAGAAACAACTGCGGCAGTGCTTCTGTAGCCTTGTTGAAATCTCAGGTAGATATCCCAATCTCTTCGACTTGGAGCTAGATCATGTGTATGTGCTAGCGAGGGTATGCTGGAATCCACCTGTGAAGTACTCGTCTCTAGCCAGTCACTTGGATATGGATACTGCCAAGGTCCAAGGAATGCTTAGTGATCTCGCCACTTTTGAGCTATGCGAGTACGATGGCACTAGCGAATATGTCCCTACAGAATTGGGCGAACAGTTTATTGTAGATCTCGCAGTTGAGACTTTTCTGACGGAGAGGACTCAGACACTCCCCGGGCTGAACAACGCGGTTGAATGGGTCGAAGCAATGCTCGGTTTGAATCCAGTCAGAAAAAGCTCTTACGCAACTTGGTCGATTGCCTAAATGATAAAAGATGAAGTAACCGAGCTAATCTGCAATATCCGCCACGGCATTATGACCGCAAGTATGAACTACGAACTTTGGTGGACTTATCGAAGCTCTGATAATCGCGAGCGATTCACTAGAGCAATGAACGAGTATGGCCCGGTGTTCCAGACTGCGATCAATGCTCATTTTCTGAGCACAGTAGTTTGTCTCTACAGGTTGTTCGAAACTCGTCAGGATACCGCCAATATTACGCGGCTGGGTGCAATACTGCTGGAGCAGGAGCTTATCTCTGAACAAGTAAGAGACGACTTTGTTGCCTTTGTTGACGCTGAGGTAAAACCAATTTGGCAGAAAGTCGCGATTCTCCGTAGTAATGCTTTTGCCCATGATTCGCTTAAGCTCTCAAATGAGGATGCGTTCAAGGTGGCGGAGATCACGCCAGATCAAATCGGTGAACTTGTGTTTGTTACCAAAGTCGCATTCGAAAAGCTCACTTATGCCGTCGATGGTTCTAGTAATGCTTATCCTGAGGCAAGTCATGCCGGAGAAAGGTTGCTGAGTGACTTACAGGAAATCTTCGATCAGAGATACACAGCACGCGGCACATAGCTATTAATCAGTTGTTACTCATGCGATACCCTTTGGGGCGCTGGGCGCTACTGGTGTCTTACAGGGTAAGTTTACTCGCAGCCAGCTAGTTTCTGTGCACTCTCGGCTCTTCATCATTAACGGGGACACCGGCATTCATTAAGCAGGTCTTACGAAGATCGTTTAATGGAGAGAGTACCAATCACCGAGCAGTAAAGCTCCGCTCCAAATAGGCACTTAGTCCGGGCTGAGCATTATCGTGATCTTAGGGCAGGTGCGTTCGCAGAGCGGGGTATGGTAGTTGCTTGAACAGACTTAGCGCAATTACTGCCGCCTCCAGGAGCTAACTTGCCAATACCCTGGCAACAGTTGAATTTAGTGACATTCACCGTTGAGTAGATATAACAGGTTGATTTGATCTGGGTCACGGCGTTCTCACTGGTGTTTTCGTAGACTGACCACAGACTTGATACCTTGGCCGGTTTGGCGTGTCGCGTTTGGTTAGTAATTTGGCGCTGTCAGTCATTCGGTCCAAGATGAGCCATAGGTATTGTTAGAGCATCAAAATTGGCTTTGGATTCTATTGGATTTGGGCAAAATCGTCCTCGGCTGTAAATCCCACGGAGGGACAAGAAATGAAAAAGATAATTATTACGCTGGCGCTGGTCAGCATGGCTTCTACCGCAGCGGCACAGGATACATATCGCGATATCGGCGGGATTACTTATGGGAGCGACGGCTATAATAGTCGTAATATTGGCGGCACCACCTATCACAATAATATTGGCGGCTCTGTTGGAAATGCTACGTCACGCAACATTGGTGGGACGACATATCACAATGGTTCTGTGAATGGTACGTCGCGTAATATTGGGGGCACCACCTATCATGATCTCAATGGTCAGCAGGGCACTTCCCGCACCATCGGTGGAACTACATATCATAACATCGGCGGCAAAACGACCGCATGCAGGGACATTGGCGGAACCACCTATTGCAACTAAACCCTTGGACAGCCTAGATACCACTCCCTGAGAGGGTAGGCTTTTAGTCAACTAATTCGAGGATATTATTTTTGCTAGCCTGGGTGAAAACCAGCTATAGATTACAATCAATCTCTACACCGCAATCATCACTAGGACCCCAGTCATCTACCGCATTTCGAGCGATTACAAGAATGTTGTTAGCCAGCTTGGTAGAGCAAAATACGAAATCCAGTTGGCGCGTCGCATTTTGTGGGTCGCGCTGACCCGTGTGGTAGTAGGTCGGTACATTTTTACTCCCCTTGGGTAGCTCGTCGGGCCATGGGTGCGCATGCAGCGGTTAGCAATTTATTCAATATGGGTAGGCATCTGGTCAAGGCTAAGCGCTGTCGGAATCTTAGGGAAGGTGCGTTCGCAGAATGGGGTAGGGCGGTTGCTTGAGATCGGATGGCAGATTCCAGCTGTCTCAATTAGTTAAGTTGCCAATACCTATAAAGTTGCCCCCGTTATCCCTTATTCCAAAACCATAATTACGCGATTGTTCCACTCAGCTATCTCGTTCCATGTACTCAGGTCATTGCTGTTGTCAGGGTATGGTACTAGTGGTTTTTCCAGCCCATAGCCAATAACTTCGAACTTGTGCGGTGGGAATAAATGATCGGCTTGTGCGCGAATGGAATTTCCTATTCGTTGAGATATAGCGAGGGCGTATTCTCTGCTGTATGAACTGGTTTCTCTATTCATTTCCCTATCGCTGGTTGTAGCTAAGCGCCCTCCGTCAGGTATATTTTCGATTGAATCTGGAATAAAGACAAACTTACCAATATGGCTCTCCAGAATAATATCCTGCTCAATTTTCAGTTCGGCCAACCTTTCAAGAGCGCCACTAATGAGCTGCAGCCAACGGTTATTGGGCATGTCTGATCTGTCGTAGGGGAAAACGGCAGCTTCGTTGAATACCCAAACCAGCGTGTTAATCGCTCCGTCTTTCTGGTGGCGTGCTTCATTCTCTGCGCGTAGTGCTTTATGTTCCGATAGTACAGCTTCCTTTTTTGCTTCCAGAGCTGCGACGGTCTGTCGCTCGGCGATAAGTCGTTGTACCTCTGCTTCCTGATATAAGTTGAAGAATAGCAGGGCCGGACTGAGCAGGATGACGGTATAGAGCGCAAGTTTGAAAGTTTGAGTGTTCTGCAGCAGAGTGGTCGTAATTCCTTGCAACGCCGTCGCGCTCGGGCGTAAGTCGATAGCTTTGACTTCTGCATTTTCAAGTAACACTGGAAGCCAGTAGCGAGCCATGAAACTGTGATCGTCGCATTCAGCGCTCTCAAAATAGTGGGAATGTCCACCAACAAAAAACCGGTTAGTCAGCTGCTTACCCATCATGCCATGAAAGCCCAATCTTCCAGCCATTCCGGTGCCCAATACGAATATCTGGTTTATGATGAGTATGGAATCTTTGCTACCACAATCATTTACAACGCGCTTCAGCTTGCCTGTCCGCAATAGATCTGACCAGTCAAAATCGGATGTCAAAACGCTGCCCGCCATCAGCACGGTATGAATGTTCGGGCAAGCGTTTACAGGTAATCGCTTTAGCGCCCAGCCGATAAGGTGCGTGCCGAAGCTATGGCCGACGAGGTCAATGCGGGCGTTGTCCGCGCCATGGAGCGAGATGGCCAATTGCTTGGAAAAGCGTCGTGTTACCAGCCATCGTAAGGGTGGAATTAAAAATGCAATCACTGAAAAGTAGCCATAGTGATAGTTGTGTACTTCGGTGTTTGGAGCACGCTCTGTGAGCATGCTAGCCAGCGCGTTTTGCCATTGCCCATACGTCCTTATGCCGTGGACAGTAATTACAATGTGTCGATCGTATGTCATAACCGCTCGTATTATTCAGTATTTGGTAGGTGCTCTTTGACAAAATTAGAATACGATAATTAGCAACGTGAGACAAAGGGGCAGGATACAAGGGGGAAGCTAACATCTAATTTGTCGAAGGCTATTTATGGCGCGATCAGGCGAGGACTTTTAAGGGTACTGCCAAGTTAAATCCCGCCCACTGGCAGAATCAGCGCATGAACACCTATAAACGCCACAGATTCCCACCAGATATCATTAGCTACGCCGTGTGGCTCTACTACCGGTTCAACCTCAGTCACCGTGATATCGAAGATCTACTCGCCGAACGGGAGGGGCACAATCCTCAACTCGCCACTCACTCGTTTACCACACAATACTAGCGACTAGCAGGTTGTGGTGATTCAACTGTTCTGCGGGAATCCGGACGTAAGTTGGAGTAACCTGTACTCCATCCTTCACCTCACTAAAATGAATGTTCAAAATGCAAGTTATGGCAGGGCTGCAAAGCTTGTAAATGTGTATCTCAAAACTATGGTGGTTCTAATAGATCCTTCCGGAGAACCTGCGAAGCTCATTTATCCACCAATCGACAGAATTCTGTTGCAGAGCCTCGCTGCTAAGTCTGATGCCGATGAAGAAACGAAGAAATTTTTTCGCAGAATAAAATGGACCCAGTTAGATGAGCCTGAATATTTTGAAGTGGTTGGAATATTAAGAACGCTCAACGGTGATAGGCCGTTCTGGATAATTGAAGAGCACTGGAATGTGACAAACTAGAGATGTTTATCTGGCTGTCTAGCTGGAGACTGGGGCCATAAACTCTGTCCTTTCAGGAAAAGGGGTCAAGGAAAAGGGGTCAGAGCCCTTTAACTTTCCAGACGCGCCGTTATTTCTAATGCCATACAGCTAGACGATGGACTATTTAGGGCTCTGGCCCCTTCAACTAGACCCCTTCAACTAGACCCCTTCAACTAGACCCCTGTAACTAAAAACCAGTAGCACGCTCTTCAGGCCGGTTTAGCGATGGCAAGCAACTCACACGGGCGGTGCGGGGTTATTGCAGGAAAAAATCCTGCCTGCTGTATACTGCAGGAGCATGCTCACAGGACGGGAATGGATGCTTACCCGGGAATATAATACAGCAGCTGCCGAGCCCGAGGCATGAGCCGACTAGCTCGCTTGTTACCGGCGACAGGTTGGCTGCGCCAGTACACGAGTGCAGAATTTAACTCGGACCTGATTGCTGCCGCGGTGGTCACTGTGATGCTGATACCGCAGTCGCTGGCCTACGCCATGCTTGCCGGAGCACCACCCGTAATGGGCCTGTACGCCAGCATATTACCGCTTGTGGCATACGCGCTGTTTGGCAGCAGCCGAACCCTGTCCGTGGGGCCGGTGGCCATTGTCTCACTGATGACCGCCACCGCGGTTGGTCAAGTCGTAGAGCCCGGTTCCGCCGAGTATATTAGCGCTACCATCACCCTGGCCCTGCTATCCGGCGTCATGATGCTGCTTATGGGTCTATTGCGTTTTGGTATGCTCGCCAATCTTTTGTCGCACCCGGTCGTCGCCGGCTTTATTACGGCTTCAAGCATCATCATTGTGCTCAGCCAGCTCAAACACATTCTGGGCATCAGCGCCCAGGGCGAAAATGCCTTCGCCCTCACCGCAGACCTGCTCGCCAATATCACCGCCACCAACCTGAGCACTTTATGCGTCGGTGGTTTTGCACTGGCCTTTCTGTTCTGGGCCCGCAAGGGACTATCGCCGCTGCTGGAAGCCGCAGGGTTGTCCACAGCAAATGCCAGCCGACTGGCCAAGGCCGGGCCAGTGCTGGCGGTTATCGTCACCACACTGGCGGCCTGGATGCTGGAGCTGGATCAACGCGCTGTGGCACTTGTTGGGGCCATCCCCGCTGGCTTGCCCAGCCTTAGCCTGCCAACGTTCGAAGTAAACCAATGGCGTGAACTGGCGGGAGCGGCACTGCTCATCTCAATCATAGGATACGTAGAGTCGGTGTCGGTAGGCAAAACCCTGGCCGCCAAGCGCGGCCAGCGTATTGATGCCAACCAGGAACTCATTGGACTGGGCGCGGCCAACGTGGCTTCTGCGGTTTCCGGTGGTATCCCTGTTACCGGTGGGTTTTCGCGTTCGGTAGTCAACTTTGAGGCGGGCGCGGCGACACAAATGGCCAGCATTCTCACGGCAATTGGCATCGGCTTGGCGGCCTTGCTACTCACCCCTTACCTGGCCTACCTGCCCAAAGCGACGCTGGCAGCAGCAATTATCGTCGCCATTTCTTCATTAATCGATCTTTCTTCCATCAAGCGCGCCTGGCTCTATTCGAAATCTGACTTCATCGCGGTTGCTACTACTATTGGTATCACTCTGGGGTTGGGTGTAGAACTCGGTGTCATCTGCGGCGTGGTGGCATCCATTGCCCTGCACCTGCACAAAACCAGCCAACCTCATATCGCTGTTGTCGGTGAAGTTCCGGGAACTGAGCATTTTCGTAACGTTGAACGCCACAGGGTCATTACCACTCCCCGAATTGTGACCCTGCGTATCGACGAAAGCCTGTATTTTGCCAATGTCAGTTTTGTGGAGGACAAAATCTACGCCATTCTGGCCGAAAATCCGGAAGTAGAACACATCATTCTGATGTGCACGGCAATCAATGAGATAGACCTTAGCGCGCTGGAAGTACTAGAGTCGGTGAATGAGCGAATCAGGGAGCTGGGCGCTGATCTGCATCTTAGCGAGGTCAAGGGCCCAGTGATGGACGCACTCAAGAAAACCGATTTTTTGGACAAGCTGACCGGTAAGGTTTACCTGAGCCAGCATCAGGCGATTGCGGAACTTGAGATCGCGACACCTAGCGTTTATTTCCCTTGAAGGTATGGGGAAAAGGGGTCAGAGCCCTTTAACCCTCCAGGCGCGCCTTTATCTCTAATGCCATGCAGATAGACGATGGACTATTTAGGGCTCTGACCCCTTTAAACACTCGCGATTGATTTCAGTCTCGCCACGCCTCATATGATCTTTAACGCCCTGCCGGGCGTAATAGAAGTACATTGTGATGAGCTTTCTGCTTCAGGGGTCAATAGTATGCCTGCCAAACCACGTATTGTTACTGTTACCGGTGCCGTCGGCTTTGTCGGCCGTCATGTGGTGCAGCGCCTGCTGGATGACGGTCGCTTTGCTGTGCGCTGTTTGGTGCGTCCAGACAGCGATGTATCTGCTCTACAGGCCATGTCGGCCAAGTTGCAGTTTGTGGCCGGTGATATCACGGTACCCGATACGCTGGTAGACGCTTTTCAAGATAGCTGGGGCGTGATTAATGTGGCGGGTTATCGTGAATTCTGGAGTCAGGATCGTGACCAATTCTATGCCTTAAATGAACGCGGTGCGCGTAATGTGTTTGAGGCATGCCTGGCGGCAGAGGTTAAAAAGGTGCTGCAGGTGAGTACACCGCTGGCGTTTGGTCTACCGGACACCTTGCCCTTTAACGAAGAGACGCCCGCGGGCCCCCATGCCAGTGACTATGCCCGTAGTAAGTACCAGGGTGACCAGGTCGGCTGGCTATTGCACCGCGAGCAGGGTTTGCCGCTCACGACGGTGTATCTGGCTGCGGTGATTGGTGCGGGTGATGACAAGGCGACTATGGAGGTAGGCAGGATGGTCGAGGGCAAGTTACCGGCCCTGGTGGGTGCCGATACAACCTACACCTACGTTTATGTGCGCGATGCGGCTGATGCAATCTTTAAAGCCCTGGTTAAACGTAATTCGGTGGGACAGTCGTACTTAATTGGTAACCAGCGTGCGACTACCCGGGAGTACTTTACGCTGATTGGCCAGTTGGCCGGGGTGGCCGTGCCCAAGCGGAATATCCCCGAAGCCTGGTTGTTGCCCGTGGCCCGCGGCATGGAATGGCTGGCACGTACCACCGGCAAGCGCCCGGTGCTGCCAATAGATGTACTTAAAACCACAATGGCGGGCTCGTTGCTGTTTGATGCCAGCCGCTCTATTGAAGCGCTGGGTATGCAGTACACGCCATTGCAAACGGCGCTGGCCGAAGCGGTTGAAGAGCTTCAGCAATAAGGTAAACAACCTATGAGCGCAACCCATAGGGTCAGACTGGATTGAAGCTGACGGCAGATCAATAGAGACCGTAGCTAAACTCCATCATCATGGGCTTCAGCGCCCATGGCCGTAATGAGCGCACGTAACGCTTTTGCCAGCACCTCTAATTCCGCTTCATCAGTGCCCCGGATCACCAGGTTAGTGCCGTAGCCTGCTTTACGGTAAAAGGGATAACTGCCAATATCTACAGCAGGATGTTTGGCCTGCAGTTCACCCAGTTGTTTGGCCACCTCGCTCTCGCCCAGATAAGCACCAATGGTTCGTGATCGCATTGGATCGGTGCCGCCCAGTCGCTCTTTTGTCAGCGCGCCAACCATGGCTTGCATCACCATGGGTACGCCAGCCATCACAAAAACATTACCCATTTGAAACCCTTGCGGGCCACCGGTGGTGTTGTCAATCAAAGTGGCGCCTTGCGGTACGCGCGCCATCAAGAGGCGCGATTCCATGATTTCGGGAGCCGTTTCGCGCCCGCGAATACGCGCGGCGATGTCTGGATGAAAGACGACGTCTACACCAAAGGCTTTGGCAATACACACCGCGGTAATGTCATCGTGGGTAGGGCCAATGCCGCCGGTCGTAAAAACATGGTCAAATTTGGCGCGCGTTTCATTCACGGTTTCCACAATGGTCGCTTCTATGTCGGGGATCACCCGCGCCTCGGTCAAACGCACGCCTAGTTCATTTAGCGCCTTGGCTAAAAAATTGAGGTTGGTGTCCTGGGTGCGTCCAGAAAGAATTTCGTTGCCGATAATCAGCATGCAGGCGGTTACGGTTTTGCCAGCCATTAGAGGTCTCTACTGTCAGTGGTGCGAAATATACAAAGTGTTACAGGCGCATGATAACGCTGCTAGCGTTGGTGGCGCCATTCTGGATAAAAGGGGTTGGATAAAAGGGGTCGGATAAAAGGGGTCAGAGCCCTTTAAATTGTGTCCTATAATCTCTAAATCATCGTTTTTACAGCAAAATCCAGGCATTCAGCAGATTCCGGCGATTACCCAGTCCTACAAGAATTCGGGTGTCAGTTGGAGTAACCTGTACTCCAAGCTTTTATCCCGGAGACACCCCATGCAAACAACCCTAATCACCGGCGCATCATCCGGCATCGGCGAATCCCTGGCTGGCCATTTCGCGGCCGGCGGTTCCAACCTTATTCTGGTGGCGCGCACTGAAGCCAAGCTGAAAACGCTGGCCAAACAGTTGCAGCGGGAGCACTCGGTGCAGGTGTGGGTGCTGCCGGCGGATCTTTCCAAGCGCGGGGCGGCCAAGAAGCTGGCGGCCAGTTTAAAGGCGCAAAGTATCGAGTTTGATGTGCTGGTGAACTGCGCGGGCATACTGGAGCATGGCTTCTTTGTGGACAACGGTGCTGCAGCGCACCAGCAGATCATTGACCTTAATATTACCGGGCTGACGTCTATGCTGGATGTGTTTTTGCCGGGCATGGTGAAACGCGGTGGCGGCCGGGTACTGAACGTGGCTTCCATTGCCTCGTTCCAGCCTTTGCCCAGCCTGGCGGTGTATGCGGCCAGCAAGGCCTATGTGCTCTCGCTTACTGAATCCCTGGCGGAAGAGCTCAAGGGCACGGGGGTGACTATCACGGCGCTGTGTCCCGGGGTTACGGCCACCAATATGCTGAGTTCAGCGCAGCAAAAGAGCGAGGGGCTGAATCTGCCTGGTTTCATCATCGGCGATGTGGAGGATGTGGCGGAGCAGGGTTATCAGGCTTGCATGAAGGGCGAGGTTATCTGCGTGCCCGGGGCCATTAACCTGGCGGCGACGGTGGCGGGGCGTGCCACACCCAAGTGGTTGCTGCGGCGGGTCTCGGGGCTGGTGGGGCGTTATACGGCGGGTAAGGGTTAACTAATGGGTAAGAGCCCTTTATGAAGATACTTGCATGCAGGGCCCGCTCGTATTTAGGGCCCTGCGCCCTGTAGCTCTGAGGATGACGTAAACGGTCCCCGGAGTCTTTCGGCTGGTTCCTAATCGGCGGCAAGACGCCAACAAGTGTCTCATATCAGATATCAATGAGGGGCAAGTCATGTTTCAAATCAGAAATTGATAATACCCAAAACCTTCTGTTGAAGTATCAGGTAATCGCCCAAATTATTCTCGTGGTCCGGTTCCGGTACACCATTTACCAGCGGTGCCACATCCCAGCGATCCTGCTCCTGTTGGGTCGGAGAGTATTGTCCAAGTAGGATTCGTTGAGCTAACAGTAAATCCTTAGTATCAACTTCCCCGTCTTGATTAATATCTCCGCTCGCAACATTCAATGGGTCTGATGCACCGTCCAGCGGGTTTGACCCTGCGAGGATCTCTTCTTTGTCGCTGAACCCGTCGCTATCCGTGTCATAAAGCAATGGATTGGTTCCGTAGAAATTATCTTCATCAATGTCTGTAATGCCATCGTCATCGTCATCGATATCATCAACGTTGGGTATATCATCGCTATCAGTATCTAATGGAGAAAAGCTGAAACTAACAGAACAGCTGGAATTTATTAATCCTGTGATCCACGTATTCCCGTTCCAGCTTCCTTCTGGGCAGCTACCGCCGACCGTCGGACTAGTTTCATAGCCAGAGTTTGCCGCTACATTTAGCGATAGTGATTGACCAGGGCTAATCACCTGGGGATCAGAGGGTGAAACAGTGCCGTTATCCCCGGCGAAGGGAAATGCAGCAATACTGCCTGCGTCTATTGGCTGAATAAGTTCAAGCGAAATGTTAGTTATATCTACATTACTTGAATTAGCGCCGTAGCCACTCAGCCGGAAAGACAATGTATGTGTGCCAGGCTCAAGGTATCCGCTATCTCCACCTATATAAACCTCCTCAGTGGATGTCGAGGCCATTAGCGAATTGCGCTGGTCGATACGAAATACCAGCTCGTCATCGATAAACATTGAAAACAAGCCTTCCTCGTTTTCCAGGAAAGCCCAATCGAAGAGAAGGTAATTAACCGGGTTTTCTGTTGTTAATTCCAATGCGAAACTTGCTGGCACTTGTTCCGAAGTACTTGATACTGAAGCAAGTGCTCTCTCCATCGAACGTGAATCTATTAGCGCGGATAAGGTGCCCATGGATGCGCCCGTCACGCGGTTCAAGCTGTTTTTGATGACTTGGGTTGTTCCGGTAGCAGTCTTCACAACCTGCTTCGCTACATTCGATGCGGCGGTAGTTGTTGCGTCGCCGATTTTCTCCCAAGTAGTCGTCCATGGTACATCAACGCAAGTACCATCTTCTTGCATTCGGCATTCCTGATTCTTTCTGTTCGCAAGGTAATCTGGATTGCCACCGTCTGCGAGTGATAAAGGGAACCCGAGAGTCGGCTTGAAGTCGTCCGGAAAGGAATCATATCCGTTGGAAGCGCCTGTGATCGAGTTGTCAATACTTTTACGATAGAAGCGGTAGGGACGACTATGGGGACATGTAAATGAACTCCAAGGAGCAGGATCGTTGACGCAATCGTCTCCTGTTGTCGGTGTTACGTCGATATTGTAGCCATATGTAAGGTGCAGATCCGTTGTATCCGCACCAGCATTTGGAGCCCATGCAGGAAAAATTGCGCGAATATCTACATAACTATCGACCCAGTCTGCTTCTTTCCCATAGCTGGAGATATGCCTGCTAAAGTTGTTACCGTGGCCCACCGCTAGGTGCTTGCGTGCATCATAAGCATCTAGAAATGTTTCGTGAATAGAAATCGAGCTTCCTAAATCTTTTTTTGCTCGTGCCGTTGCAGCGTCAATCAGCATAGCCCCCGCGCTGTGCGCGACAAAGTGGACGTGGTCATAGTTGCGGTTTTTCAGGTCCTTTCCCAGTTCTCGTCCTATTGCAGATGCTTTCCACCATGCTTCTGGTGGAAGGGTCAATGCTTCGAGTGCACCCCCAGTTGGGTTCAGGACAAATTCGGCTAGAGCCGGATCCCAGCGCGCTGCCGTTGTACTCCAGTCTACTACCCATACATCCCAGTTCTTACCGTTTACAGCGACGGTACAAACAGGGGTGAATTCATCAACGGGCACATCACATTGGTTGTTCCAGTCCGGCGAACTGCACCCAGGCCAACTATGGTAAACCGGTTGGGACGGCGGAGTACTTTTTAGCCCAATTCGCTTGCACGCATCATAAGCGGTCTCTCTCGCCCATACATTGCCAGCGGAATTCCAGCCGTGCGCAATAATAAGAGCCTTGGTGCTATTTGAATTGCACCCCGAGCTCGCAGTACAAGTGTAGTCAAACTCCGTCGGCTGAAGAGCTGCCTCGTTGATAAGCGTCAGACTCGACGAACAATCCTGACTGCCATAATACGCGCAGACTCGGTACATCAGGCTGCCAGCGTTTGTGTATGGAGCGGTAGCCGTTATAGAAGCTGGCGGCCTTGTCATTGGGTTGTGCTCTACCCAGTTCCATGAGACCCCGTAGTCCAGCGAATACTGGGGGAAACTGACGGGTGTAAATTGATCGCCTTCGATCGTAAGCGTAAAGTATTCGGAGCCTTTTCTGATTGAATGCGTTGGAATCGAGCTCACCATCGGTGTATCTGTGGGCTCTGTTTCTATACTGAATGCAGTGCCAGCGGAACATGAGTAGCTACCCTGGTTGACACACACGCGAATTCGTCCTTTGCCGACTACCGATGTATCGACATCAATGTCCAGCAGATTTGGTGAATGGATGACTGGGGTTGCGGGTAGCCAGAACCAGTCTTCGCCGTTCGTCGATTGCTGGACGCTATTTGCACTCTCGAACCCCGAACCTGTAACTTTAACTTTGCGGTACCCATTACTGCCCTGTGCAATCACTACCGGGAAAGCATGGTCGACCGCCGGAGCAATATCAGTGCCGGGATCTACAATCGAGACAGCTATGCCCTCGGAACATGCATTGCTAGCAAACGAAGCACAGACCCGTATGAATACTGTTCTCAAAATTGTATTGTTTATCGCGGCTGTTAAGGAGGTTGCGCTATTAACCAAAGGTAGAGACTGTGCCGGAGTCCACGTACTACCATTGTCAGTTGAAAACTGATGCCATGTTGATGAAGTAAAGTTGCTACCGGTGATTGTTACATCCTGGTGGCTATTTCCTTGTAAGATTTCGATCTGATCCACAGAATCCACCGTTGGAGTCGCAGGCGTATCAGGCATCGGTCCAACCAATATCGTATTGGTCTTATTAGGACCATTCGAATTGTTTGCCTTGATGTAGTAGCTATAGGTTTGGCCGGGCGTTAGGCCGATCTCGTTTCTAAAAGACCTGTCCGTGAAAACACCACTGGTCGGATAAATCTTCACCCCATCACGGTAGACTTCATAGTCGGTCGCTTGACTGCTGAGTCTCCAGCGCAACTGTACAGCCGGTCCGGCTGGGAAGCGGCTGTCCCAAAAAGGGGTGTCAGCACTGAGTGAAAACTGATCTGAGCCAGAGAAGCTGATATCGTAACCGCCGGTTTGGGTCCCAAAGTAGTCTTCCACCACCAGCCGGTAGGTGCCTGTCTGGTTTAGCTGACAGTTGCCCGAAGAGGCATAGCAGTCCAGTGACACCGTGGCATTATTACTACCGCTTGTCCGAAGCAGCGTACCGTCGGGCCGGTATAACCAGATTTTGGGATCAAGGGAACCGCTGGTCCTTGTGACACTGATGTGTGCCGCCTCGCCGGCGGTAGCTTCGAACAGGAAGGTATCAATGTCCCCGACGGTAAGATCGCCACTGACTGCATCGTCGTTCACAAGTGTCCCGTTTTGGTTCGTGCTGAGTACACGAACTATTTGAATCTCGTAGGTTCCCACCTGCGTGTCATAATAATCCGATACCACCAACCTGTAGGTGCCCGTCTCGGCTAGCGCACAGGTGCTCGAACCGGTGCGACAATCAAACTCCACTGTGGTGCTATCTGATTTGTAATCGTAGAGCGTACCATCGGGATTATAGAGCCATACCTCCGGATCCAGGTTCCCGCTGGTTTTAACCACACGGATATGCAGTGCCTCCCCTGCGACGGCATCGAATACGAATGTATCCAGGTCGCCGACCGTGATATCTCCGCCGACAACCCCGTCATCAATTAGCGAGCCGTTCTCATTTGAGCTGGATACTTGCGTTAGCTGGATATCGTAACCGCCGGTTTGGGTCCCAAAGTAGTCTTCCACCACCAGCCGGTAGGTGCCTGTCTGGTTTAGCTGACAGTTGCCCGAAGAGGCATAGCAGTCCAGTGACACCGTGGCATTATTACTACCGCTTGTCCGAAGCAGCGTACCGTCGGGCCGGTATAACCAGATTTTGGGATCAAGGGAACCGCTGGTCCTTGTGACACTGATGTGTGCCGCCTCGCCGGCGGTAGCTTCGAACGCAAACTCATCGGAGTCGTTTGGAGCAGAGATTGAGCCCAACACCACTCCATCATTCACCAACATGGTCTGTGCGCGGGCGACTGTCGGATAGAACATCCAAACAAGAGCTAGAAGCAACCAAGCAAGCTTCGTCGCGGTGAAATTATAGGAAACTAAATCGCTATGGCAAGTCATACCTTCGAGTAACTGAGTACTTCCATGTAATAGGCCTTACCCAAAGTATGGCTATAGAATGCGTTTATAGCAATTCTGAGGAAAGCACACCTCGGACGCGTGTTAAAAATCTAACAGAGCGCTTTTCTAACGCGCGATTCTGAGGACAGTTTACTGAATCCATATGAATTCGAGAATTGGGTAAACTGTCCCCGTGACCCGCGTGCAACGCCCAAGTGGTTGCTGCGCCGGGTCTCAGGACTGGTGGGGCGGTATACGGCGGGTAAGTAATTCAAGCAAAGCTGATGAGATGAAGGGATCAACCCTCTCAATGACCGGCAACTGGGCGTGTATCGACGTCACACCCGACTGACGCTAAGCTGGGTCAACGCCGCGTGTATCCCTGCCGTTGCTAACAGTTACTCAAGGAGCCCCAATGAGCCAACATCAGTATATTTTACTCGACTCGCCAGCAGCTGGCCTGTCACGTATTACGCTTAACCGCCCTGATTCGCGCAACGCCCTGAACAATGGGCTGCGCGGCGAAATCCTGGCGCAGTTAGAGGCCAACGACGCCGACGACGCGGTGCGGGTAACCATTCTGCGCGGCGCTGGTTCCTGCTTTTGTGCGGGCTATGACCTTAAGAGTAATAGCGATAAGGATCGGCCTTATCACACGGCGGGCGGTGACGGCAGTTGGGCGCGGCATGTGGTTGAGGGTGCGTTTAAGGTGTGGGACCTGGCCAAGCCGGTGATTGCGCAGGTACACGGTTACTGCCTGGCCGGGGGCACCGAACTGGCGACGTCCTGTGATCTTGTCTACGTCGCTGAAGATGCGCAAATAGGTTACCCGGTGGTGCGCAGCATGAGCCCGCCAGACAATCAGTTTTTCCCCTGGCTGGTGGGTATGCGTAACGCGATGGAAATGATGCTCACCGGCGACGCGATCTCTGGTACCGACGCGGTTACCTATGGCTTTGCCAATCGAGCGTATCCTGCGGCTGACCTGGAGGCTGCGGTACTGGCAGTAGCGACCCGAGTGGCCAAGGTGCCGCCGGATATTCAGCAAATGAACAAGCGCGGTGTGCACCGACAGATGGACCTCATGGGCCTGCGCGCGGCCGTGCGTCAGGGTACTGAAATTCAGGCGCTGGCCTTTCACACAGATTCGACCAAAGCGCATTTTAAGGAACTGGCAGCGGGTCTTACCGGGGCGCTGACGTCCAGGGACAAGGAGTTTGGCGATTACCGCACCCGCAACGACGATAAAGAATAGGCTGCCAGGGCACCTACGTTGCTGCCGCCGCTACCCTGTAAAAGCTCACAGGCGTTGGGTTAGTCCAGCAAGTTCTGCTTCTTGAGATCATCGACGAAGCTCTTGATGATATCGTTGAGCAGCTTTTTCTCGCCGCCTGCCTTGATGGTGTCTGATACTGCCTGCCACATGTGTTCTTCAGTATTGGTGAGAAACAGATCAGAAATGATGGTGTAGGTACGGTTGGTTGACCAGACGGGTTGCTCGTAGGCTACTTCGTAGGCATGGCCGTAGTAGCCGCCATAGCGACCGCGATTATAGGCACCGCCGTAGGCAGGCATAACGCCGTAGTAAACGGTGCCAGGGTGGTAAATCTCTTCAGCTCTTTCACCGATGTAGCGAGTGATCAGTATCATGTCCAAGCCGGCTTTTTTGGCGGCAGCGATCAGTTCATCTCCCTTCGGGTCCATATTCTCGACCAGGGTATGGCTGGGCACGGTTTTCACGTTGTAGCGGGCCAGTGATTTGGCGAATGCGTCTTCGAACTCGATGCGAGACTCCTGCTTACCGGCCACGCCAACAATAAGTACGCCGCTCAGGCCAGTTCTGCTACTGGCAGTGGGGTCAACGTACGAGCGTGTTATCTCGGAATTTGAACCGCAACCCGCGAGTACCAGCAAAAAGGCGGCTACAGCCAGGGACCAGATTGGCCATTTGCGCGGATTGCTCATGTGATTGCTCCTGGTGAGTGGTAGAAGGGTGATGTTTAGGCAGGAAAGACTAGCACGGTATGTCTATCTGCGTCTTAAAGGGAGTAGGTGGCTATTCAATCACCGGGACTAGGCGTTCCGCCTAGCTTTCGATAGTATTGGCGTTCGTTTTTTTGGACACCAAGGCAATCTAATGAGTGAGTACACCAAAATCCTTCTCGAGGAAGATGAAATGCCCACGCAGTGGTACAACGTGGTCGCCGATCTGCCCGCACCGCCACCGCCTCAGCTGCACCCCGGAACGCTGCAACCGGCAACCGCCGAGGATTTTGCGGCGCTTTTTCCCAAGGCGCTGATCGAGCAGGAAATGAGCACGCAGCGCTACATTGATATTCCCGGTGAGGTACTTGATGTGTATCGGTTGTGGCGTCCAAGCCCACTGTTTCGTGCTCGCCGATTGGAAAAGCTGCTGGATACCCCCGCGAAGATATTTTACAAGTATGAAGGCGTTAGTCCGGCGGGTTCGCACAAGCCCAATACCGCTGTACCTCAGGTGTATTACAACATGCTGGAAGGAGTGAAGAAGCTGACCACCGAAACCGGCGCGGGGCAGTGGGGCAGTTCGCTGGCATTTGCCTGTGCCCAGTTCGGCCTGGAGTGCGAGATATGGCAGGTGGCGGCGTCTTATCGTGCCAAACCGCATCGGCGTACGATGATGGAAATCTGGGGTGGCAAGGTGCATCCTAGCCCGTCTGATATTACCGAATTCGGCCGCTCGCTGCTTGCCAAGGACCCCAATCATCCGGGGTCACTCGGTATCGCCATCTCTGAGGCAGTCAGTGAGGCTGTTACCAGTGACGAGGTGCGCTATGCACTGGGCAGCGTGCTTAACCATGTGTTGCTGCACCAGACGATCATCGGCGAAGAGGCGTTGCTGCAGCTGGCCAAGGTTGGCGAGACGCCCGACGTGCTGGTGGGCTGCACCGGCGGCGGTTCTAACTTCGGCGGTCTGGCATTTCCGTTCCTGCGCGAAAAACTGGCCGGTAATATGAATCCGGTCATCCGCTGTGTGGAGCCTACCGCTTGTCCTACCCTTACCAAAGGTCAGTACCGCTATGACTTTGGCGATACCGCAGGGCTGACTCCATTGATGAAAATGCACACGCTGGGTCACTCGTTCATACCCGAGCCAATTCACGCCGGCGGCTTGCGCTATCACGGCATGGCGCCCCTGGTGTCGCATGTCTATGATTTGGGTCTGGTTGAAGCGATTGCCATTCCGCAGCTGGAATGTTTCGCGGGCGCAGTACAATTTGCGCGCACCGAGGGTATTGTGCCCGCACCGGAGCCCACTCACGCTATAGCAGCTGCAGTGCGTGAAGCCCTGATCTGCAAGGAAACGGGAGAAGAGAAAGTGATACTGACGGCGCTATGTGGCCACGGTCATCTCGATCTCGCATCCTATGACCAGTTCATGCGGGGCGAAATGCAGGATCTGGAGTTATCCGACGAAGCGATTGCCGAGGCTATGAAGGATGTACCTGTATTGGCATAGCACTGCGCTGGAAAAGAACAACAACACGATACGATGAACCTGTTAAGCAAGGAATGTTTATGAATAAGCCAATATCACTTAGCCCGATGCTGCCGCTGGCCGTCGCTATATCCGCCATCGCCTCCATGGAGTTGCACGCCCAGGACGCTGCGGCGGAGAAAACCGGTGCTGAAATGGTGCTTGAAGAAATGGTGGTCACCGCGCGGCGTCGCGAAGAGGGGCTGCAGGATGCACCGATTGCTATCTCGGCGTTCACTGGCGACAGCCTGGCCTACCGGGGTGTTACGCGGCTGGATGAGATAGTCAGCTTCGTACCCAGCCTGACACTCGAAAACAATCCGGCGTTTGGTGGCTCTTCTAACTCTGCCGCCATTTATTTGCGTGGCGTTGGTCAAAAAGACTTTTTGCCCACCACCGAGCCCGGTGTTGGCCTGTATGTCGACGGTGTTTACCTGGCGCGCTCTGTGGGCGGCATTCTGGACCTGGTAGACGTCGAGCGACTGGAAGTTCTACGCGGGCCTCAGGGTACGCTGTTTGGCCGTAATACCATCGGTGGAGCCATCAGTATTACCACCAAGAAGCCTGAGCCCGATGAAGAGATGTCTGCTGAGTTGTCTGCTGCCTATGGCACCGACGACCGCATCAATCTGAAAGGCTCGCTCATGTTGCCTTTGTCAGACACAGTGGCCGTGCGCGGCTCCATAGCCTCTTTCTCACAGGATGGTTACGTTGATCGTGCCGATGGCATAGACCTGGGCAACGACGACACACTGACCGGTAGGCTCGCGTTGGCCTGGCTGCCTAGCGACAGGCTGCGTATTGATCTGGCGGCAGATGCCACCAAAGATCGTGAGAATGGCCCTGCCATGCAGTTGATCGGTATTGATTACACCGACCTGAGCCAGCTCGAAGGTGTTGTGGCCGCGGTGCCGCCGCCTATGGCATTTATCCATAACGTGACGACAGCGGCGTTGGGCCCGGGCATGCCCTGTGCCGCCACTGATGCGGCGGGCAACGGCGTTACTTCTAATCCGGGTTCGCCGAACTGTTACGACGACCGCTATATTAACGGCAAAAACGCTACCAATCAGGGTACGGCTCCGACCGAGTCCAATACCGACATTCTCGGGTTGTCTGCCACCGTTGCTTACGAGATGACGGATGCCGTCACACTCAAGTCAATTACTGCGTGGCGTGATCTGGATTCTGAATTTGCCCGCGACGGCGATCACTCGCCGCATCGTATCTCGCAATTCGAGGACACGCTGGAGCAGGAGCAGTTTTCTCAGGAGTTGCAGCTGTTGGGCTCGCATGAAAAGCTCGAGTGGATTGTCGGCGCGTACTACTTCGCCGAAGAAGGCGACAACGTCAATACGCTGGATTTTACAATCTCCAACTTTCAATCGGGTGGCGAGTTTGACAATGAGGCCTGGGCGATCTTTGCGCAGGCAACCTACGACATCACCGAACAGTTACATTTCACGTTGGGTGGTCGCTACACGGAAGAGAGCAAAAAATTCACCCCTAATCAGGTGATTTTCGAAAACTACTATGCGGGCATCAGCAACGTCGTGCCACCGGGTAATCCGCTGGCAGCCCTTGATGCGCCTTTTCTGCAGGCTGGTACTCTCATTTTGCCAAGCGTGGAGAAAGAAATTGAAATCGACGAATTCACACCCATGGCAAACCTGTCCTATGATTTCAGCGATGATTTGATGTTCTATGGCAGCTATTCGGAAGGGTTTAAGTCCGGCGGCTTTACGCAGCGGGTTTTCCCGCCAATCATAGCTGGCGTCACTGCGCCTCCGGGTACCCCGGATATCGATCTGATACCCACCTACGACCCTGAATTTGTTAAGGCGTATGAGTTGGGCTTCAAGTCGACGCTGGCAGATGGCAAGGTCCGCCTTAACGGCGCGTTATTTACCTCTGACTACGATGATTTGCAGGTGCAGGTGTTCAATAGTGTTGCTCCTGTCACCGAGAACATTGGCTCGGCGACAATCAGCGGTGTTGAACTTGAGGTACAGGCCGCACCCGGCAATGGTTGGCTGATCGAGGGCAGTTTTTCCTATCTGGACGCGGAATATAACGATATCGAAACTGACCTGACTTTGATTGGCGAAAACTTCGCCTTTGAACGCATCCCTGAGATGTCTGGTTCGTTGGGTGTTTCCAAAGAGGTCGACATGTCTGATCTTGGCGATGTGGTACTGCGCGTCGACTGGAGCTACCGTGACGAAACCTACAACGATGCTTACAACACAGAACTGCTGAAGACCGAATCCTACGATCTGTGGAATGCCAGTGCACGCTGGACCAACACGGCGGGTGATTGGTCGGTGCTGCTTTCAGGACGGAACCTGGGTGACGAGCAATACCTTGTGACCGGGGTCTACGGTACCGCCTTCCAGTCTTACGAGGGTAATTACGATCGTGGTCGCCAATGGTTACTCGAAGTGACTAAAACCTTTTAGAGCGGAGTGTTAAGCAGTGGCCAGAGTTAAGATTGTAAAACCCGAGAGTATCGAGGATCCCGCCGTGGCGGGTATCTTCGAATGGGTAACGCAGATGGAGGGGTCCGTACCCAACCATTTTTTTGTCGAGCTGAACTTTCCTGAGTTTTTCCCGGCCAAACTCGGTGCCACCAAAATACTGTGGGAGGCGGGCGAACTTGAGATGGAAGAAATACAGCACGTTGGTATTGTGGTATCCAAAGCCAATGGTTGTTCCTACTGCACCGCGGCCTTCTGCACCATTCTCAACCATGGGCTTGGCGCCGCGAAAGACTACGTTGCCACGGTTGCAGCCACTGGAGCCGACGCGGTGGATTCGCCAAGGCTTATGGCGATCCTTGATTATGCGCTGAAAGTAAACAGTGATCCGGCAGGTGTTGAAGATAGCCAGGTGGCGGCGCTGCGCGAACACGGGCTGACCGACAAGGGGATTGTGCAGCTGACACACGTGGTCAGTGACTTTGGCTCTTACAACCGTCTGAACCTTGCTTTACAGACAGACTACGATTACGAAGATCTGTGGCGCACATTGGCGAGCAAGGCCTAACGCCCCTCGGGTCTATCTTTAAGGGGTCAGAGCCCTTAACTCCGTTGGCCTGTCCCGTTAGTCAATCAACTGATAGCAGGGCTGATACTCGCCTTCACCCAACTTCATGCGCCCATCGCGGGCCATGGATCGCAACAGGCGATCAATACTGCTCATAAAGTCTTTGTTGCCGGTGAGTTTATACGGCCCGTGGGTTTGTACTTGCTCAATACCAAATTCTTTTACATTGCCCGCTACTATTCCAGAAAAGGCGCTGCGCAGGGAGCTGGCCAGTTCATGCTTGGGTTCTGAGGCGCTCAGATTGAGAGCGGCCATGTTTTCATGGGTAGGAATAAAGGGCTCTTGTAAGCTGGGCGGAATATTGAGTTCCCAGTTGAAGTAATAGGCCTGGTTTGCGGTGCTGCGACGCTCGTGAACTTCTTCCACGGCGGCTCTTACGTTTCTGCCGACTTCATGCGGTGAACCGAGGAAAACCTGAAAGTAGTTTTCAACATCGTCGCCCAGGCAGTCTTTTAGAAACTGCACCAGCTCCTGAAAATATTCAGCGCAGGTCTCAGGGCCTGCGAATATAAGCGGTATGGCCTCATTGTTGTCGGGGTGCATGACAATACCCAGCAGGTACAAAATTTCCTCCACGGTTCCCACCCCACCGGGGAAGACTATGATGGAATGGGCAAGCCTGACGAATGCTTCCAGACGTTTTTCAATATCCGGCATGATAATCAGTTCGTTGACGATGGCATTGGGTGATTCGGAAGAGATGATGCCGGGTTCACTGATGCCAATATAGCGGCCGTCTTTGATTTGTTGTTTAGCATGTCCCACCGCTGCGCCTTTCATGGGCGCTTTCATGGCGCCTATGCCACAGCCGGTGACGATGTTGAGACCGCGCAAGCCCAGTTCATAACCGACGTCCTTGGCGTAGTCGTATTCGTCGCGGGGAATAGAGTGCCCGCCCCAGCAGACCACCATGCTGGGCGGTTCGTTGGGACGCACAACCTGGGCATTGCGGAGAATGCGAAATACGGTATTGGTGGTATCTGCTGAGCTGGTCGGTTGGGTCTGGGTGCCGGTGATTTTGAAGTCGGTATAGACAATGTCCCGTAGCGCCGAAAACAGATGCTCCTGAATGCCGCGGATCATCTTGCCGTCCACAAAGGACTGGGGCGGTGCGTTGAATAACTCGATTCTAAGGCCGCGCGACTGGGGGATCAGCTGAATGTCAAAATCCTCATAGTCATCCTCGGTCTTTTTGTAAACGTCCTTTTCGCCGTCGGTGTTGAGGATGGCCAGGGCGCAATGACGAAACACGGCAAATAACTCCCCGCGGCTGGTGGTGAGGCCATCCATGTCTGACTGCGAGAGAAGGTTCAGGGATTTGAGCGGATTTACGATAACGTGGGATATTGTTTTCATGTAGGAGATGATGCCCGTTATTTTTTAGACACTCAATGCATGAGCGTTTTTTGGGTGGTTTCTGTGATGCAGGGCGCAGGCCGATTTAATATAGGGCTCTGACCCCTTTAAACAAGCTCTTAAACGTTCAGCCCTCGCTGACTTTCCCCGACAGCATATAGCTAGCGTAGTTGTTGCGGTTGAAAGAGTATTTCTCTCCGGCTATCTGCTGATCGATGTATTGGGTGAATTCCTCAGTATAGGGCGTCGCTCGACAGGCCCAGTAAGTTTTTACACCTGGGAAGGACAACCAGAAATCCAAGGTTTTAGCCCAACGCAGCCAAACCTGCGGTTCAACATTTCCAGATTCATGCTGTTGCATCAAAAATTCCATGCTACTCAAGAATTCGGTCATGACCCATTGAAACCGACCTCTATCTTCTATCGAAAGATTGGCCACGCCACTGACGGCTTGCATGAAAAATTTGTTGGCGTCCGCGTCAAAGCCAAAAGTATGTTGCTGGGCTGCCAGACGTTCCAGAACCCGAGCAGTCATATCGGCACGTTGCGAACCGGTGTTATTGCGCACCTGAATCGCGAGATAGACTAGCGTAAAAATAACGCCAAAGCCGCCTAAAAACTCACCTAGCTGGGCCAATGTTTCAAGAGTCACAGATATTCTCCTCTTTGTTATTAAGCTTAAGTGGTCAGATTAAGGGCTCTGACCCCTTTAAATGCAACCCGGCAGAGCTAGGGAGCCCTATAGTCCAAGGGCGGCTCGCGATCTCCCAGCAGAGGCCTGTAAGTGAAATTAGGACCTCGGCGCTCCTCAAATTCAGCCTGTGCAGATTTCAACAGTGCGGGTGAATTCAGGAGTTCCAGTGTGGAGCGCGCCATGGCCTTTGCTGCCAACAGCATGCCATTGGTGCCAATGGGCGTACCACCCGCGGCGACAGCCTGCCAGGTGTGCGGAACGGTCCCCGGCACCCAGGTCGCGGTGGATAAACCTACGGTGGGCACACCCCAGCTGACGTCTCCTACATCAGTGGAACCCGGTATACGCACAATTTGATCGGAATAGGGCTGCACTGTGTGTGCCAGCGCCATATCCGGCAGGGAGCTAGCAGGCATGGTCTGGCGCAGCTTGTTGGCAAACTCCAGGTCAGACGGTGAATAACTAACGCCTCCAAAATAGCTCAAATGATCGTGCATCATTTTACTCAATGTCAGGTTCGGCAACACACTGTGACTGCCGTGTATGACCTCGTACTCGACAGTAGTGCCGGTGCCTAAGGCAGCGCCCTTGGCTGCGTTCTCCAATCGCGCAAACGTACTCTCCACCAACTCGCCGCTCGCACCGCGAACATAGTAGTAGACCTCCGCGAAATCTGGCACCACGTTGGGGGCTTCACCGCCATGGGTAATGACGTACTGAATGCGAGTGTCTGTGGTTACATGTTCGCGCAGCATATTCGCCATATGATTCATGGCTTCCACAGCGTCAAGCGCCGAACGCCCGCGGTGAGGTGCTACAGCGGCATGCGCCGCCACACCATGAAAACGAAACTTGGCGGATTTATTTGCCAGCGTAGTGCCGGCTGAGGACACATTACGGTCTGACGGGTGCCAGTGCAGTACGGCGTCCACTCCGTCAAAGAGCCCCGCGCGGACCATATAGACCTTCCCCGACCCTCCTTCCTCAGCCGGAGCCCCATAGAGCTTTATAGTTCCAGCTTGGCCGGTAGCCTCAAGTCGTCTGGCAACTGCAATGGCCGCTGACACCGAGCCGGCGCCAAACAGGTGGTGTCCGCAGGCGTGGCCGGCGCTGCCATGGTCTGCGCGTATTCGAATGGGTTCAGCCTGTTGCGATAGACCTGGCAGGGCATCAAATTCTGCCAGAATTCCGATCACTGGGCCTCCGCGCCCATAGCTGGCGACGAACGCGGTGGGCAGCCCCGCAACAGGTGCATCAATGGTAAAACCTGCTGCGCGTAAAGTATCCTGAAGTGCCGCCGAGCTCTTGTGCTCCACATAGCCCAGTTCTGCCAAGTTCCAGAGCGTCATGGCGAGCTCGGATGCCGGTTCCTCTTGCGCCTGAATTTCTTGTGCCACCCAATCTGATAGATCGTCAGCAACAGCTTGCTGCGCTGTAATTGCACAGAGCAAAGCGACAGAATAAATGGCAGCAGATAGTCGGCACATAGTGCTTGGTCACTCCTGTGAATAGAAATAGTTATCGATGGCGTCGTAGTATGAACATAAATAAGTATAGGGCAACTAACTAGGGGTTAACTAAGGGCTCTGACCCCTTTAAAGAGGCTCGCCGCACTATCTCCCGGGACATGGCCTTGAAGATCCACAGATGAAATGGCACCAGCGGATACCAATACAGCAGGCCCCAGACGCCGGCCGGATGAAAGTACGCGGTTGCGCGCACTTCACAGGAGCCCTCGTTGGGGATAATGTCGAATTCCAGCACGCCTGCGCCAGGCAGCTTCATCTCTAACAACAGGGTAAGTTTGCGCTGGGGTTGCAGGGCGATGACTCGCCAGGCGTCCACGACGTCGCCTACCCGCAGGTTGTCTGGGTCACGACGCCGGCGCCTGAAGCTGGGCCCGCCCACCAGCCAGTCTCCGGCGCGGCGTAGCCACCACAAGGTATTGAGGGCAAAAAAATCGCCATCATTGCCTACACGACAAATCTGCTGCCATAGTTCAGTGGGGCTGGATGAGCTTTGGCAACTGCCGGTAGCTTGCTTGGCGTAGTAGGCATAGCGCGGCTCAAAGTTGCGGCAGCGAATAGACCCCTCTACCCAATGCGCAGGGATGTCGTGGTTGGCCTCTTGTGCCAGCGCATCCAGAATGGCTTCTTCCAGGGCGAGCAGTGGTATGGGAACCAGAGCGCGCAGAGCGGTATCGTCGGCCAGTACATCGTGCTTTAAACCGTCTACCAGCGCCCGCGCGATGTTTGTCGGTACGGTGGTGACGAGGCCCAGCCAGTGCGAAGACAGCTTGGGCGTGAGTACGGGCACCGGCAGAATCCAGATTTTGCGCCCCAGTATTTTCGCCAATCTGCGCATGATGTCTGCGTAAGTGAGCACGTCTGGACCGGCTGCGTCGTAAATTTGCCCGGCAGCAGCTGGTAGGTCTGCTACTCCGGCCAGGTAGGCAAGCAAATCGGGTAGGGCGATAGGCGGCGACAGTGAGTAAACCCAGCGCGGGGTTATCATCACTGGCAGGTTATTTACCAGGTCGCGCATGACCTCAAAAGCAGCCGACCCTGGCCCTATGATCATACCTGCCCGCACTTCTGTTATGGGCACGCTGCCACTGCGCAGCACCTCACCGGTTTCGTAGCGCGATTGCAAATGCAGCGATTCCGGGTTGTGCGGAATCAACCCGCCCAGATAGACAATTCGCTTTACCTCGGCGAGTGCTGCTGCGTCGCGGAAATTGGCGGCGGCTTGCAAATCCAGATCGCCAAAATTGCTTCCTGCCGCCATGGAATGCACCAGGTAGTATGCGGTGTGCACGCCTTGGAGAGCAGGGGCAAGCGAGTCGGGATCTAAAGCATCGGCGGCGGCGCACTCTACACCCGGCCATTCGCGCCCTTCAAGTACGGCACGATTGCGCGAGACTGCGCGCACGCGTTTGCCGCGAGCGGATAAGAAGGGCACCAGGTTAGAGCCGATATAGCCGCTGGCACCAAACACCAGCGTTACGTCATCAGGTTCGGCGTGAGTTGTCATAGGCTTAGAATACGGGAAACGGCGGGGCAGCGGGTCAGTGCACGCTATTTTCTGCCAATTTCTTCTGCAGCACTTCAGTCAACAGCGGCGTTAAGGGCTCTGACCCCTTTAGAGCAACCCCTTTAGAGCATTCGTCGCTGCCGGTGCTTGGCGATCACCAGGCCTCCGAGGGCGCTGATCAATAGCCATGCGGCGGCTGGAAGGGGGACCGGCGAAATGCTCGTAGCATCAAAATATACTGAGTGCATATTGGCGCCATTTATTATATCGCCTTCAGCGTCATACTCAGGGGAGGTATCCAAAAAATCGAGGACAAAACGACTGACCGCGGGCCCTGCTTCGGGCAAGCTACCCGGTAGTGAGTTGTCGACAAGAAAATCTCCAGCCAGAAACTGGACTCGGAAATTAATTGCCATCCAGGCTTTTCCAGCTGAATCCTCTATGCTGAAACCAGAAAATTGACGCTCAAAGCCATCAAGCTCTGGGCCTACGTCGGCATGAAGCAAAAAAATATCAGTTTCCACTGCACTCACATAAGCAAAACCTGCTGGATCACTGAATACATCGGGGCCAATAACACCTGATAGGCCGACCATCGCACCCGGGTAAACGTTTCCGGGAGCAACGTCAGCTCCTAGAGCACTATTATCATATGTGAAGGTTGCGCTTATCGTTTGGCCACTGGAATAAATTGGATTCGGGGCAGGTAAGAACTCCCACTCGCCATCCACAGAGGACTGCAATGTGCCTTCTTCTTCCTTATCAACTATGCCTGTAAGGGCATATTGCACCGTGACAGCGTGTGCGCTGAATGCAGCGCTAACCAGAAAGATTCCCGCAAGTGTTCTCATCAGGGTTTTCATTTCTTCTCACCTCTCAAGGCTTACCGAGCTCTTGCTTGAGTCTGTGAAGTAGCGACTACATCAGTGGACTGGCAGAGCTATAAACGGCTTCTAGTACTGACAAGTAAAGCTCAGGAATGCCAATAACGCCAGCCGGCCAGGCTCCAACAGAACTAAGGGCTCTGACCCCTTTAAAAGCCAGAGCTTCAGCTCTTGCCATACAAATCAACTTCCAGACTGGAAATTGCGTGTACCAGGGCGTTGGGTGATATTTTCTGCTTGCCGGTCCAGGTGATATTGGGGAAGCGGTCAAAGATGCGTTCAAAGGCTATCTCCAGCTGCATCTTCGCCACGCGAAAGCCGAGACATTTATGTGCACCGTGGCCGAAGGCTACATGCTTGGCAACATTGGTGCGGTGCATATCAAAGGTGTCAGGATTGGGGAATATATCAGCATCGTAATTGCCGGCGCCGTACCACAGCACTACCTTTTCATCCTTGGCGATCTTCTGCCCGCGTA
Organism: Candidatus Litorirhabdus singularis; assembly: GCF_026262625.1. Classification (GTDB taxonomy): domain Bacteria; phylum Pseudomonadota; class Gammaproteobacteria; order Pseudomonadales; family Halieaceae; genus Litorirhabdus; species Litorirhabdus singularis. The sequence goes on from NZ_SHNN01000004.1 coordinate 343,993, forward strand.
TCTCGGTATCTTGGGTGGCTGTTCTGCGCATATGGATGACGGGGGTGGTCATGCGTAATGACTCATCAGACATCTTGGGCGTCAGGCTGGGGTCTTCTAGCAGCATAGCTCGTTGATCGGGGAACTGGGTCATCAACCGCAGTGTGCCAGAGAGGGAATTGCGGGTGGTATCGTTGCCGGCAAAAATGATCAGTAGCCAGGAGCCATCCAGGAATTCCTGCGGTAACAGTTCGTCGTCCATGGTGGACTGGGCGATGGCGGTCAACAAATCGTCGCGCGGGTTCAGGCGGCGATCTGCCATGACGCTCTCGCCGTAGGCGAACATGTCATTCACGACAGTCTTAAATCGCAGAGGGAACAGCGGCTCTGAGAAAAACGTTTGCCACGGGTTGGTCATAAACTGAGACGCCATTTCCAGGTAGTGCATCCAGTGCACGACTTTGGGCCGGTCTTCTTCATCAATGCCTAACATCTCACACAAGGTGAACAGGGGTAGTTGTTCGGCAAACAGTTTTACAAAGTCCACCACCGGGCCACGCTTTTCCATGTCGTCCAGCAATGAGTCAACTTTGACTTCCACTTTCGCGCGCAATTCAGCGACGTAGTTTGGCGGCAAAAAAAAGTCTTTTTGTTGCATCCGCATTTCTAAATGCTGCTGCGCGTCCAGGTTGATCAGTGAGTTGTAGGCGGCGGGCATCAGTTTTTTGGGCCGCCAGTTTTCGCGCGGGGGAACCCCGATATTGATGCTGCCTCGCTGAGAAGAAAAAACATCCGTCGCCAGTTCGATCTTGCGAATATCTTCGTAGCGACTGATAGACCAAAAACCAGACATGCCCTGCTTGCTGGGTGACCACATGACCGGTGCGGTCTCGCGCATGGCTTTGTAGAGGTCAAACGGGTGGCCTACTGTCCAGGACGAGGGGTTCCATAGCGCGAAGTCGGTCAGCGATGGATAGATCGCGTCATAAACGGGATTTTGCGCACCTGTATCAATCAGTATGTCGTCGCTAACCAGTCTCACACTCTTTCTCCGTATTTAATTCGATACTTCGTTGGGCAACTGCGGGTCGTATTCGTGACTATAAGCGCCAGTGTCACCCTGAAACGTCACCCTAAAGCCCGCTGGAAGGCAGGTCGCGCCATCGCGCGTTCCAGATAAGCGCGCACCCGCTGGGAATCGGCAGTAATGTAGCCCAGATGGTCGGCGATCATCAACCCGAACACCAGCATAATATCGGCGGCACTGAAGCTGTCGCCGAGTATCCATTCCTGCTTCCCCAGTGCCTTCTCGACGACCTGTACAAGCGTTGGAGCAATCTGCTGGCCACGCTCTACCAGTGCCGGTATGCGTCTGTCCTCGGGCATTGGGCCGCTGTGGGCCGCTATCTCGCCCATGATCACAGTCAGTGGGTTCTCGCCATACTCCAGCCATTGGATAGCCAGCGCGCCCGCTTGCGTGTCGCGTGGCGGAATAAGTTGTCCTCCGCCGTATTTTGCATCCAGATACTGCAATATGGCGCTGGTCTCCCAGAGTACAAAGCCGTCGTCGTCGATGGCGGGTACTTTACCCAGCGGATTGACCTTCAGGTATTCCGGCTGTTGCATGGCATCGCTGAACATCTCAATGGTCTCCAGTCGATACTCGAGACCAATTTCCTCACAGAACCACACCACGCGCATGGAGCGCGACAGGGGTGAGTGGTGAATGGTTATCATGGTTTTGAGTCTCCGCTTTGCGCTATATCGCCGCCAACTTGGCCTGCACTTCTTCAGTCAACAGCGGCACCACATCCAACGCCTTCAAGTTCTCTTCCAGTTGTTCAATTCTGGAGGCCCCCAGTATGACTGTGGATACTTTGTCGTTGAGCAGGCACCAGGCCAGTGCCACCAGGGTGGGGGTTGTCTGCAACTCTGCGGCAATGGGTAGCAGATTTTCGACGCGCTTCATGCGCCCCTGTCCGCGCTCAGATTCGACCATGGATTTTTTCAGCCACTCGTAACCAGCCAGAGAGGCGCGTGAGCCTTCGGGAATCTCTTGCAGATACTTACCGGTCAGTGCGCCGGACGCCAGCGGCGACCAGGTCGTGGTGCCCATGCCGTATTTTTCATACAGCGGTGCGTATTCCACTTCAAAGCGCTCCCGGTCCAGCAGGTTGTATTGGGGTTGTTCCATGGCGGGTGGTGTCAGGTGGTTGGCCAGCGCAAACTCATAGGCTTCGGTAATCTCTGCCGCGCTCCACTCCGAGGTGCCCCAGTACAACACCTTGCCTTGTGCGACCAGGTTGTGCATGGCCCACACAGTCTCGCCGATGGGCGTGTCGGGGTCGGCGCGGTGGCAAAAGTACAAATCGAGGTAATCCACCTGTAAGCGTTTCAGGGCCTGATGGCAGGCTTCGGTGACGTGCTTTTTACTCAGGCCTTGTTGGGTGGGTGACGGGTTTGGGGTGCCGCCAAAAAACACTTTAGACGAGACGCAATAACTGTCGCGGGGTCGGGCCAGGGCTTTTAGCGCCTTGCCCATCACCACTTCTGATTCACCGGCTTCATAGCCTTCGGCGTTGTCAAAAAAGTTAATGCCGGCGTCAAAGCAGGTACCAAACATTCGCTCGGCCAATTGGGTATCAACCTGTTTATTGAAGGTGACCCAGGAGCCGAAGGAAAACTCCGAGAGTTTGAGGCCTGAGTTACCGAGCTTTCGATACTGCATGGTGCGTCTCCAATCAATGGCCGGTTTTAGTGGCCGGCAGGTGTGGCCCCTCTCAAGGGCGGTGGTGCCTAGCATAGAGCCGTGATCGTCGATATGCGACCCACGGGTTCAATAATCTGTATCGGGGGGTGGTTGATTGCCTCTGGTATCTTGCCTACGCTGATTGAGGTGAACTCAACTAATCTGTCGCAGGTGATAACAACTATGAAAACCAGCATCGATCAGTACTGCATTAACGTGTCCGACCTGGACAAGTCCATTGCCTTCTGGGAAGGGGCGCTACAGCTTACGATTACTCACCGTATTGAAACGGAAGGTTTCACGGAGATTGTGTTGGCAGGGGACAATGGCCATCGCATACAACTGGCCAGCCACCATGACCAGACCGGTCCTATTGAGCACGGCAACGGCTTTTGGAAGCTCTACTTGAATACCGATGATTGCGCGGGCTTGTACCAGCGCTGCATCGATGCGGGTGCAGAATCCATCTCAGCGCCAGAGCGCCTGGAGCACTGGCCGGTTACGGCGGCGTTTGTGCGCGACCCCGATGGTTATATGGTCGAGATACTGGAACACCATGGTGAAGCACCGGCACTGAGTGGGCCGGCGGCGTGACCCTGGGTCTATGCCGATTACTGTCTACCGAAATGTTCGGTTACGGCGACGTGTGCCCAAAGTGATACACCTCTAGTTGATAGAGTTGAGTTATACGACAGCAATGGCCGTGCCTCACGGGTATGGGCGTGTTGATTCGTGTTCAGGGCGTACGAAACATAATCGCTGGCGTTGGGTACACGTCTGATCTGATCGATTGGCCCTCTTTAGTGCGCTGGCTAGCGGCTTAGGCTCGCCTGGGCCATGCCATGCGGGACGGTATGAACACGGTCATGGCTTTGGGGTGCTCTAACTGAATACCAATGATTGCGCGGCTCGGGTGGGTATCGGTTAGATATTCTGGAGTACCATGACGAAGCACGGGTAGGGAGTCGATTGCTGGCGTTAAAGTGGCCATTTAAGCGGTCATATAGACGGTAATAATCTCTATATTTTACTTTTTAAATATATGATTATAATAGGAAATATGGATATTTTTATGTGGCCTATTAAGTGGCCATAAATGTGGCCACTATTATGGATCAGAAAGAAGACAAGGCTCTAATGGAGCCGATGAAGATTGCTGCCGATTCCGCTGGATACATGGGGTTGGTGGATTTGGCGCTAGATTTGGCCAGCGCGTCCGAAGGCTTCAAGCGCAGCATGCCAGAGGGCACGGTGCGCGCCGTGGCCGATATGGTCCGCTCAATGAATTGTTATTACAGCAATCTGATTGAGGGTCACGATACGCACCCGATCGACATAGAGCGTGCACTGGCCAACGACTACAGTGAGGATGCGCACAAGCGTGAGCTCCAATTGGAAGCTAAAGCGCACATTGAGGTGCAGCAATGGATAGATGCGGGCGGCTTGGCGGGGCGGGCGGTATCGGAAGTCGGGCTTCGAGAGACGCATAGACGCTTTTGTGAGCTTTTGCCGGCGGAGCTACTGTGGGTGAAAAGCCCAATGTCTGAAGAGCGAATTGCAGTCGTCCCGGGAGAGCTTAGACAAAGCGATGTGCAAGTTGGGCGCCACGTTGCAGTCAGCCCCGGTGCGGTGCCGCGTTTTCTGCAGCACTTTGAGAGTGCTTATGGCAACTTGGGTAAAACGGAAGCTCTGGTTTCTCTTGCGGCATCTCACCATCGTCTTTTATGGATACATCCGTTCGTGGATGGCAATGGTCGTGTCGCTCGTTTGATGTCTCATGCGCTGTTATTGGACGTGTTGGATACGGGTGGGGTCTGGTCGATAGCGCGTGGGCTGGCCAGGTCTGCTGCAGAATATAAGGCTACGCTACAGGACTGTGATTCTGAGCGCAGGGGGGGGCTGGATGGGCGCGGCAATTTGAGTCAATCCGCGCTGACAGGTTTTACTCACTATTTTTTGTCGACCTGTATTGATCAAATTAAATTTATGGAAGGTCTGGTGAGTCCAAATAAAGTGCGAGACCGAATTCAGAGTTGGTGTCGCTTGCAAATAGAGTCAGGCATCTTGCACAAAAAGTCGCCCTTGTTATTGGATGCGGTGTTGTTTCAAGGGCAAGTAAAGAGGGGTGAGGTTGAGCACGTTTTGCAGGTGGCTCCGCGTACCTCCAGAAGGGTCGTAGCTGATTTACTGGGTGCCGGTATCCTCGCCTCAGACGGAGTTAAGTCGCCATTGAGAATAGCGTTCCCAGCAAAGCTCGCTGCTGAGATTATGCCGGGGTTGTTTCCCGAGGTTTGAGGTTAGGTCACAGCAACAGTTGGGTTTAGGGGGTGCTCGCCGGGGACTAATTCGAGATATTGAGCTGAACATCTGCCCATTCATGGTTATATTGGCGGTATGCATGCAGCTATAACTGACACAGTCCTTGCGGCAACGGGGGCGCAGACAATTCGCAGCGCCACCGTCATTCAATCGCTATGGAGTGGCTACGGTGAGATCGTGCGCCTGGAGCTCGAAGGCAGTCGCTATCCCTCGGTGATTCTCAAGCACATCAAACTGCCAGAAGCGGGTCACCATCCCCGTGGTTGGAACACCGGGCTGTCGCACAATCGCAAAATACGCTCGTATCAGATAGAAGCTCGCTGGTATCAGGACTACGCGCATCGGTGCGACCAGCGCTGTCCGGTGCCTGACTGTCTGGCGGTCAATGCTGTAGAGGATGAAACCGTGCTGCTGCTAACAGACCTTGATTCGGCTGGCTTCGACCTGCGCAAAGAGCGTGTGACGATTGAGGACATCCATGCGTGTCTGGATTGGCTGGCGAGTTTTCATGCGACCTTCCTCAATAGTTCGGCAGACGGGCTGTGGGAGTGCGGTAGCTATTGGCATCTGGATACTCGTCCTGATGAATTGGCTGCCCTTGAGGATGTAAGTCTGCGGCAAGCGGCACCGTTGATTGACCAGCAATTGCGAGAATGTCGCTATCAAACTTTGGTGCACGGTGATGCCAAGCTGGCCAACTTTTGTTTCACGGGGGCTACCCCGAAACCCGGCGTGGCGGCGGTGGACTTTCAATACGTGGGACGTGGCTGCGGCATGAGGGACGTGGCCTATTTTATCGGCAGTTGTTTGCGTGAAGACGAATGCGAAGCGTTGGAAGAAACCCTACTGGATTACTATTTTGCCAGGCTGGGTGAGCAGGTTGCCGAGAAGCACCCCGGTGTAGATGCCAACGATTTGGAAACAGAGTGGCGCGGACTTTTTGATGTGGCCTGGGCGGATTTTCATCGCTTTCTCAAGGGCTGGAGCCCGGGCCACTGGAAGCTCAATAGCTATAGCGAACGGCTGACCCGCAGAGTCATCGAGCGGCTGCAAGCATGAATCAGAGCGACCTGCCTTTACAGCAGTTGTGTGATGTCGCTATGCAGGCGGCGAGACAGGCTGGTGAGTTTATTCAAAGCACCGACCGTAGCACCTTGCAGCGACAGTACAAAGACGCCGGCAGTAGCGCAGCATCCCAGCTGGTGACCGAGGTGGATGTGCGCAGTGAAGCCATTATCCGCCAGTGTCTGCAGGCAAGCTGCGAGCAGTGGGAGATTGCTTTCGTGGGCGAGGAGTCGTCGCAGAGCGTTTCTGACGCTATTCCCGAGCGCTTGCAAAAGCCCTATTACTGGTGCGTAGATCCGTTAGACGGCACGCTACCTTTTATGGAGGGCAGTTCAGGCTATGCGGTTTCGATCGCGCTGGTCGACCAATCAGGCGTGCCCTTGATGGGTGTGGTTTATGATCCGGTGAACGCTACGCTGATGCATGCCATTAAGGGGCAGGGCGCTTATCGAGATCAGATTCTAATCAGCGGGGCCGTATCAGTGTCGTCAGCGTTAATAGTATTCGCAGATACAAGCTTTAAGGCACATGAACATTACGCTGACGTACTCGACACCTTAAACCGCTGTGCACAGGGTTCAGGTCTGGGTGGCGTTGAATTGGTGTATGGCAGCGGGGCAGTGAAAAATGCCTGCCAGGTGTTGGACTATCCCGCTGCTTGCTACCTAAAACTGCCCAAGCCTGAAGACGGCGGCGGCAGTATTTGGGATTTCGCCGCCACCGCTTGTATCGTCAGCGAAGCCGGCGGCTGGGTCAGTAATATTCATGGGCAACCGCTAGACCTTAATCGTCAGGAATCCAACTTTATGAATCATCAGGGTGTGGTTTATGCGTCCAACGAACGCATAGCACGTTACCTGATCGATGCGCTTTGACCCCATGTCTTCCATCAGGGCCTTTCTAGTTCATTTTTGATGTCAGGTCTTTCTGCAACGTTTTGCAGGTAATGAGATAAAGCACACCCCCCACTCCGTACAACGACACCGCATACAGAATCGACTGGCCAAGCCCCTGTGCTCTGGCAGTCTGGCAGATTTCTGTCTGGGCTGCGCCCAGCGTTGCCAGCAGTTCTGCCGCAGTACCGTCACAGGCTTGGGCGCTGATCATTGCACCGCTTTGTAGCGACTCCAGTTGACTGCTCATCAGCACGTCGCTGAGAAAACCGACGAAGATTGGCCCCAAACCGTAACCGATCAGATTGACCACAAACAACATGATGGCGATGGCTGTGGCGCGGGAGCGTGGACTGGCAACCCCCTGGCAGATCGTATATTGGGCACCAAGATAGGAGTAGTGCAGCAGATTGCCGACCAGCAAGCAGGCCAGTGCAACATTGACACTGTCAGCGGAAAATCCTATCCAGTAAAAGGGCACGCACAGTATCAGGCTGACTCCCGGGATTACTGCCACCGCATTGGGGTACCTGCCACTGGCGCGCTCGGTCAAGTAGCCTGCCGCCAATGCGCCGACGGAGGCAGCGAGCCCTAGCGGAACGGCGATCTGGGTGGCTACTTCCGCCACATTCAAGCCGTGTGTGCGCTGGAAAAATGGCGCCGAAAAATTGCCGACTCCGTAGCCAACGAAGGCGAGAACTGTGGCGGCGGTGATGTTCATCCAGAAGGTGGTCTTCTGGGATAACTCCCGTAACGTTTCGCGCAGGCCCGTTCTCTCCTCGTGCTGGGTACCTGGCTGGTCAGAGTATCCACGCGGAGGTTCTTTGACGCTAAACAGTACGATAAACCCTATCACAATGCCGGGTATTCCCAACGCCAGGAAGGCTTCGCGCCAAGAGAACATCTGGGCAATAGGGCCTCCGAAGGCATTGGCGAGAACGCCGCCCAGCGTGACGCCCAGGGCGTAAATGGCCAGAGCCCTGGCGCGACTGCGCGCCGGGAAATAGTCCGCAATGATGGAGTTAGCCGGGGGGGTGCAGCCGGCTTCACCAATACCGACACCGATGCGAAATACCAGCAGGGCCACGAAGCTGCCGGCTATTCCACACAAGGCGGTCATTAGCGACCACAAGATAACACTACCGGCAATGATCCTTACCCGATTGTAGCGTTCTGCCCAGCGGGCGATGGGTATACCCATCACGGTATACATCAGCGCGAAGCCAAATCCTGACAGCAATCCAAACTGCCAGTCCTGCAGTTTGAACTCCTCAATGATTGGCTGCGCGACCACGCCTATCAGTACTCGGTCAATGAAGTTGAGGGTATAGACCAGAGTCAGTGAAATCAGCACGAAATTGCGATACCCACTCGTGCCGTAAGCCTGCCCTGTATTGATCAATGGTGTTGCCGCGCCCATCGGTATTCCTTACTGTTATTTTTATTTAGTACACAGTGTAACTTATTAGCGGCTACTACTTGCCACATCCCCAGGCAATACCACGCCGCAGCAATTCGTAGTAAGTGGGCGAATTCCAGGACCCTCTGACCACGGGAACAATGTCCGCAAGCGGTTTCATGTCGTGCTTGCCCGTGCAGTGACCTAGCGATAAGTACAGTACCTCTCCTTGGCCGTAGGGGTGCAGATACATCTGTGGATGCCTGTCCCGGTCTGTCCCGTAGTCTGACCGGACGTAACCTGTCGATGGCTCGTTGTAGCTGGCTTCAAGCAGTACTTTTTGTTCGCCCATAGGCTCACAGTAATAGGGTTCTTCATCTTCCACGACAAAATCGCTAATCCCTGCTGTCAATGGATGGCTGAAGTCCGTCACCTTAATTTCGATTGTTTGGTTCGCCGGATGCGCGATAAAACGGCTGCCCAGCAGTTCCATAAACTTGGGGGCTAAATTGGGTGTATCGGCCTTACCGTCGACAAACTCGAGCAATGCGTTGGTTGCATGCAACGCGAACCAGCGACCGCCCGACTCAAGGAAATCGGCTAGCGCGCTCTGCTGCGCAAGTGTCGGTCGTAGATCACAGGTGTAGGTAATCAGCAATTTGCTGGCGGCGATGCCGTCGGTGTCAGCAAAGCTGTCGGCAACCCTCGTGTGCACGTCCTCATCTTCAGCCAGTAACTTGAGCAATTCGAGTCTGGCAAAATTGGTGTCGTGATATTTCGCGTTGCATATCAGATAAACATCGGTCTGTTTACTTACTGTCACGAAGATCCCTATTCAGCTAGCGTCCATCGAACCTATTAAAGCACACCGTTGGGGCTTGCCTGGTTTGGCATTCAATCCTCAGGCGCCCAGGCAATCGGAAATACCTCAGGAAACTCGCCAAGGCTCTGGCCGTTTTCGGGTGTGTAGTCGTAAAGCGGCAACGGATCCGGTATTGCCTGGCTACGACGTTTCAGATAGGTGACATCCGGTCCTGCCCACAATGAAGCATGAGATCGGCGTGGGTGCGGTAGCTCCGCACCACCCAGCGCTGCGTGCAGGATGTCGCCGTGAAAGAGTATGACGTCGCCGGGTTGATAGTCCCAGCCCATGATATCAAAGGAGTCTTTCGCCGCTTCAATGTCCGGCAGTTGGGGTAGACCCGGGTCCAGAAACGAATCGAAGTAAGTCCAATGCTCATGGGCCTCTCGGCCAATCAAAATCTTGCCGGCTGCAAAATCATCTTCCAGGGCCTGAGCGGCTTCCGGATCGTCGGCAGGATCCATGCCCACGGGTGGACGGTAAGTCACATTCCACAGATGTGAGCCGCGCACCACTTCAAGGCTCGCGTTGCGTGGCGTCGGGTCCGCACAAATCCACGCTCGCGCCAATTGGTGCCCCTGCACATTGTAGTAACAGGTATCTTGATGCCAAGAGCTTGGAGATATCTTCCCTGCCGGTTTGTAGAACATCTGATCCATATAGAAGCGCACCGGTGCATTCAGCACGGTGCCGACAATCTCTGCGACCGGTGATTGGTCCAAAAACTGTTTTAGCAGCGGTGAATGACTTGCGGGGAACTGATCAATGCGCAGTGGCTCAGCAACTCCTGCGGACATGCCATCGGGATGATTGTTGGCGTGTTCTAAACCTTCTGCCAGCACCTCAATCCATTCTGGCCCGATAACGCCCTTTAGCAACACGGCGCCGTCACGATGATATCTGTCTATTTCATCGTCAGTAATATCTCGCACTAATCCGCTTAGCTGGCCCACGGTATCCTCCTGCGTTCAATGCCTATTAGCATACGCAAAAATCAGAACACATACAGGTGGATCATCTACGCATGATTTTGACCTCAGTCAAACATAGCGCAGGCCCTGGTCAGGTCCTGCGCCGCATGCTGTAGATTCGTCGGCGTCAAATTGACAACGCTTTGCTCCAGTATATTACCGAGAGTGTCGGCATCTTTAGACGTCATGTCGCCATCGCTGACGGCCTGGGTGATGGCGACACCGGCCTGCTTGAGCAATACCTGTATTTGCCGGATATCGGTGTTGATGGCCGCTGACTCGGTAGTCTGGTTCAGGGAGCTGGCATTGCCACCGCGCGCTTCGGCAGCGCAGATGGCGTCACGCGCCAGCAGGTCCAGGCGAATCGGTTTGAAACGTGCAATACCGCCGGTGATATCGGCTGTTAAATCAGGATACATGGCTTTGCCTACCGCGCGCCGTAAGGGCGAGTGGGCAACATAAAGACTGCCGTCGGGCGCTACCACGCTCATGGCCAGGGAATCTTCCCGGCCTTCGGCAAAGTAGCGTAGCTTGCCGGTTTGGCGGTCTAGCAGGCCCATACCCATATGCAACATCAGGGTCCTGCCCAGCAATTTTTTGCCCCCGCCGATCATAATAACCACACCGTTGGCGGTTACCGTTGCCGTCAACGCGTTGGATTGCACATCGACATTGGCATAACCATCAAAGCCCGTTAGCTCAGCCGTCCAGGTTCTGCTGCCGTGGTCACCGTGGTCGATGAGCTGGATTACATCACTGGCAGTGACGGCGTACAGCTCGTTGTTATCCGGTGACACCGTGATGGAGCCCACCAGCGGCTCGCCCACATCCACGCGCCACACTTCGTTTAATGCACTATCCAGCGCAATAACGTTACCCGCGTTATCAGATACATACAGGCGATGGCCGTCTGCACTTAGCGCCGGTGTTGATCCGGTACCGCCCTTGAAGGTCTTGCGGTTTAATACCTGGAATTGGAGACCACTGTTACCGTCGTCAATCAGGTCCAGGGCGTAAATGGCACCCAGTTCGGACCTGCCGTCTTCTGTACCGTCTGCTGCATCTTCCGCAGTAGCGGCCATATAGATGCGGCTGCTGTCAGGGTCGATACTGAAAAAGTTGGTCACAATACCGCCACCACCATAAATATAGTTCACGGCGGAGGAGAACAAGCTCAAGCCTTCGTCGGTTTTGCCAAAGGCTTCATCCATTAGCGGGTCGACCTTGTTAAGCACAAATTTGGGTATATTCGTGCCGTTGCCACTGATGGCGGGTGCGCCGGGGATTTGACCGATAGGGGCTATTAGCTCACCGGTCTTGCGGCTGAAGGCGAATAGCGCGCCAGCTTTGGTTATCGATACCAGTGAATCTGTTGCCGGGTGATAATTGAGACTATGGAATTTGGTGTTCGCTGTGTTGCCGGGGTCCGAGGGGGGCAGGCTTAAACCGGTAGCTTTACTCCATATCACGGAGCCGTCCGGGCGCAGGGCCATGACGCGGTTATAGCCCACGATATAAATGATCTGGGAGCCGGGGTTGTCCGGGTCGTTCAATATAAAGGCCGGGCTGCTTGCCTGTATATCGTTGTCGGCGGGCAGCGCCCAACGCCGTTCGCCGCTTTTGGCATCGAGTGACACCAGCACCACGCGTTCACCGTGGTAAAACTGTGGGCTAAAGTAGAGATTACCTTGGTTATCAAAGAGCGGGCCATTACCAATGAAGTACGCAGGTTCTGCCACCCAGTCCAGTTCAAACATCGGTGCGGCGACGCCCCAGACGCTGTCTGAATTGGCCACGCCAACATGTATGGCGTTGAATTTGTCGGGCTCGGGGATGATGTCGTAGTTGTGCTGCCCCGCCGCGCGAGCGCCAACTGGCTTCCACTGGGTTTTCTCCGGTGGGCCGAAGACCTTGGGGTTATGGGGCCGACCCTCGTCAAAGAAGATTTTAAACACGGCGAAGCCAACGATTGTGATCAATAACAAAGTGACTACTTTTCGGGTCTTCATTTTCAAGGCGCTCATTTTCACGTTAACCAATGTACCAAAATTGAAGCAGGCGAGTGGCTAGTCGATGCTACGTTGATAAGCCCATGTACACTCCTACTTATAATTTACCCCATTCCCATTTCAGAAATGCGTAGGGTGCAAATTCAATGGGATCCAGTTCTGCCAGCACCTTTCCGTCGTTTAACATGCTGTTATCACCTACGGAATAGAAGCCGCCCAGCATGCGCTTCACTGGCACTTCATGCCAGGGATCAAACTCGGATGGGGTCAGTTCGATTTCTACCTCTGCGAGAATAAACGTCTTTGGCCTGAACACAGTTTCTCCCTGAATTAACCGGGGCGGGTAGTCAAAAGCTTCACTTGCTACCGGAGAGGGGGAATGTTTGAAATTAAAAGCCAGGTTGGAGTATTCCCCTTTCGGATTCAAACCTAAACTCAGCATTTCATCCATTGCCGCGTTGTCGTTGAGCTTGCCCGTCAAGTTTGCCTTGACCTTCATGAATTGGATGCCATGTCGCTCTGTCCAGCCCTCAACTGTGTCACCTTCACGCTGCAATGCAATATTCGCCAGCTTCTTGGGGTAGCCCCATATTTCTCGCCCACCGGCCATGGCCATATCATTGGTTACCGGCATGGACAGGCAGTAAAAACCCTCCGTACCCTCAAAGCTCGCCCTTATCAAAAGAGCGGATTCCAAATACGGAAGACTAAAGTTGGTAGACGGATAATTGGCGACAAAAGCGAGTACCACAGGCCTCGAAGCTGGTTTCAGCGGGGGAGGCAGCAGTTTCTCAATCGCCTCAGGTGTGGTTTCCCAGACAAGCGTCAGCATCTCGGCATCGTAGAAATCACCACTGGCGGTAGAATTTCCCAAAATTTCTTCATAGGTCTTTACAAAGCTCATAATGGATATCCTGTGCAAATTTTCATGACAGTGCTTTCAGATTTCTAATGGGTTCGATTATAGAGATTGCAGGAGAATCTATAGAATCATATTCGGCCACGTTCGCTTCGGCTGTCCTTGCTGGAGAAATCAGGGGTTAGCTCCGAGCAACTGTTTAATGGGTTCTGCCAAGTTAATGCGTCGATTCTACCAATATCAGCGCATTAACTTGGCAGAACCACCTATTGAGAAAACTGCCGATAAAGCTTATTATGGCATATAGGCTGCCATAATAATTAGAAGCCAGAGAGTCAGCCAACTTCTATCTGATTACCAAGGATGCTACCCATGAGAAAGTCACTTACCGTCGTCATTGTGCTCATAGCTGTGGTGGGGACCCTGCTACTGTCATTGCCCACAATTTTGCACAAGGCCGGCCTACACCCTGAGTATGATGGACCATCGGTTGCATTACCCGGCAAGCGTGCCCTGATTATCACTACCAGCCACGGCGTGCTGGCGGCCCCGGGGGAAACCGAGGGCCCGGCCACCGGGGTGATGGCCTCTGAGTTTACCCACCCCTACTATACGTTCCTTGATGGTGGCATGGAGGTGGACATTGCCAGTATCCAGGGCGGTGAAATCCCCATTGACCCCCAGACTTTGCAATTTATGATTCGGTCGCCGGAAGACGATCGCTACCTCAATGATGCCATTGCCCAGGCCAAGGTGGAGAACTCCATCCCCATTGCCGACGTGGATATCGGCCAGTACGACATCGTGTTCATATCGGGTGGTTGGGGCGCAGCCTACGACCTGGCGCAATCCCCCGTGTTGGCGGCGAAGGTGAGCGAGTCCTACTACGCTGACAAGGCTGCAATGATTGGTGGCGTGTGCCACGGTGTGCTGGGCCTGGTTAACGCGCTCGACCGTGACGGCAAGCTGCTGATCGCCGGGCGCCGTATGACCGGGGTGACCGACAAGCAGATCAAGGAACTCGGTATAGAACTCACACCACTGCACCCGGAGTCGGAGCTGCGCAAGGCGGGTGTCGTATTCGAAAGCCAGACCGCATTCAGGGATATCTTAGCCACCCATGTTACTGTCGACGACGAGCAACGCTTTGTGACCGGGCAAAACCAGAATTCCGGGCTGGAAACAGCGCATCGCATGATGCAGGTTTTAGCTGCTCGGGAGTAAAGGCCATGAATAACGCGATGAATAAAGTACTAAAACTATTGGTATTGCTACCGGCAGTACTTTTTTTGGTGACCGGTATCCGCTGGCTGGTTGCTCCTGCAGGAGTAGCGCCGGAGTTTGGGGTGGTGCTGGGCCACGGAGTGGGCCTGAGTTCACAGGTGGGCGATATGTCCGGTTTTTTCCTGACGCTGGGCATCTGTATGCTCGTTGCACTGGTGACCGGTCGCCGCACTTGGTACTACCCACCCGTTCTTCTTCTTTCCATCACCGCCCTGGGGCGAATTGTTGCCTGGCTCTTCCACGATGCCACTTTGGCTGTGGACCTGATTGCTCCCGAAGTGGTGGTGTCGATTATTTTGTTGGTGGCTTCCCGCCGCTTGCCTGACGAGGCCTGAGCGAGTGAAGCGGTGTTCTGTTGTTAGTCAATTCATGGCAGGCGCAGTGTTGGCCGGCGCCTTGGCCGCTGGTTTTACCGCGACCGCAGCTTCTGCCCTGCAGTCAGAGAATGGCCAAAGTATTGGCGGCTCGGCGCCAGTGCCAGTAAACAGGCCGAACATTGTGTTAATTCTTGCCGATGACTTGGGTTTTACCGATATTGCGCCCTACGGTAGTGAGATCAATACACCCACCTTGTCTGCAATGGCGCAGCGGGGAATGAGTTTCACCAACTATCATACCGCCGCCAATTGCGCGCCGGCGCGGGCTATGTTGTTAACCGGTGTCGATGCGCATGTCGCCGGAGTGCCCAATATCCCCGAGATGCTGGGGCCGGAGCAACGGCGCCATGATCACTATCAGGGTGTACTGGGCAACAATGTTGTTACCGTGGCGACCCTGCTGGAGGATGCGGGCTATCACACCTACATGGCCGGCAAGTGGCACCTGGGTGCAGGGGCAGGCAAGCTGCCCAGCCAACGCGGTTTTGAAAGAACGGTGGCGCTTGCAGATTCCGGTGCAGATAACTGGGAACAGCGCCCGTACATACCCATCTATGACAAGGCCAACTGGTACGCCGATGGCAAGGAATATGAGCTGCCGGAGGATTTCTACTCGTCACGTTTCCTGGTGGATAAAACCATTGAGTTTATCGACAGCAATGTGTCGAACCAACGTCCGTTTTTTGCCTACCTGCCTTTCCAGGCGGTTCACATTCCTGTGCAAGCGCCCCAGCACTTTATCGATCCGTATATGGCTACCTACGAAGGTGGCTGGGATGAGTTGCGGGAACAGCGTCTGGCGCGAGCGATAGCACTTGGCATAGTCCCAGAGCGTACTGGTACCGTGCGCATGCAGACCACTGACGACTGGGAATTGCTCGATGAAGAGAGGCGGCGCTATGAAGCCAAGCGCATGGCGGTGTACGCGGGTATGGTGGAGGCAATGGATTTTCACATCGGTCGCTTAATCGAGTATCTCAAGGCGAGCGGCCAGTACGACAATACGATATTTATTTTTACGTCTGACAACGGTGCCGAAGCTAGTGGACCGGCCGACCTGCAGGATTTCGCCACCCAACGGATGGTCTCTTCCCTTGGCTATCGTACCGACTACGAAACCCTTGGCTTGAAGGGCAGTTACAATGCTATCAGCCCAAGTTTTGCCAGCGCTGCGGCGAGCCCGCTGGCGTATTACAAATTCTATGCCGGGGAGGGTGGCATGCGGGTGCCGCTGATCATAGCGGGGGCATCGTTACCCGCAAAGGGTGTGCTCAGTTCGGCCTTTTCTTTTGTCACGGATATCACACCTACGATTCTTTCCTTTGCGGGAGTCACACCACCAGGAGAACGTCATGGCGGGCGGCCAGTAGAGCCGATGATCGGTCGCAGTCTTGCACCTCTGCTGCTGGATAATGCTGCCGGTGTCTACGGACCGGAGGATGCCGTTGGTTATGAACTGGCCGGTCACGCGGCGCTGTTTCAGGGTGACTACAAAATTGTATTTAATCGAGGGCCGTTAGGAGATGACCGTTGGCATCTCTTCAATATCGTGGAAGACCCCGGTGAGAGTCACGAACTGTCGAGTGAAATGCCGCAGCGGTTTCAGAGCATGCTTTCAGCCTATGAACGCTATGCCAAAGATAGCCGGGTTGTGCCGGTTCCGCCGGGTTACGATCACCGCAAACAGTTGGTATTGAACATATTGTATGGTGGGCTGCGTACGCCGTTTGTCGTCGCCTGCCTGAGCGTGTTGATGTTGCTGCCGTTCTATGTGGCTTACCGGATGAGACGCCGGGATATGCGTCGACCGACAACACTTTAGTCGGGCGTTAGTGGCAGATTCAGCTTTCAAGTGCCAGTTTTTCAGAAAACCGTAAGGTAAGCTGTCAGTAACCCTAAACCAGCAACCTGCGGTTGCTGGGCGTAGCCAAGCGTTTTAACATGGACCCTACAGCGCCGTAGCTTCGTCGGCGGCAGTTCGTGCGATCCGCATTGGCCGCTGCAAGAGAGGCGGGCTAACGGCGCTAATCGACCCGCACCTTGAGAGTGGTAAAGCTATGAATCAACCGGCAACCAAATTGGTACTGCAAGCTGTTTACGAGTGGGAGCGCAGCGATCCGCAGCGCATCTATATGACGCAGCCCACAGGTAACGGTGGCGTGGTGGAATACAGTTGGGCTGAGACGCTTGACGAGGCGCGTCGTATGGCGGCTTACATCACGTCGCTGGACCTGCCGCCCTGCAGCCATATCGCCATGATATCTAAAAACTGTGCGCACTTTATTATTGCCGAGCTGGCGATCTGGATGGCCGGGCATGTAACCGTAGCCCTCTATCCAACCCTCAATGCAGATACCGTTAACTACATTCTCGAGCACTCAGAGGCCAAGCTGCTGTTTGTGGGCAAACTGGACGATTGGGACACAATGAGCGCCGGCGTGCCCGCGACGCTGCCGGCGATTGCTTTGCCGCTGGCACCGCCTACAGATTACCCGCAGTGGGATGATGTGATCGCTGGACAGGCGCCGCTGGGTGGAGAACCCTGTCCGCCGCCTGAGCAGTTGGCGCTGATCTGTTATACCTCTGGCAGTACCGGGCGCCCCAAGGGCGTGATGCATTCCTTTGAATCCATTTCGGCGCCGGCGCACCTGATGCTGGCCGAGCTGGATATCCGGGCCGATGACCGTATTCTCTCTTACCTGCCGCTGGCGCATGTTATGGAGCGATTGACCGTAGAATGTGGCTCCTTTTACAGTGGCCTGCATATCTACTTTGCCGACCAGCTGGATACTTTTTTACAGGATCTGCGCCGGGCGCGGCCGACCCTGTTTATCTCTGTGCCGCGGTTATGGCTAAAATTCCAGGGTGGTGTGCTGCAGAAGTTCCCTGAGCAGCGGTTGAATCTGCTGTTGAAAATACCGCTGTTGGGTGGGGTGGTCAGGCGCAAGATTCTTGATGGCCTTGGTTTGGCCGACGTGCGTTTGGCCGGCAGCGGCTCGGCACCGCTGCCAGCAGAGCTGATTGACTGGTACGACCGACTGGGGCTGCCCATCACTGAGGGCTATGGTATGAGCGAAGACTTTGCCTACTCGCACTTGTCCACCGCCCAAAGGCGCCGCCCGGGTTATGTCGGCTTTCCCTGCCAAGGCGTAGAGACACGCATCAGCGACAGCGGCGAAATAGAGATACGTTCGCCGGGTAATATGTTGGGGTACCTTAAAGAGCCGGAAATGACGGCCGAATGCTATACCGAGGACGGCTTTTTCAAAACCGGCGATCGCGGGCATTATTCCGACGACGGTTTGCTGCTGATTACCGGTCGCGTAAAAGAGCTGTTTAAGACCAGCAAAGGCAAGTACGTGGCGCCGGTTCCAATAGAAAACCTGCTCAATTCCGATGGCCTGATTGAACAATGCTGTGTGTCTGGCCCCGGCCGAGCGGCCTGCTACGCAACGCTACAACTGGCTGAAGACCTGCGCCCCAAATTGGCCGATCCGCAGTTCCAGGAAGAGATCACACCGCGGCTCGAGGCTTTACTGAAGTCGGTTAATACCCAGGTAGAGCCTTTTGAAAAACTGCAGTTCCTGGCGATTGTGAGCGAGGACTGGCAAGTCGCCAATGACTTTCTGACGCCAACGCTGAAGATCAAGCGTAACGTGATCGAGGACGCCTACGATCCACATCTGGACGCCTGGTATGCGAGCGGCCAAAAAGTGATTTGGCCGTCGTAAGGTTTCGCAGTTTCAATCTCTACTTAAGGGCTCTGACCCCTTAAGTACTGGCCACCGTGTCAGCCGGTCGTTTATCTGCGTAAGCCGCTCGGGCGGTATTTTGAATTTTTTGCGATCATAGGTGATAAGACCGTTTATCTCACTTTCGACATCCGTCGTCTGGGTATAGATCGCTCCGGCCAGACCGCGAGGCAACAGGCTTTCGATCAAGCCAAGTAAGTCCGCGTAAGCAGCCTCAAAATCCGCCTGACTGTCGAACGCCGAGTATCCCCAGCCCGCCTCAACGGCCAGATGACCATCAACAGGGTAGCCGAGGCCGCCAAACTCACCGTAGACCAGGGGCCGCCCGGGAATTTGCCTGGCAGGGAATTCTGCCTCGCGGCCATACATATGAAAGTCGCGTATATCGCCGGTACCTGTATCGGTCCAACCGCTGGGGCCGTCGACCAGCCGCGTCGGATCCAGTTCGCTCACCTCAGCAAGAATTTTATCGGTGTCGAACTGCCCCCAGGCCTCGTTGAAAGGTACCCACGCGACAATACTGGGAAAGGCCTGCAGCCCTGTTACCATCGATGACAGTTCCCGCCTGAAGTGATCCGCTGATTCAGGAGAACGCGCAAGGCTTACATTCCTTGAATCAAACAGCTGTGCCGAGAAAAAATCCCCTAACTGGTCGAATATCTGCGCAAATCTGCTGGAATCCCGGTCGCTGCCTGTAGGCATATCCTGCCAAACCAGTACGCCGAGGCGATCCGCGTGCCAGTACCAGCGTGCTGGCTCTACCTTTACATGCTTGCGAATGGTGTTGAAGCCCATTCGCTTCGTTGCCTCGATATCAAAGGCCAACGCCTCGTCCGTGGGCGCGGTGTAAAGCCCGTCCGGCCACCACCCCTGGTCCAGCAATCCTAGGTGGAAAACCGGACTGCCATTAAGCATCAGGCGCCAGGCTCCCTCGCTATCGCGGGCAACTGCAACCTCTCTGGCGCCGAAGTAGCTTTCCACTGTGTCGAGGAGTTTACCGTCTCTCCAAAGGCTTACCTGCAGATCGTAGAGAAAGGGATCGTCAGGTGACCAGGCTCGCAGGCCAGGCGGCGCCAGGCGCATTTGGATACCTTCTGCTTGCACAACATCACGTACGGTCATGACGACCTCTGCATCAGCCAGCACCTGAACCTCTACCTCGTCGCCGGGCCGGATATCGTTAGCCTCGATGGCCAGTGTTACAGCCCCCATCGTCAAGTTGGTATCAGTTACCGCTACTTTCTGGATGTGCTGTACAGGAACCGGCTCAAGCCAGACTGTTTGCCAAATGCCGCTAACCGCTGTGTAGCGAATACCATGGGGCACAAGGTGCTGCTTACCCACTGCGCCATTACCTTTGTTGGTCGGGTCCCACACGGCGACCACCAACTCCTGTGCATCGCCTTCGATTAGTGCCTGTGTTATATCAAATGAAAATGGATCAAAGCCCCCCTGGTGAACACCCATTTTTTGGCCATTGAGCCAGACCTCGGCCTCCCAGTCGACGGCACCAAAGTGCAGCATAAGTCGCTCATTACTATGGGATGGCGGCGCCTCGAATACACGCCGATACCAGAGTCTGTCTTGCGGCAACAACTTACGCTGCACACCCGAAAGGCGCGACTCGATGGCAAAGGGCACAACAATGGTCCCGTCATAATCAACCGGCACAGGCGCCTCGCGGGCTGTGATTGCATACTGCCAGGGGCCATTAAGGCTTTGCCAGCGATCACGACGCAATTGTGGGCGAGGATACTCTGGTAGCGGCGCCTCCTTATCGACTTTGTCGGTCCAGGGCGTGGATAGCGCCATAACCGTAACCGGTCGAGTGAATTTATAAAGCTGATAGCCTGCGGTCAAAGCTAACCCCGCGACAAAAATCAGCAGTACTAAGAGGGCTCTGGCCACAATTTTATTCATCTGCATATCCCAATGGATGAGTGCTACAGCGCTTTTCTGTACATAACGAAAGAGGTCCCTGAATGGGGCTCATGCAAAAGCGAAGCAACTACGCCATCAGTTTAGATGAGAAGTAGTTTACTTCGCCAGTCGGCCTGGTGTGACGGCGAAGGTACTGACAAGTGAATCTGCTTTCTCATGATCTGTACTTAAGGGCTCTGACCCCTTAAGTATGTTAAGTAGTAAAGGGCTCCGACCCCTTAAGTATGACCACTTAAGTAGTAAAGGGCTCTGACCCCTTAAGTAGATCCCTTAAGTAGTGTTTGCTGTTGCGCCAGGGCTCGGCCGCAGAGCCAGAAGTGCAATGAACCCCATAGGCCCACGAGCGTAAAGTAGGCAAGCGCCACGCTCAGGGCATCTTCGCCATAGCGAGGGCTGAGCAAATCGCTTAGCACACCCACCAGCAGCGGGCCCATACCCAGGCCGATGAGGTTGATGCACAGCATCTTGATGGCCGAGGAAACGGCGCGCATGTGCACCGGCGACAGGGTTTGCACCATGGCTATGGTTGGACCGAGAAAACAATTGCCGATCAAGCCTGGAATAATAAACAGCAGCATGGCCGTGGTCAGATTGTTAGCAAATAGACCCATAATAAAAAATGGTATGGAGACGAACGGAATAAGAGCAAGCATCCACAGGCCGTATTGGAAACCACGGATGGAAAGGCGATCAAACCACTTGCCGGCCAACAGCGCGCCGATCGCCCCTAATATGCCGAACACGCCTGCCATCATCATGCCGGTCTGGGATTGGCTGAGGTCGTGTGTTCTGATAAAGAAGGTCGGTAACCACTGGGTGAGGCCGTAAGACATCAGCCCTGCTACTGTCGAGCCCGCGATCAGGTGTCGCATCGCGGGGTTGGCCCACATATGGGCTGCGGTGGTGAGTATGGGTGGGGGCGGTGGAGGCGTCTCCGTTTCAAAGGCACCCCTGACAGGCTCTCGCAGTAATCTGGCCATACCCACTGCCAACAAAAGGCCAGGAACACCTACCGATACCATGGCGATTCGCCAGCCATAGGTTTCCGCAATAAGACCGCCGCCCATAAAACCCAGCATCATGCCAAAACTCCCGCCCAGCATTAACGTGGCCATGGCGAGCGCCCGACGCCGGGGCGGGAAGTAATCAGCGAGAATCGAGTGGCTGGCGGGGTTCACCCCAGCCTCACCAATTCCCACACCGATTCGAAATAGCAGTAGGCTAATAAAGCCGGCGGCCAGGCCGCTGAAGGCGGTCATCAGGGAGAAGATAATCAGGCTCGCGATAATGATCCACTTGCGGCTGTATTGATCAGACAACCGCGCAATAGGCAGTCCCATGGTGGCGTAAAACAGGGCGAATGAAATTCCACCTAACAACCCCAGCTGGGTATCGCTTAAGCCAAACTCTGCCTTTATATCCGGAAACAAGATCGACAGAATCATCCGGTCGCACATCGACAGGGTATAGGCCAGTACGAGTAGAGTCAGGGTGGTGCGGTAGCCGGCGATGGGTTGACTGGCTTTCTCAGCAGTCATGTCACCATCGTCTACTGCGTTGTAGAGTAGTTTCATGCCTTTTATGAAACTCATCGTGAATATCCTTGGTAAGTTTTAGTGCCTAATTTTTATTAGGCTGAAGTATAGTGTTCGATGAAATAAGTAGGGAATCATATCCGGCCAGGTTTTGATCTGCTTCCTTGATGACTGATTGCAGTTAGATTCACTGAGAGCGAGCGATGAGAGCAAATCGACTTCAGCGTGATCTTTTTACGCAGCTATTGTCCGAGTTAGAAAAGGTACGGGTTACCCCGGAACAATTGCTTACCCACGCCCACAAAAAGGGGATGTCGGACTCAGTTTCAGGTCAAAGTGAATTGGCAGGAGCTGATGCGTTAGTTCTGTTAGAGGCCGCGGTGGAGGCCACAGGTGATCCCGGCCTGCCACTACGACTTGGCCAGCGGGTTGGAATTGACAGTTATGGCACCTTTGGTTTTGCCCTGATGAGCTGTGCCAACCAAAGAGAATCTATCGAACTGTTGCTGCGCTATGGCAAAGTGTTTTTTGAGCCTACATGGGAGTCGCAGGAACATGATGGCGGACTATTGTTGCTAATGAGCATCACTCAAGGTACCCCGGCACAACAGCAGCTTGTTACTGAGCTGTGTTTTTCACAGTTAAGTTTTATTGGGCGCTCTCTTTTGCGGGCGCCCATACAGGGTGCAGAGGTACACTTTACATTTCCCAAACCTTCCAATGCTTCCATTTATCAGTCTATCCTTGACGCAAAAATAACCTTTGGGGCGCTGCGCAATCAGCTGTTTCTGCCAGCAAGCGTTCTCGATACGCCCGTTAAAACCGCCAATAAATCTGACCATGTGGTCTTTCATCAGCAATGCGAGGAAATGCTGCGCGGTCTCAACAGTGTCGAGCCAATCACCGCCGCCGTGCGGCAGTTGCTGATCCAATCCGCTGGTGACTTCCTCGATATTGCACAGGTGGCTGAGCGTCTGCACGTCAGTGAGCGTACCCTGAGGCGACGTCTGGAGGCCGAATCCACCAGTTTTAGAGCGACCTTTGAAGAAGTCAGGGATCTACTTGCTCGGGAGTATCTTGCAGAGACCGAGTTGACCGTTGCCGAAATAGCGCACTTGCTGGACTATAGCGAGACGGTAAATTTTCGCCGGGCGTTTGCGCGCTGGAACGGTGCAACGCCTAGTCAGTATCGCCAGCATCAAGTTGTGTAGCCCTGCCTCTTTTTAGAGAACCTGCCAAAGGTTCAAAAATCAAACGGCCGCTCCGGTAGTTCTCGTGACTGCTGCAAAGGGTTCCCGAACAGGCATCGTTCAACCAGGGCAGTATCAAAGAACGCATGGAGTTCCTTGACTTTGTCGTTCTCGAAACGAAATATCTCACAATACGTCTGGTAGTACATATCGCCCGATACCGTCGGGCCACCGCCCTGCATGATTCCGACCCCGCCCTCGTCATCCACGCACATGATCCGCCACTTCTGACTGAACCGTACTTCCTCGGGCACCAGCTGACCCAGCAGTTTTTTGTTGATCATTTCGCCCAGACATTCGTCCTTGCCTTCAAGCTTGCCGCTGACGGGAGTGCTACCTACCATGTAATAGACAACGTCATCGGCGTGCATGTCGCCTATTGTTTCCCAATCACCTGCAGCTAATGCCGTATACCATTGGGTTATTAGCTCTCGATTTCTTTCTGCTCCCACTGTCATTTCTCCTCAATGTATCTCATCAGGTTTTCATGAAAATGCCCCAGGCGACTCTCATCTTCGCCAAGCCGCAGAACATCGAAACTATCAGAACTCATTCCTGCCTGGACCAGCGGCAGCAGTGCTATATCCTGCTCCAGCACTTCATCAGAAGCGGGAAAACTACGTACCCCCCACTCCAGTACATCGCCAACGGTATCGACACCACCTTTGGCGATCTTGTAGGTAAAGGGTTCAATGTCTTCACCAGGTGCAAGCGGGGCAAACATGAGAAAATCAAAAAACATTCTCCCGGGGTCTCCACTCGGGTGGGGGCGGTAGCGCATAGCAACATGGAATTCAGCAAAACAGTTGAAATGGACGTTGGGAAATACCAGATAATGATAAGCGTCAGTAAGCTGACCGTCTTCAAGCGATTGGTAAGAGAAATGAGTGTCGTTCTGAAGTTTACGCTTGTGCTTCTGCACAGCTCCCCTGACGTCGAGACCCCGGCCATCGAACATCTCGGGGTCGATTCCCTGCCCGCGCAGGTATTCCTCAAGTTGTGCGCCAATCGTCTCTCGATCTTCCAAGGATGGACTGGGCACGCCATACTCATTGATCATCATACTATGCAGACCCAGTAGGGTTATCGGTGCATCTTCGTTTCCCCAGGGGAGCAACTGTCGGTGCAGCGCGGGGAAGTGGTAGCTTTCATTAAACGCATCAAGGCATGTCTTCCAATTACAGTCAAATTCAAACGTCTTGTAATCGATTAGCGTGGCTCTTTCAAACTGATAGCCGGCGAGTTTCTCGGGTATCTCACCGAGGAAATCCATCAGCGGTGCAGCGCCGGGGTTCAGGTTGAACCAGATCCATCCTCCCCATACATCAACTAGCAGAGGTGTCAGGTTAAGCTTTTCCAGTTCGTCGGGGTCGTCCAATTCCGCGAAGCGCTCCCGATGGGGAATATCGGTAACCGCTCCATCAAGGTCATACTTCCATCCATGGAAGGCACAGTAGAACGTTTTCATATTGCCGCTATAACGACGGCAAAGCACGTTCCCCCGGTGACGACAAACATTGAAAAATCCGCGTACCTCGCCTTGCTTGTTCAGCACAAATACCAGGCGCTCTTTACCCAGTGTATGGGTGACGTAGTCGCCCGGGTTGCGCAATTCATCTAGCCTGGGACCCATATTCCACACGCGGCCCCACAATCGTTGCCACTCCAGCTGCTGGAATTCATTACTCTTGTAACGATCTGCCGGTATCTCTGGCATGACTATCTTTCACCTCCCCAATGACTTGGATGACAACTCAACTCGCCAGTAACTATACGTGAGCTTACGCCGACTTTGGGCTATTTAACTCACTGGGCGTTGCCCCTGCAAAGGCTATTGTTGCCAGTATTGCTAATCGCCTTTACTGAGTCTGTCCCCGCTATCTTCCATTGCTCAGACGGGCGATGCTGCAAATTCCTGCCAAGAAGGTTAGCACCGCGCCGATGACAGCGGGTGAGCTGTCACTGCCGTGGCCTGTAGCGAGTAGGGCCGCTACCAGAGCGGCGCCCAGCGCCTGACCCGCGAGCCTATTTGTAGAGATCAAGCCTCCAGCCGAAGCTGCTCGAGCAATGGGCGCCGCAGAAATAACCAGCTTCGCATTGGGCGACAAAAATAGACCGTAACCAGCGCCACACACCGCCATGCGCCAAGCAATATCTATCTGCGTTGCACCCTCCGGTATTAGGGCGAGTAAAAGCATTCCCGCGGTTGCGATTGCCATGCCAATGCCGCCCAGAATGCCCGGGTGATAGCGATCAGATAGCATGCCGGCAAGAGGTGCAGTCACCATCATCGCCAGTGGAAAGGGTGCAATAGCTGCACCCACTTCGCTGGGCAAGAAGCCAAAATGTTCCTGCAGTCGAAAGGGCAGTGAGAGAATAAACGTCATTGAGCCGATAAATGCGAATTGTGCCCCCACTATAGACAGAGCCACCACGCGATCGGCCAAGAGGTCTACCGGCAGAATAGGCAAAGCCTGGGTCAGTTCGCGGCGCACAAAAACAACGGTGGCAAGTGCGCCCAATATGAGTACCGTCAGGGACGTAGGCAGGTGATCCCCCCGGGCCAAGGCCAGCAGCCCGGAAATTGTCAGTCCGAATGCCAGTGCACATAACAAAGCCCCTAATGGGCTTATTGGCTGGTCATGACCCTCCACATCAGGCAGGGCGCGTTGACCCACGACCAGTGCGAGTAAACCCAGCGGAACGGTAGCGACAAAGATCCAGTGCCAGTCCACCACGGAGACGATGTATCCGCCAAGAATGGGAGCCACGGCTGCCGCGCTTGCCACTATGATGGTGTTAAAGCCCAGGCCACGCCCTAATTGATTGAATGGATAAATGGCACGTACCAGCGCACTGCCAACACTGAGCGCTGCGGCGGCCCCAAGCGCCTGCAGCGCGCGAGCCGCAAGCAGCAGAGGTAAGTTGGGTGCCAGAAAGCACAGCAGCGCAGAGCCAATAAAGACACACAGACCCAGTTGGTACATTTTGCGTAAGCCGATACGACTGCCCAGCGCCGACAGGGGCAGCAGCGTCATCACCAAAACCAGCTGGTAAACACTGACAATCATAATCGCAGAGGACGAATCAATATTCATCTCGCGTGCAATCGTCGGCAGTGCGACATTAGGCAGAGCGCCATCCATTACCATTAGCGCTGTGCCGCAGGAAATTGCGAATATCGCCAGGTAGCGCTTGGGTTTGTCTAGCCCGTCCATAGTGTCTGTCTGTAATGCCTAAGGGGAAATCTGCTGATCGTGAATGGTTGCGCGAGATTGTACCCCGAAGCGTGGCGCCTGCTCGTATATTTAGAAGCTACGAGTCCCTTTTCTTTTAATCAATTGATAGGCGCCTGTAATGCATCAAATTGGACAGTTGTTACCCCTGAACTACTGCAGCTGGTAGGATACGCGCCATGAAAGAACCCCTGTTATGGTTTGTGCTGATCGGCATATTGCTATTCGCTGTCGATCGGTCAAGAGCGCCTGATGCAATCATCGTCAACACGGCGGTGAAGAGCCAGATTGCCACACTCTGGGAAACCCAGACGGGTACAAAACCTGGTGATGAAGCACTCGATTCGCTGGTGCACGACTGGGTGCGCGAGGAGGTGTTTTACCGGGAGGCGCTGAGGCTGGGTCTGGATCGGGAAGATACTATTGTTCGCAAACGCCTGGTACAGAAACTCGGATTTCTCGCGCGGTCGGTCGACGAAGACTCTATCACTGCTGAAGATATTCAGGCGTATTACAAGGTAAACATCGCCGACTACACTCTGCCGGTTCGATATTCGCTGTCGCAAGTCTATTTCAAAAATGCTGCGCAGTACGACGCATTAATGCAGCTGCTGAATGCTGGTGACAACTGGATGGAGGTGGGCGACGGCACAATGCTGCCGCTCCGTCTCGTGAAAAAAACTGAACGTGAGATCAAGTCGACTTTGGGTATCGAGTTTGCCGCTCAATTAGCCGGTTTGCGTCAGGGTGTATGGGTTGGACCCGTCACCAGCAGTTTTGGATTCCATATAGTCAGACTGGATGAACTGACACCCCAGACTCAGCGGCCGTTGGCACTCATAGAGAATCAGCTGATTGCGGAACTGTTACAGCAACGCCGGGAACAATCCCTCGATGACTATTACCAGGAACTAATGGATCAGTATGAAGTGGTGTACGAGTAGCCTTCTCTTTGTCGCTGCGTTGCTGCTCACCCAGACGTCCTGGGCCCATGAAATGCGCCCGGCGATATTGACGGTCAAACAGAGCGATGACTTCACCTACCAGGCGCTGTTCAAGCAACCCCAGGTTCAGGGCCGCTTTCTTGATCTGTCTGTCATAACCAATTGCGACAGCACACTCGTAAAATCCACCACCAATGCCAGTGCACTGGAGGAGACTTTTTCTCTGACCTGCGACGATGCTCTGGCAACTATTGAAGTTGTCGGTCTCGAAAGAACCTTGATTGATACGATTATCACTGTCGAAGACCGCAGTGGATCAACCGAAAACTACCTCGTCAACGGACGTGTGCCCAAAGTTAATCTTGGAGGCGGCACCGCCACGCCCGTCTATCTCATACTGGGCGTCGAGCATTTGTTCTTTGGTATCGACCATGTGTTGTTCGTGCTGCTGCTTGTTTATCTGGTGAGCGGATGGAGGAATCTGATCAAAGTGGTGACGAGTTTTACCGTAGCCCACTCCATCACGCTGGGCTTATCGGCATTCAACATCCTCTCCGTGTCACAACAACCTGTCGAAGCATTAATAGCGTTGAGTATCGTGCTACTGGCGGCGGAAGCGCTGCGCGGGGAAGAGGGGCTTATTTATCGCAAACCCTGGCTGATCACGTTCGCCTTCGGGCTTCTGCACGGGCTTGGTTTTGCGGGTGCACTGGCGGAGATAGGGCTACCGCAGGCAGGCGCCGCGATGGCGCTGTTGCTATTCAATGTCGGTATTGAAATCGGGCAACTGGCGATTATTGCAGCTGCCCTGGCGCTGACCTTTCTTGTTAGCAGGGCCGGATTACGGCCCACCGGTGCGATAATCGCTTTGCCGGTCTACCTTATCGGGGGCGTGTCTTTTTTCTGGTTTATCGACCGCAGCTTACAGGTTCTTGTCTGAACGACTCTTCAAATCGAGCCAGTTGGGGCTGAAAGAAACGCGCGGTTTTGATTCTGGCTATGTTCTGCTGACGCAATTAGTCGGCTGTATCGGTAAGCCCTTCGTCTAAATCCAGTACAGACGGCATCGCTGTCGAGGTCCAAAAATAACATAGCGCCGCAATGGTGGCTGCCGTGCCGCAAACCGCCATCAAAGCGTGGTTTAAGGACTTTGTTCCATAGGTGGGGGCCAACATGTCACTTAATAGACCGATCAGTAACGGGCCTATGGCCATACCGATCATAGTGGTAATCAGTAAGGTAAATGAGGTTCCCAGCGCTCGCTCTCCTGAGCCCACTGAAGATTGCAACATAGACATACTTGCGCCTTGGGGAATCATGAAAATCGCATAGGTCAGTGCAAAAAATCCGAGAAATTCCTCGAGGCTGTCGGCAGACAAACAGAACCAAAAGGCACTGACAGAACACACGATAGCGATAGCGGGTATCCATGCGCGCCAGCGTTCATCGCGCTTAACCATGTGGTCAGTCAAGTAGCCGCCGATTAATGGGCCAGGTATACCGCCGAGAATATAGGTTGTTCCCAGGTATAGGCCTACCTTGCCTAAAGATACATCAAAATTGCGCAGCATAATGGGCGCTAACCAAAGGGCCATCGCATAACCGACCATCGTCAGCATCGCAAAAGAAATACTAACGCGCACATAGACCTTATTGCCTGCTAAGGATTTTAAGGTACGCTTTAAGTCAGTGGCCTGCTTAGCGGATTCAACCCCCGCATCATAGCGACCTCGTTGCGGTTCCTTTACGGTGAAATACAGCAGAACTCCCAGCAGTATGCCAGGCACACCAAGCACGAAAAATGTCATGCGCCATCCCAGCCATTCGCCCAGTAAGCCGCCTATAATCAAACCTCCACCGGTGCCCAGTACTGCACCTGTAACATACACGCCCATGGCTCGCGCGCGCTCACTCGGCTTAAAATAATCGGCGATTATTGAATAGCTTGGAGGGCTGCCACCGGCCTCTCCAATACCGACTCCGAGTCGAGCGAGGAAGAGGCTCACAAAGCCAGTAGCTGCTCCGCATAGGGCTGTCATGCCACTCCAGATAATCAACGCGGTGGCTAGAATATTTTTCCGGTTAGAGACATCTGCCCAGCGTGCAATAGGGATACTCATAAGCGCATAAAATAACGCGAAGGCCAAGCCCGCGAGAACCCCGAGTTGAGTGTCCGTCAGCGTGAATTCAGCCTTAATATCTTCCAGCAAGATCGACAGTATCAAGCGATCCATAATGTTGATCATTGACACAATGGTCAAAATGATCAGTACGTAATATCGATAGTACTTGCCCATCTTTTGTTCCTGGTTTATCTCATTATATTTATATATCCCAATAGGTATTTGATTGCGCCTTGTATGCGCAAAAAGTACCAACCGCTGGGTGTGGCGGCTGTAAAATGACCAGCGCAGCAGTATACATTCTATTGAGGTTTATGCCGGTATAATCTTTGCGAACCGTGTCGGCATTGCCGCAAGCGGAGAACTCTGCCTTTGATACAGGCCAGCCATTTTCAGAAGCGCCTTGCAATATCATGGCACGCACAATCGATCAGCTGGTGATGGCTACAGAGTCAACTGAAGTATACTATCTGGGGAATGCCCAGAAGGAATACAGTGATGTTACGAAAATTGAGTTTGGCGGCGGTGATTGTTGCGGCGATGATTGTTGCGGCGCCATTGGCGGCTAGTGCTGACGAAAGCGCGGGTACTATTTATACGGCGGTAGATTATCCAACCCAAGTGCTCTGGGGTGACACGCATTTGCACACCACCAACTCACTGGATGCAAGGATTCTAGGGGTGACACTCAACGTAGCTGACTCTTACGAATTTGCACGTGGCGATGAGGTGGTGACCAGCAGTGGGCACAAGGCCCGCCTGTCACGGCCGCTGGATTTTCTGGTGGTATCTGACCATTCTGACGCCATGGGCGTTGTTGACAGGTTGATCAGTGGCAGCCCTAAACTAATGGCAAGTCCGGAGCTACAAGAGATGCGATCTGATCTTATCTCAGGTGGGGCTGGCACACTAAGAGCAATAGGCGCGATAACCGCTGTGCTGATCGATGAAAATTACTCGGGCCCGCTGCTGAATCAGGAAGTCATGCGATCAGTCTGGGATGACTATTTGGAGACGGCTGATCGTTACAACGAACCAGGGCGATTTACCGCCATGATTGGTTACGAATGGACGCCTACCCAGAGCGGCGACAAACTTCATCGCAACGTGCTCTACAGAGGTGATGCTGAAAGCGCTAGTCAAATGATGCCTTTTACGGCTAATAAGAGCATAAACCCGCAAGACCTTTGGAAGTGGATGCAACGCTACGAAGACAAGACCGGCGACAAGGTTCTTGCACTAGCGCACAACGGTAACCTGTCAAACGGCAAGATGTTTCCGGTAGAAACGAACCCCAATACGGGTTTTGCTATCGATGCGGAATATGTTCGCGCACGCGCTCGCTGGGAGCCACTCTTTGAAGTCACACAAATAAAGGGCGACAGTGAGTCTCACCCGGCGCTGTCACCGGAAGACGAGTTTGCCGATTTTGAAACCTGGGACCGCGGTAATGCCAGCCTGGCAATTCGCAAGACGCCTGAAATGTTGCCGTACGAGTACGCCAGAGAAGCGTTGAAGAATGGTCTTAAGCTGGAAAGACAGCTGGGCGAAAACCCTTATCAGTTTGGCATGGTCGGATCTACAGATAGCCATACAGGCCTTTCGACGGCAGATGAGAATTATTTTTTTGGCAAGTTCACCCATGAAGAACCCGTCGCGGATCGAATGAATGAACCCATGGTTGACAACGGCATGCCCGATGGTTGGAAAACCTGGGAAATGAGCTCCTCGGGTTATGCAGGCGTGTGGGCAAAAGAAAATACTCGCGCGGCAATATGGGATGCCATGCAGCGGCGTGAAGTGTATGCGACTACAGGACCGCGTATGACGGTTCGCTTTTTTGGTGGTTGGGAGTTCTCAGAGGATGATGCCAGTTTTCAGAAGCTGGCTTCCAGCGGTTACGCCCGCGGTGTTCCCATGGGTGGGACATTGCAAGCCAGCCAAGATATGGGCGCGCCAAAGTTCCTGGTCGGTGCGATGAAAGACCCGCTTAGTGGTCATCTGGACCGCATACAGATCGTCAAGGGGTGGTTGGATGCGGAAGGTGTGACCCATGAAAAGATCTTTAATGTAGCCTGGAGCGACCCTGATCAGAGAAAGATGCTGCAAGATGGTCGCCTGCCCCCAGTAGGCAATACGGTTAACGTGGCAGACGCTACCTGGCTTAACACCATTGGTGATGCTGAACTTGTGGGCTATTGGCAGGACCCGGAATTCGATGCATCACAGCCAGGGGTCTACTACTTGCGCGTGCTCGAGATACCGACCCCTCGCTGGACGGCCTATGACGCCAAGCAGTTCGGCGACACGCCGGCGGCAGGTACCGAGATGACGCTTCAGGAGCGAGCCTATACTTCTCCAATCTGGTACTCGCCTGACGCCAAGTAGCCCGTGTATAGCTATTCGGGGCGCCACTGTGCCGACAATGGCTTACCCGTCGAATTGGCTCGTCATGGGTTATTCACAACAATGTCGTCACTGTCTATGGGCAGCTCAAACCACATGAGGTCTTCTGCGAGCAGGAAGTTGTCCGGTATCCCGCGCTTGAAGATTTCTTTAAGTACTGAGTTTGGAGGGACTGGCACCAGGTGATAGAAGGCCACCATGTCTACGTCCGATTGCTTGCCGAGTTCAATCAGGGAATCGGTGGAAGCGTGGTAATCCATAACGTCAGCAACGATCTTGGACTGCCGTGTTTGGCCCGCTGCCCCCAATGCCTTGGACAGAGCGGTTACCGTTGGCAGTGACAGGGCGTCGTGCAGCAATAAATCAGCCCCTTCGACAATCTTCAGTGTTGCGCCGTTCACGTTGCTGTCGCCTGAAATAACAACACTGCGGCCGCGGTAGTCAAATCGATAGCCCACGGCAGGATGAATGGGTGGATGCTCAGCAACATAGGCGCTTATCTTGAGGTCTCCATCTTCAAGAATGACACCAGGAGCGATTGTCTTGTGCGCCAGTACACCCAGTGCCGGTACCAGCAAGTCTTCACCGTGATGACCGGTGCGATACATTCGATCCTGCCGGTAACTGGCATTGACGCCGTTCGTTACTTCATCAACACCCTTTGGACCAAAGATCGTCAAGGGGTGTGGTCTGCCCCGTACCCAGGAGGCCAGGTTCACTTCATAGATTTCTGCGATGTGGTCCGAGTGGAAATGTGTGAGCAGTAGGCCCTGCAAACGGTCAGTGGGCAGCCCCAGGCGATTAATGTTGTCGGTAGAGCCGGCGCCGGAGTCGATCAGGTAGAAGTGCTCCGGCGTTATGACGGCGATACAGGCCTGCGCCTGACCCATCCCCAGCGGCGATGCGCTGCCACACACATAGACCCTGAGGCTTTCTGATTCTGCCAGAGGTACGGCGCCGCGTTTGGCGATAGCCTCCGTGCCGCGTTCCAGTAACCTATCCTGTACTGCTGGTAGGGTGAGCAAAAAGCGGCCAATGCCGACCATAACCAGTAGTCCGAGCAGCAGTACTAGTATTTTCTTCATGTCTTTGGCTCCGTATGATTGCGATGTTTTGTCTGCGTGGCTGCAAGTGAAGCGCCTATTATTTCACTCACCTGAACTCTAGTTCATCATCCTTTAAGCTGCCGTAACCCAGACTGAAAAAATCCCGAATGTAGTCCTGATAGACCCGCCAGGGGAAACGATCCCCTTGCTTGGGGAACTGCTCCCGTGAACGCAGTACGTAACCTGCCTCAAAATCCATTAGAGGCGTATCGACAATTCCCGCTTTGACGCGGGGGGTGACGCTTTCATAGCCAGTGCGCTGCATACGGTTCAGCAGTCGACACATGTAGTTACTGGTGAGATCTGCCTTGAGGGTCCAGGAAGAGTTGGTATAGCCGACGACAAAGCCCAGGTTTGGTATGTCAGAGAACATCATGCCGCGATACACATAGTGCTGCGAGAAATCTATGGTTTCACCGCCAACGCTGTACTGCACGCCGCCGCCAAACTTAAGGTTGAGGCCCGTGGCCAGGATAATCAAGTCGGCGTCCAGTTGCTGGCCTGATTGCAGGCGAATGCCATCGCTATTGAAGTTCTCGATGTGGTCGGTGACTACGTCGGCGCGACCCTCGCGAATAGCCTTGAACATATCACCCTCGGGGACGGCACACAGGCGTTGGTCCCAAGGGTTATAGCTGGGTGTGAAGTGCTTGGCGACATCGTAGTCGGGCCCAAGCTCCTCGCGTACCTTGTTGAGTAAAAAATGACGCAGTTGCTTCGGCTTTCTGCGTGAGAGCTGGTAGATGTATCTTTGGAATAGCACGCGTTTCCAGCGGGTCAGTCGGAACACCAGAGAAACCGGCAGCCACTTGCGCAGCATTTCTGCCATGGCGTCACGCTCGGGTACATTGGCGATATAGGTGGGCGAGCGTTGCAGCATGGTCATACTGCGTGTCTCTTGAGACATCTCCGGTATCAGGGTAACGGCGGTGGCGCCGCTTCCAATAACAACCACCCGCTTGTCTTTATAGTCCAGGTCTTCGGGCCAGTGCTGGGTGTGAATGACTTCTCCCTTGAAATTATCGCGCCCGGCAAACTCGGGAGTGTAGCCTTTGTCGTAGTCGTAATAACCGCTGCAGCTTAGAATGAAAAGACAACTAATAGTGATGCTCTCGCCGGTGTCGCCTCGTGTTGCCGTGACATGCCAGCGCTTTTTTTCATTGGACCAGTCAGCCGTTACCACTTCGTGTTGATAGCGAATATGCCGCTCCACGTCGTACTCTTTGGCGGCCTCACGAATGTAGTCGAGGATCGAGCTGCCGTGGGCAATGGCCGACTTATGTTGCCAGGGTTTAAAACCGTAGCTCAAGGTATACATATCGCTGTCGGAGCGGATGCCGGGGTAGCGGAACAAATCCCAGGTACCGCCGCTGACGGCGCGTGATTCAAAAATGGCAAAGCTGCGCTTGGGACTGTTACGGCGCAGCTGGCAGGCGCCGCCGATGCCCGACAGGCCTGCTCCAATAATGAGAACGTCTACTGATTCATGGCTACTACTGTTCATATATATCTCAATCTACAAAGTTGTTGTTTTCACTCAACGCGCTATACCAGATAGGTGACGACCAGGCGCGCTCTTGAATAGTGGCTGGCAAGTCTGAGCGCGGTGCTTCACCCGCGCGCAGAGCGTCCCAGGTGGACCAGCGGCAGACCGGGTTTTCCAGTACGCGTACGTAGTAAAAAGCTTCTTGTCCCGGGATGAAGTCGGGGTCTTGCCACAGAGTTTTAAGTTCGCTGGCGCCAACATTAGCTGTGATGGAGCAGTCATCCAGATCAACGCGTGCGCCGTTGTCAGGGCACCGATGCGTTTGCGGGTCTACGCTCATGTCATCAGAGCAAGCTGCATCATAGACTCGCTCCTGGTGCTCACCGTTCTCGAGCCAGCCTTTGATAATTTGCACGCGCTGGAGTTGGGCTGTGTTTGGGTCGGCTACCGCCCAGGTTAAGAAGGTGGGTTGGCGATCACCGTTAGCTTGCAAGGTGCCTCCCATAGTGGTGCCGCTTTGGTAGGCGCCTTTAACGAGATCCAGGCTATTCAACTGCGCATCGGCGAAGTCATAGCCAGCAAAGAAGCGCACTTTTATCCGCGTACCGCTGGTGGCGAAGGTTTCCTTACGGCGCAATGCATCATAAATGGCTTCGCGGGTATTTTCTTCTGCCCATACCCCGGCAATACCGGAAGCGCCCCAGTACTTGTAGCCAGAGAAATTAAGATAGTTTTCGCCGTCTACCTTCTCGACCATTTCGGATGCGGCGAGTTTGACCAGCGTACCGTAGAGAAAGCTCGCCGGTATAGAGCCACGCTTTTCCGGGGAGCTGTCAAATGAGCCAATTTTTCCGAAGTAGTTGTCTTCCGCCAGTGAGGCCGCCCCTGTATGGGTATCACTCGAACCGATCACGCCAAATTTGTAGGGGTTTCCGGCATCGCGTTCTTCAATAGCTAACCCGCGTTGCCAGGCATTGCGTACATAGCTGCCCGGTGGGTCACTGGGTATTCTGGTGGAGGTGCGCAGGGGGAAGATTTCGAAATTGGCCCACTCGTCATTCTTTGACAGTAGCGGGTGGGTGTCTGATGTGCCTTTGACCTGTGTGATTTCTACCAGCGGCTCATTGCGCAAGCGTTGGTCAGCGTACTCCTGATCAATGGCGTTGCCGGCCCAGTCGGTAAACATAAACATCGCGCCGTTGGAGCCATTGCTATTGTGCGGTATCGCCAGGCTTTCTATATCTTGCTGACGCAGCGTGTCCATCCAGTCCCACAAGCCTTCTGGATTAAGGCTATTGAAGCGTGAAAAAGGCAGGGCGGGTAAGCGTTCGGTGCCGCGAAAAATAACGTTGCGATGCAGGCTTTCGCGCGCTGCGGTAGATGATGTGAATTCATACGCGGCAAAGGTGGTGAATGTGCCGGGTACGTAGGCCGCATTGGCAGCTTCAACGGTTTGTGACCAGGCCGATTTGCTGACATTGTTGACCGCCGCGTTGTCGATCACGCCGTCGAGCAGGCTGATCACCACATCGCTCACAAACCCGTAAAACACTTTGCTTCTTTTTGACAGGTCCAACAGGCCGCCATCTACCGACTCATTGATGTTGTGATAGGGCTTGGCAAAATCGTATTGTGAAATAGACGTGCTGGTATCTGCTGCTTCGTTGATCAGACCAAGAAAAACCGCGTGATCGGTAACCGCATAAAAATCCAGCGGTTGTGCCAGCTGTACCTCAAAGCCGCTGGGATGCGTGATGGCCTCACCTTGCGCGTAGCGGTAGGCGTCGGCTGGTGAAGCGGTTGTGCCAAAGGCAGAGGCATCAAATGAGAGTGTTGTATGCACGTGCAGGTCGCCAAAATACGCATTGCGGTCAGGGTTGGGCAAGGGTCGACCAGAATCGGGTGCAGGCGCTGACGGGAACGCTATGATTTCATCACTCGCCGGGATTATCGTATTGGTTGTGCGAAAGTATTCTTGTGCCTGCTCGCGCTTATCGGATTCTGATAGGTCGCCGGAGCAGGCGGCTGTGAGTGCTATGGCAATGCTCAGTGCAGTACGAAAAATCATAGGTTTATCTCTTTTTGTTAAGCCGTGACTATCTTCAACAGTAGTGGAGATAGGAATGCTAATCTTCCATTAAAGTTCTTGTTCGAAGCCTGTCCCTGCGCCACAGAACCGAACGCTGAAACATCAATGAATAATTTGGCTGTATGGGTTTAAACGGTATGTTCTGCCTGTCCAGCCAACGTGTTAATTCAGCACGCTGCTCCGCAGCAGCTTTTTCTATGGGTGCCAGTACCCGCTCGTACATCCATTGGCTGTAGGGTGTGCACAATCGCTTGCCCTCGGCATCATTCATCCGATAATCGGCTTTGCCAATAAAGCGGGGCAGCGTGTCCGCCTCAGGGTTTTTGTTTATCCAGTCTGCTGTTTTATCCATTAACTGATGAATATGATGCAGTTGATCCCGGCACTGCCATTGCAGAATCGGCACCAGAGTTTCGGGGATATTATCGCCGGGCAGCCAGTCGGCAATGTGCTGCGGGGTTTCATCCATACGTTCGAGCCAGGCCAGTAAATGTTTCCGGGGCTGTATCAAATGCTTTTTGGGGTAGGGGTCCAGCGCCAAGTGGGCATGCAATGGGCCGTACAAGGAAAAATCCCCGTAACAAGGTCGCCCTCCTAACAAATAGTCATACTGAGAAAAATGACAATCCAACTGATCCAGTAATTGCAGCGCCCATGCCTCTAGTGCTGACGTATTCGTCTTATTAATACCCAGCATAAATCGAGGGACGTTGCCGTATTTCAAAGCAGGTACGACGCCACCCAGGAACCGCGCCGCTTTTGGCCAATGTGCTTTGCGGGTTTGGCCAAAGGCATTAAGGATATATATCAGATTGAATCTTTTGAAATTCCAACGGTAATGCATCGCCGGAAAGACAAGCCATTCGTCACCCAGTAGCTCAAACAGGGAAGACACCACTTGCTGCTTTAGACCGGGTGGCGTAATCGAGCGATCTTTATGAGCAGACTCCAGTTCATCCAGGATAATACTGCTGTCCTGAATACAATCTCCCTGGGGTGTGGTTAAAACCGGAACAACACGCCAGCCACCGGTGGCCGGCTTAATAATGTTTTTGGCGACCTTGTCAGATGCCCGAATCTCGGAAAAATGTAAGCCCTTATAAAGCAAGTAGGAACGAACTTTAACGGTGTAATAAGAGACAGGTGACCCATATAAGTAATAGCCATTATCTGCTTGATGGGTTGAATTCATACCAAAACGTTACTTAATCAGCGCGGGGTCAAGCCAGATGGGGCTGGTCCAGGCACGCTCTCGTATGGTTGGCGGTGCCCGTGGGTCGGGTTCGCGCCCCAGGCGGATAGCGTCATAACTTGACCAGCGGCAGGTCGGGTTCATCAGCACACGAACATAATAGAAGGCACTTTGCGCCGGATCGTAGTCGGGGTCATGCCAGACGGTTTTCAGCTCATCGGCGCCGGAGCCCTGACTAAAGCTGCAGGTTTTGAGATCAACAGTGGCACCATTGTCCGGGCAGCGGCCTGTTGCAGGGTCGGCCGTTAGCCCATCGGCGCAGGCAATATCAACCACCTTTTCCTGAGTTAGTCCTTGCGCATCGATCCAGCCCTTGATCATTTGCACTCGCTGCAGTGGCGCATCGATGGGGTCGCGGGTGGCCCAGACAAAAAAGCCGGGTGAACTCTCTTGTGTTGCATCCGGGCGCAGTACGCCGCCCATGGGTACGCCACTGGCCATCAAAGACTGCACTGCATCGGTGTCCTGCTTCACTGCCTGATCAATGTCCCAGCCTGCATAAAGGCGCACGGCCATGCGTGGGCCGGACGTGGCGTAGGTTTCGCGGCGGGCAAGGGCATCAAAAATTGCTTCGCGGGTATTCTCGGGTGCCCAGACTGCGGCGATGCCGCCCGAGGTATGGAACTTGATACTGGATTTATAGGCGGCTGTTTCCTCACTCTGCCTCAGGCGCCGAAACGCAGAGGACGTGACTGATCCCGCAGCACCGGGGAAGTCCCATTCCTCCACATCACCCGGGTTGGAATTATGGCTGTCGGTAGCGGCGATAAAGCCGACTTGTAGCGGGTTAAACCCCAGCTCCTGCTCCAGCTCCAGTCCGACCTTAAGACCCTGGCGGACAAACCCTGTCTGGAAGGCACAACCGGTTGTTTCACCCGGCTGGCAGGGGTCAAACACTTGTTCAAAGGCGCATTCTTCATCGGTAGCGCCAACCCCCAGAGCACATTCCTGAGCGCCCTTGATCTGGAATATCTCCGTCAGCGGCTCGCGCTTCTGGCGCAAGCGCCAGTCTGCTTCGTTATATTCCTGCCCATCCCAGGTGAAGCGCGAATAGGTTAACCCCCATGCTTTGTTGGGGTTGTGCGGTATGGTCAGGAAGTCGCAATCCTCGCCACAATTGGCTTCAAGTCCCTTCCACAGTTCAATGGCGTTTGGCACATCCAGACTTGAAAGTGCGCGTTCAGGAACCGTGTTGGAGCGGAAAATAACATTGCGGTGGTGCTTGCCCTGGTCGGGCAGCGTGGGCGAAAACTCATAGGCAATCAGTGTGGTTAACTCTCCTGGTTCATAATATTGGTTTGCCAGATCAATATAGCGACCCCAATCGTTGTTGGCGTTTTTATAGCATCGTTCGAGCGCGCCATCGCCAAATTTGCAGGTAGGGAAAGAGCCGGGTGGAAGGGGTTGGCGGGTCGTCTGTTGATAAACGCCGGCGGGTTTTGATGGGTCACCGGGGCCTGCGGTGCCGCGCAAGCCATCAACCAGTACTTTAAACACCATGGGGTTGGGAAGGTTTACCAACCAGCAAGCGGCGCGTTCGCGCAGAGACAGGTCTGGCTCATTGCAATGGGTGCGAGTGCCGAAGCCTTCCGCATGATCGGTGATCGCCACAAAGTCGAGCGGGCGGGTGAGCTGCATAAGTTCGCCACCGGGTGTGTTGAGTGGCTCGCCTTTGGCGAATCGATAGGCGTCTTCAATGCCCAGCGTGTTACCAAACAGGGTTGCATCAAAACTTTCGGCAGTGTGTAGATGCAATTCGCCCCAATACAGGTTCATCGCAGGATTGGGTGCGGGCTGAAAAATCGGTGCTTGTGCTGCAGGCAGCGCTAACCTGCTGTCGTCTTGTAAGGCATAGTCGCGGGCGGCGGTCTCCGGACCAAATTTGTCGGCCGAGTCCTGAATGGGCAGGACGAATTTCACGCTGACAAAGCCGACGACCGCGAGGAGCAGGACAACAATGCCTAAGCCGATTTTCTTGAGCATACTTTGCTTCCCGTGTTGTCTTTATAGGGGCCTTAGCCCCTGATAATGCTATCTAATGGCTTTCACGCAGAATGCCGTCACAAGTTATCACCTTAGAAACGATAACGCGCCTGCACAGCGATTGAGCGAGGCCTTTGTGGCAGGCCAAAATAGCTGTTGGAGTTGGTGATAGGGACATCGTTTTTCCAGACATAGGTTTTTTCGTCGGTGAGGTTCTTGCCGATCAGTGCCACAGACCAGTTGCGGTCCATGTTGCTCAACGCGATGCGCGCATTAATGATGGTTGCAGCGTCGTGATTGGTGTTCGGGTCCAGGTCCAACGCTGAGTAAAACTCATCCTCGTAATTGATGTCCAGGTTACCCGCCAGCAGTAGATTCTCACTCAGAGGCATCGCGTAGCGGGCGCTCAGGGTGGCGCTCCATTCCGGAGCAAACAGCAGTGTCTCGTCGGTTAGATCCTGACCGCCAGACTCTCGCCCTGTAATATTACTGCCATCTTCTCTCAGACAGCCGGGGTTGTTATCTGGATCGGTGGTTTGTGGGATGGTGCAGGTGGCACCGGTGAAATCCTCATAGTAAGCATCCAGGTAAGCAGCGGCAGCGCTGAGGGTAAAACGTTCAGTGACTCTCCAGCGGCCGTCCACTTCCACGCCCTGGCTGATGGATTCGCCAGCATTGCCGACACGGAATACATCGCCCACCAGAGAGCTGGTTTGCAGATTTTCGTACTCCATTCGGAACAGGGCTATGTTCAATTCCGCCGCCCCATCCAGCAGGCCCATCTTGGCGCCAATTTCATAGGCGAGAACTTCCTCTGGTTCGTATTCGAGTACGGAGGGATCGTTACCCGGTACCGACTCACCTGTCAGCTCACCTGAAAGGTTCGCCAGACGAATCTCGTAGCCGGCGCCGCTGTAGGCCTCGTCATAGCCGCCGCCCTTGAAACCGGTACTGATGCTGGCGTAAAGCATAGCGTCATCGGTGGCATCCCACTGCACGCTGCCGGAGAAGGTCCACTTGTCTTCGTCACGACTTAGGTCGGTAAACGAGTGCTGCCTCACGTCAGCAATCAATTGACCGTTGAGTGGGTTGGCGAGAAAGGTGTTGTTGCCCAGCCGGATTTGCAAGCCGTCGGCATAGCGTTCTTTGTCCAGGTCTTTGGTT
This sequence comes from Candidatus Litorirhabdus singularis, assembly GCF_026262625.1. Classification (GTDB taxonomy): domain Bacteria; phylum Pseudomonadota; class Gammaproteobacteria; order Pseudomonadales; family Halieaceae; genus Litorirhabdus; species Litorirhabdus singularis. The sequence continues at coordinate 385,026 of NZ_SHNN01000004.1, forward strand.
TCCTTGTTATAGCGCAGTCCTAGTGAAAGCCGCAGCGTTTCGGTGGCGTTCCAGGTGCCCTGACCGAAGATGGCCCAGCTTTTGGATTCTTGGTCGAAGGTGCTGGGTACGCCAGGTTCGTCAGCGTAAAGGGCGCCGGCCACGCTGAGCGGACCGGAGAGAGCGAAATCGATGGCGTCGACCCGCTGGCTGATATTCACTTCACTTTGCTGGTAGTAGGCGCCGGCAATCCAGTCGATGGTCTCGCCGCCGGGTGATACGAAGCGAATTTCCTGGCTGAACTGCTCGTAGTCCTCAAACTTCGTCCGGTGCAGTGCTGCTACTGCCGCCATATCTGTGTTGCCAGCTGATTCATAGTCATAGGCAGAGTAGGAGGATATGGAGGTCAATGTAGCGAAGTCTAACTCCCAATCTACCGTGACGGCTAATACGTCGGTCCTGTTGTCACTAGTGCCATCAACATCGCCGGCACCATCATCCCGGTCAGAAACCACAGGGAAGGGGACACTGCCGAAAGCGTTCTGCTGGCCTTCAAAATCAGACTGGTATACCACGGTAGGTCGAGAGCCACGGTCGAAGTCACCGTACTCGTATTTGGCGTGGATCTCCAGCGTATCGCTGGCCCGCCAGAGGACGCTGCCGCGGGCATACAGGTTTTGTTGATTGGGCCCCTCGGCGCCGGTGATGGTGTTTTTCCACCAGCCCTCCATCTCATCGTAGCGCACCGCCAGTCTGCCCGACAGGCTATCGGTGAGCGGGCCCGACAGGACCAGATTGTACTGCTGCTCGCCATGGTCGGGCTCATACAGCGCTTCTACCATACCCTCAAATTCATCGGTCGGTTTGGCGGTGGTGATATTCACCGCACCGGCCACGGTATTCTTGCCAAACAGAATGCCCTGCGGCCCTTTCAGAATTTCGACCCGTTCCAGGTCCATGGTGGTAGGAACCGATGCCAATAGCCCACGCCCGGCATACACCCCATCGATGTACATTCCCACGGACTGCTCGAAACCGGCATTAGTGCCCGAGCCGACGCCGCGAATGAATAGGTTTGGCGTGCCGGCGCCGTTGTTAATGGTCACATTGGGTATGTACTGGGTCAGCTCCTCCAGACCGGTGATGCCAATATCGTCGATTTTCTCACCGCTAACAGCGGCGATGGAAATCGGCACATCCTGCAGGTTCTGGACCCGCTTCTGGGCGGTAACGATGACTTCCTCCAATACCGCGCTCTGGGCCAGTGTGCCAGTGCCGTATAAAGCCAGCGCTAGTGCAGATGTTAGGGGTCTGATTTTTATCATTGTGAGCCACCGTTATAGTTTTTATTCGACAGCCTGAACTATAGTGCGGTGCAAGGTAGATAAAGGAATCATATTCGGCCAAATTCCTGATCTTGCTGCAGGCTATATATGAAAAGGGGTCTGAAAAGGGGTCATGAAAAGGGGTCAGAGCCCTTTATGGTAAAAACGCGAGTGGCGGGGAGGGGGAAAAGGGGTCAGAGCCCTTATTGTGAAAGAACATTGATCATAAAGGGCTCTGACCCCTTATTGCGCTGACCCCTTATTGCGGCCCCCTTATTGCGTGACCCCTTATTGCGCGAGGGCTAAACGTTGTACAGTTTCTGACAGGCTTGCCTAGTGTGCGGGTTGATCTGGCGGCGGTCGGCGCTGGTATAACAGATTAGGAGAAAAACTATGCAAGCAATACTTATAGACGGAGCTAAGCAGTCCATAGAGCTTATCGATGCGACACAGGACGACCTGCCAGGTCTGATCGGGTTCGATACTATGATTGACGACGACATTGGTGAGGGTCACTGCGTGTTCTTTGATGAGGACTGTTTTATTCGGGGTACGCCGGGGCGCTTTCGTATCGACGCGTTGGCACCGATTGCCGGGCGTGCGGTTATTCTGGCGGTAGATGCAGGCGGTACACCCGCCGCATGCCAGTTGAGCGTTGACGCAGTGACGACGCGCGTTGCGTTTCAGTAACGGATTGTTTTGCACGCCAATCCCACAATAATAGCTGCAATGCCGCCTGCGACTACGCTGCCGGTGGCGGTGCAACGCGATCTGCGCTCAGATCACGCCGGCGAAACCGGGGCGGTGTTTATCTACCGCGGTATTTTGCACTGTACCCGGGACAGCGTCTTGAGGGAGTTTGCTACGGAGCACCTGGCCACTGAGGAGCGTCACCTGGCATTTTTTGAGCACTGGTTGCCGCCGGCGCTGAAAAGCCGGTTGCTCCCTCTGTGGAAGGTAGGCGGTTGGTCGTTGGGTGCATTGGCACTGCTAGGCGGCAGGCGCGGCGTGTTCCTTACCATTGAAGCCGTCGAGACCTTTGTTGTGGCTCATTATCGGGAGCAGCTGCCGCGATTGCGTGCAGCAGGGCAGGAGGCATTGGTAACAACGGTGTGCGGCTTTATGGATGACGAGGCAGCGCATCGAGATGATGCGGCCTCGCGTCGGGTTGCTGGTCCCTATGTTCGCTTGGGCCGGTTCTGGTGCGCATTGGTGGGGTCAGGCTCTGCTGCGGCGGTAGCTGCTGCCAGAAGGCTGTGAGATGGGGGTGCTGTTGTGCAATCGACCGCTGTTCAGCTAGACGCGCTTAAGCTAAGGCAGGGCGTGGGTGCGGATCTGCAGACGATTAACGCTCTTATCGCATCGGCTATTGGCACATGGCAGGTGACTGAACGGGTTCAGCGCCAGTCCCTGCGAGTGCATGTGTATGACGAAGTGGATCTGTTGCATCTTGATACTGTAGTAGCGGTGGCGGCGCCAGCGGGGCTGGAGCAGCTTTCCAGCGGCGAACAAATTGTTGGTGTTGCGACTCTGGAGCCCGCTGCGGCCGCAGAGGTGCCCGCGCAACAGCGGGGTTTGCTGTTGCATGGGCTCTACGTACATAAGGATTACCACGGTTTGGGTGTCGGTAGCGCGTTGTTAGCCTGTGCCGCCGACAAGGCCCGCCAAGGCGGTTATGCGGGGGTGTTGGTGAAAGCCGCGGCAGATTCGATCCGTTTCTTCGGCCACAAGGGGCTGCAGGCTGTGCCGGTCGCTGACCCCCAGCGCGATTACCCGCATCGTTTCTGGTTAGCGCTTCACGGCTAAACGTGCCCTTAACATTGCGGGGTCACGTTACGTTGCGGAGTCAGGCCTGACAGTTTTCATCTTCACAGGCTCAGTCTGCTGGAATGAGAACAAAGGAAAAAGGGGTCAGAGCCCTTTATGCGCATTGTTCTTTGTTCTTTCGAAAAAGGGCTCTGACCCCTTATCGTATTTGTTCTTTCGAAAAAGGGCTCTGCTTGGATTCAAGAATCAAGTGCAACACGTATCAACCCTCCGTCCATTTCACGCTCCATTAGTTCTTGCGGTGTTTTAAACCCAAACCGCTTGCGAGGTCGCGTATTCAGAAGCCAA
>NZ_SHNN01000005.1 GCF_026262625.1 Candidatus Litorirhabdus singularis
CGCCCCCGGTTAATCCTAAACCCCGTTACTCAATGAGTGACGGGGTTTTTTTATGTGGATCGCCAGGCGGCGTGCGCGCCCCCGGTTAATCCTAAACCCCGTTACTCGATGAGTGACGGGGTTTTTTACGCACATCGCCAGGCGGCGTGCGCGACGTCTGTCGGTGGCTGGCGATTAGTCTGTGAGCAGTGTCTCAAATAAACGATAAAGCTCGGCAAGTAACGTAGGTGCAAGTGAAATACGCACCGTAATCGCCTACTATTGAGGCAACAATAACCGGCAGACCCTAAAATAATAGCTCTAATTATGATGATAACTTCAGCCGAAACCCGCGACCTTATAGGCGACATCCTCAATACCTGTCAGGATGCGGTTATCTGGATTGATACCAACAGTCACATAGTACAATGGAACAATAAGGCAGAAGCCTTATTCGGCTTCCGTCGTGAGTCGGTTTTGAAGCACAGCATAACCAGCACAATTATCCCCGATGAACACCGTGTTGGTCATCTCAAGGGGATGGCAAAGTATATGGATACGGGTCACGGTAACGTGTTCGGAGTGAAAACGACGATAAATGCAGTAACCTGGTCGGGCGAGGAGATAATGGTGACTCTGGCCATCGACAAAATAAGCGTAAGTGGAACGCAGTATTTCACCGCGCAAATCGCACCATTTGTCGAGCAGAATGAACGTTAAAGGCCCTCTAGTAAAAATCATCCCCTAGAGACTGGGAGCTAAGCGTCTGTTGGGCACTGTCGCATTAGCATATCCGCACTGCTCAATCGTGGTCGGCCGTCGAAGGGCGGGAAATCAAACTCAGGTAGAGCGCGTAGATAGCCATTGGTATAGCCACGCTTGCAAAAGCTAGTAAGCCTTCGGCCATGCTGACCCCTGCAAATAGCTCCGGTGTATAGCCGCAAAGATTGCGTACCTCGAACATGAACGGAAGCCACTGGTCTAAGGCGAACCAATCTGGAAAGCCCAGGAAGAACTGGCAACTGCCCGCGCCAATACCATTTTCTAATTGGTACAGGTACCAGGAACGCTCCCAGAGACCAAAGCCTGCGCCAATCAGCAATAAATGGCCCGTGATATATAGGTACCTGCGCTTGGGTAGGACGCACATGATGAGCGCAAGCAGTGTAAACGCCGCAACCCAGATACGTACGTGAATACATATCTGACAAGGCTCATCGCCTATTTGGTATTGGAAATAGAGCGCCACTGTTTCGAGAGCGATCCCCAATAATGCAACACTGACCCAATACCACTTAGTGGTTAGGAAGGTGTGTACAAACCCCATGCGCTAGCCTCCACTCATCAAGCGCTCAGTTTACCTGAGTTGCGTGGTGTCGACACCTGAACCAAGCCTCATTGCGGAGCATGGTTCCCTCGTCCATTTTATTGCGTAAGCCGTCGGCGATTATATTCTCCCAGTAGGGCCTGGATTGGTAGATCGCCGGTGTATTTTCGGAGGCTCCCTAAAGCTCAGCAAGCTATCAAACACACCGCTCAAATCTGGCATAATATACGCTCAACTTGTTGACCGCTGCGGCGTCACTGATAAGACAGGAAAGATTGTTATGACACAGATCGGTACCCCATTATCCAAAACTGCTACCAGGGTCTTACTGTGCGGCTCCGGTGAATTGGGCAAGGAAGTGGCTATTGAACTGCAACGCCTTGGGGTCGAGGTTATCGCCCTGGATCGTTACGACAATGCGCCCGCGATGCAGGTAGCACATCGTTCCTATACGGTCTCGATGACTGATGGTGAGGCTCTGCGTAAGATCATTGAAACCGAGAAGCCTCATTACATCGTCCCGGAAATTGAAGCCATCGCGACGGATACGTTGGTTGAACTGGAAGAAGAGGGCTACACCGTTATTCCTACAGCGCGTGCGGCCCAACTTACTATGAATCGTGAGGGTATTCGCCGCTTGGCAGCAGAGGAGCTTGGCGTTCCGACTTCACCGTTTCGCTTCGCGGACGATAAGCAAGCATACCTGGATGCCATTGATGAAATTGGGATGCCGTGCGTTGTAAAACCGATCATGAGCTCATCAGGTAAGGGGCAGAGTCTGGTCCGCAGTATGGACGATGTGGACCATGCCTGGGACTACTCTCAACAGGGGGGGCGTACCGGCGCCGGCCGCATCATTGTAGAGGGTTTTGTAGATTTCGATTATGAGATAACCCTGCTCACTATTCGCCATCGTGATGGCACGAGCTATTGCGAGCCTATTGGACATCGACAGGAGGAGGGCGACTACCGTGAGTCCTGGCAACCGCAGGCGATGTCTGATGCCGCGTTGAGTAAAAGCCGCGAGGTAGCCAATAAGATTACAGAAGCCCTGGGCGGTTGGGGCTTGTTTGGCGTCGAGCTATTTATCAAAGGCGATGAAGTTTATTTCAGCGAAGTGTCGCCGCGCCCCCACGATACTGGAATGGTCACTCTGATATCGCAGGACTTGTCCGAGTTTGCGCTGCATGCGCGTGCCATCCTGGGTCTGCCTATTCCCGCGATTCGTCAGCATGGAGCGGCGGCATCCAGTGTCGTATTGGTGAGCGGCGACTCCACGAGCATGGTATACAAAGGTTTGGACTCGGCGCTCACAGAGCCAGACACCGATCTCCGGTTGTTTGGCAAGCCAGAGGTATCGGGCCAACGCAGGCTGGGCGTGGGGTTGGCGCTGGGCGCTGATGTTGAGGACGCGAGAGCCAGAGCCGTGCGTGTCAGCAACAGTATTAGCGTAGAGCTTTAGTCGTTACGCGCAACTGCACGACACAGCCATAGGCTCTGCTCGGTACCATAATAGCGAGCGCGATGGCGGTTTTGGATCGGCGCTGATACCTTCTATATCCGCCAGATCTGACTATACTGCAGGTCACCATTTCACTCATACATGCACAGTTTGTATCGCCTCAGGAGTTACATCATGTCACAGGACTTTTTGGTCAATCGTAGCAATCTCGCAGAAGCGAAGATGGCTTCCGCCGTAACCCCGGTCGCCGCGTCTGGGGAAGCCGTTCTGCGGGTCGACAAGTTTGCACTGACTGCCAACAATATTACCTATGGTGTGGCAGGCGATATTATCGGCTATTGGAATTTCTTCCCTGCCGAAGCGGGTTGGGGGCGTATCCCGGTTTGGGGTATTGCCACTGTGCAGTCCAGCGAGCACCCGGGTATGAAGGTCGGTGATCGGTTTTACGGTTACTTTCCTATGTCTACAGAGCTGCTGGTTAAACCAGAGAGAGTAACCGAACGAGGTTTTTTTGATGCCGCGGAGCACCGCGCTGAACTACCTATCGTTTATAACCAGTACTCGAAGATGACAGTAGACAATGGTTTTGACCCGGCGCTGGATAATCACGCAATGCTGTATCGCCCGCTTTTCACAACCTCTTTTGTACTGGATGACTATCTGGCAGACAATGACTTCTTTGGTGCTGACTCAGTCATTCTTGGTAGTGCCTCCAGTAAAACCGCTTTTGGTCTGGCGTTTATGCTGCAGCGGCGCGGTGGTAAAAAAGTGATCGGTCTGACTTCGGCGGGTAATGTCGATTTCTGCAAAGGCCTGGGTTTGTATAATGAAGTACTGACCTACGCTGAAGTCGAAAGCCTGCCACAGGCCGCCAGTGCTTATGTAGATATGTCTGGTAATGGTGACGTGTTGCGGCGCTTGCATCATCATCTGGCGGATAATTTGCTATGTAGCTGTGGAGTGGGCGTAACCCACCATGAGTCGGGTCTTGGTCAGGGCAGCGATGATATGCCAGGAGCCAAGCCACAAATGTTTTTTGCTCCCAGCCAGATTGTTAAGCGTAACGAGGAGCTAGGCCCAGAGATTTACCAGCAGCAAATTGGCGAAGCCACACAGGCCTTTCTGGCCGAAGTCGATAATTGGGTCAGTATTGAGGAACACGCGTTCAGCGATGTAGATGCCGTATTCCATACGATTCTGGACGGCGCATCCCCAACCCGTGGTTACGTGATCACAGCCGGGTAGTCACCCGCTGGCTACAGAGACGCCTGGCGTGCGTGTCTGTAGCCAGTTGCATAGTCGCTTGATACCTTCCTCCATGTTGCTGTGGTACTGATTGCCATTAGCCAGTGCTTGGCTGCCGTCAAAATCAACATAAGCGAGTCTGGCGGTCAGACTGCTCTCAGGCATGCCAAAAGCTGAGCCGGGCAAGAGGGTGACACCGGTATCTTCAAGAATTGTTTGGGTTAGTTCCGCGCCACTGGTGATACCACAGGCAGCAAGTTTGTCACGATAGGCAGAGAAATCCGGGAACAGATAAAAGCCTCCCTCGGGATCATGTACCGCCACACCCGCTTGGCGCAGTGACTGGGCGCACGATTGGCCGGTGTCGGCCAGAATGGAGCGTTGCTGCTGCAGAAATTGGTGCAAGCGTTCATCTTCAGTGTAGGCCACGACCGCGGCATGTTGAATGGGCGCCGGCGCGCACGAAAAGGTTTCCGAGCACACCCCGATAACGCGCTGCATATAGTCAGCACCCAGTTGCACAGGGATATGCGCAATACCCAGCCGCCAGCCGCCAGCTCCGCACCACTTTGATAGCCCACTGGTAATCATCGTACCTTCTGGATAATAGTCGGCAATCGACACATGTTGGCCACGGTGGTGCAACAGTCCATAGATCTCGTCCGATATAACCATGACACCATGTTTGCGCAGGACGTTGGCTAATGCAGCAAGCTGTTCACCCGAGTAGGTCAGGCCATCGGGATTACCGGGATAGTTCAGTATTAGAAACAACGGACGTTCTAGATCACGGCGTTGACTGCAAAACTGCTCCAGCATTTCTGGCGTCACACGCCAGTGCTGCTCCAACTCGGTTTGCAAATGATACACACGATGACCTGCCAGGCGAGCCTGTGGTTCGTACGATACCCAGCCTGGCGCGACGAGGGCGACATCCGCGTTCTGCACAGCAGCCAGCAGGCAGAAAAGCAGGATCTTACTGCCAGCCCCGATTACAACCTGTTCGGAACTCCACTGCTGTGTCTGCCGCGCCGAATGGAATTTGGCGACGGTTGAGCGCAATTCCGGGAGGCCTTGTACATCAAGATACTCTTTGCGGTGAGCCGCCACCCGCAGAGCGGCTACCACGTGCTCGGGCACGGGGAAGGGGCTCTGACCAAAACCAAAGCGGAAAATGGGTTTATCCTCGGCGGCGCGCTGGTTGGCTATCTGATTCACCAACAAAGTTTCGGAGTGTTGGGTGTCGCGCAGATTCTGCTGCAGGCGCTGAAGCATTGGGTTCACTGGCGGTACTCCCCTAACGGGAAAAATCGAACTATGCGCTGCGGGCAGCCTTATTTCCACATAAACACTATAATGAAAATATATTTACATAAAAGCTGGTCGCGCACGTAGCTGAGCCTGCACCTGTGAACGCACCTAACTAAGGTAAAGCATTATGAAAACGCCTCACTATACTTTTCCACCCGAGTCCTTTGCGGCCTTGCGCCAACTACCGGTCCTGATTGGACGTGGCGATGTCGATCTGCCGATGGGGAAGCAGAGCTACCGTGCGCTGTGTCAGATGATGGATACCCCTGAAATAGTGGCCATGGGCAATATCTCTACACTGGCGGTTGATTTGGGTGTTAGTGCGCCAACGTTAAGTCGCTTGGCCAAGCTGTTGGGCTTCGCCGGATTTCCCGAGTTTCAGGTTTTGTTCAGGAATCATCTGATAGAGCCCGATCGGTTTTACAGCTCGCAGGTAGAGAGACTCGTCCAGGGAAAGAAGATGGTGGCGTTGGATCTGTTGCAGGAGCTTGCTGAAGAGTCAGGTAACAATATTACGCGGGCACTGGAGCAGGTCGCGCCGGCAGACCTGCAACAGATTGTCGAGTGGATGGCGACCAGTCCGCGGGTGTTTCTGTTTGGCTACCGCCAATCTGCTGCGCTGGCAACGTTAATGAGCTACGGGCTGAATATGATCCGTGCCCAGGTACAGCAATTGGGTGCCCAGGGGCAGGGCTTGTCGCTGGGACTCTCGCAATTACGAAAGAGTGATTTGATCATTTTGTTCAGTAGTTCCCCTTACAGTCGCGAGACCGTGCTGGCGGGGAGGCTAGCCCGTGAGCAGCAAGCACGTGTTGTTGCGATTACCGACTCACATCTGTCGCCGTTATCGCAATGGGCCGATCTCAGCTTGATGTTGCCTACGGAGTCGCAGTTCTATAGTAATAGCTTCGGTGCCACGGTCTTTATGATGGAAGCGTTGATGACTTTGGTCGCTAGAGTCCTGGGCCCAAAGGCTGTGACCAGCCTTGAGTCCAGAGAGCATATGATTAGTGCATTGAACGATCAGTACTGAGTTGCCCATGGTCGGCATAAACACTCATTGCGGTGTGACGGCTGGCCGGTATATTTTGGCTGTCAGCTTTTTTTACACATGAAATCAGCGCTGCAGGCTTATCTATCCAGCACCGGTGCTTGGTTTAGATTTTACGGTTTGGCGGTAAATTCGATAAGGCGGATCACTCATCGGATGAAATTTACACAATGACCCAATCTGGTGCGTTTCTTGGAACTTTATTACAAGTAATCCACACACCGGTGGCTCCAGCGGTGCAATCTGAGTGTTTTGGCCCAGCCTGAAAGCAGTATTTTGCGTCAGCTTAGTTTACAAAGGCCTACCACTGAAGGTTCTGGAATTAGCTAATAAAGCTATAAAATACAGTAGCTTAAAAACATTGGCATGAAGTGTGCAGAACAGACTGTGTAAAGTGCGAATTAAGTAACATTGGCAGATTAGAGTGGGTGTTCTGCATTCCGCGTTCGGTCTGGACTACGCGCTCTAATGCAGTTCTGCCTTCGGGTGGTTAACCTAAAGTAATCGTAAGAGAACAGGTGATACATGATGACAAATAAATATGGAACCAAGTTACTCGCGGCCGTAGGATTTTCATTGGCGGCGGGCGTAGCACAAGCGGCAATGCAGGATGTTGCAATTAATGGTGGGTTTGAAACCGGCGCCTTTAACGACGGCACTGAGAATGCCAGTTGGCAAGTATTCCCCAATAATGGCGTGGTAGAAATCACTACCGATAACCCGGCTTCCGGCACTTACGCTGCTAACCTTATCGTCCCTACCCGTGGAGTAGGTGATCCGGCTGTTGATGCCCTGATCAAGAACGCTAACCTGGGTGCTGGTTTTCTTACGCCTGGCGCACCCGTTACTATCACCTGGGACATGCGCGGTTCATTAGAAGGCGCCGGTGGCGTGATTTTTGTCGAGTTGTTTTCCGAGTTGGACGGCGGTGGCACATCCCAGGCAGAGATTTATACTGGTGGCCCAATTTTCCCGACTGCCGGTTGGTCCCCTTACAGCTGGACCACCACTCTTGGACCTGATGTCGACGGTGGCGTGACGCTGCAGTTGAAAGCCAGTTGTGGGCCTGTTGTAGGCTGTGGTGTAGATTCTTACTTCGACAACATAACGATTACCACCGATGTAGCTGCTGTTCCTCTTCCCGCAGCAGCTTGGCTGTTCGGTTCAGCGCTGATGGGCCTGGTTGGCATGTCACGTCGCCGCAAGAGCTAGGACGCAACAAGAAAAAGCTCGGATAGAGCCGGCCCTCGCTTAGAGCGGGGGCCGGTTTTTTTATGTCTAATGCATCCTTCGGGTAACCGCTAGCCTTCGACGAAACCGCCCCAGGTCGACATATAGTTGACGAAGGCCTCTCCCAAACCCTGCTCACGCAAGTAGTCAGCAGTGACCGGGTTACGGACCGGCTCGAAGCTGGCGTTGGCCGCCAACATGCTGGAGGGGTTGATGACATTAGTGGCCAAAGCGCTGGGACAGAAAGCTGTCGCGAGCCTTGAGTCCAGAGAGCATATGATCAGTGCGCTGAACGATCAGTACTGAGATAGTGCCCGCACGTGCATGCAGTCTCTGCTCCGCAAAGGCAGGAATATGCAATACGCGGGCAGATGTTGGCTGTCAGCTTTCTTTACACATAAATTTCTCCCTCCAGGCACCTTGGCGAGGGTGAAAAGTTTCCCTTAGTTCTGCGCTGTGACGCCGAATTCGATAAGGCGGACTTGATATCCGACGAAAATTACATGATGACCCATTCTGGTGCGTTTGGTGGAATTATCTTGCAACTAATTAAAGTTTCGAAGACTTTTAGAGTCACATCTGTTTGTTTTGAGTCAGGCTTGTAGGTAGATTGGCCGTCAGCTTTGTTTACAGAAGCGTAGTATTGATAATTAACGGACTAGCCGATAAAGCCTTTAATTTCAATAACATAGGAATACTGGCATGAAGTGTGCAACAGATCACATGCAAAATGTTATTCGGGCAACATTGTTTAACTCGAGCTTTTTTTTAAAAGCCCTCGCAGTCGGTTTGAACATGATGCCCCAATACAGTTCTGCCTTTGGGCGGTTAACCTACAGCAATATTAGACAGGTAAATAATTATGAAAAACATGTTTGGTAAAAAAATAGTTGCAGCATTTGGCTTTTCACTAGTTGCCGCTGCATCGCAAGCAGCGACTACGGTTAATATTGCTGCTGATGGTGGTTTTGAGTCCGGTAACTTTGATGGCTGGACCGTTTTTGAAATTAACGGTGGCGTAGCTGGCGTTAGCACCGACAACCCTTCATCAGGTACGTACTCCGGTGTTGCTACCTGTGATACAGGCGGCGTTCCTTGCGACGTACTGCTTAAGAATGCCAATCGTGGCATCGGTGTGGTTCAGGCAGGTAGCGAGATTGTAATCAAGTTTGATTATCGCGGTACTCAAGCGGATGGTGGTGTTATTTTTGCAGAGCTGTTTTCCGAGCTTGACGGTGGCGGTGTGTCGAAAGCTGAGATTCTGAGTGGCGGACCCCTGTTCGGCACGTCACAGTGGCAAACTGCAATGTTTACCACGACTCTCGGAACTGACGTTGCCGGCGGTGTAACTCTGCAGCTGAAGTCTGGTTGCGGCGGTGCTGCAACATGTCTGTCTGTAGCTTACTTTGACAATGTAGAAATGCTGGTACCGGCACCTGTACCCCTTCCTGCAGCGGCCTGGTTGTTCGGTTCTGCACTGATGGGTTTGGTTGGACTGTCACGTCGTCGCAACAGCTAAGACGTAACAAGAAAAAGCTCGGATAGAGCCGGCCCTCGCTTAGAGCGGGGGCCGGTTTTTTTATGTCTAATGCATCCTTCGGGTAACCGCTAGCCTTCGACGAAACCGCCCCAGGTCGACATATAGTTGACGAAGGCCTCTCCCAAACCCTGCTCACGCAAGTAGTCAGCAGTGACCGGGTTACGGACCGGCTCGAAGCTGGCGTTGGCCGCCAACTGGTTAGGAAAGTCGTGGTGCAGTATGGCGGCGCGTCCCAGCATCACAAAATCGGCCCCGGATTCAATGCAGCGAATCGCATCTGCCGGGTTGCGTATCTTACCTGCCGTACCCAGTCGAACATTGCCTCGCTCAAGCTCAGCGAAATAAGACCACAGCGAGCGCCCTTGAAATTCCTCTTCGGTGGGCTCCTTGAAGGAGTCCCATAGTGACATGTCGAGAAAGTCGATTTTGCCTTCGCTCATCAGCCTTTGTGACAGTTGCAGAATTTCACCTAGCTTGATATCAAAGCGCTCCGGTGACAGGCGCACACCCATTATAAAGTCAGGGCTACAGCGTTCACGAATAGCATCAATGATATCGAATAGGATGCGTGTCCTGTTCACCAGTGAGCCGCCGTAGCGATCATCACGCTGATTGATGGTGTCACTGAAGAACTGGCACAGCAGGTAGCCGTGGGCTCCATGCAGTTCCACACCGTCGAAACCTGCCTGCTCGCAGCGCACTGCGGCGGCTATAAAATCCTCGGCTACCTGCTCCACTTCAGGCAGAGTAAGGGCACGCGCTCCGGTTTCCTCGTTGTCGCTAGGGCAGACCGCCCGCTCGCCAATTTCCTCTTCAGGCGAGCGCATACCGGCATGGTGTAATTGCGCGATGGCGAGACTGCCGTTGGCCTTAATACCGTCAGCGAGGCGGGTGAGGCCGGGCAAGTGGTGGTCTGAGAAGCAGCCCAATTGGCCTGGAAAACCTTTGCCAATCGCCTGCACATGCGCCGCGCAGGTCATGGTCAGTCCAAAGCCGCCTTCGGCACGCATGGTCAACCAGCGGTATTCGTCATCCGACAATACGCCATCGGCATGGCTTTGCAGATTGGTCAGTGGCGCCAGCATAAAACGATTTTTCATAGACTTGCCGCTGGCGAAACTCAGCGCTTGGAAAAGGTCAGACATGGTGGGTCCTTGTGGTGTTGTGAGAGTCGTGTCGATGAGGGTGTAGTGGGTTTGTGTATAACGGGCGAGAGATTAGCACAATCAGGGTTGGCGCTACGAGTGCTTGATGATGACGCTGGAAGTGCTTGTGCTGCGCGAGTCTAGCGATTCGCAGAAGGACCGATAATTGTGCTGTGTCAGAGTGCTGTGATGCTGAGGCTAGCCAAACTGTAGGCAAAAAAAGACCGGCTTCTATTGCTAGAAAGCCGGCGCTTTATTTTACGTTGAAACGTGTTGCAGAAGCTTAGCTCTTGCGACGACGTGACATTCCAACCAGACCCATCAGTGCAGAACCGAACAACCATGCGGCTGCAGGAAGTGGTACTTCAGAAACGCTCACATCATCCCAGAACAAAGAACCGCCTGCACAGCAGGGCTCGCCAGTTTGAATGTGCAACAGAAATACTTCAAGTTGAGTGGTGCCTACCGGCGCAGTGCCTTGAACCAGCAACTGGGTCCAGTCGCTCACATCGGCTCCATCCTGAACGATGCTCAGATCTACATCCGCTGTACCAAACGGATCAACGGTAACCTGTGAACCACCAATGTTGTTGTTGCCTGCGTCAAGGAAGTTGAGTTGCAGGATACCGAGATTTTTAAACGAATCGCCGACCCAATTCATGACCCACGCTTCTAAAGCATAAGCCTGACCTGCATCAGCAGCCATGCTTTGGAATGCACCAGCTGCTGCCCCCGGACTGAACGGACCGTACATCTTCAGCGATTGAGTGCCCCCAACGTCGTGTGAAACCGGGCCAAAATTGGGGCCGTCGGTAGCGTTAGTGAATACGGTTTCGAAACTAGTCCAGCCGCTTGCTCCGCCTAAATCGCCGTTGGAAGCGTCGCCATCCTCAAATCCGCCATTTTGCAGAGCCGCACTACTGAGCGCTGAGAATGACATCCCTGCGGTCATGGCTACTACTGCCAGTCCTGTTTTAACAAATTTATTCTTCAACATATCCGTTACCTTTTATGTTTTCGCCACCCAACGGTGGAGTCTATATTCATACGCATCGTATGGCCAATTGCCAAGAATTCATTCTGGAACCCCTGAAGCCACTTGATAACGCTTCCAAACTTTCTAGTTACAAGTCTAACTAATGCATACTTTGTGCCAAAAAATATAAACTATTGATATATATAGCTTAATTATATTCTAGATTTTTTCCCCTCGCGCTACTGTCAACTTAATTGACAGCAATATAGTCGTTCACGTGTTACCGGCTTCGCTGTTATTCGTCGTTAGAGGCCCGAAAGTGACGATTTTCTACGTTTTGATGGCTTCAGTTAGTGAATTTCTCAAAACGTGTAATTTTCATCCGATCCACAGTCCGTTTCACCGTATCGTGGTTGCGAAAGACTACACGCCTGCTCAGGGATGTGCCGAAGAGTGCAAAACAGCCAAATGGAAAAGTGTAAAGAATCCTGACACTTGTTCTCAAAAGCCGAGACAAAGGGTTATTGGATAGCCATATGTCGCCTTGGAAGTAGGGCAATGGCAGAGACAAACAGCATACTCAGACAGGGCGCGGAAAAGCCGCCCCGGGTTACGGGTGCTAACTATTCGCCACCCGCCAGATGGATATCGTCAAAGTACAGCCTGCCAAATTGCAGCTGTCCGCCGGCAGAAATGGGGTTCCAGAAGCCGAGATAGATGATGCTGGTAAGCGACAGCAAAGCAGTCTGTCCCTCAAAATCCTGCAGCGGAATATCGTAATAGGCCCAGTTACCGCTGATGCTGACCGGTGTATAGTCTGCCAGTTGAATCCTGGGAGCAGGCTGGCCCCCGGCCGGACTCTCCAGCTGGACGCGCATGTCTGCAAAGGCTGGCATAGCAGACGTGTTGATCGCAAAGCGCAGGGACTGGTAGGCAGACATATCGCTGCCGGAGCCAAAGTTCAGTATGAAACCGCCATAGCTTCTGCCTGTGTTCACGTAGTCCGCAGCTAGCGCGACGTTGCCATCTGCCGGTGCCACAGCGGTGCTGTTTTCGCTAGTATTGGTAAGATTGCCACCGAAGTCGGCCCCGTTAATGATGTTAGCGTACCGCAGGACTCCATCGGTGTGCGTTTCTGAGTAGATGCCCAGCTCGGGAGTTGTAGGCCCGGCGCCAAGCGTATAGGTTCCCTCGCCATCATCGGCCTGATACACGCGCACGTAATCTACCAGCATGGTTTGGGGCCACTGGGTCGTTTCGTCAGGAGCGCCGCCCAGGGTTCCGCCCACCGCCACATTCAAAATGGTGAAGAACTCTTCCAGAAACTCGGTCATATAGCCGGGGTCTATCGCGCGATAGAAGTAGGTCTGTCCGTCTATCTTGCCGGTGATGCCGTTGGCGTCCCACTCGGCTGAAAAGATGTGGTAGTCATCGCCTAGAGAATAGGGAAAGCTTTTGAACTGCGAGTCGTATTGCCAGCCTGGGTCAAATTGGCAGGGTGCCGGACTGCGGCGGTCGTCGCAATAGTGCACCGTGAAATGTGTGGTCTTCTCATCGGAGTAGTTATTGTTCATCTCCACAATGTCTATTTCGCCCGTGCGGGGCCAGCCGACAGAGGGGAAATTCGAGCCTAACATCCAGAATGCCGGCCACATCCCTGTGCTGACCGGGGGTTTCAGTCGCGCCTCGATTTTCCCGTATTTAAAGGCGAACTTACCCAGCGTGTTGATACGTGCTGAGGTGATAGTGCCGTTGCGCTTGCCGCAGTTTGGCGGTTGCGCGCAGCGCGCCACGATGTTCAGATTGCCATCTTGCACAAACAGGTTGGCTGAAGAGTTGGTGTATAACTGCCATTCATCGTTGCCCCAGCCAAAACTTCCGTAGCCAGTTTCCGCAACCCAGTTGTCGCTGGATAAAGCGGTGCCGTCAAACTCGTCACTCCATATCAGTGAAAATATAGCTGGCTCGGGTTTTGTTTTGACTTGTGCGCTGCAGGCGTCAGGTTCGTTGCAGGCTTGGCTGACAAAAATATTGTCGAGATCGAAACTTGCATCGCCGCCGGTCACCTCGATCACAAAAGCGTTGCCAACGTCGCTCAGGTCGAGTCCTTCGCCGGGTCCCGGGTTCGCCAGCAGGTCGGCGAAGCTGACGGACACACGGCGCCACTCTCCCAGTTGATACTGACTGGGCGATAGCACTTTCTGGCCCAGCGCAGGGTAGCCGCTGTCCATTTTCACGGTTAGCGCTGCATTGGCTGACAAACTGTTGACCCTGATATCGAAAACCAGCTGGCCTTGCCCGTTGCCAGAAAAGTCGAAGCCGGTATCGAATAGCGGGTCGGTGGAGAGGTTGCCGGTATTCAGGTACACATTGGCAACGCCGCCGCTGACAGATACCTGCCAGACGATGTTGTCCGGGTCGTCAGAATCAATGGCATACGGGTTGTTCACGACAGTCGCGCCTGGTGCTTTAAAGCCCCCGTTTCTAAGCGTAACGCTAGCACTGCGATCAAGCGGGCTAGAGATTTCCGCCGGTCCGTCCAGAAAAAGGTCTATGGTCTTTACGAAAGCAAGCGCAGTCGAGCCCGAGAGCAGCTGGTTTTGCAGGTGTAATACGTCTTGGATATTAATCTTGCCGTCTGGCGCGGCTGGCGGGAACACATCTCCGTGGGCCAGTTGCAGAGGCGATGGCGTATCGGCGCTGAGGACAATGTCTTGGGCTATTTGATAGTCGCCCAGGTTAATGATTCCGTCTGGAGCCCCAGCAGGCGCCAGGTCACCGTCGGCATAAATGGGGCCGCTTGCCTGTACTCCGTTGGTGCTGAGTAAAACGGTCGCTAGCAGTGCCAGCGCGCGGGCGTGCGCGCCCAAACTTCCGCCTTTCCGGCCTTGGGGAAGGCCAGCGTGTATTAGATTCATGGGTCTTTAGCTCAGTGCCGCCGGAGTTTGGATAAAGTTACTATCACAAGTCGCTGGCGTGGGTGAGAACTGGTGTCAGCCCTTCGATGATTGCGCCGCTGGTATCTATGTAATAGCTGGCAGATGTATCCAGAGCGAACTGGGTTTTAGCGACAGCGGGAAGGGCGCTAGAGCCCAAAGCGAAGTAAACCAACGTCACCGCCAAATCATTCACTGAGGAGGAGTTATTGGTGCCCGTGTTAGCGGGGACGAAACCCTGAGGGTTGAGAATGATAATATTGATGACGCCAGTATTATTGCCATTATCAACTACGTTGTAGCTCAGCTGGACATAGGGGTTGTGGCTGGAAGGCAAAATTATCGGCTCTATGCCATTGTTGAAATAACTATCGTCGTAATATTCTACAGACAGAAAAGCACCACCGATGTTGGCAAAGTCCGCGGGAGTATCCGGGGCTAGTAAAAATCTGTTTTTGGTGGGCGCATAACTCGCAAACTGCTGGAGATACTGACCGTCCACGTTGGACTGACCTGGGAGGATCTCTAGTGGCAAGCTGGACAGATCCCCTTCACCCAGGAAAGCGGTATTTTCAAGTTTTGTGGATGAGACATTAACCGTCGCTGGACCCGTTGCCAGCGGCAGCGGTGTGCCGCTTCCCACTTCAGTGAGTAAGACGGCCGCGAACCAACCGCCATCAAACGGCACCAGCCCCAACGCGTTACCCTTAATAGCTTCAGCGTTCACGACTGCGGCGGGGTCGGGGTAGGACTTGAAGACCTGCAGTGCGTCCAACTCAAAAACCGAATTTTCTGAGTCGGTGATAGTAATATCGAGTTCGCTTGGGTTAAGCACCTTGGCCCCGTTGGAGTTTCGTTCAACTCCACCTAATCCAACAATAACGATGTCGCCTGCGCGGGCGTAACTCGGCACTGGTTTGGTTTGCACGCAGCCTACCACCAGTATCATGGCGCCCAGCGCAATCAGACTTCTAAAATATTTGGTCGACATAGTCACTCTCCGATAATTTTTCCCTGTTTTTTCCAGCACTTGTGAGCGGCGCTGAATTTGCGGCTCACATAAGTGCAGAGAAACTCGCTTTCATAACAGGGTGTGCTTGAGCAAAACTCTCTGTAGTCCTCTGTATACCGGACTGAAGTGATATTTACAACTTCGCTACGACAAAGTGGTAGTTGGTTAAGTCAAACTGTGAAGCAATTCCAGATTCATTCAGAGCTCACGCTGGCGCTGGAGTTTTGGGTCTCTGGTCATCAAGTTATTTCTGACCGAGACTTTCACCATACCCGGCGACGCTGTTTTTTTTGTCCGCTAGCGGGCGCCGGAAGATGAGAATCACTGTGCTATTCTGTGTTTCAACAAGCAAGAGGAGCGCGATATGTTGGGTTTGAAGCTGGCTTGGATAGTTGCCATTGGAGGCCTACTGGCCGCGCTAGGTGCGCGTGATGCCGGTGCCAGTGGACTGGTGTTGCCGGCGCCAGCAGCTCCCGCCGCGCAGGCGCGCGGGCTCACCGTGGGCGAAGTGCCGCGAGATGGATTTTCCAGCCGCAGTGCACCTGCAGGTGCTCCCAATGTGTTGGTGGTGCTGTTAGACGACGTCGGCTTTGCTGCCGCGTCCACCTTTGGCGGGTTGGTGCCCACACCCTATCTGACGCAACTCGCTGAAGGCGGGCTCAGCTATAATCGCTTTCACACCACCGCCATATGTTCACCAACCAGGGCCTCGCTGATGACTGGGCGTAATCCGCATGCGGTGGGGGTTGGTAGTGTCATTAATAGCGTCCAACCCTGGCGCGGAAGGTCGGGCCTGTTGCAGTCCGACACGGCTACGATAGCCGAAATCTTGCGCCTGAATGGCTATGCGACCGGGATGTTTGGTAAATGGCACCTGACGCCAGATCATGAGGCGTCACCTATGGGGCCGTTTGATCGCTGGCCTACCCAGCAGGGTTTCGAAACGTTCTACGGATTTTTGGGCGGTGAGACGCATCAGTTTGAACCCACGCTGTTTGCCGGTACTCAACTGGTACAACGCCCCGCGGGGGACAACTACCACGTCACCTCGGACCTGACTGAGCGGTCCATTGATTGGATCAAGTTACAGCAGAGTCTGCGTCCAGAGCAGCCTTTCTTTTTATACCTGGCTCCGGGTGCAACGCATGCACCCCTGCATGCGCCCAAGGCGTGGATCGATAAATTTGCCGGTCAATTTGACCGCGGCTGGGATGTTGCCCGTGAAAAAATCTTTGCGCGGCAGCTAGAGCTGGGTGTTATACCGCCGGGCACAGAGCTGACTCCGCGGCCGCCTGAATTGCGCGCCTGGGATACGCTCGATAGTGAAGAACAACAAGTGGCGGCCCGACTGATGGAGGTGTATGCAGGGTTTCTGGCCCATACCGACGCCGAGGTCGGGCGGGTGCTAGAGTCACTGCGGGAGCAGGGTTTGTTCGACAATACGCTGGTGTTTTACATTGTCGGGGACAACGGCGCGAGTGGTGAGGGCGGCGGCGACTACGGCACCTGGAATGAGATGGGGCGTATACAGGGAATAGTGCAGTCGCCTGCAGAACTGCTTAAGCGTTACGATGAAATAGGCGGTACCGATTCATATCCACACTATTCCGCGGGCTGGGCCTGGGCTACCAATACGCCTTTTCGCTGGGTTAAACAGGTGGCGTCTCACTTGGGCGGTACGCGCAATCCGCTGGTGGTTAGTTGGCCCGACGGGATCGCGGCGAAGGATGAGTTGCGCACACAATTCAGCCACGTCAACGATATTTTCCCAACCGTACTGGAAGCCGCCAAGCTGCCGGCGCCGGCGCTGGTTAACGGCATCGGCCAGAAGCCGCTGGATGGCTTTAGTCTGCTGTATAGCTTTGATGACGCGGTAGCTCCAGAAGTCCATGCCACACAGTATTTTGAAGTCCGTGCTAATCGTGCGCTCTATCACAAGGGTTGGATGGTTTCTTCGCGCAACGAAAACAGCGTTCCATGGCACGGATTAATCGCCACAGATGACCAGCTTCCAGAAGATAAATGGGAGCTTTACGATTTGCGCAGTGACTTTAGTCAGGCAAAAGATGTGGCGCGGGAGAACCCCCGTCAGCTGCAAAAGCTGGTGAATCTGTTCTGGGCTGAGGCCGGGCGTAACCAAGTGCTGCCATTGAGTGGTCGGCCCAGTGGGGAGCCGCCATTTGCGCCGCTGGGTGCGGGTAGGAGTGCGGTCAGCTATTACCCTGGCGCGGTTGGTTTACATGAGACAGCGATACCCAGCCTCAAGAATCGAAGTCACTCGATTACTGCCCGTATCGCTGTTCCTGAGATCGGTGCTTCCGGTGTTATAGCAACCCAGGGCGGCGTTGTGGCTGGTTGGGCGCTATATGTGAACGAGGAGGGGCACGCCTCTTACGTCTACAACCTGGCCGGCAAGTCAATCACCACGATCAGTGCCGATCAGCCATTGAAGCCTGGGCCGGCGCAGCTGGCGCTAGAGTTTGACTATGACGGGGGCGGTTATGGGCGCGGCGCAGATTTAGTGCTCAAGGTCGACGGCAAGCGGGTGGCACGCGGCCGTATCGAACGCAGTATTCCCGCCATATTTTCTATCGATGAAACCTTTGACGTCGGCACAGATACCGGCTCACCGGCCGGGCATTACCCAGCCAATTTTGCGTTTACCGGTACAATTGAGGAAGTACGTATTGCTGTCGATGGGTAGTAATCGACGGCGGACGACTACTTTTTCTGCCAACCGCTGCCGGTGTTGATGTACTGTCCTGACGGCGTCTTTTCAATAGCCTTGAGGCCAGCACGGGCCTCCACAGCCTGCAGACTGATGCGATTCTGTGTCGCTATCGCCTGATAGTGCTGTTTGCGTTTGGCGTTGATATCGCTGACCAGGCTGTTGACCTTGGCCGCAGGTTCGACGGCAGCGATGTAGCCGGTATGGGTTTCACCTACCATGCCTTGGGTTTTGGCCTCGCTGAGGTCGAGAGCCCAAGCGGGGTTAGATAGCAAAGTGAGCAGCGCAATAGCGCGCAAGACATGCTGCAGGTTGTGGCGAATCAGATTCATGGTGTTCTCCTAGAACAGGTCACTGTCTTCTGAAAAAATATCATCCAGTTCTTTGTCGACCTTAACGCGAATCTCATGTTCAATTTTTACATTGAGATTAATGGTAATAGGTTCTTCTGGCGCCCGGACTTGCACCGTCGGCGTGCACGCAACCACAGTCATTGCTAGTAGACACGACAAGATCAGTTTTGGCATGGTTGTCTCTCCAAAGGCGTTCTTCGACGAGGGTTATAGGCCTATACAAGCTTACCGCAAACCGTCTTCGAGCTTCTGCAGTAAACTATCACTTAGGCGCAGACTTTGTAACAGTGGATCGAGGTTTTGTTCCAGGTTGATATTGAAGTTAACTTGACGGCCATTCTCATAGGAGGGGTTGCTGCCTGTCAGCGAAAGCCCCAGGCGCAGTTGACCATTCTGATCCAGGTCGACGGTACTGGCCAACACCTGGTAGTGGAAATCATTCAGTAAATCCAGCGCCAGTCGCAGTTGCTCACTGGTCTCTGCCAAGGCCTTACTGGATTCATCCAGTGCGTAACGAATACTGCCACCGGGAGCCAGCGCCTGCAGGTAGCCGTTGCCTATCGTGAAACGCCCGGCACTGAACTGCAGTGGTATTTCGCCCTCCAGCACACCACCGGCGCTGATGTCTTGATTCTGTTGCAGCGCGACGATTTCTGATAGTTGTAAGTTTTCTGCTCGCAGGCGCAGCGCGTTGCGCTCGGCCCCCAGGTTCCACTCGCTGGGTTCCGGCATTATCACTCGTCCGCTAAAAACATCAGCGGAAAACGACTCTAGCCGGATCCGGGTCAGTGCCAGCTCTGGGTTGCCCGGTAGGGACAGCTGTGCGGTAACCTGGTTAAGTTCGATGCCCAGATTCAATCGGTCTATAGCAAGCCTGACCGGTGCGTTTGTTTTTGGATTTTCCCAACCCGACCATGCCGCGCTTAGTGTGCCGTTCTCAAAAAGATAGTCGTCCCAAGTGCCGGTGAGGTTGGCAATTTCAAGCGTAGACTGATGCTGCCACTGCGGCGCACTAAAGCCCTCGCTCAGTAAGTCACTGTGCAGTGACAGAGCACCTTCTGCCAGAACCAGGCGAGGGGCGCTGCCCATCAGTTCCCGCCATATTGGCAGCATCATTGAGGTCAGCCAGGGGAGGTCTGGACTGGTCACGTTCAACTGGTATTGTCCAACGCCCGTTTCAATCTCCAGCAGCCCAGCTAATTCCAGACGCAGGCTTTCAGTGATGTCGGCTATTCTCAGGTGAAACGCCTGACTTGAACGCTTGCTCTGTTGCGAAAGCTCAAGCGAGAGCAGTGGCAACTTTTGTTGTCGCAAGCTAAGCATCAGACCGGCGCGGAGTTCAGAATTTGCGGCTGTTGCATCAGCCACATTCAGCAGCGATTGCAGTTCAATGTTGTTCAGTCGCAACTCGCTGCTGCCAGTGCCAATGCGCAGGTTGCTCTCCGGGCTGCTGAGCTGCCAACGGTGAGTGCCAAGCTGGCTTAGACTAATAGCCTGCAGACTTTGCCAGCGCAGGGGAATCTCGCCACTCCATTGCAGCCACTCTAACTGTGCTGGTGACAGACCCAATTCAGCCACCGGCAGTGCAGCCTGGAAATCAAAGGCCGATAGCACTAGCTGCGAGATGTCGGCCGCATAGTTTAGCGACCAATCGAGTTCAGCTGTGGCGCCGCTGATCGTTTCCCCCAGCGTTATATGGCTAATGGCACTGTGTCCCTGTCCGGTTGCGACCACGCGTGATGTGCCTCCCTGAAGGGGAAAATCAGGGGACTGTAATAGGTCCGGGTGGCGGATATCAAATTCAAAACCACTGCTGCCACCAACCGCGAATTGTGATGTCGGGACCAGCTCAGGCGGCAGTAATTCTGCCTCTGTGAGTCGCGCTACCCAAGACAGCATCGCTGGGTGGTTGATTATGCCTTTTATATTCCACTGCCAAAGCTCAGACTGATCTGATGTTAGCTCCATTGTGGTTTCTGCAACTGTCAGATCCGCCGCTGTTATTGCCAATGTTGCGCTGAGCGGCAATCCACTGGGCGGCGCGCTCACTGCCAAAGATGTTGTGGCACCGTGTAAGCTTGTCTCAAGCTTGAATCGCAACTCCTCGGCGCTGAATAGCTGGCCAGTGAGGACCAGTGTTTGATCCTCGCTCAGTGGGTAGTTCAGTTGCCATGAGCCAACCTCAATCTTGTTCACCGGCAATTGTTGTAAAAGTGAAGAGGGGAGTAACTCACTGATGCGCAGTGCAGTCTCTTCGGTGCCATCTCCAGCCGTGGCAGGCGCCAGGCTTATCTGCGCCCGGTCGATAAAGGCACTATCCAGGCGCGCTTGCAGTAGTGATCGCCAGCTGAAGTCCAGACTAGTCGTCTCCAGCTCAAGACTGATTTTTTGGCCGTTGCGGTTCGCCGCAACTCGCAGGTCATAGAGCTCCAGGCGACTACCATTTCGTGTTATTTCTGCGACAGAGAAGCTTTGAACACCGTGCGGTGACAGCAGTGTACTGAGGTGGGTAGTGAGCAATGCGGGCAGCTGAAACCAGGCATAGACTCCTGCGCCAAGCAGGCTTAGCAACAGGAGCAGAATGACAGCGAGGAATATGCGCACGGGTTTCATGGTGCGCAGTGTAAATCACTGCCGGTCAAGCCGGTATAGGCAAGTCCGGCGGAATGGAACTAGTAACCGTCGGGCACCCAGTTGCCGTGAAAGCCTGCAGGGACCCTGACTGGCAGATGAATCGTCGCAACGGGCTCCTGATCAAAATGGCGTGAATCAACGATGACCACGTCACTTTGGTTGGTTTCAGGCCTATATACATAGCTCAATACCCAACCGTCGTCCTCAGAGCTGCCCGCTGGATCTTTGACAAAGACCGCTTCGCTTCCTTGGCCACCCTTGAGGTCGTGGTAGCTCGAACTACTACTGTCCAGATCGTACTTTATGAGGCCGGCCGCCACGGGCAGATTAGGCGCAAAGGCTGCGGCATAGCCATAGCGATTCTTGAGGCCAACCACGGTGTCGCAGACCCGCGGGAAATCCACCACGCGGTCGTCCAGTTGGGTCTCAGAGACCGTCCCTTTATCCTGATCAATGACCCAGCGATAGAGCATGGGCGGTGCTTCGGAACCGGGCTTCATAGCGTCCTCCATGCGGCACACATCGAGGATGATCTTGTTGCCGTCCTCGTAGGCATTGAGGGGGTGAAAGACATAACAGGGGTTGATTTCGTACCAGGTCACATCCTTGTCAGAGCCATTGCGCGGCATCACGCCCAGACGCGCGCCGTAGCTCTCGTCCCAGACAATGGGCAGGCCGCTGTCGGCTATGCCTTCCAGGTTCCAGAGTGCTGGCAGATCCATGAAAACAACGTTGTTACGGGTAATGTTAAAGTCGTGAATCATGGTGCCAGCGCCCACGGTTATGGGCTCTACCTGCAGCAGTTCGCCGCTGGCTGAAATGCGGTAGTAGGTCAGATAAGGCTCCATCATGCTGTAGGCAAAGGCCAGCATTTCACCGGTAGCAGCGCAGGTTTTGGGGTGCGCCGTCATGGGTCCTGTCAGCTTGCCGGCATAGTTATTGGGGCCGACGGTCTCCAGTTGGTCGTCAACGACGAAGGGCCAATGGCCTTCCTCCAATGCCATGATTTTCCCGGCATGGTGAATCACATTGGTGTTGGCGGTCGACATATTCATATCGCCCAAAGATTCCATAACATCCGCATCAGGCTTGAGGAAAAACGGGGTTTTGACGTAGCGGTTGCGATACCAGTTGGCCTTGCCGTCTCGTATCTCAACACCGTGCAACATACCGTTGCCCAGAAACCAGTGGTCAGACCAGCCGGACTGCGGATTGGCGCCGTTACGCAGTAATCTGCCGCTCAGCGCCGAGGGTATAGTGCCGGTGACCTTTAGATCGGTAGCGGTTACTTCCTCGTGCACCGGGGCGAAATTCTCTGTCAGCCAGAAGGGGGTGGCTTCAGCGGTTTGTTCGGTCATGTTGCGTACTCCTGATATTATTGTTTATGTCAGTAATCACGCTCCAGATAATAGCTGAGTTTTCGAAAAGTATGTTTACAGCTGTCAGCGCTCGCTAAAATAATGACGGCACAATAGCGTCGATCAGCCGTGGGCCGCGCTCCGACATAGCCTGCTCCAGCAGCGCGCAAAATGCCTCCGCGCTATCAGCGCGTTCTGCCGATACGCCCATGCCTGTTGCTAGCGCTACGAAATCCATGTCGGGTGAGCCGATACCTAATGTACTGGCAGCTTTTACACCGGGGCTACCACCGCGGGCGCCAGTTCGCGCGAACTCCATTTCCAGCACGCTGTATTTGCGATTGTTGAAAATAATCACCAATACATCCAAATCCTCCCGGGCCATAGTCCACAAGGCTTGAATGGTATACATGGCGCTGCCGTCACCCTCCAGGCAAATAACTTTACGCCGCGGGCAGGCTATTGCCGCGCCAACTGATGCGGGTAGGCCCCAGCCGATGCTGCCACCACTCAGATGCAGCCAATCATGCGCACGTGCCTTCATTGTTTGCGGGAATATGGCCATACCAGCGGTGATTGATTCATCGACCACTACCGCCTCTTCAGGTAAATAGTACGCTAGTGCTTGAGCAGCGCTGTTGACATCAAGAGCGCCCACCGGGGCCGGGGGTAATTGCAGTGGATACACCTCCGGTTCGATATCTATAGCGCCGACTCTGCGAGCTATTTCCGCCAGTAGTCTGTCAATATCGTTATCCGGCGTGGCTAACTGCAGTTGCTCACAGGCGTCCGGTGCAATAGCGCTGGGCACGCCTGGATAGGCAAAGAAGGACACTGGCGCCGCAGCGCCAATCAGAATCAGTTGCTGTATGTCCTTAAGGTGATCAATGGCGAGTTCGGCAAGATAGGGAAGCCGTTCGATGACTGCGGTACCAGCGCCGCGTGCCACCCTGGTTGGAAACACGTCACTGCAAACGCGGGCGCCGGTCGCTTTGGCAATCTGGTTGATCAGCAAACCGCGCGATTTGTCGATTTCGCGGCCACCTATCATCAACATGCAATTGGCGCCGCTTTGCAACCTGCTGACAGCGTCTTCGATCAGAGCCTCGGCAACCGCCGTAGGAGGTTCAATCGCGACCTTTGCTACCGCGCCATTGGGATTATCACCCCAGGAAACATCGGCCGGCAGGATCAGCGTGGCGACACTGCCGAAGCCGGCCTGGCGCACGGCCTCAGCGGCGTCACTGGCAATCTCTGCCGAACTGTTGGCAGTATGCGTCCAGTCAGATACGGCGCCGGCAATGGCGGTGATATCTGAGGTTAACGGGGCGTTATATTGCAAGTGATAGCTGGCATGATCGCCAACAATATTAACGACGGGCACGTGGCCTTTGCCGGCATTGTGCAGGTTGGCTAACGCGTTGCCCAAACCCGGGCCCAGGTGGAGCAGGGTAGAGGCCGGTTTGCGTGCCATACGGGCGTAGCCGTCGGCGGCGCCGCTGAGCACACCCTCGAACAGGCAGAGTACGCAGCGCATGCCATCTACCTCGTCTAAAGCCGCGACAAAATGCATCTCCGAGGTGCCGGGGTTGGTAAAACAAACTTCAATCTCGTTGTTGACCAATGTGCTGAGTAAGCTTTCGGCGCCGTTCATGGACTGTTACTCCTTTAGAAGGTGGACTGATTCTTTGATTCGCGAGTGTAACCGATTGCGCGAGCATTTTGCCCATCAGCCAACTCAGTGCACTATGCATTGCGGGCTATGCATTGCGGGCTATGCATGGCAGGCTATCCTTGGTTGGCAACATTTGCATATAATGGCAGTCTTTATGCTAATTCATGGGTGTCTTCGTCCACTCGCTGATTCATTTCTAACAGGAAAAAAACATGACTTCATCTGCGTTGCCTCCGCCTATTTCAAACCGCGTTACCGCTATGACCGGAACCGACTATCCTATTATCCAGGCGCCAATGGGCTGGATCGCTCGCGCGCAGTTAGCTTCCGCCGTGAGTAATGCCGGTGGCCTGGGTATTATTGAAACCTCCTCCGGAGAGTTTGAGAACATAAAACGTGAGGTCGCTTTAATGCGTGAGCTCACCGATAAACCGTTTGGTATGAACGTGGCCCTGTCCTATGTCAAAGGCACCAATGTGATCGATTTTGTGATCGAACAGGGCATTCGTTTTGTGACAACGTCCTCGGGCAGTCCCGCGGTGTGTACCCGGGATTTTCAAGAGGCGGGAATCAAAGTCTTTCACGTGGTGCCCACATTAGACATGGCGCTTAAGGCCATCGATGCGGGCGTGGATGGTCTGGTAGTAGAGGGCGGTGAAGGGGGTGGCTTCAAGAACCCCAGTCCAGTGTCGACTATGGTGCTGCTGCCGCTGATTCGATCGCGGGTTGAGGTGCCTATTATAGCCGCCGGGGGTATCTCTGACGGAGTGTCTATGGCCGGCGCATTTGCGATGGGCGCAGAAGGTGTGCAAATGGGTACGCGCATGCTGTCATGCGCAGAGTCACCCGTGCACGATAACTGGAAGCAGGCAGTAGTCGCTTCGCGCGAGACCGATACGGTGTTTCTCAATCAGGAGTCGCGACCTGCGCTCAGGGCCCTGCGCACCGAGCGCACGGCGAGTCTGGCGCCGTTGGGTAAGTTCAATATCGGCGAGCATATGGCCGATCTGCAGGAGCTGTATTTTGGCGGTAATATGGAAGCCGCGATTCCGCTGTCAGGTCAGGTGTGCGGTCGTATTGACGAGATCAAGAGTGCGAGTGAAGTAGTGCAAGGTACCATGCAGGAGTTCAATATTGTCATGGGAGATTTGTCAGAACGTTACGCATAGCTTTAGGAGTGCATTATGAGCGATACCGGAATACAGCCGCTGACGGTTTACGGATCCAATATTTCCTACTTTACCGGTAAGATGGAGAACTATCTGCGGGTGAAGGGCATCGCTTATACACTTGAGCCGATGACAATGCCTGAGGGTTTCAAGCAGATGCAGGAGAAGGTAGGCGTAAGCCAAATGCCTGGGGTACTGCTGGGTGATGGTCGCTGGATGACTGATACAACCGCCATGATTGAGTGGTTAGAGCCACATTATCCTGATAATCCGATATTGCCGTCAAACCCTGTGCAGGCACTCGTATGTCAGTTGCTGGAAGACTATGCCGATGAATGGTTGTGGCGGCCTGCCATGCACTATCGTTGGTTTTATCCGGAAGGCGCGCATTTGCAGAGTCGCCACCTGACGGATGAGTTAATGGCAGCTGTGCCTAGTCCCGGCTTTTTTAAACGCTGGTTAGTGCGCCGCCGGCAGCGCAGTGGCTATACCATGGGCGACGGTGTAACCCCGCAGAATGTAGCCGGAGTTGAGCAAATTTACCTTGATACACTGCAGCGTCTGCAGGCGATCTTTGAACAGCGCCCGTTCTTGCTGGGCTCGCGACCTAGTCTCGCTGATATTGGTTTTTCCGGCCCCTTCTTTCGCCATTTTGGGCTGGATCCAATTCCTCTGGAAATTATGCGTCAACGGGCACCGGCTGTGCTGGAATGGATGGCGCGGCTTTGGAATACACGTTTGAGCAGCAGCGGAGAATGGCTGGATGGCGTGCCTGGGGACCTGGAACCATTGTTGCAGGATATCGGCCGCAGCTATTTGCCGTACTTGTGTGCCAATGCTGAGGCCGTAGCGGCCGACCAGCGGCGCTTTGATGTAGAGGTAGCTGGCGTTTCCTATCGCCAGGCGCGCTATTCCCGCTACCGGGTATGGTGTTTGCAGGAATTGCGCAATCGTTTTGAAAAGCTGTCCGGCACGGATCAGGAGCAAGCGCGCGCCTTATTGGAGCGCACTGGCTGCTGGGAACCTCTGTGGCGCATCAAGGATTTACCACTGTTGCCTGGTCAAGAACAGGAATTGCCATTTCGTGGCAGCAGCAAGATGGTCGCTGCCAATGATTGATGGCTCTGGCTCGCCAACATTGTTCCGTTGTTTGTATCAGTGAAGCCGGGCTTGACGCCAGACACTAACCCGATCCGCACCGCAATATACCTGTCACTGCTGATGGTGTTGATTAGCAGTGTCTCGGTAGCGACGACCCGTTACGCCTCGGATTACACCAGTACTGCGGCCATCGTAACACTGCAATACCTGGTGTGTTGCGTGCTATGTATTCCGCGTACCGTGCGTCATGGCCTGGCTCCGCTGGCCACACAACGGCTGCCGCTACATCTGTTTCGGGGTGTGGTCGGCGTGCTGGGGTTTTATCTCTTTTATGCATCTGTTCAACACATCGCGTTGGTTGATGCCATGTTGTTGCGGCAAAGTGCGCCGCTGACGCTGCCATTGGTGATGTGGGCGTGGAATCGTGAGCGGGTTCCTTGGCGTAGCTTGATCCCGCTGGTGATTGGCTTTATGGGTATTGCGGTCATTCTCAGGCCCAGCCCCGAGGGTCTCAGTTGGTGGCATGCGGCTGGAGTGGCTTCTGCATTTACGCTGTCTATATCGATGGTCGCTACCGGTGAGCTGGCACGCACCGAGCCGGCTTCGCGCATTCTGTTTTACTATTTTTTCCTGTCACTGGTCTGTGTAGCGCCGTTCAGTCTGGGAGATTTTTCTGGACTACCCTGGCAGGTTTGGCTGGCGATGTTGTTCATCGGCGTCAGTATGTACTTTGCTTTGGGACTCTACACACGTGCTTACGCTCTAGCACCAGCCTGGGCGATAGCGCCGGTTAATTACCTGGCGGTAGTGCTAACCGGGGTCTGGGGCTGGCTGATATGGGGGCAGGTCCCTGATACCTGGACATTGTTGGGCAGCGCACTCGTCATCGGCGGCGGGCTATTCACTATAGCGCTAGGCCGGCGTATCGATCGGTCAAGTGGCTGAGGCCACGTTTTCAGGCATTGGAGTTCGATGCGCTAATGCCAGCATGGCGCAGCAGTGCTTCCGCACTCGGCTCGCGGCCGCGAAAACGCTTAAAGGCATCCAGCGGTTCGCGGGCTCCGCCCTGTTGCAATATTTCTTCCAGAAATCGCTGTCCGGTAGCGGGATTAAAAATGCCCTCTTCCTCGAAGCTGGAAAAAGCGTCGGCGGATAGCACCTCGGCCCACTTGTAGCTGTAGTATCCGGCGGCGTAGCCACCGGCAAAAATATGGCTGAATCCATGCTGAAAACGATTCCATGCCGGTACTGGACTGACCGCTACCCCGGCGCGTACCTCATCCAGAATCGACTGCACCGCGCTGGGCTGATCCGGTTGGTACTCGCTATGAATACGCAGATCAAAAAGTGCGAATTCCAACTGCCTTACAATTTGCATGCCAGATTGAAAATTGCGCGCCGCCAGCATTTTGTCGAGCAATGCTGTTGGCAAGGGTTCTCCGGTCTCATAGTGGGCGGAAATCAGCGGGATAACCTGCTTCTCCCAACACCAATTTTCCAGAAATTGGCTGGGTAGTTCGACAGCATCCCAGGGTACGCCGTTAATACCAGAAACAGCGGCGCAATCTATCTGCGTCAGCATATGGTGTAAGCCGTGACCAAATTCGTGAAATAGCGTGGTCACCTCATTGTGATTCAGCAGCGATGGCGTCGTCGCGGTGGGCGGTGTGAAATTGCAGACCAAAAAGGCTACCGGGAGCTGCAGGCTGCCGTCATCGCGGTTGCGGCGGACATGGCAATCTGCCATCCAGGCGCCGCCTCGTTTGTTCGCGCGCGCGAACAGGTCCAGATAAAAGCGCGCAATAACCTTGCCGTCACGGCTTATCTCATAGAAGCGCACATCTTCATGCCATACCTCGGCGCTGGAGGCGCTGACGTTGATACCGAACAGGCGCCCGGCCACTTCAAATAGACCTTTTATAACGGTTTCAATAGGGAAGTACGGCCGCAGCTGTTCCTGTGAAAGGTCAAACTGGGCCAGCCGCAGCTTCTCACTGTAGTAGGGTACATCCCAGGCCGACAGGGTCTCGCAGCCCTGTTCTGCAGCGAACTCCGCCAGTTGGCGAAAATCGTTCTGAGCTACGGCGCGACTGCGTGTCGCCATATCCATTAAGAAGTCGACAACGCTGGCAGGAGCCTCCGCCATTTTGGTTTCCAGACTGTACTGTGCGTAGTCTGCAAAGCCCAGTAGCTGTGCCAACTCGTGGCGCAAATCCAGGATTTCGTCAATCAGCTTCGAGTTATCCCACTTGCCAGCGTCGGGGCCTTGGTCCGACGCTCGGGTTGAATAGGCCTGGTACATCTCCTGGCGCAATTGAGCATCATCGCAGTATTGCATCAGTGGAAGATAAGCAGGTATATCCAGAGTGATAACGTAGCCCTCTAGCCCTTTTTCCTGTGCGGCTTCGCGATAGGAGTCCAATGTGTTGGCAGGCAACCCCGGCAGTTGCTCAGCGGTGGTTAAGTGCTTGTGCCAGCCCTGGGTGGCATCGAGTACGTGGTTGGAAAAGTTGGTAGTGACCTCTGCTAGCCTGGCTTTGATGGTGGCATAGCGCTGTTGCGCAGCAGTTTCCAGTGCGATGCCCGACAGCCGGAAATCGCGCAGCTGGTGCTCTATGGCCTTGCGCTGGGATGCTTTGAGCTCCGCAAACTCTGCGGAATCGGCGATCTCGCTGTAGCGCTGGTAGAGTCCGGCGTGTTGTCCCAGTTCGGTATAGTAAGCCGTTAACTTGGGAAGGCAGCTACTATAAGTCTCACGCATGGACTCTGAGTTCATAACGCCATGCAGATGGCTGGCCTGACTCCAAAGCCGGTTCAAATCGTCGTCCAGAGATTCCAGCTGTTGCAGAAAACTTGAGGCCGCAACGGGAGGTTGTTCCAGCAGCGCACTGATTTTATGGCGGTTCATGGCCAGTATTTCATCGAGAGCGGGTTCTACGTGTTCTGGCTTGATAGAGCAAAAACGCGGCAGTGAGGCGTCGCTGAGCAAAGGGTTAAGTGACACAATCGGTAACCTGAAAGTTGTGGGTGCCAGCGGGCTGGGTACCGTCTTGGCTGGAGCGCAGATTCTAGACTGAATTGTGTTGAATCCAAAGCCGCTTTTTGCCAACTGCAGCCACCAAAGTGCGGAAGAGGTGCGGATACCGGCAAGTTTGTTCGGCTAAGTCCAGCCAAGTCCAGCTAAAGGCTAAATGTTTCAGTGCCACTGAGCATTCGTTGGTGGAAACCTAGTTACCTGAAAGCACAGGCCGCTTAGCGGCTTTCATTGAGGCAGTTGCGGCCTAGCCGGAGACTGTTGCGGATGGTGAACTCTGCCAAGGAATGTGTGACACTACCCGCCGCGAATTAACCTGCTGCGGAGGTCATGGATTGTCCAGTACTGCCAACACCAGAAACTTGGTAGTTCTGGGTATGCGCCGTTCCGAAACCTCTATGGTGGCGGGCGCATTGGTACTGGTGCGAGCGTGTCGGCTTTGCAATTATTTGGCTGGACCGGATGACTAATTCGCTGAGGCAATCGGCTGATTCGGAGTCCGGTAACAACGGTCTGCAGCGACTGTCGGTCGCTATAGTCTGCTTTCACTCTGATCTGGTTATGCTTGCCAATACCATCGATAGTCTGGAACGCAGCCTGGCTGAGTTAGTTGCTAGTGCGGACATAGATGCCACGTTAACGGTGGTCGATAACTCCTGCAATAAGGACTACGGGCAAAGCCTTCAAGGCCTGTTGGAGTCGCGCAGCGGCCCAGAATTGTCCAGCTGCAGCTATATTGGAGCAACCGTAAACAGCGGTTTTGGGGTAGCTCACAATCAGGCGCTGGAACAGGTGGGCAGTGACTACCATTTGATCTTGAACCCGGACGTAGAGTTGGCAGCAGATGCTATAGGTGCCGCTGTCGCGCACTTGCGTGAGCATCCTGAAGTGGTGCTGGCGAGTCCCAGTGGTACCAATGATCAGGGCGATAATCAATATTTGTGCAAGCGCTATCCCAGTGTGCTGGTGTTGGCATTGCGAGCCTTTGCGCCGCAGTTTTTGCGGAAGTGGTTTGCGGGACGGATGTACGAATATGAGATGCGAGACATGGTGGCGGCCGACGTCGTCGCCCAAGTGCCGTTGGTCAGTGGCTGCTGCATGTTTGTCAAAACAGATGCTATGCGGCGTGCAGGAGGTTTCTGTGCAGACTATTTCATGTATTTTGAAGACTATGATCTGTCTTTGCGGCTGGCGACTCAGGGCCCGGTTCACTTTCTGCCGCAAGTCCATATTATTCATCACGGTGGCTACAGTGCCCGCAAGGGCTGGAAACATATCGTTATGTTTGCGCGCTCTGGCAGGCGTTTTTTCCAGACTCATGGCTGGCGTTGGATTTAACACTTGGCAGCCGTGCCGGTGCACCGTAACATTCGCAGCGTGAAAGAAAATTCCAGACTGACTTATCTCGACGCCATGGGCATCGACAACTGGGTGTCACGGGCAGCGTTGCCCGGGGCCGCTGCCAGTCGCCGCCGCCGTATGGTGCGTCGGGTTGTGCCGAAAACCGCTGCCGATCCAGTTATGATCAAGCAGACAGAGGCTCAGGCGCCTTTGGCGCAGCAGGTCAAGCAATCACCTGAGGGCCCGGAACTGTTGCGTTCTGCGATGGCACCGGCGTCTGCAGGTGCTTCGCGAAGTACTCCCGAGCCTGCCAGTGTGCATGGGATAGCGGAGATAACCCCCGCAACAAGTCCCGCAATGACCCCCGAAAAAATACCGTCGGCTGACAATGCAGCCAGCAGTGCCCCGGCGGTTATGTTTTCCGCAGCGGTGGTTTTTCTGGGTGGTTGGTATTGGATCGATGCAGTGCCCCGCGGCCGGGAAACCGGAGCTGACTACAGTCAACTGCTACAGGCCATAGGCACTGCACTTAATTTGCCGCTGGCGACGCCGACGGTGGAGCGCTTTGACTGGCCCTTGCCTGGTACCAATCGACTGGATCCAGGCCTCGAAACAGCACGCCACAGCTTTGAAGGTTTTATGCGCGGACGGCTGGAACGGCAACCGGTAGAGGGTGTTATTCTCCTGGGTAGCGCAGCCTGTGATTGGTTGAATCTGGATATGTTTGCCGGTCTGCGTCAGTTACAGACAGTGAGTGCCTGGTCCATGCTGCGGCAGCAGGCAAGTAAGGCGCAGGCCTGGCAGGACTTACGCGTGCTGCGGAGCAGTGCCTGAGTTCATGTCAATCAGAACGGCGCTGCCTACCGACGCGATGCACATGGTGGAGATAGAACGGGCTGTTGCGACCAGTCCGTGGAGCCTGGCGCAGTTTTTGTCCAGCTGCCATAGTGCCAGCGAAGACTGTTGGGTCAGTTACGAAGAGCACACAGGAGTGGTGGGGTTTGCTATTAGCCAACGCATTGTTGATGAAACTACCTTGCTGAATGTGGGCGTGGCACCGGATCAGCAGGGTCTTGGACGCGGGGGGCTATTGCTGGCAGCGGTGTTAGACAAAGCGCGTGCTGACGGTTCGCAGCGCTGTTTGTTAGAGGTGCGTGCCAGCAATAGTGCCGCCCGTCACTTATATGAGCGTGCCGGCTTTGTCCAAGATGGCGTGCGTAAAGCCTATTATCCTGCCGTTGCTGGCAGGGAAGATGCGATTCTGATGTCGCTGGATATGAAATTATGGAACTGAATGTACTGCAAACCGAATTCTGGTCAATTTTTGTGCCCCCTGAGTGGTGGGCTGAACGCGAAGAAGACAGCATTGTTATCGGCGATCGCGATGAAGTCGGTACCATCGAAATTAGTACGCTGGTGCGCGATGCCGGGGTATTTGAAGAGGCAGAAGTCGCTGGTATTGCAGCGGAGAACGCCGAGCAGGACTATCAGTTCAAGCCCGCAGCGGCCGGTCAGTTTAAGGGTGTTACTGCGCAGTGGCGAGATAGCGAGAGTGCGGTTCGCGAGTGGTATCTCGCCAGCGGCGGACTGCTGTTATTCGTTACTTACTGCTGCGATCTGGACAATGCTGGAATGGATGATGCCGCAGTGGATGAAATTCTCGACACGCTGGAACTTGAGCAGGCGCCGGTCGCGGAAGGCGCTAGCTAATATTGCCAGTGACCCGCACCCGTTTGGCACCTTTGACGGGCTTTTCCTTGAGTGCATCAGCACGCGCTTTTAAACCGCTGTCGATGCGGTTTTTCAGCGCGATAATGAGGCCGGTGAAGATAAAAGCCCCGGGCGGCAGGATAGCCAGCAAGAAGTTTTTGTAGTCATCCACGAGCACCAGCTCCCAGCTGGCTGCGCCAGGGCCGAACAGCAAATCCATGTTGGCAAACAGTGCACCAGTGCCGACGAGCTCGCGCAAGCCACCCAGTAGCACCAGAATGACCATAAAACCCAGGCCCATAATGAAGCCGTCGTAGAAAGACGGGAGTAGGGCATTTTTACTGGCAAAGGCATCGGCTCGGCCGAGTATCACGCAGTTGGTTGTGATCAGTGGCAGGAAAATACCCAATATCTGATATAACTCGTAGGTGTAGGCCTGCATCAGCAGTTCAATGCAGGTGACAGAGGCCGCGATGATCATAACAAAGGCGGGCAGGCGCACAGCGTCGGTAACCACATTGCGAATCAGGGATACCGCGGTATTGGAGCATATCAGTACCATGGTGGTGGCAAGACCGAGGCCAATGGCGTTAACGACAGATCCGGTGACCGCGAGTAATGGACACAGGCCCAGCAATTGGACAATAGCCGGGTTATTCTTCCACAGCCCGTTGATCGACAATTCTTTGTAGCTGGTTTCAGCCATCGCTGTTTTCCTCACCAATCGGTGTTGTCTGTAACGGCGCCAGCAGGCTTTGCTGGTTGGCCTGGAAGTACTCCAGGCTGCGTTTGATGGCAGCAGTCACCGCCCGTGGCGTGATCGTGGCACCCGTAAACTGGTCGAAGTAGCCTTTGTCTTTCTTGACCTTCCATTGCGCCGGCATTGGATTGCGCAGTGACGTGCCATTGAAGGAGAGGATCCAGTCTGACTTATTCAGGTCCACTTTGTCACCCAGTCCCGGCGTTTCTTTGTGCGTGAGTACGCGCACTCCGGCAATACTGCCATCACTGTTAATGCCGACGATCAGGTCTATCGCGCCGCTGTAACCATCAGGCGCGGTGACCGGCAGGATGACCGCCACGGCCTTTTCCTGCTGCCTGGCGATAAAGATCTGCTGTGATGATGACAGCCTGAGCCCATCAGCTTCCGGTCCGATGATCAGAGTGTCATCCAACATGGAGTTGTCGTGGCGCTCGCCAGGAATAATTTCCAGTAGCGCTTTTTCCTGCGCTTTGCGCTGGGCTTCCACAATCATGTCGCGTGTGCCCAAATAAGTACCTGCAATGAGCGCGGTGGTCATGATAGCGAACAGGCCCAGCATAATACTGTTGCGACTAATGGAACTTCCCATCATGAGCTGCGTCCTCCACCTTTACTGTGGCCGTAGGTTCGAGGCTGGGTGTAGTGATCGATGAATGGCGCAACAAAATTCATCAGCAGAACTGCAAAGGCCACGGCATCTGGATAATTACCCCAGACGCGAATGATATAAATCAGAGCGCCTATAGCGGCGCCGTAGATCAGTTTGCCGCGGTTGGAGACTGCAGAACTGACCGGGTCGGTGATAATAAAAAACGCCGCAAACATAGTGCCGCCGCTGAGCAGATGGAACGCCGGTGAGCCACCGCTGGCAGAGCTGCCGCTGTCATAGAATATGGCCGCTAGCAGCGTCAGGCTGGCCAGCATGGTGACAGGTGCGTGCCAGGTAAAAATGCGCTTGTAGAGCAGCCAGGCGCCACCCGCAAGAAAGCCGATATTGACCCATTCCCAGCCCAGCCCGGCCCAGCGTCCGAATACCGGTTGCTGAGTCCACAAGTTGGCGATCAGCAGACTATCGTTTTGCTTCAAAAGGTCCAGTGGTGTTGCCATTGTCGCGATATCGACGCTAGCGGGCATAAAGCACGCCTGCAAGGCGGTCAGTAACCCCGGCGCCCCGACTTGATTGATACCCAAGGGCGCGCCCCAAGTGGTCATCTCCAGAGGAAACGAGATCAGCAGTACGACATAGCCCAGCATCGCTGGATTAAAAGGGTTATAGCCCATGCCACCATAGAGGTGTTTGCCAATGATTATCGCAAAAGATACGCCCACGGCAATCAGCCACCAGGGTGCATAAGGGGGTAGTGCGATGCCGAGTAAAGTGGCGGTGACCAGAGCACTGGCGTCATTCAGGTAGAAACCCAGTGGTCGTTTGCGCAGTTTAAGCACCAATGCCTCGCAGCCAACCGCGACCAGGCAGGCCCAGAGGATATTGACCACTACACCAAAACCAAAGAAGTGCACCAGAGCAACGATGCCGGGCAAGGTCGCCAGCAATACGGTGCGCATAACCATGGCGGTACTTAGCGGGCCATGAGCGTGGGGTGAGGTGATGCGCATTAGTGCCATATCAGGTCAGTCTTCCAGTGCCGTCAGTTCAGCTTGAACCTGACTTTGCTTGGTGGTCAGTTTTTGCACGGATTGTTGTAACACTTCAACCTTGTCAGAGTTCTCCTGCTCGGCTTCGGCCAGCTTGGCAGTAGCTTTTTGCAGACTCTTTTCCACGGACTGCAGATTTTTCTGCAACTGTTCGCGAGGGCTGAGCGCTGGCGCTGCTGCCTGTGCTGCCCGTTTGGCAAGCGCACGCTCGATAGCGGCCTGAGCGGGGTCTGCCGGTGCCTGCTGTGGGTTTTCGCTCCAGCCCTGGTCTGCCATAGCAGCGACTGCCGTGGCGATTTTTTCATCGAGCTTTAATACCGATGCATCAAGCGCTTCAATCACTTTGTCCTGGGCCCCTGCCTCCCGACTCTCTGTGAGTCTGGCGCGTGATTTTTCGGCCCGCTCGCGCAGTTTCTGCAGGTCTTGCCGCGCCTTGTCCTCGGGAGCCAGATCCGCGCTCGCAGCACGGGTAGCCTTGGCTTTCTCAATCGCCGCCTGTGCAGGATCGGCGCTAGCTGCCGGCTCCGCCTGACCCGCTTTCTTGGCCTTGGCGCGAGCTATAGCTGCCTGGACTGGATCTTCCACGCCGTCACCGGCGGCCGCGTCACGAGCACGCTGTTCGGCCGCGGCTTTGCGGGTCGCGCGCTGCGCTTCCTTTTCGGCGGCCTCTCTGTCCAGTCGTTCCTGACGAGCCTCAAAGCGGGTGCGCGAATGCTCGGACTTGGCGTGGTCGTTGCGCATTTGCACAATCTCTGCCTTGGCCGCCCGATAGTATTGCACCAGCGGTATGTTGCTGGGGCAGACATAGGAGCAGGCGCCGCATTCGATACAGTCGAATAGATTGTGCGCCTCCAGTTTCTCGAACTCTTTACCCTGGGCGAACCAGTACATCTGTTGCGGTAGCAGCGAAGCCGGACAGGCTTCAGCGCACATGCCACAGCGGATGCAGGCCTGTGCCGGGTCCGGCGCGGGTAATTCTTCTACCGTGGGGGCCAGTAGGCAGTTGGTGGTTTTCACCACCGGCACGCTGGGGTCGGTGATAGTGAAGCCCATCATGGGACCACCCATCATCAGGCGTTGATTGCGCTTGGCATCGTAGCCAGCCAGGTCTAGTAGCCAGCTCATTGGTGTGCCCAGCAATACTTCGTAATTACGCGGATGCGCTGCTGCATTACCGGTAACGGTGGTCATGCGCGAAATCAGCGGTTCGCCATAAGTCACGGCGCGGTAGATCGCATAAATGGTACCCACGTTCTGGCAGACAATACCGATATCAGCCGGTAAGCCGCCGCTGGGGACTTGCTTGCCGGTCACAATCTCGATCAGCTGCTTCTCTCCGCCGGAGGGGTACTTGGTAGGAAATACCACTATATCAATAGCGGTGCCGGCTGCCGCCGCGCGCAAAGCCGCGATAGCTTCCGGCTTATTGTCTTCAATACCCAGCAGTATCTCAGTCGGTTCAACCAGGTGTGTGAGGATGTGAATGCCGGCAATGATCGCCTCGGCCTGCTCGCGCATCAATATGTCGTCGGCAGTGATATAGGGTTCGCACTCGGTGCCGTTGATTAGCAAGGTATTAATGCGGCCACGTTCGGGGTTTACGCCCAGCTTGACCGCGGCAGGAAAGCCAGCGCCGCCCATACCAGCAATACCCGAGTCACGGATCAATTGCAGCAGAGCGGAGCGTTCCAACTGCGTATAGTCCTCAACGCCAGAATGTTCAATCCAGGTATCCAGGCCATCGCTATCGAGCACAATGCAGGGCGCTGGCATAGCACTGGGGTGCGGCACGGGGCGTGGTTCAATGGCGGTAATGACGCCGCTGGTGGAGGCGTGTATTGGGACGCTGATGAAGCCGTCGGCGGCCGCGAGTAGCTCACCTTTGAGTACCTTCTGGCCAACGCTGACTACCGCTTTGGCGGGGGCGCCAATGTGTTGAGATAGCGGGTAAAACAGCTGTGGTGGTATGCCCGCGGGCGTGCTGGATACTTGCAGTGACTGATGTTTGTTTTCCAGCGGGTGGATGCCGCCGTGAATATCATAGATCTTTCTCACGCCGCTCGTTCCTTGTCACTGCTCATGTCATCGCGATCGCTGGCTATGATCAGCGGGTCGGTGGGCGAGGGCAGCTCCCAATGCCAGGTCTGTAGTGTGACTTCTTCGCTAATCATATCGATGCAATCAACCGGACAGGGTTCCACGCACAGGTCACAACCGGTGCACTCGCTGGCAATCACTGTATGCATCTGTTTGGCGGCCCCGAGTATGGCGTCTACCGGGCAGGCCTGAATGCATTTGGTGCAGCCGATGCACTCGTCTTCTCGAATGAAGGCGACGCTGGCTGCGGCCTTTTCTTCGCCATGCTCCGCATCCAGCGGTATCGCTTCGACATCTAACAGGTCAGCCAATTGCGCGATAGTGCCCTCACCACCCGGTGGGCAGCGGTTGATGGCTTCGCCGTCGGCAATAGCCTCGGCATAGGGTCTACAGCCCGGATATCCGCACTGCCCGCATTGGGTCTGCGGTAAAATAGCGTTGATCTGCTCGGAGATTGGGTTGCCTTCGGTGCGAAACTTGACGGCGGCATAGCCCAGCAGTGCTCCAAACACCAGGCCCAGGCCGACCAGTGCCAGCAGCGCTGCGATAAACGGGTTTTGAGCTACGAGTTCTAACATCGCTGTCATACCAGGCCGGCAAAGCCCATGAAGGCGAGAGACATTAGGCCAGCTGTAATCATGCCGATGGCCGGGCCCTGGAAGGGTTCCGGTACGTCTGCTACGGCCAGTCGTTCGCGCATTGCAGCAAACAGCACTAGCACCATGGAAAAGCCCACGGCGGCACCAAAACCGTAGAACAGGGACTGCAGAAAGTCATGTTCGCGGTTGATGTTGAGCAGTGCCACACCCAGCACCGCGCAGTTGGTGGTAATCAAAGGCAGGTAGACTCCCAGTACCCGGTGCAGCAGGGGGCTGGACTTGCGTACTACCATTTCAGTGAACTGCACCACGACCGCAATCACCAGAATAAAGGAGATCGTCTTCAGGTAATCCAGGCCCAGTGGTTGCAGCAGGTAAGTGTGCGTCAAATAGCTGCAAGCGGACGCCAGAGTCAAAACGAAGGTGGTGGCCATGGACATGCCCATGGCGGTCTCCAGTTTATTAGAGACACCCATGAAGGGACACAGGCCCAGAAACTGCACCAGCACGAAATTATTGACCAGGATCGCGCCGATCAGCAGGATCGAGTAGTCGGCTAACATATGAGCGTTCCTTGTCCCATAAAACTAATAGCTATTAGTCTACCGTTGTCGCCGACGACTCTCAATGTGGGAGCTTGCCTCAACATCACTTGACGAGCATTCCCGGGGTGGCGCCGGCATGGGGTTCCAGCAAGTAAATGTTCTCACCGCCGGGCCCGGCTGCCAGCACCATGCCCTCCGATACGCCAAAGCGCATCTTGCGCGCCGCGAGATTAGCAACGCAAACGGTCATTTTACCGACCAGAGTTTGTGGCTGCGGATAAGCCTGTCGAATACCGGCAAAGACCTGCCGCTGGCTGTCGCCCAGA
This sequence comes from Candidatus Litorirhabdus singularis, assembly GCF_026262625.1. Classification (GTDB taxonomy): domain Bacteria; phylum Pseudomonadota; class Gammaproteobacteria; order Pseudomonadales; family Halieaceae; genus Litorirhabdus; species Litorirhabdus singularis. The sequence continues at coordinate 38,304 of NZ_SHNN01000005.1, forward strand.
TTGAGCGTCAGGCACAGCAATTTGTCAGCCCCTTCGACAGTCTCAGCGGCCACTATTTCGGCGATCCGTAGTTCAACTTTGGCGAAATCGTCGTATGTAATGGTGTTGTCGGCGGCCTCTGTCTCAGTGGCGGTTTCTGTTGCTACTGGCACTGCTGCAGCCTGGCTGGCGGCGTTTTGCTGCTCCGCACTGGCAGCAACGACGGCTTCAACCTGTGCCGCTTCGATGCGGGTCATCAGCGGGATGAAATCATTGATCTGGTGGCCCACCAGTGGCTGCGGGTTGGTGTTCCAGTCCAATGAAACCTGCAGAAATGTTTCGCTGCGCTCGGCCATAGCGGGTAATACGGGTTTCAGATAAACCAACAACATTCTGAACAGATTAATGCCGACAGAACAAACTTCGTGAACTTCTGCCTCTTTGCCTTCTTCGCGCGCCAGCACCCAGGGTTTTTTCTCATCGATATATTGGTTGGCACGATCAGCCAGCGCGATAATCTCGCGGATAGCTTTATTGAACTCGCGCGCTTCGTAAAGCTGAGCAATATCATCTCCGGCGGCTATGAAGGATTGGACCATATCCGGTTCGGCGCAGTGTTCTGATAACTGGTTGTCAAATCGCTTGCGCAGAAAGCCGGCGCAGCGACTGGCGATATTGACTACTTTGCCGACCACATCCGAGTTAACCCGTTGCACGAAGTCTTCCAGATTCAGGTCTATGTCATCGACGGCACCGCTGAGCTTGGCAGCAAAGTAATAGCGCAGGTATTCGGGGTCAAGATGATCCAGGTAGGTACGTGCTTTGATGAAAGTGCCCCGCGATTTGGACATCTTGGTACCGTTCACGGTTAAAAAGCCGTGTACGAAAATGGCCGATGGTGTGCGGTAATCGGCGGACGTCAGCATCGCTGGCCAGAACAATCCATGAAAGTTGATGATGTCCTTACCAATGAAGTGGTACAGCTCAGCGCTGGAGTCTTTATTCCAGTAACTGTCAAAGTCATCCCCCGTGCGGTTGCACAAGTTCTGATGACTGGCCATGTAGCCAATAGGGGCATCAAGCCAGACATAAAAGTATTTCCCCGGAGCGTCGGGTATTTCAAAGCCGAAATAGGGGGCATCGCGACTGATATCCCATTCCTGTAGCCCGGCTTCTAGCCACTCTCCCAGTTTATTGGCAATCTGCGGCTGCAGCGTGCCACTCGCGGTCCATTCTTTCAGCATGTCGGCGAAGGCTGGCAAGGTGAAAAAATAGTGTTCGCTGTCTTTGTCAATCGGCGTTGCTCCGGACAGGGCTGAAACAGCATCAATAAGCTCTGCTGGACTGTAGGTGGCACCGCAGGATTCACAGTTGTCACCGTACTGATCGGCGGTTTTACAGCGCGGACAGGTACCCTTGATGTAGCGGTCGCTGAGGAACAGCTGTCGCTCGGGGTCGAAGGCCTGGGTGATTTCACGCACGGCGATGTGCCCGTTGTCACGTAATCGGGTATAGATTTGATTGCTGAACGCCCGATTTTCGTCGGAATGAGTGGTATAAAAGTTGTCAAAACCAATCAAAAAATCGGCGCTGTCGCGGGAGTGCTCGGCGTGCATGTTGTCGATCTGCTGTTGGGCGGTAATGCCCTGTTGCTCAGCCGTCAGCATAATGGCGGTACCATGCGCGTCATCGGCGCAGACATAGGTACACTGATGACCGCGTGACTTCTGGAAACGCACCCAGATATCGGTTTGCACTTGCTCCAGCAGGTGGCCCAAATGCAGCGATCCGTTGGCATAGGGCAGGGCGCTGGTAACCAGAATTTTGCGAGCCGAGGCTGCGGGCATTTGCCGGATACTCCAGTGAGTAAAAAAGGGGCGCTACTATAGCGGTTTTAGCTGTTGATTTCATCCCACCAGGATGTGGCCGCCGTCCGCGTCACGGCGCATAGTATTTGTGGCATTCGGGCGCAGTCCCTATACTAGCGCCCCCTGTCCCGCACTGAGATTTATCGATGGATAAGATCAAACATATTATTGCTGTCGCTTCCGGAAAAGGTGGAGTCGGCAAGTCGACAACAGCCGTCAACCTGGCACTGGCACTGCAGGCCAACGGCGCCAGCGTAGGACTGCTGGATGCCGATATCTATGGCCCTAGCCAGCAGATAATGCTGGGCGTGGCGGACGGCGTGCGTCCAGACCAAAAAGATGGCAAATGGTTGGTGCCCGTGGAGGCCCATGGTCTCAAAACGATGTCGATGGGCTATCTTGTGACCGACAAGACGCCGATGGTATGGCGCGGTCCCATGGCAGGTGGAGCGTTGCAGCAGATGCTGGAACAGACACTCTGGGAAGCATTGGACTACTTGATTATTGATATGCCACCTGGCACTGGTGATATCCAGTTAACCTTGTCGCAGAAAGCGGCGGTGGCCGGTGCGGTGATTGTCACCACGCCTCAGGACATCGCGTTGCTGGATGCACGCAAGGGCATAGAAATGTTTTCCAAAGTGGATATTCCGGTACTCGGCGTGGTGGAGAATATGGCGGTGCATGTGTGCAGTGAATGCGGGCATGCGGAGCATATTTTTGGTGCAGAGGGCGGCGAGCGACTGGCGGCGGAGTACGGGGTCGAGGTACTGGGATCGCTGCCGTTGGCACTGTCTATTCGTGAGCAGACCGATGCTGGCACCCCGGCCGTGGTGGCGGAGCCCGGTTCTGATGTTACTGCGGTTTATCTGCAGATAGCAGAGCGCGTAGCAGCGGCGCTGACGGGTACCGGTGAGCAGCGCAGTGGGCCAGAAATTGTAATCAGTAATGACTAGCTAGCGAGATAGCACTATGAGTATTAAATCCGACAAATGGATACGCCGCATGGCAGCGGATCACGGCATGATTGAACCATTCCAGCCAGACCAGGTGCGCTACTCCGGGGAGGAGCGGCTGATCTCTTATGGCACTTCAAGCTATGGCTACGATGTGCGCTGCTCTGACCAATTCAAAGTGTTTACCAATATTCATTCAGCGACGGTCGACCCCAAAAATTTCGATGAAAAGAGTTTCGTCGATATAACCGGCGACTACTGCATCATCCCGCCTAATTCCTTTGCGCTGGCATCAACGGTGGAGTACTTCCGAATTCCGCGCAGCGTGCTGACGATTTGTCTGGGTAAATCGACCTATGCCCGCTGTGGCATTATCGTTAACGTGACGCCGTTGGAACCAGAATGGGAGGGGCACGTGACGCTGGAATTTTCCAACACAACGACCTTGCCGGCCAAAATATACGCCAACGAGGGCGTAGCTCAGATGCTATTTTTTGAATCGGACGAAGTCTGCGAAACCAGCTACGCGGATCGCGGTGGCAAATATCAGGGCCAGACCGGAGTGACGCTGCCCAAAGCCTGATTTAGGGCTTGATGGGTGTGATTAGCCGCTGAAATCAATGCCACTGGCAGGCACTACCTGCTCATCCAATAGCGCTTGGTTGCCTACCAGGCGCAGCCTTCCCTGGACAAACCAACTAACCGCCAAAGGATAAATACTGTGTTCGCAGGCCAGTACTCTGGCCGCGAGGCTGGTTTCGTCATCTTCAGGCATTACCGGCACGCGTGCCTGTAATACTGGTGGCCCGCCATCCAGCTCCGGAGTGACAAAATGTACTGTAGAGCCGGCTTCCGCATCACCAGCGTCCAGGGCACGGGCATGGGTGTGCAGACCCGGATACAGCGGCAACAGCGACGGATGAATGTTGAGCAGTCGGCCGCGATAGCGATCCAGAAACACGGGGGTCAGGATGCGCATAAAGCCCGCCAGTACCACCAGTTCGACCGCTGCGGGTTGCAGTGCGGCGACCAGAGCAGCGTCAAAATCTTCACGCGATGCAAAGTCCTGGTGTTTGAGCGTTGCAGTAGCAATGCCGGCCTGCGCTGCTCGCTCCAGGCCATAGGCATCGTCGCGATTACTAATCACCATAACAATATTAGCCGCAAGTTGGCCGCTATTGCAGGCATCCATGAGCCCCTGCAGATTGGAGCCATTGCCTGAAATCAGTACCGCGATGTTCATGGGCGCGCGAGTCAGTCCTGCAATATGACGAGGGGTTCTGCCTGAGTGCCGGCACGCACGGTTCCTATGCGCCAGGCGGTTTCTCCGGTAGCACCGAGTTGCGCCAGGGCTGCTTCCGCATGCTCTTCAGCCACGCATATGACCATACCAACGCCGCAATTGAAGGTGCGATGCATCTCGTCACGTTCGACATTGCCCTGTTGCTGAAGCCAGTCGAAAACAGGGGGTCGCTGCCAGCTAGCCAGATCGATAACTGCCTCTGTATGCTCTGGCAGTACTCGCGGCAGATTTTCCAGCAATCCACCACCGGTGATGTGGCTGAGGGCTTTTACCGGCACCTGCTTAAACAGTTCCAGGAGTGATTTGACGTAGATTCTCGTGGGTGTGAGTAGTGCCTCACCCAAGCTGCAATCACCCATGCTTTGTGCCAGATCGGCTTGTGAGACTTCGAGAATCTTGCGGATCAGGGAGTAACCGTTGGAGTGTGGACCGCTGGAGGCCAGCCCAATCAGGCAGTCTCCTGTGGCGACCTGACTGCCATCGATAATCTCTGATTTCTCGACCACGCCGACGCAAAATCCGGCCAGATCGTAATCTTCCCCTTCATACATACCAGGCATTTCTGCGGTTTCGCCGCCTACCAGCGCGCAGCCGGCCAGCTCGCAGCCGGCGCCGATGCCTTCTACTACTTGCACGGCGGTATCAATCGACAGTGAGCCGGTGGCGTAATAATCGAGGAAAAACAAGGGTTCCGCGCCTGCAACTATCAGGTCGTTGACGCACATGGCAACCAGGTCGATGCCGATAGTGTCATGCTTGCCCATGGTCATAGCGAGGCTGAGTTTAGTGCCGACGCCGTCGGTACCCGATACCAGCACCGGCTGACGATAACCAGAGGGCAGCTCGCAGAGCGCGCCAAAACCGCCCAGTCCACCCAGAATCTCGGGACGTCGGGTGCGCTTGGCAACACCTTTGATGCGTTCCACCAGTTGATTACCGGCATCAATGTTGACCCCGGCATCCCGGTAGCTGAGCGACGGTTGATCAGGAGAAGTGGGCATGGTGGAATCCGCAGTCTGGAAAAGCGGCTATTCTATATGGTCCGTCGGCTAATTTCAGCAGTGTTCATTGGTGTTGAGGGTGGGTGCTGTTAAAATGTTGTTTGTTTCCGCTTTCTGGTTCCTTATTCAATGCGTTGTTTCTTGTTATCGCTAATGATTTATTTGTTCAGCTTGCCTGCACTGGCGGCTGAGGTTGTCAGCAATCTATATCAGGCAGAGGTTGTCGTCGAGAACCACGGCCGGCCGGCGCTGCAGTCTGGTATGCAAGAAGCTTTAGCGCTGGTATTGGTAAAAGTCTCAGGGCGGCGAGAAGTCCTCGAGGAAGAAGCCTTAGCGTCTATGTTGGCAGCGGCCCAAGACTACGTTCAACAATACCAATATGTGCGTGGGGACAATGACCAGCTGCGGCTGCAGGTGGAGTTTTCTGCCGCTCTGGTGAACGACAATTTGACTACCGCTCGACTGCCGTTGTGGAGCGCGACCAGGCCCGCAGTGCTGGTCTGGGTTGTGGTTAACGATAACGGTGGCCGTCGATTTGCCAGCGCCGAGACTGATTCAGAGCTGCTGGCACAGATTGATAAGGCCTTTGACCAGCGCGGTGTGCCGCTGGTTTTGCCGTTGCTGGATATTGAAGATGCGTTGGCGATAGCGGTAGATGACGTGTGGGAGTTTGACTCTGCGAAGATCAGCACAGCATCCGAGCGTTACTCCGTCAATAATATTCTGGTGGGGCAGCTGCACCAAATTCCTGGCGATCGCTGGATGGGGGAGTGGCAGTATCTGTGGCAAGAAAATAGTTATTCCAGTAGTGATTACGGGGTTTCGTTGACTACTATAGCCGGGGCCGGTGCGGCGCTCAGCGCAGAAAAAATGGCCCAGCGCTACGCGGTTGAGGCAACCAGCGAAAGCGCCGCTCAGGTTCGGGTGCAGGTGCAGGGGCTGGCAAATTATGCGGACTACCGTGGCGCCCTTAGTTATCTGGCGGCCATTGATCTAGTAGACGCGGCGCTGGTGGAGTTTGTGACTGAGGATGTGGTTGTTTTCAGCGTGCAGGCCCCTCTTCAATTGACGCAACTGAGTCGCCTTATCGAGCTGGGCGGTCGCATGCAGCCGCTGCTGATGGCGCAGTCACTGCCAGAAGACATAGCGCCCGCGACCCTGGTTTATCAATGGCAACCCTAACCTCTTGTGTCGCTCACAGTTGTCTGCTGTGACGATTCCTGCGCAGCTGACGTTGGGAGTGGGGTTGCGCGATGACGCGACCCTGAATAATTTTCTATTTCGCGAAGAATTATCCCCCCTAAGCGGTGTGTTGCGGGCGCTGAGTACTGCTGTTGGTGAGCCGCTGGTATACCTGCATGGTATGCCCGGAAGTGGCCGTAGTCATTTATTGCAAGCGGTATGCCGTGAATTCGCCGCTGGACAAGCGCTGTATCTCCCCCTCAATCAATTTGTGGAGGCTGATGCTGAGTCGATTCTTCAGGATGTAGAGCAGATGGCGCTATTGTGTCTTGACGACTTTGAGGCGATTGGTGGCGACAGCCAATGGGAGGAAGCGCTATTCCACGCGTTTAATCGAATGCGTGAGCAAAACTGCAGCCTGCTGATCAGTGCGCAGTGCCCGCCGCGAGGTTTGCCGCTGGTGTTGGAAGATTTGCGTTCACGACTGGGGTGGGGCGTCACCCTGCACCTGCCCCAGCCCGATGACGCCGAAAAACTGGCGATACTCCAATTTCGAGCCCAGCGCCGCGGGCTGCAACTGAGCGCTGACGTGGCCCAATATGTGATGGCTCGGGCGCCACGCTCATTGGATTCGTTGATTCAGGTGCTGGATCAGCTGGATCACGCTTCGCTGGCCCAACAGCGGGCGCTCTCGATTCCTTTCGTTAAGCAGACTTTGGGTTGGTAAGACGATGGCAGTAGCCCCCGCAGAACCATTGTCCAGCGCGCAGATGCAGTTGCTGGAGCAGACATTACGGCGCATCCACAGAGAATTAATGGAACAACTGCAGGGTACGGACGCCGCTGCAGCGCCCGTGTCGCTTGATCAGCAGTCGGTAGGGCGGCTGTCGCGCATGGACGCGATTGCACAGCAACAGATGGCATTGGCCAATCAGGGACATGTGCGAGCTCACTTGAGCCGTGTGGAGCGGGCGCTGGCGGCACTGGCTGAGGGTGAGTATGGCTATTGTGACGATTGTGACCAGCCGATTGCCTGGGCTCGACTGCAAATTCGCCCTGATTCGCCCCTCTGTGTAGCCTGTCAGGAGCGCAATGAAACCGGCAATAGTTCATAGAACTGATAGTGAACGGCTGGTATGCTTGCCGCGAAATATTAAAGCTCCGTGAAATAGGGAGCTATGACCATTCCATCAACGCACAAGGATAATGACATGAACGTAAGATTAATCGCTGTTCTGGCGGCTGTATTAGGGGTTTTCTCCGGTATGGCACAGGCGGCCAACGAAGCTCCACTGACGATCACTTTGGGCGGCACTCAGCACTATTTTGATAGCAACCGTGACGTGGATAATGAAATCCTCCCTTCAGGTGCTCTTGAGTGGCGCTTGAGCGACGACTGGGCAGCTGAGTTTACCTACTCTGGTGGGGATAGTGAGTCTGCAATTGATGGCAGTGATGTCAATATCGATCAGTGGCATCTGGGCGGTGTTTACTACACGGAGCCGCAGGGCAACCTTTATCCTTACTTGGCACTGGGCGCTGGTGAACTGAGCCGTGGCTTTAAGACAGGCAAGGAGTCGGATATCCAGGCCAACCTTGGCGCCGGATTACGCTACTACTTCACCGATCACTGGAGCTGGCGTGCAGATGCGCGTTGGTTGCACTCGTTTGACGATAGCGACAACGACCTTGCACTGACGTTTGGTATTGCTTATAGCTTTGCGCCGCCTAAGGGCAAGCGTGCGGCGCCTGTAGTGGCTGCGGCAGCGGTTGTAGCGGCCCCGATTGACAGCGACGGCGACGGCGTATTCGACGATGATGACCTTTGCCCCGGCACTCCAGCCGGTGCAGAAGTAGACAGCCGCGGCTGTGAAGTTGTTCAGGAAGTGGTAGAGACCGCTTCGGTTGAATTGCAGGTTAACTTCGGTTTCAACTCTGATGAAGTGACTGAGCAGTATATGCAAGATCTTGGCGGCTTGGCCGAATTCTTGGGTCAGTTTGAAGAACTACAGCTGGAAATTGAAGGCCATACCGACAGCGTCGGTGATGCTGGTTATAACCAGGTACTGTCAGAGCGCCGTGCTAATGCCGTTAAAGCGGTACTGGCTAACAAGTTTGGCATTGCAGAAAGTCGTATGACTGCGATTGGATATGGTGAGGCTGAGCCGGTAGAGACTAACGATACCGAAGAAGGCCGCGCGGAAAACCGTCGCGTTATGGCTACATTGAGCGATACAGCAGGTAACTAAACCTACTGCGCTCTGAAAGGGCCGGCTCCGCTGAATGCGGAGCCGGTTTTTTTTTGCTACAACGAAAAGTTGTCTGCGTCCTCGTGACAGGGAAACTTGCTACGATAACGTTGCAGAGCAGAAGCGCTTAAGCGACTACTGAATAGCCCTTCTGCGTCTGCACAATCTACTAGCATTTCACCGTCGGCCGCCAGTATCAGGCTGTCACCACTATAAGCGATGGCGTTACCATCAGTGCCTATTCGATTGACCCCAATACAGTACGCCTGATTTTCTATGGCGCGCGCGATCAGCAATTGCCGCCAATGGTACTGACGTTTGGCAGGCCAGTTAGCAACGTATAGCAGCAGATCATAGTCACCGGTATTGCGGCTCCACACTGGAAATCGCAGGTCGTAGCAAATCATCGGACAAATACGCCAGTCGCGCCACTGCACCACCAGACGTGAGTCGCCAGCTGCATAATGCAGGTGCTCTCCTGACATCCGGAACAAGTGTTTTTTGTCATAGTGCTGAACGCGGCCATCGGGGGTGACAAACAGTAGTCGGTTGTATACCTGATCGTCACTGGCGACCGCCAGCGAGCCGGTGATGGCCAGATCATAACGCTCTGCCAATTGTTGCAGCCATGGCAGGGTAGCCCCGGCACTGGTCTCAGCATTCTCTTTAGAGCGCATCGAAAAACCGGTGGTGAACATTTCCGGAAGAATGAGTAAATCGGTATCAGCACTTAGCTGAGAAATCATTTCCTCGACATAGGCTCGATTGGCTGCCGGGGCCTCCCAGTGCAGTGGGCACTGCAGCAAACTGACGTTCAGATCTCGCATAGCAATTTTGCCGCCTGTGTCAGTGTTCCCGCTTGCTTGGCGAAGCAAAAGCGCAGGTAATATGCAGGCAGTGACTGCTCACAAAAAACCGATATCGGTATCGAGGCAATGCCCACATCTCGTGTCAGTCGGACTGCAATCTCCGTATCCAATTCATCTGAGATAGCTGAATAATCCAGTAGTTGGAAGTAGGTGCCGGGGCTGGGCACCAGGCTAAACCGAGATGGCTCAAGTTCGCGACAGAACTGGTCGCGCTTGGCCTGATAAAAATTTGCCAGCGTGCTTGGGTAGTCTGGTTCTGCCGCCATAAAATCTGCCAGCGCTTGCTGCACCGGTGTTACAGCGACAAACGTGACGAACTGATGCACTTTACGCAGCTCTGCCATCAGCGCGGGAGGCGCCACACAATAGCCGGTTTTCCAACCGGTAATATGAAACGTCTTGCCGAATGAAAATACCGCGATGCTGCGTTCTCGTAGCGCCGGATATTGCAGTACCGAGCGATGTTGATTGCCGTCGAAGACCAGGTGCTCGTAGACCTCGTCACTGAGTACAATGAGGTCATGCTGACAGGCCAACTGCTGCAGGTTTAGCAGATCTGCTTCAGCTAGCAGGGCGCCGCTGGGGTTGTGCGGAGAGTTTATAATGATCATACGGGTGCGAGCAGAAATAGTGCTGGCAACCTGGTCCCAGTCGATAGCAAAGCCCGGCAACTGCAGCGGCAGGTGCCTGGTGACTCCGCCGGCCAGCGTAATCGCAGGCTCGTAACTGTCATAGCACGGATCGAAAACGATGACTTCGTCGCCGCTATTGATAAAAGCCTGGATCGCGCAGAACAAAGCTTCGGTGGCGCCGGGGGTGACCGTGATTTCAGATTCGCAGTCGCAGCTGACTTGGTAAAAACGCTGTAGTTTGAGCGCAATTTGCTCCCTGAGGCTACCCAGGCCGATCATAGGCGCATACTGGTTGTTGCCGGTCATCACGGCATTGGCCAGGGCTTTGCGCAGGTTTAGTGGTCCGTCAAAATCAGGGAAACCCTGCGATAGGTTAAGCGCGTCGTTGTCAGCTGCCAGTTGTGACATAACGGTAAAAATGGTGGTGCCGACGGCGGGTAATTTGCTTTGCACTAGAGAAACTTTAGCAACTGTTCAGGCGTGTTACTGAAATCCCTGACCGAATCAGGCAGTCTTACCGCGCCCTCTACCACCCCCTTGGAATAGCTGTAGCAAACGCCCAGGCGCGCTTCGTCATGCAGGGCTGGCTCGCCGTCGATCTTGCTCAGATCATACATCCGTGCCAAGGCTACAAAAACACCCTTGGAAAGTGCAAAAGCGGCTTCTTGTTGCAGGCCGCTAAAGGTCTTATTGGCCCAGGCGGCAAAGCCATTAAGTACGGGTCGACCCGCTAACTCTGCAGGCTCAGCGATATGTATCCACTCCAGTTCCCAGCGATGTAACTTATCCCCGTTCAGTGCTATCTCGGCGACACTATGGCCAGCTTCACGCGGCATGTCTGAGACGGTAATGTCATATTCACGCAACCGACTCTCATGTCCCGCGTGCGCCATGGTAAGCAGCGCCAGGTCGTAAAGATGGGTGCAGTTCTGACGTGGAGGCACCCGAACGACGATCTCCGATGTTGGTGTTGCCAACGTTATGCCAATTAATTGCTGCAGCGGTTCTATGGCTCCCGGGCAGCTGCTCAATGGAATACGCAAAGTATCGGCTTCAACGCCAGTGACGACCTTGTCGTCATGGGTAATGCGGACTCTAAAGCCATGACAATCGTCTTCTAGCGAACCGCTAAGGGCGCCGGGCTGTTGCTCAAGCTGTATGCGGCGTCGATAACAGCCGTCGCCGTAACGAGGATTAGTAATGCGTTCTGACATGGCGGTAGAGAGATCATTCATGTGCGCCATTATAGACAACTTTGGCTTCGCGTCACCGGTGGGGTGGTCCTATGCTGATGTTGTGAGCCAGTTAGTCTGTCCCGCCATACCAGCGTTTGGTTGCTCAGAGCTGCTAATAGGAGCTGTTACTCAGGTGTTTAGAGGCGTGGGAACCGCCAACTCACCCTCCTGCAGATGCATGTATTTGCGCAGTTGGTAAACAGCGAGATACAACGGACCGGTGTCCAGGGCCGCGATGATAAACTTAAAGGCGTAGTTACTAAACATAAGCACGATCAGCGCACGAACCGTAAAGTCGCCGGCTAGGAAGGCAGCACCAAAAGTCACCAGAACTACCATAAAGGAGTCCACCAGCTGACTGAGCATAGTGCTGAAATTGTTGCGAATCCACAGGTGTTTGCCCTTGGTGACCCGCTTCCAGAAGTGAAACAGCTGCACATCACAATACTGCGCCGCAATATACGCCATCATAGAGGCAAATACGGCTCCCGTAGTAGTGGCATAAATCAGCTCATAGAGCTCGACGCTGCCAGAGACCGAGCTGCCGTTGGGCAGGCTGACCGACTCAGCCAGCTGCAGTACCTGCCATGGTGGCATGGCATCTGGCGAGACCGCGGGTATGAGTTGTCCGAGATAAAGCACGCCGAGGATAAAGAAGTTAAGGCCCAGGCCAAGGGTAACCATGAAGTTGGCTCTGGCTTTACCGTAAAGTTCGCAGATTAGATCGGTACATAGAAACGTCAACGGGTAGGGCAGAACACCAATCGCTAAAGACAACGGTCCGAGCTGAATAAAGCGCGTGATGCCAAGTATATTGAGCATAGTCATGGCGCAGATAAAAATACCCGCGAGCACTAGAAATACACGCTCTCTGCGTTCTTGTATCTGTCCCGTACTGATCACTCTCAGGCCTCCTTCTGGCCCAAATTGGCGTGCAGTATGGCGCCATTGATAACCGGGTTGTGATGAGCGTAATCGATTAAGCCGGCAATTTCGGCAGGATCGATCAGGCGCTCAAAACTGTTCATGGCGCCGATAGTTTTGATCAGCTCGGCATCATTGCCCAGATGGGTGCGCAGCATTTCTGTGTCGGTAAAACCTGGGCAGATGCAGGCGGTATGAATGCCGCTACCCATCAGATCCTGACAAGTTGCGCGCATCATGCCAATTAGCGCATGTTTGGATATCACATAGCTAAATGACCCGGGCACTGCTTTTTCCGACAGCGTAGAGCCGATGTACAAAATACTGGAGCCTGCAGCCATCATCGGCAGTAAGCCCTGATTGAGGCTATTGGCTGCGATCAGATTGGTCTGCATGACTTCGCTGAGACTGTCACTGCTGCAATCGTCGGCGCTGTCCTTGCGCATCTGGCAGGCGTTGTGGATCAGAGCCAAATGAGTTGGCGTCACCAAAGCTTGCTTAATAGTGGCCACTGCCGTGGCTATGGACTCTTCACTGGCGAGGTCACAGTGGATATTTTCTACGCCCTCTATAGCGCAGCTGCGCCGCGAAAGATTGAATACATGGTAGCCCGCTGCAAGGAAGCTACTGGCGGTGGATTCACCGATGCCGACACTGGCGCCGGTAATGACTGCTGCTTTCATAGCCGTTAAGTCCCGAAAAATTTAGCGCAAACGATATCATGATTTTTGACCACAGTGCTTGTGCGCTGGACAGCAAAGTAAAACTTATCCACAATCGTTGCGCATTGATATACCGCCCATTTGCCTTATCAGGAGCCATTCGTTAATGGAAAAGCTGACCACTATTCTCATCGACAAGGAGAGTCACAAGTTTTCTGCAGCTCACTTCACCATATTTTCGGCTACCGACCGTGAGCGCCTGCACGGGCACAATTTCTCGGTTTCAGCGCGCATTGTGGCGCCGGTGGACGACAATGGCCTGACCGGTGATTATGCGGTTTACAAACGTAAATTGAAGCAAATTTGCGACGCTATTGATGAGTACACCTTGATTCCTTCACAGTCTCTGTATCTGCAGATCAGTGAGCAGGATGAATATTATCGTGTCACTCATGACACTGACACGATGCTGTTTCTAAAAAGCGATACTCAACTCTTGCCTGTGCGTAATACCACCGTTGAGGATCTGTCGTCCTATCTGCTGGACACACTCGTGGAAGACAAAGCGTTTCTGAACGATCAGGATATTAGAGAGCTGGAGGTCATGGTGGCTTCCGGACCGGGGCAAACCGGTGCCAGCCTTTGGCAGCGCTGATTGCAGGCTGCTTTCCGTTGACTTTCCCCCAGACATCCACTAAGTTCGCTGCCATTCAGGTGCCCGACAGCTATGACGTCAGTCTTGGCGGGTCGGGTTAAAAGGGAAGTGTGGTATGCCTCTGGCACATCCACCGCTGCCCCCGCAACGGTATTCAGCAACTGCTGAGAGCCCGATATCTGCCTGATAGTAAGCAACTGTGAAGCGGAGGGCTTCATTGAAGGTTGCCCAATATCTCAGCATATTGCGTTCCCTGATTACCCTCCCTTGGTTGCCATTTTTGGCTAACAAGGATTCAGTATGAAAAATTTTTATCAGTTGTCAGCACTTGGCTGGCCTGTGCTTCAGTTCCCGCCACTTACGCGAACGAAAAAATGGAAGAGATCCTAGCCACCTCTTCGCTTATCGAAATGCCACTGCGGCAGATTGGCACGTCAGTGTCGGTGATTAATCAGGAAACTATCCAGCATATGGCTTCAATTCACCATTCGAGGTATCGCGCATTGAGCTCTCGGTGGCTGTTGGAAGATCGTCTGGTCCTGGGATTAAGGGCTTACAGGTTTGTGGTCGGGTAGAGAATTTACTCGACGAGGACTATGAAGAGGTACCAACCTACAATACCACTGGTACCGCCGGCTATGCCGGAGTACGTTGGTCTTTCTAGACGTTGGTAAAGAGAATTGAGAGGGTTATATGAGCACCACAGACGACAAGCAAACCAGGAAGAACGCCAAACATAAGGCTTCGATGGAGAAGCAAAAGTCTAATGTAGATGCGCGCATAGAAGAGGCGAGTATTGAACGTGGTGTGGCCATACTGCTCACCGGCAACGGCAAAGGTAAGTCCAGCTCCGCGTTTGGAATGGTGATGCGGGCGCTGGGCTATGGCCAAAAAGTCGGTGTGGTGCAGTTCATCAAAGGCCAGCAGCTGTCCGGGGAAGAAATTTATGTGCGCGAGCAATGTCCGCAGGTGACTTTCTACCAGATGGGCACCGGCTTCACCTGGGACACCCAGGATCGCAGCGGTGATATTGAGGCCGCAGTGCGAACCTGGGCAGTTGCCCGACCCATGCTCGAGGACCCCAGTTTCGATCTGGTGGTGCTGGATGAGCTGACCTATATGCTGGCCTACAAGTATCTACCCGAAGACGAGGTCATTGCCGCGCTCGCTAATCGCCCACCCGAGCAAAGCGTGGTGGTGACCGGGCGTGGGGGTGGTGCAGCGCTGCAAGAAATCATGGATACGGTTTCTGAGGTCAAGGACGTGAAGCACGCGTTCAACGCGGGTATTAAGGCGCGTCAGGGTGTCGACTTTTAGCAGCGATGCTCCGCTCGCGCTGATGGTCCAGGGGACCACCTCGGACGCGGGCAAGAGCATACTGGTAACGGGCTTGTGTCGCGCGTTGGCCCGTAAGGGCGCAAAAGTCGCTCCTTTCAAACCGCAAAATATGGCGCTTAATAGCGCCGTTACTGCAGACGGTGGTGAAATTGGTCGTGCGCAGGCGCTGCAAGCGCTGGCTGCTAACGTCACTGCGCATACGGATATGAATCCGATTCTGCTAAAACCGTCCAGTGATACTGCAGCGCAGATCGTCATACAGGGACAGGTCGCCAGGCATATGGATGCGCGTGACTATCATCAGTATAAAACCACAGCGATGGCGGCGGTGATGGAATCATGGCAGCGTTTGCTAAAGCAGTATCAAGTACTGGTGGTGGAGGGTGCGGGCAGCCCCGCAGAGATTAATCTTCGCGACCGCGATATCGCCAATATGGGTTTTGCCGAGGCTGCCGATATCCCCGTGATTATTGTTGCCGATATTGATCGCGGCGGTGTGTTTGCGCACCTGATCGGTACGCTGGACCTGCTCTCCGCGAGCGAACAGGCTCGTGTGGTGGGGTTTGTCATCAACAAGTTTCGCGGTGATATCAGCCTGCTGGAGCCGGGGCTGGAGTGGCTGGAGCAACGCACTGGCAAGCCGGTGTTGGGTGTATTGCCATACCTGACCGACCTGCGGCTCGATGCCGAGGATGCGGTTGACATACAACAGGTGAGCGCGGGACCGGAGAGTCTGCGGGTAGCCGTACCGGTGTTTCCGCGACTGTCCAATCATACGGATTTTGACGCCTTGCGTGATCATCCCCAGGTAGACCTGACTTATGTCGGTCCGGGGCAGGCGCTCACTGGTGCCGATCTGATCGTGTTACCCGGCAGTAAAAATGTGCGCGCCGATCTGGATTTTACGCGGCAGCAGGGCTGGGACACCGATGTGTTGCGACATCTGCGTTACGGCGGCAAGGTACTGGGTATCTGCGGTGGTTTCCAGATGCTGGGTGAGCAACTGCATGATCCGCAGGCTGTTGAGGGGCCGCCCGGATCCAGCGTCGGGCTTGGCTTGTTGCCGGTGGTTACACAGCTACAGGCCGATAAGCAGTTACGTCAGACTAGCGGCACCTTGTGGTTGAATGGCGGGACCGTCAGCGGCTACGAAATACACTGCGGGATCAGCACCACACGGGGTGCTGGCGTCGCCTTTGCCCAGCTGGAAGGGGCCAGGTCAGATGGTTGGGTCGCGGCGGATGGCAACGTAGCCGGTACCTATTTGCACGCTGTCTTCGATACTCCGCAAGCTTGCGCTGCATTGCTGGAGTGGGCGGGGTTGACGTCAGTGCAGTCCTTTGACCGTAATGCTCGACGTGAACAGGACATGGAACGACTGGCTGATTGCTTTGAACAGCACCTGGATCTGGCAGCGCTGTTTCCGCGGTGGTTTGCCGCATGACGGATGTAACGAGTGATCGGCGCGCGCGACAGGTTATGCCAGTGTTGTTACTGGCGCTGCCAGTGGCTTTGTTGCTGGGCCTGGCCAATGGCGCGGCGCCACTGTCGACGCTAGAGGCTCTGCAAGGCCTGTGGCAGTTCGTTAATGGCGATGTAAGCAGTCAGGCCGCTGTCATAGTAGGGCAGATTCGCCTGCCACGAATACTGCTGGCAGCCGTCGTGGGTGCTATTTTGGCCTGCAGCGGCGCTGCCATGCAGGGGCTGTTTCGCAACCCGCTTGCGGATCCGTCATTGATTGGTGTGACCGCCGGTGCTTCTCTGGGGGCGAGCATTATGATTGTGCTGGGAGGCAGCGCCTTGGTGGGTTACGTCGGCCTGACGCTGGTGTCTTTTGGGGCCTTTATTGGAGGACTGTTAGCCGTGTTGCTGGTTTATCGATTGGCAACCTCGGTTCAGGGTACATCGGTAGCGACGATGCTGTTGGCCGGGATCGCCATTACCGCGCTGGCCGGCAGTGTAGGCAGTCTGCTCGAATTTTATGCTGACAACGATATGCTGCGGCGCATCAGCCTCTGGCGTATGGGTGGCCTGGATGGCGCCGACTATCCCCGGTTGCTGATCGGCTCTGTGGTGGGAATAGCTCTGCTGCTTGCCTTGCCGCGGTTTGCCGTGGCACTCAACGCCATGCTGCTGGGCGAGTCTGAGGCGAGGCATCTGGGCATCAATGTGGCGCGGGTCAAGCGGGTCTTGATAGTGACTGTCGCCATTAGTGTCGGCACGGCTGTGGCTCTGGCGGGGACTATTGCCTTCGTCGGTTTGATCGTACCTCATATAGTGAGGATGTTGACGGGTCCGGATCACCGGCGCTTGTTGCCGGCGTCGGCGCTAGCCGGAGCTCTTTTACTGGTGGTGGCTGACACTTTTTCACGTTTGGTTTTGGCGCCTACCGAGTTGCCGGTGGGTATTGTCACCGCGCTGATCGGGGTGCCCTTTTTTATCTCGCTACTTCGACGCCGTCATCAGTACGGGATGCTGTAATGACTATTCTCGAACTGGCCAAGGTTGATGCAAACCCCTGGGGCGATTTTCATTTACGTGGTGTTGATTTTTGCCTCAGCGCCGGCGCGGTGACGGGTATCATTGGTCCCAACGGTGCCGGCAAAACCAGCTTACTCCAGCTCCTGGCAGGCGATGTGGAACCGAGTCGAGGTGACTGCAGATTGCTGGGTACTCCCATGTCGCAATGGGATATGACTGAGCGCGCCAGAATGATGGCGGTGCTGCCACAGCTATCCCTGCTCAACTTCCCCTATAGCGTAGAGGAAGTCATTCTGCTGGGCCGCACGCCCCACGGTACTGGCGCTGCGATGGATCGTCGGATACTTCAGGAAGTGATGCAGGCCACGGATACGACGCGCCTGCGGCAACGCTTTTACACGCAACTTTCAGGCGGTGAAAAACAGCGCGTGCAGTTGGCGCGGGTGTTTGCGCAGATTTGGCAGAATGAAGGCACACCGCGAGTTCTGCTGCTGGATGAGCCGACAACGGCACTTGATTTGGCGCACCAGCAGTTGATCATGGCGTCGCTCAGCTTACTGGCAGCTAATGACTGCGCTGTTGTAATGGTAGCCCATGACTTCAATCTGGTAGCGGGTGTGGCGGACCAAGTAGTAGCGGTGGCGGAGGGGCAGGTGGTTGCTCAGGGCACCCCGGCAGAAGTGTTGACCGCTCAGCTGTTTGCCACGGTGTTCGGCGCGCAGGTTACTATTGGAGCGCATCCA
This sequence comes from Candidatus Litorirhabdus singularis, assembly GCF_026262625.1. Classification (GTDB taxonomy): domain Bacteria; phylum Pseudomonadota; class Gammaproteobacteria; order Pseudomonadales; family Halieaceae; genus Litorirhabdus; species Litorirhabdus singularis. The sequence continues at coordinate 56,381 of NZ_SHNN01000005.1, forward strand.
GTATCGGGAGCGCCGCTGGTGATACAGCTATGAGAAGTCTTTTGCTGGGTGTACTGCTTCTGTCTGCGGCGGCTGCCGCCAGTGCGGAGGTGACGGTGATTGATTTTCATCAGCGCGAGGTGACGCTTGAACAGCCGGCTCAGCGCATTATAGCGCTGGCACCGCATATCGTAGAGAACGTTTTCAGCGCCGGCGCTGGCGCTAAGCTGGTGGGTGTTGCGAGCTATAGTAATTACCCGCAGGGCGCTGACCAGATACCGGTGGTGGGTGATTATCAGGCCTGGAGTCTGGAGGCGATTGTCGCACTGCGGCCCGATCTTATTCTCATGTGGGCGTCCGGCAATGGATTGCAAAAGCTGGAATCGCTGACGCGACTGGGTATACCGGTTTATGTCAGTGAGCTGCGCGAGTTGTCTGATATTCCGGCGAGCATACGCAGTATCGGTAAACTGGCAGGGACGATCCCTGTCAGTGCAGCTGAAGCTGACCGGTTGGAGCGCGAGATCGTCCGACTGGGCGAGCAGTATCGCCAGCGGCCTACTGTTGAAGTATTTTACCAGGTCTGGAATGCGCCGTTACAGACCATCAACGGCGAGCATATGATTAGCCGCGTGCTGGAGCTGTGCGGGGCGCATAACGCGTTTGCCGATGCTGTATCTTTGGCGCCGAAAATTAATGTGGAATCGGTTCTGCACCGCAACCCTGACGCCATTGTGGCCAGTGGTATGGGGGCTGCACGACCCGAATGGTTGGACGAATGGAGTGGATATCCTGCTTTGCGTGCGGTCCAGCGTGAATCATTGTTCTGGGTCGACCCGGACTATTTACAGCGACCCACGGCGCGTATGTTCATTGGTGCTGCGCGGCTGTGCCGACAGCTCGATAGCTCGCGTCAATAGCCGCTAAAGTGGTTTCTGGCGCAGCTCGCTTGAAAGCCTCAGGCCCAGAACCGCCCCGAAAGCAATGCCCAGGCAGTTCGCCAGCAGGTCAGCACCTGACATATGACGGCCATAGCTAAAATGCTGGAGCACTTCCAGCAGTCCGCTGTAACCGCCGATTAGCAGCAGCAGGTAACCATAGCCACGTTTGCTGCTGATGCAGGCACTAGCCAGCATGGCGAAGATGGCATAGATCGTGAAATGCATGGATTTGTCCCACAGCGGTATCCCTGGCCCTCCGCCCGGTGTGAGTGACAAAGCGGCAACCAACAGGCTATAGCCGCCCAGGACGATAAAGCTCAGTAATCTCATGTCGTGGTCCTGTCCGTCGCAGGCCAGGTGCCCGGCGTGCAAGTGTTAAAAAATTGATGCCGCACATTAAGCGAATTTGCCCAAGTCTGCCATACTTCTGGTTGATTCTGGCTTTCGTGGGGATGCGCAATGGATAACCGGCTCTACTTTGTACTGGGAGATTTATTTTCTATTATCGTGATCGGGGGATTTATCGGCCTCTTGTCGGTAGCCATTGTTGGCACTGACTGGAACATGTGGGTGGCAATGATTGTGATGATGGTAGTCGGCATGGCGCTGGCCTTGCCGGCGGCCTTTTTGTTTGGCTACTGGTTTGGGGCGATGGAAATTATGGTGCCGGCAATGCAGGCTGGTATGTGGAGCGGCATGGTGGTGGGTATGTGGCATCCTATGTCAGCACTGTCGCTGTCGCAGGGGGCGTTGCTGGGAGCGGTGGTGGGCCTGGTGGTACTGAATATTATCTGGGCGCTGAATGTGGCGCTGCGTGGCACTCGACACTTTGCAGGAGGTGCGTTATGACCGATCTGGTTACACAGGATAAGTGGGACAAACTGGCCGCTAATTTTGATGTTATGGCGGGCAACGGCGCTGAAAAACGCTGGCTGCCCAAAAAACGTGAGCTGTTTAGCCATATGCAGGGAAAGGTGCTTTTTTTGGCACTGGGTACCGGTTTGGATATTGTGGCATTCCCGCCGGGCCAGGACATTACCGCGATCGATATCAGTCCCAAAATGGTTGAACAGGCGGAGTCGCGAGTGGCAGCTTACGATGGCACTATTGATGCTCGGGTGATGGATGTGCATGAGCTGGATTTTCCCGACGGACATTTTGACCAGGTGTTTACCTCCTGTACATTTTGTTCGGTACCCGATCCGATAGCTGGCCTGCGCTCACTGCAGCGGGTGCTCAAGCCCGGTGGCGAGCTATATATGTTTGAGCATACCGGTAGTCGCGTTTTCCCATTCAACATGATGATGAAGCTGATGAGCCAGCTGACGGAGCGGGTTGGACCTTCTATGTCGCGTCAGACCGTTGCCAATGTGCATGAAGCCGGTTACGAGTTACTGGAGGTTGAGAACCTGTTTCTGGACGTGGTTAAAATCATTAAGGCGAGAGTGCCTGCCCACCACTGAAAGTGGTTTCAGTGACGGGCACTGCAGCTTGGCTAGCGGCTAATTACCGCCGAATTCAGGCCGGCGCTTTTCGACGAAGGCGCTGACACCTTCTTTGAAGTCATTTGATTTGAATAGATTGAGTACTGACATCAGTACGTGATGTGAGTGACTTTCAAAGTCCTGCGTTAACCCATGCCGGAACAGCCGCTTCATCTCGGAGATCGCCAAGGGGGCGTTGGAGGCAATTTTTGCCGCCCAGGCATCTACCGTTTCTTGCAATTTGTCCGCCGCTACGACTTTGTTGACCAGGCCAAATTCCAGTGACTGCTCTGAGCTTAGGACGTCGCCAAGCATGGTCACTTCGCAGGCCTTAGCCCAGCCTATCAGGCGTGGCAGATACCAAGTGCCGCCGCTCTCGGGCACCACGCCCATTTTGGCGAAGCCAGGCATGATCACGGCAGTATCAGCCATCACCCGCATGTCACAGCCCAGAGCAAGGTCCAGACCATAGCCTGCGGCGGGCCCGTTGAGGGCGGCTATGACCGGCGTATCCAAACGCTGCAGTGTGACTGTACACAGATCGCGGGTGGAAAAATGCGCTGCACCGTTGCCACCAGACAGGGCGCCCCCGATACCTTTGCCTGAAGCCGCTTGTTTCAGATCTAGTCCGGCACAAAAGGCACGGCCTTCACCGGTCAGTACGATGACCCTGATGTCGCCATCATCGTCTGCCTCGCGCAGCGCTTCGTTGAGCTCGGTGAGCATACGCGGAGTGATAGAGTTCATCGCGTCGGGGCGGTTAAGGATGATGCGGCGGGTGGTGCCGTCGGTTTCTGTACGTAAATCGCTCATGGCTGGGCTCCTGTGCTAGCCGGGTTATAGATTATTCTGTTGCACAGTGTACTTGGCATCTGCATAAAGTCACCCGTTGGCTATGCGTACAAGCTTTGCTTGGAGCGTGGTGCCGCCGTCTGTTACCCTGCGGCATCTTCAAACACTGGCGTAAGCCGCAGGCGCACCGATGCAATTTGAGCAGACCACGCTGAGCAAGCCACTATTGCGTGCCGTTGCGGCCCTGGATTATCACGAGTTGACGCCGGTGCAGGAACGCTGCATCCCCGAAATTCTGGCGGAACGTGACCTTCTCGTATCGGCGCGCACCGGCACTGGCAAGACCGCGGCATTTCTATTGCCGTTGCTGGAGCGGATGCTGGCGAAGCCCGCGCCCAAGAGTGGCACCCGCGGTTTGATTCTAGTGCCGACGCGGGAATTGGCGTTGCAGATCCAAAAAGTATTTGAAGGCTTGGCCAAATACACACCGCTTAAATGTGGACGTATCATCGGCGGTGAGGCCTTCAAGCATCAGGTGGCAAGCCTGCGACGTAATCCGGAGTTTTTGGTGGCGACGCCCGGTCGGTTGGTTGAGCATATTGAAAGAGGCACGCCGGATTTCCGTGACCTGGAATATCTGGTGTTGGACGAAGCAGATCGCATGCTCGACATGGGCTTTGCGATCGATATGCATACTATTGCCAGCAGCTGTAATAGCGAGCGACAGACGCTATTGTTTTCGGCAACACTCAAGCACCGTGGTCTGGCTGGCGTCAAAGACTTAATGCGTGAGCCCGTATCGATTCATATGGCGGCTAAAGAGGACAAGCTCAGTATCACCCAGCAGGCAGTGCTGGCTGATGACGTTAAGCATAAGCAGCAGTTGGTATTGGCGTTACTGGAAGAGCAGCAAGCACAGCGAGTGTTTGTGTTCTGTAACACCCGGGAGCAAACGCGGCAGCTGGGCAATGTGCTTAAGTATCACAAGTTAAACGTTGATGCGATTCACGGCGAGATACCGCAGAGCGAGCGCAAGCAGGTGATGAACCGTTTTCGGCAGGGCCAGCTGCAGGTGCTTGTTGCCACCGATGTTGCAGCGCGTGGATTGGACGTGGATAGCGTCGACCTGGTGATTAACTTCGATGTGGCGCAAAGTGGCGACGACCATTTGCATCGTATTGGGCGTACCGGGCGGGCGGGCCAAAGCGGTTTGGCGGTGACATTGGTGTCTGCTAGCGAATGGGACCGCATGTCCAGTATTGAGCGCTACCTGAAATTGCGGTTTGAGCGGAGAGTGCTGGAGGGGTTTAAGGCTACTTATAAAGGCCCGCGTAAACTGAAGAAATCAGGCAAAGCCGCCGGGCCCAAGAAGAAAAAGGCTGGCTCTGCCAAGCCACGCGGTAAATCCGCCAGCACCGCTTCCAAGCCGCCTGTGCCTGTAAAGCGTGGCGGCGACAAGGCTACTAAAGGTAATGATGGCTTTGGCGTGGTGAAGAAACGCAAATAGCCATTGCTTACAGTAACGCTTGATTAGCTCAAGATGCTTAGTGATGGTCCCGCAAATAGTGCGCTTTTGCCGCCGTTTAGACATTCAGGCAAGCGATGACCTCATCGATTTCTTCGGTGGTGTTGTAAACGTGCGGCGATAACCGCAGACCGGTAGGTCTTGCGTCAAACTGTATCTTTTCCTGTGCCAGTTTTTCCATCACTGAGGACTGCTGTCCGGCGAAGTTCAATACCAGGGTGCCGCCACGGTTCTGGGTATCCTGAGGGGTTATTACGACAGACTCAGGTAAATGGTTGATGATGCGCTGATTCAGTATCTGATTGTGGGCGTGGATGGCCTCAGGGCCGATTTCGTCAATGATCTTGATGCTGTTGGCAGCCACCAGGTAGGGCAAGACCGAAGGTGTGCCGCCCCAAAACCGCAGCACGCCGTCAGCGTAGCGAAAATGGTGAATATCGAACTCAAACGGGTCCTCATGCGAGAACCAACCCACGTCTACTGGTTGGCATTGTGTCACCAATGCCGGATTGGCCCAGAGAAAACCGGCACCAGGGCCTCCGCACAACCATTTCACGGCCGAGCCTAAAACAAAATCCGCTTGCCAGTCGTTGACGTCGATGGGTACGACGCCTGCAGACTGGGCGATATCTACTATGCTGACAATGTCTGACTGCCTGGCCAGTGCGCAAATACCGGCAACATCTACTCGCATACTGGTACTGGAGTGCACGTGGGTGATCAATGCACAAACACAATCGTTGCCCAGATGGTCCTGCCAGGTCTGCAGGTCCAGCGGGTCGTGGTCGGCCGTTATACAGCGCAGTTTAAAGCCGTCCCGCTGCGCCTTTTGCAGCACAAAGCCAATAGAGGGGAAATCCTGCTCGCTATACACGATGACATCGCGTCCAGGTGTTCGTGGTAGCGCAGGTAACAGCTTTGACAGGGCGCTTGACAGATTGGTCTGTGGGCAGACATCTTGCCAGTCAACTTTCAGCAAGCCGGCGATATTGCGGCGAAACTCTTCGACGTGGCTTAGCCATGTTGGCCAAAGTTCGGTACCCAGTTGCTGCCAGGGCGTTAGATAATGGTCCTGGATAATCTGTGCGGTATTTTTTGGGCAGCGTCCAACCGAGTGATTGAGCATGTAAATGCCTGCCTCGAATGGCTCGAATAAATCACTGGCAAGGGACTCAGGCAAGACTGTCTCGCAGTCGATCGTAGTCTGCATAACGACTGGGGATATCATCGCGTCGCTGGCAGTCAGCGCGAGCCGCAGTACGCAGGTCACGCAGCTTCTCCAGTGCGGAGATCAGTACCGGTAAGGGAGGACCGCTGGCAGTGATATTCTTGAGTCGCGAATCGGGCAATGCGTTGGAAGGTTGCTGGATAAATTTGCCTACCAGCTGATCATGGTGTTGGGACGCTGTTTCACCATGAGCCTCGCAGACTTGCAGAAACAAAGCTACATTGCGTTGATACCACTCAGAGGCGTGCTGGTCAGAGCTTATCTGCAAGATGTTGTCGAGCAGACTTCGTTGGCGCATGACCTCACGCAGGCGCTGCTGGTCTCCAGGCATCATATACAGCACTTTATCCACCAGCAACTGAGAGTAGGAGACATTATTTGCGTCGCACAGCCCCAGCAGCATATCCAGTTCATTGATGCCGGCGAAGTCTCCGGCGTTGGCGCCACGGTACTCGTTCAAGCCAACTCTATAAGGTTTATAGTAAGGTCTGACGCAGTAAAAGAAGCGTTCTGTATCCAGGTAGTCGAAGAGATCGGCGTTGATCTTTACCACATCTTCCAAAGCGATTTTGGCGTCCATCAACAGGTGGTAACTTACTGGGTGGGAGATACCCAGAGGTAGAATGCGTACCAGCGCGTCGGCAGCGCGTTTAAAAGCGAACACGCCGCGGGTGTTGTACTCGATAAACAACGACTCGTCCTGTAGCGAGGTAAACGATTTGTACTGTCCCTGTAGTGCCTGATTGTGAGTGGTTAGATGGCTGGTAGCAAAACGCGGCGTGACTCCCAGAGATGATCCCAAATGCATGGCGAGCGCTGAGGCTTCCAGCAGCGGTGAGCTGCGCTCGCGGGAGGGCTCAGTGATATCATGACGGCGGCAAGCAGCCATATACAGCCCGACGTTTCCTAGCAGATCAAATGCCTGATCAAAGCCTTCATCAGTATTACCTTCCGCCAACAGCGCGCTAATAAACGTGCGGCCTTGTTCCACTAATGGTGTTTTGAGATCTGCGCCGATGTTCTCCACAGCGCTCTTGTCTTCCTGTTGGAAGTATAGCTCTTCCAACTCCGTGTTCATCGCCACAAAGTCACTGCGAATCCAGCGGTCGAAGGCGGCGACCTGCGGGTTATGGTTGTTTAGTTCCGTCATGAGGAAACCTCTACTTGCGAACCCGCTAACAGCGCCTGCTGAAATTCTTTCAATAGGGTCAAAAACTGATCTCTTTTCTGCTTGCCCATGGCAGCAGTTACTTGCGTTTCCAGTTTCCGCGCGTCTTGCTCAAGCTTTTCTACCAGTTCGACGCCGCTGCTGGTCAAACAAATTGCGTGCGCCCGACGATCGCCTGGAAATGGCTGCCTTTGTACCCAGCCTTGACGCTCACAATGATCCATAATCGGCACCATAGTGGAGCGATCAAGCTGTACCGAGCGAGCCAAGCTGGCCTGCTTTTGTCCCGGGTTATTGCGTATCAGAGTCAGAATCATGAACAAACCCGGTGAGACTTGAGTGTGGCTGATAGTGCTGAAGGCCTTTTCGGCCAGAATCTGGCCCATACGTAATTCAATGGTCAGCATATCCGGTAGATTGCCCAGCTCCAGACCGAAAGCATCTGTCGTTCCCATGCTGCCTCACTATAGTTAATGGTGGATATCAAACAAGTGGGCATCCTACTATGTGCTGACGGAGCAGGCAATCTAATTTAGGCGAATTGACCATGGCCAGCCTGGCCTAGCTCCAGTAGCGCCAGCTACCGGTCGATTGCTCACCTAACTCAAGCGACAGAATCTGTGACACCGGCTAAGATAGAGGGCCTCAGCCAGGAATAGAGTATTCACGTATGAAAATTCTTAAGCGCATTGGCCTTTCACTGTTCATGATTGTTGCCATTTTGGCGCTACTTTTTTTCTTTAATCCGCAGTATGCGCCCAATCACGATACGCCATATCTGTCACTCCAAGCCGAAGCCACTGCCTCCGCGCCCGCGGAAGCTGAAGTGCTGCAGCGCTTATTGATCTTCGGTGACGCCGGACATTCCACGGTCGATCCCTGGCAGGCAAGTATGAAAAAAGTGGCGGAGCGCGCCTCCGTTAGCCCTGATAAAAGTCTGGTCTTAGCACTGGGCGATAATATCTATATGCGTGGCTACCCGATGAAAGCGCGGGGACAGCTAGACTGGGATGAGGGGCAGTTGAAGAGTATTTCGTTTCTCGATTCACAGCTCAGGGTTGCCCGAGAGTCTGGCGCAGCGATGTTTCTGGTGCCGGGTAACCATGATTGGTACGCCACTGAAATTGAGGGGCAGGCGAATCATATTGCTAACTACGCGCGTGAGCATAATGCTCAGGTGTCTTTGCGCCCGCACCAGGCCGGTCAGTCACCCCTGCCGGAGTCAGCAGATTTTCCAGGCATAAGTCTGGTGTTTGTCGATTCCGAGTGGTTGATTCAAAACGATGCCGAGACCACGGCACCAGCCTATGCCAGGCTAGATGAGGAGCTGGCGCGCATCCGCCGGGATCACCCTGACAACCTTATAGTAACTGCCCAGCATCATCCCATGGAGACGATGGGGCAGCACGGCGGTTACATGACGCATTTTGCCTACTGGTTCATCATCAATGCGATCGACTTGTTTATCGACATGAATCAGGATATTGGTCATCCAGACTACGATAACTATGTCTCCAAAATAAGTGCAATAACGTCCAAGTATGATCGTGTGATACACAGTGCCGGACATGACCACAGTCTTCAATTATTCAAGCCTGTTAGTGGTGTGGGTGCGACCTACAACCTGGTCAGTGGTGCTGGTAACAGTAATAAGGTCAGTGGTGTGTGGCATAACGACAATACCCGTTTCGCATTGTCACAGGAGGGTTTTGTCGAGCTGGAAGCGACGCCGCGCGGTGTATATCTAAAGGTATTTGATATCAATAATGTAGACCCGGTTGCAGGTTTCTGGCTGGATCTTTAGTGACATAAAATTCGATTGCCCGGCTGTGACGGTCTTCTAGCGGAGAGGTACCGGACGCGCAGGCAAACGCCAATTGGGGAGCTGACTGGTCTGGTTTGGCTGCAGCGCGCGCTGCACGTGGTCGCTGTAATGCTGGCGCACGAGTTTGGCTGGATACTGACTGTTGGAGGCGGGTTGGCCGATCAGATCCCAGCGTGGTTGATGATGATATTGAGGGTACTTATAGCGATGACTGCCTCGTTGTGGGCCGTAGTTGGGTTGCGAGACTTCGCTGTAAACAGGCGCCTGGGTTTTTTGCTCGAAGCGTGCGTTCTCTCGGACGATTCTGGACTCGGTAATTTTTGCCGTGACTTCGCGCATCGCGGCGAAGCGCGCGCTGTCTTCTGCCGAGCGCTTAACCGGCGTTTCGCGGTAGTGTAGGGTTTCCACCCGGTTGCTCTTGTCCAGTGGTGGCTGGTCGGAATAAGTGACCCTACCCGCGCTATCGATGGTTCGATAGACGGTGGACGCATGGCTCAGGCTGCTGGCCAATATCAGGCAGAGTAGAGTGCTCCGTAACATGGGTGCTTATCTCCATCAGTCGTTAGAAACATAGCATATTCGAGCTTTTTAGGACTAGCTCGTCCGCGTGTTGATGTGGCTTTCCGCATGCAGCAGCCGGCTTGAATCACGTTCACGGAGGCGGGTAACAGTCATAATGACGGTTTTTTGACCAGCGTTCTGTGATGGCTTTCACAATAGCATGCCTTGCTGCTTGTCGCCTGTGGCATGAGCTGCCTACACTGGAGTCCGATAAAGGCAAGTTCCAGCGAAAGCCGGAATACGCAAAGTCGACGATCTAAGGGACTATAAATCCTATGATAGCGTGACCGCCGCAGTAAGAGTCCTCTGGATTCAAGAGCATCCACCTATTTTTTTCAGAAATCGTCGACCTGCAACCATAGTTAATGGAGTAGGGAACGATGACAGCAATTGGTAAATCTAACTTTGTCCGGGTAGCAGTATGTCTGCTTACTGGTGCGCTATATTCCGGTCTCACATGGGCCGAAGACAGCCAGACACGTCCTGCCGCGCCAAGCGAATTGGCCATAGTTTCTGTTGAAGCGGATCAGGTGTACCTGCAGTGGCTGGATAATTCAAACGTTGAGCAAGGTTTCTATATACTGCGCTCTGATGATGGTGTGCATTGGGATAAGATTGATACGCTAAAGGCGGATAGCCGTGAGTACCTTGATGCTGGGCTGCACGCTGCTTCGCGCTATATCTACAAAGTCGCCGCCTTTAATGACGAGGGTGAGGTCGCAGCCTTTTCCAACCTCGAGTCAGTGATTACAGCTCCTGAGCAATTAGACCAGTTTGAAGTGCAAGTGGCAGATGTGTATACGCCGTACCTCTAGCCTGGTAGTTTCGTCGTAGTTTGAAAGGGCCCTGTCGCTTAACAGCCACAGGGCCTTTTGCGTTTCTGGCTAGATGGTTTGCGAAGGTTGTGGCCGGATGCTGCAAACTCCGCTGTGATGCCTCAGAGTAACTCTGGCTTGCACCGGTCTGCTGAGTGTCGTATAACCCAGTTTGTAGTCACTAGAAGCTAGAGTGGCAGTTTTGCTGTGCATCAGCCTGACGAGGTGAGGCAGCATAATCGGGGGAATCCAATGGGCAAAAACGGCGTGCCAGCCAGCATATTTACCCGCAATGGTGTGGCAGGGGCGATTTCTCTCGCGCTGACCACCACGGGCTATTCTGATGACAGCTTAATGCTGGAAGAAATACTGGTGACCGCCTCCAAACGTGAGACCAGTCTGCAGGATCTTCCGCAGGCGGTAACCGCGTTTACTACCGCCGATATAAAACGCCAGGGCATGCTCAACATGGACGACTACGTGTTGAAGATACCCAGCTTGTCGATGGCCAGGCGTGAGCCGGGCGGTACTTCCTTGTCGTTTCGCGGTGTCGCCGCGTCTGGCATCCAGTTCAATGCCAGCCCCTCGGCGGGTATGTATCTTGACGAGCAGCCTATTACGTCGGCAGGTTTTAATCCCGACCCCAGACTGATAGATATTGAGCGGGTGGAAGCACTGAGTGGTCCGCAGGGAACTCTGTTTGGCGAAGCGTCGCAGTCTGGCACCTTACGTATTATAACCAACAAGCCTGATACCGATGAGTTTTCGGGATGGGTAGAAGCTGAGACGGCATCGGTACAGGACAGTGATGACTATGATGCGGGCGTCAGCGCCATGGTTAATATGCCTCTGCTTGAAGGTAAGCTGGCACTGCGTCTGGTCGGATTCACCGGTAAGCAGGCCGGATATATCGACAATGTCTTAGGCGTCAGTCAGGAGGATAGTTATGGGCGGCCGGGCCAGTTTACTAATGCAGAGTTTGTTGAGGACGATGTAAACGCTGCTACGACCAGCGGCGGGCGCGCCGCCTTGCGCTGGAATATTAGTGATGACTGGACTTTAGATGCCGGGGCGATGTTTCAAAAAATGGAGCTGGATGGCTATGGTGATACCAGTCCGGATGCTGGTGTCGGTGATCGTGAGCAGTTGCGCTTTAAGGATGAATCTTCTACCGATGACTGGTACCAGTTAAGTCTAACGCTGGAAGGCAGCACCAGCTGGGCTGATATCGTGCTGAACGGCAGTTACTTCGAACGTGAGTTTGAGTACGCGGCCGACGCCACCGATTATCTGCATGATTTCGATCAGAAATATGATCCTAATTATTACACCATTTATGACTTTGGCGGGCACCCCAGAGCTGAGCGACTGAACGCAGATGATGGCAAGCGCTGGACTTTGGAAGGGCGCCTGGCAACGCCGTCGGACTCCTCCAGTCGTTGGCACGGACTGGTAGGTTTTTATTACGGCAAGTCTGAACGAACTACCAAGTTTACCTCCAACGTCCAAGACTTTGCAGATACACCGGCTTTCGCGTATCTCAACTATTATCAGGCAGACACCGACCCGTCATTGAATGGGTTGCAGGCCGGTGCCTGGACCGGGTCTGAAACAGATGGCTGGTATGGAAATATCTACGAGTCAGATATTGAGCAGAAGGCGGTCTTTGGTGAGGTCACCTTTGACATCACCGAGCGTTTTGCAGTGACGGCGGGTGGTCGCTGGTATGACATCGAACGTACCTGGGGTTCGCTGCAGACCGGGATCGTTGAAGGTGCCTGGTCCAGCTTCGCAGACGACTACGTGTTGATCGACGACACGGTAGATAGCTCAGAAAGTGATTTTGTGCCCAAGCTTAATACTACCTTCCGCATCACCGATGAAAATTTGATCTATGCCACCTATTCCGAAGGCTTTCGTGCCGGAGGCGGTAACGCGGTGCGCTCCGCCTCGGTGCTGCCGAGGCAGTATGACGGTGATACCGTCAAGAACTTCGAGATCGGTACAAAGAATACACTGCTGGACGGTGCGCTAAACCTGAATCTGGTGATCTACCACATGCAGTGGGATGACATTCAGATACAGGTAACAGATCCGACTATTTTCGCACTTGGCTTCGTTAATTTTCCTGAAGCTGTTATTGACGGCTTTGAGGCAGAGTTTGCCTGGATGATTGCGCCCGGTTTAACCTTCAGCGGCAGCTATACACACACCAAGGCAGAGATCTCCGAGGATGCCACCATCATCAATGAAGGTGAACTGGTGGCTGAAGTGTTCAAGGGGCAGCAACTGCCCATCACCCCCGAAAACAAAGCAGCACTGGCGTTGGACTACAGTTTTCAGTCCAGCTTTATGGGCATGGAACCCTATGTGCGCGCAGACTATGTGTATATCGGTGACTCTGTGAACTCATTGGGTATCGAGTCGATTGTGTTTCCAGTGCCACCGACTGAGCAATCCGCCTACAGTTTGGTCAACCTGCGTGGCGGCCTCAGTAGTGATAGCTGGAACTTCACCCTTTACGTGGACAATGTGACCGATGAAGTGGCCGAGCAGTTTTACAGCAACGCCTATGGATCCCAGCAGCGACTGACCATCAATCGGCCGCGCACGGTGGGCCTCAACGTACGCTTTAGTTTCTAGTCTCGGCACTAGATTGGCCCAGCCCTCCTGCGGGAGGGTTTTTGTAGGCGCACGGGTACCCGCGCGCTAACATAACGGTTGCCATAAACACGGAGACAGTATGGATATAGCGGAGCCACTTATTGATCTGGGCGAGTACCAAACCTCAGCCCTGAGCGAAGTGATTCTGACACTCCCGGCAGAGGCCTGGGGTGATCCGTTCCGGCAGCAAACCTATGACGTTCATCACAACACAGAGTCGGTCATGATGGTGTTCACCGACGGTTCCGGTTGGCCCGACATCGAGGTCAGAAAAGAGGCGGGTTGGGACCTGCTGGCAGCGACCGCGGTGCCACTTATGCATCAGATAATTGCAGATCATTACCCTGTGGGTGGCACCATTGTACGCGCCGTGGCGGCCAAACTGGTTGCCGGCGGTGTGATCAAATCGCATCGGGACACTCACCCCTCGTTTCATTTTGGCCATCGGATTCACGTACCGATTTCCACGAATCCACGCGTGCGATTTAATCTTGATGGGCGCCCCTACCGATTCGCGTTGGGGCGTGCTTACGAAATCAACAACCAATTGCAGCACAGTGTATCCAACAAGGGTGACTGCGATCGCATCACGTTTATTTTTGATTACGTACCGCCAGCCAAATTGCAGGAAATGGCAAAACTCGCGCAAACTCCAATCAGTAGCACCCGGGAATGACGAAACTGATCGCGACCTCAGTGGTCCGCGGCTCGCATCAGGGAGAAAGCCATGGCGGTGTTCATATCATCGACTTTGACGCCGAGAAATCTTTTACCGTTATCGACTGGAACAACACAGCTATCGATTTTCAGGGACGTGGCTGGGACCGTGGGCTGCGCGGTATTGCGATAGACGGGGAGAGAGTTTTCATAGCCGCCAGTGATGAACTTTTTGAGTACACGCCAGATTTTGAAATGGTGGCTTCCTGGCGTAACCCCTACTTGCGGCATTGTCATGAGATCAGCATTTTTCAGCGGCGACTGTATCTGAGCTCGACAGGCTTTGATGCTATTCTCGGCTTTGACTTGGACAACAACAGTTTCTGTTGGGGTATGCATGTGCTGCGCACAGGCAGTACGTATCAGTCTCACCTGTTTGATCCCGCGGTTAACAATGGGCCGCGGGGGGGGAATGAGCTGCACATCAATAATGTTTTCGCGCATGCCAGTGGTTTGCATCTCAGTGGTTTACGCACCGGTACTTTGCTGCGCTTCGATGGTGAAAAACTGCATGACTGGGTAACCCTGCCATTGGGTGTGCATAACGCCCAGCCCTATCGTGACGGGGTGCTGTTTAACGATACTCAGGCCGACTGCGTGCGGTTTGAAGCGCGTAGCGGTCGCGCCAGCTTTAATGTGCCCAGCTACGATGCGCAGCAGCTGACTCATAGCAAACTGGACGATTCACGCATAGCGCGGCAGGGCTTTGGTCGCGGCTTGTGTGTCATCGGCGAGGGTCTGATAGCGGCTGGCTCATCGCCGTCAACAATAGCCGTGCATGATTTGAACCGGCTTAAGACCACCCATCAAGTGACCTTGAGTATGGATATTCGTAACGCTATTCATGGGCTGGAGGTGTGGCCGTTTCAGACGGCTTGATCAGGTGCTGTTCCGGTTGATTGACTGGTGCTGCCTAGGAGCGGTCGTTACTGTCCCCAAATTACGGGCAATAAAAAGCCCACCGAAGTGGGCTTCTCGTGCAGGCCTTTAGGTTACGCTCTCTTGCGTTTGATGACACCTAGCCCCAGTAGAGCAGACCCAAATAGCCATGCAGCGGCAGGGATGGGTACATAACTGGTTACCTGATAGTCGAGTATGCCCCAGCGCTGAATACTTTCAGTTATCTCGAAATCTTCGCACTCGGCGGAGCGACAAATAAACTCCAATCCAAGCACTTCCCCGCCGAGCGGTGAAAAGCCAAAGTCATCAAAGACCAACACTAACACTGTTTCGTCAACGAAATTGCCCAAATTGGCAGAGTTGAACAGTGCTACATTGCTGCCGCCTTCCAATTGTATGCCGGTGTCGTATAGCCCCCCCAACGCAGGTGGGTTGGTAAAGTTCACTGGGTCATAGAACAACCCAGGCGTTGACGACGCCGCCGCGAAATCGTGAAACGTTAGCGGAGGTGAGTTGGTATTATAAGTCACCGTGCCGGATACCGCGCCGGTTGCCCCAGGGCCCAGCCCCGGCGAATTGTCAAAAAGCCCTGCAAAATTTAACGAAATTTGTGCGGCTGATGCCACCATCGGTACCAGACAGATAACCACCACCGCTACCATTTTCACGCTTAAACGTTTCATCAGGCATACTCCTTTTTTTTTGTGTGCTAAAAAAACAAGCATAATTTGTACCAATAATAAATGCCTTAGGAATCATAGACTTAAATTTTGGCGAGAAGTACTTTGTAAAGAAAGCTGACATTAATGACCTTTATTTATAAGATTTATTGGCGTGCTGCATGACCGCTGTGAGGAGAAAGCGGACAAAATCAGCTCAAAAGGCTCAAATCCGGTTATTAAGCGAAAAAACTGGCTTTTCCCAAGTGTAAAATTTGCTGACACTCGCTAATGTCGCAAAAGAGGTGGAAGCGCTCGTTAGCTCAGCGCAGGAATCCGATCAGCCCTAATGTCTCCTTTCGCCTAACAGCGGACATTTTTCATGTGGTATCGTTATCCACTACCTATTACCCTCAAAGTACACGCTCAGTTTCGGGTCAATGAAATTTATGAGTGCAACCACCGAGTGTCTACCTAAATATTGGAGCCCCATGTGATCATACGAACAACCATGTTCGCTCTTCTGGTGCTGATAATTGCAACCGGACCACAACTAGCTATGAGTAATGAGGCAAGCGGCTCTAGTCGCCCTAGCTTTGTGCTTGTCCACGGTACGTTTCAATGGGGTGGCCAATGGGACGCACTCTCCAGTTTGCTCGCGAAAGACGGATATGCCGTGCATTCTCCATCCATGACAGGTTTGGGAGAAAGAGAGCACCTACTATCCAAGCAGGTCGGACTCTCGACACATATCGAGGACATTTCAAACTATATAGAGTGGCTAGATATCGACAATGTGATACTGGTTTCACATAGCTATGGAGGAGCCGTCATCACCGGGGTCGCCGATAAGCTCGGTGATCGAATTGCCCATGTCGTCTATATTGATACGGTTCCATTGAACCATGGTGAAAATCTACTCGATGCCTTTGGCCCCGAAGTTTCTGCCATAGCCAAAAAGTCTGTAGAAGATAATGGAGATGGCTGGCTCATTGCCGCTGACGCATTGCGCGACCCCGCTCCAACGATGAGAAGCCACCCTTGGAAGACTTATACAGATCGCATTGATCTGGTTGGCCCTCCACCGGATTCAGGGACGATTATTGTTGCGACCGAATCCGCAGAAATTTTTAGTTATATGAGGCAACAGCAAGCTCCCAGCCGAGCAAAAACACGGGGCTGGAAACTCTACACAATTGAGGGCCCCCACCCGCTTCAGGAAAGTAGCCCTTCAAAGGAGGAAGTAGCAAAAATTCTGCTCAATCTGGCAAAACGATAAATGCTAGCCCCTAGATGGCCAAAATCAGCTCTCCGGAAGGGACCGCTGTGAGGTGTAAGGAGTCGTTACGTCACTGCTGGAATCCAAGCAGTACTAATGCCGGCTTTCGCCTAATAGCGGCCCAGTAGCGGCTGCAGAATGTCAGTCAGCTCATCCAGGTGCTCCGCATAGTGACGCCAGAAATTGATGGCGCCAGTGTAGATGGGTTGCCGCACTTGTTCTGAGCTAGCCGTGCGCACCGCACGCTCGGTGTCGTGGAAATGCAGGCAGGCTGATTCCCATGGCAGTTCGCAGAAGGTCAGCAGCTGCTGCACCTGCGTCTGCAGGTCCAACACTGTATCCTCGTATTGCACACGCAGTATTTTTCCCGGTAGCACCTTTTCCCAATGATCCATCAACCTATGATATTCCAGGCAATACTCTGCAATCTCAGTGATGTCGTAGGTGAAGTTTTGCCCGCGGGCATACAGTTGTTTGAAGTTTCCGAGGCAGGCATCCAATGGGTTGCGCCGTGCATCGATAATCTTGGCATTAGGAAGAATAAGGTGTATCAGGCCGATGTTGGGAAAGTTGTTAGGCATCTTGTCGACAAAGCGAGGCGCTCCCTGAATGCGATGCATTTGTGCCAGCTGAAGATACTCGTCACCCAGTTTTTGCAAGTAGCTGGCAGAGACTTCGCGAACGGCCTCTGGATAGTTGATACCGTTGCTGCGATTGCGGCTCAGTCCAGCGGAAAGCCGGCCGATGTAAGGTAGCTCACTAGTGCCTTCAACCTGACTGTGACTGGCCAGTATCTGCTCGGTAAGTGTTGAACCCGATCTGGGCATGCCCAGGATGAATATGGGGCTGGCGTCGAGGTTCCCAGAGCCTGCGTTGGCCTCCAGAAACTCCTCGCTAAACACCTCAATGATCGCGTCATTAAGCAGCTCTGTGCGCACCGGATCGTAGCTGACCAGCTGTCGTTGTCGATGATTACCGGTGACATAGTGCCCCCATGCTTGGCTGTATTGGTGGCGATTCTCGTAGGCTTTGGCCAGGGCGAAATAAAAATGTACTGCAGAAGACGGCTCAAGCTCCTGGTCGGCTATAGCGCTGTGCATGTCGACGATCTCTGCATCGCTAAACTCGTAAGTCTTGAGGTTCGCCATGCTGGACCAGGATTCACCATTTTCCGGACGCAGTACTGTACATTGGCGATAGGCGGTGATGGCCGCCTCCTGTTGCCCCACCGTCTTTAGGGCGTGACCTAGCCCCAGTAGGGCAGCAGCGTGTTCGGGTTGCAGCTCAATACAGCGCTGATAGGAGTCTATAGCGCGCTCGTTGAGCGCGGCCTGCGATAGCACGCCCGCCAGCAGAAAATGTGCCTGCGCATTGTCAGGGTCGTTATCGATAACTTTCTGGTAGCGGTGTATGGCTTCGCTATAGCGGTCCTGCTCGCGATAGATATTGCCCAAATCCAACTGCGCCAGGTTATAGTCCGGAGCCAGGCTGGTGACACGTTCCAGCAGTATTTCGGCGTCGTCGGTTTTGCCTGACTGGGCCGCAATCAGCGCCAGTAGTCGCATGGCATCCACATTGTTCTTTTCTCGCTGCAAAATACGCCGGCAGATACCTTCTGCTTCTTCTGGTCGACCTTGTTTAAGTGACTCTGCCGCGCGCGCAAGTTCCTGGCGTTGCGGGGCCAATTTGAAAGCTTCCTCATAAGCGAGGTCGGCCTCTTTGCCGTTACCGGTGCGGGCAAGCGCCTTGCCCAAATGGAACCAGGCTGACTCCAGTTCAGGGTCCAGGCGCACCGCTTTTTTCAGCAGCCCGATGGCTTCTTCTGAACGATTCAGCGCCACCAGCAACATTCCCAGGTCTTCATGTGGCTTGGCAAACGTCGGTGCGAGTTCGATGGTGCGGCGCAGTAATTTCTCGGCTTGTTTTGGCTGGCTGGCTTGAATCAGAATCGCTCCCATCAAGCCGAGCATGTTGACGTCGGAAGGGCTTCTCTGCAGTGCAGTCTGGCACTTTTCCAGGGCAGCATCCCGCTCACCCTGAGCCAGATGCTGCATGATTTTCTCGAAGGTAGCGCGTGACGCTTCTGCAGGCATAGCGGGTCCGTTTTAACGAGAGGGGCGTGCAGCCTTGACGCTAGCGGTAGTAGTCCACGCCCATGAGTTCGAGCATTTTTTCTGCGTAGGCTTCATTGTCCAGTCGTGCGATACGCCGCCATTCCTCATCGTCATTCATTGCACGGTAAGCTTTGAAGAAATCCTCAGCGTCTGGCCCCACTGGATAGCGAAATTGTGGCTGGTCTGATTCGATAGCGTCGGTGATAGCTTCGGCGCAATCGATGGTAGTGGCCGCACGGCCAAGACCGAAAGTGCCAAAGCCCATAATGCGCTCGTAGGCTCGTGTGTAGGGAGAGTCCTCTGCGGGTGGTTCGCCTTTAGTCCACATCGGTGTCATGACACAGCCCGGCTCAACCAACGACACTTCAATATTGAACTGCGCCAGTTCCTGGGACAGAGCAACGCACATAGATTCCATTGCAGCCTTGGAAGAAGAATACGTGCCGTGGCAGCCAAACACGTTAACCGCAGCCAGTGAGGTAACATTCACCAGACGGCCGCTGTTCTGCTTGCGCAAGTGAGGGATAACAGTTTGCATTACTGCCAGAGTGCCAAACACGTTGCTCTCATAAACCTCCTTGATTGTCTCCAGCGGTGTTTCTTCCAATGCTCCTCCGGCGCCAATACCCGCGTTGCTGACCAACACGTCTATGCGACCTGCCTTCTCGATAACACTGTCTATACAGCTTGTGATGGTTTTCTGGTCCAACAGGTCTAGCGGCAGCACTCCGATGTCGAGCCCAGTGCTGGCAATTCTGTCGTTGAGTTCGGTCGCCGTGGCAGGGTTGCGACAGGTGGCGAATACTGTGTGCCCACGCTGAGCTAAATGAATGACAGCTTCTTGTCCAATGCCTGTGCTGCTGCCGGTTACCAGAATGACGGCCATAGTAATTCCTTTGTGTACGTTGGTTGGATGACTAGCTAGCGATTGTAAAACATTATGTGTATGAGGTGCGCATATGTTTGCTGCGCAACAGGCCTATGGGTATCAGCGTGGCCAGAAATACCACCGTTAGAATCAGAAAACAGTCCTGGAAACCAAGCACGTAGGCTTGTCGCGCAATCATTTCACCCAGCATGCTATAGCTGACATGTTGTTGCTCCCAGAAGCTGAGGCCAGCACCGTTCAAAGATCTCTGTAACTCTGCGATCATCGCAAAAGTGTCGCTGTGATCGTAGCTCTGTGTGTTGAACATGACATCGCGATGAAAACTAGTGCGGTAATCCAGCGCCACCGCTACCAGGTTGACACCAAACGCACCGCCCATCTGGCGGATAAAATTGGCCGCGCCAGCGCCTTGCTGCAAATACTGCATGGGTAGGCCCTGGATCGCTGCGAGGTTAATTACCGGAGCCATCAAGCCAATGCCAATACGACTGATAACTACCCAGCCAGCAAATGTCCACCAACCCGTGTTGGGGTCGGCGCGTGCCATCAGCAGACAACTGTAGGCGACGACCATAAAGCCTGCTGAAATTAGCAGGCGCTGGTCGATGCGATCGGCTAGTCGTCCTGAAATCGGAAAACAGGCGCCCATAACAAATGCCGCTGGCAGCATCATCAGGCCGCTGTCGGTGGCACTCATGCCTTGCACAATCTGCAAAAACAGTGGCACCAGATAAGTGGTGGCGTAAAGTCCGGCGCCAAAAATAAAGGCTAGCAGGGTGACCATGGCGAAGCGGTAATAGGTGAACACTTTCAGCTCAAGTAGCGGGTGTGGTGTGTGTGCTTCGCGCCAGATAAAGCCGACGCTAGCGATTCCTGCGCTGGCAAACCAGCTTAGAATCGTATTGGAATCCCAGCCCTCACGCTGACCGTTACTCAGGGCTATCAGTAGCGAACTTATAGCAACGGAAACCAGAATCAATCCGGGCCAGTCAAAGGGAGGGGTAACCGTATCGGGCTCTCGGGCGGGCAAGAAAATCGAGGCGCAAGGGACTACGATCATTGATACGGGAATGCCGAGCAGGTAAATATAACGCCAGTTCAAAGTGTCAATCAGGTAACCGCCCAGCACCGGTCCGAAGGCGGGGGCCAGTACCACGCCGATGGAGGTGACGCCCATCACTGTGCCCTGGCGCCCTGGTGGGAACAGAGCGAACACCATGGACATGGACATAGGTGTGATAATACCGGTGGCGGCTCCCTGGAGGATACGTGCGGCGATAAGCATGTCTACCGAGGGGCTGATGCCGCCTAGAACAGAGCCGGCCATGAACGCGCTCATGGCCGCGATAACCGTCATGCGTACACCGATGGCCTGGATCATCCACGAATTCATCAGCATGGTGACGGTGGAGGCGGCCAGGAATGATGTTGCCAACCACTGGGCTTTGACCTGACCGATGCCAAACGCGCCCATGATATCGGGAATCGCCACATTGATGATGGTGCCGGTCATTAATGCAGCCACGTTAGCCAATACGATGGTAAACATAGCCATCCAGCCGTAGTTTATGCCCCAGCGGCGGTACAGGGTCTGAATGTTGGCGGTGGTTTTAAGCTCTTCCAGGAAGGTTTCGAGCTTAGCTTCAGCGGATGTCAATCGCGATCTCCACCATCATGCCGGGCTTGAGCATGCGCTCGCGCTGCTGCACCGCCACCTTGATCGGCAGACGCTGGGTAACCTTGGTGAAATTGCCGCTGGGATTGGTGCTTGGTAAGAGTGAGAATTGGCTGGTAGCGGCGTTACCAATGCGCACCAGTTCACCCTCAAAGGATTCGTCCGGCCAGGCGTCCACCGAAATTTTCACACGCTGTCCCAGCTGCAAATGCCGAACCTGAGTTTCCTTGACGTTAGCTTTGACCCATACCTGCTCCGGGTTGTGGACCAGCGCCAGTCGTTGCCCCGGCATTACATACTCTCCGGCATTGACGAAAGTTTTGTCGACAATGCCCTCGATAGGGGAGGTGATACGGCGTTCGTCGACGGCGACCATTTGACCACTGAGTTGATGTTGGGTGCGGTCGCGGTCAAAGCGCAGGCGCAATTGGTTTTGCTCTAGCACGGCCAGGCGCTCTCTGGCCGCCCTGGCCTCAACCAGGCCTGCCTCTGCCGAAGCGACTTGAGCGCCGGCACTGTTTTGTCCCTGTTGTGCTACCTGGAATGCGCTGCGAGCCTGCTCCCAACCCTGTTGTGACAGGATGCCGCGTTCGCGCAGTGACTGAGCGCGTTCCCACTCAGCCGTTTGAAGTTCCAGGTCAGATGCGTTGGAGGCAAGGTTGGCCCGAGCCGCAGTTAGCCGCGATTCGGCAGCCTGCAGGGCGCCACCAGTTTGGCGCCCGACCATTGCGATCTCGGCGTTGCCCTGGGCAATGCTGGCCTCGGTTGCCTGCAGCTGTGCCTTGAGCTCCTCAACTTTCAGGGCGGTCTCCCGCGCGTCAAGCTGGGCTACTAAATCGCCTTTTTGAAGTGAACTTCCCTCTTTGACGACCAATGCTTCAACGCGCCCGGAAACTTTGCTACTGATCACCACAAGGTCGGTAGAGATGCGCGCGTCGTCGGTATAAACATGGGTGCTTCGTTCCCACAACCAATAACCAATAGCCGCGAGGGCTAGCACCAGCAAGGGTAGCAGCAGTTGGCGGCGCCTGCGTGATTCAGGAAGTGTGTCACTGGTGGCTGTGTCTTCAGCTATCTGGTTCATGTCTTGATCTCCGGGAACAGTTGCTCTGGATCTTCGGCATAGGCGTTCAGCCGAGCGCGGATATTTTGGAGTGCGCGAGTGAAAAGGCGCTGTTTGGTGTTGCCAATATGGCTTAGCGAATATTGGTGCAGCGTTTCGAATTCCTGCGCCATGCTCTGCAGGTCGGCGCGACATGCAGGCGTCAGGAATAAACGTCGCGCGCGACGATCCTGGGGGTCAATCTGGCGCAGTAGCCAGTCTCCAGCTTCTAATTCGTCAATCAATACGCCCAGTGGGGCTTTACCCATATTGAGCTTGGCGGCTAGAGAGCTTTGACTCAGTCCTTCGTCTGCGTCCAGCGCAGACAACACTAGCCATTGTGAGCGGGTAAATCCCATCGCCTTCAATTTTATATCGAAGTGCCGGCTGTTTAGGCGGGTGACGGCGCTGATTAGCTGAATGATTGAGAGAGATTCGGTGCTGGGGAGAATTTGTCGATCCTGATTGTCGCCGGCAAGATTGGTGTAAACAGTGAGTAGAGTCTCCTCCAGCACTTGTCGTGTGGGTAGATCAAGCTCTGCCAGATAATATTCCTGAAACTGCAGATGGCGCCGACGCATAGTGTCAGTAATCGGTTGCGCTCTGGGCGTGAGTCGGAGCCGATTGGTGCGTCTATCATCGGGGTCGGGGTAGCGTTGCAGCAGGCCCTCGCTTTCCAGACGATCGACCAGCTTGCCCAGTGGTGCTTTGCCGATACCCAGTAGTGCGGCGAGTTGGGTCTGGTCCATACCAGATAATCGGTTGACGGTGCCCAACACACGCCACTGGGGTTCCGACAAACCCAGATCACGCAATTGGGTGCCGAAGGAATGGCGAAACAGCCGCGTGATATCGTGCAGCAGCAGGCCTGGATGTTGTTCGAGACGTGAAGGCATTAAGTGATATGTAAGGTATATAGTATTTAAAGCATACTATTATCTTTGATTATCAATTGAACCGCAAGTATCATCATTTACAAGTCGGCGTTGCGTGCTCGTACACCCGATAGTGCGCAAGAAAATCGAAGGAGGTATTCTTGAGTCAATCACAGCAAGTCAGCTCCGACAGCTCTGCTAACCCCGGTTCGGCCTATTACGCTCTGGGCATATTGCTGCTGGCTTACATACTCTCGTTTATCGATCGCAACGTTATGGCGGTGCTGATTGGCCCTATCCGCGAAAATTTTGCGATTAGTGATTTTCAATACAGCCTGCTGCATGGGTTTGCTTTTTCGATGTTCTATATCGTACTTGGCCTGCCGATAGCGCGGTTGGCTGATACCCACAATCGAACCTTTATTATCACGCTAGGCGTTTTTTTCTGGAGCGTTATGACCTGTCTGTGCGGGTTAGCCAAGAGCTTTACCACGCTGTTTATCATGCGCGCCGGTGTTGGTGTGGGTGAGGCAGCGCTGTCTCCGCCCGCATACTCATTACTGGCGGATTATTTCAGTGCTGAGAATTTACCGCGGGCGTTGGCGGTCTACACACTGGGTATCACCGTTGGCGGTGGATTGGCGTATATGATTGGTGGCGTCGCCTATGACTATTTTGCCACCTTGCAGGGCGTGGAGCTGCTCTGGATCGGTGAGTTGCAAGCCTGGCAGATGACCTTTATTGCGGTCGGGCTGCCCGGTCTTATCGTAGTGGCGCTGCTGACACTGGTACGGGAGCCCAAGCGCGCCGGCGTGTCTTCGATAGAGACAGAGGTAGTGCCAGATTTTGCCGAATGCCTGTCTTATCTGCGTGCTCGCTGGCAAGCCTACGGAGGTATCATACTTGGCGTTTCGTTTTTGTCGGTGTTGGGCTACGGGACCATGGCCTGGTATGTTGAGTTTCTGGTGCGTAGCTTCGGTCTTGAGCGCGCCGACGCCGGTTCCCAGTTTGGCCTTGTATTTATTGTGGCCGGCAGTCTGGGCGCCTTGTGCGGTGGTTGGAGCGTGAAACCCCTGGCTCAGCGCGGTTATGCGGATGCCAATCTACGCATTATTTTGTGGGTCGCTCTGCTGTGGATGGTGCCTGCCGCTGCAGGGCCAATGATGCCCACCGCATCCCTGGCAATCTTGATGGCGATTCCGATCGTGTTCTTCCTGAATAGTTACCTGGCTGTCTGTGTAGCGGCGCTGCAATTAATGACGCCCAATCGAATGCGCGCTCAAGTGGCGGCGCTGTTGCTGTTTATGACCAACTTACTGGGTCTCGCTTTGGGTCCCTCGATAGTGGCTGCGCTGACCGACTTTGTGTTTGGAGACGACCAGGCCCTGCGTTATTCCTTAACGGCGTTGCCGCTTATTGTCTGTCCACTGGCGGCGTTACTGATCGCTGGCGCGTTACCGCATTATCGTCGGGCACTGGCCGAAATGGAGCAAACTACGTGAGTTACCAAGTCATACCAACAAACCTTGAGGGGCAGCATGTGCGACTCGAGCCTTTGGCGCAGCAGCATGCTAATGGCTTGTTTAACCGCGGGATCAGTGCAGAAGATTGGGTGTATTTACCGCGCCCTTGTTTTGTTGACCTTGCGGATTGTCGCCAGTGGATTGATGAGGCCAACCGTACGCCCGGTCATGTCCCCTTTGCCGTTGTCGAAAAATCCCAGGGTCGCGCCGTGGGTAGCTCCCGCTACTTGAATATTCGCGCGCCACATCGTGGTCTGGAGATAGGCTACAGCTGGCTGGGCCGTGATTGGCAAGGCACAGCAGTTAACATTGAGGCGAAGCTGCTGCTTCTGCAATATGCGATGGAAGATTTAGACAGTGTGCGAGTGGAATTCAAAACCGATGCGCGCAACCAGCGGTCGCAGCGAGCACTGGCGGGAATAGGCGCAGTGCATGAAGGTACTTTGCGTGCGCACATGATTGTGCAGGATGGATTTGTACGTGACTCGGTGTATTTCAGTATTACGCGCGACGATTGGCCAGAGGTTAAGCTGGCACTGCAGGAAAAACTGTCTCAGCGGGCGGCGGGCTGAGGCTGTTCTGGAGGTAGGCTGTGGTATAGTGCCGCGCTATTATTCAGGAGATTATCCAATGTTGAATCGTTTGTTACTGGCCGCGGTGTTAGTGGTTTCCAGTTGGTCATTGCCGGCGCTGGCAGAGGAGAAAACCGTTTCTCTGATGGTCAATACCTGGTCTCCCTATGTTGACAAGGAACTGCCGGGCCAAGGCGTAGCGATGGAGCTGGTGACGGTACTATTTGATCGTGCCGGCTATCGGACCGAGATTAAGGTTGAAGCCTGGCGACGCGCCATGGAGGGCGTCCGGGTAGGGCTTTACGATGCGCTGGGTGCAACCTGGTACACCGAGTCACGCGAACAGGACTTTATATTCAGCGAACCCTACCTGCAAAATGATCTGATGATGTTGAAGCTACGGGCCTTTCCGGGAGACTATCTGGAGTTGTCACATCTGTCAGGCAGACGCCTGGGGCTGCTATCTGAATATGAATACGGCATCGATTTTGCGGCCATCCCCGGCCTCACACTGGTCCCGGAAAACCATGATATTCAATCGCTGCTCAACCTCATCAATCGTAAGGTAGACTTCGTCATTGGTGACCGGCGTGCGCTGGTAATGCAGCTCGACGAATTTCTCAGCGGACAAAAAGGTTTGTTAGTGGAAGTGCCTCTGGAGTTGCCCGCGCGCCCCTTGTACGTGGCTGCCAGCCGCAGCGGACCTCAAAGCCAGGAAATCATAGATGCCTTCAATCGCGCCCTGGCAGCTGCCCGCAGTGACGGTAGTTACGACAAGCTGTTGGCAGATTGGAGTGAAAAGTTCCAGATGCAGCGCTAAGTCTTAGCCAACTCCTCGTTAAACCGCGCGGACGCTAGCCTCCGCGCTATTGATATAAAAATCCTGGTTTATTTACCCCGGGGCTGGTCCGAATCCAAAGTGCTCGCGTAACTTATTATGAAAATGAGTGAGTGACTCAGTTGGAGGGTCGTAACATGTTGAATATCAAACAGAATTTATACCTTTCAGGCGCGTACTCAATAATTTTCGTGCTCCTGCAGCTGATTTAGGGAACTAACTCCAGAACAGTGGCTCAAAGTATTAATGGTTGAGCAGCGAAGGCCCCGGGACAGCAAAACCCAACCGCCATCACTGACCATCCAGGTCTCTATACCTACTTCTTGCCGGCCCATTGGGCCGGCTTTTTTACGCCTGTCGTTTGGGTAATATTGGCCCCCTAATACTTGAAGGTTAGCAAAACATACTGTATGTTCAAAAGCCTTTTTGGGGCAGGGAAGCTATCGCGCTCCCGCCCCAATTCACAACTGGAGAGGAACCTGAGTGTGAGTGAACTGGAACAGTTTCGACTGGAAACCCGTGAATGGCTTGAAGCCAATTGCCCTGCAGCTATGCGCGTCCCCGAGGCAGGCGATGACGATCAGTACTGGGGCGGTAGAAACCCCGAAATGAGTCACCCGGACCAAAAGGTCTGGTCCGACCGCATGGGAGAAAAAGGCTGGACCACGCCAGAGTGGCCCGCTGAATATGGCGGCGGCGGGCTTGATAAAGACGAAGTCAAGGTGCTGCGGCAGGAAATGTCGCGTATCGGTGCGCGCACGCCACTGCACAGTTTTGGTATTTCGATGCTAGGGCCGGCGTTGCTTCTCTACGGCACTGAGGCGCAGAAGCAGGAGCACATTCCTAAAATTGTGCGCGGTGAAATCCGCTGGTGTCAGGGTTATTCAGAACCCGGTGCTGGTTCTGATCTGGCCAGCCTGCAGACCCGTGCTGAAGATCAGGGCGATCACTATCTGGTCAACGGCTCTAAAGTCTGGACTTCCTACGCCGACAAAGCGGACTGGATATTCTGTTTGACCCGTACCGATAACACAGGGACCAAGCACGAAGGCATATCATTTCTATTGTTTGATATGGCCTCTGAAGGGGTTACCACCAAGCCCATTCTGTTGATCAGCGGCTATTCCCCGTTCTGTGAAACCTTCTTTGACGATGTCAAAGTGCCCAAGGCGAACCTCATGGGTGAAGAAGGTAAAGGCTGGACCATCGCCAAGTATCTGCTCACGCACGAGCGGGCTATGATCTCGGGCTTTGGCCACTCTTCGGGCAAGAAAACATTGAGCCAGAATGCGGTAGAGCTGATCGGTATGGATGCTGGGGGTAAGTTGGACGACCCTGTGTTGCGTCAGAATCTGGCACAGCTGGAGCTGGACGCCATGGTGTTTGGCCACACGATGTCGAGGGTGACGGATGAGGCCAAAGCGGGGCAGGGCCTCGGTGAAGCAGCGTCGATTTTCAAATACTACGGCACCGAGCTGAACAAGCGCCGCTTTGAATTGATGTTGTCAGTTTATGGCGAGCAGGGTTTGGCGTGGGAAGGTGACGCCTACGACAACGGCAAACTGCCGCGGGCGTGGTTGCGCACTAAAGCCAATTCGATTGAGGGTGGCACCTCTGAAATTCAGCTCAATATTATAGCAAAGCGGGTTCTGGGCCTGCCCAGTTAAGGAAACGAGAATATGGCACTGGTATTAAATGAAGAGCAGTTAATGCTCAAGGACGCCGCGGCGGGTTTTTTGCAGGAGAAGGCCTCGGTAGCCGCACTGCGGGCGTTGCGTGATAGCCGTGATGAAGCCGGCTATAGCAAAGAGTTGTGGCAGGAAATGGCTGATATGGGCTGGGCCGGCATCGCCATTCCTGAGGCTTACGGTGGCCTTGATTACGGCTACATCGGCTTGGGTATTGTGTTGGAACAGATGGGACGTAACCTCAGCGTCTCGCCGTTGCAGTCTTCGGTTCTGGTAGCTGCTACGGCCATTGCCCTGGGCGGTTCTGAAGCGCAGAAGCAAGCCTTACTGCCGGCGATTGCCAGTGGCGAGACTATTGTGACTCTGGCGCTGCAGGAAGGCCCGCATCATGCACCCCATAAAACCGCTGCCACGGCAATCGCCGACGGCGACGGTTATGTGATCAGCGGCCGTAAAGTCATGGTTGCCGACGCCCACGTGGCAGACAAACTGATTGTAGTTGCACGCACCGCGGGCGAGCCTGGCGATGCTGAAGGCCTGGGCCTGTTTCTGGTTGATCGAGAGGCTACAGGGGTAAGTACCGAACGGGTGATTATGGTCGATAGCCGTAACAGTGGAACAGTGACGCTGGACTCGGTGCAGGTTAGCGCTGATCAGGTGTTGGGTTCACTGGATACCGGCTCCGCATTGCTGCAGCAGGTTCTGGACATAGCCAATATAGGGCTGTCGGCAGAGCTGCTAGGGCTGTGCCTTGAATCATTCGAACGCACTATGGAGTATCTCAAGGATCGCAAGCAGTTCGGTGCGGCTATCGGTACGTTTCAGGGGCTACAGCACCGGGCAGCCGAGATGTACGCTGACCTGGAATTAGCCAAATCTGTGGTTATTCGGTCGCTGCAGGCTATCGATGCGGGAGACGACAATCTATCGTTGCTGGCCTCGGCCTGTAAAGCAAAGGTTAGTCAGGTCGCCGCGCGAGTTTCCAATGAGGCTATTCAAATGCACGGTGGTATTGGAATGACCGATGAGTTTGATATAGGCTTTTTTATCAAGCGAGCGCGGGTAGCTCAGCAGACCTTTGGTGATCATAGTTATCACCTTGATCGTTACGCGACTCTCAGCGCTTTTTGATTGATGGGCATCGAGGCGCTGCATAAATTGGAAGCCGTGGTCGCGGAACTGACTTCATCGGGTCAGCCGTTCGAGCTAGAAGATGTTGAAGTGCGTGGCGTGCATTATAGGCACTACAAAAAGCAGCCTGACAGTTTGGCCCAGTATTTCGCTGTGATGGCCAGGCACGACAACAAGGAATTTGTGGTCTGCCAGGATGAGCGCTATACCTATGGTGAGGCTTATCAGCAGGCTTCGCAGTTTGCTCATGTGTTGCTGCAAGACTATGGCGTCAAGCCGGGGGACAGGGTTGCGATTGCCATGCGCAATAATCCCCAGTGGATGTTTGCGTTTGTGGCTGCAGCCAGCATCGGCGCGATTGTCGTACCCATGAATGCCTGGTGGACGGGTGAAGAGCTTGAATACGGCTTGGAGGATTGCGGTGCCCATGTGGTGCTGGTCGATCCGGAGCGCGCTGGCCGCATGGAAACCTTTGTCGATCGCCTCAAACTACAGTTGGTAGGTGTGGGCGACTTCAGTGGATTGTCGCTGGCGGTGGAAGACTTTGCCGCGGCTTCGCAGCGGCACATTGATGCGACTATGCCCCAGGTAGAGATTGCCCCCGACGCTGATGCGACCATTATGTACACGTCCGGCTCGACCGGGCACCCCAAAGGGGCAGTGGCCACTCATCGCAGCATTATTGCCGCCATGTACAGTTGGCTGCTGCTGGGCAATGCCGGCAACATAGTCGCGGAACCTTCTTCGGAAGCTTCGCCAGAAGATAAGACAGATACCAAATTTCGCCCCTGTGCACTTATGACAGTGCCGCTGTTCCACGCAACCGGCAGCCACAGTCTGTTCATGCTGTCGGTCATTATTGGTCGTAAGATTGTGATGATGCACAAGTGGAATGTGCAGGAAGCTATGCGGCTGATTGAGGCGGAACGTGTAACCAACTTTAATGGTGTGCCGACGATGTCGGCCGAGCTGCAAACCGCAGCTCAACATTCACCTTATGACCTTTCCAGTCTGAAAGAGATATATTCAGGCGGTGCGGCGCGACCGCCCGATCAGGTCAAGAAAATTACCGACACCTTTAAACGCTCTAGTCCTGGCAGCGGCTACGGGCTAACCGAAACCAATGCGCTTGGAGCGGTTAACTCGGGAGCCTTCTACGCGGCTAACCCGCGCAGCACCGGGCGCACCGTACCAGCAGTGACAGACTTTCAGATTGTTGATGACAATGACCGGCCGCTGCCAATCGGAGAGCGTGGAGAGGTCTGCATTAAAAGCACGGCCAATGTTCGCGGTTATTGGAATAAGCCTGAGGCCACAGCACGCGCCTTCAAGGGAGAGTGGTTCCATAGCGGTGATGTAGGCTATATGGATGAGGATGGATTTCTCTATATAGTCGATCGGATCAAGGAAATAATTATCCGTGGCGGCGAGAATATCAGCTGTATTGAAGTTGAGGCCGCTATACATCTGCACGATGCAGTAGACGAAGTAGCTGTATTTGGATTGCCCGACGAGCGACTGGGTGAAGTGGTTGGCGCTGCAGTAGTAGTGCATGAAGGCATGCAGCTGACAGATATGGAGCTGCGCGAATACCTGGCCGGGCATTTGGCGGGTTTCAAGATTCCACAAAATATTTGGGTGTTGCGTGAAAAATTACCGCGCATCGCCTCAGGCAAGATTTTTAAGCGTCAGCTCAAGGCAGACTACACTGCACAGCTGCAGCAATAACAGGAGAGAGAGTATGGATCTGGGAGTAAGTGAACGGGTTAAACCCATATTGGCGCAGGTGGGTGAATTTATCGACAAGGAAATTATTCCGCTGGAACAGGAGTATCACGATGAGATAGGCACCGGTGATCGCTGGCAGTTCACTGATCGTCAGACTGAGATACTTGAGACCCTGAAAGACAAAGCCAAGGATGCCGGTCTGTGGAACTTTTTTCTCACTGAAGGGGCGCGCGGGTTTGGTCTGAATACAGTTGAGTACGCTTATCTGGCAGAAGAGATGGGCAAGTCGTATCTGGCTGCTGAAGTCTTTAACTGTGCGGCGCCAGACACAGGCAATATGGAAGTGTTGGAGAAGTACGGTAGTGAGGCACAAAAAGAGCAGTGGTTGGTGCCGTTGTTAGACGGGCGCATTCGTTCTTGCTTCGCGATGACTGAGCCTGATATCGCCTGTTCTGATGCGACCAATGTTAGCTCAAGTGCTGTATTAGATGGCGATGAGTGGGTTATCAACGGTGAGAAGCATTATGCTTCTGGTGCGGGAGACCCACGCTGCAAAATTTTGATTGTGATGGTCAAGACTGACCCGGATGCTGCAAAGCACGTCCAGCAATCGCAAATTTTGGTACCCATGGGTACGCCGGGCCTTGAAGTCTTGCGGCCGATGAACGTATTCTCAATGGATGACGCACCCCACGGTCACATGCATTTGAAATTTACCGATGTGCGTGTGCCCAAAGACAATATTATCCTCGGCGCTGGTCGTGGTTTTGAAATTTCTCAGGGTCGGCTTGGACCAGGTCGCATTCACCACTGTATGCGTGCTATTGGCGCTGCTGAGAAAGCGCTGGAATTACTGTGCAAGCGTTCACTGAGCCGTACGGCTTTCGGTAAGCCTTTGGCGCGTCTGGGCGGTAATATCGACATTATCGCTGATGCCCGTATGGACATAGAGCAAGCGCGTCTATTGACCTTGAAAACAGCCTGGATGATGGACAACGTCGATGCCAAGGAAGCACGTATCTGGATCTCTATGATCAAGACCGCTGTGCCTAATATCTCTATTCGAATCGTCGACGAAGCCATTCAGATGTTTGGTGCTCTTGGTGTGTCGCAGGATACACCACTGGCGGGTATGTATATGGCGCAGCGCACCTTGCGACTTGCTGACGGTCCCGATGCCGTGCATCGTATGGTCGTTGGACGGCATGAGCTCAAGCGCTACGGTGAGCAGAACGCGGTAAACGCGACGTTCCGTGATGGCTAAGACGCGCGCTGCAAAGCACGCGTTATCAGGGGGTCGGCTTTGCCGGCCCTTTTTTTTGCGCTAAATCGGGGTCGGCGTAACTATCTGTTCACAAATATACGCACCGATGGGAATCGCGGAAGTTGCAGCCGGGGAGGGCGCATTGCAAACATGCAGGCTGCGCGGCGTGCGCTCAAACAGGAAGTCGTGCACCAGGCTGCCGTCGCGCAGCACCGCCTGCGCCCTTACTCCTGCCGGATAAGGTTGTAGGTCCGCCAGCGTGAGCTGCGGGCAATACTTTCTCACTTGCTGTAAGTAACTGCGTTTGAACCAGGCGTTGCGCAGTTCTGCAATCCCTGGCCCTATATGTCCCGCCAGCAACTTCCAGAAGCCAGGAAACGCTAGCATAGCAGCGCTATCCTTGAGATTGAGATTGAATTTTCCGTAACCTTCACGCTTCCAGCCTAGCGCCGCATTGGGGCCCACGGTGATACTACCGTCTATCATGCGGGTCAAATGAATACCCAGAAACGGTAGCTGCGGATCTGGTACCGGATATATCAAGTGCTTCACAAGACCTTGCCGGTGCGGTGGTAGTCGATAGTATTCACCGCGGAACGGTATGATGCTGAACTTGGGCGTCAGACCCATTAATTCGCACAGTCGGTCTGCCATTAGACCGCCGCAGGAGATCAGAAAACGGGTTTGCAGTACGCGGCCGTTCCCTAGTTTTAGCATTACGTGATCCTTGGATTCCTCAATGGCAGTGACTTCTGAACTCAGTTGTAGGCTGCCGCTATAGCGTTCGAAGCGGCGCGCCATAGCGGCACAGATCTGGCGATAGTCAACAATCCCCGTCGCTGCAATGCGCAGTGCGCTTAGCCCGGAGAGCGTTGGCTCCAGCTGCTGCAACTGTTGCTGCTCTAACCATTCAACATTGAGTTGATTGTCCTTGGCACGCTGGAACAGCGCCCGCAAGCGCTCCAATTCGGTCAGATTGGTCGCCACCAGTAACTTTCCGCACTGTTCAAACGGAATGTTCTCTGACCTGCAAAATTCCACGGTAGCGTCGAGCCCACGGCGGCACAAGTCGGCCTTAAGACTGCCGGGTTCATAGTAGATGCCAGAATGAATGACGCCGCTATTGTGGCCGCTTTGGTGCTGGCCAATCTCGCGCTCCTTTTCCAGCAGCAAGATGCTGGCTTGTGGTTCGCGCTGTTGCAGCTGCCAAGCGGTGGAAAGGCCGACAATACCCGCACCAATCACGATGTAATCATGTTGTTCGGGATTGCCGTCAAGCGGCGGCATGCGGGTTAAACCGTCTCGTCGGCACTAGCCAGACGGGTGAGGACACCGTGGTCGGCATCCAGTCGAATCAAATCTCCGGTCTGGATAGCTTTGGTCGCCGTGCGCAAATTGACTATGGCAGGCAATCCGTATTCGCGGGCAATCACTGCGCCGTGAGAGACCGCGCTGCCGACGTCAGTCGCCAGCCCGGCGATTAAGCTGAAATACGGAGTCCAGCCAATATCGGTAATATGGGAAACCAGAATCTCGCCTGGTTGCAGTCCAGCAGCCTGCTCCAGGGTCAGAGCGACTCGCGCGCGTCCCTCGACCACGCCGCGGCTAACCGGGCGACCTACCAGCTGGTTAGCATCGGCAGTAGTCTGTTCTTGCAGTTCAATTGGCGAAGCGAAGCCAACGTGAATATCTTCGAATTCCAGGTGTTGTTGAAACTCTAGTGTCCGCCTTCGCAACACAGCACGCTCGGCTGCTTCAGGGTTAGGTGCGCGGCAGTAGTCGGCCAGTTCCTCTCGCGAAAAGAAATACACCAGGTCGGCGTCTTCCAGATGCCCCTCATTAACCAGCAGATCGCCTAGGTGGCGGTACCCTCGCTTAAGTCGATAAGTGGCTTCTACCAGCATTGATTTGGTTTCCTCTCGCTGGCGAATCGCTTTGTGGGCAGCAGGCAACAACTTTCGTAGCGCCAGGCTTAGCTGAGTCATATCTACGCTATTGGCTGCCTTGGGTCGGTAGGCACCGTTAAGGCGCGAGGCGATGGCTGCCTGCATGGTAGTAACAACTTGTTGTGGTTGTTCGCGCCAGGCTTTCTCGCGGACGCAGAGCTCCCGATAGCCACGATGTCCATGCTCGTCGAGGAATTTTCGAAAAGCGCTACCCGCAGCGGCGGCAGGCTCAGACTCTAACCATGCAAGACCCTCTTCGGTGCTGCATTTACGGAACCACTGTCCCTGTTCTGCATCAACGGCAATGAGGTCGACCACCTGATCGAGTTGCTGCAGCATGACTGCGCTTTCTACGTTCTCGGCGCCGGCCAGCAGGCGCGCAGCCTCACCTTGCAGAGCCGCGGCTTGCTCGGGGTTGGGGTTTTTTATCCCTCCCGAGACTATGCCCTGAATAACGCCCTCCATCAGGCCCGAATAGGCAGAGGAGCGCAGATGAACCTCGTCCGCCTCCAGCAGCCAGGGGAACTGGAGTTCCATCTCCTCCATCATTTGCAGGGAGCTGTCATGGAAAACGACGTTAAAGTTTTCAAAGCGGGTATAGAATTCCGCCAGCACTTTACTGGCGCGCAAGCAGTAGCGGAGGAATCTGACGCTACCCCACCAGCGTTGCGGCAGTGGTCTTTTGTCGAGGGGTTCTTGCAGCTCCGGTACGGGCCGGCCGCACAGAGTTTGTGCCATAACTTCGGCATTGGTCAGGGAGACATTGCGGGCGGCAGCCAAACCGCCGCTGAGATTGATAAACATGTGGCCATAAAACAGATTGATCTGAGTCCAATCCTGGGTAATGGCAGGGCGTCTGGCATAGCTCACGTGCATATGCTGCATCCCGTGTTCTATAGCCCGACCCTGAGTAGAAAAGGTCAGTGGACATACCGGCCCTGGCATCATTTCGCCGACATTGCAGCGGGTGATAACTGCGTCTGCTGCTATCGGTGTGTAATTGTCGTTCAGGTCAACGCCGAGTGTAGTGATAGGCCTGGCTTGCAGCCAGAACAGCTGGCCATCGGCGTCAAAGGCCCACTCCATATCCAGTGGCGCACCATGGCTAACGACCGCGGCACGAGCTTGCTCAGCCAGTGTCTTGATTTGAAGGGGAGAGAGTATGGGTTCTACGTCCACTAAATCGCTGAGAACCAGTTGATTGTCCCTGTCCAGCAAGTAGTGATCTGGGGTCTGCTCACCGCTCACCAGAGCCTCACCGAGCCCGGTTACTGCATCGATGACCATGCGATCATGGCGGCCTGTGACCGGGTCAGCGCTGAATAAAACCCCGGCGCTGGCTGCTGCCACCATCTGTTGCACCACCACGCACATCCGAACATCGCCCAGCTGCGCCTGATCTTCATTGTAAGCATCGGCGCGCTCGGAGTGCAGGGAGTCAACGCAGCGTGTAATTGCTTGTCGCAGATCGGCTTCGCCCTCTACGTCCAAAACGGTTTCATACTGCCCCGCGAAGGAGGCCTGATCGCCGTCTTCGCCAAGCGCCGACGAACGCACTGCGACACGGCCACCGCCAAGCTCAGCATAGGCGTGATCCAGATTCAGCGGAAAACGGGTGCCCTCGGCATTCACAATAACGAACGCTTGCGGTACTTGGAGGCCCATAGCAACAAGCTCAGCTAGCCCACGGGCCTTGCCGCCGACGGCTTCATCGGAGATGTTCTCGATACTGATTATGTGGGGTTGGTCGTGCGAGTTAGCGAGCAACTTATTCTACCGGTAGCTATGACAGGGGTAGTTTACCGAGATTCACCCTGACGCGGCAGTCCCATAATGGATCATGAATGAATTGGCGGACGTTAGTTTAAAAGTATATGGTAGCCGTTCTTTTGACCTCCGGCTGTGGTTGCACCACGCTGGACCAGCCGGGACCCCTAACGCTTATGAATGACGTGTGGTTGCGAGCCAGTTGTGAACTCTCATTTCATGTGACGGCGCCTACTGCGATGGTGTTTATGCTGCGTCCGCGCAGTGATGCTCGGCAGTGGGTAGCTTCAGAGAAGTACCAGCTGGAACCCGCCTTGCGGGTTGATGAGTACACGGACAGTTTCTCCAATTTGTGCCAGCGGTTGATTGCTCCGGTGGGCGATTTCTATATTTCTACCGAGGCGGAGGTTTTGGTTGCGCCGACGCCGCCAGGCGATACCACTGCGGGTTTTGATGACGTCTCCAACCTGCCACAGGACGTATACTCTTATCTGCTACCCAGCCGTTACTGTGAGTCTGATCGTTTTGGAGCAATGGCTCAGGAGCTGGTTATCGGCTGTGTACCCGGCTACGGTCAGGTGCAGGCAATTGTGGCCTGGGTACAGGAAAATATTGCCTATGTGCCGCTGAGCAGTACCTATCCCGTGTCCGCGGTTGAGGTAAATGCGCGTCGTGAAGGTGTGTGTCGAGATCTGGCCCAGGTCTGTATCGCCCTCTGTCGGGCCCTGTGTATTCCAGCGCGGCTGGTAGTGGGGTATTTACACCAACTGGAGCCCATGGATGTGCATGCCTGGTTCGAGGTTTATGTTGGGGGCCGCTGGCACACGTTTGATCCAACCTGTAATCCAGAGCTGGATGCGCGCATTGCTATAGCACAAGGCCGGGATGCGGCGGATGTGGCGCTGTACAATCAGTTTGGCCCGCTGCTGCTGCCACAGCGTATGGAGGTAACAGTGGAACGCGTGGAACACAAGTAAATGAGGTTTTTTTATCTGATTCCTTCCCGCTCGGAAACCTGCTAAGTTGTCCTCTTCCAGCTTAGGCTGAGCGAATCAAAGACTCTATATGACCTACTGCGTTGCTATTGCCACCGATGATGGCCTGGTATTTTGTTCCGACTCCCGCACCAATGCAGGACCAGATGTTCTGTCCTCTTACAGCAAGATGCATGTCTATAACCTGGACAAAGACCGCATGGTGGTGGTGCTGAGTGCCGGCAATTTGGCCACTACACAAGCGGTTATCAGCCATTTGGATAACGATCTGGAACTAGAGGACGGAGACTCTCTGCACAGCTGCAAAAAAATGACTGACGTTGCTAAATATGTGGCCCGCGTTAGCCGTGAACAGCAAGAGCAAGCCAAGGACTCCACCGGCAATGCTGAAATTAACACCTCCGCCACTTTTATCGTGGGTGGTCAGATCCGTGGCTGTGATCCTGCTATTTACCTGATTTACTCGGCAGGTAATTATATTTCGGTGTCAGATGAGACGTCGTATCTGCAGATTGGTGAAAGTAAGTACGGTAAACCGATTCTGGATCGCATTTTGGGTCCAGGTACCGGGCTGGAGGATGCAGCTCGTTGCGCCCTGGTATCAATGGACTCTACCATTGCTGCCAACGCCACGGTGGGCCCACCGATTGAGGTGTTGGTCTACGAAAACGATACTTTCGAAAGTGATCACTACATCAAGCTGGCCGCTGAGGACTCCTATCTGCTGAGTCTGCGCCGCAGTTGGAGTGAAGTGATTCAAAGCGCGTTCCGCGAGCTGCCGCAGTTTGAGTGGGAAAAGCGCTCGGCCCCAGTATTGCAAGCCATCACTGATTAACGCTAGCCGCAGTTCTTCCTGCGCTGATGGCGGCGTGCACATATTCCAGCTTCGCTGCCACATTCTCTGAAATCACAAACGGATAGGGGTCGCCGACGCCAAGACTTCGGTTGACCTCGTTCAGGCTCAGAATCAAAGTACCCCAGGCATCGAGCTGGTCGTTCAGTGTTAGCTGACGCACGTCGTTGTCTAGCAGGCCGTGGTGGTAGGCGGTTTCCAGTGTGTCTTGCAGGTGCAAGTAATGCGCAAAGCATTCGGCCCAGTCTTCCATGGCATGGCTGCTGGCATAGGCGCTGATATAGTTGTGTTGCCAGTTGTTAGGCGGGCCCGACTGGTAGTAGGCACCCATCGTCGTGTTGTAATCCAGATTGGGGTCGCCAAATAGCTGCTGAAATGCCCCGCTGTCCGTGACCAGCTGCAGAAAGAAATAGTGACCCGCCTCATGTCTGAAATGACCGAGCAGGGTGCGGTAGCGTTCACCGTTGAGTTCGCGCTGTTGGACTCTGCCCACTTCATCCGCTTCCATGATATTGATAGTGATGACGCCATTTTTATGGCCGGTGCTTACAAAATGTTCCAGCACATCAGGGTGACTGCGCTTATCCTCCATGAATTCAAAACGCATGGGCCCAGCGCGATTGGTTTCGGCGCGCTGCGGTTGCAGACCCAGCTCGGATAGCCCACTGATCATGCGCCGCTTCGCCGCTTCCAGGCGCTTCCAGGCAAGCAGATTTTGTGGTCGCTGCTCTACGATAGGTACAATCAGGTTGAGTCGACAGGTGGAGCATAGCGTATCTGCTGCTGCACTTGTCGAATGCGCAACTGCACCGTTGCATACTTGATGCTCGCTGCGGTTGCGACACAGCGAATAGACCGCGCCGCTGGCATCTACCCATTCACCCTTGGCGCCGCTTTGCAGAGACAGCATCTGCCGCTGCATGGGTTCGTAGGCGAGGGTGCGGCCACACTGGATGCAGTCGGTGTTATCGCAAAAAATAGTCTGTCCGCAGCTACAGGAGAATGGCTTCAAGGCTATTGGTCCGGGCTGAGCCAGGTTTCTGTAATAATGCCGCCGATCGCCTGCAGGTGCAGCTGCATGTCATCGATAAACTGATGTAAGTCGTCTCCGGCCAGCTCACTGCAGTCAGTAGCATCTAACTCGGCCAACACTGAGCGCAGCAATTTCAAAGCTCGACCGCTGCGCGGTAACAGCTTCATGCTGGATTCGACCTCTCGCAGGCAATAACCCAAAGCTCGTGGAAACTCGTTACTGGCCAGTAAAAACTCGACGACGTCTGGCGGATTAACGCGTGCCCGTACCCCGAGTCGATAGCTTTGGTAAGCACTGAGTGAACGCAATACGCTGATCCACAACATGTTTTGGTAGGGCAGGCCTTCATCGCTCATGCTAGTGAGGTCTGCCGATGCGACATCGATTATGCGAGTCGTCATATCGGCGCGTTCCAGTGCGCTACCCATGCGTACGAATTGATAGGCGGCGTCGTGATTCATGGTGCCAGACAGGTTGCCCGAAATCTGTTGGCAGGTGTTGATGACCCCGTTGAGTACCGCGTGCCGCGAGCCCTTGGCTAAGGGTTTGTTGGAGCGTCTGGCAACACTGAGATAGAGGCTGTTGACCTGTACCCAGGTTTCGCTGGGCATGATTTCCCGCGTGGTACGCATGTTTTCCCGGGCGGCGGTGAGGGCGCTGATGATGGACGAAGGATTACCGCGTTCGCTGAAGGCGAAGCTGACGATATTTTTCTCGTTGGCGACGCCCGGTGTTTGCGCAAAGGTGGACTGTGCCCCTAGCACTTCCAGTAACCGGTCCCAGCCGGGCTGGGCTTTGCGGGGCATATCCAATGAGGACTGGTGCCAGACCAGAATCAGGCGCGCGGTGTCCTCTGCGCGCTCCAGGTAACGTGCCAGCCAGTATAAACGCTCTGCGACTCTTGAAAGCATCAGTTGGCCTCCGTGTCGAGTATCCAGGTGTCTTTACTGCCGCCACCCTGTGATGAATTAACCACCAGAGAGCCCTTACGCAACGCGACCCGTGTCAGTCCGCCGGCAGTGACGTAATGGTTCTTGCCTTGCAGCACAAACGGTCTCAGGTCCAGATGTCGCGGTTGCAGGCTATTGCCACACAGTGTCGGTGCGGTGGACAGTGCCAGTGCAGGCTGGGCCATATAATTTCGCGGGTTCTTCTTGATGAGCGCGGTAAATTCCTGGCGTTCCTTTTTGGTGGATGCCGGACCTATCAACATACCGTAGCCGCCAGATTCATTGGCGGGCTTAACCACCATGTTTTCGAGATTTGCCAGTACATGCTGCTGATGTTGCTTGTTAACGCATAGATAGGAAGGCACGTTCGGGATCAAGGGGTCCTGATCGAGGTAGTATTTGATGATGGCGGGCACATAGGTATAGATGATCTTGTCATCGGCGACGCCAGAACCAGGCGCGTTTGCCAGCCCGACATTGCCCTTGCGCCAGGCGCGAAACAGGCCGGCGGTTCCCAGCATGGAGTCCGGGTTAAATACCTCGGGGTCGAGGAAGTCGTCGTTCACGCGCCGATAAATAACGTCGACCTGCTCCAGACCACGGATGGTGCGCATATGCACTTTATCGTGCTTATCGACCACAAGGTCGGGTCCTTCCACCAACTCTGCGCCCATGCGCTGCGCCAGGTAAGCGTGTTCGAAGTAGGCTGAATTGAACACGCCCGGTGTCATGACAACTATTTCAGGGCTGTCGCTTTTTCTGGGTGAGAGGGATGCCAACATTTCGAACAGTTGGGAGGGGTAGTCGTCGACGGGCTGGATGGCACTGTTTTCGAACAGCTGCGGCAGTATTCTTTTAGAAATGGCGCGGTTCTCCAACATATAGGAAACACCCGACGGCACGCGCAGGTTATCTTCCAGCACATACATGGTGCCGTCGCCGTCGCGCACCAGATCCGAGCCACATATATGGGACCAGACGCGGTGTGGAGGTTTGGCACCCATGCAAGCCTCGAGAAAATCTGGTGAGCTGAGGATGAGCTCTTTGGGGACTACGCCGTCTTTGAGAATTTGCTGTTTGTTGTAGATATCATCAATGAACATATTTAGCGCCGTTAAACGCTGGATGAGTCCAGCCTCCAGGCCCTTCCATTCGCGGAGTGCGATAATGCGTGGAATGATATCCATGGGCCAGGCGCGGTCGATATTTTCACCGTCGCTGTAAACGGTAAAGCTGATGCCCATTTCTTTAATCGCCAGATCAGCCGCCTGTTGACGTGAAATTAGCCGCTTGGCAGACATTTTTCGGATATAGGCAACCAAGCCCCGCGCCGCGGCACGGCCGTTGCCCGGTGAGCTGATGATTTCGTCGTAGAATTCACCCGGGTCGTAGTCACTCCAGTCATAGCCCGTGGTGGGGCGTTGGTAGGGGGTGGGAGCCTTGATCCGTGAGCCTGCCATGAATGCAGAGCCTCGTAGTAATGAAAGTCAAAGAAGTCTATCAGCTCTGGCGCTAAACCATAACCTGCGTGAGGCGGAGAAGCCCGCGTAAAACCTGACTCGCGCGCGAGCCCATCGCCCCTCCACAGTTGCTTCTGGGGGTTGGTTACGCAGGCTCAGCAGGCACTGGAAATACTTGAAAGTGCGGAATACATACTGTATGTTCAAATTCCTTTTTTTGGGCCAATCTGGACGTGTGCGTTTGCAGGGGCTCAATTCAGATCAATCAACTCTCACAGGAGATAAGCATGGGCTTTCAAATTGTGCCGCAAGAAGAATTCACTAATTACATTGGAACTGTTCTGGAGCCAGGTGATTGGTTTGAGATCGGCCAGGAGCGGATCAACGAGTTTGCCGAATGCACTGAGGATCGACAGTTCATTCACATAGACGAAGAGAAGGCTAAAGATACACCTTTTGGTGGCACTATCGCCCACGGTTTTCTGACGCTGTCGATGCTGTCTCACATCGCGACACAAAACGGTATTACGCCCGAAGGTGTGGTGATGGGTATTAACTATGGCTTTGATAAAGTGCGCTTTCTGGCTCCTGTGCGCGCGGGCAAGCGAGTGCGAGCGCATGTGACTATTCAGGATATTACGCTCAAGGACGGCGGACGCTATTTGGTCAAGCAGGCTATCAGTGTTGAAATCGAGGGAGAAGAAACTCCTGCGCTGGTTGCTGAGTGGTTGTCTATGGTAGCTACGGCCTGATTCAGGCGGACTACACTTACTAATTTTGACGGGAAAGGAAAGGTGGAACTATGAGTATTCGTTATGACGGCAAGGTAGCTATTGTTACTGGTTCTGGACAGGGTCTTGGACGTTGTCACGCCATTGAGTTGGCCAAGCGCGGCGCAAAAGTAGTGGTTAATGATTTGGGCGGCGCTGCCGATGGTACAGGTGGTTCTAGTGAAGCCGCCAAAGCCGTGGTTGCTGAGATTGAAGCGGCCGGTGGTGAAGCTATCGCCAATGGTGCAAACGTTGCCAAGTATGATGAAGTAGAAGCCATGGTCAAGGCTGCCATGGATCAGTGGGGCCGCGTCGATATTCTGGTTAACAACGCCGGTATTCTGCGTGATAAGAGTTTTGCCAAGGGCAGTCTTGATGATTTCCGCATGGTTCTGGACGTGCACCTGATGGGCAGTATCAATTGCACCAAGGCGGTGTGGGACATTATGCGTGATCAGGCCTACGGTCGTATTGTGATGACCACTTCTTCGTCCGGTTTGTACGGTAACTTTGGTCAGACGAACTATGGCTCGGCGAAGATGGGCGTGATAGGTGCGATGAATACACTGTCGCAGGAAGGCGCCAAGTACAATATTAAGGTCAATGCGCTGGCACCGACTGCCGGTACGCGGATGACTGAGGGCCTGATTCCGGAAGCAGCCTTCGATCTGCTGACGCCAGAAACTGTAACCCCGGCAGTGCTCTATATGGTGAGTGAAGACGCCCCCGCGCGGACCGTGATTGCGGCCGGTGCAGGCTGTTACTCAGTGGTCAAGATTCATGAGACGCAAGGTGCGTATCTCGCTCCCGAAGACCAATCGCCAGAAGGGATTGCTGCCAACTGGGATGCTATCTGCAACACCGAGGGTGAAGCGATACCGCAGGCGGGCTTTGAGCAAACCGTCAAGTTTACCGGTATGGCCGCCGCAGGCCTGGGTATTGAACTCAAATAACCTAGCACAGGAGAAATGATATGAGTGACGCAGTAATTGTAGCAACGGCCCGTACCCCGATCGCAAAAGCTTATCGGGGCGGTTTTAATAATCTCGGTGGTGCCAGCTTGGGTGCGGCATCCGTTGCCGAAGCGGTTAAGCGGGCCGGTATTGATCCGGGGCAAATCGACGATTGTATTATGGGTTGTGCCTTACAGCAGGGCGCCACGGGTGCCAACGTTGCACGCCAGATTGCTCTGCGTGCTGGCTTGCCAGTTACGGTCAGTGGTATGACCATTGATCGTCAGTGCTCCTCGGGCCTGATGGCAGTCGCAACCGCAGCCAAGCAGATCAAGGAAGACGGCATGAGCGCGATTGTTGCCGGTGGTCTGGAAGCGATTAGTCTGGTGCAGAATGAGCATATGAATTTGCACCGCATGGTGGACGCGGACCTGATGTCGATGCACCCCAATATTCATATGGCGATGCTGGATACAGCGGAGAATGTAGCCCAGCGCTATAACGTCTCACGTGACCAGCAGGATGAGTACGGGTTTCAATCTCAGCAGCGCACGGCAGCGGCTTATGAAGCTGGTCGCTACGCAGACGAGCTGGTTGACGTGACTTGCACGCGTACGGTTTGGAACAAAGAAACTGGCGAAGCCTCAGAGGTTGAAGCCACAGTTTCAGCGGACGAGGGTATTCGCGCGACTACCGCCGAAGGCCTTGCTGGTCTGAAGACGGTACGTGAGGGTGGCACCATAACAGCGGGTAACGCCTCTCAGTTGTCTGACGGGTCTTCTGCGCAAGTGGTTATGGACGCCAAGCTGGCAGAGCAGCAGGGCCTGGAGCCGCTGGGTATTTATCGAGGTTTGTCGGTAGCCGGCTGTGAACCTGACGAAATGGGTATTGGCCCAGTGTTTGCGGTTCCCAAATTGCTCAAGGCCAATGGCCTGTCGGTCGATGATATCGGTCTGTGGGAGCTGAACGAAGCTTTTGCCTGCCAGGTGATTCATTGTCGCGATGTGCTGGGTATCGACAATGACAAGCTGAATGTTAATGGCGGTGCCATCTCGATTGGTCACCCTTATGGCATGAGTGGTTCACGCATGATTGGTCACGCCTTGATTGAAGGTAAGCGCCGCGGCGTCAAGTATGTGGTAATCACCATGTGTGTTGGCGGTGGTATGGGTGCTGCGGGCTTGTTCGAGGTCTGCTAAACCGGTCTGTTTAGTTACGCTAGTTGACGGCGCCTGCGGGCGCCGTTTTTCTATAGGTACACCACGGCGCGATGCTAGCGGTCGTGTTAAAGATTTTATTGAAGGGTTCATCATTTACGCGAACATCAAATAAGGAGCAGCAGTA
This sequence comes from Candidatus Litorirhabdus singularis, assembly GCF_026262625.1. GTDB lineage: Bacteria > Pseudomonadota > Gammaproteobacteria > Pseudomonadales > Halieaceae > Litorirhabdus > Litorirhabdus singularis. Next base: position 100,388 of record NZ_SHNN01000005.1, read on the forward strand.
ATGCGCGCATTGGTATGTAAAGAGTTGGGTCTGCCCGACAAGTTGAGTCTGGAGCAGGACTGGCCGCTACCCGAGCTGGGTGAGCACGACGTACAAATCGGAGTCAAGGCGGCGGGGCTCAACTTTCCCGATGTGTTGATCATTCAGGGTAAGTATCAGATTCAGCCTGAGCTGCCTTTTATTCCAGGCGGTGAGGCCGCGGGGGTGGTGACCGCGATCGGTTCAGCTGTAACTCGCTTTGCGGTGGGTGACGAAGTGCTGTCGATGGGTGCGGCTGGTGGCTTTTGCGAGTCGATGGTTACCAGTGAATTTGCCGTTTTCAAGAAGCCCAAGAGCTTGAGCTTTGAGCAGGCGGCGGGAATTTCGATTACCTATTTTACGTCTTACTACGCGCTCAAACAGCGCGCCAACTTGCAGGCGGGGGAAACCCTGTTAGTGCTGGGAGCGGCCGGCGGTGTTGGCACTACTGCAGTTGAAATTGGCAAGCTGATGGGGGCACGCGTTATCGCTGCGGCTAGCAGCGACGAGAAACTTGAGCTGTGCCGCCAACTAGGTGCTGACGAAGTGATCAACTATAGCACTGAGTCATTGAAGGACCGGGTCAAGGAGCTGACCGGTGGCAAGGGCGCGGACGTTGTTTACGATCCAGTGGGTGGCGACTTCAGTGAGCCCGCCTTGCGCGCAATCGCCTGGAATGGCCGTTTTCTAGTTATCGGTTTTGCGGCGGGCCCTATTCCGCAGATCCCGCTCAATCTGGCCCTGCTCAAAGGTTGTTCTATAGTCGGGGTTTTCTGGGGGCGATTCTCAGGCGAGGAGCCGGAGTGCAATGCCAGCAATATCGCTGAACTCTGGGAGCTTTTCGAAGCGGGTAAGCTAGCACCGGTGGTGACTGAAACTTACCCTATCGAGCGCTTTGAAGAGGCGTTTAACTGCATGCTTGAGCGGCGGGCCCGCGGTAAGGTTATTATGACCTTCTAATGGCTCGTCTGGCGGCGGATGCCGCATAGCCAAATGACTTTACTGGCTAGCGCGGCGTCCCAGCCACTTCCAAAGCCCCAGCAGGGAGGCGCTGATCCAGAAGATCTCAATCACAAAGCTGGCGAGGTTAAAGGTATAGGTGAGGCTGGTCAGTAGCAGACCAGCGCCAGCCAGGTTGATCAGGTTGTAGCTGAGCCCCTTGGGGTCAAGGCGCTCTAACTGCAGCAGGAAATAGGCCAGCACCACCAAGGCGGTGCCGGTTAAACCGATGATATCGCTGAACAGCGTTGCCATGTCTACTTACCCGACAAAGCTGGAAAAGTCGGGCCCGCGGCGCAGCCCGTGGCCACCGTCAACATTGATACATTGCCCGGTAATCCAGCGTGATTCCGGCCCGATCAAAAAACGTGCCAATTCACCCACATCTTCTGGGTGGCCGACGTCATTCATCGGCGTGTTTTCGATGTAGCTCTGGTACACCTCGCTGTCGCGGGGAATCCCGTCCATGATTTCAGTGGCAATGAAGCCTGGCCTAATGGCGTTGAAGCGCAGGTTGTCCTTACCGTATTCGTCGGCCGCATTGCGCATCATGGCCTCAATGCCGGCTTTGCCAGCGCAGTAGGCGTGAAAGTACGGATGGGTAATATGGCCAGCCAGCGATGACATGCCGACAAACGAGCCGCCGCCCTGTTCGATCATGGGCCCAATGCTGTGCTTCATGCACAGCATGGTGCCCAACACATTGAGGTTCAGCACGCGCATGAATTCATCAGTATCCAGTTTGCCGTAGGGCATGGGCATACCGCCGCCCCCAGCATTGGCGATCACGCCATTGCAACCGCCGGTGGCAGCGGACGTCGTGGTAATCATTTGTATAACGTCATCTTCATTGGTGACATCGCCAGCGTGATATTGAATCTTCCCCTCGCCCTGTAGATTGGCGTTAATCTCATCTGCGGCAGCTTGCAGGTTGGCCTCAGTGCGGCCGGTAATAGTGACCACGGCGCCGTCGGCTGCCAGTCTGGCTGCACAAGCTTTACCGATGCCAGTGCCGCCGCCGGTGACCAGATAAGCTTTGCCGCTCAAAATTTGATTGGACATGGGTTAACTCCGAAATTTGAGTGAGCGCACAGTTTACCGACCCTTAACAAGCATGCAATGCAGTCGGGCCAGCATATTGAACGCAGGCCCCGATAGTCTGCCTCGGCGACTACAATCTTTAGAGACGCTGACTGTGGCCTCCTGTCATACTTGTGGGCTTCACTCCAAAGGATCCACCTTATGCAACAGATTGAGGGCAGAGTAGCGGTGGTCACCGGCGCTGGCAGTGGTATCGGACGGGCAGTCAGTCTGGAGCTGGCCGCCTGTGGCGCCGATGTGGCGCTAGTGGATGTAAGTGAGTCACGCTTACAGGAGGTATTGAAGGATATTGAGGCACTGGGGCGGCATGCGACCTTGCATACCATAGACGTTTCGGATCGAGAGCAGATGCAGGCACTGCCGGAACAGGTGATTGCCCTGCACGGCGCAGTGCATATTCTGGTCAACAATGCCGGGGTGTCGGTGAACCTGCCGTTTGCAGAGCAGTCCCTGGAGGACCTTGAGTGGATCAGTGGTATCAATTACTGGGGGGTCATGTATGGCTGCAAGTACTTCCTGCCCTATCTGCAGCAGCAGGATGAGGCGCATATCGTCAATATGTCCAGTTCCGCCGGGCTGACCGGAATGGCAGGGCAGAGCTCATATGCGGCCACCAAATTTGCCGTGCGTGGACTGAGTGAATCGCTGTATGTGGAGTTAGCGGCCACCAATGTGGGTATTACCTGCGTGCATCCCGGTGCGGTAGCGACCAATATTGTGGCGGATGCGCGCATGGAGGCTGACCATAAGGCCAAGATGCTGAAGATGTTTCATTTGGCGATGCCGCCCGAAAAGGCTGCACGTCTGATTGTTAAAGCTATTCGGCGGCAGCGTTTCAAACTGGTGTTCTGTGTCGAGTCACGCGTGCTGGATTTTATGAAGCGGATATTGCCGGTGTCTACATTAAGGCTGATGCGATGGTTTAAGCGCCGGCAGCCTGCCGTTTCCGACCAGGTCCAAACTCAATAGAGCCGTGGCGAACAGGCCCTGACCGGGCCTATTCGGCGGAGCTGGTGGACTTACTTCAGTTCAGAAGAAGATTTGCCCAGAACCCGGCGCGCCACAATCAGCTGCTGGATTTGCTGGGTGCCTTCAAAGATATCCAGAATTTTTGAATCGCGAGCAAACTTTTCTAACAATTCGTTCTCTGAATAACCCAAACTGCTGCACAGTTCGACACACTTGAGAGTCACTGCGTTGCCCATACGACCGGCCTTGGCCTTACACATGGAGGCTTCTTTGGAGTTTGGTTGCTTGTTGTCGGCCATCCAGGCAGCGCGCTGCACCAGCAGTCGGGCTGCACTCCACTCGGCTTCCATACGGTACAGTTCGGCTTCAATTGCGGTGCTGTTGATCGGCATTTTGTCAAAGCGAAGTTCAATATTTTCCTTCCCCAGCAGTTCCCGGGTCAGGTCCAGTGCAGCCCGACCTACGCCTATGGCCATGGCAGCGACCGGCGGACGAGTGTTGTCGAAGGTCTGCATGACACCACCAAAGGCCTTTTTACGTTCTTCGGCATTCTTCGCGACTTCGGGGTTGCCCAGGATATTGCTCTTGGGAATGCGGCAGTCGCTGAAGGTGATCGCTGCGGTGTCTGAGGCGCGAATGCCCATTTTGTGCTCGAGTCGCGTTACCTCGCAGCCAGGCGTGCCTTTTTCTACCAGAAACGATTTGATGGCTGCTTTGCCCATTGACTTGTCCAAGGTGGCCCACACTACGACAACGTCACAGCGACCACCGTCAGTCACGTAAATCTTCTCGCCGTTAAGCACCCATTCATCGCCGTCCAGTACCGCGGTGGTGGAGATATTGGCGGAGTCTGAACCGGCGCCAGGTTCGGTGATGGCCATGGCGGCAAAGCGCCCGCCAAATTTTTCCAGCTGCTCGGGAGTGGCAACGGCACTGATAGCCGCGTTACCCAAACCGCGCCCAGGCATGGAGAGCATCAGCCCAACATCGCCCCAGCACATGGCTTCATAGGCGGTAACCGCCATCATATTGCCACCGTTCTTGATGCCAGTATCGGAGCCGCCACCCTTGGCAGCGGCCACTGGACGATCCTGAGCCAGCAGCTTGGCTACTTCTTCCATTTCTACCGGCGTGGTGTGTTCTTCAGTGTCGTATTTGCGAGAATAAGGCCGCATCATATGTTCAGCCATCATCTTCAGGTTGTTGTAGTTTTCCTGCTGCTTGCTGTTCAGTTCCAGATTAATCATCTCGGTATCCTCATGTTTCTATCTGTATCCGGGTTCTGTTTAGACGCTGGCTGCGCCTTCAAGAATGCCAATGGCGCGCAGGTTGCGATACCACATTTCTACCGGGTGCTCGCGGCAGAAACCGTGGCCTCCCAGCAGTTGCACACCGTCTGTACCAATCTTCATGCCGTGCTCTGCGCAAAAAACTTTTGCGAGGTAGGCTTGCTCATGAAAATCTTCACCACGTTCAGCGGTGGCTGCAGCGCGCCAGGTCATCAGCCGCATGGCGTCCAGCTCGATGGCAATATCAGCAATCATGAAAGCCACTGACTGGCGGTTGGTGATGGGCTCACCAAAGGCTTCGCGCTCATTACAGTATTCGACCACGTAATCCAGTACCGCCTGCCCGGTGCCAACGGCCAGTGCACAGATGCCGATGCGGGAAAGATCCACAAAACGTTGTAAATCGAAGCTCTCGCCGAGTCGAGCGTCGGCGTCCACGCGTACGTCGGTGAACGTCAGCGTGGCTAGCTCCAGTGTTCGTAAACCCATATTGCGCTCTGCGGTGCTGGCCAGACCGTTAGCATCGCCCGCAACAATAAAAGCGGCAGGGCCCTCGCCTTCCAATTCAGCGATAACCATAATCAGTTCAGCGCTGGCTCCCAGCGGTACCATGCTCTTGACGCCGTTAATAACGTAGCTGTCACCGTCCCGGCTCGCCGCAGTGTGCAATTGGGTGGGTTCGAACGTGGCGCGCGGCTCGGTAAAGGCAATGGTGGCCGCTGCGAAGGTTTCACCGCAGAATAGCGGGAGATATTTTTCCTGTTGGGCCTGGTTACCCTGATCTATCAGCGTGTTCACAAAAGCCAGCGGTGTAATGCTGCCCAGTGCCATTCCCATATCGCCGGTGGCGAGATCTTCTGCATTGAGGGCGTTGGAAATGGGGGAGCGCGCGACACCGGCGCCGCCCAGGGCTTCGGGAATTGGCATCAGAGCCAGTCCCAGTTCCAGGCTGCGCTCGAAAAAATCAGCCGGTGTTGCTGCGGCTTCATCTGAGTCACGGGCGACGGCGGTCATTTCTGCAGCGGCAAAGCGTTGCACCGACTCGCGGGTCATGCGCTGTTCGTCAGTTAGCGTTAGGTCAAACAATAGCTCACTCATATCTGTCTCCTGTGAGTGCCAATGTATTAGGGGTCAACATCGGAAGGTAGCATAGCTCCCGCATGAAATATACCTTAAAGAATTTAATTTGAACATCGAGTATGTTAACGGTTCGGCAGCAAAGCGACTTCTAATTGAAGTGTGCGTTGGCGCCTAATCTGGTTGCCTCTGCTGCGCCTATGGCGTAAAATCTCGCGCCAGAATTAATGAGTCTGGTGCGGTGCCGGGCTCCTGTTTCGGTGCTCAATTCAGTGTAGATATATTCGATAGAAAGCGGGGTGTAGATCACTTCGCTTTTTTTGCGCGCCAGCTCTGCTGGCGTGAGTATTATCGACACAGAGTGATGTAGCCGCAGGCAGTTTATCTGGCAGACGAGGAGGTGTGCTTGAGCAGTCCAGCCATATTGGCCCTTGAAGATGGCACGATTTTCAATGGTTTGGCGATAGGAACGGATGGCGTCTCTGTTGGCGAGGTGGTATTCAATACCGCCATGACCGGCTATCAGGAAATTTTAACTGATCCATCCTACGCCCGTCAGATCGTGACTCTGACATACCCCCACATCGGCAATACCGGCACCACGCCGGAGGACGCAGAGTCAAATGGGGTTCAGGCCGCGGGTTTGGTCATTCGTGACTTGCCGTTGATGGCCAGTAACTATCGCAACACGCAGTCGCTCAGTGATTATCTGAAAGCGAATGGTGTGGTTGCCATAGCGGATATTGATACCCGGCGTCTTACTCGCCTTCTGCGTGAGAAAGGTTCCCTCAGCGGCTGTGTAATGGCAGGGGCCGGTATTGATGCCGATGTCGCATTGGCCAAAGCGCGCGAGTTCGGTGGACTTGAAGGTCTGGATTTGGCGCGTGAAGTTTCCACCACGGAATCCTATGAGTGGCTGCAGGGTAGTTGGGTATTTGGTGAGGGGCATCCAGATTTCAGCGCTACTGAACTGCCGTTGCATGTGGTCGCTTACGACTTTGGCGTAAAGCGTAACATTCTGCGCATGCTGGTCGATCGTGGTTGCCGCCTGACCGTGGTGCCAGCGCAGACTCCAGCAGCTGAGGTATTGGCCCTGCAACCGGACGGTATCTTTTTGTCGAATGGTCCAGGTGACCCCGAGCCCTGTGATTATGCGATAGCGGCTATTACGGAAATATTGAAGACCGATATACCGGTCTTTGGTATCTGTCTGGGTCATCAGTTGCTGGCACTCGCGAGCGGCGCGACCACTATGAAAATGAAATTTGGACACCACGGTGCCAACCACCCGGTGCAGAATCTGGACGATGGTACGGTGCTGATTACCAGCCAGAACCACGGTTTTGCGGTTGACGATAGCGCGCTGCCGGCGACCTTGCGGGTGACCCATAAATCTCTGTTTGATGGAACTCTGCAGGGGATTCATCGAACCGATAAGCCCGCGTTCAGCTTTCAGGGTCACCCTGAAGCCAGCCCGGGGCCGCATGACGCAGCCCCCTTGTTTGATCATTTTCTGGAACTTATGCAGCATGCCTAAACGCACGGACCTGAAAAGTATTCTAATACTCGGCGCCGGCCCCATTGTGATAGGCCAGGCCTGCGAATTCGACTATTCCGGGGCACAGGCCTGTAAGGCACTGCGCGAAGAGGGGTACCGGGTAATCCTGGTCAACTCTAACCCGGCTACCATCATGACCGATCCAGTGATGGCAGATGCTACCTATATAGAACCGGTCGAATGGCGCACGGTTGCCAATATTATCCGAGAGGAGCGTCCCGATGCGCTACTGCCGACCATGGGTGGTCAGACCGCACTCAACTGTGCTCTCGACCTTGCGCGAGAAGGCGTCCTGGAAGAGTATGGGGTAGAACTGATCGGTGCCAGTAAAGACGCGATTGATAAGGCCGAAGACCGCCAACTGTTTGACCAGGCAATGAAGCGTATTGGTCTGGAGACGCCGAATTCAGCGCTGGCCCACAGCATGGAAGAAGCCACGCAGGTACTGGCGCAGCTCGGTTTTCCCTGCATTATCCGTCCGTCCTTCACGATGGGTGGCTCCGGCGGCGGTATTGCTTATAACCGCGATGAATTCGAAGAAATCTGCGCTCGCGGGCTCGATCTGTCTCCCACCAATGAATTATTGATCGACGAGTCCTTGATTGGGTGGAAGGAATTTGAGATGGAGGTCGTTCGGGACAAGAACGACAACTGCATCATCGTTTGTGCCATCGAGAACTTTGACGCCATGGGCGTGCACACGGGCGACTCGATTACTGTCGCACCGGCGCAAACCTTGACCGACAAGGAATACCAGATTATGCGCAACGCCTCGCTGGCGGTATTGCGTGAGATTGGTGTAGAGACTGGCGGTTCCAATGTGCAGTTTGGGCAGGATCCCAAAACAGGACGCATGGTGGTCATTGAAATGAACCCACGTGTATCGCGATCATCGGCGCTGGCGTCTAAGGCCACTGGTTTTCCGATAGCCCGAGTTGCAGCAAAGTTGGCCATCGGTTATACGCTGGATGAGCTGCAGAATGAAATCACTGGTGGTGCTACGCCTGCGTCCTTCGAGCCGAGTATCGACTACGTGGTCACCAAAATTCCCCGTTTCGCTTTTGAGAAGTTCCCTGGCGCGGATAATCGACTGACCACCCAGATGAAATCTGTGGGTGAGGTGATGGCGATTGGGCGTACCTTTCAGGAATCGTTGCAGAAGGCACTGCGTGGGCTCGAGGTCGATAGTTCCGGCTTTGAGCATATGATAGATGTTGAAGATGCTGACGCACGGGCTTTGCTGATCAAAGAACTGAGTAACCCGACGCCCGACCGTATCTGGTATCTGGGTGACGCCTTCCGCGCCGGCATGGACCTTGAGGAAATTTACCGTCACTCCGGGGTAGACCCCTGGTTCCTGGTGCAAATTCAGGACCTGATCAGTACCGAAGACAGTCTCAAGCGTATTGAGTTGGCAGAATTGGACCATGACGCTATGTATCGGCTCAAGCGCAAGGGTTTCGCCGACAAGCGCTTGGCGGTGCTGCTGGGTGTGAGTGAGAGTGAGGTGCGCAAGCAGCGACTGTCAGTGGGCGTTAAACCGGTCTTCAAACGGGTCGATACCTGCGCTGCTGAATTTGCCTCTGATACAGCTTATATGTATTCCACCTACGACGAAGAGTGCGAGGCGGCGCCCACAGATCGCGACAAGATACTGGTATTGGGTGGCGGCCCGAACCGTATCGGTCAGGGTATTGAGTTTGATTACTGCTGTGTGCATGCCGCTTTGGCTATGCGTGAGGATGGCTATGAGGCCATCATGGTCAACTGCAACCCGGAAACAGTATCTACCGATTACGACACCTCAGACCGCCTCTACTTTGAACCGGTCACCCTGGAAGACGTATTGGCAATTGTAGATCTGGAAAAGCCCAAGGGCGTTATCGTCCAGTTTGGCGGCCAGACCCCGCTCAAGTTGGCGCGAGCCTTGGAAGCTGAGGGTGTGCCCATCATTGGTACCACGCCGGATGCGATTGATCGCGCCGAAGATCGCGAGCGCTTCCAACATATGATTGAGAAGCTGGGCTTGAAGCAGCCTTCCAACACCACCGTGCGTAGTACGGAAGAGGCAGTGGCTGCAGCGGCAAAGATAGGCTATCCACTGGTGGTAAGGCCTTCCTATGTGCTGGGCGGACGCGCGATGGAAGTTGTCTACCGGGAAGAAGACCTGCTGCGTTATATGCGTGACGCGGTGCAGGCTTCCGACGACTCTCCCGTATTGCTGGATCGCTTTTTGAACGCCGCGATTGAGATCGATATCGATGCCGTTAGCGATGGCGAAACCGTCGTGATTGGCGCCATCATGCAGCACATTGAGCAAGCTGGAGTGCACTCCGGTGACTCAGCCTGTTCGCTGCCGCCCTACAGTCTCGCTGCCGAGGTGCAAGACGAGATGCGCGAGCAGGTCAAGCAAATGGCGCGGGAGCTTGGTGTCAAAGGCCTGATGAACGTGCAGCTGGCTTGGCAAGATGAAACTATCTACGTGATTGAAGTGAATCCACGCGCCTCGCGCACGGTGCCGTTTGTTTCTAAATGTATTGGTGTGTCGCTGGCCAAGATCGCTGCGCGTTGTATGGCGGATATATCACTGCAGGATCAGGGTTTCACTGAAGAAATTGTGCCGCCCTTCTTTAGCGTTAAGGAAGCCGTGTTACCTTTCAATAAATTCCCGGGTGTTGATCCGATTCTCGGACCAGAGATGAAGTCTACCGGTGAAGTCATGGGGACTGGGGAAACCTTTGAAACCGCTTTTGCCAAAGCGCAGCTGGCGGCGAATAATATAGCCCCGACCAAGGGAGTGGCGCTGTTAAGTGTGCGCGATGTCGACAAATTTGGCATTGTAGGAGTGGCACGCGACCTTATCACGCTCGGTTTTGAGCTTGTGGCAACCAGTGGTACTGCGAATGTCATTGCTGCCGCTGGAATGGAAGTTCGCACGGTCAATAAAGTGCAGGAAGGGCGCCCGCATATCGTCGATATTATTAAAAATGATGAAGTAGATCTGATTGTGAATACCACCGAAGGGCGGCGCGCGATTGAGGACTCCTCTGCGATTCGCAGCAATGCTGAGTCGCATCGGGTGTACTACACCACCACATTGGCGGCGGCTGAAGCACTTTGTGGGTCGCTGCTATCAGACGATGATTTGCAGGTAAGACGGCTGCAAGATTTACACAGGAGTATCGTCGCATGAATAAGGTTCCCATGACCGTTGCCGGCGAAGCCGCGTTGCGAGCAGAGCTTGAGCAACTCAAGAAAGTTGATCGACCGCGCATTTCCAAGGCCATCGCGGAGGCTAGAGAGCACGGCGACCTGAAGGAAAATGCGGAATATCACGCGGCCAGGGACCAACAGAGTTTTGCTGAAGGTCGGGTTATGGATATTGAATCTAAACTTGCCGAAGCTCAGGTGATTGATGTCACCAAAATACCCCCGACCGGGCGAGTCATTTTTGGCACTACCGTCGATCTGATTAACGTGGAGACCGAGGAAGCGGTGCGCTACCGGATCGTGGGAGAGGATGAAGCCGAAGTAAAAAGTAACCGGATATCAGTGACTTCGCCGATTGCCCGCGCCCTCATTGGCAAGGAGGAGGGCGACACCGTAATCGTGCGTGCCCCGGGTGGTGATGTTGAATTTGAAATTGATCAAGTGCAGCATATATAAGCGCGGCGTTTAAGCGTTTTGCAATTGGAACAGCTTCACCTCGGCGAGCGTCAGTTCCGCTATCAGCCGCACGATAATTGCATGATTAGCCTCCTGTATCACGGCGAGGTTGTTGTCTATTTGTACGTGTAGGTCCTCAGCATCCGATTCCGAGACAGACTCCGGCAGGTTCAGCGCGAAGTTATAGTTCTCGGCACTGACAACTCGCTGGTAGATTTCCATGACTGTGGCTGCGGCAAATTCCTGTAGGTCGGCGTCGGCGCCGTTCTGCTCCAGTAAATCCCTGATCTGATCTTGCAAAAACGTAAGGCCTTGTATCCGAGTACTGGGAAAATCGAGAATCTTGGCCATGCGAGGCACCTATCTTGGGTTAATGCGGGCTGCGGGTCTGCACCTACGGCTCATTCTAAATGTTGAGCGCGCTGGGATTGCTGAAACTGGCGCATAGCGCCGCGTGATCCGACAGACGGCGCCAGATGCCACCGCGCAGAGCACGGGCAGACTCCAGTTGCAGGCCGCGAAAGTAGATGCGGTCCATCCGCAGCACTGGCAAGGCAGCGGGAAAGCTCCTTACGGGGCGTCCTCTCAGTTCACTGAAAACTTCATTGAAACCCAGTTCCTGGCGCATCATGTTGTCACCACGAAGGCGCCAGTCATTGAAGTCGCCAGCGACGATGACCGGTTCGTGCGGCTTACAATTTTTTTCTATGACTTCCTGCAAACGCTTCATCTGATAGGCCCGCTCTGACCCTAGTAGCCCAAGGTGAACGCAAATCAGCGTCAGGCTATTGCCAAGGCGTCCGCACAGCAGTCCGCGTTGAGAGAATTGCCAGCGACTAATATTGTGGTTCTGGTATTCAGTAAAAGGGATTTTGCTGAGTATGGCGTTGCCATGATGGCCCTCGGCAACGATGGCGTTTTTACCATAGGCGTAGTGGGGCCAGGCACTATCGGCAAGAAACTCAAATTGCGTCGCGGTTTCCGCATCCTGCGCGCTGCCATAGCGGATTTGATGCCCCACCACCTCTTGTAAGAAGCAGATATCGGCACCAACGCTGCGGATAGCCTCGCGCATATCATGCAGTAAAAACTGGCGGTTGCCGGCGCTGAATCCCTTGTGGATGTTATAGGAACAGATGGTGAAGCTTGGGCTGCTTGGTTCAGACATTTTCACCGTACAAGTCTAGCCAAGCTGCGCTGTGATTTAAAGGCGGCGAGCAGATAAATGACGGCGGCCCGTGTGCCTACTATCGGCTGTCCCAATGACATGTGATGAGCCCCTTAAAAGACATGGCGGGCCAGCACGCTGAGGAGCGAGTTTAGCGGATAAGATTAGACAGGCGAGGATCGGGCTCACGGCTGCGGCGCAGCAATAAGATGACGCTGCCAATGCTTTGCACCAACTGCGCGCCGGTCTGCTTGCAGATTGCTTCGCTGAGCTGCTGTCGATCGGCTTTGCCTGGAACCGCGAGTTTGACCTTGATGATCTCGTGGTCAGTCAGCGCGCGTTCCAGCTCCGCCATCACGGTTTCACTTAAACCTTTGCCGGCCACGGTAACTACGGGTTTTAGCTTATGCCCAATGGCACGCAGCTGTTTGTTGTCTTTTTTCTTACTCATTGAGGTCTTATATGCCTGCGGTCGTATCGTCTAACGTGTGGGCGCGGTATTCTACCCAAGTCCCCAGTGATTAGATAGCAAGGCAGTGAGCAGCAAGCTTAGTCATGGTCAAGAAAAAGAGCAGTAAAACCAGCAAGAGCTGGTTGAAGGAGCATTTTGATGATCCTTATGTCCAGCGCGCGCAGCGCGAGGGTTATCGCTCGCGTGCCTGCTACAAATTGCTGGAACTGAACGAGCGCGACAGGCTGCTGCGCCCCGGAATGACGGTGGTGGACCTGGGCAGCGCCCCTGGCGGCTGGTCACAGGTGTCTGCGCCGCTGGTGGGGACAAAAGGGCGGGTTATTGCCTCAGATATCCTCGCCATGGATAGTTTGGCCGATGTAGAATTCATTCAGGGCGACTTTACGGAAGAAGTCGTTTTTGAGCAGATTTTGGCGGCGCTGGATAATCTTCAGGCAGACCTTGTAATTTCAGATATGGCCCCCAATATGAGTGGTATGAACGTGGTTGACCAGCCGCGCTCGATATACTTGGTGGAGCTGGCGTTGGATTTGGCTTGCCGGGTTCTAAAGCCAGGCGGCGTATTTGTCAGTAAAGTGTTCCATGGAGAGGGATTTGAAGATGTTATGCGTTCCTGTCGTGACAGCTTTACCAAAGTGCAGACGCGTAAGCCAGCGGCCTCACGCCCGCGTTCTCGTGAAGTCTATATGGTCGCCACGGGTTTCAAAGGATAGTGAGTTGGTTAGCATAGGCGGTCGCTGGCGTGGAGCTGATTCGCTATTTGTAGTACATTTGGGGTTCATCCTGAACCACTTGAACCGGATTTTCGTATGAATGGGTGGGAGCAAGAGGGGTTAAGGCCTTGAATGATATGGCGAAAAATTTATTGTTGTGGCTGGTTATAGCGGCGGTACTGCTGTCTGTATTCCAGAATTTTAATGTAAAGCAGGCCCCTGAGCAGCTCGGTTACTCGGCGTTTATCGAGCAAGTCCAGCGTGAGCAGGTGAAAAAGGTGGTTATTGATGGGCTCACCATTAACGGTGAGCGCTTTGACAACACCACCTTTGAGACCGTGCGTCCGATGGTTGAAGACCCCAAGCTGATGGATGATCTGCTGAAGCATCGGGTCGAGGTGGAAGGTCGCAAGCCAGAGCAGCAAAGCTTGTTGATGCAGCTGTTTGTAGCCTGCTTCCCGATTCTGATCATCATAGCTGTGTTCATGTTCTTCATGCGCCAGATGCAAGGTGGAGGCGGCGGCCGCGGTGGTCCGATGAGCTTTGGAAAGAGCAAGGCTCGTCTTTTGGGTGAAGATCAGATTAATACCACCTTTGCCGATGTGGCGGGGGTTGATGAGGCCAAGGAAGAAGTGCAAGAGCTGGTAGAGTTTCTGCGCGATCCTGGCAAATTTCAGCGCCTGGGCGGTCGCATTCCGCGCGGTGTTTTGATGGTAGGTCAGCCTGGTACGGGTAAAACGCTATTGGCGAAGGCCATTGCGGGCGAAGCCAAGGTGCCTTTTTTCACCATTTCTGGTTCCGACTTCGTCGAGATGTTTGTAGGTGTAGGTGCCTCGCGCGTCCGTGACATGTTTGAACAGGCGAAGAAGCAAGCTCCGTGTATCATTTTTATCGATGAGATTGATGCAGTGGGACGTCATCGTGGCGCTGGCTTGGGTGGTGGACACGACGAGCGTGAACAGACATTGAACCAATTGCTGGTAGAAATGGATGGGTTTGAGGGTAACGACGGCGTTATTGTGATTGCTGCCACGAACCGTCCCGACGTTCTTGATCCAGCGCTGCTGCGGCCAGGTCGATTCGATCGCCAGGTAGTTGTTGGTTTGCCCGATATTCGCGGGCGTGAGCAGATTCTTAAAGTACACATGCGCAAGGTTCCGCTTGACGACAACGTCAAGGCCGCGCTGATTGCGCGCGGTACGCCGGGCTTTTCGGGTGCCGATCTGGCTAATCTGGTGAACGAGGCAGCGCTATTTGCTGCGCGTGCCAACGCCAGGCTGGTGGCGATGGAGCAGTTTGAGCTGGCCAAAGACAAGATCATGATGGGCGCGGAGCGCAAGTCTATGGTCATGTCCGAGAAGGAAAAGCGCAACACGGCTTACCATGAGGCCGGGCATGCCATTGTCGGGCGCCTGATGCCAGAGCACGACCCCGTCTACAAAGTCAGCATTATTCCCCGCGGCCGCGCTCTGGGCGTGACCATGTTCCTGCCTGAGGAAGATCGTTATAGCCTCAGCAGGCGGCACATTATCAGCCAGATTTGTAGTTTGTTTGGCGGTCGTATAGCCGAGGAGATGACGTTGGGTAAAGACGGTGTGACCACAGGCGCGTCCAATGACATTCAGCGGGCGACTGAGATCGCCCGTAATATGGTGACCAAATGGGGCTTGTCCGAGAAAATGGGTCCGCTGTTGTATGACGAAGGTGGCGAGGAAGTATTCCTGGGGCGCAGTGCCGGGATGCCAAATAAGGCTATCTCCGGGCAGACCGCGCGCGATATCGATCAGGAAGTGCGCAGTATTGTTGATGAGTGCTACGCCACTTCACAGCAGATTCTGAAGGATAACTTCGATAAGTTGCACCTGATGGCAGACGCGTTAATGCAGTACGAAACGCTGGATGCCGGTCAGCTTGATGTCATCATGGATGAGGGCAAAATGCCTGGTCCGCCCAGCGATTGGGAGGATGGCGATGGCGGTAGCGATAGTGGTATAGACGGTGAAGCTGACGAGTCGGCAACGGCGAAGAGTGAATCCGACTCGGACGCAGACGTGTCTGGTCCTATTGGCGGTCCTGCGCAGGAACACTAATTAAACCTGCTCTTCAAGTGATGGGGGTGCTTAATACCACCCCCGATTCTTTCTCCGATGGCGGTACCCTCTACACGGGTGGCAGGCTTGACCTGGAGCTTACTCTCCAACGTGCACGACAGATGGTCGCCGATGGCGCGACTATTCTCGATGTGGGCGGGGAATCTACCCGACCGGGCGCGGCGCCAGTAAGTATCCAGCAAGAGCAGGACCGAGTATTCCCTGTTGTTGAGACGATCGCCGCCGAGCTTGATGTCACCATTTCTGTAGATACCAGTACGCCGCAAATCATGACCGGTGCTGTTGCTATAGGCGCCAGCGTGATTAACGACGTGCGGGCCTTACAGCGCCCCGGCGCTCTGGCTGCGGCGGCGGCCACCGACGCTACCATTTGCCTCATGCACATGCAGGGTGAGCCGGGCTCGATGCAACAGTCACCTGTTTATGTAGATGTGGTGGATGATGTTGTGGAATTTCTGCGCCAACGCGCTGCCGCCTGCATAGCGGCGGGGATCGCCGTAGAACGCCTGTGGCTGGATCCCGGCTTTGGATTTGGCAAAACTGTGATCCATAACCTGAAATTATTGGACAACCTGCTTACACTTTCGGAACTGGGTTTTCCGGTGCTGGTAGGTCTCTCGAGGAAGTCTCTGATCGGTAAGTTGTTAGGCAGAGAAGTCGACGAGCGACTACCGGCTAGTTTAGCTCTGGCGGTACTTGCCGTTGAGCGTGGCGCGACCATTGTGCGTACGCATGATGTGAGGGCCACAGCGGATGCGTTGGCGATGGTGGCCGCGCTGGAACAGCTCGACACCTAAGCCATTACAGGCGGCTTGGCTCAATAACATAGCTAGGAGCGGCGCATGCAGAAGCGTTATTTTGGAACAGATGGCATTCGCGGCAAAGTCGGCGAGGCACCCATTACACCGGATTTTATGTTGAAACTGGGGTGGGCGTGCGGCCGTGTATTTAGTCGCGGTCGGGATGTCAGTTGCCAGCACCGCCGCGTAGTTATCGGTAAAGACACACGTATATCGGGCTATATGTTCGAGTCAGCGCTGGAGGCCGGCCTGGTTGCTGCAGGTGTAGACGTGGCTCTACTGGGTCCGATGCCGACACCGGCCATCGCCCAAATGACTCGCAGTCAGCGCGCGGTGGCGGGTATTGTGATCAGTGCGTCGCACAACCCTTATTACGACAACGGTATCAAGTTCTTCAGCTCTGAGGGCACCAAGCTAGGTGATGAGCTGGAATTGCTAATAGAGGCCGAGATGGATCTGCCGTTGGTTACCGCAGAATCTTCGGAAATCGGTAAGGTGGTGCGCATGGAAGATGCGGCCGGGCGCTATATAGAGTATTGCAAATCCACAGTACCGCACAAATTTGACTTGCGTGGTCGCCGCATTGTGTTGGATTGCGCCAATGGCGCTACTTATCACGTTGCCCCGAGTGTGTTTCGGGAGCTGGGTGCCGAGGTTTATGTTATTGGTGCTGAGCCCGATGGCTTTAATATCAATCGAGAATGCGGATCCACTGATACCACTGCGCTGCGTGCGCAGGTGCTAATGAAGGGAGCTGATCTCGGTATTGCCTTCGATGGTGATGGCGATCGGGTACTGTTTGTCGATCACCGTGGTGAATTAGTCGATGGTGATGAGCTGGTTTATATCATTGCCTGTGAGCGTCAGAGCCATGGCGTGGTCGGCACCTTGATGTCCAATTTGGGTATGGAGCTGGCCCTGCGTGAGAAGGGTATTGACTTCGCTCGCGCCAATGTTGGCGACCGCTACGTCAACGAGATGATGGCTAGTAAGGGCTGGAATCTGGGTGGAGAGTCCTCGGGGCATATTATTTGTTCTGATATATCGACCACCGGTGATGGTGTAGTAGCTGCACTACAGGTTTTATTGGCTATGCAGCAGTCGGGAAACGATCTGGCGACACTCAAGTCAGGTATGACAAAGTTCCCCCAGCGTATGATCAATGTGGGTCTTGCAGACCGCGGCGGTTTTGATAACAAGCCTGGGGTGATTGACGCTGTTGCCGCTGTTGAAGCCGAGTTGGGTGAGCGTGGCCGAGTGCTGTTGCGTCCGTCCGGGACCGAGCCTGTGGTCCGAGTTATGGTCGAGGGTGAGGATTTTGAGCAGGTTGAAAATCTTTGCACCCGGTTGGCTGGTCAGGTAGAGCAAGCTCTGGCTTGATCTATTGTCGGCACGCCGCCTCATGGTGTGTTGTATGTTGAAACTTTCTTGGGTAACATTGCCGCCGCTTGGGGCTCTGGAGGATGTATGCGTCGTCGCCTTGTTGTCGCGAACTGGAAAATGCATGGCAGTCTGGATTCAGCACAGGCCCTGTTGGACGGATTAGTGTCCTGTATTGGCGATAGTGCAGTTGAAGTGGCGGTTTGTCCTCCTTTCGTGCATGTACCGCTGGCGGTATCCGTTACTACCGACTCAGCTATAGGAGTAGGTGGGCAGACCTGTAGTGAGTATGACAGCGGGGCCTATACTGGTGAGGTAGCGGCGGCGATGTTGGCTGACATAGGGTGCGACCGGGTTATTCTCGGACATTCTGAGCGGCGTCAGTATTTTGCCGAAACTAATGACCAGGTAGCATTAAAGGCGCAGGCAGTGCGACGCGCCGGGCTAGTGCCGGTGCTTTGTGTTGGTGAGACCCTGGAGCAACGCGAGCAGGGACGTGCTGAAGAAGTAGTAGCAGAACAGTTACAGGCGTTGTTGGCCGAGCCTTTGCAGGCCAGCGATGTCATTGCCTACGAGCCAGTGTGGGCGATTGGGACCGGTAAAACGGCCAGCCCTGAGCAAGCGCAGCAGATGCATGCGTTTATCAGGCAGTTTTTGCGGCAGCACAGCGCGGCAGAAGCAGAGGCGATACGCCTTCTGTACGGTGGCAGTGTCAAAGCTGCCAATGCGGCAGAGCTGTTTGCCCAACAGGACATAGATGGAGCGTTGGTGGGGGGTGCCTCGCTGGACGCCACCGAATTTGCCGCCATCATAGCGGCGGCACAATAGAGAAACGGATTATGGAACAGATTGTTTTGGTAGTGCACTTGTTGATTGCCTTGGGCATTATCGGGTTGATTATGCTGCAACAAGGTAAAGGCGCTGATATGGGTGCATCCTTTGGTGCGGGAGCCAGCCAGACTTTGTTTGGCAGCGATGGTAGCGGTAACGTGCTTACCAGGGCGACGGCCTTTTTGGCAGTGGCTTTTTTTGTCAGTAGCTTCGGCCTGGCGATGTTGGCGCAGGACAAAGCCGATGCTCTGAGCAGCGATGATCTCATCCTGCCGACCGTGGAGGCACAGATGCCGGCGGACCGTGATTTTGATATCCCGGCGCTGGATTCGGATATCCCGACCACGCTGTCGGCGCCTGCCGACGACATGCCAGGGATCGAGTAAGTTTTATAGAACAAGCCGAAGTGGTGGAATTGGTAGACACGCCATCTTGAGGGGGTGGTGAGCTATGCTCGTGCGGGTTCAAGTCCCGCCTTCGGCACCATATTAGAGAAAGGCGTTCCACTGCGGTGGAGCGCCTTTTTTGTATCCGTACCTTTTGCCCTGTGGCATCTACACCTGTTGTGCTGAAACCTTGTAGTGCCTCTGACTTTGTGGGGCCGCATTCATTCGGCCATACCTCAGCATCATTCAGACGTAGACGGTGCGGTAATCAGCTCATAGAAATTCATTCTCGACCCCACCAAAGCTGAACCTTCATAGGATAAGTGAACAGCATCCTGATAGATAAACTGGCCGTCTATCGACGTTCGACATTTTTCGCTAGTGCACAAGAAATCATCAATCCAAATCACACGATACTTTTTCTCAATCTTCTTCAGAAAAGCTATTACCTTCAGCATGTTCTGGTGATAGTCAGCCGCGGAAATATCGCACTTTTCCATCTCCTCGTTAAAGATCGCTGACCTGAATAGGCAGGCACCAATATTTTTGTCATGCCCAATCGAAGGTGGTGGAGCAAATACGACCGGCTGTATGCCTTGGGACACCAGAAAATCAAGCGTGGCAGAAAAATGCGTGTAGAGGATAGATTCATTGGAGCCCGTGACGTTGCCAGCGTATCTGAGTTGCGAGGCATTCTCTAAATAACGCTCGAATGGAGAGCTCAATACCGCATAGCGCAGGCTAGTGTTTTCTTTAATCCAGAGAGATACCGAATCGTTGAATTTCAGACATTCCTCAGACCATGCTTCGCCATGAATTCTGTCTCTTTCTGGCGCAAGTCCAATGACAGGCGCGCAAGCACTTTTGGTCAGCTGGATAATTGCTGCGTCACTATTTGAAGAGAGTATTCCCTGTATCAGGTGAATGGCAAAAGAGTCTCCCCAAACTAGAATGTCGGGTGGGTTGCCAGTGCGGCATTCATCTGAGAGTGTGAATTTGAAATCACAGGCTTTGTTTAGCCCTCTGTTGGGTCGGATTCTATGGTCCAGATTCAATTCTGCAAATGTGGCGCCAGCTGAGTTAGTTCGGGTTGGAAGCCCATTGCTCAAGTGTCCCCACAAGCCCAGCCCGATAAGTGCTGTAGACGCGATGGCTGCGGCATAGAAAATCTGCGGTCGAGAGAATCTTGACTTGTCTCTAAAGGGTTTTTCGACATACCTCCAAGTCATTGCTGCTAAGCCTAACGATAGCAACCCAATCAGTACCATGAAGGTGGGACTTGGCTCGCTGACACTCCTGATCCTGGTGAACGCGAAAAGAGGTTGATGCCACAGGTAGGCGCTATAGCTAATCAGGCCTATAGCAACGGGCAGCTTACTGCCCAATACCATGGCTGTGAGGGTTCCTTTTGAGGCGAACAGAATGACCAGTGCAGTACCAAGGGTGGGCACTAACGCATAAAAGCCGGGAAACGGGGTTTGGTCATCAAAAGCAAAAATCGAGTAGAGAATAAGAGCCAGGCCTATGCCACTGAATAGCTGATCGATATAGAGCGCGTTGCCAGTGCTTTGAGAGGGAACGGCCTTTTTGTTAAGTAGGTATAGCGCGATCAATGAACCGACCAGCAGCTCCCACAAGCGGGTGGGTAACAAATAGAAATTTGCACTGGGGTGATTAGCGCTGGCCCATTGTGACAGCAGAAGGCTGATGCCACTCAGTAGTAGAAGTGCGACAAAAATCGCTTTACCGCCTAAGCGCCAAGTCGCGAGAATGAATAATGGGAAAAATAGGTAGTACTGCTCCTCTATCGCTAGGCTCCAGGTGTGAAGAAGGGGCTTTAGCTCAGCAACTGGCGCAAAATACCCGCTTTCGCTCCAGAACAGAATGTTTGAAGAGAATAGCGCGACAGCAGCAAGGCTCTGGGCAAACTCCTGTAGCTGTGAGGGTGACATCCATGCCCAGGCGAACGGGATGCAAACAATAATAACGAAAAACAGCGCTGGCAATATTCGCCTTGCTCTGCGTTCGTAAAAGTTTCGGAGCGTAAACGCATTGTTAGCTCTTTCTGAGACGATGATGCTGGTTATCAAATAGCCACTGATAACAAAAAACACATCGACCCCGATATAGCCCCCGCTAAATACCGTGATGCCTGCATGAAAGAAAATAACAGGAAGCACGGCGACAGAGCGTAGCCCGTCTATTTCTCTTCTGTAGTTCATGGCTTTGGGTAATTGGGGCCTAAAAGCTCAGTCAGTAAGCGTGGGTTCACGGGCGGGGTAGGATTGGCAGGCTTATTCTAGCTTCGATGTTAGTGTGGCTGCAAAAACTACTGCTCTAATAGCCCCCAATTTATTCCGCTGCGTTCCAGTGAAATCTTGTCGGAATTTATTCGGCCATTTACCCACGCTAATCAGGTAGACTAAATTTCACCCTGTAGCATTTGGCATTCTATTCAGGGCATTTGGTACCCCACCTCACAGTGTTTGGCATCGCCTTTAGCTAAACTGAGAAAATCATCTGTAAATCAATGACTTTTAGCACCCCAAAGCGGTTGACCGATAGGGGTCTGCTACCTATAATGCGCTGCTTGAATTCAGGGCTGAGACGAGCCGGCTCTGGATAGCAAAGCACCAAGGGGCTTTGCAAGGTTAGGTTTTTGATGCGGGGTGGAGCAGCCTGGTAGCTCGTCGGGCTCATAACCCGAAGGTCGTCGGTTCAAATCCGGCCCCCGCTACCACTTTCCTAACATGGTGGGTACCTGTTATCAGGTAGTCGGTCCGATTCCGGCACCCGCCACCAATTCAGTGTCGTTTGTACAGACACTATTTTGAGAAGCCCCTCTTTAGGGGCTTTTTATTAGGTGCGAAAAATGCATCGACGTGACAGGAGCGGCTTTGGCAGCCAGGGACGAACAGATACAAGCGTTGCTTGAGCCCTCTATAGCGGCTCTGGGTTTTGAGTTGTGGGGCTTGGAGTATTTGTCGCAGGGTCGGCATACGACACTGCGAGTCTATATAGACGGCGAGAACGGTATTAATGTGGCGGACTGCGCAGAAGTCAGTCGCCAGGTCAGTAGTATTCTCGACGTAGAAGACCCTATCACCGGCGAGTACACGCTGGAGGTGTCTTCTCCCGGAGTAGACCGGTTGTTGTTTCAACTGGATCAGTACACGGGTTATATCGGCGAGTGGATTGAAATTCGCTTGCGCGCACCTTTCGAGGGGCGGCGCAAGTTTAAGGGTACGTTAAAGGGGATAGAGGGCGAGGAGATCGTGGTACAGGTTGATAACCACGAGTTTTTACTTCCGTTCACATCTATAGATAAAGCGCAGGTAAAACCGCGCGTCTGATCGATACAGGTTTACCGGTGGTACCGGTTACAACGAGCGAGACCAGGATGACCAAAGAAATATTGTTAGTAGCAGAAGCCGTATCTGCCGAGAAAGGTGTTTCGGAAGAAATTATCTTTGAGGCGATTGAATTGGCCTTGGCCAGTGCCGCCAAAAAGCGATATGACGAGGAAGCTGATATAGAAGTGACTATCGATCGCGAGACCGGTGATTACACTTCGGTGCGTCGCTGGTTGGTTGTAGCTGATGACGAGATGGCGTTGCTGGGCACTCAGTTCACCACAGAGGAAGCCGCTGAAGTCAGTGCCGACCTGAATATTGGTGATGTGCACGAAGAGCAGATAGAAAACGTAGAGTTTGGCCGCATCGCCGCGCAGACCGCCAAGCAGGTTATTGTGCAGCGAGTGCGTGAAGCAGAGCGCGCGCAAGTAGTCGAAGAGTATGAGAGCCGCGTTGGAGAATTGGTCGCTGGTAGTGTTAAGAAGGTCACCCGTGACAATGTGATTGTCGACCTTGGCAATAATGCAGAAGGCCTGTTGCCACGCGAGCAGCTGGTAGGGCGTGAGACGTTTCGTGTTAACGATCGGGTGCGGGCTATCTTGCAGGAAATAAGCGAGGAAACTCGTGGGCCACAGTTGATTCTGAGCCGAGCCTGTCCAGAGATGCTGATCGAACTGTTCAAAATTGAAGTGCCGGAGATCTCCGAGGAAGTTATTGAGATCCGTGCTGCCGCCCGGGACCCGGGTTCGCGCGCCAAGATTGCTGTAAAGACCAACGATGGGCGTATTGACCCTGTAGGCGCCTGCGTAGGTATGCGCGGTTCACGTGTGCAAGCGGTGTCGAATGAATTGGATAACGAGCGTGTAGATATCGTGCTGTGGGACGACAACCCCGCGCAGCTGGTTATTAACGCTATGTCTCCGGCTGAGGTTGAATCCATTGTAGTGGATGAAGACAGCGGAACCATGGACGTGGCAGTTAACAGTGAAAACCTGGCGCAGGCGATTGGCCGTAGTGGCCAGAACGTGCGTTTGGCCAGTGAGCTGAGTGGCTGGTCGATCAATGTGATGAGTCTTGAAGAGGCCGCCGACAAGCACGAGCAAGAAGCCGGCGCGGTTGTCAATGTTTTCATGGACAACCTCGACGTTGATGAAGACGTGGCTGAAATCCTGGTAGAAGAGGGGTTCACCACACTGGAAGAAGTCGCCTATGTGCCGTTGGAAGAGATGTCCAACATTGACGGCTTTGACGAAGATATTGCGGGCGAGTTACGCGCCCGTGCCAAGGACGCATTGCTGACAGCAGCAATTGCGACCGAGGAACAGCTGGGCGACAACGTGCCGGCAGAAGACCTTTTGACTATGGAAGGCATGGATCGTCAACTGGCTTATGTGCTGGCCAGTAAAGATATCGTCACCATGGAAGATCTGGCCGAGCAGGGTGTCGATGACCTGCTGGATATAGAAGGTATGACAGAAGAGCGAGCGGGCGAGTTGATTATGACTGCCCGCGCACCCTGGTTTGCGGAGGCGGAAGCCGAAACCGCAACAGAGTAGTAATAACGCTAATAACCAGGGTAGAAAGGAGAATATTGCATGGCGCAAGTCACAGTTCAGCAGCTTGCCGAGGTTGTCGGAGCGTCGGTTGATCGTCTGTTAACTCAGATGAAAGATGCCGGTCTGCCTCACCTCAAAGCGGAGCAGGTAGTGTCCGACGAAGACAAGCAGACATTGCTGGCCTATTTAAAGCGCAGTCATGGCGAAGACAATGAAAGTGATGCGCCCAAGCGTATCGTGCTCAAGCGCAAAACAGTAAGCACTCTGAAAGCATCAGGCTCCCAGAGTAAGAGAACGGTGAACGTGGAAGTGCGGAAAAAACGCACTTATATCAAACGCGATGCTGAAGACGCCACCGATGAAGAAGTACTGGAAGCGGTTGTAGAAGAGACGCCGGTTGTCGAGCCCGAGATTGTTGCAGAGGCTGAGCCCGTTGTTGAGGCGGAAGAGGTTGCCGAGGTAGAAGCAGAGCCAGAAGCGGCTAAAGCACCCGAACGTGACCTCGATGCACCGATAGATCGAGCAAATCTCGATCCTGAAGAGATTCGACAGCTTGCTGCACTGAAGCGCCAGCGCCGTGAGGCGGATGAAAAATTAGAGCGCGAGGCCTCAGCGGCGGCGCGCAAGGCTGAAAAAGCTGCTGAAGCCCGCAAACTGGCGGAAGTCGCAAAAGTTCCCGAGGAAACCGAGACCAAGAGCCGCGAGATTCGGCCCAAGCGTTTGCACGATGCACCCAAGGCAGCAGAGCCTGAGCGCAAGAAGAAAGCGGGTCGTGGTGAGCGACCTGGCTCACAGGGTCGCGGCAAGCAGCGCGGACATAATCTGTCTTTGAATCAGATAGAAGCTGCCGACGGCGGCACTATGCGGCGCCGTGGTGGACGCAAAAAGAACATCTCCAAGACTCACGAAGAACATGGGCGGCATGGTTTTGAAATGCCTACAGAGCAGAAGAAAGCAGAAGTTGCACTGGGCGATGCGATATCTGTAGGTGATCTGGCTGTGCAAATGTCGGTTAAGGCCGGTGAAATCATCAAGGAATTGATGAAGCTGGGCGTCATGGCAAACATCAACCAGATGATTGATCAGGACACAGCTATCTTAGTTGTGGAAGAGCTTGGACACGGCTATCGCACGGTCAGTGATGACGCGCTGGAAGACGAGTTGGTAGAAACTCTGGCACTGCACGAAGGTAGCGGGGAGCCGCGCGCGCCGGTGGTTACTGTGATGGGTCACGTCGACCACGGTAAGACATCGTTGCTGGACTATATTCGCAAGGCTCAGGTTGCCGAAGGCGAGGCCGGAGGTATAACCCAGCATATTGGTGCCTACCACGTAGAAACCGACCACGGCATGATTTCCTTTTTGGATACACCGGGGCACGCGGCGTTTACTGCCATGCGTGCTCGTGGCGCCAAGAGTACTGATATTGTGATTTTGGTGGTGGCTGCCGATGACGGCGTAATGCCGCAGACTGAAGAGGCCGTGCTCCATGCGCGTGCAGCACAGGTTCCTTTGATTGTAGCCGTCAACAAGATGGACAAAGAAGGTGCAGATCCGGATCGGGTACGTAACGAACTGGCTGCCAAAGACGTTATTCCTGAAGAGTGGGGCGGCGAAACGCAGTTTGTAAACGTCTCCGCGCAAACCGGTGATGGTGTTACAGAATTACTGGATGCGGTTCTCCTGCAGTCAGAGTTACTGGAGCTGCAAGCTCCACGCGATGTCCCGGCTCAAGGTATTGTGATCGAGTCGCGTCTGGATAAAGGCCGCGGAGCCGTAGCATCATTGTTGGTTCAAAGCGGTACCTTACGCCAAGGTGATATCGTATTGGCAGGTCTGCAGGCTGGCCGTGTACGGGCGATGCTCGACGAAAACGGTAAGCCGATAGCAGAAGCAGGGCCCTCTATTCCCGTTGAGATACTCGGTCTGGATGGCACTCCCGATGCCGGCGACCCGTTCGCTGTAGTTGAGAGTGAAAAGCGGGCACGCGAGATTGCAGAAGCGCGTCAGCTGAAACTCAGAGATAGCAAGTTGCAGCGCCAGCAAGCGGCCAAGCTCGACAATATGTTCGAGAGTATGACCGCAGGTGATAAGCAATCGCTTAACGTGGTGGTGAAGGCGGACGTACGTGGCTCGCTGGAAGCTATTCAATCTGCGTTGCTTGATCTGGGTAACGATGAGGTCAAGGTGAATATTGTCAGTGGTGGTGTTGGCGGTATAGCCGAGACCGACGTAACACTGGCACTGACCACCGAAGCAGTTATCTTTGGCTTTAATGTGCGAGCCGACAATGCGGCGCGCAAGTTGGTCGAAGACGAAGGCTTGGATATGCGTTACTACAACGTTATCTATAACCTGATTGATGACGTCAAGGCGGCACTGGTGGGCATGTTGGCACCGGAGCTACGCGAAGAAATTGTTGGCATCGCGGAAGTGCGCGACGTGTTCAGCTCGCCCAAGTTTGGCCAAATTGCAGGTTGCATGGTCACCGAGGGCACTGTGTATCGCAGCAAGCCGATTCGGGTGTTGCGCGAGAACGTGGTTATCTACGAAGGTGAATTGGAATCACTGCGTCGTTTCAAAGATGACGCCAGTGAAGTTCGCAGCGGTACCGAGTGTGGTATTGGCGTTAAGAACTACACTGACGTGAAGGCCGGTGACTTGATCGAAGTGTATGAAGTCAAGGAGATCGCCCGTACCCTTTAAGGGGCGGTTGCCATGGCCAGGGAATTTCAACGATCTGATAGGGTATCCGACTTCTTGCGCAAGGAGTTGGCAAGCCTGTTGCAATTGGAATTACGTGACCCGCGGGTCGGCATGGTGAGTATTACAAGTGTGGACGTCAGTCGAGACTTGGCTTATGCACGCGTGTATTGCACCGTGCTGGGTAAGGATGATGTCGAGGCGGCTGAAGAATCTTTGGCTGCGCTGAACAAGGCAGCGGGTTTTTTGCGAACGCGACTATCCAAGGGCAGTAAAATGCGCACCGTGCCGCAGTTGCGTTTTCTGTTTGATAGCAGTGTAGGCCGCGGTGCCTATATGGAAGAACTGATCGGTAAGGCCGTTGCTGCAGACTCAGATATGGACGAAGACACCGACAGCCAGACACCGGAAGGCGAGGTCTAGTGGGCCGTCGCAATAAGGGTAGGCCTGTTAACGGTATTCTAGTGCTGGACAAACCACTGGGCGTTAGCTCGAACCGTGCGCTGCAAACTGCCAAACACCTCTATTTTGCGGCTAAGGCCGGACATACCGGTAGTCTTGATCCGCTGGCCACCGGGGTTTTACCGCTGTGTTTTGGTGAGGCGACCAAGTTTTCCCAGTACCTGTTAGATGCCGATAAGACCTATCTGAGCACGTTTCAGTTGGGTGCGACCACAGCCACCGGCGACAGCGAAGGTGAGGTGGTTGCAGAGCAGGATGCCAGCTTTGTTACCGAGGCCATGGTGGCTGAGGCAATAGGGCCATTTCGTGGGCCGATAGAGCAAATTCCGCCCATGTACTCGGCACTGAAGCACCAAGGGCAGCCATTGTACAAATTGGCTAGAGCGGGGCAGGAAGTCGAACGCAAAGCTCGTGCTGTTACTATTTATGAATATGAGTTATTAGCCTTCAGACCCGGGCCACGGCCTCAGGTAGATGTTAAAATTGCCTGCAGCAAAGGCACCTATATTCGCTCTCTGGCAGAAGACCTTGGAGCGGCATTGGCGTGCGGTGGGCATGTGAGTGCGCTGCGCAGGATTCAGGCAGGGCCGTTTGGCATTGAAGATGCCTATACCATGACTGCTCTGGAACAGCTCAAAGAAGAAGATGCGTATACCAATATGGATGCGCTGTTGCTGCCCTCGGATGCAGCGCTGGGTGCATTACCCATGGTCAGATTGACCGAATCCGGAGGATTTTATATACGCCAGGGACAACCGGTCCAGGTGCCGCTAGCCCCCGTTAGTGGGTTGGTAAGAGTAGGTTTGGAGACCGGTGAATTTTTAGGTGTAGGAGAAATATTAGACGATGGGCGCGTGGCGCCGCGTCGACTGATAGTCAGCCAGTAGGGCTGACGCGAACCTGTCTGTAAATATGCACGGGCAGGCTCTTTTGACGTAACGGCGGTGATAACCGTCAAAGGCATATTAGCTAGGAGATTAACATGGCACTTAGTGCAACTGTAAAAGCAGAAATCGTAAAAGACTACCAACTTGCCGAGGGAGACACTGGTTCTCCTGAAGTTCAGGTCGCTTTATTGACAGCGAATATCAATGAGCTGCAAGGACACTTTTCATCTCACAAGCATGACCATCACTCGCGTCGCGGGCTGATTCGTATGGTCAACCAGCGTCGTAAATTGCTGGATTATCTGAAGCGCAAAGACGCTGCACGCTACGGTGAGCTGATCAAGAGACTTGGCTTACGTCGCTAAAAATTGGCCGGGCGGCCGCCAACTGCGGTAGCCCGGTTTTACTGTCTGAAATTGGAGAAAAATTGTGAATCCCGTAACAAAAACTTTCAAGTACGGTGACCAAACGGTCACACTAGAAACGGGGCGTATCGCACGGCAGGCAACTGGTTCTGTGCTGGTCACGGTAGAAAACACTTCGGTACTGGTTACTGTTGTTGCCGAAAGATCTTCTAAGCCCGGTCAGCCCTTCTTCCCACTGGGTGTGCACTACATTGAGAAAGCCTATGCCGTTGGTAAGATACCCGGTGGCTTTTTCAAGCGTGAAGCACGTCCTTCTGAGAAAGAAACACTGACGTCGCGTTTGATTGATCGCCCGATCCGTCCACTGTTCCCTAATGACTTCATGAACGAAGTGCAGGTTGTTTGTACCGTGATGTCAGCGGACAAGCACATTGATCCTGATATCGTCGCCATGATTGGAACCTCTGCCGCGTTGGCAATTTCTGGTGTTCCGTTCAATGGTCCTATCGGTGGCGCTCGTGTCGGTTATACCGAAGCACAGGGCTACATGCTGAACCCAACCTATGCGCAGCTGGCTGAAAGCAAGCTGGATATGATCGTTGCCGGTACCAAGGACGCGGTACTGATGGTTGAGTCGCAGGCGCAGGAGCTGAGCGAAGATCAAATGCTGGGCGCTGTGCTGTTTGCTCACCAAGAGATGCAGACCGTTATTCAGGCCATTACTGAGCTCGCTGCTGAAGCCGGCAAGCCCGCATGGGAATGGGAAGCACCTGTTGTGGATGCTGAGCTGTTGGCTAAAGTAGAAGCCAGCATCAAGGCGCCTTTAGGTGAGGCTTATCGCATCACCGAGAAGGCTGAGCGTTACGCTAACGTCAGTGCCCTGAAAAAGCAGGTTGTTGCGGAGTTGTGTGTCGGCGACGATGCGCCTGATGCAGATGATGTTAAAGACCTGTTCAAGAAAGTTGAAAAAGATCTGGTCCGCAAGCGCATTCTCGCTGGCGAGCCGCGTATCGACGGTCGTGATACCCGCACTGTGCGTGCTATCGCCTGTGAAGTTGATATCCTGTCAAAAGCACACGGTTCTGCGTTGTTCACCCGTGGTGAGACTCAGGCTATTGGCGCTGTGACATTGGGTTCTACCCGTGATTCACAGATCATTGACGCACTGGAAGGCGAGCGTCGTGATCCGTTTATGCTGCACTACAACTTCCCTCCCTACTCAGTAGGTGAGGCCGGTCGTATTGGCTTCACCAACCGTCGTGAGATTGGTCACGGTCGTTTGGCGCGTCGCGGTCTGGCGGCAGTGCTGCCTAACTCTGATGACTGGCCTTATACAACACGTGTTGTATCAGAAATTACTGAGTCTAACGGTTCCAGCTCTATGGCCAGCGTCTGTGTTGGTTCCATGGCAATGATGGCAGCGGGCGTACCTCTGTCAGCGCCGGTAGCTGGAATAGCCATGGGTCTGGTTAAGGACGGCAACCAGTTTGCAGTTCTGACTGATATCCTCGGTGATGAAGATCACTTGGGTGACATGGACTTTAAAGTCGCTGGTACTGCTGAAGGTGTTACCGCACTGCAAATGGATATCAAGATTGAAGGTATCAATGAGCAGATCATGGATATTGCTCTGGAACAGGCACTGCAGGCTCGCTTGCACATTCTGGGTCAGATGAATGAAGTGATTTCAACGCACCGCGTTGAAGTGAACGCCAATGCGCCTAGCATGATGACTCTGAAGGTCGATTCCGACAAGATCCGCGACATCATCGGCAAGGGCGGCGCAACTATCCGTTCTATCACCGAAGAGACTGGCGCTACTATCGATATTGATGATGACGGCACAGTGCGTATCTTTGGCCAGAATCAGGCAGATCGTGATGCAGCCGTTGCCAAGGTTGAAGAAATCACCGCTGAAGCTGAAGTGGGTGCTGTCTACACCGGCACCGTGGCTCGCATCGTTGATTTTGGCGCCTTCATCAATATTCTGCCCGGCAAAGATGGTCTGGTGCACATCTCGCAGATTGCCGCAGAACGTGTTGAGAACGTAACCGACTACTTGAGCGAAGGCCAGGAAATACAGGTTAAAGTCCTCGACGTCGATCAGCGTGGTCGTATCAAGCTGAGTATCAAAGAGCTGCTGGAAGATCAGGCAGCAGAAGCCAAGGAAGCTGCTCCGGCAGCCGCTGAGGAAGCTGCGCAGGACTAATTCTTTAGTCTGCATAGTGACCGGTGTTTTGGTACCGGTCACACCTTTAAAGGGGCCTTCGGGCCTCTTTTTTGTGCGCGATTGGGCGTGCGGGCAGTGTTCTGTCGCCTATTTTTTGCCTTATTTGCGGGACCGGTGTATTCAAGGCTTTGTTGGTGGCGCTAGTTATGGCACTCTTTCGGGCCAAGGAGTTTTACATGATGTTTTTTGCCCGCAATACAACCCTGTTTCTTATCGCTATCACGCTCATCGGCTGCGATAGCGACAATGACAACAATTTTATTGATGGAGGCTCTGAGCCGCCAGAACTGATGCAGGAAACGCTGACCCTGCCCAGCGCCGCGCAGCCGGCATTTACGCCAGGTAGTCCGGGTGTAGTGGTCACCAATCCTGCATTGCTGGAGCAGTTTGGCTCCAATAATTTCAGCCTGAACAATGCCGTCTATACCCGCTATTCACTGTCTGACCAGGACACCTCACAACCCGATGCCATTTTGGTGCTAGTGCCCGGATTTGAAGGTGGCGCTGCCAATTTTTCCAAGTTGGCAGAGAATCTTATGCTTCGGGCCCAAGCCGATACTGGCCAGGTGTTTGAAGTATGGGCGGTGGACCGGCGCAGTAATCAGCTGGAGGACCTGGCGGGTTTCAACATTGCTGAGCGTGAACAAGACGCGTCCATCGGCTTGAACTTCCTGTTTGGGGAGGAACTGGGTATGCCGCTGGAAGGACCACTGCAGGATGAGCTTGGACGCCGTGCGATTATCTATAACAGTAGTGATGACCTCGCCTTTTTTGCACAGTGGACTGAGCTGACGCATTCGCAGGATATCGATGCGGTGGTAGAGGCGGCCCGTGACCGCGCGGCTAATAACAACGTGTTTCTGGGCGGACATTCTGCGGGTACTGGTTATGCGGCGCGCTATGCAGCAACTGATCTTGATCTAACGCCAGCTGCTGTGGTCCCAGGCTACGCTAAACTGCGCGGACTGGTCATGTTTGATGGTGGTGGCGGCCGACTCGGTGAGGTCCCCAGTGAAGCTCTGTTAGACAGTATTGAGGCTCGCTTTGATGGTGGTCTCTATGGCGCCGTGCGCGATCAGGCACCGCGCTGTATTGATGGCTTAACCGCCTGCACGGTCGACACTGAGTCCACTGATTGTGGGGCGTTTGCTAACACCAGCTGCACTGAGAGCACCACCGCTTACACCGTATTGTCGAGCCTGCTACCGACCGAGGTGTTTGCCGCTTCGTCAGTCTCTGCCCTGGATGCCGCGATTAACGGCGACGGTGTGATATCCATTCTACAGGCGGACCAGGGCGGTATCCCTGGCAATAACGCTATCGAACAAATTTCGGCGTTGGCTGGTTTGCAATTGCTGCTGGGTTCAGAGCCAGCCAGTTCAACATCCCTAATGGGAAACTTTCTGGATGATGACGGCTTGCCGGCGGGTATTTTCCCTTTCCTGGCAGTCTCTGTGGGCGCCCCTGGCCCCGCGGATAACGGTGTGAACACCTGGCTTGGTATAGATCAGGAGCTGCCAGCCGAATCCACTCCGGACAACGGTCCCGCGCCTACCGACCTTGCGGCCAGTGCGGTGTGGGGTGTAGAGGCGGAGGTCACCGATCTTGTTAATGACATACTACCGCAGTTCTATGCTGGCGATACCAATTTTACCGACTGGTATTACCCCGCATCTGGATTATCGGTAACCTCCGGACTGGGGCTGGACAGCAGCGCTCTGTCGGCACCGCCGCCGGTCGGAAGAGGGCGTAGTGATATTGCTAACCGGACCCAGGCCAGCAATGTGGATATCCCGGTCATCAGCTTTGGCGGCAGCAACGGTTTGTTGCCGGTATCCGGCGGCATGTTGGGCTACGCTGAAACGCTGGCTGCTTGCGCAGCGCCTGCCTGTGACAGCCTGACACCCAGGGTCATCGATACCGAGCAGCCCAGCACTGCGTTTCCGACATTCGGTGATGCCAGTGGTGGTTTTGAAGTTGTGATCGCCGAGGGCTATTCCCATTTGGATGTCATTACCGCCGTAGACGATGAAACCAACCCCATTATTGAGGCGTTGCTAGTCTTTATGCAGCGGCATTTGCAGTAGTTATGGCAGCAGACGCCGACAACCCGCAACGGCGAGTGCCGTCGGTGGATGCCATGCTGAAGCCATTGGCAGGCGCAGTCAGTCGCTGGGGGCATGGGCAAGTGGCTGAGCAGGTGCGCAGCGTACTGTCCCAGCTGCGGGCAGAGATTAGCGGCGGTGCTTCTCCTGGCGTTGATCTGCCGAGCCTCTGTGCACAGGTTGAAGCCGCTCTGGAAGCGCGTGAGGTAGCCTCGCTGAGGCCCGTGCTGAATCTAACCGGTACCGTGTTACACACCAATCTTGGGCGCGCCAGCCTGCCAGCGCAGGCAATTGCGGCAGTTGCCAAGGTAGCGGGTACGCCCAGTAATCTGGAATTTGATCTGGACAGCGGCCAGCGCGGTAAGCGTGACTCGCATGTTGAAGGGTTAATTTGTGAGTTGACCGGGGCAGAAGCCGCGACGGTGGTGAACAATAATGCCGCGGCGGTATTACTGGTGCTTAACACTTTGGCGATGAATCGCGAGGTGCCGGTTTCACGTGGGGAACTGGTTGAGATTGGCGGCTCGTTTCGTATTCCCGAGGTTATGCAGCGCTCTAATTGCACGCTGGTCGAAGTGGGTGCCACCAACCGCACCCACCTGAAAGACTTTCGGCAGGCGATATCAGAACACACCGCGCTGCTAATGAAAGTACACACCAGTAATTTTCGGGTGGAAGGTTTTACTAGTGTCGTGGACGAGAGCGAACTGGCCCAGTTGGCGCACGAGCATGATTTGCCGCTGGTGGTAGATTTGGGTAGCGGCAGTCTGGTTGATTTTGCGGCGCTCGGCTTGCCAGATGAACCCACCGCAGCGCAATCAATCGCCAATGGGGTGGATATCATTACCTTCAGCGGCGACAAATTGCTGGGTGGCCCACAAAGTGGCCTGATTGCTGGCCGCCGTGATCTGATTGAGCAGATTAATGCCAACCCGTTAAAGCGTGCGCTGCGATTGGACAAAATGACGTTAGCGGCGCTGGCAGAAGTGCTAAAACTGTATCGCAATCCGCAGACACTGCTGCAAGAGCTGCCGACGCTGCGTCAGTTGACGCGACCACTGGCGGATATTCAGGAGCAGGCACGGCGATTACAGTCTGCCGTAGCAGCACTGATGGGTCCTGTGTTTGAAGTGAGTGTGACCGATTGTGCCAGCCAGATTGGCAGCGGCGCCTTGCCCGTGGAGAATATTCCCAGCGCCGCGTTGCGGATAACCCCTTGTGACGCCGAGGAAGCTCGCCTGCGCGAACTCAGTAGCAGCTTACGTCATCTCCCGCTTCCTATTGTTGGCCGCCTGCACAAGGGCAGCCTATGGCTGGACCTGCGTTGTTTATCGGCAGATGCGGATTTGCTCGATGCATTGCAGCCACTGGCGGAGCCTTCGGCTTGATCGTCGCCACTGCCGGGCATGTAGACCATGGCAAAACCTCACTGATTAAACACCTGACCGGAGTCGATACCGACCGTCTGGAAGAAGAGAAACGTCGCGGCCTGTCGATTAACCTGGGCTATGCCTATCGCAAAGTGGCAGGGTGCAGTCCCATTGGTTTTGTTGATGTGCCGGGCCACACGCGCTTTATCAATACTATGATAGCCGGCGTTAACGGTATTGATCTTGGGCTGTTGGTTGTAGCGGCGGATGACGGCATTATGCCGCAAACGCGCGAGCACCTGGATGTGCTGCGATTGCTTGGGGTTGATGACTACGTATTGGTAATCACTAAAATTGACCGGGTCGAGCCACAGCGGGTAGCGGAAGTCAGCAAGGCCGCGCGAGCTTTGCTACATAGTGAGAATCTCAGCGTTTTCCCCGTGAGTAATACCGCGGGCACTGGTATCAGTGAGTTACTGGAACATCTCGAAAAGCGAGCTCAAGCCTGTGTACAACGTAGTCGCGAAGGCCTGTTCAGACTCTCTGTAGATCGTGTGTTTACCCTGAAGGGGACCGGTCTGGTGGTAACCGGGACTGCGACAGCGGGTTCCGTTGCGGTAGGAGAAACGTTGCGCTTGTTGCCTGCCGATAAGCTACTGCGGGTGCGCAGTTTGCATGTGCAGGATGAAGTTGCTGAGATTGCGGGCGCCGGTGAGCGCTGCGCCCTCAACCTGGTTGGTGATGTCGATAAAAACGATATAGAACGTGGCGACTGGTTAGTAGCGCCATCGGCGGCGCCACCCACCCAGCGCTTTGATGCCCGTGTAGAACTATTAGTTAGCGCCCCTTTTGCTCTACGGCACCTGCTGCCGGTTAAATTGCACCTGGGTGCCAAACGTATCGCGGCAAGAATATACCTGTTGGAGGAGGGCGTTAGTCGACTGCAGCCGGGGCAATCACAGCGGGTACAGTTAATTCTGGATCAGCCTGCTTGTTGCAGCCATGGTGACCGCTTTCTGCTGCGCGACGACAGTGAAAGTATCACCCTGGGTGGCGGCACGGTACTTGACCCGCATGCGCCACAGCGTGGCAAATCGGCTCCAGAGCGGCAGCGTTGGTTGCAGGCGTTGGAGGCAGAGTCGGCAGCACAGGCACTGCATAGTCTGGTACTGGAACAGAATCGCTTGGTCGATCTTGGTCAGTTTGCACAGAGCTGGAATCTGGGTCCGGCGGAGCAGGCGGCGCTGACCACAGAGATGATGCAGTCGTTGTCGGTAGAGCGCACTGATTATGTCGTATCGCGCTCACGCTGGCAGGCCGCTGAGCAGCGTTTACAAGCGTTCCTGGAAACCTGGCACCAACAACAGCCAGGGCAGGGTGGTATTCCGGCACGCCAGTTAGAGGCGACACTGGCAACAGAAATTGAGCCCGCCTTATTACAAGCATTGCTTGCGGCCGGTTTGGCGGCCAGCAGCCTCCAACTGCGCGATGGGTTGATTGGCCTGTCGGCGCTGCAGTCTACACAAGCGTCTGCCGCAGATGAGCGCTGGCAGCAATATCAGCAACTATTGCAGCAGCGCGGCAAAGATATTCCGCTACTGTCAGAGGTGATGACCGCTACCGGCTGGGATAAAAAACGCGCTGAGACGGTGGCGCGTAATGCTACCCGCGCGGGCCAGCTGCACCAACTCACTGAGAGCCGCTTTGCCGAGCCGGCTTTGCTCACGAAATTAGCCGCCATGATCACCGCCATCAGTGAAAGTGGTGAGGCTATTACAGTGGTCGCTTTCAAAACCCGTATGGGTACTGGTCGCAAGATAGCGATTGAAGTGCTGGAGTACTTTGATCGAGTGGGTTTTACGGCGCGCAGAGACAATGAACGTGTTGTGGTAGACACAGACCTTCCTGCGAGGCTGTTTAAAGGCTAAACTTTTACTTCGGAAGAGCGATGTCCCTGGTGGGGCGCCTGGTCTTCAAAACCAGTGAGGTGCCGAATGTGTGCCTGGTGGGTTCGACTCCTACCTCTTCCGCCATTTTCCAATGCAGCCATCTGCTCAAGAGACAGGCATAAAAAAAGGCGGGTAAAACCCGCCTTTTTCGTATTACAACTAAAGCTTAGAAACGAGCCGTGAGGCCAATGCTCCAGATGCTGTTGTCGTCACCCTTGTCAGGTGCGCTAACAGTGTAGCCAGCGTTTACAGCGATCATGCTGCTGAAGAAGTACTCACCACGAACGCCGTAGACCCAAGCCTTGGCAAAATCGTCGTCAGACGATACGTAGCCCAGAACGCCGCCAATGCTGGCGTTTTCGTTCAAGTAGTAATCAGCTGCGCCGGTCAGGCCGTAAGCTTTCTTGCCACCTTTAGGATCGCTGTAGTCAAAGTCAGCTTCCAGGTTGATGCTGTCATTGAGCAGAGTCTTGTAGCCGACAGACCAGATATCATCTTCAAAGTCGATTTTGTCGTCTTCAGTGCTCACATAGCCCAAAGAGATGGTAGAAGTATCGTTCAGGTAGTAACCAATGCCCAGGCCAAATACCTCGGTATCGGAAACATTGTCGATATCACTAGCGGCGTAGTCAGCTTCCAGGATGATGCCGTTACCAGTTACAAAACGACCGCCGAGGGTCCAGATGTCGCCATCTTCGTCAATGATGCCGGCGTCGAGGTTGGTGCGACCGTAACCGAGGTGGATATCGGAAGACTTGTTCAGGAAGGCTGCTTCAGCTTTGGGGCCCATGCTGTCATCAACTGGGGCAAGGTAAAACGTGCCGCCGATGGCATAGGTTTCTAGGTCAGCATTTTTGTTGACTTCATTTGCCAGAAAATCAGCGTCGACTTCAAAACGATAGTCATTGGCCACAGCAGTTGTGGATACAGCGGCAACAGTAGCCGCAAGCAATAATTTCTTCATTGTTAACTCCTAAGGTATGGGTAGCCGGTTACTATGGATAACCGAGCGCGCATAATACTCACCATGTGGTAAAAACATAGTAAGAATTACCCTTTAGAAGGCGTTGACAGGGTGGTCACAATATGGATATGTGTTCGGTGAGTATATCGCCCTAAACTGGTGCTTTTGCATGACTGTGGGGCGGATTGGCTGAATAATGACCAATTCAGGCTCTAATACTGGCGCGCTGTCCTGGCCAAGATTGTTAGCCCCGGCCGTTGTTTAGCCGCTGTAGTTGGTATATTCACTGTAGCCGTCCGTAGTATTGGTATACAGGGTGGCCTGATCTGGTTCAGCCATGGGCAGGTCGTCGTGCAAGCGCTTTACCAGGTCCGGGTTGGCAATATAAAGAGTGGCAAAGGAGACTGCCGCCGCGCCGCGTTCTGCAATAGCCTTATCGCCGCTGATACGATTATAGCCGCCATTGATGATAAACGGACCACTGAAAAACTCCTGCACCATGGCATACACGTCGAGTGGGCTGGCGCGCATCAGATGCAGGTAGGCCAGTTGCATCGGATCAATCGCGCTGAGCAGGCCTTCGAAGGTTTCCTTGGGGTCAGGGTCCTTGACGTCATTGAACGGGAACCCGGGACAGATGCGAATGCCCACGCGGTCAGCACCGTCCACACTGGCCATTGCTTGCAGAGTTTCTACCACAAAGCGCAGCCGGTTCTCTAATGACCCACCATAGTGATCACTGCGCTGGTTGCTGCCGGGTGACATAAACTGGGCCGGCAGGTAACCACTGGTTGCGTGTAGTTCCACACCGTCGAAGCCGGCCGCATAGGCGTTGTGAGTAGCCTGTCGGTATTCTTCTATCACCTGCGGAATCTCATCGCTGTGCAGCGCCCGTGGAGCACTGAATGGTTTCATGCCGGCTTCGGTAAACACTTCTCCCTCTGCGCCAATAGCTGACGGCGCCACGGTTTCCGCTGTTGTGCTTTTGTTGTCTGCGTGAGAACAGCGACCGCAGTGCATAATCTGCAAAACCATTTTGCCACCTTCAGCGCGCACCGCAGCGGTAATTTCGCCCCAGGCGTCTATTTGCTGCTGATTGACGATACCAGGCGTGCGGCAGTAACCCTTGCCGTTTTCAGAAGGATAGGTGCCTTCAGCAATAATGAGTCCGGCGCTGGCCCGTTGACGATAATAGTCGAGCATCATCGGCGTGGGGTTACCAGCTGCGTCAGCGCGGCTGCGAGTCATGGGGGCCATGATGATGCGGTTGTTGACTTTGATACGTCCCAGCTGCCCGCTGCTAAACAAATTACTCATGGTCTCTCCTTGAGCGCCAATCTCTTCTGGCGCGTAACTCAGTGTTATTAAGGGTCGTCAGGCTACGTCGCTGATAATCCGCAAAATCAGGCTGCGCGCGTCGGTGTGACCAGTCGCAGTGGAATCATAATCAGTGCAGCGGCTATTGTCATACCGGCAAACACCAGCATGGCCGTCTGATAGTCACCGCTGCTGTCGTAAAGACGGCCGATGATGGTGAACCCAGGCATCACTGATAGTGTTATCAGCGGCCCCATCAAGCCCATGGCCTTGCCGTAGCTGAGTAATCCGAAGCACTGCGCCATCATCGAGCCCCATACCGGTAGCATGCCACCGGTGGCCAACCCCATGAGCACCACGGCAAACAAGATTGTGTTGTACCCCGGTAGCGCCGACAGTATCAGCAACGCCGCTGTGACAAGAGCCATGGCACTCCATAATCCAATTTTCAACGGTACACGATCAGCCATAAAACCAAAGGCCAATTTCCCCGCAAAGCTGGCGATCGCCAATGCCATGATGAGTGAAGAACCCTGCGCGGCGCTATGCTCGAGGCTGGTTGCATAAGGGGTAAGATTAGCCAGTACAGCACTGTAGGCACAAAACAGAATTCCCAGAGGTAATCCAATCAGCCAATAACCCTGATGGCGCAAAATGTCCTTTAGGCCCAATACTTGATCTACTCGGGCCTCAGCGTCGCCTGCGGGTGCGCCACCTTCTGGTTCCAGTCCAACGTCTGACGGGCGGCCTCGAACGGTGAAGAAAATGAAGGGCAGTACCAGAAACAGCGCCAGCAATGACATATTCTCCATTGTGATACGCCAGCCGGAACGCGCCAGCCAATAGGTCATTAGAGCGGGAATGATAATGCCTCCCAGTGAGGTTCCAATGGCGGATATTCCCAGCGCTCTGCCGCGGCTGGCGGTGAACCAGCGTGAAATAATCGTTGAAGCCGCCATCGAGCCTGACAGCGCGTTGGCCAGTGCCATGGTCACGCCAAAGATAATGACGAACTGGGTGATGCTAGTGGTTTGTCCCAGGCTCCAGAGCCCGCCCGCAAACAGTAGGACTCCACCGCACATCATCCACCGCACCGGATAGCGATCCAGCATAGCCCCAGCGATAGGAGCGACCAGCATGCCAGCGAAGGTGCCAATGGTCAGGCTGTACATGACC
This sequence comes from Candidatus Litorirhabdus singularis, assembly GCF_026262625.1. Taxonomy (GTDB): domain Bacteria; phylum Pseudomonadota; class Gammaproteobacteria; order Pseudomonadales; family Halieaceae; genus Litorirhabdus; species Litorirhabdus singularis. Next base: position 139,363 of record NZ_SHNN01000005.1, read on the forward strand.
TGTTCCAGACTGACGCTGAACTCGGCCCGCACGGGCCCAACCAGCAGGCTGACTGAATAGGTAAAGAAGCCGACTACCAGCAGTTGTGCCATCAGCGAGCCAGCGACTACGTACCAGCCAAAAAACATAGAATTCTCCCAGATTGTTCACGTTAGCCGGGTAGTATTATCCGGGCGCCGCGAAGAGCGCACTAACTTGCCCTTTCTCAGCTAATTTCACAACGCTTTTTGATCCGGTTGCCGTGGCTAGCCGGCAATGGTTAACTATCTGCACCATTGGGGGCAGCCTGGCTTTGTGGTTGCCTGTGCCATGGCAATTCTTTGCGCCGTCTTAAATACGGTTCGACATCGCCGGCGGTGTGCGCTTTGGCCTATAATCGCGTCTGACTTTGCAGGAAACAAGAAAAATGGCATCAATCAAGCAATTGCTAAAGGCAGTTGAAGACTCACCCTCAGGACCTTCCACAGCAGCGATCTTCGATTTTGATGGCACGCTGATTGCCGGGTATTCGGCCGTTGCATTGATACGTGAGCAATTGCGTCGGGGCGACCTGACCACACGAGATTTTGCTGAAGTGGTCACCGCGATGACCAATTTCGGACTGGGTAATATGGGCTTTTCTGGAATGATGGTAGCCAGCTCCCAGTTTATGCGCGGTATTAACGAAGAGACCTATAGGGAAGTGGGTGAAGAACTTTACCTTAAGGAAATTGCACGGCTGATCTACCCTGAATCACGTGCGCTGGTTGAAGCACACCTGGCGAAGGGGCATACACTGGCTGTTATTTCTTCTGCTACGCCTTATCAGATAGAGCCCGCTGCTCGTGACCTGGGTATCGACCATGTGTTGTGCACTAACCTGGAAATTGAAGACGGGGCATTTACTGGAGAAGTGTTACGACCTACATGTTTTGGTCAGGGCAAGGTGGTGGCGGCGGAAAAACTTGCGGATGAGAACGGGGCTGATTTAGACCAGAGTTTTTTCTACTCCGACAGTAGCGACGATATTGAGCTGCTGGAACGGGTGAGTTGGCCCGTAGTGTTAAACCCCAATGGGAAGCTGAATAAAATCGCTCGGCAACGCAATTGGCCGCTAGCCCGCTTTGGCAGTCGCGGCCGTCCTACGGTCACGCAATTTGTGCGTTCAGTTGCGGCCACAGCAAGTCTGGTGACCTCGTTTGCCGCAGGGTTACCTATTTACGCTCTTACCGGGTCGCGGCGCGATGCCATTAATTTTTCCTTTTCAGTGTTTGCAGACACGGCTGGCGCCTTAATCGGTCTGGATCTGAATGTTAAAGGTGAGGACAACCTGTGGGCTCAGCGCCCCTGCGTATTTGTATTTAATCACCAGAGCAAAGCCGACGTGGTTATCATGGCGAAGCTTATTCGGCGCGATATAGCTGGAGTCGGCAAAAAGGAAATACGTAAGATTCCGGTGATAGGTCGGGTTATGGAAATGGGCGGTGTGGTGCTGATAGATCGCGAAAACTCTGGCAGTGCGATCGACGCGATGGCGCCTCTGGTCGACGCTATTCGCGATGATGGTAAGTGTGTTGTGTTAGCGCCCGAAGGCACGCGCACAGTTTCGCCGCGCCTGGGGCCGTTTAAAAAAGGCGCTTTTCATCTGGCGATGCAGGCCGGTGTGCCGATAGTGCCGATAGTGATTCGCAATGCGCTGGATGTGGCACCCAAAGGCGACTTTGTGTTTCGCGCCGCAACGGTAGATGTTGAAGTGTTGCCGCCGGTGGAGACCAGCAGCTGGTCGACCGACACTATTGATGAGCATGTCGCCGAAGTGCGGGGGCTATTTTTGCAGGCGCTGGGGCAGCAGCCTGCATCCCGCGGTCGGGCGGAAGGCAAGACCAAGTCGGCGGTAAAGCGTAAGGCTGAGACCGCGACTAAAACCAAAGCTGCAGCAAAATCAAAAGCCAAGCCGAAGTCCCAAGACACGCCTAAAAGTAAAGCCAAGCCAGCGACGAAAACAAAAGCCAAGCCGCTAGCCAAGGGTGAGGCTAAGGTTAAACCTAAAGCGAAGCCCAAAGCGAAGCCCAAAGCAGCGGCAAAGCCCAAGCCCAAGGCAAAGCCTGCGGCAGCTAAGGCTCGACCCAAGCAAGGGCAACGATGAACCAGCAACCGCAGCTGTTTGCCAGCGATCCCTGGCCAGAGCTGGCTGATAAGGGGGTTGTGTTCCTGCTGGATACGCGCAGCCGCTTTGAGCGACAGCAGCTGGAAGCCTGGATAGCTGCGCATCAGGACGGCCGTGAATGCACAGTGCTGGCCTTGTCGCTGGCCGGTGGAGAGAAAGAGATTAAGGTAGCGGCGCTCAAGGGGCTGGTCGACAAGCACAACGCAGCTGCCTTGGTAGTGCCGCTCAGAATTGCCTGGACGCCTCCCAGTGATGCGTTGGAATCGGGACCGCAGGTGCGCGACTTTCTGTTTGGTGATCTGCGCCGGCCGGGTAGTTGGAAAGCGCGTCGTATCCTCAAAAATGATCCACAGCGTGTCCACTGCATTGCGGCACAACCAGCAACGGTGGCAGAACTGCAACAACGGTTTGCGACCCTGCGGTATAGCGAAGCTACTGGAACCAGTCTTCAACTCGCCGGCTTTGTCGCGCGGCAGGCGGGTATTGCGCTGGATATTGCTGAACGCAGTCTGCGCGGTGGGCGTTATAAAGTTCCGCGCTACGTGCGCGACAGCCTGCTCGCCAGTCCGGCCTACCTGAAGGAGCTGGAGTCGCTCGCAATCGAAGAAGGCAAAAGTCTTGAGCAAATGCTTAAGGAATGCCGCGTATACATGAAGGAAATGATTAGCATACCTCGCACTTTCTGGATTGATGTGTTTGCCCGCTTTAACGATTTCGTATTGGGTTTGGGCTATCAGGACCAGATTGTCTACGACAAGGAAGCGGCGGCGCGGGCACGTCAGATGGTGCGCGACAATCCATCGATGCTGCTGTGGACACACAAGACTTACCTCGATGGGCTGGTGGTACCTAAAGTCTTGTTTGAGAACGATTATCCGTTGCCGCATATGTTCGGCGGTGCCAATCTTAGTTTTGCCGGACTTGGCTTTTTATTACGCCGCTCTGGTGCCATTTTTATCCGTCGTAGCTTTCAGGACAATCCTGGCTATAAGCTAACCCTGCGCCATTACATTGGCTATTTGATGGAGAAGCGCTTCCCGATGAATTGGTCATTCGAGGGCACGCGCTCACGTATCGGAAAGTTGATGCCGGTGCGCTATGGATTGCTGAAGTACGTATTGGAGGCTTGCTATGAGAATGATGCGCGCAACATTCACATCATTCCCATTTCGGTCAGCTACGATCTGATTCGTGACGTGCAGGAATATGCTACTGAGCAAACCGGGCGTGGTAAGGGCGCCGAATCTCTGCGCTGGTTTATTGGTTATATACGAAGTCTGGCCAAGCCCATGGGCAAGATTTACCTGGATTTTGGCGAGCCGGTCATATTGGAGCGTTGTCCTGATCCGGACGACAAGCTGGCGCTCTCTAAAATTGGTTTCGAAGTCGCTGTGCAAGCTAATAATGTGACGCCTATTACCTATCCCTCGATGATCACCATGAGTTTGTTGGGTGCGGCCCCACAGGCGCTTACCAATGGCGAGCTGGTGGAGGAAGTACAGGCGCTGCTGGATTGGTCGCGGCAGCGGGGCATCAGAGTATCCAGTGATTTTGAACCGCAAAATGCGCAGGCAATGCGTGGTTTGCTAGAGCTGATGATTAATGAAAATGTGATCACCCGCTATGATGAAGGACCAGAAGTCGTCTACGCTATTGCGCTTGAGCAGCATCCCGTAGCGAGCTTTTATCGCAATACCGTCATTCACTTTTTTGTTAACAAGGCGTTGATAGAAATGTCGCTGTTGCGCGCTGCCGAGGCCGGCGATGCGGCGGCCGAAGTGTTCTGGCAAGAGGTCGAGAATCTGCGCGATTTGTTCAAGTTTGAGTTTTTTTACGCGCCGACAGACGAGTTTCGACGTCAGATTGCGGAGGAGATGGAGCGGGTCACGCCGCAGTGGGCAGCCTATCTGGAACGCGGCGCCAGCGGTGTTTCTGGCTTGCTTGAAAAGTTACACCCGCTGGTATCTCATGCGACGCTATTGACCTATGTTGAGGCGTACACCGTAGTGGCAGACTTTATTGCCCGCACCGATCCAGAGGTGCAGCTGGAAGAAAAGGCCAGCATCGAGGCCGCGCTCAAGTTTGGTCGTCAGGCGTATTTACAAAGACGCATTAGTTCTGAGGCGTCTATCGGTCGCATATTGTTCCAGAATGCCTTCAAGTATCTGGACAATCGTGGCTTGATAAATCCGGGTCGTGACATACGCGCCAAACGTATAGCGGAGGCTCAGGCCTTGCGGGTCATACTGCGCCGATTGGAGCTGGTGCGCGGTTTGGTCATGGACCGGCGTGGTAGTGACTGGTATCGACAAGAGGAAAAAATATGATGCTAAAAGTTGGACTACTCGGAGGCGGCTCCTGGGGTACCACCGTGGCGGCACTGGTCGCCCGCAACGCGCCTATTACACTGTGGGCAAGAGATGCAGATACGGTGAACGAGATTAACGCCAGACATACCAATGAGAAGTATTTGCCGGGTGCCAAATTACCCGAAAAGCTGCGGGCGACCAATGATCTGGCCGAGGCAGTGGCGGATGTCGATGTGCTGGTGGTAGGTATTCCGTCGCAGTCTTTCCGAGCGGTACTGGAACAGGTCAAGCCGCACCTGCGTGCCTGGGTGCCAGTGATCTCGCTGACCAAAGGTTTGGAGTTGAGCACCTCAATGCGCATGACCGAGATCATTAATGAGATCCTGCCCGGTCACCCCAGTGGCGTCCTAACCGGACCCAACCTGGCGCGCGAGATTGCTGCTGGTCAGGCTGCAGCCAGTGTTATTGCAATGGAAGACCAGACTATTGTGCGCGAGCTACAGGCGGTATTTCGCAGCGGGCTGTTTCGGGTCTATACCAACGACGATGTGATTGGCTGCGAGTTGGGCGGTGTATTGAAAAACATTATCGCTATCGCGGTGGGCATGGGTGACGGTCAAGGGGCCGGTGACAACACGCGCTCGGCTCTAATTACTCGTGGATTGGCTGAAGCGACGCGCCTTGGCGTGGCGATGGGAGGGCGCGAGGAGACCTTCGCAGGTCTGGCGGGCATGGGTGATATGATCGCCACGTGTATAAGCCCCCAGAGCCGGAATCATCACGTTGGGGTAGAACTGGGCAAGGGGCGGGCCATGCAAGATATTATCGATGAGATGGTCATGGTTGCCGAAGGGGCTAAAAGTGCACCGGCCATCATGGCTCTGGCAGAACGCCATGGCGTCGAAATGCCGATCGCCTCTGAGGTGTATCAGGTCGTGAGTGGCGAGGCTTCGGCAAAACATGCGTTCCGCGGATTGTTGCGGTTCAGTGCCGGAGCGGAGTCGGAGCCAGGATGACAGCAGAAACAGGCTATTTCCCCGTCCCGGAATGGGGCAGCATTTTTTACAGCCATTGGAGCCCCGAAGGCGACGCGCGCGCGCTCGTGCTGATTGTTCACGGTCTCGCAGAACATTGTCTGCGCTACGAGCGGCTGGCTGAGTATCTCAACGGACAAGGCTATGCCGTCTGTGCTCTTGACTTACCTGGTCATGGTCAGTCCGACGGGACGCGGTGTTTTGTGAATAGCTTTGATGACAATTTGAACGCGGTGCTGGGCTTACGTGACAAGATAGCAGCACAATACCCGCACCGGCCGGTGATTTTGCTCGGTCATAGTATGGGTGGTCTAGTGAGTACGCGCTTGGTGCAGCGCAGTCAGGAGGGCTTTGCTGCTCTGGTGTTATCGGCGCCAGCACTGGCGACTCCGCAGGAGCCGTCTGCACTGCTCAAATATGTGGTGCGGCTGCTGTCCAAGCTGATGCCAAAGCTGGGGGTGTTGCAATTGGACTCCAAGGGTGTGAGCCGTGATACGGCAGTCGTTGAAGACTATGTGGCAGATCCGCTGAACCATAACGGCAAGGTGCCCGCGCGTACCGTGGCAGAAATGTTCGCCGCTATGGCCGCGTCCATAGCGGCCGCGAGTGAAGTGAAGTTGCCACTGCTGCTGATGCACGGTGAGGCTGACAGTATGACTTCTGTGAGCGGTTCGCAGTCCCTGTATGACGCGGCCGCTGCACCGGATAAGTCTTTGCGGGTATATCCCGAACTCTACCATGAAATTTTTAATGAGCCGGAGTGGGAGCAGGTGTATTCAGATCTGCTGGCGTGGCTCAATCAACGATTCTAACGGACGTTGCATCTAAAGAAGCTGCGCTGCGCGGACCAATAGATGCGGGCGCCTTGGAGTTATCTTATTTGGAGGAAGGTGTGTGAGTAGATTAGAAGGCAAGGTTGCGATCGTTACCGGTGGTGCCAATGGCATGGGACAGGCGACGGTGCGTCTGTTTATAGAACATGGCGCCAAGGTAGTGATAGGCGATGTGCAGGAAGAGGCGGGGCAGGCTCTGGCAGATAAGCTGGGTGACAACGCGGTGTTTGCGCGGCAGGACGTTAGCAGCGAGTCTGACTGGCAGCAAGTGGTGGCCAAGGCGCAGGAACTTGGACCCTTGAATGTACTGGTGAATAACGCCGCCATCGTGATGATGAAGTCGATCGTCGATACCACGCCGGAAGATTATCTGCGGGTGGTCAATATTAATCAGCTGGGTACCTTCATGGGTATTCGTTCTGTTATTGAACCCATGAAGGCCGCAGGCGTTGGTTCGATTATTAATGTTTCGTCGATCGATGGTTTGCACTCCTCGGCTGGGCTGGCAGCCTATTCCTCGAGTAAGTGGGCGGTGCGTGGTTTGACTAAAAGCGCCGCCATTGAGTTGGGGCAGTACGGAATTCGCGTGAATAGTGTTCACCCTGGCGGTATCTATACCAGTATGGGTGGTGCCGACTTCAGCTCTGCTGAAGACTTGAACAAGAGCATGTATGCGGACTTTCCTATTCCGCGCGTAGGCCAACCAGAGGAAGTGGCCTATGTGTCGTTGTTTCTGGCCAGCGATGAAGCCAGTTATAGCACCGGCTCAGAGTTTGTTGCAGATGGTGGCTGGTTTGCGGGCATGCGTCGTCCAGGCATGCCCTGTTCCTGATCGGTTCTAGTCTGCTGTGGGACTAAACAAATCGCGGTACTGCTCGCGCAACAGATTCTTCTGTACTTTACCCATCGTGTTGCGCGGCAGTTCACTGACCGCCAGTAGCTGCTTCGGCTGCTTGAAACGCGCCAAGTGATCGGCCATCGATGCCTGTAAAGTGCTTTGGGCAGGCAGCTGCTTGCCCTTCTCAGTGACGCACACGGCTACCACGGCTTCACCAAAATCCGGGTGTGGTACGCCGATGACGGCTGACTCAGCGATGCCGGGTACTTCATCGAGTACCAGCTCTACTTCCTTGGGGTAGACATTGTAGCCGCCGCTGATAATAAGATCCTTTTCGCGCCCCACCAGACTGAGTCTGCCATCGCTGTCCAGTACGCCCATATCACCGCTGATAAACCAGCCATCTTCACGAAATTCAGCCGCCGTTTTATCTGGCATGCGCCAATAGCCCTGAAAAATATTGGGACCACGCGCTTCCACTATGCCGACCTCGCCTGACGCCAAGGATGTGCCCGAATCATCGCATACACGCACTTCAACTCCAGGCAGAGCAAAACCCACGGTACCCGCCAGCCGCTCACCATGGAGCGGATTTGAGGTGATCATCCCAGCTTCCGACATACCATAGCGTTCCAGTATACGTTGACCTGTGCGTTGCTCGAACTCAGCGAACGTGGGCTCGGTGAGCGGTGCAGAGCCGCAGATAAAAACTCGCATGTGCGCGTAATGCGCTGGGCCAAAGTCGGGGCTGGCCAGCAGTCGGGTATAAAACGTCGGTACACCCATCATTACTGTTGCTGCGCTCATAACGTCGAGTACATGTGCGGTATCAAACTTTTCCAGAAACAGAATGCGGGAGCCGTTCAAGAACGCCGTATTCAGAGCGATAAACAGGCCATGCACATGAAAGATGGGCAGTGCGTGTAGCAGCACATCACCGGCTTCAAACCCCCATAATGAATGCAGAGTTTTAGCGTTGGATGCCAGATTGCCGTGGCTTAGCATAGCGCCTTTGGAACGACCAGTAGTGCCGGACGTATAGACAATAGCCGCAAGATCGTCAGCGTTACGGGGCACGATTTTTTCGGCTTCAGTGGCAGTAAGCGCTGCTGAGTGAAATTCCTCCAACGTAAACACAGTGCAACTGGACTGCTCGCTAATACGAGCCCCGTCACCAGCGCGACAGATAATCAGGCTGGGTTCGGCGTCATCGATAAAGTAGTCAAGCTCTCTCGCCGTGTAAGCTGTGTTGAGCGGCACCATCACAACACCTGCGCGCAGGCAAGCGAGGTAGAGCGCAACCGCTGGCGGACATTTGTCCACCTGCACCAGTACTCGATCCCCCACGTTGGTTTGTGTCGCCAGCAAGTGGCTCATGCGCGCTGAATGCTGGTGGAGGTCGGCGTAGCTCCAGTCGTCAGCCGTTGGTAACTGCAAGGCGATATCCGTCAAATGTTCGCGAAAGCCATCGTATAACATTTGGTAAAGGTTACATTGCATGAGGTGATGGGCCTTGTTGTTGCGACACCGGCAGTGTACTACTTCGGTTGGTGCCATGCCGAGTGGGCCTTGCACATAAGCACTAGCCCGCCTATTCTCGGCGTTCTTTCTTTAGCTTCGTTGTAGCCAATGCCTGACACTGATCATCCCGTAAGCCGTGCCATCATAACCGCCGCGGCATTTGTTGTTGTTGCCGCGGGATTGAAAGCGGCGCAGGCCATTGTGGTTCCTTTTCTCATCTCGTTGACGCTGGCGCTAATATTTTCTCCGCTGCTGACGTGGTTGATGCGCCGCCGCTTTCCCTCCTGGCTCGCCATCTTGACAATATTGCTGGTCATTATGTTGCTAGGCACCATACTGGGCGCGATTCTGGGTAACTCGATTAATGACTTTATCTCGGATCTCCCCAAATATCAGGAGCGACTACAGCAGCTCGTCAATAACTCCGTTCAGTGGCTCAATAGCAGCGGACTGGAGGGGCCGGCGCAACAGGCCGTTGCCAGTTTCGATCCCGGCGCTGCATTAAGGTTCGCAGGTTCTGCGTTGAAGTCGCTCACGGGTTTTATGACCAACGCCTTTTTGATTATGTTAACAACTGCTTTCCTGTTGGGTGAAAGCCTGGTGCTGAATAAAAAGATTGATGCCGCTATGGGACAACACAGTGGCGGTATGCCTGCCTTCGAGCAGATTGCGGTGAGTATTCAGAACTATATGGGACTGAAGACGCTCATTAGCTTGGGTACGGGTCTGGTGATTACCGTGTGGCTGGCCGTGCTAGGGGTCGACTATCCAGTGATGTGGGGACTGTTGGCCTTTTTGCTCAACTACATTCCGAACGTGGGTTCCCTGATTGCCGCGATACCGGCGGTTTTGTTCACGGTGTTGCAGCTGGGACCTTTCACGGCTCTGTTTGTCGGCTTGGGTTACTTTGTGGTGAACACACTATTAGGCAGTGTGATCGAACCCAGAGTGATGGGGCGCGGGCTCAATCTGTCGCCCTTGGTGGTATTTATTTCATTAATATTCTGGGGTTTTCTGTTCGGGCCGACCGGCATGCTGTTGTCTGTGCCGCTGACCGTTATTATCAAACTGATACTGGAGAATGTGCCTAGCGGACGCCGCTTTGCGATCTTTTTGGGTGGTGCTCCGGCTGAATAAAACCTCGGCGGCACCAGGTGCTTGCCGCCGGGTTGTTAGCGTCTAGCGTGGATCTAATCCGCGCTTGGCGCGTTCCGCGTTCATGCGATCGGTGTCCCCGCCCAGGCGTTCACCCAGCTCTGACTCATCGACGCCTTCGCTGAAATGGCGATTCGCCAGACCCGCGTTGTACATAATCTTCTTAACCGGAGTTACCGCTATAATAGTCCGCAGCGGCGAGTCCAATAAGGAGTAAAAAGCGTCCTCACCGGCTTGGTTGCCGGGATTAAGTTTGCGTGAAAGCGCGGTGTAAAACCACTTTTTGGTTTCATCATCATCAAAGAACTCGCTGGTTCCCTTCAGAGTAATTGCGCCAGTGGCCAAACCTTCTCCAGCACCTTCCGGATAGCCAGCGCTGCTGACGTTAACGGATACGCGAGGTTCGCGACGAATGGCAGCGGCCCGATGGCGGTGCGCGGCAAAGGTTATCCAGATTTTTCCGTCGTGCCAAACAAAGGCATGGGTAACACCTACGGGCCAGCCGTCTTTGGTGCTCCACATCAGTACACATTCAACTGATGTGTTGAGCATGCCGTCAACTTCTTCGTCCGTGAAGGGGTAAATGGAGACGATTTCATGGTCGTGCGTCTTGGACATAGCGATTTCCTTTTTATTTGGAATTTATAGAAAGTTACTCAAGAAGGTTACCGCATATCTAGTTGAAATGCCCGAAATGCGGCAGGCAGCTTCGCATATCTTGATAGAGCTGTTAATCTTGCAGTTTTCCGGCGTTGGCCATAAGGAAGTTAGGTGATGGGAAAATTACTTGGCAAGGTACTGTTATTTGTATGTTCAGGCTTAATTTTACAGGCCTGTGGCGCAAAGCAGGAAGAAGCGGGGCCTGCACCTGTTCGTCCAGTGAAAATATTCGAAGTTGAAGGCGGCAGCTCTGAAGCGTTGCGCAATTTCCCAGGTACGGTGGATGCCTCGCAACGGGCCGAGGTTGGGTTTCGTGTCGGCGGTGTGCTGCAGGAGCTGCAAGTCCGGGAGGGTGATCTGGTCGAATCAGGCCAGGTGTTAGCGCGGCTTGACCCCACCGACTTCAAAATCATATTGGAGGATCGGACAGCTACTTTTGAGAATGCTGAGCGTAATTTTGAGCGCGCAAAAGAGCTGATTGTCGATGGCAATATCTCGAAGTTTGATTACGACAGAATGGAAGCCAATTACAAAACCTCGGCCGCCTCGCTGTCGCAGGCCGAACAGGACCTGGCTTATACCGAGCTGAAGGCACCTTTTGCCGGCCGCATAGCACGTCGCGACGTCGAGAATTTTGAAGAAGTGATTGCGAAGCAGACGGTAGTTTTGATTCAGAATGTCGGTCAACTGGATGTGCGCATCAACTTGCCCGAGTCGCTGGTGCGCAGCTTCAGCGGCGAGGAGCAGCGTCGTGCGACCGCAGACTCGATTGAGCGTCGCGGCATTAAGGCCTATGCAGATTTCGAGGGTCGTTCCGGGAACCGCTTTGAGCTGCATTTGAAAGAGGTTGCCACCAAAGCCGATTCGCAGACACAGACCTTCCAGGTGACGTTCACCATGCCTTCACCTGAGAAGTTTGCGGTGCTGCCGGGTATGACGGCCAATGTTCTCGTCGACTTTGCCAACATCATGGACTCCAGTGAGTCGAAGTGGGTTCCGCTAACCGCCGTCCAGGCCGACAGTGGGCTGCAAGCGCGGGTGTGGGTGCTGGATACTGTGAGCATGACTGTCAGCAGCCGTGCTGTGGTTATTGGGCGTATGGCGGGCAGTAATATCGAAGTGCGTAGTGGTCTCAGTGGGGGCGAGAAAATTGTCGCGGTCGGTGCAGCCTATCTGGCGGAGGGGATGCCGGTTACGCTCATGGAAACCTCTGAACAGGCAATACCCCGCGACGACGAGTCAGCCTGATCTGGCACTGGATAACAGTTTTCTACAAGGATAAGACCCTATGAATCTCGGGGAATACTCGGTCAATAGTAAGGTAATCTCGTGGCTGCTCGTGGTCATCATGGTGGGCGGTGGCGTTTCCGCCTTCGAGAGCATGGGAAAGCTGGAGGATCCGGCGTTCACTATTAAGTCTGCCAAGATCATTACCCAGTATCCGGGAGCCTCTGCCACTGAAGTTCAGGAAGAACTCACCTACCATATCGAAGACGCCTTGCAGCGTATGGAACAGATCAAGTGGATCAAGATGTCGGTGTCGAGGCCTGGGCTCTCTGACATTCTGGTGGATTTCAAAGACCAATATAAAGCCGATGACCTGCCGAATATTTTCGATGAATTACGCCGCAAAATGGCTGATGTCGCGCCCAATCTCCCACCTGGGGCCATGGCGCCAATGGTCATAGATGACTTTGGTGATGTCTATGGCGTTTATACCGTGCTCACGGGCGAAGGCTATAGCTGGCGCGACCTTTATGACACAGCGGATCGGATTAAGCGGCAGCTAATTCTGGTTCCGGGCGTGCGCAAAGTGGTTATCGATGGTGAACAGAAAGAGGTGGTCTACGTCGATATTTCGCGCAGTCGCATGGCTGAATTGGGTATCGATATACAGGCTATTAATCGCGTGCTGGCCTCGCAGAACGAGGTGGTGGTGGCCGGTAATGTCCGGGTCAATGATGATTATCTGCGGATTAGTCCGACCGGTGCTTTTAAATCGGTACAGGCGATAGGCGATGTGTTGATCAGCTCGCAGGATAAACGGCTGATTTACCTGCGTGATATTGCCACAATCACTCGCGCCTACGATGAGGTGCCGTCTAAGATTTTCTACGTTAACGGTAAGCCCGGGCTGAGTATGGGCATCTCCATGCTGTCGGGTGAGAACGTAGTAGAGGTTGGGCGTCGGTTGGATCAAAAAGTGGCTGAGCTGCTGCCAGTGATCCCCGTTGGTATGAAGATGGAAGTGGTCTATGACCAGCCCAAGGCAGTAGACAGTTCGGTCAGTGGCTTTATAACCAGCGTCGGTCAGGCAGTGGCTATTGTGATAGCCGTGCTGTTGCTATTTATGGGTCTGAGGGTCGGTATTATCATCGGTGCGGTGCTGCTGATCACGGTGGCCGGTACGCTGTTTGTTATGAATTTCTTTGGTATTGAGCTACAGAGAATCTCGTTGGGAGCGCTGGTCATAGCGTTGGGTATGTTAGTCGATAATGCGATTGTGGTCGCTGAGGGCATGCTGGTGCGCATGAACAAGGGCATGAGCGCCGCGCGTGCAGCCGGAGAAGCAGTCGGTAAAACCCAGTGGGCACTGTTGGGCGGCACGCTGATCGGGATACTGGCTTTCTCTGCCATCGGACTGTCCCCGGATAACACCGGTGAATTTGCGAGCTCGTTGTTCTACGTGATAATGATTTCTCTGAGTCTCAGCTGGATCACAGCGGTCAGTACTACGCCACTACTATGCGCATTGCTGCTGAAGCCGGGTGCCAGCGGCGATGAGGGCAGTGACCCCTATGGTGGCGGTCTGTTTCAGGCATATCGGGGCGTGGTGGCTAGCGCGGTTAATCATCGCTGGGTGACCATGGCCGGGGTAGTGGTGTTGTTTGTGATGGCTGTTATTGGTTTTGGCTCGGTCAAAAGCGGTTTCTTTCCCGATTCCAGTACGCCCATGTTTTTTGTCGATGTGTGGGAACCCGAAGGTACTGATATTCGGGTGACTCGCGATGACAGCCTGCGGGTTAGTGAATACATTCGGACCTTACCCGGTGTAGTCCAGACAAGCGCGGTAATCGGCGGTCCGCACCAGCGCTTTACTCTGGTTTATGATGCCAAGGAGCCCTCCCGTGCCTACGGGCAGATTATTGTTGAAACCGAGAGTCGCGACCAGATTCCAGCCATGTGGACGCAGGTCAATAATTTCATGCGCGAGGAAATGCCTTGGCTGGATCCCATTGTTAAACCACTGCGCATTGGGCCGGGCCGTGACGCTAAGATAGAGGCACGATTCTCGGGCCCCGATCCGCAGGTGTTGCGTCGCCTGGCCGACGAGGCCATGGCCATTATGCGCGCTGATTCAGAATCCAGGGACGTGCGTGAAGATTGGCGCAGTCCGGTGAAGGTGGTTACTCCGGTGTTCAACGAACAGGTGGGCCGCCAGCTCGGTGTCACCCGTGATGACCTCGGCTCGGCCCTGCAATACGCGGTGGAGGGTACCCCCGTGGGTACCTATCGCGATGGCATTCGTGTGTTGCCAATACGGGTGCGGGCACCTGAGGATGAGCGCGGTGACATAAATAACCTGCGTGATATTCAGGTATGGAGCCCGGTATTGGGGCGCGCGGTACCTGCCTCGCAGGTTGTGTCCAGTTATGAAACCAGCTGGGAAAACGCGGTGATTCGAGGACGTGACCGCATGCAGACAATCATTGCCTCCTGCAACCCTTCTGGCGAACTGGCAACACCACTGTTTACCCGGCTGCGCGCGCAAATTGATGAAATGCCGCTGCCGCCCGGTTATAAACTTGCCTGGGGTGGTGAGTACGAGGATTCCAACAACGCTCAGAAAGGCCTGGGTGGCGCGCTGCCGGTGGGGTTCATGTTGATGATTTTGACCAGCGTGTTCCTGTTCGGCAAATTGCGCCAGCCGGCGATTATCTGGCTGACCGTGCCGCTGGCGATTATCGGTATCACCGCCGGCCTGCTTACCACCGGTGGCGCCTTTGATTTTATGTCGCTGTTGGGGGCCCTGTCATTGGTCGGCCTGTTGATCAAGAACGCCATTGTGCTGATCGAGGAAATCGACCAACAGATAGAAGAGGGCAAAGATGCCTATGAAGCGGTGCTTGACTCGGCAGTAAGCAGAATGCGCCCCGTGATGCTGGCCGCTTCAACCACCATACTGGGTTTGATACCGCTGCTCTCGGACGTCTTTTTTGTCAACATGTCGGTGACGATAATGGCGGGTCTCGGCTTCGCTTCCATTCTCACGCTGATCGTCGTGCCCACGCTGTACGCTATATTCTTCCGTATCCATCGTCAGCCCGGGCATTGACCCGGCAGTGCGGTTACTGCTGGCCGTCTGCCAGCTGAGCGTACTCTTGCAGTCTGGCGTCTGCGTCTTTTCCAAAGAGTAGGCCGCAGGCGTCATGCAGGCCTGGCGCGGCCAGAATTTCTGAGCGGCGCAGCACTTGCTCTATTTTGGAACGGCGGCGCAGAAAATCTTCGAGCTTTACGATCATTTCCTGACGCGCGGCCAGCTCTATTTCGCAGCGCGTGTACTCCGCGTTTTCGATCAACAATTGCGCGCATGAGGTATCTTCGCGAATACGCTCCAGTAGCTCAAATGCACTGTCGCCGTAGCGGCGCCAGAAACGTTCTGACAGAGGTTCTGAAGAGCTGGGGTCGGTAAGCTCGTCCAGACCGATTAAGTGTGCCTGATGCATAAATTCGCGGCGCCGCGCAGCGGGGGGCTCGCCGTACCAGTGATGGTCAAACCAGGGTAGATTAACGCCGAGGTCGCGAACCATATCTGCGATCTCGTCGCCGACATTCAGGCAATCGGTAAGCTTGCCACCGAATACGGTGAGATGAGCTCGGGCCTGGTCAACCTCTATAACGTGCTTGCGTGATAACTGTACCCAGTCGGCCTCCTGGTTATCACCGCTGACGGCCAGGGGTCTGACACCGCAGCGTTCGGCTATGATATCTTCCAATACCAGCGGCCGTTCCAGGTCCAGTACAGCATTGGCGTTGGCGAGGATAAACTCACGATCTTCCGGAGTCACCTCTACGTGAGGGCTATCGACCTGTGTATCGGTAGTGCCGATACAGGTTTTTGGTCCCATCGGAATCAGGAAAAACAGGCGTCCATCACTGGCAAAGAATGTCAGTACTCGGCGGTTGTCGGTAATCTGGTCCACGATCAGATGCACGCCCTTGGACAATAGATGGCGGTGCTCGGTAGTGTCGCCAGTGGTTTGGTTGTGGTCATCGGCCCAGGGGCCACAGGTATTGATTAACACTTTAGAACGAATCGTAAACTCACGGCCGCTGATATGGTCCAAAGCGCTGGTGTGCCAGACTCCGTTACTGAAGTGGGCGCCGGTAGACTCAACATAGTTCGCAGCGATGCTGCCGTAATCAAGGCTGCGGCGAATGAAATTGAAAATAAAGCGCGCGTCGTTGTCGTAAAGATAGCAGTCAGAATACTCAATGCCACCGGCAGCATTAGTGGTATTGATAATGGGCTCGCCAGATTCCAGGGCAGAGGCTGAACGGTAAACCGGCGGCTTGGTAAAACAGCGGCCGATAAACCAGTAGAGCAGCGAACCCATATAGACGATCGGCGGCCAGACCCGAAAACCTTTAGCTATAGTGGTAAAAAAGCGTATTTCCTTAACCGTAGAAGGATAGGCGCGCATCAGCTTGTTACGGGCTGCACAGAGCTTATTGACCAGCAGGAACTCGTAGGACTCCAGATACTTGATGCCGCCCCAGGCGAGGTTGGACGAGTTGGAGCTGGTGGCGGCGGCAAAGTCACCGCGGTCAATCAGTGCCACGTTGGCGCCCCGTGCGGCCAGCGAAGCGGCGGCCACCGCGCCATTTATCCCGCCTCCGATGATGAGCACATCAAAAGTTTCGACGTCCAGTTTGGCTATGTTGGTGTTGCGCAGGTTCATGTTGCTCACCATACCTTTTTTTGGGTCTGGACGTTAATCTAAGTTGTCGCTTAATGGGGGTTATTGACCAGTCTCCAAGCAGGTTTTTACTGCCAGGACGCACTCGCTCTGGCAGTGACGGCTGCGCTGCGCGTGGAGACCCAGCCGTCGGCAGGCGGCTCATGGCGGCAGCTTTGTCAGCCTTGCGGCCAATAACCGGCCGAGCGTACAAATTGTTGTGCTGAAGCTGCGCTCAGCGGGTTGTTTAGCCTGCGCAAACTGGCTTTAATGTCCCGCCGTCACAAGGAGAAATGCAGCCATGCCAGCAACAACGACACCCACGCAAGCACGCAAGGTCAGCGAAGTGGATCAATGGCACATGGAAACCGAGGTTGCCATCGTAGGTTTTGGCGGCGCCGGCGGGTGTGCGGCGATTCAAGTAGCGGATTCAGGTGGCAAGGCGATTATCTTTGAGGTGGCCAGCGCCAGTGGGGGTTCAACCGCGATGTCCAGCGCGGAGATTTACATGGGCGGCAGTGGCGGTACGCGGGTACAGCGTGCTTGCGGTTTTGAAGATACGACGGAAGCCATGTTCACCTACATGATGATGAGTGCTGGTCCCCAGGCCGATGAGGACAAGATTCGCGGCTATTGCGAGAACAGCACGGCACATTTTGAGTGGCTGTGTGAATTGGGAGTTCCGTTCAAGGACAGCTTCCATGAGAGCCGCGCCATTATGTGCCTGACCGATGATGGACTGCTCTACACCGGCAGCGAAAAAGCCTGGCCCTTCGCCGAACACGCCGCACCGGCGGCACGCGGACATAACCTGTATGTGGAAGGTGACAACGGCGGCCCGTTGTTTATGAAGATAGTGACAGAGAATGTAGAACAACGTCCCGCGATAACCGTTGAGTATGAAGTGCGGGCTTTGACCCTGATCTGCGATGACAACAACGAAGTGGTTGGCCTTGTGGTTCGCAAAGACCAGCAGGAGCTTAATGTGCGGGCCACCAAGGGCGTCATTCTGTGTGCTGGTGGCTTTGTCATGAACGATGAAATGTTGCGTAAGCATGCCCCCAAATTAACCCGTGGCAATCAGGCCATCGGCAACCCCGGCGATACCGGTGCTGGTATCCAGATGGGAATGAGCGCGGGTGGCGCTGCGATTAATATGCATGAAGGCTTTATTAGCTTGCCATATTACCCGCCGGCTTCGATCACCGGGGGCATACTGGTCAACGATAAGGGCCAGCGTATTATCAATGAAGATGTTTATCACGCGCGGCTTGGCAATGCGATTCTGAAGGACGAGGGCGAGCGTTTTTACTTCATTGTCACGGTCGAGCAGTATGGTGATTATGAGAAGATGAATTTTATGGCCGCCGAGGTCTGCGGGACCGGTGAAACAGTCGCTGAATTGGAAGCAGAGCTGCAGTTACCCGGCGGCAGCCTACAGCATACCGTTAGCTTCTATAATGATAACGTTGCTCACGGTAGCGATCCTATGTTCCACAAGGCCAGCGAGTGGTTGCAGACACTGGAAGTACCGCTGGTAGCACTGGACGTGACACCTGGTCGCGGTTCGTTCTGGCCCTATTTCACTCTGGGTGGACTCGATACTCTGCCCAGCGGTGAAGTGGTGCGCGAAGATCGCAGCGTGATTCCGGGCCTCTATGCCGCAGGACGTACCGCCTGCGGCGTGGTGCGACGTGCAGAGGGTTACTCCAGTGGTATGTCCGTTGGTGATGCAACGTACTCAGGGCGTCTGGCTGGCAAGGCCGCCGCCGCCCGTTAAGCCTGCAGCACCCGGTCGCAGCTTGGCGATCTTGATAACTGCCCCGTTGTTGTTAAGACAGGGGTAGCTTACCCCGCAATCGCTAATAATTCGGCAACCGTACTTACAGTTGTGCCTCGCTAGCACAGCGATGCGGTTGCACTTGATGCGTGTCAATAACATCAGCGCCTAAAACCGGTACAAATGCACCTAGAATAATCATACTGGCGAAACGAGGCCTTCATGTACCTGAGCAAACCGGCGTCCGCAGTGCTGCGACGTTTGAGCCTAGCTGCGCTAATGGCGGCGGTGTTGTCGCCCTGGCAGAGTGCACCGGTATTGGCCCGGGAGTTGCCGTTGCGCGCGACCGAAGCGCTGGCGTTGGATGTGGCAACTATCGCTAAGCGGTTGCTGGTGTGCGGTGATTACGGTCAGATACTCTATCTGGACGATCCTTCGCATAGTCTGCGCGTTAGCGCGGATTGGAAACTGGCCAATGTACCCACTCGCACATTACTTACCGCCATCTACTTTGTAGATGACCAGCGCGGCTGGGCAGTGGGTCATGACGGTAATGTGCTGGCGAGCGTAGATGGTGGCCGCAACTGGGTTTTGCAACGAGACGGCCTGCAACAGCAGAAGCAGTTGAATACGGTGGCACTGGATGAGGCGCGGCGGCGTTACGCGACGGCCAGCGCAGCGCTACTGGCAGAGGACGAGCCCGCGCAACGACAGCAATTAGCGCAGCAGCTGGAGGAGATCGATCTCGATCTTGAAGACGCCGAGTTCCTGATAGCAGAGCCAGTGCACGCGCCGCCATTGCTTGACGTATTCTTTGCTGATCCGCTGCGTGGCGTTGCGGTTGGCGCATTCAATACGCTGCTAATCACCGTCGATGGTGGCGTCAATTGGCGGGAGCATGGCGCCGCGCTGGACAATCCCGATGGTTATCATATTAATGCGATAACCGGCGATGAGAGTGGCCGTATGTGGTTGGCAGCAGAGGGCGGTCTACTCTACCGTAGCAGTGATTTCGGTCGCAGCTGGGAGTCTCTGGAGAGCCCTTACCCGGGGTCCTGGTTTGGCATTATGCGGCAGCCCGAAACCGATTCACTGTTGGTCTTTGGCTTGCGCGGGAATGTCTATCGCAGCGATGACCTTGGTAGCACCTGGTCACCGGTGGAAGGGGCCCGCGGGCGGACTATTGCTGGCGGCATCTATGCCGGGTCCAATCATGCGCTGTTGGTGGGGGCCGTTGGAACGCTGTTGCTGAGCAACGATGGTGGCAAGAGTTTTACCGGCACAGCAGTACCGCAGCGAGTGGGTTTCAGCGGCGTCGCCGTCGTCGGGAGTCGTGTGGTGCTGGTAGGGCAGGGGGGTATCCATAGCATGGACTCACCGCTGGGTACGCAACATGAATGAGTCAGCGCGCAGGCAACCGCAGGATGGCGCCGTTCCAGTGCTGGAGCAGCTGGTGTTCGGGCAGCGGGCCTTATTACTGGTAGGTTTTTTCCTCTGCACCTTGTTTTTGGGCTGGCACGCCACTCGGCTGCAGCCGGATGCCAGTTTCGAAAAAATGATTCCTATGGAGCACCCCTATATTCAGGCAATGATGCGCCATATAGCGGACCTGGGGGCGGCTGGTACCACCATTGCCATCGTGGTGGAGCCGGTGACCGGAGACATCTTCAATGCTGAGTATATGGAGGTGGTTCGGCTGGTCACCGACGAACTGTTTTACCTGCCCGGTGTCGACCGTAACCGTATGCGTTCCATGTGGACGCCCAATGTGCGTTGGACCGAGGTCACCGAGCAAGGGTTCGAGGGCGATAAGGTGATTGATGCCCGTTACGACGGCAGCGCGCAGGCTATGGAGCGTCTGCGTGCTAACTTGTTGCGCTCCGGTGAGTTGGGGCGTCTGGTTGCCACAGACTATCGCTCCTCGATTGTTGAGGCCCCCCTGTTTGATCGCGATCCGCGTACCGGAGAGGCGATGGATTATGCGGCGTTCTCCGCGCAGCTGGAAACCGATATTCGCCAGAAGTACCAGTCCGATACGGTGCGCATCCGCATTGTCGGTTTTGCCAAGATGGTGGGTGACTTGCTCGACGGCATTCGTTATATCGTTTTGTTTGCGGCTATTACCCTGGTGGTAACAGCGGCCTTGTTATTCTTATACAGCCGCAGCGCTGTGGCGACTTTAGTGATTCTGGGCTGTTCGTTAATAGCGGTGGTATGGCAACTGGGTCTGTTGCAACTACTCGGCTTTGGTCTCAATGCTTACTCGATTCTGGTGCCGTTTCTGGTATTTGCCATCGGCGTGAGCCACGGCGTGCAGATGATCAACGCAGTGGCTGTTAACAGCGTCAATGACGCCAGCGCGATGCAAAGTTCACGGCTGGCTTTTCGCGGTCTCTATGTTCCCGGTATGACCGCGTTGGTGTCCGATGCAGCCGGATTCATCACCATGTTGCTGATACCGATTGCGGTTATCCGGGATCTGGGCGTGGCGGCCAGCGTAGGCGTTGCGGTCATTATCCTGACCAATCTGGTCTTGCTCCCGATCATTATGTCCTGGCTGAAGCTCGGGGCTGGCAGTGTCTCCAGGCTGCGCGCTGGACCGGAACAGCAGCGTCCCCACTGGGAAATCCTGTCACAAGCGGCGCAGCGTCGCGGCGCCAAGCTGTTGCTGGGGCTGGCGCTGGGTCTGGCGGTATTGGGACTGTACCAGTCGCAGTATCTGCAAATTGGTGACCTCGACGCCGGGGCACCTGAGTTACGGCCTGACTCGCGTTATAACCTCGATAGCAATTACGTCAATGAACACTACTCCACCAGTTCAGATGTGCTGGTGGTGATGGTGGAAACTGAGGCGGAGCAATGCGCCGAGTACGACAATATGGCGCTCATCGAGGAATTCTCCTGGGCGCTGGAAAACGTGCCAGGGGTCGAATCTGTCATGGCCTCTTCCCGAGTATCACGCATGGTACTGAGTGGTTACAACGAGGGCAGCCTGAAATGGTCAACGGTCACTCGCAATCAGGCCGCCCTGAACTCAACCTTTAATCGCATGCCGGAACAGTTGATGAACGCCGATTGCAGTCTATCGCCGGTTGTTGCCTTTTTAGCAGACCACAAGGCTGCCACGCTGGAGCGCGTACTGGCGCAAGTAGAGGATTTTGCCCTCAGCAACAACACAGACAGTATTCGCTTTGTGCCCGCCTCCGGCAGCGCGGGCATTGAAGCTGCGACCAATCAGGAGATTGAGCGTTCCCAGCTGCGTATGATCTATCTGGTCTATGGCGTGGTCGCGTTACTGGTATTTCTGAGTTTTCGTTCCTGGCGCGCGGTGGTCATTATCTTGCTGCCTCTAGCCCTGACATCCATTCTCTGCCAGGCGCTGATGGCCCAACTGGGAATCGGGGTCAAGGTGGCAACCCTGCCGGTGATTGCCCTGGGTGTGGGGGTGGGTGTTGATTACGGCATCTATGTTTATGCACGTTTGATGCACTTTATGAACAGTGGCCTGAGCTTGGCCGAAGCCTATCGGTGCACCCTTTACTCGACCGGTAAAGCGGTCGCCTTCACCGGCATTACTCTGGCCATAGGGGTGGCCACCTGGATCTGGTCGCCCATCAAGTTCCAGGCCGATATGGGTATGCTGCTGACCTTTATGTTTTTGCTGAACATGGTGGGTGCCCTGACGCTCCTGCCAGCTCTGGCTACTTATCTGCTGCCAAACAAGGAGATGTCATGATGCTACGCAAGGTTTTGCCCTGGCTGGTACTGGGGCTAAGTTGTCCCGTTAGCGCGCTGGATTTTACTTTTGACAATGGTGTTTCCGTGGCGCTGGATTCAACCCTGACCTGGGGCGCGCAATGGCGTACTGAAGGCCGTGATGACAGCATTACTGGCAGCGAGTTTGTTAATCGTCTGCAGGATGAACCCTTCCTGCCCTTGACTGATCCCGAATACAGTCAGGCGCAAACCGTCTTGCTCAATAGTAACGACGGTAATAATAACTTTGATAAAGGGCTGGTCTCGCATCGGGTGACGTTGCTGGCAGATCTGGATATCAATTGGGAGAACTATGGCCTGTTCGTGCGCGGCAAGGCGTTCTATGACCAGGTCTATCAAGACAACGATACCAATCTCAGCGGCGATGATTTTCGCAGCTATAACAGCGGCACTCTCTACGGTGGCGACGCCCAACCTGGCGAATTTCCTGAGCAGACCCAAAGGCGTCACGGCAGGCAGATTGAGATACTGGATATTTTTGGCTACGCCACCTGGGAATTGCCCGGTGACCGCCTGTTCGACCTGCGCGTGGGACGGCAGGTTATCAATTGGGGTGAGTCGACCTTCTATCAGGGTATCAATAGCATCCAGAACCGTGCCGACCAGTTCGCTGCCAACACCCCGGGTGTGGAGATCAGAGAAATATTTCTCCCCACCGGTTCTGTTTATGCCCAGATAGACGTGATACCCAGCCTGACGCTGGAAGCCTATTACCAGTACGAATGGCTGGAAAACGATCTCAACGGGGTTGGCAGCTACTTTGCGACCAATGACCAGGTCGGTCCCGGGTCCCATGCGTTCCTTATCCCAACTCCGAACAGTGTGTTGGTGCCAGAGGAAATTCGGGGTAATGAGTTTAATTTACGCGGCGTTCTGCGCACTCCCGATGATAACGCCAGTGACTCCGGCCAGTGGGGAATGGCACTGCACTATGTCACCGAGGGCGGCTGGGATTGGGGGCTTTACCACGCGGTGGGCCACGATAAAAAGCCCTCGTTTGTACTCGAATATATTGATGTTCCCGGCTCACCGCAGCCCGTGCCGTTGACCTACAACCTGCGCTATTACGAAGATATACGTGGCAATGCGGTGAGTTTCACCACCGTGGTTGGAAATACCAATGTGCAAGGTGAAATTTCGTTGCTGGACGGAACACCGATGGTTAATGCTGCGGGTGATCCGGAACGTGAAAAACTGGCCAAGCTGCAAGTGGGTGGCACCCACCTGTACGGTCCCAGTTTTCTGGCTGACTCGGTGACGCTTACTTTTGAAGGGTTTTATGCCACCGTCACCAGTGCTGACAGTGACGAATTGATAGGTGATGACAGCGCGCTGGGCTACTCTCTGCTGGCAGATGTGGCGTACAACAATGTTGCCCAGGGTTGGGACCTGAGCATACCGATTTACTTCAAACACGATGTTAAGGGGCTGATTCAGGAAATTCAGAGCTTTGAAAAAAGTAAAGTACTCAGCCTGGGACTGAAGGGCACTTACCTGAACAACCTGACCGTTAATATGGCCTATTCATTCTACTTTGGTGGTGGTGACAATAACCTGCTGCAAGACAGGGATAACGTGGCACTGAACATCAAGTACGGTTTCTGAACGAGGACAAACGTATGCAACAAAAATTAATGCAAACAGCAGCACTGGTGTGCCTGCCGCTGCTACTGGCGAGTATGCCGGCAGCGGCAAAGGTGGGTGCGGAAGAGGCGGCAAAATTGGGCGTCAGCCTGACCCACCTGGGGGCGAATCCGTCTGCCAATGACGATGGTTCGATTCCCGCATTCAACGGTTCTATGTTGGGCTTGCCCGAGGGTCTGAGCTATGAGGGAGCCAAAACGCCTTACCCTGATCCCTATGCTGATGATCCGATTCTGCTGACAATTACAGCGGCCAATCGGCAGCAGCATGCGCAGTTTTTGAGCCCGGGACTGGAGGCCATGTTTGCTACTTATCCAGACACCTTTGAGGTGCAGGTTTATCCCACACACCGTGATGGACGCTACTCCGACCAGTTTCGTGAAAAGGTTAAACACAATGCGTTAAATGCCGAGCTTTCTAACGGAGAAGATGGCATCCGCGGCTTCACCGGAGCGGTGGCGTTTCCAGTTCCTACTACCGGCGCCGAGGTTATCTGGAATTCGCGTACCAGTGGACCCAACTATACTCTCGCCGGTACCTACTCTGATATTGCGGTGTTCAGCAACGGCTCGCGTTCAGAGCGGCGCTCTACCATTATGTCAGAGTACCCCTATGCCAATCCTGACAACACAGTAGGTGCTGGTGAGGCGGAACTTGGCATATGGGCAGCTTATGTGATGACCGAGGTGCACTTGCCGAAGCGTGACAAGGGGACTATCACTTCGATATTTGAACCCTACGATTACGTCACCCACGCCCGTGAAGCCTGGCGCTATATCCCCGGGTCGCGACGCGTGCGGCGCGCACCCACGGTGGGCTACGACACGCCGGACGGCCCCGGTGGGTTTATAACAGTAGACGATACGCTCGGGTTTAACGGCGCCATGGACCGCTTTACCTGGACTCTGGTGGGCAAGCAGGAACTCTACGTGCCGTTCCATACCTATAAGTTTGATGAGTCTGAGCTGGACTATGACACCTTGCTGACGCCCTATCATGCCAACCCCGATTATCTGCGTTATGAGAAGCGGAGAATGTGGGTAGTAGAAGCTAACTTGCGTGAGGGTAGTCGCCATATTTACGCCAAGCGTCGCTTCTATATTGATGAAGATAGCTGGAATATTGTGATGACCGAGAACTACGACGGTCGCGGTGAATTGTGGAAGGTGGTACTCATTAACAATATCTATGAGTATAACGTTCAGGGTTACGTCAATCGCGCCATGATGTTTCATGAACTGCGAGCCGGTGGCTACATAACTATTCGTCTGGTGAACGATAGTAAGCCGCTAGACTATACGGTCGAGCCCCAAGGGCCGGCGTATTATTCGCCAACTAATGTACGCAAGCTGGGACGGCGTTAAGCAAAGCGCTGCGTCCTCATTCAGGAGAATATCAAGATGTCTTATAGTTCCGTGGCAGCCGCTGCTGAAGAGATTGTTCGCAGCACCGGCGGCAATATTGTATTGGGTATGCCGCTCGGTATGGGTAAACCCAATCCGCTGGTTAACGCGCTGTATCGTATGGCCTGCGCAGACAGCAGTATATCGCTGACCATACTGACCGCACTATCTCTGACCCGGCCGCGTGCCAGCGGCGAGTTGCAACAACGTTTTCTGGCGCCTTTTATCGAGCGTGTCTATGCTGATTACGAGGAGCTGGATTACCTGCATGCCGCACGCGCACATACCTTGCCGGATAACATCTGCGTCAATGAGTTTTTTGTGCAGCCTGCCAGTGAGTTAAGTAACCCCTATACGCAGCAAAACTATATCAACTCCAACTATACTCACGCGGCGCGCGACATGAACAACCGCGGCGTCAATGTGATTGCCCAGACTATAGCCTCGCGCAACGTTAATGGTGAGCAGCAGTTTAGCCTCAGTTGTAATCCGGAGGTATTGTTGGACGCGCTGCCGCGCCTCTTGCAGCGGCGTGAAAGTGGTGAGACTGTGCTGGTGGTTGCTCAGATTCACCCCGATATGCCGTTTATGGAAAATACCGCCGAGGTTCCAGCGGCGTTGTTTGACATGATTATTGATGATCCTGCCTATAGCAGTCGACTGATTTCTACGCCCAATATGCCGGTGAGCATGACGGAGCATTTTATTGGTCTGGGTGCCAGCGCCTTGCTCAAGGATGGCGGTACCCTGCAGATAGGTATCGGAGCCCTGGGTGATGCCGTCGCAAGCGCCACGCTATTGCGTCATACCGACAATAGTAGCTATCGCGGTTTGCTGGATGAGACCGGTCTGACCCCGGACAGCTTTTCGGTACTGGCTGCAGACGGCGGCGCCGATACTTTTGAACAGGGGTTGTATGGCTGTAGTGAGATGTTCACCTATGGTCTGTTCAGACTGATGGAGGGTGGCGTGATCAAGCGCCACGTGACCGATGCGCAAGGTCGTTCTATTTGCATGCACGGTGGCTTTTTCCTCGGTCCAAATGCGTTCTACGAATCGTTGCGGCAGATGTCTCCCGAGCAGCATTCAAGTATCGATATGACTCACATCAGCTTCGTTAACTCGCTCTATGGTCAGGAGGAGCTCAAACGTCAGCATCGGGTCGAGGCGCGCTTTGTGAACACCGCGTTTACAGTCACGTTGATGGGAGCCGGCGTGGCGGATCAGCTGGACGACGGGCGCATACTGAGCGGAGTAGGTGGTCAGTACAATTTTGTGGCGCAGGCGCACGAGTTAGAGGGCGCGCGTTCTGTGCTATTGGTCAGGGCAACGCGTGAAAAAGACGGTAAAGTCAGCTCAAATATTGTCTGGAATTACGCGCACACGACCATACCGCGTCACTTGCGGGATATTGTCGTCACCGAGTACGGGGTGGCAGATCTGCGTAGCAAGACCGACGCTGAAGTTATTGCGGCGATGCTGAATATATGTGACTCGCGCTTTCAGCAGGAGCTCATGGAGACCGCAAAAGAGCATGGCAAGCTGGCACAAGATCATCAGATCCCCGAGCGATTTCAAAACAATAATCCGCAAAAGCTGCGCGAGATCTATCTGCAGCACCACCGCGCTGGGCACTTTCCTGACTTTCCGCTGGGCAGCGACTTCACCTATGTTGAGGAAATGCTGTTGCCCGCGCTGAGCTGGTTGGGTGCTCACATGAAAACCTCGGCGATAGCGGAGCTCGCCAGGGTGAGCGTTATCAGTGATGCCACCGCAGAGCACTACCAGCCGCATTTAGCCCGCATGGGATGTGACAAGCCGACGACTATTCGTGACCGGCTGTACCGACAATTGCTGTTAATGGCGCTATGCGCAGTTGATAAAACAGAGCAATAGCTTAATATCTTGATATGCCACAAGTTGTGGCGCATAACAGTTGCCTAGAATAGCCCTATAAATTCAATAAAGGGGTCGCAGATGATTGACGCTAGAGTACTAAGAGGATTCGCTGTAGCTGTACCGCTGCTAGCCGCAGCACAGGGCGCTCATGCTTTGAAGTTCGATTGGGGGGAATTCGAGGGTACTTTCAACTCGACATTTTCAGTTGGCGCCAGCTGGCGGACGGAAAAACCCGATTTGGATTACCTGAGCCCGGGCAATACCGACGATCTTGGTAAGGCCTCGGTGAGCGTCACCGATGACGGTAACCTGAACTACGATAAGGGCGACATGTACTCCATGCTGCTCAAAGGTGTGCATGATTTTGATCTTAACAATGGCCAGTTTGGCGTGTTTACCCGCTTTAAGTACTGGTACGACTACGCGCTGGCTGACCGCAATGTCAATCACGGGCATGTAGCTAATGGCTATGAACCTAATAGCGAACTCAACATGGGTGATTTCGAAGACTTGGCTCAGGAGAGTGGGTTCGAGTTTCTCGATTACTACGTCTACGCAGACTTTGATGTAGGCAATATGCCGCTGGATCTGCGCGCCGGTAATATGGTGCTGAGCTGGGGCGAGAGTACTTTCATACAAAATAGTGTCAATGTCATCAACCCCATTGACGTTACCGCCTTGCGCAAGCCCGGTGCAGAGATTAAGGAAGCTTTGCTCCCCACGGGACTGGTTTACGGTAACCTCGGGCTTACCGGGAACCTGAGCCTGGAGATGTTTTACCAGTATAAGTGGGACCGCTACGTACTGGACGAGTGTGGCACGTATTGGTCCACTGCTGATGTCTATGGCGGTGGTTGCGATAAACTCACCGCCAGCACCTCTATGACTGATCGCGATCAAATCAATCCTGACAATCCGTTCTTCGTACCGCGCGCCCCCGATGATGAGCCTTCAGATAAAGGACAGTGGGGCGCCGCCTTCCGTTATTACGCCGAGGCCCTCAATGCCACGGAATTTGGTGCCTACTACATCAATTACCACAGCCGCACGCCCATCTTGAGCGCCAACAATCCGACCGAGAATTTTGGAAGCCCGTTTATCTTCGGCTCCAATCCGTCATACTTTTTTGAGTTCCCCGAGGATATTCAGATTTATGCGCTTACTTTCGCTACCAATGTAGGCGACTGGGCAGTGTCGGGTGAGTTTAGCTACCGTCCCGAGTTTCCGTTGCAGATCAGTACATCCGAGGTCAATCAATCAGCCGCCTTGGGATCTTGGGCTGAATGGTCACGTATGCTGCCCAGAGCAGAGGCGGCAGGGCCGGGTGGCGTAGTCAACGGCTACGACGAAGTTGAATACACTCAGGCACAGGTTACCTTTATCAAATTTTTTGAACAGGTATTAGGGTCCAATCGCTTGTCGTTTGCCGCTGAGTTTGGTGCCACCTGGCTGGATGATCTGGATGATGAGCAGAACTATGGTCGCCCGGCCACTTTCGGTGTTGGAGACTTTGAGCCATTTCCCAGTGAATTGTTCCCTTCCGAGGAAGATGTCAGATGCGATAATCATCCTACCCTGGGGGGGCTTGGTGTACAGCCCAACTCGCAGACGCAAAACTGTACTAATCAAGGCTTTACGGATGACTTTAGCTGGGGCTATCGCATGCGTGCTTCACTGGATTACTCTGACGTTTTCATGGGAGTGAATATGACTCCCAATGTCGCTTGGTCGCATGATGTGCAGGGTTATTCGCCAGCGCCCAACTTTGTCAAAGGTCGCAAGGCGTTGAGCCTGGGTGTCAAAGCAGACTACCTGAACCGTTACAGTGCGGACCTTTCCTACACCAGTTTTTTTGGTTCTGATTACGACGACCTTGATGACAGGGACTTTTTGTCCTTGAGCTTCTCGGTCGCATTCTGATTTTTGGCGGGAGTTTACAATGAATAATAAACTGACATCACTGATGCTGACGGCACTGCTGGGCGTGGCGCCACTGAGCCATGCCAAGGTGACCGCAGAGCAGGCGGCGCAACTTGGCGGTGATACGCTGACTCCCATCGGCGCCGAGCGCGCGGGTAATGCGGATGGCTCTATCCCGGCCTGGACCGGAGGCATTCAAGAAATGCCCGCAGGTTATGTAGAAGGCGAACGGCTGGTAAACCCTTTCGCTGATGATGAAGTGCAATATACGATCAATGCCTCCAATTATCAGGACTATGAACAGTTCCTTTCGCCAGGCCAAATCGCGCTGTTAAAGCGCTATCCCGATACCTTCAGTATGCCGGTATACCCGACTCGGCGCAGTGCGCGTATTCCTGAGGCTGAATATGAAGGCATTAAGGCCGGAGCGACCGAGACCGAGATGGTCCAGGGCGGCAGTGGCCTGACTAAATTCAAGGCCAGCGTACCGTTTCCTATTCCGCAGCACGGGCTCGAGGTCATCTGGAACCATATCACCCGTTACCGCACTCCCTATGGTGCACAGTGGCGCTTCACCAAAATACCAGTACAAGCTAATGGTAATTTTAGCCCGGTGCTGTTTGAGCAGCTGACACTGTT
This sequence comes from Candidatus Litorirhabdus singularis, assembly GCF_026262625.1. GTDB lineage: Bacteria > Pseudomonadota > Gammaproteobacteria > Pseudomonadales > Halieaceae > Litorirhabdus > Litorirhabdus singularis. The sequence goes on from NZ_SHNN01000005.1 coordinate 168,881, forward strand.
CGCCAACCGGGTGCCGGATAATCCTAATCCGAACCGCCTGTTCGTATTCCTGCAGCGTATTCTGGCGCCGGCCCGACTTGAGGGTGACGTATTGCTGGTGCATGAAAATATTGACCAGATTGCAGAACCACGTTCGGCCTGGGTTTATAACGCCGGTCAGCGCCGCGTGCGACGCGCCCCTAATATTGCCTATGATGGACCCGGTACAGCTTCTGATGGCCTTAGTACCTCGGATGATCTGGATATGTACAACGGCTCGCCGGATCGTTACGACTGGGAACTGGTGGGCAAGCAAGAGCTGATGATTCCCTACAACTCCTATGGACTGCGTCGGGGTGATCTTAACTATGACGATATTATCAAGGCCGGCCACCCTAACCCGGAACACCTGCGCTATGAAAAACACCGGGTCTGGGTGATTGACTCCAAACTCAAAGATGGCGCGCGTCATATTTATGCGCGGCGCACATACTATGTTGACGAGGACACCTGGCAGATCGCTATCATTGACCACTACGACGGTCGCGGTGAACTGTGGAAGGTCAAGGAAGGGCATGAGGTTTCTCACTATCAGGTCGAAGTCCCATGGCTAGCCGCAGACTTTCTTTACGACCTGGTGTCAGGTCGGTATCTGGCGACAGGGCTCGATAACGAAGAAAAAGGCTATCCCTACAACTTTGAGTGGCAGGGCGATTTTGATGACTTCACCCCTGCGGCTCTGCGTCGAGCCGGACGGCGCTAGTTCAATGCTGATGACATTTGTGAAAGATATTATCGCGTGACGCGTATTGGAGCCCTGCTGGCGGGCATACTAATACCGGCGCTAATGGTTTGGCCTTCAGCACAGGCCCAGGAAGTGGACTATAGCTTCTTGCCTGCGCTGCCAGTCGGCACGCCCGCAACGGCACCCCTAACATCGATTGCTCGCTGCGATAGCAGGTTGCTAGCGGTAGGTGAGCGCGGTTTAGTGATCTGGTCTGATGATGGTGGCGAGAAGTGGCAGCAGTCTCCGGTCTCAGTGAGTCAAGGGCTGACGTCAGTATTTTGCCTACCGGGAGGCCAGGCATGGGCTACCGGGCACGGTGGTGTCATCTTGTCCAGCGCTGACCATGGCAGCTCATGGGAACTTGTGTTTGATGGGCATGCAGCAAATCAGCAGTGGTTGGCTTTCACCGAGCGGCGGGTGCAGGAATTGGAGGCCGAACTCAACGGCGCCGAGGATGTGGACTACGCGGTGGAAGACGCAACCTATGCAGTGGAGGATGCGCAGGCCGCGGTTGAAGTGGGGCCCGCTGATCCGCTGTTGGATATCCATTTTAGTGATGCCGATCAGGGTGTTGCTGTCGGAGCCTACGGCATGCTTTACAGAAGCTCTGATGGCGGCGGCACTTGGCAGTTGGCGGCTGACCATATTGAAAACCCGGAGCGTTTTCACTACTACGCGATCACCCCGGGACGCAGTGGCAGCCTGTTTCTCAGCGGTGAAGCGGGTCTGTTGTTCCGTTCCCGCGACGGGGGAAAAAACTGGGATACTCTGGACTCGGGCTATGACGGGAGTCTTTTCGGCCTACTCGCCTTAAGTGACGGCGGAGTGTTGGCCTTTGGATTACGCGGTAACGTTTTACGCAGCGACGATGATGGCGATAGCTGGCAAACGCTGAGCGTGGCCGACAGTAGTGGGCTCAGTCTCTACAGCGGTGTGCAGCTGGACTCTGGCCTGGTGGTATTGGTGGGTAGTGCAGGCGCCGTTGTGCGCGGGACAGGTACTACCTTTAATGCCTCGCTGTTGGCTCCACGGCGCTCGACCATGAGCAGCCTCACCCGGCTTGCCGGAGAATTAGTGATTGCCGCGGGCATGGATGGCGTGGTTCGTTTGCAAGGAGGCCGGCCATGACAGAAGTCGCTAGTATTGAACAACAGGACGACGGGCGGTTTCGGCCGGCGGTAGCTACACTGATTTTTGGGCACCGTAAGTTACTGCTCATTCTATTTATAGGCGTTAGTATTTTCTTTAGCATGCAGGCGCTGCAGCTGCGGCCCGATGCCAGTTTCGAGAAAATGATACCGGTGTCGCACCCCTATATCGCCAATTTTTTGCGCAACCGCGATGACTTGTCAGGTTTAGGTAACTCGGTACGTATCATTATCGAGACGACCGAGGGTGATATCTTCACCGCCGAGTTCCAGCAATTATTACGCGAGGTCACCGACGAGCTTTTTTACACGCGCGGAGTTGATCGGGCCGGACTGCAGTCATTGTGGACCCCGAACGTGCGCTGGCAGGAAGTCACCGAAGAAGGTTTTGTAGGCGGCTCGGTAATTCCCGATGATTACGACGGCAGTCAGCGCAGTCTTGATGACTTGCGCAGTAATACCCGCAAGTCAGGCCAGATCGGCCGCATAGTCGCCAACAATTTCCAGTCCGCCATTATTCTGGCACCGCTGCTGGAGAAAGATCCTGAGACCGGCGCCAAACTGGATTACACGGAGTTATCTCGGCATCTAGAGAAAAATGTTCGCGAGAAGTATCAGAGTGACACCATTCAAGTACACATCACTGGCTTTGCCAAGTTGTTGGGTGACCTGATTGAGGGCGCGACGTTAGTCGGTCTGTTCTTTGGGATTGCTTTCGTTATTACCGCATTGATGCTCTACCTGTACAGCCGCTGCCACTGGTTGACCATGGCGTCGTTGCTATGTTCCACCATTGCTGTGATTTGGTTGTTGGGCTTATTGCATACGCTGGGTTTGGGCCTGGACCCCTACAGCATGCTGGTGCCATTTCTGGTGTTCGCGGTGGGTATCAGTCACTCGGTACAGATGATTAATCGCTTTGGTTACAACTGTCACGCTGGTCTGGACAAGAAACGAGCTGCCTGGTTGACCTTTACGCGGCTTAGTAAGCCGGGCTTCACCGCGCTGGTCAGTGATGGGGTCGGTTTCTCCACGCTGGCCATCATTGATATACCGGTGATCCGCGAGCTGGCTTTGGTGGCCAGTAGTGGTATTGCGGTACTGATTTTTACTAACCTGATTCTGTTACCGGTGGTGTTGTCTTTTACTGGCATCAGCGGCACATGTTTCCGCTACCGCGAGCGCAAGCGCCATAGTGGTTTCGCGCATTGGTTCGTAGTCTCAGGGACTGCTCGCCCGCGGCAGGCACGCTATGTCTTGATGGTGGCGGTGGCGTTACTCATATTTGGCCTATGGCGTGGCCAGGACCTCAAAATTGGGGATTTGGATCCAGGCGCACCGGAGCTGCGTCCTGACGCACGCTATAATCTCGATGATGCGTTTCTACGCGCTAACTATGCCACCAGTACCGACGTGTTTGTGGTGATGGTAGAGACCGCGCCACAGCAGTGTGGTGCCTATGCTGCTATTGCCTCTATTGACTACTTTCAGGGCGTGATGGAAACCGTACCCGGCGTGCAGTCTGCTATGTCATTGGTGGACGTTTCCAAGCTGGTCATTATGGGGATGAACGAGGGTAATCCTAAATGGCATGGGATTAGTCGCAATCAGTTTATTTTGAATAACTCGCTCAGCCGCGTGCCGGGTAGTTTACTCAATACCGACTGCTCAATGGTGCCGGTGATTCTGTTTTTGGAAGATCATAAGGCAGATACCTTGGCCGGCGTGGTGGCCGCGGTGGAAGCCTTTAGCGCGGAGCACAACAGTGAGTCTATTCGCTATGTGCTGGCGGCGGGTAATGCCGGTGTTGAGGCGGCGACCAATATCGTGATCAGCCAGGCTCAGTACGAGATGCTGGCGTGGGTCTATGGTGTGGTGATTTTACTGTGCGTATTGACGTTTCGCTCCATACGCGTCGCAGCGTGCATTATATTGCCACTGGTGCTGACCTCGATTCTGGGTCAGGCGTTGATGGCGTCACTGGGTATTGGCGTCAAGGTAGCGACGCTACCGGTGATTGCGCTGGGCGTTGGTATCGGCGTTGACTACGGCATCTATATTTATAATGCCCTGCAATTCTATACCGGTCAGGGTACTTCCTTGCAGCAGGCGTATTTTGAGGCACTCAAGGCCAGCGGTACCGCGGTAGCCTTTACCGGTTTGACCCTGGCAATCGGGGTGGCGACGTGGATTTATTCACCGATCAAGTTTCAGGCGGATATGGGACTGCTGCTCACGTTTATGTTCTTCTGGAATATGCTGGGAGCACTGTTGTTACTGCCAGCCTTGGCCAGTGTATTACGTCTGGGCGAACAAAATGCCGAGCCGATAACTCCCGAGTCGCTTTAGGGTGCTACGTCAAACATAACTTTGATGGCGCCGCTGGCACGATCTGCGGCGGTGTCGAAAGCTTCACGGGCTGCTTCCAGTGGATAGCGATGGCTGATAAGCGCATCGGCAATATGCGGTGACTGCAGCAGTACTTGCGCCGCTTCGTTGAATTCACCGTGCTTGTGGCCGGCCCGGTAAGTCGTTGCCGCTATCAGTTCTAGTTCACGTGCACAAAAGGCAATATCAAGGCTGGCCGGGTTCCACAGTGAACCTACGAGAGCTACGCGGCCCATAGGCCGGCAGCGGGCAATAGCCTCAGCGATACTGTCAGTCGTACCCACTGCATCTACCACCACATCGTAACCATCACTGGCCTTTAAGTGACCTCCCAGTTTGGCTGCGGCGGCCTGCTGGTGGGGATAGCGTGCGGTGATATCAAAGCCCATGTCCCGGCCCTGCAGGATGGCGGCGGTGGCCAGGCCAATAGGGCCGGCACCAATGACCAGAATTTTGTCTTTGGTGGTTACCCGGGCTCGATTGAGGCCGTGAGCAGCTACTGCAAGCGGCTCAATCAGGCAGGCAGAGTTGACGTCCAGACCGCTGGGCAGTCGAAAAATGGCTGCCTCGGGTACCAGCACATATTCGGCCATGCCGCCGTCGACGTTAATGCCTACGTAGCTTGCGCCCTCATCGCAGTGTGACCGGTGTCCTTCAATACAGGCCCAACAATCTCCGCAGCCCAGATTGGGTTCTACGGTTACAGCGCTGCCGTCATCGGTGTAGCCGGCAAATTCATGCCCCATCACCATGCCTTCGGCCCAGCCATTGTTGATCATGTGCAGGTCTGAACCACAGATAGAGGCGGTTGCTACCCGCACGCGGACACCGTCTGCGGTAGGCAGCTCAGATTCTTCGAGGCTGGGTTTGCCATCAATGATGCGAACAACTTTCATGGACTGTATCCCGAGCTCAGCGATTGGCGCGGTTGGCAACCAATTGTTCGACCACCGAAGGGTCGGCCAGGGTAGAGGTGTCGCCCAGGCTGTCCACTTCGTTCTCCGCTATCTTACGCAGGATTCGGCGCATAATTTTGCCCGAGCGGGTCTTGGGAAGCCCCGGGGCCCACTGGATGATGTCGGGTTTGGCAATCGGTCCGATTTCCTGCACGCACAGAGCAATCAGCTGTTTGCGCAACTCTTCGGTTGGCTCCACGCCCGCCATGGGCGTCACATAGCAGTAGATACCCTGGCCTTTGATATCATGGGGATAACCTACCACCGCGGCTTCAGCGATGGACTCATGCAGTACCAGTGCGCTTTCTACTTCTGCGGTGCCCATGCGGTGTCCCGACACGTTCAACACGTCATCAACACGACCGGTAATCCAGTAATAGCCGTCCTCATCGCGGGAGGCGCCGTCGCCGGTAAAGTAGTAGCCCGGATGGCTAGAGAAGTAGGTGTCGATCATGCGCTGATGGTCGCCGTAAATGCTGCGGATCTGGCTGGGCCAGGAGGCAGTGACAACCAGATAGCCAGAACCAGCGCCTTGAATTTCCTGGCCGCTTTCGTCCAACAGTGCGAGCTGGACGCCGAAGAAAGGAAATGTGGCGGAGCCGGGTTTAAGATCGGTGGCACCGGGTAGGGGGGTAATCATGTGCGCGCCGGTTTCAGTTTGCCACCAGGTGTCGACAATGGGGCAGCGACTGTCGCCAACGGTCTGGTAATACCATTCCCAGGCTTCAGGGTTGATAGGTTCGCCAACACTACCCAGCAGTCGCAGACTGCTGCGTGAGGTACTTTTGACTGGCGCATCACCCACTGCGTGCAGCGCGCGAATAGCGGTGGGCGCGGTGTAGAAAATATTGACCTGATGTTTGTCACATATTTGCCAGCAGCGCGAGGCATCTGGATAGGTGGGGATGCCTTCGAACATCAGGCTGATAGCGCCATTGGCGAGTGGGCCGTAAAGGATATAACTGTGGCCGGTTACCCAGCCGACATCGGCGGTGCACCAGAATACTTCGCCTTCCTGATAGTCGAACACATACTTGAAGGTCATGCTGGTTTGTAGCAGATAGCCGCCTGTGGTGTGTAGCACGCCCTTGGGCTTGCCGGTCGAGCCAGAGGTGTACAAGATGAATAAGGGGTCTTCTGCGTCCATAGAGGCCGGTTCACAGTGTTCAGAGGCTGTGACAGTCGCCTCGTGATACCAGGTGTCGCGTCCTTCCTGCCAGTTTATATCGGCACCGGTACGTTTGACGACCAGATTGGTGTGTACATTGGGGCACTGTGCCAGCGCTTTATCGACGTTAGCCTTAAGCGGTATTGCCTTGCCGCCGCGCACCCCTTCGTCAGCGGTAATGACCGTCTGGCAATCGGAGTCGAGGATGCGGTCCTTTAAAGCCTCCGGTGAAAAGCCGCCGAATACCACAGAATGCACTGCACCGATGCGGGTGCAGGCAAGCATGGCGTAAGCAGCTTCGGGAATCATTGGCATGTAGATACAGACGCGGTCGCCTTTAGCGACGCCTCGCTCGCGTAGAACATTAGCCAGCTTGCACACTTCGCGGTGTAATTCCGCATAAGTGATAGCGCTGGAATCGTCCGGGTCATCACCCTCCCAGAGGAGCGCAGTTTGATCGGCGCGGGTCGGCAAATGGCGGTCGATGCAGTTGACGCTGACATTGAGCTTGCCGCCGCTAAACCAGCTGGCCTCACCCTTACGGAAATCGTACTGGCAGACGCTAGTCCAGCGTTTATCCCATACCAGGAACTCATCTGCCATTTCGGCCCAGAAGCCGTCGGGGTCGCTGATAGAGCGTTGGTACATGGCCTGATAAGTGGCCTGATCGATATGTGTATTGGCCTTGATGTTTTCGGGTACCGGGTGCAGGGCGAACTCTGACATAACGCTTCCGTTAGCTATGGCTGGGAGTTCAGGATAATACCCCCTTACAGGGGATTGGCAAGCATTGGCGGCACGCCATAAACCGTAGGGTGGAATTTATTTTACCGGGGGTGGGTGCGGGATGGGGATTGCCAGAATGAATTCTGTGCGCCCGGCCCGGCCCCAGGTTATTGGGAGGAGAGCATGCCCCAATCGGACACCGGATTCAGGGCCAGGCGAACATTGTCGATGAGGCGCGGCTGGCCCAATTTGGCAGCGGCCAGAATGGCGACTTCTTCGGTGGACTCTGTGACTTCGTGCAGTGTGCGGGCGTCGCGAATTTCGAAATAGTCGGGCTCAAAGCCGGCTCGAATCAGCTTCAGCTGCGCGTGAGCCTGTAACTCGCGAAAATTATCAAAACCACAGGCAATAGCTTCGCGACACTCCATGAGTATCTCGTTGAGACGTGGTGCTACAGCCCGTTCAGAGCGTGTCAGGAAACCGTTTCGTGAGCTCAACGCCAGGCCATCTTTCTCGCGTGCGGTAGCAACGCCGATGATTTCTATCGGCAGACACAGATCGAGAACCATCTTGCGAATAATCGATAACTGTTGAAAATCTTTCTCACCAAATACTGCAAAATCCGGTCGTACAATATTGAACAGTTTGCTAACGACTGTGGCCACACCGGTGAAGTGGCCAGGGCGGCTGGCGCCGCACAGCGTGTCTGCCAGTTCAGGCACCATGACCTGAGTTTGCGTGCTAAGCCCTTCCGGATAAATTTCGCCCGGCCCGGGAGCGAACAAAATAGGTACACCCTCGGCGAACAACTTTTCTTTATCGGAGATCAGGGTACGTGGGTAAGCATCGAGATCTTCGCCAGCACCGAACTGCATGGGATTGACAAAAATACTCACCACCACAATATCGGCCAGCTCACTGGCTTTGCGCACCAGCTCAAGGTGACCTTCATGCAGGTTGCCCATGGTAGGTACAAAAGCGATGGTACTTCCAGCCCGCCGAGTCTCTGACAAGGCTTTTAGTAAGGCTGCGTTAGCTGTGTAAGTTCGCATGCATTATTGCTCCGAAGAAATCTAACAACGACCCCGTACGAATTGCCTGATTTGGTAATTTTGCACAAACCAGCGGCCGCAAGTATGCCCCAAGAAGTCAGGGCGTACAACGCAAATAAACCGTTTTTGCTGGCGATTTTGTTACTTAAAGAAGCGCTTTTATACCCAAAACGACTGACGGTGTTACTAATGTTCCAAAAAGATGCAGAAATGGCTGACGGCATCAGGAAACAGAGCCCTATCGTTGTGAGCGTTAGTGCGGTCAGGAAGTCACCCGCCCTCCAGGGCGCGTGCTTAGGAGTAAGCTTGTTCGGGTCGCGGATAAGCTCCGGATTTTACTGCCGCCACAAAGGCCGCCAGGGCTTCCTGAATGCTATCGGCTCCCGCCATAAAATTCTCAACGAAGCGGGCATTGTGCTCGGCTAGTCCCAACATGTCATGCATCACCAGTACCTGGGCATCGGTGCCGGGACCGGCGCCAATACCAATGACCGGTATAGTCAGTTTTTCGCTGATATCGGTAGCCAGTTCGCTAGGAACACACTCCAATACCAGGAGAGATGCGCCGGCGTCTTGTATCTCTACCGCGTCAGCGAGAATACTCTTGGCTCCCTTGGGGGTGCGCCCCTGGACCCGGTAGCCGCCGAAGACATTGACGGACTGAGGGGTCAAGCCGAGGTGGGCACACACTGGAATGCCCCTCTCTACCAGTTTCTCAATAGTGCCGCTGAGCCAGGTGCCGCCTTCCATTTTGACCATCTGTGCACCTGCCTGCATCAGCGAGGTGGCGTTAACCATAGCCTGTTCTGCAGTGGCGTAGGACATGAACGGCATGTCGGCCATAATCATCGCCCCGCGATTGCCTCGGGCAACGCTTGCCGTGTGATAAGCCATATCATCTATAGTGACGGGAACGGTGCTCTCGTGCCCCTGTAGAACCATACCCAGAGAATCACCTACCAGCATGGTTTCTGCTCCCGCTTCGCTGATCAGTCGCGAAAACGTCGCATCATAAGCGGTGATACAACAGAACTTCTCACCTTGTTCTTTCAGGTCCTGCAGGGTTTTGACGGAGACATTAGCCATGTTTCAGGTCATCCAAAAAACGTTGGATTGAAATAGTGACGGCCACTGCGAATATCAAGCATGTAGTCCACCAACTGCTGATAATCCCTATCGCCTCCCACCAGGTCAATGTCGCTGGCGTTTACGATAAGGAGAGGGGCGCCATCGTAATACAGAAAAAATTCACTGTACACTTCGTTAAGTGACTCCAGGTACTCGCGTGATATGCGTTTTTCATAGCCAATACCACGATTCTGTATGCGGCTTAGCAATACGTCCGTAGAGGCCTGCAGATAGATGACCAGGTCTGGGCGCGGTGCATCTATCGTAAGTTGATTATAAATCTTCTCGTAGAGCTGAAATTCGTCACTGTCCAAGGTAATGCGAGCGAAGAGCGGGTCTTTTTCGATAAGAAAGTCGGCAACGCGCACCGGCTCAAAAATATCGCTTTGACGCAGATCTTGAATTTGCTGAGCGCGTTGGAACAGGAAGAATAGCTGCGTGGCCAGGGCTGATTGCTTCTGATTCTGATAGAAGCGCTCCAAAAATGGATTGTCTTCTGCTTGCTCCAGCAGGGTCTGGTAATTGAAGCTCTCTGCCAGACGTTTGGTGAGCGTGGTCTTTCCCACGCCAATCGGTCCTTCCACGGCGATGTAAGCCGGTAAGCTGCGGCCGCGTAAATCGATACCAGGTATTCCGTTCTCAGGCAGCACCCGTTCCTCCCGTTAGTAGTCGCAAACTGTCGCGCGGACAGCGTGCTAATAATGACGCAATCGGTGTGCCGCAGGGAAGGGTCAATGTCGGAGAAATATCGTGTAGTGGATACAGGACGAAGTTTCTGTCTTGCAACCGGGGGTGGGGGATCTCCAGCTGCGCAGTTTGTAAAGTAATAGCGTCATACAGCAGCAGGTCCAGATCCAGGGTGCGAGCTCCCCAGCGCACTTCACGCCGCCGTCCGTGGCTGTCCTCAATGGCTTGCAATGAGGACAGCAGTGCGTGAGGAGCGAGCGTAGTGTCGATCTGGGTAACTGCGTTAACGTAGTCTGGTTGTGCTCCTGGACCAACCGCGGCGCTGGTGTATAGGGGGGAGGTGTCTTGAACACTACACCCCGGCAAAGCATCAAGGTCCTGCAGAGCCTGCAGGACCTGCTGCTGCGGTTTATCCAGATTGCTGCCTAGTGCGATATAGGCACAGCTCATTGTGGCTTGCGTGGCCTGCGACGGCGCCGGCGTTTTTTCCGCGGCGCTGCTTCTGAACCGTTGCTATTGGCGTTGCCACCGTTACCGTTACCGCCATTGCCACTATTTCCGCCGTTACTAGTGTTGCCGCTGCGGTTCCCGGTGTTGCCGCTATTGCCGTTGCCGATGTTCTCATTATCGTCGAGATCATCGAGATCACCATCTTCCCCGTCCCCGGTGTCGATTGGCATAGCTGGCATGTTTTCCTGAAGCTCGGTCCAAAACTTGCCGAGTCCATCGAGGTCTTCCCCCGACTCTTCACGCAACAACAGGAAGTCATAGGCAGCGCGAAAGCGGCGGTGTGCGACCAACTTGTTGACGTTTTTCCCGCGCCGTTTTTGCAGACGAATCTGGAACTCCCAGATTTCACGCATAGGTTGGGTGAACCGTTTAGGAATGGCGATATGATGCATCTGTTCGCCAATAATGGTCTGCGCTGCTTCGTCCAGTGCGCCTAGCGATGAATCACCACCGTCTTCAATCTGTGATTTGAGCTGCACGGTAGGCGGCCATAGCAGCGCCGCCAAGATAAACGCGGGCGTAACAGGTTTGTCCTCAGCAATGCGCGCATCGGTGCTGCGCATGGCGGCTTCAATGAGTCTGCCCGCATTTTCTGTCTCTTCCAGTGCGGTGGCAGTGGCGGGGAACAGGTGTTCTAACAGGTTGTACTCGCACAGTAGTCTGAACGTGGGTAGCGCGTAACCGGCCATAAACAGCTTGAGCATTTCGTCAAATAGACGCGCGGCGGGAATGGCTTCGAGCATGTAGCCCAGATCCGCAATCGGTTCTTCCGTTGTGCTCTCAATGGTGAAACCCATTTTGGCGGCAAAGCGAATTGCACGCAGCATCCGCACGGGGTCTTCCCGGTAGCGCTTTTCAGGATTGCCGATAATGCGTATTTGGCGGTTTTTCAGGTCTTCTAATCCATCTACATAATCGAATACGCAAAAATCGTCGCTGCTGTAATACAGCGCATTGATGGTGAAATCGCGGCGGATGGCGTCTTCTTCCAAACTGCCGTAGACGTTGTCGCGCAGCAGCATACCGCTGGAGTCCTGCTTCGAGTGCTTCTCAGGTCTGTCGCTGGGCGCATCGCTATCGGGGTCATCATGGGCGCCGCGAAAGGTGGTGACTTCAATGATCTCGCGACCAAAGCGCACGTGCACAATTTTAAAACGACGGCCAATGATGCGCGAGTTGCGAAACGCAGCGTGCACCTGTTCTGGCGTTGCGTTGGTAGCCACGTCAAAGTCTTTAGGGCGCCCGCCCAGCATTAGGTCGCGCACGGCGCCACCGACAAGATAAGCCTCAAAGTCCTGGCTACGTAGCCTGGACATGACTTTCAAAGCGCTCTCGGAAATATTCTTCCTGGAAACAGGGTGGCCGTCCCGGGGAATTCGGGTCACGTCCTCAGTTACTGATGTCATGTTTAGCTTAGTCGGCTCCTTCGAGGGGAACGCAGTCTACCATAAGGAAATGATGACAGGGAAAACTAGGTTTTCCCCATCCAGGTCTCTATATACAGAGTCTTATTTTTATTTCTAGGTTAGTTATTATTATTGTTCCACTTATGAAAGCACGTTGTCGTTGCATTTGGAAACTTATTTTTAAATCATATGGTCAAAAAACGTGAATCATATGAATCTGTAGCAATATCTCGAACTCGTTATCGCACGCACTACGTTTACGGGCAGCGTGTGCAGTGTTAACACACTGGAAAAGGTATCGGGCAAGGCCCAAAGGCGTGACGGTAAGTTCTTGGCACTAAAAGGAAGAATGGAACGAGGGGAAAACAGTGTCTTCCCCATCCAGGTCCATAGTTAGATTTCTTATTATTATTGCGGCAGATTCTTATTTTTATTGTTGTAGCCGACTAGGGTATAGCATAAGTCGTGCCAACTATAACAATATTGTTAAAAATCAGACACTTATGAATTTTGTCGTGCCGGCCAACACTGCTACAAAGGGGGTAACGTTACCGATTTACCCCACTTTTTGTAACTTTGCCCCGCTTGGGTAACGTTACTTTTGCACTGTTTTTTGCATCGGTAGTATCGTTCTCAGACCAGTTCTTGCTGTTGCCGCGCTGTCGCGGCATACCGAAGCGCTGGCGTCTTTCCCATAGGCACTTGCGACTGACCCCGAGCTTTTGCGCCAGCTCGGTTTCGCTCATAGAGTCTTGGTGCTCAAGTACAAAGCGTTGAAAGTAATCTTCCAGTGAGAGATCTTCCGGCGGATCGTAGCTGGTGACGCGGCTCTGCTTCTCTGTCCCGGCATTGCCGCGACCACGGATCTGGGAGACTTGCACCAGCTCAAGATCAATGCCCAGTAGCTCATTGTCTATTTCATCGCCGTCACAGAGGATCACTGCACGTTCTACTGCATTTTCCATTTCACGAATGTTGCCGGGCCAGGTATAGGTGGTAATAGCCTGGATAGCTTTGGGCGAAAAACGAAAGCTCTTGCGGTTCAGTTTACGGGCCGTTCGCTCCAGCAGGTATTCAGCCAGCTCCAGTATATCCTTGCCGCGCTCGCGCAAGGCCGGCAGGCGCAAGCGCATTACGTTGATGCGGTAGTATAAATCCTGTCGAAAACGGCCGTCGTTTGCCAATTGCTGTAGGTCGCGGTGGGTAGCACAGATCAGGCGCACATTGACCTTGCGTGAATCCACCGAACCAATCCTTCGGATCTCACCTTCCTGAATAAAACGCAGTAGGCGGGCCTGAGCCTCGACGGGCAGCTCTCCAATTTCATCCAGGAAGAGCGTGCCGCCATCAGCGGCTTCAATAAGACCAGTGCGGTTGGCGTGGGCACCGGTAAAGGCGCCGCGCTCGTAGCCGAACAGCTCTGATTCTATAAGTGTTTCAGGTATGGCGGCGCAGTTCACTGAGATTAATGGCTCATTGCGACGCTTGCTCTGCAGATGCACGGTGCGAGCGACCAGCTCTTTACCGGTGCCAGTCTCACCCAGCACTAGTGCGGTAGAGTCAGTCGGTGCCACTTTGCGAATATGTTCGTACAGCGTCACCATTTCCGCACAACTACCGACAAACCCTTCCGCCTGGGCGGCATTAACGACAGCCATATTTCTTTTTTCGCTGGCACTATCGATGGCTGCGGGGCGCTCGGCAATGATGCGCTGTACTGCAGTCACCATGTCACCGTGGTCGAAGGGTTTGGCAATGTAATCAACGGCGCCCATGCGCATTGAGTCGACTGCCGATCGCAGGCTGGCATAGCTGGTCATGATCAAAACTGGAGTAGTCCCGGCTTTCTTTATCAGGTCGGTTCCGGGCGCGCCAGGCAGGCGCAGGTCACTGATGATCAGGTCGAAGTCGCTGAGCGTGAAATTGGACTCTGCCTCTTGTACCGAGGCGGCTTCGGCTATTTCGTAGTGGCTGCGTTCGAGCAAACGGCGCAGTGCCGTGCGAATGACTGACTCATCTTCTACCACCAGTATTTGTTGCATAGAATTACCTGAAAAGACGCTTAGTGTTACCCAAGGCCCCAAAATAGCCTTTTCACACCGGTTTTTCCAGTGTAATAAGGTTACAAATACTCCTCTTGGTACTCAGCAATCGATAAATTCAGAGTCACGCAGGTGCCGCTGTAGCCGTCTTCCAGGGGGCTATCCAGTTGGATGTGGCCGTTGAGGTCTTCCATGATGCTATAAACCAGTGACAGCCCCAGACCGGTTCCTTGGCCTGGATCCTTGGTGGTGAAGAACGGTTCAAACACTTGCTTTAGATCCTGCTCGCTAATGCCGCTGCCATGGTCAGTTACCGTGCAGGTGACCTGTTGCTCACGGCTGGTACTATCAATGACCACCAAGCCTTTTTCAGAGCTGGCATCGCGGGCGTTGCCAAGTAGATTCACAAAAACCTGCAGCAGTTTCTGGCTGTCTCCTAGTACTAACTGCTCGCGATCTACAAGATTGCTGAACTGCACCGGCTTGGCGCTCAAGTCCAATTCCAGCAGGTGAACTGCCTCATCCACGCAATCGGCAAGGTTTAACGGCAGCATGCGGGTGGGGGCGTTGCCGCGGGAGCCGGATCCGACATGAGAAAAGTTGACCAGAGACTCGACAATGCGCGTCACGCGGTCGGTTTGAGTGAGTATTTCTGCCGCTGTTTCCTGCACAGCATTCACATCTTCTTCATACTCAAGGTTCTGTGCCAGACAGGCAATGGCGGTGATCGGGTTCCCCACTTCGTGGGCGATGCCAGCGGCCAGGCGCCCAATGGAGGCTAGCCGCTCACTGTGGAGCAGTTCCTGCTCCAGAATGCGGTTGTCAGTGGTATCTTCCACCACTATCACACGGTCTTCACTGGCGCGTGATGAGGAATCGACATTGGCTTTGTGCAGGCTGATCCAGCGACTGCCAGGAAATTGTATATTTTCAGCCGTATTTTCTACCGCAATACTGTGGGTGGTCTCCCGGTCCGAGCTGACAAAATGTCCCAACACCTCGCTCCACTGAGGATTCAGTGCTGACAGATATGAGCCTACCACCCCGTCGGCACTGCTGTCGGTTATGCGCTCCATAAACTCGTTCCACATCAGAACTTCACCATCGTGGCCGAGCGAGAAAACGCCCACAGGCAGGTCCTGAAGCAGGTCACGATGATAGCGGCGCAGGTTATCCAGGTCTGCTGCCAGCCCACCCATGGGCACCCGCGATGTATCCAGGAATCGTTCGATCAGATTTATGTCTTCGCTATCGGCGGGGGAGTCCGACTCAAACGGGATGCAACGCTGAATAATCTGGTGGGCGACATTAGGGCCGAGCATGCCTGACAGATTGGCGCCTAGTCGCGAGCGCAGTTGTCGTAACGCATAGGGCCGCGATTCCAATTCGCTCAGCTGCAGTTCCCGCAGCGCCTGCAATACTTCCTGACGCGCGCTGTCTGCGCCCAGTTCTTTCGCCAGCGAGTTGGCAAATTGCTCAGGGGTGTTCAACGTCAGGGTGCGCCGCGCGGGTCGGTTAAGGTCGTCGGTAGAACACATTTCGGCGGCTTCGCGCTCCCCTGCGCTAGTGTGGGTGAATAGTGATACCAGCAGAAATAGCGTGGTATTAACGACCAACGAAAACACGGTGGCTGCGCTACGAGCACTATCATCCACGCCTAGCCAGTGCAGATGCAGATAACGAAAAAAATCTGTTTCAGCGGGGCTAATCAGCGGCAACAGGAGGGCGAAAAACCAAATCAGATAGCCGCCAATCAGACCCATCAAAAGACCTTTGCGGTTAGCACCGGGCCAGTAAATGGTAGCGAGAATTCCGGGCAGCAATTGCAGGGTGCCGATGAACGCGACCATGCCCAAATCGACCAGCGATCCGCGGTTGGCCAATGCCCAGTAGAATAGATAACCGCCCATTATAATGAGGCAAATGAGCAATCTGCGGAGCCAGTTCAGTTGCGCATGCATTCCATGGCCGGCGTCAAGGTGATGACCACGGGTCAGCATTTGCAGCGGCAGCACGAGGTGATTGAGGCACATATTAGCCAGCGCCAGAGTGCTGACGATGATGACGCCACTGGCCGCGGCTAGGCCGCTCACGAAAGCAATCAGGCTTAGTGGCACAGAGCCTGTGCCCAGCCCAACTTGCAGCGCACTGTAAGCCACCGGAGCATCGCTGCCGAGTTTTAGCGCTGCCCAGGTGATGGGTAGTATCGGCAGGCTTAACAGAAGCAGATACAGTGGTACCCCCCAGCTGGCGGCTTTAAGAGCGCCGCGCGGGGGCGAGCCTGCAAACAGCAGATGAAACATATGCGGCATGGCAACAGCGCCAGCGAAGAAAGTTAGTAGCAGGGCGCGTGAAGAATCTTGCCGTGGAGGTACATTCAATAGCTGGCCTATCTGAGGGTTTTCTGCGAGCCACGTCTCAAGTCCCCCGAAACCCCCGAACACGACAAAGAGCGCCCCGGCCCCCACACACAGCAGTGCCGCAAGTTTCACCAGTCCCTCGAAGGCGAGTGCGCCCACCAGACCGTCTCCTCGTGAGTTCGACTGTTGCAGTCGCGTACCAAAGTACAACGTAAATCCCAGGAGTCCGACACAGAACATGATGGCTAGTGGGCTCTGCTGCAATGTGGTCGGCGTCAATGTCTGTCCGCGCAGCAGCTGGGCGCTATCGGCCACGGCTTGAATTTGCAATGCCAGCAGCGGTAGCAGCGAAAACAGTAGGGCCACAGTGACCGCCGTGCCGACCCAGGGGTGGCGGAAGCGGAAGCTGAGCAGGTCAGCCAATGAGTTGAGCTGGTAAAGCGTGCAGATTCGCTTCAACGGCGCTAATAACAGCGGCGAAAAGGCGAACATAACCACCACGCCAACATAGTAGGCGAAGAAGCTATAGCCGAAGTTGAAGGCCAGTTCGCTGGCACCGTATACGCCCAGTACGCCACTGAAAACGCCCAGTGAGAGTACATAAACCAGAGGGTGATTGATGATCCAGTCGGGCACCATGCGCCGTTCTATGCTCAGACCGACCCCGAACAGAATAATCAGGTAGGACAGCACCAAGGTCCATAGCGGTGCGCCGGCCAGTGTCATTGACGACCCTGCCACCAGCGCTGGTTAAGATACGCCAGCAGTATGACCAGGGCCCACATTAGATAGGGCCTGTACCAGGCCTCGGGACCTTGAATAATCCAACCCTGCGCGGCGGGAAAGAACACCAGCGCGATCCCGAGAATCATGAGCATTGAGCGATTGATATACATGGGGCGATAGTATCAGTCTGTGTAAGTATCCGGTATGGCTGTGCTGCCCGGTATCGCGGCCAGGTCCCAGTGACGGGCGGCGTGGGCCACAATAGCCGATGGGCTATTTAGCCCGGGCGGAGGAGTCGGCTGGCGCAGAAATTCCAGGGCGCGGCGTAAATTCTGTGTTGCGGCGCTGGATTGGAGTGCCGGGGCATGAGTTTGCTTGCTGAGTTTCTGTCCCTGCCGGTTAGTGATTACGGGAATATGCGCGAAGATGGGAGTGGGCAGTCCAAGTTCGCCCTGCAGCAGTACCTGACGTGGAGTCGATGGATACAGGTCGCTGCCTCTAACCACGTGCGTTATACCTTGCCATGCATCATCAACCACTACCGCTATTTGATAGGCGTAAAGCTGGTCCTTGCGCAGGATGACAAAGTCGCCAACTGCGCTGCTGACATTCTGTTCCAGCATTGGCTGTAGCAGGTCGTGAATCTGTATGGTATCAGCGGCATCAGTGCGCAGGCGAATAGAATGTCCTGCTTGCAACGGTAGACCGCGCTCGCGACAGTGTCCCAGATAGATGCCGCCTTCGCGGGCCAATTGCTGGCGAGTGCAATCACAGGCAAAAGCGCGCCGGCGTTGCATCAGGTCTTGTACGGCTGCGGCGTAGGCCGTGTGGCGCTGGCTTTGCCACACCACATCGCCGTCCCAATAGAGACCGTGATCACGCAAGCCCTGCAGGATACTAGTGGCAGCACCCGGTGGTTCGCGTGGTGGGTCAAGATCTTCCATGCGCAGCAGCCAGCGACCGCCCGCATGACGGGCATCGAGAAAACTGGCGAGGGCACAGATAAGCGAGCCCTGATGCAGTGGGCCCGTAGGTGAGGGCGCAAAGCGCCCTACATAAGGTGGATCAGCGGCAGCTATCGCGCTAGCCCTGTTCCTGTCTTTCCTTGATCTCGTCGAGTGTCTTGCAATCGATGCAGAGTGTGGCTGTGGGCCGGGCCTCTAATCGCTTGATACCGATGTCGACGCCGCAGGCATCGCAGAAACCATAGTCGTCGGCATCAATGTGATCGATAGTTTTATCGATCTTCTTGATCAACTTTCGCTCGCGGTCGCGGGTGCGCAGTTCCAGACTGAATTCTTCTTCCTGGGTGGCACGGTCAGCGGGGTCAGGAAAGTTGGCTGCCTCGTCTTTCATATGGCTAACCGTACGGTCAACCTCTTCCATCAGCTCGGACTTCCAGCGTAGCAAGATGTTCTTGAAGTGCTCACGCTGCTTCTCGTTCATATACTCTTCGCCGCGTTTTGGCTTATACGGCTCGAAATTTTTGAACTCGGAAGTGGTAGGCTTTTTTGCAGATTTTCGGGGCATGATTCGTTCCCGCAGGTGGGTTGTGAGTGGAGTCTTTCGGGAAGCGCCTATGGGCGTTTTTCCGAGGGGGCGAAACCTAACAGATATCGGACTTCCATTCCAGCCCAAAATCATCCTACTGGACAATCAAAAGTGGCCCTGCGCAGGGTGTTGCGCAACAGAGTAGAATACCCGCCTTACTTGCTGAGGAAGTTGTTATGCCGCTAGCCCCTTTGTTTGCCGATCGTATGGCGGATATAGAACCCTTCCGGGTGGTGGAAGTTTTGGCCCGAGCCACAGAATTACAGGCTCAGGGCCGCGATATTGTGCACCTGGCGGCCGGAGAGCCCGACTTTGCCACGGCACAGCCGATTATTCGGGCCGGGCAGCAGGCATTGGCTGACGGTCATACCTATTATTCGCAGGCGGCCGGTTTACCAGCGCTGCGCGAAGCGCTGTCGCGATGGTATGAGCAGGAGTACGGGCTTGATATAGACCCTCGACGCATCATGATTACGCCGGGAGCTTCGGGCGCGCTGTTATTGCTGGCAGCGCTGCTATTGAACCCCGGGGAGCACATGTTGCTGCCGGATCCGGGTTACCCCTGTAACCGCCATTTTCTGCGCCTGGTGGAAGGGCGGGGACGCTTGCTGCCGGTAGGTCCTGAAACCGGTTTTCAGCTAAATGCAGAGCTGGTGGCGAAACATTGGGATAGTGCCACCGTGGGAGCGATGGTCGCTTCACCGGCCAACCCTACTGGTGGTGTGCTCACTCGTCAGCAGTTGGCAGAATTGGCTACTACTGTGCGTGAGCGCCGCGGCTGGTTAGTAGTGGATGAAATTTATCATGGGCTGGGTTACGGGGTAGAGACGCCCTCGGTGCTGGAAGTCGATCCGGATGCCTTTGTGATAAACAGTTTCTCGAAGTACTTTGGTATGACCGGCTGGAGACTGGGTTGGCTGGTGGCCCCGGAGGCGGCGGTGCCAGAGTTGGAGAAGTTGGCCCAGAATTTGTTTATTTCAATGTCGACCATGGCTCAGTACGCCGCGCTGGCAGGGTTTGAGCCGGCCACCCGAGAAATTCTCGATCAGCGCCGGGATATTTTCGCGCAGCGTCGCGATTATCTGCTGCCGGAGCTGGAAAAGATCGGCTTTGTGGTGCCGCAGCCGCCCGAGGGCGCCTTTTACATCTATGCTGACATGAGCAAGTTTGGCGACGATAGTCAGGCGTTTTGCCTGGAGATGCTGGAGCAACATGGTGTGGCACTGACCCCGGGTGCTGACTTTGGTCGCAATAAGGCCAGCAGCTACGTGCGCTTTTCTTACACCACCGGCTTGGAGCGTATCGAAGAAGCGGTTCAGCGTCTGGCCCGGGTGTTGGGCTAGATTATGGATTTTGAACCGACCTTGCAGCCTGCGACACTGGTGCGTCGTTACAAACGTTTCTTGGCTGACGTAGTGCTGGATGATGGCAGTGAACTGACCGTGCACTGCCCGAATACGGGAGCCATGACCGGATGTGCAGAGCCCGGCTGGCGAGTCTGGTTGTCGCGTAGTGATTCCAAAACGCGCAAGTATCCGCACACCTGGGAGCTGGTAGAGACGGATAACGGTATCGCCTGCGTGCACTCTGCGCGAGCCAATAAGGTCGTGGCTGAGGCCATCGCAGACGCCCGGGTGCCAGCGTTGGCGGGCTATGAAAAATTGCAAACAGAGGTCAAATACGGAGCTGGCAGCCGTGCTGACTTGTGGCTTAGCAGTGGCGATCGGCACTGCGTGGTGGAAGTGAAATCAGTAACTCTTTGCCGTGATGCAGGTGCCGGTGTGTTTCCCGACGCCGTGAGTACTCGCGCGACCAAACATCTGCAAGAGTTGCAGGCGGTGGTGGAAAGTGGGCAACGTGCAGTGATATTTTATTGTGTCTTTCATGAGGGCATCAAGACAGTGAGTGCCGCCACCGATATTGATCCTGTTTATGCAGCCACTCTGCAAGCAGCCATGACTGCAGGTGTTGAGGCGATGGCATGGTCGTGTCGGGTTTCTGCGCAGGGCATTAGCCTGCATGAGCCGTTGCCGGTGCTGCCGCCCAAACCTGACGATGCTATGCTGGCCTCTTGATCTTTCGCGGCAACGATATTTATCATTCACGTTATGAATCTGCAAACAATCCAACTTACCGGTCAGACAGACACCCATCTGCAGCGCGATAACGCCGGCACCGGTTTGCAGCCCGCGTGCTGGCAGGCATTTTATCAATTGCAGGCCGCTGCGGCCGAAGCCGGCTATGACTTACAGGTGGCTAGTGGTTTTCGCAGTTTTGACCGGCAACTAAAAATCTGGAACGACAAGGCCAGCGGCGTGCGTCCGGTTAGTGATGATGACGGGGCTGTGCTGGCACGTGAAGTTTTTTCTGAGCTGGAGTGGATGCATGCGATTTTGCGTTTTTCAGCTTTGCCAGGAGGATCGCGTCATCATTGGGGTACTGACCTGGATGTATTTGATGCGGCGGCGGTACCTCCTGATTATCGTTTGCAGTTGAGTCCTGCCGAGGTTGCTGATGATGGTCCTTTTGGACCAATGCACCGCTGGATAGACCAGCGCCTGCAGAAGAGTGATTGCTTTGGTTTCAGTCGTCCCTACGCGGTTGATCATGGTGGCGTCGCTTGTGAGCGTTGGCACCTTAGCTATTTGCCGTTAGCGCAGGGCTGCGAGGCACAACTCACTGAGTCGTTATTACGTGAAGTTTTGGATGCCGCTGAGCTGCAATTGGGTGCGTTGGTCGCGCAAAATTTGCCAGAAATCTACCGGCGCTACCTACAAACTGGAGGCAGATAGACTCTTGAAAGCTTAACTAAGTAGTGGTAAGACTAGAAGTCCCATAATAATAAAATAAGGGAACAACATGTCTCAGTACCTGTTTATACCTCCAATGTTGGGAGTAGCCGGCCTGGTGCTAGCTTTCATCATTTATCAAATCATGCTGCGCTATAACACCGGCGAAGCTTCTGTCACAAAAATTTCAGATCAGATACATCTTGGTGCCATGGTATTCATGCACCGGGAATACAAGATGTTGTTTATGTTTTCGTCGGTGTTGGTGGTCGGCATCTTTTTCTCGCCGCTGGGTCTTAATACGGCAATTTCATTTGTAGTAGGGGCCGTTTCATCGGCCACCGCAGGTTATCTCGGCATGTTTTCTGCTACCCGGGCCAATGTGCGCACAGCGGTTGCCGCGCACGAGGAAGGGCAGGCAACGGCTTTGTCGGTAGCGTTCTATGGAGGTTCGGTGATGGGGCTATGTGTCGCCTCGCTGGGTCTTATAGGGCTGGGAGGGCTGTACTTTTATTTTGGTGGTGATTCGCATCAGGCTCACGCCATCCACGGCTTTGGGATGGGCGCGTCTACCGTGGCACTGTTCTCGCGCGTGGGCGGAGGTATCTTCACCAAGAGCGCAGACGTTGGCGCCGATCTGGTAGGCAAGATCGAAGCCGGTATTCCCGAGGATGATCCACGCAACCCCGGTGTTATTGCAGATAACGTCGGTGACAACGTGGGCGATATTGCGGGTATGGGCTCTGATATTTTTGAGTCTTACTGTGGCTCGATGATTGCGTGTATCGCCATCGCTTCTACGATGACCGCCGCGACTGCGCCAGCCATGATGTTTTTGCCGCTGGCCTTGGCCTCGGTTGGTCTGCTTGCTTCGGTGGTTGGTATATTTCTAGTGCGGGCTCGCTCCGGGGCGGCGCCTGAAGCTGCGCTGCGCACCGGCACTTTGATGGCGCCGGTTATATTTGCCGCTATCGCCTGGTTCATGATGGAGAGTATGGGGCTGGAGCGAAACGTCTGGTGGGCTGTAGTCTGCGGTGCCGTCGGTGGCGTTGCGATTGGACTCATAACAGAATATTACACCGGCGGAGCGCCGGTCATCAAAATTGCCAACGCCGGGGAAACAGGTGCAGCGACGGTGATGATCACGGGGCTTGCGGTAGGCATGCAGTCGGTCGTATTGCCTATCCTGTTCCTGGCGGGCATCATTTATGTCTCGACTGAACTTGCGGGTCTCTATGGAGTTGGTATTGCCGCAGTGGGCATGCTGTCCACGGTAGGTATTACCATGGCTATAGATGCGTATGGTCCGGTGGCAGATAACGCTGGCGGTATCGCCGAGATGGCCGGTATGGGCGAAGAGACGCGTAAAATCACCGACGGGCTGGATGAGGTGGGCAACACCACTGCAGCTATTGGTAAGGGTTTTGCAATTGGTGCAGCTGCATTGGCTGCGCTCGCGATCATTGCGGCTTTCGCCGAAGTGGTGCAGGTGAAGCATCCGGACTTTAGTTTAGATATTACTGAACCGGTGGTACTGGTGGGCATGTTCATTGGGGGCACCATACCGTTTCTGATCGCTTCGATCACGATGACGGCGGTAGGTGACGCGGCGTTTGAAATGATTAATGAAATTCGCCGCCAGTTCCGTGAAATTCCGGGTCTGCTGGAAGGTACTGGAGAGCCTGACACCGCTCGCTGCGTTGATATTGCGACTACAGCGGCATTGCGGCGCATGATTTTACCCGGCGCTATCGCGGTTGGTGCGCCTGTTGTGGTGGGGTTTGCGTTGGGCGCAGAGTCGCTGGGCGGTATGCTCGGTGGTGCGTTGCTGGCCTGTGTGCTGATGGCCCTGATGATGGCGAATGCCGGTGGTGCCTGGGACAACGCAAAAAAATACGTTGAAAAAGGCAACCTTGGCGGCAAGGGTTCTGATACCCACGCAGCTGTAGTTGTTGGTGATACTGTAGGCGATCCCTTCAAGGATACTTCAGGTCCGTCGATGAACATTCTCATCAACGTTATGGCGATTGTCAGCTTGGTGATTGCACCGCTGCTGTAAGCTCATACTATAGGGCGCTGGCCGAGCGCACCGAATTTATTCTGCCGGGTCTTGATGTAATTCTTGGGAGAATAAATGCTGTGCGGCCTGCCAGGCGCTGCATTACCCGGCCTATGAGTTTGGGTATGCTGCTGGATCTTGGCGCAATACTCGGTCGACTGAATTTGACCCCACAGAGTGCCGGACATAAATACTGCAAAGCGGTGATTTACATAACTCTGGTACAGGTATTATCGCCACCATTGTGCTGAATGAATTGGTCTCAGGCCAGCTTGATGTCAGAATGCGCCATTCAGATAGACAAGCCGGAGTGAGCAAAGATGACAGATTGGGACCACAGTGTAGACGTCATAATCGTAGGTTCGGGCGCGGGAGCCATGACCGCGGCCTGCCGGGCGGCGGATGCTGGTGCCGAGGTCTTGGTAGTAGAGAAGACAGATCAGTTTGGCGGTAATTCAGCCATGTCCGGGGGCGTATTGTGGCTACCCAACAGCCCTCTGTGCACACCGGCCGGTGGTGATGAATCGCTTGAAAAAGCGCGGGAATACATGCAAACCGTGGTCGACGAGCCAGCTTTGAACGAACGCATAGAAGCTTATCTGACTGCTATACCTGAATTTATCGATTACCTTCACAGCAGCACCCACCTGCGGCTTGACGTACTGGCTAACTTCCCCGATATGTACCCGGACGTGCCCGGCGCACAAATGCACCGTTGCCATGAAGCGCGGCCGTTTAGTGGCAAGTTGCTGGCAGATGATCTGGACAAGATGCGCCCGCAACACCCGCAAACTACCCTGTTCGGGCTGATCGGATGGACTGCATCCGAGTCTCTGGCACTGCAGGCGCGTGGCGATGGCTGGTGGAAAGTGGCTGCCAGTATGGTGCTGCGATATGTCTTGGATGTTCCCCAGCGCATACGCTCACTGCGCGACCGGAGGCAGGTGCTGGGTGGCGCGCTGACCGGCAGTTTGTGGCGCTCGGCACGTGACCGCCGCGTTAAGCTCTGGCTCAACAGCGGGGTGCAGGAGCTATTGGACGACAATGGCCGTGTAACGGGTGTAAAAATGCGCCGTGAAGGACGTGAAATAAATGTCGAAGCGCGCAAAGCGGTGATTCTGTCCAGCGGTGGTTTTGAAAAGAACAATGCCATGCGCGAGGAATACCTTGCGGGTCCTACCGATGCAGCCTGGACCGCAGGCTCACCGGGCAATACAGGTGAGATGATAGAAGAGGGCAAACGTCTGGGCGCGGGTTTGGCTCACATGGATGAAGCCTGGTGGGGTCCGACGATTGTTTTACCGGGAGAAGCGCAGGCGCGCATGCTGGTTATCGAAAAGAACCTGCCCTACAGCATGATGGTGAACAAAGCGGGAGAGCGTTTTGTTAATGAGAGTTCCTCCTACACCAAAGTTATCCGCGGCATGATCGCGGCCAACGAACCGGGTCGTGAATCCGTGCCCGCTTATCTGGTATTTGACTCTGTGTATCGCAGTCGCTATCCGTTTGGCCCCATGCTGCCGAGTCAGTTTCACCCGGATTGGGCCGTGCCTCGCAATGCCTGGAACGCGATTGCCAAAGCTGACAACTTGAGCGACCTGGCTCGGCAACTGGAAATTGATGGTACGGGGCTGGAAAACACCGTACGTCAATTTAATGACTATGCGCGTGATGGTGTGGACCCCGATTTCAACCGCGGCGGAACAACCTACGACCAGTACTACGGTGACCATGAAGTGGGCCCGAATACGTGCCTGGGGCCTTTGCTGAAACCACCGTTTTATGGCGTGAAGGTTTACCCCGGTGAGTTGGGTACCAAGGGCGGGTTGTCGACAGATAACCGGGCTCGCGTGCTGAAGGAATCAGGCGAAGTGATCGAAGGTCTTTATGCTATTGGCAACTGCAGCGCGCCGGTGACCGGTGCAACTTATCCTGCATCAGGAGCTACTCTGGGTCCCGCCATGGTGTTTGGTTATATCGCGGGCGCCGACGCCGCCCTGTAGGGCAGAATTTATTCTGCCTGCGATTGTTGTGGGCCAATGGTCGAATGAAATCGACCCCACAGAAGTTGAGTTATATTTTAAAGCGCTTTTTCAGCTTACGTGGTACAGCCACATTTTTCAGGCGGACGTACTGCGGCATGCCGTTCTTATAGGGCGGATAATCTTCGCCAGCGATAAGCGGGGCCATATACTCACGAGCAGCTTCGGTAATATTGAAACCATCGCGGGTGATGAAGTGGCGTGGCATCATTTTTTCAACATTGGCGATTTTGTTGAGATCGGCTTCACCAACGCTCCAGCGGTAGCGTTTGCCTTTACCACGCTCGATGGTAGCCATGACAGCGTTCTTGCCTGCTAGCGCCATATCTACTGCGGCGGCACCTACAGCGTAGGCTTGTTCAACGTCGGTAGAGGAGGCGATGTGTCTTGCTGAGCGCTGCAGGTAGTCGGCCACGGCCCAGTGGTACTTGTAACCGAATTCGGACTTAATCATTTCGGCCAGTGAGGGTGCTACGCCACCCAGCTGAGCGTGGCCAAAGGCATCGCGCACGCCCGAGTCGGCCAGGAATGTGCCGTCGGCGTACTGGGCGCCTTCAGAGGCAACAATTACGCAGTAGCCGTAGCGCTTGACGCAGCGTTGCACACGTTTGAGAAACTTTTCGCGATTAAACGCGATTTCGGGGAACAGAATGATGTGGGGCGCATCGCCTTCCTGTTCCGAAGCTAGCCCACCGGCGGCGGCAATCCAGCCTGCGTGGCGACCCATGGCCTCGAGAATAAATACTTTGGTTGAAGTCTCACACATGCTGGCAACGTCCAGCGCTGCCTCGCGAGTGGATACTGCAATGTATTTGGCCACTGAACCAAAGCCAGGACAGTTGTCGGTCAGCGGCAGGTCGTTATCGATGGTCTTGGGAATATGAATTGCCTGTACCGGGTAGCCCAGTGTCGCGCTCAGCTGAGAGACTTTGAGACAGGTGTCAGCGGAGTCGCCGCCGCCGTTGTAAAAGAAGTAGCCAATATTGTGGGCGCGGAAGACGTCGATGAGACGTTCGTACTCGGCACGATTCTCCTCAATGCTTTGCAATTTGTGGCGGCAGGAGCCAAAGGCGCCGGACGGCGTGTGCCTGAGCGCGCTAATGGCTTTGGCAGATTCCTTGCTGGTATCAATCAGGTCTTCGCGCAGGGCACCAATAATGCCATTGCGTCCAGCCAAGACTTTGCCTATCTTGCCACGGTGCTGGCGGGCGGTTTCAATGACGCCACAGGCGCTGGCGTTTATTACTGAGGTTACGCCACCGGACTGGGCGTAAAAAGCATTTTTAACTGTCATCAAGCGGTCTCGGGCTATGCACGTTTATAGTTCAACATAATACGGTAAACAGCGATAACACGCAGCATTTGGCCACAGTCATCGTGGTACTATTGCCGCTCGAAACAGGGGGTAGTTTGAGCAAGCACATTCATATTTTGGGTATCTGCGGTACCTTTATGGGCGGCATAGCCCTGTTAGCTCGCGAGCTTGGCTATACGGTCAGCGGCTCCGACGCCAATGTTTATCCGCCCATGAGCACCCAGTTGGAAAACGCGGGTATAACTTTAATGGAGGGCTATGAACCGGCGCACTTGCAACCGGCGCCCGATGTAGTGGTAGTGGGTAACGCACTCTCACGCGGTAACCCCGCAGTAGAGTATGTGCTTAACCGCGGTCTACCCTATACCTCCGGACCCCAATGGCTGGCGGAAAATGTGCTGCGCCAGCGCTGGGTGCTGGCCGTTGCCGGTACCCACGGTAAGACCAGTACTAGTAGCCTTTTAGCGTGGCTGTTGGAACAGGCAGATATGTCGCCGGGTTTTCTGATCGGTGGCGTGCCAGCTAACTTTGGTGTGTCGGCGAGACTGGGTGAGTCGGACTTCTTCGTAGTAGAAGCCGATGAATACGACACGGCTTTTTTCGACAAACGCTCAAAATTTGTTCACTACCACCCGCGCACGGTGTGCCTTAACAATCTGGAATTTGACCACGCCGATATTTTCGCGGATCTGGATGCCATCAAGACTCAATTTCACCACCTGTTGCGCACGGTGCCCGGAGAAGGATTGGTTGTCTATCGAGGCGGCGATGCTGCTCTGGCCGACGTTCTGGAGCTTGGCTGCTGGTCTGGTCAGGCGAGCTTTGCGGTCGATCAAGAAGCAGACTGGCGGGCGCAGCCGATTGCAGCCGATGCCACTGAGTTCAGCCTGCATCATGGGCCTGAGCAAGTTACTGCGCGTTGGAGTCAGACCGGGCAACACAGTATGGAAAACGCGCTGGCAGCAGTAGCCGCTGCTCATCATGTGGGCGTACCGCTGGGAGTATCTGTTGAAGGCCTGGCAAGCTTTACCGGTGTCAAACGCCGCATGGAGTTGCTGGCGGAAGTCAGCGGTATTGCCGTATACGATGACTTCGCGCATCATCCCACCGCCATCGCTACGACTCTGGCCGGAATGCGGGCGCGAGTTGGTGATGGCCGCATTTTGGTGTTGCTGGAGCCGCGCTCAAATACTATGCGTCTGGGGCAGCACCGCGCGCAGCTGGCGGCATCAACCGAACAAGCTGATGAAGTGTTTTGGTATCAGCCCCCCGGCCTCGACTGGGATCTACAAACAGTGGTTGACGGATCAGCGGTTACTTCCCATTTGTGCTCGGACACACAGACGATGGTTGATCAAGTTGTGGCTGCAAGTCGAGCCGGAGACCAGATCGTTATCATGAGTAATGGCGGCTTTGACGGTGTCCACCAGAAGTTGATTGCGGCGTTGCGCCGCGCAGAAAATATCGCCCACAAGGAGTAAGTCTGGAATGTCTTCCACGGTAGCTGCACTCTACGAGCGCCTCGTTCTGCGTCACCCGCTGATTAGTCTGGTGCTGTGCGCGCTGGTCATTGGCGCTCTGGCATCGCAACTGGGTAATTTGAAGTTGGATGCCTCCTCGGACTCGCTGGTACTGGAGGGTGATGCTGACCTGCAGTTTTTTCGTGATGTCGCCAAAGAATATGAATCCGAAGAGTTTCTGGTTATTACCTATCGCCCGGGCGGCGACCTGCTGGGTGATGAGTCGCTGGCTACGATTGGCGGCCTACGTGATGAACTGGTGCAACTGGATGGCGTGTCCTCGGTACTGACCATTCTCGATGTACCGTTGCTGCAAAGCCCGCCTGTGTCGTTATCAGATGTCACCGGTAGTGACGGCATGCCAACCCTGGAAGACCCTGGCATCGATCGCGAATTGGTGCGCGAAGAATTTCGTACCAGTCCCATTTATCACCAACTGTTGGTGAGCCCTGACGGCACCACAGCCGCTATTCAGGTCAATCTGGAACCCGATGAAAAGTATCGGGAACTGTTGCAGCGGCGTGAAGACCTGCGCAGCAAACGCGCCGACGCCGGGCTTGATCAGTCTGAGCAGGAGGAATTGAGCCGGGTCGAAAAGGAGTTTAAGGCCTATTCGTCACTGGTCAGTGAGCGCCAGAGCCAGCTCGTAGAAACCGTGCGCCAAGTAGTTGCACCGTACCGCGCCGGTGCTGATTTGTTCGTCGGCGGCGTGCCCATGATTGCCGCAGATATGGTCAGCTTTGTGCGTAGCGATCTGGTCACCTTTGGTAGCGGTATTCTGTTGTTTGTGGTGGTAGTGCTGGCCATAATCTTCCGCCAGCCGCGCTTTGTACTTATACCGATGATTACCTGTATTGCGACCGCCACCTTCATGTTGGGTCTGCTGGCTACGCTGGACTGGCGCATGACTGTGATTTCCTCCAACTTTGTAGCGCTGCTGCTGATCACCACACTTGCCATTACTATTCACCTGATGGTGCGCTATCGCGAGTTGCAACTGGATAATCCGGATACCAGCCAGTTTCAGCTGGTTATGGATACGGTGCGTTTGATGGCCATTCCGTGTCTATATACATCACTCACAACCGCTGTAGCATTTGTGTCGCTGGTCGTTAGTGGACTGCGCCCGGTAATGGACTTTGGCTGGATGATGACAGTGGGACTTGGCGTAGCCTTGGTGCTGACCTTTATTATTCTGCCGTGCCTGATGGTACTGCTGCCCAAGGGTCGCCCGGCCAACAGTGATTCACGCCACAGCGGCCTCACGGTTTACTTTGCGGGCGTCACCGAAAAGCGCGGCGGCGCCATTATTGCAGTGGCTTTGTTAATGTTGTGTGTCAGCGTGGCTGGCATCAGCCAGCTTAAAGTTGAGAATCGATTTATTGATTATTTTTCCGATACCACCGAGATATATCAGGGCATGGAGCTGCTGGACGCCCAGCTCGGCGGCACCATTCCGCTGGATATTATTATTGATTTGGAGGAGGAAGAAGACTTTGTGCCGCCGCCCATGGTGATCGAAGAACGCACTGCCAGTGCCGCGGATACTGCTGCTGATGCAGCGTTTGAAGACGAGTTTGAAGACGAGTGGGCCGACGACTGGGAAGACGACAGCGGTTTTGATGAGTCGCCCGGCGGCGAGTCTTTTCAGCAGAGCTATTGGTTTACCGTGCGCGGTATGGAAAAGCTGGAAGCCATTCATAACTACATTGATTCTCTGCCAGAGACCGGCAAAGTGTTGTCACTGGCGACCACATACGCGGTGGTGAAAAATCTGTTGGGTGAAGATGTAGGTGATGTAGAACTGGCGCTGGTGCAAAAGAGTTTGCCTGCCGACATTGCTGAGATTGTGGTTGACCCTTACTACTCGGAGAGTCTAGACCAGGCGCGTATTTCGTTGCGAGTTAAGGAAACCAGTCAGGAGTTGCGTCGCAATCAGTTTCTTATAGATCTGCGTCAGCACTTGGTTGAAGACATGGGCTTGCAGCCGGATAAGGTTCGCTTTACCGGTATGTTGGTGTTGTATAACAACGTTCTGCAGAGCCTGTTCAAGTCGCAGATTCTGACCTTGGGCGCTGTTTTTATTGCCATTTTGATCATGTTTCTGGTGCTGTTCCGGTCACTGTGGCTGGCGCTGATTGCGATTGGTCCCAACTTGTTGGCAGCAGGCATAGTGCTTGGCGGCATGGGCATTGCGGGAATTCCGCTTGATATTATGACGATCACCATTGCCGCTATTGTGGTGGGTATTGGCGTCGATCATGCTATTCACTACGTGCATCGTTTCAAACGTGAGTTTCCGCTCGACCGCAATTACGTGGCCACTATGTATCGCTGCCACGAGAGTATTGGTCGAGCCATGTACTACACCTCGATCACAGTGATTGTCGGCTTTTCGATTCTGGCGCTATCCAATTTCACGCCCAGTATCTACTTCGGCTTGCTAACCGGGCTGGCTATGTTTGCCTCGGTGTTAGGCTCACTAATGTTGCTGCCTAAGCTGATTATTCTGTTCAAGCCATTGGGCCCGCAGTCCTAAATGCAGAGCTTATCGCTATTTCCGCTGGGCTCGGTGTTGTTTCCGGGTGGTCGCATGCCGCTGCGTATTTTCGAGCAGCGCTACCTCGACCTGGTGCGTCAATGCCTGAAGCAGGATGAGGACTTCGGCATGGTCTGGATTACCAGCGGTTCAGAGATTTCTCAGCCAGAGGGTATGGCACCTGAGTTGGCGGCGGTGGGTACCACGGCGCGGATTGTCGATTGGGACGCGCTGCCTAACGGTCTCTTGGGGGTTACGGTCGAGGGCGGCGAGCGCTTTCGCCTGCGGGCATCGCAACCTCGGGCAGACAAACTGGTCATCGGCGAGGTAGAACTGCTGCCAGCACCGATAGCGCAGCCGTTGCCAGATTCAGCCGACTCGCTATTGGAAGTGCTGGTTAACCTGGAACATCATCCACACGTGCAGAGATTGGGTATTACGACGGATCATGCCAACGCCTGGGAGGTGTGCTGGACGTTGGCGCAGCTGCTGCCAGTTGAAGAGGATATCAAGTACCGGATACTTGCATGCCCCACGTTGGAAGACACTATTGAGCTGCTCGACGCCGCGTTGAACGAACTGGGCGGCGACTGATACCAGTCTGCGCAGTGCACTACTAGTCGATCGCAGGCATCCAACCGCCGAGATCCTTCCAGCGGTTTACGATCGTGCAGAACAACTCGGCGGTTTTGTTGGCATCGTATTCCGCGGCGTGAGCTTCGTTATTATCAAACTCAATGTGGGCTTGCTCACAGGCCTTGGCGAGTACCGTTTGACCGAAAGCCAGGCCGGCTAAGGTCGCCGTGTCAAAGAATGAAAACGGATGAAACGGGTTGCGCTTGATGCTGCAGCGCTCTACTGCAGCATTGATAAAGCCAGCGTCAAAATGCGCGTTATGGCCAACCAGAATAGCGCGGGTGCATTCCTGCTCTTTGAGTTCTCTGCGAATCACACTAAACAATTCTGCAAGGGCGTCCTTTTCATGCATGGCTTCTCGAAAAGGGTGATAGGGGTCAATGCCGGTGAAGTCGAGCGCAGACTGTTCGATATTAGCGCCTTCAAAAGGCGCCACGTTGTAGCTATGGCTGGAATGAATGTCCATTTGGCCGCTGGAGTCCATGCGCATCACCGTGCCGGCGATTTCCAGAACGGCGTCTGTGCTGGCGTTAAAACCGCCGGTTTCAACATCAATAACGATGGGCAGAAAACCGCGAAAGCGGTCGCGTATACGACTCATGAGTTTACCTGCCATTGAAGTTGTTCGCCGGCGCGCAGTGGCGTCAGCGAGCTGTTTCCCAGCACCAGAGAGGCTGGTGCCAGCCAGTTACTGCGTTGCAGCGTGATCGTGTCAGTGTTGCGGGGCAGACCGTAGAAGTCCGCCCCATAAAAAGCCGCAAAGGCCTCTAGCTTGTCGAGTGCGCCGGCCTGTTCAAATACCTCTGCATAAAGTTCCAGAGCCGCATAAGCGGTATAACAGCCAGCGCAGCCGCAGGCAGTTTCTTTGGCGTCGGTGGTGTGTGGCGCCGAGTCGGTACCCAGAAAGAACTTGGAGTTGCCACTGGTGGCAGCGGTAATCAGCGCCTGTTGATGGCTATTGCGCTTGAGTATAGGCAGGCAGTAATAGTGCGGTCGAATACCGCCAGCTAGCATGTGGTTGCGATTATAGAGCAGGTGATGAGCTGTAATAGTGGCTGCCACCGTCGCTGGGGCGGATTCTACAAAGGCTACCGCGTCAGCAGTGGTAATGTGTTCCAGCACCATTTTCAGGGCCGGGAACTGCCTGACAATCGGTCGCAGGTGACGCTCAATAAATACCGCTTCGCGGTCAAAAATGTCAATGTCGCCGTCTGTTACCTCGCCATGTACCAGCAGCGGCAGGCCGGTAGCTTCCATGGCAGCCAGGGTCGGGTACAGGGCTTCCAGCTCTGCCACACCGGCATCGGAGTTTGTGGTGGCGCCTGCCGGATACAGTTTGACGGCGTGCACGAAGTCGCTGGCGGCGGCACGTTCTATTTCCGCTGGAGTGGTCTGGTCGGTTAAATACAAGACCATTAGCGGCTCTACCTGGCGTGGCAGATCGCTCATGGCCGCCAAAATGCGTGCTCGATAGGCTTCTGCCTCGGCAACTGTTGTCACTGGGGGGGTTAAGTTGGGCATGACAATCATGCGCCCAAAGTAACGAGCCATGTCGGCGCAAGTATGGGGCAGGGCGTCGCCGTCTCGCAGGTGAACATGCCAGTCGTCGGGGCGGGTCAGGGAAATCTCGGTCACAGGGGGCCTTAACAACAAGATAATGCAGCATGCTACCCGAATCGGGGCGTTGATTGAAGCAAAGCGGCAGCACTATAGACTTGATCTCGGGCCGCCTTGTAAAATGCGCCCCCTAATTTGCAGCATCTGGAGCTCAACATGTCTGATATCAAAAAAGTCGTACTCGCCTATTCCGGCGGCCTGGATACGTCGGTGATTGTGCGTTGGTTGCAGGATAACTATGGCTGCGAGGTAGTTACCTTTACTGCAGACATTGGTCAGGGAGAGGAAGTGGAGCCTGCGCGGGCCAAGGCCGAAGCTCTGGGAATCAAGGAAATCTATATTGACGACCTGCGCGAAGAGTTTGTGCGTGACTTTGTTTTCCCCATGTTTCGGGCCAACGCCATTTATGAGGGGGAATACCTGCTGGGTACCTCTATTGCCCGTCCGCTGATTGCCAAGCGCCTGATTGAAATTGCCAATGAGACCAATGCCGACGCCATCTCCCACGGCGCTACCGGCAAGGGTAATGACCAAGTGCGCTTTGAGCTGGGTGCCTATGCACTAAAGCCCGGTATTCAAGTGATTGCACCTTGGCGCGAATGGGACCTGACCTCGCGCGAGTCACTGATGGCTTACTGTAAAGAGCGGGATATTCCGGTGGACTTTGACGGCGGCAAGAAAAAGTCCCCGTATTCCATGGATGCCAACCTGTTACACATCTCCTACGAAGGCGACATTTTGGAAGACCCTTGGTCAGAGCCAGAAGAAGACATGTGGCGTTGGAGTGTGAGTCCTGAAGCGGCGCCCGATGA
The DNA here is from genome assembly GCF_026262625.1 of Candidatus Litorirhabdus singularis. GTDB lineage: Bacteria > Pseudomonadota > Gammaproteobacteria > Pseudomonadales > Halieaceae > Litorirhabdus > Litorirhabdus singularis. The sequence continues at coordinate 202,824 of NZ_SHNN01000005.1, forward strand.
ACCCACTTTCCTGGAGCTGGAATACCGCAACGGTGACATCGTGGGTATAGACGGGGAGGCCATGAGTGCGGCAACCGTACTTGAGACACTTAACAAGGTAGGCGGTGCCAATGGCGTGGGCCGTGCGGATATCGTCGAGAACCGTTATGTAGGTATGAAAGCCCGGGGCTGCTACGAAACCCCCGGCGGTACCATTATGCTGCGTGCGCACCGGGCCATTGAGTCGATTACGCTAGACCGCGAAGCCGCGCACTTGAAAGATGAGCTGATGCCGCGCTATGCCTCGCTGATTTACAACGGCTACTGGTGGTCACCCGAGCGCCGCATGCTGCAGGCCGCTATTGACGACACTCAGGGTGTGGTTAATGGGGTAGTACGGGTTAAGTTATACAAGGGCAATGTGATTGTGGCGGGACGCAAGTCGCAAGACAGCCTGTTTGATGAAAGCATCGCCACCTTTGAAGACGATGCCGGTGCATACGACCAGAAAGACGCAGAGGGCTTTATCAAGCTTAATGCCCTGCGACTGCGCATAGCCGCCAGCAAGGGTCGCAACCCGCTGGACGGCCAGTAGCTTGCAAACCGTCAGCGTTTTTTGCGGGTCCAGCTTTGGCACCAACTCCGAATATCGCAGCGCGGCTACTGTGCTGGGTAGGGAGATTGCCAGTCGCGGCATGACGCTGGTTTACGGCGGGGGTCATGTTGGCCTGATGGGCGCTATTGCCGATGCGGCGTTGGCAGCGGGCGGTAAAGTGATTGGCGTGATTCCGACGGATATTGCGGAGCATGAAGTGCAGCACGATACATTGACCGAACTGCATGTTGTGGACTCTATGCACGAACGCAAGATGCGTATGGCCAAGCTGTCTGACGGTATGATTGCCATGCCCGGTGGTCTGGGTACATTGGAAGAGATATTTGAGGTCTGGACCTGGGCCCAGTTGGGTTTTCATGGCAAGCCCTGTGCCATGCTCAATGTGGCGGGCTATTACGATGGGCTGTTGGCCTTTTTGGATCGCTCGGTGAGCGAGGGTTTTGTGAAGCAGGTGCACCGCGATATGCTGTACACCGGCATTGAGCCTGCAGCCATGCTGGACTGGATGAACGAGTATCAGCCCGAACCAGACCACCTGTGGCGTGACCTGGACCGCAGCTGAATACGCTGTGAACGACAACAGCGCTCTACAAATGCGCCCGACAACAGCAACCGCGGAGAATGAGCGATGGAAGAGTTTTTGGCCAAGCAAGCCATAGCCGAACTGGTGTTGACCTATTGTCGGGCCATTGATCGCCGTGATTTTGAGTTGTTGGGTAGCCTGTATACGGCGGATTCAACTGATGACCACGGTGCTCTGTTCAGTGGCACCGGCGCCGGCTACGTGGCCTGGGTGCCAAGTATCCTTGAGCACATGTTGGTGACCTCGCACCAGGTGTCTAATCACCTGATAGTGGTGGACGGTGATTATGCGGAAGGTGAGGTCTATATTCAGGCTTACCACCTGACCCGCGATTCTGGCGGGCAACTGGTAAAAATTATTGGTGGCGGGCGTTACCTGGACCACTACGCCTGTGAGCAGGGCCGCTGGTTGTTTGCGCATCGTAAAATAGTCGCCGACTATGACCTGCGACTGCCAGCCGGGCCGCAGGATGACGAATTGATGGCCGGTACCAATCGCGGCGGTCACGGCGACGCTGACCCCTCTGCCAGCTTCTTCAAACTGCTGGGTAAGGCGTAGGCTTTTACGGTAGTAAATCACTGGCTTCCTGCCGCCACTGCCGTAGAATTACGGCGATAGTTACCCGGTTCCGCAGGAGATACCCACATGCACTTTAGCGCTTTTTTGAACTCATTCGCACGTCTGTTGGTGCTTTGCACTCTGATGCTAGGCAGCGCGATAGCACTGGCCGCGAAACCCCTGATAGTGGGGCATACCTCTGATTATGAGCCGCTGAACTTTGTACGTGACGGCAAGCTGGTAGGTATCGAGATAGACAACGCGCGCGAGATTGGCAAGATTCTGGACCGTCCGGTCAAGGCCGTGATTATGCCGTTTGAGGACCTGCTCAAGGCGCTGGACAGTGGTGACATAGATGTAGTGATGGCAGGCGTGAGTGTGACCCCCGAGCGGCAGCAGCGTGTCACGTTTGTGGAGCCGTTTATGACTGTTGGCCAGATGGCCATTATTCTGGCGGACAAAGCGGGCCGTTTCGCGCAACCCCGAGCTATCTATCAGGAGGGTATCCGGATTGGCGTAGAGCCCTTCACGACCGGCGAGCGTTATGTGCAAGATACTCTGAACGGTGCCAAGGTGAGCCATTTTCCGACCTCAGAGGCAGCCTTTGCTGCGCTGCGCAGTAACCAGATTGATATGTACATACACGATGCTCCTACTTCCTGGCTGCTGGCAGTGGGCACCGCGAATTCAGACCTGTTAAGCCTGTTTCGCTACCTGAGCTCGGAAGATCTGGCCTGGGCTGTGCGCAAAGACAACACCCGCTTGGCGGCCGAGTTGAATATGGCCATACAGGTACTGAAAGATAATGGCCGCTTGCGTGCGATTCAAAACCGCTGGATACCGATTCAGGTTAACGTTCGCTAGCGCGCTGTAATGAGTCGCGGCGGTTAGTGAAAGTCACGCGACTTCAGCTGTAGCTCCTTAAGTTCGTCGCTGTAGTCGTGCAGCGCCCCGGCAATAATATGAATGACCCCGTCGCGCGCCTCTAGCGTGCCCTTGACCAGCAATAACTGCGAGGTCATCAATGGCTGCCGAAAACGCTCCTGTACCCGCGGCCATACCACAATATTACTACTGCCAGTCTCGTCCTCCAGAGTCAGAAACAATACTCCTGAGGCGGTACCCGGCCGCTGCCTGCCCGTTACCAGCCCGGCAATACGCACAAATCGGTTATTACTGACCGTGGGTAAGTCTTGATGCCGCTGGCAGCGGTTAAACGGATACTGCGCGCGTAGCAGCTGCATGGGGTGGGCGCGCAGGGTGACGCCGGTACTGCGGTAATCGGCCATGACTTCTTCGGCCACGCCCGGAGCACGCAACTTTACATCATCATCAAAGTCACTGGCGGGGCGTTCACTATCGTTATTCAGAAGCGGCCGGTTGGCTTCCAGCGCCATAATTTGCCACTGGGCCTGATGGCGGTGCCCGCCCAGGGCGGCCAGTGCGTCGGCGTCGGCCAGCGCTTCCATATCGCGCTTGTCTAATTGCGCGCGCTGGCGCAGGTCACTGACATGGCGGTAAGGCCCACGGCGCCGTTGTTGGGCAACCCGTTTTGCCCCTTCTTTGCTCATGCCTTTGACCAGTCGCAGACCCAGCCGCATTGAATGGTCGCGGTCTGCCAGCAGGGTGTGGTCCCAGGCACTGGTGTTCACATCAATGGGCAGCACCCGGACCCGGTGCCGACGGGCGTCCTGAATCAGTTGTGACGGCGAGTAAAAACCCATGGGCTGGCTATTCAGTAACCCACAGAAAAAGGCCGCAGGATGGTGGCATTTGATCCACGCTGAGACATACGCCAGCAGGGCAAAGCTAGCCGAGTGTGACTCGGGAAACCCGTAGCCGCCAAAGCCCTTGATCTGCTCAAACAGGCGCTGGGCAAAGTCTTCGTCATAGCCGCGCGCCAGCATGCCCTTGACCAGTTTGGTTTCAAATTTGATGAGGTTACCGTTTTTGCCCCAACTGGCCATAGCCCGGCGCAGCTGGTCGGCTTCGCCGCCACTAAAACCCGCCGCTACCATCGCCAGTTTAATGGCCTGTTCCTGAAATATAGGTACCCCGAGGGTACGCTCCAGTACGCTTTGGATATCCGGGCTGGGGTAGGTCACCGGTTCCAGCCCCTGCCGCCGGCGCAGGTAGGGGTGCACCATATCGCCCTGTATTGGCCCGGGGCGCACAATGGCCACCTGAATGACCAGGTCGTAAAAGGTTTTGGGTTTGAGGCGCGGTAGCATCGACATTTGCGCCCGTGACTCAATCTGAAAGACCCCCACACTGTCGGCCGCCTGCAACATACGATAGGTGCTGGCATCTTCACGAGGTATATCCTGAATGCAGGTAAGGCGCGGCTGGTAGCGATTGATCAGCTGCAGGCTTTTACGAATGGCCGACAGCATGCCCAGTGCCAATATATCGACTTTGAGCAGGCCGAGTGCCTCAATGTCTTCCTTGTCCCACTGGATGATAGTGCGGTCGGCCATGCTGGCGTTCTCTACCGGTACCAGGGTAGATATAGGACTGCGGGTAATCACAAAGCCACCCACGTGCTGGGACAGGTGACGGGGGAACCCCAGTATCTGCTGCACCAGATCATAAAACAGGGTGGCGCTGCGGCTGTGCCCGGCAATGCCCTGTTCTTCAAAACGCCGTTCCAGGTCCTTACTGCGGTCCCACCAGGCCAGCGACTTGGCCAGGTCGTCAACAAAGATAGGGTCTAAACCCAGCGCCCGGCCCACATCGCGCACGGCGCTGCGGCTGCGGTAGGTAATAACCGTGGCGGCCAGTGCGGCACGCTTGCGGCTGTATTTTTGGTAGATGTATTGAATGACTTCTTCGCGGCGCTCGTGCTCAAAGTCGACGTCGATATCCGGTGGCTCGTCGCGCTCGCGGGAGATAAAACGCTCAAACAGCAGCGACACTTCCTCGGGCGACACCTCGGTAATATGCAGGCAATAACACACCACCGAGTTAGCTGCCGAACCGCGCCCCTGACACAAAATGTCGCGACTGCGTGCAAAACGCACGATGTCGTACACCGTCAAAAAATAGTATTCGTAGTGGAGCTCTGCAATCAGTGCCAGTTCGATCTCTATGCGCTCTAAGGTTTGCGGCAGCGGCCCATTGGGCCAACGCAGCTTGCAGCCCTCGGTCACCAGTTGCCGCAGGTAGGTGCCGGCGTCCATGCCAGTCGGCACTACCTCCTCGGGGTATTCATAGCGCAGCTCATCCAGGCTGAAGTCACAATAGTCGGCAATCACCAGCGTTTGCTGTAGCAGGGCGGCTGGATATAACTTGCACAGTTTGTCGATGGGCCGCAGGTGTTGCTGACTGTTGCTGTGGCGCAGGCGGCCCAGCTGATCAACACTGGTGTTGTGGGCGATGGCGGTGATGACGTCGTGCAGTGGCTTGCAGCGCGGGTGATGCATCTGCACATTGCCACAGGCCAGCATGGGTATATCAAGACTGGTGGCCAGCTCCAGAAACTGTAAATAGCGCTGTGTCTCGTTACCGTGACGCAAGTGGCTAACACCCAGCCACAGCCGTTCCTTGCACAGGCGCCGCAGCTGCTGGCCATAGGCGCGGCTGGTATCACTGTTATCAACGGGCAGCCATATGAGCAGGCAACGCTTGAGATGAAAGATCACGTCACGCAGGCTGACCCGGTACTCGCCCTTGGGGCTGCGCCTGCGGGCCATACTGATTAACCCCGACAGTTCGCTATAGGCGGCGCGATTGGGCGCCAGCGCCAACAGCTTGATGCCTTCTTCCAGGTTCAGCTCACTGCCAATAATCAGCTTGATGTCGTATTCCTGCGCCGCCACATGAGCCTTGACCACCCCGGCTAGCGAGCACTCATCAGTAATGGCGAGCGCGGTATAGCCCAGCTCTGCCGCGCGCTGCACCAGGTCTCGGGGGTGCGAGGCACCGCGCTGGAAGCTGAAGTTGCTCAGGCAATGGAGTTCGGCATACATGGTGGTGAGTTAATCCGGCGGTGACAGTGGGTCTACAATATACTGTATATATATACAGTATCAGGTTGCCTGTCAAACATCACAAGTCTGACAGTGGGCTGCGTACCGCGCGGCCGCCACGGTTCAGTACGTGGGTGTAAATCTCTGTAGTACGGATATCGCTATGGCCCAGTTGCTCTTGCACCGTACGAATATCAGCGCCGCGTTCCAGCAGGTGAGTAGCAAAGCTGTGGCGCAAGGTATGGCAGGTCGCGAGCTTGTTGATATTGGCCCCGCGCACCGCCGCCTTGACGGCACGTTGCAGGCTTTGCTCGCCCATATGATGCCGGCGCACCTTGCCACTGCGTTGGTCCAGCGAGCGCTGAGCGGAGGGGAAGTAATACTGCCAAGCGAGTTCAAACGGCGCCCGGGGGTATTTTCTTGCCAGTGCGAAGGGCAGGTAAACCCCCTCCCAGCGCTCAGCGCCTTGGTCTTCTTGCCAGAATAATTCCACCTGCCGAGCTTGACGCTGTAGCAAAGGCACACAGCTCTGTGCCAGCGTGGTGATACGTTGCTTGCGGCCTTTACCATCGCGCACCAAGATGGCCAGACGATCAAAATCGATGTCCTTGATGCGCAGTCGACATACTTCCATCAGCCGCAATCCGGAGCCGTACATCAACTCAGCGCAAAGGCGGTGCATACCCTGCAGCTGATTTAGCAGCGAGCGTACTTCATCGCGAGACAGCACCACTGGCAGCTTTTGTACTTTGCTGGCACGACTGAACTCTCCCAGTTTCATGTCGGCGCGGCCCAGTACATTACGGTACAGGTACATAAGCGCATTGAGCGCTGTTTTCTGGGTGGATGGCGCTACCTTACGCGTCAGCGCCAGGTATTCCAGGTAGGCGACAATATCCGCTTCATTAAGGTCTTGCGGATGGCGGTTGTTATGAAAGCGGATATAGTTGCGAATCCAATACAGGTAACCCTGTTCGGTACGCTTACTGTAATGTCTGGCGCGCAGGTGATCGCGCACCGAAGCTAAAAACGGCGATTTCATGGCACATCCTTGTGCTGTGATCACTGCAGTTTAGTGGGCTCCTGGCCCAACAGCCAGTTGAGCCGCCAATCTGAAGCGGGTATTGTTGTTAGCGAAGCTTAATTTTGTAGACTGACATAAGCGAAGAGGGCGTGAATTGGGACATGCGAGGCAGTGGTCAACCAAAACCCACATCAGAGGATGACAAGTTATGTGTCACTCTGACGTGTTTTATTACGTCACACCGACGTCTAATACGCTGTTATGCGCCCCTGAGGGGAACAACGTAGGATGAAAAAAGCAGCAGTTGTAATCGGTTGTCTGATCATGTTGCTAGCTGCTTTTTTTGGTGGGCGTTTTTCAGTCAGTACGCTTGGAGAAATTGAAGCCCCGAAAAACGTCACGACTTCTACTAGCGCCACGCCGACCAAAATGTGGGAGAAATTTGGCACAGACCTACAAGTGGCTGGGGTGAGTATGATTCGTGAACTGCCTGTAGATTACCCCATTGACCAGGCCGAGGGTGTTCGATTCATGCTTCGGCAGCTTAGATCTTCGATTGATATGGTCCTTGCTCGAGAGCAGGGTATGCCGTCCGTATTTCGACTTGGCACGAACACTTCGGCTAAATGGGGTTTGGATGGCGCGGATGGAAAGTACACGAATGCCGCCATAACCGGTCAAGGCACATATCGATTGCATGGCAATATAGGGTCTGCACGACTCTTTGCAGTGCAAAGTGCAACGCAGACAGGAGAGTTTGATGGCTCCTACGATCAATACGAGTCATTTAAAGAGCTGACCGGTGATCAATTGCAAATCGATGCAGAAGGTAATTTCGAAGTGCTTATTTCGGGTTATAAGCCAGATAATTGGTCGGGAAACTGGTTGGAGTTAGATCCAAAAGCCACTGAATTGCTTGTGCGGGAATATTTCAGGGAGTGGGAGAGCGAAGTCCCGGGCACATATTATCTAGAACGGCTGGATGATAGTGCGCCCAGCGAGCCACTCGATCTGCTACAAGCGGCCGACTTACTCGATTCGACCATCAACGAGTTTTATATTCGTGTCCCCGAATGGAGAAACGAGGCCGACCAGATTCGCAAGTTGTTTACCAACAAGATTTTTGTACAAAAAGGTGCCAGGGGAACGCTTGCAGCCAATTTTTATGGCGCGGGGTGGTTTAAGGTCGCCGACAATGAAGCTCTCATTATCGAGATGGATGCGCCCGATGCGCTGTTGTGGAGCATCCAGCTTGGCACAATTTGGTGGGAATCTATTGATTATCTAAACCATACCGCTAGTTACAATGACAGCCAGGCGGTCGCGAGTAGTGACGGTAAATACAGGTTTGTTATCTCACAGAAAGACCCCGGAGTAGTGAACTGGTTGAACCCTGTTGGGCACACCGAAGGTATGATTTTCCTTCGCCAGCAACAATCAAAAAACCTGGTTAAGCCTGAAGCAGCGTTGGTACCTTTTGAGGATTTGCGGTCACATTTTCCAGCGGATGTAGAAAAGGTCGGCCCTGAAGATCGAAAGCGTAATCGGGCCTATCGTTTGAAGCATGGTGTGCAGCGATATTCGCCGTGAACCCCAATTATGGCCTATATTTATGGAGTGTCAGCGCATAACAAGAAAAGCAAGCGGGACGCCGTAGACGGCGCCCCTTCTTAAAGCGTTATGTGACCAAGAGACGATATTATCAACATGACTGAATTTGAATTGCATTACCTGATAGTTGAAAGGCGCACTGAGTTAGTCTCGATTTTGCAATGGTGGGTAGCACTATCGATTGGTCTTGTTACAGCGACTCACTTGATAAAACACTCATTGAATCTGCTCGTTGCCATACTTTTTACAGTCCCCTATATAGTTTTTAGTATGATTATGTTGAGTATGCTTGCGAGTTTAGCTGGGCAATTGGGTGCGGCTTTTGATGACCTTCTAACCTACAGTGAGGCGAATAAATTGGCCTCTCTCCAGACAAAGGAATTATTAGGAGTTTGGAGTAATGGAACCATTAGGGGGGCGTACGGATTTATCCGCCTATTAGCGGTCGGGTTTGCGCTGGCTATTGGCCTTTATCCGTTGTGGCGTTGGTGGGAGGTTCGTGGTGACCATGAAAAAAACACATAACAAGGCAAGCCACATGGACGTCAAAACCGCTGCGCGGTTTCGCCGCCAGTGCTTGAAGCGTTACGAGGCCTTTTCATGATCGTCGATGTGTCAACGTTCCTTCCGGTCGAGCCAGCAGAGGTTGAGTCACACCTTAGGACCTCGCGTTTGCTCATTTATGTCGCTTCTCCTCTTGTTAAGTTCATTCCCTGTGGCGCTAAGCAATTGCCAGAAAGATGGGAAGAAGGGACGTACTGGGTGTCTTTGCGATTATTTGGGTTTGTCCCTTTCGGAAAGCAGGCTGTAGTAATCTCATATCCCGAATCACGAAGCAGCTTCAGTGTTCGGGATAACGGTCACAGCATGTTGGTAAAGAAGTGGGACCACCGAATTACTATTGATCCATCAGGAACCGGTACCCTTTATCGAGACCATGTGACCATCGAAGCTGGAGTATTCACTGTTTTTATCTGGGCATTTGCCCAACTATTCTACCGTCATCGCCAACGTCGCTGGCGGCAACTAGTGGCGAGTGGATTTAACTATGCGGCCACCTAACAATAACCGGCAGTGCGGCCCTTCGGGCCCGGACGCCAAAACCGCTGCGCGGTTTCGCCGCCGCTGCGGTGAGCGTTATGTGCAAAAACTAAACGATCACAGATCGATGAATGAGGCTTCCTTTCCATGAAAAATGTTCTGCTTGCCCTGATCATAGTTCTGACCACCAATCATGCTCTCGCTGCCGAAATAGAATCAAAGGCAGATGCAGACGCTTTTCTGGCGAAATATTGTGTTGCGCTGATCAACGAAATCGCAGAAGCGGTAAAGCGTCAGGAAGATCATTCGAAAAAGAATGAGTGGCAACAGGTTGGAGAACAAGGGGCATACATTGCTGGTGTTGCGGACGTTTACAGTAAGCTTTGTGTCGCTAATGCAAAGAGCACATAACAAGGTGCCCAAGGTTACTCCGGCCCTACGGGCCTCCGCGGGACGGCCTGACGGCCGCCCCTTGGCTTGGCGTTAACTGTCCGACCAATCATCCCAACTCGAGGAGAATTCGTGAACATACCGACTAGAGATGAAAGATTGAAGCACGCGAAGCATCATTGCGAGTTATGGAATGCGGGGAAAAAGGAGGAGTGGATCGCCTCATGGCGCTCCATCGTGAAGACCGACAACGTAGTAATGTACGATCCAGTCGGTACCGAAGCAAAGAAAGGATTTGACCATTTCACGAGTCATGCCTGGGACTTATTTCAAAGTCTCTTAAAAATGTATTTGTTCAAAGTGCACGTCAATGGCAATGAGATGGCATGGGTCATAGAGTGTCACTTCGGCGAAGGCGACAATGTGGTAGTGACTCATAGTATCGAAACATTTCAGTGGTGTGATGATGGATCGTTTCAGATCAAAACATACTACGAAATGCCCGAAGCATTAGGAGAAAAAGACGACCCCTATCAGTACCTCCTAGATCAAAATGGATAGAAAGAGGTCGCACGCGAAACAGTTAACAAGTCGGGGCTTGGGACGCGCTAACGCGCGCCCAAGCCCGAAGCGTTATGTGACCTCGGAGGTATCGAAATGACGAATACAAGTAGCACGATGTCACCTCGTGGATCAGTAATTGCACGATACAAATCACGAGCGAACGCAGAGGGCGCGTCTGCCTGGGCCGATGTGCGCTGTGCACCGAATATTCGAATGCATATACCCAAGTTCGAGGTTTGCGCCGAAGGTGCAGAAGAGATCGATTCAAAAGTGTTTGGCTTGATCGCATCGGCTGGAATACAGCAGGAGCTTGTAGGGATTCATGAACATGGACTCTATGTAACATGCTTTTTGCGCCTTTCAGACGGGAGCAGCGAGTGGGATTCTGTCGAAGTGTTTCTTTTCGATGAGGATGCCGTGGTTACTGAGATCTGGGCTCTTTAAGGTGCGCTCACATAACAAGGCCAGGCAGTCTAACAGCAAAACCGCCGCTCCTTCGTCGCTCTGGTTTTCCCGCAGCTGCTGGCGGCGTTAGGTGTCTAAATCGAGATGAACTCAACCGACTTCCTACTAACCATATCTGAGCTGTCAATTGCTGTTGCCGGATTTAGCGCTATCGTAGTAATGCTCAATACCAAGCCTATCAAGGATTGGGCGGATGCAGACAGGTTGAATCTCCGCCTATTGCTCCAGGTTGCCGCTCTGACAATTGTGTTTTCACTCCTTCCTTCTATACTAAGTGTTCCTCTAATCCCAGATAATGCTTGGCGTTACTCTCTGGCTATCTACGGAGTGGTGCACATAGCCGATGTTAGTAGCTTCCTTTTCAAAATGACCAGCGGTACTCAAACGGCATTCAAGATCTGCGGTTCAATTGGCGTCTTAGTCGCTATTATGCAAATGCTAGTCGCTTGGCAGGGTACTCCCATCGCATGGGAGACTATGTATCTGGTATCTCTTGTGTGGCATCTGTGCGTCACTTTTACTGCCTTCGCTCTATTGCTATATGGTATGAGGGCGCACCAATGACACCTAACAAGTTGCGGCACAATCGCCGCTACGCGGCTGGACAGTCAAACCTGCGGTTTGCCTGCCTGTGCGCAAGGCGTTAGGCGTCATGGAGCGATCGACATGAACTGGGAGGCCATTGGTGCAGTTGCAGAGTCGTTGGGCGCTATTGGTGTCATTGCATCCTTGGCATACCTGGCTTTACAAATCCGTGCCAGCAATAAACTAGGAAGATCTGAGGCAAAGATAGCAGCAACAACACAGATGAGCAGCTTGCTCGACAGCTTTATTTCCGAGCCAGCATCCAGCGACATCTGGGCGAGAGGCCGCCGAAATTTAAGAGATCTGACGCCCGAGGACAGGGCCAGGTTCGATAATATTGCAATGAAGGGGTTTATGGGCTACTCCGCTCAGTACTTTCAATTCCGAATACGTACGATTGAACAAGACGACTGGGCTGAATCTTATAGAGCAATGGTGTGGTGGCTTGAAGGTCGAGGCATGCGTGAATGGTGGCGTGTCTTCGGACGAAAGATTCAATCCGATACCTTTCAGGAGTTCGTTGATGCCGAAATCCGACTTATTGAAGAAGATCTTGACCAGGAGACGAAGAGGTAAAGATGACACCTAACAAGTCAAGGCAGCAAGGGCGCTTCGCGCCGGGGCGCCGTAACCGGCGCCCCTGCTTGAAGCGTTATGTATTTAATGACTGATTACGAGATCGCGGACCTAATTGCATCCCATGTCGAGAACATCTTGGCATTCCTTATGGCGTTTGTGTCCTTAACGTCGGCCTTTCTCGTTGCAGTATTCTTCGGTAAAGGGAAATTATCGAAGTTGCTCTCGCGATTGGTAGCAACTCTGTATTCTTTGGGATCACTTTTCCTCATATTTGTTACGTTGAAAATTGGCCACATTACTCTGGGTGTTCAGTCATTGATGGGGGAGAGTATGATTTGGCATCCCGCATATACAGAACCAGTCTGGGTTATGCCCATAGCGATCAATTTCATAGTATTTTCCATGTTAGCGACCTACTTATGTTCGATGTGGTATTTGTTCAAATCCGACCATGAAGGCGATACATAACATGCAGTTGAAGTCGTTCCCTTCGGTCACTGCGACGTGGCAACCTGTCACTTGGCTTGCTTGCGCAACCCCAGCGCCAGAACGTTCACGCGCCTTAACTGGGCGTTATGCGCTAGGAGATAGCATCGAATGACTCTTGCAGAACTTGGAAATCTTGGAGAGGCTCTCAGTGGAGTCGCAGTTCTTGTCTCCCTCATCTACTTAATTGTGGAGCTCCGAAGAAATACTCGCACGGCGCGCAGCAATTCTGCATGGAACTCCACTGTAGCGCTCGCCGAGCTTTGTGAAGTTATTGCCGATAATCCACACCTTTCAGAACTAGTGATGAAATGTCACAGCCCGGATACGAAGCTGGAAGACTTCACGACCGCAGAATTTGCGCAATGGTTCTTCGTTTGTCGCAGCGTGCTCTATAAATATGAGGCACAGTGGTTTCTCTGGTCTGAAGGCAGTTTGTCGGACGAAATGTGGCAGAATCGACGTCGATGGGCAAAGGCATTTATATCGCTTCCAATCCCGGTCGCGTATGGGAACTAGAGATGCAACAACATCAGTACACGGCGGAGTTTATAACTTCCATTGAGACAATGACTCTCTCTGGCAACCTGGACTACAGGCCATGACCATCAAACTGAGTGCAGGCTATGAAAACGGATAACAAGACGCGGCAAAACGGACGGTTTCACCGCCGTTGCGCTTGGCTTTAGGAGTCTATGCAATGAGCATCCAAGAATTGGGATCACTAGGAGAATTGATTGCTGCAATTGCGACACTTGCTACCCTAATCTACTTAGCACTCCAAATACGGCAGAACACAAATAGTGTAGCGGGCGCAACAGAACTGGAGATAAACAAAGAAATCACTGCATGGCATGCCCGGATAACGGCAGACCCTGAACTGATGCTGCTCTATGAAAAGGGCGCTCAGAATGAAGCCATGAACGAATCTGAAGCATTACGCTATCGTTGGCTAGTCGCAGAGCTCATCTGGTTCTACGAAGGTGTCTATCGGCAGCACAACCGCGGATTGATATCCGAGACACAATGGGAGACAGTGGTGACTAGTATATTGGGGCTTCTTGGCGCTGATGTGTTGAGAACCTGGTGGGAGGCAAAGACCGCTGCACTTTCTGAGGATTTCGTCTCATACATCGACGAACGACGAAGTGACGGCACTGTACAACGCTGGACACAGCGATCTGTTTCAACAGAGCCAACAGAGGAATGACGACACCTAACAAGGCAGGGCACGATCGCACGGCTCTGCCGCGCTGTACTCGTGGCTACGCCACTCGCCCGTGCCTGCGGCGTTAGACGTCAAGGAGATCCAATGACACTCGAAGATCTTGGAAATATCGGTGACTTTTTGGGTGGTATCGGTGTTGTGCTCACTCTGTTGTATCTGGCTCTGCAAATTCGCCAAAACACTAAGCAATTGAAAGCCGATACATTGGCGGCTGAGACTATTGCAATTGAGGGAACTACATCTGATATCGCCAGGTGGATTGGGGAAATTGTTGAGAATCGGGACCTTGCGGAACTATGGTCCCGAGGCCTACTTGATATTGATCAATTAGATGAAACCGATCGACTCAGATTTGATTATCTGGGGGTTCAATTACTACAGGCGTGGCAGACTGTATTTCGAAGATGCAAGCAGGTAGACGATCCGGATCTTTGGGTGATGACACTTAGATATTTTAAAATGTACTTCAGAAATCCGGGGTTTCAAAGTTTATGGGCAAGTAGCAGAATGTTGTTGGTGCCGGATTTCGTTGCCGCGATCGAGGAGGCTGTCGTAAAGCCCAAAAGTCGCCTAACAAGTCAAGGCAGTGAGGACGCCGTTACCGGCGCCCCTGCTTGAAGCGTTAGGCGGCGATGCGAGGAAAGTCATGACATTATCAGATCTCGGCGACCTCGGAGACTTTCTCGGCGGCATTGGTGTTATCGTCACATTGATTTACTTGGCAATCCAGATTCGTCGGAATACATATGCAGTACGCTCCGCATCTCTAGATTCCGCCTATGCAGCTCACATGGAGTTCCAGCGAACGGTTTGGTCCGACTCAGAGCTCAATAAGCTTTGGTTTGATGGCCTGCTGGAAAAGAGAGAGCTCTCGGATACAGAGCGAGAGCGTTTCCTCTTTATGCTGATTTCATGTGCTCGTCTATGGGAAGGCGCATATTTCAAAGTGAATGAAGGGTCGCTTGAATCAAAGGCATGGGTTGGTTTGAATGAGGAGCTCGCAGGAGTTTTTTCGTTTCCTGGTGTTCAGCCTTACTGGACAGGCTTTGTTCGTGGAATGTGTGCGAAAGAGTTTGTCGAATTTGTTGAAAGTGAAGTCATGGAAAGGGAATCGTCCGGCAATGTCGCCGCCTAACAAGTACCGGCTGTGCGCCCCTGCGGGGCCGGACGCAGAAATCGCTGCGCGGTTTCCGCGCCGCAGCGGTAGGCGTTATGGTGCAACCGGGGATCGGGTTTCTACCCACAGCGGATACTCAGTCATCCGTAAAGACCTATACTTCACAGGACAGAAGTCACAACACAGCATCGAAAATTTAGGGAGAATCCACTATTAACTGGGAAGCAATAGGGGCCGTGGGAGAGGTTGCAGGGGCATTGGGTGTAATAATTACGCTCGTGTATCTCTCTTTGCAAATAAGGGCAAGCACTTTAGCCTCACGAGTTGAATCTAAGCTTGCAGCTTCGGGTATGTATACGGATTTCTTGAGAACATTGATCGAGTCTCCTGAGATAAACGATATCTTTCTACGAGGGCGGGAAAGTATTGAATCGCTTACTGCAGAGGAGTTTCATCGGTTTTCAAATATGGCGTTTCAGGCATTTTCATTTTTCTCCGCTTCAAAATTTCAGCACTCAAGCGGCGCTCTTAGTGAATCTGATTGGTATGAGCATTTGGCAATCGTAAAATTCTGGCTCCGTGGTCGAGGTTGCCAAACGTGGTGGAATAAATATGGCGTACATATGTACGGTTCTGATTTCGTGGATTTCGTAGAGTCTGAGCTTCGAAAAATTGAAGCAACAAAACCAATACCAACGACAGATGCGAACTGACAGCCATTCAATGCCGGGTGAGCGGCCGATTGCCGGCGCAAAGTGGGCTCAGGAGTCATAGTATTGCGCCATAACAAGTCAAGGCAGCAAGGGCGCTTCGCGCCGGGACCGCTTAAGAGCGGCCCCTGTTTGAAGCGTTAGGCGACTCGGCGAGGACATCACTATGACGACTCTTGATCATGTTATCCTTAAAGTGAACGACATGGATGCCAGTATCATTTTCTATACGGAGATCATGGGGTTCTTGAATCAGGGTACGGCTGGGCCATTTACGATCATTAGAATAGCAGAAGATTTTCAGATCCAGCTCGCACCGTGGGGGACACCGGGCTTCGAACATTACGCTTTTGCGGTCTCAAAGACCGATTTCGATAGTATATTTTGGCGCGTAAAATCCGCAGGGATTGAACACGGGCCATCATTCGACTCCGTGGGTTCCAATTCGGGACCTGGTATCGAAGCCGGCGCTAGAGGAGATGCCCCCACGCTCTACTTCAATGACCCAAACCAACATCTCATAGAAATTCGACATTATGATTCTATCGTCGCCTAACAAGTCTGGGCAAAAAAGCGCTTCGGGCTGGACGGCGCTTACGCGCCGCCATTGCCAGAAGCGTTATGTTTGCATTTACTTACCAAAACGGTTTGACGGCCGCGGTGTCAGTTGGTTTCCAACAACAGGATACATATGAGTAATTCAATCTTTAGAAAAGATGGCACAGCTCAGGGTGTAGCCAAGCAGCGTTTGATCGAAACGCTTGCCAAACCTGGTAGACGTGTCATAAGCGATCCTTATGCCGATAGGTTTGTCGTGGGAGCAGGCTTGCTTAAGTTATTGGGTCACAACTTAAGCGTCTGGGTAACCAAGAAATTCGCGCCTGGTTTTCACGAGCATCTGATTTCCCGTACGCGGTTTATTGATGATCTGATCAAGGACAGTGCGGCTGCTGGGATGGGGCAATACGTGATTCTAGGGGCGGGGTACGATACGCGGGCTCACCGACTCGAACTCCCATCATCTATAAGAATCTTTGAAGTTGATCAGCCTGAAGTTCAGGCAAAAAAGCGTTCTAAGCTTCCCAAAGAACCACCGAATTCACAAAACGTCACGTATGTAAGCATAGATTTCAATCACCAGTCGCTAGCTGAACAACTGTTGGCTGCTGGTTTTGATCAAAGCAAATCCACGATATTTACCCTTGAAGGCGTCTCGCAGTACATCTCCAAAGAGGCTCTATCTTCAACGATCAAAGAATTGGCTACGCTTAGTCAAAAAACAGGTTCAACCTTTTTTATGTCTTACGTCGACAAGCTTTTAGATGAAGACCCTGAGGCCTGCTTTGGTAAGGGCTACCCCAAAGCTGTAAAGCGAGCCGAAACGATAAAATACCTAGCCTCTAAAGTGGGGGAGCCGTGGATATCGCTCTATACAGAGGAAGAACTGGAACACCTGCTTTCTCAAAACGGACTAGTAATAAAGGAGAATAAGTCCTTGGCAGATCTCAATTCTGTGTATTTCACTTCTGTAGGCAGGACTCTTCCTGAAGATCAGATCTTTAACCTCGAACATTTTTTGGTAGCGAGGTCCTAGACACTAATGGCGATGGAAGCGAAACATAACAAGCGTGGGCAATATGCTCACTACGTTCGCCGGCCTGGCCTAACGGCCAGCCGCTACCACGGGCGTTAGCTGCCTGCACCGCACTGCGACGCACCACTTCTATGATGACAAAAGGCACACATCTGTGCTAGCCTCGGGTTCATGAAAGTTTTTAACTGGAACTCCGAAAAGAATCAGCAGCTTATTGAAGAGAGAGGCAGATCCTTTGAAGAGACCATCTTTCATATAGAGAACGGGGGGCTTCTAGATGATATTTGCCACCCCAACGCAGTGGCCTATCCCCACCAGAAGATATTTCTTGTGGCGATAGACCAATACGCTTACTTGGTGCCGTATGTCGAAACTGAAGATGAAATTTTTCTAAAGACCGTGATACCTAGTCGAAAATTCACCAAACTATATCTTAGAGGTGGCTCATGGGTAAGGTAACACTCTCAAAAGAGGAGAAAGAACTCCTGGACTCTGTGGAGTCTGGAGATTTCGAATCTACACTGACGGAAGCCCGGAGGAAAGAACTGGAGGCAGCTGCCGCCAACACCTTTAAGAAAGATAAACGGATTAATATTCGTATATCTAATCGTGATCTTATTGCGGTTCAATCAAGAGCATCTGAAGAAGGCATTCCCTATCAAACGTTGGTTTCAAGCATTATCCATAAGTATGTATCTGGTTCCTTGCGAGATATCGCAGCTAACAAGAAAAGGCAAAGCGACGCGTAACCGCGCGCTTGCTTTCGGCCTTATGTGCTCTATCTGACCGCAGAGAAAATAACTCCACAATATCTGCAAAGAAATAGGAAAAAAATGAACAAAATTAGTATAGCTATTGGCCAATTTCTCCTCGGCTTCTATTTTCTTGTTCCTGGAATACGCAAATTCACTGAGTCAGACGACCTGACGGTTTATATGCAATCTCATGACATTATGTTCGCTCCCCAACTCTTGTGGTTTGCCGGAGGTGTGAGCATTATTGGTGGGATTTTTTTGATGTGCGGTCGGCACGTTAAACTTGTAGCCTATGGATTTGTAGTCTACGTGCTGCTTGTCAATTTTATGTTGCACGACTTTTGGACTATGAGCGAAGGTATAGCCGCTCGTGAGATGCAGAATTTTATCAAAAATCTGGCAATAGTGGCAGGGTTACTGGTCTTCGCTGGATATTCCCCATCACGTCGACTCTCGCTGGACGGTTGGTGGCGAAGTGACAAATCTATTAGCGGATAGGTTACTTATTTAGATAGATGTTCTGGAAATTCTTAATAAGTTAATGCAGGGCTTCATGCGAAGAACACCTAACAAGCGGATGTTGTCGGACTGGTTTTCCGCTGTACTCCAAACCAGCCGAAAATGCGGGCGTTATGTGTCTATCTGGATCGATTAATCCAAAATTGATAGTGTGTTTCCGAGTGACTCTATGTCTGATAATTGGAGAATTGTATGAGCAGTTCATTAGTTGGTGCAGTGGTAGTCGTTTTTATAGTTATACTAGTTGCTGTCTTGTCGTCGAAACGCAAGAAAAAAAATGATAATGAATCCATCAATTAGTCACCTACAAAACTGAGCAAGGAGTCGCAATAGGAAAAAGTATGGCGGGCAACTCTATTGACCAAGCTGCTACCGTAGTGGCACATAACAATACGTGCCAGACGCGACAGTCTACTGTCGTGGCCTGCCGCTGCACTTAACGTTAGGCAGCCTCAGATGAGTCATTTCGAGTATATAGTCGGATTCCTGTCGATCTTGATGGGACTTGCTATCGCGGAACTTCTCTCAGGCATTGGCCGGATTTTCCGAGAGCGTCGAACTACGACGATCTACTGGGTCCATGTGACTTGGATGGTACTGCTAATCGGCATTTGCATCATAAGTTGGTGGAATATCTGGACGCTCCATGACAAGGAAATTCAGACGATTTCTGAGTTCGTAATGATTCTCGCCCCGCGTTTGCTGTATGTGGTCTTAGCCTTCGTGCTATCCCCCCCGATTTCTCACGGACAGTACTTCAATCTCCGCGACTACTACTACAACCAATTCAGACTCGCCGCAATCTTGCTGGCAGCCGCATTCATGCTCACGACTTTCTATCGCAGCGTATTCGGAAACGAAGGGTTATATCATCCACAAAGTTTGGTGCGCTTTATTGGCGCCGTGCTGGTTACCGCCTTGAGCTTTACAAACAATTCCCGAGTTCATGAAATCACAGCGGCTCTTTTGTGCGTCTTGCTTGCCATTGGTTTCACGGTTACGCTTCGATGAGTCGGCCGCAGCCTAACAAGTTTGGGCACATTCGCGCTACGCGCTGGACAAACTGCTTCGCAGTTCGCCTGCGCCAAAGGCGTTAGGAGTCATAGGAGATAAATGTGGACTGGAATGCTCTAGGTGCGATAGCAGAATTGTTGGGATCTATTGCGGTTATAGTGACTCTGCTCTTTCTCTTAAAACAACTCAAAACTAATTCTGTGATGATCCAAAACTCTACGGCGCAAGGCGCTGCAGATGCAATAGCGGCTTGGGCGCGCCAGCTGACTGAGAATCCAGAATTGTATAGAATTTATCGGATTGGCTTAAAGGACGATTCAGAATTAAGCAGGGAAGAACGAGGCTTGTTTGATCTTACACTTTTTCAGGCTTTCAATAGTATTTCCAGCATCTACGTTCAGTACAAAAATGGAGGATGTGGGGAAGATCGGTGGGAATCAGAAATAAGGGTATTCGCTGCCAATTTCCATACGCCCGGTGGTAGAGCTTCCTGGGAGCGCCAAAAACACATGTTAGATATCAACTTTCAGAGAGAAATTGAGGCGAAGTTTGGTTCCCATAACGTCAACTCCTAACAAGGCCATCAAAGCGGCCTTTGAAAAGCATGGCCAATGAATTAAGTTGCCAGAACCAGTTCCCCTGCAGATATACCTTAGGCACTGACGAGTAAACTCCTGCAAAGATGAAAAACTCGACTATTCGATTCGCATTTCTTGACTTTGGATCCCTCTGACACTACGGTGCGCGCTCTGTTACAGGTATCCACAGTGTGGAAATAAATGGGAAGTCCGGTTCAAGTCCGGCGCTGCCCCCGCAACGGTAACTGCAGGCATATGGCCTGTGGAAGCCCGATACCAGCCTTTAACAGCGAGCTGATACAGCTCAACCGATGATGCGGAGGGCGTCGTCGGGTGCCATTCATTTGGCGCCTGCATTCTCTCCCTCGCTCTTATATTACTCAAAGAATGAGGATGTTATGTCTTTTATAAAATCAGTTTCCAGCCCATTGGCTGGCTGCCTAACACTTGTCAGTAGCCTGGCTCTTTCCGAAGCATCCACGAATCTGGAACATGTGATTGTCAGTGGCACGCGCTCGGAGCAGGCTTCCGTGGCGATACCTGCGAGTATCCAAGTACTAACCTCTGAACAAATCCGGCTCAGTGGCGCGCCCAACCTGGTGCAGGTTCTAAACGCGCAGGCCGGCATTCAGATCAAGGATTCCATCGGCAATCAGGGCCGGGGCGCTACGATTGCCATGCGCGGTTTTGGCTCCAACAGCAGCAACAATGTCCTGGTAATGGTCGATGGGCGAAAGCTAAATAACCCTTCACTGGCAGGGCCCGATCTGGCGAGCATTGCGCTTAAGGACATAGACCGGATAGAGATTACTCAAGGCAGTGCGGGCACCCTTTACGGTGATCAGGCTACCGGAGGTGTGATCAATGTTATCACCCGGAAATCCAAGGATCTGGCCGCCCACCTCGAAGCTGCAGCAGGTACTGATGGCTATGTTTCGTATGAAGGCGCGGTTAGCCAGACTTATGACAGCGGTCTCTCATTTCGTCTGTCCGGTGAGCAAACTGAGGCCGATAACTTCCGCGACAACAACCAATCTGAATACACAAATATTCTGGCTAATGGCGCTTATGAAAACACACGGTTTAGTGTGTTTTTGGAAGCCCAGCAAATTGCGGATGACTTACGCTTACCTGGCAGCCTGTCCAGTGGGCAAATTCGCGATGACAGAAAACAGACATTTACCCCCGATGATTTCAGTGATCGGGATACCGACGTGTATCGGTTGGGCGGTTCTGTAAACCTGTTCGCCAACTGGGCTCTTCTGGGCGAGTATAATCATCGTGAGGAAGATTCTAAAGGTTGGTTAGGTAGCAGTTTTACGGGGAAAACTCAGGTAGAAACTTTCGATCCCCGTGTGACCGGCGAAATCGATACAGCCAATGGCCCCATATTGATCACCGCAGGTATTGACCTGGAAGACTCAGGTTATGACAGTCAGACAGCCTTTGGTGGCACCGATGTCAGCCAGGAAATGCAGGATGTCTATGTACAGATTATCACCCCACTGACCGAAAGCCTGAAGCTTACTCTGGGCGCGCGTAATAGCGATTTCGAAGCCAAAAATAACATCGACGCGGATAAGTTTACGGGAGATATAACTGTCTACCAGATAGGTCTCGCCTGGCAAGTCGATAACCGGTCACGTTTGTTCCTGCGCAGGGATGAGAGCTTTCGCTGGGCTAACGCTGATGAAAATGGATTTGTTATACCGACTGTCGATTTCCTGGATGCTCAGGAAAGCACGTCATGGGAGCTGGGTGGCGAGACACGTTTCAATGACGTCTTTCTGTCCGCAGTCTTTTATTATCTTAAAACCGATAACGAAATTGCCTACGATCCGTCCGCAGATGGGCCTTTTGGTCCAGGTACGGGTGCAAATATTAATCTCGATGAGTCAGAGCGAACCGGTGTAGTGCTTACCAGCATCTGGCAGGCTACAGAGAGCCTCACCGTGCAGTTAAACTATAGCTATGTTGATGCTGAAATCAGCTCGGGTACTTTCGAAGGGAATACGCTCCCGGAGGCTGCAAAGTCGACGGCTAACCTGGTAGTCAGCTATCAGTTTGATGAGAGCTGGTCTTTTTACACGGATGCACAGTACACCGGGAAGCTTTATGCCTCAGGGGATGAAGCCAACCAGGGCAATGAAATAAGCGATTACACGGTACTTAATGCCAATGTCCGTTGGGATTACCAAAAATTCTATGCAAACTTGCGCGCGAGCAATATCACCGGCAAGAAATACAATGGATTCAATGGTGGAGTGCCTCCGTACGATTACAATTATCCAGCCCCTGAAGAGACCTTCCAGTTCACCGTTGGTTATAACTTCTGATACGAAGTCAAAGTTAGTTTTCAGGTCGATCTTCGATCGACCTTCTCTATGAGGCACGTCTTGAATTTGGGCAATGTTGGAATAGATCAAGCGAGATTAGAACTGCAATCGCATGCAATGTATCTTTTATTTTAGTAGTGTTGTCTTTAAGGCAATAGAATGCGAGAAAAGCATAGGCTAACAAGTACAGTCATCGGACGGCTAAAAGCCGCGCCGGTGCTGCAGGCGTTATGTGTCTCTGAGAGGTGCTCCATGAATTGGGATGCAATTGGATCGGTAGCTGAACTGCTGGGTGCCGCGGGTGTAATCGTATCGCTTCTATATCTTTCGTACCAGATTCGGACAAATACTAAAACTGTTAGAGCTGAGGCCACACAAACGACATACACGGGATGGTCAGAATTCAACTATGAACTCTCCAAGCATCCGAACGCTATTGAAATAGATCGAATGTGGAAGCCCGATTCACGGTGGGACGATTTCAGCGAGGAGGAGAAGGTGAAACTTGGCTGGGTGTGCAGAAGCATCGTTGAGAGATTTGAGGCTGAGTTTTCTCTTTATGAGGCCGGAATACTAAAACCTGAGGTCTGGGACAAGCATCGAATGTATTGCGGTAGCTTCGTAAGTCTGCCAGCGGTCTCCACGTGGTGGAAATCAGAAAAGCAGCAACCGATTTGCTCTGAGTCCTTTATAAAAGAAATCGATAGTGCCCCGAAGCATGGATCATTAACCGCTGGATCTATTCATGATTAGTTTCTGCACTCGTACACATAACAAGTCAAGGCACCCGGACGTCAAAACCGCTGCGCGGTTTCTCCACCGGTGATTGAAGCGTTAGGTGAAATATCCCGGTCTCGATTTATGAGGAATAGAACATGAGAATGCTACTAATTTTAGTTCTTTTCCTTCTTCCGCCTCTATCGCTTGCTAACACCGAGGAAGAGTTACGAAATATCGAAACATTGAATCTCTGGGGGGACATATGGATAAACAAACAATATGGACTCATCGAGGAGCTGGTTAATCCAGTCTATATTCGCCACGAGCCTAGCGGCACTGTTCATGTTAAACGTGAAGATTATTTGAAGCGTTTGAAAACGATGCAGGCCGCAAACAGAAAATTTACGACGCAGACATTATCTGCTGATGGCGACCTTATTTGGGTGCGTTGGTCAATGACTCGAGAGAACCCTGAAACGAAAGAAATTTCCCATAGCAGAGGTTTGCAAGTCTATCGGTTTGAGGATGGCAAACTGGCGGAAACATGGTGGTCTCACAACGAAGGCCAAGGCGCGTGGCTGGATCTGTGAATCACCTAACAAGGCCAGGCACAATTGACACTTCGGGGCTGGACTTCCGCACTGCCTGCTCCAGCCTGTGCTGGCGGCGTTACGTGGCTGACATTTACTCTTCGAGAATACTATTTGATGACTGAACTTGTACTCTTAGAATTAGCGGCCGAAAGAGCTGATATTAATTGGGAAATCTTTCAGTTCTGGTCGGGAGTCACATTTGCGTATATGGCTGTCGGACATTTTGCAGCAAAAAGTATCAACTGGTTCGTTGTGGTTGTTCTAAGCATTTTGTACGTGTCACTTTCGGTAGTTGTCTATCATATGTCTGATAACAATCTGGCAGTCATGGAGGGCTTAACGCTGGAACTCGGGATTCTTGCCAAAAGTAACGAGGTAACAGCAGCTTCTCAGGCCTGGCTAGCAGAATCAAAGCCCACAGCACCCTTTCTCATTGCCTTATCCATTGCCACCCTGGGTACTTTTCTGAGCGCTTTACTCTACTTACCCTATAATCACTATCGTGCTATTCGAAATGCAACGTAACAAGTACGTCAACGCCCGCACTGCTTCGCAGTGCTCGGACCTCTAAACCGCTACGCGGTTTATCGGCCCGTGCTGGCAGCGTTAGGAGTCCTATGAGCTGGGAAACCGCAGGGTCGATAGGAGAAGTCATTGGCGCTATTGTTCTGATAGTTACCATAGTCTATATGGCATTGCAGACACGACATGCCAAGCAGGCGACTATTGATCAGAATATACTTGCTAGAGCAAAAAGTGTGCAGGATCAGATGCTGGTGATCGCAGAGAATGAAGAGTTGCGTATGGCGCTGATAAGAAACTACGGAGTCGTCGACTTCTATGAGCAGCTTGCATTAGAGCAAGGCGTCACGATCGAGGAGGCATCTCAAGTTGATTGGGCAAATGCCTACTGGTTTTGGGTGCATTGGGGGCAGTGGGCCTCCACCCATAGCGCAAAAGAACTGAGAGAGTTAGAGAATATTATTGGAGCTTTCTATGGTGTGGGGGGTATGCGCAACACTTGGAACAGTAGTCCCTGGGGAAAACCTATTCTTGACCCAGAGTTCGTCTCGTTCGTTGAAAATGTTCTTTCGAAGCATGTTGAACCGAACTCCTAACAACTCAAGGCAGCAATGGCGCTTTGCGCCTGGACCGCTTAACAGCGCCGATGCCTGAAGCGTTAGACGTCAAACCGATGCGAGGTTCTAGATTTCTTTTGGCGGTTGCAGCGTTCGTGTTGTGCTCTCTAGTTGCGTCACTTGTAGTGATAGCCAGTCTAGGGTCTCCTCATGGAGATATGGCTTGGCCTGCCTACCTGGGCTCGGTCTTTGTTTTTTGCATGATTGGTCCACTAGTCTTCGCTTGGGCGTGGGGCCCCGGGGCAATGAGCCTTATGACGATTATTGTCGCCTTCCTGCTGCCAGCGCTTTCCCTAGCAATATTGTACTTTGGTTTCTTGAGGGCGCGTTCGTTGCGGTGGCTGGGCACCTCGGCGGTGATCTGGGCTGGTTTCGGCGGCTATTCGGCCTGGCTCGCAATTACGGGTAGCGTATGAAAGAATCATGTGGAACCCACCGACTCTTGGGAAATCTACGCTTGAGCATGCCGCCTAACAAGTGCTGCTGGTTGCACATCAAATCCATCTTTCCCTGGGCAGGAAATTCAGGAATTCGTTGCAAGCAACCCCTCAACACCTTCTTTCTTAGATCTCAACCCACATCGTGTTGTCGTCTAGTATCCTGCTATGATTGAGCCTGAGCATGTGGCTGGATCAAAGGGTATAGCAAGGTCAACAATTCGACCACTGCAAACGTGGCCCGGGACGCGCTTATAGCGCGCGTCCTGCATGGCGACGTTACGCCATAAACAGGAGATCGAACATTGATAATTGTTTTAGGCAGCGTCATCGTTGATGAAGCGAAGATATCTGAAGCACTGGAGCAGAGTAAAATTCACGTTGCTAGATCTAGGGCAGAACCAGGCTGCATTTCTCATTCGGTTTATCAAGACCCCGAGGTGAAAGGTAAATTAGTCTTTGTAGAGGAATGGCAAGATCAAGAATCACTAGCTGATCACTTTCAGGTTCCCGCATCAAGTGAGTTTGTAAAGGCTGTTAGCGAGTTTGCCGTTGAGCCTCCATCTATGTCGGTCTTTAGCGCAGAGCGGGTATAGATTTGAATTTTCTTCAGCCTAACAAGGCTTGTCAGTTCGCTCTCATCGTCTGCAGGATGCGGCCGCAGCCTGAAGCGTTAAATTTCATCGGAGGACGATTATGAAAATAGCTAGCTGCCGATGTGGGCAGTTGACTGCGAAATGACCTGATGAGCATGTGTTACCTGTTCAATGTAGTTGTGAGGATTGCCGAAGGCGTACTGGGACACCTACGAGCTTTCACCATTATCCAGCGCGGAGACTCAGCAGGAGAAACAGGTCGATTCTATCGAGGAAATGTAGGAAGGGCTGCGTGCGATGGGGAAAATTTAGCAAGCGCATCATGCTTCCGCTACGTGACTGGGACGGCTTACATTCCGCTCGTACCTCGTTGTATTCTAGCCGCCCATATGCGGGCGTTAAGCTGTCCGCTCACAATTACCTAAACTATGAAAATATTTCAGTCGCGTATAAGTTATTCTCTCCAGTGTAAGCGAATATTAGCTTATCCTGTTTTTTGCTTGCTACTTATCTCTCTGGGCATCGTATCTTGCGGTCGCGCTAAGGATGTAGGTGTTCTCCAAGGATCACCGCTAGATGACTTGCCCACATGGATTACGCCATTACTTGCATCGGGTGTTCGTCCTGACTGGTCGGCTGACGGAAGTCATCTAGTCTACCTTGATTCTTTGGTAGGTAATGTTCTGGAGTTAAATCTGGAAACTGGTGTGAGCCTAAGCCTGACTAAGCACTTTGATCATAATGGTTTTACTCGCGCACGATACCTGGCCAACGGCGATTTATTACTGTGCGGACCCGTAGGCAAAGAGCACAATGAAGAGGAAAAAGGGCGTTGGCATACGGGTCTATGGTACTTGCCACGTGATGGAAATCAGCCAGCACAAGATCTAAAAGAGCCTTGTTTTGAAGGGCCGGCAGTATCAAGGCTCGATATGCTCATTGCCTGGACCAAATCGGATTACCCTAACGAAGTCCTTTTTGCACGCTCGGAGATATGGGCTGGTCGAATCGTAGTGAATGCTGGCCAGGCGAAAATAATTGACCAGCGGAAACTGATGGATCGTAAAGACTTCATGTACCTGGCGTTTCTCGAAACTCAAGACTTTCGTCCACCAGACGAAGTCGAGCTTATCTTCACTGCTTATGCATACAAAGGTGGCGAGGTGATGGGCTTTAATATGCGGTCCGGCGAAATTACTAATTATTCTCAGGATTGGGCCTACGATGAAGCCGAAGGTGTTTTTCCAGACGGGAATTCAGTTGCGATCGAACGAGAGGTCGATACTTACACAGCTATGCCAGTTGGCGATATTGATATCTGGCAATTAGCACTTGATGCTCAAGGCAAGTCGCGAAGGCTCACCCACTTTAGCCAGTACTCGGGCTTTGGTGCCAATAATCCAGTAATAAGCCCCAACGGCCGTAAAATGGCGTTCGGATTACGCATAAAGGGAGGTGAACATGGAAACGCTCATGGAATTTTGCTCTACCACTTCGACAAGGCTCCGAAATAGCGAAGCAAGTTAATCAGGTGTGACGGCTGTCAGAAATGCAGAGCATTAACGCGGAAAACTCCCGCGTATTTATTATAGTTTCGTTCATGCGACGAATTATTACTAAGGAATCTTATGCTGAAGTACCCCCATATCATCTCTGCGATAATGTTTTTGGCGATGGCTGTGATACAACTGAACGACTCAGATCCGTTGTATTGGGTCTCAGTCTACCTGACTATAGCGGTCGTCGCTGGAGCAAGCTATTTTGGTAGTCACCTGGAGGTACTTTCGAAGGTTGCAATTGGCATGGTGGTAGCTGGTCTCCTCATTTCGGCACCTGGTGTAATGGACTACTTTGCGGCAGAAGACTACGCTTCCATCTTTGGGCGGATGACCGTTGAAAAGCGGTACATTGAATCAGCTCGTGAATTTGGAGGATTGCTCATTTCAGCAGTTTACTTAACGTACTTCGAGGTATCGGCAAGCGCTAGTAATTAGACTATCGCGTTCTAGTAAAAAACAAGATGGAAGAAGCGACGAAATCCTATGACTAAAGTAATCCACTTGCAATCCAGTGACCCACTTATCGGTGACTGGGTGCCAGCTGATTTGTATTCAGACATAGTAATTTCTATTTCAAAGGAAGATGACCAATATATAGTGTCAGTTTTTGATTTAGATGATCACGAAGAAGCTGAAGTATATGAAGTCAAATATGATAATTCAGAGTTATCATTCAATGTGCATTGGGCATCAAATGGCAGATTTATAAAGTACGGATTATTGTTGTCATCAGACACTACCGTCAGGCTAATTTATACATACAGTGGCCAAGAAACCTGGATAAGAAAAGAACCTTAACAAAACGCTCAAGAGTGACAAAGCGCATTAGCTACCTACAGGGTATGAAAACCTGACGTCCAAACTGTCTCGCGGCATTTTGGGCGCAGGTGTTTGCGTCCTTGTAATCAACATACGAAATTAGCGAGGTTTTGAGCTGGTATGACGAAAAATCGATTAAAGCTGGTGCTCAGAGTAGTACTACTTGCTGGGACAGCAATTTCCATGTTCTTTGTGCCTTGGATCTTGGTAAAGGCTTGGATATTGCCGTTACCTGATGGGGTTCAAGATCAATTGGACGAAGCTATTGGTCATGGATTTGATGGAGTGATTGTCTATGTCGGGCAGGCTGGCAAGCCGGCAGAGCTTTACGCCTCTGGGTGGCATGATAGGAAAAGCAGAATACCTGCTGATCCTAAGGCCTTATTTAAAATCGCTAGTATTAGCAAGCTATATGTCGCCGTTGCCGTCACCAAATTGGCTAGTGAAGGACGTTTGTCTTTAGATGAAACGCTTGCTGATTACTTTCCAGAACTTGTGGGGAGAATTGAGCATGCCGATAAGATCACCTTGAGATTTATGGCGCAGCACAGAAGTGGAATTCCCAATTTCACCGACAATCCTGGGTTTTGGCAAAACCCACCTGATAGTGGTGATCAAGCACTTGAATACGCACTTGATTTGCCTGCCAACTTTGAGCCTGATAAGGATTATGGCTATTCAAACACCAATTATTTTTTGCTTTCCAGAATCATTGAGGAAGTCGTGGGTTATAGCCGTCAGCAATATTTCAAGGAGGAGATCTTGCTGCCACTGGGGCTGAAAAATACCTTCGGTTCGCTCAGTGAAGTGAATATGGACGATGTGATGAGTGGCTACTATGTTGGTATTGAGTCAGACTTCAAGAGTGAGCACCAGGGAATGCTAGCTACAGCAGAGGACGTGGGTATATTTCTGCGGGCCTTGAACGATGGCAGATTGCTGAATGATGAAGAACAGGCGCTCTATTCCTCCATTTATGTGTATGAGCATACTGGTTTGGTTCCTGGTTATCAGAGTTTAGCCAAGTACCACAAAGACATTGATACCGTTGTTATTCAATTTAATAATACAACTGATTTCAATGGGTATGATTGGAATTTGGCGGAGATAATATACAGTCGGATTATCAAAATACTGAAAAATAGAGAAGACTCATAGCAAGGATTTTGATTAGTTTAATGCCGCTGAAAAATAGCCTGACACAGTAAGTGATTTTTATGCAACCCTTTGACACTCAGTTTACTCTTTCTCGACATTACCTCGCTGAGTGTTTTGATGAGTCTTTACCTTATGGTAAGAACCCGAATCCTAATTATCTGTTTCCGGCGTCATTTCTAGCTACCGGTGCGGGGTTACTGTTTTTTACCGAGCAACCTAAAGTATTCGGTGGCATGTTAATCGCTTTGGCTGTTTTGGAGCTCATTCATATACGGTTTCGCCGAGCCTGGTGGTTAAGGCGGCAGATGTGGGGGAGGAGTGCCGATAGCGAAGTGACATTGAACATCGATGAAGATGGAGTCCGAACCCAGAGCGCCTATGCGCAAACAGCGCTATTGTGGTCTGATATAGAGCGCGTCATAGAAACAGATTTAGGACTTATTCTGACAACACAATCCGGAGGTCAGCAGTACCTGTCCAAATCGCTATTTTCTACTGAATTGATAATCGAGATTGTTGCGAAAAGTGGTGATTAGGGTTCATTTTCAAAAATGGAGTCGCCAACCACCAGCAGGCTTTCATAAACTATATAGCCCAACCCGTGTTTAGCTAGACCTGAAACCAAGACTAGACACGCTTTTTCTTACCACCGCCGTCGCATCTGGAAATAGTCTGAAAGGGAAATAGTTATGAACTGGTAAATGCTGGGCACCTCTGCAGATATGGTTGCGGCCGTCGCTGTTGTGGTGTCTGTTGTTTATCTTGCGAAACTAATTGAGCAAAGTACCATAGCATCAAATAGTGAAACGGCCGTCGCATTGAGCGACGGTTCGACTATAGAACTCGGCGTTTGAGAGATAAGAGGTTAAATATAATGGCCTATAGTCATGAACAGTTATCTGATATTGAGTTAATTCGAGACGCGACTAAACACTATTCGCGAGGTGTCGACAGGCTAGACGCTGACATTATGAAGCTGGCCTATTGGCCGGAAGCCACCGACGAACATGGCGTGTTCAATGGCAATGCTTGGGATTTTTGTGATTTTTGTATGGAAGCGCACGTGGGCTGGCGCTCTACAATGCACTGCGTCTTTAACCACACGATCGAGTTGGATACAGATGGTATTCATGCTCGTGGTGAGTCATATAACGTTGCGTATCTGTTTAAGGCGGATACATCCCTGTTAGATACCTGGTACGGACGTTACCTGGATGAATACGAAAAACGTGGTGATGAGTGGCGTATTATCAGGAGAGTGTGTGTCCATGAGGGCTCCACCTCCAGCGAGAGCCCGAAGATGGAAATCGAGACGCAGGGATTCCGGCAAGGCTCGTTTGATCGTCCCTCTTCTAACAGGCCGGTTGGGCCCTAGTACACGCTAATCAAAAACGACGATCAATCCATCATAAGAGAGGCTGCATGAGTAGAAAACCCGCGTTTACTTCTTTCTCTGAAACAACTGCAGAGGATTGGGAGAATATATTCTCTGAACAAGCTTCAATGTATACAGAATTGCCGAATCGGATTATCGATCATCTGAAACTTTTGAAGGGTGACTTTTCCGGGTTCCCTGTAGATCGTCTGAACCATTGCCTGCAGACTGCGACACTGGCTCAAGAGGCCGATGAGAGTGAAGAGCACGTTGTCTGCGCGCTGCTTCATGATATTGGCGACACCCTGGCCAGTTTGAATCATGCGGATTTGGCCGCCACAATTTTGCAACCGTTCGTTTCTGAAGAGAATCACTGGATGGTTAAGCATCATGGTATTTTTCAGGGCTATCATTTCTTTCATCACATTGGCCTGGACCGAAATATGCGGGATCAGTTTAGGGGCAGCCCGAATTAACAGAGAACCGCGCATTTCGTGGAGAAGTATGATAACCCTGCCTTTGACCCGGGTAAAAAGGTACTGCCACTGGAGTTCTTTCAACCTTTAGTAACAAACGTTTTTAGTTCACCAAAGCATAGTCTTTACCCTACGGGAGTCGGCACGAACACATCAGGATCATGAGAGGATTCGTCAGTTTCTTTTGCTTTATCAAGGTGTCCTTGAAAGCAGAAATACTGTCGTTGTGCAGTGTGCTTCAACTTTCTCCCAAGCTCTATGCACTTGAAGAGCGCGATACTATTTTTCCTCAAAAGCTCTGGACGGAAATTCGAGTATTGAGAAGCATATTAGGTGGCCGTCTTTTAGTGCTGGTTGACGGCCAGTGGCAGCATTTGGACTCAAATACCTTGAAGCCTCAGACGCCACCAACAGAGCAGCAACAAACCCTGCTTTTGAGCGATGCTGTCAGCAATAATCCGGAAAGGTATGGGCGTATCGTGGGGCGAGAGGGCGAGGTCTACATAACTTCAACTGGAGTTGAGCTAACGCTTGACTGGAATACCTTGAAGATTACCCAATCCGGCACTGATACTAAATTCATTGGCCTCTTGTACAAAATCCACTATTTGCAATGGCTGGGTAACAAGCAGATTAACACTGGCCTTGGCATTGTTGGCCTGTTGGCTCTTTCATTGCTGGCCTACCATGGGTTTATCCTTTATACAAGAAGGCGGAGAGAGGCATCCTAACCAGCTTCCATTCTCGCTTGCAGATGTCCAACAAAACGCGGGCAGGTCAGGTTAGGCATGCTACAGTGCGCTGGGGTGTCAGGAATCGGAGCGCGTCTTCATATGAGTAACGAGCAACCCAACAATCCGTTGCATGGATTAACGTTGGAGATGGTTGTAACGAGCCTGCAAGAGCGCTATGGCTGGGACGGTCTGGCCCAGAGGATTGACATTAATTGCTTTAAAAATGACCCTTCCATTAAGTCATCACTGAAGTTTCTTAGAAAAACCCAATGGGCGAGGGATAAGGTTGAAAGTTTGTATATTTCGACACTTGAACAAAAGTCTCCTTGGGAAAGGGCGAAATAGCCGGATGTGCCTTCGCGCACTCACACCATATTATTGGGCAAGAGCCTGCTGTTGGGAGAAGTATGAAAGTATTGGTACGTAACCTGGATCGTGCAACGACCGAAAAAGAATTGAGTGAGCTGTTTCAAACCTTTGGCAGCGTTCAATCTTGTGATTTGATAATCGATAAAGTCAGTGGTGAATCCAAAGGCTTTGGCTTTATCGAAATGCCAAAGGTGGGGGAGGCAAAGAGCGCTATGAAAGCCCTTAATAACTCCACGTTGGGTAGTAACAAGATTCGGGTCAAAAAGGCGGAAGGCAAGGTTGATTAACAAGGTATCAGAAGCCAAAGTTAGTTGCTCCAATTGCAAGGCTTGTTGCTGCCGTTTAGAGGTCATGATTGTCACTGACACCGGCGTTCCTGATGTTCATGTTGCCGTCGACGAATGGGGTGCAGAAACTATGCTGCGTTTGGATGATGGCTGGTGCTCCGCTATAGATCGTGAAACCTTTTTGTGCACAATCTATGAGAACAGGCCTTTGATCTGCCGAGAATTTGAAATGGGCTCCTATGAATGTATTAGCGAAAGAAAGGAGCAGGGAGTCACTTCATGCTGATAGCAATTTACTCAAACCTGGACATACAAACGTTGGTAGGCAGAGTAGCTGAGTGCTGTGAGGTCAAAAATGCTGCCGATCAATAAGATATTTGGGCTGACTCTGGCGCTCATCGCTTGCTACGCCTGTTACCAAACACTGAGCCAAACCGGGATGATCTATCAGAATTTCACGGCGTTCTTCGAGTCAAGCGTCGCCATGGCCATTTTGGCTACCGCTGCTGTTTTGTTAGTACCCGTGTCGGTTTTGGCGCTGGCGTATCTGGTGAATTTAAATCAACGTAAGTACCTGATACTGCTGCCGCTCTCGCATGCTGCTATTTTGCTACCGGGATTTCTGTCTATCGTTGTAGTGGCTATCGTTCTCGTCTGGTGGTTTTCAAAATACGGCTCGACCGCAGGCTAAAGCGCTCCCAAGAAGCCTGTCAGAGGCGCCACGCGGCCTTCTGTGCCGGTTTCTGCAACATCAAGGCTCGTTAGCAGGGGTTCGCCGTTGCTGGCTTCGGCAATGGTTTTTTTACCTGTCGTGCGGCATGCGTAATGGCAACAGGCGAGTGGGTCTTTGTTTCAGGGGAACTATGTACATACCGAAGCATTTTGAAGTAACTGAACAGCAAGCTACGGCCGGACACTATTCATGACAGATCCAGTTTACAGTAGGCCCCTGATGGCGCCGACAAAGATTCGTGCAATCCTGTTTTTGCAGCCGATGAGCGTGGACCAATGCTAGATAAATATCCAGGCTATGCGGCGCTGGCGGAATGCGAGCAGGAAGGCAAAGACTTTGTAATTAAGTACCAGGATCGCGGGAGTGATGTCTTGCTTATGGCGCCTCATGCGGGCTCTATAGAGCCTAAAACCAGTGAAGTAGTATTGGCAATAGCCGGAGAGGAGATTTCTTACTATCTGTTCGAGGGCATAAAGCCATGCGGTAACTGGGATTTGCATATCACCAGCACTAACTTTGATGAGCCTCAAGCTGTGCGTCTGGCCCAGAACTGCCAGTCGGTGGTCACGATTCATGGCGAAGGTAGCGAGAGTATCGTGGCATTTCTTGGCGGACGGAATGTTGTTCTCAGAGATTCTATCGCCAACTCCCTTAACGATGCTGGCTTCGTCACCGGTCGGCACGACAATCCCCGTCTTCAGGGCGAATCGAAAAACAATATCTGCAATCGCTCCGCTAACGGTGCTGGTGTGCAGTTGGAGCTAGGCAGAGGCCTGCGCAGGCTGTTGTTTGGCTCTGACACGCTGGAAGGTCATTCAACAAGCACCGTGCAGCTCAAAAAATTTGCCGCTGCAGTAAGAAAGGGATTGAGACCGCCGCAAGCTACCTAGTCACCTACTGGTATCAAATTGGTTTGTACGCCCACGCCGTCATTACTTCCTACTCCGTGATCAATATAGCTTATTGCGTCATGAATAGTGGCAAACATGGTCTGCGGTGTAATGTAGATTTTTAGTGGCGAATTGAACAATGAATCCCTGACAGGACCAATAGCATTGGTAATGTAAAAGCACACATCCTGCTTGGACAGTGTCTCTATCAATTTTTGCATAGCGCGGATGGCAGTAGTGTCGATGCTGTTGACCGCCTCCGCATCGAAAATCACTGCCCTTAAAGCGTCAGGATTTTCACGCTGCTGCATCCAGCGGTAGATGCTCTGCACAAAATAGTCGGCATTTGCGAAAAAAAGCGGCGCGTCAAATCTAAAAATCAGAACGTCTTCGCGAATGATGACTTCGTCAAAACGGTCTACATTCCGAAACAGTTTGCCGTCCATGATGGCGCCCAATTCCGCCATATGAGGGCGCGCACTGTTGTATATGAGCTTGGCAATCGACAGGATAACGCCTGCCAGCAGCCCTTGCTGTACGCCCAGTAAAATTGTCAGCGCAAAGGTCACCAGCATCACAATAGCTTCGTTTCGGTTTTGAGACAGTAGCGACTTCATGTCATGGTATTTGAAAAGCCCATAAACCGAAATGACAATAATGCCTGCAAGCAGAGGTTTGGGTAGCGGGTAACTGGCGAATAGCGGAGTACAAAATAGCACGATGATGATGATCATAAACGACGAGACGACCGCGGATACCTGGGTGAGTGCCCCGGCTTTGACGAAAGCAGCGCTGCGCGAAAAACTTGCCGATACCGGAAATGCTTTGAAAAATGCGCCGACAAAGTTAGCAGCTCCCATGGCTATCAGTTCCTGATTGGGCTTTACAAAGAATTTGTCGGTAGGTTTTTCTTGCGCCTTACAAATCGACATGCTGCCGACATAACCCATTAAAGACACCGTAAACGCAGTGGGGATGAGCGCAACAAGTTGCTCCAGCGTAGGGGAGGGTACGCGGGGTAATGGCAGGCCTTGTGGGATGAAAGCAATGACCTCTATACCGTTGGCTTGCGCATTCCATATACCGGAACACAGCATGCCCACTATCAAGAGCAGCAGCGCACTGGGGAGTTTCGGAAACCAGCGCTGAAAGACCCACAGGAACGCAATGCCACAAGCGCTAACGGCAACAGTAAGCCAGTGCCAGCTTTCGTATGCGCCGACAAACTGCATAAGGCGGGTGACGGTATTTCGTCCCTCCACACTTACTCCCAATAAGCTCTCGAACTGACTGACGGTGATCACCACTGCAGCCGCGCAGGTGTATCCGAGAATGACCGGGTAAGACAGGAAGCTGGCTATAAAGCCGAATCTGATAAAGCCGAAGAAGGCCTGTATCAGTCCCACCATCAGGGTTAGTGAGATGGCCATTTCCAGGTACTGGTCACTACCCGGTTCAGCTAACAAGCTTAGGCCGGTAAGAATGAGTATCGAGTCTAGCGCGACAGGTCCGATAGAGAGTTTGTTTGAGGTGCCCAAAAGAGCGTAAATAATGGGCGGGATAATACAGGCGTAGAGGCCGTATTCAACTGGCAGGCCGGCAACCAGGGCGTAGGCCATGCTCTGGGGGATGAGCATGGCTGCGATAGTGATACCTGAGAGCAGATCTCCGCTAAAGGAACGTCGATTGTAACCCTCGAGCCAGCGCAGGCCTGGCAAATAGCGGTCGTTTAGTCGCATGGTGTTCTTGACGCTCCGGGCTCAGTTTTAGTCGCTTTACTGACGCCTGCTCGGTCAGCCTTACAGGGAAGCGACGTAATTGTAGCGCTGTGGTAGCCACCGCAGCAAATAGCTCGAAACATCGATCTTGTGACGGCCGAGAAATCTGTATACCGAATAGCAAAGTGGTAGAATTTTAGCAGCAGATGAACCACTGCAACGATACGTTTTGGGGAACAACGCTATGCCTAACTATAACTCGCTGGCTCAACGACGGAAGCGGTATTTGCCAGTTTTAGGTCTGGTGGTTGCTGTACTCGCCGTACCGGGAAAATCACAAAACAAGCTGGCAGAGCTTGACGGGCTGCCCGTGCAGCTGTCAGGTCAGGAGATATTGGAGGCCTTTGCCAATGTGCGCGATGATGCCACAGTGCAAGATGCAGCGGAAACGCGTGCTGTCAATTATTGGTACGCCGACGGCCGATTTGTTAATCGCTGGAGCAATGACAAGGACTCGGGCAGCGTAATCGGGTCTTGGCGTGTAAAGGGCGATCTGCGCTGTATTACTATTATCTCCGGGCTCCCCGACCGGTTGGGCCAGGAAAGCTGTAATCCGGTTTTTCGCAGAGGCAATGATTATATGTCATTTAACGCCGATGGCAGCGTGCACGGTATCCATGCCTTATCGGCGTTGCCGCTAGTCCCTAAATAGCGGAACATGATGCTTGGGTATCTGGCGAACAATGAGGAACGATGATTGTGTTAACTGGAGAATGCTTTTGCGGAGCCGTTAAGTACAAGATTGAGGGTGACCTCAACGCCATGTACTACTGCCATTGCTCTCAGTGTCGCAAACTGACAGGGTCATCATTTGCAACCAATGGATCGGTAGACGCCAGTCTTTTTACCGTAACCCGCGGGCAAACGCATTTGGATAAAGTGCCGTGGGCTGAGCATTTTCGCCACCATTGCAAAAAATGCCACAGTTGGGTTTACGGCGAATCTGAGTCTTATCCGGGTTTGATATTTATACCCTGCGGGACATTAAACGAAGCTCCTAATAGGCCAGTAGATCATCATGTGTGTGTCGCCTCAAAGGCGCAGTGGGTCACTATAAACGACGACTTGCCGCAATATGAAGGCCAGCAACCCACTCAGAGCCTGGCAGGTGATTGACGTCATGCCAACTTGCACTAGTGCTAATGAATAAAATAAACCCCAAGAAGCTATTGGGCAGTAAGTGGACTGCAGTGACGCCTATTAATCGGGAGAAGCACTTCATCGTAACCGAGGTTGAGTGTGATGAAGAGGATACGGTCATAGCCTGCTGTATAGAAGCCGTGATGTCTAAGCGGTCGATGATTATTGACTGGCATGATTTGAAGGATGAGGGGCAGTGGGCCCATGGCTGGTAGAGCTCAGAGGTATCAAAGTTCGAGGCAATAGAGGACCCTGCGCGTGAGCGGACAGTCTTTTCAAGACTAGAAAACGCTGACGCTTTTGGCGTGGTCATTAAGTTGGTTCAGATGGTGTTGACCTCACCAGGACAGCGCCCCAGAAAGAGTAATACTCGCCAGCCTTATCGAGGTCGTTGTTGTGGGGTGGGGGCGAGGTGTATAAGGCCGTTCCATAGGTTAGTCTGCGACGGGAGCGCTCAAGAGAGTGTACCTCTTGTACTCATTGTTTCATCGACGAGGATTGTTATGTTGTCCAGAAATGTCAGTATTTATCCACTGTTAGCGGCCGCTTTATTGCTGGCAGCAGGGTGCCAGGAGGATGCCTCAGTAGGCCCAGCTGCAGGTAGTTTTGATGAGGTTGGTTACGTCAATGTGCGACATGAACCTCAGCACCGGCACGAATTCGAAAATGAGGCGATAAGAATCTACGATGTGCTTTTACCGCCCGGATACGTAACCCTGCATCATGCTCATACCGAGGATACGATTTACCTTGTGGTGCGTGGTTCTACGTTGAGGACCAAGGCACTTATCGGGTCATCTTCGCTACCCATAGCGCTGCCGGTTCCTAGCGGGACTGTGCTTTGGAGCGCACATAAGGCAGAGCCAGTTGTTCACGAAGTGACCAACGAAGGCGACGGCGCTGCCAGGTTGGTTGGCGTAGAGCTGAAGTACGAACAGTCGGGGTTTACGCGTCCGG
Organism: Candidatus Litorirhabdus singularis; assembly: GCF_026262625.1. Lineage (GTDB taxonomy): Bacteria > Pseudomonadota > Gammaproteobacteria > Pseudomonadales > Halieaceae > Litorirhabdus > Litorirhabdus singularis. Next base: position 240,884 of record NZ_SHNN01000005.1, read on the forward strand.
TTTTATCAAGTCAGGGTCTGCAGTTGGACGATACCTATGCCAAGGTTAGGGTGTATGACCTGACGCTCGAGCCCGGGGAGAGTACCGCTGAATTGGATATAGACTTCTCTGGGTTAATGATCGCTAAAACAGAAGCTTCTGTTACGATCAGTGGGGGGCAGCAATCCCGAACCGGCTCTTACGAGCCTGCGTCATGGGAGTTGCTGGAGGCACCGGGCAAGCTGATGATTACCAACGTGGGAATCTCCACATTTAATGCAATGCTGTATGAATACCCGTGAAGCTTCTGCCGGTCTGGAATCGAGAGCTTAGATGTGAGAGTAACACTTCGCACAATTTGGGTTTTGCTGGTTAGCCTGCCAAGAGTGTCTACTGCACAACAGAGCACTGCCCAATCTGATGCCCAAACCCAAATAGCTTGGCAAGCAGTTTTCGACGTAGTGGCATTCTGGCTTGAATAGGCAGGTTCCAAAGGTGGGCTTACCCGGGTTCCGTCAGACGCCTACCCTGAATACGGGCACGTGCAGGAGGGTGACACGCTGATGGTACAGCGACAACACGGCTTATGTCTGATGGAGTCGTTTTATAACCGCTGGCACAGCGCGCTAATGATGGCAGGCGTGGGGATGATGCCATGAACGACTATGGGGCCTGTCCCTGCGTTTTTCATGGAAACACCTCGTAGTCACCGGTGAGCAAGCAATGTGTTTCAAGGGGTGATCTATCGCTATAATAGGTGAGTGTTTTTGTGGTCAGGTGCAGTATCGCATTGACGGTACGTTGCGTGATGCCCGCTCCTGTCATTGCTCACGCTGCAGAAAGGCTTTTAGTTCTCAGGCGTCGGCATACGCGTTGGTGGATCCTGCCGATTTCAGCTGGCTCAGCGGTGAAGAACTGCTGACCTCCTATGCCAGTGAGCAGGGCTTTGGGCTGCAGTTCTGCAAGCTATGTGGGTCGACGCTCTGCGGCATCTATAACGATGAAGTCCATGGGGTCACCTTGGGGTGTTTGAACGGTGACCCGGATGTGGAGCTGGGCCGACATATTTATGTGGGGTCCAAGGCTTCATGGGAAGTCATCGCCACGGGCGTGCCTCAGTACATAGAAGATGCTGAATAGTGGTGGAATTTGGCAGAGCATCCGGTCTTGGATGAATTCCTGGCCGCTATGTTGGCCAGCGGTTAGCATTGTTATTACAGACTAAGGAGCAGCTTTACCCATGATCGACCATGTTTCGGTAGGCGTTATTGACCTGCACAAGGCAGCAGAGTTTTATCGTGCAGTATTTGCGCCATTGGGGGTTTCGCAGGTGATTGAAAAACCCGGCAGTATTGGGTTTGGCAAGAAATACCCGGAGTTCTGGATTAATGAACGCTCAAGCCTTGCTGTTCCAGGCTCTGACAATGGGACCCATGTTTGTCTGCGCGCTGCCTCAAAAGAGGTCGTGATCGAGTTCTACAATATTGCTATGGCTAACGGAGCGAGCAGCAGTGGGGAGCCCGGTTATCGCGAGGAGTATCGGGCGCCGGATTACCGCGATGCAACCCATCCCGGTTACTACGCAGCGTTCATTCGCGATCCGTATGAAAATCATGTAGAAGTGGTCACGTTTGTCACCCAGTAATACTGGGTGACAAATTTTCAACATAATGTGTTTGGACGTTTAATTGATGGAATTCTTGGCAGAGGAAACGGTGGCTTGTCCTTACTGTGGCGAGCAAATAGAGGTACTGATTGATGCGCAGGAGGCTGGCCAGAATTACATTGAAGATTGTCAGGTCTGCTGCCGACCGATTGTGTTTGTTGTTGCTGCCTGCGCGGATGGGTCTTTGGCCGTCTCTGTGCATAGCGAGGACGAGGCTGTCTGAAGTGATGTCAGGAATGCCGCAGTGCTAACAATAGAACCCTATACCGGTGCAGTGACAGATGCGCTCTGGCAGCTGTTGCTGGAGGCTGATCCTGACAGGGCGGCGGTTAGTCGCTATTTGGCAAGTGGTGAGATAGTGATTGCCTATTGGGAGCACGCCATTGTCGGGGTCGCCGTGCTTACCGCGCTTGACGGTGAGTATGAGTTGAGAAATATCTCGGTTGCAGGCTCTCACCAAGGCCGCGGTATTGCCAAAGCGCTTATCGCAGCAGTAAAGGCAAGAGCAACATCCCTGGGAGCCAATCGCCTGCTGGTAGGTACCGGTAACTCCAGTCTGGATCAGTTCGCGCTCTATCAAAAATCAGGTTTTCGGTTTGAGCGGATAGAGCGCGACTATTTTGCCGGCTATCAGCCGCCTATTTGTGAAAATGGCATTCGGTGTCTGGACAGAATTTGCCTATACGCTGACCTGAGCCAGTAGGCCGGAGCTGGAGGTCAGTTAGACTTTCAGTGCTGTGCACTGCGGTCCAGCACTAACTGCCAGCCCGCTTCGCCGGCGTGGAGTTGATACTCAAGTTGGCGTATGCCGCCACTGGGTGCGCTGTTGGTGTCACCCTGGTTATACACCGGATAGCGTCGCACCAGACGATTTCCCACGAGAGCAAATTCGTCATGGCCCATATAGCCTTGCGCCTCGGCCTCTTTGTTGCTCAACTCCGGTAGATAAATAGGGCTAAGGCTTTTGCCTGCATTGACCGCATAAGCGACCAGTGAGCCGTAACTGCCGCTGCCAGCTGAACTTATAGAGGTGTAAATTTCGGGCCAGCCATTGCCATCCAAATCTGCCATTTCCGTTTTGTTGGCAGTGCCATCGATGATGTCGCTAAAACTCGCTGGCCCATTGGCCAGACCATTAACTTGCAGCGCCAGGGTGTTGATGGAACCGGTAGCGGATGCCTTTACTGTGAAGCGCAACGATCCCCAGGTTAGGGTGCAGCCATCGCCTTTGGTGAGTGCGGTGGCATCGCAGCCAAGCGCTGGCATAGACCAATAGACGTAGAGGAACTGCTTGCCACTTTGAAAGATAAGGCCGTCCTTACCCAGACCGCGACGGCGATAGACGCGGCTGCCGTCCTGATCTGTGTAGTTACCCGGCGCGCTGTCTTCTGGCGACAAGTCTAGCAAGGGTATGTCGGTCTCGGACTCTATGGTGATATAGCCCTGACGTTGGGAGAAGCTGCATGGTGTAGTGCTGTTACGCGGTGCGCCGTATTCACTGACGAGCTCGCAGTGTGCCTGCACAGTGTCTGCTGTTGCCGTTTGATGTAGTGCTGTGATGAGCAGGGTGAGCAGTATCCTGCCGAGAGCTAGAGGGGATAGCTTAATAGGGTGTCTCCTGTGGTGTGTTACTGGCTTCGGCACCATAAGCTTAGTCCAGCGAGGACCATTGCCGCTCTGGATACAGCGCGACTGCCGGTGCAAACAGCCATTCGTCGCGGTAGGTCTTGCGGGCCAGATACTGTAGTAGTTTCTCGTCATTCAATTGCTCTGCTTCTATAGCGCTTACCAATGCTGTTTGTGCGCTATTGAGGTCGGCATAGACATGCCCCATCAGTTCGCCTATTTCCTCGGTCTCGATGCTGGCGAGAGCGGGGCCAAAGCGTTGCTGCCGGTCCATGCATTCGATCAGGCGTACAGCGTCACCGGCGCGCGATTTTGCAAAAGCGTTGTCAGTGCGCGTTAGCACATCACGGCGCAGGCTACCTATGGCCGCGCTGGCCAGTAAGTCAGGCGCCGTGTTGTTGGTCGGCATAGTTGGGCGCTCTATAGCAATACCCATCGCGTCAGCAATACCTTCACAGGTAGATCGGTCGGTGACATAGCGGTAGCACAGATACCATGCCAGTGATTCCTGCTCCGGCGGGTTTGCGCATACCGCATGTATGGGGATCATGCCGCGCACGTTTTGCTGGATGCGGTAGTACTGGGCTGAAAAACGTTGGTAGGGCAGGCCGGATTCCTGTTCGTAGAGTTTGAATAGTCCGTCCAGGCCGCCGCTGGGGTTCCAGAACTCGCGCACACAGATATTGCCCAGATCCTCCATGGGGTCGCCCCAATGCCCCCACTCCCAGTCGACCACGACGCTGACTTTGTCTTGCTGAAACATAAAGTTGACCGGTCCGGTATCGCCTTGCACCAGTGCCATATGCGGGACATCGGTTGGAATGTGCCGACGCAGCCACTGCACGCCATAGGTCAGTAGTGGGTCGGTATAGTTACTCAGAAAGCGTTTGAAGTTGCGCAGTTGCAGATCAAGGTCGCCCAGTGCCAGCTCCGCCGCGGTCTGAGGCTTTGGGCCCAGGACATCGCCAAGCCGGAGCTTGTCCACGTCCAGGCGGTGTAGGCGGGCGATCACGGTAATAAAGTCTTCCATGATGGCGCGCTGACGTTGCTGGTCTTCCAGCTTGTCGATATCCGAGCGGCCGCCATCGCGCGATAGCAGTGCGGCGCAGTGGACGTCGCTCCAGGCCAGTAATTGCGGCACAGGAATAGTCGTTTTGCTCAGGCTCTCGCAGATGCGGGCCTCCTTATGAAGCGAGGTGGCGCTACCGGCTATAGGATTGCGGTCGAGCCGCAGAAAGCCCTCGGTGACGGCTCCGTCGGGCGCCGTGATATCGACTACCCAGGCCTCGCGTCTGGCGATATGCCGCTCCAGGCGGGTAATAGAGCCACCTGCAGTTTGCTCTACCCATTGATATAGCCCGTCCGGTAGATCATGGAAAAATTCGCTCATGGGCAGGTCCGTCTATCGATCGTTGGTAAACGGATATATAGCCCCAGCGAGTTGGCAAGAACAACCCCAGAAGCGAAAATTGGCTTCCGCAGCGCATTCTTTAAGCGCTCTGGTTGGCATATTCAACCAATCGCGACTCTCAGCGCTGGCGTAGGGTGGTTACGTGGTAATCCTGTGGTCAAGCGAGTAGGCTTTCGTTCCCTCACGTACAGCATGGTCCGGGTGCCTTATGAACGAAGAACAACAGCAAGCCTTTGAAGACTTGATATACAGTTATGTCGGCAAGGTGGTGTGTCAGCGCATGCCAGCCAAGGACGCCGTTAATGAACCGATGATTCGTCATTGGGCGGAAGCCATTGGCGACAATAATCCAGCCTATTCAGACCCGCAGTGGGCGGCCGACAGCCAGCGTGGCAAGATGATTGCCCCGCCGGCCATGATGTATAGCTGGGGACAGGAAGGCTTTCCAGTGGTTGCACAGGGGCGTACGCCTGATGCGCAAAGTGAACTGGTAGAAAGGTTCAATGAAAACGGTTTCTTTGGCACTCTGGGTACCAATGTCAAGCAGGAGTACTTCAAGGAAGTCGGCATTGGTGACACGGTTTACATGGAAATGGTGGTGGATAATATTTCTGAACAAAAAGCGACCGGGCGCGGTATCGGCTACTTTTTTGAGACGCTGGCGACCTTCAGCGACCAGCATGGCGACCCGATTGGAACTCAGCGCTTCAGGGTTCTCAAGTTTATTCCGCCTGCAGAGCAGGCCGCGGCCAGTAGCAGTGATAACGACGAGGCGCTGGAAGTACCAACCCGCATAGCGTCGCCGCGAGGGCATGACAACAAGTGGTGGTGGGACGCCTGTGACGAAGGCAAAGTGCTGATTCAGCGCTGTAAGAACTGCCAGACTCTGCGGCATCCGCCGCGGCCCATGTGTGGTGAGTGCCAGTCTATGGAATGGGATTCCATAGAGTCGACCTTAGCAGGTGAGGTGCTCAGTTTCACCGAGCTGCACCACCCCAAGATTCCCGGCTACCAGTATCCGCTGGTATGCGCGGTGATCAAGTTGGCTGAAGGTACTAACCTGGTGGCCAATGTAGTGGGCTGTGAGCCTGAGGCGGTGCACATCGGCATGCAGCTGCAGGGTAAAGTCGAGCAGATAGACGCCAAGACCATGTTGCCGCAGTTTTACCCGGCCTGAGCCACAACGGAGAATCGAAATGAGTGAATACAACACACGCAATTACGACGAGGTCTCTGTAGGCGATAAGCTGGAGCCCCTGAATATAGATATCACTACTGGCCTGATTGTCAGCACTGCGCTGGCGACCCGCGACTATGAACCCGTGCATCATGACAAGGGAGTCGCGCAGTCCACTGGACTGCCCGATGTGTTTATGAACATCCTCACCAGTCAGAGTTTTATGACTCGCTTTGCCACTGACTGGAGCGGGCCTGAAGCAGTGGTCAAGTCACTTGATATACGTCTGGGTGCGCCTAATGTGCCGGGCATGGTAATGACTGTGACCGGCGAGATAACTGCCAAGGATGATGCCAGTGGCATCGTCGACGTTGCCATCGTCGGCGAAAACAATATTTGGGGCATGCATATGCAGGGCACCGTTCAACTGGCATTGCCACAGGGAGCCTGAGTCATGGTTGCGAACATAAAAGATAAGGCGGTTATTGTTGGCGTTGGTAACACTGAGTTCAGCAAGAATTCTGGTGTGTCAGAGTTGTCGCTTGCGGTGCAGGCGATTAAAACAGCGCTGGATGATGCCGGTCTGACGCCGGCTGACGTGGACGGCATGGCGACTTTTACGATGGACACCAGCGATGAAATTGAAGTCGCCCGCGCGCTGGGCGTCGGCAATATGAGTTTCTACGGTCGCGCTCACTACGGTGGTGGTGCAGCAACGTCGACGTTGCATCAGGCGACGATGGCAGTGGCTACCGGCATGGCAGAGACAGTGGTGTGCTACCGGGCTCTAAACGGCCGCTCCGGACACCGCTTTTCCGGCGGTGTGTCAGGCGATATTACGACTGCTGATGCAATTCACTGGGGTTGGTATATGCCCTATGGTTTGCTGACTCCAGCCAGTTGGGTAGGCATGTTTACCCAGCGTTGGATGCACAACACCGGCATTGGTAAGGACGCGTTGTATGAAGTGGCCAAGAGCGCTCGTGATTACGGCGCCAATAACCCGGCCGCCTTCTTCCACGGCCAGACGTTTGATCGCGCCGAGTATGATGCCCAGCGCATGATTAGCACGCCGTTGCAGCTGTTTGATTGCTGTCAGGAGAGCGATGGGGGCTCTGCAGTCATTGTTACCACCCCTGAGCGCGCTCGTGATCTGAAGCAGCCTGGTGTCGCTATACGCGGCGTGGCGCAGTGCGCTGCCAAGGATCAGGAGCAAATGACGTCCTTTTATCGGGACGAGTTTGCGGCAATTCCAGAAATGGAGATCGCGGCGAGTGATGCTTATGCTCAGAGCGGTCTGACGGCGGCTGATATCGACGCGGCGGTGATCTACGATGCTTTCAGCCCTATTGTGCTTTGGCAGCTGGAGGCCTGGGGCTTTTGTGGCGCCGGTGAATCTGGCGACTTCGTCAAGGACGGCGCTCTGCGCAGGGACGGTCGGTTGCCGACTAACACCCACGGTGGTCAGCTCAGCGAAGCCTATATCCATGGCGTCAATGGGATTGTAGAAGCCACGCGTTTGGTGCGCGGTACCTCGGTTAACCAACCGGACAAAACCGTAAACCATGCTTTGGTTACCTCTGGCGTGGGTATTCCCACCGGTGGTGCAGTGCTGGGTAAGCTGGACCTGTAGTCCGGCTCCAAAACGCTTTCGCAGCTGCTAAAACTGTTCAATCGGTCTATGCTGTTACTTTGCATTAACGGGGGTAGATAGCAGTGGCGACAGTAACAGGCAAGGTAGTAGTACTGACCGGTGGTGCGGGAGATATTGCCCGGGTCGCGGCCAAGCGCTTTTTGGCCGGCGGTGCCAGCGTTATGCTGGTGGACCTGGACGCAGACAAGCTCGCGGCTGTGTGCAGCGAACTGGATTCAAAAGATGTGGCTCATTGCGCTGCCGATGTAACAGACCTGGCCGACACCCAGCGTTATATCAAGGCGGCGGTAGAACGCTTTGGCCGCATCGATGTTTTACTGGCTAACGCGGGTATAGAAGGGCAGGTCGCTCCTGTTTCGGAATACGACCCCGACGTTTTCCGCAAAGTTCTGGACGTTAATGTGACGGGCCCGTTTCTGGGTATTCGTGAGGTGTTTCCGGTAATGGCCGCTAATGGCGGCGGCAGTATTGTCATTACTTCTTCTATAGCTGGCCTGCGTGGGTCCCCCGGTCTGTCTGCCTATAACGCCAGTAAGCACGCGGTTATTGGTCTGATGCGCTCCACGGCTGTAGAGGGCGGACCGCTAAACATCCGCGTCAATACCATCAATCCGTCCCCCGTAGAAGGTCGCATGATACGGTCGCTGGAAGAGGGCAATATGCCTGATGCGCCTGAAGCCGTGCGCGAAATTATGGAGGCGAGTATTCCCCTGCGTCGTTATGCAGTGCCGGAAGACGTGGTTAACCTGATGATGTTTCTTGCAGGGGATGAGAGTCAGTTTCTGACCGGTGCTGTGTATCCGGTCGATGGCGGCATGAGTGCCTGATTATCACGTGGCGACAAGTCGGGGGTTAGGTTGAGCATGAGTCGGCGCAGCTTTATGAATCTGGTAGGTGCAGCGGCGCTGAGCTCTGGCACTTTGGCTGCAGGGGCGGGTGGTTTCAGAGTGCGTACGATTACAGCGGGGGTGGAGCTGGGCGGCCGTGACGACCTTCCGCGTTTGGATCAGGCAGCGGCCTTTCTGGAACGCGGCAAAGCGCTATTTGGTGAACAGTGGGAAGTGCAAACCACACGTATCGCCACCCAACCGCTGGCGCAATACTTACCCGACTGGCGGCAACCACAGGCTATGGCGAAGCTGGTAGAGCTGGATAACTGGGCGCAGGCGCGCAACAACATGCTGAGCGTGGGGCCGGTTTTGACCGGCACTGAGAACGCGCAGGGTTTTGGTGAGTGGGCTGCTGAGTTAGTAACGCGGACCGCCAATACCAGCTTTTCCTGTTTTGCAGCAGCTCCCGGCGCAGGTCCACAGCCTGAGACTATCAATGCCAGCGCAGAAGCGATCGTTGCCATCGCTGCCAATACCCCCGGTGGTGAAGGCAACTTCAGATTTTGTGCCACGGCCAATTGTCCATCGGGAACACCGTTTTTCCCCGCCGCCTGGCACAGCGGCGAGCCAGCGTTTACGATTGGGCTGGAGTCGCCTTTGGTGTTGCTGGCCGCATTGCAGGATGCAGAGTCTCCAATTGGGATGGACCAGCGGCTACGTGCGGCTCTTAACCGGTCGCTGGCGCCAGTGGACGCTCTGGCACGGCAATTGGCCAGCGATACCGGCTGGCACTACCGTGGCATCGACACATCGCCGGCACCCGGGTTGCAATCGAGTATTGGTGCGGTGATTGAGCGCGTGAGCGGTGTCCCTTTTGGTGCGCCGGGCACGCTGCAGGCCTGCGCCAAAATTACCGCGGTACTCAAGGATCTTGATGTGATGACTAGTGGCTACTGTGGGCTGATGTTGCCGGTGCTGGAAGATACAGTGTTGGCGCAACGCGCAGATGAAGGCCGCTATAGTGTGCAGGAATTACTTTTGTATTCCAGCGTTTGCGGCACCGGCCTTGATGTAGTGCCGGTACCTGGTGACAGCTCGGTAAGCACTATCGCTGCCATCATAACGGATATGGCGGCATTGTCGGTAAGATACACCAAGCCATTATCGGTCAGGTTGTTTCCCGTGCCGGGTAAAGCGGCGGGGGAGCGGGTCGAGTTTAACAACCCGCACCTTACCGCGTGTAATGTGATGCCTTTGGGATAGTCTTGCTGAAACGACGCCTAGCGATGCTGGGGCATGCCCAGGCCGTGAGTGGCAACCAGTCCGCGCAGTACTTCAACGACGCCGCCACCGAAGGTGTTAATCAGCGCACGGCGATGCTCATGCTCCAGGTCGCCCTGCAATACGGTACCTTCGCTGTCAGCATTAATGGACGCATGCGGTCCGATGACATCCATCATTAATTTGGCCAATTCCAGCATGACTTCAGTGCCGTAGACCTTCAGCGCAGAAGGGAAAACAGGGTCAATTTCACCGTTATCCAACTGCCAGGACATGCGAGCATTCATCACGCGTATCGCTTCCAGGTGCGAGTAAACTTCGGCCAGGTTGCGTTGCACAGTTTTGTCGTCTATGACTCGCTCACCATTGGGTCCGCGCGCTTCGCGAGCCCAGTCCAGGCAGCGATCAAATAGCTTCCAGCCCTGAATGGCCCATGCTGCCAGTCCCACGCGCTCGTGGTTTAGTTGGCTGGTGATCAAGCGCCAGCCACCGTTCTCACTGCCGATGATCATATCTTCTGGGACTATGACATCGGTGTAGTAAGACACGTTGGTGCGCACGCTGCCGATGGTGTGGATTGGGCTGTAGGAAAAGCCAGGATCTTTGGTGTCTACCACCAGGATAGAGATACCTTTGTGCTTGCGGACAGTGGTGTCGGTGCGCGCCGCCAGAAATACATAGTCGGCGGCTTCGGCTGAACTGGTATAGACCTTGTTGCCGTTAACCACATAGTGATCACCGGTTTTCACGGCTGCTGTTGCCAGTGAGGCGAGGTCGGTTCCAGCTGCAGGTTCGGTATAACCAATACAGAAATGCGTTTCTCCTGCGGCGATGCCTGGCAGAAAGCGGTTTTTCTGCGCTTCGGTGCCGTGATCCATAATGGCGGGGCCGACAGTGTTAAGAGTTACAAAGGGAGTGGGTGCACCGGCTAGCAGAGATTCTTCAAATCGAATCAGCTGTTCGCTCTGGGTCAAGCCACGCCCGCCATACTGCTCTGGCCAGCCAATGGCCAGCATGCCGTCTTTACCCTGCTGCCGTATTAGATCTTTGTAGAGGTCGCCGCCTTCGGCGCTGCGCAGTCCCTCGCGATATTCTGGCTTAATGAGCTGGGTGAAGTAGCTGCGCAGTTCGCGACGCAGTTCTCTCTGGCTCTCTGTGTAGTCTACAAACATGTGGCTTTCCTGTGGGCCTAGTGGCCTGCTGTTTCCAAGATGTGGATATTCTTATTGATTTTGAATTCAAATTCAACTATTTTTACGTCCCATGAGTCAAAGTACTGCCACCGAGTTCGACACCAGCCAGACGCGCAGTGCGCGGGGTGCCGCCGCGCGAGCCAATATCAAGCGTGCGGCATTGAATGTGCTGGAGCAGGTCGGCTATCACAAAATGCGTATCGCAGACGTTACCCGTGAAGCCGGTGTTGCTCAGGGTTTGTTCTATCACTACTTCAAAGACCTCAAGACGCTGACGATTGAGGTGCTGACTGACTTTGCGAACCCCGCCACAGATGTGGAGACGATTGAAAAAGACGTGCCGCGCGGTGACTGGTATGCCCGCATTTATGCGCACAACCACTTGGTGGTTAGCAGTTATGCCAACCGGCCGGGGGTGATGCGTTGCCTGTTGCAGATGGCGGACGAAGACGCAGAATTCTCTGACCTGCTGCGCACCGCTTATCGCGAACAGCTGATGTGGCTGGTTAAGTTAATGCCGCGCATGTTCCCCGGGGTTCGCTTCAAGCGCGGCCAGGCACTGATGGTTGTTTATAGCCTGGCCGGTATTGGTGAAGGCCTGCTGCGCGAATATTTTGTCAATAACAGCGCTACTTTGCACAACAGTAAACTGCAGGTGGACGATATTACCGAATTACTGACGACTATGTTTTACCGCGCCCTGTTTCTGGAGCATCCTCCGGCCAAGGCGCTAAAATACACCCGAAACCTGGCTGCTATGGCGGGCCATGATGAGAAGAGAGAACTATGAACTTTGATTTCAGCGAAGACCAGTTAGCGATTCGTGAGCTGGCGTATCAAATATTTACCGATAGCGCCACGGACGAGTCGTTACTCAAACTTGCACGCAGCGGCGGCACATACGACGACTCACTCTGGAGCACTCTGGCAGAGCAGGGGTTACTGGGTATTGCCATCCCCGAGGCTTTCGGCGGCAGTGGCTTAGGTTTTGTCGAGCTGTGCCTGATACTCGAAGAGCAGGGGCGCCGTGTGGCGCCTACGCCGCTATTCAGCAGCCTGGTGCTGGGTGGCCTGCCGCTGGCCAACTATGGCAGCGACGAGCAACAGCAGCAGTGGCTGGGCGCGCTGGCTACCGGCAGCGTCAAGCTGACTGCGGCGATTGCTGAGGTGGGTATGAACCCGGCATTGGCAACCGCGGTAACAGCCACCGCAGAGGGTGATGGCTGGGTGTTATCTGGTAAACGTGCGGTAGTGCCTGATGGTTCTGTCGCCGATTGCATATTGGTTCCGGCGGTTGATGCGGACGGGAAAACCTCAGTATTTCTGGTGGAAACCGCTACTGCCGGGGTTGCGCTCACGGGTGTGAATATCAGCCTACTGGGTGAGCGTGCGGCGCATCTGGAACTGAACAAGGTGTCGGTTGCGGCAACCGCGCTACTGGGGAGTGTCGGTCAGGGGCAGGAAATTGTTGACTGGATTGAAGAGCACGCCAATGTTGCGCACTGTGCGCTGCAGGTAGGGGTTACCGAGGAAGCAATGAAGCGCACTGCGGCCTACCTGAGTGAGCGCGAGCAGTTTGGCGTACCTCTGGGTTCGTTTCAGGCCCTCGCTATGCGTATGGCAGACAGCTATATCGATGTAGAAGCGATGCGTTCGACTTACTGGCTGGCCTTATGGCGGCTCAGTGAAGGTCTGCCCGCGAGTGCTGAAGTACGCGCCGCCAAGTGGTGGGCCTGCGATGCTGCAGCAAGAGTTGTTCAGACGGCGCAGCATCATCATGGTGGTATCGGAGCCGATCTGGACTACCCGATACATCGCTTCTTCCTGAATGCCAAGCACATTGCTTACACGCTGGGGAATGGCAGCACGCAGTTGGACCGTCTCGGTGAGTTACTGGCCAGCGACGATTCCATTGGTTTTCACGCACTGGAGCTATAAATATGTCACAGCCAGCAAGAATAAAACCGCCCATGGGTCACGACAATGCCTGGTGGTGGGAAATGGCCGCCGACGATAAATTGGGCATTCAACGTTGCTCGGGTTGCCAGACTTTGCGTCATCCGCCACGGCCGATGTGCGGCGATTGTCGTAGCACCGAGTGGGACGCGGTGGAAGCCAGCGGCAAAGGCACTATCTGTAGCTATACCGTACTCACGCATCCGCAGTTTCCGGGCTACGAGTATCCGTTGATTATCATTTTGGTTGATCTTGAGGAAGGTACGCGTCTCACATCTCAACTGGTAGGTTGCGAGCCAGAAGAGGCTGACTTTGGGTTGGCTGTGGAAATGGTTATCCAGGAAGACCCGGATGGCTTCAAATTACCTGTATTCAAGCTGGCGGAGGCTTCCTGATGCCTATTTCTCTTAAAAATGAAGCCGCGATAGCCGGTATCGGAATGACAGAGTTCTCCAAAAACTCTGGGAGATCTGAACTACAGTTAGCCGCGGAATCTATCAAAGCCGCCTGTGATGATGCTGGTATCAGCCCGTCGGAAATTGATGGTCTGGTCAGCTACACACTGGATTCTACCGACGAGATAGAAGTCGCTCGTGCCGTTGGCGCTAATGACCTGACTATGTTTAGTCGCATTAATTATGGTGGCGGTGCTGCAGTAGGCACTATTCATCAGGCCGCTATGGCGATAGCCACCGGACAGGCTACCACCGTGGTCTGCTGGCGTGCCATGAATGGTCGTTCGGGAAAGCGCATGGGGCAGGGTGTGTCCGGTGACGTAACCTCTAGTGATCTGGTTCACTGGTCTTGGTATATGCCTTACGGCATGCTGGTACCGGGTTCCTGGATATCGATGATCGCCAACAAGTATATGAATGAGTACGGCGTCACTCGTGAAGACCTTGGTCGAGTGGCCATTTCGCAGCGTAACTATGCGCTGAATAACCCGCGCGCCTATGGTTACGGTAAGCCTTTGACCATGGAAGAGTACATGGACTCGAAGATGATCGCGTCTCCATTGTGTCTGTACGATTTCTGTCAGGAAACTGATGGCGGTTGCGCGATTCTGGTGACCAGTGCCGAGCGGGCTCGTGATTTGAAGCAAAAGCCAGCGGTTATTCGTGGTGTATGTCAGGCCTCCACGCGTGGTCAGGAACAGATGACGAGTTACTACCGTGAGGAACTGATGTCGCTGCCGGAGATGGAGCTGGCAGCGGACCTGGTTTATAAGCAGGCGGGTCTCGGTCCTGATGACATTGATGCGGCATGCCTCTACGACGCGTTTACGTCTGAAATCATCATGCAGCTTGAGAGCTTCGGTTTTGCCAAGCGTGGCGAAGGGGTGGACATGGTGCGCGATGGTGCCTTGGATATCGACGGACGTTTACCCAACAATACCCACGGAGGCTTAATATCTGAAGCCTATATTCACGGCATGAATAATATTGCTGAGGGTGTACGTTTGGTGCGGGGAGACTCTACCGGACAGCCGAGTAAAAATGTCGAGCATGTTTTGGTAAGCAGTGGTGTTGGAGTTCCCACCGGCGCTTTGATACTGGGACAAGGCTGATTGAGAGCAGCCCCTGACGTTTGCGTCGGGGGCGTCAGTGTTGCGGCAGGTGTTCCTGGCGGTGTGGTATTACCAACGCGGCCAATAGTAATAGAACCAGAACCAGCAAACAGAAGTACTCCGCTGCCGCATATGTGCCGAAGAAATCCAGGCCCAGACTGAACATGGCGGGGCCAATGGCGCTGGCGAACACCATAATAGAGGTGCATAGCCCGCTTATTTCTCCCAGATGCAGGGGCCCGAAATTGCGGATGAAGGCCAGGTTGGAAATTACCGACCAGAGCCCGCCGGAGCCGCCAAAGCCGGCAACCAATAGCCAGTAACCCCAATCTGCTTCCAGATTCAGTAATCCAATTGCTCCCATGATGAAGCCGCCTAGCATGATGACCAGGAATGGTTTTAGGCGGCGGCTGTCTGCCAGCCAACCAGCCAATAAGTTTACCGAGGTGGCGGCGATAGCCACCGGCAGGAAGTAGGCGAAGGCCTGTTCAGGCGTGCGTCCAGCACCATCAAAAATAGATATGATATGAAAGGTAACTGCAGTGCCAAATAGCGCGTGTATGGACAGGCTGAGCGCGAATATCCAGAATACTGGGCTGCGGCGCGCGTCTTCCAGGGTAGTGCTGGGCGGGGTTTGGGACTCCGATGTGTCATCGTCGGCGGTAGCTCCATCGATCAGGACACCGCAGCTTGCAGGGCTGTCGCGTAATAGCAAGTAGGAGAATACGGCGAACCCGGCGCAAGCAAGCGCTAGTCCCATGAGTGCTCCGCTCCAGCCCCAGGTTAATATCAATGCAGCGAGACCCAGCGGCGCCAACGAAAAACCGAGGCTGACAAATATGCCGCGCACGCTGCTGACCAGCCCACGGCGTTTTTCAAACCAGACTAATAGTACGTTGCGCGAAGCGCTGGTTAGAACACCCTGACCGAAGAAGCGCACGCCAAAATAGCCAATCATGATCAGGATAAAGCCGACCGGAGCGGAACCGCCCAGCGCTTCGGAGAGCCAGGCAGTGGCGGCGATATAGATCAGCATGAGAGCAAGAGCCAGACTGGCCAGGGTGGTCATAGTGCGTCCGCCCCAGCGATCGTACCAACGCCCTGCTCGGGTAAGTAGTAGCGCAGACCCTACTGTACCGATGAGGTAAGCCATCGAGAGCTGTGTGCGGGTTAGTCCGAGAGCGTCGATCAGGGCATCGGTGAAAACCGCCATGCCCATGGTCTGGCCGGGGATGCTAAAGAGGAACCCGAGCGTGCTAACCAGCCAAATTACCCAACCGTAGAAGAAGGGTATGCGACGTATATCAAAGGGCCAGTTGGGAGCCGGCGAGGGCATTTTCACAGGCGCGCTATTTTAGCGCTGTGTCGCTGTGACGCAAGCGACTTAGCATAAAGCTCTGGGGCATCAGCGTGCATGGTTCACAATCAGGGCGGGAAAGTGCTGTAAAAGCGCGGCTGCGATCACAGTTCCCAAGTCGCAGGGTGTTGGCGATCGAGGATCGGGGCTAGATTGTAGTCATGGAAAAAGGAGAATAAAAGATGAGCATTATGACAGGAGCCGATGTCGGCGCTGACTGGGTCGTTGCGGCCGATGTCAAAGTAGTTACCAAGGATCCGGAGAACAGTGATTTGTATGAGTGGTCGCTGGAGTATTCGGAAGCAACCGGTCGCGAAGCCGATCGGGTTGGGCGCGCCAGTACCCGACAGCAGGAAACCAAACAACCCCGCTAAACCTGAAGGGCAGAATGAATTCTGCCCTTCAGGTTTATGCCCGGTGCTACTGGGGCGGTACGGTAAAGCCGTCCTGCACAGGAACATGGTCGGCAGTAAAGTACTCTGACAATGACGTGTGCAGATCTTCCACTGCCCATTTGCCACCCTTGGGATTGTTGTAACGCGGTCCAAAGCTGGGACGCAGAATCACATCTACCTGATCCCCCCATACCACCATGACTTCACCAGAAATATGTCCAGCTTCGGGTGAGGTGAGGTAGCCAACCAGTGGTGCAACGTTTTCAGGATTAAATGCGTCAAAACCATCATCCGGTGCCGCAAACAGTTGTGCGGTCATGCCAGAGTTGGTCATATCAGTACGCGCGCGGGGCATGATCACATTGCAGGTAACGCCATACTTGATCATCAACTGGGCGGCGCCCATAGTCATGGCGACAATGCCGGACTTGGCGGGAGCATAGTTAGCCTGGCCCGCAGAGCCAAAGATGGCCGCTTCTGAAGAAGTGCTGATCAGACGACCATAGATTTCCTCACCGGCTTTAGCTTTACCGCGCCAGTATTTAGTAGCGTTGCGCATATTGACGAAGTGACCGCGCAGATGAACCCGTACGACCGAATCAAATTGCTCATCGTCCATGCCAAAGATGGTTTGGTCACGGCAGAAGCCTGCATTGTTAACCATGATGTTAACGTCACCAAAGGTATCCAGCGCAGTCTTGAACAAGGTGGCCGCATCGTTGGTATCGGCACAATCGCCCAGTACCAGGGTTGCTTTGGCACCCAATGCTTCTATATCAGCAATGGTTTCCTCTGCGGCGGTGACAGCATCGGGTATATCGATGTCACTGATGACGATATTGGCGCCCTGGCTGGCCAGTTGCAGGGCCTCTTCACGACCCAGTCCGCGTCCGGCGCCGGTGATAATGGCGGTTCTGCCTTCCAATGATCCCATTATTATACTCCTGTCATATTTGGTTCAATTTGAATCGTGTTACTGCGCAGCTGCCCTATGACACCCTGGCTGGGTGACGACAACGGAGCTGCGCGCATGTCTTGCATTAGCTACAGACGCTCGATAATAGTTCCAGTGCCGTTTGAAGCACCACAGCACATAGTAATCAGAGCGGTACTTTTATCCTGACGCTCCATTTCTATCAACGCTTCGCCGATCAAACGTGCACCGGTAGAGCCGACCGGGTGGCCCATGGCAATGGCGCCGCCCTTGCAGTTAACCTTGTCCATGTCGGCATTGAACACGCGCTGCCAAGACAATACGACGGAAGCGAAGGCTTCGTTGATTTCGACGATATCGATATCGTTCATGTTCATGCCGGTTTTCTTGAACAGCAGTTCGGTGGCGTTCACCGGTCCGTCCAATAGGTAGTAAGGATCGCTACCAGCAACCACACCTTGGATAATTCTGGCGCGAGGCTTGAGTCCGCGAGCCTTGGCTTCGTCGGCGCTCATCCACAGTACTGCGGCAGAACCGTCAGAGACCTGAGAAGAGGTTCCAGCGGTGTGAATACCGCCCTCAGAGAGGACTCTGAGATTGGCCAGACTGTCCATAGTGGTTTCGCGCATGCCCTGGTCACGGCTAACCAATTTGGTCTCGCCAGTCGGTTGGCCATCGGCCCCGATAACCGGGGCCTCTACTGGAACTACTTGTGTAAACCAGCCATTGTCCCAGCCTTCGATAGCGCGAGTGTGTGAACGCACTGCGAGCTCGTCGATATCCTGGCGGGTAATGCCGCGGTTTTTGGCAATACGCTCGGCTGCGTCAAACTGGCTTTGAGCACCGTCGGGGTAGGGCCAGTCATCGGTCATAAAGTAACCCGGGCCGTTGATGGCGCTGGCACCGAGGCCAACCCGGCTCATGGCTTCAACACCACCGGCGATACCGATATTGCATTGGCCTGCGGCTATCAGTGCCGACATAATATGGTTGGCGGTCTGGGCTGAGCCACACTGGGTATCAATGGTAGAACAGCCAGCGGTGTAGGCTTGGCCCAGCTGCAGCCAGGCGTTCTTAGCCAGGTTGTTGGACTGTTCACCGGCTTGGGTGACACAGCCAGCATAGGCCTGCTCGACGTCAGCGGCGTCCACGTCATTGCGCTCCAGCAAAGCCCGGTAGGACTCTGCTAGCAATTTCACCGCGTGAACACCGCTGAGATCACCCACTATGGGCTTGCCGCGGCCAATTGGGGTACGGACTACGTCTACAATTACTGCTTCTGCCATGAGTGTGGCTCCTTACATTAAAACGAACATGAGTTCATAGACTACGGCCGGACGTTCATCCTGACCGACGACGTGGATATTGGTTTCCATGGTGATGGTGGTCTTGTGATCCTGCACGTCTACCGCTTTGACGCGACTGCGTTGATGGATTTCGCTGTCGACTGGCACAGCACCGGTAAACCGCAGCTTGTTAGAGCCGTAGTTGACGATATTGCTCCAGCCTTCGATATTGCCAATTGCATCACCGCCACCCGCCATTGCGGGCTGCAATGACAAGGTCAAAAAGCCGTGGGCGATAGTGGTGCCAAAAGGGCTCTCTTTGGCGCAGCGCTCAACGTCTACGTGTATCCACTGGTGGTCGCCAGTGAGCTCAGCGAAGTCGTTGATCATCTTCTGGTCAACCTTGACGCTCTGGCTCCAGCCGCCAAATTCGGCGCTGATCAGGGTTTCCAGTGCAGCAAGGTCCTTGTAATGTAATTTGCTCATAGTATGTTGTGGCTTCCGGTTGTCGGGAGTTATGGAGAGTTGTCGCAGACTACCTGCTTGAGGGGCGCGATATAATAACAAAAACGGCCTCTTCGGGTGGTAAAAAGGACAGCACAGCGAGTGGAGTAAGGGAGTGGTTAACGTGCTTGAACCAGGAACATTGCAGTTATCAGTATTAGATCAGTCATTTGTGCGGCCAGGGGGCGGCGCGCAGGTGGCATTGGCAGAGACGCTGGAGGTGGCCCAGCTCTGTGAGAGTCTGGGATATCTGCGCTTCTGGGTGTCTGAGCACCATAACACCAGCCTGCTGGCGGGTAGTTCACCGGAAGTTTTGTTAGCCGCCATCGGCGCGGCTACTAGTCATATCCGCATTGGTTCTGGCGGCATTATGCTGCCGCATTACAGCGCTTATAAAGTGGCGGAGAATTTTTCGTTGTTAGCCAATCTGTATCCCGGTCGTATTGACCTGGGAGTAGGGCGGGCACCGGGAGCGGATATGGCGACTGCTGTAGCGCTGGCCACTGATGGCCGTCCCAAATTTGAGCGCTTCCCGCAGTTGGTAGAAGAGTTGGGACATTATCTGTGGTCAGACAGTGCCAAGCCCAAGGTGTGTCCGCCGCCACCGAAGGATCTGCCGATCTGGATGTTGGGCAGTAGCCCCGACAGTGCCTGGCTGGCCGGCGAGTTGGGCCTACCCTATACCGTAGCGCTGTTTATTAACCCGCTGGCAGGTCCTGATATGATTGCCGGCTACCGGCGTCAGTTCAAACCGTCAGCGTTATGGCCACGCTCGCATGCGATGGTGGCTATTACCGTACTGTGTGCTGATACCGAGGCCGAGGCGCTGGCCTTGGAAAAGGCGGCAGATGTTAACTACCTGGCCTTCGTCACACGTGGACCGCACATCGATTATGTCGACCCCGCCGCGGCAGCAGCACATCAGTTCACCCAGCAGGAGCTGGCGTTTCTATCGCGCAATGAGGGATCCAGAGCGGTGGGAACACCCGAACAGGTGCGAGAGAAGATAGAGCATCTGGCGGCCAGGCATGATGCGGATGAAGTGATGATCGTCAGTAACAGCTATTACCTGGAAGATCGTATGCGTTCATTCAGCTTGGTCTCCGAAGCCTTTGCTTTGTCGAAGCGAGCTGCCGCCTAATTTAACACCAGTACATCTGAATGAGTGTGGTCGAGAATTCGTTCACTGGTGTTACCAACCACAGTACCTCTTAGGCCGGCACGTCCGACTGTGCCTATGATTATCAG
Source organism: Candidatus Litorirhabdus singularis (assembly GCF_026262625.1). GTDB lineage: Bacteria > Pseudomonadota > Gammaproteobacteria > Pseudomonadales > Halieaceae > Litorirhabdus > Litorirhabdus singularis. Next base: position 260,948 of record NZ_SHNN01000005.1, read on the forward strand.
GTCGGCGTCGATATCGGCCGCCGTACTGGCAATCACTTCTGCTGCGCCGCCCTCCACCACATGTATGTGTTCATTGGGCACGCCACAGGCGTCTGCCAAATTTTCAATGTCGGGAACTTGATTCCGGTCGCTGTAAGCATTGATGAAATGCGGATCGGCCCCGTAGGCCTCGCTGAACTGTTGCGCGAAGCTGATAATCTGATTGTTCAACTTGATGTGAGCAATGTCTTTGGAAAAGGTATTGATAGCGGCAAGGACGCGGCGGTTCTTCCAGTTGTGAAAGTCTTTCACCAGCAGTACGGGGCAGGGCGACAACCTTAGCAGGGTCCAATCTGAAGTCCCGCGCATCTCCCGGTCTACATCGCGATGATCTTTGGTGCCCTTAAAAACCATGGAGGCCGAGCAACGCGCTGCGGCAGATACGACCTGCTGGTGCCAGTTGTGGCCAATCTCGACTTCGCCGCTGGCGTCGATGCCACTTTCTTCGGCGCTGTCTATCAATAGCCTGTGCGACTCCATGCATGCTTGTTGTTGGCTTTGATCGGCTTCGCGGGCTCCAGTTTCTTCAATGCAGGTATACAGGTGCAGTCGCGCACCGGTCAGCTGAGCTGAATGTAGGGCGCGGGCAAAGGCGGGTTGAGTGGTGGTGGTTGGATCGACGATCACCATTATTTTATCAAGTGACATTGCGGCTCTCCGACTGGAGCTGGTGAAATACGCTAAGTTGCCTGCTATCTTGCCTGTCGGGGCGATAATATGAATTGATACGTATCAAGAGTTGTCGGCCTAAGCCTTTGCGGCATGCACTGTTTCGATTGCAGAACCTGATTAAAGGAGTAGTAAACGATGTTATTGGAAGGAAAGATTGTCATTGTGTCGGGCATAGGGCCAGGACTGGGGATGGAATTGTCCACTCTTTGCGCACGTGAAGGTGCGGCTGGAGTGGTGCTGGCGGCTCGCACCGTTGCCAAACTGGATATAGCCGAGGCAGAGATTGCGGCGTTGGGTGGCAGCACCCGCGTGTTGAAAGTGCCCACTGATATTACCCAGGAGGACCAGTGTCAGGCGCTGGCCGACGCCACCGTGGCTGAATTCGGTCGTATTGATTGCCTCATTAACAGTGCTTTTGACCCCTGCGTATACGACCCCGCGGCAGAGGCCAAGCTGGATGACTGGCGCTTTACCATGGACGTCAATTTCTATGGCACAGTGGCGTTGACTCAAGCCTGTGTGCAGCACATGAAGCAATCTGGAGGTGGCTCTGTGGTGATGATCGCGACGATGGTTGAGCGCAAACCGATGCTCTTACAGGGTGGCTATGCGGCCAGCAAGGCGGCCCTGCATGCCGCCACCAAGCATCTGGCGCTAGAGCTGGGCGGTGACAATATCCGCTTCAACAGCTGCAACATGGGCTGGATGTGGGGGCCCAACGTACAGGGCTATATTGCCGGACGGGCGCTAGCCACGGGTGTTGCTGAGGAGGAACTGATTGCTGATATTTGCGAGAACATTCCGCTCGGGTTCATTCCCGAAGATGGCGACTGCGCCAAGGCGGCCATCTTTTTTGCCTCGGATTACTCAAAGGTGATAACCGGTGCCGCGCTGGACGTCAATGGTGGCGAATTCATGATGGTCTGAGGCTATAATAGCCGCCGTTTTTTATACCGGCGCGAGCGATTGGCGCGCCCATCAATGAGGTAATAAGTATGTCCAATGTAGAACTGGAAGCCGCTGTTTTTCGACGTTTGTTGACCCACCTTGATAGCCGCAAGGACGTGCAGAATATTGAGCTTATGAACTTGGCCGGGTTTTGCCGTAACTGTCTGTCAAAATGGTATGTGGCGGCGGCGGAAGAAGCTGGAGAGAGTGTCGACCTGGAGCAGGCCAGAGAGATGGTCTACGGCATGCCCTATGCCGAGTGGAAAGAAAAGCACCAAACCGAAGCGACTCCAGAGCAGCGCGCCGCTTTCGAAAAAAGTCACTGAGCGCCGCCGTATAGCCTTATTGGATTGGCGGCGCAGAGGCTGCGCCAGCGAGTCTACAGCGGGCCGTAGGGAAGAAAGCGGTTAATACTGTTTTCGCGGATCCACTGCAGCAGTGTTTTATCCAGGCGTTCACCGCGTTGGCGCAATAATTTGGCCATCGGAATCACCGGGGAGGTTGCGCCTGCTTCGCAATCGGGCAGCGCTTCGGCGACGGTAAAAAATCGAATCAGGTGCAATAACAGGTCATTGTCGAAGGCTGCCAGAGTCTCCGCCCAGGCCACAGGCTCCACTTTTAGCAGCGGCCTCAGCTCGCTCAGAGCGGTCTCATCAAACATTTCTGCCAGCTGCGGTAGCTGGTTTTGCTGACTAAAGCTGGCGTAGCGCGGCAATAGTTCCGGCTTTATCTCTAGCGTTGCGACGGTTGCCGCGGCGTTCGGGTCCCAGGTTCCCAGTGACATGGTGTCATTACCTCTTTAACGAGGGCGAGAGTATACCTGCTTTGACAGAGTTGGCTACGCGGCGATATTTTTATCGGCGTCGCGGCTCAGTTCGCGCAAGTAGCGAAAGCGGGTCGAGTAGGGCTCGGTGAGCTGACGCCGGGTGCGCTGCAGAAAGCTGCCAAAGTCTTCCTCCGTGTTTTCAGTGCTGCTGAGCTGGGTGCGTAAACCGCTCCAGCTATCGCCTAACATTGAGGCGCTCTCCAGAGTAGCCTGAACCACAAACAATTCTGCCAGAACCAAATCTCCGACGGCGCGTTCTGCGCGAGCGCGCAGGGTATTGTTTTCTGCTGTATTCATGACATCTCTCTCATCAAAACCTGTATCCAGGCACCAAAATTGAACATCTCTAACGCTTTAGGAACCCGCCACGCACCAATGCAGGGCAAAGACGCGGCGATTCTAGTGGTTTTGGCCCGCGGTGCAAGTCAATTAGTGTAGATAATGCAGAAACCGTACCAAAGTCACATTACCGGAGTGTTAAGCCCTGGATTTTCGTAGTTTCGGCGTAGTGCACGATAGTCTTTCAGCGACCACTGCGGCTTCACCACTGATCTCATATCGGGGCTACTCAGGCTGAATCCATAATCTGAAGTTTGAATAAGGCTGCGCCGATAAAGACTGCTCAATGTCGATGTGTTCTTCGGTTTACTGCTGACGCCGTAGACCAGCCCGGCTAATACCATGCGCTCTTCCTGCGTGGATTTTTCCCTGGCGCGGGAGCATCTCATCTGCGCTTCGATGACTGTAATTGCAAAACCTCAGGCAACACCTGTCCTCTTGCGCCCGAGGGCCTGTTGGTGCCAATAACTTGAGACAGGGTAGAGGCAATATCAACAGTCTCGATCTCGCGAAAAACCCGCTGCGACTTTAAACCAGCTCCGGCAAAGATCACCGGTACATAAGTATCGTAGCGCCACGGCGAGCCATGCGTAACGGCAACGGTTAAACCATCAAAATCATTGATGAACCAGTTCGGTTCGAACACTATAAAAACATCACCCGAGCGACGTGGGTTATGGCTGTTCAGTATCAGCCGGTTGATATCTGTATCGGCAACCTGACCATTCATAAGTGCCGTAGTTGAAAGCGCGAGACTTACTCCTTCAAACATCATCATTTCGCGTGCAACGGCCTTCTCAACCGCAGCCTGATTCAGCCCCTGATCGCGGATCAGCTGCCGATTCAGATAGATATAGGGTGGGAAGAACTTCTGTATCAACTCACCACCAATACCAAATTTCTGTTTCAGGTTCACAATGCCAGCTGCTGTGTCCCAGTTATCAGGCGTGACATAACCTGCCTCGATACCGTATTCGTTTAGCAGCGGCGGTACCTCCGGGCTACCATGGTCTGCGGATAACACCACAAGAGTATTCTTTAGTCCCACCTTATGATCCACGTACGCCAGTAAATCAGCCAGTGTACGGTCGAGCCGCAGCAAATTGTCTTCTGCTTCGAGACTCGACGGACCGAACAAGTGGCCCACATAGTCCGTCGAAGAAAAACTCACCGATAAATAGTCAGTAACAGCATCTTCTCCAATGGCCTCGTTGTCGATCAGCTGTTTGGCAAACTCCAGTGTCAGCTCGTCACCTGCGGGAGAAACGGTAAGCTGGGTGGTAAAATACTTACCGTCACCCGGGCCGTAAGGGTGCGGAAACACGCGGCCATAGTCTCCCAAATTTGTCTCCCAGGCCTGATCGTCCGCATCAGCATGAGTGTACGCGGAAGGTTCAAGCATCAGCTCCCAGTTTTGGTTTGCATAACGCTGGGCCGGCTGCTTCGCATTGAATTCGCTGACCCATTGGGGATACTGATCGTAATAAAAAGAACTGGTGACAAACTCGCCGGTTGCCTTGGAAAACCAGAAAGCCTTACCCGCATGGCCGGCCATCGAAACCGCGCCACGATCCTTAACAGAGACACCGAATATTTTAGCTGTATTTGCGGTGTGAATGGCTAGTTCATCACTAAATGTCGACACTAGCATTGCAGCTGGTGAACGACCATCACTGCGCGCCACGCGCTGTGTGGGGTCAATTTCAGTTGCCTTGTCCACATCAGCACCCTTCGTCAGCAAAGGGTACCGGCTATCTTCGATGTTATAGGTCATCTCACCGGACTCTCGGTCAAACCATATATTGGCGATAAGCCCGTGATCAGCAGGGTAAGCGCCTGTTGCCAACGTTGCATGACCGACTATGGTTTCGGTATTGGAGTGCGCATGATGGGCGTTCTCATAAACCACGCCCTCACTTAACAGATAACGAAAACCACCTTTACCCATCTTCTCAAGGTAACGTGCCGGCAGATCCCCGCGGAGTTGGTCAACGGTTATTTGCAGCACCAGGCGCGGTGGTTTGTCAGCCGCCGTAGAGACTAACGGCACCATCAGGCTCAAAAGAGTCAGAAGAGGAAGGATAGTTTTTGCCATGATGCTGCACCTGGTTATTTGTCCATGCGAAATAATTGAGGACCGAAGCGGACGGTCCTCAAACATGAATTTCAGCTTATCCGTTCTCAGCCAGAGCAGCAAACCAACTCCACTACTAGTGGCTAACCGCGGAGTTATTCTGGGTCGCCTCGGAGACTCGCTAATTCACTTGAGCAGCTTCATCCAGCTGCAACATATGACGTTCAGACGCTTGCCAAGAGAGCTTTATTTGGCTTTAGAATCCTTTGCTGAATCGCCTTTCTCAAGTTTATCTCAGATGTCAGACACTCCGAAACTGAGTGACCGCTGTGTGGTCAAATCAGACTTACTTGAGTCTAAACCTGAATCAGGTCGTATGAATGACAGGCGCGGCATTGAGCAGCACATCCGCTGTGCGTGCTGGTAGTGGATTGACGTCATTCGAATGTCACACATCCGGCGAAAGCCAGCGTTTCAGCAGGTCCGCTTTCACCTGACAATGGTAGTTAGTTTCTCTTGCGCTTCATGGCGCCTAGCCCCAGTAGCGCGGAACCGAATAGCCAAGCGGCGGCCGGAAGTGGGACCTGTGGAACATAAACAACTTCAAGCTTGAAGGTTTCAGTGGTCGGCGACTGGTTAATGTCGTAGCGTGAATGCTGGGCTGTGTTTCTGCCAGAGGCGCCACAGCAAACAACATTCGAACCGAAGGAAAAAAGCTCAGCCTTGAACCACAACTCGGTTCCACCGAGTAAGCTCGTCGGAAGCGCATCATAGAGGCCACCCGAGTTGGCTGCACCATAGGCCGGTGTAGTGACATTGAGGAGTTCGACCCATGTTGCCCCGTCCTTGGAACCATAGAAATAATTGTGTCCCTCGCTGTAAGCCCAGTGAAACGTCGGGTTGTTAGTCCGCACGTTAGCAGCAGCGACGGTCTCAGTTCCGAAATCGAATTTGTATGTGATGACGCCTGGCGTTGTGGCTCCCTCTGTTGCCCCGCCGGTGACAGGTATATACGCGCGAACGGTAGACTCTGAATACAGGGTCGCGTTAGTGACGCTATGTATGTAGGTCTGGGCGTTGGAGTCGTACGGATTAGAGTAAGAGTAACTAAAGTCGAACGGACCTGCAGTTGTAGCAGCGAATGCCGGGAGGACCGAACCCATAAACGTAAAAACAGCAAGTGTGTGTAGTAACTTCATATCGCCCCTTCTATGTGAATACATTGACAGCAAGTTTCAATTTCACGGTTGTGAAAGCTCATGCAGAGAGTATGCACAATTCGTGCCAGCGTAATGAAATCAATGGGTTAGCGAACACTGAATTAGCGAAGTGTAAAATAACCTGACAAAAAAAGGGGGTATTTGGATCCGGTGATAGTTTTCCGTAACCGGCGAGGGCCTTATGCCGTTAGGCGCCAGTCAGGCAAATTTCTGTTGGGTGTAGCGTGTCCCAACTAGGGCAGTGCAAACGCCAGATACTGATCCCCACTGGCAGTGCCCAGCTTGCCTCCGCTGCAGACCACCACCAGATACTGGCGTCCATTGATCATGTAGGTGGACGGTGTGCTATAGCCGGCCGCGGGTAACTGGTACTCCCACAGAATTTCTCCGTTGTCCTGATCGAAGGCCCGCAGTTTTTCGTCCGGCGTGGCAGCAATAAACACGAGGCCGCTCGCCGTGGCGATAGAGCCGCCGTAATTGCGGGTGCCGGTAATGGGTATGCCTTCGGCAGTCAGCTGTGGGAATTCACCCAGCGGTACCTGCCACAGGCGTTTACCGCTGTTGAGATTAACTGCGGTTAAGGTGCCCCAGGGTGGCTTGTTGGCTGGATAACCGCGGTCATCGAGAAAATCAGCGTAGCCGTTAAACATGTAGACCGTCTCGTTCTCGCTTTTATGCGCGCTACTGCTGCCCGCGGTCTGCTCGCGGCCGCTATCGGTAGCCTGCCACAGGTATTCAAGCACCGCGCTGCGTTCGTGATCTGGCAGATTGCCAAACGGCATCATGCGGCCCTTGCCTCTAACGATAGTGCTCATTGCAGCTTTCTTGTTGGTGCGCTTGGCGAGATCGGTCAATGGCGGGGCATAGGGATAGAAACCTTCGAAGTTAACGCCGTGGCAGCCGGCGCAGTGTTTGCGATAAACGAAGCTGCCAAACCCGGGCCGGTCGCCAGCGGGTGCTTGCACCGGGCCAATGCTGATGCGGTGTGTGGTTTCTGTAGCGTTAATAAAGTAGATGCCAGTGGCGGCATTGACGCTACCGCCGCCCCAGTTGGCGCCGCCGTAAAAGCCGGGGAAAAAAATGGTGGGCTTGAGTCCGATCGGGCGCATATAGGCGAAGGGCTGTGACGCCTCGTATAGCTTGGTGACATAAGCATTGGCGCTGGCTGAGATATCGGTTATTTGATCTGGTGTGAAGGCCTGGCGTGTAAAAGGTTCTGGCAGGGTAACGCGTGGCTGGGTGGGGTAGGCAAGCTCACCGGGTACATCCGAAGCCGGCACGGGAACCTCTTCGATCGGAAATATCGGCTTGCCCGTATTGCGGTCCAGTAAATACAGCACGCCCTGTTTTGAGGCCTGCACCAGCGCGGGAATTGTCTTACCGTTTTGAGTAATGTTAACCAGAGTTGGTGCCGAGCTCAGGTCACGGTCCCAGATATCATGATGTACTGCTTGATAGTGCCAGATGCGCTTACCGGTAGTCGCATTCAGCGCAATGATTGAGTTGCCGAACAGGTTGGCGCCGTGACGCTGAGAACCGTCGAAGTCCGGGGTGGGAGAGCCGGTGGGTACAAAAACTACGCCATTGTCTTTGTCGACACTCAAGCCTGCCCAGGCATTGGCGCCGCCAGCACTGCGCCAGGCGCCTTCCGGCCAGGTGTCATAACCAAACTCGCCGGGATGGGGGATAGTGTGAAAAGACCATACCAGTCGGCCGCTGCGCACGTTGTAGGCGCGAATGTCGCCGGGCGCTGCGCCTTCGCCTTCTGTGACTGCACTGCCCAGAATAATCAGGTCGCCGTAAATGACACCGGGGGAGGGTGAGTAGACAGAGATTTTGTCAGGCTCGCGGCCCAGACCCTGGCGCAGATCGACGACGCCTTTGTCTCCGAACCCTTGAATCAGTTTACCAGTGCGCGCGTTCAGTGCGTACATATTGTGCGAGGCGTTGAAAAACAGACGTTGGTCGTCATCATGCTGCCAATAGGTGACGCCGCGCATGTAGGAGCCCAGCAGTCCTTCTTCCTCGGCAAACGGGTCGAAGGTCCACAGTTCAGCCCCGGTTTCGGCGTTAATGGCAAACACATGATGTAAGGGGTTGCGGCCGTAGAGTATGTCGTCGATCACGATCGGGTTGAGTTGCAGTTCTGAGCTGGAGAACAGTTCAGCCCCTTTGGCGCTCGCGTAACTCCAGACGGGCTTTAGCTGCTGTACGTTGCCGCGATGGATTTGTGTCAGTGTCGAAAATTTGGCATTGCCGTCATCGCCACCGGCAACCTCCCAGGTCGCAGAGGGTGCGGCAAGAGCGGCGCTCGTAAGCAGCAATAATACGAGTGCGTGCCAACGGAAAATTAGAGAGTGCAGGGACATAGGTTTGTTGGCTCATTGGTTTAAGCGCATTATTGGCGTCAGCTGCAGTGATGGCAACCGCAACTCGGCGGCAGTGGCGCTGATGGTTGAACCATTGGCAAAAGAATGGATGAGAGGATAGGGGAGCAGAGTCAGTGGAGTTGGCACAGTTAGCAGAAATAGAGGCCATTAAGGCTCTCAAGGCGCGTTACTTCAGGACCCCGGATACCAAGCAGTGGCAGGCTTGGGGCGAATGCTTTACCGAGGATGTTCAGGCCAGCTTCGACGGTGCTGATAGCAGTTTCGACTTCAGCTCACGCGAGGGCCCGGTCAACACCAATGCGGCGCTGTTGGCTGATGTTCCAGGCTAGACCGCCAAGCCCCGATTGGACTTGCCAGAGTATGTTGGCATAATCACGGCCTTTAGCGGGTATTCGCGAATAGCGGGCAGCAGCCGGTTAAACGCCTCAAGAGGACAGGTTCTATGAAGTTAGGCGTTAGTCAAATGAGTTTCGGCAGTCGTGCGCAGCTCAATATGGATTTGATCAAGCATGCTGAGAACCTCGGCTTTCATTCGGTGTGGACGGCAGAGGCTTATGGTAGCGATGCAGTGTCCACCGCCAGTTGGATATTGGCACAGACCAGCAAAATCAATGTGGGTACTGCCATTATGCAGATGCCCGCGCGCACGCCGGCGATGGCGGCCATGACAGCGATGACTCTGGATCATCTGTCAGGCGGCCGCTTTATTATGGGCCTGGGCCCGTCTGGACCGCAGGTGGCCGAGGGCTGGCACGGTCAAATATACGGCAAGCCGTTGACGCGCACCCGCGAGTACATCGGCATCATTCGTCAGATACTAGCCCGCCAGGCTCCACTGGAGCATGAGGGCGAGTTTTATCATATTCCCAATCACGAAACCGGCAGCACCGGCCTCGGTAAGCCGCTGAAGAGTATTTTGCACGGCAACCCCGATTTGCCAATCTATACCGCGTCCATTAGTCCCAACGGATTACGCTGTGCGGCCGAATGCGCAGACGGAGTATTTCCAATGATGCTCAAGCCTGAGACGTATGATGAGGTGCTCAAACCATTTCTGGATGAGGGGTTCGCCCGCGCGGGCGGCGGTAAAAGCAAGGCCGATTTTACGGTGGCTCCTGGCGTTTCCTGCCTGGTGGGCGACTATGATAAGTTTGCTCCGATGGTGAAGGCCAACATGGCGCTTTATATTGGTGGTATGGGCGCGCGTGGCAAGAATTTTTATAATGATCTTGCCAAACGCATGGGCTACGTTGATGCAGCGGTGGAAATTCAGGATCATTATCTTGCGGGTAATAAGGATGCCGCGATTGCCGCTGTGCCGGATGACCTGGTGGACGCGGTGCACCTGATTGGTCCGGAGGAGAAAATCCGTGAGCGGGCTAAAGTGTGGAAGGCAAGTGGTGAGCGTGGTGAAGTTGATCTGATGATGGTGGGAACTATGCAAACCGAGGCATTGGATATTCTGGCGGACGAGCTACTTTAGTGGTTGCTTCACAGATCAACCACAGTCAACGGGTATATCTTTGTGCCATCAATGGCAAAGGTTCGGGTTAATGGTTAGCATGAGTTTTGAAGGTCGAGGTAGTGCAGGTTTTGCGGCTTAAGAAATATGGCTGGATAGCATTCGCACCGTTACTGCTCGCCGGTTGCGCGGGGCAACGCACGGTGGAGACTGAAGTGGGCGGGCGCCTGGTCTGCGACACTATGTTTCTGTATGAAATGTGTGCGCAGGACCTGACCGGTAATGGTCAGGTGGATCTGCTCTACTTCTCTGATACCAACGAAATTTTCATGTACCGCGAAGGTACCGCAGACATTGTCACACAAGTTTTGCCCTTACACAGGTGTGCAGTGCCCATGCCGCCCGACACTCTGGATTACAGCACACGACTGATGTACGCCACAGATGATATGGGGACTATGGAGCGGCTCGATCTCAAGCGTCGATTGATCAGCAACTACCTGAATGAAAGACCGGTTATTGATGAATGTCTTGAGAGTCACGACGGGCCTGCCGAAGGGCCCGAGCAGGACGACTTCGGCGAAGATGACGACATGGTAGACTTTTAGGGCTGCAGCTGCTCAAGAGCATAGCTGAGCACGCTTAGGGCCTCGACCCGCTCGGCGTAGGCCTCTACAAACAATTTACCGACAATCATACCCTCGCTATTGACCACAAATATGCCCGGATGAGGAATGCCGTAGGCACGTTCGCCCGGCTGATAGTCTGTGTTGAGGATGCCCAGTGCAGCAACACTGGCAGCGTCGATGTCGGACAGCAGCGGGTAGGTGATACCCTCTGCTTCAACAAATGCCTGCTGTAGCTCGGGCGCGTCATATGTCATTGCCACCACGCTGATGCCGGCGGCTTTAAAAGCTTCTAGATTTTCTTGCAACTGGACCAGCTGCTTCATGCAGTAAGGTCACCAGTCTACCGAACGGTTGGCGATAAAAATCATACCTTTGTCTGGAATAAACTCGCTAATGTTGGTGACATGGCGATCGCCTAGCTGCGTCATCAGTGGTGGGAATGTGCTGCCGATGGCCAGGCCGGGATCAAAGCTGTCGTTGTCTGCGCTAACAAACATATCTTTTGTGATCGCGTCTTTGGCAAACTCTATGAGATTGCCGCGAAAGACAAAACCTACCACCAGCAAAGTCACCACGGTGCCCAAAAGAGCCTTCAGTAAAGTTTTCATATGGGGACCCGAATTGTCGCCTGAGTTCATCACAGTATACTCCAGCGGGCTGGAGTATACAGCGGGGGCGGGTGACAATGCCGGACTACTAAGAACTACTGCGGAGAGAGTAATGGACAGACGTGACATGCTCAAAGGCGTTGCAGCAACGGGTGTGGCAGGGGTCGCCGCGGCGCTATTAATGCCTTTGGTTAATGCCAGCGAACAGCCCCAGGGCCAAGCGGATCAAGCCTTTGCCGAGCTATTGCAGGCACTGAAAGAGATTGATAGTGGCTTTACGGACCCCAAGTGGCAGCTGCGCACGTCGGCAGACCAGGCTGAAGCGCGGCGTTTGTTGCTGCATGTGCTCACGCATGCTATCCAGACCTGGTTCGAGGCAGACGCGGCACGCCCGTTTTTTGTCTCATTTATTAACCGACACAAGAAGATGTTGGGCGATAATCCTGATGCTCGCTACCATCAGGCAGTCATTAGCGCTGATCACAGCTACCGAATTTATGGCAATCTGGCTCAGGCTACCTACACGAGTTTCACGGTGGAGACAGGTGTGGGGGGCGAGGGACAGGGTCTGGGTGCGACACTGAACGATACCGAGTTTGAAGCGGACGCTGACGGCAACTATGAAATTATTGCCAGTGTGAACAAGGTGGACGGCAATTGGCTGCCACTGGCGCCGGGAGCGGCCAGCATTACTACCCGTCATTACTACGAGCGCGAGCTAAGTATTAACAACGACCAGCTACATCACATTCCGATTGCTATAGAGGCGCTGCATGACGCTGGCGTCAGGCCGGCGCCAAGCGACAGCAACGTCGCTGCGGGTATCCGGCGTGTCACCGCGTTCGTCAGGGGCAATGTGGTGAACCTGGACAATAGCAACAGCCCTGAGTGGGTGTCGCGTATCCCCAATCAGTTTGTGCCGCCGCGTAAAGACAACAGCAATGAAGAGATTGCCTATGCCGCCAAGGACAACGTTTATGCAATGGCGCCGTTCTTGTTGCGCCAGGACCAGGCGCTGGTTATACGGGGGCGCTGGCCGCGCTGTCGGTTCGCCAGTGTGTTGTTGCATAATCAGCTGCTGCAAACCTTTGATTACGAAACCCGCACGATCTCCCTTAATCGCAAGCAGACTCAGTTGGAGGCCGACGGCAGCTTTACTATTGTGGTCGCGCATCGCGATCCGGGTATGCCCAATTGGCTCGATACAGAGGGGCGTCAATTCGGCATTATTTTCTGGCGTTTTCAGTTGCCAGAAGAAGCGATCGAGCCCTTGCGTACAGAAATTATTCCGCTCCCAGCGTAGTGCTTAATGGACTCTTGAGGTGTGGGTCAGATGGACTCTCTGACAACGTTTTCAGGCGAGCTATAAAGGGTCCTCAAATAATGCCTGTTTCTTCTCCAAAATCGACTTTATTGCAGACAATGGCATCATTTTTGACGAAGAAGAGGCCGTTTTCGCACAATATTTAGATCCTCTGATTAGATTGATTCCAGCCCTGACGCACAGGCCCTAAATGCCTCTCAAAAGCCGTCGGCATGGCCCCTCTGTGCCCCCAAGTGACAATTTTTGTCAGTTTGATTGGTAGTAAAGAGGGATGTCACGTTGCGATGTTCGAAACTTCTGTGGCATGTGTCACGGATTAGCTCCCGGATGCCCCTAAAGTACTGATTTTGCTGGCCATGGTATGTTTCTTGCTCCCATTATCCCTAGGTACTGAAAGATATATGCACTCGTGCACCGACACAGGCCGGTGACGAAAAAGGGGATTCAAGCGTTCATGAATGGGCATAGCAACATACCTGCAGCGTTAGCCGAGTCGTGGTTGGGCCTTCTGTGCCAGACCATGCCGGGCATTGCTCGGGCGGCTGTGTTTCCGCTGCAGTCGACATCACGTGAACCGGTTGCTAGTGCCTCTTGGCCTGAAGCCGGAGCGATCGACTTGCCGATGCGAGGCGTGGCTGGTAAAGCTCTGTCGAGAATGCAGCCAGTAGTGAGCTGTCAGGACACACCAGGAAGCGGACAAGAGTTGGGCATGTACATTGCCTGCCCCATCGTTCTGGGTGGTCAGTTGCTGGGTGTGATCGCAGTCGAGACCAATAGCGCCGATCAGAGTCAGCAGCGAACCGTGTTGCAGATGCTCAATTGGGGCAGTCTGTGGTTGCAGTTGATTTTGCAGAGCGAGGGCAGTGGGCCTGCGCTATCTGCGGAATATCAACGGGTGTTGGGCGTAGCATTGAGCGCGCAGGACCTGACGGCGGCTTGCACTGCAGCAGCCACTGAACTAGCCAAGGTGTTGGGCGCAGAGCGCGTCAGCATAGGAATACGCGCGGGTGTGCGGATACGTCTTCAATCACTGTCAGACAATGCCAGTTTCGACCCACGTGCCAATCTGGTGCGTCGTATTGAAGCTGCTATGGATGAATGCCTGACGAGTGCGAGTGCATTGATCCACCCACGTTTGGATACCGATGGCGATGTTGCTGAGGCACATTCAGCATTGTGCCGCGAGTCTGAAGCGGGCGGCTGTCTGTCGTTGCCTCTGGCTGACGCAGATGCTGCGATTGGCGTGCTTACTGTTGAGAGCCCAGCCGGCAAAACGTTTGATGAGTCCGTTGTTGAGCGACTTTCGCAATTGGTGACCCTGTTGACCCCGATACTGGGCATGCTGCAGCAACGCGAGCGCTCAAGTCTCAGCCGCCTGCTGGACCGCGTTGGACGCGTGCTGGGTTGGACCGGCGAACACGGCCGCACTCGACGCCGCATCGCTATTAGCTGCGCTGCTCTAATAGTTTTGGTTGCAACCTTGCTGCCTGCTGATTATCGAGTGGCCAGTAATGCAGTGCTTGAAGGGACTGAGCAGCGTGTTGTGGTGGCGCCGATGGATGGTTTTCTCGAGTCCGTTTCTGCGCGACCAGGTGACACCGTTACCGCAGGTCAGATACTGGGTACGCTTGAGGATCAGGATCTCCTAATGGAGAAACTGCGCTGGGAGAGCGAGCGCGCTCAACTACAGCGCGAGCACCGGGAAGCTCTGGCAGACCGTGAACGTGCCAAAATCGGCATACTATCGGCGCGTATTCGTCAGGCTGACGCGCAGTTGATGTTGCTTGAACAGCAACTTAAGCGTACCGAATTTGTTGCGCCCTATGCTGGGGTTATTGTGCATGGCGATCCCAGTCAAAAGCTGGGGGCACCGGTAGAGCGTGGAGAGGTGCTGTTTACAGTGGCGCCTCTGAGAGACTATCGCGTAGTGCTTTCTGTTGATGAGCGCGATATCGGCGCTATCGTTACCGGGCAATCTGGCCAGTTGGTGCTGGCAGCGCAGCCGGATCAGGTTCTACCACTATCGGTTACTACCATTACCCCGGTTTCCAAAGCGGAGGCGGGTAGCAATATGTTTCGCGTGGAGGCTGCTCTTGAGGCACCTTTGGAACAGTTGCGTCCAGGTCTGCAAGGAGTCGCAAAGGTAGAAATTGGACGTCGCAGTCGACTTTGGCTGTGGACTCACACATTTACGGACTGGCTACAGCTGATGCTGTGGACCGTGTTGGGATAGGGGGCGGCGATGAATCAATCTAGCGCTACCGACGCCTGGCAACAGATTGCTCAACTCAAGCCTTGCTTGCGTGCTCACGTAAGCGTGGAAGAGCGCACCTACCGTGGCCAACAGTGGTATGTGTTGAATAATCAAAGTACGGCTCAGCATTTTCGTTTTCCAGCAGCGGCATACCGTGTCATCAGCGAATTGCAGGGCGAGCTGGCACTGAGTGAAATTCTTTCCAAGTTGCAACAGCAGGCTGCTGGCCAAGCTCCCTCTGAAGCTGAACTGGTAGGACTAATGAATCAGCTGCAGGGTAACGACCTGGTCAGCTTTGATGTGGCGCCTAACTACGAGGGGCTAGAGGCAAGGCGCAGCAGTCGCAAGCAAATGCAAATCAAGCAGCGCTTGATGGCACCGCTTTCGATGCGTTTTAGCTTG
The DNA here is from genome assembly GCF_026262625.1 of Candidatus Litorirhabdus singularis. GTDB lineage: Bacteria > Pseudomonadota > Gammaproteobacteria > Pseudomonadales > Halieaceae > Litorirhabdus > Litorirhabdus singularis. Next base: position 276,135 of record NZ_SHNN01000005.1, read on the forward strand.
TGCGACCCAGACGCTTTTCTGGTGCGCACGCTACCGTTGGTCAGCGGCCTATTCACTCGCACCGCAGGCTATATATGGTTGCTGGCAGTGATGGCAGCCCTGATTGTGGCGGGTATGCATTGGCAGGCCCTGGCAGGCGAAGTGATGGGAGCGGTAGCAGCACCGCACAACATCGCTGCTATGGCCGTGTGTTTTACCCTGCTGAAAGTCTTACATGAGCTTGGGCACGCCTATGCTACACGTGTGCACGGTGGCGAAGTACATAATATGGGTGTGGGCTTTCTGGTGTTGGTTCCGGTGCCTTTTGTAGACGCATCGGCTGCTACCTCACTGCCATGGAAGCACCAAAGATTGCTGGTAGGTGCAGCCGGTATGCTGGTAGAACTGTTTATCGCAGCGCTTGCTGTATTTCTTTGGGTATTGGTCGAGCCCGGTGTGGTACGCGAAATCACTTGTCTGATTATCTTTATCGCCAGCCTGTCTACGATTTTATTTAACGCCAACCCGCTGCTCAAGTTTGATGGCTACTACATGCTGGTCGATTGGCTTGAACTGCCCAATTTGTCCACACGTGCCGGGCGCTGGTACGGCTATGTGGTCCGCAAATATGCCTTTGGCGTTGCCGATGCTGAATCACCGGCCAGTAGCGCTGGTGAACAACGTTGGTACGCGGTTTATGGATTAGCATCTTTTCTGTACCGCCTGTTCGTCGCTGCGGCAATCATCTTGTTTATAGCCGGTAAGTTCTTCCTTTTTGGTGTCATTCTCGCTATCTGGGTCAGCATAACGATGCTGCTACTGCCGATCGTAAAGTATGCGCAGTATCTCATGCAGAGCCCATTACTGGCGCAGCGCCGCCCGCGCGCAATGCTGGTTAGTAGCGCTGTTATGACTGCAATTTTACTCAGTGTGTTCTATATGCCGGTACCCTCATGGACACGCGTTGAGGGGGTTATTTGGTTGCCGGAGCAGGCTCACGTGAGAGCCTCGGTGAACGGCGACCTCACCACAGTAATGGCCCGGCCGGGCCAACTGGTTGAAGAAAACACGGTGCTATTTCGCAGCGAGGACCCTCTTCTCAGTGCGCAGGTAGAGATACTGCGTGCCCAGCACGCGGAACTTAAGGCTCGGCACTACGCAGCGCAGGAAGAGAACTGGATAGAGGCCAGCAATCTCAGTGATCAACTGGCGGATGTGAGCGCGGAGCTAGAACACGCTGAGAAACAGTTACAACAGCTCGATGTCGTTAGCCCTCGTCGTGGCCGTTTTATGGCACCAAATCATCGACGTCTTCCAGGTTCCTATGTACGTCAGGGTGACATTCTGGGATATGTGGCCGCCAGTAATGCGATGCCTGTGGTGCGCCTGGTTGTCACTCAGGAAAGTGTGGGTAAGGTGCGCAGCGAGTTAGGCGAGGTAGAAGTCAGATTTTCCGGAAACCGTGTGCCCGCTGCCTCCGCTACTGTGGCGCGCGAAGTGCCAGCTGCAGCTTCCATGCTGCCCAGTAAGGTTCTGGGGAGTGCCGGCGGTGGCGTGATTATGGTTAGCGCTACTGACAAGAGTGGTCTGACCAGCGACCAGCAATTATTCCAGTTTGAGATACAGCTGCTTGAAGACCGTCCGGGCAGCTTTTTTGGTGAGCGAGTACAGGTGCGGTTCGACCACGGTAGCGAAACGCTTGCCGTACAGATATTCAGAATGGGACGTCAGTTGTTCCTTTCCAGTTTTGGTATTTAACAATGATGGATACACAGAGCAAAAATACAAACAGGGTGAATCTACTATGAGAATTCTAACCAAGACCAGAATCAGGCAGTTGATTGTGGTTTCTCTGGCGCTGGCGCTACAGCTGACTGCGCTGGCCAGGGCAGAAAGTATTCTTAGTCCGCTGGACTGTGTGCTTGAGCCATCCGAGGTGGTTGAAGTGAGTAGCGCTGTAGAAGGTGTTATCGAGCAGATACATGTTGACCGCAACGATATGGTTAAGAAGGGCCAGCTGCTGGTGGAGCTTGACGATGAAGTTGAAACTACGCAGGTAGAACTGGCTGCCGCCCGAGCAAATCTGAGAACCAATATTGATCTGATGGAAACCGAGCTAAAGTTCAACAAGCGTAATGAAGATCGTCTGGCTCAGTTGTATGCCACTAATACCATTTCGCTTCATATTAAGGACGAAGCGGAAACAGATACCAAAAAGTCCGCCTTGCAATTGAAAAATGCGCGCGAGGCTCAGCAGTTGGCGCGACTTGAACTGGCGAAAGCTAAGGCAATTTTGGAACTGCGCTCCATGCACAGTCCAATTGATGGCGTGATCGTCGCGCGGCATAAGGTGGCTGGCGAGTTTGTTGAAGATCAATCTATTCTGCGTATTGCTCAGCTTGATCCTTTGGTTGTAGAGGTCATTGTGCCTGGCGAGCGTTTTGGCACAATTAAGGAAGGTATGCTGGTTGAGGTTGTACCTGAGCACAACGGCAAGCAAGCGCTTATGGCGCGGGTCACCATGGTTGATCGAGTGATCGATCCTTCCAGTGGTACCTTTGATGTGCGCGCAGAGCTAGAGAATGACGATTACTCTATCCCTAGCGGGCTGCATTGCACCGCACAGTTTACCGATGAGCCTTACCCCGAAGCGGCGATCGCTGAAGTTAGTGCAGCCGACGCATCAGAAGTGTCGGAAGACGCAGCGCTGCTTATGCCTGCTACTCAAGACGCAGAGCAGCAGGTTGAGGCGGCACCGATGATGCATGTGGTCGATAACAAGTCCTGTCTTGAAGAATCCGCCTCGCGATTTTCGGTGACCGCGTTGGCGGAAGAAAACAGTCTCTCCCTGGATGATCTGGAAGCTGCTGTTCTTGCAAGTGGTTACTACGACGTCGTAAGACTAGAGGGAGCCCGCGGCTCCAGATTGGCTCTCGGTGTTTTCTCCTCCGAGGCCAGTGCATTGAAAATGCAGCGTTTGATGTCAGACAAAGGGATAGAGGCGGAGGTAAAAGAGCTGCCTCGAAAGTCGGCCACCAAGTGTGCGGATGGAATGTCCTACGCCGCTTTGACGCAGGTCCAGTAACCCGGAGTTTCTATGAAACGTAAGCCCGTGCTTAACAATGAAAACCGCTTCCAGCTAGAATTGTTGGAGCCTCGGTTGTTGTTTTCTGCGGACTGGGGTGGCGTGTTTGCACCTGACGTTAACGAAGACCCTGACTACAACGATGGTGGCATAGATTCTCTGCCCAAAGTATTACCGTTGGCTATTGCGCAACAGCAGGCAGAGCCGCGTCATGAACTGGTGATAGTCGATACGCAAACTCCTGATCACGAGTTAATGCTCAGCGACATATACGCACAACAGTCATCTGGAAGAACGCTCGACGTGTTGCTATTGGATTCCGAGCGCGATGGTATTGAGCAGATCAGTGAGGCACTCGCTGGTTACGACAGCCTTGATGCCATTCACATCGTTTCGCACGCCGAAGACGGAGCGGTGCAACTGGGTGACGGTTGGCTGGATGCAGCAACTTTAAACGCCGCTGGTGATGCCATAGGAAATTGGTCCCACGCACTTGATGAAGGTGCCGACCTGCTTTTTTACGGTTGTGATCTTGCTGCCAGTGATACCGGGGTATCACTGCTGCAGTCCCTCGCGGGAATGACAGGCGCCGATGTTGCGGCCAGTACTGATCGCACGGGTGCCAGTGAGCTGGGCGGTGATTGGATCTTTGAGTATGTCAGCGGTGATGTAGAAACAGAGCTTGCCTTTAGCAGTGTGCTGCAAGCCAGGTTCGATAATGTACTGGCACCCAATAGCAATCCCTATTTGGTAGGACTCAACGCAAGCCATAATTATACGGAGGGTGATGGTCCGCTGGTGCTGGATTCCTCGCTGACGATAGGCGATGTTGAACTGAACGCGCTGGATGGTGGCAATGGTAACTATGCAGGTTTGGTGGTAACCCTGGCTCGCGCTGGCGGACCCAATGCGGAAGATGTTTTTGGATTCAATAATGGCGGTGGAGAGACGGTTTCAGGCAATGAACTCTTGCGTAATGGCAATCGCGTGGGGTACTGGGACACGGGTGTGCCGGGTCAGTTGACCATGACCTTCACCGACGATAATGGCTCTTTCGTTGGAAGCGACCATTTTAGTCACTACTTTGAGCGGATTACTTATCAGAATGCTGGCAGCCTGCCCACCGGCGGTATTGCGATCGAGTGGACTGTTACTGACGGTAATACCGGCAGCCAGGGAACCGGCGGTGTTGGCAGTGTTACTGGTAGCGTGAGTATTACAACCCTTGGATTTAACGACGCGCCGACTCTGGGCAACGCAGAATCTGTGGTGACCCTGATCGAGAATACCGGTGGTGTTGCGCTGTATGCGGCCGTCGAAGTCATAGATGCCGAGCTGGATTCCTATGATGCCGGTGTTGGTAACTATGCCGGTGCCCAGTTTTCGATTGCGCGCTCGGGCGCGCCCAACGCCGAAGATTTGTTCAGTTTTTCCGACGGCAATGGCATCAGCCTGGTCGGTAACGAGTTACACAAAGCAGGGTCTGCCATAGCGAGTTTTGATACGTCGGTAGCCGGTTCTCTGATGATCACCTATACCGATGCCAACGGCCAGAACCCGACTGCGGCAGATGTGGATGCCATCCAACGCCAGATCATTTATGACACGGCCAACGATATGCCGCAGAGCAGTGTGCTACTGGACTGGAGTCTCACTGATGGCAATGCGGGTACCGAACAGGGTAATGGCGGAGCAGGCGTTACAGTGGGTAGCACTACCGTAGCGATAATTCCCAGGAATGACGCTCCGGTCTTCAATAATCTCGATGATACGCCGATCTATGCTGAAGGTGGCACCAGGGTGTTGCTTGATACGGATGTCAGCATTACTGATGCTGAGACTGATACTCTGAACGGCGGTAACGGCGACTATGATAGGGCCGTATTGACCCTCGCTCGCAGCGGCGCAAGCAATGCTGAGGATGTGTTTGGCTTTGTCGACGGCCCAGGCATTACCTTGTCCGGTAGCAACCTGATCAAAAACTTGAAGGTGATAGGCACCTTCGATACGACTGCACCCGGGCAGTTGACTGTGACCTTCACCAGCGCCAATGGCGAGATTGCCACGACCGCTGACGTCACCACGGTGGCGCGTCAAATAACCTATCTCAATACCAGCGAGGCCGCTGCGACCAGCGTACAGATAGACTGGTCAATGCAGGATGCCGTTGATAATAGCTGGTGGCACCATGACTGGTCCGAACGCGTAGAGCTGACTTTCGATAACCTCGCCAGTTTTGAAGACCTGGAAGATTTTCCGGTGCTTTTGCGCCTGACGGGGTCCGATGTTGATTTTGATCTTATTCGCAACGGCGGTGCCGACATCAGGTTTGTTGATGGCGACGGCACCTTACTGGAATATGAGATCGAGAGCTGGAATGACACCACCGAAACCGCCACCGTTTGGGTTCGTGTGCCTACCATTGATCAGTTGTCTAACACCGATTCGATCACTATGTACTTTGGTAACCCCTCAGCAGGTTCCGTATCGGTTCCGGCCAATGTGTGGGCGACAGATTATGTAGGCGTATGGCACCTGGGCGAAACCGTCACCGACGAGCAGGTTGGCGGTGTTCACGTTGATTCGGCGTCTGGCTTTAACGGAACTCAACATAATAATGACGATACGCTTGGACAGATTGGCACAGGTCAGGCGTTTGATGACAAAGCAGACGTCATCACGGTTGGTGATTATGACGCTCTGACGTTTACGGACGGACTAAATGACAAAGCTTTCTCTATGTCGGCGTGGATATCCCCCGAGCAAGACGACGGAGTGATTTTTGGCAAGCTAAATGGAGAGTACGAATACGAGTTGTTCATCGAGAATGAGGATCTTGCTATAGCGCTCTATGACACCGCTGGCGATTATATCGGGATCTATACCACCGACAAACTGCCACTTGGAAGCTGGCAGTACGTCACCGCGACTTATGACGGTAGCGGCGCTATGGCAGGCCTAAAACTCTATATTGACGGCACTGAACTGACAGGGGGTGAACTTTCTGCCTGGAGCTCTGGTACCTATGATGGCATGAGCAATACTGGGGAGGCTGCTCGTATTGGAGGGTATTCAGAGGTTGACGATCAATGGGATTTTGATGGAGAAATTGATGAAGTGCGCGTTTCCAATACGGTACGTTCAGCTGACTGGGTAGAGGCCTCTTGGCTATCGCAGCGCAGCGGCGCCAGCTTTGTTAGTTTTGGTGCCGTAGAGCGTTCGCAGGATGCTGGTGGTATTGCCACGGGTACGGGTGCCATCACAGTGACGATAGCCACCGAAAATGATGCCCCACTGCTAAGCGGGCTGGACGCTACGCCGACTTATGTAGAGGGACTTACTCCGGTAATTCTGGATAGTACCGTCTCTATCGCAGATATAGAGCTCGATACCCTCAACAATGGTGATGGCGATTATAGCGGCGCCTCACTCACTTTGAGCCGGGCGGTGACAGTCAGCGGCGACGATGTGTTCAGTTTTGTGGCAGGCAATGATATCAGTCAGTTGGGCAACGACTTGCTGAAGAATGGAAACGTTATCGCCAGCTTCGACGTCAGCACGCCAGGACAGTTACTGCTTACCTTCACTAATGCCAATGGCGAAATTCCTACCACAGCTGATGTCAACGCCATTGCAGGGCAGATTGCCTACAGCAACAGCAGTGATGTGCCGCCGGCAAGTGTGCAGGTTGACTGGACCTTCAGTGATGGCAATGTTTTGGCGCAAGGCAGTGGGGGTGCGTTGCAGGACTCGGGTAGCATAACCGTTCAGATTACAGCCCAGAATGATGCTCCTGTATTTACCTCATTGGACGATAATCCGACCTTTCGGGAACTCCCGCCACCATTTGTTTCGTTTCTTGTTCAGTTTGATGTTGATGTCAGTATCAGCGATCCGGAGCTGGATGCACTCAATGGCGGCTTGGGTAACTATGCTGGCGCGACTTTGACAATCGCGCGTGACGGCGGCAGGAATCCGGATGACTATTTCTTCATTTTGACTGACAACGGCATTACCTTTGATGGAGCCAACCTCAATAAGGGTGGCTCCGCGCTGGCGAGTTTTGACCGCAGCGTGCCCGGCCAGCTGACTATTACCTTTAATACAGCGACCACGGCCGAGGTCAACGACGTCTTGCGGCAGACGCTTTACGGCAATAGCAATGAGCTGGCGCCTGCTTCAGTCGACATGGAACTAACCTTCAACGATGGCAATATTCTTGCCCAAGGCCAGGGCAGTGACGCCAGTACCAGCGGCATCGTCACAGTCAATATTCAGAACTATAACGAGCTCCCGGTATTTGGCGGTCTTGACGCATTGCCTGGGTTTATAGAGGACACCAGTGCGATTGTGATGGACAGCAATGTGTCCATAAGCGATGTCGAGTTGGATGTGGCTAATAATGGCAACGGCGACTACAACGGCGCCAGCCTGAAGCTGGTGCGCGCAGTAGCAGCCAATAGCGATGACGTGTTTGGTTTTGTCGATGGTAATGGCATAACACTGGACAGCGGCAACCTTGTCAAGAATGGGCAGGTAATAGCCAGCTTCGATACCAGTGTTGCCGGCGAGTTAACCATCACCTACACCAATGGCAATGGCGAGACTCCCACTACCGCCGATGCCACTGCGATAGCGCGCCAATTGACTTATAGTAACAGCAGCGACTTGCCACCGGCCGGAGTCCAGATAGACTGGGAATTTAACGACGGGGTTGCTCCTGGCTGGGGTTTCGCGGGTGTGAGTGCAGTTAACGGCAGCGTCAATATTGCCATTACTTCGATTAACGAAGATCCGACGCTGAATGGACTTGATGCGACGCCTACTTTCATAGAAGACCAGGCGGCAGTGGTGCTCGATAGCAGCCTCGCAATAGCAGACCCGGAGCTGGATAGCCTCAATGGAGGTAGCGGTGATTACAATGGCGCCACCCTCACTCTGGTGCGCGATTTGGCGGCCAATCCAGACGACATTTTCGGCTTTAACGCCGGCAGTGGTATCAGCCTTATAGGTAGTAGCTTGGTTAAGAACGGGCAGAGTATTGCCAGCTTCGATACCAGTGTTGCCGGTCAGTTGAGCATCACCTATACCAATGCCAATGGCGAGACGCCTACTACGGCAGATATTAATGCGATCGCGCAGCAGCTGACCTACAGTAATAGTAGCGATTTGCCGCCGACGCACGTGCATATTAATTGGACGTTTAGTGATGGCAATGTAACTGGCCAAGGTGTCGGTGGGGTTTTAACCGCAAACAGTTCAATGACAGTAGCGCTGGTCGGGATTAATGAAACGCCAGGATTCACCAATCTGAATGCGACGCCAACTTTTTCCGAGGGCGGTGTCGCCGTAGTGCTTGACCCGGATGTAGTGCTGGTAGATAAGGAGCTGGATGGGCGCAATGGGGGCAGCGGTAATTACAGTGGTGCGGTTCTTAGTCTTGTACGTACCGGCGGTGCCAATGCAGAGGATATTTTTGGATTTAATAACGGTAATGGCATTAGTCTGGTTGGATCGAGCCTGCTAAAGAATGGCGAAGTGATTGCCAGTTTTGATACCAGCGTTGCAGGACGTGTGGATATCACGTTCACCAGGTCTAATGGCGAGATACCGAATACGGCCGATGCAGTTGCTATTGCGCGTCAGATTACCTATAGCAACAGTAGTGAAGCGCCGGAGACCTCGGTCTCGATCGACTGGACACTGGACGACGGTGGCGCACCCGCCTGGATGCATCAGGATTGGGAAGAAAGGGTCGAGATCTCATTGGACAACCTGGCCAGCTCCGAAGAGCTGAACGATTTCCCCGTGTTGATCAAGTTGAACGGTCTGGATATCGATTTTGACACGATAGCAGCCAATGGAGCAGATCTTCGCTTCACCGATGTCGACGGTGAGGTATTGTCATACGAAATAGATAGCTGGGATGATGTCGCTGAAACTGGCGCGGTTTGGGTGAAAGTAACCCATCTTGAACAGAATAGTGATAGCAATTTCATTTATATGTATCACAACAATCCAGACGCGGCAGATGACCAGGATGCGGCGCAAGTCTGGACGGACAGTTTAGGTGTATGGCACCTTGATGAAGACCCAGGCCCAGGTCTGGCAGATCAAATACTGGACTCCGCGGGCACGGCGAACCATGGTACGGCAGGCGCGTCCCACGGCACTGACGACAGCGTTGGTGGCAACGTGGGCGACGCGATAAAGTTCGACGCGATCGGTGATCATATAGGTGTAGGCGCCACTGATCTCGGTAGTAGCTTCACGATTGAGGCATGGATAAAGCCAGATTCAGCTCATGCAGGGTCTATGACAATTATTGCCAATACGCCCATTGGCTCCGATATGAATGGTTTTAGATTTTTCTTCAGGGGTGATGCTGGAAACCCTGATGACGGGCAGTTGCGTTTTGAGACCGGTAACACCCTAACCAGTAACACAGGTACCTCACTTGCAGGGGTTATCGATTTTGACCAGTGGAACCATGTTGCGGTTGAAGTGGATCGCGATGCGGGTTGGGTACGTATCTATCACAACGGCGTCGACGTCACAGATAGCAATACTGTATTGACTGGTTTCTCGACTAACAGCGATTTTGATATCGGTCAAATGGAGGGAGGAGGGTTTGATTTTTCCGGTTCTATTGATGAGCTGCGGATTGCCAATGTAGCTCGCTCAGCAGATTGGATCGAAGCCTCATACTTGTCTCAAAGCAGCGGCTTTGCCTTTGCCAGTCTTGGTAGCGCGCTCAGTTACACTGATTTTGCCGACAATAAGTCGGTGACGCAGGCCAACTCGGTCATTATCGCTGGAGTTAATGACCAGCCGGGTATGGTTGGCCTTGACGCATCGCCAAACTTTACCGAAGACCAGCCTGCGATAGTGATGGATTCCAGTGTCACAATTACAGATCTTGAACTCGATAGCCTTAATGGCGGTAATGGTGACTACACTGGCGCGAGCCTGACGCTGGCGCGTAATATCACCGCTAACCCAGACGATGTGTTTGGCTTTGTCGATGACAATGGTATTAGCCTGTCTGGCAGCAATCTGCTCAAGGGCGGCGATATCATTGCCAGCTTTGATACCAGTGTGGCGGGCGAGCTAACGATTACCTTCACCAACCCGACGAGTGCCGTGGCGACCACCGCCGATGTGAACGCGATTGCCCAGCAGCTCACTTACAGCAACACTAATGATCAGCCGCCGGTGAGTGTGCAGATCGACTGGGACCTGAGTGACGGCAACGTTACCGATCAGGGCTCCGGTGGCCCCTTGGGTGCGAGTGGTTCGATTACAATAGGAATAACTTCGGCCAATGAAAACCCAACTTTCAGTGGATTAGATGGGGCCCCGACCTTTATTGAGGACCAGGCTGCTGTCATCCTGGATAGCGATGTTACGATTGCTGACCCGGAACTCGATAGCCTTAATGGCGGTAATGGTGACTATACTGGCGCGAGCCTTACACTGGCCCGCAACCTGGCAGCGAATCCCGAAGACGTGTTTGGCTTCGCAACGGGTAATGGCATCAGCCTCAGCGGCGGCAACCTGCTCAAGGGCGGCGATATCATTGCCAGCTTTGATACCAGCGTGGCGGGTGAGCTAACGATTACTTTCGCCAGTCCCGCTACTGCCGTGGCGACTACTGCGGATGTGAACGCGATTGCGCAACAACTGACGTACAGCAACACCAACGACCTGCCGCCAGCCAGTGTGCAGATCAACTGGGATCTGAGCGATGGCAACGGTACGGCGCAAGGCACCGGTGGCGCACTGG
>NZ_SHNN01000006.1 GCF_026262625.1 Candidatus Litorirhabdus singularis
AAGAGAAATACACTCCACAAGTGCCCACACATCTGTCTTTATCTTCTTGTTAAACAACTCTGCAAGCCTCTGGGACCGCAGTTCGATTCAGGGATTGCCCCGAACCAAGGAGGCGTATTATACGTATCGCGGACCCGCCTGCAAGCGATTTAGTATTTATATTTGTATTTAATCCGCAGCGCCTGAAACGGCGCTGCTTGCGCCCATGCAATACCTTGTATTTCGGCGCCGCTAAAGCGTTATTCGGGTCTATTAATGCCTGCAACTAGACAGTTATTGGCGTCAGCTAGTCAGGCTTAGCTAACCCTGCGCGGCCGCCTTGCGCTGGCGCAGCGCCGGGACCAACCGAAAACCCAGCAGGATCGCCGCTATTACGCTGTAAACAAGGGCTTCGCCGATATCAGAACGCGACTGCCATACCAGATGCAGACACCCGAGCATCAGCGCCGGGTACACCAACCGATGCAGACGACGCCAGTTGCGTCCCAAGCGACGCTGCATAGCACGGGTAGATGTCAGCGCCAGCGGCAACATAAGTAGCCAGGCGCCGAAACCCATTGTGATGTAGGGCCTTTCTAGCAACTCTTCCAAGACCCGAGCTCCCTCCCAGCCCAAATGGAACTGCAGAAATAGCAGCAGGTGCAGGCACGCGTAGAAATAGCAAAACAGGCCAAACATACGCCTATACCTTAATGGCCACGACCATCCGCGCCAGCTGCGTAGCGGCGACATCATCAAGGTGACTATAAGAAAGCGAAGTGCGAACTCACCGGTCTCCAGCAGCAAGGCCTCAGCGGGGTCCGGCCCCAGCTGATTTTGCAGGGCGGCGATAAATAGAGCGACTGCTGGCGCGAGGCACAGCAGAAACACCAAGGGCTTAATAGCGCGCTGCACTAGTAGAAGCGCTTAAGGTCCATACCCGCATACAAATGTCCCACTTGCTCCTGGTAGCCATTGAACATTTGGGTATCTATGCGGTTAGGCGAAAACAGGGAAGACGGCAGTCGACGTTCGGTCTTCTGACTCCAGCGCGGATGATCGACCTGCGGATTGACGTTGGCATAGAAGCCATATTCTTGTGGCGCCAACATTTCCCACGTGGTTTTAGGGCGCCTTTCCGTCAAACGAATACGCACGATAGACTTGATGCTTTTGAAGCCGTATTTCCAAGGCACTACCAGTCTGATGGGCGCACCATTTTGATTGGGTATATCTTTGCCGTATAAACCGGTTGCCATAAACGTCAGCGGATTCATCGCTTCGTCCATACGCAGGCCTTCTACATACGGCCAATCTATAGTGCTGGTAAAAGAGCGCTGCCCGCGCATCTGTTTGCGGTCCTGCAGAGTATAGAACTGCACATATTTGGCCTTTGAAGTAGGCTGAAAGCGCTTCAATAAATCTGCCAGCGAGTATCCAACCCACGGCACCACCATCGACCAGGCCTCGACACAGCGCAAGCGATAGACCCGCTCTTCCAGATCGAAGCCACTCTGAATATCCTCTAGATTGAGCGTACCGGGCTTTTCGACCTCTCCATCGACCTGCAACGACCAGGGATCAATGGACATCTCGTGGGCATAGCTCGCCGGATCATCCTTGCCAGTGCCAAACTCGTAAAAGTTGTTGTAGCGTGTAACGTCATCAAAGGGAGTCTGTTTTTCTCCCGTATAAAAACCACCCGGGCTAGCGTTAGACGCAGCAGCATAGTTCAGCGAACCCGAAGCGGCTAGTGCGCGTCCCAGCGGGGCACCCGCAATCAACCCGCCAGCGGCGACTGACATAAAGTGTCGTCGTTTTAACCAGACCGATTCACTGGTGATTTCCGACGACGGGATAGAGGGAGGCTGATAAGGAGCTTTCTTGCGCATGTTGATATCCGTAGCGAGTTAACAGGGGATTAGACAGAGAACCCCGGCAAAGTTCCACATCGCGCGGCTCGGCTTATCGGCGTCTTAGGCTGGCGCCTTCGGTCGCCCCTTGATCAACAGCATCAAAGGCCCTGAGGATGCGTAAATAACAAATGTCGCCAGCAGCACTTTAGGCGGGTCCAGTGTTACCAGCGAGAACAGAAAAACAACGACCAAGATAGCGGCGAACGGCACTCGTCCACTGAAGTCCAAACCCTTACCGCTAAAATAAGGCACATTCACAACCATCAACAAGCCAATCACAGCGGTCAATATAGCTACGGCGACGGACGCTTCAAAGGGCACATTGGCACCCAACCAACCCAAATCATGACAGACCCAAACCGTGGCTGCGATACCACCCGCCGCCGCCGGACTGGCAAGCCCGGTAAACCACGTGCTGTCTGCCTCTTCGATCTGCGCATTAAAACGCGCCAGACGCAGCGCCGCGCAGGCGACATAGATAAACGCTACCGACCATCCAAATTTTCCCAGTTCACCCAAGCCCCAGGTGAATACCACCAGAGCCGGCGCCACACCGAAGGACACCATATCCGATAGACTATCGTACTCCTGACCAAACTTGCTTGAGGTGTTGGTCAAACGTGCCACCCGGCCATCCAGTCCATCAAAAAATCCGGCGAAACAAATGGCGATAGCGGCAGCCTCAAATTCTCCGCGAATCGCAGCAATAATGGCATAGAAACCTGCGAACAGAGCGGCAGTGGTAAACAGGTTCGGCAACAAATACACGCCGCGATGGCGCTCCGTCTTACCGCCTACCGATATTTCTTCCTCATGTTCGTCAACGAGAATATCAAGATCGATACTCGTGGAATTTTCAGGTTCTGTTGGTTTGTCTTCGTTCATACCTTTATCCAGTTATTTGAGTGCCCGCATAGGCGCGTGCCGCAGTCTGCCAGAACGCTTGCACCAGCGGGTTTTCCAATCGTTGCACCAATGCACACAGGCCCACCGGGAAAGTTCCCAGGGCAGCAGACACCGGCACGATCTCTAGCTTATCCCGATATGTGCTGTTGTCCAACACCAGATCAGGTACCACACCTACACCTAGCCCCAGCCCTACCATCGCTACGATGGCCTCGTGCCCGGCTACCTGCGCATAAATTCGTGGTTTACCCGGCCGCCCGCGAAACCAGGTATCGAGGCGCTCGCGACTGAGACCACGCTCGGTAACGATGAAGGGAATATCAGCCCAGTCTTCGACGGTACCCTCGGACCCTACTTGAGCCCTGACCTGATCAGCAACCGCGCAGCTAAAAGCCGGTACTACAAAACGCAACGGCGATAATTGCAAAGTCTGGTAGCGTAGGTTTTTGGGCAAGAGATCCGGTCCGGCGGCAACCGACACATCATCAGCACCGGACTGCACGCGGCTTACGGCATCCGCGTAGTCGCCAGTATGCAGCAATATTTCAATACCAGGGTAATCCTCGCGAAACTGTTCAAGGATAGGACTGAGTACGCTATAACTGGCCGTTACCGAACAATAGACACGGATTTCTCCGCCTAAAACGGCATTGTCGGGCCGCAACTCCGTGACTATGCGCTGCCAGTCACCTAGCGCAGCCTGAGCATAGTCGCGAAACTGGTGCCCGGCAGGGGTAAGCCTGACGCTGCGCCGATCGCGCTCCAGGAGTCGCTGCCCCACTTCTTCTTCTATCCTCAGCAGCGAGCGACTAACCGCAGATAAACTGATATGGCGCAGCTCTGCCGTGCGACTGAAACTCAGGGTCTCGGCCAGCGTCAGATAAAGCTGCAGTGAACGCGTATCCATTTCTCTATTGTATTGCACTTATCGCAACAGTGTATCTATATTATTTCGTTTTACGCAACATTGAATTTCCGCTACATTGCCCTCCTATTTTTTCACACAATCGTGCTGGTCAAACGCCAGCCAAGGAGACCTGATCATGGGCCAGAACTACTTTAATACCTTACCGTTGCGTTCGCAGTTGGAACAACTGGGTAAATGCCGCTTTATGCATAGCAGTGAATTCACCGACGGCGTAGAAAAACTCAAGGGTAAAAAGCTGGTTATCGTCGGCTGCGGCGCTCAAGGACTGAACCAGGGACTGAATCTGCGCGACAGTGGTCTCGACGTATCTTATGCCTTGCGTGACGCTGCTATCACCGAACAACGCCAGTCATGGAAGAATGCCAGCGAAAATGGCTTTACCGTTGGCACCTATCAAGAACTGATTCCCACCGCCGATGTAGTTTTAAACCTGACTCCAGACAAGCAGCACTCCAGTGTCGTTGCACAAGTTATGCCGCTGATGAAGCAAGACTCCTGCCTGTCATACTCTCACGGTTTTAATATCGTTGAAGAAGGCATGAAAATACGCGAAGACCTCACCGTTATCATGGTAGCGCCCAAGTGTCCTGGCACCGAGGTGCGCGAAGAGTACAAGCGCGGCTTTGGTGTACCGACACTGATTGCAGTGCACACTGAAAACGACCCCCGCGGCGATGGCCTTGAGCTTGCCAAAGCCTACGCGGCGGGCACCGGCGGCCACCGCGCCGGCGTACTGCAGTCGTCCTTTATCGCCGAAGTGAAGTCAGACTTGATGGGTGAACAAACCATTCTCTGCGGCATGCTGCAGACTGGCGCCATTCTCTGCTTCGACAAAATGGTCGAAAAGGGCCTGGAACCCGGCTATGCCTCCAAACTGATTCAGTATGGCTGGGAAACAGTCACAGAGGGGCTCAAGCACGGCGGTATCACCAATATGATGGATCGCCTGAGCAACCCGGCAAAAGTACGCGCCTATTATCTGGCAGAAGAACTCAAGGACATCATGCGCCCCCTGTATGAAAAGCATCAGGACGATATCATGAGCGGCCATTTTTCCGGCACCATGATGGAAGACTGGGCCAATGATGATGCCAACCTGTTGGGTTGGCGCGCGGCGACTGCAGAAACCGCATTTGAGAAGGCGCAGAATACCAGCGAGGAAATCAGCGAGCAGGAATATTACGACCACGGCATCTTGCTGATAGCTATGTGTAAAGCGGGTGTTGAATTGGCGTTCGAAGTTATGGTCTCTGCCGGCATCATCGCCGAGTCTGCGTACTACGAGTCACTCCATGAAACGCCGCTGATCGCCAACACTATCGCTCGCAAAAAGCTTTATGAAATGAACGTGGTGATTTCAGATACGGCGGAGTACGGCTGCTACCTGTTTGATCATGCCTGTCGTCCGCTGCTGGCAGATTTCATGACCAAAGTAGATACCGACATTATTGGCAAAGGTATGGGTAGCGACAACAGTGTCGACAACCAGGAACTGATTGCTATCAATGAGGCGATCCGCTCACACCCTGTTGAGCAGGTGGGTAAAGTGCTGCGCGGCCACATGACAGCAATGAAGTCCATCATCTAGATGATGCCTGCCGCGGGCGCAACGCCTGCGGCAGGTTCAATGAATACTCGGGGCAGCTAGCTGCCCCGCTTTAGTTTATAAAGACTAAAGACTTAAGACCCGCTCACCGCGCGATATACCCGCCACACCGGAGCGCACCACTTCCAACACCGTAGTATCACCAAGTGCCTCAATAAACGAATCAAGCTTTGCCGCCGTGCCAGACAACATAATGGTATAAACGCTAGGGCCAACATCAACGACCTGCCCGCGAAAGATTTCCACACAGCGATTAATCTCAGCTCGGTCCGGTCCCAGTGCGCGGACTTTGATCAGCATTAAGTCACGTTCAATGTGCGCCCCCTCGGTGAGGTCTACCACTTTGACCACATCTACCAGCTTGTTCAGCTGCTTGGTAATCTGCTCAATTTCCTTGTCATCACCGTCAGTGGTCATGGTCAAACGCGATAGGGAGATATCATCGGTAGGAGCCACGTTGAGCGTTTCAATATTGTACCCGCGCTGCGAGAAAAGACCGACAATACGTGACAGGGCTCCCGGTTCATTTTCCAGCAGAATCGATAGTATGCGTCTCATCAGGTTCTCTCCGTTTTGCTCAGCCACATATCCGCCATCGAGCCATTAGGCGCGATGTGCATCGGATAAACATGCTCTGAGGGATCCACCAGAATATCCATGAACACTAGCCGGTCTTTCATAGCAAAAGCTTCGTCCATAGCCGCATCGAGATCAGCAAGCTTCTCAATCTTCATGCCGACATGACCATAGGCCTCGGCCAGCTTCACAAAATTCGGCAGCGAGTCGGCATAGGTACTTTCAGCGTAACGGCCCTCGTACTGCATGTCCTGCCATTGCTTGACCATCCCAAGGTAGCCATTGTTCAGATTAATAATCTTCACCGGTATCTCGTATTGAGTGCACGTAGACATCTCCTGAATATTCATCTGGATACTGCCCTCGCCGGTAACACAAGCGACGTCTGCATCAGGAAACGCAAGCTTGGCTCCCATCGCCGATGGGAACCCAAAGCCCATGGTGCCCAACCCGCCTGAGTTGATCCAACGTCTCGGCTTGTTGAACCGATAATACTGAGCGGCAAACATCTGGTGCTGGCCAACATCAGAAGTTACGAAAGCATCACCAGCAGTGGCGCGATACAGCGACTCAATAACCTGCTGCGGCATTATCCCGTCGCCTTGCTGATAGCGCGGCGCAGTCCACAAACCATGACTTTCACGCCAGCCTTCTATCCGCTGCCACCAGGTTGCCAGCGCGTCAGCGTCTGGCAGCGCGGCATCCTGCTCGCGTTGAGCCCTGACCTGGTTCAGCATATCGGTCAAAACCGAAGCGACCGGACCCACTATGGGGATATCCGCCGGTACTGTCTTAGAGATGCTCGTCGGGTCAATATCAATGTGAATGATCTTGGCACCCGGGCAAAACCGATCCAGAGAATTAGTGACCCGGTCATCAAAGCGAGCACCTACGGCGAGAATGACATCGCTCTCGTGCATCGCCATGTTGGCTTCATAAAAACCATGCATACCCAGCATACCCAAGAACTGAGGATCACTGCCCGGGTATGCACCCAAACCCATCAGTGTATTGGTCACCGGGTATTTAAGAGTTTGCGCCAGCTCGGTCAGCAGTTCGCTGGCATTACCCAGTATCACTCCACCGCCGGAGTAAATGACTGGACGTTTAGCAGACAGCAGCAACTTGACGGCTTTCTTTATCTGCCCCGCATGACCGCGCTGCGACGGGTTATAGGAGCGCAGCTTGACCGACTCTGGGTAGTGATACTCAAATTTCTCTTCCGGCTTGGTGATGTCCTTGGGAATATCGATAACGACCGGGCCGGGACGACCTGTGGCAGCGATATGAAACGCCTTCTTAATCGTGCGCGGTAAATCCTCAGCTTTCTTCACCAGAAAGCTGTGTTTGACGATAGGCCGCGATATACCGACCATGTCCGTTTCCTGGAAGGCATCCTCTCCAATCAGGTGCGACTGCACCTGACCCGATAGCACTACCATGGGAATGGAGTCCATGTAAGCAGTGGCAATACCGGTTATCGCATTAGTTGCGCCGGGACCAGACGTCACCAGAACGACACCAGTCTTGCCGGTCGCACGGGTATAACCATCAGCAGCATGCGTAGCTGCCTGCTCATGGCGCACCAGAATATGCGGTATTTTCGATTCATTGAAGAGTGCGTCATAGATGTGCAGAACAGATCCGCCCGGGTAGCCGAAAATAAATTCAACCCCTTCATCTTCCAACGCGCGAGCGACCATTTGGCCACCGGATAACATTTCCATTTTGTCAGTCTCCCAAGCTCATGACTTACGGGAACCAACCATTGGCCCCGACTGTGTGCGGGGCTGATCTGAGGTTTTTAACCTGAGAAGCTCCACTATCCTCGACAACCGGCGGTGACAAGTACACACAGGTCCCCCTTTAGGAAACCGATCTGGCGTACCCGTGTTGCGGTCGCCCTGCGAGATAGCGCAGCTGTGTGGCCTCGATGCTATCAATACGACAGTCACCGGTGACGATTACAAAGCAGCCTGGGTCAGCACGTTTGCCGATCAGGGGGAGCGCCGGGTGCAATACGCGCCAAGTCTCCTCACTGCCTTGAGCGCGCTATTGTTTGCGCCTTTGTCTTATAAGTCAACCACTTGTGCATAGTTGGCATTGCGCAGGGCAAGGGATTTGGGGTACTTTGAGACTTATTAAAGAGGCTGTAACAGGTGGGTTCCTTGACTATACGACTGGCGAAATTTTTGCGACAGGCAGTACCGGCACTGGTACTGATTGGCACTACCGTGTTAGCCAGTAATGTGTGCGCAGAAGAAGGCTATTACAAGTGGACCGATACCAGCGGGCGCACCCATCTCGGGGATCGCCCGCCACCGGCCGGCACGGACTACAAATTTGTATCAACTGATACCGGCATTAGTCGATCAGTAGCGGCAGAAGCTGCACCCGGCGGCAGCGCCGCTCCCGCCATGCCAAAGCCACAGGCTTCAACAGAAACCGTAGCCCAGCAACAAATTACCATTGAGAAAAACCCCGAGTATTGTCAACAGGCTCAGGCCAATATTGATACTCTGGATTCGGTGGCCCGTATTCGTATTCGTGATGACGACGGTGAAATGCGTTTTCTGTCCGAGGAAGAAAAGGCCACCCAGCGGCGCAAAGCCGAAGACATGATCGCAGTACACTGTAATTAATTATTGCCCAACGCAAACCGCTAGCAACAGCTGGTAGCGTGGAGTCTGCAGCGGACACTACCTGCAGACCCCACTAACACCGCTTCAGCCAACCTCAAACACCACCCGCTCGCCATCAAGCCTACCTCGGATAACTTCACCCGGAGCAAACTTACCGGCCAGTATGTCCTGCGCCAGCGGGTTTTCCAGCTCCTGCTGAATAGCACGCTTCAGTGGACGCGCTCCGTACACCGGATCAAAACCAACTTCAACCAGTCTATCGATCGTGGCGTCATCCAACTCCAGGCTTAGCTCGCGCTCGGCCAAGCGCTTACGCAGATCATCCAGCTGAATATCGGCGATGTTGCGAATGTGCTCTTTACCCAGCGGGTGAAACACTACCGACTCGTCGATCCGGTTAATAAACTCCGGTCGAAAGTGATTACCTACCACACCCATTACAGACTTTTTCATCACTGCGTAATCACTCTCAGACGCCAGTTCCTGAATCAGATCCGAACCAAGGTTCGAGGTCATCACAATCACCGTATTACGAAAGTCTACGGTACGACCATGACCGTCGGTTAAACGCCCATCCTCCAATACCTGCAACAGAATATTGAAAACATCCGGATGCGCTTTCTCCACCTCATCGAGTAACAACAGCGAATAAGGACGGCGGCGCACGGCTTCCGTCAAATAGCCTCCCTCTTCATAGCCCACATATCCAGGCGGAGCTCCAATCAAACGGGACACCGAATGCTTTTCCATGAATTCCGACATATCTACCCGCACCATGGCCTGCTCACTATCATAGAGAAACGCTGCCAATGCCTTACACAACTCGGTTTTACCCACTCCGGTGGGCCCCAGAAAAAGAAACGATCCGTTGGGACGATTGGGATCGGACAGCCCAGCGCGCGAACGCCTGACGGCATTGGAAACTGCGGTAACCGCCTCTGCCTGCCCCACCACGCGCGCCTGCAACGCTACTTCCATACGCAGCAGCTTTTCCCTATCACCTTCCAGCATCTTGGAAATTGGAATACCGGTCCAGGCCGATACGACTTCGGCCACTTCTTCCTCGGTCACTTTATTACGCAGCAGGGTTTTCTCGGTGGTGTCGGCTTCATCGGCCAACTGCAACTGTTTCTCCAGATCGGGAATCACTCCGTACTGAAGCTCGGACATACGCGTGAGATCACTGGCACGGTGCGCCGCCTCCAATTCCATACGCGCCTGTTCCAGCTCACTCTTGATCTGGGCAGCACCCTGCACGGTTGCTTTCTCGGCTTTCCAGACCTCATCCAGGTCCGCATACTCCCGCGACACTTGCTCGATATCCTCGTTCAGTTTATCCACCTGCTTTTGCGCAGCCGGGTCAGTGTCCTTTTTAACCGCCTCACGCTCAATCTTGAGCTGTATAAGGCGCCGCTCCAGCCGATCCATAGACTCTGGTTTGGAATCAATTTCCATTCGAATCCGACTCGCCGCTTCGTCGATCAGGTCAATCGCCTTATCCGGTAGCTTGCGCTCTGTGATATAGCGCTGCGACAATTTTGCCGCCGCAATGATCGCGCTGTCAGTAATATCTACCCCGTGGTGAACTTCATAGCGCTCCTTGAGCCCACGCAATATGGCAATGGTGTCCTCTTCATTCGGTTCGTCTACCAATACCTTCTGGAAGCGGCGCTCCAGGGCAGCATCCTTCTCTACATATTGGCGATATTCGTCTAAAGTGGTCGCCCCCACACAATGCAGTTCACCCCTTGCCAAAGCAGGCTTAAGCATATTGCCGGCGTCCATAGAACCCTCAGCCTTACCCGCACCAACCATGGTATGCAGTTCGTCAATAAACAGAATAATTTGACCTTCCTGCTTGGTCAGCGCATTTAGAACAGCCTTCAGACGCTCCTCAAACTCGCCGCGAAACTTGGCACCAGCCAACAGCGAGCCAAGGTCGAGTGACAATATACGCTTGCCACGCAGTCCCTCGGGAACTTCACCGTTAATCACGCGCTGAGCCAAACCTTCAATAATCGCGGTCTTACCCACACCAGGCTCCCCGATCAGCACCGGATTGTTTTTGGTACGGCGCTGCAGCACCTGAATGGTTCTGCGAATCTCATCGTCGCGCCCAATGACCGGATCCAGCTTACCCTGCTCCGCCCGCTCAGTAAGATCAATGGTGTACTTCTCTAGTGCCTGACGGGACTCTTCGGCGTCAGGGTTATTCACAGCTTCGCCACCGCGAACCTCTTCGATAGCAGTCTCAAGTAGCGCCACGGTAAGGCCGGCATCCTGTAACAGCGAGGCGGCCGGGCTCTTGCCCTGCACTATCGCCAGCAAACACAGTTCACTGGATATATAGTCGTCAGAGCGCTGCTGAGACAGTTTATCAGCCTGGTTGAGGACCCGCCCCAAATCAGCCGAAGCATGTACTTCAGCCTCCCCGCCACTCACCTTGGGCAAACCTTCGACGGCAGCTTCAGTCTTACTCTGCAGGCTTGGCACATCCACACCCGCCTTGCTGAGCAAGGGTCCACAGGTGCCTCCGCGCTGACTTAAGAGCGCCAACAGTAGATGTATTGGTTCAATAAAATTGTGGTCTCGCCCTACGGCAAGGGACTGCGCTTCAGCCAATGCTTGCTGCAGCGAGTTGGTCAGTTTATCCATTCTCATTTTGCATTCTCCTTCGGCGACTTCCATCGAAGCCCTTCACTTGAGTCTATATATGGGGTCGATAAACCCTGTTTCAAGTGTGGAGATAGCGCCTGTTAGAGCTGATAAATAATCGATTGCATGCGCTGGCTAGCGCCGTCGCGCCGATAAGAATAAAACTGCTCGGGGGCACCGTAAGTGCAATAGGCACCGCCGTAAACGGACCCGGCACCGCATTGGTCAAGGCGGATGCGTGCTAGTTGATAGAGGTCAGCAAAATATTTTTCGGCGGCCCCGGGCAGGAAACAATCACTTGTTGCAGCGGTGTCTCCAATGGCCTGGTCAAGAAACTGCTCACGTACTTCAGCGCCTACTTCAAAATGGGCCTGGCTGATAGCCGGACCAAGCCAAACCATTAGCTCGGAATTTGGTGATTTCATCGCCGCCAGCGTTGTCTCGATAATCCCAGCACAGAGGCCGCGCCAACCGGCATGTACAGCCGCAATTTCAGTACCTTGCAGGTTACATATCAACAGCGGCAAACAATCTGCGGTCACCACCCGACATGCCACGTCGACAACGTCGCTGATACAGGCATCTGCCGATACTTCAGGGCACCATTCGCCAGCGCTAATCACGCCGGTCCCATGCACTTGCTGTAACTCCAAAACCGCTTTGCGCGCTCCCGTCAGCTCCGCCAATGAAGTGAACTGATCCTGTGGCCGAGTGGTGGTAAATGCCCTGACACCGGCGGGCGCCGGCCAGTCAGCCTCAATAAGCTGGGCCATCAGGCACCACCGGGTCAAAACGCCGCAGTAAACCCAGCAGCTCATCCATATCCGCCGGCAACGGCACCTCCCATTCGCAAAGTTCCTGCTGTTGCGGATGGATAAGACCTAACGCACGCGCATGCAATGCCTGCCGCGGGAAGCCTCGCAAACCGTCAATCAACGGTTGTTCTGCACCGCGTGGTATGCGCGGGCGGCCACCGTAGGTGGGGTCACCAATGAGCGGGTAATGCTGATGAGCCATATGCACGCGTATCTGGTGCGTTCTACCGGTCTCAAGGCGCACCGAAATAGCGGTGTGGTGGCCAAAACGCTCCGCCACTCGATAATGGGTAATCGCTTCTTTACCGCCCGCCACCACCGCCATTTTCTTGCGATCCCGCGGGTGTCTCCCCAGCGGCACATCAATGCGACCACCCCCGGTCATGGCACCAATACATACGGCCATATACTCGCGTTTAACGGTGCGCTCAGACAGCTGTCGCACCAGGTCAGCATGCGCCGTCAAGGATCGCGCTACCACCATAAGTCCGGAGGTGTCTTTATCCAGCCGATGCACAACACCGGCACGGGGTAAGTTGACCAGCTCCGGGTAATAAGACAACAACGCGTTTACCAGGGTGCCGGACCGATGCCCGACTGCCGGGTGCACCACCAGCCCTGCCTGCTTATTGACCACCAGAATACTGGCGTCTTCATAAACGATATCCAACTTGATCGACTCAGGCAGCCAGCTGACTTCGGCCTCTAACTCAGCGAGTAGCTCCAATACAGCGCCCTCCCGCACTTTATCGCGCGGCCGCACCTGTTCGCCGTCGCAGCTGAGCGCACCACTGCGAATCCACTCCTGTAGCCGCGACCTCGAGTAATCGGGAAACAATTCTGCCGCCGCCTGGTCCAACCTCAGCCCATGTTGCTCGGGTGCAACAACTGCACTTGCCTGAATAGTCTCCGCCATGGCTTCAGCTATGATCCTGTGTTTAAATAGCGGCCTTTAATGGCCCCAATTGGGTATATTAGCACGTCCACGGAAACTCCATGCCCCAGCTCAAAATCCTAATCTTTGGTCTGCTCGCGCTGCTACTGACAGCTTGTTCAAGCAACGATGAGCTGAACCTGCCACCAGGCGCCAGCTCCTCTGAGGCCGAACTATACCAGACTGCGCAGCGTTATCTGCGCGGCGGCAACTATGAGTTGGCGGTACAGAGTTTACAGCTACTGGAATCACGTTTTCCCTTCGGACGCTACGCTGAGCAGGCGCAGCTGGAGCTAATTTACGCCCACTACAACAACTACGAACATGAAGCGGCAATCGAGGCGGCTAATCGTTTCATAAGATTGCATCCTCAACACCCCAATGTCGATTATGCCTTTTATATGAAAGGCCTCGCCTCCTACACACTGGACCAGGGCTTTCTCGATCGTTTTATACCCAGCGACAAAACCAAGCGCGATACCGGTCATGCCCGCACGTCTTTCGCCGAATTTGCCCAGCTGTTGGCCCGCTATCCAGACAGCTCGTATGCCGCCGATGCCAAAGCACGGATGGTGCACCTACGCAACTTGCTGGCGCGCAACGAAATCAATATTGCCAACTACTACTTCAAGCGCGGTGCCTATCTGGCAGCGACCAATCGTGGTCGCTTCGTAGTAGAGAACTTTCAGCAGACACCTGCTGTAGCCGATGGGTTGGCGGTAATGGTGCAGGGTTATACCCTGATGGGGCTGAGTGAGCTGGCCGACAATTCACTGGCCGTGCTGGCCCTGAACTATCCAGAGCACTCATCGCTGGACGACAATGGCAACTTTATTAGTAACTACACAGCGGAAGGGCCACAGCGCTCTATCATCAACCGCTTGACGCTGGGACTCGTCAGCCAGCCCAAACCACCAGAGTTTGATAACCGTCCAGAAGACGCCGGCTACTAGGCCAACGCGGCTCGCCGATTCCACAGGCTGCGGGAATCAGAGAAAGCTCCCAAAAATCGGCCTGAATGATGCCGACACAGGCTAAATCGAGCCAGCTCAGTCAGTGTATTGTCCGAACTAGGTGCATATTCGCAAAGAATCTGTGACCTCTGTGAAGCTCACACAGATGCAACCACTGCTGGGTTGCGAGTAAACTAGGGGTCAACAAGGAGAACAGCATCTGATGAACAAGGCGCAAGCACCGGCTTCGACACCTGGCGTGCCCAAAGAACCACCTGCTGATATGCAGAACGCTACCCTGTTCAGGATTTATATCGGCTACCGCGCCCTGCTGTCTATTGTATTGTTACTGGGCCTGATCAACGACGATACGCGTCAGGTGGTTGGGGTACTCAACCCTGAACTCTATTTCAACGTTGCTATAAGTTATCTGATCATCAACATGCTGCTGTTAACGCTGTCGCGCTCAGCGTTTGCCAGCAATCAAGCGTTCCTGTTCGTGGTGTTTTTTGTCGATATCCTGGCGATAGTTATGCTCTCGGATGCCAGCGGCGGCATGGCCAGTGGTCTACCGATACTGTTAATGATCACTGTAGCTGCCAGTGCCATTATTATCGGCAATGGGAGTATTGCTACGCTAATCGCCGCACTGAGCGTTATTGCCCTGCTCGCCGATACCCTGCGCCTGATCAACGAGCAGGTACTGGAACTCAATAGTCTATTTCCTGCTGGCCTGCTGGGCATGCTCATTTTCACCGTTTCACTCCTAATTCAAGCGGTTGCCCGCAGGGTCGGCAAAGCAGAAGCTCTCGCCCGTAAACGAGCCGCTGACCTATACAATCTGCAACGCCTCAATGAACAGATTGTGCAGCACATGCAAACCGGCATTCTACTGGTTTACGCTGATGACAGAGTACGCCTTATGAATCAGGCCGCCAGCCGACTACTAGCCCCAGAGCAGCCTCAACCGATGCAACAGGGGCGTGATTTACAAACCTACAATAGCGAGGTCTATGAGCAATTTCACCAATGGCGCAACACCAAGCAACATCAACCGCGACCTATCAGTATTGGCGAGGATGACAATAAGATTGTCGCTCACTTTCGTACCTTGAAGGGGGAAGATAGTTCTCAAACCCTGGTCTTTATCGAGGACTACACGCCCGTAACCCAGTACGCCCAATCTTTGAAGTTAGCTTCTCTGGGGAGACTCACAGCCAGTATCGCCCATGAAATACGCAACCCACTGGGCGCAGTTAGTCACGCCGCGCAACTGCTGGGTGAGTCAGATGAACTTAACGAGCCCGATCAGCGACTTTCTGAAATTATCCAGCAGCACACCCAACGCATGAACTCGATAATCGAAAGCGTCATGCAGATTAGCCGCAGGCAACCACCCCAGCCGAAGGAACTCAAACTGAATCGCTGGATCAAGAATTTTGTGGAGGAATACAAAGCCACCATTAATTTTGAAGCTGATATTCAGATAGAACCCAGTACTGAGGAAATCAACGTACGTTTCGATGCTGACAATTTACAGAGGGTGATGAACAATTTGCTAGATAACGCGCTTCGGCACAGCGAATTGAAGACGGGTAAAGCGACAGCGGCGATAGCCGTCAGCATAGAAACCCCTACCTCCAAGGCGCATATTGATGTGATTGATCAAGGCGAAGGTATTGCCGCCAGCGAGCAGGCAAAATTGTTCGAACCGTTTTATACTACCGTGGTCAAAGGCACCGGTCTCGGACTCTATTTATGCAAAGAACTCTGCGAGATCAACCAGGCCTCGCTTACTTATCGTCGCACCGGCACCGGCGCAAGCTGTTTCCGCGTCCTTATGACACGCCACTCCTGATGGATATCCCAGTATGAGCACACAAACCGTCCTTATCGTGGATGACGAGCCAGACATTCGTGAACTGTTGGATATCACACTGAGCCGAATGGGCCTCACCACTTTAAGTGCTGCTGACCTGGGAGAAGCCAGAGGCTTTCTGGACGGCGGCAACCCGCCTGACCTGTGTCTGACTGATATGAAACTGCCCGATGGTAACGGAATCAGTCTGGTCGAGCATATTCAAGAAAGCCACCCCAATATGCCAGTGGCCATGATTACCGCCCACGGCAGTGTCGATACCGCCATAACCGCTCTGAAGGCCGGCGCTTTCGATTTTATTAGCAAGCCCATAGAGCTTGAGCGGTTGCGCAATCTGGTGACCACCGCGCTCAAGTTAGATCACTCTGAGGATCAGGTTGCCTACTCTGCACACAGTGCATTGATCGGTAAGACTCCAGCCATAGAAAAACTACGTCAGGCCATTGTCAAACTGGCCCGCAGTCAGGCGCCTGTGTATATCAGCGGTGAATCTGGCAGTGGCAAGGAAATCGTCGCCCACCTCATCCATTCCCACGGTCCACTAAGCAGCGGGCCATTTATTCCGGTTAACTGTGGTGCAATACCACCAGAGCTAATGGAGAGCGAGTTTTTTGGTCACGTTAAAGGCAGCTTTACCGGGGCCACAGAAAATAAACCAGGGCTGTTCCGAGCCGCTCATGGAGGCACGCTGTTCCTGGACGAGGTCGCTGACTTACCGCTTGCCATGCAGGTCAAGTTATTGCGCGCAATTCAGGAAAAAGCCGTGCGCCCAGTGGGTGGTAACGAGGAGATCCCCATCGACGTGCGCATACTTAGCGCCACCCACAAGGACCTCGCTGAAGAAGTTGAGGAGGGGCGCTTCCGTAACGACCTCTACTACCGCATCAATGTAATCGGTCTGGAAGTGCCAGGCCTGCGCGAAAGACCAGAGGATATTCCGTTGCTGGCTGATTTCTTCCTCAGCAAACTGGCCAAAGCCAACGGTGGTCAGCTTCGGCAACTGGATGCAAGCGCCTTGAGCGCCTTGACCCGCTATCAGTTCCCGGGCAATGTCAGACAGCTGGAAAATATTCTGGAACGCGCCTGCGCCATGTCCAGTGAAGATATTATTGTTACCGCAGATCTGTATTTACCGGCAGTCTCAAACCCAAAAATTCGCAAGGAGTCCAACTCCAATAGCTGGAACCCTGAAGAAGCGTTTGGAGATATGGAAGGCTATTTGGAGAATATGGAGCGCGAGATTCTTACCCGCGCCCTGGAGGAATCTCGCTGGAACAAGACATCGGCGGCCAAACTGCTGGGGATCAGTTTTCGCAGCCTGCGCTATCGCCTGAAAAAACTCGACCTGGACGATTAATCGGAGCAGTGATTGACTGCTTTTGATGCCTTAAACAGGCCTACTGTCTGCTAGCATAACAGCTCTCGTAACATAGAAGTTACGTACCCGGGGCAGTTCACATGGATGGTGGCGCGCAGGGGAAAACCTTGCTGGAACTGATTGCTGTGCTAGCAATTCTGTCGGTGTTGACGACAGTTGCAGCGCCAAAGCTTAATGCCAGTCGCGAATCAGCAGAGGCGCAGCAGTTCGGCCAACTGTTGACCCGGATGCTTACTTTAGCCCGCAGAACCGCCGTTACCAGTGGCAAACGCACCACGCTTTGCCTGAGTGCGGACCAACAGCACTGCAGCAAGAGCTGGTCAGGAAGTACTACCAGTATCCTCGTGTTTACCGATATTAACCAGAATCGTCAGCTAGATAGCAGCGATATCTTGCATCGCGCACAGTCACTGCAATTGACTTTGGGACACGGCCTCTGGCGGGGTTCACTAGGCAGAAAATATATGCGCTACAGGGTTGATGGCAGCGCCGTTGAATTTGGGCGCTATAGCTATTGCCCCTCTTCCAGAAATCGCGCCAACTTCCGACAGATAGTCATCAATCATGCGGGCCGCGCCTACACCCACTACGATGACAATGGGCTGGTTACAGACTGCGCATGGTGAGCAATAGCACCCTACTTCCAACAGTACTCGGTGGCACCACCTGAGGAATTCAGCGATGTTTTGCGGCCCACATTATCCAACCTCAGTTGAGAACACTCGGTATCTCCTGACTGAGCGCCGGTAGCGGCCGCAGTAATCTGGTAACAACGAGCGATAGTACCACCGCCGCAGGCTGCGATGCTTAGGTTGTAATAGCCGTCGGAGCTTGTGGTACGACCAAGGTTCAAGCCCGAACCGCCCGATATTTCTGTGGTGTAAGTACTATTCTGTGCAAAAAACTTCTCCGACCGTGCACCCAGATCCAGCAACGCAGATTTTCCATCCGCTCGCCGAGCTTTGGAAACACTGCTCTGGTAGGTAGGCAGTACCGCGGCCGCGAGAATACCCATAATGACCAGCACAATGAGCATTTCAATAATGGTAAAACCTGCTATTTTTCTATCCCCAAATTTCATCTCAATCTATCCCATTTTTGTACCAAAAAGTTTCCTAAACCGTCCCGGCTTAGTCGGCAGTAATATCTATCCAGCTCCGGCGTCCTGGTTGAAAGTTCCGGCCACCAGCGACGATAACAACCGGCGCCAGCCCCGCAACCGGCTCTGCATTGCCAGCTTCCAACATGTTCACGCGCAAGTGCATATCATACCCAGCAGTCAGTGGCCGGATTGCGGGCGCAGACCAAAGGCCAGTACCCAGTTCTACTCCAACCGGGGCTATGCCGGCATCATCAGTATCCGCAGCGTCGATTTTGCCGTCATCATTCAGGTCAAAACTGGGGCTCGCTGGCGCATCGCCGTGTTGATAATCCAATGCCAACTGCGTATTCGTGCGCAACGCCAAATTATGCAGACTCACCCATAGGCGACCGCCACGCATACGCAAAGGCGAGACCGGCAATAGTCCAGCAGGCAGGTACACCTGCCAAGCCCGCATGGCGTTGAGGTCAGCATTATCAAGCTGTTTGAGCTGACGCACGCGCTGCTCAATACCCGCAGCCTCCAGAGTGGTTTCCGGCAACAAAACCAATGCGTTTCCAGGCTCGGCAGGCACTATCGAATCACCCACAGCTATGATCAGCTGCTGACTGGTTTCCATGCCTCCATGGGTGAAGCCCGCATGTCCCGTAGCCACATAGACAAGGATTCCGCCGTCTGGGCGCACCGCCACTTCCGGCGCCAGAAAAATCGGATGGGTGGTTCCGGCATAAAATAGGGGCTCTGTCCCGTCTACGCTCCAGTCCTGCGCAAGCGCAGAAGACAGATCAAACTTCCATAGCTGACCCAACGCATCACCTGCATAAACCCGATCCACCACACCGTCAAAATCACTGTCTATAAGCGCGGGCGCGGACATTCCGTTGGGGTTGGTTGGCGTGCCACTGCCGGTACCAAGGCGTATCGCGTGACCGTCAGAGATTCGAATCAGGTACAGCGCAGCCTCACCGCGCTGACTGTTATAGCCGTTACCTGTAATGACATAGGTCGTCCCGTCACCCAAACGTGCGATCGCCGGCTTACCATAAGAGTGTCCGATACCGGGATCCTCCACGGCACCAAGTTCCCACAAAACTATAGGCCGTTGCCCATATTGCCGCTGCTGTAATTCCAGTGTCGGTGATTGGGGTGCACTAGCTGAAGTCTCAAGCGCGGTTACATCAAGCGCAAACCAGCCAGCAGCAGCCCCACCCAAACCAGTCACTAAAACATTACGCCACTGACCAAGCACCTCCACCTTGCCTACAGCAGGTGCCATTTGTGCTGGCTGCGACAAGCAAGCCTCCTCATGCGCCAGCTTCTCAACACACACTAGCGATGAAGGCAGATAGGCCCAGTTTTCCTGCCCTGTATCAGCATCCAGAGCATGCAGGACACCGCTGCGGTTACCTACATACACCCGCGCCGTTTGGGTGCCGTCGATAGCGTCTACGAAGACCGGCTGTGAGCTACGCGTATCCCCAAGCAATGACTCGCGCTGCGGCAATAAGCCGCCAGCACCCTCGTTGCTACGATCCCCGCGCAGATAACTCACTAATGCGGCGCTCCCTAGCTCAGCTGCATGCGGACTACTATTGATTAATTGCCGCTGTAAATGGGCAGGTAACAGCTCCCAGTGCAGCTCCACTTGCGTCCGCGCAGAGCGGTCCCAGGTGAATATACTGCGCTGGGTGCTCCAATCCTTGCCGGTAGTCAGCTGATCGCGGCGCATACGTTCTTGCGCTGACCACTGTAAACCTTGAGTAAGTGCGGCGGCCGGCTGCGCTAAGGCGAATGAAGGAGGCTTCCAGGCAAGCACATCACCTGATGGGGACACGGTATAGACGGTTTCCGGAGCCGCATCAGAGGCCGGTCTCAGCACAACGGCAGGCAGCACTGACGGAGTTCTGGAGGCGGTCACAACGGTAGCATGCACTGTCTGCGCGAGAGCCAACAGTAGCACCAAACATGTCAGGATCGATCCGGAGCCAATCATATGGCCTCCTGCAGCGCGTTTGCGCTAAGGCGAGTCAAGGGTGACGTATACCGACTGGACAATACGAACTACATCACGTCCCGAGGAACTTCGCGTGGTATTACGAAAGGTATGGACGGCACCACCAATAATATTGCCATCGTTGTCTTCAACAATGCTTTCACCAGGAATTGGCTTGGCACCTAGATACTCGATCACGTAGGCATCATCATCGTCGACGTTATTTGCAGTGGATATAGGGCCCGCCTCACTATCGATATTGTCCCAGTCGGCCTGTTCAAGGTTCAGGTTATTCACTGCGGGATAAAACCCGTCATTCGTTGCTTCAAAATTGTGCACGGCGCCATCGGCAATCATCGTGTTTATGCGATCCTCGGCAGCCAACAGCGTTGCTTCGGCTCGATTCATCGCCACCACCTGTTGTTGCATTGTGCCCGCCATACGCAACTCCATGATCGCTGAATCCATCGAGCTCACCCCAATCAGGGTCATCGCCAGCAGAATGATCAGGCTGATAATCAATGCCGCGCCGCCCTCGCGCCGCGGCTGCCCTGGACTTATTTTATGCAATAGTGTGCTCATGGTTTTACCTATAAATTGCGCAATGCCACTACCGTGCTATACAACTGACGTCGATAAGAATCGTTCGGGGTATAATCCGGGCTGACGTTGCCCATCACATAGGTGCCATTATCGACATAACCTGTCTCAGGGCACTCGGCCCTAACCAGCACCCAAACCTTTACGCTGATAACAGAGTTCCAGTCCAATCCGTTGCTGGCATTCACGTAGCGGTTACCGATATTGTACTGAAACTGTATGTTCTCTACCCCGGCAATCAACTCTTCAGAAACCGGCCTGTTCACGGCGTTCAAACGCTCCCGGTATAGCGCGGGAACGGGAGCTCCATTGCAGGTGCGTGTAGTGTTGGCCACGTAATAAGAAAACGCCTGCCACTCGTGCTGACGCTGCGGAGTATCATAGACGGTGTTTATGGTATTCGCCTGATCGGAGCCCAAAAACAACTTGCCCTCAAACAGCGAACTTCGCAGGTACATACGCGTTGCTACCATATCCGCCGTGTCAACCTCCCACTGCGAGGCGTAACGCACAGTCAGTATATCGCCCCTTAAATAGGTGTCATCAATACAGCCGTAGCCCCCCCGGGTGTCATCCTTACCAAACACGCTCTGGGAAATCATTCGGCCCCATTTATTATTCGCTTTGGGGCAGTTCGTACGCGCGGGAAAGGGTCCCAGCGAGCCTTCTATAAAGCTTATATCCGAGTTACCTCCCAGGTAGCCCGAACGGCGCAGTCCGGAGACCAGAATATCTATTGAAGCGCGACCCGTTTCCTGCAGCCGAGTCAGATTATCAGTAGCCGTATAGGTCTGGCGTGAAGACAAAAATATCTCCATCAATCCATTGAACATGAAGACCACTAACAACATGGCTATCATGATTTCTACCAGGCCCAGGCCGCGTTGTTTACGACGACCTGGAAACTGCGTTTTGTGGACTGTTTTTCTCATCTGTTCCATTCGCTCAGAAAGTCACTGTCATCGTGTAACAGTCCAGGTCCGTAGCCGCCGCCGGCGGGCACGTTGTTCCCGTTGAACCGCTACGATCATCATCCCAACGCAACGTAATCCTGTAGGAACGTGTGGTGCCTACCTGTGCTATTGCGCCAGACCCACTCGGTAATAACGCGGGAATAGCGGTTCCACCCGTCCGCGTATAACCGGTAATTTGCTGTTGCCAGTCATTAACATCAAACGATGCCATCTGCGTGGGGCTGCAGGTCGAGGCCACACAATCAGGCGGTGAACCGGGCCCCGCAGTATGCACATAAGCATTTGCCAGTACCTGCCCCTGGTTCACCCACATACGATCGGCAATGCCATTGGCCAGCATCGCTGCAATACCAATGTGATTTGAGGTCTGGAGGTTTTTCAGCGAGGTAATCTGTAAACCCGCTATTCCCAGCACGCCGACCGACAGCACCAGAGCCGCTATCAACACTTCTATTAGCGTGTAACCCGCTTGTAGAGAGCGCTTCTGCCCTGGCTGCCCGGATTGCTTCATGAAGTCAGGCATGATGTCTGCCCCGTATCTGCTGCCGACATGGTGCTGGCACGGCCCATAATAGAAATAACCATGCCTTTAGAATCACTCACAAAACCTCTGGAGTCGCAGGCGATGATCGCCTGCATAGTTATGATGCTGGTTTGACCGCTGGGGCGAAACGTAATCAGGTTGGCGACCCCAGCCGTGCCGTGCAGCGTTACCGAGCCTAGCAAGGCATCGTGAATCGCGACAATTTCATCACCATCGCCAGCATCTATTACCCCGTCGCCGTCAACATCCACAAACGTGATCCACCCCTGCTGCCAGCCGCCTCCAGCAACACACGCTGTGCTGCCTGCGTTCTTTTTACATAAGGTTACGTAGGCGTTACGACCAACGGCCTCGGCACGGCCAGCCTGTATGGAACTCACCAGGTCACCCACAGCGGCATTAAGACGGTTATCTTCAATAAATTCACTGAGATTCGGAGCGCCCAGAGTGGCGATAAGCCCGAGGATCATCAGGGTGACCATCATCTCCATCAAGGTCAGGCCACGGTTTTTGGAAAGCGATTTCATAGTCATAACCTATTATTTCCGATAATCGAATGCTACCGCCAGCCGACAATGGGTAATATGTGCAGATAAATGGTCGCTATGAGCGTAAAAGTGTGGCTCGAGTCACATTTTGTGACAAGAGCCCATTCTGCGCCGGATATCCGAGGCCAACCTTGGTGCGCAGACAGCCGTACAGTCTGGTCACGCCATAGGCTCAACTAACGTCGCGTAAGCGCAACTCTCGGGGCATGCTGAAGGTGACATTTTCTTCGCGACCGGGCAACTCCAGCGGCGCCTCAGCACCCAGTCCACGTAATCCATCCACCACCTGTTGGACCAGTGTCTCTGGGGCCGATGCCCCAGCTGTGACGCCAACCGCGTGTTTTCCTGAGAGCCACTCCGGCACAATGTCTGCTGCGCTATCGATCAGATAGGCCTGCGCACCCATGCGCTCGGCCAACTCGCGCAGCCGATTGGAATTCGAGCTGTTCGGCGAACCAACCACCAGTACCAGGTCACACTGGGAGGCGAGTTGTTTTACCGCATCCTGTCGGTTCTGAGTCGCATAGCAAATATCATCTTTACGCGGCCCCTGTATAGCTGGAAAACTATCGCGCAGCGCGTCTATCACCCGGGCAGTGTCATCTACCGAAAGCGTAGTCTGGGTAACATACGACAAATTCTCAGGGTCCAGCACTTGCAGCTCACGCGCCTGTTGCTCATCCTCAACCAAATAGATACCACCACCAGCGCCACTTTTATACTGTCCCATGGTGCCCTCAACCTCTGGGTGACCGCGATGGCCAATCAAGACACACTCACGACCCAGGCTGGAATACTGCGAAACTTCAAGGTGCACTTTGGTCACCAGTGGACAAGTCGCGTCAAATACCTTGAGGCCACGCGTTTCCGCTTCACTGCGAACCGCCTGCGAGACGCCGTGAGCACTAAAAATAACAATTTTATCGTCCGGCACTTCAGCCAGTTGATCGACAAAAACAGCACCGCGCCTACGCAACCCATCGACCACGTACTTATTGTGCACAACTTCGTGCCGCACATAGATAGGTGCACCAAACACGTCTAGAGCACGGTCCACAATATCAATCGCGCGGTCTACTCCGGCACAAAAGCCGCGAGGGTTAGCCATATGTATTTTGAGTGCCATAACTGAACCTGTTTTTACTTAGTGCAGCTCCGCTGCCTCTACCCGGTGAATGAGTACGTCAAACAAAATGGTGCGACCTGCTAAAGGGTGATTAAAATCAAC
This sequence comes from Candidatus Litorirhabdus singularis, assembly GCF_026262625.1. GTDB lineage: Bacteria > Pseudomonadota > Gammaproteobacteria > Pseudomonadales > Halieaceae > Litorirhabdus > Litorirhabdus singularis. The sequence continues at coordinate 24,157 of NZ_SHNN01000006.1, forward strand.
GGTGACCGTATCGCTATCATAAGCGACGACCATACCCGGCAGCTCACCACCGCTGGCATCGGCAAACGAGAACACCAGACCAACTTCCAGTTCCACGTCATCGTCGAACTGATCGCGTTCAATTTCCTGCACGTTGTTATCGTTTGGCATGCCAAAAGCGTCTTCTGGCACTACCGTAAATATCTTTCGCTCACCGCCGCACATGCCAAACAACAGATGCTCAAAGCCCGGCAACAGACTGCCATCGCCAATCATAAATTCGACAGCATCGCCGGCAAAATTCGAGTCGATTTCGGAACCGTCTTCGAGACTAAGCGAGAAGTTCAGCCACACCCGAGTGCCCTCGCTGACTGTAACAGTAGGCTGCGTCATGAATTATCTCCACGGGCACTGATAAAAGTGTCCAGTATCAGCAGCGCGGCGCCCACACTAATTGCCGCGTCGGCCACGTTAAAAGTGGGAAAGTACCACCCGCCATAATGTACTGAAATAAAATCGACCACATGCCCAAGCTGCAAACGGTCAAGTAAGTTACCCAGAGCGCCCCCGAGTATCAGGGCCAAACTACTGGCCAGCAGCCACTGCGTGCGCACCAAGCGTAGCAGCCACACCAACAGCACCACTGACATCCCCGCTGCTACCGCAGAAAAAAACCAGCGCTGCCAACCACCGTGGTCAGCCAGAAAACTGAATGCGGCGCCGCTATTGTAGTGCAGGGTCATGTTCAGTATCGGCAACACTTCTACCGGCCGTGCATAACTTAGCGTGGACTCCGCCAGAGATTTGCTCCACTGATCGAGCACCAACACCAGTAGTGTGACTGCCAGCCAACGCAACTGTGACCAGTGCCATTCGATTTTCTCAGGCAAAGCGTCTGGTCTCCCCGGCCCCGCTCACGTTCTCTACGCAGCGGCCACACAGTGAGGGATGCTGTTCGTCTTGACCCAACTCCTCGCTGCGGTGCCAACAGCGCTCACACTTCTCTGCCCCGCTGGGCTGAGCGCCGATGCGCAATCCTTCCAACGCAGTCTCAGCCGCGGCAGCGGGAGCCTCTGACAACGGTTTGATAGCCGCCGCTGAAGTGATCATTACGAAGCGAAGTTCATCACCCAATGCAGACAGGTCATCTAGCAGAGCAGGCTCACAATAGAGCACAACTTCAGCATCCAGACTCCCGCGCAGCGTGCCCTCGGCCCGCTGTCTTTCCAGCTCGCGGTTCAGAGCATCGCGCACCTCGGCTATGCGATTCCAGTATTCAGCCCCCATTGGACCTGCATCAGACAGCGTCTGTGGCAATGGATACCACTGGTCCAGCATGACGCTGGGGCTGTGGTCGCCGGGCAGATGCTCCCAGATTTCCTCGGCGGTAAAGCTCAATATCGGCGCAATCCAACGCGCCAGCGCTTCGGCAATGTGGTACATAGCAGTCTGTGCAGAACGTCGGGCGTGGCTATCTGACTGCGTGGTGTAAACCCGGTCTTTAACAATATCCAGATAAAACCCACCCATATCGTTGACACAAAAATTGTGCAATTTTTGGTAGATCAAGTGAAAGTGATAGCCATCAAAAGCGTCCGTAATCTCATCTTGAAGACGACTGGCGCGATCCATGGCCCAAGCATCCAGCGCCAACAACTGCTGCGGCTCAATCAGATCCTGCTGCGGATCGAACCCAGTGAGATTAGACAGTAGAAAGCGCGCTGTATTGCGAATACGGCGGTAGGAATCCGCAGTGCGTTTAAATATCTCATCGGACACTGCCAACTCGCCTCGGTAGTCAGTAGCCGCCACCCACAGACGCAGAATATCAGCACCCAAATCATTCATCACGCGCTTGGGCGCCACTACGTTGCCAATCGATTTCGACATTTTGCGGCCTTCAGCATCGACGGTAAAGCCGTGTGTCAGCACCGTGCGATAAGGCGCGACTCCATTGCAGGCCACAGATGTCAGCAATGAAGACTGAAACCAACCGCGATGCTGATCTGAACCTTCCAGGTAGAGGTCCGCAGGAAACTGCAAACCCTCTCGCTGGCGCAGCACGCAGGCATGGGTAACGCCAGAGTCAAACCAGACATCCAGCGTATCGGTAACCTTTTCGTAATCGGCTGCCTCAGCGCCCAGCAGCTGTTCCGCTTCTAACTCAAACCAGGCATCAATACCACCCGCCTCGACCAGGTTCGCCACCTCCTCTATCAGACGCGGCGTATCAGGGTGCAAAGCAGCCGTTTCACGGTGAATAAACAATGCGATAGGCACGCCCCAGGTACGCTGCCGGGAAATACACCAGTCCGGACGCTCTTGCAGCATCGATTCAATGCGCGCCTTACCCCACTCGGGAATCCATTCCACCGTCTGCACCTGTGCCAGTGCATCACCTAGCAGTCCACCCTGCTGCATGCTGATAAACCACTGCGGTGTAGCACGGAAAATGATCGGCGTCTTGTGTCGCCAGCAATGCGGATAAGAGTGACTATAGGCTTCACTGAATAGTAACGCACCGCGGTCCTGCAACAGCTCAACGATCACATCATTAGCTTTGAACACATGCTGGCCAGCAAACAATTCCGTATCGGGCAGATAAACGCCGTTGCTGCCGACCGGGTTCAACACCTCCAGACCGTACTTGGTGCCCACCACAAAATCATCCTGCCCGTGACCGGGCGCAGTATGCACAGCGCCAGTTCCAGCCTCGGTAGTCACGTGCTCACCCAGCACTACCGGCACCTGACGCGCATAGAATGGGTGCTGCAGCAAAAGACCCTCAAGCGCCGCACCCTGACACTGCGCCACCACGGAAAAATCGCTCCAGCCAATGCGCGTAGTTACGGCGGCAACCAGGTCAGAGGCCAACACCAGCGCCTTTCCTCCCTGTACCACCAGGCTGTATTCCAGCGCAGGATGTACGCTGACGGCCATACTGGCGGGCAGTGTCCAGGGCGTCGTGGTCCAGATGGGAATCCCGACACTGTCATAAGTCTGTTCTACAGCAAACGCCGCTAACAGCGCTGCGGGCTCAACTGCCAGATAATTAACGTCAATGGCGGGCGAGGTCTTGTCCTGATATTCAACTTCAGCCTCAGCCAGCGCCGAACCGCAGTCCAGACACCAGTGCACCGGCTTAAAACCTTTATGTAAATGGCCTTTTTCAGCGATAGTACCCAAGGTACGAATAATATTAGCTTCAAAATCAAAGCTCATGGTCAGGTAGGGATTGTCCCATTCACCCAACACACCCATGCGCACAAAGTCCTCACGCTGCCCGTTGACCTGACGCAGTGCGTAGTCACGGCATTTCTGGCGAAATTCACTGGCACTGACTTTAACGCCAGGCTTGCCTACTTTCTTCTCTACATTGAGTTCAATCGGCAGACCGTGACAATCCCAACCGGGAACGTAGGGCGCATCAAACCCGCTCAAGGTTCTGGAGCGAACAATGATGTCCTTGAGGATCTTATTGACCGCGTGGCCAATATGCAGCTCACCGTTGGCGTAGGGAGGACCGTCGTGCAGAATAAATTTTGGACGCCCGACACTGGCTGCACGAATCTGTCCGTACAGGTCCTGCTGCTGCCATTGCTTCAGCCGTTGTGGCTCACGCTGCGCCAGACTCGCCTTCATCGGAAAGCCAGTGCTGGGAAGATTAAGTGTATCTTTATAGTCGCTCATAGTTTGAAAAATTCCCGCCCCTGGGCCAGGTCTTTGTGAATTTGTTGCTTGAGCAGATCCAACGACTCAAACTTGTGTTCATCGCGCAGTTTATGCCGAAATATAACCTGAATAGTACGACCGTAAAGGTCGGCGTCAAAATCCAGTAAATGCACTTCGAGATTGGCTCGAATACTGTCATTCACCGTCGGCCGTGTGCCGACATTGGCCACGCCTGCCACCAATTTATCTGCTGCACCGGCTAACGCGCCGCGTACCTCTACTGCATACACTCCTGCCAAAGGTGGTCGCAATCGATGCAGTTCCATATTCGCCGTAGGCGCACCAAAACTTCGACCTACCTGCTCCCCATATACCACTTTACCGGTAATGGCGTAGGGACGACCCAATAATTCTTCGGCCAGCGCAAAATCAGATTTTTCCAGTGCCTCCCGAATACGAGTGCTACTGACCCGAGTGCCCGAAAACCCCAGTGTTGACGTATGCATGGTTTCGTAACCGAACTGCTCGCCCTGCGCTTTCATCATCCAGTAGTCGCCCTCGCGGTCATGACCAAATCGCAAGTCATCACCTACTACGATATAGCGCACCCCCAGCCCCTTGACGAATATTTCGCTGATGAAGTCCTGCGCGCTCATGGTTTGTAGTTTTTGATCAAACCGAATGCGTAACACACGGTCAATGCCCAGCTCCTTAAGCGCCACAAACTTTTCACGAAAACTCATCAACCGAGCCGGAGCTCGCGTTGGTGCAAAGTACTCACGCGGCAGCGGCTCGAACAACACCACCACGGCAGGTAACTGCAGCTCCTGGGCCTTTTCCAGCAGGTGGCCCAGCACCGCGCGGTGGCCATGATGAACGCCATCGAATGCGCCAATCGTTGCCACGCAACCACGATGGTGTGGGCGCAAATTGTGAAGTCCGCGTATAAGCTCCATATCCGTAGGGGTCAATGCCGGTCTAAGCCGCGCATTATATAGGACTCAGGCTTGTTTTGGGGTGTAAAAATCGGCAATTCGCGTTCCGCTGGCAAAGTGGCTGATCAGGTAGACGCTCATCCCTGCAGTTACCAGCACCAAAAGTCTGGTAATTCGGCTCTGCCAACCCCAGTCCAGCCATTGCTGAACATCCGGAGTCAGCAACACCAGGATTAGTACCATCAGCAAACACGCCAGTAGCAGGCGCTGCAAAAGAAGCTTCCAGCCCGGCTGCCAGCGAAATACCTTTTCATGCAGCAGGCCACGCAGCAACAGGACAGCATTGAGCCAAGCTGCAACACTGGTGGCCAGCGCCAAGCCAACATGGCCTATATTCCAAAAATGGTAGAGAGGTACTACAAAGAGCAAATTCAGCACCATATTCGCCACCATCGCACGGATACCAATTTTGACCGGAGTGGCCGTATCCTGGCGAGCGTAATAGCCCGGTGCCAACACCTTGACCAGCATAAAAGCCAGCAAGCCCAGGCAGTAAGCGCGCAGACTCAGAGCCGACATACTGACATCGAACGGCGTCAGCGCACCGTATTGGAACAGAGTCACCAGAATCGGCTCAGCCAGCAGAATCAATGCCAAACTGGACGGTAATCCAATTAACAGCACGCCGCGCATCGCCCAGTCCAGCGTATGGGCAAAGCGGTCCTCGGAGGAATTTGACCGCAGGCGCGACAGACTCGGCAAAATCACGGTGGCAATCGCGACCCCAAATACACCCAAGGGTAATTCTGTCAGCCGATCTGAATAATACAGCCAGGACACACTGCCAGTGGGCAAAAAAGAGGCCAGAATGGTGTCGAGCATCAAGTTGATCTGACTCACCGACACCCCAAACAGAGCTGGCACCATCAAGACCATAATCCTGCGCACCCCCTCATCACGAACGTCCCAGATAGGTCGCGGCACCACACCCAGTCGATGCATAAAAGGATATTGAAACAACAACTGGGCGACACCCGCCAGCAGCACACCCCAGGCCAAGGCAAAGACCGGCTCGTCAAAATAGGGGGTGGCAAAGATCGCTGCGCTGATCAGCGAGATATTCAGGAGTACCGGCGTGAATGCGGGCACCGCAAAGCGACCGTAACTGTTGAGAATCGCACCACAGAAACCGGTCATTGAAATCAGGAACAGGTAGGGAAAGGTGATACGAACCATATCTACCGTCAGCTGATACTTGAAGGGGTCGTCAAGAAAGCCGGGGGCAAATAATGCCGTCACCACCGGCGCGCCGACAATCATCAGACTGCAAATCAGCAGCAGTGTGCCACCCAGAACGCCCGCCGTGCGATCAATCAAGCCCAGCACCGCGGCACGCGAGCCGTTTTCGCGATACTCTGACAATACCGGCACAAAGGCCTGAGCAAATGCCCCCTCAGCAAACAGGCGTCGCAGAAAATTGGGTAATTTAAAGGCCACAAAGAAAGCGTCCGCATTCGCCGACGCCCCTATCATCACCCCAAATACGATATCGCGAACCAGTCCCAGTACTCTCGAAAGCATGGTCATGGCGCTGAAAACTGCGCTAGAGCGCAATAGTCCCGAGGGATTTTTTTCGGGTTGCTCCGAGTTCACCGAATTGGCCACGTGCGCTAGCGCCAGGTCGACGGGCAGCGTATTGGCGGAAAAGCGCGACCGGCCGTCATGTCAGCCACTGCTCACGTAGGGCATCACCGTGATGTTGCAACCACAGTAGCGCAATCAGCGTGTGGCCATTATCAATGCGGCCGGCATTGAGCAGAGCCATGACTTCAGCCCGTGTCAGCACGTGCACGCGAATATCCTCATCCTCCTCATCGCAGCCATATACGCCGGATTGCTGCGGCCGCGTCGCTCTACCCACAAACAACCTAACCTGCTCACTGCAGGCGCCGGCGCTGGGGTAAAACCGCGCAATCGGATGTAATTCTGTGATCGACAAAGCGGCTTCTTCGATCGCTTCGCGCCGCGCCACTTCTTCATCATTCTCTCCGGGCTCCACAACGCCAGCCACCAGCTCCAGCATCCAGGGGTTATTCTCATTACGGACTGCGCCCACTCGAAACTGTTCAATCATAATCAGCTCGTCGGTAACCGGATCCCAGGGCAGCACCCCCACTGCGTCGCCACGATCAAATACTTCACGCGTGATGGGATGACTCCAGCCACCGGCAAACAGGCGGTGCTGTAACACCACTTTACGCACTGAAAAATACCCGGAGAAGACGCTGGGCTGTTCCAGAATGCGGACGTCTTCTGCTCCAAACTCAGGTTCCATTGACTCAGTACCGTGACCCGATATACCAACTGACACTGCGGGCCTCGCGGTCCACCTGGTCAACCACGTCCAGAATCATGGCAAACAGCGCCATACGCACTAAGACGCCATTATCGGCCTGACGAAAAATAGCCAGATTAGGATTGTCATTAAGGTCGTTATCGAGCTCGTTAGCGCCAGCACGGGAATCCCTGGGCAGCGGATGCATAATCACTGTGTTGGGTTCGCAATGACGGGTATATATATTCTGGTTCAGACGAAAACGACCCCGGTAGGTCGCCGCCTCCTCTTTGGAATCGAAACGCTCCTCCTGTATGCGGGTAGAGTACGCGATATCCACGTGAGCGATATTGGCCTCAAGCTCGTCAGTTTCCAGGACTTTATGCCCAGCACTGCGCATCGTCTCGACAATATCCTCGGGCATGCGTAGCTCTTGCGGCGAGATCAGATAAACAGTCAGGTCATCGAATAAACACAACAACCGACACAGTGAATGCACCGTACGGCCAAAACGCAGATCACCAATCAGCGCAATGCGCAGATTATCGATAGAGCCGCCACGCCCCTGCACCTCACTCTTAATGGTGTACAGATCCAGCAACGCCTGACTGGGGTGCTCATTGGCGCCATCACCGCCATTAATGACAGGCACTCGGCTGGCCCGTGCAAAATCAGCGACTGAGCCTGACTCGGGGTGGCGCATCGCGATAACATCGCTATAGCCTGAGATAACACGGGCCGTGTCATACAGCGACTCGCCCTTGGCGATGGCGGAATGTTCAAACCCTGTGGTCTCGCGCACCTGACCGCCCAGTAGATTAAACGCGCAGCCAAAACTGACGCGGGTTCGGGTACTGGGCTCGAAAAACATGGATCCAAGAATCGCGCCATCGAGTACGCGGGTCACTTTCTCACGATGAGCATAGGGACGCATACGGTCCGCTACCGAAAATATACCTTCGATATCGGGGCGTTGAAACTGATTAACGGAGAGAATATGGCTGCCGGCGAACTGCACGAACACCTCCTTAGCTGGTTGATCTCCATTATAGACCCGGCCCACTCCCGTGGAAGGGAAATAACACCAATTACGGGATAACCTCTCAGTCGCTGGCCCCGCCTCAAACCCGGCATTCAGCCCAGTAGCTGATCGCTATAGGCGAGGAGGTCCTGCAGCACGGCCTGTGCGGCGCTATTGCCGTCGTGTTGGGCCTGTAACTGCTCAATACGGCCCAGAAAATCATCCATCACGATACTGGCACCTGCCTCCGCTTCCGTGAGGTAGGCAAAACGCTGTTCCTCCCATTGCGCGGCTTCTTCTGACGTTAGTGACTGCGGATAATTGCGTGCCCGGTAGCGAAACAACATTTCTGGCAGCCGCCGATCTTCAAAAACCAGGCTTTCCTGCGCCAGTTGCTCCGGCGAGCAGTCGATAACACGATTCATCACACGACGATCAGCATCGCTAAAAAAACCTCCGCTGTAGAGCATCCGATCAGGGTCGGTAATGGGTGCCAACTGGCGACCGCTGTAAACCTGCTGGAGCTTTTCGCTAAGGCCATCTATTCCGGCCAGAAGCTGGCGGTGCTGGCGGCAGCGAGTAACGTCTATCTGCAATCGTTCAGCGGTGGGGGCGTCAAGTAGCTTCGGTGTCACCAGCACCGGGCAGCGATTCAGTCGCACCGACTTCAAACCCAGCCGGGCCAAGCCTTCCGTCTGTTCAGCAAGCGGAGTAAACAAACGCTCGCGCAGGGCGTCGGCGTCCAGCGTCTGTAGCTCAGCGGGATCACTATCGAGATCAAAACAGATGACTTCGTTACTATTGGTCGGATGTTTGGCCAAAGGCAGGATCAGCGCAATATTATCCCTTGCCGCGCCAAACATACCGGAGACGTGTAACACCGGTCGCGGTGCGCTCAGATCGAGCAATTGTGCGGCAGACTGCTTGTCACGATGTTGCAGTACGTAATCATACAAACGCGGCTGTCGCTCCCGAATCAAACGCGCTACGGCGATAGTGGCATAGACGTCCGATAAAGCATCATGCGCGGCCTCATGCCCGATTCCATTGGCCTCGGTTAACTGCTCTAACCGGAACGAAGGCAGCCCGTCTTCTCGCTTCGGCCAGACAATACCCTCGGGGCGCAGCGCATGGGTGAGGCGTACCATGTCGATAATATCCCAACGCGAGTTACCGTCGCGATACTCTCTGGCGTAGGGATCGTAAAAATTTCGATACAGGGTGTAACGCGTGACTTCGTCATCAAAGCGCAGGCTGTTGTAACCCACTGAGCACGTACCGGGCTGCGCCATTTCAGCGTGAATCTGCGCAATAAACTCGCGTTCGGGGACCCCGCCAGCCAGCGCCTGCTGGGGCGTAATTCCTGTCACCAGACAGGCCTCCGGTTGCGGCAACACATCGCGCGCCGGCTGTGAGTAAATCATCAGCGGCTCACCGACGACGTTAAAATCAGCGTCAGTGCGCACTCCGGCAAACTGCACCGGCCGGTCGCGACTGACATCCGTGCCAAAGGTCTCGTAGTCGTGCCAGTAGAAGGTTCCTTTCACAGCTTCTCCCATGCCGCCCCGGCAGCTTAGATCAACTCTAACGCCTGCTCTTCAATTTTCTGCTTCCAGATAGCCGGGCCAGTCTGATGCACTGACTCTCCGGTGACATCAACGGCTACCGTCACCGGCATTTCGTTGACCTCAAACTCATAGATTGCCTCCATTCCCAGCTCTGGAAATGCCACAACCCGGGCCTGAGTAATCGCCTTGGAAACCAGATAGGCGGCGCCGCCCACGGCCATCAGGTAAGTCGACTTATGCTTGCGAATAGCCTCTATACCGGTGGGACCACGCTCTGCCTTACCAATCATGCCCATCAGGCCGGTGTGCTCCAAAATGAAGTCGGTAAACTTGTCCATGCGCGTGGCTGTGGTTGGGCCCGCCGGACCCATCACCTCGTCACGGACAGGGTCCACTGGCCCCACGTAATAAATGAACTTACCCTTAAAATCGACGTCCGCTGGCAAGCCTTCGCCACTTTCTATGAGCTCCTTCATTTTCTTATGCGCGGCATCTCGGCCGGTCAGCATTTTGCCAGACAACAGCAGCGTGTCACCGGGCTTCCAACTGGCTGCTTCAGCTTCAGTCACTGTGTCCAGATTAACCCGTTTGACGTTATCGCCAGCTTCACGGGTAATATCGGGCCAATCGTCCAGATTGGGCGGGGTCTGCAGCGAGGGCCCGCTCCCATCCAGCACAAAATGCGCGTGTCGAGTGGCTGCACAATTGGGGATCATCGCTACGGGCAGAGAGGCTGCGTGGGTAGGATAGTCCTTGATTTTGACGTCAACGACAGTGGTCAGGCCGCCTAAACCCTGGGCACCAATACCCAATTTATTGACCGCGTCCATGATCTCCAGTCGCAGTTCTTCAGCCCGATTGGCCGGCCCACGCTTGCGCAAATCATGAATATCGACCGGGTCCATCAGGCTTTCCTTGGCCATTACAGCGGCCTTTTCGGCCGTACCGCCAATACCAATGCCGAGCATACCGGGTGGGCACCAGCCGGCCCCCATCGTGGGAACGGTTTTAACTACCCAGTCAACAATACTGTCCGACGGGTTGAGCATGACCATTTTCGACTTGTTCTCTGAACCGCCGCCCTTCGCAGCCAGCGCGACATCTACGGTGTCGCCCTCTACCACTTCCATATGAATAACCGCGGGCGTATTGTCTTTGGTGTTACGACGTGCTCCGGCCGGGTCTTCAAGGATGGACGCACGCAATACATTGTCCGGGTTCAGATAGGCGCGGCGCACGCCCTCATTGACCATGTCAGTGACAGACATTTTTGCCTCCCACTGCACTTGCATGCCAATCTTCAAGAACACAGTCACGATGCCAGTATCCTGACAAATAGGGCGCCGTCCCTGCGCGCACATCCGTGAGTTGATAAGAATCTGCGCCATGGCATCTTTGGCGGCCGGATTCTGCTCGTGCTCATAGGCCTCGTGAATGGCCTTCACAAAATCCAGCGGGTGAAAGTAGGAAATAAACTGCAAGGCATCGGCAACACTGTCGATGAAATCATCCTGACGAATAACCGTCATGCTAAAAGTCCTCAAAAGTGACAAAAACAGGGCCGGTATTGTACATCAAGAAGTGCCGCACCGCGCCTGCTGCTCTCTACAACTCTGGCGGCCGCTGCTATGCTAAAGCGCTTGCCAACCTGGAGAATGTAACAGCATGAGTCTGAACCTCAAATCCTGCACTGACAGCGTCGTCTATCGCCTGCAAAATCACGTTCTGCACGTGACGCTGAATCGTGCCAGCAAGCGTAATGCCCTCGATAACGCCATGTACTCCGCACTGGCAGAAGCCATTGAATATGCCGATACGGATGCTCAAGTAAGGGCCGTGCTGATTTACGGCAGTGAGGAATGCTTTACCGCAGGCAACGATCTCAGCTCGTTCGCGAACCCCGATCAGGAGGGCTACGCTGAAATACCGGCACTGCGGATGATCCGCGCGCTGACAGAGTCGCAGACACCTCTGGTAGCAGCGGTAGCAGGCCCCGCCGTGGGCGTTGGCACCACCTTGTTACTGCATTGCGATCTGATTTACGCGGCCAGCAACAGCAAGTTTAGATTGCCCTTCAGTCAACTGGGCTTGGTACCAGAGGCCGCTTCCAGCCTACTGCTGCCGCGCCTGGTGGGACACCAGAAAGCGATGGAGTTGTTAGTGCTGGGGGACGTATTTAGCGCCGACACCGCCCGCGAAATAGGGATGATCAACGCTGTCGTCGATACGGATGTGATTGGTATGGCCACAAGCGAGGCGGAGCGCCTTGCGCAGCTGGCTCCGGCTTCAGTGCGGGCCACCAAAAACCTGCTGCGCGAACCGCTGCGACAGAGCCTGCGTGATGCCAACGATGCGGAACAGAAATATTTCAGAGAAGCCTTAAGCTCAGACGAAGCACGCGAAGCACTGCAGGCCTTTTTGGAAAAACGCCCGGCGCGCTTTTAGCACCGGAGCGATTAAAGATAAGTGTCAGGGCGTAGCAACGCCCTGAATTTCGTTCATGCGGGTATTGATCTCAGAAAGATTACGGTTAACCGTACGGCGGAAATTGTTGTTTGATTCCACCCACTCTTCGCCGACACCAACCCGACGCTGTAACTTCGCAAATTCAAGGTTGAGGCGGTTAAGGTCGTCACCCAGGCGCTCCAGCTGTGCCTCACTGGCATTGGCTGTATTCTGCATACGCTCCAGGTCACCAGCAACCGCCTGCAGCGCTTTCATGTCCGCGGCCAGCGTTTGCAGCTGGGCCGAATAATCTTTGTCAGTTTTTTGTAACGACGCCAGCGTGCTGCCGTGGCTGGCTGTTGATTTATCAAGCGCAGCTATTTTTGCTTTATTGCGACGCCAAGCAGAAGCCCACAGCTTATCCACCTCGGAATAGAGCTCTTTGATCTTCACCGCCATTGCCGTCGCAGACTGGCTCATACCTTCATCAGTATCTGATAAACGGTCCTCAAGGTCTGCGATACGCGTTTCATAGCGTAGCTGTACCTCATCTGAGCGTTCCAGCGCTGTCTGCAGCTGCCAGGCCCAAGCACAGGCAACGGCAGCCACAACCAGGCTAAGGGTAATCAACAGGCGCGCCCAAAGGCCCGCACCGCCGCTACTACTGGAGGCCGTTCGCCCACGCGTAGTTGTGCCTATCGCGCCTTCATCCCGCTGGGGAATGATGGAGGGGATATCATCAATAGAGTCATCTCTGGTCGGCATGGGATAGTAACAACGTTAGTAAAATGCGGTGGAGCGGTGGGCCGGGATGATATCCCGGCCCGATAGTAGCTTTAGACGTAAACCAGAATCGCCCAAGTCGCTATGGTCAGCGCCAAACTGCAGTGAATCACACCTTTCACGCTGGTCATCGGACCAGTCTTACCGAACAGAGCGTTGACTTCGAGCAGAGTGATCAAGCCCAGCGCGACGTACACTGCGGTGGGGCTGGCATCGATATACAGGTGCTTTGAACCCAACATGCCAAACAGCATAGGCCCCGAAAACAGCGTGTTAGTGCGCGAAGCCAGGCCGGCCTTGGCAGCAGAAGCAGGTCCGTCGCCTTCTTTCAGGCCCAGCACTACCTTCTGGTTAGGCCAAATAATCAGCCACACATTGAGGAACATAAAAATACCCGCGAGGGCGCCAACCCAAATAACCGGCTGTCCGAGCAGGTTTGAATGCGCGCCTATGGCGTACAGCAAGTACATACCGGTAATGAAGGTAAACATTGCGCCCCACCGAAACCACCACAATGCACGCGGCGCCAGCTTCTTGATGGCGTCGGCCTTGGCGTCCGCTTCAGCTTCCTTAAAGTACTCGGTCTGGACAAAGTTGAAGTAATAGAGCATGCCTATCCAGGTGATGCCGAACAGAACGTGCGCCCAACGAAAGATAAATTCCAGAATCATAGTATTTCCCCAAGTGTGTTGACGGTGTTATTAGGCTCACAGTAAACCTTTGGCGCTATTCTAAGACCTTGGCACCGTTTAATAAACGTCATTCTGCAAAAACTATTGTAACTACTGCAACAGCGGCTGCCAGCTAACGCTAGCCAAGTGCCCAGTTTGAAGGCAAAAAAAACCCCGCATAAAGCGGGGTCTTTAGGATGAGGCTAAGCTTACATCATGCCGCCCATGCCACCCATGCCGCCCATATCAGGCATGCCAGGAGCACCACCACCAGCGCCATCGTCCGGCTCTTCAGAAATCATCACTTCCGTGGTGATCATCAGGCCAGCAACAGAACCAGCTGCTTGCAGAGCTGTGCGTGTGACTTTGGCAGGATCGAGAATACCCATCTCAATCATGTCGCCGTACTCGGAAGTCTGGGCGTTGTAGCCATAATTACCCGTGCCGCCGTTCTTGACCTTGTCCAGAACAACGGAAGCTTCATCACCGGCATTTTCAACGATTTGACGCAGTGGGCTTTCCATTGCGCGAATAGCTGCATTAATGCCGTGAGTCTGATCTTCGTTGTCACCTTCAAGACCGCGAATGGCGTCAACAGCGCGCACCAGTGCAACACCACCGCCAGCAACCACACCCTCTTCAACCGCAGCGCGGGTAGAGTGCAGAGCGTCTTCAACACGTGCCTTCTTCTCTTTCATTTCCATCTCAGTGGTAGCGCCCACTTTGATAACTGCAACACCGCCAGCCAATTTGGCAACACGCTCTTGCAGCTTCTCACGATCGTAATCAGAAGAAGTGTTTTCAACCTGCACGCGAATCTCATTAACGCGAGAAGTGATTGCGTCATGATCGCCAGATCCATCGATGATGGTGCTGTTGTCCTTGTCCATAGTCACACGCTTGGCAGAACCCAGGTGCTCCAGAGTCGCAGACTCGAGGTCAAGGCCGACTTCTTCAGAGATCACAGTACCGCCAGTCAGAATAGCGATATCCTGCAGCATAGCCTTGCGACGGTCACCAAAACCAGGCGCCTTACAAGCAGCAACCTTGACGATTCCACGCATGTTGTTAACAACCAGTGTAGCCAGCGCTTCGCCTTCAACGTCTTCGGCAACGATAACCAGCGGCTTGCTTGCCTTGGCTACTTGCTCCAGCAGTGGCAGCAGTTCACGAATGTTGGAGATTTTCTTGTCAACCAGCAGGATGAAAGGCGCTTCAACATCAGCGCTCATGCTTTCCTGGTTGTTAATGAAGTAAGGAGACAGGTAACCGCGATCAAACTGCATGCCTTCAACAACTTCCAGCTCGTTTTCCAGACCGGAACCTTCTTCAACAGTGATGACGCCTTCTTTACCGACTTTGTCCATGGCTTCAGCAATAATCTCACCCACTTGAGTGTCGCTGTTGGCAGAGATAGTCCCTACCTGAGCAATGGCTTTGCTGTCTTCACAAGGAGTAGCTTGCGCCTGGATTTGCTCAACGGCAGCAGCAACAGCTTTGTCGATGCCACGCTTGAGGTCCATTGGGTTCATGCCAGCAGCAACCGACTTTAGACCTTCGTTCAAGATTGACTGAGCCAATACGGTGGCGGTAGTGGTACCGTCGCCAGCAGCATCAGAAGCCTGGGAAGCAACTTCCTTGACCATCTGTGCGCCCATGTTCTCGAGCTTGTCTTTCAGCTCGATTTCTTTCGCTACAGATACACCGTCTTTAGTCACGGTAGGAGCACCGAAAGACTTGTCCAGAATAACGTTGCGTCCCTTGGGTCCCAGAGTCGCCTTGACGGCGTCGGCGAGGACGTTGACGCCAGTCAGCATACGCTGACGAGCTTCATCACCAAAAATAACTTGTTTAGCCATTATCTAAATCCTTTCTTGAATATTGAAATACGATTGAACGGTGAAGGGGTATCGATTAATCGATAACGCCGTAGATTTCACTTTCGCCCATAATGATCAGCTCTTCGCCATCAACTTCGATGGTGTTGCCGCCAGCGTATTGGCCGAAAACAACGGTATCGCCAACTTTTACTGCCAGCGCACGGATTTCACCGCTCTCGAGAACTTTGCCTTCGCCAACAGCTATGACTTCACCCTGGTTGGGCTTTTCTTTGGCGGAACCGGGCAGAAGGATACCGCCTGCTGTAGTTTCTTCCTCTTCCTTACGACGTACGACCACACGGTCGTATAACGGACGGATATTCATCTTTGCACATCTCCAAAATTATGTTGGTTATCGTACCGACGCACCGGGATGCCGGCTCGCCTCACTAGATGGGGCCTGAGCGCTGGATTTCAAGGTTCAAGATACAAAATAGGTGACCTTTTTTAGCACTCTCCCTTTGGGAGTGCTAATTTTAGTCAGGAAAGTCGGCTCGTCAAGCCGTATTTAGGTCGCGGGGGCTAACAAAGCGCGGATTTAGTCGTCCAGACGCCGAAATTCGCCTTCCAATGTCTGCTGCTGGCCAGGATCCCGCGGCTGCCGCGCCTCGAAGGCCCTATTTTGTGTGCGGTCTTGCGGGTGGTCTTGAAGGCCTTCTTGCTCGCCATTAGAGCCACCTATCAGCCTCGCCAAACCTCGGCGCAGCGGCCCTACCATGAGCAGCAGAGCCAGAATATCGGTGATCACGCCGGGAATCATCAGTAACAGGCCGCTACCCAATACCGCCGCATCATCCAATAACAACTGGGGGCCCAACACTCGCCCCCCATACTGTGTCTGCATCTGCCGTAGCATCGACAGCCCCTTTCGGCGCAGTAATCCCAAACCCAGAAACAGTGTTCCCGCTACATATAGCAGGGTCGCGAAGCCGCCAATCTCAGAGCCTAACTCAATCAGAGTCCATAGCTCCAGCCAGGGCAGCAATATAAATATCCAAGGCATACCCACATTATTGGGATGATCGCCGACATTGCAAGTGCGCGCGGTGCCTAACGCAGTTTGTTGGTGTAAAATGCGCGCCACCAAAACCAAACAAGGTAGTTATCAGCATGGATTTGAAAGATAAGGTCATAGTTGTCACCGGCGGTGCTCAAGGTCTGGGACGGGCTATAGCAGTAGGATTGGCAAGCAAAGGTGCCAAGCTGGCGTTAGTCGACTTAAATCAGGAAAAACTCGACGAAACTGCGCAACTTTGTGTCGATGCCGGGGGCGAAGGACGCGGTTATCTTGCCAACATAGCAGCGGAAGATGAAGTCACCGAACTGTTCGCTCAGGTAGTTTCAGATTTTGGCAGCTTGCACGGACTGGTCAATAACGCGGGCATTCTGCGGGACGGTCTGTTGCTGAAGGTCAAGGATGGGGAAATCGTCAAGCGCATGAGCCTGGCAGAATGGCAGGCGGTCATTGACGTAAACCTGACGGGGGTCTTTCTGTGCGGACGCGAAGCTGCCACCAAGTTTATCGAGCTCGGCACCGAAGGCGTCATCATCAATATTTCGTCAGTATCTCGGGCCGGTAATATGGGCCAGACCAACTACTCTGCGGCCAAGTCTGGCGTAGCCACCATGGCCGTGACATGGGCCAAGGAACTGGCTCGCTACGGCATTCGCACCGCCGCTATCGCACCCGGTTTCGTCGCCACCGATATGGTCGCCAGCATGAAGCCTGAGGCGTTGGCAAAAATGGAGGCGCAAATCCCGCTCGGCAGAATGGCCCGCCCTGACGAAATTGCGCACGCTGCCGCCTTTATTCTTGAGAACGACTACGTGAGTGGTCGCGTCTTTGAAATAGACGGCGGTATCCGGTTGTAACCGGCCGCTTGCCCAGCAAAGCTAATGCCAGAGCCCGATAACAAACATCGTATCTGGCAGGTAGTACACGCCATCCCGGCCGGTCGCGTCAGCAGCTACGGCCGAGTGGCCAAACTGGCCGGACTGGCTGGCGCCGCCCGTCTCACCGGCCACGCCTTGCGCGGTCTACCGCGGGACACACAGATCCCCTGGCACCGCGTTATCAACAGTCAGGGCAAATTATCATTGCCACCCGGCGGTGAAGCCTATGAGGAGCAGCGCCAAAGACTGCAAGCAGAAGGGGTGTTTTTTACCGCTGCAGGACGCCTGCGCAGTCAGGACTATTGGTGGCCCTGAGCCTCATCAGCTGACGCCTTTTCCTGCCAAGGCGCCACCCAGTGCAGCAATGCCATACCCGGTAATGCAATCAGCGCACACAACAAGAAAAACTCAGTCCAGCCCACCGCTTCAACAATCGCCCCGGTACTGGCATTGGCGAAAGTCCGCGGCATGGCCGCCAGAGCGGTGAACAAAGCAAACTGAGTGGCGGCAAATTTGCGGCTGGTCTCGCGGGCAATAAACGCGGTAAACGCAGCAGTACCCATCCCTACCCCCAGATACTCAAAACTGATCACCGCTGCCAGCAGCCAGGTCACCGCGCCAGCCTCGGCCAGCAGTGCGAAGCCAAAGATGCTAACCACCTGCACTACCCCAAACATCCACAAAGCGCGATTGATGCCCAACTTGATCATCACTACGCCGCCCAAAAGGCCGCCGATAATGGAAGGCCACAGCGCTGCATGTTTAGCGACCAGGCCGATCTCGGTCATGCTAAAACCCAAATCCATATAGAATGGCGTAGACAGCGCCGTCGCCATGCTGTCGCCGAGCTTGTACAGGCACATAAAGCCGATTACCAGAAACACGCCATTCCAGCCGCGACGGCCGATATACTCGCGAAAAGGCGCCACCACCGCCTCCTTCAGGCCGCTGGCTTCAGGCAATTCGGATTCTGGTTCGCTGACGGCAAGACTCAGCCCAATACCCACCAACATGAACCCGCCAGTAATCCAGAACACCGTACTCCAGGGTAAATGGTCGGCCAGAATCAGCGCCAGAGAACCCGGCACCAGCGACGAGATGCGGTAGGCTTGTACGTGAATTGAGTTACCCAGACCCAGTTCTGAATCGAGCAGAATTTCACGCCGATAACCGTCCAGCACCACATCCTGGCTGGCACTAAACAGCGCTATCAAAAAAGCCACCACACTGACGGTAGTGAACGAAACCTGCGGTTGCGCCCACCCCATGCAACCGATACTCAATAGCAGCAGCACCTGGGTGACCAGCATCCATCCGCGACGCCGCCCTAGAAATGGCGGCACATAACGATCCAGCAGCGGCGCCCAGGCAAATTTCCACGTGTAAGGAATGGTGACCAGTGACAATAACCCAATGTCTACCAGACTAATGCCGGAGTCCCGCAGCCAGGCGGGAATGAGCTGTATCAGCACATACAAGGGCATTCCGGAGGCAAGCCCGGTGAACACGCAAATCAGCATGCGCCGATTTAGAATAGCCTGGCGCCAATCGATATCAGTCAAAGGCGGGGTAACTCTTGCGGAGCGCTATAGGAGGCATCAACGCAGTATACGGCCATGACCGCTACCGCGCTATAAATGCTATGGAATCAGGCGTGCTGAGAGGAGCAGGACAACACTTCGCCAGTCATATAGCCGGAATAATCCGATGCCAGGAACATCATTACGTTAGCCACTTCCCAGACTTCGGCAGCGCGGCCAAAAGCCTCTTTCGCTGCCAGCTCTTCGAGCAGTTCCATGGGAGACGTCTTCTTCAAGAAATCGTGAAACGCAATCGAGGGAGAAACGGCATTGATACGCACCCCATGATCAGCGGCCTCCAACGCAGAGCAACGCGTCAATGCCATAACTCCGGCCTTAGCCGCAGCATAATGACACTGCTCTTTCTGTGCCCGCCAGCCCAATACAGAGGCGTTGTTAACAATCACACCCGTTCCGCGCGGCTGCATCTTCTTCAGCATGGCACGAGACATACGCATGGTTCCGGTCAGTGTCACATCCAGCACCCGGCTCCATTCATCGTCTTCCATATCGACCAACAGCTTGGTGCCGCCTAAGCCGGCATTGTTAATCAGTACGTCCACCCCACCCATCGTCGCTTCAGCCTCGTCCACCAGAGCCTGTACGTCGGCCTCATCGGTCACATTGGCGAGCTTGCCATAGACTGACTCCAAACCGGTTTCAGATTTCAAAGCGGCGACTGCTTTTTCCAGACGTCCCTCGTGTATATCGCTAATCATTACTGCGCGCGCGCCCTCTTCAACGGCACGGGTGGCAGCGGCAAAGCCAATACCCGCACCAGCAGCGGCGGTAATCAGCACGCTTTTACCGGCCAGCAAATTGTGTCCTGCAACATAGGGTGGTGGTTCTTTTAGAGCCATGAGTGCTTCCTCTTGCGACCGCTAGCGGCGCCTGGTTGATTATCCACGCGGTTCACGGGGCATACCCAGCGCCCGTTCCGCAATAATATTTCTTTGAATCTGATTAGTGCCACCGTAAATCGTATCGGCGCGGGTAAACAGGTACATCGACTGCAAACGATTAAGTTCGTAAGGTCCAGCTTCCAGCACTTCTGACTCCGGCCCCAGCACATCCATGGCCAGCTTGCCCAGATTACGGTGCCAGGTTGACCAATACAGTTTGTAGATCATGGCTTCCTTTTGCAAAGTGCCATCATCACCGCCGCCCGACAGAGTGCGCATGCTATTGAAGCGCATAATACGTAAACCCACATGGGCATCAGCAATGCGTTGCCTTATCACAGGGTCGGTGGCGGCACCGTTCAGTTTGGCAACGCGGATGATCTCATCCAGTTCGTTCTGGAACAGCATCTGCTGTCCCAGCGTGGACACGCCGCGTTCAAAGCCCAGTAGCCCCATCGCCACTTTCCAGCCTTCGCCTGGAGCGCCGACAATATCCTGAGCGCTACAGTGAGCATCATCAAAAAACACTTCATTGAATTCGCTGGTGCCGGTCAACTGTTCGATCGGCCGCACGTCAATACCGGGTTGATCCATCGCCAACAAAAAGAACCCCAGCCCCTTGTGGCCGACACTCTCTGGATCAGTGCGGGCAATCACAAAGCAGTATTCAGATTCGTGGGCATTGGAGGTCCACACTTTCTGACCGTTAATCAGCCATTGACCTGCTG
Source organism: Candidatus Litorirhabdus singularis (assembly GCF_026262625.1). Classification (GTDB taxonomy): domain Bacteria; phylum Pseudomonadota; class Gammaproteobacteria; order Pseudomonadales; family Halieaceae; genus Litorirhabdus; species Litorirhabdus singularis. The sequence continues at coordinate 44,549 of NZ_SHNN01000006.1, forward strand.
TCTCATCAAAATGCGCTTTCGTCTTAACGTTGGCAAGGTCAGACCCGGCACTCGGCTCTGAATAGCCCTGACACCAGAACTCTGTGCCCGCAAGAATACCAGGCAGAAAGCGCTGTTTCTGTTCTTCGCTACCAAAAGCAATCAAGGTCGGACCCGTCAGGCCTTCACCGATATGCCCCATGCGGCCAGGGCCACCGGCCCGTGCGTACTCTTCGTGAAACACCACCTGCTGCTCAATACTGGCACCGCGACCGCCGTACTCCTGTGGCCACCCGATACAGGTCCAGCCACCTTCAGCCAACTTGCGCTCCCAGGCTTTGCGTTCGTCCGGATACATGTGCTCGTCACCCGGCCCGCCACGGCCGCGCAATTGCTCAAATTCGCCGCACAGGTTCTGCTCTAGCCAGGTCGCAATCTCGCCGCGAAATTGTTCGTCTTCTGCGCTGAAACTTAACTTCATCTTTTGCTCTCCCGCGCCGGCTTAATCAAGCAAACTGGCGGCGATAGAATCGCGATGCCAGGCGCCAGTGCCCAAAAAGGTTTCGCTGGACTTGGCCCGTTTGAAGTACAACTGAATATCGTACTCCCAGGTAAAGCCAACGCCGCCGTGCAACTGAATGCCGCACCCCGCATTGAAAAAGAAGGCATCACTGCACCAGGCTTTAGCTACACTCGCCGCATCACCCAACTCTGACGCCAAGCTGCCACCGCGTAACGTCTCATCGGCAACACAGGCCGCGTAGTAAGCTGCCGAACGTCCCGCCTCCACTTTGACCATCATGTCTGCTGCTTTGTGTTTAATGGCCTGGTAGCCGGCTATGACGCGACCAAACTGCACTCGTTCCTGAGTATAAGCGACCGTAATATCCAGGGCCTGCTGGGCACCGCCCACCTGCTCGGCAGCAACCGCCACCGTGGCAAGACCAATAATGCGCTCTAGCAGCTGCCAGGCATTACCCGGCTCATTCATCACCGACTCTGGCGCCATAACCGCATCGGCCATCACAATCTGCGCCTGCTTGCGGGTTTGGTCCATGGTCGGCAGCCACTCGCGAGTGATGCCCTGACTGTCAGCCGGGACGATAAACAGAGTAATACCTGAAGTACCGCTACTGCCCTCCTCCCGCGCAGCGACCACCAACAGCTGCGCGCTGTGGCCATCTGGCACATAACGCCAACTGCCATTGAGAACATATTCGTCACCACTGCGGACGTAAGTAGCGGTTACCGCCTCTGCGTCCCAACGACCATTGCTGCCGGTATAGGCCAGCGTCGCGGTAGCGCCTTCAATAATCCGCGGCAGGTATTCCGCTTTTTGCTCCGGCGTTCCTGCGATCAGCAAGCTGTTCACACCCAGACACACGGTAGAGTAAAAGGGTGAGCACAATAGGTAGCGCCCCATCTGTTCCAGCATAGCAACCAGCTCAACGTAGCCCAGCCCCATACCCCCGTATTCTTCAGGAATATGAATCGCTTGCCAAAACATCTCATCGCAGATCTTCTGCCACAGCTCAGCGTCATAGCCCAGCTCAGTCGCCATTGCCGCTCGTACCGCAGCGCTGGTTGAAACCTCAGCTAGAAACGCTTCCGCCGTATCGCGGATCATCAATTGTTCTTCAGTAAACGTAAAGTCCATCACTCAAGTGCTCGTGTTTAAATCAGCTTCCCCAGACACTCTGGGCCGGAACTTCTTTTGCCAACAGGGTTTTCATGGCCTCACCAATCTCAGCAGGTGCCCACTGGGAATCTTTGTCTACACCTTCGGTGGTGCGCCAACCATCACAAATACAGATGCGTCCACCTTCAGATTCAAAGATTCGACCCGTCACCTCAGCAGATTCCGCAGACGCCAGCCAGGCCACCAGTGTCGAAACATTTTCCGGGGCGAAATGATCGAAGCTGCCGTCGTCGGGCTTCTTCATGCGTTCGGCCATCACTTCTACTGCTGTAGTCATACCCGTGCGCGCACTGGGCGCCAGCGCGTTGACAGTAATACCGTAACGTCCCAGTTCTGCTGCCTGATTCAGTGTCAGCGCAGCAATGCCAGCCTTGGCGGCGGCGTAATTGGACTGACCAATAGAGCCCTGCAAGCCAGCGCCTGAAGTGGTGTTGATAATACGAGCGTCTACCGTGTGACCTTCTTTGGCCTGACCGCGCCAGTAGTGCACCGCATGTGAGGAGATACAGAAGTGCCCTTTCAAATGCACGGACATAATGGTGTCCCACTCCGCCTCAGTCATCGACGCGAACATACGGTCGCGGTTAACTCCCGCGTTATTGACCACTATATCCAGGCCGCCAAACTCAGCTATGGCCTGCTTTACCGCATTCAGGCTGTCATCGTAGTTGGTGATGTCAGAACTGTTCACCGCAGCTTTACCGCCCGCCGCTATGACTTCATCAACCACTGCCTGAGCAGCCTCGGTGTTAATGTCGTTAACCACAACCGCACAGCCTTCGGCAGCCATCACGCGTGCGTGCGCCGCGCCCAGGCCGCCACCGGCACCCGTAATAATCGCCACTCTTCCGTCAAGTATTCCACTCATGCTACTTTCCTCATATTCCATTCTTTGTCACCCGAACCTCAACAAGGTTAGGCTGCTGCCGTCTTGTTACAGGCGCTCAATAATAGTGACGTTGGCTTGCCCGCCACCTTCACACATTGTTTGAAAGCCATATTGACCTTGGGTTCTTTCCAGCTCATGTAACAAGGTTGTCATCAACTTGGTACCGGTCGCACCCAGTGGGTGACCCAGCGAAATCGCACCGCCGTTAACATTGGTCTTGGCAGGGTCGAAACCCGTCTCTTTCAGCCAGGCCATCGGCACCGACGCAAACGCTTCATTGATTTCTACCAGGTCCATATCATCCATACGCATGCCAGCCTTTTTCAACGCGTACTCAGTCGCTGGAATTGGCGCAGTCAGCATCCAGATGGGGTCTTCAGCGCGCACACTCAAATGATGGATACGTGCTCTGGGAGTCAAGTTGTAACGCTTCAGGGCATCCTCGGAAACGATCAGCATGGCAGACGCAGCGTCACAGGTTTGGCTACTGACAGCGGCAGTTATGGTACCGCCCTCCATCAGTGGTGCCAGGCCCGCCATCTTTTCCAGCGAGGTTTCGCGCGGCGTCTCATCCATGTCGACGCCCTCCAGGGGGACGATTTCACGACTGAATCGACCTTCCGCAATAGCCTTCAGCGCGCGGGTATGTGACTCCAGGGCAAACGCTTCCATATCTTGCCGCGACAAATTCCACTTATCCGCAATCATCTGTGCAGAATTAAACTGCGATACGGGGGTATCACCGTAACGCGCAGTCCAACCCTGTGAACCGGAGAACGGATCGCTAAAACCCAGCGGCTCGGCGGCCAACATCGCTGAGGATATAGGCACCGAGCTCATGGTCTGTACGCCACCGGCAACAACGACATCGTTAATACCAGACATAACCGCCTGTGCAGCAAAGTGCACCGACTGCTGCGAAGAACCGCACTGGCGATCAATAGTCGTGCCGGGCACTTCCTGACTCAATCCTGCAGCCAACCAGCACGTGCGGGCAATATCACCCGCCAGTGGCCCGATGGTATCGACGGCGCCAAAAATCACGTCATCGTAATCCACATCGGGAATATCATTGCGTTCTACCAGCGCCTTGAGTACGTGTGCACCAAGATCGGCGGCGTGCACATGGGCCAAACCACCTCTGCGGCGACCGGTCGGGGTGCGCAGGGCGTCTACAATATAGGCTTCTGCCATGAGTATTTCCTCTGTAGTTAATTAAGGAACGTGTTGCCAGCCCCTAGTGGAGTGTCTGCACGTAAAATAAAGTCGTTGATACGGTTCTTATGAAAACCGGCATCGCCCCAACTGTTGGCGAGCGCCCAGGCCTTCTTCATAAAAATATGTAAATCCACTTCCCAGGTATAACCCATAGCCCCGTGCACCTGGATGCAGTTTTTAGCGGCGAGATTAGCGGCTTCGCAAGCCACCACTTTAGCGTGGGAAACATTTTCACTGGCCGAGTTCAGGTCATTGGCAACCGCATAGGCGGCGCGGTGTACTGGCGCCTTAGCGTATTCCAGCTGCACTGCCACATTGGCCATATGATGCTTAACCGCCTGAAAGGAACCAATAGGCTTACCAAACTGGTTACGCTCGCTGGTGTATTGCACCGCCAGATCAACCATGCGCTGAGCCAGGCCCAGGGCCTGAGCTGCATTGCCTAACGCACCTCTGTTCAGACAAGCGGTTATCACTGCAACATCACTGCAGACAATATTGCTGGCGGTCGCTTCTACGGCATACAGCTTACGTGAAGGATCCACCGACTCGTTGTGACGCAGATTGAACTGTCCCGGCGTCAGCGCATGAATATCATCGCCCTGCTGCAGCAAAATCAGGTCGGCGGTATGTGCATCTTCGACTAACAGATTTTGGCTCAGGCCCACGACTACCCGCGCCTCACCGGAGGCGATTTTGGGCAACCACTGCGCTGCCAGTTCGCCACCAATGTCAGTCAACAGTGGCACGGCAACCAGTGCTGTATGCACTAAAGGCTCAGGCAGTGCTACATAGCCACATTCCTGCGCCAGCAATACAAAATCCAGCGCGCTCATACCCAGCCCGCCCAACGCTTCAGGCACGGTAATACCGGTTAAACCTAGCTCTGCCAGTTGCGCCCACAGCTCGGGGCTCCGGCCCGTCTCGCTTTCCCAAGACTCCCGGATCTTCTCGGGTGTCACTTCATTGACCAGAAAGTCGCGTACTGATTCCTGAAACAACAGTTGATCTTCACTAAAGGTAAAATCCATTGCAGCTACCTCGGCATTCCGAGCATGCGCTCGGCAATAATATTGCGCTGTATTTCGTTAGTACCAGCATAAATAGGACCGGACTGGGCAAACAGCCAACCGTCCAACCAGGTACCAACACCAGCCGCATCCGGCGCATGCGGTAGTAGCTCGGCGCGGGCACCCAGGATGCTCATAGCCGTCGCATGCATGGCTTGATCGAGTTCTGACCAGAAGATTTTATTGGTAGATGACTCGGCACCAATTTTACCGCCCTTATTAATCCGGCAGGCAGTCTGGTAGGTGGTCAGGCAATAGCTTTCTGCGTCCATATACGCACGCAGTACCGCATTCTTGATCGATGGATCAGCATCGGCACTGGCCTGATTCTCGCGATACAGCTCTACCAGACGCCGCGCGGTTTCCTGGAACCGTGCCGGCGAGCGCAGCATCAAGCCGCGTTCAAAGCCTGCAGTAGCCATGGCAACCGCCCAGCCTTCGCCCTCGCCACCGAGGCGGTTGTCGACGGACACTTCTACATTGTCGAAGAATATTTCGGCAAACCCCGGCAGCCCGTCTAGCTGCGGAATAGGCCTCACGGTGATCCCGGGGGTGTTTAACGGCACGAGTATGAAGGTCAATCCGCGATGACGCTCTGAGTCGGGGTCGGTGCGAAACATTCCGAAGCACCAGTCGGCCCACACGGCACGCGTCGACCAGGTTTTTTGGCCATTGATAATATACTTGTCACCTTGCAATTCGGCTTTGGCACGAATCGCAGCCATGTCGGACCCTGCATTGGGCTCCGACCAGCCCTGTGACCAGACTTCCTCGCCGTTGGCCATTTTCGGCAGAATACGCGCCTTCTGTTCTTCGGTGCCGTACTCCATAAGGGTAGGACCCAGCAGGAAGATGCCGTTTTGGTTGACCCGTAGCGGCGCTCGTGCCCGATAGTATTCTTCTTCGAAGATCAGCCACTCGATCAAGTCGCAGGCGCGGCCACCGAGTTCTTCGGGCCAGGTGACCATGCCCCAGCGACCTTCATTGAGTTTTGCCTCCCAGTCCCGATGCTGCTGGAACCCTTCGGCGGTGTCGAAGCTCTGCAGGGGCTGGGCCGGCGCATTGGCGGCCAACCAGGTCTTCACTTCCTGACGGAAGGCGTTTTGTTGCTCTGTATAATTTAGATCCATAATTTGTATCTCAGCTTTTGTCTTGCTGTTTTGCCTCTTGAAAAACCACTACTTCCTAACTTCTTACTTCAGTACTCTGCCTGGACGCGACCGGTGACAGCCAAACTAACTAGTGTTCAATCCGCGACCGACAACTAACAGTGCTTTTGAGACCGTCGGTTTCAGGGATGAACCCGGCGAGCGTACATGGATGTATTCACAGCGGGCCTCAAAAGTATCTGTACCGTAGTTGTCGCGACCAGAAAACTCCGGCCAATCAATGTTCACTAAAACCTGCTCTCAAAAAAACTCAGGAATCAAACTTGGCGTCCCGCTTGTCTACAAACGCATCGCGGGCTTCCTGGGAATCTTCCATGGTGTAAGCTTCAAACGTAAAACCCTGTTCCCAGCGATACTTGTCTTCCAGATTGCCATCTTCAATACCAGTCAAAGCCTCTTTGGCCAGCATCACCATAGCCGGTGACTTCTCGGCGATTTTGGCAGCGATCTCGCGACAGGCGGACAGCAGCTGATCACGTGGTACCACTTTTTCAATCGAGCCCAGGCGATAGGCTTCATGGGCGTCAATGAAATCACCGGTGAAATACATGTAGCGCACCTTCTGTACCGGAAACAAACGCTGCAGGTGGGCACCGCCGCCCATCGCACCGCGATCAATTTCAGGCACACCAAACGTGGCGTCCTCTGAGCACACTACAACGTCAGCAGCCCCCGCCATTCCAATGCCGCCACCCAGCACAAAGCCGTGCAGTCCAATGATCACGGGGACAGGGTTGAGGTGAATAGCTTTGAAGGTAGCGTAGTTACCCCGATTCACATCCAGAATTTTGCTGCCATCAGCGGCCAATTCCTTGATATCAACGCCGGCACAGAAGCCGCGCCCCTCACCGGCAATCACGATCACACGCACATCTTCGCGCGCACCCAGCGTATCGATTTCAGCGGCTATATCGAACCAGCCCTGACTATCGAAGGCATTGACCGGCGGGTGGTCGAGAATCATCTCGGCGATGCCCTCGTTAACACTGATCTTGAATGGCTTAGACATTTTGTAAGTCCTCTAGGCGGGGTTAGCGCGCTGCGCTAACTCGGTTAAACGTTGTTCGGCTTGCAGCACAATAGCGCTGACCAGATCTTGGCAACTCAGCAATTCATCAATTACACCAGCGACCTGCCCACTGGGCAGAACACCAAAACTGGGTTCACCGTCGACCATAGCCTTCTGAATAATCATGGGGGCGTTGGCTGACATGATCGCCTGAGCCGCGGTTAACCCGTCATCGCGTTGCATGGCAACCGCTGATTTAAGCAGACCGATTAGACTGGCTCCGGTGTATTTGCGGAAAGCCAAGCCGTTGCGTACGGCAAGTATCAGTTTCTTCAAATTGCCCGCCCGTTCCAGTTCACCCAGTAGCTCATTCATAATCATGCGCTGGGGCAGACCATCCATCGCTTCGGAGCGAATGATGACGCCGGGGTCTTTACAGTCTATATAACGTTGCAGCGTCTGCTCGGGCACCGGGCTTTCTTTGGTCATCAAGAAGCGCGTACCCATAGCGATACCTTCAGCGCCAAACGCCATAGCCGCTATCAGTCCAGCGCCATCTTTGAAACCACCAGCGGCAACCACGGGTACTTTGTCACCAACCGCGGCAACAACTTGCGGTAACAGCAATGTGGTAGGAATAGCACCGGTATGACCACCACCTTCTCCGCCTTGCACGGTGATGATATCCGCGCCCAACTCTACCGCTTTGATAGCATGCTTGGGCAAACCCACGGTGGGCATACAGGACACTCCGGCGTCCTTGAGTTTGGTAATCATCTCCTTGCCCGGCGAGCGCGAGTAACTGACTGCCCGCACGCCGTGCTCTATCACCATATCCACAATTGCCGCCGCATTGGGCTGGTACATGTGGAAATTAACTCCAAAAGGCTTATCCGTCAGTTCTTTGACGCGCAGGATATCCCGCTCCATTTCCTCAGGCGGAATAGTGGCGCCGGCAAGAAAGCCAAAGGCACCGGCGTTGCAACTACCCGCGACCAGATTCGGGTCGGCCACCCACCCCATAGCGGTTTGCACTATAGGGTACTGGCATCCCAGCTTCTCTGTCAGCCGTGTCTTCAGCACTAGGAACGGTCTCCCGCAGGATTGTCCTTGATCTGCATAGCACGCTGATTGTGTGGATCCAGCGCCGCAATAATCGCCAGCTGCTCAGCCGTGGGGGCTGCAGTAGTCGGCACAGAGTCAGGCACTTCGATCGGGAAGCCAGTGTTTTCAAGCACCTGCTCCAGCGCAATGCCCGGATGCAGACTACGCAGCCGCACTTGATGATTAGCGCCGCCAAAGTCCATCACACACAGATCAGTGATAATCAGGCGTATATCAACATCATCCAGCGAACGTCCCTTGGGTAAACGCTCCGGGTTATAGCCAATAGAAGAAACGAAATCACACTCGCCTTCAATGAAAACGCGAGCGCTGTGACCGGGAACAAAAAAGCTGTTTTGGTGACTGATGGAGTTACCGGGAAAGCCGCGGGCACCCAGCATCATAGTTTTGGGTGCATCGTAGGTGCCGCCCAAAGCCGAGGTATTTGACTGTCCCCAGCGATCTACCTGAGTTGGCCCCAGCATAGCGTGACGCCGGCCGCTCCAAACATTGTCGAAGATGCGCGAGAAGCCCATCCAACTTTCTGTCGCGGGCACAAAATCATCACCGCGCGGCCCAATCGGATTTGGCGCAGACAGGATCCAGGCTTCTGAATCCGTCATCATCAGGTCCGGGTTAAAACTCTGCATGGCCAGACTCGCGGCCAAACGTGGAATCACTCCGATGCCGGTCGCTAATACTTCACCGTCATCACGAAAGGCTTCAGCTGACGCACAAATGCAAAGCTCAGCCAGGGTATATTCATTACTCATCGTGTTCTCCTTGGCTAATCAGTAAGTGGGAAGTGGTATTTGACGAATGGCGTCTAGACCGCCTACAGCAGTCTGATAGTCTGCCTCGCTGGCGCCGAGATACTTGTCAGCGTAACCGCCAAAGCCTGCTTCATCCTTGGCCGCTGCCGAATACTCTTTGAAGTGCGGCACATCAAAACCATACAGTGGCGAACAAGATGACGGGTGCGCCCCGCCGGGTATGTGCACCACGCCCGCTGTGGCAGCGCGCTCCCAGAACACCAATCGCGCCTGCTCCGGTGAATTGAAATAACTGCTGTCTACCAGTTCGTCACAGCTGACATAGGTCTTCTTGGCAGCACGGGCAAACATGTCGTCCATGTAATGGTCAGGGCCAGAGATCTGACATACACCGCGCGCATCGGCGTGATCGACATGAATCAGCGAAGCGTCCAGATTTAACGCCGGCATAGCCACCCACTCCTTGTCGTCATAGGGACTGTCGATCAACTTTATATCCGGGTTCTTGGTGACAATGTCAGTACCCAGACCTATTTCCGTAGGAATGAAAGGCAAGCCCCAGGCCGCTGCCCGCAGACCCAACAACATCATGCCTTCATCGATCTCCATCACTTCAATGGAGCCGCTCTGACGCGCCTTGCGAAAATGCGCTTCCAACGGAATAAAATCCAGCGATACAAAAGCAAAGACAAGCTTCTTAACTTTGCCAGCGGCGCATAGCATGCCTACATCAGCACCACCATATGAGACCAAGGTCAGGTCCTTGAGATCCGAGCGAAGAATTTCTCGCACCAGCGCCATGGGCTTGCGTCGCGGCCCCCAGCCTCCAATACCGATGGTCATCCCATCTTCAAGCTGGGAGACAACTTCCGCTGCCGTCATCTGCTTATCCATTTTCTCTCCTCTAGCCGACTATCCGCGCCATGCGGTAGTCGTGTTTTACAAAATTAACACCGAGCGTGCTCTCCGTACGGCGCACACCCTCCAGTCCGGTAATACGCGCATGAACAAACTCTGCCAGGTCTTCGTAGTTGCGCACCATAGTGATAGCCAGAATATCGAAACGACCCATCATTAAGGCAACAAACCCCAATTCCTTCATCGCAGCCAATTGCTCGGCAACTTCGCGCGCCTGGCTGCTACGCTCTACTTCAATCCAGATATAGGCCAGCGCTGCATCACGAAAGCGGTCAATGTTGGTGACCGCGGTAATCCGGATCAACTTTTCCTCTTCCATACGCTTGATGCGCGCCCGCACCGTACCTTCGGTGACACCCAACTCAGCCGCTATATGCCGATTGCTAGTGCGGGCATCCCGCGACAACCACTCGACGATACGTTTGTCGACTGCATCCAGACGACGCTTACTCACTGTATAAACTCACTGCTGTCGAAACCAATGCTGTCCGGGGTCTCATGAAAAGGCACCCAATCTGGCTGGTTCTTCAGTACATCCAACGCCAATGCAGTAGTTAGGTAACGTACACCCTCCAACCGCGCCAGCTTATTGTTGATCAAGTCCGCCAGCGCGGTCTGGTCTGCAGCTACCACCAAGGCCTCAACATCGTAGGTACCTATGACCACATTCACGGAAAATACTTCTGGGAATTGTGCCAGATCATGCGCTACCTCCGCCGGGGAACGGTTCTCTACCTGCACCCCCACCGCCAGCAACATTTCGTAACCAACGGCTTCAAAATCAGTGACCGCTACCACCTTCATGGTGTTGGATTCTTCCAGACGTTTGACGCGCGCACGCGTGGTAGCTTCGGTAAGACCGACTTCCGCCGCAATAGCCCGGTAAGACATACGACCATCTTCGCGCAGCAATTCAATAATCCGCTGATCCACGTCATCCAACTCAATATGGCTGGCCAGGCTGTCAGCTGATTCCACCGGACTCATGCGCTGGCAACCATCGCTTTCAATTCGGTCTTCAATACTTTGCCGGAAGCATTGGTCGGCAAGCTGTCGACCAAATGCACCACCCGCGGCACTTTGTAGTTAGCCATTTTCTCGCGGCACCAGGCTATGATTGCGGCAGAATCAAGCTCCGCATCAGGATGCACAATAATCCAGGCATTGGCGACCTCACCCATGCGCTCGTCGGGCACGCCGATAACCGCCGCCTGCGCGACTCCGGGCAGTGAGCACAATGCATTCTCAATTTCTGCCGGATAACAGTTAAAACCGCCGACAATAAACATGTCCTTGATACGATCAGTGATATCGATATAGCCCGCTGCATCCATGACACCAACGTCACCGGTCATCAGCCAACCGTCGCTGTTGATGGCTTTAGCAGTTTCTTCGGGATTATCCAGATAACCCTGCATCACGTTGTAACCGCGCACCCAGATTTCCCCGGCCTCACCGCGCGGTAATTCGTCACCCTGACTATCGACAATAATGACCTCAACCCCGGCTATTGGCTTGCCAGAGGTACTCGAGATAACTTCAGCCGGATCGTCCGCCTCACAGATGCTGACAGTACCGCAGGACTCCGTAAGCCCATAGGCCGTCACTACGGTCTCAAACTGCAGCACGCTGCGCATCTGGTTGACCAGTTCTACCGGCACTGGCGCAGCGCCGGTTACCGCCAGCCGAAAGCTGGAAAGGTCATACTCCTCCCGTCGCGGATGCGCCAGAATCGATTGGTAGATAGTGGGCGCGCCGGGCAACATGGTTACTTTGTCACGCTCGATCTGCGCCAACACTTCATCAAGGTCAAAGGTCAGTACCGGCAGGATCCGGGCGCCGCGAATAATCGCCGCCAACCAACCGGCTTTGTAGCCAAAGGAATGGAAGAACGGACTGATAATCAGGTAATTGTCAGTGCTGCGCAGCCCGACCGTCGCACTCCAGGTTTCGTAAACGCGAATATTCTGCGCATGCCCGGTGACCACACCCTTGGGTGCGCCGGTGGTACCCGATGTGAAGCCTATATCGAGGGGGTCTTCGGGACTAACCGCAGCACTCAAGGCCAGTACTTCTGCTTCCGCAACCGTCGCCCCAGCCGCCACAAAATGATCCCAACTGAGACAGCCCACGGCCTCGCCTTGCAACAGCACGGTAGTTTCCAGATGAGGAAGATCCTCATCTTCGAGCATTTTGGTATAGCTCTGACCGAGGAACTCGCCAACGGTAAACAGCAACTTTGCACGGCTCGTATTCAAAGCATAGGCCGCTTCAGAGCCTTTCCAACGTGTATTGATTGGGACCAAGACAATGCCCACGCTCTGGGCACCGATAGCCGCCAAAATCCACTGGTATACGTTGGGCGCCCATATCGCTATACGATCGCCACGCACCAATCCGGCCGCGTGACAGGCCGCTGACACCTGCAATCGCGCAGCGTTGAGCTCGTTGTAGGTCAGCGCAACTGCGCCGTCTTTGATAGCAACCTGGCCGCCAAACTGGTCAGCCGCGGCCTGCACTACCTGCGCCATGGTTCTGTCTGTGGTCTGCACCCGGGACATGCTGTCACTCCGCTGGCTATCCGCCCGCACGACGGCACCGCCGTCGGCAAAATTGAGCGACAATAGTAGGGGTTGGTAACGGGCATTACAATAGAAATGCGTAGAAATATGCGTACTATTCTACGAATAGTGCCAATTATTATATCGGGATTAGCTTTTATGCAAATAAAGCAGGTTTGAGAAACACGCAGGTAGTCCGCGTGTATAGTGCGCGATTCAGCCGCCCTTAAGTGGCCCTACTATTCGAGGCCAGCAACGCCCGCACGGGTGCCGGGCGCGTCGGCCTGAGCGGCCAGCTTACTGGAATTCAAAGTCCTTAAAGATTTCCCGCAACTCGGTTTTCTGAATCTTACCGGTGGCCGTGTGCGGAATGGCATCGATAAACTCAACCGCTTCAGGCATCCACCACTTGGCAATTTTCCCCTCCATAAACTGCAGGACTTCAGGCGCAGTGAGGTGCTCACCACCTTTGTCACGCACTATGATCAGCAACGGCCGCTCGCTCCACTTTGGATGAAACCGTCCGATCACCGCAGCCTCGGCTACCAGCGGGTGCCCCACCGCAGCATTTTCTACTTCAATCGAGCTGATCCACTCACCGCCAGACTTGATCACATCCTTGGTGCGATCGGTAATCGCCATATACCCATGCTGGTCTATGGTCGCCACATCGCCCGTTTCAAACCAACCCTCTTCCGCATGAGCATCACTGCCGTCCAGCTTATAGTAATTACTGCAAATCCAGGGACCCCTGACTTTAAGTGAGCCAAACGCCACACCGTCCCAAGGCAACTCATTGCCTTTATCATCAGTAATTTTCATCTCTACGCCAAACACCGGTCGCCCCGCCTTGAGCCGCATGCGATCGCGTTCCTCCGTAGGCAAGGCAGCCACTGCTGGTGTTAGCGAGTTAACCGAACCCAGTGGGCTCATTTCAGTCATACCCCACCCAATTCGTGTTTCTACCCCCTGTTCATCCATCGCGTGCATCAATGAGGGCGGACAAGCAGCTCCGCCGACGATAATACGCTTGAGGGATTCAATCGATTCGCCGGTATCGCGTAAGTGTGCAAGCAGCCCCAACCATACGGTGGGGACACCAGCAGACATGGTCACGCCTTCTTCGTTAATCAACCGCGTCAGCTCCGCACCATCCCCCATTTTGGAACCCGGGAATACCAGCTTGGCGCCGACCATTGGGCAGGCATAAGGATTACCCCAGGCATTAACATGAAACATCGGCACTATCGGCAGCACCACATCCTGACAGGACAAGCCCAGCAGATCCGGCATCACCGAAGCATAGGCATGAATAATAGTAGACCGGTGGGAGTACAAAACACCCTTGGGATTACCTGTGGTTCCCGAGGTGTAACACAGCGCACAGGCGGCATTTTCATCCAGCTCCGGCCAGTCAAACTGGTCGCTCATACCCTCCAATAACTCTTCATAACAGAACACGTTATCCAAGCTGGTATCTGGCATGTGCTCACGATCCGTCATTACCACCCAGCCTTTAACGGTGGGGCAGCTCGCCGCCACGCCCTCGGCCAACGGCAGGAAATCCCGGTCAATGAAAATCCACTGATCTTCCGCGTGATTAATAATGTATTCGACCTGCTCGGGAAAAAGTCGAGGATTAATCGTATGACACACATAGCCGCTGGCACAGACACCGTAATAGGCTTCGAAGTGGCGATAATCGTTCCAGGCCAGCGTGGCAATCCGATCACCCTGCTGCAAGCCCCACCCGGCTATGACATTGGCCAACTGACGGCTGCGTGCAAATGCATCGCGGTAGGTATAGCGGTGACGCGGGTTATCCGCAGTTACTGATACTATTTCAACGTCGGGATTAACTTTGTCGCAGAATTCAATAATCGATTTGATCAGCAACGGCTGATTCATCATAAGACCGTTCATAGTCTAGGGGCTCCGGTACTGGTTATGGCGGTAAGAGAGAGTTGTAATTATCGCTTCAAAAGAGCTTACAGAAAAGGGCTTGGGCAGTCTCCTTGAGACCCGCCCAAGCGGCACTAGAAGACTAAACCAAAGACCAGTGATCACCGTCAAGATGAGCGCGTGACTCTTGCTGCAGTTTAATCAGATGCGCAGTCATAGACAGCTTTGCCATCTCGTGCAGGCTGGCATCAACATCGTCGTAAACCACAAGCACCAACGTATCCAGATCTGCCGCCCCAGTCTGTTGCAGGCTATCCACTACTTTCTGCTCTCGCTTCAGGCGATGATTAACCAGCCAGTTAACCGCACCGGCCGGATCGTCGATCACTGAGCCATGTCCTGGCGCCAATGCCTTCAGCGGGTAGTCCAGCAGCAGTCGCAAGGAATCGATATAAGCCTTCATATCACCGCTCGGTGGCACGATCACCACGGTAGACCCCTGCATGATGTGATCACCGGTAAACAACATGCCGTCCTCTTCCAGCAGGTAACAGAAATGATTACCAACATGACCGGGTGTATAAACCGCGCGCAGATTAAACTCGTCAGTCGACAGCAGATAGTCGTGTTCTACTTCCACATCCGGCGCAAAAGTATCGTCCTGGAATTTGTCGTCCCAAGGCAGCGCGCCAATCACCTGCGCGCCGGTAGCCTGCTGTATTGGCAACCAGGCCGGCGAATGATCCGGGTGCGTGTGGGTCGTGACAATCCAGCGAATACGCCCCGCTCCCGCTTCCAATATGGCGGCCACGTGTTCATCCAGCAGTGGACCCGGGTCAAGTACTGCAATTTCTTTGTCGCCCAGCAAATAAGTGTTGGTTCCGGGCCCGGTCATAACCCCGGGGTTGGGTGCTACCAACCGCTGCACTCGCGGTCCTAATCGAAAAGGAATTCCTGGTTCAAACATAGGACTACACCATTCCCGCTATGGAGACATTGGGGTCAACGTCGGCTTCGTAGTCCACCCCATCAACTTCAAAACCAAACAGTTGCAAAAACTCGCGCTTGTAGCCGACAAAATCACTTTCCGACTTGAGGGTTTCTGTGGTTATAGCGTTCCAGATTTCCTCTACACGCTGCTGAATCACCGGCTCCAGCTCCTTGTAGTCAGCGCGCCAGCGGCCATGGTCATCAATGTGTGCATCATCGCCGTAAATACTGTCTCGAAACAGGCCATCTATCTGCTCGATACAGCCTTCATGCACACCGGCTTCCTTCATGACCCGAAATAGAATCGACAGGTACAGAGGCATCGCCGGAATAGCCGAGCTTGCCTGAGTCACCACGGCCTTGAGGGCCGTCACACGGGCGTCACCACCGCGCGCGGAGAGTTTGTTTCTGATATCCACAACCCGCTTATCGAGATCCTGCTTGGCAGCACCGATGGTGCCGTGCCAGTAGATGTCCCAGGTCAGCTTGTCACCCAGATAGGTATAAGCCGTAGTCTTGGCACCGTCCGCGAGCACCCCGGCACCATCCAGCGCATCAATCCACATCTGCCAGTCTTCACCGCCCATGACGGCAACCGTATTGGCAACATCTTCATCAGTCGCCGGCTCCATGGTCACAGAGGTGATCTCTTCCTTATCGGTATTGAGACCCGTGCACTGCACCTGACCACCGATAGGTTTCAGCGTCGACATATGCACTTCGCCAGTCACCGGGTGTTGTCGCCGCGGCGAGGCCAGTGAGTAAACCACAAGATCTACCTGTCCCAGATCCTGCTTGATCAAATCTATGGTTTTCTGTTTGATCTCATCGCTAAACGCATCACCGTTGATACTGCGAGCGTAAAGCCCGGCTTCTTCAGCGCACTTATGATAAGCAGCCGAGTTGTACCAGCCGGCAGTGCCAGGCTTTTTATCGGTGCCTTCTTTCTCGAAAAAGATACCGATCGTGGATGCGTCACTGCCAAAACCGGCCGTAATGCGCGACGCCAGGCCATAGCCCGTGGACGCGCCAATAATCAGCACACGCTTAGGCCCGTTGGGGATTTCACCCTGCTTACGCACGTAGTCTATCTGCTTACGAACATTGGCTTCACAGCCAACCGGATGAGTGGTAATGCAAAGAAAACCGCGTACTTTGGGTTTAATAATCATCGCCTGAGTGAATCCTCTTTTATGATTAGATCTAGGGGTTATCGCCGCAAGATTGTATCATAGCGATTATGAGCAATCCGCTACTCTACAACACGCCCGCGCAGTGGACTGAAACTGTCATGCAGGACTTTGACCAGTTTTTGCTGGACCACGCTGCCGCCGAAAAAAAGGCATCGGGCATGGCTATATCAATGCTGTCACATTATGCAGATCGGGTCGAACTGGTAGCCGCAATGACGGAGCTGGCAGTGGAAGAGCTGAGCCACTTCCGAGAAGTGGTTAAGTGGATTCATCAACGCGGCCTGATTACCGGCGCTGATCAAAAAGACCCCTACGTGATAGAGTTTCGACATTGCCTGCGCTCAGGTCGCGAGGAATTCTTGCTGGACCGGCTATTGGTAGCAGGTGCAATAGAAGCCCGGGGCGCTGAGCGCTTTGGCCTGGTCGCAGCAGCGCTGGAACCCGGCCCCCTGCAAAAGTTTTACCAGTCCATTACCCGCAGCGAAGAACGCCACTATGAGCTATTTCTGGAACTGGCCCGCTTGTACTCGCCTGCAGACGCAGTCAACCAGCGCTGGCAAGAACTGTTGGAGATAGAAGCCGAGATCGTACGCAAACTGCCTTTACGCGCTGCCCTGCATTAAGCAAGCTGCCACAGAGTGACAACCGCACGCAAAAGTTCACAGTATCTGCAGCACTACGCCGAGACTGAAGCGCGCCATATTAGCTTGCAACCTACCGCGCGCACTTACGATGAATGTCTAATCATCCCGGCCTATGCGGAACCCCCTGAGCTCATTGAGCGCTGGCAATCACTAACGCACTGCGCACATTCCATTCTTATTATTCTGGTTCTCAATTACCCTGCAGACAATGACAGTGCAGCCTCCATTAACAGCGAACCTGCTGGCGCCGACACCAACGCGGCGCTGCGCGCCACCTTGACCGCACTGCCGCCTAAAGAAGTACTACCGGGTGTAGGGAAGCTCTACTTTCTGTTTGAGAATACCGACATTCTGTTGGTAGAGCGCGCCCATGGCCTACCCGCCGATCAAGGCGTTGGCCTGGCCAGAAAAATCGGCGCCGACATTGCCTGCAGCTTAAAGTCAGCGCAGCGTTTGCGCAGCCGATGGCTGCATTGCACTGATGCCGATGCCACACTTCCCGGCGACTACTTTAGCCAGTGCGATAAGCAGAGTCAGCAGGTGACTGCTGTATGCCATCCGTTCCGGCATATGCATGAGACGGCAACATCCTCAAACGCCGCACAACTCTACGAGCTGCGCCTACATTACTATGTGCGAGGCCTGCGGCGGGCAGGTTCACCTTATGCGTATCAGACTTTGGGCAGCTGTATCTCAATTGATACTGAAGCCTATCAACAAGTGCGCGGGTTTCCGCGTCGCGCTGCTGCAGAAGACTTTTACCTGCTGAATAAACTCGCCAAACTCGGGCCCGTGGTGGACGGGGTCGGTGCACCTATCGTACTCGATGCCAGACCTTCGCAGCGCGTTCCGTTTGGCACAGGACCGGCAGTGGCGGCACTGCAAGCAGAGGCCAATCCGCTACAAAAGCCTTTGTTTTATAACCCGAGGAGCTTTCTCGCCCTGGGCGCCATATTAGACGTGGTGCCCACGCTATATAACCATCCAGAGCCAGTGCAACTGATACACGACGCACTGGCAAACTTTGACGCTGCAGCAAATGTGATCGAAGCAATGGGACTACAAAGATGTGTTAGACATTGCCAGCAGCACAGTGGAACTAGTGAGGGTTTCAGCCGCCACTTTCACCAATGGTTTGATGGTTTTCGTACTCTGAAATTCATTCACGGCCTGCGTACAGCCGGGTATCAGGACCTGACACTGACAGAGAGTCTGCAACAAAAGGAAAATATTTGGCCGCAAGCTACTGACCGCGACTGGACTCTGCAGCAGCTGCTAGACACTTGCGCAGCGCAATAAACCCTGAAGATTAGAGCAGCAGGCGCCGGATATCCGCCAATAGCGCGCTAATTTCAGTGATGAACTTGCCGCCCAGGGCGCCGTTAACCACGCGATGGTCATAGGACAAAGCTAACGGCAGCATCTTACGCGGCGCAAATGCCTCACCATCCCAAACCGGTTTGACCGCCAACTTTGAGACTCCCAGTATCGCCACCTCTGGTGCATTAACGATCGGCGTGAAGCCGGTACCACCCAGGCCACCAAGACTGGAGATAGAAAAGCACCCACCCTGCATATCCAGCGGCCGCAATTTTCGATTGCGGGCCTTTTCAGCCAGCTCTGCAGTTTCTGCCGCCAGCTCCCAAAGACTCTTCTTGTCGACGTCGCGAATCACAGGCACTACCAAACCGGCAGGGGTATCCACCGCCATGCCAATATGCACGTAGCCCTTGAAAGCAATATTTTCCCCATCGCCGATCAGCGAAGAATTCATGCGCGGATTATCTCGCAATGCCTGCGCACAGGCCTTAAGCAGAAACGGCAGCGGGGTCAGCTTGACCTCACGCTGAGCAGCTTCGGCCTTGAGCTCGGCGCGAAACGCTTCCAGCTCAGTAATATCCGCCTCGTCGAACTGTGTTACATGGGGTACGTTGAGCCAACTGCGCTGCATATTGACTGCGGTAAGCTTGTCCACCTTGGTCAATGGTTGAATGTCCACCTCGCCAAAGGCAGCGAAATCGACCTCGGGTATAGGCGGAATCGCGCTACCGGTCCCTACCTGCGTACCGCCGGCCAAAGCCGACTTCACGAAACCCTGCAGATCTTCCTTAACAATACGGCCTCTTGGACCGGAGCCAGCTACTTGCTCCAAACCCACACCAAATTCACGCGCCAGTTTACGCACCGCCGGACCCGCGTAGACACCACCGGACGCGACCGGCACTGCCTCACTGCGCTCCGCCTGAGCATTTATTGGCGGGCTCTTAGGTGCCTTCGCAGCCTCCTCTGCAGGAGCAGGATCTGCAACTTTCGGCTCAGGTTCTGATGGCGAGACAGTGACAGCCACAGCATTGCCAACCAGCACCAATAGCTTGTCGCCTTCGGTAACCTGGTCACCCACAGCTACCGCCAGGCTTAACACTTCGCCTGACTGCGGCGAGGGTATTTCCATTGAAGCCTTATCTGACTCCAACACAACCAGCGAATCGCCTTCGTCCACGTGATCGCCAACGGCCACGCATATCTCTATTAGCTCTACCGCATCAGGAGTACCTATGTCAGGCACAGAAACAATCACCTCAGCCGTCGTGTCTGGGGCTGGCTCTTTGTCTATAACCGTTTCTGCGATTACAGCGGGTTCCGCGACAGTTTCGGGAGCGACTTCCACTGATTCCTCAGCGCCTTCTGAAGCTTCAGCTGCAGCACTAGCTTCAGTCGCGGCCTCAGTCTCAAGCACAACGATAGCCGCGCCTTCAGCCAGGGTGTCGCCCTCCTTGACAAGAATCTCAACCACCACACCTGCCTGATCAGCGGGAATTTCCATTGATGCCTTATCTGACTCCAGCACGATCAAACCCTGCTCAAGCTCAACCCGGTCACCCACTTGGACACACAACTCAATAACTTCCGAGTCTTCGGCGCCGCCTATATCAGGTACTTTTAGTGTCTGCCTGCTCACTGCATATTCCTTGCTACCGCGCTAAACACTGAAGGGATCTACTTTATCTTCGTGAATTCCAAGCTTAGTCATGGCAGTTGCCACCTCTTGCATGGAAAGACGTCCTTCGTCGGCTAACGCGCGTAACGCTGCCAACACGACAAACTCACGACTGACTTCAAAAAACTCTCGCAACCGGGCGCGCGTGTCGCTGCGCCCATAACCATCGGTACCCAGCACCGAAAAGCGCCCCGGCACAAACTCTCGAATCTGGTCGGTATGCGCCTTGATGTAATCTGTGGCCGCCACCACCGGACCCTCAGCGTCAGCCAGACACTCAGTTACCCATGGCACCTTAGGCTCAGCTTCGGGGTGCAGCAGATTCCAGCGCAGCGCGGCCTTACCTTCACGCTGCAATTCATTAATACTGGTCATACTCCAGACATCAGCGGCAATGCCGTAGTCTTCTTCAAGGATTTCCGCGGCAGCCAACACTTCGCGCAAAATTGTACCGGCACCCATCAGTTGCACCTTATTGGCACTTTCGCTAGCGCTTGCACGGACCCGATACATGCCTTTGATAATGCCATCTGCTACACCTTCAGGCATCACTGGCTGCTGATAGTTCTCGTTCATAGCGGTGATGTAATAGAACTTGTTTTCCTTAAGCTCAAACATGCGTCGCAAGCCGTCCTGAATAATCACCGTTAGCTCATAGGCGTAAGCCGGGTCATAGGCTACGCAGTTGGGTACCGTACTGGCCAGCAAAAGACTATGGCCGTCCTGGTGCTGCAGACCCTCGCCGTTCAAGGTAGTTCGCCCTGCCGTCGCACCGATCAGAAATCCACGCGCTTGCGAATCACCGGCGGCCCAAATCAAATCGCCAACCCGCTGAAAACCAAACATGGAGTAAAAGATGAAAAAGGGAATCATCGGATAACCGCTAGTGGAATAGCTGGTGGCATTTGCCAACCAGGCTGAAAACGCGCCAGCCTCGTTAATACCCTCCTCCATGATCTGGCCCTTGATGTCTTCTTTATAAAACATCATCTGACCGGCATCCTGAGGCGTGTAACGCTGACCGGTAGAGGAATAAATACCCAGCTGCCTGAACATTCCCTCCATGCCAAAGGTGCGCGCCTCATCGGGTACGATAGGGACTACGCGCTCGCCAATGCGTTTGTCTTTAACCAGGCTGGAAAGGGTCCGCACGAACGACATGGTGGTGGATATTTCACGCTCCCCGCTGCCTTTTAGCTGCCCACCCAGATCTTCCAATGTAGGTACCTGCAGAGCTTCAAACTCATGCAGACGCACTGGAATCTGACCACCCAACTTATCTCGCTGCTGGGCCATATAGCGCATTTCTGGACTGTCCGGGTCAGGACGATAATAGGGCACGTCCTTGAGCTCATCATCTCCAACCGGAATCGCAAAGCGGTCGCGGAAGGTCTTCAGGCTCTCCAGATCGAGTTTCTTAAGAGAATGCGTTTCATTGTTAGCTTCACCGGATTCACCGGTACCGTAGCCTTTCACGGTCATCGCCAATACCACGGTAGGACGATCATCGCTGCGCACGGCCTCGGCGTAAGCGGCATAAACCTTATAGGGATCATGTCCACCACGATTCAAATACATGATGTCATCATCAGACAAATCTTTGACCAGCTCCAACAACTCTGGATATTTGCCAAAGAAATGTTTGCGGGTATAGGCGCCGCCGTTGAATTTGTAGTTCTGCAACTCGCCATCGCAGACTTCATCCATGCGCTGCTGCAGCAATCCGGTTTCGTCTTTCTCCAGCAGCGCATCCCAGAGTCTCCCCCAGATTACTTTGTAGACCTTCCAGCCAGCGCCGCGAAATACGCCTTCCAGCTCCTGAATGATCTTACCGTTACCACGCACCGGACCGTCGAGCCGCTGTAAGTTACAGTTAACCACAAAGGTCAGGTTATTCAGACGCTCACGACCCGCCAGCGAAATGGAGCCCAGACTCTCCGGCTCATCGCACTCCCCGTCACCCATAAAACACCAGACCCGGCGATCGCCGTGATCAACCAGCCCGCGACTCTGCTGGTACTTCATAACATGGGCCTGGTAAATGGCCTGCATCGGGCCCAGGCCCATAGATACCGTGGGAAACTGCCAATAGTCTGGCATTAGCCAGGGGTGCGGATATGAAGACAACCCTTTGCCGTCCACCTCACGGCGAAAGTTATCCAACTGCTCTTCACTGAGCCGCCCTTCCAAAAACGAGCGTGCATACATACCCGGCGCACTGTGGCCCTGATAAAAAATCATGTCGCCTTTGTGCCCGTCACCAGGCCCGCGGAAAAAGTGGTTAAAGCCGACATCATAGAGCGTAGCGCTGGAGGAGAAGCTGGAGATGTGACCACCCAAGCCATCATTGTTATCATTCGCCCGCATTACCATCGCCAAAGCATTCCAGCGCACCAGAGAACGAATGCGTCGCTCCATGAAGAGGTCGCCCGGCATGCGCCGCTCAGCGGTCGGGTCAATCGTGTTTCGAAACGGAGTAGTGATCGCCATGGGCAGGCGTATCCCTTCCTGCACCGCATGCTCGGCAAGCTTGAGCAAGATATAGGTAGCTCGGTCGGCGCCGTCGTTTTTAACAATCGCTTCCAGAGACTCCAGCCATTCTCTGGTTTCAATTGGGTCTTTGTCGTCAATCATCTCATGCTACCTGTCAGCCGCTGCGGGCAACCGGGCGGAGTATTGGGCCGGTCACTGCAAGTATAGACCTAGGACGCCACCGCGACGTCGTACGATACACCGGGGAAAGTAGGTAATTATTTTACAGAATCATGCCGTCATTTCAAGACACGCTCCTTACATTAATCGTATTTATCTAACTATTTCAGCCACTTAATACAATAAAGGTATGTAATTAAACTACATTTTAGTCCACCAAGAAGCTTTCACGCTGTGATCTAAGCGCTTCAGGGCTATCAATTACCTGCCCGTCCGGCACCTCACCCCAGCGCCCGGCAGTGGTGAACAGGACGGCTGCAGAGGAATCTACCATGTGAGTTTGGAACCAGGCCTGCCAAGCATCAAACTCAATAGATTCAACAGCGGCAACCCATTGCTCGCGGCCGTCAAAATCCAAATCCCGCTTGGCGATCTCACTCCAGAAGTATTCAGACTCTTCCCACAGGTTCTTATGCGGTTGCTGGATTTCGTTGATTAGCGCCAACTTGTGACGTTCGAACTGCTCGGCAGTAATGGCCTGCTCACCGCTCAAGGTCCCTTCCAGAAATGCGTCTATCGCGACTGCAACCTGCGGCGCACTGGCCGAGGGCGACTGTATAACGAAGCCCAGTGCCGGCACATCGTACTGCGGCCAGTACAAGGCAGAGACCACGTAGCCCAACTGCTGCTCGGTACGTAATTGCTGGAAGAAACCAGATTTGGTGATCTGACCAGACAGAGAAGTCATGGCACGGCTGCCCCAACCGTTATCAGGTCCTTGTCGGTACCAGAACACCACGGAATCATCATGCTCTACCGCTACCGGGTGCACAAAATTGTCACCAGGCTGCAACCGCACTACCTCCAACGCTGCCGGTGGCCGCGGCTGACCATTTGTTAGCAGAGGGCTTAGCGCCTGCTCCACCCCTGCAATCGCCTGCTCACTGTAATTACCGTGGAGAAGCACGTCCGCCTGCACGTCCGCCCAGAATTGATCCGCCATGGCTTGCACCTGTTGCGGGGTCATATCCTGCAACTCAGCAATCAATGCGGGTTCAGAGTACTCACCTGAAACCAATAGCTGCCGCGCAGCACCAATGGCCTGCGAAAAAGGTCGTCGGGTTTTGACGTTTTCCAGATTGCGTACCAGGTCGTCACGAATATTGGTAAAACGATCAGTATCCAGATCAGCGCCAGCAATAGCCTCTACAATCTGCTGCAATAGCACCAGTTGCTTATCGTTATAGCCGCTCACCTTTAAGGAAATGCCTCGAGCGTGGCGGTAGAGACTGAAGTTCAACCCTGCCAACTGGGCCGGGTAGGCAAATTCATTCACCGCATCGGTCAGCAGACCAACGTAGAGCTGAACAGCAGCGGCCTGCTCCACAGTGCTATTGACAACCGGAGAGCGAAAATTGGTGTAAAGCGCCCCTTTGGGAATTCTGAACTCATCATCCTGCCGATACCACAGCTTGAGATTACCACTGTCGCGAAGTAACTGAGGCAGCTCAGGCAGCTGCTCTGGCAGTGGCCGTAAACTAACGTCTTCAGCAATAAAAGCATTCGGAGCCGGCAGGTGCAAACTGGCATCGATATCGTCAGACGCCACTGCCAACCAGGCACTATCCGCCGGAGCCGGGGTAACCGAATACTCAGTAAAGTAAAACTCTGACTGGCGGTCTACAGGTACCTCTTTACCAATCACAGTAATCAAGGCCTGCTCGGGCCGGAGATGCTCGCGCGTGATGGCCTTTATTTCCTCTGGCGTAAACTCGTCCATCAATAAGTTGCCGCGCAGCACTTCTGCGGGCGGCAACTGATGCAGATCATTAGCCAGACCCGCGACATAACCTATGGGGTCGCCGGATTCACGGAAGCGGAATTGTATGCCAGCAATCTGCCCCTCTTCCCGATACAGTTGTTCTGAGGGCCCAGCCAGGTCCAACATTTCAATATATTGAAACACGGCGTATAGCACCTGTTCACGCTGCACCATGCCCTGTTCCGTCAACGTTATATTGATGCCAAAGGCAGAGCCGCCCCGATAACGAAGCCCCGCCCCGGTACCCAAAGTTTCCGCCCACCCTTTGGACTTGAGTAGAGACAGCAGACTGCCCTCCCCTTCATGCCCAATCAGATGTGCAACAAACTCCAACGACTTGCGCCGGAAATGATCACTGTAATCAGGCATTGGGAACGATAGCTGCAGCTGCCGCTGGCTCGCCTCAGGCCGGATGTAGACCAGTGAAGGCAGCGTCTGCGGCAAATACAGCGGCTGCTCAATACGTTCGACCTGACGCTCTTTATTGGGTACCGCACCGAACATTGGCCGCACTATCGCCTCCAGTTCGTCCAGACTTTCTTGCCCCAATACCACCAGAGTCATCAGGTTTGCGGAGTAATAGCGGTCATAAAAGGCCAGTAACGACTCTCGAATCGGCGCATCGGCGCGGTCCGCCAGGGTATCTTTAGTCCCCACACCCAGAATACTAAACGGATGCTCAGGGTTAACGACTTCACGCAATACGTCGAGGTTACGTCTGCCGTCGGTTTTCAGACCCAGCTGGTATTCTGCCTCTACCGCATTGACCTCACGGTCGACATACTGGGCATCAAACCGCGGGGCAATAAAAAACTGCGCAAAACGGTCCAACGCCGGCTCCAACGAAGTATGTTTTATATCGAAAAAGTAATTGGTGTGCTCAAAAGCTGTGTAGGCATTGCGCGAGCCGCCGTGTTCCGTAATAAATTCTTCATACTCAGCCGCATCAGGATACTTGTCTGTGCCCAGAAACAGCATGTGCTCCAGAAAGTGTGCCAATCCAGCCCGGTCTACCGGATTTTGGGCACTACCGACGTAGACATCCAGTGCTGCGGCACCCTTTTTGGTGTCGGGGTCTGATATCAGCAACACCTTCAGCTTATTGTCGAGCTCGAGATAGCGATACTCACGGTCATCGTTGGGACTCTGCACCGGCACCAAGGCAGCAGCATTGTGCTCCGCCGTGGGAGTACAGGCACCCAGAAATAAAGTACAAACCAGTGTTGGCAGCAGCCATAGGCGCCGCGTTTCGAATATCAACATGAAAACTCCGTTACTCAGTAGGTCTGGGCCAGGCGTTAATGACCGCCTTGACCAGTGTCGCCAGTGGTATAGCGAAAAACACGCCCCACAAGCCCCAGACTCCACCAAAAAATACCACAGCCAGAATTATGGCCACAGGGTGCAGATTGACCGCTTCAGAAAACAGCAGCGGTACGAGTACATTACCGTCAAGCGCCTGGATCACTCCATAGACCAGCATCAGGTAAAATAATTCCGTAGAAAAGCCCCATTGGAACAGGCCGATGAAGAAAACCGGCAGTGTAACCACGGTAGCCCCAATATAGGGAATGATGACCGACAAGCCCACAAGCAGCGCCAGCAAGGCCGCATAGCGCAAGTCCAGCCAGGTAAAGGCGACATAACTGACCGCTCCCACAATTAATATTTCTATCACCTTGCCGCGAGCATAATTAGCCACCTGCTCGTTCATCTCGCGCCAGATGCGAGTCAGTAAGGGGCGTTCATGCGGCAGAAAGCCTCCCAGCCAGCCGAGAATCAATTCACGGTCCTTCAGCAGAAAAAACACCAACAGTGGCACCAGTATCAGGTAGATCAGTATGGTCAGCATCAGCGGAATTGAAGCCAGTGAAAAGCTCAACACTGTTTGCCCCACCTGGCCAATTTCCGCCTGCGCCAGCGCCACCCAATCGGCTATCTGCTGCGCTGAGACAAGATGGGGATACTGCTCTGGCAATACCTGCAGCAGCGCCCGCCCCTGCTCAACCATGCGCGGCAGCTCGGCGAACAAACTCAGCAACTGCCGCCAGACCAGCGGCATCAGCACTAACATGAACCCGAAAAAGAAACCCACGAACACCAGATAAGAGGCAATCACGGCCAGCGACTGCGGCAACCCCATCTGTATCAGCCGGGTAGCAAGACCCTGCATCAGGAAAGCGAGCACGATCGATGCCAGAATCGGCGACATAATATCGCCAATCGTCAGCAACAGCGCCAGCGCCACCCCCAGCAGGACCAGCAGCAGTATCGACTCCTCTTCAAAGAAGTAGCGTTCGTACCATTTTTGAAAAATATCCAGCATCTGTAGTTCGTCTAGCCCTTCTGCAAAACGTAAATATAAGTACCCTGTTGCTCGTCGGCACTGACCAGAGTATGCGCCGACTGCTCGGCAAAAACCCGGAAATCCCTCACCGAGCCCTGATCTGTCGCCAATATTCTCAACCGCTGACCACTTTGCAACGTATTAAGACCACGCTTGGCCATAAGCAGCGGCATTGGGCAGCGCAGTTCCCGAGCGTCTATTTCAGTGATGCTTGGGTCAGTCAAAGGTAGGCATCCAGTTACGAGGCTGCCAAGTATAGCGAGACACAGCACTAAAATGGAACTTTCCGCCCACTTGCGGCTCCTAATTATGTACCCTACAGTATCGAAATTTGACCCACTTACGAGTGCCTACAGCCGCAAAGTGAACTACTCAATCAGACAATTTCTGGCCCAAAGTTTGTTGGCGGCGGCACTGTTTTGCACCGGCGTCAGCCATAGCCAGGAGCTCAAGCTACCGAATCTCGGTGAGAGCAGCACCAGCTTGTTCTCAGCCGAGCAAGAATATAAGCTCGGGCGCGCCTGGGGGCGCATGTTTCGATCGCAAGTTCCCACTCTGGACGACCCCTTGGTCCACGATTATCTAGAAGATCTTATTTACCGGCTCGCTACACACAGCCAACTGCAGGATCGGCGCCTGGACCTGATAGTAGTCAAGAATCAGGTACTCAACGCCTTCGCCGTACCCGGTGGCGTCATTGGAGTCCACACCGGACTGTTATTGTACGCACAAACCGAAGATGAGCTGGCGACTGTGCTATCCCACGAATTGGCGCACCTTAGCCAGCGCCACTTTTCACGCGGAGTCGAACAGCAGAAAAAGCAGCAGCCACTGACTTATGCGGGCATGTTGGCAGGACTGGTACTGATCGCTACGACAGGCAGCTCGGCTGGTCTGGCGGCTCTATCTGCCTCGCAAGCAGCTGCCATTGATTCGCAGCTGCGCTTCAGCCGCTCCAACGAGCAAGAAGCTGATCGCATCGGGATGCAAACACTGGAAGAGGCCGGTATGGACCCACATGCTGCGCCCGCCATGTTCGAGCGCATGTTAGCTGCCAGCCGCTACTCTGGGGGTAACCGCGTTCCGGAGTTTCTGCGTACCCACCCCCTGTCTGAAAATCGAATTGCCGACACCCGTAACCGGGCTCGTCAGTATCCAAAGGTTCTCCGAGAAGAAAGTCTGGCGTTTCACCTGGTCCGAGCCCGCGTCCAGATCTTGCACGCCGATTCACCACAGCGCGCAGTAGCAGAGTTTCGCTCCGCACTGGCCGGCAAACCGCTGTCCCGCGAGGCCAGCCAATACGGCCTGGTACTTGCTTTAAAGGAAGCCGGCCAGCCGGTAGAGGCACGCAGCGAGCTGGACCAATTGCTGCAGCACAATCCCGATCAGGTGGAATACCTTATCGCTAGCGCCGAGTTAGATTTGGCAATAGGTGAGGCGCAGGCAGCCGTCCGAGCCCTGCAGCGGGAGCTGCGAATTTACCCGGGCAATCATGCACTTACCATGGCCTATGCGCGGGCGCTGATGGCTGATAACCAAGCCCACATCGCAGAAGAAGTACTACTGGCACAGACTCGCCGCCGCCCCGGTGATCCTGGAATGTGGTACCTGCTGGCGGAGGTGGCGGGGCTGTCGGGAAATATATTGGGCCTGCACCGGGCACGCGCGGAGTACTTTATTCTCAGCGGCGGCCTCAGTGAAGCAGATAAGCAGCTGAAATATGCTCTGAAACTGGCGCAGAACGACTATCACACCTCGGCTCTGGTCAACCAGCGAATACTGGACGTGTCCAATATGCGCCGCAGCCTGGATCTATAAAACTCAGGCGTTACCGCGCACCTTCACCTGCAAATCGTTGGCAAAATCCAGCATCCTGCGCAGCGGCACCATCGCTCTCTCACCCAGCGCAGGATCAACAAATACTTCGTTATCATCGCGGTCAAATACCTGCGACAGACTCTCCAGCTCATTCATCGCCATCCACGGACAGTTCGCACAACTCATGCAGGCAGCGCCGTTGCCGGCGGTGGGCGCAATAATAAGCTCCTTGTCGGGTACCGCTTGCTGCATCTTGTAAAAAATGCCCTGATCAGTGGCAACAATAAACTGACGCTGCTCCATCTCTACCGCAGCGCGAATGATCTGTGTGGTGGACCCCACCCGATCAGCCAAGGCTATTACCTCAGCCGGTGATTCGGGATGAACCAGTACGGCAGCATCGGGATACACCTGCTTCAGGTCTTGCAGCCCACGTACCTTAAACTCTTCGTGCACGATACAGGCGCCGTCCCACATGAGAATATCGGCTCCTGTTTGCCGGCGCACATAGTCGCCCAGATGACGATCAGGGGCCCAGATAATCTTACGACCTTCATCGGCAAGGTGCTCCGCAACCTCTAGTGCAATACTCGATGTCACCACCCAGTCTGCACGTGCCTTTACCGCCGCCGAGGTATTGGCATAAACCACCACGGTACGATCGGGGTGCTGGTCACAGAAGGCTGAAAATTCGTCGATCGGACAACCGATATCCAATGAACAGGTTGCCTCCAACGTCGGCATCAGCACCCTCTTTTCCGGCGTCAAAATTTTGGCAGTCTCGCCCATAAATTTGACCCCGGCTACGATCAGGGTAGAGGCACTGTGATCATGGCCAAAGCGAGCCATTTCAAGAGAATCACTGACACAGCCGCCGGTCTCTTCCGCCAGAGCCTGAATTTCTGGAGCCGTGTAATAGTGCGCAACCAATACTGCGTCTTCGCGCGCCAACTGCTCCTTTATCTGCTCCACCAGAGTCAGTTTTCGTGCCTCCGACAGCTGCTGGCGATCGGCGTGATCAAGATGTTGCTGCACCTGGTGACGAATGGTTTCCAGGCGGTCGGCGGCGATACTCATAGTGCTACTTCTGGGTGGTCATTGGGTGAGCGATATTACCACATTTATCCCGAACTAATGACAGCGCTGGAGAACATCGCTACATTAGACGCACATCAAATCAGCACACTGGGAATAGAACATGATCGAATACGACTACGTCACCAAAAAGCGCAGTGAAGTAGATGCCTACCCAGAAAAAGGCATGGGCGCGATACGCGTTCTACTGCGTTTCATCATGCGCGTGCAAGTATTTGTCTACCGCCTCAGTGGCGGACGCCTGCTCACCAAATTTGCCGGCGGTTACAAGATTTGCGTGGTAACTACGCGGGGCGCCAAATCTGGCGCCATTCGCCGCATAGCATTAATACATCTGCCGCACGGTGACAATAAACTCATGGTCGCTTCACAGGGTGGCATGGACAAAATGCCGGCGTGGTATTTCAACGTCAAAGCCAACCCGGAAGTGGTTATTCAGTTTGGCGCTGAGGAAAAAACATACAACGCCCGTCGCGTCAGCGATGAGGAGAAAGCCGAACTGTGGCCACATCTATGCTCGCTATATCCCGACTTTGACGACTATCAGGCACGCACCGATCGCAACATACCCGTTTTTAGCTGCGAGCCGGTATAAGTCGAACCGCTGTCACAGATATCTGCCTTGAATCAGCTTGGCGTATACCAAATAGGCGATGACCAGGCCCTTTCCTGAATAAGCTTTGGCACTTGCGCGCTGGCACAATCGGCAGGTCTCTCGTTCTCGGGTAACTCCAGACACTGCCAAGCGCTATAGCGGCAGCTCGGATTCTCTACAGCGCGCAGGTAGTAGACGGCGCGCTGCTTGGCATCAAAGTCAGGGTCCTGCCAAACGCTACAGAGCTGGGCAAAACCTTCGCCCTGCGGGGCACAGCTGTCCAAGTTTACGGTAGCACCATTATTGGCGTCGCCAGCAACCGTAATCACTCGTTGTTGATGATCACCATTGTCGTCATACCAACCCTTGATCACCTGCAACTGCTGCAAAGGCATCCCTGGAAATTCAGCACTGCCAGCATCGGCTGCAGCGCTAACCAAAAAGGTGGGGCTGGCGGAACTTTTGCCTGGCAGGTCAGCGCCCATGGGTACGCCACTGGCGTAGGCTTTGCTGACCATAGCCGGATCCGAACAGAGGTCTTTGGGGAGTTTCCAGCCGCCAAAGAAGCGCGGCTGAATTCGCGGGCCGCTGGTGCCAAACACCTCTTTACGACGCATCCCGTCAAACAGAGAATCGCGGGTATTTTCTTCTGCCCAGATGCCGATCAATCCGCCGGGGCCGTTGCTGGTATTGCCGGCTACCTCGCCGGTATAGCGCACACGATCTCGCTCAGTGGCATCACCATTGCCTAAATGGCCCGGGTAATTGCGCTCCTGAACACCTCCGGCCAAACCGTTATGAGTATCGGTGCTGGCACTGATACCAAATTTGAAAGGGTTAACCCCAATACGCGCTTCTTCCTTCAAACCCTCCGTCAGCGCATACCGCACGTAGCTATTGCGGTCCAAACAACTGGGACCCAAATGCGGCACCCAATCTGACAACGGTCCTGCGTAACAGTCGTCGACCTCAGGACTGCCGGTGATCGAGGTGAAAGCCAGATTTTCGAATTTCTCAAAATCACAAAGTTCATCAACACCACCCAAAACACCATTGAGACCATTGCGACACTCAGAATCGCCTTTGTGCTGCATGATTTCGATAATCGGCTCTATTTCCATGCGCAGCTTGGCGCGTGCGACTTGTTCTTCAACACTGTTGGCGCCGGGGTAGGTCACATTAAACATGCGCCCATTACTGATATTGGAGTTGTGAGGAATCGCCAGAACGTCACACAGGTCACTGCCGTCGATACATTTTTCTTTCAGCAACCGCCACATATCCCACTCACGAATCGCATCGAGGTAAGAAATCGGTCGATTAGGAACCACCGCATTACGGAAGATCACGTTGCGGTGCAGATTGGAACCCATGCGGAAAGAACTGTATTCATAAGCGACAAAGGTGGTGCGCTTACAGTCCGCCGTAGTGTCGTTCCAGCGCTCAGCCGTCGCCACCGCTCTATGCCAAACAGTCTCTGCAGCAGCACCACAGAGTTTACCGTCGGCGCCGCACAGATCCTTGGGGCGCAGCTGAAAAGGCGCGGTAATTCGCATAACCAGCTTTGGATTACGACCCGCGCCGGACCCAAAAACCTGGCAAAATTCCGGTGCGCTAGCACCCTGCTCCTTGCATAACTCTGCTTCGCCGAAGAACTCTGCGTGGTCAGTGACACCGGCGAAATCCAGCGGTCGATCAATGCGCACTTCTCGGGCTGCGTAGTCATCACCCAGTGGCAGTTTCACGCTATCGCCAAAGGCATATCCATAGGCGCCATCCGGATCCACACGCACATCAAACGACCATGCGTCGTTGGACACAGATGTGTGGACATGCAAATCGCCAAAATAGGCATTGCGCTGCTCGCTGTATTGATGGCAACGCGGTCGCGGCTGTTTGTGCTTGTCGGCACGCAAATCAACGGCATCAAACACAGTCTCGGGAGGTGCTTCGGTACCGCAACCTCCCAGCAAGGCTAGACCAAGGATTATGATAGCAACTCTATTCTTCATCCCTGCCGTCCTCTAATGGCTTCCAGCAAGCTTGTGAGTACAGCACCATCCGGCGCATAGATCACTGGGCTAACCCGCTCCACCTTACCTTCGAAGCGTTCTAGCAGCTGCGCGGCAACGCTGTCCGGCTCACCCACTAGGGCAAACGTATGCAAAATATCATCATCGACCAGCTCAGCCATCTCGGCCCACTTGCCCTCGCGCGATAACTTGTTAGCCTCAGGCTGCATCGCTTCCCAACCGTGAGCCTGCAATACCGGCAGATAAGCAGGCGTAGAAGCGTAAAAGGCGATCTGACTTCGGGCAGAGAAAGTCGCTGCCTGCAACTGCTCCTCGTTAAGCCCTGTTGCAGTTATCGCCTGTGCAGAAATGTCGAATTGGTCCCGCTGCTTGCCTGCTACCTCCAGACCCGCCGCTACCGCCGGCATTGTCACACTGGCTAACGAATGAGGCGTGTGAAAGGGGTGCACAAACAAACCCTCGCTAACCTCCGCGGCCACCTGGGTCATCAAAGGTCCGACCCCAGCGATATAAATTTTTGGTATTCCATGAGGGTTAGCCGATGGAGAAAACGTCGGCGACATCAAAGTATGCTGATAAAACTCACCGTCATAACAAAGCTTTTCTCCAGTCTCCCAACTGTGCCAGATCGCCTTTATTGCACCCACCATATCGCGCATCCGCGCCGCCGGCTTTGACCAGGGCATATTAAAGCGTCGCTCTATATGCGCTTTGACCTGCGTGCCAAGCCCCAAAATGAAACGTCCATTGGAGAGCAACTGCAGATCGTTAGCCTGATAGGCAAGACTCATGGGGTTACGCGCAAACGCTACCGCAATCGACGTCATCAGGTCCATGCGTTGGGTGCGCATGGCAGCAGCCGCTAATCCGATGAAAGGGTCGTTCTGCCCCTCAAAGGTATAGGCACCATCAAAGCCTACCTGTTCCAAC
Organism: Candidatus Litorirhabdus singularis; assembly: GCF_026262625.1. Lineage (GTDB taxonomy): Bacteria > Pseudomonadota > Gammaproteobacteria > Pseudomonadales > Halieaceae > Litorirhabdus > Litorirhabdus singularis. The sequence goes on from NZ_SHNN01000006.1 coordinate 77,957, forward strand.
TGCGCGGCCATTTCACCCACTTTCACTGGGTCGAACATCAACGAGCAATCGATCTTTAACATAGGCTATTTATCCATCCACTGCGGCCAATCGGCATTAACACTGCTCTTCCACTGCGGCGTACGTCGCTCAAAATAAGCCATACCACCCTCGGCGGCGTCGGGTCCTGTCATGCTGTAATGCAGAGCCTTGGTTTCCATTTCAATAGTATCTGGCAGGCTCATATCCAACGCTTTCCAAAGCATGCGTTTATGCATTCCCATAATCAACGGCGAGCAATTTTGCGCCATGTCGAGAGCAATTTCCTGTGCGCAAGCCAATACCTCGTCCGCTGGCAGTACCCGGCTTGCCAGGCCCCAATCGGCTGCCTCACGCCCATCAAGGCGAACCGCCCGCACTATTAACTCAAAGGCGCGCTCAAAGCCAACCAACCGCGGTAGCACGTGCTCCACCGCAAAGTCAGCTATAACACCACGCCGGTTCTGTAGCAGTCCGTACTTGCCATCTTGCGCAAAAATCCTCAGGTCAGCCTGCAATGCAATACCCAGACCGACGCCAACCGCATGTCCGTTACAGGCTGCTATAACAGGTTTACGAACGTCCCAAGCCTGAAAGCTAAGCGGACAGGAACTAAAGTCCATAGCAACGTCTTCCGCCGCAAAGGTCTTGCCGCCTGCGCTCATATCAGCGCCTGCGCAAAATGCCTTGCCAGCGCCTGTGATTACGACAGCGCGCACCGCATCATTTTCATCACATTCACGGTAAGCATCACCCAGCCCATCCATCATGGGCGCGGTAAAGGTATTCAGACTATCGGGCCGATTGAAGGTAATCGTGGCGACCCCATCATGAATATCCAGCAAAATCGCATCACTCATTACTTATTGCTTCCTCGTTAACGGATATTAAGCATAGACTGACTTCGCTACGGTGCAATAACAGCTGCGGCCAACCTGAACTGTCACTTGGGGCCGGTAATATTGCCGCTTTGAGAAAAAAAACGTGCATTCACTAGAATTAGTCTTAGTATTCCCGTATAACTGCATGTAATTAAAAGAATAAATCGAAATTTCGATACATAAACGCGTTGAAAGCGAGCATGTATCGAGTATGAAACTGGGCTATCACCATTAGAGGCACCCTGTGGGCCTGAAGAACATATTGATTATTTCAGAAGATAAGACCGATCAATTGGTCCTGTCTTCGTCGCTGCAGCGTGCGGTGCCATCACGCTTCAACGTCACTATCGCTACCTCCCTGGAACGCCCCCTTGATGCCCTGATGGACCGTAACAATGATGCGGTCATCCTGGCTCACGCGCCTGAAACAGACTATTTACTGCGTCTGGCACAAAAAAATGACGTTACCGTCCCTATTATTGTGCTGCTTGCCGAAGCCAGTGCTGCCACCGTGTCGCGCGTCAAAGGACTTGGCGCCAGAGACTTCCTGCTGCGCAGCAACATTCAGGATGACCTGCTACACCGAATCCTCGATTATTCGATTGAGCTGGGCAATGCCAAACAAAAGATACAGAGCTTGTCGAACCGCGATGCGCTCACCGGCGTACTCAACCGGACCGGCTTCAGAGCTCACGTTGAGCGTGCTATTGCTCGCTCTGAGCGCTACCAGACTAATACTGCACTCATTTATATCAACATAGACCAGTTCACCAATATTAATGACCAGTATGGTGAAGGCGCTGGCGATCAGGCCATTAAGATGATTGCCCGACGCCTTTCCAACAAAAAGCGCAATACTGACAGCGTGGCGCGATTGGGTGGTGATGAGTTTGCAGTAGTACTGGAGGATGTCAGCGCAGAGACCAATGTGGACATGGTTTCAGAAAAAATGATGATGTCGATTACCGAACCCATGCGACTCAACGAACAGCAGGTCAGCATCGAGGTATCAGTAGGTGCATCAGTCTGCCCGGACAATGGTGTTCGCTTTGAAGATCTGGTTGAGGCGGCCCGCAACGCCATGACTCAGGCCAAGGCGGTCCCAGGTAACAAATATTTCCGCTTTAATGATCAGCTGACCTTTAACTCGGGCGGCAGTACCAGCCTTTCGGCTGAGTTACGGCAGGCCGTGCGCAATGACCAGTTTGAACTTTACTATCAGCCACGCATTAATCTTAAAACTGAGAAAGTGGTGGGACTGGAAGCATTGCTGCGCTGGAATCACCCCGAGCGCGGCATGATTCGCCCGGATGAGTTTCTACCCCTTTGTGAAAACATGGGCCTAATGAAAACTGTTGGGCACCGGGTCATTGAAAAGGCCTGCTCCGCTATCAACTGGCTCGATACTCAAGGGCTCGCGGATGTCGATGTAGCCGTTAACGTATCGTTTTCTCAGTTTCAGGACGAGCGTTTTACCGACATTGTTAAGGATATTGTCGGTGAATCAGGTATTGATCCCCGTCGACTGGAATTTGAACTTACCGAGAGTGTGGTGCTGAAAAGCCCGGACGAAGTCACTCATCGCATGGAAGAGTTACGGCGTATGGGGCACTCCTTCTCGCTCGACGATTTTGGTACCGGGTTTTCGCAGCTGTCGCATATGACGGATTTGCCGATCTCCGCACTAAAAATAGACAAGAGTTTTGTTAAAGATATTCCGACCAACCGTCATCAAGAAGCAGTTTGCATGATGATTATCGATATGGCGCAGCGCCTCGACCTGCTGGTCATAGCCGAGGGTGCTGAGGAGCAGGAACAGGTTGATTTTCTAAAGGGTGTAAACTGCCATCAAGTGCAAGGTTTTTACTACAGCCCTGCAATTCCCTTAACACAAATACCCCGCTTCGCCGAAGAGCAATTATTCAAGGAATCTCTTTTTAGCCACACTGTAGACTAAGCGCAGACGCGGTTACGCCCCTTCTTTTTCGCGCTATATAACTTCTGATCCGCCGCTGCTATCACCTCCTCGGGCGATCGCAACTCCTCACTTTTTTCTGCAAGACCTATGCTGACAGTTACCGACAAGTTGTTAGGCGACACTTTCACAGCGCCTCGCGGCTTACTGCTTCTGCGCTTAGCACCATCAACCGATCGTCGCGGACGCTGGGACTTGTCGCGCAGCGTTATCTCATACCCCGCCACTGCCTCACGCATGTGCTCCACTGTGTCCAAACACTCCTCGATATTGCGACGCGGAAATAGCACACAAAATTCTTCGCCACCGTAACGAAAGCAAGTACCACCGCCGCGACTGCGGGACAACTGACTCGCGACCAACTTCAATACATCGTCGCCAACGTCATGACCGTGGGTATCGTTGACCTTCTTGAAATGGTCTACATCAACCATAGCAAGCGCATAACGACCGCCCAAACCGCGTAACCGCTCATTAAGCGCGCGACGACCCAACAGGCCGGTCAGCTCATCCTGGTACGCCATGGCGTGCGAGGCGCGTAGTAAGGCAACAATCTGCAGCACGCCGGTGGCAGCAAACAATGCTATGGATGCCTGCGGCAGGTAAAACCAGCCCAGTAAAGCCCACACAGCAACCAACGTTCCCAGCAGCGCCACTTCACACTGATCGCGGCGAATGAACACCAGCACCAAAGCCACAGCAGCCACTAGCAAATTCAATACCGTTGCAGCCCATGACAACACATAACCGTCACGAGGCCAGAGCACAAACCAGGGGGACCCTTGTTGCACGTATTGAGCGACCAACTCCGCGTATTGCCAAGCGGCCCAAGCCAATACACAAAGCACAACCCCATAAATAAGCCCGTAAGGGTTAAAAATGCCGCGCTCATCAAACAGCACTAGCGCCAATATGATCGCCGGAAGGCCAAACGCCAAGGTATTGAAAACCTGCGCCGCACCCACATCATCCAGCGAAACCTGCAGTCGCGTCTGCACTAACCAGTAGACTGCGACGGTAACGACGGCCAATAGTAAAAACCGACTACGGTTGAACTGCATGGCAAGGAGGCCAGAGATCACGGCCAGAACATAGGGCAGGTACTGTAACAAGGTGAGAGGTTCCGCCCCAATTTGTGAAACCCTGGGTCGTAAAATCAGCGCAATAGTCAGCAATATGACGGGTATCGACAGCCTGTAGAGCGCAGAAATAAAGGAGTTCATAAAAATGATGCGTCAGTCCACAAATTAGCCAAACGTTTTTGGAGTATGCCCCTTAGTAATGATAGCCTTGTTATCACTTTTTCAGCATCGGCTATCAACACTTATGTCATCCAGAGGGGATATCGGATCCCAACCCAAAATACTTGTTTGCGACGATGACGCAAATGTTCGAATGCTAACCCGGCAATGCCTGGAAGCAGAGAACATGATCGTCGTAGAAGCCGCCTCTGGCCCTGAAACTATAGAGCAGTTTATCAAGGAAAGGCCAGACCTGTTATTCCTGGATGTGGAAATGCCCGGCATGTCCGGACTCGAGGTATGCCAGCACATCAGAGGGCTACCGCAGGGTGAAGCCACTCCCATTATGATTGTGACCGGGTCCGATGATCGCGAGTCCATCGACAAGGGCTTTAGCGCCGGCGCCACTCAATATAAGACCAAACCTGTCAACTGGTCACTGCTGGGGCGCGATGTACAGTACATGCTCCGAGCCAGCAACGCCTTCAATGCTCTGAAAAGGCAGGAAGACCGGCTCCGCTACCTGGCCTATTTTGACCCTCTGACGAACCTGCCTAATCGTCGCAGCTTTAACGAACAGCTGACCCGAATTCTCAAGCGTAGCCGCCGGCATGATTCATCTGCCGCCTTACTGTTCATCGATTTGGACAACTTCAAGCGCATCAATGACTCCATCGGTCATGGCCGGGGCGACAAGCTGCTGGTAGAGATTGCCCGTCGCCTCACGCTGGAACTGCGCGAAGACGACGCCATTAGTTATATCACCCATGACGACATGCAAGATGAAGAAGAGCATGACGGCTCAACGGAAATCGCACGTCTGGGCGGCGATGAGTTCACCGTAGTCCTTTCTGACATCAACGATCTTAGCGACGTAGAGCGCGTAGCCAAGCGCCTACTGGTAAAGCTATCACAGCCGATTGCACTGCAGTCGCACAACCCGGTAGTAACACCGAGTATCGGCATTGCGCTTTACCCCAATGATGGAGAAGACCCGGACACCCTTATTCGTAATGCCGACACCGCCATGTACGCAGCTAAAGCTGAGGGCCGAGCCTGTTATCGTTTCTATAACGAAGAAATGAATGCCAAGGCGGTTGAGCACCTTAAGTTGGAAGAGGAATTACGTGAAGCTATTGCCGACAATCAACTGGAACTGCGTTACCAGCCACAGGTAGATGCAAAAACAGGCGCTGTGGTTAGCATGGAGGCACTGGTGCGCTGGAAGCACCCGGTGCGCGGCATGATACCGCCGAGTGAATTTATCCCTGTGGCGGAACGCACGGGCTTGATTGTGGAGCTGGGTGAGTGGATTCTTAACGAAGCTGCCAGACATTGCCATTTCTGGGATGAAAGGGGTCTGCCACAGTTTCGAATCTGTTTGAACCTTTCACCTCTGCAATTTAATGAGCCTAACCTCACTCAAAAAGTAGCAGACTTTCTCGAGCAATCCGGCATCCACCCAGGACGCCTGGAACTGGAGCTCACCGAATCGGCCATTATGACCGATGCAGAAACCAATATAGCGAAATTGCGCGAGCTTAAAGCACTTGGATTGGCTCTAGCTGTGGACGACTTTGGCACCGGCTATTCATCGCTTAATTATCTGAAGCGATTTCCGATTGATACCTTGAAGATTGACCAAAGCTTTGTCGCCGATCTGGCAAGCCCTGACGGCGAAGCCATTGTCGACGCTATTATGGCGCTTTCAAAGACCCTTAATCTGCAGGTTATTGCCGAGGGTGTGGAAACGCAGGAGCAGCTTAAGTTTCTGCTGACGCGTAACTGCCACCTGCTACAGGGCTACTACTTTAGCCGCCCGGTCTACCCGGATGACGTACCGACCATGCTAGACCAGAACTATCTGGACTACTTTAGAAGCGCCGAAAACTCCGGCTAACTCACTCTTCAAACTGCTCGATGTTTTCCTGCACCAAGGGCTCAAGCGCTTTGATAGCGTCAAGATAGTGCCCATGCAGCACCTCAATTTCTCGCGCCGCATCATCGATGTCACCCTGCTTCCACTCCGCCTCTAGTTTGCGGCCATAAACCGCCAACGATTTAGCACCCAAATTAAGACTCATTGAGGCAATGGCATGCGCTGCCGAGGCCAGTGCGGTCGCGTCACCCACACTGCCACGCAATTCGTCAATTTTAAGCAACGTGTCTTTCCTGAAGTTCTCAAATACCGCTGCCAACAGACTATTACCGCTACGTACCTCTACACTGCGAATATTGTCAATTGCCTTTATATCCAGAATATCGGTAACGGCTTCAGGTACAGGAACCGCTGTGACTACAGCCTCGGCTTCAACCTCGCCGTCCGTCTCGAAGTAATGTGCAAACACACCGTTCAATTCTGCCGTTGAGTAAGGCTTGAATAAGATCCGATCCATACCGGCTCCATAACAGCGGTCCTTCTCGACCTCTGTTTTCCCCGCAGTAACCGCCACCACAGGAATGCGCTCGTTGCTCTCCTTTTGTGCCTCAGAACGACGGATATGGCGGGTTGCTTCAAAGCCATCCATCACCGGCATCTGGCAATCCATTAAGATGATGTCGTATGCGGTGTGCTGATACATCTCCAATGCCACATCGCCGTTGTTCGCGATATCAACCTGACAACCAAACGACTCCAGCATGGCGCGAGCGATCTCCTGATTGGCGACCATATCCTCTACCAAAAGCACGCGCTGGGTGAACCGCATGACCGGCGCTTCCATAGCTATTGTAGTTGCTGTCTTACCAGGTGATAACGCAGCCAGAATGTCATTTACCAGCGAGACCGAACGAAGCGGCTTGGTAGTATGTGGCATCGCCACTAGCTCCTCTGGTATTCCGCTCATGTCCAGCGGCACAACTAGCAGTAGAGTCGTCATGGCATCATCGGCAAGACTCTGCACCCTGGCGACTGCAGCCGGTGCACGCAACGCCCCAACATCAACCAGCACCAAGCGTTTATCACTGGCGTGTATCGAAAGTTCATCAACCACTTTGCATTGACGCACGCGCATGGGCAAAACATGCAACTGACTGCTAAACATCGCCCTAGTTTCAGCACTCTCAGCTACCACCTCTGCGAAATACCCTTCAAACGTATCTGTGGAAATTTTGTCTGTATAAATCGGCGATTCATTCATAGATAGCTCTACCGACATTCTTGTCCCTATGCCGACTTTAGAATCCACCTTCAATTCACCGCCCATCAAACCGATCAACTGACGCGCAATACTTAGACCCAACCCGGTACCGCCATACTGGCGTGTCGTAGATGAGTCTGCCTGAGCAAAGGCGTCAAATATTCTTTCAATAGTGGCAGCATCCATTCCAATACCGGTATCCTCCACAGAAAACCGTAGCAACAAATTCTTATCATTACGCTGCAACTCATCAACCACAACCGTGACCGACCCTTGACTGGTAAACTTGATCGCATTACTTAGTAAGTTCTGCATTACCTGACGCAGCCGCACCGGATCGCCGTACATCTGACGATCCAATTTGGCGTTGAAAATTAGATTGAGCTCAACATTTTTTACCTGCGCCATCTCACCATAGAGGTAGCAAAGATCCTCAGAAACCTGACGCAAGTTAAAGGTCGTCTCTTCAAGCTCCAATTTACCCGCTTCGATCTTCGAGAAATCTAAAATATTGTCGATTAAACCTAGCAGCTCTGTAGCGGACCCGTGTGCCGATTTAGCAAACTCTGTCTGTCGCTCCGACATACCCGAATGCAAAAGCAAATCCGTCATACCCAGAACACCGTGCATAGGTGTTCTGATCTCGTGGCTCAAAGCAGCTAAAAATTCACTCTTCGCCTGATTTGCCTCTACCGCGTCTTGCCGCGCCATACCGATCTGATTAACCGCGCCCTGCAACTGCTCATTCGCACGCTTTAGATCCTGTGTACGTGAGAGAACGTCGGATTCCAGCTTAGCCTGATACTGGAGTTGATCGGCTTCCCTTTCCTTGGCACGTCGGAACCAGTTAAGCACTAATAGCAACAGGACCGAGAAGTAGAAAATGAATGCCCAGATAGACGTATACCAAGGTGGCTTCACTACAATGCGCAAAGACACCCCATCTTCATTCCACATACCGTCGGCATTGCTACCAGCCACGCGGAAAACATATTCTCCTGTCGGCAGGTTGGTGAAATCCACTGTATTCTTGTTCCCCAGATCCACCCAAGACTTATTCAACCCGACCATCTGATAGCGATATCGATTCTTGCTGGGTTCGTTAAAATCTAAAGAAGCAAACTCAAAGCTCACCATGTAGTCGGTGTGCTCCAGCATCAGCTCTTCAAGCTCATCATAGGGCACATCAAACCATTCTTGTTCGTTGCCTAGTGCGACTCGAGTAAGCGCCACTGGAGGGCTCACACGATTATCTTTGACATCCTCTGGCAGAAAAGCGTTAAAGCCCTTGGAACCACCAAAGTACATGCGACCGTTTGCATCTTTGAATGAAGCACCTAGATTAAAATCATTGCTTTGCAGACCGTCTCTTACTGTGTAGTGCTTTACGTCATTGGTCAAAAAATCTAGCCGCGTGATCCCGCCCGTGGTCGACAACCAAATATTCCCCTGATCGTCCCCCTGAATCGCATATACGGTGCCGCTGGGCAGCTCAATGTTTTGCTGGAAATGGTGGAAGTTACTTATCGAGCGTTTTCGATCAAACGGCTCCCACATATTCAGACCGCCACCTGCGGTGCCAACCCATAACCTAGAATCGTCATCCTCATAGACCGAATATACTATGTCATTCGATAGGGATTTATAGTCTGCCTTATTGTGGCCGAAACTGTCGAAAGAACCCACATCGTAGTCGTATCGGTTAAGCCCTCTGTCAGTACCAATCCAGACATCCCCGCTTCGCTCTTGATAGAGCGTATAAACTGTATCATTGCTTAAACTGGAAGGATCATCTGAATCGTGACGCAACCTCCTAAAGTGCTCCGCGCCTGGAGCGAGCACATTAATCCCACCACCAAAAGTGCCCACCCAGAGATTACCGTACTTATCTTTTAGTAAGGACGTAATTGCATTAGAACTTATGCTGTCTTTATCGTTTGGATCGAAGCGATATCTTTCGATTTTTCCTGTACGAGGGTCAAGTTTATCCAAGCCGTCTGCATAGGTGCCGACCCAAATGAAACCGTCTGTTGCTAGAAGGCTAGTAATCGGTGGATTACTACCTTCAAAGTACTGTAGTTCCCCAAAATTTCTCGTCGAGAAACGAGCATTCGGAGCAAATCGATGCAGACCCCCAGCAGTACCCACCCAAGTAGCCCCATCATCCGATTGGGTAATACTTAAGACCGTGTCCTCTATTAGACCAAGTTCGGAGTTAACCAGAAAAAAGTTTGACTCAAAACCAGTATCAAGCCCAGAGAATGTTCCAATCCAGTATCTACCGGTGCGATCTTGGTATATCGATAGAACACGGTTCTGACTGAGCTCCGAGTTTTTAGGGGTAAACATTTCAATGCTTTGAATATCAGGATGGAATATGCCGACGCCATTATTTGTTGCCAAAAATATTCTGTCCTGGGCATCTTCGTAAATCCTGTGCACCTTGAGAGACTCTTTTTCCTTATCCGGATCTAACTCAATAGCGGAGGGGTTCAGCACATTCCGAACTGGTCGCAATACCTCGTCATCTCTGAAAATCCGGTACAAACCTCCATCAAATGTAGATATCCAGAGATAGTCGCTTCTGTCACGATGAACATCGGAGATCATATTTGATGAAAGCGTGTATTTTGCGCCAGACTTAGCTGCCACTAATTCTATAGAATCTCTATCAGTATCAAGCTTTAGGAGGCCATTACCCCGCGTGGCTATCCACACGATTCCGTCCTTGTCCTGCTCAATGTCGATAATTGGCGCATCGCCAAGGATCGGCCATTTCTCAGAGGTATAATGCCGAAACAACCTAGTTGCTGGATCGAAGGCACTAAACCCGCCATCTCTATAGCCTATCCAAATTTTGTCATTTAGCCCCTTATTGATTGTCCAAATACGATCAGACAAAGGAGATCGAGCTATTTGACGGCTTTTTTGGATACTCTCAAAGGTATCTGTCTCAGCAATATACCGATTCAACCCACCTCCATAGGTCGCGATCCAAAGATCGCCATTACTACCTTCGAGCATTCCCCTGGTATAGTTTTCGCTTAAGGTATTTGGGTTATTGGCCTCAGATCGATAAATTTTTATCGCGCGACCATCGTAACGATTAAGTCCTTCCTGAGTAAGAATCCATAGATATCCTCTATTGTCTTGATGAATCTGTCGGACTGTCTGTTGACTGAGGTCGTTGGTCAAACCAGACGGCGAGAAGACGTAGGGGATATCATTTGCGACTACAAATTCCGCGACACCCAGGTGCAAAATAATTAGAGCCAGAACGGCTAATTTCGATTTCATACCTGCATTATATACGCAGGCATGAATGAGAAAAGATTATTAGTACACAGAAAACGGCTCTAACATCCACCTGAAGTAGCGTAATCAACAGGTGGACACTAGCGGTTATAGTGAATTCTTAAGAGGAGACTGCGCTTGACTACATAAATGCCGAGAAAACAAAGTTCGAAACACTGCTTTTCTAGGAATTGGTGTCCGCGCCGGCATTCCAGTAATTACCGGCATTCCAGTAATTGCCCGCGTTCCAATAGTTACCGGCATTCCAGTAGTTACCGGCGTTCCAGTAATTGCCCGCGTTCCAGTAGTTACCGGCATTCCAGTAGTTACCGGCATTCCAGTAGTTACCGGCATTCCAGTAGTTACCCGCGTTCCAGTAGTTACCGGCATTCCAGTAGTTACCGGCATTCCAGTAGTTACCCGCGTTCCAGTAGTTGCCAGCGTTCCAGTAGTTGCCGGCATTCCAGTAGTTACCGGCATTCCAGTAGTTACCGGCATTCCAGTAGTTACCGGCATTCCAGTAGTTACCGGCATTCCAGTAGTTGCCGGCATTCCAGTAGTTACCGGCATTCCAGTAGTTACCCGCGTTCCAGTAGTTACCGGCATTCCAGTAGTTACCGGCATTCCAGTAGTTACCCGCGTTCCAGTAGTTACCGGCGTTCCAGTAATTGCCCGCGTTCCAATAGTTACCGGCATTCCAGTAGTTACCGGCGTTCCAGTAGTTACCGGCGTTCCAGTAATTGCCCGCGTTCCAATAGTTACCGGCATTCCAGTAGTTACCGGCATTCCAGTAGTTACCGGCATTCCAGTAGTTACCCGCGTTCCAGTAGTTACCCGCGTTCCAATAATTGCCCGCGTTCCAATAGTTACCGGCATTCCAGTAGTTACCGGCGTTCCAGTAATTGCCCGCGTTCCAATAGTTACCGGCATTCCAGTAGTTACCGGCATTCCAGTAATTGCCCGCGTTCCAATAGTTACCGGCATTCCAATAGTTACCGGCATTCCAGTAGTTACCGGCATTCCAATAGTTGCCGGCATTCCAGTAATTGCCCGCGTTCCAATAGTTACCGGCATTCCAGTAGTTACCCGCGTTCCAGTAATTGCCCGCGTTCCAATAGTTACCGGCATTCCAGTAGTTACCGGCATTCCAGTAGTTACCCGCGTTCCAGTAATTGCCCGCGTTCCAGTAGTTGCCGGCATTCCAGTAGTTACCGGCAGTACTATATCCAGCATTGTCCAGTAAATAATTCGAACCAGCTACAGCTGTGGCTACACTCGCGACTTCGGCAAATTCGGTTGGGTAGCTCCAGTTCACATTTTCAACTGCAGCGTATTCTCCGTTCCACACTGCGCGATCGCCCATTGAGAAGGCACCATCGATTGACGAAGAAATTGGTCCATTGAAATGAGCCTTCCCGCTTAAATCAGCAACGATATCTAATCCACTATCGGCGCAAAGGCTATCAACGGCGTGTGCTGCATCAAAAGCATCAATATAGCCAAACCCCTGCTGTAAAACGCTATATGCAAGACTACCATCACCTTGGGTAGCCGCATTTGCTGTGCTTGTCAGCCGGCACTTCACCTGATCCGGAGTTAAACTGGGGTCATTTTGTATCATTAATGCCGCTACACCACTCACTAGTGCCGCAGCTTGAGATGAACCAGACATAACAAAACGGCCGCCATCAAGGACCGCCTCCGGCCGCTCATTGACCAATACTGAATCACTATCTGCGAAACCGATCATATGACCGCCTGGAGCCACAACTTCTGGCTTCATAAAACCATCGCGAGTAGGTCCTACGCTAGAAAATCCAACCAATGTATCGTCGGTCTTATCATTAGGCGTGTAGTTGTCAGTAACTGCCCCTACGGTAAGTACATACGGGATATTGCCTGGGGCGGTAATGGAAAGTGGATCAGGCCCTGCATTGCCAGCCGACGCTACAACCATGATACCTTGCCGCCAAGCCTCCATAACCAATCGGTTAACAGGATCTTCCCAGTAAGCGCCTCTTGCTTTGGAGCCAAAGCTCAAATTTAGTACCCGAATATCGTACTTCTCTCGATTTTCTAAAACGAACTCAAGGGCTCGAAGCACATCTAGGTAGGAACCCTGCCCTTCTCCGTCAAAGGCTTTGACCACGATGATATTCGCATCAGGCGCTATCCCTTGATAGCTGAATCCATCAGACAACGACGAATCAGCCTTCTCACTGCTTGCCAAGATGGACGTGATATGAGTCCCGTGCCCTTTAGTATCGATTAACTCCCCGCCTACTATATTGTTAACGGCGTCGTAGGTAGCGATTATGCGATTCTTTCCAACACTGTCCAATTTTAAGGCGTCAAAGCTATTTGACAATCCGCTATCGATTACCGCTACCGTAACTCCACTACCGGTAATCCCCATTTGGTGTAGCTTATCGGCACGAACTATTCCCGGGAAATATGAATCTGACTCATAATCCTCATATCCGGCTACTAGCCCCACACTGCAGTTTCCGGCGTACTCGATCTCGATATCGAATTGACTTTGGCGAATGTCTTTTTGGCTTTGAGGAGTGTTTGAGAAAGACATTTCCAAAAGTACAGATGCATCCGAATCCAGTTCCGCAACCTGGCCAAGACTTTCGAGCTGCAGTTCGAGCGTACCTGTCGCAACTTCGGTAGTTAGTAACTTACCGCCGAGTCGAATAGCCTCTAAGGAGCCCAATTCAGAAGGCCAACTCAGTGATAGTGAGTCCAAGGTCGCAGTATCGCTATTTGTCTGCTGACTGATCTTCCAAGAGACCTGGCCATCATCGGATAACTGAAGCAGATGTCCGCCGCCAACAGTACACTGCTCTGACGAAGAATTTAACGCAACAGAGGAATCATCAAGTATCCGGCGAACGTGCTCACTGCGACTTATCAAACGCAGTTGCTCCGGTGAGACATCGACTCCTATTGCTTGCAAAGTGTCCAGCTTGTGACTGACGGTTCCGCCCACACCCTCTACAACTGCTACCAGTGCAGGAATATTATCGCCCTGAATAAGGAGGCTTCGAACTTCACCTTTATCCGGATTAGAAGACTGCAATTCGTAGGGCCCAAATGCCACCAAGGCTACTACCGCAGCTATCGCGCCCATCCGAGTAATACCATTTTGTGTCAGTACTTTCATTTCACTCTATCCACTGTTGTCCGCTAGTTTTGCCGTTACAAATTGCGGTTTACTAGGAACCTGTCGTGCACTTTTCAGCCACGACTAACCAACGCCCTTGCACAAGGCGCACTTCAAGCCTCGATTATTGAGGGGTGGCGTTGATAGTCATATGACCCGAATGGGTCACTAAACGAGTTAATGCTCTTCTTCAGGCCCACGTAATGGTTTCTGGCGCATCACAAGGTCTTTGCTAGACTGACTAATAGGGTATGGAGCTAACCTGGATTGGGGCGAAGATGGGGAACTACCGCTTAATAATAGGCCTGATATTAGTGCTGATGACGCCAAGCCTACTATTGGCATCGCAAGACCCCGTTTCACGCCACAACTTCAAGATCACAAGATCGGCAATATCCGAGGACCTGACGCAGCAGACCGTCAGACAAACATTTCAGGACGAAACCGGGCTTATCTGGATTCTCACTCAGGAGGGACTGCATAGGTTCGACGGCTATGAGTTGCGCACTTATCAAGCCAGCGAAGAAAATGTAGGCAGTATCAGCCATAACAACGTCAGACAAATGGTTCAGGACACCAGCGGTAAGCTATGGATAGCAACCACAGGGGGCGGCTTAAACTATTATGACCCTGGAGCACGGGGTTTTAAGACGCTGGTAAGCGGTGGTGAAACGAACTCCTTACTTTCTAACAATATCAGCACCCTAATAAGCGACGAAATCGGGATGTTATGGTTAGGATATCTCGATGGAAGGCTATCGATGTTTGACCCTCACACTCAGGATTTCGTGCATCGAACAGTTTTTAACCGATTGGCGACAAAAAATGGCGCTATAACAGCGATAGCCGCACCTAATCCTCTCCAGCTGTGGGTTGGCACAACTAAAGAAGGCTTGCTGCTCTATCAAAGGCATACTGGAGCAATTTCTAGCAGCTCGGGAATTGCCGGGACAATCAACGACATTGTCAGAAGTCAGATAACCACTCTTCACATCGCACCAGATCAGACATTGTGGATAGGGACTTCGGCAGACGGCCTGTTCGCTGTAAACCTGGAGAGCGGCGAGCTGAAAAATTATCGCCCTTTATCTGGCGACAATTCTTCCATTTTAAGCAAAGCAGTAAACACGATATATGAAGACCATGAGAATCGTATTTGGATAGGCACAGATGCGGGCCTTAGCCTATTTAACGCTGAGGGAACTTTCACCAATTTCAACAGCAAAAACTCAAATCTAGAAGAAGATTTCATTATGAACATTCTTCAGGATCAAGAGGGTAACTTCTGGATCGGCACGCACTATGGCCTCTACGCTGGGTTTCATTCAAGATTTGAGATCTTTAACGCGCACCACGGTTTGGAGAGTGAATCGATTACTTCATTTGCAGAAACTGCTGGCAATACGCTTTGGGTTGGTACTTACGACACTCTGTACTTCCAAAATCGCGGTAAATCTACTTTTGAAGAGGCTGAAGACCGGTTCTTTACGAGTGAAAAATCGCCTCCCAGAATAATGAGCCTAGAGGCGAATGGGGACAATTTGTGGATAGGCACTAGAACAAATGGCGTTGCCCAACTAGATCTCAAAGAAAAAAATATCAAACATTTTAGGCAAGACTCCAGCCCCTCGCGTAAGATCGGCGCAAACGCTATTGTTGACATTTTTCTTGACGACCGAAACGTGCTCTGGGTCTCGACCTTCGGCGGAGGGGTGACCAGCATTGGGCCTAATGATCAAAACTCTCTAACTCTCTCGTACTCTGATACGGATTCCGACACCATAAGTTCCAATGTTGTATATAAAACCTTGGAACTATCGGAGAAGTGGCTCCTTTTTACGACAACCAAAGGAATCAGCCTCTTGAATAGAGATACCCTCAAAGTCAGGAGAATGCTTACATACAGTCCTAAGGCAGCGAAAGATCAGCCTCATATAATAATTGATGCAATTCAAGATGACAGCGGCAGAGTTTGGCTGAGCCTTCAAAATAGCGGGCTACTATTAATCGGGGAACCTGATCCAAATCTAAAGGTATGGAACGTGGAGTCCGTCGAAACCTATCCAAAATTGCCAAAGACCACAATATATTCAATGCAGAAAGACGAGGAGGGCATGCTATGGCTGTCCGCAGCAAGTGGCCTTGCCCGCCTCAATCCCAACGATCTCACCCTCAAAACCTTCGACTACAGCGACGGACTGCAGGATAACGAATTCAATTTCGGTGCCTCATTCAAGGATAGCAAGGGACGGCTCTATTTTGGTGGTAACCGAGGTTTCAACAGATTTGACCCAGCCAGAGTGGTCGAGGAACGCCCCCCTCCACGCTTTGTTCTCACCAATATCGACATAGCAGGCAAAGAGTTACCCGTTGATGTGGCCTACGCCAATATTAATCGTCTCGATATCGGTCACGAAGACTACTACATCAACTTTGAGTTCAGCGCATTGGATTACACCGAGCCACATAAGAACCGCTATCGCTACAAACTCGAGAACTTTGATCGTGACTGGATCGATCTTGGTGCCAGGCACAATGCCAGCTTCACCAACTTACCTTCCGGCCACTACCGTCTACATTTGAAAGGTGCCAATTCGGACGGAGTTTGGAATGAAGACGGTAAAGCTTTAGCACTGCGAATATTTCCAGCACCCTGGCTCACATGGTGGGCCTTCTCAATCTACTTCGGCTTTCTTTTCTGGCTGATTTGGTTCTCGCTGCGCTACTACGACACCTATATGTTAAAAGAACGCGCTAACGAACTGGCTGACGTTATGCACGGCACTGCCGAACAAGCGATGGATGACCTGGAAGACCAACTCGATATCCAGCAATTGCTAATAGAAAACGTTCGAGATCATACAGAGCAAGTCATGAACGTGGTGTCAGATTTGCTCGATAAGCAGGCAGAGGTTATTGATGATCCAACGCTACTTGAGCTGTTCAAGGACAACATAGAACGCTTCGCAGCCTTAAAGTACCTGGATCATCATATTTACTATCTCGCCGACCGACTTGAAGTGAACTTCCATGACTTGGTTGAACAGCTTATCGCCGCTCGCTTTACGAGCTTATATGTTAATGAGGCCAGCGTTGCGGTGAGCAACAGCACCTCGACCGCAGGACTGCCAGCTGCCATTGCTGTGCCCTGCGCGATTATCGTTAACGAGTTGCTAAGCAATAGCTACAAACATGCTTTCCAGGACGGACTGGGAATACATTACGTCAACATTGTGATGGAAGAAAATGTCGACCTTAAGGGCTGGCGACTGGAAGTATCTGATAGTGGCTCAGGGCTCCCCGGCAACGTCGACCCAGCCCAGCCCACCACGTTTGGGCTCGAGGTTGTTCGTCAATTTACCCTGGCGATCAACGCTGCAATGACCATCGATCGCACCAACGGCACCCAATTTGTCTTTGAAATACCGCGGCCGGCAATTGACCCAAAAACCATGCTGGTACCGCGCTGAAGCTCGATGGCAGAAACCGCATTGAGCGTGCTAGTCTTCTAAGCTATGAAACCTTCACATCTACTCATAAGATACATACTTGCCAGCTTGCTGCTGACGTTACCCCTATCTGTTCAAGCGCTGAACGTTGCCGTGGGAGACAAGGCGCCGGCGGTTGAGCTACCCAACCTGCCAGCGGACGGCGCCACCACTAGCCTCTCCAGCCTGCGCGGCAAGGTGGTTTACCTTGATTTTTGGGCTTCATGGTGCGGCCCATGCCGCCTGTCTCTGCCCATGATGAATACGGTGCGCAACGAGCTCAAAGACCGTGGTTTCGAGGTACTGGCAATCAACGTTGATGCCTTCGAGGAGGATGCATTGGAGTTCCTGAAAGAACTGCCGGTAGACTATCCAGTACTTTCGGACGTTGATAGCACCAGCCCATCCACCTACGGAGTACTGGGCATGCCTACCGCCTTCCTAATTGACCGGGATGGCGTCATCGTTGCTATTCATGAGGGTTTTCGCAGAGGCGACGCTGAGAAAATACGCGATCAAGTCGAGGCCATGCTGGACCAGTAAGCGCTTAGACTGATATTCAATGTCAGCGTTATGGTCCTGCGCCAGCTGACGTTCACTTAACGGCCCTTAAACTCCGGCTCGCGCCGCTCTCGCTGCGCTGCAAAACCTTCTTGCAAGTCTTCAGAGTCGGTACAGGTCTGAGCCATCGCTTGGGCCTGATTCAGATCAATAGCACCCGCGGCTGCCTGCTGCAGAATTGCCTTCATCGCTTGCACGGCCAACGGCGCCAGTCCGGCCATGGATTGCGCCATATCACTGACCTTTGCCTCTAACTCAGAGGCCGGTACCAAGTGGTCTAGAAAACCAATATGTAACATCGCCTCGGCATCAAATTCTTCAGCACCAACCAATATCCGCTTGGCGATATTCACGCCCAAACGTTCTACAAACCGGTTGATACCTCCAATCGGGTAACACAATCCAATTCTGGCTGCGGGCACACGCAACCGCGTACCCTGCACTCCCACCCGAAAATCGCAGCTCAACGCCAACTCGGTACCGCCACCGTAAACACTGCCGTTAAGAGCACACACTGTAGGTATTGGCACGGCTGCCAGACAGTCAGTAGTTTGCTGAAACAGGTCACCGCTTATCTGCCCCGCGCCCAACTGATTAAGCGCTGCACCGGCGCAGAAAGTCTTGCTGCCACTACCGGTGACAATTAGCACCCGCAATTGCGGGTCTGCCACCACGCTCTCAATATGTTGCTGCAACGCCATTAACTCGACTTCGCCCAGCGAATTGTGCCGGCTCGGGTTATTCAATACCAAGCGGGCGATGGGGCCATCTTTTTCAAACAATACTGTCTCAGTCATGGGCAGGCATTCTATACTCATAGCATCATGCACAGCAAAACTCCCCGGGAGAATTCACATGCCTAAACGCTGCCAGTGGTGCGGTGATGATGACCTGTACCAGCGCTATCACGATGAAGAATGGGGCGTTCCCTGCCGCAATGACGCAGAGTTATTCGAGTTCTTGATACTTGAGGGGGCACAGGCGGGGCTGGCCTGGATTACCGTGCTACGCAAGCGCGAGGGCTATAGAGCGTTGTTCGACGGCTTCGATGTCAACAAGGTTGCCCGCTACACCGATGCCCAGCTGGACAGACTCCTGCAAAACCCGGCCATAATTCGCAATCGGCTCAAGGTCTACAGCGCGCGCCAGAATGCCCGCGCCTTCCTAAAACTACAAAATGAATTTGGCAGCTTTAGTGATTATATCTGGGCCTACGTGGACCATAAGCCGTTACAGAACCGCTTTACCAGCATGGCTGATATGCCGGCAAGTACCGAGCTGTCAGATCGCATCAGTAAGGATCTGAAGAAGCGCGGCTTCAATTTTGTGGGCTCGACTATTATGTATGCCTATCTGCAGGCCTGTGGACTAGTGAATGATCACACGATCGAATGCTATCGCCACAGGGCCTGTAAAAAGCTGGCTCAGTGACCGCAAACCACGCTATTATTGCCCTTTCAAAAAACATACTCTAAAGTAAAATTCTAGAATCTTAAGTATTGACGCCTTTCCGGGGCGCGCAGGGGCCATGACCGACAGCAAGGACAGTACAGGCAAAACTGGCGGTTCTCCGTTTAACCGCACCGCGCAGCACGACGCCAAGCGCTCGGCTATCCTGTCGCAAGCGGCGCGGTTGTTCAATGGCCGCGGCTCTCGCTCCACTACCTTGTTAGATATTGCTCAGAGTCTGGGGTTAACCAAGACCAGCCTCTACTATTACGTTAAAACCAAAGAAGAACTCATCTATCAGTGCTATGTCGCCGCCCTGGACCACCTGAACGCCGGGCTCGACGCTATAGAGTCCAAACAGAGTTCCGGACTAGACCGGGTCACCGCTGTATTGCACGCGCACTTTATAGATTGGCGGGAGGCGCAATTGGGCCACCGCAATCACACGGCAGCCCTGCTGGAGATCGCCTCACTAGGCGACGTCCACCGCGCTGACGTGGAGCAGCGTTATACCGCTATGTTCCTGCGCATTCGCCAGTACATAAGAGACGGTATCGCTGAAGGCAGCATCCGCGACTGCGAAAGCACTGCCACCACGCTGGGATTGATTGGCTCCATGCAATGGTCATTCAACTGGCTGCGCACCGTGCCCATTGAACAGATCGACGACATTGCCAGAGCCGCCTGTGACCTGGTCACGAACGGCCTCAGCAGCGGTGAGCAGGCCTACCGCTTTCGGGACTTTAGTTTTCCCAAACTGGCGGCCGAAAATCCACAGGGCTTTAATCGGGAGGAGCAGAATCGTTTGAAGCAGGAGGCCTTTCACAAGACCGGCACCTGGTTCTTTAACAAGAAGGGCTTTGCCGGAACGTCGCTAGATGAGATTGCCGAAACCCTACACGTCACTAAAGGCGCCTTCTACTATCACATCAAGAGTAAGGAAGACCTGCTCTATAGCTGTTACCAGCGTTCTCTGGCCATTTCTGAGACGCTGCGCCGCGACGCCGATAATCTAAACCGGGGTATCGAGCGACTCGACTATGTCTGTCGTGGCACGTTTACTATCCAAAACTCCGACGATGGCCCGATGATTCGCTACAACACCATCACCGCACTACCTATCGAACGCCGCAAGAAAATCCTGGCGCTTACCGATAAGGGTAATGACGAGTTTGGCGGCTTCATGCGTGATGGGATTACCGATGGAAGCGTACGCTCCATCAACGTAGAGGTGGCCCAGCAGCTTATTTCAGGAGCCATAAACGCCAGCATGGACCTACCTACATGGCGCAATATAGAAGACGTGAATCAAGCATCCATTGATTTTTACGACTGCCTTTTCAGCGGCCTCAAGCCCCGCTAAGCCAGGCCCCCCAAGGCCTACCTAATTACACCCGGAGTTTGACGTGACCACTGATCTGGACAAGCTGCTGAGCAATCTGCAGATAGAGCAAATCGACAAGTACCTTTTTATCGGGCAAAGCCCGCGCTATCCGGCACGGGTGTTTGGCGGCCAGGTACTGGCGCAAGCTCTGAATGCTGCACTGCGTACCGTTGATGCCGAACGCATCGCTCACTCTATGCACGCTTACTTTCTGCGTCCGGGAAATCCCAAAAAGCAGATTGTGTACGAGGTGGACCCAATTCGCGACGGACGTGGCTTTACCACACGCCGCGTAGTTGCCAAGCAGGACGGCCGCGCCATTTTTAACACCTCTATTTCTTTTCAGGTGCCGGAGAGCGGTCCCGAACATCAGTTTGAGGCGCCCGACTACCCCGCACCGGAATCCCTGGAAAGCGACCTGAATTTCTGGACAAGGATGTCAGAGGAACACCCGGACCGCTTTGATCCTCTGCCGGCCTACCCCATTGAGCGTAACCCTGTGGTACGGCCAGACTACCTCTCGCCAGAACAAGACATAGGGCCACCGCATACTGCCTGCTGGCTGCGCGCCAACGGCACCATGGGCGATGACCTGATTCAGCACCAGACCGCACTGACCTATATGTCAGATATGACGCTGATGGGATCAGCTATGCGCCCACATCCCATCAACAACCGTAGCAAGAATATGATGTTCGCCAGTCTCGACCATGCGCTCTGGTTTCATCGCCCACTGCGCGCGGATGAGTGGCTCATCTATGTCCACGACAGCCCGGCGGCAGCCGGAGCCAGAGGCTTCACTCGTGGCACGTTCTATACCCGTGAGGGCGAACTGGTAGCCTCGGTCGCGCAGGAAGCGCTGATGCGTATCTAGTTAACGTGCGTCTGGTGCTGGCGCCCTACTTCCACCAGATTGAGCGCCATATCGTCTTTGTGCAACCGCGTAATAGAACAGTTGTCGGGTACACAACAGACTGTGGCATCGACGTTCGTCAGCCGACTGACTACAGCGTTGATCACCATAAAGTGGGTAAAAATAACGGTGGATGTCTCTAACTCAAACAACGAGTCCCAGAGTGCTTCGCGCCAGTCACGTATGACCTCCGACTGCTCCTGCCACGACTGCTTCATCATTTGCGACAACCAACCCTGACGATCATCACAATCTAACGGTGACGGGATTTCTCGATATAGGTCCACGATTTCTACCCCAGCGCCCAGTGCGTTGGCCAGCGGCATTGCAGTCTCTTTGGCTCGCAACAGCGGACTGCTAATCAAATGCAGCGCGCCGTATTCGGTCAACGCCTGCGACGCGGCAGCCGCCTGCTCGTGCCCCAGCGGACTCAAGCCCGGGTCAGGAGACTCGCCCCACTTCGCAGCCGCCTCACCATGTCGTACCAAAAATATCTCTGTCATTTCTCTATCCTTGCAGCCTCTGTTGCAACATAACTTGCCGCGGAAAACGCAGCTTGCGCCGATAGGGGAAAAAATCCTCCACCTGGCCATCGCGAATTTCACTCTGCAGACCCTGCCAAAAACTGGCTTTGTACAGATCGCTGTGTAGTTGATCAAACACTTTTCGAGCACGGCTATTGCCGCTGAAAAATAGCCGAAATTCCTCCGGAAAAATATCCTCCGGCGCCACGCTATACCAGGGGCTGCTAGCCATTTCTTCTTCCTCACAGCGCGGCTCGGGTATTGTGCGAAAGTTACAATCGGTCAGCGGGCAAATTTCATCGTAGTCATAGAACACCACCCTGCCGTGCCTGGTGACACCAAAATTCTTCAGCAGCATATCGCCAGGGAAAATATTCGCCGTCGCCAGTTCGCGGATCGCGTTGCCATATTCGTCCATCACCGAGTGAATCTGCTCATCGGTGGCGCTGCGCAAATACAAATTAAGCGGCGTCATCCGCCGTTCCACGTACACGTGACGAATCACCAGGGCCTTGCCGTTTTCCTCTATCTGTGACGGTGCAACCTTGTGTAGCTCTTCCATCAACTCGTCGGAAAAGCGATTACGGTCAAACGCCAGATTGGTAAACTCCTGAGTATCAGCCATGCGTCCCGCTCGGTCAGAACGCTTTACCAGCCGGTACTTATCCATAACCTGAGCCCGGGTCATATCCTTGGGCGGGGTAAAGCGATCCTTGATAATCTTGAATACAAAGTCGTAACTGGGCAAGGTGAAAACGCTCATCACCATGCCCTTAATACCCGGCGCCAGAATAAACTCATCACGCGTGCCTTCCATATGACGTACTGCACAACGGTAGAAATAGGTCTTGCCGTGTTTGTAATAACCCAAGGCGCTGTAGATTTCTGATATGGCTTTGGCCGGCATTAGACTTTGCAAAAACATCACATACTGTGACGGCACTTCGGCATCGACCATAAAGTAGGTGCGGGTAAAACTGAATATGACACTAACTCGGTCAGCTCCAAACAGTATTGTGTCCACGTAGACACTGCCCTGCTCCGTGTGCAACAGCGGCAGCACAAAGGGCATGGTCTTATTACCCGACACCAGCTTGCCGACAATATAGGCACCCTTGTTGCGAAAAAATAAGGAGTCCAGCACCTGAGCTGTGGTATTTTCCAGTTCGCCACCAAATCGGGGCAAAAGAAAATCACGCACCACACTGGCAATATTGGCAATGTCCCGGTGCTTATCTTCGTAGGGAATATTCAGCGCATAATCGTCCAACATCTGCTCAAGGAATACTTCCAGACCTACTTCCAACTGATAGCTGCGCCACAGTCGTCCGCTACTCACCGAAGGCATGTCGCCGTGAGGCGAAAACACAAACGCGTACTCGTCACGAATCTTACGGTGGCTGAAGGCACTGCAGTAAATGCTGTTGAAGAAGGTTTCCGCTATCTCGTAGTTATTATGGCCTTTGATCAGCACGGCGTAATGCTCACGCACCGCTGACCAAAAATCCAGATCGCGCAACTGATCACCGGCAATGAGTTCTACAAACTCAGAGACCTTGTTAATTTTCTCTTTATACAGATCAATGCGCTCGCGAGACGCAGCATGAATGCCAGCCCAATCCGCGTTTTCGAAGCGCGGCCGAGCGGCCAACGTGATGTTCTGAAAGTCGGCGAAGTAGGACTCAAACCCGTGCAATATGGTTTGAGCAAAACGCATGGAGGTGTCCATCTATAAATTATAACCGGCCAAAGGCCGATAGGCCCCCCGCTTACTGTGACGGAGTGCCCATAGTTCGACGTAATTTACGCATTCCGCCAATCCAGCGGCCGTAATCTCTCGCCTTGTGCTGGCGGTATGACTCCACCTGCTCGTGAGGCAAAATCATAAACAGACCGTCCTTTAGACCCTGCACGACAGACTCAGCAACCTGCTCAGGGGTTAACACTCCATCCACGGCAGCACTGCCACCATCACCGTCACCAATTTGCTTGATCATGCGGGTGTCGACTGCCTGCGGACACAACATCGACACGCCAATACCTTCATCACCGTGGGTAATAGCCAGTGACTCGGCAAAACCAACCGCCGCGTGCTTGGTGGTGGAATAAGGCGCATCACCTATCTGATTAAGTAATCCCGCCGCTGATACCGTATTGAGGAAGTAACCCTCTCCACGCTTAATCATGCCTGGCAGACAGGCGCGGGCGGCATATACATGGGCCATTACATGAATATCCCACATGGCTGCCCACACGGCATTGTCGGCGCCGGTCGCCATCCAGCTGGGACCGTCGCCAGCAATGATACCGGCATTACTACAGAACAAGTCGATGCGACCGTACTCTGCCTCTAGCTCGGCCACCATCGCCTGAATCTGGCTTTCATCACGCACATTCACGCCGAAAGCACGCCCGCCAATGGCTTCAGCCACGACGCGCGCATTTTCTTCTTCAAGGTCAGCTACTACAACCAGCTCTGCGCCGTCGGCAGCAAAGCGCTCTGCAAGCGCCTTGCCAATGCCGTTAGCAGCACCGGTAACAACAACGATTTTACCGGCGACGTCCATCAAAGCAGCTCGTTAGCCAGGAATTCCATGACCTTGGGGTCGTTAACACCCAACAGCATGCTACCCACATGACCTGCAGCACCGGCTGTCTTCCAGCGATCCAGGCGCTCACGAATACGGCCTTCAGAACCTACCAATGCCACTTCGTCAATCAGTTCACGAGGCACTGCGGCTTCGGCTTCAGCCTTCTTACCGGTCAAATACAGCTCCTGAATGTTCTCGGCGGCGTCACCGTAACCCAGGCGAGTCGCGTAGTCGTTATAGAAGTTCTTACCCTTGGCACCCATGCCGCCAATATACAGCGCCAGCATCGGAGCAGCAGCAGCGTAAGCCGCTTCCAGGTCATCGTTCATCACCACGCTCACAAACGGCGCAATATCAAAGTCCTTAAGACTCTTGCCGTTGCCAGCTTTGGCGAAGCCTTTTTCCAGATCAGCCTCGAACAGGCTGTATTTATCGGGGTCCATCCACACGGGGAATACGCCGTCTGCAACTTCAGCAGCGCAGCTGAGGCCGGCAGGTGTAATAGATGCGGTGTAGAAGGGAATGTCCTCATTGCCGTCAAGAATCGACTTCAGCGGCTTACCCAGACCGGTAGCGGCTTCGCTCTTGTTGGGCAGTTGGTATTCAACACCATCGAATTCAACCGGGCCTTTGCGGGCCATGATCGCGCGCATAATTTTGATGTACTCACGGGTGCGGGTAATAGGCTTGCCATAAGGTACGCCGTGCCAGCCCTCTACAACCTGTGGACCGGAAGCTCCCAAACCCACAATAAAGCGGTTGTTAGACAGCTGAGCCAGCGTCATAGAGGTCATGGCACACATCGCAGGCGTACGCGCCGGCATTTGCATAATCGCAGTACCTACACGAATCTTGTCGGTTTGCGACAGAATCCAGGTTGCCGGTGTTACGGCATCAGAACCATAGGCTTCTGCGGTCCAGACTGAGTCATAGCCCATGCTTTCGGCCAGTTTGACCGTGTCCATAGGAATGCGAATTTGTTTACCCGAATAGCCCAGCAAAATACCTAGTTTCATGCGTCTGTCTCCCTCTACGGCTTGGCCGCTATTTATATGAAATTCGTGTTGGAATATGCGGGTCGACCTCTGTTAGGTCGACCCGAAATCTCTGTTCTAATTATATGTCAATTCGTTGAAGCGAGCCTGATGAAAAGCGCCATCGCCAAACAGCGTGTTTATGGTCATCAGGCGCTTCACGTAATGCCCAACATCCAGCTCATCGGTCAAACCCATGCCACCGTGAATCTGAATGGCTTCGTCACCTACTTGCTTGCCATATCTGGCCACCAGCACTTTCAGTGCGTGCAGGTTGCGGCTGGCATCATCTGCCTCAGCCTCCAAACTGCAGACCGTACGATACAGCATAGACTTGGTTTGTTCATAGGCCATAAAGGTGTCTACCATGCGATGCTGCAGCGCCTGAAAGGAACCAATAGCCACTCCGAACTGCTGTCGGGTCTTGGCATACTCTACTGTGGTGGCGTTGAGTGTTTCCATGATGCCTAGCGCTTCAGCACACAATGCCAGAGTGACATCGTCAACCACGGCCTGCATAGCAGGCAGAGCTTCTCCAGCCGCCCCCAAAAGTGCGTCAGCGCCGACGGTCACGCCATCAAACTCAATATTGGCGACCAATTGCCCGTCCATCAGACGGTAGCCAGTGCGTGTCACGCCGCCCGCGGCTGCGTCCACCAGAAACAGACTAATGCCGTCACTGTCGTACTGCTCGCCAGAGGTGCGAGCCGCCACAATCAAGGTCTGCGCCGCCATACCATTGAACACCAAGGCTTTGCTACCCGTTAGGGTATAGCCATCGCCGGCGCTTTCCGCACGGGTGGTGACGTCTGCCAGGTCATAGCGCGACTGGCGCTCCAGGTAGGCAAAAGCGCCCTGCGTCTCTCCAGCAATAACGTCTGGCAGCAGCGCCTCGCGCTGATCGGCACTACCCGCTTTTTCAATCAGCCCGCCGAACAACAGCACAGTCCCAACAAAGGGCTCGGCCACCAGGCCCTTACCCATCTGCTCCATAACTACCATGGTATCTACAGCGTTGCCGCCAAAACCGCCTACGGATTCACTAAAAGGTACTGACAACCAGCCCAGTTCAGCAAAAGTATTCCAGTTGCTGGCGCTATAACCAAGTTCGCTGGCGACTACCTCATTGCGCGTGGCAAAGTCATAGTTATCCATTACAAAACGGGACACGCTGTCCCTGAGCATATTCTGCTCTTCAGAAAAATCAAAATTCATAGTTTTTACCTACCCCAATCCCAGTACAGCTTTGGAAATGATATTTTTTTGGACCTCGTTAGAACCGCCATAAATGGTGGTTGCACGACCGTACATATAGGCTCTGCGCGCGTCACTGCCAAATTCATGGCCGCTAATATCGCCACCGCTTTCATCGCTCAGCACGCCGCCAAAGGTACCTGCAACCTGCATCCGCAGTTCCTGCACGGCCTGCTGAATCTCCGTACCCTTAATCTTCAATAATGATGATTCAGGACCCGGAGCTCCGCCGGAAGATAATGCCGCAAGCACTCTCAACTCAGTAAACTCCAGCGCCATCAGGTCTATTTCAATATCAGATACCTGCTTTTGAAACGCCGGGTCGTTGATCAGCGAACGTCCAGAGCCACCTTCGGTGCGAGCAAGCTCAATGACCTGTGCCAAATTTTTCTTGGAATCAGCAACACCGGCAATCGATGTACGCTCGTGTGCTAACAGCGCCTTGGCATACGTCCAGCCCTTGTCCTGTTCA
Organism: Candidatus Litorirhabdus singularis; assembly: GCF_026262625.1. Lineage (GTDB taxonomy): Bacteria > Pseudomonadota > Gammaproteobacteria > Pseudomonadales > Halieaceae > Litorirhabdus > Litorirhabdus singularis. The sequence continues at coordinate 105,345 of NZ_SHNN01000006.1, forward strand.
CCAATACGATTAGCGACCGGTACCCGCACATCATTGAATTCCACTTCATTCAAACTGTGGTGGCCGTCAATGGTGACAATAGGATTGACCTTGATTCCCGGCGTGTTCATATCGATCAGTAAAAAACTGATGCCCTGCTGCTTCTTACCCTCATTGTTGGTACGTACCAGGCAAAAAATCCAGTCAGCATACTGCGCGTAGCTAGTCCATATCTTGGCGCCATTGACCACGTATTCATCGCCATCGAGCTCAGCTTTGGTTTTCAAAGAGGCAAGGTCAGAACCGGCACCTGGTTCAGAGTAGCCCTGACACCACCAGTCGTCGCTGTTAAGAATACCCGGCAGAAAACGCTGCTTCTGCTCATCGTTACCAAACGCGTAGATGACCGGGCCAACCATCTTCAATCCAAACGGCACCACATCAGGCGCCCCAGCGCTGGAGCGCTCGGTGGAGAAAATGAATTTCTGGGTGTCAGTCCAACCGGTACCGCCATACTCTTGCGGCCAGCCAGTCGCGACCCAACCTTTGTCAAACAGCAGCTTTTGCCATTCGATCTGGGTTTGCTTATAAGTGTCCAGATTAGCGAGTTTTGCCTGTAACTCGGCCGTGTAGTTGTCTTTGTAAAACTGCCGTACCTCGGCCTGAAAGACCAAGTCTTCCGCTGAAAATTGCGTATCCATAATTACCTCCAATTGCGGCGTTTGAACTTACAGTATGTTTACTTAGCTTTCAAGTAGGCGCCGTCTTAGAGAATACGCTATCTTGTATCTATCGGACCTGTGGGAGTAGGTGTTTTGTCCAACTTGGTAATCCGCGAAGCCTGCGTGGCAGATAGTGCCTTGATTCTGCACTATGTGAGAGAACTCGCCGTTTATGAGAAGGCCGAGCATGAGGTCGAGGCCAACGAAGCCAGCGTACAAGAGAGCATTTTTGGCGCTGACTCGCAGGTCAAAGCGCTCATTTGCGAACTCGACGGTGAGCCCATCGGTTTTGCCGTCTACTTCTACAATTACTCCACCTGGTTGGCCAAACCGGGATTGTTTCTAGAAGACCTTTATATAACACTCGAGCATCGCGGCAGCGGCGGCGGCAAAGCGCTGCTGCGGCGTCTGGCGAGCATCGCAGTAGACAAAAACTGCGGTCGTTTTGAGTGGAATGTACTAAAGTGGAACCAACCTTCGATAGAGTTTTACGAAGCATTGGGCGCCCGCCCCCAGAGTGAATGGGTAGGCTATCGCATGACCGGCGCAGCCTTGAAGGCATTGGCGACATAAATCGGCAGGAGCTATACCCATGAGCGACACAACGCAGGACGAAACCTTACCCCAGGGCATGCAATTGACACCACTGGATGAAGATTTTCGCGCAGACCCCTACCCCCTGCTCAAGCGTTTGCGCGAAGATGCCCCCATGCTGCTGGACAAGGAACTTCAGCGCCGCATGTATACCCGCCACGATGATGTTAAGGGAATACTGCGCAGTAAAACTTTTTACGCCGACCCTAGAAAGGCACGGCCGGGGACTTTTAGCAAAGAATTCCTCGCTAAAGGATTCGGCGATGAAGAAGACATGCCAATGCTGCTGATGGACGAGCCGGACCACCGACGACTGCGCGGTCTGGTCAGTGCACCATTTACCCCGGCCGCCGTAGAGCGCTGGCGTCCGCGCACCCGCGAAGTGGTGCAGCGCATACTCAATGCCATAACAGAGCCCGAGTTTGATCTGATAGAAGCCTTTGCCGGCCCTATCCCTACCGTGGTGATTGCCGAACTACTGGGTATTGACGCTGCACTGCACGCCGATTTCAAACGCTGGTCAGACACATCGGTACAAATCAGCTTCAATCCGTTTCCAACCCCCGAGCAGCAGGCCGCGGCCGAGACGGCCAACAATACACTCATGGATTTTTTCGGTTCGGAGATAGAGCGCCGCTCACAGGATCTGGGCGACGACCTGCTCAGTGACATGATCAGGGCCGAAGAAGACGGTGAGAAGCTCACCCGCAATGAGATCATTCGCCAGTGCAATTTACTGCTGATTGCCGGCAACGTCACCACTACTGACTTGATAGGCAATGGCATCAAGGCGCTGCTGGACCACCCCCGGCAATTGGCCAAGCTGCGCGCCAACCCCGACCTGATTGGCAACGCCGTAGAAGAAATATTGCGCTATGACTCCCCTGTCGTAAACTCTGGCCGCGTCGTCAATGCCGATACAACCTTGGCCGGCTGCCCCGCGCATCAGGGGGATTCTTTAACCGTGTCTTTGGCAAGCGCCAATCGTGATCCGGATTTTTACCCGGACCCGGACAGCTTCGATATTCAACGCGAAGATACCCACCACCAGTCCTTTGGTGGCGGCAGTCACTTGTGCCTGGGCGCTCATTTGGCCCGCCTTGAAGCGCAGGAAGCCATACTGGCACTGCTGGAACGCTACCCCACTCTCGGTCACAGCGAGCGCGGGCATGTGTATCACTCCATTCCTTCGTTTCGCGGCTTTAGTGAATTCTGGGTGGACACCCGCTCTGCCTAGAGGTGGGTTTTAGACACCTGCCCTGGCAGCTCGCTAACCAGTCTGGGGACCAGAAACCCTGGCAACAAAGCCAACAGCTCATGATGCAAACGCCGCGCCCGCGTCAGCGGCACGGCAAAATGTGCAGCACCGGCCACCGGATCTAACTGGTGCAGGTAGTACGGCGTGACGCCCGCATCAAACAGCGTTTCACTGAGCTGAGCCAGTACCGTGGCGGTATCGTTAACCCCTGCCAATAAGACACTCTGGTTAAACAAGGTGATACCCGCCGCACGCAACTGCCTAAAACCGTCGCGCACCTCGGTACTGATTTCGTTGGCGTGATTGCTGTGCACTACCATCACCACTTGGAGCCGGGTCTCTTGCAACACAGTCAACAACTCTGGGGTTATCCGCTGTGGCAAAACGATAGGCAGGCGGCTATGAATACGCAGGCGCCGCACATGGGGAATATGTTCGAGCTGCGTCACCAACTCAGCAAAGCGGCGCTCACCCAGTACCAGCGGGTCACCACCGGAAAGAATCACTTCACTGATGTCGTCATGACTGGCAATAAAGTCAAAGGCCTCCTGCAGTTCGGTGCCTGCCGCAGTTTGTTCCTGATAGGGAAAATGGCGCCTGAAGCAGTAACGACAATTCACCGCGCAGGCGCTGGCGGCAACCAGCAATACGCGACCATGGTACTTCTGAATAATCCCGTCCTGCGGGCTAGCGTGCGCCTCGTCCAGCGGATCCGCGGAATAACCGGGCACCGGCTCGAGCTCCACCGATAGCGGCAGCACCTGACGTAACAACGGGTCATTGATATCACCCGGTTGCATCAAGCGCGCAAAGGGCAGTGGCACCCGACACGCAAAATCCAGTGCATCAGGCGCCGGTAGCGCTAGCTGATCGGGATCTATCGAAACAAATTTGAGTAGTTCACGCGGCGAAGTAAACGCCTGCGCCAGCAGTGTCTGCCAACTGGTGCTGACGTCGACTGCGCTAATAATGCTAGTCACAGTCGAGCGCCCGACCTAGTACATCAGGCCAAACAGCTTGCGCTGAAACTCCACCGCCAGCGGATCACCCTTGCCCAGGCTGGCAATAATATCCAGCAACAGTTTGCGGGTCTTACCATCGGCGTGGTCGCGGTCCTTCTCCAGAACCTTAATTAACGACGCCATCGCTTCTTTGTGCAGCCCGGCGTCGCTGTATTGCACAGCGACAGCGCTCAGCAATTCGGCGTCATCAGGGTTTTGCTCCAACTGCTGTTCCAGCGCCTTCATTTCTGGCGATCGTGCCGCCTCACGTTTGAGTTCGATCTGCGCTTTGAGCTGCTCGTAGATGGCGTCCTGATCTGCCATGCGTATGTCGCCCAACACCAGTTCAGCCTGGTCCAGTCGGTTCAACTCAATCAACACCTGCACATAGCTCAGCGTAATATCAAGCTGGTGGTTGGAGTCATCATAGGCCTGTTTCAAAATTTCCATCGCGGTTTCCAGCTCACCCGCTTCCATGGCGGCCTGCGCCTGTTGCAACATCAGGTCCCAGGGCTTGGGCAGATACTTGTCCAACACCTCGCGAATTTCTGATTCGGGCTTCGCGCCCACAAACCCATCTACCGGCTGTCCTTCTTTAATCACCAGCACCGTGGGCAAGCTGCGCACGCCGAGCTGCTGGGCAATGTCCTGATGGTCATCGGCATTCAGCTTGGCCAACAGAAACTGACCCTGGTATTCGTCAGCCAGCTTATCCAGCAACGGCATCAGGGTTTTGCAGGGCTCACACCACTCCGCCCAGACATCGACCACTACCGGCCGCGTCATCGACTCTTCGATGAGTATCTGCTGTGCGTTTTCGACCGTTATATCAACACTGAATTCACTCATCATTGAACCCCAATACGTCGCGCATATCGTACAAACCCGGATTTTGCATTACTAGCCAACCGGCGGCACGCACTGCGCCGCGGGCAAAAGACATACGACTACTGGCCTTGTGGGTAATCTCTACCCGCTCACCGTCGGCGGCAAACGTTACCGTATGGTCGCCCACAATATCGCCCCCGCGCACAGTGGCAAAACCAATAGTGTCGCTACCGCGCGCACCAGTTTGGCCCTCGCGACCATAAACGGCCACCTTGTCTAGATCTCGACCCAGCGTATCCGCTACAACCTGCCCCATGGTCAACGCGGTACCCGAGGGCGCGTCAATTTTATGGCGGTGATGGGCTTCATAAATTTCAATGTCAGTATCGTTGCCAATGACTGCAGCAGCCATTTCCAGCAGCTTAAAGCACAGGTTAACGCCGGTGCTGAAGTTGGTTGCTTTGCAAATGGAAATCGACTGCGCAGCAGCATCAATGTCCGCCTGCTGCTCAGCGGTGAAACCCGTGGTACCAATAACCATGGCACGACCAGCACTCTGGCAAGCGCGCACATTCGCCAGCGTCGCCAGCGGCACAGTAAAGTCGATGAGCACGTCAAAGTCATTCAACGCAGCACTAACATCGCTACCGACAATCACGCCATTGGCGCCCAGACCGGCCAGTTCACCGGCATCGGTGCCCTGCAGACTGCTGTCTGGTTGTTCAAAGGCTGCTGTGAGCTCAAGACCTTCGGTAGCGGCCACGGCCTCTACCAGGGTACGCCCCATACGCCCACCGGCGCCGGTAATCGCTATACGTGTTGTCATAGTTTCATATCATCAAAAAAGCTTTTTACGCCCTCAAACCAGCTGGTCTGGCGCGGGGAATTTTTATCTCCGGAGTCTTGCAGAGTCGATGCCAGCTCTTCCAGTAATTCACGCTGACGCTTGTTAAGGTTCACCGGAGTTTCGACTTCTACTCGACACAACAGATCGCCTTCGCTGCCACCGCGAACCGGCTTCACACCTTTGCCACGCAGTCGAAACAGTTTCCCGGTCTGGGTACCGGCGGGCACTTTCAATTTGACCCGGCCATCCAGCGTCGGTACTTCCAGTTCACCGCCCAGTGCCGCATCCGTTACGGTAATAGGCATCTCGCAGTACAAGTTCTTACCGTCGCGCTCAAAAATGGGGTGACGCTGCACATCCATCTGCACAAACAAATCACCCGGCGGACCGCCGTCGGGGCCAGCCTCGCCTTCGCCGCTGAGGCGAATACGATCACCGGTATCAACGCCGGCGGGTACTTTAACCGACAGGGTCTTGGTCTCTTCTACGCGGCCCTGGCCACGACAGTCGGTGCAGGGGTCAGATACGATACGACCGGCACCACGACAGGCTGGACAGGTTTGCTGCACCTGAAAAAAGCCCTGTTGCATACGTACCTGGCCAACACCACCACAGGTATCGCAGTTGACAGGCTTACTGCCCGCTTTGGCGCCACTGCCGTCGCAGGTACCACAGTGCTGTAACGTGGGCACACGAATTTTCACCTGCGTGCCGCGCACGGCATCTTCCAGACTTATGTCCAGGGTATAGCGCAGATCTGAACCACGCTGTGGGCCGCCGCGGCCACGACCGCCGCCACCACCGCCAAAAATGTCTCCGAATACATCGCCAAAAATATCGCTGAAGTTGCCGCCACCAAAACCAGCGCCACCCATCTGCGGGTCAACGCCGGCATGTCCGTGCGCGTCGTAAGCGGCGCGCTTCTCGCGGTCAGACAGTATCTCGTAAGCCTCACTGGCTTCCTTGAACTTGTCGTCTGAATCGGGATCATCGGAGTTGCGATCAGGGTGAAACTTCATCGCAATACGGCGATAAGCCTTCTTAACCTCTTTCTCATCGGCACCTTTGGCGACGCCAAGAACTTCATAATAATCACGTTTCGACATGTTTCAGTGTTCTCTTGCTGCCTGCGCTTGGCGTCGTGCCAAATTGCAGTGTCTCTTAACGAACTTCGCGGACCACCAGGGTCCGCGCAATGTTGCAGTAAGCGTAGCCCCTGCCCAACTGTATGAGAAGCTGGCGGCCGCTTAGGGCCGCCAACCGCTGTTTAGCCGGCTTTCTTGTCTTCGTCCTTCACTTCTTCAAACTCAGCATCCACCGCATCGTCAGCGGGTTCTGCCTGCGCTTGTGCACCTTCACCACTGGCCGCCTCAGCTTCCGCTGCCTGCTCGGCGTACAACTTTTGCGCCAACCCACCAGAGGCTTCAGTCAGCTTCTCAGTTGCCGCATCAATGGCAGCTTTGTCATCCGCTTTCAGTGCTTCTTCAGCCTCTGCCAGCGCTGCTTCAATCGCGGTCTTCTCTTCTTCAGTCGCCTTGTCTCCGGCTTCCTCGAGAGTCTTGCGAGTAGCGTGCATCAATCCCTCACAGGTGTTGCGCGCAGTCACCAGCTCTTCAAACAGCACATCAGCTTCAGCATTAGCTTCGGCGTCAGCCATCATGGTTTCGATCTCGTCATCGCTCAAACCACCCGACGCGGTGATGCGAATAGACTGTTCTTTGCCAGTGGCCTTGTCTTTCGCCGACACGTTCAGAATACCGTTAGCATCCAGATCAAAGGTGACCTCGATTTGTGGCATGCCACGCTGCGAAGGCGGAATATCTGCCAGATCAAAACGGCCCAGCGACTTATTCGAGGCTGCCTGCTTACGCTCACCCTGTACCACGTGAATAGTCACCGCAGACTGGTTGTCCTCTGCTGTCGAAAAGATCTGCGACTTCTTGGTAGGAATCGTAGTGTTCTTCTCAATCAACGGAGTGGCCACACCGCCCATAGTTTCAATACCCAGGCTCAGCGGAGTCACGTCCAGCAGTAACACGTCTTTAACGTCACCGCTCAGTACCGCGCCCTGCAGGGCCGCACCCATCGCTACTGCTTCATCAGGGTTCACGTCCTTGCGTGGCTCTTTACCAAAGAACTCAGCCACTTTGGCCTGTACCATCGGCATACGAGTCTGACCACCGACCAGGATAACGTCGTCAATTTCGCTGGGGCTGAGGTCGGCATCTTTCAATGCAATTTTCAGCGGCTCAATAGTACGTGCGACCAGGTCTTCAACCAGCGACTCCAGCTTGGCGCGTGACAGTTTCACGACCAGGTGCTTGGGGCCAGAAGCATCCGCTGTAACATACGGCAGGTTTACTTCAGTCTGCTGACTGGAGGACAACTCGACTTTGGCTTTTTCTGCAGCTTCTTTCAGTCGCTGCAGTGCCAACGGATCGTTATGCAGATCAATACCGCTTTCTTTCTTGAACTCTGCTGCCAAATACTCGATCAGGCGCATGTCAAAATCTTCACCGCCGAGGAAAGTGTCACCATTGGTCGACAGCACTTCAAACTGGTGCTCACCGTCTACTTCGGCAATCTCGATGATAGAGATATCAAAGGTACCGCCGCCGAGGTCATACACTGCAATAGTGCGGTCGCCCTTGGCTTTGTCCATACCGTAAGCCAGCGCCGCCGCAGTCGGCTCGTTGATAATACGCTTGACCTCAAGCCCGGCAATTTTACCGGCGTCCTTGGTAGCCTGACGCTGGGAATCATTAAAGTATGCAGGCACAGTCACAACAGCTTCTGTGACCGGCTCACCCAAAAATTCTTCAGCCGTCTTTTTCATCTTCATCAGTATTTGCGCTGACACCTGCGGAGGCGCCATGCTTTCGCCACGGGTCTGAACCCAGGCGTCACCGTTATCGGCTTCAACAATCTTGTAAGGCACCATGCTGATGTCTTTTTGAACCACATCGTCCTTGAACTTACGACCGATCAGACGCTTCACCGCATACACGGTGTTAGTGGGGTTGGTGACCGACTGGCGCTTGGCCGATTGGCCTACCAATACTTCGCCGTCTTCGGTGTAACCGATGATGGACGGAGTCGTACGATCGCCCTCAGCGTTCTCGATAACCTTCGTCTTGTCACCGTCCAGTACTGCGACGCATGAGTTGGTAGTGCCCAGGTCAATTCCTATAATCTTGCCCATTGTTTTCTCCTCTTGGCAGCCCGCTTCAGGCTGCTTATATAATCACTTGCTTCTGTATATGGGTCCGGTTGCGCTCGATTCAAGGCCCCGGTGCTGTAAATTCGTTATTCCTTGGCTTTGCTGACCATAACCATGGCCGGACGGATCAATCGACCATTAAGTGTGTAGCCCTTTTGCATCACGTGCAGCACGCTATTGGGCTCCGCATCAGGGCTTTCTATCATCGACATGGCCTGATGTACTTGCGGGTCAAACGGCTCGCCCACCGGATCAACTGATTCAACGTTGAATTTACCCAAAACGTCCATCAGGCTCTTCCGCGTCAGTTCGACACCATCGACTACGGCTTTCACCTCGTCAGAGGCGTCTGCACTGGACTCCAGCGCTCGCTCCAGGTTGTCTACTACGGGCAGTAACTCACCGACAAAACGCTCTAGCGCGTATTTGCGCGCCTTTTCAACGTCCTGTTCTGAACGGCGGCGAGCATTTTGTGCCTCGGCCTGTGACCGCAATGCCGCGTCGCGTGCGGCCTCCAGCTCGTCCTGCAGGCTGTCGAGGGTTATCTCAGCATCAGCAATATCTTCGGCCGCTTCTGCTGCCGCTTCCGCCGCATGCTCAGCCGCAGCTTGTGCACTGTCTTCGCCATGCTCGGCCGCTAACTCTGCCGCGGCGTCTGCTGCCGCTTCAGATTCAGATCTGGTTTCACCTTCTTTTGCCACACCCGTGCTCCTGTGATCATTTTTTGAACAAAAACGGCCCCGGTGAACCTGTATTAGCTAGGTTCCAGACCGCATAAACTCTGGTTTGGGGTAATATGGGGACAGTGTAGACGGTTTTCAAGGCAGTGCTGAAAAATGTCAGCACTCGCGCAGAATTTGGTCGTTTTTTAAGCAATCAGAGGCTTAACGGAGCACTCAACGAGAGAGTGCAGAACTCAACATTCTGGCAGTCACATCCACAATAGGTATCACCTGCTCATACGCCATACGCGTGGGGCCAATAACCCCCAATACGCCCACGGTACCGTCACCATCGCCATAGGGGGCAGTGATGACGCTATAGCCGTCCAACACCTGAAAACCAGCCTCGTCACCAATGAATATTTGGATACCATCGGCGCGGGTACAGGTCTCTAGCAGATGCAGCAGGTCCTTCTTGCGTTGAAAAGCAAAAAACAGCTCCTGCAGCCGGTCCAGTTCCTCGGGTGTGGTGCTGCCGAGTAATTGTGACTCACCGGCCACCACATAGTCTTCTTCGGGCTCATCTTCCACAAAGGCCTGGCTGGCTAACACCAACGTATCACGCAAATAGCCGTCGATGGAGGCGCGGTCTGCTTCCATCTCAGCCAGTATCTGATGTTTGGCCCGACTCAGGGGTTGCCCGGCAAAACGCTGATTTAGCAAATTGGCGGCCTGACGTAATTCCTCTTCGGTGTAGGGTCGCTCGGTATGAATAATGCGGTTTTGTACTTCGCGCTCGTTCACCACCAGAATGACCAGCACCCGGTCTCCCGACAAGGGCAGAAATTCGACCTGACGTAATTGATTAGCCTTTTGCCGCGGCACGGTGACCACCCCTGCTTGCGCAGTAATGGAAGACAACAGGCCCGACGCGCTCTGAATCAGCTCCTGCGCCGATTTGTCCGGGTGCAACTCATCACGCATGGCCTGCACGGCTTGCGGCCCCAGAGGGCTCACCTGCAACAGTGAATCAACGAAAAAGCGATAGCCGGCAGCCGTAGGAATACGCCCGGACGAGGTATGCGGCGACACCAGGTAGCCGCGCTCCTCCAAGTCTGACATCACATTGCGCACGGTGGCAGAAGACACGGGCAAGCCGGCCTCCTGCAGCAATGCTTTAGAACCCACGGGCTGGCCATCCCTAATGTGTCGTTCGATCAGGGTCTTCAGCAGTACTAGCGCGCGGTCATTGAGTTCTTTGGTTGCCATACCCTTGATTCTAACGCCCGCCCGCCTAAAAAAACCATCCCTTTCGTGCGCGGCAGTACACGTGAGGCCTCAAGTACGGTATAAGATGCCTATGCTCAGTCATCTCACTATTAGTAACTACACCATCGTCGACCAACTCGACCTGGAATTTGCCAACGGCATGACGGTAGTCACCGGCGAAACTGGAGCCGGCAAGTCGATTATGCTGGATGCCCTGGGTTTATGTCTGGGCGACCGCGCCGACCCCAAGAGCGTGCGTAAAGGTGCCGACCGCGCTGAAGTAAGTGCCAATTTTGATATTCGAGCGCTGGACCCGGCCAAGAGCTGGCTCACTGAACGGGAACTGGACGCTGGTGATGAATGTATATTGCGCCGCACCGTTACCCGCGAAGGCCGTTCACGGGCTTTCATCAACGGCAAATCCTGCACCGCACAAGACTGCAGTGAACTGGGCGCCATGCTCATAGATATTCACAGCCAGCACGCCCACCAGTCGCTGCTCCGACGCGATCACCAGCGCCAGCTACTGGACGACTTTGCCGGCCACGGTAAGGCGGTAGGCGAGCTCGAACAACTGGCGTCAGAATGGCTGCGGCGGCAACGGGAACTGCGCGAACTGAGCGGTAACCACAACGAACATCACGCCCGCGCTCAACTGCTGGCCTATCAGGTAGAGGAGCTGGAAACCCTCGCCCTGCAACCCGGTGAGTTGAACGAACTGGAACAGTCCCAGAAGCAGCTGGCTAATGCCGAACACATACTAGGGTCGAGCCAAGAAGCATTGGAACTGGTAGACACGCAGGAAGACGGCGCCCGCAAAGCACTGCAACTGATCAGCGACGGCGGCCTGTTTGGCGACAATATGACCACCGTGCAAGAGCTGCTAGACAGCGCCGCCATCCAGTTGGGCGAAGCTCGCGCCGAGTTACAGCACTATCTGGACTCCGTACAAATCGACCCGGCCCGGCTGAGTGAGGTAGAGCGGCGACTGGACACTATTTACGAGATTGCCCGTAAGCATCGCTGCCAGCCGGGACAACTGCCCGAGATCTACCAACAATTGAGCGAAGAACTGGCCGCACTCACCGGCGGCAGCGAACGTATGACCGCGCTGGAAGCCGAGATGCAAGAGCTGCAGGCGCAGTATCAATTGGCCGCTGCCAAACTGACCAAATCACGTCTTAAAGCCGCCAAAAAACTGACCACGCAAATCGAAAAACAACTGGCTGAACTGTCCATGGAGCGCTGTGAGTTTACCGTACAGCTGAACCCTCGCAGCAGCGAAGCGCCTCACCCTCACGGGCAGGAAGACATTGAGTTTTTGGTCAGCACTAACCCCGGCCAACCCGCTGGAGCACTGGGCAAGATAGCCTCGGGTGGCGAACTGTCGCGTATCAGCCTGGCTATTGCCGTAGTAACAGCCAGCGCCAGCACCATTCCCAGCATGGTATTTGACGAAGTAGACGTTGGCATTGGCGGCGCCGTCGCTGAAGTTGTGGGACGCCTGCTACGCACCTTGGCCCAACGCTCACAGCTACTGTGCGTCACCCACCTGCCACAGGTCGCGGCGCAGGGTCACAACCACATGCAAGTCAGTAAATCTGCCAGCAAAGATTCTGCCAGCACCACCCTGCAGACCCTCAATCAAAAAGCCCGCATAGAAGAAATCGCTCGCATGCTAGCCGGCATCGACATTACCGCCCAGGCCAGAGCCAACGCCAAAGCCATGCTGGCTTCTGCTGACAGCTAACCCCGGTCGATTAAAATCGACCCCACAGATAACTCACCTGTAGGGCAGAATTCATTCTGCCAACCCAACCAGCAGGCACACAACGACGCCCGACAGTTCAGAAGCACCTAAACCGCACCAAAATCTCAATCAGAAGAAAAAAACAGACTTACTTCTTACGAACGTACAACACCAGCGAATGATCAACCAACTCAAACCCATGCTCTTCCACCAGCTCGCGCTGACGCCGCTCAATAATCGGGTCTAAAAACTCGACAACCTCACCAGACTCCATATCAACCATATGGTCATGATGCTCGCCCTTGGCCAACTCAAACACCGAATGCCCGGTCTCAAAGTTGTGCCGTGTAACCAGCCCCGCTGTCTCAAACTGTGTCAAAACCCTATAAACGGTCGCTAGACCCACGTCTTCACCAGCGTCCAGCAGTGCGCGATACACATCTTCTGCGCTCATGTGCTGGGAGTTGCTTTCGTTGCTCTCCAGTAACTGCAGGATTTTCACGCGCGGCAGGGTCACTTTGAGCCCAGCTTTACGTAGTTCCTGATTTTCAGACGTCATGAAGAGCTTCTCAGTATTCACACAGGTTGGTCTGCGGTATGATGCCATCCCTGTAGCCCAAGTGGAAGAAAAAGCGCGTGCGAATCCTGTTACTCAGCCTGTTATTGATGGCAATTACTGCCTGCAGCAACATCGGTTTTCCCGGCGTTTACCGTATCAACGTCGAGCAGGGAAATATCATCACACAAGAGATGATTGACCAGCTCAAGCCAGGTATGAACCAACGCCAAGTGCGCTTTATTTTGGGCACCCCGCTGACGGAAGATAGCTTCAACCAGGCACGCTGGGATTATCTGTTTTTAATTCGTAATGGTAACGATACCATCGAAGAAGAACGCCTTACCGTGTTTTTTGACGGTGATAAGCTCAGTTACTTCACCGGGACGTACTTGCCCAGTAGTGAGGCTGCGCTGAGACAAGCAGCCGCTGCAGAGCGAGCAGCTGAAGAAGAAGATTAAAGCCCTGCGGGGTTTCAGGTAGCCTAATTCTGCTCTACAGAAATATTATCCAAGCCTATACCTGCAGGGCCCTCCAACCGATAACCGCCCAATCTGTGGGGTCGATTTTAATCGACCGAGGGCTGCTCAGAATCCAGATTGTCTTTCGCGGCACTCTTAGCTGCAGCACGGGCCTCTTTGGCTTTGGCGGCACGTTCCTTACGCACTTGTTTGGGGTCAGCGATGAGCGGTCGGTAGATTTCCACCCGTTCACCGGCAAGTACTTTATGGTCGGACTTAATAGCTTTGCCAAAAATACCCAGCGGCAGACCTTCGGTCTCTAAGCCGGGAAACTTCTTTTCAATACCCGAGCGGGCCACGACTTCTGCTGCTGTGGTACCAGGCAGCACCTCCAGCATAACGATTTCTTGTTTGTCAGGCAGCGCGTAAGCCACCTCTACCGGAATCTTGTTGGCTTCTGTCATTTCTCAATCTCCAAACTTGCAGAGCAATATTAACCGTAAATTTGCCGGGCGCGCTTGCCGACCGAATCCACCAGACCGCCGCTGACGGAATCAAACAGTTTGCCCGCCGCTGCGCCCAGTACAGAATTGTTGAAATAAAACTCCAGCTCCAGGTTCACTTTACAGGCCGTGTCACCCAACTCGATGAACTGCCACACGCCAGTAAAGCGTTCAAACGGGCCTTCGAGCAATTCCAGTTCAATGGTGTGATGTGGCTGCAGCGTATTACGCGTAGCAAAGCTTTGACGAATACCGGCGCGAGCCAGGTCCAGGCGCGCTTCAATGATCCCCGCTTCACTGCGCAGTATCTGCGAACCGACACAGCCATCCATAAATTGCGGGTAAGACTCAATGTCATTAACTAACGCAAACACCTGCTCAGGGCGATAAGGTAACAGGGCGCTGCGAATAATGGTCGTCATAGTTGGAATACAGGTTGGATTACAAATTACCGATGTAAGCGGCCAACATAATGAACAAAATGACCGGTGGCGCAATATAACGTAAACAGGCGCGCCACAGGAAATAAAAGTCGTTGGACTCGCGGTACAGCTCCAGTCGCGTAATGTGCCGCGGTAGCGCGTAGCCTGCAAACAAGGTAACTAGCAAAGCACCCAGCGGCAGCAGCCATTCCACCGTTATCACGTCCAGCGACTGAAACAGGGTTAACTCCCCCAACCAGTGGGCATGTTGCTGCTGATTAAACGACAAACAACTGGCCCAGGCCAACAACCACACCACGCCTCCGAGCAATAGCGCCGCAAACGGCCGTCGCAGCCGCAGGCGTTCCTTGAGCCAGGACATGGGCGGTTCTGCCAGTGCCACCGCCGAGCCCACCGCCACCACTGCTACCAGCAAGAAGAACAGCAGTCCGTAGGTCTCCCCTTGAGGCATATTGCCAAAGGCATAGGGCAGGCTCACAAACATCAGGCCCGGACCCATGGCTGGCTCCAGGTTATTGGCAAACACAATGGGAAAGATGGCAATGCCTGCGGCAATAGCGATAAACGTATCCAGCACTGCCACAGCCATGACCGTGCGGCCTATAGGCAACTTCTCGGGAGCATAAGCCCCAAAGGCAATGCCAACACCCACGCCCACCCCCAGCGTAAAAAAGGCGTGCCCCATGGCGGTTAGTACCGAGCCGCTATCAAAATCGTAGCTAACGGAAGAAAACAGAAATTGCCCAGCCTTCTCCATAGCCCCATATTCCAGGCTATAAATAATCAAAACACCCAGCAGCACCAACAGCAGCGGCACCGCCAGCCAGAACAATACCGCCAGGCCACGGTGAATACCCAGGGCAGAGATGGTGAAGGTGAGCAGTATGAACAGGCTCTGCCAATACACCATGGGCTCCGGGTCGGCCAGGTGCGAACTAAACACCGCAGCCACTGCCTGTGCACTGGCCGCCGAAAACAGGCCACCATCAAATTTTTGGATATAGGCCAGGGTCCAGCCACCCACCACCGCATAGTTAGCCAGAATCAGTATGGCGGTCAGCGCCATGAGCCAGCCCATCACCGACCACACCCGCGGCAATTTGGCACGCTCGCACGCCGCCAACACACTGCTGACGGGGTTGGCGCGGCCATGACTGCCAATCACCACCTCAGCGATCATCACCGGTACCGCCACCATAAACAGGGTGGCCAGATACACCAGCAAAAACAACGCGCCACCGTTTTCGCCTACCAAATAGGAAAAACGCCAGAGGTTACCGAGGCCGACGGCGGCAGTGGTTAGGCCCAGCATAAAAGTGGTTCTACTGGACCATGCGCCGGAAGCGGCGCGAAGTGCAATGCTCATCGGGTGATTTTGCGGCATAATGCGCGCCATGAGCAAGAAGAAGCCCAATAACTCTGATAATACTATCGCCCGCAACAAACGCGCGCGGTTTGACTACCACCTGGAAGAGACCTTTGAAGCCGGCATAGAGCTGCGTGGCTGGGAGGTCAAAAGCCTGCGTATGGGCAAGGCCGACATCAGTGACAGCTACGTGTTTGTGCGCGACGGTCAGGCCTTTCTGCTAGGTGGCAACTTCACCCCGCTGGACACGGTGTCTACCCACTACGTGACCGAGCCCGACCGTACCCGCCGTCTACTGCTGCACAAACGGGAGCTCGCCAAGCTACTGGCTGCTACACAGCAGAAGGGTCTCACCTGCGTGTGCGTGTCGCTGTATTGGAAAGGCCACCTGGTCAAGGCGCAGATTGCCCTGGCCCGTGGCAAGCAAGAGCACGACAAACGTCAAACCGACAAAGACCGTGACTGGAGCCGCACCAAACAGAAAATTATGCGTGACGCGGTGAAGCAGTAAGCCTCAGCTCAGGGAGCTCAAGCCCTTGAGCAAAATAGACACTCCCACCAGAAACAGCGCCACCAGCGCCACGCGTCGATAGAAACGCCCGCCGTAACGTTTAAACAGGCTGAAGCCCAGCCTGTCGCCCAGAAACATGGCTGGGTAGCCGAGCAAAAACAGCCACAGAGAGTTCAGGCTAACCAAGCCGCCAGCACTAAAAGTAAGCAACGCCACCAGCGACGAAAAGGTGAAAAATAGAATCATCAGAGCACGGCTAGCGGCCGGGTCAGACTCAGTAGCCATGGCATAAATAATGATGGGTGGTCCGGGAATGGCAAAGGCACCATTCATAAGCCCGCTGCTGAGCCCGGCACCCAATCTCAGCGCATTCCCGGCCTTGCGTCGGCGCGGATGAAACACACTCAGCGCCAGACACGCAGCTATCACCGCGACCCCAATCAACAACATAAAGGTACTGACCGACAATAACACCAGTAACTGGGCACCCAGCACCGTGCCCACAATGGCCGCCAGGAAAAGAGGAATCATAGGCCGTAGCGGCGTTTTACCCCGATACTGGGGAAAGGTTTGCACCCCCAACGCCAATGACAAACTGGCACTGAGCACCACCGCCTGAGCGGGCGGCAAAAACAGGGCAAATCCGGGCACCGCCGCCAGCGCAAAACCAAAGCCGGTGAACGAACGCAGGACCACGGCAACAATCACCACCGCCCATAACGCTGGCCACAGGTATAGGTCTATCAGGCTGCAGCTCCTGACGAGGCCTGGCCAGCGCGAGATTGCCCCGCACGGTATAACCGCCCAGGCCTGGCCGCAGTCACTGCATCCTGATCCACCACCACTTCTCCAGCCACCACCACTGCACGATAGCCGCTAGCGTCCTGCAGCAAGCGCTGACCACCGGCTGGCAGGTCTTGTACCATGCGCGGCGGGTACAACCGCAGCTTGTCGTAATCAATCACATTGATATTGGCCTTAAGGCCCACCTTGAGCCGACCGCGATCTTCCATGCCGCAGTAATCGGCAATGTCTGCCGTCAGGCGATGAATCACTTCGGGCAGTTCCAAGCGCGGTCCGCGCTCACGATCACGCGACCAGTAGCTGAGCAAATACGTACTAAAGCTGGAGTCACACACCGTACCCACGTGAGCGCCACCATCTGACAGCCCCTGAATAGACAGCGGGTGCTCCATCATCGTCAGCACATTGTCGTAATTCATGCCGGTGTAGTTATAGATGGGGAAGTACAGCAGCGCCCTACCGTCATCTTCTAACATCAGGTCATAGATCATCGCCAGGGTATCAACGCCGGCTTCCTGCGCCATGTGCAGCACCGAGGTCTCTTCGGTTTGCTCGTACTCCGGGTTGTCACCCAACAGGAAAGTTTTGGCAGCGACAAAATCCACCGCGGCCAGCAAGGCGTCGGCAATGGGCGGCACCGGCGTGCCATCACCGGCCATTTTCTCAGACTCTTCGGTCAGCAACTGCGCCCGAAACGCCGGCGCGCGCATGGCGGCCACTCGCTCCGCCAAAGGCAGCTGACTAATTTTCTTGTAGCTGGGAAAACCAATAAACGGATGAAAGGTGCACTGCAGCCCCACCGTCACACCAATACCGCGCGGCGCTACCTGCAGACGAATATTCAGACCGTCTTCGCTGAGGTCTTCGGCGCGGGCAATAATGCGCTGCCACTGGTCAGGGGCAAAGTCACGCTG
This sequence comes from Candidatus Litorirhabdus singularis, assembly GCF_026262625.1. Lineage (GTDB taxonomy): Bacteria > Pseudomonadota > Gammaproteobacteria > Pseudomonadales > Halieaceae > Litorirhabdus > Litorirhabdus singularis. Next base: position 123,033 of record NZ_SHNN01000006.1, read on the forward strand.
CATTAGCGACAGCGAGAACGGCCGGCCCTTGGCGGCCTTCGCAAACTGCTCCAGAATTTCAAACTCCACCGGAAACTGGTCGCCCTCACGTTCCAGATTAAAGTCATTCACCGCCTGCAACACGCCATGACCCAGCCCATCCATAGCACCGGCAATACCGGCCAGCTCTTCGGCGGATGCTTCTGAAGACGGCGTCCACTGGCCATCGGCACTGCGATGCACATCAGAACGCCCGGTCGAAAACCCCACTGCTCCGGCTTCCAGCGCCTCACGCGTAAGACGTTGCATCTCGGCGATATCTTCAGCGGTAGCTGACTCGTTGTATACGGCGCGCTCACCCATCACATACACACGCAACGGGTCGTGGGTGACCTGCACCGCAAAGTCGATACTGTGAGGCTTGGCGTCCAGCGCATCCATGTACTGCGGCAGTGACTCCCAATCCCAGGTAATGCCCTCGGCCAACGCCGCACCTGGAATGTCTTCTACGCCTTCCATAATGCGTACCAAAGTGTCGCGGTCGTTCTCACGCACCGGCGCAAAGCCAACCCCGCAACTGCCCATCACCACCGTAGTAACGCCGTGGTTAATGCTGGGCGATAGAGTCTCATCCCAGGACACCTGCCCATCGTAATGAGTGTGCAGGTCAATAAAGCCAGGGGTAACAATGGCGCCCGCGGCATCAATAACCGTCGTCGCACTTGCCTTACAAGGTCCGATCTCAACGATAACGCCGTCACTGACCGCTACATTGGCTGCAAATGGCGCGCCGCCGTCACCGTCGTATATTTGGCCGTTAATGATTTTCAGGTCGTATGCCATGGTCCAATACCCTCCGCAAATCAGCGGCACATTATTGCATAACAGGGGGAGAAACGGAGTGCTTTACCGTTACTGACCCAATCGCCGATCTAGCGTATCAGGCACCATGGCGGGAGCGAACTTGGGAGCGATCTTAGAGGGACGATGTGGAACGTCAGTGTTGGCGCGCGCGTCTCACTACGCCAAGCGCGCCCAGACTGGAGGCGAACAACCAGAACGCTGCTGGCAGCGGCACGGGCGCCAGGGTAAGACTATCCAGCGGCGCGATCACCAAGCCGGTTTCCTCTCCGATACTATTGAACTCAAAACCGATCAGGAAAGCCGTGAAATCATTGGGCAGCGTATCGGGAACATCGCCACCGGAGAACCAGTTGTCATCCGTGGCGAACAGGGCCAGCGTCCACTCCTCGCCATCAGCCGGGCTACAGGGCTCGCCGCGCCCGGGCAGTAATCCACCGTGGTGGAGCCCAGCAGTTCCAGCCAGTCATAAGTCCCGGTGGGTATCAGGCCGCCGGTTTCTTCTGCGTCGATAAACATACCATCATTGACCACCACTGCCTGGGTGCTGCTACTGAAGCCAGCCGCCTGCTGCACGTCGATCAACTCGACGCCGTAGGGCGCGCCATCGAAGTTCCAGAAGGAGGTGTATTCATGCCCGGGATTGGTGCCTGGGCCGGGGTCTGAGCCCGGCCCTGCGTTGGCAGAGTCATTATCGATGAGAAAGCTGCCGTTAATGTTGTCTCCAACCACAACTCCTCCAACGTAGCTGCCCTCGACAATCGTGACCGTGGAAGTCACATTGAACTGCACCGGCGCCGCGAGCGCGTAACTGCTCGACAGTAAGGTCACAGCCAGTGCCTGTCGCAAGATTCTTATGTTCATGAAACACTCTCCAGCAAATACGATACCTCAAACTAGCAGAGACTCTTTCTTATACACAGGAACTGGCGCACGTTTTAACAGATTGAGATTTACCGCCGTGGAACGGACGCCGTGGGACGGCCGCTGGAATTCCACAACGAGCACTGCTATAAGGCTCAATTAGCAATCAAGTCGCATTAATAATATGCTCCGAGCCCGGTAATACCTGACAGCCATTGAGCAGCGAGCCCGCAATGACACTAACTCATACAACCTCCAATAGATTCCTGAACAGACTGCGCCACAAGGGCCTGCTATTACTGCTTGCCGCGCTGCTACTGACCAACCCGGTGGCTGCCGCCGACGTCGCCCTGGACCAACAAACCGTGACCTTCTGGAGCGAAGGCGCGCGCCTGCAGGGTACGGTGTTTAAACCAAAAGCTATTGCGGCCGATGAAAAACTGCCGGGGATACTATTGATTCACGGCTGGGGTGGTAACCGCAGCAACCTCAACAGACTCTATGCGCCACAATTCGCCCGCTTGGGTTTTGTGGTAATGACCTTTGATTTACGCAGCTGGGGCGACAGTGATGGCTTCTTCCTGCCGAACGCTGCGCTCCCGACAGCGCCAGAGACTAAGACGGTGACAGTGAGCGGGCAACATATTCGCTCGGTGGTTAACCCCCAGAAAATGCTGGAAGACGCCCGCGCGGCAATAGCCTGGCTAGTCGCCGAGCCCAACCTGCAAGCCGATAATATTGGCGTGTGGGGAACCAGCATGGGTGGTGGCCTGGCCCTGGTGGTCGCCGCCAGTGATCCGCGCATCAAAGCGCTGGTAACGCAGATTGGCACAGTAAATAACAAAGCCAATTTCGCCATGATCCCCGACCAGATGGTGGCCAACTGGGAAACCCAGCGCGCCCGCGGCCAGATAACCCCCTATCCAGGGCCGGCATCCGCAATGGGCCTGCCGGACAACCCGGATCTTATTGCCATCAAGAAGTACGACCCCGCCGCTTACTGGCCAGACATAGCCGTTCCCACGCTCATCATTGACGCCGAGAACGAAGAGCTGTTGGACCGCCAAGTCAATGGCATGGCCCTGCATAAGTCGCTTGGCGACCGGGTACCCACTCGCTATCTGGTCATACCCGGCACCCACTATGACGTGTACCGTGACCAGGGCCATGCGACAGGGTTAAAGGCTGCCCAGGACTGGTTTGTGACACATTTGAAATAGCGCCGCTCCAGGTACAGCAGGCGCTCTGTACAGGCGGGGTAACTCGATAGTCACCGTTTACCCGAGGCTAATGCTGGCGTGGGGGGGGGGGGGCGGGAAAACGGCGGCGGTTGTATGTATTCATCCACCGATGCTACCGCACTTGAAAACTCAACTTACAGTACCTTTTGAACTTCTTTTGACTTGCCTGGCGGGGAACATCAGGTACGCTTGTAATTTCAATCCGACCATTTCAGATTGGGCGCACTACTTACCGGAACACCAATATTGTACCTACTGGCCTATTTGACTTATCGCCTACGGGAAAAGCGGTTATAGCGTACATAATTTGTTAGATTAGTGAAATCGACTACAACCCGTTTATTTGAGGACTACGTAAATCAAAGTAAGCTATCACCGACAATTTTCGCTGTTCACAGTGGTTGCTATGTTTCAATACATAACCGATGGGCTGCTGCTTTTTCTATTTATGTCCATGGGTGTGGATATGATCTATGCCAACCTGATTTCAAGAGCATTGGTAGGTTTTTCGGGTTTCATTGCCAACAGGTATATTACCTTTAGTGGAACCCGGGTACGTTTTTGGGATAGTTTTTTTCGCTTTTTAATCGCATGGGTTGTAACCTCAATTCTCAGTACCATTGGAGTCTTGATTGCTGTACACCTATTTTTACAAGGGCCACCAACACCCACATCAGGACTGATAATTAAGGCCTTGGTTGAAGTGGCAGTGTTTTTGTTAGCATTCGTCATTCAAAAATTCTTCATCTTCGGAAACCCTACCGGAGATAGGGAGAGGCTATGAATACTATCCATCTTTTTACACTGGATTCGCTAATAGGTTTTGCAACATTACTCGTTGCGCCCTTCGATTTTCTCCCAAGCTGAGCTGACAAGCCATTTTCTTGTAGCAAACGCTGCAATGGAATGGCAGACTGTTAACAACACGCAGATTCGTAAAATAGGAGCTTCCTTGTGTGCATACAGAATCTGTCAACGTCTTGGTTAGAGCCGAAGTTAACCAGTCATGCACTCAAAAACTGACGAACTCATCCGCACCGCCGATCTACTTAATGAAGTATTCACGGTTCACCCGCCGTACTCGGTAGAAAGTCTTGGATGGTACTATAACGATAATCCAGTGGGCCCGGCGGCGGTAGGCCATGTTGACGACGGCACTTCCCGCTCTGGTAACTACGCCCTTGTCCCGCAAGAGTTTCGAGATGCTACCGGGAATAGCGTCTTGCTAGGCCTGGGCGTAGATCTTGCGGTCGCGTCTAAAGCGCGTGGCGCCGGGACATTTCGCCGCACAATTGAAAGCGCTTACCACCACGGTGAGAATAGAGGGCTGGATGCAATTATTGGCGTCGCTAACACTAACTCTGCACCGCGCATGGTGGCAACGTTGGGATGGCGGGCGCTGGCCCCATTACCTGTAACGCTAGTCGCGCCATCTATACGCGGCGCTTCAATGGAGCACCACAGCGTCACCACCACCTTGCTAGACTCGCCCTTGTTAGACCAACTCGCGAGCGACGGTTTCGTCACGTCATCATGCTCGGAAGGAATATTCGATCCTGTTTGGACTGGTGACTATTTGCGCTGGCGCCTCGGCCGACCCGGCGCTCAGTATACGCTCCACTTCAATGATGACGTGGTCGTTGTGACAACCGTCACCAAAATGAAAGGCTTTCGCTTCGCTTTGATCCTGAAGGTACTTGCGCGGCGACCTTTAATCGAGCCGCTGGCTCTCGGTGCTATTGTACGCTCGGTGATGCTGCACCATCGCACCCCCTTAGTCGTGTACTGGGGCCGAAACCCAATTCTTCGCATGCGGGGCATCCGACTCCCCCAGGAAAAGATGCCCTCTCCGCTCTCCGTTGTGCTGCACCAGCTACAACCCACATTTGACGAGAGAGGTTTTGAGCTTGGGTCTTTCGAGTTCTTGGATTTCGATGCCTACTGAGTACCGTGAAATCTAACCTACAATAGGCCCCAACAAAACGAGATGGAGGATGGCGAATTGACTATCCCTAGTAACAACATACAAGAGTTAAAGAACACAAAATGACTTTGGAACCTAGCATCCGCAGGACTGGCAACGCTACTGGCCTCGATGTATTCCTGTGTGCTCATCAGGATGATGAGTTTTCATTTCTATATACGATTCAATGCTCCTTGGCCGAAGGCAGAGATTTATTGGTGCTATTTCTAACAGACGGCGGGAACAGTGAGGTTAGGAATGAAGAATCCAGAAAAGTTCTTGAAGCCGCGGGCGTGCATTCCGACTCCATTGAATTTATTGGTGGTGAACTCCAATTCACCGACGGAAAGCTCATGGACCATTTACTACCTGCATGGAGAGCAATAAATTATTGTATTGAAGGACTAAGCTCTCGAGTGAAAAGTATTTATATGCCGGCTTGGGAAGGAGGCCATCAAGACCATGATGTACTTCATGTCCTGGGCGTATGTCTCGCGCGCAAACTAGGCGTGTATCACTCAAGTCGGCAGATCGGACTTTATCATTGCTACGGTATGTCCTGGATATTTTACAGGGTACTTTCGCCATTAAAACTAAATGGTCCGACAACCAAAGTACCCATTCCCCCTGCCAAGCGCCTAAAGTTTCTAATCCTGTTCTTGAACTACAGATCACAGTTTATGGCATGGATCGGCTTATATCCTTTCGTTATTTTGGACTACCTGCTGGATGGCACCGTAAAACTGCAGCCAATCAGTTGGTCACGCATCCATCAGGCCCCACATCCTGGCGTCCCTCTTTATGAAAGAAGAGGCTTTTCTAATCTGCAAAGCGTTACAACATCCATTGACAATTTTCTTCAAACTATCAGCCCGGAACTATCAACAAAAAACCCGATTGATTCAAATGGCCCTTTATAAAGATACTCGGTTTTAATTGTCATAATCCCTGTCAGCGAAATATTTTTAGGGAACCGTCCCCGGATTCTTGCGGCACCGCGTTTACCTGCGGTTTAAAAAAATGGAAGTTTCTCTTCTCAATTTCTTTTACCGAGCACTGAGGGCATCAAACTCATGGAACCCATCCGAAATGTGGTAGCATTGACAATCATGCCCATTGGACTCCGCAACGGGGTGAAGGCATAGCCAGCGATGTCTCATGACTGTTAGGTGCTTCCGCCTATATTGTAATTGGCAGCACACTAACCATAGACTCGGGAGTACGACGTGAATACCGAACAAAAACCAAAACGTGAACTGCTCGCGGTGGTCATACCCTGCTATAAGGTAGTTAATACAATAGAGAACGTCGTATCCTCTATCGGACCTGAAGTCGGGCTAATATATATCGTCGACGACGCCTGTCCCTTGCAGACAGGAAAATACATACAGGAGCATTTCAGCGACCCGCGTATCCGCGTGTTATTCCATGCCAGTAATCAGGGCGTTGGTGGCGCCGTGATCACGGGCTACCGCGCGGCAGTGGAAGACGGCGCCGACATCATCGTCAAGATCGACGGGGACGGGCAGATGGATACCACGCTGATTCCGTATTTTGTAGAACCCATTCTAAGTGGAGAGGCAGACTACACCAAGGGCAATCGCTTTTACGAAGTCAGCAGCGCCCTGAAGATGCCGCTGCTGCGGATGCTCGGCAATGCTGCTTTGTCATTCCTGACCAAACTCTCATCCGGTTACTGGAATCTGTTCGACCCCACCAACGGCTACACCGCTATTAGTGCAAAGATAGTGCCATATCTGCCGCTGGACAAACTGGCCAAGCGCTATTTTTTCGAAAGCGACATGCTGTTTCGCCTTAACACCCTGCAAGCGGTGGTAATGGACTTGCCGGCAGATGCAATCTATGGCGATGAAGTATCCAACCTGAAAATTGCCAGGGAAATGCCTGTCTTCGCCTTTAGTAACCTGCGTAACTTTTTCAAGCGTATTGCATATAATTACTTTCTACGTGGCTTCAACTACGCCAGCCTACAGCTGGTACTGGGACTCGTCCTTACTACTTTCGGAGTGCTATTTGGTATTGCCCAATGGGTAGAAAGCCATCAAATGGAATCATTTGCCAGTGCCGGCACTGTCATGGTGGCAGGGCTAACCGTCATGGTCGGCATACAAATGCTACTCGGGTTCCTGCAACACGACATTACCCACCAACCTAATTTTGCGTTACATCGAAAAATCAAAGGACGTAGACTTGACCAGTAATTATCAGACTGACACGATGGAAAGTTACAATATTTGGCTCGGGCCAATGGCTGGGGTTTATCTGCGCTCTGGTATTGAGCAAAAGGCCCCGACATGCCCACCCAAATAGTTTACCTGCACACCCCCAAGTAGGCCGGACTTTCCAGCGCTTGGCCTTCCACGACATTTATGGTGAAGACAAAGTCTTCTGGTATGGAATAGTTCTGGCAACTTAACTCTTTGAGACCGCTTGAATCTGTCATCCGATCCCAAGCAACCGCCCTACCCCGTTCTTCGAACGCACCTGCCCTGAGATCTCGATAATGCCGCGCTCTGACTAGGTGCCTACTAAAGTTAAAAAAATTTGAAACCGTAGCATGGGCAACCAGAAATCTCTGCGCCTGCCTAACCGGTTTGAACTTTCGCATGCCCTGCTACCTGACTCTAGTTGTCTCGTGTGACTGCTCAGCCCGATCATTATCATACTGCTTGTTACTGTGAATTGTCTCGGGTATCAGTTCTCGATACGCCACGCCACAACTGCGCAATTAGTCGGTCAAGATCTTCCTTGGCTCAGTCCCACTTGATCGTAACAGCAGTCTGAAAAACCGCTTTGCTCCTGTCCCGTCTCGCCTCGCCTGTAGGAATACATCAATAACCTCACCATCCTGGTCGACTGCCCGCCAGAGGTAATGCTGCTTACATTGGATCCTGACAAAGGCTTCATAGATGTAGAAGGTCACTAGTGTCCCAACGTTTGAATTAAAAATGCCTGTAACACGCTGTTTTTCAATACAAATAAATCAATTTGTGCCTGTCATCGACTTGAACTCATTTGCCGATAACTGCCACCCTGCTATCCACTTATGATCTGCAAGGAGTCGTGGCTTATGTACACGGACAGTCTCATTTTTTCTCAGGTGATGGAGCATCTACCGATGCACACCTTTTGGCGGTGTGTCCAACGTTACCGCGGCAAGCACAAAATCAGATTCTTTTACTGCGTCGATCAATATCGGTGTATGGCGCTCGCACAACTTACTTACCGCGAAAGCTTGCGTGATATCGAAGTGTGCCTGCGAGCGCAACAGAGCAAGCTCTATCACATGGGCATACGCGGTGGCATGTCACTCAATACACTTTCCAATGTAAACATGACAAGGGACTGGCGTATCTACGTCGATTTTGCCCAGGCCCTGATTCATATCGCCCGCAAACTCTACTTGGACGACGACTTTGGTGCCGCCTTCTTTGTCATTCGCGCTAAGTCCGATTTAAAATTCCGCCGATTGTACTTACACCCAGGAGACAAAAACACCGGGCTGAAATGCGATCAGAGTGTAGTTCTCTCTCACTTCTAAGGAGCCAAAACTATCCTGACAAACTACGTCGAATAAAATACTACGATGAAAAAGCCGACAAAACGCTTGTCTTCCTGACCAACAATTTTTCCTTACCAGCACTAACTCTTGCGGAGCTTTACAGTTGTCGCTGGCAGGTGGAGCTCGGCTTCAAATGGATCAAACAACACCTCAGCATCAAATCATTCTTCGGAACTTTCGAGAATACCGTAAAGACGCAAATATGGATCGCCATTTCAGTTTATGTGCAGGTGGCGATAATTACGCGTAGACGCCAGCCTTTGCACATTATTACAAATTTTTGAGTGTAACCATTTTCGAAAAAATGCCCTTAAACAAGCCTCCGTCAGTAGGCGACTTCACGCTAGAACAAGCGAAACCTCCTAACCAATTGATTTCATTTTTTGATTCGGAGTTGGGACACTAGTGGTAGAAAGTATCGCCGTAGCCTCGGTGTTTACGTTTCAACCGGCGTGTTAAATGGCGCCTAATTCGATGCACTAGAGGCGGATTGCTTCGCGGCTGACGGTGATGCCTAGTTTGGCCTAAAGATCTTCCATGCCCAGATCGCTGAGACCGAAACTGCAGTAGAGCAAAACCGAGCAGCTTATAATGTCGGATGGAGATTGCTGTCGCTTTTAAGTATTGGTTCACTGATACTATCTAGGTTGCGAAGTTGATTTGGCAATATCCTCAGATCGGCTTATGCTTCAAAGGCGATTAATCGTCACATAGCCTTCTCCAAACAATGAAATAAGCAGGTACTGCCACACATGAGACTTGAACCCGTTGCTACCGACGAGCGGTCCATACGATCTTACGTTAAATTGCTCAAATCCAGCTTTACCAGCACAGACCACTTTACCGCTGATTATTTACACTGGCTGTACCTGCAAAATCCGGTCGGTAAGGTGGTGGGTTTCAATGCCTATGACGATGAGACCCTGGCAGGTCATTACGCCTGCGTACCTACGCTGATTGATCTGGCCGGAGCACAGGTAAGAGCCCTGCTTTCGCTCTCTACGGCGGTGCGCCCTGATTACCAGGGGCAGGGGCTGTTTACCCGGCTGGCCGAGGAAACATATAAGTTGGCTCAAGCAGAGGGTTACGCCTGTGTTTTTGGCGTTGCCAACGCCAATAGCACTCCCGAATTTGTGGACAAGCTCGGATTCCAGTTGGTTTCGCCGCTGGAGGCGAAACTAGGCTTTGGCGCACTCCATATCGACTGGACGCTGTGTGAAAAAAAGATGCTGTTGCGCCGGGCGTGGAATAGCGAACTGATAGCCTGGCGTGCGGCCAATCCCGAGAATGCGATCAACATTGCCAGTGCTGGCAAGGCTTCAATCAGCCTGCTCGCCAAGACAGGATACCCTTTGATTCGAGCTTTCTCTGAGCTCCCGCCCCACCCTTCGTTCAAGGCCAATTCAACGTCCAGCTTTCCATTCGTACGGCTTTTTATTGGATTGTTCCCAGCGGATGTGTGCCGATACTCGGGCTATATTGATATACCCTCCAGACTGAGGACATCACCGCTTAACCTGATCTACAAAAACTTCAACACTATTGTGGATGAATTGGATCCCGAAGCGATTGCGCTAGGTTTCCAAGACTTCAACGCCTACTAATACATAGCTCTGCTGAACAGTATCTGGTGCTGCTGGCCCACAATTATAAGTTTACCTTTGTAAACCCAATGTAATCCCCCCATTCTGCACAGCAGTTATTCGTAGAAAATCATGCTGCCTCTAACAGTCGCCTTGGCGGTACTCCGCCAATCGCTATGTTGGGGCGTTCGTTATTGTAGAGCCATAACCATTCTGTTTGATGATCACCAGTATCTGGCTATCACTAAATCGGGACTGTCGCATAGGAAACTCCTGCATTCATTTTAATGGAATTCTCTACTTATAACCTCTGCGGATTTCTGGGGGGATTACACTCACATCTTTCGAATATTCTGGCTCTTGAGCTCAGTCGATCCAGCGCCATTCAACGGCGGCAAGTCCAAGACCCTTATTGGAAGACGCTGAATCATCCCGGCGCAGGCGGATGGAAACCATCTCTTTCTCAAAATGCTGACTGGCAAATTCAATCGCGCACACTTCACGACTGACACTACCAATCAACTCCTCATTAATATACACCTCAAGCAAAATATCGAGGTCACTTTCCTCCCACCAAATATCGAATGTGAACAATACGGTACCTGGCTTCAGAAAGGCGGCAGGCTTGAAGTTGATCAAAGCTTCTTCAGCATTCATGCGAATGCCCCAATCAGAAGGCAGATCCCAACCTCGTTTCAAGTACACGAACTCGCCGGCATCGCTACAACAAACTCTGTGTCCATTCCACGCTGCAAGCGCACCCCCAAGAAGCACATCAAGCGGATCGAGGTCTACCAGCGGCAGGTCGGACCAACCGCCCGGCGGCAGGAATCCAGGAGAACAACAGAACAAGTTCATAAAGCCCTCGGAATCAGCATCCATCTGGGTCACTGCGATCCATTGATGTAGATTTTCTGGACTACAGCTGACGAGCTTGCCCTCTTTCAACAAATAGAACTCTAGCCGATATTCCACCATCAGCTGAACTGGCAGGTGCGGGTCGACGCCAAATTCGCTGAGGCTGTTGGGGCTCAGTTCAATCAGCATACCCAGGTTGTCACAGCTATTCTGAAGCAGGGTCGACATGCCTCTCAAGACGTGAAATTCGGAGCCCTGTGTATCAATCTTAATGAAGTTGGTGCGGGAGATTTCAGGCAGTATGACGTCATCGGCTCGCTTTATCTCGATGGGCACGCTTACCCTGGAGTCGTCGTTACTGAAGATCTGGTGATCACCCAGATTACTATCATTGAGGTAGAGATGACCTGAAGATGCCTGATCGGAAAGCGCTAGCTTGAATGCATATACGTTGGTACTGTTATTGGCATGGATATTCTTCTGCAGAAGCGCATAGTTACTCGGATCCGGCTCAAATGCCAATACGCTGCCCTCCTCGCCAACCAAAACTGCGGCGAGTAAAGAAAAATAGCCAATGTTCGCTCCAATATCAATAAAGCTATGTCCCGGCTCCAGTGCGTTGATCAACAGCCTGGTCTCGTCGGGTTCCCAGATTCCCTTATCCCGGATCGTTGCAGAAACTTCGGTATCGATTTTATCGTGCACCGTAATAAACAGATCTTGAGACAGACCGTCAATTCGAAGCCGACAGAAATTTCTGGAGGCGAACCCGGTATAACGCTGAATAAAGTATTTGAGTGTTTTGAGCGACACGCTAGTTTACCGATCTCAGGCTGATGCCCCTGGATACTTGCGCGCCTCTGGAACGCAGCGGTGACTCGACCCACCTGAAGTTGAGCTCACTGGTAATCACAATAAGCACAAACGCGACAACAATGACGCTGGGGCGATAGTAGTCAGAAAAATCAGGGTAGATACCCTGTATTCGCAAGCACAACTCCCTGGAGAAAAAGAAACACGGTATATGCGTTAGGTAAATTGCGTAGGACCTCGCACCCGCCCAAAGTACCAGGCCCTTGAGCAAACTATTCGCAGGGATAATATAGTTGCCGTTAAAAGATGCGATACCCACCAACAAAATCGAAACAATGGCGATTACGCTGATTCTCCATTGCGTGATCATCAAGCCCTCGGCCCCGAGAGATACCAGGAGCATCAGTAGCAAGCCTATAGTGAACACCTTCGCACCAGTGCTGGTCGCGAGAATCGTCGGGTTCATCAGCTGATACGAATCGTGTTTTGACCACATAGCGAGTAGCACCCCACCCAGTATGGCATGTGTTCGAAACACCAGGTCGGACCCTTCGGTTGGTGTCACAATCATGTAGATAAAGGCAACGAAGATCAGGTGCGGCAACCATTTCCTTGAGAGGAAAATTACCAGCGGGAAAAGCAGGTAGAACTGCTCTTCCAGCGACAGACTCCAGTACACGAAGTTGGTCCTCTGACCACCCGTTCCATAGACTTCTGCGAAGTGAAAATTCGCCACGTTGAGCAAGGCGGCAATTGTACTCTGCCAGTTTTCCCTGATATTGCCAAAAATGCCATGGTTATTAAAGGCTATCACAAGCACCATCATGATCAACAGCCAGAGCCAGGCCGAAGGGAGCAAGCGGTAGATTCTTCGCACCCAGAAGGACAGGCACTCACTGAAGAACTCACTATTGCCAGAGGTACTTTTGAGCTTTGGAATCAGCGTTTTGGCGATGACAAAGCCCGATATGGCAAAGAATAGATCGACTCCCACCCAACCCCCAAAATAGTCATGGAGCAAGCTCAGGGAGCCGGAACTCCAGTCTATCAAGTTACCATTCACATGTTGAAGCACCACCGCCAGTACGGCAAAGGCCCTCAGCGCTTCGATATCATCAATGCGGTTCTTCATTTTCTATTCAGCCTTTGCGCAATGTTCTGAATCGATTTATAGCGAACGTCAGAAGGATTCCTATCAAGGTCAAGCCCGCCAGCAAAAATCCGATCTTCAAGCTCTTCGATTCGAAATAGATTTCTACCTCGTTACTGCCCGCGGGGATATAGACAGCCTTGCCCAGTATTTGCGCTGTGTAGACCTGCACCGCTTCCCCACTAACGGTTGCGCGCCAGCCAGGATAGTTGGCATCTGCCAGAAACAACCAGAACGGCCCGTCCGCCTCAGTAGCGAGTTTATACGATGTAGGCGAGTCATGAGTCAGCTTTATTCGTGGCTGATCACTGTACTGCGCACTTATTTTCAGATGAGCTGCTGGTATGAGATCACTGGTTTCGAGAACCAAGGCCTTCTGCTTCTGCCGCTTGAGGGTTGCAAGGGCATTCTCGGAATCGCCTACGACCGTTACGTCACGATAGGTCTGGAAGCGCGGAAGTGCGGCAGTGTTCTCCATGAAAAGTAGCGTGCGCGGCTCCCGCGTACTGATCCGTGTCTCAAAAGCTTCGCTGGATGTGGGTTGACGCATGGAAATATATTTGATGGCGAGCAAATCGATCAAGCGCAAACCGGCAACCTGCCCGGCGTCTCCTCTAATCTCGGCATCAACGTGCTCTACCAGCATCACCTGACGCTTGGACTGCAGCGCAAATGCTCCCGTGAATGAAGGAATACCCCAAAGCAGATTGGTAGCCGCAATAATATGATTCAACTCATCTCTGGCAAGGCTTTCAATATCCCTTTTAGTGGGATTGACGAAGGCAAGTCCGCCCTGGCTGATGTGGTAATGCTTGTAATCAGCGGCATCCGGGTCAGCCTCAATAAGGGCGACGGCTTCCGGCCTCGTGGTAAGAATTGAATTATCAACAAACTGAAAGGGAGCAACACGAAGGACAGCCGCCTCAACGATGAGCACCGCCACAGCTGCTGCCGGAATAATAAACTGTGATCTGGTCAAATTTGCCGCTAGCACCGCGGCTATAGCAACTCCCAGCGTAACATAGTGGAAGCTCGATACTTCAGGAATGTGGTATCTGCAAATTATGCAGACCCAAGCAACGAAAAATAGCAGCACCAGGCTAAGCTTCATGATCCCGCCGCGCGCATCGGTCGAGTGTAATAACTTTGTGGTAGACAGCCAGTCCAGCGACTTTGCCGCGAATATGCAGAGACCAAATATTGCAACATAAAAATACGGGAACATGGCCCTGAAATTTGATAGTCCAGGTATCAGCTCATAACTTCTCGCGAACGTATAAAGCGGCGACTGCTGCGCCAAGGCAAGGTTGACCAGAATAAAGACGGCGACAAGATGCCCGATAATTCGCAGATTATTTTTTGCGGAAAAACCTACCGCAGAAGCCAGCACACACACCAAAAGACTACTGGTAATGGGGAAAAACCAGGCCGACTCAGCCAGATCAACGGAGTACATCAGGCCCCTTATATAATATTCCGCAGCTATCTCGATGAGTACGGTTATGCCGTCTTTGCGATGAGAATGTTCGGTCAGCTCCAACAGGGGAAGCCACTGAATGGCACTGATACCTGCACACACGGCGATGGCCCAGGCGCCGCTCCTGAGATACCGTTTAAACGCCGCATATCGGCTGTACCGAATGCGGCTCTCCCACGGGAATGAAACGAGGCTAAACAACATATATAGCACCACGCCATGAAAAAATTGTGGGTATCCTGAAAAAACCAGCATTGCTGTACTCAGGCCAAACAAAGTGGAACTTTTTAGTCCGGGCCCTCGCAGCCAGGCTTCGAAAGCCCACAATGTCCATGGGATCCAGATCGAGGCCTCCATACCTGTCATATTACTATTGGCTTGAATAAATAGGCCCGAGAGTCCGGCTGCTATGGCAGCAAACATCGCGCTGAGTGGTGAAATTTGCAAGTTGCGGCACAGACCGTAGCAGCCCATCCCTATAGCGATCATTGACAACCAGTGAATCAGGTTATGTCCAAATTCTGGCTCAAAAACCATAGCGATCAGAATATTGAGAGGATTACTCAGCCCAGCCTGACCCTCAGCAAACAGCGGATGCCCCCCATAGACCAGGTTCGTCCAGAAGGGCGAAATCCCCTCACTGAGTAACTTACTATGGTGAACCAGTATGGCATAACTGTGATGCAGGTTATCGCCGTGAACCAGGGATTGATCCTGAAACAATGCCGGATGCAAAAACCAGCCTGAGAGGACCGCCAGTGCCAGGAACGTAAGCGCCAATATCTTGCTACTACTGCTCGAATCGTTGATGTTTTTCTCAACGGGCACTGCTCCAACCGACTCTCTCATGATATCGAAGCATCGGAAAGTGAAGATGTGTGCTTCCCGGCATCACTCAAGCTCCGAGCCAATTTGTATAGTCGGCTATCATACTGCGTGTGTTCCGCGATGAGGTCACGAGACGCCTGACTAATCGATTCTTCGAAGCGGTAAGCGTTGTCCTGACCCAACTCAATATCGGGATCATTGGGAAACAGTCTTCTCACCAGGCTTAGGATATCTTCCTGCACACCAACAAAGTCAATTTTGCGAAGATTGCTTGCGGCAGACTCAAAATCACTTTCAGTAAGCGACACCGTGTCAGGAACATAGTCTGGCGTAATACCCTCAGAGGTCCTGAACTCACTAATCGACCGACCTAGAAAACGGGTTTGTAGATTATCGATTTCAGCAATATTCGAGGCGATCACTTCATCCACCGAGAGCTCAGCCAACGGCGGCCAGTTACGCTGTAACATTCTGATATGCGAGAGTGTCCGTGAAACGGGCTCTCTCAGTACCGTAATCGTAATACAAGGCTGGGGCAGGAGCATGCCATAATCATAATGGTAATGTCCTCTCAGTAATTGATAGCGCTCTAACTCATCCTGCGCGTAGCATTCCAGCACACTTGCCGGGGGGTAGAAGCCCTCAAATCTGCGCAGCGAATTTTCATCCGGCAATACCTTGTGGCTCTCCACTCTAGATTCCAGTAGCTTTCGTAGCGACGTGCCGCCGGTCTTGGGGATATGAATAAAAAAAAGCGAATTGAGCGTCTCGCGCGGCGCCACATTCGGCAAAGAGACAGCCTCATTTCCAGCGACCACTGACACATTTCTAGCAAACAATCCTGCCTCTGCCGACAGTTCAAGCTCTATGACAAAACCGCAACAGCCATCAAGCACGTCCAGTGATTCGAGCCCGACATAATATTCCATAGCTATAGCTGCTGCGCGCAATTCGCCTTCAACATAAACGCTAACTTCAACCTGCCGCGTCCTGTCGGTCGTATCGTATGCCCAGCCAGCAACGGCTACCTTGCCAAGCTCATCGCTGATCGGTCTAATCGCAAAGCCTCCCGCTAGCATTCGAACTCTACTACCTTGGAGTGGCGGCTAAACTATAGTTAGCCTTGGCTGAATCAACGTACATCATGGGTCGCCTAATATCCTAGTATCTTTCTAATAGCCAAACGCTTTACAGTAGCTCGATGCACGCTGTAAGGCCTGTATCTGATCGCTGTAATCCTCCGAAAAACACTGCGATAGGATCTGCGAGTACTTCTTTTTCCCGGATTCATTATCCCTCGAAAAAGCAAAGTTACCGCTGTGCCCAAGGTCAGCAACAACCTTCCTGACGCCCTTTTCAAGCTCTTCGTATTTAAAAAGATACACATCACTCCAACCCAAATCCTTATACAGAATGCCCGTCGAATTTAAAGCGATCTCCTCCAGCCCAACATCCAGGTAATCGCAGAGTTGGTTTTCGAACCAGACCAACGGCCTATGCATCAGCTGAACCATTTGGGACAGGGATCTAAGTGTCTCTTCACGATATCCACGTGCTTCAAGAAACTTTGGCACAGGAGCCATGTTCTGCATGCCGGCGACATCTGCTGATTCCAAAAACTCAATATACAACTCAAGAAGCTTTTGCACCGATTCTATCACAAACTCTTCCTCTGGCAGGTCGCCACGCCCCCAGACGGTTACAAAGTTATTGATAAAACCTTCTATGTCCTGCAGCAAAGCCGATCTTGCGTAATCCACGGGATTTCTAGCAATGGAAACGAAATGCAGCTGCCTTTGAGCCACCAGACCTGCCTTGAATCTCACAGCCAACCTGTTCAGGCGCAAGTTGTGAGTCAGCTGGCCCTCAAGATGCTCATAGAAGTAGTCATCCAGTCCGGGATTGCTAAGCGTGCCAACCGCATTCTGAAAGTTCTTCACGCCCAAAAAATGGCATTGGTGGGCGGCAACATCCGGTAACCTATTAAGTGAATTAACAATGGAGGTGCTTGCAACCTTTCCGAACTGGTAGACGATAAAGTTGTGTTCTTCTAATTCAATCAAGTCTTTCCCTCTATAACTGCCCGCCAGGCGCTTCAGTCTGCCTCTCAAAGACATGGGTGAATGCCAGATATTAATGTACGTTGAACCACTGCGATCAAACCCGGACTCCGTTTATCTCAAAGGCCTTGGTAGGCATCGAGTATCCCTGTGGGTTCGCCTTCATATTTCACCAATAAAAAGTACTTCGGGAGTTAAAACGAGGCTGTGGCCAACCCGAGCCGAACCCTCATACCCGTCGAAGAGGTTTTTATCGGCGCGTGGAAAAATGCTTCCAGCTCACTGAATTCAGCGATCTCTGCCAGCTTCGATAGAATGTAAACTTTCTTATAGCCAAGCAGCATACCGTTGAGGCGGACATTGTCACGTCCCTTGAGGTTTACGTCAAACCCTGCTTGCAGCGTCAACAGGGATGTCTTTCGGGCACCGTTTACCATTCTGCACTTATCGGGCCTATAGATACCCGACAACACCTTGAGTAAGCCTAATTTTCTTATGCCATTGCGCCCCACTATAATCACGGTTTCGCCTCAAAGAACTTCAAATGATAAGTCCTTGAGCGCCTCGTAAAACTCATTATTGAAAAAGGAAAAACCCCGGTCCGTGGCGCTGAAAAAAATGTTTCGAACACAAGAAAATTACGGGGAATCTGGATCAGCGGTCCTTGACCGGGTCATACCGGAGATCTAGCAGCCCGACCCGTGATTTGTGCCTTTGGGCGCCTAAACCACGGGGGCTTAACTTACCAAACCCGCTTGGGATAGCACTGGCCTTCTTAACTCTTCTCCTCCACTATCTGAAATCAGAACACCAAACTCTGGCGCGGGCTGCTAGCTTATCGCACTGGAACATAGCAGTCTCCATAAATGATGTGGTAGTTACATCATTTACAGGGGTCGCTAGCAGCGGTGCGACAACACCTGACCGACGCTCTGGTTTAAATTATGCCCATTGATCTAAATAGACGCGCATTCATCCAACTCCCAGTGCACTTTTCACTCGCTTATGGCCTCGTCAGGCAGCCGGACAGGGCCGGCTGGAATCATATGCGCCTTGGAACTGTCAGTGCTCAATCGTGACTGTGTCATAGAAAACCCATTGCGTTGATATTATTGGAAACTCCCTCTCATAAACTCTCCAGCTTTGGAGGGATTAATAAGTATAGAATGCGAACTACCGGGCGATATCTGTCTGGGATCGGCTTATTCCGTCGACGGTTTGTTAGAATTTGGGGACTTTGTATGCTGCGGCTGTATACTTTGCTCATGATAGTCAATTACAAAAAGACGCCCGTGCCGTGCCAGAGGATCGGCCCGGCGCACTCGTGAAGCAACGCATTTTTACTCGCAGATAACAATTTTACTCTGAGTGGGCGGAGTAACTCGTCCGGATGGAATTCAAGATGACAAATCCAAGGGTCTATATCCATATTGGTATGAATAAGACCGCAAGTTCGACCCTGCAGTCATGGCTGAATTCCCAAGGCGCTCTTCTCAAGGAAAGAGGCTTACTCTATCCTGACTTCTATCGCCACGGCGATGCTCACTACCCCTTTAGTTCCACTTTTAATTTTGGTCCATTTGACTATGAGAATCGGCAGCAGAAAAAGTCCGAGCTGAAGGATCTTCTATGTAAAGAAATCCGCCAGGGGCGCTATAACAAGATTGTCTGGAGTTCAGAGTATTTTATCAATGACAATGATGTTGCGGAGTTGAAGTGTTTCTTCGAAGACTATGAGTGCAAGGTTGTCATTTATCTCAGGCGGCACGATTTTTGGTGGCAGTCCAGATATGCGCAAGCGCTCAAGTTTCCTGGTCGAAAGCCATACGCTCGTGGCCTTGAAGCCTTCATACAGTATGTCGAGCAAGCCGATCACTACAGCCGCTATGCGGATATTATCGACAGGTGGGAGCATGTTTTTGGACGAGAAAATATTCTCGTCCGCCCGCTGGAGAAAGAGCAGAATCGCGGGGGAGTAGTTGCAGATTTTCTGCAGACGATAGAGTTTGAGCCTGCGGGAATAAATACTGAAGCGGTGTCAGAAAATAGGGCGCTCTCTAACCAAGCTTGCTATATCCTCGATCTGGCCAGATCGGGAGTACTGACTGAAAGCGAGTACGTCAAACTGAGCTACTATCTTCAGGCAAATGACCCGTTCACAGACAGAACGCCATTACTTTCACCAGAGCAGAGGTTGAATATTGTCCAGCGCTGCCAGGCGGCACAATACAGCTATATTGCAAAAAAATACCTCGGCAGAAAAAACGGTGAATTGTTCTATGCGCCGATTCCGGATCTCTCCCAGGATTGGGTTTCGCCCGCGCCTCCCAGTGAGGCGGAAATCCAGAGCATCTTTTTGCAAGCGCAGATGGCCTGATCCAGTCCCGAGGTTACTGCGCTAGCTTGAGTTGCAGAAACTGGGGATAGTACAGGTCACATTTTTCCTGAATGTCCTCAAGCCGGCAGCTGTTGACCATATAGGTGCCTATAAGTGAATCGCCCTCCTGGCCTGATAGTTCAGGATGCAATTTCAGTGCATAGACAAGCAAAGGGCTCGAAGGATAGCGTTCCAGCTCCGGAGGGCTATAGAAGATCTGGCAAGGGCCAAATTGAGTAAGTGACTTGCCGGTCCTGTAACACAGGGGTGACTGGTAGCCGTAGGCGCTCTGTAAAAATAACCAGGTATGACCACTTCCCGACCAGGGTATTGGGCTGATATCGACTTCATTATTGCCGTCGATGACTATAGGACTGGGATATTTCGCTGCAAGCGCGTCTTGGTACTGCCAGCTTCTGTCCGTATGCCATTGCGGTTCGGAGAGGTCGTACTGGAGGACTTTTGCCAGCGGCCACCTTGCTAGGTAAACGCGATTGCCAATCAACTCACCAGGACCACCGGCATAGGCATAAAGGTGGCCATCACGAACCAGAATACTGGACGACCCGGCGAGGATATTGTGCCAATTGTTATCCACTGGCAATTGCATCTCCCGCCAATTCCAGTCAGCGGGCTCTTGCTCGTTGAGTTTTGCCATTCTTGCCTGCCAACCGATAATCTCGAAGTTAAGCCCGGCGCAGGTATCCCCGGCAGTTGAACTGTATTCCAGCGCTCTCGCCTGCATCAGAAACACCAGAACATGACCTTCCACCAGCGCAGTAGAGCCCATCCAAAACCAGCTGCCGTCAGATTTCGTTGGCTCAAAAAATGAGGAGGGGCGCCCGTCCCTCCAGCCCCAAAAATGCTTGATTTCTGCCGTAGTTGGATCGCTGCCATATTGAACAGACATAGAATTATGAACACTAATATTGAAGCCCTTGAAACGATTACAGCGATTGCTTCCGGGTTCTGCATACAGCGTATCTCCGAACACCCACAGTATTCGTCCATCGCCCAGAGCGAGACTGTTAGCCACGTCGGCACCCTTCCACTGAAGCCCCGAGGATTCACTATGCTGAAACATTCTTGAAGCTTCTGGCCAGGGAGTCGCCACCAGTATAGGTGCAGTCGGAGAGGTAGAGCGAGGAATGTGTTCGCAGGAACAGAGGCAAAGCAATGCGAGAATACAAAAGAATTTGCGTGGACCTGGTAACACCGATTATCCCCTGATCTGTCAGGCAGTAGATGCCTGTTCCCTGCGGGTTTTCCCTCCAGCTTTTGAGCTGATGTTATCACATGCAGGGGTGGCCTCAATGATGAGGTGTTTTCAGGTAGATGATCGTCTGAGGATCAATGCAAATTGTAATGCTTAAATCCAGTCGCCGGCTGGGCTGGGCTGGCCCCCTGAAAGCGCGGCTTGAAATGCACAAGAGTGACTCGTTTAATCATTGGCACTGCGCAGCTAGCGAGAATGAATATCTTGGAAATTCAGTATGAACTTCGCATAGAGGGTAACAGTACCTAAATTGCTTCTAGCGCCCCATGCCAATATACTCTTTTTCTCCCTGAACCTCGGTCTTATTGGAATATGTCTTATGTCCATCAATGAGAACTTTATTGTATCGCGAATTGATCAGCCGTCGACTCTGAAGGAGCGCTTCGACGAGTGGGGATACCTCTACATACAGCAGTATGTGTCGGCAGAAAAATGTGATGCCCTGATGCATGCTTTTCTGAATGAGCTTGAGCCGCATCTGCGCCTCAATACAGAGACCAGCCTTCCAGAGCTGAGTGGAGAGCCGTTCTTCGAAACGGATCCAATTTGGGATGATGTTTATCCTCGTATGCAGGCATTAGAAGTCTTCCATCAGTTTTTTCATGATGATGAGATCCTACAGCTGATGAGAGTGGTGGCGGGAGATAAGGTGTTTGTCTACCCTATGACAATGGCCCGTATAGGTACCCCCAAAAAACTGGGCTATGAAACCCCTCCACACCAAGACGCGCACTCACACGGCGCTGGTCCGACCATGGCGGGTATGTGGGTAGCGCTGCATGATGTATCTGAGGGAATGGGTCGCCTCAAGATGCTACCCAAATCACATAAGCGGGGTGTTCGCCCAGTGTTCGAGGCGCAGGGGGTTGGCGGCGTGCAATGCGAGATCTATGATGACGAAGCCACCTGGCATGTCTCGAACGTAAAAAAGGGGGATGTCATCATTTTCAATTCATGCACCGTACACAAGGCTGAACCTAACATCCTGAGATCCGCCTCTAGATTGAGTGTAGATACGCGTTTTTGTGATTATGGCGCACCGGTTTGGAAAGCCAACCTTGAGCCGCACCATGGATGGCGTATCGATGGGCTGAATTGGGACAGTATCTACAGTCATTGGGAAAATGACGCTCTCAAGTACTACTGGAAAGACTACCCAAACACCTACTAGCTGACGATATTCAGGCTTTTCTGGCAATAATCATCTGGCTTTTGGGCATCATTTTGTCGAATGCGGCCTTGATGCTACGCCCCTTATCATTGCTCATTAACAGCAGCCAGAGCTCTGCCCACTGCTCCAACAACTCGCGCCGATCATCCCAGAACAGAGTCCACCAGATAACCTGGTAAAAGCCACTGTAGAATTTATCCTCAATGACAAAGCCGGCTTCTTCCACCATGTGGTCGAAAGCTTCTCGAGATAGTATCCTGATATGGTTGGGTTTCTGGAAATATTCCGGAGGAGCAATTTCCTTTTGCAGAAGCTCTCCCAGTTCATCGGGAACCGTGAGCAAATACAGGCAGTCCGACTTTCCTATACGGTGCAGTTCGGAAAGCGCTTTAAGCGGATCTTCCACATGTTCCAGAACTTCTGTACAGATTACTTTTGATGCTATCGAGCTCTCCAGGTCCAGGGCCTCTGCATTGGCGACAAATCCCCGATGCTTGCACCGCGTAAATTGCCGCATATTCGTTTGAGCTATGCTTAGGCTTTCCTCACTCAAATCGCAGTAGATAACCTCCTCCGCCCACATGGCGCAGAACGCAGAGTTACCCCCCTCTCCACATCCAACGTCGACCACGGTATCTCCCGCTTCAAGTCGAAAGCCCTGCACCAATTCCTGCATCGTATTGTTATGCCAACCACTGTACTGACTGTCCTGCCAGGAGGCTCTCAGCAGCGGATCAGTTTCCAGTTGATGGGCCAATTCAGGCTTTTCCTCGACAGCTTGGGGTACCACCCCACTTTCTCCCTTGCTGAAATTGGAGGTGATGAACGACTCCAGATGCCGAGTAAGAACCTTGCGTGAGCAGTGCGCCTCAAGTCGTGAGATTGCCGCTTCGGCCTTGGATGCATAGCGCTCTATATCTCCTTTGGCGACCTTGTAGCTCTCCGTAAAGGCATCGTAAAGGGAACGCCATACCACCCTGTGCTGCATGGTACGGAAGGACTGGCGTTCATCATGTTGCCAGAATGACAATTCTTCCTGAGTATGAACGAGGAAGCCAATATCCTCATTCATGTAATCTGCAAGCGCCGTGCTCGCCGGTGCCACCGCGGGTATTCCGGCGGACAGAAACTCCATCAGCGGCAGGCATTGCCCTTCCCCGAAAGAGGTGTTTACGTAGTAGCTAGTGCCTGCTATCAGCTTGTTATATTCAGGCTGCTCCAGGTACGACTTGATTACAATAACCCGGCAATTCAGGGGTGCAAGGCGCGCGAGATACTTTGCCACCTCATCACTGAACTCTACAATATGACTCGCCGATATTTTGATGAGCAAGGTGGCATCGCTGGTGTCCCTAAAGGCCCAGCAGAATGCTGTCAACATGTCCTGCCAGTTTTTTCGTAGATCATAGGGATTGAAGAGCGAGGTATAGATTACCCCCTGTAACGATACTGAACTTCGAACGTCCTCAATACTGGCGTCAGTATCGTCGGATTCGCTACCGGAAATCGGCTCCGGCTCAAAGCTTTGACCCAGTGCCATATGATGGCTGTCTAATAGGATTCCGGTAAAGCGCAGGCTGTAGTTCTTGATAGGCTCGAGACGGTGAGTGTCTGCTCTAACCGACTCAACGTCATCCCAGACGCCACAGGGAAGGGAGAGAATTGGAAAGTCCTGCCCCATCGCATTCCTGACTGCTTCGACAGTGTATTGGGAGTGGGTAATAGCGGCACCCGCCGCTCGCAATGCAATCCTCCAGTCGTTCTTCTCGTTAGCTGCCCAACTTTCGCAAGGAATTGTATCGAACTCCCAGGCAAATACGGGAAGAGATGGACAGGGCAGGCCGGTAAAAAAGTTATGCGGCGCTGAAAAGTGCAGGAATACGCAGGGCTCCTGACGCGCAACCAGCTCCTCACACTGCCCCCTCACATCCGCCTCATCAGCAGCGATAAGCACGGTGCCCAGCTTATCGAGCACTGGCAGGAACTGTTTCAGCACAAAGTAGTAGCTGTATTCTGGCTGACCCAGCTCAGTGGAAATTGTTGCTTCGGTTGTTTTTGAATAAACAATAAAGTGCATAGCGTTATTGACCATCCTGGTATTCGTAAAAGGGCTTGCGAGAAAGTATTCGCCTTATCTGCTTCTGACCATACTAGTATTCGTGCACGGACTTGCGAGAAAGCATTCGCTTTATCTTCTTCTGCAGACTGTAAGGCATCACAACAGAAACCCATGCAAGCCTGGGGTGCATGCGAAGCTTGATCAGTAGCTGATATATTTTCGCCTTCAGCCCCACGCCTCTGGGGACGTTTTTCTCGAGAAGAGCCTCTATACTATCTATCGAAGGCATCTCAGTATTTTTTCCCGAGCGTGAAGCGTTTTTGATGATTTCATAAAATTCGCCGCTGTAATAGGGGGGCACTTTCTGCTGCTGCTCCCATACTTTGACGGCGCCGGAATCGCTGCGAATCTCTTCTGCAAAAGTCTTGATCTCCAGTAGCCACTCGTCGACGGTGGATTGATAGGGTACCACCTTCGTGAAAGGTCTCCCCCTTGTGCGCTCCTGCAGTGCGCCAATATCGGTGACCATCACCGGAAGGCCCATCTCCATTACCGTACTCAGAGTAAAACAATAGGTCTCTGAGCACAGGCAGGGGTACCAGATAAAGTTCGGTTTGAAATTGTCCAGTAAGCCTTTGAGCTGGGTTTCTTGATAAACACCGTGGGTAACAACGGCGCTAGACAGTGGACGATAGGCAAATCCCACCAGGTAAAACTCGATTGCCAAGCCTTGGCGGCGTGCTTTCTCGGCCACGCTCTCAAGAATATCTGCGCCTTTCTCTTTGCCGAGGGCGCCTAGAATTCCGACACGCACCGGCGAGTGCTCAAAAATGCTCCTAATCTGTACCGGCGGATAGCACCCTATAAGCTCAGCGTCCAGATGATTTCGTACCTCCACACAATAGCCCGGATAGTGCTTTTCAAATATATCTCGCACACTATTGCTGGGAGCGATCACAAACGAAGCGTTCTCAAAAAGCGAATCGCATAAAGCTCTCCACTCGACAACCGACAAGCCGCTACCTGCGATGATATCCTTCTTGAACAAAGCGGATTTGGTCATGCGCTCCGGAGAGAACCGCCCCTCTGAGTCGGTGAGCGTGGGATTGGCGGAAATCAGGTAGTAATCATGCAGTATCAGCGCATACTCACTGTCAGCGACCCTGAGCAGGTTCTGTACCTGTGTTTCCAGTCCCTTGATGTGATTGACCAGGGTAAAATTGGGCTTGATCGACTGGATAATGGAGAAGAGCAGCTCCTCTTCCTTGTCAACATCCAGAGACAATTGCAGGCCCTGTAGCCACTGTGGAAGAGTGATAATCCAGTCACCCCTATCGCCGGGCTCGATAACTACAAAATGTGCATTGCGCTGGTAGAATTGCCGCAGGTCGTTGATGTATTTGTTGGCGCCTCCGCCCATGCCGTGATTGAGCACGAGTACCACAGGTTCATCACAGTGCTGGAGCAGGGATAGTGCCGCCTGAAAACGATATGCCTTGAGCGGGTCGCGGCCGATAAATTGTGTCACCAGCACGCCGTAATTGGGGTGTCGCGCTAGCATAATATCCGCCGCTTTCTCCATGAGTTGCTTTTTTTCAGTGCCGAAACTTTCACCGCCCGAGTGGAAAACAAAGAGATTGGTGCAAAGAACATTGCGAAAGCCTGATTCGGCAGCACGCCTGCAGAAATCATTCTCCTCGCCATATCCGCGACCAAAGCGTTTGGCGTCAAAGCTGCCGACCTTATCTAGCGCCTCTCGGCGTAAATACATACAAAAACCAACACCGGTCGGAATGTCAACGGCATCAGCTGGCATCGTGTCCCGAAAGATTCTGTCCATTGACTTGTGAGACATACCCCAGGGCAAATCATTGTCTTGACAAAAATTAGGGAACGAGCATATTTCACCGTTGTTTGTGAACGGTGTGATCGTGGCTATAGTCGCGTCGCGCTCAGCCAGAAAAAGCATGCGGTCTATCCAGCCATCAGGGACCAGGGTATCGCTATTGAGGATGATGCAATCAGAACTTCCGGCGAGCTGAAAGCCAAGGTTTACGGTTTTTACGAATCCCAGATTTTGCTGATTCTTATGCAACTGGATATCTGTCGTGCGGTCGAGTTCTTCCAGGTAGGCCTCTAGATCAGGCTCCGGCCCAGCATCATAAA
Source organism: Candidatus Litorirhabdus singularis (assembly GCF_026262625.1). GTDB lineage: Bacteria > Pseudomonadota > Gammaproteobacteria > Pseudomonadales > Halieaceae > Litorirhabdus > Litorirhabdus singularis. Next base: position 149,342 of record NZ_SHNN01000006.1, read on the forward strand.
TGACCAACAGTTCATGGGCGCTTTCGCATACAGACTGCTGGACGCTCTCCAGACAGGCCTTGACTATTTCAAGACCGCTATAAACCGGGACAATCACAGTGAGAGAATTATTCACAAATTGTGTACCTGCTGAATACCAGAGTGAAATCGTGACGCAATGATCCTCCTAGCGCTGATTTCTCAGCCTGAGTAACCTCAACCGAATGATATCGCGATTGCTGTCGCCCAACATATTTAGTGGTTTAGAACAGACAACACGAAGTGACTAAACAAACGATGTACTCCATGGAATTTGAAGCCGTTGGTACTACTAGCCATGCAGAAATCGCGTGAATTGTTGCAGTGTTACGTCAGTGGTGCAAGCAACTTTAGGGTAAAGCCTAATTTACGTCGAATCCGCGACAACGGAGTACCTTGTTGCCTCTGCCACTGATTATCTTTAATCAAATATTTCAATAGCTTACATTCGGTCTGACGATTTTCGCAAATATCTGGCTGACCCTCAATTTCTTGAGTATAAATGGCTCGCCGTCAGGATGACTGATTCAGTTTTGGTACCCGCCTCGCTGTGAGGCCGCTATAATACGAATAATTTCTTCAGTCTCAGGTAATTCGGGCGGCTGCCAAGGCACTGTACTTTGCGGCAGTGGCGAAAAAAATAATGTGCCATCGGCTCTACCCAGATAGGTTTTAGCAATGTGGTCGTATTGCGTTCTCTGGTAGTGCTCAAGCATAGACAGTCTTTCTTCTGGGGAAAAAAGCGGAGACCTGTCTGAAAAAGGATCGTTCTTTTGTAGGTAATTGCTAAGCCTCCCGTACTCAGCGCGTGCAATGCCGCTGATTCGTGCGTGATCCAGAATATAGTTAGCCTGGTTACTCATTTTTTTGTTGATAGTGGTCGTGCCGATGTCTAAACCACTAGTTTTGACTCCGATGATATTTAAAAAATCGACAATCAAGCCTTTCGGCATTTGTTCTTGTTCGAGTGGCCGAACTATAAGGTTTTCTCGACCAAAGACTCTTGCTAATTCATCCAGACTCGTTGCGTAAAGACTCTGAGAATCCAGCTGTACTTGATAATCAATATAGGCCTTTAGGCCCGTGGGATGACTCCTTTCGCTAGGGAATTTAAGATCCTGAGCGTATTTCGATTGCCACCAATAATCATGCCGCCGAAGGTAGATGATTATGCGGCAATTGAAGTCGGAGAAAAAATCTTTAAGCTCACTGATATCTCGATGGCCCGAGAAGAACTCTGAACTCCAGACAATAGCTTTGTATTGACCCGTATCAACGTATTGATTAACCAAGCTGCTTAACTCTTCGAGTTTAGAACCCTTGTCTTTCACTTCACGCGGGCCAAAATTAAAAAGCGAACTAAACGCGTAATGAGCATCATTAACAATAAATGAATCAGGATAGAGAACCCCGTTTTTTACAAGTATTTCACGGTTGTTATTCAGCCAGAACTGAATGCTTGAACTGGCCGCTTTGGCCATGCCAAAATGAAAATATATGGTTGGCTTTTTCTTGCCGCTTTGATCTTGGATATTGCTTTTAGTCAGGTACTTTTTGAAGATTTTCATAAGCTGATTATCATAAAAGTTGCTGAAGCCCTTCCAATTACGTTTTGTAGTGCTGGTGGAATACGAACACCTGAATTGGCCGCTAGCATGGATTACTTGCCGATAGAGCTCAAGATATTACCGAGCTCAATCGTACCGGAAAAATCAGATAAGCAACAGTTCGTCGGAGAGTCTGATGCCGGACGGAGAGCGGAGGCGCGTTCAACATGCTGGCGAATGGCAAGTATGCCGTTGGTGGCGGTGCCGATGAACCTCACCGTCCGGAGTAGACACTGCTCTACCAACTCATCAACGTGCACTACTCTGCCTTGGTGAAGCAACTGGCCCAGCCGCACAAATGGCCGCCCGACCATGTCCAGCGGGAATTTGAAATTCATGTGAATGATGGATAACCTGAAGCGATCTTTTCTGCCCAGGGCGCCGTTATACCCTGTATGAACGAAACGTATCTTTTCAAAATAACACTTCGACACAATGTGAGAGGCCAACCTAAAACAGTGAAATCTAAAGATTCTTTTGTGGAGCCTGAAGCTTCTATCACCCCGCGTGCCATTTGGCGAAGTGATGAAGTGGTCGTAGCAGAAGATGCCAATATTGTTCATTCAATTGCCCTTAATGAGATTTTGGGGCATACGGATGAGGGTTGGGAGGAATTCATCGGCGACTTCTCCGGGATCTGGCGGTTGATCTCTCAGCGGCATTCAGGCCGCTAATCCATTGCTCCAGCACATTCAGGTAAACAGTATCTTCGAGTAGGCGGGCCAACGGTGGCATCCGGTCCTGAGAATCAACACTTTTATCCCGAATATTCAAGATGGAATTGGCGATATTCTCTGGATCCACCACAAGCGGATTGGCTAATCCATAGTCTTCCAAATAGTCTCTCTGATTAGCCAATTGGCCGCTAACCACACCTTGATTTTCCAGCGGTGTTTCATAACGCGCATCCCACAAAGCAGCAATTCCCTGCGGCCCATGACAGGCGCCACAATTAATATCCCAGTAAGACCTGACACCGTGTTCAAGGGATTTTGTTGCGTCACTGATATTGGCGTGCGCGGGAGCGCTGGGAATTATCCCTTCATCCGGTGGCGCAGAAAAAATACCCAGATGATAGAGCGTAACTAGCTGGTTATCAGTGATGCTTTCCCGGTATTCGTAATCACCGTTCAAGGAAGCTGTTTTAGCACCCAGCACGCCTTTCGCATCCTCATTGTGAAAACTCAGGCAATCCTCTGGACTGGGGTAATTCCATGTTTGCTGCCAGTCACCGTCAGCAGAGGCAACAGTCACCTCGTCCGCCAGCCCCGCGGTCAGCAGATCTGCCTCGGAATTATCCTCACGCCATTTGTAAGTTGCGCCGTAAACCTTTTCCTCCTCCATAATGACTATCAGGCGCGTCTCAAGGCGACGCAACACACTGGGATCACTTTCATCCACAGGTAAGGCAAAGTGTTTAACGAATACGGTGCCCTCAGGCCACTGCCATTTACCCTCTTCTGACCAGATGACTTTTCTACCTGAAGGAATAGCAACCCAGCGAAGTTTTTCCGCTCGATCAGACCAGAGTGTCGCAATTGGCTCGTAAGGTATCAGGCTGCTACTGGGAGTCATCGCCGCAGTGTCGCTGAATGCACCTGTTTGAGATAACAGCACAGGGACATTACTCAGCCCCGCCGCTGCGGTCGCCGGCATATCCAGATAGGCCTTGGCATTAGGGCGACAGCCTATCGCATAGCTATGCCCAGACTTCTGCCTCTGCCAGGCCAAACTGTTCCCACGTGTTAACCGCCTCGCGATCGACTACCAGGTTGCCTGCTCCGCCAAATTCCGCGGCGACATAAAAGCCGTTCGCATTTTCAACCAGGCTGAACCATTCGAATTCGCTAATAGAAGTCGCTGTAGCCTCGAGTGTTCCGTCTTCCAGTACCGTGACATAGTTCTCTGTCTCCAATGATTGCAGTGCTACCAAACCATTCCCGGCATCGACCAACAAAAAGGTTTCCGCAGCCCCCCGGTTTCAGCCGAGGCGATAAGTGCGCCATTGCCACTAGCAACATACGGGGCATTCGCTACTTGGCGCGGCTGTGTGAAACAGGCTGCAGCCGTAATCTACCTTTCGTCTACCCTTCATCGCACGGTCACTAAAAGTTTATGGCCCCTGTCTACCTTGACTGACTGAAGTCCGTAACCAAAACACGTATACCAGGGAGTGAATAAATGAACTTGAAGAAAATGCTTGCGTTGTCAGCTGTGAGCCTCTCGTTGGCGCTAGTCGGCTGCAGCAGTGATGATGGCTCGACGGGAGCGGCCTAGTCGGCCCCACGGGTCCGATGGGTTCGACGGGGCTAACACAACAGCGAATACCATCTCGCTGTCTTTACTGGGACGCTATGAAACAGGCGTATTCGATGAGTCTGCCGCTGAGATAGTCGATTATGACCCCGCCACTCGTATGACCTTTGTGGTGAATGCGAATTCTGGTCAAATTGATGTTATTGATGCCTCATCCCCTTCAACGCCAACCTTGAGCCTGTCCCTGGATGTGGCTGCTGATGTCGCCGGTACGCTTGACATGGATGCCAGTGACCTGGGAGCCGCCAACAGTGTAGCGGTTAGTAATGCCACCTTGGCCGTGGCTATCGAAGCTGCCAACAAGCAGGCCAACGGTTACCTTGCTTTTTACCAAACCGATGGCACTTTTCTGAGTGCGGTGGAAGCCGGTGCACTGCCGGATATGGTGACGTTCACACCTGATGGCAACAAGGTGCTGGTTGCCAACGAAGGCGAGCCCAATGGCGATTATTCCGTAGACCCCGAAGGCAGCATAACGATAGTGGATATTTCTGCGGGTGCTGGCAGTGTCACAGCGGCCAATGTGACACGTCTCGATTTTACCGCCTTTAACAGCGGTGGTTTAACCGGGCCTGTGCGGATATCTAGTAAAGCGACCTCGGTCGCCGCAGACCTTGAGCCGGAATACGTGGGTGTCTCGGCTGACAGCAGTACGGCTTATGTCATATTGCAGAAAAACAACGCCATGGCTGTAGTCGACTTGGGCACCAACACCATCCAATCGGTGATGGGTCTGGGCTATAAGAACCACAATATTCCCGGCAATGAAATGGACCCCAGCAACCGCGACAATGGGGTGAACATTCGAATTGTGCCAGTGTTTGGCACCTATATGCCTGACGGCGCTGACACCTTCGAATTCGATGGTGTGACTTACATTGTTACTGCCAACGAAGAGGAAGCCCGTGAATTCCTGACCGATGCAACTGACGCCGGTGATTGCACATCCCAGGGCGGGTTCGACTTTGAAGACGGCGATTGCTTTCATTATCTAGATGAAGTTCGCATCAAAGATATTACCGACAATGGTGCGAGTTTTGACCCTGATCTGGTCGCACTGGCGGGCGCGGACTTTGAAGATAACGAAAAATTGGGCCGTCTGAAGGTCATTGCGAACCTGGGCACCACTGGCGCCTGTGCATCGCTGGCCACTACCGGCCTGCCTGAGACTGACTGTACCTATGAGGCATTGTATTCCTACGGTGCGCGCTCATTTACCATCTGGAATACGCAAACAGGTCAGCCGGTGTTCGACTCTGGCAGCGACTTTGAAGTGATTACTGCCAACCGTTTGGGTGACAGTTTTAACGCCAGCAATGATGACAACGAAGGCGATGATCGCTCCGACGATAAGGGCCCCGAGCCCGAGGCGATTGAGATCGCGGTGATTGAGGGGCGCACCTATGCCTTCATCGGCCTTGAGCGTGTAGGCGGCATCATGGTGTATAACATTACGACACCGGAAGCGTCCGAGTTTGTTCAGTACATCAATGCCCGCGATTTTACGGTTGCAGATGTTGAGGATGACCTGGAGCTAGTCGGCGACCTTGGGCCGGAGTCGATCAAGTTTGTAGCCGCTCAGGATAGTCCGACGGGCAACCCTATGCTGATCCCGGGCAATGAAGTGAGCGGCACTACCAGCTACTTCAATATCGCGGTAATTACGCAGTAATCAATGCCCCAGCGGCTTCAGGGGCGCGGAATAATGGTCGAATGAATTCGACCCCACGCTAGGCGCTCTGCAACCCTCACTTGTGTGGACTCTGCAACCTACCCTGTAGGGCCGAATTTATTCGGCCAAGGGTTTGATTTAACCTCACGCCAAAACCACGTCACCGCGCCAAAGAACAGCGCCCTGCTGCCTCCGCTGACGCCTATCTCGCCGCCATTGTGCGCCACATCACCGGAAAAGGTCGCGGCGCCATTGCCATACACATTGAGTTTGCTTTGCAGTAGAACCCTTAAAAACACCCCTTTTCGCCGCCGGCAAAACAGTTCAACTCCTTGCCTCTACGATAAATGCTCAGACGCAGGTCGCGATTCGGGGATGGCCGTGATTCGCCTTCGGCCTTGGCAATGGCCGTTGCCTGCTCAACGATGGCGTCGCTAAAACGACCGTTGGCAGCATATGCTGCCGCGAGCAACTCGTGATTATAAGCTTTGTCATTCAGCTTTATAGCTTCTCTGGCATGCATGGTCGCCTTGTCTGGATCCTTGTAACCAACCACTGTTGCCAGCACCCGCGCCAGATTGCCGTGCGCAATACCCACACCCTCCGCAGCGGCCAGCTGGTAAAGTTGAATAGCCTTAGCGTAGTCCTGCTTGGTTCTATGCCCCTTCTCTACCAAATGGCCAAGGTTGTTCCATGCTCGCGGGTAATCCTTGGCCGCAGACTTGTTATACCAGTCCAGGGCGGTACCGTAGTCCTGCGCAACAAAAGTGCCCTGCTCATACATCACACCCAAACTGAACTGCGCAACAGATTCGCCCTGGTCGGCGGCCTTCTCGAGCCACTGGAACCCGCGCGCGGTATTCTTGGGCACACCTGTTCCCTCCATGTACATTGATCCCAGAGCGCGCTGCGCCTCGGGATCGCCCATCTCGGCAGCGCGCGACATATAGAGCGCCGCCCTGCTCACGTCTTTGGCAACTTGATGGCCTGATATATAGGCCATTGCCAGTCTAACTAACCCCAGCGCAATACCCTGATCTGCTGCAGCTTCGTAGTAGCCGGTGGCGCGCTTGATATCTCGCGGTATACCGGCGCTCATACCACTGTGACCGCGCCCTTCAAAATACAACTCACCCATTTGCCAGGCCGCTCGTCCATTTTTTTGTTCCACAGCAGATTCATAAAATGACAGCGCCTTGTCGTAGTTTTTTTGTACCAGATACAGTCGACCACAGGCCAACTGCGCGTCAACATAGCCCTGAGCGGCAGCCTTCCTATACCAATTTAGTGAGTAAACATGGTACTCGTCCGGCTTCTGGTCCCTGCCGCTTTCGTAAAGCCAACCAAGTAGATACTGGGAATGGGCATCACCCTCCGTTGCAGATTGTACTAACCAGGATTCATACTCATCATCTTTGAGCGCCTGCGCAGGATCTTCATAATACAATTGCGCTGCCAGTTTTTTTGCCCGTGCATGGTCAGCACGCGCCGCTTTGCGCAGCCAATTAAGCGCAGTGTAGCGGCTTTCTTTTGTGCCCTGGCCGTAGGCACTCATGTAACCAACAGCGTACATGGCGGCCGGGAAACCCGTCTGCGCTGCCTGTTCGATATTGGTAAAGGCTCGTTGCAAATTCTTGTCAACGCCATAGCCATTATAGTAAGCCATGCCTAGCAGGTGGCGCCCCCGCGAACTGCCGCCCGCCGCACTCTGAACAAAATACTCCAGTGCCGTGGCGTGGCTTTGCTCTACCCCCAGGCCTAACTGATACATATTCCCCAGCGTTGCCAGCGCCTCCGAGCTGCCCAAGTCTGCCGCGGCAGTTGTATATTGTAAGGACAATGGGTAATTCGGCGCACCGAGATAATCATAAAAATAGAGGGTACCGAGTGTTTGCAACACGTTGGCATCCGTTTGCGGCGCTTGCTCCTTCAGCAACTGCAACGCTCGCTCCGGATCCTTCTCTACTCCCTTGCCACTCGTATAAGCCGCTGCCTGCATCACGAAGCCGAGCCCAAACCCCTCTTCTGCCAGTTCGCGCGCGATAGCCAGAGACCCTGGCACGCCATTCGCTGGCTGGTAGATGCCTGCCCGCTCATACGCCCTTGCGAGCGCGTACCGAGCTGATTGTGAAGCACCAGCTTGAGTACTCGAACGCTCACATAGTGCAATAGCCTGCTCTGACTCAATGGCAATCAGCAGCTTGCCTCTATTGTGAGGCGGCGCTAGCGCCTTTACAGCGGGGTCCCCCGGGTGACCCGCTTTCGCCAGACATCCGAATTCCAGCGTAGCTGCTTTCGCCGCTGCAATATTCTCTTCACCTTCCACAATATCCCCAGAAAACAGCATGCTCTTCTGGTCAATGGATCTCGGCGCCAGATACCACTGACTTCCCTTAAGCTCCAGCCAGTAACGAGCGTATTCCTGCAGCTGGGCTGCATTATCAAAAAAGAAGCCCAAGGTAAATTCAGGCACGTGCAGGCCAGAACCCTCTGCGAATTCACGTTCTTCCTCGGTCAACAGCATTAACGACACATGGAGCCGGGAGCCCTGCCTGGTAACCAGGCTATAAAAGAAGTCTTCGCCCTTCAGCTGAACCTGAGCGATATAGTGGTCGGGGTAGCCTGGTAATCGCTTGAACAGAGCCTGCATCTCATCAGTACTATCCAAGCCTGATTTGCCCTTTAGTATGGACTCGAGGAAGTGCACATTCAGAGTCTGATAATGAGTGCCTTTGCGCTCAAGAAGTGTGAGCACTGGCAGGTCGTCGTCTATAGTTTCATTCAATACACCTAGACGCGTGACAGATATCCCAACATCATCACCCACAGAATATAGGGCTTCTTCGGACGTGATAAGACAGCCGGAGAGCAAAATGGCCATTGTCAGCAGCAGGGTAAAACGCAGCAAGGCGCGCATCGTCACTGACCTCTCAGACAGAACAATCAGGTAACCCGGGGGCGCTGCAAAATGTCGCACAAACATCATCATAGTTCATCCTTGAGTGAAGACTCCCTGGCGCATCACCCAATAACAGAAAGCCGGGCCAGGAGGGCTTCAGACCCCGCTTATAATGATGCGACAAATATCACCCTATCAGTAGCTGTCAGACATGTCGACGATATGCCGCCACCGCGACAGCTTCCAAAATGCTGCTCCTGTCAGGATGGTTAGGGCCTGGAGAAATGAGTAGATTGTTGGCCCCAAGTATTAAAAGTACTCATCGCTAGTCGAGAATAATGGCCGAATTCATTCCGCCAACAACCAACGATACATCTACAGCAACCAAGCCTACTCAAATGCACTCAACACCGCCCAGGACTGATTAGCGAGCACTTGAAATGGCCCCGCCTGCCCCCATATCAATAACACAGGCTAGTACTACCCTTTTTAAGGTATACTGGTCATTCACAACGGGGGCGATTTGGATTCGACGACGGTCACAAACCCTGAGGTGCATGCCGTGATGGTAGCCAATCACGTTAATCCAAAGCTGCAAACTATTAGTTGCCAATGACGACAACTACGGTGCACAACTGGCTGCGTAAGTAGCCCTTTGTAACACCTCTAGTGGCTTCGGCCCTAGCGGTCCTTAGCAAGGTGCCAGCCCCGCGCTATTGACTGTCATATAGAACTGGATCGCTGTGAAGCCTGCCTGGGGTGGAACTGCTAAAACTTTACAGGATCGCCAATAACGTCCTGCCCGTCGGGCTGTTTGCGGTTAAATTAATTGACGGAATCTAAGCATGTAGAGCCGATGGCAGAGTACTGGCGGACGCGGGTTCAATTCCCGCCGCCTCCACCAAACAACTGAAAAAGGGTTGCCGCAAGGTAGCTCTTTTTTGGTTTATGCTGCAGGAAAAGGCAACATCGGCTCAGGCCTCGATAAGCACTATAAGGGGTCAGAGCCCTTTTTTCACTATAAGGGGTCAGAGCCCTTTTTTCGAAAGAACAAAGAACAATGCTCATAAAGGGCTCTGCTTGGATTCAAGAATCAAGTGCAACACGTATCAACCCTCCGTCCATTTCACGCTCCATTAGTTCTTGCGGTGTTTTAAACCCAAACCGCTTGCGAGGTCGCGTATTCAGAAGCCAA
>NZ_SHNN01000007.1 GCF_026262625.1 Candidatus Litorirhabdus singularis
AAGAGAAATACACTCCACAAGTGCCCACACATCTGTCTTTATCTTCTTGTTAAACAACTCTGCAAGCCGCTGGGACCGCAGTTCGATTCAGGGATTGCCCCGAACCAAGGAGGCGTATTATACGTATAAGCGAGGGCTTGGCAACAGCCAATTCAACTTAATTTCAATAGATTCGAAAAAGACCTGCAGGTGAGGCTAAGCAATTGAAATTTATAGCTTAATTAATAACCAAGTTGACTACTAATTAAGCTATCACTCGGCTTTCAGCTGACTTCGTACAAGTGGTACTTCTTTTTACCTAACTTCACTAGATAAAAGCGCCCGTAGAGCGCCTCGTCGGCACCAAAACAGGCAGCGGGATTCATATTGTCCTCCCAACACAGCGCCCTGCCATTGACTGTGACAGCCTCACGCCCTAATGCATCTTTAACCTGCTTGCCAGAACCCGCCAAACCACTGTCAGTTAGCACCTGACTCAAGGAGCCTTCCTGTAATTGAGCGCGGCTCAATTGTGAGGAAGGTAAACCGTCCAGACGCAACTGCAGCACATCGTTCTCAGACAGGGCTGCACTATCACCACTGAACAAGGCCTCGGTAATGCGCTGGGCAGCGAGCAAGCCGGTATCGCCATGTACCAGGCTAGTAACATCTTCCGCCAATAGCCGTTGCCCTTCAGGACGACCTTCGCGACTGGCGTCGGCGGCCTCGATATCTGCAATCTCTGCGAGCGGTCTAAAACTGAAGTAGCGCAGAAACTTGTAGACGTCAGCGTCGGCGGTATTCATCCAGAACTGATAGAAGGCATAAGGTGAAGTTCGCTGGGCATCAAGCCACACCGTGCCTGATTCTGTCTTACCGAATTTAGTACCATCGGATTTGGTGACCAAGGGCACCGTCAAGCCAAATACCTGCGCGCCATTCATACGCCGGGTCAGGTCGATGCCACCGGTGATATTGCCCCACTGATCAGAGCCACCTATTTGTAGCGTACAACCGTGGCGCCGGTTCAGCTCCGAAAAGTCGTAGGACTGCATTAACATATAGGAGAACTCGGTAAAGCTAATACCAGTGCCCTCGCGCTCAAGTCGCTGTTTGACTGACTCTTTCTGAATCATGGCATTGACTGAAAAATGCTTACCCACGTCGCGCAGAAAACTCAGCGCATCCATGCCCGCCATCCAGTCGAGGTTATTCACCACCTCGGCGGCATTAGTAGATGCATCAAAATCGATAAACTGGCTAACCTGATCACGAATCTTCTGCGCCCAGTCGGCTATTACATCGGTAGTGTTGAGAGAACGCTCTTGAGCTTTGAAGCTGGGGTCTCCGATCATGCCGGTGGCGCCCCCCACCAAAGCAATGGGCTTGTGGCCCGCCTGCTGGAAGCGCCGCAGCATCAATAGCGGCACCAGGTGACCGATGTGCAGACTGTCGGCGGTGGGGTCGAAGCCACAATAGAGTGTGCGCGAGCCGGAGGCCAAATGCTCAATCAACGCATCCTCACCCGCCAGCTGAAATATCAACTCGCGTGCGGTAAGGTCTTCAATAAGGGCACTGCTTTCCATGGCCTGTATCCGGCAAAAATCGGTCGATTTGATGATGCGCGAACGATACAGAAACCCGCATTAAATGCAAGTTTCCGTGACATTAGTCGATATTTCTGTTCACAAAATGTTGTTATACTAACTTTCAAATATTAGCTGCAATATCAACACACTATGTTCAAAGCGAATAAGAAACGCGGAGCGACCAGCCGCACTGTAGAACAAACCGACGGGGTTCCGGCTTTCCGGCGCCGGCACCTGGTGCTGGCATCTGCGGCGGCCCTCGGTCTTTCCGCCATCGTTTCCTTGAGCTCGGGCGATAGCAGCCCCGCGGTGGTCCCAGAACCGCTCGCTGACGCAGCCCAGCAAGGCTCGCCAGCGGCAGACGACAAGCGCAAGGTTATTCCACTGCAAATCGCCCTGCCGGAGACTCTGGTACCTGATACGACCGCTGCCATAGCTGTAGAGCCCATAGAGACTTGGCAGGACTTTGAAATTCGCAATGGCGACAGCCTGTCTATCGTCTTCCAGCGCGCGGGGCTCGATGATGGCGATGTCTACCACATTGTTAACAAAGCTGAAGGCGGCAAGTCGCTGACTCGCATCTTTCCCGGCCAAAGCCTTGGCTTTCAGCTCTCTGAGGAAGGCGAACTGCAAGCACTCAGGTACCAGAAATCACGCCTGGAGAGCGTCATTTATCGGCGTCAGGGTGGTAGCTATGACGTAGAGCAGATAACACAGACCCCTGAGCGCCATCGCAGCTTTGCTTCCGCAACCATTAAGTCGTCATTATTCATGGCCGGCGACGATGCCGGCATGACCCAGAACACGATTATGGAACTCGCCAACATATTCGGCGGTGTTATCGACTTTGTACTAGACCCACGCACCGGCGATCATTTCCACGTACTCTATGAAGAGCTCTGGTTTGAAGGCGAGAAGCTGCGCGACGGGGAAATTCTGGCGGCCGAATTTGTTAACCGTGGCAAGCGCTACACCGCTTATCGTTACGTCGATGCCAATGGCAAGGTCGGCTATTTCTCGGAAGACGGCGTCAGCATGCGCAAGGCGTTCATGCTAGCGCCGGTTGATTTCACCCGAGTCAGCTCCAACTTTAACCTGAAGCGTTTGCATCCCATCTATAAGACAACCCGACCGCATCGCGGCACTGATTACGCGGCTCCGCGCGGCACTCCCGTATTTGCAGCCGGCGATGGCAAAGTCACCGCCGCGGGTTACACCAAGGCCAATGGTAACTACATTGTCATTCAGCATGGCCAGGCCTATACCACCAAGTATCTGCACCTGCATAAGCGCAGCGTCAAAAAGGGCAGCCGCGTTACCCAGCAGCAGGTCATAGGAACGGTCGGATCCACCGGCGCTGCCACCGGGCCACACCTGCACTACGAATTTTTGATGAATGGGGTGCATCGCAATCCGCGCACCATCCACAAGAAGCTGCCCAAGGCCGTCAGTCTGGCGAGTGCAGAAATGTCTCGCTTTGAAGACCAGACTCGCAGCCTCACTATGCAGCTTGCATCCATTCGTCAGACCCAGTTGGCCAGCAACAGCGGACAATCAGGGCCCAGCAACAGTCTCTAGACGGGGATGAAAGACTCTCTGCTGCTGGGGCTCATGTCGGGAACCAGCCTGGATGCGGTAGATGCCGCTGTGCTGAAGATTGGCGCCAATGGCATGAGCCTGCAGGGCCACCTGAACTACCCGATCCCCCCGTCATTGCGCGCAGAAATAGCCGCCATTAGTCATGCCGGCGACAACGAAATTGAACGACTGGGACGTCTCGACCGACAGCTCGGAGAGTTGTTTGCAGCCGCTGCACTAGCACTGCTTGAACACACAGGCATCCTTAAGCAGGAGGTACGCGCCATTGGTAGTCATGGCCAAACCATCCGCCATCGACCACCATCGGCGCAGGCAGGAGGGCCCGCCTTCACCCTGCAAATCGGCGACCCCAATTGCATTGCAGAGCTGACCGGTATCACCACCGTAGCCGATTTTCGGCGGCGCGATATTGCCGCCGGCGGTGAGGGAGCACCTCTGGCACCAGCCTTTCATGCCGCTGCTTTTCATGCCCCAGGTATATTGCGAGCCTGCGTCAATATCGGTGGCCTTAGCAATGTCAGTCTACTCGACACGCAATTGAGTGGCTTTGATACCGGCCCCGGTAATACCTTGCTCGATGCATGGATCGCGCGCCATAAGGGTCAGGCTTTCGATAACAATGGCGCATGGGCGGCGCGGGGCCAGGTGAGTACGCGCCTGCTAGAGCAGTTACTGCAACACCCCTATCTCCACCTACCGCCACCCAAGAGTACCGGCAAGGAAGATTTCAACCTGAACTGGCTGGACCAACAGATTTCAGTAGCCGCCTGCCACCAGCTGGCGCCAGTCGATGTACAGGCAACGTTGACCGAATATACTGCGCTTACTATCTCCGAGTGCTTACCCGCAACGGTACAAGAGGTCTACATGTGTGGAGGCGGCGCGCTGAACTCGCACCTGATGCAACGCCTGCAGGCACACTCCCCCACGGCAACGGTTACTACGACCGGCGCACTTGGCATAGATCCACAATGGGTAGAGGCTGCCGCGTTTGCCTGGCTGGCGTTCCAGTGCCTGGAACATTTACCTGGCAACAATTCAGGGGTTACTGGTGCGAGCGGACCAAGAGTTCTGGGGGGCGTTTTTCCCGCTTAGGTCGCAGCGCCTAAAACCAGATATAGCCTTCCTCATCAAGCAACCGCTTTTCTTCCGCAGGGCCAAACGGAACGGTACCGATAAACGGAGGCAATTCCGCAGCGTTAACTTTGGCACCGCGCATCCAGGTCTCGCAGACTTTCACATCGACCACGCCGAACGCTGAAAGTTGGGCCGCCAGATCCACCGTTTGTTTGTGTTGCTGATAGTTCTGCAACAGCAGCACAAAGACCTCGGGACCGTGCAGCACCAGACGCACCGGTTGATCAGAGTGTAATGCCAGCGTGCCAGAATCGAACAATGCTTGCGACCGCTGCAGTGCGGCGAACAACTCAGCTTCAGTGTGCAGTTCTATTTCGGCCAGATAACGACGCGCATCATCGCCTTCAGCGTGCGCTATAGACCCGCAAAAACACAGCGCCAGCAGGCAAATCGCAAACCAACGCCTAATCAGTGAATCAGACAGAAAAAGAAGAGCCACAACCGCAAGTAGTCGTAGCATTGGGGTTAGAGACCAAAAACCTGGACCCTTCAAGGCCCTCGGTATAGTCGACTTCAGAACCCGCCAAATATTGATAGCTCATGGGGTCCACCAGCACAACAACGCCATCACGCTCTATCTGTGTGTCGTCGTCTGCCACCAGTTCGTCAAAGGTAAATCCGTAAGAGAACCCTGAACAACCACCGCCTGTGACGAATACCCGCAACTTGAGGTCAGTATTACCTTCCTCCTCAATCAAGGCTTGCACCTTGTGCACAGCGTTAGCGCTCAGCTGAACTGTGGTTGGATCGAATGTTTCCGCTACCGACATGCTACTTCCCCAATTAACGAGCGGGAATTATGGATTACCTGAGTAAAACAGTCAACTTTTGCCGTCAACCGTTAATCGCTGGCTGTGGACTCAGAATCATAGGAATCCTGAACCGCGGCCTCACTCTCGGCAGCCGCATCTTCCGCGCCATGGCGCAGACTGCCGTTGACCTCTGCCCCAATCGCCATTTCTACCTGAGTGTAGTGAACATTACCCTGCACACGTGCTTTGGCGGCCAGTTCGAGGTGCTGGCTGGAGTAAACATCACCCACCACATCACCATTAATAATCACCGATGGCGCTCGAATCTCGCCCTCAACGCGACCCTGATCAATCACTCTGACTACCGCATCACGGTCCGGCACTGCCGTGACATTGCCACGGACTATACCCTCAACATCGAGGTTGCCGGAAAACGTAATGTCACCGTCAATGCGAGACTCGCTGGAAATCAACGTAGTCGTGCTGGAATTTCCAAAACCGGATTTATCTTTACTGCCTAACATTTGATTCTACTCCTCTACAACCCACGGGAACTCGCGGCTGAACTCGACTTTCGCGGGCTTCGTCGCCTTCGCATAGATTACCAGTTTACGCGGCACAAAACCTTCGGGCAGCTCTAGCTCGCCCTCGACTGCCTGAAAATATTTAAAGCGCAATTTGATATCTCTGCTGGGGACCTCGGCGGACAAATCCGACAACTCCAACTGTGTCGCAACCTCGCCTGCCGCACCTTCAACCTCGACCCGCAGTGTGCCGATCAGCAGCTGGTGCTTACGTGCACTCTGCTGGGCCAAAATTCGAAATTGATATCGCCCGGGCAATGCGCCCGCGCGTAAGTCGATAGAATGCACACTCAAACCCGACTCGAGTTCGTCCGGCGCCATCAGGCCTTTATAGAATTTCACGGCCCGATCCAACTCCAGCACTAATGCCTGCTGCTCGGCCAAATCCTGACGCACCAATTCCAGCGCATCCGACTCAATATCGTCACGCGTCTCGCGCATTACCCGCCACAGACGTTGCTGTTCCAGATCCGACTCGGTGGCCATGACTCGCTCGCGCAAGGTTTGCAGCTCATTGCTGTCTGTAAGTAGCCGATTCAGGCTGCCGTAAGCGCCAATAAAATAGCCGCCAATAAACAGCGCAGCCGCAGTAGTGGCGGTCAAAAATATCAGCCGGTAGCGATGATGCGGATGCTGCTGAACGACAACGGAGCGCCGCATCAGGGTAGCAGGGCAACGTTTGCCAGGCCGGCTGTTTCAGGTTGCCCAAACATGATATTCAATGCCTGTATTGCCTGCCCGGAGGCACCCTTCACCAGGTTATCTATCACGCTCATTACCACCACCACATCGCGATCCTGCGGCCTCGCAACGGCCAGACGACAAACATTGGCACCGCGCACACTGCGAGTCTGCGGCAATTGACCGGCGGGAAGCACGTCAACGAAAGGTTCGTCTCGGTAAAAGTCTTCAAACAACTGCTGCACATCCACATCCTTTGCCACTTTGGTATAAAGAGTGGCGTGAATACCCCGAATGATCGGCAACAAATGCGGCACAAAGGTCAACTGCACGCTCTCGCCCGCCGCGCGGGTCAGTTCCTGCTCAATTTCCGGCAAATGCCGATGCCCGGCTACAGCATAGGCTTTAAAACTGTCCGCGGCTTCAGACAGGATGTTGTCCAGCTTACCCTGCCGACCCGCCCCACTGACGCCGGACGCCGCGTTGGCAACCAGATACGTCGGATCAGCCACACCCGCCTGGAGTAGCGGTAACAAGCCTAGCTGCACAGAAGTTGGATAGCAGCCGGCACAGGCAACCAACTGCGCTGTCGCTATCTGCTCCCGATACACTTCGGGCAGACCGTACACAGCTTGCTCTATAACCTCTGGGCAGGCATGCGGCTCGCCATACCATTGCGACCACAACTCAGCATCACGCAGACGGAAGTCGGCTGACAAATCGATGACCCGAGTACCGAGTCGCAGTAGCTCAGGTACCGTATTCATGGCGACATTGTGTGGCGTCGCAAAAAACACCACATCACAGGCACCCAGCTCGGCCACGTCGGGTACCGTAAACTTGAGGTCATAAACACCACGCAGGTTTGGAAACAGCTCGTCCACACGGCGACCGGCCTCGGCCCTGGAGGTTATAGCCACGACCTCTACGCCAGGGTGCGCGGCCAAAAGCCGCAACAGCTCCACCCCGGTGTAACCCGTTCCCCCGACAATACCTGCCTTAATCATTACCTTCTCCAAACGTACACCCAGCACTCGCCAGCCTGCGCACAAAGCCATATAGTATAGAGATTTTGCCAAACACAGGGGTGGTAATTTTGCCGCCCCGGACGGAAATTCACTGATGCAGCTAGACCAACTTCGCGATTCGCTCGCTGATTACCGCTCCCTGCTGCCCTACGGCATGTTGGGGATAGCGGCAGGTATTGTAGCCGCTGTTGTCGTACTAATGTTTGAGTATGCCATTACTGCCTTCTCTTTCTTCTGGCTGCAGCAAACTCAGGCACTGAGCTTTATGGAATTGCCTCTGTGGGCGCGGTTCTGCCTGCCCTTGGCTGGCGCGGCGATACTAGGCCTGATATTTCAGTCTTTGAAACCAAGCGACCGCGAGGTCGGGATCGTCCACGTGCTGTCACGCATGCACAGTCACTACGGCCAACTGCCCTGGCGCAATGCCATCGTCCAATTCATTGGCGGCATTGTGGCACTGGGCAGCGGCCAGTCAGGCGGCCGCGAAGGGCCTGGCGTACACCTGGGCGCCGCTATCAACAGTTTTGTCGCTCAGCGATTGGCGCTGCCGAATAATAGTCAGCGTATTCTGATTGCCTGCGGTGCGGCCGCCAGTATCGCCAGCGCCTTCAATACGCCGTTGGCTGGCGTTATCTTTGCCATGGAAGTCATTATTGCAGAATACACTGTCATCGGATTTACCCCGGTGATACTCGCCGCCATCAGTGCCACCACATTCACTCGCCTGGTGCGCATTGAAGAGCCCATTATGGCCTTTCCCGCTACCGTGGGCGTCAGCCTGCAAGAGCTTCCCTTTATCCTGCTGCTGGGGATTATTTGCGGCTGCGTGGTCGCGCTTTTTATCACGGTAATGAAGCGCACTCTACGCACTAGCCATATCCCTATCTTCTGGCGATTTCTGGCGGCGGGCTTCATCACCGGGCTGATCGCCACCCAGCTGCCGCAGGTGCTCGGCTTCGGCTACGGCACGCTGGAGCAAGCCGTAGCCGGTAATATCCCATTAGTACTGCTGGTCACTATTGTCATGGCCAAGGTGCTCGCCACAGCAATCAGCGTGGGGGCTGGTATGCCCATCGGGCTCATTGCACCCAATCTTGTTATTGGTGGTTGCGTGGGCGCAGCGCTGGCCATTGTCAGTGACCTGCTGGTGCCGGGAGGTGCCAGCGATCCTGTGATTTACGTCATGCTGGGCATGGGCGCAGCCATGGCTGCCGTGCTCAACGCCCCACTGGCGGCCATTTTAGCGGTGGTAGAACTAAGCCAGAGTGTAAGTGTGGCATTCCCTTCGATGCTGGCAATCATTGCTGCCACGTTGACTCGCAGCAGCGCGTTCAAGTTGCCCGCCGCACACCAGGTGGCACTCATCCATTTGCAGCGAGCGATCCCGGAAGATCCTATCAGCCAAATGTTGCACCAAACCAACGTGCTGACGGTAATGGAAAGAAATATACAGGTGTTGCCGCACTTTCTGGATGCCCAGAGTGAGGAAGTCGCCGAGGGCAGCGGCTGGTTTTTGCTGCAGCGCGATGGCGAGTCAATGTACCTGATTCAAGGTGATGACCTCAGAAAGGCACTACTGGAAACGGATATGGCGGCTGGCGTCGACCTGACAGAACTGGACCTGAGACGCTGGAGTATTGCCAATCTCGGTCCCAGAGCGACCTTGCGGGAGGCGCTGGACACGCTACGCAACAACACAGTTGAAGCGCTGTTAGTAGAGGGCGCCAAGACTAAACAGGGGCCGTCTATTCGCGGAGTGGTTACCCGCGATACTATAGATCAGTTCTATTTGAGTAGGTTTTAGGGAGGCACTGTGCTCTGGGTCAAAGCATTTCATATCATTGCCGTCATTTGCTGGTTTGCAGGTATCTTCTACCTGCCTCGCATCATGGTGTATTTCGCAGCCAGCGAGCACCCTCAGACGCGGCAACAATTGGCTATCATGGCGCGCAAACTATATCGATTTGTCACACCCATCGCAGTAATCGCTATTGTTCTGGGTTTGGTCCTGATGGCATTTAATCTGGACTATTACTGGCAAGCAAAATGGATGTGGCTGAAATTGGCCGGGGTTGTTGCGCTGGTTGTATACCACGCTGTCTGCGGCCATTACGTGGCTGTCATGCAACAAGACAGCAACCATCATGGGCACGTGTATTTTCGTATCTTCAACGAGGTGCCGGTGCTATTTCTGGTACTGATAGTAGTGTTGGTGGTGCTAAAGCCCTTCTGATACTGTCCCGGACCTGTCCCAGTTGACACTGGATATTCTCTACCATAGTGGCAATAATTGCCGCCTTTTTCACACCAACAGAAGCAGCCTGACTATGCCCTCTTCAGAACAACTCTTCGCCGCCGCCAACCGCTATATTCCCGGTGGTGTCAATTCACCCGTCAGGGCCTTCAAAGCCGTTGGTGGCACGCCGGTTTTTATAGAGCGCAGTAACGGCGCCTATATTTATGACAATGACGGCAAGGGCTACATAGATTATGTCTTGTCCTGGGGTCCAATGTTAATGGGCCACAATCACCCCCACGTGCGCGAGGCGGTGATAGCCCAGGCCAGCCATGGCTTGAGCTTTGGT
Source organism: Candidatus Litorirhabdus singularis (assembly GCF_026262625.1). Taxonomy (GTDB): domain Bacteria; phylum Pseudomonadota; class Gammaproteobacteria; order Pseudomonadales; family Halieaceae; genus Litorirhabdus; species Litorirhabdus singularis. The sequence goes on from NZ_SHNN01000007.1 coordinate 9,935, forward strand.
GCCCCCACCGAACTTGAGACCCAACTGGCACAGCGCATCTGCGACATCATGCCCGGCATGGACCTGATCCGTATGGTGAACTCCGGGACAGAAGCCACTATGAGTGCGATTCGCCTCGCCAGAGGTTTCACCGGTCGCGACAAAATCGTCAAATTTGAAGGCTGTTACCACGGCCACTCTGACTCACTGCTGGTCAAGGCTGGTTCTGGCGCGTTAACCCTTGGTGTGCCTAGCTCTCCAGGCGTGCCTGTCGCACTGGCAGACCACACTCTCACCCTTAACTACAATGATAGCGAAGGTGTACGTGCGGCGTTCGCCGAGCTTGGGGAACAGGTTGCCTGCATTATTGTCGAACCTGTAGCCGGCAACATGAACTGTATTCCGCCGGCGCCGGGGTTTCTAGAGGCACTGCGTGAGGTGTGCGATGAGTATGGCAGCGTGTTGATATTTGATGAGGTCATGACCGGTTTCCGCTTTGGCTTGCAAGGAGCCCAGGGGTTCTACGGCGTACAACCCGACCTGACCACGCTGGGCAAGGTCATAGGCGGCGGTATGCCTGTAGGTGCTTTCGGTGGTCGCGCTGAAGTCATGCAGCAAATTGCGCCACTGGGACCGGTTTATCAGGCCGGCACTCTGTCGGGCAATCCAATCGCGATGGCCGCAGGGTTAGCGACTCTGGACGTCATCTCCGCAGAAGGCTTTTATGAACCGCTATTTGCACGCACCGAACAGCTGGTAATGGGGCTGCGCAAAGAAGCACAAGACGCGGGCATCGCCTTCACCACCAATCACGCTGGCACCATGTTTGGCGGTTTCTTCAGTGAAGAGTCCCAGATTACTAACTACCAGCAGGTGATGGCCTGTAACACAGATCTGTTCAATCGCTTCTTCCACGGTATGCTGGAGCGCGGCATTTACCTGGCACCAGCAGCCTACGAAGCCGGATTCATGTCCGCGGCCCATGGCGACGCTGAAATTGAAAAGACCCTGAGCGCCGCCCGCGCTACCTTCGCCACCTTGTCCACATCCTGAGGAGATCAGTCATGAGTTTCAGCGCAACGCGAGCCTCCTTTCCCGCTACCCGCCTACGGCGTCTGCGGGCAGATGAGCAGCGCCGACGTCTGGTGCGTGAAAACAACCTAAGCGTTGATGACCTGATCTACCCGATGTTTGTATTGGACGGTAAGGACCAGCGCGAAAGCGTCGCTTCTATGCCCGGTATCGAGCGCCTCAGCATCGACCTGCTCGTGGCCGAAGCCCGACAACTGGTTGATCTTGGCATACCCGCTATCGCCTTGTTCCCGGTTATCGATGGCAAACACAAATCACTTCTTGCAGAACAGGCCTGGCACCCGGACGGGCTGGTCCAACGCGCCGTTCGCAGCTTGAAAGACGCCGTACCAGACCTGAGCATCATCACCGATGTCGCTCTCGATCCCTATACCACCCATGGCCAGGACGGCATTATCGATGACGCCGGCTACGTGCTGAACGATACCACCAGCGAAGCGCTGGTGCGGCAAGCGCTGTCCCACGCAGACGCCGGCGTAGATATTGTCGCACCCTCAGACATGATGGACGGTCGTATCGGCGCCATCCGTCAGGCGCTAGAGACAGAGCATCACAGTAATACCTTGATTCTGTCCTATGCTGCCAAATATGCCTCGGCCTATTATGGTCCGTTCCGCGACGCGGTAGGATCCTCGGACAACATCAAAGGTGGCAATAAGTTCAGCTACCAAATGGACCCTGCCAACAGTGATGAGGCCCTGCATGAGTGCGCCCTCGACCTGGCAGAGGGCGCCGACATGATCATGATCAAACCCGGCATGCCCTACCTCGACATCATTCGCCGGGTTAAAGACGAGCTGCAGGTACCTACTTTTGCCTATCAGGTCAGCGGTGAGTACGCGATGCACCAGGCGGCTTTCGCCAACGGTTGGCTGGAGGCAGAGCCAGTCATGCTGGAATCACTGATCGCCTTCAAGCGTGCCGGCTGCGACGCGGTACTAACGTACTTCGCCAAGTCCGCGGCGCAGGCTCTGCAAGGCTGAGCCTATGACACCGCGCCACCTGCTATGGCTCTGTCTGCTAGGCTCTGCATCTGCAGCTCAGGCCGAGTGTGAGTGCATCTGGCAGGGGCCTTTTACCCGCGTGCAACAGCACACCGACCTGGTCGTCACCGGGCAGGTGATTGCCAGTCAGGGTAACTCTATCGATATTGAACACTCCGAAACCTGGCGTGGCACCAATTATCAGCCCACTATCAGGGTTTGGCTGAACAGCGGCGAGTTGTGCCGGCCTGAAGTCGAGCAGTTCCCGCTCGAGAGCAGCTGGGTTATGGCGCTGCAACGTATTGATGAGCAGGTGCCAGGCGGTTTCAACCCTTCCACCCCCAATATCAGCTATGGCCGAGTCGGCGATTACACGCTTTCCAGTTGCGGCGGCTATTGGCTGAGTCTGCACGGTGAGGTGGTAACGGGGAATCTAGCCAGCGGCACCCGCTGGGAACACAATCCAAAAATGTCACCCGTACTGAGTGAGCTAGTGGCCGCCTTCGTTGCCGGCGAAATCGATGCTGACGCGCTCAAACAAGCCAGTGAGCTGGACCCGGAACTGCAACGACTACAGCTGGACACTCGCAGCTTTCTGCGCCAACAGCGCTAGCGGCGTCCACCCCTGGCAGCCAAACCCGGTTTGCGGCCTAACATAGCCAGCATTTCATCGATCATCATCAGCGACAACCCCCAGATTCGGTAGCCGTTGTACATATAACAACTCAGCGGAATTTCCACCTTGCCACGATTCCAGACCATGCGCTCACGATTACCCAGGTCAAGCAGGTAATCCATGGGAATCCAAACCACCTCAGCCACCTCATAATTAGGCTCAAAGGTGGCGTGGCGATCGAGACGAAACACGTAGGGGCTGACCACCATAGGGCGCCGACGTAATTGCGCATGGGTCATTATTTCCGAGAAACGGCCAATACAGCGATCTTCACTGGTCAGAGCCAACCCAATCTCTTCTTCGGTTTCACGCACGGCAACATCGTAGCCATGTCGGTCTATCTGTTCCATACGGCCCCCTGGGAAGGCCATATGCCCAGACCAGGGATCGCCATCGCGTTCGGCGCGTTTAATCATTAGAATGCGCAAGCCAGATTCATCTTCGCGCAGAATCATTGCCACCGCAGACCGTTTAAGCAGTGGCCGAGCCAGCTTTTTGCGGTGCTTGTAGCGGGACAGTTTATGTTCGATAGTGGCGAGATTGACGGCAGTCACAAAGTTCTCAGGCAACGCTGGGCCGATTATTAAGCCATTGCGCATCACCAGACACAAGTATAGCGACCCTCATGACAGCTTTTTTCCTCAATGCCAGCAAGCTCAACTACAGTTATCGCGCTTTACCGGTACTGCACGATATCAGCTGGCAATGGTTGCCTGGTGAGCAGTGGGCCTGCCTGGGACCGAATGGCAGCGGCAAGACCACGCTGGCCAAGTTACTCAGCAAGCAGTTGCGCATAACCAGTGGTGAACTGCACACCAGTGCCGACCTGAACACTATCGCCTACGTTTGTTTCGAGCAACAGCAAGCCTTGTGTGCGCGTGACGACCGCTTCGACGACTCGGAAATGCGCGCCGATGCGCACGACCCCGGTACCACGGTAGAGCAAGCTATTCTCAACGGCGAACACGCCAGCGGCGAGTTCAGTAAATGGGCACAGCGGCTCCGTATTGAACATATTTTGCAGCGCGGCATACGCTTTATTTCCACCGGCGAAATGCGCAAGACGCTCCTGCTACGCGCGATACTCAGCGGCCCCGATTTATTGATTCTGGATAGTCCACTGGATGGATTGGATATTCAGAGTCAGGCTGAGATGAGCACGTTGATAGAGGACCTGCTGGCCTCCCCACTGCGCGTTATGTTGCTGTGTCGTCAGGCTGAAGACCTGCCCAAGGGCGTCAGCCATATTCTTGCACTCAACGAAGGCAGCATCATTGCCAGCGGCGAACGCGAAACGGTGCTCGCCAGTGCTGCGGTCGAGGCTGTGCTCAACCCGCCACAGGCAGACCTCGGCAATTTGCCAGCGCCGGCACAGCGCGCCTATAGCGTTGCGCCTGACGCGCCACTACTGGACCTGCACTCCGTCAATGTCAGTTATGACGGAGTGCGCGTTCTACACAATGTGGAATGGACCTTTGCCCACGGTCAGCATTGTTGTGTTTCAGGCCCCAATGGTTGCGGCAAAACCACCTTGCTCAGTCTGGTCACCGGCGACAACCACAAGGCCTACGGACAGGACATTACCCTCTTCGGCGTGCTGCGCGGCAGCGGCGAAAGTGTCTGGGATATCAAACAGAAATTCGGCCTGGTCGATACCAAGCTGCACCTTAACTTCGCCCGCGGCATGAAAGCTTTGGAGGTCGTGGTATCAGGCTTTTTTGATACCGTTGGACTTTATGATGACTGGGGCGATCAACAGCGCCAGACCGCCAGCGACTGGCTGCAGGCGCTGGGCCTCGGAACTTATGAGCGTGAATCTTTCGACAGTTTATCGTTCGGCGTACAACGCATGGTCCTGCTGGCCCGCGCCATGGTTAAATCGCCACAGATATTAATTCTTGATGAACCCTGCCTGGGACTGGACGGCCCTCATAGACGAACCGTATTGCGAGCGATAGACCACATTGCCAACAATTCTGACACTCAGGTGATTTATGTCAGCCACTCCAGTGGCGAGATGCCCGCCTGTATCAATCAGCAGGTTACGTTTGTACCGGGCAGCGACGGCTTTGACGTGGTCTGCCGTTAGAGTACCTCGCGTAATTCCTCGCAAGTACTACCCGTGCAATACAACAAACCTCGCTCTGCAATTCTGCGCGCTTCTTCGGTAGCACCCGTAGTCGCATACAGGCGCGCCATTTCCAGGTAAACCACACCATTGCGCGGGTCAATACGCTGCGCTCGCAGCAACAGCCCCTCGGCTTTATCAAAAGCGCCATCGAGTCTGGCCTGACGAGCTTCCGTCAATAACGACTGGCTGGCCCCGCCCTGCGATTGCGTCTGCTCGCGGACCTCGGGCTCTTTGCTGGCAGCTGGCTCCGGCGCGGGAGCCTGCACTGAAGGCCCTGCGCAGGCGCTCACCAATGCGGCCACACCCAGTGTCAAAATAAATCGCGAAACCATTCCATCACCCTGTCTTTGCGTTGCGCACAATTTACCCGCTTTTGTGGCTGACTGCCGCTAATAAACGGCATTAAGCGGGCACCTTCACAATCTTCGGCAGACAGTTGGCCGCTGGCGGGGTCAATCCAGTAATGCTCAATTCCCTCGGGCACACGATAAGCCAAAGGCACACGACTGGCGGTACTCATAAAATCAGCCCAGATTTTTAGAGCGCCGGTAGCGCCAGTCAAGCCAGTACCGCCGTTGTCATCCCTACCGACCCAGGATACCGCCATCAAATCACCGCTGAAGCCGGCAAACCAGGAATCGCGGTTATCATTGGTGGTACCGGTTTTACCCGCCACGGCAAAGTCACGGGGCAGAGAACGACGGACGCTTTTGCCGGTACCCTCCTCCATAACCTCACGCAGCGCGTAGTGCAGCAGATGAATCGCCTGTATGGAAACCTCACGTTCGTAGTGCAACGGGAAACGTTGCACTACTGTGCCGCGCGCATCTACTACATCGCGAATAGTATGCAATGGAAGTCGAAAGCCGCCCGCCGCAATCGTCTGATACATAGCGGCAATATCTACCGGTGCCAATCCACCTGCACCCAGCATCAGCGCCGGTACTGCCGGTTGTCGCCGTTCCACGCCCAAGCGGCGCAACGTATCCAGTACTTCCTCAATGCCTACCTGCATACCCAAGCGAGCGGTGGCCTGATTATAGGACTGCGCCAGCGCCTTGTGCAGCAGCGGGTCACCATGGGACTGCCGGTCAAAGTTACGCGGCTGCCAATCGTCACCTACTGCGCTGGCCACAGTTACGGGCGCATCACTAAGCGGGGTGGCTAATGTATATTTCGCGGGGTCCTGCAGCGCGGTCAAATAAACCGCTGGCTTAATCAGCGAGCCTACCGGGCGTACCGCATCCAAAGCCCGATTAAAGCCGGCATAACGCGGCTTGCGACCACCCAACAGTGCTTTCACTTCCCCGTTATCAAAACTGGTTACCACCATGGCAGTCTCCAACTGCTCACCACCGGGTAATCGCGGCAGCACCGCCTCCACACTGCGCTCTGCCTGCCTCTGCAGCAGCGGGTCAAAGCCCGTAAAAATGCTGAGTCCCAGCGAGCCAAGGTCTTGCTCGTGGTAATCCTGTCGCAGCTGACGCCGCACCAACGCCAGGTAAGCGGGGTAGCTATTCACCACCCGGGTACGCTGACTCAGTGCTAACGGCATTGCCTTTGACACCGTCTGCTCAACATCATTGATAATACCTTGCTGGTACATCACATCGAGCACCGTATTGCGACGCGCGAGCGCGCGTTCCGGGTTACGCAATGGATTGTAGAGCGAAGGGCCTTTGACCATCCCTACCAACAAAGCCTGCTGGTGAATACCCAGCTCCGCCAGCGAACGATCGAAGAAGTATTCGCTGGCAAGCCCGAAGCCGTGTATCGCACGCGGGCCGTCCTGACTTAGAAACACCTCATTGATATAGCCTTCGAGGATCTCGGACTTGTCAAAGTGGAACTCAAGCAGCAACGCCATCAGCGCCTCTCGCGATTTCCGCCACAGGCTCCGCTCACTGCTTAAGTAGTAGTTTTTCACTAGCTGCTGGGTAATAGTGCTACCACCCTGCACTACCCGGCCGGCCTGATAGTTGGCTTGCATAGCGCGCAGTATGCCGGTGACTGAGATACCCCAGTGGCTGTAAAACTGACGATCTTCCATCGCCAGCAGGCCCGCGACCATAGTCTTGGGCACCTTGTCCAACTGCAACAGCAAACGGTCTTCGCGGTGCCGGGGATAAATACCGCCGATATGCACGGGCTCCAGGCGCACCAATTCCAGGGCGCGGCCAGCAGAGCGGATCGACGTCACTCTATTGCCGGAAAATCTTACCTCCAGACGCGCTGCCGGTACCATTTCATCGGGAAAGCGAAAACTACGCCCATAAAAATCCAGGCGGTTGCGCCCCTCCACCCACTGACCGGGTTGGGTCAGGCGCGTCACTTTCCGATAGCCCAGCAGGCTCAGCTCATAGTGCAACTCTTCCTTGGCCAACCGCAGCCCGGGAAACAACTCCAACGGCCGACTGTAGACGCGGGCGGGAATCTCCCATTTGCGATCTGCAAAGGTGGTGCTGACCAGCGCGTCGAGGTAAATCAGCAGGCCCAGTACCAACACCAGCGCTACCAGCAGCAATTTGGACAGTATTTGGCGCAGCGTTTTCATCCAGCAGAGTGTACATGAGAGTGGCAGTCAACTCAGGCTTTGCGCATAATAGCGCCCCTTTAAAGCAACGGTAGAAGGCGCGACAGTGAAAAAATATACGGTATATGGTGTCGGCAATGCACTGGTGGATACAGAGATTCAGGTGGAAGATCAGGAATTGGCCGCCATGGGTGTCGAAAAAGGGCTAATGACTCTGGTAGATGAGACGCGGCAACAGGAGCTCAGCGATCATCTTGAGGGGCACATGGTTGCAGCCAAGCGCGCCAGTGGTGGTAGCGCCGCCAATACAGTCATTGCGACTACCCGCTTCGGCGGCAGCGCGTTCTACTCCTGCAAGGTCGCCAACGACGATAATGGCGATTTTTACCTGCAAGACCTGGAGGCGGCAGGCGTCGATCACAACTGGGAGCATGATCGCGAAACGGGCACCACAGGTCGCTGTCTGGTGCTGATTTCACCGGATGCAGAGCGCAGCATGAACTCATTTCTGGGCATCAGTGGCACTATGGCCACCAGTGAACTGAATGCGGATGCGATACGTGATTCTGAATACCTGTATCTGGAAGGCTACCTGGTCACCTCTGATACGGCCCGCGCGGCCGCAGTAGAAGCCCGCAACATCGCTGAAACTGCCGGTGTCAAAACCGTGCTGAGTTTCTCAGACCCGGGCATGGTCGAGTTTTTCCGCGATGGCATGCAAGAGATGCTCGGGGAACAGAAATTGCACCTGCTGTTCTGCAATGAACAGGAAGCCATGACCTGGGCCGGCAGCGATGACCTGGAAGCTACGGCGGAAGCACTCAAGCAGGTAGCCGACAGTTTCGTTATCACGCTAGGCGCTCGCGGCGCACTCATCCACGATGGCGAAGCCTCCTTTGAAATTGCCGGGCATAGCGTTACCGCGGTTGACAGTAACGGCGCTGGCGACATGTTTGCCGGTGCCTTCCTGTATGCGCTGGGAGCAGGTCACGATCACCGTGTGGCGGGAAATTTTGCCAGCCTCGCAGCTGCACGTGTGGTCAGCCGCTTTGGTCCGCGTCTGAGCGCGGTTGAGCACGACGAACTGATTGGCGAATTTTTCAGCTGAGTCAGCGGTTACAGGGATTACTAGAACAGCGAAATTTGCTGGTCGGTAATGGCGGCGAAGGATGTACCCAGAAAGTGCAGCACGCCGTCAGCTACCGGCGCTAATTGCCGCTCACGGTAATGCTGATAGTCCAGCGCACCCTGCGCGTCGCTGGCTGGCTCCGGACCCTGCGCAGTAATTACATATTCTACCCAGTCGCCACGTGCCGTGGCGGCCAGACCGCGCTCACGCGCTATCAGGGCGGCCTGCACGTGCGGTGGAATATTACGCTCATAGGTATCCAGTTTACGCCGCAGACGTTTGCGATAAACCAGCTCACCATCGAGCTCGCCTGCCATTAGCTGGGCGCTCACCTGCTTTACATAGTCAATATAGGGCTCATCAAAAAATACCCTGCGATACAGCTCCATTTGAAAATCTCGAGCCAGCCGTGTCCAGTCCGTGCGCACATTCTCCAGACCTTTAAACACCAGACGCGGCAACCCGTTATCCCGGACCACGCCGGCGTAACGTTTCTTGCTACCTTTATCCGAGCCGCGCACCGTCGGCATCAGAAAACTCTCGTAGTGGGTTTCAAACTCGAGTTCCAGCACACACTCCACGCCGTGCTCGTCAGCCACGCGCTGGGTCCACCACTGGTTCAACTGCTGCTGTAACTCGCGCCCGCGCTGCTGAGCCTGTGGCTCTGTCTCAACCCCTTGCAGCCAGACAAATACCGAATCGGTATCCCCGTAGATCACGCGCTCACCCAGACTCTCGATCCGCTCCGCGGTCTGCTGAATAATTTCATGGCCGCGACGAGTGATAGAGCTGGCGAGACGACTGTCGAAGAAACGGCAACCCGGTGTACCCAGTACACCGTAAAAGGAATTCATTATGATTTTAATAGCCTGGGACTGAGCGCTATCACCGCAAGCCTTAGCCTCGTCACGCCGCTGCCAAAGCTGACGAATTATTTCTGGCAGCAGGTGTCGGCTTCGATCAAATTCTGCACCATCAAAACCCGCAATCGTCTTCTTGTCGACACCGTTAGCTTCGCCCTCACCCTCATTAGTCAGCCCCAAGGCCATCCCTAGCGGATCAATGCAAAAGGTCCGAATAATACTGGGGTACAGGCTCTTAAAATCCAGTACCAGCACATGCCGATAAATACCTGGCGTAGAGTCCAACACGAAGCCCCCCGGGCTCGCCTGTAGCTGGGGACTCGCATTGGGCGCCACAAAGCCGCCACGATGCAGGCGCGGCAAATAGAGGAAATCAAAGGCTGCCACCGAGCCGCCCTGGCGATCCATATTGAGACCGGTCATCTGGCTGCGCGCAATCGCGAAATTGAGCAAATCTGTCTTCTCGAATACCTCCCACACCAGCTCACAGTCGTGCAGGTTGTACTCGGCCAGCGCGTCTTTGTCCCGATGGAACAGTTCCGTAATTTCAGCGCCGCGGCCGCTGCCATGCAGCAGCTTGCCATCATCCAGTAACTCACGGGACACATACTCCAGCGAGAAGCTTTCAAAACGATAAGTGGCCGTGCGCAGCAGTTCGATACCATCGAGCACCACCCGGCCCGGGATGCTAGCAATCCTGCGCTCACTATCATCATTGACCTGCCGCCAGTGCACACTGGTGCGATTGCGCCCCAGCGGCAAGCGAGCGCCCAGCTTGTCCGCCAGTCGCTGTAAGAACCAAAGATCAAAATTGACCACATTCCAGCCAATCAAAACATCCGGGTCGTAATCCGCCAACCAGTCACAGAAGGCCGCAAGCAGTGACTGCTCATCGGGATAGGTTTCAACAAAATCCACGCTGGCGCCTTCACCGCGCATAAAAACTTTGCCTATGACCTCATCGCCATCACGCGCATATACCCCTATTGAGAACAGCTGCACACCTTGCATGGCAGTTTCGATATCAACCGAAACCATACGTAAGCGCGGCTGCCAGTCATGCGCCCGCAGTCGGGTCTGGGCCCCGTCGGCATGAAAACCCAGCGAGCCGGCGATAAAACGCTCCATCAGATAGCGTGCTGCGGGGTTGATATCTGCCTCAAGAGGTTCCAGACCCGCCGCCTCCAGGCGATCGCGGGCTCGGCGCAACATGCGTTGGCTGCTAAAATATACGCCAACCACCGCTTGCCGAGTGAAATCTTGCAAGTCCAGCTCGCGGATACTGTGGGCAATATCAGGCGCTAGCAGCTTACTCGCCCTGGTGACCTGAGTGCTCGCCAAAAAAAACACCACCTCCTGCTCGGGTATGCGCACACACTGCGGCCCGGAGTCAGTGCTGAGCCAATACTCCAGCTCGACGCCCCGCTCGGTATCGCGCCAGTTGCGCGTCAGAATAAACCCGAACTGATCTTTGATCGTGGGTTCAGCTTTGCTTGTCACGCAAGCTCCGTTACTCTATGTGCACCGTTCACTACCACACGAGCAAACAATCCATGGGCAAGCCTACAATCAGCGATGACCCGCTCTACCAATTGCTGCGCAATGAAGACATCAAAGAATTTAATGAACAGCGCAATACCATGAACGCCGACAACCTGCGCAGTGGCGATTACCGCGGCAGGGACTTGCGCAATATGGAGGCGCAAGGGCTGGATTTCCGCGACTCCTATTTTCGCAACACCGACCTGCGCGGCATTGATTTTCGCCAGTCTAATCTGGAAGGCGCCAGCCTGATCGACGCCAAGGTCTCGGGCACCTACTTTCCCGAGGCGCTCAGCGCCGAAGAGATACGCCTGTCGCTGGAAACCGGCACCCGGCTCCGCTACAAGCACGTCTGAACGCCGCTTTACCCGTCTTCCAACAAGCGGCGCAGATCAATAATGGCTGCGTTGGCCCGGCTAATATATGACGCCATCACCAATGAGTGATTGGCGACCAAGCCAAAGCCACTGCCATTAAGAATCATGGGGCTAAAGACTAGCTCCTGTGTCGCTTCCAGTTCGCGCACAATTTGCTGCAGTGATACTCGGGCATTCTTGCCCTCCAGAACATCGGCAAAATCTACTTCCGCTGCCTTCAAAAAATGGATCAGCGCCCAAGATGCTCCGCGCGCCTCGTAAAAAACATCATCAATTTCAAGCCAGGGCGTCTTTAGATCTTCCTCTGATGGCGCATAGGTAGACTGATTCGACGATACATCGCCAGCCAGATCTGTATTTAGCCGGCGCTGGCCCACACTCGTGCTCAAGCGCTGGGAAAGACTCCCCAGCCGCGATTCCACCGTGCTCAACCAATAGCGCAAATTGTCGGCGCGGGCATAAAACTGGGCGTCGCGGTCGCTGGCATCGGACAAGCGATCATAATAGCTGTGCACGTGCTTTAGCCCCCTGCGATACTCGCCTTCCGATTGTGGCAGCGCCCAACTATCGGCGGAGAAATTGAACATCGGCTCGGCTGCCGACAGATCCTGGTCCTCCTTGGATTGCGATTGCGAGCGGCTGTGCACCTCGCGCATGGCACGTGCCAGGTCGCGCACCTGAATCAATACGCCGTATTCCCAGTTCGGCATATTGTCGAGCCACAGTCCAGGTGGAAACATGTCATTGCGCAGAAACCCACCGGGCTTATCCAGTAGTGTTTCCATCACCCCCATCAGCGCCGCGGTAGTCACGGAACCGGTAACCACACGGCCACCGCTGGCAGCTACATAAACCTCGCTGCGCGCCACCACATCAAACCGGCTCGGCGTTATGCTCCAATACATGCCGACCACCGTTGCTAGCAACAAATAGACGCCCAGGCCAATCGCGAGCCAGCGGGTGATCCCCCGTGATTCCGACACGCGGTCCCCAATGGACGCCAACCGTTCCTTTATCGTCAGCTGACTCATGCTTATTCTCCTATGTATTTCTCAGGCGGCTAACAGCGCTTTGCAGACAGCGCATCAAGCCGCAATTCTAGTGATGTTGATGAGCGTGCGAGGCATCCGCTCCCGCCCTGACTTCAATCTCAACCTCAAGGGTCTGTCCCTGGTCCATTAACAAACGTACGCTAACCCGATCGCCAGCGCGTGGCATGCTGTGCACACCAAACACCATAATATGAACACCACCCGGGGCCAATAGCTGCTCCTCACCCGGGCCAATATCAAGCGCGTCAAGCGCCTGCATTTGCCACATACCGTCCACTTGGCGTGACTCATGAAATTCCAGAGACCGAGCCCAGTCGGCTTCCAACGCCAACACTCGCCGCGGCTGCGCACCACTATTCGTTAGTGTCATATACAGCGCCGCATTGGGTACCACTGGTGGCATTTCACGCATCCAGGCATCGCTCACCGTAATCGCCTCACCGGCGCGGACACCCGCCGCCAATAAAATGAAAACCAAAGCCAACCCGCGCCAAAAGTTTGTCTGTCTCACACCTGATCCTGTCACTGAAAAAAACCGGCTCGGCTCATTTTGCCAAGCGTTTAAAGAGTGCGACACTATAACATCAACCGCTGCGGTTCACTGATACAATACTCCCTATATAGCGGCACTTTGAAACTTCACGGCTGAGCGCTGTCAAACACCACCCATCCTCTGGAAAAACACTATGTTGCGCCACATTGTACTCACGCTATTGCTGCTCGCACTGCCTCTCAACGCCGCGGCCAATGATTTACAGCTGAGCAGCAGTGTGAGTCTGGACGGCGCTACCCAGATCGATTTTTTGCCGGTAGAAGAGGCCTATCAGCTGTCTCTGGAAGTCAGCTCTCCGCAATCTCTGCGCCTCTATTGGCAGATCGCCCCCGAGTACTACCTGTACAAAAAGCGCTTCGATTTCAAATTTGAGCAGGATGACCAAAGCATCCCACTGGAAGTGACGTTTCCCAAAGGGATAGAGCGTGATGACGAGTACTTTGGCCTCTCTGAAGTCTACTATCACAACGCCGATATTACTCTGCAACTTGGCAATGCGGCGAGCTCCGGCATACTCACCGTGACTAGTCAGGGCTGCGCCGACGCCGGGCTCTGCTACCCCCCGCAAACCGAGCGCTTCAGTGTAGGCCTGCAATCCGCTCAAATCGCGCCACTGGAACCCGCACCACGCACCCGCAAGACTGCTGCACCTGGGGCACCGCTGACCACAGCGGCGCCCGCGTCATTATTACAAATACTGACCATGGTCTTGCTGGCTTTTGCCGGCGGCAGCATCCTTAATCTTATGCCCTGCGTGTTCCCCGTGCTGTCGCTCAAGGTATACAGCTTTGCCACCGGCGACGATTCAACGCGCCATACCCATGGCTGGGTCTATGCAGTGGGTGTGGTCGCCAGCTTTCTTCTGGTAGGCGCACTATTAATTGGCCTGCAACAGGCGGGGTCAGCCATCGGCTGGGGCTTCCAACTACAATCACCGCGCTTTGTTGCCGCGCTCGCCTTCCTGTTTTTTACAATGGCACTGGCACTCTCAGGGCTCGTCGAGCTGGGTTCTGGCATGATGGGAACGGGTAGTAAATTGGCCGATAAGGGCGGCTACGCAGGGTCATTTTTCACTGGCGTTCTGGCCACTGTGGTGGCCAGCCCCTGTACCGCTCCCTTTATGGGCGTCGCCCTTGGGTTTGCCGTGACTCAGCCAGCTCCGATTGCTTTGTTGGTGTTTGGCGCATTAGGCGCGGGCATGGCCGCTCCATTACTAGCACTCAGTTACAGCCAGCGTTTGCGCCAGGCCATGCCCAAACCCGGTGCCTGGATGGAGACTTTCAAGCAAATCTTGGCATTTCCCTTATACGCCACTGCGATCTGGTTATTGTGGGTAGTCGGGCGCCAGACCGGGGTCAATGGCATCAGTATATTACTGGCTGGTATGTTGCTGCTGGCCCTGGGCCTGTGGCTGTGGCGCTATGCCGGCTGGCCGCGTCTATTTAGCGCTCTGTTCACGGTGCTGGCGCTGTCGGCCATTGCCAGTCCGCTGGTTAACCGGGCACCCGAGTCAACCAAGCCTGCTGCTGCCAACAGCAACCAATTTTCGCAGGCTTACTTACAACAATTGATGGGAGCCGGGCAGCCGGTATTTGTGAATGTCACGGCAGACTGGTGTATCACCTGCATCGCCAACGAGCGCATCGCCCTGTCTACCGATGCGGTGCAGGACGCCTTTGCCAGCCGCGGTATCGTCTACCTGAAAGCAGACTGGACCAATTATGATCCCGCAATCGCCGATTATCTGGCCAGTCACGGTCGCACCGGCATCCCACTGTATCTGGTTTACGATCCCAAGCAGCCCCAAAAACCGGAAATTCTGCCGCAGCTACTCACCCCTGCGACAGTGATCGAAGCGCTCGAGCGCATAAATTAGATTTTCGCCGAAGTTGTCACTATTTTCGTCCATATTTAGCATTCTTTACTGTTTTTAGCCGATTTTGCCAGATTCTCGCCGAAATCGTCGCCAAGTTCGTCAATACGGCATAAAAGTGGCCATATTCTGCGAAAACGCCGCCATCATACTTTAACGTGCTGATATTAAGCGGAGGCCGTAGACGCTGCCAATCAAATCATGCACAATGCTCTCATTGCTGCACCTCACCCGAGGCATGAGAAGGTACCGCGGATGGCTACAATACTGGTACTACACGGCCCCAATCTGAATTTGTTGGGAGAACGTGAACCCGATATCTACGGCAGCGAGACCCTCGCTGATATTAATGCTGCACTTGAGCAGGACGCTCATGCCGCTGGCCATCACCTGCTTTCCATGCAGAGTAACGCCGAGTACGAATTGGTGGAGCGCATTCAAGAGGCGCGTCATGAGGGCGTCAACTTCATCATTATCAACCCCGCTGCCTATACGCATACCAGCGTTGCTATTCGCGATGCGCTCGCGGCCGTGGCGATCCCATTTATCGAAGTACATCTGTCCAATATTCACCGGCGCGAAGACTTCCGCCGACATTCCTATTTCTCTGATGCCGCCGAGGGAGTCATCTGCGGTCTCGGAGCTCAAGGCTATCAACTAGCTTTGAGCGCTATTATTCAAAAACTTCAAGACGCCTAATAAGAGAGCTGACATGGATATTCGTAAAGTAAAAAAGCTGATCGAGTTGCTGGAAGAATCCAACATCGATGAGATTGAAATAAAAGAGGGTGAGGAATCTGTCCGCATCAGCCGCAATGGTGCCAATATGCAACATCTGATGGCACATCCGATGGCTGCGCCAATGCCAGTGGCAGCACCCGCGCCGATTGCCGCAGCACCAGAAGCACCAGTTGCAGCACCCGCGATCAGCGCCGGACATGCACTCAAGTCGCCGATGGTAGGCACATTTTATCGCTCGCCAGCACCCACCTCCCCCTCATTTGTGGAGGTTGGACAGTCCGTCCAGGTTGGCGACGTAATCTGCATCATCGAAGCCATGAAGATGATGAATCAAATCGAAGCGGACAAGGCCGGTGTGGTAGAAAGTATCCTGGTGGAGAATGGTCAAGCCGTTGAATTCGATCAGCCGCTCGTAACAATTGTCTGAAACGCAACCGTTAGAGGACACAGTTATGGCCCTGCTCGATAAAGTTGTTATCGCCAACCGCGGTGAGATTGCCCTTCGCATCTTGCGCGCCTGCAAAGAACTCGGCATTAAGACAGTCGCCGTCCACTCCCAGGCAGATGCCTCCTTGCTGCACGTACGCCTCGCCGATGAGTCGGTCTGCATCGGACCCGCACCCTCGTCTGAGAGTTACCTGAATATCCCCGCTATTATATCTGCAGCCGAGGTCACCGACGCTGCTGGCATTCACCCGGGCTATGGCTTTTTGGCAGAAAACGCGGATTTCGCCGAACAAGTCGAGAAGAGCGGCTTCATTTTTATTGGCCCTCGCGCCGACACGATTCGCCTGATGGGCGATAAGGTGTCAGCCATCCAGGCCATGAAAAGAGCCGGTGTGCCGACGGTGCCGGGCTCCGATGGCCCTTTGGATGACGATCATGAACGCTCCATGGAAATCGCTCGCGGCATAGGCTACCCGGTTATCATCAAGGCTGCGGCAGGCGGTGGTGGTCGCGGCATGCGCGTTGTTCACACTGAGGCAGCGCTGGCTAACTCCATTCAACTGACCCAGTCAGAAGCAGGCGCTGCCTTCGGTAGCGATGTGGTTTATCTGGAGAAATTTTTACAGAGACCCCGGCATGTCGAGGTTCAGGTGCTTGCAGACGGCCAGGGCCACGCCATACATCTGGGCGACCGCGACTGCTCACTGCAGCGTCGGCACCAAAAAGTTTTGGAGGAAGCGCCGGCACCAGATATTCCCGAGGACGTCCGCGAGGGTGTTTACAAAGCCTGCGTCGATGCCTGCATTGCCATTGATTACCGTGGCGCCGGCACCTTTGAGTTCCTCTATGAAGACGGCGGTTTTTACTTCATTGAGATGAATACCCGTGTTCAGGTGGAGCACCCGGTTACCGAAATGATTTCCGGCATGGATATCGTCAAGGAACAACTGCGTATCGCCAGCGGCATGCCGCTATCGGTTAGCCAAGAGGACATAAAGCTGAGTGGTCATTCGTTTGAGTGCCGCATCAACGCTGAGGACGCGCGCACTTTTATGCCCAGCCCCGGCAAGGTCACCCACTTCCACGCACCCGGCGGCAACGGTATTCGCGTCGATTCACACCTCTACGGCGGCTACAGCGTGCCCCCTCACTATGACTCCCTGATCGCCAAACTGATCACCTACGGTGAGGACCGCGAAACAGCTCTCAACCGCATGCGTCAGGCGCTGGACGAGCTGGTCATAGAAGGCATCAGGACCAATGCTGATCTGCATCGAGATCTGGTAAGAGATAGCGAGTTCCGCAAAGGTGGCGTCAGCATTCACTATCTCGAAAAGAAACTCGAGACTTGAGTCGGCGATTTCGGTGTCCTGGCTCCAACTGAGAATCGATAGCAGCGCCAGCCTCGCCCCGCAGTATGAAGAGGAGTTGCTGGCCCTGGGAGCTGTCGCCGTTACGCTGCAGGATAACGCTGACCAGCCACTGTTCGATAAAGATCTGGAACAGGCTCCACTATGGAGCGAGACCCGGATTACCGGTCTGTTCCCTGCCGATACTGATACGCAGGCATTGTGGCAAGAATTGCCACAGACACTGCGGGAAGCCAGCCACTATCGTGCCGAAATTCTCGAGGACAAAGACTGGGAACGGGAGTGGATGCAGCACTATCAGCCGCTGCAAATAACACCCCAGGTATGGATCTGCCCCAGCTGGCTGACGCCACCCGACCCGGCTGCCATCAACGTCATGCTCGACCCCGGCCTAGCCTTTGGCACTGGCACCCATCCCACCACCGCCATGTGCGTGGCAGCACTGGCAGACATGGAGCTGCACGGCAAACAGGTCATTGATTACGGCTGCGGCTCCGGCATTCTTGCTATTGCTGCATTGCTACTGGGCGCTGCCACCGTTACTGGCATCGACACCGACCCGCAGGCTGTCCAAGCCACCCGCAACAACGCCGAGTGCAATCACGTCGACCCACACCGTATCGAAGTCGGCCTGCCCGGACTAAGCATCGCCCCGGCGCCGCTTATGGTAGCCAATATTCTGGCAGGCCCGCTGTGCCAGTTAGCGCCCACACTGTGCGAACTACTGGAGCCAGAGGGCGAAATGCTGCTGTCGGGAATACTCGCCGAACAGGTCAATGAGCTGGTTGTAGCCTATCAGCCTTGGCTGAACCTTAGCGTTCTGCGAGAACAGGATGGCTGGGTGGTTTTATACGGCCAGCGTCAGTGAACCGGCTAGTACAGACCAGCTGCCCCCGCTGCCACCGAGAGCTGGAAGTGAATGACAAGCAATTGCGCACGGCCGCGGGTCAGGTGCGCTGCGGCGAATGCCTGCAGGTGTTTGACGCTGGCACCGGCGAAGTAGGTTTTATCGCACCCCGGATTGGCAGTGACGACCCGGAACCCGACTTTACAGGCATCACTGTGACGCCGATGGAGGCAGCGGACCCGCCAGCGCTGGAGCCCACCCTGCCCGCCAGCCTGAAACTGCTGGGACTCATTTTGTTATTGGCGCTAGGCGGACAGGTGGCTTGGCACAACCTGCGGCCCGCCACGAGCTCCAGCGCTGACACAGTCACTATCAAACAGCTTATTGTCCGGCAGCACCCGGATCTGGAAAATGCACTGCAGCTGGACAGCGTGCTAATCAACAACAGTGTCGACAACCAACCCTACCCGGATCTCCTACTGCGGTTTGACACGCGGTACGGTGAAGCGACTGCACAACGCCGCTTTGTGGCCGGCGAATATCTGCCCTATATACCGGATGCCGCCGGCATGGCCCCACGCACACGGGTACAAATTAGCCTGAGCCTTATCAACCCCGGCGCCCGCGCGGTCAATTATGCGCTCACGGTGGTACCAGCGGCCGTCAGCGAAAATTGATGAATAATTGTGCAATTGCGCTTTTCGGGCAGCAGTCGAGCGAGTAGAATAGCCGGCCCTTCGCGCCACTGAACATATACCACCTACATGCTCCAAATAGGTCCTTACAAGCTGGCAAACCCGGTTGCACTCGCGCCCATGGCGGGGGTCACTGATTTGCCCTTCCGCCTACTTTGCAAAGAGCTCGGTGCAGGCCTCGTCGTCTCGGAGATGCTATCCAGCGACAGCCAGCTGTGGAACAGCCGTAAATCCAGTCAGCGTCGCGTACACAAGGACGAGAGCGAACCTCGCTCGGTACAGATCGCTGGCAGTGATCCTGCAATGATGGCGCTGGCGGCGCAGCATAATGTCGCAGCCGGCGCCCAAATCATCGATATCAATATGGGCTGCCCGGCCAAAAAAGTCTGCCGCAAAGCCGCCGGCTCTGCCCTGCTGCGCGACGAAGTACTGGTCGGCAATATACTGTCCAGCGTGGTAGCAGCAGTTGAGGTTCCGGTAACGCTTAAAATTCGCACTGGCTGGTCACCTACTGAGCGCAACGCTGAAAGCATTGCGCGTATTGCTGAAGACAGCGGCATCGCCGCCCTGGCAATACACGGGCGCACCCGCAGCTGCAGGTTCACGGGCGCTGTGGAATACGAAACCATCGCTAAAATTTGTCAAAGCAGCAACATCCCGGTGTTCGCCAATGGTGATATCGACAGCCCGCAGAAAGCGGCAGCCGTACGCACTTTTACGGGTGCAGACGGCGTCATGATCGGCCGCGCGGCACAGGGGCGGCCCTGGTTATGCGGGCAAGTAGCGCACTTTCTGGAACACGGAACCCTGCTACCGGACCCCACCCCCGAGCAACAACGCGACATACTGCTACGCCACCTGACACACTTACATGACTACTACGGTGAATACAGCGGTGTCCGCATTGCCCGCAAACATCTAGGCTGGTATCTGCAGAAAGATCCGCTGCAGGCGGCATTCAAACAACACTTTAATCAGCTCACTAGCGCCACTGAGCAACTAGACAACGTTCGCGCCCACTTTCATACCAGAATTTACAAGGAGTTAGCAGCATGACTATCGGAGAACCGATGCTCACGCGGAACACAGACGCTATTGCGCGAGACACTACCGCGCCCGTCGTAGACAGCCCCAACCGTCATTCACAGCTGCGCAACAGTGTCACTCGATCAGTGCGAGAGTACCTGTCGCAGTTAGATGGCCAGCTGGCAACAGATGTCTATCAAATGGTGCTGGCAGAGGTCGAAGCCCCCCTGTTGGAAGAAATCATGAACTATACGCGCGGCAATCAGACCAAGGCATCACGCATGTTGGGTTTGAACCGCGGCACCTTGCGCAAAAAACTCAAACAGTGCGGCTTGCTGGACGAATCAGCCGAGTAACCACTGCCACCGTATCCATTCCAGAGCATCCTTAGACCATGAACCAGAGCAACAATATTGCAATCAAACGGGCGCTTATCAGTGTCTCTGACAAAACCGGTATCGTAGAATTTGCGCGCGCCCTGCGCCAGCGCAATGTCGAACTGCTGTCCACCGGTGGCACCTATCGGCTGCTGCAGGAAAACGACGTCGATGTCACCGAGGTCTCTGACTACACGGGCTTCCCAGAGATGATGGATGGTCGTGTCAAAACACTGCACCCAAAAGTGCATGGGGGCATTCTCGCCCGCCGCGGTCAGGATGACGCAGTACTCGCAGAGCACGGTATCGATACCATCGATATGGTCATCGTCAATTTGTACCCCTTCGAGAAAACCGTGGCAAATCCCGATTGCAGTCTGGAAGACGCTATCGAGAATATCGACATCGGCGGGCCGACCATGGTGCGCGCCGCGGCAAAGAATCATCAGTTCGTTAATATCGTGGTGAATGCCGAAGATTACACCCGTATTCTTGAAGAAATGGACAGCCATGACGGCGCCACTTCCTATCAAACACGCTTCGACCTGGCTATTCGTGCCTATGAACACACAGCCGCCTACGACGGCGCCATAGCCAACTATTTCGGCCGGCTGGTAGAAGGTGGCGGCGAGCAGTTCCCGCGCACCTATAACACCCAGTTTCACCGCGTACAGGAAATGCGCTACGGCGAGAACCCGCATCAGCAGGCCGCTTTTTATAAGGAGCTTGCACCACGCGAGGTAGGCATAGCGACTGCAAACCAGCTACAGGGCAAGGCGCTGTCCTACAACAATGTTGCCGATACCGATGCCGCACTCGAGTGCGTCAAGGGCTTCTCCGCGCCAGCCTGCGTCATTGTAAAACATGCCAATCCCTGCGGCGTCGCGGTAGCCGACTCCATTGGAGCGGCCTATGAACGCGCATTTGCCACCGACCCTGAATCGGCTTTTGGCGGCATTATTGCCTTCAATCGTGAGTTGGATGCAGCGACCGCCGAAGCCATTGTGGCCAAGCAGTTTGTCGAGGTGATTATTGCGCCCAGTATTTCAGAGGCGGCCCTTGCCGTAACCTCAGCCAAGCAGAACGTCCGCGTGTTGGCCTGCGGGGAATGGGGGCCATCCGAACCGGCGCTGGACTACAAACGTGTCAACGGTGGCCTGTTGGTGCAGAGTCGTGACCTGGGTATGGTAGGCGCAGACGACCTCAAAATTGTCAGTGAGCTGCAGCCTTCTGCAGCGCAACTGGATGATCTGCTGTTCGCCTGGAAGGTCGCCAAGTTCGTCAAGTCTAATGCCATTGTCTACGCTCATGAGGGCCAAACCATAGGTGTTGGCGCCGGTCAGATGAGTCGCATCAACTCGGCCCGCATCGCCGCCATCAAAGCGGAGCACGCAGGACTTCAGGTCAAAGGTTCAGTCATGGCCTCTGACGCGTTTTTCCCGTTTCGCGACGGCATAGACAATGCTGGTAGTGTTGGCATCGCTGCGGTAATCCAGCCCGGCGGATCGATTCGCGATGAAGAAGTCATCAGCGCTGCCAATGAACACGGCATGGTGATGGTATTTACTGGCATGCGCCACTTCCGCCACTAATTCATACGGAGCCGACTATGAACATTTTGATCATCGGTGGTGGCGGGCGTGAGCACGCCCTGGCCTGGAAGGCGGCGCAAGCCGCTAGCGTGGACACGGTTTACATCGCCCCCGGCAATGCCGGCACCGCCGCAGAACCGGGTATGAAAAACATTCCTATCGCGGTCAACGATTTTGCTGCGCTCGCGGATTTTGCCGAGGCAAACGGCGTCGAGCTGACCATTGTCGGACCCGAGCAGCCATTGGTAGATGGCGTGGTCGACTATTTTGCGGATCGCGACTTGCGTTGCTTCGGGCCCAGTAAGGGCGCCGCTCAACTCGAAGGCTCAAAGGCATTCACCAAAGATTTTCTGGCACGTCACGCTATTCCCACTGGCACCTACGCTAACTTTACTGAATTGGAACCCGCTCTGGCCTATCTCCGGGAACAAGGTGCGCCCATTGTGGTCAAGGCCGATGGCCTGGCGGCGGGCAAGGGCGTTATTGTCGCCGAGACCTTGCAGCAAGCTGAGGACGCAGTCCATGACATGCTGGCTGGCAACCGTTTTGGCGATGCTGGCTGCAGGGTGGTGATAGAGGAATTCCTCGCCGGTGAAGAAGCCAGCTTTATTGTGATTGCCGACGGCGTACATGCTTTACCCATGGCCACCAGCCAGGATCATAAGCGGGTTGGCGAAGGCGACACCGGTCCCAATACTGGCGGCATGGGGGCTTACTCTCCCGCGCCCGTGGTCACAGCCGAGATCCACCAACGGGTGATGGATGAGGTGATAATGCCAACGCTACGCGGCATGGCAGCTGAGGGTAATTCGTATACCGGGTTTCTGTACGCAGGCCTGATGATTGATGCCAGTGGTGCACCGCGAGTGATTGAGTACAACTGCCGCTTTGGCGATCCGGAAACCCAGCCCATCATGATGCGGCTGCAGTCTGACCTCGGTCAGCTCTGTAATGCAGCACTTGATGGCACCCTCGACCAGGCCAAAACCGAGTGGGACCCGCGCCCGGCTCTGGGCGTGGTCATGGCCGCTGGTGGTTATCCCGAGAGCTATGAATCTGGCAAGGCTATTAGTGGGCTGGACGCCGATACCCAAACTGATTGCAAAGTCTTTCACGCCGGCACCCGCAGCGAAGACGGCACCACAGTGACCAGTGGCGGCCGCGTGTTGTGCGTAACCGCGGTAGGCGACACCCTGGCCCAAGCGCAGCAACGCGCCTATGCCGGCGTTAAAACCATAGACTGGGACGGCGCCTTCTACCGCACCGATATAGGCTGGCGCGCCATGGCCCGCGAGGCCACCGGTAATAGTGAGTAAGAGTCGACTATAATGGCGTCATGATGCAACGAAGACTGACACCACTGGATAGATTCATTGAACGCGCTGATAGCGTATTGCGCACACTCAGTGATAGCAGTAATCAAGCCATGCGGCCCTCGCCTGCGCAGGATACTGAAGACACCGAACTGGATGCCGGGCAACGGCAACATGTCGCGGGGTTGATGCGCGTCAATCATACTGGCGAAGTCTGCGCCCAAGCGCTGTACCAGGGCCAGGCGCTGACTGCTGATCTACCAGAAGTTCGCGCCGACATGGAGCAGGCCGCCAGTGAAGAAATTGATCATCTGGTCTGGTGCGAAGAACGCCTGCAACAACTGGGCAGTCATACCAGCCTGCTCAACCCGGCATTTTATGGCATGTCTTTTCTGATGGGTGCTGCCGCAGGTCTGGCGGGGGACAAATGGAGCCTCGGTTTTGTAGCCGCCACTGAAGAGCGGGTTTGCGACCATTTGCGCGAGCATCTGGAGAAGCTGCCCGAAGCAGACATCAAGTCACGGCAAATAATAGTGCAGATGCTGGCCGATGAAGAAAGGCACGGCAGCCAGGCGTTGGAAGCTGGCGGGGCTCACTTACCCAGCCCGGTAAAGCAGTTAATGACCCATGTGGCTAAAGTGATGACTGGGGCCAGCTACCGCTTGTAGGCGGCTTTCTGTTTACGCACTAAATTCTTCAATGCTGTAACTGTGCGTGACTTCAACACCAGCGCTCTCCATCATGATAGATGCCGAACAGTATTTTTCTGCCGACAGCTGCACCGCACGCGCCACCTGCGTTTCCTTCAGGCCTTCTCCGACCACTACAAACTTCAGGTGAATGCGGGTAAATACGGCTGGCACTGCATCCGCCCTCTCGGCGCTTAGTTCAACCCGGCAATCAACCACTTTTTGCCGTGATTTACGCAGCATCGACATCACGTCAAAGGTTGAGCAACCGCCCATACCCAAGAGCAGCATCTCCATCGGGCGCACCCCCAGGTTACGACCACCCTGATCCTCCGGACCATCCATAACGACACTATGGCCGCTGCCTGCTTCGCCAATAAACATGGCACCGTCCACCCACTTCACTACCGCTTGCATGCTACTTACCCGTCACTTTTGTATCCAGAAAACGCCCGCGAGCTTATCACAATGTTCTGCTTTTTACTTCGCGCCAGCTGCGCTAGAATCAGTGTCACAATAAAGCCACGTCAGTAGGAAATTCCGCAGTGATCAGACCGCACATCTTGGAAAAGCTACCTACCATCGAAGAATTTTTGCGTTATTGCCAACGTAAAGACTACAAGGCCAAAGCCCAGATTATTTTACCGGGCGAGCCCAGCACCTCGCTGTTCTTCATTATCGACGGCTCGGTCTCTGTCATCGTGGAAGCCGACGACAATCATGAGATGGTAGTGAGTTATCTCAACCCTGGCGATTTCTTTGGCGAGATGGGGCTTTATCACGATGAGCCACGCAGCGCGCTGATTCAGGCCAAGACCCAATGTGAAGTGGCCGAAATTAGCTATGAGCGCTTTCATCAGATTCGCAGTCAGTTCCCGGATATTCTGTTCTCTATCGGCCGTCAGATGTCTGACCGACTGCGCACCACCACTCGCAAACTGTCGGACTTGGCGTTTGTCGATGTGACTGGCCGCGTCGCCCACACCCTGCTCGACCTGGCCGCGCAACCGGATGCCATGACGCACCCGGACGGTATGCAGATTAAAATCACACGCCAGGAACTGGGCCGCATCGTCGGCTGCTCCCGAGAAATGGCGGGTAGAGTTCTTAAAACACTGGAAGAACAGGGTCTGGTGGCTGTGGCGGGTAAAACCATGGTGGTTTACGGCACCCGCTAAAGCGGCCCCGATACCCGCTCATACCGTTATGAGCTGAAAAACATCTCCGCCAGTCGCTCACCGGGCTCACTAGCCCGCATGAAGGCCTCGCCTACCAAAAACCCGTGCACGCCTTGGGCCTGCATGGCAGCAACATCTGCCACAGTATGAATACCACTTTCGGTGACCACCATGCGCTCTTCAGGAATATGCGGCAACAGCGCGTAGGTCGTGTTTAAGCTGGTTTCAAACGTGTGTAAATCACGATTATTGATGCCGACCAGCGGATTATTCAGCTCCAGTGCCCGCTCTAGCTCAGCCCGGTCATGCACCTCAACCAGCACATCAAGGCCACACTCTCTCGCCGTCTGATCAAGCTCACGCATCTGACCATCATCCAGCGCCGCCACAATCAGCAAAATACAATCGGCACCCAGTGCCCGAGCTTCGACCACCTGATAACTATCAACCATAAAGTCTTTGCGAATCACTGGTAAATCACAGGCGGCACGCGCCTGCTGCAGGTAGTCGTCACTGCCCATAAAAAAGTCGACATCGGTGAGTACCGACAGACACGCCGCGCCGCCCTGCTCGTAGCTTTGCGCAATCTCCGCTGGTTGAAAGTTTTCACGAATCACGCCTTTACTGGGCGAGGCTTTCTTCACCTCGGCAATAACGGCCGCGCGACCCTGCCCGGCGCAGGTTTGCAGCGCCACATTAAACCCGCGCACCGGCCCCTGTTCTGAGGCACGCGATTCAAGCGCCGCCAGGCTCACCTGCGATTGCCGTGCCGCTACTTCTTCCCATTTACGGGCAATAATTTTCTTTAATATAGTTGGCGTCGAGCTCACGAAGCGGCCCCTGCCAGCTGGGTAAACTCTACCAGCTCCTTAATTTTCTCGGCAGCCACGCCGCTGGCCATGGCGTCCTCTGCCATCTGCGTGCCGTCAGCCAAGGTGGCTGCTACACCGCTCACATAAATAGCGGCGCCCGCATTCAGCGCTATCATGGCAGCAGCTTTGCCCGCAGCACCCGTTTGCTCACCGGCAAGCGCAGCGCGGATCAGCGCCATGGATTCCTCCACCGTGGTGACGCTCAAACCCTCCAGACTTTGACTGGCTATACCAAAATCTTCGGGACGAATCGTGTATTCGGAGATACTGCCATCACGCAGTTCTACCACGGTTGTTGGCTGCGCCAGACTAATTTCATCGAGACCGTCGGCAGCGTGCACCACCATAATATGTTCACTCCCCAGTCGCTTGAGCACTTCCGCCATCGGCCGGCACAGCTCAGGCGCATAGACGCCAATCAATTGTCGCTTGACTGCCGCGGGGTTGGTCATCGGCCCCAACATGTTAAACACAGTGCGTAAACCCATTTCTCGACGCGGCCCTACCGCATGCCGCATCGCAGGATGGTGTGCGGGAGCAAACATAAAACCCATCCCCACCGACTCGATACAACGAGCAATCGCAGCAGGCGACAAGTCTAATGGCACTCCCAGCGCTTCTAACAAGTCGGAGCTGCCACAGGCACTCGAGGCTGATCGATTGCCATGCTTGGCAACCTGCGCCCCTGCAGCGGCGGCCACAAAGGCTGCAGCAGTCGAGACATTAAACAGATCGGCCCCATCGCCACCGGTGCCTACGATATCGACCAGATGCGGGCCCTGCACAGCGACCGGCGCCGCCAAAGAACGCATGACTTCTACCGCAGCGGTAATCTCATCAATCGTTTCGCCTTTTATACGCAGCGCTACCAGAAAGCCGGCGATCTGCGCCGGAGTCGCTTCACCGCCCATAACCTCGGTCATAACGTCGCGCATATCGGCGGCAGCCAAATCCTGCCCCTCTACCAGCTGCGCCAATGCTTGTCGGATATCCATGGTACCGCTCTCCTAGTCTGTAGCTGCGCCGCGCTTGAGAAAGTTACGCAGCAGGTCATGTCCATGAGCGGTAAGAATCGACTCGGGATGAAACTGCACCCCCTCGACATCCAGCTCACGGTGACGCAAACCCATGATTTCATCAACACCGCCGTCCTCGGTCTGAGTCCATGCAGTCACTTCAAGGCAGTCTGGCAGCGACTCGCGCTCGACAATCAGCGAGTGATAACGGGTCGCTTCCAGTGGATTGCTCAAACCCTCGAACACTCCCTGACCGCGATGAAAAATCGGCGAAGTCTTGCCGTGCATCACTTGCCTGGCCCTGACCACCTTGCCACCGAATACCTGACCGATACTCTGATGCCCCAGACAAATCCCAAGCAGGGGAATCTGTCCGGCAAACTGCTCAATAGTAGCCATCGAAATGCCGGCCTCATTGGGCGTGCACGGCCCCGGGGAAATCACAATGCGCTCCGGGTTCAGCGCAGCAATTTCGGCCACCGTAATCTCATCGTTGCGCACCACTTGCACCTCGGCGCCCAACTCACCCAGATACTGAACCACGTTATAGGTAAAGGAGTCGTAATTATCTATCATCAGCAACATATTAATGTGCCTCCTGCGCAGCGGACTTCACCATAGCGGCAGCCCTGAACACAGCGCGCGACTTATTCATGGTCTCCTGATATTCAGAATGCGGGTCGGAGTCGGCCACCACGCCGCCACCTGCCTGAATATAGAGTGTATCGTTCTTGATCACTGCGGTTCGAATCGCAATCGCAGTGTCCATATCACCCTGCCAGGAGATGTAGCCAACCGCGCCGCCGTAGACGCCGCGCTTAACTGGCTCCAATTCGTCGATAATTTCCATGGCGCGAATTTTGGGCGCGCCGCTAAGAGTGCCGGCGGGCAGCGTCGCACGCAATACGTCGACCGCGGTCTTACCCGGCTTCAGGTTGCCTGTGACATTGGAAACAATGTGCATCACATGGGAATACTTCTCGACGACCATTTTATCAGTCAGCTCAACGCTGCCAATCTCGGCAATACGACCGACGTCATTACGCCCCAGGTCAATTAGCATCAGATGCTCGGCGCACTCTTTGGGATCAGCCAGCAACTCTGCTTCCAGACGCTGGTCCTCGGCCTCGTCACTGCCACGATGCCGGGTCCCGGCAATAGGCCGCACGGTGACGACGCCGTCCTCAAGGCGAGCCAGAATCTCCGGCGAAGAACCGACAATATGGAAATCGCCCAGATTAAGGAAAAACATATAGGGAGAAGGATTGAGATTACGCAGAGCGCGGTACAGGTCTATCGGCGGCTGACTGAAAGGCACGCTGAAACGCTGCGACGGCACTACTTGCATAACATCGCCGGCGAGTACGTAGTCCTTAATCTTATCGACCCCAGCCTCATACTCAGCGACGCTGAAATCTGAACGGAACTCACTTTCTGGTATTACCGTGCGGGACACCTCGGCATCTGCGGCAGCCAGATCTATAGGTGCCGGCGCCGGCAGCGGAGTACGCAACAGCTCTACCAACTCATCGAGACGTTGCAGCGCGCGCTCATAGGCGTTTTCCAGCCGCGGGTCGGCATTGACGATCAGCCGCAGAGTACCGGCCAGATTATCAAATACCAGCACCTCATCAGACAACATAAGCAGGATATCGGGATTACCCAGCGGGTCTGGCGGTGCGCTGTCACGCAGGCGCTTTTCCACGTAACGCACCGTGTCATAGGCGAAGTAACCCACCAGCCCACCGTGAAAAACCGGCAACCCGCTCACCTCCGGAATCCTAAAGCGCTGTTGGAAGGATTCCACAAAGGCCAGCGGATCTTCAACCTCTGAGGATTCTACGACAACACCATCCTCTACCACTTCCACCTGATAGCCACAGACGCGCAGAAAACAGCGCGAGGGTGTTCCTATAATAGAGTAGCGGCCCCATTTTTCGCCGCCATGTACCGATTCAAACAGATAGGAATAAGCACCAGCGCCGAGCTTGAGATAGGCGCTCAGGGGCGTCTCAAAATCAGCCAGTACTTCGCGGCTCAAGGGTATACGGGTATAGTTCTGCGCAGCCAGTGCGGCAAATTCTTGCGGGGTCATGAGATTTCCTCAAAGATAATTCTATTACATACAAATACGAAAAAAGGTCGTTAGCAGTCTCCGGCTACCATCGCCAGCAAGTACCCTTACGCATCGACAGAGCGCCGATTTTTGTATATATCGCTGTAAACACAGCTATCTCCAAGTTGCCCAGAGCTATAGTGTAACCCCAGCGCGCTGTTACGCCAAACCGAAACTGAAGGTATCTAGCCTACCGTTGCGAGCTGCGCGCGCATTTCATTAATCACCGCCACATAATCTTCCTGATTAAAGATCGCAGAACCGGCGACAAAGGTATCGGCGCCCGCCGCAGCAATCTCAGCAATATTGGCCGTTGTTACGCCGCCATCAATTTCCAGCCGAATATCCAGACCACTGGCCTCGATAAGAGCCCGCGCTTCGCGCAGCTTGTCCAGCGTCGACGGAATAAACTTCTGCCCACCAAAGCCAGGGTTGACTGACATCAGCAGAATCATATCGACCTTGTCCATCACATACTTGAGCGCATCCAGCCCCGCCGCGGGATTGAACACCAAACCCGCCTTACAACCCGCCGCACGGATCATCTGCAGCGAGCGGTCAACATGAGTGGAAGCATCCGGATGGAAGGTAATGTAGCTGGCTCCGGCATCTGCAAACTGCTCGATCAACGCATCCACAGGGGTGACCATCAAATGCACATCAATCTCGGCGGTCACTCCATGCTGGCGCAGTGCTTTACAGACCATGGGGCCGATAGTCAGGTTGGGCACGTAGTGATTATCCATTACATCAAAGTGAACAATGTCGGCACCCGCTGCCAGTACATCATCTACTTCTGCCCCCAGACGGGCAAAATCAGCGGACAAAATGGACGGGGCAATCTTGAAATCAGACATGGGCAGGGCGCTCCGGAAAATGCGGCATTCTAAAGGATGCTCAGACTTGCATCCAGTTCCTTGAGTCGCTGGGGAGTACCGACATCGGTCCAGCGCCCACTAAAATGCTCTCCGCTGACGGCGCTGGCGGCAATTGCCGCATCTAACAGGGGCCGCAGCGGCAGCTTACCAGGCGCAGTACCAGCGAAAAACTCGGGTCGATAGACGGCAATACCGGCGTAGGTCAACGCTGGCGCTCCACCCGGCTGCTCCACCAAACGCACCGCATCACCTTCAAGAACAAAATCACCATCGTGATGCGCCGGGTTGTCTACCAGCACCAGATGCGCCAAATGCGCTGCTGCCATTGGCAAGTCACGCAGATGCGATAAAGGGTAGTCGCACCAGACATCGCCGTTGACCAGGGCAAATGGCCCGGCGCCCAACAGCGGCAGCGCCTGCACAATACCGCCGGCAGTCTCCAGCGGCTGCGCTTCACGCGAGTATTCAATCTGGCAACCCCAGCTACCGCCGTCGCCCAAAAAGGCTTCTATCTGCTCGCCCAGGTGGGAGGTATTGATCACAACATTAGTAAAACCCGCCGCCACCAGGTTTTCTATATGCCACTGAATCAGTGGCTTGCCGCCCACGGGCAACAGGGGTTTGGGCGTAAGGTCGGTAAGTGGGCGCATGCGCTCACCCAGCCCGGCGGCAAGAATCATCGCTTTCATGGGGACGCTTCCCACACTTGTGCTAGCACCCTGGGCTGCACCTCAACCCGAAACCAGTCGTTTAACCACTCAAACTCGGGATATACCGCGAGCACCTCGACGACGTAGTCCAACACCATAGGAATATCAGACAGATAAGTATCGCGTTGGTCACGCAGGGCCAGCCGTGAAAAATTACCCAGCACTTTCAGGTGACGCTGCAGCCCTATCAGATCAAACCAGCGCATGAACTGCTCATCAGATACACGACTCGTCTGCGAGCTCTGGTGATAGTAATCCAGCGCCCAACCACGCACCTGTGGGGCGGGCCAGCGGATATAGCAGTCGCGCAGCAGCGACACCAGGTCGTAACAGACCGGGCCCAACACTGCATCCTGAAAATCAATCACCCCCAGTGAGCCGTCGTCCTGGGGCATGAGATTGCGGCTGTGAAAATCGCGGTGCACCACCACCTGCGGTTGCCCGGCGGCGCTCTCAATTAGAATCTGGAAAAAATCTTGCAGCTGTGCAGACCAAGCGCTTGTCACGGTTATCTGCAATAGCCCCTCTACAAACCACTCCGGGAAGCGCTGCAGTTCCTCCGCCAACACCGCACTATCATACGCTGGCAGTTTCGCGGCAGCGGCAGCGGTATCGATCGACTGAATTGAGGCCAGCACCTGCAGTGCCTGCTGATAATGGCCATCTACGGTAGCCGGCGTAAGCATCGGTAACAGCAGCTGCTCGCCAAGATCCTCCAGCAATAGATAGCCCTGTTCCAGCGTACTGTCGAGCAACTCTGGCACGCGCACGTTGGCGTTAGCCAGCAGCTCTCGAACCGCCAGAAATTCGCGGTTTTTCTCACTGGCAGGCGGCGCATCTACCGCTATCCAGGCACGCTTTTCATGCCGTAACCTGAAATAACGACGGGCGCTGGCATCACCAGCCACCGGCTGCCAGTCAGTGCCACGTGCATCCAGGTTCAAAGCAGCCAGCACCCAACCGTGCAGCTCACGCTCTCGCGTATCCATTAAGGTGAACTCCCCGCCATCATTATTCGCGGGCAAGCCAGCCCGTAATGCTTTATCATCCGCCAATTATCCACTGACAGCAGCACAAATACATTACCTGTTCATGAATCCGGGCGCATTATTCACCATCGCTTACCGTCGTCATTGTATGACCCGCGGCATATTGCTGGCTCTGACGCTGTGGGCTCCAGCCCTGGCCGCGCAAACGATGCCCGTCGATTGTGAACCGAACACGGCAAGCTGCGGCGCCGCGGCGCCGACATCCAGCGCTCAGATGCAACCCGATACGCTTGACTGGGTCGCCTATCAGCTACTGCCAGAAAATCAAAAGCAGGCGCGCGCGATGCATTGCGGCGGCGCCTACGTTGATCCGCTCGCAGCAGTGGACACATCGATAGACCCCAGCACGCAGGAAATTCTCGGCAGCGCCGACAGCTCTGAACTACAAGGCAATCTGGTGCGCCTGGAAGGCGATGTAAGCCTGAATCAGGGCTATCGCCAGTTGCGCTCTGACCGGGCCGAGTACGATCGCAGCAACGGCACCGGCACTATGAATGGCAATGTAGAGTTTCGCGAGCCGGGGGCCTTATTGCGCGGCGAAAGCGCGTGGGTGGATACCAATACCGGCGAGGCCAGGCTGGATAACGGCCACTTTCTGATGCACGAGCAGCACGGCAGGGGCAGCGCCGAGCAAATCTATCGTCGCGCCGATGAAATTATTGAGCTGGAGTCGGCAGCCTACAGCTACTGCCCACCAAGCGCCGAGTTCTGGTCGCTGATCAGTAAAGAGCTAGAGCTGGATACTGAGGCTGGCACTGGCACCGCGCGCTCGGCTCGCCTGGAATTGAAAGGCACTCCGGTATTCTATTTCCCCTATCTGCAGTTTCCGATCGATGATCGGCGCAAAAGTGGCTTCCTCTGGCCAGAATTTGGGCGCGACTCCAGTGGTGGGGTTGATTTTGCCGTGCCCTACTATTTAAATCTGGCGCCCAACTACGACCTTTTGCTCACCCCGCGCTTGATCGCCGATCGTGGCGCGCAGGCTGAGGTGCAGGCTCGCTATCTGGGCACTTGGCTTGGACTGTGGGACTTTGGTGTCAGTTATATCGACGGTGATAAGCGCTATAAGGACGAGAACCCGGGGACCAGTGGCGACCGCTGGCTAGGCTCTATAGACCAGCGCGGTCTTGTCAATGACCGCTGGCGCTCTGAAATCGACTATACCGAAATCAGTGATATCGATTATCTGGCCGACATCGGCACCTCTTCGCTGGACGTACGCCAGAACACTCACCTCGATCAGCTGGCACGCATGAACTACCTGGGCGACAACTGGGAAGCCGAAATCCGGTTTCAGCAATTCCAGACCATCGACAAGGACATCGTCAACAAACCCTACAAGAAGCTCCCGGAAATTGCGTTGGACCACGTTCGCAGGCAAAAGGATTTCAGCCCGAATGTGCTGTTCAAGAGCCGGTTAACCGCCTTCGATCACCAGACTCTGCAAACCGGCGAGCGACTTTTCAATGAGGCCGGCGTCAATTACCCGATGAGCTGGATCTGGGGCAACCTCACCCCCACCATCAAGTATCGACACATAAACTACAACCTCGATAAACAGTTCCTCAACGACGGCGAAGACAACAACCCCAGCGTAGGCGCACCGCTGGCCAGTATCGATGGCAGTCTGTTTTTTGAGCGAGACATGGACTGGGGCGGCAAGCGATTCCTGCATACACTCGAGCCACAGGTGTTTTACCTGTGGGCTGACTACGAAGAACAGGATGATTTACCTAACTTTGACACTCGCGAGCTGACCTTCAGCTACGGCCAGCTGTTTCGCGACACCCGTTTTGCCGGTTATGACCGTATCGACGACGCCAATCAGGTTTCGGTGGGCATAACCACTCGTCTTATTGATCAGGAAACGGGCAATCAAACACTGCGTGCCAGCATCGGTCAGATTCATTACTTCGATGACCGTCTGGTCAATGATGGCACACCGGAAATAGATAACATGGAGGGCAGCTCTTCAATTGCTGCCCAGTTTGGCATGGAGCCTACCAACGCCCTCTCTTTCGACTCGTCGTGGCTATTTAACACCAACACCAACGAGCTTGACCAGACCAACGCCCGCGTCAGTTATATGGCGCCCAAGGGCCGTATTTTTAACCTGGGCTATAGTTTTCGGCGCGCCAACGATACCGGTGTCGTCAATGCCAATCAAGACATCAGTCAGGTCGATTTCTCTACTTATCTGCCGATAGCAGACAACTGGGGGGTATTCTTCCAAGCCCTGTATGACCTTGACGAGAAGGACAGTATCAATGACATCTTTGGCATAGAGTATAATGATTGCTGCTGGCGTCTGCGGCTAGTGCATCAGCGCAGCCTGAACCAAGTTAGCGGCTCTACTGTCGTAGGTAGTGACGTAGAGACCAAACAGGCAACCTACGTCGAGTTCCAGCTCAAAGGGCTAGGTGGCGTTGGCACCCGTGTAACCAAAGTATTGGAAGAGTTTATTCGTGGCTATGAGAGTGAAGATGATTAGGAAAACGTGGCGTCAAGCGGCGCTGGCAATCGCATTTTGTTGTACAGCCATGGCCAGCAGTGCCGACTTTCAGCCATTGGACTCAGTGGTGGCTATTGTTGAGGACGATGTCATTATGTCCAGCGAACTGCGCGAGCGCCTGAACCGGGTGCGCGCTAATCTGGAGGCGCAGCAGCAGGAGTTACCGGACCAGAACCTACTGGTGCGTGAAACCCTGGACCGCCTGGTGCTGGAAAGCATCCAATTGCAAATGGCGGCGCGGGCTGGCGTGCGCATCGGCGATGCCCAACTCAACGATGCAGTGGCCAGGGTGGCAGCGCAAAACCGTATGAGCGTTGAGCAATTTCGAGTTCAGCTGGAGGCGCAGGGGCAATCCTATACTTCCATGCGCAACAGCATTGAACGTGAATTGATTCTACAGCGGGTCCAATCGGGAAACGTCAATCAGCGTATTCAAATTACCGAACAGGAAGCACTCAACTATCTGGAGTCTGAGGAAGGCGAGGTTCTAACAGCGGAGCAGTACCATCTGATTCACGCGTTACTGCCCATACCCGAGGGCAGCTCACTAAACGAAGCCGCCGCCAAAGCGCATGTTGAAAAGCTCTATCAACGCATCAAGGCAGGCGAGGAATTTGGGCCGGTTATTGCCAGCAGTGGAGAACCCTACCTGTTCACAGGCGGTGATCTGGGATGGCGTAAAAGCGATGAAGTCCCCAGCCTGTTTGCCGAGGTCGCACCAACGCTGCAAATAGGTCAATCTTCACCGCCTATTCGCAGCGCCAGCGGCTTTCACCTCGTCATCATGGCGGAAAAGCGCGGCGGCACAACCATTGTTGGGCAAAACAAGGTTCGCCATATTCTGGTCAAGCCGTCGACTATTCGCAACGACGAACAGACGCGCGAGTTTGTCGCCAGACTCCGCCGGCAGATCATAGATGGTGCTGACTTTGCCGAACTGGCGCGGGCCAACTCTGAAGATATTGGTTCTGCCCAGGAAGGTGGCGAGCTCGGCTGGACCAACCCCGGCCAGATGGTGCCAGAGTTTGAACAGATGGTGCAAAATGTTGAGATTGGTGCAGTATCGGAGCCCTTCAGAACTCAGTTTGGCTGGCACATTCTCCAGGTAGAGGACCGCCGTCAGGAGGATATGACGGAAATTGTAGCCATGAACCGGGCCCGTGAAGTTTTGCATCAACGCAAATACCAGGAGGAACTCGATGCCTGGCTGCGTAAAATTCGCGATGAAGCCTTTGTGGACATCAAGTAACTGGCAACGCCGGTGATAGCCCGTCTGGCCCTGACCACCGGCGAACCCGCCGGCATTGGTCCCGACCTTGCGCTGCTGCTGAGTCGGACAGCGCAGAACGATCATATTGTCGCTATCGGCGACCGCTCGCTCCTGCAGCAACGAGCCGCCCAGCTAGGCATTACGGTGACTCTGCAGGAGTTTGACCCGGCCGCGCCACACACAGCGTCTGTAGCCGGCTCACTGCAGGTTCTGCACGTGCCTCTCGCGGCCCCTTGCGTGGCCGGACAGCTCAATAGCGCCAATGCGAACTATGTGCTGCAGACCTTACAAAGCGCAGTAACCGGTATTGAGCTGGGCCACTTTGATGCCATGGTCACCGCTCCGGTGCAAAAGTCGGTCATTAACGCCGCCGGTATTCCTTTTAGTGGGCATACTGAATATCTGGCAGAGCTGACCGCCACCCCAAAAGTAGTGATGATGCTTGCTACCGAGGGCCTGCGCGTTGCTCTGGTGACAACGCATCTGCCGTTGAAGGCAGTGCCCGCTGCAATCACCGCGGCCGAGCTGACCAGCGTCTGCGAAATTTTGCATCGGGATTTACAGACCCGGTTTGGGCTGCCCAACCCTGTCATTGCGGTACTGGGCCTAAACCCCCACGCTGGAGAGGATGGCCATTTGGGCACTGAGGAGCAAACCATCATCGAACCTGCACTAAACGAGTTGCGCGCCGGCGGCATGGATGTACGCGGCCCGCTGCCTGCCGACACTGCTTTTAATCCCAAAGTGTTGAAAACATGCGATGCGGTACTTGCCATGTATCACGACCAGGGACTGCCAGTACTCAAATACGCCGGTTTCGGCAATGCAGTCAACATTACGCTAGGCCTACCCATAGTGCGCACATCAGTTGACCACGGCACCGCGCTCGACCTGGCCGGCAGCGGTCAGATCGACAGCGGCTCGCTACATTATGCACTCAGCGTCGCCAGCGAGATGGTCACTGCGGGCGCGGTAACATGAGCGACAAACATCGCGCGCGTAAACGATTCGGCCAGAATTTTCTGACCGACGCAGGCGTGATCCGCCAGATAGCCCGCGCCATCAACCCGCGGCCTGACCAGCATGTGGTTGAAATTGGGCCCGGCAAGGGAGCGCTGACCACTGAACTGGTGGACAGCGCCGGA
The DNA here is from genome assembly GCF_026262625.1 of Candidatus Litorirhabdus singularis. Taxonomy (GTDB): domain Bacteria; phylum Pseudomonadota; class Gammaproteobacteria; order Pseudomonadales; family Halieaceae; genus Litorirhabdus; species Litorirhabdus singularis. Next base: position 46,561 of record NZ_SHNN01000007.1, read on the forward strand.
CAGCTCGATGTGATTGAGCTGGACCGCGACCTGGTGCCTCTGCTACAGCAACGCTTCGCCAACGCCGACAACCTCACTGTTCACAGTGCCGATGCCCTGAGCTTTGATTACGCTCAATTGCAGCAAGCACAGCAACCCCTGCGCGTGGTTGGCAACCTGCCCTACAATATTTCCACACCGCTTATTTTCCATCTTTTGCAGTACGTCGGGTTGATCACTGATATGCACTTCATGCTGCAACTGGAAGTGGTCAAACGCCTGTCCGCCAGCCCGGGCAGTAAAGCCTGGGGGAAACTCGGCGTTATGGCGCAATACCATTGCCAGGTTGATTCGCTGTTTGAAGTGCCACCTCACGCGTTTAGTCCGGCACCAAAGGTGCAGTCGGCCATCGTCAGATTGCAACCAAAGCCCGCTGGCAGCACCGACGCTATTACTGAAGCCCGCTTGCGCCGGGTGGTCAGCACCGCCTTTGCGCAACGCCGTAAAACCTTACGCAACACTTTGCGTGACCTGGTCAGCGTGCAACAATTGGAGTCCGTAGGCATCGAACCTGGCGCCAGGGCCGAGACTCTCAGCCTGGACCAGTTTCTGGCGATCAGTGCTTTGCTGGAGCCTAATGACTAGTGCCTGCGAGCAGGCCCAGGACAATCAAAAGGACAACCTACAAAACAATATGGCGACGTACGCGGTAGGCGATTTACAGGGCTGCATCAAGCCGCTCAAGTGTTTGCTCAAGGACGCTGGGTTCAGCTGGTCCCGCGACCGCTTGTGGTTGGTTGGTGACCTGGTTAATCGCGGACCCAAGTCCCTCAAGACGCTGCGCTACCTCTATAAACACCGCAAACAAATCACCTGTGTGCTGGGTAACCATGACCTGCATCTACTGGCGGTGGCGAACGGCCTGCGCCCCATGAGCGCGGGCGATACCCTGCATAAAATTTTGGTAGCACCCGACCGTGACAAGTTGCTGAACTGGTTACGCCAACAACCCCTGCTGCACACCGAACAGGGCTATACCATGGTGCATGCTGGTATTCCGCCGATGTGGGATTTGGCGCAGGCTCAGGGCTGCGCACAAGAGGTAGAGGCGGCGCTGCGCGGCGCTGACTATCGCCAATTCCTTGCGTCTATGTATGGCGACGTGCCCAACACCTGGGATGACTGTCTTAGCGGTATGCCGCGACTGCGCCTGATTACCAATTACCTGACACGGATGCGCTTTATAGACGCCGACGGCGGGCTAGACCTGACAAGTAAAGGTGCCACCCCCGACCCCGGCAAAATCGTCGGCCCCTGGTTCGACCACATGGACAGGCGCACTCGCGATACCCGCATCATCTTCGGCCATTGGGCCGCGCTTGACGGCAGGGCCGTTGGCGAAAACCTGTATGCTACCGACACCGGTTGCGTATGGGGAAACACATTGAGCATGTACTGTCTGGACACTCAGCAATGGCACCGCTGTGACTGCAGCTGAGCTGGACGTCTATCTAGTGGGAGGCGCTGTCCGCGACAGTCTGCTGGGCCAGCCGCGTGGTGATCAAGACTGGGTCGTAGTCGGCGCCACCCCCCAACAAATGCTGGATGCCGGATATAGCCAGATTGGAAAAGACTTTCCGGTCTATCTGCATCCCGACACCAAGGAAGAATATGCCCTGGCGCGCACCGAGCGTAAAAGCGGCCATGGCTACAATGGTTTCACCTGCTACAGCGACACCGATGTGACGCTGGAACAAGATCTGTCGCGCCGTGACCTGACGATCAATGCCATCGCCCAAGACAGCGCAGGAAACCTGTACGACCCCTATGGCGGCCAGCAGGACCTGCAGCAACGCCTGCTGCGCCACGTCTCTGCGGCGTTTGTGGAAGACCCGCTGCGAGTACTCAGAGTGGCCCGCTTTGCCGCACGCTTTCACCATCTTGGCTTCACCATTGCCTCCGAAACCCAGGAACTCATGTGTACCATTGCTGCCAGTGGCGAGTTAGAGCATTTGCCTACTGAACGCATCTGGCAGGAGCTTGAGCGTTCAATGGGCGAGCAATCTCCACACATCTTTTTCACCACATTACAGGACTGCGGGGCCCTACAGGCACTGGTGCCACAATGGCCATTAGAGCAACATCACCTGTCAAATCTGCAGACAGCTGCAGCACAGGGCAGCAGCTCCTCCGAGCGCTTTGCCTGCTTGCTGGGCAACCTGCCTGGTGACCTTATTGGCAGTATCTGCCGTCAACTGGGTAGCCCCAAACAACACCGTGAGCTCGCCGAGTTATGCGGTAATCTGGGCCCAACCGTCAACGCCGCCACCGACCCAGAGGCCATATTGCAGTTGCTGGAAAGCAGCGATGCATGGCGCCGTGAGCAACGCTTTGAGGACTTCATCGGCTGCTGTGTCATTTGCCATGGACTGAGTGCAGTCCTCGCCAGCAGACTGCTGGAGGCACGTAAAATCTGCCATCGCATTGATACTGCACAATGGCTTAAAGAGGGGGTGGCAGGTGCTGAAATAGGCGCCAAGATACGTGCTCGTCGCCTACAATTACTGGCCCAGCCGGCAGGCAGGCAAGATGCCTGAGCGCAATCCCCTGGCCTTGATAACCGGCGCGGCACAGCGCATAGGCGCTGCTATTTGCAGGCAACTGCATCAGGCCGATTATGACCTGGTGCTGCACTACCGCAGCTCCAGCGAGAGCGCCACTGCCCTCGCTGCCCAATTAAACGCACTGCGTCCTGACTCATGCTCGCTGGTCAAGGCAGACCTGGCCGAAAGCGACCAGATCGCCAAGCTAACTGAACAGATTGACCACTCCCGCCTGCGGTTGTTAGTCAACAATGCATCCGTCTATTTACCGACGCCTCAGGATCAGGCCAACCCCACAAACTGGGATATTCTGATGCATACCAATTTACGCGCACCCTGGTTACTGAGTCAGGCGCTGGCGCCTGTTTTGGGCCAGAACCGTGGCAACATCGTCAACATTATCGACGCCTTCGCCGCACGTCCGCAGCCCGGTTACGCCCTGTATAATACCGCGAAAAATGGTCTTGCCAGCCTCACGCGACAGCTGGCGCTGGAATTGGCACCGGCAGTAAGAGTCAACGGCGTCGCGCCCGGCGCCATCCTGTGGCCAGAGCCAGGTGATGCAGAGATGAGCGAGGCGGAGCGCGAAAGCCTACTGCGGGCTATTCCGTTGGGTCGCCTCGGGGAGTGTGAGGATATCGCCCGTTGTGTGCTATTTCTGGCGGCTGAAGCGCCCTATGTTACCGGCCAAATACTGGCTGTAGATGGAGGAGCCAGTCTCACCCCTGCCAGTTAAACGGTATGGTACGAACCCGCCCCTGGTACTCGTACTGCTCCCACAAACGGGCGTAGCTAATGCCCTCCACAGGATGTAAAACCGCAGGCTGCAATTCGGCCATGGGACCCAATACGTGAGCATTAAACAGTATTTCTGGCCGTGGCAATTCCACCTTACCAAACCGGCCCACCAAGTCATCGAACGTCAGAATATCAATATCCAATGTGCGGGCACTGCGCGGGCCGGCATCTGCGGGCCTACCATGGGCATACTCTAACTCGCGCAACCAGCTTGCCAGCTCTGCCAACGGCAGTGAGCTCGATAGCACGACACCCAGATTCAAAAACGCCTCACCACTGAAACCGACCGCTGCACTTTCATAGACCGAGGACAGCTGCAGCTCACCAAACTTCGCCCGCAATGCCTTCACGCCAGCACGCAGCTGGTTCTCGCGATCGATATTACTGCCCACATTCAGGGAAATCAGGGCCACTTAGGACTGCTCACCACGTTCAATAATAACGCCGACATCGTCGGCCTGAGGCACCGCACCAGGTTTGCCCAAGCGCAATTGCAGCCAGGGCACTCCAAATTCCTCCTGTAATACCTGCGCTATCTGTTCGGCGAGCGTTTCCAAAAGGCGAAAATGCTGATTCTCAATCATGTTTAACAGACGCGCGCTGATCGCCGCGTAATCGGCGGTGGTGCTCAGGTCATCAGTAGCTGCCGTGTGCGCTACATCACTGCCCAACTCCAGGTCGATAACAACGGTTTGCCGCTGTTGCTGCTCCCATTCGTGCACACCGATATAGGTATCGATACGCAACTGAGATATATAAATAATATCCATACTATGCTGCTCCGGGTGCCGCGAGCTCGTCCATGGGCCAACGCGGACGCACGGCCGTATCCGCGCGCTCGGTGTCCCCTGCCAACAAACGCTGACAACCGGCGTAAGCAATCATCGCTCCGTTATCGGTGCAAAAACGCAATGCCGGGTAATAAACCCTGGCCTGTATCTTGGCCAGAGCCGCACTCAGGCGCTCACGTAGCTCAGTATTGGCGCTGACACCGCCGGCGATAACCAGCCGCTGCAGCTGCTCTTGCTGCAGGGCTCTGCGACACTTGATAACCAGCGTATCAACCACCGCTAACTGAAACGCACAGGCAATATCTGCGCGAGTTTGCTGATCCACATTATCGCGACCCCCATTTTGCGCCAGGGTATTGAGCGTAAACGTTTTCAGGCCACTGAAGCTGAAATCTAACCCCGGGCGATTCACCATGGGCCGCGGAAAGGTAAAGCGGGCCGGATCACCCGACTCAGCCAGCCGCGCGACATGCGGTCCACCCGGATAAGGCTCTCCCAACATTTTTGCCACCTTATCAAAGGCTTCACCCGCCGCATCGTCCAGTGATTCACCCAGCAGTTTGTATTCACCCAGTCCATCAACGCGCACCAACTGGGTGTGACCGCCAGATACCAGCAGCGCAATAAAAGGGTAAGCGGGTTTGTCTGGCTCCAGCATAGGAGCCAGTAAATGCCCCTCCATGTGATGAATACCCAGCGCCGGAATACCCCAGCCCATGGCCAGACCGCGGGCCAGAGTGGCTCCGACCATCAAAGCGCCTACCAGTCCAGGGCCGGCGGTATACGCCACCGCTGAAATCTCACCACGCCCCACGCCAGCTTTGCTAATGACTTCCTCAATCAGTGGCAGCGCCTTGCGCACATGGTCACGCGAAGCCAGCTCCGGCACCACGCCACCGTATTCCTCATGCACGGCAACCTGGCTGTATAATGCGTCAGCCAGCAAGCCACGATCGCTGTCGTATAACGCAACCCCGGTCTCATCACAGGATGTTTCTATCCCCAGTACCAGCATGGGAGGCCTCAGTTTTACAAAGTGGGCATGATAATGGAGGCTCCGGCTGGCTACAATCCGATAAACCGGCGCGCTGCCTTCCCCTTCACCCTCAAGGGGGCTTTGCAATATCGGCAATTAAGGTATAAAATGCGCGCCCTTTAAGCCTGTAGACCCCGAATTTAGTGGCCTGCAGGGAAACATTCAAACACAACGAAAAGCCAAGACAGGTAACGCTTTAATGCCATCAATCAAGATCAAGGAAAATGAACCTTTTGATATCGCGCTGCGCCGCTTCAAGCGCTCTTGCGAAAAAGCCGGTGTTCTCGCCGAAGTACGCAAGCGTGAGCACTACGAAAAGCCGACGACTGTGCGTAAGCGCGCCGCTGCCGCTGCCGTCAAGCGTCATGCCAAGAAAGTCTCACGGGAAAACAAAAAGCGCGTTCGTCTTTACTAGAGCTCGCCTGCCCGCATGAGTGATACCTCCCTCACCGAGACAATCAAGGCAGCCATGAAGGCTGCCATGAGAGCCAAGGACAAGCCACGTTTGAGCACTATTCGCCTCATGCAGGCGGAATTCAAACGCATAGAAGTTGACGAACGCATTAGCGTCGACGATCAGCGCGCTCTGGCCGTACTCGACAAAATGGTCAAGCAGCGACGCGACTCAGCTCAGCAATACACCGACGCAGAGCGCACCGATCTGGCCGACCAGGAAAACTACGAAATTGGCGTTATTCAAGAGTTTCTGCCGCAGCAATTGTCTGAAGCGGATGTTCTGGCCTTAATCGATGCTGCTATTGCCAGCACTGGCGCTACCGATATGCAAGGGATGGGCCCCGTGATGGGACAGCTCAAGCCGCAGCTGCAAGGCCGCGCCGACATCGGCCAGGTTAGCAAGCTGGTTAAGGATCGACTAGCCTGACCTCTGGACCGATGCACTTTCGGCCAGTTAAAACACATTTCCCTCCTACACCCAACCCCATGCTCCGGCATAGTGGGCTAGAATAGATTATGGCCGGACGTATACCCCAATCTTTCATTGACGACTTGCTCGACCGAGCCGATATCGTCGAGGTCATTGATCGCCGGGTAAAGCTCAAAAAAACCGGCAAGAACTACTCAGCACGATGCCCCTTCCACGATGAGAAAACCCCCTCTTTCAGCGTCAACCCTGAAAAGCAGTTCTACTACTGCTTTGGCTGCGGCGCTGGCGGCAACTCCCTGGGCTTTCTCATGGACTACGAGAACATGGAGTTTCCGCGAGCCGTGGAAAGTCTGGCCGACGCCTGCGGCATGCAGGTGCCCAGGGAAGAAAGCAATCAAAAGGTCGATAAGGGCCAGCGCGAGCTCTACCCACTGCTGGAAGAAGCCGCCTCCTACTACCAGAAGCAGCTGCGCAGCCACCCCGAGCGAGACCAGGCCGTCGCTTATCTGAAAGGCCGTGGCCTTACCGGTCAGGTCGCCAAACAGTATGACATGGGCTTTGCTCCGCCGGGCTGGGATAACCTGCTTAGCACGCTGGGCACCAGCGAAGAACGCAAGCTGCAGCTGCAGCAGGCCGGCATGGTGATAAAAAACGAAGACGGGCGGGTCTATGACCGCTTCCGCAACCGGGTGGTCTTTCCCATTCGCGATCAGCGTGGTCGCGTTATCGCTTTCGGCGGACGAGTACTGGGGGATGACAAACCCAAATATCTCAATTCCCCGGAAACCGAGATATTTCACAAGGGGCGTGAGTTGTACGGGCTATACCATGCCCAAAAGCTCAATCGCCAGCTACAGCGAATTGTAGTCGTCGAAGGCTACATGGACGTCATTGCCCTGGGCCAGCACGGTATCACGTGGGCCGTGGCAACACTCGGTACCGCAACCAGCACCGCACATCTGGAAAAAATATACCGGCGCTGTTCGGAAGTTGTGTTTTGCTTCGACGGCGACGAGGCTGGACGCAAAGCCGCCACGCGGGCGCTGGAGTCTGCGCTACCGGCGATGCAAGACGGCCGTCAGGCCAAGTTTTTGTTCCTGCCAGAAGGCGAGGACCCGGATACTCTGGTGCGTGACCGCGGTGCCGAGCATTTTCTACAACTGGTGGAACAGGCCATGCCGTTGGAACAGTATCTGTTTGAAAGTGTCGGTCAGGGGCTTGATATCGACAGCATGGACGGCCGCGCACGCCTGAGCAAACTGGCCGCACCGCTACTCTCAAAATTACCCAACGGTGTCTTCAGACAATTGATGTTTCAGGCCCTGGCCGAACGCACCGGGCTCGAACAAGGCGCCCTGCAGGCGCTGGTAGACATACCAGCGCCGACTCCTGTTCCGGCACAGAAACAGGCTCAGGCGCCTCCAGAGTCCAGCAAGCCACGCCAACGCCCTGTGCTGCACCAACAACCCCAAGGGTTTAGCAACCTGGCGCAGTCTGCTATGGCCCTGTTGTTACACAAACCCGATATCGCCCAACAAGCCGGCGATTATTCGGCCCTCAAACAGCTGGCAGGTACCGATATAGCCCTGCTGGTCGAGGTACTCGAATTGCTACAGCGGCGCCCGGACTCGACTACAGCCATGATTTTGGGGCACTGGTATGGCAGCGATGCCGGCGAGGTACTGAACCAACTGGCAGGTCAGGAAAGGTTAATTCCGGCCGCAGGCATTGAAAAACAGTTTAGCGACACCATTGAGTTACTTATCCAACACCCAAAACGGCAAATTTTAGGCGCGCGAGTCGACAAACTCCGGGACAGGAACTACGCTGATATCAGCGATCTGGAAAAGCTGGAAATTGTTCGCGCATTGCAGGAAAAGCAGCAACTGGACCAAAAACGGGGCAAATAGGCCTGCCATAACGAACTTTCAGGCAATTCATTATTCTAAGCAGTAGTACGTTATTTAGTAGTCGCGGCTAGTGTTTATCGGTTATACTTCGCGGCTAATTTTTTTTGGCCTTTCACCTGCGAACAGTGCAGGGGCATCGTGTTCCAACTACATAGGTAATTACTTAATGAACGACGCGGTTCAGCAACAATCCCGTCTCAAGGAACTTATTGCCAAGGGCAAGGAACAGGGCTACCTGACCTATGCCGAGGTCAATGACCACCTGCCTGAAGATATCTCTGACCCGGATCAGGTCGAAGATATCATCCAGATGATCAACGACATGGGCATTCAGGTGTTTGAGGTTGCCCCAGACGCCGATACCCTGCTGATGACCGAAGGCGATAGTTCTGCCGACGACATCGCTGCAGCGGAAGCTGCAGCAGCACTGGCCGCGGTAGAGACCGAAGCCGGCCGCACCACCGACCCCGTGCGTATGTATATGCGCGAGATGGGCACGGTGGAACTGCTGACCCGTGAGGGTGAGATTGTCATTGCCAAACGTATCGAAGAAGGCATCCGCGAGCTCATGGCCGCGCTGGCGCATTTCCCCGGTTCGGTGCAATCGATTATCGACGAGTATGACAAGGTTGCGACCGAAGAGCGCAAGCTGCCCGATATTCTGATCGGCTACCTGGACCCGGCCGACCACGTGCCTTCTGCCCAGGAAGTCGCCGCTGCTGCCGCTGCTGCTGCAGCTGCTGCGGAAGCCGCCGGCAATAAACCTGAAGCCGATGACGATGATGAGGACGAGCCAGACACCGGACCAGATCCGGTAGAAGCCAAGAAACGCTTTACTGCCATTAAGCGCGCCTATAACAAGGCCGAGAAGTCGATCGCCAAAGAAGGTCGCAGTGGCAAAACTGCTATTAAGGACCTGGAAAAGCTGGGTGAGCTGTTCAAGTTCCTCAAGCTGACTCCTAGAGTTTTTGACCCCATGACAGAAACGGCACGCGCCGTACTGAGCGGTGTCCGTGATCAGGAGCGTGAAATCATGCGCACCGTCGTGCGCTATAGCGGTATGCCTCGCGCCGAGTTCATCAAGAGCTTTCAAGGCAGCGAAGGCGACCTGAAGTGGATCACCAAATACGCACGTAGCAAAAAAGATTACGCAGTAAAAATGATGGCGCAAAAAGACATCATTCTGCGTGCACAACGCAAAATCGCCATGCTGGAGAGCCGCACCGGCCTGACTGTGGCGGAAATCAAGGAAATCAATCGCCGCATGTCCATGGGCGAAGCTATGGCCCGTCGTGCCAAGAAAGAAATGGTTGAGGCTAACCTGCGCCTGGTTATCTCCATCGCCAAGAAGTACACCAACCGCGGCCTACAGTTCCTCGATCTTATTCAGGAAGGCAACATTGGCCTGATGAAAGCGGTCGACAAGTTTGAATATCGCCGCGGTTACAAATTTTCAACCTATGCTACCTGGTGGATTCGTCAGGCCATTACCCGCTCTATTGCTGACCAGGCCCGCACCATTCGTATTCCGGTGCATATGATTGAGACCATCAACAAACTCAACCGTATCAGCCGTCAGATGCTGCAGGAGATGGGCCGCGAGCCAACGCCTGAAGAATTGGGCGAACGCATGGAAATGCCTGAGGACAAGATTCGCAAAGTGCTGAAGATTGCCAAAGAGCCTATTTCCATGGAAACCCCTATCGGTGATGACGAAGATTCGCACCTGGGTGATTTCATTGAAGACGCCACCATCGCATCACCCGTAGATTCTGCAACAGGCTCTGGCCTGCATGAAGCCACTAAAGATGTCTTGGCAGGGCTGACTGCGCGTGAAGCCAAGGTGCTGCGTATGCGTTTTGGCATCGATATGAATACCGACCATACTCTGGAAGAAGTGGGCAAGCAGTTTGACGTAACGCGTGAGCGTATTCGTCAGATCGAAGCCAAGGCATTGCGCAAACTGCGTCATCCCTCGCGCTCTGATCATCTGCGCAGCTTCCTCGACGAGTAATCCTGGCCCACAGCCGTTGCCCGCCACTGGCGAATAACGGTTTATCCTGGCTATACTGAAGGCTCCCCTTATGCGGAGCCTTTTTTTATGTCTATCGATTGTCGCACCCGCCGCCATATCGACCTGCGTCAGATTGGCATTGAGGAAGCCTTCGAACAGGTATTGCCAGCTGCCGTCGCTCGCAACAGCCGCTTAGCAGCGCGCGGCATCACCAGCAGAAGTATTACTGGCTTACGCCTGCAAGTTGCCGACCGTGGCCTGACCTTGCGGGTACACGGCGACCGCCTGGAGCTGAGTGAGCGTGATGATAGTGACTGCATTAAAGCTGAGCTGTCAGCTGAGGCACTCTCTAAGCTACTGCAGGATCAAAGCACCACCATGGGCCTGGCCATGCAATCGCTGGTCAAGATAACCCGCGGCGACTTTGAGCACTGGATCAGTTGGGAACCGGTGTTCAGAGCCCTGTTGGATGGCCGTCCAGTGCATGAGCCCGGCGCCATAAGCTTACACGACCAACACGGCAACTCTCTGGATACCACCCGCAAGTTCACCCTTGATGATGATCGCAGTGCCATGCAACACCAATTGCAGGAGGCTGGTTTTTTGCATATCCAGTCGGTGTTCTCGGGCGCCGAGATGGCACAGGTCAGCACTGACCTGGATCGTGCGCTATCGCGAGCCACACCGGATGATGGTGCTTCCTGGTGGGCGGAGGACGCCAGCGGCAAACAACAAGCGGTACGCGTACTCTGGTTCAACGAGCAATCCGATATGTTGCAGAAGCTATTGCACGACGAGCGCCTGCAATGGCTGGCAGCGCTGACCGACGATGGCCACGACGGCAGCAACATGAGCGCCGAAGGCCTGCTCAAACCCCTGCATATTCGCAAGGGGCTGTCCGATCTACCCTGGCACAAGGATTGCGGCCAGGGCGGTCACAGCTTGCAGTGCAACGGCCTGACCGTTGGTATCTCAGTGACCGGAGCTGATAGCGCCAGTGGCGCCCTCGGCGTTGTCCCGGGCTCTCACCGGGCCAACGTACAAATTGCCCGACTGGACCCCAGTCTCGATTTAGCGCCGGTGAAACTGGAAACCCTGACTGGCGACATCACGGTCCATTGCAGCGACACCTTGCATCGCGCACATAGCCCCAGCAAGCGCACCCGACAGGTGGTCTATACCTCCTTTCAGCTGCCACCACTGCCCGGTGATAGCGTGCCGGCTCCACCGCGCTCGCAGCAACGCCAGGCGCGCGCCAAACTCACCGATGTGCAGGATCGCATTGCCGGGGCGGGCTCATAGAGCTGAACACCTACCCGTGTTATTCTGCGGGGCGCGCTTCAGTTACGTCATCACTCTATCGCCTGTGCGGTATCTTCGGCAGGTAAACAACCGCTATCAGGGTGTCTCTTATGTACGTAAAGCTCTTCCTGTTGATTCTGGTACTAACTTCAAAAACAGCCCTTGCAGCGGGCGACATACCCTACCATCACCTGGCAGTGGTGCTTGCGGGCGGCGTCGAAAAGAAAAGTGATCACGACGAGAACACTTCGATGGCGGGCCTCGAGTACGAGTACCGCTTTAGCGCGAAGCTGGGCATTGGCGCAGTGTATGAAGAGCTGGGAGAAGATGCCGTGCGTAATCAGGCCGTCATATTACCCCTGAGCATTCACCCGGGCGGCCACTGGCGTATTTTTACCGGGCCTGGCTATGAATGGCATGGCAGCAAAGAAAAATACCTCTGGCGTCTGGGCGGCGGTTACGAATTTAATATTGGCGGCCACTGGTCTCTGGCCCCTGAAGCCTCGGTTGATATGATAGAGAACGGCGACAGCACCTGGCTACTCGGGCTCGCCCTCGGCTACCACTTTTAAAATCAGGCACAGCCACGGCTGACAACATCACGCTGCCGGTGATCCAGCGCCCTGGCCGGACTAGTGCTCAGGTTCCTGATCCAGATGCCGTACCAGATTGGCATAGAAACCCGCTTCTGCCATTAGTGCCGCATGCGTGCCTCGCTCGATAATAACCCCCTGGTCCAGCACCAGAATCTGGTCTGAGTGAGCGATTGTACTGAGACGGTGCGCAATGGCGATAACCGTCTTGTCTTCGAACACATGGTCAATGGCTTTTTGGATAAGCTCTTCGGTGACCGAATCAACCGAGCTGGTCGCCTCGTCCAGCATCACCACTTCACTGCCGCCAGCAATGGCGCGCGCGAAAGCAATCAACTGCGCCTGCCCAGCGGACAGGTTGTCACCATTACCCTGTAACACAAACTGATACTGACCCGGCAGGCGCTCAATGAACGCATCTGCATACACGTAACGCGCTGCCGACTGCACAAAGTCAGCCTCATTGGTTTCACGCTGCAAACCAATATTGAACTCTATGCTTTCATTGAACAGAAATACTTCCTGCTGCATCAGCGAGAAAAATTTGGCAACTTCTGGCTTGGGAATACGATTTAGCTCTACGCCATTAAGCTTGATGGAGCCCTCGTAATTGACGTAAGTACGGGTCAGTAAACGCATAATGGTGGACTTGCCCGAGCCAGTGCTACCTACCAGCGCAATCTTGTCGCCCTTATTCAGACTAAAGCTAACCCCACGCAACACATAGGGCCCAGCCTGCGTATAACGAAAGCTCACCTGCTCAAACACTACGCTGTCAAACCGCAGCAGCTGCGCTTGCTCGGCAGGGCTCAGGCGTGCAATCAAGACATCGTCTTCTGACTCTGTGTCTTGTTGGTAAATGTCTTCAATATGATCAAAGGCGGCAAACGCGCGCTGAATAGCCGCCATTTGCGAGGTGAAGTCACGGATGGGAACAAATATTTTGTCCAGTGTACTGATGAAACCCACCAACACACCCACCGTAAGACTGGCTGCCAGTATCTCCTTAGAGCCGTACCAAATGATGAGCCCCATACTGACCGTGGTGATGCCCTCAATCAGTGAATAGAGCGACGAGTCATACAGGTTAGAGCGCGACTGGGCGTGATAAAAATCTTTGGTGTAGGTGGCATAGCGTTGCTGCACATCCGCCTCGGCATTGTACAGCTGCACTGTCTTGATACCGGACAAACACTCCTGCAAATAGCCGGTTCCCTCTGACAGCACTACCCGCGCTTGCAAATAGGAATCGCGCAGCCTGCGGCGCAACACCTCGGTAATATAGTAAATTAGCGGGCCTATCAGCAGCAGTACCAGCGTCAGCTTCCAACTGATGAACATCAGAAACACCAGCAGAGCCAGAGTGACCAATACATCCCTGATCATGCTCAGTAATCCCTGAGCAAAGGATTCACTGATTGCCTCCAAATCACTGGTGAGACGCGTCAACGTCACCCCCATTGGCGTTCTGTCAAAATAGTGCCTTGGAAACTGCAGCACGCGGCGGAACATCTCGCCGCGAATATCACGAATGGCGTATTGGGCCGCCGACTGCAGTGAATAACTGAACACCGCGTCGGCAATATAGTTGCCCACCAGTACTGCCGCCAGCGCACCGCACATCAGCAATAACCCTTCACTGCGGCCGGGCACCAGTTGCTCATCGATCACCTGCATAATCAACCAGGGGAACATGATACTGAACGTCACCGACACTGGAATCAGGCACAGTCCCAGAATCACCTGACGCCGATAGGGCAGAAAGTGGCCCAAAAAACGCGTCAGGGCCGACCACTTGATACGTGCCTGAACCGGTGGTTCAGGCGCATGCCCCGTCACCGGTGCTGTCGATGAGCCTGTCGCTGGATTACTCATGCATCCACCCCATCGCCCTGTTGCTGCAACTGCCAGCTGTGGCGATACTCTGGGGAAATTTCCAGCAATTCTGCGTGTGTGCCCTGAGCCACAATTTTGCCATCGGCCATCACCAAAATCGTATCGACCTGCTCGAGCACGCTGGCGCGGTGAGACACAATCAGGGTGGCTGCGGCACGCGCATGATTAAAGATCTGGTCCAACAGAAAACGTTCGGTCTCGTTATCTACAGCCGAAAGCACATTGTCCAGTACCAGCAACTTGCAGGGGGTATACAGCCCTCGGGTGAGACTCAGGCGCTGCTTTTGACCACCGGACAACAAAATGCCCTTCTCTCCCACCAGCGTTTGCTCTTGCTCGGGAAACTGCTCGACCTCGGCCAACATATCTCCCTGATGCAATGCCTGCTCCAGCGACAACGCCTCAGCATGATCAGCCGCGCCAAAGCGGACGTTCTCACTAACGGTGTCGGAGAATAAAAACGGCTCTTGAGTGATCGTACGCACCGCGCTACGTAAATCCTGGCGCGACATAACAGTCACATCCTCACCGTCCAGAAAAACCTGACCGGGGCCAACAGCCAAATAACGATTGAGGCAATTCACCAGGGTACTTTTACCCGCCCCCACCTGACCGACCACACCCACGGTCTGGCCGGGTTTAATCTCAAAACTTATATCGGTAAGCGCGGGCGAGGCACTGCCAGGGTAGGTATAGCTCAAGTTCTCTACCCGCAGCTGGTGAGAAAACAACTGCTCACGCTGCGGCGCTTGCTTATGCTGTTGATCCTGCGGGTGCAGCGGCTGGTCCAGAATACGGCGCATGCTTTCAAGGCTGACAATACCGGTCTGCCAGGCGGAGAAAACCAACCCTAATGATATAAACGGCATGGCCAACAAGGCCGCATAGGACAGCAGCGCCGTCAGATCGCCCAGCGACAGATCCTGATTAATCAGGTAACTGCCGCCCACACCCAGTATCAGTACTTTCAACAATCGGTCGGTATAGGCGATAACCGGCAGCACAATCGTGCGGACTCGCGCCAGCTTCAGCGAACGATCAAGAATCTTGTCGTTCTCGCCGGCAAAAGCTGTTTCGGCCCAACCCTGAATATGATTGGATTTGATAACCTCAATGCCAGACAGAAACCCCACCGTAGAGGCCGACATTTCCTGCAGCTCCCCCATGCGCGCCCGCATCATCAGACGCATATACGCGATACCCTTGTGCGCAATCGCAAACGTGATCAGCACCGGAAATATGCAATACAGAGTCAGACTCGGTGATATCTGGAACATCTTCAGCGGCGTTAGCGACAACGCAAAAATAATATTGAAGACCTGCAACATAACGATACCCGCGAGCGCACGCACACCATTGATATCATTATTAACGATGGAAATCAGGGTGCCCGTTTCATGCTCGCGGTAGAAATCCGGCTGCATACTGGTAAGCCGTGCCAGCGCATCATCTTTAAACTCACGCTCGATGGCCCGACCTGGGTTGAAAAATAGAATGCGCGATACCGTGCGCGTGACCACCATCACTAAAGCCAATGCAATGACCATACCGATCGCCTGCATCAGCGCGTCCTGCTGATCTACCAGCGTATCATCGCCTAGCAAGTCGATGCTTTTACCCAGATAAAGCGGAATATTGACCGCTATCCAGTTGGTGGCAAAAATAAAAGCGATACCCAGCCCATACTCCCACTTGTGATGTAGGAGATAGCTGGAGAAGAATCGGAAATTGGATTCTCTGGCAGTGGTCAAAATGATTCCGTCGGGGTTACAGTCAATAGCGGGGTAGCGAGCACGCTATTATAGCGCGTGATGGCCAAAACCATCGCTTTTTCCTGAAACCAGCTCGGCCAACTTTGCAGACCACGGCCAACTATGTCACCACAGAAGATTGCTACTACAAATATCTCAAGGATACACTGGGACTCTTTAACATCAGGACAACCGTGATTCATGCGCTCACTCATCTACCGCCACACACCCAGCGAATCTTCAACTAACGTCAACTCGGTAACCCTGCTTATAGCCGCGGCGTTAACGCTATGCCTTGGCGCATGCTCAGATAACAACAACTCTGTGCCAGTGGCTGACCCGGCCGCCACCGGCATTTACGCCGTGGGCCACACCACAATGAGTTTTATTGATGAATTGCGCGGCAACAGAGTCTTACCCGCCGAAATCTGGTACCCCGCTGATGCCGCCGATACCGAAGGTGCCATGGCAACCATATACCCCTTGCAGGGTAATGCGGGTATCGAGTCACCTATGGCGTTTGAAGGTATACCCATCGATGCTTCAACCACACGCGGCCTACTCGTATTTTCACATGGCTTTGGCGGCACCAAGGACCAATCAACTCCGCTAATGGAGCATCTGGCCAGCCACGGCTTTGTTGTGGTCGCGCCCGAACACACCGGTAACACCAGCTCCGACAACAGCGATAGTGGCGCGGTAGCCGCTGCCAACAGAGTGCCCGACATCTCTTTTATCATCGACTCGATGCTTGAACTCAATGACCCCGATATGGGGATGTTCAGCGGCTCGATAAACCCCGAGCGGATTGGCGTACTGGGCCATTCAGGCGGGGGCTTTACCTCCATGGGCGTTGCAGCCGGCTATGAAGACACCCCCGCCGATCCACGCGTCAAAGCAATAATGCCCATCTCCGGTGTAATTCTGGACGCCTATAGCGCCGAAGATATGGCGGGTGTGGAGATACCGGTATTACTGTTGGGCGGCACCCTGGATACTTCTGTGCCGATTGAGAACAATGATTTTGCCTTCATGTCTCTGGTCAACTCACCGCAGGTCATACAGATCGACATCATTGGCGCGACCCATACCCACTTTGCCAATATCTGTGGCATCGGTAACTGGCTGATAGACAACGGCCTTACCATGGATATCTGGCCCATTATTGGCGCCGCCGCTTTGATCGGTCCCTACATGGAAACTTGCAGTGAAGACGCCTTTCCCATCGAGAAAGCGGTCCGTTTGCAGAACCTTTACGCAGCTGCATTCTTCCGCCTGCACTTATTTCAGGAACGCGGCTATGAAGCGTACCTGGACGAAAATGCGGCCGCAGCGGAGCCGGATGTTATCTATAACGCAAAAATTAAAATTGCCCTGAAACAACGGTAAAGGGCGCTCAAACCAGCGATGTATATTCTACGCTTCGATATGCGCGCACCCACGGATGATCGGGTAGCGATCATGCAGCGGTACAAAGCAGCCAATGCCATGGTCAAATGGGGTGAGAGCAACGGCTGTGTTACGGCTATGATCTCTGAGCATCACGCCGCATGGGATAACTACCTGCCCTCGCCATTACTGTTGGCCACCAGTTTCGCTGCCAATACTCAAGCGCTGCCAATCTCGATAGGTGTGGTGCTACTCAACTTCTATGATCCGATCAAACTGGCGGAAGACATGGCCGTCCTCGACATTCTGTCTGAGGGCCGCGTCAGCTACATCATTGGGCTGGGTTATCGGCAGGAAGAGTACGACATGTTTGGCGTCAACATGGCAGACCGGGGACAGATCATAGAGGAGAAAATTGCGCTGTTATTACAAGGCCTGAGCGGAGAATCATTTGAGCATGAGGGACGCAAAATCCAGATCACTCCCAAGCCTCAGTCACTACCGGGCATTACTATCGCCTATGGCGGACATACTAAGGTGGCGGCTAGACGCGCCGGCAAATTCGGCTTTGGCTTCTTTGCCAATGGCGGCACTCCAGAGCTACTCGACGTATTCAATGAGGCCTCTATCAATGCTGGGCATGAACCCGGTGCCGCCGCAGTCCCCGAGCCAGGATCAGCGCAATGCGTATTCGTAGCCGAAGACATGGATAAAGCCTGGGCCAACATCGGGCCGCACATGCTGCACGATATAAAGATGTATCGGGAGTGGGAAGGAGAAGACCGAACTGCGGTGACCAGTTTCGCCACTACGGTGGATCAGATCCGCGAGCAAAATGCCGCTTATCGTATCCTCAGCCCACAGCAGGCTCTGGATATGATTGAGCAATCCGGACCTTTAATGATGCACCCCCTCGTGGGCGGCTGCCCGCCCGAGCTGGGTTGGGAAACCTTGCAGCTAGTTGCGGACAAAGTCCTACCAGAACTCAGCGCGTAGGATGAAGATCAATCAGTTTTCTAGCGTCAGTCAGACGGATATCACAGACTCATAACGACAGCAGCCTATGGACACCGCCAGCAGTTACTTTATAATCGCGCCTTCTCGCACACACTCTGGCTGTGCAACGTACAAGGGCCCGTAGCTCAGCTGGTTAGAGCATCCGACTCATAATCGGCAGGTCGAAGGTTCAAGTCCTTCCGGGCCCACCATTTTTCATATAAATCATAGAGTTATAACTGCTTAGAGCATCCGACTATGCTGGCCACAGGGGTAACACCTGTGATCCCAGAGTCGGTTGGTCACTCATAGCGACTGACAGGACAGCACCATGCGCCTCATCCGCCTTATCCTCGGCCAACTGATTCTATTGCTGAACTGGGCATTTACACCCAGAAGCATCAAGCGTGATGCAGCCCTGCAAGCCACCATCGACAACCAAACTGCCAGCCTGACTCTGTACCAGTACCGCGCCTGCCCCTTCTGCGTGAAGGTGCGCCGGACTATGAAACGCCAACAACTGAATATCCAGACCCGTGATATCAAGCGCTGTGAAACTGCACGGGCAGAATTGCTAGCTGGTGGTGGGGACTTGAAGGTGCCGTGTTTGCGGATTGATGAGGGTGAGGCTGGGGTTCAGTGGTTGTATGAGTCTGGGGATATTGTGGGGTATCTGGAGGGGCGGTTTGCTGTTGGGGGGTAATGATTGGCATTCTCTCCATTCAGGATCTTCGCAAACTCAGTCTAATGGATGCCTGTTTCCCCCGTTAGTGATGAAGAGCCAGTTATTACGGTCTGGAGCGGCTGACTATGCCGGGGGATGGGTTACAACGCGTAACCAGTACTGAATAAATGCTAATCACCCTGGGTCCTCTTCATTGTCCCCCTCGTCAAGCAAGTAACCACGAACAAAATCACTTCCATATTCATTTTCATCATTTGGGGGCCTATTTCCTGATACATGAAGGAATTGTTCTCCCTCCAAAAAGCCCGACACATACATACTTACATTGTAAACAAATCCTTCCTGAATTTCGTGCACGACCTCTGAATCAGCTCGAGCTAGCTTATAGAGACACCGACCTATATAGATGGTCTTAGGGGCATCAAATCGCTCCCGCCTCGGCCAACGGCGCGCCTGCTCATGCTCTTTTTTCTTTCCAAGAATAGATATAGCACCGTCTAGACAGTAATTGCAGTTAGCTTCATTTGCCTCATTTGCTGGAAAGTGTCGATCATACTCAACGCGCCACTCGGAATCCTTTTCCGGTCGAAAGACCTGAGGTGTGAGTCTCATAATATTCTCTACGAGAGAGGTACTCACGCCCCACTCAAGAGAGTCACTACGCAAGGTGTTCAAGTCCACTTGTACATAGTCGCCTGGAGTCTTGACGTTCTTCTCGATCCAATCCTTGCTCCTGGTGTAGTAAGGCGCCTTCATACCACCTCGGGCAAGTGCAGCAAACAAGCCATCGCTACTGGATTCCGCATCTGCCCATCGATGTATTGCATACTCCTGTTCATACTCGACGTAGAAAGCTCTCCGAACATCTATAAGGCACCCAAGGTAGTCTCCCTGATCTTTCTTCTCTATCGCCATGTCTAAAAGTGTTTTTGCCTCACATTCCGGCAACAGCTCTGTTACCAAAATCTCGTCAATAGATTTACCCAGAACGTGCCTTAGCGCCGCTCCAACCAACATATTGGATGCAACAAAATAGTTCCTAACTGTGTCGGGTTGAGCCAACTGTCCATAGTGTTTGGTTATAACTCGTTGCTTGTTAAGCGCCTTTACCGTGCCTATCTTTGGCATCGGTGTGCCTGTATTTTTTAGCTCGCCAAGAAGCTCATCAAAGCTTTTCTTTTCCAGGTTTTTCGCCTCATCCACACCAATCTCGCCCAGGAGGCCTAAAACAATTAACTCAACTGCATCCTGCAGCAAAACTAAGCCCGCAGAGCAAGAATAGACATTGCCGGAATCAACAAGGGAGTGAGCCTCATCGAAGAGGGCCTTGGCCGTCAAAGTAGCGTGTAGAGTAGATGATTTCATAAACAGCCTTTTAGCTTAGTTTGGCCCGGATACGCTCCAGCAAGACACTGGCAGGTTTATCGTCAGGACTTTGTGGAACGAGAGGCCCAAACATTTCAACTATTGTATTGCGTAAAAATCTTTCTTAGTTCTTCTACTGTGTAAGGGTTTGGCTTTCCTTTATGTAGCATTGAATGGCAGTTCGGACAAACTGGCACCAAGTCCGCTACGGGATCCACCTCGTACCCATCTCCAACTGTCGAAAGTGGTACCACGTGATGAACATGAATGTAGTTTCGACCGATCTCACCATACCTCTTCCAGAAGCTGACCCCACAAACTTTACATTCGTGACCATGGTGCTCCAAGCACCTTTTCCTCGCCTCAGGGTTCCGCTCATATCGGTTTACAAAAATGCTAGTTCTTGCGCCTTCTGGTAGCCCCTTCGTATTACTTATTTCGTCGGCCAAGACGAACTGATTCACTCCAATTCTCTGGTCAAAAAGGGCCTTCAAAGACTCTGCTACTAGATCAGGAACTGTTTTCCCCGTTCCTTGAACTGTCCAGGCGTTGCAAGTAAAGGGTTCTAACGTCAATTCAGAGCTATCCACTATAAGCGCCTTACTTGGATCTCCAAGATAATCAAAATCCAAATCAACATAGAGTATTAGTTTACCCGCTTCATCCTCTTCAAAATTTTCACTTTCATACGGTGTGCTAGCGACGGTTCCCGCGCCGATTATGCCCCGATAACCCTCCCCCACTTTCATTAGGAAAAAACCATCACCAGGCTTGATCTTCCTAGTGTTGCCGCAGCTGAAACGTAGCTGTTCTCCCGACTTTGCTCGGGCCACATATTCCTTAAACTCCTCAACAGGCCATTTGCTCGGGTTCCACTTAAATACGTAGCTACTCATCGTTTACAATCCCCATTTTGCGAATAGCGCCAACCTGTGCAAGGCGAATTAGTAATTTCCCAATAGTATCAGAAGGTTAGCTATTGCCGCTTTCACCGACAGAAATTACTGTCGGACAGCATGAAAGATGTTATTTACCTACTTTTTCAACTGCTCACCACCCTGACCAAGCTGCTTCAGCCCCGTCGCCAGCCACCATAACCTAGCGGATCAGCCTCCCACGTTTCCACATCCACCCGCCGCCATGCCACAGACCTACCCCCCAGCTTCACAGACAACGGAAACGTACCGTCAGCCATCTTCGCGTAGATAGAGCTCCTGCACAGCCCTACCCGCTTTACGATCTCAGGCAGCCGCAGGAACGTCACCTCGACAGGGTAATCATCTTGTTTAGCTGGTTTCGGCGGTTTTGGCACTTGAGCTGGGGCGCTTGCTCGCTGATTGTTTATCCTTGCCACAACTTGATCAGCGACTTGGGCAGCAAACAGGTCTATTAGCTGCTGAGGGATGTTCAGTGTTATCTCGCTTTGAATCTGCACGGGGTTGGCTCCTGTTGTATGACTACAAACCCAGCATAGCCAAACCTCCTACAACTGCTATCCTCAAAACCATGACCATCAACCACCTAACAACACTCACCCTCGACTACCTGGAAGCCGAAGCAGGTGAAGTCCAGCGCCACCAGGAAGCCCTCGAGCAATACCTCCAGCACGCAGGGAACTCTGCTCAGCAGATCAAGTTCTGGATGGGGTTCTGCATCAACCTCGATGGTGATGAAGATGGTGACCTGAGGAGCGTGGTGGCTACTGATGTGGCGTTGGCGGTTATGCAGGGGGATGTGGTGGTGCTGGGTGGGTGTTAGCCGCAGGACTCTTGAGCGTCAAGCCGGCACGGTTTTACGCCGCCATCGACCTTGCTCTAATCAACTATAGCAGCCACAAAATATCCAGCGCTTTGCGCAGCGTAACTGAACTGAAAAATGTATGTACCGGTCTCTGGGAAAGTAAAATCTAAAGTCTCACCACAGACCAGACCAACTAAGTCCATATTGGCATCGTAAACGCGAATTTGAGTATCGTATCCGGGGTTCGCAGAACATCGCGCCTTTTGCTGACCTGAGAGCGGTGTATCTAGTATGGCCTGCAAGATAATTCTCTCGTTCGTACCCGCCTGATATTGAAAGTAATTGTAGAAAGTGTTCGCAGAAATAGGGTGCTCTACACCGGGCTCTAAATTTGCCGGTACGCTAGGAGTACCTATTTCGCCGGTGGGGTCAGATATTGCAGATGAACCCAAGATAGATGCAACATAAGCGTTACCTGGTGCGTTTGTTGGGTAGTCAAATTGAATTATGTAATCACCGGCTTCGGAGAACGAAAAGACCAGGTTTTCACCACAGATTCCGCCAATTCGACTGAGGGCATCATCGTATACATGAATTTGTGTATCATAGGTGCTTGCCGTGGTTCCGCTACCAGGCGATGCTCCACACCGAGCTTTTTCAGTATCATTCATAGGCTCATCGAGTTCTGCGTGAATTATGAGCTTTTCATTTTCCTTTGCACCATAACTGTAATAGTTATAGATTTTTTCCCTCAGTAATGGATTAGGTGTACCCAAACTCAAGACAAACGGCATACTCGGCGTACCATTTGCGCATTGGTCCTCGGCATCTAGAGGGCAACGATCATCTCCATCAAGAGTGCCATCATTATCGTCATCATCATCTAATTCGTTTCGAACCCCGTCAGCATCAGTATCGATACCAACGTTCTTGAATACGGGCATGATATGGCCATTGCCAAACCCTGCGACAATTGCATCACCTAGTGAGCCACCGTCGATGTTTATTGAGCAAACAGGATCGGTGGAATCACCACAATAGAAGCCTGAACCACGCTGCCACTTTTCAAACTCATAACCTGGTCTAGCAACGGCTGTAAATACCTCGCTAAAATTTGGGTCAGTAATCTCAAACTCACAATAATCTGGACCTGAGCAATTCATCGATCCAGAGCCCGACTGAACGGCGCCACCCGAAGAAACCAGAACGGATAATTTGCAGCCCGTCATTGCTGCTGCCAGAGAGATAATAATCAGGGGCTTAGTGATAAATCCATTCATCATTTACTTCCTTGTTGTTCCTGTTCGCACAATACGGAAAAGATAGAGTCCAGACCAATAAAAAGCCCTTGCTTGGCGGGCTAGCAGAACGCAGTCTGTATCAGGCTTTCTTGCGCTTCAGCGCACCTAACCCCATCAGAGCTGAGCCAAATAGCCATGCTGCGGCGGGGATCGGGACGGCGCCAATATCACCATCGGCGACCGCCCACGCGCTTGCATTGGTTCCAATCGTAGGCTGGAAGCCTACTTCTTGGTAATTACTTTGAAAGGTGTAGGTGTAGTACGGGTTGGGCTTTGCCTGAGCATACCAAGCGAAACTGGTTGCAGCTATCGACCTTTCCTGGCCAGTAGTCGCGTCAATGTAGATGTCAGGATAAGAGTTTGAAGCTACCCAGCCAAGAGTCTCATACATGAGATGATTCATCTCTCCACCCAAAACCTCGCCATCGATAGAGTAGAAGACGTTAGGTAATCTCCAGTTATTATGCCCCAAATAAACTAACTGCTGCGCCCACGCCAAAGCAGAAGCGTGCGTAAATCGCCGATCCGAGATACTAGTGCCGTCGTCAGAAGAACTGCCGGCACCAAAGTCTGCATCATGTAACCAGGTAACATTGAGAACATCGTCGTAAATAAGCCCATTGCCACGATCGTACAAAGCTGCGCTCGCGTGTGTCGATATAAGGAGCACCGCCAGAGATACCAAACTGCGCTTGAATTTTGTCACTACCATAACTCTCTACCCTACCTTTCGCTTCAGCACACCCAACCCAAGTAATGCCGACGCAAACAGCCATGCTGCGGCGGGGATCGGGACGACGTGGAATGCAGCTGATACCGTTTGACTATTAGGTATTACATTGCCTGATCTTGAAGCCCAGCCAAAAACAGTCTTTTCACCACCAACCGTTCCCCAGATGAGGCCCGAATTACCAGTAGGGATAAAGTACTCATCGCCGGCCGTTGATCCTACTCTTGAAGCGTGAACACCCTCCAGTAAGATATTGATCTGATCTCTAGCCTCTGCGGACAAACTTATCTCTCCGAAGAACGGATAAAGCCCATCATTCAGGCATGCTGTAAAGCACCCTTTTTCAAAAACGACATTATAAGTGTCGGAATTGAACTCAAAATTTGTTATTCCAACAACGTATAACCCATTGCTAACCACGGTGGCTGCACGTACTTCTATCGTCAAGAGAAGCAAAATCACCACTGCAATTATTCTGAAATATATCGATGAACTACCGCTTATACACTTACGATGCACTTGTAGCTACTTTCTTGCGCTTCAGTGCACCCAACCCAATCAGCGCAGAGCCGAAGAGCCATGCTGCGGCGGGGATGGGGACATTGGAAACATCCCCTGATTGAACCGCCCACATCCAAAGATTGGCTGCCTTAACGTCCCTCCACTGCTCGCCACTAGACATGAAATAGCTTAATCCATAGGAATTGTCACCCCAATCTGGGTCTAGACTTCCAGTCCAGTATCTGAAGGTCGTTTGAATATTAATGAATGGCCCAGTGTTTACCAAGGCGCCGTACGAATTACCGAGAGTTTGGTAGTAAAGCACCGAATGTTCACTCGCCGCGCACAGCTCCTCTACTGAGTAACATGCAGGGTCGGAAATAGGTAAACGCCAACCACCCACGCCCTCAACTCTCAAAGTTTCAACCCATACCATAGCGTTATACCAAGTGGCGCGCCCTCCTCCCCCTGAATCTGGCGGTGGCGTTCCATAGATATTTGCATTAGTTGTCCAAGTCAGATTGGTATCCGTATCGTAATAGGCCTGTCCATTTAGGCGAGACTGCAGCGCAGCATGCACAGAAGAAGCTGTCATTAATAAAACTAGCAGCGAAATGGGTAAAATTGACTTTGCTATTCTCATTTCTTATGCCTCAAGATTGAAAGTGCACGCACTCATATGCGCCTATTCATCATCTCAATGCAAGATTTATGCCCACTGATACATATCAATAACTTAGCCCGTTAAGGCTTGGTAGGAGACGGGGGTTTGTAAGATTTCCTGACAGAGACTTGGGTCCAGCCAGCACAGCATCGGTGTATTCAGTGACGTACTTCAGGACGGTGCAGGCAATCAGGTCAAGCTGGGCATTGATGCGCCTGAAGATGTGGCGATTGTCAGGGAAGAATTGCTGGAAGCGGTTGCGTTGACCGATTGAATCCACACCTAATACCGGATATCTTAACTGTCGTTCTCGGCCTCGCTGCTGACGCTCTCAGCCATGTTGCCATTGCGGTTCAAGGCGTAGCTTATGCGCTCTGAAAATAGGAATGCGAAAGGAGAAGGCAAAGCCATGAGGTCGATAAATACACTCGCTGTCGCTCTGCTAAGCTGTCTGCTTGCGGGTGCTTGTGCTGCACCACCCAAAGGCCCATCCATGGACCAAACAGCGGTTTATTGGGGCGAGGCTGAAGAGTACTGCACTAATCTATTTCCAAATCATAAAGAAGGGTCTGATGGTTGCTTAACTGGCAGATACAACTGGATAGTGAGTCAACAACACCCCGAATACGCTGAGAAACGAGAAAAAGAACGTATTGAACAAGCCAACGCCCCCGCGCCCGAACAAGTTGCCGCCCAGCGAAAGCAAAGCGCTACTGCTATCTATTCGGTATTAAATGAGGCCAGCTTTACGTCTTGTGTAAGGAGTGGCGGAACGCCTATGACTTCTCCCAGCGGTACCGTCATATGCCAGCAGCCAAAGCAGCAGACGTCTACTTGCAGGGATGTAGGCAATAACACTCTCCATTGCACTTCGGACTGACGCCCGTAACTTGACGCACCGACAGTCTGGGTACTACGCGCGACAATCACGGCAACACTTATCGTACAGATAGCCTGGGAACAACGCGGAGCAATACTGGATAGACGTGGCGGACAGATAGCCTGAGCACTACTCGAGATGATAGCGGCAACACTTGCCGCACTGGTAGTCTCGGAGTTATGCGCCGTAACTGATTTAGCGGACTTAGGCTGCACGTTGACTGACTAAACACACAGCCCGCCATGCTAAAAAGATGTAGGGATGTTTATTGTGGCCTTTTTACAAAAGGAAAAAACAATTAAGAAGTTTCTGTTTGGTTTTATTCTCACTGCCCTTCTATGTGCTGCGCCCTCATATGCGCAGCTCCCAGACGAGGCTCAGGCTATTATGATGATTGTCATGAAGGCAGATGGATATATTACGGAGGAAATGCACATAAATTTCTGGGCGTCCATTGCAGAAATTGCGAAAACTGATGAAGATGTGAATCAGTTTTCGACGCATCTCAGTAATAATCTGTTGTTAACGCAGGAGTATCAATTTGAGTTGTTCAAGAGTGCACGGCTCAGCGAGGAGCAAGGCGAAGTTGTAATGACTGAACGCTTCAAAGTTCTAGCGTTGGGGGTTGAGAAGATATCTCCGGGACAAAAGGTGCTAGCACAAGAATTTCTGGAGAGCGCGGCTTTCCAAAGGATGATTAATCGACGCGCTGATGGGCGTTCACTAATAGTTACGAAAGAAGTAATTGACTTAACAATGCCCAATATTGAAAGTAGTTTCAAGCGGCTAAATCGACTGTTAAGCAAAGACTGGGACTCCAGCAGTGAACTTGATTATAAAATTTCGGATGGTAAATTTTCAACTTCAGCGGGACTGATTCCTGCTGGCTGTTTTGGCCAACTCATGACCGAATTGAATGGCGATAATACTGTGGCAGCAATATTTTTGAATCGAGCATCATTGCGAGGGTGTATCGCTTCAAATTTACCTTATCCTGCCGGTGATCAAGATCAAATAACTTATGAAATTGTTGAGCGGGCTGGCAACGATATTTTCAAGATGCGCGTATGCCAAAGTTGGGTAGAGGGGAGCATGAGGTCTTCATGCGACAAGATACTCGTTGAGTTTACAGAAAGGGATTACTTGATGCCTGATGAATCTCGTAAGGTATTATCTCTAGAAAAAATTGGAGAGTGGTGACGCTTATTAGGCCTCCTACATCAATCGATATTAGTTCTTGTTGTGATAGTAAATGCAGCGCACTCCAGAGATTGTCGGGGCGGCTGAACACTTTGTGCGTGGCACAGCATCAACTCTTGCGCGTTGCGAGTAGATCAAGATATTGTAAACCGCTATTTTGTATAAACTCCGTGGTTTTGGTAGTGTTCAATCCTCGTTCTAAGAGAGCACGGACGCTATGAACAAGAAACTACTCACATGCCTACTGAGACCGACTCTAAGGCAGACCTCTGCTGACGATGGAGTCCACTTGCTTGAACAGTGCGGGGCCCGAGCGCGGCTGTTGATGACGAATCTAGCTGCGACCAAGTGAACGCCAGGATGTCCGCACCGAGATGCAGCCTGGTCCGAGCATGCTCACTCTCAGACCGCATCAACAGTCAACCTCAGCTACGTGCCTGTTGGAATTTTGAGCGGAAAGAAATCCATAGAATAAGTCCGTTGACGCCAGAAAGGAAACAGCGAGGTTTATGCGAGTCTAAAAATCTATGCTCACTAGCGCCTCTCAGAACAATGTCGCCAATGGACGTGCGATTGGCGCGCAAAACCATATTTCTATTTACCTCGTGCATGTAGGCTGTGAGCGTGAAACAAACAACTTTTTGTAACCAGGCTCAACAGACTTTCGAAGGGAAGCTGCAAAAAACTCTAGATGGAGAAAAATTTTGGATTCAGTGCAGCTAAACGAAACTGTTGGGAACGATGAAGTTAGCTTTCTGGCAGAGGTGAGTGAGGAGCGTAAGTTTATTGGCAAGCGACTTTACTATTTCGCCTGGATGATAGAGATTTGCGCCGTGGCAATCGGTCTAGGTATCGCCGTGATGCAATTCGGTACTTCATTTGATGAGATGCAGCATGCAAAAGCCGGTGAGCTAAGGTTTGCTGACTATACAAACATGTTTATCGCGGCCGTCCCGTTTGTAATGGTAGCCTTGGTTGAGATCACCAAGATTCCTTTCGTTGAAGCGTTCTACAAGACGACATCTAGGTTGTGGAAAAGCATATTTCTCATATCGCTTCTCTTCATTGCCTTTATTACGTTTGAATCAGCGGCGAATGGTTTCGAGAGAAACTTTAATGCGCTGAACTTTTCCATAGACAGCCTCCAGAAACAGCTTGTTACGGCCGATGAAACACTAATTGAAAAGCAGAAGCGACGCGAACGTGCCGCGACGCTAACCGCGGAGAAAATTGAGCGCGACTACGACGAACGCTACCGTTCGATGTCTGGCGAAAGACAGAGTCGGGCGAGCACAGCCGAGGACAGGAAACGGGAGATACGTGCCAGTGTTCAGACGGAATATTCTGAAGGGCTATTGTCTCAGATTGACAGCCTGCAGAGTGACTTGCAATCCGTTCGTGCAGAGCGCGCACAGGAGCTTGATTTACTTAGGCAAAGAGTAGCGTCCGAAAGTGACAGAGCTGAGAAAGACCGCTCAGCGGAAATCCGCCAGCTGGCGCAAGATTATGAACGAGAACAAATCAGGCTGGATGAAGTCAAAAGCGAATCCGCCAAGGAAATTGATAAGGCTTCTTTTTTCTCGAAGTCCGCCACAAAAAAATCGGCCGAGGAGAAGACTGCAACCCAAAGCCGCAAGGTAGAACTAGCTCGCGAGCGACTTGAGTCTGCGCGCAGCAATGTAAACTCTAGTTCAGGCAGCTCTCGCCAGGAGCAGCAAGAACTTACAGCGCGTTATGATGCTCAGATCTCCGATGTCCAGGCTGAGATTAGGACACTAAACAAGAGTTATACCGAGAGCATTGGAACCCGTGAAGGTGATATTCAAGGCCAGCTAAACGGTTACGACGAAGAACTAAAGCTTATTGACAACAAGTATGCCGAGCAGCTGAAAGAGAGCAAGGAGATCAGAGAGCGGGAGCTGGCTCAGCTCTCGGACAATGCAGCTGTGATATCCAACTTGAATTCCGATATCGATACCCTCAATGACCAAAGGCTTACTCTACGAGAGGATATCAATCAGCGAGTCGGGGATAACCAGATCTATCGAACAGCGCAAATGTTTTACGGTACAGAATCGGCAGCAGACTTGAAACGCGACCAGGTTATGAATATCGCAATGATTTGGTTTGGTAGCCTTGCGACCCTCGTAGCTTTGACAGGGATTATGCTCGCAGCAGCCTCCTTGGTCATAAGAGACCCTAGGCTTCCAAACTATGCTCCAAGGGGCCGTAGGTCGCTTGGACACGATATGCATAGACTTATCGATTCTGCCCGGCGATTGATGGTCCAGCGCCGAAGGGTTCAGCGCAAGCCGATCATTAAGGAAGTTGTGCGAAACGTAACGCAAGAAGTGCCAGTGGACCGCGTGGTTAAAACTGAAGTTCCTGTTGAGATCATCAAGCGGGAAATTGTACATGTACCATTCTATACCAATGATGAAAAACTCCTGAACATACAGAATTCATCGGGTAAGGTCTGACATGCAATCCCTCGATTCAGCGCGTTCAGATTTTTCCGCTGTGGATAGAGCGATCGAGGCGGAGCTCGCTAAACACACCCAAGTATCAGAGGTACTTCGCTCTCGCGTCCATATTAACAAAATGGTCGCGCTCGCAATATTCTGCTGTGCAGTTCTGATCATAATTTTGGCTTATAGGGTATATCAAGCCGACTTTTCATATACCAAAGTGGTCACAGAAAAAATCGAGCCGGTTTCCTACGACCCCGAGATTACTAAATCTCTAAGCACAATACAGAACTCACAGGTCGACGATGTTTATTCGGTCCCTGCACATGAAAAATACACTGTATTCCTGCAAGTTGGCACCCAGAGCGGTGAGTACGTTGTGACCGGTCGTACTTTCACCAAGCAGGACTTTGTAGAGCCGGAGAATCAATACTGCTATCTCCAGGTTCTCGAGCGGGAGGGAACACCATCAAACTCAACCGTAATGGTAGATCTAGCAAAAAAGGACAGAGCTGGCGTATTGACTACGCAAACCGATAATGCTCTTTTGCTAGATTATGCCAGAGATTACTGTAGGTTCCAGTGAGCCATTCAGTATGCCATCGAACAGTTGGTTGACTGCGAATTTTCGTTTTAATGAAATCCCAGCAGGTGCCTTCCGAGGTTGAATAGAGCCTGAACAGTTGCGTGTGTAATCAGAGGCTTCTGTGCTTGACCAGAAAATTCGAAATTTCACCCTGTGCATGCCGACCTGCTGAGAGTTATCACTACGGATATAACCCTGCTCGCACTAGATGGCAGCCTGATTATTGACCCAGGAGAAAGTCATGAGTAAAACGGACATGTTAGGAAAAGCGTATACACTCCGCGCGATATTTCTGGGCGCTCTGCTCTTACTATCAGCCAATTCGACTGCCCAGAACTACGAGCAGATCCATAACAAGCACATCATTTACGGGATGCCGACCGGCACATCTCCCTCCAGCGATCTAATCATTCGCGACACCTACGCGATGTCAGCTAACGAGACTACTAAGTTTGCTGACTGGGTTGCTTATCGGCTTACACCTGAAGAGGTCTGGGGCAGTCTCGACCTAACAAGAAAGTGGCGAGCCGATCCTTGGCTCGAAGAAGACGAAACCCTGGAGCCGAGCGGCCCAGATGACTACAAGGGGGCAAACTCAGAGCCACTGAAATATGATCGTGGCCACCTGGCTCCATTAGCTTCATTCAAAGGCACCGCAGAAGCGTCTTCGGTTAATTACTATTCCAACATCACACCTCAGGCAGCTGCGCTCAACCAGGGCCCCTGGAAGGACCTCGAGGAGGCTGTCAGGAGATTCGTGAAGCGAGGTAATACTGTCTGGGTCATCACCGGCCCTCTCTACGAAACGGCTATGGATGATCTACCTAACACCGATGAGCCTCACGCAGTTCCCTCTGGGTTCTGGAAGGTTATAGCGACCTGCTCGAAGGTTGAAACTAACTGCAAAGGCGCTGCACCCAGTGTCTTCGGGGTCATCATGGAGCAGACCACAACTAGAAACACGGACTGGGAGAGTAAGGTAGTCAGTTTAGCGAATTTGCGATCTCGCTCGGGCCTCAATCAACTGCCATCGGTAACAGCGACGAGTTCGCTTAATGCGGTCGATATCAACTGGTTTACTGATTGACTGTAGTGTCACCGATCGCCAAGGCAATAAGATCCCACATGCTATTGAGTAAATGACTATACGATCTTGGTAAGTTTAGTTGGAAAGCATGTAGTCCTCCCGAAGACCGCTTGGAGGACTGGTCAACGCTGAAAAAAAACTGTAGCTCAGACCATCAAACGCTTATCGATCGGCAAGCAGTCGATGTAATCACGCCAGCAAGCATTCAGCATAGCGAGAAGTGTTTTGTCACCTGCCAGAACGGCCGCCAATCGCGCCGCAAGATGGTTTAGGGCGTTCGAGTTTTTTACTAGATCGCTGACAATTTCAATGGAGTATCCATTGCGATGTCTGTTTATCGCATGAATACCACCATGAACAAATGAGCTAAGCGGCTTCCAGGAATACTCTTTGAACTCTAGAAGGTGGGCCACGACAGGCTGTGCATTCTTTGGCGCATCCGATTCTAGCTGCTTCATCATTTCGGATAATCCAGGGAGTCTATCCGCGCGTTTGATCGCGCTATTGGAAAGATCAGCTCCCAGCTTGCCAATTTGATTGTCAGTGGCTACATAAAATATCCAAAATGCTCGAACCACTAGATCGTACTGGAGTCTTACCAACGGTATTGCAGACGCAAAAAGTTCATCCGCTAGCAACAGCTTAAAACTCAGCGCATGCTGCATGGCAAGATCACAGGCCGACCTACTAAGCCTATATCTTTCTGACTCTTCAAAGAGAGCGTCAGTCGAGGTACGAATGAGTAGATCCTGAAACTCATCCGACCTGTCTAGTAATTCGCCAAGTTCCACTCTATTCGTCACTCACCATAAAAGCCATTTATTGCAGGCATAGCAACAACCAAGGGATTACCCGGAATTTAATCATTGTTCCGATCCAGAGGAGAGCTGCCGGCCTGTGTAAATTGAAACGAGTACCCATTAGGGAGTAATGCCTTTGATGCGATCTCTCAAAGCATTCCTTAGAATACCCTCTTCTATCTCACCGAGCTCAGGGTATAACTCGTGCCTCTCGTCCCATATACCCCTCAACTGTTTATCTGGTGCAGTTAAGAAGAGATTACTTATGGCCTTAATATACAGAGCGCTATCAACTTGCCGCTCGCTCGAGAAAAGCACGTAAATTCTTCTAGTCTCGATAGATAAGCTGATATCTTCTGCGAGAGCTCTTAATGTAGAAGAATCGGAATTTTTTGCAATCTCAATTGCTTTTACTATCAACGGTTGCTCTTTTTTCAGTCTCGCGCCTCGCTCCCTTTGTCTAGCCTGCTCTTCTAGCAAGTATTCATGCTCTAACAAGTATTCATGCTCTGATAAGTATTCTTGCTCATTCTCTGGTCGCGAATCGAGATTACTTGGAATCTCGTTTACATTTCCTAGAGCTTTACGAGCTGAATCTTCCCTTATCTTCTTTTCCTGCCACCATGCGTCGTTTCTGCGTCCATCGACACTAGTCGGGTCGGTCAAAGTCGGCCCGACAGCAAACCCTGGAGGAGGAGCCTGTTCTAAAGACTCCACGAATGGCTCTGTGCCAGGAGATAAGGGTGAAGCCTGATCAATTCTAGAAAACTCATCATAAAGACTGGCTCGCTGTTCACCCTCAAACAAGCTATAAGCCTCTCGGTCCTGCTCCTCCATTATTGCGGCTTTTTCCAAAGCAGTAAGTGTATTTTGCTTTTCGCCTATCTGCGCCGCTGCGTCCGCCAGATCCTGCTCAAGACAACCCATGTAGCCTTTAGCCACTTCGCGCACCTTATTGTGTGCGTCAAAGTAATGCCTGAATCTAAAGCATTCGCTTGGCTTGCCCTCGTTGCAATACCATCCGCCACCATCATCCTCATACTCCGGGGGATATGCGGTATAAACATTCACGTTAAACTCGCCCGTTGCTAGAGCAGACAACTGCACCATCCTACACTCGGGACCCTCGGGGAAAAATTTTCCGTAAGTCCTAATTGCGACACTCTCCATATCTTCCGGAATGGCAGCCGGAGGCCTTACGTAAGTGTCGGGGGTTAACATGTCGCGTTTGGAAGCGTTGTAACTTGCAACCAAATGCGGGGAGTGCGCTTTTCCTGATTCAATACAAGCTTTACACGCGCACATCCCCTTGCTCGCCCGAATCTGCGAGTGTGTAGCGGTGCCATTGTATCCAGCCTGCAAAGCAATCGCCTTTCGCTCCTCCTCTAAGTTCTTAGCCGCCTCTGCGTCTCGCTCTTTCTCCCGCTTGGGGACTCTTTCGGCCTCGAGTTTCTGCGCCAGGCTTGCCTTTCTTCGAAGATGGAGTTCGTACGAATTCATAGATTGTCCTTATTTACCCAGCCACAATGTCGTCCGCAAGATTAGGCCAGCATTATACTCGCCTAAAGCTGATCACATTTCCCCAGCCAAGCGCCTCCTCGGCCTTCTGCCTTGCCTCTGACTCAGTGTAGGCAGACACATGCACAGTATTGCCGTGCTGGTCTGTAGCTACGTAGGTTTTCATTTCAGTAGTCATTTCTAATGCTCCTTTCTGACTAGTGTTCAACTATTATCGCAATCATTTGCACAACGAATTACACGGTATCCCATCATTGTTCCCATCCAGGGAAGACCGACCACACTGAGTCAGATAAAACTTGGCCTCTTCGCAGGAATTCATTTCCTTACAGTACCGCTTTGATCCGCAGCCTGCTGGCAGATCACTATCACTGACCTTGGTATCACGACCACCTCTACGGAAGTCCCAGGGTGCTACTGGATTCGCATCGACCCACAACCCCCGCTTACGTTTCCTAGCCTCGTCCTCCGCTGACTCATAGCGCCCCCGGTCTTCTGCTGATTGGTCCTTGGCATAGTATCGATACCACCACGCCATACCGGAAAAGACCTGAGCGTAGTTAGCATCCAGAGTCTTACCGCAGCTAGGGCAGTCTGACGGCTGTACCCAGACCTTACCCAGGACACGCCCATAGCGATCTGTCTTGTCTGATTCCACTCGCACCTGCTTACCAGCGAGCAGGGAGTTCAGGTTTTTACGGGAGGCATTACCAAACGCCTGATTCTTCTCGGGAGCATCAATGCCAGTGAGTCGTATCTTGTGTTGATTGTTGTTAGCGTCCAGGACTTTGATGGTGTCGCCATCAGTGACTGCTACTACGCGGCCTGTGATGTCCGCGAGCGCCTGGTTAGCGGCAATAACTAGCGCAACCAGTGAGATAGCTCGGATGATGCTCATGACATAGACTGAAAAGGCTGGAGCTTTCTCAAGCCTGATCCTTTGGCCCCCTAGTGCCATCATGCTTTTTAACCCATCTGAATTGGTTACGCCCTTGAACAGTGTGAGTTGCCCTGCGCAGCCTCTGAAGTGGCTTATAAGATCGCTGTATGTTCAGGCTATTCGCTTTGCTATCCCACCGGTACAAGTGCCGGAACAAACCCTCTAACTCGCCGATCTCTTGTAGGCTGATATTGTCCCAGACTTCAAACACAGAGAAGTGCGTCCATTCGCCCCATTTTTTCCAGGAGTTCGCGTGATTTTTGAGCCTTCCCCTGACGTTATTCTGCGCCATACCAACATAGACGAAATCAAAGTTGTCATCATTACCGCGGCGCTTTCTGTGATTGTATAGCACGTAGAAACCACGAACTTCTGCATCGATAGTTGGCCAATCACCCCTCGGCAGGTATTCCAGTACGCTCTTGATAAGGCGCATTTCACTCTGAGGCATGCTCAGGGTCCTTGCGTTGCAGAAAAATCATCATAACGAAGAATAGAATACCTAATGCCGCATGTCATAGAGCGCGGTAGAGCTCATGGGTTGCAGAAAAGCATTTCCACATAACCCTCGGTTCTACCAAAGAGCACCGCATTCTGCTCAAAGTCCACTCCGAGGGCCCTTGCTTCCCCACTGCTTAGACCCAGCACCAAAAAGCTCGGCTCTTCCCAGGCTTCATCAGGGCTGCGACCTACTGCTGGATAATGCTGTAGCCGCCGATTCAAAAGCGCTTGCTTGAGCCTCTGGTGACGCCTCTTGTTTTCCCACGGAGCCAACTCCTTAGAATACGGGTTGTAGGCCGAAACAATAGCCCATGAAGTAGCACTCTTGGCTTCAACAAAGCGGGTAAGTTCATCCGGCACCGTTTTACCAGCATGTACGGTGCAGAGTGCATCCTCCAGATCCACAACAAAGTCGGTCTCAAAGTATGCTGCAACCAGCTTTCGCGGTAGGCGAGCACGATCGCTAGCCCGGAACACCAAATATTCTGCATAAGTATGTACGCCTGCATCGGAGCCAAACGATCTCCCGAAAGGTAGATACGGATTCGTTGTCTCCCTGTAAACCCAATCGACGATAGGCTCAACAACTTCTCGCGTGTGATGATCCCGAAGATACATGCAAAAGAATTGGACCGGTGAGTTCGAATGAAGACGTGGGTACCACAAGTCGCGTTCAGCAAGCGTGAGGCCGCGTATCAAGTCACAGAGTTCCGCCGTCTCCAGAGTTTGAAGTAAGTCTCCCCCTCTATCTCTCAGTGAAAACAATGAGTTGCAATTCCGATAGGGCTTAAGAACCTGCAACCGCCCCCTCCATTCCAAGCCACCTACAATCGCAGCGTGGCCAACTTCAATCAGCCGCGCGGTGATCTCAGAAAACTCTAGCTCGGACTTCGGCTCGGACTTAGGCTCGGACTTAGGCTCGGACTTAGGCTCCGAATCGTTTTCATCAGATGTATCCCGGAAAAGATCGAGGTTCACCATCTACTTCGCCCCCTTTGTCACTACTTCTACGAAAGCCAGTTCATCATTCAAAGCTGCGTAAAGCTCCTTCGGTAGCTTTCGATGTCGACTGACAATCTCCCATGGCTCCCCAGTATGCTCCTTCCTTAACAGCCTGGCATGCACCCCTGAGTAGAAGAGCTTGAGCACAACTAGCTCATCCTGCGAGAAAAGAGCGTGTATTTTGGTATGAAAAGTGTTCATTAATATACTCCTGATTGGTTAATCGGGAGCATCAAAAAGGAGGAAAGCGGGGACCCTATTGGTTGCCTCGCAGGCCACATCTCCGATTCGGAAAACCACCTTGCCCGGGTAGGCAGGTTGGCAGGACGACCTCGTCCTTCTTGATGCTTGGAGCCGAGTATACACATAGATTTACGCTTGGCAAGTCGCGAATCAGGCTTACAACGCTCTAATAGGAAGCTCTGAATTTCCTTTGATTTGCTCATGATGCACGAGGCTCCTCAGCGCCAGCAGACTCCAATCCTAGCTCTGTAGCACTACGATTCACAATAATGTAGAGCAACACAGGAATGAGCTTCTTCCACTCCGGCCCAGTCGCATTCCAAGCAAGCCAGGTTCCAGCCGCAAGCCATCCTGCGGGCCCAATCACAAACGCGATCGTTGAAGTCATACCAGTATAAACCGCAAAAGGTAGCGTAACTCCGACTGCATGTGTGACGAAGCCAAGTGCAGTTGTCGAAGCCACGTATAGTGAAAATCCGCCCGCCTGAGCTGCACCTAATGCAGCCAGTGTACTGATAGGACCCTTTAGCCCGCCATCGACGTTGTTGCCCTTATCAACTACGGCACCGAGATTCACCTGAGTTTCGAAAAACTTGATCCTTTCACGAGGGCTCATCTTAGTTAGCGCCTCAATTATGACGGCATGCGAAATATACTTTTCGGCCTCCTCTAAAGAAGGTCGACCGTCATTGACCTTCAATTTGTCTGCCGCTTGATATATCAGTTCGTCGTAGGTAGGCACCTTATACTCAAGTTCTACCTGCTGACTCACTGGCTCTTTAGCAACCACTGATTTGAGAAATTCCGCCCCTTGCCCAAAGGCAGACTTTACCTTTGCACGTGCCTTCGAGTGATAAAGCCACTTGATCTGCTCTTCAATTGAAGCCAATGAAGAGTTACCGGGCGGGAGTTCCAGCAACACGGCCAGATTAGACAGCTGTTGCTCATCCCACGTCCCAAGTACTTCCGAAAAAGTTGTTTCCATGCCAAGCGCTCCATGCTTATCGCTGAATAAACTACCGAACCTGAGTAATACTACAAGCAGTTCTCGAGCGTGTCAGTTGCGGCTCACAGGTATTCACCATAAATATGATTATTGTCATAAAAATATTCTTACCGGCCACTCAGCCAATCGCCTGACCAGGCGCTCAAGTCTTCTGGTAAAAGGCCAAACTCGCGCCAACCCCGCCACCACTGTCGATCCCAATGATCTATTGAGCTGCGCCCTTCACTAAGCCGATGAAAAGCATCGGGATTTTGATGGTATCTCTGCGCTTCTTCTGCGACTGGATGCTGACGACTATATAAGCCTGCGTGGCTTCAGGTTCGACAGGTATAAACCTGGCTGGCGGAAGTGGGTAGCTGTCGGCCAGCAGGCCTATCGACTTCTGATTTTGGGGGGTATATCCCCCTTTGCCCTGACACAACATCTACCACCTGGTCAGGAAACAAACCGACCCGATTAAACCCCGCAAGAAACTGAGGAAAACCATGTATCTAATATAGAGACCATCGTCCTGATGATTCTCGTCTTTGGATTTAAATCACACCAACTACAACACTGGAGATTTTCACTATGGCTAAGAAGCCCATTACAAAAACTGTTACTCAATCCGAGTCCCCTACCCCCACCACACTCAAGGAGGCAACCTGCAAGACCCTGGAAGGACCTGCAAAACTTACCTACCAAATCGGCACTGACGATGACGGTGACGTCTATTTCAAGATCACGGCTAACACGGGCGGTGGGTTCTTCTCTGCTGAGTGGGTGAGCTTTGCTGGCATACAACAGGCCTTCAAGGACTGGCCTGAAGACAAGCCCATCAACAGCATGACCCTGCGCCCACTGTTTCGAGGTAAGTCAGTCAATACGCCAGCGTTCCTGTTGGCAGCACTGAGCGCTGAGGGGCTGCTGAAGCCACTGCCAAAGCGTAAACGTGTGCATATGGCCTGCGACCCCAAACCCTTCCTGGCCGACGTACAGCAGCTACAGCTTCAACAACGGTCCTCGTCCAGGAAGAAGCCGGCGGCCAAATCTAAGGCCAAGGCCAAGCAGAAGGCCCTACCCCGCAAGAAGGCTCCTGCCAAGAAAAAATAGGCCACCACTGCCACCGTCCGAAGCTCAGTCGGATGGTCTTTCCCGATACGAAGCCATAACCCCTTGAAGCGCAACGCTTTATTACTTCGGCTTTCCGGGCAATTCCCAATAACGGGCCTATAACGGACCAACTGCCCAATGCTGGGTTTCCCCAACCTTTTCAACCACTTACTCGAAAAAAAGGACTAATTATGCTTTCACTGGCACTACTGCTCGTAGTCGGCTTGGGCTTTCTTTTTGGCTCAATCCGGCTCTTCGCCTTCTCCCTGACCGCCTTCCTCGCCTCGCTGTTCCCGATAGCCATCGTGCTGTTGGTTACCGGCGCTGTAGGCGTGTGGGCATTTCACTACTACCAGAAGAGGTAACCATTATGAATTTTGAAAACTACTTACAAGATGCAATCGCTATGATCGATAGCTGGGAAGTGGCAGATTCTGACTTTGCCAATGCTGTAAACGATCAAGCCCGCCTGATGGCTGGTTTGGGGCTCGAACCCACCGAGCAAACTGACTTCGATATCAGCATCCCCTCCCCCCACCAGTAAGACCTACACCAACAAACGAGGAGAACACTATGACGATCCATCCACTGATGGAGGTACGCGCTCGCCTGGAAAAAATCGTTGCAGGCCTTCCAGGCGAGCCCGCAACCCCGCAAGAAGAGTTCGATCGGTGCGAGATGGTGGCTATCCAGATTCTGGACAGTGAGCACGACCACTTCGCACCGGGACTACTTGAAGAATACCTCATGACTTTTCTTTACCTGCGCCAGTTGGAGCTCGGCACGATCCCGAACTTCAACTAGTCGCACCTAACCCGGCAGCTTCGGCTGCCCTTTACGCCTTACCCATTACTCACTCCTATAGGAAGCACCATCATGGAAACAATCAACAGCGTTAAAAGAAGCAACGTACCTGAAAGCGAGCGCCTCGACATCACCGAGAAACTCTTCGGCATGCACTGGCCGCTAAAGCTCGAGCCAGTTATCTACGGCATCACTGCCCATATGGCAGAGGATTATCAGGGCGGCTACTGGGAGTTTTACACTCTGGACAACGGCGGCTTTTATATGGCGCCCGATACTGATCGGACTTTCGCCGTCAGCAGCATGAACCAATGGCAAGGGCAGCTATCGGCTGATGCGCTGGGCATTGTCGTCTGCGTTACAGCGTACAGCCATCTGTCTTTTGGCGGCCCGGAAAGCTTTGCCCGAACGTGTGCCAACCACTATCACATGCTACGGGAATTCATGTACGACCACCCGGAAGTTTCCAACGTCTTATCCGCCATAGACTAGCAGTTACCCCCCGGGATTCTGAAAACCTGTAATCCTGTAAAACTGTAATTCTCAGTCCACTCTCGCCTTGTATCAATGGCGCCAGTGAAGTGTATAACACAGATTATCAGGTTTGCAGATTTTCAGGTTTGCAGACTCTCACCATGCCTGCACCTGGTGAACGACTGGCTCTGCTCCCGGCGTCAGCTGCTCTAACACCGTCGATAATGACTACAAGCCCAGGCTCGCTTTCAGTTACACTCAGCAAATCACAAGCGACAGTGGAGTAACGACGTGACCACACCCGACACCCGAAGCAACGTGCTCAATCCCATTGCAGTTGAAGATGCTATTGACCGTATAGTTGAAGTAAAACTCTATGAAATGGATTCAAATGCACTGGCGCCACCCGATAAGGTCTTGCCAAAAAAGACTAGCCCCACCTCTGCCAAATCAAGCCGGATTAATCCAGGGGCGCGGTTCTCTGTGCCAAATTTTGACGCACTCGACCCATTTTACGCGTTGAAGGTCGCGCTACAAAAACTGCACGACCAACTCTGGCATGAATTCGAACGGCAGCTTCTTGCCCACCGAGAATCATCGAAAGAAACACCGCTGGTTATTGCTATGGACAACACGGATGATCTTGGAAAAGTGACATTAAAAATTCATCCACTGCATGACTGGATTCTGACCACTTTTGGTATATCAGTGCCGGAGTGGGCACCACCAGTCAGCGCACCAGTCAGCGCACCAGTCAGCGCACCAGTCAGCGCACCAGTCAGCGCACCGCGCAGTCAGGAGCCTACCGTTGAATCAATACCAGTAGAAAGAAAAAAGCGAGAGCGATCCTTGCTCATCACGATCGCTTCCCTGGCGGAAGCACTGCAGAAAACCGCGAATAAATATGGCAAAAACGACGACAGGCCCAACGCCACGGCCATCGGCGCTGACATCGAGGAGGAGAATATCAACGGGCAGAATAAGCGGACAATACGCGAATATATCGGTAAGGGTCTATCGCTAAAAGAGCAGGAGAAGAACGGCTAAAGAGAGTGCTTTGGGCGAAATTCGTTTTCGCCAGGCGAAATATGTTTCGCCCACAAATCTGGTGCAAGCTCCGTAGTGAACACCTCACTAGGAGTCACGATGATGACAATGCAAGATACCGCCCAGAACGCCAACACCAGCGCTGATGTTCCGCTCGATTTCGAGTCAGCTGCACAACAATGGTTCGCCGATGGCTTTAACGTAATCCCTATCTACCCCCTATCGAAAAAGCCAGCAGTTACGTGGGATGACTGGTTGGAAAAGCTAGATCAATATGCTATTTCGTCCTACTGGCAGCAAAACCCCGATCACGAAGTAGCCTGCATTGTCGGCGACGAACTTATTGTCTACGACGCCGACAGCCCGGAGGCGATCACCGCATTCGAAAACCTGCTGGTCAAAGAGGGTACTACCTGCGATCTGACCGTAAAAACTCGCAAGGGCATGCACTACTATTTCAAAAGGGCCCCGGGGACAACAGCCAAATCAGACTCGCATGATACGACTACGCATCCCTGTCGCCTCGATGTAAAAACCGGGCGGGGAATGATTGTTTTGCCACCGAGCACCGGCAAAACTATTGCGGTTCGAAGAGCGAAAACGGCAAGTGACCTTTCCGAGGCTCGGCAGGGCTTCATTGATGCAGTCTCTGTCCACAACGGCCGTCATAATTTACCGACCAACGTGAAGACGGCGCAGACACCCAGCGCTAACCGGGATAAGGTACTAGAACAGATAGCCATCCTGTTGCCGTCCCTGGACCCAGACTTTGGCTACGACGACTGGCTCGCTGTCGGCATGGCCATCCACCACGAAACAAGGGGCAGCGAAGATGGCTTTACACTCTTCCATGACTGGAGCATGCAGGGCGCTAAATACAAAGATCGTCGTGAGCTGGAGACAAAATGGCGCTCTTTCACAAACGGCGCCGGTTCGCCACTGACTATGGGAAGCTTACGGCATAAAGCCATCGATGCCGGTGTGGCCCCAGAAGCGCTGTGCCAAGCCCTGAACAACCCCACCGCTGCCCTCCCGCCGGATGAACACCCGCTGCGTCCTCATACCCTGCAGGGAAAAAGCCAGCAGTTCGAGCTTGAATCGATGGCGCACAAATTGTTTCTTGGCAGGCTTGCTGTATTGGGACAATGGACCGTGATCTACGCACCACCGAATACTGGCAAGACGCTACTGGTCCTTTCGCTACTAATTCAAGGCATTAAGGACCAAGTGTTCGAGCCCGACAATCTGTACTACATCAATGCTGATGACAACCATGAGGGTTTGACCGCAAAGCTCAAACTGGCAGAGTCACACGGGTTTCATATGCTCGCGCCAGGGTACGAGGGCTTTCGCAGCCAGGACCTACAGGCGAAGCTTCAGCTTCTGGCAGATATGGATAACGCACGCGAGATCATTGTAGTGCTGGACACTCTCAAAAAATTTGCCGATTTAATGGATAAGCGCGAATCCACCAGTTTCGGCAATGTCGCCCGTGAATTCACCGCCAAGGGCGGAACAATACTCACCCTAGCGCACGTCAACAAGAATCGGGGCTACGACGGCAGCCTGATTCACGCTGGCACCAGTGATATCAAGGATGATTGTGACTGCGCCTACATGCTGGACATCATGGAAGATGCCGATGACAGGCGTACTGTGGAGTTCACCAACGAGAAGAACCGCGGCTCTGTAGCCAATAAGGCTGGCTATCGCTACAGCATAGCCGAGGGGCAGACTTACCAAGGACTACTGGATTCTGTAGAGGCCGTCGATGCCGCCGAACTGGCGCAATTGCGCGAGTCAAAGGAGCGATTTGACCTTGGCGAGGTGCCCATCATTGACGGTATCACTCAAATTTTGTCGGATGAGCCTACGGCCAAAACCGCACTGAAAGAGCAGGTGGTGGCTCGTCTCGGAGTCAGCCAAAGACAGGTCCTGAGCGTAATAGAGAAGTACTCGGGCAGCGATCCCAAGCTACACCATTGGCAGTACACGGTCGGTGATCGCGGCGTAAAAATGTATGCAATGCTGCTGTCTGACAGCTCCCCGCTACCAGACACCGCAGATCTGTAAATCTGAAAACCTGGATCCTGCAGCGCAATTTCCGTGAAGCGCTACCACCGCCACCAGGGCCCGTCGTCGCGACAGGTGCGGGCCTCGCTGGCGGGTCAGGTGTATCACCCCAACGTGCCTTTTACTAGCACGCCACTGCAGGCTGGTCAGCACAACAGAAATCACCCCAGAGTAATCACTTCGCCTTTTTGGAGAAAAACTATGTCAGGAAGTAAGCACCCGCCGCTAACCGCCGCCCAACAAGCAGTCGTCAACATTACCTTTGCCAGAGCACCTCATCTAATACCAGGTGCAATCTATACTCTCAAGCAGATCATGGGGCCCGACTGGCTGATCTACAGCACGCAGTCCCACAAACTTGCTGGACGATACTTCAGCTGGCTGGCTGGCGCAGGCCTCGTGCCTTTTGTATCCACCCAGACCTTTAACAAATCCCGACACAATACCTACTTTTTCATCCCATCAAGTATCCCGTCAATCCATGGTGACGACAAACCCCTAACCGATACCCTGCAATCAGCAGAAGGAGACCAACCATGCCCAAAGTAAGCCTTACAGAAAAATTCATCAAAACCGGGCTGAAATGCCCGGAGGGTAAAACGCACACCGAGTACTGTGACCAAGCTCTTCCAGGCTTCATCGCAGATGTTCAATCAACCAGCCCGGGGGCTTGCACTTTTAAGCTGCGATACAAGTCAGGAGGCAAAACTGCTTATACCAAGATCGGGCGTTCTACGGAGATATCGTTGGCGGATGCGCGTCGGGAGGCCAAACGACTGAAGGCTGAGA
Source organism: Candidatus Litorirhabdus singularis (assembly GCF_026262625.1). Classification (GTDB taxonomy): domain Bacteria; phylum Pseudomonadota; class Gammaproteobacteria; order Pseudomonadales; family Halieaceae; genus Litorirhabdus; species Litorirhabdus singularis. The sequence continues at coordinate 90,001 of NZ_SHNN01000007.1, forward strand.
TCGCTCTTGGCCGTGACCCGCAGGCTGAGCTGCGGCAACAGCGGCAATCTATCACCCTGCAGGAGTTCTTGGATGATAAGTACTTACCCTATGTCCAACCGCGCAAGCGCTCCATCAAGAACGACGAGTCCATGATCAGACTCCGCATCGGCCCTACTCTGGGCCACTTCAAGCTCAACAGGCTGACGCGGCATCAGATCATGACTTTTCACAATGCGGTACTGGCAGAGGGCCTGCAGCCAGCGACAGCCGACCATCACATCAAGATTCTGCGGCATGCGTTGAATCTGGCGGTGGACTGGAACTTGCTGGAAAAGAACCCAGCCACTCGGGTACCGCTGTTTCTGGCGGACAACAAGGTCGAGCGGTTTTTAGACGATGACGAGTTGCAGCGACTGCTCAAGGTACTGGCTACGGACAGCAATCGTCCGGTATGCCAGGTCATTTCGTTCCTGCTGTATACCGGGGCGCGGGTTAATGAAGCCTTGTCTGCCCAGTGGTCAGATATCAATCTCGAGAATCGAGTCTGGGGCATCCGGTCTGAAACGGCGAAGAGCAAGAAACGGCGCTCGATACCGCTCAACGACGCAGCCCTGGAGGTGCTGGATCAACTGGGTACAAAGGGTAAGCATAACCACCTGTTCATCAGCAGCAGGCGCAAGGCACCTCTCACCACTATCGCCAAGGTCTGGGATCGACTGCGCAATGCAGCCGACCTGCCCAAACTGCGTTTGCATGATCTACGGCATAACTATGCCTCTATGCTCGTCAACAGCGGCAGGACGCTTTATGAGGTCCAGCATATCCTTGGCCACAGCGACCCGCAGATCACCCAACGCTACGCCCACCTGTCGACGCAAAGTCTTCAGGAAGCGGCCAACAGCGTCGACCAGCACCTGGAGCAGGCCAAAGCCAGCTCCTGACCCCGCCGCCTCATCCAGCCTCGCAAGGGGTATGGGTGGGGTGGCAATTTCCACACTCTTTTTTTTTCCGCTTCCCAATTTCTGCGCTCAATCACCCTCAGCTATCAAACTTGTATGCCAGAGCTTGCTCAGGTCTAAAGAAACCCACCCCATAGCATCCCCATAGGCAATCGCCAAACGATCCACCAGCAGAGTTAGAGAAGCCCAGAGCTACTCATTCAGCGCCACAACACCAGTTTTACCCAACCAACCATTAACCAGGAGATATCACTATGCGCGAAATAACATTAACTGCCCGATCATCAGCGTTGCTGTTCACCACAGCCCTGCTATGCGGCTGCACCACCCTGCCTGCCGATCGATTCGACTATCACCAGCTCAACACCGTTACCCGAGCTCAGGTAGAGGCTGTCCATGAAGCCTGCTTACAGACTGCCTACCACCGCAGCGGCCAATACATCAAAATTGGGCTGCTTACTGGCGGGCTGAATGGTTTATTGGCTGGCACTGTCATCGGGCAATCGGTGGTACGCAGTCATCAATTGAGCTGTATGGCTGACAACGGATACTGGGACTATGGCAAATAGCCCCGGGGTACTACCCCCTTTGGGTGGTAATGGCTTATTCGAGTACGTGTGGAATCGGACTGGGATGATTAAACCACGGAGGCTAATCGACGTTCTCGACGCAGCCGATGGCCAGCCACGGGACCGCTAGCGCTTTTGAGGATGATAGGGCATCGGGTTCGTCAGGTTCGTCGGGTGGTATTGGTGCTGGGGCGGTAAGTCGGTGTTTGGTTTGATCACGCGCGGGCAGCGATATAGCTTGGGCTATGTTTTTGCATCTTCGATGAAATCTGACCGCTAGCTTGAGCTATTAGGGTAGCAATCGGAAAAGCCTGCCTAATTTCAATACAACTCGGCCGACAAATAGCTAGACCAGTTCTTCGAGAAATGCCGGTAGCAAAACAGCAACAGACATATTATCGGACAGCGCTATTACCTTCGCCCAATGACGACCAAAAAGCCTTCGAAAACATAGTATCCATCTTAGTTTTCGGCTGAAATATATCTACCGTATAGCTCGCGAGGCCCAGGTCGCGGGTCGCATCTTCCATGTCTAGATTTTGAATTTCCAAGCCTTCGCCCTTAGCCAAAACCTTATACCTATCAACATTGATGCGATCACCATCTACCAGAACTTTCCAAAGCTGCGCTCGGTAGTTTTTCCCCTTTATGTGCTCAAGAACTTGCTCGTAATTACGGATATCAGCAGGCGTTCCTTGCGTCTCGGAAAATGTGATGAGGTTTCGAACCTTGGCCTCTATCCATTCCGGCGACATTTGCATGCCTGAGCGTGAGGTGTGCGCTAACTGGGAAGTGTTATATTTCGATTCAACAACCAAAACCTCGCTAATAGCCCCATCACCGCGGAACTTCACAAACAATCCATCTATACCTGTAACGCCTACTTCCCCTTTTATCTTGATCCAACCTCCACGGCTATAGAAGCTCGCCATGATGCTTTCAGCTGTATCACCGGACCGTTTGGCTAAGTTTTCGAAGTTGCATTCTGGGCACCTAGCCAAATGCATAAGATGGAGCTGATTTGACGACGCGGGTTTCAATGCAGGTGATTTGGCATAGGCAGAGACATCACAACCAGCGTGTCTGAGACATTCCAAAAGGACGGCGTCGCCCCGCTCGCTGACCTCGTGAAATCTCTTGAGATACTCCATACTTTCTATCTCATTAACTCTCTCCTCCTTCACAGCCACTTTTAGTAGCTGGGAAATGTTGACCCTCGCATTATTGACTGGAAGATCAGAAAGCCGAATAGCGGATAGCGGCGCAGTTCCAATTCTACTTCGAAAAGAACCATGAGTGGCTTTGGGGACTTTGAGTATTTTTACGGCCCCTGCCGGGCTACCAACGGCAAGGACTGCGGAATTCAGCAAAAAGATTGATCCTATGATCAACCCTGCGAATCCTCTAGACACTGTCATCGTATTGTTTCCTATATACTTTACGACGCTCGTCGTCTTCTTTCAGTGAGTCGAGTAAAGCATTCATCTTTTTCTCAGCTACCGTTACCTTCCCATCTTTTGCATAGCTAATTGCAATGTATACATCGATATCATTTTTAAAGTTCTGCTCAACAAACCTAGCAAACACTTCCATCTCTTGGATGGCGCTGAGGTTTTCCCGAGCCTTTTCGAAGTACCTAATCGCCTTGGCTGGCCGATCATACCTAAGATAAATAGTGCCCAGACGGAAATACACAGAAGCTTTAGTGTGAGGTGAATTATATCTATCCTCATTGAAATCCTTCTCGAGTAAACCGATCAACGAGGACATTCTTGATTCATTTTGTGCGAAGGCTTCACCATCCCGCGAAAGATAGACCAGCTGAAGCGTGGTCGGCTCAGGAATACCTGGTTCTGCGCCAATCGAGGACTGAAGGGATTTCGCGCCCTGGTCTAACTGCCCCTGAGTAAAGTAAGAACTGGCGATAAGGTAATCGATGAAAGACGTATTTTCGTACTTCCCGCGGGATTTTTCTAGCACCTTAACCGCCTGATGAAAAGCATCGAAATCTCCAGCCTTGTGCGCCATTATCGACAACAGTATAAGGTCTTCCGGGGTAACCTCTGACTGGCCAAATTTTTCTGTGAGCAATATGCACTCCAGTAATTCAACCGCATTTGAAAGATCAGCCTTGCGATATTCTAGATAAGCGCGAGCGCTGATCAGATCATTTTCTTTGCTAGCCTCAGCGATTTTTTTCTCGTTATTTTTAATCGATTTCGCCAGGCTTTTTACGTAGTCAGATCCATCAATTTCTTCTGGCATACGAAGCTCAGAAACCAATATTAGGTCGCCCGTTTTTTTGTCTTCTGCGATCAAAATACCGTCATAAGCCGCCAAGCCAATCCCAGTCATACTCTTTAGTGCTATACCAAAAACAGCGGCATTTTTGGCCGTGGCACTTAAACCAACAGCCGCACCCAAACCGTTCAAGACGGCTGCACCACCGATAGCATTACTTCCTACTAAACTGCCGATGGTCGAGAGTCCGGCCATGTAGGCGCCCTGACTACCGCCCCCTACAGCCACTATCAAAGCACTCGTTCCCGGGATAACCGCTGGCGCCCCTACTCCTGCAGTAGCATATGTAATAGCAGCCGCTGCAGCCATTGAACCGCCTATTAGCAGATAGTTGAACTCGTCGGTGTCATGGAATGGTGTTGGGTACAATTCCGAAAATGTGAATTTCTTATCGGGTCGAAGATAGGCTGGAAAACGGGATTTAATTGAACTCAATTTCTGATCTGGAATTTTTTTGCAGTGTGGGCGGCTACGATATTCCTTCACTAATTCAATCGCTGCCGATGAACCAGCCAGTTCAAATTTGGCCGAATATGATTCATTCTTCTCTGTTGGAATTTCTAGTTGAACATAGTTAGCTTTTCGGACCAGGTCTTCAATCGAGCCATACGGCTCTAGCAGTAATCGTTCGCTCGCATCTAAACATGTAACTTGAATGTCCTGATTCCCTTTGTCTGATACCAAAGTCCACTTATAGGTCTTGCTTTGTTTACAGTCCTGACCTGGCGCAAGAAGCTCAAATCGGCATCTTTCCGTCACCGGAGGACAACGTATAGCAAGCTCAGAACCACCTTCGCTTGAGACAAAAATCGGATCTCCTGCATCCCAACGAAGATTCTTGCGAGCTTCCTCCTCCGCTTGAGATGTGCAAGGTATTAGAATCATTGTGATAAAAATGAATATTCTTAGCCCGCCAATTTTCATACCTCTTCCCCACCACTCCGCTAACAGTTACTTCGCTGCCAAACCTATTACCAAAAATTTCTTTCTGCTAACAGAGATAGAACGTCATTTTCGCCTTTCCCGCCAATTTTAATAATGGCTCAGACCTTGCCGGCGAGAGTTGAGCCAAATCAACGCTACTCACAATAGTGAACCTATAGCCGGCATTACCTAACTAACGACAAGTACGAATTTTTCTGCAAACAGGCCGGGCGTAAAAACTCAATAATCATAATAATTTTGAGGCTATCTTCCGTAACAGTACTTTCCTGCCCCATCCCGATATCCTGTCGGACAACCGCCGTCTTCCTTGACCAGGACATTCTTGGATCGCTCGCTTCCATAGCAATAAGCACCTTTCCCATTGCGATAGCCAAACGGACATTTACTGCCCGCCTTCGCGAGGACCTTGTTATAGTTCTTGGTTGATATCTTATAACAGTATGCCCCTTGCCCATTGCGATACCCGCTCGGACATTTACTGCCAGACTTAGCGATTACACCAGAGGCAAACGAGCTGGACACGAAAACGGTAGATAGGAACAAAAATGCTGCGATCCGAAGTATAGCGATTCTTCCCATGGTCTGGCCTCCCAAGACCAATTCAGGAAAAAGTATATCGCCTGCTAGCGAGGACTTCCTCAGTGTATGCATATACATGTCGCAAATCGGCGCATATCTGTCGCCCTTGAACTAGTCACCTAAGGGGGTACTACCCCCCTTTCCCCAAACCACACCTCATCAAGTCTGCGTGAAGAAAAATCAGACAGCATTAAACCCCTGAGCCAATCCTCTAAGCCAGCCCCGAAGCCCCAACAACAATCGAAAAACCCCGGTGGCGGCTTGTCAGACGCTTATAAAACAACGCTAGCCACGCACCAGGTTCGTCAGGTTCGTCAGGTTCGTCAGGTTCGTCAGGTTCGTCAGGTTCGTCAGGTTCGTCAGGCGATCTTGGTGCTGGAGACCCTGTCTGTCCGCCTGATTGATTTCATTGAAGATATCGGACAACAATCGGTGGCATCTATATGTATTGATGAGCATATTCTAGCGATTTCGTGCATTGAATTTGTCAAAAACATTTTGACGCAAATCAAAACACTGAAACCGATTTTTAATTAGCCTAATAGCGTGGGTTGATGGAATCTTCAGAGGGACCTACGAGTTGACAAACTGTTGTTGAGCCAACCCAATGCAAATGGCTTAGGAGTATTTTCAGATTTTTTCCAGCTTCCAGTACCAGTCGATTCAGAGGACTAGTTTGTTCCTTCGGTTGATTTTTAAAGCAAGGGGGTAGACTAGCCCGGTGTTATACATCCGAAGCGCAATAATACTGCCGTTAATATCAATACTAACGGGTTGTACGGGGGGTGGCATTATGCCTCCCGTATCCCACTACGATTATCAAAGCCTGAGGTCTCACACGGCTGATGATGCAAAAACCATAAAGCTCATACATGAGCATTGCAGACAGGTGGCCTTCGATGAAGGAGGAGATCTAGTAAGCGCCGGTTTTTACACAGGAGGCCTAAACGGCTTACTGGTAGGCTGGGGTGCAGCCTTAGCGGTTCAAGGCGATAATCACAAGAGTTGTATGTACGATAACGGATTACTTTATTACGGAGAGTAATTCATGTTTCTTAAATCGATTAGTAGGGTGCTGACAAGTTAACTTATTTTCCCTGAAAAAGTGGAACTCACAAGCGATAAACCCTTATGTATAAGTACAAAATTGCGGCCAAATAGTGTACTTCCGGTCAGCCTTACCTGACTTGTGTAGCGCCAGCGCATGACCGTGAGGGAACTTGCCAGCATCACTTTCTAATGTGTGAATGGTGCAAGAGCAGAAGGGGGAGCAGCAAGGACTCAAGTGGACCTAGGGTTTCTCCCGCGGATGAGGCTGATGCTCCACAGGACCATTAAAAGCACCAGAAAAATGAAGATAAACGCTAACCATAAACTGAAGGTATAAGCTGCAACGGAACTACTCGAAAACCCGGGAATCGCCTACAGAGCCTCAAACTTTTTAGGCACCTCTATCGAGAAGGGGCATGAACACGCTTTGTCAAAAGCGTACCCACCCGGCACCATATGCAAGGACTGAAGAAATTATGATAAAAACACTGAGCTTGCGGATAAAACAGGACATCACTGCCCTCAGCCGCCTGAACACACTCCCACACGTCGCTGTGCTATTTGCCTTAGTTTCTGGAGCACAGTTTACAGAGGCGATGTATTGGATTTCAAAGGGCGCCAATATGAACCAGGAAAGTCTTCCAAACCTGGGGAGCATTCTTGTATTTCCTCTTATGTTGGCGATACTTATAAGATACAACGCAAAGAAAGATCTTGTGAGGGCGCGGGATCAGATAGGGTTCAGCAAATTATCACTCGTATGTTTTATTTTGGGATCTTTATTACTGTCCGCGGGGATGGCTCTACCAGCGCTGCCATACCTTGCTTCTGGTGGGCCGCTCATCATTGCAGGACTACTGGCTACTCTGCTAAATAATAGGTTAAAGCTACAATCTCAAGGCTAGAACTAAAATTGCGAAAAGAACGTCTACTGAATGAGGAAGACCATATGAAGGCAATAGCGGAAGATTTGGTTAGCGGAGAAAAAATCGAAGTAGATATTTCTGATGAAAGCCTAAAGGAACTGGAGTCTCTTGCGAAAGACAGAGTCAGCGATGAAAAACTTCAAGGCTACATTGACAATCTAGATTTATCAGCCGACGCAAAGGCATTGATCGCGTCAATACTAAGCAAAGCTGTCAAGTTAGGTGAGATGGTAATTCGGGTTGGTAAGCGAATAGTTGAGATCGTTATCTTGATTGCCTCCAAATTCCCAAATGCGACATTTGGATTGATATTAGGACTACTAGTCGGCGCCCTAGTCTCAGCTATTCCGTTAATCGGAGGTTTACTGGGCGCTTTTGTTTTACCAATTGCGGCTGCCTTCGGCCTTGCAACCGGATATATGAACGATATCAGAGACGAGAATCTAAGACAAAAGATTGCGGCGGCGTCGGCAATGTTCAATCCGCTAAGCGGAGAAGTCCATGTCGCTGGCGAATGAACTCGATGAATTCTTCGAGGTAGGGAATGAGGTTCTGGTACAGGAGCCTCTCAAATTCAAAGCCATGCTAGGAATAGGCGAACGCGCCTATGGACTCTTGAGAACCAGAGAGCATATGTCAACGTTCAGTGAGGCTATTGGGGTTGGAGCGACGGCCTCTTCTGTAGCTGCCAGCGGTGCCGTGGCGAGCACATTCTTCGCCAGCAGTGGATTTATGGCCAGCACACTATCGACAATAGGTATAGGCTTTACCGCCGCAACACCAATAGGCTGGGTGATCGCTGCCGGCGTCATCTCAGGCGGAGCTTACGTTGGCGTGACCCGAATGTTCGAGAAGAGTAAGGACACTGGCTTAGTTATAGTTCCGAAATACATCAACACTCCCCTAGACGTAATAGCAGTGGCTCTCATCGAACTGATGCTCCCGGTTAGCCTAAAAATGGCGCATACCGGCGGCGGGATGACCAGCGCAGAGAGAAAAGCCATCGAGGCATACTTTGCCGACTCCTGGGGTTACTCCTCGGGCTTTGTATCTCGGCTCGTCGAAGAATATCAGGAACAGCTAGATAGTGTATCCTACGAACGCTTGGCAGAATCACTCGGTGTCTATTGTGCTGACAGTAAAGATTGTGACAAAGAAGCAATAATGTCGGGATTCGTCACTCATCTGCGCGAGGTAATCGAAGCTGATGGAGTTGTCGACGCAGACGAGCAGGAGCAGCTTGACTATATGACCGGACTGCTAATTTCGGAGGCTCAAAGTGCCGGTGCCGGAGCGGTTGTAACGGACGCGCTATCTAATGCCGCCAGGGGCATTTCCACAGGAACAGATTACTTCATAAGCACTGGTTCACTGGCTCTAAAAAACTCCAAAAAGCTATTGCAGGAAGCGTCGGAATCAGACACTGCAAAAGTACTCCTAACTGAGGCCAGTCAAATGGCGGCTATGACTGGTGAAGCTGCCTCCTCGGGGTTGAAAGAGGGTAAGAGAGTTGCCTCAGAGGCAGGAGAGTTCGCCGCCTCCAAGGCAAAATCTCTCTGGAATCGATTAAAGCCCAAAGACGAGGACAAACCAACCTGAGTGGATCTGACTGATAATAGCGCGTATCGCCATGTGGAGCATGGGTACTGACACGTTAAGGAAACTGTCCATGGCGAAATACTAATTCTCCAATAGTATCAGAAGGTACTGACAAGTTAACTTCCTGAAATCAGCCAAATGTAACCCCTGACCTGGACGCACCCGCCCTAGGGGGTACCTCCCCCTTCACCTGTCCATGGCGAAATACTAATTCTCCAATAGTATCAGAAGGTTAGCTATTGCGGCTTTCGCCGACAGATATTACTCTCGGACAGCATGAAAGATGTCATTTACCTACTTTTTCAACTGCTCACCACCATCGCAAAGCTGCTTCGACCTAGTGGCGGTAAAACTCTCATCGCTGAGAACCTACTTCTAAAGCAGCAGCTGATAATTCACAGTAGAACCAGACAAAGAGCACCCAACCTATCAACACAGGATCGTGCGATACTCGGCTTTTGGTCGTTGTTTCTGAACCCTAAACGTATTGTCAGAGCGGCCATTATAATCAAGCCATCTACCCTCCTCCGCTTTCACAACGCACTGAAAAAGCGAAAATACCGACTACTGTATTCACCAGACGGTGAGCATAAGCCTGGACCCAAGGGACCGTCAGCCGAAGTCATCAATGCCATCGTCGAGATGAAGCAACGCAACCCACGATTCGGCTGCCCCAGAATTGCACAGCAGATTAACCGCGCTTTCGGTCTTGAGTTGGACAAGGACACAGTTCGCAGGGTGCTCGCTGTTCATTTAAAACCAGATCCCAACAATCGTGGACCGTCCTGGCTTACAACTATCGGAAACGCCAAAGACAGCTTGTGGAGCCTTGATCTATTCCGCTGCGAATCCATAGTGCTGAAAAGTCACTGGGTAATGGTCGTGATGGACCAGTACACCCGCAGGATCATCGGCTTTGGTGTGCATGCTGGTAATGTTGATGGACCCGCTCTTTGCCGCATGTTCAATGAAGCAACATCTGGACACGACTGGCCAAAAAATCTCAGCTCGGATAATGATCCGCTTTTTCAATATCACCGATGGAAAGCCAACCTTCGCGTACTTGATATTGATGAAATCAAATCGCTGCCACATGTGCCCATGTCTCATCCATTTGTGGAAAGACTGATTGGTAGCGTTCGGCGAGAGTTACTTGATCAGACCTTATTCTGGACAGCGACTGACCTGGAGAACAAGCTGCAGGAATATCAGTGCTATTACAACGAGAAACGGACTCATTCTGGGCGGCAAGGTGCGACACCCATAGAATCAGCGGGCAATAAGGTCGTCGACATCAACGACTACCGATGGGAAAAGCATTGCCGCGGTTTGTTTGAGCTACCAGTAGCGGCCTGAAATACGAATTCGCCAGGGACAGGAGGATGGAGACAAAGTGCATATGCAGTCACTCTGCGGGATGGCGCACTTCGACTTCAATGATTCAGGTGCTTACTCCTATGAGCAGGCCATCGGGGTAATGAGAGATCTAAAGCTCTCTGCGCCCGAGATGGAGCAGTTTTTTCGCAGAATGGTTTTTAATGTTGTCGCCAGAAACCAGGATGATCACACAAAAAACATTAGCTTCCTGATGGACCGCAAGGGCCAATGGTCACTGTCGCCCGCTTACGATATTACCTACTGCAATGGTGCAGGCTGGACCAGCAAACACCAGATGACCGTCAATGGGAAAACAGACAACTTTGAAATGGCTGACCTGTTGCGCGTGGCCGAACATGCTGACATCAAACCGTCAAAGGCAGCCAAAATCATTTCCACTGTGATAGATACCGTCAAGCGATGGCCTGAGTTCGCCGAACAGGCCGGTGTCCCCGAAAACAAACCGGTTCTTGATCCCAAAACCAGCAAGCCCTTTGTGCCTGAGCACGACCCGGACGTTCCCACATGGGCTGAATCGATACAGAGATTTCATCGCCTTGAACTATAGTTCCGGCACCCGACGGCTGGTGGCAAAAAGGGGGCAGCCCCCTTTTAAAAGGCAACGGTCTCCAGATAGAAATGCAGTGACGGGTCATCTTCACCGTCATCGCGACTGAAGAGGGGCACCCCCAGGCTGAGCCTGCCGCGTAATCGCTCCGACAGATTGATAGTGATACCCCCTCCGAGACTGGTCAGGAAATCATCGCTGTTTGTTCCCTTGTTGTTACCCTTGTACGGAAAGACCCCGCCGTGATCAAGAAAGGTGAACAGCCGCCAGCGACCCGCAAAGGGGTCATTGCCGACAGCACTTTGCAAAAATGGCAACGGCAAGTCATATTCCATACTCAGGGTATAACCCTGGTCGCCCCGCAACAATCCCTCGTCATAACCGCGCACCGTGTACGCACCACCAATCTGGAACTGTTCGGAGGAAGGCAACAGGTCATCCTGACTGGCCTGACCCGAGAAACGCACACTCATCGAGTGGCTGTTGGCAAAAAGGTGCAACCAGTTCGCTCTCAGGTTGTAGCGAAAATAGTCGTCGTTCTCGAGCAGGTCCTCACCATCGATAAACGTCAGCGTGTGCTGCATATACCACGATCCATTCGCCGTAAATGCCTGCACATCACCGCCAGCCGACAGTGTTTTTACCGTGGTATCAAACAGCTGCACGCCATCAAACTCGGTCGAAGATGATTTGTAATAATAGGTCGCAAAGCCATTCACGATCATATCGGGGTCGACAATAAACGGGTGCCTTATTTCCGCCCCGGCGTTCCAGGAATCGCCTTCGACATTGAGGTCTTCCAGATCGCCATCGATGATCTCTATCGCTGAAATATCGTAGAGTAGCGACATGCGCGTACCCAGCGTATTAATCGGAAAATCGTAAGCGGAAAAGCCGGACAGGGTCCCCTCTGCCGCATGAAAGCCCAGCGTAAACCGGTCGAGATAGCCCAGTAAGCCGTTATTGCTGTAGTTAAAACCCACGCGGTACTCACCGATATCGTCCGTACCGGAGTTATCGGCAAAGAACAGGCCCTGCTGCCGCTTGGGCTCCTGCACCTGTATAAAGTAGTCCGTGGTGCCGACCGTTTCGCCGGGCTTGATCGTCGCTCGCAAGGCGACATTATTGATAATATTAAAGTCTGACAGTGATTCTTCCAGCTGATCCAGTTGCACCAACTCACCCGGTCGATTCTGGATACGGGAAATAACCACGCTATCCCGGGTATAGGCATTACCCTCGACAACAATGCTGCCAACCCGCCCCTCAACCAACTGGATTTTGACCACACCGCCCTTTACCGTTTGTGGCGGCAACAGGGCCTTCGCCGCCAGAAATCCTTTTTCCTTGTACAGCGCGTTGATCCGGTCCACTGCCTGAAACAACTCCGCCAGTGTTACCGTCTTGCCTTTCAGCGGGTCGAGAATTTGCGCCAGCTCAGCGCTGGACAGGATATCCGAGTCGCCAGTGACAAACTCCGTTACCGTGACTTTTACCGCCTCGCCACCCTCCGGGACGGGCTGATCCTTCATCTGCTCCTGATCGACAATGACAGGTTCGTCCTCCGCACTGCGGCGACGTTCCAGCTCTTCCTGCAGCCGGCGTTCCTGCTCGCGCGCTTCCCGAATCTGCCGGGAACGCTCCAGTTCCGCAGCCTGGGCCCAGGAGCCACTGGAATACACCGTGAGAGTGGCCAGCACAAGGGCCAGCGAGGCAAAGGCTATTTTACTCATTGTCTGATCCCACCCCGTAAGAAAATAGTGAACTCGACCGCCTCGTTGTTTGCAACATTGAACCGCCCCCAAATCACTCACCCAGATTCACCAGGTTGTCTTCGTTGTAGTTGATCAGCTCAAGCGTTGAACGTTGTCTGTGCGCAAGGGCATCGTCCTTCAGCATATAGCTCTGCAGCAGGCTGATATTCCGTTGCAGTATTTCATTGGTGGCTTCGGGAACCTTGAGGTTGTTTGCTACAACGCGATCAAGGCTGTTAGACCCACTGTACGAATTAATAATGTATTCGGGGTCATAAAATATGACTCTGCCTGTTGTTGTCGCCCTGCGATCGGCAAACAACTCCAGATCAAGAGGGCCTTTGCCAGAGACCTGCAATGTTGTTTCAGGGTAGATTCTGGGCTCCGTATTATCGATGACCACGGAATGCAACGGTGTTTTTATCTCCGCTTTGCTGCCCACCTGAACACCCCGGAACTTGATCTGATTACCACTGAGCTCAAGGTTCATCCGGTCTACCGCGACATCATCCGCAAGTACCTTGCCATTTTGACTGGCGAACATGGACAGCGTGTCACCCATACCACCATTGTTACCGACACTGGTAAGGCGCAGCACACCTGTTGGCTCGGTATGCGTCAGGGATGCAACACGACTATGGTCAGCCTTCAGCGCCAGTGACTGCGCCACAGCAAGTTCTTCCACGGTCACATGGCCACCCTGGCGCAGGCTGGCCAGCGATACCGAATTGCCAGTGACGTCTCTCAGCCCGACATCGCCAGATTTGCTCTCAAGCTCGACATGAGTCTTCGCCAGCACACGATCGACAAGAATATCGCCGTCGATCGTCGCTTTCACTCCGCCCTCTCGACTCTCAATCACATCGCCTGTATAGCCCCCCTGCTCTCCTGTCACTTCAAGGAGGATGTCATACTGCGCCAGCAGGCTCTCGACTGCCGCGTTGCCTCCTGTCACCCGAACGTCAACGCCGCCCTGCAGGCTTTCAATACTGCCTGCTGTCAGCCCTGTGGCAGAACTCACATGGATATCATTGACCGCGGTTATCTGCTCAACCCTCAGCACATCAACTTCCAGGGCATTGGGCGTATCAACGATGCCGTCCTCGGTGACCGACGCATTGCCGACACCCCCGGCGCGAATGCTCACACTGCTGTTGTCCGCTAAAGCGGTAATGTCAGTGCGGGTGTCGCCGCCGTCAAGCACACGGCCGCCGGTTCGAATATCGATCGCCCCGGGCCCTGCGTAACCAGAGTAAAGACCGGTCACTATCGCATCCCCATCCAGGTCCATGACAAGCCGTCCCAGACCGGCATTCATCCAGCCGCCATCTTCTACCCGCAGTGCCGTGCCCGTGACCTGTAAATCCCCGAGCTGGCCAGTGACAGAACCGGTACTGGTAATGATTGCCTCACCGTCCGCCAACAGACTGATATTGGCCAGCCCTGTCACCGCATCTGAAATCCTGTAGCCATAAGCCGCTGCCAGACTGACTTCGTCAGCGGAATCGATGCGACCAAAGTTGCCAGTGCTATTGGGTACGCGCAGGTAGATGCCGCCGGTATTGGATGTGGCGACCACCTCACCCTCAGCGCTGTTCAGTACATCGAGGGCATTATCATCGGCCCCCACAGCATTACCGGCAGTCAGGGTGATATTTTCCGCGCGGACATTCAGTGCATCGTCACTAAAGGCATCAACAATGGAGTCATTGGATTCCAGTGTGATATTGCTGCGCGAATACAGCGTGTCGATGTAAAAATCCCCGTCGACGTTAGTCAGGTAGATATCATCTCGCGCACGCGCAGTCACCGGCGCGCCCTCTTCCAGCCGCAGTATCATGGCCTTGTCGACTGACCCGATAGCCCCATGGGCCGCTTCCAGAATGGTGCGCTTACCGACGATGTTTTCAAACAGTGTGCCGATGGATGAATTGCCGTTAATCAGGCCCCCGGCCACTTTCACCCGGATCTCGTTGGCGGCCACGATACGATCCAGAGCCAGGTCGCCTTCCGACCCCAGGTAGACATCCCCGTCACTGCCGTTTTCGCCGGCGGCTACTGCCGAAACGCTACCACCGTCCAATTGGCCGACATCCACGTCGTCGCGCTGATTGATGGTCAAATAATCCGTGTACACGTCGACATCACCGCGTTCAGCGGCGGCCAGCGCCGCTTTTTCTTCCACGGTGAAGTCCAGCGCATCGTTGCGGCTGAGATCAACCAGAACCGGCCTGACATTACCGATATCCTGCCCCGCCTCCAGGGTCACATTCCGGCCGATCACATTCGGCTCTTCAACCACAGCGACGGTATCCGTCAGCTCCTTCAACAAGCTGGAAGACAGGGTTACCGCCAACTGGAAATCAGACCAGTGCGAACCCTCGGTGCGGTTGTCGATTTCGCTCTCAGCAGCCTCGTAGCGGAAGTCGTCTTCGAAAATAGAGGCCACATTCCCCTGCACAGCATTGTCACTGGACGGGTCATACAGGCGTGCATGCTGCGCGTGGTACTCACTCGTTCTTTCGTCTATATAACCCTGAACCAGGGCATCAACTTCGTCCGGCGTATTAGGCACACCGTTGCGGTCGTTGTCGCGCAATGCCAGCTGATCCCGTAACACGTTTTCCTGATCTGTCGACAAGGCAACCTGATACTTCGAATCATAGCTGCTGCTGTTCAATGCGTTCTTGTACGCGGCATAATTGATCTCGCTGGTCAGGTTGCCCTCTGCATCGAGAACCTTGAAGGCATCGTCAGTAATCGCAATACCCGCCTGCTCCCCACGGGTCTCCCAATAACGTCGGTATTCGGCCGTCACACTGTCTTCGAGAATTTCTATTTCCCGGATATCTTTTGCATCGGCACTGTCACCGCGCAGTCCAATATCATCCCACAGGGCCACCAGCTCATCGATTGCCCGGGTGTCGGTACGCTCCACCTGGTTATTGTCGATGATGGCGCCGGGGGTTTTCAGACTCACATCGCCGGCGAGAGATTCAACGCTCACCACCATCAGGTGGCCATCTTCGTTCCCTGCAGAGGCGTGGTTCTCTATATCGATACTGTTACGCGCCAATGCCTCAAGACCGGTATCAGCCAGCTTGAGCAGGTCAGTGGTATAACCCGTCTCGATATTCAGGGTACGCTCAGTGCCGATACCCCCATTGCGGGAAATCAGTGCAACGCGATCGCCCTTGATATCAGCACCAAAGCCGGCTCCGACACCCGTGCCGTTGATATTGCCATCAACATTCAGCAGTACACGGCCACTGCCTGTTGCGACTTTCACGACATCCATATCACCGGTCGCCTGATGGATATTAATATCACCCATCTGCGTTATTGCCGAGAACGTGTCCTGCAGGCCAACGACGTCAATGGCCTGCTCCATGCTGCCTATACCGGTTGCCGCTGCAAAACCAATGCTATTGCCCTGCACCGTCGCAAAGTCGGTAATTTGCTGAATGCTGCCATCGCGACTGGTAATGGACGTGTCACCGTTGCGGTTGTAGACACCGCCGGCGATCAAAACATCACCACTGGAAGCGATGTTAACGATGCCATTATCGTGGCCGATATATTCAATACTAATGGGGTTGCCCGCATTAATATTGTAGGTGTCTACGGTTTTACTGCCTGTCGTTACAATAAATTCCTGATAGTGATCTGCATTGGCGCAGAGTGTCCACCAGTTACAATCCGCCCAACTCCTGCCTTCAGCAACCGACAGGGACAGTAACTCAGTGTCAGATTTCGTTTCGATGCCCTGAGTATTATAACTGGCGGTACCCGCCACCTTGAGGTACTCACCCTTCGACAGCGGGTCGTCAGACAGGTTGCGGTAGTTGATAAGCGTGGATGCCAGTATCTGGGCTGTACCCAGTGCATCAACATTAAACCAACTGTTGTTGTGGTACAGATACGTCTTCTGCTCGCCAACATCCGTACCCTTGGTCATGCTGTACTGCAAATGACCGGAGCCCAAGTAAGCGTCCGGGTCAAACATCAGCTGCTGCGATCGATCTGCGCCGTTACGGGTAAAAATGGTGGTATTCAACTTCGGACTGCCGTCCGCATTCAGGCCTTCCACATTGGTGATGCTGATCTTCCCTTCAACACCCTGGCCGGCATCCAGCGCATTCAAATACAGTGCTTTGGTGGTCCGGTTATCAACCTGAATTTCACCGTAACCATCCAGCACCCGCAGACGACCCTCGCCCGCTACAGCGTTACCGTTGGTATTAAACACCTGGCCGAAAATCTGTATATAGCCGCCTTTAACCTCGACACCACCCAGTTCCAGGCGATCATCTTTAGCGTTGTACTCGACAGAAATTTGCTCCCACTCCCCGGATGCGGCTGCATCAAGCCCCGTCACAGAGGCACCAGTGACGTGGAAGTACTCAGCGCCAGGTTCTGCCTTCTGGGCATCAGTTAGCGCCGCATAGTAATCACGTGCCTGAGTAAACGTCTGTAATCCCGGTACGGTGGGCACATCGACCTGGGCACCTTCCGAAATGACCACACCCCACTCAGGAATGCCACTTTGCACCGTGCCGTTAATATTGAGGTAACGCGCTGCAAGGAGAACACTGCCATTGGCGACGATGCCACTGCCGCTGCCTTCAGCGGTATTTTTGGAAATGTTCGCCAACGTATTGCTAGCAGAATCAGCGTCTGTAAAAGTTAAAGGCTCCCCGCCTACTATATGGCTGAAAGCGTCCGTATAACTTTGTATGAAATCGCCATTTCTGGTCTTGATTTCAACCGTCGCGCCGCTGACCAGCGTATTCTCTTCCAGACGGATATTGCCGCCCGCGCTCTTGACCTTGATAGAGCCTCGAGAGTTACTGATGTGCGTCAGTTCGTTAACAGACTCGCCCGCAACCACAATAATGTCCGGCCCGATATTCGCATACGGGGGGTATTCCCCACTGGCCAGCGAATCAGCCGCTCGTTGAATATTGGACGCATCCAGTGGATCGTAAGTACTGGTGACTTCTATATTCGGCGCGGTGCTGCCCTCGGCCGTCAACAGGGTATTGAAATTGGCGGTGTTCGTGTTACTGATTGCATTGACAGCCGCGTTATCAACCACATCAACATTGTTGAAAAAGACCTTGCCGCCGGCAGTACTGGGAATAATCAGATCATGCAGTTTGAGGAAATTATTACTCCGGTTGGTGATTTTAATTTCCGCGTCACCCGGTGCCGACAACGCTCCCACGCCGCCGAAGCTATCCCCTTTGACATAGATATTGCCCAACTGTGCGACGGTATCTTCAATGACCACCACATCGATCAGGGGGCCGGCTGTCTTGTCGACATAGGTACCATTGGCGATGGCCGCTTCGATCGCTGCAATCTCGGCATTCGTGGTAGTGACCCGGCCCTCGAGTGTGACAAGGTCCGCCTCTACACCTGCAATCTGGCCATTGAGGTTAACAATTTCAGTGTTGTTCGTACTGATGATGCCTTCGTTGGTAGAAATCGCGCCATTTTTCGTGGTTATCTCACCATTCTTGGTATTGATCTGGTTGGTGTATGCCGCATAGTCAGTCGCATAATCTGTATCGTTCGGATCAAGAGCTGCCCTGGCAATCGTCAGGACAGTGACCTCGCCCGCAAGCGTATCTACGTCAGTTTGCAAACCCTCATTCTGCGTGACCAAACCCGCGTTCGCCTGTTCGTAGACTGTTCGGTCCCCTTCAAAGTCAGTTTTGTCGCTGGTATAGGTCGCCTCTATTTCAGGGCTGGCAGCGATAAAATCCCTCTTTTGCTGCAGCTCTGTCTTCTGGGAGCCACTGAAGCCACCCTGGTCATCCGCTGCAACATAGCCCAGCTCTACCAGTTTGTGCTCAAGGAACTCAATTTCTGCCTCGTACGCCGCCACGGCGAGTGCACCTTCTGTGTTCTGCCCATTGGTATCATATTCTGCGATCAGGTCTTTCAGGGCATCGATACGCGCCTGGATGTCGCCAAAGAGGCTAATCTGCTCCGCTGTACCCAAACGAATGCCCTCGTCCAGATCGTAGGTCACCTCACCATTGATCCAGCGGGTGATGTCGCCATTTTCGTCAATTTCAAGCTCCAGCCTGGATTGAATACCCACCCTTGCACTGCCATCGACAGTGACATTAGTGGAAGACACCTCAACTTCTGAACCGCCGTGGCGATCAAAGGACACCTCCTCCGCACCAAAGATGCCACCAATACCATTCACAATGGCCGCCAGTGTCTCGCTGTAAATATCCTTGCCAATACCCACGCCTGACAATGTGGTATTACCCCGGGTAGCGGTCATGAACAAATGACGCGCCGCAGCCACGTCAGCACCCGCGACGGCCCCCGCCGGTCCCGCCACGTGAATGTTGTTGCTGGTATTGACGTAGGTGTCGGCCACGGGGTCATGCAGCAGTGGTAACGCCGAGTTATTCCACAGATCTGTGCGCGCCGCGACGTGAATGTTGCTCTCTTCGCTGGCGCTATTCATGCCCGCGCCAAGGTGTAAATCCCGCAGCGCTACAATTGTGGCGCCCGCTTCAACATTGATGCTGTTGTTCGCGCCAAACCGTGATACCGCGTCACCGAAGGGTTCACCGGCCAGGCCAAAAACATCCACGGCAGTTGTGGTGGAAATATCGGCATCGGCTTTGGCTCCCATGCCGATGTCACCCAGCGCCATGAGCTCCGATCCCGCGCCAATATTCACCGTGGCGTGGTTAGTGAGGGCACTTATCGTTGACCGGGCTTTTGCCAGGGCGATTGCACCGCCGGCGTTCATTCTCACCTTGTCGGCAGCGGTCACCTTGTTCTGTGCATCAAAGGCGAACATGCCAGGATTTTTGCGATCGCCCAGCTGCGTAATCTCCGTGCCATCACCAACCGAGGTGGTGGTGAAATTTCTGATGCTTGTGGTGCTGCTTGCGGCGGGCAGATCCAGCAGACCACCGGAACCGGAATTCACCGTCCAGCCTCCGGACGTTTTGGTAACCTCGCTGCCAGCGTCCACATCTACAGCCGTCGCGCCTACGGTCAGGCCGTCGCCAAAGCCCGCTTCCACGGTGGCGTCACTGACATTGCTGGCAGTCGCGCCACTGGCGCCCACGAGAGAGGCATTGGTACTGTCAACCTGAGCGTTAAATTTCGAATGGTGCTGCGCTGCAATAGCGATAGCCTCTACATTGATTGCCTTACCTGCGGTGCCATCGGCAATATAGGCTTTGGTAATACTGCTCGTCTTCGTGTCGGCCTCTGAGGCAGAGCCGGACACCATGCCACCCGAACCGGCAATGGACTGAGCCTGATTGTCGTCTGTACTGTCGGCAGCAATGCTTACATTACCGCCAGAAATCACCGCATTGTCGTCTACATGTGCCAACACTACCGTGTTGGACTCTGCACTTGCCTCATTGAACCCGGCCGCAAGAAGCCCTCCTACATTGACACCGGTCACGTAGACACTCTGTCGACTGTCGTTATCAGCCCCAACCATCAAATCGTTCAGGATAGACACCGTACTGCCGGAGCCCAGGTAGCTATCCATGTTGATAATGCTTTTCGCATCGCCGGATGTCGCATTCAGGCCCACCAGCAAACCACCACCGGCTCCCACCGATTTCGCCCTGACAGAATTACTGGCGCCATTGCGAGCATGACGCGCATTAATACTCAGGGTATTTGCGCTGATGATATTGCTCACACCGGTGTAGGCCTTGATGGTTTGGCTGGAATCCGCATCAGCCACAGAGGCACCGACTTTAATACCACCGGCAACGCTGACGCCGATACTCTCGGCGTCTACTTCGGGCGTGCTACTGGCCGACAATCTCATCGCATCAGAGACAGTCACCTCAGCTCTGTTCCCGGTTTTAGCGGTGATGTCACTGTCATCGCGGGCAATGGCCACTGCACCGGATGCGGCAAAGGTCGTACCGGCGGCCCCGGCGATTGTTTTCGCTTTCACCAGCCCTGAGCTGTCAGCGTCAATGAAGACATTGTCGACATTGCTGACCACTGAACTGTCATCGCCAAGCGAGGCTTCAACAGTGCCATCACGACCCGATCGCGACAGGGAGGCACCGACAGCGCCTGCGCCCGCCGCTGCTCCTACCGCCTCGGTGCGAATGTCATCATCCTGTTCCGCCATGATGCGCACGGTGTGTGTATCGGATACCGTGACATTACTGCCTGTTGTTGCCCTGGCTGTGTTGTCTGTATCCACGTAAGCCACGGCCGCACCAATTCCCACCAGACCTGCCGCGCCGCCAAAGGCAATAACGCGGGTGTCTTCATCGGTTTTTTGAGTATTTTTGGCGGCGATAGTCAGCATATTCCCGCCGCTCAGGTTCGCATCCTCAGCCACCGCCGCCTCGGTAGTATTGGTGATAGTGGTGACACCCACAGCACCGCCTACACCGACAGAACCCACGGCAGCACCGCCGGTTTTTGTCGTTGCTGTGGTGTAATCGGTGGACTTGATCGCAAGCGTATTGCCTGCATCCAGCGTGGCACCGACACCCACAGAAGCGATTGTTCTGTCATTGGTGGAAACGGTTGCATTCATATCCGATGACACGCCCAGGCTGCTGGTACGCGCTGCAATATCCGACTCGGTGTCTTTAAGGTAGACAGAGTCGCCCATAGCGCCGGTTGTCTTGTCTTCGGTCATTTTTTCATCGGCGTATGAGGCCGTTTCGTTGTTCTCCCCAACACTATTCTGGGCGTCCTCATCAAGCGCGGCGCCAATCACCGTAATACTGGTTGCGCCGCCAACGCCAACAGCACCGCCTGCTGCCGCAATCGTAAAGGAGTCGACATTTTTATCCGCCTCCGCTGCCACAGAAATATCCCCTGCGGCTTGCAACATGGAACCATCCCCCACCAGAGCGCCCACGGAATTGCGCACAATATTGATATCAGCAGTCGCACCAACCCCGACGCCACCGGCCGCAGCCGAGCCACCAATACCATCGAGTTCAACGGTGTTTTTCCCCTCTACGGAAATAGACTGTGTGGTCTTGTCGATTTGCGTACCCTGGTTGAACATCACCTGATCACCGAGGGAGGCTGTGGTTTCACCGGTCATTACCTTGACAGAAACCGCCCCTGCAACGCCTACGCCGCCGCCACTCGCACTGACCGTGTCGGTATTGGCCTTGTCTTTCGATACAGCAGTAATGACAGCATCGCCACCGATATCCAGCTCGGATTTATCGCCAACACGGGCAAACGTATCGTTGCTAATCACTGCCACCGAGGCGCCGCCTGATACCCCGACAACACCACCAGAGCCACTCACCGTCACGATATTAATATCGCTGTCACTCACTGCGTTGACACCCAGGTCTTCACTGGCATCAACACTCGTCTCGTTCTGCAACTCGGCGGTCGTTGTGTTACTCACAACGGCAACACCGGCAGCACCACCGACGCCGGCTGCGCCCGCTATAGACACGTTGGCCGTGTACAAATCGATTTTTTCTGTCGACATCGCGTCTACCCCGACACTACCGCCGGCGAGAATATCGGTGCCATTCGCCACCCGTGCAGTTGTGGTCTTGGCAACAATGGCCGTATTAACCGAACCACTGACAGCCGCCGCGCCGGCGCCTGTCACAGTGCCGCCAATATGACCCAGGTCGGTGTTATCCGCTGCCAGCAGGGAGACAGACTGTCCCGCTCCGGCCCTGGTGTCGTTGATGGTCGCGTTACTACCAATACCCGCGTTGGTCTCAGTCGCTATCACCGTCACGATGGCAGCCCCGGCAACCGCTGCCGCACCAGCCCCGCCAACGCTCGCAGCAACAGTGGCTACTTTTTCATTGGAGACTGCCGCTACAGCAAGACCGGTAACCGTCATCGTTTCTTTTTCGTTGATACCCACACCCGGTATGGAGGGGCTGGTACTGGCGGCATCGTCGCCTTCCAGGCCGTTACTGACGTTAGTATTGATACCATTAGAGGTATCGATATTGTTTTGCCCGGCCCCCTCCTCGGTGTTTCTATTGGGACTGGTGTCGACATTGGCTGCGATAGTATTGTCCGTATCCGGGTCATTATCGGTATCGACATCAAATGCGCGATCCCAGCTTGGCAGTGCCAGGCCCGAAGCCGTGTCTGTCAGCTTGCCGGTATAGGCGTCTGTTCCGGCGGCATTACCGCGCGCGTTCACGGTGGCCCCGTCTTTGATATAGGCACTGGTGTTATTAGTCACCGTATTGACATTGACCACACCGGTCACACCGGCAGCGCCGGCCCCCGCGCCTGACGCGCCCAGATTGAGAATCAGTGCATCGTCCACCGCTGACAGTTTCACGTTGCCGTCGGAATCGACCGTAGCGTCAGCACCGATGTACGCCTCTGTCTCGTTGGCGATCACAACCGCAGACGCCACGCCGGATACCGCGGCGGCACCACCACCGAAGATGGCTACCGCGCCGGAGGTTACCTGCTCTGAAGATTCCGCCTCGATAGCAACATCTTCATCAGCATGAACCCTGGCATCATCCTCAATAGACGCTTTCGTTGTCTTGACGATAACAACCGCGTCGGCGATACCGCCTACACCAGCGGCTCCCGCACCGCCGCCCGTGGCGCCCAGATTGGTGATATTGGTTTCACTGTCGGCGACCACTACCACGGCATCGGCATTGCCCAGACCGAGGTTCACCATCGTGTCATTGGCGATGTAGGCAACCGTATCGGAGTTCACCACCGTCAACATAGCGCCACCTGCAACACCCGCTGCGCCGCCCCCGGCACCCGAGATACCGGCCATGAACACGTCTTCCCTGGTGCTCGCCTCTACGTTCGTTTTACCCGCTGCGTTGGTTTGCGCACCGCCAGCGATGAAGGCCTCGGCATCGTTGTGCACCAGCGCCACCCCAATAAGTCCGGCCACACCCGCCGCGCCGCCGCCGGCCCCCGCAAAATCTGCCACAATGGCCATGGTATTGTCCGTTGCGGTGACATCCAGGTTGTTACCCGCATCGACGTGGGCACTGGGGCCAATGAAGGCCTGTACATTGCCAAGATCAATCGCTGTTGTATCGTCAGGATCCACCAGCGACACCCTGCTGGTGGCGTCTGTCACGATGTCTTTCGTGGCGGCGGAACGCTCGGAATCACCCAGTGAATCGCCAAGAATATCCCCCGACGTTTGCTGCTGGGCATACCCCTGCACGGTAACGTCTTCGCCATTCTCCCCTTCGTTAGTCAGCCCGCCCTGCGTATCGCTATCGAGCAGTGCACCAACAGCCACAACAGAAACTGCCACAGCAACCCCTGCGGCACCGCCACCGGCACCCGCACCGGCAAAGCTGTTCACATACTTGTCTGAATCTGCGTTTACAGTGACATCTCCACCGACATCAATATTGGAACCATCGCCTATATAGGCGGTTGTGGAATTGCGTACGATATTCACATCGGCGCCCACGCCGACTCCCGCAGCGCCGCCGCCTGCACCCGATCCCGCCAAACCCACCATCAGGATCTGGTCATCGGCGGACACATTCAGGGATTGCCCGGCGCCACCGTCAAATCCAGCCCTCTGGTTCACCTGCGTGCCATTGCCCACATAGGCCTGGGTGGTGGTACTCAGCACCTTCATGCCCACCGACCCGGCAACACCAGCGGCGCCGCCACCGGCGCCAGAAATCGCTGTAGTGATTACATTTTCTTTGGAGGCAGCGGTGACGTCGATGTCATCCTGCGCATTCAGTTTGGAGCCGGCTCCGGTATACGCCCTGGTCGCATTGGTATTGACCACCACCGACACTGCGCCTGCTACCCCGGCAGCACCGCCGCCCGCGCCTGCGCCCAGTGTCGCGACGGTCGTGGAATCGTTCTGTGCGTTGATGGCTATGTCATCACCCGCTGACAACTCAGCGTCGCCCACTGTGTAGGCCTCGGTGGTATTGACCATGACACTGGTTGAGATCGAACCACTCACCCCGGCAGAGCCGCCGCCGGCTCCCGTGGCCGCAGTCGACACATGCAGGTCTGTTGCCTGGGCATCAAGCGTAATGTCACCTGTCGCTGCATCCACAGTTGCGCCATCGTCGACAAAAGCGCTGGTGTTTTTGACAAAGACACCGACATCCATGCCCGCACCAACACCCGCCGAACCACCACCGGCGCCACCGGCGGCCACGCCGATGATAAGCGTGTCGTCGCTCGCTGTGACATCGACATCGGTGCCCGCATCCACATCAGCCCCTTCCCCAATGGAGGCCTCGGTATGGGTCACCAGAACATTGGTCGAAAGCATTCCCGCAACACCTGCGGTACCACCACCCGCTCCGCTGATCACGGCAGTGGTTACAAATTCTTTTCCGTCTGCGGTGACCTTCACGTTGTCGCCAGCAGACACAACAGCGTTATCGCCGATCTGTGCTTTGGTCGAATTCACCAATGTGCTCACAGCAACAGAGCCACCGACACCCGCAGTACCGCCACCCGCACCGGAACCGGCGATCATGACACCAAGATAGGCCTCATCCGCATCCACGATCACATCGCCACCGGCGTGCACTTCCGTCGCCTTGTTGGTGGCGTCATTGTGCACGTCATCAGCAATGACCGCAGAAACGTCACTGCTGTTCACTACTACAGACACTGCACCACTGACGCCGGCATTACCGCCGCCGGCAAAGGCAGCCGTTACCGAGGTAGCGGTCTCCTTCGCATCGGCGATAACCTTGATGTCATTCTGTGCCTCAACTTCAGCACCGCTGTCGATGGTCGCGTGCACATCCTTGACAAAAACGATGGTATCCAGGGCCGCGCCGACGCCCGCCTTGCCGCCGCCGGCAACCGCACCGGCCACATCAACAACCAGCGTATCGTCCTGCGCCTTAACCGTGACGTTTTGCGCCGGGTCGTCATAGGTCGCATCGGTGTTGATCCGAGCGCCCTCACCAATACTCGCCTCGGTCGTGCCGAGAATAATATTGGCCGAGCCGGTGAGAATCACCCCAACCTTGCCGCCACCACCACCGCTGATCACGCCATTGATAGCAAGATCATCATTTACAGCGGAAACCGTCGTATCCTTTTTCGCATCAACCTGTGCGTCTTTCCCTATCGATGCCGTTGTCCTGTCCACCGCCACGTGCGCCGCCGCGGATGCACCGACACCTGCATTGCCCCCTACCGCGATACCACCGGCGATCATGATCGTATCGGTGTCACTTTGCGCGTCGACAGCGACCGAGCCCTGCGAAGAGACGGTGGCGCCATCTCCGATAGAGGCCGCGGTATTCTTAACCGACACCACAGCACCCAGCACCCCGTTAATGGCAACACCTTCACCGCCACCGGCCGCCACCGCGCCACTTAAGCCGATAGTGGACAGCAATTGCTCCGTATACGCCTGCACGGATACCGTTGGCTCATCCTCGGGCGAGCCAGGTACCGCGTTGCTGCTGACAGAAGCGCCATCACCAATAAACGCGATCGTCTCATCCAGGGCGTTGATATTCGAAATGGTGACGCCCACACCGACTTTTTTGGAACCGCCAAACGAGCCGCCCAGGGCCACCGCGTTGGTATTGCGTTTTGCCGATACAGTTACCTTGTCGTCACTCACAACCTCGGCATTCTTGTCGATATAGGCCTTGGTCGATCCGTGGAGAACCTGTACCGAAAAGGCACCCGCAACAGCCACACCCGAGTCACCGGTAGAGGCAGCACCAGCGGCCGCTTCCGTGTAGTAGTTGTTCGCACTGAGTATATTGAGGGGGTTTATGTCATCGTACTCGAAGTCAGCGTCCTCACCATCCTCGGTCTTCTTGCCTGTCGCGCTCTTTAACTTGTTTTCGACAAAATCGAAATTGAAGGAAAAGTCGTCTGAGTCCACTTCCTTACTCTCGGCAGTGACACTGACCGCTCCAGCGTCTGACAAACTGGCACTTTCACCGATGTATGCGTGCGTCTCATCGCCCACATTCAGGATAGCGAATGAAGCGCCAACGCCCGCCTTGGAGTCCTCACCTTTGGACAACGCCCCGGACCAGGCCCTGGCGGTGACCTTACTCTTGTCCTCTGCGTTAACAATGACTGCGCCCGACTTCGCAATATTCGCACTCTTCTCAATAGAGGCTCTGCTGGAATTCGTAGAGTTAACGACAGCCACTGAACCCGCCACTGCAACCTTGCCACCACTGGCGCCTGCTATCGCCTCTGTCCCCACTTTGGAGACAAAGTCTTCGCCCGTATTATTGGTCGTTTTTGATTCAACCGTGATATCGCCGGCCTGATCAATGACGACCCCTTCACCGATTTCCGCTGTCGAGTCATTGTCCTGAACTGTCAGTGCAATCGCCGCACCAACACCATAATCGGAGGACACCGCAGTACCGGATGCTTTGGTCTTTATGTTGACGTCATTGCTGCTGGTTACTTTGGTATTACCTACCTGAGACAAATGAACGTTATCGGCTATGTTCGCTGTGACATCGTTCAGTGCGACGTTTACGCCGACAGCACCGGCCACTTTCACTTCAGTCTTTTCCTTCTCACCACCGCCGCCACCGCCACCGCCACCTGCTGGTTTTTCGGTGGCACCCGCATCGCCGGTTGATGCAGTAAGTTCATCCGCATTATCTACCTCGGCCTTCGGCGCATCAGGTACATCGCCTTCCTTGTCATCCGGTGTGGCAAAGGACGTCCACTTGCTCGTCAGTTCATTGACGGTACCGCCATTTTCCTCTTCTTTATCACTGGCTCCCGTGGCGCTGGCATCTGCAGTAGTCAGAACCTCCAGTGCGGATGCAGCATCGATATCGAGTGAACCTTCCACGCTACCACCGCGGGCCAGCGTAGCCGTTGTCTCGTTGACAGGCACCGCGACGGAGATAGAAATACCGACTCCAATATCGCCACCTGCAGCAGCTGTGGCAGCATTAGTCACTTCCGCCTTGCTCTCAGCCGTGATGGACAGATCGCCGCTGAGGTTCAGGTCATCGCCATCACCCAAACGGGCTTTGGTATCGTTTATCGCAACGGTTACCGCAGCCACCGGTGATACTGCAATGCCCCCCGCTGACCCGGCTTCTGCTGAGGTGCTTGCATTGTGTTCTGAGCTGGAACTCAGGGTCACGCTGCCGCCATCAGTAAGAGTGGCATCATCCCCTATCTCCGCAGTCGTGGTAGTCACGCCCACGTTTACTGCGACCGAGGCACCCACACCCACCGAGGCTTCACCTTCCTGGGTCGACTTGGCACTCACGGTACTGTCGCTATTGTTCTGTGCTGCCAGTAGCACCGCGCCGTCATTGGTCAACGTCACCACCGCGTCCTTGATCAACGCCGCCGTGGTGGCCACACCCACGTGCGTACCCAGGGCACCGGCTACACCAACACCCGAGGCACCGGCACCGGAGGTTGCATCAGCCCTGAACACCGAGGTCTTCGTCTTGTCGTCCGCATCCTTGACCATCAGCGCTTCCACTGTCACGCCATCGGCTGTCACCGTCGCACCGTCTTCAATCGACGCCACATTGGTTACCACACCCACGTTAACCGCCACGGCCGCGCCCACGCCTACCGCCGTGTCGCCACCGGACACCTGGGTGCCGTCTGCCGTTGCACCTACAGCCGCCGCGTTCGAGGAACGCACGGTGACCGTACCGCCGGATTCCACCGAGCGATCAGCTGCAATCGATGCCACTGTTGTCGCGGTGCCTATGTTCGCGCTGATCGCCGCCGCGACACTGACGCCACCTTCACTGGTGGAGGCATCCGCATCGTCTGCATTTTCAGTCGTCTCACCGGACTTGCTGTCTCCAAACGCCACCTGGCCCTGGATCTGTTCATTCACGTCCTTGTCACCGTCCTCCGGCTTACCATCGTCTTTCGCGGCCTTCGCACCCTTGGCCGAGGCTTTGGCGATCGTATCGCTGGTCACATCCGAGGACGCCTCAAAGCGCACATCGCCGCCGGCCTTGATGTCCCGGTCTGTGTACGCCGTTACCGTATCGGTCGCCACCGTGGTCGCCAGTGAGGCGCCGACGCCCACACTGTCGCCCGCGGCATCCGCGCTGGTCTTGGTCGTACTGGACCCTTCATGACTGGCGAGTGCACTCAATTCACCCGACTGATCCAGTAAACTGCCCGTGCCCACCCGTGCCGTGGTCGTATTCACCGCCACTGTCACACCCGCTACCGGTGTCACTGCAACGCCACCGGCCGCACCCGCTTCCGACTCGGTCTTGGCAACATGCTTTGAAGTCGCACTCAGCGCTACATCCCCCGCGCCCGACAGCTCTGATCCATCACCCAGTTCTGCCGTGGTGGTATTCACACCCACGTTCACCGCGACCGAGGCACCTACACCCACCGAGGCTTCACCTTCCTGGGTCGACTTGGCACTCACGGTAGTAGCGCTATTGCTTTCAGCCTTTAGCGTGATATCACCGCCCGCCACACCCATATTGACCAAAAGACCATCGGCGACCACAGCTTCACTGCGGTTGATTACCACACTGCTTGCCAGGCTACCGGCAACACCGACATTGGTGGCACCAGCCCCTGAATTGGACGTGGTTGTGAAACTACTCTTCTGCCCATTCGTCAGCGCCTGGACATAGAGCTCATCAACGTCCAGCGATGGCGCTCCTCGCACTTCTGCACGGGTAGAGACGTTCGCCACACCAATAGCTACCGCCACGCCGACACCGGTTGCGCCCTCGGTAGCAGAAGCGTCCGCCGCGGTTTCTACCGTGCGGTTACTGCTTGCCACGATATCCAGTTCCGTCGTCTTTACAGTCTCTGTGGCATTGGTCGCCAGTAGCGCGTCGGTATTGCTCACCAGATCGGTTATAGCCAGTGTTCCGGCGACACTAACCTGGCCCTCGCTGGTTTCGGCTTTGCGGCCATCCTCCTGCAATTGGGCCTGGGTTGCGTCGGTATTCGAACTTGCGCCGCCCGCGGTGGAGCTGGTGTTGGTAGTAATTGTTTCACTACTGGTGGCGGCAACTTCTGTAGTACCGGCGACATTCACTGCCACCGTATCGTTCAGTGACGCCGATGTTGTGGCAGCAACCGACGAGACAGCTACTGTCGCACCTGCCGCCGTCGCCCCACCCGCTTCACCGTCAGCCGTCGTTGTGGCGTCTATTGCAGAGCTGGCCGCAAAGGAGGCATTCTGCTTCGCGGTCAGCGCCGCACCGTCGGCTACCGCAACGGAAGCCACGCTGGTGATATCGGTGATCGCCACTGCAGCGTCGCCATTGGTATCACCGCTGGTCGAACTGGCCTTTGCAATAGCCTGGGTGTTAATCGTGGAATTGGCATCCACATCAATGCTGCCTTGCGCCGTAATCACAGCATCGGCAATATCCACAGTTGAGCTTGAATTCACTGTAACAATGGCCGCATCCACTGCGAGGTCCGTGGGTGTACCTTCAGCCTTGGCAACCATTGAAGAGGAGGCGGCAATCGTGACATCGCCCGTATCCGCGATCAGGACAGAGCCCGAATCGACAGCGATGCTGCTCTGCACATCTCCAACAACGGCGATACCGAGGGTATCGTTGCCGGTCGCCTGGGCGGAAAGTTCAATGGCACCCGCTTTGATAACAGCACCATTGGCGGTAATTGTCGCCTTGGCTCCGCCTCCCAGAAAGCCAGCCGTGTCCGTTGCGCTCAGTCTCACATTACCGGACACCTTGTCATTATCAGCAAACGCCAGGATTTCCGAGCCACTTTGCAGCTCAATTTCCGCAGCCTGCAACGTGATATTTCCAGAATCAGCGGTCGATAATCCAGTGCGATGGTTTTCAACAACATCGGGGCTATCGACAGAGCGACTGGAAATGACTTTGTTCGCCTGAAGGGTTATTTTTTCATCTGCGTCTAACACCAGG
The DNA here is from genome assembly GCF_026262625.1 of Candidatus Litorirhabdus singularis. GTDB lineage: Bacteria > Pseudomonadota > Gammaproteobacteria > Pseudomonadales > Halieaceae > Litorirhabdus > Litorirhabdus singularis. The sequence goes on from NZ_SHNN01000007.1 coordinate 120,483, forward strand.
CTACCCGAATCCCAGGTAATGCCATCAGCATTAGTAGAATCACCGCGCAGCAGATGGTCCTCTATCAACAGGTTTTCAGGGTCAATCAGGATAGTACCTGCCACACCGTCCTCGGCGCTGGCAAGCAGCTCACCGCCAGACAGCGTCACGGTTTCAAGCGCACTGAACTCCACAAACCCCGCGTCTCCGGAACTCCCGGCACTGACGTCAAGGCTGGCACTGTCGCGGATACTCGCATCACGATCTGCAAGGACAACCACATCACCACCACCAGAATTTTCACCCTCGCCCCGGGCCGACAATGAAGCGTCCTCGGAAACTACAATGTCATTGCCCGCGCGAACGTCAATATTGCCCGCATCGATGCCCTCGGCCCCGGTCGCATTGAGCGCACCGGTAATCGCCACATCCCCGGCGCCCAGGATGACAATGTCCCCATTGCGCTCAATCATACCCACGGCTTGATCGAGGCCTGCCAATTGCACAATGGCCTCAGCACTGACAGGAATATTCGGGAGTGCATTACTACCAATAGCCAGGGAGCCAGCAACGATGACCTCGCCTCCCGAAAGCCTGATGTCACCGAGTGCATTTATCTGCCCCTGAACCGCAAGAAGGGCACTGCCGTTAATAGGCACCGTTCCTTCAATCACCTGCCGGGTAGCGAGGCCGGCAGGATTACCTGCCGCATCAAAGAAACCCTGCATGAATGTCTGCGTAGGCGTCATCATCGACAATGAGCCGACGTTCACCACGCCATCGCTACCTACAACAATGCCATGAGGGTTGGCAAAGAAAACATTACCGCCGATCTGTCCGTTTTTGTAGGCATTCAATACGCCATCAATATTTGAGCGCTTGTTATGCACAAGATTTAACAGGTTGTCAGCCGCGCCTGGAACTTGCAGATTGACGGTATTGCCGGTGTAGACATCGAACTTACTAAAGGAGTTATACGCGTTGCTGCCACGCACGGTGGATGTTGTCACTTCCGTGGTTTTGCCCTGCACATCCAACTGTGTCGCAGTCCGCCCGTCGGTGACGATCTGCGCCACAGGGTTGGCATATACGGGCATACCGTAGAACGCCATTTGCTGGACAAGTAGCGCGATCAGTAGCTGCCGCCATGTACGAACTTTTCGCAGTAACTCCATTGCCTACCTCAAAAGTTGAAGCCGGGTGCCGTTTCTGGTTTTGGCAGGTTCCGGCTACCGGGTGCCAGAAATCCTGAGGCCGCAATCCAGAAGAGCGACATATAAAAGAACTGTTTTGTATTTAATATAGAAGGGAAAGAATGATAGGCAAGAAGATAAAAACCCCACACCCTCCTGCCAGTCGGCCTCTTTCTATACCCTTACATTATATGTGGTGTATAGGTAGAAGACAGTCTGAGAACGCAATATTCAGTTGAGAAGTGTTATAAAAACACCATTACCTGATCTATATCATGCCGGGCCAACTGTCAGCCCACGCTGGATTTCTCTCTCATTCCCGGGCATGGGCCTATACCTCCTCTTGAACAGCCAGGCAACGCAGGCCACGTTACTCACCGTGAGGTATCACAGGACTATAGATGCATTGCTTCGTATATTGCTGGCTGCAATTTGGAAACATGCATTTCGCTGGCCATCTCAACTCCCGCCTCATTAAGGGCCTGGCAAGCCTCTGCTGCCGATAAACCTGTTTGCTGCTGCAAAGCTTCCATATCGGCGATTATTGAACGGCCTCCAGCCTCATCGAGTATAAGTAGAACAAACGCCCTTTTCTCCCCCACCCAACCCTAAACATTCTGAGTACTGCAACCACTTGTCGCGGCTGAAACGGGGCTGAAACGGTCTCCAGCTATTATAAATATGCTAATTAGTCACTCATTGAATATTAATTGCCTGTATTTGTGAGGCTTATTATTAATGGGGCTCTCCCAACTCGCAAGATGCCCTGCCAGCTTCAT
>NZ_SHNN01000008.1 GCF_026262625.1 Candidatus Litorirhabdus singularis
ATGAAGCTGGCAGGGCATCTTGCGAGTTGGGAGAGCCCCATTAATAATAAGCCTCACAAATACAGGCAATTAATATTCAATGAGTGACTAATTAGCATATTTATAATAGCTGGAGACCGTTTCAGCCGCGACAAGTGGTTGCAGTACTCAGAATGTTTAGGGTTGGGTGGGGGAGAAAAGGGCGTTTGTTCTACTTATACTCCCTCTAACCAGTTTGTCATGCGCACGGATGTGAAGTCGTTCTATGAATCAATCGACCACAACCTGATGTTGGAAAAGCTGGCTGTCTACCTCACCGATCGCTTTACGCTCAACTTGTTGTGGCAGTCCATGCGGCGCTGCGTGGAACGAGGCGGTGTGTTTCGGGACATCAAGCAGGGCTTGCCGCGTGGCTGTCCGCTGAGTCCCCTACTGGGTGCTTTCTTCCTGACTGAACTGGATAAAGCCCTGGAAAAGCAGGACGTATTCTATGTCCGCTACATGGATGATGTACTGATCATGAGCAAGCGGCGCTGGGGACTGCGCAGAGCCATCAAGCGGCTAAACGAAATCTTCAAGTCGCTGGGATTAGAGCAACACCCCGACAAGACGTTCATCGGGCGCATAAACAAGGGATTTGATTTTTTAGGCTATCACTTCAGCCGAGCAGGTTTGCAACTGGCGACGAAGACGATAGCCAATGCGGTAGAGAAAATGCATCGGCTTTATGAGCGAAAGCAAACGGCCCAAGAGAGGGCCGCTGCGCTTGATGACTATCTCACCCGCTGGTTACGTTGGACGACAGCAGGTTTAAAAGGATTAACCGTGAGTTTCACGTTTCCGTCGGGTGATGCCAAGGCCAACGAGGCCCAGGCCGAATAAAGCGAGGGTTGCTGGAACCGGCACGTCGACTCGATCAACAGGAGCCAAGCTTGATGCGTCGATCACTCCAATAATTTCATTGGCTCCGATCTCAGTATACAGAACGCGGTTCACCTTTGAGCCCGCATCGACGAAGTCAATGCTCAGCAAGGTGCCGGGGCCGCGGCCGGTGTAGTCAATGAAATCCAACATGTCAGCTAAGAATCCCACACGCGCCTGGTATGCCCCAGCGTACTCTGTCTCCGACGCCTCCGTAAACGTGAGACCATCGATCGTTACCTCGAAGCTCACAAGCTCGCTACCCGCTGCGTCACCGGGCTTGAACACTACATAGCTGGTGGACGTCAACTCATCCAAGGTAAGGAAGATCGTGCTGCTGGTGCCGGATAAGCCACCAGATGTCCAATCGATGTCGAGGGCGTAGTCCATGGGCGTCGCCCAGGAAGCCGTTGCGTGGAAAAGGATAGCGAGGGTGAGGAGCCTGAGTTTGTTTAACATATTCAATGCCTTGATGATTGTCCTAATTGGGAGTAGACATGCAAGGATAGCGCCAACTAATAAAAACACGAGCGTTATCAGGGGCAATGCCGAATATGTCAACTTAAAACTGCGAGCTATATAACCGAAGTGTAAAAATAACTGACAGTTATAACCCATTAGGTCGCAGGGTTACCTCTGGCAGGCACTGCCCTGCAAAATCCCCCTGCATGCGTATTCTAGGTGCGGGAATTCGATTTAGCGTAATGTCCTTTTTGAGGTGAAAGCGGACATGGCGTCTGCATCGGATTTACGCCGCTTGTCAGATCAAGTCTGAACTATTTCAACTAGCATTAAGCACTTCAAATCTGGTGATCAAGCCGATGCCCGTTGACCGAAAAGAGCCTCGGCTCAAATATACAGTGAAATCGCATCGGGTTAATGCTTGCCATGAATTCTCCACCGCAGCCTGGGTGCAAAAAGCCAGTATTGACGGTTGTTTCCTTCGAGGCATATTGAGCGAGTCCGGAATAGTCTCCGTCAAACCGTTCAACATTGACGCTGCCGCACTGGAGACACCGTTCACAGCCTTTCCTCTCTCCGATCAAGGCCAACTGGGCAATCAATGCCGAAAGCCTCTCAAGCTCGTCCAGCCTGTCCTTGCGATTAAGTAGAGAGAATAAAGCCCACCGCTTCGTGCGAACTTTTATAGCCTCCAGAGCTTCGTCAATATCGGACAACAACTTGTCTTTAACCGCGAAATCCTCCATCGGTACAAAGTCGCTGCAATCAGCGCACCAGCCGAGCGTTCGACTCAAGTCAATCTCAAGCCCATCTTTGATATACCGAAAATCACCCCAAACAACATCATCGGAGCCTTGGAATCCGCATTTGTCACAGATAAGGTCAGTGGAGGGCATCGACATTTTTCTTTACCAATCGGAATGAATTAGGAATAGACACTTTGTTTACCCTACACCATAGACGGTATAGTTAGCGAGACCGTTTCAGCCGCGACAAGTGGTTGCAGTACTCAGAATGTTTAGGGTTGGGTGGGGGAGAAAAGGGCGTTTGTTCTACTTATACTCGAACTCGGTAATTGCCAGATCGTTTTCTGCCTTGATGTATTTGTTGTAGTGCCAGAGCCCCCTGAGCACGTGATCCCAGGCAACAGGACTATTGGGAGGTGCGCGGCGAATACGACTCATCTCTTCAGCCTTGATGGCCGGGTCGAGCTTGGCGATCAAAGTCTCAGCCATTTCCTCCTGCAGCTCAAACAGGTCGTCCGCCTTAACCACATAACGATCGGACCAAAGTTGGCGCTCGCTCTCGCAGTCATCCAACTCAACGGTGATGCGGACCTTGTCGGCACTTTTCCGCACAGTACCGGTAATCAGGTATTTGACGCCGAGTTTCCGGCCTATTTCGAGCGCGCCGTGCTCGCTGTCGCGAAAGCGAAAAGCTGTGGCAGAAGAAATCACGGGGAACAGACGGCTATATGACAGGTTGACGATAAGGTCCTCGGCTATTCCATCAGCCAGGTAAGCCTCCTCATCACCATTGGAGATGGTCCTGAAGGGTAATACCGCAATAGTGGGTTTGTTGTCGATAATTCCGGCTGGAGAAAAAGACGGCTGCGGCTCACTGACTATTGCAGGCGTATAATCCTGCTCGCCGGCAAATGCCCGCTCAATTCCCGCCACCAGATCATCGTCGACTAATCTGCCATGCGCTTGCTTGTCGAACAGGATCTTCGTCTGTATCTGGCGAAAGGGCATCGGTGGCCGTACATCGTCGATCAGAACGGGAACCAGGATGTCCCGGTCCATACCCTCGTGCGCTTCCGACCGCACCCATTGCGAGCCTATCGAGTACTTCGACCACACGACCAACACGCAGCGGGCCGAGTCCAGTACTGACTCAATTTCTATATCGAAGTGAGAACCTGCGTTGATCTGACTGTCCCACCAGACATCCCAGCCTCTCTCAGACAGCGCATCGACCAGAGGCTCAACCCTGTGCCGGTCTTCGTGGGCATAGGAAAGAAATATATCTGTCATTGCAACCTCATCACAGCGAAGGGCCCCAATCCGGTATTTAGCGAATAAAGTATAGACCACGTGCGGGCGTGCGGTGGGTTTTGATCAGTTAACTTGTCCTATAGGAACCATCCCCTTTTGCAAGTCGATTTTCGATAGGTTTCATAGGTCTGAGTTGCATTCATATATTCGGCATGCAAGCTAGGCTTGTGCCCTGATTGTTGAATTAAACCCTCAGGTTTTGCATTGAAAATTCACCCGCCTCGATTATCTCAAGGCGCCGAATAGCATGATATTTCTAGTCCTGGAAGTGGGTCACCCCAACGTGCAATTGTCGGCACCTATTGGCTCAATATTCAGTGCAATTCAACAGAGGGGAAACCCCTGTCTTTTGATAGAGATACTGCTGTGGGCCTGCCTACCGGACTACCGTTTCAAAACTGATAATTGTATTCTATGCGATGCACACCATCGTCAAAATTGGTGTGCTGCGACCAGTTTGCAAAATAACGCACATTAGAACGCGAGCTCAACTTGTACGACACGGCGACTTCATGGGTTAACACTGAAGAGTGTCCTTCGAAGCCATGGTCCATGAAATTGTCTGACCCTAACAAGCCAACCGACCAGAACGGATTATAGTTGAGCCATATTGTTTCGTTGACTGTATATTTCCCATACATGCCAACCACAGCCAGTGCACCCGGAACCGACAGCCCACTTTGGAAGCTACCGTCATCTTGTAGTGCATTATTGGCATAGGCAAGGCCTGCACCTAGCAACGGATACAGGTTGAAATTCTTCCATTTCGGGAGACCCTGTAAAAAACTGTAACTCACTACGCCCGATTCCTGATTCCTGTCATAGGTGACATCCATTTGTGAACCGCGGCCATTCTTTTTGTTGAGAGAAAAATAACGGTACCGCAGAGAATCGACGGAGTTACTTCGTAGGTAATCCCCATCCCAACCTATGACATCCCCTCCAATACCCTTAATTTCCAACACATTCATAAGTGCCTTATCGGCATCACCATCCTTAGACTCAATTCCAAGTTTAATGTTGATGCCTCTGTTGGTAACACCGACAGCGGCTCGGGTATAGACGGCTAAAGGATCAGACATATCTTTGAGGTCGGAAGTTTCACTTTCCTGCGCCTTTAGCCCTACCGGTAGGCTCATGACAAAGACAAGAACGGTACCTGCAGTAAAAACTTTCGAATACATCATGGGTTACTATTTCCCTAGGTTATTCAGCGTTACAAATACGATGCAGTCACACTAGAACGGACGCGAAAACGCGACCCCAAATACATACAAATTATCGACGTCTACCCAGTCCACTGCAGCGAGTGGCGATAACGCAAATTTCCCCACGTGAAAGTGATAGGCGACGCTAGCGCGGTAGAGGGTCTCTTTGTGGCTATGTGACCCACCTATCTCCTCCTGCCCTACACCGATACCAAGGCGCCAGTTCGCGTATGGATTGTAGTACAACGAACCGAGCAGTACTTCTGCCCCGTCGCCGGGATGAGCTTCGTCCGTTTTTTCGTAAACAAAACCAACGCCGAAGTGCTGGGTGAAACGATAGCCGTATTCCAGCCCCCACGTAGATTCAATGGGGCCACTGGCCTCCTTCGTGGCACCGAGAAAAACGCCGAGATTGTGTCGCGTATAATCGCCCCCTCTTCCGCCAACACGGACATTGACGGACACACTATCACCAGCAACAAGGCTAGTGTTGCACTGGGAATACCAGTGTTAAATATTCGTTTTGAGTTCAACACTACTTCCCTTTGTTTCTGTCCAATCGTTGGGTGGCCCCTGGCCAAGCGCCCGCCAATAGCTAACCTCAGCATGCGATGCGGCCACGAGGATGAGGATGGTTCACTACTGTGGGAATAGTAGCTTGAACTGGAACTGCAAGGTCCAGTCTGGCGCGCTGTCGGCACTGCTAACATATTTGAACCCCTGCAACTTTAGATCGACGGCCTGACCGCCAATACGTATTACTTTGCCTGCACCACCTCCCAAGGGGATACGCCATCTGTCATCACTACTGGCCTCCCAGTCGGCTGTGATGACGGGGGTTGACGTTAGATACCAGCCACTCTCGAAATTGTAATTGAGGAAATACTGGAATAGAAACTGGTTAACATCCGGTTCATCACTGTCACCGGCAAAATCCCATTGGTTTTGTACCAGCATGCCTACCAACCAATTGCCGGGGCTGGTGACCGCCACAAAAGAGACACCTGCCGTCCATACGTCGCTGCCAAGCGCGTCGTTGGTATGAGACGGTACCGTCATGGTTGGGCCAGCGCCCCAGTTGATGTCGCCAGTGGGAGCAGGGACATACCAGGCAGTCATGTTGACGTCGCCCATTCCAGACTCCCCACCGAACCCCGAAGCTCTTTCGTCGAGATTGATCAAGGGCACTACCGCGCGCGCGATTACTGTATCTCCACCCTCAAGGGAGAAAGGGTGAACCGGCTTTAGATTAAGGACGTGGTCTGAAACATTTTCGTCGTTAGCGCCGTCCTCATAATTGTATTCGAGCAGCACTGTGCTCAGCGAGGCCAGGGGGTTCTGGGATTGTTTAGCCAGGTCGTCCTCCTTACTATCTGCTCTGGTCAAACTAGAAGTAATTAGGGCAGCACCTGCTAACAACACAATCAATATGGCGGACTGTCTTCTCATTGGATTCTCACTGTGTAAACCACAAAATTCTCCTGGGCCAGGAACCAATACCTAAGGGTAGTGAAGAAAAGAAAGAGGTGCCCCTAGTTCTCTAAACAGCAATCCCAATTGTATAAGTGGATACCTGCACTGGGATTAAGCCGCCGCGGAGAGGGTCAGCGCCACTCAATCGACAACTGGACAAACAATAATTTGAAAGCCAAAAAAAAACATAAAGGCCGCCATCGACTCGTAGAGGCCAGTCATCCACAAATAGAAACCCCGCAAAAATGCGGGGTCTCTATTACTTCAGTTTAGCGCTGAAATTATTTCTTTCACGAAGGGCGGGAGTGACTAACTTCCTGCGCCCCATCTTTCCATTGAAGGGTCATAAGGAAGGTCATACTCAAGGAACTCCTCTGCATCAAACGGTAAGTCTTTTGGATCAATCCGGAACTCCCCAGCTTTTTTCACCGCAGGACGAGGATTTTCAAGACCGTGTAGAGGCATTCCTCTTGGATGCTTCGTATTAGGGTATTTTCTTTCCCACAAATTGTGACGCGCTCTCATCATGTCAAACATTGTTTTTGTAGTGAAACCAGGAAGCATTTGAGGCTGAACTTCACGTGGATCGTTGTAAAGGTCATAAAATGACGCCCCTGAAAGACCCGGTAATTCCCCTGTCCAATGACGTTTGAAACGACCTTTTACCTGAGCAGCCAAGATATCACCGGTATAAATATTCACATAGTCACGACGGCTATGGGTATCACCATTAAACAGCAGTGAAGTTTGATCTACACCATCGATGATTCTGTCAGTGGGTATCTTATGGGTTGCACCTGCCAATGTAGCAAAAGTAGTGAAGAGGTCGGTGATATGAATTATATCTCCAACAACTTGATTGGGAGCGACAACACCAGGCCAACGTACAAGGTAAGGAACCCTAACAGCACCTTCTGTAAAATCACCTTTACCACCTCGGTAAAGTGTTTCAGCCATACCTGGAGGTCCATAGTGGGTCATGGGGCCATTGTCAGCCATGAGAATAACCAGTGTATTATCTTCTACGCCTTCATCTTTTAGTGTTTGTAATAGGGTAGGTATCCAATTATCAAGCCCTACCAGGAATTCATGGATCATACTTCCATTCACGGTAAGCTTTTTTTCGCCCGGTTTAGTACCGAGGAATGAAGCAGCAACCGGCTGGTAAGAGATAAAGAAAGGCTTTTCAGCTTTTACACTCTTTTTGATAAATTTGATGGTGCGCGCCTGGGACTCACCTTCCAATGCATAATAATCATCTTCATTTGGCGGCGTCCCCCACTCTTTGACTGGGCCATTTTTTGTACCTTCCAGAGCCCAAACATACCCACGAGGTCTCCAACCCGGATCCATATCGTAGGGGTCATCCGGATAAAGCTCTGGCATGACTGAAGTGGGAAACATTGGCCCAAGTTGACCACGGGCTACATACATACTGGGCACCTGATTGTAAGGAGACCAAAGTGCTTCGTCATAACCCATATTAGTCATGTAAGACTCTTCAATGTCTCCCAGGTGACCTTTTCCATAAAATGCTGTTGCATAACCTACATCACTGAGTACTTCAGCAATGGTGGTCTCTTGTTCACTCATCCCGCCATATTCATAAGGGAAAGAAACCGTATACATACCAGATCTTACCGCGTTGCGACCAGTTTGGAAGGCAGCTCGTGATGGTGTACACGAGGGTTCAGTGTACATACGTGAATAGTATTGCCCTTCTGCCGCAAATTGGTTGATATTGGGCGTTGAAAAACCGCGACCTGCCTGAATTTGGGGTATCCCTATTTCTCCAACTGCAGTGTCATCCCACATAATGTGAATGATATTGGGTGAACGACCGTGCTTCTCCTTCAATGCTGCCAATTTTTCCTGAATATCAGCATCCTCTTTTGCCCATTTAATACCGTGCTGAGCTTGGAGAATGTAATGTTCGGAATCGTGGATAATTTTCTTCTTCGCCTGTACAGGAGCGTTTATGCCCACTAGCAGAGGCACAGCCGCGAGAAATGCGACATAATTTTTCCAATTCATAAGTTCACCTTCTTAATTGGTTACGTGAAACTGGAAGGGGACCCCTCCCACAGGCCTTGCTTGAATCAAGCCGCATAGTAGCGCATTGTGTCTACCAAGCAATATCGAAAAAACGCAGAAACGTGCCTTCAGAAAAGGACGCTAACTTGGAAGACACCACGCAACTACTGGTTAACCGCAGCTTTGACAGCTTTGCCGAGTTGTCAGATCTCGCCTCTGGCTGGGGGACGGAGTTTCGCCAACTGCGCGTGGAGAAGTTTTCCCCTCAGATATTCCAGGGCCGGCTATCCTCGCTCTTATTGACCAACGCAAGATTCGGCTGTCAGGTGGATCAGCGGGGTACTACGCCTCCTGGAATGCGAACTTTCGCGCTGCCCAATTCCGGCTGTACCGAGTTTCGGTGGTTCGGTCATACAGTCAGTGCGAATTCTCTACTATTGTTCCCGATTCACGGCGAGATTGAGTGCGTTTCGCGTCCAGGCTTCAGCGTCTTTACTTTCTCTATTCCAGTAGAGTTGTTGGAGCAAAATATTCACTTTTGCAATATTTTTGGACCGGGTAATACCCTGACGCCTTCAGAGATGGTAGTTCGCCTCGATGAAAAGAGGGTTGAACCAATGCGCAACTTATTGCGTCTGGCGCAGTGGCTGGCTACTACATCAAGCCAGGCAGCCTACAATAATGAATACTATGAAGGCATTCAAAATCAGATAGTTTTGTGCATGCTCGAGCTATTTTCCCTCGACGCTAACATAGCAACGACACCGACAACGAAGAAACAGGTAGCCATAAAAAAGGTGCTCGATTTTGTCGAGGCGAACAAACATAAACCTCTCCGTGTTCCTGAGCTTTGTAGTGAGACCGATATCTCGCTACGCTCACTACAATTGCTATTCAAACAAGAGATAGGGATGACTTTGAAAGCCTACGTCACGGCTCAGCGACTTTATGGTGCTCACCGCGATTTATGGGGCGCGACGCAGCTAGGGGCCTCGATATCCGACGTGGCAGCAAAATGGGGCTTCTGGCACATGAGTCAGTTTTCCAAGGATTACCGCACTATATTTGATGAATTGCCGTCAGATACTCTCTCAAGAAATACTGACAGGGGGTCCGACGGTATTGGCAACTTAACTAATTGAGACCGCTGACTTTCGCCATCTGATCTCAAACAACCTCCATTCCCCATTCTGCAAACGCACTGGCCGGTATTGGCGAGTTAAACCCTGAAGGCGGCAGTAATTGCGCTAAGTCTGTTCAAGCAACTACCATACCCCACTCTGCGAACGCACCTGCCCTAAGATTCCGATAGTGTTCCGCCCTGACCACATGCCTACCCAGGCTGCCAGCTGTGTCCAGTATCACAGAAAGCTAGACGGAGGGACTATATTGAATAAATTGCTGACCACTGCATGCGTACCCAGGAATCTCTGGGCTTGTCTGACCGATTTCAACTTCCGGGATGCCGGACCACGCTGGAGACCGTTTCAGCCGCGACAAGTGGTTGCAGTACTCAGAATGTTTAGGGTTGGGTGGGGGAGAAAAGGGCGTTTGTTCTACTTATACTCGACAGTGACGCCAGCCGAAATCATCAATGGCTCTGCTCGTGGCAGCGCCGAACTGTGACCAGCAAGGTAGGCATTGACGACCGTCTATATGTCCACTATTCTAGACATATGGATATAAATAACGCCGTCTCACTATTTGCATACTCTCGCATCATAGGTCCGAGGCTGGTGGCGGCAGGTAAAGATATTGGCGCAACCGCCAGTAATATTGATTCTGATGGTGGGCTGAGCCAAATCGAGGACGGGCCCTGGGCGCTACGTAAGGCGGTACGTGAGCAACGAAAAATGGGGGTGGATATCGTAAAAATATTCATCGATGGAGAGGCGATAAATCCGCAGTGTAAGCCCGGCGAACTGTCTTTTACTGACGAAGAGGTGCACGCGCTGGTCGACGAGGCCCACCGCAGAAACCTGCGTGTGGCCTGCCACGCCCGTTCGGCGGCAGCAGTCAAACAGGCCGTGCGTGCCGGCGCGGATTTGATCGGCCACGCCAACTATCTAGACGATGAAGCCGTTGATCTGATAGCGGAGAGAAAGGATTCGTTGTTCGTAGGGCCGGCTCTGGCCTGGGAAATCAGGTATCTGGAGTTGTGTGAGACCCTGGGTGTCAGCAAGGACATGGTCCGCGCGCAAGGCTATGAAGCTGAAATTGAGGCGACCATCGTTTCCGTTGCCAAGCTGCGAGCGGCGGGGGTGAGATTGGTTGTCGGTGGAGATTACGGCATCAGTATCGCGCCCCATGGCAGCTACGCATTCGATCTTGAGTACTTTGTAGAGTTGTTTGGTATGCCACCGGCCGAGGCCCTCATCTGTGCAACCCGCTACGGCGGTTTGGCGGCAGATCCGGGCGGTAGTCAGGGCACCCTGGAGGCAGGCACGCTGGCAGATTTGGTGATCGTTGATGGCAATCCATTGGCCGACATCACTATGCTGCAAGACCACAGTAAGCTCACTGTGATGAAAGGTGGGCTGATGTATAACAACCTGGCAATAGATAACCCCTATCTCGCTAGCAACCCGACGCAAAGCAGCGGAGGTTGAAGCTATGGATTTTGGTTTAAAGGATAGATCTGTGCTGGTTACCGCTGCCAGTAAAGGTATCGGCAAAGCGACAGCGCTGGGATTTTTGAGGGAAGGTGCCAGGGTCACGATTTGTGCGCGTGACGCTGTGACTCTCGAGGCTGCCCGTGACGAATTGATCGGCGCCGGCGGGGGACAGGTATTTGCGCTGCAGGCAGACGTGACGGAGCCCGAACAATTGGCGGCGCTGGTTGAAGCCGCTAACGCCGCGCACGGGCAGGTAGAGGTGCTAGTGAACAATGCCGGTGGCCCCCCGCCCGGTGATCACAGTTCTATTACTGACGCCCAGTGGGCGCAGAGCTTCGAACTGACATTGCAGTCCGCGGTGAGATTGACCAATTTGGTATTGCCCGAGATGCAAAAGGTTGGCTGGGGCAGGGTGATTAATATTTCCTCGTACTCGGTCAAGCAGCCTCTCGATAACATGATGTTGTCCAACAGCTTGCGGCTCGCGGTGTTGGGTTGGGCAAAGACCTTAGCCAATGAAGTTGCAGACTCTGGTGTATTGGTGAATACGGTATGCCCGGGCTGGACGGATACTGATCGCGTTTCCGGCATGCTGCAGCAGCGCTCCGCCGCCAGTTGCGCAACCATTGAGTCGCTGCGAAAAAGTATCGAGGCCAAAATTCCACTTGGGCGCGTGGCCAGTGCGGAAGAGATCGCTAACGTTGTCGTTTTTCTGGCATCTAACGCGGCTAGCTATATGACCGGCACCGCCATCGCTGTTGACGGCGGTGCCGCCCAGGTCGTGTGAGACTGTTTCTGTCTTGAACTGCCGCCGGTAGCGCACTCTATTCTAAACCGAAGTCTTGTGGCATTCACGACAGGTGCCTTTACTTGAAGTTCGGCCTACAATTGGCTGATATTTACTGCTTGGAGAACCTAATGCCAAAAAGAATTCCGGCAATGCAAGTAATCAGCGTCATAGCCGGATTGGCTATAGTGGCACTCATTATCTACCTTGGAAACCTGATCAACTCTACAGAAACAATTCAGGACCGCTTGCGCTACCAGCAGCCACAGATTTTGCCAGCAGAGGCGAGACCCGATGGTACGATTGTCAATTACACTTATGTCCCCGTTTATTCCCATATCTATGCCATGGGGGGCGAGCCATTTTTGTTGGAGGCGACTCTGTCGATTCGCAATCCGGACCCGCTGCACGCAATGGAGATCAGTGCTATCGATTTGTATGACACCAGTGGTAAGCAGGTGCGCTCTTATCTGGACTCGCCAGTGTCGCTAGCGCCGATGGCGACAGCCGACTACCTGCTGGAAAGGACTGACAGTAAGGGCGGCTCTGGTGCCAATTTCGTCGTGCAATGGAGTAGCCCCCGCAATGGCGCGAGGGCACTGATGGAAAGCGTGATGATTGGTTCGCAGGATGATCTGTACATCTCGTTCAGCAGTCGTGGAATAAGGCTGCCCTACCCCATGACCGAGCAATAAAGGCACAGACAACGTTAACTGGCCATAGTTACCAAAATCGGCGTATAAGTATTATTAAGCGCCACCCACTAAACCGCAGGCGATAGACATTTTTCACTTGTAGTCATTCTACCCAGTTTAAAACGTTTCTTATTACTGACCATCGTGGTGGGCGCTCCTGCTTTATTGCCCCGCCCAGCAACCAGTAATTATAGAGCTCCGCAATAGTTCCTCGGGCTTTCTCGGCGAGCAACCAGGCATTTAGAGATATCAACAGATCCCCATTATCCCGTGCGACTGTGTAGGCAACTGGAATTTTTACCGCTGGTTGTGGTACCACTACAGTAAAAGCTGGGTAGAGCAGGGTCCAGGCCGCTCCTTCCTCAGCCAGATCGGCTATAACATCCAGATTCTCGGCGCCTGACTCAAGGATGCTTTCCTGTTCTGCCATGTTTTTGATAGGCGTGATAGTGGCCTTGGGAAACAGATCGCGCCCCGTCGTTAGTGAAGATTCACTGCCCCCTATTCCGACCCGGAGGCCCGCCCCCAACTGGCGTGTTCTTCGCCAGGTGCGGAAGGCGTCTCGTTGGTGGTCGGGAACGATCAGGCCCACGGTAGATGTGTAAATTGGCTGCGTCATGGCGAACTTTACCGTGCGTTCTGCTGAGATGCTAAGAGCGCGCATGTAAACATCGCAAACCCGGGTATCGAGCAAACGTTTGCCATGACTTTCATCAAGTGTTGGAAAAAATTCCAGCGTCACGTTCAGTCGTTGTGCAATTCGGTGTGCAAGTTCTATATCGAAGCCCACAAGTTGAGGTGGCGCCGCGCTGTTGTAGAACGCAGATGGATATACATTGGGCTGAAAACAAACGTTTAGTACGCCGCGGGCTGATATATCGGCGAGGCTAGCGGGTTTGGGCTGAGTGCTATCGGTTGCGGCATCCGATGTGGCGTGCAAGATTGAAGGTTGCCTTTCCCCGAGTAGATCAAGGCGCCGCAGGGCGTCAGACTTGGTGTAAGCCGGAGAGACAACGTTGTTATAAAACGTCTGGGTCCCGAATACTAGTAGCGCAAGTAACACAACTCCGCCCAACACAAGACGGAGAAACAAAAGCCAGCTAAAACGCAGTCCGCCAAAGATAGCCACTGTTCCAATAAGGGTGATGCTCGCATAGTGCATAACACCGAGCAACGTACCGAAGCGGAGATTTACCACGTCCATGGATAGGAAAACCTGGAGCAGGTCATTGGGTAGCTTGAACAAGTCCAAAAGAAACGTAATTGTTATGACGCTGCCACCAAATAGACTGGGAATACCGGCAAAAATAAGTGCGGGATATTGGGCAGGAGAAACACCCGACCCGATATACCATGCTGCAAACAGCGGAAAGAGGAGGATTAACAGATTGCCACTTTGAGGGAAGGGGTAGATGGTGGGGAGCAGGATGTCGACAGTTGATTCATAACGTTCTCTGGCGCGCTCTGACTTTGGCTGTTGTGCAGTGATTATCAAGGTCTTGCACTGGTCCAGCAGCATTGGCAAAACTACCAGGGAGCTACCCGTGGCAAAACCGGTAATCAACGGAGTGCGCAGCGCGCGCAGGATCTCGAAATAGCCCAGCGGCGTTACCGCTGCGACAAGAGCAGGCAAAACCCACAAGCCCAGGAAAAGCGAGGCAAGTGCGTGCAAAACCAGATAAACCTGTAGACGAAAAAGATCGTCTAGATCAACGGTTCCAGCCAGATGGGCCATCAGGGCAAATACACCGATAGGGGTCAATTTTGCAACACCGCGTGTGATCTTCATCAGGGTTTCGCGAATCACGTCAAGGGGCTTCAATACGGACTCTTTACCAGGCAGACCAATCAGCCCCAATCCGATAAATATGCTGAATACCACCACAGCCGGCACAATCGCATTAGCGTAGGCATAGAAAGGATTGGAAGGTATAAAAAGGCGGAGGAAGTCCGGAGCACTTGCCTGTTCTGTGAGTGCGGTATTAAAAAACGAACCGGATGGCCAGTCCGGGAAGGCCAAAGGTAGCAACAGCAGCACGCCTACAGCGATTGTCCAGACTGCCAGTAGAATGCTTCCACCCTTGAGAGCTAATGACTTTGCATCTTCAAGCTTCTGGCTACCAAGCCCGGTTATCAGTGAAACGGAAATAAATGGTATTACGGTAACCTGCAACAGCTTGATGAAGATGTCGCCTATAACCTGAAGCCAGGCAACCATCTCGCCGAAAAAAACGCCGGTGGCGATCCCGAGCAATAGACTGAAAAACACCAATTTTGGCGGGTCAAGTTTTCCAGATAGTGAGCTGTTGGCCATGGTTTTTCCAGTTGGGCGTAGCCGCTCTCACTGGAGCTGCACTTGCCACCTCAGTGAAGTACGAAAGACCCGCGTCAGTGTATAGTTTTTCCCCAAAGGTGGATATGTCGCTCGCGATCTATGGCCGAAATACTCACCACATAAGCGATCGAATGACACCAAAATTGGTGCGTTTTGAGGTGCGGGAACTTACGGAAATTTGCCGCTATTGTACAAGAAGGTCTACGGCTAAAACCCGGTGCTGCGCGGCATACTGTGTTGGCGTGCAGCCTTCTCTGTTCATGAAAGCCCTTCTGAAGCTATTTACTTCTTCATAGCCCAGTCCATAAGCGACTTCGCTAATGGGAAACTGGGATTCCTCCAAAAGCTTTTTCGCACGCATATGTCGGGCTTCCGACAAGACCTCCCGGAAATTGAACCCCTCTGTTTTGAGCCTGCGCTGAAGAGAGCGCGGGCCAATACGCAACCGATTAGCAATGGTATCCACCGCTACATCACCGATGCGAAGCTGCACATCCAGAATATTTTTAACTTGATCGTGGGTAGACGTTGGAATTCCCGAAGGTGTCAGCCAATTCTTCAAATCTCCAAAAAGAGGTGTTTCGGAGAACGATATTTTTCTGGGGTTAGGCGCTTCAAGGTCGGATTTTTTTATTGCAATAGCTGCGCCAGTCTCCAGGTATCTGCAGGTGGCCGAATACATGGATTCTGCATCGTCGAAACCGCTCAGAACTCGCCGGGGTAGCCCGACCCATACAGGTGTCCATGATTGACCGAGAAAGTAGCGTGGAATTTCAGTCAGCAGAAGCGGCATTCCCTGGTCAATATAGTGGGCCCCGGGCAAATCCTTTAAGCCGGAATTAAATGACAATATGACGTGATTGTCGGCGTCACTAACGTCTACTCTCGCGCCAGGATTGATCAGCGACAACGCATTTCCGCCACGCTTAAGGGCGTCTCCCAGACAAGAGGCAGCCAACACATATTCGGCATAGGCGCCAAGGTCGAGATAGTTCGAGTGTTTGGTCAATGTTACTCCGAAAAAAGAATCCCCGAGTTTTCTCGATGCAGCTGCCTCAAACTGGGCATAAACATCGTAAGGAAGGAAGGAATTGCCCGAGATGGCTTCTCTACTCAGAGATAATGTTCGCAGACAGGAATCGATATCTTGTTTAGAGCAGAGCTGATCCGCAATCTCCACCGTGCGCGAAAGTATTTTTGTATGTATAAGTGGTATGTTCAATCTTCTGTCACGTTGAAATAGCGTGCTGCAGGAACCAGGGTCAGCCCCTGCACAAGTACGGATACCAGCACAAAGAAAAATACCAGGTGGAATATTTGCGAAGCACCAGCAAGGCCATAAGTCGCTGGAAATGTGGCCAGCACAATGGGTACCGAACCACGCATACCTACCCACGACACATAAAGCAGCTCCTGCTTTTTCGGGCGAAAGGGTAGGTAACAAAGAAATACCGCCAGCGGCCTGCCCACAAACATTAAAAACAGGGCTAACACTACGGACACCCCAGCGACTTCAATTAGCTGCGATGGAAAAACAAGTAATCCGAGCATCACAAAAATTATAATCTGCATGAGCCAGGATAGGCCATCATGGAAAGACATGATTTCGGCGCGGCCCTTAGTGAATTTATTGCCGATCACCAACCCGGCAACGTAAACGGAAAGATAACCGTTGCCAGCTAACCATTCCGCCGCACCAAAAGATAATAAGCCCAGCCCTAACACCATTGTTGGATAAAGACCGGCTGTGGACAAGCTGAGCCGATTGAGAACAGTGACTCCCACCCAGCCTATTAATCCGCCTGCTATCCCGCCGATACTCAACTGCTCAATCAGAGTGCCCGCCAGACTTACAGATATTTGGTCACCATTGGAAATAATCCCAAGCAGTGTGAGGGTCAGCAGAATAGCCATGGGGTCGTTACTGCCGGATTCGAATTCGAGTAGTGAACGCAAATTTTTCTTTGGCTGCACGGGGCTGGTTCGGTAAACCGAGAATACAGCAGCCGCATCCGTAGATGAGACTATCGCGGCGATTAGAAAAGCCTCGGTCCAACTTAGCCCGTCTGTGCCGAGATAAAATGAGGTGTACCCGCCCAGGACGAACTTAGCGAACACACCAAGGCTTAGCATGGTAATAAAAACGCCCAGCGTTGACAGCATTAGCCCAGGAGCAAGCACAGATTTGACCGATGCCCACCGTGTGTCCAGACCGCCGGCAAATAGAATGATACACAGCGCCACAGTTCCGATGGACTGGGCCTGTTCAGGCGAATTAAAGGCTATACCACCGATGCCCTCGGAGCCAGCTAGCATCCCAATTAGTAAAAATAGCAGGAGAACTGGAACTCCGAACCGATCAGAAAGCTTACTGGAAAGGGTGCTGATGATAAGTAGGGTGCCACAGACTAATATTGCATTGCTGACGTCCATGATTTATTCCTACGTTTGTGTCCGAACCGTCTCGCAAAAATGCGGTCGGCAACTTCAAGGTGGATATTTTAGATCACGCCATCGCAGTTTAACCTATATTAGGGATTGGTAGATCAGATAGTCAGTTTCGCTTTCATGCGTTATAGGTGCAACTTTCAGAACCAGACCAGCAGCCTGTAATTTGCCCCGGAGTGTTTTTACATATCGCAGCCCCAAGTTGATCTTTACAATATCAGATCTACCAATTTCTTGTTGAAAGCCATGAAAAACAAGCTAATCCGGAATTCTTTATGGATTATCCTGCTCGCGCTTGCAGGTTGCAGCGGTATTGTGCGAAACCCTCTCCCTGTAGAGGCGTATGCTGACGCAACCATTCTAGGCCGTTCGGACTTACGCTACTGGGCGGACACCTCAATGTTTGAAGTCAGCAACTATTCGATACATGACACTCCTGTAGTTGACTTCACAGCTCGCTATGCTGGTATTTCAGATCAGGAGCACAGCTATCTCGCTATCTCCGGCGGCGGGTCTAAAGGAGCCTATGGTGCAGGTGTGCTCGTCGGTTGGACGGAAATGGGCACCCGGCCACAGTTTGCCATCGTCACCGGAGTTAGCACAGGCGCTTTGATCGCCCCCTTTGCATTCCTGGGCCCCGAATACGATCAACAGTTGAAAGAAGCTTACACCACACTAGGGACTGACAGCGTTATCAAGATCGGCAATATTTTTCGGTCACTTGCCAATGATGGGCTGATGGATTCTTCACCTCTAACTGAGACATTGAACCGCTATGTCAACGAGGAGATGATCAAGAAAATTGCAGCTGAACACCGCAAAGGTAGACGGCTGTTAATAGGCACAACTAACCTGGATGCGGGTAGGCAAGTAATCTGGAACATTGGTCGTATTGCAGACAGCGGCCATCCCGATTCTGCGGATTTGATCCGTGACATCATGCGCGCATCGGCATCAATCCCCGGTACATTTCCTCCGGTCTACTTCACTGTCGAGGCAAACGGAGAGAGCTATGATGAGATGCACGTGGATGGCGGAGTAGCTGCCCAGATGTTCCTGTACCCGAGCAGCGTAAGCATGAATGAGGTTGCGGAGACTCTCAAGGTGAAAGGAAAGCCACATGCCTATCTAATAGGAAATTCTCTTGTGCACCCGCAGTATCTCCCGACATCTCCGAGTATCTACAAGATTACTCGGCGCACGATTTCAACATTGACTCGAACCCAGGGCGTCGGTGATGTCTACCAGATTTACGCTGTTGCCAATCGCGATGGCGTTGACGTCAGCCTAACCTGGATCCCCGAGGACGCGGTGGAAGAGGTCAGCAATGAACCCTTTGACCCTGTTTATATGTCGGCTCTGTTTGAGTACGGTTACCAGCGGGCGTTGAAAGGTGAAGTCTGGAGGCATATGCAGCTGAATTAGGTTTTGTTACTGTTTATCGTCCTGCCCTAGCGCCTCATAGGCTGCGGCCTTTTATCGACCAATGGCTTGGTCGATAACGTGCAATGAAGAGTCAATGCTTGCGAAGGTTTTTTCGCCCGTAATCAGTTGGCTCCAGTCGTCCTTGTTCAGGTTAAAGGTAGGTCCGGCATTGGCTGTTTCGGTAATGGCAATCACGCTATTACGTAAAGCAATGGCGTAACTCGCACCTTCGTCTTCGAAGCTCACATTAAACTCGACATGCTTGCCTTCAGCTAAGCGTGCATCCACCATGTAGCGCAGGTATTGCACATTATCAGCGAGAGGAGACGCGGCTAATTTAGCTGGTGTTACTGCACCTAAAGCCTGATTTAACTGTTGCATGTGAGTCACAGTTTGCTCACCGAACTTGAGCTTGCCCTCGTGCAATAAGGCTTCACTAATATAGAAGCCACGCGCATTAGCCGACGAGGTGCGCTGACCGAGTGCACGAGCGGCTTCGGCGCGAATCGCCTTAACATCCGAATTGGCGGCGTCTGCTATGAGCAGTTCAGAGCTTAGGTACAAGGCCCACTGCCAACCTTCGAGAGTCTGCTTGGCATTGGATGCTTGCGCTTGTTTCACCACCGCGTCAAAACCACCGATGGCATCAATCACATGATCACTAAAACTAGCTTTCGATAACGGGTTGATATCATAAGGGTCATTGCCCATCCAGCCCAGGCGTGCGTTATAAATGCGCTTCACATGGCTTTCTATCTGGCCGTAAGTTTCCTGACCTTCACGGTTTGGCATGTATATCCACTCAGCGGCTTCTTGCGCATCTTTGCCAAGAGAAATTGCGCGATAAGTTTGATCGTGCATCAACTGCACCTGATCGCGGGTTTTGTGCAGGCTTGCTCGTACTGCATCTCTGCCAATGTAAGCTGCACCATGAATATCCACATGGTATTCAATGTCTCGGTCCAGGGCTAAATCAACGGCTTTAACATAGTCTAGAGGATCGCGATACCAATCGCCCCGAAGCGTATAAAGATTAAATACCGTGCCAGCGGCCAGCGCATTACCTACAAGCAGTTTCTTTTCAGGGAAATAGAAAGCTACACTTTCACTGACGTCGGTTTTGCTAGGCAGCACCTCTACGGTTAAGCCACCAACTATATGGGTTTCTATAACCTCATCTTTAAAGGTTATGGTTGGGGGTACGAAGGCTTTCGTGCCGGAGAGCTTCTCTGCGCTGAAGCCTAGATTATTAGGGAAGGCATCAGCACCTTGATTCGGGTGTAGCATGCCGAACTGCTGGACCGCACGACGCTGAAAATTTCCTGACAATACACTCACACCTTGATCGCCACGCAGCGTTTTCATCAGGTCTTCGTGGCCATAAAATTGGGTTCCTTCATCACGAAACGCTTCAGCACCCCACACGTAATGTGAGTGGGTATACAACACAGCGGCAACCTTAACTTCCCCCACCTTAGCTTCTAACTTAGCACGCTGATCCTGCGCGGCTTCAAGATTGTCTCCGGCATCGACAATAACCCAACCATCAGGTCCTTCAATAGCGATGGTGTTGGCGAGACCCCAGCCAGCAAGGCGGTAAATCCCTTTGGCAATTTTGGTGACTCTTTTTTCATCCATCTGCGCCAAACGGTTTACTTCAACGGCATGCGGGTTAGCAATGGCGTCGTTATAGCCCGTGGCAGTTCTATCTTCTAATGACATATTGTATTGGCCGGCCGTCGCTGATACCGCGACACTGGAAAGCACTATTACTGCAAGGCTATAAGCTGAGCATAGTTTCATACGCATAATATTTTCCTTTGTTTTATTCAAAAGCATCTTTAATTTTAAACTAGCTAGGTTTGATGTGGCCGCCTACTCCGCTTGAGTAAAAGCCGGGGGGCACATAGCTGCCAATTTTATTGGGGTCAGCCTGATAGGCTCGAATAAGAATAGTCATGCTGCCACCCGGCGTGAACAACCAATTTCCTTGTTGCGGCGTGGAAGATATAGTAATTATTAAAGAGCCGTCCTCTTCAAACTTCATCTGATCCATCGTAAGCACATAGGAGTCGTACTCATTCTTTTCAACGAGAATATTTTCGTCATGCACGGTTACCGACCAAAAACCAATCTCAGTTAAAGGGGGTAATTCATCTTTAGCAAATCGAATTTGTCCTTCACCTTCAGTAAACAACATAAAGTAATTGGCTTCTTCTTTGGAGTTACCCCAGAGACCGAAATACGCCGCGGCTGCCCGGCCTAAATAATTACCATTCAAAAATTCGCGGGTACCAAAAATCTCAGTGGCCCCTGCGTAGCCATTGCCAACATCCAGATTTTTTGACTCTGCTTGAATTGTTGCGAAGGCTGCATCAATACCTGCTTGTATTTTCTGCAAATCATCGGCCGATAGCTCTACCTTATTCATAATGCCAATCGCTGCAAAACGTTCAAACAATGCTGCTTCAGCCTCAGGAACCTCGGTCAGTAATTCATTAAGGTATTCAACAAAAGCCGGTGAATAGGCTTTTTCCTCGTCGTATTCTGGGTAAGTTCTTACTTGCGATGGCGCTGACACGACCTTGATTCCCTGTTGAATCTCACGCACTTTATCCAATTCGCTTCTATCTTTAATGTCGATACGGTTAACCAATATGGCATGGTCCCCCTCCATCAATACTGGCGTACTGGCGCCGCTATCGGGCTTCGGCTGGTTTTTATTGTAAAAAGTGAAGCGACCCGCTTCCCCGCCATTGGTGCGGGTACCCAGGTAGTAAAAATTATGGGTAAATACATCGACGAACTGATAAACATTATATCTATCTTTTATCTCCGGGATTTCGAGGGTCACGGGGCCCGCTGAAATATCAATAAACAGGCCTCCCGTCATGGAGGTAAGGTTGGGGGCAACGATCGGCTGACCGACATTGTCCATAGGGTATCTAGGATTCATCGCCACAATATTTGGCTTCATCCCGATAAAGGTAAACATGCCATTTATCGTTTTAACCTGCTCCATCATAGGATAGGCATAGATAAACGCCTCATAGGCAACCTCTTTTAGATTTACTGGCTCTTGTACTTCTTTTTTACCGTTGCAGCCTGCAAGCAAAGCTAGCAAAGCCATCATAAGTACGCCCCCAAATCGAATCGTCACTTTCCTAGTAGTCATGTTATCTCCTTACATTAATTCACTGATAGCTAGCTCACCCACTCATTAGTTACGATAAATATACAAGCAGCAGCTGGCCACGAAGCTTTAATTCACCAGCACGGCGCTTGGTGCTTTCCATGTTTTCATCTTTTCTAAATCTGGAGCGTAAATGCGAAGACTTAGATCTATAGCCTCATCGCGCCGCTGAACAGGCAACCAATTCTCCTTAGGCACGCCAGCCGGTTTTTCGGCGGCGACATGGATTTCGATACCGCCATCGGCATTGAGCTTGAAGCCGGCGTTCTCACCAACCGAATACTTGTTGTGTTCATTCGGGATGAAAAAGCCGTTTTGACGGTCATACAGGGTGAGCGACCAAAAGGCCTTCGCCGGTGGCATCTCGTCCTTGCTTATTTTAATCACGTAATTATTAAGGGCATTCATCGGCTTACCATCTTGCGCTGCGACAGGTGGGTATATCGCCTCCGTTAACGGTAACCCGATAGGACCGATCACGGACTGTACTATCAGGGTTTCAAGTGCTATCTGCCCCTTGGGCTGAAATATCAGCGGTAAAAAACGGGTGTTATTGGCTGCATCGGCTAGCATCCCTAGCACCGTTTTCTGAACTTCACCTGTAACTTCACGGAAAAGATCACCATCTATCTTTGCAGCTGTTAACGGATCCCAGGCCTTACCCGGCTCGATACCCAGAGGTTTGTAGGCAGCTAACAATGCTTGATCAAGCTCATCCTGCGGATCAAAGGTGGTGTGATTGAAAATAAACTGCATCACTTCTAGTAGGTTATTGCCGAATACATCAGCATCGGTGGCGCCGACTGCAGGGAAGTTTATGGCAGAAGGCGCTGGTGCTGGCTTACCTTGATATTCAGACAATGACATCAATTTCAATGCGTTAATCTGATCGCTAATACGGTTGAATTTCTCCGGCTCATTGGCGTGGGGCATGATGCGGTGGAATGCGATAACGAAATCACCGCTCATCTCCAGATAGCGATCAATACCGGCAATTTCATCGCCCGCTGTATAGCCCTGAGTACGCGCCGTATAGAACAGTACTTTCTCAGGCTTTTTATAATCCCCTTTGACGCTGCTCAATGGCACGCTGACATAATGGTCATAAGCCGAGGTCTCCAACGATACATACATGGAGTCAAAGGCGGGCACGTCGAGGATCATCGGTTGATCACGGAGATCCAGCATGGCGATCTGGTACAGCGTATCGTTATTGGGGCGAGCAATGAGTTTGATGCTGGCATCAAAAAGGCTGGTATTTAGCGACAGTTTGTTCCAACCGCCGGTACCCATCGGGCTCGATTCCGGGGCTTCTGCCGCTTTGTTATTAACGTTATAAATCGCGACATACTGATACGAACGCCTTACGATATTCTCGACCTGGTCGCGAGATAAGGAAATCTTCGAGCTCTCCGCGGCAACGCTGAATGCAGAGAACAAGCAGGAGGCGAGCAGTGTCATTAAGCAAAAATATGCCTTGGAAGGTGTTAGTTTCATTCTGTTAAATCCCATTTCCTTTAAGCGGTACAATAGATCTAACATGTAGTTTCTCTTCGAAAACAATGCGAAGCAGCATTACCAGGGAAGAGCTACCACTGGAGAGATGCTGAAGCGAATCTGGAAATCCGGACCGAAGTCATCAGGAGACTCCAGGTAATGCCAATATTGCGCGCCCAGCTTCCAAGGGCGACCACTGATAAACAGCGTTTTAGAGACGCCTACGGCCAGCGGCAGTGTCAACTTGTTGTCGCTGTTTCTAGCCTCATGATTGTAAGAGAATGTAGGGGCTCCGAAAAATTGCCAGCCATTGCCCATGTTAATTGAATAGAAATACTGTCCCGCGGTAATACTGGTATCAAAGTCGTCTTCACCGGCAACATCCCATTGGTGACTCACCAGCACACCTGCTACTCCCCAGGGCCGCATTACTGCCACAGCCGCCTCTGGCCCCAGCAGCCATTGGTCCCGGCCCAGATCGTCATGGGTGGCAGTAGGTAAGGTGCCTGCGATACCAGCGATCGCGATTATGCCTCCCGGCAGAGCGGTGCCTATTGCTGCGTCGAAAGAGATATCGCCCATTTCCCATTTACGAGTGTCATAGTCGCCGCTAATGTTGGGAACATCCTGTTGAACGATCAACGGAATAGCCGGACGAACAAACAGATTGCTTCTTTCATTCAATTTGTAGGGCAGGGAAGGCTGAAAAGTAACCCGTGTCGCGCTCTGGCTACCTGCTTTTGGAAGATCGCCGTCGAACTCAATATGATCAATCTGGAAATTCATTGTGCCCAGGTTGGTATTTGGGTTCGATAGTTCAGCGGCAATATCCTGTGCCGACGGCGTGGCCATGCCGCCGCTTTCTTCTACTGCGTCAAGGCGAACCATGGTTCGCTCACTATCGCCGCGCTCCGTGATTCGAAAATGGATAATTTCTTGATCTTCTACGTTGCTCACCCGATAGTCATCAGGCTTTTCCAGGTCCTGCTCGAAGGTGAAACATTCTGTCTCGGTGAAGGAAGAATAGCAGACTTGATCGTCGCCTTTTACTGCCCAGGTTCTGTCAAAGGTTTCTCCCCAGGCACTTATTTTGGCAGTACCATCGGCCAGATATTTGCCAATGACCAACACACCTTCTTTAACTTCAATTTCTGCCGTTGCTCCGCTGATCAGTGCGGTTAGATTTTCTTGACCGGCGACAGCGGTCCAGTCCTCAGCCTGGACCATGCCCGCAGCCATTAAGCTGGCCAAGCTCGATAATGTAGCTACCTTTAAGCGACGCCCCAGCTTGTTAAAGCCGCTCGAAATTTGCTTGTTCAATCTAAAATTCCTTTTTTGCATAATTAAAACTGCCATGTCAGGCCGACTTGCCAGCCTTGTTGCTTAACATCGTACTTAAAGCCGCTTTCGTCGTAATCCAGGTCATAGAGACGATACCCAACCGCAGTCGCTATAGACTCTGTCCACTGGTAGCCCAGATTGGCTGTCAGGTCATAGAAGCTATCCGCGTTAATCCCAAAACCCCCATACCCGACACCACCGGCAACATAAAAATTGGACCCGGGAAAGGATGACTTGCCCTTGATGCCAATAAATGGGTCGGTCCACGACTCTTTTTTGTCGGCTGAGATGTTCAAGTCAGGCAGCGGGCCGCGCAACGTCAAGGTTGAATCGATTTGCCACCAACGAGCCCCCGCCATAGCTTCCAACACGGTATTCTGATTGCTAAATACCTCATAGGTATAGCCTACGGTTGCCATGGTAGTTTTAGTCCCGGACTGAATTGTAGTGTCCTCCAGTTCTACAATGGGTTCCTCTGAGGTCATATCGCTATAATAAAAATCGAGGTATACGCCTTGTTTGCCCTTTTTCGCTTCGGAAATGAACATGAATGAGGTCTCGGTGTCATCTATGGCATCACTAGGCGAGATGTCAACATTTACAGGGGGCAAGCCTTCTATGGTAGCTACATCGCCCTCGAAACCAGCGAACCAGATGTAGGGGCTCAGGTTGAACGACCATTGTTCTTCAGCACTCAGGCTGAATGAAGCGGTCATGCAAAAAATCAGGAAAAAATATCTGATGATACGAATGCTATCTTTATTCAAGGGCCCAAGTTTAGGCATAGATCAACATCTTTGAATTGTATCCGTGGCATACGCGGTTATTGTCGAATTGGATCAGGATTTCATGCTTGCTGGCCAAAATGTCTTGTGGCTAGTCTACTGGGAGGATAAAAAGCACAAGCCAGTTTACGCTCGTGCTTGAGTCTGTTCGTAATCATTTTGCGACACACAGGTACTATCCACTTGCAAATGGCCGATCACAACCTGGTCAGTTGTTTAATTGAAAGCCCAGCTGTAGGCTGGCCAATAATCCGCTGCCTATGGTTACACATTCCATGTTTGAAATTGTGATGGTTACCTTTCTGGCTTTATTGCCCATCTCCAATCCCTTCAGCACAGTCCCGCTGTTTCTTTCGCTGACCAAGGGTCAATCCGACGCATGGGCGCAAAAGCAGGCCCTGCGTGCCTGCATTTTCATGGCAGCTATTCTTCTTACTTTTCTATGGTCAGGCGCACTAATCATTGAGTTCTTTGGTATATCAATTCCCGCTATTCGCGTTGCCGGGGGCATTATTATTATGCGGGTCGGATTCGGCATGCTTAACCCAGCAGATGCTGAGGAAATTTCCGATGAGGCAAAAAAAGAATCAAAGAAGATGAGCGACATCGCGTTTACGCCACTTGCAATGCCATCACTCAGCGGCCCGGGTTCCATTTCGGTTGTGACGACCATGGCGGCGGGAGCGGACGACTTAGTCGGTTATGCGGCAGTTTCTGTCGGGATTGTCGCAGTCGTATTTATTGCCTGGCTTGCCCTGCGGAGCGCCGGATTTATCTCCAGAGCATTGGGGGTAGTAGGCCTTGATGCATTAACCAGAATTATGGGATTTCTCCTAATTTGTATCGCGTTCCAGTTCGTTTTTGACGGTTTAGCAGAGTACCTGGCAAGCGAGCGTTTTATTACGCCGATTATTGAAAGCTTGCAACAGTTCGAAGGCGAGTCGTGAGAAAATCCACTGAGTGACTAATTAGCATATTTATAATAGCTGGAGACCGTTTCAGCCGCGACAAGTGGTTGCAGTACTCAGAATGTTTAGGGTTGGGTGGGGGAGAAAAGGGCGTTTGTTCTACTTATACTCACTCACCACCATGTATGCCGAACTCCATTGCCTGAGCAACTTCAGCTTCCAGCGCGGTGCCTCGCACCCCCGAGATCTGGTGCAGCGCGCGGCAGAGCTGGGCTATACCGCGCTCGCCATTACTGATGAGTGCTCGCTAGCCGGGGTGGTCAAGGCTCATGTGGCGGCGCAGGAATACGGCATCAAGCTGATTATTGGCAGTGAGCTGAACCTGGAAGAAGGCATCAAGCTGCTGGCGCTGGCGCCCAATCGCGCCGCCTATAGCGAACTGTCGGGGTTAATCAGTATGGCCCGCAGGCGCAGCCCCAAGGGCGAGTACCGGGTCAGCCTGCGTGACGTGATCTTTCATCTCAAGCGTTGCCTGCTCATATGGCTGCCCGTTGATAACAGTGATACCAGCCGCGCCTATGGCCAGCAGCTGCGGCGCCTGTGCAAGGAACGGCTGTGGCTGGGTGTTAGCCACTTACGTCACGGTAACGAGACACAGCGCTATTTACAGTTTCTGGAGCTGGCCACCAGTCTTGATATACCCATGCTGGCCTGTGGCAATGTGCAAATGCATCACCCGCGCTGCAAGCCACTGCACGACGTCATCACCGCCATCGCCCACAACACCAGTGTTGATCAGCTGGGCCGCCTGCGCCACAGCAACAGTCAGCAACACCTGCGGCCCATCGACAAACTGTGCAAGTTATATCCAGCCGCCCTGCTACAAATACACAGGACACCCATGTCTTTTTCATCGTATTCGCTCATCCGCTAGCGGGTCGCCTTAGTTCGGTCTAAGCTCTTTTGTGCAGGCGATGGAACGCCAGATAGGAGGCTCAAGGATGACCACTCCACGTCGTACTCAGATTTCGTTAGACGATACCCCTTACTACCACTGTATTTCACGCTGCGTGCGGCGTGCGTTTCTGTGTGGAAAGGATCGGTATTCGGGACAGGACTTCAGTCATCGCCGCCAGTGGCTGCTAGACCGCATCAAACAAGTCGCTGCAGCGTTTGCGGTGGATATCGCTGCTTATGCCATTATGAATAATCACTACCACCTGGTGCTTCGCGTCGACAGAAAGCAGGCCCAGTCCTGGACCGACCATGAGGTGATTGAGCGTTGGTGCACGCTGTTTCGCGGTCCCTTACTGGTACAGGGTTATCTCTGCGGAGAAGCGTTGAGTGCAGCTGAGGGGGAGACTGTTAGCGCTATAGCGGGGGTATGGCGTAAGCGGCTGATGGATATCAGCTGGTATATGCGGTGCCTCAATGAGTATGTTGCCAGGCAGGCGAATCGTGAAGACGGTTGCACGGGGCGCTTTTGGGAGGGAAGGTTCAAAGCGCAGGCGCTATTGGATGACAGGGCGGTACTCAGCTGTATGGCGTATGTGGACTTGAACCCCGTTCGGGCAGGGCTGGCGCAGGGCCTCACTGACTCTGACTTTACTTCGATTCAGGAGCGTCTGTGGGAATTGAGTGATAGGCAGCAGCGAGCGCAGGAGCCGGAGGTAGATGTACATACTAGTACCGCGAGCCTCCTGCCCTTTACTGGCGCGCAGGCCGGTGCAGGTATGGGTACTCAGCTGCCGGTTACATTGCGTGCCTACATAGAACTTGTGGATTGGACGGGGAGGGTGGTGAGGGCGGATAAGCGAGGTGCAATTGCACGAGATGCACCGCCGGCGCTGCGAGCCTTGCAGCTCGATAGTGATCAGTGGCTAGAACTGACATTAGATGTTCAGCGTCGCTCGGTGCAGGCAGTAGGTCATCCAGCAGCGCTGGCACGTTTTAATCAGGCTCGCGGTCGACGTTGGAGTAATGGCCAGTCGATGTTGGGTCGCGTTTACGGGTCTCCCTAAGCTACTCGGCGAACTTGAAATGCGGCAGCAACTCGTTCCAGGGAGGCACCGTATCGCCCAGTTCCTCTATGCGTGCATTGATATGTTCTGCCACATCTGTGCCGATAACGTTGTACATGTATTTCCACCACTGTCCGCCGCCATGCGTGCGTGTAATAGCCAATACCAGTTGTTCGAATCTGATATAAGAGCCTTCGTGAATGAAATTGTCTTCTTTCATATAGAGCACTGATTCGAAGACGAGAAGGACATTCGTTGCCCAGTCCCAAAATTGCTGACGGCTCCAGTCGTCGGCGCCATCAAAATCATCCATGCAGCGCTGAATTGCGTTGAAGCACTCCTTATTTTGTGACGGCAAGGATATCCATTCCCGAATTTGCATCAGTAAGTCGCGCTGTGCTTTTGCACGTTCAATATTCGACTGTTGGCGTAACTGAAAGCCGACAAAGAGTAGCGAGATAATCACAGCAGCTCCGCCAAGCATTTCCGCCAAAGCTCCAAACATTTCCCAATTCATGCAGTCATCTCGCTCAATAGTAGAGTGCTGTTCTGATTGAACAGCTGTGCCGGCTAATACTAGTCGAGAAGTGCGTATGTCTAAAGGGGAAGATATGGGTGTCCCGTTACTACAGGATTGCGGAGGAGGAGGTAGTCGCGCATTTCAAATTAACGTGTACTTTGGCAGAAATGAGGTATTGCTTAATCGCTCATATGGATTCCTTGGCGGTGGGCAAAAGGATTTCATTTTGGAGTCATTGAAAGTGATTGTTGAGAGGGCAGTCACCGACTACCTTCAAGTCAACTTCGACTTAGCGCCGGAGTGACCCTAATGGGATTTGAGTTTGATATAAAATGAATCAACGAATCCACAAAGCACTCGCCATCGCCGCAGCAGGCTTCGTCCTGATCATGGCGGTGATTGGCATGGCCACGACAGTAGATTGGCTGATGGGCGGCCAGCCGCTGAACAGCACTGGTGAGATCGAATGCACGATAGAACCTGGAGGGCAGGGTGGTGAAGAAATGCAGGAGCCTCCAATTCGGACGCCAGACGTGCAGGTATAGCTTTTAGTTTTGGCAAGGTGTGCCTGCTTTACCGGTGCCATGTCCGCTTTCGCCTACAGTCATTAGCACTCTCAAATTACAGGCAATAAAAAGCCCTCACTAGGAGGGCTAGTCACTAGAAGTACCGTCTATGCTTTCTTGCGCTTTGACCAACCAAGTCCAGCGAGACCGAGGCCGAAGAGAGCGAGGGTGGCGGGAGCTGGCACGACTCCACTGCCTGTATTTACCGTAAAATTATCAAAATAGATCGCGTGGCCTGTAAATACCTCAGCGAAACTAAAGCTAGTTATACCACCCAGTCCCATAAAAGATACTCGCGCTGTTGCAGCGTTGGCGCCTCCGCTGGAGAGGGTGTTCCCCGTGAGCACGGCCAATCCACCGTTGGACCAATCAACAGAACTTACCGCTGAAACTATTGGTGTTAATGCGAAGACCAGACTTTCGTTATTATTACCGGCATCTAAGGAGCCAACATCGAAACTTAGAGAGTCAATCGCCTGATTGAACGATAGGGTTAGCGTATCACCAGAACTACCCCTTGCCGATCTCAGGTACGAAGTGGGATAATTGAACTGTTGTCCACCATCGGCGTTAATCGTTGCGGTGAATGCCCCGTTGGTTGCTGTTGAACTGGTAAGACCGCCAGATGTGAATGCAAAATCTATAAGTCCTGCGTTCGCTATAGAGCAGAATAGCATCCCGAGAAAGAGTGTCGCCCCTCTTGCCAAATGTATCGCGCTCATTTTATAGGTGCTAGTTTTCATTATCATTTTTCCCTTGCGTCACGTCGTTCGCCGTATTGGCAGCAATATTTTGTGATATGCAAATGTTATGCCAATCCAGTAAAGACGGGCCCTCCAGCAGCTTGTAGATTAGATATAGATTAAAGTTGTAAAGAAAGCTGACAGAATAGCCGCTTGTTATATAGGGCTAATGGGTTCTGCCAAGTTAAAACTCTAGTTTTTGATAGAATCGGCGCATGAACATATACAAACGCCACAGATTCCCACCCGACATAATCTCCTACGCAGTCTGGCTCTACTATCGGTTCAATCTCAGCCACCGAAACATTGAAGATCTGCTAGCGGAACGAGGCATAATCGTCACTCGTGAATCGATCCGACTGTGGTGCATCAAGTTCGGCCGTCTCTATGCCCGCCGATTGAAACGAAAGCACCGAGGCTATGGCGACACCTTCTATATCGATGAAGTATTCGTACGGATCAACGGTAAGCAGCACTACCTCTGGCGTGCTGTGGATCAGGATGGCGAGGTGGTTGATGTGTATCTACAGGCCAAGCGTGATGGTGCTGCTGCAAAGCGCTTCTTCAAACGTCTATTGCGAAGTCATGGCAGTGAGCCCAGGAAGATCGTGACGGACAAACTGCGCAGTTACGGCGTGGCGCATCGAGAACTGATACCCGAGACAATTCACAGTACCAAGCAGTATGAGAATAATCGGGCTGAGCAATCTCATGAATCGACCAGGGTCAGGGAGCGGGGGATGAGGCGATTCAAATCCGCCAAGCAGGCGCAGAGATTTCTGGGTGCACATGCTGCCGTTAGTAATTTATTCAATTTGGGACGGCACTTGATTCGCTCTGAACACTACAGGAATCTCAGGACGAGTGCGTTTGCTGAGTGGGGTATGGTAGTTGCTTGAGGCTGTGGTGCTAGATTTCTATGGTTCCAGCGAGTTAACTTGCCAGAACCTTGTTTACCACTTGTTTCCAAACGCGATGGTGACGGTTTTATCGCATCACACTATCTTGGTCGTGTTGGAGCCCATTGCCCCCGGCCGCACCCGTAATATTGCGTATTCCCTTGCGCACACCGGTGGCGACCCTGCTGCGGCGGAAACGGCCAAGCGAGACTCACAGTTCGTCAACGAGACCGGTGCGCCGGAAGATCGCGCGCTCGCAGAGAGCGTACAGCGGACCATGGCCAGTGGCGCCAACGATCACTTCACCTTTGGCCACTTCGAGAGTGCCATCGTTCATTTTCATCGCAATCTCAATGCAGCACTGGAAGAATAGTGAGTACGGTATGCACGTGTATAGGGAAATACAGAGCACACCCATGTCTTTTCTTATTACTCGATAGCCACAATAATGGAGGACTCTTTGCGCTGATTAATCTCCCAGTCCACTTCATCATCAACACGTTTACCCATTAAGGCCTGCCCGAGTGGCGCGGTCGGGGTTACGACTTGTATGAGCCCCTGCTCGCCATCAATACTCAAGCCGCCAGCGGCAGGTCCAATCAGAAAGCGCCGCTGTTGTCCTTCATCATCTTCTATGCAGACTAGTGCGCCCGTTTGAATGGTGGCATGCGCGTTGAATGTGGGCCGTTGGAAATTCTGGTAGAGGGCAATGGATTGCTTAAGCTCGGCAATACGCATGGATTGTCCATGGGCTAGATAGGCGGCTTCCACGGCGAGAGTGTCATATTTATTGGCGGCAATATTTTCAGAATGGGTGGCACTGTCGTGCGCTTGCTCACTGGCAGTTACAGCAGTACTGAGTTCGAGTTGTAGCTTCTTAACAATGGCGCTAATCAGGTCGTGCATAGTGAGGGTTCAGTCATTAGGGAAAAAGTTGCCGGTTTGTTTGCCATAGTAACTGATGCGCCTCTGTGGAGGGCGCTCTCTACCGTAGAAGGCTTGTTGTTGAAAGGGCGCTGCTGGCCCTGAACGATTCCTTGGCTCCGTTTAATCGCTCCACCGATCAAAGCGCATAATCTTTGTCAGTGGCTTGCGGCTAACCGGGCCAAATTTACCCAGGGGGTAGCCTACCGGTATTAAGGCATAGGCAGTCATGTTCTCTGGCAGATTCAGAATTTTGGCTACTGCTGCCGTGTCGCCTAGCGCCAGGGTGGTGGGGGCGGCGCCCAGACCCAGAGAGCGGGCGGTCAATAAGAGGTTTTGGATACCCGGCCAAATTGACCCTGCAGATCGGGCCCGAGCCAGGGCATCGGCTTCTTCAAAAAATGTGAGGCAGGCAATGATCAACGCGGGTGCTTCGTGTAAGTGGTCCATCTGCCATAAAACCGCTTCCATCATGCGCTTGCGTTTGTCGCTCATGCGCGGGTCAGCGAGGGAGGGTGCCACGTAGGCCTCGACGCTGATGCGGTTGAGGTCAGCCAACTGTTGTTTCACTTGCGCATCGCGCACCACTATCCAGCGCGCATTCTGTGCATTGGAACCTGAAGGTGCTTGATTGGCAGCATCAATCAGTTGAATTAGCTGATCCTCTGGCACTTCGCGGTTGTCCAGACGCCGCATAGCCCGGCAATTGTAGATGGCTTCGTGTAACTCCATAGGTTGACTCATGTTGTCTCCTGGCGTTGGTCCGGTTAAAGAAAGTACATTGATTCTACAGTGCCTTGCATTCCCATCAAGTGTAGCAACTCGTTCCGGGGAGGCACCATATCGCCCAGTTCCTCTATTACTAGCCGAGAAGTGTGCATGCCTAAAGGCGAATATACTTGGGCAGGACCGAATTGAAAAAGTATGATGGTCTCACACGCCCCTGATAGAGTTTTCGACCTATGCAGCAGACCACTGATCGCGCGCGCGAATTACTACCAACGGTTGTCATAACCGTTCTCAGTATGATCCAGGCCCTTGCGCTGGAGCTATATTGGACCCGCTTCCGAGAAAGTGACTACCTGTGGCAATCGGGCTGGGAGGCTGCCCTGGGTTGGGTGCAACTAGCCGTAATGCTGTTGGGCATACTGCAGATATGGCTTTTTTACGTGAGCCTGGTGCTGCGTTTTAGCTGGATGCCAACCATGGAGGACACCCTGGCTCCCTTCATCATAGGGTTACTCGAGTTCGCAATGATAGACCTCATGGGTTCGGACGACTTGGGCGCATGGTTCCTGATGCTGGCGGCGGTGTTTGCTGTCTCTATAGGGGCCAGCCATCTGGTATTTCGCCGAGCCCGGCGCGACCCTCTAAATGACTACTTTTTTTCTAACATGGCAGCTGCCACTTGGCGAGATTACCTGTCCTCTTTGATGGTGGTCGCCCTATTAATCATGGTCGGTAGCGGTCTATGGCTTTCGGGTCATGCAGGCGCATTCGCATTGGCTGGCTTACTGTTTGCCTTAGCGGCCCTCAGCTATCAATTAGTTCTGATACATCGCTACTGGTTGGTCATGCCGCCCTCGGCGACCTCGCTTGATAACGTGAATGAATAGAGAAAGGGGTCAGCTTAGACTCAAGTTGCAAGTGCAACAAAAAGCGGCAGTATGGGTCAAATGACTATCTATCATCACTTAAGCCCGGAAGAGCGGGCTTTTCTTATGCTTGAACGACACCGTGGCAGTAGCCTGCGTCAGATAGCGCTGCAACTGGACCGAAGCCCAGCCACTTTGTCACGGGAGATCAGGCGGAACTCGTCTTCCGTTGGCTACTGCGCTGCCGAAGCGGGTAAAGCCTACCGAACCCGGCGTAAACGCTGCGTGAAACCGCGAAAGATTATCAGTAACCAGGCCTTGCGCGCCGTCGTT
>NZ_SHNN01000009.1 GCF_026262625.1 Candidatus Litorirhabdus singularis
TACTGCCACGGTGTCGTTCAAGCATAAGAAAAGCCCGCTCTTCCGGGCTTAAGTGATGATAGATAGTCATTTGACCCATACTGCCGCTTTTTGTTGCACTTGCAACTTGAGTCTAAGCTGACCCCTTATCGTATGACCCCTTATCGTACGTTTCTTCGAAACCTGCTGAGCGGGTGCTTCCTGACGGAACACCTGCAGGTTAACGGGTGTCCCCTTAACCTGCAGCTACCTGGGGGGGAGTCCATGGACCATTGTTAGAAACTGCATTTCGGTACCCGCACGACGGTGCTCCGAAAGGGCCTGATACTCGGGGTCGTCAAACCAGGCCTGAGCGGCGGCTTCAGAAGGGAGCTGGAAGATCACAATCCGACCTTCCCTGGGGTGAGCGCCTTCCAGCGTCACAGTGTTGTCATCATAGGTTAGAAAAGAGCCGCCATGCTTTTTCAACACAGGAAAAAAACCCTTCTCGTAAATTTTATAAGTATCTGCATCGTGCACATGGAAATTGGCGATCATATAAACAGGAACATCTGACATCTTCAGTTTCTCTCTTGGGTTGGGTGGTTAGATCGTTTGGAGCCAGGCGGCTACAGCCTGCCCGATCTCAACGGGTGAGTCTTCCTGTATAAAATGGAGGCCCTTCACGGTCACTTCCTGCTGATTCGGCCAGCTGCGACAAAATTCGCGCTGTGCCCCCACAAGAATGGAACCGGGGTCTGCATTGATGAATAACTTTGGTATATCGCTGGCGGCCATGAAAGCGCCGTATTCGTTCACCAGGACAACTACGTCCTCGGGTTCACCCTCGATGGGGATCTGCCGTGGCCAGTTCAGCAGTGGTTGTCGATCGTCTGTCTCAAGATGGGGTGCACGATAGGCATCCATCTCTGTATTGCTCAATGGTCGGATGACTGATGATGGTAGTACTCCCTCGATAAACATATTGCGGTTGAGGATTAGATCCTCGCCTTTGTCCGAGCGGAAGCCTTTAAAGATTCCCACTGCGCTTTCAGGCCAATCACTCCAGCTGACGGGCCTAACAATACCTTCCATGTAGGCGACACCCTTTACTGCAGCTGGATGACGCATTGCCCAGAGAAAACCAACGCCGGAACCCCAATCATGAATAACCAGCGTAACATTTTCGTTGGCGCCAATGCTTTCCAGCAGACCATCAACATAACTGTAAGCGACTTCCAGGGTGTAACGCTCTGGTCCTTCGCTCGCGGGAAGTTTTTCCGAAGCACCCTGTCCAATCAGGTCAGGGACAATGACCCGGCCAGACTCGACAAGCTCGGGAATCACATTGCGCCACAAAAAAGAGGAGGTTGGGTTGCCGTGTAGCAATACAATAGGATCGCCGCTGCCTTCCTCGACATAGGCAATTTTCTTGCCCTTGACCGGGGCAAATTTTTTCTCATAGGACATGGTTTCAGACAACACGTTAAGGCATCCTTATACTTGCATTAGGGATTAAGCAGCTAGTCCGAGTAGGGACAAGCTGTTTTCGATAATAGATTCTAGTTCTTTTCGAGATTTATTTTGACGGCTTAGTACCCGCAGTCCTAGGTTAATTGTCATCACTAGGCTGGCCAGTTCATTAGAGCTGTGTGTGGTATCCAGTTCGCCGTTTTTCTGCGCCAGCGAAAAGGCTGTTGCAAAGGCTTGTTCAATCGAGCTGAGTTTTTGTGTCGCCAGCTGATTGAGTTCTGGATCTGTATCGGCTAGTTCCAGTACGGTATTCACCATCATGCAGCCCTGCTTTGCCTTGCGCTTAGACACATTCAGCACGGTAGATTCGAAAAACGCGTGGGGCAGTGCGCTGGGATGCAGTGATTTGGCGTCTTCGTTAATCATCCCGAGGGTACGATCTCCGAACAGTTCCAGACACTCTGTGAACAACTCTCGTTTGGTGTGGAAGCTGGCGTAAAAACTGGAGCGCGCTATACCCATAACTTCAAGCAGGTCGGGTAGCGAGGTTGCTATAAAACCCCGGGCCCAGAAAAGTTTCATGGCAGCTTCCAAGGCTTTAGTGCGATCGAATTCGGTGGGCCTAGCCATCTGCGGTCTCGATGAAGAAAGAGCAGGTATTCTGGACTAAACGGTACAGAAATACAATGAGTACGCTTCGTTTAGACGGTACTGACAAGTTAACGGGCCGATTTTGGTAAACTCGGCAGATGAACACATACAAACGCCACCGATTTCCACCTGACATAATTTCCTATGCTGTCTGGCTTTACTACAGATTCAATCTCAGGCGCGCGGTAGCAGCCACCGCGATATCGAAGATCTGCTCGCAGAGCGTGGCATCACTGTAACCCGAGAATCCATCAGGCTATGGTGCATCAAATTCGGCGCCATTTATGCCCTCCGCCTGAAACGAAAACACAGAGGCTACGGCGACACTTTCTACATCGATGAAGTCTTCGCCGGTGTGCCGGACCATTCAAATCAACGGCAAGCAGTATTATCTGTGGAGAGCCGTTGACCAGGAGAGCCTGCCTCGCGAAGCGCTTTGGGTATGGGGAAGTGGTGGATGTATACCTCCAGGCAAAGCGTGATGGGGGAGCCGCTAAACGCTTCTTCAGGCGCCTGTTGCGATTACATGGCGGTGAGCCCAGGAAGATCGTGACGGACAAATTACGAAGCTATTGCGTAGCGCATCGAGAGCTAATACCCGAGACGATCCACAGTACTGGGCAGTATGAGAACAATCGGGCCGAGCAATCTCACGAAGCGACCAGGGTCAGGGAGCGATGCACGAGGAAGTTCAA
Source organism: Candidatus Litorirhabdus singularis (assembly GCF_026262625.1). Classification (GTDB taxonomy): domain Bacteria; phylum Pseudomonadota; class Gammaproteobacteria; order Pseudomonadales; family Halieaceae; genus Litorirhabdus; species Litorirhabdus singularis. The sequence continues at coordinate 2,778 of NZ_SHNN01000009.1, forward strand.
ATCAGTGCGGCAGCCCCAGCGTTTCGTCACTGCTCATGCTGCTGTCAGCAACTTGTTCAACTTGGGAAGGCATCATGTTCGGGCTCAACATTATCGGGATCTTAGGATAAGTGCCTTCGCTGAATGAGAAAGGGCGGTAGCCTGAGTGGGGCCAGTCGGATTCTTACAACCTCAGGGAGTTAAGTTGCCAGAACCCTAGGGGCTTCGTCCGTGGACGAAGACGAAGACCAATTCTGTCACCTGTTAACGAGTTCTACTTCTCACTATCACTCATTTTTTTCGGAGCTCGCCAGGTGTGGTGTTAAAATGCTGTTTTATCGCTTTTCCGAAAGCAGCTTCAGAGGCGTAGCCAGCGCTTTCAGCAATACTCAACATTGAATCATGGGTGTTTTTCAGCTTGGCCTTTGCTTGCATCAAGCGCGTATTGGTTAAGTAGGATTTAGGGGTGTCCCCGACCATATCGACAAACTTCTGCGTAAAAGCGGTGCGTCCCATTGCAGACGCCCTGGACAGGGCCTCAACCGTCCATTTTTGATCTGTCTCCGTGTGGATCAGGTTCAGCGCCACACCGATGTGAGGGTCGGAGAGTGCAGCCATGTAGCCGCTGGACTGTTTCATCTTTCTCATGTGCACTCTGAGAAGTTGAACAAAAAGGACCTCAGCGAGGTGATCAACCATGAGTCGCTTTCCGGGGTATGACCCGAATGATTCCTCTATCAAGAGGTTCGTTAGGACGTTATGCCTGTGCAGATCAGCAGTTGACTTTGAGCTGGCTTGAATAAAGCAGGGGAGACTTTCGAGGAAGGGGTGATTTAGAGATGAGTCATAGGACAGTGTACCGCTCAGCAATATTGTAACCTGGTCGTTCCCCGGTGAGTCTCCATCAGCTGGTGCGGCCATCCGGGAGGCGTTTCCCCAAGGACCGCTATCCGGGGCAGAAACTGTTATTTCTCCCGTTTTCAGCAATAAGAGACCGTCATCGCCCATCACTTTGACGACATTCTCCGCGCCGAGATCCTGGCTGCCGGGACTATCACTGATCCAATGAGCGCCTCCTGTGGGGAAGGCCACGCCATCACCCGTCTGCAATAGCACCAAGTTATCGCTACCGCCCTCTCGCAGATAGCACTGACCTTGTACCACAGTATGAAAGATACCCTGAGGGCGATAGTGAACCTGCATGTTCCAAGGCCCACCAACTGCTCTGCAAGCGTATATTTTTGCGGATAGCTGAATCGTTTTCAATAGGTCTGATAAGGCGTCCATTTCCCATATTCTATAGTGAATATAATCTCGCGGACTATGACCGTGGTCTCATTCCGATAAAAATGACAAGACAAACGGTAAAAATAACAAGTTCCCTCCACGGATTTAACGATATTATTTGGCCTGCAAGTAATAAATATTGTCATTTTCTTGCCATCGCTATCCGGCGCGGCGAAATTTCAAGAAGACAGAGCAAGAGGCCCAATTCAGTGAAACGCATACACACACTCCTGATATCTACGCTCACAGCGCTTTCTGCATGCGGTGGAGGCGGAGGCTCGTCTGTAAGCTCAGACACAGATGTCGAGCCCACGCCTGCGCCCGTTACCCCTATTTACGTCGAGATAGAAAGCCCTGTTGAGGGCCGGGTCACTACCACCTCTGGGGCAATCGAATGCCCTGGCGGGCAAATTTGCTCCATAGACATCAGCGATGTAGCGTTTGACGAAACCTTTGTGGCCGAGCCGGCAGCAGGGTTCGTATTCAAGGGCTGGACGCAAAAGGATCGCGCATTGTGCGGCGACACCAGTGAACCTTGCCGGCTCGAGACCGCTGATTTCGAAGGCTCTACCGGGCTTCTACCACCCTCTCAAGACGCCGTTGAGACGTTCTACCTGACACCCGTGTTTGCCGTGGACCGGCGCACCGATGCTATCACGCTGGCCGGCGAACAAACCCTGTACAGCTTCGGCTACACCTTTGATTTTGATTTCTATCGCAACAATACCTACAGCTGTGGCCTCAGCGGTAATTATACCTTCACGGTAATGAACCCGGCCTATGGCGATGAAACCGATGAGGCGCCGCTGTGGGTCTACCTGCATGGCGGTGGCGCTGGTTTTTACGACGAGAATGGGGATTACCAAGCCGTTGGCGACCAAACCGAAGACACCTGGAACCGCGAGGAAAGCTTCAATGACTTCCTGATCACACAATTTCAGGGTAGATCCGTTCAGAACGGACAGCTAAAAGACATTACCCTCACAAGGCGCATTCAGGAGGGTTATCGCGTGGTCATGGTATCGATGTGCGACCACGACCAGTACTCCGGCCTTGGCACGCCCTACCCCAACAATCCCAACCCCGATGCCGAGGTAAACGGTATGCAGGCCACCATGTCGGCGGTTGAATATACCGTAGCGAATTACCCGACCACCGAGGTATTTGCCCACGGCACCAGTGCCGGTTCGGTTGGTGTTTACAATCTGGCCATGAGCTTCGCAGCGCAAGACATACATCTCACCGGTGTGGTGGCGGATTCTATTTTGAGCCCAAGGGCTTTCGACTTATTCGACGCTTACCCGGGACAGGCTCCGCGTCAACCGGGCTGGACCTATGAGGGCGTTGGAGAAAAACAAGGTTTCTACGGTGATATCAACCGCAGTGATGTTATCGCCCCCGAGGGCCGGATCGATGCGGGCTTTGATGAGGTGCCCCTGCTATTTGTCGGCGGCACAGACGACCCCTTCTGTTTTTGGGACCTCCCACCCGTACCAGAGGCTGCCGCCGCGGGTCAGAACAATTGCGAATGGGCGGCCCAGGGGCTGATTGATACCATTGCCGCTCAACCTGGCAGTCCACATCAGGTCGCCAACCTGGCCGGCCTCGGTCATGTACCCACTAACGAGGTGACAGTTGCGAACGATATTGTGAACACATTTATCGGCGATATTCTGGCGGGCAACCCCGATCTACCTTTCCGGCACATCCCCGGCTACAACATGATGATGATGGGCCACAGTTTCTTCAAACCTATGGCTGAACAGATGCCCTTCCACGCGGTGAGATCTGGCGTTGCAGGCCATAACCAAACGGTAGAGTTCTCAGGCGGCGCCACTGGAGCCCCGCTTGCGCTGTGGAACGATGCAGGCCACCGCGCCAATGTACAGGCAGTGCTCGACACCGGCACCGTGGAACTGTTCGGCATGACCTACGAGCCGACCTCTCCCACCACTGAAGGCTACGAGCTCTGGTTCGACTACGCGCTGTCGAAGAACCCGGACACGAAGTTCTTCATCGGCCTACCCTGGGCTGACTTCCCCTCGCGTTACCCCGACGCTGCGGCCTACGCAAATTTCTGGCAGTCGTCACACGATGGTTCTTGGCATGACTTTATCGATGTTCTGCGCGGGCTCTATCCAGACGTGGAAATCTACTGTATTCCCTACGGTCAGGCTGCGCTGGAGTTACGGACCCTCTTTGAAGCGGGCAATCTGCCAGAAATTTCAGTACTGACGGGGGTGGCGGGCGATGGCCTGTTCAGGGATAACAAGGGCCACGGCCATGAAGATGAAATTCTTTACGATACAGCGGAGCTGGTTTGGCTGAATGCCATCTACGGCGTGGAGCTGGATGAGTATGCCTACGATCCGGGTTACATTACCGACATTAAGGCCATCGCCAAGTCGATCATGGATGGGCATGATCCGGCGTATGACAAGCAGTAGATGACTAGATGCACTAAGCCGGTCTAAGGGTCAAACAACCTTCTACGACGTCTAGCAGGTATGTTTGTCCTGATCCGCCGCTTAATTTTGCTAGTCGGTCATCGTTCGGAAGTTCGGTCGGGGGTACAGGTCGGATTTGCGCCGCAGTATCCTGTCCAATCATCCGAAATTTGCAGGCCAGAAGTGAGCAAAAATATTATGACCATACAACTCCCCCTGCGCCTATACGGCGAGTACTGCTCTCCCTATACACGCAAGATGCTGTCGCTGTAGATTCGACACCCCTGATTCGCCGCTTCGAACGGGACTTCATGCAACGCTCTGTAATTCCTTCCGATGCGGCTCTGGTTTTCGTGGACTACTTGCTTGAAGACTATGGAGATGAATGGCTGACCAAGGCCATGTTTCACTATCGCTGGGCCCACCAGGCAGACTGCGATAAGGCGGGCGTCCTTTTGCCGATGCAACACCCGTTTGAGGTATCCGAAGAACGGTCAGAGCAAGCACAGCGAGCCTTTCGCGAGCGCCAGATTTCTCGCCTGTATGTGGTCGGGTCCAACGAAGTCACTGCTGACGTGATCGAGAACACCTACCGGGATTTTCTACAAGCGTTTGACAGCATACTTTGCCAGAGGCCTTATCTGTTCGGAAGGCGCCCCAGTTCAGCGGATTTCGCGCTCTATGGCCAGTTGACCCAGCTTGCGAGTTTCGACCCCACTCCTATGAAGTTGACTCTGGAAACGGCGCCGCGCGTGTCTGCCTGGGTCAACAGGATGGATGATCTTTCCGGTCTCCATGTCGACCAGTCCGGCTGGTTTGAACGTGACCAACTGCTAGATAGTCTTAGGCCGCTGCTGACTGAAATAGGCCGTAGTTACGTTCCGGTAATGTTGGCCAATGCTCAGGCCGTAATATGTGGTGACAAAGATATCCATGTAAATGTTGACGGCAAGACCTGGCTGCAGCCTACTTTTCCCTACCAGGCGCGCTGTGTGCAGTGGATACAGGAACAGTATCTGGCGTTGGCCGGCAGCGACCGTCGCTGGGTGGATGTCTTGTTATCGGGTACCGGCTGTGAGGCTATGTTCAACGGCTAGTGTGCATTGTAAGTTCAACCGGTCCTCGGCACGCTGCCTGCATTGATTAATAAGGCGTCCATTTTCCATATTCTATAGTGAATCTAATCTCACCGGCTCTATGACCGTGACATTATTCCGATAAAAATGACAAGAACTACGGTAAAACCGACATTTTCTTGCGACGTAATCAGGACGAAACTAAGTTCATAGTAATAATCGCAGCTATCCGATTGGCGATTTAATCCATGTGAGTTGGCATTTAACTTGCTCAAATATGTAAAGGTGTAAATTGACTGATATCAAACTGCACGGTTATTCCACCAGCCCCTTTGTACGCAAGGTGGGCTGTTGTCTCTACTACAAAAAGCTGCCCTTTGAATTTGTTCCCGTAAATCCGATGGATCCCAGGGCGATCGCCTTCACCGGCCAAACCCAAGTGCCTGTTCTGCAGATTGACGACGAATGGCGCACAGACTCGACACCGTTGGCCGAATGGTTGGACGAGCTTTTCCCTGAGAAACCCCTTTTCGGGCAGAGCCAGCAGGACAAGGGAGAAATTCTGGCACTGGATGACTGGGTTACCAACAGCCTGATCTTGAGCAGCTTCAGAACAGTGTATGACACGCCGATGCCGATGACAGCGAGACTTCGACAGACTGCCTGGCGTCTGGCGGCCATTGTCAGTAGTCAGACCCCTCTCGCCGATGAGGTGCGTAACGCCTGGCCTGAGATACTGCAGACTGCTCCATTCATCAAGCACATGATGTGCCATGTAGATACCTCCGAATCCGTGAAAGAGATGCGAGATCGCATTGGTATGGAACTGATTCAGCACCTGCAGGGTGGACCCTTCTTTGGCGGGAGGACGGAGCCTTCCCTGGTGGATTTCGCGATTTTCCCCCAATTGGTGTTCGGTTATATGGTGGGTTACGACGACAAACTGGCCGTTGCCCAAGTTCCCGAACTGCGTGAATGGATAGAGCGTATTGCGCAGTACCTGCCGGAAAACTCCATCCTGGTTCCAGACTTCATGGTCATAAATCCGCTAGTGCAGGACTCTGAAGCACAGGCTGGCCGCAGTGCGCAGTCGGCCTCGGCTTGGGGCGGCAGCTAGGAAAGAACATACCGTTCGAAAAAGGGGTCAGCTTAGACTCAAGTTGCAAGTGCAACAAAAAGCGGCAGTATGGGTCAAATGACTATCTATCATCACTTAAGCCCGGAAGAGCGGGCTTTCCTTATGCTTGAACGACACCGTGGCAGTAGCCTGCGTCAGATTGCGCTGCAACTGGACCGAAGCCCAGCCACTTTGTCACGGGGGATCAGGCGGAACTCGTCTTCCGTTGGCTACTGCGCTGCCGAAGCGGGTAAAGCCTACCGAACCCGGCGTAAACGCTGCGTGAAACCGCGAAAGATTATCAGTAACCAGGCCTTGCGCGCCGTCGTT